>NZ_CP150335.1:5547500-10385000 GCF_051473855.1 Sorangium sp. So ce375
GCGGTGGGCTCAGCGGTTCTCGCGCTGGGCTGTATGGACGTGGATCAACAAGAGCCGCTGCGCGAGGGCGCGGCGGCTCTACAGAGCAGCGCGAGGCCGGGAGCGGCGCGCTTCATCGAGGGGGGATCGATACCGTACGTGCTCGGCTTCTCGCCGGAGACAGGGCAGATCCTCGGCGGATCGCACGCGCTCCTCATCCCGCTGACCGGGACGCGAGAGCCCATCGACGGCGCGAACCTCCCCACGAGCCTGCACCCGGCGCTCAGGGGATCGTACACGACCCTGAACTCGAGCCTCCTGCAAGGCCAGTCCACGGGCCCCTTCGCCTCGCAGTGGTGGCCTCAGAACAGGAACGGCATCGCGGACCGGTGGAACTCCACGGTCACGGACTACGGCGATCTCACGTCCGATCCGGACAATCTCTCGCCAGCCGAGAAGTACGATCTCCTGTTCTACTCGGGACAGGGCCGGTCGATCGAGCGGCCGGCGTACGCCATCACCTTCGGGGGGGGCCGGGCAGAGGGGCCGCGCGCGCCCCGGGCGACGCGGGTGGCGGGGCCGACGACCTACTGGGAGCTGAAGAACCACGGCCTGTATCAAGGGGTGACCCCGGAGTACTGGTGGGGACACTGCAACGGCTGGGCGGCCTACGTCGTCGCCGAGGACGGCGGGCCGCCTCAGCGCGACATCCGCGTGAAGCTCTCGGGCGGCAAGGTGACCACGTGCGCTTCGGTCGAGACGGGGTGTGTCCTGTTCCGCACCGCCGATATCGAGGCGCTCATGACGGAGGTGTACCACAGCGACTCGGCCACCGTGTCCGGGCGGCGCTGCGAGACGCGGGAAGACCTCGTCCTGCGCGATCAGTACGGCAGGCCCGTCGATCCAGCGTGCCGCGACCTGAACCCCGCGACGATGCACATCGCCATGACGGGCCTCCTCGGGCTGGGCGCGAGCGCCATCAACTCCACGTCGAGCGCGCTGGCGCGGCGCGCGTTCGTCGTCGATTACACCTGGCACCGCGAGGTCTGGAGCTACCCGGTCACGTCGTTCTCCATCGACACGATGACGGAGGTGAGCGCGCAGGAGGCAGCGCGGCTCGTCTGTAACGGCGGGTTCCAGGGGGCGGATTGCTACAATTACCGGTTCAACCCGTACGCGAGGCGCTTCGTCCGCGTCGGCGCCCGCTACGGGATGGTCTCGGACGAGGTGACCGCCGAGATGCTCCTCCAGCCCCCCGCGCAGCGCAACATCGCCGTCCTGAACACGGAGCTCCATTACGTGCTCGAGCTCGACGATCGGCTGACGATCCTCGGCGGCGAGTGGATCAGCAACCCCGCCCTGATCAACGGCGTGAACGGCAAGCAGCTGCACCCGGACTTCCTGTGGATGCCGGTGAGGGCGCAGGGCGTAGGGGAAGACGCCGACGATCTTGGCGGCTCTGGAGACAACCCGTACATCGCGTACTCGCGCGCGAGGGCGCTGCTCGATCTGTCGCGCGCCGCCGTGACGGGGACCAGGCCGTCACCGTCACCGTCACCGTCACCGTCACCGTCACCGGGCGCCGACCACCGACCGTGACGGGGACCAGGCCGCCGCCGCGACCGAGCGCCGACCGCCGACGGTCGCGGCGACCCGGCGAAGGTCGACGGAGTGACCCGGCGCCGGCCATCGCGATACCCGGGCGCCGACCCCTCTTTGCCGGCGCCGAGCCCCCATGCGCCGGGCTACTTTGCCGGCGCCGAGCCCCCGTGCGCCGGGCTACGATGGCCCCGTTCAATGGCGCACGTGGACGAGACGTTTGCCGCGGCGCTCCGTCGCGCGGACGTGCGGTGGCTGGCCGAGCACGTCGAGCACGTGGACGACGCGCGCTGCAGCAAGGACGCGCTCCGCCAGCTCGTGAGGCATGCGGACGAGCGCGTGCGGTATCTCGGCCTCGCGCACATGGCCCAGGCCGCCCGGCGCGAGGGCAGCGAAGGGCGCCGGGAGCTCGCCTCGATGCTCCCGCGCACCCTGGACGGGGCGCCGGAGGCCGCGCTGCTCCTCGCGGGGCTCTACCGCGAGCTCTGGCCCTCGCTCCCGGATCAGCGGCTCCCGGCGTGGCGCGAGGCCGCGCTCCCCGCCGCCGTCCGCGTCGCCTGGCTCCGGACCGAGATCCTGACGCGGCCGGAGGCCGTCCGCGGCGAGCCCGCCGGCGAGCTCCTCTATCAGGCGCTCCACGCGCTCGATCCGGCCGAGATCCCCGCCCCCGAGGCGCTCCTCCCCGAGCTCGCGGCGCGCCGCGATCCGGTCCTCGCGGCCGCGGCGCTCGACCTCACCCGGCGCTGCCTCCACGCGGCGCTGCTCTCGCCCGAGCAGGCGCGCGCGACGCTCGCCGCGCTCCTCGACGCGGCGCCGCCTGCGATCGTCGCCGCCGCGCTGCGCGAGCTCGCCGAGCCCTGGGCGGTCCTCGCCGGCGCGCCGCTCCAGGGCGCGCGCCTGGGGCAGCTCCTGGGCGGCGCCCCCGAGGTGGCCGCCGCCGCGCTGGAGGCGGCGGCGCGCCACGGCGAGGGCGCCGCGCTCCGCGCGGTCGTCTCGCGCGAGGATGCGCCGCCGCGGCTCCGGCAGCGGGCGCTCACGCTGCTCGGCGAGCACGCGACCCGCGACGAGGTCGGCGCCATCCTGAGGGTCGCGGCGGACGATCCGCTGCTGCTCGGCCCGAGCGCGATCACCTGCCTGCGCGCGCTGCACAGGCGCGGGCACTTCCCCGCCCCGGAGCACGCGGCGGCCCTGCTCGGCCTCGCGCTCGCCGATCCCACGATCGCCGCGGACGACGTCGCGGCGATCGCCTTCACCTGCCGGCGAGCGCTCCTCTCGGCGCTCGCCGCGGCGCCGGCCAGCGACGCGAGCTGGCCACGCCGCGCCGAGATCATCGTCGCCATGGCGCGGCAGGGCGCGGCGGATCTCCCCCTCGGCGACACGCTCGCCGAGAAGCTCGGCGACGCGCCCTCGCCCGCGCCCCTCCTGCGCGCGCTGGGCGCGCTGCGCCACGCGGCCGCGGAGGACGACGTGCTCGCCGCGCTGCCGCGCGCGCCCGCCGCGGCCCTGGAGGCGCTCGCGGCGATCGGCGGCCCGCGCACGGCGGGCGCGCTCCGGGCCGCGCTCGGCCTCGACGGAGCGGGCGCGGCCATCGCCCCGCACCTCCGCGGCGAGCGCCACCGCGCACTGGCGCTGCTGTGGCACCTGACGGAGGATCCCGCGGACCGGCGCGCGCTCGTCGCTCGCCTGAACCCCCGCGACCTGCCGGCCGAGATCGCCGCCGACCTCGGCGGGGCCGAGGCGGCCGAGCTCGCGGTGCTCCAGCGCGCGGTGAAGCGCTGCACGCCCGCGGACGCGCTCAAGGCGCTCGCGCGCGCGGGCGACGCCGGCGCGCTGCCGGAGATCGCCGATCTGCTGCTCCGGATCGCGGCGGACCACGCCGCCGCGTGGGCCCCAGGCGGGCCGGCCGAGCCGATCGATCCCGACCTCGACAGGGGCCCCGCGCGGCCCGCGGAGCCGGCGATCCCGGACGAGGTCGCGGAGGCGATCCGCGGCCTCGGGCGACGGCTCCACCAGCGCCGGAAGATCCGACCTGCCTGCCTCCTCGACGCCGCGAGCGAGGGCGAGGCCGGCGACGCGCTGCTCGCGAGCCTCGCGCTCGACCTCCTCGACCGGCCCGGCGTGTCCGCGGGGGAGCGCGCCCTGCTCGTCGACCTGCTGCGCTCGGCGCCCAGCAAAGCGGCGCGCTCGCGCGCCCCGCGCCTGCTCCGCCACCGCGATCCCCGCGTGCGCAAGCGCGTGATCGCGCTGCTCGCGGAGGGCGGCGCCGAGGCGCTCTCGGCCAGCCTGACGCTCCTGACGGGCGCCGGCGACGTGCAGACCGCGCGGCAGGCGCTGCGCGCGCTCGGGGGCATGGAAGCGCGCTGGGCCTGCCCCGCCATCGCCGCGTGCCTCGATCACCCGAACATGGGCATCAAGAAGACGGCGGCCGAGGCGCTGGCAAGGTCGGGCGGACCCGAGGCCGTGCCGAGGCTCGTCTTCTGGCTCGGCCGCCACGACAACCCGGGGCTGCGCGCGGCGCTCGAGGCCGCGCTGCGGGCCATCGTCGGGCCGGCCTTCGAGGCGACGATCCTCGCCGGCGCGGGGGCCGCGGAGGACAAGCGCGCGCGCGACCGGCTGCTCGACGCCCTGAGCCGCAGGCTGTCGACGCACGCGATCCGGAGCGGGATCCGCCAGGGATCGGCCGCGGCGGCGCGGCTGCTCGAGCGGGTGCTCGCCGGCGAGATCGCCCTCGCCTCCGGGACCGCCGACGAGCTCGCCGTGGAGATCGAGGCGCACGGCCTCGCCGCCCCCGGGCGAGGCCGCCAGGGCGCCGCGCCTCCCCCGGGCGCCGCGGACGCGCTCGCCGCGGACGCCCTCGCCGCCGCGCTCGCCCGCGACGGCTGGGACGACGCGACGGCGCGGCGCCTGCTCGAGCGGCAGGCGGCGCTGACGCCGCGGTGGCTCGCCGCCCTGCGGAAGCTCGCGCCGGAGTGGCTCCGCCTGGCGACGGCCGAGCCGGCGCTGCGCGACGCGGCGCTCCGGCTGATCGTCCGCGTGTCCACCGCCCCGTGGTCGCCCGCCGAGGCGCGCCTGTACGCACGGCACGCAGCGGTGCTGCTCGACGGGCTCGCCGCGGCGGCGGCCGATCTGCGCGACGGGCTGCTCCCGCTGCTCGAGGAGGCGGCGCCCGAGCTCCCGCGCGCCGAGGCGCTCGGCGTCGCGGCCCGCGTGCGCGGGCTCTCGCCGGCGCCGGGGGCGCGCCGATCGCCGCTCAAGGTGCTGCGCCGGTGCGGGGCGATCGTCGAGCGCGCCGACGTCGATCAGGCGCTCGCGATGGCGCGCGCCGCCGCCGATCCATGGACGGCCGAGCCGGCGATCCTGCGCGAGGCGTTCGGGGCGACGGCCCACGCGGGCGCGGGCGCGGGGGATCCCGAGGGGGCGGACGCGTGGCGGGCGGCGCTCCGGGCCGCGGCGCTGGAGCCGGCGGCGCTCGCGGCGCTCCGGGCGGGGCCGCGCGGCGGCCTCGGCTCGCGCGCGCAGCTCGCCGCGCTGATCGAGGTGTTCCCGGCCGCGGCAGAGCCGGCGCGGGCGGCGCTGCTCGACTGGATGGAGGCGCTCCAGCCGCTCGGCGCGCCGCCCTGGACCCTCGCCGAGCAGGCGGCCGCGCCGACAAGCGACGCGCGGGTGCCCCGGCCGTCCGATCTCGACCAGCCGCGATCGGCCGCGCTCCGCGAGCGCCTCCTCTCGATGCTGGCCTCGCCCGCGCCCTCGCTCCGGCGCGAGGCGGCCGCCGCGCTCCTCTCGTGGCCGGAGGCCGACGCCCGCGCCGCCGTGCTGCGGGCCTACCTGCGCGGCGACGTGGACTGTCGGGACCTGCACCTCCTGGCGCCCTCGCTGCTCGATCTCGCCGAGGAAGAGCGCCGGGACGACCCGGCCGACGAGGCGCGCCGGGAGCGCGCGGCGCGCCTCGCGGCGCTGCTGGAGCCGCCGGAGGCGGAGCGCCTGTTCCCGCTGCTGCTGTCGTGGTGGGAGGCGGGCGCGCCGGAGACGCGCGCGGCGGCGGCCCAGGCGATCCGCCGCGTCGCGCCCGACGCGCGGGCGGAGCGCCTCGTCGATCGCCTCCTTCAGGGGGCGTGGGGGTACCTCGATCTGGTCGCGGGCGAGCGGCTGCTCCGGACGCCGGAGCTCGAGGCCGTCGTGGAGCGCCTCCGCGCCGAGGGGCGCGCCGATCTGGCCGGGCGGCTCTCCCTCGACGACGGCCCGCTCCGGCCGCCCGGAGAGGGACGCGCGGCCGAGGACGCGCGGGCGATCGAGGCGCTGCGCGTGCACCCGGAGCCGCGCGTGCCCGAGGCGAGCGCTCGAGGTCCGGCGCGGCAGGAGCTCGTGCGGCTCGCGCGGGCGGGGAACGCGGAGCAGTCGCGCCGGGCGCTGTCGGCGCTGGCCGGGGCGCCCGACGCGGAGCTCGCGGCGCTGCTCGTGGAGCTGCTCGGCGATCGGCGCCCCCGGGTGCGGCTCCACGCGCACCGGCTGCTCCGTGACGCGGTGGATCGCGCCGCCTACCTGCGCGCGACGTGCGCGCTCCTCTCGGATCCCCTGCCCGACGTGGTCCGCTCGGCGATCCGGATCCTCTGCTTCGCGCCGTGGCCGCCGGCGCTCCCCGCGATCGTGGGCCTGCTCCTGCACCCGCACGCGGTCGTCCGCCGCGCGGCCGCCGAGGGGCTCGGGCACGTGGGCGCACCGGCGATCCCCGCGCTCAAGGAGGCGCTGGGCCGCGCGCGGCCGGATCGGCGCGAGGTGGTTGCAGAGGTGATGAGGCGGATCGAGGAGCGGTGAGCGAGCGCGACACCGCGCCTCAGCTCCCGAGTTTGCGCGAGCCCCCGGCGCCCCCTCGGTCGTTCGCGGCCCCAGCGCACCGCCGGGCGCCGCTTCCGACCCGAGCTCCCCTGCCCCGGCCTCGGCCGGCGGAGGCACAGCGCCGCGGTCGCGCTCGACGAGGACAGAACTCAGGGGGTCCGTTCCTCGGCTTCAAACAGCCTGCCAGGATTCCAGCCAAACAGCAGGAGGGCAGAGGAACGGTAATTCGCATGAAAGCGAGATCCTCCATACACACCGAAACGATTCCACGACACCACAAGAGGACACTCCGGTACCATCGTCGTCATGCAGGGGAGGGGATCGAGGTGAGCGAACCTGTGCACCTAACGCCGTGGCCAACGCCGCTCCGCTGGGAGGTACCGCCCAGGAGCTGGAGCGCCGGAAAAGCGTCGAGCCTGACCGTCACGGCGGGCGGCAAGACCGACCTGTTCCTCGATCCGGAGCGCACAACCGGCGTGCTGAACGCGCCGCGCCTGCTCGGGACGCCGCACGGGGATTTCCTTGCGAGCGCGCGGGTGACCGTGGGCTTCTCGGCCGCGCGCGACGCCGGCGTGCTGCTCCTCTGGGCGCACGAGCGCTCGTGGGCGAAGCTCTGCTTCGAGCTCTCGCCGGAGCGCGCTCCGACGGTCGTCTCCGTGGTGACGCGCGGCCTTTCGGACGACCGCAGGTCCTTCGAGGTCGACGCGGATCACGTCTGGCTGCGTGTCTCGCGGCTCGGGCGGGTGTGCGCGTTCCACGCCTCCACCGACGGGGCGGCATGGCGCACCGTCCGCAGCTTCTCGCTGGGCAGCACGGCGGAGCTCGCCGTCGGCTTCTCGGCCCAGTCGCCGGCAGGCGACGGCTGCACCGCGGTCTTCGACGACATCCGCTTCGCGCCGCGCCGGCTCGGCGACCTGCGCAGCGGCGACGCCGCGTACCACGAAGCGCTGGCGCGCGCCGGTCAGATGCCGCCGCTCGCCGGGATCACGTCGCCGCTCCCGCACGTCCTGTGAAGCGCTGACCGCGCGATGGCGCGCAGCCTCGTCCTGCGCGCTCCCGCGGCGCCCGTGAGCGCGCAGGATCCGCCGCCAGGGACAGGCGAAGGCGCTCCAGGGTGTCCCTGGCGCGCCGCGCCTTGTCCCTGGCACGTCGCGTCTTGTCCCTGGCACGCCACGTCGTGTCCCTGACGACGGTCTCCTGCTCCTGCCGGCAACTCCGGAGGTCGCCGTCGGCGCTGGCCATTGTCCCTGGCCATGTTCTCCATGTCCCGATCGCTGGGTTCCGTGTCCCTGGCGACGCTATCCAGCTTTGCTGTCGCTCGATTCCTTGTCCCTGGCGGCCTTATCCATCTTCGCTGTCGCTCGTTCCGCGTCCCTCGTGACGTTCTCCATTCACGGCGCGGGCTGTTATCCTCGCTCGTCGGAATGGCGCGCTCAGGACCCGGCAGTTTCGAGCAGTTGTCGACAGATAGCAGAAGCAAAAAAGCTCGCCGCGCGTGTCGATCTCGGGCCCGCCCGTTCGTCGTGACGGTAGAACCAGGGCGCATCCGGTCAGTGCCGTCCGGACCACCCGCTTCGAACCAGCTCGACCCAGGAACCCAGGAGAAGACACGACATGCGATCCACGATCATCGCGGAACTGGCCACCAACGACGCGAGGACGACGCAGGAGCAGCCGGAGCACACGCCGCCTTCCGATCGCCGGACGCGGACACGCAGCGCGCTCGTGAGGCGCGTCTCGATGGCAGTGTGCCTGTTCGTCGCCGCGTGCGGCGGCGCCGAGGACGCCGGCGATCCGGGGCCGACCGGGGGCGGCGGCGCGGGGGGCTCCAGCGATCCGGAGCTGACCGGGGGCGGCGGCGCGGGCGGCTCCGGCGCTGGGGAGCCGACCGCGTGGAAGGACATGAATTTCGAGCAGCGCGTCGCGTACATGAACGGCACCGTCCTGCCGCGGATGAAGGAGGTGTTCGTGGCGTACGACCCGGCCTTCGAGACCATGGACTGCACGACGTGCCACGGCGCCGACGGGGCCACGCAGGACTACGCCATGCCGAGCCCGGAGATCGCCGTGCTGCCCGACACCGAGGAGGGGTTCCTCGAGTACGTGGAGGACCCGGAGCACCCCGAGCGCGCGGAGTGGAGCACCTTCATGTTCGAGAAGGTCGTGCCCGAGATGGCGAGCCTGCTCCAGCGCGTCCAGTACGACCCCACGACCGGCAATGGCGACTTCTCGTGCAACAACTGCCACACGCTGGGGTCGGTCGAGCCGTGAGGCCATCCGAGGCGGGGACGAGCGGCGTGGCCCGCGTCCCCCCTCGCGCCCGTCAGCGCACCTCCTCTCCCCGGTTCGCGGCCTCACGGTCCCGAAGGGTCGTGTCGAGTTCGTCGCGTCCGGCGCCCTGATCCGTCAGGATCAACCACACAATCCTCCGGCAGAGCACCTTGCCGCCTGCCGGGCCGAAAGCCGCAGCAGGGCCGCGGGGCCTGGGCGCGCGATGGATTCCGCTCGATCGCGGGACGCCCGATCCGGTTAATCTCCTCCCGCAGGAGGTTTCCCATGTCCGACCCGATCGAGATCGGAGAGAGCAACGCTCAGTTCCTGGCCGCCTGGAGCCATATCTCCCGCTGCCTCCCCGGCCACCGGATCGAGCACGCGGACGGTGTCTCCGTCGTCCTCTCGGGCACGAGCATGGTCATGCTCAACGCGGCCACGCTCTCCTCGCCGGCCAGCGACCTCGCCGACCTGGAGCGCCGGGTGCGCAGCGCCGCCGAGCTCGCCCGGACCGGCGGCGTTCCGTGGCTCTTCGCGCTGTCCGACAGCTGGTCGCCCCGCGGCGACGCGGGCGCGGCCGCAGCGCTCCTGGCCGGGCTCGGCTTCCAGCCTGTGGTGTCGCTCATGGGCATGGTGGCCGAGACGCTCACCCCCCCGCGTCGAGAGATCGCCGGCCTGGAGCTCAGGCGCGTGGCCGACGCCGAGACGCGCGCCGCGATCGCCGATCTCAACTCCATCGCCTATGCTCTTCCGCTCCCCGTAGGGCGCGCTTCCATTGCCCACGAGGCGTTGTGGAACGACCGGGCGTTCGGGCGGATCGGCTACGTGGGCGATCAGCCCGTGTGCTGCGCGGTGACGTTCCTCGTGGAGGGGATCCGGTACGTGGGCTTCGTCGCCACCGCGGCCGAGCACCGGCGCAAAGGCTACGCCGAGGCGGTGATGCGCAGCTGCCTCGACGACGCGCTGAGGGCGACCGGCGCCGAGAGGACCGTCCTCCACGCGACCGAGCTGGGACAGCCCGTGTACGAAGGGATGGGCTACCACGCGGTCACGCGCTTCACCTTCTACGCGCCGCCGCCGCAGGCGTGAGCCCGCGCGCGCCGCCTACCACCCGCACGTCTTGCCGCGGTTCTGCTGATCGAGCCACTCCTTGAGCGGCGCGAAGTAGTCGAGCATCGCCGCCGCATCCATCCGCCGCGATCCCGTCACCACCTGGAGCGCCTCCGGCCACGGGCGGCTCCGCCCCATCGCCAGCATCCGCCGGAGGCGCTCGCCGGCCTTGTCGCTGCCGTAGATCGTGCAGCGGTGGAGCGGCCCCTTGTACCCCGCTGCCTCGCAGAGCGCGCGGTGGAACTGGAACTGGAGGATATGGGCGAAGAAGTACCGGATGTAAGGGACGCTCGCGGCCACATGGTACTTCGCGCCGGGATCGAAGTCCGACTCCGAGCGAGGCACCGGCGGCACGACCCCCTGGTACCTCCTCCGGAGCTGCCAGAAGGCCTCGTTGTACGCCGATGGCGGGATGTCCCCCGCGAAGACGCCCCAGCGCCACCGATCGACGAGGACCGCGAACGGCAGGAACGCGACCTTGCCGAGGGCGTCGCGGAGGAGGAGCGAGAGATCGCTGGAGGCGGGGGGCAGCTGATCCACGAGCCCGATCCGCTGGAGGTACTCCGACGTGACCGAGAGCCCGATCGTGTCGCCGATGGCCTCGTGGAACGCGGGGTTGGGGCTGTCGCGGTACAGGAGCGGCAGGTCGTTGTACGCCAGCTGGTAGAACGTGTGGCCGAGCTCGTGGTGGATCGTCTGGAAGTCGCCGGCCGTGATTTCGATGCACATCTTGAGGCGCACATCCTCCTCGTCGTCGATGTTCCACGCGCTCGCGTGGCAGACGACGTCGCGATCCGCCGGCTTGACGAAGAGCGACCGCTCCCAGAAGGTGGCCGGCAGCGACTCGAACCCGAGCGAGACGAAGAAGCGCTCGCCCGTCTTCACCATCTCGATCGGCGTGTACCCCTTCGCGCTGAGCGCCGCGTCGAGATCGTAAACCGGCTCGGCCCCCTGGGGCGCCACGAGATCGTAGATGTTGCTCCAGTCCTGCGCCCACATGTTGCCGAGCAGATCGGCCCGGATCGGGGCCGCGCCGGGCACGACGTCCTCGCCGTACTTCTCGGCGATCCGGCCGCGCACGTAGCAGTGGAGCGCGTCGTAGAGCGGCTTGACCTGCCCCCAGAGCCGATCGACCTCCCGCGACAGCAGGCCGCGCCGCATCTCGAATTTCGAGCGCCACGCGTCGCCGGTGTCCTTGAATCCGAGCTCGCGGGCGCCCTCGTTTGCCAGCTGGACGAGCCGCGTGAAATCGCCGCGCATGGGCGCAGAGACCGTGTGCCAGCCGATCCACGCCCGCTTCAGCTCCTCCGGGTCGCGGCTCTTCGCGATGATCTTGCTCAGCTCCTCGAGATCGAGGCACTGGCCGCCCGCGGGGCAGTACTTGCCCGCTCCGTACATCGCCTCCAGCCTCGCCGCGATGGTCGCGACCTCCTTCGTCTTCGCGGCATCCGCGGGTGCGTAGAGCGTAAGGGACGTCCGCAGGAGCTCGAGCCGACGGCGGACGTCGTAGGGTAGATCGAGGTCGAGGTAGCGGGCCGCCCGCTTCGCGTAATCGGCCTGCGTCCCGAGCAGCTTCGCGCTCGCCGCGGCCGCCAGGATCTCGGTGTCGACGGTGATGTACGTCGCCGCCACCCACGCCGCGCGGTTGTTGTAGGTGCTCAGCTCGTGGAGCTCCGCCTCGGCCGCGTCGATGAACCGCGAGGCCTCCTGCACCGCCGGGTCGGGGGTAGGCTGCGGCGGCGTGGGCGGCGCGGGCTCGGAGCAGGCCGCCATGAGCGCGAGCGCGCTGCAGGGCAAGGCGACGACGAACATCGGAATGCGCACCATTTCCCGCCGCTCCTCGATCGCGGACAGCTCCGGCGTAGAACCGTCCCTCCACCCCGGACGCGCGGAGGGCGCGGGGTGCGCTTCGGCGCCGCGATCCTGGTGGGGCTCCTAAGGCCGCTCGCCGGCCAGAGCAATCCTCGCGGGCGCGCTGAGGCGAGGGAGAACAGGCGGCAAAATCCGCTCAATCCGGGCCATCACACAAGCCGGGAGGTGGCCCCTCCTCGCGAGATGGCTCACTATCCGCCAGAGATGGGCGACCGCCCACGGGAGACAGGGAACATGACCGTCCAGCTCAACCACACAATCGTCCCGGCGCGGGACAAGAAGACATCTGCCGCCTTTCTGACCGAGGTCCTGGGCCTCGCGGCGCCGGTGCCGTTCGGGCACTTTTTGACGGTACGGCTCGACAACGACGTCACGCTCGACTTCATGGACAGCCCTGGCGAGATCCGCTCCCAGCACCTCGCCTTCCTTGTCGGCGAGGCCGAGTTCGACGAGATCTTCGGTCGAATCCGCGAGCGCCAGATCCCGTTCTGGGCCGATCCCCTGGCGCAGCGCCCCGGGGAGATCAATCTCCGTGACGGCGGGCGCGGCGTGTATTTCCCCGATCCCGACGGGCACTTCCTCGAGATCATCACCCGTCCTTACGGCAGCCGCGGCGGATGACGGAGCGCTGGCTCGGTCGGGGGAAAGAGCCCCTCGTCGATGAGGGAGGCGCGCAAGGTCACCGCGTCAGGGTGGTTGATGACGAGCACCGCGAGGGTGGCGCGCCCGACGGCGGAGAGGCCCACGAGGACCGGACCATCCCAGTGAAAGTGCTTGTTCCACCTGTCCTTGCGCGGGTGATAGAGCCGCACGATCCGGCCCGACTCCGGGTCGATCCCTGCGATGTTGGGGCCTTTGTGGCTATTGCAGTAGAAGCACGCCAGCCCGAGGTTCTCCAAAACGGTCGGGCCGCCGTGCTTTTGCGCTATGATGTGATCGATCTCGAACGGGATCGACGAGACGGCCTGTGGGAGCTGGCAGTATTCGCAGGCGGCGTGCGCGCGTCGGGTGACGGACGCGACGAGCGCGGCGTCCATCCCCGGTCTACGCGGCGATCCCGGCCCGCTTCAGCGATCGCCGCGCCTTGGAGTGCATGAGGTCGACGAGCCGCCCGATGCGGCAGTATCCATCGAGCTCGGCCTGCTCTTCCGCGGTGAGCTCGCCGATCTGCGCCTTCTGGGCGAGCTCGTGCATCCGCGCGCGATCCTGCTCATCGAAGGCGAGCTGCAGGATCGACCGGGCAGCTTCCGGGGAGAGATCGTCCCGCTCCGGGCGGATGATGCGGCTGAGGATGGCGGTCTCCTTCCCGGCGCCCGCTCGCGGTGGCTGCATGGAGGGACGGTAGCACACCGCCGTCTCCGTGGGGATCCTCCCTGCTGCGCGCTCTGCGTGGGCCGTATCGGGCGCGCCGTGGCGAAGCGCTGCGCGCGTGGGGTCGCGCTCACCATTTCCTCCCGCGCGTTTCCTGTCTAGCTTTGTGTCCATGCTTCGCACCCCCACCTTCCTCGTCACCCTCGCCATCGCCGGCTGCGGCGGCGCTCCGAAACCGCCGCCGGAGCCCCCGCAACCCGCGGCGATCGCAGCCGAGCCCGAGCCGGAGCCCGAGCCTCCGCTCGACGACGCGCCGATGCTCGACATCGTCGCGGCGCAGCCGACCGAGATCCTGCTCGACGGCAAGCCCATCGGGACGACGCCGATCTCGGGGCGCAAGGTCGCGCCCGGGTCGCACGAGGTGACGTTCGTGGACCCGGATCGCGGCAACCGGACCATGATGGTGACGCTCGAGCCCGGCGACGCGAAGACCGTCCAGTCGGACCCGCCGCCCTCGCTCGTGGAGGCGGGCGGCGGCGCGACGGGCGACAAGCAGGGCGAGAAGAAGTAGCGTCAACGATCCCCGGTTCGACGAGATCATCGATTCACGTGCAGGAAGGGCTGGAGAACGCGCCCGCGGCGCTCCGGCGCCTGTTCACCGGCGCGAACATCGGCAAACAGCGTATCAAGGTCGCGCAGGATTGACCTGGAGCCGGCCCCTCGTCCGCGGCTATCCTCGACCCGATGGGCGATCGATGGAGCTTCCGTCGATGGTTGCGGGCGCTGCTCGGGCGAGCGGTCGAGCCATCGAGACCTGAGCCCTCGCTCATCAGCCATTCCTCCTACAGGACGCCGGCCCCTCGCGGGGCGCCCCCACGCGAGGGCTCGCCCCACGCTGCCGGCGAGCTCAACACCTCCGGCGTGCCGCTGACCGCGCTGATGCTCGAGGCCTACGAGGCCCGCTTGACGACGAGCGAGCCCGAGATGGTGCGCATCGACCCTCCGGGGCTCCTCGATTCGTGGTCTGTCATCGGGGTGAGCCAGTGGTTCTGGCAATACCAGCGCCGCAACCTGATCCTCTTCGAGCGAGGGGAGAGCCGATATATCTACGTTCCCGCGCGGCAGGCTCTCACCCGGGCAATGCCGGGAGGGGCCGCGCCTCCCGACGCCCTGGAGGGTTGGGCGCACGAGAGGGCCCCGCGCGCGGAGCCGATGAAGCGGATGCGCCTCCAGCAGCTGCACGGCTGCGCCCTCGACAGCGCCCCTGGCGGGGACGGGTGGGCGGCGCTCGTCCAGCGCGTGCGCGGAGAGGCGCCGCCGCAGCCAGACGACATCGATCTCGCGCCGCTCGTCCGCCCGGATCTCTGCAGGGCCGCCGACGCCGCGCGCCTCGAGCCCATGGTCTGTGCCTTCGGCGTGCTGGACACCCTCGCCGTCTTTCAGGGGCTCGGCAGCCACGAGCTCACGCTGCCACGCGTGCTCTTCGGCGGAGAAGCCGCGGAGCTCATCGAGGAGCGCCTCGGCGGCCGCGCACCAGGGCACGTCCGAGACGAGCTGCAGCGCGGAGCGCCCGCTGCGCGGCGGAGCGACGGCGTGCGGCGGCTGGCAGCCGTCGTGGATCGGCATCACGAGCTCGATGGTTACGTCGGCGGCCATGAAGCGGAGCTCGCGCTGGTCAAGCTGGAGCTGTCCGCGGGCGGGTGGGTGTACGAGCGCGAGGTGCTCTGGGCCGACGCGGAGGAAGGCGATCCGATGAGCTGAGCTGCGCGGGGATCCGAAGACCCGCGCCCGCGACGCGCTGCCCGCGGCAGCGCCGCGACCGCCGGATCGGCGAGCCGACCGACGTGGCGGCGGCGTGCGAGCCGATCCCTCGCCCATCGCCAGCCCTCGCCCGCCGCGCTAAGGTGCGCTCCATGGGCGATGCCGCCGCCAGCCGACGCATGAGCGCCGCCGAGTACCTGGCGTGGGAGCGCGAGCAGCCCGCGAAGCACGAGTACCACCACGGAGAGGTCTTCGCGATGGCCGGCGGCAGCCCGCGGCACAACTTCCTGTCGACCGCCGCGGGCGCAGAGCTCCGCGCAGCCGTGCGCGGCAGAGGGTGCCACGTGCTCTCGTCCGATCAACGGATCTCGGCCAAACAGGGAGAGCGATACGTTTACGCGGACGCCGTCGTCGTGTGCGGCGGCGTGCAGACCGAGCCAGGCGCCGGCGACGTCCTCTCGAACCCCACGGCCATCGTGGAGGTGCTCTCGCGCAGCACCGAGGCGTTCGATCGGGGCGAGAAATGGGAAGGATACCAGCGTCTCCCCTGCTTGACGGACTACCTGCTCGTCTCACCGTGGCAGGTGCGTATCGAGCACTATCGACGCGAGGGGGACGGCTCCTGGCGGTATCGCGTGCTCGAGCGGGGCGATACGATCGCCCTGGCGAACGGCGCCCAGGTCTCGGTCGATGCCATCTACGACGGCGCCTTCGAGCTAGAAGCCGACTGACATCGCGGAATTTCACCGCGGGCGGCAGGATGTGGCAGCATGGGGCCGGAGGAGACCCTACCTTGCGCCTCGGGATCGATTTCGGAACCACGCGGACCGTGGTCGCGTGCTGCGATCGCGGGAACTACCCTGTCGTCAGCTTCCAGGACGCGGCGGGGGACACCGTGGATTTCTACCCCTCCGTGGCCGCCGAGCGGCGGGGGGAGCTCCGGTTCGGCTTCGACGCCCTCGCGGTCGCCTCGGACCCCGAGTGGACCGTGCTCCGGTCGTTCAAGCGCGTGCTCTCCGGCCCGCGCGCGTCGCCCGACGTCGAGGTCGAGATCGGCGGGACGAAGCTCCGGGTGCTCGATCTCTTGACCCTGTTCCTGCGGTCGCTCCGCGACGCGGTGCTGAACCGATCGAACCGGCCCAAGAAGGACGACGACGGGCGCCTCATCTCGGTCGTCGCGACCCCGGCGAACGCGCACGGGTCGCAGCGGTTCGTGACGCTCGACGCCTTCCGCCGCGCCGGCTTCGAGGTCATCGCGCTCCTGAACGAGCCGTCGGCCGCCGGCTTCGAGTACACGCACCGCCACCGCAGCACCATCACGTCGAAGCGCGAGCACATCGTCGTCTACGACCTCGGCGGCGGCACGTTCGACGCGTCGCTCGTCCACATGACCGGGCGCAGCCACGACGCCGTGACGACCGCGGGGCTGAACCACCTCGGCGGCGACGACTTCGACGCCGCGCTGGCCTCGATGGCGCTCGCCGCGGGCGAGATCGAGCGCGACGACCTGCCGGCGCGCGCGCTCGCGGCGCTCGCGGACCAGTGCCGCGAGGCGAAGGAGCGGCTCAACCCGAACTCCCGGCGCATCGTGATCGACCTGGAGGCCTGCCTGGGCGACCTCTCGCCCGCCCGCGAGGTGACGATCGCGACCTCCGACTACTACGATCGGTGCGTCCCGCTCGTGGAGGAGACGATCACCGCGATGCAACCGGTGATCGCGCGCCTCGACGCCGGCGCGGGCGAGGCGCTCGCCGACATCGCGGGCATCTACGTCGTCGGCGGCGCGAGCTCGCTGCCCATCGTCGCGCGGACGCTGCGCGAGCGCTTCGGGCGGCGCGTCCATCGCTCCCCCTACCCCTCGGCGGCGATCGCGATCGGCCTGGCCATCGCCGTCGACGAGGACGCGGGCTTCGAGCTCTCCGACCGGCTCTCGCGCCACTTCGGGGTGTTCCGCGAGGGCAGCGGCGGGGACGAGGTGGTCTTCGACCCGATCTTCGACCGCGAGGCGCGCATCCCGTCGAGCCACGAGGCGCCGGTGGTCTCGCGCCGCGTGTACCGGGCGGCGCACAACGTCGGTCGCTACCGGTTCGTCGAGTGCGCCGCGCTCGACCGGCTCGGCGTCCCCCACGGCGACATCACGGCGTTCAACGAGGTCGTGTTCCCGTTCGACCGGCGGCTCCGCGACCGCGCCGCCGAGCTCGCGGCCGTGCCCGTCGAGCGCATGGGCGGCGAGGGGCCGCTGATCGAGGAGCAGTACGCGATCACCTCGCACGGGATCGTCGAGGTGACGATCACCGATGTGGAGGCAGGGTACCGGCGCGTGTACCAGGTCGGGGCGTGAGGGCGCGCTGGTACCGGGTTGCTCACGATCGCCCATGGGGCGCTGGCGACGGGCACTCCTGATCGCACATCGAAGGAATCGCCTCCGCTCGACGACACGCGCGCCTGCCCGCTCACGCGCCCGGGGCGGCTTGCGCGCTCACGCGCCCGGGGCGAGGCGAGAGGGCATACGCGATGCCCGAATCGAGCGTGGACCGCACCAGGAGCCCGCCCAGATCCGCCCCGAGCTCGACGAGCGTCCGCGCGATGGCGGGCTGGATCCCCGTCAGGAGCACCTGCGCGCCGAGCAGGTTCACCGCGCGCGCCGTCCGCACCAGCGCGCTCGCGACCTGGGTGTCGATGGTCGGCACGCCCGTAACGTCGAGGATCACCATCGAGGCCTGGTGGGCGACGATGCCTGCTAGCAGGATCTCGAGCACCTGCTGAGCCCGCGGCGCATCGATGTTGCCGATGAGCGGCATCACCACCACGCCGCGCGCGATCGGCAGCAGCGGCGTGGAGAGGGCGCGCAGCCTGGCCTCCTGCAGGTGGATGATCTCGTCCTGAAGCCGTTGAGCCTCGGCCTCGGCCGCTCGGCTTTCGGTGACCTCCACGGAGATGCCGGACACCGCGTGCAGCCTGCCTCGTGAATCCAGCAGCGGGAACCTCGTTGTCACGAAGGAATGGACGCGGCCCTCGAGCAGGAGCTGCTCCTCCTTGACGAGCGGCGCCTCCGTCGCGATGACCTGCCGCTCCGACTGCGCAAAAGCCTCGGCGAGCTCCGAGGGCATGACGTCGCGATCGGCGCGCCCGAGCACCGCGTCGCGGGAGAGGCCCATGAGCCGCTCGAAGTGCCTGTTGACGAGCGCGTAGCGGCCGTTCAGATCCTTGACGTACACGGCGCTGGGCGCGTGCTCTACGATTGCGGTGACGAATGCCGTGCTGTCCTGGTACGCCTGTTGGGCGCGCATCCTGTCGGTCACGTCGAGGTTGATCCCGATCACGTAGCGCGCGCCGCCCACGTCGGCCGCCGACATCCTGGTCTCGGTCCAGACGGTGCGGTCCTCGGTGCGCTCGAGGCCGGCGTCGGCCGTGTCGTACGCGGTCGGCGCCATGATCACGCCTCCGCCGCTCCGGATCACCTGATCGAAGTGGGCAGTGTATCCGCCCGCCACGGCGACAGGGTCCTCGTACATATTATGCTTGCCGACCATGGCCTCCTTCGACGGCACGGCCAGTATCTCGCGGTTCCGCCGGTTGATGTCCACGAGTACGCCGTCGGCGCCGTAGAGCGCCGACGGGACCGGCAGGTGCTCGAAGACGCCCTGATATAGCGCCGCCTGCGCCTCCGCGGCCTGGGCGCGCTGCTCCAGCGCCTTGACCTCGCAGCGGAGCCGCTCCAGCTCAGCCTGCAGTCCCTCGATGTCCATGCCCCCCGGGATCATCGGGTCTACCCTTTCAGCTCGCGAGTGGCCATCGCGCTCAGATCGTGTACATTCATGATTACACGCTGGACACTTACATATTCCGTCCAGCATTGCCAAGCCGATTTGCGAAGCTCGGCTTTCAGCGATTGGGCGCGTGGTGGCGCTCACACCTACGCGGGACATGCGCTCTGCGTCGCGTTAGGTTGCGTCAGGTAGCTCGCTCGCCCCTGATGTAGGCACAGCGGAAACTCGCCTGCACCTGGCGGGGCCCCTCGTTTGCGACAGGCACGCTCCAGAGATTGCTGACTGATGAGCGAGGAAGCGGAGGGCGCGCTACGGGACGAGCCGGCGCAGCGCCTCGACCACGATCGGCAGGCTCGCCAGCGCGCCGAGCGTGGTCACGACCGCGGTGGCCGCGGCGAACTGGCCGTCGCAGCCGTACCGCGCGACGACGATCACGGACACCATGGACGTCGGCATGGCGGACTGCAGCACCGCCACCTCGGAGGTGGGCCGCTTCAGGCCGAGCGCTACCGCGGCGCCGAGCGCGACCGCGGGCGACAGGAGCAGCTTCACGGCGGCGACGGCTGCAAGCGGACGCACGCGGCCGCGGAGCGAGGCAAGGTCGAGGCTGAGGCCCAGCGCGAGGAACACGAGCGTCGGGGTCGCGCTTCCGAGCGCGCCGAGCGCGTGCTCCAGCCACACCGGCAGCGGGATCGGCGCCGCGTGGAGCGTGAGCCCGACGGCGATCGACAGCACGTTGGGGTGCAGGAGCACCGCGAGCAGGCCCCGCCCATCCCCACCGCCGCCCCCGCCCATGCGCGCGGCGAGCGCGACGCCGAAGGTCCACAGGAGGAACGCCGTGACGATGCTGTCGACAAGGATCGCCGTCCCCGCCGCGCCGCCCGCGTCGCCGTAGAGGGCCAGCACGACGGGGACGCCGAGGAAGCCGGTGTTGGAGAAGCTGCCGACGAGGCCGGCGGCGCCCTGCGCGGCGCGCGGGAGCCCGAGCGCCCGCGCCACCGCGACGGCCGCGAGGGCGCACGCGAAGAGCGCCACCGTCGACGCGGCGACCGCGCCCCACGCGCCGTGGCCGATGCCCGAGCGGCGCAGCACGGTGATGATCAGCGCTGGCGTGGTGACGTCGATGACCAGCCGGTGGAGCACGGCGGCGTCCGCCTGTCCGGCGCGGCCCAGCGCGCGGAGCAGCACGCCGACCCCGAGCACCGCGAAGAGGGCCAGGAGCTGCGAGATCAGGTCGCCCGACGGCACGGGCCGCTTTTAGCTCGACGGGGGGCGGCGTCCAGCGCTCTCGTCGCTCACGCGGCCTTCGTGAACGACCCGCGCGCGCGTCACGGCGCGCGCCGTCCCCGTGTCCCGGCGGATGGCCGCGGCGCCGCGCCGCCGTCGGCCGCGGCAGGGCAGCTCTCCGCGGTCTCGCCGGTGCAGCACTCGGCCTGGTTGGCGCCGAACATCGGGCATCGGCTGTTCACGCAGGCGGCGTGGCCATGGACGTAGGCGAGCGGCGAAGTGCAGAGCGGGCAGCGCACCGCGACGGACTATAAGACCGGCCGGTCTTCGGCGGAACAGGAGAGAGAGCGACGCCGAGGACGACAAGAAGTTTCCTTCCTGGCGTCCTCGACGTCCTACCGCCTTGTCGCTTCGTCAGAGGGTCAGGGCACGAGATCCTGCACCGCCTGCACCACCGCCTGGGCGTTCATGCCCAGCCGCTCCATCACGATGTCGCCGGGAGCGCTCGTGCCGAAGCGGTCGATGCCGAGGGCGATCCCCTTGGAGCCGACCCACCGGTGCCAGCCGAAGGTGACGCCCGCCTCGATGGACACGCGCCGCGTACAGGCGGCGGGCAGCACCGCCTCGCGGTAGGCGTGGTCCTGGCGAGCGAACCGCTCCACGCAGGGCATCGAGACGACGCGGACGCCGGGGCCGAGCCGCTTCGCGGCCTCGACCGCGTGCTGCACCTCGCTGCCGGTCGCGATCAGGATGGTCTCGAGCGCCGCCGTCTCCTTGACCAGGACATAGGCGCCGCGCCGGACGCCCTCCCGCTTCGCGACGGCGTCGCCAGGGAGCAGCGGGACGGCCTGGCGCGTGAGCGCGAGGACCGTCGGGCCGTCGTTGTGCTCCAGCGCGGCGATCCAGGCGCCGGCCGTCTCCTCGGCGTCGGCCGGCCGGATGACGTCGAGATCGACGATCGCGCGCAGCCCGGTGACGGTCTCCACGGGCTGGTGCGTCGGCCCGTCCTCGCCCACGCCGACCGAGTCGTGCGTGAAGATGTAGATGACCGGCAGGTGCGACAGCGCGGCCAGGCGGATGCTCGGCCGCAGGTAGTCCGCGAACACGAGGAACGTCGCGCCGCTCGGGCGCAGGCCGCCGTGGTACGCGATGCCGTTCATGATCGCGCCCATGCCGTGCTCGCGGATGCCGGCGCGGATGTTCCGGCCGGCGGGGTGCTCCGGATCGAAATCGGTGCTCGACGCGATGTAGTTGAACGTCGAGCCGTAGAGGTCGGCGCTCGACCCGATGAGCGCGGGCACCGCCTCGGCGACGGCCTGCAGCACGGTCTCGCCGGCCTTGCGCGTGGCGACCTTGGTGCCGGCGGCGAAGGCGGGGACGCGCGCGTCGAGGTCCGCCGGCGCCTTCTTCGCGATGCCGTCGTCGAGCTGCCGGGCGAGCTCGGGGTTCTTCGCGCGCCAGGCCTGGAAGGTCGCCTCCCACGCCCCGCGCACCTTGCCGAGCTCTTCCTTGTGCTTCGCGAAGTACTGCTTCACCTCCTCGCTCACGTAGAAGTGCTCCGCGGGCAGGCCCAGGTTCTTGCGCGCCTGATCCACGAACTTGGCGCCGCCCTCGCCGTGCGCCTTCTGCGTGCCGGCGACCTCGGGGATCCCCTTGCCGATCAGGGTGTGCGCGACGACGAACTTCGGCTTTCCGCTCTTCGACGCCCGCGCCTGGCCGAGCACCCGGTGGACGGCCTCCAGATCGTTGCCCTGCTCGATGTGGAACACCTCGAAGCCGTAAGCCTCGAAGCGCTTGGCCGTGTCCTCGCTCTGGGTCTTGATGGCCATCGCGTCGAGGGTGACGTCGTTGGCGTCGTAGATGAGGATCAGGTTGTCGAGCTTGAAGTGCCCCGCGAAGGAGGCCGCCTCGGCGGCCACGCCCTCCTGGAGGCAGCCGTCGCCGGCGAGGCAGTAGACCTTGAGATCGAAGATCGTGTGCTCCGGCGTGTTGTAACGCGCGGCCAGCATCTTGGCGGCCACCGCATGCCCAACGGCGTTGCCCACGCCCTGGCCGAGCGGGCCCGTTGTCGCCTCGACTCCCTCGGTGTAATGGAACTCCGGGTGGCCGGGCGTCTTCGACTCCCACTGCCGGAAGCGGCGGATGTCGTCGAGCGACACCGGATAGCCCGAGAGGTGCAGCCAGGCGTAGAGGAACATGCTGCCGTGGCCAGCGGACAGGACGAAGCGATCGCGGTTCAACCAGTGCGGTTCGCTCGGATCGTGGCGGAGAAGGTCGCCGTAAAGCGCGGCACCGATCTCGGCGGCCCCTAGCGGTAGGCCGAGGTGACCGGACGAGCAGGCGTGGACGGCATCCATGGCGAGGCCGCGGGCGATCGAGGCCGCGGCGGCGAGCTTGGCGAAATCAGGCATGGCGCGCACTCTAACCTACTTCTTCGCGAAGCGCGCCCCTTCGCGCACCCTCCCCCGCCGCCCGGCGCCTGGACTGCTCCGAGCGCGCCTCGGCGCTCGGAGCAGTCCAGGCTTTCGTGGGATGCGCGGGGGCCGCGGGGCGGTCCGGCCATTGGCTGCACCATGGCGGACGCCCGCCGCGCGGCGCGCTGCGCCCGCGGAACCCCGGCAGCTGCTCGCGCGGCGCCGGCCGGGGGACGGCCCCGGATGGACATGCCACCGTGCGCCGCCGCCCTGGGGCGCGGGCGGACGCGATGGAGCCGCGGCGGCCTTCGCCGCCGAGGAGGATGTTGCCACGCGCGTCGAGCGCGATCTCGGTTCCTGCTTCCCGGTATGGGCTGCTGCCGAATCGTCTGCTCCGTATCCCATGGCCCGCCGGGTCGAGCTTGACGCCGGGAGCGCACACGACGCCCGAGCGTGAGGAGCTGCTGCGCGGGAGATGGGGATGGAGCGTGAGCGCCGAAGAGCGAGCGGGCGCCTCCTTCGCGAAGGAAAGCGAGTGAGGAGAGCCGACATGGGACCTCGTATCGAGACGGGAAGCTCCCACCTCCTGCGTAGGTCGATGATGGGGACGACCCGTGTGGCTCAGCCCACCCTCTCTTCTACCTCGTACGACCTTCCGCTCTGTCGCCGACAAAGACGTGCCAACGCTGGCCAGCCCGTGGTACGAAAAGAGAGAAGGGAGATTTCCTGTGTTGGGGCCGCCAGCTCACAACGTGTGTGTCTGCTCGTTCGCCATACGCCGCGGCGTGGCGAGCGGGCGCACGAGGCTGGATCGAGCGTACTGAGACCGGCAGAGATCGATGACAGAGCAAGAAACTCCGCTCTCCGGGCTCGTCCTCATCGTGGACGACAGCGCGGACAACCTGGCCGTGCTGTCGAGCGCGCTCATTTCTGATGGCCTGGAGGTCGCTGTCGCGCGCGACGGCGAGGAGGCGATCGAGCTGGCCAGCCGGACCCAGCCGGACCTCGTCTTGCTCGACGCTCTGATGCCCGGCCTCAGCGGGTTCGAGACGTGCCAGCGGATCAAGGCCGATCCGGCGACGCAGAGCATCCCCGTCATCTTCATGACGGCGCTCGCTGAAGCGAAGTTCAGGATCCAGGGCTTCCGCGTGGGCGCAGTCGACTATGTGACAAAGCCGTTCGAGAAGACCGAGCTCCTGGCGCGGGTGCACACCCAGATCTCGCTCCGGCGCGCAACGCGGGCTCTCGAGGAGCGGAATACGAGGCTCTCGGAGGAGATCCGGGAGCGCGCCAAGGCGGAAGAGGCGCTGGCGCAGGCCGTGCAAATGCTGCGCGACACGAACGCGCGGCTCTCGCAGCAGCTGATGCAGAGCGAGCGCGCCGAGGCGGCCAGGGCGGCGCTGCAAGAGCAGATCATCGCGGCCCAGCGGGAGCGGCTCCTCGAGCTCTCCGCTCCGCTCATTCCGATGATCGAGGGCGTCCTCGTGATGCCCCTCATCGGCACGGTGGACGTCGAGCGTGCCGGACAAGCGGTCGAGACAGCGCTGCGCGGAGCGAGCGAGCGCAGGGCGGACTATCTCATCATTGACATCACCGGCGTAAAAGCGGTAGATGAGACGGTTGCACGCATGCTCGTGCAAGCGGCGATGGGGCTCTCGCTGCTCGGCACGCGAACGGTCGTCACTGGGATCCGCGCAGAGGTAGCGCAAACGTTCGTGGCGCTCGACCTGCACCTCGATCAGCTCGTGACGAAGGCCACCCTGCAGTCGGGCGTGGAGCACGCGCTGCGGGCGCGCGGCCGCCGCCAGCACAAGCTCGAGCTCTGAAGTACCGGAGAATTCCGTTGTTCGCCCGGCGTCTCCGCCGGACCCGAAGAGGAGCTGAACCGGGATGGATCTGAGAGACTACGTTGTGGGGGAGGTGTTGCACGAAGGGGCCGAGACCCGCGTGTGCCGCGCGGTCCATCGTCCCTCCGGCGACAAGGTGGTGCTCAAGCTCCCTGTGGCGGCCGCGCCGAGCTCGCGCGTGACGGGGCGCATCCTGCATGAGCACCACATCCTGACACAGCTTGGAGGTGTGTCGGGGGTAGCGCGGGCGCGGGAGCTCCTGCTGTGGGGCGGCACGGCCGCGCTGGTGATCGAGGACCCCTGCTTCCGGTCGCTGGATCTACAGCTCGCCGAGCGCGGGCGCCTGCAGGTGGAAGCGGGGCTGAGGCTGGGAGCGCTCCTTGCTCGAGCCCTCGAGGCCGTGCACGCGGCCGGGATCACGCACAAGGATATCAAACCACAGAACGTGCTCGTCGACGCGGCGTACACGCAGATCAAGCTGCTCGACTTCGGCATCGCCTCGTCGCTGCCGCTGGAGGCGACGGCGGCGAGCTTCCCCGAAGGG
This sequence comes from Sorangium sp. So ce375, assembly GCF_051473855.1. Lineage (NCBI taxonomy): Bacteria > Pseudomonadati > Myxococcota > Polyangiales > Polyangiaceae > Sorangium > Sorangium sp. So ce375. The sequence continues at coordinate 5,572,039 of NZ_CP150335.1, forward strand.
CTCGAGGGGACACTGGCGTACATGTCGCCCGAACAGACGGGCCGCACGGCGCGAGCGCTCGATCCCCGCACCGACCTGTACTCGCTCGGAGTGACGCTCTTCGAGGCGCTCTCAGGGCGGCTACCGTTCACCGAGCGCGACCCGCTCTCGCTGGTGCACGCGCACCTGGCCAAGGAGCCGCCGTCCCTCGACGAGGTCGTCCCCGACGTGCCTCCGGGCCTCGCGGCGATCGTGTCCAGGCTCCTCGCGAAGAACCCCGACCGGCGGTATCAGACGGCCAAGGGGGCAGCGGAAGACCTGGAGCGAGCGCTGCGCACGTGGCGCGAGCGGGGCGCGGTGGAGCGCTTCACGCTCGGGGACAAGGATTTCTCGCAGAAGCTGCGGCTGCCGGACGTCCTCGTCGGGCGGGAGCACGAGCGCGATCTCCTGGGCGCAGCCTTCGCCCGCGCCGCCGAGGGCGCGGCGGAGCTCGTGCTCATCGGCGGCCCGTCCGGCATCGGCAAGACGGCGCTCGTGCGCACCGTCTACCGGGACATCGCGCGTGCGGGGCGCGGGCTCCTGATCTCGGGCAAGCACGACCAGCTCGCGCGGTCGACGCCCTACGCGGCCATGGCACGAGCGTTCGGGGCGCTGATGCAGCAGTGGCTGGCGAGCCCGAAGCCGACGCTCACGGCGTGGCAGGAGCGAATCAGGGCCGACGTGGGGGACAACGCCCGGCTCATCGCCGACGTGGTGCCGGAGCTCGACCTGGTGATGGGCAAGCTCGCGCCGGTGCCGCCGGTGCACGGCGAGCAGGTGCTCGCGCGCCAGAAGCTGACCTGGCTGAGCTTCGTGCGGGCGGTCACGACGCCGAACGCGCCGCTCGTGATGTTCCTCGACGACATGCAGTGGGCCGACAGCGCCACGCTGGAGATCCTGAGGACGCTGCTGACCGACGCGGAGCGAAGACAGCTCCTCTTGCTCGCGGCGTACCGCGACAACGAGGCGCCCCTTGAGCACCCGCTGTGGAGGCTCGTGGCGTCGGTCGAGGAGAGCGGGGCGAGGGTGTCGAGGATGTCGGTGCACCCCCTGTCGGCGGAGCACGTGCAGGCGTGGGCAGCGCGGGCGCTGGACAGCGAGGCGGCGCGGGTGGAGCCGCTCTCGCGTATCCTGTGGCAAAAGACGCGAGGAAACCCGTTCTTCATGGAGCAGCTGCTGCTGTCCCTGCACCGGCAGGGCAAGGTGGCGCGGGACCCGGAGAGCGGCGCGTGGCGCTGGGGCCAGAAGGAGCTCGAGCAGGCGCAGGTGACCGACAACGTCGTCGCCCTCTTGACGGACAAGCTGCTCGAGATGCCTGAAGCGACACAGCAGCTCCTGGGGCTCGCGGCGTGCGCGGGGCACGCTTTCCACCTCCACGACCTGGAGCGGCTCAGCGGATGGGAGCGCGCCCGGGTGACCGGCGCGCTCTGGCCCGCCCTGCAGGAGGAGCTGGTGGTGCCGGCCGATGGAGCCTACCGGACCGCGCAGGCGCTGGGAGAGGTCGGAGCCGGAGCCGGAGCCGGAGCCGGAGCCGGAGAAGGAGCGCCCGACGCTGAATACCGCTTCTTGCACGACCGCGTGCAGCAGGCGTGCTACGAGCGGGCCCCGCCGGCGCAGCGCGTCCTGGCGCACCTGGAGATCGGCCGGCGGCTGTGGGCGCGGCATCGGACGCAGGGGGGCGCACCGCAAGAGCTCCTCGAGCTGGTGCGGCACCTCAACCTGGGCTCGGCGCGGATGGACTCCGCAGGCGAGCGCGAGGCGCTGGCGCGGCTGAACCTCGAGGCCGCGCGCGCCGCGAAGGCGGCGAGCTCGTACCGGCTCCTCGTGAGCCTCGTCGAGACCGCGCAGGACTTGCTGGGCGAGGACGCCTGGCGCAAGGACGCGCCGCTGTGCGCGGAGCTCGCGCTCGAGCGGATCGAGGCGGCCTTTCTGCTGCGAGAGTTCGACGACGTCGAGGCGCGGTGCGCGCGGCTGCTCGCCATGCCGCTGCCGGCGCTCACAAGGCTCTCGGCGCACGAGATCCGCGTCCGCTGCGCGCAGGCGGCGGGCCAGTTCGCGCGAGGGGTCGAGCTCGGGCTCGCCGCGCTCACGGAGCAGGACATCGCATTCCCGGACGCGGACGATGCGCGCGGCGCCGCGCTCCTCGAGGAGTCCGCCGAGCTGGATCGATGGTTCGAGCTCGACCCGGACGCGTTCGAACGGATGCCGCTCGATCCCTCCCCGGAGCAGGTGCTCATCGATGCGCTGACGATGCACCTCATGGTGTGTGCGGCGATCGGCGGTCAGCCGATGCTGTCCGGGCTCGTGATCGCTCGCGCCGTGCTGAGGGTGCGAGAGCGGCGCGTGCTCACGCCGGTCTCACCCTTCATCATCGTTTGCTTCGCGAACGTCTGGTCGCTCACCACAGGCATGTATCGTCGCGCCGCGTGCTGGGTCAGCCCTGGCGTGCGCGCAGCCGAGCGTGTCGCGTCGCCCTTTCTGGCAGAGTGTCTGTCCTTCCATGGGCAGTACACGGCCTACTCCCGCCCCGCGGACGAAATGGCGCCCATCTTCGAGCGAACCTGCGCGACCGGCCTGAAGGTCGGCTCGTTCCAGGGGATGAGCTGGGGGTTGGAGGGCGACCTGTTCTATTACCGAGTGTGGCGCGGCCAGCCGCTCGGGCAGCTCGAGGCGCACCGGGCGGCGCGCTGGGGGTTGATGCAGCGCGCGGGGACCGCGCTCGGGACACACTATTTCGAGGCGATCGCATCGTGGTGCGACCTGTTGACGACCGCCGACGGCGCGGGGAGGCTCCTGTCGGGCGAGCCGCTCGCACGAGGATCGCGCTCCCTCCTGGCCGACGGAGACGGGATGGCAGCCGAGCTGGCTCGCATCCTCGAGACGCACCTGTTCATCGTCACCGGCGCGTACCCGAAGGCCCTCTCGCGGGCACGGGAGGCCGAGCAGTTCCGCCTGTCCATCTTCGGCTTTCCCCCGGTCACGGACATACCGCTCTGGCTCGCGCTCGCGGCCGCGAGGTGCTGGCCGGAGGCCGCGGACGCGGCGGAGCGGGCCGGGCTCAGCGAGGACATCGAGCAAGGCCTCGCGCGGCTGAGGTACTTCGCCGAGGGGAGCGCGGACAATTTCCTGCACAAGCTGCGCCTCCTCGAGGCCGAGCACGCCCGCGTGCAGGGCAAGACCGACGAAGCCATGGCCAGGTACGACGAGGCCATCGAGCTCTCGCGCGAGCAGCGGTTCTTTCACATCGAAGCCCTGGCTGCTCAGCTCTGCGCCGAGTTTCACCTCGAGGCGGGCAGGAGCCGTATCGCCGCGCTGTACCTGCGCGAGGCCAGGGACGCCTATGTTCGCTGGGAAGCGCACGCCGTGGTGGCCCACCTGGAGGCGAGGTGGCCCGCCCTGCTCCGCGCGCCTGTCCGGCCCGCGACGGCGGAGCGCCGCCGCACGACGGGCGTCGCCACGCTGACCACCACGGGAGTCACGGGCGGCGCGCAGCTCGACGTGAACACCGCGGTGCGCGCGGCGCGGGCGCTGTCGAGCGAGCTCGACCCGGAGCGGGTCGTCGGGCGTCTGATGGAGCTCGTGCTGGAGAGCGCCGGGGCGCAGCGCGGCGTGCTGCTGCTGGGCGAAGGCGAAGAGCTCTCGGTCGTGGCGCGGCTCTCGGTGGAGGGGGGCCACATCGAGACGGGCCTGTCCGAGCCGCTCTCTCAGAGCAGCGATGTGGCGAGGACGGTGGCGCACTACGTGGCGCGCACGAACGAGCCGGTCGTTGTGGACGACGCCAGGTCTGACGCGCGCTTCGCGTCCGATCCACACCTGGCCTCGCGCGCCGTGCTCTCGCTCCTTTCGCTTCCCCTGTCGCATCGAGGGCGCCTCCTGGGCGTGCTCTACCTCGAGCATCGCGAGGTGCCTGCGGCGTTCCCCGAGCGGCGGGTAGAGCTCCTGTCGGTGCTCGCCGGGCAGGCCGCCATCGCCGTGGAGAACGCCCTCCTGTACCGGGACCTGGAGGCCAAGATCAAGGAGCGCACCGTCGAGCTCCGCATCGCGAAGGAGGCCGCGGAGCGCGCCAGCCAGGCCAAGAGCGACTTTCTCTCCAGCATGAGCCACGAGCTGCGAACGCCGCTCAACGGGATCATGGGTTATGCCCAGATCCTGGAGCGAACGCCCGATGTCCCGCCGGCGTGGCGGGAGGGCCTGCGGGTCATCCAGAAGTCGAGCGAGCACCTGCTCTCGCTCATCAATGACCTGCTGCACCTCGCCAAGATCGAGGCGGGCAAGATGGACTCCGTCCTGACGGAGTTCCGGTTGCCCGCGCTGGTGCGGACGGTGGTCGACCTGTGCCGGGTGCGCGCCGAAGCGAAGGGGATCACGTTCTCTCACGAGCTCCGCGGTCCTGCGCTTCAGGCCGTCCGTGCCGACGAGAAGCGGCTGATGCAGGTGCTCTTGAACCTCCTCGGCAATGCCATCAAGTTCACCGAGCGGGGAGGTGTGTCCCTCCGTGTCGAGGTGCTGGAGGAGACCGTCCCTGCAGGGCGGATGGTGCGGTTCCGGGTCGAGGACACGGGTCCCGGGATCGCCCCGGAGCACCTGTCGCGCATCTTCGAGCCCTTCGAGCAGGTGGGGGAGCAGAGCGCGAAGAGCGAGGGCACAGGGCTCGGCCTCGCCATCACGGAGAAGCTCGTGCAACAGATGTGTGGCGCGATCGAGGTGCAAAGCGAGGTCGGCGAGGGCAGCGTCTTTACCGTGACGCTTCCGCTCGCCGAGGCGCAGCTCGCGACGAGCCCAGGCGAAGCCAGGGGGTGGGACACGATCGTCGGCTATCAGGGGGAGCGCCGCACGATACTCATCGTGGACGACAATTCCGACAATCGCGCGGTGGTACGCGAGCTCCTCGGCCCGCTCGGCTTCGATCTGTGCGAGGCGGACGGCGGCGAGGCGGCGCTGCGCACGGCGGCGCTGCGCGCGCCGGCCCTCATCCTGCTGGACGTGTACATGAAGGACATGGACGGCTACGAGACCGCGCGTCGACTCAGGCTCACGCCCGAGCTCCGGCAGGTCGCCATCCTGGCCTCGTCGGCGAGCGTGTCCGAGGCCGAGCGGCAGCAGTGCGCCAGCGCCGGCTGCGATGACTTCTTGCCCAAACCGATCGTGGCGAGCGCGCTCCTGGACAAGATATCGCGGTTGCTGGGCATCGAGTGGCTCCGCCGCGATGAGGCCCCCGCTCGGGATGCGCCGGCGAAGGAGCCCGAAGGCGGCGGACACCTCGCGCCGCCTCCGGCCGATGAGCTGGCGATCCTGTCGGCGCTCGCGAAGAAGGGGCTCGTCCACAAGATCCTGGAGGAGGCGGAGCGGATAGCGCAGCACGATCCGCGGCTCAGACCCTGGATCGAGCAGCTCACGACGCTGGCACGCAGCTACCAGACCCGGAAGCTGCGGGACTTTGTCGGCGCGTACGGTCCAGGCGGCGCGGGCGGCGCCGACGGCCGCGCGGATCCGCAGGAATCGACGTAGCGAGTCGCTCAGATCGGGGGGACGAAGCCAAGGATGGCGGGAGAGAGCCGCCGGGTCGCCCTGACCTGGGTCCGGTCGCCAACCTGGGTCGGGTCGCCCTCAGCCTGCCGAGCGAGCCTCGGGAAGGGTGGTGAGCGCGGCCGGCGTGCTCGGCGCGACGCTGCGGTACCGATCGTGCCCAGGCGCCTTGTACAGCAGCACGCCGTCCTGGAGCCGCCCGCCGGGCCGGACGAGCGGCAGGAGCCCCGCCCCCTGCTCTTCGCCGCGGAGCACGTCGAGCTGCCACGCGGGCTCGGCGCCCGCGACAACGCGCGCCAGCCATGCCCGTCGGGCGTACCGCCGCGCCGCGCCGAGCACGGCCAGCCCGAGCCCGAGGACGGCGAGGCGCGACGGCGACACCGCCACGGGTGCCCCCTGCCGGGCGAGCTCCGCGCACGCTCCCCCGAGGAAGAGCCACACACCAACGGTCGTGAGCACCCGGTCCGGGCCGTCGTGCGAAGGATCCAGCCGCGCGCGCACGGCGCTCACGACGACGACGGCGTACGAGGCCCCGAAGACGAAGCCGAGCGGCCCCCCGAAGATGCTGCCGAACAGGGAGCCCAGAACGAACTCCCCGAAGGCGCGGCTCCCATCTCCGTGCGTGAGGACGCCCATGCCCGCGAACGACAGGCCGGCGTTGAGCGCGCCAGCGAGCGCGCCGCCCCCGACGCACCGCAGCGCCGCGGCTCGAGGGGTCGTCGCGCGCACGGCGAAGCGGACCAGGATCGAGCTGAGCAACGCCGTCGAGAGGGCCACCACCGCGACGGCGCCCGGCCGGATCTCGATCCCGTGGCGCGCTGTCGGGATCCCCCAGACCGCGGGCAGCGCCGCCGCCGCCGCGAACGCGACGACCGCGGCGAGCACGATCCTGTCGGGCGTCAGCCAGGTGGGCGGGGACCAGGGAACGGGGGGCGTCGGGTGCTTCATGCGGCCTCCAGAAGCGCCGAGGACGCCCGGCGAGGGCGGCGGGCGCGCGCTGCTGCTCTGACCCGCCATCGAGGTCCAGCCATGGAGCGCCTCGGGAGAGGTCGCAACTTTTTTGAGGAGGCCCTCGGCACCACCGCGTCCCCCGCCTCGCCGACCCTCCTCCCGCTGTCAACGCGGTCGTTACCCCGATCCGGGGCGGGTCGCCCGTTCGAGCAGCCGCTCCACCGTCGCTGTCTGCAGGTCGCGCGTCTGGGCCGTGAGCGAATAGAGCATCGCCTCGCGGAAGAGGCGCTGCGCTGCGTGGTCGAGGAGGTTGGCGCTGCCGCCGGTCGCGGCGACCGCCGCGTGCGCGGCCCTGACGCCCAGATCGATGCACCAGGCGCGAACGCGGACCGCGTGCTCTCCATGAGCCTCCACCTCCGGCTGGTCCGCCCATGCATCGACCTCGGCGCGGGCGGCCTCTCTCTCGTCCTCGAACGCCCGCGCGGCGCCCGCCAGGCGCGCGCTGCCGCGGCGCTGGGCCAGCTCCGCGAGCAGGGCCGCGGCGGCGCCGGCCGCGCCCAGGGAGAGCGCCGACGGCGTGAGCAGGCCCGCCACGTCGCGGGCGGCCTGCTGCTCGCGCGTCAGGGTCGCGATCACCTGCTCGGGGCCGACGCGCAGATCGCGCAGCGTCAGCGACACCGTGGCCGAGGCGTTCATCGCGCTGAGGCGCAGCGGCGGCGAAGCTTCGATGGAATCGCTCGCCTCCAGCGACGTCAGGACGTACATCAGGCGGCCATCGGGGAGCGCGCCGGCGAGGACCGCATCGTCGGCGATCCCATGGCCGGTCAACCAGGGCACGGTGCCGTCGAGGCGGAACCCGTCACCATCGGGCTCGATCCTGACCATCGGCGGGCCCGGGCGGCGGACGTGCGAGAAGCCCACGGTGCAGAAGCGCTCGCCGGAGGCGAAGCGAGGCAGGACGCGCTCCTTGAGCGCCTCGTTGTCGCCGCGCGCGATGAGCGGGCACGCGGCGGCGTGCTGCATCTGGACGAACGCCGTCACCCCGCAGGCGCCGGCGAGGATCTCCAGGACCTCGCGCGCGACCCGCGGCGGGGCGCCGTGACCGCCGTAGCACGCGGGCGTCGCGATCCCGAGGAGACCGGCGTCCGCGAGCGCGCGGATGTGCTCTCGGGGGACCGACGCGGCCTGATCGGTGGCGTTCGCCGAAGGGGCGAGCACGAGCGTCGCGAGCAGGCGGGCGCGCTCGATCAGCGCGCTGAAGCCGGTTGCGGTGAGCGGCGTGGGCGATCCGGAGGACATGCGAAGGGAGTGTATGCCGCGGCAGCGGCGCGACCCAGCGACCCGACCCAGCCTCGGGCGGCGGCAGGCGGCGGAGGGGATCCGGCCGGCCGCGGGGGCGCGCGTGGCGAGCTGTCCGTCGTCGCTATGGGGACTGGCAAACGGCCCCGAGTGCCCCCCCGAATGCCCCGTCTCCACCTGCTCGCGCCGGACGGCAGCCTTGTACCCGACCGCCGTACGTGGCCGCGGCTAGACCTCTCGCGGCCCGCCTGGCACACCATTCACATTAGAGTTTCGGGGAAATCAACAGAAGAGAAGAACAACCGCAAGGGCGCGAGGGGCGCAAGGGGAAGACAGGAAACTATCTCATCTCTCATCTCTCATCTCTCATCTCTCATCTCTCATCTCTCATCCCTCATCCCTTGCGCCCCTTGCGCCCTTGCGGTTATTCTCTTTCCCGTACTCCCTTATCCTTGGAGCTTGCTCCCCGGCGGATCGTTGGGCTTTGCAACTCATTGAATTTAGACGATTCTCAACCCGCTTGGGGCTCTAGGCGTTTCACATAGTGGATCTTGGCGTATCCCCTCGGATAGTCGAGTATGGCCCCGACCTGCGTGTAGCCCATTTTCTCATAAAAAGCTGGCGCCTGGAATGTGTGGGTCGCCAGAGTCACCTGCGAGCAGCCTCGGCGAGCCGCCTCCGCCTCTGCTGCATGCACAAGCGCTGTACCGAGACCCCGACCGCGGTGAGCCTCATGCACCCACAACAGGACGATGTCGCAACATCCGCCCCACGTATGCCCGCTCATGGCCGCGATGACGAGCCCGTTGGCATCTACGACGCGAGCGTGCAGCGGCATGCCATCCGCGATGCCCGTCGCAGAGACATTGAATGCTTCGATTCGCTCTTCAAGGAAGGTGTTAATCTCGTCGGCATCGCCACTCTCGACCGTGACATCAATGACGCGCATGCCCATCATGTTAGCGCATTCGGTGGAGATGGGCCTTGCCAGAGGTGTAGCGCGGCCGGGGGGCCTTGCGCCTCGCCGGTGCCCCTCACCTCTCGCCGCTCGCGTGAGCCCTACCCGACTCGCGCCCCGCACTCGACGTCGGCCGGAGCTCGCCATGGTGCTGGGCCAGAGAGAGCGCCGGCGACACGCGAATGCTACAGCATCACATGAATTGCGCACAAAGGCGACGCAACAACCAAGTTGCCGCCACACTGCCAACCTTCGCCGGCAGCGCCACCGCCTGGGCCCGACGTGCAGACCGTTAAAGGCCGACGCATCGGACAGCAAAATTACAACGGTAATCACTGAGCGTCGCTGTCTGCGATTTCGGTGGAGACACAGTAGATCAAGTGGGGTACTTTCCACACATGATCCGCAGGCGGCAGACAACCCAGCTCCGATTCGACGCGGCGGCTCGCAGCACAGCGCTCGCGCTGGCTTCGTGCGCGGAAGCCGACGCGTCCCGTGAGGGCAGGCGGCAGTGGTGCGCCGCGCTCGCGCTCGCGCTCGGAGCTGCAGCGTGCGGCAGCGACAGCACCGATGGTTCGAGCTCGGGTGACGCGCTCGGCAGCGGCGGTGCCACGAGCAGCAGCGCTGCCACGAGCAGCAGCGCTGCCACGAGCAGCGGCAATGCCACGAGCAGCGGCAATGCCGCGAGCAGCAGCGGAAACAGCGCGGCTGCATCCGGCGGCGCGAACCCCACGGGCGGTCAGAGCGGCGACGCGACCTCGGCCGGAAGCGGTGGGAGCGGCGGGTCCGGCGGCAGCACGAGCGATGAGCCGCCGAGCTGCGCGCCCGGCGGACCGGGGCTCTCGACGTGCGGGCCGGACGGCAACGAGAGCTGCTGCACGAGCCTGCTGGTCACGGGAGGCACGTTCTATCGAACGTACAGCAACAACGGCAGCGGAGCGACAAACACGAGAGATCCCGCGACGGTGAGCTCGTTTCGCCTGGACAAGTACGAGCTGACCGTGGGCCGCTTCCGGCAGTACGTCGATTACCTGGTCGCCGGCGGCTCCCCGCCCGCGGCTGGCAGCGGCAAGCACACGCATTTGAACGACGGCCAGGGTGTGGCCGACAGCGGGAAGCGAGGAAGCTTCGAGCCTGGTTGGAACTCGAGCTGGGACAGGTACATTCCGACGGGCCCGGGCGCAGCAGCCACGTGGACCAAGAACCTGACCCCGACCGTATACGGCACCTGGACGAACAAGGCCGGCGACAACGAGATGCTGCCGCTGACGTTCATGAACTGGTACGAAGCGCACGCCTTCTGCATCTGGGACGGCGGCTTTCTGCCGACCGAGGCCGAATGGAAATACGCATCCGCCGGCGGAGACGAGCAGCGCATGTATCCCTGGGGCTCGAAGGATCCCGGTTCTGGCAACCAGGTTGCGATCTACGATTGCTACTATCCGACGGGTCGGCGAGGCAATTGCACGGGCGTCGTCAACGTGCCGGACGTCGGGAGCACCCCGCTCGGCGTCGGGCGTTTTGGACAGTGGGATCTCTCGGGCAGCGTGTGGGAGTGGAACCTCGACGTCTATGCGAACTACGCGAGCCCCTGCGAGGATTGCGCAAACCTCACCGGCGGCACGAATCGGGTGCTGCCTGGCGGCGGCTTCCACACGGGGTTGATGCCGTACCTCCTGTCGTCGAATCGCTCGGCGGTCTCGTACGATCCCGGGAACTATCGCGGAGACTACGGCGTCGGCGTGCGCTGCGCGCGCACGCCGTGACAACCTCGTTCGTCGCGCAGCCAGGGACGCACGAGGCGACCGCCGCCGATCTCCAGGAGGCGCGCGGCGAGGAACAGGAGCGCGCGAGGGCGCGCTTTCGCCCACGAGCAGCGCTCCGGCGCCGAGCCGGCGCCGAGGGCGCTCGTCGCTCGGCCGTACGCGAGCGAGCTGAGCTTGAGCGCGCGGCGCGCACGTCAACCAGCGCGCCGACGTGTGGCTGCGACGGACGCTGCGCTGGCCGGGCAGGACGAACACCAGGCACACTGACAGGGGTTCCGCCGGATGGCGGATTTCGAAATGAGCGCTCCCGCGATCCGTACGCTGTCGAGCGGCTACGGAGCGGCTACGCGGACCTTGCTGCGAAGTGGATCCTCCGGCAGGCTTCCGGCATGACGTCCCTCGCCTTCGCGATGCCGGCGGAGATCGTCGACCCGAGCGTCGTCGCTCCGCCGGGCGATCTGTACAGCAACGAGCCGCCGATGGAGAGCTACCAGCACCTCGTCCAGATGATCCTGCTGCTCGAGAGCCTGGAGCTCTTCTGGAAGGACCGGGCCGACTTCTTCGCCGCGGGGAACCTGACCATCTACTTCAGCCCCAGGCAGCTCAAGACCGAGCACTTCCGGGGCCCGGATTTCTTCGTCGTGCTCGGCACCGAGCGGAGGGCGCGCAAGAGCTGGGTCGTCTGGGAAGAAGACGGCCGGTACCCGAACGTGATCGTGGAGGTGCTCGCGGACAGCACCGAAAGCACCGATCGCGGCCTCAAGAAGCAGATTTACCAGGACGTCTTCCGGACGCCCGACTACTTCTGGTTCCATCCCGAGACGCTCGAGCTCACGGGCTTCCACCTCGTCGACGGGCAGTACGAGCCGCTCTCCCCCGATGCTTCCGGACGCCTCTGGAGCGCTCAGCTCGAGCTCTTTCTCGGCGTCGAGGCGGGGCAGCTCCGCTTCTTCACCCCCGAGGGAGAGCTCGTGCCTGCTGGCAAGGAGCTCGCGGAGCGGGCCGAGTCCGCCGAGCAGCGCGCCGCGTCCGCTGAGCAGCGGGCAACGCGGCTGGCGGCGAGGCTCCGGGAGCTCGGCGTCGATCCCGACACGCTGAAGTAGCGATCGCGCCCCGCACGCCTCGCGCTGCTCCTGTCACGAACACGATGAAGCTCTATTTCAGCCCTGGCGCCTGCTCGCTCTCCCCGCACATCGCGCTGCGCGAGGCAGGCCTCCAGTTCGAGCTCGAGCAAGTCCACCTCGGCACGAAGAAGACCCGTTCGGGCGCCGACTTCACCTTGATCAACCCCAAGGGCTACGTCCCCGCGCTCGAGATCGAGGGCGGCGAGGTGCTCACCGAGGGGCCGGTGATCGTCCAGTACATCGCCGATCGGAGGCCCGAGTCCGGGCTCGCGCCCCCGGCCGGCACCCTGGGCCGCTACCGGCTGCAGGAGTGGCTGAGCTTCATCAGCACCGAGCTGCACAAGCAGTTCTCGCCCCTCTTCAAGCCGAGGGCGACGGACGAGCAGAAGAACGCGGCGAGGGCGATCCTGGGCCGGCGCTTCGCCTACGTGGCCCACCGCCTCGAGGGCACGACGTACCTCTTCGGTGAGCAGTTCACGGTGGCGGACGCGTACCTCTATACCGTGCTGACCTGGACGAGGTTCGCGGGCGTCGATCTCGGCGGCTGGCCCGTCCTCGGCCGCTACAAGGAGCGCGTCGGCGTCCGCCCTGCCGTGCAGGCGGCCGTCGAGGCCGAGCGGAGGAAGTAGGCAGCCGGTGAGCCGCCGGGGATGCGCGTCGACGCCGCGATCACGCGCGCGTTCTGCGCCAGCGTGATCCGGGCGATCAGGCGGGCGCCTGCGCGCGGCGCAGCCCGATGACCTGCGCCTCGGCGAAGAGCGCCACGGCGAGCGCCTGCACCGCGACGAAGGCGTAGCCGAGCGCGTTCGGCTCGAACCAGCCGAGCGCGAGGAGGAGCACGCTGTCGACGACCCAGAGCGCATTCGCGACGACGACGGCGACGACCGCCCCCCGCGCCGGACGCTCGCGCGTGCCGAGCCACGCGACGAGCGCCGCGAACGGGAGCAGGCTCGCGCCTGCCCAGCGGAGCAGCGCCTCGGGGAGGCCGGTCAGGCCGGCGAGGGGCGCCGCGGCCGAGAGCATGAGCAGGCCGGCAGCGCCGCTGAGCGCCGCGTCGGCGAGGAGGACACGGCGCAGGAAGTGAGGCGAGATCACGAACGACATGGTGGGCTCCTTTCGTTGGGGTCGGGGCTCGTCGCCCCGCGGTCGGGGCTCGTCGCCCCGCGGTCAGGGCTCATCGCCCCGCTGCGGGCGAGATCTGCCGCGCAGCGGACGCGCGTGGCGCGCCGGGTGTCCGCGGCGTCCCTGATGCGGCTCACCTTGAGGTGCCGCCGGCATGGGGTCGATTACCTCCCAGGTAATGGGCGTCATTTCCCGGCGTGCTAGGGTCGACTCGCGATGATGAGCTCACACCCGCCGATCGGAGGTCTCCTGCGCGAGTGGCGCCAGCGCCGTCGAATGAGCCAGCTCGATCTCGCCTGTGAGGCCGACATCTCGACACGCCACCTGAGCTTCCTCGAGACCGGCCGCGCACAGCCGAGCCGCGAGATGGTGGTCCGACTGGCGGAGCGCCTCGACGTGCCCTTGCGCGACCGCAATCAGCTCCTCGTGGCGGCGGGATACGCGCCCGTCTATCCGGAGCGCAGCCTCGACGATCCCGCGCTCGCGGCGGCGCGCAAGGCGGTCGATCTCGTGCTCGCCTGCCACGAGCCCTTTCCGGCCGTCGCCATCGATCGGCAGTGGACGCTGGTCGCCGCGAACGCCGCCATCGGCCCGTTCCTGGCCGGCGCCGACGCCGCGCTCCTCCGGCCCCCCATCAACGTGCTGCGCCTGAGCCTGCACCCAGGGGGCCTCGCGCCGCGCATCGAGAACTCACGCGAGTGGCGCGCGCACCTCCTCACCCGCCTGCGCCGCCAGATCGAGGTGAGCTCCGATCCCGCCCTCGTGACGCTGCTCGAAGAGCTCAGCCGCTATCCATCACCGGAAGGATCCAGGCGCCCGGAGCCCGTCCGCGAGCCCGACCCGGTCGCCATCGCGGTGCCGCTCAGGCTCAGGACGGAGGGCGGTATCCTGAGCTTCCTGAGCACGACCATGGTCTTCGGCACCCCGATCGACGTCACCCTGTCCGAGCTCGCGGTCGAGTCGTTCTTCCCCGCAGACCAGGCGACCGCGGAGGCGCTGCGCGCGACGGCGCGGCGCCCTGGACAAGGGCCCTCAGCAGCTGAATCGCATCCGAGCCAGCTTTGAGGGCGCGCGCCGCGCGCGTCGACGAGCCCGGGTTGCCCGCGCTCCCCTGAGCAGCGCCGGGAGCGCACCCCGTGCATCGCGATGAGCAGCGCTGGCAGCGCTACCGGTGCATCGCGATGTCGTTGCGGGGAAAAGGCTTGATGCGTCGGGTGTGCCGCACGCTGGACGGCGTGGTCTTGATCCGCCCGGGGGATCGCGCGGGGCGCGCGGAGGGCTTCTTCTTCGAGGTCGGCCGCGAGGCCTCGCTGGCGGGCTCGCTCTCGGGCCGCGCCGCACCGGCCTGGACCGGCTCCTGGAGCTCCGGCGCGAGCAGCGGCCGGGGCGCCTCGACGACGCTGGCGAGGAGCGTCGCCTCGGTCGTGGCCGCCAGGGCGCCGCGGGGGGCAACGGCGGCGAGCTCGGCGCTGTCGGCTGCGGGCGCGGCGAGGCGGACGCCGAAGAACAGGCTGGCGCAGGCCAGCGCGGCGCCGATCGCGGCGACGGCCGCGAACCGCGCGGATGGCGCCCTGCGCTTCTTGCGGCGCGCGGTCGTGCCCAGGACCGCCGTCGTGCCATCGGCGTTGTCGTCCTCGCAGAGATCCGCCTCCACGACCGGTATCGACGGGGATGTCTGGACAGGGTTGCGCCGGGTGACCACGCCGTCCTGCGAGCTCACGGGCGGCGCCTCGACCGCGCTCGCCACGCCCGCGTCCCGGGCCGCCGGAGCCGGCGTCTCGGTGCCCCACTTGCGCGACGACAGCGCCCGTTCGAGCGCGTCGGCCATCTCCTTCGCCGACCCGAAGCGCGCGCTCGGGTCCTGCTGCAGGGCCCTCGCCATCCACTCGTCGACGGCGGTCGGCGCGTCGGCCCGGTGCGCGCTGGGCGGCGTGAACCTCCCCCTGTGCACGGCCAGCGTGAGCGCCGCGAGCGTCTCTCCGGCGAACGGGGTCCGCCCCGTGATCGCGTGGTAGGCGACGACGCCGAGCGACCACAGATCCGCGCGAAAATCGAGGTCCCTCGGGCTGACGAGCTGCTCCGGGCTCATGTAGAGCGGCGTCCCGACGACGTTCCCCGTCGACGTGACCCGAAGGTCCCGGACCCGCCTGGCGATACCGAAGTCGAGCACCTTGACGAAGGTCTCCCCATCCACCTCGGCCAGGAACAGGTTGTCGGGCTTGATGTCGCGGTGGACGATGCCGAGACGGTGCGCCTGTCCGAGCGCCTTGGCCGCCTGCGCCACGATGCGGGCCACCTCGCCGAGCGGCAGCCGGCCCTGGCGGCTGATACGGGCCCTCAGGTCCTCCCCGCGAAGGAGCTCCATCGCGATGTACGGCATGCCCTCCGCCGTCAACCCGTGATCGATGACCTGCGCGACATGGGGGCTCGTGATCTGCGCCGCGGCGACCGCTTCTCGCCGGAACCGCTCCACGTAGCCAGGGTCGTCCGCGTACTCGGGCGACATGAACTTCACGGCCACCTGAGCCTTCAGCGGAAGGCGATCGGCGACCCAGATGCTCCCCATCCCGCCGCGCCGGAGGATGCGCACGAGCCTCAGCGAAGGCGTCACCATCTGTCCGGTGTGCAGGGGCATACCTCTGCTACTCCTTCTCGCACAAGCCCGGGCCGGTGGGTCCGTCAGCTCCGGCGGGAAACTCGCCCGAATGGCGTAACTAGATCACTACGCCGCCTTGATTGCCTCTGCAAGGGAAACAAAGTGCTCTCCGTCACGTGCGAGTCTCACGTCGCGAGTCGCGAGTCTGCGCACATTGCACACATTGCGCACATCGCGCACATCGCGCACATTGCACACATTACGCACATCGAGCCCATCGGGTCGCGTACATCCCCAAAGGAACGCAGGGGTCATCGAGCACCGAGGTGCGATATGGCGGCACGGACGGACATCGCCCCTGCGCCGATGTCGGCGCATGAGCGCTGAGGAGCGCCGCTATCATCAGTTGGCATCCAGCTGGTCTCCAGCTGGTCGAGAGGGCCCGCCGTCGCGAGCGAGGACGACGAATGGTTGGAGTTGAAGCTCAGCCCTTCGAGGGCTTCGGCCCGAGCGGGCCGCCGTCGGTCGGCAGCCGCGAGTAGACGCCGGGGTGCGCCGACGCGAGCCACTGGTTCACGTGGCCCATCACGTGCGGGCGCTCGGTCCTGAGCTGCAGATAGCGCTGGCCGCGAGGGACGAGCACCTTCTCGGTCACGTTGCCGCCGAACTGCTCCGCCAGCACGCTCACGACCGGATCCACGTCGAAGAACTTGCAGCTGAAGAGGTCGAAGAACGCCTCATCGCTGTCAGGGAAGATGTGCAGCGTGATGTGCGACTCCGCGATCATCACCATCGCGCTGATCACCGGCGCCCCATCGCGCGTCGCGGTCTTCACCACGATGGGGCGCATGATCGGCGTCATCCCGATCTTCGCGGGCAGGTGATCGAAGATGTCGAAGAGGGTGTCGAGCGACGTGGGGCCGCGGTACGGGCTGAACTGCAGGAAGAGGTGGGGGCCGAAGTCGGCCTCGGGGCTCACGATCTCGTGCCCCCTGCGCGCCTGGAGATCTCCCCCTTCGCCGCGATCGACCGTCTGCGTGAACACGCTCCGGCACGGGAGCGTCGTCTGGAGCATCATCTGGACTCGCTGGGGATCGAACGTCCCCGGGTACACCAGATCGGCGAAGAAACACTCGCGGAAGCTGAAGGTGTGGATGGTGAGGTGGCCGCCGAGCAGCAGCACGAAGGCGCTGATGCCGCAGTCCTCGGCCACGACGCCGTTGTAGTACGGGAGCATGAACGGAGGCATCACCGGCTTCAGCCGGAGCACCCCGGGTATCTCCTCCAGGAGCTCTTGCGCCAGCTTCACGTCATCGAAACGGCTCCGGAAGCCGTGGAAGCCATCCATCGTGAAATGGGTAAGGTTCTTGCGTGCCTTATGCATGTTGCCCCTTCGTCGACGAGTTGAGCGATGCTACTCCACGCGGAGCAGGGGCGTTCGGAGAAATTTGGCGAGCTGCCTTCCCTCCTCGCGTCATTCATGTGCGCCATCCGATGATCAGGTGGGGAACCCGGGCACAAGCGTGCCTTTCGTGCGGCGATGGCTCGCGATCCGCTGCATCTTCATCCATCGGCTCACCTCGGCGCGTCAGATGAGCCCGCCGGCACGGCGCGCGCCCTCAGCACAGCGCTCGCCCGCCGCCGCAGCGCCGCGCGGGCGCCACGGATCAGGATCCGCGACGCGCGGCGTGGACGAACGCAGCCCCTCGGGCCCGCCCGCGGCTCGCCGGCGCTGCGCTCGTCCGGCGCGCAGCGGCCGCCGGCGCGGCGCGTGGGAGGCTCATCGACTCTTGACTTCAAAAAAAGTCTTTCATTTGGCCTCCACAACCACCCTCCACGCAGCGCTTTGGGCGCCGCGCGTGTCGAGGGCCAGCGCGGGAGTCGCGAGGACGGGGTGAGGCACCTTGGGCGCTCGACATCGTCCGACGTCGGAGGGCGGGCCTGTCCAGCGCGACACGCGCGGGGCGCTCCGAGCCGCCTTGGCGCGCCGCCTGCGCCGCGCCCCGGCGTCCCCCCTCGCGCCTCCGCGGATCACGCGCCGCGACACGGGGGTTGTCCCCTGGAGGAGGATTGACCCCCTCTCGCCCGCTGGATGCCGGCTCACTGAAAGAGTTCACCTGGTTAGGACGGCCTGGACGCTCACAGAGCTCGCACGTACGCCGGCAGAGGAAATCCACCCGGCGAGGCTGATGCGTAGGGGTGCGATAAAAAATGAAGCGCGGGTGTCATCCATGGTTGCCCCGACGCGCGGAGGCGTAGAATCGCCGGAACCATGAGCCGATCCCCCTCCGACAAGGACGCGCACAAAAAGGCAACGGTCAGCCCCGTGCCGTCGCGAGGGAACCCGCCGGAGACGCTCGCGTCGCGCAGCAGCGCCAGCAGCAGCAGCAGCCTGCCGTCGGCGCCGCCCCCGACGCGCAGCAGCGCCAGCAGCAGCACCGGCATGCCGCCGGCGCCCGCATCGAACCGCGGCGGCAGCACCCTCCCGCCCCCTCAGCAGCACGCCCCGCCCCCGGCGCGCGGCAGCCATTTCCCGGGCGACCCGCGCGTGCGGCGAGACCGGCCGAGCGTCCCGCTCGCTGCGCACGGCAGCTATCCGTCGCAGGACGCGCGCGGCTGGCGAGACCGGCCGAACGCCGCGCCCGCGGCCGCGGCGCGCAGCGGCGGCCAGCCCTTGCAGGATCCGTTCGACCGGTGGGACCCGTCCGAGGGAGCTCCCGCGCCCGCGACCCAGCCGCCCGAGCCGCCGAGCTCGCGCGTCCCGGAGGCGTCGCGCCACGACGACCCCGGCCGCGGCCACGCGCCGGCGTCATCGCCGGGCAGGCGCACGGCGCCCAACGCGCCGTCCGTGAACCAGCCCGCGCCGTCGGCCCGTCCCTCCGCGGGGCGCGAGCCGCAGCGGCTCCACGAGCCGCACGGCGGCGGCCACGATCCGTACACGCCGATCAACCAGATCCTCGGCTACACGCGCCTGCTCGTGGCGTCGCTGCAGGGCAAGGTCGCGCCGCAGCACATCGAGGACATCCGCAACATCGAGCTCGCGTCGCGCAAGCTGCTCGGCATCGTGCAGGCGATGGAGAACGGCGACGAGGACGCGCCCTCGAGCGTGAAGGTCAGCGTCCCCTCCCCGCACGAGGAGCCCGCGATCCACGCGGAGATCGAGGGCAGCGGGCGCGGCACCATCCTCGTGGTCGACGACAGCCGGGGCAACCGCGACGTCCTCTGCCGGGTGCTGCAGAACAACGGCTACCGCACCGCCTCCGCCGAGGACGGGCCGCGCGCGCTCGGGCTGGCCGCGCGCGAGCGCTTCGACGCCGTGCTGCTCGACGTGAACATGCCCGGGATCAGCGGTCTCGGCGTGCTCTCCGCCCTGCGCCAGAGCCGGTCGCAGGCCGAGCTCCCCGTGATCATGGTGACCACGCGCGGCGCGAGCGAGGACGTCGTCGAGTCGCTCAAGCTCGGCGCCAACGACCACGTGACGAAGCCCATCGACTTCGACATCCTGCTCGGGCGGCTCGACACGCAGCTCACGCTGAAGCGCTCGCGCGAGCAGCTCTCGCAGCTCGCGGCGGAGCTGTCGGTCAAGAGCGAGTTCATCCGCAAGACGTTCGGCCGCTACCTGAGCGACGACGTGGTGAACCGCCTGCTCTCCTCGCCCGAGGCCCAGCTCCTCGGCGGCGAGGAGCGCGAGGTGACCATCATGATGACGGACCTCCGCAGCTTCACGACGATGACGGAGAACATGCCGCCCGACATCGTCATGCGGCTCCTGAACGGCTACCTCGGCGAGATGGCGCGCATCATCGTCGCGCGAGGCGGCACGATCATCGAGTTCATCGGCGACGCGATCCTCGCGCTCTTCGGCGCGCCGTTCCCGGCCGGCGACGACACCCGCCGCGCGGTCGCCTGCGCGCTGGAGATGCAGATCGCGATGGACGCGGTGAACGAGAAGAACAGCGCGGAGGGCCTGCCGACGCTGCAGATGGGCATCGCGCTCAACACCGGCCCGGTCGTCGTCGGCAACATCGGCTCGGAGGCGCGCACGAAGTACGGCGTGGTCGGCGCCCAGGTCAACCTGACGTCCCGCATCGAGTCGTGCACGGTGGGCCGCCAGATCCTCATCGCGGACACCACGCGCCGCGCCGCCGGCGCGGGCCTCCTGCTCGGCCAGAGCCACGCGCTGGCCGTCAAGGGGTTCTCGAACCGCGTGCTGGTCCACGAGGTCCTGGGCCTCGACAACCCCGAGCGGCTCTACCTGCCCGAGCGGCGGGTCGAGATCCTCTCGCTGTCGTCGCCGCTGCCGGTCGTGTGCGCGCGCCTCGCGGGCAAGCGGGTGGAGGGCGAGCCGCAGTCCGCCTTCATCCTCGGGCTCTCCCCCTTCGGCGCCGTGCTGCGGCTGCACCCCCGCCCAGCGCCCTTCACGAACCTGCATATCCACCCATCCAGCGCGCTCGCCGAGCAGCTCGGCGGCGAGCTGCACGCGAAGGTGATCGAGCTCGACGCGCGCGCCGAGGACGTGGTGCGCATCCACTTCACGTCGTCGCCGCCGGGGCTCGCGGCGTTCGTTCAGAAGCTGCACCGCGCGGAGGCCTAGCGGCTCACGGCGCATCGCCTACCCTCCGCCCTCGCAGCGCAACACGGCCCCTTCACGCGGCCCCCCACATCGAGGTAGCAGACGCCCATGCCTTCCCTGACCGTCGCGGGCCCTGCGGGCGCGCTCCACATCGTCGATCATCCAGCCGCCAGCCCTCACCCCGACGCGGGCGCCGGCTCCTCGCGCGAGGCGCTGCCGGTCGTGCTCGTGCACGGGATGGTCGGCCACGCCGGCTTCTGGGAGGCGGCGCTCGCGCACACCGCTGGCCGGCGCCGCGCCGTCGCCATCGACCTCCGGGGGCACGGCGCGTCGGAGCCCCCGCCCGACGCGGACTACGCTCCCTCCGCGTGCGCGGCCGACGTGCTCGCGGTCCTCGGCGCCTTGGCGCTCCCCCGCGTGGCGCTCGTCGGCCACAGCTACGGCGCGCTCGTGGCGCTCGCCGCCGCGGCCGCTCATCCGGAGCGGGTCGCGCGCCTCCTGCTCGCGGACCCGCCCCGGGATTTCACGCAGATCCCGGCGGAGGTCCAGGCGCAGCACTTCCCGCCCTACCTCGCCGCCCTCGCGGCGGACGGCTGGCGTGACACCGCCGTTGCCACCTTCAGCGAGGCGCTCGCGGGCAGCACGCCCGCGACCCGGCAGACGGTGCTGGCGCGCGCCGCCGCCACGCCGCACGACCAGATGCTCGGCATGTCCCGGCATTTGCTGGAGTTCGAGGCGGTGAACGCGCTGGACCGCTACCTCGCCGCGCCGGGCGCCCGGGCCCACGCCATCCTCGCGCCCTCGAACGCATGGCCGCAGAGCCTGCACGCGCTGAGGCCCGCGCTCACGGCGGTCGTGCTGCCGGAGACAAGCCACTGGCTGATGCTCGACGCGCCGGCGGCGTTCGCCGCCGAGCTCGAGGCATGGCTCGACGCCGCCTGACGGAGCGCTCGCGTCCTCTCACGAGATTTGCGTTATCGTAGCTCGCGGGATGCGGGGGCGGGGTACCCCGTCGTCGTGGACGCTTGCTGACGGAGGCACGCATGAACGGCACGAAAATCGATATTCGCACCCACGATGGCGTCGCGGACACGTATATCTCGCATCCGCCGGGGCCGGGCCCCTTCCCGGCCGTGCTCTTTTACATGGACGCAGTGGGGTTGAGAGAGGCCCTGTTCGCAATGGCCGATCGGCTGGCGTCGCACGGGTACTACGTGTTCCTGCCGAACCTCTTTTACCGTGCGGGGGCGTTCGCGCCGTTCGACGCCAAGGTCGTGTTCGCCGGCGGCGCCGAGCGCGACCGGCTCATGAGGCTCGTCGACGGTCTCACCGACGCCGAAGTCCTCCGCGACACGGCGGCCTTCCTCGATTTCCTCGCCCAGCAGCCGCTCGTGCGAGGACCGAAGATCGGCTGTACCGGCTACTGCCTGGGAGGCGGTTTCTCCATCCTGGCTTCGGTTCACTATCCCGAGCGGATCGGGGCGGCTGCTTCGTTTCATGGCGCGGGGTTCGTGACCGCCCCGGGGAGCCCAGAGGTGATCGCGCAGCGGGCTCGGACGCCGGTTTACGTCGGCGTCGCTGAAACCGATCGTCGACACACGCCGGAGGTGACCGCGCGCCTCGAAGCGGCCTGCACCGAAGCGGGGGTCCCGCATGCGATCGAGCTCTACGCGGGCGCCTCGCACGGGTTCGCGGTGAACGATCTGCCGGTCTACGACCAGGCTGCGTCGGAGCGCCACTGGGAGCGTCTTCTCGCTTTTTTCCGCGAGAACCTGGGCTAACCTGGCCCACACTGGCGCCATGCACGACGACACCTCCCGGCGATCCGAGCTCACCACGAGGACCCTGGCCCACTACGACGATCACGCCCTGTCGTTCTGGGAGGGCACGCGCGATCACGACGTCTCGCAGAACCGCGCCGCGCTGCTCGCAGCCCTGGAGGGGGCAGGCCCGTTCACGATCCTCGATCTCGGCTGTGGCCCCGGGCGCGATCTCGCGGCGTTCCGCGCCGAGGGGCACCTCCCGGTCGGCCTCGACGGGTCGGCGCGGTTCGTCGAGATGGCGCGGCGGCACGCGGGCTGCGAGGTGCTCCACCAGGACTTCCTGGGCCTCCATCTCGAGGCCGAGCGCTTCGACGGGATATTCGCCAACGCGTCGCTGTTCCACGTCCCGAGCAAGGAGCTGCCGCGCGTGCTCCGCGAGCTCCACGCCGCGCTCCGCCCGCGCGGCGTCCTGTTCAGCTCGAACCCGCGCGGCGACGATCGGGAGGGGTGGTCGGGCGACCGGTACGGCTGTTACTGGTCGCTCGATCGGTGGCGGGAGCTCGTGACCACGGCCGGGTTCGAGGAGATCGAGCACTACTATCGACCGGCGGGCAAGCCGCGCGAGCAGCAGCCGTGGCTGGCGACGGTGTGGCGCAAGCGCTGACCCTCGGCGGGAGCAGCTCGCAGGAGATCGCCCCGAGCGGGCGGAGACGCGCCGGTGCCCGCGGTCAGTGCGCCCTGATCGCCTGCGCGCGCACGGGCGTGCGTGCGGCGGAGGCGCGGGGCGCGGGCCCGCGGGCGACCGCCGGGGCCAAGGCGACGATCACGAGAGCCAGCGCCACGACGAGGACGAGGCCGCCGCGCAACGTGAGCTGATCGGAGATCAGGCCGATGGCCGGAGGGCCGACGAGAAAGCCGCCGTACGACAGGGTGGCGAGCGTCGCCAGCGCCTTGCCGGGCGCGACGCCGGGGGCGCTCGCCCCGGCGCGGAAGACCAGCGGGACCACGACGGACAGGCCGGCGCCCACGCACCCGAACCCCAGCAGCAGGGCGATGGGGGCGTTGGCGAGCAGCGCCGCGCCGAGCCCGCCTGCGACCACGACCCCGGCCGCGCGCACGACCCGATCGGCGCCAAAGCGCTGCGTCAGCCCGTCCCCGGAGAACCGCCCGACGAGCATCGCCAGCGAGAACGCGGCGTAGCCGGTCGCCGCGAAGGCCCCTGTGGTGTGGAGCGTGTCGCGGAGGTAGACGGCCGACCAGTTGGCCATCGCGCCCTCGCCCACGGACGAGCAGAACGCGATGAGGCCGAGCAGGAGGAGCCCGGTCGAGCGCGCCATCCCAGGGGCGGCCGCGGTCGAGGGCTCGGGGCGCGCATCGGCCGAGAGCGCCCTGCCCTCGCGCGCGACGGCCGCGGCGAGCACGGCGGCGACGGCGAGGAGGTGCGCCGCGGGCGACAGCGCCCTGTCGGCCGCGAGCGCGCCAAGGGCCGCCCCGATCAGCCCGCCGAGGCTGAACATGCCGTGGACCGAGGCGAGGATGGGCCGGCCAGCGCGCCGCTCGACCTCGACGGCCTGCGCGTTCATCGCGACGTCCATGAGGCCGTTGCACACGCCGAGCAGCAGGAGGGCCGCGACGAGCGCGGCGAAGGAGGGCGCGAGCGCGGGCAGCGGCAGCGCCGCGCACAGGAGCACGGCCGAGACGCGCGTGACGCGCCGGCTCCCGAAGCGGGCGACGAGCGGCCCGGCGGCGCGGAAGGCGAGCATCGCGCCGCAGGCGATGCCGAGGAGGGCGAGGCCGAGCAAGCCGTCGCTCAGCGCGAGCCGCTCGCGGACCGCGGGGACGCGCGCGGCCCAGGACGCGAAGGCGATGCCGTTCGCCACGAACATGACCGAGACGGCGCGCCGGGCGCGCGCGACGTCGTCGATGGGCGAGAGAGGGGCGCCCATCACGGCACCCCCCGCGCAGGAGCAGGCGAGCCGCTGGCGCACAGCCGCGGCCCAGGGAAGGCCGTCCGGAGGACGGCACGAAACGGTGGAGGCTCCCCGGAACGTTCGTGCATTTTCGTGAACATCAAGGAAAGATCATGGGGCCGGACGGGGCCGGAGCAAGCATCTTCGTGCACAAACAGGAATGAACGTGCAAAACAACGCAGACATCTCCGGCCTGATGGTGGCCGAGCGGCGACAGCAAATTCTCGCAACACTGGAACGCGACGGGAAGGTGGTCGCGGCCGAGCTGAGCCGTGCCTTCGGGGTCTCGGAGGACACGATCCGGCGCGACCTGCGCGAGATGGCGAACGAGGGCCTCTTGCAGCGGGTCCACGGCGGCGGCCTGCCGCTCTCGCGGGTGAGCCCGAGCTTCCCTGCGCGCGAGCGGCAGCAGCCGAAGGCCAAGGAAGAGCTCGCGCGGGCCGCGGCGACCTTGGTCAAGCGGGGTCAGGTCGTGTTCATCGACAGCGGGACGACCAACGTGGCCGTCGCGCGCCACCTCCCGCGCGATCTCGAGGCGACGGTCGTGACAAACAGCCCTCCTGTCGCCATCGCGCTCTCGGAGCATCCGCGCGTGGAGGTGGTCCTGCTGGGCGGGCGCGTGCGCAAGGATCCGCTGGCCGCCGCCGACGGGGTGACCATCGCGGGGGTGCGCCAGATCCGGGCGGACCTCTGCTACCTGGGGGTGTGTACGCTCGATCCGACGTTCGGCGTCACCACGCTGGACCTGGACGAGTCGTACGTGAAGCGGGCGATGGTGGAGGCCTCGGCCGACGTGGTCGCGCTCGTCACCGCGGACAAGCTGGGCACCGTGTCGCCGTACGTCGTCGCGCCGCTGAGCGAGCTCACGTGGCTCTTCACCGAGCGTGGCGTGTCGAAGGAGGCGCTCGCTCCCTATCGGGCCGCGGGCATCACCGTCACGCAGGACCTCGAGGCGGAGCCGGCCTAGCGCCGCGGGTCGGAGGTTCTGCCGGGATGTCGTGCTTCGGCGACGCGCCGAACTTGCGCGTGTAATCGCGGCTGAACTGCGCGGCGCTCTCATAGCCGACGTCGAACGCCGCCTCGGAAACCGAGATCGTGCCGGCGCGGAGCAGGCGGCGGGCCTCGAGGAGCTGCAGGCCCTTTCGATACTGGAGCGGTGACGACGCCGTGATCACCTTGAAGTGCTTGTGAAACGAAGACGCGCTCATCCCGACGCTGCGCGCGAGCTCGGGGATCTCGACGGGCGACCGGAAGTCACGCCGCAGCTGTGCTATCGCGCGCGCGATCGCGCTGGCGTGGCTGTCATGACGGATCAGGTCGCGCAACATGCCGCCGAACGGCGCCGTCGCGAGCCGGTAGTGGATCTCGCGCGAGACGAGCGGACCGAGCACCGCTGCGTCCGTCCGCGCACCCGCGAGCGCGAGATAACGATGGAGCGCGTCGACGAGCTGGGCATCGCAGGTGTGGACCGCGAGCGAGCGAGGCTGCGCGGCGGAGGGAGGCGAGTCGACCATCGCCTCGTACAGGTCGCGCAGCGTATCCAGCTCGACGTCGAAGAGCAGCACGAGGTACGGGGCTTTGGTGACGCGCGCGATCACCGGAAGATCGTGGCTGATGAGCAGACACTCGCCAACGCTCATCGGAAACGAATCGGCGCCTAGCACCGTCTCTTTTCTCCCCTGGAGGACAAGGCCCATCACCGGCTCGTAGACCGCGGCTTCGAACGACGTCGGCCGGTGGTGCCGGAGGATGCCGAGGTTCTTCAGCGGTCGCACGTACTGGCTAGCGTGGCCATCCGGGCGAGGGAGCTGGCGCGCAGCGAGCTCGGCGAGATCCGCGAGGCGCATGCGGCGAACGTAGCACCATCACCCTTTCTTGTCGCCGGCGAGAGGATCGAGCAAGAAGCAAAGAGCTACCGGCAAGCACCTCGCGACGCGCGATCGTACATTGAGCGCATGACGAGCAACATGCTGACCGTGCATCACCTCGGGCGTTCCCAATCGGAGCGGATTGTCTGGCTCTGCGAGGAGCTCGGGCTCGAGTTTGAGCTGAAGCGGTATGAGCGCCGAAAGGACACCAGGCTGGCGCCGCCGGAATACAAGGCGCTGCACCCGATGGGGACGGCGCCGATCATCACCGACGGGCAGCTGGTGCTCGGCGAATCCGGGGCGATCGTCGAATATATAATCGCGACCTATGGAAAGGGACGGCTCGCCGTGAAGAGCGGCGAGCCCGGGTTCGCCGACTATCTCTACTGGTTCCACTTCGCCAACGGGACCTTGCAGCCGGCCGTCTTGCGGGTGAGGTCTCTGGAGCGCGTCGATCCGTCCGAGAAGAATGCGGTGCTGCAGGCGGCGAAGGAGCAGCTCACCCTGGTCTTCTCCACGGTGGAGAAGCGCCTGGGTGAGGTGCCTTATCTCGCCGGTCCGGAGCTGACGGCGGCGGACGTCATGACGGTGTTCTCGCTGACCACCATGCGGCTGTTCAAGCCGTACGATCTCTCGCCGTGGACGAACATCCTGGCTTACCTGCAGCGGATCGGCGCGCGCCCCGCGTACCAGCGCGCGATGCAGAAGGCGGATCCGGACATGACGCCGCTTCTGGGGGCCACTCCATGACCAAGAGGGCTATCCGTCGTGCGACCCGTAACCTAGATACGCGCCCCCAAGAGACGCCGTCACCACGGGAGCCGTCCGAACTTTGCGTGCGAGAACGTACCCGTCGGGCCGTCCGGGCCGAGCAGCGCAAGGCGCACCGCCTCGCGGGCGCCCTCCTCGACAGTCTCCGTGCCCGCATAGTTGTTGAGGTTCGTCTTGGTGAAGCCCGGGGAGGCGGCGTTGACCTTGATCCCGGTCGACTCCAGCTCGATGGCCATGGCGAGCGTCATCGCGTTGAGCGCCGTCTTGGATGCAGGGTAGACGGGGCCGAAGATCGAGCGCCAGGGGGAGGTCGGGTCCGCGGTCATCGTCAGTGAGCCCACGCCGCTCGACACGTTGACGATGCGGGCCGCCGGCGCCTCGCGCAGGAGCGGCAGCATCGCCTGAAAAACAGCGATGACGCCGAACACGTTGGTCTCGAACACCGCGCGCAGCTCATCGAGGGACACGTTGCTCGCGCGGGTCGACTTGGCGTGCTCCTCGACGGTCACGCCCGGCCGCCGTCCCGTGTGCGCGATGGCCGCGTTGTTGACGAGCACGTCGAGGCGGCCAAGCTCCTCGCGGATGCGCTTCGCTGCAGCCGCGATCGAAGCCCGATCCGTCACGTCGAGCTGGAGCGCGCGGGCGTCTCCGTCGATCGTCTTGGCCGCCTCCTCTCCGCGCTCAAAGTTGCGCGAACCGACCAGAACAGTGAAGTTCTTCTCGGCGAGCTCCTTTGCGATCTGGAGGCCGATCCCCTGATTGGCCCCTGTGACCAAGGCGACGCGCTTGTCTTGCATGGTTTCGCTCCTGACGGTGGTTGGCTGGATACAGCGTACGTCCGCCGCCTTCGTACCTCTCGCCGCCGCCCTCCGATTGGAAGGACCGGACATTTTGATCGGTCCCTCAACTCGCCTTGCCTTGGACGGCCACGGTGGACGCGCGCGGCGCCGCGAAGCGCTTCGTCATGAGCGACTCGCCGTGCGCGAGCCGGTGCACGACATGGTTGTCGTCTGCCCGGATCGTCGAATGTCCGGTTTCTCCAATCGGAGGTCGCGGGCGCGTGGCATGAACACCCCATGGCCCACCTCGAACCCACGATGATCCGCTCCCCCCTCCGATCGACGCCGCTGGGCAAGACCGGGCCCGGCGTCTTTCCCGTCGGCCTCGGCTGCATGGCGATGTCCGGCGCCTACGGCCCGGCCGAAGACGCCGAGAGCGTGGCGACGGTCCGCCGCGCGATCGAGCGAGGGATCACCCTGATCGACACCGGAGACTTCTACGGCAACGGGCACAACGAGCTCCTCATCCGGCGCGCGCTCGAGGGGGTTCGCGACAAGGTCCAGCTCTCGGTGAAGTTCGGCGCGATGCGCGGCCCGGACGGCGCCGCGCTGGGCATCGACGCTCGGCCAGCGGCCGTGAAGAACTTCGCCGCCTACAGCCTGCAACGGCTGGGCGTAGAGGTCATCGATGTGTACCGCCCCGCGCGTCTCGACCCGCAGGTGCCCATCGAGGACACCATCGGGGCCATCGCCGACCTCATCAAGGCCGGCTTCGTGCGGCACATCGGGCTGTCCGAGGTGGGGGTCGAGACGATCCGGCGTGCGAGCAAGGCGCACCCGATCGTGGACCTGCAGATCGAGTACGCGATCGCGACGCGCGGGCCCGAGGCGTCCATCTTCCCTGCCCTCGCAGAGCTCGGGATGAGCGCGACGCTCTACGGGGTCTTTTCGCGGGGGCTGCTCACCGGCAGCAAGCCTTCGGGAAACGGGGACTTCCGACAGCACATGCCACGCTTCGCAGGCGAGCAAGGGGCAAAGAATGCGAGCGTCGTCGAGAAGCTCCACGCCTTCGCCGGCGAGCGCGGGATGACGCCGGCTCAGGTCGCGCTCGCGTGGGTGCTGGCGAAGCAGCCCACGCTGGTGCCGATCATCGGGGCCCGCACGCGAGCGCAGCTCGACGATGCCCTCGTGGCCCTCGACAAGCCGCTGTCGGCGAGCGACGTCGCGGCGCTCGAGAGCATCGTGCCAGCGGACGCGATCGGCGGCGCGCGCTACCCGGCCCAGCACATGAAGGCCCTCGACAGCGAGCGGTAGCCGATCGAGGCGGGCACCCGCGCCCGCTTGAACGGCCGCACGGGAGGCGTAGAGTAACGAACGTGGCCGCAGCGATGGATCTCCCCACCCTCCCGCTCCCGCGCTTTATCGAGGATGTCCGCGCGGTCGCGCCACCCCCGGGCCAGGCGGTCGACGTCGAGTGGCTCCCCGACGGCAGAACGGGCCTCTTTTTTCGAGTGTTCGAGGGCGGGCGCACGGGAGACATCTGGGCTGCGGGCCCCCGAACGCGCGCGGTATTCAAGAGCACGGCCGGCCTCGCGCGGACGGTCACCCTTCGGTTCAAGCCAGGCTGGTCGGTTCCGCTGCTCGGCGTGGCAGCGAGCGAGCTCACGGACCGGGTCGTTCCGCTCGAGGACGTGTGGGGCCGTGTGGGGCGCGAGCTCTGCGGTGAGCTGCTCGCCGCGAGGAGCCGCGCGGACGTGATG
Source organism: Sorangium sp. So ce375 (assembly GCF_051473855.1). Taxonomy (NCBI): domain Bacteria; kingdom Pseudomonadati; phylum Myxococcota; order Polyangiales; family Polyangiaceae; genus Sorangium; species Sorangium sp. So ce375. The sequence continues at coordinate 5,600,883 of NZ_CP150335.1, forward strand.
GACCGCTTCACCCGGGCGGTCGCCCTTCGTGGCGGCCAACCCGTCGAGACGGCATCGGGGCAGCTCGCTCGTCGCGCGGTTCGCTTGCTCGAAGGGGGTGAGGTCCGTGTGGAGAGCGTCGCCGACCGGCTCGGCGTCACGGCGCGGCATCTTCGCCGCGCTTTCACCGAGAACGTAGGCGTCGGTCCGAAGGAGTTCGCGCGGACCGTCCGCCTCCAACGCGCGGTGCGACTGGCAGCGACCTCGTGCGACTGGGCACGCATCGCCGCAGACGCGGGCTATTATGATCAAGCGCACCTCATCGCCGACTTCCGTCAGCTCGTCGGGCTCACACCGGGCGCGTTCTTCAAACGCGCGGGCGGCCCAATGACACAACCGAAGCGGATCACGTCGGATTTTTCCTTGCCTGCCAGGTAGCTCGGCACGACGATCTTCATCGCCACCGCAGCCAGCACGACCGCACCGTCGATGCCTATCGGAGTGCTCCTTGCATGCAGGCTGATGATCGACCTTAGGCCTTTACGTTCGGCAGGAGAAGGCACCGCACATCCGGCTCCTCGTTCCACGCATCGGTCACAGCGCTGAGCGGCAAGCTCTTGAACGGTGCACGAAAGCCGGCCGCCGGGGCCGCTACCAACAGCTCGCCGGCGCCGGCCAGAAGTTCTTTCATGGGAACGCTTCCGATCCCGCTACCGATGAGCTCGAGCCCGGTGCTGCGCAGCATGTCGCCTCGGATCGGGATCTCGTCACCAGCCACGGTACCCAGCTGAACAAAGCGCAGGCGTGGCTCGCCTGCCCTGGCCCCTCGGTCCTTCGTCGCTGCCCTGAGGACGCGGACAGCCGGCTCGCCCCACACGAAGTCGAGCACGACGTTGACGCCTTGATCAAATTGCTCCCGCAATAGCCGATCCGCGTCATCGTCAAAGGCAATTTTCACATCGGCGTCGAGTCGGTCGAGCTTCACCTTGTTACGACCGACAGCGATCACTTTGCTCGCTCCGAAGTAGCGGGCTGTTTGAATTGCCATGCCACCTGCCGCGCCCGTCGCGCCGTTCACGAGCACCGTGTCGCCCTTTTGGAGGCGCGCCCGACGTGACAGCGCAATCCAGGAGGCGAGCCCCGCGGTCGCGATCGCCGCGGCCTGCTCATCGGACAACATTTCGGGTACCGGCACGATCATGCTGTCCACGGCGAGCGCCTTCTCGGCCATCGAGCCGAAGGGCGCCTTTGGGAACAGGAAGTAGACACGCCTCCCCGCAGGGTCTGTGCCGACGCCATCGACGCCTGGGACGAAGCCGCCGCTCTTTCCGCTCGCATAGTGCCTGCCCGAGGCCAGGCCTTTGACGATGGGACTCAGCGGAGCGGCACGTACGTTCACCACGGTCTCACCGTCGCCGGGCTCCGGCTCACGGAAATCGCCGTAGGACGGCGGGACACCAAGCGCATTTACGACTGCGGCCTTCATCCTGAAACCTCCAAGCGATGATTGCGGTCGCGCCGCGCCGGCGACGACCGAGCCCGTGTTCCCCGAACCCCCGCGATGACGCAGTCCATGTGCGTGCTCCTTGTTCTTCACGGCGAACGCGCCGTCGACACGGAGAAGATGCGCTCGCTCGGCGCATCGATCCACTGCATGCTAGACATACTCGTCATGCCTGCCGTTCATGATGTGGCGACGGTCGATCTCAACCTCGTGCGGGTGCTCAGCGCGCTCCTCGACGAGCGGCACCTCACGCGCGCGGGCAAGCGGCTCGGCCTCACCCAGTCGGCGACGAGCCACGCGCTCAGCCGGCTCCGGCGCCTCTTCGGCGATCCGCTCTTCGTCCGCACCTCGCGCGGCCTCGCCCCGACGGCGCGCGCCCAGGAGCTGGCGGAGCCGGTCCGCGAGGCGATGCGCGCTCTCGATCGCTGCTTCCGCGCCGAGGAGCCGTTCGTGGCCGCGAGCGCCGCCCGCAGCTTCAGCATCGCCTCCGCCGACTACGGCTCCTTCGTCCTCGCGCCGAAGCTCCTCGAGCGCCTCGAGCGCGAGGCGCCGAACGTCGATCTCTGGCTCCGCGCGGTCGACGCCTCCTTCGAGGAGCAGCTCGCCCGCGGCGACGCCGACGTGGTGGTGGTCCCGACGCGCAGCGGCGAGCTCGCCGCTGGCATCCGATCACGCCCGCTCTACCGCGAGCGCTTCGTCTGCCTCGTGCGCAAGGGGCACCCGCTGGTGAAGAAGGGCATCGACCTCGCCTCCTGGACGTCGATGCGCCACGTCTTCATCGCCCCGCGCGGCACGCCCGGCGGCGTCGTCGACGAGACGCTGGCGCAGCTCGGGAAGCGCCGTCGCGTGGCGCTGGCGGTGCCGCACTTCCTCCTCGCGCCGCACGTGGTCGCCGGCTCCGACCTGGTCGTCACCGTCGGCGCGCGCGTGGCCGAGGCCTTCGCGGAGATCCTCCCCTTGCGCGTGGTCGATCCGCCGGTGAAGCTCCCCGGCTTCGAGGTGCGCATGTACTGGCACGAGCGCCACCATCGCGATCCGGCGCAGCAGTGGTTCCGCGATGCGGTGCGCGGCGCGGCCGAGCCGTCGTCCGTCAGAGCGTGACGCCGAGCGAGGCGTAGATCATCCGGCCATTCGGCATGATCGAGCGCATGCGGTCTCGAGGAAATCAACAGAAGGGAAGAGAAACCGCAAGGGCGCAAGGGAAGGCAAGAAAATATCTCGTCTCTGGTCCCTTGCGCCCCTTGCGTCCTTGCGGTTTAGCTCTTTCCCTCATTCCGCGCCATTCGTCGCCGGGCGGCTTCGAGACAGCGCGCGTGCCGGAGCGCAGCGCATCACTCCGGCGACGACGAGACCTCCTGCGGCAGCACGCGCCAGGCAGCCGGCAGCACGCCCTCGTGGCGGAAGCTGCTGAGGAAGCGGAAACGCGCCGCTCGCGGCGATGGACTCGCCTCCACACGAGCGCCCAGCTGCTGCAGCGCACCCTGATCCCCGTAGGCAGGCCAGGGGGGCAGGCCCGGGCCGTTGGGATCACCGCGGGTCGCGAAGTTCACCCAGTATCCCATGATCGTGTCCGACAGCGCGCGGTCGGCGTCGCCGGGAGGGGCATCGCCGCCGACGATGAGCTGCGGCGTCATCGTGCCGAACACGAACGGGACGTCCACCAGGTGCGAGGCGATCGGCACGTACGGCGACGTGAAAGTGAACTCGTATCCGAACACGGGCGCTCCACTCGCGCGCTGGAGCTCCAGCCATTCCCAGGTCTGTTGACTGATGTCGAGGTCGCCGATCAGCCACGCTGCGGATTGCTGCGCCTGAGCGTCGGAGTCGGCCGGATAGTGGACAAGGAACTCCGGCAGCCGATCCGCTCCAAACGTCCGCTGCGCGGCGTCGCGGAGCTCCTGCGCCGTCCCGTGCGGCAGCGCGCGCGACCGGAACGGCAAGTCCTCGACGTCGTTCCATCCGGCCAGAAGCGGGATGCGGAGCTGTTCACCGCGAAGGTAGCGAGCCGCCGGCACCTCGAGCACGACATGGCCGTCGACGTGTGGGCCGAACGCGGTGATGCCCGGATCCTGGGTGAAGTTCCAGGTCGCCTGCGCGTTCAGGGCCTCGGCGGGTATTGCGCGCAACGCGGTGATCGAGTCCGCGCCGAGGCGCTTCGCAAACGCCACGCCGCGGGCGTGGGCCTCGTCGAGCGTCGCGAGCGAACCATGCTCGCTGTCCCAGAACGCCCCGCTCTGCCCGATCGCCCGGTCCATCAATCCGGCCGCGAGCGGGGACGCCAAGAGGATGCCGATCGCGTGGGCGCCGGCCGACTCGCCGAACACCGTCACATTGCCCGGATCTCCGCCGAACTTCGCGATGTGGGTCTTGACCCAGCGGAGCGCTGCCAGCTGGTCCTGGAGGCCGTAGTTCCCAGATGGCCCTTCTCGGTCGAGCTCGGGGTGCGCCAGGAAGCCGAGCACGCCGACGCGGTAATTGAAGCTGACGACCACCACGCCTCGCTGCGCGAGCCGCGTGCCGTCGGTGCTCGGGTCCGCCGAGGTCCCGAACTGGAAGCCACCGCCGTGTATCCAGACCATCACCGGCAGCGCGTCGTCCTCGCGCGCGGCTGCGGTCCACACGTTGACCGTGAGGCAGTCTTCACTCTGCGGCGGCGCCGGGGTGGGATCATCCTCCCACGCCGACAGGCAGCGCGCGCCGAACTGCGTGGCGTCGCGCACGCCGGACCACGCTGCGACCGGCTGCGGCGCGCGCCAGCGCCGGTCGCCGATCGGCGGCGCGGCGTAAGGGACGCCCTTGAATGACAGCACGCCCGTGTCGTCGCGGGCGCCGCGAATGGCTCCGGTTTCCAGCTCGATGACGTCGCCGACGTCGAGGCTCTCCGAATGGCAGTGGAGGCTGGCGAGCGCGATCGCAGCCAGCAGTGGCTTGTTCTTCATTGTCGCTCCGTCCTGGATTGCAAATTCTGCGCACCGCGCGAGCACGCGAGCTAGAGGCCGATGCCGCTGCTTCCTCCCGTAATAAGGGCGGTGTCGCGGTCGAGCCTCATCGAGACGTCTGTGAGCGCGTGATGCGTGATTCGGTGGTTGATGGTGCTTGGATGGGAAAGGGATACTGCGCGGCAGATAGAAATGGTACTCAATAACCCTGATGCCGATCAAAAAGGACGTTTATGGACGCGACCTCGACCTGAACCTCCTCCGTGTCTTCACCGTCGTCGCCGAGGAGGGCAGCCTCACGCGCGCCGCGTCGCGCCTCTACGTCACCCAGCCTGCCGTGAGCGCGTCGATGCGGCGCCTCGCCGCCTTCGTCGGTGCCGAGCTCGTCGTCCGCCACGGCCAAGGCGTCGCCCTCACGGCGCGCGGCAGCGAGCTCCTCGCGGCCACACGCGCACATCTCCAGCCGCTCGTCGCAGCCGCCGCTGCTCCGGCGCGGTTCGAGCCCGCGCGGTCGACCGCGACGATCCGGTTCGGCCTCGCCGACGGGCTCGCGGCCGCGATCTTGCCGGCGCTGCTGGCGAGGCTGCGCGCGGAGGCGCCGCGGATGCAGCTCATCGTCGTCGAGGTCCAGTTCCGGAACGTCGGGGACCTCCTTCTGTCGAGCAAGGTGGATTTCGCCGTCGCCGTCGCCGACGACCTGCCCGGGTCCATCCTGCGCCAGCCGCTGGGCTCCCGGCGCGAGGGCCCCTCCGGCTTCGTGTGCCTCCACGACGCGCGGTTCGTCTCGCTCCCCGACCCCCTCACAGAGCGCGCGTACTTCGCGCAGGAGCACGTCATCGTGTCGTATGCTGGAGACACCCGCGGCATCGTGGAGGACGAGCTCGGCAAGACGCGCACCGCTCGCGTGTCGGTGCCCAGCTTCGCCTACCTCGCCGATATCGTCGACGGCTCCAGCCTCGTCGCGACCACGCCGGCCCTCTTCGCCCGCTGCGTCGTCGAGGCCCGCCGCCACCTGCGCGCGATCGCCGTACCCTTCTCCCTCCAGAGCGCGCCCATCGAGCTCCTCTGGACCCGCATGACCGACGACCACGCCGCCGCACGCTTCGTGCGGGGCCTGGTCTGCGACGTGCTCACCAGCTGCGACGCGCCCGACCCCCGCGCGCGTCGCTCCAGGCGCGCCTGAAGGTGGAACTGGCGCGACGCTCTCACCGAGGTGAGCTCACGGCGCCCCCGGGCGCTACCCCGCACGGACGAGCACGAGGGCGTCGGACAGGATCCAGAGGCCGAGGCCGATCAAGACGAACGGCAGCGCCGCACGGCCGCAACGACGAATGCGTGTGCCCATGATCGGGTGGTTGACTATACGGTGCCCGAGCGCGCAAAAGGCGCCGGTCATGACCGCGAACACGGCCGCATGAAGCGGGATGTGCGCGGGGGAGCTGGAGAACAGCGGGATATAAACGCCGAGGTTGTCCCCGCCGTTCGCGAGGGTCACGCCCGCGACGGCGAGCGCCTTGAAGCGCGACGCACCGCCACGCGGCTCGCGCGCTCTGTCTGCCGCGTCTGCTCCGTCCTCTTCGTCCGCTTCCCTGGCGCCGGAGCCCCGCCAGAGCGCCCAGAGGCCTCGCAAGCCGAGCGCGAGGGGGGCCAGGCCGAGCAGGCCTATCCATCCGTCCGGCACGCGGACCGCGAGCAGCGCGCACGCGACGCTCGCGCTCACGAGCGCCGCGATGCCGAGGAACTGGCCGGCCACCACCTGAGCGGGGGTAAAGCCCGGATCCGCGAAGAAGGCCGAGAGAAGGAGGAGGTCATCGATGTTCGTGGACACGAACACGATCACGCTCATCCCGAGAAGCGGAAGGATCTGCTCCATGGCGCTCCCGCGGACGTACCACCTCCCACGGTTCCCGTCCGCTCGGTGGGGCGCCGGCGCCGCGGGCGCCGCTCCGAAGCGGCCGGCGCAGGAGCCCGTCCGGGCCTTCGGGGGTAGACCGTAATCACCGGAGCGACGGCGCGTCTGCGCAGGCATCAGGAGACGAGCCACGAGCTCGTGTAAGGAGAAGCCATGGCGACGATTCCCCAGCCCGTGCAGCCGACCAGCGCGAAGGCCGCGCCCGCCGCGCAGGGCGCCCGGACGGACCTCCCGGTGCAGGGCATGACCTGCGCGGCGTGCGTGCGCCGCGTCGAGAAGGCGCTGCGCGCCGCGCCCGGCGTCCACGACGCGGCGGTCAACCTCGTGACCCAGCGCGCGACGATCACCTACGACGCGCGGGCGACCACGCCGGCCGCGCTCGCCAGCGCCATCGTGGAGGCGGGATACGAGGTGCCCGAGATCCCCCCGGTGACCAGCGTCGCCGCGGCCCCGCAGGCTGCGGGCGTTCCCGCGACCCCGCAGGCCGACGGCGTCCCCGCAACCCCGCCGCTCTCCGGCGTCCGCGCGGCCACCACGGCGCCCGAGCACCCGGCCGCGACCGCCGCCCCACCGCCGCGCCCGCACTCGAGCGCAGCCGACCGCGCCGCCTCCATGGACGCGGCCGAGCAGAAGGAGCAGCGCACGCTGCGGCGCGACGTCGCGATCGCCGCCCTGCTCACCGCGCCGCTGCTCGCCATGGGCATGTCGCACGGCGCGATCCCGGCGCTCGAAGGCGCCTCCGCGCGCTGGCTCTCGCTCGCGCTCGCGACGATCGTGGTCTTCGGGCCGGGGCGCCGGTTCTTTCGCCTGGCCTGGGGCGCGCTCCGGCACCGCGCCGCGGACATGAACACCCTCGTGAGCCTCGGGACCGGCGCCGCCTGGCTCTACTCGACCGCCGCGGTCGCGGCGCCCGGCCTCTTCCCTCACGCCGAGCACGGCCACCCGCCGCCCGTCTACTTCGAGGCCGCGGCCGCGATCGTCACGTTCGTGCTGCTCGGCAAGCTCCTGGAGACACGCGCGCGGAAGCGGCTCGCCGACGCGGTGCGCGGGCTCGTGGCGCTCCAGCCGAAGACCGCCCGGCGCGTCCGCGGCGACACCGAGGACGAGGTGCCCGCCTCCGCGCTCGCACCAGGCGACCTCGTGCGGGTGCGGCCCGGCGAGCGCATCGCGACCGACGGCGAGGTGGTCGACGGCGGATCCGCGGTCGACGAGGCGATGCTCACGGGCGAGAGCATGCCCGTCGACAAGACGGCGGGCTCGGCCGTGTTCGGCGGGACGCTCAACCAGAGCGGCGCCCTCACCTTCCGCGTCACGAAGACCGGCGCGGACACCGCGCTCGCGCGCATCGTCGAGGCCGTCGAGCAGGCGCAGGGGTCGCGCGCGCCGATCGCGCGCCTCGCCGACGTGGTGAGCGGCGTCTTCGTGCCCGTCGTCCTCGGCGTCGCGTCGCTCGCCTTCGTCGCGTGGCTCGCGATCGACCCCACCGCCGCGGGGCTCGCCACGGCGGTCGAGCGGTTCGTCGCCGTGCTCGTGATCGCCTGCCCGTGCGCCCTCGGGCTGGCCACGCCGGCGGCCGTGGCCGTCGGGACGGGGCGCGGCGCGGAGCTCGGCGTCCTCGTCAAAGGCGGCGCGGCGCTCGAGGCGGCGAGCCGCATCGACACGGTGCTGCTCGACAAGACCGGGACCCTCACCTCGGGCCGGCCCGAGCTCACGGACGTCGTGGCCCTCGCGGGCCACGGCGACGCGGAGCTGCTCGCCCTCGTGGCCTCCGCCGAGCGGGAGAGCGAGCACCCCGTGGCGCGGGCGATCGTCGAGGGAGCCCGCAGCCGCGGGGTCGGCACGGCGCCGGCCTCGGCGTTCCACGCGGAGATCGGCCACGGCATCGAGGCGCGCGTCTCGAAGCGCCTCGTGCGCATCGGCACCGCCGCGTGGCTCCAGCGGGCGGGCACCGCCACGGACGCGCTGGAGCCCGAGGCCGATCGCCTGGCCGCGCAGGGCCGCACGCCGTCGTTCGTGGCGGTCGACGGGCGGCTCGCGGGGCTCGTCGCGGTCGCCGACCGACCCACCGAGGAGGCGCGGCGCGCCGTCGCGGCCCTGGCGCAGCTCGGCGTCGAGGTGGCGATGGTGACCGGCGATCGGGCGGGCGCCGCGCGCGCCGTCGCAGAGGACCTCGGCATCCGCGCCGTGTTCGCGGAGGTGAGGCCCGAGGACAAGGCGCGGATCGTCCGAGAGCAGCGGGCCGCCGGCCGCAGGGTGGCCATGGTCGGCGACGGCATCAACGACGCGCCCGCGCTCGCCGGTGCGGACGTGGGGATCGCCCTTGGCAGCGGCACGGACATCGCGGTCGCGTCCGCGGACGTGGCGCTGATCCGCGGCGGGATCGCGGGCCTGCCGGTGGCGCTCGGGCTCGCGCGCGCCACGCTGCGCACGATCCGGCAGAACCTGTTCTGGGCGTTCATCTACAACGTGATCGGCATCCCGATCGCGGCGGGCCTGCTCTACCCGCTCACGGGGTGGCTCCTCTCGCCCGTCCTCGCGAGCGCGGCGATGTCGCTGTCGAGCGTGTCGGTGCTCACCAACTCCCTCCGGCTGCGCGCGTTCGGCCGGGCGTGAGACCGGCGCGCGCGGGCGGCGCCGCGCCGCCGGTCACCCGCCCATCACTCGGCGACGACGATCTGCCATCGCTGCTCCTCGCCGCCGCCGCCGCCCCGCTGCTCGATCGCGGCGGCGTCCGCGGTGGAGCCCTGGGAGACCCCGATCAGCTTGCCGCTCTTCTTGTTCTTGATCTGGAAATCACCGCCGCCCAGATCGATGAACAGCCACGCCTGGTTGTCCCCGTCGTGGTTCGCCCATTGCACCAGCGCGACACCATCGCTCGTCGACTCGTCAGGCACATCGAGCACCTTGCCGCTCTTGACGTTGGTCAGCCGGAAGTAGCCCGATCCATTGTAGTTGAAGCTCCACTTCTGGCTGTCTCCGGCCTTTCCCGGGTTCTGGACGATATCCGCCCCGTCCTCGCCCGACGCGCCGACGACATCCATCACCTTGCCGCTCTTCTTGTTGACGAGCTTGAAGTTGTTCGTGGCTCCGGCGACGGTGCCGGCCGACGTGTCGATGGAGAGCGTGTTGTTCCAGCGCATGCTCATGCTGGTGTCCGACGGGAAGGAGATCGGCTGCCAGACATACGTCGAGTTGTTGACGGGTCCGCTCCAGGCCCCTGCCCACCGGTCTCCCATGTAGAGGTAGGCCGTCCCGGAGCTGCCCTGGACCGGGAGCACGTACGTCGACTGGGAGTGGTACGTCGTGTCGTCGGCGACGTTGGTCATCGCCGACCAGCCCTTGTCGATGGAGCGGGACGTCGCGTATTTCGCCTGGTTGGGCGACCAGCCCGTGGCGCCGGAGGTCAGCAGGAAATAGGTGCCGTTCCGCTTGAACAGCGCCGGCGCCTCCCGGTGCCCGCCGGGGAAGAGCGTGGCGGAGAGGCGGGCGACGGACAGGTAATCGGGGGTCAGCTCGTAGAGGTTGAGATCGTAGTTCTCGTTCGTGGCGGAGATGAAATAGGCCTTGCTGTCGTCGTCGACGAAGAGGCCGCAGTCGCGGGACATGTACCCGGGCTTGCCGTGATCTGTCACCCCGCTGCCGGCGAGCGGCCGGAAGCTGCCGTGGTACGTGTAGTCGCCGTCCACCGTGCTCGAGCTCGCGACCGCGGCGCGGGCCTCGCCGTAGTTCACCCCGTTCTCCCAGTGCATCCACATCACGAATTTTTTCGTGGACGCGTTGTAGACCACCTTCGGGCGCTCGATGTTGGCCGGATCGAGGTCCTTGTCCGAGTCCATGGTCAGGACATGGTTCCTGAACTCCCAGCGCCGCAGATCGGTCGAGCGATAGCAGGAGACGGCATAGAACGTCCCGTCCGGGTTCCGGTTCTCCCCGAACCAGTAGTAATAGTCGCCCACCCGGATCACCCCTCCCCCGTGGGCCTGGATGGGTTTGCCCGAGGTGTCGGCCCACTGGATCCCGTTGACCAGCGGGCCGACCGCCGGCGGCAGCTCCGGCCCCCCACCCTCACCCGGCGCCCCGCCGCTGCCGGGCGCGCCGCCGTCGCCGGGCGCGCCGCCGTCGCCGGGCGCGCCGCCGTCGCCGGGCGCGCCGCCGCCCGAAGCGCCGGAGATGCCAGGCGCCCCGCCGCCGCTGCCAGACGTCGAGCCGACAGAGGCGCCGGGCGCCCCGCCGCCGCTGCCAGACGCCGAGCCGACAGAGGCGCCGACCCCCGTGACCCCGCCGCCGCCCTCCGGTGAGCCCCCAGGGCCCCTTTCCGTGCCGGAAGCGCAGGACGCGACGCCGAGCCCCACCACCAGCAGGCCCATCATCGGAAACAAGGAATCACGACGCATGACGCCCTCCAGAAAGAGCGCCATCTCCGGGCCTTCAACCGAGCGAGTCAAGCCCTTCGCGCGCCCAACGGCCTGGTTGATATGATCCGCTCTCGTGCGATCTGCCAGCCGGCGCCCCGGGGAGCTCACGGTCGCGCGCTCGTGGCGCGATCAGGCCCGCGCCGCGGGGATCGCCGCCGCGGCGCGTGAGGCGGTGAGCTTGTACCTGTCGCGGGCCCAGGCCGCGATCTCGGCGACCTGCCGATCGATGGGGGTCGCCGACCAGCCGAAGGTCTCGCGGAATCGCCTGTCGTCGATGACATAGGGCACATCCCACTGGTACGCCATCTCGGCCACCTCGCGCATGAAGGGAGAGAACAGGCCGATGCCGCGCAGCAGGAGGCGCGGGAGTCGCGCCACCTCGACGTCGACGCCGAGGGCGCGGCCGAGTCGCTGCGCGAGCGCCCGCGTGCTCTCGGCCGGCGCCGTCGGCAGGTGCCAGACATGGCCCATGGCCTCCTCCCGCTCGCCCAGCGTCACGAGGCCCCGCGCCACGTCCTCCACGTAGGTATACGAGTGAGGCATCTCGGGATCGCCCATGCACTCCACGGCCTTTCCGGCGAGCGCGCGCGCATAGAAGCGGTCGCCCCAGGCCGACAGCGGCACGTTGGCGCCGAAGAAGTCGCTGGCGCGCCCGATCGCCACGCGCACGTCGCCGCGGCCCTGGGCCGCGAGGCGCATCTCCTCGAGCTCGACGCGCAGCGCGCCCTTCTTGCTGCAAGGGCGGCGCGGCGAGTCCTCTCGCATGGCGCCGTCGGGCACGCCGTACATGTACAGGCAGTCGAGGGCCACGAGCTTCGCGCCCGCCCTTGTCGCGCCGTGGACAGCGCCACGCGCGATGGGCAAGAGCTGCGTGGCCCAGAGGTGGTAGGGCGGGTTCATGCAATCGTAGACCACGCCGGCGCCGCGCGTGGCTTCCTCGGCAAAGGCGAGGTCGGTGATGTCGCCGCACACCGACGTGAGCCCCGGCCGCTCCGGAGCGCGGCGGGTGCGCTGCACCAGGCGCACACGATGGCCCTGCGCCAGCAAGAGATCCGCGACCCGCGGGCCGATCTGGCCGGCGCCGAGCACGACGTGGAGGCGAGACGAGGCGCTGGAGACGAGCGCTGCGTTGTTCATGGGCGCCAGGATGGCTCTTGCAATCGCGCAAGGAAACGCCCAGGAACGCAACCCTTCGCGGCAAAAATGCAAGATCTGCCCGGGACGCGAGCCGCGCGTCGCGCGCGGGCCCCGGGCTCCCCAAAGCCGGGCAGTTCCAGAAGTGAGAAGAATTCGTTTCCGCTCACCTTTGCTACATGCAGAGCAGAGCGGCGGTCTCCCGCACAGGAGACGGGCCCAGATCGGCGTTTTCGGCGCGCAGGCGCACTCCGGTGCGCCGAGCACCGAAAACGCCGAGGTGGGCCCGTATCCGAAGCGGGCGACCGTCGCTCTAGGTGAGGGAAGGAAGCGCGCCGGTGCTGTAGTTCGGGTCGCCGAAGGTCTTGTCGTCGGTCCCCATCGCGTTCGCTATCGTGACGAGCAGATCGTTGTGCTGACGGGCAGAGCCGCCGTTCGCCAGATAGTCCACGAAGCGGCCGGTGCGGAAGACCCCGCCCGCGCTGCCGGCGAGCAAGAACGGGATGTTCGTGAGCGCGTGCTGCCGCGACTCGCCGATCTCGGTGACCCACAGGACGACGGTATTGTCGAGGAGCGTGCGATCCCCCTCCGCGTACGAGTCGAGCTTTCCGAGCAGGTAGGCGAGCTGCTCCGCGAACCACGTGTGGATCTTCATATACTTCTCGTCGCCCGCCGCGTTCCACTGGTGGGAGATGGCATGGTGATTCTCGGTGAGGCCGAGGAACGGGTAGAGGTGCTCGCTCTCGGCGTACGACCACTGGATCGTGGCGATCCGGGTGAGATCACACGCGAGCGCCGCGGCCATCATATCCATCTGGAGCTTGCCGATGGCGGGCATGTTGTCGTCCTTCGACAGGTCGATGCGGTCGCCCAGCGCCGGGGCCTGGCAGCTCGTGGTCGGGGTGCCGCCGCCGCCGGTCGAGGAGCCGCCGCCGGCCAGGCGCGCCTCGATGTCCCGGATCGACTGCATGTGCGCGTCGAGCTTGAGGCGATCTTCCTTGCCGATGCGAGGCCGCACGTCCGCGATGTCCTCGCGGAGGATATCGAACACGGTCCGCCGCTGCGCGCGGAGCCGATCCAGCGCGGTGGACCCGCCCGGGTCCTGGCCCTGGCCAGGCACCGAGGCCCCGAAGAGCTGCTCGAACGTGTCGTAGGGGTCCTCTCGGGGGGGGATGGGCTGGTCCGGCCCGGTGTAGCTGAGCCGACCGCGCACCTCCGCGTCACGGACCTGGACGCCGAGCTGCAGGCTCCGGAACAGAGTGCTCGGCTGCAGCTTGTTCGCGATGTGCTGATCGAGCGAGATCCCCGACGACCAGCCGGCGTTTGTGGACATGAAGCTCTTGAAGTTGCCCTTGAGCAGCGCTCGCCCCGTCAACAAGCCCCCGATGCCACGAGCGTGCTCGGAGCCGACGTTGGAGTTGACAACGACGTTCATGTTGACCCCGCGCATCGGGATGATCTTCGCCTTGAACGGCGAGAGCGGCTGGAGCAGCGGGCTCAGCGTGAAGTTGTTCTCGGTGCCCGTGGGCATCCATTTCGACTCCATGGTGCCGTTCGGCGTATAGAACACCACGAAGCGCTTGGGCGCGGTCGACTCTTGCCCGCGGGCCAGCTCGGAGTTCAGCAGCGGGATCGTCGCCGTCGCCGCCAGCGCGCCCTGGAGCATCCGCCGTCGAGAGATCATTCGCGGTCTCATGTCACTCCTCCTCTGCGATCGCGCTGCGGTACATGAAGGCGTCGGTCTGCGTCGTCGCCACGATGAGCTCCACGAGGTCACCCTCCGAGCCGTGGAACCCTTCGCGCAGTCCGTCGAGCGAGCACTCGTCGTCGATGTTCTCGAAGCGCCCGGCCGTGTAGCGGAACCATTGCGTCGCGAGGCACTCGCGGACCTGCGCGCTCCCGGCGAGCTTCTCCGCCAGCGCGCGAACGCCGACGAACGGGCCGTCCATGTCGTCGGACGCGACCATCTGCCCGGAGACGTCGATGACCTGCCCGCCCTCCTCGGTGCGGTACGCGCCCACGGCATCGAAGTTCTCGAACGCGAAGCCGATCGGGTCCATCAGCTGATGGCAGCTGGCGCACCTGGCATCGGAGGCGTGCTGGTTGAACCGCTGGCGCGCGGTGACGCCCTCCTCGCCCGTGGGCGGCGTGAGGTCGACGTCGTCAGGAGGAGGCGGCGGATCCTGGCACATGAACTTCGCGCGGATGGCCTTGCCGCGCAGCACCGGAGAGGTCTGATCGGGGTGCGCGTGCACGGCCAGGAACGCGGGCTGCGTGAGCACCCCTGCGCGCTGGTCCGGCGGGAGATCCACGAGCTGGGGTGTGGTCGAGCCGGGCGCGACCGTCACGCCGTACAGCTCGGCGACCGGCGCTGTGGCAAAGCCGACCGGCAGCGTGAGCAGGCTCGAGAGCTTGTGATCCCCGGACCACAGCACGTGCTCGACAAACGCGGGCGTCTCCGCGCTCATCCCCGCGACGAGCTCCTCGGTGTACCCGGGGAACTTGCTCTCCTCCTTGACGATGGTCCCGAGCTTCCCGAGGTTGAGCCATTGCTTGTAGAACTCCGTGATGGCCCGGCGCGCCCGCGGGTGCTCCAGCATCTGGCGGGTTCGCTCGGCGAGCTGCTCGCGGGTATCGAGCTGGCCCGCCTCGGCGGCGTCGAGCAGCTCGTCGTCGGGGCCCGACGCCCAGACGAGGTACGACAGGCGCGACGCGAGCTCGTACGGGTCGAGGCGCACCCGCGCCGAGGAGGCATCGAGATCGTGACGCAGCTCCAGGCGGAACAGGAATTTCGGCGACTGCAGCGCGGCCCGGATGACGACCTCGATGCCCTCACGGAACGACCCGTCCGTGCGTCCCGCGGCGTAGGCGCGCATCAGCCGGTCGACGTCCGACGGCTCGAGCGGCCGACGGTACGCGCGGCGGCCGAAGTCCGCGATGAACTGCCGCGCGCACGCCTCCTCCTGGGCGGCTTGCCCCTCGACCGCGGCCGGATCACACGGCACGAGCTTCGACAGATCGCCCGCAACGGCCTCCGTCGCGAGCGCCTCGGCAGCCAGGAGGTATTTCTCCGCGTGCAGCGGAGACACGGTCAGCACCGATGCGTTGTTGTTGAAGCCGCCGGCGACCTCATCCGGGGGGAATTGATCGGCAGGGGTGAGCGATGTTCCGAGGAGATCTCGGACCGTGTTGTTGTATTCGAATCGCGTCAAGCGCCGCTGCGGCGCGAGGATCCGCTCGGCGCCGCACACCGGAGGATCTCCTTGTCCGGACGTCGAGCCGTCCCCCCCGGGGCCGGACCCGGAGCCAGACCCGGAGCCGGAGTCTCCCGCTCCGATGTTCCCGATACCGCACCCGGCCGCAGCCGTCAGCGCGAGCGTCGCAATGAGCACGTGACCGGCTCGCCAGCGACGATATCCTAAGTCAGCCATACCGTGACCTCCTACCGTCGGTCACAACCTACGGTGAAGCCTCGCCAGACGTCAAGCGCTGCTCCCATCAATTCACAGCGCCAGACGCCAGCCCCAATGGCCAGACAGCGGTCATTATCGAATCACCCGCTGGAGGAGTCTAACGCCGCCCGAAGACTCCACTCCCATCATATTATGGATCGATTGGCCACCATTTAACGCGATGCGTGTCGCGTCAGACCGGCGCGAATGAGCGCACTCTCGCCCGACAGCGAGGCGAGAGCGCGACTCCGTCGCACCTCACCACGCCACTTACGCCGCGCGGACGAATAGCGACCTATAGAATTCCCGCTCCCCCGCGGGTTGATCACGAGCGAGAAAGAAATCGCGCGAGCGCGCGCCGGAGCGCCGCCCTCCCTCCGGACGCACGGGGCGCGGGGGCGGACAGGCAGGCGACAGGGCCGGGCTTCGGGGGAGGAGCAGGGCGCGTCCGAGCCGGCTGCCGCGGCCCGGCTCGCTCCCTGCGCCGTCGCGTCAGCGAGCTTGGGCCCGCTTCGCGCCGTCGGCCGCGGCGCCGTCGACGCCGTTCATCCGCTGGATGCACAGCCTGAGGCCGGCGCGGAGGTTGCCCATCGTGATGATCCCGGACAGGTCGACCCCCAGCGCGATCATCGTCTGCGCCACGTTCGAGCGGATGCCCGTGATCACGCCCTCGGCGCCGAGGAGCCGTATCGCGCGGACCATCTCGATGAGGTAGCTCGCCGTCTTCGTGTCGACCGCGTCGACCCCGGTGAGATCCAGTATCGCGAAGCGCGCCCCCTTTGTGGCGATCGCGTCGAGGAGGCTGTCCATCACCTCGGATGTCCTCACGCTGTCGACGACGCCGACCATCGGGAGCGTCAACACGCGATCCCAGACCTCGATGATCGGCGTGGAGAGCGCGCGAATCACCTGCTGCTGGGCCTGAATCATGTCGAGCCTCGCCTGGAGCTCGGCCTCCTTCCGCTTCATGTCCGAGATGTCGAACGTCACGGACACCGCGCCGTTCGGCGCGCCGCGCTCGTCGAGGACAGGGAGCAGCCAGGACCGCCAGGTGATGCCCTCGGCCTCGACCTGATTCTCGACGATCTCGCCCGCCAGCGCGCGCCGCATCCCGTCCGCTGCCACGGGGTCGGAACCGTAGACGTGGAAGACGTTCTTGCCGACGAGATCCCCAGGCTTCAAGCCCGAGCTCTCGAGCCCCTTGCCGTCATGATGGGTGAAGACGCCGTCGCGATCATACTTGCACGCGGCGATCGGGACGTAGTCGAGGATGGCGCGCAGGATCACCGTGTCGTCCCGCGACGCGTCCGCCAGACGGCGGCGATCGGTCACGTCCTGCCCGATGAAGAGCCTGCGCACCACCCGGCCGTCGTCGTCGCGTATCGGCTCGTGGACCCACGCGCACGCGACGACGCGCCCGTCCTTTCGCCGGTGCTCGGCGGAGAGCGGCGCGCCGCCCTGCCCGCCGCAGAGGCGCTGCCAGAGGTCGACGCCGGCGCTGCCCAGCGCCGTGTCCGCGAGGGGGCGGCCAATCACCTCTTCCCCGGCATAACCCAAGAGGCGCTCCGCCCCGGCGCTCCACGCGGCGATCTCGAGGGCCCCGACGTCGCCCGTGCACTCCACCGCGATGAACGGTCCGTTGAGGACGGCGTTCATGTAGCTCGTCGCGATCTCAAGCTCGTCCGGGCCGGCCACCTGGTCCATGTGCCGCACTTTACAGGGCACGTCATTGCCCTGTCGAGAAAAACGGCCACGTCTGCCCGTCAGCCGCCTCGCTTCATCGTGGCCTCGATGAGCCCGTGCGGCTCATCGACCGGGACGAAGATCTCATTGTCGTTGCCGAGCCCGAAGGGTGCGAGATCGACGAGCAGGCAGTGCTTGTTGGGGAGCGAGAGGCTCACCTCGTCGATGACGGGACAGGCCGCGAACACCGCCTCCCCCAGGTCATGGATTGTGTGCTGCACCGAGAGGCTGTGTCTCTCGGCGAACGTCTCGATCAGGGCACGGCGGGCGCTCTCCCACGTTGCGGTGGGAGCCGCGTCGCGGCCGGCCGTGCGCCAGCGGGCCACCATGAGCGTCGAGAGGATGCGGTCTCCGGTCTCCTTGAGCGTCGTGTACTCGTCGCGCGGGAAGCCCGAGAACGCCGAGCCGGTGGTCTTGAGGACGAGGAGATCCGCGATGCCCGACGTGATCTCGAGCTCACCGGGAGCCGCGGTGATCTCCGCGGTCCGCCGCTCCGCCGCCGCGCGGACGAAGGCGTGGGGGTGCGGCGCGCCGCCCGACTCGATGCGCGACCAGACGTTCTCTGCGATAGCGACCCTCGCCCGACGGGTGTGCGGCTTGCCCAGGAAGTGTTCGGCGAGCAGGACGCCGAAGTCCTCGATCGGCTCGACCGGGTGGCCCTTGGCGAGCGCGTACACGGTGTTCTTCATCGTGTCCGTGGGCAGCACCTTGCTGTTGTCACCCTTCGTGTACGCGTCGTCGAACTCACCCTCGAGCTGGATGTCGACCTGGACGTCGGTGAGCTCGTGCCGCGCGCCCGCGCGGCGGACCTTCACGAGCCGCACCCTCGATTTGCCGTAGACGTTCCGCACCAACGAGATCGACATCGTTCTTCAGCTCCCGCGCCGGGCGACGACGCTCCATTGCAACGCGGGAGACACGGTAGCTTGAAGCACGACGCCGGCTCAAGCCTGGCGGGCCCCTCGGCCCGCGGCGCCCGACCCCGCGGCGGCGGCCGCCCGCCGCAGGGGTCGTCGGGCGAGCCCGTGCAATATCGCACGTGCGGCGACGATGGCGCGTCACCACATACGCCGGCATGGTGACCAGAGACCGTAAGAGGGCGGCCGATGAGCTCGTCGCTCGCCGTGAATCGTCGAGGGACGACGCGCTCGCCCGCCTCGAGGCTACGGCCGCGACTCCCAGCTTCATCCGTCCGACGGCTCCGCTCGGCGCCGTCGCGAGCAGCTACCTCGACGCGCTGCTCGCGCGGGACCGGAGGCGGGCGGTGCGGACCATCCGGGACGCGGTCGACGCGGGCGCGCCGATCAAGGACATCTATGCTCACGTGCTGGAGCCGTGCCAGCACGAGCTGGGCCGGCGCTGGCAGCTGCGTCAGCTCAGCATCGCCGGGGAGCACTACTGCACCGCGATCACCCAGATGATCCTGAGCCAGCTCTACCCGCTCGTCGTCAGCGCCGATCGCTCCGGCCGTCGGCTCGTGGCCACCGCCGTTGACGGGAACCTCCACGAGATCGGCGCGCGCTTCGTCGCCGATTACTTCGAGATGGCGGGGTGGGACACCTTCTATCTCGGGGCCAGCACGCCGGCCGAGCACCTGATCCAGGAGGTCGTCCAACGGAGAGCCGACGTCCTCGCGATCTCTGCCGCGCTCGACGATCAGCTCGCGAGCGTCCGCCAGGTGGTCACGGCCGCGCGCCGCGACGACCGGTGCAGGGACGTCATCGTCCTGGTCGGCGGCCAGCCGTTCTGCATGGTCGACGACCTCTGGAGGCAGGTCGGCGCCGACGGCTCGGCGCCGAACGCGGAGCGGGCCGTCCACACGGCGGAGCAGCTCCTCGCGGCGCGGAGCGCATGACTCCGCCTCGCGTCCTCACGCGCCGGCTCCGCGGGGTGCGTTTCGCGTAGCCAGCTCCGCGCCGGCCTGCCAAAGACACATCGCCTCGGCCGCGAGCGAGGGAGGGCTCGGCTTCCAATGATTCCGATGGAACCGCGCAGGATGCAAAGCGCAGGAGAAAACGAAGGAGCGCCGCTCGTGGCCCCGCCGTCGGGACACGGGCCCAGCGGTCCGATCGCGGAGCTCGCCGGTGTTTTCCTCATGGCCTCGACCGCGCTCGCGCTCGGCGTTTTCACGCCGGATGGCGCGCCGAAGCTCACGAACCACGGCATGCGCCGGCTGCTCGGAGGGGCGGGCGAGCCGGGCCGCGCCGAGGCTCGCCTCGTCAGCCCGAGCTTCGCGCAGCTCGCCGGGGCGGCGCGCGGCGGCGACGCGCCGATCTACCGCGGCATACTGCACTTCGGGGATCTCCGGTCGATCGCGCACAGCCTCCGGGGAGAGGTCTGGCGGCTCGGCCACGACCTGCTGCTCCTCGCCGAGTTCGACGTCATCGAGCTCGAGCGCGTCGTCGCCGAGGTGTCCGCGCTCAACTCGCGGATCACGAGCCTCCAGCGGCGGCTCGTCTCCGAGCAGAAGGAGCTCGAGCGGTCGCTCGATCAGCTGCGCGCCATGCAGTCGATGCTCGTCCACTCGGAGAAGATGAACGCGCTCGGCAAGCTCGCCGCCGGCGTGGCCCACGAGATCAACAACCCGCTCGCCTTCGTCCGCAGCAACGTGCACACCCTCGGCGCGTCGCTCAGCCGGCTGTTCGACGCCTACGAGGCGCTCGAGCAGGCCGCCGTCCGCGCGAGCCCGGGCCACGTGGAGGGTTTCGCCGAGGCGCTCCGCGCGGAGGTCGAGCTCGATTTTCTGCGCGAGGATACGGTGGATCTGGTGAAAGGCACGCTGGGCGGCCTCGCGCGCGTGCAGAAGATCGTCGAGGACCTCAGGAGCTTCACGCGGATCGACATGGCGGAGGAGCCGTGCTGCGACCTAAGGGAGTGCCTGGCGAGCACGCTCGCGATCGCGGGCCCGGCGCTGAGGGACGGCGGCGTCCGGGTGACGGTCGACTGGGCCGACCTGCCGCAGCTGCCCTGCAAACCGGCGGAGCTCGGCCAGGTGTTCCTGAACCTTCTCATCAACGCGGCCCAGGCGGTCGAGTGCCGAGGCCGGGGGAACGGTCGCATCGTGATCCGTGGGCGCGCCGACGAGCGCGGGATCGTCCTGGAGTTCGAGGACAACGGCGCCGGGATGACCCCTGACGTCCTCGGCCGTATCTTCGACCCGTTCTTCACGACAAAGCCTGTCGGGCAAGGCACGGGGCTCGGCCTCACCATCTCGCACAAGATCATCGTCGATCAGCACGGGGGCGCGCTCACGGTCCGATCGACCCCCGGGGTCGGCAGCACCTTCACGATCACGCTGCCGAAGGAGCCCGACCGATGACGCGCGCCTCCGGCGAGCCGCGCGCGCTGCTCATCGTCGACGACGAGCGCGAGACCTTGAAGGCGCTCCGCCGCGAGCTCCGGCGCGACTACGACGTCTTCATCGCAGAGAGCGCGGAGCAGGGCCACGCGCTGCTCCGCGAGCGGCCCATCCCTGTCGTCCTCAGCGACCAGCGGATGCCGGGCATGACGGGCACGGAGTTCTACGCGAGGGTCAAGGTCGAGTTCCCGGAGACCGTCCGGCTCCTCATGACCGCCTACGCGGACACGAGCGCCGCTATCCAGGCCATCAACGAGGGCAGCGTGTACCGGTTCATCTCGAAGCCATGGGATCCGCCGCTGCTCGCCGGCATCGTGCAGGACGCGTTCGCCCAGCACGAGCGCATCAGCCGCTGCCAGCGGCTCCTCTCGAGCCTCCAGGCGAACGCCGACGCGCTCCACCTCGAGAACCAGCAGCTCGCCGAGCTGAGGCAGAGGAGCCATGAGCTCATGGGCATCGCGGCGCACGATCTGCGCAATCCCATCGCGGCGATCCAGTGGTTCTCGAAGATGCAGCTGGACGGCGTCGGCGCCGGGCCCGAGGACACGCGGCGCTACGCCCTGAAGATCCAGGACAACGCCGAGTTCGCGCTGCAGCTGCTCGAGGATCTGCTCGACGTCACGACGCTGGAGCACGGGAGCGCCGCGCTTCGCGTGAAGGACGCCGATCTGCGAGGCATCATCGCGGCGGCGGTCGCCCTGAACGAGCACGGCGCCGGCCGGAAGGGGATCACCGTGGCCGTCGACGTGCCCGCTGACCTCCCGCTCGTCTGCTGCGACGCCGGGCGGATTGAGCAGGTCCTGAGCAACCTGCTCAGCAACGCATTCAAGTTCTCTCATCCGGGCACGACGGTGACCGTGCGCGCGCGGCAGCTCGGTCAGGCCGTCGAGGTGATGATCGGGGATCAGGGCCTGGGCATCCGCCCGGACGAGATCAGCGGTCTGTTCTGCAAGTTCCGGAGGACGAGCACCCGGTCGACCGGCGGCGAGAAGAGCACGGGGCTCGGCCTGTCGATCTGCAAGAACCTCATCGAGCGCCACGGCGGCACGATCCGCGTGGAGAGCGAGCTCGGCCAGGGAACGCGGGTGTTCTTCACGCTCCCGACGCAGGCCGGGCGCCCCTGCGTGCCGGAGCGCTCCGCCGCGTAGGAGCGCCCGCGCCGCTTACCAGCTCACCGTGTCGTTGAGCGTGAGCGTCCCGCCGGAGGCGGGGGTGCTCATCGTGCGATTGCCGCCGCCCGGGAGGTTCTCCCAGGTCACGGTGCCATCGGCGTTCTTGCGATAGAACTTGTACTGGAGCGCGCTGCTGGCAGGCAGGTTGACGCGGCTCGTCCACACGGGGTAACTGCGCGGGTCGACCGGGACGCCGAGATCTGTGTTCCAGTTGCCGAGCGCTGCAGTGTTGCCGGTGATGTACATGGTCTGGCCGACCACGGTGGTCGCGGTGACGTTGACCGCGACGCCGACCTCGCCGGACGCGGGCGGCACCTCGCACGTGTTGTAGCGGCCGCAGACCACCGAGGGGATGTCGACGACCCTGCCCGCCCTGATCGACGCCAGCAGGCTGATGTACTCACCCATCGCCCAGTTCAGGGGGCTCATCGACCGCGTCGGCGTGCCCGCCGCCACGTTCGCCGGCTTCTGGACGGACCAGCCGGTGACGTCCGTCGTCTCGCTCCATACCTGCTCGGGGATGAAGCCCTGCGGCGTCGAGAACGCCTTTACCGCGGTCAGGAAGGGGTTGCCGTCGGCGCCCACACCCGTGCTGGCGATCTTGAACATGCCGCGCTCGGCCGTGAAGATGGGCCACAGCCGGCCGCGGCCGCCGGCTCCGTCGAAGTTGCCGCCGTCGTTCTTCTCGCCGTATCCATCGTAATTGTAGCGGAACCACGCGTCGCCCTTGCCGGCGATCGTCCGCTTGAGGATGGCGTCGTATTCCGGCAGCGTCGCGACGATCGACGGATCGTCGGCCCGCTTCACCCCCATCCGCACGAGCTCGAGGAACCCGCCGTCGACGATGTAACGCTGGTCGTGCGTGCCGCCGCCGTTTCCGATCGTGAAGGAGACCGCCGCGTCCGGCCCGGACACGGGGTTGTACACCTGCGGCCCGCTGCCGGTGTTGCCTCGCGCCGAGGGGTTGATGCGGATGTAATACCTGCCGTCGCCGTGGTATCCCGTGGTCGTGAACGTCCAGCGGTCGACGCTCTGCTGCCAGTAGTCAGCGGCGGCCAAGTAGCGCGCCGCGCTTGTGGTGTCGCCGTTCGCGCGGGCGATCGTGGCGGCGCAGACGAGGCCCGCGATCTCCGCCGCGATGGTCGACGGCGAGTACCCGGCGTTCTCCTCCCAGCGCTCCTGCTGAGTCCATGGGCCGGTGTTGACGACGTAGTCCGCGGTTCTCTTGATCTTCGGCCACAGCGGGTTGTACACGGAAGGTCCGAGCCGCCACGCGAGGATGATCGGCATCGCCTGCTCATCCATCTGCGTGCCTTGCCAGTACTGCCAGCCGCTGACCCAGGCGTTCTGCGGGAAGCGGCCGACGCGGCTGTAGCCCTGCGGGCAGCCCGGCGCGTTGTACTCGGCGACGCCGCAGTCGCTCGACTGCTGCAGGGTGTTGAACAGGTAGTTGACCACCGAGGCCCCGGTCGCGGTGTCGCCGGCCGTCACCAGCGCGCTGGCGAACTTGAACAGGTCGCGCGCCCAGACCAGGTGGTAACCGCCGTTGTTGCCGTCGCCGTTGCTCTCGCCCCAGGGCGTGCCCATCCCCGCGATCATGGCGCCGTTCGACTTGTCCTGGATCGCCTTGAGCGACATCGCCGCGAGGTAATACTGGTCGTCGGCGGTGGCGCTCTGGCTGCTGAGCCCGGCGGCGTAGGTCTTCCACCCGTTGTCGTAGGCGGTCTGCACGGTGCTCAGGGTGCTGCCGAGCGTCGCATCCGCGGTGGAGGCCGCCTCCGCCTCGGTCGCGCCGAAGCCGAGCACGACGTCGAACGAGACGCTGGTGACCGCGCTGGCGCCGAGGTCGATCCAGCCCATCTGCGCCACGTTGCCGCCGCTCGCCAGATCGTTTCGCCAGTTCATGGTCCTGTCGACGTTCCCGCCGAGGAGATCGGTCCAGCCGTCGGTCTCGCCGACGAAGCCGCTCGACACCATCGGCGCGCCGCTCACGAGCTTCCATGGGCGCGACGTGGCGAGCGCCGAGGCGCGGTTGTTCTCCGAGGCGACGAGCAGCGTGCGCTTCCCTGCCGTCATGGTCCTCGACGTGTCGCCAGCCCCGGAGTTGTCCATCGCCGGGTTGTGGAGCAGGTACAGGTTGAACTGGGTGACGTTCCTGCCGCCCAGGGCGTCGAACTGGACGCGCTGGATCAGCGCGTTCCGCCCCGGATCGGTGAAGATGGTCTTTGTGATCCGCCAGTTGTGGGCGCTGTTCGTGGTCGTCGCCTGCCAGCGCATGGATCGCTTGTCCGGCTGGGTGACGGTGAAGCTCTGCATCTTCTCCTCGTCCACGAAGGTCTTGGCCGTGTCCCCCACCAGGAACTGCAAGTCGACGGTGTTCACGGTGTCGAGCACCGGATAGAACACCTCGGACACGATGCCGCGATGGCCGGTGAAGTAGACCCTCGACGCGGCGGTCGCCGAGGTGCCGAGGAACGACTTCTCAGCAGGTCCCCACACCGAGGACGCCCCGGGCCCCCCGGCGCTCTGGGTGCCGATGCTGGCGCCAAAGGCCTTCAGGACCTGCGGCGGGGCCACGCTGGCAGGTTCAAACGGGACGGCGGACTTGCCAGGTGTCGGCTCCTCTGGATCCGCGTCGAGCGTGCAGCCCGCGAGCCCCAGCATCACCTGAAGAATTATAGTCCCACAAGAAATGCGCTTTCGCATCACGCCATTCCCTTTCCACCGGGCAGCCGTCGCGCGAAGGCCGCTGCACGGTTACCGTAAGCCAGCGACTTGGTTGAGTTTTTTAGCGGGTACTGGCGGATCGCGGCCCGGGCCCCCTGCGCTCTCTTCGCCCCTGCTCCGCGTGGGACGCCAGCAATGCAGCAGCGTAGCACGTGATCCGCGCGCGCTTGCGCGCCGCTATGCCGAGCTCCTGGCAAGGACAGAGACGATGCGCCCTACGCACCGTGTCGGTGCGGCTCCACCAGCACCGAAGCCATCATCCGCGGGATGGCGATCGACGCCAGCTGCGCCGCGCACATGGCGGGCTCGACGGAGCGCGGCGCCGACCTCGCCGCCGCGAGCTCATCACTTTATGAGGCAACCACCTTGCGCCTCGCCGCCGCGTAGCGCCTGACCACTTCGTCCGCGATGACGCCGATCAGGATGACGGCGCCGATGACCGCGAACTCGATCTGGGTCGGGACGCCCAGCATGTTGATGGCGTTGCGCAGCACCTGCATCAGCGCGGTGCCCAAGATGACGCCCAGCACCGCGCCCTCGCCGCCGCGCAAGCTGAAGCCGCCCAGCACGGCCGCGGCGATCGCGTAGAGCTCGTAGAAATTGCCGAAATCGACCGGCTGGGCCGAGTTGACCTCCAGCGCGAACAGCATGCCACCGAAGCAAGCGAGCACCGAGCAGAGGACATACGCGAGGATCGTCATCCTGTCGGTATCGACGCCGCTGTAGCGGGCCGCCTGCTCGTTGCGGCCCAGCGCCATCAGATATCGGCCGTAGATGGTGCGGTTCAGGAAGATCGACGCCGCCACCGCGATCGCGAGGAACAAGAGGAACGGCATCGGGATGTCGATCCACGTGATCGGCGCGAGCCGCGTCCTCACGCCGGTGAACGGGTGCACCGCGTAGGGGCTGAAGCGCCCCTCGGAGATCCACGAGAGGAACGGCACGGGGACCGAGAGCGGGCTGCCGACCGACAGGTAGCGCAGCGACTCGAACCCGACGCCGAACCCCTGCGTCTGATCGCCGGAGATCCCGCGCGCGGTGCCCCGGTAGAGCAGGAGCCCGCAGAGCGTCACCACGAACGGCTGGAGCCGGAGCTTCGTGATGAGCAGCCCGTGCGCGAGCCCGATGAAGAGGGAGATGCCGAGCAGCACGGGCACCGCCAGCGAGGCCGGCCAGTGCTGCACCGAGAGGAGCCACGGCAGCATGCAGCCGGCGAGCGCCACGACCGATCCGATCGACAGGTCGATGCCGCCCGTGATGATCACGAAGCCCGCCCCGATGCTGAGGATGCCGAACAGCGCCGTCCTCCGGATCAGGTTCTCGAGGTTCTCCGCGAGGAGGAACCTCCCGTTCAGGAGCGCGGTGCCCAGCGACACCGCGAGGAGGAGCCAGAAGACGCCGAGCACCTTGCGCCGCGTGCTGGGCACGAGCGGCGCAGCCGGCCCGGCGTCGCGCGCCCGGAGCTCATGTGTCGTCGTCACAGACATGCTCTCTGGCCTCGATGGTTCGTGGTCACGCCGCGTCACGCCGCGGCGTCGCTGCCGGTCGCGAGCTGCATGATCGCCTCCTCGCTCAGCTCGGCGCGGACGAGCTCGCCGGCGATGCGCCCCTCGTGCATCACCAGCGCCCGGTCGGACATGCCCATCACCTCTTCCATGTCGCTGGAGACGAACAGGGTGGCCATGCCGCTCGCTGCCAATCGCTCCATCAGCTGGTATATCTCGTGCTTGGCGCCGACGTCAATGCCGCGGGTCGGCTCGTCCAGGAGGAGCACGCGCGGCGACATCGAGAGCCACTTTCCGATGACGACCTTCTGCTGATTGCCGCCGGACAGGTGCTGCACCGGCTGCACGTCGCTCGGCGTCCGCACGCCGAGCTCCCGGATCATCTGCCCCGACATCCGGCGCTCGCCCGCGCGGTCGAGG
Source organism: Sorangium sp. So ce375 (assembly GCF_051473855.1). Lineage (NCBI taxonomy): Bacteria > Pseudomonadati > Myxococcota > Polyangiales > Polyangiaceae > Sorangium > Sorangium sp. So ce375. Next base: position 5,627,143 of record NZ_CP150335.1, read on the forward strand.
ACGCCGTAGCGCTGCGCCCTGCCGAGGCTCGGGAGGCTCACGTTCGCCCGGATCGCCATCTCCAGGATGATGCCCTGTTGCTGGCGGTCCTCCGGGACCAGGCCTATCCCGGCCGCGATGGCGTCTCGCGGGGCGCGCGGCGTGATCGCCCGCCCCGCCACGCGGACGGCGCCTCCGGCGGCCGGCGTGACGCCGAACAGCGTCTGGAGCAGCGACGTGCGCCCCGCGCCGAGGAGCCCCGCCACGCCGACGATCTCCCCGGCGCGCACCGTGAACGAGAGCGCTTTATCGGGGTGCCTCGGCGTCCGGAGGCCGGAGACCTCGAGCACCGGCTCGCCCGGCGGGTTCGGGACGTGCGGATAGAACTGCGAGAGATCGCGGCCCACCATCAACCTCACGATGCGATCGTGGCTCATCTCCTCGCGCGAGAGCTCACCCGCGTTCTCGCCGTCACGCAGCACGAGCACGCGATCGCAGAGCGCCCTCACCTCGCCCAGGCGGTGAGAGATGTACACGACGCCGATCCCGCCCGCGCGGAGCTCCCTCACCACCTCGAAGAGCGCCTCGGCCTCGTGCGGGCACAGGCACGACGTCGGCTCATCCATGATGAGCACCCGCGCGTTCGCGGAGAGCGCCTTCGCGATCTCGACGAGGTGCCGCTGCCCGAGCGACAGGCCGCCGACGAGCGCGCGCGGCGAGCACGCGAGGCCGACCCGCGCCATGATCGCCCGCGCCTCCCGCTCCATCCTGCCCTCGTCGATGAAGCCGCCCCGCCGCGGCTCCCGGCCGAGATAGATGTTGGCCGCGACATCGAGGTTGTCCGCCAGGTTGAGCTCCTGGTGGATGAGCGCGATCCCGCGGGAGAGCGCCTCCTTGACGGAGCCGAGCGCGACAGGCCGCCCGTCGAAGAGCATCTCGCCGGCGTCGGGCGCCTCGACGCCGGCGAGGATCTTCATGAGGGTGCTCTTGCCAGCGCCGTTCTCGCCGACGATGCCGAGCACCTCGCCGCGGCCGAGCGTGAGGTGTACGCCGCCGAGCGCGAGCACACCGGGGAAGCGCTTTGTCAGGCCGCGCGCATCGAGCAGCGGCGTCGCGTCCAGTTCAGGCGAAGGGGCTGTCATTCGCGTCAGCGCATCGAGCGTCGCCGGCCCGGGGCGCGCGCCGCGCGGACGAGGCGCCGCCCGCCCGCCCGCGGGTTCACTGCGGTTTGGCCGCCTTCTGCTTCAGATCAGCCCAGAACTCGTCCAGGTTGTTCTTGCGGATCTGCCGGGCCGGCAGGGAGATGAACTTGTCCTGAGGCACGACGGAGTTATCCCCCCGCACGAGCGCCGCGAGCACGCGCACAGACTCCTTGCCGTACATGTACGGATTCTGCACCACCGTGCCGACCACCTCGCCGTCCTGGATCGCGCGCAGCGTCGCGTCCTGCTCGTCGAAGCCGACGACCCGGATCGAGCTCATCTTCCCCGCCTGCTTGACCGCCTCGAGCAGGGCCGGCGTGTGGTACGCGTTCAGGCCGATCAGGCCCACGAGGTCCGGGTGCGCCGACATCATGTCTTCGCCGTTGCTCTTCGCCTTGGCGGCGTCGATCTGGTCGGTCAGGGTCGCGACGATCGTGTATTTCGCCCCCTTCAGCTCCTGGTTGAGCGGGTCGTTCCCACCGCTGCTGTCGGGGCGATCGAGCAGCTCGTCGAGCACGCCTTGGCGGCGCTTGCGGGCGTTGTCGCCCTCGAGCCGCCCGACCAGGATGGCCACCTTGCCGCCGCCGGGGATCGCCTCCTTCACGAGCTGCCCGGCCATCCGGCCAGCGACGTAGTTGTCGATGCCGATGTACACGATGCGATCGCTCTTCGGAGCGTCCGAGTCCTGCGTGATGAGCTTCGTCTTCCCGGCCGCCTTGTTGAGCAGCGGGACCTGGTTCTCCGCGTCGATCGGGCTGATCGCGATGCCGTCGACGCCGCGGATCAGGAGATCCTCGACCCGGTGCATCTGGTCGTTCACGTCGCTCGGCATCACGACGCTCACCTCGACGTCGTGCTCCTTCGCGCCGTCGATGACGCCCTTCTCGGCGATGGTCCAGAACGGGGCGACGCCGTTCGTTATGTACGCGAGCTTCGGCTTGCCCCCCGCCGCCGGCGCGCCGCTGTTATCGCAGCCCAGCGCGGCGAGCCCTGCCGCCATGCAGACCCCGACGATGAACCGACCGATGCTCTTCAACATTCGCTCTCCCCTCCACCCGACGAGAGCCAACTCGCGCGACGGATCCGTGCGCCTCGTGCCGCTGCACGGCGCACGACGGAGCAGGCACCCCCGACAACTGGCCAGCTCATGATGCGCGATCCGCCTGAGACGTGTCTACACGATTCGACGTGGAGATCGCCGCCGCACCGCTACGCCCGCGTGCGCGGCGCGCCCATGCCGCCCGATCGGCCGACGGCGTAGGCGATCCCGCTCTGCAGCGTCCCGCGGATCACGATGCGCGACATGTCGATGTCGAGCTGGAGGAGCGCCTGCGCGACCTCGCCGCGAATGCCCGTCAGCACCGCCTGGACCCCGAGCAGCCGGAGGGCGTTCGCCGCCTTGAGCAGGGCGTTCGCCACGCGTTGATCGACCCCCTTGATCCCCGTGACATCGATGATGACGGTGCGGGAGCTGCTCTTGCTCGCGCCGTCGAGCAGGGTCTCCAGCACGTCCTGCGCGCGCTCCTCGTCCAGCGTGCCGATGAGCGGCATGACCATGACGTCGTTGCTGATGGGTACGAGCGGGGTCGAGAGCTCGGAGATCTTCGCTCGCTGGAACCGGATCACCTCCTCTTGCAGCTCGGCCCGGGCCGCCTCGGCGCGCTCGCGCTCGCCGAGCTCGTGCAACAGGCGCACGTTGGCCTCCCGGAGCTCGGCGCTCTGCGCGGAGAGGCGCACGTTCGCCAGAGAGAGCTCCTCCGTGCGCTCCTTCACCTCGTGCTCCAGCCGCTCGTTGGCCTCTCGGAGCTCGGCGCTCACGGCCGTGAGGTCCGTGTAGAGCAGCGCGTTCTCGACCGCCACCGCGGCCTGCGAGGACAGGAGCCGCAAGAGCTCGATGCGATCGGCGGTAAACGCGTGCTCCGCGAGGTGGTTCTCCAGGTACAGCACCCCGCTCAGCCGGCCCTGGTGCAGGAGCGGCAAGCCGAGGATCGATCTCGGCCGGCGCGCGATCACGTGCGGATCGCCGGCGAGGCGCGGGTCGTCCTCGGCGCGCCCGATCACGAGCGCCTCGCGCGAGCGCGCCACATAATGCACGACCGAGCGGGCCAGATCGAGGCGCGCCTCCAGGGGCGTCGAGAGGCCCAGGCTCACCGTATCGGGGCCGACCGCGATCATCGCCTCGACCGTCAGCGCCTCGCCGCGCGCGAGGATGAGGAAGCCCCGGCTCGCCCCGGCGCTCTTGATCACGCTGCGCAAGACCTGCTCGATCACCTTGTCGAGCACGATCTCGCTCGAGATGGCCTGGGCGGTCCTGAGGACCGTGGCGAGATCGAAGCTCTCCCCCGCGACGAGGCCCTGGAACGCGGTGCCGGTCGGCGAGAGCGGCAGCGGCTGGCTCAGGGCCGAGGGGTCGGCCGGCGCGAGCTCCTCGCGCAGCGCCTTGGCCTTCTCGCTCGCCCCCCAGCGCTCGTACAGGTAAACCGCCTTGCGCAGGAAGATGTGCGCGAACTCGGCCCTGCCCTGGGCGAGCCAGAACCTGCCGTAAAGCTCGTTCCCGAGCGCCTGGGTGTTGATGTAGTCGGCCTGCCGCGCGGCCTCGATGCCCCGCTCGTAGAGATCCATGGCGTCGGCCCTCCGCCCCTCGACGCGGGCCTGCTCGGCGAGCAGGAGCAGGTGCTTGTGAAGCACGTTGTCCGGCCCGGCGTCGGCCCAGCGCTTCATCCGCCCGAGGAGCCGCGAGAGGTGCTCCTCGTGCTCCCGCCGCTCCGCGCCCTCGGCGCCCTCCCAGGCGGCGATCCGCATGAGGCCCGCGTAGAACGTCGCCTCGGGCACCTTGGCGTGCGTCGGCAACGCGCCCTCGATGACGGCGAGCTTCGGCATCAGATCGGCAAAGCGCGCCCTGTCGCCGAACAGGTAGGCATTCCGGATCTGGGCGTAATACAGCCAGCCCATGTGATAGGGCGAGCCGCCGTGCTTCGCCGCGTAGGCCGCCTCGTCGAACCCGTCGTCGTCGAAGCTGAGCCGGCCCCTCGTGAGCCCTTGCAGGCACCGGAGGGGCTGGATCACGCCCGCGAGGAGGATATCGATGATGTCGTGGCTCCGGGCGCGCCGCAGGAACGCGAGGTGCATCTCGGTGAGCAGCGAGAGCTCCGCGAGGTTCATCCCGTAGGTGAGCCGGTCCGAGCCGCTCTGGCTGATCATGTACCCCATGGCCGTCCAGTCGCCGGCCTGGAGCCCGAGGTCGTAGACCCGGTCGTAATAGGGGTCTGCCTTCCGCAGGGGCTGGGTCCAGCTGTGCACGTCCGCGGAGAAGATGTGGTAGGTCTTGGCCCGGAGCACGAGGTTGTCGAGCTGGTCCGCGAGCTCGACTGCCATCTTGCCGAACCGATAGGCCGTCTCGTACTCGCCGAGCAGCGGGCCCACCACCATGCCGTACGCGACGTATCCGAACGCGGACATGTCGCTGTTTCCGTGCTGCAGCGAGAGCGTCACCATCTTCACGATGGCGAGGTTCGCGAGCGTCTGGTCGCTCGAGTTGTAGGCCCCGAAGAACAGGTTCACGAGCAGCTCCAGCATCACCGGGAGCTCGGGGCTCGTCGTCCTCGGGGCGTGGGCGAGCTCCTCGATGCTGCGCCCGCCGAGGAGGACGGGCACCGCCGCGAGCTCCTGCTCGAGCAGCGCGGCGACGTCCTCCCGGGCCTCGGGGATCGGGCACCCGAGGAGCCCGAGGCCGGCCTTCTGCACGAGGGTCGCCTCGTGATTGCGCCACTGGAGCAGGTACTGGTTCGCCTGGACGAGGTGGATCGAGACCTTGTCCATGGCCGTCCGGGCGCGCGCGAGCGCCGCGGTACAGAGCCGCTCGGCCTCCTCGAAGGCGCCGCACAGCGACTCGACCTCGGCGCGCTCCCTGTGGAGCGCGAGGGCGAGGTCGTAGTGGTCGTCGAAGCCGTCGCGGGGCAGAAACCCGAGCCCCGCGCGGAAATAGCCGGCCGCGGCCTCGTAAGCGGTGGCGGCCTTGGCCCTCCTGCCGGCGGCGAGGTTCAGCTCCGCGGCCGTGGCCTGCTCCGCGGGCGAGGTCACGATGGGCGCCGCGATATTGAAGTGGTTGACGATGTCGAAGAGCGCCTTGTCCCGCGCGGCGCCCTCGCAGCTGGCGAGCATGAGCCGCCCGATCCTGATGTGGATCTCGCGCTTGCGATCCTCGCTGATGAGCGAGTACGCCGCCTGCTGGACGCGATCGTGCAGGAAGCGGTAGTGGACGCGCCAGTCGACGCCGGTCTGCGCGTCGTCGTCGGTCGCGTGCGCGAGGCGGTAGTCGGTGTCCACGGGCGCGATCAGGCCCTCTTGCAGGATCTTCCACAGCGCGGCCACGGTCTCGTGCGCCGGCCGCTCGCCGATGACCGCGAGCGTGCGCAGGTCGAACTCGTGCCCGATGCAGGCCGCGAGGCGGAGGACGCGCACGAGCTCGGGCTCGAGCTCCTCGATCTTGCGCGCCATGAAATCGACGACGTTATCGGTGACCGTCCGCCGCCGGATGCTGTCGAGATCCCATGTCCAGGCGCCCTTCTCGAAGCGGAGCAGGCCCTCCGCGTGGAGCGAGCCCAGGAACTGCCGGACGAAGAACGGGTTGCTCTGGGTCCGATCGAACACGACGCGGGCGAGCGGCTCGACCTTGTCGGGGCTCGCGGAGAGCGCGTCCGAGACCAGCGCGATCACGTCCGAGAAGGCGAGCGGCCTGAGCTTGAGCTCGCGGAGCGGGGCGCCCGCCTTCTCGATCTCGCCGAGGGCGACGCGGAGCGGGTGGGCCGCGTACACCTCGTTGTCGCGGAAGGCGCCGAGGAGCAGGAGGTGGCCGCGCTCCGGATCGGCGGCCAGGGTCTGGAGCAGCTTGAGCGAGGCGGGGTCGGCCCACTGCAGGTCGTCCAGGAAGAGGACGAGGGGGTGCTCGGCGGTCGCGAAGACGCGGACGAACGCCTTGAAGACCGCGTGAAAGCGGCCCTGCGACTCCGCCGGCGGGAGCTGCTGGACCGGGGGCTGCTGGCCGACGATCCACTCGAGCTCCGGGATGAGGTCGACGAGGAGCTGGCCGGCGCCCCCGAGCGCGCGGCCGAGCTCCACGCTCCAGCGCGCGAGCTGCTCCGGCCGCTCGGTGAGGATGTGCCGGATGAGCTCCCGGAAGGCGCGCGCGAGCGAGGCGTACGGCGCCCCGCGGTTCAGCTGCTCGAACTTGCCCGCGGTGAAGTAGCCGCCTCGCCGGGCGATGGCCCTGTGGATCTCGTTCACCAGGGCCGACTTGCCCATGCCCGAGTACCCCGACACGAGCAGGAGCTCGCCCTCTCCTCCGGCGGCGCGCTCGAAGGCGGCGAGCAGCGCGCGCTCCTCCTCGGCGCGGCCGTAGAGCTTCTGCGGGATGCGCAGCGTGTCCGGGATGTCGCGCAGGCCGAGCGCGAAGGGCGCCACGGCGCCGGCGCTCGAGAGCTGGCGGAGGCACGCGTCGAGGTCGGCGAAGAGCCCGAAGGCGCTCTGGTACCGGTCCTCCGCGTTCTTCTCGAGGAGCTTCATCACGATCTGGGACACCGCCTCGGGCACGCCCGGGACCTGCTCGGGCGGGGGCACCGGCGTCCGTGCGATGTGGCCATGGATGAGATCCAGCGGGTCGCTGCCGGTGAACGGCAGGACGCCGGTGAGCATCTGATAGAGGGTCACGCCGAACGAGTAGAGGTCGGTGCGGCGGTCGATCACGCGGTTCATCCGGCCAGTCTGCTCGGGCGACATGTACGCGAGCGTCCCCTCGAGCGCCTCGGGGCTTATCGCCTGCTGCGTCTCGTGCGGGAGGAGCGTCGCGATGCCGAAGCCGACGAAGTGGACCTCGAGCGTGTCCGGGTCGACGAGGAGGTTGTGCGGCTTGATGTCCTTGTGAATCACCTTGCGGCGGTGGAACTCGTCGAGGACCCGCGCCGCCGAGCGGGCGATCGTCAAGGCCGTCTTGAGCTCCAGCCGGCCGGCGCGCAGGATGTCGTGGAGCGTCGTCCTGCTCGGCCTCTCGAGCACGAGGGCGAGGCCGTTCCTGTGCTTCTCGAGCCCGTACGCCTTGACGACGCCCTCGACGTCGAGCGCAGAGAGCACGTTGTACTCGTGCCGGAGCGCCGCGAGCTCGCGCGCGCTCGGGAACTCGCTCTTCAGCACCTTGAAGACAGCAGGCTTCCGCTCGTCACCCCAGGTCCCTTCGAACACCTCGACGCTCGAGTCGCTGTAGATCGGCTGGCTCACGGTACAGGTCGCGGAGAGCATCTCACCTCACCGGGGCGCAGGGCCGGCCGCCCAGCGCTGTTGCTCGCGCCGAACAGGCAGGACGGACGGTGTTCTGGCACAATCGCACCATGGGCGGATTATGTCTAGCTCGCTGCCGCCGAGTCATCCATGATTTCGGAGCACCAGTTCGTCCCGGATGACATTTTGCAGCTTTTGTGCACTAGCATCCAATTGGGACGGACTCTGGCGTTCTGGGCCATCACCGAGCGCGACAGTGCGGCGCTTGCGCGGCGCTCCATGCGATGTGGGCTGGCTGTCGGAGGAGGGCTGGGAGGGGTCGATCACACGGCGCGCCGGGAGCGCGCGTCACAGGCGCAGGTCAGCGCGGCTCCTCGACGGTGGGGCACCCGAACTCGACACGGACGCTCTCCGCCCCGACGGATTTCACGTGCTCGCACGTGGCGCCCTTGATCACGATGGTGGGCGGGGTCGTCGAGTCGTCGTAGTCCCAGCCGTCGTCGCCCGGCTTCGGCAGCACCTCGTCGTCGATGAAGACGTTGACCTTCGCGCGGTCCGGCGGCTCGGTCTCCAGCGAGAGCTCGCAGGTCCTCACGAGATCCCTCGTGATGCCGGTCAGCGTCTCGCCGAGGCTCGCCCCGTCGACAACCTCGAAATAGCGGGGCGAGACCGCTGCCGTGGCCGTGTCGCCCTCCACGGCGAGCTGGTCCAGCACATCGGCATAGGCCGTCGCGCCGGGGATGCCGACGACGAAGGTCTTGATACCGGCCGCGCGCAGGTCTTTGACCTGCTGCACGGTCCGCGCGTCGTCGAGGCACGCGTCCGACGCGCCGCCGGCGCAGCAGTTCGGCACGCCCGAAGGGCAGTCCCCATCCATGTTCGTGGTGCAGGTCGCCGCCTCGCAGGTGACGGCCTCATCCTGGTTGCAGTTGGGACCGCCGTCGGTCGCCAGGAGGACTACCTTGTCGCCCTCGAGGGCGCTGCCGGCCCCCACGGTGAGGTACCTGAGAGCGCGCGCAAGAGCGTCCGCGGTCGGCGTCGCGCCGTCGGGCTCGGTGGCGTCGAGGTGGCTCTTGATGGCGGGGACGGAGGTCGCGCCCGGAGCCACCGCGACGCTCAGGTCCTCCCCCTGATCCATGCCGCAGTGGCTGTCGGTGGGAAAGAGCTGAAGCCCGACGGACATCCTGTCCTGGATCGCGTCGAGCGCCGTGCCGAGGGCGCCCTTCATCATCGTCCAGCGGTCGCTCGCTTCCCAGCTCTTGGTCATGCTCTCCGAGCGATCGAGCACGATCACGAGGTGGACCTTCCGCGGCTGCGCTTCGACCGCTTGGCCGCCGCAATCGCCGCCGCCCTCCCCCCCGCCCGAGCCGACGCCCGGCCCGGGCCCGCTGACGCCGCTGCCGAAGGAGGGCTCCCCGCCCGTTCCACCGGGGTCCGCTCCACCGGAGCCGCCGGTTCCGGAGCCGCCGCCACCCGTGCCCGTCCCGCTGTCCGATACCGAACATCCAGAGGCGAGCGCCCAGCCCAGGCACCAGAACGATGTCAGGAACAAGGAGCGAGCGCAGAGCCTGCGCAGCTTGCCGGTCATATCCATTCTCCTCGACACGAGTGAATCGACACGAGTCAACGCGTCCGCACGCCGAGTCATCCCGGAGGAATGCGGCAGATGCCGTTATAACACTGCACCGTTCCAGCATTGCAGCAGTCGGACGTCACGCCGCAGAGCTGCCCGTACTCGGCACATCGCGGCGGGGCGCCGCCCGTCCCGTCCGATCCGCCGCTGCCGCCCGCGCCCCCGGCGCCGCCCGTCCCGCCGGTCGCGCCCGAGCTCCCAGTCGAACCCGAGCTCCCGGTCGCGCCCGACGGGGAGTCCGGCGTCGTGCACGTGCCAGAGACGGAGCCCGGCTCGTACTCGCACGTCGTTCCGACGCAGCAGTCGCCGTTGTTCGTGCAGGGACCACCCGCCGTGACACATTGGGGCGACGTCTCTCCGGGGGTGCCGTAACACTGGAGGTGTCCGGATGCGGAGTTCAGCACGCAGGGAGCGCCGTCGCAGCAGTCGTCGGCGGATGCGCAGTCCTCGCCTGCCTGGCGGCAGGCGGTGAGCGCGTTGCAGCGAGGCACGCCGAGGGCGTCGAGGCGGCAGTTGCTGGCGTGGCCGAGGTAGCTGCAGCAGTTGTTGGGAGCGCTGGTGGACGTGTCCGAACAATAGCTGTCCTTGAAGTGACAGACGCCGCCCTGGGGCGTGCAGCCGTTCGGGTTGCGGCAGCGGCCGATCTCCCCGTCCGGATCCCCCGCCTTGTCGCAGACGACGTTGCCCGCGCCCGGCAGAGCGGCGGTGCGGTCGCCGCCGCAGCAGTCCTCGTTGCGCCGGCACAGGGCGCCGTTCACGCGGCACCCGCTCGGCGGCTGGCAGACGGCGATGCCGGTGGGGCCGTACGGCGCGCAGACGCGGCTGCAGCAGAAGCCGCAGCTATTGCAGACCGCGCCGTCGATGCCGCCGCTGCTGCAGCGGGTAGGCGTCGCCGGCTCGGCGCCGCAGTAGCCCGCGGGGTCGGATGCGTTCCGCTTCACGCACACGCCGGTACAGCAGTCGCTGTCGCCCGTGCAGACGTCGTTTCGCTGGACACAGAACGAGGAGTAAAGGACGCAGCGGTTGTCCCGCCCGCAGAGCTGGGAGCAACACTGGCTGTCCTCGGTGCACGGGTTGCCGCCCGTCTGGCACGCGGTGGCGCCGTTGATGTCGCTGCACGTCCCGCCGGCGCACATGCCGCTGCAGCACGCGGCGCCGCCCGCTGTGCAGGCGGACCCGTCGGGGAGGCAGGCGGTCGCGCTGCACCTGCCCGAGGTGCAGTTGAGGCTGCAGCACTCCGAGGATCCCTCGCACGCGGCGCCTGTCCCGAGGCAGACGCTGAGGGGCGAGGCGCACGTGCGCGTCGCTGTGTCGCAGATGCCGGAACAGCAATCTCCGGAGCTCGCGCACGTGGCACCGTAGGGCTCGCAGCTCGGCACCTCGACGCCCGTGTCAGGGCCGCCCGAGCCGCCGACGCCGTCCATACCGCCGGCGCCCGCGCCACCAGCGCCCGTGCTTGCGCCACCCGCGCCCGCGCCGCCCGCGCCGCCCGCGCCGCCCGCGCCGCCCGCGCCGCCCGCACCCGCACCACCGGCACCCGTGCCCGCGCCGCCGTCTCCGGAGCTGGCCGACCCGCCGGCGCCGCCCGTTCCTGTCGTCCCGCCGCCAGCGTTGCCCCCGCCGGAGGAGCTGCCCTCGACCGTGCCCGAGGAGGGCCCCGCCGTGGGCGAGACGCCACCTTCGCCGCCCGAGCCGGTGCCGCTGGACGAGCCGCAGGCGCCGGAGAGCCATACCATGCCGACAGCCGCGAAGATTCGAGATACGCGCATACACTTTCCTCGCTTGATCGCTTGCCGCAACCGACGCAGTCGGAGAAAAGATACATTCGCGCAACTCCAGCTTGTCCGGATGGCTTTTGTTCTAGGGTGTGCCCCTCTCCCTCGACTTTTGTCGGAGGTGGTGAGCCTCGTGAGCGATGCACACACAGACGCGCGCAGCACAGCGCTCGCGCTCGCCTGGCAGCAACGTGCTCTGCCCCGAACGGCCAGCGAGGCCGCGATCCGCGCTATGGTGAGGTTCGTCGCAAAGAGCCCTCGAATGAGGAAGCGACGCAATGAAGTCCTCGAGAGGAGAGGACATGCAGGCTCATCGGAGAGGGGCGCTCATGGGAGCAGCCCGGCGATCGCCGCCCCCTCCCCTTCCCCCGGGGCTACGCCGATGACCTCGTCCCCTTCCAGAGGGCGTTCCAGAACCGTCCTGTCTTCACGGCCGCCTCCGGGACGGGCTCACGCGCGTTCTCCGCGGCGGGCTTCTCCGGGTGCGCCTGGCCCTCGAGGAACGTGATCAGCCGCTCTCGGAGAGGATAGTACATCGGATCCTCGAGCACCGCCTGACGGTCCCTCGGGTGCGGGAACGGCACCTCCAGGATCTCGCCGACCCGCGCCCCCGGCCCGCTCGTCATCATCGCGATGCGGTCCGACAGGAACAGGGCCTCGTCGACGTCGTGCGTGACCATCAGCGCCGTCTTGTGGTCCTCTGCCCACAGGTTCATGAGCACCTCCTGGAGCTCGAACCGGGTGAGCGAGTCGAGCATGCCGAAGGGCTCGTCGAGGAGCAGCATCTTGGGCGACAGGGCGAAGGCGCGCGCCAGCCCGACCCGCTGCTGCATCCCGGACGACAGCTCGCGCGGCCTCTTGTGCATGGACTCCTCGAGCCCGACGAGCTCGAGGTAGTGCGTCGCTATCTCGATGCGGTCCTTCCTGCTCTTCTGCCGGTGGACCTGCTCGACCCCGAGCAGGACGTTCTCGAGCGCCGTCATCCAGTGCAGGAGGCAGGGCGACTGGAACACGACCCCTCGGTCGGGGCCAGGCCCCCGGATCTGCCTGCCCGCGAGGACGATGCCGCCGCTCGTGATCTCGGAGAGGCCCGCGACCATCGACAGCACGGTGGACTTCCCGCACCCGGAGTGGCCGATGAGCGACAGGAACTCGCCCCGCCTCAGGTTGAGATCGAAGTTCCGGACGACGACCGAGGGGCCTTTGGGCGTGGGAAAGGTCTTCGTGATGTTCCAGATCTCGAGGTACTTCTTCATGCGACCGCCTCCGCGCTCCGCGCTGCACCGGGCGCGCTCTCGCCCGCCGTCGGCCCGGCGCCCGGGCCGAGCAGGTAGCTGATCACCGCGCCGCGGATCTCCTTGAAGCGCGGGTCGTGGTTGATGGCCTTGCGATCCCGAGGGCGCTCGAGATCGACGGGGATCCCCGGCCCCAGCGTGGCCCGAGGGCCCTTGCTGAGCGGGAGGATCCGGTCGGCGAGGAGGATGCCCTCGTCGACGTCGTTCGTGATGAGGAGCACGGTCTTCCGGGTGGCCCGCCAGATCCGCGCGATCTCGTCCTGGAGCGTCGCTCGCGTGAGCGCGTCCAGCGCGCCGAAGGGCTCGTCCATCAAGAGGACCTCCGGATCCATGGCGAGCGCCCGCGCCACCGAGACCCGCTGGCGCATGCCCCCGGAGAGCTGCGCCGGCTTCTTGTCCCGGGCCTCGGTGAGCTTCACCATGGCGATGTAGCGCTCGGTGTGCTCCCGCTTCCTCTCCGCGGACCAGGCGCCGAAGATCTGGTCCACGGCCAGGTGGATGTTCTCGTAGACCGTGAGCCAGGGCAGGAGCGAGTAGTTCTGGAAGATGACGCCGCGGTCGGGCCCCGGCCCCTCGATCGCCTTCCCGTTCAGCTTGACCTCCCCGGTGTCCGGCCGGAGGAGCCCGGCGATGAGGGACATGAGCGTCGTCTTGCCGGCGCCCGAATAGCCGACGACGGCGACGAGCTCGCCCTTCTCGATCTCCAGGTTGATGTCCCTGAGCACCTCGGTGCGGGTGGCCCCGCCGCCATAACTCTTCCCCACATTGCGGAGCTCGACGAGCGGCATGGACATCACGCTCCCGCCAGCTTGAGCCGGCGCTCGACGAGGCTCATCAGGGCGTCGAGGAGGAAGCCGACGACCCCGATGGTGATGATGCACAGGATGATGTGCTCGTAGATGAGGCTGTTGTACTCCTGCCAGAGGAAGCCGCCGACCCCCGGCGAGCCGGTCAGCATCTCCACCGCGACGATGACCAGCCAGGCGATGCCCAGGCTGAGCCGGAAGCCCGTGAACATGTAGGGGAGCGCCGCGGGGAGCTGCACCTTGAACAGCGTCTTCACCCGCGAGAGCCTGAGCACCCGGGCGACGTTCATGTAGTCCTGCGGGATCGACCGCACCCCGAGCGCGGTGTTCAGGACCGTCGGCCACATCGAGCACATCGCGATGGTGAAGACGCCGGCGGGGTCGGGCTTCTGGAAGAGCACGAGGCCGAGCGGGAGCCAGGCGAGCGGCGACACGGGGCGGAGGATCTGGATGATGGGATCGAAGCTCGACCTGAACAGCTTCGACGCGCCCAGGAAGAACCCGATCGGCGTCCCGAGCAGGATCGCCAGCGTGTAGCCCTTGGCGACCCGCTGGAGCGAGTACCAGGTGAAGCGGAGGATACCCTGATCGAGCTCTCCCCGCTTCTCGAACGGCTCGAAGATGTAAGGCCTGCTCACCTCCCACGTCTTGAGCGGAGAGGGCAGCGCCTGGGCCCACAGGCTGCTCGCGGCGGCCCATAGACCGATCACGCACGCCACCCCGAAGAGGGGCAGGATCATGTGGTCGACTCGAATCCTCGGAGAGATCGCCTTCGCCTCGCTCATGCAGCACTCCTCTTCCTCTTCCGACTCCGCCGCCGCGCCTCCCGCCGGCCCGGCGACGTGGGTTCATCCCTTCAGGGCGTGGACCGGGAACGACGTCGCGTACGTCTCCGGGTCCTTCGGATCGAACGTCACGCCGTCGAACAGCGCCTCGGGCGCGTCGCTCCGGCCGCCGTGCGCGACCCCGAGCTCCTTCATGGCCTCTTCGTAGAGATCGGGGCGCATGACCTGCTTGACGACGCCCTCGTAGTCCGGCTTCCCCTCCACCATGCCCCACCGGCGGAACTGGCTGAGCCACCAGAGAGCGAACTTGGGCTGAGGGTAGTTGCAGCCCCGCTCGCTGAAGATCATGTAGTCCTTGTCCTCTTTCTTGCGCCCGTCGCCGTAGTCGTAGTGCCCCTGGAGTCGGCCGAGGATGAGCTCCGGCGGACAGTTGATGTACGTGGGCCTCGACACGATGTCCGCCTGCTCGGGGCGGTTGTCGAGCTTGTCCAGCCAGACGCTCGCCTCGTGGAGCGCCTTGATCACGGCCTTCACCGTCTTCGGGTTCTTGTCGGCGAACTCCGCGGTGAACGCGCACACCTTCTCGGGGTGGTCTCTCCAGAGCTCCTGCGTGGTCATGGCCGTGTAGCCGATCTGGTCGGAGATCGCCCTGGCGTTCCACGGCTCGCCGACGCAGAAGCCGTCCATCTTTCCCACCTTCATGTTGGCGACCATCTGGGCGGGCGGGATGGTCACGAGCGCGACGTCCTTGTCCGGGTGGACGCCGCCCGCGCCCAGGTAATAACGGGTCCACATGGCGTGCGTTCCAGGCGGGAACGTCATCGCGAAGGTCATGGGCGCTCCCTTCTCCTTGGCCTCCTCGACGAACGGCTTGAGCGCCTTGGGATCCCCGGCCACCTTGCCCCGGAGATCGCTCTTGATCGTCAGCGCCTGGCCGTTGCGGTTGAGCAGCCACGGGATGACCATGGGCTTCTTCGGCGATCCGAGGAGCCCCATCGTCGAGGCGAGCGGCATGCCGAAGAGCATGTGCGTCGCCTGGAGATCCCCGTTCGTCAGCGAGTCGCGGATCGCCGCCCAGCTCGCGCCCTTCACGATGGTCGAGCTGATGCCGTACTTCTTGAAGAACCCCTTCTCGTGGGCGATCACGAGAGGAGAGCAGTCGGTCAGCGCGATGATGCCGAAGCGCAGATCGGACACCTCCGGCTTGGCGGCGTCCGGTACGAGGGGCGCGGCGTTCGACGCGGGCTTCGCCGACGCTTCGGAGCGCGATTCGCAGGCGGGGAGGAGCGCGGCTCCCCCGAGCGCGAGCGCGCCGCCGAGGAAATGCCGGCGGCCCTGGGGCGTGCCTCTCGGGGCCTCACGCGAAGGTTCTCGTCTCTTCATTCCAAGGATCCTTTGCTGGGATGACCGTGGAGCCGCGGGCGCGTGGAGAGGGACACGCCCGCCGGTCGGGGCAGACTGGACGGCTGCGCTCCGGAGGCGCCGTCCGTGAAATCGCCTGTTCGTTCCAGGGTGAGCCAGGCCAGCTCCGCGGCGAGATCGGCGGGGTGAGATCGAGGTCGCCGCGGGTGTGCGCCCTAGATGGTCTCAGCCAATCACGGGCCCATGATTTGCCAAGGACGATGCATGGACGCGTGTTTCTATCAAGTTTCTGTAGGATATTTTTTCATTGTTCGACATCGCCTGCGCCGCGCTCGTCACGGCGCCATCCGTCGCCATCATCGCCATCGTCACCCCCATCACCATCAACGATTGCGGGGCAGCCGCTTGCCAGTGGACGGGCGCGGACGGGCCGGTCGCTTGCCAGGCCCCGGGGTGAGGCGGTAGCGTCCGCGCGGCGCAGGCGGATCGTCACGCAGATCCGGCTGGGATGATGCGGCAGGCAGGAGGTAGAGGGAGCGAGGATGACGAGCGGGTCCGCGAGATGGGCAGCAGGGGCGGCGGCGTGGCTTCTGGCGTGCGGGTGTACGTCCCTCGCCGGGCTCGATAGGCCCTATCACCTCGAAGCGGGCGGGGACGGCGGCGGTGGAGGTGGGGGCGGCGGTGGCGCCGGCGGGGAAGATTGCGCCGACGCGGCGAGCGCAGGGTGCGTCTACGACCGGTGCGGCGCCGTCCCCGCGAGCGCCCCGAGCGGCGTCTACACGCTCGATCCCGACGGGCCCGGCGCGCAGGAGCCGATCGAGGTCTACTGCGGTGAGCCGCTGGACAATGACCGGTGGGCGCTCGTCTACAACAGCGTCGGGGCGGCGGACGGCGCGACGCTCCCGTTCTGGAAGATCCTGTATGCCGATCGGCTCGCCGCCAAGGGGACGCCGTCGCTCGACGGCAACCATTACCAGCCGTCGCTGTACATCGCGGGCCGGGAATACCGCGACGAGATCGAGGACATCGCGGGGACCGTCGCCGAGGTGATGCGCGCGACCGCCGAGGGGATCGACACCGAGGACATGCACCTCTTCACGCCGATCCGCGTCGCCGGTGATGAGCACCTCTTTTCATGGCAATTCGGCACCGGGTGGTCCTCGCCTGATTTCGATGCAGACACCAAGGACGACGGCAATTGCGCGGGCGCCTATGCGGGCGTCACGCAGCACTACGGGGGTTGCTTCGTCTACAACCTCGGCGCCGACGACGATGAGCCGATCGAGGACGAGGGCTGGGGCCCGCACATGAGCACCCCGGACGCGACGTCGTACGGTCTCTCGGACGACGGCAGCGGCTATACGCGCCTGCAGCGGATCTCCCGCTGGACCCGCTGGTGATCGCGCCTGCCCGGGTCAGGGCGATCGCCGACGATCCTCGCGAGTGACAGCCGCGTTGAGCACGGTTCATGACGCGTCTTGCGCTTGACGTTCGATCATGGATTCGGCGACCTTTGCGTGACCCACATCACAGGAGCCTTCATGCGCCATCGCTTTCCCATCATCGCCCTGTTGACGGCTGCCTCCCTCCTGCTCGGCGCGAGCGCTCACGCCGCCGACGGAGAGGACGAAGTCACGCTCAAGAACGGCGGCACGATCCGTGGCACCGTCGTCTCGTCCGAGCCCGGGGCGAGCGTGAAGATCATCGAGCTGGGCGCGAAGGAGGTGCGCGTCATCCCCTGGGCCGAGGTGTCGGACGTGGAGCGCGGGAAGTTTGCGCCGAAGAGCGCCCCGCAGCCCGGGCCTGCGGGGCCGGGCTACGGCGCCGCACCGCCGCCGACGCCGATCCCGGCCCCCGAGCCGACGCTCGGCGCGCCAGGCGTGGTGAGGCTGCACGTCGAGAGCCCGACGCCGGTTCGGGTGCTCACGGAAGGCGCCACGACGTACGGCGCTGTTCGAGGCTACGGCTTTGCCATCCAGGAGATCCGGCACGTCTGCACCTCGCCGTGCGACAAGGTGATCGACGGCAGGGAGGGGCGTCAGTTCTCGCTCTTGTCGGAGGAGGTGCCGCCGCCGGATCCGTTCACGTTCGCGCAGATGACGGGCGACGTCACCCTTCACGTGGACCCCGGCAGCTACGGGCGCCGCACCGCCGCGTCCTGGCTGAACATTCTGGGCCTCACCGCCGCGGTCACGGGCGGCACCCTGTGGTTTGTGAGCAGCATCGGCACGGACGTCGACTCGGACCCCTCGAACGACGACGGCGGCGGGGCTCTCAAGACCGTGGGCATCGTCTCGCTCATCGGCGGCGGCGCAGCGCTCGCCGGCGGCATCGTGCTGTGGGCGACGTCGGGCACGTCGGTCACGCTCGAGCAGCGCGGTCAGAAGCCGGCTGGCAAGGCGGCGCAGGTCAAGCCGCGCTACTGGCTGGGCGAGTTCTGATGCGCTGGCGCGGGCTCCACGGGCTCCTCGCGCTCTGGCTCGGCGCGGGCTGCAACGGCGCGGCGCCCGCCAGCCCGCCGCGCAGCCCCGGAGAGCCCGCCGCATCGGCGCCACGGAAGTCGTTCACGCTCGGCGATGGCGCCGTCGAGGAGGTCGTGCGGGCGGTGAGCGCCGCGCGACAGCTGTCGCCGACGAGGCCGGTCGGCGTCGTGCGGCTCGACCACGCGCGCTTCCTGGAGCGCCTGCTCGCCGGCCGGGACGCGGAGCCTTCGCCGGACGGCGCGCTCAGCGCCGAGGCCGCGTTCCTGCTCGGCTTCAACTTCCTCCCGCAGCCCGGACAGCGCGGCGGGCTCTCCACCGTCGACGAGGTGCTGAAGGAGCAGGTCGTCGGCTTCTACAGCCGCTCGGCGGACAAGGTCTTCATCCCCGACGTGGCCCTAGCGTCCGAGGACGAGCTGCTCGAGCAGCGCGCGGTGCTCGCGCACGAGGTGCAGCACGCGCTTCAGGCGCAGCATTTCCCCGACATGCCCGAGGCGAGGAGCTCGGACGAGGCCATCGCGCAGCTCGCGCTCATCGAGGGCGACGCGATGGTGACCATGGGCGCATGGCTCGGCGCCGAGGCCGGCGCGCCGGTGGGGCGCACGCTGCGGCGGATCCTGGAGGTGACGAAGCGCGTCCCGCTCGCGAGCGTCACGCGCGGCGAGGCGAGCACCAAGCTCGACAAGGCGCTCGATCTGACGAAGAAGCGCCTCGAGTTCCCCTACCGCGACGGGATGCTGCTGGTCACCGACGTGTATCGCGCCGGCGGCTTCCCGCTCGTCGACAAGATGTACACGCGCTTGCCGCGCAGCACCGAGCAGGTGCTGCACCCCGAGAAGTACCTCGCGGGCGAGGCCCCGCGGCCCTTCGCCGATCCCCGGCCGCCGCCGGGTTACGAGCTGTCCGCCGCCGACACGCTCGGCGAGCTCGACACGCGCATCCTCCTCGAGCGCTGCGTCGGCGCGGAGGTCGCCGAGCGCACGGCCGCGGGCTGGGCGGGCGATCGCTTCGGCGTGTTCGCCGGGCCGGATCGGCGCCTGGCGACGGCGTGGATCAGCGCGTGGGACACCGAGGAGGACGCGGAGGAGCTCGAGGCCGCGCTGGGCCAGAGCGCGGCCTGCTGGCACGAGAACGCGCTCGGGCTCGGGCGCGGCGATTACACGATCGGCGCCAACATCGCGGTCCGCCGACAGGGCAAGCTCGTCGCGTTCGTGCGCGGCTTACCCGAGCGCGCCGAGGCCGCGCTCGTGCCGCAGCTCTTCGCGCTCGCCGGGCCGGAACCAAGGCCGACGCCGCTCACCCATCTCTCGATCCCACCGCGCGTCAGCCTCCCTGAGCCGACGCCGGGCCGCCTCGAAGGCGACGTGTACCGCAACGGCTGGCTCGACGTCGTCGGCCGTGTGCCGCAGGGCATGCTCGGCCATGTGGGTGGGGACGTCGAGCTCGTGGTCGAGCGGCCCGACACGCTCGTGCGCGGCGGCATGTCGGTGTCCACGCGCATCACCAGCGACGCCGAGAACGAGAAGACCTTCGGCGAAGTGCAGGAGTCGTTCGTCCGGGATGTCGCCGCGCTCTCCATGCGCGTCGAGGCGCTCGGCGGCGGCCCGGTGACGACAGCGCTCGGCGCGGGCGTGGAGCGTACGTGGCGGGTCGTCGGCACATGGGTGGAGCTCCGGCTCGTGCTCGTCCCGATCTGCGCGGGTACGGGGTCGATCGTGTTCGTTCAGGCCTACGGCGATCCCTATGCGCGCAGCGTGCTCGACAGCTGGATGAACAGCTTCCGCTGGACCCACGGGCGCAACCTCACCGCGTGCGACTTTCTCGATCCGAAGTAGCCGCGGCGCGACCGCGGCCGAAAGAATGGAGACGGCGGGCGGCCCTCCTGATGAACCCGGATGACCGGATCACCGGGATCACCGGAATCACCGGACGAGAGGAGCAGCGCTGTCGCGCCCTCCCCCAGCGCGGCCGTTGACCCGGGACGCGAGAGCGCGCGAACATCCGGTGATCCCTTGTCGATCCCCCCTGCGACACGCCACCTCGCCGCGCCCCTCGCGCTCGCGGCGACCCTAGCGCTCACCGCGAGCGCGTGCTCCCGCGACCCCGCGCCCGGCGCAGACGCGGGCGCCCCGAGCGGCAGCGCCGGCGCCCCGGCCAGCAGCGCGAGCGCTCCGGCCGCTCCCCTGCCGCCGTCCACGGCCGCGCCGCTGCGCGCGCCGGTCCGCGAGGGCGGCGCCCTCGCCCGCAGCGCGCGCGAGGACGCGCTCTATGTCGCCGACGAGGACCACGGCGTGGTGCGCGTCGTGCCGCTGCCGCTCGACCCCGCCCGGCCCGGCACTGGCGTGCCCGCTCCAGGCAGGCCCGCGCAGGTGCTCGCGCTCGGCGGGCGCGGCGGCGACGACGCGCGCGTCCTCGTTACCGTCCGTGACCCGGGGCTCTTGCTGATCTTCCGGCCGGATCCGGCGGGCGGGCTCGTCGAGGTGGGCCGCGTGCCGCTGCCCGCCGACGCATGGGGCATCGCGGTCACGCCTGACGAGAAGACCGCGATCGTGACCTCGGCGTGGACCCACGAGGTCTCGGCCGTCGACCTCGAGGCCCAAAAGACGCGGTGGACCGTCGACGTGGCGCGCGAGCCGCGGGGCGTGGCGGTGCTGCCCGACGGCAGCGCCGCGTACGTGAGCCACCTCGTCGGCGCCGATCTCACGAGGATCGACGATCTCGGCGGGGCGCCGAAGATCCGGCGCGTCGCCCTGCCCGCCTCGCCGCTGCGCGCCCCGTCGGGCGAGCGGCTCGCCGCGTCGCTGGGCTACGCGCTCTCGCTCTCCGAGGACGGGCGGCGCCTGTTCGCGGCGCGGCACGCGCTCGGCGCCATGGGCCACGCCGCGTGGTTCGGCGCGGCGACCGTGGACGTGCTGATCACCGGCCGGGACGAGCCGCTCGCCCCGGCGCACCACGGCAACCTGCCGGTGATCCGGTCGGCGTTCGCGGAGCAGGTGATCACGCCGGAGAGCGTCATCACCTTGCCGGGCGCGGTCGTCACGCCCGTCACCCAGCCGCGCGCCATGGCGTACCGCAAGCGCGCGCGCACGCTGCTCATCGCGGGCGAAGGCGACGACCTCGTGCTCGAGGTGGACGCGACCGCGGTGGATCCGACGCTCGCGATCGTAAGGAGCTACCCGGTCGGCGGCCGCTACGATCCATACATCCGCGTGGCGGGCACGTGCGGCGCGCCGACCGGCCTCGCGCTCTCCGCGGACGAGGCGACCGCGTGGGTCTTCTGCCGCTCGACCGGCGACGTGGCGGCGCTCCGGCTGCACGATGCGACGGCGGACCCGGCCGCCGCGCCCGCGGGCGCGGCGGGCTCGACGGGCGCGCCCGGCCCCGCGCCGGCGTCGGCTGCGTCGGGCTCGACGGGCGCGCCCGGCCCCGCGCCGGTGTCGGCCGCGCCGGGTGTGGCGGAGGGGCCGACGGCGCTCGTGCACCTCGCCGACGATCCGCTCGGCCCGGAGGTCGCGAAGGGCCGCCGGCTCTTCTACAGCGCGCTCGACGCCACGGTGAGCGGCAACCTCGGCTGCGCGGGCTGCCACCCCGACGGGCGCGACGACGGGTACGTCTGGCGCGAGGCCACGTTCAGCACGGCCGACGGCGAGCACGCGAACTTCGTCGGAAGGCCGGAGAACATCCCCGAGGTCGCCAAGAAGCGCGGGTTCGCGCGGCGCACGCCGATGCTCGCCGGCAACGTGAGCGCGGCCGGACCGTACGGCTGGCACGGCGAGAGCGAGGATCTCGTCGGGAGGCTGCAGACGGGCATGGGGCTGCACCGGTGGGGCGGGCTGCCGATCGACAACACGCCGGCCGGTCTGACGGCGCGGGCCACCTATCTCGCGATGTTCCTCCGCCGGGGCCTCGTGACGCCGCCGCGCGCCGAGGGGGCGCCGGACGAGCGCGTGAAGCGCGGCCGGGAGATCTTCCACAGCGAGGAGGCGAAGTGCTCCCGCTGCCACGTGCCCGCGAGCGATTACACAGATCGCACGGCGTACCCGATGCCGAAGCGACCACCGCCGCCGGGCTACGACGAGGATCCGCGCCCCGAGTACAAGACGCCGTCGCTGCGCTTCGTGGGAGGCCGACCGCCCTACCTTCACGACGGGCGCGCCGGCACGCTGGCGGAGCTCATCGAGCAGAACGCCGACTGGATGGGCAAGACCAGCCACCTGTCGGCCGACGACAAGGCGGCGCTCGTGGCGTTCCTGGAGACGTTATGAAGCCGCGCTCCGTGTTGCTCGCCTTGATGGGCGCTGGCGTGGCCTCCGCCCTGGCCGTGGCGCCCAGGGCACCCAGCGCGCAGCCCGGCGCCGCGCCCAAGGCCGCAGCGAGCGCCGCGGCCGATGCCGGCGTGACGAACGCCACCGCGACCGATGCCGGCGCGACCGGTGCCGGCGCGACCGGTGCCGGCGCGACCGGTGCCGGCGCGACCGGTGCCGGCGACGAGCTGCCCCTCGACGCCGTGCCCTTCCCGGCCGAGCCGTCGAAACAGCCGACCGCCGCCGAGTGGAAGGCGGCCCCCCGCGTCCGCCTCTCGCGCGCCGGCCCCGCGGCCGCGGGCTGCCGCGCCTACCGGGCGAGGGAGTGGCTGCGCGTCCGCTGCCCGGAGCTCACCGTCTCAGCCATCTCGCTGCTCGGCGGGAAGGCCGAGGGCGTGGCCTTCTGGATCGATCCGCCCCGCGGCGGCAGCGAGCTCCCCCGCGGGGGCGAGGTGATGTTCCCGATCCGCCGCGGCGATCGGCGGGTGATCCAGATCCTGACGTTCGGCCCGGGTTATGACGGGCCGTTCACCTTGTTGCCGGCGATCGTCATCCAGGAGCAATGGCTGGACGACGAGCCGGCGCCGACCGTGACCGCCTCCTGAGACACCATGCGATCCCACACAACGCTCCTCGCCCTCTCTTCGCTGTTCCTCCCTGCCGCCGCGAGCGGCGTCCTCCTCGTCGCGTGCGGCGCCGCGCCCGCCGCTCCCGACGGCCCGCCCGCCGGTCCGGCGCCCGCTGCGCAGCCTGCGGCCACAGGCACCCCTTCGGCGGAGGCGACGAGCGCCCCGGTCCCGCCGCAGCCCGGGCCGGCGGTGGCATCGGCGCCCGCGAGCGCCGGGCAGGCCGGCGCCGAGCCGACCGCGGCCCCCGCCGAGGCGGCGAAGCCCTCGGACGGCTGCCCCGACGGCATGGCCCGGGTCCCGGGCGGCAGCTTCGTGATGGGCCCGCTCAAGGTGAAGGCCACCGTGGGCGACCTCTGCGTCGACAGGACCGAGGTCACCGCCGAGGCCTTCGCCGCGTGCGTCAAGGCTGGCAAGTGTACGGATAAATTCGCGGATTGCGCCAAGGAGGCGTCGACCTACGGCGTGCCCGGCAAGGAGAAGCAGCCGATGGTCTGCGTCGACTTCGCGCAGGCCGAGGCCTACTGCGCGGCGCAGGGCAAGCGGCTGCCGCGCGACGACGAGTGGGAGTGGGCGGCCCGCGGCGGCGAGGAGGCGCGGCCTTATCCGTGGGGCGAAGAGGCCCCGAAGGATCAGCTCTGCTGGTCCGGCGGCGGCACCGTGCGCAAGACCGCGTGCGACGTGGGGAGCTTCCCTGCAGGCGCGAGCCCGCAGGGCATCCAGGACATGGCGGGCAACGTCTTCGAGTGGACCACCAACGCCAACGACGCCAAGGGCAAGATGCGCGTCGCCCGCGGCGGAAGCTGGCGCGACGGCATCCCGCCGCTCGTCAGGACCGCGCGGCCGGGTGGCTTCGAGGCGACGTACCGCTGCGGTTTCCTCGGGATCCGCTGCGTCGTCGAGCCGGCGGCCCAGGCGACAAAGTAAGCCCCGCCGCGTCGGCCAGCGCCCGGCACGCCCGGAGGAGCGGCTGCCCGCGCTACGTCACGTCCGGCTCGGAGGGCCAGGCCACCAGCGCTCCCCGCCGCGCGGTGAATGGCTCGACCCATTCTCGGGCTTCCAACATGAGATCGGATCTCTGCCCACAAGGCGTCAATGACAGTCCGGCGTGGCGTCGCCACCGGGGCAAGCCGCGCTGACCTTCGGCTGAGGGACGCTGCACGCTGCGAGGCCCTCGACTACGTTGTTCGAAGTCGGATCGGGGCCCACTTGGGCCGAGTCCCACCCGCTCACGATGCCGGCCCCCGCCGATTCGACTACGCATGTCGGCCGAGCGAGGGGGCCGTTTCCAACAACCCCTCTGGTGTCGACGCGCCCGCTCGCGTGGAGGGAGCTCCTGGATCTGCTCCCTGCCGCTGCGGCCTACCGCAGCGCCGGTGTCGACAAGACTGCACAAGTGCCAGAGGAGCAGAAGTCGACGCATTGCTGCACGCTCCTGCTGCAACGATTCGCCATCTCCGGTCTCGGCGGTCGGGGCGAAATGCATTAGGGTCGATCGGCAGATCGAGGCGTGGAAGGGCGCCGAGCTCCGGCGCCTGGTGGGAGCAGCGCGATGAACGAGATCAATTTCTACGAGCTGCCGCGTGCCATTCAGGACGGCGTGATCGAGGCGTTCCGCGGGCGGTTCGCGCCGGCGCCGATCGTCAGCCGGTTCGGGACCCGGCGTACCATCGTGGCCTGGCTCGCGGTCAGCGTCGCGTCGGGCCTCCTGCTGGCGGCGCTCTGTGCGGCCGGCTTCGGCGACGTCAACAGCGTCCTCGCGCTCCACCCGACGGCGGCCGCCGCCGCGTACGTGCTGCTCGCCGCGACCACCGTCATCGGCGTGCTCCAGGCGCTCGCCTACAACGCCGACCTGATCACGCTGCCGTTCACGCCCGGCCTGTTCGTCTTCCCCGCGAGCCTGATCGACGCGCGTGAC
Source organism: Sorangium sp. So ce375 (assembly GCF_051473855.1). Lineage (NCBI taxonomy): Bacteria > Pseudomonadati > Myxococcota > Polyangiales > Polyangiaceae > Sorangium > Sorangium sp. So ce375. Next base: position 5,651,578 of record NZ_CP150335.1, read on the forward strand.
CACAGGCTCCGGGTCTTCTCGCTCGCGGAGCTCTCGCGCGTCTCGGCGAGCGCGCGGGGCGCCGTGGTGCTCACGTTCGGCGGCACGCAGCACGCATTTCCCCTCGAGGACCCGTCGCGCTCGGGCGACGTGATCCGGGAGGTCGAAGCGGCGTGCAGCCGCATGAAAGCACAGCCCGACCCCGCGGAGCTGCGCCGGCTCGATCCGTTCGCGCCGCCTGCCATCGAGAGCCCGTTCGCGTCGCCGATCCCGCTCTCGCGCCAGGTCCCGGGGTGGCGAAGTTATGCATGGCTCCTCGCGGCCGCGGTCGGCGTGGCCTTCGGCCTGGGGCTCTTCTTCCTCCGCAACCGGATGAGCGACGCTCGGATGTACGCCGCGGCGCGGGCGCGCGACGACGTGGCCGCGTACCAGAGCTACATCACGCGCGGCCGCGGCCACGGGGAGGTCGTCTCGCAGGTGCTGCTGCCACGGGCCGAGCTGCGCCTCGCTGTGGCGAAGGGCTCGGTGGAGGCCATCGACGACTTCACCCGCGCCCACCCCAAGACGGGCATCCAGGCCGAGGTCGCCGCGGCCCGCAGCGCCGCGCTCGCCGCGGAGCTCGAGCGGGCGCGGGCGGTGGGCACGCTCGCGGCGCTGCTGGCGTTCGCGGAGCGCTACCCGAAGCACGGCCTGGACAAGGCGTTCAACGACGCCAGGCACGCGCTCTATGCGCGCGCGCTCGATCGGTACAAGAGCGAGATGCCCGAAGGGAGCGAGCAGAACGCGGATTTCGTGCGGCGGCTCCTTGCCCACGCGGAGCGCGTGGGGCCCAAGATCACCCCGGAAGGCCTCCGCGGCCCGGCCGTCCAGGTCCGCTTCCGGCGGCTTCCGTCGCAGGACCTGGAGCGCGCCGACGACATCGTCAGAAAGATCCCGATGTTCAGCGGCGCCACATCCCTGCCGACGCGCTACGTGGATGCGACCCGACTCGATCCCCAGGCGAAGCGGACCGCGTCGGCCCTGGCGGAGGGGCTCGCGCGGGGGTTCGAGCCGGAGCTCGTCACCTTCGAGCCGGGCCCGCCCTTCGAGGGCGCCGCCGAGGACCAGCTCACCGTGACGTCCCCCTCCCTGGTGGTGAGCTATCGCGTCGAGTCGTCCGGGATCGCCCATGCCAGCAAGAAGCCGCCGCTCATCATCATGGGGCTCAAGTTCTTCTTCAAAGCGGAGTTCATCTTGCCCGGAGATGCGGAGCCGCTGGTCGCGAGCCACAAGATCGCGCGGCGGGTCCCGGCCGGGCTCATCCAACAGCAGACCCCCGCCCCGCGCCCTGGGACGCTCGAGGCCATCGTCTACGAGGCCATGATGCGCGAAGCCTTCGTCGACCTCGAGGAGCGCTACCTCTCCAAGTGGTTCCGGAAGCGCGACGCGCCCCAGTGAGGGTGGACGAGCTCCTCAGCGTTCCTGGTACGATACACGACCTGCGAGGTCGCCGCCGCGTTCACCCGGCACATCTCCGGGGCCCTGGCCGCGCGCAGGGCGCCGCGGGGCGGCGCGGCCTCAGAGCTCGCCCACCTGGCTGTGCTCGTAGAAATCGACCAGCGCTTGTCCGCTACGGCCGAGGCCCGCCTGGGCATTGATGTAGGGCACCGCGTCTCGAATCGCCTTCATCGTCAGCTCGATGTTCTTCTGCGTCCCGACCACGAGGGCGGTGTGGTGCTCCACCGCCCGCTCGGGCTGCGTCAAATAGCGAAAGAGCTCTTGAATGCGCGGGATCCGGATGCGGCCGCGCGTGCCGAACGTGTCGATGCCTTCTTCGCTGACCCGGCCCACCCCGCCGTAGAGGAACACGCTGCCTTCGCGCGCGTTGGTGCAGGGTCTCAGAAAAGCGCAGGTGCCCGCCTTGAGCTCGCCGTCGACCGCGCCCCAGGTGTTCTCCGCGCCGATGTCGGCCTGGGTGGCCAGGATCTCCTGGCGCGTGATGCGGGCGCCGGGGCGCATCACGCTCTTGGCCCAGACGCCGCAGTGGAAGAGATCCACCTCCTCGCGCTCGTCATCGTACATGTTGTTCCAGTCGCCCAGCAGCGGCACGAGCCCGGAAGCGCACTGGAGCATGTACATCCCCATCCAGCCCGCGATGTCGGTCTCGCAGGCGGCGGGGATGAGCTTGTCCGAGAGCATGCTCATGCAGGTGCAGGGCATCACGCCCACCTCTCCGCCAATCTGGTACTTCTGCATCTCCGTCCAGCAGCGCACCGCGATGCCGTCGAGATCATTCTCTTTCACGAAGCGATCGAACACGACGCCCATCCGGGCGATCGCTTCCAGGGAGGCGCGCGGAACGTCAGCCGCTGCGATGTAGCCGGAGACGGCCTCCAGCTGAGCGGATAGCTCGCGCGGCGAGACCTTACGCATCTGTCGATCGAGCGCGATCAACTCCAGGCCGACCGTGCTCAGGCCCATGTGCCCCAGCAGCTCGGTGGAGACGTTTGTGACCGTCTGGAACGCGTCGGGCCCCGAGCCCACCAGCCCGAGGCGCACGCCGCGGCCCCGGCGACGGAACTTCGATGCCAGAACGCAGCTCGCGTGGAAGGCGTGGAGATCGTCCGCGAAGGCTGCCGAGCTCACGGCCTCGCAATGCTTGGACGTGAGGGTGTACGGGTAGCCGATGTGGCGGAGCGCGTTGGCGGCCGAAAAGCGCCCGCACGCCCCGTCCCGCCGGCCCTTCTGTCCCATGCGTCCCAGGCCCCGCACGTCAGGCTCGGTGTGGAGCAGCACCGGCACATCGAGATCGGCCAGCCGCAGAAAGTCCCGAATCCCGTTCTCATCGGAGAAATTGTACATCGAGCAGATGACGCCGATGGCCCCGCCGCCGTCGGGCGTGCGGCGGTACTGCTGGGCGACGCCAGCGGCCGCGCGCGCGTCGGCGTAGGTTTCGACGTTGCCGAGATCGACGTAGCGCACGCGCCCGCCGAGCACATGGCCCACGGCCGATTGGGTAGCTTTCGCTCCCTCCTCCGCGAACTCCGTCGGAAAGAAGCCCCGGTTGCCCATGAAGCCCAAAATCACCGGTTCACTCTGTGCCATCGCTATCTCCTGGAGCAGGCCACGCGGCGATGCACCTCGGCCGGGCGGAGCTCGAACGAGACCCCCGCCAGCGCGTCGACGCCGCCGAACGACGTTTCGATCTGGTGGATCCATGGAATCGCGGCCACGGCCCCCTCGCGCGCGAAGGACCGCAAACACCGGCCGCGTGTTCCTCTTCAAGACTATGCATGTCCGTGCTAGCGTCAACAGCTAATCCGAATTAGCTGAAGGGAGCGCGAGCTTGAACGATCCGTCCGACCCCCCCGACCCCGACCCCCGGCACGGGGCCGGTCTGCGTCCGATCCGTATGAAGGACATCGCCGAACGCCTGGGGCTGTCCCAGACCACGGTGTCTCACGTCCTCACGGGCAAGCACGCGAAATTTCGCATCAGCACCGCCACGGTGGAGCGGGTCTGGGAGCTGGCCCGGAAGCTGGGTTATCGGACGAACGCCATGGCCCAGGCGTTCCGGGAGCAAAAATCGTACGCGATCTCCCTCGCCGTCGAAGACCTGGCGAACCCGTTCTGGGCCGGGATAGCCGTCGGCGCGGAGCGCGAGGCCGAGCTCCACGGCTACGCCCTCGTGGTGAGCCACCTGGCCGGCAACGCGGGGCGCCAGCGTCGCGCGTTGCAGCTCGTGCACGATTCCCGGGTGGATGGGCTCATCGTGTCCCCGGTTTTCGGAGGGGATTGCGATCTCATCGCGGCGCACGAGCAGGGGCTTCCCTTTGTGCAGATCGACCGGGCGGTCCCGGACCTCGACGTGGCGTGCGTGCGCACCGATCACGCCGCCGGTTCGGTGCTGGCGCTCCACCACCTCCTCAGGCACGAGGATCGGTCGCTCGTTTACATCGGCGGCCCGCTCGACATCCCCACCTACAGACATCGTCTCGACGGGTTCCGGGCGGAGTTGACGCGGAGCGGCGTCGCGGCGGCGGCCATCGAGGAGTTGAAGGAGGCCACCCCGGAAGCAGCCGAGACGCGCATGGTCGAGCTTCTCCAGCGGCTGCGTGGACCTCTGGCCGTTTACGCAGCAAATTTCTGGAGCACTGTCGGGACCCTGCGGGGCATCCGCGCCGCCGGCCTCTCGGTGCCCGACGAGATCGACGTCGTAGGATTCGATGACATCCTGATGGCAGATCTCTTGCGCTATCCCGTCGCGACCGTCGATCAGGACGTCGGCGGGATAGGACGCGAAGCGGTCCGGCTGCTCCTCAAAAGGCTGGCGGGCGCCGAGGTCGCGCGAGAGGTCCTGCTCCCGCCTCGCCTCACCGCGCGAACATCGGAAATGCCGCCCAGCGAGGGGCGAGCTCGCGCGCGGACAGCCGACCGCTCACCTTGAACACCCGTACGGGGGGCACGATAAGCGGCGGCTGGGCGCGATCACCAAGCAAGGCAACGCCTATCTGCGGCAAGCCCCAAGGGCAAGGAATGCGGGAAAGAGAGAAACCGCAAGGGCGCAAGGGGCGCAATGAACCAGAAACGAGATAGATTCTTACCTTCCCCTTGCGCCCCTCGCGCCCTTGCGGTTTCTCTTCCCTTCTGTTGTAGTGAGGGCGGCGTCTGCTGCAAACCCGAGTTAGATCGCTTCGTCAGTCGCGAGGATGGGCAACAGAGCTTCGATGTCCGCGAGCTGCTCGGCTCGCGATCGACTGACACGACCCAGCGCGCTCGGATGGTAGAGCGGAAGCAGCATCCTGCCAAGCCACGGATGAGTACGGCCTGCGTGCTGTCGAAGTCTGAGACCGTGGCGCTCCAATCGGTCCACGGCGCTCAGGGCCTGCGCGCCGCTCGTGACGACCACTTTTGGATCGACGTCAGCGATCAGGCGCTCGAGCCAAGGAAGGCACGCGTTAAGTTGCCCACTCGAGACCGGAAACTTGCCTCCTCGAGCGGCAGGAAGGCACAGAACGGCGTTGGTGAACACGACATCGCTTGGCGTAAGCCCGACGTGCGCAAGCAGCTCGAGCATGAATCTGCCGGTGGGATCCGTGTCGGGGTCGCAAGTCATGCGCCCTTTGTCCGGCTCATAAGTGTCCGCCAGATTCGGGGCCTCGAAGACAAAGAGGAGCCGTCTTCGTATCGAGGATTCCAGGTGGAACAAGGGGCGAGCACGCCGCCCGTCAGGCTGAAAGTGGAGCCACCCGTGATCATGGCAGACGGCGCACGCCGAAGCGTCGCTTCGGAACGCTTGCAAGACATCAAGCGAAGGTTCGGGCATTCCTGAAAGCCTCGTCGGTCCAACGTACCAGGCTTCGGCTGCGCCGACCGAGCGAACGCGAGGGCGGCGTGTGCTCCTCCCGGAGCATCGTCCCAGCGTACCTCAGAGGCATCAGCGCTCGGGGGGCCGCCGTTTCCAGCGACGCGACCGGGCTCACAGATCGAAGCGACCCGACGCCTCGGGCTGATAGACGATGCGCTCGATCCGGAGCCGCCGGGTGCGGCTCGGCGTGGGCCACTCCACCTCGTCCGCCTCTCGACAGCCGAGCAGCGCGAGCCCCATCGGCGCGAGCACCGAGATCCGGCCGCTGTTCACGTCGGCGATCCCGGGAAACACCACGGTCAGGCAGAGCCGCTCCTCCGAGTCGAGATCGACGAGGTCGACCTTGGAGTTCATGGTGACCACGTTCGGCGGGATGTCGCCTGGCTTCACGACGTCGGCGCGCTCGAGCTCGAGCTCGAGCGCCTCCAGGTTCGGGGAGTCGCCCCCGGGCCGCGCGCGAAGCGCTTCGAGCAGCCGCGCGAGCCGATCGCGGTCGAATTCGGTGAGGACGATGGGGTTCGAGTGAGGTGCCATGAGCTGAGATCTCCTTGTGTCGTCGATGCGATCCGGGCTCGGCCGAAGGTCCGCGCCGGCGCGCTGGACGGCGTGAGTGCTCGCCCAGGTCGCCCGCTCAGGCGCCCTCGACGCCAGGCCCGCTTCCTTCCGGGAGCGGCCAGCGAAAGACGCTGGAAGGCCGCTCCCCTACGAGCGTGCGGGCGACCTCCGGCAGAGCAGCCGGGATCGCAGGGGAATGAGCGCGCTACGCGCGCCGCGGCAAGGCCACGAACGCGACGCGACGGGGTGCCGGCAGGCGCTCATTCCATGGGCATGGTAACACGACGGTCCTCCCAGGGCCATGGCAGCGCGACGACCCGGCGCCCCTCCCCGCCCCCGCCCCCGCGCCAGGCGCTCGTGCTGCTCGGCTGCGGCGGGACCCAGCACGCCACCGGCGTGGCCGGCGGGGCGTGCAACAACGGTTATCCCTGCACGGCCGACGGCGCGAGGGCCGTGCCGCGCGACTTCCTGACCGGGAGCGGCAAGAGCCTCCTGGGGGCCGAGCGGGAGGGCTGCGCGGAGCCTCCGTCGACGAAGATCTCGGTACCCGCGATGAAGCTCGCGTCGCCCGGTGCGAGGAATGCCACCACCTTCGCGGACAGGCTCCATGGCGGGGAGCCTACTGCCCTTGCCCGGGATGACGCAGGATCCCGTTCTCGTGGGCAAAGTTGACCACCACCCAAGCGCTGACCCCGGCGGTCACCCATTACCTGGCAGGGAATCGACCGCCGCCCGCGCCGTGGTTCAACTTCGCCTCGCACCACGCGATGAGGAAGGAGCACTGCCATGGTTGAACAGAACATCGACACGCCGGCCGCGCCGGCGAAGGCGGAAGTCGGCCCTGCGTCGGATCCGGGGCGACGGCCCGCGCAGGGGGCGCGGAGCAAGCCGCGGCCTGCGCCTGGCCCGTTCGTCGAGGCGCGGGACGGCGCGCACCTGTTCCGCCGGGACTGGGGCGCGGGCCAGCCCGTGCTGTTCCTCTCGGGGTGGGCGCTGACCGGCGAGATGTGGGCCTACCAGATGCTCGACCTCGTCGACCAGGGGCTGCGCTGCGTCGCCTACGACCGGCGCGGCCACGGCCGATCGAGCGATCCCGGGCGGGGCTACGAGTACGACACGCTCGCCGACGACCTCGCCGCCGTGCTGGAGCAGCTCGATCTGCGGGAGGTCACGCTGGTGGGGCACTCGATGAGCGGCGGCGAGATCGCTCGTTACCTCTCACGCCACGGCGCGGGCCGGATCGCCCGCGCCGTGTTCCTGGCGCCGACCACGCCGATGCTCCTCAGGGCGGCGGACAACCCGGACGGGCTCGACCCGCTCCTCATCGACCAGGTGCGCGCGGCCATGCGCGCGGATTACCCCCGATGGCTCGACGACAACGCGCCGCCGTTCTTCGTGGCCGACACGTCGCCCGCCATGAGGGAATGGGTGAAACACCAGATGTTGCAGTGCTCGATGAAGGCGCTGATCGACTGCAACCGCGCGTCGGTCGAGGCCGACTTCCGCGACGATCTGCGCCGGATCACGGTGCCGACCCTCGTCCTCCACGGCGACCGCGACGCGTCGGCGCCGCTCGCGCTCACCGGCGCGAGGACGGCGGCGCTCATTCCGGACAGCCGCCTCGTCGTGTACGAGGGCGCGCCGCACGGGTTGTTCATCACCCACCGCGAGCGCGTCAGCCGCGATCTCGTCGCCTTCGCGCGAAGCTGAGCGGCGGCGCGCGCCGACACGGTGATGCGACGGGGTGCGCCGGAGGTGAGTCAGCTGGCGGGAGCTCTCCGGCACCGGCGAGAGCTCGCGGAGGCGGGCCGCCGCGGCGGCCTCGCCGCGAGGCGCCTTTTGAACCGCCTCCGCGTGCTCGGAGCACAGGGCAGGGCGAGAGGAGATCGGAGGCGTCCTGGACCCAGCGGACGCCGAGGCTGCGCAGGGGCGGCGGCGGCGATGCGCAAGGCGTCAAACCGTAGTAGCGCAGGACACAAATTGGGCGCACAGAGGGGCGCTGGGGCTGCACAGGAGCCGGTTGATCGTGCGATAGGACACAAAATGGACACGCAGGAGGGTTGCCGGGGCCGCGCAGGGGCCACGCGATCGTGAGATAGGACACTAAATAAGTGCGCAGGAAGGTCGCGGGGGCTGCGCAGGAAGGCGCCGAGGCCGCGCTGCAGAGCCGCCGGGGCTGCGCAGGAAGGCGCCGAGGCCGCGACCGCAGCGACGAGCCAGCGGCGTGTCCGGGGGGAGCAGCCGTCCAGCGCGGTCGCGCTACGTCGCGTTCGGCTCGGAGAGCCAGGCCGCCAGCGCGTCCGCCGAGAACGAGAGCACCACCTCCCCTACCCGGTCCTCCCGCAGCCGATCGAGGCGCTCTGCGAGCGCAGCAGTCTCGGCCTCGGTCAGCGGGCGGCCGAGCCGGAGCGCGCAGAGCCGGGCCGTCATCTGGAGCTGCCCGAGCTGCTCGCCCTGCAGTCGTGCGCGCCTTTCCGCCTCTTTCGCCTCTTCCGCCTGTCTCCGCGCCTCTTTGAGCGCCGCCTCGCTCTCTTTGAGCGCCGCCTCGCTCTCTTTGAACGCCGCCTCCTTCAGCGCCGCTTCCCTCCGCGCGGTGAACTGCTCATACCATTCGCGGGTTTCCATGATCAAATCCCTCTCCTCGGAAGGCAACCCCAGCAGTAGCTGCTCCGGCACCTCGAAGCTTAGCCGAACGAGCCACGGGAGCGCCACCCGGCGCTCCCACGCGTCTTCGGGGAGCGCCGCCAGGTCTCGCAGCGCCGCTCGCCGCACGCGAGGCGAGCCGAGCAAGCGCAGTAGCACCGTGCTCCTCACGCGCGGCAGCTCCGCGATCACCACGGCATGGATCCGCCACCCTGGCGCCGGCCCCACGTAGTGGCCCTCCGGACCAGCAGCGTCCCGCACGAACCCGAAGTCGCGCAGCACCCCATCCGGGCGCCCAGCGCTCACGAGCCACGCCCATGGCAGCTCCAGCTCGCGCTCCGCTCGCAGCTCGAGCGTGTGGTGCCACTGATGACGCTTGCGCATGCAGCCGTGGAGCTCGGCCACGCCCGGCGCGCCGCTGAACACCTCCACCATCCCCGCCTCCGCCGCCATCGAACGAAGCAGCCCAGGCTCGATCTCGGGGTGCGCCCCCAGGAGGTCCGGATTGGGCACGTGCCAGACATCGATCCGCTGGGCATCCCCGGCCGGCACCTCTACCTCGGTCTCGGCGGCGCCCACGAGCACGAAGAAGTCCCGGAGGATGTTCTTGCCGAGCTGATCGAGGCGGAAATACATGAGGGCCGCCGATACCACACCTGAGCGCAAAAAGAACATCTTTTGGCGCCGCACACAGCCCGTCGCTCCCCCGGAGTCCGGTGCCATCGAATCTGCACGCAACAAGCAGCGCTGCAGGTAATTACCAGGATCGGACCGGGCTCATTTATCCATCGATCACACCATCGATTACACAGCGATACTTCGATCATTACCTGCTCACCCCAGAACCCGCTTCGCAATCTCGCTCGCCCTCGCCCTGCCCAGCGGACCGCCGGGCTCGCTGACGGCCGCTGCCCCGTCCGGCGCTCGCGCCTTGCCTTCCGGCGCGGCGCAGCGCACCTTCGCGCCCAGCGACATGCACAGCGACGACCCCTACGCGATGGCCGCCTACGTCAAGCTCCTCGTCGCCGACGCGGAGCGCTCCGCTTCGTTCTACGAGCTCCTCGGCTTCTCCCGCATCCATCAGGATCCCGTGTTCGTGCACCTGCGCTGGGCACGCCACGCCGATCTCTTCCTCGTCGCGACGCCGCCGGGGGTCTCGCTCTCCGGGCAGCGCGGCCTCGGCGTCATCGTCTGCTTCAGCGCCGCCGGCGACCGCGGCATCGAGACGATCGCCGCGCGCGCCTCGGCGGCCGGCGCCGCCGTCGACGGGCCGCGCGAGCAGCCGTGGCACACACGGGAGGTCGTCGTCACCGACCCCGACGGCTACCGCCTCTGCTTCGTCGAGCCGAGCACGCCTCTGCAGGGCTGACGGCCCGCCGCAGAAACGAAGACGAAGACGAACGACGAACGACGAACGACGTCAATCGACACGAGCCCGTCGCTCTCGTCGTGGCGTTCGTCCATCGCGGGCCCGGTGCCCGCGCCGGCGCCTCCGGGCGGCGGCCCCGGGCGGGCTCGTGTATCATCGTGCCGGCATGTCGCCGGAGCCGTCGCAGCCCAGGCCCATCGGGCGCTATCTGCTGTACGGCTCGATCGCATCCGGCGGGATGGCGTCCGTGCACCTCGGCCGGCTCGTCGGCGACGCGGGCTTCTCACGCACCGTGGCCATCAAGCGGCTGCACCCCGCGCTCGCCGAGGCGCCCGAGATCGCCGAGAGCCTGCGCGACGAGGCCCGCATCGTCGCGCGCATCCAGCACCCCAACGTCGTCGCCATGGTCGACCTCCTCGTCGCCGAGGACGAGGCGTTCCTTGTCATGGAGTACGTGCGGGGCGAGTCGCTCGCGCGGCTGCTGCGGGCGGCGCACGCGCGCGGCGCGCCGGTGCCGGTCCCCATCGTCGCGAGCATCACGTGCGGCGCGCTCCACGGCCTGCACGCGGCCCACGAGGCGCGCAGCGAGTCGGGCGATCCGCTGGGCATCGTGCACCGGGACGTCTCGCCCGAGAACGTGCTCGTCGGCGTCGACGGGACGGCGCGGCTGCTCGACTTCGGCATCGCCAAGGCGCGCGGGCGGCTCAGCACCACCCGCGGCGGGCAGGTCAAGGGCAAGCTCGCGTACATGGCGCCCGAGCAGCTCCTCTGCGCCGACGTGACCCGGCAGACCGATGTGTTCGCGGCGGGCGTAGTGCTCTGGGAGGCGCTCGCGGGCCGGCGGCTCTTCGACGGCGGCGACGAGGGCGCCCTCGTCCGGGCCGTGCTCGAGGGGCCGATCCCGCCCCCGAGCTCGCTCGCGGCGCACGTGCCGCCCGCGCTCGACGCCGTCGTCCTCCGGGCCCTCGAGCGGAACGCGGCGGGCCGCTACCCGACCGCCCGCGAGCTCGCGGTCGCCATCGAGGACGCCGTCCCGCTCGCGTCGCCGCGCGCTGTGGGCGAGTGGGTCGAAGAGCTCGCCGGCGATGGGCTCGCGCGGCGGGCGGCGCGCGTCGCCGCGATCGAGAGCGCGTCGGCGGCGATCCCGAGCGGCCCGGCGACGGCCAGCTCGGGCACGGCCGCGCGGGGCGGGCCGAGCGAGCCCAGCGACGGGGGTGAACGCGAGCCCGCGTCGCCGAGCCATCCAGGGGGCGGGCTGGCGGAAACCTTGCCTTCGATTCCGTCGAGGGCCCTCGAGCAAGGGACGCTGGCGGCTGAGCCCCCGCCTGGGTCCGTGACGTCGAGCGGGATCTCGTTGGGGTTTCCCGCGACGGACGGCGCGCAGCGCGACGATCCGCCCCCCGCAGCGGCGAAGCGCGCGCCCGCGCCGCTCGCGCTGCTCGCCGCGCTGCTCCTCGGCGGCGCGGCCGCGCTCGTGGCACAGTCGTGGCGCCGCGGCCCGCCCGGCTCGGAGGACGCCGCGCGCGCGGGGCACGTGCCCGCGGCGCAGCCGGCCAGCGCGGCGGCGGCGAGCGCGGCAAGAACTGTCGCAGCGACCCCGACGAGCGCCGTCACGGCTGACCCGACGAGCACCGTCACGGCGAACCCGACGAGCGCCGCCACGGCTGCCCCGACGAGCACCGTCACGGCTGACCCGACGAACGCCGTCGCAGCGAACCCGGTCGCAGCGAACCCGACGAGCACCGTCACGGCTGCCCCGACGAGCACCGTCACGGCTGCCCCGACGAGCACCGTCACGGCTGACCCGACGAACGCCGTCGCGCCAGCGCCCGCACAGCGCTCGGCGCGCTCAGCCGCGGGCACGCGCGCCCCCACCCCCGCGCCCGCGCCGCGCGCGACCCACGCCGACGCCCAGCGCTGCTCCCCGCCGTATACCGTGGACAAGGCCGGCATACGCCGGCTCAAGCCGGAGTGCCTGTGAACCGATGACCCTCCCGTGTCCCGCCCGCGCCCGGCTCGCGCTCTCCCTCGCCGCCGCGGCGGCGCTCTCGCTCACCGGCGCCCTCGCCGGTGCCGCGCCCGACAAGCAGGCGTGCGCCGCCGCCTACGAGCGCGCGCAGGGCCTCCGCCGCGCCGGCAGGCTGATCGAGGCGCGCGACGCGCTCGTCACCTGCTCGCAGCCCACGTGCCCGGCGGCCGCCGTGGCGGACTGCGGGCCGTGGCTCGCCGAGGTCGAGCAGAGCCTGCCCTCCGTGGTCGTCGCCGCGAGGGACGCGCACGGGCGAGAGCGCCTCGACGTGCGTGTGCTCGTGGACGGGCGCCCCCTCGCCGCGGCGCTCGACGGCAAGGCGCTGCCGGTGGACCCGGGCCCGCACACCTTCCGCTTCGAGCCCGCGACGGGCCCCGCCGTCGAGGAGCGCGTGCTGATCCGCGAGGGCGAGAAGAACCGCCCGCTCACCGTGACCCTCGGCGCGGAGCGAGAGCGCGCCGCCGCGCCAGCCTCGCCTCGCCCGCTCGCCCCGCCGCCTGCCTCGCCTCGCCCGCTCGCCCCGCCGCCTGCCGAACCCTCGGTCCCTGGGCTCGTGTGGGCCTCCGGCGCCGTCGGCGTCGCGGGGCTCGCCGTGTTCGCCGTCGCCGGCGCGCTCTCGCTGCGCGCCGAGGCCGATCTGCGCGCCACGTGCGCCCCGCGCTGCGCAAAGGAAGAGGTGCGCGCGATCCGGGTCCAGCACGCGATCGCCGACGTCGGCCTCGGCGTGGGCGTCGTCGCGCTGGGCGCCGCGGCGTGGCTCTACATGACCCGGCCGGCCGCCGCGCAGCCCCCGAAGGCCGGCGCGACGGCGCTCCGGCCGTTCATCGCCGGCACCGCCGCGGGCGTCGCGGGGGCCTTCTGATGCACCCGCCGGCCCGCGCCGCCGCCGCCCTCGCGGCGGCCGTCCTCGCGGCGGCCGTCCTCGCGGCGGCCGTCCTCTCGGCGTGCTCGCTCGTGCGACCGCTGCACGGCCTCACCTGCGAGCCCGGGGCCCGCAACGCCTCGTGCCTGTACGGCCAGCCCTGCGACACGAGCGCCGACTGCGCGACGGCCGCGTGCGCCGAGGGCGTCTGCCAGTGCCCCGCCGGCATGGTGACGATCGAGAGCTCGTTCTGCATCGACCCGACCGAGGTGTCGAACGCCGCCTACCGCGCCTTCCTCGCCACGCAGCCGGACGTCGCCGCGCAGGAGCCGTTCTGCTCGTTCAACAGCACCTTCGATTTCGACGAGACCGGCCCCGACGCGCCTGCCGTGTGCACGACGCGCCATAAGGAGGACGAGTACCCCGCCACCTGCATCGACTGGTGCGACGCCAGCGCCTTCTGCAAGAGCCAGGGCAAGCGCCTCTGCGGCGGGCTCCACGGTAGCCCGCTGCCGTTCCGCGGCGGCACGGCGCAGGGCGAGTGGTTCGACGCGTGCAGCAAGCGCGGCGCGCTCGCCTACGCCACCGGCGAGTTCGACGCTCTGCAGTGCAATGGGAACAGCGAGCAGGCGGCGCCGGTCGGCGACGACGCCAGCCTGGCGTGCGAGGGCGGCTATCTCGGCCTGCAGCACATGAGCGGCAACGTCCGCGAGTGGGAAGACGCGTGCTCCGATGACGTCGGCCCCGGCGACCTCTGCAGGACCCGGGGCGGGGCGTTCGACAGCGAGGGCACGCTCGAAGAGCTCCGGTGCGACGCGCGCGACGAGCGCGAGCGCGCCGACACCGACCACACGATCGGCTTCCGCTGCTGCAGCGGATAGCGACGCGACGGCGCCGGCGGCCGCGCGTCCTCTCCCTTCGAGGCCGAGAGGACCACGCGAGCTCGTCGAAGGGCACGCGGACGCAGCCGGCCGGCGGCGGCCCGAGGCGAACCTGCGATCTTCGTCGCTCGACTTCGGGCCGCTCCAGCACCACAGGAGCCCTCGGCTCCCGGCAGTTTCATCCAAGAACGTCCGGTCGCGACCGCGTAGGGTGACGCCCGCAACCGGCCTAAGGCGGGCGAGGACACCGCTCGTGTCCGGCAAGGCCGTCGATTCGACCGTCAATGGCAGGAGCGATGAGAGAGAGACATGAACCAGTATCAAAAGCTGTACACACCCCAGGACACCGCCGTCGTCTTCATCGATCATCAGCCGCAGATGACGTTCGGCGTCTCCAGCATCGACCGCGCGACGCTGATCAACAACGTGACGCTCCTCGCGAAGGTGGCGAAGGAGTTCAACGTCCCCGCCATCCTCACGTCGGTGGAGACGGAGTCCTTCAGCGGCTACGTGTGGCCTCAGCTCCTCGACGTGTTCCCCGGCCAGCCCGTCATCGAGCGCAGCTCGATGAACTCCTGGGACGACCCTGCGTTCCGGAAGGCCGTCGAGGCGACGGGCAGAAGGAACATCCTGATGACGGGGCTCTGGACCGAGGTCTGCGTGGCGTGGCCGACCATCGAGCTCCTGGGCGCCGGCTACAACGTCTATGTCGTCGAGGATTGCTGTGGAGCCACCTCTCCCGCGGCCCAGGAAGCGGCCTTGTCCCGCATGGTCCAGGCGGGCGCCGTGCGCCTCACGACGCTCCCCGCGCTGCTGGAGTGGCAGCGCGACTGGGCGCGGCGCGAGCACTACGACAACCTGATGGCCCTGATCAAGCAGCACGCCGGTGCGTACGGCGTGGGCGTCGAGTACGCCTACACCTTGGTCCACCACGCGCCCCAGTCGGCGGCGAAGCCGCAGATCGTGCCGAAGAAAGCTGGCCACTAGACCTTGAGCTCCGGCTGCATCGACGAGCGCCGGACGGAGGCGTGGTTGCTGCCGGAGGCGCACGAGTTGCCCGACGTGGCCCGGTCGACGACCGTGCCAGGGCCGGGACCGATTCGCGCGGCGCACGTGGTCGCCGCGGTCGTGGCGCCCCAGCGGCTCCGCACCAAGCAGCAGTCCTGGAGTTGCTGCGGTCCCGGGCTGGTCACCAATTTATTTGGTGAAGCCGCTGAGCTGATCTAGATCCGCCCCGTCCGAAAACTCCCGACCGGTCTGTATGGACGAGCCCTCCGAAGGCGTCGTCGCGCGTCTGCGTGCGATCGGCCGAGCTACGTCCGGGATGCACACCGCCAAAGACATTCAGGTCGCCCGCGTCGCCCATATCGACGACGCACGAGAGAAGTCAGCGAACATGCAACCTTTCACGCTGCCCGACTTCTACATGCCGTATCCCGCGCGCCTCAATCCGCACCTCGAAGGTGCACGCGCGCACACCAAGGGCTGGTCCTACGAGATGGGTATCCTGGAGGAGAACCCGAAGGAAAAACCCATCTGGACCGAGCGCGACCTCGAGGCGCACGACTACGCGCTGCTCTGCGCGTACACCCACCCGGACGCGCCCGCGCCCGAGCTCAATCTGATCACGGATTGGTATGTCTGGGTGTTCTTCTTCGACGACCATTTCCTCGAGATCTACAAGCGCACCAAGGACATGCGCGGCGCGAAGGCGTACCTCGATCGCCTGCCGCTCTTCATGCCCGTCGTGCCCACAGGGACACCGCCGGAGCCGACGAACGTGGTCGAGCGCGCGCTCGCGGACCTCTGGGCGCGGACCGTCCCGCTCACCTCGGTCCACTGGCGCGAGCGCTTCCTCGAGGCGACGAAGAACCTGCTGCTCGAATGTATGTGGGAGCTCGCCAATATCCAGGAGAACCGCGTCGCGAACCCGGTCGAATACATCGAGATGCGCCGCAAGGTCGGCGGAGCGCCCTGGTCCGCGGGCCTCGTCGAGATCGCCGTGGGCGCCGAGGTCCCGGCCGCCGTCGCCGCGACGCGCCCCCTCGAGGTCCTCCGCGACACGTTCGCGGACGGCGTCCACCTGCGAAATGACCTGTTCTCGTACCAGCGGGAGGTCGAGGACGAAGGGGAAAACGCCAACTGCGTGCTCGTCCTCGAGCGTTTCCTCGGCGTCCCCCCGCAAAAAGCGGCCGATTTGACGAACGAGATCCTGACGTCGCGGCTCCAGCAATTCGAGAACACGGCGCTCGTCGAGGTGCCGGCGCTCTGCGTGGAGTACGGGCTGACGCCGGCGCAAGCGCTCGACGTCGCCAAGTACGTGAAGGGGCTGCAGGACTGGCAGTCCGGCGGCCACGAATGGCACATGCGGTCGAGCCGCTACATGAACGAAAACGCGGACAAATCCGCGAGCGTCCCCGATTTCCTCGGGTCGCCGACGGGGCTCGGCACCTCGGCGTTCCGGATCAGGCTCACGCCCGGCGCCCTGGGTTTGCAGCGGATCAAGACCCTCACCCACGCCCCGTTCCGGCCCGTGGGCAGGATGCCCCTCCCGAAGATTACCATGCCGTTCAAGCTCCGCTTGAGCCCGCATCTGCCCGCGGCGCGCCGGAACACCGTCGAGTGGGCCCGCAAGTTCGGGATGCTCGACGTGGTGCCGGGCGTCTTCGGCTCCGGGATCTGGGACGAGCGCAAGCTCATCGGCTTCGATTTCCCCATCTGCGCCGCGGGCATCCACCCGGACGCGTCCCCGCACGAGCTCGACCTGAGCTCGGGCTGGCTGGCTTGGAGGACGTACGGCGACGATTATTTCCCGCTCGTGTTCGGCGCGAAGCGGGACATGGCGGGCGCGAAGCGGTTCAATGCCCGGCTCTCGACGTTCATGCCCCTCGACTGCGCAGGCGCCCCGGTGCCCGAGAACCCGGTGGAGAGCGGCCTCTTGGATCTCTGGATCCGCACGGCTTCCCCCATGTCGATGAATTCGCGGCAGTCGCTCCGCCGCAGCGTCGAGACCATGACCGAGAGCTGGCTCTGGGAGCTCCTGAACCAGACCCAGAACCGGATCCCGGATCCGGTCGATTACGTCGAGATGCGCCGCAAGACGTTCGGCGCCGATCTCACGATGGGCCTGTCCAAGCTCACGCTCGGCGACGTGGTCCCGGCCGCGGTCTTCCGCACGCGGACGATGCGGGGGCTCGACAACACCACGGCCGACGTGGGCGGGTGGATCAACGATCTCTATTCGTACCGCAAGGAGATCGAGTTCGAGGGCGAGCTCAATAACCTCGTGCTGGTCGTCGAGCGGTTCCTCGAATGCGACGCGCAGCGGGCCAGGGAGGTCGTCAATGACCTGATCACGGCGCGCGTGCTGGAGTTCGAGCACATCGTCGCGACCGAGCTGCCCCGCATCCTGAACGAATTCGACCTCGACAAGGCGGCCCGCGAGGCGGTGCTCGGATACGTCGAGAAGCAGCGTTCGTACATGGCTGGCGTCCTCAACTGGCACGTCGCGACGAGCCGGTACGTGGACGCGGAGCTCGAGCGCCACCCGATCGAGCGGGCGATCGACGGCGTGCGTGGGTTTGGCGCCTCTGCGGCGCGTATCAGCAGTTTCTTCGGCGCCGGAAGAGCCGGCGCCGCGGCTCCTGCTGCGAAGGCGGATCTTTCGATGGGTACGGCGCGGTCCGTGCCGGTGAAGCACGGGCGGCCCTAGCCGTCCGGGAAAGCGGGACTCATGTCTATCACAGGTAATTTCGGTTCGATCGATCAGCACCAGACCAGCCTCGCGACGGCGGCCGCGAGGCAGCTCGCGACGACCACCAAGTCGGCGCCGCAGATGCAGGGCATCTCGTCGCGGTGGCTGGTCAAGCTCCTGCCGTGGGTGCACGTCAACGGCGTGTACCGCGTGAACCGCCGGCTGAGCTATGCGGTGGGCGACGGGCGGGTGACGTTCACGAACACCGGCGCGAAGATCCAGGTCATCCCGCAGGAGCTCTGCGAGCTGCCGCTCCTCCGAGGTTATGAGGATGTCGAGGTCCTCACCGCGCTGGCGAACCGCTTCGTGCAGCGTGAATACAAGCCCGGCGACGTCATCACCGAGCGCGGCAAGGAGGCCGATCACATCTGCCTCATCGCGCACGGCAAGGTCAACAAGATCGGCGCGGGCAAGTACGGCGACGAGACGGTGCTCGCGGTCCTCGCGGACGGCGACCATTACAGCTACCAGGCGCTCCTGGAGACGCAGGATTACTGGACGTTCACCGCCAAGGCCGTCACGACGGTCACGGTGCTGACGCTCCAGCAGAACGCCTTCGATGAGCTCGTCGCCCAGCACCCGTCGCTGAAGAAGCACCTCGACAACTTCAAGGCGCTCGCCGCGAAGAAGCAGGACAACACGGGCGAGGCGGCGATCGAAATCGCGGCGGGCCACTCCGGCGAGCCCGTCCTCCCCGGCACGTTCGTCGATTACGAGACCTCGCCCCGCGAGTACGAGCTCAGCGTGGCGCAGACCGTGCTCCAGATCCACACGCGCGTCGCGGATCTGTTCAACGAGCCGATGAACCAGACGGAGCAGCAGCTCCGCCTGACCATCGAGGCCCTGAAGGAGACCCAGGAGCACGAGCTCATCAACAACCCCGAGTTCGGCCTCCTGCACAACGCCGACCTGAAGCAGCGCATCCACACCCACAGCGGCCCCCCGACGCCGGACGACATGGATGAGCTCCTCGCCACGGTCTGGAGGGAGCCGTCGTTCTTCCTCGCGCCCCCGCGCGCCATCGCGGCGTTCGGCCAGGAGTGCAGCCGCGTCGGCATCTATCCGCAGAGCATCGAGGTGAACGGCCATCGCGTCCCGGCGTGGCGCGGCGTGCCGATCTTCCCGTGCAACAAGATCCCGGTCTCGGAGACGCGGACGACCTCGATCCTGCTGGTGCGCGCGGGCGAGAAGAACCAGGGCGTCATCGGCCTGCACCACGCCGGCATTCCGGACGAGGTCGAGCCGAGCCTCAACGTGCGCTTCATGGGGATCAACGACAAGGCCATCATGTCGTACCTCGTCAGCCTCTATTACTCGACGGCCGTGCTGGTCCCCGACGCGCTCGGCGTCCTGGAGAGCGTCGAGATCGGACGCGCCCACGAATGAGCCGCGAGCGGTAGGCGCTCCGCGTGTGCCCCGTGCAAACGCGGGGGATACGCGGAGCGCTCTGCTCTCCGAAGCGCGCAGAAGGAAAGGTACGTCATGGCAAACGCCGAAAAAGCTGCGATCGGGAACGAGGTAGAGCGTTCGAGCCTCGGGACGCTGGGGGCGCGAGGGCTCGCGACGACGACCAAGTCGCACCCGCAAATGCAGGGGATCACGCCCCGGTGGCTCTTGCATGTCTTGCCCTGGATCGAGGTCACGGGCGGCACGTATCGCGTGAACCGCCGCCTGAGTTATGCCGTCGGCGACGGGCGGTTGAGCTTCGGCAACGTCGGGGCAAAGGTGCAGGTGGTCCCGCAGGAGCTCCGCGAATTGCCGCTCTTGCAAGGTTTCTCGGAGGACGCCGTGCTCGATACCCTGGCGAGCCGGTTCATCCAGCGGGAATACAAGCCCGGCGCGCTGATCGCCGAGCGCGGAAAACCAGCGGAGACAATCTTCCTGCTCGCGCACGGAAAGGCCCAGAAGCTCGGCGTAGGCAAGTACGGCGCCGACACGATCCTCGACGTCCTCGCGGATGGGGACCATTTCGGGGATCAGTCCGTCATCGAATCGAACGACGTATGGACGTATTCGGTCAGGGCCGTCACGCCGTGCATCGTGCTCGAGCTCCCGCAGCGCGTCTTCGAGGAGTTGACCTCGCGATCCCCGGCGCTCCACGCGCACATCGAGTCGCTCAAGGAGCGGCTGAAGAAGCCGCAGGACAAGCTCGGACAGGCGGCGATCGCCCTGACCGCCGGTCACAAGGGCGAGCGCGCGCTCCAGGGGACGTTCGTCGATTATGAGACAGCGCCGCGTGAATACGAGCTCAGCGTCGCGCAGACGGTCCTCCGGCTCCACACGCGCGTCTCGGATCTCTTCAATGATCCGATGGATCAGCGCCAGGAGCAGCTCCGCCTGACCGTCCAGGCCCTGCGCGAGCGGCAGGAGTACGAGCTCATCAACAACCGTGATTTCGGCCTCCTGCACAACGCCGACCTGAAGCAGCGCCTCCATCCCCGGAGCGGCCGCCCGACGCCCGACGACATGGACGAGCTCCTCTGCCGGCGCCGCAAGTCGCAGTTTTTCCTGGCGCACCCGCGCACCATCGCGGCCTTCCACCGGGAGTGCAGTCGCCGCGGCATCTACCCGACCACCGTCGAGCTCTCCGGCGCGCAGGTCGCGGCGTGGCGCGGCGTGCCGATCCTGCCTTGCGACAAGATCCCCATCAACGAGGACAAAACGAGCTCCATCCTCGTCATGCGCACAGGGCAGGAGCATCAGGGCGTCATCGGCCTCCACCGCACGGGCCTCCCCGACGAGATCGAGCCCGGCGTCTCGGCCCGCAGGATGGAGACCGACGGAAAGGCCATTACCTCGTACCTCGTGAGCACCTATTACTCCGCCGCGGTGCTGGTGCCCGACGCTCTCGGCGTCCTTGAGAACGTCCAGATCGGGCGGTAGTCTCGACGGCCTCGATGACTCTGCATCTCGACCTGCTCCTCCACAACCTCGTCGCGCTGTGCATCGCGATCGTGGTGCTCCTGCTCCTCTCGGAGCTCGTGGTTAGGCTGATCCATCGGGGCTACGCCTTCGTCTTGCGCTCGCCGACGCTGGAGCACGTCACGGCCGACGAGCGCAAGTCGTTCCGGCGTCGCGTCCGTCGCCGCGCGCTCGTCTGGGTCGCGCTCGTCGGGGCCGTGCTCATGGGCGGCGCGGCGTTCGCCATAGTTCGCGGAATTCGCGCCCTCGACGTGGTGAAGAGCGCGCTCGTCGGGCTCGTCGGAGACGATCCCGCGCTCGCCAAGATGCGGTTGCTCACCGCGCTCGGCATCGTCGTCGGCGCGCTCTTCGTCGACGCCCTCGCCGGGGGGCTCGCCGACGCGCTGGGAAAGGCGGTCGCGCGCTCGGAGTGGCTGGAGAAGCGGCGCGAGCCGGTCGCAGAGGTCACGATACGCCTGCGCAAGGCGCTCCGCGTGGTCATCCTCGGCGCCGTCGCGGTCCTCCTCACCGAGGAGCTCGCGCTCGCGCCGGGGACCCAGCGCACCGTATTGCTCGCCAGCTACACGCTGGGCGCGTTTTACGTGAGCCGCCTCGCGACGGGGATCGGATACCTCCTCCTCGACGTCATCTTCGACAACTCCACGAGGCTCGCCCGCCTCGAAAGCCCGCTCAGGTACCTCGGGAACCTGTCGCACCTGCTCGGGATCACGAAGCGCGTCGTCGATTATTGCGTGTACATCACGGCGGCGACGTGGGTCGCGGACGCGCTCACGCCCGACACGTGGCTCTCGCAGGCGGGGCGGGTCGGGCTCCGGATCATCGCGATCGTCTATGCGAGCCGGGTCCTCGTCGAGGTCTGCGTGCTCCTCATCAACGACCTCTTCCTCGGGAAGGTGGCGGAGGAGAACCCCCAGACGCTCCAGCAACGAAAAACCCTGGTCCCCGTGGCCATGGGCTTCGTGCGGTACGCGGTTTACTTCTCGGCTCTCGTGCTGGGCCTGCGCGAGGCGTCCATCGATCCCACGCCGCTGCTCGCCGGCGCCGGCGTCATCGGCGTGGCCATCGGTTTCGGCGCGCAGACGTTCGTGGGGGATATCGTGGCCGGCTTCTTCATCCTCTTCGAGAACCTGCTCCTCGTCGGCGATCTCGTGGAGATCGGCGGCATCCAGGGGCGCGTGGAGGAGATCGGCGTTCGTATCACGAAGATCCGCGACGAGATCGGCGTGCTCCATTCGATCCCGAACGGCGAGGTGCGCAAGGTCGCGAACCACTCGCGATCCTACGTGAACGCGGTGGTCGACGTGCACGTGCCTTACGAGGAGGACGTGCAGCGGGTGCGTGAGCTCCTCGCGAGGGTCGCCGAGAAGGAGGTCGAGCTGCAGACGGGCGCTCCGGGGCAGGTGGACGTCGGCGTGGAGGAGCTCAACGAGGGCTCGATCGTCCTGCGTATCAGCGCGCGCGTGCCGCCCGGCAAGAACAAGGAGGTGAACGATGCGCTGCGCGGCCGCGTCGTGGAGGAGCTCTGCAAAGCTCAGGTCAGCGCGCCGCGCCCGCGTCGAGCCGTCCTCATCGACAGCACGCTTTCCGTCAAGAACCCGCCCAAGCGAGAAATCGAGGAGTCCGCGCCCGTCGTGCCTTTCTCGCCCGCGAACGACGACTGACGAGCGGTTCGCCTCGCGGCCGTGCTCAGCCCCCGAGCGCGGTATTTCCCGTCCACACCGGCGGCGCATACCCGACCGGTTCATCGCCCACGGCGGCCGCTGTAGCTCGAGGACTCGATGCCGCTGTACCGGCGGTCGCAGCGATACGCTCGCTTCGGCGTGCCGCTGTCCCCGTCGACGCTGGGCATCCGTCCGACCAACGCCCTCGTGACCGCCCCGTCGGGGCCCTCCTGGCGCTCGGGGGGCCAGGGCGAGGACTCATCCAAGTCTCCCCCTGAGTCCCTACTACGGTCCACCTTACATGATGTCTGCGCTTTCCATTGTCGCGCCCTTTCTCTTTCACCTGAGCGCCGTAAGCTCGGTTACCGGCGCCCCTTCGCACTGCTCATCGCTATGCGAGGTCAACGACGAATCGCCACGCCCGCGTCAGGTGACACAAGGCACCTTCCGCCGTCCCCTCCCTCACTGCAATTACAATGCATCAACAATTTAGCGTCGATACTACCCCGATGGGCGGGCTGCATACTCCGAACAATCGGGTGTGATGGCGACGGCGACTGCTCCGCGCGCCGCGCCGGTGTATACCTCCCCTCGACATGGTGCATTTCGACGAGAAAGTTGAGCCACTTTTCGAGCAGATCGTTCGCCGCAACCCCGGCGAATCGGAGTTCCACCAGGCGGTCCGTGAGGTCCTGGAGTCCCTCGGCCCGGTGCTCTCGAAGCACCCCGAGCTGACGCGGCAGAAGATCATCGAGCGCATCTGTGAGCCCGAGCGCCAGGTGATCTTCCGCGTGCCGTGGGTCGACGATCGCGGTGAGGTGCAGCTGAACCGCGGCTTCCGTGTGCAGGTGAACAGCGCGCTCGGTCCCTACAAGGGCGGCATCCGCTTCCACCCGACGGTCTACCTCGGGACCATCAAGTTCCTCGGCTTCGAGCAGGTCTTCAAGAACGCGCTCACCGGGATGCCGATCGGCGGCGGCAAGGGCGGCGCGGACTTCGACCCCAAGGGGAAGTCCGATGGCGAGATCATGCGCTTCTGCCAGAGCTTCATGACCGAGCTCCACCGCCACCTCGGCGAGCACACCGACGTGCCGGCGGGCGACATCGGCGTGGGCGAGCGCGAGCTCGGGTACATGTTCGGGCAGTACAAGCGCCTCACGAACCGCTACGAGTCGGGCGTGCTCACCGGCAAGGGCCTCGCGTGGGGCGGCTCGCTGGTGCGCAAGGAGGCGACCGGCTACGGCGCCGTCTACTTCGTCGCCGACATGCTGCGGGCGCGCGGCGAGAAGCTCGCGGACAAGACGTGCGTGGTGTCGGGCTCGGGCAACGTCGCGATCTACGCGATTCAGAAGCTGGAGCAGCTCGGGGCCCACGTCGTTGCGTGCTCGGACTCGAGCGGCTACGTGCACGACCCCGACGGCATCGATCTCGCGCTGCTCAAGCAGGTGAAGGAGGTCGAACGCGCTCGCATCAGCGAGTACGCGACGCGGTGCGGCCGGCGCTCGCGCTTCGTGCCGGGCGGCAACATCTGGGAGGTGCCGTGCCAGATCGCCCTCCCCTGCGCGACGCAGAACGAGCTGAACGCGCGCGACGCGGCGATGCTGGTGAAGAACGGATGCCGCGCCGTCGCCGAGGGCGCGAACATGCCCACCACGCCCGAGGGCGTGCGCACCTTCCTCGAGTCCGGGGTGGCGTTCGGCCCCGGCAAGGCGGCGAACGCCGGCGGCGTGGCGACCTCGGCGCTCGAGATGCAGCAGAACGCGAGCCGCGACTCGTGGTCGTTCGAGCACACAGAAAAGCGGCTGGCCGAGATCATGACGAACATCCATCGCACGTGTTACGACACGTCGGAGGAGCTCGGAATGCCGGGCAACTATGTGGTGGGCGCGAACGTCGCGGGGTTCCTGCGGGTCGCACGCGCCATGATCGCGCTCGGCGTGATCTGACGGCGGGCCGCGAGGGAAAGAAAACCGCGCACGAGACGGCCAGACGAGGACGGACGACGACGCCTGGCCGAGCTCGCGCGCCGGCCGCCGGGGCGCCTGCTCCCCGAGCGCTCATCTCCTGATGTCGTACTTGTCCAGCTTGTAGAGCAGCGCGCGCCGCGAGATGCCGAGCCGCTTCGCCGCGCGCGTCTGGTTGTTCCCCTCGGCGGCGAGCGCGTCCTCGATGCTCTTCTTCTCCAGCTCGGCGAGGCGCGCCGGCATCGTCCCGCCGTCGGTGGACCGCGGTGGCTCGCCCGCGCCCGGCGGCGCGCCCGCCGACGGCGGCGGCGCGCCTGCGCTCGCCGGGGGCGCGGCGCCCTCGGCGCCCTCGACAACGGAGGCCGGGAGGTGCTCGACCTCGATGACGCCGCCCTCGGCGAGCACGACGGCGTGCTCCACCGCGTTGCGCAGCTCGCGCAGGTTGCCGGGCCACGCGTGCGCCTCGAGCACCTGCGTCGCCGCGGGCGCGAAGCGCGGCGACGGTTCACCCATGCGCCCGGCGACCTGCTGGGCGAAGCGGTGCGCGAGCAGCGCGATCTCGGCGCGCCGCTCGCGCAGCGGCGGGACGCGGAGGACGAACGTGCTGATGCGATAGAAGAGGTCTTGCCGGAACCTCCCGGCCGCCACCTCGGCCTGGAGATCCCGGTGCGTGGCGCACACGACCCGCACGTCGAGCTCGATCTCCTGCGTGCCGCCGATCCGCGCCACGCGCCGGCTCTCGAGCACGCGCAGCAGCTTGGCCTGCATGGCGAGGGGCAGCTCGCCGATCTCGTCGAGCAGGAGCGTGCCGCCCTGCGCCGCCTCGAAGTAGCCGATCTTGCGGCGGTCCGCCCCGGTGAACGCGGCCTTCTCGTGCCCGAAGAGCTCGCTCTCGAGCAGCGCCTCGGGCAGCGCCGCGCAGCTGAGCCGCACGAACGGCCCCCCGGCGCGCGGGCTCGCGCGGTGGATCTGCTCGGAGACGACCTCTTTCCCCGCGCCCGTCTCGCCGAGCACGAGCACCGTCGTCTGCGCGCGCGCGAGGCGCTGCACGACCTGGAAGACCTTCACCATCGCCTCGTCCGCGACGATGAACCCGGCGCCGAGGGGCGCGCCCTCCCCGTCCAGGCCGTCCGCCGACGCGATCCCCGGCGGCGCCTCGGCCGGCGGGGGCGCGGCGATGGCGACCACGATCTCCGCCGGGCCCACGCGGACCACATCACCGCCGGCGAGGGCTCGCTCGGCCCCGCGCACGACCGCGCCGTTCACCGACGTGCCGTTACGGCTGCCGAGGTCGACGAGCGCGACGGTGTGGCCCTGCCGTGCGACGCGCGCGTGGTTGCGTGAGACGCGGGGGTCGTCCACGCAGACCGTGGACTCGGGCGCGCGCCCGACCGAGGCGACGTCGCCGTCGGCCAGGTCGATCACCCGCGCCGCGCCGTCGCCCGCGCGGACGATGAGCCACGCCTGCCCCTGCGGCGTCCCGACGCCGGGCGCGCTCTCGGCCACCTCGAGCTCGGTCGCGACCTCGACCGCGCCGGGCGACGGCGCCGTGCCCGGCGGAGGGGTTTCCCGTCGAGGAGGTTCTCGCGCCGTCATGCCGTTCGAAGGTTGCGCAAGTGTACGACGCTTGCGCAACGCTCGGCAACCGCGCCGCCCGGAGCCGGCCCGCGCAGCGGGGCGCTGCGTGGAGAGCGGGCTGGCCCCCGCCTTGCAATGAAGCTCCGGCACGCACGGAGACGACGCGGGAACCGCCGTCGCCGGGAGCTATCGCGGGGATCGGAGCGTCGCGGGACGCACCGCGCCGACGTGCGCCGAGCTTCACGAACAGACGAACACCCAGGAGATGAACCGATGACCTATCCCAGCCGTCCAGCGTCCGCTCTTGCGATCCGCGGCGCTCTGCGCTGTGCCCTCGTGTGCTTGACCGCAACGCTCGCCGCCGGGTGCGGCGCGGGGCCGGACGCCGGCACGGAGCCGAGCGCCGACACGGAGATGGACTCTGCGGCGAACGGCGATGGGGTCAGAACCGGCGGCACGACCGGCAGCGGCTGGGCGACGGGCGGCGGCAGCGCCTCAGGCGGCGGGAGCGCCTCAGGCGGCGGGAGCGCCTCAGGCGGCGGGAGCGCTTCCGGCGGCGGCAGCGCCTCTGGCGCCGGCGGCGCCTCCAGCGGCGGGAGCGCTTCCGGCGGCGGCAGCGCCTCTGGTGCCGGCGGCGCCTCCAGCGGCGGGAGCGCTTCCGGCTCCGGCGGCGCGACCGGCTCCGGCGGCGCGACAGGCTCCGGCGGTGCGACAGGCGGCGGCGTCTGGGTGCCAGCACCGGGGACGACGTGGCAATGGCAGCTCACGGGCACCATCGACACCAGCCTCGACGTCGCCATGTACGACATCGATCTCTTCGAGACCCCGCAGAAGACCATCGACGCGCTGCGCGCGGCCGGGAAGAAGGTGATCTGCTACTTCAGCGCCGGGAGCGTCGAGGACTATCGCAGCGACGCCTCGAAGTTCCCCGCCGCGGCGATCGGCAACCCGCTCGACGGCTGGCCTGACGAGCGGTGGCTCGACACCCGCAGCGACGGCGTGCGCGACGTCATGAAGGCCCGGCTCGACCTGGCGGTCGAGAAGCGCTGCGACGGCGTGGAGCCCGACAACGTCGACGGCTACACGAACGATCCCGGCTTCCCGCTGACCGCGAAGACACAGCTCGACTACAACCGCTTCCTCGCCGCCGAGGCGCACGCGCGCGGGCTGTCGGTCGGGCTGAAGAACGATCTCGATCAGGTCGAAGATCTCGTGGCGAGCTTCGACTGGGCGCTCAACGAGGAGTGCTACTCGTACGACGAGTGCGAGATGCTCACGCCGTTCATCGACGCCGGCAAGGCGGTCTTCCACGCGGAGTACGTCGCCCAGGCGAAGGCGAACGCCGTCTGCGCCACGACGAAGCCGCTCGGGCTCTCGACGCTGATCAAGAAGCTCGACCTCGACGCCTGGCGCGTCGCCTGCCCCTGATCCACGCGCCGGCGGGAGCTGGTCAGATTCGAAAAGGGAGGCGGGGAGGCAGGGAGAAAGAACTCAGTAAATCTCCCTATCTCCCCGTCTCCCCGTCTCCCCGTCTCCCTGTGATCTTTCTCGGGCAAAGTTGACCACCCCCCGCCGCCGCTTCGCCGACGGAGGGGCGCAGGCCGCGCCGGCCGCCGTTGCGCGGCCGGCGCCCCTCTGGCTCAGCCCCTCACTGCGCCGCCACCACGAGGGTCTGCGCTCCGGAGAAGCTCTGCTGCTCCGGCTGGTAATACGGGTGCACCTCGGCGCCGCCGTCCCCCGCCTTGACAGGCATGGTCGCCTGCAGCCGGTAAGCGAAGGTGGCCGCGCGGCCCGCGGGGATCTCCTTCACATAGAGGATCAGCTGCTTGCCCGTGATCTCGAATTTCGAGAGCTGCCCCGCGGCGATGTACTCCTGGAGATCCTCGGTCAGGACCTGGAACCCGGGCGGGAGCCCCGCGGTCACGAGGACCATGCTCTGCGCCGAGTCCGTCTTGTTCGTGACGCTCAGCGACGCCGTCACGATGTCGTTCACGTACAGCTGGGTCTTGTCGTACGTCACGCTGACCGCGAGCGGACCTGCCGCGTCGCTCGGGACCGCGCTCCAGGGCAGGTTGTGGCGGCCCACGAGGTTGTAGCTGAGCTTCCCCTCTCCCGAGAACGCGATCGTGACGTCGTGCGCGCCGGTGGTCGCGAGGCCCGAGAGGTCGACCGTCGTCATCACGTCGGCCTGGTCCGCGCGCAGGGAGACAGGGTTCGGCAGCGCCGCGCCGTCGACCGAGACGGTGACCGTCCCCGTGGCGCCCTCCGTCCCCTTGCTCGCGGCGAGGAGCAGCGTGCGCAGGCTCCAGATCGTCGCCTGGGTGGAGCCGAAGTTGCCGTTCGGGTCCTTCGACTGGGTCAGGAACTTCACGCCGCCGTCGGCGCTCGGCCGGTGGGCGTCCGCCGAGAGCAGCGCGTGGGCCGCGAGCGCGGTGGTCGTGACCTTGGCGTCGTTCCCGGACTCGTAGAACGAGGTCTGCGTGCCGCCGTCATCCCAGTAGAACGCGTCTCCTTCCGCCGTCTTGCGCGCATCCAGGGCGTCGAGCACCTGGTCCGTCAGCGCGCCGGAGGGGTCGGCCACGGCGAGCGCGTTGGCCGCGATCGCCAGCGTGTACAGGTCGTCGGTCGCCGGCTTCAGCGAGCGGCCCAGGTAGGCGAGCCCCGCCCCGATCTCGGGCCCCGTATACCCCGCGCTCGCGAGCGCCCAGAGCACGAAGGCGCTGTTGCGGAGCGTGCCCGTGTGGAAGCTGAAGAACTCGGTCTGGTCGCCTTCCCACGTGCCGTCCGCCTTCTGCTGCCCGGCGAGCCAGGCGACGGTCCGGGCGAGCATCGCCGGGTCCACGGTGTGGACCTTGATCATGTCGGCGAACTCCATGACGCCGAACGCGGTGACCGACAGGTAGGGGTGCCCGTCCTGCTCGCCGAACCACGAGAAGCCGCCGCCCGAGTGCTCGAACGTGAGCAATCGCTGGTACCCCGCCGAGATCAGCGACTCGGCCTTCATCTGGATCTCCGGGGTGATCTGGCCTGTCTGCTTCATGTACTGCGTGACGAGCACGTTGGGCCAGGTCGTCGAGGTGGTCTGCTCGAAGCAGCCATTCGGGACCTGGAGCATGCTGTCCATGCCGCTCACGACCTGCGACAGGAACGCGGGGTAGATCTCGAGATAGAGCTGGTTCGAGCCGGGGACCGCGCCCTCGGGGAACGACACCGCGTGGGCGGCGCTGCCCGGCGCGAGCATGCCGGACTGGCTCTCGGCGAAGGGCTTCCCGTCCGGGACCACGCGCACGGTGCGCGCCACGGCGTCGGCGCCCGCGCTGCCCTGCGCGGTGACGGTGAGCGAGTTGACGCCCACCGTGTCCACCCGCACCGGGAACCGGACGCCCTTCACCTCGCCCGCCGCGAGCGACACCTGCATCGACGTCGCGCCGAGCGGCGTGTACCAGCTCCCCGGCTCGAGGCTGAGATCGACCGTCTGCGGCGTCTCCAGGTAGTTGTAGACGGCGATCGGGAACTCGACCTGATCGCCGCGCGTGAGCGTCGCCGGGAAGTTCACGTCGACGAAGAAGTCCTGGAACACCTTGAAGCCGCTCTGGATGCCGCCGAGCTTGCCGTCGGCCGAGTTCGCCAGCGCCGAGAGCCGCCACTCGGTGATGCTGTCCGCGAGCGGGATGCTCAGGGTGGCCGTGCCGTCAGGGCTCGTGATCACGCTCGGGTTGACATACAGCGTCTCCGGGAACTCGCGCCGGACGCGCGGCGCGCCCGCGCCGTTGTCGCCGCCGGGCTCCGCGGTGGGATCCCCGCCGGAGGCGCCGCCCGCGCCCGTACCGCCGGTCGCGCCGCCATTGGCCCACCCGCCGTCCGCGTCGGGGATGCCCCCTTCATTCCACTCCTGCGGGGGCACCTGGACCCCGAGGTCGCTGAACGCGAACGCGAACGTCGCGTCGTCCTGGCTCTCCGCCACCTCGTCGGGCCCCGACGATTGCAGCGAGAGCCCGCTCCAGCTGGAGACCACCCGGTACGCGTTGCCCCACACGTCATAGCCGCTCAGGCGCTCGGCGACGCGGCTCCCGAGCAGCTCGACATACACGCTCCCGTTGCAGCTGAACTGGTTGCTATCGCAGCCGAGCGCCTTGAGCTCCTGCGCGGCGGCCGCGGTCGCCTCCGCGAGCCAGGGCTTCATCACGCCCTTCTGGCGCTCGTAGAACGGCGCGAGCTCCTCCGGCACCTTCGCCAGCACGGCGGGCCACGTGCGCGCCTGGAGGCCGGTGAGCGACGTGCCGGCGAGCGCGGCGAGCGAGGCCTGGGTCTTCACCTGCGCGGCGTCGGCCTGCGCGGGATCCTCGCTCGCGGTCGCGTTGAACAGGAGGTCCTGCAGGTTCGCGGCCGGGCCGTGGATCTCGTAGCTCGGCTTCGCGAACTCGTCCTCCAGCTCGAAGTAGGTGCGGAGCAGCCCGGGCTGGGCGTCGACAAGCGCGAAGACGGCCTGATCGACCACCTGGACGCCGAGCGCGGCGACCTTCGGATTGCCCGCGTCGTCCTTGACCGAGAGCCGCAGCGTCGCCGTCTCCCCCGGCGCATACAGGGGCTTGTCGGCCTCGACCTGGACGGTCAGCGCGGAGTCGCCCCGCGCAAACAGCGTGCGGCCGGAGCGGACCAGGTTGCCATCGTCGTCGACGAGGTACGCCTCGACCCGGTTGCTGCCGAGCAGGCCGGCGTCGACGGGCATGCTGAAATGGGCGCGCCCGCCCTCGAGCTCGAGAGAGCGCATGTCGACGGCCTGGCCGTCGTTCAGCCAGTCGACGTAGATGCTGCCGGTCTCCTCGCTCGACTCGATGGTGACCTCGACCGTCTCGCCCGTCTCGTAGACGGCCCGGTCGGTGCGCACGATGAGGTGCTCGCCGCCCGCCTGCGTGCCGAACGTGAACTTCCGCGTGACCGCCCGCTCTCCCACCGTCGCCTCGACCTCGAACGCGGCGTCCGCCGTGGCGACCGGCGGGGTGAAGCTCACCGCGGCCTGGCCGAAGGCGTCGGTGCGCGCTGTGAGCTTCGTGCCGTCCGGCGCGGTGATGACCGCCTCCGTGTCGGGGAGCGGCGCCCCGAGGGGGTCTGTCACGAAGAGGAGCAGGGTGTTCGGTACCCCCGGGACGAGCTCGCGCGCCTCGGGCACGAGCACGATGGAGGCCGCGTCGGCGGCGACCTTGACCGGGATCGTCTTCGTGACCTCCTGCCCCGCCGTGTCCGTGATGGTGACCGCCAGCATCACGGCCGCGTCGCCCTGCTCCAGCGGCAGGCCGGCGAGGCTCGACGGCAGCATCAGGCTGAACCCGTAATGGCCCTCGGCGTTGAGCTGGCCCACGATGCGCTGGAACGTCGTCTGCCCGACATCCAGCGACGACGCCTCGATGGTCACGCTGCCGCCGGCGACGTTCTTGCCAAAGAAATAACGCGCGTCGATCGTGCCGGTCAGCGTGTCGCCCGCGGTGTACCAGGGCCTGTCGGTCCTCACGGCGACATCGAATTTGGGCAGCGCGTACTGCCCCACGGTCACGACCTTCTCCGTCGTGGTCTCCCCGCTCACGAGGCGCACCTTGAACTCGCCGGTGTTCACGATGGAGCCGATCCGGAACGTCGTCGCGGCGACGCCGTAAGCGTCGGTCGTGATGGGCTTCTTGAAGATCTTGTTGCCCTTGCCGTCCTCCACCTCGAACGTGATCGGCGTGCGGACGATCGGCGCGTTGTTCCCCCGCTCGAGCGCGAGCGCGCGCAGGTGGATCGTCTGGCCGGGCTTGTAGAGCGGCTTGTCGGTGGTGAGGAGCAGCTTCGGGCCGGGGCCCTCGACGGTGACGCTCGCGGTGACGGCCGCGGTGACGCCGAAGCCGAACGCCTGCGCGGAGACGGGCTGCGAGCCGATCTCGCCGGGCTCCACCTCGAACACCGCGGCGCCCAGCGCGTCGGTCGTGACGCGGAGCGGCCGCCCGCCCTCGCCCACCGCGAGATCGACGTCCACCTGGGGCACCGGCTGGCGGGAGAAGACGTCGGTCACGCGCACGCGGTAGCTCGCAGGGCGCCCGCGCACCACGCGCGCCGGCCCCTCGAGCTGCACGTCGTAGGGCGGGATGACGCGGAGCAGGCTCCGCGTCACGAGCAGCCCCTCCTCCGATCCGTCGTCGACGCGGACGAGGTACCGCGCGAGGCCCGGCTGCCCGCTCACGGTCGGCGCCGGCAAGCGCGCCTCCGCGGTCGCCGCCGCCTGGCCCGCGATCTCCACGTCGATCTCGGTCGTGCCTTGTTCCTTGTCCGCGTCGAGATCGACGAGCGTGACGCGCAGGTGACCGCTCGTCGCGCCGGCGGTCAGGTTGCGCACCGGGATCTGGAGGCGCAGATCGCCCTCCTCATCGATCATGCCCCGCAGCTGCGCTTCGTCGATCTCGAGCGTGCCGTTCCGCGGTTGATCGGGGCGACCAAACGGCGGGGGCGTGGCCACATCGGAGGAGCACCCCGCCGCGACCGCGCCTGCGAGCGCCAGCGCGGCGAGCAGATGGGGAGAGCTCCAGCGTCGGCGGAGAGCATTGAAGCGTACGCGCATAAGTCCAAATCCTCCCGAGAGGCGCTGGCACATCCCCAGCGGCCGGCGCGTGAACTGCATCAAACGTACCAACGACGTACCAATGACGTACCGGCGCGCTTGAGCAGCAAATCTGCGGGAATAGACGCTGACGACGCGCAGGAGTTGCGCCACGCTGTGCCAAGGTTCTGGCGCATCCATACGTCCCCGGCGCGCCGGTCTCCGTTCACATGGGGAGCTCGGGGAGGTAGCCGAGGTTCTTGCCGGGGTTCGCGGCGCGCGCGGCCTCGATGCTCTCGGCGCAGCAGGTCCCCTCGCCGGTGAGGGCGCCGTCGATGGCGAACTCGACCCGGAACGCTCCCGCGTCGCCGGGGCGGGAAGGGACGATGTACCCGTCGACGCGCCGGAGCGAGGGCACCTCTCCGGCGGTCACCCGGGACTGACCGGGCAATACGATCATGTTCTTGCCCGGGTAAGCGCTCCGCGCCGCCTCGACGGTATCGGCGCAGCAGAAGCCGCCGGCGGTCGCCACGCCGTCGTTGGCGAAGGTGACGTGGAAACGCCCTCCGAGCGAGCCCTCCTGCAGGATGTAGCCGTCCACGCCGACCAGCGACGGGTGCGCGGCGCAGCGGTTCACCTCGCCGCCGCCCCCGCAGCGCGCCGGCAGCGCGCACTCGCTGCAGACGACCCGCCGGGCCTCGCCGCACCGATCGACGGCCTCGAAGCCGCCACACTCCTGATCGCGCGCGCTGCAGAGCTCACCATCGGTCTCCGGCGTACACACCGGCGCAGCCCCGCCTTCGCCGTCGCTCCCGCCGTCGCCGCTGCTCCCGCCGTCGCCGCTGCTCCCGCCTCCCACGCTGCTGCCCCCGCCCTCGCTGCTGCTCCCGCCTCCGACGTTGCTGCCCCCGCCGCTCGTCCCGGCGCCATGACCGCCGTTGCTGGCGCTGCCGCTGCTGGCACTTCCGCTGTCGTCACCGCCGCTGTCGCCATCGCCGCCGCTGCCGCCACCTCCGAAGTCTCGTACTGTCGTCGAACAGGCCTGCGCCAACGCCAGCCCCAGGACGGCTGGCCCCATCAGCATTGCGTATCGAGCTCGCGTCATCAGCATGATCTCCAGCCCTAACACCACTTCAGTCACGGCTCAACGCAAAGCCACTCGCGCGTGGTCGTCACGCGCGGCCACGCACAGTCACGCGCGGTCACGCGCACGCCACGCATAGATCGCAATCGACGGCCTCCCGGCGATACAGCCGCACAGGATTGCAGCACGCAGGATCTCACGGCGTCACGCCGTCACGAGGTCACGGCGTCGCGGTACCCCACCACCCGTCAGCGAGCCTGGTTGACTCGCCAGCTCGATGAGCCGATGAGCCGATGAGCCGAGGACCGGCGACCACCTGCGGTGGGGAGGCCGCGCGCCGCGTCCGGCCCATGGGATGGGGCCGACCGGTCACAGGTATCCGCGCCGTGCTCCCCTGGACATCGGCGTCCGACCGTCTCAGGTTCTCGCTCGAGCTCGAGGCGTTTCGCCGCCGAGGAGGGACCGATGCAGATCGACTTCGAGATGCCCGTCATGGCCGACGGCGGCCTCGATGCGGGCGTGCTCGACCGCGTCCTGGTCGACCGGGAGCGGGGCGTGCTGACCCACGTGGTGCTCCGTTCTCCGCTGGCGAGCGAGGAGCTGCTGATCTCGATGGATCTCGTGCAGGGCACGGCGGACGGGCACCTGCGCTTACGGCCCGGCCGGGACGAGCTCCTGGCGCTGCCTCGGTACTACGAGGGGCGGACGACGGCGCAGCCGCCGGGGCGTGTCGATACCTCGCTCGTGCCGCAGCCGCCCGAGCGGAGGCAGGAGCTGGAGGAGGCGCTCGGGGTCACGGAAGATACGGTCGAGCTCGGCCCCGACACGCGGGTGATGACCGCCGACGAGGCCGAGGTGCAGCTCGTGGGCATCGGCGCGAACGACCCGGGCAATGACATCTCGCGGCTCCGCGTGCGCGGCCCCGCGGGCGCCGAGGCCGACTTCCCCGCATCCTGGATCGAGGTGATGCGCGAGGACGTCGTGGCGTTGAAGGTGACCCGGGACGATGTCTTGCGCTCGCGGCCGGCGCCGAGACGCCGAGACGGAAACATCGCGAGCCTCGAAGGCCTCTCGGGCATGGGCGGACGCGACGGCGACACACCCGAGGAGGTGTTCGGCGCGGAGTTCGTCGATGAGCTGCGAGGCAAGGGCGGTATGGTGCTCCGCGTGCCCGGCGCCGGCAGCCCCGCCGAGACCGAGGCCCACCGCGTGGTGGCGCCCGCCGACGAGGGCGCGAAGCGGCGGTCCTCCGCAGGATGAGCTCGTGAGCCGGGTGCGGACGGCGCTGCGGAAGGCTGGAGTCTCTGCTCCCGGCCGGCTCTCCTCCTCGGCCCGCGCCGGAACCATGGTTTGGATGGGGCACGTCGCATGTCCGGCGCGGCGCGACACCGCCCTGCGGAACTTCATGCCATGAAGCGCCCGAGTCGCCGCTCGCGCATCGCGCCAGCGGGAAGCAGAGGCACCAGAGGCACCAGAGCAGGAACCAACGTAGGAACCGGAGCAAGCGCCAGAGTAGGAGCCAAAGTAGGAGCCAAAGTAGGAGCCAAAGTAGGAGCCAAAGTAGGAGCCAAAGTAGGAGCCAGCGCAGGCAGCGCTGACCCGCCGGAAGCTTGACACCGATGCTCGCGCGTGCTCGTCTCCGCCCCAGGATGGACCCTCACCACATTCCGCCGAGCCCGGACACTCGCACGGCCAGCGTCCTCGATCCGACCGCGGTGGCGGAGACGTTCCGCCACGGGATCCGGGCGGAGCTCGCGGAGCTGCCCGAGCCGCTGTTCCTTGTCGGTGTGCTCGCGGCGGATCACGGGCCGTCGTACACGTACGCGGAGTACACGCGCAAGGCGTGCGAGGGCGTGGGGATCCGCTTCGAGATCCGCCAGGCGACGCGGCTCGACGCCGAGGACGCCATCCGCGCGGCGAACGAGGACGCGCGCGTGCACGGGATCATGGTGTATTACCCGATCTTCGGCACGGAGCAGGACGTGTACCTGCGGGACAGCGTCGATCCCTCGAAGGACATCGAGGGGCTCCACACGTTCTGGGCACGTTGCCTGTACCAGAACCAGCGCTTCCTGGACGAGGCGAAGACCAGGAAGGCGATCCTGCCGTGCACGCCGCTGGCCATCCTCAAGCTGGTCGAGGCGGCCGGCTTCTTCGGCGCGGGGGAGCGGCCGCTCGAGGGCCGGCGCGTGTGCATCTTCAACCGGAGCGAGGTCGTCGGGAGGCCGCTCGCCAGCATGATGGCGCACGACGGAGCCCAGGTGACCTCATTCGATATCGACGGCCCCCTGCTCTTCGTGCCCAGCGCCTCCGGCGACACGCACGAGGTGCGCGAGACGACGGTGGACCGGGCGGGCGCGCTGCGGGAGGCGGACATCGTGGTGACCGGCGTGCCCTCGCGGAGCTTCCCCCACGTGCAGGGCGCCGAAATCCGCGAGGGTGCCCTCTGCATCAATTTCTCCACCTTCAAGAACTTCAGCGACGATATCCAGAGCAAGGCGAGCGTGTTCGTGCCCCGCGTCGGACCGATGACGGTGACGATGGCGATCCGCAACAGCCTGCGTCTCTACAAGAACACCCATCCGAGCGGGTGAGCCCGGCTCGCGCGGGCATCGACGCGCTCGGGCGCGCGGCGCCGACGTCGCCTGTCCTCGCCGGCGTCAGCCTCAGGTCCACGCCCGCGCGTGCTCACGCGCCCAGGCCTCGAAGGTCATCGGTCTCTGCCCCGTCACGCGCTCGACGGTGTCGGTCTGCACGGCGCCGTTGCCCGCGCGGATGCGCTCGATGAGCTCGCCGATGGCCGTGGCGAACGACGGCGGGGTCCCGGCCTCGATCATCCTCCGCCTGGCGGCGTCGACCGAGACGTCCACGCGCCGCAGCGGCGTTCCGAGGACGCGCGCGAGGATCTCCACCTGATCCGGCGTACTGAGGAGCTCGGGGCCCGTCACTTCCAGCGCCTGTCCCAGGAGCTCGCCAGTGAGCATCGCGCGCGCGGCGACCGCGGCGATGTCGCGCGGCGCGACGGGCGCGGTCTTGCCGTCCCCGTGCGGGTTGTAGACCGTGCGCTCGGCCCGTATGGACCGGGCCCACTGGAAGGTGTTCGACATGAACGTGCCAGGGCGGACGACCGTCCAGCGGAGCCCTGACGCCTTGACGAGGTGTTCCCGCTCGGCGTGCCGGTGAGCGAGCTGGACCGTCGGCGCGCCGGCGCTGAGGCTCGACAGGAGGACGACGCGGGGCGCGCCGCTCGCCTGCGCCGCGGCGAGGAAGCCGCGAACGTGATCGATGCCATCGGCGTCCGCGACCGGCAGCAGGAAGGCCGCCGTCACGCCGTCGAGCGCCGGCAGGATCGTGTCCTGTCGGCCGAGGTCTCCCACGGCCTTTTCGACCCTGGCCCCCCAGTGGGCCACCTTGCGCTCATCGCGCGTGAAGACTCGGACCTTCTCTCCAGCAGAGAGGAGCTGCTCGACGACTTCCTTCCCGACGTTCCCGGTAGCACCCGTGACCAAGTACATGCGTGTCTCCTTCCAAGTGGGCTCCTCGGTTCACCTGTGAGCCGCACGCGAGCCGCCGCGTCTGCACCGCGCCGAGCGCCCATCCAGGAGAGAACCTATGACTGTTCCGCTGCCTTGATTAGTGTTGACCTTCGGGAAGAGTAGTTCCATAGATGGAACAATTCGATGTTGCCCGACCTCAACGAGATCGCGGTCTTCACCAGGGTCGTCCAGGCCGGCAGCTTCACGCGGGCCGCGCGCGAGCTCGGGATGCCGAAGTCGACGGTGAGCCGGAAGGTGTCCGAGCTCGAGGCGCGGCTCGGCGCGCAGCTGCTCCGGCGGACCACGCGCAAGCTGAGCCTCACGGACGTCGGCGCGGTGTACTTCGAGCGCTCTGCGCGCATCGTGGCCGACGTCGACGACGCGGATCGGGCCGTGACGCAGATGCAGGACGGGCCGCGCGGGCTCCTGCGGATCACGGCGCCGCTGCACTTCGGGTGGCTAGGCGGCGTGGTCGCCGAGTACCTGAGCGGTCACCCCGAGACGAGCGTGGAGGTGGTCTGTACGGATCGCATCGTCGACCTCGTCGCAGAGGGGTTCGACGCGGCGCTGCGGTTCGGCGCGCCCAGCGACACCTCGCTCGTCGCGCGCCGCCTCGGGGCGCTCCCGCGCTACCTCGTGGCGGCCCCCGCGTACATCGCGCGCCGCGGCGCCCCCCGCGCGCCGGCGGACCTCGCGGGCCACGATGTCGTCGCGTCCGCCGGGGCGCGCGCGGGGGAGCCGCCCGGCGCGCGGTGGGTGCTCCACCGGGGCGCGCGGCGCGCCGAGGTGCGCGTGACGCCGCGGGCGACGGCGAACAACCTCGAGGTGCTCCACCGGATCGTGCTCGCGGGCGTGGGCATCGGGATGCTGCCTGCCATGCGCTGCGAGCTCGACGTGCGCGAGGGGCGCCTCTCGCGCGTGCTCGACGGGTGGAGCCCGGTCGACGTCCCGCTCCACGTCGTCTATCCCGTCACGCGACACCTGTCGCCGAAGGTGAAGGTGTTCCTCGATCTCGTGCGTGAGCGCATGAGCCCCGCGCTGCGCGCCCGGCGGGAGGGCGGGGCGGGCGCAGGTCGGAGCGGCGCATGAGGAGGTCACATATGATCGGTGGGATCGTCAGGAGCGGTCCTGGGCCTCTTGGGTAGCGGCGTCCCTTTTTTGATGGAAGGCGAAGGCGGCGTGTGCGCGGACGCGGATGCGCTCGTCGCCGCCGCGGGGGCTGAAGGTGCGCTCGCCGGAGCGGGTGCGCTGTGGGAGGGAGGCGGCGAAGGCTCCGTCGCTGTCGCGGAGGGCGTCGTCGCGGACAGCGCTACCGCGGGAGCAGGCGAGTCTGCCGGGACGAGCCGCTGCGCCGGCGCGTCGCTCGGCAGCGGGGCGCGAACGACGGCGTAGATGACGAGCCCCAGCGCGAGCGCGCCGGCGCCGAGGGCCAGCGGGATCCAGACGCGACGGCCGCCAGCTGTCGCCGGGGCGATGGTATTTCCGGTGGACGCCAGCGTGCCGACGGGCCCCTGAAACGCCGACGCAGCGCTCTCCGGCGCTCCACCGTTCGGAGAGCCGCGCATGGGGCCCACGGCTTCGTGCCGCAGCGTGGGCCCGGACGCGCTGACGGCGGCGCCCATCGTGCCAGGGCTCGCTCCCATCATTCCAGGGCTCGCCGCACCTAAAGGCGTCCCTAACGCATCTGGACGCGCCCCTAACGCATCTGGACGCGCCCCCAACGCATCTGGACGCGCCCCCAACGCATCTGGACGCGCCCCCAACGCATCTGGACGCGCCCCCAACGCATCCGGGCTCGCCGCCGGCGCGGCGCCGCCTACGGCGAGCAGCGGAGGCGCCCCCTCGGCGGGAACCGATGGTTGGAGCGCTCGAGTCCCCGCCCCTGCCGCGCCGACCGCCGCGCCGAGCGCCTCGGCGAGCTCGCTCGCGCTCTGGAACCGGTGCGCCGGGTCGCGCGCGAGGGCCCGCGAGAAGAACCCGTCCATCTCGGGCCCGAGCTCCGGCACGAGGCTGGATGCGAGGGGGATGTCCTCCGTGCAGATCGCCACGAACACCTCGCCGATCTCCTCGCCCGGGAACGGGAGGCCGCCGGTGAGGCAGCGAAAGGCGATCACGCCGACGGACCAGAGATCGCTGCGCCAGTCGAGGGTCTTGCTGCGGCGAACCTGCTCGGGGCTCATGTAATAGGGCGAGCCGACGAGCGTGCCTGTCTTCGTCTCCTGGCCGGCCAGCAGCGTGCCCTGGGCCTTGGCGATCCCGAAGTCGAGGACCTTCACGAGCTCGTCCTCGTCCTGCCGCGAGAGAAAGAGGTTCGCCGGCTTGAGGTCGCGGTGGACGATCCCCATCTCGTGGGCGCGGCGCAGGGCCTTGCACACCTGCGTGACGATGCTCAGCGTCGCGGCCCCGGAGAGGCGCCCCTCCCGCGAGAGCCGCGCCTCGAGATCCTCGCCGTCGAGGAGCTCCATCACGAGGAAAGGCGTGTCGTCCTCGATCCCGTAATCGTGCACGTGGACGACGTTCGGTATCTTGAGCTGCGCCGCGGCCCTCGCCTCGCGCTCGAAGCGCGCCCGCGCGGTGGACGAAGCGGCGTACTCGGGCGCCATGAGCTTGACCGCGACCACGGCGTCGAGCTGGAGATGCCGGGCCACCCAGATCGCCCCCATCCCGCCCCGCGCGAGCATCCGCTCGAGGCGGTACCTACCGGCGACGACGCTGCCTTCTGCGAGCGAATTCATGAGCCTCGACCTCTCGCTGGGAATGCGCACGCCATGGCTCAGGGGTCGAGCGGCCGGGGCGCCTCGAGCCCAACGAAGCAAACGAACGGGCGCCCCGCAACAGGATCCGACCCGGACCGCGCGCCGCCTACTTGCGCCGCGGCCGTGTCGCCGAGCTCGCGGCGTCGCGCGCCGCCGTCGCGGGGGCGCCCCGCCCGGCGCCCTGCGGCGCGCGGAGATCGCTCGCGCGCGCCCGCCGCGCAGGAGGGCTGCCCTGCGCCGTCAGCGTCTCCAGGGCGGCGCGCAGCTCGGCCCGCACGTGCGAGCCGAGGAGCCTCTCCGCCATCGCGCACAGGCGCCCGGCGAACGCGGCCATGATGCAGCCCGCTCGCTGATCGTCGCGCTCCGGGGCCCCCGAACGCCGGTAGTGCCGCGCGTAGTCGCCCGTGATCACCCCGAGATCGCCGCCGACGTGGACCGCCTGCCTCATGAAGAGCCTCGCGGCGCGCTCGTTGGCGATCGTCGGCATCTGCGCCAGGGTCAGGGCGACCTCGGTCCTGCCCACGGCGAGCAGCATGGAGACAACCCGCTGGCGGGCGAGCTCGACGAGCCTCGGCGCGAGGGTGTGCTCGTCGAAGACGTGGACGCTCGCCGGCACGAGCGCTTCGCTTTCCGTGCCGAGCTCGCTCAGGAACGCGTTCAGCACCGGCGAGCGCGTCGGCGCGGTGCGCAGGTACTCCCGCGCGCCGCCCGCGGTCGACGGGCCGCCCTGCGGCGGGTGCGGGCCAGCGGTGGGCTGCGCGCGCGGACCGGATCGCGAAGACCGCGCCCGTCGCGACCGCTCGAAGTGGCGCTCCGCGCTCCCCGCGCGCTCGTTCTCCCCGGCAGCATCCGTCGCGCCGAGCAGCGCGGTCAGCCCCGCCGCGTGGGCAGCGGTGACGTGCGGAGGAGGTTGCTTGCTGGACATTCGAGCAGATCGTCTCGTTCGAGAGCTGATCGAGCGCTTATCACGCCGCACGAACGGTTGTACAGCGCTGAACGCCAGTTCCCGGGCGGACGCACGCGGCCGTGGGGTCGTGGCGAATACCCATTTCAAGTCCAGGACAGCAATTCCCGGAACACTGCGAGCTTCCAGCGGCGTGGGCGGGTCCGCCCTCCGGACAGTTGAAGATTGTTCAATGAAAACTTAGTCTTGCGGCCCTTCGGCGGGCATGGCGGCGCGGAGCGCGGCGGAGGAGGCGTCCGGCAAGGAGTGGGTTCCATGACCTCGACCTCGCACAAATGGCAGTTCTGGATCGACCGCGGAGGCACGTTCACGGACGTCGTGGCCCGCCGGCCGGACGGCTCGCTCACCACCGCCAAGCTCCTCTCGGAGAACCCCGAGCAGTACGCCGACGCGGCGGTCGAGGGGATCCGCCGCCTGCTCGGCCTGGCGCCCGGTCAGCTCATCTCTCCCGCCGAGGTCGAGTGCGTGAAGATGGGCACCACGGTGGCCACGAACGCGCTGCTCGAGCGCAAGGGGGACCGCACGGTGCTGGTCACCACGCGCGGCTTCCGCGACGCGCTCCGCATCGGGTACCAGAACCGCCCTCGCCTGTTCGATCGGCACATCGCGCTGCACGATCTGCTGTACGAGCGCGTGATCGAGGCCCACGAGCGCGTCGGCGCGCGCGGCGACGTCATCGAGCCGCTCGACGGCGAGGCGCTGCGGCGCCCGCTCTCGGAGGCGTTCGAGGCCGGCATCCGCGCCTGCGCGATCGTCTTCGTGCACGGCTACAGGTTCGCCGCGCACGAGCGGCGGGCGGCCGAGATCGCGCGCGAGATGGGCTTCACCCAGGTCTCCGCGTCGCACGAGGTGAGCCCGCTGATGAAGCTCGTCTCGCGCGGCGACACCACGGTGGTCGACGCGTACCTGTCCCCCATCCTGCGCCGCTACGTCGAGCAGGTGGCCAGCCAGATGCCCGGGGTGCCGCTCTACTTCATGCAGTCGAGCGGCGGGCTGACGCTGGCCGGACGCTTCCAGGGCAAGGACGCGATCTTGAGCGGCCCGGCCGGCGGCATCGTCGGCATGGTGCGCACCGCGCTCTCGGGCGGGCACGAGAAGGTGATCGGCTTCGACATGGGCGGCACGTCGACCGACGTGTCGCACTACGCGGGCGAGCTCGAGCGCGCCTTCGAGACGCAGGTGGCCGGCGTCCGGATGCGCGCGCCGATGATGAGCATCCACACCGTGGCCGCGGGGGGCGGCTCGCTCCTCGGCTTCGACGGCGCGCGGCTGCGCGTGGGGCCGGAGTCGGCCGGCGCGAACCCGGGGCCGGCGTGCTACCGGCGCGGCGGGCGGCTGGCCGTCACCGACGCGAACGTGATGCTCGGCAAGATCCAGCCGGAGTTCTTCCCGCACGTGTTCGGGCCGGGCGCCGACGCGCCGCTCGACCGCGAGGTCGTCGAGCAGCGCTTCCGGGCGATGGCGGCCGACGTGCAGCGCGACACCGGGCGCCCGATCACGCCGGAGCAGCTGGGCGAGGGCTTCCTGCAAATCGCCGTCGCGAACATGGCCAACGCGGTGAAGAAGATCTCGGTGGCGCGCGGCCACGACGTCACACAGTACACGCTCCAGTGCTTCGGCGGCGCCGGCGGCCAGCACGCGTGCGCGGTGGCCGACGCGCTCGGCATGCGCCGCGTCTTCGTTCACCCGCTCGCCGGGGTCCTGTCCGCCTACGGCATGGGCCTCTCGGACCAGAGCGCGATCCGCGAGGCGGCGGTGGAGCGGCGCCTCGACGATGCCGGGCTCTCCGCGGCGCGCGAGGCGCTCGCGCGCATCGGCCGCGACGCGGAGGCCGAGCTCGTGGGGCAAGGGTTCACGCCGGAGCGCGTGCGGCTCGAGCGGCGCGTCCACGTGCGGTACGAGGGCACCGACACCGCCCTCGTCGTGCCCGACGGCAGCGCGGAGGCGATCCGCGCCGCCTTCGAGGCGGCCTACCGCAGGCGGTTCGCGTTCCTGATGCCGGACAAGGCGCTCGTGCTGGAGAGCGTCTCGGTGGAGGCGATCGGGCCGGGCGAGGCCGCCGAGGAGCGGCCCGCCGAGGCGCACCCGCACCACCCCGAGGCCGATGCCCAGGTGCGGATGTACGCCGAGGGGGCGTACCACGACGCGGCCCTGTACCGGCGCGAGCGGCTCGGGCGCGGCGCGGTGATCGACGGGCCGGCCATCGTCGCCGAGGCCAACGCGACGACCGTGGTCGAGCCCGGCTGGCGGGCCGAGATCACGCCGCTCGGCCACATGGTGCTCACCCGGGTGGCGCCGCGCCCGGAGCGGCGCGCGGTGGGCACCGAGGTCGACCCCGTGATGCTGGAGGTGTTCAACAACCTGTTCATGAACATCGCCGAGCAGATGGGCCTGCGCCTGCAGAACACCGCCCACTCGGTCAACATCAAGGAGCGGCTCGACTTCTCGTGCGCGCTGTTCGACGCGGAGGGCAACCTGATCGCGAACGCGCCGCACATGCCGGTGCACCTCGGCTCGATGGGCGAGTCGATCAAGACCGTGATCGCGCGGAACCCCGGGATGAAGCCGGGGGACGTCTACGCGCTCAACGATCCCTACCGCGGCGGCACGCACCTGCCGGACGTGACGGTGGTCACGCCGGTGTGGGACGAGGCGGCGGATCGCGCGCTGTTCTACGTGGCGTCGCGCGGCCATCACGCCGACATCGGCGGCATCACGCCGGGCTCGATGCCGCCGTTCTCCAGGACGATCGAGGAGGAGGGCGTCCTCTTCGACAACGTGAAGCTTGTCGAGGCCGGGCGGCTCCGCGAGGCGGAGCTCCTGGCGCTGCTCGGCGGGGGGCCTCACCCGGCGCGCAATCCGCAGCAGAACCTGGCCGATCTGCGCGCGCAGATCGCGGCGAACGAGAAGGGCGCGCAGGAGCTCGCCGCGATGGTGGCGCAGTTCGGCCTCCCCACGGTGCAGGCCTACATGAAGCACGTGCAGGACAACGCCGAGGAGAGCGTGCGCCTCGCGATCGCGCGGCTCGACCCGGCGCTCCTCCACGACGGGCGCTTCACGCTGCCGCTCGACAACGGCGCGACGATCGAGGTGACCCTCCGGATCGACCGGGATCGCCGCGCGGCGGTCGTGGACTTCACCGGCACGTCCGCGCAGATGGAGAACAACTTCAACGCGCCCCGCGCGGTGACGATGGCCGCGGTGCTCTACGTCTTCCGCACGCTCGTGGACGACGACATCCCGCTGAACGCGGGTTGCCTGAAGCCGATCGAGGTCATCATCCCCGAGGGCTCGATGCTGAGCCCGCGCCCGCCGGCCGCGGTGGTGGCGGGCAACGTGGAGGTGTCGACCTGCGTCACGAACGCGCTGTACGGCGCCCTCGGCGTGCTGGCGAGCAGCCAGCCGACGATGAACAACTTCACGTTCGGCAACGAGCGGGTGCAGTACTACGAGACGATCTCGGGCGGCTCGGGGGCGGGCATCGAGATCGGCGGGAGGGGCGCGGGCGGCGCGGGCGGCGCGGGGACCGAGCGCGGGTTCGCGGGCACGAGCGTGGTGCAGACGCACATGACGAACTCGCGCCTGACGGATCCGGAGGTGCTGGAGCACCGCTTCCCGGTGCGGCTGGATCGCTACGAGATCCGCGAGGGCTCCGGCGGGGCCGGGCGCTTCCCGGGCGGGAACGGCGGCACGCGCGCCGTGCGCTTCCTGGAGCCGATGACGGCCTCGATCCTGTCGAACGGGCGCTCGACGGCCGCGTTCGGCCTGGCGGGCGGGCGGCCGGGCGCGCCGGGGCGCAACCTCGTGGTGCGCGCGGACGGCTCGGTCGAGGTGCTGGGGCACATCGGGTCGGTCGAGATGGGGAGCGGCGATGTGTTCGTGATCGAGACGCCGGGGGGCGGCGGGTACGGAGCGCCGGAGGCCGGCTGAGGGGGCACTCCTGAAGCATCCCCTCGAATTGTTCGGGAAGATTCACAGGGAGGCGGGGAGACGTGGAGCAAAATCCTACCATCTCCCCATGAATTTTCCCCGCTGAAGATGCCAATGGAATCGGAGGATTCGTCCGGGCGCGTTCCGCTGATGT
Organism: Sorangium sp. So ce375; assembly: GCF_051473855.1. Classification (NCBI taxonomy): domain Bacteria; kingdom Pseudomonadati; phylum Myxococcota; order Polyangiales; family Polyangiaceae; genus Sorangium; species Sorangium sp. So ce375. Next base: position 5,696,114 of record NZ_CP150335.1, read on the forward strand.
CGCGGCGTCCTGCTCCCCTCCCCGCTCACCCGCTCATCCAGGAGTGGGCGCCTTGGCGGCGGGCCCGGGCGAGAGCTTGCACGTGGCCTCCCAAAGACCATTGAGATACACGAGGCCCAGCGCGCGGTCATACAGCCCATATCCAGGCTTGCCGGTCTCGCCCCAGATCATGCGGCCGTGGTCCGGGCGCACGTAGCCGTCGAAGCCGACGTCATGGTACGCCTTCACGATGGCGGCCATGTCGAGCGAGCCTTCACAGGACAGGTGGGCAGACTCGAAGAAGGTGCCGTCCTCCTGGACCGCCACGTTGCGCAGGTGTCCGAAGGGAATGCGGCCCATGCCGCCGAACTCGCGCACCAGCGATACGATGTTGTTGCACAGGTCGGCGCCCAGCGAGCCGGAGCAGAGCGTGATGCCGTTGGCCGGAGAGTCGACGGTCTTCACGAGGCGCAGCAGGTCGTCGCGGTTCTTCACGATGCGCGGCAGCCCGAAGATCGGCCGGGGCGGGTCGTCCGGGTGCATGGCCATGCGGACGCCGACCTCCTCGGCGACCGGGATGATGCGCCGGAGGAAGTGCTCCAGGTGCGCCCACAGCGCCTCTTCGCCGACGTTCTTGTACTCATCGAGGACGGCGCGGAGCTGCTCCGGCCTGTAGCTCGCATCCCAGCCGGGCAGCGAGATGCCTTGCTCCGGGTCGATCTCGGCCACCGCCGCGGCGTCGAAGGCCAGGGTCAGCGAGCCGTCGCCGAGCTCCTTGGCCATCTCGGTGCGTGTCCAGTCGAAGACCGGCATGAAGTTGTAGCAGATCACCTTCACGCCGACGGCCGCGCAGCTGCGGATGTTCTGGCAGAAATTGTCGATCAGCCGCTCGCGGGTCGGCTTGCCGAGCTTGATGTCCTCGTGCACCGGCACGCTCTCCACCACCTCGAACCGGAGGCCGACGCCCTCGATGCGCGCCCTGAGCGCCTGCAGCCGCTCGACCGGCCACACCTCGCCCACCGGCACATCGTAAATGGCCGAGACGATGCCGTAGATGCCCGGAATCTGACGGATGTACTCGAGCTTTACGGGGTCGTTCTCGCCGTACCAGCGAAAGGTCATCTTCATCGTTGCGATCTCCTCGGGCGGTGTGTCCGCCGTGCGAGAGCGCGTTGCGCGCTCGACATCTCGGGCAGAGGGGCGCGGCCACGGCTCCGCTCGGACGGCATCGTACAATCAGCCGGGCGCGGAGCCAAGACGTCGGAGAGCGCGCGCCGGCGGGGGCCGGTCGCGCGGTCGGCCGCTGCGTCCGCGGTACGGCCCCACGGCAGCCTCGACCTCGGGCAAAGAGGTCGCAGGGCGCAGATCCGATGCTCCGATACGCGCGCACGCCCGATCGCCTCGCGCCGATCCTGTTGCGCGGCTGGGCAAGCGCCTGCGCGGTCGCGCAAGCGCTTGCGCGCACCGGATCGGGTTGATTCGCGGGCTCCGTGTGGCCGCTCGGTCCGGAACCACGTCGTTCTCGCCCTCGGCCGCGCCTCGATGTCTTGGGCATACGACCTGCAACCATGAGCACCACGAACCGAACACATCGCGGAGCGACCTACCCATCGCGTGCGCACGAGACGAACCGCATAGATTCATCGCATGGAACAAAGGACATGTTGAACTCACGGACCATTCCACATCTCTTGAAAACGGTAGGCCACACGCCCGTCGTCGCCATGAGGAACCTGACCGAGCCGGGCGAGGGCAAGCTCGTCGTCAAGCTGGAGTCGGCCAACCCGGGAGGAAGCTTGAAGGACCGCGCCGCCTGGAACATCATCCGTCGCGCCGAGCACGAGGGACAGCTGCGGCCGGGCGCGACGATCATCGAGTCCTCGTCGGGCAACTTTGGCATCGCTCTGGCGATGATCGGCGCCTCGCGCAATTACCGCGTCATCGCGATCGTCGACCCCAAGATCACGCCGACAAACAGGGCGCTGTTCGAGGCGTTCGGCGCCAGGGTCATCGTGGTGCATGAAAAGGACGACTCGGGCTCCTACCACAAGACCCGTATCGCGCTGGCCAACGAGCTGCACCGCAAGATCCCCAACTCGTTCCGGCCCGACCAGTGCTTCAACCTGCTCAACGGCGAGGCCCACTTCAGATGCACCGCCCGAGAGCTGCACGCCCAGATGGGCGATCAGCTCTCCGCCGTCGTATGCACCGTCAGCACCGGCGGCCAGCTGGGCGGCATCTCGCGGTACTTCAAGCGCCATGCGCCTCGCGTCAAGATCGTCGGCGTCGACGTGCGCGGCTCGACCGTCTTCGGTGGCTCGCCGCACGCCTACCTCACGCCCGGTGTGGGACTGAGCTGGACGCCGGACAACCTGCGCGACTTGGCCGCGGTGGACGAGGTCTACAAGATCGACGACGAGGACGCGTTCGTCGGGTGCCGCACGCTGGTGCGCAGGGAGGGGCTGCTGGCCGGTGTATCCACCGGCGGCGCGCTGACCGTCGCCCTGCGGCTGGCCATGCGCGCCCGCCGCGGTGAGCACATCGCCTTCCTGGCCGCCGACCGTGGCGAGCGGTACCTGACCACCGCGTTCGACGACCAGTGGATGACCGAGCGCGCTCTCAGCCTGGACACCTCGATCGCCGGCCTGCGGGGGCGCGCCGGGCGGCTCAGCCCGCTGTCGACGCGGCCTGCCCTGGAGTGCGCGAACTTCGATCTCTCACTCGCGGAAAAGCTCGGCTCACCGAGCGCGACCGTCCAGCAGCGCCTGGCGGGGTAAACGATGAACGATAGACCACTGATACTGATCCTCGGCAACGAGTACGATCAACAGGACCACAACCACCTCTTCCCCGAGGTCCGCCGGCTCGGCGCGGAGATCATCCGCGTGCATCCGGACGAGCTGACCACGATGTTCATCCCAGCCGGAACGCGGTTCTTCGTCCATGGGCGGCCCATCCGACCCGACCTCGTGCTCGGCTGGGTGTACGAGGACATCCTGCTCCGCGGGATGAGCCAGCTCGAGTCGCTCGCGCGGGCCGGTGTGCCCGTGATCAACAGCGCCCGCACGCTGTTCTGCGGCCAGAACAAGTACCTGAACTCCGCCATGCTGCACGCGGCCGGCGTCAACCACCTGCCAGTTCTGTCCGGTCGGGACGGCGACGCGCTGGAGCGGTGGGCAGAGGAGCAGGGGTATCCGCTGGTCCTCAAGCCCATCGTTGGATTCGGCGGCCACGGCGTGCAGCGAATCGAGAGCCGAGACGACCTGATCGCGCACGTGAGGCGGATCCAGGGCTCCGCCGAGCATTACTACGTTCAGCCGTTCGTGCGCAACCCCGGCCGGGACATCCGGGTGCTCTGCGTGAACTACCAGGCCGTGGTCGCCATCTATCGGTACGCCAGGGAAGGCGGCTGGATCACGAACACCGTAGCTGGCGGCAGGCCGCGGCCGGCGCCGCTGGTCCCGGCCGTCGCCAAGATCGCCGAGGACGCGTCGCGCGCCGTGGGCGCCCTCGTCTCCGGCGTGGACGTGGTCGAGGATCTCGCGACGGGCGAGCTGCGCATCTTCGAGGTGAACACCTGCCCGAGCTCCGAGCCGAACTTCTCGCTCATGAACCGCAGGCCGGTCGCGCTCTACGAGCTGGCCTCGTTCCTGGTCGCCGCGAGCCGCGACTTCCAGGGGGCTCTGCGATCGTGGCGCGCACAGCGGTTCATCACCCCCGATCGACCCGGCATCGCGGCGTGAGCCACGCCGGAGGGACCGCGTGCTCGATGCCCTGCGCAACCCCGCCTTCCGGTCGATCTGGATCGGCTATACCGCGTCTTCGGCGGCCACTGCCATTCTGCCGACCGCGTTGACGCTGTACGTGCTGGACACGAGGGGGGCGATCACCACGCTCGGCCTCGTCCTCGGCGCGAGGACGGTCGGCTTCCTGCTAGGGGCGCTCCTTGGCGGTGTGCTCGTCGACCGCGTCCCCCGACGGCTGGCCCTGGCCGGATCCAGCGGGCTGCGCGGGCTGGCCACGCTCGCCGCCATTCCCGCGTTCGATGCCTCGATCTGGGTGGTCTGCGCCTGCGTGCTGCTCGCCAGCGTCGGCGAGGGCGTGTTCCGCAGCGCCTACCAAGCCGTCACGGCCGAGGTCGTCGACGAGCAGCACCGGCAGGCTGCCAACGCCGCCACCACGCTGAGCCTGCGCGCGTGCCAGACCGCAGTGCCGTTGGCCACCACGCTGATCTATCCCGCGCTGGGCGGTGAGGTCACGCTGGCGCTCGCGGGGATGCTCTGGCTGGGCTCCTCGGCCGTCACGCTGAAATCGAGATCGGCGGACGGGGCCGCCGGGGAGCGGGAGCGCGAGCGACGCGGCAACCTGCTGCAGGAGTACCGGGACGGGCTGTACGAGGCCAGCAAGCACCGCTGGTTCGCGGCCGGGCTTGGCGCGCTGGCGATCTGGCTCTCGATGTCGTACTCGCTGCAGCAGCTGGTGTTGCCGCTGGTCAGCCGGGAGCGCTTCGGCGGGAACACGTTGATCGGCGTCGCGCTGGGCGCCTATGCGATCGGCGCCATCGCGGGCGCGCTCGTGCTCAGCCGCTGGACGCCGAGGCGTCCCGGCCTGCTGGCCTTCGCAGGCCTGAGCCTGTACGGGCTCGTGCCGCTCGCGCTGCTGGTCGCCGACCAGCGCGTGATCGTGCTGGCCTACCTGCTCGGCGGTCTCGGGATCGAGATGTTCAACATCCCATGGTTCACCGCGATCCACCGTGAGGTGCCCAGGGAGATGCTCGGCCGCGTGTCGGCGCTGGACTTCCTGGTGTCCTACGGCACGGTGCCGCTGGGCCTCGCCGGCCTGCCCTACCTGATAACGTGGTTCGGTCGGGCGCCGGTATCGACGGTGTGCGGGCTGGCCACGGGGCTCGCGGCGCTGTCGGTGCTGGCCGTGCCCGGCGCCCGCGAGCTGGCCGATCCCCGCCGTCCTTGTGGCGGTTAGGAGGTCAGCGCCCGCAAAAGCGCCGCCTCCGGGTATCGCGCGGCCGGCTCAGCCCGGAGGGACCCAGCCGCCGAGCACGTTCGCTGGATCGCGCATCATCGCCGCCTGCGCCGCGGAGATCTGCGTCGATCCGGCGGCACGCCCGCTGGTGTCGATGAGGCGCCCGTCCGTGTCCCGGCTCCGGTACTCCCAGAAGCGGAGGGTGCGCGGCGGAGAACCGCCCGTGATCGTCCACCCAGCCCGCGAGATGTGGCTGCCGAGCGTGCAGTCGATGTACGCGACGTGGCTCGACGGATACTGGCTCACGTCGATCCTCGCCAGCGTGTTCCCCGTGATGCCCGCGTCGCTGGTGATGCGCGAGTCGACGAAGACGTAGCCATAGCCGGAATCGCCGTTTCGCGCCTGCACGTTGTAGCCGGATCGACCGACCGTCTTGATCTCGCACCGGTTGAAGTACGCCGCGCCGGTGCCCCACACGAAGTCCACGTTGCCGGCGATCGTGCAGTTGTCCGCGTAGATGCGCCCGGACCAGAGCAGCGTGTCCTGGAGGCTCAGGATGTCGGCGTCGCGCACGACGCACTTGTCGCAGTCCTGGAGGCGCAGCGCCTCCGCCTGGGAGCCGCCCTGCGGCGTGAGGTTGTGGATGGTGAGGTTCTCGATGACGAGGTTGCTCACCTTGTCGGCGCCGACGAGCGCGCGGCCCCGCGTGCTCCCGTTCATGTTGTTGTTGTTCGTGCCCGAGAGGACGGTGCCTTTGCGGTCGGCCCCGCGCAGCGTGACGTTGTTCTTGCCCTCGAAGTAGACGACCCCATGGTGGACGCCGCGCTGGACGGTGATGACCACGCTGTCCCGGTTGTTCGCGGGGACCGCGTCGAGCGCGCCTTGCACCGAGCAGAAATCGCCGGAGCCGTCGAGCGCCACCTCGAGCGACGAGAGGCTCGACGGGCCCGCGTCCGCCGTATCGAAGCGCCACGTCGTCGCGTCCGCGATCGCGAAGGAGCCGCCCCCCGGGGGCACGATGGCGCCGGGGTCGACCGTGACGTAATAGGACTTGCCGTAGCCGAGCGCGCGCGACGGCAAGGACACGACGGCATCGTTGCCGTCCACGTACACCGGGCGAAGCACGTTGAACGTCCGGCCGCCTATCGTGGCGCTCACGGTCATCGAGGACATGTCGATCGTCGCGACCGCCGCTCCGGGCTGGGCGGCGTTGAACACGCGAATCACGCCCGCGCTGCCCAGCGTCGGCGCGCCGGGGAACGAGATGCGGAGCGGCGGATCCGGGCACAGCCCACGGGCGCCCGGCGCAGGGAACAGCGCGCTCACGCCGGCAGGGAGGTCGACCGGACCCGCGCCGCCGTCACCGTGGCTCGCGCCCGTGCCCTCGCCGCCTCCGGCCGCGCCGGCGCCGCCCATTCCGGAGCCGCCCATTCCGGAGCCGCCCGCTCCCGCGCTGCCCGAGGCCGCGCTGCTGGTCGCCCCTCCGCCGGTCGATCCGCCGCTGGTCGAAGCGACCGCGGTCGAGGCGCCCGCGGTCGAGGCGCCGCTGGATGCCTCGGTGCTCGCGTCGTCCGCTGTCCCAGCGCCCTCGCAGGCGATGGCACACAAACCGAGGAGCCCGGAGAGAAGAAGTCGAGAGCGGATCATCACGCCGGCGCAGGGTATCAGGGCGCGGCTCGGCCTGGCAATCTGCGTTCAGGGCACGGAACGTGCTTATGCTTTAATTCTGGAGACAGCCCATGCACACGGCCCGGCCGCGTGGCACGACGGCCCTCGTCGTTCCCGCGCAATGGTCCCTGTAGCGTCCGCCGCACCACCCCTCGAGGAGCTTCATGCCTGACTCCGTGCCCATGACCGACCGTGCCCACGACGTCCTTCGCCAGGAGCCGCAGAGCCTCGACCCGATCTTCAGGCCGCGGAACGTCGCCGTCATCGGCGCGACCGAGAACAGCGGCGCCGTCGGCCGGACGCTCCTGTGGAACCTGATCAGCAACCCGTTCGGCGGCACCGTCTTTCCGGTGAACCCGAAGCGGCAGAGCGTCCTCGGCATCAAGGCCTATCCGAGCATCGCGGCCGTGCCGGCGAAGGTGGATCTCGCGGTCCTCGTTACGCCCGCCGCGAGCGTGCCGGGCCTCATCGGCGAGTGCGTGGACGCCGGCGTCCCCGGCGCGATCATCATCTCGGCCGGGTTCAAGGAGATGGGGCCGCCGGGCGCCCTGCTCGAGCGGCAGATCATGGATCGCGCCCGCGGGAAGATGCGCATCATCGGCCCGAACTGCCTGGGCGTCATGAACCCGATCGGCGGGCTCAACGCGACGTTCGCGAAGGGGCAGGCGCGGCCGGGCAAGGTCGCGTTCATCAGCCAGTCCGGCGCGCTCTGCACGGCGGTGCTCGACTGGAGCCTCAAGGAGCAGGTCGGCTTCAGCGCGTTCGTCAGCGTCGGCTCGATGCTCGACGTCGGCTGGGGCGACCTCATCGACCACCTCGGCAACGACCCGAAGACGAGCAGCATCCTCATCTACATGGAGTCGATCGGCGACCCGCGCGACGCGCGAGCGTTCCTGTCGGCCGCGCGCGAGGTGGCGCTCACAAAGCCGATCATCGTGATCAAGCCCGGCCGCAGCGAGGCGGCGGCGAAGGCGGCCGCCTCGCACACCGGCTCGCTCACCGGCTCGGACGAGGTGCTCGACGCGGCGTTCCGGCGCGTGGGCGTGCTGCGCGTGAACGACATCGCGGACCTGTTCTCCATGGCCGAGACGCTGGCCAAGCAGCCGCGCCCGCGCGGCAAGCGGCTGTGCATCGTCACAAACGCCGGCGGCCCGGGCGTGCTGGCGACCGACGCGCTCGTCGCGAACGGGGGCGAGTTGGCGCCGCTCTCGCCGGAGATCCTGGGCGAGCTGAGCGGCTTCCTCCCCGCCGCGTGGAGCCGCAACAACCCGGTCGACGTGCTCGGCGACGCCGGCGCCGATCGCTACGCGAAGGCCCTGGAGATCTGCGCGAAGGACCCGAACAACGACGGCGTGCTCGTCATCCTCACGCCCCAGGACATGACCGAGTCGACCCAGACCGCCGAGGCGCTGCGAAAGCACGCGCACGTCGACGGCAAGCCGGTCCTCGCCAGCTGGATGGGCGGCGTGGAGGTGGAGGCGGGGAAAGCGATCTTGAACCGCGCCGGGGTCCCGACGTTCGAGTACCCCGACGCCGCCGCTCGCGCCTTTTGCTCGATGTACCGCTACGAGTACGCCCTCCGGGCCCTGTACGAGACGCCGAGCACGGACGAGCGGGCGCTCAACGTCGACCGCGAGGAGGCCAGGGCGCTCGTCGCCGGCGTCCGCGCGTCGGGCCGGACGCTCCTGGATGAAGTCGAGTCGAAGCAGCTGATGGCGGCGTACGGCATCCCGACGGTGCCGACGGCCGTCGCGAAGAGCGCGGACGAGGCCGTGGCCACGGCCAGGCAGATGGGGTATCCGGCCGTCCTCAAGCTGTACAGCGCGACGATCACGCACAAGACCGACGTGGGCGGCGTGAAGCTCGATCTGCACGACGACGAGGCCGTCCGCCGTGCGTTCGAGGAGATCCAGGAGAGCGTCTCGCGGCGGGCCGGCGCGCAGCACTTCCAGGGCGTGACCGTCCAGCCGATGATCGCGCTGAAGGACGCCTACGAGCTCATCCTCGGCAGCTCGGTCGATCCGCAGTTCGGCCCGGTGCTCTTGTTCGGGGCCGGCGGGCAGCTCGTCGAGATCTTCAAGGATCGCTCGCTCGGCCTGCCGCCGCTCAACGCGACGCTGGCCCGGCGCATGATGGAGCAGACAAGGATCTTCCGCGCGCTCCAGGGCGTGCGCGGCCGCAAGCCGGTGGACCTCACGGCGCTCGGGCACCTGCTCGTGAGGTTCTCGCAGCTCGTGATCGAGCAGCGATGGATAAGCGAGATCGACATCAACCCGCTCGCCGTCAGCGCGGAGGGGGCCATCGCCCTCGACGCCCGCGTCGTGCTGCACCCGCCGGAGACGCCGGAGTCGGCGCTCCCCAGGTCGGCGATCCGCGAGTATCCCACGCAGTATGTGACGGAGCTGAAGAGCAAGGATGGGCAGGCGTTCACGATCCGGCCCATCCGCCCCGAGGACGAGCCGCTGATGGTCGGGTTTCACCAGAAGCTCTCCGAGCGCACCGTGCGGCTGCGGTATTTCTACCCGATGCAGCTCGACCTGCGCACCGCGCACGAGCGGCTGACGCGCGTGTGCTTCGCGGACTACGATCGCGAGATGGCGCTCGTTGTCGAGAAGCCGCCCGCGGGCACCGGAAGCCGGCAGATCATCGGCGTCGGCCGGCTGAGCAAGCTGCCAGGCACGCGCGACGCGGAGTTTGCTCTGCTGATCAGCGACGAGCACCAGAGACAGGGGCTCGGCTCCCGGCTGCTGGGCCTCCTCGTCCAGATAGGCCGCGACGAGGGGCTCGCCCGCATCAGCGCCGACATCCTGGCCGAGAACGTGGAGATGCAGCGCGTGGCGCAGAAGCTCGGCTTCAGGCTGACGCGCGATCTCGGGGACTCGACAGCGAGGGCGGAGCTGACGCTGTAGGCGCGTCCACGAGCTCTCGTGCCCGCCCAATGACCTCTTCGACCCCGGACCGGCAAGGAGCATCCGTGGGAACGTGGGGGGGCGGCGCGGCCGGGCACGCACATGGCACTTCCCGCCGCCTGCGAGACATGCGCATGCTCGGGGAGCCGCCATGGATACCCACCGCCTGAAGAGCCTGTGCGAGCGGCTCCGGCAGCAGCACCTCGCGAGCGCGGGCGAGATCGATGCGGTCGAGCGGTGGCTCCACGACGCGCCGCTCATCCGCCGCTACCGTATCAACCCCCACGTGATCGCGGCGGACACCGCGCTCGCCCCGCACGCGGTCATCCGCGTCCTGCTGCACGGCACCCAGATTGGCCTCTTCGACATGCACTGGGACGTCCACTGTGGCCATTGCAACATGCTGGCCGACGTGATCGACGACCTCGCCGCGGCCGCCGCCGTCTCGTTCTGCCCGATGTGCGAGCACTCCTTCGACGTCGACATCTCGGAGCGCGTCGAGGTGACGTTCTCGCTCGGCCGGTCCATCGAGGACCTCGGCTTCCCCCCCGCTTGCCCGCCGCCGTCGGCGCTCCAGCCCCGCTATGGCATGACCGCCGCGCTCGGCGAGACCGCAGCGGCGACCGAGGTGCTCACCCCTGGCCGCTACCGCTACTTCTGCCCCTTGACCCGCGCCAAGGGCATCCTCCGCGTCGAGGGTGAGCCCACGGACGAGGTGCAGGCTGTCGCGATATCGCAGCTCGCGGGGCCCCACTATGACGTGAAGGATCTCTCGGTGCGCCCCGGCCCCCTCCAGATCGCGCTCACCAACGTTGGCTGGCCGCAGTGCGGCTTCATCGTTCATCACGATGTCCTGAAGGACGAGCTCGATCCGGCCAGCCTGCCGCGGCGGCTCAGCGGGCTCGAGCTGCTCCACGTGCCGGAGTACCGGCGCTACTTCGGCGACATGGTCCTGTCCGCGCGTGAGCGGCTGACGGTCCGAGCGGTCTTCGTCGTCTTCACCGATCTATGCGGTTCCACGCGGCTGTACGAGCGGATCGGCGACGCCCCCGCGTACAACCTGGTGCGCGATCACTTCGATATCGTGATTGGCGCCGTCGAGGCTCAGGGCGGCGCGGTGGTCAAGACCATCGGCGACGCGGTCATGGCCACGTTCCTCGACGAGCGGTCCGCGGTGACGGCGCTGAGCGAAGCCATGCGCGGCATGCTCGGCCACAACGCCGGCCGGCCCGCGGGCGAGCGCCTGGTGCTCCGGGCGGGCATGCACCGCGGCCCGGCGTTGCTCGTCAACCTGAACCAGCGCCTCGACTACTTCGGCCGCACCGTGAACACGGCGGCGCGCCTGCTCGGCGTCTCGGCGGGCGGCGAGCTCACCGTCTCTGCGCCGCTCGCCGCCGACGCCGGGCTCGTCGACCTGCTCACCACCGAGGGCTGGACCCCGCCGCGCGCCTCGCACGTCGACCTGAAGGGGATCGAGGGGACCCGCACCGTGCACTCGGCGGGTTTTCCCGGCATGGCTGCGCGCTGACGCGTGCCCTCTCCCAGGAACCTCCCGCTCCTCGCCGGCTCGCCTGCGCCAGGGCCCTCGCGCTCCGAGCCGCGCGCGCCGGTCGACGTGGATGCGGTCGACCTGCCCGCGTTCGCGCTCGCCGACGATGTGCAGCCGTTCCGCGGCGACGTGCACGCGCACCGCAAGCACCAGCTGCTCTATGCGGGCGCGGGCGTCCTGCACCTCGAGGTCGGCAGCGCCCACTGGATCCTGCCGCCGCACCGCGCGGCGTTCATCGCGGCCCACGCCATGCACCGCGCGCACGCCGCGGGGCCCGTCGCGCTGCGGACGGTGTACCTCTCGCCGCGGCTCACCCGGGCGCCGCTGCCTTCCGGCGACGCCCAGGGCGAGGAGCGCGTCGACTGCCGCGTCTTCGCGGTGACGCCGCTCGCGCGCGAGATGATCCTCCACGCGATGCGCTGGGGGCCAGACCACGGCGGCCGCGACGAGACCGCGACGCTCTTCTTCAAGACGCTCGGGGCGCTCTGCCGCGAATGGGTCGCCGAGCCGCTCCCGTTCAAGCTGCCGGTCGCGCGCTCCCCCGAGCTCGATCGCGCGATGCGGTTCGCGCGCGAGCACCTCGGCGAGCGCCCGACGCTCGATGACGCCGCGCGCGCGGCGCGCACCTCGACGCGCACGCTGTCGCGGCGTTTCGTCGAGGAGGCGCGGACGACGTGGACCGAGTACCTGAGCACCGCCCGGATGCTGCGCGCGATGGATCTGCTGGTCGTGAGCGGCGCCCGCGTCACGGACGTCGCGATCGCGGTCGGGTTCGACAGCCTGGGGGCGTTCACCCGCGCGTTCGCGGCCTTCACGGGCGAGCGGCCGAAGGACTACCGCGCCCGCGCGCAGGCGAATCAGGCCCCCGAGGAGTGAAGCGGCGCCGAGCGCGCGAGCGCCCGGGCGGCCGCGCGGAGGCCCTCACCTGCTCGCGATCGCGTTCGCGAGCCCATAGACGCCATACTCGATCATGTACGCGAGGTCGTACTCGGGGAACTCGGCGGTCGCGAGGGCGGCGAGCTTCTTGTGGTGGCTCGCCGCCTCGGGCCCCGCGAGCTCGCTCTTCTGCGCGCCGAGCGAGGCGACGTAGCGCTCGACGAGGGATTCCATCGCCGTGAGGTACGCCTTCTGCTCGTCCACCGCGGCGCGCACCGGCGCGGTCTGCCCCCGGCCGCCGTAGACGGTGAGCCCGTCGAGCTCCAGCAGCTCGTCGAGCGCCGCGCGCCACGAGGTGAGATCCGGCGAGGGCTTGCCGTTGCGAATGCCGCCTTCGAGCCACGCGTGCGCCTTGTGGTGCACGAGATCGCCGACCACCAGCGCCCCGGCCGAGGGGACGATCGCGACGGTCTGCGTCGTCGAGATACCGGCGTGCTCGAGCTCACGCAGCTCGACCGCGCCGGCCTGCAGCGGGAGCGCGTACGTGCCCTCGAACGTGATGTCGACGGTGGCCTTCGGCGGGTACGTCTCCTCGGTGAACATGCCCGCGCCGATGAAATAGGCCTTCTTGTAGGCGTGGACCTCGTCGATCGCGCCCGCGGTCGCGCGGCTCGCGACGACCTTCGCGCCGATCATCTGGAACTCGGAGGCGCCGTTGAACTTGTCCGGATTCGGGTGCGTCAGCACGACGTACGCGATCGGGCTCTGGGTCTCCCGGCGGATCTGCGCGATGGCGCTCCTGGCGAACGCGCCCGTGAACTGGGCGTCGAACACGACCACCTCGCGCCCGGTGTCGTAGTAATACGAGCGCGTATCGAACCCGGAGGCGTCCGACGTGAACGCGGCGAGCTTCGCCGCCGGCGCGGCAGCGGGGCCCTCCGCAGGCACACCCGGGCCCGCGGCGTCCGAGGCGCAGGCGGCGAGGGCGGTGAACGAGGCGACGGCGACGGCGCGGACGAGCTTCGACATGGGGGTTCCTCTCTCGATGGCATCGCGGGGCGTCCTGCCCCGGAGACGAGGGAGAAGATGCGAAGATCGGCGATGGCGCGCTTCCTTCCAGAAGCCAATGTTTTGCTCGTGCGCGCCAGCGGGGATGCATTCATGCTCGTGCGCGCCAGCGGGGATGCATTCACTGGAACGACGACTACGGGCGTCACGTAATCGTGCTGGTGGCCATGAACGGCGGGGCACCGCGCTGCGCCGCCAGCGACACCGCTTCACGCCACGAGCTCGCCTGTCGGCGGCGGTCGTGGTAACGCTGCTCCGGATGGTCGCCGACCCCGGCGGGATCCCGGCGCTCTCCCCGGCGGAGATCGCGGTGTTCTGGGCGCTCCTGGAGCATGTCGAGCAGCTTCGACGTCCGCTCCCGGGGCAGAGGAAGCGGCACATGAAGGACGAAAAGCGATGAGCGATAGAGACGCCCACAAGCAGTTCATCCTCGACGGCGACCTGAAGGCCGTGATGTGGCAGCTCTCGTGGCCGGCCGTGCTGGCCATGGTCCTGTATGGGCTCAACGCTTTCCTGGACGCCGTGTTCGTGGGCCAGCTGATGAACGAGAGCGCCCTGGCCGGCGTGGGGATCGCCTATCCACTGTCGCAGATCACGCTCGGGCTGGGCAGCCTGATCGGGACCGGCGCCGGAACGGCGCTGAGCATCTACCTGGGCGCGGACGACCGGGGAAAGCTCCACGGCCTCCTGGGGAGCGTGAACGGGCTATCGCTCCTCGTCAGCTTGCCTTGCGCCGTGCTCACCTATTGGTTCGCAGAGCCGCTGCTGCGCATGATGGGCGGCAGCGGGGAGATCCTCGCCTACGGCACCGCGTACTTCCAGGCGACGGCGCTGGGCTCGCTGTTCTGGGTGCACGGCCTCGCGGTGAACATGACCGTTCGCGGCGAAGGCAAGATGAGGACGGCGGCCTGGATGATCTCCCTCGGCTTGCTCGTCGACGTCGCCTTGAAGCCGCTGTTCATCCACACGTTCGGCTGGGGCGTGCAGGGCGCGGCCTGGGCCACCAACGCGTCCATGTTCGTCTACTCGGCCGTCGGGCTCCTGTACTACGCCAGGGGCCGCGCCTCGTTCGACACCGCCTGGCGCACGATCCGCGTCGACCCGTCGATCCGGCGGCAGATCATCTCCCTTGGCACGCCGGCGATGATCGTGTCGGTCATGAACGTCGTCCAGAACGTCGTGGTCTACGGCGCCGTGTCGAGCCACGGAACGGAGCACGACGTCGCCTTCTTCGCCGCCTGCAACCGCATCTTCCTGTTCATGATGACGCCGCTGTTCGGCCTGATGCGGGCCTTGCAGCCCGTGGAGGGGATCAGCTACGGGGCGCGGCGCTACGGCAGGGTGAAGCGGGCCTTCAACCACTTCGCGCTCGCCGGGCTCGTGCTGGTCCTGCCGTTCTGGCTCTCGATGATGCTGGCCCCGGGGGCCGTCCTCGGCTCGATGCTACCGGGGTTCGACTTCACCGCGCAGCAGCTGCTCGACTTCCGGATCTATGTCCTCGCCCTGCCCGCAATGCCGTGGATCTTCATGGCGCTCGTGTTCTTCCCCTCCGTGGAGCGGGCGAACCTCGCGAGCGGGCTCGCCCTGCTGAGGCAGGTGGTGCTCTACATCCCCATGATGTGGCTCCTGCCCAAGGTCGTCGGGGTGAGCGGGGTGTTCTGGGGGAACGCCGCGGTCGACATCGCGCTCTTCGTGCTCGTGTTCATCCTCGTCGGCCGGGAGTTCCGGAGGCTCGACGGGCGCGGCGCGGAGGCGAGCGCCCCGGTGCGCGAGGCGACCGCCGGGTGAGCCGCGCCCGCGCGCCGAGCTCACCCGACCCTCACTGCCCGAGGTACGCGGCCACGTCCGCTTGACGCCCCTTGGCGTGGGCGATCAGCGTGGCGAGGCCGTTATCGAAGTCCTCCGGCTTCGCGAGGTGCGTGTGCCCCTCGATCTCGCCGTCGGGCCCGACGACGTACGGCGCGATCAGGTCGTGCGCCGCCTTGAACCACGCCTCTGCAGCGGCCGCCTCGTACTCCTCGGCCGCGGCCTGCGCCACGTAGCCGCGGTAGACCTCGAGATAGACCGGATCGTCGAGCAGGTAGCGGACGAGCGGCCATTGCTCGGTCACATCGGACATATCGAGGGGCATCGCCTTCAGCCCGACGCTCGCGCCCGGGCTGTCGGGGTCCGTGAACGCGAACGTGTGATCCCAGGGGATCCACGCGAACTGCCCCTCCTTGTTCGGGTCCGAGTAGAGATAGTAGTTGTGCGGCAGGCGGCCGTACACGTCCCAGTCCTCGATCACCGCGTTCAGCGCGAACCAGTGCAGGAAGCCGTCGACGTCGAGGTGCGCCTCGAGCCCCGCGCGCCAGGCGGCGGCGTCGGTCCGGTCGGCGTGCAGCGCGTCGAACAGCGCCCGCGCGTCCGAAAGCTCTGTGTCGTCCTCGTTGTTCTCCTTGACGATGGTGTCGGGATCCCACGTCTCCCACCGCGCGCCGGTGCCGTCGGGCTTGTAGAGGTTGCCCTTGTGGCCGCCGAAATGGGTGTCGAGGAACGACTCGTCCGACGGGAGCTCGATGCCGGTGTACAGCCCGAAATAGACCGGCCCTTCCCCGTGGTCGATGAAGATCCGATAAAAGGCGGTCGCGGGCGCCGGGATCCCCGCCTTGGCGAAGATGTCGGTGCCGATCTTCTCGCGCAGGAGCGAGGGATCCAGGTACCCGCTGGCGAAGGCCAGCGAGTCGAACCCGTAGAAGCGCTGATTCTTCGTCTCGGGATACGCGTCCTCGAATCGGTCGAAGTTGAGCCGCAGCGGCAGCTTCCAGTTGCCCTGCCCCCAGGGCAGGAGCAGGCTCGAGTTGCCCTTGAAGCGGATGCCGACGTGCTTCCACTGCCGATCCTCGGTGGCGACGTCGCACTCGACGTAGAGCGGCGTGCGCGGGAGCAGCTCGACGCTGCTGATGAGCCCGGGATCTCCGGCGCCCGGCCCGGCCGGCATGCAGGCCAGCTCGCCCTTGATGTCGGTGCACGTCCCCGCGGTCTCGGTCCCGAAGAGGTCGATCATGCAGCCGGCGTCCGCGGCGAGCCCTTCGCAGGCGTCCATCCAGTCCTGCGGCGGCACGAAATCCTCGGGGTCCTGCGGCTTCGGCTGGCAGGTCAGGCCGCCGACGAGCTCCGTGCACGTCCCCGCGGTCTCGGTCCCGAAGAGGTCGACCGTGCAGTCGTCGCCGGCCACGAGCCCGTTGCAGGCTTCGACCCACTCCGGCGGCGGCGCGAACACCCCGGACTGAGTGCCGAACTCACCGATCATGTCCGTCATGTCATCGACCATCTGCTGCCATTGCTCGGGCGCGACGGTGATGTCGATGCGGGGCACCCTGTCCTGCGGGAACGCGGCCGTGTAGTCCGGTGGCTCCGTGGGGATGCCGCCCGCCTCGCCGTCTCCACCTGCGCCGTCTCCACCTGCGCCGTCCCCGCCCGCGCCCTGCCCTCCGGTGCTGCTGCTCCCGCCGGTGCCCGGCCCTGTCGCACCGGGGTCGTCGGACGAGCCGCAACCCACGAGGGGCGCGGCTGCCAACGTGGCAAAAGGCAACAGGTAACCAAGAATCCTGAAGTTCATCGATCGCTCCTCAGCTCGCGTTTCGGGACAATCATATGTCAATTTTGCATCTACTGCGTGACGAAACCTTGCGCCCGAAGCGCTCGGCATGCCGTCATCGGCCCGATCGGCCCGAACCGTGATGGATTTTTTCACATCGATCGCAATGCATTTTTCCACCTATGATTTGTGGATATTTCTACTGAGGTGGAGGGCGGAGCAGGCGCGCCGCGCGCCCTCTCGCGACGATCGCGCAGGCCCCTCCGCTCCCCGAGGTCAGCGACGCAGGTCGACATCGACACGGGAGGGCGGCGGGAGCTGTCGAGTCGACGGCGCGGGGGGGGACGCAGAACAGCAGGTCCGCCGCGGCGAGCCGTGGTGTGGCCTGTGCGGCCCTCTCACGCTCATCGATCGCGAGGCGAGCTATGAGGCAATGCGACGCTGGATATCCCACCTTCTCCGCTCCATAGCGTCGCGCCGCCGCACGCCTGGCGACCGTGAGGCGCCTGCCCTCCCGGAGACCGCCCGTCGCGCCGCGCGCACGCTGGCCAGCAGCGTGCGCCCTCGCCGCCGTTCAGCCGAGGAGCCCCCGCTCGCCCAGCCACAGCGTCGCGCCGGCGCGGCTGTAGATGCCGAGCTTGTCGTAGGCGTGGGCGACGTGATGCTGCACGGTCTTCTCCGAGATGCGAAGGACGAGGGCGATTTCGCGGTTGGTCTTGCCGACCCCGACGAGCCGCAGCACCTCCAGCTCCCGCGCCGTGAGCGCCCTGCGTGACCGGACGGGCCCACCGCGCTCGCCGCCGGCGCCGTCGCCGCTCGGAGGAGCGATCGGAACGGGATCGGTGGCGAGAAGATAGCCGTACGTCGTGCCGCGTCCCCCCGTGACGCGATGCGTCCAGATCGGGTTGGCGCAATAGAGCTCCAGCAGCTCCTTTGTGTAACCGATCACAAAATGCTCGAAATAGGGGTGCCAGGCCGGTAGGTCGCGGACTCGAAATTCGACGCCAGCGTCGCGGAGCGCCGCCTCGGAGCGGCTGTCGGTCTCGGCAAAGTAACGGTGCCAGAGGTTCGGAATGGCCTCGACCAGCGAGGTGATCTTCGGATCTCGGACGAAGTGCTTCAGGGGACCGTCGACGAGCGCCCAGCGCGCCGACTCGACCCCGAGGTCGAAGAGCGCGTCCTTGCGGTCCGGATAGAAGCGCCGCACGAGCTCGTCGTGAAACGTGAGGAACTCGGGCAGCGGAACCAGGCTGGTCGCCGTGATCGGCTGCCTGAACCACGGGTTGCTCAGCGCCACGTCACGAAAGAGACCGCGCCACGCCTCCGAGCCGAAGCTCCGGCTCACCAAGGTCTTCCGCGTCAGGATTGTGGTTCCGCTGACCTTCATGGAAAGCTCGTCGGCGCCCGCCATCGGACGGCGAGGCCGCACCGGAGGCAGGCTCCCAAAGTATCACTCGCCAGGTTGGTTGATCAAGGCGCCAACCATCAACGCGCGAGTGCGCTCGTCGTGCGCTCGTCGTGCGCACGCCGGTCACGGCGAGTTGCACACATCAGGAGCAGATCCTTCCGATGGCGCTGCAGATCGAGAGACCGCGCCGCGAACGGCGCAGCGCCATTGCATCATGCAGGGGGTTGGATCCGGATCTCGGCGGAGTTGCTCGAGCGTCGAGCCAGGTGGGAGGAGGAAGGTGTGGAGCGAGGACGCCGCGCACGCGGATGGAGTAACGCGCCGCATTGAGCGCGTAGAGCGTGCGTCACGAGGGGGCTACGGCATGACGTGCCGCTTCAGGACGGGCCAGCCGACGGAGGCGTTGCCGGGCTCGTGGCTTCCCCCCTGTTTCGTGCAAAGAGCCACCTCGACGCCGCCCTCACAGTTCGAGAAGGTAGAGCAGCCCTGGGCGTTTTCGGCCGATGGCGAGCCCGTGCATTTATTGATCTTGCCCCACTGCTCGAGGGTCGATTTCGCGCCGAGGAACGTGATGGGCATGCCTTGCACCACCGAAGAATATCCACCGGCATAGGGCACGATCGGATCCGAGGTGCTCCGGAACGAGATCACGGTGATGGGGCGCGACGGCTTGCAGTCGTCGACGTTCTCCTTGAGGAGATCGAAGGCGGCGGGCGCCACGGCGGCGAACACGTCGGCCGCGTGGCAAGCGAGGTAGTGGGACATGCCGCCTCCCATCGAGAAGCCGACCGCGTAGATGCGCTTCGGGTCGATGCAGGCGGTCTCCTGGATCTCGGCCACCATCGCCTTGACGAAGGCCACGTCGTCGGTGTTCTTCACGCAGCAGGGCCCCACGTTCCAGGCGCCGCCCGACGGGCCGGACTGCCCTGACGGGAAGGCCATGATCACCCCCTCCGGGTCGGTCTGCGCCGGATACGGTGAGCCCGATCGCTCCGACGGGCCAGAGCCGCCGAGAGGGTGGAGGTCCACCACGAGAGGCACCGGCTTGCTGCCGTCGTACGCGGCGGGGACATGCAAGACATAGCTGCGGTTCCCAGAGCCGACCGTGATCGTCTTGTTCGTGTCGCCGGCCCTCAGCGCGGGCGACGGGCAGGTGACGGCCCCGCCGCCCGTGCTGCTGCTGCTGGCCGCTTCCCCTGCGCCGCTCCCGCCCGCCGCGTCCCCGCCCGCGCCGCTCGCGCCGGCGCCGCTCCCGCCGCCGCCGTCACCGCCGGTGGTGTTGCTGCCCGTGGTGTTGCTGCCGGTGGTGTCGCCGCTGGTGCTGTTGCCGGTGGCCGAGCTCGTCGTGCCCCCCGACGCGGTCCCAGCGCTGCTGCTGGAGGTGCCGCTCGTGCTTGCGCCCTCGGCAGCGCCGCCGCCGGCGCCGCCTGCGCTCGTGGTCCCGTCGCCGCTGTCGCCGCAGCCCCAGAGGGAAACGCCGAGCGCCCCCAACACCAGAATTTGCTTCGATAGACTCGTTCGTCCGTACATCATTGTCAGCACCTTTGTCCGGTGGTATCAAAACCACTATCCGGTGATCAGGCCACGTCCTTGGGAGCCCGAGGCAGCGCCGGCTCTCCGCTCCAGGATCGCCGTCCATCCTCGCATCGCCCGATGCAGGTGGCTGTCATATCCGAGGCCGCTGGCTCGCGGCATGGGCATACCGGCCTATGCCTCGACACGCGGCGCCGCGGCCGCTCGCCGTCCCGGAATCATCTCCACGCGTTCCCGGAAGGCGCAGGTTGCGCTGGCCTCGTCGGACGGGCGCCGGAGGCAGCGGCACGGTCGATGATACGGGGATGTGTTCCGTGGAGATCCTGCGCACCGAGAGTGGCTGTGAGCGGCGCCTCGCGGCGCGCCGACAGCAGGCGGTGCTGGCGTGCGTCGTGGTGTGCCTTGCCGCCGTCCTCCTCGCCCCGGTCCTCCTGACGGGACGTCCCCCGGGCCCCCTTGTCGTGTCCATCGAGTTCGACGACGGGCTGGCGGATCAGTTCTCCGTGCGCTCCCTCCTCGCCGAGCACAGGATGCATGCCACGTTCTTCGTGAACAGCGGTCGACTCGACCACCCCGGCCACCTGACGGTCGCGCAGCTCCGCGCGCTCGCGTCCGACGGCCACGAGATCGGCGGCCACACCATCGATCACGTGCGGCTGCCCGGGCTCCGGGCCAGCGAGCAGCGCCGGCAGATCTGCGAGGATCGCCGCGCTCTCCTCGCGCTGGGCTTCGCCGTGAGCGACTTCGCGTACCCCTGGGGCGCTCACGACAGCGTCAGCACCGAGCTGGTCCGCTCCTGCGGTTACGACAGCGGAAGGAGGGCGGGCGGGCTCGTGTTCCCCTCATGCATCGTGTGCCCGCCGGCGGAGTCCATCCCTCCGCGCGACCCGATGGCCACCCGCGCGCCCGGCTCCCTCCACCGCAGTCAGCGCGTCCCCGCGATTCAGGCGCTCATCCGCCGCGCGCAGAAGGACGGCGGATGGATACAGCTCATCTTCCACCATGTGTGTGACCCCTGCGGCGAGTACAGCATCTCCCGACAGGACTTCTCCACCCTCCTCGACTGGCTCGCGGAGGAGCGCGACGCCGGCCGCGTCGTCGTCCTGACCGTGCGGCAGGTGATCCGCGGCGAGAACCCTGTCTAGGCCGTCAATCGCCTCCGGCGCTGCGCATCGGCAGGCGGAAGAGCGTCGCGTCGTCGTACTGGCGCAGGGCCAGGACGAACTCGGCGTGCGCCCACCCGAGGGGCGCCGCCGAGCCGGTCGGCTGGCCGGCGCGGGGCCCGCGAGCGAAGACCTGCTCCGGCAGCATCTGGGACGCGGTCGCGAAGCGCCCCATCGCGTCGAGGTAGGGGCGCATCCTCTTGCGCGCCGCCGCCGGCGAGCTGGACATCTCGAGCACCTTCGCCAGCTCGAACTCGGCTCTCTCGCCCGTGAGCATCGGCCATAACATGCCCCCCGTCCGCCCGCCCGTGCGCGGATCGAAGCCATACCCATCGCCGACATAGCGATAGAATCCGGGGCCGACCCCCGGGACCTCGACGCGCAGCGCGGCGTCGCAGGCCGCCAGCGAATCGGCGATGCTCGGCGCGAGCGCCGGGCGCACGCCGAGGACGGCAAGCCTGAGGAAGCCGCAATCGACGACCTCGCGCTCCAGCCACGAGCGCCCCCGCAAGGTGTAACGTCGATCGTCGTCCGGGTCCCTCGGGGCGTCCGGGCTGCCGGTCCCGTCGACGCGCTCGAAATACCGCCCATGGCCGGTGGTCCCCCGGGTGGTGAACGTCCAGCCGTCGATCTGCCGGGCCCAGCGCTCGGCCGTCTCGCTGTACCGGGCCTCGCGCTCGGCGTCACCCATCGCGCCCGCGATCTCCGCGGCATGGACGAGCGCGGCGCAGACGAAGGCCAGGGTCGACGGCGAGACGCCCGAGACCTCCTCCCATCGATCGAGCGGCGTCCAGGGGCCGAAGGCGACGAGGAAATCGGCGGCGCGGCGCGCGAGATCCCAGCACGCGCCGGCAGCGACGAGCCGCTGCTCGACCACGTGATAACAGAGGTCGATCGGCTGCGCGACCTGATCGAGCTCCAGGCCTCTCCAGTACGGTTCTCCGTTAGACCAGGTGTTCTGGTAAAATGAACCCTCCTTCGAGACATGGAGAGCGCCGAAATCCCAGGTGCCTTCCGAGGCGGAGAGCTGGATACTTTTCAGGAACCGTACCGCGGCCACGGGCGAGCGCGTGTCGCCCGAGGCGAGCAACGCGAGCGCCATCTGGCTGAGATCGCGCGGCCATACGAGGTGGTAACCGCCCGTGATGCTGCTCGAGGTCCTGGGCGAGATCGCGCTCGTCCGGTCGAGCCTGACGTCGCCCCAGGGCACGGACGGCGACGCGATGAAGGCCCCGGGGTGCGCCCTGTCCTCGAGGGACTTCATCACCGCCACGGAGCTCCGGTAGAGGCGCGCGAGGTCGGGCGAAGCGCTCCCGAGCGGGCGGAGGGACGCCTGGTAGGCGCGCCACTGGGCGCGGTACCTGTCGAGGAGCGCGTCGGGGTCGTCGTGGAGCGACGCCTGGGCGGCGCGGTAGGCGCCGTCGATGTCGCTCCCGAAGCCGAGCGCCAGCGTGAGCTCGCAGATCCCGGGCGAAAGCGGGAGATCCAGCTCCCCGGTCAGCACGACGTCCCCGTCCCTCGCGTCGCGGTAGTGCGTGGTCAGCGTGCGATGTCTCTTCAGATCCCGATAGCCGTCGCTCTCGGTGCCCGAGAAGCCGGCCGTGGCGTCGCGCCAGGCGACGGACGCCACGAGGGCCTGGGCGAAGGGGCCTTGCCAGGCGAACAGCCCTGCCCCCGGCGCGTCTCCGGTGCTCGCCAAGGCGCTGTCGCCGAGCGGCGTGTTCCCCGCGCTGGGGTTGTGGAGGACGAAGAACCTGAGCCCTCCGACTTTCCGGGTGATCGTCAGCCGCTGGAGGACCACGTCGCGATCGGGATCGGCGAACACGATCTTCTCGATCCTGAACCTGCCGCCCGGATCTTCCGTGATCACCCGGAAAGCCGGCACGCCGCGCTCGATCCAGCGGACGCGCCGCCGTGCGTCCCGCCGCTCCTCGAAGAGGCCTCCGCCGGCCGCCGTGACGAGCAGCTGGCTGTCCCGCGTCTGCGCTGTATCGTTCGTCGGCCAGAACACCTCGGTCAGGATGCCGCTCGCTCCGGTGAACCATACGTTGCTGATCGGGGCCGTACCGGAGCGCGCCGAGTATTTCAGGTCGTCGTCGTAGCTCTCGTACGCGGCGCCGAAGAGATCTTTGGAGCCGTAAGACCAGCTCCCGGAGGACGAGGACCCAGGCGCCGCGCCGGAGGGCGTCGCAGCGCTCGCCACGCCGGCGAGCGGCAGCGAGGCGCCAAGGGCCGCGATCAGCAACGTTCTCCAGAGAATTCGCATGGACCGTCTCCGACCTGCGATGAACGCGCAGCGCGTCGGTATCGAGGCGTGCAACGCCCGGTCCATTGACGCCCAACCGATGGCCCTCGAGGCATGGCCGATGCTCCTCCGCTTGGGGTCATCGATCGAGCGCGGCGAGGTGTGCGGCTCCTGCGCGCGCCGGCGTGAACACCGAGCAGGACGCGCTCGAACGCCGCGCGCGCGCCGGGGGGCGCCTCCGGGTCGGCGGCGATGACCTCGATGCGCTCGAGGCGCGTGCGCTGCACATGGCAGTGAGTGCAATCCAGGTGCCGCGACGCTGAGCTCCTGTTTGCCGCGGTAAATGGTGCTCCTAAAGCCGCTGGAGCGCCCTTCTGTTGCTGCGCCGCTGCACGGATTCGAGCAGCTCATCGCCAGCCCTGTTGCTCCAGCAGCAGCTCCGCCGCAGCTCGGCCAGCGAGATCGTCACCGGTGACCGTCGCTCAACCCAGAGCGCCATCGCGCGATATCCACTTTCGCTCGGCCGCGTCATCCGTTATAGTGGTTCATCCGAAAATACCCCGACGTCACGAAGCGCGTGGTGCGGCAGTACGTGCTGGCGGCCAAATGGCTCGCGGATCAGGAGAAAGACCTGAGCGCGGCGTACCGCGTCTGGGCGCGCTCCGGCGTCCCGTTCGCGGCCTTCAAGGAGGACTGGGCCGGCGAATCGGTGCGATACAGAGACAGCCCGCTCGTGGACGCGTACGTGGTCGCTCGCTACAAGACGAGCATCGCCGATGCCAAGCGCCTGGGCTTGATCCGGACGGCGTTCGACTTCGAGCCCTGGGTCGACCGCAGCTTCCTCGATCAAGTCCTGAAAGAGGAGAAGCTTGAAGGTTTCTGGAAGCCCCGCACGCTGCCCTGACGCAGCCAGGAGCTCGAAGCGAAGCGGCCGAACGAGGCGACGCGAGGCTCCGCTGCCGGCTGTCGCGCGCGGCGCTGACGGCGCTCGGCGAACCGAGTACCCTGGCGCTCCGCTATGACGGCCAACAACGAGTTCGTGGTGTTCGTGCGCGGCCTGGAGGTGGTGGTGGAGCGCGCCGGCGGGCTGTTCCTCGGCCGGCGCGATGCCCTTCCGGCGTTCGCCGATCCGCCCGTATTCCTCGGCAGATTCGAGGATCGCGGCTGGTACGCGGCGCGAGCTCGGCCCGGGGTCGAGCTTCCGGCCGAGCTCGCGTTCGCGTCGGCCCGCTCCCTGTTCTCCGAGCTGCCCGAGCCCACCCTGCACATCCTGGGCTGCGCGCTCGCTGGTGTCGAGTTCGCCGAGACGCATCGCTACTGCGGGCGCTGCGGAACAGCCACCGAGCCGGGCGCCGCGGCGTCGGACAGGCGCGAACCCAGCGTCGGTGAGCAGACGCGGCGCTGCCCGAGCTGTGGGTTGAGCATGCACCCGCGGATCGCGCCCGCCGTGATCGTGCTGGTGGAGCGCGAGGATCGCGTGCTCCTGGCGCGCAGCGCCCGCTTCCCGCCCGGACGCTTCAGCGCGGTGGCGGGCTTCGTGGAGATCGGCGAGTCGCTCGAACGAGCGGCTGCGCGCGAGGTCAGCGAGGAAGTCGGCGTCCAGATCCGCGATTTGAAGTATTTCGGCAGCCAGCCGTGGCCGTTCGGTCGCTCGCTGATGATCGGCTTCTCGGCCACGTATGCCGGCGGCACGCTCACGCCGGACGGCCACGAGATCGTCGAAGCCGACTGGTTCTCGCGCGAGCAGCTACCCGACCTCCCACCCAAGGTGAGCATCGCGCGCCGTATGATCGACGCCTTCCTCCAGCGATCCATGCCACGGTCCTGAGCAACGGCCGCGTGACGCGCCGAGGGCGTGCAACGCACGCCCCCCATTCCCTCGACGATCGGCGTTGACTATTTTGCGGCTCGGTCGTTCGCGTACGGGTTGAGCTCGTTCGTGTAGACGCGGCTCAGGGCGATCTCACCTGGCTTGAGCTCGCCGCTTTTGACCATCCAGTCGATCCAGACTTGGAAATCGCGCTCGGTGATCAAGCCGCCCTGGCCGGCGACGCCGTAGCTGCGCCAGAACTTGATGGCCGAGTCCTCCTCGTTCCTGCCGCGTTTTTTCATCAGCGCGAGGCAGCGCTCGACCACCGCCTCGCGCGGGGTGTTCCGGGCCCACTCGATGGCCTTGGCCGTCGCCTCGACGAAGCGCCGCGCCGTCTTGGGGCTTTCCTTGATGAAGCTGGTCTTCATCACGTAGCTGCCCGCGGTGAACTGGCCGTAGAGCTCATAGTCCGAGAACAGCGCACGAATGCCGCCGCGCTCGAGCGCGCGATCGCGGTAGATGTCGCCGAGCACCGCCACGTCGACCTGCTTCTCGCGGAGCAGCTGCTCTCCGTTCACCGGAGGCACGACGAGCAGCGTGACGCGCCGGGCTTCCTCCGGCGTGAGCTGGCTCCGCGACAGGAACTCCTTGACCATGAACTCGCTGTGAGCGCCGAGCGTGTTCATGGAGATCGTCCTGTCCAGCAGATCGCGCGCGGTGCGCAGCGGGCTGTCGTTCAGCACGTAGAAGCCGCTCTGGCGTTGCTCGTCGACACCGTAGTAGCCCGCGACGGCGATGATGGGCGCCTTGGCCGCGATCAGCTTGACGATCGCGCCGTTGAAGGCGCCGCCGAAGTCGGTGTCGCCGGTGACCACGGCCTGCACGCTCTGCGGGCCGCTCACCGTGCTGCCGACGAAGCGCAGGCGGATCGGCGCGAGGTAACCGAGATCTTCCGCGAGCTCGATCGGCGACACCGTGCCGTTATTGCCTTGATAGCGTAGCTCGAGCGTCTCGAACTCGCTCTCCGGCCCGGCGGCGGAGGCACGGGAAGCTTCGTCGCGCGAGCAGCCCGCCGCGCCGCACAACGCCAGCAAGACCAAAAGGAGGACCGCAGGCAACGCGGGGCGGAGCAGGTCAGAACGGAGGGGACGCGGAGGTGCCATATCCGTTATATTAGACAAACGTCCGTTATAATACAAGCCACTTCTCTCACCGGCGAGCTCGCGCGTGTGTCAGGACGCGCGGCCCTCGCGACGTGGCTGGCACAGTCTTTTCTTGAGCGCTGTCTCGCATCAAACCGCGCGCTTTTCTCAGGATCCTCCCACGCGCGGCCCTGGCACTCTTTGGCACAGGAGCGAATCCAATGACAGACCTTCGACCTACCTGGTTTCACTTCGGCCCCGTGTTCTCGCTCGCGATCGCGCTTTCTGGCACGCTCGCGGGCTGCCAACCGCTCGGCTGGACGAGCTGTGAGTACGACGGTGTCGAATACAGTCCCGGCGACGCATTTCCATCCAAGGATGGGTGTAACAGCTGCTCCTGCACGGAGGACGGGGACGTCGCCTGCACCGATATGGCGTGCATCTCGGACTGCACGTGGGGAGGGGTCACCCACGCGCCGGGCGCGTCGTTCCCTGCCGGGGACGGGTGCAACAGCTGCTTCTGCATAGAGAACGGGGACGTCGCCTGCACCCTGGTGGAGTGCACCGGCGGCTGCACCTACGATGGGCTGGGCTACATGCCCGGCGACTCGTTCCCGGCGTCCGACGGGTGCAACACCTGCACGTGCGGCGCGGATGGCAGTGTCGCATGCACGGAGAGGGGATGTCCGGAGGCCTGCACCTACGGAGGTGTGGCGTACGAGCAGGGCGACAGCTTTCCCTCCCTCGACGGCTGCAACACCTGCACCTGCACCGCCGGCGGGGGCGTGGCCTGCACGGAGCGGTATTGCGGCTGCGACCCGTCGAGCGAGTGGTGGCGCCAGTATGTGAGCACCAGCGCGAGGGAGTGCGCGGTCATCGACTTCGCCTGCACCGGAGACCTGACCTACGTCTCCAACGAGTGCGGCTGCGGCTGCGAGCAGGACCCGAGCTGCCCGCCGTCGTTCGACTGCAAGCCGCCCAAGGCGTGCGATCTGGACGAGATCCAGCGGGGCTGCCCGTACTCCACGATCCAGCGGTGAGCGGACGAGCCGCGCTCGCCGAGCTGGTGGGGGCCGCCGAGAACGAGCCACGGCGACGATCACGGGGCGAGGCCGAGCGCGCGGCGGCCGAGATCGTGCGCGCCCTGCGTCGCCGCGAGCGCCTCCGCGCCCGCGAGCTCCGCGAAGGCGCGGGCATGGAAGCGCTCCTCCGGCAGGATGCGCTCGAACACGGCGCGCACGTCAGGGGGCGCCTTCGGGTCGCCGGCGATGACCTCGATGCGCTCGAGCCGCATGCGCTCGGAGTGCGCGCCCACCGCGCACCCGGTCTCGAGATCGCGGACGATATCGAGGGTCTCCCTCCAGTAACGCTCGCGCTTCGCGCCGATCTTCGGCTCGATCCCGCGGGCTACGAGCAGGTCGCCCACCCAGACGGCGTGGCGGCGCTCCTGCCCGGCGATGACGCCGAGGATCCGGTGCGCGCGCGATCCGGGCTCGGCGAACGCGTCGCGCAGCATCTCGATGCGGCCGGCCGCGGTGGCCTCGCCGCGGTACTGATCGAGGAGCCAGGCGACGAGGGCCTCCGGATCCTTCTTCACGGCCTCCCACCAGGCGTGGCTGTCTCTGAGAACGACGGGATTCGAAGCGTTCATGGCGGCCTCCTTCAACGCTCGTTCTGGGGGACCGAACCATCGGCGTCGACTAGGATGATCGGATATGCCATCGGCCGCACCGATACTCGACGGCGACCTCCTCCGCGCCTTCGCGGCCTTCGCCGACACCCTGAACTTCACGCACGCCGCGCGGCGCGTGGGGCTCTCGCAGCCGGCGCTCTTCGAGCGGGTGCGCCGGCTCGGCGACGAGCTCGGGGCGCCGCTCTACGAGCGCTCGGGCAAGCAGCTCCGGCTCACCGATCGCGGCCTGCGCGTCGCCGCGCACGCCCGTGACGCGCTCGCGCGGGCCGAGGCCTTCGCGCGCGATCTGCGCGGCGAGCCGCAGCGCGAGTCGGTCACGCTGGCCGCCGGCGAGGGCGCCTTCCTCTACCTGCTCGGTCCGGCGCTGGCGCGCTTCGCCGCCGAGGGGGCGAGCCTCCGCCTGCTCACGCTGGGCGCGCCGTCGGCGTGCGCCGCGGTGCGCGCGGGCGACGCGCACCTGGCGGTGGGCGTGCTCGATCTCGTGCCGCCCGAGCTCGTCGCGCGCGACGTGCTGCGCACGCCGCTCTGCGTGGCGATGCCGCGCCGCCACCAGCTCGCGCGCCGCCGGTCGCTGCGCCTCACGGATCTCGCGGGCGAGCGCCTCGTGCTGCCCCCCGCGGGCCGATCGCACCGAGATCTCATCGGCCGCGCCATCGCGCGCCTCGGGCACGAGGTCGATCCGCCCATCGAGGCCGACGGCTGGCCTCTCATGCTCCAGTTCGCGGCGCTCGGCCTGGGCGTCGCCGTGGTGAACGGCGTCTGCGCGCCGCCGCGCGGGGTGATCCTCCGGCCCGTGCCCGAGCTGGGCACCGTGTGTTACCGGCTCGTCACCCGCCGCGGCGCCGAGCTGCCTCCGGCGGCCGAACGGCTGGCGGCGCGGATCGTGGATATCGGCAAGGGCGCCGCGCGCGCGGGGTGATGATCGCCCGCCGGGCGCCGGAAGTCAGGCGGCGATGCCGCTCGTCACGCGCCGTGATGCGCTCCGGGCGAAGGCGGCTCCACGGCGCTCCGCAGCACCGCCACGGCGGCCTCGCGAAGCACCGGCCCGTCCACCTGCACGGCGGGCGACGTGTTCGCCAGCACCTCGTGGCAGCGCGCCGGGAGCGCTCGCCCGCCGAGCACCGCGATGATGTCCGGCGTGGTGGCGGCGTAGACGATGCGGATCACCCCCGCCCAGAACAACGCCCCCGAGCACATGGCGCAAGGCTCCCCGCTCGCGTACACGGTGCCGCCCGCGAGCGCTTCCGGGCCGTGCGCCGCCGTCGCTTCACGGATCAACACCATCTCGGCGTGCGCTGTGCAGTCTCCCTGCCCTGCGTTGGCCGTGCGCCGCTGGTTGCCGCTCACCTGGAGCACCTGGCCGCCTTGCACGAGCACCGCGCCGAACGGCATGTTGCCGGCACGCAGGGTGTCGCTCGAGGCGTCCACGGCGAGTCGCATGAAATCAACGTCCAGGGCGTCGTCTACTCGATGGCTCATGTGAAACCGACCTCGAACTCGATGAGCGTATCAGATTTCGTCGATGTCGGTGCTCAGAGCTCCCCGTCGTTGATTGGGAGAGGCCATGTCTCTAGCGCGTTGGGAGAGGCCATGTCTCTGGCGCGTTCGCGGTGCGCCGAGGGAGGCGCGCAGCGCGGCCTGCGCCGCGGGGCGCACCCCACGACTGCCTTGACGTTGGGATCGCGCTGGATGACCCTGCGCGCGTTTGCACAGAGAGATGGACACGGATGGTCGGAGAAGCAGCAGCGCAGCAGGAGGCCTCGGAGGCGAGCCGAGGCGGACGGCGCCCGGCGGGTGATGCGCGCTGCGCGCACGAGCTGTTCGAGACCCGAGCAGCGCGCGCGCCGGACGCCGTGGCGGTGGTGGACGAGGGCAAGGAGATCACCTACGGGGCGCTGAACCGACGCGCAAACCAGATCGCGCGCCGCCTGCGCGCGCTCGGGGTCGGTCCGGAGGCGCGCGTCGGCGTCTGTCTCCCGAGGTCCATCGAGGCGATCGCGTGCATGCTCGCTGTCCTCAAGGCGGGCGGGGCCTACCTACCCCTCGATCCGGCGCTGCCCTCGAGGCGCCTCGCGCTCCTCGTGACGGACGCCGCGCCCGCCGTGATCCTTGGCCGCGCGCGCCTCGGTCCGGCGCTGCCGGCCGGCGCGGCGGAGCTCTTCTGCTGCCTCGACGCGGAGAGCACCCGCGTCGCGGCCGAGGACGCGGCGGACCTGCCGCGCGCGGTGTCGGGCGGCAACCTGGCTTATGTGATCTACACGTCGGGATCGAGCGGCGCTCCCAAGGGGGTGCTCGTCGAGCACCACGGCCTCTCGAACCTCGCCCGCGTGCTCCCGGAGGCGCTCCAGGTGGACCCCGGCAGCCGGGTGCTGCAGTTTGCCTCCCTCGGCTTCGACGCATCGCTGTTCGAGGTGTTCATGGCCCTTCCGGCCGGAGCCGCCCTGCACCTCGCCACCGGAGACGCGCGGGTGCCGGGCCCTGAGCTCCTGCGCCTCTTGCAGGATCGGCGCGTCACCCACGTGGCCATGCTCCCCTCGGCGCTCGCGGCGCTGCCGCCGGGGGATCTGCCCGATCTGCGGGTGGTGGTGTGCGGCGGCGAGCGCCTCTCCGCCGAGCTCGTGGCGCGCTTTCGCCCGGGGCGCCGGGTCTTCAATACCTACGGCCCCACCGAGGCGACGATCTCGGCGACGCTCTTCGAGTGCGGCGAGGCGCCGGCACCGCCGCCCATCGGGCGCGCGCTGCCCGGCGTGCGCGTGCTCCTGCTCGACGCGGGCGGCGCGCCGGTCGCCGCGCCGTGCGCCGGCGAGATCGCGGTGGGCGGCGCCGGCGTGGCCCGCGGTTACCTGCGGCGCCCCGCCCTGACCGCGGCGCGCTTCGTCCCGGATCCGCTCGACGCGAGCGCGCGCCTCTACCTGACCGGGGACCTCGGCCGGATCCGCGAAGGCGGCGAGATCGAGTTCCTCGGGAGGAACGACGATCAGGGAAAGGTGCGGGGCTTCCGCGTGGAGCCCGGCGAGATCGAGGCCGCGCTCGCCGAGCACCCGCAGGTGCGCGAGGTCGCGGCGTCGATCTGGGAGCCCTCGCCGGGGGATCGGCGCCTCGCCGCGTACGTCGCGCCCGTGCCGGGCACGGCGCCGCGCGCGCCGGATCTCCGACGATTCCTCGAGGAGCGGCTGCCCTCGTACCTGGTGCCGGCGACGTTCGTCGCGCTGGGCGCGCTGCCGCGGCTCGCGAGCGGCAAGGTGGATCGCCGCGCGCTCCCGCCGCCCGGCACGGCGCGGCCAGCGCTCGCGGCGCCGTGCGTCCCGCCGCGCACCCCAGCCGAGCGGCTCATCGCGCGCGTCTGGTCCGAGATCCTCGGCGTGGCGCCGGTGGGGGCGGAAGACGACTTCTTCGAGCTGGGGGGCGACTCGCTCTCGGCGGCGCGTGCGATCGCCTGGATCCGGTCGGAGGTCGGCGCGGCGTCGCTCCGCGATCTCTTCGAGGCGCGCACCGTGGCCGCGCTGGCGGCGCGGCTCGATGCCGCGGCCGCCAGCCTGGGCGGGCCCCCCAGCGAGCGCGTCCCGGCGCTGCCCGGGCGCGTCGCGGCGCCCCTGTCGTTCGCACAGCAGCGGATCTGGCTCGTCCAGCAGCTCGATCCGGGGAGCGCCGCGTTCAATCTCCCCGCGGTGGTGGAGATGCGGGGGCCGCTCGACGTCGCGGCGCTCGAGAAGAGCCTCACGGAGATCCTGCGCCGACACGAGGTGCTCCGGGCGTCCATCGAGGTCTCCGGCGGCGCGCCCCGGCAACGGTTTGAGCCTGCCGTCGCGCTCGCGCTCGGATCGCTCGATCTCGCCGCGTTGCCGGAGGAAGAGCGCGCGGCGGCGCTCGACGCCGCGGCGACCGAGGATGCGGCGCGCCCGTTCGCGCTGGATCGCGCCCCGCTCGTCCAGGCGCGGCTTGTCCGCCTCGGCGCCGATGCTCACGCGCTGATCCTGGTGCTCCACCACCTGGTCTGCGACGGGTGGTCGATGGGGGTGCTCCTCCGCGAGCTCGCCGCGCTGTACGCGAGCGCGGCGGCCGGGGCGCCGCCGGCCCTGCCGCCGCTCGCCGTGCAGTACGGCGATTACGCGGCCTGGCAGCGAGAGCGGCTCGATGGCGAGGCGCTCCACGCGGATCTCGCGTTCTGGGAGGAGGAGCTGGCCGGCGCGCCGCAGCGCCTTCACCTGCCGCTGGACCGGCCTCGTCCAGCGCTGCCGAGCGCCCGGGGCGCGCAGCAGCCGCTCGCCCTGCCTCCCGGGGCAGCCGGCGCGCTCAAAGCGGTCTGCGCCGCCGAGGGCGCGACGCTGTTCATGGCGCTGCTCGCCGGCTTCGCGGTGCTGCTGCACGCGGAGGGCGGGGCCGACGACATGCTGATCGGCACCGCCGCCGCCGGGCGCGATCGGCGCGAGCTCGAGGGGCTGATCGGGCACTTCGCGAGCACGCTCGCGCTGCGGGTGAGCCTCGGGGGGGACCCGAGCTTCCGGGAGCTGATCCGGAGGGTGCGCGATCGCGCCCTCGCCGCGTATGCGCACGCGGCGCTGCCGTTCGAGCGGCTGGTGGAGGCGCTCCGGCCGGCCCGGGATCCGGCCTATCACCCGCTCTTCCAGGTGAGCATCACCCTGAACCCCAGCCCGCCGCCCGTCTCGGCAGGCGGCATCGCGCTGCGCCTCCGGCAGCGCCTCGCCGACGCAGCGCCCGTCGACCTCTGCCTCGACCTGTGGGAGCGGGCGGAGGGCGCGGAGGGCCCGGCCGTGGACGGCGCGATGCTCTACCGCGCCGACCTCTTCGAGGCCCCCACGGTGGCGCGGATGGCGGATCAGCTCTGCGCCCTCATCGAGCGGGTCGCGGCCGATCCCGAGGCGCGCATCTCGGAGCTCGCGGCTCGCCACGCGTCGCCTGCGCGCGCCGCGTGCAGGGCGATCGAGCGCGCGCTGCTCGAGGATCCGGAGGTGGACGACTGCGCGGCCCGCGTGAGGCCGAGCCACGCGGGGCGGGCCGAGCGGGTCGCCTACGTGGTGTCGTCGGATCCGCTGACGCCGGCCGAGCTGTCGCGGCGCCTCGCGGCGACGCTCCCCGCCGCGGCGCGCCCGGAGGTGATCGTGCCGCTCGCGTTCCTGCCGCGCACACCGGAGGGGCGCGTGGACGAGGAGGCGCTCGCCGCCGTCCCGGTGATCGACGTCGATCTGGCGCGGCGCTGGGAGGCTCGGCTCCGCGACGTGCCCGGGGTGGGCGATGTGGCGGTGGTCGCGGGCCCACGCCGCAATCCGGCGCCGCGTCTGCACCTGGGGCGCCTCCTGCCCGGCGCGCCGACCGGCGAGGCGCCCGCAATGGACACGCCCGCCGTGGACGCGCCCGCCGCGAGCGACGCCCCGCGCCGCGCGCTCGCCTTCAGCGACGGCGGTCCGCTGCACATCCCCGAGGGAGCGCCGGCGACGCTCGCCGAGGCGCTCCTGCGCGCGGCCTCCGGGCCGAAGGGCATCCGGTACGTGCAACCGGACGGGTCCACCGTGTTCCAGAGCTACGCGGCGCTGCTCGAGGAGGCCCGGGCGTTGCTCGCGGGCCTGTCGCGGGCGGGCCTCGGCCCCGGCGATCGGCTGCTCCTCCAGATCGACGCGCAGCGCGAGGCGCTGGCGGCGTTCTGGGCCTGCGTGCTCGGCGGCATCGCCCCGGTGATCGTCGCGGTGCCGCCGTCCTACGAGGCGCCGAGCGGGGTGCTCAGCAAGCTGCGCGGCGCCTGGCACAAGCTGGGGCGGCCGCGCGTCCTCACGGCGCGCAGCCTCGCGGCGTCGCTCCGCGGGGCCGCCGCGTCGCTGGGCATGGAGGGGCTCGATGTCCTCCCGATCGAGGATCTCCGCGGCGATCCGGGCGAGGCGCGCCTCCACGCCATCCAGCCGGACGACACCGCGTTCCTCCAGCTCAGCTCGGGCAGCACCGGCGCCCCGAAGTGCATCCGCGAGACGCACCGGGCGATCCTCCTCCACGCCCACGCGGCGGCCCGCCACAACGGCTACGTCGCTGACGACGTGACGCTCTGCTGGATCCCCCTGGACCACGTGATGGCGCTCATCACGTTCCACCTCAAGGACGTCTGCCTCGGCTGCGACCAGATCTGGGCGCGGGCCGAGCAGATCCTGGCGAGCCCCCTGCGCTGGCTGGACCTCATCGAGCGCCACCAGGTGACGCAAACCGGAGCGCCGAACTTCGGGCTCAAGCTGCTCTGCGACGCCATCGCTGGCGCGCCGGGGCGATCCTGGGATCTGTCGTCGCTGCGGCGCTTCCTGAACGGGGGCGAGCAGGTGACCCTCGGCGCCATCCGCGAGCTGCTCCGCCTCGCCGCGCCCTTCGGGCTGAGGCCGGAGGTGATGCAGCCGGCGTTCGGGATGGCGGAGGCCTGCACCGGCGTGGCGTACCAGGATCGCTTCGACCTGGACCGGGGCGCGCGCCACGTGGTGAAGGCCTCGCTCGGGGGCGCGCTCGCCTTCCGGGACGCGCAGGATGGGTCCACGGTGACCTTCATGGACCTCGGGCCGCCGGTTGCCGGGGTGCAGATCCGCATCGTCGACGCGGAGAACCGGATCCTGCCCGAGGGGGTGATCGGACGGCTGCAGCTGCGCGGCGGCGTGATCACCCCGGGCTACCTCGACGACCCCGAGGCGAACCAGGCCGCGTTCGTGGGCGACGGGTGGTTCAACACGGGGGATCTCGGGTTTCTGCTCGAGGGGCGGCTCCTTGTCACCGGCCGGGAGAAGGAGGTGATCGTCGTCCGCGGCGTGAACCTCCACTGCCACGAGATCGAGGACGTGGCCGGCGGCGTGCCCGGCGTGGAACCGACGCTCGTCGCCGCCTGCGCCGTGGCCGAGCTCGGCGGCGCGGAGGAGCTGGCCGTGTTCTTCGTCCCCCGCGACCCCGCAGCCGCCGCCGCGGCGCGGATCGCCGAGGCCGTCCGCGCCGCGGTGACGGCGCGCCTCGGCGTCGCCCCGGCGCAGGTGATCCCGCTCGAACGGTCGGATTTCCCCAGGACCACCAGCGGCAAGGTCCAGCGCGAGGCGCTCCGCAAAGCGCTCGCGGAGGGCCGCTTCCGGCGCGCCGTCGAGTCGGTGGATCTCGAGCTCGGCAACGAGCGCACCCTCCCCGGCTGGTTCTTCCGGCCGGCGTGGCGCGAGCGCCCGGCCCGCACCGGGCCTCGGCGCCCGGGCGCGTGCCTGATCCTCGCCGACGCTGGCGGCGCTGGCGAGCGGCTCCGCGAGCGGCTCACCCGCGCGGGCCGGGCCTGCGTGGTGGTCACGCAGGGGCCGGAGCTCGCCCGCGTCGGCCCCCGGAGCTACCGCGTCGATCCCGCGGCGCCGGATCAGATGCGCCGCCTCCTCGACGCCGCGCAGGCGGAGAGCGGGCCGCTCGACGACCTCGTTCACCTCTGGACGCTCGGGGACGACCCCGAGGGTGGGGCGCGCCTGGACGATCGCCTCGATGCCTTGCAGCGCGCGCTCGCGCACGGCGCGCTCAGCGTGCTCCACCTGGCCCAGGCGCTCGCCGGGGGCGCGTCGGCCGGGCGCCCGGTGCGCCTTCTGATCGCCTCCAGCCGGGCGCAGGCGGTGTCGCCCGGCGACGCGCTCGACCTGGAGAAGGCGCCGCTCTGCGCGCTGGTGCAGACGCTTCCGCGCGAGCTGCCCTGGATCGACTGCCGCCACGTCGACCTGCCCGCGGCCGAGCCCGCGGAGGGCGCGGCGCGACGGCTCGCCGACGAGCTCGCGGCGGGGCCGCGCGAGCGCGAGGTCGCCTACCGCGGGGGCGAGCGCTTCGTGCTCGGCCTCGAGGCGGTGGACCCCGCGCGCTCACCGCCGCGTCCGCCGGCGTTCACCGAGGGGGGCGCCTACCTGATCAGCGGCGGGCTCGGGGGCGTGGGCGTCGTCGTCGCGCGGCACCTCATCGAGCGCTTCCGGGCGCGGCTCCTCCTCGTGGGGAGGACGCCGCCCGCGGCGCTCCCGCCCGCGCGCGCAGAGGCGCTGGCGGCGCTCCGGAGGGCGGCCGAACGCCACGGTGGCGACGTGATCTACGAGGCGGCAGACGTGGCCGACGCGGGCCGGCTGCGGGCGATCGCCGCGCCCGCCGCGGCGCGGTGGGGTCGAGCGCTGGACGGAGCGATCCACCTGGCGGTCAGCTCCGCGAACCGGCGTCTGGTCGAGGAGACCGGCGAGAGCTTCGCGGCCGCGCTCCGCGGCAAGGGCCTCGGCTTCGCGGCGCTGGCCGCCCTGCTGGAGGGCCGGCCGGACCGGCTCCTCCTCGGCTTCTCGTCGGTGAACGCCTATTTCGGCGGCCACTCGGCGGGCGCTTACGCGGCGGCGAACCGGATGGTGGAGCACGCCGCCCGCGAGCTCCGGCGCGGCGGGATGTCGGGCGCCCGCAC
The DNA here is from genome assembly GCF_051473855.1 of Sorangium sp. So ce375. Taxonomy (NCBI): domain Bacteria; kingdom Pseudomonadati; phylum Myxococcota; order Polyangiales; family Polyangiaceae; genus Sorangium; species Sorangium sp. So ce375. The sequence goes on from NZ_CP150335.1 coordinate 5,732,142, forward strand.
CCTCGCATGGAGCCTGTGGGAGGAGCTCGGCATGAGCCGCGGCGGCGTCACCCTCGGCGCGGCCCGCGCGCGGGGCTACCTGCCCATCCCGCCCGCGCAGGCGCTTCGATCGCTGGAGGTCGCGCTCTGCCGGGACGAGCCGCACCTCCTCGTCGGCCTTGACGCGCAGAGCCGCGCCGTCGCCCGTCACGCCGAGGGCGACGATCCCGGCCTCCAGCGGCTCACCGCCTACGTCACCTCGACCGCTCCGGAGATCCGCCTGCCCGACGGCGCAGCGGAGCGCGATCGTTTCGGGGTCCCGATCCCATGCCGGGTGGCGCGGGTCGAGCGGATCCCGCGCGCGCCGGACGGGCGCGTCGAGGTGGAGGCCCTCGAGGAGGGCAGCGAGGGCCCCGCGGTGAGGCCGCCGCACGTGACGCCGCGCGATGAAGCGGAGCAGCGGGTGGCCTCGGTCTGGCGCGACGTGCTCCAGGCGGACCGGGTAGGCGCGCTCGACAACTTCTTCGATCTCGGCGGGCACTCCCTGCTCGTCGCGCAGGTGCAGGGCCGCCTGGAGGCCTGCTTCGGGCGGCCGGTGTCCGCGGTGGAGATCTTCCGCTACCCCACCGTGCGGGCGCTCGCCGAGCACCTGAGCGGCGCGGAAGGGGCGACGCCCGCACGCGGGGACGTCGAGGAGCGCGCGCGCAAGCAGCGCGACGCGAACAACCGGCACCGCCAGGCGGCTCAGGGTGCGCGGGCCGCGCGGCAGCGCGGGTGAGGCGCCCCGCGGCTCGCGCCACGCCGGACCGGGAGCTCTGAGACCCATGGGCATCGACGACGACAACCAAGCGCTGCCCGCCGATCCCGCCGACGGGATCGCCATCGTCGGCATGGCCTGCCGGCTCCCCGGCGCCGCGCGCATCGAGGATCTCTGGAGCAACCTGTGCGCGGGGGTCGAGTCGATCACGCGCCTGTCGGACGAGGCGCTGCTCGCCTCCGGCGTCGATCCGGCGCTGCTCTCGGATGCCCGTTACGTGAAGGCGCGGGCGGTGCTCTCGGACGTCGAGCGCTTCGATCCGGGCTTCTTCGGGATGAGCCCGCGCGAGGCGGAGATCACGGATCCGCAGCACCGGATCTTCCTGGAGTGCGCCTGGGAGGCGCTCGAGCGGGCCGGGTACGATCCTGGCCGCTATCCCGGATCCATCGGCGTCTATGCGGGGGCAGGCCCCGACGGATACCTGGTCCACCACCTCGTCCCCGCGGGCGAGGCGCGGGAGGGAATCGACGGGCTCGGCGTGGTGCTCGGCAATGACAAGGACCACCTCACCACGCGGGTCGCCTACAAGCTCGACCTGCGCGGGCCATCCATCACCGTGCAGACGGCCTGCTCGACGTCGCTGGTGGCGGTGCAGATGGCCTGCCAGGCGCTCCTCGGCTTCCAGTGCGACGTGGCGCTCGCGGGCGGGGTCTCCATCCAGCTCCCGCTCGACCGCGGCTACCTCCACAAGGAGGGGCACATCCTCTCCCCGGACGGCCGCTGCCGCGCCTTCGCCGCCGACGCGCAGGGCACCGTGGGCGGCGACGGCGCGGGCGTTGTGGCGCTGAAGCGCCTCGCCGACGCGCTGGCCGACGGCGACGCCATCCACGCCGTGATCCGGGGCGCGGCGGTCAACAACGACGGTTCGCAGAAGGCCGGCTACACCGCGCCGAGCGTGCAGGGGCAGGCCGAGGTCGTCGCGATGGCCCTCGCGTTCGCGGGCGTGTCCGCGCGGAGCATCGGCTACGTCGAGGCGCACGGGACGGGGACGCGCCTCGGCGACCCCATCGAGATCGCCGCGCTCACCCAGGCTTTCCGCGCGAGCACGCCGGATCGTGGCTTCTGCGCGATCGGCTCGCTGAAGACGAACCTCGGGCACCTCAACAACGCCGCCGGGGTGGCCAGCCTGATCAAGGCGGCGCTCGCGGTGGAGCGCGCCACCCTGCCGCCCAGCTTGCACTGCCGCGCGCCGAACCCGGCCATCGACTTCGACAACAGCCCTTTCTATGTCAACACATCGCTCAGGCCCTGGCCTCCGGGCGACGGCATGCGGCGCGCGGGCGTGAGCTCGTTCGGCTTCGGCGGCACCAACGCCCACGTGATCCTCGAGGAGGCCCCGCCGCGGCCGCCGCGGCCGCCGCCGGCGCGGCCCTTCGCGCTCCTGCTGCTCTCCGCGCGGTCCCCGGCGGCGCTCGAGGCCGCCTCCGCGCAGCTCGCCGATCACATCGAGCGGGGCGCGCCCGACGCGGCGGCGCTCGCGGACACCGCATACACGCTGCAGATCGGGCGCAAGGCGTTCGAGCACCGCCGTGCCGTCGTCTGCCGGGACGCCGCCGAGGCAGCGGCGGCGCTGCGGCATCCGGCGGCCGTGCGCGCCGTCGTCGAGGGCGCGCCGGGGGCGCCGGGCCGACGCGTGGTGTTCCTTTTCCCGGGCCAGGGCGCACAGAGCCCCGGCACGGGCGCGGAGCTCTACAGGACCGAGCCGGCCTTCCGCGCCGAGGTCGACCGCTGCGCGGAGCTGCTCGCGCCGCACCTCGGGCGCGACGTGCGCGAGGTGATGTTCACGGAGGACAGCGCCCCCCTCGGGCGGACCGCCCTCGCGCAGCCCGCGCTGTTCGTGCTGGAGGTCGCGCTCGCACGGCTATGGATGTCGTGGGGCGTGCGCCCCGCGGCGGTGCTCGGCCACAGCCTCGGCGAGTACACGGCCGCGTGCGTCGCAGGGGTCCTCTCCCTCGAGGACGCGCTCGCGCTGGTGGTCGCGCGCGGGCGGCTGATGGAGGCGCTGCCGCCCGGCGCGATGCTCGCGGTGCCCCTCGCCGAGGACGAGCTCCGGCCCCTGCTCTCGCCCGGCCTCGCGATCGCCGCCGTGAACGGCCCCACGTCCTCCGTCGCGTCCGGCCCCGAGGAGGAGATCGCCGCGCTCGAGCGGCGCCTCGCCGAGCGCGGCGCCTCGACCCGGCGCCTTGCGGTCTCGCGTGCGTTCCACTCCGCGATGATGGACCCCATCCTCGACGCCTTCCGCGCCGAGGTCGGTCGCGCGCGGCTCAGGGCGCCCGCACTCCCGTGCCTGTCCAACGTGACGGGCGGCTGGCTCAGCGACGCGCAGGCCACCGATCCGGGCTACTTTGCGGCGCACCTCCGCGCCCCGGTGCGCTTCGCCGAGGGGCTCGGACGCGTGCTTACCCCGCCCGGCGCCGTGCTGCTCGAGGTCGGCCCGGGCCGCACGCTCAGCGCGCTCGCCGCGATCATGGCGCCCGAGGCCACCGTCATCGCGGGCCTGCCCGGCCGCGGCGCCGGCGCGCCGGGCGCGCCCGATCCCGAGCCGGCAGCGCTCGCTCGCACGCTCGGTGCGCTGTGGCTCGCCGGCGTGGAGATCGACTGGGCCGCGGTGCACGCCATGGATCCCCGGCGGCGCCGCCCCCTGCCCACCTACCCGTTCGAGCGGCGGCGGTGCTGGATCGAGCGGCCCGCTCTCCCCGCGCACGCCGCGCCGGCTGGCCCAGCCCCGGGGTGCTCCGCCGCAGCCGGGCCCCGCCCGCTCGCCGAGGTCGAGGCGGAGCTCCGTGCCGCGCTCGCGATCCGTCCGCTCGAGGATTACCCCGGCCTCACCGCCTCGCTCGACGCGCTCTGCGCCGCCCACGTCGGCGCCTGGCTCCGCGCGCGCGGCGTCGACGTGCGCGCGGGCGCAAACCACGAGCGCGAGGCGCTGGCGGCGCGGGTCGGCGTGGTGCCCAAGCTGCGGCGCTTGCACGACGCGATGATCCGCATGCTCGCCGAGGACGGCATCGTGAGCATCGAGGGGGCGTCGATCCGCTTCCTCCGGGACGCCGGCGCGCTCCTCGACACGGCGGCGGAGAGCCGCGCCCTCGCCGCCCGGTACCCCGAGCTCGCCGGCCTCTTCGAGCTGCTCGACCACTGCGTGCGCCATTACCCCGAGGCGCTCACCGGCGAGATCGAGGCGATCGGGGTGCTCTACCCGAGCGGCAGCGCAGCGCTCACCGACCGGTTCGAGGCCCGCACCGCCGAGCACCGCAGCGAGCGCGTCTACCTGGCGCTGCTCCGGGAGGTGGCCGCCCGCGTCGGCGCGGGGCGGAGCGGCGCGCCGCTCCGCGTGCTCGAGGTGGGCGGAGGGCGGGGCGTGCTTACCTGGCCGCTCGCCGCGGCGCTGGCCGCGTCGAGCGGAGCGCGCCTCGACTACCACTTCACCGATCTCGGCAAGACCTTCGTCGACGACGCGCGCCACGAGGCGGCCCGCCGCGGGCTCGCCTCCGTGATGAGCTTCGGCGTGCTCGACATCGCCCGCGATCCGCGCCCGCAGGGCTACGAGGACGGGCGCTTCGATCTGATCGTCGCGTACAACGTCGTCCACGCGGTCCGCGACGTCCCCGCGGCGCTGGGCCACCTCGAACGCCTGCTCGCCCCCGGCGGGACCCTCGGCCTCGTGGAGGGCGTGCGGCTCCGGCGCTGGGACATCCTCACCTGGGGTCTCGCCGAGGGGTTCTGGTACTTCGACGATGCGCTGCGCGGCGATCTGCCCCTCCTGGGCCTGGACCGCTGGGAAGAGGCGCTGCGCGGCGCCGGCCTCGAGGGCGTGGAGGCCTACCCGCGCGAGCCGGAGGCGCGAGCGCGCGCGGATCACGGGCTCATCCTCGGCACGCGGCCCGACGCGGTGGCCTCGCAGCGCGCGCCTGTCGCGCCGGCGGACCCGGCCAGGGCCGCGCCTGCCCCCGCGGCCTCGCTGCACCCTCGGCCCGCGCTGCGCACGCCGTACGTGGCGCCGCGGGACGCGCTGGAGCGTCAGCTCGCGGCGGTGTGCGAGGAGCTGCTCGGCGTTCATCCCGTGGGGATCCACGACGACTTCTTCGAGCTCGGCGCCGACTCGCTGCTCATGCTGCGCATTTCCGATCGCGTGCAGCAGGAGCTCAGGCGCGCCGTGCCGCAGCACGCCATCTTCCGCGGCGCCACCGTCGAGCGCCTCGCGCGCGCGCTCGACCCGGACGCTGCGATCGAGGCCTCCTCGGTGCTCGTGCCCCTCCAGCCCGCGGGCACGCGGCCTCCCCTCTTCTTCGTCCACCCGGCGGCCGGCGTTGTCTTCCCCTACGTCGGGCTCTCGCGCGCGCTCGGCCCGGACCAGCCGTTCTATGCGCTGCAGGCGCAGGGCCTCGACGCGCAGGCGCCGCCGGACGAGCGCATCGAGGACATGGCCCGGCGCTACAACGACGCGATCCGGCGCGCGCAGCCCCGCGGCCCCTACCACCTCGGAGGCTTCTCGTTCGGCTGCCTTGTCGCCTTCGAGATGGCCCAGCAGCTCGTCGCCGCGGGCGAGGAGGTCGGGTTGCTCGCGATCGTCGACGAGCCGGCGCCCATCGCCGGCTATCGGCCCTCGCCGCTGGTCATGGGCCGGGTCCTCGCGACCGGCATCGCCCGATCGATCTGGCCTCACGTCCACGATTACCTCTACCTGGTCGACGCCTCGCGCCGGGCCCCCGCCGCCGCGCCGCCCGCCTCCGGCGGCCTCGCGCTGCCCAGGCTCGGCCGGCGCGAGATCGAGGCTTTCCTCGCCCGGTCCGCCATGGCAAATTTCGTCCCGCGCGAGTCGCGGCTGCTCGCGCTGCGCCAGCCGGCGATGATCCCCATGTTCCGGCTCTTCACGATGCACGTGCAGCAGACGCTCGCCTATACCCCGCGGGCGTACCCGCGCCGGCTGACCTTCTTCCGCGCCACGGAGATCCGCGGCCGGCTCGGCCGCGATCCCACCCAGGGCTGGAGCATGCTCGCCGCGGGCGGCGTGGACGTGGTGCCCATCCCCGGCGATCACCTCTCCTTGCTCCGGCCCCCGCACGTCGACGTGCTCGCGGCGCGGCTCGCCGAGCGCATCGACAAGGTCTCACGCGCCGGCGCGGCCGCTGTCGGCGGGGTCCCGTGAAGCTCTCCGCGTACCTGGACATGAGCGCCCCGTACACCGCGGCGCAGGGGTGGTGTTACGAGAACATCGTCGCGCCCGCCCTGCTCCCCACGCAGTGGGTGCTCGAGGAGCGGCTGCTCGCGGCCCTGCCGGAGGGCGCCCGCGTGCTCGACGTGGGCGCGGGGGCGGGCGCGTTCGCGGTCGCGCTCGCCGAAAAGCGGCCCGACCTCCGCATCGAGGGGATCGACCTCTCCCCGCACCAGGTCGCGCGCGCCGAGCGCGCCGCGAAGCACCTCGCCGACCGGGTCCGCTTCACGACCGGCTCCGCGCTGGACCTGCCCTTTCCGGACGGGGCGTTCGACGGCGTGATGAGCTGCGGATCGATCAAGCACTGGCCGGATCGGGCGCGCGGGCTCGCCGAATGCCTGCGTGTCCTCGCGCCGGGCGGCCCGCTCGTGGTCACCGAGGTCGATCGAGGCTGCGCGCACGAGGACACGCGGAGCTTCGTCGCGCGCTGGCGCATGCCGGGCCTGCTCGCGCCGATCGCGCTGACGATGTTCCGCACCTGGGTCGCCGGTCAGTCGCTCGACATCGAGGAGGCGCGGGCGCTCGCCGCGCGCGCGCCGCTCCGCGATCCCGTGGTGGAGCGCATCCCGGGCTTTCCGCTCCTCTTCATCGCCGGGCGCCGCTGACGCGCTCCGCGCCGCCTTCCCGGCGCGCGCGGCCCCCGCGCCTCACCCCCCGCTCCGGTCCACGAAGATCTCCTGGAGCGGCCGGCGCGGCGCGCGGAGGTGCGGCGCGAGCGGCGGAGAAATCCCGGTGCGCAGCAGCCACACGGGCAGCTCGCCGCCTGCGTAGCCGAACCCCCGCGCCAGGATCTCCGGCCCGCGCCGCAGCAGGTCGAGAAACTCGGGGCGCGCGGTCGCGGGGAGGCTGTCGGTCACCGCGTTGTAGGCGAGCAGGCCGCCGCTCGCGTGCGGCTGGACCCCGTAGCCGGCCTGGTTGAGGCGCAGCCACGCACGGAAGCCGAGCCGCCCTGCGGCCACCAGCGCCTCCCGCCCCGGCGAGCGCGCGGTGATCAGCACCAGCGCCGCCGAGGAGGCGATCTGCCGCTCCAGCCAGAATTTCGCCGCGGCGCCGAGGCCGAGCGGCCCCACAAGCGCGCGGAGCTCCGGCCGGCGCGCCAGGCGCAGCAGCCTGGTCTCGGGCACATCGAGGCCGAAGCCGTTCCAGGCCACGCCGTCGCGGGTCGCGGCGACCTCCTCGCGGGACAGGCGCACCCAGCGCAGCACGTCGCGGAACGAGTCCTCGTGGCACCACACGTACGAGTCGGCCCGGCCGAGGTAGTCGAGCGCTTCCCGCGGCAGACCAGCCCCGACGTGAAGGCCGACGCCCGGGAAGCTCCGAGCCTCGGTCTGGATCGCGTCGAAGACCGGGTGGGAGGGCGAGCCGCCGCGGTAGAGGCGTCGGTCGGTGCAGCGCGCCTCGATCGCGTCCCGGAGCCCGCGGGCCCGGCCGTCGACGCCGTGGCGCGCGCCGCCTTGGAGCAGCTGGACGGTCGCCCAGGGTCCGCCGTCGCCAGGGTCCGGCGACACCTGCGCCTCGGCGCGGAGGTCCTCGGCGGCCGCCGCGATCTCGATCGACTCCAGCGCGCAGCCGAGCGCGATGCACGAGGCGTGGCCGCGCGGATCGTGGGAGTGCCGCGCCCGCGCCGCGTCGTGGTGCACGGCGAGCGCGGCCCCGTCCCAGGAGAACGTGAACGGCTGGTTGTTCTCGGCGCTGGGCGCCTTCGCCGCGGCGAGCACGACGCGGGTGACCCTCTCCTGAGGCATCCGGAAGGTCGGTACCACCGCGGCCGGCGCGGCGCTCACGACACCGCCCGCTCCGGGTCGGGCACGGCCGCGGGCTCCCCCGGCGCCTCCGTGCGCGGCATCCAGTGTTCCTTCGCCCAGACGACGAATCGCTTGAACCTCGCGCTCTCGCTGAGCCGCTTCGCCCTGTCGTCCAGCTGCTCGCGGAGCTTCTCGGGATCGCCGAAGAGCAGACGGGACATCAGATCCGCCTCCCTCAGCCCCACCGAGTAGCGGTGGTATTGCCGCGGCGGCAAGAGCCGGCGGCACTGGAGGTCCGCGAGGTCGATCGCATCCTGGAACCAGCCGAACCCGATCAGATTCGCAATGTCGAAATCCTGGTTGAAGAGCCACTGGAACCATCCCCAGTCGAGCTCGTCGCCGTGGGCGGTTATGAAGCGGAGCTTGTTGTACAGGCACGCCAGCCCGCGCACGAGGGGCCCCACGTTCTCGCCGCGCGGGTGCGGTCCCTGCTCCGCCGCCTCGTGGCCGCGGGGATCCACATCGCACGCCCCCAGCGAAGCGACCGTGACGTGCCCGAGCGACCGCCCTGGGGAGCGCCGCGCCGCGCTCGCCTTTGCCTCCAGGTACTCGGCGGCCGATGCCAGCGCCGTCATGCTCGGGTTGTTGGCGGCGAGCGATCCGTCGAGGAACCAGTCGCAGTCGCCGTCGCTCGAGATCTGGAGCTGGGGCAGCGGGAGGAGCAGCGGCGTGGCGCTGCTGGCGAGCGCGATGTCCGCAAGCTTGAGCGACGGATCCGATCGGTGCGGATCGAAGTTCTGGAACACCTTGGGCCGCTTGGACTTCAGGCCGATGCTGAGCATCAGCACCTTGATGCCACGCTCGTCGAGGTCGCCGAGCGTGGCGTCGCCGATTCGCCGCTCGACCAGGTCCGTAAACGCGTTCGCGCGCTGGCGCCACAGCAGGGAAATGAGCGGCCAGAACCCCGCCGCAAACTTGACCAGATCGGCGCAAGAGACGCTGAATGTGGGGATCATCTCGTTGCTGAAGCGGACAGCGCCCCGAATGACCTCGAGATCCGGCTCCTTCCCGAGCCTCGACGCGAGATAGAGCCCGATCAGACAGCCGTCGGAGCTGCCCGCGAACAGGTCGGTGTTTCGTAGGAAGCCCGGGACCTCCTGCTCGAGGTACTCCAGCATGCGGATCTGGAGGGCCGTGCTCGATCCTCCGTCCAGGCAGAGGAGATTCATGCGCGGCAGCTCCGTCGCCGCGATCGGATAGGCACCAACGTTCATCGCCGCCTCCTCGGCACGGGCCCGCTGGTGACCGGCTCGCACCGTGACGAGCGCGGGCATCCTCCCCTGCCATCGATCGAGCAGGACGAGTATCACCGTCGGATCGGCAGGTCTAGATCCCGCTGCCGGGCGGGACGCGTGGAATGCAGGGCGCCGGCCTTGGCACGCTCTCGAGCGATCGCATAGGCTGGAACGAAGCGCGTCGCGCTGAACGCGGTGCCCCCGCCCTCGCCGGGCGGCCTCTTCCTCTCTAGCCCCGCAGTGCCCCGACCGGCAATCCCGGCGGCGTGAAAGGATCAAACCACATGGCCCAGGATCCCCCCAGCCGTAGCAGCGCGATCGATTTCAATCCCCTCATCCCTCCCCAGCTCGACGATCCGTACCCCGCCTACGCCAGGGCGCGCCGTGAAGCGCCGGTCTTCTTCACCCCGATCTTCGGCCTCTGGATCGTCACCCGCCACGACGACGTCTGTGCGGCCGCGCAGGACACGGCGCGGTTCTCATCGCGGGTCATCGGGATCGACGTCCCGGCCGAAGTCAGCGCGGTGCTGCCGGCGGCGTATCACACCCCGAGCCTTGTCAACAACGACCCTCCCTCCCATACCCGGCTGCGCGGGCTCCTCGGCCGGTCCTTCGCACCGCAGCGCATCGCCCACATGGAGCCGCACGTCCGCAGCGTGGCCGCGGGCCTCATCGACGCCTTCGCGCGCGACGGCCGCGTCGACCTCATGGAGGGCTTCGCCTATGAGCTCCCGCTCCGGATCATCCTCGAGATGCTCGGTGTGCCCCTCGAGGACGGCCGCGACATGAAGCGCTGGAGCGACGACTGGCGGACGCTGAGCACGCCCGGCCTGACCACCGACAAGCAGCTCGCCTGCGTGGAGAGCGTGAAGGCCTTTGAGCGCTACATCCTCGCCGCCGCCGAGCATCGCCGCCGGGAGCCACGGGACGACCTGCTCAGCCACGTGATCGTCGCGGGACCTGGCGGCGAGCCGCCCGCGGGGGACGCGGAGCTCGTGAACCTCTTCATGCAGCTGCTCTTCGCGGGGCACGAGACCGTCACCACCGCGATCGGCAACGCCGTGCTCCTCCTGCTCAGCCACCCCGAGCAGCTCGCCGCGGTCCGCGAGGATCCCGGGCTCATCCCGGCCGTCGTCGAGGAATCGCTGCGATTCGAGGCTCCCACCCAGGGCATGTTCCGCACCACCACGGAGGAAGTCGAGCTGGGGGGCGTCCGGATTCCCCAGGGCGCCCGCGTGTTTCTCCTGTTCGGCTCGGCGAACCGCGACGAGGCTCAGTTCGAGGCGGCCGACACGTTCGACGTCCAGCGCCGCGACGCAGGGAGGCACCTCGCCTTCGGACGCGGCCTGCACTTCTGCATCGGGGCCTCCCTTGCGCGCCTCGAGGTCCGCGTCGCCCTCGAGGAGCTGCTCGGACGCCTGCCCGGCCTGCGCCTCCAGCCCGGCGAGCGGCAGGACTACGTATCGAACCTTATCCTCCGTAACCCGAAGCACGTCCGCGTTGTGTGGGACCTCGCCTGAGCGCCACGCCGCCGGCGGCCGTGCTCCATGTTGGAGGCGCACGGCGCCTGCGGTAGGATGGTGTGCTTACCGAGGAGACGGCATGTATTCTATCGCGGGCTTCACCATCACGGAGAACCTGGCCGCGGACGGGACCACGGTTCTCTCTCGGGCCCAGCGGGACGGCCAATCGTTCCTGATCCGCACCTTCGCGAAGGAATACCCGAGACCCGAGGAGACGGCGCGGCTCCGCTACGGTTACGACCTTTGCTCGCGGCTCGACGCGCCTGGCGTGGCCAGGGTGCTCGGCCTGGAGCGGCACGGCCGAAGCCTGGTCCTGGTCATGGAGGACTCCGGGGGAGAGCCGCTCTCCGCGCTTCTTTCCCGGGGAACCCTCGACCTCCTCGACGCGCTCGGCATCGCGGCCGGCATCTCCCGCGCGCTCGGCGAGCTGCACCGCCGCCGGATCATCCACCAGAGCATCGAGCCCGCGCACATCCTCTGCAACCCGAGCACCGGCGAGGTCAAGCTCACTCATTTCGACATCGCCTCCCGGCTCAGCCGCGAGACGCCGGCGCTGACCGGCGTGAACCACCTCAAGGGCACGCTCGCCTATCTCTCTCCCGAGCAGACCGGCCGTATGAACCGGGCGATCGACTATCGCACCGACTTCTATTCGCTCGGCGTCGTCCTCTACGAGATGCTCGCCGGCCGCCTGCCCTTCGAGTCCTCCGACCCGATGACGCTCGTCCACGCGCACATCGCCGTCAAACCGGACCAGCCGCACGCGCTCAAGGCGACCATCCCGGCCGCGGTGTCGACCATCGTGCTCAAGCTCCTCGCCAAGCGGGCCGAGGATCGCTACCAGAGCGCCTACGGCGTCACCGAAGATCTCGAGGAGTGCGCGAAGCGCTTGCGCGCCGGGATCTCCCTCGATGACTTTACGCCCGGGCGCCACGACGTCTCCGCCACGTTCCGCATCCCACAGAGCCTGTACGGCCGCGAGGCCGAGAAGGAAGTGCTGCTCCACGCCTTCGAGCGCGTCAGCCGAGGCACCGCCGAGATCGTCCTCGTCGGCGGCTACTCCGGCGTCGGCAAATCGGCCCTGGTCAACGAGATCCAGCGGCCGGTCGTGGAGCGGCGCGGCTATTATGCGGTGGGCAAGTTCGATCAGTACCGGCACGCGCCCTACAGCGCGATCATCAGCGCCTTCCGCGAGCTCATCCGCCAGATCCTCGGCGAGAGCGAGGGCGCCGTGGCCGCCTGGCGGGAGCGGTTCCAGGAGGCGCTCGGCTCGAGCGGCCGCGTGGTCACCGACGTTATCCCCGAGGTCGAGCTCATCGTCGGCCCGCAGCCCCCGGTGCCGGCGCTGGACGCGCTGGAGGCGCAGACCCGGTTCACGCTGGTCTTCCAGCAGTTCGTGGGGGTCGTCGCGCGCAGGGAGCACCCGCTCGCGATCTTCCTCGACGATCTCCAGTGGGCCGATTCGGCCTCGCTCGGTCTTCTCGGGCGGCTGCTCTGCGACCGGGCCAGCGGTCACCTGCTCTTCATCGGCGCCTTTCGCGACAACGAGCTTCACGAGGGGCACCCGCTGGCGCAGACGATCGCCGAGCTCCAGCGGAAAGGCGCCGCGCTCCAGGAGATCACGCTCCGGCCGCTCGGGCAGGCGCACGTGCAGCAGCTGATCACCGATACGCTGGGCGGCAGCAGCGAAGCGGAGCTGGAGGAGCTCTCGGCGCTCGTCTTTCAGAAGACGAAGGGCAACCCCTTCTTCGTAAGCCAGTTCCTTGTGTCGCTCCACGAGCGCGAGCTCTTGACCTTCGACACCGAGAAGGGGCGGTGGCGCTGGAGCATTGCGCGCATCTCGGAGGAGGGGATCACCGACAACGTGGCGAGCCTGATGGCCGAGCGCATCCGGGCCCTGCCAGGCCCGACGCAGCACGCGATCACGCTGGCGGCGTGCATCGGCAGCACCTTCGATCTGGAGATGCTCTCCGTGCTCAGCGAGCGTGCTGCCCAAGAGATCTGGGCGGACCTCTGGGATGCGCTGACCGAGGGTGTGCTGGTGCCGGTCGGCGAGGGATACCGGTATGTCCCCGCGAGCCGCGACAGCAGCCCTCCGAGCTCCTCATCGATGCAGGACAACGCGGCGTGTTATGCTTTCTTGCACGACCGCGTCCGGGAGGCGGCGTACGCGCTCATCGAGCCCGACGCGCGCAAGGCGGTGCACCTGCGCGTCGGACGCCTTCTCCTCGCCAGCACGCCGAAAGAGAAGATCGAGGGCCGGATCTTCGCCATCGTGGATCACCTCGACCTCGCCGCCGACCAGATCGGCGACCGCGGCGAGCGGACCGCGCTCGGCCGCCTCAACCTGATCGCCGCCGCGCGCGCCAAGGCTTCTGCGGCCTACGCCTCGGCGCTCCAGTACCTCGAAGCGGGCATCGGTCTGCTGCCCGAGGATGCCTGGGAGAGCGAGCACGAGCTGGCCTTCCAGCTCCACCGCGAACACGCCGAGTGCAATTACCTGCTCGGCCGCTTCGACGCCGCGGCCTCTGCCTTCGCTCGGACCCTGAGCCACGCGCGCTCCACCATCGAGAAGGCCGACATCCAGGCCCTCGAGGCGGCGCTCCAGATCAGCCGCGGCAATTACGAAAGGGGAGCCGAGCTGATAGCCGAGGCCCTGCGTCTTTTCGGGATCGACGTCCCGCGGGATCACCTGGAGGCTGCGTGCGGCGCCGAGATGGGGCGCCTCCAGCAGGCCCTGGCCGCGGCGCTCGCGGATCGACCCGTCCGCGGCCTCATCGACCTGGAGGAGGCGCGGTCCCCCGAGGACCGCTTCCTCATCCAGCTCCTCTCGAAGGCGGCCCGCTTCTCCGGCGACAACCCGCTCCGGAACTCGCTCATGGCGATGACCCTTGTGCGGTACTCGCTCCAGCACGGCAACGCGCCGGGCTCCTCCATCGGCTACGTCTGCTACGCGTTCGCGCTCAACGCGATGATGGGCGACGGCACGTCCGCCTACGAGTTCGGGAAGGTGGCCCTCGCCCTGAGCGAGCGCCTCGACGACGCGAGCACGCAGGCGACCGTGTGCAACTTCTTCGGCGGCTTCGTCAACCCGTGGCGCAAGCACATGCGCGAGGGTGCGCCCTACCTGGAGCGGGCGCACCTCGGCGGCATGGAGTCGGGGGCGCTGCTCTACGCCGGCTACGCCGCCCTCCACGCCCTCGATCAGAGCATGCTCCGCGGCGAGAACCTCCTCCGCGTGTACGAGCGCGCCTCCAGGCTCGTGGAGCTCGAGCGGCGCTTCAACCTGATGGAGATCGTGCTCGTGCTGAGCGATTTCCGGCGCTGCGCGTCGCTCCTCGCGAAGGGCTCGGCGCCCGAGGACGCCGAGGACGGGCTCGGCGCGCCCCACCCGATCGAGAGGGCCTCCAGCACGGAGGCCAGCTCCCTCCTGCTCGAGATACAGGTGGCCTATTTCCGCGGCGACATGGCCGGCGCGCTCGAGCTCGGCGCGCGCATCGAGCCGCTGATAGCGGCGATGGCTGGCAATGTGCACCAGCTCCCGTTCAGCCTCTATTACCCGCTCGCGGCCACGGCGCGCTGGGAGGCGGCCGCGCCCGAGGAGCGCGCGCGTTATCGAGAGATCATCGACACCCACGCGGAGAAGCTCCGGCGTTGGGCGGCGACCTGCCCCGAGAATTTCGAGCACCACCACCTGCTGGTCCTCGCCGAGGCGGCGCGCATCAGCGGCAAGGACGAGGAGGCAGAGGCGCTCTATGACCGAGCCATCGAGTCGGCCACCGAGCACGATTTCACCCACATCCAGGCGCTCGCCAACGAGCTCGCTGGCCGCTTCTACCTCGCGCGCCGCCGCCGCAAGGTGGCCCGCGCTTACCTCGAGGACGCGCGCTACGCCTATGTCCGCTGGGGCGCCGCCCCCAAGGTCGCCGCGCTCGATATTGAGTTCCGCGACCTCCTGCCTCACGGCGCCGGGGCCGGCGAGGACGAGGGCATCGCCCGGCTCGATGTGCTCGCTGTCATGAAGGCCTCGCAGGCCATCTCCGGCGAGATCGTGCTGGGCGACCTGCTCCATACGCTCATGCGCACCCTCCTGGAGAGCGCCGGCGCCCAGCGGGGTTTCCTGATCCTCACCGGCGATCCCCCCCTCGTCGTGGAGACCGCCGGCGAGGGCGCGCCCGTGCTTGTGCATCAGGGACGCGACGAGGTGATCAAGGATCAGCTGGCCACGGCCGTGGTCCGGTACGTGGAGCGCACCGGGGAGACGGTGGTGCTCGGGAACGCGACGCGATCGAGCCAGTTCCAGACCGATCCGTACATCGCGCGCGCCCGCCCGCTCTCCATCCTGTGCACGCCGATCATGCGGCAGAAGGCCCGTGTCGGGCTGCTCTATCTGGAGAACAACCTGGTCGCGGACGCGTTCACGCCCGAGCGCTGCAAGGTGCTCGAGCTGCTCTCGGCGCAGGCGGCGATCTCGCTGGAGAACGCGCGCCTCTACGACACGCTCGACACGCGCGTGAAGGAGCGGACCCGGGAGCTGCGCGAGAGCAATGACGGGCTGTCGCTCGCGCTCAAGCGGCTGCGCGACACCCAGGCGCAGCTGATCAGCCAGGAGAAGCTCGCCTCGCTGGGCGCCCTGACCGCCGGGATCGCGCACGAGCTCAAGAATCCGCTCAACTTCATCACCAACTTCGCCGCTCTTTCACGGGGGCTGGCCGACGAGATCGAGCAGCTCGTGCGCGCGCCGGGGAGCGCTATCGATCCGGAGCTGGACGAGGTGCTCGGGCTGCTCCGGCAGAACGTCGGCAAGATCCACGACCACGGCAGGCGCGCGGACAACATCATCAACGGCATGCTCCTCCACGCGCGCGGATCCAGCGCTTCGCTCGAGCAGGTGGATATCAACAGCCTGGTGTCCGAGAGCGTGAACCTCGCGTACCACGGGCTGCGAGGCAAGGAGGCGGGGTTTGAAGTCCAGTTCGAAGCCGAGCACGCGCCCGAGGTCGGCGCGGTGGAGGCGGTGGCGTCGGACCTGAGCCGGGTGTTCCTCAACATCATCGACAACGCCTGTGCCTCCATGCGGGACAAGGCGCGAAAGGACGGACCGGGCTACGTGCCCAGGGTGCGTATCCGCACCAGCTTGCAGCGCGACCGAGTGGAGGTCCGCATCCACGACAACGGCCACGGGATCCAGCCCGGCATCGTGGGCAAGATCTTCGACCCTTTCTTCACGACGAAGCCGCCGGGCAGCGGCACGGGTCTTGGGCTCTCGATCAGCTATGACATCGTCAAAGCGCACCGGGGCGAGCTGCGGGTCGAGACCGTGGCCGGCGAGTTCGCCGAGTTCATCGTTGTCCTTCCCCGGCGCCAGATCGCCGCCTGAACGGGCCTGGGCGCGCTTGCCTCGAGCGAGCGCGCCCGCGTATGCTCTCGCGGACCGCTTGGCGGGGCACGTCGGCCGCGCGGAGGCCGAGCAGAGGCGGAGGCCGAGCGGAGACGGAGCGATGGCCATGCAGGAAGCGACAGAGCTGAAGATCCTCTCCCTGGATGGCGCGGTCAGTGCAGCGCTCCAGGTGCGCATGCTCTATCACATCGAAGAGGCGTGGCCGGGCTTCCTCGCGAGCATCGACATGTTCGCGGGCGCGTCCGACAGCGCGGTGATGGCGCTGTACCTGGCCCAGAACGTCTCGGACAGCCATCGGTCCAACCTCGAGGTAGTGAAGCGATGCATCCAGTTCTCCAATGACCTCATCGCCGGCCTCAGCCCCCGGCCGTTCCACATCGCGCGCTTCCTGACAGGTTTCTGGCCGCTGCGATCGGGCAGGAAGCTCCGGAGCACGCTCACCGAGTATTTCGGCGAGAACGCCCGGTTCGGGGACCTTCGCCGCAAGGCGCTGGTGATCAGCATCGACGTGACCGGGCGCAGGCCGAAGACGTTCCGCAACTTCGGCTATGACGCCCGCGACAACCGCGACCGCTCGCTTGTCGACGTCGCCTACGCGAGCTGCTCTTTCCCCGTCTACCTGCCGGTCGGCTCGGGAGACAACGGCGGGCAGCACCTCTACATCGACGGCAGCCTCATCGCCAACAACCCGACCATGATCGTCATCACCAACGCCATATCGATGCTGGCCGGCGAGGGTGAGAGCGGCTGGAGCTGGTCCAACATGCCCTCGAAGTCCGAGGAGCTGCGCAAGCTCCAGGTCCTCTCCCTGGGCGCGGTCCAAGATTGCCCGCCCCATCGCAGCGGCGACGGTCCCCTCCACTGGGGTTACTGGCGCTGGCTCCTGACGCCCGGGATCAACCTTGTGGCGCTGCTCTTTTACGGCCTGTTTCTCGGCTCGTCCGAGGAGATCCACAACCAGGCGCTGCACCTGCTCGGGAGCGCTCGTTATGGCCGCTACCAGCCGGTGGTGCCTTACCTCGACATCGCCAGGACCCTGCTTCTCAATCGGGGGGCGCGGTTACCGGAGCTTCTTGACGCTCTCGCCGCCCAGTGTGCCAAGGAGCCGAGTTTCCAGGACCTCATCAACAGGTGGATGAAGGGCTGGGGTGTATCGCCCGCCGTAGGGCACGCCGCTGCGGCGCCCCCGGGGTGAGGCGATGGGGCCGGTCGCCTGACGAGCACCGTCACGCGCTCGACCCCTTCAGAGGCTGCTTTCCTGTGCGCTGCCGGGCGAGCGCGATCTCTCCATCTGGGCCCGGATCAGGGCCTACGGGGCGCACCTCGCGGCGATGTCGCTGCGCCTCGACCGGTGGTACGCGGACGTCGCGCGCCGGCGGCAATCGCAACCAGACAAGTTGCGTCCCCAGCGGGATTTGAAACGTTGGGACAGACGGCGGCGCGGCCTTCGCCGCCTCATCTGGCCGACCTGCATGCGTTTTCGATGGGGTTCGTGGCGGCGTGGGGCCGGCAGCGATGGTCAGCGGCCGAGCGGCTCGGGCCCGCGTCGACCAGCGAGCCGGCAACGTGCAGGGACGAAAGGACATCGAAGACGATGTAGGTGGCATTGTGCGGCATTTCCAGGCGGAGCGGCCTCGTGGGTGAACCTGGTGCCGATGAAGCGCATGGTCGAGCTGATTGGTGGCCTTCATACCCCGAGCGAGACCATCGAGACGACGCGGGCAGCGCTCGGGGCGATGGTCAAGGAGCGCGTTGTCGTCGAGGATTCGCCCGGCTTCGTGTCGAACCAGGTCCTCCTGCCGACGATCAACGGCGCGGTGTTCCTGGACCAAGACAAGGCCGCATCGCGGACGGCGCTTCTATACCTACAGTCGAAACTCGCGGCGCCGAGGCGCGCGTCCCAGCTCGAGGAATGAAATCATGTCGGAGCCCAAAGAACTCGTGAGATCCTTCATCATGCGCAACTGCCGGTACCAGAGCCTCGCGGACGGAGACGACATTTTCGCCCTCGGCCTGGTCAGCTCGCTCTTCGCGATGCAGCTGGTGACGTTCGTGGAAGCCCAGTTCGAACTCAAGGTCGACAGCGAGGATCTCGACGTCGACAATTTCAGGACGGTGGCCGCGATCGCCGCGCTCGTCGCGCGCAAGAAGAGCGCTGCCGCTGGCGGGCAGGGCGCGTGAACGGCTCGATGGAGTCGACGATGGAGTGGACCGAGCAGCAGGCGCGATGCCGCGAGGAGATTCGCGCGTTCGTCGACGAGCACGTCCGATCGCACGCCGACGCGTGGGACCGGGCCGAGGCCATGCCGTGCGCAGTGATCGAGGCGCTCGCGGCGCGTGGGTACCTCGGCTCGCTCGCGCCGCCGGAGGCAGGGGGGCGCGGCGACGACGCGCTCGCCTTTGGCGTGCTCAACGACGAGCTCGGGCGCGGCTGCTCGTCGCTCCGCAGCCTGCTCACGGTTCACTCGATGGTCGTCCACGCGGTCGGCCGCTGGGGCAGCCGCGCGCAGCGGGAGCGCTGGCTGCCGCGGCTCGCCTCGGGCGCGACGCTCGGCGCGTTCTGCCTGAGCGAGCCCGCCGCGGGCAGCGACGCCTCCAGCATCGAGACGACCGCCGTCGAGCGCGGCGACGCCTACGTGCTCGACGGGCGCAAGCGCTGGGTGACCTTCGGGGAGATCGCCGACCTCTTCATGGTCTTTGCCCGCTCGAACGGCGCGCCCCTAGCCCTGCTCGTCGAGGCCGACCGCGCCGGCCTCACGCAGCGGCCTATCCGTGGGATGCTCGGCACCCGCGCTTCCATGCTCGCAGAAATCCATTTGTCGGGCTGCGAGGTGCCGAAGGAAAATCTCCTCGCGAAGCCGGGCTTCGGCGTCTCGCACGTCGCGCAATCGGCGCTCGATTGGGGTCGCTACAGCGTCGCCTGGGGGTGCGTCGGCATCGCGGAGGCATGCCTTTCGGCCTCGCTGCGTTATGCCGACGAGCGCCGCCAATTCGGCGCCCCGCTGCGCGATCACCAGCTCATCCGCCGGATGATCTCCGATATGCTGGTCGGGACCAGGGCGGCGGCGCTGCTCTGCTGGAACGCTGGCCGCATGAAGGATCGGCGCGATCCGCGGGCGCTCATGGAGACGTCCATGGCGAAATACTTCGCCTCGCAGGCGGCCGCGCGCGCGGCCAGCGACACGGTCCAGATTCACGGCGCCAACGGCTGCAGCGCCGATTTCCCCGTCGCGCGACTGCTGCGCGACACGAAGGTCATGGAGATCATCGAGGGCAGCAGTCAGATTCATCAAATTGCGCTCACCGATCATGCGTATCAATCGGATGGTGCATGACCGCCATGGATGAAGAAAGAGCGAAGACGATCAAGTGCGTGGTGTGGGATCTCGACAACACCCTGTGGCGTGGGGTGCTGCTCGAGGACGAGAACGTCGCGCTCAGGCCGAACATCAAGGACATCGTGCTGACGCTCGACCGCCGGGGCATTCTGCAGTCCGTCGCCAGCAAGAACGTGCCCGAGGCGGCGATGCGCAAGCTCGAAGAGCTCGGGCTAGAGCAGTATTTTCTCCACCCGCAGCTCAACTGGAGCTCGAAGGTCCAGTCTATCGAGCTGATCGCCGAGGCGCTCAACATCGGGATCGACACCATCGGCTTCATCGACGACGACCCGTACGAGCGCAGCGAGGTCTCCTTCTCGCTCCCCGCCGTGCGCTGCTTCGACGCGGCCGACATCGACGGCCTGCTCGACATGCCGGCCATGAACCCGCGCTTCATCACCGAGGACTCGGCGCGACGGCGCCTCATGTACCTGAGCGACGTGAAGCGCCAGCAAGTCGAGGAGAGCTTCGCAGGCCCGAAGGAGGAGTTCCTCGCCACGCTCGGCATGGTCTTCACCATCGCCCGCGCCCGCGAGGAGGATCTGCGCCGCGCCGAGGAGCTGACGCTCAGGACCAACCAGCTCAACACAACCGGTATCACCTATTCGTACGATCAGCTCCGCGAGCTCATGGACTCCGATCGGCACGAGCTGCTGATCGCGAGCCTGACCGACGGCTACGGCGACTACGGAAAGATTGGGCTCACGCTCGTCCAGCGCGACCCCGGCGTCTGGACCATCCAGCTCCTGCTCATGTCGTGCCGGGTCATGTCGAGGGGCTGCGGGTCGCTCCTGCTGAACTACGTCATGGCCGAAGCCAAGCACGCCGGCGTGAAGCTCCGCTCCGAATTCGTCGAAACCGACCGAAATCGGATGATGTTTGTGACGTACCGCTTCGCTGGCTTCCGCGAGGTCGAGCGAGACAGCCGACGAATTTGCCTCGAGAGCGATCTCGAACGGATCCTGGAGCCGCCCCACTACATGCGCATCATCACCCCCGAGAGCGGCGAGGCCTGCGCTCCGTGACCACAGACAGCGTGGGCGCCGAGGATCAGGATGCCACGATCACTCATCGAACTCCTCCATGCGCTTCTCCAGATCAGCACAGTGTACCGCGAGCCACTGCCTGTTGAATATCGTGTCGAGATACCGCTCCCCTCGGTCGGGGAGGATCATGGCCACGCTGGCGCCTACGCGTACGCGACGAGCGAGGCGCAGCGCTGACACAATGACCCCACCCGAAGAGCCGCCGACCAGGATCGCCTCGCGCTGGGCGAGCAGGTGCGCGCCGGTCACGCAGTCTTGCGTGCTGACATAGTCGATGAGCAGCGAATCAACGCTTGCAAGCCGAGCCTTGCTCGCCGAGCCGAGCCCCGGGATCGAGCGTCCGGGCGCCGGCGGACCAAACAGCGCGCTACCTTCGGCGTCCACCGCGATGATCTGCGTGTGCGCGCAGATCCCCGTGAGGAATTTTTGAAATCCGCCCAGCGTCCCGCAGGTGCTGGTCGCGACCAGCACGTAATCTGGCGGGCGCCCGAGCGACGCGACCAGCTCTGGCGCGGTGCTGCTGCAATGCGAATCGACGTTGGCCTGATTTTCGTACTGATTGGGCCAAAACGCGCCTGGGTTCTGGGCGAGCAGCTGCGCGACCCTGAACTTTCGGGCGTCGAGGAACTCGCCCGTCTCGGGGTGCGGCTCCTGGATCAGCTCGACCTCGGCGCCGAGCGCCTCCAGAATCCTGATGTTGCTGATCGTGGTCTTGATGTCGATCACGCAGATGAAGCGAAGCCGGAAAAACCTGGCCGCCTGGGCCAGCCCGATCCCCATGTTTCCAGAGGAAGACTCGATGATCAGCCCGCCAGGCTTGATGCGGCCTTCGGCCAGCGCGCTGGTCAACATCGCGAGGGCCGGGCGGTCCTTCAAGCTGCCGCCGGGGTTCAGAAACTCGAGCTTGGCGTAGAGCTTCGCGCGCTGGCCTTTGCCGATCTGCTCGAGCTGGATCGTGGGCGTGTTCCCGATCGTCGCCAGCACGCCCACAGGTACATTGGCGATGTATGGCTCCGGATCTCTCGTCAGCGAGGTCCCGTTGTGATCCATCATTGCGACCGAACCTCGAGCAAGGGTTTGCCGGCGAGCCCGGACGGGTGACGCGTGCTCAGCCACAAGGCCAGCGTGGCGGCGATGTTCTCCGTGGCCACCTCGCGGCGGATGCGCTGCTTCGGCGCGCCCGCTCCCGCGAGCGCGATCCGGACATAAGCGTCGTGCGCCCAGGGGAAGTTATGCTGCAGCAGCGCCCGGTCGGCTCGTGCGCCCTCGTCTGCCGCGGCGTTTCCGCAGGACTGCGGAGCGCTGCGTCCGGAATCGACGGTCACGCCGCCTCCGAGCCCTCCACCATCAAGGAATCGCATCCTCGTCTCGGGGGGGTGAGTCGGCCGCGGATCGGGCGGCGTTGCCCTTGTAGACATGGCGCTCCTTCGACACGCTGAGCGCCCACGGCTGTCGCGACATCACCCAGCGCGGATCGATCCAGGTCACCGTCGGCCGGGGATGACCTTGCCAGGGCGTCTCGAAGCGATGACGGTGACGATCGAGGAATACCCGAAAGCTGCCGCGGAGATGGGCCGCGAACGCCTCAGCATCAGCGTAGACTTCGATGAAGACCAGCTCGTTAGCGAGAGGAGGTTGCGGGGCGAGATCGACCACTTCGTAGTCCGGCGGAGGCCCGATGGGCGGCCAAGCACCAGGCGTGCCAACCGAGAAGAGGAGCGTGCCCGGTTCGTTCTGCTCGACCTCCTTACAGAGGCCTTCCAGTGCTTGGCTGAGTTCGTCCGGACACCCGTCGCGGAGCTTCCAATGTGCAACCAGAGCGATCATGGTTCCCTCACAGAGCTATTGACGGTCTAGTACGGTGCTCTGAAGTTGGTAGTGGTTGGTAGAAACGCATCCAGAGGCAGTTGCACTCGGGGCGGTTCGACGCGGACGCTGGGATGTAGTGCGTATGTTCCACCTAGAAAGAGCTAGGGAACAGCCTCGACCCGAAGCGGCGAGCGCGCAGCGCCAGAAGCTCTCCATTGCGAACCTATGGACCGGTGTATGGCAATGCTAATTAGATAGAATCGCAGTTTTCTGCGGAATGTCGCTCACGCTGATATCGCCGGCAGTCCTGGTATCGCAGCATGGCAATCCAGGAAGAGGGGCACATCATGGAGATCCGTAGTCCAGAGCCTTACACGTTCCAGAGCTGGGTCGGCAAGGAGCGGATGCATCCCCCGCCGCAGTGGTACGGCTCGTCGCCTGCGCTCGTCGCCCAGCGGGGCCGCCCCTGGAACCAGGACCGGACCGACGTGCCGTGGCTCGATCGCGAGGACGCGAGCGAGCAGATCGACGCCCGGCTCACGCAGGGGCTGATCAGCGGGGACGAGGCGCGGCTGCTCCACCGGTGGGTCACGGACGGATACTTCGTCATCGAAGGAGCCCTCTCGGGCGCGGACGAGGTGGAGATGCTCGATCGGTGCCGGGCCGACATCGACTCCTTCTGGACGACCGATCAGGTCCTCGACGGCTTGCAGGTGATGAGCCTGCACATCCAAGGCCGATCCCCTGGACCTGTCGACCACGCCGAGCTCTTGAGCTGGCCGCTGAAGGAGCGGATCCGCCTGCGCGACAGCCAGATCTGGCGGGTCCACTACTACCACCCCCACAGCGAGGCAGCGCTCGCCGTCACCAAGGCGAACGCCATCCTCCGGATGACGCACCTCATCCTCGCCGACGGCCCGGTTCTGATCAACGCCATCGCGTTCAAGTGGGGCAGCCAGGTGACCCTCCACCAGGATCTGTGCTCGTACCACATTCACCCGGCCAACCGGCTCGTCGGCGTCTGGGTGGCGGCGGAGGACGTCGACCCCGACGCGGGCCCGCTCGCCGTCTACCCCGGCTCGCATCGCGTCCCGCTCTGGCCAGGTCACACCAACTATCCGCAGACCAACCTCCGCACGTGCCACCAGGAGACGCGCTACCAGGAGGCCGAGTACTTGAAGAAGGCTGTCGAGGGCAGGGAGTGGAAGCCGCTGGTGATCAAGAAGGGCGACGTCATCTTCCAGCACCCCTTGCAGATCCACGGCGGAGACAAGCTCCGCAAGCCCGGCAAGTCGCGCTTCTCGCTGGTGCTCCACTACTCGATTCCCGGCGGCGACAAGCTTCACGAGGTGGAGGGGCCGTTCAACTGGTAGCCGCGACGCAGGAGAGCAACGCTGCAGTCTGGATCGACCTCGGCCCCTGGAACTCGCGTAGAATCGCTCGCTGAGTCGGCCGAGGATCGACCGCTGGGGGAGAAGATCGGATGTTGGAGGTACGGAAGCGGATAGGGGAGCTGGTGCGCGCCGAGCTGGCCGCGGCCCTCGGCGTGCCAGCCGAAACCCTCGATCCCGACGCGAGCTTTCACCGCCACGGGCTCGACTCGCTGCGAGCCGTTCAGGTGGCGGCGGCGCTGTCGGAGAAGCTGGGCCGGCGGGTGTCTCCGACGTTGCTCTGGGAGCACAGCACCATGGTCGCGCTCGTGGCCTACCTCGCGTCGCCGGGGCGGGAGCCCGAGCCGACGCCGGTGGCGCGCGCGGTCGTCGACGAGCCGATCGCGGTCGTGGGCATGGCCTGTCGGCTCCCGGGCGCGGAGTCCCTCGACGCATTCTGGACGCTGCTGCGAGATCGCGTCAGCGCGGTCAGCGAGGTGCCGCGCGATCGCTGGACGGCCGAGGCCATCTACGCGGAGCTCGGCGATGCTCGCCCCGAAGGGAGCGAGCGGCTCCGCTGGGGCGCGTTCCTCGATCACATCGACGCCTTTGATACGCGGTTCTTCGGGATCTCCCCGCGCGAGGCGACGGATCTCGATCCCCAGCAGCGGCTGATGCTCGAGCTGGCCTGGGAGGCGGTCGAAGACGCCGGCATTCGAGCTTCGGACATTCGTGACAGTCGCACGGGGGTCTACTGCGGGTTGATCTGGTCCGACTACGACGCGCTCATCCATCAGCGAGGGCTCCGAGGTCAGACCACCTACACGGCTACCGGCAACCAGCGGAGCATCGTCGCCAATCGAATCTCCTACTTCCTCGGCGCCCGTGGCCCGAGCATGGCCATCGACTCGGCGTGCTCTTCGGGGCTGGTCGCGATCCACCTCGCCTGCGAGGGTCTGCGCAGCGGCGAGTCGACCCTCGCGCTCGCGGGCGCGGTCAACCTCAACATCCTGCCGGAGAGCGCGCTCGGGGTCGAGCGCTGCGGCGTCCTGTCGCCCGACGGACGCTGCTACACCTTTGACGCCCGCGCCAATGGCTATGTCCGCGGCGAAGGTGGTGTCGTGGTGGTGCTGCAACGGCTCTCGCAGGCGCTCGCCGAAGGGAACCGCATCTACTGCCTGGTCATGGGCAGCGCGGTCAACAACGACGGCGCCAGCAACGGGCTGACGGCACCCAACGCTCGCGCGCAGGCCGACGTGCTTCGCGAGGCCTGCCAGCGCGCGGGGCTCGATCCGAGCGAGGTCCAGTACGTCGAGGCCCACGGCACCGGCACGCCGCTCGGCGATCCGATCGAAGCCAGCGCCCTCGGCAAGGTCTACGGGAACGCGCCCGGCCGGCGGGAGCCGCTGCGGGTCGGCTCGGTGAAGACGAACGTGGGGCACCTCGAGGGCGCGGCTGGGCTCGTCGGGTTCGTGAAGACGGCGCTGTGCCTCCATCACGGCGAGCTCGTGCCCAGCCTGAACTACGAGTCACCGAACCCGCTCATCGACGTCGACGCGCTCGGCATTCGGGTCCAGACGCAGCGCGAGCCGTGGTCCGATCCGGCCGCGACTGCGGGCGTGAGTTCGTTCGGCATCGGTGGCACGAACAGCCACGCCCTGGTCCGTCGCTGGCGCCCGAGCGTGGTGTTCGTGTGCCCGGGCCAGGGCGCACAGTGGGTCGGTATGGGCGTTGCGTTGCTCGACGCGGAGCCGGCTTTTCGCGCCGTCATCGAGGCTTGCGACCGCCAGCTCCAAGCGATCGCGGGCTGGTCGTTGATCGACGAGCTGCGCGCGCCCGTCGAGCGATCCCGCCTCGACCGGATCGAGGTCAGCCTGCCCGCGATCATCGCGATCGACATCGCGCTTGCCGAGCTCTGGCGCTCGTGGGGGATCGAGCCTGGGGCGGTCGTCGGCCACAGTACGGGCGAGATCGCGGCCGCTTGCATCGCCGGCGTGCTCAGCCTCGAGCACGCAATGCAGGTCATTTGCGGCTACGGGAACGTCGTCGCGCGGCAACGAGGCCTCGGCGGCATGGGCATGATCGGGCTGCCCTGGGACGCCGCGGCCGAGGTGCTCCTCGGCTACGAGGGGCGCGTGTTCCGAGCCATCCGCGACAGCCGAACCAGCACGGTGCTCGCGGGCGAGCCGGTCGCCCTGAACGAGGTGCTCGAGGCCGCCGCCCGCCGGGGGATCTTCGCGCGACGCGTGAGCATCGACGTCAGCCCGCACTCCCCGCTCGTTGAATGGTTGCTCGGCGACCTGCGCGCGTCGTTCGAAGGCGTGGAGCCCAGGCGCGGGAGAGCGCCCTTCTACTCGGAGGTCACCGGAGGCAGGCTCGAGGATCTCGACGCCGGGCCCGAGCACTGGGTGCGCAACTTCGTCGAGCCGGCCGATTTCTCGGGCGCGGTGAACGCGCTGCTCGCCGAGGGACACAGCGTGTTCATCGAGGTGGGGCCCCACGCTCTCAACCGGCGCTCGCTCGAGACCGACATCCAGGCGCACAGCCGCTTCGGGCAGGTGCTGAGCTCCGTCCGGCGAGGCGAGGACGAGCTCGCGGTGCTGGCAGAGACGCGGGCGGCGCTCGACCGCCTCGGGCTCGTGCAACGGCGGGATGGTAAAGCCGCGCGCCGGCCTTCGCCAGTCGTGATCTCGGCCCGGAGCCCCGCCGCCTTGGCCGGGCAGACAGAGCGCTTGCTCGCGAGCCGGGCGCTCGCGGAGGAGCGGCTAGTCGATGTTGCCTACTCGCTGGCGACGCGCCGGAGTCACTTCGAGCATCGCCTGGCCGTGGTCGGTCGAGACGCCGACGAGGTTCGCGAGCGTCTCCGCACACGCGAGCTCAAGCCGAGCAGCTCCGCGCGCCTTGCCTTCTTGTTCACCGGGCAAGGCGCGCAGCGCGCGGACATGGCGCGGGGCCTGGCCGAGGCGTATCCCGTGGTTGGCGACGCGCTCGCCGAGGCCCTCGACCTCCTGGGGCAACCTGGGCTTCTGAAGCTCGCGGACCTCGAGCGCACGGGCCGCGCTCAGCCCGCGCTGTTTGCCGTCGGATACGCGCTCCATCGCCTGTGGGAGTCGTGGGGCGTCCGCCCCGACGTCGTGCTCGGCCACTCGCTCGGTGAGGTCACCGCGGCCTGCGTCGCGGGCGTGTTCTCGCTCCGCGACGCGTGCCGGCTTGTGCGCGCGCGGGCTAGCCTGATGGACGCGCTGCCCGAGGGCGGAGCGATGGTGTCGGTGGCGACCTCCTTCGAGCGGGTCGCGCCGCTCTTGACCGCAGGCGTGTCGGTGGCAGCCATCAATGGCCCGACCCAGGTCGTGCTCTCGGGGGATGAGGGCCGCGTGATGCAGGTCGTGGCTGCGCTCACGCAGCAGGGGGTCCCCTCGCAGCGGCTGCAGGTCTCGCACGCGTTCCACTCCGCGCGTATGGAGCCAATGCTCGACGACTTTCGAGCCGAGCTCGAGCAGCTTGAGTTTCGGCCCGCCACGATTCCCCTCGTGTCCAACGTCAGCGGTCGGCTCGCGGGGGCCGAGATCCTCACGCCCGACTACTGGCTCGCGCAGGTCCGTGAGCCGGTCCGCTTCATGGACGGCGTGGCCGCCCTCGGTCGCGTCGGAACCTTGCTCGAGCTCGGCCCACACCCCGTGCTCTGCGGGATGGCCAAAGGCTGTCTGCCCGCAGACGCCGGGCTGACCTTCGTGGCGTCGCTGCGGCGCGATCATGATGAGGTCGAGAGCGTATGGACGGCCGCATGCGCGCTCTTCGAGCAGGGGGTCGATATCGACTGGGAGTCGGTCTTTGCTGGCCAGGGGGCCCGCCGCGTCCAGATCCCGACCTACGCGTTCGACCGTCAGCGCTACTGGTTGCCCGAGCCCGAGGCGCGGCTTCACGGACGCGCGGGGGCCTACTCCCTTGCGGGTCTCGAGCGGGGCTTGCCTGACGGGGGGGCGCACCACGTGCTACGGCTGCGGCTCGGCGATCACCCAGGGCTGGCGGACCATCGCGTGTACGGGCAAGTCGTGGTCCCAGGCTCCTACTTTCTCGTGGTCGCCCTCTCGATCGCCGCCCAGCGCTGGCCCGGTCAGGCCATCCGCCTTGAGGATGTCCAGTTCATGCAGGCCGCGGTGCTCGACGATGAGGTCGATATCCACGTTCAGCTCACCCCTCAGGGCGACGGATTTCGCTTCACCATTTCAACGCAGCTCGTGAGTGAGGACAGCGCGCCAGCGGGCTGGATGTTGCATGCACAGGGGCTCCTGGGCACGTGGGGAGGAGCGCCGCCGCGACCGCCCGAGCTACCGCGCGAAGCCGTGCGCTCCGGGACCGAGGTGTTCGACGCCCTCGCGGCGGTCGGCGTGGCCTGGTCGGCCGGCTGGCGCTGGTTGACCGATCTGTGGGTGATCGGAGATACCGCCTTTGCGAGCCTCCAGCCGCCCGTGGGTCGAGGTTCGCGGGCGCTCGGTCCGGTCGACCCCGGTCTGCTCGACAACGGCTTCGGTCTGGCGGCCACGGCCTGGCGCGCCACGGACGAGGCGTGGCTGCCCATGGCGCTGCACCGGCTTGTCTGGCGTCCAGGTGCCCGAGCTCGCCACTGTCGGCATCATGTCCGCAATCGAGCCGAGAGCCAGATTTCGAGCGACCTCGTGTACTGGGGCGAAGATGGAGTTGTGATCGAGGTCGAAGGCTTCGCAACCCGCCGAGCTCCCCGCGGTGAATTCCTGGGCAGGCAGGAAGATCGATCCGCTCGCTGGATCTATGAGCTCGCCTGGACAGCGCGGCCGTCGCTCGGGGCCACTTCAATGCTCGCGGGTGAGTGGCTGGTCGTCGACGGCGGGGGCGAGCACCCCGCGCTGGAGCCGCTGGTGGAAGAGCTGCGCAAGGCCGTGTTGCGCACCACGCTGAGCCACCTCGGTCGTGAGCATGGCGTCGGTGACGGGTTCGCGGGTGTGGTCGTGGTCTGGGGTGCGGAGCCGACCCCGAACGGGCTTGAGCGGGTGGGCGAACAGGCGCTCGCGCTTCTCCAGACGCACGCGCGTGGCGGCGCGGACACCACGATGATCTGGGTGACCCAGCGCGCAATGGGTCCTGGTCGATGTGATGATCCGGGCGGGGCTGCGCTCTGGGGGCTCGCTCGCAGCTTCCGATCCGAGCACCCGGATCGGAGGCTCACGTGCGTGGATGTGGACGATTTCGTTGCGCTGGCGAGGCTGCCCGAGGCACTAGCCCGGGCGGCGGAGGAGCCCGAGCTAGCGATCCGCGGCGACAGCGTGCTCGTTCCTCGACTCGTCCCCGCGCCGAGGGGCTCGGGCCGTCCGCTGGCCTTCAGGGAGGGGACGGTGATCGTCACGGGCGGGCTCGGAGGGCTGGGCCAGCAGGTCGCTCGCTGGCTGGCCCAGCAGGGCGTACGACACCTGATGCTGGTGTCGAGGCGGGGGCACCAGACGCCAGGGGCTGCGAGCGTCGTGCGCGAGCTCGAGCGGATCGGCGCGCGCGTGACGCTGGTCGCGGCCGACATCTCGCGCGAGGCCGAGACGCTCGATCTGATCGCGAGGGTTCCCCACGAGCTGCCGCTGACGGGCATCGTCCATACCGCGGCGGTGCTCGACGACGGCATCGTCGTCGAGCAGGACGCCCAGCGATTCCGGCCGGTCATGGCGGCCAAGGCCAGGGGCGCGTGGAACCTCCATACGGCGACGCTGAACGAAAAGCTCGACTTCTTCGTGCTGTTCTCCTCGGCGGCGGGCGTGCTCGGTACCTCGGGCCAGGCCAACTACGCAGCGGCCAACGTGTTCCTCGACGCGCTCGCCCAGCACCGACGGGCGCGCGGCCTGCCTGCCCATAGCCTGGCCTGGGGGCCCTGGTCCGGCGTGGGCCTCGCCGCGGGCATGTCCGACTCGGCTTGGGAACGGATCGCGAGGCAGGGCATACACGCGCTCGCGGTCGAAGAGGGATTGGGCCTCCTGGCCGACGCCATGGGCCGCGACCAGGCGCTGCTGGTCCTGCTCCGAGTGGAGCTCGGCGCTCTCGAGCGCTCGCTCGCCGAAGGGGGCTCGGTCACGCCGCTGTGGCGCGATCTCGTCCAGGCCAAGGCCGCGATAGCAAAGGCTCCGAGCTCGTTTGGAGACCACCTCGACGCGCTCGCGCCCGAGGCGCGCCGGGACTCGATTCTGGCTCTCCTGCGCCAGATCACGGGGGATGTCCTCGGCATGCGCGGCGCGCCCATCCCTTCGGACGTGCCGCTTCAGGTGCTCGGGCTCGACTCGCTGATGGCGATCGAGATCCGTAACCGGATCGCGTCGCGGATGGGGGCCAAGCTACCGATGACCCTGCTGCTCGACTACCCTGTCCTCGACGGGTTGGCCCAGCACCTCCTGGAGCTCGTGCTGAAGCCGTCCTGAAGGGCCGGGTCAGCGCAGCCCGGCAGCGTGGAGCATCGCACGGGCAACGTCGTCCAGGGGGCGTGTGCTGTCGATCACGATATCCGCGGCCTGAGCCAGCACGCGCTGGCCGTGTACATGCAAGCGCCGGCCGAGATCCAGGTGGTAGCGCAGATCGGCGCGCAGCACATCGAGGATCCTCCCGCCGAGCTGCTCGCGCTCCTCCTCCATCCGACGAAGGAGGCGGCGGGCGAGGAGGACGTCGAAGGGAGCGTCCAGAAACGCCACGAAGTCGATGAGCGCGGCGATCTCCTTGAGTTCGCGCCCTATGGGCGCTTCGACCAGCACCACGCTTCCAGGCTGGACGACGCCCCCGCCAGGGAGGGTCACCGTTCGCCACTCGCGCAGCGCGCGGAGATCTCGTGCGAGCTGGGGCATCTGGTACGCCTCGACATCCGCGCCCCCTTCCAACCAGGCCCGCATGTCCATGGGGAAGGTGGAGACAGCCGCATAGCCGTCGAAGTGCAAGACCGGCGCGCCTCCGAGCAGCTCGGCGGCTCGGCGGAGCACCTGGGTCTTGCCCGCACCAGACAGGCCAGAGGCTGCGATCACGCGCACGGGCCCTGCTGCCATAGGGTCAGTGGCCAACATATCCGCTCGGAGCCTCGAGTCAACTCGCCGACCGAGATTTTGCGGCGCCTCGTCGGTCTTCAGCTGTCGAATGGTAACGCGAATTTGCGACAAAAAGAAAACGCGCTTGAGCGATGATGCCGGCACGCCTCGCGCCTCATCTGCTCCTCCCCTCTTCCGCTGGCGGCGACAGGCATGCCTTGAGAGTGAACTCCTCCGCGAGTGTCGAGGACAGAACGACGGAACGTTGCGATGTCTCCACCTCCGGCCGCCCGTCGTCGGCTGTTACCAAGGCCGATTCCGGCTGGTTGCAAGCGAGTGGGCGGAGCGGGCCGCGCCATCGACACAAGTGGGCGGAGCGGGCCGTGCCATCGACACGACGGCTTATGCATACACAAATTCGACTGGCAACCTAAAGGTCCGGGTTGACATCTTCTTGTTGTGCCCCAGGCTTCGCCACGGACCCTGGCAACCACGGCTGTAGAAAAGTCATGGCCTTTCCGACCGCGCTGGCGAAAGACATGTTCCTGCTGACATCAGGTTGAATGCGACATGACTGGTCCTCGCTGGTTCCCCTTGTCGCACGGGCAGGCTGCTCTCTGGTTCTTGTGGAAGCTAGCCCCGGAGAGCTGGGCTCATAACATCGTCGTCCCCGTGCGGGTACTCGGCGACTTCGATCCCGCCGCATTTCAACGTGCATTGCAGGCGCTCTCGGAGCGCCATGGGTGCCTCCGGATCGCCTTTGATGATGACTGCGAGCTCCGACAGCAGGAGCTCGCCGATCATCCGGTTCTCCTGGACCGAATCGATGCCCGCGGCTGGTCGCAGGCCGAGCTGGACGCTGCAGTGCTGGTCTGCGCCCGGCGGCCCTTCGATTTGGCCGCGAGCGCGGCCCTCGTCACCACGCTCTTCGAGCGCGGCCGAGACGAGCACGTGCTCGTCTTCTCCATTCATCACATCGTGAGCGACCTCTGGTCCTTCATCGTCATGATGGAGGAGCTGCGCGAGCTTTACCGGGCCGAGGTGTCCGGCGGCCCTCGGCTCTGCGAGCCGTCGATCAGTTATGAGCGCTTCGTGGCCGATCAGCAGCGATTGCTGGAAGGCGACGAGGGAGCGCGGCAGCTAGCCTATTGGCGGGAGGTCCTGACGGGCGAACATCCGGCGCTGGATCTCCCGGTCGATCGGCCCCGACCCCCGCTCCAGACGTTTCGCGGCGCCACCGTCAGGCGGGTCATTGACGCCGACTTGACCCGGCAGCTCAAGCTGCTGGCTGCGCACTCCGGGTGCACGCTGTTCATGGCGCTGGTGGCTGCCTACCAGGTGCTCTTGCACCGCTACACCGGACAAGACGAGGTCATCGTGGGGACACCCACCTCGGGCCGGCACCGCCCCGAGTTCAGTGACCTCGTAGGCTACCTCGTCAACATGGTCGCGCTGCGAGGCGATCTGAGCGGGGCGCCCTCGTTCCGTCATCTCCTCCGCCAGACGCGCGAGCGCGTGCTCGGCGCGATTGCGCACCAGGACTACCCTTTCTCGATCCTCGTCGACCAACTACAGCTCCCGCGCGACCTCAGCCGCTCGCCGCTCTTTCAGACCTCGTTCGTGTTGCGCCAGCGCTTCCACAGGTTCGAGGAGATGGGCAGGATCGTCCTCCCCGCGGTTGACGAGCCGGCGATCCCCTTCGGCCTGCTCGAGCTCGTGCCGCTGCCTGTGCCGCAGCAAGAGGGGCAGTTCGACCTGAGCCTCGAGATGAAGGAGGACGAGCGAGGCCGCCTCGTCGGAGCGTGGAAGTATGCGACCGATCTCTTCGACGCCGCGACGATCGAGCGGATGGCTGGCCACTTCGAGACGCTCCTGCGCGGGCTCATCGCGGAGCCCGATCGATCGATCGCCGAGCTCAACCTGCTCACCGAGGTCGAGCGGCGGGAGGAGATCGCCCGCGCTGCGGGGCCACAGGCGGCGATGCCCGAGGCCCAGTCGGTGGTCGAGCTCTTTGAGGCTCGCGCCCGCGAGCAGGGCGAGCGGGTTGCGGTGCGCAGTGGAGATCGGGCGATTCGATACGCGGAGCTGCTGCGCGATGTTCGGGCGGCCGCGTGCCATCTCGCGGAGCTCGGTGCCCAGCCCAACGACCTCGTCGCGGTGCTGCTGCCCCGCGACATTCCCTTCGTGACCTGGATGCTGGCCGCGAACCGGGCTGGCGCGGGCTTCCTCCTGCTCAACCCCCGGCACCCTTTCCAACGGATCACGCAGGTGCTGACGGCCGCTCGTACGCCGGTGGTGGTCAGCTCGCGGGCGGCGGGGCTCGAGCTCTGGGAGCAAATCTGCGCGTTCGCCAGCGCCCGCGGGATCCGGGTCGTGGACATCGACAGCCCGCTCCCGAGCTACAGCGGAGAGCCGCCTGCGCCGCCGCACGGCCGCGATGTAGCCTACGCGATGTTCACCTCGGGCTCGACCGGCGCGCCCAAGGGGGTGCTCGTCGAGCACACGGGAATGTTGAATCATGTCCTCGGTAAGATCGAGGATCTCGGCATGGGCGCGGACGACGTCCTCGCCCAGACCGGGCCCCAGACGTTCGACATCGTCGTGTGGCAATGCCTCGCCCCGCTGATCCAGGGCGGGATGGTGGCAGTGTTCAGCGACCCCCAGGCCGAGGATGTGGCCGAGCTCGTCCGCGAGGCGCAGTGCGCGGGCGTCACGGTAATGCAGCTCGTACCCTCGATGCTGCACGTGCTGATCGAGGAGGTCACAGGCGCCGAGGACGGGCCCCCGCCGCTGCCAGCGCTGCGCTGGATGGTGTCGACTGGCGACGCTCTCCCGATCGAGCTCTGCCAGCGCTGGCTCGAGGTCTACCCCGACATCCCGCTGCTCAACAGCTACGGCTCGACGGAGTGCTCCGACGACCAGTGTCACTACGAGATCCGCTGCGTGCGAGCTATCGACAAAACCAAGGCGATCGCCCCGATCGGCAGCCCGATCCGGAACATGGCAGCTTACGTGCTGGACCGTCAGCTCGCGCCGGTCCCGGTGGGTGTCATCGGGGAGCTTTATCTTGGCGGGCTTGGGATCGGGCGCGGCTATCTCCATGACCCGCGGCGGACCGCGGAGTCCTTCGTGCCCGATGGTCTCAGCAGCGCGCCGGGCGCTCGTCTCTATCGCACCCGGGACCTCGCGCGCCGGAGGGCCGACGGGAACCTCGAATTTCTCGGCCGCATCGACGACATGATCAAGATCCGCGGCTTTCGGATCGAGCCGGGCGAGATCGAGGCCGCCCTCGTCCTGCACCCGGAGATCTCCGAGGCCGCGGTGGTCGCCCGTGAGCACCCTTCAGGCGAGCGCGTGCTCGTGGCCTACGTGGTCCCGAGATCTGGCGAGGCGCCCGATGGCCACGCCCTTCGCGCGTTCCTCGGCTCGCAGCTGCCCCAGTACATGGTGCCGACCCTGATTTGTCCGATCCCGGCCCTTCCACTGACGAGCAACGGCAAGCTCGACCAGCGAGCCCTGCCCGTGGCCGACCGGGAGAACGCGGGCGAGCGCGAGCACGTGCCCCCGCGCACAAACACCGAGGCGAACCTCGCCGGGATCTGGGCCGAGGTGCTCG
This sequence comes from Sorangium sp. So ce375, assembly GCF_051473855.1. Taxonomy (NCBI): domain Bacteria; kingdom Pseudomonadati; phylum Myxococcota; order Polyangiales; family Polyangiaceae; genus Sorangium; species Sorangium sp. So ce375. The sequence goes on from NZ_CP150335.1 coordinate 5,766,354, forward strand.
GGCTCGAGCGGGTCGGGACGAGCGACGACTTCTTCTCGATCGGCGGCGACTCGATCCGGAGCATTCAGATCGTGGCTCGCTGCAAGCGGACGGGGATCGAGCTTCGGCCGACCGACCTGTTCCTCCACCCGACCGTCGCGGCCCTCGCCGCGTATGTCGACCGGCAGCGCGAGCCGAACCGGCCGCTCCCCGTCGCGCCGGAGCTCCACGTATCCGCAGCGCACCTGGCCCAGGCGATCGCCCAGGTCGGGTTCGACGCCGATTGAGATGGATCAGGAGACCTCGATGACTGCTCGACCGGATGCCTATCCGCTCACCCCGATGCAGCAGGGCATACTGTTTCACAGCGTCTCTGGCGAGGCTGACGCCGTGTACGTCCATCAGCTCTGCCTCGCAATCTACGGGTCACTCGACGCACGAGCGTTTACGGCGGCGTGGCAGACCTTGCAGGAGCGCCATGCGGTCCTGCGCACGGCCTTCGCGTGGCGCGGGCTCCCGGAGCCGCTCCAGGTGGTCGGCCAGCGAGCCCGGCTCCCGCTCGAGATCCTCGACTGGCAGGATCGTGCCGACCCGGCCGAGCTCGCGACGCTGCGCGCGGAGGAGCGCGCCCGCGGGTTCGAGCTGAACCGCGCACCGCTGTTCCGGCTCGTGCTGGTCCACCTGTACGACGACGAGTATCGGCTCGTATGGACGTGGCACCACGCGATCCTCGACGCGTGGTCGGTGCCGATCCTGCTCAAGGAACTGCTCGCAGGCTACGGCGAGCATGCGAGGGGCCGGCCCCCCGAGCTCGCTCCGGTCCGTCCGTTCAAGGACTTCGTGGCCTGGCAGCGCGCGCAGCCCTCCGCGGAGGCGTGGTGGAAGGAGAGGCTGCGCGGGTTCACCGAGCCCACGCCGCTGACGATCGAGCACGTCGCCCGAGATCCCCGCTCCGAGCTCGGCTATGGGCTTGAATTCGTCCCCATGTCGCCGGACGAGGTCGCCGCGCTCAAGGCGGCGGCGCGGCGTCGACGGGTGACGCTCAACACCCTCGCTCAGGGGGCGTGGGCGCTGCTCCTGTCGCGTTACAGCGGCCGTCGGGACGTGGTGTTCGGGACCGCCGTCGCTGGTCGCCCGCCTGAGCTGGACGGCATCGAGCAGATGGTGGGCATCACCCTCAACACCTTGCCCGTTCGCGTCCAGCTCGACCCCGATCGCGAGCTTGAGAGCTGGCTTGTGGAGCTCCAGCATCAACAGGTCGAGGGGCGCCTGCGGGAGCACGTCTCGCTGAGCCAGGTCCAGTCGTGGAGCGAAGTCCCGGGCGGCACGCGGCTCTTCGACAGCTTGCTGGTGTTCGAGAACTTCCCGCTCGATCTGCAGAGCCTTCAGGCCAGCGACGAGCTGCGGGTTGGCGACTTCGAGTTCGTCGAACGGGGGGGCTTTCCCCTCGTCGTAATGCTCGAGATCCGCGATACCGGCAGGCTCGGGGGCGGCTGGGACGAGGATCGCTTCGACCGCGGCACGGTGCGTCGGCTGCTCGGCCACATGCGCCGGCTGCTCGCCCAGATGTGCGCCGCGGAGCCTCGCCGGCTCCGCGATCTGACGGTGGTCGACGCCGAGGAGGCCGCCGAGCTGCTCGCGCTGAGCCGAGGCGAGCGCCCGCTCGAGGGGACGCCGCGGACCTTGCACGAGCTCGTTCAGGCCCGCGGCAGCGCGTCGCCCGAGGCGACGGCGATGGTGTTCGCGGGGCTGGAGGATGGCGCGATCTCGTCGATCTCGTACAGAGAGCTCGTCGCGCAGGCGAGCGCGATCGCCGGGCGGCTCGTCCGGGCGGGGGTGTGTCGAGGTGATCGCGTGGTGGTGAGCATGCGCGCCTCGATCCTGCGGCTCGCGACCGTGCTGGGCGTGCTCCAGGCGGGGGCTGCCTACGTTCCTGTGGAGCCGAGCTTTCCGCAGATCCGCTTGACGGAGATCATCGCGGACAGCAGGGCCACGCACGTGCTCGTCGACGCCGACGACCCGAGGGCGCAGGTCAGCGGCGTTACGCGGGTCGGCCCAGGTTTCGAGCTGCCCGATGGCCCGCCGGTGGCTGTCGAGGTCGATGTCGATGACCTCGCATACCTCATCTACACATCGGGCTCGACCGGCCGGCCCAAGGGCGTCGCGGTCACGCACAGGTCGGCCGATCACCTCGTCCGGAGCCAGATCGAGGCGTTTCGGATCGACGCGGGGAGCCGCGTGCTCCAGTTCGCGTCGCTGAGCTGGGACGCCTCGGTGTCCGAGATCTTCACGGCGCTCGGCGCGGGCGCATGCCTTGTGTCGGCGCCTCGCCATCGGCTCGTGCCCTCGCGCGAGATGGTCGATCTGATCGAGCGGCTCGGGGTCACGCACGCGACGCTTCCGCCTTCGGTGCTCGCCCAGTTGCCGGTGGCCCCGCTGCCTGCCCTGCGGACGCTGGTCTCGGCGGGCGAACCATGCTCGGTGGACATCGTGAAGACCTGGGCGCCCGGGCGTCTCTTCCTGAACGCCTACGGACCCACCGAGACCACGGTCTGCGCGAGCCTGGGTCCTGCCGATCCGAGCTCGGATCGGCCTCCGTCCATCGGAAGGCCGCTGGGCGACGCGCGGGTGTACATCATCGATGATGAGCTCCGGCCCGTCCCGCTCGGGGTGGTGGGCGAGCTGTGCGTCGGTGGCCCTGGCGTCGCGCGGGGCTACTGGGGTCGACCGGAGCAGACCGCGGCCGCCTTCGTTGAGGACCCGTTCGCAGGCGTGGGCATGCAGATGTATCGAACAGGCGATCTCGCCCGCTTCCTCGCGGACGGGCAGATCGAGTTCGTGGGTCGTCGAGACCAGCAGCTCAAGCTCCGCGGCTTTCGGCTCGATCCGGGCGAAATCGAGGCGGTGCTCTGCGAGGATCCCTCGGTCAGCGCCGCGGCCGTCGATGCGCTCGGGGAGGAGTCGAGCGCGCGCTTGGTCGCCTGGACCATCGCGAAGCGCGACTACCCGGGTCCGCAATGGTGGCCGTCGATCGCTGAATACCTCGTCTACGACGAGCTCGCCTACCACGCGATGAGCAGCGACGAGCGACGCAACGAGAGCTACCGAAAGGCGCTCGCGGGGACCGTGCGCGACAGGGTCGTGCTCGAGGTCGGTCCGGGGCCGGAGGCCATCCTGTCTCGCCTCTGCGTCGAGGCCGGAGCCCGCAAGGTCTACGCGGTCGAGCTGCTGCGCGACACGTTCGAGGAGGCGTCTGCGCATGTCCGCGGACTCGGCCTCGCGGACGTGATCGAGGTGATCCACGCCGACGCCACGGCCGTCGAGCTGCCCGAGCAGGCGGAGGTCTGCGTATCCGAGATCGTCGGCGCGATCGGCGGCTGCGAGGGCGCTGCCATGATCATGAACGGGGTCCGGCGGCTCCTGTCCCCGGGCGCGCGGATGGTCCCCGAGCGCAGCGTCACGCTCTTTGCACCGGTCGAGCTGCCCGCCGCGCTCCTGGCCGAGCTCGCGTTCGACGCGCTGCCGGCTCGCTACGTCGAACGGATCTTCGCCGAGATCGGCTACCCCTTCGATCTCCGGCTCAGCGTGCGTGGGCTCGACTACTCGCACGTTCTCGCGGCTCCGCGGGTGTTCGAGGAGCTCGACTTTCGCGCCCCCGTCAACCCCGAGCGCCATGGCGCCGAGGAGTTCGAGGTTCAGCGGGAGGGGACGCTCCACGGGTTCCTGGTCTGGCTCACCCTCGATTGCGGCGCAGGCCCGGTGCTCGACACCCTCAAGCACGAGCACTGCTGGCTGCCCGTATTCTTCCCTGCGTTCCACCCCGGCGTGGCCGTGCGCGCGGGCGATCGAATCTCCGCGCACTGCCGCGCGGAGCTGTGTGAGGATCGGCTCCACCCCGACTACGGGGTAGATGGGACTCTCTATCTGCAGGGCGCAGAACCCGTGCCGTTTCGACACGACGCGCCTCACCACGCGCCCATCTTCAAAGCCACTCGCTTGTACGCCGAGCTGTTCGCCCGCGACACGGTGCCACGGCGGAGCGTCCCGCCCCGTCGGGGCATCGACCCAGACGCGCTGCTGCGGCGGCTCCGGACTCGGTTGCCCGAGCACATGATCCCGGCCGAGGTGCGGGTCGTGGACGAGCTTCCGCTGGCGGACAGCGGCAAGCTCGATCGCAAGGCGCTGCGCGGCCTGGGGTTCCACCGCGCCCGGCCTGTCGCTGACGACACGCCGCGCAACGAGGCCGAGCTGCTCGTCGCGTCGATCTGGCGCGACCTGCTCGGGATCGAGCGCGTTGGGCTGAGGACCAACTTCTTCGACGAGGGAGGTCACTCGCTGCTGCTGATCGAGGTCCAGGAGCGCCTGCGCCAGGCTGGCGTCGAGGTGCTCGTGACCGACCTTTTCGAGTTCCCGACGGTCGAGCTGCTCGCGGGCCACCTGTCCCGGGCCAAGCCGACCGACGTGCGCACCGAAGGAGCCGAGAAGGCCGCGGCGCGCCGCAGCGCGCTGGCCGCTCGCCGCGAGTCGCTGGCGTCGAGAGGGGCAGCGGGGCCGCGCGGGATCCCGCGGAGGTCGCGATGACAAGCTCCGCACGCAGGCTTGTACGCAAGCGAGGGATCCGCCTCCCATGAGCCAGCCCGACAGCGCGATCGCGATCGTCGGCATGGCCTGCCGGTTCCCGGGCGCGGACTCGCCCGAACAGTTCTGGCGCAACCTCTGCGCCGGAGTCGAGTCGATCCGCTTTTTTACGGACGAGGAGCTGCTCGCGGCGGGGGTCGCTCGCGACAAGCTCGGGCAGCCGGGGTTCGTAGCTGCCAAGGCGGTGCTCGATGGAGCGGATCGCTTCGACGCCGGCTTCTTCGGGTTCAGCCCGCGCGACGCGGCGCTGATGGACCCCCAGCAGCGCGTGTTCCTCGAGTGCGCGTGGGCCGCGCTCGAGCACGCCGGCTACACGCCCGATACGGCCGAGCGCGTGGGCGTGTTCGCGGGCAGCATCCTCAGCATGTACCTGCTGATGAACCTGTGGCCGAACCAGACGCTGATCGCGGGCGCAGGGAACATCCAGACCGGCATCGGCAACGACCCGACCTTCCTGGCCACCAGCACCTCCTACCGGCTCAACCTCCGCGGCCCTAGCATATCGATCGGGACCGCGTGCTCGACCTCGCTGGTCGCGGTCCAGGTCGCCTGCCAGAGCCTCCTGGCGCTCGAGTGCGACATGGCGCTCGCCGGAGGCGTCTCGGTCCACCTCCCCCTGATCAGCGGGTATCGCTTCGAGGAGGGCGGCATCTTCTCACCCGATGGCCACTGCCGCCCCTTCGACGCCGCCGCGGCGGGGACCGTGTCCGGCGACGGCGCGGGCGTGGTGGTGCTCAAGCGGATCAAGGACGCGCTCGCGGATCGCGACTTCATCCACGCGATCATCCGCGGATCGGCAATCAACAATGACGGGAGCGTGAAGGTCGGCTACACGGCGCCGAGCGTGGCCGGGCAGGCGATGGTCATCGCTGAGGCGGTAAGCATGGCCGAGGTCGACGCCGCGTCGATTGATCTGGTCGAGGCCCACGGCGCAGGGACGCCCCTCGGGGATCCGATCGAGGTAGCCGCGCTGATCGAAGCGTTCGGTAACGAGACACGCGGGAGATGCGCGCTCGGCTCGGTCAAGAGCAACGTCGGTCACCTCGACGCGGCCGCGGGCATCGCGGGGCTGATCAAGGCGGCGATGGCCGTGCGCCATCGGGCGATCCCGCCGACGTTGCACTTTCGCTCGCCCAACCCGAAGCTCGGGCTCGAGCGTAGCCCGTTTTATGTGAACACCCAGCTGGAGCCGTGTCGGCGCAGCGGCGCGATGCGGGCGGGGGTGAGCTCGTTCGGGATCGGCGGGACCAACGTCCACATCGTGCTCGAGGAGCCACCGCCCGTCGTGCGCGAGCCAAGCGAGCGGCCCTTCGATCTCCTGATGCTGTCGGCCCGAACGCCCGCGGCGCTCGACCAGGCGACCGAGCGGCTCGCGGACTTCCTGGCCGACGCAGACCGGGCCGACCTGCCCGACATCGCGGCGACGCTGCGCCGTGGCAGGCGCGTGTTCGAGTGCCGTCGCGTCGCCCTCTGTCGGCGAGACGGCGACGCGGCCGCGGTCCTGCGCGACCCGAGCTCGTGGATGGACGCGAGCTCGCGCCCCGAGCGGCCGAGCGTGGCGTTCATGTTTCCCGGGCTCGGTGAGCACTATGCAGGCATGGGCTGGGAGCTTTACTGCACGGAGCCCGGCTTTCGCGCGAGCGTGGACGCCTGTGCCGAGCTGCTGAAAGGCCGAATCGACATCGACCTTCGCGACGCCCTCTACCCCGGGCGAGATTGGCGGAAGCCCGCGCTCGGTGAGGTGGCTATGCCCTCGAGCGCGGGCAAACTCGACCTCAAGGCGATCATGGCGCGCGCGCGCGGGCAGACCCAGGCGAGCGTGGACGACCTCCCTCTGGTCGCGCAGCCGGCCATCTTCGTGATCGAGGTCGCGCTGGCGCGGCTGCTCGAGAGCTGGGGCATCCGCCCTGGCGTGATGGTCGGGTACAGCATCGGCGAGTTTGCTGCGGCCCATCTCGCCGGCGTGCTCTCGCTGGCCGATGCGGTCGAGCTGGTCGCCGCGCGAGCGCGGCTGATCCAAACCGAGGTCCCGACGGGGGCCATGCTCGCGGTGCCCATGGCGGAGTCGGAGCTATCGCCGCTTTTGACCGAGGGGTTGTCGCTCGCCGCCGTGAACGGGGACGCGCTGTGTGTGGTGTCGGGCCCCGAAGGCCTGGTCACCGACCTGCGCGCGCGGCTGAACGCGGCCCAGGTCAGCACCCAGCCGCTGCGCAGCACCCACGCCTATCACTCGACCATGATGGAGGCCATCTCCGAGCCGCTGCGCGCAGTGCTGCGTCAGGTGACCCTGCGCCCGCCGGAGATCCCCTACATATCGTGCCTCACCGGTGCGCCAATCACCGGCGACGAGGCCACGGATCCTGACTACTGGGCGCGGCACCTGTGTCGGACCGTGCGGCTGCAGGCCGCGCTGGATCGCTTGCTCGAGGACGGCGATCGCGTGCTGATCGAGGTCGGCCCCGGACAGTCGCTGAGCGCGCATGCGATCCGCCAGCGGGCCGCGAGGTCGCGCGACAACCGGGTCGTGCCGACGATGCGGCGGGCGTTCGACGGCCAGCCCGAGCTGAGCGCGCTCTTGCGCGGGATCGGTGAGCTCTGGCTGAGCGGCGTCGAGGTAGATCCGACCCGCTTCCTCGCGCGGGAAGGCGAGCGGCGCGTCCCGCTGCCGACCTACCCCTTCGAGCGCGAACGCCACTGGTATGACCCTCCGGACGCGGCCGCGCTCGCCCGGGTCACAGGTCGTCGACCCGATGTCGCCGACTGGTTTTACCTGCCCGCCTGGAAGCCGTCGGCGCGACCGCGCCGGCTGGGCTGCTCCGGGAGCTGGCTGGTGCTGGCCGAGCCTTCAGAGCTCGTCGAACGGCTGGTAGCGGGCCTCCGTCGCGGCGGCGCGAGCGTGACCCTGGGCTCGCTCGAGGACGAACTCCGTGGACTGGTCAGGGGCGCGAGCCCCCAGTGCGTCGTCCACCTGGGCCTGTGCACGGGACCGATGCCCGGGGAGCCGTCTGCGGAGCGCTTCGAGCGGCTCCAGGAGCGCGGCTACTTCGGCCTCGTGCGCCTGCTCCAGGCGATCACCGCCGAGGGCCTGGCGCTGCCCGAGCGCGTCTTCGTGGTCGCCGATCACCTCTTCGAGGTCGACGGTCAAGACGAGCTAGTCCCCGAGAAGGCGACGATCCGTGGTCCAGCGCTGGTCGCGCCGCAGGAGTACCCAGGGCTCGTGTGTCGGGTGCTCGACCCGGGCGCCGACGACGACGCGGCCAGGGCCGCGTGGCTGCTGGACGAGCTCGCGAGCGAGGCGAGAGATGCGGCCGTCGCCTTCCGGCGCGGGCGGCGGTGGGTCGAGGCCTACGAGCCTGTGCGCCTCGACGCGAGCGAGCCGCTGCGCGAGCGCGGCGTCTATCTGATCACCGGTGGCCTCGGCGGCGTCGGGCTCGTGCTCGCGAAGCGGCTCGCGCGTCAGGTGCAGGCTCGCCTCGCCTTGCTCGGGCGCCGCAGCCTGCCCGCGCGCGAGGAGTGGGCGTCGTGGCTCGCCGGTCGCGGAGAGCACGACGCGACCTCGCGGCGCATCCGCGCGGTCCTCGAGCTCGAGGCGCTCGGGGCCGAGGTGCTGGTGCTGGAAGCCGACGTGTCGGACCCGCGCGCGATGGACGGCGCGCTGCGGGCCGTGGACGCGCGCTTCGGCCGGCTGCACGGCGTCTTTCACTGCGCGGGTGACGTCGGCGCCGAGGCCTTTCGCGAGATCGCGCAGGCCGACGCCGCGCAGGCGCAGGCGCAGTTCAAGTCCAAGGTCCATGGCTTGCTGGTCCTCGATCGGATCCTCGCTGGCCGTGATCTGGACTTCTGCAACCTCGTCTCGTCGCTCTCGGCGGTCCTCGGCGGGCTCGGCTTCGCGGCCTATGCCGCCGCCAACCTGTTCATGAACGCGTACGCTGCACGCAAGCGGCGGGCGAGCGAGGTTCCATGGACGAGCATCGACTGGGATAGCTGGCGGCTCGACGACGTCCGCCCGGTCATCCACGGGCTCGGGGCGAGCGTGAACCAGTTCGAGATGAGCCCCGCGGAGGGCGCCGAGGCTTGCATGCGCGTGCTGGCCCAGCGCGACCTCGCGCGCGTGGTGGTCTCCTCGGGCGACTTGCACGAGCGGCTCCGGCAGTGGGTAGGCAAGGCGCCCGAGGCTCCGCGCACCTCGACGCAGCTCCACGCTCGCCCGGACATCGGCACGCCGCTCGTGGCGCCGTGCGGGCCGCTGGAGCGTGAGCTGACCGAGATCTGGCAAGAGCTGTTCGGTATCGCAGAGGTCGGCGTCCACGATGATTTCTTCGCCCTCGGCGGCCACAGCCTGCTCGCGACCCAGCTCAACGCGCGGCTCTACGCGCGCCTTCACGTGGAGATGTCGCTCTCGGAGCTCCTCCAGGCTCCGACGATCGCGGAGCTCGCCAGGATGATCGCCCACCGACGCACCGAGAAGGCCGAGCCCAAGCTCCTCGAAGCGCTGCTCGCTGAGGTTGAAGGACTCTCGCCAGATGAGGTCGAGCGGCTACTCGCTCAGGAGATCATTTGAGCCGAACGTAGACGGAGGGGCCGCCGATGAGCACGAGCAGGACCCAGGACCCCAACACCGAGCTCAGCCCCGAAGAGCAGGCGGTGGAGATCGAGGCCGCCGCGCAGGCCAGCAGCGAGCAGCTCCAGCGGCAGCTCGCGCACCTGTCCCCCGCGCAGCGCGAGCTCTTGCTCCTGCGCCTCGCGCGACGCACGCAGGAGATGGTCCCGCACCGCGTCGAGCTCGTGGCCGGCCCGCAATCCCCGGGCATTGATGTCCCGCTCTCCTTCGCGCAGGAGCGGATGTGGTTCCTCGAACGCATGTCTCCCGGCGATCCCTCCCGGATCCTCTGCGGCGCCCTGAGGCTTCGCGGCTCGCTCGCCCGCGCCGCGCTGCGGGCGACGCTGGACGCGATCGTCGCCCGCCACGAGCCGCTTCGGGCCAGCATCTCCACGCGGGATGGCCGGCCGGTGCAGGTCATTCATCATCCCGCCCCGGCGCCCTTGCGCGAGCTTGATATCTCGTCCCTCGCTGCGGACGAGCGCGAGGCCGAGCGCCAGCGCCTCTTCGCCGAGGAGAGCCGGACGCCATTCGACCTGAGCGCAGGGCGCTTGCTCCGCGCGAGCCTCGTGCGGGTCGCCGACGACGACAACACGCTCCTGCTGGCGATGCACCACATCGCGGCGGACGGCTGGTCCCTCGGCGTGGTGATGGCCGAGCTGCGGCAGATCTACGCGGCGTTGGTCCGTGGGCGCGAGCCGGGTTTGCCGCCGTTGCCCGTGCAGTACGGCGACTTCGCCCGCTGGCAGCGCGACAAGCTCGACAAGGGCGGGCTCGAGAGAGAGCTCGGCTACTGGCGCGTGCAGCTCGCGGACCCGCCGCCCGTGCTCGATCTTCCGCCGGATCGCCGGAGCGCCGTGGGCCGAGCGTCACGCGGCCGCACCTGCGGCGCCGCGCTCGACCGGGGCCTCCGCACCGCGCTCGAGCAGCTCGCGCGCGACGAACAGACGACCCTGTTCGTGACGCTGCTATGCGGCTTCATGGTGCTGCTGCTGCGGCTCACCGAGCGCGAAGACCTGATCGTCGGCCTGCCGGTCAGCGGGCGCTCCCGCGTCGAGACCGAGCCGATGGTCGGACTGTTCATCAACACGCTCGTGCTCCGGGCCAAGCTCTCGGGCACGCTGAGCTTCCGCGACAACCTGGCCCGGGTTCGGCGGGCGTTCCTCGATGGCCTCGAGCACATCGAGATCCCCTTCGAGCGCCTGGTGCAGGAGCTCGCGCCGGAGCGGAGCGCGGGAAGCCACCCGCTCTTCGAGACCGTCTTCAACTTGACGCCTCGCCAGACGCGGCGCCTCGACCTTCCGGGGCTCGACGCTCGCTTCGAGACTCCGCCCGAGCGAGGCGCCAAGTTCTCGATGGAGTTTTCCGTCACCGAGTTCGACGATGCCCTGGAATTCGAGCTGCTCTACCCGAGCGAGCGGTACAGCGACGCTCGGATGCGGATGTTCCTCGCCCAGTACCAGGCCCTTCTGGCCGAGGCGTGCCGACAGCCAGACGTAGCCTGTGCCCAGCTCGACCTGTGCAAGGTTGACGATGCTCACGCCGACCCGAGCAAGCCGATCGAGCCTGACGACTACGAGCCGCTCGTCCATGCCATCGCTCGTCACGTCGCCGAGGCCCCGGCCAGCATCGCGCTCGCGCAGGGCAGCACGGTGCTCAGCTATCGCCAGCTCGCCGAGGCGATGGCAGGGGTCGCCGATCTGCTCGAGGCTCGGGGCCTCGGGCCAGGAGATGTCGTGGCCGTCGCGGGAGCCCGGAGCGCTCGTGTGGCCACGGCCATGGCGGGCGTGTTTCTCCGCCGCTGCGTGCTCTTGACGCTCAGCCCGGATCTCCCGCCCGAGCGTCGCCGCGTGATGTGCTGCGAGGCAGGCGTGCGCGCGGTGCTGTACACGGGCGCGCGGCCCGAAGAGCTCCGTGACCTCGGCGACGCCGCGTTCATCGACCTCGACGAGGTGCGCTCATCACCCGAGCCTTCGTTCGCAACCCACCTGGCGCGCGTCCCGCGGGTCGCAGACCGAGCGGAGCCGGCTTACGTGTTCTTCACGTCGGGGAGCACGGGCGTGCCCAAAGGGGTGCAGGGAACGACGGCTGGGCTCGCCCACTTCCTGGCCTGGCAGCGGACGACCTTCAGCGTGGGCCCGGGGGATCGCTGCGCTCAGCTCACCGGCCTCAGCTTCGACGTTGTCCTCCGCGACATGTTCCTGGCGCTCAGCTCGGGAGCCACCCTGGTGCTGCCCGTCGACCTCGACGCGCTCGCCGGTCCGCGGATCCTTCGTTGGTTCGCGGACGAAAGGGTGACCGTCGTGCACACGGTGCCCTCGGTCCTCGCGTCGTGGCTGCTGGGTCCGGCGGAGCTCTCCCTGGACGGCCTGCGCTGGCTGTTCTCGGCCGGCGAGCCGCTGAGCGCGAGCGTGGTCGAGCGCTGGCGAGCGCGGTGTAGCGGCGCGGTGGTCAACCTCTACGGGCCGACCGAGACGAGCCTCGCCAAGCTCTTCCACATCGTCTCCACCCCGGTCCAGGAAGGGATCCAGCCTCTCGGACGGCCGCTGCCGCACACGCAGGTGCTGGTGCTCGACGAGCAGCGGCGGCTCTGCGCGCTCGGAGAGCCCGGCGAGATCGCCATCCACACGCCCTTCCGCAGCCTCGGCTATATCAACGCGCCCGACGAGCAGCGGCGGCGCTTCATCCCCAACCCCTGGGGCACGCGCGCTGACGATCTCCTGTACCTGACGGGTGACCGAGGCGTGCTTGATGCCGACGGGCTCTTGCGCTTCCTCGGCCGCATCGATCACCAGATCAAGATCCGCGGGGTGCGCGTCGAGCCGAGCGAGGTCGCCGCGGCGCTCAGCGAACACCCGGACGTGGCGAGCTGCGCGGTGGTACCTCGCGAGGACGGGCCTTCCGGTCTCACGCTCGTGGCCTATGTGGTCCCCGCCAGGAGCCGGCGGATCCACATCGGGCGCCTGCCGGTTTTCCTGCGCCGGAGCCTCCCCGGGCCGATGATCCCGAGCTCGTTCGTGGTCCTCGACGCGCTGCCGCTGACGGCCAACCACAAACTCGATCGACTCCGCCTGCCTCCGCCGGGGCCCGAGCGGACCGCGCTCGAAGGTCGCTACATCGGCCCGCGCGACGAGACGGAGCTCGCGCTGGTCGCCATCTGGGAAGCCCTGCTCAAGGTCCAGCCGGTCGGGGTCGCCGATAATTTCTTCGAGCTGGGCGGTCACTCGCTGCTCGCCCTTCACCTCCTCGCGGAGATCGAGGCCCGCCTCGGGGTTCGGGTTCAGCTCGCGGCGTTTGTCGAAGGACCCACGATCGAAAACCTCGCGGCGCTGGCTCGCGTAGACCGACCTATCAGCTCGCTCGTCACGCTCGCCCCGGGCGAAGGCGTCCCGCTCTTCCTCGTCCATCCAGGTGGCGGGATGCTGTGGAACTACATGCCGCTGGTCCGGCGGCTCCGCGGCGTGGCGCCGCTCATCGGCCTCCAGGCCCGCGGGCTCGACGACGACGAGCCGCCCCACGACGACCTCCGCGCAATGGCGGAGCACTACGTCAACCTCGTCGTGCAAGTACAACCCGAGGGGCCCGTGCGGCTTGCCGGCCACTCGCTCGGCGGGCTCATCGCCGTCGAGATGGCGAGCCTGCTCCACCACGCTGGCCGTAAAGTCGAGCTCGTGGCGCTGTTCGATGCGTTGCTGCGGTCGCCGCGGACGTCAGAGCTCCCCGACGAGCGAACACGCGATGCTCGCGCGCTCGTCGAGATGGTCGAGGTCATCGAGCGCTTCACGGGCCGGTCCACGGGCCTCGGGCTGGATGCCTTGCTCGACCTCGATACGGATCAGCAGCTCGACAACGTCGTGGATGCGCTGGACCAGATCGACGCGCTCCCGATCGGACACGGGCCTGCTCGGATCCGTCGCCTGCTGAACGTGAGCAAGGCCCATGGGCTCGCACGGCGGGCATACCTACCGCGACCCTGCCCGGTCCCGCTCGTGCTCTTCCGGGCCGAGCAGGCCAACCACGAGCTATCCGAGGCAGATCTGGCCACGCTCGGCTGGGGGACGGTGGCCGAGGTCGACGTTTGTAGGGTTCCCGGAGACCACGTCACCATGATGAAGGAGCCCAACGTGGCCGTGCTGGCCGACGCACTTCAGCCCCGACTCGGAGGTCGCCCTGGCTGAGCTCGCGGCGCCGCTCCCAGGGGACGCGATCGCTCCGGCCGACTCGGTCCTTCGGCATCAAGCGACACGCGCGTCTGAAAGGTCTTCGCGATGCCGAAGTGCATCGCCTGGCTCAGCTGGTCGGCGACGGCCCGTATCTCGTCTTCGTAGCCTGGCGGGAGTAGGCGGTACTCAGCCTCGTTGAAAATGTAAGCCGTGCCGTCCTCGAGGAGGCCGCTCGGGACCCTTTCCGGAACCAGCATACGGGCGACGCGCAGGTGAGCGCTCAAGAAGCTGCTCGCGCTCGGGCTCACCAACATATGCAAGCGGATCATCTGGGCGCAGCCAGCCGCATCGAGCTCGGGCGGGATGAAATCCTGGAACAGCATCCGATCTCGTCCGATCAGCATATCGAGCAGGCTCTGGCGGAGGCGCGGCGGCGGGGAGCCGCCCGGGACCAGGCCGAGGGCTTCGCGGGCCTGTTGCTCGGTCTCGAATCGCGCGGCCACGACACGCTCGCTGCGTTGCCCGTCGGCGAGCTTGACGATGAGGTTCGGCCAGCGGGGACCGTTGTCGACCAGGGGAGACATGAGCTCCTCGCGCGTTCGCGGGAGCGCCAGATTCGTGTCTGGAAACAGCAGCTCCAGGGCCTGGGCCAGCCAGCGCGACATCAGCCACTTGTTGTCGATGAAGCGGATCGCCGAGGTCCAGAGGCCATTGTGCACGACATAGAGGGTATCGGGCTCGAGCGGGACCGGCAGGCCGACGATGCGACGCACGCGCTCCCTCGGCAGCGGGCAGACCGCCGGATCGACACGAACCCCGAACCGCGCCTCGGCGGCGCGGAACTCGGCGAGGTGGAAGTCCTTCCAGCGCAGCGCGATCGGCACCAGGCGCTTGAACCCCATCCCCGTCGCCTGTTGAACCATCCCGGATACGATCGGATCGAGGGGGAGATCATAGAGCGCCCGCCGGCGCTCGTTGATCGACGGCCCGATGTTGTTCTCGAGCACGTAATAGCGGCCTCGGTCGCGGATGAGATCCACCCCGACGTGCATGGCCACCATCGCGTTGTTGGCCCGATCCTCCACGTGAGAGGCGAAGCGTGGATGCTGCGCCACGGGCTCGTGGAGGTCGTGGAGGGCGAGCTCGACGTCGCCGAGCTCGGGCACGACGCTGCGCGTGCGCACACACTCGACCAGGTCGATGGCGATGCGGCTCATGTGTTTCGCAGCCTCGACCGCCGCCCAGCCACTCTTCATCGCCGCCCGGGCCAGCGGCCCGGAGCTCCCGATGCGCTTCCACACGTTGCGCTCCCACGCGTAACGAACGTCCCCTGCGAGCTTCAGCCGCCGCTCTAGCGAATCGGTCGTCATTGGCCTGATGGCTTGGACGAGCCCTGCACGAGCGCGGGCCACCGCCGCGGGTCGAGACCCTTCTGGCTGAGGAACCCGTAGACCCAGCGCTCGAGGCCGAAGCCCACGCAAGCGCTCTCGGCCAGCTGACCATCCGAGCGCCGCGTGCCGTAGACCTTCGTGTAGAAATCGCGGTGCAGGTTGAAGCTGGCGGCCGCCAGCGGCTGGCCACGGTGCGGGAGGTCGAAGAGCAGCTCGTACTTCACCTCGCCCATCCGCTGGTAGATCGCCTTGTCCCGGTTCGCATCGAGGAAGAAGGGGTCGTTGGCGAGCTCGACACGGACGTCGAGCTCGAGCTCTCGGCACAGCGCGATGCAGGCATCGACCACCTGCTCACGGAGATCGTGGAGCTGCTCGTAGCTGCCAAAGAACACGATATCACGGACGCTGAAGTCCCAGGCTCGGGTCAGCGGGCGGAAGGTCGCGCCTTCGTAGCGGAACACGTGGTTCTGCATCGTCAACGTGCGCACCTCGCCTGGCCCGAGCACGACGTCGCGTTGCTGTCGGTAGCAAGGCAGGCAAACTCCCGGTGTGAGCACGTGGCGCGGCGGACACAGCCGATCCGCGAAGGTCTCGGTGAAGCTCCCCTTGGCCTGCCGCGCGTCGGCGGCGACCGACTCGAGCACCGGCAGGCTGTCAGGCAGGTGGCAGCAGAAGGTAACGTGCTGCGGAAAGTGAGTGAAATAGCCGACCTCTTCGAGGATCTCGGCCAGGACCAGCACCGGGTAGTGGTGCTCCTCCGCGCCGAAGCTCGCTGCGAGCGATCGAAAGCGTGCCTCGAACCATCGGAGCAGAGCCAGGAGCGGGCCCGCTAAGCCGCAGAGCCCGGCTCCGAGGCAGAGCAGGTGGGGCGAGGCCGCGAGCTCCTCGTCGATGGCCTGGATCTCGACGCCCGCGACCCGATGCTCACGCACGACCTTCGGGGAGATGCGCCGGTGCATCCGGAGCATGCTCCGCACGACCGCGTCGATCCGCTCTGCGGTCTCGGGCCGGACCAGCTCGACGAGCAGCGAGCCGGTCGCGGCGTCGTGCTCGACCCGCACCACGTTGTCGCGGTCGAGCTGGAGAACCTCGACGATCGCCTGTACAGCGGACGGGCCGGCCGCCCCGAGATTATAGGTCCGCACGGTCACGACGGTTGCCGATAGCCATAGCGAGCGATGATGGTCTCGAGCACCTGCGTGCTACCCTCGATGATCTCCATGATCCGGGCGTCGCGAAACCAGCGTTCGATCGGCTGGTCGGGCCCGCAGCCGCGCGCACCATGCAGCTGCACCGTGTCATAGGCTACTCGGTTGACCATCGTCGACGCGAA
This sequence comes from Sorangium sp. So ce375, assembly GCF_051473855.1. NCBI lineage: Bacteria > Pseudomonadati > Myxococcota > Polyangiales > Polyangiaceae > Sorangium > Sorangium sp. So ce375. Next base: position 5,782,458 of record NZ_CP150335.1, read on the forward strand.
GTACTTGGCCATCGCTGCTTCCTTGACCGCGTCCGGGCTGAGCCGGCCGCGGAGCTCCCCCGCGCTCTGGCACATCAGCCGGGCTGCGTGGATGTCCGTCATCATCCGGCTGATCATCCGCTGGACCAGCTGGAGGTCGCTCAGCGGACCTCCGAATCCATGACGCGAGCTCGTGTGTACCAGGGAGGCGTCGAGGCAGGCCTGTGCGAGGCCGACACAGCCCCAGGCCAGGTTGTAGCGCCCCGCGTCCAGGCCAGCCGCAGCCACGTAGTTGAGTCCGAGGCCCGGGGAGCCGAGCAGGTGGTCGTCCGGGATCGAGCAGTCCTCGAAGTGGATCCGCGCGAGCTGATAGCCGCGGCAGCCGAGCATATCGTGGATAGGTTCGATACGCAGGCCGTCGGTGGCGCGCGGGACCATGAACGCGCAGGGCCCCTGGTCCGAGCCGGTCAGCACCACGAACAGATGCGCGATCTGCCCGCAGGTGATCCACTGCTTGCAGCCGGAGATCACGAAGCGCTTGCCGTCGCTCTTGGCCCAGGTCTCGACCGCGGCGGCGTCGCTCCCGACGTTGGGTTCGGTGATCGCGAACGCGGCCAGGAGCTCGCCCGAACTCAGCCGCGGCAGCCATCGCTGCTTCTGCTCGGAGGACGCGCCGCGGACGATGGCGGTCCCCGCCATGTGGTGGACGTTCAGCAGACCCTGGACCGAAGCGCTCTCGTATCCGAGCGCCTCGTGGAGCAGGCCGTGGCGGATCCACGCGTCGACGGCCTGCCGGCCGCGCTCCACGGTCCCGCCGAAGCGGGTCGGGAAGCCGCTCGCGAACAGGCCTTCGGCCACGAGCGCGTCGATCGTCGCTGGCGGGATAGCTTGCGCGCGATCGATCGTCGCCGCCGCCGGCCGTACATGCTTCCGGGCCAACGCCTGGATGCTCGTGCGGTAGTCGGCGTGAGCGTCGAGCACGCTCACGCCCCGGAGTCCAGCTTCGACTGAACCAGCTTCGCGATCGCGTCGATGCTCTTGAAATTCGCCATGTCGAGGTCGGAGCCATCGATCTCGATGTTGAACTCACGCTCGATGAAGGCCACCAGCTGGATTGCGAAGAGTGAGTTGCCGAAGCCGAGGGCGAATATGTCGTCGTCGTCCCCGAGCGCACGGCCATTGAACGAGCGCGACATCATGGTGCGGATGGAGCCCTTGATGGAGTCGTCGGGCATGAGGTTCGATCGATTCGGGTGGGTGGGGGCCGGCTCGGGTCAGTCGTAGGTGTAGAAGCCTTTACCGCCCTTGCGCCCGGTGTGGCCGGCGTAGACGAGCTTCTTGAGCAGCGGGCACGGTCGGTACTTGTCATCTTCCAGTTCGCCGTGGATCACCTCGAGCGAGCGCAACACGGTGTCGAGGCCGATCAGGTCCGCGGTCTCGAGCGGGCCCATCTTGTGGCCGAAGCAGGTCTTGAACAGGCGGTCCACGTCCTGGATCGACGCCACCCCTTCGTGTACGAGGAACATCGCCTCGTTGACAAACAGCATCATCACGCGATTGGTGACGAAGCCGGGCGAATCGTTGACGACGATCGCGCTTCGACCTGCCTGTCCAACCAGCTCGCAGGCGGCGCGCAAGCAGGCCTCGCTGGTGTGCACGGCGCGAATGATCTCGACTGTCGGCATGAGCGGAACCGGGTTCATGAAGTGCATTCCCACAACCCGCGCTTGCGAGCTGTGGGCCGAAGCGATGCGGGTGATGGGGATCGCCGAGGTGTTGGCCGCGACCGGGACATCGCGGCCGACGATCTGATCGATGCGCTGGTGGAGCGGGCGCTTCAGCGCCCAGTCCTCGGTGATGTTCTCGATCACGAACTCGGTGTCGGCGAGGGCGTCGAGGTTCGTGGTGGGGTGGAGTCGGACGGCCACGTCGTTCGGAGGAGCCGCCGCTTTATCGAGCAGTCGAAAGAAGCGAGCCTGTTTGGCGACGCTCCCCATCATCAGCCCGAGTTGTCGCGCGTCGCTGTCGATGAGAACCACGTCGATGCCAGCACCCGCGAGCAGGTGGGCCACGCCAGACCCAATGACGCCAGCTCCAACAACAGCGATTCGTTGAAATGCCATCCCCGTGCTTCCCTCTGGGTCGAACCAGCGAACCCACCTGGCGAACACGCGCTAAAGCATAGACCGCATGAGTCGCCGATGTCAACCTGTGAGCTCGCCTCAAATGGACTCCGAAAGATCTCGAAGAAATGGAATTACAATCCTCCGGAAATCGAGTTCGTCGTCCAGCGGGCACATATCCCGACCGGTCAGCTCTGAATCCGGCCAGACCGGAAGTCTTGCGCAGGGCATGGCCTACAGGCTCGACGATGCGAAGGCGCGCGACGTCGTGAGCAGCGGCGTACCGGCGACGAAATCCTCGACATTCCGGGTGCCCCGGATCGATTGTCTCCGCGTCGCTCCTCATCGACCGCGGCGAGGGTCTCCCACGATGCGCAAGGTGCTGCCCCGCGACCTCGCCGCGCAGGATCGCACGCCAGGCCAGCCGAGCTATGCAATACCAAGGTGGTTGATAGCCCCGGTTAACCAATGAACGTAGGTTTCGTCAGCGTCGGCCGGCCTGGCTACAGGAAGGATCACCATGAATCAGTCCTCGACCTCCGTGGCTTCACGGCACCGCAGCATCCCAGGGCTCGTTGACGCGATGAACGGCCGCGTCGTGGGACGCTGACCATGGCCGCCACCTCACTCCACTGCTCCGGCTGCGGCACCCTCGCCCCGCCCCTGCGCGAGCAGCCCTACCCGTTCCGCTGCGGGCGCGCGACGGACGGAGATTGCATCGATCATGTCATGGAGCGCGTCCTCGACGGGCGCGGGCTCTCGTTCCCTGCGGGCGGCGAGGCGAGCCCGTTCGCGCGATACCGCGCGCTCTTCCATGCCTATCATACGGCGCTCGCCGGCGGGCTCGGCGACGCCGAGTACCTCGCCCTCGTCGACCGCCTCGACGTGCGGCTCGCGTCGACCTGCGGGCGTGGCTTCCGCGTCACGCCGCTCGCCTATAGCGAGGCGCTGAGCCGAGAGCTGGGCTTCGCGCCAGGCGGTGGCGTGTGGGTGAAGGATGAGACCGGCGGCGTCGGCGACTCACATAAGGCGCGGCACCTCATGGGGATCCTCCTCTACCTTGAGGTGATCGAGCGCCTCGGCCTCGCGCCGCCGCGCCGCGCGTCGCTGGCGATCGCCAGCTGCGGGAACGCGGCGCTCGCCGCCGCGGTGGTTGCGCACGCCCAGGGCCGTGCTCTCCGTGCCTATATCCCGCCCGACGCAGATTCCCACGTCCTCGCACGGCTGGCGGAGCTCGGCGCCGAGGGGATTGTCTGCCCACGTACGCCCGGGCTTGCCGGCGATCCCTGCGTGAGTGCCTTCCGCCGTGCCGTCGCCCAAGGCGCGCTCCCGTTCGCGTGCCAGGGCACGGAGATCGGCCTCGCCATCGACGGCGGCGCCACCCTGGGCGCCGAGCTCGCGGACGAGGGCCCGCCCTTCGATCGCGTGCTGGTGCAGGTCGGCGGCGGCGCTCTCGCGGCGGCGATCATGCAAGGCTTCGCTGATGCCCTGGCGCTGGGCCGGATCTCCGCGCTGCCGCGCTTCCACGCGGTGCAGTCCGGCGCGGTCTCCCCGCTCCAGCGCGCCTGGGAGCGTGTGACCGCGCGCATCCTCGAGCGCCTCGGCGACGACACGGCGGCCCCCTTCGCGGTCCGCGCCTCCCGGATCCGCGCGGCCGATCCCGCGCTCATCGCCGAGGCGCTGCACCACGCGGCAGCCCACCGCGCCGACTTCATGTGGCCCTGGGAGGGCGAGCCGCGCAGCCTGGCGCGCGCCATCATCGACGACGAGACGTACGACTGGCTCGCCGTGGTGCGCGGCATGCTCGTCACGGGCGGATACCCCATCACGGTCTCCGAGCCCACGCTCGCCCGCACAAACGCACTGGCGCGCGACGCCACCGGGATCACCGTCGGCCCGAGCGGCTCGGCGGGGCTCGCCGCGCTATTCGAGCTCCTCGCCGCCGAGCCCGCGGTGGCCGCCGGCCGGGTCGCGGTGATCTTCTCCGGTGTGCGCGGCTGAGGGATCGTCGTCCATGCGCGGGCGGACCTCGGCGCAACGCTGCCGGCATAGATGATTCCCGGGGCATATGTGGCCGTGAGACCTGGCCGCTGACGCCGAACGGAAAGGCCGATCGGCGCACGCATCGGGCGCCATGCCGCCAGATGCGGGCCCCCTGCGCGCAGCCCCACGTGATCGGCTCGAGCTCGAGCTCACCTCGATCTGGAACGAACTGCTCGGCGAGGGGGCAGGTACGAAAAGACCGGACTACCGATGGCGTGAACGCAATAGAGGGGGACAGCGGCGAGCAGCGAGTGGCCGCCGAGGGCGCAGTAGTCGTCCTGGACGGGGTCCTCGGCGAAGATCAACCGATCTACGCGTTTCAGGCGCGCGGGCTGGAAGGCGAGGCCGAACCCTTCTACGCTGTCGAGGCGATGGAGGCGCAGGACGCTAGCCTCTTCGAGGATCCCACCGGGGGCTGGGCCAGGCATGTTGCGCGCCCCATCGCGCTTTATGAGGTCGGGGGGAATCACTCAGACATGCTCCGACAGCCGCGCGTGTCGGGCCGCGCGCGTCCTGCGCGGCGCGCTGGGGACGCGGCCCGGGAGCACCGAGATCGCAGAGCAGGATAAAACGTGAACCGAGACAAACTGTATCTCCGGTCAAATGTGGTAATGGAGCCGCTTGTATCGCAGTGGTACGCCTGGCTCTACCTCATCGCTCCGTCCACGGCGCCGCTTTACGTGGCGAACCAACACCTCAAGATCATGCAGTCGTTCGTGGAGAAACCCATGCTCCACGTGGCGGCCCTGAAAAACCCCCAGCTCATCGGCGGCCCGTTCATCAACCACGGCGTCGACAAGGTGCCCGAGATCAAGCGCCTCCTCGAGGTGACGGCGCGCGAGCAGGCAGCGCTCGTCGAGCTCGCGGCCGCCTTGAAGGCGCTCGACGGCCTGCTGAGCGAGCACGACAGGGGCATGTCTCTGGAGGAGCTCTACCCGAGGGTCCCCGAGCCTCTACGAGGCTATGTCGAGCTCTGCTACGACCTGCGCAATCAGCCCTCCGCGCGCCTCGTCGAGGCCATGCTCTACCGTAGCCCGTACTACCGCGAGGCGTCGCAGAGCCTGCTCTTGTGGCGCATGAACCGGGACGAGCGCTCGTTCATCTTCAGCACCCCGCGCCTCGAGGACGAGGCGAGCCTGCTCCTGCGCCGCCCCTTCCGCGCCCCGGCGGTGCGCGAGCTGTGCGAGCTGCGCGCGCGCCCCGCGCCCTTCGACCATTACAAGGAGCTCCTCGATGCTCCAGCCGACAAAGAGGAGCTGGTCCGATCGTTCCTCACGGACGAGCCGCCGCCGCCGCCGCCGCGCTACGAGGGGGATGGGGTGCGCGTCCGCTATTTTGGCCACGCCTGCGTGCTCATCGAATCGAGGGGCGTCTCCATCCTGACCGACCCGTCGGTGAGCTACCGCTATCCCACCGACCTGCCCCGCTACACGCTGGATGATCTGCCGGCGCGCATCGACTACGTCCTCATCACGCACGCCCACGCCGATCACCTGATGCTCGAGACCTTGCTCGCCATCCGGCCGCGCTTCGGCACTGTCATCGTGCCGCGGAGCAACGGTTCGCTGGAAGACCCCTCCCTCCGGCTCGCGCTGCGCCAGATCGGCTTCGACAACGTGGTCGAGCTCGATGAGCTGGAGGAGATCGAGATCGAGGGCGGCGCTATCGTAGGCCTGCCCTTCTTCGGCGAACACGGCGATCTGAATATCCGCGCCAAGCTTGCCTACCTCGTGCGCCTGCAAGAAAAAACCATCGTCGCGGCCGCTGACTCCAATGCGCTCGAGCCCATGCTGTACCGGCGCATCCGGGACGTGTTCGGAGCGGTCGACACGCTCTTCCTGGGGATGGAGTGCGAGGGGGCACCCATGAGCTGGGCCTACGGGCCCCTGATGATGGCGCCGCTCGCGCGCAAGATGGACCAGTCTCGACGGCTCTGCGGATCCGATGCGCAGCGCGCCGGCGAGATCGTCGACCTGCTCGGGGCCCGCCAGGTCTTCGTGTACGCGATGGGCCAGGAGCCCTGGCTCGGCCACGTGATGGGGCTGCGCTACACCGAGGCATCGCCCCAGATCGTCCAATCGAACGAGCTCGTCGCGCGCTGCCAGGCCAGCGGCGTCTCCGCGGAGCGGCCCTATTGCTTGCAGGAGATCGAGTTTCTTCCATGAGGAGGTGATCTTCAGCGATCCCAGCGAAGATCGTCCCGACCCTGGGGACTGGGGCGCCGAGCTCCCCCAAGCTCGACCTTGGGGCGCCCTGCTCCGACGCCGACACGACGGCACGCGGAACGCTGTGCTACCGTGACGAGGTGATCAGCCAGAGCGCACTCACCGGGATCGCGGTCGAGCGGAGGGTCACGTTCGCCGAGTGGACCAGCCTGCCTGAAGACGAACCGGGCGAGCTCGTCGACGGGCGGCTCGTGGAGGAAGAGGTGCCGGACGCCGTTCACGAAGTGATCGTGGCCTGGGTGATCAGGGTGCTCGGGGGCTGGCTCATCCCGCAGGGCGGGCTCGTGCTGGGCTCCGAAGCGAAGTACGCGGTGAGCGCTGTCTCTGGCCGGAAGCCCGACGCCTCTGCGTACATGCCTCAGAGCCGCAAACCACCTCGGCGCGGGACGATCAACACTCCGCCCGACATCATGGTCGAGGTGGTCTCTCCTACCCCGCGGGACGCACGCCGCGACCGTGTCGAGAAGCTCCACGAGTACGCGTCTTTCGGGGTGCGCTGGTATTGGATCATCGACCCGCAGGAAAGGACGCTCGAGCTCCTCGAGCTAGGAACCGACCGCCGCTACGTACACGCGCGCTCGGCGGCCGACGGGATCGTCGGCAGTATTCCTGGCCTGGAGGGACTCTCGCTCGATCTCGACGCGCTCTGGAGCGAGGTGGAGCTGCTCGGTCCTGAATCCGGAGAAGGAGCGCTCGGAGACCTGGAGGCCCAATAGCGTTGCCGCCCTTCATGCGGGCATCCACCTGCGCCGCCAGCCGACGCTCAACGCGTCGCTAAGCGCTTGGAATTATTAGCAAATTGCGTCCCCAGCGGGATTCGAACCCGCGTAGCAGCCTTGAAAGGGCTGAGTCCTGGGCCGGGCTAGACGATGGGGACCGGCGATTCGGCGCGGGACCCTACCGTCCGTCGTCGAGCAATGCAAGCCCAACTCGCATCGCCCGTGCAGGGTTCGCCCGTGCAGGGTCCGCCGGGGGGCCGCTTCCGCGCCGCGGCCCCCGCGGCGCGCTTCGACCACGCGCCCTGGTCTCTCGTAGCGCACCGCAAGCCCACCAGCCGGGCCTCGGTCGCTCGGCACAGCCGCTCGTCCGGCACGGACCGCCCTCCCCGGCACAAGCGCCTCCCTGCTCCGGCGATGCGTCCGCCGCCCGCCCGCGCCCGCCGCCCGCCGCCCGCCCCTGAACCGCTGGACGACCGCCCCGAATCGGGCGACCATCCCCCCACCTCACCTCACCCCATCCGCCGAACGCCGCACAGGCCGAGCTCTCCCCATGCCGCCGTCCCCGCGCCTCGAGCCTGCCGTTCCGATGTCCCAGGGAGGACCGTGCCCCGGCGTCGACGCCTGACGCGCGCCGCGCTGCTCGCCTGCTGCCCGCTCCTGGCGCTCTTCTCAGCCGCCTTCTCGCGCCCTGCGCTCGCGCAGCCCCCTTCCGAGCCGCCCTCCGCCTCGCCTCCTCCCTCTCCTTCTCCTTCTCCGCCTCCTCCCTCTTCACCCCCTTCCCCTTCACCTCTTCCTTCTCCGCCCTCTCCGCCTCCTCCTCCCGCGCCGCCTCCCCTCGAGGTCGTCGTCACCGGCACGCGCACCCCCGAGAGCAGCCAGCGCGCCACGGTGCGCACGCGCGTCGTCACCCGCGAGGAGGCCGAGCGCCGCGGCGCCACAAACGTCGGCGAGGCGCTCGACGGCGAGCTCGGCGTCCAGGTCAACCCGAGCGCCTACGGCGCGCTCGGCAACCCGAGCGCCATCCAGATCCAGGGCTTCGACCTCGACCGCGTCCTCGTCCTCGAGGACGGCGAGCGCGTCATCGGCGACGCCGGCGGCGCCATCGACCTCTCCTCCCTCCCGCTCGGCGACGTCTCCCGCATCGAGCTCGTCACCGGCCCGACAAGCTCCCTCTACGGCACGAGCGCCATCGGCGGCGTCGTCAACGTCCTCTCCGCGCCCCCCGACCACCCGGGCTTCAGCGGCCAGGCCCGCCTTGAAGGCCGGAGCCGCGCCGGGCTCCTCCTCCACGGCTCGGGCGCCTACCGCGGCGAGCGCGCCTGGGCCAGCGCCGACGCCTCGTTCCAGCGGGAGGACAGCCTCTCCCTCGTCGAGCCCAGCGACAACCTCGCCCAGCCCGTCGCCGACGCCCCGACCACCCTGCCCAGGCGCTCCCAGACCCTCCTCGGCCTTCGCGCCGGCGCCGCGCTCGGCAAGCGCATCGACCTGCGGCTCCGCGCGCGCTGGATCCACGACGAGCAGGACGGCATCGAGCAGAAGGAGTGGCCAGTCCTCGGCGTCTACCTCTACGACCTCCCCGAGGTGACCGACCGCGTCACCCTGCACCTCGCCGAGACGCTCGACCTCGGCGGCGGCTCCAACCTGCGCCTCGCCGCGGGCCGGCAATGGGCCTTCAGGTCGAGCGGCCGCGACCTGCGCGGCTCGCCCGACGAGGAGCTGCGCGAGCGCTCAGGCACCCTCCACAGCTACGAGGCAATCGCCACCATCGCCGACGGACAGCGCACCTGGGTCGCCGGAGCGCGCGCCGAGGTGGAGACGCTCGACCAGGTGCTCACGGTCACAAAGGTGTCCACCTCCGGCACCGTCGAGACGCCGCCGATCGACGAGGTGCCCGACACCCAGCTCGGCAGCGCCGCGCTCTACGGCCAGCTCGCGTGGAAGCTCACCGACGAGCTCACCCTCATGCCCGGCATTCGCGGCGAGCTCCGCCTCCGCTACGGCGGCGTCATCGCCCCACGCCTCGCCCTCGCGTACCGGCCCGCGCCGTCGCTCACGCTGCGTGTGTCCGGCGGGCGGGGATTCCGCGCCCCGAGCGCCAAGGAGCTCGGCTTCTCCTTCGACCACTCGAGCCTCGGCTACATCCTCCAGGGCAACCCGGAGCTCTCCCCCGAGACGTCGTGGGGCGTGAACGGCGATGTCACGTGGATCCCCAGAGAGGGCCTCACGGTGCGCGCGGGCGCCTTCGCCAACTGGGTCGACGACCTGATCGACGTCGACCCGTCACCCCTCGAGACCTCCGCCGGCGGCGTCGACACGTACACCTACATGAACATCGCCGAGGCGCGCACCGCTGGCCTCGATCTCTCGGCCACGCTCCAGCCCGCGCCGTGGCTCCGCATCGAGGCCGGCTACGCCTACCTCTGGACACGAGACGACACCGCCGATCCCGGACAGCCGCTCTCCGGCAAACCGCCGCACACGGCCCAAGCAGCGCTCCGCGCCGATCTGCCGCTCGAGCTCGAGCTCGTCGCCCGTCTCCGGACCATCGGCGGCGCGTTCATCGAAGACGATCTGCGCGCGCCCGGGTTCACCACGCTCGACGCGCGGCTCGCGCGGCCGCTCTGGCCCTCCTCGCAGGCGTATATCGGCGTGAGGAACCTGCTTGGCGCGCAGAAGGACCCGGATCGCCGCGGCGATCACCGGCCCCTCGAGGGGCGCACCTTTTATGTCGGCGTCCGCGCCGAGCTACCGTGGGAGGACTCATGACAAAGGCATCGGTTGCGGCGGCGCTCCTTCTGCTCACCCCGGCGTGCAGCGGCGGGAGCTCGCCCGGGACCACGGACGACGGCACGCTCCTCGAGGTCGACGTGCCGGCCCCCGGCCGCGTCTTCCTCCGCCTCGCCACGCCGGAGATCGTGGTCCCCGCGGGCGACGGCTCGGCGTCCACCGACTGGGATCTCGCGCTGTCCGGCTACGACGTCTTCACCAACAGCGGCCTCAGCGGCCCCGGCGACGGCGGGGCGCTGCCGATCGGCCTCGAGGACTACCGAGCGGGCGAGCTGCCGGACACCCCCTTCCTGCTCACGGACGATTCCGGCGGCGCCTTCTCGCGCTGGTACGCCTACGACGGCGAGGCGCACGTCGCCTACAGCCGCTACCACGTCCACGCGATCGCGCACGAGGGGCGGTACTGGAAGCTCCAGATCTTCTCCTTTTATGGGGAGGTAAACGGCTCGCCGGTCACGGGGCTCTATCAGCTCCGCTACGCCGAGGTGCTGCCCGACGGCCCCGGCCCGACCGTCGACATCCAGGATCTCGACGCGACCGCGGGCGGCATCGACGCGGTCGAGACCGAGCCGAGCGCTTGCCTCGACCTCGCGGGGAACCGGCAGCTGATGCTCACGCCGGGAGAGGCGCGCGCGTCGACGGATTGGAACGTTTGCTTCCGAAGAACGCTCGTCAGCGTCAACGGCGAGCTCGGCGGCCCCGGGACCACGCGCGCCGCCGACCTCCAGGAAGGAGCGTCGGCCTCCGAGGAGCTCGCCGAGGTCAAGGCGCGCACCGCCGCGTCGGAGCAGGCGCGGTTCGACGCGGCCGACCATGCCACCGTCACCGCTCCCGCCGTCCCCTACCGCGGCGACCACATCGCGACCGCCTTCACGGGGCGGTGGCTCGATCCCGGCGCGACCCCCCCCGCGCCGGCCAAGGACGCCGCGTGGCTCGTCCAGGGCGCGGACGGCGTATCGCGCTTCGTGGTGGTCATCGAGCGCTTCGAGGGCGCGACGGAAGAATCGCCAGGTCGTGTGATAATGCGCGTCAAGCAAGTGGAATGAGCGCCGCTCGCGCCGCTTCGCGCACCGGCGCGGTCACGAGCGTGCGCGGCGCGTGACACCGCGCGGTGGCCCGCGCATACTGCGCGCGCGGTGAGGGAGGGCCCTTACCGATCGCAGGAGCGTGCTTATGTCAGAGTCGCTTGCGCCGGCGTCGAGCGCCATCGGTCCGTCTCGCGTGGACGTGACGCCGGGCGGCGAGCGCCGGGCAACGCGGGTGCGCGTTGGCGGTCGCCTCGCCGCGGGCGCGCTCGCCGCCCTCATCGCGGGCGGCTGCGGCGGCAGGGTGGTGGTCGACGGGTTCGAGCCGGCCGACGGCTCCGGCGGCTCCTGGAGCTCCGGAGACCCCACGAGCTCCGCGGCGCCAGGCCCGTCCGGGGCCGGTCAAGGCGGCGGGGCCGGTCAAGGCGGCGGGGCCGGTCAAGGCGGCGTCGGCGAGGGGGGCGCGCCGCCGATTCCGCCCCTCGTCAAGGAAGAGCACGACAACGTCGGTCTCGCGGGCGCCATCCCGGTGACCGTCCGGCCAGGCACCCTCGGCTTCACGGCCGTCGCCGAGATCGTGGCCTCACCGCCGAGCTTCGATCCGGTCGGGATCGAGAGCATCCGCGGCCCCGACGGGCGGCTCTTGGCGGCCGACTACTCCATCCCAGGCACCATGGCCGTGTTCTTCCACCGGGGCATCGGCGCGGCGGCCATACCCCAGACTGGCACCGACGCGGCCGCGCCGCTCGATCCAGGCATCTACTGGATCACGCTCGGCAACGGCGGAACCGGTCGCCTGGCGGCGCCGGCGCGCCTCTCGGTGTGGCACCGCCAGACGCTCGACGGGCGCTTTCACGGCGGGAAGATCGATATCAACGCCTTCATCGCCGGAGACGCGATCTCCGAAGAGTACATGCGGCGCGCGCTGAACGCTGCGTACGGCGGATACGCGGGCCTCGGCGTGGGCAGCATCAACTTCCGTCACCTCGGCTCGGAGTGGGAAGTCATCGACGAGGAGCTCCTCCCCGACCTGCTCGAGCAGACGGCCGGCGCCCCCGGCAGGCCGGCCCTCAACGTGATCGCGATAACGGCGTTCGACGGGGGCCTCATCCAGGCGGCCGGCGCGACGCCCGCCGCGCCCGCGGTCGCGGTCGAGCACGGCACCCACCTGAGCGGCATCGTCGTCACGCTCTTCGAGGAGCCCTCGATCGACACCGCCATCCTGCGCCACGAGCTCGGCCATTTCACCGGGCTGTTCCACACAACCGAGTTCGACCCCGCCTTCGGCGATCCGCTCGACGACACCTCGCGGTGCGCCAACGTGAGGCAGATGGATCTCTGCCCCGATTTCGATAACCTCATGTTCCCGACGGGCGGCGACTTCTCGGGCACGATGACGCCGCAGCAGACGGCGATCGTGCGGGCGAGCGCGCTCTACCGCGGGATCGTCGAGCAGGGCGGCGGCGCGGCCGTCCCGCTCCCGGCCGATGCGGACACGCCCGCGAGCGGAGCGCCTGCCGCGCCGCCGGCCCCGGGCGACGGCGCTCGCGCGTTCGCCCCCGACCGCCTCGCCTCCACGGCCGCGCTCCCGCCGCGCGCCGCGGCGCTGATCGCGGGGCACTTCTGCGGCCAGAGCGCGTCCGCAGGCGCTGATTTCTACGAGCTGCTCCGCGAGGCCGGCGGCGCCGACGCCGATCGGCTGCTCGCGATCGGCCGCGATCCGGGCGCGCCGGCGTACGTGAGGGCGCGCGCCCTCGCCGCGGCGGGCCGCGCCGCAGCGCGCTCCTCCGCCTCCGCGCGCGTGATCACGGCGCTCCAGGCGCTCGCCGCGGATCCGCGCCTCCCGCGCCGCGCGCGGCTCGGCGCCGTCCAGGGGGTCGCGTCGGCCTCTCCCGCCGCCGCCCGCGCGCTCGCCGCGCGCCTGACCGCCGACCCCGACCGGGTGGTCGAGCGGATGGCGACCCGCGCCGCCGCGCGGTGATCCGCGCTCGCCCGGCCGACGTCATCCCGCCCTGGATCTCGCGGCCATCGAGACCACGCCCGTCCCCACGACGGCGCGCGCGAAGTCCAGCCCCGTCAGCACGCCGCGGAGCCGCCGCCCCTGCACCACGAGCACGCGCCGCGCCTGCGCCGCGTGCGCAGCGGCCGCGGCGCGGTGGAGCGGCGTCCGGACGTCGAGGCAGACCATGGCCGGGCTCATCACGTCCTCGACCGGTGAATCGGACAGCACGCCGTGCGCGAGCAGCGCCTCGGTCTGGGTGAACATCCCCACCGGCCACCCGCCCGGATCCACGACCACGAGCCCGCTCACCTGCGCCGTCGTCAGCCGGTCGGCCGCGAGCGCGAGCGGCGCGTCGAGCGGGATCGTGTACGCGGGGGCCGACATGAGCCCGCCGATCGGCGTCGCTTCCCGCGCCTCGACCAGGGAGAGCAGGAGATCCTTCGTGCTGAACACGCCGGTCAAGGCCTCGTCCTCGCGGACGAACACACGATGGATGCGGTGCTTCAGCAGCACGCTCGCCGCCTGGACGACCAGCGTCGCGCGGCCGACGGTGATGATGCCCGGGCGCAGCACCGCCCGCGCCGGGACGTCGGGCAAGGTGAGCAGCATCCCTCGGCTCTTCGTCTTCGTCTCGAACCTGCCGAGCCGGAGCAGGTCGGTGCGGGACAACACGCCGACCGCGCGCGACGCCGCGTCCACGATCGGAACGCAAGAGATCGCGCGCTCGCCCAGCGTGCGGTGCACCTCGGGCAGCGGCGTCGTGTCGGGCGCCGTGATGACTTCGCAGGTCATGTAACGCGAGACGGGTGTCGCAAAACGCATCATGGGGAGCATTCCTCGAGGACGCCGGTGCAGCGGCGCGTTCCGAAGGTGAGCAAGAAGCGATCCGCCATGCGACGCGTGGGGTTGGGCCTGGCACGGGCGCAGACAACGCGCGTCGGCGCGCGCTCTGCGCCGGGTTGTGCGCCGGGCTGGGCAGCTGATGGGCCGCCGGCTCGGGTACGCTCGCCAGGGGGCGATGTCCCAAAATGCGACACCTGAGGGGCCCTGGAACGCGGCCCTCGGGGCACGGCCGTAGCCGACCCGGAGAAGCCCCCGGGGCGCCTGACCGAAGGGAGCAGCGCGCTTTCCGCGAGCTCCCTTCGGCCAAGGCCCCGGTGACTCCCCCGGGCGACCCGTCAGACGACCCGCGGCTCAGGCGTCGGGTGCGCAGGTCCCTCGCGTTCCGAGGGCCCGTCGCGCGCCGGCCCTGGGCCGGCGCTCGCCTTCGTCGCCGCGGATGGACTCCGGGCTAGCGGGCTACCACCTGCCGAAGTTGTTGCAGCCGGAGTTGAAACCGCCGCCGCCGCCACAAGGCTTCCAGCCGCCCCAGGGGTTCCCACCCCAAGAGTTCCCACCCCAAGAGTTCCCACCGCAAGGCTTGAAGCCTCCCCCCCAGCTGGGAAAGCTGGAGTTGCCCCAGTTGTTCCAGGGGTTGTTCCAGGAGTTGTTCCAGCTGCCTGGGAAGCCCCCATTGTTGCCGCAGCTCGGGCCGTTGCCCCAGTTCGACCCGTTGCCCCAGTTCGACCAGTTCGAGCCCGGGCCCCAGCTCCGCCCGCCGTCGTTGCCACCCAGCGCCTGGGAGGTCTCGTCCACCGTCACGGCCTCGTCCGCATCGCTCTCATCGACGTCCGCCTCGCCCACCGCACAGCCGGCGGTCAGCGCGCCCAACGCCATCGCGACGCACATCAACCTGGTATTCAACAGCTCGACCATTTCTCCTCCTTGCCCGGCCCGCGACGTCTACAGGACCGTCGCGCCAGTCGGGTTGCGGAGAGAGCAGCGCTCATGCCCGAGAGCTGGTGTGCAGAGCCTGCCGCCCAAGGGTGCTCGCGGCGGGCGCGAGGCAGCGACAAACCGACATTCCTAAACAGCGCACGACCCCGCGGTGGTCCAGCGCGTCCACCCGAACCGGACCACTGCGCAGAGAAGGCGCTTCCAGGCGCGCTCGGCGCTCGCCTCGCGCCACGCCGCGGCTCCGGCAATAACCCGCCTTTCGCGCGCTGCCGATTTCTCGGCGCGGCGCGCCTCGACAGGGCGTCTCCGACGATGTCGAGCCTTCGCGCCGACAAGGTGGGATGAGGAGCGATAACGACTCAGGTGCGTTTGCCGTCCTCAGGCGATCGGCGCCGCCCCGCTCGGCGCGCTCAGCCCATCTCCTCTGCGCTCATGTACGCAAGAGTGCTCAAAAAGGACGCTCCGGGCATCCCGCGGTGCGAGCGTCACGCGTCCTGTCGAGTCGGTCCGGGTCCGCCGCCGGGCGCGCGCGACCGCGGCGCGGGGCCCCTCACGGCGCGGCGACCCAGGTCTCCCAGGCTCGCGAGAAGTCGTCGGCGTGGACCTCGTGGCCGCGCCCCGGGTGCACCGCGAGCGCGTGCTCCCAGCCGTGCTGGGTCAGCACGTCGGCGAGGTTCTCGGCGCTCGCGATCGTGGAGGCGAGCTCGAGATCGCCGACGGCGATGTAGATGGGTGGCCTCTCCTCGGAGAACAGGTGCTCCTCGATGACCATGCGCCCCGCGCCGACGAGCCCGGCGCCGTCGACCGCGACGAGGCCTTCCAGCGCCACGTAGCTCGCGAAATACCCTCCATTGGAGAAGCCCATGACGTAACGCCCGCCGAACGGCTCGCCGAGGATCCGCTCCATCAGCGCCTCTGCGCGCATCCACTCGTCGAGCACGGCGGGCGCGGCGGCGTCGACGGTCTCACGGCGCGTCGGCCAGCAGGAATACGTCTCCACGGACGGATCCCAGGTGCAGAGTCCAGGTCTCCCGCGCGGGAACACCGCGACGACCCCGAGCGCGTCGGCGGCCTCCGCGGCGGTGGCCTGGAAGGCCACGGGCAGCGAGTCGGGCGCCATGGCCCCGTGCAGCACATAAAGGATCGGCGCGCCGCGAGGCGCGGACTCCGGCACATGGAAGCAGGTGTGGTCGTCCAGGCCGATCCACCCTGCCGAGCACCAGTCCGTCTCGACCGGCTCCCAGCTCAGCGCCCCGCCCTCGCCGCCCGCGCCGCTGCCACCCGCGCCGCCCTGCCCGCCGGCGCTCCCCGGCTCGCTCGCGCCCGACGCGCCGCTGCTCGCCGCGATCGGCTCCGGGGCGGCGGCCCCCCCGCCGCCCTCGGCTGCGCCCGCGGCGCCGTCGGCGGCGCCCGCGGCGCTGGATCCACGCGGCGCCTCGCTGGCGGCGCGCTCGCACGTGGCCAGCGCGAGCGCCGCCATGCCCACCAGGATTGTCGCGCGATCCGGCCTGTCCATGCGCGCTCCTCGGTCAAGATGCCCTGTCGATCGCGGCGCCGCAACGCCCTCGCGGCGCCTTCGCCGCGACGACTCCCGCCGGCGAGGCGATTCGCTCGGCGCGCCGGTCTCGCCGTGCGGCGCGATGCCCCTCATGCCCTTGCCCTCCCGGCGACGCCGCAGTACCGAGCCGGCCATGACCCCACTTCCCGGTCTCCCCGGCGCCTTCCTCGCGGCCGTCCAGCGCGAGTTCCCCGCGGATTTCCTCTCGACGGACGCCGCCGATCTCGCGACGTTCGGCCGCGACTGGACCAAGGTCCACGAGCCCAGGCCCTCGGCCCTCGCGCTCCCTCGCTCGACCGACGAGGTCTCGCGGCTGCTCCGCCTCTGCTCCGAGCACCGCGTCCCGGTCGTGCCCTCCGGCGGCCGCACGGGCCTCGCCGCGGGCGCCGTGGCCGCCAGGGGCGAGCTCGTCGTGTCGCTCGATCGGATGCGCAAGATGGGCCCGGTCGACGTCCTCGGCGCGACCGTGCGCGTCGAGGCCGGCGCGGTGACCGAGGCGGTGCACCAGCACGTCGCGCCGCACGGCCTCACCTGGCCTGTCGACTTCGCCTCGAAGGGGTCGAGCCAGGTCGGCGGAAACATCGCCACGAACGCCGGCGGCGTGAAGGTCATCCGCTACGGCCTCACGCGCCAGTGGGTGCTCGGCCTCACCGTCGTCACCGCGAGCGGCGCCGTGCTCGACCTGAACGGCGCGCTCGAGAAGAACAACACCGGAATCGACCTGCGCCAGCTGTTCATCGGCAGCGAGGGCACGCTCGGCATCATCACCGAGGCGACGCTCAAGCTCACGCGGGTGCCCGAGGCGCTGAACGTGTTCCTGTTCGCGGTGCCCGACCTCGCCGGCGTGCTCGCGCTGTTCCGCGAGGCCCGGACGGGGCCGTTCGTGGTGATGGCCTACGAGTTCTTCACCGAGAAGTGCCAGGCGCGCCTGCGCCGCCACCGGAACGTCCGCGTGCCGCTCTCCGCGCCGTCGGACTACTACGTGCTCATCGAGGTCGAGCGCGGCGAGCCCGAGGCGCTCGAGGCGTGGATCACCTCGCTGTTCGAGCGCGGGCTCGTCACCGACGGCACGCTCGCGCAGCACGGGGCCCAGGCCGCCGAGCTCTGGGCGCTCCGCGAAGGGATCAGCGAGAGCCTGTCGGCGACCGGGCTGCCGCACAAGAACGACGTGTCCCTCCCCATCCAGGAGCTCGAGGGCTTCTGCTCCGAGCTCGAGAGCCTCTTCGAGGCCCGCTATCCAGGGTGGGAGATCGCGCTCTTCGGCCACATCGGCGACGGCAACCTCCACATCAACGTGATGAAGCCCGACGACCTCACGCGCGAGGAGTTCCTGAAGCGAACCCACGAGGCGGATCACGCCATCTTCTCGCTCGTGAAGAAGTACCACGGCAGCATCTCCGCCGAGCACGGCATCGGCCTGCTCAAGAAGGATTACCTCCCCTACTCGCGCTCGGCCGAGGAGCTCGCGATCATGAGGTCGATCAAGCGGGCGCTCGATCCGCTGAACCTCATGAACCCGGGCAAGATCCTCGACGTCTGAGCGCCTCCCGGCTCGCCCCCCTCTCGCCGCGCCCCCGGATCACCATGTAGCGATCAGCGACTCAACCCATGACCGTGCGGCGAGCGCCGGCGGCCGTTCGACGGAATCAGCTCAAGGAGACAAGGAGAGACGATGACCCTCGACGAATCCAAGCTCTCGCACCGGTTCACCGAGCACGGCGGCGTGCGCCTCCACTACGTCGAGGCGGGCGATGGGCCGCTCGTCGTGCTCCTCCACGGCTTTCCCGAGATCTGGTACTCGTGGCGCCATCAGATCCCCGCGCTGGTCGAGGCGGGTTACCGCGTGATCGCGCCCGACATGCGCGGCTACAACCTCTCGGACAAGCCGGAAGGCGTCGCGGCGTACCGGGTCAGCGAGCTCACCGCGGACGTGGCCGCGCTCATCCAGGCTTCCGGCGCCGAGCGCGCCGCGGCGGTGGTCGGCCACGACTGGGGCGGCGGCGTCGCCTGGGAGTTCGCCGCGCGGTATCCGGCGCTCCTCGAACGGCTGGTGGTCCTCAACTGCCCGCACCCCGAGCGGATGTTCGCCTCGTTCCGCACGGCGCGGCAGCTCCGCAAGAGCTGGTACATGTTCTTCTTCCAGCTCCCGAAGCTCCCGGAGCTCGCCGCGCGGAAGGACAACTTTGCGCTGCTACGCGCGTCGGTGAAGGACGACCCGCGGCGTCCGGGCGCGGTGAGCGACGAGGATCTCGCCCATTACGTCCAGGCGTGGTCGCAGCCCGGCGCGCTGACGGCGATGATCAACTACTACCGGGCGCTCTTCCGTCCGGGCAGCCTTCGCGAGCTCGGCAGGCCGCCCCGCATCGACATCCCGGTGCAGGTGATCTGGGGCGAGCACGATCGCTATCTCGGCTCCGAGCTCGCCGCGCCGGATCCGGAGCTGGTCCCGAACGCCCGAGTCACCCGCATCCCCGACGCGAGCCACTTCGTGCACTACGACAGGCCGGAGAGGGTCAATCAGATCCTCCTCGAGTTCCTGCGCTGACGCGCTCACGGCGCGGGATCGTGCTGCGCCGCACCATCCCGCGCGCGGCGCTCCCGCGCAAAGGGCAAACGGCAAACGCCAAACGCCAAATGCAACGACGGCGAGGCGCGTTCCCTGCCACACGTACCCGTTTGACACGGCGGAGCGGCCGATCGAACCTGCCGGGCGCTTATGCTCCGCCGCATCCCTGATCGCAACATCTGGCTCGTCTTTGGCGCGATCTTCCTCCTCGGTCTCGCCTACGGCATCGCCATCTCGCTCACCGCGGTCTTCCTCGATGCGCGCGGGTTTACCAAGACCGACATCGGCCTGCTCGCGTCGTGCTTCGCGCTCGGCATCGTCCTGCTCTCGCTGCCGATGGACACGCTCATCCGCCGGTTCTCGGCGAAGGCCACCCTGGTGCTCGCGCTGGCAGGGTACGCGGTCGCGGTCGGCGCCTTCCCCTTCCTGCCGACCTTCGCCGCCATCGCCGCGGTGCGCTTCCTCGACGGGGCTTGCTCGGTCGGCATCTGGGTGAGCTGCGAGACGATCCTGCTCGCCCGATCGGACAAGCACAACAAGGCGTTCGTCACGAGCCTCTACGCCGTCTCGATGGCGCTCGGCTACGTCCTCGGGCCGCTCTGCGCGCCGCACATCGTCGCGCTGTCCTCGATGCCCGCGGCGTTCCTCCTCTCGTGTGTCATCTCGCTGATGTCGGCGGTCCTCGTGCTCGCGCGCCTCGACCGCGAGCTGCCGGGCATGTCCGAGGCCCACGGGCAGGCCGGCGCGGCGAGCGGGGCGGAGCCCTCGGCGTCCTCCGCGTCGATCCTCTGGCGCATCAAGACCGCGTGCTTCGCGACCTTCGCCTATGGCTATTTCCAGGCGTCGGTCGTGCTGTTCCTCCCGCTCTACCTGATGGCGGAGAAGGGGGTCACGCGCGATCAGACGATCCAGATCCCCGCCTACTTCGCGGTGGGCATGCTCCTCTTCACCAACGTCTTCGGCCGGATCGGCGACCGCCGCGGCCACCTGCTGCTCATGCGCGTGCTCGGCACGATCGGCACGCTGATGATCCTCGGCTTCGTGTACCTCGATCGTTACGACGCGATGTGCGCGGCCGTGTTCATCGCGGGGGCGACGCTCGCGTCGATATCGCCGCTCAGCCTGGCGCTCCAGGGCGTCGTCACCGCGCCGCGCGACTACAGCCGCGCGAACTCGCTCTACAACGTCTTCTACGCCGCCGGGATGCTCCTCGGCCCTCCCGCGTCGAGCGCCATTTACCAGGCCGCGGGCGGGATCACGATGATCTACCACCTCGCGGCGCTGTGGGCCGCGTTCGTCGTGTTCACCGTCGTCTTCGCGGGCGACGACCCGGCGTCGCGGCGCAGCGCCGGAGAGCGCGTCAGCGTCCCGGTCTGGAATGAATAGCGCTGTCCCCGCGGCGGGGGCTGCCCGATCGCGGCTCCTCTCCGAGCTCACAGATCGCAGCCGCACGATCGCCGGACGATCATCTCCGTCGGCAGCTCGATCCTCCGCTCGGCCTTGCCCGTCTGGATGAGGTCCACCAGCGCCTGCACCGCGCGGTAGCCCACGCCCTCCGTCGGCGCGCGCACGGTCGTGAGCGCGGGCTCGAGGTGCCGCGCCGACGGCGCGTCGTCGAAGCCGACGACCGAGACCTCTGCGGGGACGCGCTTGCCCGCGGCGCGCAGCGCCTCCATCGCGCCTGCCGCGGCGTGGTCGCACCACGCGAAGATCGCGTCGAAGTCGACCCCTTCGCGCACCCACGAGAGCGTCGCGGCGCGCGCCTCCCGCGCGTCGAAGCCGCGGCGCACCAGGCGCGGCTCCACGGCGATGCCGTGCTCGGCCAGCGCGTCCCGGTACCCCTCCGCGCGCGTCGTCGAGTCCTCGCTCTCCGAGGCGCCGTGGAGGAAGGCTATCCGACGCCGGGCGTGCGCCTCGATCAGGTGCCCCACGATGGCGCGCGCGCCGGAGGCGTTCTTGATGATGACGTGAGGCAGCGCCACGTCCGCGGGCGACGACTGGTACATGAGCACCGCAGGACACTTCTGGTGGACCAGCTGCTGGAGGTCGCCCTCCCGGACGTAATGGCCGAAGAGGAGCACCCCGTCCGTGTTGTGCCGCCCCACGAGGCGCCGCGCCGGCGCCTCCGGCCTGACGGAGAGCAGCACGTCATAACCCGCCTCGGCCGCCGAGGCGGCGATGGCCCGCACGAGGCTCGAGATGAACTCGGTGCTGACGTTCGGCAGGAGCAGCCCGAGGACGCCCGTCCTCCCCTGCGCGAGGCTCCTCGCGGCGGTGTTCGGCACGTAGCCGAGCTCGTCGATGGCGGCCAGCACGCGGTCCCGGGTCTCCGCGCTGTACTTGCCCCTGCCGTTCAGCACGCGGCTGACGGTCGCGGGCGAGACGCGAGCGCGCTTGGCGACCTCCTCGATCCGGATCGGCGGCCGCGGCCCCTGCTGGATCGTGAACGGCGGCGACAAGGCGGGTCACCCCTCGGGACCGAGGCTCCGGGCGGGGCGCCTCGGCGCCCCGGCTCGACGCACGTTCAGTAGAGCACGCGGGTGCGGATGCTGGTCTCCAGCGCCCCGATGCGCCGGCTCACCTCGGCGGACACGTCCTGCGACAGGTCCATGATCAGGTAACCGATGTTGGCGTCCGTCGACAGGACCTGGCTGTCGATGTTGGCGTTCACGTCCGACACGATGCGGTTCACGTCGCGGAGCACGCCGGGCACGTTGCGGTGGACGTTGAGGATGCGGTGCGTGCCCTTGAGCGGCGGCAGCTCGACGTTCGGGAAGTTGACCGCGCTCGTCGTCGCCCCGGTGGTCCCGAGCTGCGTCAGCGCGCGCGACACCTCGCGGCCGATCGCCTCCTGCGCCTCCTCGGTCGAGCCGCCGATGTGCGGCGTCAGGATCACGTTCGGGAGCCGCTGAAGCTCGGTAAGGAAGCCGTCGGAGTTCGACTCGGGCTCCTCCGGGTAGACGTCGATCGCCGCGCCCGCGAGGTGGCCGCTCTTCAGCGCCTCGGCCAGCGCCGGGATCACCACGACCGTGCCGCGGCTCGCGTTGAGCAGGTACGAGCCCTTGCGCATGTGCGCGAGCTCGGCGGCGCCGATCATCTCCCGCGTCTCCGGCGTGGCCGGCACGTGCAGCGAGACGTAGTCCGACTCCGCGAGAAGCGCCTGGAGCGTGGGCAGCGAGCGGTTGTTGCCCATCGGGAGCTTCTGGGCGATGTCGTAGTAGACAACGCGCATCCCCATCGCCTCGGCGAGCACCCCGAGCTGCTGGCCGATGTGGCCGTAGCCGACGAGCCCGATCGTCTTGCCGCGGATCTCGTAGCAGGCCTTCGAGATCTTCTTCCACGTGCCGGCGTGCACCTCGCGCGACCTGTCCCCGAGCTGCCGGGCCAGCATGATGCACTCGCCGATGATCATCTCGGCGACGCTGCGCGTGTTGCTGAACGGCGCGTTGAACACCGGCACCCCGCGCCGGTTCGCCGCGTCGAGGTCGACCTGGTTCGTGCCGATGCAGAAGCACCCGATGGCGATCAGCTTGTCCGCCTTCTCCAGCACGCGCGCGGTGACGTGCGTCTTGCTCCGGATGCCGAGCATGTCCACGCCCGCGAGCGCGGCGATGAGCTCGTCCTCCTTCAGCGCGCCGCTCCGCGTCTCGATCTCGAACGATCGCGACCGGAACAGCTCGTGCGCACTCGCGTGGATGTTCTCGAGGAGGAGGACCTTCACGGGCTCCTTCGCGACAGGGGGGGTTGTCTGAAATTTCGTTGCTGAGGGCGTCATGGGCTTCATCCGTCAAAGCCACCTCTACCGCAACTTCGCCCGTTTGCATCCCCGGATCCGATCCGACGCCGACGCGCGCCGACGTCAGAACGCGGCCGTCCCGCGCATCCTTTGCGCGCGGCAAACTGCCGCAGCGCCCCGCCGAGCGCCGCAGGGGAGACGCCTTGCCGATGGCAAGCTAGATTGCGCCGCATGCGCCACTGCAGACACGCTCGACTCCCCGCCGTCCTCGCCGTCGCCGCGCTCGCCGCTTCCCTGGGATGTAAAGGGAAGCCGGGCCCCAGCGGCCCATCGCCGAACGCGACGAAGGTCCCCGACATGCCGGCGGCGTCTGCGACGATAGACACGACGCCGCCGCCCGTCCCGCCGTCGAAGGGCGCGCTCATCGAGGACGAGCGCAACACGATCGCCGTGTTCCGCGACGTCGCGCTCTCGACGGTGTTCGTGACCCAGAGTCGGCTCGTCGTGGACCGCTTCTGGGGGACCGCCGTCGAGGTGCCCGCGGGCTCGGGCTCGGGCTTCGTCTGGGACACCGACGGGCACGTCGTCACGAACTTCCATGTCGTGGACGGCGCCCAGTCGCTCGTCGTCCGGCTCCAGGGGGAGAAGACGTTCCCCGCGAAGCTCGTCGGCGTCGAGCCGCGCAAGGACATCGCGGTCCTCAAGATCGACGCCCCGAAGGACATGCTGAAGCCGATCCAGGTCGCGCCCCTGCGCGAGCCGCTGGAGGTCGGGCAGAAGGCGATCGCGATCGGCAACCCGTTCGGCCTGGATCACACGCTGACGACCGGCATCATCAGCGCGCTCGGGCGCCAGGTCCAGGGCGTCGGCGAGGTGACCATCCGGGACATGATCCAGACCGACGCCGCCATCAACCCCGGCAACTCCGGCGGCCCGCTGCTCGACTCGAGCGGGCACCTCATCGGGATGAACACGATGATCTTCTCGAAGAGCGGCAGCTCCGCCGGCATCGGCTTCGCCGTGCCGTCGACGACGATCGCGCGCATCGTCCCGCAGATCATCCGGACCGGGAAGGCCGAGCAGGTCGGCCTCGGCATCCAGCTCGATCAGTCCCGCCGCCTCGAGCGGCGCAACGGCATCCGCGGCGTCATCGTGATGAGCGTCGTCCCGGGCGGCCCCGCCGCCAAGGCGGGCCTGCGCGGCCTCTCCGAGGGCGACCGCGGGCTCGTGCTGGGCGACGTGATCGTCGGGATCGACGGCACGCCCGTCACGGACTACGACGGGCTGTACAACGCGCTCGACGGCAAGAAGCCCGGCGACAAGGTGAAGGTCGACGTGCTCCGCGGCTCGAACGGCGAGAAGGCCACCGTCGAGGTCGCGGTCGAGCTCCTCGGCTGAGCCGCCCCTCCCGCGCCCCGACCCTCAAGCGATGATCGAGTCGACGAGCCCGCCTGCGAGGCTCTCGTCGCCGAAATCGTCGAGCGGACCGCCCTGGCCGTTGGTGCAGCCGACGGCCGCGCCGATCGTGTTGAGCAGCTTGTTGAGGGGGATCCGCTCGTCGATGAACTGGCCGGTCTTCAGGTAGCCCGCGGCGCCGCCAGCGAGGATGTACGGGACCCTCGTGTAGGCGTGGTACTTGTCGCCGAGGTCGTTGAGCCACACGGCCACGCCATGGTCGAGGAGCGTCCCCGAGCCGAGCTCGTAGGACGACAGCCTGTCGAGCAGGTGCTTGAACATCCGCGCGTGGATCCGGTCGATCTGGTGGTGCAGCTCCTGCGCGCCCTCGATCGGCGGGCCCTCGTCGCCGTCGCTGTCGATGCGGTGGGAGATCTTGTGGTAGCTCTTCTGCCGCACGCCGTGGATCGTGTACTCGGTCCCGTCGTTGCCGTCGCCCACCTGCAGGGTCGCCGCGCGCGTCGCGCCGCACGCCATCGCGAGCGCGATGATGTCCATCTGCATCCGCGTGACGGCCTCCACGTTCTCGAATTTGCCGACGTTCGGCGAGATCGCCTCCATCTCCGCGACCCGCTCCGGCGGGAGCGCGCAGGCGAGCCCGACCTCGAGGTCGCGGATGCTGTCGAAGTGGAGCTGTAGCCGCTCGCGATCGCCCTTGCTGAGGTCCTTCCGGCTCATGAGCGCCTGCATCTGATCCCGGACCAGGTCGTTCACGCTGGCGCGCCGCGCGGCCAGCGCCTTCGCGGCCGCGGCGTCCACCTCGGCGAGCCCGAAGAGCTTCTGGTACGCCTTGTACGGGTCGCGCTCGGCGGCGCGCAGCTGCTTCGGCCCGCGGTACGAGAGCACCTCGTTGATGTAGCCGGCCATCCTGCCCGCGTAGAGCGTCAGCGGCTCGACGCCCGCCGGGTTGAGCTCGGTCGCGATGCGGTTGTCGATCGACTCGCCCATCGCGAGCGACTCGTTGCCCGCAGGATCCTCCGACACGCGCGCGGCCGTGAGGCACTGGTTGCCGCCGCCGGAGTGGCCGCACCCGTTGCCCAGGAACGCGAAGCGGACGCCGCGCACCATGGTGAGCTTGCTCGCGTAGTCCTTGAGCTCGCTGACCGCCCGGTCCTCGTCCGCGGCCATCGACTCGGCGGTCAGCGGGCCCGGCGCGCTGGGCCAGAACATCTCGGGCTCCTCGTCGACCGCCTGCGCCACGCCGTTCGCCTGGCGCATGAAGATCGCGAAGGGCGGCACATCCCCCGTGCCGGCCGAAGCGCGGCGCGGCGCGAACGTCTCCAGGAACGGGAGCGCGACCGTAACGCCGAACAGGCCTCGAAGCACACGTCGTCGGGTGATCATGGCGCCTCCGCGGGGACGCGAGCGAGGAAGGAGGTGGAGGAGACGATCCGGACGATGAGCTCCTTTGTCGAGGCGCCGCCGCGCGACGCCTCGCCGAGCTGCGCGATGAGCGCCTCGTCCTCCGCGCGCGCGTCGCGGCCGTGGGCAAACTCGATCCAGCGCTCCGCGTAGCACGCGTGCGCCTCGCTGCTCTCGGCGAGCAGCCGGCTGAACTCGACAGCGTCCGCGAAGCTCCTCGGCTGGCCGCCGAGCGTGTAGACGTCGGCGGAGTCGACGGGCATCCCGTTGTCGGTCGTCCGGTACTTGCCGATCGCGTCGTAGCGCTCGAAGGCGAACCCGGCGGGGTTGATGAGCGCCCCGTGGCACGACGCGCCGCACGTCCCCTTGCCCGTGTGCGCCTCGACGCGCTCGCGGTTCGTCGCGAGCTCGCCCGGCGGCAGCGCGGTCGCGTTGTCGGGCGGCGACGGCAGCGCCGCGCAGAGGATCCGGAGGTTCACGAAGACGCCTCGGTGGATCGAGTCCGGCTGCCGCGCCGTCGCCTTCGCCGCGAGGAAGCCGAGCCGCGTGAGCAGCCCCGAGCGCTCCGCCTCGTCGAGCTCCACCCGCTGGAATTCGCTCGAGAAATCGCCCTCGACGCCATAGACCGCCGCGAGGTGGTCGTTCACGTACGCGGTGCGCTCGGTGAGCAGCTCGGTGAGCCCGCCCTCCTCGTCGAAGACGACGTGATCGACGAAGAGCTCCGCCTCGCGCTGCATGTCGTCGCCCATCTCGGGGACGAACTCCGGGTAGAGCGCCTGGTCCTTGTTGAGGTCGTGGTACTGCTCGTAGTCGTAGAGCTGCCGGTGGAACGCGCCGACGACCTCGCGGGCGCGCGGATCCGCGAGCATGCCCTCGGCGTGGGCGCGGACGCCCTCGGGGGTCGAGAGCTCGCCCGCCTTCGCCGCCGCGAGGAGCTCGTCGGAGGGCATCGTGTTCCACAGGACGTACGCGAGCTTTGTCGCGATCTCGTGCCCGCTGAGCGGCACGAGCCCGCCCTCGGCCGGCCCCGCGCCGACCTCGACGCGGTAGATGAAATGCGGAGATTGCAGGAACCCCTCGAGCGCCGCCCGGACGCCCGCGACGAACGGGTCTTCGCCCTCGAAGAGCTCCTTGCCGCGGTCGAACAGGGCGAGGTACGCGCCCCGCTCCTCCTCCGTGAGCGGCCGCCGGAACGCCCGCTCGCCGAACCGCTCGACGAACGCCTGCGCCCGCGCCTCCGGCGCGTCCGGCAGATCCGCGGGCGCGATCCGATCGAGCTTGCCTGGCTCGGCGGTGAGCATCGCCGCGAGCTCCTCGGCGGCGCGCTGGTAATCGCCCCAGAGGCCCGGCGTGACGAGGAGCGCAGCCTCGTTGTTGTCGAAGACGCCGCCGAGCGGATCGCTCGTGAACGACGCCGAGAGGCCGGGCCGGTCGTCGAGGCGCAGGAGGTCGCGCGCCGTGTTCTCCCACTGCGCGTGGGTCAGACGCGGGAACATGCTGCGCTCGGCGACCTGCGGCCCTGTCGCGCCGCCCGGGATAAGGCCACCCCCGTCGCCTCCCTGCGGATCGCCCGCCGTGCCCGTACACCCCGAGATCAGGAGCGCGGCGACGCTCAACTGCGCGCCGAGCAGCCGCCGCCACCGCGGGAAAGCGGCCAGTCGACAAGCGAGTGAGATCATCGAGCTCTCCTGATAAACGGATCGATGTTGTGTTCAGGAGACGCACCTTGGCCCGCCACCGCGGGGAGGTGGTCGGCGGGAAGGCGGTCAATCGATAAACCAGTGAGGTCGCCGACCTCTCCTGATGAAGCGCGCCGAACGAGACCGGGCTGCGCCAGGCAGCCGAGGGTGGGTGCAGTGCCAGATGCCACGAGGAGCCGCGCGGAAGCAGGGCTCCCAGGAGCAACGACGCGATGCGCCGACCATCGGCTGCCTGGCGATAAGAGGTCTCGTTCGGCACTCTAAGACAAGCAGCTCGATGATGTTATGTAGGAAGCACTCTTTACTAACAACCCAAAAAAATCTTGGTCTATGGGCCGATGCCAGCGATCGTCTCGAAGCAGACAAATCCAACAGCACCAGAACGTTCGCTCTCGCATGTCGGGTCTCCGATGAACGCGAGATACGGCAGGAGGTCTCGATCGCTGGTCGCTCGAGCGGCGCGATCTCCTGCAGCTCCTCCGCGGCGCGGCCGAGGTGCGCTGGCGGCCGTCCGGGCACAGCCGCCGCCCCTCGCCCTCGCCGACCACGGCGCGCTGTCGTCCAGCGACGCGGGCGCCGCGCGCACCGGCGCGCGCGCGGCCGCACCGCCGGTCGCGAGGAGTGGAGCTCATGACGTCGTGGCCCACGAGGGCCCGTGCTCCCTCGCGTTCCGCACGGCCCAGCGCCGCTTCGCCGGCGACGAGGCCGAGCTCTACGTGGTCAGCTCGACCGACCAGGAGCGCTGGACGCTCGAGGCGCGCGTCGCGCTCGGGCGCGACGTGCGCGAGCCGCGGCTGGTTTCGGGCGCAGGGCGGGCCAACGATCATCTACCGGACGACGTTGACCCTGCCCTGACGCCGCGTTCGCCTCAACCTCGACACCGGGAGCGCGGGCGAGCACCGCGGGATCACTGGTGCAATTCGAGGGGATGCGTCAGGGTGCTGGCGGGTCGGCTCCACGACCCACGTGGCGAGGCGGCGGGTGGATCAGACTCTGTCTGACGAACCGCTGCGCGGCCCGAGCCGCCGGCCGAGCTCGCGTATTCCTCGCTCGCTCTTCCTGGGCTCGAGCCACTCGCGCCATCCGTCAGACGGGACATAACGAGACCATCTGGAGCCGAGCAGCTCTCGCCATGGACCATGTTCGTCTAGGATCCTGAGCGCGCTCACGAGTCCCGAACGGAACGCCCGGCCGCAGGCACCTGGCGCTGACCTAGGGAGTAGTGTTGAGCGCCAGGCACCCCTCAGGCAAGTTGTCGAGGAGACATTGCCCGAGCTGGCCAGGGGAGATATTCTCGCTTTGGCCCGCCTGCGCTTCATCGAAACAATCCTGCACGATCGCAAGACACTGATTACAGTTCACCACAGGAGGCGGGCAGGTCGTGGGGGGCGGGCAGCTCGTAGACGAGCAGGTGGTGTGCCCTGCCTCGGCTGTCGACGCGCCGAAGAAGATGCCGCCGGCAGCGGCGAGCAGGAGAAACGAAGCGCCATAACCGATGATCTTTTTCATAATCAGGCCCCCTTGTTACAGCGCGACACGCATCCACGCGGCGCGCTGCAGACTTGTCACAAGCGCAAAAGGTAGTCGCAAAACCCTGATGCTCAACAAATTTTACAGCGTTAACTTTCCCCTCTCCGACGCTGTCATCTCCTATCCGACGCCGCCAAACGAGGACGCACAGAGCAGACTTGAGAGCTCCGAAGCCTCACGGGACGCCGCCGTGTTGTGCGTCTTGGTCGCCGTGCGCTGATGAAGTGCAGGGCGCCTGTCGCGTACATTCGCAGGCAGAGGAGTCATGCGGGAGCCGAGAGAGTCCGAGGCATGATCACGAGCCTCATTGGCTCAGCGAGAGTCCAACCGGAACATCGGCAGCGATGCGCCCTGTCACGCTCGCCGCGAACGAAGCATCCATGTCACCGAGCTGCGCGATCTGGCCGTCTTGCGCGCAGAACGGATGGAGCGTGTGTCCGGATCACGCCGCACGCCTCGCCACCAAGGCTCGATCAGCGCAGCTCCCATGGGGCCCGCCCATCGAAAAACAATGTAATATATATTACATTTGTCTCCGACCCGTCCCTCGGACGGAGTGAGCCACAGATACGGCAGCGCCGCGCGAGGCGCTCCGGTTCATCTACACGGCGCGCTCGGCATACCCTACGTTGTGCGCCCGCATGAAACCGGATCCTCCCGATCGCTTCGCGCGGTGGCTCAGCCACCCTCGCTTCTTCACGGCTGTCTTGCTCGCCGCGCTCGCCCTTGCGCTGCCCACGGTGGCGATCGCCTTCTATGCCGATGACTACATCCTGTTCTGCTACCTCGCGAAGCTGATCCCCGCGTCGCCTCCCTGGTACGATCTCTACAACTTCTTCCCCGGCGCCCCGGAGCAGACACGGGCGACCATCTCCATCTCCGGGCTGCCGTGGTGGACCGATCCGGAGCTCAGGCTCCACCTTGTCCGCCCCCTGGCGAGCGCGCTGCTCACGCTGGAGCGCGCGGTCTTCGGCGACGCCCCGCTCGGATACCACCTCGTCTCCATCGCGCTCTACGTCGCCCTGATCGCGGCCGCCGGCAGGCTGTTCCTGCGGGTGCTCCCGGGCGCGACCGCGGCGCTCGCGGTGCTGATCTTCGCGATCAGCGGGAACCACGTTCACCCGGTCGGCTGGATCGCGTGCCAGCACCTGCTGCTCGCGGCGCTCGCGGGGGTGCTCGGGCTCCTCGGGTGGCTCCGCTACCGCGAGGATGGGTGGCGGCCCGGGCGGTACCTGGGCCCGCTCGGGCTCGGGCTCGGGCTCCTCGGCGGCGAGGCGGCGCTCGGCGGGGCGGCGTACTGGATCGCCTATCAGCTCGCCGGTCCCGTGCCGCCTGGCCGCGCGGACGGCTGGCGCGCCCGGGCGGCCGGCGTGCTCCCGGCGCTCGGCCTCCTCGTGTACTTCGCCGCGTACAAGGCGTTCGGCGGCGGCGCCGCGCACACCGGCGGGTACATCGACCCGCTCACCAGCCCGCTCGCCTTCGTGCGCGCCGCGGCGGAGCGGCTGCCCATCCTGCTCGGCGGCGCCCTGGTGGCCGTGCCCGCCGATCTCTCCGTCCCCCTCCCCAAGCTCCCCTTCATCGCGGTCGGGCTCGCGGCGGCCGCCGGCGTCGCCCTCCTCTACCGCGCTTGCCTCCCCGCGATCCCCGAGCGCGAGCGCGCCGCCGTGCGCTGGCTCGTCCCGGGGGCGCTCCTCGCGTTCCTTACGAGCCTCGGGGGCTTCCCTGGGTCGCGCCTGCTGCTGCTGCCGGGCCTCGGGATCGCGCCGCTCCTTGCCGTCGTCGTCCTGCGCGGGCTCCGCCGCGACCCCTCGCTCGGGGCCGCGTCGTGGCCCCGCCGCGCCGGCGCTGGGTTCCTCGCCGCCGTGCACCTCGCGCTCGCGCCGCTCCTGTTCCTCGCCGCGACCGCATCGAGCGTCGATATCGCGCGCAAGCTCGAGGACATCTCCCGCACCGCGGAGATCGAGGCGCCGCTCCGCAAGCGGGTCTTCATCGCTGTCGCCTCGGATCCGATGGCGTCCATCTACCCTCAGGCGATCCGCGCCCTGGAGTCGCCCGAGTCGTTCTCCTGCTGGTCGATCCTCTCGATGAACAAGGGCACCCACCGCCTCACGCGCACGGGCCCGTCCTCGTTCTCCCTCGGGCCCATCGGCGGGACGATGCTGACCGGGGCGTTCGAGACCCTCTACCGCGCGCCGTCCGCGCCGATCCCGGCGGGCTACGAGGTCAACCAGTGCGGCGCCACGATCCGGGTCGCCGAGGTCGCGGACGGCAGGCCCGCGCGGCTCGAGGTCGATCTGGGCGCGCCGCTCGAGGATCCGGGGCTCGTCCTCCTGGCGTGGCGCGACGGGGGGCTCCGCCGCGTCGCGCCGCCCGCGGTCGGCGAGGCGGTGGAGATCCCGTGGTCGCCGGGGCCGATCGGGTTCTTCTGAGCGCGGAGCCGCCCCCACGGACGCCCGGCCGCGCTCGCTCCGCCTGCGCTTGCGCCCCAGCGCGGCTCGATGGCTCGTCCGCCCGCTGTGATACCGTGGCCGCGTGCCCAGCAGACCTCCGAACAAGTCGGCCGAGCGCGGCGCCGAGACGCTGACGCATACCGGCTCGCCCCCGGGCGACGACGCGGGCGCGGTGCGCCGCTTCCGCCTGGAGCTCGTCGAGGGTCCGGCGAAGGGCGCCGTCTGGGACTCCTCCGCCGATCGGTGCTCGATCGGCGGGGCCGAGGGCAACGACCTCGTTGTCGACGATGCCACGGTCTCCCGGTTCCATTGCGAGATCCGCATCGATGACGCCGGGGCCCGCGTCCGCGACCTCCGCAGCCGCAACGGCACCGTGGTCGACGGCGTGCACGTGATCGAGGCGCTCCTGCGCACCGGGAGCCTCATCCGGCTCGGCAAGACGGTCGCGCGCTTCGAGTTCGGGACGGAGCACAATCGACTCCCGCTCTGGGACGAGCCCCGCTTCGGCGCGCTCTCGGGCGCCTCGGCGGCGATGCGGGCGGTGTTCGCGCTCCTCGCGCGGGCCGCCGAGCGCGACGTCACCGTGCTGCTCGAGGGCGAGACCGGCACCGGCAAGAGCCAGGCGGCCCGCTCGGTCCACGAGCGGAGCGCGCGGCGGGACAAGCCGTTCGTGGTCGTCGACTGCGGCGCGATCCACGGCAACCTGATCGAGAGCGAGCTCTTCGGACACGCGAAGGGCGCGTTCACGGGCGCGGCGGAGCAGCGGGTGGGCGCCTTCGAGGAGGCGTCGGGCGGGACGATCTTCCTCGACGAGATCGGCGAGCTGCCGCTCGACCTCCAGCCGAAGCTCCTGCGGGCGCTCGAGGCGCGCGAGATCCGCCGCGTCGGGACGAACACGGCGCGGCCGGTCGACGTGCGCGTCATCGCGGCCACGCACCGGGACCTGCGCGCCGAGGTCAACGCGGGCCGCTTCCGGGCCGATCTCTATTTCCGGATCGCGGTCGTGCGGATACCGATGCCGCCGCTGCGGCAGCGCCCCGAGGACATCCCTGCCCTGCTCGACGACCTCCTCGCCTCGCTCCACGCGACGCCGGACGAGGAGGCGGCGCTCCGGGATCCGAAGGTCATCGCCCGCATGAAGCGCGCCGCGTGGCCGGGCAACGTGCGCGAGCTCAGGAACTACGTGGAGCAGTACCTCGTGTTCCGCGCGCCGCCGCCCATGGGCGACCCTGCGCCGGCGCCGAGCGCGCCGCCGGCGATCGACGCCGGCGTGCCCTACGCCGAGGCGCGCGATCAGGTGCTCGCGGATTTCGAGCGCCGCTATTTCGAGGCGCTGCTCCGCGCCCACGACGGGAAGGTCTCGCGGGCGGCCGCGGCCGCGGGGCTCGACCGGCGGTACCTCTACCGCCTGCTCCACCGGCACGGGCTCGGGCCGGAGCGGGAGGCGCAGGCGTAGAGATCGGTTCTTCAGGGGAGCTCGTCGAGCCCCACGCACGCCGCGTGCGTGATGACGAGTCCGGTCTCGGCAGCCGTCGCCGTCCGCGCGACGAGGTCCAGGAGCTCGCCGCCCACGAGCGGCTCCCGGCCCGAGCTCGCGGTGGAGTGCAAGCGCGCTGCTCCGCCGTGGCGACGCAGGGTCTCTATCCGACGGAGCTCCAGCCCACGGAGCTCCAGCGGTCGGGGAAGCCGGGGTCGACTATCCCCCGGCCCCCACGGATCCGAGGCCCGGATTTCCCGCGGCGGGGCGCCGGGGCGTGCTCGTGAGACGAGCCGCCTCGGCGCCCCTCGGGATCGCGTCAGGGACGGCCCCCGCTCATGCAGGCGAGCTCGAAGTCCGAGCAGCAGTCGTCATAATAGAGGCACAGCGGGTCGCAATGGCATTCGGCGGCGCTCCCCCCGCAATGGTTCACGCAGCTGTTGTTGCGGGTCAGGATCGGCTTCTCGAAGATGGACACCTCGCACGTGCCGTTCCAGATGTTGTCCCCTCCCGCGCTGCGCTTGACCCTGATGCTCGCGCCGCAGTCGGTCGGATCGCCCGGGCTCAACCACTTGTCGAACGAGCAATCTCCGTTTCCGCGGTGGATCACCTCGATATGATCCCGCTGATAGCCGGGGCTGCACTTCCGGTTGGCCGTTCGCGGGAGCACCTCGTAGTGGACCTCCTCCACGACCCAGCCGCGAACCTTGAACTCCTCGTGATAGCGGAGCTGCACGCCGCTGCTCAGCGCGCTCTCCGCGACCCCGATCTCCGGATCTCCCTCGGCCTCCGGCGCGACCGGGCCGTCGGACTCGATGCCGGTTTCCTCGGGCGGCTCGACGGCGCACGCCGCGAGCGACAACGAACCAAGAAACAAGACGATGGCGCTATACTTCATAATGATCTCCTTTATCTACCCACAAAAAAGGCGCGGCAGCCGGCGCTGGGTCGAAGGCCCCCCGCGGCCCGGACGACGCGGCGAACACGTGCTCGCCCCGGGTCCACGGGCGCGGGGGTCGCTTCATCGACCTCGTCAGCCCTGGTGTCCGGCGGTGCCCCTCGGCACTTCCGGCGCTCAGCACATCACCTCTGCACGTCACCTCTCCACATCACCTCTCCACGTCTCAGCACGGCACATGCCAGCCTCTCCGCCGGATCCATGTCGTGGAATCCAGGCGCCGGAACGCGCAGGGCGCAGCGTCGGCCCCGGCGTCGTGTGGCCTGCGCGGCGACACGACGGTCGCCGACTGCGACGCGGAGGCGACAGCGACCGCGCGCCCCGTCGCGACCGGCCCGCGAGGCGGGTCGCGCGCGCCGGAGGTCGCTACCCCTCGTCGAGCCCGGCGCGCGCCGCGGGTGTGATCACGAGGCCGCCCGTGCGGTGCCCCGCCGTCCACTCGTGCAGACGCAAGAGCTCTCCCCCGCCGAACCGCTCCCGCCCCGGCGCGCCGTGGACGACCATCGCGGGCGCGGCGTGCACGACCAGCGTGACGTGCACCGCAGGGCTCGGGCGGGGGCGCGCCGCGATCGCGGCCGAGAGCGCGCGCGCCGCGCCGACGAGGCGGCCCCGCGCCGCGCGGCTGCCCTCCGGCTCGCCGGGGAGCGCCACCGCCCCGACCAGCACGCCGCCGCCGTCCACGACCGTGGCGAGCCCCGCGTCGGCCGCGGCGCGCCGGACCGCCGCGAGGACCGCCTCGGCGTCGTCGAAGGCCGCCTCGTCGATCTCGCCCTCGCCCTCGATCTGCACGCCGGCGAACAGCGCCGCCGCGGCCCGCACGCCGGCCTCGGCGCCCGCCGCCGCCGCCAGCGCGGCGCGCAGCTCGGCGAGGAGCTCGGCGACGCCCTGGCAACGCTGGTCCGGCGATTTCGCCAGGCAGCGCGCGATGAGGGCGTCGACGGCCGGCGGCACGGGGACGAGATCGTTCGCCCGCGGCGGCGGCGCGAAGAGGTGGAGCTCCTCGAGCTCGACGGGGTTGTCGGCGCGGAACGCGGGCTGCCCGGTGAGCATCTCGTACAGCAGGAGCCCGAGCGCGTAGACGTCGGTCCGCGCGTCGACGGCGAGGCCGGCGAGCTGCTCGGGGGCCATGCTGCCCGGCGTCCCGAGCACGCTGCCCTGCGTGACGATGGCCTCGCGGCCGAGCCGCCCGGGATCGAGCAGCTTGGCGATCCCGAAGTCGACGAGCCGCGTCGTGAACCACCCGCCCCGCGGGATCGCCATGATGTTCTGCGCCTTGACGTCGCGGTGGACGATCCCGAGCGCGTGCGCGGCGGAGAGCGCGCCGCCGATCTCCTCGAGCACGGCGAGCGCCTCGGCGGGCGACAGCGCGCCGCGGCCGCGGAGCTCTTGGTTGAGCGTCCGGCCCTCGATCCACTCCATCGCGATGTAAGGCCGGCCGTCCGGCAGGTCGCCCACGCCGACGATCTCGACGATGTGCGGGTGCGCGAGGCCCCGGAGGGCCGCGGCCTCTTGCTGAAACCTCGATAGAATCCGCGCACGCGCGGCGAGCCGAAGCCGTAGGACCTTGAGCGCCACGGGCCGCCCCGTGCCGAGCTGCGTGGCCAGGTAGACCACGGCGAAGCCGCCGTGGCTCCGCGCCTCCTCGATCAGAAATTCCCCGGCGAGGGTGCCGGGGGCGAGCTCGTCGGAGGCGACCGGCCCCTCGTCGACGAGGGTGCCGGGGGGATCATGAGGCCTCGTGGTCGCCGCCATGCTCGGGTGAGATCGCCCGAGCTCACGGCGGAATGCAAGCGTGGGATGCCGCCGCGATCAGCTGGCGGGCGGAGGGGTGGTGGTACGGATCGGTACCGCCCGCCGCGCCGGCGCGGCCTCAGGCCGGAGCGCGAGCCGCAGGGCCAGTCGCGATGGGTTGACTACGCCCTGACGCAGGCGTCGAGCCGATAGGCTCGGCTCGTGCCGATAGCCGTCGCTCCCGGCGCCTACCAAGGTCGCCCAGCATCGAAGAATGTGAATCCCAGGAGTCCGGAAACAAGGAATCGTTCTGCGCAATAGGTAGCCCACGAGACGACTTGGCCGTTGCCGTAGCCGGTCGGTATCGACCAGCAATTTTCGCGCTCGGCCCACCTCGCAGAGCCATAGCCGTGCTTCAGCCAGCAAGTGCCTGCTGTCGACGCGAACGCGGTTCGCGACCTCGGCGAGCTCGCAGAAATCGACCGGATCGTCCACGACGCCCACCGGCTCGCTTGCATCGCGGGCGGGGCTCAGAGCTCGCCGTAGTACGAGAGGTCGGCATACGAACTGCTCACGACGTTGCCGATGGTGAGGCCGCCCGCGAGCGCCTCGGCCGTCTTGAGCACGCCACCCTCTTTGTAAACCACGGGCGTGAGCCCGAAGGTCTGTCGGTTGCCGTTGCGCCGCACGTTGCCGAAGAGAAAGCGCGTCGGCGTGCCGTCGGCGTTGCTCTTGTTCGGGTCGTTCGAGCTCGCCGCGAGGCCCTGCAGGCCGAGCTCCTGCTGGAACCACACCGGCGCGCCGAGCTGCTGCCACGACACGCCGTCGGCCGAGGCGTAGCCCTGGGCGTAGCTCGCCCCGCCGCCGGCCGGCCAGACGTCGAGCCGCACGAAGGTGGCCTCTTCGCCCCGGATGCCCTGCCCGAGCGAGGCCGCGCGGCGCGCCGTGCCGCAGGGGCCGCCGCAGCCGAAGGTGCGGTATTGCACGAAGAGCTCCTCTTCGTCACCCGCGCGGCAGACGGCGAAGTAGGGCGACTCGCGCGAGAAGTCGTGGCGGGCCATCAGGCAGCCCTTGGCCCAGTGGTGCACGTT
Source organism: Sorangium sp. So ce375 (assembly GCF_051473855.1). Lineage (NCBI taxonomy): Bacteria > Pseudomonadati > Myxococcota > Polyangiales > Polyangiaceae > Sorangium > Sorangium sp. So ce375. The sequence goes on from NZ_CP150335.1 coordinate 5,818,751, forward strand.
GCCATTGCTCGCGTTCGAGACGAAGGCCGTCCAGGTGTTCGACTGGGTCGGCTGCGCCACCCACGAGGGCGCGAAGGCGAAGTCGTCGCCCGTATCCCAGATGTCGCCCGAGCGCACGGTCATCTCGAGCAGGGCCCGGCGCTCGCGCGCGTGCTCCAGCGCGTGCGCCCCGTAGCGGCAGTCGGGGGCGGCCACCCCGAGCGGGCAGAAGGGGTAGCCGAGCGCGTTGTCGGTGCGGGCGAACCCGTCGGCGTGCCAGTCGTAGCGGTCGGTTTGAATCCACGGATAGATGGCGGCCGCGGCGTCGTTGTAGAAGGTCGTGAAGTCGTTCGTGCCCGGGGCCCTGACGATCGCCCCGGGGAAGTCCTGCAGCAGCTCTTGCACCTTCCAGGGTTCGCCGCCCTCGGTGTGCATGACCACGTTGACGTGGTTGGCGAGGCCCCCGAAGGCGGGCTGCTCGTAGGGCCACGCGTTGACGAACCGGAGGGGCGCTAGGAAGGCGGCGCGGCCGAGCGCCGCCGAGCTGTTCGGGCCCGCGTAGAGGTCGTACGAGGCTTCGGTTGTGGTGACGTCGTTCCAGTTGCCGGCGTGCACGGTCACGATGATCTTGCCCCGCAGGCTGTCGAGCAGCGGCCAGCCGCAGGTGGCCACCGCCTGCTGCAGCGTGCCGGCGCCGGGGCAGCGCGCGAGCAGGTCGGCGGGCCTGCTGCAGCGTGCCGGCGCCGGGGCAGCGCGCGAGCAGGTCGGCGGGCGTGAGCAGGGCGTCGCGGAGCTGGCCCTTCAGCCGCTGGTCGAGCCCCTCGGGCGTCTGGCGGCCCGGGTCGTGGGCGGCGTTGGCCTCCGCGTCGGGGAAGGCCACGTCACAGCTGCCGCCGTCGTTGCCCCCCTTGAGCTCGAGGTGCAGCGTCACCACCTCGTGCTCGGGCACCGCCGCGTGAAAGGCCGCGAGCAGGCGCAGCCCGTCCGAGAGCTTGTCGAAGCGGCCGTACTCGCTGGGCCACCAGGGCGAGTGGTAGACGTACCAGTCGTTGGCCGGGTGGTGCGCGGCCCCGCACACGTTCGTGATGGGCTGCGAGCGGAGGTCCCACTCGAAGTCGCGGGCGCCGTAATAGACGAGCTGGTCCATCACGCCGGCGGCCTTGTCGGTCTGGTAGGCGTTGTGAATCGACCGCTGGTACACCTGGTTGTAGCGCAGCTGCTGCGAGAGCCAGGTGCGGTAGGTGGCGAGCGTGTGCTTGCCGGTCGCGAGCTTCGCCTGCCCCGTCGCCACGTCGGCCGGCGAGGCCAGCAGGCGCACCACGCCGAGAAACGACGAGGCGATCTTGCCCTTGCACTCGTCCGACTGCGCAAAGGCCTCACGCATGCGCTGTATCGTCCACCCGTCGCGAATGTTCTGCTGCCAGACGTCGACCTCCCAGGTGTCGGGCGTGCGCTCGACCGTGGCCTGGTAGACGGCGGCGATGGCGGCGCGGCACTGCGGATCGTTGGCGAACGCGGCGCGCATGGTGCCGAGCGTCCAGCCGCCGCCCTGCAGGTTGGTCAGCCAGACGTTCACCTCCCAGTCGGCGGGCACGCGCCCCAGCGTATCGATATAGACCTGCTTGATCTGCGCCGCGGTGACCGTCAGCGCGTCCGACCGCTCACCGACGGCCTCTTCGGCGCTCTCGGCCTCCGCCCCCGCGGGCCCCTCCGCCGCGGTCGGGCCGGCGCAGCCGGCCGCCGCGACGACGAGCCCGGCGCTCAAGACAATCGAATTTCGCACGATACGTTGATCGTTCATCGCTCCTACCTCGCTAGCGGCTAGTGGCGCTGGACGCGCTCGTCCTGAATCATGTGGGTCGGACGCCGTGCCTCATTGCAGCCAGCGTGCCGCGCAAGGAAGGCTGAGATTCGGCGAGGGGGTGTCGCTCCACGGAGGCAGCTCCGCGTGCCCACGCCCCATCGCGTCGCTGCCGCCGTCGAAGCGCAGGCGGCCCAGGGGCCAGGGATCAGGGCCCCATCGAGGGCGCTGCGCGCGCGCCTTGGCGCCGCCCGGAGGGTGCCTCTCCGCAGAGGCAGGCGCCGCTCCGCGGCGGCACCCCCGCGGGCTCGGGTGACATCGTGTCGACACGGCGTCAGTCAAGGCAGGCCAGCCGGGTGCGCTCGGCGTCGCAATAGCAGCCGTCCGGGGGATCGGGGGTCGCTATCACCGCGAGGGGCAGAGCGCAGCAGCCGGCGGCGGGGCCCACGCCCCGCGAGGTCGCGGGGCGGTCAGCGGTCGCCTCAGCGCTTCAATGGCGCCTGGGGCAGCTGGCGGACTGTCGGGCGGATCGTCGGCGCTTGGGGCTGCTGGCGAACGGTCGACGCGCGGTCGTCCGGCGAGCCCGGCTTTCGCACGCGGCTACGGAGATCCGGGGCGGGATCCGGCATGGGCCGGTTGTAATCGCGGAGCGGGTCCGGGACCTTCATCACCCGGCAGGGGTTCAATTCCGGCTTCTCGTCGCGAAGGAACACCGTGATCGGGTGCGCCCACGGGCGACCGCCCGCCGTGCAGGTCGGGTACGTCCGTGCGGAGCTCTCTGGGGTGGAGCGCTCTGGGGCGCATACGTGATGCGGATCGCCGGGCGCGGCGTTGGGCGCCGGATCGCCGCAAGAGCCGGCATAGCTCGCGACGCACCCCTGATGGTGCGTCCCTCCGTTCGGGTCCGGCACGGCGCAGACACGCGTCGACATCCAGAGGCGCGGGGTCATGTTCTGGCACCCGATCGCCATCAGGGCGCGCGTGTCGGGCGGAGCGCACACGAAGGCGTTCGTGTAGATCACGTCCACCGCGGGCCGGGGCTGGCCGACAGAGGTCTTCTCCGCGGCCGGGTTCAGCCCGTCGGGGCTCAGGATGTTGCCAAAGTAGGCACCCTCGCGGTCGGTGAACTTCGTGGACTCTCCCGATTCCAGCGCGAGCGCGGCGGATCCGTCGCGGATCGAGATCTCCTTGCGACTGCCGGAGGCGTTGTTCCTCGTCAGGAGGCAGGCCGACACGCGCTCCTGACAGGCCGCGTCGGGCGCGCTGCCGGCCCATGAAGGGCAGAGGCCCGCGCCGCTGCCCGTCCACGTGAGCTTGCCGTTTCGGCCGACCGACTCCCCGGGGCGCGGATGCCACTCCTCGCCGGCGCCCGGCGTCCAAGAGACGCTCTTGTCGCCGCTGAGCGCGCACGCGACGAGGTCCTTCATCACCTCGCGCGCCGAGGGATCGAGCAACGCCCGGTGGAGCGTCCCCGCGCGGAAGGACGCATCATTGAGCGGGTTGCTGGAGAGCGCCGTCAGGCTCTGCCGGTTGGTCGTGAGCATGTTGAAGCCCAGCTGCTCGAGCGTGAGGTGATTGCCGGCCTGCATCAGCGGGATCGGGGGCGCGAGCGGCGCGCCGGAGACGCTGGCCGCGAGCGCGAGGCCCGCGGTCACGGACAGCGTGGAGAGGCCGAGGCAGGCGGTTCGTCGGTTCATGTTCGTGCCTTTCGCATGGGGTGCAGGGTATCAAGCAGCGGCCGTGCCACGATGATGGCCCGAGCAGATCGCGAGATCGCCGGGGCGCCGCCAGCCGCACCGTGGCCCGCGCGGCGACACGACGAGGGCGGCTGTCGCCGCGGCGGCGACAGCGGCGGCCCAGGGGCTCACGGGAGCGACCGCCGCTCGATCTCTCGGGCCAGCTGGGAGAGCCGCCCGCTCCAGAAGCGCGAGCCCGAGGTCTGCGCCGCCGCCTCGCCGAGCCAGCGGCGCGCCGCATCCACCCGGCCGCCGCGGAGCGCGGCGTCCGCGGCGAAGCACAGCACCTCGATGTGCTCGCTCAGGAGCGCGGCCCCGCGCACCTCGGTCACGAGGGCGTCCCACAGGGCGTCCGGCGCGTCGCCGCCCTGCACCACCTGCGCGCAGAGGCGGATCAGCGCCCGCGTGACCGGCGGCAAGGCGTCGAGATCGGCGTGGCCGAGCACCCAGTCGAGGTGGCGCCGGGCGTCGTCGAGCTCGCCGCGCGCGCAGTGGATCCGCGCGACGAGGAGCGCGTAGTCGGGCACGAGGCTCGCCTCGAAGAACCGCTGCTGGAGCTCCCAGGCGCGGACCGCGAGGGGCAGCGCCTCGGAGAGCTCGCCGCTCCAGTAGAGCAGCTCGGCGAGGTTGTGCGTCGGGCCGCGCTCGAGGAACGCGCTGCCGAGCTCGCGCGCGAGCGCGACCGCGGTCCGCAGGTCGCTCACGGCGCCCTCCGGATCCTCGCGCATCAGCCGGACGAAGAGGCGGTTCATGTACGCGACGCCGAGGTGCAGGCGATCCCCCGCGCTCGAGCAGCGCGCGATGACCTCCTCGAACCGCGCCTCGGCCTCCTCGATGCGGCGGGCGTAGACGAGCGCGGGCGCGAGCAGGAGCAGGGCGATCACGTGGCTCTCGTGGTCGCCGAGTGCCTCGGCGCGCCGGGCCGCCTCCGCGAGGCGCGCGATGGCCTCCTCGGTCTCCTGCCGGCGGAAATGGCCGCGCCCCACCGCGACGTCGCAGCGCACCGCGAGCCCGGCGTCCCCGAGGCGAGCCGCGAGGGGCGCCGCCCGGTCCACGAGCGCCTGCGAGCCCGCGTAGTCGCCGCACCAGTCGAGGACCGTGGCCTCCTCGAGGAGCAGATCGGCGACCCGGGCGCCGTCCTCCTCGGCCTCCGCGAGCGCCCGCGCGGCGCGGAGGTCGCCGGCCGCGTCGTCGAAGCGCTGGTTCCGGTAACGGACCTTGCCCCGGCCCGCCAGCACGGCGGCCCGGCTCACGAGGAGCGCCGGCGCCGGCTCGTTCTGCGAGAGCGTCGGCTCGGCCTCCGCGCGCGCCGGCTCGCTCTGCGAGAGCGCCGCCAGCGCCGCGGTGTAGCGCTGCTCCGCGTCGACGTAGAGGTGCCGCCGCCGCGCCTCCTCCGCGAGCTCGAAGCAGGCCGCGGCCGCCTCGGCGTGCGCGCCGGCCGCCGCGGCGTGGCGCGCGACCCGCGCGAGCCGGGCGCCTCGGTCCGCCGGCGCCGCGAGCAGGCGGCGGAGCGCGATCCCGTGCAGCCGCCGCCGCAGCGAAGGCGGCGCCTCCGCCTCGATCGCCTCGCGCAGGAGCGGGTGCGCGAACGCGAGGCGGCTCGCGCCGGCGGCGTCCACGGCGCGCAGCACGCCGCGGCGCACGAGGCGCGACAGGCCGACGCCGGGATCCAGGTCCCCGCACGCGCTGACGGCCCCCGCGCGCACCGCCTCGTCCAGGAGGCTCCCGAGGTCGTCGACCGCGAGCTCGTCGCCCGCCACGGCGCACACCTGCGCGAGCTCGGCGAGCGGCGGCGGCAGGCCCGCGAGGGCCCGCCGCGCGAGGCGGTCCATGACCGGCGCCGCGTCGCCCCGCGCGCGCTCGTCGGCGGCGAGGTACCACCCCGGCCCGCCGCGGACCTTCCGCACGGCGCCCGCCTGCCAGAGGGCGGCCGCGAGCTCGACAAGGAAGAGCGGGACCCCCTGCGCCGCCTCGAGAAGGCCCGCGACGACCGGCTCCGGGACGAACTCGACAGGGCGCAGCCGATCGAGCAGCGCCGCGCGCGCGGCGCCCGGGTCGAGCGGCGGGAGCGCCCGCTGGGCGGAGCGCGCCGCCCGCTCGCCGTGGAGCGGGCGCACCGCGGCCAGCGTGGGGTGCGCCGCCACGAGGATCGCGAGCGGCGCGCGGGCCCCCGCGAGGGTCGCGATCTCGATCGCGTCGAGGCCCGCCTGGTCGCCCCACTGCGCGTCGTCGACGACAAGCGCGAGCGGGCGTCCCTCCGGCGCGCACGCGCGCCGGAGCGCCTCTCCGGCGGCCCGGGCCAGCGTCTGGCGGAGCGCGCCGGGCGCCGCGAGCACCGCGGCGACCGCGGGCTCGGTCTCCGGCAGGGCGTCGAGCGCGAAGGCGACCGCCGGCCACGACGCGGGGCCGAGCTCGGGGCCGAGCCGCGCGACGCACGCCGCGCGGATCACCTCGGCGCGCGCGCCGTCGCCGAGGGCCAGGGCGGCGCGGAGCAGCGCGCGGACGAGCCCTGCCGGCTCCGCGACGTCGGGCGGCCTCGCCGCGAGGGCGATCACCTGCGCGCCGGGCTCGGCCGAGAGCGCCGCGGCGACCGCTCTCCAGAGGCGCGTCTTGCCGTGCCCGACCTCGCCGAGCAGCGTGAGCAGGAGCGGCGTGCTGTCGCGCCAAGCGGCGCGCACCTGCGCGACGATCTCGTCGAGCAGCTCCTCTCGCCCGCGGATCGGCGGCTCGACCGCCGGGGCTCCCGGCGGGGCGGCGCCTGCGCTCGCGTCGTCGTCGCCGGCCGGTCCGGTCGGCTCGTCGAGGAGGGCGGCCGCCTCCGGGGTGATCGCGACCGGCTCCGGCGCGCCGGGGGGCCAGAAGCTCGCGGGTCGCGCGAGCGCGGGCCCTGCGAAGACCGTCCCGGCGGCGCCCTCACGCACCTGGAGCTCGGCGACGTGAACCGCCGCCGAGGTGCCCTGGCCCAGCGCGCTCACGAGCTGCCGGGCCGCCTGGAGGGCCGCACGAGCGCCCTGGGCGGCGGCCCCGGGAAAGGCGATGACATAGAGCCCGTCCTGCACCCTGGCGAGCCGCCCGCCGAGCGTGGCGGCGATGCCCACGACCTCGTGCACCGGCGCGCCGCCGCGGACCGCGAGGAGCGCCACGGGGCTTCGCCGGGGCGGGTCGGGCCTGCCTGGCGCGGCGCCCGGGGCCGGCTGGCCAGCCAGCTGGGGCACCTGGCCGGCCCACGGAGGCGGTTCGCCAGCTATCCCGGATGGCTCGTCGCGAACTTTAGGCGGTTTTCTGGCATTTTTGTCTTGTTCAGCGCCTTGGTTAGGTTGTTTTCCGAGCCTTTCATCTCGTTCTACGCCTTGATTAGGTTGTTCTCTGAGCCTTTCATCTTGTTCTACGCCTTGATTAGGTTGTTCTCTGAGCTTTTCCTCTTGTTCATCGCCCCCCTTGGGCGGCTCGCCGACCCTCCGGGACGGTCCATCGGCACGAGGAGGCGGTTCACCGACCCTCTGGGCCGGCGGGCTCGCGATGGCGCCCTCGAGCGCCGCCCGCAGCGCCTCGCAGAAGGCGCGCGCCGACCCGAATCGCTCCTCACGGGCCTTGGCCAGGGCGCGCAGCAGGACATCGTCCACGCCGCGCGGGACGGGCGCGATCTCGGACGGCCGCGGCGGGCGACGGGAGACGTGCGCGCGGACGACGGCCGAGGCCTCCCCCACGAAGGGTGGCCGCCCGGTGAGCAGCTCGAAGGCGACGACCCCGAGCGCGTACAGGTCCGCGCGGGCGTCGACGTCGCGCGCGTCGAGGCACTGCTCCGGGGCCATGTACAGCGCGCTGCCGAGCCGGAGCCCCGTGTGCGTGACCGCGCTCCCCTCCTCTGCCGCGCCGCTCGCCTCCCCCGGCCGCGCGAGCCCGAGATCGAGGAGGGTAACCTCCGGCGCCAGCCCCCCCGTCCGCCGCAGCATCACGTTCTCCGGCTTCAGATCCCGGTGCACGACGCCGGCCGCGTGCACCCTGTCGACCGCGGCGCCGATCCCGTCGATGAGCCGCACGGCTTCCCCTGGCGCGGCGGCGCCCGCCCCGGGGAGCGCCTCCATCCAGCGCGCCAGCGTCTCGCCGCCGACGAGCTCGAGGACCAGAAAAGGAAAGCCTCCTTCCACCTCGCCCTCGCCGAGCAGCCGCGGCGCCGCGGGCGGGCCGACCCGGCGGAGCGCCGCCGCCTCGCGCGAGAACCGTGGATCGCCTCGATGGCGCGCGATCTTGAGCGCCACCGCGAGGCCGTCCTCCCGCCGCGAGGCCGCGAACACGCGGGCGAAGCCGCCCTCGTCGAGGAGGCGGAGCCCATCGAACCCCGGGACGCGGGGCGCGATCTCCGCCGCCCCGGGCTCTTCCTCCTCGGCGCTCGCGGCCGCGCCGCCGTGCAGCGGGCAGCCCGCGACGACGCCGATCCTGCGGAAACAGAGGGTGCAGCGCATCCGCGGGGGTTGCCTCCGGGGCGATGCTACTGCGCGCGTCGAGCCACCGGAAGCCGCTCGGCGCCGGCCGTGCCGGCGGGCTTTCCGCTCGCGTTTGCGCGCGTTTCTCCCCGCGTCGTGCGCGCTCTCGGCGAGGCGCTCGGGCGGCGCCAGGCCTGGCTCGGCGGCCCGAGGCGCCGCCTGCGACGCGAGCGCCGGCTCGCACGTCAGAAATTTGGCCAGGGCCTGCGGGGTCCGGGTACGAGGGGCGCATGCTCGATCCCGCGCCTCGGGCGAACCGCTTCTCCTACCGATGGCGGGTACGCTCCTGAAGACCCCGCCCCTCACCGTCCGCTCCCCCGCTCCGGTCGCCGACGCAACGGCGGTGATCGAGATCACGGCGCGCACCTTCGGCAATTACGCGCGATTCCGCGCCGAGTGCGCCGACTGGTACGTCAACCACAGCCACTACGACTGGGACGCCTCGGCCGTCGGATTCCTGGGGGATGCGCTGGTCACGCACTGGGGCGTGTGGGGTTACCGGATGAGGATCGGTCGGGCGGAGGTGCGCTGCGGCGGCATCGGCGCGGTGGCCACCGAGGCGGCGCACCGCGGGAAAGGGCTCATGGCCCGCACGGCTCCGCACAGCCTCGACCGCATGCGCGCCGGCGGTTACCACCTCTCGATCCTGTTCGGGATCGACGACTTCTACCACCGGTTCGGGTACGTGGCGGCCTGGCCCGAGTCGCGGTGGCGCGTGAAGCTCGCCGACCTCCCGGCCACATTGCCTCGGCCGCGCGGCCTGCGCCGGATCCCGGCGGCGCCCACGCCGGCGCTGGTGCGCCTGCACAACCGGTGGAACGCCCGCCTCACCGGCACCGCGGTGCGGCCGACCTACCTGCGCTCGTGGAACGGCATGCGGAAGGACGTAGAGGCCTGGTGCTGGGGCGCGGACCGCGAGCGCCCCGAAGGGCACGTCGTCGTCCAGACGGAAAAGGCCCGGCTCGTGTGCGCCGAGGCGACCGGCGCACCGGACGCGGTGCTCTCGGCGCTCGGGGCGCTCTGCCGGCGGAAGGCGCTCCCCGGGCTCCGCTTCGACACGCTCCCCTACCGCTCGGCGCTCGCCGCGCGGCTCCGCACCCTGAACAGCCGCTACGAGCAGCGGTATGCGGCCAACGGCGAGGCGATGGTCCGGGTCGTCGATCTCCCGGGATGCCTCACGGCGATGGCTCCGGAGCTCTCGGCCCGGCTCGCCGCGTCCGAGCTCGCGGATTACCGCGGTACGCTCACCCTCGCCAGCCCGGAGGAGGCGGCGACGCTCCGCCTCGACGGCGGCCGCGTCGAGGTCGTCCGCGGGCGGAGCGCCGCTGGGGCGGCGCGCAGCACGATCCGCGGCGGCTGGGCGGTGGCACGGCTCCTCCTCGGCTCGGACGCGCCGCTGGAGGTGTGCGACGCGGGGGAGCTCCGGCTCGGCGGGGACGCCGCCCGGCTCGTCCCGGTGCTCTTCCCGGCGCAGCACCCGCAGCTCACGCTGGCGGATAGGTTCTGAAGGCCGCGCGTTTTCCGCGCGGTCGCGCCGCACCCCCTCGACGGTGGAGCGGTCATCGCGATGGCAACCAGCACCGCTGAGGAAGCAGGCGACGATCGCGGCGGTGGTCTGAAAGCCAATCTTCAGGAGCGAAGTCCAGTGCACCGGGGACCATCGCTCGAGCGATCAAGGGGGTACCCCCGCGTCCGGGCAGGGTCACGCCGGCGCGGCGTCGACCTCGATGGGCCGGCTGGCCAGAAGGTCGTCCAGCAAGGCGCGCAGCGCCACCGATTGGCCGGCAGACCGGGTATACAGGGCGGTCGCTTGGATCACCGGCAGCTCGAGGTCTGGGAGCAGGCGTACAAGCGATCCTCGCTCCAGGTCACGCAACGCGAGGAACTCGGGGACGAAAGCGATGCCCAGCCCGGCCCTCGCGGCGTCCCTCGTGACGATCATGTTGCCGGTGCTCATGCGCCAGGGGACGCGCACGGTCTCCCCGCCGACCTTCCATTGGACGAGCTCGGGCCGCGTGACGATGGCGGCGTGCCGGGCGAGGTCGGCGGGTATCCGGGGCACGTCGTGCTGCTCCAGCCAGCCCGGCGACGCGACGATGACCATGGTGATGTCGGCCAGCTTGTGGCTGAGTAGCTCGCTGTCCTCGATCGCCCCCATGCGGATGGCCAGATCGTAGCCGCCATTGACCAGGTTGACGCGCCCGTCATGGAGGTGCAGGTCGATGCGAACCGCCGGATAACGCCGCATGAACGAGAGCAGCCGGGGCGCGATCGCCGCCTGGCCATAGGCGACGGGCGCGGTGATGCGCAGCAGCCCGGAGGGAGCCGCGTGCTGGCTCTTGACCTCGGCGGTCGCCTGCTGCGCCTCCTGAACGATGGGCTGGACCTTGTCGAAGAAGCGCCTGCCCGTATCCGTCAGGCTGAGCGCGCGCGTGGAGCGGATCAACAGCGGTGCGCCGAGCCGCTTCTCCAGCAGCGCGAGGTTGCGGCTGATGGTCGCCTTGGGCAGCCCGAGCGCCCGGCCGGCCGCGCTGAGCGAGCCTTCCTCGACGATGCTCACGAACATCGACAGACCAGACAGATCATCGGGCTCCCTCAATGTTCCACTCCTCGAACGCGGCCGTTCCAGGACGCCGTCTGGCGCCGCCCCGGGCATCTTCGCATACTCCGGACGTGATCCTAAGCGTGGCGGCGCCGGCGCGGCGCCCCGCCTCGCGGCGATCCGCGCCGATGCGCGGGCCGCCGCCGGCGATGCCGGTCTCCCCGAGGCCACGGATAGTCTATGAGTCTTGAACATTCTTCGATCAGACCTGCCGTCATGAAGGCGCCCGGTCGGATCAGCCCCGCCCCCGACGCGCCATCCCTGGAGAGCCTGGTCTCTACCGCCCGCGAGCTCATCCCTCGCCTCCGCGAGCAAGCCCAGCAAACGGAGATCGAGCGCCGCGTCTCGGAGGAAACGAACCAGCTCTTCCATCACGCCGGCTTCTTTCGTCTGATGCAGCCGGCGCGCTACGGCGGCTACGAGTACGGCTTCACCGCGCTCCTCGACGTGATCAGCGAGATCGGGCGAGGCTGCACCTCGTCCGCCTGGGCGTGCTCGCTCGGGGCGATCCACCAGTGGCTGCTCGGATTGTTCCCGGCGCAGGCGCAGGACGACGTGTGGAGGGAAGACCCCCGGGCCATCCTGTGCGGCTCCTACTCGCCCATCACGACAGCGCGGGCGGTGGATGGCGGGTACCTGATCCAGGGCAAGTGGCGCTTCGCGTCCAACATCGACAATTCACAGTGGGCCGTGCTGGGCGTCCAGCTCCCGAAGGAGAACGATGCCACCCCCAGCGGCGGATTCTTGCTCGCGCCCCGCTCCGACTGGTCGATCGAGGACGACTGGCACGTCGCCGGTCAAGCTGGCACCGGGTCCAAGACCGTGGTGATCGACAAGCCGACCTTCGTCCCCGGTCATCGGAAGCTCACCTTCTCGGAGGCCGCGTCCGGCGCGCCTCCAGGGGCCGCGGTGAACTTCAACCGTATCTACAACATCCCCTTCCTCGCGGCGATCCCCGTCTGCCTCGTGGCCCCGCTCCTGGGTACCGCCCAAGGCACCATCGATGCCTTCCTCGATCTCTGTGAGAACCGCGTCACGCGCGGCGGCGTCGGAGGCGCGGGAGCGCGCCTGAGCCAGTTCGCTCACGTCCAGTCGCGCCTGGCCGACGCGGCGGCCGCCGTGGACGCGGCGAGGCTCGTCCTCGATCGCGACATCACCGAGGTGGAGCTGAAGGCCGTCCAGGGGAGGTCCGTGAGCGTCGAGGAGCGCATCCGCAATCGGCGAGGCCACGCCTACGCGGCGAAGCTGTCGCACTCCGCCATTCAGGCGCTGTTCTCGTGCGTCGGTGGCAGCAGCTTGGCGCTCGGTCAACCCATCCAGCGCATGTGGCGAGACGGCAATGCGATCGTCCAGCACATCACGCTCAACTGGGACGCCGTGTCCACGATGGTAGGCCAGCACATGCTGGGCGTCGATCCGAAGGGGGCCTACTGAGAGCCACGTCTCCCGCGCCCGCTGCGCAGGAGGGGCCGCATCACCTCCTCGTGAGCCGCATGAAGCTCTTCATCGGCTTACCCTCGTTCTCCTCCGTCAGCGTCTCCGTACCGAGCGTGAGCGAGGACCCCTCCACGCAGAATGCCCTATCCTTGAACCCCCACTCCTCGCCGTCCTCCTTGGTCGTCAAGGTCGTGCCGATGGCTCCCCAGACGCCCGCCTCGGTCCTCGGGTCCTCGCGCAAGAACAGATCGCACACGCAGTCCTCGCCTATCGTCCCGCATCTCCCCGATTGAAAAATCGGCTCTTCCGAGAGCGGGATACCTTTCATGTCCTCGTCGAACTCCGCGCACGTCTTCGAGACGCCCTCCTCGTCGACGCACGGCATCCGGATCACCATCTTCACCGGCCCTCTCGGCGTGTAGGTGAGGGCATAGGTAGAGTCCGCGTCGAATTCGGCATGTCCGTCGTACTCGACGTCGTCGAACGAGATCGAGGCCTCGCAGCTCCCGCTTTTCCCGGAGAATCCAGATGTATTCGTGCAGAGGCTCTCGATGGTCCACGATCCGGTCGGATCACCACCACACGCCGAGACCTCTCCGCAGGCAGCGGCTCCGCCGTTGCCAGGCGGGTCGGCCTCCGCGCACGCGAACAGGGTCAACAGGGGTACCACAAAGACGAGCTGGCGTTTACGAGAGATTTGTTTCACGACATCTCCTTCATTGACATCGACAATGCGGACGCTCGCAGCGCCGAGCGGCCACGGCACCGCCGTGCCTCCCCGTGAGCCTGCGAGCAACAGGGCCATGGCCTGACAATTCCAGGGAGAACCGCAGGTCGAGTGAGGACCACCGTTGCTGGAGCAACGGGTTCATGTCAGGCGATCGTCTATGGCTCTCCCTACGCAGTGCAAGGCTCAGGCCATTCGAGCCTCAGCCTGCCATGGGCCATCGCCATCCATCGTAAGCGGTCAGGAGGCGCAGGCGCGCCGGCCGCACCGCCAGCGGCGCGCTCCCTATGTGAAATTTTCACTACAAAGCGGCAGGGAGGTTGTCGCGGTCCGGCGACACCACGCCTCCGGCGACGTCATGTCAGCGCGGCGTCGGCGAGCGCTGCGCCGTTTCGTCCGAGGATCTGCCCCCTTCACGGCCCAGGCGCCCGGTACGGGGCGACACGCCTCTGGCGCTGACCGATAGCACCGAGCGAGACCGGACCGGTGCTCGTGGTCGGCGTCGCGGTCCGAGCCCCGGACCGCCTGGGTGCGGAAGGTCTCGTCCGGCGCCCTACTGGTCGACGGCGTTCATGACCGCCTGCCACTCCGCCGAGAACGAGCCGTCCGTGCGCTTGATGTCCGACCCCGTGTCCCACAGCACGGGGACGATGCCGCGAGACCGCGACGCCTCCACCACCGACTGCATCCACAGCCGCCGCGACGCCGCCTCACGGGGGTAGTTCTGGCCCAGCGTGACGCCGAACTCGCCGAGGATGATCGGGGTGCTCCGCTGCGTGCTGAACGCGCCGAGCTTGTCGAACAGGCCCTTCAGCTCCGCCTTCTCGGGATCCGTGCCCCACGTCGTCTTGGGAGAGCCCCACGACTCCACCGTGTCGAGGCCGCAGAACGTGTAGGGCGTGTAGTAGTGGATCGAGAGGAAGAGGCTCTTCGTGCCGGCGGGATCGGTCGGCACCTTGAACTCGCTCACACAGGTCCTGTCGATGTCCGTCACGAAGCCGGCGATGAGCAAAGCGCGGCTCGCGTTGTAGCCTCCCTGCTCGCGCACGGTGGTGACGAAGAGCTGGTTCATCTCGTTCAGGGCGGCGTAGTCAGGCGTCCCGCCGTCGTGAACGCCGTTGACCCAGTAGTTCCCCTCCTCGTTCATCCCCTCGAGGATCAGCTTGTGACCGACGTCGCTGAAGGCCGTGGCGATCTGGGTCCAGTAGGACGCGAACTTGGTCTTGACGCCGTCGGTGAGCTTGTACTTGTCGGTGTTGTCCTCGTTGTAGATCCAGCCCCCGTCCCAGTGGATGTTCACGATCGAGTACATGCCGGCGGCCTCGATCCAGCCCACCACCTCCTTGACTCGGGCCATCTTGGCAGCGTCGATCGTGCCGTTGGTGGCATAGGTGTCCCAGGCCACGGGCACACGCACCGTCTTGATCCCATGGCTGGCCATGCCGTTGATGAACGCCCGCGTGATCAGCGGCTGGCCCCAGCCCGTCTCCCAAGAGGTCGTGTTTTCCAGCGTGTTGCCGATGTTGGCTCCGACGCCCATGTCGGGGACGATGGCCGCGGCATCCACCGGCGTCGCCGATCCGTCGGTCCCGCCGGAGCCGCCGGCTCCCCCGGTGAGCGCGCCGCCCGCACCGGCGTCACCCGCGCCGGCGCCGCCCGTGCCGCCGTCGCCCGCGCCCGCACCACCCGAGCCGCCGTCGCCCGTACCGGCACCGCCCGTGCCGGCGCCGCCCGTGGTCGTGCCTCCGCTGCTGCCCCCAGTGTTCCCGCTCGTGTTGCTCTCTGAAGAGCATCCCAGCGCAACTAGCATGAACAAAGGGGCAGTAAGCTTGAACCACGACGTGGCTGAAGAGCGGAAGACTTGATGATAGGTCATAAACGAAAATAATATTTTAATTCAGCGCGAATTTCAAGCTCGACCTTGGGCCGATGCAGGAGCGGAGCTCGTCGTTGAACAGCGCAGTCCCACCCGGGAACCGCCGCAGGCGGGTCGAGGCGCGGGGCTGGAGCAGCCGAAGGAACGAGCTCACCCGTGCGAGCTCGGCGGTCATGGCGGCTTTTGCGCAGCGCGAGGGAGCTTGAGGTCGTTCAAGGGTCCGCCGAGGCGGGTGACGGCGGGAGGCGACGCCGACAAAGCGGTGTCACCATTCTGGATCTCCTCGCCGATCTCACGCAGAGGGCAACGCTCCGGCGTCGCGCGCAGGGAGAATCCGCGCCTCGCGCTGCGCCCGCAGCATGCCCGTCAGGCGCGCCCGCGCGGTCCGCTCGGCGCGGCGCCGCAGCGGCTTCTGCTCCTCGACGGGCACCGCTCCGTGGCGAGCCGCCGGCACGATCGGCAGCCCATGAACGTCCGTGAGCGGGGCGGGCGCCTCGATCTCCGGCTCCGCCAGCGCAGCGCCGAGCGCGGCGCGGACGCGCGCGGGTTCGAGCTTCAGGCACCACGCGACGATGTTCCAGGCGAGCGCGGCGTGCCGCGCTTCGTCCGTCGCGACGCGCGCGAGCACCCGCGCGACGGCCGGATCCGTCGCGTGGCGCTGCGCTCGCCGCGCGAGCGCCGCGGCGAAGGCCTCGCCGATGCAGCCGTCCGTGAAGCTCAGGTACGCGACGGCGGCGGCGTCGCCCGAGAGCGCGGCGGCCGGCAACGGCAGCTTGCCCGGCCCGAGCGGCATCCCCGCGTACGTGCTCGCGAGACCGAAACAGAGGCGCGCGTGCTCGATCTCGTCTTGCGCCGCCTGCTGGCAAGCCGAGAGCAAGTCCGCGGGTGCTCCGAGCGCCAGGAGCTCCAGCGCGAGCGCGGCGAACGTCGCGATCGAGGCGTGCTCGACGAGCGCGGCCTCGAGCCAGAGGGCGGCGAGCTCTTCGCGCTCCCGCGGCGAAAGGTGGGCGACCAGCGCGGCGTCGCTGAGGTCCGCCCAGCCGCTCGATTCGCGCGCCGCCGCGGTGACCGGGCCCTGTTCGTCTCGCAGCGGCCGGCCGTGCGGGAGCCCGATCTTGCCGCTGAAGATCGGAACCTTGAGGGTCAAGATCCAAGACGCTTCGATGCCGTGAGCCGGGCGGCCGTCATCGGTGCCGGTCATCGGGATCGTCACGCGTAGCCCCGTCCCCAGCACGCCGACGGAGGCAAAGGCGCCCGTGTGCAGACCGATCGTCGACGCATGGATCTCGCTGCGGCTCAGACCCGCGAAGCCGAGCTCTCCACCGAAGACGCTTCCTAGCTGAAACCCGAACGCCAGGCGCGAATAGTCGCCGGCGTACGTCTGCGCCTGGAAGAAGCCACCGTAATTGATCGCGGTGGGGTCGCCCTTCGGAAAGTACGAGAAGCTGATCTCCGTGCCGACCCCGACCGCGCGTTCGCCGCTGCCGACGGACAGCAAGAAGCCGGGGTTGAACGACACCTCGGGCGACCCGGCGAGGGCCTGCGCCGGCACCAGGAACGCGACCGCGCCGACGACCTCGATCACGACAAGCTTGATCCTGCGCCTCATGTGCGTTGAACCTCGCAGAACGAGAGCCTGGGGGAGTTTGTCACGAGCTTGATCGGAGCAGCAAGCGGCACGAAGCCGCCGCGTCCCCCACCGGAGAGATCGAGCCGCTTTCGTTCGGTGTCGAGGTTCACGTCGCGCTCGAAATCTTGCACCAGCCGAACGGCGGCGAGGAGCTTGCCCGTCGAGCGCTCGTGGATGGTCTCGGCCCGTCGTGGGGGCCATCTCCAGCGTTCGATATCGTGACATGTCACGTGACGTGTCACGTGACATGTCACGGTTCGGGCCGATGCGTTCGATGGGCGGCCTGGCGGCGCGCTGGCACGCTGATACGTGCCGCCCCGCGCGGGGTGCCACGCGCCCGCGTGCTCCGCGGGTCACGGGGCACCTCTCCGGGGACAGGGCGGCGCGCCGCCATGGGTGGCACCCTTCGTGCCTTGAGAGGTGCGCTTCCTGCGACTGCATCGTGCCGATGCCCCGTGTCGGCGGGCGGCGCTCCGTCTGGTCATCTTACAGAATCATGGGACACATTCAAACTGAGCAGTATCGCCGATGGTTGGGATCGCGCTCCTGACCGGAGCGGCATTTTGACGATCGAGCGCGGCCATCAGCACCTGACACCAGACCTGGGTCGAGATGGTCGCACGCTCCATGGAGGTTGATGAGTCATGTTCAGAGCTTTTCAGTTCACGATGACGGCGGCCATCTTGCTGGTGGGCTCCGAGGCGATGGCGTGGTCCACGTCGCCGATCCCTGGCACCGCCGCGGCCGGACACTCGGCGCAGGGCTATGCGTGGAAGTACTGGGGAGGCGGCGTCTGGGACAAGTGGCACACCGTCGCCTATGGGCACACCGGCAGTGACGTCGTCAAGGTCGCCCGCCGGCAGGCCAACGACGGCTCCCCCGCATGGTCCAGCTGGGTGATCGAGACGGTCGATGACACGCTGAACCAACTCCAAGGCCTCTCCATCACCGTCGGCAAGGAGGACGGCACCGAGTTCATCGCGTACGTCGACGTCGACACGACGACGCTGAAGGTCGCCAGGCGGGTCGGCGGCACCGCCGGCAACTGCGGCTTCCTCAGCCAGTGGGACTGCGAGACGGTCACTACCGTCGACGCGGCGCTCACGCCCTCGATCGAGGTCCGGTACGACTCGGTTATCCAGGATTACGTCGTCTATGTCGTCTACACCACCGAGTCGAGCGCCGGCGTCCGCAACCTGAAATACGCGCGAAAGTCCGGCACGAATCCGTGGTCCATCGGGACGATCAAGGCGAACACGAACAAGATCAGGCTGGCTTCCGACGCGATCGCCCTCGATGGCGCGACACCGCACGTCGCCTTCGCCGAGACCTCGGTCGGGGTGCAGGTGAGCCGGTTCACTGGGCCCTCGCTCAGCACCTGGACGACAACCCTGATCGACGCGAACGGCGGGGGCTACCCGTCCATGGACATCAGGTCGACCCGTCGCGAGATCGCCTACACGAACAACACGGACTTGAAGTCCGCCTCGTGGAGCTCCTCGACCGCGACCTGGACGGTGAGCACCGTCGATACGTCGGTCCAGGGTACCTATCTGTCGCTGGTGATCGATGACACCTTCAACCCGCAGATCGCCTACAGAAAGGGCGACGCGCCGTGGCTGGCCAAGCTGGGGACGAGCGGGTGGAGCACCACCGGCACGGTCACACCGACCGCCGCGGGCATCAGCCCCTCCCTTCAGCTGGACACACAGCCCGGGACCGACAAGGCGATCCTCGTCCACGTCAACAGCAGCCGCGTGCTCCACGTGACCGACGAATAGGCGCCCTCGCTCACGGGACGAAGGCGATGTCGTCGACGAGCATATCGAACACGGTCGACTTCGCGGTGTGGAACTCGATCGAGTAAGCGTGCGCCGCATCGAACGCCGCGGGCGCGGGCACACCCCAGCCGTCGGTGCTGAGGATATCGAACATGATCGTGTACTGCGCCCACTCGGTCGTGATGTCGATCCCCTCGCCGAAGTGGTCGCCGCAGCCGGAACCCTCGCACACGCCGCCCTCGCGATCTGTGTTGCGGTCGGGGAAGTTCACGTAGATGTGCGTCGGCGCCGCCGCCTTGGCCCAGAAGGTCAGCCCCGAGTAGGCAGAAGCGTCGTAGGCGAGCTTCGTCCCCCCCGGGGCGAAGCTCAGGTCGAACCCCATGCCGGCCCCCCTCGAGACGAATCCGCTGCCCGCGACGTGGGCTGCGTAGTCGCTCGGGTCGTGCCCGGGCGAGACCGGTACGAACGGGCGGCCGGGCAGAGGGGTCTGCGTGCCGCCCCGGGTGCCGTCGTTGTACGTGTACCAGCTGCCGACACGGTCCTTGCACCGGAGGATCGCGCCGTCGCCGTCCTCCAGGTCGTCGAGGAGCGCCGTGCAGGGAGGGAGCTCGGGCTCCGCGTCCGATCCGCCGGCGCCCCCTTCCCCCGCGTCCGATCCGCCGGCGCCACCGGCCCCGCCAGCGAGGCCGAACGGATCCGGGTCGTACTCGCCGGACGAGATGCCAAGGACGAGGCCGCAGCCGCTCAGCAGCGTCGACGCGCAGAGGCCGACCGTGAGCACCTGGAGACGCATCAGAAGCTGCCCTGCACGAGCGCGCCGCCCACCGTGGGCGTCAGCGCGAGCGACGCGCCCCGGGGCGAGCTCTTCGCGGTGAGCCACAGCACGCCGCCGCCGGCGATGGCCGCGAGGCCGACGCCGAAGACCACGGTCGCGACGTTCGCGCGCGCCACGGCGCCGTCGCGGATGTCCATGCCGCGCCGATCGCAGCGGTCGCCGTTGCAGAACGGGCTCGACTCGTCGAACCTCGACTTCGCGGCGAAGCCGAGCGCCGCGCCGACGCCCGCGGTCACGACGCCCGCGCCCGCCGTGACGAGCGCGATCGTGCGGCGCCCGTCGCCCGCGCCGCCCGCGTCGTTCGACGCGGGGTCGTCCTCCAGCGCGCGCACGACGAGGGTCGAGGTCGCGCCGCCCGGCTCCACCTCGGCCCGCGCCGTCCACGTCCGCTTGCCCGGCGCGCTCGCCTCGATCACGTGCGTCCCCGCGTCGACCGGCATGGGCACGCCCCACTGGCCGGGGCCGACCGGGGTGCCGTCGCGCTTCACCTGGAGGCCCGGCGTGCTCGAGGCCTCGACGACCACCGAGAGGCGGGAGACCTTCGGCTGGACGGCCGCCGCGCGCTCGCGCGCCTTCGCCTCCTTGGCCCGGTCGCCGCTCGCGTGCACCCGCGCGGCGACCTCGAGGAACTGCGCCCACGCGGAGGCCATCTTGCCGGTGCGCTCGTAGCAATCGGCGAGGAAATAGCGGGTGTTGGCGCTGTCGTAGAGGCGAAGGCTCTCCTCGTACTTGGGGCAGGCGCGCGACGGCTGGCCAGCGTCGACGAGCGCTCCGGCCTCGCGGAACAGCGCCACGGCGCCCGCCTTGTCCTCGGCCCTCGCGGCGCGCCCTCCCGCGATCGCCGCCGCCAGGCCGGCGCCGATCGCGCAGAGGCGCGCGGCGCGCCCGCGCTTCGCTCGGCCCCTCGTCTGCGGCGGCGTCATCGTGCCTGCGAACGTATCAGAAGACATCGCGCGAGAACGGATCGGCGCTGGAGGGCCGCTTCTTCTGCGGTGCGCTGCGCTTCGCCGGTTGCGCCGAGGCGCTGGGCTTCGCGGGCTGCTGCGCGGCGGAGGCCGCGGCGCGCGCCTCCGGCAGCGGCCCCACGGCCGACGCGCCGGGAGCGGCGCTGGACGGCGGGGCGGCGCTGACGGCAGGCTCGATGGACGCTTCCGGCCCGGCGCTCGGCTGCGCGGGGTGCGGCTCCGGCGCGGCGCTCGGCTGCGCGGGGCGCGGCTCCGGCCCGGCGAGCCGAGGGCCCGCCGCCGACGCGGCCTCGCGCTCCGTGTCGCGCTCGCGCGGGGCTCGATCCGACAGGCGCCAGAGGAGCAGGCCGCTGCTGACGAGCGCAACGCCGATCCCGATCGCGATCGGGGCGGCGCGCTTCTCGCGCGATGACGCCTTGCGGTTCGTCGTACCGAGCGGCGCTATCGTGAGCGCTCCCCCGTCGAGGGGCACCGTCGACGCGGGGAGCGTCGCCCCGGCCGCCGTGACCGCCGCGACCGCGCGAGCAGCGCCGGGCGGCAGCGCCGCGGCCGCGAGCGAGCCGCGCAGCGCGCCGAAGAGGCGCTCGGCCGCCGCTCGCGTGTGCGGCGGAGCGAACGGCACGAGCGCGAGCGCGAGCTCCGCGACGGTCGGGAACCGGCGATCGCGATCGCGCGCGATCGCCGCGAGGATCACCTGCTCCAGGGGCTCCGGGAGGTCCGGGCGCAGGGCGCGCGGCCGCTGCGGCTCCCCCTGCGTGACCAGGTAGACGAGCTGCGCGAGCTCCTGCGCGAAGAACGGCGTCCGCCGCGTGAGCAGCTCGAAGAGGACGACGCCCAGCGAATAGATGTCCGCGCGGCCGTCGACGTCGCTCGCGGAGCGGAGCTGCTCGGGGGACATGTAGAGCGGCGAGCCGAGCACTCCGCCCACCCGCGTGAGCGCGTGGTCCTCCGCGTGCGTCATCTTGGAGATCCCGAAGTCGAGCACCTTGACGCACGGCGAGCCGTCCGCGTTCCGCGTGACGAACAGGTTGCTCGGCTTCACATCCCGGTGGACGATGCCTTGCGCGTGCGCCTCCGCGAGCGCCTCGCAGACCTGGAGGACGAGCTCGACGGCCACGGGCACCGGGAGGCGCCCGCTCTCCGCGAGCACGGCGGCGAGGTCCCTCCCCTCGAGGTGATCCATCACCATGTACGGCGCGCCGCTCTCCAGCGTGCCGACGTCGGCCACTCGCACGACGTGCTGGCTGCGGATGCGCACGGCGGCGCGCCCCTCCCTCAGAAAGCGCTGGAGGATCTCCGGATCCCGCACGTACTTCGGCAGGAGCACCTTGATCGCGACGCGCTCGTCGAGGGCGAGGTGGCGCGCGGCGACGACGAGCCCCATGGCGCCCCGGCCAAGGACGCTCTCCACGCGATACTTGCCGAGGAGGACGTCACCGGGAGCAATCGTGGTCTCGTCGGGGCTCGACATGGAAAGGGCCAGGGCGGCAGAAGGGCATCCACTATGCCACGATCAGAGGCTCATGCAATTCCGCTGCGCCGGCCTGAGCGGGGCAGCGCTGCCGCGGGAAGTCGGGCGACGAAGCGAACCGCCATGACGAGAACCGCGCCATGAAACCACGATAAGACGAGCACCTTCGACGGTCCCCGAGACACCTGGGATCGGGCCTCTCGCACGAGCGCTGCGGGAACGCTCGTTCTGGAGACGAACTACGCGCAAGACGCCCCGCGCGATCTCTCGGGGCGAGGCTCGTGGACCGACGTCGTGGCGCGCTGGTCCGCCGTCGCCGCCGATCTTGACGTCTCCGAGACGTTCGGATTTCCTTGCCTCATGATGAAGACGGCTTTCCCTCGCTTTCGACTCTTCGTATCGACTGGGCTCCTCGTCGCGGCCGCCGCGGCGTGCAGCAGCGAAGATGCCGATCCTGGCGCGCAAGGTTCGTCGAGCGGCTCACCATCCGTCAGCGGGTCGGGTGGAACGGCCGCGAGCAGCGGCGGTGCGGGTCCTGGCTCGGGCGCCGGAGGGGCTGGCGGCGCTTCCACGGGAAGCTCGTCGGCCGGCAGCACCGCGACAGCGGGCGGCGGCGGCTCGCCAGGCGCGACATCGGCGGGCTCGGGAGGGACGGCGCCGGACACGGGCGATCGCTCGCCGGAAGGCACCTGCGCGCGCTTCAACGCCGACACCGCCGACATGAGCGAGGGCACGTGGAGCGGCTCGCTGGATCCCGAGTGCGACCCGGGAGACATCTCCGCCGACGGTCGAGCGAATGCGCTCCGGCTCTTCAACCTGTACCGCTGGCTGGCGGACTTGCCCGCGGTCGTGACCGAGCCCACCCGCGACGCTCAAGCCCAGGCCTGCGCGCTCATGATGGACGCGAACAACTCGCTATCGCACGAGCCGCCGAAGAACTGGAAGTGCTACTCGGAAGCTGGCGCGAACGGCGCGAGGACGAGCAACATCTCGAGCGGGCCCGGTGTCGAGAGCGTTCAGGGCTATTTGATCGACCGAGGGAACGAGTCGACCTTCGGCCACCGGCGCATCATCCTTGCGAACGATCTCGGTCCGATCGGCCTCGGCTCTACCGGTAAGAACGGCGCCTCCTGCATGCAGAACATCGGAGGGACGGGGAAGGCCGGCAAGGAGTGGACGGCCTGGCCTCCGCCCGGGGTGTTCCCGATACAGGCGTACGCCGACTTCTGGGGCTCGCTCAGCGACACCGGCTGGTCGATTCAGAGCGAGGACATCAAGCTCGCGGACGCCGAGGTCACGATCTCGAGCGGCGGAGCCCCTCTGGCCGTCGACGTGGAGCCGCTCCAGGGGAACTACGGCTCCACGAACGGCATCCGCGTCGTGCCGAACGGCTGGGACCCTGAAGCCGGCAAGACCTACTCCGTGAGCGTCTCCGGCGTCTCGGCGACCATCGCCTACGACGTCGTGTTCGTCGACTGCGAGTAGAAGATCCACGTTTCTCCTGAGCTCGGGATCACGAGCGTTTGGGCGCGGCGACCCGACGCAGGTTGGTCGAGGTCGCGCTGCTCGAGCAGCACGCCGAGCACGCTGGAAAGTCTCCTTACCAACTCACCTTCGCCGAACGGCCGCGGCGCCGGAAAGTGGCGCGATGCGGGCCCGATGGTGGATACTGGCGCTGGACGCCAGACTCTTCACCGCGATGACCCAAGCCGCCACCTACATCTACATCTCCAACGCCGAGAGCTGCGAGATCTCGGTGCTGCGCCTGGACCCGGCCGACGGGTCGCTGGCGCCCGTACAGACCGTCGGCATCGAAGGGCAGGCCGGCCCGCTGGCGGTCTCGCCCGACCTGCGCTTCCTCTACGTCGCGTTGCGCACCGAGCCCTACGCGGTGAAGAGCTTCGCGCTCGACGCGGCCAGCGGGCGGCTGACGCCGCTGTCGACGGCGCCGCTGCCCGACAGGATGGCGCACCTCCTCACGGATCGCAGCGGGCGCCATCTCTTCGGCGCCTCCTATCACGGCCACAAGACCAGCATCAGCCCGATCGGCAGCGACGGCGCGGTGGGCGAGCCTGCTGCGGTGTTGCTCACCGGCCGCAACCCGCACGCCACGCTTGTGGATCCGTCGAACCGCTACGTCTTCGTCAGCACGCTCGGCTCGGATGCGGTTGTGCAGTGGCGCTTCGACGCGGCCACCGGCCGGCTCACACCCAACGATCCGCCGGCGCTGCCTGTGCGTCCGCAGGCCGGCCCGCGCCACCTCGTGTTCGCCCCCGACGGGCGCTTCGTCTACCTGCTCAACGAGCTGGACGCGAGCATCGATGTCCTGGCCTTCGATGCCGAGCGCGGGACGCTGTCGGCGGTGCAGAGCCTCTCCACGCTGCCCGAGGGCTTCTCGGGCAAGCCCTGGGCGGCCGACCTGCACCTCACGCCGGACGGCCGCTTCCTCTACACGTCGGAGCGCACCTCCAGCACGCTGGCCGCCTTCAGCGTCGATGCGCAGACCGGCCGCCTCAGCCTTGTCGCGCACGCGCCCACGGAACAGCAGCCGCGCGGCTTCCAGATCGACCCCAGCGGCCGCTGGCTCGTCGCCGCCGGGCAGCTGTCGCACGCCGTGGGCGTGCACGCGATCGACCGCGCGAGCGGCCGGCTCACCGCCGCGACGTCGTGCCCCGTGGGCCGCGGTCCCCACTGGGTCGAGATCCTGAGCTTCCCCTGATCTGAACGCCGCCGAGGGCACATCGCAGCCCCGGTGAGCCGCCGGCCCCCGACGGGTGTTCGTCGCGCGCGCAATGGCCCCGCCCTGGCGGAACTGGCGGCGCGCGTGGCGGCCGCCAGGCCCCGGAGCGCGGAGAGGACCAAAAGATCCGGCAAAAAGGCCGCGGCACACCGCTCGCAATGAGCGCCCACCGGAACGCCGCGAGGTCCGACCTCGCGCCGGTCTCGCCGTTGCGAGACAGCGCGAAGCCCGGAAGCGGCGCGCTGGATCGAGCCGGCGCCACGCGCCGCGCTCGAATGGAGGCACCCATGTCGGTTCATCACACGATGTCCATGCTTCTCCCTGTCCTCGCGCTCGCCTGCTCCACGGCGCAAGGCGCCGCCCCGGAGCCACCGGAGAGCACCCCGCCGCAGCACGAGGACGCGGCGGCTCCGGCCGGCTCGACCGGCGCGAAGAGCTTCGTCGACGCCGAGTCGTACTTCACGAGCTCGGCCGAGATCGACGCCTGGTACGGGCTGCTCCGCGAGCTGAACGACGACTTCGACGTCGTGTGCGGCGACACGTTCTGCGAGGGCGATTTCAGCAACTACAAGCCGCTGCGACTCCGTTGCTCCGTCGAGGAGCACGCCGGGACGATAGGCCGCTGTGTGTGGGTCCTCGCCGCGAGCAGCGAGGAGATCGTGCCTTCCACGGGCGATGTGGAGGTCGACGCGAGGACCTTCCTCTGCGAGATGCCCGTCGCCCCGGAGACCGCCGTGACCGACCTCGTCGAGGCGCTCTCGGCGCCGCCCGGCCGGGCGATCGACGCGGCGCTCCCCGGAACGGACAGATCGCTCTACGACGGCCTCGTCGAGTGCCTCTGACAGCCCGCCGGCGTCGGCCGGCACGGTCGTCCGGCGGCGCCGGCGCCGCCTGACCCCGCCCGGCCGATCGCGGTGGCGCTCCGGAAGGGCCCGTCGGGCGAGCGCTTCAGGCGCCGCTCTCGCCGGTCACTGGCCCGCCTTCGGCGAGCAGCCGCTTGAGCGTGGCGAGATCGACGGGCTTCACGAGGTGCTCATCGAACCCGGCGTCACGCGCCCTCTCGCGGTCGCCCTGCTGCCCGTAGCCGGTGAGCGCGATCAGATAGACGTTCTTGTGCTGGGGTTTCTCGCGGACGCGGCGCGCGAACTCGAGGCCGTCGATCCCCGGCAGCCCGATGTCCACGATGGCCACGTGCGGGAGCACCTCGTCCATGAGCTCGATCCCCGAGATCCCATGAGCCGTCGAATGGCAATCGAACCCGGCGCGCGCCAGGAGCGCGCAGAGCGCCTCGCGGCCGTCGTCGTTGTCCTCCACGACGACGACCCGCGACCTCCCAAGGAACTTCCCGAGGAGCGAGCCGCGCGTCGCCTCCTCCTCGGATGACGGCTCGGAGATCGGCAGCCGCACCTCGAACTCGCACCCTCTGCCCTCCCCTTCGCTCCTCGCGCTCACGGTGCCGCCGTGCTTCTCAACGAGGCCTCGGACGAGCGTGAGCCCCACGCCGAGCCCTCCCGCCGATCGGTCCAGGGTCCGGCTCGATTGCACGAAGAGCTCGAACACCGTGTCGAGCATCTCCTTCGGGATCCCGACGCCGTCGTCCTTCACGCGGACCACCGCGTGCCCGTCCACGCGCTTGGCCTCCAGGGTGACATGACCCCCTCGCGGGGTGTACTTTGCAGCGTTGTTGAGCAGGTTCACATGAACCTGCTGGAGCCGCGCAGGGTCGCCATCGACCCAGATCGGCTCGGGATCGACGACGGCCGAGAAATCGATGCCGCGCGTGTCCATGA
This sequence comes from Sorangium sp. So ce375, assembly GCF_051473855.1. Taxonomy (NCBI): domain Bacteria; kingdom Pseudomonadati; phylum Myxococcota; order Polyangiales; family Polyangiaceae; genus Sorangium; species Sorangium sp. So ce375. Next base: position 5,844,605 of record NZ_CP150335.1, read on the forward strand.
GGTTCTTTACCGCGTCGGCGGCGTCCTTCACCACCGAGCCCAGGTCGAGCACGCGCTTTCGAAGCTCGATCTTGTTCTGCGTGACGCGGCTGGCCTCCAGCAGATCGTCGAGCAGGCGCGCCATTTGCGCGGACTGACGCTCGAGGATCTGGACGACCTTCTCGTCGAGCCCGAACGCGCCGTCCGGCGCAGAGCAGTCTTCCCTGAGCAGCGCCGTGGCGTGGACGATCGCGCCGAGAGGGTTGCGGAGCTCGTGCGACAGCATGGCGAGGAACTCATCGCGCCTTCGCACGGCGTCCTTGATCTGTTCCTCCGATCGCTTCTGCGCTGTGACGCTCCGGAAGATCCCGATGATACCCACGATGTGGCGCGCCGCGTCGATGAGCGGGAGCCGCGTGACGAGGTCCCACTCCACGACGCCATCCTGGCGCACGCGCTTCTCCAGCTTGTAGTGCTGCGCCTCGCCGGTCCGCAGCACCACCTCGTCCTGCTGGTGAACGGCGAGCGCCGCCTTGTACCCAGGCAGCTCGAAGCCTGTCTTACCCGCCGCTTCGCCTGGATCGGAGAGGCCGAGGCGCTCCGCCATGGCGTGGTTCGTGCGAATGAACCGGCCGCGCGCGTCCTTGAAGTAGATCGCGTCGGGCACGCTGCGGAGCAGGCTATTCAGGAGATAGCGCTCGTGGAAGAGCGCGTCCTCCGCCGCTTTCAGGCCGCTCACGTCGATGAGCGTGAGCACGACCCCCGCGATGGTGCCCTTGGCACGGTAGGGGAGGACGCGGAGAAAGAACGAGCGACCGTGCCGGTCGCGCAGCTCGCGCTCCACGCGCTCCCCCGTCGCGAGCACGCGCTTGAGATCCGCGGTGAGCTCCGGGTGGTCGACCGCGTACGTGAACGTCTCGATCGGCCTGCCGACGTCCTGCAAGAGCAGGTTGAAGCTCTCCGAGATCTGCGGCGTAAACTTCCTGATCTTGAGCTCCCTGTCGAGGAAGATGGTGCCGATGTCCGTGCTCGACAGGAGGTTCTCCATGTCGTTCCCGAGCTCGGTGAGATCGGCGATCTTCCGCTGGTACTCCGCGTTCACCGAGTAGAGCTCCTCGTTGACGCTCTGGAGCTCCTCGTTCGTGCTCTGCAGCTCCTCGTTGGAGGCGAGGAGCTCCTCGTTCGCCGCCTGCAGCTCTTCGTTGCTCGCCTCGAGCTGCTCGGTCATCGCCTGCAAGGTCTGCTTCGTGTAGCCGAGCTCCGCCTCGAGCGCGCCGAGCTGCTCGCGCGACACGTCGTCCAGGTCGATCTCCTTCACCGGCATCGCCGCCCGTCGCGGCGCCCCGTCGATCGCGTCGAAGGTGATGAGTACGTGGGGCAAGGTGCCTCGCCGGCTCTCGACCCGGCGCATCGTGATCTTGTACATGCCGCCCTCCGCTTGCACCCCCTTGAACACGATCGCCGTGCGCTCCTTGATGACCCGCCGGAGGCCCCCCGTCAGCACCATCTTGAGATCGCAGTCCAGCATCTCGAAGGCGTCGAGCCCCTGTCTGCCATCCTTGACCTTCAGGAACCGGCTCGCGCCGCCGAACGCCTGGACGAGCTCCCCTGTGTCATTGACGAGGAGGCTCGGGGGCATGAACTCGTCGAGCAGCGCGTCATAGGTCCCGAGCAGGTGCGACGCCGGGTGGCGCACGACGGGCGCGGTGATCCCCGAGCGCGGCGCGCTCCGGGTCTTCGGCGATGCCGGCTGAAAGCGGGGCTCGACCTGCATCCGCCGGTCGCTGTACTTCCGGTAGATACGCCATTGCTTGTCGACGATCTCGAAGTCATGCGCGAGGTGCCCCGGCGTCTCGCTGGGCCCGAGGAAGACCACGCCCCCGCGGTTGAGCGCGAAGTGAAAGAGGCTCAGGACCTTCTGCTGGACCGCCGGCTGAAGGTAGATGAGCACGTTGCGGCAGCTGATGAAGTCGACGCGCGTGAACGGCGCGTCCCTGATCACGTTGTGGTGCGCGAAGACCACCGACTGGCGGAGATCCGGGACAACCTGATAGCTGCGTCCGCGCCGGATGAAATACCGCTCGAGACGCTCGGGCGAGACGTTCACCACCGCCTCTTCCTCGTAGAGCCCGCGCGTCGCGACCTCGAGCGAGCCATGGTGCACGTCGGTCGCGAAGACCTTGAACGGGCGGTGGCCGCTCCCGGACGTGAGCTCGTGGAGGAGGATGGCGAGAGAATAGACCTCTTCGCCCGTCGCGCAGCCGGCGACCCACACGCGGAACGGGGCGTCCTGCGGCCCCGCGCGCAGGAGATCGGGGAGCACCGAGCGCTCGAGGATGCCGAACGCCTCCTCGTTCCGGAAGAAGCGCGTCACGCCGATGAGGAGATCACGGTAGAGCACGTCGAGCTCGCTCGACTTGCTCCTCAGGCGCTTGACGTACTGTTCGATATCGTCCGTGTGCGCGAGCTGGATCCGTCGCTCGATGCGCCGGGTGACCGTGCTCGGTTTGTAGTGCGTGAAGTCGATGCCGAACTGCTCCTCGAGCATCCTGTAGACCGCGGTCATCCCCTGATCGACGCCGACCGTGTCCCCCTCCGACCGACGCCCCTTGGATCTCACGTGCTCCAGGAGGACGCGCGGCATGTCCTGGGGAGGCAGGACGCAGTCGGCCACACCGGCGTCACGCGCGGTCTTCGGCATCCCATCGAACTGCGCGCTGTCGACGTCCTGCACGACGACCAGCCCGCCGGCCTCGTGGACCGCGCGGATCCCCCGTGAGCCATCGCTGCCGCCCCCGGAGAGGACCACGGCGATCGCCCGCGGGCCGCAGTCCTGCGCGAGGGACCGGAAGAACACGTCGATGGGCAGCGCGAGCTCCTGGTCGCGATCCCTCTCGCTGAGGAGGAGGCGGTCGGCGGAGATGATCATCTCCTTCTTCGGCGGGATCAGATAGACGTGGTCGGGCTCGACCAGCATGCCGTTCTCGACGAGGTGAATGGGCAGCTCGGTGCGGCGCCGGAGGATCTCGTCCATCAGGCTCTTGAAGTCCGGCGACAGGTGCTGGACGACGACGAAGGCCATCCCGCTCTCCTTCGGGATGTTCTCGAAGAAGTGCTCGAGCGCCTCGAGCCCCCCCGCCGAAGCGCCGATCCCCACGACGTAAGGCGCCACTTCTGGTCGGGTTGTGCGGGTTCTTGTCTTTGTGGCATCGCGCACCTCGCGCTCGGTCGACATAGCCGACCTCGACGGCAGCAAGCGTGCCCAGGCTGTGGCCGCTGGCGAACGCCTTCAGGGGGCCAAAATCCCCGGAAATCACGCGGCAGGCGGACGTCGGACGTGTGACAAATTGCCTCGCTGGGCGCCACATGTGGTGGTCTTGCGGCATCGCAACGGCGATGCATCATTTCACCTCGTCACGACACCCTCTGACCATCTCATCACCTCGCCTCCCTTCGTGGGGCGGGCGCCGGCCCTCCGTGTCCCGCTCAAGCCTCCTCGGGCGCTGGGCGGAAGGCCGCCCGGCCGCCGAAGAAGACGAGCAGGCCGAGCGCGATCCACACGATCTCCTTGGCTCGCTTGACGAGGACGAATGCGGCGCCCACGGTGACGGCGCCGGGCACGCCGAGCGCGGTCAGGAAGGCGACGTAGCCGGCGTCCTGCACGCCGAGCCCGGCGGGCACCATGAACGCGGCCGCGCGGAGGAGCGCGAGGACGACCTCGAACGAGAGGACCTCGGCGAGCGAGACGTCGACCCCGAGGAGCCGGAGGAAGAAGTACGTCTCCGCGCCCTCGACGAGCCACATCGCGAGGAGCAGCAGCGCCGCCGCCGCGAGCGCGCCGCGGCGCTCCCCGAGCGCGGCCGCGTGCTTGTCGGTCGCGGAGAAGGCCGCGGCCCGCGCCTCGATATAGGCCCTCACGCGCCGGCCGGGCAGCCGCTCGAGCAGCGCGAAGACCCGCGACGCGACCGTGCCCGAGAGGAGCGCGCCCGCGAGGGCGAGGGCCGCGGCGAGCAGGCCGAGCCCCGAGAGGACCACGAGCCACGGGAGCCCCGGCGCGCCGATCAGGGGGCGCGAGGCGCGCTCCAGGTGGCCGAAGCCGAGCGCGAGGGCGATCGCCACGTACGCCGCGTTCGCGAGCACGATCAGCGCCCTTCGCGCCGCGATGCCGGCGACGCCCCGAGGCCCGGGGACGCCGCACCACCGGCGCAGCAGATAGAACGTGACCGACTCGGAGAGGGCGGCGCCGGCGGGGACGCTCATGGTGATCGCCTCGGTCGACAGCGTGAGCGCGAGGTACCGGGAGAACGGCGCGCGCCGCCCGGAGGCGGGCGTGCACGTGTCGAAGACGCGCCGGCTCGCCTCGGCCTGGAGCAGCCGGGCGACGAGGTTGGGGACCAGCGCGAGCGCCATCATCGGCGCCCCGACCGAGGTGATGAGCGCGGCCACGCTCGGGAGATCCGCGCCGCGCAGCGTGCTCCAGAGCGCCGCTGCCGCCACGGCGACCCCGAGCCACCTCACGGCGACGGCGCCCGCGCCCGGGCGGGCTCGCGCCCCGGGGAGCGGCTCATCGTGGGCGTCTCGGGCAAGGAGGGTCATCGCACGTTCGTGCTCGGGCGCCGGCCCGGGGCCGACGGTCGAGCGCGCCTGCACGTATCGCGCACACGCGCCGCGCGCTGATGTCGTGGGCGCAACACCGCCGCGACACGCCGCGCCTGGCGCGGTGGTGCGCCGAGCTCGTACGCTCCGGTCGAGCGCGCTCGCGGCGCTCGGACAGCGGACGGGCGCCCGGCGTGGCGCCGGGATCGGCTATCTTCCTAGCTGCTTGGAGGCGCGCGGGAGGGGAAAGCGGCCCCTCGGCGGGGTGGGAGGGGGGCCGGAACGATGGAAGAAGGAAGAGCGAAGGTGGCGACAGATCAGGACACGATCGAGCGGCTCCGGGTGGAGAACGCCGGATTGCGCAAGGAGGTCGACAGGCTGCATGAACAGCTGGGGCGCCGGGAGGAGCGGACACGGCTGATCCTGCAGGCAGCCGTCGAGGGGTTCCACGTCGTCGGGATGAACGGCGAGATCCTCGACTGCAATCCATCCTTCGCCAGCATCGTCGGTTACGACCGGAGCGAGCTCCTGACGATGAACATCGGCCAGATCGACGCGCGGCCGCCGCACGAGGTCGTCACGGTCATCGAGGAGATCAAGGCCAAGGGATCGCTCCGCTTCCTCGCGAGGCACCGCCACAAGGACGGCCAGCTGATCGACGTCGAGGTCAGCTCTCACCTCGTCCAGATCGGTGATGAGCAGTTCTTCTCCGCCTTCTCGCGCCCCCTCACGGAGCAGCTGAGGCGCGAGCAGGCGCTGCGCGAGAGCGAGCAGAAGTTCCGGGCGATCTTCGACGAGACCTCGATGTTCATCGGCCTGCTCACCCCGCAGGGGGACCTGCTCGAGTGCAACCGGACGATGGCCGATTTCACCGGGGTACGGCCGGGAGACGCGCTCCGCGGGCCCTGCTGGCAGGCGCCGTTCTGGGTCGGCGGGGCGAGCGCGGAGGAGCCGATCAAGGAGTGCGTCCTCCGGGCGGCTGCGGGCACGCCGTCCTCGTGCGAGGTCCAGATCCACGGGCCCGGCGGGCGCGTGGCGACGCTCGATCTCAAGATGAAGCCGATCTTCGACACGCTGGGCCAGAGCGTCCTCCTGATCGCCGAGGGGTACGACGTGACCGGGCTCCGGCGGGCCGAGGCGGAGCGAGCGGCGCTTCAAGAGCAGATGATCGACGCGCAGGAGGCGACCATCCGGGAGCTCTCGACGCCGCTCATCCCGCTCGACGCGGGGATCCTGGTGATGCCCCTCGTCGGGCGGCTCGACCGGGTGCGCATCGAGCAGCTGCTGGAGCGCTTGCTCCAGGGGGTGGTGGCGCAGCGCGCGGCCACGGTCATCCTCGACGTCACCGGCGTGCCGGTGGTCGACGCCGAGATCGCGGACTCGCTGATCAGGGCGGCCCAGGCGGTGAAGCTGCTCGGCGCGGAGGTCATCCTCACCGGCGTCGGCCCCGAGGTGGCGCAGACGATGGTGGGTATCGGCATCGACCTCCGGGAGCTCGTCACGCTGAGCTCGCTCCAGAGCGGGCTCCACCACGCGCTGGGGCGCTCGCGCCGCGGCGGGAGGAGGTCGGGCAGCCCGCGGCGCCGCGACGGGTGATGGGCTCGTGAGCTCCTGCCCCGAGAGGTGTCGCCGTCAGGATCGCGCTCGGGTCAGCGGCGGATCGGCTCGGCCAGCCAGCGCACCAGCGCATCGCTGTCGAGATCGAGCAGGGCATCCTCGACCTCGCCCGGGCCGATGGCCTGCGCGCGCTCGACGATCGAGCGCTCTTCCTCGGCCGTCGGCTGTCGGCCGACCCGCCGCGCGAAGAGGCGGCCGAGGAGCTCGGCGATGGCCTTCTGCGCCCCCTCCTGCGCGGCCACCTTCGCCTTCGCGGCCTCCTGCGCGGCCACCTTCGCGCCTTCCTGCTCGGCCTCAGCGATCATTTCCCCGATGATCGGTATGGTCCGGAGCAGCTTCTTCTCCGTCTCCCTGTCCTCCATCAGCATGACGAGCTCCTTCCGCAAGTTGTGCTCCCAGGGGTCGATGGCCGCCATGACCAGGAGCGCTGTATATAGCTCGATCCGTTCCTCGACGGTCGCCGCCCGCGCGTAGATCTCCGCGACGACCTCCCGCATCGCGGCGGCAAAGGCGTCCCGGGCAAGCGGGGCGAACACGAGCCAGAACACGCTGCCGCGCGCCCTGAGCTCGGCGACCGTGCGCTGGTAGACCGCGTCGATGCGGAAGCGCGCGCCGCTGAACCGCCGCTCCCGCCAGGCGGTGCGGCGCGTCCCCGTCGCGGGCAGGCGCTGCCTGCGGCCCGAGAGGACCACGGCGACGCTCTCGATGGGCGGCACCGGCTCTCCGGGGGCCTCGCGCCGGAGCGCGGCGAAGAGGAAGCCGAGGTACTCGAACATCTGGTCGGGCACGTCGTCGCGCCACGCGAAGCAGAACTCGACGTGAAGCACGCGCAGCTCGGCGCCGACTCGCAGGCGCAGCGCCTTGTCGAGGCGCCGCTCGAGCTTCGTGACCTGCGTGTCGATCCAGCCGAGGACCTCGACCGGCATGCCCTCGGGGACAAAGGGGCGCGTCAGGTCGCCGGGGCACCTCCTGGCGATGTGACGCAACGTGATGTCGGCGTCTCCCATGCTGCGCGACCTCGGCAGATCGCGTACCAGGGAGCGAGTCGCCGAAATCAGCGTGATGCTGGGGGGCACGGCGCGCTTCTGGGCTGGCGCCGCCATGGCGGACGGCGGCCCTACCCGCACCCGAGGCGCACAGGACAGCACCCGCGCGTCCCGCCCCTAGGCGGTGCGGCCGCGCGCCTCGCGCACCAGCGCCACCATCGCCTTCCGCACCTCGTCGGTCGTGGACACGGGCGTGTCGAACGGGAGGCGCGTCACCTTCGGCCCCGCCGGCGTGATGACGTCCAGCTCGAAGCCGTAACGATCGACCGAGGTCATCGTGGCGCCCGTGGCGTCCTTGATGCCGGCCAGGACCTTCGCGTACGCGAGGACCGCGTCGGCGTGGTCGGTGTTCATGTGCCCGAGGATGCCCGCGGCGTCGGCGGCGAGCGGATCGGGCTCGGCAGCCGCGTACGCGTCGGCCTCGACCCAGGACATTCGGCCGAAGCCGCCGACATAGCGGATCGACGTCGGGTCGAGCCGGTAGAAAGAAAAGTCCGTGAAATCGACGTAGTACGACGCACGCGGGTGCGCCGCGAGGAAGCTCGTCCGGGCGGCGGCCGCCTCCGCGCCTTCGAGCGGGCGGCACGGGCCGATCAGGGTCACCCGGCCGAGCGCGAGCGGGTCGGCCAGGCCCTCGGCGGGCTCGGCGAGGAGCAGCGACGCCTCGGCGCGGACCTTGAGGTTGCCGGTGTGCTCGGCGAGCGCCGAGAGCAGCAGCAGCGGGCGCCCGTGCGCGTCCACGGTGACTGTGACGAGCGAGCCGTAGGGATACCCGGCGGGGTCCCGCGCGAGCGTACACAGCGTCGCAGAGCGGGCCCGCTGCGCCAGCGTGCGGCAGCGCTCGGCGTGGCTCGGCGCCGCCTTCGCGCCCTGGAGAGGTTGGTCCACCGCCGGCTCCGAGCCGGGGCCGGGGCGGCCGTGGTCTGTGCTCGTCGACATACGAGGGCGGGTAGCACGCCGGGAGGCCTGCCGGAACCGGGGCGCCGCGCCCCCGGCGCTACGACGGCAGCACCCGGAGCCGCCCGCGCTGCGCCGCTACGTCCTGCGCGGCGGCCTCGGCCGCGCGGGACAGCGCGGGCCGCGGCACGCCCGGCAGCCCCGGCGGCCACACCGCGAAGTCCTCCGGGAGCGGCCCCGGGAGCGACGGCTGCGCCGTCCGCTCCAGGAGCTGGAAATCGCAGCGCGCGACGAGATCGAGCGGGAGCCCCTTGCCCGGCCCGCCCTTCGCGAACCACGCGCGCGCCGCCTGCACGTTGCGGATGAGCACGGCGTGCTGCGGGTCGCGCTTCGCGGCCGCCGTGAAGTGATCCTGCATCGCCTGCCAGTCGCGCCGGCCCGCCGCGACGCACGCGAGCGCGTTGAGCGCGAGCCCCGGCAGCGGATGGCCGAGCTCCAGCGCGCGCAGGGCGTGCCGCTCCGCGAGGTCGAGCTGCCCCGCCTCGAGGTAGGCGACGCCGAGCTCCAGGTGCGCCGCGTGGTGATCGCCGAGCCGATCGAGGATCGCCAGGCGCTCCTCCACCCCCTCGCGGTAGACCTCGCGCAGCCCTTTGTTCTGCTCGAACCACGCGCTCATCAGCGCCGTGTCCTCCTCCGAGGCGTCGAACGGCGTCTTGAGCTCCTGGAAGTCGCCGCGGAAATAGACGTCGCGCTCCAGCCAGCCGGCCGCCTCGGCGTCGTCGAAATCGCGCGTGCCGGGGTAGATGGACAGGCACGAGAAGATGTACTGGTGCGGCCTCGCCGCCTCCAGGAACGCGAGCGTCTCCCGGAACGTCTCCGCCGTCTCGCCGCGGTTGCCCAGCATCATGTAGTAGCGGACCTGGATCCCGTACTTCTTCGCGAGCTCGGTCGACTCGATGATCTTCTTGACCGTGATCTTCTTGTCGATGTTCTTCAGGATGGACGGCGAGCCCGACTCGACGCCGAGGCTCAGCCGCTGGCAGCCGGCGAGGCGCATCTCGCGGAGCAGCTCCTCGCCGAGCACGTCGACGCGCGTGTCGCAGCTCCATAGGAAAGAGATCTTCCGATCGCGGATGCCGCGGCAGATCTCGATGACGCGCTTGCGGTTCGTCGTGAAGGTGTCGTCCTTGATCTGGACCATCTTCACCGGCAGCTTGGCCACGGCGGCCTCGATGGAGTCGAGCACGTAGGGCACCGACTGGCCCCGGAACCCGCGGCCCCAGGTCGCCTCGGCCCCGCAGAACGTGCACGCCCAGGCGCAGCCGCGCGAGGTCATCACGATGTGCGTGGCGAAGTGAGCGTGTGGCGACTCGAGCGCGTCGAGCTCCTCGATCGCCGCCCGGTGCGGGCCGAGCTCGACGCGGCCGTCGACGCGGTAGGCCGTGCCGGGGATGCCGAGCGCGGGCCGGCCGGCCTGAAGGCGCTCGAGGAGCTCGAGGAACGAGTGCTCGCTCTCGCCGAGCGTCACCGTGTCGATCTCGGGGTGGTGCCGCAGCATCTCGGCCGCGAGCGGGGTCGCGTGCGGCCCGCCGACGACGATGTGCGCCCCGGGGTGGAGCCGCCGGATGCACCGGGCCGTGAGCGCCACGCCGCGCCGGTTGGCGGTCCAGCACGACAGGCCGAACACGTCCGCGCCGAGCTCGCGCACGACCCGCTCGACCTGCGAGAACGGGTACGACGAGAGGTTCAGCACCTTCACCTGATGGCCCGCGCGGATGGCCTGCGCGCCGAGCGAGAAGAGCCCGTACGGGGTCTGGTGGAAATCCGGGTCGAGATCGCCCTCGCGGTACTCGGCCGGCGGGCCGTCGCCGCTCGTGTCGGGCGCCTCTCCGGGCGCGGGGATCTTCCAGGGCGGTGGGTAGAGCAGCGCGATGCGCATCGATCCTGCCTTTCCGGTGCCGTCGATCACGCGGGCGCGGCGCCGCGCTCGGTCCACGCGCCGTCCGCGTCGATGCGGCGCACGCGCGCGATCCGGGCGTAGAGCTCGGCGCTCGGCCGCGGGCTGCGCTCCTGGGTCACGCGGTCGACCTCGACCAGCCCGAAGCGCGGGGCGTACCCCTCGGCCCACTCGAAGCCGTCGAGCAGCGACCAGTGCATGTACCCGCGCACGTCGATGCCGCGCGCGATGGCCCGCGCCACCTCCGCGAGGTGCCGCACGAGGAACCGCGGGCGCTGGTCGTCGTCGGCGTCGGCGATGCCGTTCTCGGTGATGTAGATCGGGACCCGGGCGCGGGGCCACCACGCGTCGAGCACGTGGCCGAGCCCCTCCGGGTAGATCTCCCAGCCGAGATCGCTGACCTCCGCCCCCTCGGGGACGAGGCGCCGGAGGAACCCCGCGCGCGCGTGCGCCGCGGAGAAGCGGACCAGGTCGCGGCTGTAGTAGTTCACGCCGAAGAAGTCGTGCAGGCCGCTGTCGCAGACGGCGCGCGCGAACGCGTCGTTGAACAGCCGCTCGAAGAGGGCCGCCCACATGCGGTCGGCGAGCCGCCCGAACCGCTCGGGCTCGATGACGCGCAGGTGGTGCGCCACGCCGACAGAGATGGAGCACCCGCGTCGGCCCGCGGCCTCGTGCATCGCGCGGTACATGGCGGCGTGGGCGCGGAGGAGGTTCTGGTGGGCGCGCACCGCCTCGACGGGCGAGCTGCGCGCCGGCGGCCAGACGCCGAGCAGGTGGGCCTGCAGGGCGAGCATGTTGGGCTCGTTGATGGTGATCCAGAGCTGGCACAGGTCGCCGAGCGCCTCGACGGCGCGCTCGGCGAAGCGCGAGAGGAGCGCCGGCAGATCCGGTGATAGAAGGCCGCCCCGCTGCGCGACCCAGCGCGGCAGCGTGACGTGGTGGACGGTGACCATCGGCGTGATCCCTGCCTCCCGGTGCGCGCCGAGCACGTCCCGGTAGTGGTCCCACGTGGCCGGATCGAAATCGCCCGGCTCCCGCTCGATGCGGGCCCACTCGATGGAGAGCCGGTGCGCCCCCATACAGAGCCGCGCCTGGAGCGCGACGTCCTCGCGGAAGCGGTGCAGCTGGTCGCACGCGTCGTCCGGCGTATCGCCGCCGCGGACGCGCCCCGGCTCGCGCGCGAACGCCGCCCAGTCGCTCTGCGCACAGTGCCCCTCGACCTGCGTTGCGGAGGCGGCAGTGCCGAACAGGAACCCGTCCGGGAAGCGCAGATCCTCACCCATGGGCGCGCATCCTACGCGAACTCGCGCCGGGCGGCTCCCTTCCGGCGCTCTCGTCCGATTGCCCCGTCGGCCGGGCGCCGGTACGCTCGGCCCGGTGTGCGCGGCGCAGTGCGTAGACGCGGGGGGCGCGGGGCGCCGAGCGCGCGCCCTCGCCGCCGCCTCGCTCGCCGTGGCGCTGCTGCACGGGGCCGCGCTGGCGCGGGCGGACGAGGCCGCGCTGGCGCGGGCGGACGGGGTCGGCTGGGCGACGGCGCAGGCCGCCGAGCTGACACGCCAGGCCGAGGCGCGCGCCGCAGCCGGCGAGGCCGACGTGGCGCTGCAGCGGTACCTGGAGGCGGTCCGCTTCGACGCGACGTACGGCCCGGCGTACCTCGGGCTGGGCGCGCTGTACGAGCGGGCGGGCGATCCGCGCGAGGCGGAGCGCGCGTACACCGTGGGGCTGGACCACGTGAGCGGCTTCGTCGAGGGCCACCGTGCCAGGGCGGCGCTGCGGTCGCGCGAGGGGCGGCGCGAGGAGGCGATCGCCGACCTGGAGGCGGCGGTGACGCTCCGCGGCGACGACGGCGGGCTGCTCCAGGAGCTCGCGGCCGCGTACGTGGCGGCGGGCGCGCTGCCGGCGGCGCTCGGCGTCGCGCGGCGGCTCTCGGCGATCGCCGCGCAGGCGGGCGATCGCGCCCTCGCGGCCGCAGCGACGACGCAGGCGCGCGCGCTGTCGGTGCTGGTCGGCGAGGCCGATCCCGTGCGGGCCGGCGGCGCGGATCGCGGCCCGGTCCGGCGCGCGCTCGCGCGGTACGCCGCGGCCCCGGCGCGGGGGAGCGCCGCAAATCGGCGGCGCGAAGGGCGATGAAGCCACGACGCCGGCCGTGAGGCCGTATCGGGCACAGGGCGCGGCCAACGGCACGGCTCGCTTGACCTCCTACCGGACGGGCCGCATGCGGCTGGAAATTCATGTCCCTCCGCGTCCCGCTCGGCATCGACGATTTCCGCCAGCTCCGCGAGTCTGGGCTGGAGTACGTCGACAAGTCCCAACTCATCCGGGAGCTCGTCGACAAGGAGGGCGTCCAGGTCGTCCTCCTCCCCCGCCCCCGGCGGTTCGGCAAGACGCTGAACCTATCGATGCTGCGCTGGTTCTTCGAGAAGCGGCAGGAGGACCTGTCCCACCTCTTCGAAGATCTCTCGGTATGGCGGGCCGGAGAGCGCTATCGCGAGCACTTCCAGCGGTATCCCGTCATCTACCTGACGCTGAAGGGAGCAAAACAGGAGACGTTCGAGCGCTGCTGGGCGGCCCTGCGAGAGAAGATCGTCGAGCTCTACAACCAGCACCGCCACCTGCTCGACAGCGGTCAGCTGGGGGAGGTGGAGCAGCGCCGTTACAAGGAAGTGCTGGACGGCACGGCGTCCGAGGCCGTTTATGGTCGGGCTCTCCTGGATCTGTCGAGCCACCTCCACCGCCTCCATGGCGAGCGCGTCGTGATGCTCATCGACGAGTACGACGAGCCCATCCACGCCGGCTATCTCCACGGCTATGCGCCGCGGATCCTCGACTTCGTGCGCACGTTCCTCACCGAGGGGCTGAAAGGCAATCCGCACCTCCATAAGGCAGTCCTCACCGGCATCCTCCGGGTGGCGCGCGAGAGCATCTTCTCCGGGCTCAACAACGTGGTCGCCTATTCGCTTCTCCGCTCGGACTTCAACACCTGCTTCGGGTTCACGGAGGCCGAGGTGGAAACGCTGCTCGAGAAGGCAGGGCGACGCGGCCTGCTGGAGGTGATCCGCGCCTGGTACAACGGGTACGACTTCGGCGGCGCGGTCATCTACAACCCCTGGTCGATCCTCAGCTTCCTTGAAGGGCAAGATCAAGATCCGCTCCCCTTCTGGCTCGGCACGAGCTCCAACGATCTCATCCAGAAGGTGATCGAGGAGCACGCCACGACGCTGCAGCCCGCCCTGGAGGTGTTGATGGAGGGAGGCGAGATCGAGCGCGTGCTCGAGGAGAACGTGGCCATCGGCGACCTCGTACAAAACGACGATGCGTTGTTCGGGCTGCTGGTCTTCTCTGGATACCTGCGCGCCGAAAAGCGCTCGCGCGGCCCCGGGGAGCAGCCCGCGCACGCCCTGAAGATCCCGAACCGCGAGGTGCGGCTGCTCTACACGGGCACGTTCCGCCGCTGGGCGGAGGCGCGGCTCAGGCGGCAGGGGGACGGCAAGGTCGTCCGCGTCCGGTCCGGCGAGCCCGGATAACCGGGCTCGCCTGCGGCGGGCGGCCCCGGACGGGGCAGATTGTCACGATCGGCCGACCGCCCGAGGAGCAGCGCGTCGCGGAGGCGAGCGGCGCGCCGGAGCCGGATCTCCCGGTGATGTCCGCTGGCACCCCGGTTGCTGCGCTCTCCGCGCCACGGCTGCACGCGCGGGCTGGCACGGGATCGGCACGGATACGCGGCGTCCAGAACCTCGGTCATCTCTGCAGCGCGCGCGGCCTCTGCCTCTCGGCCGGCCGGCGCGCCACCCCCTGAAGGGAGAAAGCGAGAACCCATGAAGGCGGTAGTGTTTCACGGCATCGGCGACATCCGGATGGACGACGTCAAGGAGCCGAAGATCAAGGAGCCGACCGACGCGATCCTCCGGATCACGGCGAGCGCCATCTGCGGGACCGATCTCCACTTCGTCCGCGGCACGATGCCGGGAATGGTGCCGGGCACGATCCTCGGCCACGAGGCGGTCGGCGTCGTCGAGGAGCTCGGCGCCGACGTCCGGAACCTGAAGAAGGGCGACCGGGTGGTCGTGCCGTCGACGATCGCGTGCGGCTATTGCTCGTACTGTCGCGCCGCGTACTACGCGCAGTGCGACAACGCGAACCCGAACGGCAAGCACGCGGGCACGGCGTTCTTCGGCGGCCCCGCGATGTCGGGCCCCTTCGACGGGCTGCAGGCCGAGCTCGCGCGCATCCCCTTCGCCGGGGTCGGCCTCGTCAAGCTGCCGAGCGGCGTCACCGATGATCAGGCCATCCTGCTCTCCGACATCTTCCCCACGGCGTACTTCGGCGCCGAGCTCGCCGAGATCAAGCCCGGCGACACGGTCGCGATCTTCGGCTGCGGCCCGGTCGGCCTGTTCACGATCGCGAGCGCCAAGCTCATGGGCGCGGGGCGCATCATCGCCGTCGATCGCGTGCCCGACCGCCTCGAGATGGCGCGCGAGCAGGGCGCCGAGACCGTCGACTTCTCCGCCGAGGACCCGACGGAGGCCATCCTGCGCCTCACCGGCGACATCGGCGTGGACCGGGCGATCGACGCCGTGGGCGTCGACGCCGAGCGCCCGCACGAGGGCCCCGCCCACAAGGAGGCGAAGCAGCAGGCCAAGGCGTTCGACCTCGAGGTCAAGCAGACCGCCCCCCAGGCGCGGACCACGGGCGACCTCTTCCGCGCCGGCGATGGGCCGTCTCAGGTGCTGCAATGGGCGGTGCGGTGCGTGGCCAAGGCCGGGACCATCTCCGTCATCGGCGTCTATCCGCAGACGGCGCGCACGTTCCCCATCGGAGAGGCCATGAACAAGAACCTCACCCTCCAGATGGGCAATTGCAATCACAGGAAGTACATCCCGAAGCTCGTGGATCTCGTGCAGACCGGTCAGGTGAATCCCACCACGATCCTCACCAAGCAAGCGCCCCTGGAGTCGGCGATCGACGCCTACAAGGCCTTCGATCGGCGAGAGCCCGGGTGGGTCAAGGTGGAGCTCCGCCCGTCGCGGGCGGGGGTGCCCGCCCGCCTGGACCGCGCCGTCGCATAGCCCGGCGCAGCCTCGTCGAGGCGGCGCCCGACCACCCCTGAGAGCGCCGCTCAGCTCGGCAGAGCGGTCGGATCGACCGTGCGCGGCGGCCCACCGCGCGGCAGCTCGACGATGAACGTGGCGCCGGCGCCGGGCGCGCTTTCCACGCGGATCGAGCCGCCGTGCGCCTCCGCGATCCTGCGGCTGATGTACAGGCCGAGCCCCAGCCCCCCGTAGTGCCGGTTGGACACGGCGCGCTCGAAGCGCTCGAAGATCCACTCCTGGCGCGCCGGATCGATGCCGATCCCGTGATCCCGGACCGAGAGCCACGCCATCCCGACGTCCTCGCCGAGGACGACCTCGATGGGCTTGCCCGCGCCGAACTTGATCGCATTGGCGATCAGGTTCGTCACGATCTGATCGACGCGAGAGCGATCCCAGCGGCCCACGACCCTGTCGCCGTCCCGGAGCGAGGCCGAGCACCCGGCCCGCTCCAGATCCAGCTTGAATCGCGCGAGCACGCCGCGGGCGACCTCCCTGAGATCGACGTCCGCGACATCGAGCTTCAGCCGGGCCGCGTTGATCTGCGAGACGTCGAGGAGCTCGCTGTTCAGGCGGTTCAGGCGCGCTCCCTGCCGCAGCGCGCGCCCGACCTGCCTGCCCATGGCCTGCGGGTCCCAGAGCCGACCCGACCGGAGGGCCCGATCCATCGCCTCGAGCGTGAGCGTGAGCGACGTCATCGGCGTGTTGAGCTCGTGCGTCGCCACCGTGAGGAACTCGTCCCGCAGCCGGACGGCCTCCTGCGCAGCGCGGTAGAGGCGCGAATTGTCGATCGCGACCGCCGCCCGGCGCGCCACTTCCTGGACGAACTCGAGGTCGGCTTCCCCGTAGCGGCGCCCCGGCGCGGACGAGACGACGCTGAGCATCCCGATCGGCTGCCCGCGCGCCACGAGCGGCACGGTGATGGAGCTATGTGTCCCGAGCTCGCGGAGGAGCTTCGCGTGCCCGTCGTCCTCGCAGATTTTCCGGAGGGCCGCGTCGGAGATCTCGGGGAGCAGGAGCGGCTCACAGGCCCTGAGGACGCGGGCCGCCGGCCGGGGCGAGTCCCGGCCAGGAGGGTATCGCCGACGTAGCTCCGCGAGCAAAGGCTCCTTCGCGGAATCGCTGTGGGCCCAGGCCGCGGGGCGGGTCTCTCCACCTTCCACGACGTCGATGAGGCACCAGTCGCAGAACGATCGCACCGACAGCCGCGCGAGCCGCGACAGCGTCTCCCCGTAATCGAGCGACCCGGAGAGGATCGCCCCGGCCTCGGCCAGGAAGGCCGCGCGCCGCTCGGCCGTCTCTGCCGCGGTCCGCGCGGACTGCTCCTTGGCGAGGAGCCGCGCGTTCTCCAGGGAGATCGCGGCCTGCGAGGCGAGGAGCGAGAGCGCGGTGAGCCTTTCCTGCGTGAACGCGCCGGCGAGGAGGTTGTTCTCGAGGAAGAGCAGGCCCACCACCTCGGCCCGCCTCAGGATGGGCATGCAGAGGAGCGATTTCGGACGACTCCGCGCGAAGTAGCTGTCGCCGGCGAATGCGCCCGCGTCGGCCGCCGCGTCGCGCAGGATGACGCGCTCCTCGGTCCGCCACACGTAGTCGACGAGCGACGAGGGGAGTCGCTGCGAGGAGTCCACCGGCCCCGACTCGAGGGTGCTCACCACCGCCCCTCCCTCCTTGAGCGCGGCCTCCGCTTCGATCGAAATCCTGCCGTCCTGACTCAGGAGGATGCAGGCCCTCTGCGCGCCGCCCTGCTCGAGCACGACCTCGAGCAGCGTGCGCAGGAGCCTGTCGAGGATGATCTCGCCCGAGATGGCCTGTGAGGCCTTGGTCACCGAGAGCAGGTCGAGCTGCTCGGGCCGAGCGGCGAAGGTGGCGGTGAACGGGGTGGGCCTCGGCTCGCGGAGGCGCGGATTCTGCCTGTCGATCTGCGCCACCTTGCCGTCGGCGCCCCAGCGGGCATAGCAGGTCCGCGCGTCGCCGAGGGAGGCGTCGGCGAACCTGTCGAGGCCCCGTGCTCGGTAGAACCGAGACGCGACCTCGCAAGCGACCGCCTCGATGTGGACGAAGCCGCTGTCCCGCGCCGCGCTGATGGCCTCTTCGTAGAGGCGCTCGGCGTCGAGGTGCCAGCCCTCGATGCGCGCGATCTCGGCGGAGACCAGCGCCGCGCGGTGCCCGAAGTTCTCGGGACAGCTCGTCGCCCAGCTCTCGAGCTGCCTGTGGTGGGCGACGATCGCGACCATGTGCGGGGACCGCTCGTCGGCGGTCGCCGCGTCGTGGTGCGCCGCCCGCGCGAGCGCGCCATAGAAATGGTACTCCGCCGCCTCGAAGAACGACGCCGACGACCCGAGGAGCCGCTCTGCCTGCGACGCCGCCTCGATCGCAGAGGCGTAGTCGCCCGCGAAGAAGCGCCCTTGCAGCTTGCGGATCCAGTACCAGCAGGCGGCGACCGTCAGGGCGGGATCGCTCATGACGTGCTGCTCGAACCGGCCCTCGTCGAACTCCGCGTCGTTGAAGGTGGAGAAATCCGGCGAGAGGCCCCGGAGCGCCCGGATGAGCCGGCGGTTTCCGGTATAGATGTCGATGATGAGGTGGAACCTCGCCCTCCGCGCGAACTCGAGCTCTCTCTCGGCCTCGCGCTGCACCTCGTCGAGCTGATCGCCGTCCGAGAGCAGGAGCGAGACCAGGGAGCTGCCGGTATAGGCCACATACGCGAGATCGCCGGTCTCCTGCGCCACGTCGCGGGCGCGCCGCATGAGCTCGACGCTGGCGCGCAGGTGCCTCGTCCAGGGCAGGACCATGAACGCGAAGGTCGCGTAGACGCGGGCCTTGAAGCGGAGCAGCCCGTGCTTCTCCACCAGATCGAAGCCCAGCTTGCCGAAGCGATAGGCCGCCTGGTAATCGCCGAAGCGCGGGCCGAGGCAC
Organism: Sorangium sp. So ce375; assembly: GCF_051473855.1. Taxonomy (NCBI): domain Bacteria; kingdom Pseudomonadati; phylum Myxococcota; order Polyangiales; family Polyangiaceae; genus Sorangium; species Sorangium sp. So ce375. The sequence goes on from NZ_CP150335.1 coordinate 5,862,700, forward strand.
GTGCTGAGGTAGACGTAGGCGAAGCACGAGGCGTCGCTGTTGCCGTGCGCGATGCTGAGGTTCACGGCGCGACCCATGATGAGGGCGAGCAGGTTGGCGTCGGTGAAGAGCGCTGGCGGTATGGTCGACGTGAGGACGTCCACCGTCGCCCGCCAGACCGGATCGGTCATCGGGGGCAGGTCGACGAGCTCCTCGATCGAGCGGGTCCCGAGCCGCTCCCATAGCCGCTCGTACTCCCGATGGACCTCCTCGTCCGCCGGGTGCGGCGACCACTCGACGCCGACGCGCCGGAGGTATTCAAGGCACGCCCCGACAGCGCGATCGCTCCAGGTGAGGGTCGTGAAGAGCTCGACGCGCGCGCGCGCGACGGCGGCCGCCTCGACGAGGTCCCGCGCGCGGCGCCAGAGAGCGGAGAGCCGCTCCTCCGCCGCCGGGGCGCCGGTGACAATCTCGCACTCGGCCAGGTGGAGCTCGATCGCGAAGGCGAGCTCATACCGCGTGTCCCACCCCTCACCTCCCAGGAGCTCGGCGCCGACCGTGAGATAGCTCAGCGCCGAAACGTAGGCCGTGGCTCTCCTGGCGCGCTCGCCCGCGACGAGGTTGAGCTCGGCCACACGCTCGCGCTCCTCCCGCGCCGTGATCAGGGCGGCGCCGCGGTTGAGCTGGCTCACGATCTCGAAGACCTTTTCCTCGAGCTCTTCGGGGGGCGTCCGCGAGGAGAGCAGGCGGCCGATCTCGAGGTGCATCGCCGCCCGCTCGTCCTCGGGGATGAGCGAATAGGCCGCCTCCTGGACGCGGTCATGGAGAAACCTGTACGCGCCGTCCGTGCGGATGACGAGCCCCGCGCAGACGGCCTCCCAGAGGACGGCGTGCAGCGCCCCCTCCGAGCGGCCATGGACCATCGCCAGGGGCGCGATCTCGGCGGTGTTTCCCAGACAAGCGAGCAGCTTCAACGCTCCCTGGGTGCCGGCAGGGAGCCGCATGAGCTTCCCGACCATCAGGGCTACCACGTTGTCGGTGAAGCCTTTGGCGCGGATCTTCGTGAGGTCCCACCGCCAGACCTCTGCGTGGACGTCGAGCTCGATCAGGCGTTCCTCGTGGAGCGCCATGAGAAACTGGATCGCGAAGAAGGGATTACCACCCGTCTTCTCGTGGACGAGGTCCGCGAGCGGCGCGGCGTCCTCGCGGCGGCAGTGGAGCGTGTCGCTGACGAGCGCGGCGAGGTGCTCGCGGGAGAGCGGGCCGAGCACGATCTCCCGGACGCTCGCGCCCCCCTTCCGCATCTGATCGAGCGCCAGCATCAGCGGGTGGGAACGGTTCACCTCGTTGTCGCGGTATGCGCCGATGACGAGCAGATGCCGCGCCTCGGGGTGCGTCATCAGGTCTTCGAGGAGCCGGAGGCTCGCGGGATCGGCCCACTGGAGATCGTCGAGGAAGAGCGCGAGGGGGTGCTCCTTCCAGGTGAATACCCCGATGAAGCGCCGGAACACGACGCGGAACCGGCCCTGCGCCTCGATCGGCGGCAGCGCGGCGACCGGCGGTTGCCGCCCGATGACGAGCTCGACCTGCGGGATCACGTCCACGATGAGCTGTCCGTTGATCCCGAGGGCGGCGAGCAGCCGCTCCCGGACGACCGCGCGCCGCTCATCGCTCTCGGCGAGGATCTCGAGCACGAGCTCCCGGAAGGCCTGGACGATCGTCGAGTACGGGATATCGCGCTTGTGCTGATCGAACTTCCCCGAGAGGAAGTATCCGCGCTCGCGGACGATCGGCTTGTGCAGCTCGCTCACCAGCGCAGACTTGCCGATGCCGGAGTAACCAGAGACAAGCACGATCTCCGGGGCTCCCGCGCCGACCACGCGCTCGAACGCGGACAGCAGCGCGGCCACGTCGGCCTCGCGGCCGTAGAGCCTCTGAGGGATCTGGAAGCGGCCGGAGGCGTCGCGCTCGGCCAGGGGGAACGGATCGAGCCTGCCGGTGGCCCGGAGCTCGGCCAGGCACCGCTCGAGGTCATGCCGCAGGCTGCTCGCGGTCTGGTAGCGATCCTCCGCCATCTTGGCGAGGAGCTTCAGGACGATCGCGGAGAGGATCTCGGGCAACTCCGGGACGAACGCGGAGGGCGGGAGCGGCTCGCGGGCGACATGGCAGTGCACCCACTCGGGTGGGTCGCGCGCCTCGAAGGGCAGGCGCCCTGTGAGCATCTCGTAGAAGGTGACGCCAAGCGCATAGAGGTCGGCGCGGCTGTCGATCGCGCGGTTCATGCGCCCTGTCTGCTCCGGAGACAGGTACGGCAACGAGCCCTCGATGAGCCGGGGAGGCCCCGCCGGCGGCTGCTCGCGGGAGAGGCGGGACGCGAGGCCGAAGTCGGTGAGCTTGACCTGGCCGGTGGCCGCGTTGACGACGATGTTCTGGGGCTTGAGATCCTTGTGAAGGATGCCCCGCTCGTGGAGCGCCGCCACGCCTGCCACGATGCGGACCGCGAGGTCGAGGAACCGCTCGGTTTGCATCGGCGCGCCGATGTAGTGATCGAGCGACTCGCCGCCGAAATCCTCCATGACGAGCGCTGGCAGCCCCTCATACGTCTCGAGGGCGAGCGGCGTCACGATGGCCTCGTGATTCAGCATCTTGCCGATCGCGTACTCGTTCTTCAGGCGCTCGACGTCCTGCGGGCGGCTGCGCCTCGCGTCGATGACCTTCAAGATCACCGAGCGGCCATCAGAGCTCCGGACCGCACGGAGCACGCGGGTCCTCAGGCCCTCGTGGAGGGTCTCGATGATCGTGTAGGGGGAGGCTGCGCTCATGCCCATGTTCATGGGGAGGACGCGCCCTACCTGCACCTCGTACGAGCCGACGAGCAGGGATCCCCACGCTCACGTGCACGCCCGCCCGCGTCCCGACGCGTCCGCCGCGGACAGGTGGGGGGCGTCCTGGCCAACGCGGGCATGACGAGCGCGGGCGCCGCGGGGTAGCCTCCCGGTCATGAGCGGACCACGTCCTGCCGCCCGCGCCGCCCGCCTCGGCGCCCGCCCCGACCCCGCCGCCCGCCCCGACCCCGCCGCCCGCCTCGACGCCCGCCCCGGCCCCGGCGTTGCGCCCGCCGCCGACCGCCCCGACCCCGGCGGCGCGCCCGCCGCCGAGCGCCGCCCTGACCCCGCCGCCCGCGCCCGCGCCGCGCTGCGCGCCGGGCGCATCGCGGCGCTGACCGCCGGCTGCCTCGCCCTCGGCAAGCTCGTCGCCGGCCAGCTCGGTCAATCGATGGCCGTCACCGCGAGCGCCGTCGACTCGCTCATGGACCTCTTCGCCTCCTCGGCGAACGCCCTCGCCATCCAGATGGCCCACGCCGCGCCCGACCGCTCGCACCCGTTCGGCCACGCGAAGATCGAGACGCTCGCGACCGCCGGTCAGGGCCTGCTCATCGGCGGCTCGGGCGTCTACCTCCTCATCGAGGGCATACGACGGCTGCTCTCGCCCGAGCCGCTCCGCCTCGCCACCGTCACGCTCGGCGCGATGGCCGCCGCCGCGCTCGTCACCGCGGCGCTCGTGGCCTACCTCGGGCGCGTCGCCGCGCGCACCGGTTCGAGCGCCATCCAGGCCGACGCCGCCCACTACCGCACCGACATCGCCGCGAACCTCGCGGTCCTCGCCGGCGTCGCCCTCACGTACGCGACGGGCTTCTCCCGCATCGACGGCGTCCTCTCGGTCGCGGTCGCCGTCTACGTCCTCACCTCCGCGGGGACCCTCCTCCGGCTCGGCGTGCGCGACCTCATCGACACGAGCGCCCCCGAGGAGCGCGTCGTCGCCATCGAGGCCGCGCTCGAGGCCATGCGCGCGCGCGGGGAGATCCTTGGCCACCACGCGCTGCGCACGCGGATCGCCGGGCGCACGCTGTTCGTCGAGGTGCACATCGAGCTCGCGGGCGACCTCCCCCTCGCCCGCGCGCACGCGACCGGCGACCGTGTGCGCGACGCCATCCTCGCCATCGAGCCCGACGCGCAGGTGCTCGTGCACATCGACCCGGAGCGCGACGAGCCGGCGTGAAGACGCCTGGCAGCGCCGCTCAGCCCGGCAGGGAGCGCGGCGCCACCTCGCGCGGCGGCCCGGTCTGCGGCAGCTCGACATCAGCCGAGCTGCGTTGATCCGAGAGACGTCCAGCAGCGCGGGCGCCCTCACCCGGGGAGGCCTCTACGCGCCGGGCTCGTCGAGGTCGTTGTGGTCGTCGTGCTCGTCCAGGTAGCGCTCGGGCGCCAGCTCCCACCGCTCCGGCGAGCGCCAGAGCTGGGACAGGAGCAGCTCGCGCATCAGCAGGATCTCCTTGGGCAGGCGGTCGTAGAGCCGCTCGAAGAGCTCCCCGTGCGAGCCGAACTCGACCTTCCACGCCTCGCGGTCGACCGCCATGAGCTGATAGAACTGCTCCTTCGAGAAGCGCTCCATGCCCCGCCACTCGATGTCCTCGTAGCGCGGCATCCAGCCGAGCGGGCTCTCCTCCGCGAAGCCGCGGCCGTGCACGCGGTCGACGATCCATTTGAGGACGCGCATGTTCTCCCCGAAGCCTGGCCAGAGGAAGTTGCCCTGCTCGTCCTTGCGGAACCAGTTCACCGAGAAGATGCGGGGCGGATTGACGATCTGGCGCCCCATCTGCAGCCAGTGGTTGAAGTAATCGCCCATGTGGTAGCCGCAGAAGGGCAGCATCGCCATGGGGTCGCGGCGCACCTGCCCGATGTTGCCGGCGGCCGCGGCCGTCATCTCCGAGCCGATCGTCGCGGCCGTGTAGACGCCGAAGCTCCAGTTGAACGACTGGACCACGAGCGGCACCGTCGACGCCCGCCGCCCGCCGAAGACGATCGCGCTGATGGGCACCCCGTTCGGGTCGTCCCAGCGCGGATCGATCGACGGACACTGCGACGCGGGCGTCGTGAAGCGCGCGTTCGGGTGCGCCGCCTTGCGGCCGCAGTCCGGGGTCCAGGGCTTCCCCTGCCAGTCGATGAGCTCCGGCGGCGGCTCGTCGGTCATCCCTTCCCACCAGACGTCGCCCTCGGGCGTGAGCCCCACGTTGGTGAAGATCGTCCCCTTCCGGATGGTCGCCATCGCGTTCGCGTTCGACTTCTCCGACGTCCCCGGGGCCACGCCGAAATAACCCGCCTCGGGGTTGATCGCATAGAGCTGCCCGTCCCGACCGGGCTTCATCCAGGCGATGTCGTCGCCCACGGTCGTGACCTTCCAGCCCGCGAACGCCTTCGGCGGGATGAGCATGGCGAAGTTCGTCTTGCCGCACGCGCTCGGGAAGGCCGCGGCGACGTACGTCTTCTCGCCCTTGGGCGACTCGACCCCGAGGATCAACATGTGCTCCGCGAGCCACCCCTGCTCCCGGCCGAGGACCGAGGCGATGCGCAGCGCGAAGCACTTCTTGCCGAGCAGCGCATTGCCGCCATAGCCGCTCCCGTAGGACCAGATCAGCCGCTCTCCCGGGAAGTGGACGATGTACTTGTGCTCCGCGTTGCACGGCCACGGCACGTCGGCCTGTCCCGGGGCGAGGGGCATGCCGACCGAGTGCAGGCAGGGGACGAAATCGCCGTCTCCGAGCGCCTCGAGCACCTTGCGCCCCATGCGCGTCATGATGCGCATGCTCGCGGCGACGTACGGCGAGTCGCTGAGCTCCACGCCGATGTGCGCGTAAGGCGAGCCGATCGGGCCCATGCTGAAGGGGATGACGTAGAGCGTGCGGCCCCGCATCGACCCGGCGAAGAGCCGGCGCAGCGTCGCCTTCATCTCCTGCGGCTCGGCCCAGTTGTTCGTGGGGCCGGCGTCCTGCTTTCGCCGGCTGCAAATGAACGTGCGGTCTTCCACCCGCGCGACGTCGCTCGGGTCCGAGCGCGCGAGGTAGCTGTCCGGGCGCTTCTCCGGGTTCAGGCGGATGAGCGTGCCCGCCTTGACCATCTGCTCGCAGAGCGCGTCGTACTCCTCCTTGGAGCCGTCGCACACGTGCACGTTGTCCGGCTGGCACAGCGCGACGACCTCGGCGATCCATTGCCTGAGCTTCTCGTTCGTGATCTTCGCCCGCAGGCCGGGGATCGAGACCGGCGGCGGCGGCTCCGAGTGGAACGAGCTCTGGCTGTTCTGGCTGGCTGCTACGGACACTTGCGTACCCTCCTGGCTCTCTGGGTCGAACGCGCTCTGCAAAGCGCAGGCCCTGCCCGCCCTGCCCGGCAATTCTGGCCGAAATGCGGTCGCAAGGCTGCACCGATTCTTCCTGAGCCCGACCGCTGCAGCCCGGTCGCGCGCAGCAGCTGCGCCCGGGAGGCGAACCGTGCGCCGCGCCCCCGGACGGCCACCGCCGGCTCGGGCCTCCAGGGTCCCGACGATCGGCCAAGCACCGGGCCGTCGTGCCGGCGCTCGGCAGCGAGCGATCGATGGCCAGGCGCATCCGGTTCGGCGCTCCCACGGCGCCGGAGGCCGTCGAGGGCTGCCCGTGGGTCGCGCTCACGGCCCTGGGCGGGATCCGCGAGCAGCCCCAGATCCGTCCAGACGGTGGCCTCACGAGCAGCCGCGCTGCCGGCCGATGCCCCCGATGGTTATGCGCCGGTGCCTACCACGGCCACGCCACGTGCATCGGTTCCCGTGCGAACGCCGCCCGGGCGCGACGCCCCTTCTCCGAGACGAACAGCATCATCGACCGGTGAATCCTGAATCTGGATGGCCCGATGGCCCGATGGCCCGATGGCCCGATGGCCGTGCCACCCGCATGAACGACACGGCCTGCCACCGGAAGGCGTCGGGAAGCTCGTCTCGACGGTAAATGCGCCTTTCTTGCATGGGTCTTTCGCTCGGTCGCCTCGCCGTCTCGCGGCCTCGCCGGCTCGCCGCTTGGCGTAACCAAGCGCGGTCCTCGCGCCGACAGAAACGGGCCGGGTCGTTGACAACGATAACCGGCTTTGCTCAACTACCCAATCCACTCGGAGGAGCGCGCGCCCCTGAGGACGGCCGGTAACATGGTGGGCACGGGTCAAGACACCTCGGACGCGGAGCCGACTCAGACGGCGATCATGGGTAAATACCGGCTGATCGCGAAGCTCGGCCGGGGCGGGATGGGGGACGTGTTCCTGGCGGTCGCGCGGGGGCCGGGGTCGTTCAACAAGCTCGTCGTTGTCAAGCACCATCGCGGAGTGGGCGGAGACGGCGAGAAGTTCGTCGCCATGTTCCTGGACGAGGCGAAGCTGTCCGCCCGCCTCAACCACCCCAACATCGTCCAGACCTACGAGGTCGATCACGACGACGCCGGCTACTTCACCGTGATGGAGTACCTGGAGGGCCAGCCGCTCAGCGCGATCATGAGGGCGGTGGTCGACGGAGCGCCGGGCACGCGGGGCTTCACGCGCGGCGTCTGGGTCAGGATCGTCGCCGACCTCTTGAGCGGCCTCCACTACGCGCACGAGCTCCGCGACTACGACGGCGCGCCGCTCGGCATCGTCCACCGCGACGTCTCCCCGCACAACATCTTCGTCACGTACGACGGCGCGGTGAAGCTGCTCGATTTCGGCATCGCCAAGGCGTCCATCAACACGAACCTCACCGAGACCGGGAAGCTGAAGGGCAAGACCTCGTACATGGCGCCCGAGCAGGCCACCGGCGCCGGGTCGATCGATCGGCGGGCCGACATCTTCGTCGCCGGGATCGTGCTCTGGGAGCTCCTCACCCGGGAGCGGCTCTTCGGGGGCGACGCCGTGAGCGCGCTCTGGAAGCTGGCGGCGGTGGACGAGATCCCGCGGCCCTCGCTCCTCCGGCCGGACATCCCGCCGGCCCTCGACGCCATCGTGGCGCAGGCGCTCGATCGTGATCCGGCGAAGCGGTTCGCGACCGCGCAGGAGATGCGGGCGGCGCTCGAGGACTACCTGCGCGCGGCGGACGAGGACGTCGGGTCCGACGAGATCGGCGCGAGCATGCTGGGCGTGTTCGCGGAGCGCCGGGCCAGCATGCAGCGCCAGGTGAAGGCGTACATCGATCAGGGCGCGGACCGCCCGAGCGCGCCGGTCGAGCCGCCCCGCCTCTCTCGCACGAGCCTGTTCGAGGGCGCCGAGGGAAGGCGCATCCAGCCCGTGATCGCCCCCGACGAGGACCTCGGGCAGAGGACCTCGGGCACGCCGGGCCCCGGGCGCTCCGCCTCGGACTCGACGAGCCTGAAGTCGAGCCTCCGCACCACCGCCAGGCCTCAGCAGCGCAGCTACTTGATCGGGGCGCTCGGCGCGGCCGCGCTGGTCGCGGCGGCGGCGTTCTCCACGCGCCGCCCCGGCGGGCAGGCGCCCTCCGCCGGCTCGATGGCGGCCATGGTCACCGATCCGGCCGCCGGCGCGGGCGCTCGCTGCACCGGGGTGCTCCGCGTCCGGATCACGACGGACGACACCGGGACGGCCACCGACATCTCGCCGCCGTACAGCTACGGGATCTACGACTACCTGCGTCACCTCAACGACAGCGAAGGAGGGCTCAGGGGCTGTCTCATCGACGTCGACAGGAGAGACGCGCAGTATGACCCGGCCAAGACGGAGGAGGTCATCGATGCGTGGCGGAGCGAGCCCGGATGGAGCGAGGTCTCCACGCTGTTCGTGTTCGGCACCGGGCCGACAACCCGTGTGGCCCCGAGGCTCACGGAGGAGAAGAAGCTCATCATTCCCGGCTCGTACGCCGGCTCGCTCGCCACGCCGGTGCCGATCTCGGCCGACGTGTCCCATGCCGAGTTCAACGCCCTCGGCCAGAGCGTCACCGCGACCGAGCACAAGACGAGCCCTGGATATCCCTACATCTTCTTCCCGGCCACGGACTACTCGACCGCCATCCGCATCGGCGTCAAGGCCGCCTGGAAGATCGCGCCCGGGCGCATCGCGATGGTGCACGACACCATCGACAAGTGTCTTTACTGCGTCGATCCGCTCGCGGCGGGCAAGTCGTACGTCGAGGAGCTGCCCGGGATGCTGCTCGGCGAGGACCTCATCGTCCCGCAGACGTCGTCCCTCGAGGACGAGGGGCGCATCGTCGACGCCGTGATCGGCTATGTAAAGAGAGAGATCGAGAAGAAGCGCGCGGATCCGTCGTATGTCCCGGCGAGCTGGTTCTGGGCTGGCAACAGCGTCGTCGCCTCGTCCTTCGTCGGGAAGGGCGCGGCCGCGGCGCAGAAGCTCATCCAGCAGGCGTTCCCGGGGCCGGAGAAGAACCGCTGGCAGCTGCGCGTGATGGCGAACAACTGGGGCATCGGCGCGAGGACTTTGTCGCTCTGCGGGGCCGACTGCGCGGGGATCTTTTATGGGCTGTTCCCCGTGCCCGTCTACGGCGACACCCAGCACTCGAGCGGAATGGCGGAGATGCTGCGGATCCACAGGGCGTATCGGGAGAAGGACGGCCACCCGCTCGACCTGTACCGGGACCAGACGTACGTGCAGGGCCACGCCGCGGCGCTCATGTGGCGCGAGGCCGTCGAGCGGGCCATTGACGCCGGCCACACGCACCCGACCGGAGAGGACCTGAAGGCCGCCCTCGAGGGCTTCCAGAACGTGGTGCTCGACGGGATGACGGCGGGGCCGATCTCGTTCAGCGCGACAGACCATCGGCCGCAGGCGAACGAGTCGGTGTACGCGATCAGCGCGAGCGTGGACGGGGGCGGCGTCGGGTTTCGGTTCGTCGATCACTGCTCGATCGAGCTCGACGCGAAGTGGCTGGGGTATTGAGGCTACGTCGGCCCGGAGATCCGCCAGAACCCGATCCTCGCCGCGCCCGTCAGATCCGGCCCGACAGGCCCCTTGCCCCAGAAATGGTCATCGTAGTTGGGCACCGTCCACCCCGGACCATACGCCCCCATCACCGCGTAGATCACCTCGTCGTCCGGCTGGACCTCTATCGCCGTCGTCACCCAGGCCTGCCGCACCGGCGTCGGGCTCGCGTCGTCGAGCAGCGTGCGCGCGAACAGGGACCCCTCGGTCGTGTCGTCGAACGACTCCGTCGCATAGCCGAGCAAGAGGTGCAGCCCGTCGAACGCGCCCGACCACCGGTAGCGCCACGCGCCCCCGTCGTCCTGGAGCGGGCCGCACGCGGCCACCACCAGCCACTCCAGGTTGGAGTTGCCCCAGTGGGCCTCGCTGAAGTGGAGGAGCCGGTCGTTCATCGCGCTGCAGAACGTGAACCCCATGCCGGTCGCGTGCCCCGTGTAGAACGTGAGATCGACCGAGTCCGCGAACGACGCGTCCTGGCCGCCCAGCGACGGATCCTTGAAATCGACCTCCCACGCGCGCTGATCGCCCCAGTTGAAGCGGGGCTCGATCCCCCCCTCCCGGAAGCTCCTTAGCAGCCCATCGACGTTCGCCGCCGAGTGGTCCAGGCCGCCGCAGAGCCCGACCCACTCGGCCCCGACCGCCGCGCGGCCGTCGTCGACCGGCGGCGGGAGCGGCGGGCGCGCCGCGTCGAGCCCCGCCGCCGCGCGGCCCAGCGAGAGCGGCCGCGCCGCCGTCGCGACAAGACCGTCAGCGTCCGTGACATAGAGCGAGAGCGTGTCCGTCTCCCCGCGAAGGCCGGAGACGCCAGACACCTTCACGCTCGGGCCGCCCTCGCCCCCTTCGCCGGCCGACTCGAGCGCGTCGAGCGAGCGCGCCGACGATACCCACCTGTACGTGTATGGCGCAGTGCCTCCGGTGACGCTCGCCTGCGCGAGCGCGGTCGCGCCGTCCACACGCACCGAGATCTCGGCCCGTGGAGCGTCTATGACGGCCGGCACGATCCTCTTGCGGACGTCCACGATCTCCCCGGCGACGGACCGCCGTGCGCTGCACACGTAATGGGGCAGGATCCGCCGTACCTCGCGGGAGAGCGGCGGCGCGTAATAGACGAGCTCCGGCTCGGCCGCGGGCATCGCGCCGTCGCCAAGCGCGGCGGCGCACAGCGCAGGGGCCTCGGAGGCCGGGACGATCGCGACGTCCTCCCCGCGCTCGATCTCGCGCCGCGCGTAGATCAGGTGCGTCACGGCGCCCTCGGCGTCGAACGTCACCCGGACCTTGGCGCCGGGGCCGATCAGCCGGAGCCCCTCGAGCTCGTCGCGAAAGCTCACCTGCGTGTCGAGCTCGGTCCTCGCCACATAACGCCCCTCCGCGTCGATCGCCTCGAGCAGCGAGTGGCCGACGCCGATGTCGCTCCCCATGGACAGGCCCGCGGCGTCCAGCGCGGCCCACGCCCGCGCCGCCGCGTCCGGCTCCGGAAGGAGGCGCAGCGCCGCGAGCGCGTCGAAATCCAGGGCGTCATCGCCCGCCGAGGTGGCGAAGCCGCGCTCGTCGCGGAACCCCGGCGCGGGGGCATCGGCCTTCCTCGTGGGAACGCGCTGGAATCGCGCTCGATCGAGGTAGCGAATCGCGCCATCGGCCGTCAGGAGCAGGGCGGCGCCCCCCCGCGCGCGATCCTCCTCGAGCCCGAGCGCGGCGGCGAGCGCCGACGCCCGCGCGACGTCGGCGCCGCCGCCGATCACGCGGTATGCGGGCAGCGAGCGCGTCCCGCTGGCAGGCGCCCCGCTGGCAGGCGTTTCCCTGGCGGGCGACGCCGCGCGAGGCACGCCGCGATCGGCGCTCTCCGGAAGATCCTCGCGGGCGCCGCGGCCGCTGCACCCGGCGACGCCAAGGGTCACGAGGAGAACGACGCCCAACACCCCATCTGGTGATCTCTTCATCAAAGTCCCCCTTTCCCTGCGGTTGCGGCGAGGCTCGGCGCGCAACTCCGGAGGAGCGATCGCGCAGGGAGCCGCCGCGCGACGCTACGACCCGCGGCGCGAGCACCTCGCCACCTCGCCACCGCGCATTGCACGACCCAAGCCACCTCGGCCGCGCCGCTCCGCGGCACGACTCCCCGCGCTCCGCGGCCGCTCGCGTCTCTCGCCCGAGATTGACCGCCTCGCGTCCGGCTCCTAGGCTGCCGCGCATTCCATGACAGCGCACACGAAGGACGGAGAGAGCGCGCCCGGCGCCGCCGATCGGACGCTCGAAGGGACGGCGGATCCCGGCGCGCGCCTGTTCCTCGATTTCCTCTCCGCGATCCGCCCCCGCGTCGAGGCGGCGCTCGATCAGCGCTGGCGCGACAAGGCGGCCTCCGTGCAGCGTTATGGCCGCGAGGTCGCGGCCATGGTCTCCGAGGCGAGGAGCCTGACGCTTCGCGGCGGCAAGCGGTTCCGCGCGGGGCTGCTCGTCGCCGCCTACCAGGGCGTCGCGCCGGACGCGCCGCTCGACCCCGCGATCGACGCGGGCGTCGCGCTCGAGCTGCTCCAGACGTACCTGCTCATCCAGGACGACTGGATCGACGGCGACACCGTCCGGCGTGGAGACCGCACCGTCCACGTCGCGCTGACCGAGACGCTCGGCGATCCGCACCTCGGGGCCTCGTCCGCCATCCTCGCGGGCGACCTCACCTGGAGCTTCGCGCTGAGCGCGCTCGCGGGCGCGGAGGCGCCGCCGGCGACGACGCTCGCGGCCGTCCGGCTGTTCTGCAAGATGCACGAGGACGTCGTGATCGGGCAGCACCTCGACGTGGTCGGGCGGGCCGAGGACGTCGAGCAGATGCACGCGCTCAAGACCGGAAGCTACACCGTGCGCGGCCCGCTCGCGCTCGGCGCGACGCTCGCGGGCGCGCCGGCCGAGACCGTGGCGGCGCTCGAGCGGTTCGCGGCGCCGGTGGGCGTCGCCTTCCAGCTGCGCGACGACCTCCTCGGCACCTTCGGGAGCGCCGCCGCGACCGGCAAGCCGGTCGGCAACGACCTGCGCGCCGGCAAGCGCACCGCGGTGCTCGCGGCGGCGGAGGGGCGCCTCGACGCCGCGGGCCGGAGCGCCGTCGAGCGCGCGCTCGGCCAGAAGGACGCGAGCGACGACGCCGTGGCGGCCGCGACCCGGGCCCTCGAGGCGTGCGGCGCGCGGCGCGCGGTCGAGGAGCGGCTCTCCGCCCTGTGCGGCGAGGCCGAGATCCTGGGGCGCTCGCTGCCGGTGAGCGCGTCGGCCCGCGAGCTCCTGTGCGGGGCGGCGAGCGCGCTCCGGTGGACGGGCGCATGACCGAGGCGCTCGGCGAGGCGTCCGGCAAGGTCATCCTGCTCGGCGAGCACGCGGTCGTGTACGGGGCGCCCGCGCTCGCCGCCGGTATCGAGCGCGGCGCCCGCGCGCGGGCGGCCCGCTCCTCCGGCGCGAGCGCGCTCCGGCTGGGCGGCCGCGAGCACTGCGCGGCGCCGGCCAAGGAGGACGTCGCGCGGGCGTTCGCGGCGCTCCTCGCGGCGATGCCCGACGTCGGGCCGGTGCGCGTCGAGGCCGAGAGCGATCTGCCGCCCGGCGGCGGCCTGGGCAGCTCGGCGGCGCTCGGGGTCGCGATCGCCCGGTCGGTCGCCGCGCTCGCGCGGGCACCCAGCGCGGCCGCCGCGCGGACCGCGGCCGAAACCGCCGCGACGGCCGACGCCGCGGCCGCCTGGGAGCGCGTGTTCCACGGCAACCCGTCGGGCATCGACACGACGGCGGCGGCCCGCGGCGGCTGCTTCCGGTTCACCCGGGCGCACGGCGCGACCTCCCTCGCCCCGCGCGACGACCTCTGGCTCTGCGTGGGCTCGACCGGGGTGTCGTCGTCGACGCGCAGCATGGTCGATCTCGTGGCGAGGCTCTTCGAGCGCAAGCCCACGCTGGCCGCGACCTCCATCGCCGGCATCACCGCGCTCGTCGAGAACGCGGCCCTCGCGATCGAGGCGGGCGACGCGATCGGGCTCGGCCGCCTGATGGACCTGAACCAGATGCTCCTCGCCGGGATGTTCGTCTCGACCGAGGCGATCGAGGCCCTGTGCAAGGTCGCGCGCGAGGCCGGCGCGCTCGGCGCCAAGCTCACCGGCGCCGGCGGCGGCGGCTCGGTCATCGCGCTGCTCCCGCCGCCTCCGCCGGGCGACGGCGGCGCGCCGGCGACGTCGAACGGCGCGGCGGACCGCGTGCTCGCCGCGTGGCGCGACGCGGGGTACAGCGGCTTCGTCACCCGCGTGAAGGCGGCCGTGACGGCGACGGGGCCAGAGGAAACAGCATGAACGTCGTGAGCCGGGCGACCGCGATCGCCCATCCGAACATCGCCCTCGCGAAATACTGGGGCAAGCGGGCCGACGGCCACAACCTGCCCGCCGTCCCGAGCCTCTCGGTGACGCTCGCCGGGATGGCGACGACGACCGAGGTCGCCTTCGACGCGTCGCTCGATCGCGACGAGCTCCACCTCGGCGGCGCGGCCGTGCCGCCGGACGCGGAGGCGACGCGCCGGGTCGCCGGGCTCCTCGACCGGGTCCGCGCCGCCTCGGGCCGGCGCGAGCGCGCCCGCGTGATCAGCCGCAACGACTTCCCCACCGCGGCGGGGCTCGCCTCGAGCGCGTCGGCGTTCGCCGCGCTCGCGCTCGCCGCCAGCGCCGCCTCGGGCCTGCCCACCGCGCCCGCCGTGGTGAGCGATCTCGCGAGGAAGACCTCGGTCTCGGCCGCGCGCTCCGCGTTCGGCGGCTTCGTCGAGCTCCGCGCCGGCCGCCCCGGGGACGAGACGCTCGCGGCGACGCCGCTCGCCCCCGAGGACCACTGGCCGCTCGCGGTCGTGATCGCGGTGACGCGCGAGGGCCCGAAGGACGTGGGCTCCAGCGACGGCATGCGGCACACCGCGTCGACGAGCCCGTACTTCCCCGCCTGGGTGGACGCCGCGCCGTCGCTCTTCGACGCGGTCCGCGCCGCGGTCCTCGCCCGCGACTTCGAGGCGCTCGGCGCCGCGGCCGAGGCGAGCGCCCTCTGCATGCACGCCTCGAGCATCGCCGCCTCGCCGGGCCTGCTCTACTGGACCGGCGCCACCGTCGAGGTGATCGCCGCGGTGCGGAGGCTCCGCGCCCAGGGCACGCCGGCGTTCTTCACGATCGACGCCGGCCCGCACGTGAAGGTCTTCACGACGCCCGAGGCGCAGGCCGCCGTGGGCGCGGCGCTGCTCGCCGTCCCTGGCGTCCTCCGCACCATCGTGGCCCTCCCCGGCGGCGGCGCCCGCCTCGCGTCCTCGCCCGGGGGCGTGTGATCGTCCGGGCGCCCGGCAAGCTGGTCCTCTCGGGCGCGTACGCCGTGCTCGAGGGCGCGCCCGCGCTCGTGGCCGCGGTCGATCGGTACGTCGTCGTCGACCCGGCGCGGCCCGCCGCGCTCGTCACCGAGGAGGTCCAGGCGGCGATCGACGCCGGCGCCCTCGACGCGGCGGCGTGGTTCGACGCGTCCGCGCTCCGCTCGGCGGAGCCGGAGCCGCCTTCGGCCTCGCCGGGCGCGCCGCCCCGCGAGGCGAGCCGCAAGCTCGGCCTCGGCTCGAGCGCGGCCATCCTCGTCGCGACGCTCGCCGCGCGCGCCACGGCGGTCTCGGCGGCGCCGGCCGGCCAGCGCGCGCCCGCGTGGGACGCCCGCGCGCTCTTCCTCGACGCGCTCGCGGCGCACCGCCGGGCGCAGGGCGGAGGCAGCGGCGTGGACGTCGCGGCGAGCGTCTACGGCGGCGTGCTCTGCTGCCGGCTCGCGCCAGGCGGTGAGCTCTCCGTGGCGCCGCACGCCTTGCCGGGCGGGCTCGTGATCGAGGTCTTCGCCAGCGACGCCTCGGCGCGCACGAGCGCCATGCTCGAGCGCGTGCGCGCGCTCGCCGCCCGCGAGCCGGAGGCGCACCGCGCGCTGCTGAGCGCGGCCGCCGAGGGCGCGCGCGCCGCGGTCGTGGCCGCGGACGCCCGCGCGCTCGTGGCCGCGCTGGATCGCCAGGTCGACGCGCTCGCCGAGCTCGGCGATCGGGCGGGCGCGCCGATCGTCACCCCCGCGCTCAGGCGCCTCCGCCCCGCCGCGGCCGCCGAGGGCGCGACGATCGCGCCGAGCGGCGCCGGCGGAGGCGATGTCTCCCTCTTCATCGGCGGCGCGCCGCCCTCGACGGCATGGCTCGCCGCGGCGCGTGAGGCCGGCCTCGAGCGCGTGCCGATGTCGCTCGGCGCCCCTGGCGTCCACGTGCTGGACGCAGCCCGCCCGCTCGACCCCTGAGCGCGCCCCCTCGCCGATCGTGCACCGCACGGTGCCGGATCGCTTGGCACGGAGCCCGCTCTGCTCGCTCCGGGATCGACCGTGGCGCTGCGCTCCGGCGACGCACCGCGGTCCTCCATGAGGCCTTCGGAAAGCGAACAGCGGGAAAAGCATGGACTTCGTGGAGCTGGCGATGCTGCAGCGCCGCCGTGAAAGCCTGAGTTTTCATAGTGATGCCGCCTGGACGGCCGATGAGCGCGACGGGCTCTGTGGACAGGTGGCTGCCGGCGCGGGCTCGGCGGGCGTGACCTGCGTTCACAGCGCGCTCGCGCGTCGGCGCGGGAGCGCGCGCAGGCGCGCCGAACCGCCGACCGGCTGTTGCGGTTGGGGCGCAGGGGGTGGTGAACGGGGTGAGGTGGTACGAGGACCACGGGACCAGGTGAGGAGGGGGGCTCCATGACGACGTGCGATCGAGAGCTTTGCCGATTCGAGGATGTGCTTGGCGCCAGCATGGCCGAGTCGAGGGCGATGCTGACGGCGTTCGGCGTCCAGGTCGCACCGCTGCGGAGGCGCACCGCGCGCACGTACCTGGGACGGGTGCTGATCCACCCGTACAACCTGCTCGTCGTGGGGAGCGCGCTCCTCTTGAGCTTCATCGGCTGGAGCCCGCTGCTCTTGCTGCTCGGGCTCGGGGCGGAGCTCGTGATCCTGTGCGTCGTCCCCTGGCGCGGCTTCTTCCGGCGCAGCATCGACGCGCAGCTCGACGAGGTGGATCGGGCGGCCTGGTCGAGGGCGCGCGAGTCCTTGATCCGGCAGATGGACATCCGGCACCAGCAGGAGCTCGCGCGGCTCGATCGGCTCGTCGACCGCACCCGCGAGAACATCCGGCGGCGCGGCGGCTCGATCCCGCCGCTGCTCGACGAAGGCTTCGGCCTGAGCCGCCTCATCATGAGCTACATCCGCCTCGCGATCGCGCACAAGGCCGGCCAGGAGTCGCTCGCGATGACGAACCACAGCGAGCTCATGGACACGATCCGATCGCTCGAGGCGGTCCGGAGCACGTCGGCGGGGCGGACCCGCGGGCTGTCCGAGCGGCGGCTCTCGATCGCCTACCGGCGCGCCGAGTGCTGGAGCCAGACGCGCGAAGGGCTGGAGCTCGTGTCGCAGAAGCTCGCCACGATCCTGGAGCTCATCCAGCTCATGCACGAGCAGTCGATGACGCCCGTGGACTCACCGGCGACGTGCGCGGAGATCGACCGGTTCATGCGCGAGCTCGACAACCTCGACAACGGCGAGAGCATGCAGCGCGAGCTCGCGGAGCTCGACATGGACATGGACAGGGCCTTCGAGCTCGAGGAGCTCGAGGCCGAGCACATCCAGCACAGCCGCCCCCCGATGCGCCTCGTGGCGCGTTGAGGGGGCTGAGGGGCGCGCGCCGGCGGCGCGAGCGGGCGCGATCGCTCGGCGACTCGGGGGAGCGCGCGGCGCTGCGCTCGGGCCGCTGCGGTTGACGGCGCAGCGC
Organism: Sorangium sp. So ce375; assembly: GCF_051473855.1. Lineage (NCBI taxonomy): Bacteria > Pseudomonadati > Myxococcota > Polyangiales > Polyangiaceae > Sorangium > Sorangium sp. So ce375. Next base: position 5,880,244 of record NZ_CP150335.1, read on the forward strand.
GGCAGGCTAACGTCCGCGCGCGATGTCGATGTTGAAGCTCAGGCGACTGCGGATCGAGAAGTTCCGGGGCGTGGCGCCGGGCACGGAGCTCCGGTTCTCGGACGGGCTCAACCTGCTGCTCGGCCAGAACGGGACCGGAAAGACGACGCTGCTCGAGCTGATCTCGATGGTGGTGAGATCGGATTTTAGCACCCTGGCCAGAGAAGAGTTCGCGATTGAGTACGAACTCGCGGTGCCGGGCGAAGCGACGGTGACCGTCGCGGTCAGCAACAAGGAGAAAACAGGCCTTGTAGAGACAAAGGACGGCACCCGGATTGACCTACCGGAGCGCTGGCTTCCTGCTGCAGACGTCACGATCGAGGATTCATCCCCCGGAGCTAGCCGCCGCATCCGGTACGACGTCGAGCGTGGACTCACGTTCGGAGACCACGAGCCGATCGAAGGAGGTTGGGAGATCTCATGCCTCAATGCAGGATTCCTTTGGACCTACATGCTGCTGGATCCTGAATTCATCGTAACCCCCACCTACGGCAGGGTTCGTGATGCGAGTTCGGCGAGACGCTTCGACGAGTCACTGGAGCTGTTTACGTGGCTCACCGGGTCGAGCGATGCTCGCAGGAGGGTCTTCGTTCTTGGAGAGAGGGTGCTGTCCTCTGGAATCAAATCCGGTCTCCTGCCGAATGCCCTCCTCCGACAACTGGGGTCGATGTACGAGCCGTCGAGGTCTGACTACACCTTCAAGCACTCTGTTCTGGACTTCCTTGCCACCATCAAGGGAATCATGGGGTTCGACGCCGCCGAGCTGAAGGTGGACGTGACCGAAAGGAACGCGCGGGGTGAACTTCACGAATATCTGACGCTCGGAGCTCTCGTGTTCCGGTTCTGGTGGGAGGGCGGCGAGTTCATCACCCACGCGCGTCTGAGCTACGGTCAGAAGCGCCTGCTCACCTTCTTCTATTACCTCGCTTGCAACGACGACATCGTCATCGCCGACGAGCTCGTGAACGGCCTGCATCACCACTGGATCACTGCGTGCGTCGAAGCCATCGGAGAGCGTCAGGCGTTCTTGACGAGCCAGAACCCGCTCCTGCTCGACTACGTCCCCGTCACCTCGCCCGAGCAGGTCCACCAGAGCTTCGTCCTCTGTCGCGGCGAGCGGCGCGGCGGCAGGCCGGCCTGGACGTGGACGAACATGAGCGACGAGGATGCCGCGGAGTTCTTCGCCGCATACGAGGTCGGCGTCGAGCACGTGAGCGAGATTCTGCAGTCGCGAGGGCTGTGGTGAGCGACGAGGGGGCCCGCCTCTCGATCGTGATCCTCACGGAAGACAGCGGCGAGGACGGTCGCGTGACCGTCGGGGCGCTCGTCGGCCGGATGCTCGATCTCGTCGTCCCCGGTTACGGGCGTCATCGCGTCGATTTCCTTCCAAGCGAGCCGAGGGAGGAGGAGGCGATGCGCGGCAACGTCTGGAAGACCGACGGGAAGAACCCGCGCGAGCATGAGCGACGCATCCGGCTGCTCAGGTACATCGCGCGCAAGCTGTTATCGCCGAATACCTTCGTCGTTTTTCATGTCGACGGCGATCGGCCGTGGGCGGAGCGGAGCACCAGCGAGAACCTCGACAAGTTCGACCGACGGGTCCTCACGCTGCTGCCACAGGTCGTCGAGCGGGGTCGCGCGAACGCTCCTCGGACCAGGCTACGAGCCAAGGACGACGCCGAGCCGCCTGCGCCCGTGCTGCAGCTCGAGCATCTCCTTCTCGTCTGCCCGTTCCGGAGCATCGAGGCGTGGCTCTACCAGAATGTTCGACGCGCGAGCGAGATCTGCCGCCGTGAGCACGGGGGCCGCCACGTCGAGGATATCGAGGCATGGGAGGGAAAGCGTGCGGAGCTCGATGAGCTGCCCGCGCCCGACCAGGCGCTGTGCCTGAAGAAGGCGCACAACAAGGAGCTCGCGTCCCGTGGGTTTCCCACGCAGCTCGCCTATGACGTGAGGAAATCGTTCGCCGAGAGCGTGGACCGCATGGATCGGTGCGGCGCGTTGCGCGCTGCGCTCGAGCGCACGCGCGGCTGGGAATGATGCGGCCGCCGCACCTGCGGCGCAGCCGACGGCGAGGAGGACCTCAGTACGACGACGACAAGGACGAGGCGCACGCGCTCCTCCGTGACCGCCTCCTGTCGCCTTACGAGGATGCGGCGGAAGAGGAGCGGCGCGCCGAGCGGGCCCGCGCCGCGAGCGCCAGCAGGAAGAAGAACGAGCCCTCCGTTCCCGCCTGATCGAGGCTCGTGGAACGATCCCACGGCGCCGACCGGGCGCGGGTCGCACGGCGGCGGCTTCCCCGGCGCACCGCCGCACCAGGACTGATCACCGGGACGCTTTCGCCTTCGCGAGGACCTCGGCGTTCTCGACCCACACCGCGAAGACGGGCAGCTTGCTGCGCCGGGCGAGGACGAGGACCAGGAACGGCAGGGCGCAGCTGAAGCGCCGCGGGGGTGACATCAGGCCGAAGGAACGCGACGGCGAGGGTGCCTTTGCGCCCCCGTCGTCGAGGCGAAAGCGGATGACCTGCTCGAGAGCGCCCAGGCGAGCGCGCCCGAGGGACGGACTCTCGAACACGCGGTCGGCGAGCTCGCTCGATCGGGCGGCGCACGCGATGTCGATCACCGGCATGAACAGGCCCTCGTCGCCGGAGAAGCGCGCGCGCGGGTGCGCGTCGTCTTCTTGAAGAAGGGAGAGCGCGCGGCTGATCGTGCTCGCGAGCGTCGCTCCGGCGGGCAATGTGGCCACGATGATCCTGACCTCGGGCTCGGCCGCGCGGAGCTCGACGACGAACTGGTTGTATGCAGCGTCGATCTCCTCGTCCGAGAGGCCCACGAGCTCGGCGTCCGTGGTGCGGGGGAAGTGCACGAGCGCCTGCGCTGCCCGCGACTGCCAGACGGATTCGGGCTCGTCCGGGCTCGACCACACGCCGAAGCAGGGGACCTGAACGCCGTGGTGAGATCGAGGGAATGGAGCGCGGGCCAGCGGAGGATCGAAGCGCGGGTGCATCGCGAAGCCGCTCCACAGGGCGATCCTGTCCGGGTCTGCGCCGGATGGCGCGCCCAGGGGCCAGTCCACGCCGAAGAGGCGGCAGCTCTCCCGCTGGAGCGCCTCGGCCGAGCTCTCGGCGAGCGGCCCAGCCCAGGCAGCCCAGTACGCCGGGTCCAGCGTGGTCTCGTCGATCAAGCTCTCGCGCATGGCCTGCGCGAGGGGCGCCGCCGGCTCGCCGGTCCCGGCAGGCGCGATCTCGAGGGGAGCCCCTGCCAGCGAGGCGAGCCGCTGCCACGCGATCGCGCTCACGCCGGTCCACACGAGGCTCACGCCCGGCCGGTGCTCGACGTCGAGGTGAGGGCAGACGCGCACAGGCGCGTGCGGCGCGTCGTGGTGGCAGACGGCGAAGGCGGTGGGCGGCATGGCGACAAGGGGAGTTTAATCGCGGACGCCTGCCTCGCGCCGAGCAAAGCCGGCCCACGTGGGTCAGCGGCGGTCGACACCTGATCAAGGACATCAAACCGCGCTGGTACACGTTCGGGCAGTGACGGGCGGCGCGCCGCTCAGGTCCCCTCGACGGTCGCGCCCTCCAGCGCCTGCGGTCCCTCGATCCAGGCAGCGAGGCGCACCTCGTCCCCCGGCGGCTCGCCCAAGACGACTACGAGAAACGGGCCGTTGCAGACGAAGGGGCGCTCGTACATATCGCCGCGCCCGAGGGTCATCGGCCCGGGCTCGCTCGGCGGGAGCGCGTCCCAGCCCAGGCGGAAGCGGACCCCATGGCGGGCGTCGCCGATCCGGCGACCGTCCCCGTCTGCGAGCATCTTGCCGATGAGCTCGTCGTGGACGCGGACCGCGCACAGGTCGAGCGGGGGGATCCTTAGCGCACAGTTCCAATCGAACGGCTTCTCGGCGAACCAGCGCCGCAGCCAGCTTTGCGAGCTCCGCGTGGCCGCGACGACCTCCGCGACAGCGGCCCCGAGCGTCTCGGGGCGTGGGCACCGCGCGACAACGACCCGCTGATCGTCCTTGGCGTCGAGCTCGATCACGAAGTCATCCAGGTCCCGGTAGCGGTGTATCCGGAGCTGCGCCGCGGCCCTCGCCCGCGTCGCGTCGTCGACATCCTTCCAGAGCCCGAAAGCAGGCACGACGTGCTCGCCAAAACGAATGGCGTCGAGCTGGCTCGCGAAGGGCGATACGAACGACGGGCGCACGAACGAGAACGCGTATGCTCCGAGCGCGTCTCCCGGCGCACTCTCCGGCAGCGCGCCGTCCGGGATCGGGCCGAACCTGCGGGCGATCTCCTGCGCTACATCCCGGAGCGCTTCGTCTGCTCTGCCGACGCGCGCGACCGACCACGGCGCCTCGTCGGCGTGCGGCACGGCGACCGCCTTGCCTCCTCGCTCCTCCAGAGGGAAGCCCGGAGAGAAGATCAGGTTCTGGCCTTCGGCGATAGGGGAGGACAGCGATGGCACGAGCACGGTCGCAGGGCTCACCATGGGCATGGGGTCACCTCGTCCTGATAACGCGTGAGATCCATCAGCGATGCTCCCCGCTTCCGGGCACATCTCCGGAGCGCACAGAGATGGACGCTCTCTACCTGCGGTGCCACCGACGGCAAAGATGACCTCGCGCCCACCGCCGCGCGGTCGGAGCGTTCGGTCAACCGCGCAACCGCGCAACCCCGACCGCAGCGCCGGAGCGCTCGGGCTCGGCGAACCGCGGCCGCATCGCCGCCCCGAAAACGCGCACGTCGAGGTGTTCCCGGTCCGGCGCGGGTAGTATACCGCTCTCCTCCGCCTCCCCTCCCTCATCCCCGCGCCCGCGACGACCGTGGACCGAGCCATGCCGCTGCCCGACTTCCTCCCTGCGCTGCTTCGTCCGGAGCTCACCGAGCTCCACGCCTACACCCCGGTCGCCGGTCACTTCCCCGTGCGCCTCGACGCCAACGAGAGCCCTCCGCTGCTCTCGGCCGAGGCGCGGGAGGCCCTCGCGCGGGCCGCGGCGCCCGAGGAGTGGGGCCGTTACCCCGACGCGCGCGCGCTCGATCTCCGCGAGGCCATCGCCGCCCACTGCGGCACCGATCCTGACGAGATCCTCGTCGGCGTCGGCTCCGACGAGGTGATCTCGGTGGTGCTCACCGCGCTCAGCCGGCCGCGGCAGGGCGCGGACGCGGCGAGCATCGTCACGGTCAGCCCCACCTTCGTCATGTACAAGCTGAGCGCGCGCGCGCGCGGGATGCGCGTCATCGAGGTCCCGCTCGACGCCGGCTGGGACCTCGACGTGGCGGGCCTCGTGCGCGCCGTCGATTTCGCGCGCCCCAACGTCGTCTTCATCGCCTCGCCGAACAACCCGACGGGCGCGCTCATGTCCGAGGACCGGCTCGAGGCGGTCGTCGCCGCGGCGAAGGACGCCCTCGTCATCGTCGACGAGGCGTACATCGACTTCGCCCCGCGCGACCAGCTCGCCCTCCTGCGCAAGCACCCGAACGTCGCCGTGCTGAGGACGCTCTCGAAGATCGGCCTCGCGTCGCTGCGGATCGGCTGGCTCATCGGCGCCCGGGAGCTCGTGGCCGAGCTCGACAAGGTCCGCCAGCCCTACAACCTGCCCACCCCGTCGCAGCGCGCGGCCGCCTTCGCCCTGCGGGAGCTCGGCGGCGAGCTCCGCCGCGTCGCCTCCGCCGTGACGGGCGAGCGCGAGCGCCTCGCGGCCGGGCTCGCCGAGCTCGGCCTCTCGGTCGCGCCGAGCCACGCCAATTTCCTCTGGGTGGGCACGCGCCGCCCTGCCGGCGAGGTCTTCGACGCGCTCGCGGCGCGCGGCGTCCTCGTGCGCAGCTTTCACGCGGCAGGCGGGCGCCTCGCCCACCGGCTCCGCATCACCGTCGGCCTCCGCGAGGAGAACGATCGCCTCCTCGCCGAGCTCGCCGCGTGCGCGTAGCCGTGCCGCCCTCCGCCGCGCGGCGCGCGTCGCGTGTGTTCCTCGCGTCGCTCGCGGCGCTCATGTCGATTGCCGGCTGCGCCGCGCCCCGGGTGGCGCGCTCGATCGACGGCCAGATCATCGAGGGTCGTCCGATCGCGGCGTACGCCTATGCGCTGTATGCGATCGGCGCCGAGGCCGAGGCGCGCGGCGATCTCGCGACGGCGCTGGAGGCGTACGAGCTGGCGGAGCGCGGAGACCCCGACAGCGCGGACATCTGGACCCGTGTCGGGTCGGTGCGATGCCGTCTCGGGCGCGGGGAGGCGGCGGACGCCGCCTTCGAGCGCGCCCGCGCGATCGAGGCCGACTACGAGCCGGCCTACCGCGAGCAGGCGCGCTGCGATCTCGCGGCGGGGCGGCTCGAGGCGGCGCTCCGCCGGATCGATCGGGCGATCCTGCTCGATCCGGAGGGAGACGACGGCGCCCTGCTCCGGGCCGAGATCCTGCGGCGGCTGGGCCGAACGGACGACGCGCGCCTCGCCTTGCGCGCGCTCGTGGTGCGGCGCCCGCGGTCGACGGAGGCGTGGCGCGCGCAGCACGCGGTGGCCGTCGAGGCCGGCGATCGCGCGGCGGCCGACCAGGCTGCGCGGCGCCTGCGGGAGCTGGCTGCGCCGGGGGCGGCCGCCCTCGGTCGGCGGCTGCCTTCAGGCGGCCGGCTGGCCGAGGTCGACGAGGCGCTCGTCCTGGGCGAGCTGCGCCGCGCCCGTCGCCTGGCGCGCGACGCGGATCTGACGCCCGCCGAGGTCGCGGTGCGCGCGGCCGCGCTGGGCCGGGTCGGCGAGGCCCGCGAGCAGGCCGAGCTCGTCTCGGCGGCCGATCCGGCGAGCGCCTCCGCGCTCGTCGCGCTCGCGGTGGCGGCCGATCTGAGCGGCGATCTCGACGCGCTGACCCGGGCCTGCGACGCCCTCGACCTGTCCGCGGCGGCGGGCGGCCCCACGGTGGGCCCCTCGCCGCTCGCCCGGCTCCTCTTCGCCGAGCTGCTCTTCCGCCGCGTCGGCCGCGACGCTGCGCTCACCTGGCTCGGCCCGCTGCCGCCGCCCGCGCCCGGCGCCCCGGATGCGCTGTCCCACGAGGTCGAGCGTCGCGTTCACCGGGAGCTCGCGGGCGGCGCGCCTTAGCGACGCGGCGGGGGCACGCGCCCCCGCCGCCGTGTAGCTCAGGGCGAGGGCATTGTGTGCGGCTTCTCGTTGTACTTCTTGAGATCGAAGTTGAGCTCGAAGTCGAGCGTGTTGTCGCCCTCCTTGATCTCGATCTCCTTCTTCACGTCCTGATCGATGGCCGGCAAGAGGGCGGCGGTGAGCACCTTGCCCACGGGGATGCCCTTGATCTCGAACTTGCCGTCGAGCCCGGTCACGTCGTGTGTCGCGAACTTGAGCACGAAGACCCCGGCCTTGAGGAACGGCTTCGGCATCTTGTCCACGAGCTCGTAGTACCCCGCCTGCGGCGGGAAGAACTTCACCGGATCGCCTTGCGGCACGGCGACGAGGACCGCCATGAAGGGGGCGCCCTCGAGGTTCGGCATGTACGACTCCAGGGGATCGAGGTTCGCGACCTCGAGCCGCTGTCCATACGACATGACCACGGTCCTCTTCGAGAACGCGCACCCGTGGATGGTCACCTTCTCCGCCTCGTCGCGCTCCGGCACGTAGCCGCTGTAGTTGACGACGGTGACGAGCGCGTCGGCGACCGCGTTCTGCTGTCCCACGCGGAACAGCCGCCCGTAGGTCGCGGCGGCTTCACCGCACTTGCCGATCGGAAAGCTGAGCCCTGTATCGGGCGGCGGGTCGCCCTTGATGGTGACGCGTCCTCGCAGCGTCCCTGTCGGCCCGCTGTACGGCGCCTGTCGCTTCGGGTTCATCACCTTCACGACGTCCTCGGAGGTCAGCGAGATCGCGTGCGCCTCGGCCGCCTTGGCCTGGGCGCTCGCTGCCCCGCTGGCGCTCGCGCTCCCCACGGCCGCGGGCGCCGCGCTCCTCGCGGCCGCAGGCGCCGCGCTCCCCGCCGGCGTCGCGCTCCCGGCGGTCGCGCCGCCGCTCGCGTTCCCGCCCTGACACCCGAGCGCCCCGAGCAGCGCGACGCACGCCGCTCGGATCCTCGCATCGCCCGTTCTTCTCTGCAGCTTCTCGCCGGTTCGCATCGGCGCCGACTTTAGCAACTCGCGCGCCCCGCGCAGCACCGCGAATCCGCTGGCGAACGAAGCGCGAGCGCCGCGAGCGCTAGCGCCCCGCTGCCATACGAGTTGGCAGCGCTCTTCCAGGCCAGCCCCCGCGTTGCCGAGCGGGGGTTCACCCGCACAGGAGACGGGCCCAGATCGACGTTTTCGGCGCGCAGGCGTACTCCGGTACGCCGAGCACCGAAAACGTCGAGGTGGGCCCGTATCCGAAGCGGGTGGGCCCCCGCTCTAGCGAGAGGCGAGGACCGCGCGGACCGCGATCCCGAGCGAGGTCGTCGGCCAGATGCCGAGGACCATCACGAGCACCGCGGCCACCACCAGCGCCGCGTTGACGTAGCCCGAGCGCATCGGCCGGGCGATCGGCGCGCCAGGCGCCGGCTCGCGCATGTACATGTACACGAGCACCCGCAGGTAATAGTAGGCCGACAGCACGCTGTTGAGGAGCAGCGCGACGGACAGCGTGTACAGCTCAGCGCCCATCGCCGCCTTGACGATGTAGAGCTTGCCGAAGAAGCCCGCCGTCGGCGGCACGCCGGCCAGCGAGAGCAGGAACAGCGAGAACGCGAGCGCCGCCACCGGGTGCCGCTTGCCGATGCCGGAGAGGTCCTCGTAGCTCACCGCCTCGGCCCCGCGGCTGCCGCAGAGGATGAGCGTCCCGAAGGCGCCGACCGTCGAGACCGTGTAGGCGAGCAGGTAGAACATCACGCTCGCCTGCGCGTCCTCGCTCGCCCGCACCGTCGCCGCGACGCCCACGAGCAGGTACCCGGCGTGCGCGATGCTCGAGTACGCGAGCATCCGCTTCACCGACTCCTGCCGGCCCGCGATGAGGTTCGCGACCGTCATCGTGAGCAGCGCCATCACCGCCACGGCCGGCGGCCAGCCCGCCGCCCACGACGAGAGCGCCGGGCTCCCGAACGCGCCGAGCAGCACGCGGAGCAGCGTCGCGAACGCCGCGCCCTTCACCGCGACCGCCATGAACGTCGTGGCCGGCGTCGGCGCGCCCTCGTACGCGTCCGGCGTCCACATGTGGAACGGCACCGCGCTCACCTTGAACGCGAGCCCGACGAGCATCAGCGCCGCCCCGATGAGCAGCAACGCCGGGTTGGGCGCCGCGGCCCCCTTCGCGCCCGCGATGGCGTCGCCGATCCCCGCGAGGTCGGTGTGCCCCGTCGCCCCGTAGATCAGCGCGCCGCCGTAGAGCAGCAGCGCCGCCGCGAACGAGCCGAGCAGGAAGTACTTGATCGCCGCCTCCGTGCTCCGCGGCGACGTCCGGCGGAAGCCGGTCAGCGCGTACGCCCCGAGCGACATCGTCTCCAGGCCGAGGAAGAGCGTCAGCAGATCCCCCGCGGCGGCGAGGATGATCGCCCCGACCGTCGAGAAGGTCAGCAGCGGATAGAACTCCCCGCGATCGAGCCGGTGCTCCGGGAGGTACCCCCCGGCGAGCAGCGCCGCGAGCGCGCCGCCCAGGCAGAGCACGAAGGAGAAGAACAGCGTGAACCGGTCCATGACCAGGTACGGGGCGAGCACGTCGACCCCATCCAGCGTCTCGGGGCCGACGAACCCGACCGCGCCCGAGAACACCGCCCCTGCGAGGAGCGTGATCGCGGTCCCGAGCGCGATGTCGGACGAGGGGCCGGAGCGCCGATCGTGCGACTCCTCGCGGCGGTGCGAGAACGCCTCCGAGAGCATCAGCAGCGCGCCGCCGAGCGAGACGACGATGAGCGGCGATACCGCGAGGAACGGTCCGATGTTCATCGCGCCGCCTCCCCCGCCGCGAGCGCGCCGCCCGCCGCCCGATCGCGCCGAGCCTGCTCGTCTTCACCCGCCCCCGCCGCGCCCTCACCGGATCCCGGCGAGGGGGCCCCCTTGAGGAAGGCGGGGGAGAACGTGTCCTCGGGCAGGAGCTTCGCGTTCCGATCGTCCGCGAAGAGGATCGCCTGCCCGGAGACGACCTTGAACTGGTTGTAAGTAGACAGGACCGACTCCTTCATCCGATCGAGGAAGATCGCAGGGAACAGGCCGATCACGAAGATCATGAGGACGAGGGGCGCGAGCGCGAGGCCCTCGCGGGGCGTCACGTCGGGCAGGTATTTGTTCTTCGGGTTCGTGAGCGGCCCGAAGAACATCTTCTGCACGACGCTCAGCATGTAGACGGCGGCGAGGATGACGCCCGCCGCGGCGCCGATCGTGTGGATCCCGCTGAACGTCCCGAGGCGCTCGGAGGCGTAGGTCCCCATGATGATCATGAACTCGCCGATGAACCCGTTCGTGCCGGGCACGCCGACGGAGGCAAACGTCACGATCAGGAAGAGCGTCGCGTAGACAGGCATCACCTTGGCGAGGCCGCCGAACTCCGCGACCTCGCGGGTGTGGCGGCGGTCGTAGATCACGCCGACCAGGAGGAACAGCGCGCCGGTGGAGACGCCGTGGTTCACCATCTGGAGCACCGCGCCCTGGATCCCGCTCGGCGTGACGCCGAACAGCCCGAGCATCACGTAGCCCAGGTGGGCGACCGACGAGTACGCCACGAGGCGCTTCACGTCGGACTGCTTCCAGGCGACGAGCGCGCCGTAGAGCACCCCGCCGAGGATCGCGATGCCGGCCATGTTGGCCGCGAGGCTGGAGGCCGGGCCGGGGAAGAGGCCCATCGAGAAGCGCAGGTACGCGTACGTCCCGATCTTCAGCATCACCGCGGCCAGGATCACCGAGCCGCCGGTCGGCGCCTGCACGTGGGCGTCCGGCAGCCACGTGTGCACCGGCCACATCGGCACCTTGATGAAGAACGCGATCGAGAACGCCCAGAAGCAGAGCATCTGCGCGCCCCGGGGCAGCACAACGCGCGAGAGCGCGAGGTAGTCGAACGTGTAGGCGCCCGTGAGCTTCTGGTTCGCCCACACGAGGTACACGATGCCCGCGAGCATCAGCATCGAGCCCGCCATCGTGTAGACGAAGAGCTTGATCGCCGCCTTGATCTTCTCGACGCCGCCCCAGATGCCGATCATCACGAACATCGGCACCAGCATCAGCTCCCAGAAGACGAAGAACAGGAACAGGTCGAGCGCGACGAAGGCGCCGAGCATCGCCCCCTGCAGGAACAGGAGGCAGAAGCAGAGCTCCTTGATCCGGGTCTTGATCGAGCCGAACGACGCGTACGCCGCGATGGGCGCGATGAACGTCGTGAGCAGGACGAGCCAGAGGCTGATGCCGTCGATCGCGACGTGCCACCGGATGCCGAGCGACGGGATCCACTCCTTGATCGACTGGAAGTGCCAGCCCACGGTCATCGGCACGGTCAGCAGCCACAGCGACGCGAGGAAGCCCGCGCCGAGCACGGCCAGCGTGAAGCCCCGGAGCAGCGAGAGCAGCTGCCGCGGCATGAACAGCACCGCCGCGGCGCCCACGAACGGCAGCCCGATGAGCACGTTGAGCAGCGACGACCACTCCGCAGTGGCCTCCGCCGCGCCCGCCGTATCGGACGGCCAGAGCCACTGCACGCCGAGGACGGTGAGCGCCGCGATGAGCCCGAGGCCGACCCGCTGCCACGCGGTGTACCCCGGGGCGCCGTGGGCCTCGCCGTGCGCGTCGTCGTCCCCGTGGTGGTCGTCGCCGCCGTGGTGGTCGTCGCTCCCGTGGTGGTCGTCGTCGCCCGGGTGGGCGCCGTCCGCGCCGTGCCCGTCGCCCGGCGGGAGGATCGCCCCGACGACGCCGGCAGCGAGCGCCGGCCAGTAGTGCATTACGAGGTCGAGCGCGCTCATTGCAGGCCTTTCGGCTGGATCAGGTCATGGATCTGCTCCGCCGGGGTCGCCCCCGGGGGCAGCGCGGGCACGTCCGGGCCCCGCATGGTGGTCGGGTCCGCGGCGGTCTTTCGGCTCGGCGGCCTGGAGAACGAGAAGGTCTCCGTCGCCTCGCGGTCGAAGGCGTTGCGCACGCGGAGCACGACGTCCTTCTTCTCGCCCGGCTCGACCTTCACCGTGACGTCGGTCGCCTCGGAGAAGTCGCGCGCCGGCAGGCCGGGCGCCTCCCAGCGGTACCGGTAGCCGAGCCCCGGCGCCGCCGAGAGCCTCACCTCGCCCGACCGGCGCAGCTCCGCGTCGTCGACGTGCGCGTCCGCGTGCGGCTTGACGAGGAACCAGCCGACGCCCGCGAGGCCGACGACCATCGACGCGGCGTAGACCTGCACGCGGCCCGTCTGGAGCGCGCGCAGCACCGTCCCGAAGAACCCGACCAGCGCCGCGGAGAGCTTCGCGATGATGCCGTCGATGATCCACTTGTCGGCCATCGTGAAGATGTCCGCGATCGCGTCGACCATGCCCACGACCGTGGCGTTGTAGAGCTCGTCGATCCGCCACTTGTCGTAGATGAGCTGGTACAGCCCCGGGAAGGTCTGCGCGAAGCGCCGCTCGGGCTCGCCGCGCTTGTTCCAGTACACGAGCATCGCCAGGCCGATGCCGGTAAAGCACGCCGCGACGCCGGGGAGCATCATCGGGAAGAGCAGCCCCTCCACCCCCTCGCGCGCCGTCACCGACCGCGACCCCAGCGCGAAGACCGGCTCGAGCAGGTGCGCGAGCGGCGCGAACGCGTGGTTGTGGGTGAGGTGCACGAGCGGCTCGGCCATGAGGAAGCCGGCGAAGACCGACAGCGCCCCGAGCACGATCAGCGGGATCGTCATCGGCAGCGGCGACTCGTGGGGCACCGGGCCCTCGAGCTTCTCGCCCGGCGCGTGCGCGTGGTGGTCGTCGTGGTGGCCGTGCGGGTGCGGATCCTTCCAGCCGCGCACGATCGTCCAGCCGCGGAACTCGCCGTGGAACGTCTGGAAGTAGGCGCGGAACATGTAGAACGCGGTCATCGTCGCGGCCAGGATGCCGACGCAGTAGATCGCCGGGCCGAGCCAGTCGGGCCACTGCCACGCCGGCTGCCCGCGCGTCGAGGCCGCCTCGATCCGGCCCGAGAAGGCGCGCCACAGGATCTCGTCCTTCGACCAGAACCCGGCGAACCCGGGGAAGCCCGCGATCGAGAGGCACGCGAGGAGGAAGGTCCAGCGCGTGAGCGGCATGTAGTTCTTGAGCCCGCCCATGTTCCGCATGTCCTGGGACTGGTCGGTGTCGTGGATGCGGGCGTGCATCGCGTGGATCACCGAGCCGGCGCCGAGGAACAGGCACGCCTTGAAGAAGGCGTGCGTGAGGACGTGGAAGAAGCCGGCCGCGAACGCGCCGACGCCCACGCCGATGAACATGAACCCGAGCTGGCTCACCGTGGAGTACGCGAGGACCTTCTTCAGGTCGTTCTGGAAGAGCCCGATCGAGGCCGCGAACAGCGCCGTGGCCACGCCGGTCACCGCGACGACCGCCATCGCGAACGGCGACAGCACGAACACCGCCGAGAGCCGGGCCACGAGGTAGACGCCCGCGGTCACCATCGTCGCGGCGTGGATCAGGGCGGAGACCGGCGTCGGACCGGCCATCGCGTCGGGCAGCCAGATGTAGAGCGGGATCTGCGCGCTCTTGCCGGCGCAGCCGAGGAACAGCGCGAGCCCGACCAGCGTCGCCGCGTAGACGAGCACCGGCTGCGACGGGACGAGGAAGCTCAGGAAGCCGGGCACCGTGTCGGCCGACATGTTGCCGATCGGCCAGATCTTCACCGCGCTGAGCAGGTTGCCCGCGTTCGCCGCGATGCCGTCGAAGCTCAGCGTGCCCGCGTAGTAGGCGAGCATCGCCATCGCCACGAGGAGGCCGAAGTCGCCGATGCGGTTCACGACGAACGCCTTCTTGCCCGCGCTCGCGTTCTTGTCGTCCTTGAACCAGAACCCGATGAGCAGGTAGCTGCACATGCCGACGCCCTCCCATCCCACGAAGAGGACGGCGAGGTTGTCGCCCATGATCAGGACGAGCATCGAGAAGATGAACAGGTTCAGGTACGCGAAGAACCGGTAGTACCCCGGGTCCTCGCGCATGTACGCGGACGAGTAGAGGTGGATGAGGAAGCCGACGCCTGTGACGACGAGGATCATCGTCCCGCTCAGGCCGTCGACGCTGAACGCGACGTCGATCGGGATCGACTGGCCCATCCGGCCGGTGATCGAGAACCAGCGCCAGGCGTTCCAGGTGAGCTTGCCGCCCTCGTGCGGCAGCATCAGGAACGTCGTGACGGCCGCCAGGAAGGCGCCGCCGAGGGCGGCGAGCGCCATCAGCCGGACCGCGTCCTTGCCGAGGCGCTTGCCGAAGAGGCCGTTCACGAACGCGCCGAGCGCCGGCAGGCCGAGTATGACCGCGAGCAGCGCGAACTCGGACGCGGGGAATAAGACTCTCAGGGCTTCCACGCTAACTCCTCAGGAGATCGGCGTCGTCCGAGCGCATCGTCTTCCGGATGCGGTAGAACGCGAGCACGATCGCGAGACCGACTGCGGCTTCCGCCGCCGCGATGGCGATGACGAAGAACGTGAAGATCTGCCCGGCGTGATCGTGCGGGTGCACCCGGTTGTACGCGACGAGCGTGAGGTTCACGGCGTTGAGCATCAGCTCGATGCTCATCAGGAGGACGAGGAGGTTCCTGCGCAGCAGGAAGCCGATCGACCCGATCACGAACAGCACCGCCGCGACGACGAGGTAGTACTCGATGGGGACGGTCATGACTTCGACTCCTTCGCCGACAGGGTGACGTGGCCCTCGAGGGCGCCCGGCTGCGCGGCCCCCTGGTCGCCCGGCTCCGGCGCCCCGGCGCCGGCTTCGGCCCCGGCGGGCAGCAGCGTGGGGTCGACCTGCTTGCCGCGGGCGACGGCGACGGCGCCGATCACCGCGACGAGGAGCAGCGCGCCCGAGAGCTCGAAGGGCACGATCTCCTTCGTGAAGAGCTCGTGCCCGAGCGCCTCGATGGTCCCGAGCGCCTCGGGGGCGGCCGGGATCGCCATCGCCCCCGGCTTCGAGGCGCTCGCGATGAGGGCGAGCGCGCCGATGCTGCTCGCCCCGAAGACGCCGGCGCCCACGTAGCGCGGCACCGCGGTGCGGGCGTCGCGCGGCGACGTGGCCGACGGGCCGAGGAGCATGATCACGAAGAGGAAGAGGATGACGATCGCGCCCGCGTACACGAGGATCTGGATCGCGGCGAGGAACTCCGCCGAGAGCATCAGGTAGAGCCCCGCGATGCCGACGATCGACGTGAGCAGGCCCATCGCGCCGCGGATCGGGTTCCTGGCCGCGACCGTGGCCAGACCGCCGAGCAGGACGAGCAGCGACGCCAGCCCGAAGAAGGCGAACTCGAACAATTTCACGGCGTAAGCACCCCTGTCGACGAGCGGCCCTTTGTCTGAATGTACGCCTCGAACTCCTTGCGGAACTTCCGGAGGAAGCCGAGCGCGGGCATCGCCGTGCCCTCGCCGAAGGCGCAGATCGTGTTGCCCATGATGTTGTCGGCGATCTCGTGCAGCCGATCGAGCTCCTCGATCGTCCCCTCGCCGTGCACGATGCGATCGAGGATCCGGTGGATCCAGGCGCTGCCCTCGCGGCACGGCGTGCACTGGCCGCACGACTCGTGGCGGTAGAAGCGCATCAGGTTGTGCATCGCGAGGACGGGGCACGCCTTGTCGCTGAGCACGATGGCGCAGCAGGTCCCGAGCATCGTCCCGAGCGCGCGGAACGTGTCCACGCCGAGCGGCACGTCGAGCACGCTCTGGCCGTGCCACGGGTGGAGCGGCGACTTGTCGCTCGGCGCGTTGACGACCTCGTCGGCGCGCAGGATGGGGCACGACGAGCCGCCCGGGATGACGCCGAGGAGCTTGCCGTGCTTCACGCCGCCGCCGTACTCGTAGATGAGGTCGCGGAGCGTGACCCCGACGGCCGCCTCGAAGATCCCGGGGTTGTTCACGTGGCCGCTCACGCCGAAGAGCCGGCAGCCGCCGTCCTTCAGGTGGTGCAGCGAGGAGAGCTTCGAGAAGTTCTCCCCCCCGAGCTCGAGCGCCGTGGGCACGGCCGCGATCGTCTCCAGGTTGTTCACGGTCGTCGGCATCCCGAACGCGCCGAACTGCGCGGGGAACGGCGGCTTCAGCCGCGGCTCGCCGCGCTTGCCCTCGAGCGAGTTGAGGAGCGACGTCTCCTCGCCGCAGATGTACGCGCCGGCGCCCGTGTGGACGTAGACCTCGACCGGGTAGTCGATCCCGAACGGGCGCTTGCCGAGGTAGCCCTTCGCGCGCGCCTCCTCGATCGCCCCCCAGAGCCGCGCCTTCGAGAGGTGCAGCTCGTCGCGCACGTAGATGTACGCGGCGTGGGCGCCGATCCCGAAGCACCCGATGATGCACCCCTCGACGACCGCGTGAGGGTTCTTCTCCATCAGGGTGCGGTCCTTGAAGGTCCCGGGCTCGCCCTCGTCCGCGTTGATGACGAGGTAGTGCGGCCGCTCGGGCTTCGGGGGCCACGGCATGAAGCTCCACTTCACGCCCATCGCGAAGCCGGCGCCGCCGCGGCCGCGGATGTTGGCCGCCTTCATCTCCTCGATGAGCGCCTCGCGCGTCATCCCGAGGGCGCGCTTCGCCTGCTGGTAGCCGCCGCCCTTCTCGTAGATGGACAGCTTGTGGCCGTCGGGCGTGTCGTAGTTCTTTGTCAGATAGCGCGTCAGCCGGAGCATCTCGTCACCTCGTCAACCGATCGAGGATCGCGTCGACCTTCTCGAGCGTGAGCCCCTCGTGGTAGTCGCGATCGACCTGCATCATCGGGGCGGTGCCGCACGAGGCGAGGCACTCCGCGGTGCGCAGCGTGATCTTGCCGTCCTTCGTGGTCTCGCCGGCGTGGATCCCGAGCCGCTTCTCGCAGTGGTGCAGCACCGCGTCCGCGCCGTTCAGCGCGCAGCTCAGCGTCCGGCACACCCAGACCTGGTGCTTGCCCACGGGCTCTTTGTTGAAGAGCGTGTAGAAGGTCGCGACCCCCTGGACGTGCGCCGCGGAGAGGCCGAGCTGCTCGGCGACCCAGCGGAGCACGCGCTCGGAGACCCACCCCTCCTGTTCCTGGCAGAGGTGGAGCACGGGGATGCACGCGGCCTGGCGGTTCGGGTAGCGCGCGAGGATCTTCTCGAACTCGGTTCGCCGCTCGGCGGTCAGAGCAAATTGTTCGGTCATGTCGGCTGTTGGCACGGTCCGCTGGCTCCCTGGGCGCGCCGCGCTCGCGGCGTGCCCGCTTCCACATGCAGTCGGGACCCCGCAACGCGGGTCCCTTTCAACGAGGGTCCGCCCGGCAGACCCGGGCGCTACCTCGTGCGCCTCCGACTGGAGGCGCCTGCCGGAGGCGGACAGCCCCGCGCACCGGCGGCCGGGCATTCGGTTGTCCGTCGTACGGAGCCGTCCCGAGGCGCGGGCACGCTAGTGAGCGACGGTGGTCACTGTCAAGGCGCGCCAGGGGGGAAACATAAAGCGGACCACACAAAGCCCCGCCCTGCCCAGAAACCGGACGGCGGTCCACGTCGAGCTCGTCGTGGTCGTGGACATCGTCGTGCCCGCGGCCACGCGCCAGGAAGCGCCGGCGACCACGTCCACGTCCACGACCGCCCCGGGGGGCGCCCTCCCCGCCTGGAGCACGTGGCCACGCGGTACTCCCTGGGTTTTCTGACGAAGAACGCGTAGCCTGCGGAGAAGTCCGCGGCGTTCTTCGTCTTTCACTTGAGAACCGGAACGCGCTTCAACTACCCTCGGCGCCCATTACGACGCGCAGGGGCGCGGATATCCGTAGCAGCGAACCCCCCGCCGGAGGTGGTGCGTGTTCTGTCCGAATTGTGGGACGCAAAACTCGGAAACGGCGTCCACGTGCACGAAGTGCGGCTACAACCTGAAGGGCGCGGCCGCGCCGAAGTTCAAGGGCACCATGCTGATGAGTCAGCCGTCCTCCGGGGCGGGTGCGGCGAGCCCGCGCGCGCCGGGGGCGCCTCCGCCTCCGGCGCCTCCGGCCGGAGCGCCGCCGGGCATGGCGGCGATCCCGAGCCCGCCGCAGGGCCTCGCCGGCACGGTGGTCGGCGTCCCGCCGGCGGGGCTCGGCGCTTCCGCGGGGCCTCCCCCTGCCCCGCCGCCGCCAGGAATGGGCTACGGCTCGCCGTCCCCCGGGGGACAGCAGCCGTCTGGCCCGGCCTTCGGCGGCGCGGCCGCGAGCCCGGCGGGCGGCTACGCGCCGTTCGGCCAGCAGCCGCAGGGCGTGAACCCGCTCGGCGGCACCATGGCGATCGACCAGCTGCCCGGGTACAGCGCGCCGGGCCAGCCGCCCGGCGGCCTGGGCGGGGCCGGAGGCGCGCCGCCCGGTGCGTTTCCGCAGCCCGGCGGCTACGGGCAGCCCCCGCCGGGCGGCCCGGGCGGGAATCCTTTCGGCCCGCCGGGTCAGGACCCGATGGGCGGCCTCGGCGGTGCTCCCCCCGGTTACGGGCAGCCGCCCGGTTACGGGCAGCAGCCTGGCTACGGGCAGCAGCCTGGTTACGGGCAGCAGCCTGGTTACGGGCAGCCCCCCGGCGGTGCCCCTCCCGGGTACGGGCAGCCTCCGCAGCACGGCGCCAGCGGGTACGGTCCGCCTCCGGGCCAGGACCCGATGGGCAGCGGCGGCGGCGGCTACGGCGGTCCCCCGGGCGGCGCCTACGGCAGCCCTCCGGGCGGTGGCTACGGCGGCTCGCCGGCCGGCGCCTACGGAAGCCCTCCGGGCGGCGGCTATGGCGGCTCGCCGGCCGGCGCCTACGGAAGCCCTCCGGGCGTGAGCGATCCTGGCGCTTACGGCGGCGGGTCGCCGGGCGGCGCTCAGATGTCGGCTCCCGGCCAGTTCGGCCAGGCAGCCAGCAACCTGGGCGTGTACGGCGGCGCCGGGTCGCTGGCCCCGGGCGGGAAGGGCGAGACGCGCAACCCGGTCACGGTGTGTGTGATCGGGATGGTGTGCTTCCTCTACGCCATCTGGCAGATGTGGGCGATGCTGAACGAGCTCCAGCAGGCGACGAAGGACCCCGAGTTCAAGCCCTGGTACCTCTTCATCCCGTTCCTCAACTACTACTTCCTCTGGGTGAAGGTGCCGGAGCAGGTGACCCGGGCGAAGCAGATGGCCGGCTCGCGCAACCCGCAGGCCGAGGGCATCGTGCTCTACGTCTTCCTCCCGCTCTACGCCCTCGCGAAGGACCTCAACGAGGTCTGGGACCCGAACGCCGCCTGACCCGCGCCGCGGTCGTCTGCCGTGCCGCCGTCCAGCTCGACTGAAGCCTGTTCGCCCGCTCCATCGGCCCTATCCCGATGGAGCGCGGCGCACCCGCGCGGCCGCGCGGCACGTTTGGGCGCGGCGGCGGCGCTGCTCGGGCTCCTCGTCGCGTGCGGCGCCCCGCTCTGCCCGTTCGCGATCATCACCCGCCACCCCTGCCCCGGCTGCGGGCTCACGCGCGCGACGCTCGCCCTCGCGCAGGGCCACGCGGCCGAGGCGCTGCGGCTCCACCCCCTCTCCCCCGTCATGGCGCCGCTCGTGATCGCCGCGCTCGTGTACAACGCGGCGATCTACGTAAAGGACGGCCGCATCGCGGCCACCGAGGCGCTGCAGGGCGCGTGGGTCACGCGGCTCGGCGTCGTGCTGGCCGTGCTGATGGTCACCGTCTGGGTCGCGCGCTTCCTAGGCGCCTTCGGCGGCCCCGTCCCCGTCTAGAGCGGCGGTCACCCGCTTCGGATACGGGCCCATCTCGACGTTTTCGGTGCTCAGCGCACTGGAGTGCGCTTGCGCGCCGAAAACGCCGATCTGGACCCGTCTCCTGTGCGGGTGACCGCCGCTCTCTTTAACAACCGCGGACGCGGAGGGCTTCGCCTCGGCGGCGCGACACCGGGCGCAGCGCGCGCACGGAGTGGGCGCCGCGCCGGGGCCAGCCGCGCTGCGAGCGCGCGAGCTGGGCGCCCGCGGGCACGCCGACGCGCAGCAGCACCTCGTAGGCGCGCTCGAGATCGCTGCCGATCACATCGAGCTGCTCGTCCGTCAGGCCCCGCTTCGCCTTGGGGAACAGGACGTCCTCCTCCTCGTCGGCGTGGTGGGCGAAAATATCCCGCAGGAGCCGGAGGCGCGCCTCGAACCGCACATCGGTCACGCGCGTCCGCAGCAGGTTGTCTGCCGCGAAGCGCGCGAGGCCGTGCTTCTCGTACGCGTCGTGGAGCGGCTTCCTGTCGCCGGCCATCCGCTCGGCACACACCGGGTAGAGGTACGTCTCCTCGATGCGTACGTGCGCATCGATCATCCGGGAGAGCTGCGCGACCATCGACGTCCGGAGGCCCGGGCTGGGCTCGGCGGCGATGCGCGTGATCAGGGCGCGGACTTCGAGATGCTGCTGCTCCAAGAGATCGAGTGCGTCCATGGGGTTCCCCTCGCGTGAAGCTCACTGTCCCGCACTCCCGCGCTTGAGCAGCGCGTGCACAGCCCCGGATCGCGGTGCCGGGCGGTGCGGTGCAGGCGGCCCCGTCGTGGCAAGGAGCGGGCCGGCGGCGGGGCGCGCGGGTGCTACTTCGGCGACACCCGCACGGCGGCGAGCGCGTCGCGCATCGCCGAGGCGCTGGCGAAGCGGTGGTCCGGGTGCTTGGACAGGGCGCGCGAGAGCACCTCGTCGAGCACGCGCGGGACATCACGGCGCTCCCGCCGGAGGGGCACGGGCGCGGAGCGCACGATCGCGACGAGCACGTCGAGATCGCCCCGGCCCCGGAAGGGGAGCTTGCCCGAGAGCGCGTAATAGATCAGCAGCGCGGTCGCGAACAGGTCGCTCCGCTCGGTGATCGCGCGGCTGCGCATCGCCTGCTCCGGCGACATGAAGAGCAGCGTGCCGACGAGCGACCCGGGGCTGTCCGGCGTCACGCCGTCGCCCGTGTCGACGCCGGGCTCGTGCGCGAAGCCGAGATCGATGAGCTTGACCGTCGTCGCGCCCTCCCCCGCCCCGGCGCCCCGCGCCCCGGGGACGAGCAGGATGTTGCCGGGCTGGAGGTCCCGGTGAACGACCTTCGCCGCGTGCATCGCCGCGAGGCCGGCGAGGATCTGGTCCGCGAGGGCGAGCGCGCGGCCGATCGGCAAGGGGCCGCGCTGCCGGACCTCCTCGCTCAGGGTGACGCCGTCGAAGAGCGGCATGACGAAGAACGGCCGCCCGTCCTCGAGCCGCCCCTCGCCGAGCACAGGGCAGACGTTCGGGTGGTCGATGCGGCGGGCGAGCCGCACCTCGCGGGCGAACCGGCCCTCGATCCCGGAGTCCCCCGCGTGCACGCGCCGGAGCACCTTGAGGGCGACCGGCTCCCCCGTCGCGGCGCGGCGGGCCGCGTACACCGCGCCCATCCCCCCCTCGGCGATGAGCCGCTCGATGTGCAGTCCGTGCTCTGTACGACCGACGAGCGGGTCGAGGGCCAGACGCCCACACGCCGGCCCCACCGTTGTAACCTCGCCTACTGCGCCGGCGCCGCGCGCCGCCGGGAGCCCCTTCGGCGCCCCCCGCTCGCGTCCTGCGTGGCGGACGATCCCGGAACGAGGAGGCACCCGTTGCTCCTCGGCGGGATCGTGACCCGCGGCGGCAGGGTCAGGGTCAGGGAGCGCCTCAGCGAGCGCCGACCTGTCCCTGGCCGAACCGGAGGAGCAACGGAGCTGCGAGCCAGGATCCACGTAGAGAACCTCGTCAGAAATTACCTGACGAGTGTCCATGGACCAGGCCCTCCAAGCAAGCGGATTGGGAGCCGAATCGACCAACCGTGTGTGGGTGCCCCTCCGGCTTATGTCCCGTATCTACTCAGTTTTTGCCCGGACGAAGTGAACCGCCCAAGGCGTTTCTGGACGGTCGGGAAAATCCTGAAGGATATTGCGTCCCGATTCCCGTTACGTTGCCCGCGCACTCCTCACTACATGCCGAGGGCGACGACGGATGGCGAAGCGCCTTGATCTCATTCTCGTGATCGACGTGGAATCGACCTGCTGGGACGGCGACCCGCCGAGGGGCGAGGAGAACGAGATCATCGAGATCGGCGTGTGCCCGCTGGAGGTCGCCTCGTGCCGGCGGCGCGAGCGCCGCTCGATCCTGGTGCGCCCGGAGCGCTCGCGCGTGAGCCCGTTCTGTACGGCGCTCACGACCCTGACGCAGGCGGACGTCGACGCCGGCGTGTCGTTCAGGGAGGCGTGCGCGACGCTCCGGACCGAGCTCAAGGCGCAGGATCGCCTCTGGGCGAGCTACGGCGACTACGACCGGCGCATGTTCGAGCGGCAGTGCCAGGCGCGCGGCGTGCCGTTCCCGTTCGGGCCGAGCCACCTCAACGTGAAGAGCCTGTTCGCGGTGACCCACGCGCTGTCGCGCGAGGTCGGGATGGCCGAGGCCCTGGAGCGCGCTGGCCTGCCGCTCGCTGGCACGCACCACCGCGGCGGTGACGACGCCTACAACATCGCGGGCCTGCTCGCGCACCTCCTGCTGGCCGCGCGGCGGTGACGCGGGCCGCGCCGGCGGCGCGGGTCGCTCACGCGATCGGCGCCGCCTCGAGGGCGTCGGGCCGCGCCCCCGCGGCGTCCCGGGGCGGCGGCTCGCCGGCGGCGGCGCCTTCGCGGGACGCCGCTCCCTCCTCGTCGCCCGCGGCGGTCGCCCCGGCCGCGGCGGGGGGCACGGTCGCCGCGGCGAGCAGGTAGGCGAGGCCCGCGCCGAGCAGCAGGGCGCTGTAGCCGAGGTTCAGCGCGCACAGCGCGCCGACGGCCATCGCCGTCGCGCCCGCGAAGGCGCAGAGCGCCCAGCACCAGGGCAGCAGCGCCGTCGAGACCGAGTCCACGATCTTCACCCCGAGCGGCGCGAGCGAGCCCGCGAGCACGCCGAACGGCGCGAGGATCACGAGGGCGAGGAGCGCGCGCGGGAAGGACGCGAGCCCGAGGCCCCACCGAGCGAGCGGCACGAGCCCCGCCGCCGAGAGCGCCGCGGTCACGGCGAGCGCCTCCGCCACCCTCGCGGAGACCGCCGTCGCGGCGCCCGGGGCCACCCGGGCGGTGAGAAAGCCGCCCACGCCGGCCGAGACAAGGAGGACCACGAGGACGGCCGGCAGCTCGTGCGCGGGCAGGTCGAGCAGCAGGAGCCCGTGCCGGAACACGGCGAGCTCGATGAGCGCGAAGCCCGCGCCGATCGCGGCGAAGAAGGTGAGCGCGCGGGTGCGCGTCGCCGACGGCGCGGCGTCGCGCGGCGTCGACGGCGCCGCGGCGTCGCGCGGCGCGAGGCGCGCGGCGAGCGGCGGGAGCAGC
The DNA here is from genome assembly GCF_051473855.1 of Sorangium sp. So ce375. Lineage (NCBI taxonomy): Bacteria > Pseudomonadati > Myxococcota > Polyangiales > Polyangiaceae > Sorangium > Sorangium sp. So ce375. The sequence goes on from NZ_CP150335.1 coordinate 5,903,626, forward strand.
ACGCCGAGCGCGAAGAGGAGCGCGCCGACGGCGAGCAGCAGCGCGAGCGCGAAGAGGGCCGTCTGCCCGGCGCGGAGGGCTCCGACGTCGCCGAGCACCGCGGGCAGGCGGCGCGCCGGGACGGTGTACGCGAAGAACGGCCTGTCGTCGGTGGGCGGCGTGAGATCGGCCTCCGCGTCGGGCGCGCCCTGAGCGACGAGCGCGGCCGCCGCAGAGGTCGAGGGAGCGGCCGCCGCGACGAGCGCGCTGCGGACCGGGGTCGCGGGGCGATCGGGGGCGAGGATCTCCGAGAACCTGTGCTTGCGGCAGTGGCGGCGCAGCGCATCGACGTCCTCGCGCGCGAGCGGCGTGCGCCGGGCGAGGAGCGCGGTCTTCTGCGCGGCGCTGCACGCGAAGAGGTGCTCCTTGGGCGCGGCCGCGCCCGCGCGGCGCAGCGCCGCGGCCGCGAGGGAGAGCAGCCGATCGAAGTCCGCGTCCGCGCGGGTCAGGACGAGCGTGCCCTCGGGCAGGAGGCGCGAGAGGAAGTCCCCGACGCCCTCGACCGTGTAGAGCCGGTCCTCCGAGAGCGCGAGCGCGCCGGTCGTCGACGCCTCGACGGTGTCGGTCGACGGGATCACGATGTTCCTGAAGAGCAGCGGCGTGCGGAGGGCGAAGCTCCGCCCGTCGCCCACCGCGAGGTGGACCTCGGGCTTGTCGAGCAGGTTGCCGCTGAACGCGGCGTACCGCCCGCGCATCACCTCGACGACGCCGCGGTCGCCCTCGACGGCGTAGACGTCCTTCTGCCCGGCCTTCAGCGCCGCGCGCACGTCGCGCCCGCCCCCGACGCCGACGACGAGCGCGGGGCCTCGGTCCTTGTGCAGCGCGTACGCCATGTCCTCGGGCTGGGGCGGGGGCGTCGTCTTCGCGTCCAGGATCGGGCTCGCCGCGGCGCCGCCGAGCCGCATCATCGCCGCGCCGGCCCTCGGGCGGTCCACGGTGATCAGCGAGCGCTCTGTCCATGTCTCGAGCTCGGTCCGGTCGGGCGACGCCCGGCGGATGCCGGCGAGCCGGAGCCACGGGGCGCCGACGTCGCCGGCGAGGAGCACGAAGGCGCCGAGCACGAACGTGGCGACAAGGCCGCCGGACGCCCGCTGCTCGCCCTCGTGGCAGCGGGACCCGAGGTAGAAGAAGACGCCCGCCACCGCGAAGAAGATCGCCGCCGCGAGCGCGGCGCGGGGCGCGCCCGCGCGCAGCGCGCCGGCCGCCGCGAGCCCGCCGAGGGCGCCGCCGACGAGGTCGAGCAGGTAGAGGCGGGGCATCTCGCGCGCCGCGTGCCGGATGGCGGCCGCGAGCGCGAGGCCGCCGAGCGCGAACGGGACCGTGGACGCCGCGTAGCACAGCGCGAGCCACGGGAGCGACCCCGGCGCCGGGACAGGCAGGGGCTCGCGGTGCGCGAGCAGGATGACCGTCGCGAGCGTCGCGCCCGACGCGAGCGACGCGAGGGTCGCCATGCGGGCGAAGAGCGCGGGCGGGCGGGCGAGCGACGGGACGACGTAGAGCAGCGCGCCGCCCACGCCCGCGCCGACGAGCGACAGCGAGAGCGCGAGGAACGCATGGACCTCGCCGAACAGCGCCGCGTAGATCCGCGCGAGCGAGATCTCGAGCAGGACGGTGGCGCACGCGAGGGCTGCGACGCCGCTGAAGAGACCGCTCCGCTGGGGGACCCGCATGGGCCCGCTCCTACCACAGCGCGAAGCGGCCTTTCACCTCTCTCGACCGAGCGGGGCGAGCGGCCAGGGCGCGAGCAGCGGCACCGGGCCGCTCGGCCGGAACCCGGGCTCGCTGCCCTCCACCTCCGCCACGGCCCCCGCCTGGGCGGCCTTCGCGCCGCTCTGCCCGCCCGCGCGCGGCGACGCCGCGCCGCTCTGTCGGCCCAGGCCCGGCACCGCCGCGCCGCTCTGCCCGCCCGCGCGCGGCGACGCCGCGCCGCTCTGTCGGCCCAGGCCCGGCACCGCCGCGCCGCTCTGTCGAATCGCGCGCGCGCACTCGTCGACGGTGAGGCGGCGCGGCCCGTACGCGGAGGCGTTGGCCGCGTCGGCATCCATCAGCCGGGTGGGCGTGTCGATCCCGAAATCGTCCGGGTGCCCCGGCTCGTCGAGCAGCACGTGGCCGAGCTCGTGCGACAGCGCGAACGACGCGCGATCCGCGCGGAGGCCGGCGCGATCCTCGATGATCGTGTTCCGGATCGCCCCGCCGTCGGCGAAGATGAACGACTCGCCGATCCGCCCGCCGCCGGCGAAGCTCGGGACCATCACGACGTCGACCGTCGCCGGGTCGCCGTCGTCGAACGCCTTGAGCAGCGCGCGCTCCTCGACCGTGCCGGCGATCGCGTCCGTATCGCTGAAGTGCTGGAGGCCGTCGTCGAGGTCCACGGCGCCGATGCACGCCGTGAGCGTCGCGTCGGTGCTCAGCGCGCCCGCCGCCGGCGGCTCGATGGTCGCGAGCGCGCCGCCCGGGCGCCGCACGAGCACGTCGGTGGTCCCGTACGCGCCGGCGCCGATGGCCGGGTTGTCGGAGAGGCGCACCGAGAACCCCGCCGCGCCGATCGCCGCGGCGACGGCCCGGGCCGCCGCGTCGGGGCGCGCGCGGGGCGCGATCGCCGCGGTCACCTCGTGGCCGTCGACGCGCACCCGGATGGCGCCGCCGCTGGCCGGCAGGCCGTGATCGCAGCCGATCGCGAGCAGGTGCGGGCGCGGCGGATCGACGAAGGTGACGTCGAGCGCCTCCGGCGGGCCGAAGCTCACGCCGCACGCGCCCCAGAGCGCGTTCGCCCGCTCGACCTCCGCGCGCGCGACGGCGAGCGCGCCCGCGTCGTCCCCGCCCATCGGCGGCGGGCCGCCGGCGCGCGGGCGCACCATGATGATCCGCAGGCGCGCGCGCGTGCGCCCGAGGGGCCCGAGCGGCGAGGCGCGCGGGCCCGCGACGCGGATCATCTGGACCTTCGGGCCGTCGGGCAGGGCGACGACGAGCGCCCCGCCGACCTCGCCCTTCACGGAGCGATCGGCGATCATCGGGTGGTTGCGATCGATGTCGTCCGCGACCGCCCGGAGGGGGCGCGTCGATCCGCACACGAGGCCTGACGGCACGTCCGCTGGGCACGGCACGTGGCCGAGCGGCACGCCGGGCAGGCGATCGATCGCCCCGCCGGACGGCGCCGCGGCGTGGACGTCGAGGGTGAGCGGCAGATCCTCCGGCGCGCCGATGACGAGCAGCCGGATCGCGTCGGGATCGTCGAGGTCCCCGAACGGATCGTCGCCGAGCCGATCCGGGGGCGTGCGCTGCAGCGAGGCGTGGGAGCGCGCCATGTCGATGCGCCGCCCGGCGCCGTCGATCGCGCGCACCTCGAACGCGCTGATCGTCCGCGTCTCGCCGAAGAGCGCGATCTCGCTGCGCCCGGCGCGGATCGCCTGGAGCTCGACGCGGCGGGCGCCCGCGGGGATGGCGGCGCCGGGCTTGACCGGGCTGCCATCGACGAGGAGCCGGAGTCCGGCGGGGATCGCCGCGGGCGCCTGGCTCGCGCCGCGCGGCGCGCGCAGCGCGAGGAGCTCCGGGGCGGGCGGCACGCGAGGCTGCTCGCCGTCGGGCACGCCGTCGGCGTCGTCGTCGTCCAGATCGACCGCGACCAGCGTGGCCGCGTCCGCGGCGGCGCTGACCGGGCCGAAGAGCCCGCCGAGGAGGACCGCGATTGCAGAGAGCCGCCCGTTCATGTCGTCATCGCCCTGCCCGCTCGCCTCCCCTGGCAGTCTATCGCGACTCCGGCCGAGCGCCGCTGCTGCGCTGCCCGAGCGCCGCCGGTGCGCGGAGCGCGGGCTGATGGGAGCTTCGTGGCCGCTCGCGCCCGCACGTCCGGCGCGGGCCGTCGGGAGCGCTCCGATGGCGGTCCGTCCCGCCCTGCGCCACGTGTCGCGCCATGGTCAGCGTCAGCGCCGTCATTTTCGGTGTCGACGGCACGATCCTCGACACCGTCGATCTGCACGCGGCCGCCTGGCAGCAGGCCTTCCGGCGGTTCGGCCGCGAGGTCCCGCGGGAGAAGCTGCGCAGCCAGGTCGGCAAGGGCGCGGACCAGCTGCTGCAGACATTCCTCTCACCCGAGGAGATCGGCTGGATCGGCGCCGGCATCTCGTCGCTGCGCGACCAGATCTACGGGCGCGAGCTCCTCCCGAGCGCCCGTACGTTCCCGTGTGTGCGCGAGCTGTTCCAGCGCGTGGCGCGCGACGGGCGCCGGATCGTGCTCGCCTCGCCGACGCCGCGCGGCGAGCTCGACGCGAGCGTCGAGCTCGCCCGGGTGGGCGATCTGGTCTCGTGGACGGTATCGGCCGACGACGCCGACAGATCGAAGCCGCGCCCCGACGTCCTCGAGGCGGCGCTCGACCGGCTCGGCAGCGTCGATCCTCGCGAGGTCGTGCTCGTCGGCGACGCGCCGTCCGACGCCGACGCCGCGGCGAAGCTCGGCCTCCTCTCGGTGGGGCTCCTCTGCGGAGGCTTCCCCGAGATGGAGCTCCTCGAGGCCGGCTGCGCGGCGATCTACCTCGATCCGGAGGACCTCCTCGCGCGCTACGACGCGTCGCCGCTCGCGCCGCCGGGGGAGCGGCTCGCGTCGTAGCGGCGAGCGGGCGGGCTCAGGAGGCGCGCGGCGGGCGCTCGGTGCGCGCCGCCGCGGAGCGCTGGCTCTCCGGGGCGCCGAGCCGCTCCCGGAGCGCCCTCCGCCGCGGCTCGTCGACGGGCGACGCGGTGGTCGCGCCGTCGCGGCGCTCCACCGAGTAGACGGCGTCGGGCGGCAGGAGGTCGAGGAGCGCGGGGCTCTCGGTCGTGAGCAGGAGCTGGCGCTGGGCGGACGCCCCGCGCAGGTACTCGAGGAGCGCGGGCAGCGAGGCGCGATCGACGCCCGCGTCGGGGTGCTCGAAGCCCGCGAGCACGAGCGGCGGCTCCTGCGAGAGCGCCGTGACCATGGCGGCGAGCCGCAGCGTGGCGTCCGGCTCGTCCGCGGCGGCCCGCCAGCGCTCGCGCCCGTCGACGTCGACGCCGTGGCGCAGCTCCGGGACGAGGAGCCCGCCGGACGACGACGCGCGGGCGCCGTCGACGTCGCCGGTCACCTGGGACAGCCCCGCGAGGAACTGGTCGTTCCAGCGCTCCTTCGCCAGCGTGCGGAGGACGGAGCCCCAGTTGTCGCCGCTCGCCCGGAGGCGCCGGGAAGCGCTGAGCTTCTGGGGCGAGCGCAGCGTGCGCGGCGCGAGCGAGTAGAGGACCGCCCGGCGGAGCTCGTCGAGCATGGGCGTGAGCGGTCCATCGGAGAGCAGCGGCAGGACGAGCCTCGTGCCGCTCACGGCGATCGGGGCGACCCCGCGGTACGCGAGCGTGCCGCTGCGCCCCTTGTCCTTGCGCGAAAACCCCTTCGGGCTGCCCTTCAGCCGGTCGAAGGAGACCTCGGGCGCGTCGCTGCCGGCGTCGAAGACCTCGCGCAGGCCCGGCTTGACGAGCCGCGTGAGCGCGCTGCGCTGCCACCACGCGGCCGTCTCGCTCTTGACGCGCGCCTCGCCGTCCTGCTCTCCGGGCGCGAGCTGCACGAGCCAGAACCCGTGGCCCTCGGTCCTGGAGACCGCGACCCCGAGCGTGGTGAGCGCGCCGTCGCCGCGAGCGCCCTCCAGCGCGCCGCCGCCGCGCCGGCTGGCCGCTGCCTGATCGAGCGCCCCGTTGGCGCACTCGGCGAGGAACCGCACCGCGTCGAGCAGACGGCCCTTCCCCGAGCCGGGCGGACCGACGAGCGCGGTGAGCGACCCGAGCGTGAGCTCGAGCCCTGCCCCGACGCTGCCGTAGTTGCTGACGTAGACGTGGGTGATCATCGCGGCGCGGAGCCTCGGTTCGAGGACGTCCACCCCCCTGCCCGCGCTCCGGGACCGCTGACCGGGCGCGCTGCGCTAAGCCCCAGGGACACAGGAGCTACATCCAGGAATGCGTGAGCGACCTCCGGGGACACCGGAGCGACCTCCGGGGACACCGGAGCGACCTCCAGGGACACAGGAGCGACCTCCAGGGACACAGGAGCGACCTCCAGGGACACGCCACCGCGCGCCTGGCGTGCGCCGCGCCGCGCTTCCGGGACACAGCGACGTGCTTCCGGGACACGGCGCATCGCTCCAGGGACACCACGTCGGCCCTCAGGGACGTGACCTCGGGCTCCAGGGACGTCCGGACGGCGTGGGAGATGTCCCGGGAACGCTACGTCGTTCGCGCCACGGAGAGATCCTGCCGTCCGGGCAGGCTGTCGCCCGTCGCGAGCCGGCGATACGCGGCCTTCGGTCTCGGTACCGTGCTGAAGATCTCCGATGTGCCCCACCCGACGAGGATCATCGAACGCCTCGTCAGCGAACTCCGCAACAAGATCCTTGAGGAAGGAGCGCCGCCCCGTGGAGCGCGGCGGCCACGCGCGCAGGATCGTAAGGCCCGGCACGGAATCGCGGCGGAGCCCCGCGATCCGCGCTCGCACCGAACGCCCAGGAGCCCCTTGGAGCGTTCACCCGCGGCTTCCGCCTGAGCCGCTGATCTCGCCGGCCGAGCGTCGCTTCATGAACGCGACCGGCGAGAGACCCGCGAGCTCGCGGAACTCCCTGACCAGGTGCGGCTGATCGCAGTACCCGCTCGCGAGGGCGACCTCCGACCACGACCCGCGCGCGACCTGCGCGTTCGCGACGACGCGCTGGAAGCGGGCGATGCGCGCGTACTGCTTCGGCGAGACGCCGACGGTCGCCACGAAGGCGCGCCGCAGGTTCCGCGGGCTGACGTGGAGCGCGCTCGCCGTCTCTTCCACGGTGACTCCTCCGCGCGAGAGCCTCCGGAGCGCGGCGCGCGCGACGGCCGCCGACGCGGGCTCGAACACGTCGGGACCGAGCATGCGGCCTTCGAGGGCGCGCTCGATCGCATCCAGGCGAGCTCGCGCGGGGTCCAGCGTGACGCCGGGTCCGACCGCCACCAGCTGCTCGATCAGGGCGTCGGCGCGCCGGCCCCAGAGCTCGCGCGCCGGGACGATGCGATCGGCGAGCTCGTCCATCGGCACACCGAAGAAGGGGTACGCGCCGCCGGGCTGAAAGACCACCTGCACCGCGAGCAGGAAGCGCGGCACGCGCTTGTAGACGGCCCGCGTCTTGGGCCCGAGGACGACGAGGTCGGCGCGATCCGCGTCGACGAGGCGAAAGACCAGCGACGTCGTGCCGTCGGGCAGCAGGTCGAGGCTCGCGATCGGCGGCGTGCTGGCGCGGACGGCGACGACGAAATTGCGGAGCACACGCGACGCCGGCGCGTCGGCCTCCGGGCGCGGGGTGCGCCGCGCGATGGCCTGTTCGATCGATCCCGGCACGACGCGATCGTGCGCTCGCCTCGGGCGGCCATCAACCCACCCGGCTCCGTCTCGGCCGTTTCCTCCAAGATTGCACGCCGGCACGGGCGCAGCGTACGGTCCAGCAAGGGCGTTTCAGCCCGAACCTCCAGGAGGACCACGTTGAACCTCGACCATTACGTCACGCTTGGCCGCTCCGGCCTGCGCGTCAGCCCCCTGTGCCTCGGCGCCATGACCTTCGGCGAAGACCACGGCTTCGGCTCCAGCGTCAAGGAGTCCGAGGCGATCCTCGATCGCTTCATCGAGCGCGGCGGCAACTTCATCGACACCGCCAACACCTACAACAAGGGCCACTCCGAGAAGATCATCGGCGACCACCTCGGCCGCCACCCGAGCAAGCGCGACCGGGCGGTGATCGCCACAAAGTTCACCGCCAACCTCTACCCCGGCGACCCCAACGGCGGCGGCGCCGGGAGGAAGGCCATCTTCGCGCAGTGCGAGCAGTCGCTGCGCCGACTGCAGACCGACTACATCGACCTTTACTGGATGCACATCTGGGACAAGAACACGCCCATTGAGGAGACCGTGCATGCCCTCCACGATCTGGTGACGGCCGGCAAGGTCCGCTACGTCGGCGTCTCCGACACGCCGGCCTGGAAGGTGGCGCAGGCGCACGTCCTGGCGGGCTTCCGCGGGTGGGCGCAGTTCATCGCGCTGCAGATCGAGCACTCGCTCCTCGAGCGCAGCGTGGAAGGGGAGCTCATCCCGATGGCGCGCGAGCTGGGCCTCGGCGTCACGCCCTGGTCGCCCCTCAAGAGCGGCGTGCTCACAGGCAAGTACACGCGGGAGAACGCCGGCAAGCACAAGTCCGATCGCGGCCCGTTCGCGCTCTCTGCGCTCACCGACAAGGCCTATGACATCGTCGACAAGCTGGCCGAGATCGCCAGGGACCTCGGCACCACGCCGGCGCGCGTGGCGCTCGCCTGGGTGGTGGCCCGGCCGGGCGTCACCTCCACCATCATCGGCGCGCGCACGCTGGCGCAGCTCGACGACAACCTCGGCGCGCTGGAGGTCAAGCTCGCGCCCGATCAGGTGGCCGCGCTCGACGCGCTCTCGGCGCCGGCGCTCGACTTCCCCGCCGCCTTCCTGCGCATGGCCGGCGCGTTCATGAACGGCGGCACGACGATCAACGGCGAGGGCGGGCCGGCGTCGCCGATGTCGCCGAAGAACGACAGCGAGCGGTACTGAACGCGCACCGAGCGCCCGGCTGGGGGGGCGCTCGTACCGAGCGTTTGGGGCTAGGACCGCGGAGGCGGGTAGACCTTGAGTGCGGCGGGCGCGCCTAGGAACCGCAGCGCGTTCTCGAGCGTGCGGAACGACCTGGCCCCGGAGGTGCGGAGCACGCCGAAGTCGATCCACTGGGTGAGCTTGAGCTGGTCGAGCGTGGGCTTGTACGCCTTCCCTCTCGGGAAATGCTTTGAGAGCCACCCCTTCACGTCGCGGATGCCCTCTGGATCTTCGGGGCACGTCGTGCCCTCTGCGATGCGCACGCCAGGTCGGATCTCCCGTCCCGCCATGAGATGGATGCACGGCAGGAACCACGCCTCGAACTCCCGGTGCGCCAGCACCACGGCGACCGGGAAAGGAAGGCTCGCTGCCGCCATCCACGCCGCGGTCTCGGGGCCGGCCGTGGCCGGGCATCCGTCGTCCTCATCACGGAGCAGCAGCGCGAAGGCGCAGTCGCGCTCGCTGCGCAGGAGCTCGCAGGCCTGAAGCACGCCGGCGCGCGTGTTGAGCGCCTTGCCGCGCTTGGGAGCTCCCCACACCGCGTGCGGCAGCCCGAGGTCGGCCCAGAGCCGGATGACCAGGTTCCTCGCCGCCTCGATCTCGCCGTGTCCCTCGACGACCAGGTAGGCCTTAGCCATCACTCGTGGAGCCTTCGGGGCGGAGGCCTTCGGCGTGGAGAAGGTCGCTCGTCGACATCAGGCGCTTGCGCACGAGCTCGCGCTGCCGCTCCTCGACCCGCGCGACCATCGTCGCACCGTCGCGCCGCTCCACCACGCGAAGGTCGTCGATGGGCACCAGATCCAGGAGGTCGGGGCTGTGCGTCGTGAGCAGGATCTGGCTGCGGGTCGTCGCCTCCTTCAGGAAGTCGAAGAGGAGCGGGATCGCGCCCGGATGCACGCCGAGCTCCGGCTCCTCGAAGCCGAGGAGCGCCGGCGCGGGCTCCTGGAAGAGCGCGGTCAGCATCGCCGCCGCTCGCAGCGTTCCATCCGACTCCTGGGCCGCTCCGAGCCAGCGCTCGCGCCCCTGCGCATCGACGCCATGCCGGAACTCCGGCACCAGAAAGCCGCCCGCATGGACTACCCGATAGGCGTCGATATCGGCCGCGAGGCGACGGAGCGCCGCGACGAGCTCGCTGCCGCCGCTGTCAGCCGACAGCGACTCCAGCGTGGAGGCCCAGTTGTCCCCCCTCGTGCTCATCGGCTTGGAAGGATCAGGGAGCTGCGGCTCGCGCAGAGAGCTCGGAAACAGCGCGTGAACCGCGACGCGCCCCAGCTCTTGCGTGATGGGAGCGAACAGCCCCCCGGGCATCACCGGGAGGATCGGGGTGCGGTCCCCGAAGAGCGGCATGGGGAAGGCCGGTAGGTTCGAGACCGTCCCCGCGCCGTCGCTTGAAAAGGCGTAGGTGCCTTCGCCGGCCGCTGCCTTGAGCTCCGCCTCGGTCGGCATCCTGTCGGGTCGGCCGATGAGGTCCAGCAGGCGCCGCTGTGATGCGGCGTCGGGCGCCGGTCCGGCGAACCAGGCGCCGTGCTCGTGCACCAACAACGCGCCCCTGATCGTGAACCCCCAGGTGCCCCTGCCCCCCTCGCCCTCGACACAGACCTCGAGCGTCACGTCGCGAGGTTCCCACGGCCCCCCGTGCTGCAACGCCCGAAACCCGCCCCGCGCGCGCATGGCGAGAGGCAGCGGCGCGGACGCGCACTCGGCAAGGAACCGCAGCACGTCCGCGACGTTGCTCTTGCCCGAGGCGTTCGGCCCCACGAGGACCGTCATCGCCCCGAGCTCGAGCTCGATCCGCTCCCCGATGCTGCGAAAGTTACGGGCGCAGACCTTCGTGATCATCGCGGCTCAGCCTCCCCCCGGCGCCCTCACGCCGTCCGCGCGACCGCGATCGCGAGCGCCTCGCCGTCGACGTTGACCTCGCGCCGCTCGGCCTGCCCCCACGCCGCGGGCGCCGCGCCGAGCACGAGCTCGGCCGCGAGCGCCTCCTGCATGAGCATCTCGCGCGCCGCCTCGGCGACCTTGCGGGCCCGCTCGCCGCCGTCGAGCGCGAGCCGGATCCGCTCGGTGAAGCCGAGGTCGAGCTCCTTGCGCAGGCCCTGCACCCGCGAGAGGATCTCCCGGCCGAGCCCCTCGTCGCGGAGCGCGTCCGTGAGCGCCGTGTGCAGCACGACGACCCCCGCGCGGCCGCCGGCCGCCGCGAACCCCTCGCCCGCCTCGACCGCGACGTCGATCTCGTCGGGGCCGAGCTCGACCTGCTCGCCGTCGAGCGCGATCGCGATCTTGCCCTCGGTCGCGAGCGCCGCGCGGAGCGCCGCCGCGTCGGCCTTCGCCAGCACCTGCTTCGCGAGCTGCACCTTCTTGCCGAGCTTCGGCCCGAGCGCGCGGAAGTTCGGCTTCAGCACGTAGCGGACCGCGCTCCCCTCCTCGCCAGGCTTCAGGAAGCGCACCTCGTGGACGTTGAGCTCCTCGGCGATGAGCGGCACGTGCTCGGCGAGCGCCGCCGCGAGCCCCTGCTGCGACAGCACGATGTCGGCCCGCGAGAGCGGCTGCCGCACCTTGAGCTTGTTCGCCGTGCGCACCTGGAGGCCGAGCGAGACGAGCTCGCGCACGGCGCGCATCTCGATCGCGAGCGGCTCGTCCACCGCGGCGGCGTCCGCCTCGGGGAACGCGACGAGGTGCACGCTCTCCGGCTGCGACGCAGGCCACGGCCGCCGCACCAGGTTCTGGTACATCGCGTCGGCGAGGAACGGCGTGAACGGCGCGCTCAGCTTGGCGATCGCGACGAGCACCTCGTACAGCGTGAAGTACGCGTCGCGCTTGTCCTGGGCCGCGCGCACGGCGCCCGGCGCGACGTCCAGCGGATCGGACGCCGTGGGGGCCCAGAAGCGCGCCCGGCTCCGGCGGACGTACCAGTTCGAGAGCGCGTCCACGAGATCGACGAGCCGCTGCGCCGCCTCGTACAGGCGGTACTCGTCGAGGTGCGCCGTCACCTCCCGCGTCGAGAGCGCGAGCTCCGACAGGATCCACCGGTCGAGGAGCGACCGCTCCCTCGCCGGCCGGTAGCCGGCGCTCGCCGCGAGCGCCGCGGGCGACGTGTCCGCCGCGCCCGGGTTCCCCTCCGCGGGCGAGAAGCCGTCGATGTTCGCGTAGATGGTGAAGAACGAGTAGACGTTCCGGAGCTTGACCGCGAACTCCTTCTGGTACGCGCGGACGTTCGTGAGCGAGTGGCGCGTGTTCGTCCACGGCGGGGAAGACGCGTAGAAGAACCAGCGGAACGCGTCGGCCCCGGGCGCGGGCGTCGCCGGATCCTCGATGAAGACGCGCTGGTCCTGCGGCAGCCTGGGCACGTCGTTCGGCATCACCGAGAGCGCCTTGTCGGCCGGCGAGAGGCCCAGGCGGTCGAGGTCGCCTCGGGAGAGCGCGACGATGCGGCGCGGGAGGCGCTTGTTGCCCGTCGTGGGCCTGAGCTCCAGCGTCACCGCCGAGCCCTCGCGATCGGCGCGGTAGACCCGCACCTTCGCCGAGTCGCCCGTGAGATCGAGCCCCTCGTAGTCCTCGCGCGCGATGTAGGCGACGCCATCCTTCAGCGCGCCGAGCCCGGCGTCGGCGCCGTCGGCCGCCGCGAACTCCATCCGGACGCGCTCGAGGATGACCTCGGGCGGCGTGTAGTTGCCCTTCGACTTGCTCTCCTTCTTGCCCTCGCGGTCGCAGACGTGCCCGAGCACGACGCACGTCTGGTACGGGTGCGGGTAGCTCCGGACCCGCGACAGCCCGAGCTTCTCCTGCGTCGCCTCGTCGAAGACCAGCGTCGAGACCATCAGCAGCGAGTAGAACCAGCCCCGCGTCTGATCGATCGCCTCGCTGATGAAGTCCGCCGGGAACGCGCGGTCGAACAGCTCCTTCGAGCCCTCCGCGTGCGGGTAGCCCCACTGCGCGAACGGCATGCTGCCGCTGTCGAACCAGGCGTCGATGACCTCGGTCACGCGGCGCATCTCGCCGCCGCACGTCGGACACGGGAACGTCACCTTGTCGATCCACGGCTTGTGGACGATGAGGTGATCGTTCAGGCCGGGGTCGGCCTTCTTCGCCGCGCGGAAGTGGTCGAAGGCCCGCGGGTTCAGCGCCTCGATCTCGGCGACCGAGGCCGGGGCGAGCTGGTGCTCCTCGTCGTTCGCGCAGACCCAGACGTTGAGCGGCGTCCCCCAGTACCGCTCGCGCGAGAGCGCCCAGTCGACGTTGTTGGCGAGGAAGTCGCCGAAGCGGCCCTCCTGGATGTGGGACGGGTGCCAGTGGACGGCGCGGTTGTTGGCGATCGCCTTGTCGATGTTGTCCCGGGTCCGGATGTACCAGGCCGGCCGCGCGAGCTGGATCAGCGGGTCGTCGTCCGCGCGCCAGCAGAACGGGTAGTCGTGGCGGTACTTCTCCTCGTGGACGAGCAGCCCGCGGGCCGCGAGATCCTTGATGATCAGCGGATCGGCGTCCTTCACCCAGAGGCCCGAGAACGGCGTGAGCCCCGGCTCGAACGTGCCGTCCGGCCGCACCGCGCACAGCATGGGGACGTCGGCGCCCGGCTCGGCGAGCTCCGCGATCCGCCGCCTGTGCGCGTTGAAGTCGTCCTCGCCGAACGCGGGCGCGACGTGGACGATGCCGGTGCCGGAGTCGAGCGTGACGAAATCCGCGCCCAGGACGACCCAGTAGAGCGGCTCTGCCTTGCCGTCCTTCCGGCGCAGGGGGGCCTCGAAGAGCGACCTGGCGAAGCCGTCGAACGGCGGGCGGTAGCGCTTGCCGACGAGCTCGCTCCCCTTGAGCTCGCGGAGGACGGGCAGGTCCCGCTTGAACTTCTTGGCGAGCTCCTCGCGCAGCGCCGCGGCCACGATGAGCTTGCCGGCCACGGGCGCCGCGCCCCCCGCGGGCGCGCCCGCGTCCACGACGACGTAGTCGAACTCGGGCCGGACCGCGGCGTAGCCGTTCGAGGGCAACGTCCACGGGGTCGTCGTCCAGGCGCAGAGCGCGGTGTCCGGCTCGTCGACGAGCGGGAACGCGACGAACACGCTCGGGTCGTCGACCGTCTTGTAGTTCGAGCCGACCTCGGCCGCGCTGAGCGCCGTCCCGCCCTGCGGCCACCACCAGCAGACGCGGTGGCCGCGGTAGAGCAGCCCCTTCTTGTGGAGCTGGGAGAGCGCCCACCAGACGCTCTCGACGTAGCTCCGGTGGTAGGTGACGTAGGCGCTGTCGAGGTCGACCCAGAAGCCGATCTTGTCGGTCAGGTTCTCCCACGCCTCGGTGTACCGGAAGACCGAGTCGACGCAGCGCGAGATGAACGGCTCGACGCCGTACCGCTCGATGTCGGCCTTGCCGTGGATGCGCAGCTCCTTCTCGACCTCGACCTCGACCGGGAGGCCGTGCGTGTCCCAGCCGGCCTTCCTCGGGACGTCGTAGCCGCGCATCGTCTTGTACCGGGGGAAGACGTCCTTCACGGCGCGCGTGAGCACGTGGCCGTTGTGCGGCATGCCGTTGGCCGTCGGCGGGCCCTCGTAGAAGACGAACGTGCCCCGCGAGGGGCCGGTGGCGCGGGTCTCGGCGCGGAGCGTCTTCTCGAAGATGCGGCCCTGCTTCCAGAAGGCGAGGATCTTCGCCTCGTCGGCGGGGAAGTTCAGCTCGGTCGCCACCCTGTCGAACAGGGGCTCGGGCAGGCCGTCGGTCGGTTTCTTCGAGGACGCTTCGGACATGGCTCGGCCTAGTAGCAAGGCCGATTGCCAGCGTCGAGGGAGGCGCTGGGCCGGCGCAGAGCGCGCGCGACGAACGGCAGGGGTGCTAGGATCTGAGGATGAGCGCGCAGCACCCGCTATTTCCAGGCAATGCGCCCGAGGTGGAAGCCGCGTTCCAGGCTGCGCCGGAGGAGATGGTCGCCGAGATCCTCGACGGGGAGCTGTTCACGTTCCCGCGGCCGGCGCGGCCGCACACGCGTACAGCGTCGCTCCTAGGCGCAAGTCTCACGGGCCCCTTCGATCGCGGTAGAGGCGGACCTGGCGGCTGGGTCATCCTCGACGAGCCCGAGCTCCACCTCGGACCGCGGCCCGACAAGGTCGTGCCCGATCTCGCTGGCTGGCGTCGGGAGCGCATGCCCGACGCGCTCGGCCCGGAGGACGCACCTGCGCATTACAACGTCGCGCCCAACTGGGTCTGCGAGGTGATCTCCCCGCGCACCGAGCGCGTCGACCGGGGCAAGAAGATGCGGATCTACCGGCGCGAAGGGGTCCGCCACGCCTGGCTGCTCAACCCGGTCGCGCAGACGCTCGAGGTCTACCGGCTCGACGACGGGCGGTGGTCCCTGCTCGACACCTACGAAGGCGACGAGATGGTGCGGCCCGAGCCGTTCGAGGCGATCGAGCTGCCGCTCGCCGATCTCTGGGCGCGGTAGCGCGCCGCGCGGCATCGGCAGCGCGCCGTCGAGCGCAGCTCACCCCGCGCGGCGTCGGCAGCTCACCCCGCGCGCGGCGTCGGCAGCGCGCCGCCGAAGTCGGCGCGGATGGCCGCCACCCCGTCCGCGCCCGCCGCGAGGCAGGCCGGCGCCGAGGCCGCGTCCACGCCCCCGAGGGCGAGGAGCGCGACGCGGCGCGACGCCGCCGACAGGCGGGCCCGCGCCTCGCGCAGCGCCGCGAGGCCGAGCGGCGGGCCCTTGCCGGGCGTCGCGAAGATCGGCGAGAGCACGGCGGCGTCCGCGCCGGCCTCGGCCGCCCGGAGCACGTCGTCCACGCCGTGGCACGCGACGGAGACGAAGGCGCCGGCGCCGAGCAGGGCGCGCGCGTCGGCCACCGCGACCGAGCGGCGGCCGAGGTGGACGCCGTCCGCGCCCAGGAGGAGCGCGATATCCAGGCGATCGTTGACGAGGAACGAGGCGCCGAGCGCGGCGGTGGCGTCGCGCAGGCGCCTGCCGAGCGCGTGGAGCGCCGCGCCCGAGAGCTCGGGATCCCGGAGCTGCACCGCCACGCGGGCGCGGGCCTCGGGGGGCAGGGCGCCGAAGGCCGAGAGCCGCGCCAGCAGGACCGGCTCCGGGACGTCCGCCGTCTGGGTGATCAGGGTCAACGTCGGGGTGAGCATGGACGTCCTCCAGCGCGCCGACGGCGGCGCGTCATCGGGCTCCGTCGCCCGGCGCGCTCCCGCCCGGAGCGCCCGCCTCGCCGAGCTCCTCGAGATCCTGCCGGGCCATCCGGGCGAACCGGCTGGACGGATAGCGCTCGACAAGGAAACGCAACGTATCGACCTGGGCGCGGCGATCGCCGCTCGCCTTGAAGCGCTCGGCCAGCGCGTACAGGGCCTCGCTGGGGTCCTCGTACACGCGACGATCCGGGTCGACCTCGCTCGCGCACTGGAAAGGGGCCTGCGCGACGGCGGCGAGGATCACGATGGAGCCGAGGGCCGCGCGGAAGCCGGTGAGCACGAGCGCCATTCGCCGATGAACGAGCGCCAGCGTCAAGAGGACGCCGCGGCCACGGACGGCTCCGCGGCCACGGACGGCTCCGCGGCCACGGACGGCTCCGCGCCGGCCGAGCCGCGCAGGCCCGCTCTGTCGCGCGGGCGGTCGTCAGGCGGCTAGTTCAGGATAACGCTCGTCCGCGCGCTGCCGTTCTCGAGACCGCCCTTCGGGGCCGGGACGCTGAAGGTCACGTCGCCCGCGCTCTGGCGGCGCTCGCTGGAGACCGCGCGCAGGAGCGACTCGTGGAGGGCGCGCGCGCTGTCGTCCCAGTCGCGCCCGCCGGCGAGCTCCGCGATCCGCGCCGGATCGTAGTCCGCCCGGACGGCGCGGAGCATCGCGTCCGTCAGCGCGCCCCGGTTCCCCGGCGGGACGAGCTCGCCGAGCTCGGGGCTGTGCAGGACGTCGGGGATGCCGCCGACGCTCGTCGCGATCACGCGCCGCCCCGAGGCGAGCGCCTCGAGCAGGACGTTGGGCGTCCCCTCGTGCAGGCTCGGGAGCACGAGGGCGTCGCACGCGCCGAGCCACAGCGACACCCGATCGTGCGGCAGGTAGCCGGTCACCGTCAGCCGTCCGCCCAGGCGGGCGGCCGCGGCCTTGCACGCCTGCTCCTCGACGCCGCTGCCCACGATCGCGAGATCGAGGTCCGGGTGGACCGGCGCGAGCCGCTCGAACGCATCGATCAGATCGAGCACGCCCTTGTCGCGGCTCAGGTTGCCGACGAAGAGGAGCAGCCGCGAGCCCGGGGATCGGCCGAGCGCCGCGCGCGCCTCGGCGCGGTTGCGAGGCTGGAACAGCTTCACGTCGACGCCGTTCATGATGACGTCGATGCGATCGCGCGGCACGCCGAGCGCCGCGACCCCGTCCGCGAGCTTGCGGCTGACCGCGACGACGCGGGCGGCGCGCGTGAGCCCCCAGCCGAGCGGCCGTCGCAGCCGCCGGTCGCGCGGGATCACGTCGATGTCCGAGCCGTGGGTCTTGATCACGGTCGGCACCCCGAGCAATCGCCCCAGACAGACCGCGGCGAAGCCGTCCGGGTAGGCGAAAGCCCCGACGATCACGTCGGGCGGCGGACCGCGGCCGATGAGCTCAGGGAGCATCGACGCCGCGTACAGCGGGCCGTTCAGGACCGGCGCGATCCTGGGCACGTAGAGGTATCGCGGGTGGCGGACCGGCAGCCCATCGATGACCTCCTCGCGCGGCGCGCTGCCGCCGACAGGCCACTTCGAGAAGCGACCCATGCCGGGGAACCACGGGATCGTCGCGAGCACCCGGACGTCGCAGTAGCGCGACAGCGCGGCGAACTGCCGCCGATTGTACGGCGCCTCGTCCGGGTGAACCGCGTTCGGAAAGATCTTCGTGATAAGCAACACGCGCATCCGCCGCAAGAGCTCCTCCTCATCCGAGCGATCCAAGTCGGCGAGCGCCTCGACAGAGGCCGCTGTCCGCGCTCGGTCGCCCATCTGGCTCCTATCTAATCACGCTCAATCACACCCAGCTACGCCGAATCACGCTCAGTCACACTGCGTCACGCTCAGTTACTCCGAGTCACGCTCAGTCACACTGCGTCACGCTCAGTTACTCCGAGTCACGCTGAGTCACATTCAGTTACTCTCAGCCACACCCAGTGTCGCACTCGACCTTATTCGGTGTCGCATACGACCATGCAGACGTTGGGCTTGCTCATGCTCCGCTGAGCGGACCGTCAGGTCGCCGCGGTCGTCCTCGGAGCGCGCTGGACGCCACGACAGCGTGTCGACCGCGCGATGAGCGTTCCGTCTCATTCTGACTCAGGTAGGTGAGCGTATCATGACATGGGGATGCTGTTCGCTTGACGTGGCGTCGTTGCAGCGTCGCAGCGTCGCCGTCGCCGGGCGGTGAGAGCATCTCTCCCACAGCGCATCGCTGTGCTGTACGTCGCAGCCCCTCGCCCATCACCCCTCATCGCGCCCGCGGGCGCCTGCTTCGTCGGTGGAACGCGCCAGGCGCGCGAGGGCGCGGGGGGGCTCGACGTGCGGAGCTCGACCGCCGAGTCCGCTACAGCGCGGCGATCTTGCCCTGCTCCGGCGACGACGCCGTCGCATAGAGCTTCTTCGGCATCCGCCCCGCGAGATACGCCATCCGACCGGCCCTCACCGCGTCCCTCATCGCCTGCGCCATGAGGATCGGGTCCCGCGCGCCCGCGATGGCCGTGTTCATCAATACCCCATCACACCCGAGCTCCATCGCCACCGCGGCGTCGCTCGCCGTCCCGACTCCCGCGTCCACGATCACCGGCACCTTCGCTGTCTCGCGGATGATCATCAGGTTGTACGGGTTACGGATGCCGAGCCCGCTGCCGATGGGCGCAGCCAGGGGCATCACGGCCGCGCAACCGAGGTCTTCCAGCTTACGGCAAACGATCGGGTCATCCATGCAGTAGGGCAGCACGGTGAAGCCCTCCTTCACCAGGATGCGCGCCGCCTCCAGCGTCGCCTCGTTGTCCGGGAACAACGTCCGTTCGTCGCCGATGACTTCGAGCTTCACGAGCTCGGAGAGACCGAGCTCGCGCGCGAGCCGGCAGGTGCGGACCGCGTCCTCGACGGTGTAGCAACCGGCCGTGTTCGGCAGGATCGTGACGCGCCCCTGCTGGAGCAGCGACATCATCGACCCCTCGCCCCGCTCCTTCAGATTGACGCGGCGGAGGGCCACCGTGACCACCTCCGCGCCGGACGCTTCGAGCGCGCGACGGGTCTCATCCAGGTCCTTGTACTTGCCCGTCCCCACGAAGAGGCGGGAAGTGAACGTGTATTTGCCGATCGTCAACGCGTCGCTCGTCATCGCAGGCTCCTCGGGTCTCGACCCAGACGATCTGCTAGTCGGACCGGGACACAGGGTCCAGCGCGTCGACGTCGCCACAGTGCTTCCGGCGCGCCTCGCTCGGCAGCATGGTATCTTTGCGCCCATGTCTCCTAGAGCTTTTGGCATAGCCCTCCTCGTCGCGTTGCCCCCAGCGCTCACCCTTACGCCCCTCCCGAAAGCGGACAGCCGCGCCCCGGCAGCCGAGGGGAGCCCCGTCGCGCTGCTGTCCGGACCGCGCGCGGCGCAGGCGGCCGTGGCCATTCAGCTCTCGCTGGACGAGCTCGTCGCCGCCGCCTCGTACGTCGTGGTCGCGACGGCGATCGAGCAGCGCAGCCAGTGGGAAGAGCTCGGCGGGGCCAGGAGGATCGTCACCTACACCCGCCTGTCGATCGACCGGACCGTCGCCGGACAGCCCGACGGCGAGGTGTGGGTCAGGACGCTCGGGGGCGTTGTCGGGGACGTCGGACAGCACGTGTCGGGCGACGCGCAGCTCGCCATCGGCGCGCAGGCGATGGTCTTCGTCGCGAAGGCGGGCCCTGCCCTCGTCGTCTCCGGGATGGCTCAGGGCCACTACCCCGTCGTCGACGGTGAGGGACCGCGGAACGTGGACGGTGGGACCGGCGCGCGGCGCATCGCCGTCCGGCGGCTGGCAGCGAGCCCCGACACCGGGACCGTCCTGCCCCGGCCGGGCCCCGCGATCTCGGCCCGCGAGCAGCTCGTCGGCGCGTCGATCGACACGGCGATCGACGCGGTGAGCCGCGCATGGAAGGCGAACCATGCGCAGAGGTAACCCCGCGAGCCGCCCCTCGGGCGCGCGGAACACGCGCGCCCGCGCCGTCGCCGCAGCCTGCAGCGCGCTCGTCGCCGCGGCGCTCGCCCGCCCCGAGGCCGCCCTGGCCTACTGCCGCACGAGCGTCTGCCCGCCGGAGAAGACGGCGTCGGGGCTCGCGGAGACCGCCGCGGTCTGCACGCCGGCGCTCGGCACCGACTGCGGCACCCCGCTGGCCTGGCCTTCGCCGTGCGTGAGCTACTCGCTCCAGGAGGACGCCTCCGCCCAGGTCTCGCTCTCGGAGGCGGAGGCGATCTTCGAGACGGCGTTCGCCGCGTGGACGCAGGCCGACTGCGGCGACGGGCAGACCCCGCGCATGGAGGTCACCTACCTGGGCCCGGTCGCGTGCGACGCGCACGAGTACAACAAGCGCAAGGCGAACGCGAACATCATCACGTTCCGGGACGACGGGTGGCCGTACGTCGGCGGCGGGAACACGCTCGCGCTCACGACGGTCACCTACAACCTCAAGACCGGCGAGATCTACGACGCGGACATGGAGATCAACTCGTTCGACGTGCCGCTCACGCAAGGCGACGACAACGTCTCGTTCGATCTCCTGAGCATCGCCACCCACGAGGCAGGTCATTTCCTCGGGCTCTCGCACTCGACCGAGCGCGAGGCGACGATGTTCTCCGACTACCGGCCGGGGACGGCCGGGCTCCGCGACCTCGACCAGGACGACAGCGACGCGATCTGCGCGGTGTACCCGCCCGGGGCGCCGGTCAACGACTGCGACCCCACGCCGCGCCACGGCTTCTCCGGCCTGTGCGCCGCGGATCAGCCCCAGGCGAAGGCGGCGGGCGGCTGCGCCGCGGCCCCGTCGCAGGGCGGGCGCGGCGGAGGGCTCGCCTTCGCGGCGCTCGCGCTGCTCGGCGTGGCCGCGCGGGCGCGGCGCGGCGTGGCCGGACGCGCGGGCCGGGAGGGGGCCCGCTGAGCCACGACCATCTCGTCCTTGTCGAGCGCGAAGGCGATCTCGCCCGGCTGGTCGAGCGCGCCGCGCGCGCCGACGCGCTCGCGGTCGACGTGGAGGCCAACGGGCTGTTCGCGTACCGCGCGCGGCTCTGCACGGTCCAGCTCGCCTTCCGCGAGGGCGACGGCGTCGCGGTCGCCGTCGTCGACGCGCTCCGCGTGCCCGTCGCGCCGCTCGCGCCGCTCCTCGGGGCCGCGGGCCCGCGCAAGGTGCTGCACGACCTCACCTTCGACGCGCGCATGCTCGCCGAGGCCGGCGCGCCGCTCGCCGGCGCGCACGACACCTCGGTCGCGGCGCGCATGCTGGGGTGCGCGGCGACGGGGCTCGCCGCGCTGCTCCTGTCGGAGCTCGGCGTGAAGGTCGACAAGCAGCTCCAGCAGCACGACTGGGGGCGCAGGCCGCTCGAGGACGCCGAGCTGCGCTACCTGGCCGACGACGTGCGCCACCTGCTCCCGCTCCGCGCGCGGCTCGCGGAGCGCAGCCGCGCCCTCGAGATCGACGAGGAGATCGAGGAAGAGTGCGCCTACAAGCTCGCGACCGCCCTCGGGCCGCCGCGCGATCCGCGGCCCGCCTACGCGCGCGTCAAGGGAGCCCAGGCGCTCGACCGCGAAGGCCGGGCGATCCTGCGGCGGCTCGTGGCGGCGCGCGACGCGGCCGCCGAGGAGGCGGACGTGCCGTCCTTCAAGATCGTCGCCAGCGAGGTGCTGCTCGATCTCGCGCAGCGGAGGCCGACCCGCGTCGACGACGTGCGCGCCGTCCGCGGGGCGGCGTCGGGCCGCGCGGCGGCGTGCGTCGCGGCGTGGCTCCGCGCCATCGAGCAGGGGCGCAGCGACGGCGACGTGCCCGAGGACGAGCGCGCCCTCTTCCAGCAAGCGCGCCCGGCCCGGAGGGAGCTCGCCGCGCGGCGCGCGGTGGAGACGCGGATCGCGGCGTGGCGCAAGGCGGAGGCGAAGGCGCGGAAGGTGGACGAGCAGGTCGTGCTGCCCGGCCACTGCGCGCAGGATCTCGCGGAGATCGCGCTCGCGCGGGGCCACGCGGGGGGCGAGGCGGTCGCCGCCGCGATCGCGCGCATCCCGGGGCTCGGCGCGGGCCGGCTCGCGCGCTACGGCGGCGCGCTCGCGGCGCTCGCGACGGCGGCGCTGCCGAGCGAGCCGCCTGCCGCCGCGACGTAGCGCGCGTCAGCTCGGCTTATCAGCGATCCCTGACAGGAAATTCTGACACGCGGAACCAGCTGCGAGCGAGCGCACGCCCCTCGCGCGCCGCGCGGTCGACAGAGCCGCCGGGCGATGGAATAGCAGGGCCCATGCACGCGACCGATCACCCCAAGGCGCCGAGGCGGCCCCGCCTCTGGCCGGCGGCGAGCTGGTGGCTCCGCGCTGCGTTCGCCTTCGCGCTCGTATTCGGGTGCGCGCTCCTGGCAGCGAGCGCCGGAGAGCTGTCCCCGCCCCCGCCCCCGCCCTCGCCCCCGCCCTCGCCGCCCGCGGCGAGCGCCGAAGGCGGCGCGGATCCAGACGCGATCCCGGTCGCGCCCGACTCGCCTCGGGCCTCGATGAGCGAGTTCATCTACCTGTGCCGCGCGGGCCGGTACGCCGAGGCCGCGCGCTTCCTGGACCTCCCGCCGAGGGCGAACGGCGCGGAGCTCGCGCAGAAGCTCAAGGCGGTGCTCGATCGGCACATCTGGCTGGACGTGGAGACGCTCTCGCCGCACTCGCAGGGGAACATGCAGGACAGCCTCGGGGCTGGCGTGGAGCAGCTCGACAAGATCCCGACGCGGACGGGGCCCCAGCCGGTGCGCCTCGTGCGGCGCACGACGCCCGACGGCGTGCGCTGGATCTTCTCGCGCTCCACGGTGGAGCGCATCGACGACTGGTACGCGCAGCTCGAGGATCGCTGGCTCCGCGATCACCTGCCGCCGGCGCTCTTGCGCCCCGGCCCGCGCGAGCTGCTCTGGTGGCAGTGGCTCGCGCTGCCGGTCCTCGCGCTGGCCGGCTGGCTCGTCGGCGCGGCGCTGAGCTACCTCGTCCGCGCCGGGCTCCGCCGCGTCGTCGCCCGCACGGAGTCCGCGCTCGACGACGTGCTCCTCGGGGGCGCGCGCGGCCCGCTCACGTTCGCGGTGGCGCTCTTCGCGATCAAGGCGGCGCTCCCGTGGCTCGGGCTCTACGTGCCGGCCGAGGAGTTCCTCGACAAGGTGGTGCGCGCCGGCGTCTTCATCGCCGTCTTCTGGTTCGCCCTGCGCGCGATCGACGCCGTCAGCGGCCGCCTGCTCGCCGCCCCCGCGACGCGCGACAACCCCGCGGCGCGCTCGCTCGTGCCGCTCATGGGGCGGATCGCGAAGGTCTCGATCGTGATCATCGGCGTGATCGCCGTGCTCTCGGAGCTCGACTACCCGGTGGCGAGCCTCATCGCCGGCCTCGGCATCGGCGGCGTCGCGCTGGCCCTCGCCGCGCAGAAGACGGTGGAGAACCTCTTCGGCTCGGTCGCGATCGGCATCGACCGGCCGTTCCAGGTCGGCGATTTCGTGAAGGTGGACGCGCTCCTCGGGACGGTCGAGAGCATCGGGCTCCGCTCGACCCGGATCCGCACGCTCGACCGGACCGTCGTCACGATCCCGAACGGCAAGCTGGCCGATCTCCAGATCGAGTCGTTCACGGCGCGCGACAGGATACGCCTCGCCTGCGTGCTGGGGCTCGAGCACGACACATCCCCCGACCAGCTCCGCGCCATCGTGGAAGAGTGCGAGCGGGCGCTGCGGGAGCACCCGAAGACCTGGCCTGAGGACGTCATCGTGCGCTTCGTCGGCGTCAGCCCGTCCTCGCTCGACGTCGAGGTGGTGGCCTGGTTCCAGACGAGCGACTTCGCGGAGTTCCGGGACATCCGGCAGGCGATGCTGATCACCTTCCTGCAGATCATCGATATGGCCGGGTCGAGGCTCGCGTACCCGACGCAGACGCTGCACGTCGCGCCGCGCGAAGGGGAGCGCCTTCAGCCGGAGGCGGCCTCGGGGGGAGGCTCTGTCAACGGGCAGCGCGGGCCGCGGCGGGCGCCATCGGCTGAAGCCCCGCCTTCTCGATGAGCGCGCGGTCCTCGTCTTCGCCGGGGTTCGGCGTGGTGAGCAGCCTGTCTCCGTAGAAGATCGAGTTCGCCCCCGCGTACATGCAGAGCAGCTGCGTCTCGCGCGAGAGCTCCGTACGTCCGGCGGACAGGCGCACCATCGCGCGCGGCATCATGAGCCGCGCGACCGCGATCATCCGGACGAACTCGATCGGATCGACCGGCGGGAGGCTCTCGAGGGGCGTCCCCGGCGAGCGGACGAGGGCGTTGATCGGCACGCTCTCGGGGTGGGGATCGAGGCGCGCGAGCTCGACGAGCATCTCGCAGCGGTCGGCGATGGACTCGCCCATGCCGATGATGCCGCCCGAGCAGACGGTGATGCCCGCCCGGCGGACGTTGCGCAGGGTGATGAGCCGCTCGTCGTACGTGCGCGTCGAGATGATGGATTTGTAGGCCTTCCGCGAGGTGTCGAGGTTGTGGTTGTAGGCGTCGAGGCCGGCCTCCTTCAGGCGGCGCGCCTGGTCGTCGGTGAGCATGCCGAGCGTGCAGCACGCCTCGAGGCCGAGGGCCTTCACGCCCCGCACCATGTCGAGGACGCGCTCGAAGGCGGGGCCGTCCTTCACCTCGCGCCACGCGGCGCCCATGCAGAACCGCGTCGAGCCGCCGTCGCGGGCGCGCTCCGCGGCGGAGAGGACCGCGCCGACGTCGAGCATGCGCTCCGGCCCGACCTCGGTCTCGTAGTGGCTCGACTGCGGGCAATAGGCGCAGTCCTCGGGGCAGCCGCCCGTCTTGACGCTGAGCAGGGTGCAGAGCTGGACCTCGTGCTCGCCGTGGAACGCGCGGTGGGCCTCTCGGGCGCGGTCGATCAGCTCGAAGAGCGGGAGATCGTGCAAGGCGACCGCCTGCTCGACGGTCCAGTCGTGGCGGGGCGCGCCCGCCGAAGGGGCGTGCCCGCTCGGGCCGTTGCGTCCATTCCTGTGCTCCGCCGCTTCTCGTTCGATCCCTTCGAGCATGGGCTCGCTCATAGCCAGGCTTGAGGCGCCGCCGCAAGCGAGGCGCGACGGCTGGAGGGACACGAGCCGCGCGAGGGGGGGTTTGTCGCTCTACAGGGCCGTGACCGCCTTCGCCGTCTCCTTGGCGATCGTCCCCTGGGCGACGAGCTGCCTGAGGTGCGCCTCGAAGGTCTGCATGCCGTACGGCGTGACCCCCTTCTCCATCAGCTCGCGCAGCGACGGGCTCCCCTCCGGCCGGCGGATCGCCTCGCGCACCGCGGCCGTCCCGACGAGCACCTCGGCGGCGAGGACCTCCCCCGTCCCGTCGCGGCGAGGGAGGAGGCGCTGCGCGACCACGCCGTGGAGGCAGTCGGCCAGCCGCTCGCGCACCTCGCTCGGGCTCTTGCCCAGCGCGATCAGCCGCCCGAGGGCGCGCGTGACGTCCGGCGCGCTGACCGCCGCGAGCACGAGGTGCCCGGTCTCCGCGGCGTGGAGCGCGAGATCGAGCGACTCGCCGTCGCGGAGCGCGCTGATCAGCACGACGTCCGGGTCCTGCCGCAGCGCGGAGCGCAGCGCGGTCGGGAAATCCGCTGTGTCGACGCCGATCTCGCGCTGGCTCACGCTGGAGCGGTTGTCCTCGTGCACGTGCTCGATCGGATCCTCGAGGGTGACGATGTGGCGCGGCACGGTCGCGTTGATGTGCCCGACGAACGCGGCGAGGGTCGTGCTCTTGCCGCTGCCGGCCGTGCCCGCGACGAGGACGAGGCCGTGGTCGTGCTCCACCATCGCCCGCACCGCCGAGGGCACGCCCAGCTCGTCGAACGTCGGGATCTTGAGCGGGATGCTCCGCAGGATGATGGCGAGCGAGCCGCGCTGGCGATAGATGTTCACCCGGAACCGGCCGAGGCCCGGGACGACGTACGCGGCGTCGAGCTCCTGGAGCGTGGCGAGCAGCTCGCGCGAAGGGCGCCCGGCGAGCAGCACCCGCGCGGCGGCCTCGCTGTCCTCGGGCCGGATCCTGTCGACGCGGAAGTAGACCATGTCGCCGCGCACCCGCGCGCCCGGCGGCTGACCGACCTTGAGGTGGATGTCGCTGGCGTGGGCGGCTAGCGCCTTGCCGAGGAGCTGATGGAGGAAGGCCTCGGAGGTGTACGGCGTCGTCACGGGGGGCAAGTTACCAAAATGGAACCCGACCGGCCCAAAGCGCGGCTGCACGAACCGACAGCCCAGAGGCGCCGCGCCGCCGCGCGGGACGGCCGCGCCGCCGCGACGGCCGCGCGGGACGTCAAGGCCGCGGCGACGCCGGGCCTCCCGCGGCGCCCGCGACGGAGCCCCCGGGATCCAGATCTGCAGGAATCCGAAGAGGATCGACGAGCCCCCGCTCGGCCAGCGCGCGCGCCGCCGAGATGGCGAGCGCGCGCTGGTCCGCGGGGAGGTCGCGCCGGGCCGACAGCTCGACAAGGACCGCGGCCGCGCCGCGCGCCCCGTCCGGGTCGAGCGGCTCGCGCGGGCGCGGTGGACGCCCGGCGATCCCGAGGAGCGCTTCGAGCAGGGGCGGGAGCAACGGCCCGGACGCCGCGCGGGCGCGCTCTGCGAGCGGCCCGAGCGCGAGATCGGCGTCGTCGGCGTACGGCAGCGCGCGCAGGGCCGTGAGCGCGATGTCGCCGCCGTCGTCGAGCGCGGCGAGCAGGCCGGAGGCGCCCTCGGCCTCGGCCAGCCGGGCACACTCCAGCGGGTCTTCCCCCGCGGCGAGGCGCCACCGCGGATCGGTGAGGCGAGGGCTCGGCGGCCGTGGCGCCGCTGGGGGCGAGGCGGCCGCCGCGGCGGAAGACGCAGCGCCGCGGGAGGCGGCCGCCTGCTCGCGGCGACAGCCGAGGGGCGCGAGCAAGGCGAGCGCGATGGGCGCGGCGAGGGCGAGGCGCGCCGGGACAGGCGCCCTCCGCCGCGCCCGGCGGACGCCGCCCGGGCCCCTCCCCTGCTTCACGGCTGATCGATGATCGAGAGAGAGCGCTTCGCGGGCGCGTTCTCGGGCTCCTGACGCGCGTTGTACTCGTCGACCACGCGGTTGATGTGCATCGAGCAGAACTTCGGCCCGCACATCGAGCAGAACTCCGAGGTCTTGAAGTACTCCTGAGGGAGCGTCTCGTCGTGCATCGCCTGGGCCGTCTCCGGGTCGAGCGAGAGCGCGAACTGCTGCTTCCAGTCGAAGGCGTAGCGGGCGCGGCTCAGCGCGTCGTCGCGATCCCGCGCGCCCGGGCGCTTCCGCGCCACGTCCGCGGCGTGGGCCGCGATCTTGTACGCGATGAGGCCCTGCTTGACGTCCTCGGGGTTCGGCAGGCCGAGGTGCTCCTTCGGCGTCACGTAGCAGAGCATCGCGGCGCCCGCGAAGCCGGCCATCGTGGCGCCGATGCAGCTCGTGATGTGGTCGTAGCCGGGCGCGAAATCGGTGACGAGCGGGCCGAGCACGTAGAACGGCGCCTCGTGGCAGAGCTCCATCTCCTTCTGCACGTTCATCGCGATCTGATCGAACGGCACGTGCCCGGGGCCCTCGATCATCACCTGCACGTCCTTCTCCCAGGCGCGCTTCGTGAGCTCGCCGAGCGTCTTCAGCTCGGCGAACTGGGCCGCGTCGCTGGCGTCGTGGAGGCAGCCGGGGCGGAGGCCGTCGCCCGCCGAGATCGTGACGTCGTACTTCGCGCAGACCTCGAGCACCTTATCCCAGTGGGTGTAGAACGGGTTCTGCTGGTGGTGCTCGATCATCCATTGCGCCATGATCGAGCCGCCGCGCGAGACGATGCCGGTGATCCGGCCCTTCACGAGCGGCAGGTGCTCGAGCAGCACGCCCGCGTGGATCGTGAAGTAATCGACCCCCTGCTTGGCCTGGTGCTCGAGCATGTCGATGAGGTCCGCGGCCGTCATCTTGGCGGTGCCCTTGCAAGCCTCGAGCGCCTGATAGATCGGCACCGTCCCGATCGGCACCGGAGAGTCCGCGATGATCGCGCGGCGGATGCCGTCGATGTCGCCCCCGGTCGACAGGTCCATCACGGTGTCCGCGCCGTACTTGATGGAGTAGCGCAGCTTCTCGAGCTCGCCGTTCACGTCGCTCGTGGTCTGGCTGTTGCCGATGTTCGCGTTCACCTTGCAGAGCGACGCGATGCCGATGCACATCGGCTCGAGGTTCAGGTGGTTCTTGTTCGCGGGGATGATCATCCGGCCGCGCGCGACCTCGCTGCGGATGAGCTCGGGCGCGAGCTTCTCACGGCGGGCGACGTACTCCATCTCCTCCGTGATGACGCCCTTCCTCGCGAAGTGCATCTGGCTCTGGTTCGGGCTCCCGGCGCGCTTGCTCACCCATTCGGACCGCAACATCGACGACCTCGCTTTCGAGGTGGGCGGTTTAGGTCGCGACCGCGCGCGACGCAAGCGCCGCGTCGCGCCTGGCCGCCCGACATCGGGCCCGCGAGGAAGCGCGCGTCCACCGCCGCTCGCAGCGCGCGAGCGCGCCGCTGTCAGGGAGGCGGCGCTTCGGGGAGCTCGGTCATCATGCCGAGCGTCTGCGCGCCGGCGGCCTTCGCGCCGTCGAGCACCTCCACGACGGTGCCATAGACGGCGCCGTCGTCGGCGACGACGAAGACGATCCTGTCCTGCGGCCTGCTCTGGCGCTCGAGGATCGGCCTGAGCCTGCCCACGAGATCGGCGCGCTCGACGCGCTCGTCGTTCACCCGCAGCTCGCCCTCCGCGCTCACCCGGACGACGAGCTGGTCGGGCGGCGGCGGGGTGTCCTGCTTGACCTGCTCTGTGTCCGGCACGCGCACGCCGATGTCCTTCTCGAGCAGCGGCGTCACGACCATGAAGATGATGAGCAGCACCAGCACGACGTCGACGAGCGGCGTCACATTGATGTCGGAGTTCAGGGGCACCGCCGGCTTGATAACGAACTTCGTCTTCGCGCGCGCGCTCATCGCCGTTATCTCCCCTTCAGCTCCTCGACCGCCAGCGAGACGCTCTTCGCGCCCGACCTGCGCGCCGTCTCCATCACCCTGCGGACGTCGCCGAACGAGAGGCGCTGGTCCCCCTTGACCAGCACCTTGCGCCCCGGCTGCGCCGCGAGCTCACGCGTGAGCCGCTCGGCGAGCCCGGCGTCATCGTACCTGTCGTTCTCGACCCACACCGTCTTCTCCAGCGTCACGGAGAGGATCAGCGGGTCCACCTCCTTCTTCTCCTCGTCCACCTTCGCGGCCTGCGGCAGCTTCACGTCCTTGCCGCGCTGGAGCATCGGCGTGACGACCATGAAGATGATGAGCAGCACCAGCACGACGTCGACGAGCGGCGTGACGTTGATCTCGCTCTTGGGGCCCCTCTGCGGGCCGACACCCATCCCCATTGGAACGCTCGCTTCCCGGCTGGGCGCGTCACCGCGCGCCGCACCGCGGGCGCGAGGCGCCGGGCGCCGCGCTCCGCGGAGAGGCACGCGGGGTGTCGCGCGGGTCCCCTGTCAAGCAGCCTCTTCGGCGGCCGGCGCGAGGCGGCCATCGAGCCGCTTCGCCACGACGTCGAGGAGCTCGTTCGACGACTCCGAGATGTCGATCGCCCGGGCTTCGACCCAGCCCTGGAGATAGTTGTAGCCCATGACGGCCGGGATCGCGACGAGCAGCCCGAAGGCGGTCGTGATGAGCGCCTCCGCGATACCCGCCGAGACGGTGCCGAGGCCGCCGGAGCCGGAGGCCGCCATCTGCTGGAACGCCGTCACGATGCCCATCACCGTCCCGAGCAGGCCGACGAACGGCGCCGTGGACCCGACCGTGGCGAGCAGGCCATAACCGCGCTTCAGGCTGAGCACCTCCCGCTGCGCCTGCCGCTCGAGCGCCCGCGAGACCGACTCGAACACGCCGTCTCGCTCGTGCCCCTGCGCCGGCAGCCGCGAGGGCGCGCTCGAGGCGTAGGCGGCGAGAGCGGCGCCGATGACGCGCCCGAGATAGCCGATCTCGCCGCCCGACCTGGCGGCGGTCCACGCGCCCTCGAGCTCGCCCCGGGCGAGCAGCGGCCCGACCCGCGCCGCGAACGCGCGGGAGGCGGCGCGCGACATGGACGACACGACGATGCGCTCGCCCAAGACGATGAGGGACGCGACGGACATGATGGCCAGCGCGAAGACAATCAGCTTCGCGAAGATCCCCATGTGGCCCCACAGCTCGATCAGCGTGAATTGCATCGTCTCGCGCCTCCTGGCGCCCCACATGGCGTGATGGTTTTGGTTATGCTGAAACAGCGCCTCTGGGCGCCGGAGCGGACTCGGCAGTGCTGAAGCGCGAACCTACCACATGCCCTCATCTACTACGTGCTCCGCCCTTTCAACAACACCCGTCTCTCCTGCGCGCCCTTCAGGGCATCTTCAGCCTGATGGGAATGGTGTAGTCGACGGAAACCGGGCGTCCCTGATAGATCACGGGCGTATACCGGCAGGTCGTCGTCAGCGTGCTCAGGATCGCCGCATCCATGTGCGGCAGGCCCTTGGCGATCCTGCAGTTGGTGAGCTTGCCCGTAGGCGTGATGACGCACTTGACAAGCGCGAGGCCTTCGACCCTGGCAGCGAGCGCTTCGCGCGTGAAGTTGGGCCTGCAACCCGAGACCTCTTTCGGCCGCTCCATCCCGGGGCCGAACGCGAGCACCACGTTCTGCGGCGGCGCCGTGCTGCCCAGCTGGCCGCCGACCTTGCCGCCCAGCTGACCGCCCATCTGCCCGCCGACCTCGCCGCCGACGGTGCCCCCCTGAACACCGCCCTGGACTCCCCCCTGGACGCCGCCCGGCTGCTCCGGCGCCGCGACCGGCTCCGGCTCTGGCTCAGGCGCCTTGGCCTTGGGCTTCTTCTCCGGCATGTCGTAGATGGTGTCAGGCGTCTTGACGGGCTTCGGCTGCTCGATGCGCTCCACCTTCGGCGGGCGCTTCGCTCCGCCGCCAGGAGGTGGCGGCGGAGGGGGTGGCGGAGGAGGAGGCGGCGCCGGGGCGAAAAATGTGACCTCGACGTCCTTCGGCTTCTCGGTTCGGGGGCGTGTGGCCTGCCAGAGGATGACGCCCGCGATGGCCACGTGGGCGACGATGGAGAGCGCTGTCCCCGTCCCTAGCCGCCCCTGGGTGGCGGTAGCGCGACCGAGTACCGAGTCGAACATGGGGTCGTCACTCCTAGGACTCGATCCGATCGAGGTAGAGAAGCCGCGACGTATGGAAGCGTGCGGCGCCTACCCGGAGTGTACAAGCGAGCGAGTCCTACAAAAAAGTCTATTGTCTCGCGCGATTCCTGTCTAGGGTAAGGAAGGACTCGAGGGGCCTACACTTCTGGAGGGAATTCCGTGAAGTTTCTCGAAAAGAGGCTGGAACACGGAGGGCGCTCACCACGTGCGCCGCTGGGGCTGTGGGCGGCGTTGCTGCTGCTCGCAACGACTTTGTTGACCGCGTACCCTGCGTTCGCGCAGACGGGCAGCGGCGTGCTCCTCGGGCGGGTAGTCGACGCGTCGAACAGGGCGCCGGCCGCCGATGTGGTCGTGACGGCGACCTCACCGGCGCTGCAAGGGGAGCAGCTGGTCGTCACGGACGGTACTGGCCAGTACCGTATCCCGAACCTGCCGCCGGGCGACTACACACTGCGCTTCGAAAAGGAGCAGTTCAAGCCGTACGCGCGCGGCGGGATCGCGGTCCGCGCCGCGTCGACCATCCGCGTCAACGTCGAGCTGCTCCCGGAAGCGCTGAAGGCGGAGGAGATCGTCGTTGTCGGCCGCGCGCCGACGGTCGACGTCGGCTCGAGCAGCGTGGCCCAGAGCATCACCCAGGACTTCACCCGGCGCATCGCCGTCGCGCCCCCCACGGGGAAGGGCGCCACGACGCGCTCCTTCGAGACGATCGCCGCGACCACGCCCGGGGCGCAAGCCGACGAGTTCGGCACCTCCATCGCCGGCACCTCCTCGCCCGAGAACCAGTACGTGATCGACGGCCTTTCGGTGAACGACCCTGCCTACGGGATCATCGGCACGCCGCTCACCATGGAGTTCATCAAGGAGGTCAACGTGGTGGCCGGCGGGTACATGCCCGAGTTCGGCCGCGCGACCGGGGGCGTCCTCGATGTCGTCACGAAGAGCGGCGGCAACGCGTTCCAGGGCTCGGTCTTCTTCAACATCACGCCCGGCGCCTTCGAGGGCAGCCCCAAGCAGGTCCGTCGGCAGGGCGAGACCATCCAGACCGACACGACCCTCTCGTCCATCCGGGACTACGGGTTCGAGGTCGGCGGCCCCATCCTGAAGGACAAGCTCTGGTTCTACGCGGGCGCCGATCTCGCGTTCAAGAGCTACTCGATGGAGCGCAACCTGTTCGTCACGCGCTACGACCCCATCACGCTGGAGCCGGTGAAGGATCCCAAGACCGGGCTCAACCGCGTCGATCGGCTGCCGGGCACGCAGCGCTTCTACCGCGCCGAGGAGCAGACGCTGCAGTACCTCGGCAAGCTGACCTACCAGATCGATCCGGACCACAGCGTCGCGCTCTCCGTCTACGGCTCCCCCTCCTCCTCGGGCGGCAACGGCAATTTCGGGTTCGACCCGCAGCGGGGCATCGTCGAGCTCTCCAACATCATCGGCGAGTACGGCGCGCTGGCGCACGAGTACGTGGCGTCGTCCAACGACGTCGCGCTGAAGTGGTCGTCGGCGTTCAACAACAAGTCCCTGCTCCTCGACGCGACGCTCGGCTGGCACAACCAGCGGGCCGGGCGGCTGCCCCCGGACGGCTCGGAGCTCGGGACGCACAACAAGCTGGCGGGCGTGCCCCTCGTGGTCTTTGAGAGGTTCGACCCGCAGCGGTACTCGATCTACGACTTCGAGACGCTCTCGCCCGAGGCACGGGCCATGTGCGAGCCGCTGCCGTCGGGGACCGACGCTCCCTCCGCGCTGCCCTGCGCGGTGCGCGCTTACTGGAAAGGCGGCCCCGACTACATCGACGACGCCTCGCTCAACCGCTTCCAGCTGAAGGCGATGGTGACGAGCATCTTCGAGGGGCTCGGGCACCACGTCGTCAAGGCTGGCATCGACGGCGAGATCACGACGTACGAGCACACGAAGGCGTACGCGGGCGGCACCACCTACGGCGAGGAGGGGAGCCTCACGGACTGGGGCGGCCAGCAGGTCTTCCACGACGAACGACAGTTCGGCTTCCTGACCGGTCCTGACGGCCTGGCGACCGGCCCCGGCGCCACGGACTACGTGATCCAGGACAAGATCACGGTGTCGTCGCTCGGAGCGACGATCGGCGCGTTCGCGCAGGACAGCTGGAGCATCCTCGACCGGGTGACGTTGAATATCGGCGTGCGCTACGACGCGCAGTACCTCTTCGCCAACGACGGCACGCTCGGGCTGGCGCTCGCGAACCAGTGGTCTCCGCGCGTGGGCGTCGTCTACGACATCACGCAGGAGGGCCGGTCGAAGGTGTTCGCGAACTACGCGCGGTACTACGAGAGCGTCCCCCTCGACATGTTGGATCGCGCGTTCGGCGACGAACGGAACACCCTCTCCTATCACGTGGCGGGCGCCGGTGGCTGCAACGCTGCCGATCCCGTGGATGCGACGGGTTATGGCGAAGGGCAGTGCCGGAACGACGACAGCCGGGTCCCGATCGGCGGGCCTCACGACCCGAACAAGAACTGGTACACGCTCGGCGGCGGCAAGTCCCCGGTGGATCCGGACCTCGATCCGCAGTCGTCGGACGAGATCGTGATCGGCGGCGAGTACGAGGTCCTACCGAACGGGCGGGTCGGCGCGATGTACACGAAGCGCTGGATGAACAACGTCATCGAGGACATGAGCCGGGACGAGGCGAACACCTACTTCATCGGCAACCCCGGGAAGGGGATCGCCAAGGACTTCCCCGAGGCGACGCGCGATTACGACGCGCTCACCCTCTATTTCCAGAAGACCTTCTCCGACCTGTGGCTCGCCCAGGTGAGCTATACGCTGTCGTACCTGCGGGGCAACTATCCGGGCCTCTTCAAGCCCGAGACCGACCAGCTCGATCCGAACATTAACACGGAGTTCGATCTGGCGTCGCTCCTCGTCAACCGCGATGGGCCCCTGCCGGGCGACAACACGCACGAGATCAAGGTCTACGGCGCGAAGGCGATCGAGCTCCCGAAGGGCATGCTCCTCGATCTCGGCCTCACGTACAGGTCCCGCTCCGGCGCGCCCATCGACTACTGGGGAGCGCACTATCTGTACGGCTCCGACGAGACGTTCGTCCTGCCCCGAGGCGCCGGCGGCCGCCTGCCCTGGGTCCACAACATCGACGGTCACATCGGCTACTCGGTCAAGCTCGCGAAGGACAGCGAGCTCACCGTCAGCATGGATGTCTTCAACATCTTCAACTTCCAGGAGATCGTCCAGGTGGAGCAGCGTTACACGACCGCGTACGTCGATCCCTGCGTCGATGGAACGCGTGAAGATCTGAGCCCGAGCAACGGGGGCCCGACGTGCGTGAAGAACCACAACAGCGGCGAGCCGCTCGACGCCCAGGCCGTGAACCCGAACTTCGGCAAGCCGACGCAATACCAGACGCCGCGGCAGTTCCGGTTCGGCGCGCGGGTCACCTTCTAGACGCAGCGCGCCGGGAAAGGATGCAAGCGATGAAGAAGCGATGGCTTGTTTGGATGGCGGCGCTCGGGGCGGTCTCACCGCTCGCGGCGATGTCTCCGGGCTGCTCGCAGCCCACACCCGAGTGCACCGTCGCCACGGCGAGCTTTTACCCGTACGCGACGAAGTTCACCCGGATCAGCGGGGACGCGGAGGGCGCCTGTGCGCTGAAGGACGGGACTGTCGAGATGGTCGGGATGCAGATGTACAATCCGGACAAGAATGGCGACAAGCTCCCCGACGTGGAGACAAAGCTCGTCGCGATCCAGACGGCGGAATTCGGCGACTGGTATCGAGGCGGCGCCACGATCGACCCGAACCCGGACCTGAACGCGTTCGCGATCGGTGCCTTCGCCACGGTCGAACCGGATGAAGACAATATCTGCACGGTGCCGACGTTCGCTCCTGCCGAGGTGGTGTTGCTGCCTGCCGGCGAGGGCGGCGCTGGCGGCGAGGGCGGCGCTGGCGGAGCCGGTGGCGCTGGCGAGGGCGGTGCTGGCGGAGCTGGTGGTGCTGGCGAGGGCGGCGGAGCCGGTGGTGCTGACGAAGGCGGCGCTGGCGGAGCCGGTGGTGCTGGCGAAGGCGGCGCTGGCGGAGCCGGTGGTGCTGGCGAAGGCGGCGCTGGCGGAGCCGGTGGTGCCGGCGAAGGCGGCGCTGGAGAAGGCGACGCACCGCCGCCGGCGCTGGGATCGCACAAGCTCGAGTGGCGCAACCTGCGCGTGTACGTGACGGCCGCCAACCTCGCGAATCAATTCGAGGCAGAAGTCACGTACTCGGAAGAGAGCTGCTCCGCGACGTACAAGGTCGTCGGGCTCTGGCCGCTGGTCGACTGTCGGGTCTACAAGGCAGAGCTCGACGCCGACGGCAATCCGATCCCCACGGACAAGGTCGACGATGCCATCTGCAACGATCCTCTCTCTGGCATCTCCCCGGACCTCAAGGTGAAGTGCGACCCCGGCGCGGCCGTGTGCGTGCTCGACGCGGACTCCATCCCCGCCTTCAAGTGAGCAGCCCCGCGGGCGGGGCGCCCACCGCCCCGCCTTTGCCCCTCCGGCCCCTCTCCCCTCACCTTCCCTAGAACCTCATCGCCCAGGCGATCCCTTGTCGTGCGAAGACGGCGGGCTCGAAGAGCCCCTGTTCGCCGCGCGGCGCGGGGGATGGGCCGAAGTCCGACTCACGGCGCAGGCTTGACGGCCAGCCTCGCCAGGGCCGCGCACCCGGCGCCGCTCGCGATCTCGAGCGTGGCCGTGAGCGCGCACAGGCGCGACGCCCGCCCCAGCGCCGCCGGATCGCCCGATACGATGGCCTTCTTGGACTCGTACGCGGTCCGGACCGCGAGCATCGTCTGCGCGCGTGGGGGCAGCTCCGCGCGCCGCGCCGCGATCATCTCGCCGAGCTTCGGGCCGGGATCGGCCGCCGGCGCCCACGTCCAGACCGACGCGATCAGGGCGTCCGCGAAGGCCGCGCGCAGCTCGTCTCCGCCGCGCGCGCCGTCGCACGGCAGCGCGGGGCCGGTCGGGCCGACGTCGGTGGCGAGGAGCCTCCGCCCCGCGATCCGCCGGAGCAGATCGTTGCTCACGCCGGCGATCTTGCCGTCGTCGTCCGAGAACGCCCCCGCCTTGAACCGCACGGCGAGCGCGGCGCACTTCTCGTCGCGCTCCGCGCGCAGCCGCTGCTCCTCGCGGGCCTTCTCCTCGGCGCGCAGCCGCTCCTCGCGCTCGCGCGCCTCCTGCGCCTCCACCGCGGCGCACTGCTCGATCCGCGCGGCCACGCGCCGCTGCTGCTCGCTCGCCGCGCGTCCGAGATCGTCCTCCGCGATGTCGCGGACGGCGCACACCTCCGGGCGCTGGAGGACCGCGTCGACGCGCGCGCGTGCGGCGCGGAGCCGCAGGATCACCGACAGCGCCGCGACGATGACGAGGGCCGACACGACGATCGACGCGATCCTGCGGTTCCGCCGCCGGCGATACGCCTTGGCGAGCGCGCCGCCGCCGCTCTCATCGAGCAGCTTGCGGCAGCGGCCGATCATCACCTGCCATTGCGCGATGTCCTCGGCGAGCACCTGGAGCGGCTCCGCGAACGGCCGATCGCGCCGGACCTTGTTCGCCAGCCGCTCGAGCCACATGCCGGCGTCGGGGGCCCGCCCGTGGTCGGTCACCTCGGCGACGCCCTCGAGCAGCCCGCCGATGCGCCCCGCGTAGACGTCCCAGGCGAGGACGGCCTCGGACTGGCTGTCGCCGAGCCGCTCGATGGCGTCGCGCACGTCGGCCATCGGGAGGAGGCGCTCGACGTCTTCCCGGCGCACGCCCGCGAGCTTCGCGGCCTGGTCGACGCCGCGCTGAAAGCCGCCGAGGAGCCCCTCCGGCGCCAGCTCGCGGAGCCCCTCCGGCACCCGGCTCGCCTGCATGCACACGCCGGCGTGGTGCAGCGGCCCCATTGCGCAGGTCAGGAAGGTGCCGCCGAGCTTCACTTCCATCGAACCGTGGCTCTCCTCTCCACGAGATACCCTGGACAGCGCGGCGCGGAAAGGCTCGCCGCGCTGTCCAGGGTGATCACCGGCCGCCGTGTGAGGCCTCGAGGTCCCAGAGCGCGTAGAGCACATCGACGTCGTACTCGGTGTGTCGCCAGCCCGGGTGGAGCCTGTAGCTGCGCGGGAGCAGGCCAGAAGCCAGGATGGCGTCCGTCTGCTCGGCGAAGGTGTAAAGATACATCTTCACGCCTGAGAGCTCGGCGTCGGAGAGCGGGCGCGCGTGGCGCTCGTGGAGCCGGACGTTCGGCCTCCGCTCGACGATGCTCACCAGCAGGCGGCCGCCGGGGCGCATCCCGCCAGCGAGGTTCCCGAGCACGAGCGGGAGATCGTCGCAGAACTCGAGGGTGCCGAGCGCGAGGGCGACGTCGAACCGCCCCCAGGAGCGGGGGATCGGGAGGTGGTAGTCGTGCCGGTGGTAGGCGCCGTGAGGCCGCTTCTTGCGGGCGATCTCGAGCATCCCCTCGGCGATGTCGAAGCCCACCACATCGACGGACGGCGGGAGATCGCGGGTGAGGTGGCCCGGACCGCAGCCCGCGTCGAGCACGCGCGCGCCCTCGGTGACCACCTCGCGCAGGAACGCGCGCACGGGCTTCTCGTAGTGCTGGATGTCTTTCCAGGTAGAGACGTAGTCGGGCGCGAAGTCCTCGTAGTAGTCGACGAGGCGCTCGATCCGGGTCGCTCTCTTCATGACGCCCCTCAGGTGATGTCGTCGACCGCCTGGACGGTCTCCTGGATGTCGTGCGCGTGCTCGTAGCCGAGGATCTCGCGCGCCCGCCGGTCGTCGACCATGCACACGTAGCGGATGTGATCGAGCTCCGGCGCCGGGAACGAGGTCGCCCTGAACCGCCAGAGCCGCGGGATGATCGTCTGCATGACGAAGTGGGGAATCGCCGCGCGGGTCCGGCCGGTCATGTCGATGACGCGCGAGAGCGGCAGCGGCGCGGGCCCGGCGAGGTTGAAGATCCCCCGCACGCCGGGGCGGAGCGCCGCGAGGATCGCGGAGACCACGTCGTCCTGGTGGATGACCTGCACCATCGGATCGAAGCCGAGGAGGGTCGGGATCACGTTGAGCCGGAGGTAGTTCGACGGCGCGTTCCGCACGGAGCCGAGGATGTGGACCGGCCTGAGGATGACCGTCTCGGTCTGGGGGTGCTTCCAGAAGAACGACTGCGCGAGCATGTCGACCTCGATGAGGTCGCGGATCTCGCTGAACGACGCGCCGCCGAGCAGCGGGGCGTCCTCTGTGAGGAACTGCGCGTTGTCGGGGCGCGGCCCGTAGGCGTTCGCGCTCGACAGCACGATGAGCTTGGGCACGTCGTACTGCGCCACGAACTCGAGCAGCCGCTGGAACCCCGCGAGGTTCCAGCTGTGGTGCTCCATCTGGCTCACCCGCGGATCGTGCATGACCCCGAGGTGGACCACCGCGGCGAGCTGCTCCTGGCGGAAGATGTCCTGGGTCTTCTTGCGGCGGATGTCGATCTGGTGATGCTCGATGTCCTTGGGGCGCCCCTCGAAGCTGCGCCTGTCGACGCCGATCACGTGCCGCTCTCGGTGGAGGCGCCGCGCCAGGCGCCGCCCGAGACGACCGCAGATGCCGGTGATGAGGATGGACCGGAGGGACGGATCGGTGTCTGAGCTGGGACGGCGGCTTCGACCGAGCATGCGTTCGCTGCGTTCGCTCATCGGAGCGACGGTCGCTTCGAGGAGGCCGATGGTCAAGCCCTTCGTGCCTGTGCAGGCCCAGCCGAGTTTTGCTATCGTCCGCCGCTCATGGCCAGCAGAACGACGCTCGCCAGGCTGAGCCACTTCGTCACGCACAGCGCGCTGCCGCTCGCGCGCGTCGGGATCGACAGCCTGCGCGGCACGATCGACGACGCGACCATCCGGCTGCTCGGACAGGACTTCGAGGACCGGCTGCGCCGGGTCGCGCTGCCGCACGCGGCGGACGGGGTCGACCCGTTCGGGCTCGACCGGGAGTGGGCGAAGTACGCGGTCGGGGTCGCCGCGTTCTTTCACCGCTTCTATTTCCGGACCGATGTGTTCGGCATCGAGCGCGTCCCGACCGGCCGGGTGCTCCTCATCGCGAACCACTCGGGCCAGCTCCCGTTCGATGGCCTGCTCATCGCGGCCTCGCTGTTCCTCGACGCGGAGCCGCCGCGCGTGATGCGGAGCATGGTCGAGAAGTGGACGCAGACCCTGCCGTTCGTGGCGACGTTCTTCTCGCGCGTGGGCCAGGTGGTCGGCGTGCCCGAGAACGCGCGGCGGCTGCTCGACATGGGCGCGGCGATCCTCGTGTTCCCGGAGGGGACGAAGGGGATCTCGAAGGGGTTCTCCAGCCGCTACCAGCTGCTCGATTTCGGGCTCGGGTTCATGCGGCTCGCGCTCGAGACCGACACGCCGATCGTGCCCATCGCCGTCATCGGGGGCGAGGAACAGTACATCTCGCTCGGCAACCTGGAGTCGGTCTCGAAGGCGCTCGGGATGCCGACGTTCCCGATCATCCCACAGCTCTTGCTCCCAGGCGGCCAGCTGCCGCTGCCGACCCGATACCGGATCTACTTCGGCGAGCCCATGACGTTCCACGGCGACCCCGACGACGACGACGCGGTGATCCAGGAGAAGGTGGCGCTCGTGAAGGGTCGGATCCAGTCGATGCTGAACCGCGGCTTGAAGGAGCGGAAGAGCGTCTTCTGGTAATCGCGTGATCGCGTGATCGCTCAGGCGCCCGCCAGCGTGACCGCGGCCTCGGGGCCGTGGGCGAGGACGCGCGCGCGGCCGCCCAGGATGGCGGGCTCGTTCCGATGGCCATGGCCGATCGGCAGCCCGGCGACGACGGGGACGCCCAGCGGGAGCAGCCTGTCGCGGAGGACCTCGTCCACCGTGACGCCGTCGGGGCCCGGAGCGCACTGCTCGAAGTCGCCGAGGACCACCGCCGCGGCCGGGGCGAGGTGGCCGCCGACCTCCAGCGTCGCGAGCATGCGATCGATGCGGTAGGGCCGCTCGGTGACGTCCTCGAGCAGCAGGATGCACCCCTCCGGGACCCGGAGCCGCCCCGCGGCGGCGCAGGCGTGGAGCAGGGCCAGGTTGCCGCCGAAGAGCGGCCCCTCGGCCACGCCGGCGCGCAGCGTGATCAGGCCCTCGAGGCGGCGCTCGCCGAGCGGATCTTCGAGGGCGCGGATCAGCGCGGCGCGGGCGCGGGCGTCGCCGCGCCCGAGCGCGGTGACGTGGACGCCGTGGAGCGACGCCACGCCGGCGCGCGCGGCCTCGACGTGGAGCGCCGTGACGTCGGAGAAGCCGACGATCCAGCGCGGGTGCGCTGCGAGGACGCTCCAGTCGAGCCGGTGGACGAACCGGTTCGCGCCGTAGCCGCCGCGGGCCGCGAAGATGGCCCTCACGTCGGGGTGAGAGAGGGCGCGCGCGAGCTCGTCGCGGCGCCGCGCGTCGCTGCCGGCCAGGTAACCGGCCCGCGCGAACAGCCCGTGCTCGGAAGGCGCCGACAGCGATGTCTCCCCTCCCCGCCGGCCATCGCCGGCGAACGGCGGCCCCCCGCCCGCGTCGAAGAGCACGCGGTAGCGCTGGGCCAGCCAGCCGATGCCGACCCGCGCGAGGACGTGCTCGAACGGGCTGGAAGGGGCGATCACCGCGACGGTGTCGCCCGGTCGTAGCGCCGGGGGGAGGATCGGCGGAGGAGAGCTAGCGAGCACCAGGGTCGTCGTCGATGTACTCCACGTCGTCCGCGTCGGCGTCGACGTCGATCTCGTCGGAGGCGGGCAGGGGCGGCACGACGGGCAGCGCAGGGTCGGCGGCGGGCGCCTCGTCGTGCGCCAGATGGGCCTCGCCATTGTCGATGTCGGCGTGCGCCGGCGGCGCTGCGTCCGCGTCGACGTCCGACCACTGCGCAGGAGCGGCCGGCGCATCGGCGTACGCGGCCGGAGCGACGTGGATGACCTGGGTGGCGCTATCCAGAGGGAGCCTCTGCCCGTGGCTCAGCGCCACGTCGAGGTGGGCAGCGCCGCTGCTCGCGTCGTCCGCGCCGGCGTGCGACGCGTCGCCGTAGGCCCAGACCTGCTGCTGCAGCTCGACCGGGAGCGCCTGCGAGGCGGCGTCCGCGAGCTGCGCCTCGGCGGCCGGCGGCGCCTCCGCGGCCGGCAGCTCTTCCGCGACCGCGGGCGCCTCGGCGGCCGGCAGCTCCTCCGCGGCGGCCGGCGCCTCGGCGGCCGGCAGCGCCTCGACATCCGCGTGCGCCTCGGCGCCTGCGTAGCCGTTGCTCACCGCCGCCTCCACGCCGGCCTCGAAGCCGAGCGTCTCGAGCGCCGGCGCCCGGGGCGCGAGCGGCGGCTCGGTCAGCGGCGGGCCCGGCGCGCGGGTCGGCAGCGAGGGCGGCGGCGGAGTGCGCTTGAGCTTGCCGGTCTTGGCCCGCTCGAGGCCCGCTGTCGCGTCCGGATCGCCCGCCTTCATGCGGAGGACGCGGCGCCAGGCGTCCGCGGCCTCGCGCGCCTCGCCGAGCTCCTCCTCCCAGAGGCGCGCCACCTTGCGCGCGAGCTCCGCCCGCTGCGCCGGATCGCGGCCGCGGAGGATCTGATCCTCGTACAGCTGGATCATGCCGCGGTGATCGCCGAGCTCCAGCAGGAGAGCGGACAGGTCGTTCATCACGTCCTGGTCCGAGGGCGACAGATCGTGCAGCTTCTTCAGGTCCGCCGCGGCGCCCTGCCGGTCGCCGAGCACGTCGCGCCGCAGCCTGGCGCGCCGCTGGAGGAGCTTGCGCACGAGCGGGCCGTCGAACACCTCATCCAGCGCGCGGTTCAGGATCGCGCCGATCCGAGGCAGATCGCCCACGTCGCGCCCGAGGGCCTCGAGCGCGTCGAGCGACGCGTCGTCGACCTGCGTGAGCACGGCGTCACCGAGCCAGCCGAAGGCGCGGTCGACGTCGCCCAGATCCTTGTAGGCGATCGTGGCCGCGCGCCGCAGCAGCGCCGCCCGGGTGCGGCCGCCGTCGCGCGAGCCCTGGCCGCCGGCCGCGAGCGCCTCGGCGAGGATCGCGCGCAGCGCGGTCGACCGCGACCGCTCGTCGTCGTCCCGCGCCACCTGCTCGAGCGTGGTGATCGTCTCCTCCTGGACGCCGCCGCCGAGGGCCAGCTCGAAGAAGCTCCTCGCGCGGTCGATGGCGCCGCGCTCGCAGGCGATCTGGGCGGCGCGGACGAGCGCCGCGAGGCGATCGGCCGGCGTGCGGCACCGGCTCACCTGGCGCTCGAAGAGGTCGATGATGAGATCCGGGGCCTCGGCCAGCGCCGCGAGCCGCTGGAGCAGCGGCTCGACCTCGGCGGTCGGCACGCTCGCCAGTGCGCCCTCGCCGTGGTGGATGGACTCCAGGGGGTCGGCGCCCACGGAGACCCGGACCTCGGCCTGCCGCACGAGCTCGGCCGCCCGGGCCGTGCCCGAGAGATCCCTGGCGAGGAGCTCGTGCGCGACGGCGAGGGCCTCGCGATCCTGGAGCTCCACCGCGATCGCCTCGAGCTTCTCCGCGAGGCCTGCGTCTGCGGTGCGCGAGCGCGCGAGCTCCATCGCCACACGCGCGGCGTCCTTCTGGCGGCCGACCTCCACGAAGCGCTCGAAGGCCCCGCGCAGGGCGACGTCGCGCCCCGCGCGCGCGATCGACTCGTTCCAGGCGACGAGCTTTGTCGCGACGACCCCCTTCCACCCGATCCGATCGCCGAGCGCGACGTACGCCTCCCGGCACGGCTCGTCGCCCTGATCGGCGAGCCGCTCGAGGAGCGCCAGCGCCTCGTCGCTCTTGCCCAGCCTCTGATCCAGGAGCTCGGCGAGGCGCCGGGTCATCTGCGACGCCTCGTCCTCGTCGCCCTCCACCTCGATCAAGATCGCCATCAGGCGCGCGACCTTCGGCCAGTCGTTCAGCCGCTCGGCGAGCCGCACGAGCCGGGCGATCGCGTCGAGGTCATCCGGCTCGGCGGCGTGGACGAGCTCGAGCGCTCGGATGGCGCCGTGAGGATCGTCGAGCGGGCCCTCGTACAGCGCCGCGAGCCGCTGCGCGATGTCGGCCTGCTCGGGGCCGTACACGAGCACGAGCTCGCGCTCGAGCGCGCCCGCGACCCCCCGCGGGTTGCCGCGCCGCTCCTCCAGATCGGCGATCCCCCGGAGCGCGATCCGGTTCTGCGGATCGAGCGTCGCCACGACCGCCTCGTAACGCGCGATCGCGGCCTCGAGGTCGCCGGGCCCCTCCGCGAGCATGCGCGCCTCGCGCAGGGCGAGCGAGATCTTGCCGGGCTCGCTGTCCGTCAGGTCGCCGAGCTTGCGGAGGAGCTCCGCGCCCTGCTGGTGATCGCCGCGCTCGTCGGCGTCCTCGGCGAGCCGCGCGATGGCCGCGGCGTCGTCGCCGTCGGCGAGCAGGAGCGTGAGCGTGGCGCGCTCCCCGTCGCGGTCGCCGAGCTCGCGCTGGAGGGCCGCCGCGCTCCGTCGCGCCGCGATGCGCTCCGCCCTGTCGCCGAGCAGCTCGGCCCGGCTCAGGAGGAACCGGACGAGCTCGGGCTGCCGCTGGGCGCGCCGGTAGAGCTCCTCGATCGCGGGGGCGGCGTCGGTCGCCGGATCGAGCTCGACGGCGC
This sequence comes from Sorangium sp. So ce375, assembly GCF_051473855.1. NCBI lineage: Bacteria > Pseudomonadati > Myxococcota > Polyangiales > Polyangiaceae > Sorangium > Sorangium sp. So ce375. Next base: position 5,947,251 of record NZ_CP150335.1, read on the forward strand.
GCTCGACCCGGTCGAGCGCGCCGTCGACGTCCCCAGCGCTGAGGAGCAGCTCGGCCGCCTGGACGAGGAGCGCCGGGCGCGCCTTGCGGTCCGCGAGCAGCGCGCGCTCGCCGAGCGCCCTCGCCGCCTCGGCGAGCCGCCCCGCCGCCACGTAGGCCTTCTGCGCGAGCTCCCACAGCCTCGGCTGGCGCAGGAGCCCGGCCGCCTGGCTGTAGGCATCGCCGGCGGCGCCCGGCTCGTCGAGCCGCATCCGGAGCTCGCCGAGCTTCTGAAGGAGCGGCCCGTGCGTCAGCTTCCCCTGGGACCGGGAGGTCGCGTCGGTGAGGACCCGCGCCGCGAGATCGAACCGCTCGCCGCGCTCGAAGAGCTTGACGGCGGACTGGATCGCCGCGCCGTCGTCGGGCGAGAGGGCCGCGATGCGCGCCCACGCCTCCGCGGCCGCGATGGGATCGCGGCGCTTCTGCTCGTGGAGCGCGACGAGCGCCTTCTCGATCTCGATCTTCTGCGCGACGTCGGGCGTGGCCGCGGCGTCCTGCTCGAGCAGCGCGGCGAGGTCGTCCCAGCGCGAGCTCCGCTCGAGCAGCCGCCTCAGCTCGGCCTGGGCCTGCGCGTCACCGGGATCGAGCTCGGCGAGCAGCCTCCAGGCCTGGACCGCCGTGTCGACGTCGCGCAGCTGCTCCTCGCACAGCCCGGCGACGTCGCGCAGCTGCGCCCTCCTGCGCTCGAAGGGCGCCTCGGGGACGCGCGCCGCCGCGAGCAGGACGTCCCGCAGCTCCGCGAACATCCGCTTCTCGCGGAGCTGCTCTTCCACCTGCGCGAGCGCGTCCGGGTTGGCCGGCTCGGCCTTGAGCACCTCGCGGAGCCTGGCGAGCGGCACCGGCTTGCGAAGCTCGGCTGGCTCCTCTCGCGCCGGCTGCAGCGCCTCCGAGGGGGCCACGAAAGGAGCCGGCGCCGCGGCGTCCGCGGGCGGAGCCAGCGCGTCCGATGCCGTCGAGCCCAGCGAGGATGCCGGCGCGAACGCGGCCACCGCCGGCTCGCCGAAGCCCGCGACGGCCGGCGACGCGAGGATGCCGGAAGGGAGCGCCGGCGCTCGCATATGCACGGCTCCCGCGCCGGGCGGCGCCGACGACCGGCGCGCAGGAGCGGCGGCCACGCCCACGGGCGGCGGCGGCACCGACGGCAGCCGCGGGGGGGGCGCCACGGACGCCCGCTTGCGCGCCTCGGCGGCCATGAACCCGTTCGGGTTGACCTGGAGGTAGGCGAGGTAGCGCGGGCGGAGCTCCGCGATCCGGCCCAGCTGCTTCGCGTAGTGGTCGGCGAGCTGCATGGCCCGATCGTGGCCAGGCGCCGCGCGGAGGGCGTACACCGAGTACGAGTAGCCGTACTCCCCGTCGTACGTCTCCGCGAGCGCGACGAAGAGCTCCGCGGCCTCGTCGCGCTCTGGCTGCGGCACCGGCTCGCCCGCCTCGATGCGATCGACGATGGCGACGCCGAGCGCCTGGATGAGCCCCACGTCGTGCGGCACGAACGCGCGCGCGTTCCGCAGCGCCACCGTCGAGCCCGCGAGATCGCCGGCGCGGCGCCGGATGTCGGCCTCGTCGCGCAGCAGGGCGAGCCGCCGCTCCGGATCGTCGACGAGCGCCTGCTCCATCGCGAAGTAGGGGATCGCCTCGGCGTACTGCTGCTGGGCCTTCAGCATCTCGCGCGCGGCGTAGATGGCGTAGACGTTGTGCGGATCGAGGTCCGCCAGTCGGCGCCAGTTCTCGAGGGCGCGCTCCGGCCGCGAGAGCGGCGGCTCGCTCCAGAGCCGGCCGAGCTCCTCGTGCAAGGTCGAGAGCTGCGCGCGCACCTCGGGCCGCTCGAAGAGCAGCGGCGTGAGCGCCTTGACGAGCCGCTCCAGGAGCGCGACGAGCGCCTTCTGGTCGCCCTTGTCGCGGTAGAGCTGCGCCAGCCGCTCCGCCGCCGTCCGCTGCGTCGGGTCCTTGTCGATGGCGATCATCAGCGTCCGCGCGGCGTGGTGCGCGTCGCCGATCGTTGTCGACCACACGTTCGCGGCCTCGCTCAGCCAGTGCGCCGCGTACGATGGATCGGCGGTGGAGCTGCCGACGCGCTCGAGCAGCATCGCGTACGAGCGAGGGTCCTGCTCCCCGGCTCGGTGAGCATACGCCAGGGCTTCCCCGTCATGCGGATTCGTGACGAGCCGCTGGACGAGCGTTTCCATCTCCCGGGGATCCATCGGTGCGCGGCGAAGTTACACGTTAGCCTCGGGCTCGTACAGCGACTCTCGGCGCCGACGGCGATCGGACGGCGAGCTCTCTCGCGCGGCGGGACTCCATGGAAGAGCGGGTCTCCGGGCCCTGCGTCGACCTCGCGCAGCGGCGCCACGCGCGTGCCGTCTTCAGTCGAATTTCACATACGGGAGTCGAATTTCACGTACGGGCGCTGCTGCTGTGGCTTTCGCTTCGGTGTCGGCGCCGATGGAACGCCCGTCGGCGCGGGCGCCGCGGTGGCGGCCTCCGCCGCCGTCGTCGCGGCGGGCGCCGTCGTCGCGGCGGGCGCCGAGGCGGGCGCCGTCGTCGCGGCGGGCGCCGGGGCCGGCGCCGTCGCGGCGGGCGGCGCGGCGGGCGCGATCGCGCCCGCGAGTGCCCTCGCTTCCAGCGCCACCCCTTTCTGGAGGCCGCGAACGCTGCCGTCGGCAGGGTGGCGGAGCTCCCGCACGGCGAGCGCCATCACGATCAGGGACAGCGCACCTGCGCCGACGGCCACGCGCGAGGTTCGCCTCCGCGGCGCGGGAGGCCGCGCGCCGGGCGCCTGCGCGGCGTCGGCGCCGTCGCCGACCACCGCGAGCAGCTCGCTCGTGGCGCCGGCCTCGGCGGGCTGCGCCGGGCCGAGGCGATCGCGATCGAGGCTCGGCCTGGCCTCATCCATCGCGCGATCGAGCTCGGCGATGAACTCCTGCGCGCTCCGGGGCCGATCCTCGGGCCGCTTGGCCAGCGCGCGCTGCAGGAGCTGCGAGAGCGACGGCGGTATCCTGGCGTCCGGCGCGGCCTCGCTCGCCGGCACGGGCGACGACTTGATGTGCCTCGCCATCACGACGACCGCATCATCGTCGGTGAACGGCGGCCTCCCGACCAGCATCTGATAGAGCAGGACGCCGAGCGAGTAGAGATCGCTCCGCGCATCGAGGGGCCTGCCCTGCGCCTGTTCCGGCGACATGTACCGCGGCGTCCCGAAGACGGTGCCCGCCTGGGTCTCGAGGGCGTCGACCGGCCGCTCGGTCCCGGTCATCACCTTCGCGATGCCGAAGTCGAGCACCTTGCCGATCTCCTCGTGCTCGCCCGCGGGGGGCCTCGCCAGGAACAGGTTGTCCGGCTTGAGGTCCCGGTGGATGATCCCTTTGTCGTGCGCCTCGGCCAGCGACAGGAGCGCGTGCCGCACGAAGCGGACGGCGTCACCGACGCGCAGCCGCCGCGATCGCTTGAGCCGCTGCCCCAGCGACTCGCCCTCGAGCAGCTCCATCGCGAGGTAGAGGGAGCCGCTGCTCGACCTCGTCCCCTCCCCGGGCGAGCCCTGCTCCGTGGAGCGATCCCGGCCGAAGGCCGCGTCCGTCGAGTCGTCCACGACCTCGCCGAAATCGAACACGGTGACCGTGTGCGGCGACCGGAGGAGGCTCATCGCTCGCGCCTCGCGGGTGAAGCGGGCCTTCGCCTGCGCGTCGAAGGCCCGATCCGACCGCAGTATCTTGATGGCCACGTCGCGGCCCATCGCCTCCTGGCGCGCGCGGTACACCGTGCCCATCGAGCCGGCGCCGAGCTTGCCCACGATCACGAACCGATCCGCGATCGTGATCCCCAGGAACGGATCCCCGTCGGCCTCGGCAAGCGCCTCGCGGCTCACGAGCGCCAGCCCGTCGTGGGGGCAACGCGGTAGCTTCGCGCTCTGGCCGTCCTGGGAGCCGCGCTCGCCGGCGGACGGAAGCTGGCTGGACGAGCACCTCGCCTCCAGAGCTACGGCCGCGAGGTGGTGACAGCGCGGGCAAATCAGCGCCACGGCCCCGCTGGGCTCGCCGAGCGCCCCGGGCGCGCTGGCTGGGAACTGGCCGTCCGCTGTAGGTGCTACCACCGCGACGGGGATCGTCCGTTACTTGGGCTCGCATCGCAAGGCCCACGACCGCTCTGTGGCTCGCGGGCGACAGCCGAAGAACGCGGCGTCGCCGCAGGACGCATCGCTGCAGCAGGCGTCGCTACAGAATTGCTGCGATTGTTCACGATCCTCGATGCACAACCCCGTCCGACAGTCCTCGGGCCCGGAGCACGGAACGCCGTTGATCGCGACGCCGTCCCCGGACAGCAGCCGGATGCACGCGCGGACGGTCGGGCTTCCGGGGCTCGTGAGCTCAGCGCAGCCGACGCGCTGTCCCGTCTCGGGCGCGGCCGGGCACATCTCCGATCCGCAGCACGGCATGGTGCAGCGGCGGTCCGTCTCTTCGGCCTCTCCGACCGTGGCGCAGAGACCCGAGGCGCAGTCCGTGTTCCGAATGCACGGATCGAAGTAGCCGCCGTCGCCCCGGGCGGCGGTCTGGCACGCCCAGGCCGGACCGGCCGAGACGAGATCCGTCGTCAGCCGGCATGCCGCCGCGTTCGTCGCGCAGTTGCTGTCGGAACAGCAGGTGTCGACGCACTCGCCGCCGTCGCAGATGCCCGATCGGCAGTCGCCGTGCGAGGCGCAGGGCGCGCCGGAGAGCTGCGTGCCCACGTCGGGCCGGCGGACCTCCCGGCCGATGCGACAGAGGCCGCTCCCTCCGCCGTCGGGGATCCAGCAGACCGCATCCCGGACAGGATCGCAGTCGCTCGAGCTGCAGCACGCGCGAGCGCAGACGCGCGGCCCTTCTCCGCCGAACAGCGCGGGATCGAGGCAGAAATCGAGCGCGCCGCAGTCCTCGTGCCGCTCGCAGCGGGCGCCCAGCGCGCGCTCCGGCTGCTGCTCGACGCAGGCGCCTTCGCTGCACACGGCGCCGTCGGGGCACGCCGGGGGCCCGATCGCGCCCTCGTCGGAGCAGTGCACCGTGCCGAGCTCGCCGTCGACGACGGCCTCGCACCCGGCGCCGAGCCACGCGAGCGCGGCGAGCGCGGCGAGCCCGCCGAGCAGCCGCCGCGCGGCCCTCGTTCCGCGTGGACTGGGGCGCATCAGAACCGCACCCGGAGCCGCGCTCCCTCGGCGCCCAGCGACAGGCTGACCCCCTGCGCCTCCTCTCCTGCGCCGGCGCCGCGCGCGGCGAGGCCGCGGTCGTGCCCCGCTATCGCCGCGCTCGCGCGGACGGCCGAGGCCGCGCTCGCCGCGGGAGCCCGCGGAGACAGGTACAGGTAGAGCGCCGCTGCGCCCGAGAGCCCGGCGACCAGGAGCGCGACATCCGCGGCGACGGCGCACTGGTGAGCGGCGCTCGCGTCGGCCTGCAGATCGGCGATGGAGACGCCGCCCCCCGTGCGCGCGTCGGAGCCGGGATCCCGCGCCACGGCGAGCGCGGCAAAGACGCTGCCGACAACGAGCGAACCCGCGGCGATGCCCCCGCTCACGACGAGCCAGGTGGCGTGCGGCCTCGCGCCGCTCGCCGCCTCGGGATGGCGCGGCAGGCGCGGCAGATACGGCAGCGCCGTCGTGACCGCGGCGGCTTTCGCGGGCGGCGGCGGCCTCGCGCTGGCGAGCTCCCGCTTCGCCCCCTCGAGCCGCGTGAGGACCGCCTTGACCTCTTCACGCGCCTTCGGGAGCGCCTCCATGTCGAGGTAGCGGAGATAATAGCGCTTGGCCTCGTCGATCTCGCCGAGCCGCTCGTGGATCATCGCCAGGTTGTAGACGAGCTCTTTGCCCTCGGGATCGAGCTCCGCGGCGGCCTCCAGCTTGGCGATGGCGGCGCGGTACTCGCCGTGCCGGTAGAGGCGCTGCGCTTCGTCGTGCAGCGCGGTGGCGTGCTCGATGCGGAGCCGCTTCTCCGTCTCATCTTGCGAGGCCGGCGGCGCAGGCTGGCTCGGCGCGCCGCCCGGCGCCGCGGGCTGGTTCGGCGGCGCCGGTTGGCTCGGCGGCGCCGGTTGGCTCGGCGGCGCCGGTTGGCTCGGCGGCGGCTGCGCGGGCGCGGCCGCGGGCGAGCGGAGCGGCGCCTGCGAGGGCTCCTGCGCGGCCAGCGCCGGCGGCGCCCCGAGCGCGACCGCGCAGGCCGCGCAGGCGAAGCCCACGAAGATGCGCCCGGCCTCGAGGCCCATCGAGCGAGGCAGGCGCGCTGTGCGGCTCGTCACGGCCGCCCACCATAGCGTAACTTCCGCGCGGATAACGGCCTGTCGCGGCGGGCGCCGCGAGGGCCGCCGCCGCGGCGATCACCTGAGCTTGCAGCTGTACTCGCCTGCGAACACGAGCGCCCGCTCGCACCTGACGCCCACGGCGCGCTTCGCCGTGCTGAACTCGAAGGTCTGGCCGAACGGCGTCCGTTCCAGCCGCGTCATCTGCACCCTGCAGCCGTCGCTCGCGCGGCGCGGCTCCGGCGCGCTCGCGGCGCCGTCCTCGCCGCACGCGACGAGCGCCGCCCTCCGTTCGACGTCGGCGTTGTCGGAGACGACGTTGTAGACCGCCGAGGCGCTGAACGCGACGCAGAGAGCGAAGATGGCGAGCTGAACGAAGCGCTTCACGGGCCGAGCTTACCCTGTCCGGCGCGCGGTGGGCTGGTCGCCGCGCGCGGCCCGGCTCAGAGCCGCATGCCCGAGCCGGGCAGCGGGTGCCACGGCTGCCGGCGGGTCGTGTACTGGCCCCGCACGAACGCCCCGAGCACGGGCGCGATGTTGCGCGCGATGTCGTCGTCCCACTCGCCGCCGTTGATCCCGTCCTGCGGGGAGAGATCCGGCGAGAGCAGGAAGAAGCCGGGGTAGAGCCGCCGCGGCACCTTGATCTGATCGAGATCCTCCTTGAAGAGATCGATGTCCACGCGCACGAGCCGCACGCTCCGGAGGGCCGTCTGCATCAGCGGATCGCCGAGCGCGCGGTCGACCCCGCGGCACGGCTCGCAGGGATCGCTCGTCGTCATCACGAGGACCTTCTCGCCCTGGGCGTATGCCTCCGCGCGCTGCTTGGCGAGCTCCTCGCTGAGCACGGAGACGTCGGTGCCGAGATCGACGATGGAGAGCCCGCCGATGCGCCGGTGGGTCGTGTGCTCAGGGACGCCGCTGGGCTGCGCCGCCGGAGGAGACACGTCCGGCAGCGGCACCGACGGGGACGCCGCGCTCGCCGGCTCCGGCGAGGCCTCCCCCTCGGGGACGGCGGAGGCCGTCTCGCCGCCGTGGTGTGTGGTCCACATCCAGATGCCGAAGCCGATCGCAGAGCTCCAGCAGAGGGTGAGCAGGACGCCGAGCGAGAGCCCGGCGCTGGCGAGCGCGTACCCCCTGCGCAGCGCGGGGGCCTGCTCGATCTCGCGGCGAGCCGCCCAGCCGAAGGCGATCGCGGCGATGGCCCCGAGCGGCCCGAACAGCGCCGCGACGACCGAGCTCACGGCCAGCGTCGAGAGCTGCCGCCGCTCCGGCGGCGGCGGCGGCGTGAGGTAGGGCGCCTGGAGGATCAGCAGCGGCGCCTGCGCGCGGCCCAGCTGCGCGCAGGCGGCGGGCACGAGCGCAACGTGCCCCGCTGGATCGCAGGGCGTCGCGTCGACAGGCGGCTCGCCTTCGCAGGGCAGTGGGCCCGCCTGCACGTCCCTGAGCGCTGCAGGCGGCTCGTTCGCATCGCGGTTCGGCGGTGGCTGAGTCGGGCCGAATGCGTGGCTCACGCTCTTCATCCTAGCGCCGGAGACCGCGCTACGCCCGCCACACGGGCCCTCTCGTCGCGCGGGAGCTCAGGGGATGCAGCTGCGGTCGAGCACCCGCAAGACTGCGCGCTTCGTGCTCACACCGGGGCTCATGGGCTCCGTCCATGCGACGCCCACCCGCTCGCCGGCGAGGGCCACGCTGGGAGAATCCTTTACGGGAAACACCCCATCCGACACACGGATCCCTCGGACAGAGGGCGCTCCATCGGCGGCCAGCTTCACGAGGAGGACCTGCGTCTCCGTCTTGCCATCGTGGCCGACCCACGCAACGAGGGCCCCGTCGCCGCTCGGCGCGAGCGCGCGCCACTTGCCCTTGCCGACGACCCACGGCGCCGCGCGCGGCCGCGCCTCGGCGTCCAGCGCGCGGGCGATCAAGGTGGCGCCCTCGCTCCAGACCAGCAGCGCCCCGGCGCTGCCCGTGGTCACGAGCCCGAGCCGCTGGTCCCTGTCCGGCGTCTCCTGAGCCGCGCCCGCCGGCAGGTCGCCGCCCTGCTGTCGCTTCGCGACGACGTGGGCATTCCCTTCCCTGCCCGCTGCGTCGAACCGAGACGCCCGGATGCTCCCGTCCTCCTCGTCCTGCCATGCGACGAGGTATCCGCCGGACGCGTCGGCAGCGACCGTGGGCCAGCGCGGCTTGTTGGCGCTCCGCGTGACGCCGACCGCCTTGAGCTGCGGCTGCGCAGGATCCACCGGCGCGAACTGGAACACACCCAGGCGATGGCGCTCCGCGCCGAAGGGCGCCGCCGCCACAAGGGCGCCGCCGGGAGCGGGCGCGAGGGCGACATGGTCGCTGACCTCCCTCCCGATCGCGCCGACGCGCTGGATCTCCACCGGCGGGTTCGTCTCCCAGCGGGGCCGGGCGTACGCGAGCCCCTCCGCGTCGAACCACGTGACCGCCCACTGGTCCCCCGAAGAGAAGATCCGGAGCCCAGGCTCACGCGTGCTCGAGATCGCCCTCGCCCGAGCGACCTGCTTGGCGTCGCTGTCGAAGCCGGCGAACGCGATCTGCGCGTCCCCTCCCTTGAGGTCCACGAGCCACGTGGCCCCGAACGAACCGTCGGCGCGCCCGGCGATCCCCATCCCCTCGCGCAGGATGTAGGTCGCGATATCACCCGACTTCACCTTGCACGCGGCGAGCGAGCCGACGGGCACGAACTCCTGCACGCCGGTCCCGCGCGGCAGCTCGGGTTCGACCGGCGCCGTGGCCACGGCGGGCTCGGTCGAGGCGCTCGACGCGGCGGTCGTCGTGGCGACCGCCGCGGAAGCGCTCGGACCAGGGGCCGCCGTCGCAGCACCTCCCGAGGGGGAGGAACGGCGATCACAGGCGGCGCCGAAGACAGCAAGCAGGGAGAGAGCCACGACCGTGGCAGGAGTCGTGGCTAAAGAAGGATAAGAAGAGCGCTTGGTGCGAAGCAGAGGACTTGAACCTCCACGGGAGTTACCCCACTGGAACCTGAATCCAGCGCGTCTGCCAATTCCGCCAGCTTCGCGAGCGGGGACGCATCACTACCTCACCCCCTCGCGATTCGTCAAGCACTGGTTCACGCCCCGAGCGTTTTTCTTCCGTCTGCGGTTTGGTCCGTTCCGTCCGGTTCCCGTCTTGCTCCCGCCTCTCGCTCCCGCCTCTCGCTCCCCAGCCCTCGCTCCCCAGCCCTCCTCCCCACCCCTCACCCTCCCCGGCGCCCCGGTTTCCCGGGTGACCCTGCCGCGGTCTCCTTGCCGGGTTGGTTCCTCCGCTCACCCGCACCGGTGCACGGCGAGGGGCGCCTGTGCTAGGGGAGCGCGCTCCCATGGCGGCCATCGGCTCACCTCCCCCCCTCCTTCTCTTCGTCGGCGTGCGCGCCGTCGACCCGGCCCAACAGCTCGATGACGTGATCGACGTCGTCGTCGAAGACGGCGTCATCACGCGGTCGGGGCGCGGCGCAGCGACCGACGATCTGCGCCGCGCCGACCGGGCCGAGATCGTCCAGGGCGACGGGCTCCTGCTCCTCCCCGCGTTCGTCGATCTCCACGCCCACCTCCGCGAGCCCGGGCAGGAGTACAAGGAAGACATCGCCTCCGGGCTCGCCGCCGCGGCGGCCGGCGGCTTCGCGCACGTCTGCGCGATGCCGAACACGCGGCCCGTCAACGACACCCGCTCCATCACCGAGGCCATGATCGCGCGGGCCCGCGCGATCGGGGGGCCCGCGCTCCACCCCATCGGCGCGATCACGGTCGGCCAGAAGGGCTCGGAGCTCACCGAGATGGCCGATCTCAAGGACGCCGGCGCCGTCGCGGTCTCGGACGACGGCCGCTGCGTGACGTCGAGCGCCGTCATGCGCCGCGCGCTCGAGTACGCGAAGACCTTCGATCTCCCGGTCATCCAGCACGCCGAGGACCACGCGCTCACCGAGGGGGCGCAGATGCACGAGGGCGCGATCTCGACGCGGCTCGGCCTCCGGGGCTGGCCGCGCGTGGCGGAGGACATCATCGTCGCGCGCGACGTGCTGCTCGCCGAGGCCACCGGGGCCCGTTACCACGTCGCCCACGTCTCGTCGCTCGGGGCGGTCCGCATCCTCCGCGAGGCGAAGGCCCGCGGCATCGCCGTCACCGCCGAGGTGACGCCGCACCACCTGACGCTCACCGACGCCGCGGTGCTCGGCTACGACACCGCGTGCAAGGTCAACCCGCCCCTGCGCGAGCAGGCGGACGTCGACGCGCTCCGCGCGGCGCTCGCGGACGGCACCATCGACGCGGTCGCGACCGACCACGCGCCCCACTCCACGCTCGAGAAGGACTGCGAGTTCGCCGAGGCGTCGCCCGGCCTCATCGGCCTCGAGCTCGTCGTCCCGGTCCTGCTCGACCTCGTGCGGCAGGGCGCCCTCCCCCTCGGGCGGCTCGTCGACGCCCTCACCCGCGCCCCCGCCCGCATCGCGCGGCTCGAGGCGCCCACGATCAAGGCCGGCGCCCGCGCCGAGCTCTGCCTCGTGGATCCCAACCTGAGCTTCGTGCTCGACCCGGCGCGCCTGCGCTCGAAGAGCAAGAACACGCCGCTGCTCGGCCGGCAGCTCACGGGCCGGGTCAAGATGACGCTCGCCTCGGGGCGGGTCGTCTTCGTCGACGGCGATGGAGCGGCGACATGAGCACACGCAAGGTCCACTTCGTCAGCCTCGGCTGCCCCAAGAACCGCGTCGACTCCGAGGTCATGCTCGGCGTCGCCCGCGCCGCCGGCTACGCGCACGTCGACGACGCCGCCGAGGCCGAGGTGATCGTCGTCAACACCTGCGGCTTCATCGGCGAAGCGAAGAAGGAGTCGATCGACGCCATCTTCGAGATGGCGCAGCACAAGGAGCACGGCAGCTGCAAGCGCCTCGTCGTGGCCGGCTGCCTCTCGCAGCGCCACCCCGAGGAGCTCGCCCGCGAGATGCCGGAGGTCGATCACTTCCTCGGATCGAGCGACATGCTCAAGCTCGGCCGCGTGCTCGCGGGCGACGCGGAGCGGATGCTCGTCGGCAACCCCGCGGAGTGGCTGATCGGCGCCGGCGATCCGCGCACCCTCTCGACCCCCGGCGGCAGCGCTTACGTCAAGATCGCCGAGGGCTGCAACCGCACCTGCTCGTTCTGCGTGATCCCGGACCTCCGCGGCGCGCAGCGCTCGCGGCCCATCGCGGACGTCGTGCGCGAGGTGGAGCAGCTCGCGGCGGCGGGCGTCCGCGAGATCAACCTGATATCGCAGGACACGATCGCCTACGGCCGCGACGCCGCGGGCCGCCCCGAGGAGGGCGCGCGCGCGACGCTGGCGCAGCTCGTCGAGCGCGTCGCCGACGTGCCCGGCGTGCGCTGGGTGCGGCTCTTCTACCTGTACCCCGAGACGATGACCGACGACCTCGTCGAGCTGCTCGCCGACCACCCGCGGGTCGTGCCCTACGTCGACATGCCGCTCCAGCACGCCGCCGACGCGATGCTGCGCAGGATGCGGCGCGGCCACGGCGGCGATCGCCTCCGCCGGGTCGTCTCCACGCTGCGCGAGCGCGTCCCCGACCTCACGTTCCGCACCGCGTTCATCGTCGGCCACCCCGGCGAGACCGACGCGGAGTTCGAGGAGCTCTGCGACTTCGTGCGCTGGGCCGAGTTCGAGCGCGTCGGCGTGTTCCGCTACTCCGACGAGGAGGCGAGCCGCAGCTACGCGCTCGACGGCAAGGTCCCCGCGCGCACGGCGACGAGCCGATACCGCCGACTCATGACGCTGCAGCGCCGCATCTCGCACAAGAAGAGCGCCGCGATGATCGGCCGCGAGCTCGACGTGCTCGTCGAGGGCACGAGCGACGAGCACGAGTACGTGCTCATGGGCCGCCACGCCGGTCAGGCGCCCGAGATCGACGGCCAGGTCTATCTCTCCGGCGGCGAGGTCCGCCCCGGCGAGATGTGCCGGGTCCGGATCACGCAGGCGAGCGACTACGATCTCGTCGGCGAGCTGCTCGACGACGCGGAGAGCGGGCGCGGCGCCGGGCTCCCCCCGGCCGCGGAGCTCGGCGCGGCCACGTCGAAGCGGCGCGTCGCGCTGCGCGTGCTGCAAACCGATGGACGCGAGCGCCAACAGAATTGACGGTCCGGTGATCGGGCCGCGGCGCGACGCCTGAAAATCCCGCAGGCATCCGGGCGCTCTGCGGCAGCGTGGGCACGGCACACGGTGTGCTATGACGCCGTGCCGTGCCGATGCTCCGCCGCGCTGCGCTTCACTTCGCCGTCGCCCTCGCGATCACGCTGCTCGCCGGTGCGGCGTGCCTGAGCCCGACGCTGCCGCTGCCCCCGCCCGAGCCGGCCGACACGATGCGGCCCTCCGCGGACCGAGAGGGCGTGTGGCAGATCTCGGGCAACTGCAGCCCCGGGGCGCGCGTCAGCCTCTTCAACGAGCGGACGCAGCGGGGCGTGATCGAGGACGACACCGACGGGAACGGCCGATACCACCTCGAGATCGAGGCCCAGGTCTGCGACACCCTGCTCGTATGGCAGGAGCTGGAGGGCAACGGAGGTGAGCAGAGCGAGGCGCAATCGTTTGTCGTCGAGGAGCGCACACCGCTCGGCGTCGTGAACGACGCCTGTCCCTGAGGGCGCGGCGGAGCCCCACGGCCCGAGCCGGCGTGTGACGGCGCGTGACGGCGTGATGAAGACCTGACAACGCGCCGCGCTGCGCCCGACGGCCGCCGTCGACGCGTGCGCGGAGCATCGTGATACGGTGTTGGGCGTGATGGCGTCCATCCCGCCGGGCATCCCGCAAAACGCCACCCGGGTGCTGGTCGTCGATGACGAGCCGGGCCTCCGCCAGGTGCTCACCATCGCCTTCCACCGCCAGGGTTACGAGGTCGTCGTCGCGCCCGGAGCGCGCGCCGCCCTCGAGGCCATCCGCCAGAACCCGCAGCCGTTCCCGCTCATCCTCACCGACCTCGTGATGCCCGACGGCTCGGGGATCGAGGTGCTCACGGCCGCGAAGGCGCGGAGCGGCGCGACCGAGGTGATCGTGATGACCGCGCACTCCACGGTCGAGAGCGCGCTCGACGCGATGCGCCACGGCGCGTACGACTTCGTGACAAAGCCGTTCTCGCCGGCGGAGCTCACCGCGCTCGCCGCGAAGGCGCTCGAGAAGAGCTCGATCGTCGCGGAGAACCAGCGGCTGCGCGCGCAGCTCGAGCGGCTCGATCTCCCGTCGCGCGAGCCGCTCGGCACGAGCGCCGCGATGCAGCGGATCTCCGAGCTGATCGGCAAGATCGCGCCGACGCGCACGACCGTGCTGCTCACGGGCGAGAGCGGGACAGGCAAGGAGCGCGTCGCCCGCGCGATCCACGATCAGAGCGATCGCGCGGCGAGGCCGTTCCTCGTCGTCAACTGCGGCGCGCTCCCGGAGGCGCTCATGGAGAGCGAGCTGTTCGGCCACGAGAAGGGCTCGTTCACGGGCGCGGGCGCGCGCTCGATGGGGTTGTTCCGGGAGGCCGACGGCGGGACGCTGCTCCTCGACGAGATCGGGGAGCTGCCGGCCGCGCTGCAGGTGAAGCTCCTCCGCGTGCTCCAGGAGCGGAAGGTGCGCCCGGTCGGCGCCGCCGCGGAGATCGCGGTCGACGTCCGGGTCCTCGCCGCGACGAACCGCGACGTGGAGGCCGAGGTCCGCCAGGGCCGGTTCCGGCAGGACCTCTACTATCGGCTGAACGTCATCCGCATCGAGCTTCCGCCGCTGCGCGAGCGCCCAGGGGACATCTCGCGGCTCGCCGAGCGCTTCCTGCGCCGCTTCGCCGCCGAGCTCGGCAAGGACGTCCGCGGCCTGACGCCGGACGCGGTGCGCGCGCTCGACGCGTACGGCTTCCCGGGCAACGTCCGTGAGCTCGAGAACATGATGGAGCGCGCGGTCGCGCTCGCCGGAGCGCCCATGATCGGCCTCGGCGACCTCCCGAGCGCCGTCGCCGGCCTCAGCGCGAGCCCGGCGCCGCTGCTCGCGCAGCTCCCGCCCGACGGGTGCGCGCTCGACGAGGTGATCGGCGAGGTCGAGCGACGGCTCATCCTCCAGGCGCTCGAGCGCACCGGCGGCGTCCGCAAGGCGGCCGCGAAGCTGCTCGGCGTCTCGTTCCGGTCGCTGCGTTACCGCCTCGCCAAGCACGCCCTGGCCGCCGATGGGGAGGGTGAGGACGACCCGGAGGGAGGATCCCGACGAGAATCGTCACCGCCCGGCGCCCTGCAGTGACGGTTTTCGTCACCGCCGCAAAAGAACACAACCACACACCTCCGACAGCCTGCCCTCCTCCTTCAAGGAAAACCGAGGCAACTCATGAGCTTCTCGCGCAACTCGAGCACGACGCAGCGCCGCGCTCTCCTTGGCACGTCACCTGCTGGTAGGTCAGAGCGCATGCGGAGCACGCGGCGACAGCGAAGCGCAGCGAGGCGAGCTTTCACGCTCGTCGAGCTCCTCATCGTCGTCGCGATGGTGGGAGTCCTCGCGGCGCTCGCCCTCGTGGGTTACCGCAGGTACATGCACGCGGCGGGCATCGCCGAGCCCAAGGCGGTGATTCAAGGCATCCGCGGTGCGCAGGAGTCCTACAAGGCCGAGATGCTCGAGTACCTGGACGTCTCGACCTCGCTCAACTCATGGTATCCTTCGGCGACGCTCGGCGATCACAAGACCATGTGGGGCGGCGCTGGTGACGGTGATACCAGGTGGCGCATGCTCAACGTGACGACGGACGGTCCGGTCCGCTTCGGGTATGCGACGAAGGCGGGCACCACGGCCAACTTCGGCGGCCTGTCGGCAAACTCGGGCTTCACCTACAGCGGGCTGGGCGGGCCCCTGCTGAACAACCCGAACTACCAGCCCAACGGGCCCTGGTACGTCGTGCAGGCGGCCGGTGATCGCGATGGGGATGGAACGCTGGCGCTGCTCCTGACGACATCCACGATGTCCGGGATCTACTGGGAGAACGAGACGGAGTAGAGGATGGTTTGCCTCGGCGCGGCGCGGAGCGCGCCTGTCCGAGGGAGAGTTCTTCGCGCTGCGGGCTGGCCGGGCCCCGCATCGTGCGCTGTCGCGGTCGGGTCCCGGCGAGAACATCCAATTAAATAAATCATCACGGAGGATCGACACTCATGCGTGCACTCAAGCGATATGACAGAAGGGGCTTCACGCTCGTCGAGCTCATGATCGTTGTCGCCATCATCGGCGTCCTCGCAGCGCTGGCAATCTTCGGTGTTCGCAGGTACCTCGCGAGCGCGAAGACCTCGGAGGCCAAGAACACCGTGGGCGCGATCTCGCGCGGCGCCGTCTCCGCGTACGAGCGGGAGAACGCCGCCGGGGACTTCGTGGCTGTTGGCAACACCTCGACGGCCGCGAGCCACGCGCTCTGCGAGGACGCTAACCCGGTTCCGGGTACGGCGAACCCCCCTCAGGGCACGAAATACCAGCCGAACCCGGCGGCCGACTTCAACACGGGCGACTCGACCACCGGTTGGCCGTGCCTGAAGTTCGCGATGACGCAGCCGATCTACTACCAGTATGACTACGAGCGTGGCGGCCGCACGGGCGCGGCCACGACGTCGCCGGACCCGACGGCCGTCGCCGGCGCCACGGACTCGTTCGAGGCGAGCGCCCGGGGCGACATCGACGGTGACGCCGCGGTGTTCAGCGCCTTTGCGCGCGGCGGGGCTGTCGTCGGCGGGGAGGTGATCCTCGCCCCGCAGGTCCACATCGAGAACGAGTACGAGTGAGTGTCTCCGGCTACCCGGCTCGCGCGAGCCGGGTAGCCTCGGTTCACCGGCGTCGTCTGCACGCGAAAGGGGCGTGGTATGTCGAGCACGACGGCGATCCGTGGACGACGTGGACGAGGTTTCACGCTCATCGAGCTCATGATCGTGCTCGCGATCATCGGCGTGCTCGCCGCCTTGGCGGTCTTCGGAGTGCGCAGCTATCTCGCAACGGCAAAGACGGCGGAAGCAAAGCAGAACGTCGGCGCCATCGCCCGCACCGCCGTCGCGCAGTTCGAGCGCGAGCGTCACAGCTCGGAAATCCTGGCCGTCACGACATTCACGTCCCCCCATATCCTCTGCGACTCGGCCACGCCGGTCCCCACCGTGCTCACCTCCGTCAAGGGGAGGAAGTACCAGCCGAGCATGGATCCCGGCGTCGACTTCATGTCGGGCACCGAGCTCGTGGGATGGCAGTGCCTCGGGTTCGCCATCGACCAGCCCATCTACTTCCAGTACTCGTATCAGGCCGGCAGCGGCTACGTCGGCCTGAGCATCCCGGGCGCCCCCGTTCCCGGCGGCTCGGGAGGGTTCGAGGCGGCCGCGCGCGGCGACCTGGACGGCGACGACCTGACGTGCGCGATCCTCCGCAGCGGCGAGGTGCGCGACGGCGAGCTCGTGACGACCTCCGCGATCTTCACGAACAACGAGCCCGACTGACGCGGCCCCACGCGCCTCGCTCGCGCTTGTTCACCCGTGGAGGGGTGAGGTAGAGAGGAGTCCATGACCTGGCGCTCCTGGAGCGCGCTGGAGCTCAGCGCGGCCTTCGCGGTCGGCGGCAGCGTCCTCGCCGTCGCCGTTCCCGCGTTCTTCCGAAACCTCAGCGCGTCCAAGCTGAGCGAGCCCATCGAGGGGCTCGACCGGCTGGTGACGAACACGGTCGCGTACGCCGAGTCGCGGCCGCAGGAGATCAGCTTCCCCCCGTCCGCTCCCCTGACCCCGGCGCAGGTGCCGCGCGGCGCGCGCGCGGTCGATCCGCCGGAGTCGTGGGAGCACCTCACGTGGCGGTCGCTCGACTTCCGGTTCGAAGGGCCCCACGCGTTCTCCTTCCAGTTCACGAGCGAGCTCGACGCGTCGAAGGCCATGCGGTTCACCGCGACCGCGCACGGCGACCTCGACGGCGACGGCGTGCTGTCCACGTTCGAGGTGCGCGGCGAGCGGCTCCCCGGGGAGCCGGCCCGCGTGCTGCCGGGCATGTTCGTGGACCGCGAGGTGGAATGATGGGGGCCCCTCCGGCGCCCGGGGCGGTGACCCCTCCGGCTGCCCGCTCGCTCCTTTCCCGCGTCGCAGGGGCGCGCGACGGGCTCGTCACGGTGGCGCTCTCGGCCGCCGCGGCCGTCGCCATCGGGAGCGTGCGGGCGCCGGCCGCGGACCTGGAGCGGCGGATCGCCGAGACCTCCGACGTGTACGTCCTGCCCCCGCCGGACGAGGTGGTCACCCTCTCGCTCGGCTACCGCTCCGCGCTGGCCGATCTGCTCTGGTCGCACGTGCTCGTCTCGCAGGGCCTGCACACCATGGAGCGGCGCCGGTTCGAGAACCTCACCCTGCTGCTCGACGCCATCAACGCGCTCGACCCGACCTTCCGTGAACCCTACCTGTTCGCGGACGCGCTCATCACGTTCCAGACGAGCACGACGCCGCGCGAAGAGGTCCTCAAGGCGCGTGAGGTCATGGAGCGTGGGGTCCAGAGCCGTCCCCTCGACGCCGAGCTCTGGCTGGTGCTCGGGCAGTACGTCGCCTTCATCGCGCCGGCCTCCTACATGACCGATCCAGCGGAGAAGGCGCAGTGGCGCCTCGAGGGGGCCCGGATGCTCGCGCGCGCCGCGGAGCTCGGCGCCGGCGACGCGAACATCAGCTGGCAGGCGCTCGGCGGCGCGGGCATCCTGGGGCGCGCCGGCGAGCGCGAGGCGCAGATCCGGTTCCTCCAGCGCACGCTCGCCGTCACCGACGACGAGGAGCTCAAGCAGAAGATCCGCGCTCAGCTCGACAAGCTCCTCGACGCGCGCGACGCGGAGAGGTACCGCCGGCGCCTCGACGGGTTCCGCGAGATCTGGCGGCGCGATCTGCCGTTCGTCAGCAACACGGCGATCCTCGCGCTGGGCCCCCCGCGCGACCCGGCGTACTGCGCGGGGGGCGCGCACGCGGACGAGCCGCGCTGCGCGACAACCTGGCGGGCATGGGCGGAGCGGATCGAGGGCGCGCAGTGAGCAGCCCCGGGCGCTGATGCGGCGCGCGCCGGACGCCGGCGCGACGCCGGGCGCCCCGGAGCGGGCGGCATGAACCGCCGGAGCCGGCGAAGGCCAGCGCCCTGGGGCGCCTGGACTCGCTGGCAGCGCGTCAGGGTGTCCCTGGCCGTTCTCCTGACGTCCCTGGTGGCTCTTCTTGCGTCCCTGGCGGCTGGTCTTGGCTCCCCAGACGGCTTTCCTGGTGTCCCTGGCAGCTGGTCTTGGCGCCCCTCACGGCCTTCCTGGGTGTCCCTGGCGGCTTTCCGGAGCGTACCGCCAGCTCTCCCAGCGTCCCTGGCGACTCTTCAGGCGTCCCTGGCGACGCTCGCGGCGTCCCTGGCGACGCTCGCGGCGTCCCTGGCGACGCTCGCGGCGTCCCTGGCGACGCTCGCGGCGTCCCGGGTGGCGCTGACGGCGTCCCCGGGTGGCTCCCACGGCGCCCCGGGTGGCTCCCACGGCGCCCCGGGTGGCTCCCACGGCGCCCCGGGTGGCTTGATGCTCATTCGAACTTGACGGCTGCGGTCTTTGTCTCGCCTGCCTTCACCGAGACGGTGACCGACTTCTTCCCGAGATCCGGGTGGATGAACATCACCGTGTGCGACCCCGGAGGGACGCTGACGCCGACCTTGGGCGTGCTCCCCAGCGGCCGCCCGTCGAGGACCACCTTCGAGACCGGGATCGAGTTGATGTTCAGCGTCGCACTGCCAGCGGCGGCCGCGGGCTCCGGCGCTGCCGCCGGCGCCTCCGCCTTCGGCGCGGAGGCCACGGCCTCCGACTTCGGCGCAGCCGGCTCCGGAGCCGGAGCAGGCGCTGGAGCGGGCGCGGGCGCGGGCGAGGCGGCGGCCGGCTCGGACTTGCGCGCCTCGTCGAGCGCGATCCGGATCGTCTTCTCGGCTTGCCCGTCCTCGAACGAGATCACCTGGGAGAAGTCGTCGTGTCCCTTCTTCGTCGCGACGATCTTCCAGCGCTCGGACGCGGCGACATCCACCTTGACCGGCGGCTTCTTCCAGGCCGAATCGGGCAGCTTCTTCTCCGTGCCCTTGGAGTTCACCAGCTTGACCGAGGCGCCCGACGTGGCGAGCTCCAGCGTCACCTGCCCCTTCAGCACCTTGAGCGCGACGACGCCGAGGTCCTTCAGCTCGCCCTGGCCGACGTCCACCGTCTTCTCCAGGGGCTCGTAGCGCTCGCCGCCGTCGAAGCGGATCTTGTGCTCCCCCGGCGGCACGCTGACCTCGACGGGCAGCGTGCCCTTCTCCACGCCGTCGATGGAGACCTTCACGCCGGGCGCGCCCGACGCCTTCACGCCGGTCTGCGTCGACGCGCTTGTGGAAGCCCGCTCCGCGCTGGCCGCGTCGAGCGTGATCACGACGACCTTGTCCTTGCCGCCCTCGACGACCTCGACGGTGTCGCGCGGCGGGAAGTCGGGGGCGAGTATCTTGACCACCTTCGAGCCGGGATCGAGATCGCGCACGACGCAAGGCACGGTGTCGCAGCGCTTCTGGCCGTCGAGGAAGATCTCGGCCCGGGCGACGGAGCCGCCGCCCGGGGTCTTCAGGTCGATCGTGAGCGCGCCCTTCTTCGGCACGAGCATGACCACCCCCAGGATGAGCACGGCGACAAGCGCGAGCCCGCCGAGGAGCACGCCCGCCTTGCCGGCGCCCTGCTGCACCACATGGCGCGGACGGATCGCCGTCGGCTCGTCGTTGCGCGACAGCGGGCGGTGCCCGATCTCCGGCATCGCCGGCGCGGGCGGGGCGCTCGGGATCGGCGGCGGCGCCGGGAGAGGGGAGCGCGCCCGCGAGGCCGCGCCGCCGGAGCTCGCGACAAGCGCGGCAGCCGCCTTCGGGATCGCCGGCGTGCCCGCCGCCGGGAGCGGGCCCGACCGCCCCTGGTTGTAGTCGTTCCCCTGCTTGTCGTAGACGTGGGTCGACTCCTCGTCGTCGTCCCAGTCCATGTCGACCGCGGCGCCCTTGGCCGGGCGAGGCTTCGCGTCGTCCGCCGCCTTCTGCGGCTTCACCGACGGCGCACGCACCGGCGGGGGGACCACCGGAGGCAGCGAGCCCGGCGGCACGCTGGTCGGCGCCGGCGGCAATGGGCTCTTCGACGGCACGGCCGGCGCGCTGATCGCCGGCAGCGAGGGCTGCCGCGACCGAGGCGGCACCACGGGCGGCAGGGAGCCCGGCTTGAGCGAAGGCGGCATCGGCGGCGGCAGCGACCCGGGGCTCGTCCCCTTCACCGACAACGGCGGCGGGAGCGTCCCGGGGCTCGTCCCCTTCACGGACATGGGCGGCGGCAGCATCCCGGGGCTCGTCCCCTTCGCCGACAAGGGCGGAGGGAGCGACCCGGGGCCCGCCCCCTTCACCGACACGGGCGGCGGGAGAGACGCGGGGCTCGTCCCCTTCGGCAGCACCGGCGGCGGCAGCGACCCGGGGCTCGTCCCCTTCGGCGGCACCGGCGGCGGCAGCGACCCGGGGCCCGCCCCCTTCACCGACACGGGCGGCGGAAGCGACCCGGGATTTGTCGAGTTCGACGTCACAGGCGGCGGGAGCGGAGACGGCACGCCGCTGCTGGGGAGCGTCGTCGCATGGTCCGGGGGCGGTGGCAGCGCGGCGACCCCGCCGACCAGGGTGCGCTGCCGCGTCGGGGGCGAGGGGGGCACGAGGGCGGGGCCCGTGGCGCGCGACGGCTTCTTCGCGAGCCCCTCGAATACGTCCAGATCGCTGCCGCCCTTGTCATCGGCCATGTTCGAGAACTCCTACGGATATGCGGCGCCGTTCGCCGCGGCTCCCGGGAAACGATCGCGCATGCTCCGCGCGACGAGGGTGACGTCGATGTACGAGCGCTCGTCGCGGGCGAGCTCGGAGCGCCCTGGAATCCCCTGAGCCACCGCAGCGTACCGCTGGTCCGGTGACTTCGCGAGCGCCATCAGGAGGATCTCGGCGCCGGCGAGACGGCGCGCGCGCCGCGATCTCGCGCGGATCCAGCGCGCCGCCGTCGGCGATGCAGCGCGCGCCGTCCGCGGCGCTCGCGGCGCTCGCGGCGCGCCGCAATGCGACGCCGCGCCCGATCCGCCCGCCAATCGCGCGCGCGCCACCGCCCAGCGAGCCCACGCCGATCCGCGCCCAGATGTCGCAAGCTCCGACGGATTGCAATCGATGCACCGGCCGCCGTTTTTTAGTCCGTCGGGCCGTCAGCGCACAAGCGCCTACTGCACGTCGGAGAGGGCCGAGGCGCCGCCACGCTCAGTGATCGCCGTCCGCCGGTTCCTCTTTCTTCGGCTTTTTGAAGTACCGAACGCGCTTCTGCTGCAGCGGGTACCAGACGCTGTGCGGAACGATCGGTGTGGACTCGAACATCCGGCCCGCGCCAGGCGCCTCGGCGCGCGTGAGCCGGACGGCGCGCGGGCCTGACGGCGGATGGACGGCAGCGCCGGAGAGATCCGTATCGCCGCCGAGGGCCACCGAGAGCGGCCGGGGGAGGTAGATCCGCGAGGAGCAGCCGAGCCCCGCCAAAAAATCCTGGAGCAGCTTGGCGTCGCGCGGGTCGACGTGCGCCGGGGGCGGCGCCGATGCGTCCGGCGGGAGCCCGGCGTCCGGCGCGCTGGACGGTGACGGTCCGGCCGCCACCCGCTCGACGTAGATCAGCATCCCGTCCTCGTCGTTGACGCCGAGAGCGGCCACGGCCCGCGCGCTGCCGAGCGCCCCCGTCGCGATCCGGACCGCGCCGCGCACCGGGGGGGTCGGCGAGGCGGAGAAGGACCCGGCCGAGTGCCAGATGCTCGACCCCTCTCCCTGCCCCGCGCCGGGCGCCGCAGCGCCGTCGCCGAAGACCGCCACGGTGGCCCCCGCCCCTGCCGGCGGGGACGCCCCGGGCTCGCTCAGCGGCGCCGCCGTGACCGTCCGCGGGTCCACCTTGAGCACCCGCAGCCGGACGTCGGGCCGCGCGGGGTCGGGGCGGATCTCGGTGATGGCGAGCGCATAGGGGAAGCCGTGCTGCGGGAGCCCCTGGGTCCGCCAGGCGCCCTCCCCCGCCTCGGCCGGGGCCGCGCGGGGTGCCAAGGGCGGCCCCGGCAAGAGGTGCCGCAGCGTCATGTAGAAAAAGTCGCGCGCCTCCCGCCGGATATAGCGGGGGAAGTTCATCAGTCCCATGCCGCGGATGAGCCGGCGGCCGCGGAACCGGTAGCCGGAGAGCCCGGAGACGTCGCCCTCGGCCTCCCATTCGCCCTGGAGCGGGCGCCCGAGCGGCGGCAGCTCGCCGCTCGGCGCCACACGGTAGAACTCCAGCCCGCTGTGGCCCGCGTTCATGTCGAGCGCGATCCCGTAGGCACAGCGGGTCTGGATCATCGCCTGCGACAGGGCCTCGGGGCTGACGTCGGCGCCATAGAAATACGCGACGAAGTGCTCCCGGGTCAGGCAGATGCCGGTCCTGACCGTGTGCGTCTTGTCGGCCCATCCGGGCGGCGTGCCTCCCCACCACGTCCGCCCGAAGGGATTCCATTTCTCGTCCTGGACCATGACCGTCATGTTCTGGCGGAAGGAGAGCATCCATTCGGGGACTGTCTCGTCCTCCGACCAGCTCCCGAATACGGTGCTCCCGTCGCGCCGGACGGCCACCGTCGCGGCGTAGGGCTTCGGCGGCAGGTACATCACCCCGTCGGCCATCATGCCGAACTCGCCGTGCATCGCCTGGAAGCCGGCGTTCGACGCTGCGACGACGCGCTTCATCACCTCGGGCGTGCGCGGGATGAGCCCAGGCCCGGCCTCGCCGGTCGCGCCTTTGGGCTCCACGGTGCCCGCCATCATGTGGAGCTCCACCTGGCGCGGGTCCCAGAGCGCGACGTACACGCGCGTCGCCTTGCGCGAGCGGTCCGTCCGGAGGAACGTGGTCATGAACGCCGGCGGCAGCCCGTCGAGCTTGCGCACGAAGGCGTCGCCGCCCTGCGGGTTCCACTGGCCCTCCCCGGGCAGCGGCGGCGTCACCCACGGCTCGAGCGGCGCCGGCGGCCAGCCGATCTCGGGATCGATCGGGATCTGGCGGACGGGCGGATCCAGCGCGCTCTGGCCGAGGTCCGCGGCGATGTCCTCCGCGCCGGTGTCGCCCGTCACCGCCTCCTTGTTGCGAAGGACGAAATCGAGCGCCGTGAACGCCACGGCCTTGATCGTCTGCATCGCGGCGTCGCCGATCACGATGCGCACCCGGTCGACCGCCCACGTGACGAGGTTCCCCGGCCGCGCGACCTCGGACTCCTCGGCGCGGATCCACGCGGGCAGCGCCGTGTCCGCGCCGCGCAGGGGCAGGTGCGCCTCGCGGCCGCCCGCGCGGACGACGACCGCGCTGTCGTTCTCCAGGGCGATCGCGACGTCGCCCGCGTCGCCCACGTCCGACCCGCGGCGGCTCCGCCCGTCGGGCTCCTCGGCGCCAGGCCCCTCGGCGCGCGGCTCGCGCGGTTCCTCGGCGCCAGGCCACTCGGCGCGCGGCTCGCGCGGTTCCTCGGCGCCAGGCCCCTCGGCGCGCGGTTCACGCGGTTCCTCGGCGCCAGGCTCCTCGTTTCGGGGGAGGTCGATCGCGAACGTCCGCCGGCCGATGCCGCGCAGCCGGCCTGTCGCCTGCCAGCTCGTGACGGCGTGCTGGAGCCGCTCGGCGAGGGACCACTCGGCGCCGGCCGGGAGCTCCTGCCCGTCCAGATCGAGCACGTGGACCGTCGGCGACGCGGCCTCGATCAGCGGGCGTGAGACGTAGGCGAGGGCCTCGCCGCGGAGCACGGGCTTCGACTCGTCCGCGCCGCTCGTCTCGGTGAGGTCGTGGATCGCCGAGACGTCGAGCAGGACGCCTTCCGGCGAGAGCCTCGTGTCGACGAGGTACAGATCGGCGGGCTCCCCCCGGACCGCGCCGCGCGCGACCGCGCGCGAGTTGACGCCGAACGGGTGGAGGCCGCCGCGCGGCGGATCCACCCACACAACGTCGCCTGCCGCCGCGACGATGCCCCGCTCCGCGAGCTCCGCGGCGAGCGCGGTCGAGCGGTCGCGAGCGCCCCCGCCCACGTCGGGCGCCATCGCCACGGCCGCGGACGCGCAGAGGACGAGGATGCCGATGCGCTCGCGGCGCAGGGAGGGCGTTTTCGGGGACTGCATTCGCGAACAACGCGCGGAGGGGCGGTTCTCGTGCCCGGGCGGCCGAGAACGACCGGACGCGCGCGCGGCAGCCGTTATCACCGTTTTCGGACCGCGGCCAGGTTCGGGGGCGCGCGGCGCTGGCGTCCGACGAACCGGCGGTGCTACATCGGGCGCGCCCATGTCGAACGCTGACTCGCCCCCTCTCCGCCGCGACGAGGCGCTGACGATAGCGCGCCTCGCTCACCTCGATCTCTCCGCTGAGGAAATGGAGCGCCTCACCGGTGACCTCGGCAACATCCTCAGCTACGTCCGGCAGCTCGAGGAGCTCGACGTCTCGGCGGTGCCGCCGACGGCGCACGTGCAGATCGAGCGGCTGCCGCTGCGCGCCGACGAGGAGGCGCCGAGCCTGCCGCGCGAGGTGGCCCTGCGGGAAGCGCCGCGGGTCGAGGACGACGGGTTCGCCGTTCCGGCGTTCGTGGACGAGGGGTGAACGCGATGGACACAGCGATCCTCGATCGATCCATCCCGGAGCTCGCGGCGCTCGTGCAGCGCGGCGAGGTGAGCGCCGAGGAGGTGGCCAGGGCCGCGCTCGCGCGCATCGAGCAGCGCGACGGCGCGCTGGGCGCCTTCCTCACGGTGCAGGGGGAGCAGGCCCTCGCGGCGGCGCGCGCGCTCGACGCGAGGCGCGCGCGGGGCGAGGCGCTCGGCCCGCTCGCCGGCGTGCCGATCGGGCTCAAGGACGCGCTCTGCACCGAGGGCGCCCCGACGACCGCCGGCTCGAAGATCCTCACCCGGGCGGCGACGGGCGGCGACGGCTCGAGCGGATCGGCGAAGGCGCCCGACCCTGCGCGCGGGTTCCGCCCGCAGTACGACGCGACGGTCGTCGCTCGCCTGCGCGAGGCCGGCGCGATCCTGCCGGGCAAGTGCAACATGGACGAGTTCGCGATGGGCTCGTCGAACGAGAACAGCGCCTTCGGCCCGGTGAAGAACCCGTGGGACCCGTCGCGCATCCCCGGCGGGTCGTCCGGCGGCAGCGCGGTCGCGGTGGCGGCGGGGATGACGCCCGGCTCGCTCGGATCGGACACGGGGGGATCCATCCGCCAGCCGGCGAGCCTCACCGGCGTCGTCGGCATCAAGCCGACGTACGGCCGCGTCTCCCGCTACGGCCTCATCGCGTTCGCGTCGAGCCTCGACCAGATCGGGCCCTTCGCGCAGGACGTGAAGGGCGCGGCGCGCCTGCTCGAGGTGATCTCGGGCCGCGATCCGCGCGACGCGACGAGCCTCGACGCGCCGGTGGGCGCGTACGAGGCCGCGTGCGGCCGCGACGTGGCGGGCCTGCGCATCGGCGTGCCCGAGGAGTACTTCGCGAAGGGCATCGACGCGCGGGTCGAGGCGAAGGTGCGGGAGGCCATCGAGGGCCTGCGCGGGCTGGGCTGCGAGATCAAGCCCGTGCACCTGCCGCACACGCGGTACGCGGTGGCGGCCTACTACATCGTCGCGACGGCCGAGGCGTCGTCCAACCTGGCGCGCTTCGACGGCGTGCGCTTCGGGCTGCGCGTGGAGGGCGACCGCGGCGGGAAGGCGGACCTCCAGGCCCTCTACGGCCGGACGCGCGGCGAGGGGTTCGGCCGGGAGGTGAAGCGCCGGATCCTGCTCGGCACATACGTGCTGTCCGCGGGCTACTACGACGCGTACTACCTCCGCGCGCAGAAGGTCAGGACGCTGATCCGGCGCGATTTCGACGAGGCGTTCCGCGAGGTCGACCTCATCGCGGCGCCGGTCTCGCCGACGGTCGCGTTCCGGCTGGGGGAGCGGGTGGACGACCCGCTGTCGATGTACCTGGCCGACGTCTACACGCTGCCCGCCAGCATGGCGGGGCTGCCCGCGATCAGCGTCCCGTGCGCGACCGCGCAGGCGCCGGACGGCGGGCCCCCGCTGCCCGTCGGCCTGCAGCTCATCGGCCCCGCGCTGGAGGAGGCGCGGCTCTGCAGGGCGGCGTACGCGTGGGAGCAGATCTCTCCGGTGCGCGGGCTGCGCGCGGGCGTGTCGAGCGCGTGACGAGCGGGGCGCGACGATGAGCTCCGCGATCACCGTGGCGGCGGCCGGCGCCGAGCACCTCTCGGGGCTCGAGGCGCTCTTCGAGGCCGCCGGCACGCCGTGCTACTGCCGGTACTACCACTTCGGCGGCACAAACAACGAGTGGCTCGCGCGCTGCTCGGACGGCCAGGGCGAGAACCGCAGGGAGTTCGCCGAGGCGCTCGCCTCGGGGAGCGACGAGGCGCGCGGCGTCGTGGCGCTCGCGCCGGAGGCGCCGCACGTCATCGGGTGGCTCAAGGTCGCGCCCGCCGTTGCGGTGGCGAAGGCGTACGAGCGCCGCCTGTACCGGGGGCTGCCGTGCTTCGCGGGCGATCGCGCCGGCGTCTTCCTGATCGGCTGCGCCGTCGTGCACCCGGAGCACCGGCGGCGAGGCGTCGCGACCGCGCTCGTCGCGGGCGCGGTGGAGATCGCGCCCTGCTGGGGCGCGCGCGCCCTCGAGGCCCTGCCCCGCCGCCCGAAGGAGCCGGTGAGCGACGAGGAGCTGTGGACGGGTCCGGTCTCGGCGTTCACGAGGAACGGATTCGCCGAGGTGCACGCGTTCGAGCCGTATCCCGTCCTGCGCCGGGTGTTGTGACAACGCCGCGGCGCGCCCAGCCGGCCGTCGCGCTGCGCTTGCGCGCGCCGGCCGACCAGGTAGTGTCGCGCCCGGCGCATGGCTCCCACGTCCGAGCACCCTGAAGCCGCGGCCCACGACGCTACCGAGCGGAGCTCCGCCGCCCGCGTCGATCACGCTGCGTCTGCCGTCGACGGAAGCGCGCCCACGAGCAGCGCGGGTGAACCCCCGGAGTCCGCGGCGGCGGAGGCCTCGCCGATCCCGACCAGCCGGCGCGCGTCGTCCGGCCCGGGGGGCCGGGTCATCGCGCTCACCGGAGCCGCGTCCTTCCTCGGGCGCAACCTGATCGGGATCCTCGAGGAGGACCCGCGCATCGCCCGCGTGGTGGCCATCGACATCAAGCCGCCGGACACGGGCGGCTCCAAGCTGCGCATGCACACGGTCGACCTGACCGAGCCCGCGTCCGAGGAGCGCGTCGCCGAGGTGCTCGCGGCAGAGCAGGTGGACACGCTGGTCCACCTCTGCTTCCTGTCGTCGCCCACCGCGGCGACCGCCTGGGCCCACGAGCTCGAGTCGGTCGGCACGATGCACCTGCTCCACGGCGCGCGCCAGGCGAGCCTGCGCAAGCTGATCCTCTGGAGCCAGACGATCCTCTACGGCGCGCACCCGACAAACCCCAATTTCCTCACGGAGAAGCACCCGCTCCGGGCGGACCCGGACGAGCGCTTCTTCGCGGACAAGATGGCCGCCGAGCGCGAGCTCAACGCCTTTGGCGCGAAAGCCAAGGGCACGACCGTCACCATCCTGCGGACCGCGCCGATCCTCGGCCCGACGGTCCAGAACTACCTTACCCGGTTCCTGGCCCGGCGCCTCGTCATGACCATGCTCGGCTTCGATCCGCTGTGGCAGTTCATCCACGAGGTCGACGCGATCGCCGCCTTCAAGCTGGCGATCGACAGCGATTTTCCCGGGACGTTCAACATCGTGGGCGACGGCGTGCTGCCGCTCTCCACGATCGTGCGCCTCGCGGGCCGGACGGCGGTCCCGGTGCCGCACAGCGCCGCCGGTCCGCTCGTCTCGGGGCTCTGGGCTGCGCACGCGGCCATCGCGCCGCCCAGCTTCCTGCGGTACCTGCGCTATCTCTGCGTGGCGGACGGCGAGAAGGCGGCGCAGGTCATGGGGTTCCGGCCGGTCTACACGACGCGCGAGGCGTTGCTCGATTACACGAGCGCGCAGCGGCTTCGGGACGTGCGTCTCCTGCAAGAGACGCCTGCGTGATGGGGTTCGGGGGGTGTGTGATGGGCACGGAGCGCGATCGAGAGCTCGAGGAAGCAGGGAACGGATCTCCGCCGTCGACGCGTGGGCGCGCCGATCGGACGGGGCCCAGGCAGGTCGTGCCGAGCGTCGACGTCGAGGACGACGAGGCCCGGTACCTGGCGCCGATCGGCCCGACGGAGCCCTCGGACGGGCGGAAGACGCAGTCGTCCGAGGCGCACGCCCCGGTCGTGCCGGTGACGGCCGAGGAGCTGCAGCGCCAGATCAGGGAGCTCGAGGCGCGGCTCAAGCGGATGCTCGCCGGGGGCCCGTCCCACGACGCGAGCGGCGTGGCGGCAGGCGCGCCCGAGACCGAGCGGAGCCCGCGCCAGAGCGGCGTGTTCGCCGCGTCGGCCGGATCCATCGGCGAGCCGCCGCTCTCCGAGCCGGGAACGGCGCGGGACGTCCTGTCGACCGACTTCTATCTGCGGCAGTGGGGCCGCGCCGGCCTGCGCCGCCGCTCGGAGGAGGTCGACGAGTTCGGCTTCGATCCGAAGTACGAGGCCCGGTACAGGTCGCTCTTCGACTTCCTGCACAGGCACTATTTCCGGATCGAGCTCGAGGGCATCGAGCATATCCCCGGCGAGGGGCGGTGCCTCTTGGTCTCCAACCACTCGGGCGGGCCCATCCCGTATGACGGGCTCATGCTGCGGGCCGCGGTGCGGCGGGAGCACCCGGCGCGGCGGGAGCTCCGCTGGCTGGCCGACGACTTCGTGTACTACCTGCCGTTCGCCGGCACGATCATGAACCGGCTCGGGGCCGTGCGGGCCTGCCAGGAGAACGCCGAGCGGCTGCTCGCGGGCGAGCGGCTCATCGCGGTGTTCCCCGAGGGCGTGAAGGGCAGCGGGAAGCTCTACAAGGACCGGTACCAGCTCCAGCGGTTCGGCCGCGGCGGCTTCATCCGGCTCTGCCTGCGCACGCGCACGCCGCTCGTCCCGTGCGCCATCGTGGGGGCCGAGGAGACGAACCCGCTGTTCTACCGGGTCGAGCACCTCACGCGCGCGCTCGGCATCCCGTACCTGCCCATCACGCCGACGTTCCCCATGCTCGGACCGCTGGGGCTCGTGCCGGCGCCCACCAAGTGGAAGATCCGCCTGGCCGATCCGATGTGCTTCGACGCGTACGGACCGGAGGCGGCGGACGATCAGATCCTGGTGCGGCGCCTCGCGGAGCGCGTGCGCGCGACGATCCAGGGGCTCATCGACGAGACCCTGGCCACCCGGAAGTCGATCTGGTTCGGATGAATTCGGATGAAGGCGACTGCTGAAGCGAATCCTCCCGCCGTGCCCGAGAACGCAAACGAAGGGGATCCGCCCCCCGAGCCCGAGCGGGCGACGAGCAGGGGCGCGCGGCCGGAGGGCGTGCTTGTGATCGACAAGCCGCGCGGGCCGACGAGCCATGACGTCGTCGCACGGCTGCGCCGCGCCCTCGGCGTGAAGCGCATCGGGCACGCCGGGACGCTCGATCCGATGGCGTCCGGCGTCCTCGTGGTGCTCGTCGGCGAGGCCACCAAGCTCGCCCCCTACCTGACCGCGCAGGACAAGCGCTACACGGCGCGCGTCGTCCTCGGCGTTGGGACGGACACGCTCGACGCGGACGGGGAGATCACGGCGACGCAGCCCGTGCCGCCGTGGCTCGATGCCGAGATCGGCGCGCTCGCCGGGGCCAGCGGGCCCCCCGGCGGCGAGGAGCTCGCGCGTGCGGCGCCGCGCATCGCCGCCGCGATCGAGGCGGAGCGCGCGCGGCGGGACCAGGCGCCGCCGGCCTACTCGGCCATCAAGGTCGCCGGGCAGCGCAGCTATGCCCTCGCGCGCGCCGGCCAGGCGGTGGAGCTGGCGGAGCGGGCCGTCGAGGTACGATCGCTCGAGGTCACCAGCGCCTCGCGCGGCGGGACCGGCTCGCTCCTCGGGGTGCCGGCCGCGGGCGCTGCGCCGGACGCGGGCGCCGCGCCGGCCGCGGGCGCCGCGCCGGCCGCGGGCGCCGCGCCGGCCGCGGGCGCCACGCTCGATCTCGAGCTCGCGGTGAGCAAGGGCTATTACGTGCGCTCGCTGGCGCGAGACCTCGGCGCGCACCTCGACGTGCCCGCGCACCTGTCCGCGCTCCGCCGCACGGCGAGCGGCAGCTTCACGCTGGAGCAGGCCGTGCCGCTCGACGCCGGCGCCGAGGCGCTGCGCGCGTCGCTGCGCCCGCTCGCCGAGGCAGCCGCCGCGAGCCTGCCGGTCGCCCGCCTGACCGAGCAAGGCGCGCGGCGCGCGCGTATGGGGCAATCGCTCACCGAATCCGACTTCTCGGTAGCACCTGCGCACCCTGGCACAGTTGTGTGGCTCGATCCGGATGGTTATGTGGTGGCCCTCGGCGCTGCCGAGATCGCCGAGGGGAGCGACGCCGAGGCCTCTCCAGCGCCATCTGCGGCTCGATTTTCCGTCCTGCGCGGCTTTTCCGGAGCGCCGGACGTGCGTGGGAATGCTGCTAGATAAGAGAAAACCACAACACACGGCAATTCCCTGGACTTCGGCAGATCTACGGCGCATGTCACTGGACGAGCTCGGCGAGAACGGTCGAGCTGGGGAGTCCGCCTTCGAGCGAGACCGGCCAGAACGCGTGCTTCCGCCATCTCCCGAGATTTCGCGTCCGGGCCCGGTTGCGCTCCCCTCGCCTGTTCCGTTACGATTCGTCCGTTAGGAGCCTCTGTTTGAGTCCCGATTTCGTTCCATTGCCAGCGCTCGGCGCTGCAGTTCTCTCTGCTGTACTTGGCTCGCTGTTCGTCGGCGCCGACACCGCACTGACGACGCTGAGCGCGACAAGGCTCGGCGCGCTGATTGAGCAGTCGACGGGCCCGACGAAGGCCGCCTACGAGCGGATTCGTCAAGAAGACGCCAAGCTCCGTTCCCGCTACCTGCTCGGCTGGGTCGTCTCGACCAGCCTGACGGCCGCCTGCTTCGACCTCTTCTTCGGGCGGATCGTCCCTGGTGCTGCGCTCTATCTCGGGCTGGCGACCACGATCGTCGTCAGCGGAGCCCTTTACGAGGTCAGCTCCACGCTGGGCCGCAAGCACGCCGATCGGGCAGCATCGATGGCGGTGCGGTTCTTGCGCCCCCTCGAAATCGCGATGCTCCCGCTCGCTGTACCGCTCGGCTGGATCGGCTCCAAGCTGGGGCCGCGGGATGGTGAGCAGCCGTCGGACCCGCGGGTTGCCGAGGCGGAGGTCGAGATCCTCGTCGATGAGGTCGAGCGCTCTGGTCTGTTCGGGCGAGAGCCGGCGGAGATGATCCGGAATGTGCTCGAGTTCGCCGATCTCACGGCGCGGGACGTGATGGTGCCGCGCTCCAAGGTCGAGGCCATCGAGATCTCCACTCCGCTCGAGAAGGTGCTGGAGATCGTCACCGAGAGTGGGCACTCGAGATATCCGGTATACAAGGATCAGACCGACAACATCGCTGGTCTGCTCTACGCGAAGGACCTCTTCAAGGTCCTCGAGGAGCGCCGGCTCAAGAACACGACGCTCCGGGAGATCACGCGGAGCCCGGCCAATTTCGTCGCCGAGTCGCAGCCGCTCTCCTCCCTGCTCCGCGAGATGAAGAGCCGGAGACAGCACCTCGCCATCGTTGTCGACGAGTTTGGTGGGATGTCGGGGATTGTCACCCTGGAGGACGTGCTCGAGGAGATCGTCGGCGACATCCGGGACGAGCACGACGAGACGGACGACGGGGCGGCCATCCAGGATCTGGGCGATGGGCGGCTTGTCGCGGACGCTGCCGTGTCGATGAGCGATCTTTCGGCTTACCTGGGCGCGGAGCTCGACCGGGAGGGAAAGTACGAGTCGCTCGGCGGGATGATCACGCAGCACGTGGGCAAGGTGCCCGAGGTGGGCACGGCCGTGAGCAAGTTCGGGCTGCGCTTCATCGTGCGGGACAGCGACGAGCGGCACATCGGAAAGGTGGAGATCGTCCGCCCCCGAGCGATGGGCGCCGGCGGCGCTGCCTGAAGCGGCAGGCCGCGCGCGGGGAGGCACTGCCAAGCGGCACGGCCCGGAGCGAGGGGGGGCGTCGCGCGGCACGGCGCGGGGCCCCGCCGAACTCGCCCAAATGACAAAGCTCCTCCGGCTTCGCCGGAGGAGCTTTGTCATTTGGGCTCAGACATCGGCCCATCCCCGCGCCGTGCCGCGCGACGCCCCCCCTCGCTCCGGGCCTAGCGTCATCCCGGGAGGATCCCCCTCCTTCCCCTCCCGCTCGGACATCGGCCCATCCCCGCGCCGTGCCGCGCGACGACCCCCCTCGCTCCGGGCCTGACGTCATCCCTGGAGGATCCCCGCCCCTTCAGGAACGGCTCTCCTCGACCGCCAGGCCAGGGAAACCTCCGGGCGCGGTTCTTCCGATTTGCGTGGCCGAGCGGCGCGTGCCCGCACAGGAGACGGGCCCAGATCGGCGTTTTCGGCGCGCAGGCGTACTCCCGTACGCCGAGCACCGAAAACGTCGAGGTGGGCCCGTATCCGAAGCGGGCGCGTGCCGCTCAGCGGGCGAGGGAGATTTTGTGGAGCTCGTTCGCGAGATCGTCGCCCTCTTTGATGAGGCCGGGCGTCTCTTCGACGGGGTTGTCCTTGTTGCCATCGAGCGTCTTGCGGATGTCCGCCATCGCGCTGGCGAGCCGGAAGACCATCTGCTCGCTCGTGAGGCCGGCAACGGACTGAGGATCGACCGGGAGGGCCTGCAGATCGCCGCCGGCGATGTCGCCCTTCGTCCAGCGGGTGGCCTCCTTCTCGGCAGCCTTCATGCCCTGCTGCGTGCGCTCGAGACGGCTCACCGTGTACTTCGCCGGCCAGTCCTTGCCGAACGGGAACGGCGCCTTGTTGGGAACGAGCTCGGCCAGCGTCTTGTCGCCGTCCCGGCGGAAGACCACCGAGAAGTTCACGACCGGCTCCTCCTGCTCCTTCCACGATTTCTCGACGGGAGCCTGCGCGGCCGTAAGGACGTTCTTGAGGCTGTCCTTTGTCTTGTTGAGATCCTGGACCGCCGTTGTGTAGGCGAGGAGCTGGCGCATCACCCGCCCCGGGAGGCCGCCGATCTGCTTGCCCTCCAGGTTTGTGGCATCGAACGGGACGTTGATGCCGCCCAGCTGGCTCACGAGCTCCGTGGGGAACTTCTTCCCCTCGAGCGCCGTCCGGCCCGCATCGAGCTTCTCCTTCAGCTCCGCCATCTTTTCGTTGGCGGCCTTCACGTCCTTCTCGAGCGCCGCGGCGCCCTCGACCGCGAGCTTGCCGCGATCGCCGCGCTCCTTCGCGCCGCCGATGGCGAAGCCCACGCCGATGCCCACGACCGCCGCGAGGCCGGCGTAGAGCGCCGTCTTCTTCGACGCCTTCCGGCGCTCCTGCTCGACCTCCTCACCGACCTCGACCTTGATGGTCTGCGCGGCCGCCGTCGGCTTGGGCGGGGGCGTCTGGATCACAGGACGCGGCGCCGGCGCGAACGGAGGCAACGGGATGCCTGGCGAGATCCCGGGCGGGGGCGCGATGCCTCCGACGGAGGGCATCGGCGGCCGAGCGCTCGGATGCGGCGAGGGCATGCCGACCGGGCCCGCGTTCATGTCGGGAGGCGGCCCCGATCCGGGCTGCGGGCCAGGCACGGGAAGGGGGACGGCCGCTCCCGGTGCCCCGCCTACCGCCGTTTTGCCAAGCCGAGCCTTCAGATCGATTTTGCTCTTCTTCTTTTCTTCAGCCATCGGCTCCTCGAGGACGGGATCGCTGCACCACTTCGCGCTGAGAATTCCGGCTCGCCCAAGGGAATCGACCCACCACGGCCCGAACCGGAGCTGCCCCTGCGCGAGCGGCAACAGAAGACGACACGGGCCGGCCTCCAACAGACCGACATGGGAGCGGGGAGGGAAAGATCAGCAACACGACGGGAGCGCCGGGCGAGCGGACAACCCGCCGGGCACGTTAGCGGCGCGCCGCCTGGAATGTCAACGCGATGGCGATCGCAGCGCAGGATGTGTTTCGACGGGCGATCGCCAGACTGCACGAGCCATCCGGCCCGACGGCAGCCTCCGCCGGCCTGCCGCTGCGCCCTCGCTGGACGTGTACCGGGTCCCCGATCATGCCGCGGGCGACCGCCGGCAACCTGGCCCTCCGCAAAGGGACCGGGTAGGAAGCAGGGGGCTCATGGTGTCGTTCAAGTTCGGCGGGGGTCGGCCGCCGCGACCCCCCTCTCCCTCCGGCAGCGGACCGCAGGCGCCGCCCGCGGCTTCTTCCGGCAGGCGGCAAGCGCCGCCACCCCCTTCCTCCGGCGGCGGACGGCGCGCGCCGCCTTCTTCCTCCGGCGGAGGTCCGCGGGTACCGCCTTCGCGGCGGCCCTCGATCCGGATGGAGACCCGGCGGGTCACGAGCTTCGATGGAACCGACATCGCCTACCGCGTGACGCCGCCGCCGTTCGAGGGGGCGAACACGGTGGTCCTGCTGAACGGGCTGGGCGGGCCGTGCCTCGCCTGGCGGGCGCAGGTCGAGTACCTCTCCGACCAGTACCGGTTCATCACGTGGGATTACCGCGGGATGTACGCCTCGAAACGCCCGTCGCCCGACGTGCCGGAGGCCTATGCGGTCGCGAACCACGTCCGCGACCTGGAGGCGATCCTCGCTGTCGAAGGGATCCGGCACGCCTCGCTGATGGGATGGAGCGTGGGCGTCCAGGTGGCGCTGGAGGCGTTCCGCAGGCTCCCGGGGCTCGCCGCGAACCTGGTCCTGCTGAACGGCACGTACCGCCGGCCGCTGGAGACGATGGGGCCGCTGCCGGGGCTCGGGCGGCTGTTGCCGCAGCTCGTGGCGCTCGCGGCGCGCGCTCACACGCTGGCGACCCGGGTGACGGGCAGCACCATCGACCCGCCGGACGCCGTGCTGTGGCTGAAGCGAATGGGGCTGCTCGGGAAGACGCTCGACCGCGAGGCGTTCGCCGAGCTCGTGAAGCCGTTCGGCCAGCTCGACATGGACGCGCTCTTCAGCAACCTCCGCGCGCTGGACGCCCACGACGCCGAGGACGTGCTCGAGCAGATCGACGTACCGACGCTGCTCATCACCGGCGACCGCGACGCGTTCACCCCCAGGGCGCTGGCGCAGTCGATGGCGCGCCGCATCCCGATGGCCGAGATCCTCGTGGTCCGCGGCGGGACCCACACCACCGCGATCGAGTTCCCCGAGCTCGTCTCGCTCCGGATCGAGCGCTTCTTCGCCGAGCACGGCTTCTAGGGCGTGCCCCCGGAGCTCCGGCAGGCACGCCCCAGAGCGACGCTCACT
The DNA here is from genome assembly GCF_051473855.1 of Sorangium sp. So ce375. NCBI lineage: Bacteria > Pseudomonadati > Myxococcota > Polyangiales > Polyangiaceae > Sorangium > Sorangium sp. So ce375. Next base: position 5,982,928 of record NZ_CP150335.1, read on the forward strand.
TTCGGAGCAGATCCGCGAACGGGTTGTTGCGGAAGCCGCCCGATGAGCTCCCCTGCCCTTGCCCCTTCCCCTGCTGCCCCTGGGCCGGACGGCGGCCGTCGTTGCGATCGTTGCGGCCGCGCGCGTCGCCGCCGGCGGGAGCGCCGCCCGCCTGGGGACGCGCGCCGGCGGGGGCGCCGCCCTTCTTCGCCGTGAGCGAGATGCGCTTGCGCACGAGGTCGACCTCGAGGACGCGCACCTTGATCTTCTCGCCCACCTTCGCGACCTCGTTCGGGTCCTTCACGAACCTGTCCGCGAGCTGCGAGACGTGCACGAGGCCGTCCTGGTGGACGCCGACGTCGACGAAGGCGCCGAACGCCGTGACGTTGGTCACCACGCCCTCGAGCTCCATGCCCGGCTTGAGATCCTCCATCGTCCGCACGTCGTCGCGGAACTTCGGCGGCTCGAACGTGGCGCGCGGGTCGCGGCCCGGCTTCTTCAGCTCGCTCAGGATGTCGTTCAGCGTGAACGAGCCGACGTCGCCGGCCTCGTACTTCTTCGGATCGATCCGCGCGATCGCCGCCGTGTCGCCGATGAGCGACCCGACCGGCACGCCGAGGTCCGCCGCGATGCGCTCGACGAGGCCGTAGCGCTCCGGGTGTACGGCGCTCGCGTCGAGCGGGTGCTCCCCGCCCCGGACCCGCACGAAGCCCGCCGCCTGCTCGAACGTCCGCGGGCCGACGCCGGGGACGTCGAGCAGCCCCTTGCGGCTCTTGAACGCGCCGTGCAGGTCGCGGTGGGCGACGATCTTCTTCGCGAGGCTCGGGCCGATGCCGGCGACGCGGGCGAGCAGCGGGGCGCTCGCGGTGTTGAGCTCGACGCCGACCAGGTTGACGCAGCTCTCGATCACCTCGTCGAGCTTCCTCGCGAGCAGGCCCTGGTAGACGTCGTGCTGGTACTGGCCGACGCCGATGCTCTTCGGGTCGACCTTCACGAGCTCCGCGAGCGGATCCTGCAGCCTGCGGGCGATGCTGATCGCGCCGCGCACCGTGAGGTCCAGGTCGGGGAACTCCTCGCGCGCGACCTCGCTCGCCGAGTAGACGCTCGCGCCCGCCTCGCTCACCGGGACGCAGAACAGCTCGGTCAACCCCTCGGACGCGAGCACGTCCTTCGCGAACGCCTCGGTCTCGCGGCCGTGCGTGCCGTTGCCCACCGCGACCGCGCGGAGCGGGTACTTGCGGCAGATGCGGCGCAGGTCCTGGCGCGCGCGCTCGAGCGAGTCGCTGCTCCCGACCAGGTAGATCGTCGTGTGCTCGAGGAGCTTGCCCGTCTCGTCGACGACGGCGCACTTGCACCCGGTGCGCTGGCCCGGGTCGATGCCGAGCACCGCCTTCGTGCCGAAGGGCGCGGCGAGGAGGAGCTCGCGGAGGTTCTGGGCGAAGACGTCGACCGCGGCGCGATCGGCCTGCATCTTGAGGTCGACGCGCACGTCGCTCTGGACGGCGGGGAGCAGGAGCCGCTTCACCGCGTCGTCCGCGGCCTTCGTGAGCTCGCCGGCCCACGGCGACTTCGGCTTCAGCCCCACCGCGGCGTGGATCGGCGGGACGAGCGGCTCGGGCGCGAGCTCGATCGAGGCGCGGAGCACGCCCTCGGCCTCGCCGCGGCGGATCGCGAGGTAGCGGTGCGACGGGATGTTCGCGACGGGCTCCTCGAAGCTCCCGTACATGTCGAACTTCGTCTGCTTGGCCGCGTGCTCCTCGTTCTTCTGGACCTTGATGACGCCTTCCTTCGCGTAGGCCTCGCGGACGAGCTTGCGCACGTCGGCGTGCTCGGCGATGCGCTCGGCGCAGATGTCGCGCGCGCCGGAGAGGGCGGCCGCCGTGTCGGGGACCTCCTTCTCGGCGCTGACGAACGCGCGGGCCTCCTCCTCGGGGCTGCCGTCGCCCGGCTGCGACCACATGCGGTCCGCGAGCGGCTCGAGGCCCCGCTCCTTCGCGATGATGGCCCGCGTGCGGCGCTTCGGCTTGTAGGGGAGGTAGAGGTCCTCGAGCTCGGCCTTGGTGCGGCAGGCGCGGATCTTCGACGCGAGCGTGTCGGTGAGCTTGCCCTGCTTCTGGATCTCCGTGACCACCGTGGCGCGGCGCTCCTCGAGCTCGATGAGGTAGGCGCGGCGCTCCTCGATGGCGCGGATCTGCACCTCGTCGAGCCCGCCGGTCGCCTCCTTGCGGTAACGGGCGATGAACGGCACCGTCGCCCCCTCGGCGAGCAGCTTGGCCACCGCCGAGACCCCCTGGCGCGGGAGGCTCAGCTCCTCGGCCAGGAGCGGGACCGGATCGAACGAGCTGTCCGTGCGGCTCGGGACAGCGACAGGGCTCTGCGTCTCAGTCATGGGCGCGGCATACGCGCAGGGTGCACGCGCGTCCAGGCTTGACTTGCGGCTGCCTCAGCGCGCCGCCGCGATGACCTCGCCGTCGCGCAGCACGGCCCGCGCGCGGGGCGCGCCCCAGGGCTGCACGATCGCGTTCTCGTGGGGCAGGTCCCACACGGCGAGATCCGCGCGCAGCCCCGGACGGACGGCGCCGCACACGCCGCCGAGGCCGAGCGCGGCCGCCGCCTCGCGCGTCGCGCCCAGGATCGCCTCCGCGACCGTGAGCCCGTAGAGCCGCACCGCGAGCGCGAGCGCGAGCGGCAGGCTCTCGGTCGGCGCCGTGCCGGGGTTCGCGTCGCTGCCCACGATCAGCGGGACGCCGGCGGCCCGGAGCGCGGCGACGGGCGGCGGCTCCTGCCGCAGGGTGAAGCTCGCCACCGGCAGGAGCGCGGCGGCGACGCCTGCCCGGGCGAGCGCCGCGATGCCCTCCGGCGCGACGTGCTCGAGGTGATCGGCCGACGCGGCGCCGAGCTCGGCCGCGAGCACGGCGCCGCCGACTTCCGCGAACTGCCCGACGTGCACGCGCACGCCGAGCCCCAGCGCGCGCGCCCGCTCGAGCACGGGCCGCGCCTCGTCCGCCGAGAACGCGCCCCGGTCGATGTACGCGTCGACGTAGCGCGCGAGGCCGGCCGCCGCGATCGCGGGCAGCCAGGAGCGCGCGACGGCCCCGGCGTACGCCGCGCGGTCGCCGCCCGCCTCCGGGGGCAGCGCGTGCAGCGCGAGGTACGTCGGCACCACGCGGGGCAGGCGCGCGTCCCTCCCCGCCTCGGCGACCGCCTCGAGCTGCTTGCGCTCCGTCGCCTCGTCGAGGCCGTAGCCGCTCTTCGCCTCCACGGTGGTCACGCCGAGCGCGGCCATCCGGCGGAGGCGGGCGCGGAGCGTGTCCGCGAGCTCGCCGGCCGCCGCGGCGCGCACCGCGCGCATGCTCGCGACGATGCCGCCCCCGGCCGCCGCGATCGCCTCGTAGTCGCCGCCGGCCATGCGGATCGCGTACTCGGCGTCCCGCGAGCCGATCCAGGGCGCGTGCGTGTGGCAGTCGACGAGCCCGGGCGTGACGACCCCGGCGGCCTCGATCGCGATCGGCACGCCGGCCTCGGGCCGCAGGATCTCGTGCCGCGGGCCGACCGCGTCGATCGCGCCGCCTCGCACCACGATCGCGGCGTCCTCGATCACGCCGAGGGGATCGCCGGCCGAGGCGCGGGACGCGTCGCAGGTGACCAGCCGGCGCGCGGTGATGGCGAACGGGCGCTCGGGGTGCTGCGCGGCCTCCGCACACGCGGCGCCCGGCGGCGCGGTCACGTCGCCGCCCCCGCGGCCCGCGCCCGCCCGATGTCCTCGAGCACCGCCCGGGACGCGGGCCCGGCGACGATCTCCGCGAGCGCCGCCGGCGAGGAGACCGGCCGCGGCGGGCACCGCCGGCGCACGCCCAGGCAGCGCGCGGCCGCCTCGGCGCAGCGGTCGCGGAAGCGCGGCTCGCGCTCGGCCTTGCGCACGAGCGCCTCGTGGACGCGATCCTGCAGGTCCTCGCTGTGGCAGACGAGGAGCGCGTCGCAGCCCGCCCAGACGGCCGCGGCGGCGGCCTCCTCGACGGCGTAGTTCGCGGCGATCGCGGCCATCTCGAGATCGTCCGAGAAGAGCACCCCCTCGAAGCCGATCTCGCCGCGCAGGAGGTCGGTGCAGATGGCGCGCGAGAGCGTCGCCGGGACGCCGGGATCGAGCGCCTCGACGACGATGTGCGCCGTCATGAGCGAGGCGACGCCGGCGCCGCACGCCGCGCGGAACGGCGGCAGCTCGATCTCGTCGAGGCGGCCGCGCCCGTGCGCGATGCTCGGGAGCGCGAGGTGGCTGTCGAGCGCCGTGTCGCCGTGCCCGGGGAAGTGCTTGCCGCAGGCGAGCACGCCCTCCTCCTGGAGCCCCTCCAGGAACGCGACGGCGCCCCGCGCGACCGCGCCGGGATCGCGGCCGAACGCGCGGTCGCCGATGATCGGGTTCGCCGGGTTCGAGTCGACGTCGAGCACCGGAGCGAAGTTCAGGTTGATGCCGACGGCCCGGAGCTCGGACGCGACGGCGCGCGCCGCGCGGCGCAGCAGCGGGAGGTCCCCCAGCTCGCCGAGCGAGCGCATCGAGGGCAGCGTCAGGAACGGCGCGGGCAAGCGGGTCACGCGGCCCCCCTCCTGATCGATGCCGAGGAAGGGAGGCCGATCGGGTCCGCCCGCCGCGGCGAGCGCCTGGCAGAGCCGCGCCGTGGCGGCCACGTCAGGGACGTTGCGCCGGAACAGGATCGCGCCGCCCCGCCGCCCCTCGGCGAGCGCCTTCAGGTACCGGGCCGGCGGCTCCGCGCCGTCGAAGCCGCCCACGATGAGCTGACCACACAGGACCTCGAGCTCCAGATCGAGCCGCATCGTCCACCACCTCTCGCGCGGCGCAGGCGAGCGGCCGGCCGCGGAATCCGTTCGTAGACGACTCGTAAACGACTTGGGCTGACGAGGCCACTTCCGGGTACTGATCGAATTTGAACAGGGAGGCAGGGAGAAAAGACCTAGGAAATCTCCCTGCCTCCCCGCCTCGCTGTGATCTTTCTCGGGCAAGGCTGACCAGCAACCGCGCCGGAGGGACGCGGCCTGCCGCGGTCGGCTCCCTCAGAACCGGATCGCGATCTTCCCGAAGTGCGCGCCGCTCGCCATGGACTCGATCGCCTGGCGCAGCTCGGCGACGGGGACCACGCGGTCGACGACAGGCCGGAGCCCGCTCGCCGCGATCGCGCGGTTCATGTCCTCGAACATCGCCCGCGACCCCACGAAGATGCCCTGCGCGGTGATCTGCTTCATCAGGATGGGGAACAGGCTGACGTCCCCGGGCGCGCCGCCCGTGAGCACGCCGATGACGCTCACCCGCCCGCCGAACCGGACCGCGCGGAGCGAACGGGCGAACGTGCCCGCGCCGCCGACCTCGATCACGTGATCCACCCCCACGCCGCCGGTGAGCGAGAGCGCGGCGGCGTCCCAGTCGGGGTTCGTGCGGTAGTTGATGGTCTCCGACGCGCCGAGCGACCTCGCGCGCTCGAGCTTCTCGTCGCTGCTCGAGGTGACGATGACGCGGGCGCCCGCGAGCCGGGCGAACTGCAGCGCGAAGATCGAGACGCCGCCCGTGCCCTGCACGAGGACCGTATCGCCCGCCTTGACGTGGCTCGCCACGAAGAGCGCGTTCCAGGCGGTCACCGCGGCGCACGGCAGCGACGCGGCCTCCTCGTCCGTGAGGTGCTGCGGGACCGCGACGACCCCCTGCTCATCGAGGAGCACCCGCTCCGCGGCCACGCCGGCCAGCTCCCCGCCGAGCGCCCTCCTCGCCTTGTCCGCGGAGAGGTCCCCGTCGATCCAGCTCTGGTTGAAGATCGGGCTCACACGATCGCCCACCTTCACCCGCGTCACCCCGTCCCCCACGGCGACGACGTCGCCGACCCCGTCGGAGAGCGGGATGAGCGGCAGCGGGAACTTCGGGTTGTAGAGCCCCTTCGCCACGAGCAGGTCGCGGAAGTTGAGCGACGCCGCCCTCATCTGGAGGACGATCTGCCCGGGCCCTGGCTCCGGATCCGGAAGATCGATCGGGCGGAGCGCGTCGAGACCGAACGAACCCTGGAGAGCGAACGCTTTCATTCAGATCCTCCTTGAGCGGAGCTCCGCTATCTCACGCGAGGTGGATCCCGGTCAACGCGCCGGCCGCCGCGCGTCGCGCAGCGCCTGGGCAGCGAGCCACAGGCCGGCCGCCATGACCAGCGCCGCCCCGAGCAGCTGGTCCGCCGACGGGCTCTCGCCGAGCCAGGCGGCCGCGAGCACGTGCGACAGGACGACCCCGACGTAGCCGATCGCGCCGATGCGCGCCGCGCTGTCGAGCGCATAGGCGCGCGTCATCGCGAGCTGCGCAAGGCCGCCGGCGAGCCCCGTCCCGATCAGCAGGAGGGCGCCGAGGGCGTCGGGTGTCCGCCAGACCGGGATCGACAGCACGACCATCGCGGCGCTCGCCACGAGCGAGAAGTGCAGCGCGATCGCCTCGGGACTCGCGCGCTCCCCGCCGGCGCCGATCCTGCGCAGCCAGATCATGGCGAACGCCGAGAAGACGGCGCCGAGCGTGGCGACGAGCGCGATCTCGCCCGCGATCGCGAGCCTCGGCGCGGCGACCAGCCCGACGCCCGCGAAGGCGAGCAGGGTCGCGAGCCAGAGGCGCGGGCTCGACCGCTCGCCGAGCAGCCGCGGCGCGAGGATCGCGACGAAGATCGGGCTCGTCGCGCCGAGCGTGACCGCGTCGCCGAGCGCGATCTGCGGCGTGCCGAGCGTGTAGAAGCCGCAGAGCATCGCCCCGGTGCCGCAGAGCGAGCGCGCCCACGCGAGGCGCCGGTCGCCCCGGCCCACGGAGAGCGGCGCCCCGCGGACGAGCGCGACGCAGAGCGCGGTGGCCGCGCCCACCAGCGTGCGCGACGCCGCCACCTCGGGCCACGGCGCGTGCTCCGAGGAGAGCCGCGCGAGGACGTTCATCGCGGCGAAGAGCGCCTGGGCCAGGATCATCCACAGGACGCCCGCGGTCGGGTTCGCCCCGCGCCCGTCGCGCTCCGCGGCGAGGACGATCGCGGAGGCCCCGGGCGGGTGCGCGGCGACCGCGCCCTGCGACGATGACGACGTGCTCACGTAGCGCATCGCTTACCACCTCGACCGCGCCGCCGTACACGCCGCCGTGCGCCCCAGGGCGGCGGCGCTCGCGGGTGCGTGTGCGAGAGCGAAGCGCTACGGTCGCAACGATGCGCGCGATCATCGGAGTCACAAGGAGAAGCAGGACAGGAGCGATGGAGGGTCAGCGAGAGCGCCGGTCCGGCGCGCTCTGGCTCGGGCTCGTCGCCGCGAGCGCGCTCGCGCTCGGGTGCGGCGCGAGCGCCGCGAAAGAGCCGGCGGAAGGGCCCTCCGGCGCCAAGGCCAGAGAGGGTGCGACGGAGGAGGGCGCGCGCCCCTCGGAGCGTGAGGCCACCGGCGCGGTCGCCGACGTCGAACCCCAGGGCACCCAGGCCCCGCCCGCGCCGGGCCAGCGGATGACCCGCGCGGAGGCGGGGCGGTACGTGCTCGCCCTCGTGAATCGCGATCGCGCGGCGCACAAGCTGCCGCCCGTGCGGTGGGACGAGACCGCGGCGCGCGCGGGGCGGCGGCACGCCGAGGACATGGTCCGCATCGGCTTCACCGGCCACTGGGGGAGCGACGGCTCGGTCCCGGAGGAGCGCTACACGGCCGCGGGCGGCGACGGGTTCCCGATGGAGAACGCCGGCTGCTTCGCCGACGCGATCCCCCGCGAGCTCGATCCGGATCCGCGCTTCACGGCGGAGAGCCTCGAGCGCGTCCACCAGGCCTTCATGAACGAGAAGCCCCCGGCCGACGGGCACCGGCGCAACGTGCTCACAGCGTCGCACACGTCGCTCGGCGTCGGGCTGGCCAAGGCCAAGGGGTTCGACATCGCCTGCCTGGCGCAGGAGTTCGTCGACGACTACGGGACGTACCAGCCGCTGCCCAGGCAGGCGAAGATCGGCGAGGTGATCCGGGTGGGCGGCGAGATCGCGGCGCCGGCGAAGATCGCGGGCGTCGGGATCTCGCGGGTCGAGCCGGGGAAGCCGATCAAGCCGGAGAAGCTGCTCAAGATGGGCGGATACCCGATCCCGCCCCCCTACGCGACGTTCTTCCCGAAGGGCTTCAAGACGCCTATTCCTCTGCAGGTGACCGGCAATCGATTCGACATCCAGGTCCCGCTGGACGACCGCGGGCGGCCAGGGCGCTACGGCGTCAGCGTCTGGGCGACGTTCCCCCCCTCCGACGAGCTCAAGATGGTCTCGCTCCGCACGATCGACGTCGTCGGCAAGGGAGGCGCGCGATGAGCAACAGCCGCCCCCCCACGCAGTCCGAGGAGCTCGACGCGGTCAAGGTGCTCGATCACCTGGTCCGCCGCGCGGTCTCGATGGGCGCGAGCGACATCCACGTCGAGCCGAAGCGCGACGGCATCCGCGTGCGCTACCGCGTCGACGGCGTGATGGTGGCGCAAGGGCAGATCCCGATCGAGATCGCGCCGTCGCTCACCTCGCGCGTGAAGGTGCTCGCGCGGATGGACATGACCGAGCGGCGCCTGCCGCAGGACGGCCAGTTCAGCCTGGAGCTGCACGGCCACCCGCTCATCCACCTGCGCGCCTCCACGTTCCCCGCGATCCACGGCGAGACGCTCGTGCTGCGCGTGCTGCTGAGCCACCAGCTGATCGCGCTCGACAAGCTCGGGCTCAGCGAGGGGGATCTGCCGCGGCTCGAGCGGCTCGCCGACCGGCCTTCGGGGCTGATCGTCGTGTGCGGGCCGACCGGGTCCGGCAAGACGTCGACGCTTTACTCGCTGATCAAGGTGATGAAGACGAGCGAGCTGAGCATCGTCACGCTGGAGGATCCGATCGAGGTCGAGTTCGCCGACATCACGCAGGGGCAGACAAACCCGAGGCAGGGCTTCACGTTCGCGACGGGCCTGCGCGCGATCCTGCGGCAGGACCCGGACGTCATCATGGTCGGGGAGATGCGCGATCCCGAGACGGCGCAGATCGCGCTGCAGGCGAGCCTCACGGGGCACCTCGTGCTGTCGACGCTGCACACCTCCGACGCGGTGGACACGGTCGCGCGCCTCGTGGACCTCGGCGCCGAGTCGTGGATCGTGGCGAACGCGCTGCTCGCCGTGATCGCGCAGCGGCTCGTGCGGCGCCTCTGCGAGGAGTGCGCGGAGACGTACGAGCTCGATGCCGCCGTGACGGGCGAAGAGGACAAGGTCCTCATCGAGAAGGGCGCCGAGCTGAAGCGCGGCGTCGGGTGCCAGACGTGTCACATGACGGGCTACCGGGGGCGCATGGGGCTGTTCGAGATGCTGGAGCTCGACGACGACCTGCGGGATCTCGTGAAGGCGCGGGCGGGAAAGCGCGCGTACCGCGACGCCGCGCGCAGGGTGGGGCTCGTGCCGCTCCGCGAGGCCGGGCTCGCCAAGGTGAAGGAGGGGGTCACCTCCCTGGACGAGGTGCTCCGCGTGACGTGACGACGCCATCGCGGCGCGCATCTTCGTGCGCGACTGGCTCATCCGCAGAGTGAAGCTCGCTGCGGCGTACTCTCGTACGCCTCACTCGCCTGCCCAGCGGCTGAGCCCGTATCACACGGACATGCTCCCCGCTGTCGGGGCCGCTGTGCGCCGCGCGATCCGCGGCGCGTCGCCGGTCAGGTCGCCTGCGAGGAGCCGTCGTCGACCGCGTTGGCCGCGATGACGCCCTTGTACCAGAGCGCGCTGTCCTTCGGGGTGCGCCGCTGGGTCTCGTAGTCCACCCAGACGATGCCGAACCGCTGGGAGTAGCCGCGATCCCACTCGTAGTTGTCCATCAGCGACCACACGAAGTACCCCGCGAGCGGCGCCCCGGCGTCCATCGCGCGCCGCGCGGCGACGAAGTGATCGCGCAGGAACTGGAGCCGCTGCGTGTCCGCGACGCGGCCGTCCTTGTCGGGCCCGGCCGAGTAGGCCGCGCCGTTCTCCGTCACGTAGAGCTTCGGCACGCCGTACTCCACGTGCAGCCGGAGCAGCAGCCGCCGCAGCCCTTCCGGGTACACCTCCCAGTTCATCTCCGTCTGCTCGGAGAGCGGCGCGACGTGCACCGTCCTCGGCAGGTTCTGCTCCTCGGGCACCTTGCTGCTCCGCAGCACCGCGCGCGAGTAGTAGTTGAGGCCGAGGAAGTCGCACTGCGTGGCGATGATCTCGAGATCGCCCGGCTTGCACACCGTCAGCCCCTCCGGCGGGAGGTGGCCCAGGGCGATGTAGTCCTCGATCATGTCCGCGGGGTAACGCCGGCCGTACAGCGGATCGAGGAACCAGCGGTTGAAATACCCGTCGTAGTGGCGGCAGGCGTCGTAGTCGGCGGCGCTCGGCGACGCGGGCATCGCGTAGTTCATGTTCAGCGTGATGCCCACCTCGGCGCCGGGGCAGTTCTTGCGCACGACGGGCACCGCGAGGCCGTGGGAGAGCAGGAGGTGATGGCTCACCGCCAGGGCCTTCTTGAAATCGCGCCCGCCCGGCGCGTGGATCCCCTTCTCGTAGCTGAGGAACGCCGTGCACCACGGCTCGTTGTGCGTGATCCACTTCTTCACGCGATCGCCGAGCTTCCGCGAGATGACGTCGGCGAACTCCACGAACGCATCCGCCGTCGAGCGATGCTGCCAGCCGCCGACCTCGTCCTGGAGCACCTGCGGCAGGTCCCAGTGGAAGAGCGTCGCGTACGGCTCGATCCCGGCCTCGAGGAGGCCGTCGACGAGCCGGCTGTAGAAGTCGAGCCCCTTCTGGTTCACCGCGCCCCGGCCGTTCGGGAGGATGCGCGGCCACGCTATCGAGAACCTGTAGGCCATCATGCCCAGGCTCTTCATCAGCGCGATGTCCTCGGGCCACCGGTGGTAGTGGTCGCACGCGACGTCGCCGTTGGTCCCGTCGACGATCTGACCGGGCGTCTTCGCGAAGCGATCCCAGATGGACTCGCTGCGGCCGTCCTCGTTCGTAGCCCCCTCGATCTGATAGGAGGACGTCGCGGTCCCCCAGACGAAATTGTCGGGAAATCTCAGAGACGGCATGTCGCTTTGTCGTTCTCCTTAGAGCGGTTTTCAGCTGAGCCTGGTACGAACGTCGCAGAGCGGCGGTCACCCGCACAGGAGACGGGTCCAGATCGGCGTTTTCGGCGCGGAAGCGCACTCCGGTGCGCTGAGCACCGAAAACGTCGAGATGGGCCCGTATCCGAAGCGGGTGACCACCGCTCTAGAGAGGGCCGGCCTCGGCGGAGGCGGGCACCGTGCGATCGTAGAGCGCGGAGGGCGCGATGACGGAGCCGGGCGCGTAGAGGTGGCAGCGGACCCAGTGCCCCGAACCGACGTCGACGGCCCCAGGCATCTGCTCCCGGCACGTGTTCATCACGCTCGGGCAGCGGTCCGCGAAGGGGCAGCCCGGCGGCGGGTTGATGAGCTTCGGCGCCCCGGACCGGGCGGGGAGCTCACCGCGGATCGAGCCGTTGGGATCCGGAACCGCCGAGAGCAGGAGCCTCGTGTACGGGTGCGCCGGCTGCTGCATCAGCTCCTCGCTCGGCGCGCCCTCCACGATGTGGCCGGCGTACATCACCATCGTGCGATCCGCGACGTAGCGCGCGCTCGCGATGTCGTGCGTGATGTAGAGGTACGAGATGCCGCGCTCCTCCTTGAGCTTCTCCATCAGGTTCAGGACGCCCATGCGGATCGAGACGTCGAGCATCGAGATCGGCTCGTCCGCGAGGATCACGCTGGGATCCACGGCGAGGGCGCGGGCGATCGCCACGCGCTGCCGCTGGCCGCCCGACAGCTGGTACGGGTACTTGAGCGCGACCTCCGCAGGAGGGTTCAGATCGACCGTCTTGAGGAGCGCGTGCACCTTCTCCCGGAGGATCGCCGGGGTGGGCGCCTTGTTGTGGAGCAGGAGCGGCCGCTCGAGGTGGTAGCCGATGGTGTGCACCGGGTTGAGCGAGCCGAACGGGTCCTGGAAGATCATCTGCACTTGCCCGCGGTAAGCGAGCGAGGCGCGGGTGGGCTCCTCCTTCAGCACGTCGCGACCCTTGAACAGGATCTGCCCGCTGCTCGGGGGCATCAGCCGCGCGAGGAGGCGCGCGATCGTGCTCTTGCCGCTGCCCGACTCGCCGACCAGCGCGATGACCTCACGCTCTGCCAGCGCGAAAGATGCGTCGTGCAGCGCGCGGAGCTGCTGCGATCGCAGCCCGCCGCCGACAGGGAAGTACTTCCCCAGGCGCACCACGTCGAGGACAGGCGAGACAGAAGGTTGCGTCATCGTCATCGTCAGTAGAGGTGGCAGGCGCCGCGGTGCTCGGGCGCGATTTCACGAAGGACGGGCAGCTCGTTCTGGCAGGTCGCGAAGGCCTGCGGACACCGGGGATGGAAGCGGCAGCCGGCCGGCGGGTTGCGCATGTCGGGCGGCGACCCCGGGATGCCCTGCAGCTTGCGGCGCGGACCCCGGACCGAGGGAAACGACCCGAGGAGCCCCTGCGTGTACGGGTGCTTCGGATCGCTGAAGAGGTCCTTGGCGCGGGCGGTCTCCGCGAGCTTGCCCGCGTAGAGGATCGCGATGCGCGTGGAGAACTCGGCGATGAGCGAGAGGTCGTGCGTGATGAAGAGGATCGAGAAGCCGAGGCGCTCCTTGAGCTCGGCGATCTGCTGCAGGATCTCCCGCTGCACGACCACGTCGAGCGCCGTCGTGGGCTCATCCATGATGAGGAACGGCGGCTTGAGCGCCATCGCGATGGCGATCACCACGCGCTGGCGCATGCCGCCCGACAGCTGGTGCGGGTAGCTGGTCAGGCGCGACGAGTCGATGTTCACGAGCTTGAGCAGCGAGGCCGCGCGCTCCATCGCCTGAGCCGGCGTCACGCCGTCGTGGGCGATGATGGGATCCGCGATCTGCTCGCCGATCGTCAGCACCGGGTTGAGCGCGGTCATCGCGCTCTGGAACACCAGCGCCATCTTCCGCCAGCGGAAGGCGCGCAGCTGCTCCTCGTTCATCGCCAGGACGTCCTGCCCGGCGAAGTACACGTGCCCGCCCGTGATGACCGCCGGCGGGCGGAGCAGCCGCATGATGGCCATCGCCACCGTCGACTTGCCGCTCCCCGACTCGCCCGCGAGGCCGAGCACCTCGCCCGGCGCGATGTCGAAGGAGACGTTGTCGACCGCACACACCGGACCCGTCGGGGTGATGAACTCGACCCGGAGATCCTGAACCGAGAGAAGCGGACTAGGCGCCATGAGTCCTCACCACCGGCGTAGACGAACCCGCCGTGACCTTGCGGCTCCTGAGCAGACGTGACCAGGCTCCCTCCGCGCGGAGCCGCGGATTCGAGATCTCGTCGATCGCGTAATTGATGAGCGTGAGCGCGAACCCGACCAGCGCGACGCACACGCCCGTGGGCACGATGGTCCACCACGCGCCCGTGAGGAGCGCGGCGTTGTTGCTCGCCCAGTAGAGGTTCGTGCCCCAGGTGACGGCGCTCAGGTCGCCGAGGCCGAGGAACTCGAGGCCGACCTGGGCGCCGATCGCGTAGATCGTCGCGCCGATGAAGCCGGACATGAGGAGCGACGTCATGTTCGGCAGGATCTCGAGGAAGATGATGCGCGCGCTGCCTTCGCCGCTCACGAGGGCCGCGGACACGAAGTCCTTGTCGCGCAGCGCGAGCACCTGCGAGCGGAGGACGCGCGCGTTCCACGCCCAGCCCGTGAGGATGAGGACGAGCAGGATCGTCAGCGGCCCGGCAGGCAGGTAGGCCGCGATGACCACGGCCATCGGCAGGCCGGGGATGATCAGGAACACGTTCGTGAGCAGCGAGAGCACGCTGTCGATCCAGCCGCCGAAGTAGCCCCCGGCCATGCCGATCACCGCGCCGATCGCCATCACGGCGAAGCCCGTGGCGAAGCCGACGGCCAGCGAGGTCCGCGCCCCGACGATCGTCTGCGCGAGCACGTCCTGCCCCTGGCCCGTCGTGCCGAACAGGTGCTCGGCCGAGGGCGCCTCGTGCGGCATCCCCACGAACGCGTGCGGGTCTTGGCCCACGATCGAGGGACCGAGCAGCGAGAGGAGCAGGAAGAAGAGCACGATGAGCGTGCCCACCATCGCCTTGCGATTCGAGAGGAGCAGGCGGAGCCATCCCGCCGCACGGGAGCCGCCGCCCCCGCTGTTGCTTTGTTGCGCAGCCATCGCTTCTCCTGGACCCAGCCGTCAGCGCCCGCGGGCGCGGGGATCAAGAAACACGTAGATCACGTCGACCAGGAAGTTCGCCCCCAGCACGGCGAACGTGATGGTGAGGAAGATCCCCTGCATGAGCGGATAATCCTGGTTTCGAACAGCCTGGATGAGCAGATAGCCTTGCCCCGGATACGAGAAGACGATCTCGGTGAGCAGCGAGCCGGCGAGGACGAAGCCGAGCGCCATGCCGAAGCCGGTGACGTTGGGCAGGAGCGCGTTCCTGGCGGCGTAGGTGAACATGACCCGCCACTGCGAGAGCCCCTTGGCCTGCGCCATCGTGATGTACTCCTCGGAGAGCACGGTGACCATCGCGCTGCGCATGCCGAGCATCCAGCCGCCGATGGTGGCGACGACGATCGACAGGGCGGGCAGGAACATGTGCGAGATCACGCTCCCGATGAACTCCAGGCTCCACTCGGGCGAGAGCGTGTCGCTGTAGGCGTGGCGCAGCGGGAAGGCCCCGAGCACGAACCCGAGGAGGTAGAGCGACATCATCGCGAGCCAGAAGTAGGGGAACGCGCCGAGGAACATCAGGACCGGCGGCATCACCGAGTCGAGCCAGCCGCCCCGCTTCCACGTCGCGACGATCCCGAGCACCGTCCCGAGACCGAAGCTGAGGAACACCGCGGCGCCCGACAGGAGCAGCGTCCAGCCGAGCCCCGTCGCGATGACCTCCGTCACCTTCGCGGGGAAGTGCGCGACCGATGTGCCGAAATCGCCGACAAGGATGTGGCTCAGGTAGGTGAAGTACTGCTTGTAGAGCGGCTCACCCGTGAACCCGAACGCCTTCCGCAGCGCATCCATGGCCTCCGGCTGCAGCTGCCCCCGGAAGCGCACGAACATGGCCGAGGCTGGATCGCCCGGCATGGCGCGCGGAATGAGGAAGTTGAGGGTGAGCGAGGCCCACGCCGCGATGAAGTACAAGCCCAGCTGTCGCAGAAGGTAACGCACAGAAGCTCTCTCTTTTAACCTGCTCTCCGGATCAGGTCACGCCCAACTTCACTTCGGCTTGAGCTCGGTGAGCACCAGAAGGTACTCGGGCGGGTTGTTCGGCGACAGCTTCGCGTACGGGTTCTCCTTGCTGGGGAACCCGGTGAAGCGGCGGGTGTTGTACTCGCCCCACGACGGCCCAGGGAACAGCGGGATCGAGGGCGCCGTCTCCGAGAAGATCTCCTGGAGCTGCTCGATGATCCTCTTCTGCTCCGCCGGATCGGTCGCGGCCTCGAACGACTCGAAGAGGCTGTCGGCCTGCTTGGCGCCGAAGCGGTGCCAGTTGCGCGCCGACGTCTCGCCGACCGGCTTCGCGGTCGCGGTGCCGACGAGATCTCGGTAGAAGTTGTATGGGGTCGGCTCCTCGTTCGACCAGCCCATCGACAGATCGAACGTACCCTTCTGGAGCGCCTCGAAGAACGCGCTGAAGTCGTACGTCTTCAGCGTCGCCTCGACGCCGATCTGCTTCACCTGCTGCGTGACGATCTGCGCCGCGCGCACCCAGTCGGACCAGCCCGTGACGACGTTGATGTCGAAGCGCAGCGGCTTCCCGTCCTTCACGCGGATGCCGTCGGCCCCCTTGGCATAACCCGCCTCGTCGAGGATCTGGTTCGCCTTGGCCACGTTGAACTTGACCCAGTCGCCCGCCTCGACCGTCTTCTGGCTGCGCCAGCGCTCGTGCGCGTCGCTCAGCGCCGTCGCGTCCGCCGGCCGCGTGTAGTTGTTCATCGCGACCTTGACGATCTGCTCGCGGTCGAGCGACATGCTGATCGCCTTGCGCACCCTCACGTCGTCGAGGGGCTTCTTCGTCGTGTTCGTGTAGACGAACACGGTGCTGCCGACGAGCGGGAACCAGTAGTGGTGATTCGTCGGGTCCTTGCCGACGTAGACCTTCTCGATCTCGGGGACGAAGTTGCCGGCCCAGTCGACCTCGCCGTTCAAGAGCGCCAGGTTCGCCTGGTCGTTGCCCGGGTACGCCGGGAAGCGAAGCCCCTTGATCGCGGGCTTGCCCTGCTGCCAGTAGTTCGGGTTACGTCCGAGCTCGTAGATCTGGTTCTGGAAGGTCTTCACCTCGGTGAACGGCCCTGTCGCGACAGGGTTCTCGTTCGTGTACGTGACCGGATCCGCCACGTCCTTCCACTTGTGCTCGGGTACGATCGGCTGGTGCCCGAGGAACACGAGCCCGGGGACGTACGGCCGCGTGAGCGTGAACTCGACCGTGGAGTCGCTCTTGGCCTCGACCGAGGTCAGCCACTTCCAGACGCCTTGCAGGTCGAGGGCGACGTGCTTCTTCAGGAGCCCGAAGGTGAACGCCACGTCCTTCGCCGTGAACGGCTGGCCGTCGGACCACTTGACGCCGGGCCGCGTCGTGACGGTGAGCGTCTTGTTCCCGTTACCCCACTCGTACTTCGACGCGAGCCAGGGGGTGAACTCGCCCTTCATCGTGTTGTAAACGAGGAGCGGCTCGTAGATACCAGCGACGGTTGGCCAGCGAACGTTGCCTGGTGCGAGGAGAGGATTGAAGTTCCGCACCCATGATGCTTGCTGCTCGATCGAGACGGTCAGGAACGTGTCGGCGGCCGGCGAGGGCTTGCCCGGCCCCGGCGCGTTGCTCGCGCCGCCCGTGGACTCCTTGGTCGGTTCGGTCTTCCTACACCCCCCTGTAACAGCGACCGAAAGCAGCAACGTCGACAACACGAAGGTCCGACGCGGCAACAACCAGTTCCTCATGAGAATGCTCCTCGCGGGGCCCTCGTGGTTACGGCCGAGCGCCCACCGTCCCTCTCCCACTCAATCGATCTCCCTGGAAGCCGACACGCGGCAGCGCGGCTCGCCGGAATTCGACACCGCGACGCAGTGCGCCATACCAGCATCCAGACGTCGGCACTGTAGCCGTCTTCGCACAGCAGTGTCAACGGGGATCCGAGGTCGCTACCAAGTTCTCGCGCCGCTCATTCAAGCGCGTCTGTCAGGCGCGTTGGCGGGCACGTTCTCAGGCGCGTTTTCAGGGGAGATGTCGTGGTGCGTCATGGCTCGCAGCAGCAACTCCGTCTCACGGTGCTCAAGGTGCTCAGGGTGTCATCACGCGTCATAAGGAATGATGGCTTAAGCGCTGGCACTGTTATTTTCTTTGGCCACAGCAAGCAAGTAAGCGAGTCGCTGACGCGTCGTTTCGGGCACCTCAGGTGCGCCGGGGTTCACCGCGTCCGGGGCAGGTCTATACAGACGTCCGCGGACGATTACAAGACCAGAAATTTCCAATTTTGCGCCGGTTGGCGGGTGGGCACGCTCGCAGGCGAGGCACGGACTGCCGCTGGGCGGGTGGAGAAGGACGCTCGTGTCCGCGGAGGGCGCGGCGCGGGCGAGGCGTGGGGTGCGCCCAGCAGCGTAGTGCGGGCGTCGTTTCGACGCCTGACGGGCTGTTCGCCGCCGTCGTGGACCGTGAGTCCCACGTATCGGGAAAGGCTCCATTGGATGTCCTTTGGGTTTCGCGCGTACGCTGACGCGCACGGGCGCGCCTCACGGGAGCGGGGGAGCGGACTTCAGCACGCGGAGCTCGCTGCCGAAGAGCTCGTCTGCCGCGCTGTTGCCGAGGAACGTGCTCTCCTTACCCGGCTTCACCAGAGGCGCGGCCGAGCCCTGTACGACCAGCCCGAAGCGGTTGTCCGAGGCGTGAACCCGGGAGAGGCTGCCCGCGCTCTGGTCGTACAGGATGCCGGCCCGCGCACAGCCTTCCGCCCGCACCTCGTCCAGGGTGACGACGGAGCCGGCGAGCGCGAGGACGCCGTCGGCGACGAGATCGTCGCGCCGCCCGCCCTTTCCTGCGCGGGGGTCGCCCGTCACCCCGTCCACGATCGTCTGCGAGATCTCCGCGTGGGAGGCGAACAGGGCCACGCCGGCCGTCCGGCTCGCGCGGACGACGGACGAGGCCAGGCGGAGCTCGTACCCCGCCGCGGCGACGCCGATGCCCGCGCTCTCGTCGTCTGCTTCGCCGCCCGAGGTGCCGTCGATGAGATTGCCGGTGATCTCGACCTTGCTGCCGCGGATCTCCGTGCCGGCGAAGACGCCGATGGAGCGGTTGCCGCTCACGACGTTGCCGGCGAGCACAGCGGTGGCGCCCCGGTAAATGACGATCCCCTGCCCCACCGGCGCACGGCGATCCGGCGCGACATGGCCCTCGACGAGGTTGGCTGTCACGGTCGCCTCGGAGCCGTCGTACCCCACGAGCAGACCCGTGCCCTCATTGCCGCGAATGGCGCTCGACGCGAGCGCCAGGCGGCCCTCCGTCACGATCAGCCCGGCGCCATCCCCCCAGCCCCCTTCGGCGATCGTGCCTTCGATGAGGTCGCCGCCGGCGATCAGCTCGGCGGAGGAGTCGCCTACGTGAACCCCGGTGCCGCGGTTCCGGACGACCGCGCTGTCGTCGAGGCGCATCGCCGCGCCGCGGACGACGGCGACGCCGAATCCGCCCAGCAACAGGCCGTTCGGGGCCGCCACCGTGCCCTGGACCAGGCTCCGCGTCATCGTCGCTTCGGTGCCCTCGCCGAGGACGACGACGCCGGCCTCCACGTTGCCGACGACCACGCTCGAGTCGATCGCGACGCGCGATCCTCTCGCTGCATAGACGCCGAAGCCGTAAGCCGGCTCGAAATTCCCGGGGATCGTCCCTTCGACCAGCACGCCGGAGAGGGTCGCGGATGCGCTGGACACCGCAAGGATCCCCGATAGCTGGTTTCCTACGACAGCCGTGCTCTCGATCGACGCCTCGGCGCCGTCCTTCACGACGATCCCCTGGCCGTCCGGGGAGTGCTCCGACGACAGGGTCCCCTCGACGAG
Organism: Sorangium sp. So ce375; assembly: GCF_051473855.1. Taxonomy (NCBI): domain Bacteria; kingdom Pseudomonadati; phylum Myxococcota; order Polyangiales; family Polyangiaceae; genus Sorangium; species Sorangium sp. So ce375. The sequence goes on from NZ_CP150335.1 coordinate 6,002,012, forward strand.
GCTGCCCACAACGGCCACCTTCGCGCCCGCCTGGACCGCCGCCACGCCCGCGGCGCGGTTGCGCGTCACCGCGCACTCCGTCACGAGGAGCGCGCCGCCGGCGTCCGCGGAAGCGCCGATGCCCGTGCCTTCGTCGCCGAAGCGCGTCCCCTCGATCCAGCTCTGCGCTACCGAGAGCCGGGCGCCGTCGCCCGACAGGGCGCCAACATGCATGGCGTCCTTGATGTGAACGCGCTCGAGCGCCACGGCGCTCGCGCCGGTCACCACGACGCCGGCGCCGTCCCCGCCGATCTCGACGCCATGGAGCTTCACCTCCCCTGCGTCGACGACGGCCACGATCGCGGAAGGACGCGCGGTCGCGCTCACCCCGCGGATCCGCACGCGGGAGGCGCACCGGCCGGCGATCTCCAGCGGCTTCGTGATGACGACCGGCTCGTCGTAGGTGCCGTCCGCGAGCGCGATCGTCCCGCCGTCTGCGACGAGCCCGAGCGCCGCCTCGATCGTCGTGACGGGCCTCGCCTCGGATCCGTCGCCGTCCGCGCCGGAGTAGCTCGGATCCACATAGATGTTCCCGGGCGTACGAGGGATGTTCCCCCACGGCCTGCGCCCACAGCCGGCGGGACCGTCGACCGGCAGGCACCCCGCTTCCGGCGTCGCGAACGTGCCAGTCGGACACCTCGCCAGGGCCGGCCTGCAGAGCCCGTCGTCGCCCACGAGCTCCGGAGCACAGCGCGGGATACCGGCGGGAACACAGCCCTCATCGAACTTCGGGATCGTCCCTGGAGGGCATTTCGCCATCGATGGATGGCAGAGACCATCGTCCTCCACGAACAGCTCGGCGCACCCCTGGATGCCCACCGGCATGCACGCTCCCGCAGGGCCGAGGACGCGCCCGGGCGCGCAGCGCGGCGCGACGCCCCCGCCTTCGAGCGCGGCGTCAGAGCTGCGCGAGGCGTCGCTGCACGCCGCGGCGAGCGGCAAAAGGACCACGATGCAAGCGGCCAGGCAAAGTGAACCCGCGCACGTCGCGCAGAAGCGCATGCAATCCCCTCCTTGGAAAGCGCTGCCTCGCGCCTCGCGAGCTCACGCTCCTCGGGCGAACGGCCCCCCAGAGCTCCCGCAGCAGCGCGAAGACCGCGCGTAGCCTCCATGAACAGGCGCCTCGAGCGCCCGATATCGTCGATGAGCCCGCGCCAGGATGACGAGGACGGCGCCTGTGCGCCTGAGCGCGCCGCGCAGCCCCCTTCAGCGTAATGAATCCTACAACGGGAGACAGGCTCCTGCCAGGCAGAGGAGTCGTGATCGCGCCGAATTTCCCTGCAGCGCCGCGGACGGCCGCCCCGCGATGCAGCGGGAGCGGCCGTCCGCGGCTCGAGGACGGCGGCCCCGCCGTCGTTCCGGAGGACGTGGCGACGCGCGGCGCAGCGCAGAGCGCAGCACAGGCGCGCGACAGCGACGAGGTTGCCGCAGGAGGACCGTCGCGCTGGGCTCTTGTCGGCCGAAGTGGGCTGCGCAGGGCGTGACCAGATGGCCGCAAGGCATGAGAACATCGCCGCCGACGAGCGCAGATGTCGAGTCTCTGCAGCCCCTGATTGCAGGGATCGACCAGGTCTTCGGAAATGCGGCTTGCCGAGCGCGATAAAGCCGCAAGTCGGGCCGCCCTCCCCCGTCTCATGCCGTCCCGCCGCGCGCGGCGCGCGGCGGGCGCCCCGCGCTGCGCGTCGACATTTGCCTTTCTCCAGCGCTCGAGAGCCTCCCACATCGGCGCTGCACGGCGACGGCGGCGCGCGCCGGCGCGGCGGCTCCTCGGCGCGATGAAACGGGGCAGAACGCTCACCCGGCGCGGATTCAGACAATGCACTTTCGCCGTCGCCGACGCGGCACGCTCTGCACACGCGCAGTCAGGCACGCAGCCTGCTCTCTACGCCGCTCAACATGCCGGCGCGGGCCCGAGGGCCGTAGCAGGGCATGGAAGGAGGACGGATGGTTCGCTCAATCGATATGAAGATGGCGCACGCGGCGATGCTCTTTTCTGTGTTGATGACCGGGTGCGCAGTCGACGCGGCGGCTCCGAAAGAGGCCGGCTTGGACCAGGCTGATGTCGACGTGGCGTCGAGCGAGCAGGCGTTGGAGGACGAAGCGGAGGACGAGACGCGGGGCGGCCTGGTGGGCGCGCCCGTGGTCCCGGGCAAGACCGATATCGGCCAGGCCCCCATCAAGGGCGGCGGCCCGCTCCAGGGCCCCGGCGGCTTTGGACAGGGCCCCATCAAGGGCGGCGGCCCGCTCCAGGGCCCCATCAAGGGCGGCGGCCCGCTCCAGGGCCCCGGCGACATCGGACAGGGCCCCATCAAGGGCGGCGGCCCGCTCCAGGGCCCCGGCGACATCGGACAGGGCCCCATCAAGGGTGGCGGCCCGCTCCAGGGCCCCGGCGGCGTTGGACAGGGCCCCATCAAGGGCGGCGGCCCGCTCGTCCCCGGCTTCGGCGGCCCGTTCCAGGGCCCCGGCGGGCCCATCACCCAGGGCCCCGGCGACATCAGCAAGGGCGGCCCGCTCCAGGGCCCCGGCCCGCTCCAGGGCCCCGGCGCCCAGGTCGGGCAGGTGCCCGGCGGCCCGGTCGGGCAGATGGGCGGGATCCCCGGCCTCGGCGGCCCCTCGCCGTACGGCGGCTTCGGGTGGCCTCTCGGCATGGGCGGCTATCCGTACGGCGGCTTCGGCTTCCCCGGCGGCGTCGGCGTTCCCGGCAGCTTCGGCCTTCCCGGCGGCGTCGGCTTTCCCGGCGGCTTCGGCGGCGGGTGCTGCGGCGGTGGCGCTGGAGGTCTCTTTCCCTGACGTCGCGCGCTTGACGCGGCGGCCCTGCTGCCGCCGCGAGCAGCGGTGAACCGACACGAGGGTCCGCCCGAACCTGCGGGGAGAGCCGCATCGGCTCCCCGCGAGGCGGGCGGCCCGTCCGTCGACCGGCCTCGCGAGAGAGCGCGCCCGCCCACGCGCTGCGCCGGCCGCACGGCTGCCGACGGACGGTCGACGCGGCGCTCGGGGGAGCGAGGGGCCCGCGAAACGTTGGACCCCCGCCGTGCGGTCGAGGCAGCATACGGTGATGGAAGACGCCCCCCTCCTAGAGCGCGAGCCAGAGACCAACATCTTCGGCGAATCCATGGCGGTGTTTCACACCGCCGCGGATCTCATCGGCCTGGCTCCCCGCATCAGGCTGGAGCTCGAGCAACCCGACTACGAGCACATCTTCTACATCACCACGCAGCTCCAGGACCGCCTCATCCCCTTCCGCGGAGAGGCCGCCGCGGCGCACGAGCGGCTCCCTGCGTCGGTGATCCCGAACCGCGCCGCGATCACCCCGCTCTTCAACGGCAAGCTCATCCTCCGCCCCGAGGCGCTCCGGAGCGGCTCGATTCACGTGCAGGACGGCGCGATCCGCCTCGGCGACCAGGGGCTTTACCGCATCCAGCCCGGCGCGTTCGTGCGCTTCAAGGCCTATCGGGTCCAGCACAACCAGGCGCGGGGGCCTTACAAGGGCGGGCTGCGCTTCCACAAGGCCGTGTCGCTCGACCTGTTCAACGCGCTCGCCGCCGAGATGACCTGGAAGACGGCCATCGCGGATGTCCCGTTCGGCGGCGCCAAGGGGGGTATCCGCATGGATCCGCGCGAGCACAGCAAGGAGGAGCTCGAGGCGATATCGCTCCGGTACATGTACCGGCTGAAGCAGCTCGTCGGGCCCAACGTCGACATTCCCGCGCCCGACGTGGGCACGAACGCCGAGGTGATGGCGTGGCTCCTGCGCCAGTACAGCGACGGCGAGCGCGAGCGGCACAATTACCGCGGCGTCGTCACGGGCAAGGACGTGCGCATCGGCGGCTCCGAGGGGCGCGTCAAGGCGACCGGGCAGGGCCTCGCGTACTGCATCGAGGAGTGGTACGCGCAGCGCGGCGCCTCGCTCGCGGGGACGCGCTTCATCGTGCAGGGCTTCGGCAACGTCGGCTCCGCCGCCGCCGAGATCCTGTGCCGGATGGGCGCGCGGTGCGTCGCCGTGCAGGACGCCGACGGCGCGATCTACGACCCGAACGGCATCGACGTCGGCGCGCTGATGACCCACGTCAACGAGAACCCGCAGAACCTCCGGCGATCGGTCGCCGGCTACACCGGCGCCCAGGCGATCGCGCGGGACGATTTCTGGAGCGTCGACGCGGACATCTGCATCCCGGCCGCGCTCGGCGACGCCATCACCGGCGAGGTGGCCGAGCGGCTCAAGGCGAAGCTCGTGGCCGAAGGCGCGAACCGCCCGACCACCACCGAGGGCGACAAGGTGCTCGCGGAGCGCGGCATCAGCGTCATCCCCGACATCATCGGCAACGCGGGCGGCGTGACCGTCTCCTATTACGAGTGGATCCAGAACAAGCGCATGGAGCACTGGACCGAGGGTGAGGTGAACGCGCGGCTGGAGCGAGCCATCAAGAGCAACTACCGCCTGATCTGCGACATCGCGGAGGACCGGCCGCGCCGCACGGAAGATCACGACTCGACCAGGCTCGTCCTGGGAAAGCGCCTGCCGATGCGGCTCGCCGCGATGGTGCTCGCGCTCAAGCGCATCGAGGCGCACTACATGCTGGAGGGGTTCTCTCAATAGGACGACGCCCGCGGCGCGCGTCCAGGGCTAGCGAGCGACGCCGTACCCGAGCTTCTTGATGCCGTAGACCTTGATCTTGTGCTGGAGCGTTCGCAGCGGCAGCTCCAGGCGGCGCGCCGCCTCCGTCTGGTTCCAGTCGGAGGCGCGCAGCGCCTCGAGCAGGAGATCGGCCTCGATCTGCTCCAGGCGCGTCTTGAGGCCGACCGTGGGGGCCGACGGCTGCGCCGGCTCGGCTCCCTGCGCGGGCAAGGGCTCGGATGGACGCGAGGGCAGCGGCTCGGACGCGCGCTGGGACAGCGCCGGCGCGACGCCTGGATCGGACGAGCGCGAGACGTCGAGGGCGCGAGCGGGCGTGGGCGGCGAGCTCGGAGAGGCCACCGCGAGGCGGATGCGCTCCGGGAGATCGCGCGCCATGATCGCGTCGCCCTCCGCGATCACCACCGCCCGCTCGATCGCGTTGCGCAGCTCGCGCACGTTGCCGGGCCACGAGTAGCTCTTCAGGACGGCGAGCGCCTCGGGCGCGAGCGACTGGACCTTGCTGATGTCCGCCGTGTTCGCCTGCGCCAGGAAGCCGGCCGCGAGCGTCGCGATGTCGTCGCGGCGCGCGCGGAGCGGCGGGATGTTCAGCGTCATCGCGTTCAGCCGGTAGAGCAGATCGAGCCGGAACGTGCCCGCGTCGCACATCGCGTCGAGGTCGCGGTGCGTCGCCGCGATCACGCGCACGTCGACCTCGATCTCCTTTGTCGCGCCGACGCGCGTCACCCGCTTCGTCTCGAGCACGCGCAGGAGCGCGGCCTGGGCCGCCGCGGGCAGCTCGCCGATCTCGTCGAGAAGGACGGTGCCGCCGGCGGCGGCCTCGAAGACGCCCTTGTGCTGCTGGCTCGCCCCGGTGAAGGCGCCGCGCTCGTGGCCGAAGAGGGTGCTCTCGACGAGCAGCGCCGGGATCGCCCCGCAGTTCACGCAGATGAGCGGCTCGCCGCGGCGCGGGCTGCGGTCGTGGATGAACCTCGCGAGCACCTCCTTGCCCGTCCCGGTCTCGCCGCGCAGGAGCACGGGGATCGAGGAGCGGGCCGCCCGCAGCGCCACCTCGACGAGCGATCGCATGATCGGGCTCTTCGTCGCGAGGAGGTGGCCATCGGCCTCCCACTGGCTCTCCGGCGGTGCGCCCGGCGGGCCCGCTTCCTCGGGCGGCCGGGCGCCGTCGACCTTCGGCGCGACGTAGAACAGCGCGCCCTCCGGGGGGGCCAGGCGCACGGGCTCGGCAGGGCTCGCGCTCCGCGACGCCTCGTGGCTGACCTCGATGAGCTTGTCGATGGAGGTCGCGGCGTCGGGGGACACGGCGACCCCTGACACGAGCACGGGCTCGCCCTCCCGGCGCGCGACGATCGCCCGCGCGAGCTCCTCCGCGAGCTCGGGGGTGACCTCGGGGAGCAGGATCTCGAGGGCGTCGGCGCTGTAGAAGGCGACGCGATCGACGGGCCTCAGCGCCTCGCGCACGCGGAGGCCCCAGTGGCGGAGGTGGCTGGCCTGCGCGCCGAGCGAGCGGACCACGACCAGCGCGAACTTGCGGCCGAAGAACCTGGACCGCACGATCTCGGCCTGGAGGGCGACGCGGAGCGCGTCGGAGCTCTCCAGGCCGAACGGGGGCAGCTCGCCGCCGGAGAGCACATGGACCGACGCGACGATGCCGCCGAGCAGCACCTCGTCCCCGGCCTTGACCACGCCGCTCTCGACCCGCTGCCCCGAGATCCGCGTCCCGTTGCGCGAGCCGAGGTCCTCGACCACGACCTCGCCGCCCACGAGCGTGAAGCGCGCGTGCCTCCGCGAGATGCTCCTGTCCCGGATCACCACGTCGGCCGGGGCCTCCCTGCCGACGACGACGCCGACGCCGGGGCTCATCGGAGCCATCTCGACGCCGTCATGATGATAGACGAGCAGGAGCACACGCCGCTTCTCCGAGCGCGCGCCCTGGAGGAGCTCCCCTGTCTTGATGGACAGCGGCGCGGTCGTCGCCATGGGACCGGTCCTGTAGCCGCTCACACTGCCCAACTACGCCTCATTCCTCCCAACGGCAACCGGGAAGCAGCGGCGCCCCCGGTCTTCGACGGAAGCGCGCGAGGGGCGCGAGGGCGGCGCTCACCGCGTGCCCGCGCCGCCCTCGCACGCTTCCGTCGAAGACCGGGGGCGCTGGGCGGGGCGGCCGCATGCTAAGGAGGTCGTATGCTCCGTCTCAACGCCGAATGGACACAGGTGCTCCGCCGGTACAAGGAAGACCACCAGGATCCACGCAACCAGGCGTGTCACCAGGTGGGCATTCCGCTGATCGTCGCGAGCATTCCCGTGGGCGCGACCGTCATCGGCCTCCCGCTCGCGGCCGCGATGTTCACGACAGGCTGGGGCTTCCAGTTCGCGGGCCACTTCTTCGAGGGGAAGAAGCCATCGTTCGTCGACGACAAGCGGAGCTTGATCATCGGCGTGCTCTGGTGTCTCGAGAAGTACGGCCTGCGCGTCTTCGAGGAGACGCCCGCCCCCTGACGCGCCTTGCCAGGGCGCTCCCGGACGCCGCCCACGCTCACCGCTGCGACGCGGACAGATCGGCCTCGTGGATCAGAAAAGCCTGGAACATGGTTTTTTCCGCCACTGTGCTGCATTGCGCAAAGCTTTCTTGACGTGATGCACGCACGGTCGTACCTGTGTCGTGGGGCGAGGACTGTTCTTTTCGGATCACCGGCGGGTGCCGCGCCCGCCGGCACATCGGCGTCCGTCCGGCGCCAGCTTCTGTCCCGACGCTCTCCGAGCGTCGTGACCGGCCCGCTGCCGCAGGCGATGAGATCGACGAGGAGACGGGGGATGGGGGTTGCGCACACCATGAGGGGGAAAGTCGCGGTGATCACGGGGGGCACCTCGGGGATCGGGCTCGCGACGGCATCCGCGCTGGCGCAGCAGGGCGCCCGGGTGACCGTGCTCTGTCGCCGGACAGGCTCCGACGGCGCGAAGAAGCTCGCGGCGCTCAAGGTGCTCGGCGAGGTCCACCTCATCGAGTGTGACCTCGGCCGGCTCGCGTCGGTGCGCGCGGCGGCAAGGCAGGTGGCCGACCGGTGCGAGGTCGTTCACCTGCTCGTGAACAACGCGGGTGTGTTCCTGCGCGAACGCGCGGAGTCGGCCGACGGCCTCGAGATGACGTTCCAGGTGAACTACCTGTCGCATTTCCTGCTGTCGAACCTGCTGCTCGATCGGCTCAAGGCCGCGCGCGACGCGCGCGTGGTCAACATGGTCGCGCCGGTGGACAGCATCCGCCTCGACTTCGACGATCTCATGTCGAAGCGCTCCTATTCGTTCCTCTCCGCCTCCGCGCGGTCGAAGCTCGCGCTCGTGCTCGCGGCGCGCCGCCTCTCGGAGAGGCTCTCGGGCACGGGAGCGCGGGTGCTCTGCTACTACCCCGGCCTCGTGCGTTCAGGGCTCTTCGAGGGGACATCGCGCGTCCTCAAGGCGCTGATCGACGTCGTGGGCGCGACCCCGGCGCAGGCGGCCGCGAACCTCCTCGCCATCCTCGCCGACGCGGCGCCCGCCGCGAGCCCCGCCTTCTTCGAGCGGACCAGGGCGAGGCCCCTCAAGGGAATGGCGACGGACGCAGACGCGGCCGCGCGGCTCTGGGAGATGAGCTCGAGGCTCGTCGGCTTCACCTGAGCGGACGAGCCCCACCCCCCGGCTCACCGAGGTCCCCGCTTCTTGAGCTCCGCTGCCAGCGACGCCTGCACGCGCTCGACCTCCCGGCCGATGGCCCGCACCGCCTCCGTTGCGCTCTCGAGCGTCCCCGCGCGCGCCTCCCGATCGAGCCGCGCGCAGAGCTCCTTCAGGCTGAAGGCCGCGAGCGCGTCGGCGCTCTCGTAGAGCGCCCAGGCGAGCCGCTCGAGCTCGCCGAGCGCGCCGCGCGCCGCGGCCTCGCGCATCGAGGCCACCCGCGTCGGGGCCTCCGTGAGGAAGAGCTCGATCACCTCGGTGACCACGTCGGGCTCGACAGCGCGCAGCCCGCCGCGCGGCCGCGAGGAAGCGGCGGGCTGGCCGCGCGCCGACGTCGACGGGGACGAGGGCGAAGGCGAGGGCGTGACCAGGGTCGGCGGGGCGAGCTCCACGCTCGGCGGCTCGCCGTCGTGGTGCGCGGCCTCGTACGCGCCGGATCGCGACGCCGCGCCGCGGGTCCGCGGCCCGCGGTCGACGTCGTCCTGCCTCGGCGGCCTCGAGAGCGTCATCCCTCGCGGCGATCTCGGCGCGTGTGCGCGCGCCCCGGCGGACACGTGCTCCGGCGCCAGCCCTGCGAGCAGTCGCAGGCTCGAGTGCAGCTGCGCGCGCCGGATCGGCTTGATGAGCACGGAGTCGACCTCGGCGCGACTGGGCGCCTCCCTGCCGGGGTAGGTCATGAGGCCGACGCGCGCGGGCGCGATCGAGGGATCCGCCTTGATGCGCTGGAGCAGCATCAGGCCATCGAGATCGGCCAGCTCGAGGTCGATCAGCACCATGTCATAGGCCGCGCCGGCGCCCGCCGCCTCGCGCAGCGCGGCCAGGGCGGCGGCGCCGCTGCCCGAGGTGCGGCAAGCGAGGCCGAGCTCCTCGATCAGCTTGCGCGTCACCTGGCGAACCGAGCCGCTGTCGTCGACCACGAGCACCCGCTTCCCGGGCAGGTCGATGCGCGGGATGAGCGCGCGCTCCGCGCCGCGCGCGCGCCGCTCGAACGGCAGCGCGAACGAGATCCCCTGGCGCCGCGCGTCGAGGTCCGGGGGCGCGCAGAGCTCGCCGCCCATCGCGGCCATCAGGCGCTTCGCGACGGCGATGCCGTACGCCGCGCCGAGGTCCCGCTCGGGTGCGGGCCGCGATGCCCCGCCCGGCGCGCCCGCTGCCCCCGGCGCCGCCGCGCCTTCCGCGCGCCCTGCCCCACCGGTGACGCGCACGTCGAAGCGCACCCGCGCGCGCGCTCGCTCGGGCGTGCCGTCGAGCCTGCCCGACGCCTCGTCGTTGCGGTCCGCGTCCAGCGCGGCGCGCACCAGCACCTCCCCTCGGGGAGCCGCGCCGATCGCGGAAGCGCCGACGTTCAGCAGGATCTGCCGCAGCCGCGCGGCGTCGCCGCGCACCGCCCCTGGCACGTCCGGCTCGACGTCGAGCACGAGCTCAGTCCCATCGTCGTGCGCGCGCTCGCCGAGCAGCTCCGCCGCGTCCTCGATGGCCCGGCGCAGATCGAAGTCGGCGTGATCGACGTGAAGCCCGCGGCCGTCCGGCTGGCCGAGCGCGATGAGATCGTCGACCATCGAGAGCACCGCGTCGCCGCTGTGACGGATGCGTCGCGCCCAGGCGCGCTGCTCCGGGTCGAGATCGCTGTCGATCAAGAGGCCGCTGAAGCCGACGATCCCGCCGAGCAGCGCCCGGATCTCGTGCCGCATCTGCGCGACCGCGCTCGCCTCTCCGCCCTCGTCGACGGGCGTCCACGGCCGCGCCGCCGGCTCCTGCGGCGTGAGCGCGCGCTCCGCGGATTCGCTGCTCCTCGTGCCGGAGCCGCTCTCTGGACCGCTCCGGCGCTGCTCCTTGCCTGCCATCGACGCCCCGCCACGCGGCTGTCGCCCGCCCAACGCGAGCCCCACGACGCCGGAGCGTCAAGTGTACTGCTTACATCGCCCCGGAGAAAAGTTCGCCGTGCGCGCCGGGACGACCGCTCCACGCCATGGACGCCACGTCAGCGTCCGCCGGCGCCCGCGCCCTGCGGCACGGCGACGGCGCTCGGCGCGGTCTCAACCGGTTCACCTGGTTCACGCGCGCCACGCGCCTCGCCGAGCGCCGTCACGACGACGCGCTCGCGATCGACCGCCGCTTCTGCCGAGAGCACGCTGACGGCGGAGGGGTCCTCGGACGACGCGAGCGCGCGCCGGCTGTGCCCAAACAGGCGCAGGAGCAGCTCCGGCGGGGCGAAATCCAGGTCGCTCTCGTGGACGAAGAGCCGGCCGAGGTGCTCGGCGTAGGCGCCGGCGAGCACCCGGAATGGAATCCTGTCGAAGGCGAGCGCGCGCCGTCGGCTCGCGGCCGCCGACGCGAGCAGCGCCGCGAAGAGGGTCGTGTAGATGGCGCGCAGCCTGACCCGCATCGAGGGCGGGCTCCGCTTCAGGGCCTCGCGCAAGAAGTGGACGTTGAGCGGGACGTGGAACGACTCGTCTCGCGTCAAGATGGTGAGCATCTGGCGCACCGCCGGGTACCGGGCTTCCCGCAGCGCGAGCCGGTAGGTCGTCGAGCCGATCGTCTCGAACATGAGGTTCGTGAGCACGATCGTCTCCACCCGCTTCGCGCGCCCGTACAGGCGATAGAAGGTGCCGGTGACGCGACCCATGGGCCGGACCTCTCCGCCGATGTGCGCGAGGAAGCGCGTCAGCAGCTCGCGGTGCCACCCCTCCTCGTCGCCGTAGAGACGCAGGCACTCGCCGAGCTCGGGGTCCCAGCCGCTCACCTCGTCGGCCAGGGCGTGCGCCTGCGTGAGGCCCGACTCCTCGGCGCGGAACGCGGCGTTGAAGAAGGCGATCGCCGCCTGCCGCTCTCCCTCGTTCTCCCACGGGATCGGCCGGGAGAGGTCGAGCTCTTCCTCGTACATCCGCTCCGCGCGACGGCGCAGCATGCTGAGCCACCACGACGTGGGGCGCTGGACGGGAGGCTTGCGGGAGATCGGCTGGGGCGCTGCAAAAAGCATCGGGCAAGGAGCCCGTCGTTACCCGTCGGTAACGGATGAGGAGCCGCCTCCTCGATCGCACGCGACGGGACGGGACGGGCGGCACAATAGCTCAGTTGTTCGACGCGGCGCACCCGGGAGCGCAGCGCGCGCCGAGGGCGGAGGGCTGCTCGGGGCGACGGATCTCGGCGCGCTCGCTAGACCGAAGGCCCCGGCGCGCGGCGCCGGGCGGACGACCCGGGGGGCATGTCCACCGGCGGCCACGCGCAACGCCGCGCAACGCCGCGCAACACCGCGCAACACCGCGCAACGCCCACACGGCAGAGCGCGACGTGCGTTCGTCGCGGTGGCGCCCTTTGTACGCCTCCCCGGGTGCGATACCATAGTCGACCCACTGTGTTCTTCGAGCAGCTCGAGCTCCCCCTCGGAGGGCTCTATCCCCAGACCGAGCCCACGCGCATCCCACGGACCCGGCGCGTCTTCGTCAACCGCAACCTCAAGCTGGCGGGGATCGACTGGGTCGGCTTCGACATGGATTACACCCTGGCGATCTACAACCAGACCGAGATGGACAACCTCTCGATCCAGGGGACCGTCACGAAGCTCGCCGCGCGAGGCTACCCCGAGGAGCTCCTGCGGCGCCTCCGCTACCCGATCCACTTCCCGATCCGCGGCCTGCTGATCGACAAGCGCTTCGGCCACGTGCTCAAGATGGACCGGTTCAAGGTGGTCCAGCGCGGGTACCACGGCCTCCGGGAGCTCACGAAGGACGAGCTCCGGTCGCTCTACCAGCACCGCAAGATCCGGCCGAACACCGCCCGCTACCACTGGATCGACACGCTCTACGCGCTGAGCGAGGCGACGCTCTACGCCGGCATCGTCGACGCCCTCGAGGAGCGCGGCGTCCCGCTCGACTACGCGCGGCTGTTCACCGACATCCGCGAGTGCATCGACGAGGCGCACCGGGACGGAACCATCCTCGATGTCGTCCTGTCCGACCTGCCGCGCTTCGTCCAGCGCGACCCGAACCTGGCGCAGACGCTCCACAAGTTCCGGTCGGCGGGGAAGAAGCTCTTCCTGCTCACGAACTCGCGCTGGCCGTTCACCGAGAAGATGATGACGTACCTGCTCGGGGACGCGATGCCCGAATACCCGAGCTTCCGGCACTACTTCGACGTCATCGTGGTCGCCGCGCAGAAGCCGGCGTTCTTCCAGGAGCGCCGACCGCTCCTCATGCGCGACGGCGCCGAGCCCCGCCCCGCCACGGCGCCGCTCGAGCGCGGCGCCATCTACGAGGGCGGCAACCTCCACGACTTCGAGAAGTTCCTGAACATCTCCGGCGATCGGGTCCTGTACGTCGGCGATCACATCTACGGCGACATCCTCCGCTCCAAGAAGGAGAGCGCGTGGCGCACGGCGATGATCATCCAGGAGATGGAGGCCGAGGTCGCCGCCCACGAGTCGTGCCGCCGCGAGCACATGGAGAGCGCCCTCCTCGAGGGGCGCCGCGAGGAGCTCGAGGACCAGCTGCGCTTCTACCAGCAACGCTACAAGGACCTCACCCGCAAGATCGAAGAGGAGCAGCAGAAGAAGAACGGCGCGACAAACGGGGGCGGAGCTCCGCTGCTCGCGGAGGCGAGCGGAGATCACCTCCAGATCGACTACGCGACGTCGTTCTACGAGGCGGAGCGGGGCCGCACCAAGCGCGCCGTCGAGCGCATCCGCGGCCAGCTCCGGGCCGTCGATGTGGAGGTCGGCAAGCTGGAGCGCGAGATCGCCCGCCGCTTCCACCCCTACTGGGGCTCGCTGCTCAAGGAGGCGAACGAGACGTCCAGCTTCGGCGATCAGGTCGAGGAGTACGCCTGCATCTACACGTCCCGGGTCTCGAACCTGCTCGCCTACTCGCCGCTGCAGTACTTCCGGAGCCCGCGCGACCTGATGCCGCACGAGCTCTGATCGCCGAGGCTTCCGCGCCGGTGCGCGGGCGCCGCATGAGGAGATCACCATGTGCATCGCCCGCCTCCGCCCGCTGTTCCTCGCGCTCGTCGCCCCCGCCGTCTTGCTCGCCGGCTCCGCGGGCTGCGGCAAGCGGGCCTGCTTTCACTGGACCGAGCTCGAAGGGGCGTGCCCGTCGAGCGACGAGGCGCGCGTGTTCTTCGAGAACCCTGGCTGCCTGAGCGCCGTCGAGTCCATCGACAGCCAGGGGGATTTCGACGGCGAGCTCTGCTGCTACGACGTCACCACGGTCGACACCGGCGACGAGGTGTGCACGTCGGCGCCGAACCCCGTGCCCAGCGGCGCAGGCGGCGCACGCCCCGTGCCCAAGTAGCGGGCGACGCAACGCGCGGCCTGCGTGCGCGCCGCCGCCGCGTCACTTGCAGCAGCGGAAGCCGGTCGAGTAGTCGTGGTACCCGGTCGAGTGCGCGGTGGTCTTGTATTCGCAGCCGTCGCCGTGCTGGGAGCTGTCGAGGTAGTAGCCGCCGCGGAAGGTCCCGCGCGGCGCGCTCGTCCACTCGTGCAGGTTGCCGACCATGTCGTGGACGCCGAAGCTGCTCTTGCAGCGGCGGAACGCGCCGGTGGACGCCAGCGTGCCCGGGAGCTGGTTCAAGCGGGTGTCGTTCATGTTGGCCCACGTGAACGCCGATTGCGGGGCCTCGCCCCCCTGGCCGAAGTAGCGGTTGAACGACGAGACGCCGCTGTCGTTGCAGGCGCCGCGCTCCCGCTCGCGCCCGTACGGGAACACCGTGGCGCGCTTGCCCTTGCACGCGGTGACCCACTCGTCGTCCGTGCAGAGCCGCTTGCCGGCGTTCTGGCAGGCCGCCTCGGCCTGATCCCGGCTGATGTACGCCTGCGGCTTCACGCCGCGCCGGCTCACCGCCTTCACCTTCAGCTTGCCGACCGGCTCGAACGGCGAGTGCCGACGCTTCCCGCCGCCCGCGAGCAGCTCGACCGTGCTCGCCTCGAAGCGATCGACGCAGAACGTCCCACGCACCGAGGCCATTCCCGCGGGGCACCGCGCGCGCGCCCCGGTCTTCGCCGCCGCCGTCCGGGGGCTCGGCAGCCCGAGGACCGCGAGGCCGAGCGCGGCGACGCCCGCGGCGAAGACCGGCGAGCGCGCGAGCGACAGGACAGGCCGGCGCGCGAGGGGGTGAAGCAGGAGAGGCGGTCGCATCGCGGAGAGGCCCAGGCCCTGGGCGAGCTTGTCGCCATACCCGATCCCCGGCGCGGCGGGCAAATGCCGCGGCTGGCAGGCCCGGGCGCGCGCGCCGCTGGACAGCGCGCGGCGGCAGGCCCGGACGCGCGCGCCGCTGGACGGCGCGCGGCGGCTGGCACGCGCGTGCGCCGCTGGACGCCAGGGCGATTTCGGTCACGCTGGCGCTCCCATGGCAGCCACCACACCGCCCGCCGCGGACGCCACGGCGGCAGGCTCGCGCGGCGACTTCCCCGCGTCCGCCGGGTCGCCCGGCGATCTTCCCACGGCCCTGCTCCGGAGCTCCCCCGCCGACTTCGTCGTCGAGGAGCTCCCCGCCTACGCGCCGAGCGGCCGCGGCGAGCACGTGTTCGTGACCTTCCGCAAGACGGGGCGCACCACGCCCGACGCGGTGCGGGCCATCGCGCTCGCGCTCGGGGCCGACCCGGGCAGCGCCGGCTTCGCCGGCATGAAGGACCGGCACGCGATCACCACGCAGACGGCATCGATCCAGCTCCCGCTCGCGCGGGATCCAGCGCCCCTGCTCGAGAAGGCCGAGCTGCCCGGGATCGAGATCCTCGCGGTCGCCCGCCACGAGCACAAGCTCAAGCCGGGGCACCTCCTCGGCAACCGGTTCCGGATCGCGCTCCGGGGCATCGCCCCCGCGGCGCTCCCGCTCGCCGAGCGCCGCCTCGCCGAGATCGGCCGCGCCGGCGTGCCCAACGCGTTCGGCCCCCAGCGGTTCGGGCGGAACGGCGACAACCCCGAGCGCGCGCTCGCCTGGATCACGGGCCGGGAGCGCGGGCCCCGCGACAAGCGCGAGCAACGGCTGCTCTTCTCGGCGCTCCAGTCGCTCTGGTTCAACGAGGTGCTCGCGCGCCGCGAGGCGGACGGCACCTGGAGCGCCGTGCTCCCCGGCGATCTCGCCAAGAAGCGCGACAGCGGCGGGCTGTTCCTCGTGCCGCTCGAGGGCCCGGAGCTCGCGGACGCCGAGGCGCGCGCCGCGGCGCTCGCGATCTCGGCGACGGGCCCGATGTTCGGCCGGAAGATGCGCTGGCCCGAGGGCGCGCCCGGCGCGCTGGAGCGCGAGGTGCTCACGGCGGCGATCGGCGACCCGCGCAAGCTCGACGCGTTCGCCCACGCCGGAGAAGGCACGCGGCGCCCGCTGCGCCTCGAGGTGGACGGCCTGGAGGTCTCCGCGGCGGGGGCGCCCGCCGCGGAGACGGGGGTGAGCGCCGCCACCGCAGAGGGTACGGACGATCCGGACACACGGCACGGAATCGTCGTCTCGTTTGTGCTACCGAAGGGCGGCTACGCGACCACCGTCCTTGGGCGAGTCTTCCGGCTCGTCGACGCCTCCGCCCCCCGGCCCTCGATCGCCAGGCCGGGGACGGCGGGCGCCCCTCCTCCGGAGGAGGACGAAATCGAGGAAGGGCAGCCCGGCGCCGATCCGTAGGTCCTCTTCGAAGCGCGGCTCCCCCCTACCCCACCCATCGGAAAGGCACCAAGGAACAAGATGAACCTCGTCGAGTGGCTGCAGCGCATCATGGTCGGATTCGGGGCTGCCTGGGTCATGTGGTTGATGATCGGCCTCAGCGTGGTCTCGGTCGCCATCATCCTGGAGCGCGCCTGGTTCTTCTGGTCGCTCCGCGACGATCTCACCGTGCTCGCGCGGGATCTCAGGGCGTCCCTCGACGACTCGATCGAGGCGGCTCGACGGCGGATGGAGGCCTCGCCCTCGGCCGAGGCCGCGGTGGTCTCGGCTGGCCTCGCGGTGGCGCACCAGGGGCCCGAGGCGGCCGACGAGGCGATGGCCGGCGCCGCGGCGCTCCAGCGCATGAAGCTGGAGCGGCGCCTCGCCTACCTCGGCACGCTCGGCAACAACGCGCCGTTCATCGGGCTGTTCGGCACCGTCATCGGCGTCGTCGGCGCCTTCGACGCGCTCGGCCAGGCGGCGAAGACGCCGGTCGCGCAGGCCACGTCGCAGGCCATGGCGCCGCAGGCGGTCATGTCGAGCATCGCCGAGGCGCTCGTCGCGACCGCGGTCGGCCTCGCGGTCGCCATCCCGGCGGTCGCCGCGAACAACTTCTTCCAGCGCATGATCAAGTCGACGCTCGCCAACACCGAGGCGCTGACGCGCGTCCTGCTCGCGCACCTCAAGATCGATCCGGCGTTCTCCAGCCCGGCGCCCGCCGCCGCCGTCGAGCAGCCGCGCGGCAAGGCCGCGAGGGCGCCTCGCCAAGAGGAGAACAAGAAGGGCGGCGCGGGCGAGGAGGATCGCTGATGGCCGCCACGAGCCGCAACGACGATGACGAGATGATCAGCGGCATCAACGTCACGCCGCTCGTCGACATCACCCTCGTCCTCCTCATCATCTTCATGGTGACGGCGAAGATCATCGTCTCGCAGTCGCTCCCCCTCGACCTGCCGAAGGCGGCGCAGGGGCAGGAGGTGCAGCTCATCTTCGGGCTCGAGCTGCACGCGAACGGCGACACGCTCGCCGACGGCAAGAAGCTCGCGAGCGAGGACGCCATCCTGCCGATCGCGCGCGAGGCGCAGGCGAAGAACCCGGAGCTGCGCGCCGTGATCCGCGCCGACACGACGGTCCCGCACGGGCGGGTGATCCGCGCGCTCGATCTGCTGAAGCAGGCGGGCGTCTCCAAGATCGCGTTCGGCGTGACGCCCATCGCGCCTGAGCCCGGCGCGGCCGCGGGTCCCGCGCCGGGTGCCCCTGCCGCGCCTCCCCCGGCCGCCCCCGCGCCGGCAACCCCGAGCCCCGCGCCTTGAGCGCGCCGAGCGAGACCTTATGAGCCAGGTCACGAGCGATCGCGCCGCGGGGGCGGTCCACGACGGGCGCCGCCGAGGCAGGCGCGGCGGCGCTGAGCCCGGGGGAGCCAACGATCCCTCGGCCCCCCCCGCCTCGCCTCCGCGGGGCCGCGCCGGCGAGCGGCGGCGCGGCGCGGATCCGCTCGCCGCGGTGCTCGCGCTCGGCGACCGGGCCTCGCGCATGGGCGCCTTCCTCGGGGTCACGCTGGCGGTCACGAGCCACGGCGCGGCCTCGGCTCGGGCCATCGTCTCGGGGTCGCTGCGCGACATGCGGCACGTGGTCGAGGAGATGCGCGTCGGCATCCACGACTACCTCTGGGCGATCTACGAGGTCGACGTCCCGCCGCCGAAGGTCGAGCAGCCCAAGCCGCCGGAGCCCGAGCCGCCGCCGGCGCCCGAGCCCGAGCCCGTCCCGAAGGTCGCGCCACCTCCGCAGGCGAAGGCCCCGCCCAAGGACGACCCGTACGAGCCGCCCCCCGCCGCCGCTGCGGCCGCGAAGGTCCTGACGAAAGAGCCGGATCCGGACGAGGTCCTCGACATGACCGATCGCGGGATCGCGAGCGGCGACGGGCAGGGCGTCGGCTACGGCCAGGTGGCCGGCGCGGGCACGGCGAAGGCCCCCACGTTCAACCCGAGCGCGAAGGTCGGGGGCGTCGTCGGGGGCAAGGGCACGGGCGACCCGGTGCCGCCGCCGGTCCCCGCGGGGCCGGACCGCTCGGCCCCAGCCGGCCTGGTCGGCAGCAGCAACTGGGGCTGCGCTTTCCCGCCGGAGTCCGACGTCGACCAGATCGACCAGGCGAAGGTCGTCATCATGGTCACCGTACGCCCCGACGGCAGCCCGCTGTCGGTCAAGGTCGTCAGTGATCCCGGCCACGGTTTCGGCCGCGCCGCGCGCATGTGCGCGCTCAGCCGGCGCTACACGCCCCAGAAGGATCGCGCGGGCGCCCCGGTCACCGGCACGACGCCACCCATCACGGTGAACTTCACGCGTTAGCGTCCCGCCGCGAGCCCCCCTTTAAATTCGCTCCGCGCCCTTCGCCTCGGTTATCCTCGTCGGCGGCTTGTGATCGTCCCCGAACGGATCGAGCAGCTCTCCAAGGTCCCCCTCTTCAAGGGCCTCACGCCGGCCGCGCTGGAGCTCATCTCGCGCGTCGCCAGCGAAGAGACGCACGCCCTCGGCACCAAGATCTTCCAGCACGGGGATCCGGGCGACAAGCTCTACATCCTGCTCGAAGGCAAGGTCCGGATCAGCCGCGAGATCGCCGGGATCGGCGAGGAGGCGCTCGCGGTGCTCGGCCCGGGCGCCGTGTTCGGCGAGATGGCGCTGCTCGACGAGGCCCCCCGCTCCGCCGACGCGCGCGTCCACGAGCGCTGCCGTCTGCTCACCGTGTCGAAGGACGCGTTCGAGGACCTGCTCTTCCTGCACAAGGAGCTCGCGTACGAGGTCCTCTGGAACGTCGTCCGGATGCTCGTCCAGCGGCTCCGCGAGACGAACAACAAGCTCACGTTCCTCTCCGTCTCAGGCAAATTCGAGTAGAGTGCCGGCCTGATCGCACGGCGACCGTGGGAGCGCGCCGGCGCGGCGCGGCCTACCGCACGGGGGGCGGCGTTCGGCTCGATATCAACGTTCCTTGGAGGACTATGGCAGCCAGAGTGAAGCACGCAGCGCTCGCCCTCGCGCTCTTGATGAGCGCCTTCGCAGGAGCCTGCGGGTCCAGCACCCCGCCGCCCGAGACGGCGGCCGACAAGAACGACTTCGACGGCGAGTCGAGCCCGGATGAGGGCAAGGCGACCGCCGACGCGGAGGGCGCCAAGCCTGCGAAGCCGGAGAAGGCCGCCGAGGCGCACGAAGAGGAAGCGCACGAGACGCCCGCCAAGTCGACGCCGCTCCAGGCGACAAAGTTCGAGGCGGATCTGAAGAAGATCGGGATCAACCTCAAGAAGATCCCCGCGCTCGAGAAGCTCCCGGCGGCGCAGAAGAAGAAGGTGATGCCGCTGCTCCAGAAGGCGCTCGGCTACGACACCTGCGAGGGCTGCCACGCCGAGGGCGACTTCAAGAAAGAGACGCGGGACATGAAGGTCGCCCGCGAGATGTGGCGCAACTTCGTGGTCCCGCTCCGCAGCGAGAGCGGCGGCACCCTCTTCTGCGACAGCTGTCACGCCGGGAACGAGCACGTCCTGAACCGCAAGGACAAGAAGGCCCTGCAGGCGTTCATGGAGGAGGAGTACCAAAACAAGGTCGCCCGGGCGAACAAGGAGGACATGGAGTGCGGCACGTGCCACGGCGACGCCATGGAGACGAAGATCATCGAGAAACTCTGGAACATCCCGAAATGACGGGGGCCGCCTGGACACCGCCGCGCGAGGCGCTGGTCCAGCGGCGCACGACGGAATCCGGCGACGCCCCGTCGCCGTGCCCGTCGGATGTTCGTTAGCCGTCTTACCTTTCAGCAGCGGCGGCCTTGAGGCCTGCCGCGCTCCGATCTCGCACCTACGTCCACCTCCCGCCTGCGCCGCCGCTCGGCCGCCTCCTCATTGACGAGAGATCGCCATGACGGTGGGTCATGCACCGTTTTCGTACTAGATAGGCGGCATGTGCGGTGTGTTCGGAATCTTTGGCCACCCCGAGGCGGCCAACATGACGTACCTCGGGTTGCACGCGCTCCAGCATCGAGGGCAGGAATCTGCGGGGATCGTCAGCAGCGACGGGGAGCGCCTCTTCGGTCACCGCGCCATGGGGCGGGTGCAGTCGGGCTTCTCTCCGACGGATCTCGCGACGCTGCCCGGTGATCGCGCCATCGGTCACGTCCGCTACTCCACCGCGGGCGGCTCGCACCTGAAGAACGCGCAGCCGCTCGGCGTCGACTACGCGCGCGGCTCGCTGGCGGTCGCGCACAACGGCAACCTCACGAACCATGAGGCCCTGCGCGAGCGCCTCGAGGCCCGCGGCTCGATCTACCAGACCGCGAGCGACACCGAGTCGATCGTCCACCTCATCGCGATGAGCAGGAAGGAAGAGCTGCGCGAGCGCATCGCGGAGGCGCTCATGCAGGTGGAGGGCGCCTACTCGCTGCTCTTCTTGACCGAGCGCGAGATCATCGCCGTGCGCGATCCGCGCGCGATCCGGCCGCTCTGCCTCGGCGAGATGGTGAGCGGGAGCGGCGTGGCCCACGTGGTCGCGAGCGAGTCGACGGCGTTCGATCTCATCGGCGCGCGCAAGGTGCGCGACATCGCGCCGGGCGAGATGGTGATCATCAGCGCGGACGGGGTGCGCTCCGAGTTCCCCTTCGCGCAGGAGCAGCGCAAGCTCTGCATCTTCGAGCACGTGTACTTCGCCCGGCCCGACTCGACGATCCAGGGCGTGAGCGTCTACGAGGTCCGCAAGGCGTTCGGCCGGCGCCTCGCCGCCGAGCAGCCGGTGGAGCCCGGCGACGATCTCGTCGTGATCCCCGTGCCCGACTCGGGCGTGCCGGCGGCGATCGGCTTCGCCGACCGCGCGCGCGCCCCCTTCGAGATGGGGCTCATCCGCAGCCACTACGTCGGCCGCACGTTCATCGAGCCGCAGCAGTCGATCCGGCACTTCGGCGTCCGGCTCAAGCTCAACCCGAACCGAGCGGTGATCGAGGGCAAGCGGGTCGTCGTCATCGACGACTCGATCGTCCGCGGGACGACGAGCCGGAAGATCGTCAAGATGATCCGCGACGCCGGCGCGCGCGAGGTGCACGTCCGCATCTCGAGCCCGCCCACGCGCTGGCCCTGCTACTACGGGATCGACACGCCGACGCGGTCGGAGCTCATCGCGTCGAGCCACTCGGTGGACGAGATCTGCAGCTACCTGACGGCCGACAGCGTCGGGTACCTGTCGCTGGAGGGCCTGGTCGAGGGCGTGCGGTCCCTCGAGGCGCGCGCCGCGGACGCCGGCGCCGCGCGGCCGTCGCCGGACAGCTACTGCCACGCGTGCTTCTCCGGGAGCTACCCGATCCCCTTCACGCCGGCCCCGCCCAGCCGGCAGCTCCGGATGGTGAGCGGTTGACGCTGCCCCGCTCCGGCGCCGAGGGTCCGACGACGACCGAGGGCACCGCCGATCCCGCCGCCGCGGATCGCGCCGCCTCCGCGCCGCTCTTCGCCCGCGTCGCGGACGAGGTCTCGATCTACGAGGTGAGCCCTCGGGACGGGCTCCAGAACGAGGCGGCGATGATCTCGATCGACGGCAAGCGGCGGCTCATCGCGGCGCTCGTCGCCGCCGGGCTCCGCCGGATCGAGATCACGAGCTTCGTCTCGCCGAAGTGGGTCCCGCAGCTCGCCGACGCCGAGGAGCTCGCGCGGACGCTCCCGGCCGAGCGGGGCGTGACCTTCAGCGCCCTGTGCCCGAACGCGCGCGGCCTCGAGCGCGCGCTCGCGGTGGGCCTGCGCGAGATCGCCGTCTTCCTGAGCGCGAGCGAGGCGCACAACCGCGCCAACATCAACAAGTCCATCGACGACACGCTCTCGGTGTTCTCGGAGATCGTCCCTCCGGCGCGCGAGGCGGGCCTCGCCGTGCGCGCCTACGTCTCGACCGTGTGGGGCTGCCCGTACGAGGGCGACGTCGACCCTGCGCGGGTCGTGCGCATCGCGGAGCGGCTCATCGACCTCGGGTGTTACCAGGTCTCGCTCGGCG
The DNA here is from genome assembly GCF_051473855.1 of Sorangium sp. So ce375. Taxonomy (NCBI): domain Bacteria; kingdom Pseudomonadati; phylum Myxococcota; order Polyangiales; family Polyangiaceae; genus Sorangium; species Sorangium sp. So ce375. The sequence continues at coordinate 6,024,021 of NZ_CP150335.1, forward strand.
ACACGATCGGCATCGGCACCCCGCGGCAGACGCACGACATCGTCCGCCGCTTCCTCGACGCGATGCCGCCCGAGCGGTTCGCGCTGCACCTGCACGACACGCGCGGCACGGCGCTCGCGAACATCCTGGTCGGCCTGGAGCTCGGGGTGCGGGACCTCGACGCGTCGGTGGCGGGCGTGGGCGGCTGCCCCTACGCGCCTGGCGCGGCGGGGAACATGGCGACGGAGGACCTCGTGTTCATGCTCCACGGGATGGGGGTCCGGACGGGCGTCGATCTCGACAAGCTCATCGAGGCGGGGAACGTCGCCGAGCAGGTCATCGGCCGCCCGCTCCCGGGCAAGGTCCACCGCGCCGGCCCCTTCCGGCTGCGCCGCCAGCCGACCCGGGACTGAGCGCAGCGCCCGGCCGAGATCGACCGGCGCGGCGTCGACCGCGTCGGCCGATGCGCCGCGCTCGTCCGCGAGGCCTCCGTCAATCGCCCGCGATGCACCCGAGCCGGGTGAAGAAGACGTGGTGCTCGCCGCCCTCGCGATCGTCGCGGAAGAGGATGCCCACGTCGCCCTCCGGCCCGAACGTCGCGACGGGGTTCACGCTGTCGCGGGGCGCGAAGGTGAGCCGCTGCTCGGCGCTGATCGGCGCGAGCTCCGCGTTCACCGTGACCGCGTAGAGCTCGTAGCCGTCGTTCTGATCGCGGTCGTCCGAGTAGACCGCGAGCAGCCGATCGCCGAGCGGGCGCAGGAACGGGTACCTCGAGCGGAAGGGGCCAGGGTTCGAGATGGCCCGGGGCGGCGTGAGGAGCTGGCCGTCCTCCGAGACCGCCGCCGCATAGATGGCCTTGGGGCTCGCCGACTTGTCGAACCACGCGATGACGTAGCGATCGCGGTTCCAGACCACGGTCGGGTAGACCGCGTCCGTGTCGCCGCTCGTCAGCGTGACGACGTCCGAGAGCGGGTCGAGCTCGGCGGTGAACGTCTGGAACTGGATGAAGTGCGTGACCGCATCGCCCGTGGACCACGCGACGCCGATGCCGCCCTGACCGGCCGCCGCGGAGGGCGCCTCGTTGCCGAGGCCGTTCGTCGACTCGGTGAGCTGGACGTTGTCGCCGATGAGGTTGCCGTCGATGTCGATGCGCTGCGCGAACAGATCGAAGAGGCCGTTGCGCTCGTCCTGCCAGACGGGGATGAACTCGGCGTCGTTCCACGTGAGCGTCACGTTGACGGAGAAGCCGGGCGCCTTCGAGAGCCGCCGATCACCGCCCTCCACCTTCTTGCCCTCCTCGTCGAGCAGGGAGAAGTACACCTCGTAGTCGCCGTCGCGCCGGTCCTGCCAGGCGGCGCCGTACCGATCGCCGACCCACACGATCGGCCCGCCGGAGGCGTCGCCGTTCTTCGGCGTGATGACCTCCTCGCCCGGCGCGAGCGGCTCGCCGTCGACGCTGATCATCGAGCGGTACACGTTGAAGCCCTGCGCGGTCCCGGTGTAGAGCGACGCGTACGAGGTCCCGCTCCAGGCGAGGCCGCTGGAGCTGGCCGGCGCGATGTCGCCCGAGATGCGGGTCGCGTCGGTGTCGAGCGGCACGAAGCGCGCCCCGTTGTCGATCGTGCCATCGCAGTCGTTGTCGACGCCGTCGCAGATCTCGATCCCCCCGGGGAAGGCCGCGGCGCTCGCGTCGTCGCAGTCGTCGCCGCACGCGAGCGGCTCGCCCGGGATCGTGCCGGGCAGCGCCGCGCGGAAGCCGTCGCCGTCGAGATCGAGCGTCGAGGGCCCGTAGGTGCACGCCCCGGTCGCGCGCTCGCACGTGTCCTTGGTGCACGGGTCGCCGTCGTCGCAATCGACCGGCTCCAGCGCGACGCACTCCCCGCCGCGCCGAGGGGCCGCGCCCGCCGCGCCCTCGGGCGATGGCGGCGCGCCGCCATCGGGCTGCCCGGACTCGAAGAGCTGGCAGATCACGGGCTTGCAGAGATCCCTGGCGCCGGGGCAGTCGGCGTCCACCTCGCACTCCGGCGCGGGCGGCGGGATGTTCAGCCCGGTCCGCGCCCCGCATCCTCCGGAGAGCGCGCCGCCGCCAAGGACCGTCCCGAGCAGGATCGCCGCCAGCGCCGTCTTGCGGCGCGCGCGCCGATCCAGGGCGTACGTCGTCACAAGCATCCGCCCATCCCCGCGACGTCGATCGGCTCGCACACGAACCCCGGAGCGCAGTCGTCGTCGCCGCTCAGCGCGCAGAGCTCGACGCACTGGGTGCCCGAGCCGGTCACCACGCACGCGAACCCGGCGCCGCACTGGCTGCCGCCGCTGCACGGATCGCCCTGTCGGCCAGGACCGGCCGGCGCGCAGAACGCGCCGTAGATCTCCTGCCCGCACGGCTCGTCCGGATACTGCACGAAGATGAAGCACCCCTCTCCGGGGGCGCAAAAGCCGCTCGCCTGATCGTACGGATCGCAGGCGAAATCGGTGACCGGCGGCCCGGTGTCAGGACAGCCGGGGTCTTCGTACTCTTCGAGCGGGTCCCTCCCCGGGTCCGAGCCGCCACCCCCGCCGCTCTGGACGGGCGGAGCGCCGGCCTCGCCGCCCCCGCCGCCCGCGGACGGTTCGTCCACGATGACTGTCTGGCCGCAACCGACAGCGAGCCCGAGCCCAGGGAGCAGTACGCAAAGGAGTGAGAGGAGGAGCGAGGAGCACCGTCGCATGACGCCATGCTATCGATTCCTCGCGCGCCCGCCACGCATTTGGCAGCGATGGCAATGTCCTGACGCCACGACGAGCGGTGGATCGTTTCCCCCAGGCTGCAATCCCACTTGCCTGTTGGCCGGCGCTCTGATGTATCTCTCAACAATGCACACGCGCAACCTGCTCAGCATCGCACTCCTCGCAGCTCCCCCTCTGACGCTCGCCCCCCTCATGGCGTGCGGCGGTGACGACGCGACGGGAGGAGGTGGAGCGAGCTCTTCCACCACCACCTCGAGCAGCTCCGGCGAAGGTGGTGGCGGCGGCGAAGGCGGCGAAGGCGGCGCGGGCGGCGGCGAAGGCGGCGCGGGCGGCGGCGAAGGCGGCGCGGGCGGCGGCGATGTCCCCGGTGAGCCCGCCGGCCACCTGCTGATCTCGGAGGTCGCCGTGCGGCCTGGAGCGGGCGAGTTCATCGAGATCTGGAACCCGACCGAGGCCGCGATCGACCTCACCAACTACTACCTTTCGGACAACAGCGTTTATTATGCCATCACCGCGGGCAGCGCCTGGGCGCCGACCGGCAGCGAAGGGACGGACTTCCTCGTCCAGTTCCCTCCCGGGACCATGATTGAGGCGGGCGCGCGCCTCGTGCTGGCGAGCGATGACGGCTTCGAGCTCGAGTACCAGAAGTGCGCCGACTTCGCCCTGGACGCGACGCCCATCCCCTGCGGAGGGGAGGACGTGCCGCCCATGATCGCGCCCACGAACGGCGCCCTCGGGGCGCAGGCCGGCGCGCTGCTCACCGACGGAGAAGAGATGGTGATCCTCTTCGAGTGGGACGGCACGGTGGGCAGCCCGCTCAAGGACGTCGATTACATCATCTGGGGCCAGGAACTCGGAGCTTCGGCGATGGCGTACAAGACGGGCAAGAAGGGCTATGCCGATGACACCTCGCGCGCCAGCCAGCGGCCGACCGAGGCCGCCGGCAGCGGATCGAGCATGGTCCGCTGTAGCGATCTGGAGTTCGGCGAGCTCTTGACCGAAGGCAACGGCATCAGCGGGCATGACGAGACGAGCGAGTGGCTCGACGTCAGCTTCACCGTGGCGTCCACGCCGACGCCCGGCGAGGAGAACGACTGCCCGTAGCCGCGCCGCGCCGAGCTCGGCGGCTCGCCGCCTCGCGGCGGGAGCCGGGGCTCGGCGCAGAGCGCCCCCGCACGATCACTGCCGGGTGATCGTCACCTTCTTGATGACCGGCGGGGTGACCGGGCGTTCGCCCTTGACCTCGACGCTGGCCAGCTTGTGTACGAGCTCCTCGGGCCCGCACTCACCGAAGATGGTGTAGCCGTTGTCGAGGTGGTACGCCGCCGCGTCGGTGATGAAGAATTGCGCGGAGTTCGTGTTCTTGCCGCGGTTCGCCATGCACAGGAGGCCTGCGCGATCGTGGCTGCCGTCCTCCCAGACCTCGTCGGGGATGACGTAACCGGCCTCGCCGGTGCCGTTCTTCTTCGCGTCGCCGCCCTGGATCATGAATCCCTTGATGATGCGGTGGAAGATCGTCCCGTCGTAGGCGGGCTTCTTCTCCCACGTCCCCTCCGGCGTCTTCCAGGGCCTGATCCCTCGCGCCAGACCGACGAAGTTGGCGACCGTGATCGGCGCCTTGTCGTCCAGCAGCTTGCAGGACAGCGTGCCGAGATCGGTCTCGATCGACGCGGTCAGCGCCTTGCCCGGCGGGAGCCCCTTGGTGGCGTCCTCGAGCGTCCACTTGCCCTTGACCGGGTCGTCTTCGCTGGCCTTGACCTCGGCGACCGGCTTCGCGGTGACCTTGCGCCTCTGCGGCTGAGGGCGCTCCTTCTCTGCCGTCTCCGCCTTGCCTCCGGCCTGCCCCGTCGACGCAGGCGTGGTCTTCGGCTTCGGCGCTTCTTCGGCCGTGGGCTCCGGGGTCTTCGAACATCCCGCGAGGACCGAGAGCACGGCGGCGGTGGCGACGGACTGGATGGCGAGGGTTCGAGCGTTCATCGTGCGACGGTTTCGCGCGTCGCGGTCCAGCGGTCAAGGACGAGCGTCGCTGTGGTAGGAAGCGGCATGAGCTCGCGTTGCGCCCTCGCGACCCGTCCGTTCACGTCCGCCACGTCCGCCACGTCCGCCACGTCCGCCTCCCTCGCCATCCCCGCCTCGCTCGCCCCGCTCGCTCCCGCCCTGGGCGCGCTCCTGCTCGGGATCGCCCTGGGCGCGTGTGAGCGCCGCGTCGATGAGCCGCTCCCGCTCACGCCGAGCACCGACGTGGGCCAGAGCGCGCCGCCCCCCGCGACCGGGACGCCGCCCCCCTCGACCAGGACGCCAGACGCCGGCCGCTGCATCCAGGCGACGCCGACGACGCCGGAGCGACCGTCCCCGAAGCTCACCGGCCCGGATCCGGCGTGCCCCGAGGACCCGACCGGCCCGTTCCAGCTCGCGTCGGGCAAGGTGATCTTCCTCGAGGCCAAGGCCCCCGACGTCACGGTCGAGATCGCCAGGAGGGAGCAAGAGCGCTCCCGCGGCCTCATGTACAGGACGAGCATGGCGGAGAACCGCGGGATGATCTTCGTCTTCCAGGAGCGGATCAATCACTCGTTCTGGATGCACAACACGTGCATCCCGCTCGACATGCTGTTCATCGACAGCGACGGGACGATCGTCGGTATCGAGGAGAACACACCGACGCTCAATGACTCGACCTTCGACGTCGGCTGTCCGTCGACGTACGTCCTCGAGCTGAACGCCGGCTGGGCGCGGCGCCACGGCGTCGTCGCGGGCCAGAAGGTGCGGCTCGAGGGGATCTGACGCGAGCGCACGGCCAGGCGACGGCCCCGCGGCCGGAGCGCCGATCTAAATCCCCGAAAAGAGGCCGAGCTGTCGCGGGGGAGCCGGCTGGCCGAGCGAGGAGCGCGGCGCGCCGGGCGGGGGGGCCGGGGGCGCCGCCGCCGCGTCGAGCACGAGCGGCCCCCGAGGCGGCGCGGCGACGAGGCGCGTGCGCCGGCCGAGGAGCACGTCGCGGGCGGCGTCGAGCGCGAGCTCCGGGCGGTTGTTGACCTCGGAGAGGTGCATCAGCGCGACCGTGTGCGTGCCGCCGGGCAGCGCCGCGAGCAGCTCGCACGCCTGCGCGTTCGACAGGTGGCCCCGCGCCGAGCGGATCCTGCGCTTGAGGTGCTGCGGGTACGGCCCGGCCTCGAGCAGGCCCGCGTCGTAGTTCGACTCGAGCATCAGCACATCGCAGCCGGCGACGTGCTCCAGGAGCCCGGGCGGGACCTCCCCGAGATCCGTCACGAGCGCGGCCCGACGCGCGCCGTCGTCGACGACGAGCGCGACCTGCGCCGCGTCGTGCGGCAGCGGCCTCGGCGAGAAGGTGAGCGCGCCGATCGCGAACGGCTCGCGCGACGAGAAGGGCCGGACGCGCGCCGGATCACCGAGCTCGGCGGCGCGCACGGTCGCCTCCGAGGCGTAGATCGGGATCTTGTGCTTCTTGTTGTACCGGGCGGCCACGCCGACGTGATCCGCGTGCGCGTGCGTGATGACGATCGCATCGGGCAGCAATCTGACGTTCGCGCCGTCCGCGCCGTCCGCGCCATCCGCGGCCGCCGCCGAGAGGCAGTGATCGAGCACCCGCGGCCCGACGCCCGCGTCCACGAGGACCCGCGTGCCGCGGGAAGCGAACAGCGTGGCGTTGCCTCCGCTCCCGCTCGCGATGATGGTGATCTTCATAACGGGGCTCCGGGGACCGGAAACCAGGCGGCTCTGGGACCCGTAGCGCAGGCGAGGGCTCGGCTGCAAGCGCGCCGAGCGGCGCGAAGCGCTCGCGACGGCGCTCGAACGACGCTACAGGGGATTCCACTTCGTGGCGCCCTCCCCCCGCCCTGCCTCTGCCCCCTCCCCCGACGCCGACGCGGAGGTGCCGCTCGCCGCCCCGCGCGCCCCTGGCGAGAGCGGCGGCGCCCTCCGCGCCCCTGGCGAGAGCGGCGGTGCCCCCCCAGCCCCTGGCGAGAGCGGCGGCGCCCTCCGCGCCGCGCGCGGCAAGCGCCGCCGCCGCCGCGCCGTGATCGCGGCGCTCGTGGTCGTCGCCGTCGTCGCGGCCGCCGTCGCCGCGCTCCTCGTGCTCGGTCCGCCCGCGATCCGCCGGCGCATCATCGCCGAGGCCCGCGCGCGCGGCGTCGCGCTGGATCCTGGCGCGGTCGACGTGAGCCTCGGCTCGGTCCGCCTGCGCGACGGCCGCTTCTCCCTCCTCGGGGTGCGCGGGCTCTCGGGCACGGTCGCGCGCGCCACCATCGAGCTGCGCGGGCTCTCGCCCGCGCGGATCGCGACGGAAGGCGTCGAGCTCACCCTCGTCGGGATGGACGCCCTGGAGGACTTGCCCGCGTGGGCCGCGCAGTACGGCCCGCGCGCGGCGGCGCTGCCGCTCACCACCGGCCGCATCCGCCTGGGTCTGCGGGATCGCGACGGCGGCCCGGAGGTGCTCGCGCTGGCCGACGGCTCCCTCGAGCGGCGCGCGGCCGGCTCGGAGGGGGCCGCCGCCCCGCCCGGCGCGCCGCGACCGGAGGTCGGTGTCTTGAAGCAGGCGCGCGTGCTCGTCGCCGGCAGAGAGATCGCGCGCACCGATGTCGCCTGGTCGATGGGCGCGGCGTCCGTCTCCCTGGGCTTCGGCGCCGAGGACGTCCTCTCCGCGCCGCTCAGGGCCGAGCTCCGGCCGCGACCCGCGCCGAGCGCCTCGATCGAGCTCGCGCCGACGCCGCTCTCCGCCGTGGGTGCGCTCCTCGGCGTCGACGTCGGCGCCTCGACGATGGTCGTCGCCGGAACGCTCGAGCTGCGGCTCGCGGACGGGGCGGACCGGACCGCCCTGTCCGAGGCCCCGTTCGAAGGTCCGATCGCGCTCACGGTGAAGGGCTTCACCCTGCCCCACCCCAAGGAGCTCGACGGGCTCCTCTTCGGCAGCACCACCACCATCAAGGCCGACGCGCGCATCCCGGCGGACCGCCAGCGGGTCGCGCTCAGCGGCGTGGAGGTCGCCGCCGGCGCGCTGAAGCTCAAAGGAACGGGAGCGATCGAGCGCAACGGCGCGGACGCCGCGATCGCGATGGATCTATCTGGATCCATCCCCTGCTCGCTCCTGGCCGGCTCTGCCGCCATGTCGCACCTGACCGGCCCCGTGGGGCTGCTCGCGCGCGACCTGGTGAGCCGCGCGCTCGCGGGCTCGGTGGCGGTCCAGGTCCACGTCGACGCGCGCGCGAGCCGGCTGACCGCCGCGCGCGTGACCCCGAGCGCGATCCTCCGCTGCAAGCTCCGCCTCTAGCATGGTGCTGCCCCCTGCGGGTGGACTCCGTCCGAGCACCGAGAGGGTCGATGAGGGAGGAAGGCGGCGGACGAAGGTCGGTGTCGAGGACGATCCGATGCGATGAACCACACCGCGGAGCAGGGGGAGCGCGGCGCGCGCGCTCGACGCGCGGCCGCCGCTCTGGCACCTTGAGCGATGAGGAGCCCGCAATGCGCCCTGGAGCTCTCGCGCTCGCCGCTCGGATCACCTCGCCGCTCGGGCTCGTGGCGCTGCTCAGCGCGGCATGCAACGGCGGCCTCGGCTCCGGCATGGACGATTCCTCGGGCGGCGGAGGGGCCGCAGCGGCGCCGTCGCCCTCGTCGGCCCCCGTGACGACGACTGGCAGCGGTAGCGCAGGGGAAGGTGGGAGTCCCGGAGGAGGCGGCGCCGGAGAAAACGACGCTGGAGAAAACGGCGCCGGGGGCAGCGGCGGGACCGACGAGCAGGACTTCCCCCTCGACACGGCGCCCTGCCCGCTCGACATGGCAGAGGTCGAGGGATACTGCATCGATCGCTTCGAGGCGCCGAACGTGGAAGGAGCCCTGCCGCTCGTGATGGAGAGCGCCATCTCGGCGCGCGCCTGGTGCGAGGAGCGCGGAAAGCGCCTCTGCACCGAGGACGAGTGGGACACGGCGTGCCAGGGCTCCGAGGCGTTCGTCTATCCGTACGGGAACACCCACGAAGCGGAGCGCTGCAACGACAACAAGACGTGGAGAGCGCCCGACGAGGGCGCGCTCAACACCTGGCCTTCCGACGAGGCGCTGGCCGAGGTTCGGGCGCTGTACCAGGGCGAGCCGAGCGGCTCGCGGCGGGGCTGCGCCAGCGCGTTCGGCGTCCACGACATGACAGGGAACGTCGAGGAGTGGGTGGTGCGCACCCAATACCACGTCAACGAGAATCCCCACGTCCTCAAGGGCTGTTACTGGTCCGGCTGCTTCGGCGGCGCGAAGCCGCGGTGCGGCTCCACGAACCCGGCGCACGGGGACGGGTTCCGCTACTACGAGACCGGCTTCCGGTGCTGCCGCGACGTCGAGTGAGCGACCCGGCGGCGACGCTGCGGTCCACGCGAGAGCAGCTCGAGGGCGCGGCGCCCGGGGGCGCTCGGCGCGAGCGGAGGCGGCGCGCCGCCGGTCGCGGGCGCGATCGCGGCCCCGCGCCGGCGCCTCGCGACAGGCGCCCTGAACGAACCGCTTCCCCTCGGTTGCGCTGCACGCTAGGGCACCGTGAACGGTGCTGACCCTACCGAGAGAGCCTCGCCCCAGCCTCGACCTCGTGAAGGACGCGATCGCGGCGTTCGCCCTCAAGGGCCGCGGGCGCGCCCGCCCGGACGATCTCGACGCGCGCGACCCCGCGTTCATCGCCCGGGTGCTCCCGCTGCTCGGCTTCCTCTACGACGAGTACTTCCGCTGCGAGACCGAGCTCGAAGAGCAGCTGCCCGACGGCCCCTTCCTCGCCGTGAGCAATCACAACGCGATGACGGGAATGCCCGATATGTACTGCCACATGACGGCGTTCTGGCGCCTTTATGGGCCCTCTCGCCTGTCCTACGGGCTGATGCACGATCTCCCGTTCAACGTCCCGAAGGCCGGCGTCTGGCTCAACGCCTGCGGCGCCATCGCCGCGAGCCCGGAGAACGCGCGGCGAGCGCTCGCCCGCGGCGCGGCGGTGCTTGTGTTCCCCGGCGGCGATCTCGACGCGTGCAAGCCCACCTCGGCGCAGTACACGATCCGCTTCGGCAAGCGCCGCGGCTTCGTCCGGCTCGCCATCCGCGAGGGCGTGCCGATCGTGCCGATCGTGAGCGTGGGCGCGCACCAATCGCTCTACATCGCCACGGACGGGAGCAGGCTGGCCAGGTGGCTCCGCCTCCCCGAGCTCGCGCGCTCGAACGTCGCGCCGCTCGGCCTCGCCTTGCCGTGGGGGCTCATCGCCGGCGTCCCGATCCCCCATGTGCCCCTGCCGGTGAAGATCCACACACGGGTGCTCCGCCCGCTGCACCTCGGGCTCCCGAGGGAGGCCGCGAGCGATCCGGACGAGGTCGAGCGCGCATTCGCGCGGATCGTCGCGCGCATGGAGGCAGGGCTGGACGAGCTCCGGGCGGCGGGCAGGCACGGTCTATTTCCGCGCGGTTGACGGGCGGACCGCTGGAGAATGGCGGCGCTGTGGCGTCCCGAGAGCGCCCGTGGCCCGAGCGGACAGCGCCCGCGCCGCGCCGAAATCAGCCGGCGCGCGACAAAGGGCGCTGGGCCTCGCGCGGCTCTCGGAAAACCGAGTCCGTTCATGTAGGCTTGAGCGGCCGCCGTGACCCCCGACCGCACCGCGCAGCTCCTCGCACCGCTGGCCCAGCCGGGAGAGCTCATCGCAGCCAAGTACCGCGTCGAGCGGGTCGTGGCCATCGGCGGAATGGGCGTCGTGCTCGCGGCGCGCAACGAGGATCTCGACCAGAAGGTCGCCATCAAGATCCTGCGCCAGGACGCCCTGTCGAACCAGGAGGCCGTCACGCGCTTCCTGCGGGAGGCGCGGACGGCGGCGCGCCTCTCGGGCGAGCACGTCGCGCGCGTGTTCGACGTCGGCACCACCGAGACCGGCGTGCCCTTCATGGTGATGGAGTTCCTGACCGGGCTCGATCTCCAGCAGGTCATCGATACCCACGGTCCGCTGCCCATCCAGGACGCGGTCGACTACGTACTGCAGGCCCTCGAGGCGGTGGCCGAGGCGCACGCGGCCGGCGTCGTCCACCGGGACATCAAGCCTTCGAATCTGTTCCTCGCCGAGCACGCGGACGGCACACGGCACATCAAGGTCCTCGATTTCGGCATCTCGAAGGGGCAAGGCCTCGACTCGCCCGCGGAGCCGGGCCTCACGTCGACGAAGCAGGTGATGGGCTCGCCCGGGTACATGTCGCCCGAGCAGATGATGGCGCCGAGGACCGTCGACGGGCGCGCCGACGTCTGGTCGTTCGGCGTGCTGCTCTACACGCTGGTGACGGGCGAGCCGCCGTTCCAGGGCGAGACGGTCGCCGCGGTGATGGCGAACATCCTGCACCAGCCGGTGCCGCGGCTGCGCGACAAGCGCAGCGACGCGCCCGCCACCCTGGAACGGATCGTCTCGCGCTGCCTGGAGCGCGACGTGAGCGAGCGGTACACCAACGTCGGCAAGCTCGCGCAGGCCCTCGAGCCGCTCGGATCGAGCTTCGCGAAGCTCTCGACCTCGCGGATCCAGAGCGCGATCGGCGCGGCGTCGCCGGCCGGACAGACGCTGCTCAACTCGAGGGCGGCCGAGGACAGCGACAGGCTGTCCGGCGCGTCATGGTCGCACACGAGCAACCGGCGTCGCTCGCGGCGGCGGCTGCTCGTCGCCGCGGGTGTGGCCGCGCTGCTCACCGGCGTGGCCGGGGGGGTCGTGTGGCTGCTCGCCACCGTGCGCGTGGCGCCGGGAGCGCCGAGCGCCGCCGCGTCGCACGCGCCCGAGCGCGCCGAAGGCGACGCCCTCGGCTCCGGATCGCCCGCAGCGGCGACGAGCGCGCCTGTCGCAGCGCCGGCCGTGGCGGCCAGCGCCACGACGGACGCATCGAGCCCGGCGGCGCCGCCTCCTGCGCCGAGCGCGGCCCCCGCGGCCAGCGCCGCGACAGGCGCGCGCCCGACGGCGACCGCCGCCGGAGCGCCGCAGAAGCCAGGCCACCCGCCGAGACCGCCGAGGTCGATCAGCGAGGACGATATGCTGAGGAGCCGCCATTGAGATCGTTACGAGCGCGACACGCGGGCGCATGGCTCGCGCTGCTCTGCGGGACCAGCCTGACCTCTCCGCTCCTGGCCCAGCCGACCGCGGCGGACAAGGCGCTCGCCGAGGGGTTGTTCCAGGACGGCAAGAAGCTCATGGACGAGGGCAAGCTCCAGGAGGCGTGCCCCAAGCTCGCGGAGAGCCAGCGCGTGGATCCCACGGTGGGCACGCTGCTGAACCTGGCGGTCTGCCACGAAAAGGAGGGCAAGACGGCCAGCGCGTGGGCCGAGTTCACGGAGGCGTCCGCGCTCGCGGCGAGCGCCGGGCAACAGGATCGCGCCCAGTTCGCGGCCAAGCGCGCGTCCGAGCTGGAGGCCAGGCTGACGCGTCTCGTTTTGGACGCGACGCAGGCGACGCAGACGGCGCCGGGGATGGTGATCCTGCTGAACGGCAAGGAGCTGAGCGCCGCCGCGGCCGCTGGCTCGGGCATCCCCGTGGATCCGGGGACGGCCACCATCGAGGCCAAGGCAGCCGGCAAGCAGCCCTGGTCGCAGCGGGTGACGCTCGACCCCGGACCCAGCACCACGCGGGTGACCGTCCCGCCGCTCGCGGACGTCGCCGTTCCGGCGGCGAAGGCGGCTCCCCCTGCCCCGCCGCGCCCGCCGCCGACCCGTCCGGAGGCCGCAAAGCCCGAGGCGGCCGGCAACCCGATGCGGACGCTCGGCTTCGTCGCTGGCGGCGTCGGCATCGCCGGGATCGGCGTGGGAGCGGTGTTCGGGGTGATGACGATTCAGAAAGCGGGGGATGTCGAGGAGGGGTGCAGCGGCAGCTTCCGCTGCAGCCGCGCGGACGTCGAGGCGAACGAGAGCGCCCATACGACCGCGATGGTCTCGAACATCGCGCTCGGCGCCGGGCTTCTGTGCCTCGGGGCTGGCGTCGCGATGGTGCTGATGTCCCCTCGTTCGCCCGAGAACGCTGCCGCGGTCGAGCGCGTGTGGGTCTCGCCAAGCGTCGCTTCGGATGGGGGGCGCGTGGTGCTCGGAGGCCAGTGGTGATGCGAAGCTCGACGTGCTCTGCCGTGACGCTGGCGCTCGCCGCGCTCGCGCCGGGCCTCACCGGCTGCGCGAAGATCGCGGGGCTCGAGGATCGCCAGGTGCTCCAGCTGATGACGCTCGCCGAGAACCAGGCGGAGCCTCGCGCCATCGCGCTCGACGACGAGGCGATCTACTGGATCAACGGGCGGAGTGACGGGACCCAGGGGAGCTCCACGGGCGGCGCGCTCCGGAGGCAGATCAAGGATGACTGGGCGGTCACCGATCTGCTCGCGCCTTCCAGCGAGGTGCCCGACGCGATCGCGCTGGACGCGACGCACATCTACTGGTCGAGCTCCGACGCCGACTTCGAAGGGCCCTGCGACTCCGACGCGGGGGGTGATAGAGACAAGCTGTGGAAGCTACCGAAAGCAGCGCCGGTTCCCGCTGCTGGCGGGGAATCGCTGTGGGCTAGCTGCGGCGCCGCATTGGCGATCGCGCTGAGCGCCGACAACGTCTACAGCGCTCGGCCGGGCGCGAACCGCATCACCTGGGTGCCCAAGCGAGGCGGCAATCGAACGAATCTGACGCAGGGCGGCAAGCCGCTCGGCGTCGCGACCGACGGCACCCTCGTCTACTGGACCAATCCCGAGAATATGACGATCTCGGTCATCGACACGAGCGGTGATGCCCCCGAGAAGGAGCTCCTCTCGGTCCCCGAACCGCCGGGGCCGCTCGTGCTGGACGAGGCCAACCTCTACTGGCTCACCGGAAACAACGTCATGCGGTATTCGCGGAGCGGATCGGACGGAGACGTCGCGGCGCCCCTCGCCGACGATGGGCTACCGAGCCCTCCGACGGGGATCGCCGCGTATGGCGACTACCTTTACATCACCGTCAAGGCGTCAGAGAGCGTCTACCGGATCCGCAAGGACGGCGCCGGCACGCTGGATTTGATCGCGGCAAATCAAGGGGGCCCGTCGGGCATCGCCGCGGACGGGACGGGCGTTTACTGGACGAACACCGATTCGGGGGAGATCGTCAGGTTCAACGACGAGTGACGCGCGGCCGCCGGTCTGACGGACGCGTCGCCCGGACCGCTGGGCCCCCTCGGCTCAATCGATCTGCAGATGGTAGTGGGGCGGCCGCGACTCCTCGAGCGCGAACACGCCCCCGACCTCGTCGACGCCCTCGAGGAAGGCGCGCTTCTCGGCGGGCGTCATGTCCCGGTTCCGGATGTCGACGGCGCCCTCCCGGAGGTGCGCCGAGATGAACACCCCGCGATCGATTTGTGCGCGGATCACCCGCTCGAGGGCCGCGATCGTGGCCTCCTGCGAGTGCTCGGCCGAGAGCCCCTCCTCGTAAGCGCTCTTGATCTCGCGCGCCGCCGTCTTGTCCTTGTAGAGGCCGAGGACATCGGCGCCGTGCTGGAAGAGCCCGTGCATCGCCTCGGCCTGCCGCGCGGGATCGCGCGTGCCGCTCGTGACCACGAGCTCCTTTCCTGTCCGCCGGAAGTAGGCGCTGGCGAGCTCCGCGACCTTCTGCTCCACGGCGGGCGCGAGCTCGACGCCAGGCAGGACCACGTAGCGGGGCTCCTCGTCGTCGTCCGAGGACGGCGCGTCCGACGACGGCGACGACGGGGCGCGCGCGGGGGGCTCGGCCTCGGGGGGCTCGGCCTCGCCGCTCTCCTGGACCTGCAGCGACAGCACCCTGGCCGCGGGGCCATCGGGCACCCAGAAGTCGAGCCCCACGTGCGCGCCGGGGGCGGGGACGTTCACCGGCGTGCGTGGCGTCCCGACGAGCTCGGGCGCCGACGCGACCCGGGAGGCGCAGCCTCCCGCGGCCAGCGCGAGGATGACGACGGCAGCGCGGCTGGCGCGCTGGAGAGCGGAGGAGCGCGAACGCGAACTGCGAGCCACCGGCGCCTCCTACTTCGTGATCGTGAACGAGGCGCGCGCGAGCTCCTTGCCCACCGCGTCGCTGACCGTCACCGACCAGAGCCCCGCCGCGCGCGCCTTCCGCGTGGCTGCCCACGTGCGGAAGCGCCGCTGCGCGCCGACCGCGAGGGGGATGCGCAGCGGCGCGCTCCCATCGGGCGGCGTGAAGACGACGCTGATCTCCGAGGTGGCCTGGTCCTTGTTCGAGAGCTCGACGAAGGCGTAGAGCCGGTCGATCTCCGCGCTCGCGAACGAGGTCGCCTGATCGATCGGCTCGCGGCCGGAGATGCCCTTCGAGACGACGAGCCGCACCACCTGGAGCTCGGGCGCCCGAGCGGCGCCCTCTTCCGCGACGCCGCCCTGGGCCGCGCCCCCCGCGGTGCGCGCCTCCTGGGCCGAGCCCGACCTGCGGCGACGCTCTCGTGCCGGGCCGCGGGCCGCGCGCGGCGCCTCCGCCCCGCCGAGGCGGTCTGCGTCGCCGCGGCCCTCCTCGGGGGCCCGGGCCGCCGCATTCGATCGGGCCTCGCCCGGCGCGGCTGCGTTCGCCTGCCCGTCAGCCCCGTCGCCCGGCCTCTTCTCGGCCGCGCGGCTCAGCGCGGGGAGCTCTTCCCGGGCGATCCGCGCGATCGCCTCGCTCGAGTCGCTGCAACCGAGCGCCGCCCCGCCGAAGGCGGCGGCGAGCGCCAGCACCATGGTTTTCCGCGTCGTTCCCCGGGTGTCCACACCGACGAGGTGCCACGATTCAGCGGAGGGGGCGAAAAAACTGCAGCCCAGCGGCAGCGACCCCGCGGCTCACGCCGGTATCACGAGGCATCGTCGCCGCGAACCGGACGCGGGGTTCGGGGCGCTGCGGGACCTCGCGGCTCGAAGATTCCATCAGGAAATTCCTGATGTACAGCAGACAGGCGCTGCGGCGGGCGCGTCGCTCCGGTGGACACGCATGCCCGCAAGGCACCTCGCGGCGCCCGGGTCAGTGCTTCGGACGGGACAGGCGCGGACCGTTTGTCGACTCGCCCTCTGGCGTGGGAGCGAAGCTGGTGATCGCGCTGTCTTCGATCATCAGGATGAGCAGGCCTCCGCTCGCGCCTCGTGCCGTCCTCGCCCGGGATCCCTGGCTTGTCTCCCGCGACGAGTGGTCCGAGCTCTCCGCTGCGATCCGCTTCATCTCCAACTCCTTCAAGACTTCAGCCCTGCTGTTCACGCCCCGGCTGGCCGACTTGCGTGGACTGCCATGCACCGCGTCTGGGGCGAAAAACGAGCCGGGCGCGAGAACGCCGATGTTCCCAGAATAGTCACGGATTCGACTCAAAATCATCCGGAAAGCGCCACGACTTGTGATTTCTGTCCGGTTCTCTCCGGCAGTCTCTCCGGCAGAGGCTCAGGCGTCGGTTTCCATGTCCATGGGGATCTATTGGGATTTCATCGAGATTTCATCGGGAGATCGCGCGGCGCCACGACAGCGCTCAGCGGCGGCCGAAGCCGGGCAGCTGGCGGGTTGCGGCCACCACCTCGTCGCAGTCGACACAGCGCAGGAGCCCGTCGACCGGCTCCATGCTACCGAGGCTGCCGCACTCCGGGCAGCGGTTGGCGAGCTGGTGCTTGCTCTCCTCGCAGAGCCGGTTCTGCTCCGCCTCGGCCTCCGCCTCGACACGGAAGATCTCGGCCGGCGTGCGCGCGTCTCGCTTTCGGTCGTCCATGGCGCGCAACGTATCATGTGCTCGGCGCGCCCCGCGAGCGCCGCTCGCCGCGCTCGCAGGGCGCACGGCCGCGCAGAGCCTCGGCGCCCTCGAGCGCTCACCGCGCGGACTCGATCATGCTCCGGAACGCCGACCGCGCCGACTGCACGGTCTCGTCGGGGCCGACCATCCTGAAGAACCAGCTTCCGCGATCCGGCGTTTTCACCGCCGCGCCGACGAGCCGGTAGTGGTCCTTCACCATCTCCACGGGCGACCGCTTGCGGGCGCCCGCCGGCGGCCCGATCGCGATCTTGTAGGTGCCGGCCACCTCGACAAGCTCGACCCGCATCCCGCGCACCTCGAACGACGCGCGCGTGGCCTTCGCCCCCACGTCGCCGTCGAACTGCGCGAACCACTCGCCGAAGCGCGCGTCGACGTCTCCCTTGCTCCCCAGACCGAACGAGAGGACCTGCACCTCGGCGTCTTCCTTGTCGTTCGCCGCCCTCGGCACCTTGTAGAGCGCCTTGCGCGGGTCAGCGCGCGGCACGTCGAGCGCGGTCCAGCTCCCCGGGACGTCCCACTCGAGCCGCGCGACGACCGGCGCGCTGGAGACGGCCGGCGGCGGCTCCGGCTCCGCCGGGGTCCGCGAGCAGGCCGAGGCCGCGAGCGCCATCATCGCTGCTCGAGCGAACGACACCCGGCGTGGGAGCATCGGACCGGTTCTACCACCGCGCCCTCCATCGGGACGCAGGATTTCGATACCGCGCGCGGCGCGGAACCGCGATCCTCTCCTCGGACGACGATCCGCTCGAACGGGGGACCTTGAGGGAGCGCGGAGGCACAGGGCGATGGCGCAGGGAGGGCTCCGCGTCCTCGGGCTGCCCTGCGCTCGCCGCGACGCGGAGCCCCGGCGGCGCGGGCGCTCGCCGGAGGGGCCCGGCGGCGATCCTGGTGCGGGCTCGGGTGTAAGCCATCGGCCCTGCTCACACGTAGAAGAGACGCCCCGGCCAGGGAGAGGGAGAGGAGACGGCGCGCATGGATCAGATCGGCGAGTACCTCGTTCGACGCCTCGTCGGCGAGGGGGGGATGGGCAAGGTCTACGAGGGCGAGGAGCGCCTGTCGCGCCGGCGCGTCGCGCTGAAGGTGCTCCGCCCGGAGCTCGCCAGGAGCG
Source organism: Sorangium sp. So ce375 (assembly GCF_051473855.1). Classification (NCBI taxonomy): domain Bacteria; kingdom Pseudomonadati; phylum Myxococcota; order Polyangiales; family Polyangiaceae; genus Sorangium; species Sorangium sp. So ce375. The sequence goes on from NZ_CP150335.1 coordinate 6,041,561, forward strand.
AGCAGGGACGCCGGCTCTTCCTGAACGAGATGCAGATCCTCGCGCACCTCGAGCACCCGAACATTGTCCGGAGCCTCGCCAGCATGGAGGCCTCCGGCGAGCTCGTGATGGTGCTCGAGTACCTGGACGGCGAGACGCTTCGCTCCGTCCTTGGCGCCGCCGGGCGCCTCCCCTGGCCGGAAGCGGTGCGGATCACGTCCAGCGTGGCGAGCGCCCTCGCGGCGGCCCACGGGCAGCAGCCGCCCGTGATCCACCGCGATCTCAAGCCCGAGAACATCATGGTGCAGCGGGACGGCGGCGTGAAGGTGATGGACTTCGGCATCGCCAAGGTCGTGGAGGTGATGAACCAGACCAACACGCAGAGCGTCGGCACGCTGCAGTACATGAGCCCGGAGCAGATCGACGCGCGCTCCATCGATCACCGCTCGGATCTCTACTGCCTCGGGCTCATCCTGTACGAGGCGCTCTCCGGCAGCCCGCCGTTCCAGTCGGCGTCGCCGCGGGAGCTGCTCAACCTGCAGTGCACGGCGGAGCCGCCGCCGCTCAGCGACGACGTGCGGAGCGGCCTGCCGCGCGGCGTCGAGCAGCTGCTCTTCCAGCTGCTCGAGAAGGCCCCCGAGGATCGGCCGTACCTCGCGCAGGACGTCGTGGATCGGCTTGAGCCGTTCCAGACCGCGACGAGCGCGCCGCTCCGCACGGCGAGCGGGGAGCGCGCGGGGACGGCGGGCGCGCCGCACGGCACCGGAGATCGCGGCCGCGCGAGCACGCCGCACCGCGCCGGGGCGCGCGACCGTGGGAGCGAGCCGCGCCGCACGGACGACCGCGCGAGCTCGCCGCGCCGCACGGACGACCGCGCGAGCTCGCCGGAGCGCCCAGGGGACAACGACCGCGCGAGCGCGCCGGAGCGCGCCGCCGACCACGACCGATCGAGCTCGCCGAGCGCCGCGCGTGTCATCGGCGGGGCTGGCGCGCCGCGCGCCGACACGATCGCGCTCGTCGAGCAGCTCGACCGGACGCGCGACGTCCCGACCAGGCTCGCGATCGCGATCATCGTGACGCTGTCGGCGCTCGCGGGCCTCGGGACCTGCGCGCTGCGCTCGACGAACGGCGCGCCGGAGCCGCCCGCCAGCGCCACGACGGCGGCCCCGCCGGAGGGGGCGCGGTGAGGCGAACGTCGCCGGAGCAGGCGGGTTACACGGAAGGCGCGCCCCTCCCGGCCGTGGGCTGCGCCGCGCGATGGCGCTGCGGCGCGGGCGCCGGCGCAGCAGAAGAGCTGTGGCGGCTCGGCGCGGCGGACCAGGGCGCCCCGGGGGGGCCCGAGGCCGCGGCCGTCGCGGCGCGCCTCCTGTCGCTCGGCAGCGCCGGCGTCGGCGGCTTCATCGACGGCGGCGTCACCGCGCCGGTCGACGGCGAGCGCCGCGCCGCGGCGAACCCGGACGGCGCGCGCGTCTGGCTCGTGCGCAGGCTCGCGGGCGCGCCCCTCTCGGACTGGATGCGCGCGCGGCGGGGGCCCGTCCCCTTCAAGGAAGCGCTCGCTCTCGCCATCCCGGTCGCCCGTGCGCTCGCCGCGTGCGAGCGGGCCAGCTTGTTCCCCGGTCCGCTCTCGCCGGACGCGATCCTCGTGGACGACGCGGGCCGCGTGACGCTGCCCGCGAGCGCGCTCGTCGCCGCCCTCGTCGGGGCGTCGGCGAGCCGCGGCGCCGTCACGGCGTCCCGCGGCGAGGGCGCGCGGGTGTCCTCGGAGATCCCGCCGCTCTGGACGCCGCCCGCGCAGGCCGACGGCGCGGTCTGGGACAGCGCCGCGAACCGGTACGCGCTCGGGCTCGCGCTCTACCGCCTGCTCGCGGGAGAGCACCCGTTCGCGGGCGCAGGGCTGCGGCACGCGCTCGGCGAGGCCGCCCGCGGCGAGCCCCCGCCGTTCATCGAGGGCGTCGCGGCCTCGCTCCCCGCAGGCCTGCAGGGCTACGTCTTGCGGCTGCTCCATCCGGACCCGACGCAGCGACCGCCCCGTGCCGAGGAGATCGAGGACGCGCTGAGCGGGTTCCTCGACGAGCGCACGCCGGCGCTTCCGGCGCACGCCGCCCGGACCTCCCGCCGCGCGGGCGCGGCCGCCCCGGCGAGGACCGGCCCGGCGCCGCGCGAGCGCGCGCGCCTGGCCGACGCGGGCGACCGCCCCCCGCCGCCCGCGCCTGCCGGCGCCGCAGGCGACCGCCGCCCGCCGCCCGCGCCTGCCGGCCCCGCTGCGATGCTGTGGCGGCTCGCGCCGCTCGGCGCCGGCGCGCTGATCGCGTCGGCCGCGCTCGCGCTCTCGCGGGGCGCGCCCGGCCCGGCGGCGCCACGCCCGGTCGCCGTCGCCCCGGTCGCGCCGCTCGCCCAGGCGCGGACGGCGGCGGAGGACTGCGCGGCGTGCCACGGCCGCCAGGCCGTGGAGTGGCGCCGCTCGGTGATGGCGCACTCGGTGAAGAGCCCGCTCTTCAATGCGCTGGAGAGCCTCATCGAGGAGCAGGTCGGGCGCACCGTCGACTGCCCGAACGGCGCGGGCATCCTGCGCAAGGCCGATCCCGCGCGCGCCTGCCGCGACGCGCGGAGCGGCGTCGTGGTGACCGGCTCGGGCGGCGAGCACTGGTGCGTGAACTGCCACAGCCCGGCGGAGAACCTCGACGCCGCCATGCCCGCGTGGGACGGCCGCGCCGGCGGCGATGCCCGCGCGCGCCTCCCCGTGCGCGACCTGCTCACCCGCCGCGGCCTGGAGGGGATCTCCTGCAGCTTCTGCCATCAGGTGCACGGCCCGGTCGGCCCGCGCGGGCGCGCCGGGTACCAGGGCAACCCCACGTGGACATCCTTCGTGACGGGCGCCGTCTTCCCTGCGCGCCCCGAGGACGGCCGCGGCCTGTTCGGGATCGCGAACAGCGGCTACGACCTCCGCCCCGAGGAGCTGCTGCTCCCCCCGGGTCAGGGCGCGGCCGTGCGCGCCGGGCTCCAGCAGGCAGGCTCGGCTGGCGCGGTCGAGCCCGTCGTGCACGGCCGACCGTCGGCGAGCGCGAGAGCGTACCTGCGCTCGAGCGAGTTCTGCGGGGCGTGCCACGACGTCCGCCTCTTCGGCAGCGACAGCCTCGCCGCGGGGCGGGGCGAGCACTTCAAGCGGCTTCGCAACGCGTACACCGAGTGGTCGGACTGGGCGAGGTCCGAAGAGCGCGCGGGCCGCCCTGCGGCGACCTGCCAGGACTGCCACATGAGCACCTACCCGGGCGTCTGCGAGGCGGCCCCGGCGGCGGGCGCCGCGCAGGCGGCGGGAGATCCCGAGTGCCCGCCCGGCACGCGCTTCGCACCGCGAAGGCCGGGCGCGCGCCCGCGCGGCCGGATCGCGGATCACTCCACCGCTCCGGCGGACGTCGCGACCCATTACTTCTCCGGCGTGGATGTGCCGCTGTCGGACGAGTTCCCCGACGCGCTCATCGATGAGCCGTCGCTCGACGTGCACGGCATTCCGGCGGGCGCGCGCCGCCGCCGCGATAGCTTGCTCCGCCACACGTTCCGCTTCGAGCTCGGCGCCGCGCGCCGCGCCGGGGATCGCCTCGAGATCCCGGTCGAGATCGAGAACGTCGGCGCCGGGCACAAGGTGCCGGCCGGCTTCAGCCAGGAGCGCGAGTTCTGGGTTCACCTCGTGGTGAGGGATGGAGACGGGCGGGTGGTCTACGAGGTCGGCCGGATCGACCGCGCCGACGAGGATCTGAGAGACAAGGTGTTCACCCGGGTGACCACCGATCCGGAGGCGAACAACCCGTTCGCGCCGGCGGGCGCTCCAGGAGGGTTGTTCGGCGCGGACGTGCGCGACGGGCCCGATGTCCCCCTGTGGACCCCACCTCCCCGGCTCGGCGGCACCTCGTTCCGGGGGCGGGGGCTCATCAACTTTCAGAACGGGTTTCTGCGCTGTGTCCGGTGCATCGGCGTCGTGGCCGCAGACGGCACCTGCCAGCCCGGGCCCGGCCAGGGGCTGCACCACGCCGATCGGTTCGCGGACGGCGACTACGACCTGGACACCGGCGCTTGCGGCTCGAACCTGGCAGGCCAGAACGCCTTTCTGGAGACGTATTTTCCGGTCGGCGCGCTGGACGCGAGCCGCGGAGTCGTCAAGGGGCCGGACGCGATCATCGATACGCGCTCCGTGCCGCCCGGCGTGCCGATCCGGTACACCTACGAGCTCCCGACGGGCCAGCGGCGCGGCCCGCTCCGGGCCGAGGCGAGGCTGCTCTTCCGGGCGTTTCCCCCGTTCCTGATCCGCGCCTTCGCCGCGTACGAGCGGGAGCAGGCGCGGCGCGGCCTGCGGCCGACCGGCCCGCTTGTGACCGACGCGATGCTCGGACGCCTCGAGATCGTCGAGCTCGCGCGGGTCGAGGCGGAGATCCCATAACACCCGAGGTCTCCGCGACGGATTGGAGGGCGCGCGGTGGTCCGGCCGGCGAACCAGGGGACACGACATGACGGCCGACAAAAAGGGGCGAGCCCCTACCCCGGCCTGCGGGGTAAGGGCTTCGCTGTACGGGAGCTGGGTAGCTCAGCTCGCCACGCTCAGGAAGAACGTGTCATGAGATCAGGGAGGGGGCGGCGGCGGCTCGGTCGGGAGCGGCGCGGGCAGCTTGAACAACCTGCCAATCCGGGCCGGCCGCTTCGAGGGCGAGTAGTAGCTCGTCGTCGACGAGGTGACGCTCCACGTGTAGCCGAGCAGGACGTTCGTCAGCGCGTCGGCGTACACGCGGATGAAGCCCGTCCCGGCGCCCGCCGTCATGTGGCCGTCGTTGCACGTGCCCGTCCAGCGGCTGTCCGGGTACGCCGCGTTGCAGCCGTGCGACGAGTTTGTCGAGTCCACGATCGGCACCGCATACTGCGTCGTCCCCGAGTAGCGCGGATTGACCTGCGGGTTGATCACCGTCGGCGCGCCCGTGATCATCATCGTGTGCCCAGCATAGACCACGACATCATCTTCCTCGCTATCCGGATCGAGGCCAGGGTCGATCACGGCGCCGACGGCGAAGATGTCGCCCTTCTGGATGTCAATCGCCCTGTTGATGCGGCGGAAGTACGTCTCGAGCTCGGGAGGGGCCGCGCCGACCGGCGGGCTCGCGTTGATCAGGTCGAAATAGAAATTCGACGTGGGGCTCCTCATCCCCCACATGGCGAGGAAATCCTGGTCCGTGTATCCCTTCGACTTCGCCAGCGTCAGCGTGAAGAAGCACGCGGCCTTGACCTTGCCCGTCATGGCGGTCCAGTCGATCGTGCAGGGGTCGGAGCCCCACACGTCGACGGTCGCGCGATCGACGTACTCGAGGGCCCAGTCCGTGTGGTCCTTGGCGCTCGCGGACGCCGAACCAAGCGTGATGAACGATGCCGCGGCCAGGGATGCAACAGCCAAACTCGTCGTGCGCCTGCTCATATTACCTCGTAGATTTTGAATGACCTTGCATGTGCACTCAGGAACAGATGCTAGTCATTTCTTGCTGAACCCCGAAACGAACCCTGGCGCTCAAGATGCCGAGTCTAGCAGGATGGATATTCCCTATAATCGGGTTAGGTGTCAAGGTTTTTTCGGGTGCTCCATCGTTTCTTTAGCGTGCTCCGGCGGTGTCTGGTGTGGCTTGGCGGTGTCTGGCGTGGCTTGGCGTTGTTTGGCGTCTTGTGGCGTCTTGTGGCGTAATTTGGCGTAATTTGGCGTAATTTGGCGTATTGTGGCGTTTTTTAATCATGAAGTAAGACCATGTCGTCCCTCGAGACCGCGGATGCGAGGTGGTATGGAGCGACGATGTCCTGCGCTATGACCCAGGGGCCTCCCGCCGCGCCTGCTACGCTGGCGACGCGTGCCGGCGCGGGCCTCGAAATCGGCGCGGCGGCCGCGGTGCCGCGGGCCTTGCGCGGCGACCGGGAGCCCTGCTGATGCCCTCATCGGACCACACGCACGGCAGCGCGCGCGGCGTAGAATTTCAACAAAGCCACACATGGCCGCCAGGAGTCTTCGACGCCCCCTTGCTGCGGGGGCTCGACGAGCGCGCCCGACGCGAGCTCGCCGAGGCGGGAAGGCTCCTCACACTTGCTGCTGACGAGGTCGTCTATCGCGCGGGCGACGCGGGTGATGCCTTCTTCGTCGTGGCCTCCGGGCGCATCGGCCTCCACGCGAGACGCCGCGGAGACGACCGCGATACCGAGGTACGCGCCGCCGCCCAGGGCGAACTCCTCGGCGAGGAGGCGGTCGTGGGCACGCCGCGCCGGACGACCGCGGTCGCGCTCGCGCCCAGCGTGGTCGCCGAGATCCCGGTCCACCTGTTCCGCCGCGCCACGGGCCGCTCCGGCGGGGCCGAGGTCGCCCAGAGGCTCGAGCGCGCCCTGCGGAGGAGCGCGACGCGCGACCTCCTCGGCACCCTCGCCTTCACGCGCGACCTCGATCCGGAAGACACCGAGATCCTCCTGGACGCGGTGGGCCACCGGCGCTTCGAGCGCGGGCAAGCCGTCTATCGCGCCGGGGATCCGGCGACCGAGCTGTGGCTCATCGCCGAGGGGATGGTGCAGATCCAGACCGAGGACGGCGACAGGATCCATGTGCGCGCCTACCTCACCCGGGGCGATTTCTTCGGCGATGTCGAGCTCGACGAGGGCCGCAGCCGCGCCGCGAGCGCCGTGGCGAGCGGCCCGGCCACGCTCCTGTCCGTCCCATCGAAGGCGTTCGCGGCCCTCGCGCGCAAGCACCCGGACCTGATCCCTCGGCTCCGGCGCATCGCCGGCGAGCAGCAAGCGGTTCAGGAAGCGGTCGTCGCCGGCCACGCGCGCCACGTCACGGCGCACGTCTTCCGGGACCTCTACAGGCTGCAGGTCGCGCGCTCGCTGCTGGTCATCGACCTGGAGACGTGCGCCCGCTGCGGCCACTGCGCGTGGTCGTGCGCCGACGTCCACGGGGTGTCGCGGCTCGTCCGCCGCGGGGACAAGGTGCTCGCGCGCGTCGCGGAGGGAAGCGGGCACGCCGTTCGGCCGGAGGCGCCGCAGAGCCTGCTCCTGCCGAACTCCTGCCAGCACTGCGAGAGCCCGGCTTGCATGATCGATTGCCCGACAGGGGCGATCGGCAAGGACACGGGAGGTGAGGTGTTCATCCGGGACGCGCTCTGCACGGGCTGCGGCGCCTGCGCGAAGGCGTGCCCGTGGGAGAACATCGCTATCGCGCCGCGCCCGGCGTCCGCGCCGCGCCCGGGCGGCGCCGGATTCCCGGACATCGCCGTCAAGTGCGATCTCTGCCGCGATCATGACGGCCCCGCGTGCGTGAAGGCCTGCCCGACGGGGTCGATCTTCCGCATCAACCCGGCGGAGGAGATCGCCGACGTGCGCGACCTGCTCGGCGGGGCGCGGCGCGAGCAGGAGCGCGCGGCCGCCGCGCCGCGGAGCGATGCGGCGCTGCTCGCCGGGAGCGCGCTCGCCGCGGTCGGGATCGGGGCGGCGGGGCTCCTCGCGCAGGCGGATGGCGGTGCCCGCCCAGGGGAGGGCGCCGCCTGGGCGGCCGGCGTCGCCGCTGCCGCGGGCATGGCGCTGCTGCTCCTGTACGCCGTTCCGAAGCGCGCGGCGCGCTGGCTGTGGGTGCGCCGCGCGCCCGCGGAGGCCGACCGCCGCGCGCCCGCGGAGGCCGGCGACGCCGCGCCGGTGCGGAGCCGGCTGCGGCCGCACCTGTCCGGGCACCTCGCGATCGGCCTCGTCACGGCCGGCCTCGCGCTCGCGCACGCGCCGTGGCCGCGGTCCGGCCGGCCGACGCTCGGCGCCGCGCTGCACCTGGTCTTCTGGGCGACCGCTGCGGCCGGCGGCTTCACGGCGATCGCCTACCGGCTCGCGCCGCGGCGCCTCGCGCGCATCGAGCGCACCGCGGCGCTCCCCGAGGACTTCGACGCCGCCCGCCGGGAGCTCCTCGACCGCTTCTACCGCGCGGTGAGCGGGCGCAGCGACCTCGTGAAGAAGCTCGTCGAGAAGATCCTCGTGCCCTACCTGCGGAACCCCCTCGGCCCGCTCGCGCTCCTCGCCTCGGGGCGCGGGCTGGCCGAGGAGGAGCGCGCGCTGCGCGCTCGCATCGACGCGGTCCTCGAGGGGCGCGGCGCAGAGCGGCTCGCCGGCCTCTCCGAGCTCACCCGCATCGCCGTGGAGCTGCGCGCGCTGCCGGCCCAGCGCGGGCTCCTCCGCGCGCTCCGCGCAGGCCTGCCGGTGCACATCATCACCTTCGGCGTGGCCGTCGCGCTGCTCGTGCTCCACGCGATCGCAACGACGAGCGTGCCCCGATGAGCGAGGGAGGCGCGGCGCGCGCCGCCCGGGCGCACACACGGCGGTCCACACACCCACAGGCGCCGCGCGCGCTGAATCACCGGCCGCCGGTCGCACTCGCTATGAAACAGTTGCGAGGCGCAGCATTTCTTTGTGCGTCGCCGGCGGCTGCGCCCGGCGCCCGGCGCGCTCGCGGGAACCGCGCGCGGCGCGTTGCCACCGCGTTTCACGCGTCCCGCCGCGCGCGGGCGAGAGGCCTGGACTTTGCCTTCTGCGCCCAGGTACAATTTTCCCCACAGCACCCTAGTGGAAGGTGAAGAAGCCGATGGCTGGTCCCTCGACCAAGTGGATGGGAGCGCTCTCCCGATCAGGCTCCGCCGCGGTGTGGGCGCCGAGAGCGCTGCTGCTCGTCACGCTGTTTGCGGCCTCGGCGCTCATCGCCGGGGCCTGCAGCGACAATGGGATGGGCCCGCCGGGGCCGCAGGACGGGACGAGCGGGCCCGACGCCGGGACGGGCACGGGCGACCCGTGCACCGACGGCGACGAGGTGGAGTGTCACATCACCGTCGGCGAGCACGAGGGCGTGCTGACGTGCATGGATGGGATCCGGCGGTGTGAGGACGGGCACTTCGGCGCCTGCGACGGCACGATCACCATGAAGCGATCGCCGTTCGGGGCGCCCGGCGGGAGCGGCGAGAGCGGCGGTTTTCGCCCTCTCGCCAACTCGGTGGCTTCCGATGGCGGCCTGTGCGCGACCAACCCGTGCGACCCGACGTGCCAGTCGTTCGAGGAGACGCCGGACGGCGGCCCGATCGACCTCTCGTCGACCGGCGTCACGTATTCATGGTCGGTCGGCGACATCAACGAGCTGCCCGAGCCCGTGGCGCGGCAGGGGACGCACCAGCCCTGCACGACCGGCGAAGACTGCCAGTTCGACCAGCACTGCGATAACCCCGCGAGCGGCGCGTGCGCTCACGATGTCTGCGCGACCGGCGGGTCGCTCCTGTCGACCTGCAGCGGCTGCGTCACGAAGGTCTGCAACGCGCAGGCGAGCTGCTGCACGCAGACGCTCGTGCCGAGCAGCTGCGGGCATGACGCCTGTCAGACCGGCTCCGCAACCAGCATGAAAATCGGCTGCGGCGATCCGTGCATCGAGAGCATCTGCGCGGCCAACCCGCGCTGCTGCGAGATCTCGTGCAATTCTCAGTCGGATTGCTTGGCGATCTTCGGAGCCACATCAGGCTTCACTTGCAACTTCTCGCACCGCTGCATCCCACCCGCGATGACCTCGTGTCCTGCGGGAACCACCCCCTCGAACGGCGGTTGCACTGGCGTCTGGAGCTCGGCCTGCGTCAACCTCGTCGCCACCCAGTGCCCCGGCAAGACGTGCGGCGGACCGGCCCCGAGCTGGGACAACACCTGCGTGGGCCTCGCCGAGTCGATCTGCGGCGCAGACTGCAACACCGTTATGGGGTGCGCGCACGACAAGTGTTACACGGGCCCGCCCCTGAACACGGGCTGCGGGACGTGCGTCACGAATGTCTGCGCGGTGCAGCCGAGCTGCTGCCTGAGCGGGTGGACCGAGAGCTGCGTCGACCTCGTGGAGAGCGTCTGCGGGGAGACCTGCCCGCAGCAAGGCGTCTGCAAATCCTACCTGCCCGACGAGACGGACCCCGCCTGCAGCGACCCGGACCTCACGATAGGTGTGCCCTGCGGCGGGACGGTCCCCGTCTGCAACCGCGGCAACACGGCTGCCCCCGCGGGCGTCAGGATCTACGGGTACCCCGCGGGCGCGGGCCAGCTCCCCTCCTCGGCGCCGGGCCGAGTCGGGACGTGCAATCCGACCGGCGGCGCCCTCGCGTGCACGACGACGCAGCCGATCGCGCCGGGCGAGTGCGTCAGCGTCGCCGGCTGCACCGGCCTCACGGACGGGATGGAGCTCTACGTCAACCCGCCGGGCGCCGGGCAGATCACCGAGTGCCAGTGCGCCAACAACGGGAGCATCTATCAATCGGCCATGTGTGAGTCCCCGGGCTGCATCGCGACCGCCAGCGTCTCGACGGTCAGGCCGGTCACCCTGTTCGTGGCGCTCGACCGGTCCGGCTCGATGGTGATGCTGGGGACGGTCGACGTCACCAGCCAGCGGTGGACGCCAGCGAAGAACGCACTCAAGGCGTTCTTCCAGGATCCGGCGTCGGCCGGGCTCGGCATCGCGTTCAGGTTCTGGCCGCAAGACAACCCGGGCCCCTGCAGCGACCTCCCGACCTGCCAGCCCTCCGGCTGCAACCTGCCGATCGTTCCGTTCGACGGCAGCATGGCGCGGCGGTTGACGGCTGACCCGGCGCCGTTCGATCAGCAGGAACTCGCGCTGACCAGCGTGATCGACGCCACGCCCGCCAACGGCAACACGCCGATGTACATAGCGTTGGACGGCGCCACGAAGTGGGCGATCGACTACAAGATCGCCCATCCCGAGGAGGAGGTCGGGGTCGTGTTCATCACCGACGGCATCCCCGATGCCACCTCTTCCTGCACCAAGACGGCCCCCAACGACATCGCGAACCGGGCGAGGAACGCCTTCCAGAACTACGGCGTCCGCGTACACGCGGTCGGCTTCGGCGACTCGAACTCGCAGATCATCAACCTCATCGCGGATCGGGGCGGCGGGCAGGCCTACAACCTCGTCACCACCGGCACGGCATTGCAGACCGGCCTCCGCGACGCGCTCTCCTCGATCCGCGGCGACGCGCTGCCCTGCGACGTCACGGTCCCCGTCGCCGGGGCCGCGGATCCCAGCCAAGTGTCCGTCGTCCACGTGAACAGCGCCGGCGCGCAGACCACCCTGACCCACGTCACCGGGGCAGGCGCGTGCGGCGACGGCTGGTACTTCGCCGACCCGGGGAACACGCGCGTGAAGCTGTGCCCGCAAACCTGCGACACCGTTCGCGAGAACCCGGGCGGGAAGGTCCAGGCGGTCGTGCCGTGCGCGTCCACGAGCGTCACGTCCATGACGACGAGCTGGGAGCGGTACCAGGGCGTCTGCCCGCCGGGAACGAAGGTCCAGTGGGGCTTCCTGCGGTACAGAACGGCGACCCCGGGCGACTCGAGCGTCGAGTTCTACGTGCGCGCGGCCGACACGCCCGCCAACCTCGGCTCGGCGACCGTGCGGCTCGCCGCCACGGCCCACGCCACGCCGATCAACACCCAGGTGTGCGACGAGACATCGGCTCCGACGTGCGCGGTCGATCTCTTCGACGTGCTCGGGGAGCTGCCGGACGCGCGGCAGGATTACCTGGAGGTCCGGATGACGCTCAATCCGACGAGCACCGGCGGGGGAGGCGTTCAAGTGCAGGACTGGGAGATCACCTATTCATGTCCGGATACCGAATGAGACGCGGCGTCGCGGCGTTCACCCTGCTCTGCGCCGCCGCGGGCGTCGCCGGGGCGTGCGGCGGAGACGATGACAGGCGGTCGCCGCGGCCCTCGGCGTCCACGGGCGCCTCGGGCACGGCCTCCGGCGGCGCCGAGGGCGGCGGCGGCTCGGGCGCCGGCGGTGACGGAGGCGGCGGGGGCGGCGCCCCCGGCGACTGCGGGAACGGCGTCGCCGAGGTGGGCGAGCTGTGCGACGGCGCCGATCTGAGGGGTGCCGACTGCGTGAGCCTCGGGTTCGACAGCGGCGAGCTCCGGTGCAGCCCCGCCTGCAGAATGGATACCTCGCGCTGCTCCGGCGTCGAGGTCTGCCAGGACGGCCGGGACAACGACGGTAATCTCAGCGTCGACTGCGACGACGCGGCGTGCGAGGCGGCGTGCGCGGACCTGTGCGCCGCTCCCGTGGCGCTCCCGGATCCCGCGCTCGTCACCGGCGACACGACCGGCCATGCGGTCGTCGAGAGCGATTGCACGCTGGGAGCCCCCGGGGTCGCCTATACGTTCACCGCGACGACGACCGGGTTCCTCGACGTCGTGCTCACCCCGCGCACCGACGCCGCCCTCGTCGCGTTGCTGAGGGGCACCTGCCGCGACGGGACGGAGCGCGCGTGCGGCGCCCTGAGCGCCGGCGCCGACATCGACAACCGCCTCACGGTGCCCGTCCGCGCGGGCGACGCGTTCACGGTGGTCGTCACCGGGCTCGACGAGGGGCAGACCGGCGCGTTCAACCTCGCCGTGAGGAGCCGCGAGACGGTCTGCGGCGACGGGATCCAGGACCCGACGGAGGAGTGCGACAACGCGCTCGGCCAGCCGGACGATGGCTGCACCGACGAATGCCGGCTCGATGCGACCGAGGTCGAGCCGAACGACGCCCTCGCCACGGCCAACCCCCACGCCGCACCGTTCTACGCCGCCATCGATCCGGTCGACGACGAGGACATCGTGCTGGTCACGGTGCCGGACGGCCCTGTGGACCTCATCGCGGAGACGGCCGGCATCGCGGGCTCCGAGTGCCTCGAGCGCCGCCTCCACAGCGCCATCGAGATCCTGGACGACAGCGGCGCGCGCCTCGTCCTGAGCGAGCGCGGGGAGGCCGGCCTCTGCGCCCGCGCCGTCGCGCCCGGGCTCGCGGCGGGCGACTACTACGTCCGCGTGCGGGCGGGGAACGGCGCGGCGGTGCCGACCTTCCCGTACCGGCTCGACGTGACGCTCGTCCCCGTGGTCTGCGGGGACGGGGACCGCACCGCCGGCGAGCAGTGCGACGACGGCAACACGGCGCCCGGCGACGGGTGCAGCGCTGCCTGCCGCTTCGAGCTCGGCGAGACGGAGCCCAACAACACCTCCGCGCAGGCCAATCTCTATGCCGCGCCATGGTTCGCGGAGATCGCTCCGGCGGGCGACGTCGACGTGATCGCCGTGAGCGTGCCAGGGCCCCGCTCGACCCTGGCCGTGAACATCGACGACGGCGACACCGGCGCGTGCATGAACGGGCAGCTCGACACGTTCGTGCAGATCCTCGGCGGCGACGGGTCCACCGTGCTCGCCTCCGACGACGACTCGGGGGCCGGCTACTGCTCTTTCGCCTCGCTCAGCGACCTCGCCGCGGGCACGGTCTACGTGAAGATCAGGGCAGCGGACATCGTGCCTGACGCGACCTTCTTCTATCGACTGAATGTCACGCTCCTCTAGCCCGGCGGGCGGGAAGAGCCGGACCGATGCGCCGCCCGGCGGCGCCGCGGAGGAGGCGGCGCGCGCTCCCGACGCCTCGAGGACGCTCTACCGCGCCGACCTGTCCGACCCCCGCCAGCGCGCCGCGCAGCCGCGCGAGGTCGTGCGGGGGCGGGCCGCGCGCCGCGCCGAGTCGACGTCCGACGTCACCCGCTTCCACGGCGTCCTGCCGGCCACGCTGGCGGGCGCCGTCGCGACCGGGGCGGCGGCGCTGCTCTTCCCGCCCGCGGGGGGGCACGCGGCGCCGGGGCCGCTCTCGCTGCCCCACGCCCGCGCGGGGCTCGCGTGCGCGTCGTGCCATGCGGAGCAGGCGACAGAGGGCGCGCGGGAGCCCGACGACACGCGAGGGGGCCGGACGGCCGCGCGCCCGCTCGACCAGGTGTGCGTGGGCTGCCACGGCGCGCACGGCTCGACGCGCGCGAGCCACGGGCGGCTGCTCGCGAGCGGCGCGCTGCGCTGCGCCACGTGCCACCCGATCCACCGCGCCGATCAGGGGGTCGTGTTCGATCCGGCGAGACCGCCGGTGCGCTTCGCGCCGGGCGCCGAGATGGAGCTCGCGAGCTCCGCCTTCCGCCCGAGCCAGCAGGCCACCGTCCCGATCGTGACCGCCGGCAGCTGCGCGCCGTGCCACGATCTCGGCGCGCCGCGCGACCCGATCGCGCGCTGCCTCGTCGCGGCGCAGGCGCCGCTCGGCGACGCCCGGCCGATCACCTGCTTCGACGAGCACCGCCCGGCGCTCCCCGAGGGCTCCGCGCAAGGCGCGGGCATCGGCGGTATCGGCGCCGGCCGCGGCGGCATCGGCGACAGCGGCCGCCGCGCAGGCGCGGGCGCGGGCAGCGGCCCCGGCACGGGCGCCGTCCGCGGGGGCGTCTGCAGCGGCCAGCACACGGAGGATCGCGCCCTCGCGTGGGACGCAGCGCGCGACGCGGCCGCGGCCATGCCGGTCGTGACGGGCGCGGCCGCGGGCGGCGCCGCGACGCCGGCGCGCGCGCTGCTCTGGCTCGGCGCGGGGCTCGCGGCCGGCGCGCTGGCGTTCGCGGGCTCCCGGGGCCGCCGCGCGCTGCGCGACCAGCGCGCCCGGGGCGCGGGGCGCGACGCCGCGGCGGCCGAGGCGATGCTCCGCCCCGCGGCGCGCGTGCGCCTGCCCCGGATCGACACGACCACCTGCCTCGGCTGCTACGCGTGCGTCGACGCGTGCCCGTACGACGTGCTCGCCATCGAGAAGTACGTCGCGGTCGTGGCCCGCCCGGAGGCGTGCTGCGGCCTCACCCTGTGCGAGCAGCGCTGCCCCAACGGGTCGCTCACCATCGAGGGCGGCGCGCCGATCGCCGATCGCCCGCGCCTCGGCGACGACCTCGGCAGCCTCGACGTGCCGGGCCTGTACCTCGCCGGCGACGTCACCGGGCTCCCGCTCATCAAGAACGCCATCCACCAGGGCGCGCACGCCGCGACGCGCATCGCGGAGGACCTGCGGCAGGCCGGCCCGCGCGGCGCGAGCGGTCAGGAGCTCGATCTCCTCATCGTGGGCGCAGGGCCCGCCGGGATCAGCGCCGCGCTGCGCGCCAAGGAGCTCGGCCTCTCGTTCGAGGTGATCGAGCAGGGCAGCGTGGCGCAGAGCATCCAGAGCTTCCCGCGCGGCAAGCTGGTCTTCGATCAGCCGCTCGACCTGCCCATGACCGGGAAGCTGTGGCTGAAGGAGTCGACGAAGGAGGAGCTGCTCTCCCACTGGCTCCGCATCGTGCGCAAGGAGCGGCTCCCCATCCTGCAGGACACCCGCATGGTCTCGATCGCCCGCGCGACCGGCGCAGGGGCGCCCGCCGTCGACGCGACGGCCGGCGCGGGCGCGCTCGCCGATCCGCAGGCCACAGCCGGCTTCGTCGTCGTCACCGAGCCGCGCGAGGGCGGACCTCGCACCGAGCGCCGGGCGAAGCGCGTGCTGCTCGCCATCGGCCAGCGCGGGTCGCCGCGCCGGCTTCCGTTCGAGCTGTCCGCCGAGGTGGAAGGCCGGGTGTATTACCACCTCGCCGACGCGCGGAGCCTCGCCGGAAGCCGGGTGCTGATCGTCGGGCTCGGCGACGTCGCCATGGAGGCCGCCATCGCGCTGTCGCGTCAGCCGGCCACCTCGGTCACCGTCGTCTACCGGGGCGCCGGGTTCCGCCGCGGGAAGACGCGAAACATCGAGGAGTTACGAAGGCTTGCAGCCGCCTCCCGCCTCTCGCTCCTGTTCGAGACCGACGTCTCCGCCCTCGCCGCGGATCCGAGCGGCGCGCTCGTTTCGACCCTCGCGTCGCCTTCGGGGGCGCGGGCGCACCCCTGCGACGCCGTGCTCGTCCTGATCGGCAGCATCCCGCCGTGGAGCGCCCTCCGCGCCGCCGGCGTCCGGCCGATCGCGGAGCCGCCAGATCGTTCCGCGCCCGGCGACGTACAAGGCACCACGCCCGCGGTCCCCGCGCCGTGAGTCCATCGTAAGCTCGGGGGGCCCGCGCCGTTCTCTGGAGGAGCCATGAAGCCGACCCACGTCGCCCTGTTCTCCGCCCTCGGCATGATGTTCACGAGCCTCTCCGTCTACTCGCTGGCCCCGTCCGGCGGCGGGAGCTCGGTCACGGCGGTCCGCGAGGTGATCGCCGATCCGCCCCGCCAGGTCCCGGAGGTGACGGGCAGCGCCGTGGCGGCGATCGATCCGAGCCGCTTCACCACCGGATCGAGGCTGATGCTGGAGGGGCGCGTCGGTCACGCCCGCCTCCCTCGCTCCGCGCAGGAGACGTTCCTGATGTTCGAGGTCCGCGGCGACGGGTCGCCCGCCAGGTCGCAGGCGCAGGCGAACCTCTCGCTCGTCATCGATCGATCCGGCTCGATGAAGGGCACCCGCCTCGCCAACGCCGTGCAGGCGGCGACGACGGCCGTGAGCCGCCTGAACGACGGCGACGTCGTGTCGGTGGTCACGTTCGACACGAGGACGAACGTGGTCGTGCCGCCCACGACCGTCGGGCCGGACACGCGCGGCCGCATCCTCGCCAGCGTCCGCGGCATCTCGCTCGGCGGCGACACGTGCATCTCGTGCGGCATCGAGGAGGGGCTCGCGCTTCTCGGTCAGACGAGCGGCGGGGTGAGCCGGATGCTCGTCCTCAGCGACGGAGACGCCAACCACGGCGTCCGCGACGTCCCCGGCTTCCGCGCGATGGCGCAGCGGGCGCGCGATCGCGGCGTCGCCATCACGACCATCGGGGTCGACGTCGACTACAACGAGAAGATCCTGTCGGCGATCGCGCTCGACTCGAACGGCCGGCACTACTTCGTCGAGAACGACGCCGCGCTCGCGCGCATCTTCGAGGCGGAGGCCGAGCAGCTCACCGCGTCCGTCGCGAGCGGCGCGGAGCTCGCGATCGACCTCGCGCCCGGCGTGGAGCTCGACCGGGTCTTCGATCGCTCGTTCCGGCGGGTCGACGGCCAGGTCGTCGTGCCGCTCGGCGCCTTCGCGGCGGGGGAGGTGAAGACGGTCCTCCTCAAGGTGCGCCTCGGCGGCCTCGGCGGCGACGGGCGCGACGACTCCCCCCTCGCGGACGTGGGCCTCACGTACCGCGACCTCGTCGCGAAGACCGACGCCCGGTGCGTGGGCAAGCTCGGCGTCGCGATCGCGGACCGCGACGCCGACGCGAGCGAGCTCGACGCCCTCGTCGCGGGGCGCGTGCAGCGCAGCGAGACGGCGGCGGCGCTGAAGCAGGCGAACTTCCTGTTCGAGCAGGGGCGGCTCGACGAGGCGCGCAGCAAGCTCGGCGCGCAGCAGGAGTCGCTCAAGAAGGCGGCCGACAAGGCGAGGCTCAGCGCCCCGGCGAGCCGCGCGAAGGAGGTGGCGTCCGATTTCGATGGCCAGCTCGCCGCGCTGGAGCGGGCCGGCTCGGACTTCGCCACGCCGCCGGCGTTCGCCACGCCGCCTCCGGCCGCCGCCGCGGAGCCGGGCGGCTTCGCGCAGGCCCCAGCGGCAGCGGCGCCGCGGCCCGCCCCGGCGCAGTCCCGGCAGGGCAAGAGCGCCGTCCGCCGCAACGAGGCGGAAGCCTTCGATCTCGCGCGCTGACGCGCGGCGCGGCGCGGACGGCGCGCTCCGGCCCCGAGCCACGGCGCGGCCCCCGCCCCTGCCCCGCGACGCGCGCTCCGGCCCCTGCCCCGCAGCGACGCCGGGCGTTGACACGCGTCGGGCTTTCGGGTTTTGACTTGGGCCGGTGGGCGTTCGACCTAGGGCGAGCCGGCCGGGAAACCGCCGGACGGGTGGCGATGGCGCGCAGGGTTCGCCGCCGCGTGAGCCGCCGTCGACGCGAAAGACGGCCCCCGCGCGGCGCGCGCGCGGCGCGGGGCAGCGGTCGCCGGCGTCGAAGCGCCCGGCCCAGCCTCGCGCCGGACGCGGGCGCGCGCTGCTCTTCGGGCTCGCGGGCGCGGTCGCGGCGGCGTGCGTGGCGCTCCTCGCGCTGGTGTTCGGCTTCGGGCGCGCGAGGGCGCCGGACCGCGGGCGCGTCGTGGAGCTCAACTGGCCGGACGGCCTCGACGCGGGCGAGGCGGCCGCGCTCCTCGCGGCCGAGGGGCTCGTCGAGAGCGAGCGCGCCATGGCGCTCTACCTCGGCGCGACGGGCGGCACCGAGGCGTTCGTGCCGGGCCCGCACCTGCTCTTCGAGGGCGCGACGCCGCGGGAGCTCCGGCAGCTGCTCACGCGCGCAGAGGGGCGACCCACGGCGAAGCTCACGATCCCCGAGGGCTTCAGCCGCTTCGACGTCGCGGCACGGCTGGAGAAGCTGCGCATCGCCGGGCGGAAGACGTTCCTCGCGGCCACCGCCGACGGCGCGCTCCTCGACGCGCTCGGCATCGAGCGCGGCGGCGCCGTGGGCGCGGAGAGCGCGGAGGGGTACCTCTTCCCCGCGACGTACGAGCTCGCGCTGGACTCGGACGCGCGCGACGTCGCGCGGCGCCTCGTCGCCGAGTCCGATCGGCGGTGGAGCACGCTCGCGGCGCAGGGCAAGGACGGGCTCGCGGCGCTCCAGGCGACGCTCGGCTGGGGTCGCCGCGAGGTGCTCACGCTCGCCTCCATCATCGAAAAGGAGGCGGTCGTCGAGGAGGAGCGGCCGCTCATCGCGAGCGTGTTCCTGAACCGGCTCCTCGATCCGAGCTTCCGCTCGCACAAGCTGCAGTCCGACGCGACGGCGCTCTACGGCTGCGTCGCCTGGCCCGAGGAGGCGCCGTCGTGCGCCGAGTGGACCGGCAAGCCCACGCCCGCCGTGGTGCGGGATCCGAGGAACCGCTACAGCACCTACGCGCACCCAGGGCTGCCGCCCGGGCCGATCGCCAACCCGGGGGCGCCGTCGATCGCGGCCGTCCTGGCGCCCGCGGCGACGAAGTACCTCTATTTCGTGGCCGCGGGCGGCGGCCGCCATCGGTTCAGCGAGAGCCTGGACGAGCACAACGACGCCGTGCAGAAGCGCCGAGATGCGACGGCGCCTTAGGCGCTGACAGCACGCACAGGAGCTCTCCTGGGCGCGGCGGCCTCACGCGCCGACGAGGAGCCGTCGAGAGCGAGCCGTCGAACGAGACGATCCCATCCGGGAGCAAGGAGATAGCGCGGCTGCGTCCCCGGCCGCGCTCATCCACGCCCTGCCCTTGCGTTCCGAGCCGCCGGGGACGAGGTGAGGAAAGCGCTGCCGCGTCGGGATGCGCGGCGCGCGACACGAGGGATCTCCACCGGAGCAGGCTCACCCCTGCGCTGAGAAAGAGTCCATATGAACTTTCTGGACGACTCCCTGCTGCCGGAAAACCAGGGAAAGCTCGTCAACACGGCCGCGTTTACGGTCCGGAATGGGAGTGGGCGGATTCTCCGCAAGAACGAGCGCGGGATACCGCGGCGCGCGGCGGCCTAGCGACGGCGCGAAATGGGGGGATGTTTCATGGGACATGCAGTCCGATTCCACAAAACCGGCGGACCAGAGGTCCTGCGCTGCGAGGAGGCCACCACCGGCAGCCCGGGTCCCGGCCAGGCTCGGATCCGGCACGTCGCGGTCGGGCTCAACTTCGCTGACACCTACTTTCGCACCGGGATCTATCCCGTGCCGCTCCCCAGCGGCATCGGGGTCGAGGCCTCCGGCGTGGTGGAGGCGGTCGGCGAGCGCGTCACGAACGTCGCGCCGGGCGACCGGGTGACGTACACCGGCTTCCTGGACACGCTCGGGGCGTACTGCACCGAGCGGCTCGTACCAGCAGCGCCGCTGATCCGGCTGCCCGAAGGGATCAGCCACGAGACGGCGGCGGCGATGACGATGCGGGGCCTCACGTCGGCTTACCTGATGCGCCGCATCTGGCCTTTGAGGGCCGGCGACAGCATCCTGCTGCACGCGGCGGCGGGCGGCGTGGGCCTGATCGTGTCGCAGTGGGCGAAGCTCCTCGGCCTCACGGTGATCGGCGCGGTGTCGACCGAGGCCAAGGGGGAGATCGCCCGCGCCCACGGCGCCGACCACATCCTCATTTATGGCCGCGCCGACGTCGCCAGGCGGGTGCGCGAGCTGACGGGCGGGGCCGGCGTGTCGGTGGTTTACGACGGCGTCGGCAAGGACACGTTCGTCGGCTCGCTCGGCTCGCTGAAGCGGCGCGGCCTGCTCGTGTGCTTGGGCACGGCCTCGGGTCCGGTGCCGCCGCTCGACCTGGCGCAGCTCGCGGCCAAAGGGTCGGTGTTCGTCACGCGCCCGGCGCTCGCCGACTACATCGCCGATCCCGAGGAGAAGAGCGCCCTCGCGGGCGAGCTGTTCGGCCACGTCGCCGCGGGGCGAATCCGGGTCGAGATCAACCAGCGGTACAGGCTGGAGGACGCGGCGCAGGCGCACCGGGATCTCGAGTCGCGCAAGACGACGGGCTCGTCGATCTTCGTCGTTTAGCTTCGTCGTTTATCGCGGGGTCTGGACCGCGAATCGCCGCACGAACACCAATGCACCCAGGAGGACGGGACATGACAAGCACAGCGACAGCCGGCTCGGTCGCCGCCCGCGCGGCGACGCGTGGGACCGTGAAGGTCGAGCCGCTCACCTGCACCATCGGCGCCGAGCTCCGCAACGTGAGCCTGGCCGACGCCGCGCGCGACGACGCGCTCTTCGCCGAGATCAAGGCGCTGCTGTTGAAGCACCGGGTCCTGTTCCTGCGCGACCAGGACATCACCCGGGCCGATCACGTGGCGTTCGCGAGGCGCTTCGGCGAGCTCGAGGACCACCCTGTCGCCGGCAGCGATCCCGATCATCCGGGGCTGGTCCGCATCTACAAGGATCTGAACAGCCCGCCGGAGCACTACGAGAACTCCTATCATTGCGACGCCACATGGCGCGAAGCGCCGCCGATGGGCTGCGTCCTGCGCTGCGTCGAGACGCCGGAGGTCGGCGGCGACACCATCTGGGTCAACATGGTCGAGGCGTACAGCCGCCTTCCCGAGCACATCAAGCGGCAGATCGCCGGGCTGCGCGCCAGGCACAGCATCGAGGCCACCTTCGGCGCCGCCCTGCCGATGGCGAAACGCCACGCGCTCAAGGCCAGCTACCCCGACGCTGAGCACCCGGTGGTGCGCACCCACCCGGAGACGAGCGAAAAGGTCCTGTTCGTCAGCGCCTTCACCACGCACTTCGTCAACTTCCACACGCCGGACAACGTGCGTGTCGGCCAGGACTTCGCGCCGGGGGCGAGCCACCTGCTGAGCTACCTGATCAGCCAGGCAGCGATCCCCGAGTTTCAGGTCCGCTTTCGCTGGAGGAAGAACAGCGTCGCGCTCTGGGACAACCGCTGCACGCAGCACTACGCGGTCCAGGATTACTGGCCTGCCGCGCGCAAGATGGAGCGCGCCGGGATCGTCGGCGACAAGCCCTACTGACGGCCCCTCGGAGCCGCGGAGTCGCGTGATCCGCGAGCGCCCCTTGCGCAGCCCGTACGCTCTCGGAGGGACAAGGCGAACGACGGAGCTCCGCTCCGGTTAAGGACGCGCCCGAGATCAGGTCGCGCGCCTCGCGTCGCCTGGCTCCTGGTCGCGCCGTCCCCGCTTCCTGGATCTGTGCGCGCCGCCGTGTAGATTCGCGCGCCATCATGCGCCGTCCCGCCCCGTTCCTCCTCTCGCTCTCCGCTCCCCTCGCCTTCGCTGCCGCCGTAGCCAGCTGCTCGCCCCGCGCCACGCCCCCGGCCGAAGTGACGCAGGCCGCTTCCGCGACCCCCGCCCCGTCGGCTCCCCCCGACACGTCCGCCTCGACCTCGAGCGCTGCGCCCACCGCCAGCGCCGTGTCCGCTGCCGCCAGCGCCGCGCCTGCCGCCAGCGCTGCGCCTGCCGCCAGCGCTGCGCCTGCCGCCAGCGCTGCGCCCGCCGCCAGCGCCGTGGCCCCCGCCGCCAGTGCCGCGGCCGATGCGGCGGCGCCGGCCGACGCCGGGCCGCTCCCGCAGGTCAAGGTCGCCAACATTGGGATGCACATCGGCGGCGGCCCGCACGACGACTTCACCAAGGAGCCGATCAAGCGCTCGGTCGCGCCCCACTTCGACGACTTCCGCCGCTGCTTCGCGCTCGCCGAGGACCAGACAAAGGGCGGCGACTTCGGCATCGACCTCCGCATCGAGAAGGACGGCGGCAAGGCCGAGGTGCGCAAGCCCCGGACGGCGCTGAAGGGGCAGGCGTTCACGAAGTGCGTGGTCGGCGTCTTCGAGCAGATCGACTTCCTGAAGCCGAGGCGGGGCGCCACCGTGGTGAGCTACTCGCTCCGGTTCACCCCATGACCGCGCCGCAGCTCACCGGGGGTGCCCGAGGTTCGGCAGCGACCCGCGCGACGCCTCGACCGCCGTCTCGCCGGCGCGATCGAGCGCGTACTTGAAGAGGATCGGGCCGAACACCTCGTTCAGCGCCACACACCCGATGACGAGCGAGCGGAAGCCGGCGCCCAGGCTCGGGAACGCGCGCTCGATGGTCAAGCTGATGCCGAGCGTCAGCCCGGCCTGCGAGACCAGCCCGCACCACGACCACCTCCGCAAGAGCGGCGGATCGTCCGCCATCCGGTTGCCGATGCGGTTCGCGATCCACGTCACGAGGGCGCGCGACGCGCCGAAGAGCAGCGCGACAGGCCACATCTGCCGCAAGAGCGGCAGGTCGAGGTGCGCGCCGGCCGTCGCGAAGAACAGCACGAACACCACGCTCGCCGCGTCCTCGACGGCGTGCACCAGCTTCTCGCCCTGCCGCGACAGGTTCGCGACGACGAAGCCGGCCACCACGAACACGAGCAGCGCGTCGAAGCGGAGGTACCGGAGCACCTCCGTCGCGCCGAAGCCGAGCGCCACGAACACGAGGATGAGCTGCCGGCCGATGAGCCGCATGTAGGCCGCGAGCGCGAGGCCGAGCGTCGTGCCGATCGAGATGCTCCCGAGGATCTCGCGGCCGAGCAGCTCGATCTCGTGCATCGACATCGTCGTGCCCGGCTCGATGAGCGGCCGCACCGTGGAGAGCGCGACCGCCGTCACGACGATGACGATGATGTCCGACGTCATCACGAACGCGAGCGTGTGCATCGCGACGGGGCCGGTCGCGCGCGTCTGCGAGAGGATGCCGAGCACGGCCGAGGGGCTTCGGGTGACCGCGATGACGCCCCACAGGACGGCCACGCCGAACGCCGCCGTGGTCGAGAGGTCTGCCGCGAACGGGACCAGCGAGCGCGCGGCGTAGAAGACGCCCGTCATCGCCACGAAGACGAGCACCGTCTGGACGACGTTGTGCAGGAGGATGCTCTTCAGGCTCTTCTTGACGATGTCGATCCGCAGCTCGGCGCCGCCCGCGAGCGCGATGAGCGCCAGCGCCAGCGCGTTGACCCGCGAGATCTCCTCGACGGCGTGGTGGTCGACGAGCTTGAGGACGTGCGGGCCGGCCACGATGCCCGCGAGGATGTAGCCGGAGATGTGCGGCAGGCGGAGCGGCTCGACGAGCTCGCTCGCGAGCGTGCCCGCGAGCAGCAGGAAGCCGATCGATGCGACGGCCCCCGCGGGCCCGTGCTCGTCAGGGACCGCGCGCGTCGTGGCGTAGAGCAGCCCGAACAGGATCACGAGCGCGGCCGCGTGCGTGAGGTGGTTCAGCGGCCCCTTGGGGGCCGCCCCGTGGTGGCGCGCGGGAGACGCGCCGTGCGGCTCGGCGGGCGCGGCGGGCTCGACCGGTCCGGCCGGACCGCCCGCTCCGGAGGGCTCGACCGGTCCGGAGGGTGCGGCGGGCCCGACCTCAGGCAGTGCTGCGGCGCTCACGGTGGGCACCTCGTTGTCCTTCATCGCTCTCCCCGCTGCGCCGCGGGCGACGGCGGGCCGCTTCTCTCGCCGCCCTCTCCCGGCGCGGAGTTGCGCCCGGCGCGGGCCAGGCCGCGGCCGAAGAAGAGCGACTCCCGCTCGGGCACGGCGAGCTCGCCGGCCTTGCGGAGCGTGGCGCGCAGCGCCTGCGGCCCGACGAGCTCGCCGAACACGGCCGCGGCCGCCGCGGCGAAGAGCACGGTGTGCCCCACCGGGCCCGGAAAGCGCAGCGCGAAGGCGAGGCCGACGCTCATCGCCACCGCGCCGGACGAGAGCAGCCCGAGGCCGAGCCACGGCGACGTCTCGCGCGCATCGGGCGACACGACGCGGAAGACGAGCCCGGTCGCGAGCTTGCCGACGAGCCGCGCGGCGAGCGCGATCGCCACGATCCAGGGCAGGAACGGCGCCGCCTTCGGGTTCACGTGCGCGCCCGCGAGCAAGAGCGCCGGCAGGATGACCGGCCGCTCGGTCGGCGCGACCATGGCGACGATCTCGTCGCGGTGCCGCGAGAGGGCGGCGATCGTCACGCCCATCGCGAACGCCGCGAAGAGCGGCGACAGGCCGACCCGGGCGCTCGTGCCCATCGTCAGCAGCGAGGTGCCGAGCAGCACGCCCCAGCTCTGGATCAGGCGGAAATCGCTGCCGAGGAGCACGACCGCGATGAGCCCGAGCACGACGCCGATGAGCGCCGTCACGATCGTCCAGCCCCAGAACGGGATCGGCCACTGGGCCGTCGCCTGCGGCACGAGCGCGAAGGCGCCGCCCATCATGAGCAGCGGGCCGAGATCGTCGCAGTCGGCGATGTCGGCGATGAGGTCCGATAGCTTGCCGCTCGCGCTGTAGCGCTGCGTGACCCAGAGCACGGCGTGCCGCGTCGTCTCGGCGGAGACGGCGCCCACGCCCGCCGCGAGCAGCGCCCGATCGCCGCGCGCGAGCGAGGGCGCGCCGCGGGCCGCGGCGAACCAGACCGCGGCGGCCACCGCGCCGCCGGTCAGGAGGCTCATGAGCACGCAGAGCGCCATGCGGGACGGCCGGACACGGCGGCTGCCGACGAAGCCGAAATCGAGGCCCACGAGCAGCGCCAGCCAGCCGAGCGCGACGCCCGCCACCGGCTCGAACGCGGCGAGCGACGAGGGCTCGAGGAGCCCGAGCGCCGAGGGCCCCAGGACGAAGCCGAGCACCACGTACTCGGCGCCGGAAGGCAGGCCGATGCCCCGGAGCACGCGGCCGCTGACCAGCGAGCTGCCGAGGTACGACAGCACGAGGAGCCCCATCAGGAGCCAGACGGCGTTCACGAGGCGGCGCCCCGGTCGACCGGCGCGGGCGCGCTGCGCCGCGCGCCGCCGGAGGTCGTCGGCGCGCGCCCGAGCGCGACGCCCGCGGTGGCGAGGGCCTGCGCCACCGCGGTGAGCCAGCGGCTGCGCACGTCGTCGCCGTCGCAGGCCATCGTCGCCCGGAAGTGAGCGCCCCCCTCGTCGATCGCGACGAGCGCGGCGCGGGCGCGGCTGCCGAGGCCCGAGCCCGTCTTCAGGAGCAGCTCGCGCACCCGGTCGAGATCGGCGGCGGGGTCGACGCTGATCTCGACGGCCACGAGCGGAGGGCGGCCACGGATGCGCGTCGGATGGAACAGGCTGAGCAGGTGCGGCACGCGCACGACGCAGCCGTCCTCGTCCTCGAGGCGCGCCTCGATCAGCGTCAGCTCGCGGACCCGCCCGGCGCGGCCGCCCACCTCGGCGACGTCGCCGACGCGCAGGCGCCGCCCGTAGACGACCGAGAGGCCGACGGCCGCCGAGGCGATGAGCGGCGTGCTGGCGAGCCCGGCCGCCGCGAGCACCACGAAGCCGATCCGCGTGAACGCCCCCTCGTCGGTGCCGGTGATGAGCGGGGCGCCGAGCAGCAGCGCGGCCACGACGATGCCGAAGCGGACCAGGACGCCGGTGGCGATCGCGAGATCGGACGGGAGCCACCCGAGCGACGTCTCGCCCCGGCTGACGCTCCCGAAGAACAGCCCCACGAAGCGGATGAGCACGATGACCGCGAGCGTCGCGAGGATCGCGAGCACGAGCACCGGGACGCTCCGCGCGATGCGCCCCATGAGCTCCGACATCGGCGCGAGCACGAGGCCGGTGAGCCTCTCGCTGGTGCCGCGCGTGGAGGCGAACAGGGAGAGCGCGAAGAGGATCCAGGTGTAGGCGATGCCCAGCCGGACGAGGACGCCGGCGGCGCCGAGCGCGACCGAGAGCGCGCCCTGCGACGCGGCGGGCCGGAGCATCTCGATGCCGCGGACGTGCAGCGCAGGGAGCCGCTCCGGGTGCTCGGCGACCCAGGCGCGCCCGCGCTCGACGAGCTCGCCGACCTTGCGGAGCAGGAGCAGCGCGATCAGCCCCGAGAAGACGAGCAGCGAGAACGAGAAGACGCTCGTCGCGAGGCGGCTCCGGCTCTGCTCCTTGGCGAGGACGTCGCGCACCGTGGCGGCGATCGCCGCGGCGTGGGCCGCGACCGTGGTGTCGCCCGCCGCCGCCGCGTCCTCGGGGCCGAGGTGGACGAGCGGGCGGTCGCCGACGTAGACGACCGCCACGCCGTCCTGCTCGTCGACGCGGACCTCGGGGACGGCCTTCTCCTGGGCGGCGCGCTCCAGCACCCGCGCCGCCTCGCGGGCGCGCTCCGGGGGAGAGAGGCTGCCCCGGTGCACGCGGAGGGCAAAGACCGTGCGGCCGAGCAGCTCGACGCGCGCCTCGGGCTGCTCGACGACAGGCGGCGGAGGCTCGGGGGCGGGAGCAGGCGGCTCGCCCTGGTCAGGCGCCAGGGCCGACGGCGCGACCGACGAGGACGCCGACGCGACCGGCACGCGCGGCGGCGCGGGAGGCCGCGCGAGCGGCGCGGGCGCCAGCACGACCTGCGCGGCCTCCGGCGCGGTCGGCGTGGGCGACGGCGCGACCTGCACGAGCGGCGGCTGCACGGAAGCGGGCGCAGGCGCGAGCTGCGGCGGCTCGATCTGCGAGGGCACGGGCGCAACCTGCGAGGGCGCCGGCGCGGCCTGCGATGACGCGGGCGCGGCCTGCGAGGGCGCGGGCGCGGCTTGCGATGACGCTGGCGCGGCGTGTGAGGGCGCCGGCGCAGCTTGCGACGACGCTGGCGCGGCCCGCGAGGGCGCCGACGCGGTCTGCGATGACGTGGGCGACGCGGTCTGCGATGACGTGGGCGACGCGGATGCGGTGTGCGACGGCGCGGGCGCTGCGTGCGACGGCGCAGGCGCTGCGTTCGCCGGCCCGGCGAGCGCAGCGCCGGCAGGAGGGATGAGGCCGGCAAGCGCGACCAGGAGCGCGGGGAACAGCCTCGGCACGCCGGCACTTTCGACCGGGGGCAGGCCGCCGGTCAAGCGGCGCAGGAGGCAAGACGGCCGCGGCAGCCCGCCCGCGTGGACCCTGCGAGGCTCGCCTCGAACGATGGCGCGCGCCCGAGGCCGCTCGAAAACCTCGCGTCCGCCGCGCTCACTCGATGATGGATCGCCTTGCCGCCGAAGCAGGGCGCTGGCAGGGCGCCCGCGTGGCAAGGACCAAGACCTCGGTGGCCCCGTCGCTGCTCGTCGGCGATATCGGAGGCACCAACACCCGGCTCGCGCTCTATAGCCCCTCCGGCGATCGACCCCTCTCCGAGGCCGTCTTCCGCAGCCGCGAGCACGCGAGCTTCGAGGAGATCGCCCTCCGGTTCCTCGTCCGCAGCGACGCCCCCCACCCCGCCGTCGCCGTGCTCGGCGTCGCGGGCCCCATCAAGGACCAGGTCGCCACCGTCACGAACCTGCCCTGGCGCATCGCGGAGCGCGAGCTGTCGCGCCGGCTCAAGCTCGAGCGCGTGCTCCTCGCGAACGACCTGGTCATCGGCGCCAGGGGCTGCCTGCACACCCCCCGCGCGTCCGTCGATCCGCTCACCGAGCGCCGGCCGCGGCCGAAGGGGAGCAACGTGGCCGTCATCGCCGCCGGCACCGGGCTCGGCGAGGCCAGGCTCATCTGGGACGGCGCCCGCCACGTCGCGCTCCCGACCGAAGGCGGTCACGCCGATTTCGCCCCGCGCTCCGCGGTCGAGGTGGAGCTGTGGCAGTTCCTCGCGGAGCGCCACCCGGAGCACGTGAGCTACGAGCGGGTCCTCTCGGGCGACGGGCTCGGCGCCCTCTTCGACTTCTTCGCCGCCCGCGCCCGCGTGCCGCGCGCGATCGAGCGCCGACTCGCCGAGGGCGACCGCAACGCGGCGATCGCCGAGCTCGGGCTCGCCCGCGCGTTCCGGCCCGCCGCGCGCGCGGTCGACCTGTTCGTCGAGATCTACGGCGCGGAGGCCGGCAACCTCGCCCTGCGCGAGCTCGCGCTCGGCGGGGTCTTCGTCCTCGGGAACATCGCGAGGAACCTCGTCACGGCCAGGCGCGAGCTGTTCATCAAGTCCTTCCTGAAGAAGGGACGCCTCACGCCGCTCCTCGAGGGGGTGCCCGTCGCGGTGGTCACCGATCCCCTCGTCGGCGTGCGGGGCGCGCTCGCCTTCGCGAAGGAGCTCGCCGCCACGGAGGCGCCCGAGGTCCGCAAGGCGCCGCTGGCCCGCGCGACGGCCCGGGCCCGCGCGGCGGCCAGGAGGGCCTGAGCCGCCGGCCTGCGCCGCCGCCGAGGACCCGGGCCCCGCGCGGCGCCCGAGGCCCGCGCGGCGGCCGGGAGGGCCCGAGCCTATCCGGCCTGCGCCGCAGCGGCGTCGAGCAGCCAGACGAGCCGCCCGGCCCCGCCGCGCGCGACCCGCGCGGGCACCTCGTCGGCCGGACCGGGCCGCTTCGCCTGCGCCACGACGGCGCGCTTCCCCGCCCCGCGGGCGAGGAGCAGCTTCAGCCGCGACGCCTGGATCACCGGGGCCGTCAGCGTGAGCCGCGGCTCCAGCCCCTTGTCCGGCTGCGCCGGGATCGCGGCGACAAGGCGATCGTCGATGCCCGCCGCCCCCGTCCCGGGGAACAGCGACGCCGTGTGCGCGTCGTCGCCGATGCCCAGCGTCATCACGTCGAACGCCGCCGCCGACGCGACCCCGAAGCGCGCGCGCAGGAGCCGCTCGTAGCGCGCCGCGGCCCCGGCGAGGTCGGGCGACTCGCCCTCCATGCGGAAGAAGCGCTCCTCCGGGATGCTCGCCGCCGCGAGATCCCGGCGCGCGGCGCCGTAGTTCGAGCGGGGGTGGTCGGGCGCGACCGCGCGCTCGTCCACCCAGAACCACTCGGTCTGCGCCCACGGGAGCTCCAGCGCCGCGAGCCGCTGGTACGCCTCTGACGGCGTGCTCCCGCCCGACAGCGCGATCCGCGCGACGCCGCGCGCCTCGACCGCCGCCGCGATGGCGCGCGCCATGAGCTCCGCCCCGAGCCGCGCGAGCTCCGCCGCGTCCTCCGCGACGAGGGTCTCCTCACCACCGTTCATCTCGGTCCTCCTCTCGGCCCGCGTCAGAGGGCGCTCCACTTCGCCGCGGCGAGCACCGCCTCGCGCAGCAGCCGATCGCCCTCCAGCGAGTCGATGGTCTTCGCCAGCACCCACGTCTCGTCCCGGTAGCCGAGCGGGTGCAGGTGGTCGGCCGATCTCGCCCCCTCCATCGTCCACCGCACCGTGCCGGGCGCCTTGTCGAGCCGCACGCAGCCGAGCGTCAGCGGCTCGCCTCGCAGCGACGTCCACAGGCGCACGCCGTCGAGCCGCCGCCACGCCTGCGCGTCGGCCGGCGCCGGCGGCCCGTCGACCAGCGCGATCTCGATCGGCGCGCCGTCCGCGCCGCGCGCGCGGCCGACCGCGCCGCCCGCGCCGGGCTGCGCGGCCCCCCGCGACTCGAACGTCCAGCCGAGCCGCGAGCCCATCCAGCCGAGGAACAGCGCCGCCGGATCGGGCTTCGCCCCCGCGCTGCGCGCGATCTCGACGCGCCGGATCGCGCGGGTCGCCTCCGGCATGTCGTCGAAGAACCGGGCCACGAGCTCGCGGAGCGAGAAGGTCCGCACGAACGCCCGATCCGCGAGCGGCGCCCTCGTCTCGCGCGCGACCGCCGCGATGCGCTCGATGCACGTCTCGGCCGAGTCGAACACCAGCCGGTCGCAGATGGGCGCGAGCGCGTCGCCGAGCACGTTCGGCGCGCCCGGCGCGAGCTCGACGATCACCGCGACGTCGGAGATCGTGAGCGCGCTGACGACCGAAGCGACGCGCTCGGCGGCGGCCACCCCGAACGTGATCTCCACGCGGTCGTAGCAGATCGGCACCTCGCCGGCGCGGCGGCACGTGGCCGACCAGTCGGCCTGGACGGTCAGCGGGTCGAGCCGGTCGTCGAGCGTGATGAGCAGGGTGCGGCCCGCGTGCGTCTCGGCGAGGTCCTCGGCCTGCTCCTTCAGGCGCTCGACCTCGGCGCGGCTGCCCACCGCGACGAAGTTCATCGTCGACGCGCGCGTCTTCGGCGCCGGCTCGGCCCGCGACTCGTCGGGCGCCGACCAGAACTCGGCGAGCTCCGACTCGACCCGCTTGATGACCTCGGCGACGCGGCTCACGGCCGCCTCCACGCCCGCTCCGGGGCCTTCCCCCCGTCGCCGGCCCCGCACACCGCGCGCACGTCCTCCGACGTCGGCTCGACGAGGGCGTCGGCCTCCGGCGGGCCCCAGCTGCCCGCGGTGTAGCGGGCGACGGGCGCGCGCTGCGTCCGCCACCCCTCGAAGATCGGATCGACGAAGCCCCACTGCGCCTCGACCTCGTCCGCGCGCGTGAACAGCGTGGCGTCGCCGCGCAACGCGTCGAGCAGGAGCCGCTCGTACGCCTCGGGCGTGCTGGAGCCGAACGCGGCGCCGTACCGGAAATCCATCGTGACGCCGCGGATCGCGATGCCGCCGCCCGGGATCTTGGCCGCGAACCGGAGCGAGATGCCCTCGTCGGGCTGGAGGCGCATCACGAGCGCGTTCGGCTCCTCGGTCGCGCCGGGGGCGCCCTTGAACAGGCCGTGCGGGAGCGGCTTGAAGTGCAGCACCACCTCGGCCACCCGCTTCGCCAGCCGCTTGCCGGCGCGCAGGTAGAACGGCACGCCGCCCCAGCGCCAGCTGTCCAGGTGGAGCTTCATCGCGACGTAGGTCTCCGTCGTCGAGTCCTTCGCGACGTCGGGCTCCTCCGTGTAGCCGGGCACCTTCTCGCCGCGCACCATGCCGGGCCCGTACTGCCCGCGCACCGTCGACGACAGCACGTCCGGGCCCGCGATGGGCCGGAGCGTGCGGAGCACCTTCACCTTCTCGTCGCGCACCGCGTCCGCGCCCCACGACGACGGCGGCTCCATCGCGACCAGCGTGAGCAGCTGGAGCGCGTGGTTCTGCACGATGTCCCGCGTGATGCCGACCTTCTCGTAGAACTTGCCGCGGCCCTCGACGCCGATCTCCTCGGCCACGGTGATCTGCACGTGATCGACGTGCTGGCGCGACCAGAGCGGCTCGAAGATCGTGTTGCCGAACCGCAGGACGAGGAGGTTCTGGACGGTCTCCTTCCCGAGGTAGTGGTCGATCCGGTAGATCTGCGACTCGGCGAGGTGGGCGAGCAGGTCCCGGTTGAGGGCGCGGGCGCTCTCCAGGTCCTCGCCGAACGGCTTCTCGACGACGACGTGCTGGAACGGCGCGTCCTTCTCGTGCGACGGCGGCGCGACGAGGTTCGCCGCGCGCAGGCCGCGCACGATGGGCGCGAACTGATCGGGCCCGACGGCCAGGTAGAAGACCCGGTTCTTGCGGGTGCCGCGCTCGGCGTCGAGCCGCTCGAGCTCCGCGGCGAGCCGGGTGTACGTCTCGGCCTCGTCGAACGACCCCTGGACGTAGCTGATGCCCTTCTCGAGCTCGCTCCAGGAGGCCTCCTCGAGCGGGCGCCGCGAGTGCTTCGCGACGGCCTCGCGCATCTCCTTCGCGAAATCCGGCTTCGGGCGCCGCG
Organism: Sorangium sp. So ce375; assembly: GCF_051473855.1. Lineage (NCBI taxonomy): Bacteria > Pseudomonadati > Myxococcota > Polyangiales > Polyangiaceae > Sorangium > Sorangium sp. So ce375. The sequence continues at coordinate 6,073,243 of NZ_CP150335.1, forward strand.
CCACGCCGACGACGGCGAAGCCGCCGGTGAGGAGCCGGCTGAGCGTCAGGTTGTAGACCGCGGGCAGCAGCTTGCGCCGGGTCAGGTCGCCCGAGGCGCCAAAGATCACGAGCGCGGCCGGCGAGGCGGTGCGCTCCTCGGGCATCCCTTCGCGAAGCGGGTTCTTCTCGGCTTGGGTCATGGTGGATGAGCTCCGGTCGGTGACGACGACGGGCACGATGCTCGCGCGCCTCCGCGGCGTAGGGTAGTCCGGATCGCACGCGCGGGCCGCGGAACGATGCGGGGACGATGCCGGAGGTCGCGCGACGACGACTGACGACAACGGCGCGCGGGCGTGCGGCGGAGCGCGCCCGCCGAGCGCGCCCGCGGCGCAGCCCAGCGCCCGCGAACCGGCGCCCGCGCAGCCCGGCGCTCGCGCCGAGCGTGCCCGCCGGCTCTCGGCGCCCTTCCATCCGATCGCGACCGGTACTAGGCTCCTCCGCGCGATGGCCGCGCCGGTGCTCCCGCGAATCCGCGTACCCCACCCCCACGTGCGGTGCGATAGCCAGGTGCTCGCCGGAAGCCCCCACGTCCTCGGCTCACGCGTCCCGGTCCGGCGGCTCTGGGCGTGGCACCGCGGCGGAGCGTCGGTGGAGACGCTGCTCAAGCGGTACCCGAACCTCGGGCCCGCGCGCGTGCTCGACGCGCTCGCGTTCGCGTACGATAACCAGGACCTCATCGAGGCCGACATCGCGCGCGAGCAGCTGCTCTTCAAGAAGCAGGGCGGGCCCACGGTCGGCGCGCGCCCGCTCTCCCAGCTGAACCTCCCCTTCGACGACGGCGACGAGTGAGCGGCGCCCGCGAGGGCGCGGAGGCGGAGGGCGCGGAGGTCGACCGATGCCGCCGCGCGGGACACGCTACACGCGAAATGCCGTGCGCGACATATGGAACGCCTCGCGCCGTCCATGGAACGCCTCGCGCGAGATGCGATGCAGGCCGCCATCGCTGCGCGATGGGCTCAGCTTGATTCTTTACAGCCATCGTGACTTCAGGCAATTAGGGCCGTCCGTTGCTGGAGCCCGCGGTGCGGGGCTGCTCGCCATTGCGAGTGACTGTCGCGCAGGATCGCGGCTGTCCCAGCTTTCAAGGTCGCGGCTGCTGGTGTAGGGTCCGCGCTCCATGGGGTACCGATCGAGGTGCCGGAGGGATTCTGAGATGAGCGTCAATCGATGGAAGTTGTTTGCGATGCCCGTGGCCCTTCTCGGCCTGGCCTCGCCTCTCCTCGTGAACTGCGGCGGCAAAGGGTTCCCCGGCGCGGACAGCCTGCCCGGGCCCGCCGGTGATCTGGCGTCGGCCGCGAGCGGCTGCGACGAGATGAAGAACGGCGGCATCGCGAACCTGAAGTTCGACGGCGGCGCTGAGGTCGAGGGCAAGATCAAGGGCTTCCTCGAGGCGGCTGCGTCGCTCGACAAGCTCACCGTCGCCATGGAGGCGGACCTCATCGCCTCCTGCGGCAAGCTCGGCAAGGACCTCGGCATGAGCGATGCCGAGCTCAAGGCCGACCCGAGCGGCGGCAAGGGCGCCGAGAAGGTCTGCGGCGCGGTCTCGGCGAAGGTGAGCGCCGCCGTGAAGGCGAACGCCGACGCGAAGATCACGGTCCAGATCGATCCGCCGAAGTGCTACGCCGACATCACCGCCATGCAGAAGTGCCTCGGCGACTGCGGCTCGCCGGTGCAGCCCGGCAAGCTCGAGGCGAGCTGTGAGGGCGGCGAGATCAGCGGCAAGTGCGACGCCGAGTGCAAGGGCAAGTGCAGCGTCGAGGCCGGCGCGGCGTGCACCGGCACCTGCAACGCGAGCTGCTCGGGCAAGTGCGAGGCTGGCTTCAAGGGCACCTGCGGCGGCAAGTGCGACGGCAAGTGCGACGGCAAGGAGTCGAAGGGCGCGGCCTGCGCGGGCTCCTGCGAGGGCAAGTGCGACGCCAAGGCCGAGGGTTCCTGCTCGGGCACCTGCGAGGGTTCCTGCTCCGGCTCCTGCGAGGTCAAGGCCGCGGCGAAGTGCTCCGGTTCCTGCTCCGGCGGCTGCAGCGCCGAGATCAAGGAGCCGAAGTGCTCGGGCGAGTTCAAGCCCCCGAGCGTCGACCCGAGCTGCCAGATGCAGTGCACGGCGAAGACCGCCGGCGAGGCGAAGTGCGATGCGCCGAACGTCCGCATCGTCGCGGCCGGCAAGGTGAACGCGGACGCGCAGAAGCTCGTCGCCGCGCTCCGCACGTCGCTCCCGGCGATCGCCAAGGTGCAGCTCGGCTCCGGCAAGAAGCTGGCGGCGGCGGTGTCCGGCGTCGGCAAGGCCGGCGCCGAGGTGAAGGACGTGGCGCTCAAGGCCGGCGGCAAGGCGGTCGCCTGCGTCGCGGCCGCGGTCGACGCGTCGGCCAGCGCGACGGCCTCGATCGACGTCAACATCAAGGCGAGCGCCAGCGTCAGCGGCTCGGCGAGCGGTTCGGCCAGCGGCGGGACCTGATCCCCAGCGCGGCCTGAGCCCGGACGCGGCGGCGGTCCCCTCCAGGGGGCTGCCGCCGTCGTCATTTCAGGCTCAAAATCCCGGGATCGAGGCGCGATTCTGGGTGCAAGCTCACCATTTTGGCCGCGGCGCGCGGGGGGCTGCAATCGAGAGCGGCGCCCGAATCGCGGCCCAACGTAACAGGCAGGTTTCTTGGCCAGACAGCCGCGATGCGGCAAGGCGTCGATGCGGCGCGCCCCCGGGCGTCGGATGGGCCATTGCGCGCTGTCGCGGCGCCCGTCCGGAGTATCATGGTGCGTCGGCGAACGATGACGGGGTACTCGGAAGGGCAGGAGCGATGGTCGGCGATCCCTTGATCGAGCGCGGCGCCAGGATCGGCGAGTACACGATCGACGACCGGCTCGGCGAGGGCGGCTTCGGCGCCGTGTTCCGCGGCCGCGACGGGGCCGGCAACGACGCCGCCATCAAGATCTTCAAGGACGTGAGCGCCCAGAACGCCGGGCAGCTCTTCGCCCAGCAGAACGAGATCGAGGCGCTGCTCCGGCTGCGCCACCCGTCGCTCGTCAAGCTCTCCTCGTACGGCGTCCTCGACGGCGTGGGCCTCTACCTCGCGATGGAGCTCGTGCAGGGCGAGACGCTCGACCGGTACCTCGCACGGATGGGCTCGCTCGACACGATCGAGGCCCTGCGCATCGCGCGCCGCGTGGCCGAGGCGCTCGCGCACTGCCACGCGCTCAACGTGCTCCACCTCGACCTCAAGCCGAGCAACATCGTCCTCACCGATCCGTACGAGCCCCGGCTCAAGATCCTCGATTTCGGCCTGGCGACGCTCACGGTGAGCTTCCAGCCCGAGCACGCCCGCGTCAACGCGGGCACCATCGCCTACCTGGCGCCCGAGTGCCTGAAGCGGGGCGCGATCGGGCGCCCGAGCCCCCGGATGGACCTCTACGCCGTCGGCGTCATGCTCTACGAGCTGCTCGCCGGACGGCTCCCGTTCTCGGACGGCACCGTCAACAGCGTCATCAACCAGAAGGTCTACGGCACGCTCGTGCCGCTCGCCCACGCGGCGCCCGAGACGCCGGCGCCCGTCGTCGCGCTCGTGGAAGAGCTCCTGGAGCGCGACCCGGCGCGGCGCTTCTCGAGCGCGGCCCGGCTCTGCGCGCGGCTCAAGGAGCTCTACTACGTGACGCTGCACGGCACCTCGCCGCCCCCGGCCGGCGCCGGTGCGGAGGGGTCCGAGCGCGACGCCTCCGCGCCGGAGGCCTTCGACGACGCGCACGACGCGCTGTTCGTCGGCCGCGAGCAGGAGCTCGGGCGGCTCACGGAGCTCCTCCAGGGCGCGGTGCGCGGCGAGCCGCGGCCGGCCGTGGTGGTCGGCGACACGGGCGTCGGCAAGAGCCGCCTCGTCGCCGAGCTGCTCCGGAGCGCCGAGCAGACGGGCACGGCGATCGTCGCCTACGGCCGGTGCCGGGAGCTCTCCGGGCTCGTGCCCTACTCCGCCATCCGCGAGGCGCTCACACAGATCGCGCTCTGGCTGGAGCGGCACGGCGACAGCCGGGCGGCGCGCATCCGCCGGCTGGTGAGCCTCGTGATCGCCGACGACGCCGCCCTGCTCCAGGGGCTCGTGCCGGAGCTGACGCGCGCGGTCGGGCTCGCGGACGAGGGCGGCGCCATCGGCCCGGGCGGCACGCGCTGGATCGCCGATCTGCTCCTGCGGCTGCTCGGCGCGATCTCCGAGGAGATCCCGGTCGTCCTCGCGATCGAGGACGTGCACTGGGCGGACGAGGCGACGCAGGAGGTGCTCCTGCGCCTCTCGGATCAGCTCGGCGAGATGCCGGTGCTGCTGCTCGGCACGGCGCGTCCGCCGTTCCCCCGCAGCTCGTCGCTGCCTCCGCCCGGCGCGTCGGTGCCTCCGCCGGGCTCGTCCGCGATGCGCGGCTCGCCGGGCTCGTCGCCGATGACGCCGCGCGCGGCGGGGTGGCTCGCGTGGAAGGACGTCGAGCGCCTCGACCTCGGCCCGCTCCGCCCCGAGGCGAACCGGGCGCTCCTCTCCGCGCTCGGCCGCGGCGCCGGGGACGACCTCGTGCAGGAGCTCGTGCGCCGCGTCCCGCTGCTCGCCGCGGGCAACCCGCTCTTCAACATCCAGGTCGTCCGCAACATGGAGACCGAGGGCTTCCTCCAGCGCGGCCGGAGCGGCGCGCTCGAGCTCTCCCGCGAGGGCGCGCACTACCTCGCGCCCGCCTCGGTCTCGGACGTCCTCTCGCGCAGCATCGAGGCGCTCGCTCCCACGACGGTCCAGGTCCTCGGCGTCGCCGCGCTCATCGGCCGCCAGTTCCTGCGCGACGATCTGGTCGAGCTCGGGCTCTTCGACCCGGCGGAGGTCGACAGCGCCCTGCGCGACGCCGCGGCGCACTACGTCTGCCTCAGCGAGGACGGGGGCCTCACGTCGTTCTCGCACGACGCGGCGCGCGAGCAGCTCGCCGCGCGCGTTCCGCCGGAGGAGCGCCCCGACTACCACCGGCGCATCGCGCGGCGCATCGAGCTGCGCGGCGGCGATCCGGGGACGCTCGCGCACCACGTCGAGCGCGCCGGCGAGCTCGACCGCGCCGCGTCGACGTACCTGCTCGCGGCGGGCGAGGCCGATCGGCTCCAGGATCCGCACGGGGCGATCCGGCGGCTGAAGCAGGCGCTCGCGCTGCTCGAGCGGCTGCCGCTCGACCCGGCGCGGATCGAGCTCAGGGCGCGCTGCGCGCACGAGCTCGCGCGCGTCGCGTGCCTGCTCGGCAGCACGGCGGAGCCGCTCGATCTGCTGCGCCGCGCGCAGGAGGCGCTGCCGGAGACGCCGCTCGTCACGGCGGCGCTCTCCAGCGCGCTGTCGCGCGTGCACTACGTGCGGGGCGAGTTCGCCGACGCGGTGGCGCACAGCCGCAAGGCGCTCGGGGCGATCGGCGCGAGCCCAGAGCTGCGCCCGTACCAGTGCCTGCCGGCGAACATCCTCGGGCGCGCGCTGTGCGCGGCCGGCAAGGTGGGCCCGGCGACCGAGCCGCTCCGCCGCGGCTGCGAGCTCGCGGAGGCGGCGGGCGAGTACGTCGAGCTCTGCCACTCGCGCGGCATCCTCTGCGTCGCGCTGAGCCAGTCGGGCCTGTACGCCGAGGCCGAGCAGAGCGCCGCGGACGCCGCGCGCCTCGCCGAGCGCCTGCGCGACCCGGTGCGGCTGCTCGGCACGTGGTTCTACTACGCGGTGCTCGCGGAGGGCCGGTTCGACTGGGATCTCGGGGTCCGGTCGACCGCGCAGCTGCTCTCGTACGCCGAGGAGCACGGCCTGAGCGGTCTCTACCTCTACATGGGGACGATGTACGCGGGCCGGCACCAGTTCCACATGGGCCAGCTCGGGCGGGCGCGCGTGCTGATCGCGAACGCGTGCAACCTGAGCGGCGTGCTGGGCATCGGGATGGGGCGCGGCTGGGCGGAGGGGTACCTGGGCGACGTGTACTTCGTGCAGGGCCTGCTCCCGGAGGCGCTCGCCGCCTACGAGCGGGCGATCGAGATCGGCTCGGCGGGGACGGGCGACGCCTACGCCGTGAGCCTCGGCCGCGTCGGCCGGATGCACGCGCGGGCGCTGCTCGCCAACGACGAGAGCGGCGCCGGTGAGGCCGGCGAGCTCGCCGCGTACGGCCGGGAGACGCTCGATCTCATCCGCGCGTCGGGCAACCGGACGATGCTTGTGACGGCGCTCGAGCGCTACGCCGAGGCGCTCGACGCGCTGGGCGACGAGCGGGCGGCGCGCGGCGTCCGCGCCGAGCGCGCGGCGCTCGTCGAGGAGCTCGGCCTGACGGATCCGACGTTCTGGCCGCGCGTCCCGGCCGAGGCGGCGTTCCAGGGCCCCCCGCGGGTCTACTGGGCCGAGCTGCCGCGCGAGCTCCGGACGGCGAGCCCGAGCAGCGTCGGCACGACGCAGGTCGTGTGCGCGACGGTGGCGGAGCTCGCGGCGGCGGCGACGATCGCGGTCCCGGAGGAGGAGCTCGGCGGGCCGACGATCGTGGCGATCCCGCGCCTCCGCCACGTGACGCTGCTGGAGACGCTGGCCTCGGTGGAGGGCTTCGTCCCGCGCTTCGACGGGCCGGAGGCCCCGCCGGTCGCCAAGTGACGTTGGAGTACGGCGGCGCCACGGGGGCGCCAGGGGGCGCCGCGCGAGCGGGGACACCACGAGCAGGGGTCGATGATCGTCTCAGCCGCAGGGGGTGAGCGTGACGCGGGCGAGGTCGGCGCCGCGGTGGTGCCGGCCGGTCCGGTCGAGGTCGTCCGCACGGCGTGCGCCCACGCCTGGGCGATGCTGTTCCTCGTCGTGTTGCTCCCGATCGGCCTGCTCTGTTTCCCCTTCGATCCCCGGCAGCGGATGCACGACCGCCTCTCGGTCGTCTGGGCGCGCGGGGCGCTCTGGCTCGTCGGGGTGCGCGTCGAGGCCGAGGGCGTCCAGCACGCGCGGCCGGGCGAGCGGTACGTGATCGCGGCGAACCACCAGAGCACGCTCGACATCCTCGCGTTGCTCGTGGTGCTGCAGGGGCGCACGCCGCTCCGGTTCCTGGCGAAGCGCGCGCTGTTCCACGTGCCCGTGCTCGGCTGGGGCATGCGCCTCTACGGCCACACGCCGGTCGACCGGCGGCGCGCCCGCGGCGCCGTGGCGGATCTCGGCGAGGCGCAGCGAAACTTGATGCAGCGGTGGTCGACGGTGTTCTTCCCCGAGGGGACGCGGAGCGCGACGGGCCGGCTCCTGCCCTTCCGGCTGGGCGCGTTCCGGACGGCTTCGGCCGCGGGCGCGCGCGTCCTGCCGGTGACCGTCGACGGCGCGGGCGCGCTCCAGCCGAAGGGGCGTTATGCCGCCGCGCCGGGCGTCGTGCGTGTGGTTGTGCACCCGCCGCTCGACCCGCCGGGCCGTTCGCTCGAGGAGCTCCGCGCGACGATGGAGGCGTGCAGGGCCGCCGTGGCTTCGGCGCTTCCGGAGGCGCTCCGGGAGGGGGGCGCGTCGGGGAGCGGGTGAGCCACCGGGGAAGCAAGGGCCTTTCATCGACGTCTCAGACCCGAGATCACGCGAAGGAATCTACTTGCTCGAAATGGACGGATACAACTCGCCATATGTGAGCAAAAACAGTGGAGTTCCCCTGGAGGAGGAATTGCCACCTAGCGGAATCCAAATCAGCCCAACCGATGCATACCGCGCGAGCACGAGCTCGAGTCCGGCGAGCAACTGCAGCTTCTGAGGCGCGGTAGTAGTCGTCGTATTGCCATCCGCATCCGTCGTCGACTGCAATTTCGGAACAAGGTTTGGCCCCGCCGCAACGACGGCCCTGAGCCCGATAACGTCCTGATCATTATAGTCGCTAGCTATGCGCCACGCCCCGCCGGCCGCAAGACCGGGGACGATGAAGGAACGATTGTCCGACTCAGACATTTCCCAGGCGGTAAAGACCTTGCCGGTAGCCTGCCAAGCCCATCGACTCTTGACAGGCTTAAAGTGATACACGGGAACAACCTGATCATCGAGCTCCACTTTTGGACCTGAAACCGGCGCCGAGACGGCAGGATCCGCTCCAGCTGCCGGAGCCTTCTGCGATACACCATAGATGATCCAAATATTATACTCCTGCCCGTGCACAAACTTGTCCGCACGAAACCATTCTTGCGACTGAAATTGACGAGACGCAACGCCTGCGTTACCGAGCGGATACTCGAACAAATAGTCGGTCGGCGACACGCTGCCCTTCTTTATAATCACCACCTTCTTCGGCGTCGCGACGACATCGTCAACCTCCGCAGACCTGGACCATCTCAAATCCAACGCGCACGCAGCAGCGTCCTTGAGCGTAGTCAGCTGCATCTGATTTCGCGGATCCTTTCCCGGCAAACCCTGCCCCCCGCAGTACAAGGTTGCAACGGAGCCCGTATCCAACATCTGCCGCAGGTCTTTAGCAGCCATTACAGTAACTTGCGGCGCTGACGCTCGAGCATTGGATACAGTGAGGATGCACGCAATGGCCAGCGATAGGAATAACTGCTTGTTCATGATGCTCCGTTCTCAAAAAGTGAACCGTCGTGGGAGCAGCTCGCGTGCCAGGCGCGCGAACGGCCTGGGCGCGGGCGGCGCCGGCGGCGTCCTGCGGCGCGAGCGCGGCGGCGGGGCCCTCGCGGCGCCCTAAGGTGTCCACGCGAGTGGACACGTGATCCAATGCAGTGGACCGCCGCGGCGCTGCGATCGCTCGGGAACGCGTCGGGCCGAGCCGCGACGGAGAGGCGTGGCCGGTCCACGGGGGACACCACGGCTGCTCCGGCGTCCGTGCGCGGCTGGCACTCGGCTTGCGAGAGCGTTGACGCGTCGATGCGTCGATGCGTCGATGCGTCAACGCGCCAACGGCCGCGAGCGAGCGCCGGAGGACGATATCGCGTGAAGCAGGAAGATTGCATGCAGCCCACGCCGTGCGAGGCACGGGGGCCGCCGCGGGGGAGCCGATGGTGCGGGCCTCGCACGATGAACAGCGGCTTCCCCGCCGCGGGGGCACGCCGTCGTCCAGCGGCTTCGACGCGGGGCACGCCCGAGGGGGCCGTTGCGGCCATCGCCCTCGGTTCCCCTCCCACGGCAGGGCTTCCCAGGGGCGTCGCTCGTCCGGTAGATTACCGGAATGGTACATCAGGGCTCCGGTCCACCACCCGCTGGTTCCGAGCCAGCGGATGCGGAGCGCGTGCGACGCGAACGGGACCTGTACCGGAAGCTCGTTGAGCTCGGCGGGAACAACGAGATCGAGCCCTTCCTCGAAGAGGCGCTCGCGCTGGTCGTGGACATCGCGGGCGCTCGACGCGGCTACCTCGAGATCCGGGACGACGGCGCCGGTGCCGGCAAGACGCCGTTCTGGATCGCCCGCGGCTGCACAGACGAGGACATCGCCGGCGTGCGCGCGCAGCTCTCGCACGGCGTGATGGCCCAGGCCGTCGCCTCAGGGAAGACGATCGTGACGAGCTCGGCGCTCAATGACCCCAGGTTTCGCGATCGGGGCAGCGTGCGCGCGCACCGGATCGAGGCGGTGCTCTGCGCGCCGATCGGCGCCGATCCGCCGATCGGCGTCCTCTACCTGCAGGATCGCGTGCAGCCCGGCCCCTTTCGCGACGAGGACCGGACGCATGTCGAGCTCCTGGCGCGCCACGTCGCCACGCTCGCCGATCGCTTGCTCCTGCGGCGGCGAAGCACCGAGTCGGCGAACCCCACATTGCCATTTCGACAGAAGCTGCGCGCGGACGGCCTCCGTGGCAGGAGCCCCGCGCTCGCGCGGCTCTTCCAGCAGCTCGTCCTCGTCGCGCCGCTCGACGTCAGCGTCCTCTTGCTGGGCCCCACGGGGAGCGGCAAGACCGCCGTCGCGCGCGTCCTTCACGGCAACAGCCCTCGGGCGGGCAAGCCCTTCGTCGAGATCAACTGCGGCGCGCTCCCCGGGAACCTCATCGAGAGCGAGCTGTTCGGCGCCCTGCCGGGCGCGCACTCGACGGCGAGCCGCAGAGTCCCGGGCAAGGTCGACGCAGCGGAGGGAGGGACGCTGTTCCTCGACGAGGTCGCGGAGCTGAGCTTGACGGCCCAGGCCGCGCTCCTCCAGCTGCTCCAGTCGAAAGAGTATTTTCCGCTCGGGGGGTCCAAGCCGGTGACCGCCGACGTGCGCATCGTGGCCGCGACGAACACCGACCTGCGCGCCGCCGTGGGGAAGAAGGCCTTTCGAGAGGACCTGTTCTATCGGCTCCAGGTGCTCCCGGTCCGGGTGCCTTCCCTCGCCGAGCGCCGCGAGGATCTGCCGGAGCTGGCGGCCCACTTCTGCGAGCAGGCCGTGCGCACCCACAACCTCCCCGCGATCGAGCTCTCGATCGGCGCGCTGCGGGCCATCGAGAACGCCGAGTGGCTCGGCAACGTCCGCGAGCTGGCCCACGCCGTGGAGGCCGCCGTCATCCGGGCTGCGGCGGACGGCGTCCTCCGCGTCGAGCAACGGCATCTCTTCCCCGAGCCCGAGCCGGACCGCGGCGACGCTGGCGAGCCCCTGGGCGGAGACTGGCCTGCTGTACAGCAGACCCTCCAGGCAGCCACGCGGGCGTTCCAGGCGCGCTTCGTCCGCCGTGTGCTCGACGAGGTGGGCTGGAACGCCTCGGACGCGGCGGCGCGGCTCGATATCGCGCGGTCGCACGTCTACAACCTGATCCGAGGGCTCGGGCTGGAGCGTCCGAAAGGTGTGTAGCTCGGTCGACCTGCGGGCTCCGAGATCCACGCCCAAGGCAGCGCCTGGCCCGGTCCAGGACATCGGCGAGGTGTACCTGGAGGAGCACAGGGAGCTCGTCCTGGAGGAGATCCGCCGTATCGTCCGCGAGGGCTCGCCGGGCGACGATCGCGCGTACCGGCTGATGCTCGACTACCCGCTGCGCCGCGCGAAGGGGCTCCGTCCGGCCCTCTGCATCGCTGTCTGCCGCGCGCTCGGCGGGGAGCTCGAGGAGGTCCTCCCGTCCGCCGCGGTGGTCGAGATGTACCACAACGCCTTTCTCATCCATGACGACATCGAGGATGGCTCGCTGACCCGGAGGGGCGGGCCCGCGCTCCACCGGACCCACGGGATCCCCGCGGCGGTCAACTGCGGAGACGGCCTCCTCGCGCTCACGCTCGGCCCCTTGCTGGGGAACACGGACCGGCTAGGCCTCGGCCGGGCCCTTCGCATCCTCGACATCTACGCTCGCGCCGTGCTCGAGTCGTTCGAGGGGCAGGCGCAGGAGCTCTCGTGGATCGACGAGGGGACGTGGCAGCTCACCGACGCAGACTACGAGTCGATGGTGCGGCGAAAGACGTGCAGCTACAGCTTCGTCGCGCCGGGCCTCGTGGGGGCCGCGGTGGCCAGGGCGGAGCCCAGCGTGGAGGCGCTCCTCGCGTCGTTCCTGGAGAGCCTCGGCCTCGCCTTCCAGATCCAGGACGACGTCCTCAATCTCGAGGAGGGGCGCGCCGACTACGGCAAGGAGCTCGCCGGAGATCTCTGGGAGGGAAAGCGCACGCTCATGTTGCTCCACGCGCTCCGCTCGGCTCCGGAGGCCGACCGCGAAGAGGCCCTCCGGATCCTCCGCAAACCACGCCCGGCCGCTGGCTCCTCCGACGTCGGGCTCGCCGATCTGTTGAGAGAGATGGTGGACGAGCGTGTCATCGACGAGGCCGCTCGTGCGGCGATGCTCGGGTATCTCGAGCGCCGAGCCGCGCCGTCGAGCGAGAAGACCGAGGCCGACGTCCTGTTCCTGCGGCGGTTGATCGACGGTCACGGAGGCATCGAGCGCGCCCGCGAGGTGGCGCGGCGCCACGCGGCGTCGGCCGAGGTGGGCTGGCAGCGGCTCGCGGAGGTGCTCGCGGACTCCGTTCACACGAGGTTCATTGCCTGGCTCAAGGATTATGTCGTCCAGCGAACGTGGTGAATCGGTGTCTCTCCGAGACGACGGCCTGGCCGAGACCCAGCTCGTCGACATCAAGGCGATGTTCGATGCGCTCTGCCGCGTTCAGAGCGAGGCCAGCGCGAACGACGGCCCCGAGGCGCGGCTCGCCAGGTTCGCGCGCGAGGCCGGCGGGCCCCCCGGCGATGAGGACGAGTTCCCGGACTTCTCGGCCGACCCGCCCGTGGCCGAGCCCCTGGAGGTGCCCGCGGCGCCGTCGCTCGGCCGCGAGCCCGCACCTCGCGAGCCGCGCCTCGGGGCCGAGCCCGGCGCCGACACCCCGCCTGGCGGCGAGCGGGACGCGATCGTGGCTGCGCTCCTGCGCGTGCTCGGCGAGTACCAGCGCCTCCTGATCCGGTACAGCCGGGAGTTCGACGAGGCGCTCGGGCGCCGGGCCAGCGGCGAGGCCGAGCCCGGCGACGCCGTGCTGGAGCGCTTGCGCGCCGCCCAGGCGCTCCTCGTCAAGTACCCCATTGCAGGGCAGGCTGCCTTCAATGCGCTCGTCCGGGAGGGCCGGCGGTTCTCGGAGACCGACGAGGGCCGCACCTGGAAGCGGCGCCTCGCGGGATCTCCGCTGCTCGCCCGGGCGCGCACCCTCTTCGAGGGGCTGGCCGGAGGCATCGTGAGCGAGGAGGGCGGCGCGGTGCCGTCGGCTTATGTGGACGCCTTCCTGCGCGCCCTCGACCGCGATCTCGAGGGCGTGCTGGCGGACCTGGGCGGCGCAAGGGACCGGCCGTGAGCGTCACCGCGCCCGAGCTCGATTTCGACACACACGATGGATTCCTGCACGCCGTGCTCGGGCTGCTCGGCGCGAGGCGGGAAATCGAGTCTCTCGCGGGCGCGGCGGCGGCCGATCCACCTGCCTGTGCGATCGGCGGAGGCCCCCTCCCCGAGGACGGCGGGGCCGAGGACGCGGCGCTGCTCGCGCTGCTGGGGCTCCTGTCGCTGACCGGGCGCGCGCAGCGGATCGCGGAGGCGTGGGCCGAGAGGGCGCCGTCCCCGGAAGGGCCGCTCCCGGCGAGGGTGCCTGTCCGGCCGCTGGAAGATCTCCTCCGGTGAGCCTCTCCGCCGCGCGACTCAGCGCCCTCGCGGCCGACGCCGACCCGTGGCGCGGTCTGCCGTTCGAGATCGAGGCGAGGCAGGGCTACAAGGAGTGGCAGCACTTCGTCGTCTTCGGCGAGGGCTGGACATTGCTCTTCAACCTCAGCCTGGAAGGCGGCGGCGCGGGAAAGGCGACGACGATCGTGTGCCAGGGCGAGTGGCAGGGCCACGTGGCGCAATGTCCGAGGCCCGATGTGCGCCCAGGCCGCCTGGACGCGACGTTCGATCGGGCGGCGATGCGGTGGCGCGGCGGCCGGTACGAGATCCGAAACCAGGGAGACGGCCCGCGGATGGAGGTTGTCCTGGCGCCCGCGTCGGTGCCCTCGCTCAGCCACGACATCCGTGTCGGGTCCGGGTCTCACCTGAGCTGGTGTCTCGTGCCGCGGCTGCTGGCCTCGGGCTGGGTGGAGATCGGGGGACGGCGCGTCTCCTTCGAGGACAGGTTCGCGTACCACGACCACAACTGGGGTCGCTTCCGCTGGGGAGGCGATTTCTCCTGGGAATGGGGCTGCGCTGTGCCGCGCGACGCCGCCGTCCCGTGGATGGTGGTCTTCTCGAGGATGAACGATCGCGCCCGCACCCGCACCACGGCGACGAGCGTGTTCCTCCTCCGGGGCGGCGACATCGTGCGGTATTTCCGGAACGCCGAGACGCGCTTCACGACCGAGGGCATCGTCGAGGCGCGGCCCTCGGGGCGCGTGCCCGCGGCGGCGGCGCTGCTGCTGCCGGACCAGGACCGGGACGTGCCCCGGTGGACGCGGTTCGATGCCTGTCGTGGCGGAGAGTCCCTGTCGGGGGAGGTCGAGGCGCTCGTGCGCGGCCAGATCCTGGTGCCCTCCGAGACCGACGTCCGCGGCGTGGTGCGGCTCAACGAGGTCGACGCGCGCGCCCGGATCCGCGGGATCTGCGCGGGAGAGGCGTTCGAGTTCGAGGGCCCTTGCCTCCTGGAGGTGGTCCGTGGCTGAGCCGGTGACAGGCACGCTGCGGCGGGCGCTCCGCCTGATCGCGGAGGGGCAGCCGGAGGCGAGCGCCGCGATGGCGAGCTGGCTCCAGGGGCTCACCGTGTCGGTGGACGTCGCGTCCGAGCCGGCGGTGGTGATCGGCGGCGTCGGGCGAGAGGTCGTCGAGGTGCCGTCGCCGGGGCGGGCGGCGATCCGGATCGCGACGGATCGGGCCAGCATCCGGGCTCTTCTGTCGGGGGGCCGGACGCTGAGCCAGTCGCTGCGGAGCGGGGCGGTCGGCCTCGCCGGAAAGACGGAGGATCTCTCGCGGGGCCTCCGTGCATTCGAGTATTTCGTGGGAGCGCTGTTGCGGATCGACGAGGCGGAGGAGCTCCGCCTGGAGCTGGAGAGCGGGGAATGAACGGTAAGGAACAGCAGGGCGGGAACGAGGAAGAAAAAAACCCGGTGCGCGACGCCCTGCTCGCAGGGCTTCACAAACGGACCGGGTTCCTCGAGTTCTGCTTGCGAACTGAGATGCTCCCAACGCCGGACCGACAACCAGGGGCGAAACTGGCTGATGTTCTCAGGAGCGACCAATGGCGAACACCCATCCTGGAGGCGCTCAACGGGTTCAACCCTGAAGGTAAGCCCTCCGACTGGGTGTTCGACGACGACAGACAGTTGAAGTTGCCCACTCACCTACCTGAGGGTTTCGACTTCGGCGTCGGCGCGCAGGCGGGCGACCCCGCGCGGATTGCCAACCGTGCGGAGAACCTCGTGAAGCGCTTCGTACGACAGCAGATCATGTATCGGCTGCTCAATCGGTGCGAGGCCGTGAGCAAGAAGGGAGCCTATCGCACACAGCTCGTGCTATCGCCGGACGCCCAAAAGGAGATCAGCGACTGGCACGCTGACATTCCCAAGGACCTCCTCGCGTTCTACGACGCCGCGCTGCTCGAACTGTTGGCGAATCGGCGAATCGCGGGGGATATGGGGGTGCTCATGTACGAAGCGAGCCTCAACGTGGCGCGAGCGCACCCCAAGCCTGTCCCGAGTGACATCCCCAAGGAATGGAAGGTGCCAGCCCGCCGCGAGATCGAACAGCTGCTGAACTCCGCCTTCTACTCGTCGGCAGATCGGCCGAACCCGTACTGGCACCTCCTTCAGAAGCCGAGATCCATCCTCGACGCCATGGACGAGCTCTTCAAGGAAGACGGCAAGATGAAGCTGCCGACGGAGACGGATCTGGTGGGCTGGTGCGTCACGTTGTTCGCTGCTGCCGGTGCCGGAAGCCGCAGAGTTCCCGACATCGATCCTACGGGACAGATGCCCTGGTTCTACGAACCGGACCGTGTCCGCAACTTCCTCAAAGCGGCCCGTTACGCGCTGGAAGCACCTCGCCCCCCCCGCACCGATAAGCAGCATAACAAGAAGGGCACGAGGTCGGCGGAGCTGGACGCCTGGTCGGCGGACGTCCTCGAACAGGAGCTGAGGCTTTTCATCGAAGCTTACGTGGAAACACTCAAAAACGTCGGCAAACGAACAGGTCGTCCAGACAGGCCGAGCCCAAAGCCGAGGACGCTGAACATAGGGCAACACGTCAACAATCGCTCAGAGGCAGAGCGCGTGTGGTGGGAATCGTTTTCGTTCCTCGACAAGGAGACCCCCGAGAACAACGACGCACCGACGCGCCTCGCACGATGGTGCAACCGGAATCTACGTAACGACTGGAAGATCTCCGCAATCGAGGCGAGGACCGACCGAAGCGAGCCCACGGTTTTCGTGTACGGCGCCGGGATCGCGGGGCTCACGGCAGCCCACGAGCTCGCAGAGCGCAATTTCAAGGTCCACGTCATCGAGTCCGCGCCGCCCGATCCGAGGATGGCGATCCCGTGGAAACTTGAGAAGAAGGGCCGCCGCCCCTCGATCGTCGAGATCGATCTTCAGGTAGGCGGCGTGGCCCGAACGCAATGGGAAGCTCCGCACGAGTGCAACGCGAAAGGAGATCCCACCTCCAAGGCGATACACGATCGCAGCAACCTGGTTCCGGGGGAGCACGGGTATCGCCTCTTCCCCAGCTTCTACCGGCACCTCTTCGACACGATGAAGCGCACGCCCGTCGCCGAGCCAGGCCCGGGACACCGTCCCACGGCCTTCGATCAGCTGGAGCCCACCTTCCGCCAGGTGTTCGCGGTGCGCAAGGGCTTCGTCCCGCTCAGCCGCGAGCGCCCGCGCAGCCTGGAGGCATTCCGGACGGAGTACATGCGCCTCACGCAGGGCCTCGGCTTCAGCCGCCGCGATCTCGCGAGGTTCTTCTTCAAGCTCGTCCGCTACATGATGACGTGCAGTTCGAGGAGAGAGAAAGAGTACGGGGGGATGTCGCTGTTCACGTTCTTCGGCGCGGATCAGAGAGGCTTCTACTCCGAGCCGTTCGTCCAGGCGATCCGGGCCGCGCCGCAGGCGCTGGTCGCGATGGACGCGGAGCGCTGCGACGCGCGCACCCAGGGCAACGTGTACTTGCAGCTCCTCCTCGATCAGGTGCTCGGCGGACAGTACACGGACAGCATTCTCTCGGGCCCGACGAGCCACGCCTGGCTCGTCCCATGGCGCAAGCACCTCAAGGAGAATCTCGGCGTCCAGTTCCATCCGGGTGAGCTCGTGAGCATCGCGCCAAAGGATGACAAGCTGGAGGTGCTGGTCCGGACTCCGGAAAAGGAGCTCCCGAGCGCCAACTACCACGTCGTCGCGCTCGACGCCGTCGCGGCCGAGTGGGTGACTCGATGGTGGGACTCCAGCGAGTCCAGCGGCGTCCCGCACCACGGCGCGCCCCGGGAGCTCCGAGGGTTCACCAGCTACATCACGACCGAGCTGCCCGCTGGGCTGGAACGCTACGAGATCGCGGTTACCTACAAGGATCCGCAGCGGTCGCAGGATGCCGACGACAAGCTGCGGAGCCTCCTCCTGCGCATCGAGCTCGCCGAGGACGACGCCTCGCTGGAGCAACGGGAACGATCCGCGTTCCGCTCGGTGGCGTATTCGACCGGCCACATGGTGGAAGAGCCGGAGGGCGTACCGGAGCTGCGGATCCATTTCTGGTTCGATCGCAAGGTCGGTCCGCACGAGGTGCAGATCCTCGAGCGCGTCCTCCGCCGCTGGGCGCACCCTGCGGAGGACGTGCGGCTCACCAGCGAGCGCGCGCAGCCGTTCCCGCAGGCGGAGTGTGTGAGAACGCCGCGCCTGCCCGAGAGGCGGTATGGCGACTCTCCCGACGATCGGCTCCAAACGTTCACAGGGATCCAGTACTATTTCGACCAGGACTTCAAGCTCGTTCGCGGCCACGTCTATTTCCCGGACACCGAGTGGGGCCTCTCTGCCGTGTCCCAGTCGCAGTTCTGGGTAGAAAAGCACTTTGAAAGCTTCACGCCGAAAATCCGTGGTGTCCTGTCGGTGGACATCGGGAACTGCCACCGGCGCTCCTCCTTCACGGGAAAGAGCCTCATGGAGTCCTCCCCCGTCGAGATCGAGGAAGAGGTCTGGCGCCAGATCAAAGACAGCCTGCGAACGACCCGCGGCCTGGTCGCGCCGGTGACGAACCTCCCCCTCCCCGAGCCACGATATTGCCACCTGGACTCGAACCTCGTCTTTGCAGGCGGCGCGCTGCGCGCCAACCGCACCCCGTTCCTGATCAACAACGTCGGAGACTGGGAGAACCGGCCACGTTGCACGCCCTGGGTGCCCGGCAGGAGCAAGCTCGGCGACGGCGCGCGGACGGACGGCACCGGGCTCTGGCAGGCTCCCCACGGCGGCTACCGCGTCCACGAGGATAGCGTCGTGTTCTGCGGTTCGTACATGCGCACGTTCACCCGGATGAACACGATGGAAGCCGCGAACGAGTCGGCGCGCCATGCCGTGAACGCCATCCTCGATCACATGGCCTCCACGCACAGATCGGACGATCTCGCGAAGGCCGGGATCACCGGAGACTACTGCGACATCTGGGACATTGAGGAGCACGAGCTCGAGGACCTCGCGTTCTTCAAGCGCGTCGACGAGATGCTCTTCCAGGCCGGAAAACCGCACATCGCCGACATCCTCCAGTTCGACAAGCTCGCCGACGTCGCGCACCCCGATCCCAGCCCCGGCCAGTCGCTCCTCGCCGCGCTCGGGGCCACCCTTCAGAAGGACTGGGGCGCCGACGCCAACGACCTCGCCGGGAGCTTCAACGGGCTCATGGAGATCGTCCGCGCCGGCAAGGACCTCGCCGGCTCGCTCAGCGGCACCCAGCCGAACCTCGAGAAGCTCCTCTCCTCGCTGGGAGTCGGCAAGATCGGCTTCGGGAAGCAGGGGCCGTGAGCTCCGCGCGCCCCGCCGTGCCCGTCGGCGGACCGTTCGACGCCGCGGGACGGTACATCGTCCGGGAAATCCTTGGCTCCGGGGCCTTCGGGATCGTCTACCGCGTGCTCGACAGGCGGTGGGACCAGGAGGTCGCCCTCAAGACCCTCCTCGACACAACGCCCGAAGGCCGCCAGTGGCTCAAGGCGGAATACAGGGCCCTGCGCGACATCGTCCACCCCAACCTGGTCCGGCTGCACGAGCTCCACGTGGAGGGCGAACAGTGCTTCTTCACGATGGAAGTGATCCCGGGCGGGCTCCCGTTCACCGACCGGCTCGGCCTCGACCCGAAGGCGCCGGAGGAGCAGCAGACCGCCGCGATCCGCAGGATCTGTCAGGCAGGGCTCCAGCTCGCGGAAGCGCTCACGACGGTCCATGCCTTCGGGAAATCACACCGCGACGTCAAGCCCACCAACGTCCTCGTCACCGAGGAGGGACACCTGACCCTCCTCGACTTCGGAATGGCGACCCCCGTGTCACGCGCGAGGCTGCTCGACACGGCCCGCGGCGTCGTGCTCGGGACTCTGCCCTACCTCGCCCCCGAGCAGTACTGGGACCCGAAGCCCCTCCCCGCCTCGGATTGGTACAGCGTGGGCCTGGTCCTCTACGAGGCCCTCGTCGGCCGGCTCCCGTTCGGAGACGACCCCTCCGACGAGGTCCTCGCCAAGCAGCGCTTGCCCCCTCCGCCGTCGCGCCTCGCGCCCTCGATCCCTCCGGCGGTCGATCGGCTCGTGCTCGGCCTTCTGGAGCCGGACCCGGGCCGGCGCATGCCCGTCGCGGAGGTGCTCGGCGCGCTGCACGAGCACGCCGAGGCGCCGCGCGCGCGCGCCCGCGGGCTCTCGCTCGCGGCAGAGGCCGAGCTCGACTTCGTGGCGCGCGAGGCGGAGCTCGCCGCCCTGCGCGACGCGTTCGCCGCCGCGCAGGAAGGGCAGCTCGTCACCGTGGACGTCGTGGGCCCCTCGGGGATGGGCAAGACCATGCTCGTCCGGCGGTTCCTTCGGGACGTCCAGGGCGCCGACTCCACCCCGCCGCTCGTGCTGGAAGCGCGGTGCCACCCGTACGAGTCGATCCCGTACAAGGCGTTCGACGCGGCGATCGACGATCTGGCCCGGTACTGGATCGGCCTCGACGAGGCCGCGGCGGCGGCGCTCTGTCCTGCCGAGGGCGCCGAGGCGCTGGCGCTGCTCTTCCCCGAGCTGCGGAGGGTGCCCGTCGTCGACGCGAGGGCGCGCTCCGGCGAGGTCCGCGGCGACCCGCGCGCGCTGCGCCAGTCCGGGTTCGCCGCGCTCCGGGTCGTGCTCGCGCACGCGGCGGCGCGGCAGCCCGTGCTCCTCTGGGTCGACGACGCGCAGTGGGCGGACGCCGACAGCATCGCGCTCGTGGAGAGCGTCTTCGGCGGCGAGGCCCCGCCCCCCGTCGCCCTCGTCCTGTCGCGCCGCCCGGCGAGCGAGGCGCCTCACCCCGCGCTGCTGGCGGCCCTCTCCACCGCCCGATCCAGGGGGAAATCGTTCGAGATCGAGCTCGCGCCCCTCGGCGCAGGCTCCGCCGTCGCCCTCGCGCGCGCGATCACCGGCCGCGCGGGCGCGGGCGCCGAGGCCGTCCTCGCGATCGTGGAGGAAGCGGGCGGCGTGCCGTACCTCGTGGCCGAGCTGGCGCACTTCGCTGCGGCAGAGCGGACCGGCGACGGCCCCCGGGGGCTCACGACGACGGCGACATCGCTCCTGCAGGAGCGCATCCAGGCGCTCTCGGACGAGGACCGCACGCTCGTCGAGGTCGCCGCGCTCTCCGGGGCCGCCCAGAGCGCCGGCGTGCTGCTCGAAGCGGCGGGGAGCCGGGACCGGCGGCGGCTCCGGGACCTGTGCCTGCTGCGCCTCCTCCGGTGGGCGGACGCAGGCGAGGAGGAGACGCTCCAGATCTACCACGATCGCCTGCGGGAGTTCGTCGCGGGCGCGCTGCCCAGGGAGGTCAGCGTCCGGCACCACGCGGCGCTCGTGTCCGCGATGGAGGCCGCGGGCTCCGACGACGCGGAGCGGCTCATGGCGCACGCGCTGGCCGCCGGCGACAGGCCCCGGACGCGCCGCCATGCGATGACCGCGGCGCGGCGCGCGGAGGCGGCGCTCGCCTTCGAACAGGCGGCGCGCCTCTACCGGATCGCGCTGGAGCACGCCGCCGGAGACGCTCCCCGCGCGGACCTCCACGCCCTGCTCGCGGAGGCGCTGGCCAACGCCGGACGGAGCACGGACGCGGCGCCGGAGTTCGAGCGCGCCGCCCGGGCCCTCGCGCAGGAGTCTCCGCGAGCGATCGAGCAGCGAGGGCTCTTCCGGCGGAGGGCGGGCGAGCAGTACCTCAAGGCGGGGCGCTTCGAAGAGGGCCTCCGGCTCATGGAGGCGTTCCTCGGAGAATCGCGGGTCCGGCTGCCGAAGTCCGGGAAGGGCGCGCTCATGGTGTCGGCCGGGCACCGGCTGCGCCTGTACCTGCGGGGCTTCGACTTCGAGGCTCGGCCGCCCGCGGAGATCCCTCCCGGCGCCCGGCGGCGGCTCGACGACCTGTGGGCCGCCACGACGGCCCTGTCGATGATGGACCCGGTCCGCGCGGACGGGGTCGGCCTCCTGCACTTCCTCGAGGCCCTGCGCGAAGGGGAGTCTGCCCACGTCGCGCGCTCGCTGGGGTACGAGGCGGCGTTCGCGGCGCTCATCGGGGGCGACTTCCTGCGGGCGAAGTCGCGGGACCTCGTGCGCCGGAACGAGCGCGTCCTCGGCGGCGGAGGCGACCCCTACGAGCGGGCGTTCTACCTGCTCGGCGCCGGCTCATCGGCCTTCTTCCACGGCGACTGGGATCGGGCGGCGAGGCTGTGCGACGCCGCAGCGGCCCAGTTTCGCGCGGAGTGCCGGGGGGCGGAGTACGAGGCGGCGGTGGCGATCGTGTTCAGCCTGCAGGCGCTCGGACAGGCGGGCCGGGTCGGCGAGCTTGTCGCGCGGATCCCCGCGGCGATCCGCGAGGCCGAGGCGCGCGGCGACCTGTTCGCGGCCAACAACTACCGGGGCGGGTTCCACGGCGTCGGGCGGCTCGCGGCCGGAAGGGTGGACGACGTAGCGACCGATCTGCGCAAGGTGGTGGAGACCTGGAGATCGGGTTTCTATCAGATGCACGCGTATCACCGGGTCTTCTCCGGCGTGGCGCTCGACCTGTACGTGGGCAATCCGAGCTCGGCTGTCGCGCGGATCGAGGGGGACTGGCCTGAGCTTCGAGACGGCTTGTTCCTTCGCATGGAGCTCCCCGCGATGGAGCTGCGGTGGACCCGGGCGCGGGCGGCGCTCGCGCTCGCCGGACAGACGGGCGGGCGCGAGCGGAGGGCGCTCCTTCGCAAGGTGGATGAGCTCACGCGGGCCGTCGGCCGGGCCACCGTGCCCGCGTCGCGCCCGCACGCATCGTTGCTCCGCGCGGGCCTCGCCGGGGCCGCAGGCCAGGGAGGGCAGGCGCAGGCTCACCTGCGCTCGGCGCTCTATGGGTACACGGCGGCGAAGATGGCCATTCACCGGGAGGTGGCCCGCTGGGCGCTCGGCAGGGTGGCCGGCGGCCGGGAGGGGGCCCGCCTGATCGAGGAGGCGGGCACGTGGATGTCTGCAGAGGGCGTCCCCGACATGGCGCCTCTGGCGAGGGCGATCGCCCCCGGGGTCGAGCAGGCGTTCCGCGGCCCGGGTGTCGCGTGACGGTCTATGACGTGGTCATCGCCGGCGCCGGGCCGGCGGGGAGCGCGCTCGCGGTCGAGCTGGCCTCGGAGGGGTACTCGGTGCTGCTCTGCGACGCCGCCCGCTTCCCCCGGGACAAGGTGTGTGGAGATTACGTCAGCCCGAGGGGCCTAGCGCGCCTCGCGGCGCTCGGCTGCAGCGAGGCGATCGGACGACTCGAGTGTACGCCCATCCGGAAGTCGCGGCTCTACCTGAACCGGGATCACCTCGTCTCCGGGGTGTTGCCGCGCGTCGCCGGCCTGCCGGCGCACGGGCACGCCATCCCGCGAAAGGAGCTGGACGACATCCTGTTCCGGCGAGCGATCCGCGCGGGTGCGGTGGTCCGGGAGTCGTGCCGGGTCACGGGGTTCGAGGCGACGGCGCGTGGGGTCCACGTCAGCGCGACCCACGAGGGCAAGGCGTGCCGCATCGAGGGGAGGCTCGTCGTCGGGGCGGACGGGGCGACGAGCGCCGTCGCGAACGCGGCGGGCCTGCGGATGAACGATCCCCGCTACACCCTCGCTTCCATCCGCGCGTACGCGCACGGGCTCACGCTCGATCACACGCTGATGTACTTCGACGAGAAGTATTTCCCCGGGTATGGGTGGGTGTTCCCGGTGCGCCCGGGGCTCTGCAACATCGGCGTCGGGATGGTGAGCGAGCCGCTCGTCAGGAGCGGCCTGAAGCTGGGTGACTTCTACGCGAAGCTCACGAGGCTGGTCCACCACCTGGCGGGCGCGAAGGGCGCCCGCGTCGAGATCGGACCCCAGCGCGGGTGGCCGATCCGGAGCTACGGCGGCGCGACGGAGAACCACTTCGAGCGCGGGTTGCTCATCGGGGAGGCGGGCTGCTTCGTGGACCCCATCAACGGAGAGGGGATCCCGCTCGCGCTCTCGAGCGCGCACGTGGCGGCGCGCACGGTCCGGGCGGCGTTCCAGGAAGGGCGCTTCGGAAAGGGCTTCCTCGCGCGCTACGAGGCCGACTTCCGTGCGCGCTTCGACCCGGATCTCGGGATCAGCGATCTCGCGGTCACCATGATCCGCAACAGGCACCTGCTCCCGGTGTGGCTCGCCATCTTCCGGACGATGAGCCTCGCCGCCCAGAAGGACGCGCGCTACGCGGAGGTGACGGGCGGCATCCTCGGCGGCGTGATCCCGGCGCGGGAGGCGATCACCCCCGAGATGTTCGTGCGCGCGCTGGTTCACGGGCCAGGCTTCTGGCGCGAGGCGCTCGGCGCCGGCGCGCCCGGCGGCCTCTCGGGCTGGTTCGCCGGCGGCGCCGCCCTGCTCGGATTCCAGTCTTCGCTCGCCCGTGCGATCAAGGATGACGGAGCGTGGTGGTACGGGTGGGTGAAAGAGGTCCAGGCGAAGCAGAACAAGCTCGGGCTCGCGGTGCTCCGAGGGCTCTCGTTCGGGGGCCCCTGACCGCGATCGAGCGGGCACGAACTTAAGGGCGCGCCTGAAGAGAGGTCGCGGCGGGGACGCGCGCGGCGGCGCGGGCGGCCGCCCGCTCCTCGCCGCGACGGATCCTATCCCGAGGCGAAAAAGCGTCCCTCCGTTCTGAGTCAGTCGATCATCCGGAACACGTACCGGACATCAAACACATTACGGCCATCGCCGTCCTGCGTGCGAACGATGAACTCCTGCTTGCCCTGTCCCGTGATCCATGCGGGTGTCGCGCCCGAGGGCGGGACCACGCGCCACTTCGCCGCGTTCGCCGCGCCTTCGCCGTTCAGCTGGACGACGAAGCGGTGCATATCGATGTAGTCGTCGCTGTTGTGCTTCGCGACGTCGAGGAGGAGGTCGACGACGGGCAGGATGCTCGTCCCCACGGCCACCCACGGAGACGAGACCGCGCCAGAGACTTCGATCGCCGCCTGAAGCACCCGCTGCCAGTTGTCCTTGAACCAGCCCTCGAGCTTGGCTCGCGCCGCGGCCTGGTCGCGATTCGACTCTTTCCACACCTTCAGCAGAAACTCCAGCGTGCCGTTCGAGAAGGCAGCCCTGACCTTCGAGGTCGAGCTGTCCGACTCCCAGTGGTGGTAATCGAGGACGAAGCTGGTCTTTTTGTCCCTCGCGAAGACCGCGTCGGGGAGGCCGAAGATGATCTGCGGATCGACGACGATCCTCGCGTCTCCCGACCTGAAAGACACGCCGTCATCCGGTCCGCCGCGCGTGCTGAAGCCGAGCCGCGTGAAGCTCCCGACGGGTTTGTCGGCGAGCGGGACGAGCGGCTCGATCTCCGACAGGTGCCACGTCTGGTAGAGCTCAGCCGCCTGATTGAACGGATCGAAGATCTGATCAGAGACTCGATGGGCCTTGATCTCATGAATCGTAAAATGCATGAACATGGCTTCTTCCTCCCTAGCGTGACGGTGCACTGCTGGTGTCGCTCCGGCCGCGCTGACCGTTCGACGACGCCTTCGGCGGTTGCCGAGCGAGCCTTCGCCGGTCGGGCAGCCCGCAGATGGGAGAGGCGACCGCTCACCTCTCCATCGGCGGGCTCAGCAGCCGGCGTGCCAAGCGTGCGAGCGGGCTCCGCGCCGTCGGCGCAGGTCGTAGCGTCCTGGAATGGGCTCAGAAAAGGGGTGCGTCGATCCGCGGCTGGGCGCTCGCAGCGCCATGACGTGTCCACACGAGTGGACACCCCGTCCACCGCGGAGGACCGCAACGGGCAGCCGCACGTGTCGCCGCTCTCGATCCTCTCGCCGGTGGAGCTAGCCGTTCCCGGGCAGCTTGCCGAACCGCTGCTCGTACTCCGCCAGCCGCGCTGCGAGGAGCGTCGCCTCGTCCTGCGCCGCGCGCGCCCGCTCGTCGGCAGCGCGCGCCTGCTCTTCCGCGGCCCGCGCCTGCTCCTCGCCCGTGGGCACCAGGTGCCCCTCGGGGTCGAGCCAGCGCAGCCAATCGGCCTCGAGGCCGTGGTACCTGCCGCGACGGACGCCGAGCCGGAGCTGCAACCGCGGACTCACCACGTCGCCACCGGCGCCGGGCGCGACGGATGTGTATGTCATCGTGGTGATATCGAGCGCATAGGCCTCGAGGACGCCCGTGAACGGATCGAACAGATAGTACTCCGGCACGCGCAGGAGCTTCGCGTAGATCCGCATCTTGTCGGCGCGATCGACCTTCTCGGTGCTCTCGGAGAGCAGCTCGATCACCATGTCGGGCGTCCTTCCGTCCTCCTGCCAGACGACCCACGACTTGCGCTCGCGCCTCACCGTGTCGAGGACCACGAAGACGTCCGGCCCGCGAAAGTCGTTCTTCTTTGCCTGGAGCTCGCTGAAGTAGACGGCCATGTTGCCGCCGACGTACACGTCGTCGCGCTCCTTCCACAGCAGATCCAGCGCCTCGATGAGGAGGTCCATCTGCTTGCGATGCCGCTCGGACTGACTCGCGCCGTCGTCGTGCAGCAGCTCGTCCTCGCCCGGCGGTGGGATCGGGATGAGCGAGGAGTCGCTCTGAAAGGCCATGCGTCGCTCCTCCAGGGAGAGTACCGCTCGTCGCCCTCGCGGTCGAACGCGTCGGGAGGGCCCCGTAGCACGGCACCCCATCGGCCGCGACAGCGCTCCGTGGCGAGGCCAGCGGCCACCGACGGCCCGCCGCTCCCGGCGCGGTCGTGCCTAGCCGCCAGGCAGCTCGGCGAGCCGCTGCTCGCGCTCGGCCCTAGGTGCTGCGAGGAGCGGCGAGCGCGCCATGGCGAATGGCGCACGATGGACGGAAGGGCTAGGTGTGGCCCATGGACTTCACCGAGGTGATGCGCGAGCTGGAGCGGCTCGGCACCGAGCAGAATCGCAAGGTGTACCGGCGCCACGGGATGACCGATCCGCTCTTCGGCGTGAGCTTCGCCCACATGAACGCGCTGGAGAAGCGGATCAAGCGCGACCACGAGCTCGCCGAGGCGCTCTGGGCGACGGGCAACGGCGACGCGAGGACGCTGGCGGTGGCGATCGCCGATCCGGGGCGCTTCACCTGGGACAAGCTCGAGGCGTGGCTCGGCGGCCTGCGCTCGCCGCTCCTCATCGACCTGCTCATGAAGCGCGTCGCGCTGCAGACGCCGTTCGCCCGGGACGCGATGGCGCGCTGGACCGCGTCGGACGACGAGTGGATCGGCCGCGCGGGCTGGACGCTCCTTGGCCTGCTCGCGACAGAGGACCCGTCGCTGCCCGACAGCCTGTTCGAGGAGCGGCTCTCGGTAATCGAGGCGTCGATCCACCGGGCCAGGAACCGCGTCCGCGAGGGGATGAACAACGCGCTCATCAGCATCGGCTCCCGGAACGAGCCGCTGCGCGGCCAGGCGCTCTCGGCGGCGCGGCGCATCGGCAAGGTCGACGTCGACCATGGCGAGACGAGCTGCAAGACGCCCGACGCTATGGCCTACATCGCGAAGATCTGGGCCAGGAAGCCGGCCGCCGCGCCTGCCGCGAAGCCGGCCAGGGCCGCCGCCAGGAAGCCAGCCACAGCGGAGCCCGCCAAGGCCGCCAGGAGCACCAAGGCCGCCAAGCCCGCCGCCCCGAAGCGAGCCTAGAGCACCGATCAATCCCACTAGCGACTCGGGGAAATCAACAGACGAGAAGAAACCGCAAGGGCGCGAGGGGCGCAAGGGGAAGACAGGAAACTATCTCCTCTCCTCTTGCGTCCCTTGCGTCCTTGCGGTTTTTCTCTCTCCTTCATTCCCTTGCCCTCGGAGCTTGCCTCCCGGCGGGCGATGGGTTTCGCAATTCGTTGAACTTAGACGACTTTCCCGTAAGGGTGCGCGCCGTCCGGCGCCGGATCACGCCGGGTGCGCCATCTTGAACAGCTCGCCCGTCGACCCGAGCAGCTCCTTGCGCGTGAGCCGCTCGACGACCCTGCGCGTGAAGATCAGGTGGTCTTCCTCCTCGTGCAGGCGGCGCCGGAACGCCTGCCTCGCCTCGATGTCGTCCGCCTCGTCGGCGAGCTCGAGAAGCAGCTGCCAGCCGGCGTTGTCGACGAGCTCCGCGGTGAGCAGGGCGTGGAAGAGGTGGGTCGGGTTCATGTCCCCGTCGAGCACGATCTGCTCGATGCCCCGCGACTCGACCGTGACCAGCCGCGACATGTCCGTCTCGGCGTGCGCGTCCCCGCCCAGCGCGCGGATCTGCGCCTCGAGCCACTCCTCGTGCTCCTTCTCCTGGTCCCGGTGCTCCTTGAGCTCGCCGAGCCGGGTCATCAGGAGGGGATCGGTCGTGCTGCCGATCTTCTCCACGATGGAATCGTACAGTTTGACGCCGGCACGCTCGAAGGTCAGCCGCTCGCTGAGCAGGTCGATGGCCTTGTCCCTGTTCGTCTGTGCAAGCTTCTTCATGGATCCCTCCGACCGGGGCCCATGCGATTCGCAGGCCGCCGCGCGCCGCGCCCGCCGCGCCCCGCGCAACTCGGCGAGCGCGCGGGCGCGCGGGCGCGGCGATCAGAGGTGCTCGGTCAGGTACTCGACGATGGCGCGGTTCGCGTAATGGCTCGCGACCGGCGACCGGTAGCCGTGCCGCTCGCCCGGGAACACGATCGTGTCGAACCGCTTGTCCGCGGCCATGAGCGCCTCGATCATCTTCGCCGTGTGCGCGAAGTGCACGTTCTCATCCATGACCCCGTGCATCAGGAGCAGCTTGCCGCGCAGATTGCCCGCGCGCTTCGTGAGATCGGTCGCCTCGTACCGCGCGGCCTCCTTGTCGAGGAGGCCCATGTACCGCTCCGTATAACCCGTGTCGTACAGCCGATCGTCGGTCACCGGCGATCCCGCGACGCCCACGTGGAAGCGGTCCGGCGCCATCAGGAGCGCCTGGAGCGCCATCCTGCCGCCATAGCTGTGGCCGTAGATCCCGACGCGGCCCGCGTCGACGTAGGGCAGCGTCTTCAGGAAATCGAGGCCCGCGATCTGATCGGCGAGCTCGACCTCGCCGAGGCGCCCGTAAATGGCCGACTCGAACGCGCGCCCGCGGTTGGCCGAGCCGCGGTTGTCGAGCTGGAACACCACCACCCCGCGGTCCGCGAGGTGATTCCAGAGGAGCCATGGCGACCACGAGTTGAAGACCGTCTGGACGCCCGGTCCCCCGTACACGCTCACCACGACCGGATAGCGGCGGCCGGGCTCGATCCTCCGCGGCGCGAGCAGCGCGCCGTAGAGCGTGTCGCCGCTCGCGGCGCGCACCTCGACGATCTCGGGGGCGCGCAGCTCGAGCTCCGCCAGCTCGCGATCCACGGGCGCCGGCAGCGCGCCGAGCTCGGCGTTGTCTGCGCCCCGCACCACCCCCTTCCACGGGCGATCCAGGGCCGCGTGGAGCTCCACGTACCCCGGCCCCCTCGGATCCACGGTGATCTGGTGCATCCCCGGGTCGGCCGTGAGCCGCTTCACCTCGCCGCCCGCGAGCGGCACGGTGTAGAGGTGGCGCTCTGTCGGGCTATCCTTCGTCGCGACGAAGCGCGCGAGGCCGCGCTCCTCGTCCGGCGCGAGGAGCGAGGTGACATCCCAGTCGCCCTCGGTGAGCCGGGCGAGCTCGGCGCCCGAGTCCGCGTCGCGCAGCGCGACGTGGTGATGGCCAGTCGCGGCGGTCGACCAGAGGAACCTCCGCGAGCGCTCGAGCAGCCGCATGTCGGCGAAGTCCACCCAGGTCGGCGAGGTCTCGACGACGACCTCGGCGGCCTCGCCCGAGCGCGGGCTCGCGCGGAGGAGCGAGAGGCGCTTCTGGTCGCGCGAGAGGGTCTGGAGCCAGAGCGCCTTGCCGTCCTCCGCCCACGCGAAACGGCCGAGGTAACGCTCCTCCGCGCCGCCCTTCCACGTGACCCAGGTCGTCTTCCTTGTGGCGAGATCGAGGACACCCGCCCTGACACGGGGGTTCTTGCCGCCGACGCGCGGGTAGCGCGCCATCATGAGGTCTTCCTTGCCCTCGCGGAAGCCGAGGACCGGCACCTTCTCGACCTCTCGCTCGTCGACCTCCAGGTAAGCCACCCGGTCGCACCCGGGGGAGATCCAGAAGCCGCTCGGCTCGTCGAACTCTTCCTGTCCGTTGAAGTCGCTCAGGCCGCGTGAGACGCCCTCGGGCGCTCCCCGGGTCAGCGCCGTCTCGCGGCGCGAGGCGACGTCGATCATGAAGAGCTCCCGCCCGCGGACGAACACGACGCGCTCGCCGCCGTCGCACACCTTCGCATCGATCTCCGGCTCGGGCGTGTCGGTGAGCCGCACGAACGCCCCCGCCGGATCGCGCAAGTCACGCAAGAAGATGTCGCCGCCGAAGGGGATGAGGAGCACCTCTGCCCGCTTCGCCCATGAATAGGCCGTGATCCCCTTGGAGAACATGCGCTGTCGCTCGCGGCGGAGCTCCTCCTCGCGGGAGAGCGGCTTCGCGTCCTTCAGCAGATCGCCCGAGGCGGCGAGCTGCCGGACCTCGCGCGACGCGGCGTCGAAGGCGAAGAGCGCCTGCTCCGGCCCGTCCGCCGGCCGCTGGAGGTAGGTGATCAGCTTGCCGCCGGGCGCGTACTGGATCGCCCTGGGCAGCCGCGCCCCGAGCGGCGGTTGCCGGCCGAGGTGGGCAACCGTGATCCGGCTCGCCTCCGGCCCGGCGATGCGCGTCTTCTCCGGCAAGTCGGCCTGATGCACCCCCGCGGCGTCCTTGGCCGGGGCGGCCTTGGCCGGCGAGGCGGCCTTCGGCGGAGGCGCGCCGGTCGGCGGGGCGCACGCGGCGGCCGAGAGGACGGCGAGCAGCCCAAGGCGAGCGGGGAGCAGCGGACTTCGCATGGCCGCTATCTCTCCCGTCGCCGTGGGGATGTCAAACAGCGCCGCGCGCCGCGGGAACGGCCGAGGCGCGCGGGCTCACCTTCGTCTTGATACTTTCTTGATGGCGATCGTCCCCCATCTTGACGGCCCCTTGACCCGCGGAGCACTACGTTCAGTCCCGCTCGGCCGGCACGGGCGAAAGCGCGCCCGACAGCGGCCGATGAGGTCGCCATGGATATGGTTTACATGGGGCTGACGCTCCTCTGTTTTTCGCTGTTCGCAGGGCTCATCAAGCTCTGCGAGAGGGTTTGAGCGCCATGACCGCGTTCACCTGGATCTCGGGCATCCTCGCCCTGAGTCTCCTGTTTTACCTGATCTTTGCCCTCCTCAAGCCGGAGCGCCTGTCATGACCGCCAGCGGCGCGCTCCAGGCAGCGCTCTACCTGGCCGTCCTCATCGGCCTCTCCGTCCCGCTCGGCGCCTACATGGCGCGGGTCTACCAGGGCAAGGGCGGCCTCATGGCCCGCGTCCTCGGGCCGGTCGAGCGGCTCATCTGCCGCGCGGCGGGCGTGCGCCCGGATCAGGAGATGCGCTGGCAGGACTACGCCTTCGCGGTGCTCGCGTTCAACCTGGCCGGGCTCGTCGTCGTCTATGCCCTCCAGCGGCTCCAGGGCGCCCTGCCCCTGAACCCGGAGGGGATGACCGCCGTCCCGCCCGATCTCGCGTTCAACACCGCAGCGAGCTTCGCCTCCAACACGAACTGGCAGGCTTACGGCGGCGAGTCGACGCTCAGCTACCTGACGCAGATGGCCGGGCTCACCGTCCAGAACTTCGTCTCCGCCGCGACCGGAATGGCCGTGCTCGTCGCGCTGATCCGCGGGATCACGCGGAAGACCACGGACACCGTCGGGAGCTTCTGGGTCGATCTCGTACGGAGCACCCTTTACATCCTCCTGCCGCTCTCGCTCCTGCTCACCGTCCTCCTCGTGTCCCAGGGGGTCGTGCAGGGCTTCGGGGAACACCAGAGCGCGTCGCTGCTCCAGGCCGTCAAGGATCAGGGCGGCAGCGCGGTCGTTCATCAGGTGATCCCGATGGGGCCCGCGGCGTCGCAGATCGCGATCAAGCAGCTCGGGACGAACGGCGGCGGCTTCTTCAACGCGAACTCGGCGCACCCGCTCGAGAACCCCACGGCCCTCTCGAACTTCCTCGAGATGCTCGCGCTGCTCCTCATCCCCGCCGCGCTCTGCCACACGTTCGGCCGGATGGTGGGCGACAGGCGCCAGGGCTGGACGGTGCTCGCCGCGATGACGGCCATCTTCGCGGTCCTCCTCGTCGCCTGCATCGCCTCGGAGCAGGCGGGCAACCCCGCGCTCTCCGGCCTGGGCGTCGATCAGGCGGCGAGCGCGCTCCAGGCCGGCGGCAACATGGAAGGCAAGGAGACACGGTTCGGCATCGCGAGCTCCGCCATCTGGGCGACCGCCACCACGGCGGCCTCGAACGGCTCTGTGAACGCGATGCACGACTCCTTCACGCCCCTCGGCGGGCTCGTGCCCCTCTGGCTCATGCAGCTCGGAGAGGTGGTGTTCGGCGGGGTCGGCTCAGGCCTCTACGGCATGTTGATGTTCGTCGTCATCGCCGTCTTCGTGGCCGGCCTGATGGTGGGGCGCACGCCGGAGTACCTCGGCAAGAAGATCGAGGCGTTCGAGATGAAGATGGCGTCGCTCGTCGTGCTCTTCCCGGCGATCACCGTCCTCCTCGGCACCGCCATCGCGGTGATGACCGAGGGAGGACAGGAGGGCGTCTTCAACCCCGGGCCGCACGGCTTCACCGAGGTGCTCTATGCGTTCTCGTCCGCCGCCAACAACAACGGCAGCGCCTTCGGCGGGCTCGGCGCGAACAGCCCCTTCTACAACACCGCCATCGGCGTCGCGATGCTCGTCGGTCGTTATGCGCTGATCGTCCCCGTGCTCGCGCTCGCGGGCTCGCTCGCGCGGAAGAAGCTCGTCCCGGCCGGCCCGGGGACGCTGCCCACGCACACACCGCTGTTCGTCGCGCTGCTGACGGGCACCGTGGTGCTCGTCGGAGCGCTCACGTACGTCCCCGCGCTCGCGCTCGGGCCGATCGTCGAGCACCTGGAGATGACCCGATGACCATGCAGCTCCACCCCCTCGGCGAGGCGAGCCCCCGGCGCGGCGCGCCTGCTCCCCTGCCCCCCGAGCTGTCGCCCCCGCCGAGGTCGCGCCACCCGTCCCGCGACGTGGAGGGGAAGAAGACCGCGGCGAGGCCGCTCCTCGACCCGGCGATCCTCAAGCCGGCGATCGCCGCCGCGTTCCGCAAGCTCGACCCGCGCCACCAGGTCCGCAACCCGGTGATGTTCGTGGTCCTCGCCGGGAGCGCGCTCACCACCGCCCTATTCGTGCACGCGCTCTTTCACCACGAGCGCGAGGAGCCGGCCGGGTTCATCCTCGCGGTGTCCCTGTGGCTCTGGTTCACCGTGCTCTTCGCGAGCTTCGCGGAGGCCGTGGCCGAGGGGCGCGGCAAGGCGCAGGCCGACACGCTCCGCAAGGCGCGGCGCGACGTCGAGGCCGTGAAGCTCTCCGCCCCGGAGCGCGACGCGGCGCAGACCCTCGTGCGGGCGTCGAGCCTCCGGCGGGGGGACCTCGTGCTCGTGGAGGCGGGCGCGATCATCCCCGGCGACGGCGATATCGTCGTCGGCGTCGCCTCGGTCGACGAGAGCGCCGTCACCGGCGAGAGCGCCCCCGTGGTGCGGGAGAGCGGCGGCGACAGGAGCGCGGTCACCGGCGGGACGCGCGTCCTGTCCGACTGGCTCGTCGTCCGCATCTCCAGAAACCCCGGCGAGGCGTTCCTCGACCGCATGATCTCGATGGTCGAAGGGGCGAAGCGCAAGAAGACGCCGAACGAGATCGCGCTCGACATCCTGCTCGCCGCGCTCACCATCGTCTTCCTCCTCGCGACCGTGACGCTGCTGCCGTACTCGCTCTACAGCGTCCGGGCGGCGGCGCAGGGCACCCCGGTCAGCCTCACCGTGCTCGTGGCGTTGCTCGTCTGCCTCATCCCGACCACCATCGGCGGGCTGCTCTCGGCCATCGGCATCGCCGGGATGGACCGCATGATCCAGGCGAACGTCATCGCCATGTCGGGCCGCGCGGTCGAGGCCGCGGGCGACGTCGACGTGCTGCTGCTCGACAAGACCGGCACGATCACGCTCGGCAACCGGCAGGCCACGGAGCTCATCCCGGCCGACGGGATCGGGGCGCAGGCGCTCGCCGACGCCGCGCAGCTCGCGTCGCTCGCCGACGAGACCCCCGAGGGGCGCAGCGTCGTCGTGCTCGCCAAGGAGAAGTACGGCCTGCGCGAGCGCGACCTCTCGACCCTGAGCGCCCGCTTCGTCCCCTTCTCCGCGCAGACCCGGATGAGCGGCGTCGACAGCGGCGCCCGCGAGATCAGGAAGGGCGCCGTCGACGCGATCGAGGCCTACGTCAAGGAGAAGGGCGGAGCGGTCCCGTCCGCGGTGCGGGCGGCGACGGAGGCCATCGCCCGGAAGGGCGGCACGCCGCTCGTCGTCGCCGAGGGCAGCGCGGTGCTCGGCGTCATCCACCTCAAGGACATCGTGAAGGGCGGCATCAAGGAGCGCTTCGGCGACCTCCGCCGCATGGGCATCAAGACGGTGATGATCACGGGCGACAACCCGCTCACCGCCGCCGCCATCGCCGCCGAGGCCGGCGTCGACGACTTCCTGGCGCAGGCCACGCCCGAGGCCAAGCTCTCGCTGATCCGCGACTACCAGGCGGGCGGCCGGCTCGTCGCCATGACCGGCGACGGGACGAACGACGCCCCGGCGCTGGCGCAGGCGGACGTCGCGGTCGCCATGAACACGGGCACCCAGGCCGCGAAGGAGGCCGGGAACATGGTCGACCTCGACTCGAACCCGACGAAGCTCATCGAGATCGTCGAGATCGGCAAGCAGCTCCTGATGACCCGGGGCGCGCTCACGACGTTCAGCCTGGCGAACGACGTCGCGAAGTACTTCGCCATCATCCCGGCCGCCTTCGTCTCGACGTACCCGGCGCTCGGGCGGCTCAACGTGATGGGGCTCGCCACGCCGCGGAGCGCGGTGCTCTCCGCGGTGATCTTCAACGCGCTCGTCATCGTCGCGCTCATCCCGCTCGCGCTCCGGGGCATCCGCTACCGGTCCGTCGGCGCGGAGCGCATGCTCCGCAGGAACCTGCTCGTCTACGGCCTCGGCGGGCTCATCGTGCCGTTCGTGGGGATCAAGCTGATCGATCTCCTCCTCTCCACCCTCGGCCTCGCCTGATCACGCAATCACGCAAGGATCGAACACCATGCTCGCGCACCTGCGACCCGCCCTCGTCCTCCTCCTCGTCCTCACCGGCCTCACGGGGTTCGCCTACCCGCTGCTCTCGACCGCGATCGCGCAGGCCGCGTTCCCCCACCAGGCGAACGGCAGCCTCGTGCTCCAGGGCGGCCGCGTGGTCGGATCGACCCTGCTCGGCCAGGCGTTCAACGACCCGCGCTACTTCTGGGGCCGCCCCTCGGCGACGAGCCCTGTCCCCTACGCGGGGCAGGCCTCCGCCGGGAGCAACCTCGGGCCCAGGAACCCTGCCCTGACCGAGGCGGTCAAGGCCAGGATCGAGGCGCTCCGCGCCGCGGATCCGGAGGGCGCCGCGCCGGTGCCGGTCGACCTCGTGACCGCGTCCGGCAGCGGCCTCGATCCGCACATCAGCCCCGCGGCGGCGGAGGTCCAGGTGCGGCGCGTGGCGCGCGCGCGGGGCCTGCGGGAGGAGGAGGTGCGCCGGCTCGTCGCGCGGCACACCGAGGGGCGCGCTCTCGGTATCCTCGGCGAGCCCCACGTGAACGTGCTCCTCCTGAACCTCGCCCTCGACGGCGCCCGCTGAGGGGAGCGCGCGCGGTGACGGACACAGGCGACGACCGGCCGGATCCCGAGGCGCTGCTCGAGGTGACCCGCGAGGAGGAAGAGCGCGAGCGGAAGGGCAAGCTCAAGATTTTCTTCGGCGCCGCGCCCGGGGTCGGCAAGACGTACGCGATGCTCAAGGCGGCGCGGTCGCTCCGCGACGACGAGATCGACGTCGTCGTCGGGTGGGTCGAGACGCACGGGCGCGCCGAGACGGAGGCGCTCCTCGACGATCCCCCGCGGCTGCCGCGCCTGCCGGCGATCGAGGTCGAGCACCGCGGCAGGACGCTGCGCGATTTCGACCTCGAGGCCGCGCTAAGGCGCCGCCCGAAGCTCCTCGTCGTCGACGAGCTCGCGCACACGAACGCGCCGGGGCTCCGGCACCCGAAGCGCTGGCAGGACGTCATGGACCTCCTCGACGCAGGCATCGACGTCTACACAACCGTCAACGTCCAGCACGTCGAGAGCCTGAACGACGTGGTGGCCCAGGTGACCGGCGTCGTCGTACGAGAGACGGTGCCCGACTCGATGATCGAGCGCGCCGACGAGATCGAGCTCATCGACCTCCCGCCGGACGACCTCCTCGAGCGGCTGCGCGAGGGCAAGGTCTACCTCTCGGAGCAGATCGAGCGCGCGGCGAGCAGCTTCTTCCGCAAGGGCAACCTGATCGCCCTGCGCGAGCTCGCCCTGCGGCGCACCGCCGAGCGCGTCGACGATCAGATGCGCGGCTACATGCGCGCCCACGGGATCCAGAAGACGTGGGCCGTCGCCGAGCGGATCGTCGTCTGCGTGGGGCCGAGCCCCATGTCGGCGCGGCTGATCCGGGCGACGCGGCGGATGGCCGGCAGCCTGAAGGCGGAGTGGCACGCGATCTACGTGCAGACGCCCGCGCAGACGCGGCTCTCCCAGACCGACCGCGAGCGGGTCGACCGGAACCTCGCGCTCGCCGAGCGCCTCGGCGCCACCACGGTCCAGCTCCACGGCGCCCAGGTCGCCGCGGAGGTCCTGCGGTACGCGAAGCGCCACAACGTCAGCAAGATCGTCGTCGGCAAGCCGACCCACCCCCGCTGGAAGGACCTCGTTTACGGCTCGCTGCTCGACGATCTCGTCCGCCAGAGCGGCGGCATCGACGTGTACGTCATCCAGGGCGCGGACGACGCGGCGAGGCCGGAGCCCGGCCTGCCGGCGCGGCGCCCGAGGAGGCCGCTGCCCTACGTCTGGAGCGCGTGCGTGGTGGCGCTCTGCACGCTGGTCTCGTGGCTCATGCACCCGTTCTCCGATCTGGCGAACCTCATCATGGTGTACCTGCTCGGCGTCGTGATCATCGCGAGCCGCTTCGGGATCGCGCCCTCGGTGTTCGCGTCGGTGCTCGGCGTCGCCGCCTTCGATTTCTTCTTCGTCAAGCCGTACCTGACCTTCGTGGTCAGCGATCTCCGGTACCTGCTCACGTTCGCGATCATGCTGAGCGTGGCGCTCGTCATCGCGAGCCTCACCGTGCGCATCCGCCGCCAGGTCGAGAGCGCGAGCGACCGCGAGCAGCGCACCGCGGCGCTCTACGCGATGAGCAGGGAGCTCACGTCCCTGCGCGGCATCGACAGGCTCAGCCTGGCGGCCGCGCGCCACGTGGGCGAGGTGTTCGCCGCCGACGCGGCCGTCCTCCTGCCCGGCGCCGACGGGCGTCTCGCGGCGCGGGCGGGCACGGCCGAGGGCCTGGCCGCGAGCGAGCAGGAGCTGGCGGTCGCGGCGTGGGCCTATGCGCACGGCAAGCCCGCGGGCGCCGGGACCGACACCCTCCCGAGCGCGGGCGCGATGCACCTGCCGCTCCAGGGCTCGTCCGGGCCGATCGGCGTCCTCAGCGTCCGCCCGCGCCAGCCGTCGTCGTCCCTCGACCTGAGCCGGCGCGAGCTGCTCGGCGCCTTCGCCACGCAGACGGCCCTCGCGCTCGAGCGCGCCCTGCTCGCGCGGGAGGCGCAGCGCGCGCAGCTCCGCGCGCAGGCGGAGGAGCTCCGCAACACGCTCCTGAGCTCCGTCTCGCACGATCTGCGCACGCCGCTCGCCACGATCACCGGCGCCGCGGGCGCGCTGCTCGACGACGGCGACGGCGAAGCGGCGCTCGACCCGGCCGCCCGGCGCGATCTGACGCAGACGGTGCTGGAGGAGGCGCAGCGGCTCGAGCGCCTCGTCCGCAACCTGCTGGACATGACGCGGCTGGAGTCCGGGGCGCTCGCGGTCAAGAAGGAGTGGCTGCCGCTCGAGGAGGTCGTCGGGGCCGCGCTGAACCGCGTCGAGGAGCACCTTGCGGGGCGGCCCATCACGATCGAGCTGGACCGGGCGACTGGGCTCGTCCCGATGGATGGAGTGCTGATCGAGCAGGTCTTGATCAACCTGCTCGAGAACGCGCTCAAGTACTCGCCCGCCGGCAGCCCGATCGCGATCCGGGGGTTCACCGAGGGGAGCGTGGCGATGCTGGAGATCAAGGATCGCGGCCTGGGGATCGGCGAGGGCGAGGAGGAGCTCGTCTTCGAGAAGTTCTATCGGGGCCGCGGTCACGGCCGGCAGGGGCTCGGCCTCGGCCTCACGATCTGCCGCGGCATCGTCGCCGCGCACGGCGGGCGGATCACGGCGGAGAACCGGCCTCACGGGGGCGCGATCTTCCGCGTGACGTTGCCCATCGAGGGCCGCCCGCCGAACGTCGCGACCGCGGAGCTGCCGGCGGCGTCGGGGGCTTGATAGCCTGGTCGGGCGAATGTCGGACGCGTCCCCCCTCGTGCTGCTGATCGAGGACGAGCCGCAGATGCGGCGGTTCCTTCGCGCGATGCTGGTGGCCCGCGGCTACCGGCTCGTGGAGGCGGAGACGGGCGGCGACGGGATCGCTCAGGCGACGACGCGCAATCCCGATCTCGTGCTCCTCGATCTCGGGCTCCCTGACATGGATGGCCTGGAGGTGACTCGGCGGCTCCGGGAGTGGAGCGCTGTCCCGATCATCGTGTTATCGGCCCGCGGGCAGGAGCAGGACAAGATCGACGCGCTGGACGGCGGCGCCGACGATTACCTGACAAAGCCGTTCAGCGCGGGAGAGCTCCTGGCGCGGCTGCGCGTGGCGCTGCGCCACGCCGCCCACGCCGCGAAGGAGGAGAGCTCGAGCTTCAAGGTGCAGGACGTCGAGGTCGATCTCGCACGCCGGGTCGTGCTCCGGGCGGGCGGGGAGATCCACCTGACCCCGATCGAGTACAAGCTGCTCACGACGCTGATCCGGCACGCGGGCAAGGTGCTGACGCACCGCCAGCTCCTCGGCGAGGTGTGGGGCCCTGCCTACGCGGGGCAGACTCATTATCTGCGCGTCTACATGGCGCAGCTCCGGCACAAGCTGGAGCGCGACCCGGCGCGACCTCAGATCCTGATCACCGAGCCCGGCGTCGGCTACCGGCTCAAGGGGGCCCGGGTCGAGCCCTAGAGCGGTTTCCGCCCACCTCTCCTACATGCAGAGCAGAGCGGCGGTCACCCGCACAGGAGACGGGCCCAGATCGGCGTTTTCGGCGCGGAAGCGCACTCCAGTGCGCTGAGCACCGAAAACGACGAGATGGGCCCGTATCCGAAGCGGGTGACCGCCGCTCTAGCTCGCGATGCGCCGGAGCACGATGACCGGCCGCCCCGCGTCGCGCGAGCGATCGAGATCCACCTTGCAGTCGAGCATCCAGTCGTTGTGGTCCTCGGGATCGGCGATGATCTGCTGGACCACCCAGGAGCCGCCGTCCTCGGCCGGATGGATGATCGTGTTGCTCGGGCTCCGGGCCGCCGGATCGGTGCGGATGGCGGCGTGCTCCGCGTAATAGCCGCGGAGCGCCTCGTCCAGCCGCTCCGCCGTCCAGGGCGCCTCCTCGCCCTCCACCATCTCGGCGGCGACCTCGTAGTCGCGGCGGGCCAGCGCGCGCAGGAAGAAGAAGAGCTCGTTCCTCACGAGCACCGTGAACTCCTTGACGTTCCGCGTGACGTCGAACGCGGCCGGCTCCACGGCGCTGCCCGGGGCCGCCGAGCGCGGCTGGAACGACGGATCGCGCAGCCGCTCCCACTCGTCGAGCAGGCTCGAGTCCACGCCGCGGATGAGCGCCCGGAAATAGGCGATCATGTCGATGGTGTCGCTGTCCTTCGCGTACTCGGGCACCGTCTGGACGAGCGCCTTGTAGACCTCGGAGACGTACCTGAGGAGAAGCCCCTCCGCCCGCTCCAGGTTGTACTCCCGGATGTACTCGCTGAACGACACGTATTGCTCGTACATCTCGCGCGCCACGCCCTTCGGCCGGATGTTCTCCTGCCCCACCCAGGGGTGCCGCCGCGCGAAGTCGTTGAAGGTCCCGTAGATGAACTCCCGGTTCGGCCGCGGATAATCGAGCTTCTCGAGCTCCTCCATCCGCTGCTCGTACTCCACGCCCGCCGCCTTCAGCTCCGCGAGCTTCTCGGTCTTCAGCCGATCGAGCTGCTTTTGCAGGATGAGATCGGGGTTCTCGAGGATCGACTCGACGAGCGTCAGGAGATCGAGCGGATAGGTGCCGCTGTCCGGATCCAGCTTCCCCACCGTCTCGAGGACGTAGAGCGAGAGCGCGTGGTTCAGGGAGAAGTCCTCCTGGAGATCCGCGTTGATGCGGATGCGCTTCCCCGGCCCGTCTTCCCTGGGGACGAACTCGATGATGCGCGCCTCCACGAGCGAGCGGAAGAGGAGCATCGCCGTCCTGCCGTGCTGGCGCCGGACCGCAGGCCGATCGTGGGTGCTGCGGATGAGCTTCTTCAGCGCCCGACAGCCCCCCTCCTCGCGCCCGAGCACGTTGACGAGCATCCCGTGCGTGACCTGGAACCGCGACACGAGCGGCTCGGGCGGCGACTGGATCAGCCGCTCGAACGCCTGCCGGTCCCAGTGCACATAGCCCTTCTCCGGCGGCTTCTTCCTGACGATCTTCCGCCGCTTGGCCGGGTCGTTCCCCGCCTTCGCCTCGAGCCTCATGTTCTCGATGACGTGCTCCGGCGCCTGGGCCACGACGCTCCCCTGGGTGTCGTACCCCTTCCGGCCGGCCCGGCCGCTGATCTGCTGGAAGTCACGCACGCTGAGGATGGCCGTCTTCTCGCCGTCGAACTTGCAGAGCTTCGTGAACAGCACCGTCCGGATCGGGATGTTGACGCCGACGCCGAGCGTGTCCGTGCCGCAGATGATCTTGAGGTGGCCCTGCTGGGCCAGCTTCTCGACGAGCAGCCGGTATTTCGGCAGGAGCCCCGCGTGGTGGAGCCCGATCCCGTGCCTCACGAAGCGCTGCACCTCGCGGCCGTACGGGCTCGAGAACTTGAAGGGGGCCCCGAACGCGGACCCCGGCCCCGCGCCCGCGAGGGCGGCGGTGATCGCCCGCTTCTCCTCCTTGGTGCAGTAGTCCTGGCTCATCAGGTTCTGCGCCTCCTCGGCGCAGCCCCGCTGCGTGAAGCTCACGATGTAGATCGGCGCCTTGCCGCTCTTCACGAGGGTCGCCACGGTCTCGTGGAGCGGCGTCTCGCGGTACTCGAAGTCGAGCGGCACCGGGCGCACGGTCGACTTGATCACGGCGGTCTGCTCGCCTGTCAGGCGCGTGATCTCCTCCTGGAAGAACTCGGTGCCTCCGAGCGTGGCGCTCATGAGCAGGAACCTGGCCTGCGGCAGCGTGAGCAGCGGGATCTGCCAGGCCGCGCCGCGATCGCGATCCGAGTAGTAGTGGAACTCGTCCATGATCACGTAGTCGCACAGCGCCTTCTCGCCCTCGCGGAGCGCGATGTTCGCGAGGATCTCCGCGGTGCAGCAGATGATGGGCGCGTCTCGG
Organism: Sorangium sp. So ce375; assembly: GCF_051473855.1. Taxonomy (NCBI): domain Bacteria; kingdom Pseudomonadati; phylum Myxococcota; order Polyangiales; family Polyangiaceae; genus Sorangium; species Sorangium sp. So ce375. Next base: position 6,113,890 of record NZ_CP150335.1, read on the forward strand.
TTCACGGCGGCGTCGCCGGTCAACATGCCCACGTTCTCAGGGCCGAAGTCGTTGCAGAGCGAGAAGAACTTCTCGCTCACGAGCGCCTTGATCGGGCACGTGTAGTACGACTTCATCCCCTCGGCCATCGCCTTGAAATGCATGGCGGCCGCGACGAGCGACTTGCCCGAGCCGGTCGGCGTGTTGAGGATGACGTTCTTGCCGCCGAAGATCTCGAGGATGGCCTCCTCCTGCGCCGGGTAGAGCTCGAGCCCCCGCTCGGCGACGTAGTCGAGGAAGCCGTTCAGGAGGTCGTCGGCCGTGAAGTCGTGGGGCGACGGCGGGAGGCGAGCGAAGAGCGGAGCGGCGGCTTGATCCATGGCGGCTGTCGGGCGCGCCCCGGTGGTGGCGCGGGCGCACCATGCAGAAGCCTGGTTTCAGCGAGAATGCAAGCAAACTCCTCCATGTCCGGGTCGGATCGCGGGCGACGCGACATCGACGGAACCGGCACAGCAGGCGCAACCGGCGACAGACACGAAGGACACAACAGACGGAACAGGCTCCGTGCGGGCATTCCGGGCGAGCCGGGGACGGAGGCGATGGGCCGCATGGCACCCGCAGCGTCACGCGATCGTGATAGCGTGGCCGGACGAAACAGGTGGGGAACGCCATGCACACACGGCCGAGCGGGCTGGTGCATGGAGGATCGGGGTGGGTCAGCGGATGGGGGAGACGGCCGGACAGCCAGTCTGGGCGACGCGGTCACCCAGCAGGGGTACCGCGCAGATCGACGCGGCGAGCGGGCGGCTCCTCTGCGTCAGCGCCTCGCTCTGCCAGCTGCTGGGCTACTCGGAGGGCGAGCTGCTCCGGAAGAAGCTGTCGGATCTCGCGCTGCCGGAGGACCGAACGGGCTCGTTCGCCGCGTGGCGCTCGCTCCTCGAGGCCGACGCGGAAGAGCTCACGTTCGAGATGCGCTGCCGCTGCAAGGACGGCGGCGTCCGCTGGCTCCACGTGACCGGCGTCTTCGTCCGCGACGCCCGGCAGAGGCCGTATCGCGCGGTGGTGCTCGTCGAGGACATCACCGCGCCGAGGAACACGGAGGAGCGGGCGCTCGCCGCGGAGCAGGCGCTGGCGGAGAGCGAGGCCAAGCTGCGGAACATCTTCTACAGCAACATGGCCCCGATGGCGTTCTGGATGCCTGGCGGGCGCATCGTCGAGGCGAACGACGCGTATCTGGAGCTCGTGGCGCACACGCGGGAGGAGCTCGACGCCGGCCTGGTCCGCTGGGATTTCGACCTGTTGCCGGAGGATCGCGCCGCCGACGACCGCGCCCTGGCGGAGCTCCTGTCGAGCCGGTGGACGTTCACACCCTACGAGCGGACCTACCGGCTCCGCGACGGCAGGCGGCTGACGATGCTTGTGAGCGGCTGTCTCTTGCCCGGGGGTCGGTACGAAGAGGGCGGCTTCGGGATCGCGCTCGACGTCACGGAGCACCGGCAAACGGAGGCGGCGATCCGGAAGTGCGAGCAGATCTTCCGCGCCATCGGGGAATCCATCGATTATGGCCTCTGGGTCAGCGACGCCGAGGGACGGAACGTCTACGCCAGCAACGCGTTCCTCCGGATGGCCGGGATCATGCAGGAGCAGTGCTCGGAGCACGGGTGGATCGACTCGCTCCACCCCGACGACCGGCACAAGGTCGCGATCTTCGAGCAATGCGTGCGGACGGGTGAGCCGTTCGAGGAGGAGCTCCGTTATCTCGGCCCTGAAGGCGCCGTCCACCCCGTCCTCAACCGGGGCGTCCCGGTCCGCGACGAGCAAGGCAACATCACCGCCTGGGTCGGCATCTGTCTGGACGTCAGCAAGCTCAAGCAGACGGAGGCGGCGCTGCGCGAGAGCGAGGGCCGGCTCCGCGCGGCGCTCGACGAGGCGCAGCGGGTCATCGCCGAGCGCGAGCGCCTGGAGGACGAGCTCCGCGCCCGCGAGCGGGAGCTCGCGTCGCTGATGGCGAACTCGCCCGACATCATCTACCGGCTGGATCTGGACCTGCGCTGCACCTTCATGTCGCCCACCTCGGTGACGGTGATGGGGTTCCCGCCGGAGCACTACATCGGCAAGACGCCCCACGAGAACGGGCTCCCGCTCGAGGTGATCGAGGCGAGCGCGGCCGCGTGCCGCGAGGCGCTCGCGACGACAAGGCCGCAGCGGCTGGAGTTCAGCCTGGGCGAGCGGCGATTCCGCGCCCGGATCATCCCCGAGCTCGGGCCGGACGGCGCCGTCGACTCGTTCATGGGGATCACCGAGGACGTCACCGCGGAGCGGCTGGCCGAGGAAGAGCGCCTGAAGCTGCTCGAGAGCGAGCGCGCCGCGCGCGACGAGGCGGAGCGCGTGAGCCGGGTCAAGGACGACTTCGTCGCCACGCTCTCGCACGAGCTGCGCTCGCCCATCAACGCCATCCTCGGCTGGGCGCGCATCCTGCGGGGCCGGGCGCCCGAGCCGCAGACGCTCGAGCGGGGGCTCGAGGTCATCGAGCGCAACGCGCGGCTCCAGGCCGACATGGTCTCCGAGCTGCTCGACATGAGCCGGATCGTCTCGGGGAAGCTGCGGCTCGACGTGCAGTCGGTCGACCTGCCGATGGTCATCCAGAGCGCGCTCGAGGCGATCCAGCTCGCGGCCGAGACCAAGGGGATCACCGTCGCCTCGAGCATCGACCCGGCGGCGAGCTCCCTCCGGGGGGACCCTGCGCGGATCCACCAGGTCGTCTGGAACCTCCTCTCGAACGCCGTGAAGTTCACGCCCCCGGGGGGGCGGATCGACGTCGCGCTGCGGCGCGTGGGCGCGAGCGCCGCGCTGTCGGTGACCGACACCGGGATGGGCGTCGCGCCGCAGTTCCTCCCCCACCTGTTCGAGCGCTTCCGGCAGGCGGACGCGTCCTCGACGAGGAAGCACGGCGGGCTCGGCATCGGGCTCTCGATCGTCAAGCACCTCGTCGAGCTGCACGGCGGCACCGTGGAGGTCGCGAGCCGGGGCGAGGCGCTGGGCGCGACGTTCACGGTGAGGCTCCCGCTCGCCGGCGTCTCGCAGGAGGCGCGGGGCGCGGCGGAGCGCCCCAGCGCGCCGAGCGCCGAGGCGCTGGCCGACCCCCCGGGCGCCTCGCTCGCCGGCGTGCGGGTGCTGGTGGTCGACGACCAGCCCGACGCGCGCGAGGTCGCCCAGCGTGTGCTGGAGGAGTGCGAGGCGACCGTCACGACGGCCGGCTCGGCCGCCGAGGCGCTGGCCATCCTGGAGCGGGAGCGGCTTGACGTGCTCGTCAGCGATCTGGGGATGCCGGGCGAGGACGGCTTCCAGCTCATCCGCAGGGTGCGGGCCCTCGGCGAGGCGCGCGGCGGGGCGACGCCGGCCGTCGCGCTCAGCGCGCTGGCGCGGGCCGAGGACAAGGCGCGGGCGCTCTGCGCCGGGTACCACGCGCACGTCGCCAAGCCCCTCGATCCGGCGGAGCTCGTGGGGGTGATCGCGGCGCTCGCGAAGGAGCGGGTAGGTAGGTAGATGAGCCCCGTTGCTCCGGGGGAGCTCCTTGGACTAGGTAGGGGCCTTCACGGCACCGCCCACGGCGGGATCGCGAGCACGGCCATGGTCCAACAGATTTCCGTGAAAGAGCTCTTCCTGAAGCTGAAGGCGGGCGAGCCCGTGTACCTCCTCGACGTGCGCACGCCCGGCGAGCACGAGATCGCCGCGCTGCCGGGCAGCACGCTGATCCCGCTGAACGAGCTCGTGGAGCGGGCCGATGAGGTCGCGCCCGGCGAGGGCGCGCTCGTCGTCGCCTACTGCCACCACGGCGTCCGGAGCCTCTCGGCCGCCGCCCTCCTCGAGAAGCTCGGCCACGAGCGCGTCGCCTCGCTCCAGGGCGGCATCGACGCGTGGTCGATCCACATCGACGAGAGCGTCCCGCGGTACTGACGCCCCCTCGACGGGCTCAGTTGAGCGCCGAGCCGGAAGACGAGAGCGTCCCGCCGGTACTGACGCCCCCTCGACGGGCTCAGTTGAGCGCCGCGCCGCCGAGCCGGAAGTAGAGCGATCGACGCGCGCCGCACGCGCTGCAGGCGACGTTCGCGACGCGGAGTCGGACACCGTCGAGCGTCTCGGCCGTGTGGTCTTCCACGCGGAGGGCGCCGCGGCAGCGCGGGCACGGGATCGACCGGGCGGCCACCTCGACCTGCGACGCCGCGTCGAGGGCGATGGCGCGGCCGGGGGTGTGGCCCGGCTCGAGCAGCGCGAGCCGCTCGAGATCGCGGGTGAGCTTCGCCGACGTCCGATCGCTTTCGCGCCGGGCGGCGCGGGCCGAGAGCTTCTTCTTCGCCATGGTTCCTGTCCTGCGGTCCGCCCGGCGCGGCAACGAAGGCCCGCACGCGGAGAGCGCGGGGCTTGTCTACCGCTGGTTGCGGATCGGCTCCAGGCGCCCGGACGTGCGCTTGGCACCTTCGCCGTACACCTCGTCCTCCACCGAGTGAGGGTCTGAGCGCGAGGGCCCGATGGTGCCGGGCCGCCATCGCTTGGGGGGCTCGGCGGCGAGCGGGCGGTGTTCGGGGACCGCTGCGGGGTCGGGGTCGGGCGTCGTGGCAGCGGCGCCGATGGCCCACGCGGAGGGCGTGTCGGCCACGGCCGGCTCCGGAGGTTGCGCGAGCGCTTCCGGGGCGGCCGCGCGCTCGACGTCCGAGGGAGCCTGCAGGGGCGCGCCGGACGGAGCGTGGCCGGCCGTGCTCGCGACGGTCAGCGCGCCCTGGCCCGACGGCGAGCTGGGGGCCGCCGGCGCGTCCGAGCGCCCCAGCCAGCGCGTCGCGCCGAGCGCGACGGCGGCGAGCAGAACGGTGGCGGCCGCGATCCACGCGCCCGCGGTGCGGCGCCAGCGGAACGCGCGGGAGCGCCACCGATCGCGGCGTTCGGTCCCGTCGTACCTGCTTCCGGCGATCTCCTTCCCGTCGGGCTGGGTCAGCGGCACCGCCCGCGCGCCCGTCCCGAGCCGCGTCAGCGGCGCTCCCCGCTTGCGCGCCATGGTCAGCGTGGGGAAGTCGTCGCGCGCCATGGTCAGCGTGGGGCCGTCGTCGCGCGCCATCGTCAGCGTGGGGCCGTCGTCGCGCGCCATCGTCAGCGTGGGGCCGTCCTCCGGGGCGTTCCCTGACGCGGGCCGGTCGTCCCGCGCCATCTTCAACGTGGGCCCGCTCTCCTGCCCCGCGGCCGGCGTGGGCCCGCTCTCCTGCCCCGCGGCCGGCGTGGGCCCCCTCTCCTGCCCCGCGGTCGGCGTGGGGCCGCTGTTCCGCGCCAGGGCCATCGTGGGCCCGCTCTCCTGCCCCGCGGCCGGCGTGGGCCCGCTCTCCTGCCCCGCGGCCGGCGTGGGCCCGCTCTCCTGCCCCGCGGCCGGCGTGGGCCCGCTCTCCTGCCCCGCGGCCGGCGTGGGGCCGCTGTTCCGCGCCAGGGCCATCGTGGGCCCGTCCTCGGAGGGCACGATGGGGAGCGTGCGCCGCTCGCTGGACGGGGCGTCGCTGCTTGTGGGAGCGACGACCGTGGCGCCCTGGCTGGGCAGGGTGATCACGTGGTCGCCTCCGCCGGGCGCGACCACCGTGGAGCAGGGCCCTGGCCCGGCTCCCGCCCCGTTGCCGGCGTCCGGCTGCGGCAGCGTGGACGACACGCCCGGGCCGCCGTTGGCCGCGGCCGGCAGCGTGCTCGCGACGCCGTCGCCCGAGAGCCCGAGGGGCCGCGACGAAGGAAAGGCCTTGCCCCGGGCGATCGCCTCGATCTGCGCCAGGGCGCGGGTGGAGTGCTCCGTACCGAACGGCGCGAGCTCACGCGCCAGATCCGCCACGGTCTGGACGCGCAGCTCCGGCTCCTTCTCGAGACAGCGCAGGATGATGTCCTCGATCCGGGCCGGCAGATCCATCCGGTGCACCCGCGGCGGCGTGGGCGCCTGCGTGACGATGGCGACGAAGAGCGCCGAGATCTTGGACACCTCGAAGGGAAACCGCGCGGTCAGGAGCTGGTAGAGGATGACGCCGAGCGACCAGATATCTGTGCGCGCGTCGACGTGCTTCGAGCACCGCACCTGCTCCGGCGACATGTAGCAGGGGGAGCCGAGCATCATCTCCGACGCCGTGAGCTTGCCGTCGTCCTCGGGGGCGGCCGACTTGGAGAGGCCGAAATCGAGCACCTTGACGATGGGCGCGCCGGTCGCGCCGGTCGTGAGGAAGATGTTCCCCGGCTTCAGGTCCCGGTGGATGATGCCGCGCACGTGCGCCTCGGCGACGGCCTCGCAGCCCTGGATCACGTAATCGACCGCCTCGGACACGGGCAATGGGCCGCGCGCCTCGCTCTCCTTCTGGAGGTCGCGTCCGCGCAGGTACTCCATGACGAGGTAGGGGATGCCGAGCTCCGCGGTGCCGACGTCGATGACGCGGGCGACGTGCTCGCTCCGGATCGCCGCCGCGGCGCGCGCCTCGCGCAGGAAGCGGGCGCTGGCGCCGGGCAGCGTCATCGCGTGGGGGAGGAGGAACTTGACGGCCACGCGCTGGCGCAGCGAGACGTGCTCCGCGGCGAAGATGGCGCCCATCGCGCCTCGGCCGAGGCTGCGCTCGAGGCGGTATTTCTGCGCGAAGACCTCGCCTATCGCTGGGATGCCCGCCGTTGACGCGGGGGCATCCGGTTCCGATGGCCCGACCTCCATGCGCACACTATAGCCGCGCTCGCACCTTTTTTGACGCGAAGATGCGGGGCGTCGGGGGTGAGGCGGCGGAATGCGGGGGGAGTGGAATGCGCTTCCCTCGGCCGCGAGCATTGCGTGCGCGGGCAGCGCACCTTCCATCACTCCCACGGGGAGCGCCGTCGACCGCGCGCGGCCCGCGACGTCGCTCGCCTCGACGGCGGGGGCGGCTTGGCCACGGCGGCAGGCGTCTTCGACGGAGGAGGCTGCACCGGCACCGACCCAGCGCAGCCCGACGCGAGCACCACCATCGTGGCAAGTCCGCCAGCGCAGCCTCCGAACCGACGGGGTCGCCGGATACCCGCGCCATCAAGCCGCGCGGAGCATCATCGCTTCCGAGGGCGAGTCTTCTTTTTCACCTTCGTCGGCGCTCGCTGGCGGAGCAACTTCACGAGATCGGTCACGAGCTCCGGCGATTCCAGCGCCTCGGCGAACTCACGAACCGTCGAGACAACCCATTTCTCGTCGACATCGGCATGTGCGCTCAGGATCGATTCGATGTCCACCAGGTCGCGCGAGCGATGGGCTACGGCCTTCATGACGAGGAGGTCCTCGGGCACGGGAAGCGGAACGCGCAAGCCGCCTAGATCCGTCGGAACTGCGCGGCGAACCGCGTTCTCCTCGAACGGCAAGGCACCCATCGAGAGGTCGATGGGAACGCCGGATCGGTCGTGTCGAAGCAGAAGGACGCGGGAGTTGAGCGCGAACCCCAGCGCATCCGGGATGCGGGGAACGATTCCATGCCGCTCCCCATCGGCCAGGAAGGCGGGCCACTCGTCGTGGTTCGGAAGCCACGCGACGACATCCACGTCTCTCGTCGTGCGCGGCTTACTCAGGATCGACACCGCGACCCCGCCGATGATCAGCACGGGGACGCCGGACGCCTCCGACCACGCGAGGAGCGCGCGTACCGCGTCCTCGAGCTCCGCCAGCGAGCGGCTCATCAGACACCCAGGCGCTCGGCGAGCAGGTTCCAGCGCCGGCGCACCTCCTCCACCTCCTTGTCGGCATCGATCGAGCCACCGAGTCCCCGGGCCACTCCCATGAGCATGGCGAGGTCGCAGAACTTCATGGCCGGAGACATCGCCTCGAGCTCTTCCTGCTCGACCTCGGCCACCATCTCCCAGCGCCTCTTGTAGGCCCGGATGTCGTCCGCGTTCATCTGTAGATCCTACCACCTGGTGGCACGCTCGACGTCAGATCGTCGATCTCTACCCAGGTCCGCCGCGCGCTGGCTTGGCCCACGCGCGCCGTGACGGCACGCTCCCGTTTCTCCCGGCGTCGTAGAGCCGTGTGCCTTCTGGGTCCGGAGACTCCCCGCCCTGCACGCTCGCCAAGCCTCACCGCGCATCCCCGCCCTCCCTCCAGCATTGCGACAGCCCTCCCGCCATGGCACGAGCCCGCCCTCATGCCGACCCGCCCCTTCACCCTGGGCCGCTCCCGCCCGCTCTCGGGCGATCCCGGCGCCGCCGACGCGCGCCCGTTCGAGCTCCCGGCGCACCACCTCGTGACCCACGGCGTGGTCGTCGGGATGACCGGCAGCGGCAAGACCGGGCTCGTCATGGTCCTCGTCGAGGAGGCGCTGCGCTCGGGCGTCCCGGTGCTCATGGTCGACGTGAAGGGCGACCTGCCCAACCTGCTCTTCACGTTCCCGGAGCTCTCCCCGGCCGAGTTCGAGCCGTGGATCGACCCCTCCGCCGCCGCGCGCGACGGCCGCTCGACGGCCGACGTCGCCGGGGGGCTCGCGGCGCGGTGGCGCGACGGCCTCGCCTCCTCGGGGCTCGGCCCGGCCGACGTCGCCGCGCTCCGCGCCCGCATGGCCCCGCGCCTGCTGACGCCGGGCACCACGGCGGGCGAGCCGGTCCACGTGCTGTCGGCGCTCGAGACGCCCTCGCCGCTCTGGGACGAGGACGAGGAGGCCGCCCGCGAGGCGCTCTCGGCCTCGCTGTCGCTCCTGCTCCGGCTCGTCGGCCGCGACCCGGATCCGGCCCGGAGCCGCGAGCACGTGCTGCTCGCGCACCTCGCCGAGCGGCGGCTGCGCGCGCGGCGGGCCGCGGGGCTCGAGGAGCTGCTCGCGGACCTGGCCGAGCCGCCGATCGCCGCCGTGGGCGCCCTCGACGTCGACGACTTCTTCGCCCCCAAGGAGCGCCAGGCGCTCGCCCGCGAGCTCAACACCCTGCTCGCCTCTCCCACGTTCGCCACGTGGCGCAAGGGCGCGCCGCTCGACGTCGCGGCGTGGCTCGCGCCGCAGGCCGGCGGCGGCGGCGGCGCCGGCAAGACCCCGGCGGTGATCGTCAGCGTCGCGCACCTCGACGACGACGAGCGGCTCCTCGTCCTCGGGCTCCTGTTCGATCAGCTGCTCTCGTGGGTGCGCGGCCTCTCCGGCACGAGCGACCTGCGCGCCCTCGTGGTCTTCGACGAGGTCTTCGGCTTCCTGCCCCCGCACCCGGCGAACCCGCCCACAAAGCGGCCGCTGCTCGCGCTCCTGAAGCAGGCGCGCGCCTTCGGGGTCGGCGTCGTGCTCGCCACGCAGAACCCGATGGACCTCGACTACAAGGCGCTCTCGAACGCCGGCGCGTGGTTCGTGGGCCGGCTCCAGACCGACGCCGATCGCGAGCGCGTCGTCGAGGGGCTGTCGGGCGCGGACGGGGGCGCCGGCGGCGTCGGGGCCGCGGCCCTCTCGGCCACGCTGAAGGCGCTCCCCCCGCGCACGTTCTTCGTGCGCGACGTCCACATGCAGCCGCCGTCGTTCCTCGCCGAAACGCGGTTCAGCCTGTCGTGGCTGCGCGGCCCGGTCACCCGGCGCGAGATCGGCCGCCTCGTCCGGAGCATCTCCCCTCCCCCGCCCGCGCCCGAGCCGACACGCGATTCAATGAATCCGAAGGCCGTATCTCCAGATGCTAGGGTCGATTCTCTGGATTTCAGGTCTGCACATCCAGATCCAAGGGTCGATTCTCTGGATTCCAGGTCTGCACATCCAGATTCCAGGATCGATTCTCTGGATTCCAGGTCCGTACATCCAGATCCCAGGGTCGATTCTCTCGATCAGAGGCTCGCACATCCAGATCCGAGACGCGCTTCGCTCGATCCGTCGCGCCGCGCCCAGCGCGCGCCCGTGGGCCCAGGCGGCACGGTCGTCCTCGACCCGCGCCACACGCCCTCCGCACCGCAGCCCGCGCGGCGCAGCGGCGCTGCTCGTGCGGACGCCCGCGCAGGGGCGCCGGCGCCCCCACCGGCATCGCCGGCCCCATCGCCGGCTGCGACGGCGCCCCCGCCGCCTCCCGAGGGCTGGCGGAGCCTCTATGCGCACGCCCCTGCCGCCGCTCCGGAGGGCTTCCGGTACATCCCCTGGGTGGCCGCCTCGGTGATCGCCCACCTGCGCGACACGAAGCTCGGCGTCGCCCTCAACCGGAGCCAGCTCCTCGCCGCACCGCTCCTGCCCGACGGCAAGCCGGATCTCTCGCGCGTCGCCCGGCTCGACCCCTCGCTGCTCTCCACGGCGCCCGCCGCGGGCGCGCGCTTCGCCGAGCTGCCCGCCCCGCTCGCGAAGCGCGCCGCCGCGCAGGCCGCGGCGCGCGCGCTCCGGGAGCACGCCTACCGCACGACCGAGGCCGCGGTGGCCGTCCACAGGGAGCTCGGGCTCGCGCAGGACGACGGTGAGTCCGTCGAGGCGTTCACCGCCCGCTGCCGCGCCGCCGCGGCCCGGCTCGCCGCCGCCGAGCAGCAGCAGGTCGTCGGCCGGTTCGCGCCCAGGATCGCGCGCCTCGGCGAGCGCATCGCCGCCGCCAAGGCGCGGTACGACCAGGCCGAGGCCGAGGTGGCCGCGCTCCCCGGCGCGGTCGGCGCCGCGCTCCTCGGGCTCGTCGCCGGCCGGGACACCGCGCGGCGCGCCGGGACCCAGCGCGACAAGGCCGCCGCGAAGCTCGAGCGCGCGCGCCAGGAATGGACCGAGGCGGACGCCGCGCTCCGGGACCTCCACGCCGCGCAGGCCGCCGAGCTCGCCGCGCTGGAGCAGCTCCCGCTGCGCGCCGGCGAGGGCATCGAGACGAAGCGCCTCGTCCCGAAGAAGAACGACGTCGAGGTCGCGTTCGTCGCGCTCGCCTGGGCCGCGACGCTCGCCGGCCCCGCGTGAGCCCGCGGGGCGACGCCTCGTCTCAGCGCGTTCCCTGGCGCAGGCACATCGCACGAGGAGAGCGACATCGACGTTTCCGCAACGCCTCCAAGGGCAAGGAATGCGGGGAAGAGAGAAACCGCAAGGGCGCAAGGGGCGCAATGGATCGGAGACGAGATGTTTTCTTGCCTCCCCTTGCGCCCCTTGCGCCCTTGCGGTTTGTCTTCCCTTCTGTTGATTTCCTCGGGACTTCAATGGGATCGGTGCTCTAGGCTCCCCCGCATGCAGCCGATCGGCTCACCTGAGCGACGCCTCGACGGGGAGCCCGCGCGGCTCTGCCCCCGGTAACGCCATGCCGTCCTCCCGCTTCCGCGCCGGGCTCGGCCGTCCCAGCTCCGCGCCCGCCGAGATCGCGTGGTTCGCGTTCCACGGCGACGATCTCCTCGTCCGCGCGCGCGTGTCGGAAGACGGCGGCGGAGACCGCTTCGACATCCCCCTCGTGGCCGATCTCGCCGACCTCGGCGTCCTCGTGGTGCGCGACCAGCCGCTCGGCGAGCTCGACGGGCGCGCCTGCCGCTCCGCGGAGCTCGCGCAGGGCGCGCCGGCGCCGGCGGGATACGCCTACGTCTCGCTGCGCCGCCTCCACGGGCGCATCGATCCGGAGCTGTTCGAGATCGCGGGCACGGCGTACCAGGTGCAACACTGGGACAGGGCCCACCAGTACTGCGCGGCGTGCGGCGCCGAGCTCGAGGCCGGGCAGGACGAGCGCGTCAAGCGCTGCGTCCGCTGCGCGAGCAGCTATTTCCCGCGGATCACGCCGGCGACGATCGTGCTCGTCGAGGACGGCCCGCGCGTCCTGATGACGCGCCAGGCGCGGTTCCCTGCGGGCATGTACGGCCTCGTCGCCGGGTTCGTCGAGCCGGGCGAGACGCTGGAGGCGTGCGTCGCGCGCGAGGTCCACGAGGAGACAGGCGTCGACGTCGCCGAGGTCGTCTATTTCGGCAGCCAGCCGTGGCCCTTCCCCCACCAGATCATGGTCGGCTTCACCGCTCGCTACGCCGGCGGCGATCTCCGCGTCGACACGCGCGAGCTCGAGGACGCGCGCTGGTTCCACCGCGACGCGCTGCCGCTCCTGCCGCCGCCGCTCAGCATCGCCAGGAAGCTCATCGAGGCCTGGCTCGCGCGGCCCGCGCGGTAGCGGCGCCGCAGCTCGGCGCTCCCGCGCGACCGTGCTAGCGTCCATGCATGCAGGCGCACCGAGCGCTGCTCGAGACCGACGAGCAAGGCAAGCTGAAGGAAATGCCGGTCCTCCCTCCTCGCGCGCGCGTCGAGGCGATCTTTCTAGTGCTCGAAGAGCCATCTCCGCCGCCAACCCCCATGCGCCGGCCCCCTGCGGAGCTGTCTGGGCTCCAGATCCTGGGCGACGTGGTCACCCCAGCCATCGATGAGCCTGACTGGGGCGTGAGCGACGCGTGATCGTCCTCGACACGCACACCTGGCTCTGGTGGATCCAAGGCACCGCAGCCGATCTTCCTTCGAAGACGAAGGCGCTCATCGAGCATGAGCCTGGACCCGTAGGCATCGCGTCGGTCTCCTGCCTAGAGGTCGCCTGGCTTGCGAAGAAGGGGCGCGTCGTGCTCCCGGTCTCCGTTGAGGACTTCTTCACGAAGGCGATCGACCAAGCAGGCCTTGTCCTGCTTCCCCTGACTCCGCGGATTGCGGCCAAGTCGGCAGCTCTGCCCGATTTGCACCGAGATCCGATCGATCGGTGATCATCGCGACGGCCATGGAGCACAACGCGGAGTTGGTGAGCAAGGATGAGCTCGTCTCCCGCTACCCCGGCCTCCGCGTTCGCTGGGATTCGTGACCAAAGCCGTCCGATCGGCTCACATACATCACCGTGAGATCCTCGAAGAGGGCGTCGGCACGGCGCAGCACCACCTCGCTCGGCCCGGCAGCCGCCCGCCTTCGCCCCCTCAGACGCGGCGCAGCTTCCACGCGCCGCGGCGGAACACGAGCCCGCCCGCGAGCGCGAGCGTCGAGAACGCCACCGCGATCGCGATGAAGACGCCCGCCGGACCGACCCCCGCGGCGCGCGAGAGCCCCCAGGCCAGCGGGATCTCCCAGAGCCAGAAGCAGGCGAAGTTCAGCAGCGTGGGCGTCCAGGTGTCGCCGGCGCCGTTGAACGCCTGCGTGAACACCATGCCGAAGCCGTAGAACAGGAACCCGCACGAGACGATCCGCAGCGCCTGCGTGCCGAACCGGAGCACCTCGGCGTCGTCCGAGAACGCGCCGACGATGGCGCCGGCGCCCACCGCGAAGACAACGCCCACCGCGCCGAGCATGACCGTGGTCCAGATGCCCGCGCGGTACACGGCGGCCTCGGCCCGGTCGGGGCGCCCCGCGCCAAGGTTTTGCCCGACCATCGTCGCGGCGGCGTTCGAGAGCCCGAACGCCGGCAGGATCGCGAACACGATGACGCGCATCCCGATCGTGTAGCCGGCGAGCACCGCGCTCCCGAAGGGCGCGAGGATGCGCACCATGCCGATCCAGCTCGCCGTGCCGATGATCGACTGGAACGCGCCGTTCGCGAAGAGCCGCAGGAGGGCCGTGAGCGCCGCCGGATCGGGGACGAGGTGCCGCGCTCGCACGCGCACCCGGCCGCTGCCGCGCGTGAGGAAGAAGATCTGCAGCGCGACGCCGGCCCCGCGGCCGAGCGTCGTCCCGACCGCCGCGCCGGCCACGCCGAGCTCCGGGAACGGGCCGAGGCCGAAGATGAAGCACGGGCCGAGCGCCATGTTCAGCGCGTTCGAGAGCCAGAGCACCCGCATCGACAGCGCCGCGTCGCCGGCCCCGCGGAAGATCGCGTTGATGACGAACAGCATCAGGATCGTCGCGTTGCCGAACAGCATGATGGCCGCGAACGGCGTGCCGGTCGCGATCACCCCGGGGGTCGCCCCCATCACCGCGAGCAGCCGCGACGCGAGCAGCGCGCCGACCGCCGAGATGGGCAGCGAGATGAGCAGGCCGAGCGTGATCGCCTGCCCCGCCATGGCGGCCGCCTCCTCGGGGCGCCCCTCGCCGACCCGACGCGCGACCGTCGCCGACGCGGCGACCGCGAGGCCCATCGCCATGGCGTACACGAGCGCGAGGAGCGACTCCGTGAGCCCGACGGCGGCGACGGCATCGGCGCCGAGCCGCGACACCCAGAAGACGTCGACAACGACGAAGAGCGACTCCATGACCATTTCCATGACCATCGGGATCGCGAGCAGGGCGATCGCCCGGTCGATGGATCCCGTGGTGAAGTCGTGCTCGCCGCCGCGGACCGCGTCGCGGAGCGTCGCCCAGACGCCTGCGCCGCGGCGTGGACCGGGCGAGGGCGGCGAGGGTACGACAGCATCCGCGCGCAGATCGGGGGCGGGTGGCGTGGCGTGGTCGCGCATGAGGGCCGGCAACCTGATCGCGGGAGGCCGTTTCGTCCAGCGGCTTTGCACACCTTTGCAGATCTGAAGGGCGACGCTCATGGCGCCCGATGGCGGCGCCATCGCCGCGGATCGGCCGTCACCACCGGGCCGAGTCGGCTGACGACCCCCCGCTGCCAGCGCCTGGCTCTCGAACGGAAGACCGGCGATCCGGCAGTGAACCGCGACCGTCAGCAGTGTCCCTTCGTGCTCGGTCGCGACCCGATACCGCGCTGACGAATCGGCCCGCGGCTGCGCGACCCCTTCAAGACGCATCGTGCCGTTGGCCATCAGTCGACCCGCACCACGAACACACCACTCCCGGTCTGAACCGCTACCCAGGCCACCGGTCCTTACCCATCCGGGCAGGACGACCCGCGCTGTCCCTGCGGAGGCCACACCCGCGCCGTATCCTACGTTGCCTGTACGCCATGGATCCGGTGGTAGGGCGTTGACATAGATTGATTCAGGACGCGCCCGATTGAGTTTGTAACCTCTCTTTTTGATCATCGTCGACGCATCGCCGACGCCGCCACGCTGCCGCACGGAGATCGCGTGGTGATTCGCCTGGGGCAGAGCGCACAGAGGTAGCCGTCGTTCTGCCGTGGTGCCGCTGGGGACATCATGGCGGCAAAGGAGCGATCATGGCCGTTGTCCGGGGGGTTCGCGGAGCGTCAGGGCCAAGGAGCGCAGAGCGCAGGGGCACGGCTCCCGCGTGGCGAGCGCGGGAGCCGCACGGTCTCTCGCTCCCCCCCTCGACCGTGTCGATGAATCAAGCGCCGGCGTCGACGCCAGCGCAGCGCCCAGACCACGACCTCGCGACGGCGGCGGGGCCCTTCACCTCGGCGACACCGCGATGAAGCCGCGGCCCAGGACGGACGCGCCGTCGATCCGCCCGAAACGCCTCGGCCTGGCGCCGAGGTGCTCGGCCGGAGCAGGCCAATCCGGCGGGTCGGTCTGCTCCTCGGGAGTGACCATCGGCGTGCGCACCGAAAACGACGTCGCGCAGGCGTTCCTGACGGCGTGGAGCGCGGGCCGCGATCTCGGGTTCTCCGCGGTCGATCAGACAAAGGTCGCGACGGCTGTCGCCGAGCTCGGGAACAACATCGTTCAGTATGCCGGCGCGGGCACGATCGTCGTCCGTCCGATCGGCGGCGAGCCGGACGTCCTGGAGATCATCGCGTCCGACGACGGCCCGGGTATCGCGGATATCGAGGCCGTGCTGCGGCCGGACTTCCGCTCGCGAACGGGCATGGGACTCGGATTGAAAGGGGTCCAGCGCCTGATGGATGCGTTCGACATCGCGTCGGAGTGCGGGCGCGGGACAACCGTGACGATACGAAAGGCGAGGGGGTAGCTTATGACGACAGCGACCGACAGGAGCGATAGAGCGAAGCGCGATCGCAGCGCACCGAAGCGCGATCGCAGCGCACCGAAGCGCAATCGCAGCGCACCGAAGCGCGATCGCAAAGAAGCGAGCTCGGCTGGCCCGGGGCCTTCGCCCCGACCGCGGGGCGCGTCGCGAGACGGCGACAAAGAGCCCCAGCACCTGGCCGACCGCGAGCGCTTGTTCGCGATGTCGCTCGACCTCCTCTGCATCGCCGGCGTGGACGGTCGGTTCAAGCAGCTCAACCCGCGCTGGCAACAGCTGCTCGGCTACTCGCTCGACGAGCTGCTGGCCGAGCCCTTCCTCTCGTTCGTCCACCCCGACGATCGGGAGTCGACCCTCAAGGCGGTCGAGCAGCTCAGCGCCGGACAGGAGCTCGTCTCCTTCACGAACCGCTACCGGCACAGGCACGGGCACTATCTACGGCTCGAATGGAACTCCAGCGTCGCGCCGGACGGACAGACGCTGTACGCCCTCGCGCGCGACGTGACCGAGCGCGACCGCGCCGCGGCCGAGCGGCGCGCTGCGGACGAGCGCCTCCAGCACCTCCTGGCGTCGTGCCGCGTCGTGCTCTACAGCGCGAAATTCGATGGCGGCTATCGCGGGGTCACGTTCGTCAGCGACAACGTATCCGCGCAGCTCGGCTACACGCCCTCGGAGCTCCTGAGGGATCCAGCGTTCTGGCGCGACCGGATCCACGCCGACGACCGGGGATCGATCCTCGCGGAGCTCGCCGAGCTGCCGGCGCGCGGCACGCTGGTGTACGAGTATCGATGGCTGCGCAAGGACGGCGTCTACCGGCGCATCCACGACGAGTGCAAGCTCGTGCGCGGGGAAGGCGGCGCGCTGTGCGAGATCGTGGGCTCGTGGCAAGACGTCACGGAGCGATGGGAGACGGAGCAGACCATCCGGCGCCAGTCGACGGCGCTGCTCCAGCTGTCCACGCCGCTCATCCCGATCAGCGATCACGTCTTGATCATGCCGATCATCGGGGTCGTCGACAGCCGCCGGGCCGCGCAGGTGATGGAAACGCTGCTCTCCGGCATCACGGCCAGGAGCGCGCGCGTGGCGATCCTCGACATCACCGGCGTGAGCATCGTCGACACCAAGGTGGCCGACGCGTTGCTGCGGATCGCGGCCGCCGTGCGGCTGCTCGGCGCCGAGCTCATTCTGACGGGCATACGGTCCGAGGTCGCGCAGACGCTCGTGGGCCTCGGCGCGGATCTGCACGGGCTCGTCACGCACGGGACGCTCCAGGCAGGCATCCGCCACGCCATGCGCCACGACGTCCAGGGCGCGGCAGCCGCCCGCTGAACGCGCGCGGGCCTCGCCGGCCGAACCCCGGCGCCGCCCACGGCCTGCCTCCAGGCCGACGCCGGGAGGGCGATCTCCTTCGGCCGCTGCCGTCGCGTCCTGCGGCGGCGTCAGCGGATCGAGAACGGATCCCGGTCGCGCGCGCTGACGTCGACGCGCAGCGACGGCACCGCGGCGCGGAGGCGCTCGGCGAGGCGCTTCAGCGCGGCGCGCTCGCTGTTCGAGTGCAGCGCGCACACAACGGTGACGCCCGCGCTCGCCGCCTTGAGGGCGTCGTGGTGGCGCAGCTCGCCGGTCAGGTAGAGCTCCGCGCCCTGCGCGATGGCGTCGTCGAGGAGCGCGCCGCCCGCGCCTGCGCACGTGGCCGCGCGGGACACGGCGCGCTGCTCGGAGCCGGCCACGAGCAGCGCGTCGACGCCCAGGCCCGCCTTGATGCGGCCGAGCAGCTCGGAGACCGGCGCGGCGCCGGCGAGCGGCCCGATCCGCCCGATGCCGGCCCTGAGCGGCTCGGCGGCGAGCTCGACGAGGTCGAACGCCACCTCCTCGTACGGGTGCGCGGCGCGCATCGCCTGCACGACCGCGGCGGTCCGATCGCGGGGGAAGACCATCTCCAGCCGCACCTCGGCGACGCGCTCGAGCCGGCCCTTCTCGCCGACCGTGGGGTTCGTGCCCTCCTCCCCGAAGAACGTGCCCGTCCCCAGCGTGCGGAAGCTGCAGCGCGAATACCGGCCGATCCGGCCCGCGCCCGCCTCGGCGAGCGCGTCGGCCACCGCGTCGGCGTGAGCCTCCGGGACGAAGACGACCAGCTTGTGCTGCCATGCCTTGGATGGCGCCCGCCGGAGCGGCGCGCGGTCCGCCGAGATGCCGAGCGCGTCGGCGAGGACGTCGTTCGTTCCGCCCTCGGCGACGTCGAGCGCTGTGTGCGGCGAGTACAGCGCGATGCCGTCGCGGATCGCGGCGAAGAGGGGGCTCGGCGCCACCACGCGCTTCACGGCCTCGAAGAGGGGCGGATGGTAGGCGACGACGAGATCGCAGCCGAGATCGCGCGCCTCCCGGGCGACCTCAGGGGTGTAATCGATGGCGAGGAGCGCCGCCGACGAGGGCCGCGCCGGGTCGCCCGCGAGCAGGCCGACGTTGTCCCAGGGCTCCGCGAACCGGAGCGGCGCGATCGACTCCAGCGCTGAAAGGACGTCTCGGAGGAGGGTCATGAGCGCCTCTATACCAGCAGCGACCGCGGAGCGGCGGAGCGGAGCGCCGCGCGATCCCGCGGCGACCGCGGAGACGAGCGCAGCCGGCGACGTCGCGTCGCGCCGGAACCTGGACGGCCAGCGCGACGCCAGGCGGGCGCGGCGCAGCGCTCGGCGGACAGGAGCTCAACGCAGCCCGCGAGGGCGCGCCACGGCGGAGGGCGCAGTCGGTGCAGACCGGGCTGCGCCACGCTGTAGCACGTTGTGCCGGCCATTCCGGCGCTGAAGCGCGGATCCCTGCGGATCCCGCGCTGGTACGGATGCTGCTGTGATACGGCCCCATGGCCAACACCCCCTCTCCGATCCTGTTTCGATTCGCTCTCGCGCAGCAGCTGACGCGCGCAATCCTCGCCACCGCAGCGGTCAACGTGGCTGTCGGAGGCGCCGCTTGCGGCGGCAACGTCCTCCAGGACCGCGCCGGGAGCGACGGTGGTGGCGGCGCCGCGTCGAGCGACGAGAGCTCGGGGGCGCGTGGAGGAATTGGCGGGGATGGCGGGGGTGGCGCGCCGAGCGTCGCTACGGTCACGTCGATCCAAGCCGGCGGCGGCGGCCTGGCGACCGATGAGAGGACGCTCTGTATCGAGCTGGACGACCGGCTACAGGGCGGAGCCGGGGGGGCCGGCGGCGCAACCGGCGAGGGCGGCCTCGACGGCTCACCCGCGGGCGTGTGCCCATCGCTCACCCCGTACGGCTCCGCGCTCCCTCGACCGCCCGGTTTGCCCTTGGATTGCTGGTACACCCACATCTATGAACCCGTCCTGCGCGACGGGCAGTGCTGCTACGAGTTCCTGGCGACCTGCAGCAGCAGCGTCTCGGGGCGCCCGTTCCTCGTGGGCGAGCGCGCCCGGACCGCGCCGGCGCGGCGGGGCGAGACGAGCGCATGGGGCGCCGCGGCGCGCCCGGACGTCGCGGCGCTGCCGCAGGCGACCCGCGCCGCGCTGGCCGAGGCGTGGCTCCGCGACGCCCTGCTCGAGCACGCGTCGGTCGCCTCGTTCTCGCGGTTCGCGCTGGAGCTGATGGCGGTCGGGGCCCCCGCGGACATGCTCGCGGCGGCGCACGAGGCCGCGGGCGACGAGGTGCGCCACGCGGCGCTCTGCTTCGGCCTGGCGAGCGCGTACGCCGGCGCAGCGCTCGAGCCGGCGCCGTTCGCGTTCGGGGGGCGGGTCGAGGTCGCCTCGGACCTGCCCGATCTCGCGGCGCGCGCCGTCCGCGAGGGGTGCGTCGGCGAGACGCTCGCCGCCGTGCAAGCCGTCGAGCAGCTCTCGCGCGCCGCCGACGCCGCGGTCCGGAGCGCCCTTGCCACGATCGCCGAGGACGAGGCCCGGCACGCCGAGCTCGCGTGGCGCTTCGTGGCCTGGGCGCTCCAGACGGGCGGCGAGCCGGTGCGCCGGGCCGTCTCCGAGGCCTTCGAAGCGGGCCTCGCCGCGCCTCCGCCGGACGCCGCGGCGCCGCGCGCCGAGGCCGACGCCCTCGCCGCGCACGGGCGCCTCGACGGCGCGGCGCTGGCCGCCTCCCACCGCCGCGCGGTCGCGGACGTCATCGCGCCTGCGATGCGCGCGCTCCTGGGCGCGTAGCACCTCGGGGGGCGCAAACCCCGACTCGGCCTCGAGCGGCGCCTCCGCGGCTCCTGCTGGATCGGGACAGCGCACCTTGCCTTGCATCGCGGCCAGGCCCCTGGCGGAGTAGATTGAGGCGATGCGTCGATCGATCACGGGCTACCACCAGGACGATGTGAACGACTGGGTGGCCGAGCTGAGCTGTGGACACGGCCAGCACGTCCGGCACAAGCCTCCCTTCTTCTCGCGCCCCTGGGTCGTCACCTCCGAGGGCCGCGCATCGATGCTCGGCACCGAGCTCGACTGCGTGCGCTGCGATCGCCTCGAGCTACCCGACGGGCTGATCGCGTACAAGCGAACGGCCGATTTCGACGAGGTCACGATCCCTTCCGGCCTGCGAAAGGAACATTCCACAAAGCCCGGCGTGTGGGGGGTGATCCACGTGATCTCGGGGCGGCTCCGCTACCGCATCGATGGGCTCGGCGGTCGAGAGCTCACGCTTGATCCAGAGACCCCAGGGATCGTCGTGCCCGAGGTGCTGCACCACGTCGACCCCGACGGCCCGGTGCGGTTCTTCGTGGAGTTTCGACGCAAGGGCGGGTAACCCGACCCGTCGAATGGGGCGGTGTCCGCAGCGGTCTGGGTCGGTCGCTGCCTCTCGCCCATCCAATCTCCGCTTTTGCGACAAATGGAACGGGAGGGTGTCCCCCGTTCCAGGCGCTGAAGGCTGGCTCGAGGTCGCGACCTCAGTCGACCGCGATCGCGACCGCCGTGTCGTCGGGGTACGAGAACCCCTGTTCGACGGTGAACGGCTCGTCAAGGGAGCACAGACCGCCTTCACACGTGGCCGCGCCGAAGAGATCGAGGGCGATCTCGAACGCTCCGGGCTGCACGGCGACGGCGCGCAGGCAGTGTGCCGCGAAAGGATTGTCCGGCTGCGCCGAGCAGGCGATCGGCATCTCCTCGGGCTCGTACAGCAGACCGGTCCAATGGAAGGTCGCGCTCTGTCCGGCGGCGATCTCGATCGCGCTCCCGTCGAGGCAGTCGAGCGGCCAGTCGTCTGACGTCTGGACTTCTTCGCAGGTCAGCGCCGCCCTCGGGCGATCTGCCGTCCCGGGGGGCCCGCCCTCCGGACCGACACGGAAGCGCTCGATGCACTCGGCCCCGCGGTAATAGATGGGCGTCGCGCGGTGGTTCGTCACCGTGAACGTCACCTGGGTTCCCGGCTCGTCGCCGTCGAACGCCGAGCAATCGACCGCGCCGCCGCTGCCGCCGCCGCCGTCCGCCCCACCGCTGCTGTCAGATCCTCCGCTGCCACCGCCGTCCCCGCCTTGGCCACTGCCACAGGCGGACACGAGCAGACAAACGCAAACCATCGCCAAGCACCTCAACATGAGCGCCACCTTTCGAGGGCGCGGAAAGCAAACGCTGGACCAGGCCGGGGGCTCCCGTGGAGTGCGAGGTTTTGCTGCGTCGTAGAAGATCGCGTGTGCCTCGGTGGGCCTTTCTGTGTCGGAGGGGTCAGCTCGGAGCCGCGCGTGGCTTCTACATCGGCGGGAGGGCCGGGCGAGGCATGCAGCCCTGCCTCGAGCGCGCGTCAGGCGAGGAAGCCGGGCAGCGGCCCGCATTTCGGCTCGATGCCGATGCCCGTCGCGGCGTAGCCGAGCGCGTTCATCACCGACGTGAGCAGCTTGTTCGAGCTCTGCGCGGTCGTGTTGTTGATGTACTGGCCCACGTTCACGCCCAGGTTCTTCCCGCCGATGACCAGGTACTGCATGTCCTTCGGGTTGTGGCTGTGGTTCGTGCCGCTCTCCACGCCCCAGAGCAGGATGGTGTTGTCGAGCATCGTGCCGCTGCCCTCGCGGATGCCCGCGAGCCTCTTCGCCAGGTACGCGACGTGGCTCGCCCAGAAGCGATCGAACAGCATGAAGGCCTGGCGCGTGGTCATCGGCTCACCGCCGACGCTTACGCTGTCGTTCGTGCGGCTGACGTGCGCGACCACGTCGTGCCAGCTCTGGCCGAAGCCGAGCAGGCCCTCGTGGTGGCCGCCGGAGAAGCTGAAGTGGTAGTCCGCGACCCGCGTGCGATCGCACGTGAACGCGCTCACGATGATGTCGGCCTGGATCTGCGCCCAGCGCGTGATCGTCGTCGCGTTGTTGGTGCTGCCGTTGTAGCCGGAGGTGTCCGCGCGCTCGCACGCCGCGCCAACCGGGCCCGACGTGCCGCCGCCCATGCCCGCGATGCGCTGCTCCAGCTCGAACAGCGCCTCCACGTGGAGTTCGAGCTTCTGGCGCTCGGCCTGGCCGAGGAAGCGCTGGATGGTCTTGAGCTCGCCGGTGTTGATCTGGAGGATGCGCTGGTCGGCGCTGCGCTTCGCCGCCGCGACGGCATCCGGCGTCGAGCCGGGCGTCGAGGTCGGCGCGGAGCCGTCGAAGGTGACGCCGCTGAAGATCGTGCTGAACGCGCGCGCGGGGTCGGCCGTGTGCGTCATGGGCTGGCCGGGGCCGCTGTACGAGATGATATGGCGCTTGTCGGCGCCGCCGCGATCGGCGACGCACAGGTGGATGCTCGCGAGCGGCGTGCCGCCGCGAAGGTCGGAGTTCTTGAGCAGGATCTGATCGAGCGAGGGACCGTTCGCGTGGTGTGAGCTCTCGTCGATGAAGCGCGCGCCCGTGAACAGCTGCGCCATGCCCGCCTCGTGATGGTTCCCGACCGTCCACGCATGGTCGAGCCGGCGCAAGAACAACATGTCGCTCTCGAGGCCACGGAAATCGGCGAGCGGCTCCTGGAGCTGGAACGTCGACCCGCTGCCCGTCGGCCACCACTCCGGTGGGTGCGAGTCGGGCGTGAAGATCAGCACCAGCCGCTTGGGCACGACGGTCTGCGCCTCGACAACGCGGTGGCGCAGCAGCGGCGCCAGGAACATCGCGCCGACCGCCGTCTTCAGGAGATCCCGTCTCGATACGTCGAAGGGCTTGGGCATGTTCGGTCCTCGATGATCGGAGCTATTCGCGCACGCGCTCGACCGTGCTCGGCGAAGAGAGGAGCGCCACGAGCAGGTCGCGCAGGGTGCCGGTGCGGTCCAGCGCCGCCGTGCCCTGCACGACCGGCGGAATACCGCGCGCCGACTCGACCTGACCGAAATAGAAGCGGAAGGCCTGCCGCGCCACGCACTCACGGACCCAGGTGCTGCGCGACAGCGCTCGTCCTAGCCCGGCGGCGCTGTCGTACTCGCCGTCGACGTCGGTGTTGATCAGCCGCCCCGCCGCGTCGATCGGCTGCGGCGCGGCCACCGGCGCGGTGAGCGACGGGCTCTTGTACTGCTCGAGCGTCCGATAGCGGCCCGCGCCGTCGAAGTTCTCGAGCATGTAGCCTACGCTGTCGGTCAGCGAGTGGCAGCTCTTGCAGGCCGCCTGCGCGTTGTGCGTCTCGTACAGCTCGCGCGTGGTCTTCGGGGCCAGGCGCAGCTCGCTCTCTTCGATAGGCGGCGGCGTGAAGTCCTCGGGCAACGTGATGTGCTGGCACAGCAGCTGATCGCGGATGAACAGGCCGCGGAGCGTCGGCGACGTGAGGTACTGCTTGGCTGTCTTGGCGAGCACGGAGCCGAGGGAGAGCAGGCCGCTCCGCGCGGTGTCCATCGCCCCAGACGGGTCGCTGCGGTAAAACGCGGAGAGCGCGGGATCGGCATCGGGCACAGGCGCCGTGAGCAGGCTCGCTATCGAGCCCTGCATGCCCCCGTTCACGCGGAGGAAGCTCTGCGTCTCGGCGAACATCGCCGGCTTCACCTCCGTGAAGCCGGGGAACACGTCCTCGAACTTCTCCACCTCGGCCTCGAACGTGTGCAACCGCAACCATTGAACGAGGAAATGACCGAGCTGCTCGGCGGCGCCCGGCGCCGAGAGCAGCTGGTCGATGTGACCGGGGAGCAGCGCGGGATCGGCCAGCTCGCCGCGCTCGGCGGCGGCGACCAGCGTCGCGGAGGGCGGCGCGCCGAGCACGCTGTACGAAAGGAAGGTCGCGATCTCGTGGTCCGTCAGCCGGAACGCGGCGTTCGCCTCGTCGCTCGGCGCGCCGATCTCGGTCCGGTACAAGAAATAAGGCGAGGTCAGCACGCCCTTCAGCACCCAGCGGAACGGCAGCGCCGAATCCCCGGACGCGGCGGCGAGATCGAACACTTCGCCGTAGCTGGCCACGTCCTCCGCCGTCGCGGGCCGCCGGAACGCCTTGCGGATCGCGGCGCGCACGAAGTCCGCCTTGCACGCGGCGTCGACCTTCCCGCACGGGATCAACGCGCGGAGCTGCTGATCGCTCAGCGCGAGCACCGCGGCCTCGGCCTTGGCCGCGTACTGCTCGGCCAGGGTCACACGGACGAGCCCGCTGGTCGACAGGTTCGGATAGATGCCGTTGTCCGGCACGGGATCCATGTCGGAGACGTCGACCGGCACGCCGAGCAGGTCTTTTACGGAACGACCGTATTCTTCCGGGGTGAGCAGCCACGTGCGGGCCCGCAGCGCCTCGGAGGCGGGCTGCGGCGCCGCGTACGGCAAGCTGCCGTCGGCCTGCGGCGGGGGAATGTCGCCGCCGGTCTCGCCGCCGGCTGTTTCCAAGGACGGATCGCCGATCTGCCCGGTGCAGGCGAGAGCCAACGAACCCAAACCGAAGATCCAGCCAAACGATCGAAAGCTCATACCGGATCTCCACCTGGGCAGGCGGCGTCGATCGACACCGCTCCCGTCGAGGACGGCTGGCAGTCCAAACGCACTCCGCAAGTCAATCTCGCCGCACTCGCGAACCGCTTCTCTTCTCTTGGGGGCACCGCCTTGACGCGGAAATCGGCGCGCGCGTTACGCGCCTTCAAATTCCCGAAGGTTACGGTTCTGATCATCGCCGCGAGCAATGATCCCGCCGATCCCTGTCGGTGCCGCGTCACTCACGCTGTAAGTTTGTCTCGAAACCCGGCCCCGCTGCGCCCGGCGGGTCGATCCCGGAGCGCCGCGCTCCGCTCATCGCCCTTCCGCGCCCCCGCGATCGGCGCCGGCGGCGTGCTGGGCCGCTCGCGGTATCCCTCCCGCGCCCGCGGGTGAGTCACACCGCCTTGCTCGGCTTCTTCACCGCGCGGAGCCTGCCTGTCGCCGGATCGCCGCACCACAGGCGGTCGCTTTCGTCCGCCTCGACGCCGGAGAGGCGCACGCTCTCCGGGAGCGCGAGCCGATCCAGGACCTCGCCGCTCTGGGCGTCGACGCGGCGGAGCTCCGACGGCGGCCCGCCCTCCTCGCACATCACGCCGTGCCAGAGATCGCCGTCTGTCCACGTGACCCCGGTGACGAGCCGATCGGAGACGAGCGTGCGGAGCACGGCGCCTCGCTCGGGATCGATCTTGAGGATCTTCCGCTCCCGGTAGATGCCCGCGTAGAGCGCGCCGTCGGCCCACGCGAGCCCGCTCACGGGCGTCGCGTCGAAGCCCGGGACCTCGCCGACGGCGGCCCCGGTCGCGGGATCGATCTTGCGGATCCTGCCGCCCCCGACGACCCATAGATGGCGCCCGTCGAACGCCACCCCCGCGCTGGCGGGGGCCTTCAGGCGACGCAGCACGCGGCCCGTCTCCGGCTCCGCCGACAGGAGGTCTCCGCGATCGCCGTGCGCGAACCACACCGCCTGTCCGTCGAACGTGACCCCGTGAATCGACTCCACCCCATCGAACGTGCGCTCCGCGATGATCTCGGCCTGCCGGGCTTTCATGGTCCACTCCTCCCTCGCGCCGCGCACTCAACCAGGGAGCGCGAGCCCGAGGAGCAACATCTGTGACGCGATCGACAGCGCCGCGCGGGGCCTGGCGTAGCGCCGCGAGGGGCCGCTGCCGGTGACCTCGACCGCGCGCGCCAGCGAGAGCTCGGCGAGCGCGCGCTGCACCGTGCGCGCGCTCTTGCCGAGCGCGGCGCCGATGGCCGCGGCGCTCCACGCGGCGCCGTCCGACAGGAGCGCGCGGATGGCGCCGGCGTCGCCCGGCTCGATCGGCGCGAGCAGCACCACCTCCACGCCCGCGCCGAGCTCCCAGCGGTACGCGTTCCCGAGCGCCTGCACGACCCCGACGCCGCCGATCGCGGCGCGCAGGCGCCCCACCTCGACGCGCAGCCGCCGCCGGTGGGACTCGTTGATCGCGCGCACGCCGAACGCCGCGCGCGCGAGGTCGGCGCTCGCGATCGCGGCCGGGTGGGCGCGCGCGAGCGCCTCGAGCAGGGCGAACAGGACCGGGCGGCGCGCCAGGTCGGCGCGCACCTCGCCGCCGTGGAGGACGCGGCGGCGGAGCGCGTCCACGACGACCCGCCCCGCGGACGCGGCGACCAGGGCCTCGATGTCGGCGAGGCGCGCGAGCTCGTCGCGGCCGCCATAAACGACGCGCGCCACGGGCTCGTCGTGCGCGCGGAGGAAGCGCTCGGTCTCGGCGATGAGCTGCGGGTGCCCGCTCGCCCGCGCCCACGCCGCTGCCTGCTCCGCGGCGCGCCGCGCCGAGGACGCGCGCACGAGCCGCGCGTGGACCTCGGCGCGCACGAGCGCCAGCGTGGCCCTTGTGAACACCGGCGCGTCGCTCGTGACGGTGGCCTCGGCGGCCGCGAGCGCCTGCTCGGCCTCGGCGACGCGGCCTTCGAGGAGCGCGGCCCGCGACGCGCCCAGGCGAGCCCACGCCGCGTTCGTGAGATCGCCGGCGCGCTCGAGGGCGTCGCCGGCCTCGACGAGCCCACGCCGCGCGTCGCCGAGCTCCCGCTGCGCGAGCGCGACCTCCGCGAGGGCCGCGGTCGCGCGCGCGCGGGCGCGCTCCGCGCCCGCCGCCGCGAACGCCCGCGCGGCGCGGCCGAGCGCGGCCTTCGCCTCCGGATAGGCGCCCATCTGCGCGAGCGCGATCCCGCGGAGCGCGAGCGCGTGGGGGCCCCCGAAGGGGCCGACCACCTTCAGCGCGTCGAGCGCGTCCCCCGCCGCGAGCGAGCGGGCCGCCAGCGCGCCGAGCTCAGCGGGGACCTCGGCCGTCGCATCCATCGCGGCAGCGTCGCACGCGCGGCGGCGCGCGCCAACGGATCGCGACATCGATGTTGCTGTCGCGGCCAGAGGCGCCGTGGTCATTTCCCCTCGTCAGCGGCGCGCGCGGCGAGGCGCCGCGCGCACCCCCGACAGGAGGAGGAGATTTCCATGTGCCCTGCGTGCCTAGCGTCCATCGGATTGGTCCTCGCCAAGGCGGCCTCCGCCGGCGCAGCGACCGCGATCGCCGTCAAGAAGCTCCGGAGCCGGAGCCAGAGCAGGGGCGTCGCCGGCGCCCCCGCGCCGAAGGGAGAGCGCCGATGAGCCGCGCCAAGGTCGTTTCGAGGGAAGAGTGGCTGGCGGCGCGCCTCGCGCTGCTGGAGAGAGAGAAAGAGCACGACCGCCGGCGCGACGCGCTGAGCGCGGCGCGACGCGAGCTGCCGTGGGTGAAGGTCGAGAAGGCGTATGTGTTCGACGCCCCTTCGGGCAAGCTGACGTTGCGCGAGCTCTTCGGCGAGCGCCGGCAGCTCATCGTCTACCATTTCATGCTGCATCCGAGCTGGGACGAGGGCTGCAAGAGCTGCTCGTACGTGGCCGACAACATCCAGGGTGGCTACGTCCACCTCGCCGCCCGCGACACGGCGTACTGCGCTGTCTCGCGCGCGCCGCTCGCCAAGATCGAGGCGTTCAAGGCGCGCATGGGCTGGACGTTCCCGTGGGTCTCCTCGGACGCGACGGACTTCAACTATGATTATCACGTCTCGTTCCGTGAGGAGGAGCGCGCTCGTGGAGACATGGAGTACAACTTCAAGAAGGCGAGCTCCCCCTTCCCCGAGGCTCCGGGGCTGAGCGTCTTCGCCCGAGAAGGCGACGAGGTCTTCCACACCTATTCGACCTACGCGCGCGGGCTCGATGTCCTGATCGGCACCTACAACTACCTGGATCTCACGCCCCTGGGCCGGGACGAGGCCGCGCTCCCTCACACGATGTCGTGGGTCCGCCATCACGACAGATACCCCACGACGTGAGGCGCCTCGCGGAGCGGAGCGGCGCGGGAGGGAGCCCCGCGGGGGCGCGCCGCTCCGGGTCACGGGCTCCGGTGACGCGCGGGGTACGCAGGTTGCGCGCGGATTCCGCGCAGATCGCGGCGCCTGGCCGCTGGTGCGCGGGGCCCGGCGCCCGGTTTGTTGGCCACTCCGGCCGCCTCGACGGACACTGGCGAGACGGTCGCGATGAAGAAGTGGAGCTTTCTGGCCCTGGGGCGCTGCTACGAGATCACGGATTATGGCCCCAAGTTCGGGATCGCGGTCACACGGGACGGCTACACGGTGTGGACCGGCTACCGTGACGGCGCGCGGCTCGTGACGGACACGAGCACCCTGCCGGCGCGCGAGCTCGTGGCGCTCCGCGAGGAGCTGGTCCGGCGGGCGACCTCCCGGAGCGCCGCCCCCGGTGTGGGCGCGCGCCGGCCGCAGCGCGCGGTGGAGCAGCTCGATCTTCTCGGGGCGCCGCTGCTCAGCGGCTGCCAGCGCTGACGCGACGCGAGCGCGCCTGGCGCGGCCCAGGAGACCCCGCTCCACCGCGCCGGCCACGCCCGCCGTGGGCGGGTGGTAACATCCCGCCGCGTGCGCGCCTTGCTCTTGACCTTCCCGCTGCTCGCCGGCTGCGCCGGCGCGTCCTACGACGCCGTGCCCAGCCCGTCGCTGTCGCCTTCTTTGTCGAGCGCGAGCTCCTCCTCGTTCAGCGCGCCTTCCGGTCCTGCCGTGCCTGGCCGCGCCGCGGTGCACGCCGATCTCGTGGTCCGCCCGGACGTGATCGTCCTGGGCTTCGCGCTCAGGGAGACGGACGCCGATCCGCAGCGCGCCCTCGCCGCGGCCCGGACCTCGGTGGACGATCTCGCGCGCCGGTTCGGTGAGGCGACGTCGGGGGCCTCCGCCCTGAGGATGAGCGGCGCGGCGTTCGCCCCCGCCGTGGTCGGCAAGTCCGACGAGGAGGTCAAGGAGACATCGGCGGTCGTCGACGGCGTGATTGAAGTGCGGCTCGCCCCCGAGCTCGACTTCTGGGCACGGAGCAAGCTCATCGCGGCGATCACGGCGGTGGCGCGGGAGGTGAGCGCCTCTGCGGGCGCCGCGAAGGACGGCCGGCGCGGCGCCACCTTCGAGGCGCCCCGCGCCGAGGTGAAGGACCCGGAGGCGCACCGCGCAGCGCTCGCGGACCGCTGGCTGCGCCGCGCGCGCTCGTTCGCCGAGGCGGCGCAGGCCGCCCCGGCGCCGCTGCTGCTCCTCGACTGCGCTCCGCCGGGCGCGATCGAGCAGCGCGCGATCTCGCTGGAGGAGGTGGGCCTGTCCCTTTCGGTCACGTGCCGCCTGGACGCCCTCGCCGCCCGGCAGAAGGGCGATTGAGCCCGGCCCCGGCCACGCAGAGCAGCAGCCCCAGCGCCCCGGCGAGCACCGGCCCACCCCTCACGCCGCCTCGCCCAGCCCGCCCGCCGTCGACCATCACGCCGCTCTCCCGCCACGGCCGAAGGCGCTCGCCGCACGCACCAGGTCGCTGGGCCGCATGCCGCTCCTACCACATCGGCGGGCAGGAACCATCAGCAACCCCCTCCTACACGGAACCTCATCCGAGCACGTCGCGCAGCCAACCAGGGCGGGCCGGATCCGTCTAAAGTGGCCGGCCATGGCCAACTCGATCGACGCCGACCCCAACCGCCAGAGAGAAACCCCCGCCCAGCGAGACAACACCGCCCAGCAGCGCGACACCCCCGCCGCATTTTTCCGCGGCAACCCGGCCCCGGACGCCCGCACCGGCATGCACCCGGTCGCGCTGCGCCGCGCCTTCGCCGATCACCTGCACTACTCGCGCGCTCGGGAGTCCATGTCCGCCACGCCGTTCGACCGGTACGTCGCCCTCGCCCTCTCGGCGCGCGACCGCCTCGTCGACCGGTGGACGAAGACGCAGCACACCTACTACGAGAAGGACGTCAAGCGGGGCTACTACCTCTCCGCAGAGTTCCTCCTCGGCCGGGCGCTCGTCGCCAACCTGCAGGCGCTCGACATCTACGACAGCTTCAAGACCGTGCTCGGCGAGCTCGGCCTCGACCTCGATGAGCTCGTCGAGCAAGAGCCCGACGCCGGGCTCGGCAACGGCGGCCTCGGGCGGCTCGCCGCCTGCTTCCTCGACTCCATGGCCACAATCGGCCTCCCCACCTACGGGTACGGCATCCGGTACGAGTTCGGCATCTTCGAGCAGGTCATCCGCGACGGCTACCAGGTCGAGCGCGCCGACGAGTGGCTCCGCTTCGGCAACCCCTGGGAGATCGAGCGCCCCGAGCACGCCGTCCCGGTCTCGTTCGGCGGCTACACCGAGCGCGTCCCCGACAAGCGCGGCGGCTTCCGCGTGGTCTGGCGCCACTCCGAGCAGGTCATCGGCGTCCCGTTCGACACGCCCATCGCGGGCTACCAGTCGAACACCGTGAACACCCTCCGCCTCTGGTCGGCGCGCGCGGGCGAGGAGTTCGACTTCGAGCTCTTCAACGCCGGCGACTACGTTCACGCCGTCCACGAGAAGAACCAGTCGGAGGTCATCTCCAAGGTCCTCTACCCGAACGACAACTTCGACAAGGGCAAGGAGCTGCGCCTCCGGCAGGAGTACTTCTTCGTCGCCTGCTCCATCGCCGACATCGTGAACCGGTACAACCGCGTCCACCCGGACTTCTCGCGCTTCGCCGAGAAGAACGCGATCCAGCTGAACGACACGCACCCGGCCATCGCGATCGCCGAGCTGATGCGCGTGCTCATCGACGACCACCTGCTCACCTGGGAGGACGCGTGGAAGCAGACGGTCGGGGCCTTCGGGTACACGAACCACACGCTGCTGCCCGAGGCGCTCGAGCGCTGGCCGGTCGCGCTCTTCGAGCGGCTCCTGCCGCGGCACCTCGAGATCATCTACGAGATCAACCGGCGGTTCCTGCGCGAGGTCATGGACGCCCACCCGCAGGACCAGGACCGCGTGGCAAGGATGTCCCTCATCGAGGAGGGCCACGAGCGCCACGTGCGCATGGCCCACCTCGCGGTCGTCGGCTCCCACTCGGTGAACGGCGTGGCCAAGCTCCACTCCGAGCTCGTCAAGCGCGACCTGCTCCGCGATTTCTACGATCTCTGGCCCGAGCGGTTCAACAACAAGACGAACGGCGTCACGTTCCGGCGGTGGCTGCTCGCCTGCAACCCCGCGCTCGCCGCGCTCGTCACCGAGAAGGTCGGCCCGAAGTGGGTGACGGAGTTCGAGCGGCTGCGCGAGCTCGAGCGCCACCTCGAGGACCCGGAGTTCATCGAGCGGATCGCCGCGGTGAAGCGCACGAACAAGGTGGCGCTCGCGAAGTTCATCGGGCAGGAGCTCGACATCAACGTCGATCCGGCCTCGATCTTCGACGTGCAGATCAAGCGCCTCCACGAGTACAAGCGCCAGCTGCTCAACGCGCTCCACATCGTCGCGCTCTACCTGCGCCAGAAGCGCGGCGAGCCGATCACGCCGCGGACCTTCATCTTCGGCGCCAAGGCGGCGCCCGGCTACCGGCAGGCGAAGCTCAT
Organism: Sorangium sp. So ce375; assembly: GCF_051473855.1. Taxonomy (NCBI): domain Bacteria; kingdom Pseudomonadati; phylum Myxococcota; order Polyangiales; family Polyangiaceae; genus Sorangium; species Sorangium sp. So ce375. The sequence goes on from NZ_CP150335.1 coordinate 6,145,296, forward strand.
CATCAAGTTCATCCACGCCGTCGCCTACGTCGTGAACGGCGACCGGCGTCACAGCGGGCTCCGGGTCGCGTTCATGCCGAACTACCGCGTGTCGCTGGCCGAGCGCATCATCCCCGCCGCCGACGTCTCGGAGCAGATCTCGACCGCGGGCATGGAGGCGTCGGGCACCGGCAACATGAAGCTCGCGCTGAACGGCGCGCTCACCGTCGGCACGCTCGACGGCGCGAACATCGAGATCCGCGACGCGGTGGGCCCGGAGAACTTCTTCCTGTTCGGCCTGACCGCCGACGAGGTGATCGCCCGCCGCCACGAGCACTTCGAGGGGCGCGACGCGGTCGCGGCCGACCCGGAGCTGCGCGAGGTGATCGAGCTCATCTCGTCGGGCTTCTTCTCCCCGGAGTACCGGGAGCTCTTCCAGCCCCTGCTCGACCGGCTGCTCGGCCGGGACGAATACATGATGCTCGCCGACTTCAAGGCCTACTCCGCCTGTCAGCGCGACGTCGAGGCGGCCTACGCCGACCGGCAGAGCTGGCTGCGTAAGTCCGCGCTCAACATCGCCCGCGTGGGCGAGTTCTCCTCGGACCGCACGGTGCGCGAGTACGCGCGCGACATCTGGGGCCTCACGCCCGTCGAGATCGACCTCGGCGCGGCCGTGTCGCTCGTGTGACCGCACCGGCGCGCCGTCCGCCGCGGGCCGCTCGGGCGCGCCCGCGGCAGACGGCGGCGCTCCCGCCGAACGGCCCAGTCCGGCGCCTTCGAACCAACCCGGCAGCCCCGCTCGGCCCGGCCCCATGAGCCGGGCGCTACAGCGGACGGAAAATCCAGGCCTGCGCGTGGCGGAACCCGCGGCGGCGGAGCATGCTTCCAGGGCGGGAGCCCTCTTCGTCGGCCGCTCGCCGAGGCGGGGCTCTTGCTATCCTTCCCGACGGATTTATGCCGAACGATCCTGAGGAAAGAGAAGACAGGCAGGGCGACCTCGCGACGGAGCGGGAACGGAAAGTCGAGAAGCCTCGCCGTTTCAAGGTCGTGTTCCACAACGACGACTACACGACGATGGAGTTCGTCGTGCTCGTCCTCATGAAGTTCTTCCACCGCACCGAGACGGAGGCCACGCACATCATGCTGAGCGTGCACCACCGCGGCCACGGGGTCGCCGGCGTGTACACGAAGGATGTCGCCGAGACCAAGGTCGCCCAAGTACAGGACTTCGCCAAGGAGCACGGGATGCCCCTTCGGTTGACCGCCGAGCCGGAATGACCATGCGCATCAGCCCCGAAGTTGAGATCGCCTTTTCGCTCGCCACCCGGGAGGCCTCGCGCCGCCGGCACGAGTTCGTGACCATCGAGCACCTGCTCTACGCGCTGCTCTTCGACGAGGAGACGGCCGAGGTCCTCCGGCACGCGGGGGGCGACACCCCGCTGCTCAAGAAGAAGCTCGAGCGCTTCCTCGACGAGGAGATCGAGGTGCTGCCGGACGACGCGGACACGAGCCCGACGCTCTCGCTCGGGTTCCAGCGCGTGGTCGGCCGCGCCGCGATGCACGTCCAGTCCTCGGGCAAGAAGGAGCTCAAGGGGGCGAACGTGCTGGTGGCGATGTTCGCCGAGCGCGACTGCCCGGCGGTGACGCTCCTCGGCGAGCAGGGCATCAGCCGCTTCGACGTCGTGAACTACATCTCGCACGGCATCTCGAAGACGGGCCAGGACGACGGCCTCCGCGAGGAGCCGTCGGACGAGGGCGGCGAGCCCGGCGCCGCGCAGCCGATCAAGGATCCGCTCGCGGCGTTCACGACGAACCTCAACAAGGAGGCGGCCGAGGGGCGCATCGACCCGCTGGTCGGCCGCGAGAACGAGGTCGCCCGCACGATCCAGGTGCTCGCGCGGCGGCGCAAGAACAACCCCCTGCTCATCGGCGACGCCGGGGTCGGCAAGACGGCGATCGTGGAGGGGCTCGCGCAGCGGATCGAGAAGAAGGACGTGCCCGCGCCGCTGAAGGACGCGGTCGTCTACGCGCTCGACATGGGCGCGCTCCTCGCCGGCACGAAGTACCGCGGCGATTTCGAGAACCGCCTCAAGGCGGTGCTGCGCGCGCTCGAGAAGCAGCCGGGCTCGGTCCTCTTCATCGACGAGATCCACACGATCATCGGCGCCGGCGCCGCGAGCGGCGGGACGATGGACGCGTCGAACCTGCTCAAGCCCGCGCTGGCCTCGGGCCGGCTGCGCTGCATCGGCGCGACGACGTTCCAGGAGTACCGCGGCCACCTCGAGCGCGACAGCGCGCTCGCGCGGCGCTTCCAGCGCATCGAGGTGTCGGAGCCCTCGGTCGACGAGACGGCGCAGATCCTGAAGGGCCTGCAGAAGCGCTACGAGGAGTTCCACAAGATCACGTACACGGCCGAGGCGATCGACGCCGCGGCCAAGCTGTCGGCGCGGTACCTGCAGGATCGCCGGCTGCCCGACAAGGCGATCGATCTGCTCGACGAGGCGGGCGCGGCGGCGCGCCTCCGCCACGGCGACGGGTACACGGTCGAGGCGGCGGACATCGAGCTCGTCGTCGCCAAGATGGCGCAGATCCCGCCGCGCCAGGTGTCGACGTCGGACAAGGCGCAGCTCAAGGATCTCGAGCAGTCGCTGCGCTCGGTGATCTTCGGCCAGGACGAGGCGGTGAAGCAGCTCGCGTCGGCGATCAAGCTGTCGCGCGCGGGGCTGCGCGCGCCGGAGAAGCCGATCGGCTCGTTCCTGTTCTCGGGTCCGACCGGCGTCGGCAAGACCGAGCTCGCCAAGCAGCTCGCCAAGGCGCTCGGCATCGTGTTCCTGCGGTTCGACATGAGCGAGTACCAGGAGCGCCACACCGTCTCCCGGCTCATCGGCGCGCCGCCCGGCTACGTCGGCTTCGACCGCGGCGGCCTGCTCACGGAGGCGGCGGCGAAGACGCCGCACGCGGTGCTGCTGCTCGACGAGATCGAGAAGGCGCACCCGGACGTGTTCCAGGTCCTGCTCCAGGTGATGGACCACGGCACGCTGACCGACAACAACGGCAAGAAGAGCGACTTCCGCCACATGGTGCTGATCATGACGAGCAACGTGGGCGCGCGGGAGCTCGCGCAGGCGCGCGTCGGCTTCGGCGAGCGAGGGACGGCGGGCGACGACGACAAGGCCTACAAGAACACGTTCAGCCCGGAGTTCAGGAACCGGCTGGACGCGCGCATCATGTTCCGGCCGCTGGATCCGTCGGTGATGGGCAGCATCGTGGACAAGTTCATCGGCGAGCTGGCGGCGATGCTGGCGGATCGGTCGGTGACGGTCGAGGTGACAGAGCGGGCGCGGGCCGAGCTCGCGACGCGAGGGTACGATCCGGCGAACGGGGCGCGGCCGCTCGGGCGCGTCATCGAGAACGACATCAAGCGCCGGCTCGGGGACGAGCTGCTCTTCGGGGCCCTCGAGAACGGGGGCAACGTGACCGTCGACTTCGAAGGGGACGAGTTCACCTTCAAGTTCTCGGCGGCTGGCGGAGGCGGCGCGGAGAAGGAGAAGGCGAAGGCGAACGGGGCGGCGGTGGAGCCGGAGGCCGTCGGGTAAACCCGGGAGCGACGGAGCCAGCGGGGAGGGGGTGCCCGTGCGCGCGGGCGGCGGGGGCCCCTCCCACGAACTCGCGCCTTGTAGAAGGCTAGTGCCGTAAGTACGGGAGTGGCGGGCCGGGAGGGAACGCTGCGATGCGGGCCGGCGCTCGGGTTCGTGGGGCCCTACCCCGCCGCCCGCGCGCACGGGCACCCCCTCCCCGCTGGCTCGTTGCAGGATGGAAGGCGGTGGTGCCAGCGCTGGGGTTTGTGGGGCCCCGCAGTCGGCACACACGGACGCCCCTGGCTCTTCCCGGGGGGAGCGGTGACGCGGGTGGATGCGTCAGTTCAGCGAGTGCGGCATCGCCAGGGTGAACGACGCGATCTCGGCGTCGAAGACGCGGCCGTCAGGGCGGTGCATCTGGTAGGTGCCGCGCATCGTGCCGCGCGGGGTCTCGAGCACACAGCCGCTCGTGTACTCGAAGTGCTCGCCAGGCTTGAGCGAGGGCTGCTGGCCGACGACGCCAGGGCCGCGCACCTCCTCCACCTTCCCGCTGCCGTGCGTGATGATCCAGTGCCGCGTCCTCAGCTGGGCGGGCTCGGTGCCTTCGTTCGCGATCCGGACGGTGTAAGCAAAGACGTAGCGGTGCTCCGTCGGGGATGACTGCGTGGGGACGTAGACCGTCGAGACGGTGACCCGGATGCCCTGCGTGATGGCCGTCGACACAACCACGCACTGCCACCGCTGCGGCGCGCGCACAAGGGCCCGGCCGCGCAGCGCGCGCACAGAGCCGACGGCAGAGAGCCGCGCAGGCGTGACGACGAGACGGCCAGGCTTCCGGAGTCCCGGCGTTGACAGCTTCCGGGCTCATCCGCAGGTTTCGATGAACCTTGGGTCGACGAACCGTGGAGGACCCGCCGTGGGCGAACAGAACCGTGTCTGTGTTCGAGATGCAGTTGGCGCGCCGTTCGTCCCGATCGCGATCCTGCCGCCGGCGCGCGGCGAGAGGGCGGCGATGATCCAGAACGGCGATGCGTCGTCCGGAGAGGCGGAAAATCACGGCCCCGGGCTCACGGCCATCGGCCCCGTCATGCCAGAGCGCAAGGTCCGCGAGTGGGCCCTCGTCCTCCAGTCGAGCGAGCTTTGGCACGCCGTGCGGTACACGACGGCAGGCTGGGTGATCCTCGTGCGCGACGAGGATTACGCCCTCGCCGCGAGCTCGATCGATCGGTACGAAGCGGAGAACCGCAACTGGCCCCCGGTCCGCCCGCGCGAGCGCCTGCGCCACCCTCCGTCCGCGATCGCGGGCGCCGCGTTCGCCGCGCTCGCCCTCTTCTTCTTCCTCGTCACCGGCCCCGCGAGCGGCGGCGGACGCTGGTTCCAGCGCGGCGCCTCCGTCGCCAACCTCGTCGTGGGACCCGAGCCGTGGCGCGCCATCACCGCGCTCACGCTGCACGCCGACTCTGCCCACGTGATCGGCAACGTCATCTCCGGGACGGTCTTCGCGTCGGCCGTGCAGCGCCGCCTCGGCCCGGGCGGCGCCGCGCTCGCCGTGGTCGCCTCGGGCGCGATCGGCAACTTCGCGAACGCGCTCTGGCACCACAGCATGGGCCAGCAGCACGCCTCGATCGGCGCCTCCACCGCGGTGTTCGGCGCGATCGGGCTGCTCGCCGCCACGCAGCTCGTGCTCGACCGCGCACACGACAAGGACAGCGGCGCGAAGCGCCCCCTCCTCCACCTCGTCGCGCCGCTCGTGGGAGGCCTCGCCCTCCTCGGCGCCCTCGGCGCAAGCCCACGCTCCGACCTCGGCGCGCACGCCTTCGGGCTGCTCAGCGGCGCCGCGATCGGGCTCGTCGCCGGTCTCCCGCTGCGCAACCGGCCCGCGCCACGGCGCCCCGTCGTCCAGGTCGCGCTGGGCGCGATCGCGGCGGCGCTCGTCGTCGGCGCGTGGCAGCTCGCGCTCATCACCTGAGCGCGCGATCGCGGCGGCGCTCGCCCTCACGCGGGGCTGCGCGCGCTCGTCGCCCGTGCGCGCGACCTCAGTCGGCCGGCCAGATCCCGACGGAGCCGCCGACCCAGGTCAGATCCCGGTTCTGATCGACCCCGAGCATCCTCCCGCGCGAGAGCCGCACCAGGTTGAGCACGAGCGAGAGCTCGGGCTCGTCCGGCGCGCGCAGAAACATCATCCGGACCTCGGCCTTCACCCCGTTGCCGTCGGGCATCGCGAGCGCAGGCTCGTACGCGACCTTCTCCTGGAGCAGCCAGCCCGATCGCTCGCCCTCCGGGATCGCGGCGATGTGCTCGGGCGTGACGTCGACCTTCACCCCGGAGCCCGCGAAGGAGAACAGCGGCTTGAGCACGTAGCGCTCGAGATCGGGGGGCGTGCCCTCGAGCGCGCTCAGCGTCCGCGTCCGCGGGACCGCAGGGTGTTCGATGTAGGGCAGCGTGTACTTCGACCAGGTCCAGTACCAGTTCGGGTGCGAGCACCACGTGACGTCGAGCGGCTCGCCGTACCGGAACGGGAGCTCGACCCGCTTCGACTCGAGCTCGTCGAACACGACGCGGTTGTACAGCCGGCGGACGGGGACGAGCCGCCCGTCCACCCGGCGGAACAGCCGGGTCCCCTCCCGGACGAGCGCCGTCGGGCAGACAGCGTCGACGCCGACGAGCAGCTTCGTCGCGACGAAGTCGGGGTACGTCTTCTGCTTCTCCGGCGCGAGGTCGAGCAGGACCACCGACTCCTCGGGCTCTCCTGCGAGGATCGCGCGGCGCAGGTGCGCGAGGACGTCGGCGGAGCTCCGCCCGCCGAAGCAGCACGTCCAGCGCCGATCGAGCCCCGGCATCCCGGCGAGCACCTCGGCCATGACCTCGACCTGCACGAGCATGAGCGCGTAGAGCGACGGAAACGCTTGCAGCTCGACCACCTTGCCCGTGAGCTCGCCGTCCGGGCCGCGCACGATCGCGAAGTCGACCTGCACGCAGTTGGGGAGCGGATCCATGCCCGGGACGTCGAGGTGCGCAGGGATGGCGCGCTTCATCTGCTCGATGAGCGCAGGGCTCGAGATCTGCCGCACGATCTCGGTCGCGGAGCGCGCGAGGTCGTCACGCAGCCTCTCGGGCAGGAACAGCGGCGTCTCGGCGACGCGGAACGGGATCGTGCACCCGAGCCGCCGCTCGAGGCGGCCGATGTAGTCCTCGTAGGTCGACGGCCCGAAGGCAGCGTTGAACGCGCGCCGGAAGGTGGGGTCCATGAATTTGTATTTTGGTGGTATCACGGCAACACGCGCGCCTGAACGACCCGCCGGGCGCCTCCGACAAGAGCGCGCCAGAAGCGACCCCGCGGTCCGATCCGGCTTGAGGCCGCGGTCGCGGCGACTACAGTCGCCGCGAACCCTGCCGAGGCCTCCCACGATGATCAAGCTCAGCTCCGCCATGGTTTTGCCGCTCATCGCCGCGCTCGCCGCGGCGTGCTCGAAGACGCCCGAGCCGACGGCCACGTCGGCGCCCGAGCCGCCGGCGACCAGCAAGCCCGCGGCGCCCGCCGAGGCGACGCCCGCCCCGAAGCCGGCGCCGGCCGGCGGCCAGCAGGCGGCCGGGGGTGACCTTGCATGGGACGCGCCCGCGAGCTTCGAGAGCGCGCCGAACCCCAACTCGATGCGCAAGGCCACCTACAAGATCAAGCGCGCCGCCGGCGATGCGGAAGACGCCGAGCTCAGCGTGAGCCAGGCGGGCGGCAGCGTGGACGCGAACATCACGCGCTGGGCCGGCCAGTTCTCCCAGAAGAGCGACGACTCCCCCAAGCGCACGGATCTCAAGGCCGGCGATCTCAAGGTCACGGTCGTCGAGGTGAAGGGGACGTTCGCCGGCTCCGGGATGCCCGGCATGCCCGCGTCGGATCCGAAGCCGAACTACGCCCTGCTCGGCGCGATCGCCGAGACGCCCTCCGGCGGGCTCTGGTTCTTCAAGATGACCGGCCCCGAGAAGACGGTCACCGCGGCGCGCCCCGACTTCGACAAGCTCGTGAACAGCCTGCGCCTGAAGTGATCCCGCCGCGCGGCGCGTCGACCACGCGCCGCGCGCTCAGGACGGCGCGCGGTCGAGGCGCCACGCCCTTTCAGAACGCGACGTCGCCCTCGAAGAATCTCGCGAACCCGGGCGGGAGCGCCGCTGCACCGCCCTCCGCGAGCGCCGGACGCGCGCTGGAGAGCGTCTGCCAGAGGAGGATCGTTTCCCGCGGGTGCTCCTGCCCGATACCGCGCAGCGCGGCGAGCGCCTTGGCGCTGTACGTGACCTCCCCCGGCACGCCGATCAGCCGCTCCACCTCGGGGATCGCGGCGAGCGACGCGGGGGTCGGCATGCCGTACCCGGGGCCGACCGCGCGGTGATCGATCTCGAAGCGGACGGGCGGGAGACGCCGCCGGGCAAAGCGCGGCGCGCGCCGGGCGAGCAGGCGCTTCATGCTGCCGATCTCGTACCGGACGATGGTGCGGTTCGACGCGATGCGATCGGTGATGCGAACGCCGACGATGGTGGTGGGCCAGCCGAGCACCGCGGCGCCCAGGGCGAGCCCCGCCAGCGTGCCGCCCGTCCCCGAGGGGACGATGATGCGATCGGGCCGCGGCGCCTCGCCGCGCCGGACTTGCTCCGCGAGCTCGAGCATCGCGTCGACGTAGCCGAGGCACGGGAGCGCCGATGACGCGCCGGGCAGGATGAAATAGGGCCGGTCGGCCCGGCGCAGCGCCCGGATCGCCCGGAACGCGGTGGTCGCGTACCCGCCGCCGTGGACGAGCTCGGCGCCGCTGGCCGCGTCGGCGAGGAGCGCGCTGCGGCCGAACCGGCTGATCGGCTGATCGAACAGGACCGCGGTGACGGCGAAGCCGAGCGCCCGGCCGAAGAGGGCGGTGGCGGTGACCTGGGTCGACGCCAGCCCGCCGACCGTGACGAGCGTCCTCGCCCCGCGCCGCTCCGCGTCCGCGAGCAGGAACTCGAAGCGACGCACCTTGTTGCCGCCGTAGAGCGGCGAGCTCAGATCGTCGCGCTTGATCCAGACGCCGCCGCGCCCGAGGTACCCCTCGATCGCGCCGCACGGCACGACCGGCGTCGGCGCGTGCGCGAGGGGGCGCCACGGGACTTGCCCGGCGAGCTCGGGCAGCTCGGCGAAGAGCGGCAGCTCCCGCGAGGCGGGCAACGTGGGCGAGGCGGCAGGGCGCGCGCCGGACGATCCCGCCGAGCCGACCGCCCCGGCGCGGTCGGCTCGCTCCTCGTCGTCGCCGTCAGGCACGCTCCACCTCGCGCTCAGGCGCGCGCCGCCGCGCCGTGCCCCGCCGCGCCGCCCGGGCCCGCCTGCTCACCGGCGTCGCCCGGGTCGTCTTCCGTGCCGCTCCCCGTGCCAGCGCCCAGACGGCCGCCGCGCGCGACCAGGGGATCGCTGAGGTACGTGTCCGTCAGCCGCTTCGGCCCGGCGAGGCCGAGCAGCCGGAGCGGGAAGAGCAGCACCGAGAGCACCCACGCCACGAGGCCGAGCGCGAGCTTGCCCGCGTACGCCTCCGCCACCAGCGCGAGCTTGCGGCCGGCCGACATCGACGAGATCGGCGCCTCGGTCAGGCCGATCCGCATGAGCCGGAGCTCCGCGATCCGCACCGTGTGGCGCACGAGATCGGGCAGGCGCCGCAGCGCCGGGTGGTCCATCGGCAGGCGCTTCTTCATGAACGCCTCCAGCCGCGACACGCCCCAGAGCGACACCAGCGCGAGGCCGAGCAGCCGCCGCCGGAGCGCGGGCCTGCCCGCGATGGCCTTCCGCGTCTGCTGCTCGCCGAAGTCGACGTGCCGCTCTTCCTGCCGCACGCCGCGCTTCAGGATGGCGACGATCTCCGGCTCATCCACGGTGTCGATCATCGCGTAGAAGGCCTGGAGGACGAGCCCCTCGCCGAGGGCCATCTCGAGGGCGACGTGCTCGGCCCAGTCCCCGCCCATCAGCCCGGTCGCGAGGAAGCGCACGCTCCACGCGGCCTTGTCCGGCGGCGCGCCCAGGATCTCGAGGATGCGGAGGAAGTTGCCGACGTGCTGGAACTCCTCGACGGCCTGGCGCGCGAGGAAGCGGGCGGACTCGAGGTCGGGGGCGTTGTAGAGCCAGTGACCTATCTGGACGCCGGTGATCTCTCCGTAGAGGAACTGCTGGACGGCCCAGACGATCACGTCCTTATCCTTGACGGGATCGAGCTTGGCGCCCTGGAAATCGAACGCCATCTCTTCGCGGGTCACCAGCATCGCTCACCCTCCGGAGCGGTGAATTTAGCCCAGATCGCGGCCGCAGGCAGGCCCGAGACGAAGGGCCCGCCGCGGCGCGATTCACCGCGGCGGCGCTCCTGCTCGGCCCGTCCGTCTAGGGGGCGCCCCCCGTGGTATACGGCCGCTACGGCGGCATCAGGAACCGCCGACTTGAACCTCAGGAGAAGCACCATGGCGCGTGTCCACAACTTCAACGCCGGCCCTGCCGGGCTCCCCCTCCCCGCCCTCGAGCGCGCGCAGCGCGAGCTCCTCGATTTCGAGGGGACGGGCATGTCGATCATGGAGCACAGCCACCGCGGCAAGGCGTTCGAGGCGGTGCACAACGAGGCGATCTCGCTGCTCCGGCAGCTGCTCGGCCTCTCGGACGACTACCACGTGCTGTTCATGCAGGGCGGCGCGGCCATGCAGTTCGCGCTCGTGCCGATGAACCTCCTGCCGCCCGGCAGGAGCGCTGACTACATCCTGACCGGCGGGTGGTCCGAGAAGGCCCTGGAGGAGGCGAAGCGCGTCGGGACGGTCCGTGTGGCCGGGAGCACCGCCGTCGACAAGCGGTACACCCGCATCCCCCACCAGGGAGAGCTCTCGCTCGACCCGAACGCCGCCTACGTCCACATGACGACGAACAACACGCTGTTCGGAACGCAGTGGCACTGGCTGCCCGACACGGGAGACGTGCCGCTCGTCGCGGATATGTCGTCCGACATCCTGTGGCGCAAGATGGATATCTCCAGGTTTGCCCTGGTTTACGCCGGTGCCCAGAAGAACATCGGACCGAGCGGAATTACGGTCGTGCTCGCCCGCAAGGATCTCGTTGACAGCGCGCGAAAGGACATTCCTGTCATTTTCCGTTATGCCACTTACGCTGCCAACAACTCGCTCTACAACACACCTCCGACATTCGCAATCTACCTCATGCGCAACGTGCTCGCGTATACGCTTGAGATCGGTGGGCTCGAGGAGGTCGAGCGACGGAATCGAAAGAAGGGTGAGCTGTTGTACGAAACCATCGACGCGCACTCGGACGTCTTCCGGGCGCCTGTCGAGAAGGAGAGCCGCTCGTTCATGAACGTGGTGTTCCGGCTGGCCAGCGAGGAGATGGAAAAACGCTTCGTCGCCGAGGCCGCAAAGGAGGGTATGGTGGGGCTCGCCGGACACAGGTCGACCGGGGGTATCCGGGTTTCGATCTACAACGCAGTACCCGTTGCATCGGTGGAGCGCCTCACGGCGTTCATGCGGGATTTCGCCAAGAGGGCTTGACTCGCTGCGGGAGCACGACGTTCTCGGTATTTCCAGGTTCGCCCCTGTTTCCAAAGACACGCTCGGCGAACCCTCCCCCTAATTCGTCGCGTCCCAACCTTCAGCCCGCTTGACGTTGTTCCGCCCGGCACAACAGGCCTTCGCGGAAAGGGTCTGTCGGCCTTTCCGCAGCTGGGAGGGAGGCGGTGAACGTCGCTCCCCGACCAGCACCGGGAGGGGACGGCGAACGCCGCTCCCCGACCAGCACCGGAAGGGGACGGCGAACGCCGCTCCCCGACCAGTACCGGGAGGGGACGGCGAACGCTGATCCCCGACCAGTACCGGGAGGGGGCGGTCATCGCCGGTCTCGACCGGCCCGGGAGGGGACGGGGGGAACGCCGTCCTTTACCGGCTCGCAGGCCCCGTTCGGAGACCTGAATCAAGCGAGCCAACCGTAAGGAGAGGATGATGGCGAGCATCGATGATCGTGGGATGATTTCTAGGAGTGAGGAGGGCCAGGAGGAGAGAGGGGCCTCGCCGAGCGAGCCCCCGCCTTCGTCAGCGACGCAGCGGGCTGCCAATGAGCGGCAGCAGCGTGGCTTCGCCGCCATGGACGAGGAGCGTCAGCGCAAGATCGCCAGCAAGGGCGGGAAGGCAGCCCACGAGAAGGGCACGGCGCACGAGTTCACGCGCGACGAGGCGCGCGCCGCCGGCAAGAAGGGGGGCGAGGTCGTCAGCCAGAACCGGAAGCACATGGCCGAGATCGGAAAGCGTGGCGGCGAGCGCGTGAGCCAGGATCGGGCCCACATGGCCGAGATCGGCCGCAAGGGCGGCGAGGCCGTGAGCGGCGATCGCCAGCACATGGCCGAGATCGGGCGCCGGGGCGGCGAGTCCCGGGGAGACCAGCCGCGGGAGAACCAGCCGCGCTGACCAGGGGAGGCACGAGGCCCGGCGCCCCCGGCGCCGGGCCAGCCCTCTGCACTCCAGCGCCGTCGACGAGCCGGGCCTCCCGCTCGTCGACGCGAGGCGTCTCTCGGGAGGTATCCAGGCACCGCAGGACCGCGCGCGCCGCGCTGACGTGGCCCCCCTCGCGGGTCGGCCGGAGCGCCGCGCGCCGCCCCGGGAGGGGGAGCGTCGAGCCTTCAGCGCAGGGCAAGGAGACGGCGGCTCAGCCGGGCGCGATCGCGCCCAGCGAGACGTCGCTGGGCGTCTCCTTCGGGCCGGGGATCCATTCCTCGTCGGGCTCCTCCTGCGGGAGCACGACCGGGGCGCCGTCGTAGCGCAGGCGCTTGCCGGGCCAGACGAAGCTGCGGAACAGGTAGGCGAGGAGCGACGGCTGGTCCAGGCCCGGGTGGATGAAGGGCGCCACGCGCCTCGCGTGCGCGGCCGGCAAGAGGCTCCAGTGGAGGCCGGGCTCCATGTGATGAATGGAGTGGAAGCCGTTGTTGTACGTCCACCAGTTGACCAGCCGGCCGACGAAGTTGCGCGAGTGGTTGTACTCGCTGCTCTCGTCGCAGCCGTCGTGCTGGAGGTAGTTCATGGTCACGATCCCCCACGCGGCGTACTGGTGCGGGATCAGGACGTAGAGGACGAACTTCTGCCAGTCGAGCAGGAGCAGGGCCCCCATCGCGCCGAGGAACACCGCCGACTCGACGAGCATCTGCCGGAACCACGGCGGGTTCCGCCGGTACATCGCCTTGAAATAGCGCATGTCGGCGGGCAGGATGTCCCGGACCACGCGGCTCATGAAAAAGAGCCCGTTCAGCAGGTTCCACCGATAGCGCACCTTCGTCGTCCGCATCACGTCGCGCCGGGACTGCGTGTACTTGTGATGGCTGAGGTTGTGGCCCGGCACGTAGGCGCTGACGGGGTGCCCGTAGGTGAGCGTGAGCACGACCTGGAACGCGCGGTTCATCCATCGCCGCCGGAACACGGGGCAATGGACCGCGTTGTGGGTCGCGACCGCACCCAGGAACGAGAACACGCATGTCGTGGCGAGGAGCGGAATCGCGAGCCAGAGCGCGCGCGGCGCGCAGACCCATTGGACCGCCACGAGAACGAAATACGTCGCGACGAAGAGGAGCGTCTTGATATCGGCCCGGTACCGGAGCATGGCTGTACTTCGCGGCTGCGAAGACCGCGCGCCGGACCGACCGGCAGCGCAGAGCAGCGCTGGCCAGCCCGGACGGGCGCGGCGGCCTATCTTCTCGGCGCTCTTCCTACCGCATTTCGTCACAGCTGAAAGCCCGAAGTTGCATTCCGACGGGCGCTTCGCATCACCCGTGCCCGACATCCGTGTTTCACGCTGATGTCCTTCGCTCGGTGCGATCAGCTGTACGCACCTCGCGCCGGTGCGCGGGGCGTGAGCGTCGTCGTTTCGCCCGCGCGGGGCGTGAGCGTCGTCGCGGCACCCGTGCTCGGGGCGTGAGCGTCGTCGCTTCGCCCGTGCGCGGGGCGTGAGCGTCGTCGCTTCGCCCGTGCGCGGGGCGTGAGCGTCGTCGCTTCGCCCGTGCGCGGGGCGTGAGCGTCGTCGCGGCGCCCGTGCGCGGGTGCGGGAGCCACGCCGTCGGTGCTCGGCGGCGCGTGCGGTGGAGCGCTCCGGCGCGCTCCGGCGCGCTCCGGCGTGCGCTGGGCCGAAGGCGTCTCGCGCTTGACGACCTGGTCGCGAACCGCCAACGTGGCCGCGTGAGCTCATCGCCTCTCGGTTTCGATCCGAACGGTCCCGCCATCGGAAACGGGATTTACGGGCTGCCGCACACTGCTGAGGACGCCCGGGTGGTCCTCGTCCCGGTTCCGTGGGAGCCGACGGTGTCCTACCGCCGCGGCGCAGCCAAGGGTCCGTCGGCCATCCTGCGGGCCAGCCGACAGGTCGACCTCTTCGACCTGCACACGGGCAGACCGTACGAGCAGGGCATCGCGATGCTCGACGTCGACCCGGACATCGTGCGCTGGAACGCGGAGGCGTGCGCGGCGGCCGAGCCGGTGATCGCGGCGCACGGCGAGGTCGCCGGCGACCGGGACCTCGAGGCGCGCCTCGCGGCGGTCAACGCGCTGTCCCGCCGGCTGAACGAGCGCGTCACCGAGATCGCCATGCGATGGATGGAGCGCGGCAAGCTCGTCGGTGTCGTCGGCGGCGACCACTCCTCCCCCTACGGGGCGATCGCGGCGCACGCCGCGCGTTACCCGGGAATGGGGATCCTGCACATCGACGCGCACGCCGATCTCCGCGACGCGTACGAGGGATTCACCGACTCCCACGCTTCGATCTTGCACAACGTCGCGACTCACCTCCCGAAGATCTCGCGGATCGTCCAGGTCGGGCTGCGCGACATGAGTGAAGACGAGCTCAAGTTCATCCGCGAGTCGAACGGGCGCATCGTCGCTCACGTCGACGCGGCGATCGCCGATCGGCTCTTCGAGGGAGAGCCGTTCCACCTGATCGCCGACTCGATCGTGGAGGATCTCCCCGACGACGTCTATGTGAGCTTCGATATCGACGGCCTCGATCCGACGCTGTGCCCGAGCACCGGCACGCCGGTCCCCGGCGGGCTGTCGTTCCAGCAAGCCGTCGCGCTGATCGGCCGCATCCACAGGAGCGGGCGGCGCATCGTGGGCTTCGACCTGAACGAGGTCGCGCCGAAGGACGACAGCGACGACTGGGATGGCAACGTCGGCGCCCGCCTCCTCTACAAGCTCATCGGCTTCACCCTCCTCTCCCAGGACAACCGTTAGGCGCAGCGGGCACCCGCTGCGGATACGGGCCCATCTCGACGTTTTCGGTGCTCGGCGTGCTGGAGCACGCCTGCGCGCCGAAAACGCCGATCTGGGCCCGTCTCCTGTGCGGGTGACCGCCGCGCCGCGTCGCGGGGTGCAGGGAATTCGGCGGAGCGTGGATCCGGGGGACGCTCACGAAAGGGCGCGGCGGTAGGTCTCGATCGCTAGGTGGACGTCTAGGGTGCCGGCCATCTCGCGGCAGGAGTGCATGCTGAGCATCGGGGCGCCGACGTCGACCGTGGCGATGCCGAGCGAGGCCGCCGTGATCGGGCCGATCGTGCTGCCGCACGGGAGATCGCTGCGCACGACGAAGCGCTGGGGCGCGTAGCCCACGTCGTGACAGAGCGCCTCGAGCGCGGCGGCCGTCGCGCCGTCGGTGGCGTAGGACTGGTTCACGTTCGACTTGATCACGAGCCCGCGGTTGATCTGCGGGGCGTGGCGCGGCTCGTGCTGATCGGCGTAGTTCGGGTGCACCGCGTGGGCCATGTCCGCTGAAACCAGCAGCGACCCGGCCATCGCGCGGGCGAACGCCTGCGGCTCGCGCGCCGGGTAGACGTCGACGATCCGCGCGAGCACGTCGCGGAGCACGCTCCCCGCCGCCCCCACGGCGCTCCGGCTGCCGCACTCCTCGTGATCGTAGAGCGCGATGACCCGCGTCGCCGCGGAAGCGGACGAAGAAGAGTCGCCGCCGATCAGCGCGGCCGTCGCGGCGTGACAGCTCGCGAGGTTGTCCAGGCGGGACGCGAAGATGAACTCGTCGGAGAGGCCGCCGAGCGACGCCTTGAGCGTGTCGTACAGGCAGAGATCGAAGCCCAGGATCGCGTCGCGCGGCGCGTCGACCGCGCGCGCGAGCAGGGCGTTGAGATCGGCCTCCTTGCCGAGGCCGAGCACGGGGACGAGGTGCTTCTGCGCGTTCAGCACGAGCCCCTCCGAGTTGACCCCGCGGTTCAGGTGGATGGCGAGGTTCGGGACGCGGGCGACGGGGCGGCCCAGGTCGACGAGGAGCCGCTCGATCCGCCCGTCTCTACGGACGTGGACGCGGCCAGCCACGCTGAGATCGCGGTCGAGCCAGGTCGAGTACAGGACGCCGCCGTAGACCTCGACCCCGAGCTGCTGGTAGCCGCTCCGCGAGAGCTCGGCGCTCGGCTTCACCCGGAGGTTCGGCGAGTCGGTGTGCGCGCCGAGGACGCGGAAGCCGCCGAGCGCCGGGTGCTCGGCCCCGACCACGAACGCGACGATCGTCGACCCGCCCCGGATGATGAAGCGGCGATCGCCCGGACCGACCGCCCACGCGTCGCGCTCCGCGAGCTCCGAGAAGCCGGCCGCCACGAGCCGCGAGGCGACCTCACGCACGGCGTGGTACGGCGTCGGCGAGCGATCGATGAAGGCGCAGAGGTCGCGGGCGGCCGCGACGCCGCGCTCGCGCAGCGCCGACATCTCGTCCGCGCTCTTCGCGAAGCGCTCGCCAAGGTCGGTCAGTGGCCTGGGATCGCCTGCGCGATCGAGGATCTCGGGGGGCGTCATGGGGGGCGCCGAGTCTAGCAGAGCAGCCGAGCCTCGCCGGGCGCGCCGGGCGAGGCCCGCGCTCGCTCGCGCCGCGCGCCGCGATGGCCGACCACACGGGCGGTGCTCCATGGTATCCGCCACCACCGCGCCGCTCGCAGGACCTCCTCCGACGCCGCGCCGCAACCCGCAACGGAGACGCGCCCCGATGTACCGCCTCGTCCGACCGCTCCTCTTCGCTCTGCCGCCCCGACTGGCGCACGAGCTCGGCATGCTCGCGCTCGCCCCGCTCGAGCACGCGACGCCGCTCCGCGCCCTCGTGCGCGCCCGCCTCGCGCCCACGGATGGGCGCATCGCGGTGCGCACCATGGGGCTCGACTTCCCTTCCCCGCTCGGCGTGGCGGGCGGCTTCGACAAGGACGCCCGCCGGGCCCGCGCGCTCGCCGCCCTCGGGTTCGGCTTCGTCGAGCTCGGCACCGTCACGGCGCAGCCCCAGGCCGCGAACCCGGCGCCCAACCTCTTCCGGCTGCCGGCCGATCGGGCGCTCATCAACCGGCTCGGGTTCCCGAACCAGGGCGCGGCCCGCGTCACGGAGCGGCTCCTCGGCCGCGGCGGCGCGACGGCCGTGGGCGTGCCCGTGGGCATCTCGATCGGCAAATCCAGGGTCGCGCCGCTCGATCCCATCGAGCCCGCGATCGACGACTACCTCGCGAGCTTCCGGGAGGCGCGGCGCGCGGCCGACTTCGTGGTGATCAACGTGTCGTCGCCGAACACGAAGGACCTCCGCGCGATGCAGGGGCCCGCGATCGCGCGGGCGCTCCTCTCCGCGATCGCGCGGGAGAACCGCGCCGCCGGGAAGCCGCTGCCGCTGCTCATCAAGGTCGCCCCGGACCTCGGCGACGAGGAGCTCGAGGCGCTGCTCGCCGTGGTCGATGAGGTCGGCCTCGCCGGCGTCATCGCGACCAACACGACCGTGCGGCGCGACGGGCTCGCGACGAGCTCGGCGACCGTCGAGGCGATGGGCGCGGGCGGGCTGAGCGGCCCGCCCCTCCGCCAGCGCTCGCTCGCGATGGTGCGGCGGATCCGCGCGCGCCTCGGGAGCGGCGTCACGGTGATCGGCGCCGGAGGCATCGAGTCGGCCGAGCACGCCATGGACCAGCTCCAGGCGGGCGCCGACCTCGTGCAGATCTACACGGGCTTCATCTACGGCGGCCCCCTGCTCCCCGCCGCGATCGCGCGCGGGCTGTCGGACCTCGTGGCCCGCTCCGGCGCGCGGTCGATCCAGGACCTCACAGGCCGGCCAGGCGGCGCGACGCGCGCTGCTATGATCGGCCATGGAGCTTGAAGCGCACGTCCACGACACCATCCGCGAGATCCCGGAGAGCGAGTGGAACGCGCTCGACGGCGTGAGCGAGGCGCCGTTCCTCACCTGGGCGTGGTTCGACGCGCTCGAGCGGACGGGGTGCGTGGGCGAGGCGGCGGGCTGGCTGCCCCACCACATCACGCTCCGGGCCGAGGGGGCGCTGCTCGCCGCGGCGCCCGCGTACCTCAAGGACAACAGCGAGGGAGAGTTCGTCTTCGACCAAGGGTGGGCCGCGGCGTCCCGCCAGATCGGCGCCCCGTACTACCCGAAGCTCGTCGTCGCGGTGCCGTTCACGCCCGCGACATCGCCGCGGCTGCTCGTGCGGCGGCCGGAAGACCGCCCGGCGCTCCTCCCCGTCCTCGCCGAGACGCTCCGCAAGCTGGTCGAGCGGAGCCGCATCTCGAGCGCCCACGTCCTGTTCCCGACCGAGGACGAGGCCGCCGCGCTCTCCGGCGCCGCCATGGCGCACCGCTGCGGCATCCAGTTCCAGTTCGAGAACGAGGGGTATCGCACGCTCGACGACTTCCTCGCGCGCTTCAACGCGAAGCGGCGGCACCAGATCCGGCGCGAGATGCGCGAGACCTCGCGGCAAGGGCTGTCGATCGATACGCTGCGCGGCGCGGAGATCACGCCGGAGATCGTCGATGTCATGTTCGGCTTCTACGTCTCCACGGTGCAGAAGTTCGCCTGGGGCCGGCAGTACTTGAACCGCGCCTTCTTCGAGGAGATCACGGCCCGCCTGCGCGGCGGCGGGGCCCAGGGAGGCGTGGAGATCGTCCTTGCGCGGGACGGCAAACGCCCCATCGCGGGCGCGCTCAACCTCGCCGGGCCCACGACGCTCTACGGCCGATACTGGGGCGCCTCGGAGGAGCGCCCGTTCCTGCATTTCAACGTCTGCTATTATCACCCGGTCGAGGACTGCATCGCCCGGGGACTTCGCCGCTTCGAGCCGGGCGCGGGGGGATCGCACAAGCTCGTTCGCGGCTTCGCTCCGAGCGTCACCCACAGCGCGCACCACATCGCGCATCCGCGCCTTGACGCCGCGGTGCGCGAGTTCCTGGCGCGCGAGCGCGCCGCCGTCCGCGCGAAGACGGAGGACAGGAGCATCGCATTCCGCTGAGCTCCTCCTGGTGACGCGCGACGTGCGGTGTTGACGTGACGCGCGCTGGAGAGGGATGCTGCCAGACATGCGCGCCTTTCTTGCTCTCCTCGCCTCATCCATCGTCTTCGGGCTCGCCGCGAGCGGCGGCTGCTCTAGCAATGAAGCGACCGACACGACCTCGACGACGACGGCGGCCACGGTCGCCGGCGCCGGCGGCTCGCTCGGCTTCGGCTGCTTCGGCGGCAGCCCGGATGGGCGGTGCACGATCCTCGCCCAGGTCCCCGAGAGCTGCAGCTGCCCCGACTGCGCCGACACGGCGAGCTGCCTCGACCGCTGCAACGACGACGGCGCCTGCGACATGCGGGAGGACGCCGCGGACGGCGAGGATTGCACCTGCCAGGACTGCGCGGGCATCGTCGCGGCCTGCACCCCGAGGCGCGGGTGCAACGACGCCGAGGGGTGCAACATCAACGAGGATTGCACCTGCCCCGACTGCACGAGCACCCCGCGGTGCACGGAGCACTGCACGGACAACGGCTCGTGCGCGGAGTACTTCGAGGGCTGCTCGTGCGCGGATTGCCGCGGCGTGGAGCGATGCGGCGGCGAACCGGCCACGACGACCGCCGCGGCCACGACGGGCGGCAGCGGCGGCGGAGGCGGCGACGGCAGCGGAGCGGGCGGCGCCCCGACCGGCAGCGGCGGCGCGGGCGGCACCGGCGGCGCGGGCGGCACCGGCGGCGCGGGCGGCGCCTAGGACACGCTCGGCGCCCTCGCCGCTCCGCCCCTCACCGCCCCGGGCCCTCACTGCTTCGCGGTGAGCCCGTGCTTCCTCAAGAACATCCTCACGTGGTGGCGCTCCATGCCCGCGCGGCGCGCCATCTCGCTGACATTGCCGCCCGTCGCGCGGATCAGCTCGCTGAAGTAGCGCTGCTCGAACGCCGCGACGGCGCTCCGCTTCGCCTCGCCGAACGCCGACGTCGGCACGACCACGTCGCCGCCGCCCTCGAGCGGCAGGATCGAGGCGATCGCCTCGGCGCCGGGCGGCAGGCTCGCGGCCACGCTGGTGACGTTCATGAGCTCGCGGACGTTGCCCGGGAAATCGTGCTGGCCGAGCGTCGTGGTGATGAGATTGACCATCTCCAGGGCGCGCTCGGGGCACCCCAGGC
The DNA here is from genome assembly GCF_051473855.1 of Sorangium sp. So ce375. Lineage (NCBI taxonomy): Bacteria > Pseudomonadati > Myxococcota > Polyangiales > Polyangiaceae > Sorangium > Sorangium sp. So ce375. Next base: position 6,165,282 of record NZ_CP150335.1, read on the forward strand.
GCTCGCAGACGCTCTCGACGAGCAGCGGGATGTCCTCCCGCCGCTCGCGGAGCGGCGGCAGCTCGATGCGCATCTGGGCGATCCGGAAGAAGAGATCGCTCCGGAAGCGCCCGGTGTTCATGCTGCGGCCGAGATCGCGGCGCGTCGCCGCGATGATCCGCACGTCGACGGGCTCGTAGATCCGCGATCCGACGCGCTTCACCTTCTGCTCGGTGAGCACGCGGAGCAGCTTCGGCTGGAGATCGGGCGGCAGCTCGCCCAGCTCGTCGAGGAAGATCGTCCCGCCGTTCGCCTCGTGGAAGGCGCCGCTCCTCCGCTCGTTCGCCCCGGGGAAGGCGCCGCGCTCGTGCCCGAAGAGGAAGCTCTCGGCGAGCGCGCCCGGCAGCGAGGCGCAGTCGACGACGACGAACGGGCCGCCGCGCCGGCCCGATCCGTCATGGATGGCCTGCGCCGCGAGCTCCTTGCCCGTGCCCGTCTCCCCGGTGATGAGCAGCGAGAGCTCGGTCGCGGCCACCTCGCGCAGCAGGCGGAACAGGTGGCGCATCCGCGGCGAGGCGCCGATCAGCGGGCCGAAGCTCTCGTCGAAGCCGACGTCGACGCGCTCCTTGTCGAGCGGCTCGAAGCTCAGCACCGAGCTGCCGACCTGGATCGCGCAGGCGGCCGTCAAGATCGCCTCGCGGATGCGGACCGTCGACACGAACGTCCCATTCTTGCTGCCGAGGTCGCGGACGAGCACGCCCGGCCCCTCCGCGCGTAGATCGCAATGCGTCGAGCTGACCTCCGGATCGTCGACGACCACACCGCAGCTCGGATCGCGCCCCACCACGACCGGCGCGATGCCGATCTTGACGGGATCCCTGCCCGCCGATCGCAGCGTGCCGCCGCGAACAAACCACTGAACCGCGCGAGCGCGGGTCGCATCCCTCGTCGAGCCCATATCCAACGGTTATTCGATTTCCCCGCTCTTGACCACATCCACGCACGCCCCTCCCGCTCACGGGTGGGAGCGCCCACCTGGGCGCACCGGGTACGTGGCTTCCGGAGGAGCTACAGCCTCTCGTCGAAAAACTTCACAACCACGAGAGGAATCGACCACAAACCGACGCGAGCGCCGAGAAATTCTGATCAAGCAATGTGCTGAGCGCATAGCGGGAGAGGCCCTCGAGAGGTTAGACTACGAGGTCTACGTGAGAGATGAAGCGGGCGCTCCTGAAGCTCGCCTCATCGGGTGTGGATGAACGACGGCCGTAACGACAGCCCACATCGGGGCTGTCGAGGTGTGTGTCTTTCAACGCGATTCGGGGCTCCGCTCTCCCGGTCCCCTCAACGTGGGAGTCGCGCGAGCGCTCCTGGCGAGGATTCTTATGCCGAGAATAGGATGGTTACTCCGGAAGCGCGCCGCGACGGCCCTGGGGCTCCTGGGGCTCTCCGCGGGTGCGAGCGCGCTCGCGTCCGTGTCCACCGGTTGCAGCAGCGAGGCCGACGGCCCGTGCATCTCCGACGAGCAGTTCTTCGCCGAGAAGGTGTGGGTCCCCATCCTCTCGACGAAGTGTATCGGCTGCCATAACCCGCAGGGGCAGGCGGCGGAATCCAAGCTGATCCTCGCCGGCAGCAGCGAGGCGGGGTTCCTCGACAAGAACCTCGCGACGTTCAAGTCGCTCGCCGGGCTCGAGCTCGCCGGCGAGTCGTACGTCCTCCTCAAGCCGACGAAGTCCATCGATCACGGCGGCGGCAAGGTCCTCGACCCGGACGGCCCCGAGGTGGAGGCGCTCCGGGCCATGGTGGAGCGCGCGAAGGAGCCGTCGTCCTGCGAGACGGACGTCAACGCGTCCTTCGCCGGCGTGCTGATGAGCGGGCCCGAGGAGACGCTCCGCGTGGCGAGCCTCGAGCTCGCCGGGCGCCTGCCGACCGAGGCCGAGGAGGAGGCCGTCGCGCAGAGCGGCATGGCCGCCCTGGATCCGATCCTGGACCAGATGCTCACGGAGGAGGCGTTCTACGTGCGGCTGAAGGAGATCTATAACGATCTCTTCCTCACCGACCGCTACCTGAACGGCGAGGATGCCGTCGATCTGCTGAGGAGCGACGCCTACGATCCGAAGTGGTACAACAGCCTCCCGCAAGATCCGACGCTTGTCGCGAAATACGGCGCGCGGGACCTGGAGGACGTCGCCAACAAGCTGAAGAGCTGGACGAACCGGGCCATCGGCAGGGAGCCGCTCGAGCTCATCGCCTATATCGTGCGGAACGACAGATCCTTCAAGGAGGTCCTCACCGCCGACTACACGGTCGTGAGCCCGTTCTCCGCCAAGGCGTACGGCGTGACGGCCGAGTTCAAGAACGACGCGGATCCCGACGAGTTCGTCCCGGCGAAGCGCGATCCGATCCCGCTCACGGGCGTGCTCACCTCCCCCGTCTTCCTGTCGAGGCACCCGACGACGAACACCAACAGGAACCGCCACCGCGCGAGGATGGTCTATCAGTACTTCCTCGGCACCGACATCCTGAAGACGGCCGAGCAGCCGCTCGATCAGACGAAGATCACCGACTTCAACCCGACGATGAACAACGCGGCGTGCACCGTCTGCCACGCCGCCCTCGACCCGCTGTCCGGCGGGTTCCACAGCTTCGACTCCGCGGGCCGGTACAAGGAGGACGACACCTGGTACGAGGACATGCGGCCGCCGGGCTTCGGCTCCGAGTCGGTGCCGTTCAGCGAGTTCCCGAGCGCCCTCTCGTGGGTGGCGAAGCGCGTCGCCGACGACCCCCGCTTCGCGCTCTCGGCGGTCTACACGATGTACGCCGGGCTCACCGGGCAAAAGCCGCTCACCGCGCCGATGAACGACGATCCGGAGTTCAGCGCCAAGTTCCGGGCGTACCTCGCCCAGTACCACGCGTTCAACGCGATGGCGCACGACTTCGCCGACAGCGGCTACAACCTGAAGACGGTCGTCAAGGCCGTCGTCAAGAGCCCCTATTTCCGCGCGCGCAACGTCGCTCAGGCGTCGTCCCGGGGCGACTCGCTCACGCAGCTCGGCGGCACGCGGTTCCTCGGGCCCGAGCAGCTGCACCGGAAGATCTGGGCCGTGACGGGGTATCCGTGGCGCCCGAGGGCGTTCGAGGACGACGGCAATCGCTACGACTTCCTCCTCCGGCGCGACGCCTACCGCATGCTGTACGGCGGGATCGACTCGCAGGACGTGATCCAGCGGATCACCGAGCCGAACGGGATCATGGCCAACGTCGCCGACCGGATGGCGAACGAGATGTCGTGCATCGCGGTGCCGCGCGATCTCTATCTCCCGCAGGAGGAGCGGCTCCTCTTCCCGTACGTCGAGACGACGTTCGAGCCGCGGGACACGAACGATTTCGACGTGCTGCCGGCCGTCGAGGCGATCAAGCAGAACATCCAGTACCTGCACAAGCGGGTGCTGGGCGAGTCGCTCGAGCTCGGCGATCCCGAGCTCGAGCGGACCTACAAGATCTTCGTCGAGACGTGGGAGGAGGGCAAGGCGGGCATGGCGAAGCCGGAGGGCGAGGAGGGCCGGCTCTCGAGATCGCTGCCCGGCCCCTGCCAGGTGCACAATGACTACTGGACCCGAGAGGGGCTGCCCGACGAGCAGAAGCTCACGCGCGACGAGAACTATACGATCCGGGCGTGGATGAGCGTCATGACGTATCTCCTTTCGGACTTCAGGTTTCTTTACCAGTAGGAGCAGCCATGGAACGTCGAGATTTCCTCAAACTGGCATCTATGGCGGGCCTCGGCGTCGTCGCAGCGGGCGCGCTGTCGAGGGACGCCGTCGCGGCCGGCCCCTACGCGGGCCCGCTCTGGGTCCACATCCACGCGAGCGGCGGCTGGGACCCGACGAGCCTCTGCGATCCCAAGGGCGCGATGAGCGAGGAAGAGCAGAAGACGCGGGAGGCGATGAACCGCAGCTACCTGCACGAGGCGATCGGGACCGCCGGCAATCTCCAGTATGCGCCGGTCGGCGGAAACGACGCATTCTTCAAGAAGCACTACAGCAAGCTGCTCATCATCAACGGCATCGACACGGGGACGAACAGCCACGACGCCGGCGTCCGCAACACGTGGTGCGGGACGCTCCGCGAAGGCAAGCCGGGCTTCGCGGCGCTCGTGGCCGGCGTCCACGGCGGCGCGTTGCCGATGGGGTTCATCAGCAATGGCGGCTACGACACCACGGCCAACGTCGTTGCCGTCACCCGCGTGCCCGACACCGGCGTCCTGCAGCGGCTGGCCTATCCGAACGTCGTCGATCCGTCGAACGAGAACCGCGAGACGTACCACACCGACGCCACGATGACGCGGATCCTGGAGGCGCGACAGGCGCGCCACGCGGCGAGGCTCGAGCAGCAGCGGCTGCCTCACGTCAAGCAGGCGATGAGCACGCTCTTCACCTCGCGCGTCGGGCAGAACGAGCTCAAGCAGCTCATCCAGTACCTGCCCGCGGAGTTCGAGCGGGCCTCGCTGCGGCGGCAAGCGCAGGTCGCGCTCGCGGCCTACCGCGCCGGCATCTGCGTGAGCGCCAACCTGTCGGTGGGCGGGTTCGACACCCACGGCAACCACGACGACAACCACATCCCGCGGCTCACCGAGATCTGCGACGGGATCGACTTCGTCCTGACCGCCGCGGAGGAGCAGGGCATCGCCGACCGGATCGTCATCGTCGTGGGCTCGGATTTCGGGCGGACTCCGGGCTACAACGAGGGCAACGGCAAGGACCACTGGAACATCACGAGCATGATGCTGGCCGGCGCGGGCATCACCGGGAACAGGGTGATCGGCGCGACGGACGAGCGGCACAACCCGCTCGACGTCGATCCGGTCACGCTCCAGCCCAAGGAGGGCGGCGTCCGGATCAAGCCGGGGCACATCCACAAGGCGCTGCGCAAGCTCGCGGGGATCGCGGACGATCCGCTCGTGCAGCGATTCCCGCTCTCCGAGGAAGAGGACCTGCCCATCTTCGGGTGACGGGGCCCGCGGGCGACGCGGCGCGGCGCACGCCTGTCGCCTTCGACCACCGGGCGGATGAGCCGCTCGGACCCGGCGGGCGGGAGACGGGATGTCCCCTCGCCCGCCGCTCACTCCACCGAGAACGCGATCTCCTCGCTCGCGCGCGCTCCGTCCGCGTCGATGCGGAGGCGGTGCGCGCCGGCGGCGAGCGGCCAGTCGAGCGCGAACGGCGGACCGACCTCGATGGGACGGCCGTCGAGCACGAAGCGCACGCGGGCCACGCCCGGAGGGACGTCGGCGCGGAGCCGGATCGCCTGCAGCGAGTTGAGCGAAGGGTCGAGGACGAACCGGGCGCCGTCGGGCGGGTACGCGACGCGGACGCGCGCGCCGGCCGGAGGGCCGACGGAGGCCCCAGGGAGCGCGCCGCAGAGGGGCGACGCCGCCTCGGGCGCGACGGGGCGGCCGGCGGCGCGCGCCCACGCGGTGAGCTCCGCGTCGTAGCGCTCGAAGACGCGCTCCTCGACCACGGCGTCGGGGCAAGCGCCGGCGCGAAGGCCGTTGCGGCGATCGATGCGCACGGCCTCGTGCATGTCGCAGGCCGGGAGCGCCGCGGCATCGCCGCGCGGGAGGAGCTCCCGGCGGCGGTGCGGACACGCGGCGGTCGGCCTCATGCCGGAGAGGCCGCAGACCTCGACCTCGGCGAGCTGCTCGGGATCGGGGGGATCGAAGGGCCGCGGCGGCCGGACGCGCGCTGCGGCGAGCATGGCGTCGCGGAACAGCGGGCCCGCGCCGGTGATGCCGCTGACGCCGCCCATGGGCGAGCCATCGAAGTTGCCGACCCACACGGCGACGGTGACGTCGGGCGTGAAGCCGACAGCGATGTTGTCGCGGAACCCCTTGGACGTGCCCGTCTTCGCGGCCACGGGGAACGGCAGATCGAGCGCGCTGCCCTCGCCGAACGACGCGATCCTCGCCCTGTCGTCGGCGAGGATGTCGACGATCACCCGCGCGCGCGCGGCGTCGAGGACGCGCGCGCCGCGCTCGGGAGGCGCCGCGGGCAGCTCGACCGGGGCGCCGCCCGCGCCGCGCGCGGGCGACACGAAAGGGGCGGCGGGCGACGAGGGCGACGAGACGACGACCGAGCGCACCGCGCGCACCGGCAGGTACAGGCCGCCGCGCGCGAGCGTGGCGTAGGCGTTGGCGAGGTCGAGCAGGCGGACCTCGCCGTCGCCGAGCGCGATGGCGACGCCGTAGCGCGACGGCTCGCCGTCGAGCGAGCGGAGGCCGAGCTCCCGGAGCCGGGTGAGGACGCGCTCGGGGCCGAGCGCGGCCGCCGTCCAGACCGCGGGGACGTTGTACGAGTTCGCGAGCGCGTCCCGCAGGCGGACGGGACCGTGGAACCGCCCGTCGTAGTTCCGCGGCGCATAGCTGCCGTCCGCCGTCGGAAACGAGAGGTCGACGTCGGGCAGGACGGTCGCGGCGGTGAACCCGAGCTGCTCCATGGCGAGCTCGTAGACGAACGGCTTCAGCGCAGAGCCGGGCTGCCGCAGCGCGAGGACGCCGTCGTTGTGGCCGAGCCCGGCCGCGTCGTCGATGTCGTGCGAGCCGACGTACGCGAGGACCTCGCCGGTCGCGTTCTCGATCACCACCACCGCCGCGGCGCCGACGTCGCGCTCCGAGAGGGCGCGGACGGTCTGCTGCGCGAGGACCTCGATCTCGCGCTGGAGGCCGCGGTCGATCGTCAGGGTGATCGAGCTCGCCCGATCGCGCAGCGGCGCGGCGCCGGGCCCCCCGTCGGGCGGGGCCGCGCCCGCTGGGCCCAGCGCGCCGCCGAGCACGGCGCGGACGAGGTGCGGCGCGCCGAGGCCGCCCCCCTTCGGGGCGAGCGCGATCGGCTCAGCGCGGGCGCGGGCGACCTCGGCCTCGCCGGCGAGGCCGGCCGCGAGCATCCGGTCGAGGACGCGGTTCCTGCGGCGCTCGAGCGGCCCGGTGCCGCGGCGCGGATCGTAGAGCGTCGGGCCGCGCGGCATGCTGGCGAGCGCGGCGGCCTCGGCGAGCGACAGGTCCCGGGTGGGCTTGTCGAAGTAGAACCGGCTCGCCGCCTCGACCCCGCGCAGGCCGGGGCCGAACGCGATGCGGTTCAGGTACTGCTCGAGGATCTCGCGCTTCGAGAGCGACGCCTCGATGCGCAGCGCGAGCGCCATCTCGCCGAGCTTGCCGCGCGCCGTGCGAGGGCGCGGCACGAGCGCGCGCGCGAGCTGCTGCGTGATCGTGGACGCGCCCGAGACGACGCGCCGCTCCGCCGCGAGCTGGAAGGCGGCGCGCACGATCGCGATCGGATCGACGCCGGGGTGGCGCGCGAACCGCTTGTCCTCCGCGGCCAGGAGCGCGCGCTGGATGCGATCGCCTGCGTCGTCGAGCGGCAGCCAGCGCGCGCGCGCGCCGTCTCCGGCGCGGAGCTCGCGGAGCACGGTGCCGTGACGGTCGAACAGCACCGTGGACACGGCGTGGTCCTCGGGCGCGCCGAGCGCCGGCGGGAGCGGCGTGAGCGCCGCGAGGGCGGCGAGCAGGAGCCACGGCGCGACGGCGAGGGCGAGCGCGATCTGCGCCGCGCGGCGCAGGAGCCTCCGCGCGCGCGGGCCGAGGCGCGCGAGCCGCCGCCCGACGCGGCCAGGTTCTGGCGTGGAGCGCGCGGGCACGGCTCAGCGCGGGCGCGGCGCCGCGTCCGGCCCTCGGCTCCCGACCTGCACCGTGACGGCGCCCGTCCGGCCGAAGACCTCGGGGCTGTACATCTCCTCGGCGCGCGCGGGCGGGACCACGAACGAGCCGAGCGTCGTGGCGCGCGCGAGGTACCGGTACCGGTACATGCCGGCGGCCATGTGATCGACGAAGAACAGGACGCGGTCGTCGCGGATCTCGCGGACGAAGCGGCTCGGGTCGTACACGCGGCCGGTCGCGCGCAGGTCGTCTCGATCGGCGTCCGCGTCGGCGTCGTCCGCCTCGGCCCGGGCCTCCGCCGCGTCGACGTCGAGCGAGCGCGCGGACGTCGCGAGCCGCGCGTCGACCGCCTCGAGGCCGGCCGGCAGCGGATCGTCGATGACCACGAAGTCGCGCGGAGAGGGCGTCACCACGACGATCTCGCCGAGCACGAGGTCGCCGCCGGCGAACGCGGCCGACGGGGCGGCCGCGCGCCCGCTCGACGTCGACTCACCGCCGACCACGGCGGCGAGATCCTCGGGCGCGAGCGCGCGCAGCGACTTCTCGATGTAGAAGCCGCGGTCGAGCGCCGCCGTCGGGAGCTCCTTGCGCGCGTAGCGGAGCCGCGCCTCGTAGAACAGGCGGCCGCGCCCGTCGACCGCGAACGCGAGCGGCGCGCCGGCGGCGCTCGCGAGCCTCGCCGCGGGGATCGACGTCTTGACCTGCTCGGTCGTCGGGCCGTGGAACGGCGCGGAGAACAGCTCCGCCTGCCCAAGGAACACCCGCGCGTCGAAGTCGGGCGCCGCCTTCTCCTGCGCCTTCCGGTACTGATCGAGCGCGAGCAGCGCCCACGCCGTCTCCTGCGTGCTGCGCCACGTGCCCCCGCGGCGATCCGCGAGCAGGCCCGCCGCGAGCCGCGGCGCGAGCGGGTGCGCCGGCCGCGCCGCGAGCAGCGCGCGCAGCACGAGCGCCGAGGTGCGGGCCTCGGAGTCCATGAGGACCGCGTACGCGTCGCCGTGGTTGTGCACGGCGCGCGCGACAGGACCGTCGAGGCGCAGCGCGCCCTCGAGCTCGCGCACGAGCTGATCCACGGACGCCCTGTCGCTCTTGCCGATCACCATCGCGTGCGCGAGGAGCGCCTTCGAGAAGAGCGGCAGCTTGTCGCGCTCGTCGAAGAGCTGGCTCGCGCGCCCGGGATCGGGGGCGCCGCTCGCCGCGAGGACGTCGACGAGGAACGGCGCCGTCGCCCGGAGGAGCGGGCTGGCGCCGATCTCGTTGAGCTCCCCGCGCAGGAACGACGTCGCGCGCTCCACCGCGTCGGCCGGCACCGCGACCCCGTAGCGCCTGGCCTCGGTGAGGCCCCACAGCGCGTACGCCGTGGTCCACAGGTCCGCGCCGTCCGACTCGGCGAAGAAGCCGAAGCCCCCGTCCCCGCGCTGGTGCGAGAGGATCTCCCGGACCGTCTTGCCGATGACGGCCGTGAGGTCCTTCGGCAGCGCGATCCCGTAGGCCTTCGCGAGATCGCGCAGCGACAGGAGCGGCACCATCCGGCTCGTCAGCTGCTCGGTGCAGCCGTACGGGTACTCGAGGAGCTGCTCCACGCCGCCGCCGAGGCCCACGAGCGCGGTCGGCGCGAGGCTCACCGTGAGCCCGCCCGTGTCGTCGCGGATCGCCGACAGATCCCCGAGCCGCTCGGCGCTCGCGGTGGTCGTGTCGCCGTAGAGCGCGACCGCTTCCGGCACCATGGGCGCCTTGATCTCGCGGTTCACCTCGACGACGTCCGACGCGCCGCCGCCCGTCGCGCGGAAGCGCAGCGTCGCGGGGCCGGCCCGCGGCGCCGAGAGCGCGAAGCGGACCTCGGCCGACCCGCCCGGGGCGAGCTCCACCGCGCGCTTGGCGCTTCCGGCGAGCGTGAGCCCCGACGCGGTGAGCTCCACCTCGACCGTCGCCGGCTTCCCGAGCCCCTTCGAGGTCACCACCACCCCCGCGTCGATCGCGTCGCCCGCGCGGAGGAACCGGGGCAGCGCGGGCCGCGCCATGAGCGGGCGGCTCGCCGTCACGCGGGACTCGCCGTAGCCGAAGCGATCGTCCTCGGCGGCCACGACCGCCATGACCCGGTAGGTCGTGAGCGAGTCCGGCAGCTTGAAGCTCGCTTGCACCTGCCCGGAGGCGTCGGTGACGAGCGCGGGGTTGTAGTAGGCGCTCTGGCGAAAATCGCGGCGCACGCCCGTGCTTCCCGAGGCGCCGCCGCCGCCCGCGCGCCCCTTGTCGGCGCCGAGGTCGGCGAACGGGTTGCGCACGCGGGCGAGCGCCTCGCGCGTCTCGATCGTCGCCACCTTCAAGGGGCGCGGCGCGCCGAACACGGGGATCGGATCCGGCGTCGTGTACCCCGTCAGCGACAGCACCCCCTCGTCCACGGCGTAGAGCGTGACCTCCGCGCGGGCGGGCTTGCCGGCGCGATCGCGCACGTCGACGTCCACGCGGATCGGATCGCCGGGGCGCGCGTCCGCCTTGTCGGCGCGGACGCGCACCGCGAGCCGCTGCGCCTCGGGGTTCACGCGGAGCGGCGCGTAGCCGAGGCGGAACGCCGGCGCGCCGACGTCGGGCCCAGGCACCCCGCCCTTCCCGGGCGCGGGCGGCGGCTTCGTCCGCCCGCGCACGAGCAGCACCGACACGAAGGCGTTCGGCCGGAGGTCCTCCGTGATCGGGACGTCGATCACGGGCATGGCGCCCGACAGCGTCACCCTGCGGTGCGTGGAGATCCCGGCGCGCTCGACCGTGACGAGCGCATCGGCGGAGGCGAACGGCGACTTCACGATGACGCGCGCCGTCTGGCCGATCTCGTAGCTGTCGCGGTCGGGCACGAGCTCGACCTTGAGCTCGTCGCTGTCGCCGAAGCCCCCGCCGCCCTCGCCGAGCGCGTAGATCCCGGCCGCGGCGCCGACGGGGTTGCCGCGGCGGTCCTTGGCCGTCGCGTGCAGGAGGTAGTAGCCCCCGGACGGGACCGTGAGCTCGCAGCTCCGCGGCGCCGCCGCCGTCGTGACGCCGCACCGCGCGACGACCTTGTCGACCGGCGCGCTCACGCTGCGGTACGCGCTGCCGCTCTCCTCCCGCGCCAGCGTCCACGTCCGGTGCACGAGCTCGACCCGGACGGCGACCTGCGCGACGCGCGCCCCCTTCGGATCGACCGCGAGGATCTCCGGCCGCAGCACGTCGCCCGCCTTCGCGAAGCGCTCGGGCTCCTTGAGGGCGACGTAGAACTCGGCCGGGTGCACGAGCGCCGTCGAGCTCCCGGCGATCGTCTGCCGCGACACGTCGGTGATCGTCGCCTCGCACGTGACGAGCTCGGTGCCGCGCTGGCCGGGCATGGCGAGCGCCGCGCCGATCGCCGCCTGCCCGGCCGCGTCGAGCTTCTCGCGCGCGCTCTGCACCTCGAACTCGCGCGGCGCCTGGTCCCGCAGCGCGTCGGTGAGCTCGTCCTCGCGGACCGTGAACCCCTCGATCCCCGGCGGCGAGAACGCCGCCGGCGCGCGCGACACCGAGAGCCACGCCTCCGCGTTCGTCATCGGCGCCCCGAACAGGTAATCGCCGCGCGCGATCCAGCGCGCCTTGTCGCCGCGGACGTAGCTCGGCCTGTCGCTCTCGACGCCGACCTTGAACTCGGCGGGGCGGTACTCGGCGACCTCGACGCTGGCCGACACGTCCGCCCACCCCGCCTCGCCGCCCTGCACCGTGGCGCCGAGGCTGTACGTGCCGAGCCGCGCGCTCTCGGGGATCTTCACGTCGGCCGAGAAGGTGCCGAAGGCGCCGAGCGTCGGGGAGAGGGAGACGAGCGCCTCGCCGTCGGGCCCCTCGACCTTGAGCGTGACGCGCTTGCCGGCCGGCGTCCTCGCCCCGCGCGCGCCCTCCTCTCGGAAGATGCCCTTCACGCGCACCGTGTCGCCCGGCCGGTAGATGCCGCGATCGGAGAACATCATCCCGAACGGGCGCGCCTCGCTGAAGTCGGACGGCGCGCCGAAGCGCCACCCGCTGAGCGAGTCGGCGACGCTGCGGTACGTCCAGTCGTCGCCCGCGCGCGCGAAGATCACGCCGCGCTCGGGCCCCGACGAGACGTCTGGCCGGTACGCTGACGCGGGGACGATCGCGACCCCCTCCGCGTCGGTGAGCACCGCCGCGGGCGCGGGCGCGCCCGGGGTCCGGATCCACACGCGGGCCCCGGGCACGGGCGCGCCCGTCGACAGGCGCGTCACCCACACGAGCGAGCCGCTCGGCGACACCTTCGCGCTGATCCCGAGGTCGGTCACCTGCGCGATCACCGCCTCGGAGACCGTGCGCGCGTTCCGCGTCCCGGGCCGGGAGGTGTAGCTGATCCCGATCGCGAGCGGCCCGCGCTTGCCCTCGCCGCCCAGCACCTCGGCGGCGCGCACGAGGTGCGTCGCCGGCGCGTTCGTCGCGGCCGCCGGGCGCAAAGCCGATCGCTTGCCGGAGGGCAGCGCCGCGATCTCGTTCATCTTCGGGCTGCGCCCCGGGCTGTGCGGATCGGCCTGCAGCGCGAGGATCGCCTCCTCGGTCATCGCGCCGACCGCGAGCGAGAGCTCGCGCACGTTCACGGACACGACCGGGATCTCGCGCTGCTGGGCCGGCTCGAAAACGCTCCCGGTGAGGCCTATCTGCGCCTCGGGCCAGCGATCGTCGAAGGAGACCTCCTCGGCGGCGGCCCCGGCGAGCGCCTGCCCGTGCACGTCGCGCAGCCCCGCGGCCACGCGCACCCGGTAGCTGCGGCCCGGGGCGAAGGCGCCGCCGATGGGGATGTGGCTCGTGGCCTGGTCGTCCTCGAGCCACGACGGCCATCGCAGCTTGACGGCGGGCTCCACCGAGATCGCCCGCTTCGCGTCCGCGAGCTTGACGGGGTTCGAGAAGGCGAGCGCGAACCCGCCGTCGGCCGCGCAGCCCTTTCGCGGCGTGTCGCGATCGCACTCGGGGCGCAGGACGCGCAGCGGCCCGAAGGTGCGGTACGTGAACCGCTGCTCCTCGCCGGCAGGCAGCGGCCCCTCGCGGCCGCGGAGCCCCTCGGCCACGGCGATCTCGATCTCGCTGTCGCGCGGCAGCGGCGCGCGGGGGACGAGCTCGGCGAGCATCTCGTTCTTCGCGTCGGGGCGCCGCACATCGAACGCCACCTTGTCCTTCCGACCGCCCACCGTGAGGGACGCGCTCCGCGCGATCTCGGCGGTGTCGACCGGCTGGTTGAACCGGAGCTCGAACCGCGCGTCCGGCTTGAGATCGTCCTTGCCCGACCACGGCTCGACGCGCGCGACCGCGGGCAGCTCGGTGCGGAAGGAGAAGGTGTAGGGCGCGGCGAGCGTGCTGCCGTCGAGCGCGCGGGTGCCCGCCGGCACCTCGACCGTGAACTCCGTGCCGCGCGGCAGGTGCCCTTCGGGGACGAACGTGAGGCCGCTCGTGCCGACCCAGCGCCAGCGCCCCGGCGCGGACGGCTTCAGGACGGCGGGCGCCGCGGCCTCGCTGCCCGCGAGATCGAGCGCCCTCATCGGCCGGTTGAAGACGAGGCTGATCTCGGCGGGGCTCGTCGTCTGCCCGCGGGGCGCGCCGAACACCACCGCGAACGGCCCTGCCGCGGCCTTTCCACCCGCCTCGATTGCGCCGGGAGCGAGCGTCCCTCGGGGCGGAACGTTGGGGGCGCGTGCGCCCTGAACGCAGGCCAGGCTGAGGGCGATGGCCGCGAGGGCGGCGGGCGCGAACCGGAGGCGCAGAGCGACGGACATGGCCCCGACTCAGCAATGGGGATGCCGCGGGCGCAAGAGGCGAGTCCGCGGCGGAATCGGGGCGCGCGATGTGGCAGGCGAGACACACCCGACGAGCGACGGTGACGCATGGGCGTCCGGGCCTTGCCGCGGCCGCTGCCGCCTGACGGGCGACGGGCGACCGCCACGCGGGGAGCGAGGCTGCGCTGGCGCGCGCGACGTCGTGAGTCTAGGGCGCGATATCGTACGCGTGCTTCGCTGCCCACAGCGTGGTGGCGCGCATGTAGTAGGGCGCGCGGATGCTGCCGTTGCCCTCCCAGGCCTCCGGCGTCCGGAACCACAGGCCGTCGGTCTTCCAGATCGTATCGACGAGGCTCGCGCCGATCTCGCCGGCCTGCGCGGCGAGCCCCTCCTGGATCATGCCGGACACCACGCCCCAGGACGTGCCGACCCAGCACTCCCGCGTCTGGTTGCTCGTGTTGTCGACGGAGCCATTGGCGGTCATGACGTTGACCACGCCGCGGGTCCCCCCGTCGAACCGCTTGAAGTTGTTCTCGTAGATCTTCGTGAACGCCGACGCCGCGTGGCTCGGGTCGACGATCGGCGGCAGCCCGAGGGCGCGCGCGTACCACTGGCCTGCGAGCTGGTCCGACATGATCCGGTTCGTGTCCCGACTCCCCGTGTCGATCTTGTAATACGACCCCGTCCAGAGCTTCGACTCGAAGCCGCCCTTGGCCTGGTCGTACCAGGACTGGTAGGTGCTCGCGAGCGAGGCGTCCCCGACCGCTGTCGCCAGCTCCTTCGCGGCCTCGCTGGCCGCGAGGAAGAGGCCCCCGCAGTACGCGGTGTTGCCGTGCAGATCCATGTCGTCGTACGTCTGATCGATCCCGTTGCTCTCCGGCAGCCCGTCCCCGTCGCCGTCCTGGCCCTTCACCTTCTGCATCGCCATCTTCACGGCCGGCCAGCAGTAATCGAGGAACTCCCTGTCGGTCTTCCCGGTGAGCGCCCAGTCGCGATAGACCATCAGGACCAGCTTGGAGTTGAGATCCTTCCAGTTGGTCGAGTCGCGGTACGTGTACGCGTTCCACTTGCGGAAGACGGTGTCGGTGTCTCCGAAATCGTGCGCGGTCGTCCCGATCGCGCGCGGCCTGTCGGATCGGTTCGTCGTCACGCTGTCGCAGAACTGCCGCACCTCCTGCTTGTCGATGTCCGGCCAGAGCGAGAACAGCGCCCAGGAGCCGTAAAAGCGCACGTCCGACGTCCCGTAGAACGGGTAGACGTACGACTCGAGGCTGGTGAACATGTCCTCGTCCGGGTCGTCGGGCTGGCCGGACGCCGCGCCGGCCTCCCAGTACGTGCCCGCGATGGCATAGTAGTAGAGCTCGTTGAACAGGGCGCCCTTGAGCCACTCCGGGTACTTCTGGTCATCGAGCACGCTCGCCTGCCAGTCCTGGATCGCCCAGAGCCACGGCTCGTGCTCGGCGAGCGCCTCCGCCGCGATCGTCCACGAAGCGTACCCCTTCCGACCGAAGTGGCGCGTGTACGCGCGGTACCACCTGTCCCCCGAGCCCGCCTGCGTGACCGGGATATCCCACGCGAGCACGATCGGCACAATGGCGCTCTTCCCCGGCTCCACGGTGGCCTTGAACGCGATCGCCCCGAGCGAGTGCCCTCCCGTCGTGTTGGCGAGCGCGCCGTCGTTGGCGAGCTCGCTCTGCAGGGCGGCGACGCTCTCGGCGGACTGGTACGAGACGACCACGCCCGGCGCGTTCCGGCTGGCCAGCGTGAACTCCCCCTGTTCCTCGGCGTTCGACGCCCCGCTGCCGTGCGTGAGCACCAAGCCGACGTTGTCGCCGGAGGTCTGGACCTTGGCGCCGTTGCCGCCGTGGTCGTTCTTCCAGGTCAGCATCACGGCGACGTCGCACGGCGCTCCGGTCGGATTCGTGATCTCCCACCGATAGACGCCGACCGGATAGCTGGTGGTCTTGTAGTCGCCCGGGATGATGGGGCTGTATTGTTCGACCTTCACTTTGCAGGGGAACGCCGCGCCGTGGTAATCGACCCACGAGCGGGGAAAGAGCGAGGAGTACGTCGCCTGCCCCTGGCCGAGCCCGTCCTTGTCGAGGCGCTTCGTCTCCGCGGCGCCCCCTTCGGCCTTCTGGTACATGAAGAAGCCGGCGTTCGGGTCGACGTTCTGGTCGTTGCTCCCGATATCGAGGCGCCCCTTGTAGAACCTGCCGTCGAACCGCCAGGTGATCGTGCCCGCCCCGAAGCCTCCGATGGGCGCGCCGTCTTCATAGACGCCGTCCGTGATACCCCTGCTCCACGCCTGCGCCGGGATGGAGATCGGCTCGCCCGGCACGTGCGCCGGCGGGCCGCCGCCGTCGCTGCCGCCGGAGCCGACCGCGGGCGGAGCACCGCCGGTCCCCGCCTCTGATCCGGAGCTGCTCGCAGGGCCCTGGCCTGCCCCAGCGCCGGTCCCCGCTGCAGCTCCGCTTCCGGCGCCGCCCGGGCCCGATCCGCCGTCCGACGAGGGCGAGCTCGAGCTACCTCCATCGCACGAGGCGGCCGTCGCCACGACAAGGACGGCACCCACAGCGACGACACCCAGAGAGCGTAGTGGGATATGGGGCAATGTCATGGCCGCGAGCATATGCAGATCGCGGGCGCACGTCACCGTATCAATGGCAATGCATTAACTTCGTTATCGCTGGAAGATTCCGTCGTTTCCGAGGCAAACCCGTCTTCGTACGCCGCTGCTCACCTGGGTTGTCTTAACGCGACGCGAAATACCCAGGGCGGCCTCCGCGATACGAGGGCGCGAGCGAGACCAGTACAATCATCATTTCATTGCCAGGCTGCTCCTCGGCTCGCCGTCGAGGAGCGGCGCTCAGGGCCAGGTGGCCTTGACCGCATTGATCCAGTAGTCCGGCACGCGGAAGGCGGGATCTTGCTCGATGTGCACGAAGCGCCCGCTGTAGCTCGCGGCGGAGCGACCACAGACCTGGCTCGCCGAAACGCCGTTGAGGAGCCTGCCTTGAACGTTGGTCGTCGCGTTCAGCGAACAATCGCTGCGGCCGGGGACGCCGACCCGCCATGTGGGCTTGTAGGCCAGGAGGTTGCGCGTGAGCTCCGATATCTTGTCACCCCGGACGGGGGCGACGTCCATGCCATGAGACATGAACACGTCCTCCTTGCAGGTGTCCCTCGCCATGCCGTGCCACTCGATGCCCCACCAGGGCCTCGATCCGTAGAAGGCCGCGAGCTCCAGATAGGTAGCGTGAAACGCGTTTGTCACATTGTGAGCCACGTCCGAGATCATGGTCGAGCTCTGGCAAATGCTGTCGTTGAAGCTCGCGTCACGGTGAGCGCCGGCCATCAGGAAGCTGCGGGATCGCGTCGCCTTGAAGATGGAGACGGCCTGGCTCTCCGTCTCCAGGTCCGCGGTAGCGTGCGGCGCCGAGTGAGAGAGCTCTCGCTCCGCGGCCGCGTCCACGATGAACGTGCCCAGACCGAGATCGACGATTCCGTCGCTGTTCCGATCGGCGACCTCCATGAGCACACAGTAGCTGCGCCCGTTACCGACGTCGCGGAGGAGCCGGACACTCGCGGACGACGACAAACTGGACGGAAGGACGATATTGCAGCTGCCGCCCATCATCGCGCGAACGACGGTCCGCCACGCGGTCAGCTGCGTCGAGGTCGGGGCGACGAAGATGCCTGAGCCCCTGCCGGGCATCTGATCGCGAATGCACGTCACGAGCGCCTCCAGGGTCGCGCTCGATGAGCAGGTCAAGTCCGCCGACATCGCCGGGCGAGACGCCATGAGGACGCCAGCGCCGAGCAGGAACAGAATCGAACGTTCGAGCCGCATGACAGCGTCACCTCCAGTAAGGGGTGTGGGGGGGGTCGGCAGGCGACGGCGAGTGCAAGGCGGAGACCGCCGCGCTGTGCGAACCGTTCGCGGTCGCGGTCATCCCATCCGACGCGCTCGCCCTCTCCATTCTGTCATGAGCCGCAAGCTCGCCGAAAAGTCGTGGAAATAATGGAGGCCTTATCCTCGACCGCGTGAAAGTCATCCCGCACGGGCTGCTCGGGCGTGAGACGACCGAAGCGATCGCCATCCCCATCGGGGCCCTCGCGGCCTCGCTCCTCGTGTTCGGCGCGTTCGTGGCCGCCCAGGGGGCGAACCCCTTGAGCGTCTATTACGACATGGTCCGCGGCGCCTTCGGCACGTGGTTCTCGCTCCAGAACACCCTCCTTCGGGCCGCGCCCCTCATGCTGACCGCGCTCTGCACGGCGCTGCCGGCGCGCCTCGGCCTCATCGTCATCGGCGGCGAGGGCGCGCTCGTCATGGGCGGGCTCTCGGCCGCGTCCGCGGCGCTGGCCTGCCGGGCGTGGGGCGCGCCGCCCGCCGCCACGCTCGCCGCGATGCTCGTCTCGGGTCTCGCCGCCGGGGCGCTCTGGATCGGCCTGGCCGGCGCGCTCCGCGTCTACCGCGGCGTGAGCGAGACGATCAGCAGCCTGCTCCTCAACTACATCGGAATCGCGATATTGAACCACCTCGTCGAGGGCGCGCTGCGCGACCCGACGAGCCTGAACAAGCCCTCGACCGCCTCCATCGGCGCCGAGAACGCGCTGGGGAACCTGCCCGGCATCGACGTCCACTGGGGCCTCGCCTACGGCGTGCTCGCCTGCTCGCTCTGTTATGTGCTCATGCACCGGACGACGTTCGGCTTCGGCGCCGCGATGAGCGGCGGCAACGTCCGCGCCGCGCTCCTCGCCGGCCTGCCGGTCAAGCGCCTCGTCGTGCTCACCTGCACGCTCGCCGGAGCGTGCGCCGGGCTCGCCGGCACGGTGGAGGTCGCGGCGGTCCACGGCCGGGCCAACGCGTCGCTGATCAGCGGCTATGGCTACACCGGCATCCTCGTCGCGTTCATCGCGCGCCACAACCCGCTCGCGATCGTGCCGGTCGCCCTCCTGCTCGGCGGTATCGGCGCGAGCGGCGGCCTGCTGCAGCGCACGGCGCGGCTCCCCGACGCGACGGTGAGCGTGCTCCAGGGGATCCTGTTCATCGCGATCCTCGCCAGCGAGACGCTTTACGGCCGCTCCCTCGCTGCCCGCGAACCCAAGGTCCGTCAGGCGGCTCCGGCGCCTTCGGTGGCATGATGAACGACGCAGCTGCGCTCGGTCTCTGGGGCATCCCCCTCGCGGTCGCCGCCGGGGCCATCCGTATCAGCACACCGTTCCTCTTCGTGAGCCTCGGCGAGTGCCTCACCGAGAAGAGCGGCCACGTGAACCTCGGCCTGGAGGGCACGCTCGTCATGGGCGCGATGGGCGGTTATGGCGTCTCGTACCTCACGGGCTCTGCCTGGCTCGGCGTCCTCGCCGCCGGCGTCATCGGCGCGGCCCTCGGCGCGCTTCACGCCTGGCTGTGCTCGAAGCCCCGCGTCAACGACATAGCGGTCGGCATCGCGCTCATGCTCTTCGGCGTCGGGCTCGCCTTCTTCCTCGGCAAGCCGCTCATCCAGCCGACGGCGCCCCGACTGCCCGCCATCTCCCTCGGTTTCTTCAGCGATCTCCCCCAGGTCCGCTCCGCGCTCCAGGTGAACGCGCTGTTCCTCGTCGGGGCCGCGCTCGCCCCGCTCCTCCTCTGGGTGCTGAACCGCACCCGCTTCGGGCTCGTGCTCCGCACGGTGGGCGAGAGCGCCGACAGCGCCCGCGCGATGGGGGTCGACGTGAACCTGGTCCGGCGGCGCGCGACGATGGCCGGCGGCTTCCTCGCCGGCGTCGGCGGCTCGTTCCTCTCGCTCTTCTATCCCGGCAGCTGGAACGAGGGCCTGTCGAGCGGACAGGGGCTCATGGCGGTGGCCCTCGTCATCTTCGCGCGCTGGAACCCGGTGCGCTGCCTCTCCGCATCGCTCCTCTTCGGCGGCGCGAGCGCCCTCGGACCGGCGCTCCAGTCCGTGGGCATCACCTGGGGATACCACCTCTTCAACGCCGCGCCGTACATCGTGACGCTGGCCATCATGGTCGCCGCGAGCTCCGCCACCCAGACCCTGCGCGATCAGCCGGCCGAGCTGGCGCTCGCGCGCTGATCGCGCGAGGCGCCGCGAGCCGTACGAACCGTAGGAACCGAGCGAAACGAGCGAAACAAGCGAAAGGAGCGACCCCGGCGAGACGAGCGAACCGTACGAGACGAGCGAAACGCTGAATGACAGGAGGACTCGATCCATGCCCTACGTGGCCGCTGATCCCTATGCCTGGCCTTACAACGGCGCGCTCCGCCCCGAGATGACGGCCCTGATCGTCATCGACATGCAGACCGACTTCTGCGGCAAGGGCGGGTACATCGACCTGCTCGGCTACGACATCTCGCTGACGCGGGCCTGCATCGCGCCGATCCAGCGCACGCTCGCGGAGCTGCGCCGCCGTGGAGTTCACGTGTTGCACACGCGCGAGGGGCACCGGCCGGACCTCTCCGATCTCCCGGCGAACAAGCGGTGGCGCTCGCGCCGGACCGACGGCGGGCGCGGCACGGGCGTGGGCATCGGCGACCCGGGGCCGTGCGGGCGGGTGCTCGTCCGCGGAGAGCCCGGCTGGGAGATCATCCCGGAGCTCGCGCCGCTGCCCGGCGAGCCGATCATCGACAAGCCGGGCAAGGGCTCGTTCTGCGCGACGGATCTCGATCTCATCCTCCGGCAGCGCCGCATCGAGAACCTGATCCTCACGGGGATTACGACGGACGTCTGCGTGCACACCACCATGCGCGAGGCGAACGATCGAGGGTACGAGTGCCTGCTGCTCTCCGACTGCTGCGCGGCCACGGATCCTGGCAACCACGCCGCCGCGCTCAAGATGATCAAGATGCAGAACGGCGTGTTCGGCGCGGTCTCGACCTCCGCCGCGCTGCTGGAGGCGCTCTCGTGACGATGGACCCGCGCGTCTTCTCGAGCCCCGCGGCGAGGCCGCCCCGCGCCGCCGCCCGGGAGCCGAGCCCGCCCACGCCGCCGCCGGCGCTCTCTGCCGTGGGGATCACGAAGCGGTTCGGGCCGCTGCTCGCGCTCGACGACGTCTCGCTGCGCCTCGCGCCCGGGAGCTTCCACGCGCTCCTCGGCGAGAACGGCGCCGGCAAGAGCACGCTGGTCAAGTGCATCATGGGCTATCACGAGGCCGACGCCGGCGAGGTGAAGGTCGGCGACGCGGCCCTGTCCATCAGGAGCCCGCGCGACGCGCAGGCGCTGGGGATCGGCATGGTCTACCAGCACTTCACCCTGGTCATGAACATGACGGTCGCCGAGAACCTCGTGCTCGCGCGCGCGTCGCTCCCCCTCGTGATCGACTGGCGCAAGGAGCGCGAGGCCATCCGGGCGTTCATGGCGCGCATGCCGTTCCGGCTCGACCCGGAGCGGGCCGTCCGCGCCCTGGCCGCGGGCGAGAAGCAGAAGCTCGAGATCCTGAAGCAGCTCTACCTCGGCAGCAGGATCGTCATTCTCGACGAGCCGACCTCGGTCCTCACGCCCGCCGAGGCCGACGAGGTGCTCGGGCTGCTCCGGTGCATGGCGGACGATCAGCGGATCAGCGTGCTCATGATCTCGCACAAGTTCCGCGAGGTGACGACGTTCGCCGACGAGGTCACGGTGCTGCGGCGCGGCCGGGTCGCGGGCCGGGGCAAGGTCAAGGACCTCACGCCGGCGGCCATGGCCGAGATGATGGTCGGCGCGCAGCCGGCGCAGGTCTCCGCGCCGCGCGGCGACGCGAAAGCCGGAGAGCCGATCCTGCGCGTCGAGGGGCTCGCCGCGAGCGACGACCGCGGGCGGCCGGCGCTCGACGGCGTGACGCTCACGGTCCATCGCGGCGAGATCGTCGGGATCGCGGGCGTCTCGGGCAACGGGCAGGAGGAGCTCGTCGAGGTCCTCGCCGGGCAGCGCGCCGCGCGGGGTGGCAGCGTGCTCGTCCATCACGAGCGCTACGTCGCCGGGCGCGAGCAGATCCGGCGGCACCGGGTGCGGTGCCTTCCCGAGGAGCCGCTGCGCAACGCCTGTGTCCCCGCGATGTCCGTCGCCGAGAACATCGGGCTCCGCGTCTTCGACAGGCCGCCCTTCACGAGGCTCCGCTGGGGTGTGCGCCGCGCCGAGCTGAGGCGGTCGGCCGAGCGCCTCGCCGCGGAGTTCTCGATAAAGGCGCCCTCGGTGGACGCCCCCATAGGCAAGCTCTCCGGCGGCAACGTGCAGCGCGCCGTCCTCGCGCGCGAGCTCGGGCTGGAAGAGGACATCGAGCTGCTCGTCGCCGCGAATCCCTGCTTCGGGCTCGATTTCGCGGCCGTGGCCGAGATCCGCTCCCGCATCCTCGAGGCGCGCAACCGCGGGACCGCCGTCCTCCTCGTGAGCGCGGATCTCGACGAGATCTTCGCCATGGCCGACCGCATCCTCGTGATGAGCGAAGGCCGCATCGTCCACGAGTCGCCGATCGCCTCGGCCGACGTCGCGGCGATCGGGCGCGCGATGGCGGGGCACCGATGACGGCGCGGGCCCTCGAGATCGCGGCGAAGCCGCACCCGTTCCGCGTCCCCGAGCGGGACGCCGTGGCGCTGCTGGTCATCGACATGCAGCGCGACTTCCTGGAGCCTGGCGGCTTCGGCGCGGCGCTCGGCAACGACGTGACGCGGCTCCAGCGCGTCGTGCCGACGATCCGGCGCCTCCTCGACGCGTTCCGCCAGCACGACCTGCCGATCATCCACACGAAGGAGGGTCACAGGCCGGATCTCTCGGACTGCCCATCTGCAAAGCGGAGCCGGGGTGCCCCTGGCAAGCAGATCGGCGATCTCGGGCCGATGGGGCGCATCCTGATCCTGGGCGAGCCTGGCAACGACTTCGTGCCCGAGCTCGCGCCGGCGCCCGGGGAGATCGTCGTGCCGAAGCCCGGCAAAGGCGCGTTCTACCGGACGGGGCTCGACGCGAGGCTGGCGGCGCTCGGCGTCTCTCACCTGATCATCGCCGGCGTGACGACCGAGGTCTGCGTCCAGACCACGATGCGCGAGGCCAACGATCGCGGGTACGAGTGCCTGTTGATCGAGGACGCCACCGAGAGCTATTTCCCCGAATTCAAGGCGGCGACGCTGGAGATGGTCCGCGCCCAGGGCGCGATCGTCGGCTGGACCGCCACCGCGTCCGCCGTCCTCGAGGCGCTCTGAGTTGGGTGCGAGGGGGCGCCGCGCAACGAGCCCCCTCCACGGGGACCTACCGTGTACGAGGAGCCGGGGATGCGCTTCGACGATGCGGAACGGTGGAGGATCGTGGGCGACGCGATGTCAGCGCGTGGAGCCGAGGGCGCCGGCCACGAGGTAGTCCATGCTCTCGAGCGCGATGTCGGTCTGCTGGTGCGCGACCGAGTCGGCTATCACCACCTTGCCGGCGTTGTCCGAGATCGGGCCCTTGAAGATGGTGAGCGTGCCGTCCGTGAGCTTCGCCTTCGCCTCCTCAGCCTTCTTCTTCGCTTCCTCGGAGACGGCGGGGCCGTACGGCGAGAGCTTGATGTACCCCTCTTTGAAGCCGCCGCGCAGGAGGTGCGGATACGGCTTCCCTTCGCGGATGAACGTGAGGTAGTCGGTGTAAACCTTGGACCAGTTCCACTCGGCTCCGGTCAGGTACCCCTTGGGGGCAAGCGTCGCCTGGTTTGTGTGGTAGCCGGTGCTGAACGCGCCGCGCCGCTCCGCGAGCTCGATGATCACCTTCGGCGAGTCCACGTGGGCGGTCAGGACGTCGACGCCCTGATCGATGAGGCTGTTGGCCGCCTCCGCCTCCTTGACGGGCATCGACCAGTCGCCGGTGAAGATCACGGCCGTCGTCACGCTCGGGTTCACGCTCCGGGCGCCCAGCGTGAAGGCGTTGATGTTGCGGAGCACCTGCGGGATCGGCTTGGCCGCGATGAACCCGAGCTTGCCGCTCTTCGTCGTCATCCCGGCGACGATGCCAGACACGTACTCGGCTTCGTCGATGTAACCAAAGTAGCTGCCGACATTGCTCGGGTGCTTCGACGCGTCATAGAGGCCGCCGCAATGGAGGAACGTCTTGTCCGGGTACTTCTCCGCCACCTTGAGGATGTGTGGATCGAAGTAGCCGAACGATGTCGGAAAGATCACGGTCGCGCCATCGAGGTTGATCATGCTCTCGATCGTCTTCTGTACGGCGACCGTCTCGGGGACCTTCTCCTCCTCGCGCGTCTTCACGCCAGCCAGCGTGGCGACCGCGGCGGCGCCCTCGGCGTGCGCCTGGTTGTAGCCATAGTCGTCGCGGGGGCCGACGTAGATGAAGCCGACCGTGAGCGGCTGATCGCTCGACCCCTCCTTGCTGCAGCCGGCCGCCGGCAGGAGCGAGAGCGAGAGGAGCAGTGGACGGAAGACAGCGAGGAAGCGCTGCCCGCGCGGCGCATCGGCCGAAGGGAACAGAGGATTTCTCGAGGTGCTCTTCACACTCTCGATGTGTACGCGACTCCTCTTTTCTGGAGCTTTTCCCGCTCGTGAATTCTTCGCGCGTCGATTGATTACCGTTGAGTGTGCACGGCGCGCCGTGGCATGGTTCCATCAACACGGGAGATTCGCGATGACATCTACCATTCCAGCAGCGACGCGGGATTCGGTGCCTGTGCAGTTGCCGTTCATCATTGCGAATGTGGCGGCCATGATCGCTCAACCGGAGTCGGTCCCCTGGCGGCGCTTCCGGGACGGCGTCGATATTCACCGCCTTCACGGCAACGTCGAGGCGGGCGCCTCGGCGGCGCTCCTGCGCTACGCGCCGGGCTCATCCGTGCCGCAGCACGTCCATCGCGGCCATGAGCACATCCTCGTGCTCGCGGGATCGCAGTCGGACGAGCGCGGGCACCACCGCGCCGGCACGCTCGTGGTGAACACCCCGGGCAGCCGCCACAGCGTCTCGAGCGCCGAGGGCTGCATCGTCCTCGCGATCTGGGAGCAACCCGTCGTCTTCATCTGATCGGACGGGGCTCGCAGGCGCCGGCCTTCATCTGGACATCCAGGCCGCTCATCTGGACATCCAGGCCGCTCATCTGGACATCCAGACCGCTCATCTGGACACCCAGGCCGCTCATCTGGACACCCAGACCGCTCATCTGGACATCCAGGCCGCTCATCTGGACATCCCACCTCCGCCCACTCGCACCAGGTGGGGGTGCTCTCGCTTCCGTACAGGATTCCGGCGCCTCTGAGCTCGGCATCACCGGCGCGCGGCGAGGGGTGAGATGGCCCGCGAAGCCAGCGAGGCCACGCCGGTCTCTGGATCCAGGGTACGACATCGCCACAGGCACGTCCGCACCGGACCGCGAGCGCGCACCCGGCGCTCGCATTCTCCGGGCACGGAGGTTCAGGTGGACGGCGCTTTGCCGTAGGATGGACATACATGGATCCACGCGGGAAATCGCTCCCTCCGGGGCCGCTCGTCACGGACGAGGACATCCGGGAAGAGCTCCGGCGGCTGTTCGACGCCGGCCCAGACTCGGGGCTCGTCATCCGGGTTTACGGAGAGCCGGGCGAGGGCGCAGCCGCGGCGGACGCCTTCCGCGAGATGTTCGCGTCGCTGCGCATGTACGAGGGCAAGCAGCACGATCAGCCGCTGGAGATCCTCGTCGACGCGCCGAGCAAGGCGCACATCACGCGCGCGCTGTCCGTGCTGGGCCACAAGCAGCACCAGAAGCGGATCCTCGATCACATCCTCACCACCTTCGGGCGCCGGCTGATCGATCCGCTCGCCGAGATCCTCGACACGACCCCGACCGGCTCGGTCACGGCGCGGCTGACCATGCTGCGGGACATCTTCCTCGCGCACGTCGCGGATCTGCGGATGACGCCGGAGTCGCAGCAGATCCTCTCGAGCGACCTGCGCAAGCTCCTGAGCGACGAGTACCTGGCGATGGTGGCGGAGAACGAGGAGCGCGTGCAGCGCCCGCGCGTGGCGATGCTCGCGCAGCAGATCCTCCGGCTCGTCGGCTCCACGTTCCACAACGCGCTCAAGCGGTGGCCGGCGCACGCCGAGCAGATCGCCTCGTCGATCGCGCGGCGGAGCCCGAAGAAGGTCCGGCTGAGCGAGGTGCCGAAGCTGATCCGCGGTCAGATCACCGACGGGATCGAGGAGTTCCTGTGGATCGAGACGAGCGCTGACATCGAGGGCGCGCTGCGGCCGATGCTCGCGGAGCACCAGGACGTGATGCCGGTGACGCAGGCGACGCTCCACCGATCGACGTACCGCGAGTTCGCGGACGCCTGCTGGGCGATCATCGCCGAGCACTGCTGACAGCGGGGCGAGCGCCGCCGGCCCGACGCCCTGTCCGCGCTGCAGGCTGAGATCCATCACGTCCTGGTCGCTTCGCTCACCGCTTCACCGCGTCTCCCGATCGATCGCGGTGGAGGGAGAGAGACCTCCCCTCCGGAGCGCGCCCGCGCGCGCCGCGTTGGGAATGATTTCCGCGTCCCGCTGTTGTAAGGGCCGCTGGCGCCTGGACCGCCGCGCTCTGCGGCGTCCGATTCGCCGGCGCGGAGAGCTTCTTCCCTTCGCGGAGGGGTGCACGGCCGTGATCGAAATCAGCGACCTATACAAGTACTACGGCGACCGGAAGGCCATCGGGCCCCTGTCGTTCTCCATCGAGACGGGAGAGATCGTCGGCTTGCTCGGCCTGAACGGCGCGGGCAAGACGACGACGCTCCGGATCCTCGCTTGTGATCTGCTCCCGTCCGCGGGCCGGGTCCTCGTGGACGGGTTGGATGTCGTCGACCACCCCCACGAGGTGCGGTCCCGCATCGGATACCTCCCGGACAGACCGCCGCTCTACGACGAGATGAGCGTGCGCGCCTTCCTCCACTTCGCGGCGCGCCTGCGCGGCGTCGACGCCGGCGCGGCCGACGCGCGGGTGGCCGAGGCGCTCGCGGTGACGCAGCTCGATGACGTCGCCGCGGATCCCATCAGCTCGCTGTCCCACGGCTTCAAGCAGCGCGTCGGCATCGCGCAGGCGATCGTGCACAAGCCGCGGCTGCTCGTGCTCGACGAGCCGATCAGCGGCCTGGATCCGGTGCAGATCGTCGAGATGCGCGCGCTGCTCCGGAGCCTGCGCGGCCAGCACACCATCCTGCTCTCCAGCCACATCCTCTCCGAGATCAGCGAGACGTGTGATCGCATCCTCGTGATCCGGGACGGCGAGATCGGCGCGCAGGGGACCGAGCAGGAGCTCTCGGCCAAGCTGCTGCACGGCGTCCGGGTCGAGCTCACGGTGCGCGGCCCCGCGGCCGAGGGCGCGGGCTACCGCGTGGCGCGCGGCGAGGCGGCGCGGGCGCTGGAGCTCGCGCGCGAGGTCGAGGGGGTCACGTCCGTCGAGCAGCTCACCACGAGCGAGCCGGGGAACGACGTCGTGAGCTTCGTGGTCGAGGCCGACCGCGACGTGCGGGCGGCGCTCTGCGCCGAGCTCGTGCAGGCGGGGATCGGCATCCTCGAGCTGAAGCGGAGCGAGCGCGAGCTCGAGTCGGTGTTCCTGCGGCTCGCCACGCGCGCGACGCCCGGGGCGAAGGAGAGGTCCGCCGCGGCCGACAGGGCCAGGGGCGGCGATGCAAGGAAGGCCCCTGCAGAGGAGCAGGCGGAGGAAGGCGAGGGCGAGACATGAGAGGGACATTGCTCGTCGCGCGGCGGGAGCTGTCCGCGTACCTGAGATCACCGCTCGGGTACGTCGTCGCTGCCGCGGCGCTGCTCATCGACGGCATCTACTTCCAGGTCGCGGCGCTCGGCTCGGGCGCGCGGCTGTCGGCGGAGGTGCTGCTCAAGTTCTTCGACGGCACGGCGTTCATCACGATGGTCGCGGCGCTCATCCTCTCGATGCGGCTCATCGCCGGCGAGCGCGAGAGCGGGACGCTCATCCTGCTCAAGACCGCGCCCGTGCGGGACGGCGAGATCATCGTCGGCAAGTTCCTCGCAGCTCTCGCGCTGGTCTCTCTGATGACGGCGATCACGATCTACATGCCGCTGCTCATCTTCGTGAACGGCAAGGTGTCCGTCGGGCACATCCTTGTCGGCTACTCCGGGGTGCTGCTGCTCGGCGCCGCGTCGCTCGCGATCGGGCTCTTCGCCTCGACGCTCGCGGCGAGCCAGGTCATCGCGGTCATCCTCGGGGCGGCGATCATCGGCACGCTCGGCTTCCTGTTCCTCGTCGCCCGCGTGACGGAGCCGCCGCTCAACGACTTCCTGAGCGCGCTGAACCTCTACCCGCTCAACCAGAAGCCGTTCCTGAACGGCGTGCTCCGCCTGGAGAACGTCCTGTACTACGTCGCGGTCGCGTACTTCTTCCTGCTCGCCGCGACCCACACCCTGAAGGCACGGAGGTGGCGGTGAAGGACAAACAAGCTCAGGCCGACGAGGCCGAGATCCGCGGCGACGAAGCGGCCGCCGCGCCTCTGTCGAGCGCCGCGGGGCGAGGCGCCCCGCCGGCCGGCGATCCGGCGCCTGCCGCGCCGCGCGCGGCGCCTGCGATCCGCGCCGGGGGCTGGATGGTCCCGGCGTACGCGGGCGCGCTCCTCGCCATCTTCCTCGGCGAGCGCGTGGTGCCCACGATCGAGTGGCTCCGCTACGCCCTGTCGGGGCTCGGGTTCTCGACCCTGCTCCTCGTCACCGCGCTGCGCTTCGCGACCGCCCTGCGCGAGACGGGCGAGCGCCGCGCCGTCGAGCGCGCGCTCGCGATCCTGTCGGCGCTCGGCGTCGTCGCGGTGGCGGCCTACTTCACCACGACCGACGCGGGGCAGGCCATGCTCGGCGTCTCGCGCGCCGCGCCCGAGACGCGCGCGCGCATCGACGCCGCCACGACCGTCGCCTGGATCGCGCTGCTCGTCATGGCGACGGTGCCGCTGTTCTTCGGCGAGGCGGCGCTCGCGCCGATGCGGCGCGCAGAGCGCATCGAGGGCCGGCGGGTGCGCGCCGCGACCCTCTCGGGCGTGACGCTCGGGTTCGCCGCGGTCTACTCGGCGCTCTTCGTGTACGCCGCGAGCCAGCTCGATCTCAAGGCGGACTTCTCGTACTACCGCACGGCCCGCCCGGGCGAGTCGACGAAGCGCGTCGCCGAGAGCCTGACCGAGCCGCTCAAGATCACCGCCTTCTTCCCGCAGCAGAACGAGGTCGGCGCCGAGGTGGAGGGCTACCTGCGCGAGGTGAAGGCGGCGTCGCCGCAGATCACCGTGGAGATGCAGGATCGCCTGCTCGTCCCCGCGCTCGCCAAGGAGGCGAAGGTCACGCAGGACGGCGTCATCGTGCTCTCGCGCGACAGCTCGCGCGAGACGCTGACCGTCGGCTCCGAGATGAAGAGCGCCGGCGCCAAGCTGAAGAGCCTCGACGCCGACTTCCAGAAGGTGCTGCTCAAGGTGATCCGGCCGCAGCGCACCGCGTACCTGACGGTCGGCCACGGCGAGCTGAACGAGTCGACCAGCTCGCCCGAGGGGCGGACGACGAAGAACCTCCGCAAGCTGCTCGAGTCCCAGAACTACGTCATCAAGGATCTCGGGCTCGCCCAGGGGCTCGGCAGCGAGATCCCGAAGGACGCGAGCGTCGTCATCGTGCTCGGCCCGCAGAAGGCTTTCCTGCCGGAGGAGGTCGCGGCGCTCAAGCGGCACGCGGACGAGGGCGGGCACCTCCTGCTCGCGCTCGATCCGGACGCGAAGGTCGATCTGGATCCGCTCGCCGGCGCCGTGGGGCTCACGTGGAAGCCCGAGGTCCTGGCGAACGATCGGGTCTACGTGCGGCGGCGCTACAACGACTCGGATCAGACGATGCTGGTCACGACGCGGTACTCGTCGCACGCCTCTGTGTCGACGCTGAGCCGCCACTCGCAGCAGGCGCCGACGATCTTCCCGGGGGCGTCGTCGCTCGACAAGCGCGACGACGGCGGCCTGAAGATCGACTTCGTCGTCCGCTCGCTGGGCGAGACGTTCGCCGACGCGAACGGCAACTTCAAGTTCGACGAAGGCGGCGAGAAGCGGAACGCCTACAACCTCGCCGCCGCGGTCTCCAAGGACGTCGCGCCCGGCGCGGACGGCAAGGAGAAGAAGGAGCTGCGCGCGTTCGTGGTCGCCGACGCCGACGTGTTCAGCGACGCGGCGTTCAGGAACGAACCCAACATCGTGCTCGCGCTCGACGCGCTCCGGTGGCTCGGCGGCGAGGAGAGCTTCGCCGGAGAGATCACGACGAGCGAGGACGTCCGGATCGAGCACACGAAGGAGAAGGACCAGGTCTGGTTCTGGGCCACGATCCTCGTGGCGCCGGCCATGGTGCTGGGTCTCGGGCTCTTCATCACGCGCCGCGGGCGGCGCGGGAGCGGGAGGCGCGCATGAGGTTGGAACGCAGCTTTTTCGTGCACCTCGGCCTTGTTGTGGTCGCGGCCTTGTTCGCGGTCCTCGTCTGGACGCGCGACGAGAAGGCGTCCGCGCTCGCGGTCGCGGACGTGACCGTCTGGACCGGCCGCGCCGAGGACGTCGAGCGCATCGCCTTCGAGGGGAAATCGAAGACGGTCGTCCTCGAGGCCAAGACGGACAAGGAGGGCCGGTACTTCGTCGGCACGACGGAGCGCAAGACGACGCCCCCGGCCGACAAGCCGAAGGACCCGCACCAGGACCCGGGCGACGACGCGCCGGAGGACGCCCCGCCCGCGGAGCCCACGGTCAAGACGACGACGTTCGTCTCCGTGGCCGCCGGCAACAAGCTCGCCGAGGCGATCGCGCCGCTAAAGGCGCTGCGCTCGATCGGCCGCATCGCGGACGACCGAGCGGCCGAGTTCGGGCTGGCCGAGCCGGAGGGTACGCTCACGGTCAAGCTGCGCGGCGCCGAGCGCAAGCTGGTCCTCGGCGGCGCGACCCCGGGCGGCGCGGACCGCTACGCGCGCGACGAGGCCACGGGCGAGGTGTACGCCATCAAGGGCGACATCTACCGCGATCTCGACACCGCGGAGTCGCGGCTCCTGGAGCGGGATCTCCACGAGTGGAAGGACGTCGATCTCGCCAAGGCGCGCGTCATCGCGGGGGACAAGCGCCGCGAGATCGTGCGCAGCGGCGACGAGGGCAAGAAGTTCTGGGCCGATCCGGCGAGCCCCGAGCAGATCGACGAGACGGTCGGCAACTGGATGAGCAAGCTCGACCGTCTCCGGCCCACCGAGTACGTGGCCGCCGCCCCGGAGCAGAAAGAGGTCGTGGCGCGGGTCGAGTACACCGGCCGCTCTGGCGACAGCGGCTTCGTCGAGCTCGTGAAGGGGCCTCCCGGGGCGAGCGGCAAGCCCGACTATTTCCTGGTCACGGAGCGCACCCGCCTTTACGGCAAGGTGCCGGCGGGCGTCGCCGAGCAGGTCGAACAGGACGTCGGCGCCGTCGTCAAGTAGCCGTTGGGCCTCGGGGCGCGCCGGAGCAGCCGCCCGGCGCGCTCGGTGTTCCGCGCGGCGCCCGCCGCGTCCCGCCGCGCAAGCTGTCCCCCCGGTCGCTCTTTACTTGCCGTACCGGGTCGGGTCCTGCAACGCTCGGACGCAATGTTCTTCCGACGATTGCCTACCCTAGCGCTGAGCGCTGCGGCGGCGCTCGCCGCGGCGTGCAGCTCGCCGCCTCCACCGCAACCCGTAGCGCCGGCGCCGACCGTGACCGCGGCGCCCGAGCCCCCGCCTCCTCCCGCCCCGAAGCCTTGCAAGGCGCTCGACGAGCAGTGCCAGGCAGAGGCGTCGACCCGGGCGAAGATCGCCAAGAGCTCGCTCGTGTTCACGCCCGCGAAGGGCTGGACCTACGCCCAGGCAGAGAGCGCCACGATCGCGCAGGCCGCGGACGACGGCCCGGCCTTCGCGACGGCGCAGATCGACGCGGGCGAGGGCAAGCAGGCGCTCGAGAAGCGCGACGCCGCGCTCGAGGCGCTGGCGCACGAGATCAACGTGACGCTGCCGAAGAAGAAGGTGAACTGGAAGAAGCCCGACGACGTCAAGGACGTCGCCGGGAGGAAGATCGGTCTTTGGCAGAGGGAGGGCGCGGCCCGAGGGGCGAGGAAGGGCCCGCTGCTGATCTTCGGCGATACCGGGAAGGACGGGGAGATCGTTCTGGGGCTCGGCTTCGTGCCCGAGGACGACAACTCCGGCGCCGACGAGACCATCCTGCAGTCGATCGAGTCGATCTCGGTCGCGGGGGAGTGATCTCGTGACGGCACCGAACGTCGCGCCGGGTAGCGTCATCGCAGGGAGGTTCTCCGTCCGGTCGCTCCTCGGCTACGGGGGCGCGACGGCCACCTTCCGCGCGGTGACGGCGCAGGCGCGCGACGTCGCCCTCAAGCTGTACTCGCCGGTCGTCGGGCAGCGCCCGGACGCGATGCAGCACCTTCAGCGGTACGTGGCCGAGACGAACAGGCTGCCGCCGGACCTCGCCGCGCACATCCTCGAGGCCGGCTACGACCCGGCGACGGCCGCGCCCTTCACGGTGACGGACATGATCCCGTTCCCGTCGCTCGCCGAGCTCGCGCGTCGCCGACCGATGGGCTTCGAGGAGGTCGGCTCGATGCTCCGCTCGCTCGCGGCGGTGCTCGACGCGGCCCACGCCCGCGAGGTCCCCCACCACGGCGTCAAGCCGACGAACCTGTTCATCGATCCGAGCGCTCCGGGCAGCGTGAAGCTCACCGATTTCGGGCCGTCCCTTGCGCGGAGCATGCTGCCGACGCAGGAGGGGTACGTCCTCTCCGCGCCGTGGCTCGCGCCTGAGCAGCTCCAGCCGGGAGGCCAGGCGGGACCCGCCGCGGACATCTTCTCCGCGGCGCTGGTCTCCTTCTTCGCGCTCACGGGCCGCTCGTACTGGCGTTCCTGCCAGGGTCACGTCGACGTTCAGGCCTGGCAGCGCGAGATCATGGCGCCGCGCCTCTCCGCGTCCACGCGCGCGGCGGAGCTCGGCGTTCCGCTGAGCCCTGTGCTCGACGGCGCCTTCGCGCGCGCGCTGGCCCACGATCCGCGCGAGCGTTTCCGCTCTGCGAGCGAGCTCGCGGCCATGCTCAGCGGCTTCTCGGCGGCCGCGATCGAGGTCGGATCGACGCTCGCCCTGTCCCCTTCGGTGAACGAGGCGGTCGCGCCTGCGCCGCCAGCCGGCGCCGTCCCCGCGGCGAGCGCGCCCGCGCCACTGCCGCCGAACGACGCCACGCAGCTGGTGCCCTCGCCGTTTTCGCCGTCGCCTCAGCAGGCGCCCTCGCCGTTTTCGCCGTCGCCACAGCAGGCGCCCTCGCCGTTTTCGCCGTCGCCTCAGCAGGCGCCCTCGCCGCAGCCACCGCAGCCTCACGCCGACGCGCCCGTCGGACAGACGCCGTCGACGTCGGCCCAGAGTCCCACCGTCGCCCGTCGAAGCGGCGTCCCCGCGCTGACGGCGGTCAGCACCACGCCGCGGTCGCCGTGGGGCAAGGCGGCTTCGGTGACGGTGGGCATCGTCGCGGTGCTGCTCGTCGGGGGCACGGCCGCGGCGTGGTACGTCCTGGATCGCAAGGACCAGACGCAGCCGAGCCCCAGCGCTTCCGCCAGCGCTTCCGCGGCGGCCCCTCCGCCGCTGTCCGCCGAGCCCGCGCTGCCCCAGCCGGCCCCGAGCGCGCCGGCGGCCGATGCCGGTGCCCCGAGCGCCGAGGCTCCGATCGACGCCGGCGCCCCGACCGACGCCGGCGCCCCGACCGACGCTCAGGTGAAGATCGCCTGCAAGCCCGTCGCCTGCGAGGAGATCACCATCGACGGCAAGGTGACCCAAGCCCCGGAGCTCGAGCTCGGGCTCACCCCCGGGGTGCACAAGGTCAGCGTCAAGCGAACCGGCTATTTCCCCCGGAGCACGAGCGTGATCGTCAAGGCCGGCACGCCGCTCGTTCAGGAGTTCCAGCTCACCGAGATCCCCCCGGCGCCGGCTCAGCCAGCAGGGCAGGCCCCGAGCAAGCCTTGCGGGAAATTCCTAAAGCGCTGCAAATAGCCGCGTTACGCGCTCATGCGCGAGGGTGTGCCCGCCGGTACGCGGCGCGCACGTGGTCGTCGGCGAGGTGCGTGTAGATCTCGGTCGTCACGACGTTCGCATGACCGAGGAGCGCCTGGACGCTCCGGAGATCGGCGCCCCCCTCGAGCAGGTGCGTCGCGAAGGAGTGGCGGAGCTTGTGCGGCGAGCTCGGCTTGGCGATGCCGACGGCGCGCGCATATCCGCCGAGGAGCTTCCACACCGCCTGCCTTGTGAGCGGCCCGCCGCGCGGGGAGAGGAACAGCACCTGGGTCGCCGCGCTGCGCGGGTGCGTGGCGCGCAGCTCCAGGTAGGCGTCGATGGCGGCGAGCGCCGGCTCGCCGAGCGGCACGAGCCGCCGCTTTCCTCCCTTGCCGAGCGCCATCACGATCCCTTTGCGCCGGTCGATGTCCGCGATCTTGAGCCGCACCACCTCGCTGACGCGCAGGCCGGCCGCGTACATCACGTGGAGCATCGCGCGATCGCGCAGCCCCTTGAACGTCCCCTGCTCGGGCGCGTCGATGAGGAGCGCGATCTCGTCGAACGAGAGCACCTTGGGCAGCCGCCGCCCCACCCGAGGTCGCTCGACCAGCGCGCACGGATCCCGCTCGATGCGGTGCTCCCGGAGCAGGAAGCGGATGAACCCGCGGACCGCGGAGAGGTGGCGCGCGGCCGAGCTGGCGCTGATGCCCGCCTGGCCGAGCGCGACCAGGTAGGTGCCGATCAGCGCCTGGTCGAGGCCTTCGACGGTCGTGATCCCGCTCGCCTCCGCATGGGCGACGAGCTTGGCGAGATCGTGGCCGTACGCCTCGAGCGTCAGGGGCGCCAGAGCCCGCTCGACGCGAAGGTGATCCAGGTAGGCGTCCACCCAGGTCGCTAGGTCCACAGCCAACGGTACTTCGAAAGCGGCGACGTGCGCCAGAAAGCCGGGCCGGTGCGAATCTGACCAGAGCGACCAGAGCGACCAGAGCGACCAGAACGCCCAGAACGGCAATGCGTCTTTCTCCCTTCCGGCGTTTCACCTCCCCGTCCTGGTTCCAGCCGGACGCGGAATGCGTCACAGTGGGCCTCGTGGTGTCAGCCTTCGAGGTCATCGAGCCCCGCGGAGCGGAAAGCCCGGTGCTCGTCGAGGTACCGCACGCGGGTGTCCACATGGATCCCGAGTCGCTGTCCTGGACCATCGCGCCGGCGCGCAGCATCGGGCGCGACGCGGACCTGTACGTCGACGCGCTCTTCCAGGACGCTCCGGCCGAGGGGGCGACGCTCTTGTTCTCCAGGATGAGCCGGCTCGTCGTCGATCTCAACCGGAGCGAGGCCGACTGCGACGGCGACGCGGTCGAGGGCGGCGGCCGGGCGCCGTACCCGCGGGGGCTCATCTGGCGCATGACGACGGAAGGCGAGCCCATCCTTGCCGCGCGGCTCCCGCGACGCGAGGTGGAGCGCCGGCTCGACCGCTTCTATCGCCCGTACCACGGCGCGCTCAGCGCGCTCCTCGCCCGCAAGCGCGAGCGCTTCGGCTTCGCGATCCTCCTCTGCGCCCACTCGATGCCGAGCCAGAGCCGCCGCGGCCACGCCGAGGGCGCGGTCGGTCGTGCCGACATCGTCCCAGGCACGCGCGGGCGGACGACCGCCGCGAGCATGGTGATCGACGCGGTCGATCACCATGCGCGCGCCTGCGGCTTCTCCGTGCGCCATGATGACCCCTACAAAGGGGGCTTCAGCACCGCCCACTACGGCCAGCCGCACCGTGCCGTCCACGCCGTGCAGATCGAGATTGCACGCCGGCTGTACATGGACGAGCAATCCCTCGCCATGGATGGGCAAGGATTCCCTGCCGTGCGAGACTTCGGGCGCACCCTGGTCGCGCGGCTCACCTCAGCCGAGCTGCTCGGTCAGCTCCGCAGCAGCATTCCCTTCGACGCCCGTGAGATCTGATCCAGCTCCATCAATGGAAAAGCCTTTCGGAGAGGCGAGCCGCGACCGCCCGCCAGCGAGCCGTCGCGCGATCGCCGAACGGGAAAAGGCAGCACCAGCCCAGCCGGAGGGCTCCCCAGCCGGCGACAGCCCGGCCGAACGCGTCCAGGAAGGGCCCGCTGCGGCGCCGATCGGCCCCGCTCCGGTCGATCGGCTCCGAGAGTCGAGCCCGGTCATCCCGGGCGATGCGCCGCCCCCGAGCACGCGTGAGACGGTCACCAAGCCGCTGCTCGCGTCCGAAGCGCTCATGGAGGACCTGGCGCCGATGCGCCCGGCGCAGGACGCGGCGCGCGTCTGGTGCGCCGCGGTGGGCGTCGGCTTTCTTCTGCTCGGCGGCCTGTCGATCGCGGGGCTCCGCCCGGACGGCGTGGTCGCGGGGCCGCCCGCGTTCGTTCTGGGCATCGTCGCGTTGTTCACCGCGCTCACGTCGGTGAGCTACCGACAACGCGCCATCGCCATGGTGGTGCTCGGCGCGATCGCGACCGTCATCGGCCTCCAGAGCGCCGGGACCGCCGTCGGCTGGGGGACCGCCCGGGCCGTCGCGGCGATAGCGCTCCCGGCGGCGCTCGTCTTCCGGTCTCGTTACAGGGCCTACACCGGCGCGCGCTGGCTGCTCGTCGCGGCGTTCCTTGTCGCGCTCCCATCGTTCGGGCACGCGATCGTACAGCTCGCCCTGCACGATCCACACTTGGGCCAGCTCGGCGCGTTGATCGTGATCTTGGCGGTCCTGTCCAGCCTTACCGGCTTCATGGGCGCGGAGACGACGGGCGCCGGGTCGTTCCTTGCCGTCGCCGTGGTGCTCGCCTTCACGGTCGACCTGGTCGTCGGCAGGCTCGCGCTGCTCGGCGCCTTCTCGCCCCGGGACATCGTGAGCGTGCTCTCCGCGGGGCTGGCGTTCGCCGCGACCTCCGCCATCACGAGCCTCGGCCTGTTCCAGATCCTGGCTTGGCGCCTGGCCGCCGACGCCCGGCGAATCGATCTGCACTCGCACCGCCCCGACCACGACAAGGACGGGCGGGACCGGCGGCCGCCCTCAGGCGGCGAGTGGCTGACCTAGGCCACGCGTAGGACAGCGCGCAGCGCCTCCGGGATACCGACGGTACAGGCTCATCCTGTCGGGTCACGCCCTTCGCTATCCCCGGTCCGCTTCGTGTCCGCCCGGCGGCTGGCGTGCGACCGGGCGAGGCGAATGAGCTCTCGCAGACAGAGATTTCCAGCGCGCCGGGGCGAAGAACCCCCGGTGAACGCTTGACATGTCCCCCGGCTTCCTTCACTTTCCCGCGCTCCCGAGCCCCCCTGCTCCCCCGCGCAGGGCGTGCGCCCGGCCAGCATGTTCGATTTACGGTCGGGGCACCGAGGCAGGTCCCCTTCCAACCGAGGACGTCATGGCGAAGAGCGACATCACTGGGAAGCGGAAGCTTCTGGCGCAGAATGTCTCCCACTCCAACATCAAGACGAAGCGCTGGCAGCTCGTGAACATCCAGACCCGACGCGTCTGGGTCCCCGAGCTCAACCGCTTCGTGAAGCTCAACCTCACGACGCGCGACATCCGCACGATCGACAAGATCGGCGTCGTCGCCTACGCGAAGCGCCACGGCGTCGCGCTCTAGGCCCAGCGTCGGCGCGACAGCCACGATGCTGGCCGCCGCTTCGCGGCCAGACGCGCGTCGCGCCCCGCTCTCACCCCTCTCGGGGTGCGCCCCGCTCCAGTCCCCATCCTCAGAAGTGCAGCGTGCGCGACGGCACGCGCCTCGTGCAGCTGGCGCGAGCCGCCAGGCGTCAGCCGCGCGCTCGGCCGAAGCAGACGGTGCGCACCGGCGCGCTGCGCCTCGTCTTGGCGTCAGCGCTCGTCCACGGCGCCCTCGATGGCCCGTGTCGCGTGGCCGGCAGGAGGCGCTGACAAAACCCGCGCGGCCGACCCGCTTGAGCCTAGGTCGGCCGATCCCAGCTGAGCCCGTCGCGGCTCATTGCTCTGCCGGCTGCGTCCCTGCCCCTGCCATGAAGCCGGCTGCGAGGTTCGCCGTACGTGCGTCGCGCTCGTCACGCAAGACGGCGAGGGCTCCGTCGGCGCCCAGCTTCGTGCGGACGTCATGGAGAGCGGCTTCGAGCGCGGTGCCGCCGAGGAGCGCGCCGAGGACGTTCACCTCGAGCTTGGGCTTGCCTGTCAGCGCGATCGCCGCCGCGAAGGCGCTGCGCTGGAGGATGGCGATCGGCGCGGCCGCGGGCAGGGGCGTGCCGGGGGCGAGGCGCGTGATCCCGCGACGCACCGGGACGGCGTCGCGGCCGAGCACGATCTCGAGCTCGGGCACGGTGATGCCATCCTCGGTGCGCGTGTAGGCGAGCGCTGCGACCGTGCCCCAGCCGTCGCAGGCGACGATGGCGTCCGTGGGTCGCACCAGATCGCCGACCGGCCACGGCGCCTGGAGCGCGGTCGCGCCCTCCGCGATCGTGGTCGACGCGGCTTCCACCTCGGCCGGGACCGCTTCCACGAGATCCTCGGCGGTCAGCGTCCCGCCGGCGACCGGCCCGCCGACGGCCAGCAGCGCCCTCTCCACATCGCGCGCCCGGAGCGCCACCGCGCCGAGCGAGCCGACCTCGCGGAGCAGCGCGGCGCGCCCGCTCGCACCGGCGCGCTCGGCCGCGACCACGCCGGAGCGAACCAGCTCGCGGAGGCGAGCGCGCCCGAGGTAGCCGTGCAGCAGGACCAGCATGCCGAGCGAGCGCGGAACAGCGACGTGCGCGGCCTCCGGAACGCTCTGCCCATCGACGAACCCGCGCGGCCGCGGCGCGCCGCGACCAGGCTGGATCGCCCGTCCATCGAACGCCCTCGCGCCCACGCCGACACCGGCCGCCAGCGCGACGGCGGGCGCGAGCAGCACGTCGGGCTGCGCCCCAGCTGCGGCGAAGAAGCCGGCGACGATCGCGTCGATCGCGCTGCCGGAGGACTCGAGCGTGGCCCGAGCGGCCGAGGCCGCAAAGGCATCGCTCGCGGTAGCCGCCGCGCCGCGGATCACTGCTCCTCGTCCTCGGCGACGAGGGTGCTCGGCATAGGCATGGTAGGCCTTACCACAGCCGACGCTGTCGAGCGATCGGGCGTGCGCGCGAGCGCCGCCGCGAGCAGCGACTTGATCTGCAGCGCGCGGTCGCCCTCGACGACGAGGAACACCTCCCGCCGTCCGCGAAGGCGCTCGGCGACACGATCGAGCGCGGCCGCTCCCATCGACGAGGACCTCCCGAGCGCGCGCAGCCGCGTGTAGACGATCGGTCCAGGCGGCGGTGCGTCCCGGGCCACGTCGAGCACCGGGATGACCTTCGCGGCGCGCGCGGTCGCGACGATGTCGTCGCGCTCCCAGATCCCGGAGGGCTCCCAGCAGCGCACGACCCCTTCGGCGGGCAGGCGCTCGAAGAGCGCCGCGAGCTTCTTGCGGTTGCTCGCCGTCGGCCGGAGCGACGCCGGCGTCTGGAGCAGGACGCACCGCGCCTCCAGCACGGCCGCCACCTCGAGCGAGGCCGAGAGCGCCTCGTCGAGCTCGCGCCCGCCGGCGAGCTCGCCGACCACGCGCGGCAGCACCACGCTGAAGACGAAGCCTGGCGGCACCGCCTTGCGCCATTTGCGCAGCGTCGTCGCGCGAGGCAGCGACGTATCGAGCGGGCGGAGCTCGACCAGATCGAACCGATCTTTGTACTTCTGGATATCGCCCTTGAGCGAGGGCAGTCCGACGAGGAGGCGGGCCATCAGCGCGGACTCTTAACCCAGCTTGCGCGCCGATGCAGCGCGTGGCCGACGGCGGCGCGATTTCTCATTTGAGGCTCAAAATCCTTGATTTATTCGAAGTGGAACCACTGCGTCGGGTTGTCCCGGAGGAAACGCTCCATCTCCGCCGTGATCTGCCGCGCCGCCTCGTCGAGCTCGGACGATCCCGGCCGTCGGGGCAGCGAGATGGGCGGAGCGATGCAGATCTCGTAGGCCATGAAGCCGGTCCGCCGCGTGAACACCGGAACGATCGGCGCGCCGCTCACCGCGGCGAGCTGAAGCGGACCCTCCGGGACGCGCCAGGGCTTCCCGAAGAGCTCGACGTCGCGCCCGCGCATGCCGGACGGAAGTCGATCGATCTGGATGGCCACGACGCCCTGCCGTCGCAGGTGCGCGAGCAGCGGGAGCACCGCGAGCGGATCGTCGGCCACGTGCTGCATCCGTACGCCGACCCGATCGCGCGTGCCGTCCTGGATGGCCTGCGCTCGCTGGTCACGCTCGCGCTGCATGACGACCAGCACGTCGGCGGTGTGCACCGAGCGCAGCAGCGGCGCGGCGGCCTGCCAGCCGCCGGTGTGGGCCGTGACGACGATCACCCCACGGCCGCGCCGGAACGCGTTCGTGAAGTGCTCGTCGTTCACGCACAGGCCGGTGAGCCGATCAGGACGGCTGCTGCCCGCGATGAACGCGTCCGTGAGGCAGCTGGCGAAGTTGATGAACACCCGGGCGACGTCGCGGTACTCGTCGAGCGTCCCCCGGTCTCCGAGGGCCAGCCGCAGGTTCCTGCGCACGGCCCTCCGCTGCTCCGGCAACACCGCGCCGACGACGAGGCCGAACAGCGCGGGGCTGTGCCGGACGAGGAGGTCCGGGCCGTAGGTCACGCCAGCGTCGACGGCGCGCCGCCAGAGGACGGAATCGTGGTGGCGTAGATCGTCGAGGAGCGCTCGGAGCCTGGAGGGGAGATCCACGTTGATGCTCGTGCGCGCGGCGTCTTGCCGGCGGACACCGTAGCGGATCATCGGGCGCCCGCGAAGAGCGCCCGAGCACCGCCGCGCTTCCGCGCCACGATCGATCGCGGCGGGCGCAGCGGCTCAACCTGCACCGGAACCCTCGCTCGGCCCGTCATGTCCCGACGCGCCCGCGCTCGCCGGCTCGCCGCCCCCGGCGTGGCTCATCCCCCACGCGGCGACGGCGCGCACCGCGGGGTCGTCGTGGGCGAGCGCCGCGACGAGCGCGCGCTTCGCGCTCGCCGCGGCCGCGCCCTCTGCGCCGCGCGCCAGCCGGTTCGCAGCGACGATCGTCGCGTTCCTGGCGAGCCCGCCGCGTCGCGCGCGCCGGACCGGCGTCCCGACGGTCAGCGCGTCGAACCCTTGCTCATCGAGCGAGACGAGGTCGTCGACGTCCCGCGCTTCCCATCGGGCCAGAGGATGGAACGGCGCGGTGCGCTCGAGGGGCGCGGGCGCGGTCCTGTTGAAGGGGCAGACCTCCTGGCAGACATCGCAGCCGAAGAGGTGCTCGCCCATGCCGGACCGCAACGCCTCGGCCGGCGCGCTCCGCTGCTCGATCGTCAGGTACGCCACGCAGCGCCGCGGGTCGAGCACGAAGGGCCGATCGAACGCCTGCGTCGGGCACGCGTCGAGGCAGCGCGTGCACGAGCCGCAGCGCTCCGCGATGGGCACGTCGGGCACGAGCTCCAGGGTGGTCACCACCTCGCCGAGCAGCTGGTAACTCCCCTGCCCTGGCGTGATGATCAGCCCGTTCTTGCCGACGAAGCCGATGCCGGCGCGCGCCGCCCACACGCGCTCCATCACCGGCTCGACGTCGCAGAGCGGCCGCGCGAGGACGGACGGCCCGAGCGATCGGATGAACGCAGCGAGCCTCCGCAGCCGCCGCTTCAGGTGGTTGTGATAGTCCTGCCCGCGCGCGTACCGCGCCACGCTCTGCGCGAGCGGAGGGTCGCGCCCCTCGCTCTCCTTGGGCCGGGCATACCTGCGGCCGACGCACACGACCGAGCGAGCTCCTTCGAGGATCGCGCTGGTGTCGAGCCGGCGCCGCTGCTCCGCGTACTCCGCGAGGTAACCCATCTCCCCGTGCATGCCGCGCGCGACGAACTCCAGATACCGCGCGTGCTCGACCCCGAGCGGCTCGTCCGCTCGCGCGACGCCGACGACATCGAAGCCGAGCGCGAGCGCCTGCTCACGCACCAGCCGGTCGGGCGTCGATCGCGCCGCGCTCGCCTCTCCAGCTGGACGACGGGCATCGCGCTCGCTCATGGCGGGAGGATGGACCGGAACAGCGCGGGGCGGTGCTGGCTTCACGCTCGGCTACCGCGCGCCACGCGAGCTCACCCGGAGTGCCGGTCGCCGAGCAGCCGATCGAGCGTGATCGCGCACGCCGCGCGCACGCTCAGGTGGTTGTAGCCGGTGCTCGCCTCCGCCCGGATCGGCTCGATCCGGAGGTCGGCATCGGCGATGACCTCTGGCGCGAGGCCCCAGCCCGTCCCGAACAGGATCAGCACCGGGCCGCTCGCCTGCGCGAGGCGCGCGCGGGTCGCTGCGTAGCTCGTCACCGGGAGCCCTCGCGAGGCCGCCGCGGTCGTCCAGACCTCGACGCCGCCCCGGCCTGCGCTGCTCAGCGCGGAGTACACGTCGTCCAGGCTGGGGACCACGCTCAGCACGTCGAGCGCGACCGCGCGATCCGGGATCCGGCGCTTGCCGGATCCGATCACCCAGTGCTCCCTGATCCGCTCGGCCAGCGCGCGCTGAGCGGCGACCGGGTGAACGACGAAGAGCCGCTCTGCCCCGTACGTGCGCGCGCTCCGCGCGATGTCGTGCAGGTCGAGGTTCGTGATCGCCGTGGTCACGGTCTCCCCGGACCGGTCGAGCACCGGGTAGTGAACGAGCGCGAGCGCGAGCCTCATCGCCGGGCCTCGCCGCTCTCATCCGGCGGTGGCTCTCCCCCCCGCGCCTTGCGCCAGAGGTCCGGCCTGCGCTGCGCCGTGCGCAGCTCGGCCTCCGCTCGCCGCCAGCGAGCGATGGCCGCGTGGTTTCCTTGCTGCAGCACGTCGGGCACCTTGTGCCCGCGGAACTCCGCGGGGCGTGTGTATTGCGGGTACTCCAGGAGCCCTGACAGCGCCGGGCTGTGAGACTCGTGCTCCGCCGACACGGCGTTTCCCAGCACCCCCGGGAGCAGGCGCACGCACGCGTCGATCACCGCCATCGCCGCCACCTCGCCGCCCGTCATCACGAAGTCGCCCAGCGAGATCTCCTCATCGACGAACGCGCGCACGCGCTCGTCGAACCCCTCGTAGCGACCGCAGACGAGCGCGACCGCAGGGCGCGCAGCGAGCTCGATGGCCTTTTCCTGGCGGAAGGGCTGCCCCTGCGGCG
Organism: Sorangium sp. So ce375; assembly: GCF_051473855.1. Taxonomy (NCBI): domain Bacteria; kingdom Pseudomonadati; phylum Myxococcota; order Polyangiales; family Polyangiaceae; genus Sorangium; species Sorangium sp. So ce375. The sequence goes on from NZ_CP150335.1 coordinate 6,207,829, forward strand.
TGAGCAGCACCCGATGCGCGCGAGGCGCAGGCCCCGCGGGCGCAGCCGCCTCGGCCCCGTGCGTCGCGCTCGACGCTCCGCCTCCGGCGGCGGTTTCGTCGAGCGCCTCCATGCAGTGGACGATGCAGTCGACGCGCATCACCATGCCGGACCCGCCGCCGTAGGGCGTGTCATCCACGCTCCGATGCCGGCCGAGGCCGAACTCGCGCGGGCTCCGCGTCCGCACGGCGAGCGCGCCCGAGGCGAGCGCGCGCCCGACCATGCCGATCGCCAGGAACCCCTCGAACAGCTCGGGAAACAGGGTGACTACGTCGATGCGCATCGAACTTGCCGCGGCGGGCTCTCTCGCGTGGACGGCGGCTCAGACCAGGCCTTCCAGCGTCGCCAGCTGGACGATCTGCTGATCCGCGTCCACGCTGCTGACAAAGCTCTCGGTCAGCGGGATCTCGATGGAATCTGCGCCCTGCCTCTCGACGACGAGGACATCGCACGTCGGATACGACTGGAGCGACTTCACGTGCCCGAGCAGGTCGCCGTCGGGCGTCATCACGCGCGCACCTTCGACGTCGCACGCGTAGAACTCCCCTTCGGAGAGGGGCGCGAACGCGTCCCGCGGCACGCACACGGCCGCGCCGCGCAGGGCCTCGGCCGCGTCTCGGTCGTCGACGCCGGCCAGCCGCACGAGCAGCGCCTTGTCGACAGGCCGCGTCGCGACGATCTTCGCGTCTCGGGCAGAGCCGTCGGCAAGGCGCAGCCTGATCGGCGGGCGCGTGAGGAGCAGGTCGGACGCCTCGTTGTAGAGGCGCAGCCTTAGCTCCCCCTGGACACCGTGCGGACGGGAGACATCCGCGACGGGAACGTAGCGTCGCTCCACGTCGGGCTCGTCTCAGTCGAGGATGTCGAGGTGCGCGCGCCGCCCCGACTTGCTCGCGGCGGCGCTCAGCAACGTCCTGATCGACTGGGCGGTGCGCCCGTCCTTGCCGATCACCTTGCCGATGTCCTCACGCGCGACCGTCAGCTCGATCCGGGGGAAGCGATCGCCCGCGACCTCGCGCACGACGACCCGGTCCGGCTGATCGACGAGCGCGCGAGCGACGAGCGCGACGAGATCGACCAGCGGAGACGTCGAAGCGGCCATGCTACTTCGCGGCGTCCGCGGGAGCGGCCGCCTGGGCCAGCCCAGGGTGCTTCAGGAGCAGCGCCACCGTGTGCGTGGGCTGGGCGCCGTTCGAGATCCAGTGCTTCACGCGGGGCACGTCGAGGCGGATCTCGGTCCTGCGCGGATCGTACGTGCCCAGCCGCTCGATGAACCTGCCGCCGCGCGGGCTGCGCTGGTCGGCGACGACGATGCGGTAGAAGGGCGTCTTCTTGGTGCCCGCGCGGGCGAGGCGAATATGAACGGCCATCTGTAGAACCTCGATCGATATGGAAGAGCCCGTGCCCACGTTGTGCACGGCCTGCTCTAGAGGCGCCGGAGCGTAGCTCGTTCAGTGCTCGGCGCCAGAAGTGGGGGCGCAACCTAGGCGAAGATCCCGCCGTGGGTCAACCCCGCACGAACAGGGCGTGTCTACGGAGGGTCGACTTTTTGGCAACCGCGGCAACCGCGGCGAGCGCGACGGGTCCGGTCCGCCCCGTCGCCAGCCGTCCTTACCGGACGAACTGGACGGGGCAGGTTGGCGCGCGCGGAGCCGAGTTCCGCGTCCACGTACGGTCGCCAATTCTGTGGAATGTGCGAGGAAAGCGGTGTTCGTCTCGGGGAGACGTCGTCCTGGACTCGCCGTTTGGAGCGACCCTTCCAGGGAATTCACGCGGGGGCGCGTGCTACACGGGGCGTCAGCCTAGATCGAGGATGATGACGCCCCGGTTGGGATCGTCCTCTTCCGAGTCCGGAAGACGACGAGGTGCAGGGTAGCGTTCGATCGGCAGCTCGAGGCGCGGTCGAATTTCTTCTCTTCTGGACCGATCCTTCTCTTCTTCGCGCTGCCGTATTTGCTCGATGATGAACGGAGGAAGCATCGACTAACCCCTCCACCTCGTAGAGTGCTCGGCTGAATTGGTGGAACGAGGTCTGCGAGAAAGCACCCCGCTCTTAAAAGCGAATCTAGCAATGTGGGATGGCGGGTCAAGGTTATCGGTCGGGCCGACAGTGGTATGTTCGCGGCGCTCATGACGCGGCACGGCGCATGGTTTGCGCGCGCATCCTCATGGTCCGGCTCTAGCTCCAGCTACGGTTCCGGTTCCGGTTCTGGGTCTGGCTCCAGTTCTGGTTCCGGTTCCGAACTCGACCGGGAGGATCTGCGTCGGCCGGTGCGCTGGCGGGTCACATCCTGCTCCTTCCTGGCCACGCTGGTCGCGCTGATGGCGCTGCTTGCGCCCGCCCGAGCAGCGGGCGCTGCGTTCGACGTGAACGATCCGAGCTGGGAAGGCTGCTCGGAGCTCCTCGAGATCGCGCGCGCGGAGCTCGGGGTCGCGAGGGTCCACCCCGTCGCTGTGCTCGACTGGAGCCAGGTCGGCCCCGAGGACGGCATCCTGGTCCTCCACCCGCTGCAAGCGCTCGACGCGGAGGAGACGACCTCCTTCATGAAGGCCGGCGGGCGGCTCGCCATCGTCGACGATTTCGGCCGCGGCGACGACACGCTCCGGCGGTTCCAGATCGAGCGCGTCCCGACGCCAGCCCGGCCGCTCGCCGCGCTCCGAAACCGTCCCTCCCTCGCGATCGCGGAGCCGATCGCCGACACCGTCGGGGGCCACTCCGTCGGCCGGCACCCCGTCGTCAGCCACGTGGAGCGGCTCGTCACGAACCACGCGACCGGCCTCCGGCATCCGAACCTCTCGCCCGTGCTGCGCATCCGCGCCGTCGGCGAGCCGGACGTGATCCTCGCCGTCGCTGGCCAGGTCGGCAAGGGCCGGCTCTTCGCGATGGGCGACCCGTCCGCGCTGATGAACATGATGCTCCGGTACCCGGGCAACCGCGCGTTCGCCTCGGGCCTGACCCGCTACCTCGTCGACGAGGACGGGGCCCAGCCGCGCCGCGGGCGGCTCCACATCGTCGCGAACCGGTTCGATGAAGAGGGCTCGTTCGGCGGCGAGACGTCGCTCCGCAAGGACTTCGACGCGCAGGTCAAGGCGCTCGCGAGCGCCGTCGAGGACGCCCGCCGCGACGGGCTTCCCGGCGGCGCCCTCCTCGCGCTCGCGGCGCTCGCGGGCCTCGGCCTCGCGATCTGGACCGCGCGCGCCTCGGCGAAGCCCTACCGCAGCCCGCTCCCTCGCTACGCCCGTCCGACGCCGCTCGTCGCGCAGGGAGGCGCAGCCGGGCGCTTCGCCGTGCTCGCCGCCCCCTCGTCCCCGCGCGGGCTCGCGTTCCTCGAGCTGAAGAGCGCCCTGTTCGAGGCGCTGTCCTTGCGGTTCGGTCTCGAGGCGAATCCGGCGCAGGAGACGGTCGCGCGGCTCGTGGCCCGAGAGGGATCTCTTGACGAACGAGCCCTCTCGGCCTTCAAGGAAGTCCTGGGCACCATGTACCGAGTCGAAGCCTCCGTCGTCGCCGGCAAGCCGGCGAACGTGTCCAGGCTCGCGCTCTTGCACGCCGCCGACGTCGTGCGGAAGGTCCTCGCCGCCTGCGGCGCCGACGGCCGGAAGCCACCGCGCGGACATCACCCCGGCGCCCCCACCGATCCAGCGGCGGCGTCCACGTCACCCACCGACGCGAAGCTCGCAACACCACCCACTGACAAAGGCGCTCGATGAACCAGGTTCAGGCCGTCGCCGTCGACGAAATCTCCGCGGCCAAGGAGCGGATCGAGGCGGTCCGGCGGGAGATCACGCGCGTTTACATCGGATCGCCGCGCGCGATCGATCTCATGCTCACCGCCCTGCTCGCGCAAGGGCACGTGCTGCTGGAGGGCGTCCCCGGCGTCGCGAAGACCACGCTGGTCAAGGCGTTCGCGGCCGCGCTGGGCGCGTCGGTCCGGCGGATCCAGTTCACGCCCGACCTCCTGCCCGCCGACATCACGGGGACGTATGTCCTGTCGCCCAAGGAGGGGACCTTCACGCTTCGCCCCGGTCCGATCTTCGCGAACCTCGTGCTCGCCGATGAGATCAACCGCGCCCCGGCGAAGACCCAGTCGGCCCTCCTCGAGGCGATGCAGGAGCGGCAGGTGACGATCGAGGGCGATCGCTTCGAGCTGCCGTCGCCCTTCATGGTGCTGGCGACGCAGAACCCGATCGATCTCGAGGGGACCTACCCGCTGCCCGAGGCGCAGATCGACCGGTTCCTCATCCGCGTGAGCCTCGGCTACCCCCAGCACAAGGACGAGGTCGCGATGCTCCGCGCGCACAACGTCGAGCCGCCGCGGGCGCGAGCGACGCTCTCGGTCCAGGACCTCCTCATGCTGCAGGGCGTCGCGCGAAGGATCCACGTCGAGGAGGATCTGTACGAGTACGCGGTGAACCTCACCGCGTTCACGCGGACACACCCTCGCGTGCTGCTCGGCGCGTCGCCGCGGGCCACGCTCGCGCTGGTCCAGGCGGCAAAGGCGGCCGCGGTGATCGGCGGGCGCCCGTTCGTCACGCCGGACGACGTGCGCGGCATGGCGCCAGCGACGCTGGCCCACCGCCTGGTGCTCGTACCCGAGGCCGACGTGGACCCCAAGGCGCGCGACACGGTCATCGACGAAGCGGTTCAGCGCGTGGGTTACCGGCGCGCGGCGCGGCCGGCGTAGATCCGCATGCAGCTCTACCCCACGCGCACTGCAGCCCACCTGGCCATCGCCGGCGTCGCGGTCATGGGCGCCGGGCTCATCGCGCGCGAGCCGGCGATCGTCGGCTGGGGCGGGGCGATCCTGGTCGCGATCGCGCTCGCTCGAGGCGTGACGCTGGTGTCGGTGGCGCGCATCCGCGCGGCCGGGTTCGAGATGCTCTGGGGCGGCTCGCGGCGGATCCTCCGCTCCGCGCGGGGAGGCACGGTGGAGATCGAGGCCGAGGTTCGGAACCGCGACACCCTCGCGGCTCGCTACGTCAAGCTGCGCACGATCGCCTCGTCGCAGCTCGACGTCCGCATCGAGCCGAACCGCGGCGAGGTCTCCGCCTCGGGGCGGCTCAAGGTGAAGGTCATCGTGCGAACGCCGCGCGTCGGCCAGCACGGGCTCCACGGGCTCGCGCTCGAGGTGCACGGCGCCCCGGGCCTCTTCGAGGTACCCCTGACCTTCGCGAACCCCTACGGGATCGAGGTGCTCCCGCGGCCCTTCATGGCGTACCTGACGCAGCCGCGCGGAGGGCGAAGCCACCTCCTCGCCGCCTCCGGCAAGCCCGGGCGCGTACGCGGCGAAGGAGACGACCTGCGCGAGCTGCGCGAGCACCAGCCGGGGGACCCGTTCCGGAAGATCGCGTGGAAGGCGAGCGCGCGCCGGGGCACACTGCTCGTGCGGGAGTTCGAGCGCGAGGAGCGGGATGTGGTCTGGATCCTCGTCGACGCGGCGGTGGAGCTCTGGGCGGGCCCGCTCGGCCGCGCCCCGCTCGATCTCATGATCGACGAGGCCTCGGCCATCGCAACGAGGCACCTCGGGCGCGGCGATCGCGTCGGGCTCATCATCCTGGCGCCCGGTCCGCGCGTGACGATCGCGCCCGATCACGGCCCAGGGCATGGCCAGAAGATCGCGCACGCGCTCACCGTCGGGTGCGGCACGTACGACGCGGATCGGAGCGAGCTCGACGAGGCGGACGTCGCGGCGCGCGTCATCGAGCACCTCAGGCCGCTCGACGCGCGAGGGCTGGACGACCTGCGCCGCGGCGATCTCGATCGGCTCGCCGCCCGCGCGGAGTCGATGCGCGCGCGTGCGCCGTTCTCGGCCCCGGCCCCGCTCGGGCGCTCGCAGCGCGAACGCACGCTGCGCCGCTACCTCGCGAGCTACGGCATCGAGTCGCCCGCGCGCTCCGAGCCCGATCGGCGCGATCCCGCCGTGTCGGTCGCGGAGTCGCTCACCCACATCGCTCGCACAAAGCCGCGCGCGAGCATGGTCTACGTCCTCGCGTCGCCTCCCGCCGACGCGCAGCTGAGCCAGCTCTCGGAGGCCGTGCGACGGCTCTCGCGGAAGGCTGTCCACGTGGTGTGGACGCTCCCCGATCTCGAGCCAGGGCTCGGTCCGCCCTGGGACGCGCCGCGGCAGCAGGAAAGCGATGGGGACGAGGAGCAGAAGGGCCTCACGCCAGCCGACAAGGCATTCCAGGAGCTCGCGCCGATCGCGGCCGAGGCGGTGCTCATCCGCGCCCGGGTGGCGCAGACCCGCCGCGAAGCCGTGCTCCGCAGGGTCGGCGTGCGCGTGGTGCGGCTCCGCGCGACGGCCGCGCCGAGCAGAGCCGCGGACCCAGCCCACGACCGGGCGCACCCACCGCAGATTTGAGGACGGGCGATGTCGATCGCAGAGCTGTTGCGCACACGTGGCCTCTCCCCGAAGAAGGGGTTCGGGCAGAACTTCCTCGTCGACGTCGATGCCGCGCGCCGGATCGCCGAAGCGGCCACAGCGACGGAGGGCGGCGCGGTGCTCGAGATCGGAGCAGGGCTCGGCGCGCTCACGCGGCCCCTCCTCGATCGCGCCGCGCACGTCGTCGCCATCGAGCGCGATCGCGACCTCGTCCCGATCCTCCGCGAGCAGCTCGCTGACCCGCTCGCGGGCGGCCGCCTGACGCTGCTCGAGGCCGACGCCGCGCAGGTCGACTGGGTCGGCGCGCTCTCCGGCCACGCGCGCCCGCACGCGGTGGCGGGCAACCTCCCGTACCAGCTCACGGGCCGGCTCCTCGAGCAGGCGACCACCGTCGCGCATCAGATCGATCGCGCGGTGTTCATGGTGCAGCTCGAGGTCGCGGAGCGCCTCGTCGCCGCCCCGGGCAGCGGCGACTACGGCGCGCTCTCGGTCTTCGTGCAGGCCGCGTTCGACGTGCGCCGCCTCCTGATCGCGCGCGCCGGCGCGTTCTATCCGAGGCCCGAGGTCGACTCCGCCGTCGTCGTCCTGACGCCGTGGCGCCCGCGGCGCGCCGAGGAGACGGACGCCTTCCGCGCCGCCGTGCGCGCCGCGTTCTCGGCCCGCCGCAAGACGCTGCGGAACGCCTGGAAGAACCTCTATGGCTGGTCCTCCCAGGAGCTGGAGCGCCACGCGAAGGACGCCGGCATCTCGCTCGACGCGCGCGGCGAGACGCTCAGCGTGGAGGCGTTTGCGCGGATCGCCGCCGCCAGCGGCCGCTGAGCGCCCGCTGCGCGCGCGCCTCCTCTCCGCAGAGCGATCGCGAATGAACGCCGCGTCCGGAGCCCAAGTCCCGAGAGAACTCGGCCCGGATCCACGCGTGTCCGCAGCGACGCAGCAGTCAAAAATCCGGCAGAATTTCTGGTAGACGGCACTAGTCGGACGCGCAGGTCCGTGCTAGTGGGCCCCGCGACTCGTCAAAGCACGTACGAGGAGGGCTCCCGCTCCATGGTTGTTGGAAAGATCACCCAGGTCATTGGACCAGTCGTCGACGTCGATTTCCCGTCTGGCCAGCTGCCCAGGATTCTGAACGCGCTCAAGGTGAGCAACCCGAGCATCTCGGCCGAGCCCGACAACCTCGTGCTCGAGGTCGCCCAGCACCTCGGCGAGTCCTCGGTGCGCACGATCGCGATGGACTCCACCGACGGCCTCGTACGTGGGTTGGAGGTCCGTGACACGGGCAAGCCCATCATGGTGCCGGTCGGCAACGAGTGCCTCGGCCGGATCCTGAACGTCGTCGGTGTGCCGATCGACGAGGCCGGCCCCGTGCACGCCAAGAAGATGGCGCCGATCCACAGGGAGCCGCCCCCGTTCATCGAGCAGTCGACCAAGGTCGAGGTCTTCGAGACGGGCATCAAGGTCATCGACCTGATCGCCCCCTACCGCAAGGGCGGCAAGATCGGCCTCTTCGGAGGCGCCGGCGTCGGCAAGACCGTGCTCATCCTGGAGCTCATCAACAACGTCGCGAAGGCGCACGGCGGCGTATCCGTCTTCGCCGGCGTCGGCGAGCGGACGCGCGAGGGCAACGACCTCTTCCTCGAGATGAGCGAGTCGAAGCTCGCGGACGGCAGCCCCGTCATCTCGAAGGCCGCGCTGATCTACGGCCAGATGAACGAGCCCCCGGGCGCTCGCTCCCGCGTCGCGCTCTCGGCGCTCGCCGTGGCCGAGCACTTCCGCGACGAGGAAGGGCAGGACGTCCTCCTGTTCGTGGACAACATCTTCCGGTTCACCCAGGCCGGCTCCGAGGTGAGCGCGCTCCTCGGGCGCATCCCGAGCGCCGTCGGTTACCAGCCGACGCTCTCGACGGAGATGGGCGCCTTCCAGGAGCGCATCACCTCGACGACCAAGGGCTCCGTGACCAGCGTCCAGGCGATCTACGTCCCTGCCGACGACCTGACCGACCCCGCCCCGGCCACGGCCTTCGCCCACCTCGACGCCACGACCGTGCTGTCGCGCGCGATCTCGGAGCTCGGCATCTACCCGGCCGTCGATCCGCTCGACTCGAACTCGACGATGCTCGATCCCCAGATCGTCGGCGAGAAGCACTACTCCGTCGCGCGGCGCGTTCAGCAGACGCTGCAGCGCTACAAGGATCTCCAGGACATCATCGCGATCCTCGGCATGGACGAGCTCAGCGAGGACGACAAGCTCGTCGTGGCGCGCGCCCGCAGGATCCAGAAGTTCCTGTCGCAGCCGTTCTTCGTCGCCGCCCAGTTCACCGGGCTCGAGGGCAAGCTCGTGCCGCTCAAGGACACGATCGCGGGCTTCGAGGAGATCCTCGACGGCAAGCTCGACCATGTCGCGGAGCAGGACTTCTACCTGGTAGGCGGCATCGAGGACGTGAAGGCTCGCGCTTCGCAGAGAGCGTCCTGACGCAGCCATGGCCGACACAATCCTCCTCGAGATCGTGACGCCGACCGGTGTCGCGCTGCGCGAGCACGTCACGGACGTGACCGCGCCGAGCGTCGCCGGCGAGTTCGGAGTGCTCCCGGGGCACCTCCCGCTGCTCGCCGCCCTCCGGACCGGCCTCGTGACCTACCACCAGAACGGCCAGGAGCACCGCCTGGCCGTTCACCATGGCTTCGTCGAGGTCGCCGACGACACCGCGCTGCTCCTCACCGAGCGCTTCGCGGTGAAGGACGACGTCGACGTCGTGAGGGTGCGCCTCCGGCTGAAGGAGGTCGATACCGAGCTCGACCACTGGCAAGGCGACCTGACTGATCCGCGCCGCCGGGCGCTTATCGAAGAGGAGCAGTGGCTCGCCACCGAGCTCGAGCTCATCGGCGATCCGCCCCCTCCGATGGTCCGCGAAGACACGCGGTTCCTGGCCGACCACGCCGAGGCGCCGCCGGTTGAAGAGATGGTCGAGGCATCCCAGCCCGACGAGAGCCTCACAGACCACAAGAAGCCCGGCTCTCCGTTCCCCGATCCGAAGTGACGTCCCTGGCGGCTACCGCCTTGCACGTGCGGCCGCCGCACAGGACACTGGTCTCCACACAGGCCGCGAGGGACTGGGAGGCCTCCCCCTTCGCGAGCTACCCGCACCGTCGAGGCGCTGGCGCGGACGACGCCACGCCGTCTCAGTCCACCCGTGATGATCTGCGGGCCCCGCACGCACGGAGCCCCCAAGGCAGCCCATGATCTCTCCGGAGACGATCGCGCTCGTGAAAGAGCGCACGGATCTCGTAGCGCTCATCGGCGAAAGCGTGCGCCTCACCCGCCGAGGGCACTCCTTCACCGGGCTCTGCCCCTTCCACAAGGAAAAGACGCCCAGCTTCCACGTGAACCCGAACCGCGGGTTCTACCATTGCTTCGGCTGCAAGGAGACCGGCAGCGCCATCGACTTCGTGATGAAGCTCGAAGGCCGGACGTTCGCCGAGGCGGTGCGCGCGCTCGCCGAGCGCGCCGGCATCGAGGTGGCGGAGTCGCTGACCGAGGCCGAGCGGCGCGAGGCGCAGGCGGTGCGCAGGTCGAAGGACGACCTCTACGCCGTCAACCACCTCGCCGCGACGTTCTTCGAGCACAGCCTCCGCGGGGGGCCGGGCAGCGCTCCGCACCCGCTCGCGCGCTACGCTCACGAGGAGCTCCAGCGGCGCGGCTTGCCCCTCCGCGACGGCGATGGAGCCGCCGATCCGATCGCCGACGCCCTCCAGGCGTTCCGGATCGGCTACGCCCCGTTCGGCTGGGACGGGCTCTCGACCTACCTGCGACAGCAAGGCATCTCCCCGGTCCTCGGGGAGCGCGTCGGGCTCCTCGTGCCGCGCTCGTCCGGCAGCGGACACTACGACCGCTTCCGGCACCGGCTCATGTTCGCCGTGACCGACGTGATGGGCCGGGTGATCGCGTTCAGCGGGCGCGCGCTGCCCGATCCCAGCCCTTCCGAGCTCTCGTCGCTCGGCCTCACCGGCCCCGCGCCGCAGGCCGACGGCGCGCCGGCGAAGTACATCAACAGCCCCGAGTCGCCGATCTACACGAAGGGGGAGCACCTCTTCGGCCTGTACCAGGCGCGCCAGGCGATCCGGCAGCGCGGCGAGGCGATCCTCGTGGAAGGCAACTTCGACGTCGTCGCGCTCCACGCGCGCGGCATCGGCCACGCGATCGCGCCGCTCGGGACCGCCTTCACGCCCGGACAGGCGAAGCTCATCAAGCGCTTCGCGCCCGTGGCCATCCTGCTCTTCGACGGCGACGCGGCCGGCAAGAAGGCCACGCGCGCGGCGCGCTCCCCGTGCCGCGAGGCCGGGCTCAGCGCGCGCGTCGCCGTGCTGCCTTCCGGCGTCGATCCGGACGACCTCGCGCGCAAGCACGGCCCGGAGGCGGTCGCTCGCATCGTCAAGGCGGCGCGCGGCCTGCTCGAGCACCTCATCGACGAGGCGCTCGACGGCGACAGCTTCGGAGGCTCGTCGCTGCCCGAGCAGCTCGCCCGCGTGCGCGCCGTGACCGCGCTGCTCGCCGAAGAAGACGACCCGAACCTCAGGATGATGGCGAAGCTCTACGCCGATCGCCTCTCCTCGAAGCTCGTGATCGGCGGCCGCTCGCCCGACGACCTCCGGCAGCTGGAGCGCGTCGTCGAGGAGTCCCTCTCCCGCCCGCGGAGCCAGCCCACCCGCGAGATCACCCCCTCCGGACAGACGACCGAGACGTGGGAGCACGCGCGCTCACGCGCCCAGAATCACGAGGTAAGCCTCGAGATCCTGGGCTCGATCCTCGATTTTCCCGAGCTCCTGGCCGACGACGAGCTGCAGACAGCGCTCGAGTGCCTCGAAGGTGACGTCGCCCTAGCGATTGTTGCGGCGCGTCAAAATTTCACTTCTGAAATGGGCCTTGCCGCCAGCGAATTTCTTGCGCAAGTCCCGGCTCCGATCCATTCATTCGCGGCTGGACGGCTGGTCTCGCCTGTCTTCGAAGCGGCCTCAACGGCCAAGGCGACGCTCTTGGAGAATTCACAAAAGTTGAGCAGGCAAGCCCTGGCGCGACAAAAAGCAGCCATCGTGAGCCAGCTCCAGAAGAGCGCGGTCGACGCTGATGCTGAAAACGCTTTGCTGCGTGACCTATTCCAGCGAAGAGCGGGGGGGCTCGGTCTTCCTTGATGCGTTCCGGGTCGCCTCGCCTGGCGGCCCGACGTGCGTGATCCCTAGAGTTTATCGGAGTCATTGGTGTCTTGTCGGTCGCGGCGAGCTGATCGCCGCAAGTGGAGCATGAGGTAATGGCGAGCAAGGCCAAGCAATCTTCCGGTCGGGCAGGCGGGGTCGCGAGGGCGGCGGGGGGCGGCGCGCTGAACGGCGCGCGGCACGCATCGACACGCGAGCCGGGGGCACGCCCAAGCAACAAAGGAGACGCGGGCATCCGGGCCGAGCGGTCAGAGAAGGACCGGAAGACGCTGGAAAAGCTCGTCGAAACCGGCAAGAGCAAAGGCTTTCTCACCTATGACGAGGTGAACGACGCGCTCCCCGCGGATGTTGCGCCCGATCAGCTCGACGATGTGGTCGGTGCCCTCGGCGACGAGGACATCGAGATCGTCGACGGCGCGACCCAGGTGAAGATCGCGCCGAAGCGCATCGCGGACGAGGAGGCGGGCGAGAAGAAGCTTGTCGTCACGCCCGACCGCGAGGAAGAGGACGTCGACTACTACTCGAAGTCGAACGATCCCGTCCGGATGTACCTCCGGAAGATGGGCAGCGTCTCGCTGCTCACCCGCGAGGGCGAGGTCGAGATCGCGAAGCGGATCGAGATCGGCGAGCAGAAGGTCAACGCCGCCATCCTCGACTCCCCCATCGCCGTCCGCGAGATCATCGATCTCGGCGAGAAGCTCCGGAAGCACAAGATCCGGGTGAAGGAGCTCATCAAGGACGCCGAGAACGACGACCAGGAGTTCGACGAGGAGGAGGCCGACCGGCGCATCATCCGCCTCATCGACAAGGTGAAGCGCGTCGACAAGAAGAAGGCGGAGCTCCTGGAGGAGCGCAAGGATGTGAAGACCGAGGTCCGCCGCAAGCAGATCGACGTCGAGGTGACGCAGGCGACAGGCGAGCTCGTGACGACGCTCGAGGAGATGCGCCTCAACAAGCGGACGATCGACAAGATCGTCCAAAAGCTGAAGAGCCTCATCTCGAAGGTCGAGAAGGCGGAGGCGGGGGCGACGGAGCTGGAGCGGCGCACGGGGCTCTCCAAGGGCGAGCTCAAGCGCGAGCTCATCAAGGTGAAGGGCAACCGCGCCCTCGAGGGGCGGCTCGCCAAGAAGCTCAACGTCAACCGCGAGGAGCTCAACGACTTCGAGTCGACCATCAAGAACGCCCAGAAGGGCCTGAAGAAGGTCGAGGAAGAGCTCAACATCGACGTCGCGGCGATCCGCGATACCTACGAGAACATCCGCGAAGGGGAGCGGATGGCGGAGCGGGCCAAGGCGGAGCTGGTCGAGGCGAACCTCCGCCTCGTGGTCTCCATCGCGAAGAAGTACACGAACCGCGGCCTCCAGTTCCTGGACCTCATCCAGGAAGGGAACATCGGCCTCATGAAGGCCGTCGACAAGTTCGAGTACAAGCGCGGCTACAAGTTTTCGACGTACGCGACGTGGTGGATCCGGCAGGCGATCACCCGCGCGATCGCGGACCAGGCGCGGACGATCCGCATCCCGGTCCACATGATCGAGACCATCAACAAGCTGATTCGCACCTCGCGCTACCTCGTGCAGGAGTACGGCCGCGAGCCGACCCCCGAGGAGATCGCCGAGAAGATGGAGCTCCCGCTCGACAAGGTGCGGAAGGTCCTGAAGATCGCGAAGGAGCCGATCTCGCTCGAGACCCCCATCGGCGAGGAAGAGGACTCACATCTTGGCGACTTCATCGAGGACAAGAGCGTGATCTCGCCCGCCGAGGCGGTGATCAACATGAACCTCGCGGAGCAGACCCGTAAGGTCCTGAAGACGCTGACGCCGCGCGAGGAGAAGGTGCTCCGGATGCGCTTCGGCATCGGCGAGAAGAGCGACCATACCCTCGAAGAGGTCGGTCAGGACTTCGAGGTCACCCGCGAGCGCATCCGCCAGATCGAGGCGAAGGCGCTCCGCAAGCTCCGGCACCCCAGCCGGTCGAAGCAGCTCAAGAGCTTCATCGACAGCTAGTCCGTGGGCTGGCCTGCTCGCCAACCGAAGGCAGCTCTCACGCGCAGGCCGCGCTGTTGGCCGCTCGTTGGCCGATCGCGCGCCGGCGTGGGCCGTCGTTCGCTTGGCGAGCAGCGCGCCGCCGCGGCCCTCCTCGTGCTCGCGGGCGCGCTCCTCGGCGGCGGATGCAGCAAGACGATGTCCGAGGACGACTGCCGCGCGATCGGCGAGGTCATGCGCACCGCGTGGGCAGCGGAGGCGAAGCGGGTGGGGCCCACCGATGCAGGGGGCTCGGGGAAAGCCTTGGTGGTGATCGCGAGCGAGGGCGAGAAGCTCTCCTCGGAGTGGACGTCCGACTGCAAACGGGAGCTCGCCGGGAGCAAGGTGGACCCGGGCGAGATCGGCTGTCTCACGCGCGCCAAGACGCTCGAAGAGCTCCGCCGGTGCGCCGCGCCCTGAGCGCCGCTACGAGCGCGGCGGGGGATGGGCGGGGCGCCCCGCGACGATCTCAGTTGAGATAACGCTTGTCCTTCGGGGGGTCCTTCTGACCGCCCGGGATGACCCTCAGCGGGACGCCCCCGGAGCGGCCGCGCGCCGCGGGGACGCGGCGAAGCGCGACGGACTGCGCCTGCAGCTGGCGGAAGCGCATCCGTAGATAGAAGCGGCGCAGCGGGGAGAAGTCGCCGAAGAGATAGCCAGCGAGCATGCCGCCGAACGGCGTGATCAGCCCCTCGGGGGGCGCGCGCATGGCGATGACGTTGAGCACCGAGATCCCGAAGATGAAGACGAGCAGCATGGTGCCCGTCACCGGGAGGACGAAGAAGAGGCGGACCGTGGCGTGTCGATGCGCGAGCGCCCACGCGACGGCGATCGCCTCGATCATCCCGAGCCCGCCGTAGAACACCGGCTGCGCCACCTTCGGGAGGAGCGCGCCCACCGCCACCTGGAGCGCGAACGCGAAGGCGGCGGAGCCGAACAGGAACGCGAGCATGCGCCTGGCTCCCCAGCGCTCTTCGAGCGAGGAACCGAGGAAGTACAGGCCGAGCAGCGTCGTGACGAAGTGCCAGGGGTCGCTCGGGTTGTGGACGACCGGCGCGGTGAGCAGCCGCCACACCTGACCATGCAGCACCTTCTCGCTGATGCCGAGGAACGGGGCGAGCACGCCTTCGCCGGCGCCCCCCCAGTTCAGCCCCAGGGTGAACATCACCCAGATACAGCCGATCGCGATCATCATCCCCACCAGGGCCTTGCCTGGCTTGGGGAACCCCATCGAGCTGTGCTCCGGGCGCATGGCTCTCCACCTAACAGCGGCGCCCCCGACGAGCAACCGCTGCCCCGGACTCTGCAGCGATCCGCCCCGCGCGACCGCCCGCCGGCGGTCGCTACGCCCGCTGCATGCCATCCAGGACGCTACGGGGCAGGTTCCGCACGGCCGGCACGCCCGCCACCAGGCAGGCCCCCCCGGATGCGTTCACGTCCCTGCTGCGCCCGCTGGGCGGCGACTCAGAAGAAGTTACCGATGTTGAACTCGAACTTGTAGGTCTCTTCGTAGGGCAGCCGCTTGAACGGGAAGCCCCACTCGAAGCGCAGCGGTCCGAGCGGCGAGAACCACCGGAACCCGAACCCCCACGATGTGCGGACGTCGAGGAGGCGCGCGGCCGAGAAGCACGGGTTCGTGACGTCGTGCGGCGAGGCGGGGGCGGCGTTGCAGTAGAGCTTCTCGAGGTTCCAGGCGTTGCCCAGATCGGTGAAGACGACGCCCTTGATCTGCACGGCCTCGACGAGCGGGAACTCCAGCTCGAGGTTCTGGTAGTACATCAGGTTGCCGCCGATGTTCGCGCCGTTCGCGACGGGCAGCGAGTTCGGATCGAGCGACTCGCGGAGCGGAAGACGCGGACCGATGTCCCGGATCTCGAAGCCGCGCACGTCGAGGATGCCGCCGAGGAAGAAGCGGGCGAAGATCGGCACGCCCTGCGGGTTGGGGCTCGTCACCATGCCGGCCTCGGTGTTCAGCTTGAGGACCAGGCTGTCCGTGATCGGGTAGTAGAACCTCCCCGTGGCGCGGTACCGCAGGAACTCGTTCTCGCTCCCGAACGCGCTGTGGGCGAGCTCCACCGAGCCCTGCAGGTAAATGCCCGAGGTCGGGAAGAGCTGGTTGTTGCGCGTGTCGAACGTGAGCGCAGGGCGGATGCTCGACGTGAGCCCGGCGTTGAAGAGGTTGTAGAGCGGGAGCCGCTGGAACGAGGATCGCTCGGCCGCCGTGCCGAGGCCGGTCCCCGTGGCGGACGAGATCGCGTCGTTCTCCAGCGTGTACGTCAGCTGCGCGCGCAGCTCCGGCTCGATGAGCGGGTAGCCGAGCGTGAGCGAGCCGCCTGTGGAGGTCTGCGAGAACTCCGTGTACGTCCGAAGCTGGTTGTAGACGCTCACCGCCGCGGAGAACGGGCTGTCGAACAGGTACGGCTCGAAGAAGCGGACGTCGATGAGGCGCCGCGATCCAGAGATCTGCGCCTGGAGCGACAGCGATTGGCCGCTCCCGAGCAGGTTCGCCTGCTGGACCTGCGCCGTCGCGATGAAGTTCTCGACGCTCGAGAAGCCCGCGCCGATCTGGAAGGTGCCCGTCGGCTTCTCGCCGATGTCGACGTTGACGTTGATGTGCTGGGGGTCGTCGCCCTGCTCGGTGGAGATGTCGACCCGCTCGAAGTAGCCGAGCGCGGTGATCCGCTGCTTCGATCGCTCCAGCTTCGTCTCGCTGAACAGCTTCCGCTCCTCCACCTCCATCTCGCGGCGGATCACCTTGTCCCGCGTCTTCGTGTTGCCGCGGATCTCGATGCGCCCGAAGTAGACGAGCTGGTTTCGGCGGATGCCGACGGTGACGTCGACCTCGTGCCTGTCCGGGTCGAGCTGGGTGTCGGGCAACGCCTCGACGTTGGCGTAGCCGGCGTCCCGGTACAGCGTCTGGATCGCGCCGAGATCCTTCGCCAGCTCCGCGCGGTTGAACCAGTCCCCAGGCTTGGCCCGCACCATCTCGCGCAGCGCGCGGCGCCCGCCGAGCGGCTCGATCTCGCGGCCGTCGGCGTCGCGCTCGTAGACGCGGAGCGAGCGGATGCGGAACCGCGGCCCCTCGTTGATCGTCAGCGTGATGTCGATGCCGGTGCGGTCGGGCGTGAGCATCACCCTGGGCGTCGCGACCTGCACCGCGAGGAACCCACGATCGTAGTAGAGGGCGTTGATCACGAGGACGTCGCGCTCGAAGGCGTCCTGGCGGAACGGACCGCCGGTGCCAAAGGCGAAGAAGCCCCCCTGCCCCGTGATCATCACCTCCCGGAGCTCTTCGTCCGAGATGTTGTGGTTGCCGATGAAGGTGATGCGCCGGACGGTGACCGGCGAGTGCTCCTTGATCGTGAACTTGAGGGTGACCTGGTTCTCCCGCTCCGGCTTGACCTCGTAGCTGACCTCGGCGAGGAAGAAGCCCTCCTCGGCGTACTTGTCGCGGAGCTTCTGCACGCCGCGACGGATCGCGGCGTAGCTCAGGATCGTGCCGGTCTTGATCTCGACCGAGAGCGCCTCTGTGAGGTCCTCGCTGTCGATCTCTTTGTTGCCGGAGAACTCGATGGCCTTGATGCTCGGGCGCTCGCGGACGAGCACCCTCAGGCTCACGCCATCGTCACGGCGGGTGAGATCGACCTCGACGTCATCGAAGAGGCCGGAGTCCCAGAGCTCGCGCACGTCGCGCGCCAGCCCCTCAGGGCTGAACGGCCTGCCGACCCGCGTCTGACCGAGGTAAACGAGCACGTCCTCGGTCGAGACCCGCCGGTTGCCGGCGATGGCGACCTGGACGACCGGCTGCCCCCGGGCGAGCTCGGCCTCCGTTGGCGCCACGTGGAGCGTCGGTTCGACGTTGTCGTCGGCGACCTGCGCAGGTGTACCGGCGCCAGGCTGGACCCCTGCGGCCACGTTGGGCGGCGCGGACGGCTGTACGGCACCGGCTGGGGCGGGAGGCGGCGTGGCGCCACCCCGGGGCGGCTGCGCGCCCGGAGCACCTCCGGGCACCTGAGCTGCCGCGAGCCGAGGCCGTATCGCCGCTGCCACGACGAACCCTAGGAAGAGGCCGAGCCAGACGAGCCGCAGCCAGCGGCCGAGAAGGCGAAGCATGGGACGGGTGCCTGTCGCGTACAAGGCGCCACCCCGTAGCCCAGCGCGCCGTGAGTCTCAAGGGCGGACGCCGAAATCAAGGCGTCGCACGCCGAAATCAAGGCGTCGGCATCTGGTCGCGCTGCGCGCCCCTGTGTTCGGGTCGATCTCGCGCCCATCTGACGCTATGCCAGGGGCCGCACGAGCGCAGGCGAGCACTCGCTGCCAGAAATTCCCGCGAGGCAGCCTTGACCGAGCGCGAGCCCCTGGGTAATTGCCGAGGCTCGCTAGCGTTCACCTGAACATCGGAGCACCTGTTCGTCCGGTGCCCGCGCACACTTCCTGGAGCATCGCGTGTCTCGAACCCCCTCCCTTCCGTCCGACGGTGAGGCGTCTCGTAAGGGCCGCCGTGGCGGCCGGCCTGGTGACAGCGAGCCGCCGCCGCCCCCGGCGCCCGACACCTCGCTCGCCGATGAAGCGCAACGCCGGTACCTGAACTACGCGCTCAGCGTCATCACGTCGCGCGCGCTGCCCGACGTCCGCGACGGGCTCAAGCCGGTGCAGCGCCGCATCCTCTACGCGATGCTGCACGACCTGCACCTCGGGCCGGACGCGAAGTACCGGAAGAGCGCCGCGGTCGTGGGCGACGTGATGGGCAAGTACCACCCGCACGGCGACGTCGCGATCTACGACGCGATGGTCCGGCTCGCGCAGGACTTCGTGATGCGGGCGCCGCTCATCGCCGGCCACGGGAACTTCGGCTCCGTGGACGGCGATGCGCCCGCCGCGATGCGTTACACCGAGGCGAAGCTCCGCCCCCTCGCGCTGGAGCTGCTCAGCGAGCTCGGCCAGCGCACCGTGGACTTTCGTCCCAACTACGACGGGACCCGCTTCGAGCCGATCGTCCTTCCATCGCGCTTCCCCAACCTGCTCGTGAACGGTTCGCAGGGGATCGCGGTCGGGATGGCGACGAGCATCCCGCCGCACAACCTGGGCGAGGTGATCGACGCGTGCGTGGCGTTGATCGAGAACCGCGAGCTGACGACGCACCGGCTGCTCTCGTTCGTGAAGGGGCCTGACTTCCCGACGGGAGGGCAGCTGCACGCCACGAAGAAGGAGCTCGAGGCCGTCTACACGGCTGGGCAGGGCTCGCTGAAGCTCCGCGGCGAGTGGCAGCTGGAGGAGGGCGACGGCAAGCGCGGCGCCGCTCCGCAGATCGTGATCACCTCCATCCCGTACGGGATCGAGCGGAAGGCCATCGTCGAGAAGATCGCCGAGGTGATCCTCTCGAAGAAGCTGCCGACGCTCGTGGACGTGCGCGACGAATCGACCGGCGAGGTGCGCATCGTGATGGAGCTCAAGCGCGGCGCCGACGCGCAGCTCGTGATGGCGTACCTCTACAAACAGACGCCGCTCGCGATCAACGTGCAGGTGAACCTCACCTGCCTCGTGCCCACCGACAACGCGGAGATCGCCGCGCCGCGGAGGCTCGGCCTGCACGAAATCCTGACGAAGTTCCTCGACTTCCGCTACGCGACGGTGACGCGGCGGCTCGAGTTCGAGCTCGGCGAGCTGAGGCGGCGGATCACGATCCTCGAGGGGTTCGAGAAGATCTTCGACGCGCTCGACGAGGTGATCCGGATCATCCGCAAGAGCGAGGGCAAGGCCGACGCGGCCGAGAAGCTGATGAAGCGCTTCACCCTGAACGAGGAGCAGACGGACGCGATCCTCGAGCTCAAGCTGTACCGGCTGGCGCGGCTCGAGATCCTGCTCGTGCAGAAGGATCTCGCCGAGAAGCGCGCCGACGCCAAGCGGATCGAGGGGCTGCTCCGGAGCGACGCGAAGCGCTGGGGGATCGTCCGCGACGAGCTCGTCGAGATCAAGGGATCCTACGGCGAGAAGCGCCGCACGAAGGTGGTCGGCTCGATCGACGAGCCCGAGTACCAGGCGGAGGACTTCATCGTGGCCGAGGACGCGAACGTCATCCTCTCGGCGCAGGGCTGGGTGAAGCGGGTCCGCGAGGTGAAGGATCTCGCCTCGACGCGCATCCGCGAGGGGGACAGCGTCCTCGCCGCCGTCGCCGGCTCGACGCGGTCGACGGTCGCGTTCTTCTCGAACCTCGGCGCGTGCTACGTGTGCCGCATCCACGAGGTGCCGCAGTCGACGGGCTACGGCGATCCCGTTCAGAAGCTGTTCAAGCTGGCCGACGGAGAGCGGCTCATCGCGCTGCTCTCCTTCGATCCGCGGGCGCTCGACGTCCCGGCGCAGACCCCGGACTCCGCGGAGCCGGAGCCGCCCTTCGCGCTGGCGATCACCCGAGGAGGCCTCGGCTTCAGGTTCTCCCTGCGGCCGCACCGCGATCCTTCGACGCGCTCCGGGCGCCGCTTCGCCAAGCTGAACGAGGGCGACGAGGTGCTCTTCGTCCACGCGGTGGACGGCGCCGACAGGGTGCTCTGCGCCTCGAGCGACGCGTGGGCGCTCAGCGTGGCCGTGGAGGAGCTCGCGCTGCTCTCCGGCCCGGGCAAGGGATCGGTCGTCATGCGGGTCGCCGAAGGCGAGCGCCTGGTCGGCGCCGCGCTCGCCCTCGGCCCGAGCGACCCGATCACGGTCGAAACGGAGAAGGGCAAGACGCTCGAGATCGCCGCGAGCAAAATCGCCGGTGCGCGCGGCACCCAGGGCGAGCCGGTCGCGCGACGCGACCGCTTCGTCCGCGTGGTGCCGCCGGCCGTCGTCGTACCGACGCTGGAGGTGAGCTGAACATGGCCGCCACGAATCCCCCGGTCCGCGCCGCTTCCGGCGCACGCTACACGGCCGCTGATATCGAGGTGCTCGAGGGGCTGGAGCCCGTCCGCAAGCGCCCCGCCATGTACATTGGCGGCACCGACGCCAGGGGCTACCACCACCTGCTCTGGGAGATCGTCGACAACGCCGTCGACGAGGCGATCAACGGGCACGCGAAGCGGATCGAGGTGACGCTCGACGCCGATCTGCAGGGCGCCACGGTCACCGACGACGGGCGCGGCATCCCCGTGGACGTCCATCCCAAGTACAAACGCCCCGCGCTCGAGCTCATCTTCTGCACGCTGCACGCGGGCGGGAAGTTCGCGAGCGACAACTACAAGGTTTCAGGCGGGCTCCACGGCGTCGGATCGAGCGTCGTCAACGCGCTCTCCGAGCTCGTCGAGGTCCGGGTGCTACGCGACGGCTTCGAGCACCAGCAGACGTTCTCGCGCGGCGCGCCGAGCAGCAAGTTCAGGAAGGGCGCGCCCACCCGCAAGCACGGCACGAGCATCCATTTCCGGCCAGATCCGGAGATCTTCGGACAGGGTCGACGGTTCGATCCCGAGACCATCCGCGAGCGCCTGGAGGCCAAGGCGTATCTCCACGGCGGGCTCGAGATCGCGTTCCGCGATCTCTCGTCCGGAGAGTCGATCGAGCTCCTCCACCCGAACGGCATCGCGGACTTCTTGCCGAAGCTGGTCGCCCAGCGCGGCAAGGCGGTGACGCACCCGACCATCTTCTACGTCGCGCGCGAGGGTGAGATCCGCCTGGAGGCCGCGCTCCAGTGGACCGAGTCGACGGACGACTACGTGAAGTCGTACGTCAACGGCATCCCCACGCACGCGGGCGGCGCGCACGAGTCCGGCTTCGGCGCCGCGATCGTGAAGGCGGTCCGCGCGTTCATGGACGCGAAGAAGGTCCAGCCAAAGGGGGTGACGCTGACGGCCGACGACATCCGCGAGGGGATCGTGGGTGTCCTGTCCATCTACATCCAGGACCCTCAGTTCCAGGGGCAGACGAAGGATCGACTCAACAACGCGGAGGCCGGCCCGGCGGTCGAGGGCATGGTCCGGCCGGCGCTCGAGCAATGGATGCTCCACAACGGCACGGCCGGCGAGTCGATCGTGGCCCGCGCGATCCTGGCGGCGCGCGCCAGGGAGGCGCGGCGCGAGGCGACCCAGCAGGTCCTGCGCAAGACCCCGGTGTCGCACCGGCTCAACCTGCCGGGGAAGCTCGCCGACTGCGCCTCGACCGATCCGAGCGAGAGCGAGCTCTTCATCGTCGAGGGAGACAGCGCAGGTGGCTCGGCCAAGCAGGGGCGAGATCGCCGGACCCAGGCGATCCTCCCGCTGCGCGGCAAGGTGCTCAACGCGGAGCAGGCCTCGACCTCGAAGGTGCTCGGCAACAAGGAGCTCCAGGACATCGTGAGCGCGCTGGGCTGCGGCTTCGGAAAGGACTTCGACGCCTCCAAGTTGCGCTACGGAAGGATTTTTCTACTCATGGACGCCGACAGCGACGGTCAGCACATCGCGACGCTGCTGCTGACGTTCTTCTACCGGCACTTGCCCGGCCTGCTCCGCGGCGGGCACGTGTTCCTCGCGCAGCCGCCGCTCTACAGGATCGACGTCGGCAAGGAGACGCACTGGGCTCTCGACGACGCAGAGCGCGACCGGGTCCTCGCAAAGCTCCCCAAGACGGCCAAGGCGGATATCTCGCGGTTCAAGGGGCTCGGCGAGATGCCCGCGGAGGACCTCAAGGCGACCACGCTCGACATCCGCCGCCGGCGCGCGCTGCGCATCGTGATCGAGGGAGAGATCGAGACCGATCGCATCCTGAACGAGCTGATGGGCAAGGACGCCCAGGCGCGCTTCCGCTTCATCATGGAGCGCGCGCCGAACGCCGAGATCGACGTCTGACGTAGATCCCTCGGTCCAGAGGTCGCGGCGACTTCACACCTCGCGCGGACCTCGTTGGATGCACGCCCGCACGCCCGCATTCACCCCACCGAGCGCCATGAGCGCGCCGCGAGGACGTCGCAATGCAGGCGACCGTCACGGCGTGACATCGCGAAGTCACGTTGTGCCAACCGCGGGTGATCCCGGGCGTCTGTGTCACGTGAACGGCAGGCCACACCCCGTCGGACGTCGCGCGCAGCTCGGCGGGCAATCGCGGCAGTTTGTGCTGCGGAATGCAGAGTCATCTGAGCCAAGAGCGCTGCGCCAGGTCGCGGCCTACCGGTTGCAATACGTCGCACCGGTGGCCGCGATGACCGCGAGACACCGCCCTTTCACCGCTGGAGAGGTACTCGTGACGACTGCGCTTCCCATCTCGACTCCGATCGCACCCTCCTCGTCCCACAGCATGCCGGCCGCATGTTCCCTCTCGGTTCCGAGCGGCGCGCCTGCCCCACGGTCGGCGCCCCTGCCCACGCCTGGCGCCGCCGCGCCGACCTACAGCTCGCAGCCGCCGCACGAGCGCGCTGCAGTGCTCGGCGCCTCGCGATCCACGCCACCACCGCGATCCGCCGCCCCGCTCCCGCGCAGTACCTCGGAGCGGATCCTGCTCGGTCGCGACCGCATCCGCAGCGCCGCGGAAGCAGGCCAGAGGATCCGTTCCTACGAGGTCGCGCTGGATCTCGATCTGTCCGAGTTTCACTTCGCACGGCTCTTCCGTGCCGCCTTCGGGTCATCGCCCCACGTCTATTACGACGAGGTGCGCGCGGAGCGCGCGCGAGCGCTCCTAGGTGAGGGGCTCACCGAGGGTGAGGTCGCCCGTCGCATCGGCTTCCGCAGGCCCGCCGAGCTCCGCGCCCTCCTCTCCAAGCGCGGCAGCGCGACGCCCTCGACCGGCGAGACGGAGCCGAGCGACGCCTCCGCCGAGTGAGGTGACGGAAGAGATCGGCCATGTGAGCCACCGGCACCAGCCCCCGGTGCGAGGACAAAGTGCTTACCCCCATGACATTGCGATCAGAGCCTTCGGTGCGTTAGCGAAGGTAAATTCGCCCTGACCCGATCGAGGTAGGTGGGGTCGAGCGTCGCCATCGCGATCCCCTCCCCCTCGGAGGCCTGAGCGATCACCTCGCCCCACGGATCGATGACGCACGACTTCCCGAATGTCGCCCGCCCGCCGGGGTGCTTGCCCCACTGCGCCGCGGCCACCACGTACGCCTGGGCCTCGATGGCCCGCGCGCGAAGCAGGACCAGCCAGTGGTCCTTGCCGGTGAGCAGCGTGAACGCCGCCGGGACGACGATGGCCTCTGCGCCCGCCGAGGAGAGCGCTCGGTAGAGCTCCGGGAACCGGACATCGTAGCAGATCGACAACCCGAGCTTCACGCCGTCGATCTCGGTGACGACGGGGCGCTCGCCGGCGGTCGTCGACGCCGACTCGCGGTACTTCGTTCCGTCGGCAATCTCGACGTCGAAGAGATGAATCTTCCGGTAGCGCGCGGCGAGCCGGCCGTCGGCCCCGAAGACCGCGCAGGTGTTGTACGGACGCGCAGGATCGTGGGCGCGCTCAGGAAAGCCGCCCGCCACGATCGTCAGCCGAGCAGAGCGCGCCGCGTCGGCGAGGCGATGCGCGATCGGACCGCCGCCAGCATCGAGGTCCTCCGCGATATTGCGCTTCCCCTCCTCGTTGCCCATGTACGCGAAGTTCTCGGGCAGCACGACCGTCGTCGCACCACGGCGCGCCGCCTCCACGATGAGCGCCTCGACCCGCGCCAGGTTCTCGCTCACGTTCTCCTGGCTGGAGAGCTGAAGGGCCGCCCAGATCACCGGTTTTTGCATGGCGCAAGCCTACCGCACGCGGAACCGGCGCGGACGGCGCGCCGATGGGAGCGCGGAGCTCATCAGATTCCGCGATCTCCGGACGCGCCCGCAGCCCCGCCGGCGCCTCCGGCCGCAGCCCCGCCGGCGCCTCCGGCCGCAGCCCCGCCGGCGCCTCCGGCCGCAGCCCCGCCGGCGCCTGTTGCGCCCGCAGCCCCGCCGGCGCCTGTTGCGCCCGCGGCCCCGCCGGCGCCCGCGGCCCCGCCGGCGCCAGCCACCTCGGCGGGCGCGGAGCACTCGAGCGGCGCGCCGGAATATGCGCACTTGGCGCCGCACGCAGCGCATACGCAGACGAGCACCTGCTGGAACATCCGGTGCGCGGCGCCCGCATCGTCCGGGAACACGCACGCCGTCTGGCAGGCTTTGTTTCGACCGCAGCCCTTGAGGCACAGGCTGATCGGCCTGCATCCAGGCTCCCCGTCGCACGCCGCGAGTTGCGCCTCGCAGCGCCCACCGCGGGACGCGTGCTCGTTGAAGCAGTCGCCGCAGCGCCCAGCCTCGCCGCCATAGGCCGCGAGGCACTCGCAGAGGTTCGCCGGGCCAGGCTGCTCGTCGACCTCCGGATCGGACGGCGCCCCGCCCGAGGCGCCCACGCTCGTGGACAGGCTTGGGCGCGGCGGCGGGAGCCGCTCCTCGGAGCAGCTCGGGAGCGACGCGAGCGCGACCCCCCAGGCCATCGCGCCGCACAGGACAACGAAGCCGTACGACCCGACAGGAGCGCGCACCGGCTTCCGCACGATCGGCATGATGGGGACGAGCGTAGCCTGCCTCTCCCCTAGGACCGAGCCTGAGCCGTGCCGCTCGGGGCCTTCGGCAGGATCCGCCGAGGCCGCATGGAACCCTCTCCCGGCGGCGCCCGATCGCTCCTATGCTTTCCCCTCACGTCACAAAAATTCTCATGGAAATCGCTCCCCTGTCGTTGTTGCCGCGCTCCGTGCTCGCCCTCGCCAAGGAGGTCGCCCGCGCGCTGCTCCGGCGACCTGTCGTCGGCATCGCCGCCGCCGCGCAGACCGCCGACGGCCGGTGGCTGCTCATTCGTCGCAGCGACACTGGAACATGGGCGCTCCCAGGAGGGACCCTGGAATGGGGAGAGTCGCTCCGCGACAGCATCGTGCGGGAGCTCGCCGAAGAGGCCGGCGTCACCGAGGTTGAGCTCGGGCGGGTCGTGGGCGTGTATTCGCGGCCCGATCGCGACGTCCGCTTCCACGCCGTGACGGTCGTCGTCGCCGCCCGGATCGCCGCGCCGACGCGCCCTCCACAGAACCCGCTCGAGATCCGCGAGGTCAGGCTGTTCCGGGAAGACGAGCTCCCGTCCGAGCTCGCGATGGGCATGGGGGATTTCTTCGCCGCCGCCCGGCGCGCCGGCGACACGGAGCTCGAGTGAGCCGAGGCAAGCCATGACGCAGGCACACCACGACGAGGCCGGAGCGCGCAAAGCGCTGCAGGGCGGGCTCGCGACGGATCCGCAGCACAAGGCAAGGATCGATGAGCTCGCCGAGCGCGTCGAGAAATACAGGGCGAGCTACTATGCAGGGCGCCCCGAGATCTCGGACGCCGCGTTCGACGCCCTCGAGGACGAGCTCCGCGCCCTCGATCCCGCGCACCCCGTGCTCGCCCGGGTCGGCTCGGCCTCGCTCATCACCGAGTGGGAGAAGGCCCGGCACGAGATCCCGATGGGCTCGCTCAACAAGGTCGTCTCCGAGGACGAGCTCCGGGCCTGGGTCGCAAGGTGCGACGAGATCCTCGCGAAGGACGGGCACGGCGACGGTGGCCAGGGCGCCGCGCCGCCGGCACATTCCACCACCTCGAGCATCGCGGACGACCTCTTCGTGGCGGAGAAGCTCGACGGCATCTCCATCGAGGTCATCTACAAGGGCGGCAAGCTCGTCGACGCCATCACCCGCGGCGACGGCGATTGGGGTGAGCGGATCACCGCGAACGTCGCTCGGATGAAGGGGATCCCCTCGCGGATCCGGGAGCAGGGCCGGCTGTCCGTGCGCGGAGAGATCATCCTTCGCCTCTCGGACATGAAGCGCCACTTCCCCGGCGTCACCAGCCCGCGCAACATGGCCGCGGGCGCGGCAAAGCGGTTCGACGGCCAGGGAGCGGAGCATTGCACCGTGCTCTTCTACGATGTCGCCGAGCACCTCGAGATCCCGACGTGCCGAGCGCGCTTCGCCTGGCTGCGCGAGCTCGGCTTCGCGACGCCGCAGACCGCTCACGGCAGCGTCGAGGACGTCGTGAAGCTCTACCGGCGCTACTCGAGCGAGCTCCGCGCGAGCCTCGACTACGAGATCGACGGGCTCGTCGTCTACGTGGACTCGCTCCACCTCCAAGGTCTGCTCGGCGACGTCAACCGCCGGCCGCGCGGAGCGGTCGCGTTCAAGTTCGCGTCGCCCGCCAAGGTGACGACGGTCGTGGCGATCCAGTGGGACACCGGGCCGAGCGGCCGCGTCACCCCGGTGGCGATCGTCGAGCCGGTGGAGCTCGCCGGCGCCAACGTCCGGCGCGCTTCGTTACACAACTCGGCCAACGTGCGGAGCCTCGGCATCGGGGTGGGCGACGAGGTGCTGGTCTCGCGCCGCAACGACGTGATCCCGTACGTCGAGGAGGTCGTCGAGAAGCGCGGCCCCGTCGCCGTCCCTCCGTCGGTCTGCCCGGTCTGCAGCGCGCCGCTCGTCGTCGAGGGGGAATACCTCCTCTGCCGGAACGCCGCGTGCCGCGCCCTCATCGAGGGGCGCATCCACAACTGGATCGACGCCGTCGGCGCGCTCGAGTGGGGCGACAAGCTGATCGAGCAGGTGGTGGCCGCGGGCCTCGTGCGAGAGCCGCTCGACCTCTACAAGCTCACGGTCAAGAGCATCTCCGAGCTCGATCGGCGTGGAGAGAAGAGCGCAACGAAGTGCCTGGATCAGCTGAAGAGCCGCCTCCCGCTCGCGCTGCCGGTGTTCCTCGCGGCGCTCGGCATCGAGGGGTTCGCGATCCAGACCGCGCGGCTGCTCGTGTCGGCCGGGTACACGACGATCGAGAAGCTGCTCGGCGCCGGCGAGGACGAGCTCGCCAGCATCCCGGGGCTCGGCGCGATCAAGGCCGCGAGCATCGTCCGCGGGCTGCGCGCCCGCAGCGACGAGATCGCGCGGCTGCTCGCCGCTGGCATCGTCCCCGTCGCTCCCGAGGCCCAAGGCCCGCTCGCTGGCCTCACGTTCTGCTTCACCGGCGCGGCCGCGCGCCCCCGCGGCGAGCTCACCCACCTCGTCGAGTCGAACGGCGGCCGGGTGCTGAGCAGCGTCACGAAGGAGCTCAACTACCTCGTCATCGCCGACGTGGCGTCCACGTCGAGCAAGGCGGTGAAGGCGCGCAAGTACGGCACGAAGCTCATCACCGAGGACGATCTGGACAAGCTCATCGCCGAGCGTCGCGGCGGCTGACCGTGGTGAGCCGCCGGCTCGACCAGCCGGCCTCACCAGGTGACGTCCTGGTCTTCCGTGACGCCGAGGACGTCCCGCAGCTCGAGGAGCCGCCCGTCCGGGAGGCGGATCGTGCCCGAATAGAGGCCGATCGGCTGCATGAACTCCGACGCGAGCAAGCCGATGTTCGTGTGGTTCGAGTGCGCCGCGCCGGGGACGAAGCGTAGATCCACGGCGCCATCCGCGGTCCGGACGCGCCATGGATCGAGCGGCCGCGCCGCGTCGAAGGTGAACCGCCCCTCCGCGAGCGGGATGAGCTCGCCGTCGATCCAGATCGCGCACTCGGCGTCGCCGACGAAGCCTTCGCCCAGGTTCAGGCCGACGCGCTCGCCGCTCTCCGCGCGCCCAAGCGCGAGGGCCCAGCGCCAGGTCGTGCGGCGCCGCAGGAGGCCGCTCGTGTAGTCGTAGTTGGCGATGGCTCCGTCGAGGGAGATGCGGCGGCCGAGCACCGACACCTCGCCCGTGACGCCGAGGAGCAGGCGCTTCTCGGTGGTGATCAGGACGCCGTCCGACGTCTGCGCGATCGCCGAGAGCGCCGGCGGGGCCGCGCGGCTGTCCAGACGTGCGTCGAGCTCGATGCCGCGGAGCGCTGCGGTCACGGCGATCGTCGCGTCGCCGCGCGGCCGCTCGATCCGCGCGCGCGCGCGGGGGAGCCATACGCGCGCGGAGCAGCTGTCACCGCTCGCGTCGCCCACGCTCGCCGCGAAGGGAGGCCCGAACGTCGAGCGGTCCACGAGCAATCGCCGGCCTGCCTTGTCGAAGACGACGCCGAACGCGGTCGACAGGTATCCGAGGTGCACGACCGCGACGGCGACGAAGACCTCGTCGGACGCGATCGCCACGTAGAGCCACCGCTTGTGCTTGAGCAGCCGATCGAGGCTGCGAGGCGCGAGGAGCGTCGGATGGACGCGGGGGAGTTCGCCTCGGTACGACCCGACGCGCGCCGCTCCCGTGATCGGGTCGAGGATCGTATCGGGCGGCGTGATGAGCTCGCGCATCTCACGAGAGTAGCGGCGACGTGGTCGCCCCCCAAGGCGAGCGACGTCAGAAACCTGGCATCCTTGTATTGCGGCGAGCGCTCTCCTCCGCGGCCATCCGGCTCACGCCGCGGCAGAGAGCAACGGTGGCGGAGCGCTGCGCGCCCTCTGTTGCGCCGCTAGACTCGCGTCATGATCGACGCCATCGCCACGCCCCCGAGCCCTCTGAACGAGCCCGTCCTCACGTACGCGCCTGGCAGCCCGGAGCGCGCGGCCCTCAAGGCGGAGCTCGACCGCCGGGCGCGGGAGACGATCGAGCTCCCGATGATCATCGACGGCGAGGCGATCCGGACCGGAGCGCTCGACGATGTCCGCGCGCCGCACCGGCGCGATCTCCTGCTCGCCCGCGCCCACCAGGGCGGCGCCGAGCACGTCGCGCGCGCGATCGAGGCCGCCCGACGAGCTCACCCGTCCTGGTCGAGGACGCCGTGGACCGAGCGCGCCGCCGTGTTCCTCAAGGCGGCCGAGCTGCTCGCGACCCGGTACCGCCCCACGCTCAACGCGGCGACGATGCTCGGGCAGAGCAAGACGGCGTACCAGGCCGAGATCGACTCGGCCTGCGAGCTCATCGACTTCTTCCGCTTCAACGTCCACTTCGCCCACCGGATCGCGGCGGAGCAGCCGGCGAGCGCGCCCGGCGTCTGGAACCTCGCGGAGCCTCGGCCGCTGGAGGGCTTCGTCTTCGCGGCGACGCCGTTCAACTTCACCGCGATCGCGGGCAACCTGTGCGCGGCCCCGGCGCTGATGGGCAACACCGTGGTCTGGAAGCCGTCGGCGAACGCGCTGTACTCGGCGCACTTCGTGATGGATCTGCTGATCGAGGCGGGCCTCCCGCGCGGCGTCATCAACCTCGTCATGGGCCCGCCCGAGCTCGTCTCGAACGCCTGCATCGATCATCCAGACTTCGCCGGCATCCACTTCACCGGCTCGACCGCGATCTTCCAGTCGATCTGGCGTCGCATCGGGGAGAACATCGGGCGCTACCGCGGCTACCCGCGGATCGTGGGCGAGACAGGCGGGAAGGACTTCGTCTTCGCGCACGCGAGCGCCGACGTCGACGCGCTCGCCGTGGCGCTCGTCCGGGGCGCCTACGAGTACCAGGGGCAGAAGTGCTCGGCCGCGTCGCGCGCGTACATCCCCCGCTCGCTCTGGCCGGCCCTCAAGGACCGGCTCGTGGGGCACATCCAGGCGATCCGCGTGGGCGACGTCGCCGACCTCCGCAACTTCATGGGCGCGGTGATCGACGGGCGCGCGCACGCCCGGCTCACGGCGAGGATCGCCGCGGCGAAGGCGGACGCGGCGTGCTCGATCGTGTGCGGCGGCGGCGGGCGCGCGAGCGACGGGAGCGACGGCTGGTTCGTCGAGCCGACGCTGATCGAGACCACGGATCCGCGCCACGCGCTGATGACGGAGGAGCTGTTCGGGCCGGTGCTCACCGTCTGGGTCTACCCCGACGGCGAGGAGCGCAAGGCGCTCGCGCTCTGCGACGAGACGTCGCCGTATGGCCTGACAGGCGCCGTGTTCGCGCGCGATCGGGCGTTCATCGAGGCGGCGAGCGACGCGCTCCGGTTCGCGGCGGGCAATTTCTACATCAACGACAAGCCGACCGGCGCGGTCGTCGGGCAGCAGCCGTTCGGCGGAGCGCGCGCGTCCGGAACCAACGACAAGGCGGGCAGCCTGTTCAACCTGCTCCGCTGGGTCTCCCCGCGGGTCGTGAAGGAGACGTTCGCCCCGCCGCGCTCGGTCGCCTATCCGTTCATGGCGGCCGAGTAGGAAGCGCGCCGGCGAGGCGGCGAGGCGGCGAGCCTCGCCGCTCAATCCTCCGGCTGGTAGTCGCAGACGCCACCCGCGAGGTCGGCGCAGGATCGGTCCTCCTCGTCGTAACACTCGGCCGTGTGTTCGATGGCCGTGGCATACGAGTCGCGGTCGGACAGCTCGACACACAGCGCGACGCACGTGTCCTTTCCAGGGCTGTCGGCCTGGCACTCGGCGTTCTTGGCGCAGACGACCTCGCAGGCGTCGATGTCCGACGAGCAGCCGGGGGTGGAAGCGAAGAGCAGCAGGACCAGGGTGAGCGCAGGGCGGGGCATGACAGAAGCTCCAGCGGCCATCGGAGCACGCTGCCGCGCCGGCGGCGAGAGGCGAGCAGGGGGCGGCCGCGCGGCGCCGACTCGACCCAGCCGCCCATCCAGGCCGGAAGCGCGCGCCGCCGGTGGCGAATCGAGCCGGTGAGCCCACCGGCGAGCTCCGTGTTCCGCCCAAGTCGTTAATCCCACCAACGGAGATCGGGTTTCTTCTTGGGTGTCCGCCCCGGACTCATCGCCATCAGACTCACCATCTACCGAGCTCTACAGGCCGATCCGCCCTATCGACGATTCGATTGTGGAGCAGCACCCGGCCGTTACGTATGCTCCAGATCTCAGCGCGTCAAAAGCGTGCGCCCCTATGGCGCGCAGGACGAGCAGAAGCGTAGGTGGATATTTCCCACGCGGCTACACCAGGAGCCGCCGTGGGATAGCAAACGTTGGAGGTGCTATGAAGTCGATGTATTTTCTGGGTTTCTTCGTGCTCGGCACGTTCGCGGCGACCGCTGCTGGCTGCGGTGGAGACGACGAGGGCGGCGGCGGAAGCGGCGGCGAGGGAGGAGCCGGGAGCACCACCACGTCGTCTGCGACCACCGGCGCCGTCACCGGCAGCACCTCAACGGGCTCAGGCGAGGTGGACGACGGCAACGACAGCCGCGACGAAGCGGAGCCAATCCAACCCGGCAACAATGGGATCGAGGGGACGCTCGAGCCGCCGGAGGAGGACGTTGACTACTACAGCTTCACCGGAACGAAGGGTGAGGCCGTGTACATCCTGACCGACGCGAAGCCTTCCGATGACGAGAGGGATCCGACATATCCCGATACCGTCATCACGTTGTTCGACGCCGAAGGGAACCAGCTCGCGCAGAACGACGACTCGGCCCCGGGGTTCGTCAACGACAGCGAGCTCGTCACCGTCCTGCCAGCAGACGGCGAGTACTTCATCGCCGTCCAGGAGTGCAACGCCGTCTACCCGGAGGGTTGCGGCGACCCGGCCGACATCGTGAGCTTCGACTACTCGCTGTGGTTCCTCCCGGTCGATCCGGCGGAGAGCGAGACAGACAGCCTCATCGGCGACACGGAGCCCAACGATGACTCCGAGCACGCCGTGCAGCTGCACTATGCGCTGAACAACGACGAGTCCGGCTACTTCACAACCTTCGCGTTCGGCAATTTCGCGAGCGCGACCGACGTCGACGTGTATTCGTTCACGCCGCCGGAGACCCCCGCGGTCGACCATGAGATCCTGGCCCAGCTGAGCGTCGCGATGCCGACGGGGATCGAGGGCAATGGCTCGACGGTGGACGTCAGCGAGATCGCCGTGTTCGCTTCGACCGATCTGACAAATGCGTACGCGAAGGTGGACCCGTCGAAGGGCGGCGATATCGCCCTCCCCGTGGAAGCCGGGCAGGAGTACTTCGTCTTCGTCAAGCGCCCTGCGGGAGAGGTGGGAAAGAACGACTTCTATATTCTGCTGAACAGCCGCGCGAGCTCCGATCCGCTCGAGGCCCAAGAGGAGACCAACGGCGTCGTGGAGACGCCGGAAGGCGACCTGGTCTCCTTCCAGAACGGGGGAGGCGGCGTCAGCTACGCGATCGAGGGGCAGATCGCCGATGGAGAGACCGCAGACGTCGACATCTACGCGGTTCCCCTCGACGACGTGGAAGAGGGCTGGACGTTCTCGGTCATCTGCGAAGGGCAGCGCAACGGGTCCGGGGTCCGCGAGCTCAGCGCCGAGGTGCTGAATGGAGACGGCACCCCGATCGACACCGCCACCCACTCGGCCACGGAGACCGAAGACGAAGACCTGTACGTCCAGCGGGTCGCGATCCCGGCGGGCTCAGCGGACAACCGGTTGCTCGTCAAGGTATCGGCTGGAACACCCGCCGCCGACGTGACGAGCCGAGGATACAATTGCCTCTTCGCCTACCTGCCGCCGCAGACAAACTGAGGGTCTGAAGCACCGCACGGCGTGAGCGCCCGTTCCCCAGGGCTCACGCCGCCGGCTGCTCGGAGCGCGGCGCCGGACTGCGCTCGAACGCCGGCACCGCGCGCTCCCTCGTCGGCAGCTCGCCGGATACGTAGATCGCCCGCGGCTCCCTACCGGGCTTTCCCGCTCCCCGTGGTATAGCCCGACCGACATGAAGGTCGGCTACACACCCGCACGCTCGGGGCTCCTCTCGCTTCTCCTGCTCGTCGCCTGCAGCGCTGGCACCCAGACCGGCGGGGTCTCCTCGCCGGCCACGACCGGCAGCGCCACGCCGCCGGGGCCGACGGCGACGCCGACGACACCGCCGTCCGAGGCCCCGCCGCGCGCCGAGTTCGACCCGGTGGCGCAGGGGCTCACCGTGGACGGCGTGAAGCAGCTCTGCGACGAGCACCTGCGCGCGGCAGAGGGGCACCTCGGCGCGATCAGGGCGCTCCGAGGCGCGCCGCCGGCGAAGCTCACCTACGCCGCGACGCTCGGGCGGTTCGACGACGCCGTGCTCGAGGTGAACAGCGCGGGCGAATTCCCGTACTTGATGGGGGTCGCGCACCCGGACGCGGCCGTGCGAGAGGCCGCGAGGCTCTGCGAGCCGAAGGTCGACAGGTTCACGACCGCGATGTGGCTCGACGCCGATCTCGCCGCCGTCATCGAGGCGTACGCCGAGAAAGGCGACGCGCGCGACACGTTGAACGGAGAGCGCGCCCGGCTCCTCTCCGACGTCCTCCGCGACTTCCGCCGCAACGGGCTGTCGCTGCCGGTCGACCGACAGCAGCGCCTCCGCGACGTGAACGAGCAGATCACCCGCATCGGACAGGAGTTCATGTCGAACCTGTCGGCGTCGACCGCATCGATCGAGGTCGCGCCCGCCGCGCTTCAGGGGCTGCCCAAGGAGTACGTGGCGAAGCACGCGCCCAACGCGAGCGGCAAGGTCGAGATCAGCACCGACTACCCCGACTTCTTCCCGTTCGTCACCTACGCCAAGGACCGCAAGGCCGCGCTCGATCTCTACGTCCTGTTCACCAACCGCGGCGGCGAGAAGAACGTGAAGCTGATCGATCGCCTCCTCGCGCTCCGCTCCGAGAAGGCGAAGATGCTCGGTTACAAGAGCTGGGCCGACTACGCCATCGAGCCGCGCATGGCCAAGACGAGCGGCGCCGTGCGCGCCTTCCTTGACCAGGTCAGGACGGCGCTGAGAGAGCCCGCCAAGGCCGAGTTCGCCGCGCTGATGAAGGAGCACGTGCGGCTCGGAGGCAAGGCGACCGACAAGCTCCCCCCCTCGGATCGCTACTTCCTCGAGGACCGGGTCCGCGCGTCGACGTACCAGTTCGACTCGCAGGCGCTCTCGGACTACCTCGAGCTCGGCGCGGTGAAGCAGGGGCTCATGGACATCACCGCGAAGATGTACGCCATCGAGTACAAGGAGGTCCCCGCGAACGCGTGGCACCCCGACGTGACCGCGTACGAGGTGCGCTCCGAAGGCAAGCTGATCGGCAAGTTCTACCTCGACCTCTACAGCAGGCCCGACAAGTACAAGCACGCGGCGATGTTCGCCGTGAGGACGGCGAAGCTCCTCGACGACGGATCGTGGCAGACCCCCGTCGCGGCGCTCGAGTGCAACTTCCCGAAGCCGGGGGCGCAGCCGGCGCTCATGTCTCACGAGGACGTGGTGACGTTCTTCCACGAGTTCGGGCACGTGCTGCACCACCTCCTGACACGCTCGGAGCTGGCCTCCTATTCAGGTACCGCGACCGTGCGCGACTTCGTCGAGGCGCCGAGCCAGATGTTCGAGGAGTGGGCGTGGTCGCGCGAGGTGCTCGATCTGTTCGCGAGGCACCACGCGACCGGCGAGAAGATCCCGGACGCCCTCTTCCAGGCGATGACCCGCGCGCGAGGCTTCGGTCGAGCGCTCGCGACGCAGCGGCAGCTCACCCTCGCGTCGATCGATCTGGAGCTCCACAGCCGCGATCCGGGCTTCGACGCGACCCTGGTCGTGGAGCAGGCGCAGCGCGCGAACGAGTCCTTCGTCTTCGTGAAGGGGACGCACCTCCAGTCGAGCTTCGGACACCTCATCACCTACGACGCGGGCTACTACGGCTACCAGTGGGCGCTGTCGCTCTCGCGCGACGTGCTCACCCGCTTCAAGAAGGAGGGCTTGCTGAACCCCGCCGTGGCGCGCGCGTTCCGCGACGAGGTGCTCGCGAAGGGCGGCGGCGTCGAGGCAGGAGCGCTCGTCGCCCGCTTCCTCGGCCGCGCGCCGAGCCACGACGCGTACCTCGCTTACCTCCAGGGCAAGGAGTGAGCGGACCGGCCGCCGGGCACGGCTAGGGCTCGATCGCGACGCCGAGCTCCTGGCGCAAGGCGTGGTAGGCGTCCGAGACCGTGAACGAGAGGAGATCGCCGATCTTCTCCTCGGCCGTCAGCACGCCCGGCGTGTCTCCTCGCGAGAGCGACGACGCCGCGACCGAGAGCTCGCCGGTCAGCAGATAGCCGACCCGGGCAGCGCACCGCTCGACCGATCCCACCCAGTGCGCGAGATCCAGCGGGGCGCGGATCTCGTAGAGCTCGAACACCGCGGCCTCCAGGGCGTCACGCTCGCTCTCCGTCAGGCGCTCGTCGAGGAGGGGCACCAGCGCGAGCACCGCGGCTTCGAGATCGGCGGGGACGAGCTCCGACGGCCGCGCCACCTTCACGGCCGCGGCCAGGCAGACGCCGAGCTCCTCGAGCGACGGGAAATGCAGCAGCAGCCGGTGCGGGCCGACGTGGTACGCGACGTGGCTGCCCACCAGGAACGCGAGCTCGGCGGCCGTCCTCCCGCGGAGCGCCTCGCCGCCGACGAGGACGCTCGGCTCCTCGACCGTCACCGCGGCGACCGCGATCGGCGCGTCCTTGCGGAGGTAGACCGCCGGCGCGGCGATGCCGAGGCACCGGCTCGCCCATGAGAACAGGCGCACCACGCCCGCCGCGTTCCGCTCCGCGTCGGCTCGCGCGGCCGGATCGAGCTGGGGAACGCGCTTCTCCCGCGCGCGCTGGGCGAACCGCGCGCGGATCGCCGCGTCGGCGACCGACGCGAGGACCTCCTCGAGCGCGCGATCGCGATCGCCCGCGCGCAGGAGATCCCACGTCGCGACGCTCAGCCCGCGCGCAGGCTGGACGAGGCCCGCCGGCCGGTGCTCCTCGAAGATGAAGCGCTCCCGCGTCTCGGCCGCTCCGAGATAGACGGACACGCTCGCCGCGGACCAGGCCTGATCGACGCGCCTCAGCTTCTGGAAGGTGTCGAACAGATCGTGGAACACCTGGACGTTGCCAGGATCGAGCACCGCCGCGGCCTGGAGGTGCGCGGCGGCGCGCTCGAGACGGCCGGCGGTCCGCGCGAGCGACGCCGCGCTGAGCCGCCCTGGGACGTCGTCCGGTCGCTCGGCCACCGCGCCCTCGAAGGCCTCCAGCGCGGAGCTGGGATCCTCGAGGTGATCGCGGAAGAGCATGCCGAGGCGGCGGCACAGCTCCCAGGTGACGTCGCTCCGGACGCCCGGGTCCGAGATGCGCTGCGCGCGATCGAGCATGCGCCGGTACGCCAACTCGAGCTCGCCCCACTCCTGCCGCGCCGAGAGGAGGATCGCGACGAGGGAGAGCGGATCGAGGAACGCGGGATCTGCGTCCAGCGCGCGCTCGAGCAGCTCGATCCCTTCCCGCTCCCGCGTGACCTCGGTCAAGGTCGCGCGGGCCTCGCCTTGCATCGCCACGCGCGCGAGCTCCAGGAGCGCGACCGCCTGCTGCTTCGGCTCCTCCATCTGCTCGATGAGGCAGCGGCGCGCCTCGATCGACGCTCCGAGGTCGCCCGCGGCCTGATAGAGCCGGCCCAGGCCGCGCAGGACCGTGGCGTCGTCGGGGCGGAGCTCCCGCGCCCGCTCCAGGAGCTCCAGCGCTCGCGCTGGCTCGTCGGCGATGGTCTCCCAGCGCTCGGCGAACTGGACGAGGAAACCGAAGCGCTCGGCGTCTCCCTCGACGCGCGTGAGCAAGCGCTCCTCCGCCGTGCGCAGCCGGGCGAAGTCGCGCCCGGCGAGGTGGAGCTCGACCAGCGCCTCCAGCGCGGGCCGGTGCTCGGGCGCGAGCGCGAGCGCCTTGTCGAAGCTCTCGATCGCCTCGCGGTGCCGCTCCTGGCGCCACCTCGTCTGGGCGATGCGCAGGTGCACCTCCGCGCGCGCGTCCCGGTGCGCGACGCCGACGAGCGCGAGCGCCTTCTTGTACGCCGTGAGCGCGCCCTCCAGGTCCGCGGCCGCGGCGAGCGTGTCGCCGGCCGCGAGGTACTGCGCGACCGGATCGTCCGGCGCCGGCGCCGGCGTGGTGGCGGCGTCCCGCTCGCCCACGAACGCGAGCGGCGCTGCCTCGGTGCTCTCCCCCGCGTGCGCGCTCGGCGCAGCGCCGCGCGGGGCGAGCACCGAGAAGGAGCCCCGATCCCCCGTCCACGCGAAGCACGGGATGGCGCTGGCGAGCTCGGCATTCCCCTCCACGCGGCGGAAGATCGCCTCCGCGGTGAGGCCGCGCTCCGGCTCGGCCTCGTCGAGGTGCTCGACGAAGGCGCGGGTGAACACCGACGGCAGATCCGCGTCGAGCGAGCCTATCGGGTGGGCCGCCACGAGGAGCTCGACCCCCGTCACGGAAGACGCCGCCGCCTGCTCCGCGGCGGCGACGACGGCGCGCGAGGTCGCGCCTGGGCCGTGGTGGCACTCGAGGACGAAGAGCACCTCGCCGCGAGCGCGCTCGCGGAACACCGCGACAATGTCGCCCAGCGCATCCCCCACGCTGGGGTTCTCGGGATCGAGGCAGAGGAAGAGCTCCCCGTCCGGCGACAGCGCGACCGCGCTGGAGGCGTAGAAGAGGAACAGGTTGGAGGCATCGTCGCGCGCGGCGTCCTCCGCGTCGACAAGGGTCCTCCGCGTCGCGACGACCTCGTCGAACAGCGCGTCGAGCTGCTCCGCGAGATCCCGGGCGGGATCGACGTCGATCACCCGGAAGCCGGCGTCGTCCAGCGAGAGGCGGGCCCGGATGAGATCCCCGTCCAGGGAGCCGGGCGCCGGCCGCTGATCGCGGTGCAAGCTGGGCGTGGCGACGATGGCCAAGCGCATCAGGGCGCCCTCTTCTCGTTGCGTACGCGCATGCAGGCGAGCAATCTACCCAGGGCCGCGCCCGAAGCGAAGCGGGTTGCCATCCTGCGCCGCCCCCCGCCGCAGCGAGAGGCCCCCCGTACGAGAGATCACTCCGGGAGAGGACAGGCATGAGCGAAGGCAGGCGTCGTTGGTGGACGGAAGCACGCGGCGGCGCAAGGGCAGGTCGCGCCGCGTCAATCGCGCTCGCGGTCGCCGTCGCGTCCGGCTGCGGGAGCGTGTGCGACGAGGCGACGGAGCACATCGAGGAGTGCGGCTTCCACGGCGGCGGCGTCTCCGCCGACGCGTCGTGCGACGACCGCGTCCAGTGCGCGTCGGCGTGCGCGGCGGAGGCTCCCTGCGGCGCGTTCGATGGAACCGACGCGGCCGGGTCCGATCGGTACAAGCGCTGTCTCGCGGCTTGCTGAGCCCGCCGCGGCGCTCAGCAGGCGGCCCGGACGAGCGCGGCGCCGTCCGGCGGCCGGTCGTCGTCCGGGCCGAGGCACCGCAGCGACAGCTCCTTCCAGGGAGCGAGCCCCTCGCCGCCGAGCCGCTCGAGGTGGACGAGAACGTCCTCGAGCACGCGGCCGTAGCCGTAAATGTCATCGCGTGGATCGCTCGGCCGCCCGGCGAGCCGCTCCGGAGAGACGTACCCCGGGCTGCCCCCGGCGGACGGGGCGCCGCGGGGCCTGGCCAGCCCGAAGTCGGTGAGCACGGGCTCGCCGACGTTGCGCAGGAGCACGTTGGCCGGCTTCACGTCGGCGTGGACGTAGCCGCGGTCATGGATGCGGGCGAGCGCACGCGCGAGCGGACGCGCCCACCGCGCGATCGGCGCGAGCGCCGCCGCGTCGCCGGCGCGGAGCACGTCCCGCACCGAGCCGCGCGCGATCCACTCGAGCGCGATCCACCCCTCCTCGGGGTCCGCGTCGAACACCCGCACGACGCCGGGACCCGCGAGCGCCGCGGCGAGCCGCACCTCGCGGGTGAGGGGCGCTCGATCGCCGCCCCGCCCGTGGTAGACCTTGAACCCGATGCGCCGGCCGAGCACCTCGTCCTCGGCCTCGTAGACGGCGCCAGCGCCGCCGCGCGCTACCTCGCGGAGCAGGCGGAACGGGCTCTTTCCCGCGGAGGGAGCGACCATCGTCGCGTCCTCCACGCGGGCGGTCGCGGGCCGCTCCGCGCCGAGCGCCGCCCGCCAGCGCTGGTGGCGCTCGCGCGCGCCTGGCGCGCCGATCTCCCGGACGAGCACCCGCTCGATCGCGCCGACCGCCCGCGGGAGCTGCCCCAGCGAGGCGTACAGATCGGCCGCGAGGACGAGGCCTTCGGTCGAGGACACCGGCTGCGCGCGCGACGCGCCCCCGCGCTCGCGCGACGCGGCGCCTTCCAGCACCGCGAGCGCGCCCTGCTCGTCGCCCCGGGCCGCCAGGAGATCCGCGCACGCCACGCGGATCGGATCGGGCAGCACCCGCTCCTCCATGGCGGCGACGAGGTGCGCCACGGCCTCGGCCTCCCGGAGCGTCCCGCGCGCCCGCCGCAGGACCGCGATCACCTCGTCCGTCGACGGGCCCTCCCGCGTTCCGGAGCTACGCAGGCGCGCGATGTCGTCGCCTCCGCCGTGACGCGGCGCGCGCGTGTTCGCCTGCGGCCGCGGCGCTCGCGCCGGATGCGCGCCGCCCTCGACGTCCGCCCCGCCCGGCGGTGTGCCGCCGCCCGCGCCGACCGGCGCACCGCCGTCCGCGTCGACCGGCGCGCCGCCGAGGCGCTCCTTGAGCCGCCGCCACAGGCTCACGCAGGCCCGCCCTCGGCGCCGCCGCGCCGGATCGACGGGGTCTCGCCCGCGGGGGGTAGCCGGAAGACCGCCGTGCCCCCGCGCGCCGAGGCGATCGCGTCGCCCGCGCAGAGCTCGACCGACGGCGCGAGCTGGTAGTCGCCGAGGAAGGGCGGCGGCGCCCCCTGCGGCGTCTTCAGCGCGACGAACGCCGAGGCCCCGGCCCGGTCGAGGCGGATCCGCCAGGGCCCGACCGGCAGATCGCCGAGCGGCGCCGTGAAGCGCTCGCCCGCGATCTCCACCACGCACCCCTGCGCGGTCCCGGGCGTGATCGCGCACGGCACCTCCCCGCCGAGCAGGAGCTGCACGCCGCGGCCGACGGGCAGCGGCCCCGCGAGCCGCGCGCCCGCCAGCGTCGTGCCGTTGCGCGTCCCGAGATCCTCGACCTCGACGCCGGACGGGCCGCGCCGGATCCGCACGTGCGTCCTGCTGACGGCGCGGGACGCGATGACGATGGTCGCCTCGCCGCGGCCGATCGTCACCTCGTCGCCGAGCGCGCACCGCAGGAGCGCGCCGCCGAGCTCGAGCGAGAGGATCGGCCCCGAGAGGAGCCGCGCGCGGATCGCGCGCAGCGCGTCGGCCACCTGCTCGCCGCCGCGGTTCCCCCCGATCCAGGCCTCGGCCACCGCGATCGCCTCGCGGCGCTCCGCCATCCGATCGAGATCCGCGATCGCCCGCAGGACCGCGGCGAGCTCTCGCTGGTCCCTCTCGACGGTCATCGAGGAGCGGAGCCGCTCCTCGAGCTTCTCGATCGCGCCCGCCGCGGCCAGCACCCGCGTCTCCGACTCGGTGTCACCCACCAGAGCGTACGCGTCGGCCGCGCGCTCGAGCTCGCCCGCCTCCTCGAGCTCGCGCGCGACGGCCAGCGCCTCGCTCCGCATCACGCTCGCGCCCCGCGCGCGCACCAGGTCGAACGCGAGCAGCGCCTTGCGCCCCAGCGCGGCGCGCTTGAGCTCCGGGCTCTCCGCCGTGCGGGACGCCGACGCGCAGAAGGCGATCCGCTTCTCGACGCTCCGCTCGGCGTCCGCCCGGAGGAGGAGGACCCGGGCCGCGTCGTCCGGCATCCCGGCGTCGAGGTACAGCTCGACCGCCCCCGCGAGATCGCCGGCGAGCTCCTTGGCCTCGGCCGCCCTGCGTCGGCTGTCCCCCCGCCTGAGCCCGAACCACTCAAAGAGACTCACGCAGCGCCATCCTCGCCACCATCCGACATCCTACCCTTGATGCGCGTCGGCCCCAACCGCCAGCGTTGACTCCCTCCCTCGTCACCCGCAGGATTTGCGGCCTCGATGTCGACAACGAACCGCCTCGGCGAACTGCTCGTCCGCGAAAAGCTCATCAGCCTCCAGCAGCTCAGGCAAGCCCAAGAGGAGCAGCGCAAGACAGGTCAGAACCTCGGGTACGCGCTCGCCAAGCTCGGGTACATCTCCGACGGCGAGATCACGAGCTTCCTCTCGACGCAGTACCGCGTCCCGGCCGTCGCCCTCGACGAGTACGAGATCGACGCGGAGGTCTCGCGCCTCGTCTCGCGGGATGTCTGCGAGAAGCACAAGATCATCCCCATCTCCAGGTCGGGGACGGCGCTCGTCGTGGCGATGGCCGATCCGACGAACCTCCACGCGATCGACGACATCAAGTTCCTCACGGGCTTCAACGTCGAGCCCGTCGTCGCGTCCGAGACGGGCATCACGGAGGCGATCGAGCGCGCCTACAACGTCGGGCCCTCCTACGACGAGGTGCTGAGCGAGTTCGGGGAGGAGGAGGTCGGCTTCCAGGTCGAGGCCGACGACGTGAACGTCCTCGAGCTGGAGAAGGCCGCCGAGGGCGCGCCCGTGGTCCGGCTCGTCAACGCGATCCTCTTGAACGCCATCAAGAAGGGCGCGAGCGACATCCACGTCGAGCCGTACGAGAAGAAGCTCCGGGTGCGCTACCGCATCGACGGCGTGCTGATGGAGGAGATGCAGCCGCCGATCAAGCTGAAGAACGCGATCTCGAGCCGCCTCAAGATCATGAGCTCGCTCGACATCGCCGAGCGGAGGCTCCCGCAGGACGGCCGCATCAAGCTGAAGATGGGCCGGGGCCGGGAGATGGACTTCCGCGTCTCGGTGCTCCCGACGCTCTGGGGCGAGAAGATCGTCCTCCGCCTCCTCGACAAGTCGAACCTGCAGCTCGACATGGCGAAGCTCGGCTTCGATCCGAAGCCGCTCGCCGACTTCAAGTGGGCGATCGGCCAGCCGTGGGGCATGGTCCTCGTCACGGGCCCGACCGGCTCCGGCAAGACGACGACGCTCTACTCGGCGCTCTCGGAGCTCAACCAGGTCGGCTCGAACATCAGCACCGCCGAGGACCCGGTCGAGTACAACCTGCACGGCATCAACCAGGTGCAGATGCACGACGACATCGGGCTGAACTTCGCGATGTCGCTGCGGTCGTTCCTCCGGCAGGACCCGGACATCATCATGGTCGGCGAGATCCGCGACTTCGAGACGGCCGAGATCGCCGTCAAGGCCGCGCTCACCGGCCACCTCGTGCTCTCGACGCTGCACACGAACGACGCGCCGTCGACGATCTCGCGCCTCCTCAACATGGGCGTGGAGCCGTTCCTCATCACCGCCA
Source organism: Sorangium sp. So ce375 (assembly GCF_051473855.1). Taxonomy (NCBI): domain Bacteria; kingdom Pseudomonadati; phylum Myxococcota; order Polyangiales; family Polyangiaceae; genus Sorangium; species Sorangium sp. So ce375. The sequence continues at coordinate 6,250,330 of NZ_CP150335.1, forward strand.
GCGTGAACCTCGTGCTGGCCCAGCGCCTGGCGCGCAAGATCTGCCCCGACTGCCGCGTCCCGCTGAAGGTCGACGCGAGGGTGCTCCTCGACTTCGGCTTCACCGAGCAGCAGGTGGCGCGCGCGGACCTCGTCCGCGGCGCGGGCTGCAAGACCTGCAACGGCTCGGGGTACAAGGGCCGCGTCGCGCTCTACGAGGTCATGCGCTTCACCGACGCGCTGAAGGAGATGGTCCTCCAGGGCGCGTCCACGGCCGAGCTCAAGGCCGCGGCGGTCAAGGGCGGGATGTTGTCGCTCCGGATGAGCGGGATCGAGAAGGTGCTCGCGGGCGTCACCACGACCGAGGAGGTCGGCCGCGTGACGATGGGGGACTGAGCGCATGACCACCGAGCTCGTCGGCCAGCAGGAAGGCCTCCGGTACACGCTCCAGCAGCTCCTCCGCGCGATGGTGGAGAAGGGCGCGAGCGACATGCACATCACGAGCGGCACGCCGCCGCTCCTGCGCATCGACGGCACGGTGGTGCCGCTCAAGCTCCCGCCGCTCATGCCGAGCGACACGAGGCAGCTCTGCTACTCGGTGCTGAACGAGGAGCAGGTGGCGTCGTTCGAGCAGCGCAACGAGCTCGATCTGTCGTTCGGCATGAAGGGGCTCGCCCGCTTCCGCGCCAACATCTACATGCAGCGCGGCGCCGTGGCGGCCGCCTTCCGGCAGATCCCCTTCCGGATCATGAACTTCGACGAGCTGGGCCTGCCGCCGGTCGTTCTCGACATCACCGCCAAGCCCCGCGGCCTCGTGCTCGTGACGGGCCCGACGGGCTCGGGCAAGACGACCACGCTCGCGAGCATCATCGACAAGATCAACTCGGAGCAGCGGCTGCACATCCTCACGATCGAGGATCCGATCGAGTACCTGCACCCGCACAAGCTGTCGCTCGTCAACCAGCGCGAGATCGGGTCCGACACCGCGTCGTTCAAGGACGCCCTGCGGTACGCCCTGCGCCAGGATCCGGACGTCGTGCTCGTCGGCGAGATGCGCGACCTCGAGACCGTCGAGTCGGCGCTGACGATCGCCGAGACGGGCCACCTCGTGTTCGCCACGCTCCACACGAACTCGGCGATCTCGACGATCAACCGCATCATCGACGTCTTCCCGCCGCACCAGCAGTCGCAGGTGCGGCAGCAGCTCTCGTTCACGCTCGTCGCCGTGATGACGCAGCTCCTCCTCCCGCGCGCGAACGGCCCGGGGCGCGTCATGGCGATGGAGGTCATGATCCCGAACGCGGCGATCCGGAACCTCATCCGGGAGGACAAGCTCCACCAGATCTACTCGCAGATGCAGGTGGGCCAGTCCGGCAGCGGCATGCAGACGATGGCCCAGTCGCTCGTCTCCCTCTACCAGCGCCGGATGATCACGCTGGAAGAGGCGTTCGCCGCCGCCGCCGACGGCGACGAGATCCGGGCGATGCTGGAGCCGCGGCAGGCGATGAGCTCACGGAACAACGTCCCGAAGCAACCCTGAGCAGCCCTGACGACGGAGCCCTGCCCTTCGGTTCACCCTGTACGCTCGACGCGCCTCACGGCTCACCGCGCCGTCCGAGGCGAGCGGTCGGGCGGCGCTGGCATTCAGAAAATCGCAGCAAAATCGAGCCCCTGGAGCGATGGCTCCACACTTTTTTGACATCTACCCAACCGTTCAGTAGGTTCCGCCCGATGCAGGGGCTCACCGAGCGGCAACAGCAGGTGCTTCACTATATCCGGCAGTCGATCAGCGAGCGCGGGTACCCGCCGACGCTGCGCGAGATCGGCGCGCATATGGGGATTCGCTCGACGAACGGGGTGAACGATCACCTCCGGGCGCTCGAGCGCAAGGGCTACCTCACGCGCGAGGACATGAAGTCGCGCGCGCTCCGCCCGCGAGATCTCGATGGCGCGGGCGCCGGCGGCGGCGCCGATCTCCGCGGCGCGCTCGTGAACGGCGGGAACGACGCCCCCGCGAACGACCAGGAGGACGAGCTCGTCGAGATCGCGGTCGTCGGCCGGATCGCCGCGGGCCTGCCGATCCTCGCCGAGGAGCACGTCCTCGATACGGTCCGGATCGAGCGCACGCTCGTGCGCGGCGGGCGCGAGGTGTTCGGCCTGCGCGTCACCGGCGACTCGATGATCGAGGCCGGCATTTTCAGCGGTGACTACATCTTCGTGCGCCGGCAGCTCACCGCGCAGCGCGGCGACATCGTGGTGGCGCTGATCGGCGACGAGGCGACCGTGAAGTACTTCTTCCCCGAGAAGGACTACGTGCGTTTCCAGCCGGCGAACGCGGCGATGGCGCCGATCCTGGTCCGGGCGAGCGACTTCAAGCCGGCGATGCTCCTCGGCGTGGTGGTCGGCGTCTACCGGAAGCTCTGACCTCGCCCTTCCCTTACCCGAGCCGGTTGACGTGCGGCGAGCGCCCTTGATAGCGTCGCGACGGCCGGGCAGACGGTCTTAGGTGCCCGCTCCAGAAAGAACGCGATCGTGACGACGCACGGGCGGCGATTCGGGACTTGGATTTCAGGCGCGGGCATGGTGCTCGCGGCGGCTCTCACGGGCGGCTGCGGCGGTACCATCTACGCGTTCACCGCAAACTCGGCCTCGAGCAAGCTCGAGACGGCCGAGGCGCTCGGCGCAGAGAAGTATGCGCCGTACGAGTACTACACCGCGCGCGAGCACCTCTGGAAGGCTCGGGAAGAGGCCGCGGCCGCCGACTACGGCGACGCGATCGACTTCGCCGACGTCGCGGAGGAGTACGCGGACAAGGCGATCACCCTAGCGAAGCAGGCGCACGAGGGCGCGGGTCGATGAACATTCGAATGACGCGCCGCAGTTCCCGCAGCGCTCGTCGCGCAGGCGCCGTCGCCGTCGTGGCGATCGCCGGGGCCGCCTTCTCGTGCACGCAGGTGCCGGTCATGCGCGGCGACATCGAGGCGCTGACGACCATCGCGAAGCAGGCGGAGCGCAACGGCGCGCTCCGCTGCGCGCCGCGCGAGCTGGCGATGGCGAAGTCGCACCTGTCGTTCGCCTCGGTCGAGATCGAGCAGGGCTTCTTCGCCCGGGCCCAGGAGCACCTCGACATCGCGAAGGCGAACACGCACGCCGCGTACGACCTCTCCCCGCCGCAGAAGTGCGCCGAGCGCGGGTTCGTCGAGGAGGCGCCTCCGCCCAAGCCCGGAGACTGCGACGGCGACGGGCTGCTCGACCCGCAGGACAAGAAGTGCCCGTGCGACGCCGAGACCTGGAATGGCTTCCAGGACGATGACGGCTGCCCGGACGATCCGGACACGGACGGCGACGGCCTGACGGACAGCAAGGACAGCTGCGTGCTCCTGCCCGAGGACAAGGACGGCTACCTCGACGAGGACGGCTGCCCCGAGGTCGACAACGATCTCGATACGATCCCCGACGCGAACGACAAGGACAGCACGGGCAAGAACTGCGCGAACGACCCGGAGGATCCGGACGGCTACGAGGACGCCGACGGCTGCCCCGAGCCGGACAACGACCAGGACACCGTGCCCGATCTCGAGGACCAGTGCCCGAACGAGCCGGGCGTGGTCGGCGGCGACAAGCCGGGCTGCCCGAAGAAGCCGAGCCTGGTCATCGTCACCGAGAAGGAGATCAAGATCACGCAGCAGATCCACTTCGAGTTCGACAAGGACAAGATCCGGCCCGAGAGCTTCCCGATCCTCGATGCCGTGGTGGAGGTCCTTCAGCAGAACCCGAAGATCAAGATCGAGATCCAGGGGCATACGGACAACAAGGGCGCCGCGGCCTACAACAAGAAGCTGTCGGATCGGCGCGCGGCCTCGGTGAAGAAGTACCTGGTGGCCAAGGGGATCGACGAGGCCCGGCTGACATCGAAGGGGTACGGGATGGAGCAGCCGATCGTGCCGAACACGTCCGACCAGAACCGCGCCCTGAACCGGCGCGTGCAGTTCGTCCGCACGGAGGGCGCGCAGTAGCCCGGTCGCCGCGGGGGGCACCGCCTGGCATGTCGGGGTACGGTCGCTCTCGACCGCGCAGTACTGGGGGCCGGACCCGGCCCCCTGCTCCTGAAAGCAAGAGCCCTTCCCCAGCACACCCTGGAGGTCTGAACCCGTGTTTTCCCGTCGTTCACGCCGCGCTCGTCTCGCGTTTGCTCTGACTTCGCTGTGGGTCCTCGGCGTGCCGGTGGTCGCCGGCGCCGCCGGCGCAAAGGACGCGGAGGCGATGAAGCTGCACAACCAGGCGATGGACGATGACTACCTCTCTGTCGAGTTCGACAAGGCGGAGAAGAAGCTCAAGGACGCGCTGAAGAAGTGCGACAAGAACGCCTGCTCGAAGCCGGTGGTCGGCAAGCTGCACATCGCGCTCGGCACGGTGTACGGCGGCGGGAACAAGCTCGATCAGGCCAAGGCGGAGTTCGTGCTGGCGCTCCAGGCCGATCCCAAGGCGGCGCTCATCGACGCGCTGACGACGACCGAGCTGGCCCAGGCGTTCAAGGAGGCCCAGAAGGAGGCGCAGGCCGCCGGGAAGGCCGAGCGCGCGCCTGGCGAGGGCGGCGGCAAGTCCACGAAGGCGGCGGGCGACGTTCCCCACACGCCGGTGGCCGAGCAGGCGGTGAACACGCCGGTGCCCGTGTATGTCGAGATCCCGGAGGAGATCGACGCGTCGAAGGCGACGCTGCGCTACAAGCCGTTCGGCTCCCCGAAGTGGAAGTCGCTCGAGATGAGCCGTATCGAGCGCGGCTTCGGCGCGGAGATCCCCTGCGAGGATGTCACGACGACCGGCGATATCCGGTATTTCGTGATCCTGAGGGACGAGGCGGGCGACCCGGTGGGCACCGCCGGCTCGATGCAGGCGCCGCACCGGGTGCCGATCAAGAACGAGATCGACGAGGAGCCGTCTCTGCCGGGTCAGGAGCCGCCGAAGCGGTGCGCCGCGAAGGAGGATTGTCCGCCAGGACTGCCTGGCTGCCCCGAGGCAGGCGGCGCGCGCGGGGACAAGACCTGGGGCGCGGCCTGCGAGGCGACCGTGGAGTGCCAGTCGGGGCTCACCTGCTTGAACGGGACCTGCGAGCAGGGGAGCGACGAGGGGCGCGGGGCGTCGAGAGGCAAGGGCAATCGCAACGTGATCGGCCTGTCCGGCTCGCTCGACCTGCTCTTGGTGCGCGGTACGGATTACGTCTGCTCGGGCAGCGACGCCGCCTACGCCTGCTTCTATCCGGGCGGTGGAGGCCGGCAGTTCTACGGCGAGCCGGCGGATCTCCCTGACACGAACGGGGTCAAGGGCGGCCTGAGCCTTGCTGGGTGGCGGGCGATGCTGTCGTACGACCGGCAGCTCTTCTCGGACGTGCCGCTGCTCGTCGGGGTGCGGGCCGGGTTCGCCTTCGGCGGCTCGCCTGATTCCAAGAGCGCTCCGAGCGCGTGGACGGACGCCACCGGCAATCCGCAGGAGAACCCGCATCTCCAGGCGCTCAGCTTCCTGCCGCTCCATGGGGAGCTCCGGGCCACGTATTTCTTCCTGGGGGATCGGATTGTCGAGAAGGGGGGGTTCCGCCCTTATGCCTTCGTGTCGCCCATCGGGCTGGCCCAGGTGAACGCCTCGGTCCCTGTAGATGTGTGCGATCGCCGGACGGAGGAAGGGGATCTGGTGCGCACCAGCGGCAGCGAGAGGTGCCCGCCGAACACCCGCCACGTCGAGGATCTCGATGCCTACCAGATCACCGGGCGGAACTTCTCGGCGCTCGGCGCCGGCGTGGTCTACGGCATCACCTCGAACCTGGGTGTATCCGCCGAGGTGAAGGTGATGCTGATGTGGCCAACGCTCGGCCTCGTGTTCGCTCCCACCCTCGGTCCAGTGTTCGCCTTCTAGGCCTGAAGGTCGTCCCGGGGTTGGGCGGGAGGTCCTGCCGACCTGCACGGCCGCCAGCGAGGGGGCGCCCGCTTCGGATACGGGCCCACCTCGGCGTTTTCGGCGCGCAGCCGTACTCTCGTGCCGAGCCAACGCCCTCTCCCTCCCCGTTCCAGCCGCAGCGCGGGGGGGTGCCCGCACAGGAGACGGGCCCAGATCGGCGTTTTCGGCGCGGAGGCGTACTCACGTACGCCGAGCACCGAAAACGCCGAGATGGGCCCGTATCCGAAGCGGGCGCCCCCCCGCGCTAGAGGTCGAAGGGTTCGGTGCCGAGCAGCTGGTAGAGCGCATAGAGAGAGCCGGCGTCATGGTGCTCGAAGCGGACGCCCGCGCGCGCCGGCTTCCCCACTGCCCCGCGGCGAATCCAGGCGATCCGACCGCGGAGGCTCAGCGGATCCCACAGGTTCGGGGCGGTGACCTCGAGCGTCACCGATGCCTCGGGATCCAGCAGCTCCGACGCGAGCTGAGCCTCGGACAGCTCGATGCCGGCGCCGCCCAGCCCGAGATCGCGGATGCGAACGCCGTGCTCCTCGATCGACTGTCGATCGCGCAGCATGGCTCCAAGATCGACGCGTCGCCTCGCGTGAACGCGAAAGTGGTCCCGAACAGCCATCCTGGCGCATTCTCCAGTCGACGCGAACATATCACGAGAGACGCGCGCACACGCTCGGCTCGCCAAGCCCGGCGGCGCAGGGGCGCGGGCGCGACCACGCGCGCGCTGCGCGAACAGCATGCTCGCCCGGTCGCCCATCGCTGCCTTCGGTAAAGCGACCGTCGCGTGTTAGCCTTTGGGCTTCGCGGCGAACCTTGGGTAACATGCGGACCACATCCGCAGGAGCGAGTCGCGAAGTAGACGGGAGTTCTACCCTGATGGCCCAGGACACACGCAAAGATCCGCGAGCGAGAGTGCTGCAGATGACCGTCCGCTACAAGAGCGCCACGGTCGACGAGTTCATCGAGCACCACTCGCATGACGTGAGCCGTGGCGGCATCTTCATCAAGACGCCGTCGCCCTTCCCCGCTGGCACGCTGCTCAAATTCGAGATCCGTCTGCAGGACGAGCAAGCCGTGATCGCCGGCGTCGGCCGCGTCGTGTGGAAGCGAGAGCCCGCGCAGGGGAGCGACGCGCACCCGGCGGGCATGGGCGTGAAATTCATCAAGATCGACGAGAAGTCCAAGGCCGTGATCACCCGGCTCGTCGACGCGCAAGCGGGCGCCGGCTCGGCGTTCGAGGCGGGCATCACCGACCGCACGGATCTGGGCGAAGAGGTGCCGGAGGCCGCGGTCGCGGCGACGACCGCGAGCGCGCCGCAGGCCGAGCCCGCGCCTTCGAAGGCAGCGCAGGCGCAGGTGAAGCGGGCGTCGACCATGCTGGGGCTCGGCTCGATCGGGGCGAAGGGCGACGCGGGCAAGGGCGAGGCGGCGAAGAAGGCCGACGCCGCGGAGGGCGGCAGCTTCTTCCCGCAGACGAACCCCGAGAAGGAGATGCCGCCGCCCGACGAGCGGACGATGATGAAGCAGGCGGCCGAGCTGCTGAAGCAAGCGCTCGCCGACGCCGGCGGCTCGCTGGATGAGATCGGCGCGTCCAAGGAGCCGCTCATGGCCGCTCCGCCGAAGAAGGCCGAGGTCGCGCCAGCTCCGAAAGCAGAGCACGTCAAGCCGCTCGCGGAGCCAGCGGCCATACCGGTCCAGGCGGTCGCGCAGCTGGCGAACGAGCGGGAAGCTCGGGACGATGTGCCCGCGGCCGAGGCGAAGCCGGCGAAGGTCGCCGCAGCCAAGAGGCCGGCCGAGGTCGCGGACAAGGCGCCGGCAGACGATCTGCACGCCAAGCCTGCGCGCCAGGACACGAAGGCGGCCGACGATCAACCCAAGGCGAAGCCGGCGGCGGCCAAGCCGAAGGAAGACAAGGCGGCCACGGCGAAGGCCGCAGCCCCAGCACAAGCTCCGCTCGCGCAGGAGGAGGAGAGCAGCGGCACCGGGCGGATCCTTACGATCCTGCTCGTCGCGGCGGCGCTCTGCGGCGCGCTCTGGCTCGTCTTCGGGCAGAGCGACAAGCCGCCCGCGACCCCGCCGGCTGCGCCGGAGCAGCCCGCGGCGAAGCCCGCGGCTCCCGTGGAGAAGCCTCAGCCGACGGAGGTGGCGCCCGCGGCGACGGACAAGGCTGCGCCCGCCGGGACGACGGCGCCCACGGCGACCACCGAAGCGCCCGCGGCGCCGACGGCGACCGCGACCGCGCCCCTCGGGGCGACCGGAGCGACCGCAGAGCCTGCAACGCCCAAGGCGACGGCGGAGCCCGCGGCCCCCACCGCGACGGCAGAGCCCGCGGCCCCCAAGGCGACGGCGACAGCGGAGCCCGCGGCCCCCACCGCGACGCCCGAGCCCGCGGCCCCCACGGCGACGGCTGCGCCCGCGGCGCCCAAGCCGGCGGCGCCCAGGCCCAGGCCGGCCGCGCCTAAGCCGCCGAAGAACGACGATCCCTACGGTTGATGACCAGGCCGCGGGTCACCCGCGGGAGAGGCAGCTGCGATGAGCGGCTCGGTGAGTCACGTCGGTGAATCAGGGCTGGGCCGCCCGAAGGCGGCCGCCACGCTGGCCGCGCTGGGGCTGCTGGCTGCGACCGGGCTCATCTGCGGCGCGGTAACGCTGCGCGACCCGGCGGTCGTGACGGCGCTCGAGCGGGGCCCCGAGACGCCGCGGGGCCCTTCGACGGCCGCCGCTCCCAGCGGCAGCGGCAGTGGCAGCGATAGCGGCCGCGACAGCAGCAGCGCGCCGGCCCCCGAGCCGGCGGCGGCGCTCGCGTCCGCGGAGCCCGAGGCCCCGGCGAAACCGGCGCCCGCCCGTGCGCAGGCCGCGGAGCTCGAGAGCGCCCAGGCCGCGGGGAGCGCGGCGCTCGGCGCGCTCGCGCAGCGGTATCCGGAGGACCCAGCGGTCCTCCGGGCGCTCGCGCTCGCGCAGGGGCGTGAGAAGGCGTTGGCGGCCGCGCTGGTCACGGCGAAGCGGCTGTTCGAGATCGCTCCCGAGGAGGCCGGGAACGACGAGTTCAAGCAGCTCGTCCTGAGGGCCGCGAACGGCACCCCGGACGTCGCCCTCACGGCGTTCGATCTGATGTCCAAGCACATGGGAAGCCGCGGTCCCGATCTGCTCTACGAGGTGGTGACCGCGCCCAAGTTCGGCGATTGGCCCAGGGACCACGCGAGCACGCTGCTGATCGAGAGCAGCGTGCGGCAGCTCGCGTCGCCGGCGCTGATCGTCGCCGACGACCTGCGCCGGCTCACGGACTGCCCCACCAAGGCGATGATCGCCAGGGCGCGCGAGGAAGGCGACATCCGCGCGCTCCATTACATCAAGGCGCTGGGCACCCCCCAGCGCTGCGGGGTCCTGCGGATGCGCAAGTGCCTCAAGTGCGGCCCCCTCCAGAAGGAGCTGCGCGCGGCGGCCAGCGTCATCGAGAAGCGCAAGAACGACAAGGCGGCAGCAGCGCCGCCCGCCGCGAGCGCTGCTCGCTGACGCCTCGCCCAACCGGAGCTGCCCGCGCCCTCACGCGTCGCCGCTGTCACGCCTCGACGTGACAGCGCCGAGCGGCGCCCCGCGTCGCCACACAAGCGAAGCCGCCGGCACGAAGGAGGCGCCAGAACGCGCCGCGCGAGCGGCGCGATATCCGAAGCAGTCGTCCAGCACCCATCGACAGCGGCACGTTCACGCAGACAGCTCGATGCGTGGAGCCAGCTCGCCAGGGGAGCGAATCGGGGTGGGCGCAGCAGGACTTGAACCTGCGACTTCGTCCGTGTGAAGGACGCACTCTACCGCTGAGTTATGCGCCCGATGCCAGCCGGTTGTCACCCGGCCGTTTCGGAAAGACGAGGCGCTTTTAACCCAAACATCGGCGTTCGACAAGAAGAACTCGCTGGTGATGTCGAACTTCTTCGGGGTGCTCTTCCAGGCCCGGCACCGACGGCCCGTGGAGGCGCGTCCGGCGGCTCAGGCGAGCGCGCTGCCGGCTCGGCCCGCGCGCGCCGGAGGCGCGCCAGCCGCGAGGGACGCGAGGGACCGTGGCGTGGAGCCAGGCGAGCCATCGCTTCCGCGCAGCGTCGCCATCGAGCGAGCCGAGACGGTGCTGCTGCCTTCCAGCCGCGCGCGTGGGCGCCGCTACGAGGCGACGCGCTCGATGCGCTCGATGCGCTCGATCAATCGAGCGCCGCGACGGCACGCCGGAGCGCGGCGAGGCCTGCTTCGATGTGATCCTCGTCGCAGGCGTAGGAGAAGCGAAGGTAGCCAGGCGCGCCGAAGGGGGTGCCGGCGACCGCGGCGACGTGCGCCTGCTCGAGCATCCACGTCGCCACGTCCTCGTCGCTCGCGAGGGTCGTCCCCCGGAAAGCGCGCCCGCAGAGCCCCCGCACGTCGGCGAACGCGTAGAAGGCGCCCTCCGGCATCCTGCAGCGCACCCCCGGAACCGCGTTGAGGCCCTCGACCATCAGCGAGCGCCGCCGTGCGAAGGCGGCACGCATCGCGAACACCGCATCGCGAGGTCCATTCAGGGCGGCGACGGCGGCCGCCTGGGAGACGGCGGCAGCGTTCGTCGTGCTCTGGCCCTGGACCACGTCGAGCGCCCTCGCGACCTCGAGCGGCGCGATGCTCCAGCCGATGCGCCAGCCCGTCATCGCGAACGTCTTGCTGACCCCGTCGACGACGATCACCCGCGCCGCGAGGTCCTCCGCGAGCGCGGGGAGCGACACGTGCCGGAACCCGTCGTAGGTGAGATCGGCGTAGATCTCGTCGACGATGATCCAGCAGTCGTGGCGCCGCAGCACGCCCACGAGCGGGAGCAGGTGCTCCTCCGCATACGCCGAGCCGGTCGGATTGGAGGGCGTGCACAGGAGGATCGCCTTCACCCGAGGCGACAGCGCGGCCTGGAGCGCGTCCGCCGTGAGGCGGAAGCCCGTCTCCTCGGTGGTCTCGACGACGACCGGCGTGGCGCCCAGGAGGCGCACCTGCTCGGGATAGCTCACCCAGTACGGCGCCGGGATGACGACCTCGTCCCCCGGCTCGAAGAGAGCGGCGGCGAGGTTGAACAGCGCGTGCTTCGCGCCGCAGCTCACGGTGACCTGGCTCGGCAGCGGCCGCCAGCCGCGGTGCTGCTCGGTCGCGGCGCAGATCGCCGACTTCAGCTCGGGTGTGCCGGACACGGCCGTGTAGTGGGTGGCGCCAGCGTCCAGCGCCGCCTTCGCCGCGAGGCGAATGTGCTCGGGCGTGTCGAAGTCGGGCTCGCCCACGCCGAAGGAGTAGACCTTGTGCCCGTCGGCGCGGAGACGCGCGGCCCTCGCCGCCATGGCGAGCGTTGCACTGGGCGCGACGGCCGACAGACGGTCAGCGAGCTTCCTGGGCATCGAGACAATGAGGAATAAAGGGCGGCCTCGGACAACGCAAGGCGCTACCGCTCCAGCCGTTGCGCAGGCGCCTGGGATGTGCCGCTAGGGCGACGGCGTGGCGCCGCCGACCTGGACCGCGGGCTTCTGCTCGTCCTTCTTGATCGAGTAGCGCACGAGCGCGCGGAGCACGTCGTTGCGCTGCACGTTTCCGAGGAGGCTCTTCATGTCCTCGTAGATCGACGGATCGACGAGCAGGGCGCCGAGGGTCCCCTTGCCCGCCCTCATGTCGTGCACGATCGACCGCAGATCGCCCGTCATCGCCGTCACGTTGGCGAGCGCCTCGGCGCCGTCGCCCTTGCCGCCGTAGAGCGCGTCGTGCGCGAGGCTGTCGCTCTCGCGGATGCCTCGCAGCGTCATCGCGACCTCGTCGGCCGCGTTCCCGAACTGCTGGATCTGCTTCTGCGGGCCGTCGCCGTAGATGACGTCGTGCGCGAACCCGGGGCCCTCCTTGACCCGAGAGACGACGCCTCGCACCTCGCGGATCGTGCTCGCGAGCTCCGTGCTGAGGCGGTCGAGGCTCTGCACGGTGCGCGAGATGCGCTCGGCCTCCTCGGGATCGGTCAGGAGGCGGTGCGGGTAGCCTTCCCCCTCGGTCACCTGCTTCATCAGCGTGTTCGCCGAGGCGACCGTCTCGCGGAGATCCTTGTGGAGCCTCTCGTCGGCGATGCTCTCCGAGACCTTCTGGATGTTGTCGAGCGTCGCCTCGGCCTTCTCGGCCATGCCGGTCACCTTGCCCATCACGTCGGTGGGCACCTCGCCGGGGATGTAGCCGCCGGGCGGCACCGAATCCGGGCTCTGCCCCTTCGTCAGCTCCAGCATCTTGTCGCCGAGCAGGCCCTTGTTGGCGATCTGGGCGACGCTGTCCTTCTTGATCCTGCTCGCCTCGCTCTCGACGATCTCGAGCTTCACATAGATCTTGGTGTCCTTCGGATCAGGGCCGTAGCCGACCTCGGCGACGTGACCGATGTCGATGCCACCCATGCGGATGGGAGCGCCTGGCTTCAGCCCTTGAACGTCGGCGAAGTTCGTCGTGAAGCTGACGGAGGAGTCGAAGAGCCGCCGCTCGTCACCTATCAGGAAAATGACTACGGCGGAGAGCACAAGGCCCGCCAGCACAAAGAGTCCGACCTTCAAATCGCGCGCTCTGCCCATGCAGAAGGGCATCTTGCGCGATCTTGGGGGGATCGTCACGCCCCGAGAAGCGTCTGGACGTCCTCGTTCACGGGGGCGGTCCCAGTAATGAAATTGGCGACATGCGGATCGGTGGACGCCCGGAACTCGTCCGGGGTGCCGGTCGCGATGACCTCGCCGCGGTAGATCATCGCCATCCGATCCGAGATCGTGAACGCGCTCTTCATGTCGTGTGTCACCACGATGCTCGTCACGTTGAGGGCCTGTTTCAGCCCCTTGATGAGGTGGTTGATGCGCTCGGTGTTGATCGGATCGAGGCCGGTCGTCGGCTCGTCGTAGAGCAGCACCTCGGGCTGCACCGCGATCGCGCGCGCGAGGCCGACGCGCTTCTTCATGCCGCCCGACAGGTCTCCAGGGCGCATCTGCTCGATGCCAGGCAGGCCGACGAGCGACAGCGCCCAGTTGACCCGCTCCGCGATCTGCGCCTCGGTCATCTCCTTGCGGTAGTGCTCGTGCAGGCCGTAAGCGACGTTCTCACCGACGGAGATCGAGTCGAACAGGGCGCCTCCCTGGAAGAGCATCGCGATCCGCTGGCGCACCCCGGCGATGCGCGACTCGCTCAGGCGCGTGATCTCCTCACCGTGAAACTGGATAGATCCATCATCGGCGTCGAGCAGGCGGATGAGCAGCTTGAGCATGACGCTCTTGCCGACGCCCGACCCACCCATGATGGTGAGCGTCTCGCCCGGGTACACTTCGAGGTTCAGGTCGCGGTAGATGACCTTCGGACCGAAGGCCTTGCGCACACGCGAGAACCGGATCAGCGGCTCAGCCACGCGCTCACGCTAGCACGCCGCGGAGGCCCGCCGCGAACGCTCAGTCGGCCGCGGTGACGTGCTCGATCCTGATCTCGACGGCGTTCCCGCCGCGCCAGGCGTCGCGCCGGAGGCGGCCCACGACGTCGACGCGGCCGCCGGCGAACCGCGACGCGAGCTCGCCCAGCTCGAACCCGAAGCACGCGATCTCACGGCGGGCGAAGGTGAGCTCCAGCTTGAGGTGGCCCTTCAGGTTCCTCGCGGAGCGCACGGCCGCGCCCGCCAGGAGGACGTTCGCCGCGCGGTTGCCCTCGCCGCACGGCTCGAGCCGCTCGAGATCGCGCACCACAGCCGCCGGATCATCGCGATCGTCGAGCCGGACGTTGGCGGCCGCGAACGCCGCGGCGGCCGGGAGGTCCTGCTCGCGGAAGGCGTCGCACCACGCCGCCCGGAGCGCCTCGACGCGATCGGCGCGCACCTCGACGCCGGCGGCGGCCTGGTGACCGCCGAAGCCGACGAGCTCGGCGCGGCAGAGGGTGAGCGCGTCGTGGAGCCGCGCGCCAGCGGGACCGCGCACCGAGCCGCGCCCCTTCTCGCCCTCCAGCCCGATGACGATCGTCGGCTTGCCGTAGCGGCCCGTGATCCTGCCAGCGACGATGCCGACCACGCCGGGGTGGAAGCCCTGTCGCGCGATGACGATCGCAGGATCCCGATCGAAGCCGGCGCGCTCGATCTCGGCGAGCGCGGAGGCCAGCATCTCGTCCTGGATGGCGCGCCGCTTCATCTGCGCCTGCTCCACCGTGGCGGCGAGCGCGGAGGCGGTCACGCTGTCGTGCGCGAGCAGGAGCTCCAGGGAGATGTCGGGATCGCCGAGCCGGCCGGGCGCGTTGAGGCGAGGCGCGATCCGGAAGGCGACGTCCTCCGCCGACGCGCCGCGCCCGAGATCGAGGTTGGCGAGCGCCGCGAGCGCGCGGAGCCCTGGCCGGGGCCCGGTCTGCAGCACGCCGAGGCCGGCCCGCACGAGCGCGCGGTTGTCGCCGGTCAGCGGCGCGACGTCGGCGACCGTGCCGATCGCCACGAGGTCGAGGTAGGGGCGGAGATCGAGCGAAGAGCCGAGCTTCTTGCGCACGGCGGCCAGGAGCGAGAGCGCGAGCCCGCAGGAGGCGAGCCCCTTGTACGGGAAGCCGCAATCGGCGCGGTGCGGGTTCAGGAAGGCGATCGCGGGGAGCGGCTCCGCCGGCACGAGGTGGTGATCGATGACGACGCAGTCGATGCCGGCCGCGCGGGCCGCGGCCAGCCGCTCGTGATCGCTGGATCCGCAGTCGCACGTGATGAGCAGCGTCGGGCAGGCGCGCATCACGCGCTCCAGCGCGGGCGCCGAGAGGCCGTAGCTGCCCTCGGCGCGCGTCGCGAGGAGCGGCACCACGTGGCCGGAGAGGGCGCGCAGCCCGCCGGTCATGATGGCCGTCGCGGTGATCCCGTCGCAGTCGTAGTCGCCGAAGACGGCGATCCGCTCGCCCGCGCGCACGGCGCGCGCGATCCGCTCGGCGCTCGCCTCGCGATCGGCCATCGCATCGGGCGACGTGAGGTGCGAGAGCCGCGGATCGAGGAAGCGCCGGGTCGAATCGTCAGGAGCCCAGCCGGCCCGGTGCAGGATGTCCGCCACCGTGATCGACAGCCCCAGCTCGCGCGCCATGACGAGCGCCTCGGCGGACGCCTCGCCCGGATCCGCGACGGGCGCGGCGCCCCCCGCGCCGGGCGAAGCCGAGGCCTGCGCCTCGCGCTCGGGGAGCTCCCTCCAGGCCTCCGTGGCGGTGCTCATCACAGAAGCGGGTACACCGGCGGGGTGGGTGCGTCCATGGCCTGGGGCGTTTCAGGCCGCGCGGCCACGCGCGGCCACGGCGAGGCGATCAGACGACCGCGTCGGCGCGCTTTTGCGTGCGGACGCGGCTGACCTTCTTGCGCTTGTTCCCGTTCGCGCCGAAGAACCGGCGGTCGATCCACTCGGTGAGCGGCGCGGCGACGTAGATCGACGAGTACGTGCCGACGGCGATCCCGACCACGAGCGTGAACGCGAAGTCCCTGATGACGCCCGTGCCGTAGAAGAGGAACATGACGAGCGACAGCAGCGTGGTCATCGACACGAGGATCGTGCGCCCGAGCATCTCGGAGAGCGAGAAGTTGATGACGGCGGCGAAGCTCATGTCGCGGTGCTTCCCCAGGTTCTCGCGGATCCGGTCGTAGACGACGACCGTGTCCGTGATCGAGTAGCCGACGATCGTGAGCAGCGCGGCGACCGTGGAGAGGGTGATCTCCCGCTGCGTGATCACCATCGCGCCGAGCGCGATGCCGACGTCGTGCACGAGGGCGACGATGCCGCCGGGCGCGAACCGGATGTCGAACCGGAACGCGATGTACGCCATGATGAAGAAGATCGTGATGGCGACGCTCTTGATGGCCGCGTCGCGCAGCTGCGCGCCGGCCTTCGGGCCGATCCACTCGACCCGGAGCGCCTGCTCGGGGACCTTGTCCGCGCCGAGGTGCTCCCGGAGGCCATCCATCAGCTGGTCGCCCTTCGACTTCAGGTGGAGCTCGACCTTGTGGTCGCGCTCGCTCACGATGAGCGGGTTGTTCGCGCCGGCCCTGAGCTCGACGCCCTCGATGCCCGCGAGCTGCTTCGTGATCCCCTCCAGGTCGGGCGCGACGTCGTAGCGCGTGGAGATCTTGTCGCCGCCGGGGCTGAACTTGACCTCGGTGGCGCGCACGGCCGGCGGGCAGCGGTCCTCGGGGACGGAGCCGTTCTCGGGCGGCAGGCACATGTGATCGCGCACCGCGGCCTTCTGCTGCTCCGTCAGCGTGGAGACCTCGTGGACCCGGATGAGGTAGCGGTTCGGGTTGGCCTGGTCCGCGACGGACACGATGTCCGGGGCGTCGAAGCCCGACTTTGTGACGGCCTCGCGGACCTCGGCGCTCGAGACCGGAGCCCGGAAGGCGACCTCGACCTCGGTGCCTCCCTTGAAATCCGTCCCGAGCGTCGGCCCCGGCACGAAGAACGAGATGATCGACAGGATGAGCAGCACCCCGCTGAGCCCGATGAAGAGCCAGCGCTTGCTCATGAAGTCGAACTGACGGCCAGGTTTGATGAGTTCCATCGTCGTGTCTCAATCGGAGAGCCGCTCGCGCGTTCTCCCTCAAAGGTCGGAGAGCCGCTCGCGCGCCCCGTTCTCAGCCAAGCGAGAGCGTCTTGATCTTTCGGCCGCGGACCGCCCAATCGAACATCAGGCGGGTGCAGACGACCCCGGTGAACAGGCTGATCGCGATGCCTACGATCAGGGTGATCGCGAAGCCCTTGATGGGGCCGGTGCCGTACTGGGCGAGGATGAGCCCCGAGATCAGCGTGGTCACGTGGCCGTCGAGGATGGCGCTGAACGCCTTGTCGTAGCCGATGTCGACCGCGGCGCGCGGGCTCTTGCCGTTCCTGAGCTCCTCCCGGATGCGCTCGTTGATCAGCACGTTGGCGTCGACCGCGATGCCCATGGTGAGCACCAGGCCGGCGATGCCGGGCAGCGTCATCGACGCCCCGAACATCGCGAGGACGGCGACCTGCAGGATGAGGTTGAAGATGACGGCGATGTCCGCGATGAGCCCGGCGCGGCTGTAGATCACCACCATGAACACGACGACGAGCACGCCGCTCGCGATGGCCCCCTTCATGCTCTGCTGGATCGCGTCCTTGCCCAGCGAGGGGCCGATGCGCTGCTCGTTCGAGGGCGAGATCGGGGCCGGCAGCGCGCCCGACCTGAGCACCAGCTCGAGCTTGCGCGCGTCCTGGAGCTGCTGATCGGGGTTCTGCGAGCCCATCGTGATCTGCGCGCGGCCGCCGCCGATCTTCGTCTGGATGACCGGCGCGCTCTCGACCTTCTCGTCGAGGATGATGGCGAACCGCCGCTTGACGTTCCTGCCGGTGATGTCCTCGAACCTGTCGGCGCCGGTCGGGGTGAAATCCATCGACACGTACCAGCCGCCGAGGCCGCCGTCGCGCTGATCCGGGAGCGCCTGCGCGTCGCGCACCATGTCGCCCGTGATCTCGGCCTTGCTGAAGAGGAAGTACGTCCGCCAGCCGATCTCCTCGATGGCGTCCTTCTCCTCGTTGAACTCGTACAGCTTGCCGTAGCCGACCTCGTTGTCCGCCGGGACCTGGAGCGTCCCGACCCACTCGCGCAGCCGCTTGAGCGTGTCGCGCATCTCCTCGTGCTCGGCGCGCACCATCCGGGCGAAGTGGACCGGCTTCGTCTTCCCGGGGCCGACCGGCGCGTTCTCGATCGAGAACGTCAGCCCCTTCGGGAGGTCCGCTTCCTTGGTGCCCCTCGCGATCGGCTCGAAGAAGTCGTGGTCGTCGTCGACCATCTTGAACTCGAGCCGCGCGGTCTGGCTGATGATCTCGCGGATCGTGTTGAACGCGCTCTCGTCGTCGCCGGGGACCTCGATGATGACGTCCTCGTCGCGCGTGGAGACGCTCGCCTCCTTGAGGCCGAGGCCGTCGACGCGGCGGAGCACCGTCTCCTTGGCCTGCGTCACCGCCCGCTCGCGGATGCCGCTCGAGACCTCGTCACGGATCCGGAACTTCGCCACGCGGCGATCCGAAGAGCGCTGGAGCTGCAGCTCGTGCAGGAACTTCGTGAGGAACTCGTCGTTGATCTTCTCGGAGTCCGCCGGATCGTTGAACGTGATCACGATCGTGTCGGCCTGCTCGCGCGACTTCTCGATGCGGAGCTTCGTCTGGAGCTTCTGCATCTCCTCGATCGTCGGCGGCTTGTCGCCCTCGTGGAACCCGAACGACTTCGCGAGCGCCGCGCGCAGGTCGTCGTAGTACCGATCGCGCTTGTCGCTGATCGCCTCGTCGACGTCGACCGTGTAGACGAGGCGGAGGCCGCCCTTCAGATCGAGCCCGCGCACCAGGCGGAACGGGATGTTCGACGTCAGGAAGCGGCTGAACCCGAGCTCCCCCGCCCTCGCCTGGGTCTCCTGCTCCGCAACCTCCTCCGACGACATCCCGGTGTGGTCGGGACGGCCGTACCGCTCGTCATGGTAGGTCGGGTAGATGGCGAGCGCCGAGCCGAGCGCGAGGAACAGCACGAAGCCCGTCTTCACGCGCCACGCGAAATCGATCCACGGACCGGCGCAGAGCAGCGCCCACGGCACCATCAGGCCGAACGTCGCGAGCGCCCAGAACACGTGATAGTGGGCCGCGATCGCGGCGGCGCCGGCGGAGAGCGCCGCCCAGGCGAAGACGCTGCGCTTCGAGCGGCTCAGCCACACGCCGAGGAGGCACAGGCCGGCGACGCCGGCGAACCCGTACTGGAAGATGTTTAGGAGCATGGAGTGTGGCGCCGCGGGGGCGGTAAAAAGCTTCCTGTTCGGCCGAGCGCCGGCCTACGACTTCTTTTCTTTCGCCGCGTCGGCGACCTTGGCGTCCGCCGCCGCGACCTCGCCCGGATCGGGGCCCTGGATCGCGCTCTTCAGGATCTGCACGTTCACGCCAGGGGCGATCTCCAGCTTGACCCTGAGCGAGTTCGGGCTGATGTCGACGATCTTGCCGAGGAGCCCGTCTCGCGTGACGACCCGGTCGCCCGCCTTGAGGTTCGACTCGAGCTGCTTCTGCTTCTTGTTCTGGCTCCGCGTCATCACGAAGATGAGCAGCAGCGGCAGCGCCAGGATGAGGAACTGGAAGGCCCCTCCGCCGAACGGCGTGGAAGGCGGCGCCTGCTGCCCTCCGGACGGCGGCGATTGACCTTCGACCGGCGTCGCGGGCGCGTTGCCCGCTCGCCCGGGGGCGGCGTTCGGCTGGAACCAGTTTGAGCTTGCCAAGGTGACGCGTGTCTCCGGGCCCCGACGGGCTCGCCCGCAAATTGCGGGCCTCTCCCAACCCCCGGGGCCCGCCTCCATACCCAGGATCCAAGGGTCGCGCAAGGAGCTAGGCGGGCAGCCTCATCCTAGCGTCCGGGGAATGCCGCCTGACGGCCTTTTCCGCTCTCGGCTCTTCCCTTCCACTTTCCGCTTTCCGCTTCCACGCGCTGCGGCGCGGCGTCAGCCGTCGCTGCCGAACACGATCTGCCGGCGGGCCCGCTCGCCGCTCGCGATCTCCGCGAGCGAGAGGCGCACGTCGCGCTCGGTGATGGTGCCGTCGATCGTCGCGAACGTCGCGGAGAGGATCGGCGGGATGCGCCCGACGCCGGGGAGGCCCGGGGCCCACGTGAGCGCGTCCGCAAACGCCGCCTTCACCGCGGCGGCGACGGGCCCCTGCGGCGCGAGCGGCACATCGAGCGGCTCGAGGACCACGACGGCCCTGGCCCGCGCGAGCGTCTTCACCACCTCCGCGCCGAAGAACGGGCGGAGCGCGCGCACGCCCACGAGGCCGACGCGCCGCCCCTGCGCGCGCAGGCTGCGCACGACCTCGCGGGCCGCCGGGAACGCGCAGCCCACGACGACCATGATCTCCTCCGCGTCCGCCGTGTCGACGCGCTCGAGCGCGCCGAGCGACCTGCCGGTCAGCTCGCAGAGCTCGCGCATCGCGCTGGCGAGCGCGAACGGCACCCGCGCGCAGAAGCCCCGCTCGGCGCGCTTCCTGACGACGCCGCGGCCCTGCGGGCGAGGCCCGCCGTCGCCGTCGCTCTCGCCCGGCGCCGAATCGGTGAAGGTCGGCGCGCTGCGCTCGGAGCCGAGGAAGCGAGCGGCGAGCTCGCGCGCCCCGCCGAGGGCCGACACGTCCGACGGAAACGCGTCGACGAGGTGCAGGAACGGCGTCTCGCTGTCCTCGGCGGCGCGCCGCGCCACGAGCGCCATGTCGGCCGCCTCCTGGCTGCTCCACGTGATCAGCACGCCCGCGCCGACGTCGAGCGCGGGCGCGAGCTCGTCGCGCCCGACGGCGAGCCCGCCGCGCCGCTCGATGACATGGACCGTGACCGGCGTCCGCACCGCCGCCGCCTCGCCGAGCGCGGCGAGCGCCCCGACGAGCTCGTGGGCGCCCAGCACGACGCTCGCCCGCTGTCCGGCGCGCGTGCGCGCCGCGGCGCCGCGGATCGCCTCGGTGGCGGACGCGGCGCGCTCGATCGGCAGATCGCCGGGCACCGCCGCGTGCGCGGCGAACAGCGTGCTCCCCGCGGCCACCTCGACATGTGCGATCACCGCCGCCGGATCCGGCGGCGAGCCTAGACCGTCAGGTCCTGCCATCCAGCCGTTCGTCGCCCGAGCCGCACGCGAGGTCAAGCGCGAGCGCGATCGGCGTCCACGCAGCGGCCGGCCTGAACTAGCGCGGCGATCACGACGTCCATGACCGGACGTAACTCCGAGAATCTGCGCTTCCGCCGGGCAATGAGCTTCCACCGCGAGCGGCCGCCGAGGGTGGCCGCTCGCCCGGCGTGCCGAGCGCGCCGCAGAGCCCGTCACGCTCGACGTTGTCGCTGCCGGCGTCGTCGACGAATC
This sequence comes from Sorangium sp. So ce375, assembly GCF_051473855.1. NCBI lineage: Bacteria > Pseudomonadati > Myxococcota > Polyangiales > Polyangiaceae > Sorangium > Sorangium sp. So ce375. Next base: position 6,271,108 of record NZ_CP150335.1, read on the forward strand.
GAAGGCTCGGCGTCCGCGCGTCCGCGCGTCCGCGACTCGACCAAGGTGCGAGGAGGACCGGCAAGGTAACGAGCGAGGAGAGAGCGAGGAGCCGGAGCGGGGGATCGTCGCGCAAGCCGTCACGTCATCAGGAACGTCACGACAAAAGCGACGCCACGAAACATATCGCTTGACGGACTTCGACCCACTTGATACGAGGCGCTCTCCGTTTCGTCGGCCCTGGGTCGAGCGGGCGGGACATAGGCGCGTAGCTCAGTGGTAGAGCACTACCTTGACACGGTAGGGGTCGCCGGTTCGAAACCGGCCGCGCCTACAAATCAGCAGGAGACCTAGCCTGCGAGGTTTCATGGCCCTCGATCAGACAGCCCCGGCCGCTTCGGCGGCCCGCACCACGGTGCGTGAGGCTCTCGCCGACGACATCGCCAAGGACCGCACCGTCATCGGCGCCCGCGTCAACGGGCGCCTCCTCGATCTCCACACTCCCTTCCTGCGCGACGCCTCGACCAGGATCGAGCCGGTCCGGACGAGCGATCCGGACGGGCTTCGCATCATCCGGCACTCGACGGCGCACGTCATGGCCGACGCCGTGCAGCGGCTCTTCCCGGGCACGAAGGTGACGATCGGCCCCGCGATCGAGGCGGGGTTCTACTACGACTTCGACAAGCCGACCGGCCCGTTCACGGACGAGGATCTCGCCAAGATCGAGGCGAAGATGCGCGAGATCATCGCCGCAGGCCGCCCGTTCCGGCGCGAGCTGGTGAACCGCGAGGCGGCGCACGAGCTCTTCGCGCGCATGGGCGAGACGTACAAGCGCGAGCTCATCGACGCGATCCCGCCGGGCGAGGAGGTCTCGCTGTACCGCCACGGCGATGGCGAGCGCGAGTGGGTCGACCTCTGCGAGGGCCCGCACGTGCCGGACACCTCGCTGCTCCAGGCCATCAAGCTCGTCAGCGTGGCCGGCGCCTACTGGCGCGGCGACGAGCGCAACCCGATGCTCCAGCGCATCTACGGCACGGCGTTCCCGAGCCAGGCGGCGCTCGACGAGCACCTGAAGCTGCTCGCGGAGGCCAAGGAGCGCGATCACCGGAAGCTCGGCAAGGAGCTCGAGCTCTTCATGTTCCACGAGTACGCGCCGGCGATGCCGTTCCTCTTGCCGCGCGGCGCTCAGGTCTACAACGCGCTCGTCCAGTACATGCGCGACCTCTACGTCGACTACGGTTACGAGGAGGTCATCACGCCGCAGATCTTCGACAAGCGGCTGTTCGAGACGAGCGGGCACCTGCCGAACTACCGCGAGAACATGTACCTGCCGGTCACGGCCGAGCACCTCGACGCGGCGCGCCTCTCGCTCCGGCTCGGCGTCTCCCCCGGGGAGGCGGAGGCCGCGGCCTACAGGGAGGCGGACCAGAAGCGCGACGCCGCGGTCCTGGAGCAGCTCGCCGAGCTCGAGCGGCTCTCCCAGAAGCCCATGAACTGCCCGAGCCATTGCCTCATCTTCGGGCAGCGGCGGCGCAGCTACCGCGAGCTGCCGTGGCGGCTCGCCGACTTCGGTCGGCTCCACCGGTACGAGCGCGGCGGCGTGGTCCACGGCCTGGCCCGGGTGCGGAGCTTCTGCCAGGACGACGCCCACATCTTCTGCACGCCCGAGCAGATGCAGGGCGAGATCCAGGCATTTCTGCGCCTCCTGCTCGAGGTCTACGCGGCGTTCCGGTTCGCCAGGATCGACATCAAGCTCGCGACCCGGCCGAAGAAGCGCATCGGCACCGATGCGCAATGGGACGCGGCAGAGGGCGCGCTCGCGGACGCCCTGAACCGGGCCAGCCTCCCGTTCGAGTTCGCGCCCGAGGAGGGCGCGTTCTACGGCCCGAAGCTCGAGTTCCACGTCGAGGATGCGCTGCGCCGGAGCTGGCAGCTCGGCACCATCCAGGTGGACTACGCGCTGCCCGATCGCTTCGAGCTCGAGTACACCGGCGCCGACGGGGCCGCCCACCGCCCCGTGATGCTGCACCGGGCGATCCTCGGCTCTCTCGAGCGATTCTTCTCGGTGTACCTGGAGCACATCGGCGGCGCTTTCCCGTCCTGGCTGGCGCCGGAGCAGGCGGTCATCGTCACGGTGAGCGAGAAGCAGGCCGCCTACGCCGAGGAGGTGGTCGCCCACCTCCGGGGCCGCGGGCTCCGGGCGAGGGCCGATCTCAGCTCCGACAAGCTCGGCGCCAAGATCCGGGCGGCGCGGCTGACGCGCGTGCCGTACGTGGTCGTGGTCGGCGACAAGGAGGCCGAGGGCCGCAAGGTCGCCCCCCGGTCGCGCGACCTCAACAAGGACCTCGGGGCGATGCCGCTCGAGGAGTTCGCCGACCGTCTCGCCGCGGAGTCGAAGCCTCCCCGCCTCGCCCCGAGCGCATCGGGTTCGTGACCTGCCGCTCCGGCCGGCCCCTCTCGTCCGGCAGGCCCTTCCCCATCCGCGTCGAGCCCGGCAGTTCAGGTGCCGGAGCGCCCACGCGCCGCAGCGGTCGTCCTGCTTGCCGCCGTTGCCTGCGGCGCGGAGTCAGGCGACATTGTGGTGGTGATGGACGCCACGACCGGGCTTGGTCGCGGAGCGGCGGCCCGTCGCTTTCAAGAGCAAAGAACACAAGGAGGCAGCGAAATATCACATGGCGATGAGACGCTTCGACCCTCGGCAGGCCCAGCGGGGGCCGCAGATCCGCATCAACCAGCGCATCCGCGTCCCGGAGATCCGCGTCATCGGCGATGATGGCGAGATGCTCGGCATCATGCAGACCCACGAGGCGCTGCGCCGAGCACAGGAAAAGGGGCTCGACCTTGTCGAGGTCAACCCGAAGGCGGATCCCCCGGTCTGCAAGATCCTCGACTTCGGCAAGTACAAGTACGACGAGAAGAAGAAGGCCCGCGAGGCGAAGCGCAAGCAGAGTGTGGTGGAGATCAAGGAGATCAAGCTCCGTCCCAAGACGGACGACCACGATCTCGAGTTCAAGACCAGGGCTGCGCACCGGTTCCTCGGCGCGGGCCACAAGGTGAAGTTCACGGTGCGCTTCCGCGGCCGCGAGATCACCCACCCCGAGAAGGCGCAGGAGCAGCTCGACTGGATCGTCCAGCACTGCGAGGAGATCGCGAACGTCGAGGTGCGCCCCATGATGGAGCAGCGCACGATGACGCTGATGATGGCGCCCAAGCCGGCGATCCTCCAGAAGGTGGCCCAGGCCCGCGCCGCCGCGGAAAAGGCTCGCCAAAAGGCGATCCAGGAAGGGCGCACCGCCTCCGTCCCGACCGACGCCGAGGATGAGGAGATCGAGAAGCTCGAGAGGGAGCTCGAGGAGCAGGACGACGACGAGGAGGACGACGAGGCCGAGGGGAACGAGTGACGCATCCGGCGAGGGAGCGCGCCACGACACCGATCACGGTGCGGCGCGCCTCGCAGGGGCGGCGTGCAATCGTGCGTGAGGCGCATTGACGCGCGTTGAGACGCGCTGACATGTGCTGAGCGCTCGTGCGCCGGGCGCCTCGCCGACGCCGAGCGCGCGGTGCATCCAGGGATCGGCCGCGGGCGCCGCGAGGAGCGCGCGCCCTCCGCCAGGTCAGTGCGGGATCAGGCCGCCGAACCACGCGCCCGCGGCGAGCGCGGCAAGCGCGGCGACGAGCAGCACCGCCTTCACCGCGCCGCCCCCGGTCCTGGCTGGAGGGGCAGGATCCGGCTCCAGGTGGGCAAGCGCCGGCTCCAGGTCGCGCGGCGCGGCTGTAACGAGCGGCACGACAGGCGCCGGCGGCGCAAGGCGCTGCAGCTCGGGCGCGGGCTGCGGGGAGGCCAGGGTCGGCACGGCTCGCCTCTCGAGCGGCGGATGCGTCGGCGCGGACGGCGCGATCAGCTGCGCCGCGGGCCTGGACGACGGGCCCCTCGATGAAGGGGGAGGCGGAAGGCCGAACCCCGTCTCCTCGAGCGCGGCGAGGTTGCCCTCCTCGACCGACACGGTGGCGAGGGATCGCCGCATGACGTCCTCCCCCGGCGCCGAGAGCTTGATCTCGTCGGCCCACTTGCCGATGTCCTCGAAGGCCGAGATCTTGAGCGGCTCGTTCAGGCGCGTGGTGCTCGGCGCCGCCTTGTCGTCCGGGAGCGACGTGAACTCGAGCAGCGTCTCCTCGATGAGCCTGTCGATGAACGACGCCTTGTCCGACGTGGGAGCCCGCTTCCGGAGCGCCATGGCGCTCCGGACGTGCTCGGCGATGTCGTAGGCGCTGACGGGCCTGCCGAACTTGTACAGGAAGGTCGTGAGATCCCGGCCGAGCTCGCGCGCCGAGGCATACCGTTCGCTGGGCTCGCGGGCCAGCGCGCGGGCGATGATGCGATCGAGCTCGGGGGGAACCGCCTTGTTGCTCTCGGAGAGCGGCGGGATCTGCGCCTGCTGGACGAGCTTGACGGTCTGGTAGTCGGTGTCGCCGAGGAAGAGCCGCTTCCCGGAGAGCATCTCCCAGAGGATGGCGCCCACAGCGAAGATGTCGGTGCGGTGATCGACCTCCAGGCCCTGCGCGGCCTCGGGCGAGAGATAGCTGAACTTGCCTTTGATGATCCCCGCCTCGCTCTTCTCGAGCTGGCTCGTCGCCTTGGCGAGGCCGAAGTCGACGATCTTCACCTCGCCGTACTTCGTGATGAGCACGTTCGGAGGCGACATGTCCCTGTGGACGATCTGGAGCGGGTGCCCGTCGCCCGACTTGAGCTCGTGGGCGTACGTGAGCCCCTCGCAGAGCTTGGCCGTGACGAACACGGCGGACTCGACCGGGAGCGTGCGGCCGGCCTTGCGCATCGACTCGAGGACGGCCTTCAGGTCAGCGCCGTCGACGTACTCCATCACGATGAAGTACGCGTTGTCGCCCACGCCGATGTCGAACACCTGCGCGACGTTGGAGTGGGAGAGGTGCGCAGACAGCCGCGCTTCGTCGAGGAACATCGCGATGAAGCGCTTCTTCTCGCTGAGGTGCGGGAGCACGCGCTTGATCGCGACCTGCTTCTTGAACCCCTCGATCCCCGCGCTCTCCGCGAGGAAGACCTCGGCCATGCCGCCCGAAGCGAGCCGCTCGATGACCCGGTAGCGCTGCTGCTGGTGGGCTTCCGTCATGCTCCACCTAGTACACCACGTCCCACGCTTCGCGCGGAAACAACCGGCTCGTCTCTCCGGTGCTCTTGGGCGACGCGCGACGCGCGCAGATGTTGCGTCGCGCGCGGCTCGCGACGAGCGCTCTCTCTCTTCCCCGGAGACGGCCTCATTCCGGCGTCGCGGCGTCGCAGCGGCCGGGCTCGGGAGCGCGGCTCTCTCAGCCCGTGAGCGCTGTCCGCAGGAGCGGGCGAGGTGCGGGTGTGAGCGGCACCGCCACCGCGCGCACGCGGCTCCTCGCCGCGGCCACGCCGCGCGCGAGCGCCGCGGGCTCGATCTGTGCCTGCGCGAAAGCGCGCCCCCGGCGATCGTCGAGCTCGGCGGCGAGCATGTCCTTCACCATGTCGAGGAGCTCCGCGAAGCCCGAGAGGCGCAGCCCGAGATCGTTCGTCCAGAGGATGATCTCGAGCTCTCCGTCAGGCGCCCTCGCCTCCGGATCCCACGCGAAGACCGTCTCGGCCGCCGCGTCGATTCCGAACGGGACGAGCGCGCTCCTCGCGCCGTAGCGGCCGCGCACGGCCGCCGACGCGCCGTGATGCTCGCCCGCGCCGCGCGCCTCCTCGCCCTCGCAGTGCTCGAGCACCATCCGCCCGACGTCCATGTACGAGCCGCGCGCGAGCGCGCGCACCCCGAGCAGGCTTGCGCCGGCGAACAGCTGCGGCCAGCCGTCGTGCCGCGAGAGCAGCTCCCGATAGCTCGGCGGCAGCGGCATCCCGAGGCGCCGCTCGACGCCATCGATCGCCGCCTCGGAAGCCCCGGCCGGCGGCGCGATCGGCATTCCTCGCCGCGGATCCATCCGCGCGAGCTCCAGCTTGAGCGCGCGGATGCGGTGCATGGACTCGAGCCACTCCATGCGCGCGACCCTACGCGCCCGCCGCCGGAAGGAGCAAAAAACGAGCGACTCTCCGCGCTGCCGCGCGGGCGCAGCCCGGGGAGCACGCGCGCTTGACAGGCTTTTGGGCCTCCGGCACGGTGCTTGCGTGACAGGCTTCGGCTCCTGGGCATCGCTGCGCACCGCCTTCGTCGTGGCGAGCGCCACGTTCGTCGTCGCGTCGCTCTCGACCGCGTGCCTCGACTACGCGGGCGAGGAGCTGTTCGATCAGTGCGACACGCCGGCGGCGCCGCTCCCCGGCTCGGGGTCCGGCTCGGGCGCCACCACGAGCGCCGGGGCGGCCAGCGCGGATCAGCCGGACTGCGGCGCACCGACGCACGCGCCCGGCTCGGGATCCGGCTCGGGCTCGTGAGGGAGGCGCGGCGCGATCTCCTCGCGCTCGCCGCGCTCACCGCCGCCGCGCTCGCCTCGCGCCTGCTCTTCCGCATCGATCACGACGAGGACATCGACGCGCTCCGGTTCGCGCTCGGCGTGGAACGGTTCGACGTGGCCGAGCTCCGCCCGCACGCGCCGTACTACCCCGTGTTCGTCGCCGCGGCGAAGGCGCTCGCGCTGCTCGGCGCGACGCCGCGCGCGGCGCTCGCGCTCGTCAGCGCCGCGTCGGGCGCGGCCGCCGTCGCCTTCACCGCGCTGCTCGCGCGCGAGGTCGCCGGGCGGCGCGCCGCGGTGTTCGCCGGGACCCTCGCGCTCGCCTCGCCGTTCCTCTGGCTGTCGTCCGAGAAGCTCCTCAGCGACATGGCCGGCGCCGCGGTGACGACCGCCGCGCTCTGGCTCTGCGCCCGCGCGCGGCGCCTCGGCCGCGCACGGGAGGCCGATCCGACCGCGCCGCTGGACACCGCTTCGGCGGAGGCGCGCGCCGCCCGCACGCGCACGTGCGCGGTCGTGCTGCTCGGCGTCGGGCTCGGCGTGCGGCTCTCGTACTTCCCGTTCGCGCTCGCCTGCCTCGCCGTCATCGCCCGCAGCGAGGGCGGTCACCTCGCGTGGCTCGCGCGCGGCCGCGACCTCGCGGCCGGCGCGCTCGCGTGGCTCGCGCCGCTCGTGCTGATCGCGACGCCGCGCGACCTCGTCGCGACGACGTGGGTCCAGGGGCTCGGGCACTTCACCCGCTGGGGAGGGACGGCGATCACCGTCTCATCGCCGCTCGATCGCCTCCACGGCGTGATCTGGGGGATCTGGGCCAACGGGCTCGGAGGAGCGTGGCCCGACGCGCCGGCGGCGCGCTGGCTCGGCGCGCCGCTCCTGATCGCGCTCCTCGCCACCGGCGCGCTCGGCGTCGCGTCGCTCTCGAGGGCCGCGCGCGCGCTCCGCGAGCAGCCCGAGCTCTGGGCCTCCGCGCTCGCCTATTTCCTCTGGGCGCTCCTCGGGCAGAACATCGCTTACAAGCCGCGGCACTGGCTCCCGCTCATCCCGCTCCTCCTCGTCGCCATGGCCGCCGGCGCAGCCTCCCTCTCGGCAGCGCGCCCGGCGGCGGAGGGCGCTCTGCGCTTCCGCGCGCTCCGCGACGCCGCGCCGTTCGCGCTCGTCGCGGCCCTGTCGGCACAATGGCTCGCCGACGCGATCTCCCTCGCTCGCCAGCACGAGGCGCCCTCGCCGGCGGCCGCGATCGTGCGCTTCCTCCGCGACGCCGGCGCCGAGCAGCGCCCGGTGCTCACCCGCGACCTCGACCGGATGATCCAGGAGGGCGCGCCGGGCCACCTGCCGGTGCGCGTCCGTGATGACGCCGCGCTCGTCCGCGGCGTCGAGCAGGCCGGGCCGGGCGGCGCGCTCATCACCAGCGAGGCGCTGTCGCAGCAGGCGCGCGACGCGCTCGCGGGCCGCGGCTACACGATCGCGATCCGCTTCGCGCGCCCGCGCTCGCGCTACGTCGACGCGCTCTGGAGCGACCTCGCCCTGCTCGAGGCGCTGCCCGCTGGATCTCCGGCAGGGAACGCGCTCTCGCGCGCGCCGCGGAGCGCCCCCTCTCGGTGAAAACGAGATTGACCTCCGTTTTCAGGAGCGCGCAGACTCCGCCCCCCCGGGCCTCCCGGTCCTCGTCATGAAAGCGATCTCGTCCCTGTGGCTTCGCTCCGCGGGCGCCGTCCTCGGCGCGCTGCTGCCCTTCGCTGCCGCCGCACAGCCCGCGCCCGCCACGCAACCCGCGCCTGCCACGCAGCCCGCGCCTGCCGCGCAGCCCGCGCCCGCCGCGCAGCCCGCGCCGGACGGACCGGTCCTCGACCTGCCGCCCGAGCACGCCGCGCCGCCGCCGGAGCCCCAGCAGCCCGCCATCGGCCTCGGCGCCGGACGAGCGCCCGAGCACGAGCTCGTCCGCGGCCTGACCGAGCAGCGGTTCCGCAGCGCCGGAGCGAGCGCGAGCAGCACCTCGGTCGGCGGCTACGGCGAGGTGCATGTCCGCGGAACGACGACCGGCCGCGAGGGCGAGCGCGCATGGGTCGCCGACATCCCCCGGCTCGTGCTCTTCGTGGCGCACGAGTTCACCGCCGACATCCGGTCCTATGTCGAGCTCGAGGTGGAGCACTCGATCTCCTGCGCGAGCTGCCCAGGCGCCGCGGAGCTGGAGCAGGCCTACCTCGAGTGGAACGCAGCGGGCCGCGCCCTCGGCCTGCGCGCGGGCCTCGTGCTCGTGCCGATGGGGATCATCAACCAGTGGCACGAGCCGCCGGTGTTCCATGGCGTGGTCAGGCCCAAGGTCGAGACCGTCGTCATCCCCTCGACGTGGCGCGAGATCGCGATCGGCGCGTTCGGGCAGCCGCTCGACTGGCTGCGCTTCGAGGCCTACGCCATGACCGGCCTCGATCCGCTCGGCTTCCGCGCGGGCGGCCTCGCCGGCGGGCGGCAGAACGGCGGGCTCGCGCGCGCCAACGCGTGGGCGGCCGTCGCGCGCGTCGAGGCCGAGCCGCTGCTCGGGGTCGTCGCCGGCGCGTCTGTGTACGCGAGCGACGCCGGCCCGAACGGCGACGGCAAATTCTTCCTTCGCGACGGCACCCCGGTCGATCTCACGGTCCCGGTCCTCGGCTGGTCGCTCGACGCGCGCTGGCGCAGGAGCGGCCTGGAGACGCGGGTCCTCTTCGCCGAGTGGCACCTCCCCGAGGCGCGCGCCCTGATGCTCTCGTTCAACGAGAGCGGCGCGCCGAACTTCATCGATCCCACGAGCCCCGTGGCCACCCGGATCCGGGGCGGCTACGTCGAGGCCGCGTTCGACGTGCTCCGCCCGCTCGGCGTGGGGCACGAGCTCCTGCCGTTCGCGCGCGTCGAGGCGTACGACACGCAGTCCGCGGTGCCCGAGGGCTACAAGGCCAACGCCTCGTACGGCGTCCGCGAGCTGACGCTCGGCGCCTCGTACCGGCCGACCCAGGGGGTCGTGGTGAAGGCGGACTACCAGCTGCGCGATCGCACCCTCGGGTTCGACCAGACGCAGCTCAATTTCGGGCTCGGGTTCATGTACTGAGCGCGCCGGACGCGGGCACACGATGTCATTCCGCCCAGACGACGCCGGGCCCGAGCGCCTCGTGGTCGGCGCCGGCATCTCCGGCCTCTACGCCGCGCTGCTGCTCGCGCGCGCCGGCCGGCGCGTGCGCCTCCTGGAGCGCGCGGCGCGGCCCGGCGGCCTCGCGGGCGCCGAGACGTTCCGCGGCCTGCCATGCGACCTCGGCTCGCACCGGCTCCACCCCGCCGCCCTCGATCAGCCGCTCTTCCGCGAGGTGCACGCGCGCTCCCCGTTCCTCTCGCGCCCGCGCCGCGGGGTGCTCGTGCTCGGCGAGCGCCACGTCCCCTACCCGCCCAGCGCGCCCTCGATGCTCCGCGCGCTCGGCCTGCGCGCCGGCGCCGCCATGGGCCTCGGGCTCGTGGCGCAGCGCGGCCGCCGCGCGGCCTTCGCCCGCTGGGAGCACGACCGCGCCCGCGCCGGCGAGGACGTCGGCTTCGAGCGGTTCGTGCGCGACCGCGTCGGGGCGGCGGCCTACGCGTCGTTCTACCGGCCGTACGCCGAGAAGGTCTGGGGCATCCCGCCGTCCGAGCTCTCCCAGACCGTCGCGAAGAAGCGGATCAGCACGACGAGCCCGCTCGCGCTGTTCAAGGGGCTCGCCCGCGGTCGCCGCGGCGCCGCGGCGGACCTCGCGCGGTTCATCTACCCGCCGGCGGGCATCTCGTCGCTCATCACGTACCTCGAGGCGCGGCTCGCGGAGGCCGGCGTCAGGGCCGAGTGCGGGGCCGCCTTCCATCTGGCCGAGGCGGGCGCGCGCCCCGGCGCGCCACCGCTCCTGTTCGCGGGCGATCTCGCGGACCTCGTGCCCGACGCGCCCCTCGATCACCGCGGGCTCTACCTGGTTTACCTGGCGTACCCCCGCGCGCGGGTGGGCACGCCGGAGACGTACTACTGCCCCGACCCGCGCTTCTGGTTCGGCCGCGTCTCCGAGCTGCAGAACTACGCGCCCGATCTCCGCCGCCCAGGCGAGACGGTGCTGTGCGTCGAGATCCCCGAGGGGGCCTGGGGGAGCGGCCGCGATTTCGCCTCGGGCCCGCCGCTCGAGGCGCTGCTCGACCAGCTCGTGCGCGCGGGCATCGCCCCGCGCGGGGTGGCGCCGCTCGAGGCCCGGCAGCGCTTCGTGCCCCGCGTGTACCCGCTCTACCGGCGCGGCTGGCTCCGCGACTGGCGAGCCGCGATGCGCCGCGCCGCCGCGCTCGGCGTGATCCCCTTCGGGAGGCAGGCGCTCTTCCTGCACTGCAACCTCGATCACTGCGCCGCGATCGCCGCCGACGCGGTGGCGCACGTCGAGGCCGGCCGCAGCCCGGATGCGTGGGTGCTGAACGCCGAGCGCTACCTGGACGTGCAGGTGCGCGATTGAGGCCCGCGCGCCGCCCGATCCGCAGCCCAAACGCCGTTGACTTTGACTTTCACGAGTGACAGCTTCGTCCGAGCCTTGATGCGTCCTTCCTGTTGTCCCCGTACCGCCCACCTCGCTGCGGCAGCGGCGCTCTCTTTCATCCTGGCGGCGCTACCGGCCCACGCCGCGACGTACTGGACGGTCCCTGCTGTCCTGAAGAGCTTCTTCGCGAGCTCGAAGAAGGTGGGTTATCGCAAGGTCGTCCTCGGCGACGCGGAGGCGCAGGAGCTCGGCAAGAAGCTCGGGGCGCCGGTCAAGCGCGAGTGGGTGGTGTACGTCGCGGAGTCCGAAGGCAAGATCGACGGCTACGCGATCAAGGACGAAGAGAAGGGGTTGCACGAGCTGATCGACTTCGCCGTGCAGTTCTCGACGTCCGGCGCGGTCGAGCGGATCGAGATCCTCGAGTACCGCGAGGCCTACGGCGATGAGGTCCGCGGCGATCGCTTCCGCGCCCAGTTCCGCGGCAAGACGGCGGGCGACCCGATCACCGCGGGCAAGGACATCGACATCGTGTCGGGCGCATCCATCTCGTCCCGCTCCGTGGCGCTCGGCGTCAAGCGCGACACGCTCGTCCTCCAGCTCGCGCTGAAGCGCGGCGGGCTGTGAGGGATTTCACGGCGGCATCCGGCCGGCTGAGGTCGCTCTCGCTCGGCGCGAAGCTCCTCTATTCGGCGTTCGCGTTCGCGTCGGTGATCGGGCTGCTCGTGTCGTGGCGCCTGTACGGGGCCATGGTGCAGGACGCGGGGGCCGCCGGCTACTACGCCGGCGCGGCGGTCGTCGCGCCGGCGCCCGCTCCGACCCAGGCGCCCGCCGCGGCCGAGGGGCCCGCGCTCGACCTGGGCCCGGAGCTCGACCTCCCCGGAGCGCCGGAGACGCCGCGCGTCCTGGTCGAGCAGATCTCCGAGCGAAAGCTGCTCGAGGTGACGCATTTCCACCTCTTCTCCGTGCCGGTGTACGTGCTGATCCTCGCGCACCTCTGGCTGCTCGCGCGCCTGCCGTCGTGGCTCCACACCGCGGGCGTGGCGGCGGCCGTCGTCGCGAGCGGGCTGCACATCGCGGCGCCGTGGCTCATCCGGGGCGCGCCCGGCGCGGCGGCGCTGATGCCCATCTCCGGCGTGGCGATGCTGCTGTCGCTCGGCGCCATGGCGGTCGTCTCGACCGTGGACATGTGGCTGCCGAGGCGCTCGCGGCGAAGCGAGGCGGCGCCGGCGGACGAGGCCCAGTAAACGGGCGCGCCCGCGCGGGGCGCGCTCGCCCCGACGAGCGAAGGCGCCCTGGATACAAGGGCGCCCGACGAAGCCTCAGACCGGCGCGTCCCGCTCGGGGACGAGCCAGAGCACGCCGAGCGGCGGCAGCGAGAGCACGATGGATTGCGGGAACCCGTGGCTGGGGACGTCCTCGACCTCGACGCGGCCCATGTTGCCCACGCCGCTGCCGCCGTACTGGGCCGCATCGGTGTTGAGCACCTCCAGGTAGGCGCCGCGCCGCGGGACGCCGATCCGGTACGGATGCCGCGGGACCGGCGTGAAATTGCCGATGAACACGACGTGTGTCCCCGAGGGCGACATCTGATCTCCCGCGCCGTCGCCGTAACGGATGAACGAGATCACGGTCTGCGTGTGGTCGGTGCAGTCGATCCACCGGAAGCCCTGGTGCTCGTCGTCGAGCTCGTACATCGCCGGATACTTCTTGTAGAGCGCGTTGATGTCCGTCACGAGCCGCTTGAGCCCCGCGTGCTCGGCCACCGAGAGCAGGCCCCAGTCGAGCTCCGTCTTCTCGCTCCACTCGGCGAACTGACCGATCTCGCCGCCCATGAAGAGCAGCTTCTTGCCCGGGTGCGCCCACATATAGCCGTAGAGCGTGCGCAGGTTCGCCAGCATCTGCCAGTAATCCCCGGGCATCTTCGAGAGCAGCGCCCGCTTGAGGTGCACGACCTCGTCGTGGCTCAGCGGCAGGAGGAACTTCTCGGAGAAGGCGTAGATGAGCCCGAACGTGAGCTGGTGGTAGTGGAAGGCGCGGTGGATGGGCTCGTGCTTGAAGAAGTCGAGCGTGTCGTGCATCCACCCCATGTTCCACTTGAAGTCGAAGCCGAGCCCGCCGACGTACGTCGCGTGGGTCACCGACGGCCAGGCGGTGGACTCCTCCGCGCAGAGGATCGCGCCCGGGCAGCGCTCGTGGACCCGGTTCGACAGCTCCCGGATGAAGTCGATGGCCTCGATGTTCTCGCGGCCGCCATACCGGTTCGGCACCCAGTCGTGGCCCTCCGCGGCGTAGTCGAGGTAGAGCATCGAGGCGACCGCGTCGACCCGCAGGCCGTCGATGTGGAACTCGTCGAGCCAGTACAGCGCGTTGGCCACAAGGAAGTTCCGCACCTCGTGGCGGCCGTAGTTGAAGATGTAGGTGTTCCACTCGCGGTGCTCGCCGAGGCGCGGGTCGAGGTGCTCGTAGAGCGCCGTGCCGTCGAACCGCCCGAGCGCCCACGCGTCCTTGGGGAAGTGCGCGGGGGTCCAGTCGAGGATCACGCCGATCCCCCGCTGGTGACACCGATCGATGAAATAGCGGAGGTCGTCGGGATCGCCGTAGCGGCTGGTCGGGGCGAAGTAGCCCGCCACCTGGTAACCCCATGATCCGTCGAAGGGGTGCTCCATGACCGGCATGAGCTCGATGTGCGTGAAGCCGAGCTCGGCCACGTACTCGACGAGCTGGTCGGCGAGCTCGCGGTACGTCATCCAGCGCATCCCGCCCTCGTACGGCGGGCCCTCGCCCGGCACGCGCCGCCAGGAGCCGGCGTGGACCTCGTAGATCGTGATCGGCTTCTTGCGGGAGTCGAGCTTGCCGCGCTCCTGCATCCAGCCGCCGTCCTGGAACGCGTAGCGGCTCGTGTAGACCCGCGAGGCGGTGGCCGGCCGGAGCTCCATCGCCTGGGCGACGGGATCGGTCTTCACCGTGATGTGCCCCTCCGGCGTCTTGATCTCGTACTTGTAGAGCGCGCCCTCGCCGATCCCGGGGACGAAGAGCTCCCAGAAGCCCTCGCCCATCCGGCGCATCGCGTGGCGACGGCCGTCCCATTGGTTGAAGTCGCCGATGACGCTCACCCGCCGCGCGTTCGGGGCCCAGACCGCGAACGACGTCCCGGAGATCCCGTCCACCTCGCGCACGTGCGCGCCCAGGACGCGGTAGAGCTCCCAGTGCCGCCCCTCGGCCAGGAGGTGGCGATCGATGTCCCCGAGCGTCGGCGGCATCGAGTACGGGTCGAGCTCGACCGAGGAGTTGCCGTCCGCGTAGCGCAGCTCGAGCTGGTAGTGGAAGCGTCCGTCCGCGGGGTAGGACACGCCGGGGAAGCGCGCCTCGAAGAGGCCCGCGGGGTGGACGCGCACCATCGGCTGCCTCCGGAGCTTGGGGTCGCCCGGGACCACCGTGACCTCGGTGGCGTCCGGCCGAAAGACGCGGACCACCAGGTCGTCCTCGTCTTCGTGCGCGCCGAGCACGTTGTGCGGATCCGGATGCTCGACTGCCGCGATGAGATCGAGTTCTCGTTGTTCCAACATGTCGGGGTCCGCCTATAGCGGCTCCACTCGCCGACGTCATGCCGAGAGTCCGCCCGAGACGCCGACCAGGGTCACCCGGGCGCACCCGCGCGGCCCGCGGCTCCCGTCCCCCCTGGCGCAACCACGGTGTGCTCACCATTTGTCCGCAACGCAACAGCGGACGTCGGGAGCTGGATCCGCGGCGCGCGCGCGCCGAGATTTGCCGGGATTCGTCGGGAAACGGCGCAAATGCTCATTTGCTGTACCTTCGCGGCAAGGCTACGGTCCCGGCGTCGAGCAGCGAGCCACGGAGGCCATCCGGCAAGCGACGCGGGCTCGAAGGCGGAGGGATCGAACATGGGTCAGGTGGTGAGCGAGCGCCCGATCGGGGGCAATGGCAGCGGTCCTGGCATGAACGGGCACGGGGGCGCGGCGATCCGCAGCTACGCGCCCGCGACCGGGGAGCTCCTTGGAGAGGCCCCGAACACGAGCGCCGAGGAGGTGCGGGCCGCGGTCGCCCGGGCGCGGCGCGCGCAGGAGGCCTGGGGCGCGCTGCCCGTGGAGGAGCGCTGCCAGCGCGTCCTGCGCTTCCGCGACGCCATCGTCGATCGGACGGACGAGATCGTCGATCTGCTCTCGCGCGAGTGCGGCAAGCCGCGCCACGAGGCGCTGCTGCACGAGGTCCTGGTCGCGGCCGACATGGCGACGTACTTCGCGGAGGTCGCCCCGAAGGCGCTCGAGCCGCACGAGATCAAGCTCCACCTCTTCAAGCACCGGCGCAGCTGGGTTCATTACGTCCCGCGCGGCGTGGTCGGGGTGATCTCGCCGTGGAACTTCCCGTTCCAGCTCGCGCTGCGCGACGTGCTCGCGGCGATCGTCGCCGGCAACGCCGCCGTGCTGAAGCCGAGCGAGGTGACGCCGCTCATCGCGCTCAAGCAGAAGGAGATCTGGGACGGCGCGGGCATGCCCGAGGATCTCTTCCAGGTCGTCACCGGCTACGGGCCGACCGGGGCGGCGCTCATCGACAGCGGCATCCAGATGCTGCTGTTCACCGGCAGCGTCGGCACCGGCAGGAAGGTCGCGGCCGCCTGCGGCGAGCGCCTCATCCCGTGCGTGATGGAGCTCGGCGGCAAGGCCCCGCTCATCGCCTGCGCGGACGCCGACATCGAGCGCACGGCGCAGGCGATCGTCTTCGGCGGCTTCGCGAACGCGGGCCAGGTGTGCGTCGCGGTGGAGCGGGTCTATGCGCACCGCGAGATCCACGACCGCCTGCTCGATCGGACCGTCGAGATCACGAAGGGGCTGAACCAGGGCGATCCCGGCAAGGAGTTCGTCGACGTGGGGGCGATCATCTTCCCGCCGCAGATCGACGTCGCCGAGCGGCACATCAAGGACGCTGTCGACAAGGGGGCGACCGTGAAGGCCGGCGGCAAGCGCGCGCCGGGGCAGGGCCAGTTCTTCGAGCCGACGATCCTCGCCGGCTGCGATCACGCGATGACGGTGATGACCGAGGAGATCTTCGGGCCGGTCGTTCCGTTCATGCAGGTCGCGACCGAGGAGGAGGCGATCCGCCTCGCGAACGAGTCGCACCTCGGCCTCAACGCCTACGTCTTTTCGGAGGACACCGATCACGCCCGCCGGCTCGCCGAGCGCCTGCAGGCCGGGAGCGTGCTGGTGAACGACGTGCTCATGAACGGCGCCCTCCCCGACGCGCCGTTCGGGGGCGTCAAGCAGAGCGGCTTCGGCCGGGTGATGGGCGAGGACGGGCTCAGGCAGATGTGCGACGTCAAGCACATCAACGCGGACCGCATCGCGCTGGGGTCGAAGGACCCGACCTGGTTCCCCTACACGGCGGCGTCGTACGGCTGGTTCAAGCGAGGGATGCGGGCGCTCTTCTCGAGCGGCAGCCTCCTGCGGCGCATCGGGGAGCTGTTCTAGGGCACGGCGCTGTCGATGGGGAGGCGGGAAATTCAGGAAATCGGCCGGTCTCTCGATTCCCGATGTGCAAACGTCGGGTGAGGCGCCGGCCTCCTGGTTTTCCGCACCAGACGCGCGCGCTTGCATCCCTGCCCCCTCCTGATCCACGCTGAACCTATGCCTACCCGGCCCGGTTCCTTGGCGAGCGACCCCATCCTCGCGGCTCTCGATCGCGCGCCGCGTGTCCAGAGGCTCACGCCGGAACAGCGCGCCGAGCTCGATCAGGACCTCGCTGACATCGCGGCGGGGCGTGCGCGCCTCGTCGCGCACGAGGATCTACCGCGGGCCCTGGAGGAGCTGGCTCACGAGCAAGGCGGATGAGCTTCCGTGTTGTCTGGAACTTCCCTGCGCTGATCACGTTTTACAGGCTGCCGATGCACTCGGCCTTCATGATCGACCGGGCGGTCGTTCGCTTCGCGGAGACGGGCGAAGGCGAGCTCGCGTGGGAGGCGCCCTACCACCTGCTCAGCGCGGGCTTCCACGATGTGGTGCTCGCGATCGAGCGTGAGTCGCGGACGATCACCGTGCTCCGCATCTACCGCGCTCGCTGAGCGCCACATCTACCGCGCTCGCTGAGCGCCACGGCGCCGCGGAGAGCGGCGCCCGCTCGCGGAGGCCCCTCGACCTCGATCAGGCCCCGCGCCGCGGCGTCACAGCAGGCTCCCCTGGAGGATGACCTGCGCGACGTTGAAGTAGATGACGAGCCCGGAGACGTCGACGAGGGTCGCGACGAACGGCGCGGACGCGCTCGCCGGGTCGAATCCCAGCCGGCGGATCACGAAGGGCAGCATCGCGCCGGCGAGCGTCCCCCACGCGACGATGCCGACCAGGCTCGCGGCGACGGTGGCGGCCACCCGCAGGTAGTGCTCGCCGTACGTGTGGAAGATCGCTTGCCACACGAGGATGCGGACCAGGCCGATCGTGGCGAGGATGAGGCCGAGCGAGAGGCCGGCGGTGAGCTCGCGGCGGACGATGCGCCACCAGTCCTTGATCGTGACCTCGCCGAGCGCCATCGCGCGAATGATCAGCGTCGTCGCCTGGGAACCGGAGTTGCCGCCGCTCGAGATGATGAGCGGAACGAAGAGCGCGAGCACGACCGCCTTCGCGATCTCGTCCTCGTAGTGCCCCATCGCGCTCGCGGTGAGCATCTCGCCGAGGAAGAGCGCCGAGAGCCAGCCGGCGCGCTTCTTCACCAGGGCGAGCATGCCGGTCTGCATGTAGGGCGTGTCGAGCGCCTCCATGCCGCCGAGCTTCTGGATGTCCTCGGTCGCCGCGCTCTGGACGACGTCGACGATGTCGTCGACGGTGACGATGCCTTTGATCCTGCCCTCGGCGTCGACGACCGGAATCGCGTTGAGGTCATGCTGCGCGATGACGCGCGCGACCGCCTCCTGGTCCAGCGTATCGGGCACCGAGATGACGTCCCGCCGCATGACGTCGGCCAGGGCCTTGTCGCTGCGCGCGGTGATGAGGTCCCGGAAGGACACCACGCCCAGGAGCCGCTGCTCCTGATCGAGCACGTACGCGTAGTAGATGGTCTCGAGCTTCGCCTGGGCCTGCCGCTGGAGGTACCGGATCGCCTCTCCGACCCTCATGTCGGGCCGCAGCCGCGCGAACCGCGGGCTCATGAGCCCGCCGGCCTCGTCCTCGGCGTACGCCATGAGCGCCGCGACCTCGCGCCGCGTCGGCTCGTCCAGCGTCTCCAGGAGCGAGGCGCGGAGCTCCTGGGGAACGAGCTGGATCACGTCCGCGGCGTCGTCGGGCGCCAGGAGCCGCATCCAGAGCCTGCGCTCGCCGGCCTTCATCGCGAGCAGGACGGCGGCCTGCTCCTGCTCGGCGAGGCCGAGGAAGAAGCTGTGCGCCTCGCCCCGCTCGAGGTGCTCGACGCCGTCGGCGCGCTCCTCCGGGGATAGCACCGCCCAGATCTCGCCGAGCTCTGCGGCGGTAAGACGGTCGTCGGACATGGGTCACCTCCACGACGAGGTAGCGTGGCGAGCAATGCTGGATCGAGGATGTCGAGGCGCGCGACATGAGGTCCCGCGGCAACGAAAGGCCCCGGCGCGCCGAGCATCTATCGCCGAGCCCGGCACGCGCAACGGGGATTTTTCGGCTCAGATCAAACCAGCGCGCGCTCGGTGGGCTTGACCTGGACGGGCGTGGGCTCAGGCAGCGCCGGCTGCTCGCCAGGTGTGGCGGCGCTCCCCCGGCGCTTCGGACGGAGATCACGAGGCCGCTGAACCAGGACGATCCCGGCGACGAGTTCGTCGACGTGGGGAGATCATCTTCCCGCCGCAGATCGACGTCGCCGAGCGGCACATCAAGGATCCGCCCGCGTCACGGCCTGTCCGCGAGGACAGCAGGCTGGCCGACCGCCGCCTTCGCGCGCGCGTACTCCTTGAGCGCGATCGCGTCGTGGAGCCGGACCCCGTGGCTGCTCAGCTTGGCCAGCGCGCGCGACACCCCGCGCGGCGCCACGCTGACCAGGCGGCCGATCTGCGCCAGCGCCCACAGCTCGAGCCGGCTGCCCGGGACCAGACGCCTGGCGGCATTCAGCGCGAACACCCTGCTGCGGCGCACGTAGTCGGCCAGCTCGCGCTCGCAGGCCCGGAACGCGCGCGCGTGGTCGCCGCCGGCCGCGGCCAGCTCGCCCGCGAGGATATAGGCGCCGACCACCGCGAGGCTGGTGCTGCCGCCGACCGCCGGCCCCGGCGAGTAGCCCGCGTCGCCGGTCAGGCTGACGCGCCCGCGCGACCACGAGTCCATGCGCAGCTGCGTGATCGAGTCGAAATAGAACGCCGGGGTCCGATCGAGCTCGGCCATCAGCCGCGGCACCTCCCAGCCGGCCCCGGCGAACGCCTCGCGAAGCAGTTGCTTCTGCCGCGCGACGTCTCGGTGGTGGACATCGAGCTCGCGCTGGCTGCGGAACAGGAACACCGCGCGCGCGTCGTCGATCGTGTGCGAGCCGTAGATCGCCGCCATCCGCCCGACCCCGCCGAGCACGATCGCGTGGTCGTGCAGATGCAAGTAGTTCGGGATCGAGATCACCGCGAGGTAGGCGCCGATGAAACGGGCGAACCGCCGCTCCTCGCCGAACACCAGCCGCCGAACGTTCGAGTGCAACCCGTCGGCGCCGATCACCAGGTCGAAGCGCCGCGGCGCGCCGCGCTCGAACTTCACGTCGACCCCGGCCTCGTCCTCGGCGAGCGAGGCGATCGAGTCGCCGAACACGTACTCGACGTCTCCCCGGGTCGCGTCGTGGAAGATCTCGCTGAGATCGTCGCGCATGATCTCGACGTGGCGGTCGGACACCGCGTGCATCAACCGGCCGATGTCGATGTCGACCTGCCCTCGCACCCCCTCGCGCACCAGCGTCATGCGCTCGGTGCCGGTCTTCTTGGCCTCGACCCGCGCCAGCACGCCCATGCGCTCGACGATGTCCATCGCCGGCCGAAACAGGTCGACCGCGTGGCCCCCCGTCTTGCGCAGCGTCAGCGCGCGCTCCACCACCGTGGGCCGAAATCCGTGCCGCTTGAGCCAGTAGGCCAGCACCGGACCAGCGATGCTGGCGCCCGAAATGAGGATCTCCATGGGCCCCTCCTTACTTACCGATAGGTAAGCACGCGACCCAGCCCTGCACAAGGCTTACCGACCGGTAAGTAAGCGCTACACTGCGCGGATGACCCGAGCCCGGCCCTCCGACACAAAGGCGCGAATCCAAGCGGCGGCGCGCGAGCTGTTCGCGCGCCAGGGAGTCCAGCGGACCAGCCTGCGCGAGATCGCCGATCACCTCGGCATCACCAAGCCTGCGCTCTACTACCACTTCGACTCGCGCGAAGCGCTCGTCGCCAGCATCGTCGAGCCGCTGCTCGCGGACATGGACGCGTTCATCGCCGAGCGCGAGGGCGGCCCGCAGCCTGACCCGCGCGACCTGCTCGCGGACTACTTCGATCTCCTGCACCGCCACCGCGACACCCTCACGATGGTGGTCCGCGACCTCGCCACGCTCGCCTACCTCGACCTCGGCATGCGCATGATCGAGTGGCGCCGCCGCCTGATGCGCCTGCTCATCGGCCCGCGCCCCTCGCTCGCCGCCCGCGCCCGCGCGGTGGTCTCCATCGGCGGCCTCTCCGATTGCACCGTCGAGTTCACCGACGTGCCGATGGAGAAGATCAAGTCGCTCGCCGTCGAGGCCGCCCTCGCCGCGCTCGCGCCGACGTCGTGAATCGCAACCCCGCGCTATCCTACGTTGGAGCTACGGGCGCGGAGCAGGTGGACGCCCTCGAGGACCGCGCCGGCAATGTCCACGAAGGTGACGATCGAGCGCTTCTGCGCACTGCTGCACGAGAGCTCGGTCGAGCGGCGCACGACGATGGCGTTTGCGAGCCAGCGTGCGGGGCAGTCCTGCCACGATGTCATCGACAGGATGGCCCGGCGTGGGGCGCGGCGTGCGCGCGGCGTTCCGCGGGCGTGAGATGGGAAATGGATGACGTCCGGCGCCCCGCCCGCTCAAAGCGATGGCGATGGGCGCCGAGCATGGCACATGCTTCGCGGTACCCGTCGTGGGGCTTCTGTGGATACCACCATTCCCGTCCGCTCCGATCCCGGGGTATCGACCCGTTACGCCGTCATCGAGGTCCTCTACGAAGGGTCAGACACCCTTCTTTACCGGGGGATTCGCGAAGACGACGGCCTTCCCGTGGTGATCAAGGTCCTCCGGCGCGATCACGCGAGCCCCCATGCCCGCGAGCGACTGCGTCACGAATACGAGATCGCCCGGCCGCTCGAGGCCACGGCCGTCGTCAAGCCCTATGCTCTCGAGGTGCTCGGCGATCAGCCGGCGCTGGTCCTGGAGGATTTCGGCGGCGTATCGCTCGATCGGCTCCTTGATGGGCCGATATCGCTCGAGCGCTTCTTCCCCCTCGCCGTCCGCCTGGTCGAAGCGCTCGCCGGGCTGCATCGACACGGCATCGTCCACAAGGACATCAAGCCTCAAAACCTGCTCCTCCACCCCGCCACCGGCGAGGTGAAGATCACCGACCTGGGGATTGCGTCCCGAATACCCCGCGAGCTCCAGCACCTCGAGCACGTCGGGCTCATCGAGGGGACGCTGGCGTACATGGCCCCGGAGCAGACGGGCCGGATGAACCGCTGGATCGACGAGCGGACCGATCTCTACTCCCTGGGCGTCGTCCTCTATGAAATGCTGACGGGCACCCTGCCGTTCCAGGCCAGCGATCCCGTCGAGTGGGTCTATTGCCATATCGCGCAGAAGCCGGTCCCGCCGCACGCGCTCGTCCCTTCGATTCCTCCGCTCGTGTCGCAGGCCGTGCTCAAGCTGCTCTCCAAGGCCGCCGAGGAGCGTTACCAGAGCGCGGCCGGCCTGCGGCACGACCTGGACGAGTGCTTCGCGATGTGGCGGACGAGCGGCGCCATTCCGCCCTTCGCCCTCGGTCAGCGCGACCTCTCGGACCGGTTCCAGGTCCCCCAGCGGCTGTACGGGCGCGAGCGCGAGGTGGAGGCCCTGCTCGCCGTGTTCGAGCGGGTGGTGGCGGAGGGCCGGCCAGAGCTCGTGCTCGTGTCGGGCTACTCGGGCATCGGCAAGTCGTCGCTCGTCGCCGAGCTGCACCGGCCGATCGTGAGGGAGCAGGGGTTCTTCCTCTCCGGCAAGTTCGATCAAACCGCGAGGGACGTCCCCTACCGCGCTTTCCTCCAGGCGTTCCGGGCGCTTTTGCAGGAGATCCTGGGCGCGAGCGAGGAGCAGGTCGAGCTCTGGAGACAGCGCTTCCGGGAGGCCCTCGGCCCAAATGGGAGGCTGCTCGCCGACGTGCTCCCGGAGCTCGAGCTGCTCCTCGGCCCTCAGCCGCCCGTGCCCGAGCTCCCGCCCGCCGAGGCCCAGGGCCGGCTGCTCGCGACGCTCCAGCGCTTCCTCGCGGCGTGCGCCCGGAAGGGACACCCCGTGGCGCTCTTCCTCGACGATCTCCAGTGGGCCGACGCCGCCAGCCTCCTCTTGCTCGAACAGCTCGCCACCTACGCCGGGTCCGAGCACCTCCTCTTGATCGGCGCCTACCGCGACAACGAGGTCGGCCCCGCGCACCCGCTGCGGCCCACGCTGGCCGAGTCGCAGGAGCGCGGCGCCGCCGTCTCGGAGCTCGTCCTCGAGCCGCTCTCCGCCGCCCACGTCGGGGCGCTCGTCGCCGAGGCGGTCCACGCGCCTGAAGACCAGGTCGAGCCGCTCTCACGGCTCGTCCACGAGATGACCGGCGGCAACCCGTTCTTCGTGCTCCAGCTCCTGATCGCGCTGCACCAGGAGGGGCTCATCGCCTTTGACGCAGACGAGAGGGCATGGCGGTGGGACATCGCCGCCATCCGCGACAAGGGGTTCGCCGACAACGTCGTCGAGCTGATGGCGGCCAAGCTGAAGCGGCTCTCGATCCCAACGCGGGACGCGCTCGCGCTCGCCGCGTGCCTCGGCAGCAGCCTGGATCTCGACGCCCTCGCGATCGTCGCGAACCGTCCGGCGGCGGAGCTCCGCGACGCGCTCGAGGAGGCCGTGCGGGAGGGGCTGCTGCTCCGCCGGGGCTCTGCCTATCGATTCCTCCATGACCGGGTGCAACAGGCCGCAACCTCGCTCATCCCGGCCGAACAGCGCCCCGCGATGCACCTCGGGATCGGGCGGCTGCTCCTCAGGGCGCAGCGCGCGGAGGAGCGCGACGAGGCGCTCTTCGACGTCGTCGGCCACCTCAACCGCGGCGCCGCGCTCCTCCGTTCCCAGGCGGAGCGGGACGAGGTCGCTGCGCTGAACCTCCGCGCCGGCAGGAAGGCCAAGGCCGCCGCAGCCTTCCAGTCCGCCGCCGCGCTCTTCGCCGCGGGCCATTCCCTGCTCGCGCCGGACTCTTGGGAGACGCAGCGCGAGCTGACCTACGACCTGACGCTCGAGCGCGCGCACGCCGCGTACATCACCGGCGGCTTCGACGAGGCCGCGCGGCTCCTGAAAGAGCTCATGGGGCACGCGAGGACCCGGCGCGAGACGGCCGCCGCCGTCGAGCTCGCCCTCGCCTTCTACCAGACCCGCGGGCAATGCAACCGCGCGCTGGAGATCGGGCTCGCGTGGCTCCGCGCCGGCGGCATCGATCTGCCGCTCCAGCCCACCGACGCACAGATCGACGAGGAGACCGAGGGCGTCTGGCAGGCCCTGGGCAATCGGGCGATCGAGGACCTGATCCACCTGCCCCCCATGACGCACCCGGAGATGAAGCTCACGATGGGCGTGCTGCAGGGGCTGTCCCTCCCTGCGCTCTTCGCGGACCCGAACCTGCATTTTCTCATCGTCCTGCGCATGGTCCAGCTCAGCCTGCGCCACGGCAACGCCGAGAGCTCCGCGTACGCGCTCGCCGCCTTCGCGAGGGTGATCGGCCCGAGGTTCGGGCGATACCAGGATGCCTATCGGTTCGGCAAGCTCGGCTGCGACCTTGCAGACAGGAGCGGCCTCCTCACCACGAAATCGGTGGTGTTCACGGCCTTCGGACAGCATGTCGTGTTCTGGACGCGCCACTACCGAGAGGCGTATCCGTACGCGCGCGCCGGCTTCAGCGCCGCGGTCGAGTCCGGCAATCTGAACATGGCGTGCTTCAACTGCCTCTGGTCCGCGCTGTTCCGGCTGCTCTCTGGCGAGCCGCTGGAGGACGTGCTCCACGAGGTCGAAGAGCGCCTCGGCGTCGTGCGCAGGGCCGGTCACGCGCTGGTGCACAGCGCCCTCCTCGGCGGCCACGCCATGATTCAGACGCTACGCGGGAGGCCGGTCCGCTTCTCGATGCTGGACGGGTCCGAGCTGGATCCGCCAGCCTTCGAGGCGCGGCTGGAGGAGGGGGATCTGCAGCGCATTCGCAGCGTCTATTACGGCTTGAAGGCCCAGGTGCTCTTCGTGCTCGGCTCTCTCGGGGAGGCGTCCGCGGCGGCGACCCGCGTGATGGTCGAGCACCCCTTCAAGAGCGAGCCATACGCGCTCATCGCCGAGAACTTCTATTATCTCGCGCTCTCGCTAGCGGCCCTCTTCGACGAGGCGCACGAGGCGCACGAGGCGCACGAGGCGCACGAGGCGGGGCCCTCCCCGCTGCGTGCGCTCCCCGAGCGGGTCCTCGAATGCGAGCGGCAGCTCGGCGCGTGGGCGAGGAACGGCCCCGACAACTTCCTCCACAAACACGCCCTGGTCCGCGCCGAGATCGCCCGGCTCCGCGGGCAGGACCTGGAGGCCATCCGGCTCTACGAACAGGCCATCGCGTCGGCGCGGGAGGGCGGCTTCGCGCAGCACGAGGCCATCGCCTGCGAGCTCGCCGCGGCGTTCTACCGCACGCGCGGCCTCTCCACGTCCGCCGATGCCCACCTGCGAAAGGCCCGCGCCGGCTATTTCACGTGGGGCGCCCACGCCAAGGTGGAGCAGCTCGATCAGCGCTACCCCCACCTCGCCCCGCGAAAGCCGATCACCCCCACCGTCACCTTCGCCGTACGAGCCGAGCAATTCGACGTCCTGTCGGTGGTCAAGGCCTCGCAGAGCATCTCCGGCGAGCTCAAGCTCCCGCGGCTGCTCGAGACGCTGCTTCGCCTCGTGGTCGAGCACGCAGGCGCCGAGGAGGGATGTGTCCTGCTGGTCCGGGAAGATCGCCCGTGGACCGCGGCGATCGAGGCGCCGGGGGGCGCGGTGCGGCTGCTCGGCGCGAGCGAGGCGTCTTCCGCCGCGCTGCCAGAGGCCGTCCTCAACTACGTTCGCCGGAGCCACGAGCGCGTGCTGCTCGACGACGCCGCCGCCCGCCACCCGTTCATGGAGGATGAGTATTTCAGCCACAAGCGCCCGAAATCGGTGCTGTGCGTCCCAATCATGCGCGAGGCCCGGCTCATCGGCCTGCTCTATCTGGAGAACAACCTCGTCACCGGCGCCTTCACTCCCGGGCGGCTCAGCGTCATCGAGCTGCTCGCGTCGCAATCGGCGATCTCGCTGGAAAACGCCATGCTGTATTCCGAGCTGGAGCAGGAGAACGCCGAGCGGCGGCGAGCGGAACAGGCGCTCAAGGCCACCGAGCAGGCCGAGCGCTTCCTGGCCGAGGCGAGCCGCAAGCTGATGGCGCTCGGCTACAGCGCGACCCTCGAGAGCGTGGCGCAGCTCGCGGTGCCCGAGCTGGCCGACCAGTGCGTCATCGACGTGGACCTCGCCCGCGGCGCCCCGGGACACTTTGTCTCCGCAGGCGTGCTCGCCGGGCGGGCCGACGCCGTGATGGACGCGCTGCGGCCCCTGGCGGCGGAGTCGCCGGAACGGCCCAGCGTGGGCGACATCGACGCCGCGCCCCTCCTCGGGCAGCTCGGCATTCACGCCTTCCTCCGGGTTCCTCTCCTCGCGCGCGACCGGTGCTTCGGAGCCATGACCCTGCTGGCGACCGTGCCCCGACGCCGTTACGACCCTGCCGACCTGCGGCTGGCCGAGGAGCTCGGGTACCGTGCGGCGCTCGCCCTCGACAACGCCCGTCTGTTCGTTGAAGCCCAGGAGGCCATCGCGCGGAGGGATGAGTTCCTCGTCGTCGCCTCCCACGAGCTCAAGACCCCGCTGACCTCGCTTCAGCTGCAGGCGCAGCGCGTCGAGCGGCTCTTGCATCGCTACCAGCGCGCGGAGCTCCCCTCCGAGCGGATCCATGCCGCGCTTCAGGTCGTCAATCGCCAGATCGCGCGGCTCGGGCACCTGGTCGACGAGCTGCTCGACGTCACACGGCTGAACGCCGGGCGGCTGACGCTCGCGCGCGCGCCTGTCGATCTGGCGGCCCTGGCGCGTGAGGTCGTCGACCGGATGAGCCAGCAGCTCGCCGACGCTCACTGCAGCGTCCAGCTCGAGCTGGACGAGCCCGTGGTCGGGCGCTGGGATCCATCTCGCATGGAGCAGGTGCTCATCAACCTCCTGTCGAACGCGATGAAGTACGGCGCAGGCAGGGGGATTCTCGTCGGCGTGCGGAGGCAGGCCGATCGCGCGCTGCTGGTCGTCCGGGATCAGGGGATCGGGATCGCGGAGGCCGATCAGAGCAAGATCTTCGAGCGCTTCGAGCGCGCGGTGTCGGTGCGCAACTTCGGGGGCCTCGGCCTGGGGCTCTTCATTGCACGCTCGATCGTGGCGTCGCACGGCGGATCCATCCGGGTGGAGAGCGAGCCGGGCGCGGGCGCGACGTTCGTGGTGGAGCTCCCGTTGCGCCCGCCGGAGGCGGAGGAGCGCGGCGCCGCGCCGGCCTAGACCTACTTTCTGCATTGGCTGGCGCGCCGTAAGGCTTCGTCGGCGATTGCAGGCTGGCGGCCGGCTCGACTATCGGCGCGAGCTTGCTCACCTCCCCGGTGCTGCCGGCAGGCCGAGCAGCCAACCGATCGCCTCGTGAACCCTCCGCGGCGATCATGTCGCCAGCCAGTCGGGCTTGAACAGCAGGAGGAGACCGAGCAGCACCATGATCGCGCCGCTCAGCAGCTTGAGCCATCGTCCCTCCTTCTCCTGCAGCTTGCGGCGGCTCAACGTCACCACCGCGATGCCGACCATCACCATGTCGTCCGCCATGTAGGCCACGTTGTAGAGCGCGAGATAGGCATAGTGCTTCCACGCGGGGAGGCCTTTCTCGACGAGGAGCTGGGTGTAGAGCGCCGGCAGGCCCGCGGTGCAGAGGAGCTCGACGACGTTGACCATGACGGCGAGGAGGCACGCGGCGGCGAGCGCGGCGGGCAGGCTCTCCGCCCTGACGACAGCGCGCATCCTCGCGTAGATCCCTGGCTTCACCGACTCGGGGATGCTGAGCGACACGCCCCGCTTCCAAGCGAAGAAGTCCTTGACGTGGACCGAACCGGCAAGCACGGCGATGGCTCCCAGCGCGATCTGCGCGGCGCGCGAGGCGCCGACCAGGAGAAAGAAGTTCAGCCAGGCAGCCATGAAGGCGAAATAAGCGAGACCGCTCACGAGCACGAACACGCCGGCAATCAACAGCATCTTCGCCCGGCTCCGCAGCGTGGCGAGGAAGGAGAGGAGAAAGAGGAGCACCCACGTGGCGCACGGGTTGAAGCCGTCCACGAGCCCCAGCAGGACGGTGAACGCTGGCAGGCCAAGATCGCGGACGTCCAGGCGCCCGAAGACGGGCACGTCGACAACCCCCGCGCTCGGCCCGGCGCCGTCTGCGGGGCACGGTGGCTGCTCCGACGTGGGAGGCGTAGGAGACGTGGGAGGCGTGGGAGGTGTGAGAGGGCAGGACGCAGCAGCGTCGTCGGCCGCGGTGGCCGGCGGTGGCGCGCTGTCGAGCAACGCCTCGATGCGCCGGCCCGTCGCGTCGCGCCCCGCGTACCCAACGACGAGCACCCCGCGCACATAGAACGCGGGGACGCTCACGGCAGTGATCGACTGCCCCTCCGCGATCGCCATCAGCCGGTCGAGCGCGGCGCGATCCTCGACAACATCCGCGACGATCGCGCGCAGGCCGGGTCGGCGGCCCTCGAGCTCGGTCACGAAGCGCTTGGCCTCGTCGCAGCGAGGGCACCCCTTGCGCGCGAACAGCTCCACATCGGCGCGCGGCTCGATCGGCGCAGCTCGCCCGGAATCGCTCCAGAACAGCGAGAAGGCGAGCGCGCACGTCACCAGCGCTCGCACGACGGCAGGTCGCATGCGGAGCGGCTGTCGCACGATGCATGCTCAGCGGATCACGTGATCAGTCCACGAGCGCAGCCCACAAGCACGGCGAGCGGCCTCGTATGTGGCTCGTGATGCATGGCCTGCGTCGCCGGGGCACGGTGATTGCTGGGTCTGGCAGACACGGTAGTACGCGCCAAGCCGGTTCACCTTGGCCATGACACTTGGACCAGACCTGCGGACAGCAGCATGCAGCCTATTCACCGGATCCTGGCGTCACGGCGCGACGCGCCTCGATCCGAGCGGCCGTCTCTGAGGAGCGGCGCGCTCGTCGTGTCGACGCTCTCCGGCTTGGCAGGCGGAGCCGCGGCGCACGCCGAAGGACACGCGCGCCTGGGAGACGTGCTCTGGGCGGCCGGCGCGCTCATCGCGCTCGCCCTCGTGGGTTCGCGCGTCTTGGCCGACGTGCTGAAGAAGCGGGCCGGGGTCGACGTCATCGCGCTCCTCGCCATCGGCGGCGCGCTCCTGCTCCGGGAGTACCTGGCGGGCGCGCTGATCGGCGCGATGATGGCGACGGGCAGCGCCCTGGAAGGGTACGCGGCCGCGCGCGCCCGGCGCGAGCTCTCCGCCCTCCTCGCTCGCGCTCCCCGCACCGCGCACCGCCGCGAGGGGGCCGACGTCACGACCATCCCGATCAGCGCCGTCACCCCCGGCGACCTCCTGCTGGTCAAGACAGGCGAGATCGTGCCGGTCGACGGGGTCGTGGTGGGCGCGCGGGCGCTCCTCGATGAATCGGCGCTGACTGGAGAGCCGCGGCCGGTCGAAAAGGCACCTGGCGACCGCGTGGGGAGCGGGACCACGAACGCCGGCCCCGCCTTCGAGCTCCGCGCCGTCGCGAGCGCGGACGAGAGCACGTACGCCGGCATCGTCCGCCTCGTGCAGCAGGCGTCCGCCTCGAAGGCCCCGCTCGCCCGCCTCGCGGATCGCCATGCCCTGGCGTTCGCCGCGCTCTCGGTCGCCATGGCGGCCGCGGCGTGGGGCCTCTCCGGCGACGCCGGCCGCGGGCTCGCCGTGCTCGTCGTCGCGACCCCGTGCCCGCTGCTCCTCGCGGTGCCCATCGCGATCGTCGGCGGCATCTCGCGCTCGGCCCGGCGCGGCATCGTGGTGAAGGGCGGCGCCGCGCTCGAGGCCCTCGCCCGGGCCGAGATCCTGCTCCTCGACAAGACAGGCACGCTCACGTTCGGCGGCCCGCGCGTGACCGGAGTGACGTGCTTCCGGTCGATCGAGGACGACACGGAGGTGCTCCGCCTGGCGGCGTCCCTCGAGCAGATCTCGTCGCACCCGCTCTCCGCGGCCCTGGTGCACGCTGCCCGCGAGCGTCGCCTCGGGCTGTCCTTCCCGGAGGGCGCTCAGGAGGCGCCCGGCGCCGGAATGACGGGACATGTGGACGGGCGCGCCGTCCGCGTGGGGAGCGCCGAATGGGCGGCGCAGGGCGCGCCGCTCCCGGAGGACGCCCGCGCCTTCCGGCGCCGCGCGTCCCGCGCCGGTGCGATGACCGTGTTCGTGGCCGTGGACAGCAGCGTCATCGGCGCGCTGACGCTCGACGACCCGATCCGCCCCGATGCGCCGCGGACCTTGCGGGCGCTGCGGCGGGTCGGCGTTCGCCGTGTCGTGATGGTGACGGGCGATCACCCCCTCGTCGCCGAGACGGTGGGCGCCACGCTCGGCGTGGATCGCGTGCTCGCCCAGCGCTCGCCGGAGGAGAAGGTCGCCGCCGTGCGCGAGGCGCGCGCCGAGGGGCTCACCGTGATGATCGGCGACGGCATCAACGACGCGCCAGCGCTCGCCGCCGCGGACGTCGGCGTCGCGATGGGCGCGCGCGGGGCCACCTCGTCCGCCGAGGCGGCCGACGTGGTGCTGGTGGTGGACAGGCTCGATCGCTTCGCCGAGGCCGTGACCATTGCGCGCCGCGCCCGCGCGATCGCCGCGCAAAGCGCGATCCTCGGCATGGGGCTGTCGCTCTTCGCGATGGGCGCGGCGGCGTTCGGCTTCCTGCCAGCCGCCGCCGGCGCGCTCCTGCAGGAGGCGATCGACGTCGCCGCGATCCTGAGCGCGCTGCGGGCGCAGGGCGGCGGGCGCGGCGCGAGGAGGCCCGCCCTCGGGGAGGCCATGAGCCGCCGGCTGGAGCTGGAGCACGACCAGCTCATTCCGATGCTCGATCGGGTGCGGGTCGTCGCCGAGCGCATCGACCACCTGGCGAGGGAAGCGGCGCGCGCAGAGCTCGATGCGCTCGATCGCTTCCTCCGCGAGCGGCTCCTCCCGCACGAGCGGGCCGACGACGCCGAGGTCTATCCGGTCATCTCCCGACTGCTCGGCGGCGAGGATCCTTTGGCCCCCATGAGCGCGACGCACCGCGAGATCTTCCGCCTGATCCGGCTGTACGAGCAGCTGCTCGGAGAGCTCGACCCGCGCGGGCCCACGGCCGCGGATGTGCAGGATTTCCAGCGGATCCTCTATGGGCTCCACGCGGTGCTGCGGCTCCATTTCGCGCAAGAAGAGGAGCTCTATGCGTCGCTGAGCGAGCGCTACCACGCGGAAGCCTGCGGCGAGCCGGCTGCAAGCGCTGAAAAGGCCCCCCTCCAGCCAGCTCCGGCGCCAGAGACCACACCCCGCGCGCTCAGCGTGCTGGATCCCCTCCGGCAAGGGCGTTCGCCCAGCCCCGGCCGGCAGGGGTGAACCCGCGCCGCTCGAAGCGGCTACCGGGGCAATCCGGTCGCGCACGGCGGAAGCTCCCGGGAGCTCTCCTGGCCGGCGGCGCCCTGGCGTGATGTGGTCAGATCGAGCGTCTCTCCGAGGAGCCGGCAGACATCCTGCTCGGACACCGGCGAATAATCCTCGTACCAGAGCCCGACCGAGTAGACGGGATCTCGGATGTAGCAGTACACGAACTCGCGTGCCCGCCCCGAGAGCTGCGCGTACGCGGCATACGATGCGACGGGGACCGCGATGACGATGCCGGCCGGGCCGCCTTGCTCGACGGCCGTCACGGCGGCCCGCATGCTCGCTCCGGTCGCTACGCCGTCGTCGACGAGAAGGAGCGTCCTATCCCGGATGTCGGGCGCCCTGTGGCAGCCATAATAGACGCGCTCCAGGCGCTCCACCTCCCGGGCCTCCACATCGGCGAGCCGCTGCACCGTCCTGTCCGAGACGCCCAGCGCTCGGCAGAGCTCGTCATCGACGACCCGAACGCCGCCGCTCGCGACGGCGCCGATCGTCATG
This sequence comes from Sorangium sp. So ce375, assembly GCF_051473855.1. Lineage (NCBI taxonomy): Bacteria > Pseudomonadati > Myxococcota > Polyangiales > Polyangiaceae > Sorangium > Sorangium sp. So ce375. The sequence continues at coordinate 6,302,454 of NZ_CP150335.1, forward strand.
TGATCATTGTTCGGCGCCACGATCCGGCGCGCGATCAGCACGTCCAGCGGCACCCGCAGGAGCTTCGCTATCTCGAAGCCCACCGGCACCCCGCCCCGCGGCAGCGCCAGGAGTGTCACGTCCTCCCGCCCCGCATAAGCGGTCAGCCGCGACGCGAGCTGGCGGCCGGCGTCGGCCCGATCTCGAAACGGCATGCCTCCCTCCCCATCCGGCGTCGCTGGGATCGCCGGCGACGCTCTGAGGAGCGTGCAATTGTCTCGCCACGCATCGCGCCTGAAGCCGCCGAGCCACTCTGGTCGCGTCCGGGTGCGATGTCCGGACCCGACGAGGGCCGCGGTACGCAGGCTGCTTGTCCATCCTGCTGAGCCGACAGACTGTACACGAGATGCCAGGCGTGCGATCGAGCGCGAGCTGGCCGCGACGCGAGACTCAGTGAGGAGTCCACCCGAGTTGGCGGCGCGGAGCGAGAGCGAGCCGCAATATCGAATCGAAGTGTGTATCGCGTATGGATGCTGGGGCTGGCGTTCGCCACCGCCGTCTCGACCGGGGCCGGCTGCGCCTCGCGCCGAAGCAGCCCGCCACCGCGGAGGACGTCCTCCAGCGGACCTTGTTGTTCAACGTGACCAGCGGCCAGGAGGATGTGCACGCGGCGACCATGGCCCTCATGGCTGCGAGCAACTCGCTGGATGCCGGGTGGTCCACGATCCTGTACTTCGACGTGCACGCACCCGTGCTCGCGTCTCGAAATCTCTCAAATAACGACGCGCTCGCGAGCGAGCGCCCCGCGAAGGAGCTCCTGGCCGCTGCGATGTCCAAGGGAGCCAAGGTGTTCGTCTGCCCGCATTGCATGCAGGTTGCAGGGGTGGAGGCCGAGGTGCTCGTCGAGGGCGCCAATCCCGCGGCCCTGCAGGCCGTGCTCGATCAGCTGCGCGGGGACGTCATTTTCCTCTCGTATTGACCCAGGCGCGACCCGGGCGGCGGGACCTGCTGAAAACCGGCGGACATCTCACAGTCGCCTTGGGCGCCGTCCAGACGGCACAGCGGCGGGATGGACAGCCTCTGCCCGCTCCCGCCTCGCAGACACAACCGGCGCTGCCGGCGGGCGGGAGCGCATGGAAGTATGGTGTCCGTCCGGACTCGGAGGCCGGGAACATCACCAGCCGAAGGAGGTGCTGCAGAGACCGAGGATGCTAGCGGAAAGCCCGTGTCAGTGCACCTCGTGTCGGATCCGGGTCACGGGTTCGTGTGCGGCCGCGACGAAGTGCGCGCTGTCGAGCCAATACGTCCCTGCCTGCAACGGTGAGGGAGAGCCGATCGAGGGCGTGACGCAGCCCCTCACCGTCAATTTCGTGCGCTGACGCTCGCTCGGCGCACGGGCGTTGGGCCGGCGCCGAGGCGCCCGTGTCCTTGCAATCATCGGCGTCGGGGGCGGCCCTGCTGCCTCGACGACAAGAGTCGCGTGGTAGGACATCGTGGTTGCGGCCGAGCGAACAGCCTCTATGCTTGCGGGCCAGCGTTCGACACGGAGGGTGGGGGGATGTTCACACGACGTCAGTTCTTCAAGATCGGGGCGGGTGGCACGACCCTCCTCCTCCTCGACAGGGTCGGCGGCTCCGTTCGCACGGCGTGCGCGGCGATCCCCGGCGGCACGCTCGATCCGCTGGTCGTGGACAAGTACGTGACGCCGCTGCTCGTCCCACCCGCAATGCCGCGAGCTGGCAAGATTACGCTCCACGGCGGCCAGTTCATCGACTACTACGAGATCGCCGTGCGGCAGTTCGCGCAGCAGATCCTGCCTCCTTCCTACCCGGCGACGACGGTGTGGGGATACGGGCCGAAGGTCGCCCAGGGCGGGCCCCGGATCTTTCACGCGCCGTCGCTCACGATCGAGGCTGAATACGGACGACCGGTGCGAATCAAATGGATCAACGAGCTGGTGGACGCCGGCGGCAACTACTTGCCTCATCTCTTGCCGGTCGACCAAACCTTGCACTGGGCGAATCCGCCGGGAGGCACGGCGGGCCGCGACATGCGCACAGAGTTCAAGGAGACGCCGGGACCTTACCCCGGCCCCGTGCCCATCGTCACCCACGTGCACGGCGCCGTGAGCGTCGGCGACGAGAGCGACGGTTACGCCGAGGCGTGGTATCTGCCCGACGCCGCCAACATCCCACCGGGGTATGCGACCAGCGGCACCTGGTACGATTTCTTCGCTGCGAAGGCGCTCGCCAAGTTCGGCGTGACCTGGGGGCCTGGGTTCGCGATCGCCCAGTATCCGAACGCCGGTCGTGCCTCCACCGAATGGTATCACGATCACACCCTCGGGATGACGCGCGTGAACGTGTACGCCGGTCCGGCGGGCTTCTACCTGGTCCGCGGCGGCCAGAGCGACGTGGTGTTGGACGCGCGCACCCACAAGCCGGCCGTGCTCCCCGGCCCGGCCCCATCGCGGGGCGACGCCCCCAACATCCACTATCGCGAGATCCCGATCGCGATCCAGGATCGCTCGTTCAACTCGGACGGGTCGCTGTTCTACCCGGACACCCGGACCTTCTTCGACGGCATCACGGGTCCGTTCATCCCGCAAACCGACGTCCCGCCGATCTGGAATCCCGAGTTCTTCGGCAACATGATCATGGTAAACGGCAATACCTGGCCGTTCTTGGCGGTCAAACAGCGCCGCTACCGCTTCCGCGTCCTCAACGGCTGCCAGTCGCGTTTCTTGATCCTGGATTTCAATCAGATCCCGGGTGTGGAAGTCTGGATGATCGGAAACGAGGGCGGCTTTCTGGATTCGCCGGTGAACCTCACCGCGACCAATGGCAACCGGCTGCTCATGGCGTCGGCCGAGCGCGCGGATCTCATCGTCGACTTTGGCCGTGTCCCGAAGGGCCGCCACATCCTCGCCAACGTCGGCCCGGACGAGCCGTTCGGCAGCGGCGTGCCAGGCGTCGATTTCGCCCCGGCGGACCCGGACTCCACCGGGCAGATCATGGCTTTCGACGTGATGCACACGCCGGGATGCGATCACAGCACACCGCCGCGCTGCCTGCTGTTGCCGCCCGCTCCGCCGCTGCCGCACGAGAAGAGGACGCGACCGCTCGTCCTGAGCGAGGTCACGTCGGCTGAAACGGAGTTCCCGGGTGCGCCGGTGGCGGTGCTGCTCGGGAGGATCGAGAACAATGAGGTCGAGCTGCTGGAGTGGGGGGACGATGTCACCGAGAATCCGCAGGTGGGGGACACGGAGGTCTGGGAGCTCCACAACTTGACGGGCGACGCCCATCCCATCCACATCCACGAGACCGTGTTCGAGGTGGTCAATCGGCAGGCTCTGGAAATCGAGGCCTCGCCGGGAGGGCCGATGCCGCCGCTCGTCGGCGCTCCACGTCCGCGGGAGCCGTGGGAGACGGGCTACAAGGACACGGTGATCGCCTATCCAGGAGAGGTGACGCGCATCCGGGTGCGGTTCACCACCGCCGGCCAGTACGTGTGGCACTGCCACATCCTCGAGCACGAAGACAATGAGATGATGCGGCCGTACCGCATCGGCCCCGTCCAGCCGGGACAGCCGAACTGAGGGGTGCGACGAGGGGCGATGCCTTCCGCGCGCGGCCGCGGGATCGCAGAACGAAGGGCGCCGCGATGGCGGCGACGAGCAGCCCTGCGGGAGGCTCGCCGCCCGGTGCCGCCGACAACGCCCCGCTGTCTCGGTCCGCCGCTACGACGTCGAGGCTCATGCCCTCTGCGCGATGTCGACGCACCTTCACCGCGACCTCTGCTCTTTGCGTCCCGGCGCCAGCGAGCCGGATCGCAGCCTCGCACGCGAGCGCTGTCTTGCCGACGCCCCACTTGCCTGAGCGTGTGCGACCGCTTCATGCCATGGCCCGCGGGCTGCATGACGGGGCGTGAACGGACGTCTGCTGCGTATCCCCGGAGGTCCTGTGATGAGCACCCGCCAGAGCCCGATCGCCGCCGAGCCATCCGCCGCTGCGCGGCAGGCCAGGCGCTCGGTCGCGCCTACGACCTCCGTGCCTTTGAAGCCGGGCTTGATCGCCTGCGCGGCCTGCGTAGGTCTCGCGGCGTGCAGCGAGACCCACTCGACCCCCTCGCCGGAGCCGGCGCGGTTCGCCGATCGGATCGCTCCGCTGGCCGCCGAGCGATGTGACCGCTGCCACGCCACGGCGCCGGGCGGATCCATGGCAGCATACCGCACCGCGAGATCGTTGATCACGCCCGGCAAGCCCGACGAGAGCCTTTACTACACCCTGCCGGAGCGCCATCCGCCCGCGTGGGGAGACGCTGCCGGGCTGGTGCGCGCGTGGATCGAGGCGGGCGCGCCGGAGTAGCCCCGGCCGTGGAAGCATGGGGGGCAGCGCGCACGCGCGCCGCTCGCCTGCTCTGGATCGCCGTCTACCTGGCGCTCGCCGCGAGCGTCCTCTTGCTGCTGCTCGTCGGCGCCGTCCCGAAAGGACGAGGTCTCGCGGTGGAGATCGCGGCAGGGCTCGGCTACGTCGCGCTGGCGCTCCTTTCGCTGCAGCTCGCGCTGGGGGCGCGGGCACGGCGCGTCGTCAACGCGCTCGGCCTGGACGCGGTGCTCCTCTTCCACCGGCAGGCCGGGCTGTGGACCGCGGGCTTCGTCGCTGCGCACGTCGTGCTCCTCGCCGTCGCCGAGCCCTGGTACGTCGCGCACCTCCTCGACCTCTCCGCGAGCGCGCCGCGCGCGCTGGCCCTGGCCTTCGCGCTGATGGGTCTCCTGCTGCTCGTGCTCGTCCCGCGCCAGCTGACCCGGCTACGCATCCCCTACGAAGCGTGGCGCGTCGGGCATGGGCTGCTGGCGGTGACCGTCGTGGGGATCGCGCTCTGGCACGTGCTCATGATCGGACGCTCGAGCGCGACGTCGGCGAAGCAGGCCGCCGTCACGGCGCTCGTCGCTGTCCCGGCGGCGATGCTGGTCGCGTCCCACCTGCTGCGTCCGCTGCTGGCGCTCCGGCGACCGTGGCATGTCGCCGAGGTGCGCCGCGAGCAGGATCGCGTCTGGACCTTGGTCCTCGAGGCGGCCGGACATGGCGGGCTCCGGTTCCAGCCCGGCCAATCGGTGTGGCTCACGCTGGGCCGGTCGCCGTTCTCGGCCCGGCAGCACCCCTTCACCGTCGCGTCGAGCGCGGCCTCGCCGCGGCGCGTGGAGCTCACGATCAAGGAGCTCGGCGACTTCACGCGCACGATCGGGCGGACCCCCCTGGGGACGCGGGCGTACCTCGCCGGGCCATACGGCGCGTTCGCGCTCGATCCCCGGGCTCCGCGCCCGCTCGTCTGCATCGCCGGCGGGATCGGCATCACACCGATGATGAGCATGATCCGCACGCTGCACGACCGGGGCGATCGTCGCCCGGTCCTCCTCGTGTACGCGAGCGGCGCCGTCGACAAGATCGTGTTCGCGCAGGAGCTCGAAGAGCTCGCCCGCGCCATGGACCTCTGCGTGGTGCACGTGCTCGAGAGCCCGCCCCCCGGCTGGACGGGAGAGGGCGGGCTCATCGGACGCGAGCTCCTCGACCGCCACCTGACCGACCGCTACGAGGGCGCGGAGGTCTTCGTGTGCGGCCCCGAGCCGATGATGAATGTCGTGGAGCGGGCGCTCCGCGACCGCGGCGTGCCCGGCGGGCGCGTGCACGCAGAGCACTTCGTGCTCGTCGGATCGAGGCCGCCCGGGCGGCGATCGATGCGGGAGCAGCACATCCGCGCCCTCTCGGCGGGCATCGCGCTGCTCCTCCTCGTGGCCGTGCTCCTCGTCGCCGCTGTCCGCGCCGCGCCTGCGGGCTCCGCCGGTCGGGGGCGAGGCCCGCCAGGCAGGCTCACCTGCGCCGAGCGCGCGTTCAGCGCGAGAACCATCGCTCACTCAGGTATTTCTCCCCTTCGTCCGGGAACAAGGTGACCACGTTCCTCAGCGCTGGGCTCTTCTCCTTGACCCGCCTGGCGACCAGGAGGTTCGCACCGGAGGAGACCCCGACGAAGCAGCCGTGCACGCGCGCGATCCGCTTCGCTTCCTCTATCGCCTCTCCATCCTCGACCCGGATGACATCGTCGATGAGCTCGATATTGTGCTCGACGAGCGGAGGCACGAACCCGTCGGCGATGCCCTCGATCCGGTGGGGCCGGCACACCTCGGGCCGGCCGTGCAGACGCCCGTAGACGAGGGCGCACCGGGCGGGCTCGACGCCGAAGACCTTGACCTCGGGGTTGACCCGCCTGAAGGCCCTCGCGAGGCCGATCAGGGTCCCGCCGGAGCCGATCGCCGCGACGACCGCGTCGATCCGCCGGCGCCCGAAGGCGCGAAGGATCTCCCCGCCGAGGTGCTTGTCGTGGTCTTCGGCGTTCCAGGGGCTGGCGAACTGGTTCACATGGAAATGGCCCTTTTCCTTCCCCAGGGCGCTCGCCCTTTGCACGGCGATATCCATCCGATCCCGCGGGACGGTCCGCACGTCGGCGCCGAACGCCTTCATCATCTTGTAGCGCTCCTCGGAGAGGCCCTCGGCGATGAAGATCGTCACCTTGTACCCTTTCACGGCGCCGACCATGGAGACGGCGGTTCCCGTGTTTCCGGACGAGGCCTCGACGATCGTGCCGCCCTTCTTCAGGAGCCTTTCCTTCTCCGCCTTCTCGATGATGTACCTTGCGATCCTGTCTTTGATGGATCCAGAGGGGTTGAGGTACTCGCACTTTACGTGAATGCCGTCGAGCTTCAGCAGGGGCGTTTTGCCTATCGCGTCGAGTATCGTCTTCATGTCCATGGCCCCGCGTTGTCCAGCGCGTGTACCGGTGCGACTGCCTCGCGCCGCGCTCCCCTTGCACCGCCCTGCTGGCTCGCAGTGCACGAGCTGGACCGCTCGGCTGCGTCACCGCCGTAATCGCTCGCGAGGCGTGAGATCTCCAGCCACGGCGCATCGCGCCGCGTCATGCCTTCTCCTCGGCCCGCGCGGCGAGGCCCTCAGCCGCTTGGGCGGCTTGGTGCCCGCAGAGCGCTCACGGCGCCTCCTCCCCGGCCGTGCCGGTTGCCCCCGTCGCCGCCTCGAGCGTGGACAGGTCGCCCTCGGGCAGACCGAGCTCGCGCGCCCGGAGCAGCCGCCGCATGATCTTGCCGCTGCGCGTCCGCGGCACCGAGCCGGCGAAGGCGATCTCGCGCGGCGCGACCGCCGGCCCGAGGTGCTTGCGCGCGAAGCCGATGAGCTCCCGCTCGATGTCCGGCGACGGCGCGAGCCCGGGCTTCAGCGCGACGAACGCCTTGACGATCTCGCCGGCGATCGGATCCGGCCGCCCGATCACGGCGGCCTCGGCCACGGCCGGGTGCATGAGCAGCGCGCTCTCCACCTCGAAGGGACCGATGAGGTGCCCGGCGCTCTTGATGACGTCGTCGTCGCGCCCGACGAACCAATAGTATCCATCCTCGTCTCGCCGGGCGAGATCCCCGCTCAGGTACCAGCCGCCCGCGAAGCACTTCGCATAACGCTCGGGGTTGTTCCAGTAGGCGCGAAACATCGATGGCCAGCCGGGCCGCAGCGCGATCTCCCCCTCCACGTCAGGCTGCTCGATCACCTCGACACCCCCCTCGCGTGTGCGGCGGACGATCGCCGCCTCCACACCAGGCAGCGGGCGCCCCATGGATCCCGGGCGGACATCCACGGAGGCGAGGTTGGCGATCATGATCCCCCCCGTCTCGGTCTGCCACCAGCCGTCATGGAAGGGGCGCCCAAGCACATCGTTGCTCCATGACACCGCGTCCGGATTCAGGGGCTCGCCCACACTGGCCATGAAGCGGAGCGCGCGGAGGTCGCGGGCGCGGAGGGGCTCCACGCCGGCTTTCATGAGCATCCTGATCGCTGTCGGCGCGGTGTACCAGACCGTGATGCGCTCTCGCTCGAGGATCTCGTACCAGCGCTCGGCGTCGAAATCGGCCTCGTCGACGACCATGGTCACGCCGTTCGTCAGCGGCGCGAGGATGCCGTACGAGGTGCCTGTCACCCATCCCGGGTCCGCCGTACACCAGAAGATGTCGTCCGGATGGAGGTCGAGTGCGAGCCTCCCGGTCACATGGTGCATCAGCACGGCTGCGTGGACGTGGAGAGCGCCCTTCGGCGTGCCCGTCGTCCCGCTCGTGAAGTGCAGCAAGGCCGGCGTTTCCGGGTCGGTCGGCGGAACCAGCGCCGCGGCGGGCGCCCCGTCGAGCAACCTCCGGTAGGAGAGCGTCCCCGGCACCTCGCCGTCCACGAGGATCACGTGCTCGAGCCACGGCAGCTCGCCGCGGATCGGCGCGACCCTGCGCGCGAAGAGCCGCGATGTGGTCACCAGCACGCGCGCCTCGCCGATGCTCATTCGCGCTCGCAGCGGCTCTGGACCGAACGCCGAGAACAGGGGACAGAAGATCGCCTGGTGCCTGAGCGCGCCGAGCGCGGCGACGTAGAGCTCCGGCGTCCTGCCGAGCAGCGTATAGACGCGATCTCCCGGCCGGACCCCCAGACCGGCGAGCGCGCCGGCGAAGCGGGCCGTGAGCTCGGCGAGCTCTCCGTAGCGGATGTCCACCCGCTCTCCGTCCTTGCCGAGCCAGCGGATCGCGACGCGCTCCCTGCCAGCGCCCTCAGCATGGCGGTCCACGGCTTCGTAAGCCATGTTGAGCCCCTGTCCGCCGGGCAACCCGGTCAGCTCGGCCCGCGCCTCCGCCCACGAGAAGCGGCGGCACGCCTCCGTGTAGTCGGCGAGGTTCGGCGGCGGCTCTCCCGCGCTGCGAAGCTTCTTGATCTGCCTCGGCGCCTCCATCATCGCCTCCCCTGACCGGCACGCAACCACCGTACCCGGCGCGGGCTCTTGCCCTCGGCGCTGAAGTGGCGACAAAGAGCCCACGCCGCCCGGGCGGCCACGGCCGCTCCACACGCTGCTCGCGCAGCGCACGCACACGCGCGCTGCGGCTCTTCCGCGGCGCCGGGCTGGCCTTCGCCGCGAGCGCCCCGGAGCTCGGGGTCGCCGTCACGTCGTCACGTCCGTTCCGGGGCCGCGGGATCACGCCTTTCGATCGGGCGCCGCTCTCTTATTGATCCGACTTGGTCCGGCGCGCCGCCGGCGCGCGGAGCGGGCGGCCCGGAGCGCAAGGAGAACGGCATGTCGTCCCTCATCTGGTCCCTGGTCGGCGCGTCGCTCGCGGCGGCCTTCTTCGGTGCGCTCGCCCGCTCCGTCCGCCGGCTCCTCGCCGAAGGCGCCACCGCGCGGGCGCTGCTGCTGCACGCGGGGCGGTGGATCCTGCTGCTCTCGGCGCTCGCCGCGATCGCGCGGCTCGACGGCCGCGCGCTCCTGCCCGTCGTGGCAGGGTTCGCGCTCGTCCAGGCCGTGGCTTGCATGGTCGCGCGGGCGTGCCTGCGTCCGACGGAGGACAGGCGCGCATGAGCTCGCCGCTCGCCGAGCCCGTCCTCTTCCGCCTCGGTCCGGTGCCCGTCACAGAGACCATGCTCACGAGCGTCGCCATCACGGGGGCGCTCGGGGGCGCGAGCGCCCTGATCGGACGGCGGCTGTCCGTGAGGCCAGGCAGGCTCCAGGCCGCCACGGAGGTCGTCGTCGCCGCGATCGGCGATCAGATCCGCGCCGTCCTCCGGCGCGATCCTGCGCCCTACCTGCCGCTCCTCGGCACGCTCTTCCTCTTCCTCGTCACCGCCAACTGCGCCGGCGTGCTCCCCATGGTGCATGCGCCGACCGAGCGCATCGAGACGCCGCTCGCGCTCGCGCTCATCGTCTTCTTCTCCGTCGCGGGCTACGGCGTCCGCGCGCACGGCCTGCTCGGCTATCTCAAGCATTTCCTCGAGCCGAGCCCGCTGCTCGCGCCGATCCACCTCCTCTCGCAGGCGACCCGGACCTTCTCCCTGATGATGCGCCTGCTCGGGAACATCATGAGCCACGGGCTCGTGCTCGCCGTGGTCGTCTCGGTGGCCGGCCTCCTCGTCCCCATCCCCGTCATGGCGTTCGCGCTGTTCGTGGGGATCGTGCAGTCGTACATCTTCACCGTGCTCGCGGCCGTCTACGTCGGCGCGGCGATCGAGGAGCAGGTCGACGGGAGGGCCGCGTGAGCGCGGAGAGCCTGAGCATCCTCGGCGCCGTGCTCGCGGTCGGCGCCGGGGCCGTCGGGCCGGCGTTCGCCGAGGGCCGCGCGATCGTCGCGGCCATGGAGGCGATCGCCCGCCAGCCGGAGGCCAGCGCGACGATCGCGCGGACCCTGTTCGTCGGCCTCGCGATGATCGAGGCCACGGCGATCTACTGCCTCGTGGTCGCGCTCGTCCTGCTCTTCGCCAACCCGTTCGTGCGCTGAGCCATGCACGTCTCCGGCTGGAACATCGCGCTGCAGACGCTCAACTTCCTCGTGCTCGCCTGGCTCCTCCAGCGCTTCCTGTGGAAGCCGGTGGCCAGGATCGTCGAGGCGCGGCAGCGGGACGCCGCGGCCCTGCTCGGCGATGCGCGCGAGGAGCGCGCGCGGGCGCAGCGGGCCGAGCAGGAGGCGCAGGTCAGCCGCGCGGCGCTCGCCGAGGAGGGGCGCCGCGAGCTCGAGGCGTCGCTGCGCCGCGCCGAAGGGGAGGCGCAGCGGGTCCGCGAGGAGGCGGAGCAGAAGGCGCGCTGCCTGATCGAGCAGGCACGGGCCGAGATCGCGGAGGAGCGGGCACGCGCGCTCCGCGAGCTCGAGGCGCAGGCGACCGATCTCGCGATCACGATCGCGGAGAGGCTGCTCCGCGAGGCGTCGCCGGGGCAGGACGCCCTCCTGGTCGCCCGGGCCATGCAGACCCTGGACGAGCCGGAGCAGCGGCGGCTCGTCGCCCGGCAGCTCGACGATGGGCGCGTGGAGGTGGTCTCGGCGAGCCCGCTCGGGAAGGACGCGGAGCAGCGGCTCCGCGCGTGGCTCTCGGGGGTCGCCGCGCGCCCTGTGGCCCTGGCGTTCCAGGTCGATCCATCGATGGTCGCCGGCCTGGAGCTGCGCTTCCCCCACGGGGTGTGGCAGCTCAGCTACCGGGCGTGGCTCCAGCGGATCGCGGCCGCCCTCGAGGTGCGGGATGGGGCTTGCTGAGGACCTCGGCGGCTGGGTGGGACGGGCGAGAGACCGCGCGCGCGGCCTTCCTCTCGGACCGGAGGCGCGGGAGGTCGGGCGCGTGCTCCGCGTGGCCGACGGCATCGCGACCGTCAGCGGCCTGCCGAGCGCGAAGCTCGACGAGGTCCTCGTCTTCGAGGACGGCACGCGCGGCCTCGCGGTGGCGCTCGATCCCGGCGCGATCGGCTGCGTGCTGCTCGGTCCGGACAGGGGCATCGCCGCGGGCTCCGCCGTCCAGGGGACGGGCACGGTGATCGACGTGCCCGTTGGAGAGGCGCTGCTCGGGCGCGTCGTGGACCCGCTCGGGGTGCCGATCGACGGGGGCGGCCCGCTCGGCGGGGCGGCGGTCTCCCGGGCGCGCGCGCCGATCGAGCGCCGGGCGCCGTCCATCGTCGATCGCGACCCCGTGGCCGAGCCGCTCTTCACGGGGATCCTCCTCATCGACGCGATGCTCCCGCTCGGGCGCGGCCAGCGCGAGCTCATCATCGGCGACCGCGGCACCGGAAAGACCGCGATCGCGGTCGACGCGATCCTGAGCCAGCGGGAGACCGATGTCGTCTGCATCTATGCGGCGATCGGCCAGACCTCGTCCTCGGTCGGCGCGGTGATCGACGCCGTTCGCCGCTACGGCCCGAAGGACCGGACAACGTGCGTCGTCGCCGCGCCGGACGCCACGGCCGGGCTCCAGTGGCTCACCCCCTACGCGGCCTGCTCGATGGCGGAGCACTTCGTCGAGCGCGGTGGGCACGCGCTGCTCGTCCTCGACGACCTCACGAGCCACGCCCTCGTGCACCGGCAGATCTCGCTCTTGCTGCGCCAGCCCCCGGGGCGCGAGGCGTTCCCGGGCGACGTGTTCTACCTGCACTCGCGGCTTCTGGAGCGGGCCGCGAAGCTGACCGGGGCGCTCGGCGGCGGCTCCCTGACCATGCTGCCCATCGCCGAGACGCAGGCCAGCAACCTGAGCGCCTACATCCCGACCAACCTCATCTCGATCACTGACGGACAGATCTTCCTCGACCCGCGCCTCTACAACGAGGGATGGAAGCCCGCGATCGACGTCGGCAAGAGCGTGTCCCGCGTCGGCGGCAAGACGCAGACGCCCGCGATGCGCGCCGTCGCGGAGAGCCTCCGGCTCGAGTACGCGCAGTTCCTGGAGCTCGAGCTGTTCGCGCGCGTCGGCGGGGGCGCGGAAGAGGCCACGAAGCGAGCGCTCGAGCGCGGTCGTCGAGCGCGCGCGGCGATGGCGCAGCCGCTCCACCGGCCGCTGTCGGTGGGGCGGCAGATCGCCTTGCTGATGGCGCTCCAGGAGGGCTTGCTCGACCCGCTCCCGGTGGCGGCGATCGACGCGTTCCGCGAGGCGCTCGACCGCGGGCTCCCGGCGCGGTGTCCCGCGACGCTCGCGCGGCTCGAGGCGGGCCTCGAGCCCACGCCGGAGGAGCGCCGCGCGCTCCTCGCCGAGCTGGCCGCGATGGCGGCCGAGGTCGGCGCTCGCGGCGACGAGGGGCGAGGCGATGGACGCGGCTGAGCTCTCCGCGCGGATCCGCACGCTCTCGCAGGCGGCGAAGGTGGTCGACGCGATGCGCTCGGTCGCGGCGTCGCACCGGCGGCAGGCCAACGACGCTTTCATGGGGTTCGAGCGTTACGCCGCGGCGACGCGGGAGGCGCTCGGCCAGGCGCTCGAGCTGCTCGACGCGGAGGAGGGGCGCGCGCCCTTCGAGAAGCCCGCCGGCGCCGCCAGCGCCCGACGCGTCGTGGTCCTCTTTTCGGAGCACGGGTTCGTCGGCGCGCTCAACGAGCGGCTGCTCGACGCGGCGCTCCGCGTCGCCCGCGACGATCCGGGGCCGGCGGAGCTCGCTGCGCTGGGCACGCGGGGGCTCCGGCTCTGCCGCGACCGCGGCGTCGCCGCGCTGGCCTTGGGCCCGCTGCCGTCGACGATCTCGGGCGTCGGACCGGCCGCGGATCGGCTCACGCGGGACCTGTTCGGCGCGATCGCCGGCGGCGCGATCGCCTGCGTCGATCTGGTGTTCGCGCGGCGCGCCGGCGCGCTCGGGTGGCGGCCCGAGGCGCTCCGGCTGTTCCCGCCGGAGCGCGGGTCCGGAGCGGGGGCGGCGCGGGGCGAGCCCCCGCTGCGCACATTGCCGGCGGCCGCGCTCGTCGCGCGGATCATCGAGGAGCACTGCCTGGCCCAGGTGGTCTGGGCGCTCGGCGAGGCGTTCGCGTGTGAGCGCGCGGCGCGCCTCGCGGCCATGGAGGCGTCGCAGCGCAGCCTGCGGGATGAGCTCGACGAGCTCTCGCGCGCGGAGCGCACCGCGCGGCAGGAGGCGATCACGAGCGAGCTCCTCGAGATCGCCGCCGGCGCGGAGCCGCTGCGCGAGGCGGAGGGGTGACGATGGCGGGCAGCGGTGAAGCCAGCGCGGGGCGGGCCGAGGGCGCCGTGCGCAGGGTGCGGGGATCGGTGGTCGACGTCGCGTTCCCCGCCGGGGCGCTCCCGCGCACGGGCGAGGCGCTGACGCTCGAGGTCGGCGGCCGCCGCCTCGTGCTCGAGGTGCAGCAGCAGCTCGATCCCGAGCACGTGCGGACGGTGGCCCTCGGGTTCACCGGGGGCCTGCAGCGCGGGGCGCGCGTCGCGGCCGCCGGGGCGCCGACCTCTGTGCCCGTGGGAGAGGCCGCGCTGGGCCGGCTGGTCGACGTCCTCGGTGACCCGCTCGATCGGCGCGGCGCCTTCCCGCCGGACACCCCGCGCCGCCCGATCTCCCGCCCGGCGCCGCCGCTCGAAGCCGAGGTGCGTGCGCGTGAGGTCTATCCCACGGGCATCAAGGTGATCGACCTGCTCGCGCCGCTCGCGCGCGGGGGCAAGGCAGGGCTCTTCGGCGGGGCCGGGGTCGGCAAGACGGTGCTCTTGATGGAGCTCATCCGGAGCACGATCTCGAAGCAGCGTGGCATCGCTGTGTTCGCGGGGATCGGCGAGCGATCGCGCGAGGGGAACGAGCTCTGGATCGAGATGCGCTCCTCGGGGGTGCTCGACCGGACGGTGCTCGTCTTCGGCCAGATGAACGAGCCGCCGGGCGCGCGCTTCCGCGTCGGGATGACGGCGCTCGCGCATGCCGAGTTCTTCCGCGACGAGCGCGGGCAGGACGTGCTGCTGCTCATCGACAACATCTTCCGCTTCGTCCAGGCCGGCAGCGAGGTCTCCGGCCTCCTCGGGCGCCTGCCCTCCCGGGTGGGCTACCAGCCCACGCTCGCCACGGAGATCGCCGAGATCGAGGAGCGGATCGCCTCGACCGCGCGCGCATCCATGACGTCGATCCAGGCCGTGTACGTCCCCGCCGACGACATGACCGATCCGGCGGTCGCGCAGATCCTCACGCACCTCGACGCGGCGATCGTGCTCTCGCGAAAGCTGTCGAGCGAGGGGATCTATCCGGCGATCGACCCCCTGACCTCGAGCTCGATCTTGATGGATCCGCTCGTCGTCGGCGCGGGCCATTACCGGACCAGCGCGCAGGTCCGCCGCGCGCTGGCGGAGTACCGGGAGCTCGCCGACATCATCGCGATGCTCGGGATCGAGGAGCTCTCGGCGGAGGACCGGCGCACGGTCGCGCGGGCGCGGCGGCTCCAGCGGTTCCTCACGCAGCCGTTCGTCGTGACCCAGCCGTTCACGGGGCGCGCGGGCGCGATGGTCGAGGTCGCCGAGTGCATCCGGGGGTGCGACGCGATCCTCGCCGGAGAGTGCGACGACTGGCCGGAGGCCGCGCTGTACATGGTGGGCACGCTCGACGAGGCGCGCGCGCGGGTGAAGGGATCGTGAGGCTCACGATCGTGACGCCGGCGGCGCTGATCGCGGAGGTGGATCCGGTCCGCCATGTCCGCGCCGAGGACCCGACGGGCTCCTTCGGGATCCTCCCGGGGCACGCGGACCTGCTCACGGTGCTCGTCGTCTCGGTGCTCGTGTACCGGGACGAGGCCGGGCGCGAGCGCTTCGTGGCGGTCCGCGGCGGTGTGCTGACCGTCCGCGAGCGGCGGGCGGTCGAGGTCCTCACCCGCGAGGCCGTCGCGAGCGACGACCTGGACCAGCTCGAGCGCGACGTGCTCGTCCGCTATCGCCGCACGGCCGCCGCCGAGGAGGAGGCCGCCCGCGGCCTGCGCCGCCTGGAGGGAGCGCTGCTGTGCAGGGTGGCCGACCACCTGCGGATCACAGGGCCGCGCCATGGGGTCCCTCGGCTGGAGCCGCGGTGACTTCCCCGGGAAACGACGGACCGGGGCGCGCGCCGAGGGAGCGCGACCCCTTGCACGAGGGCGTCGTCCGGTTCGGCGAGCGGCGCAGGCGCTGGGCGTGGGAGCGGGGGCGACCGCTGGGCCTCGCGCTGTCTCTGGTCGGCCTCGGGTGGCTCGTCGTGCTGCCGGCCCTGCTCGGGCTCTTCGTGGGGAGCTGGCTCGACGCGCGCTTGCGGACAGGCGTCATGCTCCGGGCCGGCCTCGGTCTGCTCGGGCTCGCGCTCGGCTGCACGAGCGCGTGGCGGTACGTCGCGCGCCAGCTCCGGCGCGGTGACCGCGGGCACGGCTGACGCTATGCCGCTCGCTGCGCGAGCGTCTTCGCCAGGTAGTCGGTGCACCCGCGGACGGTCGCGATCCGCCGGTAATCCGACTCGGGCACGCTCACGCCGAGCTCCGCGTCGAGGGCCGTCACGAAGCGGAGGAAATCCATCGAATCGATGTCGAGCTCCTCGCGGACCTCACGGTCCGGGCCGAGCGCCCCGATGTCCGCCTCCGGCGCGATGCGCTGGAGCTCCCGGCGCACGACGGCCTCGATCTCGTCCTTGTTCATCGATCAAAGTCCTCCGGCCGTTGCAGGAGCACGTCGAGCGAGGCGAGGTAGGCGGCCGCTCGGTGCCCGTCGGTCACCCGGTGGTCCGCGGCGAGCGTCGCGTTCACGAGCGGCCGCGGCACCACGCGGCCCTCGACGACCCACGGCCGCTCGGCGATCTTGCCGAACCCGACGATGGCCACCTGCGGCGGGAAGATGACGGGAAACACCGTCTCCACGCCGCGCTCCCCGAGGCTCGTGACGGTGATCGTGGGGTCGCTCATCTCGGAGCTCCGGAGCGTCCCGGCCCGGGCGCGCTGGACCAGGTCCTTCAAGGCGGCCATCAGCTCGGAGAGCGGCAGCCGGTCCGCGTCGTGCAACGCTGGCGCCACGAGCCCGCCGCCCCGGAGCGACACCGCCACGCCGAGGTGGATCCTCGGGGCGGGCGGCGCCTCATCCCCCTCCCAGCGGGCGTTCAGCTCGGGGACGTCGCGCAGGGCGAGCGCCGCCGCCTTGAGGAGGAGCGCGCCCGGCAGGAGCCGCCCGGCCACGCTGCGCTCCGCGTTCTCCCGCTCGATCCAGGACATCGCCGTGCGGAGGTCGATGGTCGTGCCGAGGTAGAAGTGCGGCGCCTCGCGCTTCGATCGGGCCATCGTCGCCGCGATCGCCCGGCGCATGCGGGCCGACGCCTCCTTCGTCATGGCATCGGCCGCCGCCCCCTTCGTGCCGGCCGCCGCCCGCTCGACATCCACGGCCTCGACGGCGCCGTCCGGTCCCGTCCCCTGGACCCGCGCAAGGTCGACCCCGAGCTCCTGCGCCCGCCGCCTCGCGCGGGGAGACACGCGCGGCCCCTGCGCGACGGCCGCGGGCGGCGGCGCGGCCTCGCGCGGCGCCGCGGCGGCCGTTGAGGGAGGGAACGCGGGCGCGCGCGCGGCAGGCGTGGCGGGCGCGACGTGCGGGGGCGCGCCGGCCGCGGCCTCACGCCCCTCGACGATCACGGCCATCGGCGTGCCGACGGGCACCCTCTGCCCGGGCTCCACGAGCAGCCGGTCGATGACGCCGCTCGTGAACACCTCGACCTCCACGAGCCCTTTCTCCGTCTCGACCTCGGCGATCACGTCGTCGCGCGCGACGCGGTCCCCCACCGCGCGGCGCCACTTCACGAGCGTCCCGGCCTCCATGTCCGCGCCGAGCGAGGGCATCAGGAACTCAGACATCGCGCCGCACCGTCCTCTCCACGGCGGAGACGATGCGCGCGACCTGCGGCAGCGCCGCCTCCTCGAGGTGGCGCGCGTAGGGGATCGGCACCTCGGCGCTGCACACCCGCGCGACGGGCGCGTCGAGCTCGTAGAACGCGCCCTCCATGATCCGCGCGCTCACCTCGGCGGCGAGGCACCCGCTCCGCCACCCCTCGTCGATGAGCACGGCGCGGTGTGTCCGCCGCACGGTCGCGAGGATCGCCTCCTCGTCGAGCGGCCGCAGGCACCGGAGGTCCAGCACCTCGGCCTCGACGCCGCGGCCCGCGAGCTGCTCGGCCGCGGCGAGCGCCTTCGGGACCGAGCCGCCGTGCGCGATCAGGCTCACGTCGCGGCCCGCGCGCCGCACCTCCGCGCGGAAGGGAGCCGCCGGGGGCGCCTCGTCGTCGAGCTCGCCCTCCATGGGGTAGAGGTACTGGTGCTCGAAGACGACCACCGGGTCTGGATCATCGAGCCCGGCGAGCAGCATGTCGCGCGCGTCCTGCACCGTCGCGGGCGCGAGGGCCTTGAGCCCGGGCACGTGCGCGTACCAGTTCTCGAGGCTGTGCGAGTGCTGCGCGGCGAGCTGGCGGCCGCCCCCCGTGGCCATGCGCACGACGAGCGGGATCGAAAACTGGCCGCCGGACATGTGCCGGAGCGTCGCCGCGTTGTTCACGATCTGGTCGAGCGCGAGCAGGCTGAAGTTGACCGTCATCACCTCGACGATCGGCCGCGCTCCGCCGAGGGCCGCGCCGATGCCGGCGCCGACGAACGTCGACTCGGCGAGCGGCGTGTCGCGGACCCGCTCCGGCCCGAACTCCTCGAGCAGGCCGGCGCTGCACGCGTAGGCGCCGCCGTAGCGGCCCACGTCCTCGCCCATGAGGAAGGCCCGCGGCTCGCGCCGGAGCGCCTCGCGCAGCCCGGAGCGGACCGCCTCGCGGTAGGTCGCCGCCCGCTTCACGTCACGGGTCCTCCGGCGCGTGGACGTACATCGAGCGCGTCGTCGGGACCGGCCGCGCGGTGCTGTGCGATCTGCTGCTCTGATCGGACGCCGCCATTCATCACATCCAGGCTCCGTGGATCCAGATCGAGCAACGAGCGTACCGGCGCCGGAGCGCGCGGGCCGGCCTGCCTGGCGCTGCGAGCTCGGCCGCGAGGCGCGCCGAGCTCCTGGTGTGATGGGCAGCGGTTGTCTGCCGATGCGGGGCAGCCGCGCACGGGCTCGCCCCGCCGCATGCGTGCCCCGACCGCCGCCGGTGGAGCGTCGTGGCAGGAGCGTGCACTCATGAAGCGGTTGACACGCGTGAGAGCACTGTTCGGCGAAGCGTTGACTATGTTTGCCGTTCCAGGCGACTTTCAATAGGATTACCGCTCTAGCGATCACAGCACAAGACGTGTGTGATCCCCCGCTCCAGGGAGCCGCTCACGATCTCGGATTCGGTCGACGGGGCGCACGTGCCAGGCTCGTTCACCGTGAACCGCGATCGCATCGACGCAAGCGGCGCGTTCGTCGTCCTGGTGCAAATAGGGTCATCTTGATTGGCGAGGACCTCGGCTGCGACATCGCTGACGCAGTATGGATCCTGGTACAGCGTGGTCTTCACCGTGCAGCTACCGCCGCTCGGTGCGCCGCAAGAGCACGGAGAGCATTGGCGGGTGTCGTTGAGCATGGGAATTTCAAACTTGCGGTCGTACCCCTTCCAGCACTCGCCGTTTTCCTGAGGAGGATAGCACGTTACACTGAGCGACGGCGCATACCCGGGAGGATCGGACTTGCAGACCCTGATGAACCGTAGGCTGCCCATCGACGGTTTCGGTACCGGAGACACCGGAGCGCACGGGGCGAGGGTCGGCGGCTCGAAGGTCACTGTAGCGAAGGCGTCGCCCGGGATCGGCTCTTCGGCCGCGGTGCAGGAACCATCCCACGACGCGTCGGCTTCAAGCGTGCCGACGGCGTCCTCGCCAGGACAAACTGATGCGTTGGCGGTCACCTTCGACGGCAGTGCGCACTCGGCCGGAGCACACTCGCAGGGCTCACACTTGTCCTCCGCGCTGAACCCCTCTGCTTCGAAGAATCCTTCCCACGCAAGCTCATCGTTGAACGCCTCGCATTGCTTGAATGATCCTGCGCCCTCCTGGAGAACGTAGACTTCCTTGGTCGGATCGGGCTTCGGTAGCTCTGGTGGAAGGTCTATCGAGTAGCACCCGAGCAGTGCGAACACTGCAAGGAGGGATGATGCATTCGGTCGCATCGTGGGTACCGCCCTTCAGTTGAAGTTCTTGGAGCAGCAGAAAACGCGCGGTTCTCCGCTGACGAGATCGCCGATTACCTGGGAGACGTGCGACGTCGGCGCGCACGTGCCCGGATCTTCATGGGTAAGCACCGCACGCATCGCTGCGATCGGAAGGGGATCGATGTCGGTGCATCGGATGTCGTTCTGGTCGACGCCGAACCCACCCCCGATGATCTTGGTGATGCAACTGGTTTCGGCGTACACGAGCAGTTCAGCCTCGCAGCTCCCTCCCACTGGAGCCTCGCAGGAACATGGAGTGCATGTCCGCGCGTCTGCGATTCGTTCCTTGAACTCCAGTCGGATATCGAACCCTGGCGGACACAGTCCGTCATCTTCGGGGGAGATGCACGCTTGCCATTCACTCTGTGTCGGTGGATGAATACGTGATTCCATCGGACAGGCCTTTGCAAAGTTACCGAAGATCGGCGGGGGGTCGAACGACGGCGAGGCGGCGCACTCGGCAGCGAGGGTCGGCGGGTCGAAGGTAACCGAGGCGAATACCTCGCTCGGCACAGGAGGAGCAGCCTTGCGGCACACACCCGCGCGATCCTCGTCCGCGTCGTGATCATCGAAAACGATCTGCGTGCCATAGTCGCCGCAGCGCAGCGATCTGTGTGCTGTCACGCTCGACGGCAACGTGCAGAGGGCTGGTCCGCACGTGCACACGCCGCACTCCTCGACGGCACCCACGTCAGCCCAACCCTCCCAGAAGTCCAGCCGGTGACCCGGACATGCCGGCGCATTGGGCTTCTCGCCAGTCCAGAGCCATACAGCGTTGTCGTCCGTCGCCCGCCGCTACCTTCACGAGCTCACGGGCTACCTCCCCCTGCTTGCCCGTCGCCGTGACCTCGTGCTGTCCGGGCGCGAGGAAGACGCGGCCGCCCGCGCTCACCTCGCGACCGTCCACGAGGATCCGCGCGGTGCCCGGCGGGGCGCTCACGTGGAGCTCGGCCACGCGTTGCCGCACCGCCGCGAGGTCGGCGCGTCTCACCTCGTAGCGGCGGCGCTCGACGTCATTCGTCGGCTCGGGCATCCGCTCGACGCACGCGGTGAGCTCCTCCGCGGCCTTCTCGATGCGGTCGAGCCGCAAGTCGAACACGCCGAGCTGACATACCGCCATCGTCGAGGGCTCGAGGACGTTGACCCGCGCCCAGTACTCGCGGGCGCGGGCGAGATCGAGGCGCTTGGCGGCCTGCTCAGCCTCATCGATGAGCTCCTGCACCTCGCGGGACCGCGGAGGAGGATCCGCGGCCGCGGCCTGCAGGGGGAACGTGGAGGCAAGGACGGCTACCAGGGCGGCCGCTCGCCGTGGATGGCCTGCCAAACTACTAGAAGCACGCACGGTTCATCTCGGCGCACTCGAGGGGACCACAACGCCGCGCTGGCCCAATCCAGTGGGGCGTTGCTTTTGATACCACCGTGTCGGTGCAGCCGGCTGTGCAGAAGCGCCGCGCGTCCCGCGCGATGTTGACGCGAAGCATTGCGCGCGAGCGACGAAAATTCTCTCTGCGGGCCGCAAAAAGCACCGCAACGGGGAATGCCTCCCGTCTCGGTCGTGACCGCGCGCGAGGGGGGCGGCGCTCTGCAAAGGCTTCAGAACAAGGCGATTAGCGCATGGAAGGCTGGGCGTTCGGCTCAGCCGTCGGTCGGGTTGCAGGAGCGCGTACTGCCGCGTTTCCGCGGGGCCGCGCTGCCGAGGGATCTCGACCTCTCCGGTCCCTCGTTCGGCTGCCCCCGCATGGTCTCGACCCATCGCGAGGCTCCTCTCGAGCCGACGGCCTGGTCGGGACCACACGGCTTGTATGAAAAGATCCATCTCTTTTGATCTGGACCTGTTCCCGGGCCGAAAAGA
Source organism: Sorangium sp. So ce375 (assembly GCF_051473855.1). Classification (NCBI taxonomy): domain Bacteria; kingdom Pseudomonadati; phylum Myxococcota; order Polyangiales; family Polyangiaceae; genus Sorangium; species Sorangium sp. So ce375. The sequence continues at coordinate 6,323,746 of NZ_CP150335.1, forward strand.
TCCCCCGCGGTCGATCGCGACCTGTCCGTGGCCTCGCGACGAGCGCCGGCGCTGGTCGTGACCTCCGGGACAGCATCTTTTTGACCGGCCGGGTCGGTCTCGCGCCGGGCACCGGCGGCCGAAGGGCGGCCCCGTGTCACGCGAAGATGCGCCGCATCAGCGCGCGTTTGATCGCCTCGACGATGGCGAGGTAGGTCAGCGTCGCGCCCGCGAGGAACAGGAAGAAGCCGGGCGGCAGCGGCACGAAGCCGAGCAGCCCGGCGAAGGGGCTGTACGGCAGCACGAGGGCCATCGCCACGACGCCGAGCGTGGTCGCCGCGAGCGCGCGGCTCGGAGAGCTCTTGAAGGAGCTGCCCATCGTGCGGATCACGAAGATCACAAGCGTCTGCGTGGCCAGCGACTCGACGAACCAGCCGGTGTGGAAGAGCGAGGCCGGCGCGCGGAACACGCGGAGCAACACGTAGAAGGTGAGGAAGTCGTACATGGAGCTGATCGGCCCGATCACCATCATGAAGCGGCGGATCAAGGCGATGTCCCACCGCCGCGGCTTCCGGACGAAGCTCGCGTCGACGTTGTCCGTCGGGATCGTGATCTGCGCGAAATCGTAGAGGAAGTTGTTCAGGAGGATCTGCGCGGGCAGCATCGGCAAGAAGGGGAGGAGCAACGAGGCCCCGGCCATGCTGAACATGTTGCCGAAGTTCGAGCTCGTCCCCATGAGCAGGTACTTCATCACGTTGCCGAAGGCCTTCCGCCCCTCGAGGATGCCCGAGCGCAGCACGTCGAGCCTGCGGTCGAGCAGCACGATCTCCGCGGCGTCCCTGGCCACGTCGACGGCGCCGGCGACGGAGATCCCGACGTCGGCGGTGTGCAGCGACGGCGCGTCGTTGATGCCGTCGCCGACGTAGCCGACCACGTGGCCGCGGGCCTTGAGCGCGCGGAGGACGCGGTTCTTCTGCGCCGGCGAGACGCGCGCGAACACGCGGGTGCGCTCGGCGAGGTGGGAGAGCGCCGGATCGTCGAGGCGATCGATCGCGCCGCCGAGGACGATCTCGCCGGGATCGAGGCCGACCTGCCGGCAGACGTGCCCGGCGACGAGCTCGCTGTCGCCCGTCAGGATCTTCACGTCGACCCCTTCCTCACGGAGCGCGCCCACGATCCCGGCGGCATCGGGGAGCGGCGGATCGACGAACGCGAGCAGCCCCGCGAGCGTGAGATCGACCTCGTCGTCGCGCCGGTACGCCGGCTTGGCCGGCACGCCGCGGTAGGCGACCGCGAGCACCCGGTAGCCCTGCTGGCCGAGCGCATGGAACACCGCCTCGCACCGCGCGCGGGCGCCGTCGTCGAGCGGCCGCACCTCGCCGCCGGTCTCGTACGAGGTCGCGATCGCGAGCACGCTCTCGGGCGCGCCCTTGGTCACGAGCAGCCGCTCGCCCTGGCGCTCGGCGACCACGCTCACGCGGCGCCGCTCGAAGTCGAACGGCAGCTCGTCGAGCTTGTGGAAGCCGTCGATGTCCGGGTGCTCGTGGCGCAGCACCGCCGCGTCGAGCGGGTTCACCGCGGATCTGCGGAGCACGGCCGCGTCGACGGGGTTGTCCACGCCGCTCTCGAAGTAGCTGTTCAGGTAGGCGAGGAGGAAGGGCCTCTCCGACGGCTCGCCGAGCGGGTCCACGTGGGCCTCGAGCTCCATCTCGCCCGTGGTGAGCGTCCCCGTCTTGTCGCTGCAGAGCACGTCGATGCTGCCGAAGTTCTGGATCGCCGAGAGGTTGGTGACGATCACCCGCTCGCGAGCGAGCCGCACCGCGCCCTGCGCGAGCGTGACGGTGGTGATCATCGGCAGGAACTCGGGGGTGAGCCCCACGGCCAGGGCCACCGCGAAGAGGAGCGACTCGAGCGGATCGCGCCCGAGCGCGGCGGTGAACGCGATGACGAGGAGCACGAGGAAGAGCACGAGCCTGAGGATGAACGCCCCGAAATGCGCCATCCCCCGCTCGAACTCGGTCTGCGGAGGGCGGGTCGCGAGGGCGCGGGCGATGCCGCCGAACGCGGTGTCGGCGCCGGTCGCGAACACGACCGCGGTCGCGGTGCCGCTCACCACCGACGACCCGAGGAACACCGCCTGGGTCATCTCGCCCGGGCTCTTCGAGGTCGAGGGCCCAGGGTCGGGGCTCTTCTCGGCGGGCAGCGGCTCGCCGGTGAGCGCGGCCTGGTGCACGTGCAGATCCTTGGCCGTGAGCAGGCGCGCATCGGCGGGGACCAGATCGCCCGCGGCGAGCCGCAGGACGTCGCCCGGCACGAGCTCGCGCCGCGGGAGCTCGCGGAACACCCCGTCTCGCAGCGTCGTCGCGGTGGGCGCGACCTGGGCGCGGAGCCGCTCGGCCGCGCGGTGGGATCGCCGCGTCTGCACCGACTCGACCGCGACGCTCAGCGCCACGATGACCACGACGACCGCCGCGTTCGTCAGGTCGCCGAGGACCGCCGACACCACGCTGGCGAGCAGGAGGATGCTCACGAGCGGGTTCGCGAAGCGGCGCAACACCTGGACGACGGCCGCCTCCCGCCTCGTGGTCGCCGCGGGCTCATTGGGGCCGAACCGCCCGAGCCGCTGCCGCGCCTCCTCGCTCGTCAGCCCGCGCTGTGAGGTCCCGAGCCGCTCGAGCAGCTCCGCGACGGGCAGGCCCGAGAGCCGCTGCGCGTTCGCGTCCATGCGCCCACGAACTCCGCCTTCTCCTCGCCGCACTTCCCGGGCGCGGTCACGGCGCCTCCCGGGCGTAGACGAAGCGGGTCAGGTCCTCCACCGGCTCGAGCGGCGCCTCCTCCGCCGCCTTCACGGCCGCCTCGACCTCGGCCGCGACCTCGCCCAGGATCCGGGCGAACACACCGTCGTCGAGCAGCCCCTCGGCGCGCAGCCGGGCGACGAACAGGTCGATCGGGTCGCGCTCCCGCCAGGTGGCCACCTCGCTTTTGTCCCGGTATCTCTCGGCGTCGTACATCGAGTGCGCGCGGAACCGGTACGTCAGGAGCTCGAGGAAGCGGGGGCCGGCCGCCTCCCTGACGGCCGCGGCCGCTCGCCGCGTGGCCTGCTCCACCGCGAGCACATCCATGCCGTCGACCTGCTCGGCCGGCACGTGGTGGGCCGCGGGGACGTCGATGAGCCGCGGGTTCGCGGCGTGGCGCGCGAGCGCCGTCCCCATGGCGTACTGGTTGTTCTCGCAGAGGAAGAGCACCGGCAGGCTCCAGAGCGCGGCGAGGTTCAGCGACTCGTGGAACTCCCCCTCGTCGGTCGCGCCGTCGCCGAAGAACACCGCCGTGACCCGCCGCCGGCCGGCGAGCTTGTCGGCGAGCGCGAGCCCCACCGCGATGGGCAGGCCGCCGGCCACGATGGCGTAGCCGCCGTAGAAGCGCCGCTCCGCGCAGAACAGGTGCATCGACCCGCCGCGCCCGCGGGCGCAGCCCGTCGCCTTCCCGTACATCTCGGCCATCGCCGCGGCGGGCGAGACCCCACGCTGCAGCGCATGGCCGTGCTCGCGGTAGGCGGCGACCACGGCGTCGTCGTCCTCGAGCGCCCGCATCGCCCCGACCACGACCGCCTCTTCGCCGATGTACAGGTGGAGGAAGCCGCGGATCTTCTGGAGCGTGTACAGCTCGGCGCACCGCTCCTCGAAGCGGCGGATGAGCAGCATCGCCCGGAGGACGGCGAGCGCGTCGGCAGGAGGGATCTCGAGCGGGCTCATGAGGGCTCCTTCGGACGACGCAGCCTCCTGTTCGGCGCAGGCGCCTCCATCCAGCACACCTCCGCTACAGAGCTGGGCTCGGGCAACGATCGTACCGGCGCGGGAGCCGTGGCCCGTGAAGACGACGCAGCCGGCTGCCCGGGGATCTCGCGCGTCCCATGCAGAGCGTGAGCTCCGCGCCCTCGCCGCTGCCCGTCCGCGCGCTCCCGTCGTCGACGCCGCTCATGGGCCCTCCTGCTCGGGTGCCGGCTCAGCGCGGAGGGCCCGCGGCCTCGCGGCGCGCGAGCAGCGCCTCCAGCGACCCGCCGTCATGGAGGAGCCGGATCGCCTCAGCCAGGAGCCCGTCCAGACGGACGAGCTCGACGGGGATCTCCTCGCCCGTGGCGGCAGCGACGCTGTCGGTCACGAGAAAAGGGCGCACCGGGAGCGCGGAGAGCCGGGCCATCGCCGGGCCGACGAAGAGGCCGTGCGTCGCGAGAACGGCGATGTCCGGCGCGCAGCCCGCCGCGAGCAAGGCGTTCACGGCGGCCTCGATCGTCCCGCCGGTGCTGATCATGTCGTCGACGAGGAGGGGCGACCGTCCCCGGACCTCGCCGGTGATGGCGTGGACGCTGACGTCCTCGCCGCTCAGGCGCGTCTTGTGCACGATGGCGACCGGCAAGCGGAGGAGCCGGGCGTGGTGATCCGCGAGCTTCGCGGCGCCCAGGTCCGGCGCCACGATGACGCTGCGCTCGGAGATAAAGGGTCTCGCTGCCGCCGAGAGCAGCGGCGCGGCGCTCAGGTGCTCAAGCGGGATGGAGAAGAACCCCTCGAGCGCGGCATTGTGGAGGTCGACGGCCACCACGCGCGAGAGGCCCGCCGTCCTGAAGAGCTCGGCGACGAGCCGGGCCCCTACCGGCTCCCTCCCCGAAGCGCGGCGGTCGTGGCGGGCATAGCCGAAATACGGCACGACGGCTGTCACGCGCGGAGCCCCTGCGCGGCGACATGCATCCGCGAGGAACAGGAGCTCGGCGATGTGCTCGTCGACCGGCGGGCTTGTCGGCTGGAGGAGATACACGTCCCGCCCTCGCACGCTCTCCTGTATCTGCACGTGAAGCTCGCCGTCCGCGAAGCGGCGCACCAGGGCGTCGCCCAGGCTGACGCCGAGGCGCTCCGCCACGGCCCGTGCGAGAGGGAGGTTCGCGTTGCCCGCGAAGAGGCAGATCTCCATGGCTGCTCCGCTACACCGTCTTCCGTGCCGTGGGCTCACGGCGCCGTTCATTCGAGCTGCGACCGCTCTCCAGATGCAACCCTAGGGCCTGATCCGTCCAGTGACGTCCGCCCGCCTCCGCGTCATCACGCCTCTCCGCCTGATCTGTTTGCTCGCCACATGCCATAGGGGCGCACCGGCCCCCATGACCCTTCGGACATGGGCTTCCCGGAGCCGACCCCGGCTCCATGGAGCGTTCGCTGGGAGGAAGCCGTGACCACTGCGGGGGAGCTTTGCAATCGGGGCGTCGTCACCATCGGCAAGACCGAGACCGTGATTGAGGCCGCCCGCCGCATGCGGGCGCATCACGTCGGCAGCCTGGTCATCGTCGACGAGCCCGCCGGCAGGACCGTGCCTGCCGGCATCATCACCGATCGCGACATCGTGATCGGCGTGGTGGCAACCGCGAGTCCCTACCTGGAGTCTCTCCAGGTGGCGGATGTCGCGACCGAGCCGCTGGTCACAGCGCGAGAGCAGGAGGACCTGCTGGACCTCCTCGGCAGGATGCGCGCCGCGGGCATCCGCCGCGTGCCAGTAGTGAACGACGAGGGGGTGCTCCAGGGAATCATCGCCTTCGACGATCTCCTCGAGTTCCTGTCGGACGAGCTCTCCGAGCTGAGCGCGCTGGTGACGAGGCAGCAGCGGCGGGAAGCGCAGAGGAGGATCTGAGTGCCGGGTGTGTCACAGGGGCGAGAGCTCACGGTCAGCACGCGACCGGAGGAGGAGCTTCATGCTGTTTCGAGATCGCGTTGATGCAGGACGCCGCCTGGCCTTCGCGCTGGGTCGCTACCGCGACGACGCGCCCGTCGTGCTCGGGCTCCCGCGCGGCGGCGTCCCGGTCGCCTACGAGGTCGCTCGGGCGCTCAAGGCACCGCTCGACGTCTGGGTGGTGCGCAAGCTCGGCGCCCCTGGGTACGAAGAGCTGGGCCTGGGGGCAATCTCGGAGGGGGGAGAGGTGTACCTCAATGAGGAGGTGCTCGCGGAGATCGGCGTCCCCCAGGAGGAGGTCGCGGAGATCGTGGACCGCAAGGCCGCCGAGGTCGAGGCGCGCGTGCAGCGCTTTCGGCGCGGCCGGCCTCCGGTCGACGTCGAGGGCCGCACCGTCATCGTCGTCGACGACGGCATCGCGACCGGCGGGACCGTGCGCGCCGCGCTCCGGGCCGTCCGTCGGCGCGGGCCGAGGCGCCTCGTCCTCGCGGTCCCGGTCGCGTCGGCGACGACGCTCGAATCCCTGCGCCCCGAGGTCGACGAGGTGGTCTGCCTCGACGCGGATCCGCACCTGTTCGCGATAGGCGCCTATTACCAGGACTTCCGCCAGACCACGGACGACGATGTCGTGGAGCTGCTCGAGCGGGCGCGCGGCGGCGGCGCAGGCGCGGAGCGCGAGCAGGGGCCGGTGGGCCCGCCGGAGTCGGCAGAAGAGCTCCCCATCGAGCTCGCGCTCGATGACGGCGCGCGCCTTCAGGGCAGCCTGACGATCCCCGCCGGGGCGACAGGCCTCGTCCTGTTCGCTCACGGGAGCGGCAGCAGCCGGCATAGCCCGCGCAACCGGTTCGTCGCCGAGGTGCTCCAGAGCGCCGGGCTGGCCACGCTGCTCTTCGACCTCCTCACCGGCGAGGAAGAGGCGGTGGACGAGAGGACTGGCCACCTCCGGTTCGACGTCGAGCTCCTCGCGGGGCGGGTCCTGGGCGCGGCCCTGGCCACGCGCGAGCAACCGGAGACGAGCGCGCTCCGGATCGGCTATTTCGGCGCGAGCACCGGCGCCGCCGCCGCGCTGATCGCCGCGGCGAGGCGTCCGGATCTCGCGGACGCCGTGGTGTCGCGGGGCGGGCGCCCCGATCTCGCCGGCGCGTACCTCGAGCAGGTCCGCGCGCCCACGCTGCTCATCGTCGGGAGCGCGGACGCCGAGGTGCTCGCGCTGAACCGTGAGGCGCTCGAGCTCCTGCGCGGACCGCGACAGCTCGCGATCGTGGAGGGAGCGACGCACCTGTTCGAGGAGCCAGGGACGCTGGAAGAGGTCGCGCGCGCGGCCAGCGCGTGGTTCGTTCGCTACCTGGCGCCCCGGGCGCTCGAGGCGACCGCGTAACTGCGGGAGAGCAGCGGCGCGGTGCTCGCGGAATCAGCTCCAGCGCAGCAGCAGGCTGCCATCCTCCCCGCGCTCGACGCTCGTCCCGAACCGCGCGCCCTCTCGGCTCAGCACGCCCCTCAGCCAGAGCGCGTCCTCTTTCGCGGCGCGGTGGAGGCGAAATTTGCTCATCCGCAGCGGTACCAGCTCCAGACCGACGAGCTCGCCGGTCCCCGCGCGCAGCGTGGCAAAGTACATCATGGCCAGATCGCCTCGATAGGCCTCGTGTCCGCTGATGCCCTCATAGTCGTTCACGAAGTCGCCACAGCCGTAGAGGATCAGCCGCCCCGCGTGGACCTCGATCGCCTTGGGATGATGCGAGGAGTGCCCGTGAACCACGTCGACGCCGGCGACGTCGACGAGGGCGTGGGCGAGCGCGACCTGCTCCTCCGGGACCTCGTAACTCCAGTTGGGGCCCCAGTGGATCGAGGCCACGGCGATGTCGCCCTCCCGCTTGGCCGCCCGCACCACGTCCACCACGCGACGGACCTCCGCGGGAGACGACTCATCGACCAGGTGGACGCCCGGGCGGTCCGCCGACGCGCCCCAGCGCCGCGGGATGCCGCTGGTCTCCGAGCCGAGCGAGAAGACGAGGACCCTCCCCTCGCCCTCGACCTCGATGAGCGCCGGCGCCGCCGCCTCATCGAGGTCGCGGCCCGCGCCGGCCGTCGTCACGTTCGCCGACCGGAGCGCGGCGATCGTGTCGATCAGCCCGGCAACTCCCCAGTCGAGGACGTGGTTGTTGGCCAGCGCGCAGCAGTCGATCTGCGCCGCAGTGAGGCACGAGACGTTCCCTGGGTGCATCCGGTAGTTGATCCCCTTGAGACACGGCTCATCGCTGGTCGTGATCGCCGTCTCGAGGTTGACCAGCCGGACGGCGGGCGCCCGCCGGCGCCACGCTTCGAGCGCGGCCCCCCAGACGTACGAGAGATCGACAAGCCGGGGAATGGGGCCGCTCGCGCGCTCGGCGAGCTCGACGTAACCCCCCGCGTCCTCCACGGCCAGCTCGTACAGCACCGGAGCGCTGGGGCACGGCAAAATCTGATCGATCCCCCGGCCGGTCATCACGTCACCGCAGAGAGAGAGGGTGAGAGCACGTGCAGTCGACGTGCCCTGGGGCCGGTCCCTCGCCGCGCCTTGCATCATGGGTCGTCGCTCCATCGAGCTATGCGAGCTGCAAGGGAGAGACCAGGTGGCTCATGCGGGCGGTGCGGCTCATCGAAGGATCGACTGGTCCGCGAGATGCACCAAGCGCGGAGCGAGATGCCGTTGCCCAGGATCCGCGCCGCCGAGCTCATGACCGAGAACCCCCGGACCGTGCGGGTCCACGATCCCATCGGCGAGGCGGTGGACGTGCTCCAGACGATGGACTTCCGCCACGTGCCGGTCGTCGACGAGCAGGGTGAGCTGGTCGGGATGCTCAGCGATCGCGACCTGCGCGCGCTCCAGCTGCCCTACTCGGAGGACGCCGCGGTGGTCGACAGAGCGCTGCGGAAGGCCCGCGCGCCCGTGTCCACGATCATGAGCAGCAATGTCGTGAGCGCCAGTCCGGACGCGGACGTGACCGAGCTCATGGAGCTCATGCTCGACAACAAGATCGGCGCGGTCGCGGTCGTCGACGGAGAAGGTGCGCTGGTCGGCATCGTCAGCTATGTGGACGTCTTTCGCGGGCTCCTCGAGGAGGAGTGACCCGTCGTCTCCTTTGCGCGCAGGACACGCTGAAGCCGCCCGCTGCGCCGCGGACGCCGCGAGCGCAGGAGGTGCGGGTGGGGTGAGACGGGGCACGGCGATTGCTGCGATGGGTGGATACGACACGCAAAGCGCCGGTCCCACGGCGATGGGCCATGGACCAGCGGAGGAAGCATGCAGCCTGTACAGCGGATCCTGGCCACCACGGATCTCTCGGAGCTCTCGGCCGCGGCCGTGAGCGTCGCCCTGGAACAGGCGCGCTCCTGGGGCGCCGAGCTCCGGATCCTCCACGTCGCAGCGTCCGCGCAAGCGCAGCCGAGCGCGGCAGACGCGCTGCGCCGTTTCACGGCGGAGCTCGGCAGCGGGGTTCGCATCGTTCCGCTCGTCCGGGTGGGGTCTGCCGCGGAGGAGATCGTCAGGTGTGCGGAGGAAGACGACGCCCAGCTGATCGTGATGGGCCGCCACGGGCACACCGGCACCACGGCCGTGCTGCTGGGCAGCGTCGCCGAGCGCGTCACGCGGACCTCCAGCCGCCCCGTGCTGATCGTGCCCCCGGAGAAGGAACCCCGCGGGACCGGAGTGATCATGGGTCCGCCGCCGCACGCTGGGCGGTTTCACTGCCTGCGCTGCGGCGCGCGCTCGGAGCACCAGTTCTGCGTTGCTTGCCGCACCCATCTCCGGATGTTCGGTGTGCCTGCAGCAGGGGGGCCTCCGGAGGCTCCCGCGGCCGGCGCCCTCGGCGCGGAGCGGATCGAGGCGCTCCTCGAGCGCAGCGCCTTCGGCCGGCTGGGCTGCCACGCGCAGGGACGAACGTACGTCGTGCCGATGAGCTACGCCTACGAGAAAGGCCTCCTTTACCTGCGCTCGGCGGAAGGCACCAAGGTCCGGATGATGCGCGAAAACCCGGAGGTCTGCTTCCAGGTCGACCATATCCAGAGCCTCGCTGACTGGGAGAGCGTCATCGTGTTCGGAGTATTCCGCGAGCTCACGGCGCAGGAGGCGGTCGAAGGTCTGCAGCGCATCCGCGAGCGGCTGGTGTCCCTCCTCGCCGAGGAGGACGCGTGGCCCCGCCCGTCCGAGGCGCCCGCCGACGACAGGCTTGGCCACCGAGCCTACGAAGGCGGCCGCGGCGCCGTCGTAGGTTGCATCGAGCCCGTCGAGAAGACGGGGCGCTATCAGGTGCGCTGAAGCTCGGCTGACGACCTCATCCTCCTCGACGAGGTCGTCGATGCGCTCCGGCGCAAAGGAGAAGCGTTCCTGGAGCGAGCGCATCACAACATCCCCGTTCCGAGGCGTTCATCCCAGACCATCATGCAAGCGCTCACCCAAGACGACATGGCCATTCAGGAGTTTTTGCTCGATCCCTCTGCCCACTTCCACCGCTGGCGTCGCGATGAGCCGGTCCGCTGGTGTGAATCGCTACAGGGCTGGGTGCTGACGCGCTATGACGATGTTGTCTCGGCATTCCGAGACCCGCGCCTGCGCCAGAGGCCGCCGCAGGCGATCGTCGACGCGCAGCTACCACCGGAGAAGCGCGAGGTCGCCCGCGATTTCGTGCGTCTCTTCGGAGGCATGATGCTGATAAAAGAGGGCCCGGAACATGCCCGCCTGCGCCGTGCAAGCAACCAGGGGTTCACGCAGGGCGTTCTCGACGGGTTCCGGCCGATCCTCCAGCGCGTGACCGACGAGCTCCTCGACAAGGTAGAGCCGCTCGGTCGCATGGATGTCGTGCGCGACTTGGCTCAGCCATTGCCAGCCACGGCGATCGCCCACATGTTCGGCATCCCCGAGGCAGATCGGGGGTTGTTCCAGAGGTGGTCTGAGGACGCCGCGCGGTTCTTCGGCGGCACGGTTCTGGACGTCGAGGAGGACGCCAAATCAGCCAACGAAGCGATATGCAATCTGGAGCGTTACTTTCTCACCCTCATCGACGAGCGGCGCATGCGCCCGAGCAACGACCTGGTGAGCATCTTCGTGGCCGGGCAGCAGGAAGGAAAGCTGTCCGCGGAGGAGGTCACGGCTCAGTGCATATTGGTGCTTGCGGCCGGACACGTCACGACCATCGACCAGCTCAGCAACGCGGTCCATGCGCTCCTCGCGCACCCAGACCAGTTGAATCAGCTGCGTGAGGACCCGGCGCTCATCAGGTCCGCCGTAGAGGAGTGCCTGCGCTACGACGGATCGGTGCCGTTCGTTTGCCGGGTCGCGGCAGAGGATTTGAAGATCCGCGACAAGCGCATCCAGCGATGCCAGACGGTCTTCCTCGGCATCGCATCGGCGAACCGGGATCCAGAGATCTTCGACGAGCCCGATCGTTTCGACATCACGCGCGCGCCGGGCAAGCATGTTGCGTTCGGTTCTGGCCCGCACGGGTGTCTGGGTGCCGGCTTGGCGCGCCGGGAGCTCGAGATAGGGCTCGTCAGCCTGATTCGCCGCATGCCAGGCCTGAAGCTCGACGAACAGAGCCCGCCGGCGCGGAGATGCGAGAGCGTCATGCTCCGCGGTTTTCGTAGATTGCCGGTCGTATTCTCGAGAGCTCAGATGGACAAGATCGCCTGATGGCCCCGACGCGCCGCTCATTCGAGCGGGGGCGCGGCCGCCCGTTCCTTCGCCGGCTCCGGTACATCGGTCAACGTCGCCTCCGTCAAGAGCAGCACGCTCGCCACCGACACGGCGTTCTCGAGCGCGACGCGCACCACCTTGGTCGGATCGATGATGCCCGACTCGACGAGATCGACGTACGCGCCGCGCGCCGCGTCGAACCCGAGATTGCCGCTTCCAGCGCGCATTCGCTCGATCACGACGCCGGCGTCGACGCCGGAGTTCTCCGCGATCTGCCGCGTCGGGGCCTCGAGCGCGCGGCGCAGGATGCGCACGCCGGTGCGCTCGTCGCCGTCGCAGCGCTGCTCCTCGTGCTCCACCGCGACGCTCGCGCGCAGCAGCGCCAGCCCCGCGCCGGGCACGATGCCCTCGGCCACCGCCGCCTTGGTCGCGCTGATCGCGTCCTCAAAAGCCTCTTTCCGGGACTTCATCTCCGTTTCGGACGGCGCCCCGACCCGGACGACCGCCACGCCCCCGACGAGCTTCGCCAGGCGCTCCTCCAGCTTCTCGCGATCGTAGTCGCTCTTCGTCTCCCTCCTCTGCCGCCGGAGCAGCTCGGCCCTCGCGTGGATGGCGAGCGGGTCGCCGGCGCCGCCGATGATCGTCGTGCTCTCCTGCTTCACGACGACCCGCGCTGCCCGCCCGAGCTGGTCCCGCGTCACGTGCTCCAGCTTCACCCCGGCTTCTTCGGCGATCACCTCTCCCCCGGTCAGGATCGCGATGTCCTCGAGCACCGCCTTGCGCCGGTCCCCGAAGCCGGGCGCCTTGACCGCGACGCACGCGAGCGTCCCGCGCAGCTTGTTCACGACGAGCGTGGCCAGCGCGTCGCCCTCGACCTCCTCCGCGATGAGCAGGAAGCTCTGCCCCGCTTTGGCGACCTGCTCGAGCAGGGGGAGCAGGTCTTTCATCACGCCGATCCGCTTCTCGTGGATCAGGATGAGCGGCTCCTCCAGCACGCACTCCATGCGCTCCGGGTCGGTCACGAAGTAGGGTGAGAGATACCCGCGGTCGAGCTGCATGCCTTGCACGACCTCGACCGCCGTCTCGGTCCCCTTCGCCTCCTCGACGGTGATGACGCCCTCTCCACCGACCTTCTCCACCGCGTCGCCGACGAGCTCGCCGATGGCTGCGTCGTTGTGCGCCGCGACCGTGGCGACCTGGACCTTCTCCACACGGCTCTGCACCGGGCGGGAGAGCGACCGCACCGCCTCGACGGCCGCGTGGAGCCCCCGCTCGATACCGCGCTTGAGGTCGATCGCGCTCGCGCCCGCCGCGATGTTGCGGAGCCCTTCCGCGAAGATCGCGTGAGCCAGCAGCGTGGACGTCGTCGTGCCGTCGCCGACCGCGTCGCCCGTGCGCTCGGCCGCCTCGCGGATGATCTGCACACCGACGTCCTCTTCGGGGTCCTTGAGGCTAAGCTCCTTGGCGATCGAGACACCGTCGTTGCACACGGTGGGGCGCCCCCACGCGCGCCCGATGAGCACGCTCTTCGACTTCGGGCCGAGCGTCACGCGGACAGCGTCGGCGAGCGCCGTGGCGCCGCGAAGGACCTTCTCGCGAGCAGCGGAGTGGAAAAGGAGTTGCTTGTGGGGCATCGCGGAAGACCTCCTGGACGAGCGCGGCCGACCTTCTGTGGCCGCCCTCCAGGATGCAACCTCAGGGCCTGCCTTGTCGGGTGCCGGGTCGCGCGCACCGATCGTCGTCTCCCGAGAGCCCGAGAGATCGACGGCTCGCCTGGGCCCGCGGCGCCGGCAGCCGTGATTCCGGTCGGACGCGCCACGAGCGCGCGGGCTCATCCTCGGACATCGCGACCCGGCCGAGAGGCGGCCGAGGCGAAGAAGGACGAGGCCAAGAAGGCCGCCTGAAGAGCCGTCCAAGCGACGGCCGCCGACGTCCGGCTCGCCGGGCTGGGTGGTGTCCGCGCGGTCACGGTGGGCCTGTCCGTGTCCTCGGCGCTGCTCGCGCGGTGCTCGCTGGCAGGCTGGCCGACCGCGCTGGTGTCCGTCGTGGCCTCGTCCCCGAGACGAAGGGCAAGGAGCTCGAGGAGATGTGATGTGCGCCCGCCTTGCGAGAGGAGATGTGTGTCAGCGAGATCCGGGAATCTCGGTGTCCAGCCGGTCGAAGCAACGGAACGGGTCCTCCAGCATCTCGCGCACGGTGCGCGCCAGCACGCTCGCGTGGAAGCCGTCGATGAAGCGGTGATCGAACGTGGCGCTCACGCGCATCACCTTGCCGGGCACCACCTTGCCGTCTTCCACCACCGGCTCGTCCCTCACCACGCCCGGGACCACGAGGATCGGCGTGCGCGTGTAAGGCACGAGCGGCACGTAGGCGGTCTCCAGGCCCAGCGAGCCGACGTTGGTCACCGTGACCGCGCCGAACGGGTCACGGGGCAGCCCCAGCTTCGAGAGGTCCAGGTTGAGCGTGTACATCACGAACGAGAGCAGGCGCAGGAAGACGTTCATCAAGAGGAACGGGATGTGCCGGATCGTGCGCTTCGTCTCTTCCACCGCCCTGTCGCGCCGCTGGCGCGCGCGCTCGATCGTCCGGTCCAGCTCGTCGACGATCTGCACAAGGTTCTTCTCATGGGCCCGCTCGATCGTCGTCACGGTGAGATCCACCGCGCCGTCGCCGCCGGCGGCCTGCACGACCAGCACCGAGACGGTGACGCCGCGCCGGAGGTAGATCTTGTTCCAGCGCAGGATCGCGTTGGCGTCGGGGCAGCGGCGCAGCGCCTCGGCGCAGGCTTTCGCGATCAGGTGTGTCACCGTGAGCCGGCGGCCGGTGCTGTGACGGAACGCCCTGATGTAGTCGAGCGCGCGATCCATGCGCACGGTGAGCGTGCCGTACACCGATGGATCGTACGCAGTACGCCAGGTGCCGATGGCCAGCTTGCGGAAGCTGGAGATCTCCTGTCTGGGCACGAGATCGAGATTGGGCGTGATCCACCCGGCCATGGCCCGCGGGCTGCACGGCTCGGGCCAAGGCGGGCAGCGCGCTCCGGCTCCTCTCGCGAGCGGAGCAACAGCGCCCGGAAGTCAGCATCCAGCGGGGCTCACCGCGCCTCCTGCCCGGCCTCACCGGTCGTCCCCCGAAGGCACGGGAGCCGGCGGAACGCCGCGGAGTATCGAAGCCACCTTCGCGTCGAGCGGCCTGTGCCTAGTTAGGACAGGGCAGCGTGAACTGGAAGGTCGTCTTCCCGGGCGCGCTCTCCGCCCAGATCCGCCCCCCGTGGGCCTCGACGAGCCCTCGCACGATGTAGAGCCCGAGGCCCAGCCCGGCGGCGCCTCCTGCCTTCGCCTCGCGCGTCCGGTAATAGCGGGTGAAGAGCCTCGGCAGCTCGTCCGGCGCGATCCCCTTCCCCTCGTTCTCGACCGCCACGAACACCTCGCCGCTCCGCCGTTCCACCGCGACCTTGATCGGCGTCTCGGGCGCGCCGTACTTGGCCGCGTTGGACAGCAGGTTGGTGAGCACCTGCTCCAGGCGCCCGGGATCGGCCAGAAGCGGCGGGATCCCGTCCACCACCTCGACGTCGACCCGATGTCCCCGCGTCGTGTCAGCCGTACGTTCCACCGTCCCCCGGATGAGCGCCGGGAGATCGACCTCGACGTGCTTGAGATCCAGCCGGTGCGACTCGAGGCGGGAAACGTCGAGCAGATCGTCGATCATCCGGTTGAGCTGCATCGCGCTGGCCAGGATGTGCTGCGCCTTGTCGCTGCACTGCGGTTGCTTCGCCAGCAGGGATGCCTTGAGTACGATCGTGGTGATCGGCTGACGCAGATCATGAGCGATGAGGCTGGTCCACTCCTCGCGCATCCGCGCGAGCTCCTTCAACGCGCTGATGTCCTCGCCGGCGACGATGGCCCCGGTGATCGCCCCCGCGCTGTCGCGGAGCGGCGCGGCGGCGATAAGGAACGTCCTGCACGAGCCGTCCGTCCTGGCGACGAGGAGCTCTTCGCCGGGGATCGTCTCGCCGCGCATCGCCCGGCTCGACGGCAGCTCGTCCAGCGCGAGGGCGGTGCCGTCCGGGCGCCGCACGCGACCGACGCACTGCCCCCGCTCCTCCGCGCCCCCGGTGAGATCTCGCCCGTGCGGGTTGGCGATCAGCCGCTCTGCGCCGCTTCGATCGATGAGCAGGAGCGGGACGGGCGCGCTGTCGAAGACCGTTTGGAGCGTCCTCCGCTCGGCGTCCAGCTGCGCGAGCAGGCGCTCCCGCTCCTCCTCAGCCTGCTTGCGCGCCGTCACGTCCTCCACCTGAGCGATGTAGTGAATGGGCTCGCTCTTCTCGTCACGCACCACGGACGTGTGCAGGAGTACGTGGATGGTCGTGCCGCTCTTGTGGATGTATCGTTTGGCCAGCTGATAGCGCGGGATCTCTCCGTGGCGCAGCCGCTCGACAAGGCCCACGTCGGTGTCCACGTCGTCGGGGTGGGTGATGTCCTGGAAGCGGAGCTTGGAGAGCTCATCGGCCGCGTAGCCCACGATCTCGCAGTAGACGTGGTTGACGCGCAGGAACTGCCCGTCGAGCCCGACGATGGCCATGCCGATGGGAGCGTTCTCGAAGGTGAGCCGGAAGCCCTCCTCGCTCTCCCGGAGCGCCAGCTCCATCTGCTTGCGCTCGGTGATGTCGCGCCCCTCGGGGATGAGCATCACGACCCTGCCACGGTCGTCGGTGATGGGCTTGATGGAGAAATCGATGCAGCGCCGCCCGCTCGCTCCGTTCACGTCGAACTCGTCCCGCGCGAGCCGACCCGCCGCGGCCTCGGCGACGGCGGCGCGGACGCGCTCCCTGTCCTCGGGGCTCCACCCCGTCAGCTCCCACAATGGACGGCCGATCGTCTCTGCCTCCGTGGCCCTGCAGAACTCGAGAGCGGTGCGGTTGTTCTCGAGGACGATGCCCTCCGGCGAGAGCAAGCCGACGAACTGGAGGGCCCCGTCGAAGATCGCCCGAAAGCGCTGCTCTCTCTCCCGGAGCGCCCTCTCCAGGTGACTCGTGCGTCGGAGCTCCTGGGCCATTCGGCCCGAGGTCCGCGCGCGTGACAGGGCGAGCGCGGCGTGCTGGCCGAGCAGCGCCGCCGCACCTTCATCCTCCTCGGTGAACGCGGCGGCGCCGATCTTGTTGGCGAGGTACAGGACGCCGACGAGCTGCCGGCCCTGCAGAAGGGGTATCCCGAGGAAGCTCTTGAGCGGCGGGTGCTCGGGAGAGAAGCCATCGAAGCGCTCGCCTTCGCGGAGCTCCGCGAGGCGCAGCGGCGTCCTGTCTCGGTGGACCGCCTGGAGTCGCCCGCGCGGGCGGGGAGCTTGCGCCGATGATCTCTCCCACTCGGCCGTGGCGCTGCTGCAGATCCAGAGATCGAAGGGCACGTCGTCGCCGGCGTGGACGCCGAGGGCGGCGTACTCCGCGCCGGCGATGCTGCGCGTCCGGTCCACGATGCGCTGGAGCGCCGCGCGCTCATCGAAGCTGTCGCCGATGTCGGCAATGGACCGCTGGACCGCCTCGATCTGGGCCTCGGCGCGCGCCTTTCCCCGGCGCGCGAGGGCGCTGTCCAGACCGATCGCGAAGAGCGGGGCGAGCGCGCCGAGATCGACGCCGGCGCGGGGATGAGGGCAGGGCAGGCAAAAGGAGAGGACGCCAAGACAGCGATCGCGGACGCAGAGGGGCATCGAGACCGCGCTCTGCGCGTCGGTCCGCGCGCAGAGCTCACGCGTCATCGATAGCCCCGGATCGAGCGAGCGCACATCGCTCATCACCTGAATCCGACCCGAGCTCGCCGCCCGAGCATCGAGCAGCGGCGCGCCCGGCGCCACCCGCGCGAGGCAGAGCCGGATGTCGGCGGGCACGTGTCGGTGGGAATGGATCCCCAGCTCGCCGGCGTCCTCGGAGCTCAGGAGCAGGTAGGCAGCGCGCGCGCCGAGCTCCATCGCCTGGTCGAGCAGGAGCCCGGAAAGCTCGTTGAGATCGGCCGCGCGCGCCACGCGGAGCACAGCGCGCTCCACGAGCTCGCCCGGCGCAGGGCGGGGCTCGCAGCACCCGCCCTGGCAGGGGGAGGCCGTGCAGGCGACCGCCTCGTCGCGGCCGCTCGGCGCCTCGATCTCTTCTAGCGACACCGTAGCCCCCACCCTGATCGGTCGATTGTTGCACGAGAGCCACGCTGCCTGAAGCGCCAACATGGACAGGCCGACGGGAAGCACCTCCCGAATGCCGATCTCTTCATGCTCGCCACCGACAGGAGCTCGGCACGGCGCTCTGAGCAGCTCGCCCCGGCCGCTCTCATCAGCGCATGCTCGGCGCGCGCAGGTGGCGATCCTACCATCGAGCGGCACACCCGAGGCTTGCTACTTGCTACTCCGTTGCCGCGTGCCGAGGCGTGAAGTGAGCCGCTCGTCTCCTCCTGTTCCTCTCGCCGCGGCCGGACAGGCAGAACCGTCGCGCGGCGCCAGCGCCCAGCCGCGCATCCGTCCCTCGGAGCTCGCCGCGCTCTCCGTCGAGGGGCGAATTCAGGCATTACGATCCAGTCCGACGGGATTGACGGACGTCGATTCTGCGAGGAGGCGTCTCGTTCACGGCGAGAACGAGCCCGCGCCGCCCAGGCGTTCACGTGCGCTCCGGACGCTGCTCGCGCAGCTCACCCACACGCTCGCGCTGCTCCTCTGGCTCGGCGCCGGGCTGGCCTTCGCCGCGGGCGCCCCGGAGCTCGGGTTCGCCATCGTCGCTGTCGTCGTGCTCAACGGCGCGTTCGCGTTCATCCAGGAGCACCGCGCCGAGCAGGTCGTGAGCAGCCTGATGCGCCGCGTCGCCGTGCGCGCCCGCGTCGTCCGGGCGGGCATCGAGCGGCGTGTGCCCGCGCGCGAGCTCGTCCCGGGCGACGTGGTCCGGCTCGCGGCAGGTGAGATCGTCCCGGCCGACTGCATCCTGCTCGGCGCAGACAGCCTCTCGCTCGACCTCTCGATGCTCACGGGCGAGACGGCGCCGGTCGATCGCGACGCCGCGCCGATCGCCTCGCCGGGCCGAGGCGCGGAGGAGCTCGCGCTCCCGAGCCTGCTCCCGAGCGGCGCGTCCGTGGTGACCGGCGCGGGCGAGGCGCTCGTGTTCGCGACAGGCGCGGAGAGCGCCGCGGGCAAGATCGCCATGCTCCTCGAGCAGGGCGGGCACGAGGGCTCGCTGCTCGAGCGCCAGGTCGCGCAGCTCTCGCACGTCACCGCGGCCATCGCGGTGATCGCCGGCGCGGCCACGCTGGTGCTCGTGCAGGCGTTCCACCGCGTCGGCGCGCTCGGCGCGCTCACGTTCGCGATCGGCGTGATCGTGGCGCTCGTCCCCGAGGGGCTGCTCCCGACGCTCAGCGTGTCGCTCGCGATCGGCGCGCAGCGCATGGCGGCGCGCGGGGCCCCGGTGCGGCGCCTCTCCGCGGTCGAGGTGGTCGGCTCGGTGACGACCATCTGCACGGACAAGACGGGAACCCTCACGCAGAACGCGCTCTCGGTGCGCTGCTTCATCCCCGCGCGCGGCGCGCCCCCGGACGCGGAGCAGGCGGCGCGCCTCGCGGCCGCGCTGTGCAACAACGCGCGCCCGGCGCCGGCGGGCGGCGATTGCGAGGGCGATCCGGTCGACGTGGCCCTCGCGCGCTGGGCCGCGGCCGGCGGGGTGGACCTGGCCGAGGCGCGCGCCCGGTGGCCGCGGATCGCCGATACCGCGTTCGACGCGCGCCGGCGCTACATGGCGGTGACGTGCGCGGAAGGCGGCGCCACGCGGGAGTTCGTGAAGGGGGCGCCCGAGGCGGTGGTCGCGCTGACCGGCGCGCCGGCGCCCGCAGGCCTCGACGAGGCGGTGGTGAGCGCGGCCGAGCGCGGCGAGCGCGTCCTCCTGCTCGCCGTGAGGGAGGCCGGCGGCCCGCTCACGTGCCTGGGCCTCGCCTGCCTGCACGACCCGACGCGGCCGGAGGTCCCCGCGGCGATCGCCGCCTGCAGGCGCGCGGGCGTGCGGGTCGTGATCCTGACGGGCGATCACCCCGCGACCGCGCGCTCCGTGGCCGCCGCCATCGGGCTGGAGGCGGACCGCATGGTCGAGGGGCCCGAGATCGACGCGATGGACGACCGGGCGCTGCTCGAGCTGCTCCAGGCCGGCGCGAGCCTCGCGCGTACGACGCCGGAGCAGAAGCTGCGGGTCGTGCAGGTGCTGCGGCGGTCCGGCGAGGTGGTCGTGGCGACAGGCGACGGCGTGAACGATGCCCCCGCGCTCCGCGCCGCCGACGTCGGCGTGGCCATGGGCCTGCGCGGCACGGAGGTGGCGAAGCAGGCGTCGGACATCATCCTGTCCGACGACAACTTCGCCACGATCGTGGCGGCCATCGAGGAAGGCCGGGCCATCAAGCAGAATATCCGCCGCTTCGTGAGCTATGTGTTCACGAGCAACGTCGCGGAGCTCGTCCCGTTTCTTCTCTACATCTTCTTTCCGATCCCTCTCCCGCTCGCGATCGTGCAGGTGCTCGCGATCGACCTGGGGACCGACGTGCTCCCCGCGCTGGCGCTCGGCGTGGAGCCGCCGTCGCCCGCGACCTTGCTCGTCCCTCCGGAGCCGCCCCGAAAACCGATCCTCACCCGGGAGCTCGGGCTGCGGACCTTTTTCCTTTACGGGGCCGTGGAGGCGCTGCTCGGCGTCGCGGCGTACTTCGGGTACTACTGGGCGCACGGCTGGAGGCCGTTCGGCCCGCTCGAGCCGTTCCACGCGCTGGAGCGCGAGGCGGCGACGATGACCTTCGTGGGGATCGTCGCGGGGCAGATCGGGTGTCTGTTCGCGCAGCGCGACGGGCCTCTCCGGAAGCGGCTCGCCTTCTGGTCGAACCCCTGGGTGGCCGCGGGGCTCTCGATCGAGGTCGCGCTGACGATCGCTCTCATCTATGTGCCGGGGCTGAACGGGCTCTTCGCGATGGTTCCGGTGGGATCGGCGTGGCTCCTGTGGCTCCCCGGCGGCGCCGCGGCGATGGTGTTCGCCGATGCGCTGCGGCGCGCCGCGCTGGCGCGCGGCGCGCGCGGAGAGGTCGAGCGGGCAGGAGCGCCCAAAGAGCTGGAACAAGGTCGCTCGCGGCGCCCGCCGAGGCGGGCGCGATCGTAGAGCGTTCCCCAACCATGAGGCAACCCCGGGGTGAAGCGGAGCACTCCGTGGCTCTCACCGGCGGCGGAGCGCCGCCACCTCGCACCTATTGTCCCTTGAGCACCGCCAGCAGCGCGTCCTCGGCGCTGAAATCGAACTCAAGCTTGTCCGCCAAGCCTTCCCGCTCGAACCACTCGTACGTCTGCACCTCGCCCGACTTGAACGTGTAGAGCTGTTCGAAGCTCAAGTCGTCCTGGAGCTTCTTGGTGCTGAAGATCACCGGCGCTTTCCAGCCATGGATGTGGGGCGCCAGGCGCTGGATGAACGGACGGCCGTTGGAGAGGCTGCAGTCTTCGCCCGGCCGAAGGCCGAGACGGCCAGCGTCGATCACGGCGTCAGCAGCATATTCGTCCATGATGGGGCCAGGGACGAAGACCTTCCGCGCCTCTACGCCCGCGATCTCGGCCAGGGTGTCGACATACGCATCGTCGGTAAAATAGTCCTTGCCGGTGACGTTGTAGATCTGCCCGAAGGTCTTCGGGTTCTGCATCATCAGCCGCATGGCGCGGGCCTGGTCCTCCACATGGCCGACCATGCCGAGGGTCGTGCCGTCACCGGGAATGAGAATTTCCCGCCCGCGCAAGAGCCGCACCCACATCTTTTGTTCCCGGTCCGGGTGCCGGTTGCGGGGGCCCAGCACCATCGAGAAGCGCGCGATGGAAACGGGGAAGCGGCGCTGCCGCCACACGCCCATGAGATAGCGTTCGCAGGTGATCTTGTTACGCCCATAGTCCTGCTGCCGAGGCCCGAGCTCCACAGGGGACTCCTCGGTGATGGGCAGGATCCTGGACGCCGCATACACGGCGGTCGAGCTGGCGAAGATATAATGTCCAGTGCGGCCCTCGAATATCTCGACCATGCTCTGGACGTCGTCCAGCGTATACGCGCTCACATCATGGATGCAATCATACTCCTCTTTGCCCAGGACCTCTCTGAGTCGGGCGTGGTCCGTGCGGTCCGCATAGAGCCGCCGTACGTGCACGGGGAAGCTCACCGGCGTGGCGCCGCGGTTGAGGACGGTGACCTCGTGCCCGCCGTGGACGAGCTCCCGCACCAGGTGATAGCCGTTGAACCGAGAGCCCCCCATGATCAGGATTCTCATCGTTGCTACTCCCTTCACCGCTCAAACGCGTGATTTCGGCCAGCCTGCGCTCTAGTCGCAAGTCCAGCGCATCAGCGTCTCCAGCCCGGGCTTGCCAGTTCGCTCCATCCATCGCAGGAGGAAGTAGCAGCCCGTGAGAAACACAAAAGCCAGCGGCCAGGCCACCGTCACCGGCAGCGCCTTCTGCCAGTGCACGGTCGGCTCAGGGCCGGTGACCAGACCATAGATCCAGAGCGGCCAGATGTGCGCCAGATGGTGCAACACATAGACCGAGAGCGCGCGTGGGCCGAAGGTCAAAAAGACCCGCGCGAACCTGCCATCCTTGGAGAATCTGGGAGAGAGGTCGACCCAGCGATGCAAGAGCGTAAAGGCCGTGATGGCGAGGCCCAACGTTCCCAGCATATACTCCACCGATGACGGAAACATCGTCCATCCCTGGAGCCAGATGTCTTGCACGATCGATGGACAGTGAGAACGAAGCAACCTCGTCGCGACGCACACCCCGATCAGGCAAACACCGATGCCCGTCAGTCGATTGAGCGTGCCGGCGGCCGGCGCAAGATCGGAAGCCACGCGCGAGGCGATCATGAATCCAACAATCGGATATACAATCCACGGGAAGACGGGGAAATAACCGTTGACCAGGAAACCCAGCAGGACGTCGGACAACGTCAGATCGAAATCGAAGTAGTTGTTCACCCAGTACGCGGGGTAGTCCGATATGACTCGTAGCATAGGGCTGATGACGAAGACCACAGAACACATCACCAGGAGGCTCGAGCGGGGCAGCTTCCGGGCGATGTTCAGGAACATCAGAGCCACGCCGAGGAACGTCAAAACATCCCAGTCGAACGTGTCCTCGGGGAGCCAGACGAATATGTTGAACAGGATACCCGTGCCGAACAGGAACAGACCGCGACGGATGGTGAGCTTGCTGATCTCCGCGTCATTCGCACCGCGCACGCGTGGAGCGTTGAGCCACATGAAATAGCTGACGCCCAGCAGAAAAGCAAAAATGGGCGCCCCGAAGCCGTTCGGGGTCGGGTGGGAGAGCCCAGACAGGTTCTCCACGAAATGGACTTGAACCATCACGACGACGGCGACGGTGCGGAGGATGTCGATCGATAAATAGCGCACGGTCTAGATCCTGTTCATGGCCATCAATTCGACGAGCAACGCGAAGGTCTCCGCCGCGAGCAGGATGATGACGATCCACTCCATGCGGGCCTCGTTCCGGGCGATCACAAACTCGCTGGAGCGGTGGCCACACATCTCGTACACACTCTCGAGGAGCTCGAGCCGCTCGTCGACGAACTCGATTCGCTCAGACAGCCGCGCCCGCTCTATCAGGCGCTCCTTCAACTGACTGGCCAGCGTGGGAGGATACACCGGCGGAGAGTGGATGGCAGGGCTGACTTGGATCAGGCGCGCCTGCAGGCCTATCACGCGCTGGAATCGCCGAGCGAGCTCGTCTCGCCTCGGCAGGGCTTGCGCGTCGAAGCGAAACGCCAGCGGCGTATCCGCCTCCAGGTGCGGCCAGGCCTCGGCGAGCTCCGCTTCGAGCTTGCGGGCTTCGCCGTCGAAGAAAGAGAAGTCGATGACCGCGCGGCGCAGCGCCTCCAGTCGCTCGGCCGAAGCGATGAGCCCCGCGCGGCCAGGGGACCAGATGATCCGCGCCCCCTGGAGCATGATCAGCGACCCGCGCCGGCGCGCCTGCGGAACGCCGGGCTCAACCCAGCTCCAGACGTTCGCCACGATCTCGGGGTCTTCCTGATCGTTCGTCGGCACGAGCAGCATCGTCAGACCGGCGGGCGGCGGCGCCGCGGGGCCCGTCACCAATATCGCACGGCAGGGGCGAGGCTCCTTGAATTCCATCAGCGTCGTCTGTGCGGCATCAGCCCCCGTGACGAACTCCACATGCTGAATCTCCGCGCCCTCCAGCATCCCCGGCGACGGGCCGGCGTTCTCGGCAGACGCTTGCATTCCGTCCGGTGTCTCTCGGATCTGCATGACATGCTCGCTCGTTCAAACGTTGATCATCTGAGAGGCCAACCATCCCGCCACATACTCGGCCGAGTCCAGGACGCCGTTCAGCGTCGAATCGTACAGGTAGTCGCCGACGACAAAGAGGTCCGGATGCTCCGCCGGCTCCGGCTGATGTCGCCGGCTCTGGGCGCGCGGCACGAGCCCGCCAGGAATCGCGTTCACGGCGGCCGGCCAGCGATGAACCCGGCCCTCCACAAAGCGCAGACCGCCTTCAGCCAGCGCGCCTGGGAGTGACTTCAGCGCGGCCTCGATGAGCGCCGCGTCATCGAGATCGCTCATCTCCAGCGCGGGTTGTCCACCCACGAGCCAGCCGAGCACGCCGAATGGCGTCTCCGGATCCCGCGCCGACTCGTCATACACGCAGCACCCGCCGAACCGATCCAGCATGAAAAATGATTCTTCTAGCTTGGCTCGCCAAGACGGCCGCTCGAAGAGCGCCGATATTCTCAGGTAATGCGCTGGATGATCGTATTGCGCGTGGTGGGCCCTCATCGCAGCCGCGAGGCGCCCTCCACGGAAATCGATATGAGGCAAGTAATTATTCGGGAGCGCCAGGACCACGAGATCGAACGAGTCCTCGCGCACGACCCCCTGATGTCTGTGGGCCACCCTCAGCTTTCCATCATCACCCCGACCGATCTCCGTCACCACGTGGTTCAGGCGCACGGTGGCGCTGACCCGTCGGGCCAGCTCCTGAGTCAACCGCTCGTTTCCCCCCTCGACGCAATAGAGCCGCATGTAGCGAGGGTCATTCATGACGTAATTGTGCGCGCCGTACTCGACGCTCGTTCGCTCCGGCTCGGTCGCGAGGTCGCTGTGAATCAGCGTCTCGACGTATCGACGTGCCGCGGACTGGCGAATCGTTCCAAGAAGCGCATCAAAGCGCGAAGCCGGGCGCGGTGCGGCGAGCGGCTCCTCCTGACCGCACATGTAATATTCGAATGGGCTCACCGAGTCCTTGGCCGCTCGATCGAACGAGAGCAGGGCCTCGCACGCCTCTACGCCGAGGTGCGCCCGCACGTCATCGATGTTGGATATTATCTTCTGGTCCAGGACCACGGACGAGCCGCCGATGAAGTTGATGGGGAGCCCCAGCTCTTCAACCAACTCCTTGAGCGGATCGTCGCCGATCAACGAGTAATCGTAGAGCTCGGCCGCACCTGCCTCGTAGCGCGCCGGCCGCGCCTGAAATCGGAGCGTGCAAACCTTCCCCCCCAGCCGACCCGTGGACTCAAACAGCGTGATGGATATCGGTGAATTGGCCAATTTCTGCAGCAGGTATGCAGTCATGAGACCACCTGGTCCGCCGCCGACGATAGAAATTCGCTTCATGCCGTTCACCTCTTCGTCTGATCCAAACCGCACCATGGGGTCGAACGACTGCGGTGCCTGCGTTCCAGGTCAGGGCCCTCTGGCGAAGCTCTTCGCCAGCCACGTGCCCATCGAGGAGGAGAACGGGCGAGATCGATCTCCTCGGAATACAATCACTTCGCTGCTGTCATGGCGTTCGTCGAGCTGTCGTCGCTTCTGCTCTCCTTTTTGCCATCGGAGCCCGCCGGTAGCATGTCCACGACGAAGTTTGTTGATCGTAGAGACGCGTCCGCGTAGTCGTCCGATCCCGCATCGCCCATCAGGATCGGCCGCTCTCGCTGCAGATGAGACGGTAGGGGCGATCCCCGGGCAGCGTGGTCCTGGAAGGAGAGTTTTGCGGAGGTGACGGAGCGTCTTTACAGGAGCAGAGTTCGCTGACCGCCCCGCCGCGGCCACCGCGATGGACGCGGAACTTACGAATCGATCGTGATCTCGCAAATGTCCGCGGAGAGCTTCAGCGCCGGCTCCGTCCGCGCCTGTACTTCGCGGGCGGATACGCCGGGGGCGAGCTCGCGAAGGAGGATGCCTCCGGGTACGATGTCGATGACCGCAAGATCCGTGATGACGCGGTGAACCATGCCCCTCCCCGTGAGCGGCAACGTGCACTGGCGCAGAATCTTCGGCGACCCATCCTTGGCAACATGCTCCATGATCACGACGACGCGCTTGGCGCTCGCTGCCAGATCCATGGCGCCGCCTATCCCCTTCACCCTCTTCCCGGGAATCATCCAGTTCGCGAGATCGCCCTTCTCGGAGATCTGCATCCCGCCCAGGATGGCAAGATCGATATGCCCGCCGCGGATCTGCGCGAACGAATCGGCGCTCGAGAAGATGGCGGAGCCAGGGAGCATGGTTACCGTCTCCTTCCCGGCGTTGATGAGGTCGGGGTCTTCCTCTCCGGCGACGGGGTAAGCTCCGGTGCCGAGCAGGCCGTTCTCGCTCTGCAACACGACGTCCACGCCGGCCGGAATGTAGTTCGCGACGAGCGTCGGCATGCCGACGCCGAGATTCACGTAAGAGCCGTCTCGCAGCTCCTGCGCGGCGCGCTTCGCGATCTCTTCCCGTGTGAGCGCCATTGTCATGCCTTCCGCGGGGTCCGCCGTTCAATGCGCTTTTCGTAACGCTCACCCCGGAAGATGCGGTGAACGTAGATACCGGGCGTGTGCACGTGGTCCGGATCGATCGAGCCGACCTCCACGAGCTCCTCCACTTCTGCGATGGTGATCTTCGCTGCGGCGGCCATCATGGGGTTGAAGTTCATCGCAGTGCGACGATAGACGAGGTTCCCGCGACGATCGCCACGCCAGGCCTTGACGATCGCATAGTCGCCTCGGATCGCGTGTTCGAGGACGTACTCGCGACCGTTGAAAGTTCGGATCTCCTTCCTTTCGGAGTACTTCTTGACCGATCCATCGCCATGATAGAGCACGGGGAGCCCACCGTCGTTGATCATGGTGTGCGCGCCGGTCGGCGTATAAAAGGCTGGGATCCCTGCGCCGCCGGCGCGGATGCGCTCTGCGAGCGTCCCCTGCGGAGTCAGCTCCAGCTCCAGCTCCCCGGAGAGATACTGACGCTCGAATTCCTTGTTCTCGCCGACATACGACGAGATCATCTTTCGGATTTGCTTGTTCCTCAGAAGGATACCGAGGCCGAAGTCGTCCACGCCACAATTGTTCGACACGACCGAAAGCTCGCGAGTCCCGAGCGTGCGAAGCGCGCCGATCGCGTTCTCTGGGATGCCGCAGAGGCCGAAGCCGCCCGCCAAGATCGTGGCGCCGCTCGGGATGTCGCGAACCGCATCGATTGCGCTCCTGTAGACCTTGTCCATGAAATCGCCTCCTGCCCCAGCTCGGGGAATTCGGACGCCTCGCTTCGTGGTCTGCCGCGGTAGTGTTCCCCCCTCTCCGGCGATCCGAGCGCCCGCCCACCGCGCTGTTGGCTCGATCCGCTGCGCGTCTGTCGCCCTGGCGGCGCGCGATGATCCGCGCGCTCCATGATGTGCACCATTTTGCTCGGCTACCGCTCGGATCCGCCGTCATGCCCGAACGCCCAGAGGGCATGTAGCGCGATATAAGTCAGAAAGCGCGAGCGCCAAGGCACCACCTCGTCCGCCGGTTTCGCCGGGCGTCTTCGCGAAGGCGCGTCCCACGCCGGATTTTCTGGGGGAACGGAAGCAGGAGAAGGCGAACGCGCGGCGGGGAGCGGCCGCCGTTATCGCTCGCCTCGGGGCGGGCGCCGACCGGCTCGGCTCAAGGCCGCCCGCAGCGCCGAAGCCGCCGCCGGTAGCCACGCGGGCGCGCCTCCGGGGGCGGCGCGGCCGCGGCCACCTCGCTGGATCCAACGGACGATGGCCGGGGAGTGGCCACCTGCGCCGCGATCTCCTGTGCCGCGCGCACGCCCGAGAGATAGGCCCCGTGGACCGTCGAGGCGTAACCCTTCTGGGTCGCCTCGCCCGCGAAATGAAGCCTTCCCGCCGGCTTGGCCAGCTCGTCGTAATCATCCGGGCTCGCGCCCGGCGGCATGTACGAGTAGGAGCCCCGCGCGTACGGATCGCTGGACCAGCGCGTAATAAGCCGGCTCTCCGGATCGGGAATGTTCTCACCGAACATCGTCCGGAGCACGTCCATGGCCGCGGCGATGATCTCCTCGTCGGACATGTCCTCGAGGTCGCGCGCGTGCGACGCGGAGCTGAAGCAGACCAGGGTGGGCCTGCCGTCGACCTCGTGGAAGCTCATGTTCGTGGACCACGCGCCGGTGTTCCGGGCGATGTACCCGAGGTACAGCACCCCCGCGTCGGACCAGAACGCCTGCGGGAACCGGAGCACCACCTTGTTGAGGACGCCCATGCCGAGCCGGTCGATGGCACCTTGCTTGGAGGCCGGCAGAGGGGGTTCGAAGCGCACCGCGGCCGCCTTGAGCACGCCGAGCGGGAGCGTGACGACGGCGTAATCGCCCTCGAAGTCCCCCTGATTGGTCAGGACCGTCACCCCCGCCCCGTCGTGACGGATCTGCAAGGCCACGTGCCCGGTGCGGACGTCGAGCTGGGAGGCGAGCGTGGCCGCGACGCGGTCATAGCCCTCCGGGAACACGACGTTTGGACCATCGAAGCTCGGACCCCAGTCCCAGTAGTAGAGCGAGAGCTCCTGAGCACCGGCCGCGAACTCCTGCTCGATGCTGGCGTTCACCGCAAGGCGCAGTCGCCGCAGCTCCTCGTCGGTGATCGCCTGCTCCTGCAGGATCTCGTCGACCGCCGCCGCGAGTGTGATGTCTTCCTTTCCCATGGCGAGGCGCTGCTCTCGGAGCGCGTCGAGTCGCTCGAGGAGCGCGTCGAACGCGGTCCAGAGCGCCGCCTCCTCCTCGGTCGTGAGCATCCTGCCATCGGTATCCCACGTCCACCAGGAAGAGGAATCCGTGGGGATCGTCTCCGCGTCGGAATCGGCAGCGAGCTGGGTGATCGGGTTGCCCTCGGTACCGTGGATCCACGAGGCGCCCAGATCCACGGGTTCATCCGGGCGCGATCGATCGGTCCACACCCGTCCACCGATGCGGTCCCGCGCCTCGAGCACGGTGACCGCGTGCCCGGCGCGCTGGAGCTCGCGCGCGGCGGCGAGGCCCGCAATGCCCGCGCCGATGACGACGACGCGCGCGCTCTTCCCCGGGACAGGTTGCGCGGCGCTGCAGGCTGCGACGAAGCGCGCGCCGGAGGTGGCGAGGAGAAGCTTCAACCATTGGCGACGTTGCATACCGCGACGGCAGACCGCGGCGTGCAGGGGGAGTCAAGCGTCACATGCTGGAGCGCCGAACGAAATCGGACCGAGGCGGTCAAATCGACACGAGCATGCCAAGGTGTAAGGATGAAAGCTCTCGACGCGTGGATTCTGGTCCTGGAGTCCGGCTCGTGATGAAGGTGGGCCCTCCGACAAGACGGGGCTCCTGGAGGCTCGAGGTTAGCAGCCCAGAACCGCCAGGTGCCCGATATTTTGAAGGAGGTAAGCAGAACCCGACCAACGTGTGCGACGGGATCTCGATCGGAATCGGGTTCACGATGGCGGCGATCGAACCGGGGGGCGGTAGGCCCGACGGACCGACCGGTCGACCGCTGCGTGCACTGACCCTGCGGACCTTCGTGCGTCCCCAGACGCTCATCAACCGAAAATGTTGTGACAGTGGAGCTCGCACTGATCCCTGCGACTCACGCACTCCCGATAGGCTGTGAGGGCAATACGACACGCTGCAATACTAGCCGGGTTGTGGAGGGGGGACGAGGGGGAGGACCAGGAAATCTACACGGATTACCTCGCTACATCGCTTGAGGCACATCTCAAGGCCGGAGATCTCGGTGGCCGCCGTTATGGGGCTTGAGGCGGACCGCATGGTCGAGGCCGCGATTGGTCAGTATGGCGTCACTCAAATTGCCTTGATGCAGACGAGCGGGAGAGCGCGCCGTGTCCGGCGCGAGCCATGACAGAATCACCCGCATTCCCGCAATTGCATACCGTAGCTGACCGCGTCCATGGACACCGAGGCGCTGTGATCCCGGCTCTCGGAGGCGTCGAGAACGAGCCTGGTGTTGACGTTCAAGATCGTGTCCTGGCCGCAGGGCGACTCGACCGCCGGTCCCTCTCCGGGCTTCTCGGGGAAGACGTAGCTCGTGTCCCGGGGACCATGAAGCGCGAAGCGCTGCGCCAACTGGAGCGGCTGTCCGGCGAAGGAATAGCTCGATCTCACCCTGACGAGGGTCCCCGCGGGTATCCGCACGTGGCCGCGGAGATCGATGGGGCTGACGGCGACCATCCATCCCTGCGGGACGTGGAGATTGACTCCCACCGTGCAGGCAACGGTCTGAAGCGTGCTCCCATCGGCCTCGCGCTGGAGCCTCATCTCGGAGAACCGGATCGCGCCGGTCTGACCGTCCCGGGGGACCTCGGAGGTGAACGAGCCGGTGGAGGGACACCCTGAGCCGCCCCCGCTGATCCCGACCACACGGAACTCCGGCGGCGCGGTGTCAGCGCTGGTCTCCTCCGGGTCAGCGAACGCTTGCGACGCCGTGGATCCAGGAGCGGCGCTGCAGCCGGCCAGTAACCCGCTCGCCGCCAGGATCAGGATGGCAAACAAGCACCACATCGGTTTCGTTTTCATGCGAACTCCTGTGCGACGCGTGGTGATGCTCGAGCCACGGGACCGCAGCCGCCCCGGAGAGGTCTTGTCAGCATCTCCGCCACTGAAGGTGGAATTCCTTCTTGAGTGTTCCGTCGATGATGTCCACGGTGAACAGCGCGTTGGCGGCCGGGTTCTCGTGTGTTTTGAGGGTCATTCGGGCGCTGATGTTTAAGATCGCGTCTCGTCCGCAGGCCGACTCGATCATCGAGCCGATTGCAATCTTGTCGGTGAAGACGTAATCCTCCTGTCGGGGACCCCTGATCCAGCTGTGCGGCGACAGTTGGAGCGGACGTCCAGCGAAGGAGTAGGTCGAGCTCTCCCGGGCTTCGACCCTCGCGGGGAGGTCCAGGTAGCCGCGGGTGTTGATGGTGGCGATGGCGACCATCCACCCCTGCGGGACGTGGAGGTTGACTCCCACCGTGCAGGATTTGTGTTGGAGTGTGGGGCCCTGAGGTCTGTGCTCGACTATCATGTCTCTGAAGTAGAGCGTAAAGGTCTGCTTGTCCTGCGTCATGTTGTGGGTGACCGAGCCGGGAGGGTCGCGCGGACACCCCGTGCCATTCCAGTTGAACCCAATAATCCGGAAGTCCGGCAGGGGCTGCAACGCTTGCTGCTCAGCCTCGACGGGCTCCGGCACGTCCGTCTCCCGGGCAGAAGACTCCTCTGCGACGCACCCGTGGAGCACGACGATGGACGTCAGCCTGAGGATGAAATCGAGCTTCTTCATGAATTACCCCTTGTTCGTGACCGTCGGGTAGCGACCGCTCACGGAGCGCTGCACCTGAGAGCACTGTCATCTCCGAGACAGTGCGTGATGTTATGACGAGCTTGGGGCTCGCTGCTCGGAGCGGCAAGTCCAGGCGGACTACGCAGCCCGCGATACGTCCGCCCTCCTGGCAGGGTGGACAGGCGTGGCGGCGTCGCCGGCCGTGTACGCGGCGCCTGCTTCCGGGATCCGCGTGCGCAATCTTAAAATGGGCTCGCGTCAGGGAAGGACGCGTGCAACGGGTTTGGTGGCGAGGCGAGCGCCTGCCTTGTGGGCGGCCATTCCGCGCGGTACTGCGGGCCATGCTCACTACGTCTGTCGAGCGTACCGTCGCCGCGCGCGCGGTGCGACCGAGATGCCGGACACTGCGGTTCTCGCGCACTTCCCTAAGGTCATCCTGCCAGCGACGTATCAATGATACATGCTCCGCATCGATGCGATCCATGTAGAGTCATGCTTGCTTGACACGCTCTATCGTGTGCCCAATGATGGCAACAGGGCCCCCTCGGAGCGCCTGACAGTCAAAGGAGCTGCAACATGAATAGATTTTGCCTAATCCCGGCGCTCGCATGCGTCGTTGTCATGGGAAAAGCGGTAGCAGCGGTGGCGCCGCTGCCACCATCCGGGCCGATCCCGGACGATGAGAAGACAGACATCATCAGTACGCTGAGGGTCGTCCGATTGACGGCGGACCAGGAGACCCGAGACTGTGTGGCTGCAGACAAGATCGAGACCGCCCGGCAGCTGACACGCATCTCCATGGAGATCATTCAACTCAATCTCGCGATCCGTACGAAAGGCTACACCTACGAAGAGCTCACGGATCGGCTCGCAAATCAGGTGAGGCCCATCGAGACAGAGCTGCTCTTGCAGCCAAACGCCGGCGCGTGCGAGCCTTCCAGGGTCATCGAGCAGATCGAAGCCGTATTGGGCACCAGCGCTGTCTTCTGGGCTTTCCCCTTGAATCCACGCACACCCCCTGAAAATCCGAGGTAACCCAGGCGTTGTTCGATGGGCGGCGAGGGTGCAGGATGCGACGACGGCTCACGGACGCGCGGTCGCGTCCATGGAGCGACCGCGCTCCTCTCAGCGGTGCGCCTGGACCATCCGCACGCCGAGCGCCACGAGGGCTACGCCGTCGACCGCTTCGAGCATCCGGCGCACGCGACGGAGTCGGCGAGGAGCTCACGCCCGCGCCGCCGGACGGCCAGTAGCGATGTGCATCGATCGCGCCGCCACGCCGGCCGAGAGGCCGCGGCGGATCCTCAATCCGGCCGAGACGAGGCTGTCATACACGACAATCGTATTCAGGTGTTTCTCAAGCCCGGAGAAAGGGCATTCTCATGTTGAAGATCGCCGTTTTCATGCTGCCGTTGGTCTCCGCCTTGACGCTCGCGACAACGACCGCGCGCGCGGCCGACTGGAGAACGGAATGGCCAGTATTCGATGCGGTTTACTACGTTGACTACCATCCGGACCTGTATCGAGTATTTGGCTACAACCATGCCGCGCTGAAAGACCATTGGCTCAAATACGGAATCAATGAATGCCGGCGCAGCTCCCCGGTCTTCGATGTCCGTCATTATCTCGATGCCCACGGTGACTTGCAAATGGCTCTGGGCAAGAACAACTGCGCGGCGGCGGTGGAGCACTGGCACAATTATGGCATTTCGGAGGGCCGGGCCAGCCATCCTGACTTTAATGTAATATGTTACCTGAATCGCTACAGCGATCTGCGAATGAGCTTTGGGGCGAAGAACTATAGCGCGGCGCTGACTCATTACCTCGAGCACGGGAGATACGAAGGACGCGTCGGCACTTGCCGCTAAGCGCAATCGAGCGGTTGCCAGCCTCGGCTCCCCCGCCCGGCTCGATCGCCGCGTGCAAGCCGTGCGCGCGTGCGCAACGGGAGAAGCTCATCCGGGCGCTGCGGCAGCACGCCGCCCACGAGGGGGCGGGGCGGCGTGGCGAGTCACGCCTGGCGCGGCGCAGAGCTGCTCGGGCCGGCCACCGGCGCGCCGGCGGCAGCCACCTCGAAGTGGGCGGTGACGTGGTAAACGCCGGCCTGGAGATCGAAGCAGAGGCGCAGACCGCTCTTCTCGAGCACCCGCATCATCGCCTTGTTGGTGAGCAGGACGTCCGCCTCGAAGCCCGAGATCCCCCGGGCTCTCGCGATCTCCGCCATCCGCCGCATGAGCAGGGTGCCGACCCCCTTGCCCTGCCACTCGTCGCGGACGACGAAGGCGACGTCGGCCAGGTTGTTCTTCGGATCGACGTCGTACCGGGCCATCCCGATGATGGCCTCGTGCTCCGGGCCGGCGCAGGCCACGATGGCCATGTTCTGGTCGTAATCGAGGTTCACGAGCTGCTGCATCTCCTCGTGAGGGTGCTCCCGCTTGTGGCTCATGAAGCGGCGGTAGGTGCTCTCGTCCGAGAGGCGATAGAAAAGGTCCTGGAGCGCGGCCTCGTCCGAGAGCCGGACCGGCCGGCAGAGCAGCTCCTCGCCCGACGGCAGGCGCGCGGCGCGCGTCTCCTGCCAGGGGTAATCCGCGCGCGAGATGACCTGATCGACGAACACGTAGCGGCGCTGCTTGGCCGCGGCGAGGAGGTCGGCGCGGTGGTCGGGGTGGGCGATCTCGATGAGCGCGAGCGCGCGCTGCCGGATGTTCCGACCCCAGAGATCGGCGACGCCGTGCTCCGTCACCACGTAGTGCACGTCCCCGCGGCTCGTCACGATGCCGGCGCCCTGCTCGAACGCCGGCTGGATCCGGCTGATCTTACCCTCTTTCGCGGTGGACCGGAGCGCGATGATCGGCTTGCCGCCGCGGCTCCGCGCGGCGCCCCGGATGAAGTCGACCTGGCCCCCGATGCCGGAGAAGAAGCGGCCCATCAGCGTGTCGGCGGCGACCTGGCCGGTCAGGTCGACGGCGAGGGCCGCGTTGATGGCGACCATCCTGTCGTTCCTGGCGATCGCCAGCGGATCGTTGGTGAAGGCGGACCCGCGCATCTCGATGACGGGGTTGTCGTGGGCCCACTCGTAGAGGGCGCGGCTCCCGAGGAGGAACGACGTCACGAGCTTCCCTGGCAGGAGGGTCTTCCTGCGGTTCGTGATCACGCCGCGCTCGACGAGATCCATCATGCCGTCGGAGAGCATCTCGGTGTGGACGCCAAGGTCGTTCCTGTCGCCGAGCGCGGCGAGGACGGCGTTCGGGATCTTGCCGATGCCCGTCTGGAGCGTGGCGCCGTCGGGCACGAGCGACGCCACGTGGCGGCCAATCGCGCGGTCGATCTCGTCGAGCGGCTCGACCTCGCGCTCGGGCAGCTCGCGGTCGGCCGGGACCAGGTG
This sequence comes from Sorangium sp. So ce375, assembly GCF_051473855.1. Lineage (NCBI taxonomy): Bacteria > Pseudomonadati > Myxococcota > Polyangiales > Polyangiaceae > Sorangium > Sorangium sp. So ce375. Next base: position 6,358,080 of record NZ_CP150335.1, read on the forward strand.
AGTGATCCGGTCCACGTGCAAGAACGAGTCTCCGTGGGTGCGAGGCATTCGCGGGTTGACCTCGGCGAGTACGAGATCGGCCGCGTCGACGGCGGCGCGGACGATATCGACCGAGACGCCGAGGCTGACGAAGCCGTGGGCGTCCGGGGGGCTCACCTGGATGAGGGCCACGTCGATGCGCACCCGGCGCGACAGGATCAGAGCCGGGATCTCGGAGAGGAAGACCGGCATGAAGTCGGCGCGCCCCTCGTGGATCGCCTCGCGGACGTTCTGGCCGATGAAGAACGCCGTGTGACGGAAGCGCCGCTCGAGACCGGGGCGGACGTACGGCGCGGGGCCCTCGGTCATCAGGTGGACGATCTCGTTGTCGGCGAGGTGGTCGCCGGACTGAACCATGGCGTTCACGAGATCGGTCGGCTCCGCGGCGCCCGAGCCGACGAGGATGCGGCGCCCCCGCGGGATCGCGCGGATTGCTTGCTCGGCGGTCGTGATCTTGTCAGCGAAGCGCGTTTGCCAGTCCGTGACCGTTTGCTGCATGGTGCGCGTTCTCCCGTGCTCCGCGGGTTTCAGCAAGAAGCGGTCCACCGGCCGGAGCTCGGCGCGCACGGTCGCCTCTTCCTCGAGGCGGGGCGATATACCGGATCCAGCGCGCCGCCTGCGCCACGCCGGCGGCATTGGGCCCCGCCGCGCCCGAGCGCGCGCCTGCAGCGGCCGCGGGCGCGCGCAAACGGTTCGCCAGGCGGGACCGCGCGGCGACTCAGACCGTCGTCGAGCCACGGACGCTCGGCGGGGCGATGCTCAATCACCCCGGCCAGGCATGTCGCTGGTGGTCAAAAGTTCACCCGCCGCGCCGCCGGACGGCCATCAGCGACAGCAGCTCGAACGCCAGGTTGGCAGCCAGGATCGATGTGATATCGCCATGATCGTAGGGCGGGGACACCTCGACGACGTCGCCCCCCACGAGCTCGACGCCGCGCAGCCCTCGCACGAGCTGCAGCATCTCTTGGCTGGTGAAGCCGCCCACCTCCGGCGTGCCGGTGCCGGGCGCGAAGGCCGGGTCGGCGGCGTCGATGTCGAGCGAGACGTAGATCGGACCGCGGAGGGCCTCACGCATCATCCGGACGACAGCAGGCAAACCGAGCTCCGCCACGTCATCCATCGTGATCGCGCGCACGCCGCGCTCGCGCGCCCACTGCCAGTCCACCGCCTCGGGCGTCGGACCGCGCAGCCCCACCTGGACGTAGCGCGAAGGATCGATGATCTTCTCCTCGATGGCGCGGCGGAACGAGGTGCCGTGGCTGTAGGGCTGCTCGTCGAACTCGCGGTGCCATGTGTCCGGGTGGGCATCGAAGTGCACGACCCCGAGCGGGCCGAGCTTCCTCGCGTGAGCGCGCATCAGCGGCAGGCTGACCGAGTGATCGCCGCCGAGCGCCAGCACCATCGCGCCCGTTGCCAGCACGGCGCCGACCTCGGCCTCGATGTTGGCCATGGTCTCGGCGATGGATGACGGGAGGACGTTCACGTCGCCGTAGTCCACCACCTTGAGCACGTCGAGCGGCTTGACCTCGAGCGCGTTGTTGTACCCCCACAGCATCACGGACGCTTCGCGGATCCGTCGCGCCCCGAGGCGCGCGCCGCTGCGGTAGGACGTGCCGCCGTCGTACGGTACGCCGACGACGGCCACGTCCACGCCGGCCAGATCGCGGGTGACCGGACGGCGCATGAACGACGTTATCCCGGCGAACGGCTGGAGCTCGGCGCCAAAGCCAGGTTCCGGTGCGGTCATGAGGCGCTCCTGCGATGAGGGGACCCGCGCCATCTTGACCGCTCCCGCACGCTCCAGCCAGCGCTCCGATCGACGCGCCGGACAGCGAGGACAGCGCGGGTCCGTCACCGTGGTCCTCGCACAGCGGCGGAGACGCCGGGGCGGCGCCGGCATCTCATGCTGCCGGGTGCGCGAGGCCGGGCAAGCGCGCGAGGATCACGGAGGGGCGCAAACGCCGAGACGTGCCGCGCGGAACCCGGATGTCCCGGAGGCGAGCCCCGATGCAACAAGAACCGAATTACCTCACCCGCGTGCCGCTGGCCTACTTCGTCACTTCTGGATACGGAGACACCGACTACGGTGGTGGGCTCGATCCATGGCATACAGGGTCGTTCGATCTGGCCCTGGCGATGGGCGGGATCGAGAACTTCAATATCATCCTCTGCAGCTCGGTGATCCCGCCGGAGGCGTACGAGATCCCCATCGAGGTCGCAAAGCCCCACTTCCGCCACGGCGCGGTGATGGAGGTGATCATGGCCTCCGTGAACGGGAGGGCCGGCGAGACCGTCACGGCGGGGCTGGGCCGCGTCCGCATCCGCGATCGGTCGACCGGCGCCTGTCTCGGCGGGTTCGCCGCCGAGTACGAGGGGCACGACGATGCCGCCACGGCCGCGAGCACGCTCCGTCGCGAGCTGGAGGGAATAGCGCTGCGCCGCTACGGCGCCGCGCAGGTCGACCTGGAGTACGACGAGCCGGCGATCGCATCTCGCCAGGTGCAGAACAAGCACGGCACCGCCATCGCCGCGCTGTGCTGGCTGACCTATTCGTTCCCGCAGCTGACCGACCCGCAGCGCGAGGCCCTGCGCGCCGCGGAGAAGGCGCGGTGTCGAGCGGGTGCGTAGCGAACAGGGCTCGTCGCCGCCCTCACGGCCGCCGCGCCGCCTCGAGCAAGAGCCGCCGCTCGGCCGCCGCGATGACCTGGCGCGCCGCCGGCTCGGCGTCCGGGTTCACCGAGATCGAGGTGATGCCGAGCCGGACGAGGTGCTCGGCGAAATCGGGGCGGTTCGACGGCGCCTGACCGCAGAGCGAGGAGGTGATCCCGGCCGCCCTGCACGCCTGGATGATCCGCGCGATGGCGTCGAGCACCGCCGCGTCGGACTCATCGAACAGCTCGGCGCACACCGCGGAGTCGCGGTCCACCCCGAGCATGAGCTGGGTCAGGTCGTTCGAGCCGATCGAGACGCCATCGATGCCCATGCGCGCGTACTCCGGGATCCAGAACGCGACGGAAGGCACCTCGGCCATGACCCAGCGGTGCAGCCCGCGCTGGCGGCCGAGCGGGCTCCGATCGATGAGCTCCAGGCAGGCCGCGAGCTCCCAGCGCGTGCGGACGAACGGGATCATGACATGCAGGTTCGGCGTCTCCTCGCGGACGCGGGCGAGCACCTCGAGCTCGAGCGCGAACAGCTCCGGCTCGCGGACATACCGGTAGCAGCCTCGGTATCCGATCATCGGGTTCTCCTCGGCGGGCTCGAATTGCTCACCCCCCTTGAGCCCGCGGAACTCGTTGGTGCGGAAATCGTACGTCCGGTAGATGACCGGGCGGGGCTGGAAGGCGCGGGTGATGCGGAGCAGCGCGGCCGACATCTTCTGGAGGAACTCGTCGCGCCCGCCGGACGCGATCAGGGCCTTCGGGTGCACGCCGCCGAGCGCGTCGAGCAGCATGAACTCGGCACGGAGCAGCCCCACGCCGTCGACGGGCGACGCGGCCACCTCCTCGGCGCGCTCGGCGATCGCCAGGTTCACGTAGAGCCGCGTGCCGAGCACCGCCGGCGAAGCCGCGCGCGTGCCGGCGGCGGTCTGCCCGCGCTCGGCCGGCGCCTCGGCCTTCGCGGCGGGCCCGGCTCCCGCATCCGCGGGCGCCCCGTCCGGAGCGGCCCTGGGCGCCTCCGCGGCGGCCCGGACCCCTTCGAGGACCTTGCCGTGCGCGCCGTCGACGGTGACGGTCTCGCCGTCCCGCAGCGTCCGCGTCGCGGCGCGCGTGCCCACGACGCAGGGGATGCGGAGCTCGCGGCTGACGATCGCGGCGTGGCAGGTCATCCCGCCGCTGTCCGTGACGAGGGCCGCCGCGCGCCGGATGGCGGGCACCCAGTCGGGCGACGTCATGGGCGCCACGAGGACCTCGCCGGCCTTCAGCCGCTGCCCCTCCTCCGGCGAGCGGAGCACGCGCACCGTCCCGGAGGCCGTGCCCGGGGACGCGCCGAGCCCCGAGACAAGGAGCTCTCCGGGGGCAGGGTGCGGCGCGCCCAGCGTGGTGATCGGGCGGGTTTGCACCAGGTACGTCGCCCCCCCTTCGACGGCCCACTCGATATCTTGGGGGGCGTCGTAATGCCCTTCGACCTGCAGCGCGAGGCGCGCGAGCTCGAGCACCTCGTCGTCCTCGAGCACGCGCCGCGCGCCCTCGTCCTCCGGCAGATCCACGCGCTGCTCTCCGCCGTCCGGCGCGCGCACCAGCTTGAACGCCTTGTGGCCGACGCGCGCCTCCAGGAGCCGCGGCCCGCGCTTCGCGACCGTGTACGTGTCCGGCTCGACCTGCCCGCCCACCACGACCTCGCCGAGCCCGAACGCCGCCTCGATGACGAGGCGTGACGTGTCCTTCGTGGCGGGATCCGCGGTGAAGATGACGCCGGAGCGCTCGGAGCTCACCATGCGCTGCACGACGACCGCCAGGGCGGGCTCCTCCGTCAGGCGCTGGGATTTCCGATAGCTGACCACGCGCTCGCCGAAGGCGGAGGCCCAGCAGTCGCGCACGCGATCCAGCAACGCCTGCTCGCCGGTCACGTCGGTGTACGTCTCGTGCATGCCGGCGAACGAGGTCGAGGCCGAGTCCTCCGAGGTGGCGGACGATCGGACGGCCACGATGGCGTCGAGCCCCAGCCTCCGGTAGGCATCGACGATCTCCGCCTGGATCTCTGCCGGGAGCGGCGCGGCCCGGACGAGGCGACGCAGCGCGACGCAGGTCGCGCGCAGCCCGGCCGGGTCGCTCGGATCGGCCTCGGTGAAGAGCTCGACGAGCTGCTTTCGCACGCCCGCGGCGTCCATCGCCGCGAGGTACGCGCCCGCGGAGATGACGAAGCCCGGAGGCACGGGCAGCCCGGCGCGCGTGAGCTCCCCGAGGTTGCTGCCTTTTCCGCCGGCGGACGCGACATCCGCGCGAGACAACGAATCGAACCAGAGGACGTGCGCGGTCACCGTGTCTCCTCATCGAGTTCTGGATGCCTCCGCTCGGCGCTGCTGGGCCGGCGGTTCGCGCGGCGTCGGAGCAACAACCGGACCCAGCGCAGCCATCCCCGGCCAGCTCACGGGCTCCCGATCCACGCCGGCACACGTCGTGCTCAAACGGCTCGGAGGATGCGCGAGCTGCCGGAGGACCGTCCATCCAGTGCACATCGGGAGCTGTCGCGCCTGGGCCCTGCCCGGTCGCGGATCGCTCGCGCTGGCGGTGCGGGGTGGATGGGATGGAAGCGCGGGACGGCGATCGTTCGCACCGGTGCGAGGCGCCGCCGCGCTCGCCACGGGCCGGGGGGCCAGCATGAGCTGTGAAGCGATCCGCTTCCGCCCTGGCGATCGCGCGGTGCTCGGCCGGCCGGGGATCGCCGCGCTCCTCCAGGGCCTGCGGGAGGAGGGATACCGCGTCGTCGGTCCCACGCTCCGCGGCGGGGCCATCGTGTACGACGAGATCCAGGGCGCGGAGGAGCTCCCCGCCGGCTGGACCGAGCAGCAGGAGGCCGGCCGCTACCGGCTCGCCAGGCGCGCGGACGAGGCGCTGTTCGGCTACGCGGTCGGGCCGCGGTCGCTCAAGCACCTCCTGTTCGTCCCCCGGCTTCGCCTTGTGCAGCTCAGGCGGCGCGGCGGATCCATCTCGCGGACCGACGAGGCCGAGGCCCCCCCGCGCCTCGCCGTCCTCGGCGCGCGGGCGTGTGACCTCGCCGCGATCGACGTGCAGGACCGCGTCTTCGTCGACGGCCCGCACCCGGATCCCGACTATGTGGCGCGCCGCGGGAGCCTCTTCGTCATCGCGGTGCAGTGCGGACAGGCCGGCGGGACGTGCTTCTGTGTGTCGATGCGCACGGGGCCGCGCGCGGAGCGTGGCTTCGACCTCGCGCTGACCGAGCTCCTCGACGATGGCCACCGTTTCTTCGTCGAGGTGGGCAGCGACGCCGGCGCTTCCTTGCTCGCTCGCGCTGGCGCTTCCAGAGCGGGCGAGGACGACGCCCGCGCAGCCTTCGAGGTCTCGCGCCGCACGGCGACCCAGATGGGCAGGGAGCTCGATACAGACGGCATCAAGGAGCTCTTCTATCGAAACCTCGAGCACCCCCGCTGGGATGAGGTGGCCGAGCGCTGCCTCGGATGCACGAACTGCACGCTCGCGTGCCCGACGTGCTTCTGCAGCACGATCGAGGACGCGACAGACCTCCCGGTCGACGCGGGCCGGGACCTGGGTCGGGACTCCACGTTCGCGGGCCCCTCCGTCCACATGGGTCGGGACTCCGCCTCCGCGGGTCCCTCCGTCCACATGGGTCGGGACTCCGCCTCCGCGGGTCCCTCCGTCCACATGGGTCGGGACTCCGCCTCCGCGGGTCCCTCCGTCCACATGGGTCGGGACTCCGCCTCCGCGGGTCCCTCCGTCCACATGGGTCGGGACTCCGCCTCCGCGGGTCCCTCCCCCGAGACGGCCGAGCGCTTCCGGCGCTGGGACTCCTGCTTCTCCCTCGACCACTCGTACCTGCACGGCGGCAGCGTCCGCGCCCCGCTCCGGGCCCGCTACAGGCAGTGGCTCACGCACAAGCTGGCCACGTGGATCGATCAGTTCGGCACGTCCGGCTGCGTCGGCTGCGGCCGGTGCATCACATGGTGCCCTGTCGGGATCGACATCACCGAAGAGGCGGCCGCCATCCGGGCCGGAGACGGCGCCGTCGCCGACGGGACGGGGTAGGCGCCGATGAAGACGGAGGAGCTCCTCCCCATGCTCGGAGCCCACCCGTTCCTGGACGGGCTCCCGGTCGCGCACCTCGCGCGCCTGGCCGAGGGCGCGTTTGCGCGGACCTTCCCGGAGGGGGCATTCCTCCTCCGGGAGGGAGGCGAGGCGGACACGCTCTACCTGCTCGCGCAGGGGCGCGTGACGCTCGAGATCCACCGCCCCGGCCGCGACCCTGTGCAGGTCGAGAGCCTTGCGGGCGGGGACATCCTGGGCCTTCACTGGCTCTTCCCACCGCGGCGATGGGTGCTCGACGCGCGGGCGGCCACGCCGGTCCGCTCGATCGGGCTCGACGCAGCGCACGTGCGCGCGTGCTCGGACGCCGATCCCGCGCTCGGGTACGGGGTGTCGCTGCGCCTCCTGCAGCAGCTCTACGCGCGGCTGGAGCGCGTGCGGCTGCAGCGGCTCGACGTCTACAGGGCCGAACCATGACCTTCGTGCCGCGGGACATCCCCCTGCCCTTCGCGCCGGACGCCGCGATCCCAAACCCCTGGGCGCCGGAGCCGGCGCGCGTGCGGCGCGTCCACCGGGAGACGGCGACGACCTTCACGGCGACGATCGACCTGCCGGGCCGCCTGGGCGGCGTCGTCTTCGCGCCCGGCCAGTTCAACATGCTCTACGCCTTCGGGGTCGGCGAGGTCGCGATCTCGATCAGCGGGGACCCCGCGCGGCCCGATCGGCTCCTGCACACGATCCGCGAGGTCGGCCCCGTCACGCGCGCGCTCGGGCGCCTCCGCTCGGGCATGGCGCTCGGGCTGCGCGGCCCGTTCGGGAGCCCGTGGCCCGTCGACGAGGCGCGCGGCGCGGACGTGCTGCTCCTCGCCGGCGGCCTCGGGATGGCGCCGCTGCGGCCGGCGCTCTGCCACATCCTCCGGCACCGGGCCGCCTATGGCCGCGTCGCGCTGCTCTACGGCGCCCGCGGGCCCGAGGACCTGCTCTACCGCAGGGAGCTCGATCGCTGGAGCCGTCGCGCCGACCTGCAGGTGCTCGTGACCGTGGACCGCGCGGGGCCCGGGTGGAGCGGGCACGTCGGGGTCGTGCCGGCCCTCCTGCGCCTCGCCGACTTCGATCCGGGCCGCGCCGTCGCGTTCGTCTGCGGGCCGGAGGTGATGATGCGCTTCACGGCGCGCGAGCTCGAGCGCCGCGGCGTCCCCGGCGAGCGCGTCCACGCCTCGCTGGAGCGGAACATGAAGTGCGCGGCGGGGATCTGCGGCCGCTGCCAGCTCGGGCCGAGCTTCATCTGCAAGGACGGCCCGGTGCTCCGCTACGACCGCGTGGGGCCGCTGCTCGCGGTCCGGGAGCTGTGAGCGCCATGGCGCGCCGAGCGAAGCCGAAGCTCGCCGTGTGGAAGTTCGCCTCGTGCGACGGCTGTCAGCTCAGCGTCCTCGACCTCGAGGACGAGCTCCTGGCGCTCGCCGCCGCGATCGACATCGCCTACTTCAAGGAGGCCACGAGCCTCGAGCGCGCGGGGCCGTTCGACCTGTCGCTGGTCGAGGGGTCGATCACGACGCCCGCCGACGCCGAGCGGATCCGCGAGGTCCGGCGGCTGTCGAAGGCGCTCGTCACGATCGGCGCCTGCGCCACGGCGGGGGGCATCCAGGCGCTGCGCAACTTCGCGAATGTACGTGATTTTCTGTCGGTCGTGTACGCCTCGCCCGCGTACATCGAGACCCTCGCCACCTCCACGGCGATCGCCGACCACGTCCCCGTCGACTTCGAGCTGCGCGGCTGCCCTGTGAACAAGCGCCAGCTCCTGGAGGTGATCAGCGCCTTTCTCCACGGTCGCCGGCCCAACGTCGCGAGCCACAGCGTCTGCGTGGAGTGCAAGAGCCGCGGCAACGTGTGCGTGATGGTGACCGGGACGCCTTGCCTCGGCCCGGTGACACACGCGGGCTGCGGCGCGCTCTGTCCGACGTACCAGCGCGGCTGTTACGGCTGCTTCGGGCCCATGGAGGCGCCGAACATGGAGTCGCTCTCGCGCGCATTCCAGGCGGCGGGCGTGCCGGAGCGCGACCTCGTGCGGCTCCACCGCACCTTCAACGCGAACGCCCCGGCGTTCCGCGCGGAGAGCGAGCGGCATGAGCGCTGAGACGCGCACGATCTCGGTCGACTACCTGGCCCGCGTCGAGGGCGAGGGCTCGCTGACGCTCGTGATCGAGGACGGGCGGGCGAAGGAGGCGCGCCTCTCGATCTTCGAGCCCCCGCGGTTCTTCGAGGCGTTCCTCCGAGGCCGGGGCTACGCGGAGGCGCCCGACATCACGTCCCGCATCTGCGGCATCTGCCCGGTCGCGTACATCACGAGCGCGTGCCGCGCGATGGAGGACGCGCTCGGCATCGAGCTCGGCCCGGAGCTCCGCGCGCTCAGGCGCCTCCTCTACTGCGGCGAGTGGATCGAGAGCCACGCCCTGCACGTCTTCCTGCTGCACGCGCCCGACTTCCTCGGCTACCCGGACGCGGTGGCCATGGCGCGCGACCACCGCGACTGGGTCGCGAAGGGCCTCGCCATCAAGAAGGCGGGGAACGCCATCGTCGCGCTCCTCGGGGGCCGCGAGGTCCACCCCGTCAACACCCGCGTCGGCGGCTTCTACAGCGCGCCGTCGCGCGCGGACCTCGAGGGCCTGCTCCCCGAGCTGCGCGCCGGGAGTGAGCACACGCGCGCGTGCCTCTCCTGGATGGCGACGCTTCCGTGCCCGGAGCTCGAGCGGCCCTACGAGTTCGTCGCGCTCCGCAGCGACGACGTGTACGCGATCGCCGAGGGGCGCCTCGTCTCCTCGGGCGGGCTCGACATCGCGGTGCGCGACTACGACGCACATTTCGTCGAGGAGCACGTCTCCTGGTCGACCGCGCTGAGGTCGAGGATCCGGGGTTCGGGGCGCAGGGCGCCGCCAGGCGACCCGGAGCCCCGAGCGTTGGACCGGGGTTCGGGGCGCAGGGCGCCGCCAGGCGACCCGGAGCCCCGAGCGTTCGAACACGGCAGCGGCAGCTACCTGTGCGGCCCGCTCGCGCGCTTCAACCTGAGCTTCGATCGCCTGCTCCCCGAGGTCCAGGACGCCACGCGCGCCGCCGGCCTCGCCGTCCCGTGCCGCAACCCGTTCCGGAGCCTGCTTGTGCGCCTCGTGGAGATCCTTCAGGCGTTCGAGGAGTCGATCCGGATCATCGAGGCGTACGCGCCCCCGCCCGCGCCGTTCGTCGCGCCCCGCTCGGTCCACGCGGGCACGGGCTACGGCGGCTCCGAGGCGCCGCGCGGCTTCCTGTACCACCGCTACACGCTCGACGCCGAGGGGGCGATCCTGGACGCCAAGATCGTCCCGCCCACGTCGCAGAACCAGCTCTCGATCGAGGAGGACCTCTGCGCGCTGTCGCCGTCCTTGGCGTCGCTGCCGCTCCGCGAGGCGACCGCGCGCGCCGAGCAGGCCGTGCGCAACCACGACCCCTGCATCTCCTGCGCGACGCACTTCCTCACGCTGCGCGTCGAGGAGGCTCCGCGATGACCACGCGGATCATCGGCCTCGGGCAACGCGCCGCCGGGGACGACGCTGCCGGGCTCGCTGTGCTCGAGGCGCTGCGCCGCCGGGGTCTGCCGGGCGACGCGGAGATCATCGAAGCGAGGGACACGACCGCGCTCGTCTCGCTCCTCCAGACGCCCGCGACGGTCGTGGTCGTCGACGCCGTGCTCGCGTCGCCGCCCGGGGAGGTGCTCGATCTCTCGCCCTCGGACCTCGCCGCCGGTGCGCCTGTCCCGGTCTCGACGCACGGCCTCGGCGTCGGGCAGGCCATCGAGCTCGCTCGCATCACGGCGCCGGACCGGCTCTCGCCCGACATCCGCCTCGTCGGCGTGAGCATCGGCGGGCGCAGGGCGCCGTCAGGCGACCCGGAGCCCCGAGCGTTGGACCGGGGTTCGGGGCGCAGGGCGCCGTCAGGCGACCCGGAGCCCCGAGCGTTGGACCGGGGTTCGGGGCGCAGGGCGCCGTCAGGCGACCCGGAGCCCCGAGCGTTGGACGCCCTCTCGCCCGGCGTGGCCGCGGCGGTCCCCCGCGCTGTCGCCCGCGTCCTCTCGTTCCTCGGAGGGTGAGCCCGTGCACGAGTCGTCCATCGCAAGGCAGCTGCTCTCCGCCGCGCTGGACCGCGCCGCGGCCGAGGGGGCGACGCGGATCGTCTCGGTACGCGGGTGGGTGGCCGAGGCCGAGGCGCTCTCGCCGGAGAGCCTCTCGCTCCATTTCGCGGCGCACGCGCGCGGCACGCCGGCCGAGGGGGCGCGCCTCGATCTGCGGCTCCACCGCGTCGAGGCGCGCTGCCTCTCCTGCGGCGGCACGTACGCGCCCGACCATCACGTGCTGCTTTGCCCGCGCTGCGGCGGCGTCCAGGCGACGCTCCTCGGGCGCTTGGGGCTCGGCCTGGATGCCATGGAGGTCGAGTAGCCGTGCCGCGCCTCGCGCTCCGCGTGTACGGCGTCGTCCAGGGGGTGGGCTTCCGGCCGTTCGTCTACCGGTGCGCGTCCGCGCTCGGCCTGCGCGGCTGGGTGCGGAACCGCCCTGGCGAGGTCGAGATCGAGGTGCAGGGGCCGGAGCGCAGCCTCCGCGCCTTCGTCGCCGGCCTGACCCGCGAGCCCAGCGCGCCCGCGCGCGTCGAGCGCATCGAGCTCGAGCGGCGGGCCGAGGAGGACGCCGGCCCGTTCCGGATCCTCGGCAGCGAGGCCGGGAGCGGGGCGCGCCCGTCGGTGCCCGCGGATCTCGCCGTCTGCGAGGAGTGCGCCCGCGAGGTGGACAGCGAGACGGGCCGCCGCCGCCGCTACCCCTTCACGAGCTGCGCGCAGTGCGGCCCCCGCTACACGATCCTCTCGGGGCTCCCTTACGACCGGGCCAGGACCACGATGGATCGCTTCGCGATGTGCCCCGCGTGCGCCGCGGAGTACGCGGACCCCTCGGACCGGCGCTTTCACGCGGAGCCCATCGCCTGCCCGGCATGCGGCCCGCGCGTCCAGCTCGTCGCCGCATCCGGAGACCCGATCGAGCCCGGCATCCGGGGCTCCGGGTCGCCTGACGGCGCGCTCCGCGAGGCCGCGGCCGCGGTGCTGGCGGGGAAGGTGGTCGCCGTGAAGGGGCTCGGTGGTTTCCATCTGCTGGTCGACGCGACATCGCCGGACGCGGTCGCGCTCCTGCGCCGGCGGAAGCGCCGCGACGCCAAGCCGCTCGCGGTGATGTTCGGCTCGCTCGACGCCGTGCGCGGCGCCTGCCGCGTGTCTCCCGGGGAGGCGGACGCGCTGCGCGGCCCCGAGGCGCCCATCGTGCTGCTGCGGCGCCTCTCGCCCGCCGCCGCGCGGATCGCCATCACCGACGCGGTCGCGCCGGGGATGCCGCGCCTGGGCGCGCTGCTGCCCTACACGCCGCTCCACCGGCTGGTGCTCCAGCTCGTCGGTCGGCCCGTGGTCTGCACGAGCGGCAACCTCTCGGACGAGCCTATCTGCACCGACACATCGGACGCGCTGGAGCGCCTGGGCGGCGTCGCCGACCTGTTCCTCGTGCACGACCGGCCGATCGTGCGCCCCCTCGATGACTCCGTGGCCCGCGTCGGGCCGGCTGGCGTCGAGCTCCTCCGCCGCGCGCGCGGCTTCACCCCGCTGCCTCTCGCGCTGCGGGTCGACGCCCCGCCGATCCTCGCCCTCGGCGGCCACCTGAAGAGCACGACGGCGCTCTTCTTCGATGGCCAGGTGGTCGTCAGCCAGCACCTCGGCGACGCCCACACCGCGGAGGGCGCCGCGCTCATCGAGCGCACCGCCCTCGAGCTCGCGCGCCTGTTCCGGGTGCGGCCGGAGCGCGTCGCGTGCGATCTCCACCCCGACTACGCGGGAAGCCGCATCGCCGAGCAGCTCGCGGCGGCCTTCCGCGCGCCGCTCGTCCGGGTGCAGCACCACCACGCGCACGTCGCCGCCTGCGTGGCCGAGCACGGCCTCGACGGACCTGTCCTCGGCCTCGCGTGGGACGGATCCGGCTACGGGCTCGACGGCGCCCTCTGGGGCGGCGAGGCGCTGGTCGTGGACGGGGCGTCTTTCCGCCGCGCGGCGCACCTCCGCTCCTTCCCGCTGCCGGGCGGCGAGCGCGCCATGAGGGAGCCGCGCCGCTCCGCGCTCGGCCTGCTCTGGGAGCTCCGCGGCGAGGGCGCCCGGGCCCACGCGCGCGCCTGGTTCCGCGAGGCCGAGCTCGGCCCGCTGTGCTCCATGCTCGCGCGCGGCGCGGGCTCGCCGCGCACGACGAGCGTGGGGCGCCTGTTCGACGGGGTGGCGGCGCTCGCGGGCCTGCGCGGGGCGGCGAGCTTCGAGGGGCAGGCCGCCATGGAGCTGGAGTGCCTGGCCGAGGCGGCCGGCGAGCAGGCGGGTTATCCACTGCCGTTGCGCGCCGACGCGCCGGAGGTGCCGGCGGTGCTCGACTTCGGCCCGCTGATCGAGGCGGTGCTGAGTGATCTGCGTGACGGTGTGCCGCCCGGCGTCATCGCGGCCCGCTTTCACGCTGCGCTCGTGGACGTCGCCGAGGCGCTCGCTGCCGCGAGCGGCCTCGGGCGCATCGTGCTCGCGGGCGGGTGCTTCCAGAATGCGCTCCTCGCCGCGTCGATCCGCGAGCGCCTCGCGGCGCGGGGCGTGGAGGTCTACGCGCCGAGGCTCTACCCGCCGGGCGACGGTGGCCTGTCGCTCGGCCAGGTCTTCGTGGCCGCGCGGCGCGGCGCGGACGTGGAATCGGACTCGGACTCGGACTCAAACGCGGTGGAGATGTGACGATGTGCCTCGGCGTCCCCGGCAAGGTCCTCGGCGTCACGGGGGGTGACCTCCGGCTCGGCCGCGTCGGCTTCGGCGGGATCGTCAAGGAGATCTGCCTCGCCTACGTGCCGGAGGCGGAGGCCGGCGATTACGTGATCGTGCACGCGGGCTTCGCCATCAGCCGCATCGACGAGGCGTCGGCGCGGCGGACGCTCTCCTACCTCGACGAGCTCGGCGCGGCCCGCGAGGGGGAGGAGCCGCGATGAGGTTCGTCGACGAGTACCGCGACGCGCGGCGCGTCGGGCCGTACGTGGAGGCGATCCGGCGGGTGGTCTCTCGCCCCTGGTCGATCATGGAGGTCTGCGGCGGTCAGACGCACGCCATCGTCCGCTTCGGCCTGGACGAGCTCTTGCCCCCGGAGATCTCGCTCCTGCACGGCCCCGGCTGCCCGGTGTGTGTCACGCCGATCGAGCTCATCGATCGTGCGCTCGAGATCGCCTCGCGCCGCGAGGTCACGTTCTGCTCGTTCGGCGACATGCTGCGCGTCCCCGGCTCGAGCGACGACCTGTTCGCGGTGAAGTCGAGGGGCGGCGACGTGCGCGTCGTCTACTCGCCGCTCGACGCGCTCGCGCTCGCCGAGCGCCTGCCGGATCGCGAGGTCGTCTTCTTCGCGGTCGGCTTCGAGACCACGGCGCCCGCGAACGCCATGGCGGTGTTCGAGGCGCGGCGCCGCGGCATCCGGAACTTCTCCCTCCTCGTGTCGCACGTGCTCGTCCCGCCCGCGATGGAGGTGATCCTCCGGGCGCCGGATCGGCGCGTCGACGGGTTCCTCGCCGCGGGCCACGTGTGCACGGTGATGGGCATCGACGCCTACCGTCCGCTCGCCGCCGAGCACCGCGTCCCCATCGTGGTCACGGGCTTCGAGCCGATGGACATCCTCCAGGGCATCTTCATGTGCGTCCGGCAGCTCGAGGAGGGCCGCGCCGAGGTGGAGAACCAGTACGCCCGCTCGGTGCGCGAGGCCGGCAACGAGCCCGCGCAGCGCATGATCCGGGAGGTGTTCGAGATCGTGCCCCGGACCTGGCGAGGCATCGGTCCCATCGCCGGGAGCGGCCTCGGGCTCCGGGCCCCGTACGCGGACCACGATGCAGAGCGGCGGTGGGCGTCGTCAGGCGACCCGGAGCCCCGAGCGTCGACCGACTGCAAGAGCGGCCTCGTGCTCCAGGGGGTGATCAAGCCGCCGGACTGCCCTGCATTCGGTGTGCGCTGCACGCCGGAGACTCCGCTCGGCGCCACGATGGTCTCCTCGGAAGGCGCGTGCGCGGCCTACTACCGTTACCGGAGGGCGGACCCGCCGTGCGGTTCGAGATGAGCTGCCCCGTGCCGCCGCGCGGAAGGACGGTCCAGCTTGCCCACGGCGGCGGCGGGCGGCTCATGCGTGAGCTCATCGAGCACGTCTTCCTGCCCGCCTTCGACAGCGCTCCGCTCTCGGCCCGTCATGATGGCGCCGTGGTGCGGCTCGGCGGCGCGTCCCTCGCGTTCACCACGGACACCTACGTCGTGCATCCGCGCTTCTTCCCCGGAGGGGACATCGGCAAGCTGTCTGTCTATGGCACGGTGAACGACCTGGCCATGACGGGCGCCCGGCCCGCTTACCTGAGCGCCGGCTTCATCGTGGAGGAGGGGCTGCCCATCGGCGAGCTCCAGCAGATCGCGCTGTCGATGCGCGCTGCTGCGGACGCGTGCGGGGTCGAGCTCGTGACGGGCGACACAAAGGTGGTCGACCGGGGCAAGGGAGACGGGCTGTTCATCAACACCGCCGGTATCGGCGTGGTGCCCGAGGGCGTGGTCATCGCGCCGCGCCGGGTCCGGCCGGGCGACGCCGTGCTCGTGTCCGGCGACGTGGGGCGGCACGGGATCGCGGTGCTGTCCGTGCGTGAGGCGCTGGCGTTCGAGGAGCCCGTGGTGAGCGACTGCGCGCCTGTCGCCGAGCTCGCGGCGGCGCTGCTCGAGTCGGGAATTGAGGTCCACTGCCTGCGGGATCCGACCCGCGGCGGGCTCGCGGCCGTCTTGAACGAGATCGCCCTCGACGCGGGCGTCCATGTCGAGGTGGAGGAGGCGCAGATCCCCGTGGAACCTGCGGTGCTCGGGGCGTGCGAGCTGCTCGGCCTCGACCCGCTTTACGTGGCTTGCGAGGGCAGGCTCGTCGCGTTCCTGCCGGAAGCCCAGGCGGAGCGCGCCCTGGCGAGCCTGCGCGACCACCCGCTCGGCCGGGGGGCCGCGCGCATCGGTCGGGTCGTCGGCGAGGGAAAAGGGAGCGTTGTCCTGAGGACCCGGCTCGGGACCCGGCGCACGCTCGACCTGCTCTCCGGCGAGCAGCTCCCGCGGATCTGCTGAGGCCGCGGGTCGGAGCGCGCGAAACGAGCGCCGGCGTCCGTCCCCGCGCTGGCGTCCGCCGGAGTCACGGCGCCGGACGGCCGAGCGACCGGCCCCGACGTCCTCGTCAGCGGCGCGGCCGCCTGTCGGCGCCGTATCGGCCGCCGAGCCCGTCAATCGCTCGGATGTACTGGACGCCATCGGGGACGCGCGCCTTCTGGGCGCGGACAGGGCGACTGACGCGTCCGTCAGTGCGGTGTGATCGGCATGCACCGGACTGCCTCAGCCTCGTTGCGCCCGCGCCCGGACGCGACCATGACCCTCGCCATGCCGGAACCAGTCCCAGCAGATCGCACCGGCGTGATGCGACGGCGGCGCCCGTTCTCCGCGCTCATCTCCGAAATCACGCCCCTCGATCTCCGGCTCGTCGGGCGCACGATCCTGCATGCCGTGCTCGTCGGGGCCATCGCGGGCCTGGTCGCGGTGCTCTTCTTCGGCGCCCTCGAGCTCCTCGAGGAGCTGCTCCTCGGCCGTCTCGCCGGCTACGCGCGGCTTCGAGCCCACGGCGAGGCGATCTTCCGCGGCGACGGCTCCGAGCACCGGAGCGTCCGGCTCTGGCTGCTGCTGGCGATCCCGGCGCTCGGAGCGTTGGCCGGGGGCATCCTCACCTGGCGCCTCGCCCCCGAGGCCGCGGGCGGCGGCGGAGACGCGATGATCCAGGCCTTCCACCACCACGGCGGCCGGATGCGCAAGCGGGTCGCGTGGGTCAAGGCGCTCGCGTCGATCCTCACGCTCGGCTCGGGCGGCGCCGGCGGTCGCGAGGGGCCGACGATGCAGATCGGAGGCGCGCTCGGCTCGCTCGTGGGGCGTGGGCTCGCGGTCGGCCGGCGCGAGCATCGCATCCTGATGCTCACGGGGGTCGCGGCCGGGATGTCCGCCATCTTCCGCACGCCGCTCGGCGCCGCCCTGCTCGCCGTCGAGGTGCTCTACCGCGACGACTTCGAGGCGGAAGCGCTGATCCCGGCGCTGCTCGCCAGCGTCGTCTCCTACTCGGTCTTCATCTCGTTCTACGGCGAATCGACGCTCTTCGCGCACGCGCCCAAGTATGCGTTCATCCCGTCGCACCTCCCCCTCTATGCGCTGCTCGCGCTGCTCTTGGCCTTCGTCGCGATCGGTTTCCTGAAGTGCCTCGGCGGCGTGAAGGCGCTCGCGGCGCGCTTGCCGTTCCCCCCCTGGGCACGCCCAGGGCTCGGCGGGCTTGCGCTGGGCCTCTTCTGCGTGCCCGTCCTCTGGTTCGTCGGTCGCAGGATCGAGAGCCCCGGGCAAGGGCTCGGGCTGCTCGGCGGCGGCTACGGCGCCGTCCAGGTCGCGATCACCGGCGCGCCGTGGCTCCACCCGGGCTGGCGCGGCGTGGAGCTCCTGCTCCTGCTCTGCGCCGCCAAGATCGTCGCCTCGTCGCTCACGCTCGGCAGCGGCGGATGCGCCGGCGACTTCGCTCCGTCGCTCGTCATCGGCGGGCTCTTCGGCGGCGCGTTCGGGCGCGCGGCGGCGCTCCTTTTCAACGACCCGCGCATCGATCCGGGCGCCTTCGCGCTCGTGGGCATGGGCACCTTCTACGGCGGCGTCGCGCACGTGCCGGTGAGCTCCCTCGTGATGGTGTGCGAGCTCGCCGGCAGCTACGACCTCCTGGTGCCGCTGATGCTCGCCGAGGGCGTCGCCTTCGTCGCGCTGCGGAAGCACTCGCTCTACCACGCGCAGCTCCCCACCCAGCGCGAGTCTCCCGCGCACCCGGCGCCGACGCTCGACGTGCTCAAGGCCATCCGCGTGCAGCAGATCATGATCGAGGGGCGCGCGCTGGTGACGTTCGCGCCGGGGACGCCGGCCCGCGAGATGCTCCTGCAAGCCGCTGACGCGAGCTGGCAGGAGGTCTTCCCGGTGCTCGATACGTCGCGCAAGATGGTCGGCATGATCACCGGCGAATCGCTC
Organism: Sorangium sp. So ce375; assembly: GCF_051473855.1. Classification (NCBI taxonomy): domain Bacteria; kingdom Pseudomonadati; phylum Myxococcota; order Polyangiales; family Polyangiaceae; genus Sorangium; species Sorangium sp. So ce375. The sequence continues at coordinate 6,375,993 of NZ_CP150335.1, forward strand.
AGGATCGTCGCGGTGGAGCACGACCTCGAGCGGATGACTGTGGCCGCCGACGCGATGCAACCGCCGGTGGCCGTGACGGCCGCCGACGATCTGAGGACGGCGACCGAGGCGATGGTGGCGCACGGCGTCCGCGAGCTCCCGGTCATCGACGGCGACGGCGCGATCGTCGGGTTCGTGGACGAGGCCGACATTGGAAAGGCCTATCTGGAGGCGACCACGAGACCCGCGCGCGCAGACGAGACACCGATCCTGCTCGGCTGAGCCTCCGGTGCAAGCCGCCGGCGCCCCGTCGCGCTCTCCGCCGTCGAGCGGGATAGCTGGCTCGGTCACTACATCGCGCCGCCGCCCGAGGGCGGCGACGCGGCGCCGCGGGCTCCGCTCGTACAGCCCTTCCGCGCCTCCTGCGCAGCCCTTCCGCGCCTCCTGCGCACCCCGTTCGATGCCCTGCGCCACCCCGCCGCGCCTCCTGCGCAGCCCTTCCGCGCCTCCTACGCACCCCGTTCGATGCCCTGCGCCACCCCGCCGCGCCTCCTGCGCAGCCCTTCCGCGCCTCCTACGCACCCCGTTCGATGCCCTGCGCCACCCCGCCGCGCCTCCAGCGCAACACTTCCCCTGTCCTGCGCCGCTCCGCCGCGCCTCCTGCGCAGCCCTTCCATGCCTCCTGCGCAGCCCGTTCTGTGCCCTGCATCACCATCACGCGGCTCCTGCGCCGCCCTGCCGCCCCCCTGCGCACCCGTGCGCGTCGTCCTGCGCTCCATGGTCCATCGCCTGCGTCATTTCGCCGCCCTCCTGCGCGGGCCCCGCGCGCCTCCCGCGCCGCCACGCCCCCTCCTGCACGGCCATTTCTGTGTCCTGCGCAACAGCAGCTCGGGACCGAGGCGAAGGAGGTGGGGACATGACGCGGGTGCTCGAGCGCGGCGCACAGCCCCCCACCGGCGGGTGCCGCTCGGCCCCCCGCCGGCGGGGGCCGCTCGGCCCCCCGCGGCCCCCCCGCGCGACTCACGCAGCGGCCGCCGGCTCTCCCGCCGCCGCGCCGGTCACGCCGCCCGTGCCCGCCGCCTCGATCGGCGCGTCCTCCAGCGCCGCCGCGATCACCTGGCTCATGTCCTCGACGAAGATGAGCTCCAGCTCGGCCCGCACCTCCTTCGGGATCTCCTCGGCGTCGCGCGCGTTCTTCTGCGGCAGGATGACCCGCCCGATCCCCGCGCGGTGCGCCGCGAGCACCTTGGACTTGATCCCGCCGACCGGCAGCACCCGCCCGCGCAGCGTGCACTCGCCGGTCATCGCCGTGTCCGGGCGCACGCGCCGCCCGGAGAGGAGCGACGTCAGCGCCGTGAACATCGTCACGCCCGCCGACGGGCCGTCCTTGGGGACCCCGCCCGCAGGGACGTGGATGTGCAGGTCCTCCGCCTCGAGCTTCGCCGTGTCGACGCCGAGCTCGACGGCGTGGCTGCGCACGTAGGTGAGCGCCGCCTTCGCCGACTCCTTCATCACGTCGCCGAGCTGGCCCGTGATCTCGACCCTCCCCTTCCCCGGCATCCGCGACGTCTCGATGAACAGGATGTCCCCGCCCACCGGCGTCCAGGCGAGCCCGGTCGCAACGCCGGCGACGCTCGTCCGCTCCGCCACGTCGCTGAAGAACCGGACCTTGCCGAGGTACAACCCGAGATCGCCCGCCTCGACCACAACCCGCGGCGCCTTGCCGTCCGCCGCGCGCGCGATCTCCAGCGCGACCGCCCGGCAGAGCTTCTTGATCTCACGCCCGAGCTGCCGCACCCCGGCCTCGCGCGTGTAGTCGCGCACGATCGCCGCGAGCGCCTCGTCCGTGATCGACAGCGACCCCGGATCGATCGCGTGCTCCTTGAGCTGCTTCGGGACGAGGTGCGACCGCGCGATCGCGATCTTCTCGTCCGGCGTGTAGCCGGACAGCTCGATGACCTCGAGCCGGTCCCGGAGCGGCGCGGAGAGCGCGCCGAGATCGTTCACCGTGCAGAGGAAGACGACCTCCGACAGATCGAACGGGAGCTCCAGGTAGTGGTCGACGAACGTCCGGTTCTGCTCCGGATCGAGCACCTCCAGGAGCGCCGCCTCGGGCGAGCCCCGCCACCCGGCGCCGAGCTTGTCGACCTCGTCGAGGAGCACGACCGGGTTCTTCACCTTGGCCTTCTTCAGCGCGTGCACGATCCGGCCGGGCAGCGCGCCGACGTACGTCCTCCGGTGGCCGCGCAGCTCCGCCTCGTCGTGCACGCCGCCGAGCGAGATGCGCACGAACGGGCGGCCCGTGGCGTCGGCGATCGACTGGCCGAGCGAGGTCTTGCCCACGCCGGGCGGGCCCGCGAAGCACAGGATCGTCGCGCGCGCCTTCCCGGTCAGCTTGAGCACCGCCATGTGCTCGAGGATGCGGCGCTTCACGTCGTCGAGGCCGCGGTGATCCTCGTCGAGCTTCGCCTTCACCGCGTCGAGGTCGTCCTTCACCTCCGCCGTCGCGCTCCACGGCAGGTCGGCGATCCACTCGAGGTAGGTGCGGATCACGTTGTGCTCCGCGCTCTGCGGGCCGACCGACTCGAGCCGCCGGAGCTCCCGATCGGCGACCGCGCGCGCCTCCTCGGGGAGCCCGGCCTCGTCGAGGCGCCGCCGGAGGGCCGCCAGCTCGTCCTCGCCCTCCTCGCCGCCCGCGAGCTCCTTCTGGATGGCCCGGAGCTGCTCGCGGAGGATCACCTCGCGCTGGCCCTTGCCGAGCTCGCGCCGCACGTCGCTGTCGATCTTCTTCTTCAGGTCCGCGAGCGCGGACGCCTCGGCGAGCAGGCCGGCGACCCGCTGGAGCCGCGGCACCACGCGGAGCTCGGCGAGCACCTCCATCTCCTTCTCGGTGGGCAGGCCGAGCGCGCCGGCGACCTGATCCGCGAAGACGCCCGGCTCCGCCCGGCTCGTGGCCGCGATCTCGGCGAGGTTCGTCCCCGTCTTCGGGCCGAGCTCGCGGGCGCGCTCCCGCAGCGACGCCGCGAGCAGGCGCGCCTCCTCGGCGTCGCCGAGGAACTCGGGCGCGAGGGTGCCCTCGGCCCGCCAGGTCGGCTCGGTCTCGACGAGGGCCGAGAGCGCGAAGCGATCGAGCCCCTCGATCACCAGGCGGTAGCCGTTCGAGACGCGCGAGATGTCGACGACCCGGGCGAACGTGCCGATGTCGTGGAGATCCTCGCGCCGCGGATCCTCGCGCTTCGGATCGCGCTGCGCGATCACGCCGATCACGTCGCCGGCGTGGACCGCGTTGAGGAGCGCCACGGAGCGGGGGCGCCCCACCGGGAGCGTGAGCACGGTGCCGGGAAAGAGGACGCCCGTGCGGAGCGGGAGCAGGGGAAAAGGCGAACGAGGCGCGCTGGCGCCGCTGCGAAGCTGGCTCATGCGAACTCCTGTGGCAGCGGTCGGCTCGCGCCATCCGTGCCGGATCGGTGGACGGTTGGTAAACGGTTGGGTGGACGGCGCGCCGCGCCTCCGCCCGTCAGGGCAGCGCGGCGCGCGGATGGGCTCACGTAGACCGCCGCGAGCAACCGCTCGGGCGAGCTCCATGAATCGATGAACGGAAAGTAAATTCGTTCACGCGCCCGTCAACCCGCCCCACCGGCGAGCGCGACGGTTGGATCAGAACGCCTGTACGCCGAGCACGACGCCGGGCCAGGCGCGCTCGGTGCTGCTGGCGTCGTCGGAGCCGAGGGGGGCGCTGCCGTAGGGGCTCAGCTGGGCGTCCTTCGGGGTGCCGCTGAACGAGACGTTGAGGCTGGGGCCTCCGAAGATCGCGAGCTCCGAGAAAAGGCGGAAGCCGAGGAGCGCGCGCGCCTGCGCGATCGTGGCCGCGGGCTCGAGCGAGGACGGCTCGTGGAGCGTGTACCCGAGCACGTCGAGGTCGATATAGGCGCGCTGATGGATGGGGATGCGGCCGCCCAGGCCGAGCGCAGAGACAAGGAGAGGGCGATTGCCGATCGTGCGAAGGCCGATCCCGTAGATGTTGTGGATGTGGTCGCTCCCGTGCTTGACGCCGGCCACCACGATGCCGGACTCGAGCCCCCAGACGTCCAGGTGGAGGCGGCCCTTGCGGATGAAGTTGAACAGCCCGAGCGAGAACGGCGAGTCGTTGGCGTAGTTGACGAGGCCGATCTGCGCGCCCCCCACCTTGCCGGTGGCGATGTTGAGGAGCCCGATCTGCACGTCGGTCGACTCGCTCGCGGCCACGTTGGTCAGGCCGGCCTGCAGGTCGGTCGACGCGCCGACGGCCACGTTGACCAGGCTGATCTGAGTGTCCGTCGCCTCGCCCAGGGCGACGTTGGCCACGCCGATCTGCGCGTCGGTCGCCTCGCTCACGGCGACGTTGGTCAGGCCGACCTGCAGGTCCACGGACGCCCCCACGGCGACGTTGGCCACGCCGATCTGGGCTCCGTTGATCGGGCCCGCCGCGACGTCGAGCGCGCCGATCTGCGCGCCCGTGACCGGGCCGGCGGCGGCGTTGAGCATGCCGATCTGCGCGCCCCGCAGCGAGCCGGCGGCGTTGACGCCGCCCGTGAGCTGCACGCCGCGCGCCGGACCGAGCACGACGTTGGCCGCGGACGAGAGCTGCGTCCCGCACAGGAACGACGAGGAGATGTTGGCGCCCGCGCTGAGCTCGACGCCCGTCGTGCCCGCCGTGTACCCGGCGACGAGGTTCAGCGAGTAGCGGCGGATCACGTCCGTGCCGGTGTACGTCGAGGAGCCGACGAGGGGGACGACGTCGGCGCCGAACAGGACGGCCCTCGCGCCTGGAGACGCGCACGGAGGCGGCTCCGGCGGCGCGGGGCGCGCGGCGTCGGCGGCGCGCGCGGCGCGGGGAGGCCCGTTCGGCCTGGCGGCGGCCGGCGCGGGGCGCGCCGGAGGCGCTGGCTGGGCCGCAGGCGCTGACGGGGCCGCTGGCGCTGACGGGGCCGCAGGCGGCTCCGCGGCGGGGCGCTTGCCGAGCGCCGCGGCGAGCTCCGCGGCCTCGTCCCGGACGAGGTTGCCCGCGAGCAGGGCGATCGCCTCGGCGGCGCGCTGGGAGTCCGAGGGGACGTCGATGGTGCGCTCGATGCGGCGGCCGTCCGGGGCGCGGTACGTCAGCGTGACACGGCCGTCGGGCTCGCCGCGAAGGACCAGCGTGGGGCGCCCGGCGGTCGCTGCAGGGGTGAGCGTCACGGCGCCGCCGAGCTCGCGGCCGACGGCCGCGCTCACCGCGTCGGGATCGAGCGTCCACGGCGCGCCGTCGATGACGAGGTCGACGCCGGCGGCGCTCGGCTCCTCGGCGAGGACGCCCGCGGGAAACGCGGAGATCGCCGCGAACACGGCCGCGGCCGCGAGGGCGCGCAGCAGGACGACGCCCGCGCGGAGGCCTGCGCTGCGCGCGGACGTCCGGTCACGGCGCGGCAAGCCGCAGGGAGCCGCGGAGAGAGGAGCGGTGTCGTGTGTGTTCATCGACCGTGATGTGCCCGCTCGCCGCGCGTTCGTTCACGCGCCGCGACGCTCACTCGTCCGCGCCGCGCATCGCCTCGAGCAGCGAGCGCGATTCTGCCTGCCGGTAGCCGCCGAAGGCGCCCTGCGCGAACGGCTCGAGCGCCCGCTGCGCCTCGTCCTTGCGGCCGAGGCGAACGAGGCAGAGGGCGCGGTTGTACTGGGCCTCCACGGCGAAACGGCCGCGCGGCGCGGCGGCCAGGTACGCGTTCCAGGCGGCGAGCGCGGCCGCTGGATTGCGCTCGACGAAGTGCGCGCGGTGCGCCGTCTGATAGAGCGCGTCCGCGTCGGGTCCGGCGGGAGCAGGCTCGATGGCCTGCGGATCGGCCGCCGCCGGCCGCTGGGCGGGCGCAGGGCGCACGGCGCTCGGCGCGACCGGCCGCGAGGCCGACCGGACCGGCGCGACCGCCAGCACCGGCGCGCGCGGCGGCGCAGGGGCGATCGGGGGCTCCGCGATCGGCGCAGGCAACGGCGGCTGCTCCGGCGCGACCGCCTCCGCGCTCGCCTCGGCCTCTGGCGGCGCGGGCGCCTCGGCCTCCGGGGGCGCGGGCGCCTCGGCCGCGCGCCGCGGCCCGGACAGCGCGCGCTGCGACGGCGGCGCGGGCGGCATGGCGGGCACCTCGGAGACGCTCAGGCCGAGCCGCGACGCCACATCGTCCCAGCCGCCCGGGAACCAGCGCGCGGCCGAGGCCCACGCGACCGACCCGACGAGCACGGCGGCCAGCGGGACCACCACGCGGACCGTCGCGAGGCGGCGGGCGCGCTGGGCCTTCAGGCTCCTCATCACGCGGGCGCGCGTCTCGTCGCGGCGGGCGCGCGACGCGTCCGCCTCCACGCGCAGCGCGCGCGCGGCCTCGCGGAGCACGTCGTCCTTCTCCTTCACGTTCACGGCGCCCTCTCTTCCAGCAGCGTCCGGAGCTTCTGCTTGGCGTGGAACAGCCGCGTGCGCACGGTGGCCTCGGGCACGCCCATGATCTCGGACGCCTCGCGCGAGCTGCGCTCCTCGACCTCGCAGAGCACGAACGCCACGCGCTGCGCGGTCGGCAGCGCGTCGAGGGCGCGGTTCAGGGCCTGGGCGAGCGCGGCGCGGCCGGCTTCCCGCTCGGGGCTCGACGCCTGATCCTCGTCCGGCTCCAGGGCGAGCCGCTCCATGGCCGCGCGGCGGCGCGCCGCGGCGCGGAGGTGGTGGCGGGCGTGGTTGACCGCGATCGCGATAAGGAACGTCTTGAGCGAAGAGCCGCCGCGGAACCGCTGCGCGGCCTGCGGCAGGCTGATGAAGACGTCGTGCGCCAGGTCCTCGGCGGACGCGTCGTCGCCGGTGAGGCGGCGGGCGAACCCGCGCACCGCGGCGTAGTGCTTGTCGTACGCCTGGCCGACCGCCGCGGCGTCCCCGCGCCGCAGCCGCTCGACGAGCTCTTCTTCCTCGTCCTGCGCGCGCTCGGCGCCGCGGGAGAAGAAGAACGGCATGAGGAGCGCCATGGTCTTCATCGGTCGCCACCTCTCCCCGGCGCGCGGGGGCTCGTCGGCGCCGGGCGGCTGTGCCCCCGGAAAACCCGCTGCTCGCTCCGTCCCATCTCGGTCCATCCCTGCGCCATCATCGTTACACCCGAACGCGCCCGGCGGCGTTGCCCGTTTGCCATCAACAAGCGTCGGAGAGCCCGGGTCGACATAAGGCACACCCCGTCGTGCCCGGCGTGGAGGAGAGCGTTCATGGTCGGCGCGTCGGTTTCGTGCCCGGAGGGGTCGGGGACGTTCAACGCCGGCCCGCAAAAATCGACCGCCGGGGTCCGGACGGCTGAAATCGACGGCCAGGGGAGCGATCGACCGCCGGGGTCCGTCCCGCCGCCCGGGAGCTCCGGACCGTCGGCCGTCGAGATCGTGCGCAGGCCCGCGACCCGTTGAACGGAGCGCGCGGCAGCGGGCACGCAGCTCCGAGTGGGCAGAGGGCGCGCGCCGACGAGCCGCGCCGCTGCCCTGGATCAATCGCTATCAGGAGTGATGACCTATGAGCATGCGCACGGCCTTCGAGTGGGGTCTCGGTCTCTCTTTGTCCTTCTTCTCGATGACGACGGTCGGTTGTTACATCGAGACCGGCGACGATTGCGACTGGGACGACGACTGTGTCGACGCGCCCGATGCGCCCGACTTCGATCGCCCCGATTGGGACGAGGACACCGAGGAACCCGACGGTGACGCTGCGAGCAGCAGCGGCGGCGAAAGCAGCGCGAGCGGCGGCGAAAGCAGCGCGAGCGGCGGCGAAAGCAGCGCGAGCGGCGGTGGCGAGAGCTCACCAGGAACCCCGGGCGCCTGCCAGGCGGCGTGCGACTGCCCGAGCGGCGACGCGTGCGTCGAAGGGACGTGCAAGACGCCGTGCGCGGCCTCGTGCGAGTGCCCCGAGGGCGAGTCGTGCGAGGGTGGCTATTGCGCGCCCCCGCCCGAGCCGGCCATCTCCTGCGAGGCGAACTGCGACTGCCCGAGCGGCAGCGCGTGCGTCGAGGGCGTCTGCACCTGAGCCGCGGGGCGCTCCCCGAGGCCGGCTCCCCTCTGACGCGGCCTCTTACCGACTCCGGTTCACGCACCGATTCGCACCGCGTCGCCGATGTTCGTTCTTGATTGCGCGTCCACGATAGGCCCTCCTGCATGCCCGTTCACCTTGACAGCCGGGTTGCTGGCTCCGGGTGAGGCGTATGCAGCGGGAGCAGCACTTGGGCTCGACTGAGATGATGTCACAACGCACTTACCGCCCGGCTGGGAAGAATCGACGACCGAGCGCGGTCTGCTCGGGCCACCGCGTCCAGAGCTCGACGCGAAGGTGACGGGGGTCGAGCCGACGCTTCGCCCAGAGTACCGAACAGGTTGAAAGCTGCCTGAATTCAATGAATTGCGAAGCCCGACCGCTCTGCCGGGAAGCGAGCTCCAGGGACCAGGAATGCGAGAAAGATAGAAACCGCAAGGGCGCAAGGGGCGCAAGGGACCAGAGACGAGATAGTTTTTGTCTTCCCCTTGCGCCCCTTGCGGTTACTCTTCCCTTCCGTTGGTTTCTTCGGGACTTCAACGTGATCGGTGCCCTAGTGTTTCATCACGCCAGGCTCCAGAGCTCGCCAAGAATCACGACGACGACGACCGCTGCCGCAAGGATGTTGGCCTCTCGAAGCTGCCAAACTCCCGCGACGACACCATCGCCACGTGTCGCTACATCAAGCTCCTGCCGGGATAGCTCTCAGGGACGTTGGTCACCTCTCAAGGGGGTTTCCTGCGCCCGGCGTCATTCTTCCGCCCCTCGCTCAAGGGGTTCGCCGGACATTGCGGCGCCTCACCGCCGACATCGGCGGCGAGTCCTGGCGCGTCTACAAAGCTCGTTGAGCAGGCACTCCGCGCGGCGCGGGCTTCGATTCGCGGTCTGCCTCACAAACAGAGACATTATTGTTCCACTTGGGGCGTTCCAAAGAGACGCGCGTCCGCCAGATCGATCGCTTTCTCGCCGGGCTCGCCCACGCGGATGGTGAACGCCCACGGGCGGGGGAGGGAGCGTGTCCGGGTGGAGTCGGAGCGATGACGCTCGGACACGTTCGGCCGCCTCGGGCACGCGTGCTTCCGGTGGGGTTGGTTGCGAGACTTGCCCGCGAAATGATCAGGTGCCAGAACCCAATTGAAGGCGCACCGAGGGCACTGCCAGCACAGCGATTGTGAGGGGGCGGCACGGCTCGGAATGTACGTGGCCGCACATCGGGAGGAGAGAGCATGAGTCCTGGCCGAACGTCCTTCTTCAGCATCGCGATTACCATCGTGGTCATCGCTGGTGCATGCAGCGACTCCGAGTCCGTTCCGGGTGTCGCGCGCGAGGCATTGAGCGGACTGACTCCGTTCGAGCAGGTCCAGGCGGCATGCGCCGGCGATTACACGAACGAGCACCAGTGCATGACGTGCGTGGCGCGCGCGACTGCTGAGCTCCGAAAGAGCGGCGTCATCACCAAGGGAACGCTCGTCTCCGCGTTCGTGCAACCGTGCTCCGCTCACTGCATTCCGACATCATGCACGATCGCAAGCAAGAACTGCGGCTCGATCTCCGACCTGTGTGGCGGGACTCTCGATTGCGGTACGTGCAGCCCGCCCGCCATCTGCGGCGGTGGCGGCATCCCCAACGTCTGTGGGCAGCCGCCGAGCTGTTCCGACAACGTCAAGAACGGCAACGAGACCGGCGTCGACTGCGGAGGAGGGACCTGTCCGGCCTGCCAGGAGGGCGGACAATGCCTCGTAGCGTCCGACTGCGCGACCGGCGTGTGCGTCGGCGGCATCTGCCGGGCTGCGACCTGCTCCGACAACGTCAAGAACGGCAACGAGACCGGCGTCGACTGCGGAGGAGGGACCTGTCCGGCCTGCCAGGAGGGCGGGCAATGCCTCGTAGGCTCCGACTGCACGACCGGCGTGTGCGCCGGCGGCATCTGCGGGGCTCCGACCTGCTCCGACCGCGTCAAGAACGGCAACGAGACCGGCATCGACTGCGGGGGAGGGACCTGTCCGGTCTGCCCGGTGGGCGGACAATGCATCGTAGCGTCCGACTGCGCGACCGGCGTGTGCGTCGGCAGCATCTGCCGGGCTGCGACCTGCTCCGACAACGTCAAGAACGGCAACGAGACCGGCGTCGACTGCGGAGGAGGGACCTGTCCGACCTGCCCAGCTGGCGAGCAATGCGCGGTAGGAGCCGACTGCACGAGCGGCCTGTGCGTGGGGGGTATCTGCCAGTAGCAGGCAGCGGGCAAGCTCTTGTAGAAGGCCTCAAGACGATATCCCCGGCCCCGAGCAAAGCCGCTGCCGCTGCCCTGTCCTCATCGTCTGGATCGAGCGCCGGACTGGTCGTGCGCTGGCACCTGCGGAGGCCCTTCGATAGGCATTCCGCGCTCTGGTACCGCTCGTCCGCATCCTTCGCAAGGAGCCTCATGACAGTCGCCGACACGGCCGGAGGCACGGAGTCCGGTGGACCGCGGGCAGCATCGCCTTCACCTCTTCACGGGAGGCCTGGGGTGGCCATACACAAGCCCGCCCGGCGCCCATGGTGGCGATGAACGCGCTCATCGTCGATGGATGCTTGTAGCGAATCAGCTGCGAAGCGGGGCGATGAGCGAGGCGGGGGAGCCCAGGCTCACCGCGACGGGATGAGCCGCTCGAGCCGGGACATGTACCCCGGCAGCTCCGCCGCCAGCGCTCCGGGCAGCGCCCGGTCCGCTTCGAACAACATCGCCAGGTTGCCGTAAAGCGCCGCGTCCGCGAGGCTCGGAGCCTCGCCGAACACGAACGGCGCTCGCCGCAGCGTCCGGACGGTCGGCGCGAGCAGGGCGCGCGCGCGATCGAGCAGCGCCGGCGTGTCGCGCTCCCACTGCTCGATACAGCCGGCGCCGAACTTGCGCTCCTTGATCAGCGTGTACAGGGCGCGCTGACCCGGCCGCTCCCAGGCGTCGCGGATGCGCGGCGACGCGACTCGAAACAACACGTCCTCGAGCGGTCCGTCGCAGAAGTCCGCGTACGCCCAGACCGGCCCCTCGAGGACGTCCAACGTCAAGCGCCGGGCGGCAGGGTCCTCGAGAAGCAGCTCGCAGATCCGCCGTGACTCCACCGTCACCTGGCCGCCGTCGCCGACCAGCACGGGCACGTAGATATAGCCGCCGGTCACGCGGGCCAGCTCGTCGCGATCATCATACGGCACCTCGACCAGCTCGTACGGGCGAGCCATGAGGTCGAGCAGCATCTGAACCTTGCGGGCGAACGGGCTATATCGGAGTCGGTAGAGCTTCATGGCTCCCGGGATACCCCGGCACACCGGGGCGAGCGAGTGAATGTTTTCCATGGTATATGAGGATTCCTCATGACCAGCCCCGCCCCGGGGGATCGCCCTCCGCCGCTGCCGTCGCTCACCGCCCTGCAGGCGTTCGAGGCCGCGGCGCGCCATTCGAGCGTCACCCACGCGGCCCGCGAGCTGGGCGTGACCCAGGCCGCCGTCAGCCATCAGCTCCGCGCCCTCGAGGACACGCTGGAGACGGCGCTGTTTCGGCGCTCGCCGCACGGCATCCGCCTGACGGAGGAGGGCGAGCGATGGGCTGCGGAGCTCAGCGTCGTGTTCGCCAGGCTGCGCGAGGCGAACGCCCGCCTGCGGCGGCCCGCCGCGGACGCGCGGCCCGCCGTGTCGGTGAGCGTCACGCCGTCGTTCGGGGCGCGCTGGCTCGTGCCGCGGCTCGGGCAGTTCCTTGTGAGCCACCCGGAGGTGGACGTGCGCATCTCCTCCACCGAGCGCCTCGTCGATCTCGCGAGAGAGCCGGTGGACATCGGCATTCGTTATGGACTCGGCAGCTACCCGGGCCTGGTCACCGTCAAGCTGGCGGAAGACGCCCTGATCGTGGTCGCCGCGCCGAGCGTCGCGAGCAAGCGCGCGCGCTGGCGCGTCGAGGACCTGCGCCACGAGGTGTTGCTCGGGGACGACCACCCCGACGCCTGGGGCCGCTGGTTTCGCGAGCGCTCGCGCCGCTTGCCGGCCCGGGTGCGCCAGAGCCAGCTCACCGACTCGTCGATGCTCGTGGATGCGGCTGTGCGCGGTCAGGGGGTGGCGCTCGCGCGCTGGTCGCTCGCGGCCGCGGAGCTCGATGTCGGCCGCCTGGTGCCGCTCTTTCCCAAGCTCCCGGCGCTGCCAACGGGCCTCGCTTACTACCTCGTGAGCACGCGCGCGAGCCTGCGGCGAAAGCCGGTGGCCGCTTTCAGGGACTGGATCGTATCCGAAGCCGCGAGCCTGCACAGGCCCGGAAGCTGAGCCGCTGCCGCCGCTAGCTAAGAGCGGAGATGTGGCGGCGCGGGGTCAGCGCCCCGGCCCGCGGCCGACGAGGCCGTAAAGGACGATCCGGTGGACCGCGGACAGCATCGCCTCCACCTCTTCGCGCGAGCCCTGGAACAGCCACGGAGGAGAGAAGCTCGCGTAGGCGCGCAGGAGGGCGCGCGCGGTGAGCTCGGGGTCGGCGGCGTCGAGCTCGCCGGCGCAGGCGCCGCGCGCGACGAGATCGCGGAGGAGCGCGCGCTCCTCGTCGAGGAAGCGGTCGTGGGCCGCCTTCACGGCGCGGCTCTGGCAATGCACGAGATCACACGCGTGCGCGCCCGAGCCGGCGAGCTCCAGGAAGCAGCGCGCGCGGGCGTCGAACACCGCCCGAAGCCGGTCGCAAAACGGCACGTCGTCCCCGGCCGCGGCGGCGCGCATCGCGGCCATGACCGCGCGGTGCTGCCCCTGGGAGAGCTCCTCGACGATGGCGTCCTTCGAGGCGAACTCCAGGTAGACGGCGCCAACCGCGATCTCGGCCTCGCGCGCGATGTCGGCGACGGTGGTCTTGGCAGGCCCGTACCGGCGGAGGAGCCGCTCTGTCGCCTCGAGGATCCGCTTTCGCCGCTCAGTGGCGCCGCCGGGCTGACCGTGCTCCATGAGGTGAGCGATGTTCTCCCGGATTCACGGCCGGGGGAAGGGTCCCGGCGGGCGGCCGGAGGGAACCATGGGGACGGGGGCGCGGCGGCGCGCTGTTGGCGATGGCACGAACCCGACGGCGCGGGCCGCGCCGACGCGACGGAGCCCAGCCCCGAGATTGATTGCCGTCCGTCCGGCGGCTATCGTGGGCTGGCTTTGCACCGGATTTTCCGCGAAGATCGCGCTGTTCACGGGGTCCGCGGTCCGGCGAGCGAAGGGACCGAGCCATGACGAGCAGCGCGCCGACACACGACGAAGCCGAAGGGCTGGTGCGACCGGGGCAGGTCATCGCCGGAAAGTACCGCGTCGAGCGGGTGATCGGCGCCGGCGGGATGGGCGTCGTCGTCGCCGCGACCCACCTCCAGCTGGAGGAGCGCGTCGCGATCAAGCTGCTCCTGCCGGAGGCGGCCCGCTCGAGCACGCTCTCCGAGCGCTTCGTGCGCGAGGCGCGCGCCGCGGTGAAGGTGAAGAGCGAGCACGTGGCGCGCGTGACGGACGTCGGGACGCTCGAGTCCGGCACGCCGTACATGGTGATGGAGTACCTGTCGGGCAGCGATCTCGCCGACGCGCTCCGCGCCGGCGGGCCGATGTCCCCGCAGGCGGCCGTGGAGTACGTCCTCCAGGCCTGCGAGGCGCTCGCCGAGGCGCACGCCGCGGGCATCATCCACCGCGACCTCAAGCCCGCGAACCTGTTCCTCACGCGGCGCGCGGACGCCTCCCCGTGCGTGAAGGTGCTCGACTTCGGGATCTCGAAGGTGGCGACCGGCGGCTCGGATCCGCGGATCACCGACACGAAGGCCGTCATGGGGTCGCCGCTCTACATGTCGCCAGAGCAGCTCAAGTCCTCGCGGGACGTCGACGCGCGCACCGACATCTGGTCGCTCGGCGTCATCCTGTTCGAGCTGCTCAGCGGCGCGCCGCCGTTCGACGGCGCGACGATGCCGCAGCTCTGCGTGGCGATCATGCAAGGGATCCCGCGCCCCCTCGCGTCGTTCCGCTCGGACGTCCCCCCGGCGCTCGAGGCGGTGATCCGGCGGTGCCTGGAGAAGCTGCCGGAGCAACGGTTCCGCCACGTCGGGGAGCTGGCCGAGGCGCTCGCGCCGTTCGCGACGGGGCGGGCCAGGCTCTCCATCGACCGGATCAGCGGGATCTCGCGGAGCTCGGGGCCCCCGCGGCCGGAGCTCGCCTCGGGGAGCGGCGTGACGACCTCCCCGACGGTGGTGACTACCGCGCTGAACACCTCGCCGACGTGGAGCGGGACGGTCGTGCCGCGGAAGCGGCCTGTGGGGCTCGCCGTCGCGGCCGGCGCCGGCGTGTCGCTGATCGCGGCGATCGCGGTCTTCGCGTTTCTGACATCCCGCTCGGCCCGCTCGCACGTCGACGGCGCCGCGATAGAGCCGGCCGCCAGCGCCTCGGCGGCGCCCTCGCCGGCGGACGCGGCGGCGCAGCCCCCGGTCACGCCCGCGTCGCTCTCGCCAACCGTCACGCCCGGCGGCGCCGAGGCCCCCGCGCCGATGGATGAACGTACGGCGGCGCCGAGCCCGGCCGAGGTCCCTCCCGCGGCGTCGGCCAGCGGCAAGCCCACGGCGCCGCGCCGTCCGAGCGCTTCGCCGCGCCCCACGGCCTCCCCGCAGCAGGCTCCGGTCACCCGGCCGCCCGCCGCTCCGGCCGCTGCGCCGCCCGGCGGCAACCTGTTCGACGATCGCAAGTGAGGACACCACCATGACGAGCCTGCCCGTGCAGCACCTCGGGCGCCTGCTGGCGCTCGCGATGTTCCTTGTCGCCCTCCTCGCGGGCGGCGGCGACGCGAGGGCCGATACGGCGGCCGCGCAGGCCCTGTTCGACGCGGCCAAGCAGCTGATGGCCGAGGGCAAGTACGCCGACGCGTGCCCCAAGCTCGAGGAGAGCCAGCGGCTCGACCCGGGGATCGGCACGCAGTTCAACCTCGCGGCCTGCTACGAGCAGCTCGGCCGGACGGCGAGCGCCTGGTCGATGTTCCTCGAGGTGGCCGGCGCGGCGAAGGCCGCCGGCCAGCTGGAGCGCGAGAAGGTCGCGCGGCAGCGCGCCGCCGCGCTCCAGCCGCGGCTCATCCGGCTGACGATCACCGCGCCGGCCGACTCCCCGGCCGATCTCCAGGTGAAGCGCGACGGCGCCCTCGTGGGGCGGGCGCAGTGGGGCACGCCGGTGCCCGTGGATCCCGGGAAGCACACGGTCGAGGCCTCCGCCGCCGGCAGAGCGCCGTTCGCGAGGTCCGTCGAGCTCACCCGGGCGGGCGCCTCCGAGACGCTGGCCGTCCCGCCGCTCGCCGCCGGCGCGCCGGCGCGCGACGCCGCGCCGCCCGCGAGCGGCGCCCCGGCCCCCGCACGCGCCGCCGCGCCGCCTGCCGGCGCCCTGGCCCCCTCGCACGCCGCCGCGCCGCCGGCGAGCGGCGCCCCGTTCGCGCCGGTCGCGCCGGTGGCCAAAGGCGCGCCGGCGCTCCCGGCTGCCCCGCTGACAAAGCGCCGCAGCAAGGGCATGATGGTCACGGGCATCGTGTTGACGAGCCTCGGCACCGTCGCCGTCCTGGGTGGGGGCCTGGTGATCGCCTCGTCGTGCTCCGGCGATGGCTGCGGGTACGACGACAGCTCCAGTGACCCGTTCTCCGATAATGTGGACTACGAGGAAAGCGACACGGAAGGCGCCGGGGTTGGGCTCGTCATCGGCGGGCTCGTCCTCGCCGGCGTCGGCATCCCGCTCGCCATCATCGGCGGCCGCAAGGTGCCGGTGCAGCCGGAGAAGCAGGCCGCCGCCGCGCCCGCCCCGCCGCCCGAGCTCGTCATCGGCCCGCGTTACGCCGGGCTCCGCTGGTCCATGTGACAGCCGACGCAGCGCCCGGCCGTACGCCGGCGCGCGCGGGGGAGCCGTGAGCGCTCACTCCGGATGATGCGGCACACGGTGCCGTCGAGATCGACAACCTAGACCTCGCCATCGCCGGCCTGCCCGAAGCGGGCGACGTTGAGCGATGAACGCGCGCCCGGTCGCCAGGGAAAGCGTGACGCTCGGAAGAGGCGATAGGGCAGAGCTCGACGGCCTCGTGTTCGGGCGATGTCGCAAAGCGAAGCCCGGGCGGCGAAGATCCGGTGTTGGAGGTGCGCGCGGCGCGCGCGGTCGAGGACGCGCGTGCGCGCGCCGCGCGCGCACGCTGGACGGCGCCGCTCCGGCGACACCCTAGAGCGCCGACCGCTGCGCTCGGGGCGCGGCGAGATCGCGAAACGAGCCCTGCGATCCACGCATCGATATCGATGGAGCTGGCCCCATCGCCGCACTTCGAGCGAGGCCAACCACACGAGAGCATGGCATCCGTTTTCCCGCGCTGGAGCAACACCGCGTTCCGACTCGCCATCGCAGCCGTCATCCTCGGCGGCGCGGCGGCCGTGGCAGCGCCGATGATCTACGTGCGCACGGCTTGGAACACCGGACAGAACATGCCCGTGCAGCAGCCGGTGCAGTTCGATCACAGGCACCACGTGCAAGACGACGCCATCGACTGCCGGTTCTGCCACCACACGGTCGAGCGGTCGAGCACGGCGGGCCTGCCGTCGACGGCGGACTGCATGGGCTGTCACAGCCAGATATGGAATCAGAGCCCCAAGCTCGAGCTCGTCCGGAGCAGCTATTTCTCGAACGCGCCGATCGTCTGGAACCGCGTCAACGACGTGCCGGACTTCGTCTATTTCAACCATGCGATCCACGTGAACAAGGGGGTCGGCTGCGTGACGTGCCACGGCCGCGTGGACCAGATGCCCGAGGTCCGCCAGGTGGCGCCGATGACGATGGGCTGGTGCCTCGAATGCCACAGGGCGCCGGAGCGCCACCTCCGCCCGCTCTCCGCGATCACGGACATGGATTGGGACGCCGGCCCCGACGCGGAGCGGATCGGCCGGCAGATCGCGCAGCAGCTCGGCGTGCGGCACCTCGTCCACTGCTCGGCCTGCCACAGGTGAGCGCGCGCGGGCGCGAACAGAGCAACAACACAGGGGATCACCGAGGAACAACCAGGACACCTACGAGAGCACGCGAGGACGAGGCGCTATGGGCGGCCAGCAGCAGAGCGCCGTCAGGACGGCGGCGCGGATCCAACGATGACCTGAAGAGGGACGATGGCTGATCAGAAACAGATCCCGTGGAGCGCCGCGCTCGACGGCAAGACGGGTAAAGCGTACTGGCGCGGCCTCGCGGAGCTCCTCGAGTCACCAGAGCTCCTCGAGGCCGCGGCGCGGGAGCTCCCGGCGGGCGTGGGCGATCCGGCCGCGATGAGCCGGCGGCGCTGGCTCAAGCTCCTCGGCGCGAGCATGGCGCTCGCCGGCGTCTCCGGGTGCAGCTCGAGGTCCGCGCACAAGATCGTCCCTTACGTGACGGCGCCGCCCGAGGTGACCCCGGGCGTCCTCCGCTATTACGCCACCAGCCTGGATCTCGACGGGTTCGCGACGGGCATCCTCGTCGAGAGCCACGAGGGGCGGCCGACGAAGATCGAGGGCAATCCGCAGCACCCGGCGAGCCTCGGCTCGACCGGCGTCTACGAGCAGGCGTCGGTGCTCGGCCTCTACGATCAGCACCGCGCGCGCGCGGCGCGCCGCGGCGCCGCCCCGGCGACGTGGCGCGCGTTCGTCCAGCACTTCGAGGGCGCTCGGAGCGATCGCGGCGCCGGGCTCCGGTTCGTCCTTCGGCCCACCGGCTCTCCGCTCGTCCTCGACCTCATCGACCGCATCCAGGCGCGCTATCCGGCGGCCCGGTTCACGTTCTACGCGCCCGCGCGCTCGGCGCACCCGGCGCGCGGGGCCGAGCTCGCCTTCGGCGCTCCGCTCCAGGCGCAGTACGACTTCCGGGCAGCCGACGTCATCCTCGCGCTCGACGCCGACTTCCTCGCGTCGATGCCGTTCAGCGTGCGGTATGCGCGCCAGTTCGCGGAGCGCAGGCGCATCGGCTCGCCGACGGGCACGATGAACCGTCTTTATGTGATCGAGCCCGGGCTGACCCCGACGGGGAGCATCGCCGATCACCGCCTGCGCAAGCGGCCGAGCGACATACCAGCGGTCGCCGCGGCGATCGCGGCCGAGCTGCTCCTGGCCGAGGGCGCTCGCCCGGGGCTCATCCCTCCGCAGGCGCTCGGCGCGCTCGATCCGCTCCGGGCGCGGGTCCCCGCGGAGGAAAGGCCGTTCGTCCGGGCGGTCGCGCGCGACCTCGCGCGCGGCGGCGGGGCGAGCGTCGTCGTCGCGGGGGAGCGGCAGCCCCCCGAGGTCCACGCGCTCGCGCACCTCATGAACGCCGCGCTCCGCAACGATCGCGCGGCGTGGGCCACCGCGGGGACCTTGATCTCGGCCGGCGCCGCGGAGCAGGACCTCGCCGCGCTCGCCGGCGAGATCCGCGGCGGCGGCGTCGATACGGTCGTGATCCTCGAGGACAACGTGGCCTACACGGCGCCCGCGGATCTCGAGCTCGCGGCCCTGCTCCGCTCCGTCCCGAGCCGGGTCTACCTCGGGCTCTACGAGGACGAGACCGCCGCGGGCTGCGACTGGTTCGTGCCCGCCGCGCACGATCTCGAGGCCTGGGGAGACGCGCGCGCATACGACGGCACGATATCGCTGATCCAGCCGCTCATCGAGCCGCTCTTCCAGGGCAGGACCGCCGCCGAGGTGCTCGCGGTGTTCGCGGGCGAGGCGCCGAAGAGCGCGCGCGATCTCCTGCGCGACGCCTGGGCCGCGCGCCGGGGCGGCGCCGATTTCGATGCGTTCTGGGAGGAGGCGCTCCGGCGCGGGCTCGTCGAGGGCACCTCGGCCCCGCGCGAGGACGCCAAGCTGCGGCCCGACGGGGTGGCCGCGGCGCTCGCGCAGCTCGCGGCGGCGGCCCCGCCAAAGGCGGACGCCATCGAGGTCGCCTTCTCGGTCGACGCGAGCGTCTATGACGGCCGGTTCGCCAACAACCCGTGGCTCCTCGAGCTGCCGGATCCCATGACCAAGCTCACCTGGGACAACGCCGCGCTGCTCAGCCCGGCGACGGCAAAGACGCTCGGCGTCGAGAGCGAGGATGTGGTCGATCTCGAGCTCGGGGGGCGAACGATGTCGATACCGGTCCTCGTCGCGCCGGGGCACGCCGACGGCACGGTGTCGCTCACGCTCGGTTACGGGCGCAGCGGCGCCGAGTCGATCGCCGCCGGGGTTGGGTCCGACGCGTACCGGCTCCGCACCGCGGCCGCGCCCTTCTTCGCGGCGGGCGCCTCGGTGACGAAGCGGCCGGACCAGAAACACAAGCTCGCCGTGACGCAGAGGCACTGGAGCCTGGAGGGGCGCCCCATAGCGCTCTCGGTCCCCCTCGCCGTCTACCGCGAGCGCCCCGACTTCACGGAAGCGCTCAAGGGGCCACAGCCGTCGCTCATGCCCGCGACCGCCCCCGGGGCGCAGAAGGAGCAATGGGGCATGACGATCGATCTCACGATCTGCACCGGCTGCAGCGCGTGCGTCGTCGCGTGCCAGGCGGAGAACAACGTCATCGTGGTGGGCAAGGAGGAGGTCCTGAACAGCCGCGAGATGCATTGGCTCCGCATCGACACGTACGCGCTCGACGACCCGCGCGACCCGAGCAACCTGGCCGTCGTCCACCAGCCCATGCTGTGCCAGCACTGCGAGAAGGCGCCGTGCGAGTACGTGTGCCCCGTGAACGCGACGACGCACAGCCCCGACGGGCTCAACGAGATGACCTACAACCGCTGCGTCGGGACGCGGTTCTGCTCCAACAACTGCCCGTACAAGGTCCGCCGGTTCAACTGGTTCGATTACGGCGAGCTCCGCGCGTACAACACAGGACTCACGAAGCTCCAGCGCAACCCCGATGTGACGGTGCGGGAGCGCGGCGTCATGGAGAAGTGCACGTACTGCGTCCAGCGGATCCGCCGGGCGGAGATCGCCGCGCGGATAGAAGACCGCGCGATCCGCCCCGGAGAGGTCGTCACCGCGTGCCAGCAGGCCTGTCCGACGCAGGCGATCCAGTTCGGCTCTATCACACACGAGGAGACGGCGATGGTGGCGTGGCGGGGCGAGCCGCGGAGCTACGCGGTGCTCCACGACCTGGGCACCCGGCCGAGGACCATGTACCTCGCGCGCGTCGACAACAAGAACCCGGAGCTCGACGAGCCGTGACGGAGCCCCTCATCCTCGGCCGGCCAACCGATGAGGAGCTCTCCGAAGAGCTCCTGTCGGTCGTCTGGAAGCCGCGATCCAGGCTGTGGTGGGCGGCGTTCGCCCTCACCGGCGCCGGGACGATCGTGCTCGTGCTCGCCGTGACCTACACCGTCACCACCGGCATCGGGGTCTGGGGAAACAACATCCCGGTGGGCTGGGCGTTCGGGATCATCAACTTCGTGTGGTGGATCGGCATCGGCCACGCGGGGACGTTCATCTCCGCGATCCTGCTCCTCCTGGAGCAGCGCTGGCGCACGAGCATCAACCGGTTCTCCGAGGCGATGACCCTCTTCGCCGTCATCCAGGCAGGCCTCTATCCGCTCCTGCACCTCGGCCGGCCATGGTTCGCCTACTGGCTCGTCCCCTACCCCGCGACGCTGAGGGTATGGCCCCAGTTCAAGAGCGCGCTGCCGTGGGACGCCGCGGCCGTGTTCACGTACTTCACGGTCTCCCTCGTCTTCTGGTACGTCGGGCTCATCCCCGACTTCGCGTCCCTCCGCGACCGGGCTCCCAACCGCCTCCGCCGGGTCGTCTACGGCGTCCTGTCGCTCGGCTGGCGCGGCTCCGCCGTCGCCTATCGACACTACCGGCTCCTCTACGGGTTGCTCGCCGGGCTCGCGACCCCGCTCGTGCTCTCGGTGCACTCGATCGTGAGCACCGATTTCGCGATGGCGCTCGTCCCGGGCTGGCACTCGACCATCTTCCCCCCGTTCTTCGTCGCCGGGGCCATCTTCTCGGGCTTCGCGATGGTGCTGACGCTGATCATCCCGGCGCGCCGCATCTTCCACCTCGGGAACGTCATCACCCAGCGCCACATCGACAACCTGAGCAAGCTGGCGCTCGTCACCGCCTGGATCGTCATCTACTCGTACATCATCGAGCTCTTCGCCGCCTGGTACGGCGGATCGGCGACCGAGATCTACCAGTTCTTCGTCGCGCGCCCCGCCGGGCCGAACGCCGCGGTCTTCTGGGCGCAGATGATCTGCAACGTGCTCGTCCCCCAGCTGCTCTGGTTCCCGAAGGTCCGGAGGAACATGATCCTGCTCTGGATCATCTCGATCCTCGTGAACGTCGGGATGTGGTCCGAGCGCTTCGTGATCATCGTCCTGTCGCTGCAGCGCGAGTTCATCCCGTCGGCGTGGCACGCCTACCACCCGACGTACGTCGATATCTCGATGTTCATCGGGACGATCTGCTTCTTCCTGCTGCTCGTCCTGATCTTCCTCCGCCTCTTCCCGTTCATCCCCGTGGCCGAGGTCAAGGAGCTGAACCACGAGCTCAGCCACAAGGAGGAGCATTGAGATGAGGAGAGGACTGCTCGCCGAGTTCGAGACGCCCGAGGCGATGCTCCGGGCGATCGCGGAGCTCAGGAGCCGGGGATACCGGCGGCTCGACGCGTTCACGCCGTACCCGATCCACGGCGTCGATGAGGCGCTCGGACTCCGCCGCTCGCCGCTCAACTGGATCATCCTGCCCTTCGCGCTCGCGGGCACCGCGGGAGGCTACCTCCTCCAGTGGTTTTGCAACGCGTACGACTACCCGCTCAACGTGGGCGGGCGGCCGGCGCACGCGGCCCCGGCCTTCATACCGATCACCTTCGAGACGTTGGTGCTCACGTCCTCCCTCACCGGGTTCGTCGTGCTGCTCGTCCTCGCCCGGCTGCCCGAGCTCTGGCACCCGGTGTTCGACGTCCCCGGGTTCGAGCGTGCCTCCATCGATCGGTTCTGGGTCGGCATCGACGCCCGCGATCCAGCGCTGATCAGCCCCATCACCGAGCGCGATCTCACCGATCTCGGCGCCATCACCGTCGCCTGGGCTGGAAAGGAGCGTTCATGACGCGCGGACGGCTCCCCTCGCTCTCCTGCCTGGCCGCGGCGCTCTGCCTCTCGTGCACCCCGGTGACCTCGCCGGGCGCCGAGCCCGGCGAGCTGGACGCGCTGGATCTCGAGCGCATGCTCGACCAGCGGCGCTATGGGCCCTATCAGGAGTCAGACCTCTTCGACGACGGCTCGGCCATGCGTCACCCGCCCGGGGGCACCGTACCGAACGACCGCGTGACCGGCGATCCCGGGCTCACCCACGGGTTCACGGGCGGAACCTACGAGGCGCGCATCCCGGTCCCGGTGACCATCGAGCTGCTCCGGTACGGGAAGGATCGCTTCGAGATCACCTGCGCCGCCTGTCACGGCCTCGCCGGAGACGGCGAGTCGGAGGTCGCGCGCAATATGACGCTGCGGCGCCCGCCGTCCCTCGTCGACGCGCGCGTGCAGGCGTTCCCGCCAGGCCGCGTCTACCGGGTCATCGTCGAGGGCTACGGGCTCATGCGCTCCTACGAGCACCAGATCCCGCTGATGGATCGCTGGGCGATCGTGGCCTATGTGAAGGCGCTTGGGAAG
Organism: Sorangium sp. So ce375; assembly: GCF_051473855.1. Taxonomy (NCBI): domain Bacteria; kingdom Pseudomonadati; phylum Myxococcota; order Polyangiales; family Polyangiaceae; genus Sorangium; species Sorangium sp. So ce375. The sequence continues at coordinate 6,398,600 of NZ_CP150335.1, forward strand.
AGCCGCGTCACCGCGCTCGACGCGCTCCCCCCACCCCTCCGCGAGCGCGCCCTGAAGGAGCTCCAGTGAACCGGCGATTCCCCATCTTCCGGGGCGGCCGCACGATCGTGTCGAGGTCCCTCGGCCTCGCGCTCCTCGGCGCCCTGCTGCTCGTCATCGGCGCGTTCGTGGACCGGGAGCGGCTCTTCTACGCGTACCTCGCGGCCTACGCCTTCGCCGTGACCACGGCGGTCGGGGCGCTCCTCTTCCTGATGACCTGCCACGCCATGAACGCGACATGGCCGGTGGCGGTCCGCCGCCTCACGGAGGCGATCGTCGGGGCGCTGCCGCTCCTCTGCGCGCTGTTCGTCCCGCTCCTGTTCGGCCTCGGCGCGCTCTACGGGGAGTGGCTCCACCCCGAGTCGATCCACGAGGAGCACGTCCGAGCCGCTGTGCTCCACAAGACGCCCTACCTGAACCTCCCCTTCTTCCTCGTGAGGACGGGGTTCTATTTCGCGGTCTGGCTCGTCTTCGGCGCCCTGCTCCGGCGCGGCTCGATGAAGGGCGACTCGAGCCCGGCTCTCGCGGACAGCCGGCGGCTCCGCGTGATCAGCGTCGCCGGCCTTCCGCCCGTCGCGCTCACGCTCTCGTTCGCGGCCTTCGACTGGCTCATGTCGCTCGCGCCGACGTGGGTGTCGACGATGTTCCCCGTCTACGTGTTCGGCGGCGGCTTCGTCGCGGCGATCGCGCTGCTCACGGTGCTCGCGTTCGCCGCCGAGCGCGCCGGGCTCCTGCCCGGGCTGAACGCGTCGCACTACTACGCGCTCGGCCGGCTGCTCCTCACGTTCACCATCTTCTGGGCCTATGCCGCGTTCTTCCAGCTCCTGCTGATATGGATCGGGAATAAGCCCGAAGAGGTCGAGTTCTACGTCCTCCGCTCCCACGGCCCGTGGGCGGTCGTGTCCGTCGTCCTCGTGCTCACGCGGTTCGTGATCCCCTTCGTGATCCTGCTCAACTACAGGATCAAGCGGCGCCCGGCCTGGCTGTCGGCCGTCGCCGCCTGGATCTTCGTCGCGCACTACCTCGACATGCACTGGCTCGTCGCGCCCGAGGCCCCCGGCGCTCGCGCGCCGTTCCACTGGCTCGACGCCGCGGCGCTCCTCGCCGTGGTCGGCTCGTGCGTCGCGTTCACCGTGCTGCGGGTGCGCGGCAGGCCGCTCGTCCCCGTCAACGACCCGGCGCTGCCGGCCGCCTTCCGCTACGAGAGCGTATGACATCCCACTATCGCCGCCCCGACGTGCACCAGGAAGAGGATGTCGTCCCCTGGAAGACGATCCTCGCCATCGCGTTCGCCGTCGTCGTGATCTTCATCGTCCTGGGCCTCTGGGCCTGGATGCTCATGCGCGGGCGCGAGGCGGAGCTCCGCCCCGCGGGGAAGAGCGCCGAGCGCGCCAGTGAGATCTCCCTGCCTCGCGGCCAGGCGGCCAGCGTGGATCAGCGCATCTTCCGGCGCGAGGAAATCGGCGAAGAGGGCGTTGGCGAGGCGCTGAACCGCCGGAAGCGCGAGGAGCTCGGCCGCTTCGGCTGGGTCGACCGCAACCGCGGGCTCGCGCAGATCCCGATCGAGGACGCGATGAACCTCATCGTGGAGGAGAGCCGTCGATGAGGATTCAACACCTGTCCACCGCGGCGTTCCTCGCGCTCGTGCTCGCGCGCGCGCCGATCGCGGCGGCCGCGGATCCGCCGTCGCTCCCGCCCGCCGCGCGCGAGGCCGACATCGAGGAGCGCCTCGGGAGCGCCATCGACACGGCGCTCCCCTTCACCGACATGGACGGGCGGCGCGCCCCGCTCGCCGAGCACTTCGACGGGCAGCGGCCGGTCCTCCTCGTCCTCGCCTATTACCGCTGCCCGACGCTCTGCGGCCTCGTGCTGCGCGGCCTGGTCGCCGGCATGGCGAAGCTCGATTATCGGCTGGGAGAGCACTACCGCGCGCTCACGGTGAGCTTCGATCCGCGGGACACCCCGGCGTCCGCGACGCGGAAGCGGACAGCCGCGCTGTCGGCCCTGGGCATGGCCGGCGCGCCGACGCCGGAGACCTGGCCGTTCCTGACCGGCGCGCTGCCCGAGATCCGCGCGCTCGCCGGCGATCTCGGCTTCCGGTTCGCGTACGACCCGCAGACGGAGCAGTACGCGCACCCCGCCGCCGTCTTCGTCCTCACGCCGCAGGGCCGTATCTCACGGGTCCTCTATGGCATCGAGTTCTCCCCCCTCGATCTCCGCCTCTCGCTCCTCGAGGCGAGCCGAGGGCAGATAGGCACCCCGCTCGAGCGTGTGCTCATGACGTGTTATCGCTACGACCCCGCGAGCCGCCGATACGGCCCTTATGTGGCCGGCTTCCTGAGGCTCGGCGGGGCCGCGATCGTGGCCTGGGTCGCCGCGATGGTCGCCTTCTTCGGCTGGCAAGGGCGGCGGCGCAGGAGAATGGAGCGCGCGCGATGAACGAGCTGCTGCGCCAGCTGCTCTTCCTGCCCGAGCAGCGCTCCTCGCTGGCCCGCGAGATCGACGGGCTGCACTACTTCGTCATCGTGATGACGATGGGCGGCGCCGCCATCATCACGCTCGTCGGCGGGTATTTCCTGATCCGCTATCGCCGGCGGCCCCAGGACACGCCGCGGCCGCACCCCGGGGCGTTCGCGCGGCCGGCGCTCTTCCTCGAGACGGTGTTGCTCTTCGCGCTGGGCTTCCTCTTCCTCACGTTCTGGACCATCGGCACGCGCCAGTTCGCCGACCTGCGCACGGCGCCGGACGACGCGCTCGACGTGTATGTCACGGGCAAGCAGTGGATGTGGAAGTTCGGCTATCCGGGGGGAGACCGCGAGATCTCGGTGCTCTACGTCCCCGCGCACAGGCCGGTCCGGCTCATCATGACGTCGCGCGACGTCATCCACAGCTTCTACGTGCCCGCGTTCCGCATCAAGCAAGACGTCATCCCTGGCCGGTACACCACGGTTTGGTTCGAGGCGAACGAGCCCGGCGCGTACCCCATCTTCTGCGCGGAGTTCTGCGGCACGAGCCACTCCGAGATGCGCGGCCAGGTGATCGCGCTCGACCCGGCCGACTACGAGCGCTGGCTCGCGGGCGGCGTGGCGAGCGCCCCGGCGTTCGCGCAGGAGGCCGCCGCCGAGGCGGAGAACGAGCTCGCCGAGGCGGAGCCGACGATGCCGAGCCGCGGGGAGCACGCCGCCGCGAAGCACGGCTGCCTGCGCTGCCACACGCTCGACGGCACGCCGCACGTCGGCCCCACCTGGGCCGGGCTCTACGGCGCCGCCGTGCCGCTCGAGGGCGGCGGCGAGCGCGTCGCCGACGAGGCCTACCTCACGGAGTCGATGATGGATCCGCTCGCCGCCCTGCACCGCGGCTTCCCGCCGGTCATGCCGTCCTATCTCGGACAGCTCACGCCGCCCGACGTCGCCGCGATCATCGAGCTCATGAAATCGATCCGCGACGTGCCCCGCGGCCCCGACGTGCCATGGGACGGCGGGGTCCCCGGGACCGCCACCACGCCGGAAGGGGTGACTCCATGATGGCCCACGAGGTCGAGGGGAAAGCGCCCGTCCACGGCGCGCATGCGGTCGATTATCTCCGCGCCGGCTCGGGCGTGCGATCGTGGTTGCTCACGACCGATCACAAGCGCATCGGGCTCATGTTCTACGCGCTCGTGGTGCTGATGCTCCTGCTCGGCGGCGCCTTCGCGCTCGTCCTCCGGACGGAGCTCCTGACCCCCGGGCCCACCGTGATCAGCGCGGCGACCTACAACCGCATGTTCACGCTCCACGGCGTGGTCATGGTGTGGCTCTTCATGATCCCGTCGATCCCGAACATCTTCGGGAACTTCGCGCTCCCGATCATGATCGGCGCCAAGGATCTCGCCTTCCCGCGACTCAACCTGGCGAGCCTCTACGTCTATGTGATCGGCGCCGTCATCACGCTGACGGCGGCGATCGCCGGGGGCACCGACACCGGCTGGACGTTCTACCCGCCCTACAGCACGACCACGCCGACGGGCGTCCTGCCGGTCGTGATCGGCATCTTCATCCTGGGCATCTCGTCGATCATGACGGCGGTGAACTTCATCGCCACGACGCACACGATGCGCGCCCGTGGGATCGGCTGGGGACGAGTGCCGCTCTTCGTGTGGGCCATCTACAGCACGAGCATCATCATGCTGCTCGCGACGCCCGTCCTCGGGCTGACGATCCTGCTCGTCGGGTTGGACCACATCTATCATTTCGGCGTCTTCGACCCGACGCTCGGCGGGGATCCCGTGCTGTTCCAGCACCTGTTCTGGTTCTACTCCCACCCTGCCGTCTACATCATGGTGCTCCCGGCGCTCGGGGTCATCAGCGAGGTGGTCTGCACCTTCGCGCAGCGGCAGCCGGCGTCCTACTGGGCGATCGCCCTCTCGTCGTTCGGCATCGCGTTGATCGGGTTCGCGGGGTGGGGGCACCACATGTTCGTGGCCGGGATGAGCGAGCTCGACGCCGGGATCTTCGGCGCGTTCTCGATGTTCATCGCGATCTTCTCGGCCATCAAGGTCTTCACCTGGGTGGCGACGCTGCACAGGGGGTCCATCCAGTTCAACACCCCGATGCTGTATTTCTTCTGGTTCCTGTTCCTCTTCGTCTTCGGAGGTATGACGGGCGTCGCCGTGGCCACGCAGTCGCTCGACGTCCACTGGCACGACACCTATTTCGTCGTCGCCCACTTCCATTTCATCATGGTGGGCGGCACGCTCACCGCGTTCCTCGCGGCGGCGCACTACTGGTTCCCCAAGATGTTCGGCCGCGCCTACTCGGAGCCGATGGGGCTGCTCACGTCCTTCGGGGTGTTCCTTGGGTTCATCCTGACGTTCCTCCCCCAGTTCCTGGCGGGCAACGCCGGGATGCCGCGCCGCTATTACAGCTATCCGGAGCAGTACCAGTGGCTGAACGTCCTCTCGACGGGCGGGGCCTACCTGCTCGCGGGCGCGCTCGTGCTCGCGCTCGTGAACCTCCTTGTCGCCCTGCGCTGGGGGGCGCGCGCCACGGCCAATCCATGGAGATCCCGGAGCTACGAGTGGATGACGCCGCCCATCCCGCCGGAGCACAACTTCCCCGTGACGCCGGTCATCGATCGCGGCCCGTACGATTACCACCTGACCGAAGAGGAGGCCCATGACCGAGTCTCAACCGCCCGCTGAGCAGCTCGCGCCGGCGCGGCTCGCCGTGCAGTTCGAGGATCTCGAGAAGCAGACCCACGCCGCGCACTTCGGCATGTGGATCTTCCTCGCCAGCGAGGTCCTGCTCTTCGCCGGTCTCTTCGCCCTGTACGCCGCCTACCGCGCCGCCTTCGGCCCCGAGTTCAGCGCCGGGGTCGCCCACAACAACGTCGCCATCGGGACGGCCAACACGGCGATCCTCCTGACGAGCAGCCTGCTCGTCGCGCTGAGCGTCTACGCCGTGCGCCTCGACCGGCCCGAGAAAGCCGGCCGCCTCCTGCTCGGCGCCATCGCGCTCGGCGTCGCCTTCCTCGTGCTGAAGGGCGTCGAGTACGCCCAGCACTTCCAGCAGGGGATCTTCCCCGGCGCCGCCTACCGCTTCGAGGAGCTCCCGCAGAACGGCGCGAAGCTGTTCTTCACGCTCTATTTCCTGACGACCGGGCTCCACGCCATCCACGTCACGGCGGGGCTCGTCATCCTCGCCTGGATCACGTGGGGGTGCTTCCGGCGCCGGTACGGCGCGGGCAACGACACGCACGTCGATCTGGGCGGGCTCTACTGGCACCTCATCGACGTGATCTGGATATTCCTCTGGCCGATGCTCTACCTGATGCACTGATGCACCACGAACGGCACGTTGCGCCCATGACCGTCAAGCACCTCTCCTCGCGGACCTACGTGATCGTCTGGCTCCTCCTGATGGCGCTCACGCTGACCTCGTACCTCCTCTCGCTGGCCCACCTCGGCGAGGCCGACGTCGTCGCGGCGCTCCTCATCGCCGTGGCGAAGACGGTGCTCGTGCTGCTCTTCTTCATGCACCTCATCGAGCAGCGCTTCGCGAACGCCCTCCCCATGATCGTGGCGGCGCTCCTCCTCGGCCTCATGCTCACGCTGATGCTCAGCGACGTGACGAGCCGTCAGGCGATCTTGCAGCGGCCGATCCCGCTGACCCCGCCGCCCGCGGCCGCGCCTCGATGATCCGTCCGTCGCGTGGGCGCGCCGTCCGGCGCGGGCCGTAGCGGACCGCCGTCGCGCGACGACGGGAGCTCGCCGGCGTCGCGATGAGCGCGCGGCGCCATCCCAGGGCGCGCGGCCGAGCTCGTCGAAGCGACGAGGGAGCTCGGCTGTCGCCCGAGGGCGCGAGACGCCGATCTCACCGCATCGGGCGCAGCTCACGTGGGCTGTCCGCCGCCCTGGTTCGGACCTACAAACACGTGCTCTCGGTGCCGCGCGACGGCCCTGCGGAAGGGTGTCTGCGCCTCGGGCATTGAACGTTCGTAGGAGCGACCATGAAGAGGTGGATTGGGCGGGGCGCGGTCCTGTGCGGCCTCGCCGCGGCCGCGTGCACTCCCGGCCCGGCGGACGCGCCGTGGCTCGCGGAGGGGGACGGGTCTCTGGGGGTGGACTGGGCGGCGGCCTCTCCGACGGCGTTCCGCGGCGCCCCCGGGAACGTCGACCCGAGCGCGCCGTGCTCCGCGCGGGTCCTCTTCGCGGAGGCGTTCGCGGACGACGCCGCCCGCTGGAGCCTCGCGGCGGGGTGGGAGATCGGGCCGGCGAGGGCGTCGAGCGACCAGCGCGCGGGGTTCCCCGATCCGACGGACGATCACACGGCGGCCGGCGACAACGGCGTGGCGGGCGTGGTCCTCGGCGGCAGCCCGAGCATCACCGTGCCGCACCCGCAGCGCTACCTGACGAGCCCCGCCGTCGACGCGCTCGTGAGCGGGCGAGTCACGCTGTCGTTCTGGCGCTGGCTGAACACCACGTACCGAAACAAGGCCCGCGTCGAGGTCTTCGACGGCTCGCGCTGGAGGATCGTCTACGAGTCTCCGCACGACGATGTCACCGAGTCCGGATGGAAGCGCGTGACGTACGACCTCACGCCCTACAAGAGCTCGAAGCTGCAGGTGCGGTTCGGCTACAGCGCCCTCATCGCCTTCGGTGGCGCGCCCATGTCCGGCTGGAACATCGACGACGTGCAGATCAGCGCGTGCCGCTGAGGGTTCGCGGGCCGAGCGGGAGAGCGCCCACGAACCCCGCGAGCGCCGAGAGAAGGCACACCACAGCTGTTTTTTTCTTCTCCTGCTGACGCGCACAACGCCCCCGAGATCCGCCATCGATGGCCCTGGCACTTCGCTTGCTCAACCCAGCGTCGGAGCGCGCGAGGACGAAACCTTGCGCCAACCTGTGCCAAAGAAAGGAACCATCGAACCATGCCCACGCAGAAGAAGCGAAAGGCGCTGAAGGCGCCGTTCATCGTGACCGTCGCCGCGGCGGCCTCGTTGACGGCCGCGGTGGCCCTGCCGGGGTGCAATCCCACGGTGACGGGCGGCAGCTGTCCCGAGTCGGCGCCGGCGGTCGGATCGGCCTGCGACGGGGACGATCTCTCGTGCGGCTACGGCGATGACGGGTGCGGCCACCCCATCGACTTCACGTGTTCGGATGGGGTGTGGGAGCAGGAGCCCACGGCGACGTGCAACCCGCCCCCGCCGCCGGAGTGCCCTGTGGAGGTGCCGCAGGCCGGCAGCGCCTGCGAGGAGCTCGGGAAGACCTGCAACTATGACACCACCGGTTGCCCCTCGGTGGTGACGTGCGGTGACGACGGCACATGGTCCGACCCGATCTCGCCGGCCTGCAACCCGCCGCCCCTGGAATGCCCCCTGGAGAAGCCGGCGGCCGGCAGCGCCTGCGTTCAGCCCGGGATGAGGTGCCCCTACGAGGACGCCGCGCCCGCCTTGAGCTGCCCCACGATGCTGACGTGCGGTGACGACGGGACGTGGGCCGAGACGGTCGTGCCGACGTGCAACCCGCCGGCGCCGGTGTGCCCCGAGAAGATGCCGGCCGACGGGGACCTCTGCGAGGGAGGGACCGGGACCTGCCCCTACGAGATGATGACCGGCTGCGGCCCGATGCCGACCGAGGCCGTGTGCGTCCTGGAGAAGGACACCTGGCGCTGGCAGGCACACGAGATCTTCTGCAACCCGCCGCCCCCTGAGGTCTGTCTCACGGCCGCCACCGAGGACGCGTGCGAAAACCTCGGGCCGACGTGTCGCTGGCTCACGCCAGGCTGCGGCGACGCCTCGGAGACACCGGTGCTGGCCAAGGCGGGCTGCTTCCCGAGCCAGGAATGCGAGGCCGGCGCGGCGTGTCCGGGAGGGACGACCTGTCAGGAGGTCGTCATCAACCCCTGTTACAAGGAGGCCTGTGACGCGTGCGGCTCGACCGTGCAGGTGTGCGCGCCGCCTGATGTGCGCCCTGGCGCGTCGGGGTGAGCTCGCCCGCGGGCGGCGAGCGCCCGTCTCCCATCTTGCCGCCCTCTGACCCCCCGCCTACCGTGACCCCATGACGGACGCCCCCGACGCAGAGCAGGACAGCGCCGCTGACGCGGAGGCGCCGCACAAGCAGCGCGCCCCTCTCCCTCCCGCGAGCGACGCGGTCCGCGCCGAGTGGGGGCGGCGCGTCGAGGCCGAGTACCGCTCGGCGGCGATCACGCAGCACCTCACGCTCTGGCTGATCCAGATGGGCGCGTCGCCGGATCTCATCGACGACGGCCTTCGCATCGTCAAGGACGAGCTCGCGCACGCCCGCCTCAGCCATCGCGTCCACGCCCGCGCGGGCGGCGGGGCCTTGCCGGCGCTCCGCCGAGAGACGCTCGGGCTCAGGAGCAGCGGAGATGAGCCGCTCGAGATGGCCGTCGCCCGGGCGGGCGTGGAGGTGTTCTGCCTGGGAGAGACGGTCGCGGTCCCGCTCTTCAAGGTGCTCCGCGAGGGGTGCACCGTCCCGGTCGCGCGCCGGGCGCTCGACCGCATCCTGCGCGACGAGGTGCGGCACCGCGACTTCGGCTGGACGCTGCTCCGTTACCTGCTCGATCTGCCGTGTGCGCCGGCCGTGCGGCAGCTGGTCGAGCGCGAGCTCCACGCCATGTTCACGCGGCTGCGCAGGAGCTACATGCCCCCTGGGGGCGCGAGGCGCGCGGCGATCTCCGAGGACGACCGCGCCTGGGGTCTGATGCCGCCCGCCCGATATGGCGAGATCCTCGAGCGCGCCGTGGAGCGGGACTACGTGCCTCGCTTCGGCGAGCACGGCCTCGACGCGATCGCCGCCTGGCGCGCGGCGACCGCGCCCGATCGGTCCGGCGCCCTCGAATGACGGCGTAGACCGCCGTCCTGACGGACGAGCGATCGGACGAAACAGGCGATAGATCAGGTCGTGAAGACGCCGAACTCGGGGCTGTAGATGACCACACCCCGCGCGCGCTCCAGCGCCCCCTGCGCGAGCTCGATCGCCATGAACGCCTCGTCCGCTGCGTACTCGTTGCCGAGGCCGTACAGGCTGGCCATCTTGAACCCGAACCGCGCGTAGTACGCAGGCGCTCCGAGGACGACGGCGAAGGCGAAGCCGGCGTCCCTGCACGCCTCGATCCCTCGTCGCACCAGCGCGGAGCCGATGCCTCGGCCCTCCAGCCCAGGTGAGACCGCGAGCGGCGCGAGGCCGACGCCTTTCCCGGGGACGCCGTCGCCGGCGATGGTGACCGGGCTGAAGAGGACATGTCCGACGATGACCGTGTCCGTCTCCACGACCAGCGAGACCGCCGCGCGCCCCGCGTCCCGCAGCCTGTCCACGAGATCCGCCTCGAGCGCCGAGGGAAACGCCGCGGAGTGAACCGCGCGGATCCCCGCTTCATCGCCCGCGCGCTCCGGCCTGACGTCCATCATCGACGCGCCCCTCCGGGCCGGTGCCCCTCCGCCGAGCCGCCGGCGCGACGGGCAGCGTCCGGCGCCGTCCCCCGCCGGCGAGCAGCGTCAAGCGCCAAGGAGGGCGTGGTTATGACAGACCATGTCCGACCGGGTCGACGCCTCGATAACCCCCCGTCCTCTCCAGCTCTCCACAGGTGTTCTCCACAGTGCATCCCCTGCACAACAGCTGGATTCTGTCGGTTACCATCGCCGCGCGCGCCTCGTCTCGTCATGGCCATTCGCGCAGCCTAGCCGAGCCCCGCGCCGCAGGGCGAACCGGCGCTCGACACTCAACGCAAGTATTCGTAATTGCTTTTATTTTCATGACCATGGGCACCGCCGTCCGCCCTCGACAGGTTGGGACAATGTCCGTCCGATCTATCCCTTTCCCGACGGGTCGAAGATGACTATCCATGGTAGACATCGAGGACGCGGCGCGACGGCGTGTCTCTCGCACGATGCGTGTAAATGGCGCGCCGGAATGCTTCGTTTTTGGAGGAGACTTCATGGAAAAGATCTCGCTCACGTACTTTGTCGACTTCGTGCTCAAGGCCGGGACGCCCAAGCTGACCGGCGTCAGGGAGTTCAAGGAGCGGAAGGACGAGCTCCACACGGACTTTTACAGGCAGGTGCGAGAGGCGATCGTCGACATGCACAGGAGCGGAAAGCCCACCAGCGTGCTCGACGGCTTCCTCGCCGCCCAGCACGACGAGCGGCGCCGCCGCATCTATCCGTCGGTGGTGAATGGTTATCGCAAGTTCCTCGCTTCGACGAAGATGACGTGGTTCGAGCCGCCGTCGTCGACCTACCGCCTCGGCGATCTCGAGATCAACGTCAATCCGGAGCTCGGGCTCGTCATCGATGGGACGCCCCATGTCATCAAGATGTATTTCCGCGGCGAGCCCCTGTCGTCCAAGCGCGTCTCGGTCGTGCTGAACCTGCTCATGAACGGGCTCGCGGAGAGCACGCCGGGCGGCGCCTTCGCGGTGCTCGACGTGCGGAACGCCAAGATTCACACCTTCAAGGTGCCGAACCCGCGGCTCAGCCTGCTGCTCCGCGGCGAGGCGGCCTCGTTCGCCACCATCTACACGGGGCTGTGATCGAGGCGCCGCCGAGCGAGGCGGCGCCGCGCCGACGTCGCACCACGTCATCTCCTGGCGCCCCCCGGGGTCGCCACGCCGCGCGCCCTCCGCCGCTCACCCCGGCGGAGAGCGCGCGGCGCCCGCGCCCCGACCAGCGCAGCAACCCGGCGCCGAGGGTGGACGCGTGGGCGTGGGCGCGTGGGCGTGGACGCGGGAGCCGAAAGGTCGATGTCACGACGACGACGTGAGACGACGACGCAACGACGACGTGATGACGCGACGCCGCAATGAATGGCGCACAGGGAATCGAGCTGTAGGAGATCGACGCCTCTGGCCTCATCGCAGAACGTACAAGCAGAGTAAAAATGACCGACTCAGAGAAAGAGAACTACGATCGCTCCGGCAGTTTCGTTTATCCTCAAGCTGCCATGGACCGCCGCGCGCAGATCACCGCAACCCCGCTTCATGTGCCCAGCATTCTTGTGGTCCTCGATCCCGCGTGGCCGGCGCTCTTCAGCCTCTGCCTCACGGTGGCGCCGGGCTGCGGGGTGCTGCTGCACCGCTGCGACGCGGCCACCGCCGCGACGATCGCCGCCGAGCGCCGGCCGCTCGCGATCCTCCTGTCCAACGGCGTCTACGCGAGGGATCCGGCCGATTTCGAAGCGCTCGCCCGGGACGTCCGCGCGACGCTGCTGCGGCTCGACGACGAGGTCAGCGAGCGAGAGCTCGAGGTGATGCTGAACGGCGCGCTGCGCGAGGCGCGCGTGATGAACGCGCAGCGCGAGACGGGGCGGCGCGACGAGGGCAGCGGGCGCTACACGATGATCGGGGCGCACCGCAGCGAGACCGTCGGCGCCAAGGGGGCGGCGAGCGCGGATCCGCGCACGCCGCAGCAGCCGGGCGTGAGCGGCGATCCCCGCCTCGCCCCGAGGGTCCGCGAGACGTCGTCGAGCCAGAGCTCGATGCCGCCGCCGTCGGCCCGCTCCGGTGCCCCGCCGTCGGCCCGGGCGCCGCTGGCGAGCCACGCGCTCACGCCGGTACCGCCGTCGAGCGCGCCGCCGTCGTTCCGTTCCCCGCCGTCGGTGCCCTCCGCGCCGCCGCTCGCGCGCACGCAGCCGAGCGCTTACGCGCCGGGCGAGCCGCGGTCGGCTCCGCCGCCTTCCGCGCGGTCGCTCTCGATCCCCGCGCCGGCGCACGCGGAGGCCGCCACGAGCGGCCGTCTGTCGAGCTTGCCCCCGTCATCGGGACGCGCCGAGCTCCTGTCGAGCCCGCCTCCGTCGTCGGGACGCGCCGAGCTCCTGTCGAGCCCGCCCCCGTCGGTGCGCGCGCAGCCGAGCGCGCCGCCGCCTCTCCCATCCCGCGCGCTGCCGGGGGGCACCGCGGCTCGTCGGCCCACGCCCATGCCGCCCTCGAGCGGGCAAGCAGGGCCGCCTTCCTCCGCGCGCAGCCTGCCAAGCCCGCCGTCGTTGCGTGCGATGGCGAACGCGCCCCCCTCCGTGCGCTCCGTCCCGCCCGGCGCGCTCTCGAACACCGAGCCCCCGCCCTCGATCAGGGCGATGGGGCCGCTGTCGGCGCGCATGGCCCCGGCGTCGTCAGTGCGCCCCGAGCTGTCGCCGCGCTCGGGCGTACGAGAGCGGGGCAGCGAGGAGCTCGACGCCGTGTTCGAGGATCAGAAGCTGCCCCTCGACGCGCTCGCGCGGGGCAACCGTGGCACCACGACCACGCGCTGAAGCGCGGGCCAGAGCGGTTTCCGCCCACCTCTGCACCATGCAGAGCAGAGCGGCGGTCACCCGCACAGGAGACGGGCCCAGATCGACGTTTTCGGCGCGCAAGCGCACTCAAGTGCGCTGAGCACCGAAAACGTCGAGGTGGGCCCGTATCCGAAGCGGGTGACCGTCGCTCTAGCGGGGGCGCGTGACCCACGACACGGTGGAGCCCGCAGCGCGCCCGAGCAGATCGCCGGCGATGTCGATCAGCGCGGGCGGCGCGGGCGCGCCGAGATCGCGGCCGAGATCGACGAGGATGCGGTCGACGCACTCCATCGCGCTCGAGGCGGCGAGATCCACCCCTGCGCCGCGCCCGCCGGCCGCCCGGCCCGCCAGGTACAGCCCTCGCACAGGCGTGTACACCGCCGGCCGCGCCCGGCCGACCTGACCAGGCGTCTGCGCCGCCCCCGCCGCGAGCTCGCCGGCCGGGGCGCACGCCTCCCCGCGCTCGCCCGCGGTCAGGCCGTCGACGAAGATCGCCTCGGAGAGCGCGCCGGGCACCGCGGCCGACAGCGCGCGCAAGAGCTCGTCGACCGTCGCGCCGGGAGCGCCGCCGCTCCCATCCGATACGGCGCACGCGCAGAGGAGCTCGTGCCCGGGCGGCGCGAGCGACGGGTCGAAGCGCGTCGGCGCGATGCAGTAGAACGGAAGCACCGCCGCGCCGGCGCCGCCGGCGAGACCGGCGAGCGCGCCGGCGGCGGCGAGCCGCCTGCGCAGCCCGATCTTCACCTCGACCAGCCTCGGCTGCGGCGTGATCGCGCGGGCGCGCGCCACATACGCCTGGGGGAAGTGCGGCTCGCCCACGAGGCCCGAGACCGTGCGCAGGAGCCCTGCCGTGCTCACCACGATGCGCGCAGGCAGCGCCGTTCCGTCCTCGAGCTCGACGCCGCACACGCGGCGATCGCGCACCAGCACGCGGCGCACGGTCGCGCCCGTCCACACCGCAGCGCCGAGCTCCCGGGCCAGGCGGCAGAAGACCTCGGGGATCCGCGACGCGCCGCCCTCGGGGTAGCGCTGCCGCCCGGCGCGGGCGAGCCGACGCAACGAGAACAACGCCTCGCCGGCCGAGGCCGCCGTTCCCGGCAGCAGCAGCGGCAGGCCTAGCAGCCCGCCGAGCCGAGCGGCGGCCGCGGCGCGCGGGATGAAGCGGGCCACGTACGCCTCGGCCGTCACATCGTCGCACGCGGCCAGATCGACGTCGCGCATCGCCGCCGCGTGCGCGAAGAGACGCGCGGCGCGCGCGGCCTCCAGGGGCGTGAGGTCGAGGCCGCGCGCGAGATCCCGCGCGGCGCCGGCGATCCGGAGGAGATCCGCCTGCAGGACGACGCGGCCTGCGCGCGCGGCCCCGGCGCGGGCGCCCGCGAAGCAGAGCGCCGCCGGCCCGTCGCTGTGCCGGAAGGTGATCGCGTCGCCCTGGCCCACGCGGCGGAGCACGTCGCCGAGCGGGCCTTGCTCACCGCAGCAGAGCATGTGCGTGGCTGTGTCGACACGGAAGCCATCCCTCTCGTAAGCCGCAGAGGAGCCGCCCACGCGGCGCTCCTCCTCGACGAGCAGGGTCGGGATGCCGGCGTGCGCCAGGAGGAGCGCCGCAGCAGCACCGCCGACGCCCGAGCCGATCACCACCGCGCGCAAGGGAGCCTCGTCCATCACGTCGCGAGAACATAACGCGGAGAGCCCCGCGCGGCGCGGGGCGCAGCACCGTCGAAATCACGCAGGGGGCGCGAGGGGACGCGAGGGGATGCGCACACCCACGTGGGAGGACGCGGGGGCACGCGAGGAGACACGGGGCTACGCGGAATCACGCAGGACAAGGCAGCGCAGCACACCGCGGCTCGAGCCGCTCGAGCAGCTCGACAAAGCGGGGAGGCGCGCGCCGAGCGTTGACCCTCGAGAGCGGGCCCCCGTAGAGTGTAGCCTTGCAGCCGACGTGCCCGCTATGAAGACCTGCCCGCAGTGCCATCAGCGTTATCCGGCCGACAGCGCCTTCTGCTTCATCGACGGCTCGTCGCTCGTCTCCGAGAAGGATCCCCGCATCGGGGCATCGATCGCGGGTCGTTACGTCATCGAGCAGGCCCTCGGGATCGGCGGGATGGCCACGGTCTACAGGGCGTACAACAAGCTGATCGGCACCCCGTGCGCCATCAAGATCCTGAACCGCGAGTTCGCGCAGGACACGACGACGCGGGAGCGCTTCCGGCGCGAGGCGCGGCACGCGCAGCGGCTCGCTCACCCGAACATCATCGAGATCTTCGATCAGGGCGACACCGACGACGGGCTGCCCTTCCTCGTGATGGAGCTGCTCCAGGGGACGAGCCTCGCCGACGTGGTAGAGCGCAGCCGCGTGCCGCTCGCGCGCGCCCTGCCCATCTGGGTGCAGATGGCGCGCGCCCTCGGCCGAGCGCACGACTTCGACGTCGTGCACCGCGATCTCAAGCCGGAGAACGTGTTCCTGATGAAGGGCGACTGGGTGAAGCTGCTCGACTTCGGCATCGCCCGGTGCGCGCAGGACGCGCGGCTCACGAACCTCGGAGAGATCTTCGGCACACCGCAGTACATGGCGCCCGAGCGCAGCACGACGATCGACGCGGGCCCCCCGGCGGACCTCTACTCGCTCGGGGTCATCATGTTCGAGATGATCACCCAGCGGCTGCCGTTCGACGCGCCGGATCCGGCGAGCTGGATCCTGAAGCACATGAACGAGCAGCCGCCGCACCTCCAGGAGCTCGCCCCGGAGATGCCGGACGCGCTCGACCGCCTCGTCAGCGCCCTGATGGCGAAGGAGCCCTCCGAGCGCCCCGTCGACGCGTACCGCGTGCTCGCGGAGCTCGAGGAGATCGCGGCCGCGAGCCGGATCGCGCTTCCCCCGCCGCCGGAGGCGATGCCGCGCGACTCGGCGGTGCGGCCCCGGGGCGGCGGGCGCGACCCCTGGGTCAGCCGGCTCGAGCTGTTCGAGCGGATGACGGCCCGCGCGTTCGGCGCGTCCGCGCCCCCGGACTTCCAGCGGCAGCTCGACGCGCTGCGCGGCGTCGTGCGGGAGCACGCCGACCTCCGCTCGAGGGCCCTCGACGAGCAGCGGCGCCTCGAGGGCGTCGCCGAGGAGTGGCGCGACGGCCGGATGCAGATCGGGCGGGCGATGGACGCGCTCACGGTCGACGCCTCGCTCACGCGCGACGAGGCCCGGTCCTTCCGGGCCAGGGTGGCGCCGCTCAACGCGGCGACGCAGGCGTTCATCCCCGAGGTGCTGAGCGCGCACAAGGAGGCCGTGCGCTGGGAGGGCCGGTGCGGGTTCGCCGAGCCCTACCTGGAGCTCGCCGTCAGCTACCGCAAGCTGGCCGAGCTCGTCGAGGGCTGGTATGCGTCGCGCAAGGCGGACTACGAGGCAGAGAGCGAGGCGATCGCCCGCGAGCACGAGGTGGCCGAGGTGGACGCGCAGATCAAGAAGCTGCGCGAGCGCCTCGAAGAGCTCGACCGGCAGCTCGAGGCGCGGCGCCGGGAGTCCCAGGAGCGCATCGCCGAGATCGGGCGGAGGGTCGATCAGCTCGACGCCGAGCTGCTCCACCTGGCCAGCCGCTTCTGCGCGCCGCTCCGATCGAAGCCGGAGCTCGGCACGCTCTTCGTGGAGCTCGAGCGGCTCGCCGGCTGACCGCTCCGCGCCGGCGCGCCTCGGGCGCACACCGTGGCGGCGTGTCGCAGGTCGCGACGTTCCGGCGAGGCCTCCCCCGCGGCGCGCGTGGCTCCGGCGCGGGCGCGCCTCCGCGGAGATCGACCCGGCGGCGCGGCGTTCCTCCGCTGGCCGCTGTCGCGCCGCGCGACAGCACGGTCGCAGCGCCCCGTGCGTACTAAGCTACCCTCCGTGACGCCCGACCCCGCACCCGAGGCGCGGCGCTCCTCGCCGCCGCGCGCGCCGGGACGCGTGCGCCGCGCTGCGTCCACCGTCGCGGCGGCGCTCGGGCTCGCGCTGACGTTCTCCGGCGCCACGGCCGTCGGTGTCGCGCTCCACCTCGACACGCCGGCCGCGCGCCGCGTGGCCCGCGACGCCACGAACCGGCTCCTCGGCTCCCTCTTCCAGGGGCGGATCGTCGCTGACGAGATCGACGCGCTCAGCCTGAGCGGCGTGCGGATCCGATCCGCGGTCGCGCTCGATCCGCAGGGGAACAAGGTGATCCGCGCGAGCGGCCTCGAGGCGCGCGCCGACGTGCTCCCGATGCTCCGCGGCGCGCTCTTCGGCGCTGGCGCGCTCCGCATCGAGATCCCGTACATCCGGGTCGAGCAGGCCGACGTGCTGGTCCAGGACAACGGCGCGGGGGGCGTCACCCTCGGCGACACGTTCACGCCGCTGCCGCCGCGCCGCCCTCCCTCCCCTGCGCCCGCTGGGCCGGCGCGCGACGTCGTCGTCGCCCTGACGCACGTCGAGATCGGACGTGGGTGGGTCCACGGGCAGCTCGCTCCGCCGCGCGCGCTGGACGCCGACGTCAGCCGGCTCTTCGGGTCGGTGCACGTCGGCCCGGAGGGCGTCGCGGTCGACGTCGACCAGACCGGCCTCGTGGATCGCGCGTTCCTGCCGGCCAGGACCGCGGGCACGGCGAACTACCACCTTCGCGCCGGGGACAAGGTCCGGATGTGGAGCAGCTTCGCCGGTCGGCTCGCCGACGTCGAGATCACCGCGCGGGCCGTGCTCGACGAGGAGCACCTCGAGGCGCAAGCGAGCGTCCCGCGCGCCACGCCGGAGCAGCTCCGGAGCCTCCTCCCGGATCACCCCCTGACCGAGCCGGTCTCCGCGCGCGTGGACCTGAACGGCCATCTCCCTCAGCTCGACGTGGTGGCCTCGGCCTCCGCGGACCCTGCCGGCCCGTCGGGCGGCGGCATCTCCCTCGCAGGGCGGCTCGACGTAACGGGGCCCGCGCGGCTCGACGCGGAGGTGCAGGCGCGCGACGTCGATCTGCGGCTCTTCGGCGTGCGCCTCTCGCCCGATGCGGCGAGCGGCGCAGCGCAGGTGCAGACGGGCGCGGCGCCCGTCCCGACCGGAGCGGCGCCCACCCCAACCGCGCCCACCCTGCCCCGCGCCGTACCTTCCCTGACCCACGCCCCGCCCTCCTTGCCCCGCGCTGCAGCCGCCCGGATCCGCGCCGCCGCGCCGAAGCGCGCGCCGGAGCGCGGCGGCGAGCCGGCGGAGGCGGCGCCCGTGCTCACCGCGGACGGCCGGGTGCGCGTCGAGCTGGGCGACGTGCTCCGGCTCTCCGTCGAGGCGCGGACCGAGCCCACCGTGCTGCTCGGCGAGCGCGTGCCGGCGGCGGACGTCCACCTCGTGCTCGACCGCGGCGAGCTCCACGCGCGCGCGCACCTCTACGAGCCGGGCGCGCCGATCGACGCCGCCGTGTCGCTCCTGCCGGGCGGCCAGGGCCTCCGCTTCGCGGCGACGGCCGACATCCCGGCGATCGCCGCGGCGCCGCGCCTCGCCGGGCCCGTCGACGGCGCCGGCCGCGTGCGCGTCGAGGGGAGCCTGCGCCAGGGAGCGCTCGACGCGCGCGTCGAAGGCGCGTTCGCCGGGCTCCGGGTCGGCCAGGACGTCGCGCTCGCCAGCGCGCGCGTCGCGGGGCGGGTCTCCGGGCCGATCGACGCGCTCTCGATCGACGCCTCGCTCTCCGGGAAGGAGGCGCTCGCCGGCGGCCGCACGCTCGACGAGGTCTCCGCGCAGATCTCCGGCCCGCTCACGTCGCCGAAGCTCCGCGCGACCGTCACCGACGGCGACGACTCCCTGAGCGCCTCCGCGCGGCTGAGCTCCGCTCCCGTCGCCCTCCGCGACGTCGAGCTCCAGCTGAAGCGCGACGGCGCCGCGGTCGCGGGAAAGATCACGGCGATCACCCCCTCGGCCGGCGGGCTCGCCGTCGAGGGGCTCGATCTCGCCTCGGCCGAGCTCGGCTCGCTGAAGGGCCGGCTCGCGGTGCGGGGCGATGACCTGACCGGGCGCCTCCGAGGCGACGGCATCGACGTCGGCCGCCTGGCCCGGATGCTCGGGATCCCGCTCCGCGTGCGAGGGCGCGCGGAGGTCGACGTCGCGCTCGATCGGGACCGCGAGGGCGGTCGCTCGGGCCACGTGCGGCTCGCCCTTGCGGAGGGTGAGGTCGCGTTCCTGTCCGGCATCTCGGCGCAGCTCACGGCGAGCTTCGAGCGCGACCAGGTGAAGGCCGACGGGTCCGTGCGCATCGACGCGAGATCGCCGCAGCCGACCGGCGGGAAGCCGCCGGACGGCGCGTGGAGCGGCGCCCCGCCGCGATGCGCCGGCACCCTCGCCAGCGTGCGCGTGTCGAACGCCGAGGGCACGCTGGAGGGGCCCCTCCTGCGCGCGGAGACCTGGACCGCCCTGGTCGGGAAGGCGGAGGTCGCCGCGAACGACTGGGACCTCGGGTGCCTCGCGCAGCTCATGCCGATCGGGCACATCGTGAGCGAGGTGAGCGGCAAGCTCACGACCAGCTTCCGGGTGTCGCGCGCGCCCGGCGAGCCGCTGCCCTCGCTGCAGGACGTGCTCGTGCGGACGCACGGCCTCGCGGTCGCCGGGCCCCATCGGCTGGGCGCCGAGCGCCCGGCCTGGGAGTCGCGCTTCGTCGACGCGCAGCTCAAGGGCTCGTTCAGCGGCGCGACAGGCAGGGCCGACGCCGCGCTGACGCTGTACGACGGCGGGCTGCTCGCCGACGTCTCCGGCGCGATCGAGCTCGATCTCGCGGCGCTCACCGGTCCGCCCGCCGCCCGGTGGTCGTCGTTCCTGCGCGCGCCCATCGCCGCGCACGCCTCTTTCCCCCGGCGCGCGATGGACGAGCTCGCCACGCTGCCCTCGTTCGTGCGCGAGGCGCTCCCGCCGCTCGCCGGCGAGGTGCAGATCGACGCGTACGCCAGCGGCACGCTCGCGCGTCCGTTCCTGACGGCGCGCACCCTGTGGTGGGGCTTCACCTATGCGCCGCCGGTCGCCTCCAGCGCGACGGATCTGCTGTTCCCCACCGACCTCGACGCATGGCTCACGTACGACAGCGAGAAGGCCACGCTGGACGCGCACGTCACGCGCGGCGCGGCCGAGATCGCGACCGTGAGCGCCGAGGTGCTCGCGCCGCTCGGACGCCTGCTCGGGGACGTCCCGGCGCGCGCGCCGAAGGGCGCGCCTCCGCCCCCGGCGTGGACCGGCGCCTTCCGCGCGACGCTGCGCGAGGTCCCGCTCGGCGAGATCCCGCTGCTCGCGGACAGCGGCATCTCCGGCCGCGTGAGCGGGGAGATCGAGATGCGCGGCCTCAACGTCGCGCCGTCGCTCAGAGCGCGCCTCACGGTGCCGGGCGTCAGGCTCGGGAGCGACCTCGCCTTCGAGCGCGGCGTGCTCGCGCTGCGGATCGATCCGAGGCGGAAGGACGGGCGCGGGGAGCTCCGCGTCACCGAGCTCGCGCTCGAGGGCCGGCGCGGGGGCAAGATCCGCGCGAACGCCTTCGCCAGCGTGCGCTTCCGCGACGGGTTCATCCCGGTCCTCGACGGCGAGCGCACGGATATCGCCATCTCCGCGGAGCGCTTCCGGCTCGCGGCGCTCCAGCCGCTGGTCGGCGGGCTGCTGAGCAAGGTCGACGGGACGCTGAACGGCGACCTCCGCGTCGAGCTCGGCGGCCCGTCCGACGCGGATGGTCATCTCCGCGCTCAGCTGGCGGTCACGGACGGCGTCGTGCACATCCCGGAGCTCGGGCAGGAGCTGCGGGACGTGGCGGCCCACATCACGGCCGAGGGCGGGGTCCTCCGGATCGAGGGCTTCCGCGCGGCGGGCACGACCGGGCAGGCGCAGGGCTGGGCGCTGTTCCGGCTCGCCGGGCTCACGCTGCGCGACGGCGCCGGCGCGCTCACCATCGCCGAGGACCAGGCCCTCCCGCTCACGCTCGAGGGGGTGCCGCTCGGGACCGCCTCCGGGGCGCTGTCGTTCATCGCCGAGAAGAAGCCGGGCGAGCTCGCGCTGTACGTGACGGTCCCCACGCTCCGCCTCTCGCTGCCAGCGACGAGCAGCCGCGACGTCCAGCCGCTCGACGAGAACCCCGACATCTCCGTCTCCCACCCGCTCGGGCCGGAGAAGCAGCGGCGCGCTGCGGACGCGCTCCGCTACTCCGCGGTGTTCGACGTGCGCGACGCCTTCGTCGACGGCGCGGGGCTGAGGCTGCACTTGACGAGCACCGACGACGCGCCGCCGCGCGTCGTGATCGGCGAGGACACGCGGGTGTCGGGCGGCATCGTGATCACGCGGGGCGAGCTCGAGATCTACGGCAAGGCGTTCGTGATCGAGGGCGGGCGCGTGCGCCTGCGCGAGGAGGAGGCGTCGAACCCGCACCTGAACGTCACGGCGCACTGGGACGCGCCCGACGGCACGCGCATCCACGTCGCCTACAACGGCAACCTCCGGCCGATCACGGACAGGTCGCTGCGCTTCACCTCGAGCCCGCCGAGCTCGCAGCAGGACATCCTCGCGCGGCTCTTGTTCGGCGCCGATTTCTCGGAGGGCGCGCAGGCCGCGGGCGCCGAGACGCCCGCGGGGCTCGCGGCCGGCGGCGTCGCCGCGTCGGTCGGCAGCGAGATCGCGGCGGCGCAGTTCAACGCGCTGCTGAGCGGCATCGCGCCGCTGCGCGGGCTGACGACCCGCTTCGGGACGACCTCGGAGGGCACGCTCCGGACGAGCGTGGTCTACCGGCTGAACGACGACCTGACGGCGCTGGCCACCTTCCAGGGAGGCGCGCAGCAGAGCTCCTCGACGGGATCGAGCGGGCCGACCCCCGGAGGGACGGCGAGCGAGCGCGGCACGCGGACCGAGGTCACGATCGACTGGCGCTTCAACGAGCACTGGACGCTCCGGGGCACGGTGGGCGTCGATGAGCGCGAGACGACCTCAGGCATGCTCGATCTGCTCTGGCAGTACCGCTACTGAGCCGAGCGCGTCCGCCGCGACGCCGCCCGGCAGCGAGCCCTCTCGGGATCTCCGGCGCGCGGGGCTAACGCGCGGCCCGCGGCGGCAGCCGGACCTCGCGCCCCCCGACGCAGAGCGTGGGCGGCTCTGCCTCGACGAGCAGCGGAGCGAGCTGCGTCTGCGCATGGCGCGAGAAGCGCGCCTCGAGCGCGCCGCTCCGGGCGCGCGCGTACACGACGCCGTCCTCGCCGAGGGAGAGCGTCGCCGGATCGAGCGGCTCCTCCGTGCCGTCGAACAGGAGCAGCGAGACCGCGCCGCCCTCGCCGATCCGGAGCGCATCGACGAAGAGCGGCGCGTCGTCGGCGTGGAAGTAGCACCAGTCGTAGCCGTTCGTGAGGATCGGCCGGCCGTCGTCCGGGTGCCGCCCGATCCAGGACCGGAGCCCGCGCTCGATCGCCGGATGGTCGACCCGGGCGCCGTCGTGCCAGAAGCGGCCCTCGCGATCGAGCCGGATCGAGCTCTCGCGGGAGGTCCCTGGGGGCGGCGCGAAGCGGAAGAAATCGGGATGGTCGCCGGGTTTCATGGGTCACCTCGCCGGAGAGATGCGGCGCGGCGCGGCGCGGCGCAAGCAGCGCGAGCAGCACAAGGAGCGCGGGCCGCCCGAGGCGCGGCGTACTATAGCGGGCCCATGCGAGCCCAGACGGAAGAGGTCGGCACCAACGAGCGCCTGCACGCGACGCGGGCCTACTACGACGAGTTCTCTGCGCGCTACGAGGCCCGGCGCGGGGGGCGCGATCCCGGGGGCTACCACGACCTCGTCGACGCGCTCGAGGTCGACTTCGTGCGCCGCTTCGGCGAGGGCCGCGACGTGCTCGAGGTGGGGTGCGGGACCGGGCTCCTGCTCGCCCGGATCGGCGCGTTCGCGCGCGCCTCGCGCGGGGTCGACCTCTCGCCCGGCATGCTCGCCCGCGCCCGGGAGCGCGGCCTCGACGTCGTGGAGGGGAGCGCGACCGCCCTGCCGTTCGCCGACGAGAGCTTCGACGTCGCGTGCTCGTTCAAGGTGCTCGCGCACGTCGAGGACGTGCGCCGCGCCCTGTCGGAGATGGCGCGTGTGGTGCGGCCCGGCGGGCACGTGATCGCCGAGTTCTACAACCCCTACAGCCTGCGGGGGCTCGTGAAGCGGCTCGGTCCAGCGGGCGCCATCAGCGACTCGACCCGAGAGAGCGCCGTCTTCACGCGCTTCGACGCGCCGAGCGCCGCCGCCGCCCTCATGCCGGAGGGCGTGCGCGTCGTCGCCTCCCGCGGGGTGCGCATCGTGACGCCGTTCGCCGCCGCGATGCGCGTGCCGGGCCTCGGGCGCCTCCTGCACCGGGCGGAGTGGGCGCTGTGCGACACGCCGCTCGCGCAGCTCGGAGGGTTCTGGATCGCCGCCGCGCAGAAGGCGTGAGCCGCGCGGCGCCCCCGGTCAGAACCGGCCGGAGAGCCCCGCGTACAGGCCGCCGGGCAGCACGGAGATCGCCGGCGCGGCGGTGAAGCTCGGGGGCGGCGGCGGCACGGGGCGCGTTCGGAAGGAGACCTTCTCCGGGACGAACGTGATCTGCGCGTGGGCGATCCCGGCCGCGACGAGCGTCGCGAACGCGCCGAAGGCCACGCGGTTGACGGCGGCCGCGGTCCCGATACGGCGGTTCAGCGCGTCGATGTCGACGCTCTGCGCCGAGGGCCTCGGCGAGACGTCGACGTTCTCGTAGCTGGCCAGCGCCAGCGCCGAGACGATCGAGGTCCCGCCGGCGACGGCCTGGCTGACCAGGAAGAACCAGCCGAGCCCATCGTCGCCGTTCTGGAACTGCCCGACCCCGAAGGGCAGCATCGCGGTCCAGCGGGAGTTCTCCGAGACGACGCGCTCGCGCCCGGCGAGGCGATGGATCTCGGCGACCCAGCGGCGCTCATCCTCGTGGCTCCGCTCGATCCGCAGCCGCTCCGCGCGCTGCGCCTCGGCCTTCTGCCGCGTCATCTCCTCGATCCGCGCCCGGAGGCGGGCCCGGATCGCGGTGAACCGATCGATGACCTCGGGCTGGAACACCGCCGGGTTCGGCGAATACACGGGGTTGTCGAGGAGGATCTGCT
This sequence comes from Sorangium sp. So ce375, assembly GCF_051473855.1. Taxonomy (NCBI): domain Bacteria; kingdom Pseudomonadati; phylum Myxococcota; order Polyangiales; family Polyangiaceae; genus Sorangium; species Sorangium sp. So ce375. The sequence goes on from NZ_CP150335.1 coordinate 6,422,455, forward strand.
CGATGTACGCGTCGGCCTCGCTCGTGCGCCTGAGCGCCACGAGCGCCGCGGCGGCGAGGCCGCGCGCCCGCTCGACCATGCCGGGGTCGGAGATCCTGCACGGCTTGCCTTCCGCCTCGATCGGGCCGCGCTCGCAGGGCGCGTTCGCCGCGTCGAGCATCGCCGCGAAGCGGCTCACGGCCTCCTCGTAGTGCCCGGCGTCGAAGCGCGTCTTGGCGAGCTCGAACTGCTGCACATCGTCGGCGCGCGCCGGCCCCGCGGAGCAGAGCGCGAGGGCGGTCGCCGCCATCGCCGCGAGGCGCCGCGGCGCGAGCGAGGCGCGGCGGCCCCCGACCGATGGGAAGCGAGCGCCGGGAGATCTCCTGCCTGGAGTTCGCGCAGCCATGCGGAGGGGTGCGCCGTGATGTAGCGGAGTTTGGGCGGGGATGCTGAGAATTCCGGAGCGGACGCCCCAATGACGGCGATGCCGTCAGCCGGATGGCCAGGAAACGGTGTTCGGCTCGCCGGCCACCAGCGTCACGTTGCCGACGCGCGGCGCGGCCTCCGGCGTCGCGGGCGTGAAGAGGCAGCTCCCGCTCCAGAACACGTCGCTCAAGGTCACGGCCTGCGGCGTACCCGCGTAGCCGATCAGGCCGATCTGCGGACACGCGACCTGCGCGCTCGGCGGCGCGCCGCTCAGGACGACCGTGCTGGGCAGGATCTCCAGCTTGTGGACGACCCGCTGCGGCGCGGAGGCGCCGGGCGTCGGCGCCACGACCGAGATGACCCCCGAGTACGGCCTGCAGCACCGCGAGTTGGGCACGCTGATGTGAACGGTGTGCGCTCCGATCTTGAGGGGCGTGGCCTTGTTCGCGCCGAACCAGCTGACCTCGACGCCATCGAGCACCAGCTTGGCGCCGCTCGGGACGATCTGGAAGATGACGTCGCGCACCGTCGGGACGTCCCCTATCGGCGTGCCCGTGGGCGGGCTCGACGGCAGCGGCGCCCGCGCCCGGGGCCGCGGCGCGCTGGCGAGCTCCGTGGCGCTCGGCGCGACCGCGCGCAGGTTCGGCGACGGGATCAGCGCGTCGATGGGCGCCGGCACCGGCGGATCGGCCGCCGCGATCGCCTCGCCGTCCGCGGGCGGGGGCTCGCGGAGCGCGCGGGCGATTGCAAACGCGGCGAGGCCGAGCGCCACCGACCCGAGCGCGACGATCAGCGCGCGCACCGCGAGCTTCTGCCTGCTGCGGCTCGCGTTCAGCTTCGCGAGCCGCTTGAGGATGGTGAGGTCGTTCGGCGCCAGCGCGAGCGCCCGGTTGTAATCGGCGGCTGCCCCGGGCACATCGCCGCGCTTGCGGCCGGCCTCCGCGCGCGCCACGAGGCGCGGGACGAGCTGCGCGACGTGCCTCTCGGCGTAACCTGCCGGGTCGGCGAAGTAAGCGGCGAGCTCGGCGCGCGGCTCCGCGATGCCGAGCGCCGTGAGCTCGGCCCGGATCTGATCCGCGAGCGCGCGCGGGCTCGCCGCGCGGGCCGCGATGTCGTGCGCGAGGGCGCCGGCGACGATCCGGCTCCAGCGCGCGCCCACGGCGGGTCGCTCGCGCTCGGCCTCCGGGTAGATCCCCTCGATCACCTTGCGGAGCACCTGCGCCGGGTTCTTGCCCTCGAACGGCAGGTGCCCGACGAGACACTCGTAGAACAGCACACCGAGCGCGAAGACGTCGGTGCGCGCATCGACCTCGCCCCCCTCGATCTGCTCCGGCGCCATGTGCGCCGGAGAGCCGAGCACCTGCCCCGTGGAGGTGACGCCCTGGGCGTCGAGGATCTTGGCGATGCCGAAGTCGGTGAGCTTGATGACCACGCTCGCGCCGTCCCGGCTCTCGCCGGCGCGGTCGGACGGCAGCTCGACGAGCACGTTCTCCGGCTTCACGTCGCGGTGGATGATCCCCGACGCGTGCGCGTGCTCCAGCGCGTCGCAGAGCTCGAGCACCACCGCGGCGCCGATCTCGGCCGGCATCTCGCGGTGGGCGCTCAGGATCTTGCGCAGCGTGGCGCCGCGGAGCAGCTCGACGACGAGGTAGCGCTCGCGGTCCTGCTCGCTGGAGACGTCGTACACCTCGACGATGCCGGGGTGGCGCAGCTTCGCCGCCGCGCGGGCCTCGGCGACGAAGCGGGTGCCTACCTCGGCGTTTTCCCGGAGGTGTTTGTGGATGATCTTGACGGCGACCTCGCGGCGGAGCCGCGGGTCGCGGGCGCGGTAGACCGTGGCCATCCCGCCATGGCCTAGCTCCTCGATCAGCTCGTATTTCTCGAGCTTCGGGAGGACTTCTGCGCCCGCGTATCTGGAGAGGGATTCCTGCTCGCCCGACGAGCCCCTATCGCGGGCGGGCAGGCTCATTCAACGACCTTCACCCGAATCGTGTTGGTCGACCCTGAGACGCCGACGGGAGCGCCGAAGATGGTGACGAGCTTGTCGCCCGGCGAGACGAGGCCGTTCGCAAGCAGGTACCCGGTGGCGCGCTCGACCATCTCGTCCGAGTTCCGGAGCGCGTCGACGGGGAACGGCACCACGCCCCAGAGCAGCGCGAGGCGCCGGCGCGTCGTATCGTTCGGCGAGAAGGCGACGATCGGCACGACGGGGCGCGCCTTGGACGCGTACCGCGCGGTGAGGCCGCTCTCGGTGAACGCGACGATCAGCTTCGCGCCGATGTCCTTCGCGATGTCGCAGGCAGCGCGCGCGGTCGCCTCGGGGACGTTGGCGCGCTGCCCGGGCTGCTCGCTCGAGAGGTAACGGTAGAACGAGCTCTGCTCGGCCTCCGTCACGATACGGGCCATCATCCGCACGACGAGCGGCGGGTGCGCGCCGGTCGCGGTCTCCTGCGAGAGCATGACCGCGTCGGTGCCGTCGAAGACGGCCGTCGCCACGTCGCTCGCCTCGGCGCGCGTCGGGCGCGTCGCGGTCACCATCGACTGGAGCATCTCGGTCGCGACGATGACCGGCTTCTGGTGCACGCGGGCGAGGCCGAGGATCTCGCGCTGGATGATCGGCACGCGCTCCGGGTTGAACTCCACGCCGAGATCGCCGCGCGCCACCATCACGCCGTCCGAGGCGAGGATGATCGCCTCGAGGTTGTCGATGGCGCCGGGCGTCTCGATCTTGGAGACGATCGGCGTCGGGCGACCCCAGGCCTCGCAGATGTCGCGGACGTGCCGGACCTCGTCCGCGTTGCGGACGAACGAGAGGGCGACGTAGTCGACCCCCTGCGCAAGGCCGAAGCTGAGGTCGGCCTTGTCCTTGTCGGTCAGCGAGGAGATGCGCACACGCCTGGCGGGCAGGTGGACGCCGACGCGATCGCGCAGCCGTCCGCCTTGCGTCACGCCGGCCTGGACGCGGTCCCCTTCGACCTTGGTCACGGTGACGACGACGCGGCCGTCGTCGAGCAGGACGACATCGCCAGGCTGCAGATCGGACGCGAGCCCCTCATAGAGGATCGGGATCTCGCCGGGCGTCGCGACAGGGCTGTCCCTGTTCGCCTCGGTCAGCCAAACAGAAGCCCCGTCAGCCACCTCGAAGGTGTTGCCGGGGAAGCGACCGGCTCGGATCTTCGGGCCGCAAAGGTCTTGCAGGATCGCCACAGGCTTCCCGCAGGCCTCCGCAGCCGCACGGACCGTGGCGATTGCTTTGCCATGATCCTCATGCGAGCCGTGAGAGAAGTTGAGTCGAGCGACATCCATACCGGCGCGGATGAGCTGCTCCAGCGTCGTTTGAGAGTCACACGAAGGGCCAATGGTACAGACGATTTTCGCTCTGCGTACGAGCACGGGCGGAGCATGCCACGAGCAGGGGTCGCGACACTACCCTGATTGTGAACGAGCCATGCGGACCTCGCCGGATTCCAACAAATCGGCCGGGCGATGAGCCGCTGCGCGGCGCGGCGCACGCGCGCGCGCGCGTCAACGCAACAGCGGAGCGCGACGGCCCGCGCGCGGCTGCGATCCGCGCGCACAGCCGCGGATCGCAGCGAATCGGTGCTCTCTGGGATGTGAGGAGTGAGCGGCGGGGGACCTCGGGGGTGCGCCGCAGCGCGGCATGAGGTCCCCGCCTCGAGACGTGTGACTTAGGAGCGGCGCTCTCGGCGCTCACGCGGCGGTCCACCGCGGTCGCGATCCATGCCGGGCCGCGATCCGCGGTCGCGGTCGCCGCCGCGCCCGCCGCCCGGCCCATCGCGCCGCGGCGGCGGGCCGGCGTCGCGCGCCTGCGCCATCCGCTCGCGCGCCCGATCGCCCTCTTCGCCTTCCGGGAGCGGGAGCAGCTCGCGCCGGCTCAGCCGGATCTTCCCCTCACGATCGACGCTCAGCACCTTGACGTCGAGCGAATCGCCCTCCTTGACGACGTCCTCGACGCGCTCGACGCGCGTGTGGGCCATCTCCGAGATGTGCAGCAGGCCATCGGTGTTCGGGAGGATCTCGACGAAGGCGCCGAAGTCGGTGATGCGCTTGACCGTCCCCTTGTAGGTCGCGCCGACCTCGGGCTCGGCCGTCAGGCCCTTGATGATGTCGAGCGCCCTCTTCACCGCGTCGGAGTCGGCCGACGCCACGTTCACCGTGCCGTCGTCCTCGACGTCGATCGCGACCCCGGTCTGGTCGACGATGCCCTTGATGGTCTTGCCGCCGGGTCCGATGATGAGCCGGATCTGGTCGGGCTTCACGCGCACCGTCGTGATCCGCGGCGCGTACTGGCTGAGCTCGGGCCGCGTGGTCGGCAGCGTCTCGAGCATCTTGCCCAGGATGTGGAGCCGCCCCTCGCGCGCCTGATCCAGCGCTTGCATCAGGATCTGCCGGCTCAGGCCGGCGATCTTGATGTCCATCTGGATCGCGGTCACGCCGCGCGCCGTGCCGCAGACCTTGAAGTCCATGTCGCCGAGGTGATCCTCGTCGCCGAGGATGTCCGAGAGCACCGCGTAGCGCTGGTCCTCCATGATGAGCCCCATCGCGATGCCCGCGACGGGCGACTTGATCGGCACGCCCGCGTCCATGAGCGAGAGACACCCGCCGCAGACGGCGGCCATCGACGACGAGCCGTTCGACTCGAGCGTCTCCGACACGATGCGGATCGTGTACGGGAACTGATCGGGCGCCGGGATCATCCGGGAGAGCGCGCGCTCGGCGAGCGCGCCGTGGCCGATCTCGCGCCGGCCAGGGCCGCGGAGCGGCTTCGTCTCGCCCGTCGAGAAGGGGGGGAAGTTGTAGTGGAGGTAGAAGCGCTTCCACGTCTCCCCCATCAGGCCGTCGATCTTCTGCTCGTCGGTCGAGGTGCCGAGCGTCGTCGTGACGATCGCCTGCGTCTCGCCGCGCTGGAACAGGGCGCTGCCGTGCACGCGCGGCAGGAGGCCCACCTCGCACATGATCGGCCGGATGCTCTTGCCGTCGCGGCCGTCGATGCGCCGGCCCTCCTCGATCACGTAGGTGCGGACGACGTGCGCCTTGCGCTCCTCGAACTCGGCCTTCACGAGCCCCTGGAACGGCAGGAGCTTCTCGGCGCCGAGCTCGGCGTTCAGGGTCTCGGTCAGCCTCTTCTTGAGCGAGCTGTAGCCGTCGTAGCGCGCCTTCTTGTCGGTCACCCGCGTCGCGGCCTTCAGGTCCTCGTCGACGATCTGGGCGACGCGCCGCTTGATCTCGTCCGGCAGCGCCGGGGCGACGAACTCGCGCTTCGGCTTGCCCACCGCGGCGCGCATCTTCTCGATCAGATCGATGACCGGCTGCGCGGTCTCGTGCGCGAACATCAGCGCGTCGATGATCTCCGCCTCGGTCGCCTCCGCGGCGCCGCCCTCGACCATCACGATCGCGTCGCGCGAGCAGGCGACGACGAGGTCGATGTCGCAGCGCTCGATGTCGGCGACCGTGGGGTACGCCACGAACTCGCCGTCGAGCCGGCCCACGCGCACGCCCACGACCGGCCCGTGCCAGGGGATGTCCGAGATGTGCAGCGCGGCGCTCGCGCCCGTCAGGGCGAGGACGTCCGCCTTGTTCTGCTTGTCGCTGGAGAGGACGGTCGCGATGATCTGCGTGTCGCGCTTGAAGCCCTCCGGGAAGAGCGGGCGGAGGGGGCGATCCATGAGGCGGCTCGAGAGGATCTCCTCCTCGCGCTGGCGCGCCTCACGTTTGAAGAACCCGCCGGGGATCTTGCCGGCCGCGTACGTCTTCTCGACGAACTCGCAGGTGAGGGGGAAGAAGTCGAGGCCCGGCCGCTCGTCCTGCGAGACGGCGGTCACGAGCACCATGGTGTCGCCGTAGGTGACGAGCACGGCCCCGTGGGCCTGCTTGGCCAGGCGGCCGGTCTCGAGGGTGAGGGCACGGCCGCCCACCATGACGGATTCACGAACGAACATTGGGATTTCAGCTCTCTCTCGCACGATCGCGAGGGCCGCTGCGTGCGGCGCTACGCCGAGCGCGAGGGGCTGCTCTTCTTCCTCGGTTCCTGCGCAGGAGCCGCGCTGCTGCGCACGAAGCGAAGACGAAGACGCGCGGAGCCCGCGCTCGGGAACGGCGAGGCGCGATCGCCCCGCCGGTCCATGGTCAATGAGTGACCTCCTTAAAGCGTCCGCTCCACTCTCGCCAGCGCAAAAAGCAGGCGTTCAGGGGTGCGCACCGCAAAACCTCCCGAACGGAAGGGGCCGGAACCCCTGCGCGCGCACGGGTGCCGGAGCGGAGATGCGCCGCGCGGGGTCGAAGGTAGGACAGACTGGCTCAGCAGGCCTGCTGACACAGGCCGAGATCGCCTGCGCTCGTGCAGCGCGGGCGCGGGCGCGCGAGGCAGGCCTCGCGCTGGCGCGGCGGGCGCGATCGCCCCGAAAATCCGCTACTTGCGGAGGTTGAGGCGGGTGATGAGGCTGCGGTAGCGCTCGATGTCGACGCGCTTCAGGTAGTCGAGCTGACGCCGGCGCTGGCTCACCAGCTTCAGCAGGCCCCGGCGGGAGTGGTGGTCCTTCTGGTGCGTGCGGAAGTGCTCCTGCAGCTGGTTGATCCGCTCGCTGAGGAGCGCGATCTGGACCTCCGGCGACCCGGTGTCGCCGTCGTGGATCGCGTACTTGGTGATGATGTCCGTCTTCTGAACAGAATGCAGCATGGCTGGCTCTCCATGGCCCTGCCGGTGCGCTACCGAGCGTCCGGGCCGGTCCGCCTCCCGAAAAAAACGGAAGAACGGAGCCGGCGGCTGGCCAAGCGACGCCTGAAACTGAGCCCCACACCCGTAGTGGCGGGAGCCCGCGAATTTCAGGCCAGTGAGCTGAGGAGCGCGCGAGTATACGCAGGCGCCTCGGTCCGTCAACGCGGTCGACGTGGTCGCGCGATTTGTCACCCCCAGAACGGCCGATTGGTTACCCTCGGTCGGCGATGCCCGGTACCCTCCGGCCCCCCGACGAAGCGACCCGACCGCAGTCGGACCCGCGCGGCTCGCAGTCGGACCTTCATATCGCGAACGCGATGACGAGCCTCTCCTCCTCCGCCACCGCGCTCTCGACCACCGGGAGCGACAACTCGACGCCCAAGGTCTGCCCCACCTGCGGGGTCCGGTACCCGGCCGAGTTCAGGGTTTGCCCGCGCGACGCCGCGACGCTCGACGAGTCGGAGGACGACGCCGTCCGCGACGACCTCGTCGGCAAGACGCTCAACGAGACGTACACGGTCGTGCGCGTCGTCGGCGAAGGCGGCATGGGGCGCGTCTACGAGGCCCGCCACACGCGGATCTCCAGCAAGCGGTTCGCCATCAAGATGCTGCACCCGGAGTTCGCGCGGCAACCCCAGGTGATCTCGCGCTTCCAGCGCGAGGCCGAGGCCGCGGCCGCGGTGCAGAGCCCGTACGTCGTCACTGTCTTCGACGTCCACCGCACCGCGGAGGGCCGGCCGTTCCTCGTCAACGAGTTCCTCGAAGGCAAGGAGCTCGCCGACTACCTCAACGAGGCTGGCAAGATGAAGACCGGCCCCGCCGTGCGCATCGTCCGCCAGATCTGCAAGGCGCTCGCCGCGGCCCACGCGAAGGGCGTGGTGCACCGCGACATGAAGCCGGAGAACGTGTTCCTCACCGGCGACCTCGCGATGCCCACGGCGAAGGTGATCGACTTCGGCATCTCCAAGGTCGACGACGCGCCGGGCGCCGCGCTCACGCAGACCGGCATGATCATGGGCACGCCCTCGTACATGGCGCCGGAGCAGGCCCGCGGCGAGCGCGTCGATCACCGTGCGGACATCTACGCCGTCGGCGCGATCCTCTACTGCGCCCTCACCGGCAGCCGCCCGTTCGATCGCAACGATCCGACCGCGACGCTCACCGCGGTGCTCACCGAGGAGCCGCCCCGCCCGCGCTCGCTCGAGCCGAGCATCCCCGAGCCGCTCGAGATGATCATCCAGCGGGCCATGGCGAAGGAGCCCGGCCATCGGTACCAGACGATGGAGGAGCTCGACGCGGAGCTCGCGCTGTACGACGTCAGCGAGGCCGAGCCGAAGGAGCTCGACGTCCCCGGCGTGCCCGGGCCGCGCACGTCGATGCCGTCGGCGCCGCGCGTCGCGCCGACGATGCAGCTCCGCCAGGCGCAGCAGGTGAGCATGGCGAGGCCGCTCATCCTGCTGCTCTCGGCGCTCGGGCTCTTCTGGGTCGCCGGCAGCCTCGTCACGCTGGTCACCGCGATCATCCGCCTGTCGCGCGGCGGCCTGGTGACCGACAACCTGACGGGCCTCGAGGCGGTCCTGCTCGCGTCCGGGATCGGCTTCGCGCTGATCACCCCCGCGCTGATCGGCGCGCGCCACGTGCGCCGGATCGTGTGGAACAACAGCATGAGGGCGGTCGATCTGGCCGACAACCTGCGCCGGCCGATCGTGGTCGGGCTGTGCGCGTACGGCTTCGCGTCGCTGCTCGTGCGGGTTGTGGAGGCCGTCGTCCTCCGGCGCGCGGCCGGCGTCGCGTGGCCCATGTGGGACGTCGTGCTGTTCGCGGTCGGCGCGGTCGGCGCCGCAGGCGCCTACCTCTTGCTCCGCAGCGAGAGCCGGTAGCCCCGGCGATCGCTGGCCGCGCTTCTCTGCTGACCCGCGGCGACTTCCCGCTCTAGCGCCTCCCGTCCAGCCATGCCTGGAGCAGGAGCGCCGCCGCCGCCCCGTCGACGCGCTCCTTGCTCTTGCGCCCCGAGACGCCCCCGTCGCGCAGCCGCCGTGCGGCCTCGACCGTCGAGAGCCGCTCGTCGATGAGCTCCACCTCGACGCCGGCCGCGTCGGCCAGCGCCTGCGCGAAGGCCATCGCCCGCCGCGCGGCGGGCCCCTCGGCCCCGTTCATCTCGAGCGGCAGCCCGACCAAGAACCGCGTGATGCCTTCGTCCCGGGCGAGCGCCGCAAGGGCTTCCAGGAGCGCCTTCCGGTTTCGCCCGTCGAGCAGCGGCCGCGGGTGCGCGTAGAGCCCGAGCTCGTCGGTCACGGCCACGCCGACGCGGGCCTTCCCAAGATCGATCGCCGCAGCGCGTGCCTTTGCCTTCGCCATGCCTCTGGGGACACCCCATAGCCCTCGGACGACGCGCCGGCGAGACCCGACCGTATCGGGAAGCATCCGACCGGCTTGACCCGCTCGCCAGCACCGACCATAAGCGCCGCGCGATGGAACTGCGCGCGGTACGGGGGATGAACGACATCCTCCCCGAAGAGGTGGAGCGCTGGCACAAGCTCGAGGGGGCCTTCCGCCTCCACGCGGAGCTCCACGGCTATGCCGAGGTGCGCACGCCGCTGCTCGAGCCGACGGAGCTCTTCCGGCACCAGATGGGGGAGACGACGGACGTGGTCGAGAAGGAGATGTACTCCTTCGAGCGCCACGGCGATCAGCTCACCGTCCGCCCCGAGGGCACCGCGGGCGCCGCGCGCGCCTACGTCGAGCACGCGGTCCACGCGAAGGAGCCGGTCACGCGCTGGTACTACCTCGGCGCGATGTTCCGCGGCGAGCGGCCGGCGAAGGGGCGCTACCGCCAGTTCTACCAGGCCGGCTGCGAGCTCTTCGGCGATCCCGGGCCGCTCTGCGACGCCGAGACGATCGATCTCGTCGCAGGCTTCCTGCAGCACATCGGCATCGGCGAGTTCGTCGTCCACGTGAACTCGCTCGGCGGCGCCGGCACGCGCGAGCGCTACCGCGAGGCGCTGCTCGCCCACTACACGCCGCGCAAGGGCGAGCTCAGCGAGGACTCTCAGCGCCGCCTCGCGAAGAACCCCTTGCGCATCCTCGACTCGAAGGACCAGCGCGATCACGAGGTGTCGCGCGACGCGCCGTCGATCCTCGACCTGCTCGACGACGCGGACCGCGCCCACTGGGAGGGAGTGCGCCGCTGCCTCGACGTGCTCGGCGTGAACTACGTCGTCGATCGGTCGCTCGTGCGCGGGCTCGACTACTACACGCGCACGCTCTTCGAGGTGAAGGCGACCGCGGGCGATCTCGGCGCCCAGAGCACGCTCGCGGGCGGCGGCCGCTACGACGGGATGGTCGCCGGGCTCGGCGGGCCGAGCGTGCCCGCGATCGGCTTCGCGATGGGGATGGAGCGGCTGCTCACGATGATGCCCGGCGACGCGGCGCGCCGGAGGCCCGGCTGCTTCCTCGCCCCGCTCGGCCAGGCGGGCGCGGATCAGGCGCTCGTGCTGGCGAAGCAGCTGCGCGCGCTCGGCGTCCCGGTCGAGCTGGACGGGCGCGGCGGGCGGCTCAAGGCGATGCTCCGGCGCGCGGACGCCCTCGGCGCGCGGCTCTGCGTGATCCTGGGCGACGCGGAGGTCGAGCGCGGCGTGCTCCAGATCAAGGACCTCGTGGCGCACGTGCAGGAGGAGATCCCGCTGGAAGGAGCGGCGCGCGTGCTCGCGGATCGGGCCCTCGAGGCGTCGCCCGGCGGCCAGCGGGGAGCGCGTTGACCTCCGAGGCGATGGAAACGCAGGGCTGCTCGCGACGGGCGCGCGGCGCGCCGGCGGGCGAGGGGCGGGGTCTCGCGCGGCGCGTTTCGGCGACGGCGCTCTCGCTCGCCGCCGCGCTGGCCATGCTCGCCGCTCCGTCCGTTGCGGCGGCGCAAGTCGGCTTCGGCCAGCCCGGCATGGGGCAGCCGCCGCCCTCGAGCCCGCCGAAGCCGCCGCCCGGCACGCCGGAGACGCACGCGGCGCCGACGTCCGAGGAGAGCCCGATCCAGACGCAGGAGCCGACCCTGCCGGAGAACCCGCTGGCCGTGCCGCCCGCGGTCAAGAAGCAGATCGGCACGAACGACACCGGCGAGTGGGAGGTCGGGCGCGCCGCGGAGATCCAGCGCGACTGGTACGGCCCGTACTACAGCGAGCGGAGCGGCAGCTACCAGTTCAGGACGGTCTTCCCCCTGTGGGCGGAGCGCCGGATGCCCGGCGATCGCGCCACCATGGTGACGCCGCTCTACTACAACCGCCGGAGCAAGGACGTCGACGCCGACGTGCTCTTCCCCTTCTTCTGGAAGCTCCGGGACGAGAACACCTACACGACGATCGTCGGCCCGTTCATGCACCGCGAGTCCGCGGGTCGCCCCGCGAGCCCCGGGCGCAAGGCGGAGCCGGGAAGGCACGACAACTGGCTCGCGCCGCTCTACTTCGAGGGCCAGCGCGACGACGGGAGCGGCTACTTCCACATCCCTCCCCTGCTGACCTTCACGCACCACACGGCGCAGAGCGGCTTCAACCTCGTCGGCCCCCTCTTTTGCAAGTGGAAGGGCGGCCCCGCGTGCGACGCGCGCTCCGCCGACAAGATCGATCTCGGCCTGGCGCCCCTGTACTTCTACGGCCGCGACGAGAGCAGCGAGTACGAGGTCATCCCGCCGCTCTTGCACTACTACCACTACAGCGACGTCGGAGACCGCTCCACGAACGTCTGGGGCCCGCTGATGTGGCAGCACTCCCGCAAGGGCGACGTGTTCAACGTCATGCCCTTCTACTGGCACAGCTGGGGCAAGAACCACGATCGGACGACGCTGTTCCCGTTCTTCCACTACGGGTACGAGGGCAACAAGAGCCTGCTCATCACGCCGCTCTTCCTGAAGGCGCGCGGCGAAGAGGGGGAGAGCACCTTCGCGACCTGGGGCTACGCTCGCTACCGAGGGCGGACGGAGCTCGACATGATCACGCCGCTCTTCTGGCAATATCGGGATCCGTCGATCGACCTCGAGCGGACGTTCCTGCTCCCGTTCTATTACCGGAACACCTCGCCGCGCAGCGACGATCTCGTCCTCTTCCCGCTCTATGGCCGCTTCAAGCGCCCCGGGTTGAGCGACACCATGTGGCTCACGCCGCTCGTGCGGCACACGCGGGATCTCACCGGCTGGGAGACGGACATCTATCCGTTCTTCTACTCGGGGAGGAACCGCGACTCGACGCACCTCGTGGCCGCGCCGTTCCTCTGGGACTTCGCGTCGCCGACGTCGCGCACCACGGTGGCCCTGCCGTTCTTCTTCCGGTTCGCGGACCCGACGTCGGTGACGCAGGTCGCGCTCAACACCGTGTACCGCGAGCACCGGGTGCGGAACGGCAAGGAGTGGGAGTTCCACCTCGTCCCCCTGTTCTCGTACGGCGAGACGCCGGACGGGCACTGGTGGAACGTCCTGTTCGGCCTCGCCGGGTACACGCGCGCCGGCACGGCGTCGACGATGCGAGCGCTCTACGTACCGATCCAGCTGAGCCAATGAGCCCGCGCTGCGCCGCGCCGGCGGGCCGATACGCCAAGCGCCGCGATCGACATCGACGCGGAGCTCGGCGATCGTCGTCGAGATCGCGATGAGCACGCCCCCGCGCGGAGCCCCCTCCCCCAGCGCCGAGCTCCGCAGCCTCGGCGGGGCGCCGCCGCCCCCCGAGCTCGCCGCCGACCTGCGCCGGCTCCTGGAGCTGCCCGAGGGCGCGCGGCAGCGCCTCTGGGAGGCGCTCGGGCCCAGCCTTGGCGAGCCGGTGCCCGCCGCCGTGGAGCGGCTCCTCGACGCGTTCTGCCGCCGGCACGAGGTCGCGTCCGACGCGCTCGCGCGGGTGCTCAAGGCGTGCCGCTTCCTGGTCCGCGAGGCGAGCAAGCTCGACCTCGATCGCGCCGCGCTCGCGGCCGACGTCGCGGCGCTCGCGCCCGGCCAGGGCGCCGAGGAGATCCAGGCCATCCTGCTCGCCGGCTACGACCAGGCGAAGGCGCTCGTGCGGCGGGAGATCGTCCGCGGCGCCCTGCTCGATCACGGCAAGGTGCTCACCGGCGTCGACTGGCGCATCGACACGATGGCGGCCGCGAGCCGCGGGGCGAAGATCGCGGCGCCCGTCGTCCTGCTCACGTTGAGCTACCAGGAGGGCGAGCACCGCTCCCGGATCACCCTGCAGGCCACGCCCGACGTGCTGCGGGAGCTCCAGCAGATCTGCGCGCAGCTCCTCGGCTGATCCGCCCGTGGCCAGCGCGCTCCGGCGTGCGCGCTCGACGCTGCGCGCGCACGTCCCCGCCCCGGCGCCGGACCTGTCTGCCGGCGCCGACCCCTCACCCGCCCCGCGTCTTCTCCGCCTTCTGCCGCCGCACCATCTCCGTGATCCACACCGGCGCGAACGGCGGCGTGCAGCCCGGCGACGCCGGGTAGTCCTTGAGCACCTCGAGCCGCTCGCCGATGGCTATCGCGCGGGCGCGCAACCCGGGGTTGTGGATGCCGATCTCGGCGAGGCAGTGGTTCATCGACCACTGCTTCGGGCCCGGCGCCGCCTTCATCTCCGCCTCGATCTGGTCGAGCAGCGCGGAGAGATCGAGGCCGGCAGGGCTCTTTACGATGCGGTCCGTCGTCAGGCTCCAGCCGGCGCGCCCGACCAGCGCGCTCGCGGAGTCCTTCCAGCGCACGCGCAGCTCCTCGACGTGGCGCGACGCCTTCACCACGTTGACGATGAACCAGTCGAGCAGCTTGGGGTAGCCGATCTCCCGGACCATCGCGTCCAGCTCGTCCGCCGAGAAGGCCTTCGGCTTGAACACGAGCGTCGCCAGGAGGCGGGCGTCGGGGTCCCCGGTGCGCCACAGCTCGCAGGCCAGGGCGTGGTCAGCCTTCAGCTGCTTCGCGAGCGCGCGGAGCTGGGTGAGGTTCACGCCATGGGCGTCTCCCGCGCGGGCGTTGACCTCGCGCATCTTCTCGTTGCCCAGCGCGGCGAGGCTCCGCATCACGTCGGCGAGGTTCATCGGCTGGAGCTAGCCATGCCCGCGGGCGTCGTCCAGCGGCGCGGCGTCGCCTCGGCCGCGACGCGGATCAGCCCCTGATCGGGCGGCATCGTGCGCGTCGGGTGGCGAGGTCGTGGGGGCGCTGGAGCCCATTCGGGCGACCATCACGCGCCTCACCGCCGACCGCGCCTCACCGCGACCGCGCGCCTCACCACCGACCGCGCGTCACCGCGACCTCGTGCTCTCCCGCTCCTCGGCCCGGTTCGCCGTGACGACCTCGGCGATCGCGCTCAGCGCGTCCTCGGCGGAGAACGGCTTCTCCAGGAGCCGGCGGCCCGACGAGGCGAGGAACCGCTCCACGTCGGCGCCGAAGCCCACGCCGGTCATGAAGATGAACCCCTGCGCGAGCGCCGGATCGCTCTCCCGGACCCGCGTGTAGAAGACGTCGCCCGACGTGCCGGGCATCCGCAGATCGCAGAGCACCACGTCGAAGCGCTGCCCGCCCGCGAGCATCCCCATCGCCGCGTCCGCGCTCGGCGCGAGCGCCACCTCGTGCACGCGGCCCAGCTGGTCGGACAGCGCGCGCGCGAGCGACGCCTCGTCCTCGACCACGAGCACCCGCGCCCGCTTCGACACGAGCCGCGGCACCGGCGAGACGCTCGGCGTCGCCTCCTCGTCGCGCCCCGCCGCGGGCAGCGAGATGATGAAGCGCGCCCCGCACGGCGGATCGCTCCCCGGCACCGGGCTCTCCGCCGTGATCTGCCCGCCGGCGCGCTCGATGATCTCGCGGCTGATCGACAGGCCGAGCCCCGTGCCGACCTCGGGCCCCTTCGTCGTGAAGAACGGCGTCCAGATGCGCGGCAGGTTCTCCTCCGCGATGCCGGCGCCGGTGTCGCTCACCACGATCTCGACCGTGTCCCCGTCGCTCCGCGTCTCGACCGTCACCGTCTGATCGCGGGGCTCGTGCTTCGAGGTCGGCTTCGGGATCGCCTGGGCTGCGTTGACGAGGAGGTTGACGATGACCTGGCCGAGCCGCCCGTCATCCATGAGGATCGGCGGCACTTCGGAGAGGTTCTTCACGATCTGCGCCCGCTCGATGATCTGGCCGCGCGTGAGGCTCAGCGCGGAGTCGACCGTGCGGTTCGCGTCCGTCAGCGTGCGCCGCGAGCCCTCGGGCTGCGGCGGGCTCGCGAACAGCTTGAGATCGCGGACGATGTCGACGATGCGCTTGATCGAGTCGCGCAGCTCCTTCACGAGCTCCGACGCGCTGGAGGCGGCGCTGCCCTCCATGCGCACGTTCGGGCCGCGAAGGAGGCGATCGAGCATGTCCAGGCCGAGCAGGATGAACGCCGCGGGGTTGTTGATCTCGTGGGCCACGCCGGCCGCGAGGGTGCCGAGCGTGGAGAGGCGATCGACCTGGATGAGCCGGGTGCGCGCCGCGTGCTCGGTGCTCACGTCCGCGAGGACCCCCTCGATCGCCACCACGCGGCCTCGATCGGAGACGAGCGGGTACACCGTGCCGCGCGCGGTGATCGCGTCGCCGCCCCGCCTCCGCAGGCGCGCCTCGTACGAGGCGGACGGGGCCCCGAGCTTGGCCCGCGCGACCGCGTCCTCGAAGCACATCACGCCCTCCGGGTCGGCGTGGGCCTCCCCGAGGAAGCCGGGCGTCCGCAGCGCCTCGGCCACCGGCACGCCGAGGAGCCGCTCGGCGTGCCGGTTCAGGAACGAGAGCTCGCCGGACCCGGGATCGAGCCGGAAGATGATGAGCGGCGCGTTGTCGAGGAGGTTCCTGTGCTGCTCCTCGAGCTCGCGGATCCTGAGCAGCCGCTCGGCGGCCTCGCGCTCCCCGGCGACGACGCGCAGCGAGCGATCCAGGCCGGCGCCGAGCGCCTCGGCGATCTCCTCGAGGAGAGCGGCCGGCGCCGAGGCCGCCGCGCCGGCGTCGCCGTAGCCGACGACGAGCGCCGCGATGACCGTACAGCCGAAGCCACCGCCGGCGCCGGCCGCACCGGAGCGCGCGGCGGAAGATCCGGCCTCGGCGCCCGGAGGCGCGGCCCGCACCGGGAGCGCGACGTAGGAGAGGCACCCCTCGCTCGGTCCCATGTCCTTGAGCGCGTTCCCCGCGCGGGTGTCGTCACAGGAGAACGGCTCGCCCTCGGCGAACACCCGCCGGAAGAGCGCCGCGGGCGCCGGCAGGCGCGCGCCGAACGGCGCGGCGGAGAGCGCGTCGCCGCGGAAGACCGCGTACGCGCAGAGCTCGCCCTCCGGCTCCGGAAACACGACCGCGAAGAGCTGGAACGCGGCGAAGCGGCCGACAGCTCCGGCGAGCTCCTCGAACGGCCTCGGCAAGAGGAGGTTCGAGTGCCGGGCCACGACGGTGAGGACAGCGTTCAGCGCGACGAGGCGGCCAACCCTCTCGCTCGCAGGACCAGCGTGCATTTCCACGACATCTCACCACGTCGGCGCGCAGGGACGAGAGGCATTCTTCACTTTTGTCCGGCCGGCGGGTCGGAGGTGGTCGCCGGGGACGTAGGCCGGGCCGCCGCGCCGGAGCAGCGCTCGAGCAGGCGGAGGGCGGCGTCCCGGCGCTCCTCGCTCACGGCGGGCCCCGTGCCGGCGGCCCCGTCGTGGGCTGCGTACTGGGCGAACATCCTGCGGGCGGTCTCGACGTCCTCGACGCCGCACGCGACCACCATCCGCAGCCGCTCGGCCTCGATCCAGACCCGCTGGACGGGCAGGTGGGCCGCGAGCGCCCGGTCCAGGCGATCGGCGGCCTCATCGAAGCGGCCGTCGCCCAGGTACTGGCGGGCGAGCAGGTAGCTCGGCAGGCCGTCGCCGGGGGACTGCGCGGCCCACGCGCCGAGGAGCTCCGCCGCCCGGAACCTGTCGGGCGCGCCGCCGCGCGTCCCGATCAGCAGCTCGACGACGGCCGCGCGGGCGCGTTCGTCGTTCGCGGCGGCGATCTTCACGTCGAGCGTCCGGAGCCGATCCTCGTCGACGAGCCGGCCGGCGACCTCGCCGTACCACGCCGCCGCGCGCTCCCTGTCGCCCGCCGCGAGCGCGACGTCGCCGAGCCGCTCCGCCGCGCGGTCGCGCAGGTGGCGCGGGATCGACCCGTCCCCGGCGATGCCCTCGAGCTCGCGGACCCCCTCGCCCCTCTCGCCGGGCGCGTCGCTGGCGAGCCGCGCCTCCGCGATGGCGACCCGCGGCGCGGGGCTCCGGTCGAGCGACAGCACGCGCTCGTACTCGGCGATGGCGCCCTCGACGTCGCCGCGCGCGCGCAGCGCCTCCGCCTTGTTCGTGCACGCGTCGACCACGTGCGGGCAGCGCCGCTCGAAGAGCGCCGGGCGATCGAAGCGGGCCTTCGCCTGCGCCCTCGCCGCGTCGGGGAGCGTGAGCGCGTCGAGATCGGCGTGCCACGCGCGCTCCATCGCCTCCCACGAGGCGCCGGTGATCTCCGGCAGCGCCTTGCCGCCGTACCAGGCGCGCACCGCGTCGGCGCCGTACGTCGCGCGCACGTGGCCGACGAAGGCGCCGCTCACGGTGTACGCGGTCGACGAGTTCTCGGCGAGGAAGCCGAGCGCGAACAGGCGCGCGAGCGACGGCAGGATCCCGAGATCTTTCATGGCCTTGGCCCACGCGCGCGGGCTCAGGTCCTCGCCCTCCCTGGGCGAGCCGGCGACGGCGATCCCCTCGATGAGCCCCGGGTCGGGGAGCCACCCGCCGAGCCGCCCGGCGATCTTGAACGGGCCGCGGGCGAAGGCGCCGGCGAGGACGTGCATGATCTCGTGCCCGAGCGTCGGGTGCGGGTAGCCGGCGGCCTGCAGGTACACCTCGCGGCGCCACGGCTTCGCGACGTACGTGCGCGACGCCCCCATGAGCGCGCCCTTCTGCGCGGCGCTCTCGAACAGGTAGGCGCGGACCCGGAGCGGCTGGCCGTCGACCAGCGCGGGCGCCCCGAGCCAGCGCTCTCCGGCCTCGATGTGGGCGTCGCACTCGCGCACGAAGCGCTGGACGTCGGCCTCGCGCATGCCGCGCGGGTAGACGACCTCGCAGCGCTGGCCCTTCGAGAGCGCGCCGAGCTCGGCCGCGATGGTCTCGGAGGTCTGGAAGTGGCCGAGGCGCGCGCCCTCCAGGACGGTCGCGGCGCTCAGCGCGGCGCACGCCCCGCCGAGCAGGAGCAGCCCCGGCCGGCCCTGGAGCTGGAACGACACCCGCCCGCTGGCGTCGTGCACGAGGTGCTGCGCGAGCGCCGACGCGGCGAACAGGGTGGCCAGCGTCCCTGCGCGGTAGGTCAGCAGGCCGGACGCGTCGACGACCGTGTCGTAGAGGGTGCCGCTGAAGAAGCCGGCGAAGGGGTCGTAGGCGAACACGATCGGGCTCGTGTAGAAGCGGACGGCGCTCACGCCGATCGAGCCGAGGGGGGCGGCCAGCGCCGCGAGGACGGCGACGAGCCGGCGGCGCCACGCGGAGCGCGGGGGCGCGGCGTCGTCGCGCCGGATGCCGGCGGCGAGCTCGCCCGCGACGGCGCCCCAGGCGCCGCCGAGCGCCGCGCCGAGCCCGGGCCCGAGGGCGAAGTGCGCCGAGCCGCCGAGCACGTCGCAGAAGCCGCCGCGCAGGCCGTGCGCCAGCGTGGTGGCGTACGCGACGACCGCGAGCAGGGCGCCGCTCGCGACGCCGCGACGGAACGCCACGATCGGCGGAGGCCGGTGCGCAGCGACGTCGAGGGCGGTCACGATCGCCGCGACGCCCGGGACGAGGAGGCCGGCGGCGAGCGCGCTCTCGTAGCCGGGGCCGTCGAAGAGGGGCAGGAAGCCGACGAGCGCCATCGCGATCGCGACGAGCGCGGCGCCGAGCCTCGTGGCCGGTGAACGCAGCAGCGTGGGCATGGTCGCGTGGGGCTCCAACGCTGCCTTCGTAGCCGCGCATGCCCGGAGAGGCGAGCGGGATGCGGGCGCCCCGGCGCAATCCAGCGAGTTGCGTTCTCGATGGACGGCTCGGGCATGAAGGGCCGTTCGAGCGGCCGTGTTCGATCGTACGCGCTTCTCCTTCCCTCCCCTTTTCTGCTCTGCTCACGCCCCGCACCATGTCCTCTCCCCCCGCCGGCCTCTCTCGTCATCCCGATTTCCTGCGCCTCTGGGCGGCGCAGGCGGTGAGCGCCGTAGGCAGCCGCGTCAGCCGAACGGCGCTGCCCGTGATCGCCATCGTGAGCCTCGGGGCCGACCCGTCGGGCGTGGCGGCCCTCTCTGCCGTGTCCACCGCGCCGGGCGTCCTCGTGGGGCTCTTCGCGGGCGGGCTCGTCGATCGCTCGCGCAAGCGGCCGCTCCTCATCGGCGCGGATCTCGTGCGCGCCGCGCTGATCCTCTCGGTCCCGATCGCAGCCTGGACCGGCACCCTCACCCTGCTCCAGCTCTCCGCGGTGGCCGCGCTGGTGGGCATGGCCACTTCCCTGTTCCAGATCGCCGACAACGCCTACTTGCCAGCGCTGGTGGGGCAGGACCACCTGGTCAAGGCGAACGCCAGGCTGGAGGGGACGGAGGCCGCCGCGGAGATCGCCGGCCCCGGCGCCGCGGGCATCCTGATCCAGGTGCTGACGGCGCCGGTGACGATGGTGGTGGACGCGCTGTCGTATCTCGTGTCGGCGGCGCTCCTCGGGCGCATCCGCGCGTCGGAGGCGCCGGCCGTCCCGGCGGGCGACGCCGTCGACCGGGGCGCCTCGCTGATAGAAGATCTCCGGGTGGGGCTGCGCCACGGCCTGCGCCACCCCGTGGTCGGGGCGACGTTCCTGGCGATGGGGGCCCACGCCCTCCTGAGCGGCGGGGTATTCTCTGCGCTGTACATGCTCTATCTCCTGGAGCACCTGCAGCTGGACCCGACCACGGTCGGGCTGATCATCAGCGTGGGCGGCATCGGCGCGCTGGGCGGCAGCGTCCTCGCGGGCTGGCTGGGCCAACGCCTCGGCGCCGGGCCGGCGATGATCCTCAGCCTGTTCGTGAGTCAGGCCGGCTGCGCGCTCATCCCGCTGGCCGCGCAGCTCGGGCGGCTCGCGGTGCCCGCGCTCGTGGTGCACCAGCTCGTCGGGGACGCGTTCCTCATGGCGTTCATGATCCACGCGGTGAGCGCCCGGCAATCCATGCTCCCATTGCACGTGCTCGGCCGGGTCGACGCGACGCTCCATGTGCTCACCGGGGCGCTCTTGCCGGCGGGTACCCTGGCGGCCGGCTGGCTCGCTGGGCGCATCGGCGTGGTGACGACGGTCTGGGCGTTCGTCATCGCGGGGCTTGCGGCGCCGCTCCTGCTGCTGCGGCCCGCGGTGTGGAGGCTGCGAGCGGCGTGAGCGCGCGCTGATTCGCGGCGTCACCGCGCGCTCGATGGAGGCGCGCTCGTCACCGGCCCGCGGTGCCGTCCGGTCGACCCCTCGAATCCGCCTGAGCCCCCGGCGCGGCCGCGCGGACCTTGGCGACCTCACGCAGACAGGCCTCCTGGCTCGCCCGAGCGGCGGCCTCTGGCACACGAAGGAGCTCGATCCTCCGCTCGATGGGCATGCAGTACGTCGTCGCCGTCCACAGCTTCGGGTCATCGACGCCGTGGAGCGGCTCGAGGTCGGTCCACACGCGCGCGATCTTGTCGTCGGACCCGGTGACGATGCGCTTGCCATCGGGGCTGAACGCCACGGTGTTGACGGGCCAATCGGACCCACGCAGCACCAGGGGCTCGCCCGTACCGTCGGCATTCCATATCCGCGTCGTCCTGTCGTCGGACGCGGTGGCGATATCCTTGCCGTCAGGGCTGAACACCGCAGCGTTGACCCAGTGCTCGTGCCCGCGCAGGACCACGGGCTTGCCTGTGCCGTCGGCATTCCACACCCGCACCGTCTTGTCCCACGACGCCGTGACGATGCGCTTGCCATCTGGGCTGAACGCCGCCGAGACGACCCAGCGGTCGTGCCCTCGCAGGATCACGGGCTCGCCCGTACCGTCGGCATTCCACACACGCGCCGTCGTGTCATACGACGCGGTGACGATGCGCTTGCCATCTGGGCTGAACGCCGCCGAACGCACCCTGTCCGCGTGACCACGGAGCACCAGCGGTTCCCCAGAGCCGTCGGCGTTCCACACACGCGCCGTCTTGTCCCATGACGCCGTGACGATGCGCTTGCCATCCGGGCTGAACGCCGCCGAACGCACCCTGTCCGCGTGACCACGGAGCACCAGCGGCTCCCCCGAGCCGTCGGCGTTCCACACACGCGCCGTCTTGTCGTCGGACGCGGTGACGATGCGCCCGCCATCGGGGCTGAACGCCGCCGAGAACACCTCACCCTCGTGGCCACGGAGGATCACGGGCGCCCCCGAGCCGTCGGCGTTCCACACACGCGCCGTCTTGTCCCACGACGCCGTGACGATCCGCTTGGCATCCGGGCTGAACGCCGCCGAGGAGATGACATCCCCGTGACCGCGGAGGCTGAGGGGCTCACCCGTGCTCTCGGCGTTCCACACCCGCGCCGTCTTGTCATAGGACGCGGTGACGATGCGACCGCCGTCGGCGCTGAACGCCGCCGAGTAGACCCGGTCCTGGTGGCCGCGGAAGATCCAGGGCTGGCCCGAGCCGTCGGCGTTCCACACGCGCGCCGTCTTGTCCCACGACGCCGTGACGATGCGCTTGCCATCCGGGCTGAACGCCGCCGAGTAGACGACATCCTCGTGACCGCGCAGGACCACCGGCGCGCCGGAGCCGTCGGCGTTCCACACGCGCGCCGTCTTGTCCCACGACGCCGTGACGATGCGCTTGCCATCCGGGCTGAACGCCGCCGAGTAGACGGCATCCTCGTGACCGGGCAGGACCACCGGCTGGCCCGAGCCGTCGGCGTTCCACACACGCGCGGTCCTGTCGAACGACGACGTCACGATGCGCCCGCCGTCGGGGCTGAACATCGCAAAATAGACCGGCTCCTGATGACCCCGGAGGACGACGAGCTCGCCCGAGCCATCGGCGTTCCACACACGCGCTGTCCTGTCGAATGACGCCGTGACGATGCGCTTGCCGTCGGGGCTGAACGCCGCCGAATAGAGCGCCTCCTCGTGACCACGGAGGACAAGGGGCTCGCCCGTCCCATCCGTGTGCCACACCCGCGCGGTCCTGTCGTCCGACGCCGTCACGATGCGCTCGCCGTCGGGGCTGAACGCCACCGAGTTGATCGCCGCCTCGTGACCGCGGAGGATCAGGGGCTCACCCGAGCCATCGGCGTTCCACACCCGCGCGGCCCTGTCCGCGCAGACCGTCGCGATGAGCTTGCCGTCGGGGCTGAAGGCCGCGCGGATGACGAAATCCGGATGGGTGAGCACCACGCGAGCGACCCAGCTGTGCAGCGCCCAGCGCGCGAGGGTGGACCACCCTCGCGGCGCCTCGGGCGGCTCGACCTCCCGCAAGAGCGCCAGCACGGTCGTGGGATCGGATTGCAGCTCGCGCGCCGCGGCCATGCGGGTGGCGTTGCGCGCCAGGAGCGCCTCCGCCTGCGCGCGGATCGCCAGGTACGACACCATGACCGCGATCGCGCTGAGCATCGCGATCACGCCCATGGCGAGCTGCCGCCGCAGGCGCCGCGCGCGCTCGGCCAGCTCCACGACGGCCAGCAGATAGCGCTCCTCGCGCTTGCACAGCCCTTCGCGACAGGAGGCGCCCGGCGCGGCGCGCCGGCGCTCGTGCCACGCTCGCGCCTCCTGGGCCGCGCGGTCGCGCCAGAGCAGCCCCTCGGCCTGGCCGCTCGCCTCCCACTGCTGCGCCGAGGCGCGCAGCCGGGCCAGGAACTGCGCGTCTTGCTCGCCCTCTGCGAGCCATTGCCGGAGCTTGGGCCACCGCTCGATCAACGACTCATGGACCAGCTCCACCGTCGTGCCCTCGCGCTCGCCCCCGGTCTCGATCAGCAGCAGCCGCGCCCCGGCCAGGTGCTGGACCACCTGCTCGATCGCCTCGCCCGCAGCGCCCTCGCCGTCCTGCACCACCCCGTGGAGCTCCTCCAGGCTGACGACCGCGCGCGTTCGCTCGGGCGTGACCAGGCGCACGAGCACCGCCCGGGCCAGCCGCTGCTCTCGCGCCGGCAGCGCCGAGAGCACCGCGTCCGCGTGGGCCGACAGCGCGCCGGCCACGCCGCCCAGCCGCTCGTAGCTCTCCCGCGTCAGCAGCCGGCGCTCGCGATCCCGCGCCTCCCACAGCTTCGCGGCCGTGAACTGCAAGAGCGGCAGCGGGCTCCGCGTGCTCTCCAGCGTGCCCAGCATGTCCCCGACCATCTCCGCGGTCTCGAAGCGATGGCCGGCCGCCGCGAGCGGCCTCGTCAGCGCGTCGCGCAGCCCGTCGCGCCCCATGGGCGGCAGCAGCGAGAGGCCGCGCGTCACGTCGACCACGAAGTCGTGATCGTCCGCCATGCGATCGAGGAAGTCCGCGCGGATGGCGAGCAGGACGCGCAGGGGAGACGACGCGTCGTCGGCCACGCCTTCCAGGCAGGCCACGAACGCGGCCCGCTCCTCGCGGCTGGCGCCGAGCGTGTAGAGCTCCTCGAACTGATCGACGAAGAGCAGGACGTGGTGCCTCGTCCCCTCGCGGCGGCAGCGCGCGCGCAGCCGGGCGCCGAGGTGCCCCGGCTGCGCGCGCAGGGTGGCGACGATCCCGTCGTGGTCCGCGAGCTCGGCCGGGCCGGCCGGCGCGCCCCCGCGCTCGCGCTCCGCCACCTGGACGAGCACGTCGACGAGGGCCGACAGCGGCCGGCGCCCCGGCCGCACGATGAACGTCTCCCACCGCTCGCTGGAGCGCTTCAAGGCCGGGATCACCCCCGCGCGCACGAACGACGACTTGCCCGCCCCCGACGGGCCGACGACCGTGAGGAGCGGCTGGTAGCGCAGCCGCGTCGTCGTCGCGGCGATCTGGCGATCGCGGCCGAAGAAGCGCGCGGCGTCCGACTCCTGGAACGCCGACAGCCCTGCGAAGGGGCTCTCGTCGTCGCCCAGCTCGAGCGCCTTTCGACCGGGCAGCAGCGCCTCCAGCTCCGCGAGCAGCTCCTTGGCCGAGCCGATGCGCTCGTCCTTCCGCTTCTTCAGGCAGCGCTCGACGAGGTCGCCGAGCGCGCCCACGTCCGGGCGCCTCGCGCTGATGCGGGGCATCGGGAGATCGAGCTTCACGATGTCCGCGAGCCGCGCGACCGAGAACGGATCGAGCGGGTGCGACCCCGCGAGCAGCGAGTACAGGATGATGCCCACGGCCCAGAGATCGCTGCGAGGATCGACGTCCCCGCCGAGCAGCTGCTCGGGCGACATGTAGGCCGGGGTGCCGATGATCGCGCTTCGATGGCCCTGGCCACCTCCTCCCGCGAGCATCGCCGGCGCGCCTGTGAGCGTCGACATCACCCTGACGTCGACCTGCTTGGCGATGCCGAAGTCGAGCACCTTGATGCTCCCTGCGTCATCGATGAGGATGTTCTCCGGCTTGAGATCGCGGTGGACGATCCCGAGCTCGTGCGCGCAGACCAGCGCTCGGACCACCGGGATCATCAGCTCGACGACCTGGCCCGGCGACATCGGGCCGGACGGCCCGATCGCGGCGAGCGGCCCTGGCGAGCTCGGGTGCTCGCGCTGGGTCAGCCATTCGCTCAGCGTGCGACCCTTGATGTACTCGAGCACGAGGTACGGCTGTCCACGGATCTCATCCACCTCGTGGATGACGACGATGTTCTCGTGCCGGCAGCGCGCCGTGGCCCGCGCCTCGTCGAGGAAGCGCTCGTTCCCCTGCCCGCTGTACTCGAGCAGCAGCTTGATCGCGACGAGGCGGCCGAGCTTCGTGTCGCGGGCCAGGTACACGATGCTCATGCCGCCCCGGCCCAGCTTGCGGATGATCTCGTAGTGCTTGAGCGTGCCGCCGACCTGCAGCGTCGCCGAGCCCGGCGCGCCCCCCGTCGGCGTCGCTCCCCCCATCGTGGTGACCTCGTGCGCTGGCAGGGGTGTGGCCGCGCGCGCTCGCTCCTCGGGCCTCCCGTCGGCCGACTCCTCCGTGGGCGCCAGGCTGGCGAGCGAGAGCGTCGTCTCGGGCGCCTCGACGCGCGCTCCGCTCGATCCCGGGCGGTCCGGCTGTCGCCGCCCCGGCGCCTCCGCGTCGCGGCGCGGCTCCTTCTCGAGATCGAGGGTCGCCTGCGGCAGGGTCGCGCCGAGCGCGTGCCGTGGCAAGTCGCCCTGCGCGGGCATCACCTCCCCCAGGGTATGTCCGGGCATGAGCTCGAAGACGGTATAGAGGCGCCCCTCCCCGGCATGGCCCCAGTCGATCGGCCGGACGATGGGGGGGTGCTGGTGCCGCGTGCAACAGCGCATTTCCCGCAGGAACCGTGAGACTGGGCGCCGCGCGTGGTGCGCTCCGTCGCCGTCCCGAGGCAGGCGGAGGATCTGGAGGACGATCGGCCGACCGCCCCCGACGAGCCGGCCTCGATAAACGACCGTTCGGCCGCGCGCCTGGCAGCAGGAAAGGATCTCGTAGCGACCCTGGAACACCGTCCCTGGCGCGAGGGTCTCCCGGCTCATCCTGGCCCCTCCGATCGCTGCCACCCCCGCGCAGCGGCTCCGGGCGAAACGTCCTCACCCCCCATCGACACGCGACGCTCCCGACTGTCGAACTCGTCGCGCCGCTCTGGCGAGAGAGCCCGACGGCGTATCCGGACCGGTGCTCAGGCAGCCCACCGTCGCTGCCTGCTGAGGCTTCTATAGCATGCGCCCCCACATCGTCCGGTGTCGGCGCGTCGGATGTGTCGGCGCCTCGCTCTCTCACCATCACTTGGGCCATTCTCCTCCCTTACTTCCGCCATTTCTTGGCGCCCGGCATTGCAGCAATTCCCAGGCACCGAGTCGTGGCTCAGGCGAGGAGCCGGGCTGTGGCCCCTGCAAGAGGCGAGTTCTGGCGCAGGCGAGCGACCTGAGTCGCGACTCAGGCGAGGAGCGGAGTCGTGGCTCAGGCGAGAAACCGAGTTGTGGCTCAGGCGAGGAGCCAAGCTGTGGCCCAGACGAGGAGCCGAGTGGACGAGGCGAGTCGCTCCCGCAGCGCGGACGCACGCACACAACACCGCGTGTGCCGTGCAGGACGGTTCTCGTGGGGCCTCGGTGCGCGACCCATTGCCGGATCCCGCAAACCGTTGCGGGAGAGAGCAAGCGGTTGCGTAGCCTCGATCGCGGCCTGGCGCTGCGCGGGCTCCCGTCGGTCCGCCTCCTGTGGGTGCGCCTGCGCACGGGATCTCCCTCTCGCGGGGCGCCGCGGGCGCTGATCCCGCCCCACCCGGGAGGGCGTCAGCCGAGCGGCGGCCCCGCGCCGGTGACCTCGCCCTCGGCGCTCTCGTCGTCGAGCGACGCGTCCTCGTCGATCACCTCGCCGGAGGCGGCCGCCGAGCACTTCACGGCCGTGACGCCGAGCTGGATCTGCGCCTTCACCGGGAAGACCTGCCGGAGCGTCGTGGCCCAGTCGTTGAACCAGTCCCGCAGGCCCTCGAGCGCCTCCCGTTGCTCCCGCCGGGCCCTCGCCAGCTCGGCCACAGGCACCCGGGGGGGCTGCGCATGTGCCCCGGCGTCGAGCTTCGCGAGCAGGTCGCGCACCTGCTGCACCTTCGCCTCGCTCAGCCCGCGCGCAGCGAGCGTCTTGTGGACCTTCTTCGCGTCGCCATCGCTGTTCCTGGCGAGCCCCTCGAGGCGGCGGAGGTACGTCCCGACCGACATGCTCGCCGACGACCCGAGCGGGTGCGGCTCCAGGTGCTTGAAGAACGCGGCCTCGAAGCCGTCGCGCCGCTCGCGCGGCACCACGCGGCGGATGATCGCGCGCGTGCGCGGGAACCACGTGTTCTCGAAGGCGTCGATCTCCCGGAGCAGCTGCATCCGCTCGGCGCCCTCGACGCCTCCGCTGCTCGGGGCTTCCGCGAAGAGGTGCTCGAGCGGGCGCTGCTCGCCCGAGGCGAGCTTGAATAGCCGCCACCCCTCGCGGTGCTCGTTCGCCGCGTAGCCCTCGCGACGGGCCCGCGCGAGGAACGGTGCGGCCTGGACGTTGACGAGGAACCGGAGAGCGCGGCCCAGGAGATCCTGCTCGGCCGCGGTGAGCGCGGCCGACAGGGACGCCTCGGAAGGCTCGGACGACGCGGGCTGGGCTCCCGGATTCCGGAAGGCGCTCGCAGACTTCGCTTTCGCCATGTCGTTTCTCCTCGCTGACGCGCGTGGAACGAACTGGAGCGCTCAGCGGCGGGGGCCGTCTGCAAGCTGCGCGCCAGCGGGATGGACCGTGGACTGTCGCCGCACGTCCACTACGTTACGCCGCGCTCGAGCGGCCTTCACGAGGCCCCTCTCCGCCCGCTCTCGGCCAGGAGCCTGATGAAACCGAAGTTTGGAACCGATCTGACGACAGGCAGCATTCCGAGACACATCGTGACGTTCTCCCTCCCGATGCTGCTCGGGGGCTTCCTTCAGACGACCTACAGCTTCATCAATGCCATCTGGGTCGGTCAGTTCCTGGGCACGGCGGCCCTTGCGGCCGTCACCGTGAGCTTCCCTGTCGTCTTCACCATCTTCGGCGTCGGGATGGGGATGACGCTGGCAACGAACATCCTTATCTCGCAGAGCTTCGGCGCCAGGCGGTTCGACGAGCTGCGGCGCGTGGTCGACGGCTCCACCGTGCTGATCTACGGCCTCGGCCTCCTGCTGACCGCGCTCGGAGAGATCTTCACGCCCCAGATCCTCCGCGCGATGGACACGCCGGCCGACGTCTTCGCGCCGTCGGTGAGCTATCTCCGTATCTACCTGCTCTCGCTGCCGTTCAGCTTCGGCATGTTCGCGCTCCGGAGCATGCTGCAAGGCACGGGAGACTCCAGGACACCCCTCTATTTCCAGGTCGGCTCCGTCGTGCTGACGACGGTGCTCGACCCGCTCCTCATCTTCGGGCGGCTGGGTCTGCCCGAGCTCGGCCTGAACGGGACGGCCTGGGCCACGCTCGTCTCTCAGGCCCTCGCGCTCGTGGCGCTCAACGTGCACCTCCACGCCCGCAGATCGCCGATCGCGCCGCGGTGGCCGCGCTTCGGCCAGCTCGGGCCGACGATCCGAAAGACGTTCCGTATCGGCGTGCCGGCGTCCGTCCAGCAATCGGTGGTGTCGCTGGGCATGGTCGTGGTGACGGGGATCGTGAACGGGTTCGGGGAGGTCGCGACCGCGGCGTTCGGCGCGGCCTCGCGCATCGACCAGATTGCCTTCCTGCCGGCGATCAACATGGGGATGGCGATATCGACGCTCGCCGGGCAGAACCTGGGAGCGGGGCACCGCGGCCGCGTGCGCGAGATCTTCGTGTGGGGGTGCGTGTTCAGCGGCGGGATGACGCTCCTCATCTCGGCGGTGGCGGTCGCCTTCCCCGAGGCGCTCCTCGGGGTGTTCATCACCGATCCGGCCGTCGTCGAGCTCGGCGTGTCGTACCTGCACACCGTCGGCGCGTGTTACGTGTTCTTCGCCCTCACGTTCGTGAGCAACGGCATCATCAACGGCGCTGGCGCGACCATGATCACGACCGCGATCTCGCTGCTCGGCCTCTGGATCGTCCGCGCCCCGTTCGCGTACTTTCTCTCGCGCGAGATGCGCAGCGTGAAGGGCGTCTGGTACGCCATCGCGGCGAGCTTCGTCGTGTCGATGATCGCCAGCACGGCCTACTACGCCTCGGGGCGATGGAAGCGGCCCCTCGTCCACAAGGCCGCTCCAGCCGACGCGGCGACGCAGGCCGACCCCGCGCGGGCCTTCGCGAACGAGGGCGGCGAGGCGTGACGAAGAGCCTGCGCGGGCCGGCCGTCCTGCGCGGCGGCCTGGAGCTTGCTTCGTCGCACCCCCCAGGGCACGCTGGACCCATGGGGCATCCCGCCGAGAAGCGCCGACGCGCCACGTACGCCGACCTCGAGGCGGCGCCGCCGAACAAGTAGCTGGACGCCGATCTCCACCCATCGCGACGCCGCGAGCGTCCGCGCCACGCCCTTCCAGGCCATCGAGCTCGATCTCGCCGTGCTCTGGGCGACATGACAAATCCCCTCATTTCGTTGGCATTTTTAGCGGGGAATTGACGAGCGCGACGCGTCGCTCCGGGCCGACTCCTTCGAAGAGTCGCAGTTCGCGCACCAGATCTCGCTCCGTTGAGGAAGAGCGCGAGTCAGAGAGCGCACGTCGGGCGGCACCAGACAGAGATCCCGAGTCAGAGATCGCGCTCTCCGTCTCCGCCCTCGCCGCCGTCCGGCCCCCGGAGCCGCTCCGAGAGCAGGCCGACGAGCTCCTGCGTCGAGAGCTTGCCCGCGGCGTCCTTGCCGCCGAGCACCTCGGCCACGAGCGAGCGCTTCTCCGCGTGCAGCGACAGCATCTTCTCCTCGATCGTCCCCAGCGCGACCAGGCGATAGATGGTGACCGGCCGCCGCTGGCCCAGCCGGTGCGCCCGGTCCGATGCCTGATCCTCGACCGCGGGGTTCCACCAGGGGTCGAGGTGGATCACGTTGGTGGCCGCCGTGAGGTTGATGCCGAAGCCCCCCGCCTTGAGCGAGATCAGGAAGAGCGGCGCCGCCCCCTCCTGGAACTCGCGCACCCGCTCGGCCCGGGCCTTCCGGGGCGTCTCGCCGTCGAGGTAGACGTACGCGACGCCGCGCGCGTCGAGCGCCTCGCGCACCAGCGCGAGGTGCGAGGTGAACTGGCTGAAGACGAGCGAGCGCTGCCCCTCCGCGCAGAGCTCCTTGACGAGCCCGAGGAAGCGCGCGAGCTTGGACGAGTCGAGCGCCGAGCGCGCGTCGTAGAGCCGCGGGTGCGAGGCGAGCAGCCGGAGGCGCGTGAGCGCCGCGAGCACCTCGACGCGCCGCTCCTGCTCGCGCCGGACCGACCTGCGCGTCTCGAGATCGGACAGCGCCGCGAGGCGCGCGTCCTCGTACAGCTGCCACTCGGCGCCCGAGAGCACGACCGGCACGCGCACCTCGGTGCGCGCCGGCAGCTCGGCCTCCACCTGCGCCTTGGTCCGCCGGAGGAGGAACGGGGCGAGCACGCGCGCGAGCGCAGGCCCCGCGGCGGGGTCGATCCGCCGCTCGATCGGCATGGCGTAGCGGTCGCGGAACGCGTCCCAGCTGCCCAGGAGGCCGGGAAAGACGAGCGCGAAGAGGCTCCAGAGCTCGCCGAGGTGGTTCTCGATCGGCGTGCCCGAGAGCGCGAACCTGAAGTCCGCCTTGAGCGCCCTCGCGGCGCGGAAGCGCTGGGTGGTCGCGTTCTTCAGGCTCTGCGCCTCGTCGAAGACCACGGTGGCGAAGCGCCGCGCCGAGAGCCGCGCGACGTCGCGCACGAGCAGGCCGTAGCTGAGCACCAGCACGTCGCCCGGGCCGAGCCCCGCGAGCGCGTCGTCGCGATCGGCCGCGTCCGCGTAGATCACGACGCGGAGCGACGGCGCGAACCGCCGCGCCTCGTCCTGCCAGTTGAAGGCCACCGAGGTGGGCGCGAGGACGAGCGCCGGCCCGAGCTCGCTGCGCTCGATCAGGACGGCGAGCGCCTGCACCGTCTTGCCGAGGCCCATGTCGTCCGCGAGGACGCCCCCCGCCCCCCAGGCCGCGAGCCGCACGAGCCAGCGATAGCCGTCGAGCTGGTAGGGGCGGAGCTCGCCCGCGAGCGCCGCGGGGACGGCAGGGCAGAGCTCGCCGGCGGCCACGACCCGCTCGACGAGCCGCCGCGAGGCGCCGTCCGCCTCGAGCGCGGCGCCGGCTCGCTCGATCTCCCACAGCACGGCGGCGGCCGAGGGGCCCACCGAGAGGCCGTCCCGGGAGGCATGGACGTGATCCGACAGGCGCTCGAGGTGGGCGCGCAGCGCTTCGCCCAGCGCCACGTAGGTGGTGGCATCGACCTGCACGTAGCGCTCGTGGCGGCGCGCCGAGTCGAGCAGCCGGGCCAGCTCCACGCGCTCTCCCTCGACGCTCAGGCCGCCGAGGACGCCGAACCACTCGCGCCGCTTCTCGAGGACGACCTTGAGCGCGCGGGGACCGCGGTCGCCCACGACGCGCAGGGGAGCGCCGACCCACTCGAGCTCCGGGGGCGGCTCGCGCCGCGCGCAGGCCGCGAGCAGGTCGAGCGCGCCGTGCGCGCTGGCGAAGCGGTAGTGGAAGGGACGGTCCTCGAACGGCTCGGCTCCGGCGAGCGGCAGCTCGGCGACGAGCGCGGCGGCGAAGTCCTCTTCCCGGCGCAGGTCGCGCACCGCGTGCAGGGTCCGCTCGCCGCGCCGCACGTGGACGTCGCGCGCGCCCGCGCCCGGCACGAGGGGCGGCGCGTCGGCGAGCGGCCGCACGCGCAGCTCGACCTCGACCGCGCCGCGGGGCTGGGCCGTGAGCCGCAGGACCGGGAGCAGCTCGGGCGGGACCGACTCGCCCATCACGCTGCGCGGCATGGCGACGGGCACGCGCAGCGCCCACCGCGAGAGCGCGGCGAGCAGCGCGCCGTGGCTCTCGGGCGGGAACACGTCGCCCTCGCGCGCGAGCACGTCGAGCAGCGCGCGGATCTCGGGCTTGACGTCGAGCAGCGTGAGCCGCCGCGCGCCCTTGTCCCAGTCCCAGAGGAACAGCACCTCTTCGGGCCGGGCCCGGCGCGCGCGCTCGAGCAGCGCGGGGGGCAGCGCCGTGCCCTCGACGCCGGCGCTCACCCGCACGGCGCCGTGGCGCTCCTCGGCCACGACGCCCACGGGCGCGCGCTCGATGCGCACGGCGATGTCGGGCGCCTCGTCGAGGAAGAGGCGCGGGTGGCCGATGAGCGCGTCGAGCAGCGCGCGCGAGGCGAAGGCGTTGCCGTCGGGCAGGAGGGACGCGATGCGGGCGTCCTCGGGGGAGAGCTTGCCGCCCTGCTCCACGAGAAGGCGCTTCTTGCCGAGCCGCGCCCCGGCGCCGCGCTGGCCCTTCTTGCCCAGCCGGTGGACCCACGGCGCGACCACGACGCCGGCTGCCTCGACGACGTCCAGCCGGAAGGCGAGCTCGACGCCGGCGCGCGCCCCGGGGCCGTCGTCGAGTGCCCTGTCGAGCGCCAGCAAGGCGCGCTCCCAGGCGGGGCGGCCGAGCTCGTCGAGCGCCTGGAAGAAGGCCTCGCCGGGGGGCTGGCGGAGCCAGAGCAGCGCGGCGTCGATGGCCGCGAGCACGTGCACGCAGCCGCCCGCGCCGCAGTCGCACTCGGCGCGGAGCGCCCCGGGCGCGAGGGTCAGCCGGGCCTCCGGCCTGACGAAGCCGGCGCCCGCGCGGTGCGACTCGAACGGCCGCGGATCGTCGAGGCGGAACCCGGGGAGCGCGTCGTCGAAGCGGAGCGCCGCGGCCCGCAGCGCGCGCTCGGGGCGCGGGGCCGCCGCGTCCGGCACGCGCGCGCGCAGCGCGCAGAGCCGCTCGTGCACCGGCAGGGCCCTCGGCTCCTCGGGCGCCCGCAGCAGCGACGGGACCGCGGCGCGCGCGAGTGCCGCGTCGTCGCGCTCGTCCTCCAGGAAGCGCAAGACCAGCGGCGGCAGGAGGTCGCGGAGGCGCGAGGCCGAGAGCCACGCGAGCGCGCCCGCGAGCGACTCGGCGCTCGCGAGGTCGATGAGGCGCCGCCGCGCGCCGAGGAGCTGCAGCTCGGGCCAGAGGGCGGGGTCGACGCGCGGCGCCACCGCCTCGAGGTTCAGCCGGGCCAGGTGCGCGACGCCGTGCTCCGCGAGCCAGGCGAGGAGGTCCGCGCGGGTCTCGAAGGGCGCCGGTGGCGCGCTGGGGGGGACGGCCTGGGGGTCGCCGGGCATCACGGGCGGCGTAACGTCGTCGGTACGAGGGCCCGGTTCAAGGGGTTCTGGCGCGCTGGCCCCCGGCAGCGAGCGCGCCGCAGGGCACGGCGGGCGCGGCCGCGAGCAGCAGCGCCCCGCCCGCGGCCGTGTAGACCGAGTACGAGAGCACCGCCTCGACGCCGCGTCCCGAGAAGGTCATCGCCAGCGCGAACGCGAGCAGCAGCACCCCGCTCGCGAACGCGAGCGCCCGCGTGCGCACGCCCGCGAGCAGGCCCACACCGAGCGCCGTCTCCAGCGCGGTCGCCGACCAGGCCAGCGCCGGGACCATCCAGGCTGGCGCCCACGGGTTGATCGCGCCGGTGTACGCGACGAAGCGGCCCCACTCGCCCCAGGCCACGTTGCCGGTGCCGGGTGGGCCCCACAGGCCGAATCGGTCGGCGACCGCCGACAGGAACGCGGCTGCGAGGCCCAGCCGGAGCAGCAGCGCGCTCGCCCAGGCGAAGCGGGGCGAGGCCCACGGCGGGGCGAGGCGCAGCCGGCGGGCGGCGGCGAAAGCGGCGGCAGGATCGGCGGGGCGCTGGGCGGAATGCGAGATCGTCATGGCTCCTCGTTCGCCCCGGAACCTGGCTCCGGGGTGGTCCAGCGAGGAGGTCCATTTCTGGCATGATGGCTGGACCATGCGCCCGTGGACCTTCCCCGTCTCGCTCGACCCGGGCTCGGCGGAGCCGCTGTTCCTGCAGATCGCCCGGGGGATCGCCGCGGACATCGGCCGCGGGAGGCTCCGGCCCGGCGCGGTGCTGCCCGGGTCGCGCACGCTGGCGCAGACGCTCGGGGTGCACCGCAACACCGTGCTGGCCGCGTACGACGAGCTCGAGGCCGAGGGCTGGCTCAGCTCCGCCGAGCGCAGCACGCGCGTCTCCACGGCGCTGCCGCCGCGCCCACGCGCGGCGGTCCGGCCGCGAGGCGAGCTCGGCTACGACATCCCCGCCCGCCCGTCATGGCGCACCTTCGCGCCGGATCCGGCGCGCCGGGGCGTGCTCCACTACGGGGCGGGGCTGCCCGACCTTCGCTTGGCGCCCGTCGACGAGCTGGCCCGGGCGTACCGGGCGACGGTGCGCGCGGGCGGCCGTGCGGCGCTCGGGTACAGCGATCCGCGGGGCGACGTGCACCTCCGGCGCGCGCTCGCGGCGCTGCTGCGGGAGACCCGCGGGCTCGCGTGCGACGAGGACCACCTCCTCGTCACGGCCGGCAGCCAGGGCGCGATCGATCTGGTCGCGCGCCGGCTCCTTGGGCCGGGCGACGCGGTCGCGGTCGAGGACCCGGGCTACCCGCCGGCCTGGGACGCGCTGGCGTCGACCGGCGCCGAGCTCCTGCCCATCGGCGTCGACGGCGATGGGTTGCGCGTCGACGCGCTCGAGGCGCTCGCCGCCCGGCGAGCGGTGCGGCTCCTGTACCTGACGCCGCACCACCAGTTCCCGACCACGGTCACGCTGTCGACGGCGCGGCGGCTCCAGCTGCTCGACCTCGCGCGCGCGCGACGGATCGCCGTCCTCGAGGACGACTACGATTTCGAGTTCCACTACGACGGCCGCCCCGTCCTGCCGCTCGCGGCGGCGGACATGGGCGCGGTGATCTACGTCGGCACGCTGTCGAAGATCCTCGCGCCCGGGCTGCGCCTCGGGTGGGTGGCCGGGCCGCGGCCGCTCGTCGAGGCGCTCGCGGCGCAGCGCATGCGCGCCGACCGACACGGCAGCCCGGCGCTCGAGCGGGCCGTGGCCGCGCTGATCGAGGACGGTCTCCTGTCGCGCCACGCGCGCAAGATGCGGCGCGTGTACGAGGCGCGGCGCAATGCGCTCGCGGAGGCGCTCCGGGCCGAGCTGGGCGGCGCCGCGGAGCTCGCCGTCCCGGCCGGGGGGATGAGCCTCTGGGTCTCGTTCCCCGAGGGGGTGGATACCGAGGTCGCAGCGCGCGGCGCCCCCCGGCACGGGGTGGGGTTCTATCCCGGCGCGCGCTTCAGCTTTCGCGGGGGCGCAGCGCGCGCCGCGCGGCTCGGGTTCGCGTCGCTCGACGAAGGCGAGCTGCGCGAGGCGACGCGACGGCTCTGCGCCGCGCTGCGCGCAGGGCCCGACATCCAGCGCGATCGTGCGACCTTGTGAGCGCACCTCCGTGATTGGCACTCTGCGGTAAGCGCGCTATCCGGGATTCCCAGGGTCCCGTGGTCGCGATACGCTCTGGGCATGCCCCGGTCCCTGGCCCCAGCGCGTCGCCCGAAAGGGATACCGACGTGGCTTGGACACAGAGGCGGCACGGAGGTGCTCGATCGTGTTCCATCCTTCCTCGTTCGACTCACAACCTGACTCCCAGAGGAGAGACAGCGCGCGCGCCGCGGTCGCGCTCGCTGATCGACCGGCAGACTCCCGCCCAGCCTCTTCCCGCCGCTCCGTACGGCTGCGAGGCCGCCTCATCGACGGGCGTTACCAGGTCGATCAGCTGCTCGGGCGTGGCGCCATGGGCGAGGTCTGGCGCGCGCACGACGGCGTCCGGCGCGCCGACGTCGCGCTGAAGTTCCTCACGGTGGCGCGCGGCGGGCGGAACGTCGACGCGATCGAGCGGTTCCGCCTCGAGGCGCGGGTCGCGGCGCAGCTCGGGCAGAAGACCCGCGGCGTCGTCGCCGTGCTCGACGCCGGCGAGGACCCGGCGGCGGGCCCGTACATCGTGATGGAGCACGTACGCGGCAAGTCGCTGCGGCAGCTGCTGGAGGAGCGAGGGACGCTCCCCGCCGTCGAGCTCGCGTCGCTGCTCCGCCAGCTCGGAGAGGCGCTGTCGGTGGCGCACGGCCTCGGCGTCGTGCACCGGGACATCAAGCCGTCGAACATCCTGCTCGTGGAGGGGAGCGACGGCCACCTCTGCGCCAAGATCACCGACTTCGGGATCGCCAAGTGGGTCGGCCAGGATCGGCCGGCCGACTTCCGCCGCCGCACCGCGGACGGCGTGGTGCTGGGCACGCCGGCGTACCTGAGCCCGGAGCACACCTGTGATGGCCAGGGCGGCCCGCAGCTCGACATGTGGTCGCTCGCGGTCGTCGCGCACGAGGCGCTGACCGGGCGGCAGCCGTTTCCCGGCCGCAACCTGGCCGCGGTGCTCGCGGCCATCCTCGTCAGCGGGCGCCCTCCGCTGGCCACGTTGTGCCCGGGAGCGCCGCCCGCGCTGGAGGCGTGGTTCGCGCGCGCCTTCGCCATCAGCCCGTCGGAGCGGTTTTCCAGCGTCCAGGCGATGATCGCGGCCTTCACGGCCGCGGCCGGGGCATCGCCGGTGACCCCGCCGGCAGCGGCGCGGGGGCGGCGCTGGCGCGTCACGGCGGCCGGGGCCGCGCTGGCGCTCGGGCTCCTTGTGCCGGCGGCGCTGCTCCGGGAACGGGCCGGGAGCGACGGCGCGCGCCGCGTGGACGAGGTGGTCAGCGACGCGGCGCGCGCCGCCGCCCGCGTCGCCGACGCCGCGCAGGCGATGAAAGCGCGCCTCCTGGAACGCCGAGATACAACGCCCTGATCGCCGATATCGCGCCGCGTCCGCCTCGTCAGGACGCGGGCACGCCGTCCAGGAACCCAGCCGCGCCGTCCAGGAACCCCGGCGCGCCGTCTGCTGCATCCGGCCAGCGGGGCGGCCGATCCGCGAGGTTCACGTCCAGGTCAGCTCATCCAGCGATCATACCACATCTGAAACACAATCATGGACCAGATGAACTCGAACCCTTCGTTGACGCCCGAATAATATCTCTTCTTGATGCGCCGCAGGTAATCCACGTTGAACATACCCTGGCGCTCGATGCGCTCGTCGTTGAGGCAGTGCTCGAGAATGTCCTTCAGATCTTTCCTGAACCAGTGCTCGACGGGGATGCCGAAGCCCATCTTGGGCCGGTCCATCATCTTCCGGGGGATGTACTTGTGAGCGATCTGCTTGAGCAAATACTTCTTCTGACCGTCGCGGATCTTCAGGTGTGAAGGCAGCTGCGACGCGAACTCGGCGATACGGTGGTCGAGGAATGGCTCTCTTCCTTCGAGCGACACCGACATGGTTGCGCGGTCGACCTTCACGAGGATATCGTCGACCATGTAGGTCTTGTAGTCCACTTCCAGCACGGGATCGAGGACGTCGTGGTAATGATTTTCGCGGTGATCGAAGTTCGAGATCGGCTCGCTGACGCTGGCCTTGAACAGCTCCTCGATGTCCCGCGTATTCACGTGGTGCGACGCAAGCCTCAAGATCTGCTGGGGCAGCACCCCCTGGCGCAGCAGATCGCTCACGGAGTAATAGAAATGTTCGTACCGGTATTGCCTGTTGAGCACCGGGATGTAGCCTGGCGATACCAGGTTGAGCATCGAGCCCAGAGGTCTCCGCAGCAACGAAGGGACCCAGGTCAACCGCCTCAGCGCGCGGAGGGTAGAAAGGTGCTTGTTGTAGCCGCCGAACTGTTCGTCGCCACCGTCGGCCGAGAGCGACACCGTCACTCTCTGGCGCGCGATGCGGCTCACCAGTATGGTCGGGATGGCTGAAGAGTCGCCGAACGGCTCATCGAAATAGAACGGAATCTCGGCCACGATCTCCTCGGCTTGCTTCTCGGTGCAGTACATCTCATGGTGATCGGTGCCGAGATAAGCCGCGATGGACTTCGCGTATTCCGCCTCGTTGAAGCCCGGCATGTCGAAGCCGATGGTGAACGTCTTGAGCTTCTCCGCGCGGTTGGCTTGCAGGATGGCGGCGACCGTGGAGCTGTCGTAACCACCGCTCAGGAAAATCCCGACGGGCACATCGGACACGAGCCGGTACTCGAACGCAGACTTCAACACACGTTCCGTCTCGTCGATAGCGTCCTGGTCGCTGATCTTCAGCTTGGGTTTACGGAAGTGGTCGGCGATGTCCCAATACTTGATCTCCCTCACCGATTGGCTGGTGAGGTTGACTTCGAGGTAGTGCCCAGGCCTTAGTTTGTGAGCGCCTTTGAAGATCGTTTGTGGCGAGAGGATGTAGCCGTACAGAAAGTACTGCGACAGCGCATCCATGTTCATCTCGCGCTTGAACTGCGGGTGCTTGTGAAACGCCTTCAACTCGGAAGCGAATAGCAGCACGCCGCCTTCGTGGTAGTAGTACATCGGCTTCACGCCGGCGCGGTCGCGGAAGAGGTAAGCCATCTGCTTCCCCTGGTCCACCAGCGCAAAAGCGAACATGCCGATGAATTTGTGCACGGCGCCCGTGCCCCATCGGTGAAAGGCGCGCAGCAGCACCTCGGTATCGGAATTGGAATCGAACGAATAACCCAGCCCCTCGAGCTCGCGGCGGATCTCTCTGTAATTGTAAATCTCACCATTGAACACGACGGTGAGATTTTCGTATCTCATGGGCTGATGCCCGCCGGACGTCACGTCGATGATAGACAACCGGCGATGGCCAAGTCCGATCTGCACGGCATTCGATGCATCAGAAAAATACCCGCTGTCGTCGGGCCCCCGATGGGCGAGACAGTCGGTCATGGCACGCAGCATCTCCTGCGACGATCGGCTAGAAAAATCGAAAAATCCGGCAATTCCGCACATGGCGTCAAAACAGCTTCAATCCTAGGTAAACGGCAGCAAAGAACAAGGCGCTTGTGGCGAGTAACCCGATGATCGTGTAGATCAGTTTCTTATTCGCATCCAAGAACGTCACGGAAAGGCCGATCCGCAGCGGCTGAATGGAGATCAGGGGCTAGGACAAGCAAACGGCTTCCGAAAGTCAAGCCCTCGCTGCGGCTCGCGTCTCATACAACCGTGCTGTAACTAGCAGAACATCCTTCTTGTGCGACCCGCCACCTCCGGAAGGAAAAGCGAAGCAATATCGAAAATTTACCCACGCGTCAAAGGCTCCGCCTTCACGGCAGAGCCACAGCCTGCGGGGGCGGCGACGGCGGTCCGGCGCCTTCGCGCGCCCGTCGCGCGCGACATCCGGCGCGCACGATCGAAGGTCCGCGGCAGCGACGGCCGGCTCCTCGGCGCCGACGGAGTGCGGACCGTGTCCCATGGCGGACGGCGGCCACCGGAGCCGCCCCGCCGTTGCCGGCCAGCGCTCGCAGCAGGGGATCCCTGCAATCCACAAGCGGCCGTCGCCAGGCTCCGCGCCCTTCGCACGGTCTATCCACGTGCCCTGATTCGCCGGTAGCGAGGTGATCGGTCGGCCCGCTTCCCCGAGGGCACCTACCTGATTTCGGCACGCGCTCGCACCAGGACGACCGACCCGGCGCCGTCGGCACGCGGAGCGATCCCTGGTCGGCATTCACGCGTCGATCATGGGATCGGATCCGGGAGGCGGCCTGTCTTGGTGGCCAATCCGCGCCCGAGCTGGACAGGTGTCGGCCGGCCCGACTCCTTGACTGCCTTGACCCCGACGCGGCGGTTATGGCCTCTACCCTCCGCCGTTTGCTGCGGCGCGATGGGACAGTAGCTCCCGTAGGGCGTGCTCCGTCATTTCGCTATGCGAAGCAGGGTGGCACCCGCTTTCGTGTAGATAAGGTACGCGCGCGAGCACGGAGCGGAAAAAGTCCGACCAATACACGTGCGTGTCGTCCAGCACGAGGGCTTGGATTTCCCCCTGCCCTGTCGAGGGCCAGGGTCAGGCACCAGCGCACCGCCGCATCGACGGCTCGGCGAGGCCGCCCAGGACCCTGGGCGGCTGGAGGCAGGCTACTTCGGCGGGAAAGTTGGCCCAGGAGCGCGCGGTGTCGTCCTCCTCCGTCCCGGAGATCGCAATGCTGTCCCATGACCACGACGATCACGTGACCTTCGCCTCGCACCCCGGCGAGGAGGGCGCGCCGGTCGCCGTGATCGAGGCAGATCGGCGCCTCTCGCAGTCCGTGCTCTGGGATCTCCAGCGCCGCTACTTCGCCGAGGCCGGCATCTCGGCGTGGAGCACCTCGCGGGTGCCGCACTACGTCACGAGCAACCCCGCGCTCGCCCACGCCTACGCGGCGGTCTTCCTCGGGTTCCTGCGCGATCTCCACGCGAGCGGCCTCGACGTCGCCGAGCCGGTGACCCTCGTCGAGCTCGGCGCCGGCAGCGGGCGGTTCGCCTATCTCTTCCTCCGGGCGTTCACCGATCTGCTCGCCCGCACACCGCTCGCCGGGGTGCGCGTCCGTTATGTGATGACGGATTGCGTCGAAACCAACGTGCGATTCTTCCAGGAGCACGCCTGGCTCCGGCCCTTCGTCGAGCGCGGCGTGCTCGACTTCGCCGTTGTCGACGCCGAGCGGGATCGCGAGATCCACCTCCTTCGGGCCGGGGTCACGCTCGCGCCGGGCTCGCTCCGGAACCCCCTCGGCGTGATCGCCAACTATGTCTTCGATGGTCTCCGCCAGGATGCCTTTCACTTCGCGGGCGGGCAGCTCCAGGAGCAGCTCATCTCCCTCACCGTGCCCGAGCCGGTCGAGGACAGCGCCGATCCGAGCCTGCTCGATCGCCTCGAGATCTCCTTCGCCGCCCGGCCGGCGCCGCTCGACTACTACGGAGACCCG
The DNA here is from genome assembly GCF_051473855.1 of Sorangium sp. So ce375. NCBI lineage: Bacteria > Pseudomonadati > Myxococcota > Polyangiales > Polyangiaceae > Sorangium > Sorangium sp. So ce375. Next base: position 6,462,918 of record NZ_CP150335.1, read on the forward strand.
GAGCTCGACTCCATCCTGCGCGGTTATGCGGCGCGCCTCGACGGCGCCACCGTCCTCTTCCCGGTATCCGCCATGCGTTCCCTGGGGCGCCTCGCCGAACTCGCCGGCGGGCGCATGCTCCTGCTCTCCGGGGATCGGGGCGACATCCGCGAGGAAGCCTTGCCCGTGCCCCCCACGCTCGGGCTGGCGCGACACGGCAGCTTCTCGCTGGACGTCAATTACCACGCCATCGCCGAGCTCGTGCGCGGCCGCGGCGGAGAGGCGCTGGCGACGGAGCACCGGCGTGCTCACCTCCACGTCTCGGCCTTCCTTCTCGGGGCCCACCCGACGGGCCATGCGGAGACGCGTTTCGCGTACGAGGAGGCCGTCGGGCGAGCCGGCCCGGACGACTTCTTCTCGCTCCGGAGGGGCATCGAGGGCAGCTACGACGCGCTGGACACGGCCCAGATCCTCTCCCTCCTCCGGATGAGCCGCTGGGATGTCCGCATCCTCCGCGACTGTCTCCCGGTGCTCTGGAAGCACCAGCCGTCGGCGTCGGCGCGCGCCTGCCAGGACGTCGTGCGCGCGGTGACGCGCGTCTGGGAGAGCTACTTTCCCATCGGCGAGGAGCAGGACCTGGCCTTCGAGCTGGGCTTGCTCTTGCATGCCTACGGCGGGCACCGCGAGGCGCTCGCGCTGTTCGGCGACTCCGTGCGCATCCATGGCGACGACGCCCGGACGCGGTGGAACATGGGCCTCTGCCACTACGCGCTGGGCGAGGTCGAGGCGGCGTTCGCGCGCTTCGGCGAGGCGTCGCGCCTGGATCCCGGCTTCGTCCCGGCGGGGGCGATGCAGGTGAAGGCTTGACGGAGAGCCGCTGAATGCCACCTCGCGATCCACGCGTCGGCGAGCGCGCCGCGCCGCCTCCACACCCGGCGACCGTGGCACAGCCGAGGCGGGCCTTCGGTGAACCGGCGCCCCTGCCCCCGCACCCGGCCACGGTGGCGCAGCCGAGGCGGCCTTTCGGGGATCGGGCGCCCCTACTTCCGCACGCGGCCACGGTGGCGCAGCCGAGGCGGCCTTTCGGGGATCGGGCGCCACTGCCTCCGCACCCGGCGACCGTCGTCCAGCCGAGGGCACCACACGCCGCGACGGTGAACCCCGGGCGATGGCAGGTCCTCCAGCGGTCGAGCCTGCCCGCGTCGTCGACCGGAGGTTCGCGGGAGGAGCGGATCGCGAGGTTGGGCGGCCTGAAAGCGCTGTTCACGAGCACCGATCTTGCCCTGCTCAGCAAGAAGGAGGTGACCTTCCAGGCGTCCGACATCAGAGGCTACAAGCAGAGCAAGGCGGCCTTGGAGAAAGCCGACGCGGCGCACGACAAGAAGTATTGGGAGGAGACGGCGTCGGAGGCAGAGCTCACGGAGATCGAGACCACCGTCACGAAGCTCAAGGTCTTCGCGGCGAACATCGACGCGACCTACCAGGCGTACCTCAAGCAGTTCGAGACCCCGCTGGATTTGAAGAGTTACTTCCCGAACGACAACGAGGCGAAGCGCCTCCTGGACCAGCTCGCTGCGGAGTGCAATCTATTGCGGAAGGTGGACGGCAAAGAGTTCAATGTCATCGATCTCGCGTCCCGAGCGAAGCACACCGCGCTCACACCCGCGTTCAAGGTGATGCACGGCGCCCTCTTCAAGATCGCGGTGAACTACAAGAACGGTCCGACGCACCGGAACGAGGAGGAGAAGCTCCCCGTCGCCGACTCCAAATGGAGATACATCGAGTGTTACTATCTGATGGGAGGGATCCGCCTGGTCGCCGACGTGAAGACGGGCGTGTCGTTCGTGTCGGCCCACTATGGAACCTTCTATGTCCTCACGGACAATGGCAACAACCCCCTCCCAAAGCACGTTCAGCAGGAGGTCGCGGCGCTGTCCAAGGCCGCTCGCACGGACAAGTGGGACAGTCTCCCGCCTGAGTACAAGGTGAAGGCCGACCTCGCCACGAAGAAGAAGGGGGAGGCCGACGCCAAGGACGCCGCCATGGTTCGAGACGCGAAGAGCGGAGACCTGAAGCCGGCGGCCGACGCCAAGGACGCCGTCGCGGTCGCGCCTCGAGACACGAAGGGCGGAAACGTCTAGCTCGCTGGCGGCTTCGACGCCTCCCTCAGAGGGCTGGGGCTCGGCGCTTCCGGCGCGTTCTCACGCCCCAAAACACGAGGTTGAGGAGCGCGAAGCTCGCTGCATCCGACCCGTGGCCGCGAACCGTACTGCACGCGCAGCCGGCTGAGTCGCCGGCGCTGCTCGGATTGGCGCCATCGCCGCCCGTGCTCAGGCTGCCGCCGCTACCGACGCTCGTCGTGGCGCCGCTGGTTGCGCCACCGCTCACCGCTCCTCCGCTTGCCGCTCCTCCGCTCGCGGTTGCGCCGCCCTCCCCCGTATCCGGGGCACCCCCAGCGCCCGAGCCAGCGCTCCCCGCACCGCCAGCGCCGGAGGCCGCTGCAGTCTCGACCAACCCCGTCTCGAAGCAGCCGAAATCGGGAGCGAATCCTTCGTAGGGCAGTCCGACGTCGACGCCCTTGTCGATGGTGTCACTGTCCGACGCGAGGTGGAAATTCGTGAGCACGGGCAGGCTCCCGTCGGCCTGTCGCGGAGCGTCCAGCCCCATTTCGGACGGATTCTGAAAGTCCGCGTCCGAGACCGTGACGCCGCCCGCCGTCCAGGAGTTGTTCGCGTCGTCGGCGCCGTTGCGGTTCGAGAACAGCGTCCCGCCGAACGCCAGGTTGTTCCGATAGACCCCGACAGTGATGTCGTTCCCGCCCGAATCCATGCCGAGCATGTTGAAGTCGGGGCGATTGCCGTACGAAGTGTTGTTGTAGAAATAGAGCGTGCTCGGGTGATGGTTCGCGTAAAACCCCGCCGCCCTGTTGGAGACGGCGAGACAGTTTTGCACCGTGTGCGCCGCGGGCTCCGCCGGAAATTTCGCCGGATCGGCGCCGTAGCCGCCGCCCTTGAAGCCGTTGCCGTTGCCGATGCCGGTCAACGTCCCCGGCTTGTAGCCGTTGTACCAGGCCCACGAGCGCTCGACGAGGCAAGCGGCGCCGGAGTTGATGAAATCGTAGCCGTCGTCCGCGTTCCACCACGCGCGGCAGCCTCGAAACACATTGCCGTTCTCGCGGGCGCCGACGTGGCAACCGAAGCCGTCCGCGCTCTCACCTGCGCCGTTCGACGTGAGCTCGTCGAAGTTGTCGTGCGAGTCGCAGTTGAGCACGAGGTTGTTGCTGCCGCGCTGGATGAAGATGCCGGCGCCCATGATGTGGTGGACGTCGAGCGCTTCGAAGATGTTGTTGCTCCCCTGATTCCACACACCCCAAGACTCGTGATTCAGGTTATTGTTCTGGCGAACACCCTTGATCTCGAGCCCCTTGAGGTGAATGTAATTGCCGGAGACGAGGATGCCCTTGATCCTGCAGGAATCCCTGATGCCGTCGAAATCGAAGACGGGCCTCTCGCCGGGCGCGGCCCAGTACTTGATCAGGTTGCCGGCGCTCCCGCTCTTGTTCAGCACCACACCGCTGATGATCGCCGTCCCGCTCGCGCAGGTGGTGGTGCCCGCCGTGTACTTGTACGTGCCGCCTTTGAAGTAGACGACGTCACCGGCCACGGCGACGCTCTGCGCCTTGGCCATCGACGCGAACGGCGCGGCTTCGGTGCCGGCGCTCGCGTCGTTGCCGGCGGGCGTCGGGGCCACGTAGTAGTCCTTGGCCCAGCCGCTCGTCGCGACGAGCAGCGGAGCACCCAGCGCGGACAGCGATAGAAGGAGTCGAACTTTCATGCTTGCACCAGCTCGAAGTCGTCGAGGTTGAGACATTGCTTGGCGGGAGCGTCGGTGGTGACGCCGCTCTGAGTTTGCCCGCCGTGCCCTCAGTATTTCTCCGGCACGAACACCTCGCGAGGCGCCGGCCGGCGCGAGGTGACCGCCAGCGTCTGTGCTCGCGAAGACGAGGTGAGCCAATCAGCGTGCGCCCGTGAGGCTCCGCGCCTCGAACCGCGCCGGCACCCGGCCCGACGGCCCGAGCGCGGTCGTGCCGCGCGGCCGCGCTTCCTTCGGCCGCAGCGCGACGAGCCTCCCCCGCTGCGCGAGCCGCGCCAGCACGATCGTCATCTCCGTCAGCCCGAAGTGGTTGCCGATGCACACGTGAGGCCCGCCCCCGAACGGCATGTATGCCCAGTTCTTGCCGGCGCCCGTCGTCGCCGGGTCGCCCGCGAAGCGGTCCGGATCGAAGCGGCGCGGCTCGGGCCAGAACGACGGGTGGCGGTGCATCGCGAAGGGGGAGATCAGGACCGACGTGCCGCGCGGGATGGCATAACCGCGGATCTCGTCGTCCTCGGCCGCCTCGCGGACGATCATCCAGGCCGGCGGATAGAGCCGCAGCGTCTCGCGCAGGACCATGGCCGTCCGCGTCAGCTTGGGCACGTCCTCCACCTCGGGCGCGCGACCTCCGAGCACGCTGTCCACCTCGCCTCGCACCCGCTCCCATTCCTGCGGGTGCAAGGTGAACATGACCGTCGCCCACGTCAGCGTGTTCGCCGTGGTCTCGTGCCCTGCGAAGAAGATGTGCAGCACCTCGTCGCGCAGCTCCTTCCGCGACATGCGCTCGCCGGTCTCCTCGTCGCGCGCGTCGAGGAGCGCGTCGAGCAGGTCCCCCGGCCGCTCTCCGCCCTGCTCGCGCCTGTCGATGATGCCGTACACAACCCGGTCGAACGCCGCGGTCGCCTCGCGGACGCGCACGTTGAAGGGCAGCGGCCAGGACAGCGGCACCCTGAACGGGAGCAGCATCCGGATCTTGATGTAGCGGTCGATCTCCGCGAGCGCGCCGTCGAGCGTGGCGGTGTCCGACGGGAGCTGCTGCGAGAACATCGTCTCCATGATGACGTCGCGCGTGATGCCGAGCATGAGGTCGTGGGCGTTGAGCTCCTGGCCATCGGTGAGGCGCGCGATGTGGCGCTCGGCCACCGCGTTCATCGCCGCCGTCATTTTGGCGATCCGCGCGCGGGAGAAGCTCGGCTGCATGATGCGCCGTTGCCGCAGCCAGAACGGCGGATCGCTGATCGCCAGGCCGTTGCCGAAGACGGGCTGTACGGTCTCCCTCGACTTGTCGCCGCGCAAGTACTTCCTCGCCGCCTCGTGGAGCACGTAGCGAGCGTCGTCCGGGTGGGTGAGCATCACCATGCCCGAGGCGCCGAACGGGATCCGGGCGATCGGCCCCGTCTCGATGGCGACGCGCTCCAGGAAGCCCGCGGCGTCGATCGCCATCCACGGCAGGCTGCCGAGCAGCGGGATCGAGGGAGCAACAGGGATCTCGGAAGCGGGGCGGGCGGGCGGAGAGGGAGCTGCGGTCGTCATGGGCGGCTCATCCCACGGTACATCAGCGCCATGGGAAAGGTGTGTGCTCGTTCGGACTCCCGCGGTCGGGTCGACGTCGGCCGCGCGAAGCGGGGACATCGGTGATCGGACCCCAACTGGACTTCTTGTCCCCCGCGCGATAAGGCTGTATAAAGACGCTGGGAGTATAACCCGATGCTTGAGATGAAGAGAAATACCCGGACGCGACCGAACTTCTGCTCCTTTCTCGTCATCGCCGCCACCCTCGCCGCGGGGGCGGGGTGCACCGCTCCCGACCGGCGTTTCTCGAACAGCGGCGCCGGTGGCGGAACGGGCGGCGGCCCGATCGATGCGCAGGGCGGCGGGGGCGACGGCGCGTCCGGCGGGGGCGACGCCGCATCCGGCGGGGGTGCATCCGGCGGGGGCACGTCCGGCGGCGGGGGCGGGGGCGGGGGTGGTGATCCTGGATGCCAGATCCCGCCAGACGGCCCCACGCTCGCCGACGCCATCATGGTGGCTGCGGGCGGCAGCCATACGTGCGCGATCCGGCAGGACGGCTCTCTCTACTGCTGGGGGGACAACTCGTTCGGCCAGCTGGGTGTCCCGCAGGCGACGGCGGTCTCCTCGAGCACGCCGGTGAGAGTGCGTTTCCCCGAGTCGCTCGGCACGGCGAAGATCACGCAGATCGCGTTGACCGAGCAGGCGACCTTCGCCATCGACAGCCAGCTCCGGCTCTGGGCCTGGGGAAACAACGAGACCGGCCTCCTCGCGAATGGCTCCAAGGACTCGATGCCCCACGACGCCCCGGCGATCGTCAATGACGGTGCGGCCCCGTTGCTCGTGCGCAAGATCGCGCCAGAGTGGTACTCGGCGTGCGCGCTCACCTCGACGAGCAGCATTTACTGCTGGGGGTCCAACCAGTTCTCGAGCCTCGGGCCGGATGCGACCGGCCAGGAGAGCCTCGTCCCGGTGAAAGCGTTCAACTTCACGACGACGGCCGGTCCGAGGGCCATCCTCGCGCCGGGCATCGGCTCGATCGGCAGCTGCTTCTCGACCGGGGCCGCGGAAGACGGGCTGCGTTGCTGGGGCGCGATGGGCGGCGGATATATCCTCACGAACACCGCCGCCGGCTCCGAGGGCGGCGTGAACTACAGCGCCCACATGCCGCTCATCGAAGCGGGAGCCAAGCTGCCCTTCTCCGAGATCTCCTACGGCACGAACTTCGGCTGTGCGCGCGATGACGTGGGAGGCCTCTTCTGCTGGGGCACGAACAACAGCTCAGGTCAGCACGGCGCCGAGGCGCCCCCGGCCGGGACGGCGGCTGCGATCCCGGGCGTCTGGGGTCCGATGTCCACCGGCTATGTCTTCGTCTGCGCGATCGACGACCAAAGGCAGCTCCGCTGCCGTGGCAGCAACGAGCAAGGGCAGCTCGGCCGCACCACGCCGACGAGGAGCGACAATACGCGGATGGAACCCGTCGTGCTCGGCGACGGCACGGCGCTCGCCGACGTCGTCGCGGTGAGCGCCGGATTCTTCCACACGTGCGCGATCGTCGAGGGGGCGTGCGGCCCCACGGGCCCTGGCCAGGTCCTGTGCTGGGGCAGAAACACCCTGGGTCAGCTCGGCGACGGCACCGGGACGAGCTCCGCGACCCCCGTCGAGGTGAAGGCGCCCTGAGCGCTCTCGCGGACGAGCGCGACGCCGACCACGTGGGGGCGGTGGCGAACGTGCCTTATTCGGCCGACTACTTCTTTTATCGGACCAGCCCCGGCGGAGGGGACAATCCCCGGTGCGGTGGGCCTCCCGAGCCCCCCGAACGTGGCGCCCACGGCCTCAAGACGGGTCCGACCGACGGGCTGACGGCTGGGTCTACACGCCAGGGATCGAGTCCACGGAGGAGCGCCGCCCACTGAAATTGGCCGCTCCTCGCGAGCGGCACGATCATGTCGCCGATGGCACCGCTGAAACCGCCCCCGGCCAAGGTCGCGCAACCGCGCCCAGCGCCGTTCGGTCCACCGCCAAAGCCGCCGCACCCCGCCACGGTCGCGCAGCCGCGCCCAGCGCCGGCGAGCCCGGCACCGAGGCCGCCACACCCCGCCACGGTCGCGCAGCCCCGTCCAGCGCCGGCGAGCCCGACACCGAAGCCGCCGCACCCCGCCACGGTCGCGCAGCCCCGCCGCCCTCATCCGGCGACGGTGGTCCAGCGCGCGCCGGCGACGATCGGCCCCTCGTGGCCGGCGACGGGTCGTCCGCACCCGGCGACGGTGGTCCAGCGAAGCCAACTTCGAGACTTCCGGAAGACGACCCTGGCCGCCAGGGAGTCGAGGGAGGAGAACCAGAGGGCAACCCATCCGATGACACGAGCCGGGGAAGCGGCGAGGAAGGAGTCCAAGGCGGAGTCCAAGGACGCGCCCCCCCGCTACATGCCGAGGAAGGACACGGAGGGAAACGACATCTGGAACGGCCAGCGACAGGGGCTCGGCTGGTACCCGAACGTGAAGAAGGAGATGGCGGACAGCAAGAACGACGGGTGTCAGGTGCAAGGGAACAACTGCACCGACGAGGCCCAGAGCATCGATCACATAAAGGACTTCGCGACCCTGCAGACCGATCTGCCCCGGTATGTCGTATGCGACGGGAAGAACCACTTCAGCGCGGCCTACAAGGAGGACGCGAGGGATCTCTACAACGGCGGGAACACGGCGGACGAATCGGATATAAACACGAGCAACTTCCAGTGGTCGTGCACGCCGTGCAACTCGAGCAAGAGCGGGAAGAAGGGCCTCTACGAGAACGCACCCCAATGGATCGAGCCTTGCCCCGGAGAAGATTGTGAGTACGTCCCGCGGGGCGAGGAGACCACCTGAAGCGCCTCCGCGGCCCCGGCGCTAGAGGCCGCGAGGGCGTCACTTGCCGTGGCCCTTCGATTTCAGTACGTCCTTGAGGGCGGAGTCGTCCCCCTTGATGCTCCCGAGATAGCTGGCCAGGTCCTGTCCCGCGCCGTCACGCCGGCATCTCCTCCCTACCCAAGGAGCGGCAGGAACACGTCGGCCAGGACGCCCCGATCCGCCGCGCTCCGGAGCGCATCCCGGCAAGCAGCGCACCCCGCCGCGTGCGCGCGGTAGCTCGCCGTGAGGCCATCCGTGCGGAATATCCCAGCAGCGGCGGCCTCCGTGTCCGGGTGGACGTGGAACTGGACCGGCACGCCGAGCGCATACAGCGGCGCGCCGTCGCTCCGCAGCACATAGAGCGAGTAGGGCGTGTCGTCGCGCGTGCGCCACCGGTCGATCGAGAACAGATACGGCGCATCCCCCGCGGGGCCGGCGTGCCGGCGAAGGAAGCACAGATCGCCCGCGTACGAGGCGAGCTCGTCGAGGTCCGTCGCCACTGAGACGGGGATCGGGCGCTCGAGCCAGCGCTCCAGCGCGAGCCACACGGCCCCGAGCACCGCCGGGTCGGCCGCGGCGTGCTCGTCCACCACGAACGCGCGGTCCACGGCGCTGGCCTCCGAGGGACCGCGCACGCCGTAGAGCGACGCCAGCGCCGAGAGCGCGATCTCGGCGTCGAGCGGCGCGCCGCCTCGCTCCTCGTCGCACGCCGCCGCGAAGGCCGCGGCGTCCACCTGGGTCGCGAGCCCCGCACGGCGCAGGCTCGCGAGCGCTTCCTCGGGGCGGAGGGGGGTCGTCATGTGCTCATGTCATCCAGCCAAAGCCACCGCGGGCTCCCGGCGCATCCCCGGTCGCCTTCGCTGGAGGATGCACGATCCCACCGTGGGAAGATACCTCCCGCTCCTGTCGGCCCTGTCGAAGGCCCGCGTGCCCCGCGGACGCGCCGCGCGAACGTCCCCTCAGTACTGCAGATCTCTGCAATGGGTCTGCAGGTACCGGATCGGCCCGGCGACCACATCGTTGTTGAGATCAAACCCGGTCAGCACCTGCTGGTTCGGGCAGTCCAGGTTCACGATGGTCCCGGCGTACCCGATCGCCCAGCTCGTGTAGGCCGGCGCGGCGACGTCGAGGGCCATCCCGGTCGCGTCCTTGTGGGCGTACTTGATGCGCACGTCTTTCACGTGGGTGCCACCGCCGCTCACCCTCAGCTGCAAGCCGATGGGATACGAGTCGTTCGCGGGGACCTGGATCGAGAAGGGGCCGGGGCCGACGCTCGGCGCAGCGAAGATGGGCTTCGTCATCGACGCGCCGGTCCACGGCAGGGCGGGATCCAGGAGGTCGTAGTCGCGGCAGCTGGCGGTCATCCTGGCGATGAAATCGGCGGGAGTGGCGACCGGCTCCTGGAACACGGTGAGGCTCGTCAACATGTACCCCGGGCCGTAATCGTCGTGGCAGTGGATGTACCGCGAGGGCGAGAGGTTGGCGACCAGTCCCGAGTCCCAGGTCGCGTTCACCGGGAGGTTGCTGACGATCCAGCTCTCCGAGAGGGGCGGGGCGTCGACCATGAGATCAGGGTCGGCCGACTCGACGGCGCAGCCGGCGGCGAACAGGGCAACGAAGGCGAATGCAGAGCGAACGATGCGCATGGCGATGTCTCCTTGGCTCGCTTGTTTGCGAGGCAGAGGCGCCCAGCCGCACAGCGCGCCAGGAGTGGCACGGCCGCGGCGGCGCCTCGCGGCGGAGCGCCATCGCAAGCCCCTTGCCAGCGCGCGGCGCGGCTGGCGCGCAGCGCGCGGCGCGCGGCGTCCACCGCCGGCCATTCCCACCGATCTCCTGGGAGCGACGCGCAGCGGAGGCGCCGTTCGCCGCCGTTGCCGTGCTCGCGGCGGGACGGCTCCACGCCGCGCAGGCGCCCTGCCTGCCACAGCCCGGCTGTCCCCTGTCACATCGCCCCTGTGACACCCCTGTGGCAGGGGCCGTGACAGCCCCTGCCCGCGTCAGGCCGCGGCGCTCACGACGCCACCCGGCGCAGCGCGCCGCCCTCGCCCCGGAGCGGCGCGCGCTCGATCCGCCCGGCCTCCCCCTCCCCGCCCTCCCTGGCGAGCCGCTCCGCGAACGCCTCCGTCACGAACACGCCTGCCCCGGTCGCGGCGGGCGCCCAGCCGCGAAGCGCCTCGGGCTCGGCCGCGTGCAGCGCCAGACGCGGGAGGACCTCGGGGCTCGCGCCGGCCCGCGCGCCGAGCGCCGCCCAGAGCTCGAGGGCCCAGCCGAGCGCCCGCTCCGGCGCGCGATCGTACGGCGCGGGCAGCGCCGCCAGCAGCGCGTCGGCGCTCTCCACCACGAGCGTCGCCCCGAGCCCGACGAGCGCCGCGCGCGCCGCCTGGACCAGGCGCTCCACGTCGGCGAGCGCCTCGTCGCCGGCGTCGTCCGGCGCCGAGAGCCGGGCCTCGACGAGCAGCGCGGCGCACGGCCCCCCAGGCGCCCGCTGCCCCTGCGCGCGGTCGCCCTGGAGGCGAGCGTCGGCCGGCGAGCGCGCCGCGGGCGCCACGATCTGGCGGCCCGGCGCGGCGACCGCGCGGCGCAGGGCGGCGAGCAGCTCGGGCACGCCCGCGTACCGGTCCGCCGGCTCCTTCGCGAGGCAGCGGCGCACCACCGCGTCGAACGCCGCCGACACGGGCGCGCGGTCGCTCGGGCAGGGCGGCGGCGCGCGCAGGTGCATCTCCTCGGTCTCGACCGCATCGGCCCCCTGGAACGGCAGCTCGCCCGTCACGAGCTGGTAGGCGAGCAGGCCCACCGCGTAGATGTCCGTGCGCGCGTCCACCGCGCCGCCGAGGATCTGCTCGGGGGCCATCGTGAGCGGCGTGCCGAGGATCAGGCTGCTGCTCTTGCCGCCGCGCGCGCGATCGACGTCGCGCGGCCGGAGGAGCTTGGCGATGCCGAAGTCGACGAGCTTCACGCCCGGCGCGCCGGGCCCGCCCGCGCCAGAGCAGACCATGACGTTCTGGGCCTTCACGTCGCGGTGCACGACGCCGATCGCGTGCGCGGCGGCGAGCGCGCCGCCGACCTCCTCGAGCAGGGCGGCCGCCTCCCGCGGCGAGAAGGCGCCCCGCGCGCGCAGCTCGGCCGCGAGGCTCCGGCCCTCGACCCACTCCATCGCGATGTACGGCCGGCCGTCGTCCAGCGCGCCCACGCCGCGGACCTCGACGATCGCCGGGTGCCTGAGCCGCGCGAGCACCTCCGCCTCCCGCTGGAAGCGCCGGAGGATCGCCGGCAGGAGCGACAGGCCGCGGCGGAGGACCTTCAGCGCGACAGGCGCGCCGCCCCCGACCGGGACGGCGCGGTGCACGACGCCGAAGCCGCCCCCGAGCCGCACATCGTCGAGCACGTAACCCCCGACCACCGCGCCGGCGGGGAGCGCGTCGCCGGCGGCGCTCGCCTCGAGCTCCAGCGGGCGTCCCGAGATGACGGCGGTCTCTTCCTGGTTGAGGTCGGCAGGCGGCCGCATGGCATCCTACCCCAGTATACTCGCGTCCCATGCGCTGCTCCGAGTGCCATCGCCGCCTCCCAGGGCAGGCCGGCGCCGCGTGCCCGGCGCACGGGCTCACGTCACCGGCCGCGCCGTCGTCGACGATCGCCGACGAGCGCGAGCACGAGGCGCTCGACCACGATCCGTCTCCGCTCGCCCCCGGGCTCCGCGTCGGCGGGTTCCGTATCGAGCGGCTGCTCGGGCAAGGGGGGTTCGCGCGCGTCTACGCGGCGACGCGCGAGGGCGACGGACGCGCCGTGGCGCTCAAGGTGGCGCGCCGGCGGGACGACGGCCGGATCGAGCGCGAGGCCGCGGCGCTCGCCCGCCTCGCGCGGCCGCTGGTCCCCGCGCTGCTCGGCGGCGGCCTCTCGGGAGAGCTCGGCCCGTTCCTCGTGCTGGAGCGGCTCGAGGGCAGCTCGCTCGCGCGCCGCCTCGCGGACCTGCCGGGCGCCGGCGCGATGCCGCTCGAGCAGGCGGCGGCGATCGTGCGCGGGCTCTCGGTCGCGCTGGACGCGGTGCACGACGCCGGGCTTGTGCACCGCGATCTCAAGCCCGAAAACGTGTGGCTGCGGCCGGGCGGGGAGGTCACGCTGATCGACTTCGGCCTGGCGACGCTGGCGCGCGCCGAAGGCGCCGCGCCGGCGGCGCTCGGCCCCGACCTGACGCGCACCGGGGCGGTCCTTGGGACGGCGGCGTACATGGCGCCGGAGCAGTGCCTCGGCGCGCGCGCCGTCGACGCGCGGGCCGACATCTACGCGCTCGGCGCGGTGATCTTCGAGCTGCTCACCGGCCGGCCGCCGTTCGTCGGCGAGGCGGCCGAGGTGCGGCAGGCGCACGTGGCGCGCCGCCCCGCCCCGCCCTCGTCGCTCGCGCCGCTGCCGGAAGGCGCCGACGAGGCGGTCCTTCGGTGCCTCGCGAAGGAGCCCGAGGCCCGCCCGGCCCGCGCGAGCGACGTGGCGCGCGCGCTCGCGGCGTCGCTGGAAGCGTGGATCGCCCCGTCCGGAGGGCGCGCGGCTTCCTCCGGCGCGCCCGCAGGCCGATCCGACACGCCTCAACGCCGATCCGACACGTCCCAAGGCCGATCCGACACGCCCCAACGCCGATCCGACACGTCCCAACGCCGATCCGACATGCCCCAAGGCCGATCCGACATCGCCGAGGGCCGATCCGACATCGCCGAGGGCCGATCCGACATCGCCGAGGGCCGATCCGACATCGCCGAGGGCCGATCGGACACGCCCCAAGGCCGATCCGACATCGCCGAAGGCCGATCCGACACGCCCCAAGGCCGATCGGACATCGCGGAAGGCCGATCCGACACGTCCCCAGGCCGCTCCGGCGCGCCTGCTCCCCCCCCGGGCCCACGTCGGGCGGTGGCGCTGCTCGCCCTGCGCACGCGCGAGCGCGCGGACGCGCTCGTCGACATCGCGCGCGCCGAAGGCGGCATCCTGGCGCGCTTTCGCGGGGAGCGCATGGTCCTCGCCTTCCCCGCCGCGGGCGCGCCAGACGACGGCGTGCGCGCGGCGGCGCGGGTGGCCCAGCGCCTCGCCGCGGCCGGCGCGGCGGAGCCGCCCTTCGTGGTCCACCTGGCTCCGCTCCGGGTGCGCGAGGGCACACACGGCATCACGCTCGCGGGCACCGCGCTGGAGGACGCGGAGACATGGGCAGCCGGCCCGGGAGGCGCAGATGCCGCGTCGCCGGCGATCCTCACGGCCGAAGCGCGGCGTGCGATCGTGGAGGGCCCGCACGATCCCCCGCCCGCTCCACACGACGCCCCCCCCGAGCCGCGCATCGCGCCCCCCGACGAGCCCGGCGAGACCGCGCTGCGCGGCCGCGATGCGGCGCTCTGCGCAGCCCTCGCCGCCGCACAGGAGGCGCTCGCCGGCGGCGGGCCGGTGCTCATCACCGCGCTCGGCGCCGAGGGGCACGGCAAGAGCCGGTTCCTCGGCGCGCTCGCGGCGGCGCTCCACGCCGGCGGCGCGACCGTGCACGCCGCGGCGGCGCTCCGGCCGGAAGCGGCCGAGCACGGCGCGACGCTCGTCGCGCTCCTGCGGGCGGCCCTGGATCTGCCGGCCAGCGGCGAGCGCGACGGGAGCGCCCAGGAGGCGCTCGCCGGGCGGCTCGGCGCGGCAGAGGCCATGCGCGCCTGGCCGGCCGTCGGGCTCGCCCTTGGGCAGCTCGCCGCCGGCCCCGGAGCCCCGGCCGCCGCCCCGCTGCTCGATGCGCCGGGCGCGCGCCGCCACGCCGAGGCCCGCGCGCTCGCAGCCGCCCTCGCGGCCGCCGCGCCGCTCGCGCTGCTGCTCGACGACGCCGACCGCGCCGACGCGGCCGCGCTCGACGCGATCGAGCTCGCCACCGCCGAGGGCAGCGCGGCGCGCCTCGCGATCGTGCTCACCGCGCGGCCCTCGATCGCGTCGCTCCGTCCGGGGCTCGGGGAGCGCGCCGCCCGCCGCGTGGCGATCGACCTCGGCCCGCTCGACGCCGAGGCCGCGGGCGCGCTGCTCCAGGACCGCCTCCGCCCGGTGGAGTTCGTCCCCCGCGCCGTGCTCGATCGCCTCCACGCCCTGGCGCGCGGCGTCCCGCGCGACCTCGTGGAGGTGGCGTGCGCCCTGCGCGTCGGCGGCGCGATCCAGCGCGCCCGGGGCGGCGAGGGCTGGACGCTCGCGCCGGACGAGCTGCTCTCCCTGTCGGCCGCGCCGCTCGGCGAGCGCCTGGCCGAGCGCGCGCTCGCGGCCCTGCCGCCGCCGCTCGTGGACCTGCTCGAGCGCGCGGCGATCCTCGGCGACGACCTCTCCCCGGCCGAGCTCGAGGCCACCCTGCGCGCCGCGGGGGCGCCGCCGCCGGCCGGCGCGCTGGACCCCGGCGTCGGCCTCACCCGCCTCGCCCGGGCCGGCGTGCTCGTCGCGCTCTCGGCGTCGCCGCCGCGCTACGCCTTCCGGCACCCGCTCCTGCGCGAGGCCGTCGAGGCGCGCATCCCGCCCGCCCGCCGCCGCGCGCTGCACGCCGCCGTCCTCCTGGGCCTCCTCGGCGCGCCGCGCGCCGCGGGGGCGCGCGCCCGGATCGCCCGCCACGCCGCCGCCGCGGGGGACGCGGCCGCGGCGGCGGCGGCGCACGCCGAGCTCGCGGACGAGGCGCTCGCCCGGCACGACGTCGTCGAGGCCGAGCAGCGCTTCACCGCGGCCCTGCGCCTCATCGGCCTCCTCGAGCGCGACGACCCCGAGGCCCGCGGCCGCGCGCTCGCGGGCCGCGGCCGGGCGCGCTACCGCCTGCAGCGCTTCGACGAGTCGCTCGCCGATCTGCGCGCGGCCCGGGCGCTCGCCGAGGCCGCGGGCGAGCGGGCCCGCGCGATCGAGCTGCTCCTCGAGGAGGCGACCGCGCTCGACTGGCTCGAGGACTTCCCCGCCTCCGCGGCGCTCGCGGCGCGCGCCGCCGAGCTCGGCGCCGGCCTCGGCGACGCGCGCCTCGACGCGCGCTGCCTGCTCGCGAGCGGCCGCTCGGACTGCCGCGATCAGCGCGTCGACGAGGGGATCCCCAAGCTGGAGCGGGCCGCCCGCGGCGCGCTCGCCCTCGGCGACCACGAGGCGCACGTCATCGCCCGGCTGGTGCTCGTCGCCTCGCTCTCGGTGGCCCGGCGCCTCGACGAGGCCGAGCGCCACGCCGAGGTGGTCGTCGAGGCCTGCCTGCGCGCCGGCGACGTCTTCCACCTGTGCACCGCCTACATCAACCGGGTCTTCATGTGGGTGAAGCGGCGGGAGGAAGGGCGCGCGGTCGCGGACCAGCGGGAGGCCGTGCGCCTCGCCCGCGAGCTCGGCCATGCCCAGCTCGAGCGCTGGGCCACGCTGAACCTGGCGGAGCTGCGGTACTGGCTGGGCGCGCCGGACGAGGCCCTCCCGCTCGCGCGCCGCAGCCTCGACCTCCAGCGGCGTTATTTCAACAAGCGCCCTTCGCCGGACGACGTCCTTCTCCTCGCCCGCATCCACATCGCCCGGGGCGAGCACGACGAGGCGGCACGCCACCTGACCGAGACCCGCACGAGCGTCCCCGAGCCCAACCTCAGCCCCTGCGCCCGGACGCTGGCACGCCTGGTGCAACAGGCCCTGGACGACCGGGCAGCCGGTCGGTTCAACGCAGCGGCATGGCGCGCGCTCGTGGAAGAGGCGCGGCATACCGCGATCCTTCATGAGCACGCGGAGGCGCTCCACAGCGCGGCCCTCTCGGCCCTCCGGACGGGCGCCGGGAGCGACGCCCTCGTGTTCGTCGAGGAAGCGAGGGCGATCTCGGCGGGCTTCTGGGAGCAGCGGTTCGACCAGATCGAACGCGCGCTCCTCCCGCCGGGGTCGAGCGGCGACGCGTGAACCGATGATCCGGCTCGCCGGGGTGAGAAAGGAACCTGACCGCGTGATGATCTACCGGATCCCTGGGGTGCTTGTGTTCTGTCTCGGGCTCTCGAGCGCCGGCGCGGGCTGCGCCGGCGTCGGCGACGACGCCTCGCCGCTCGACGCGCCACCGCGCGCCGCGCAGGGGGCGAGCGGCGGCTCGTCGGTCGGGTCGGTCTTCGGGCCGGCCAGTGACACGCTGGCCGGCGGCGGGACGGCCAGCGAGCTGCTGGCGTACCAGGACGCGGTGCAGGGCGTATGGGGCAACGGCCTCTCCGCCGAAGCGCTCACCCGAAACGCGCTGATCGCGAACCCGCGGGCCAATCCCGTCATGGTGACCGTCCCGCTCGCGACCGCGAGCTACGCCGACGACGGCGGCGACCTGGCGCTCCGCTACCAGCTCCGCCACGAGCCCACGCGCGAGGTGATGCGCTATCTCGTCGCCTGCGCCCTCGAGCAGGGCCAGAGCGTCTCGTACACCGACACCTCGACAGGCGAGGAATTCACATTCGACGGCAAGATCGGGATCTGCCCTGTCTGGGGCGTGGACCAGGCGGGGCCGAAGTGCCAGCAGCTCGTCTCGGCGTGCATGCTCTCGCTCGTGAACGCCATGGGCCGCTCGATCACCGTCTCGATGCGAGGCCAGGCGTTCCCTGAGCACCGGCCGGGGCTCCTCACGCCGGCGCCCTCCGTCCGCGTGGTGACGACCACGGAGGACGGCGAGCCCATTCCGAGCTTCAGGCGGTGCCTTGTCGATTCCCAGGGCACGTCGCGCAGCTGTGGATGGACGGCCGAGCACGTCGGCTCCTGCACCCCGGGCTCGATCGTGTACATCGCGACCGGCGGCGCGCCCCTGACCGGCTGCTCCGACGACCCGGCGAGCGCCGCTGGGCTGCCCGTCAGCGATACGGTGCTTCGCGTCTGCAGCGGTATCCGCGGCTGCGACGCCGGCTCCCCCGAACACATCAATCAGAGCGAGGTGGGTTGCAACGGGCGCGCTGAGCCTGCGCTCCGCTTCGTCTGCCCTTCCAGCGCCTACTTCAGCCTCATGAGCGGCCCGCGGACGAGCGTCCGCGCCAGCCTCGCCACGCCGGCCGGGAGCGGCGCCGCGGCGCTCCAGAAGGTCCGCCACTTCAGCGTCGCGAGCCGCCCTCGGCCAAGCCCCCCGGCGCCGCCCGGCGCCATCTCCGTGGCCGAGGCAGAGTTCCGCGCCGCGGTGTATCCGGCGGCGGAGGCCGATGTCTTCAGCTGGCGCGAGGGCGCGTTCTACGGAAACCTGTGGGGCAATGAGCCCCTCCACCCCCGGCTCAAGGCGGGGATGAACGAAGTGGACAGGAACGGCAACTTCAACCCCGCTCCGACTCCGCGGGAGTTCTCCGGACAGGCCATCTATCAGCACGCCTTCGCCTGCACGGGTGAATACTGGACCGATCACGCCGCGTACGTGGGAGAACGCCTCTGCGCCGGCGCCGAGGGCGAGATCGACTGCGTCGCGACCTCGGTCGGCGCCTGCGATGAATCGCTCCTCGTCACGGACTGTCCGCCGCTCCACAAGTGCGCCGTCACCGACGGGGGGCTCGTGGAGGGCGACCGGGACTTCCAGAAGTGCGAGGGCGGCGAGCGCACATGGGGCCATCCGATCACGGTGTTTCTCAACCACCCATCGGATGTCGTCCGGGACTTCCCGTTCTCCCCGTTCGCGCCGTTGTTGCCCAGAGGCCTGCCGTCCCCCGGCGCGCAGTTCTGTCCCTGAGCGGTGGCCGCCTCGCCGACGGGCGGCGGTGCGGTCGCCCAGCCGCGCGCTCACCCGTCCCGATAGTCGCCTGGCTCGATGCCATAACGCGCGATCCACCGGTGGATCTGCGTTCGCCCCTTGCCCATCGCCCGCGCCACCGCGCTGACGTTCCCGCGGTGCTCGCGGAAGAGGCGGATGAGCGCCTCGCGCCGCTGCTGGTCCTCCTCGGCGGGCCGCTGGCGCTCGCCGGGCTGGGCGTCGGGCTTCGAGGCCTCGGGCGGGTGGCTGCTCCGCGGCACGACGACGGGCGGCGGAAGGTGGTCGAGCTCCACCCGGCCGCCGCCGGCGAGCACGATCGCGGTCGAGAGGCACTTCTCCAGCTCGCGGACGTTGAGCCGCCACTCGCGCAGGAGGAGCGCGCGCGCCGCCTCGCAGCCGAGCGAGATCGACGCCGCCCGGTCCGGGGCGGCGCGGCGGAGCAGCGCGGCGATGAGCAGCCCGAGGTCCTCCCGGCGCCTGCGCAGGGGCGGCAGCTCGAGCACGAAGCCCGAGAGGCGCGCGAAGAGATCGCCCCGGAAGTCGCCGCGCTCCACCATCGCCGGGAGATCGCGGTGCGTGGCCACGACGACGCGGAGGTCGACCTTCACAGGGCGCGTCGCGCCGACCGCGACCACCTCCGACTCCTGGAGCACGCGCAGGAACGCGGTCTGCGACGCCGCGGGCAGGTCGCCGATCTCGTCGAGGAAGAGCGTGCCCCGGTCGGACGCGCGGATGAGGCCGGGCCGATCCTCGGCCGCGCCCGAGAAGGCGCCCTTCCTGTGGCCGAACAGCTCGGACTCGATGAGGCTCTCGGGCAGCGCGCCGCAGTTGATGGCGACGAACGGGCCGGGCCGCCCCGAGAGCGCATGGACGGCGCGCGCGACGACCTCCTTGCCGGTGCCGCTCTCGCCCTGGAGAACGACGGGGATGGGCGCGGGCGCGACGGCCCGGAGGGAGCCGAAGCGCTCGGCCAGCTCGGGCGCAAAGGTGGCGAGGCCGAACGGCGGATCCGCCGCCTGGGCCGCGTCGCCCGCCGGATCGTCGGGCGCGGCGGCCTCGCGGAACAGGAAGAACGTGTGCCCGAGCTCGATCAGATCCCCTTCGGCCAGGAGCGCGCTCCGCTGCGGGACGCCGTTCACGAAGGTGCCGTTCGTCGAGCCGAGATCCTCCAGGCGGAGCCGGCCGCCTTCGCGGGTGATCCGCGCGTGCCGGGACGACACCCAGCCGTCCTCGAGGCGCACGTCGAGCAGCGCCCGCTCCCCCTCGGTCCGCCGATCGATCGAGCGCACCGGGCCCCGCCCGAAGCGCACCTCGTCGATCCCGTCGAGCGGCAGCCGCGCGGACGGATCCAGCGGCCGCTGACACTGCAAGACGAGGAAGAGGAACGGCCGCGGCTCCGCGCTGGAGCCGTCGCGCCGCTGGGTGCGGACCAGCGTCGTCGGCTCGTCGCGCGCCGCGCTCATCCTGCCCCTCTCCGCCCCCGGGCGGACGCGCGCGAAGGAGGCGCCGGGATGTCGAGCTGGGCCTTCATGCTGCGGGCGTAGGATCTACCACGCCCCGCCGACCTGCAGCGCGTCGCGCGGCGATCGGCGAACGAGCAGCGCGACGTTCTCGCGCACGACGGAGATCTGCGTGCGGGGGTCGCCCCACTGGCCCGGACCCGATTTGAATTCCCCCCCGACCAGGGCGAGAGAGCTCAAGATCTACCGGTGAGCAGGCGTCAACAAAGCTTCGCGCCGCGCTCTCCTACCTCCGATACCTCCGACCGTTTGCGTTGGCGACCAACGGGGCAGAGGCAATCCCAATGTAGGAAAAGGAGGTCCAATGTAGAGGAGCGAAGAGGGAAGTCCAAACCCCTCGGAGACGTCAAGTCCCAAGTGCGGTAGCTGGCCTGGGCGCACAGAGCATTTCTACACCCAATCCGGCCTCCCTGGAAAAGCGACACCGTATCAACAACTTACGTGTGCATCGAAGGGGCCGTTTTTCACTCAACAGCCTTTGATGGTTGACATCTAATATGTGAGCGTTCACATTGGGACCCGTCGGTATTCTTTTGCTTCGCTTCGGAAGGGTGGTCATGCGCACCGAGACCTTCGTCAGCCAGACAATCTCGGCATCGGTTCCGTTCGCTCGGCCATCCTGGACGAGCAACGGTGAGCCCGCGAACGTCGCGGTCGCGCCTCAGCAGCGCTGGGAGCGAGGCCTCGTCTCCACGGCGATCCGCGCGCCCGCCCCATGAAGAAGCGACGCCATAGTAGCAACTTATTTATGCGCCCAAGGGGCCGCTTCACGCCACGGCCTACGACATGCCCGCTTGGGTACAGGAGAGTCTCATGAGAACGCGATTTGAACGATGGCCCCTGCTAGCGACGCTCGCCCTCGGCGCGTGCATCTCCGCCGAGCCGCTCGATGACGACGGCTACGAGTTCGACGAATCGGCAGAGAGCGTCACCATCGACACCGCGGCGACCTACACGATCGTCGGCGTCCAGAGCGGGAAATGCGTCGAGGTGGCTGGAGGCAGCACCGCCGACGCGGCGGCCTTGCAGATCGCCGGCTGCAACGGCTCCACGCGGCAGCAGTTCCGCATGGAATCGGCAGGCGGCGGCTACTATCGCATCCGCAACGTCAACAGCAACCGTTGCATGGACGTCGCGGGCGCCTCCACCACCGACGGCGCCCGCATCCAGCAATACTCCTGCTGGACCGGGGAAAACCAGCAGTGGTCGTTCACGGACGTCGCCAACGGCGTCGTGCGCCTCACCGCGCGCAACAGCGGCAAATCCCTGGACGTCTACGCCCGCGGCACCGCGGACGGCACCGCCTTGGTTCAATGGGCCTCGAACGGCGGGACCAATCAGCAGTTCCGGATCACGCCCGTGAGCTCGGGCACCGGCGCCGGAGGCTCCGGAGGCTCCGGTGGCACCGGTGGTACCGGGGGAACCGGGGGAACCGGAGGTAGCGGGGGCTCCGGGGGCGCCGGAGGCTCGGGGGGCGCCGGGGGCGCCAAGTTCGTCGGCAACATCACCACCGGCGGGCAGGTGCGATCGGATCTGTCCCGGTACTGGAACCAGCTCAGCCCAGAAAACGAGGGCAAGTGGGGCTCCATCGAGGGCACGCGGGACGTCATGAACTGGTCCGGCATGGACCGAGTCCGGAATTACGCTCGCGAGAAGGGCATTCCCTACAAGGGCCACACCCTGATCTGGGGGGCTCAGCAGCCGGGCTGGCTCTCCGGTCTATCGCAGAGCGAGCAGCGCGCAGAGGTAGAAGAGTGGATCCAGGCGTTCTGCCAGCGCTACCCGGACGTCGCCATCATCGACGTCGTGAACGAGCCGCCCCCGCACACCACCCCGGTGTACATGAACGCCCTCGGCGGCGCGGGCGCGAGCGGCTACGACTGGATCGTGCAAGCGTTCAAGTGGGCGCGGCAGTACTGCCCGAACGCCAAGCTGCTGCTCAACGACTACAACAACATCGAGTACAGCTCTGATAACCAGAACACGATCAACATCGTCAATAAGATCCGGGCGGCAGGGGCTCCCATCGATGGCATCGGCGCTCAGGCCCACGCCGCGTACTCGATGCCGACGAGCACGGTAAAAGGCTTCCTCGACCGGCTCGCCGGCACCGGTCTACCGGTCTATATCACCGAGTACGACATCAACCTGGCGAACGACACGCAGCAGCTCAACGTGATGCAGAGCCAGTTTCCCATGTTCTACGACCATCCGAGCGTGAAAGGCATCACGCTGTGGGGGTACATCAGCGGCCAGACGTGGGTGGCCAACTCAGGGCTCATGAGCAGCAGCGGCCAGATGCGCCCCGCCATGTCCTGGCTGATGAACTACCTGGGGCGCTGACGCTGAACGCGCTGACGCGCGGTTCACGGAGATCCGCGCGCCCGGAGATCGCTGCGCAGGCTCGTCCGCTTGGTCGCGGCTCGACGGAGTCTACCCGTAGGGCCGAGCTTGCGCAGCCGATCCCGGGCGCCTTCCTATGTGTCTTACCTCCCGCTTCGTATACCTTTGAACAGAGGGGATGATGATGAGAATCCGATTCAGGCGATGGTCGCTGCTCACGACGTTCGCCGCCACGGCTGCGTGCGTCTCCGCCGAGCCGCTCGATGAAGACGGTCACGAGCTCGACGCCTTGGCCGAAGGCGTCACCATCGATACAGCGGCTACCTACACGATCGTCGGCGTCCAGAGTGGAAAATGCGTCGAGGTGGCTGGCGGCAGCACCGCTGACGCAGCGGCCTTGCAGATCGCCGGCTGCAACGGCTCGACGCGGCAACAGTTCCGCATGGAATCGGCAGGCGGCGGCTACTATCGCATCCGCAACGTCAACAGCAACCGTTGCATGGACGTCGCAGGCGCCTCCACCACCGACGGCGCCCGCATCCAGCAATACTCCTGCTGGACCGGGGAAAACCAGCAGTGGTCGTTCACGGACGTCGCCAGCGGCGTCGTGCGCCTCACCGCGCGCAACAGCGGCAAATCCCTGGACGTCTACGCCCGCGGCACCGCGGACGGCACCGCCTTGGTTCAATGGGCCTCGAACGGCGGGACCAATCAGCAGTTCCGGATCACGCCCGTGAGCTCGGGCACGGGCGCCGGGGGCTCCGGGGGCTCCGGGGGCGCCGGAGGCTCCGGGGGTACCGGTGGCTCCGGGGGCAGCGGCGGCAGCGGCGGCAGCGGCGGCGGCGAAAGTTGCGGCTTGCCCACCACCTTCCGCTGGCAGTCGAGCGGCGCGCTGGTGGGCCCGAAGTCCGACGCGACTCACAACATCGTGTCCATCAAAGATCCGACGGTCTCCTTCTTCAACGACCGATGGCACATCTACGCCACCACGGCGAACACCGCCGGAAACTGGCAGATGACTTACCTGAACTTCACCGATTGGTCCCAGGCCGCGTCCGCGCCGCAATATTACATGGATCGCACGCCTGGCTTCAGCGGCTACCGGTGCGCGCCGCAGATGTTCTTCTTCAGGCCTCAGAACAAGTGGTACCTCATCTATCAATCGCAGCCGCCGCAGTTCTCCACGACCAGCGACCCGAGTCGCCCGGACACCTGGACCAGACCCCAGAACTTCTTCGCGTCCACGCCCGCAGGCATGCCCAGCCTGCCCATCGATTACTGGGTGATCTGTGACAGCGCCAACTGTTACCTCTTCTTCACCGGCGACGACGGTCGGATGTACCGCAGCCAGACCACCCTGCAGAATTTCCCGAGCGGGTTCGGCCCGGTCTCAATTGCCCTTCAGGACTCGAATCGCAACAATCTGTTCGAGGGGAGCTCCACGTACAAGATCAAAGGCATGAACAAGTACTTGACCATGATCGAGGCCATTGGCCCGACGGGCGCCAGGTTCTATCGCTCGTTCACCGCGGATCGCCTCGACGGCGCGTGGACCCCGCTCGCGCACACCTGGAACGCGCCGTTCGCAGGTCAAAACAACGTCACCTACGCGTCAGGCGTCGCCGACTGGAGCGACGACATAAGCCATGGCGAGCTATTGCGCGACGGCAACGACGAAACCGCGACGATCGACACCTGCAACCTGCAGTTCCTGTATCAAGGACGCAATCCGAGCTCGGGCGGCGAATACTCGCAGCTCCCGTACCGCCTCGGCCTGTTGAAGGCGGTTCGCTAGCGGGCCGGACCTGTTGGAGCTCATCGAGCTCCAACAGGTTGCCCCGCCTCCTCGATCAGCTTGCTGGGCCGCCTCGAGGTTCTGGCTCGCTGCTGCGCGCCGGAGGTCGAACAGGTCTCTCCTGGCGCCCATCGTGCGCGCGGTGGCCCCTCCGCGCCGCGGTGTGGGTGAGCGCGTGCTCAACAGCTGTCCGCTGCCGGAGCACGGGCTTGCCGACACGCCCTACTTGCTCACCGACACCACGTCCAGGCGCAGCATCTGGCCGGTGGTCGGCGCCGTGTCGTACGGTGGCAGCCCCTCGAAATAGTCCTTGGTCCAATTGGCGATCTGGCGTTCGTTGCCGTCGTTCATCACCACCTTGACCATGGCGCCGCCGTTGACCTGGATCGTCGCCTCGTAGTCCTCTTTGTGAATGTCGTGAGCGCGGTACTGATAATTGTTCAGCCAGTACGTCTGGTGGGGCTCGCTCACCTCAATCGAATATTGCTGGTAGTTGATGGAGTCGCTGGGGCCAATGCTGCCGCCGATCATGAACGGCTTCATGGGCATCTCCCCCCCCTCGATGTCCGTCGGCTCCCAGATCCCGCGCACCCGCAGCTTGACCGAGTACGTCGTGCTCGGATCGCCGCCGAAGATCACCTGCTTCTCGATGCGCTGGGTGTTGGGCGGATGGTTGCACGTCGCCATGCGGGCCAGCGGCAAGGGCGTCGACGGGTCGCACGGGGCATCGACAAACAGCTTGTCCAACCCGCTCGCATAGCTTGCCAGATCTGGAGCGGCGTCGCCGCCACCCGAGCCACCGCCGCTACCCGAGCCACCGCCGCCACCCGAGCCGCCGCCGCCACCCGAGCCGCCGCCGTCACCCGAGCCACCGCCGCCACCCGAGCCCGACGCGGCGTCGTGCGTAGCGGCATCGCCCGGCGGGGCTCCCGCGGTTCCCCCGGTGCCCCCCGTGCCGCCTGTCTCGGTGCTGCTGCATCCGGCGATCGTAAGCAGCAGCGCAAGCAGAGCCATCGCCGGCGTTGCGCAGATACTCGGCATCCCTGCGGTATCGGGACTCGGACCGGGGTCATTGATGGCGGTGCGGTTCGCGCAGACGAGCCGCGCTGTAGCGAACGATGAAATCGAGTCCATAGAGTTCGTATCCTACGTTGGGATGATGCAGCGGCGCGGGCGGGTCGGCGGGCGCCTGCGGAGCGCCTCTTCCACACGCCGCGACGCCGCGGTCAGACCTGGACGCCCGCGAGCGGCGAGGTGACCCGCCCCGCGTCGACGCCGATCTCCGTCACGGGCAAGCCCATGATCTGGGCGGCCGTCAGGAGCGCCTTGCTCAGGTTGTCGCCAGGGAAGTTGTGGTGCTCGTCGCCGCGCAGCCGCCCTCCGGCCTTCCCGGCGAAGAGCACCGGCCATTCCGTCCTCGTGTGCACCTTGCCCCAGGCGGTGTCGGACGTGACGTACACGAGCGAGCTGTCGAGCAGGTTCGAGCTGCCGTGAGGCGTGTTCTTGAGCTTCGTCAAGAACTCGCTCAGGCAGCGCATCGTGTAGATCACGCCCTTCTCGACGCGGGGCTGGCTCGATTGATCTCCGGCATCCCCGTGACAGATGGTGTCGTGGAAGTCGTCGTTCATGTCCTGCGCGAGGTGCCGGTAGTAGACGTGCGCGGCGGGCAGCGAGAACATGAACGAGAGCACGCGGGTCCGCTCGCAGGCGAGCGCGAGCGCCGAGAGCTCGACCATGGCGGCGTTCACGTCGGGGGGCGCTTCGCTCCGCGCATCCTTGCCGGCGGTGGGCGCCGCCGGGCTCTTGCACGCCGCCGTCGGACCGCCGCCGGAGGCCGTCGTCTCGAGGCGACGCTCGATGGCGCGGATCGACTCGAGGTGCTGCTCCACGCGCTGCCTGTCGGCCGCACCGAGCCGCTGCTGCAGGCTCGCGCCGTCCTGCTGGATGGAGTCGAGCACGCTCTTCCGGACGTTCGCGAGCTTCGCGGCCTGAGCCGCGCCGTCATCGCTGGGCTCGGGCAAGCCGCTCATGAACAGTCGATTGAACACGGCCTTCGGATCGAACTCCGGGTTGTTGCGCGCGTTCGGCCCCCTGTGCGAGACGGTGTGCAGCGAGTCCTGAGGGCCGCCCGGTGTCGCCGGCGTCAATCCCACCTCGAGAGAGCGGTACGGCGCCCCCTCCGAGATGGCGTTCGCGACGACCTGGTCGATGGATGCGGCCCGCACGGCGTTCCCGCTGAGCGGCGCGCCGGTCGTGGCCCCCGCCGACCCCGTGGGGTGCTCGACGCCGGACACAACGAGCTTGTTTTCGAGGCCGCTGATCACCGTGAGGTACGACTTGAGGTCCGCGAGCGGCTGGAGCTGGGGGCTGAGGTCCCAGGCCTGACCGGAGCCCGTGCGCGACGGCTTCCAGCGGCCGGGCAGCGTGCCGTTCCCGAAGAACCACGTGACGAAGAGCGGCGAGACAGGGGACTTCGTCTGAGCGAGCGCCGTGCCGCTCTCGTTCAGCATGATCTCCAGCAAGGGGAGCGGGATGGTGACGGCGGCGCCCGTCGCGAGCATGCCCCGGAGAACAGTTCGTCGATTCAAAGCTTTGTTCGTCATTGGGGGTACCTGCGATCAGGGTTGGGGGGCGACGGACGAGAAAGCGTCGTTCGTCACGACGTCGAGGACCAGCTCGCGCAGCTCGTACCCCGACCCTTCGAACGCAGCGGTCAGCGCGTTCAGCACGCGCTTATCCACCTTTCTCTCCTCGTGGCCCGCTGCATACGTGTAGTATTTGCGGACGAGGCACTCCGCGACCGAGGCGTCCGCGCTGAGCGTCATGCCGAGCGCGCGCGCGTCGGCGACCGGCTGCCCGTCGAACTCGCCGCTCGGGTCGATCGGCAGGCCGTGGTCTGTCGTGCGGAAGCGGCCGATCGCGTCGAAGGTCTCGAGCGGCAGGCCCAGCGGATCCATGTATCCATGGCAGCCGGCGCAGGCGGGCTCGGTCCGGTGGATCTCGAGCCGCTGGCGTTTCGTCAGGGGCTTGTCCGCGGGCGGCTCCGGGAGCTCCAGCGCGACGTCGCCGGGGGGCGGCGGGATGGGCGTGCACATGAGGGCGTCACGCATGAACTTGCCGCGCAAGGTGGGAGAGCCCTCCTTCTGGTTCGCGAACTGCGAGAGGAAGCCCGCTTTGCTGAGGATCCCGATGCGCGGGCCGTCCGCGGGCAACGAGCGGACCTCGAAGGCGCCCGAGCCGAGGCCGGCCGTGTCGAGGCCGTAGAGCTCGGCGAGGTCGCTGTTGACGACGGCCTTCGTTGTCGAGAACAGGTCGAGCGCGCTCGCTCGATCGTCGAACGCGAGCACCTCCCAGGTGCCTCGCATGTCGCGGACCATCGCCGCTTGCAGCGCCGGGCTGTACTCCGGAAAGAGCTTCGAGTCCTTCGCCTGCGTGCTGATCCGATCGAGCCGCATGTACTCCTCGGCGAAGGCGCCGACCGCCTCGCGCCCGGCGGGCGCGTCGAGCAGCCGCGTCGCCGCGGCGCGGATCCCGTCCACCGTCCCGAGCTCCCCGCTCGCGGCCTGATCGAGCAGCTCCTGGTCTGGCAGGCTGTTCCAGACAAGGAACGCGAGCCGGGACGCCATCTCGTAGCCCGTCAAGCGAAGCGACCCGTCGGCGCTCGGGGCTCCGAGCTCGGGGCGATACAGGAAGTTCGGAGACGTGAAGAGCGCCACCGTCGCCCAGCGGGCCCCCTCGACGGGGCTCTCGAGCTCGGCCGCGGCCTTCGTGGCGACGGCCGCGAGCCGGTCGAGCTCGGCGGCCTCGAGCGGACGGCGCCACGCCCGGAGCCCCAGCGCCTGGAGGAAGCCGCGCACACAAGCGTCGTTCTCCGCGCCGCTGGGCGTGCAGCCGATGAACCGGTCTCGCCTCGCGGAATCCGCGAACACCGCGTCGACGGCGCTCTCTATGGCCGTGTGATACTGCTCGACGCCTCGCTCCGAGGTCACGACGGTCGCGGCGCCGATGGTCGCAAAGTTTCCATTCCAGCTGTCGTCGTCGAGCTCATGGGTATCGACCTCGACGCCGAACACGTCGCGCACAGCGTTGCGGAACTGCGTTTTCGTCAAACGGCGCAGCATCCCGGCCGCGGGCTGGAACGCGGGCGGATCCGAGCCCGTCGGCGTTTCATCTCCTTCCCCGCCAGAGGATGACCCAGCGCCATCCGTCGTGTCACCCAGCGCGCCCGTGCACGCGGCCACGAACGCGAGCGCGCAAACGGCGGCGACTTCTCTTGAGGAACGGAGCTCGTGCCATGACGGCTTCTTCATCTAGCTCTCCGATAATGCAAGGGGGTGACGACGCGCGGGGACCCGCATCTCGCGACCATGCCTCAGAGCGGGTGCTCGCATCGCGGAGCCCACCTCGCCCAGCGTGGTGAAACCTGGAGCACCTGATACCGGACGGGGCCGGCGTGACGACACTGCTGGGTCCGAGGAGGGGCTGAGCATAGCCCGCCGCAACATAGGTTACGCCGCCCCCGAAGTTGCCATCCGTCTGCCTCGCCGGACTCCCAAGAAAATTCCAGTGGACAGCACCTAGGGTTTCGCGACAGCCGTCGAATCAGCAGGGCTTGTCGTGGCCTCTGGTGGATCACCTCTGATGAGACGCCGAGCACCATCGAGCGGCAATGGCTTCAGCGACTGCCGAGCGAACGAAAGCGGTACCGAGACCGATCAGAAGACGAGGGCCTCGGCGCGCAGGACGACCCACCGAGGGTGAAGCGAAAGGATACCCCTGAGCAGAATGTGAACGATCACATTTCAGGAGTCAACGCCAATCGACAGGCACGCGGGGCCCCTCCTGCCCGAGGGAGGACGACGCTGGCGGGGGCGTCCAGAGCCGCGCGCATCCCCGTCGAAGCCGCGCCTGTGCTGCGCAAGGGCACCATCCGGGCTCCCGGAACCTACAGCCTCGCACAAGCCAAGTTCGTGTGACAGCTCACGCGCGCCACGGCCGGTCGCCGCCACGCGTCGATTCGGGACGAGGATGGCTGCGCACCGGCAAATTTCGATTGACCCTTCCATGTGAACGATCACAATTTGTCTCCGAGCTGCGATCATGAGGGTCAGCTCGCCCCTTCCCTGATCAGGAGACATCGGATGTTGATGAGCGTGAAACTGATCGGTGCCATGATAATGAGCGTCGGCATTGGTTTTGCCAGCGGCTTTGCGGGCGGCTTTGCGGGCGCAGCGTGGGCCGCGAGCGGGACGTCGGACGTCCCCACATCGGTTGCCGAGGGGAAAGATTTCGGCTGCGGCGCAAAAGGACAGAAAGCCTGTCCCATGCAGGGCTGGATGAAGACGGTGATGCAGTCGGCGACGACGAGCGGCGACGGTGCGAAGATCGCGTCGGCGCTGGACTACGTGGCGTCGAAGCCGCCGCCCGGGATGCCGAAGTGGGTCGCGATCTCGAAGGAAGGCGCAGAGAAGGCCAAGAAGGGCGATATCGACGGCGCCAAGGCGAGCTGCAAGGCCTGCCACGATCTGTACAAGGCGGAGTACAAGTCCAAGCACCGAGACGCCGCCTTCTGAGGCGCCGCGCCCTGCTCTCGCCCTCTCCGCTCCTAGCGCAGGGCGCGCGCTCCTTCCAGCCCCTGTCCCTGCCCGTCGGGCCGATTCACGTCGAGCGTTTCCAGGCGCGCCGTCGGCCACCAGCGTCGCGCGCCGCAAGGTGCCCATGTCCACATCTGCACAAGATCCGAAGTCGAGCGAATCCATCACCCCTGTGCGCTGGGGCGTCCTCGGGGCGAGCAACTTCGCATTGAAGGTCAGCCTGCCCAGCATGAAGCGGGGGCCCCTGACCCAGATCGCCGCGCTGGCGTCGCGCGACATCGGCAAGGCGCGGGCCGCCGCGCAGTCGCTCGGGATCCCGAAGGCGTACGGCAGCTACGATGAGCTGCTCGACGATCCGGAGATCGAGGCTGTCTACAACCCGCTGCCCAACCACCTGCACGTGAAGTGGTCGGCGCGCGCGGCCCGCGCCGGCAAGCACGTCCTGTGCGAGAAGCCGATAGCGCTCAGCGCCCAGGACGCCGCGGCGCTGGCCGACGTGCAGCACGAGACGGGCAAGCAAATCGCCGAAGCGTTCATGATCCGCTACCACCCGCAGTGGCAGCAGGCCAGGGACTGGGTGCGGAGCGGCCGGATCGGCGAGCTGGTCAGCGTCCAGGCGGTGTTCTCGTATTTCAACCGCGACGCCACAAACATCCGCAACAGGGAGCAAGTCGGGGGCGGCGCGCTCTACGACATCGGCTGCTACGCGGTGAACACGTCGCGCTTGCTGTTCGGGCGCGAGCCCGTGCGGGCGATGGCGCTCGTCGAGCGCGATCCCGAGTTCGGCACCGATCGCTTGACCTCGGGCCTGCTCGATTATGGCGGCTCGCACCTGACGTTCACGTGCAGCACGCAGGCGGTGGCCTACCAGCGCGTGAACGCGCTCGGCACCAAGGGCCGCATCGAGATCGAGATCCCGTTCAACGCCCCCGCCGACCAGCCGTGCAAGATCTTCCTCGATGACGGCTCGACGCTGAACGGCAGCTCGGCCAAGGTCACCTCGTTCCCGGTCGTCGACCAGTACCACCTGCAGAGCGAGGCGTTCTCGCGCGCCATCCGCACGGGCAGCCCCGTCGAGAACTCGATCGACGTCGCGGTCGGCAACATGCGGGTCATCGACGCGCTCTTCCGATCCGCCGAGAGCAGGCGCTGGGAGAAGGTCTAGCCCCGCCCCGCGGGGCCCGGTGGTCGTCACGGCCGCGGCGGCGAGAACCCCCCCGCCCCGCGGCGCCTTCGAGCATCCTGCGAGGTCAGCCGCGGGGCCGGCGCCGTCGCATCGCCAGGGCGGAGAGCCCCAGGGTGAGCGCCGCGGCCCACGAGCTCGCCGTGGTGCTCGCTCCGGCGGCGACGCACCCGCAACCTCCGTCGGAGGACTCCTCGTCCGGCGTGGTTCCGTCGCTCCCACCTCCCTCGCCCGGCGTGCCACTGCCGGAGGAGCTGGCCGCCGTCGTGCTCCCGCCCTCGCCGCTGCCGGAGGAGGTGGCCGCCGTCGTGCCCCCGCCCTCGCCGCTGCCGGAGGAGGTGGCCGCCGTCGTGCCCCCGCCCTCGCCGCTGCCGGAGGAGCTGGCCGCCGTCGTGCCCCCGCCCGCGCCGCTGCCGGAGGAGCTGGCCGCCGTCGTGCCCCCGCCCGCGCTGGTGCTCGACCCGGGGTCCTCATCGCGGGGCACATCTCCGGTAAACCCGGTCTGCCCCTCCCGTGTCAGCGACAGCACCAGCGTACCATCTTTCACCGTCACGTTCTGCGGGTCGAAGTCCACGCGGTTCCCGTCGAACGTCCAGTCCGCTTTGCTCCATCGCGCGCTGTCCAGGGAGTTGAAATCGTCCTGCCACGCGAGCTCGAAGGCTCCGTTGTTATAGCGATAGTATTTGATCCAGTTGACGAACTGGCGCTGCGGGAGGGCGGAATCGTCGAACGCTCCGACCCATTCGGTGGCATCGGAGGACCACGTGTTGAAGCGCAGGGACTGGGGGTTCTTCAGGGCGGTCACCTGCGCGCCCGTCGACCTCTTGATCTCTCGCCCGTCGATGCTCCAGGCGACGTAGTCCGGCGTCCACTCCAGCGCGTAGGTGTGATATCCGTCCGCGAGGGAGACGCCCGCGTCGTGAACCTTCTCCGACGTGGTCCTCGTGCCCATCCCGGTGATGATGTTGGACTGCCAGCTCCGGGCGTTGTCCTTCCCGAAGACCTCGATATCGATCTCCTCCCAGAAGGCGCCGGACATCTCTGAGCCGTTCTTGTAGGTGAAGAAGGTCGACAGGATGCCGCTCCCGCGCGCCATACGCATGCGCATCTCGAAGCGACCGTGAAGATAGCCCTGGGCCGAGTAGAGCTCTGCTCCCTTGTAAGGCTTCGCGACCGCGGTCGAGCTCACCGCGAGCGCCAGCGAGGCAGCAGCGAGCGTCAGACCTGCGCGGAATATCGTGAACATGATGAAACCTCCGATGTGAGCGTTAACATGGGTGGCGTCCGTGCGCTAGCGCATCGTCCGCTGCGCGTGTCAGGGCCTGACCTGTCGGTTCGCGCGCGGCATCCTCGACATCGTCGACATCGTCCACATCGATGCCGACCCTCGACGGCAGACAGACCTTCAGTTCGCCGCGGCCCCGCTCCGCCCGGCCTCTCGGGCGCGACGCCGCCGCGCGGCGACCGCGCCCAGCGCGATCAAGGCCGCGAGTGCGCCCGCGGGGGAGCTGGGTCCTGAATTGACCCTGCAGGCACACCCGCCCTCGTCGCCGCTGGCAACGTCATCGGGGGCGGCGCCACCGCCGCCCGTGCCGCTGCCCGCCGCCGCTCCGGTGCTGGCGGCTCCGGTGCTGGTCGTCGCTGCGCTGCTGACGCTCCCACCCCCGCCCGAGCCGCCGCTGCCCGTCGCTCCCCCTTCACCCACGCTCGGAGCGCCGCCGCTGCCGCCACCGCCGGTCGGATCCGGATCCGGGGCGTCGATCGAGGTGAATTTCCACCAGTTGACATTGAACAGGAAACCGCTTCCACCGGTGAACTTCAGGTACAGATCGTGTATCCCTGTCGCGCCGTCGACCGCACAGGACGTGGTGGCCCAGGTCTGCCAGTCGCCGGTCCCCTGAACCATGCAGGTTCCCACCAGCGTGCCGGTCGCGCTGTCGAGGCGGAGCTCGATGCTGCCGCCGCTGGTCGCCGAGGCCACCCTCGCGTCGAAGGACACCGCGCCGGTGCCGAAATCGACGCCCTTCACCTTGATGTAGTCCCCGTTCTCGATCGACCCGACGTTCATCCCTCCCTCGCTGCACACCTCGGTCTCGACCCCGGATTCCCAGGCGATGGTCTCGGCCTCCGTCATGACATACGGATTCAGGTTACCGACGCCAGGCGGGCCCTCCTTCGTCATCTTGATCGTCGGGAACGTACCGTCGGCGTTGAACATGAATCGCTCGACGGCCGCCGAACGGTGATAACCGCCACCGCCCGGCAAGGCTCCGTTGTGATAGAAGAAGTAGGAGCTCCCCTTGAAGTCGATGACACCCGAGTGATTTGTGAAGCTGCTGCCCTCCGTGGGCATGATGACCCCCCGGTACGTCCACGGGCCGGTGGGGCTGCTGCTCGTGGAGTAGGCGATATACTCGGAAATAGGGCCAGCCGCGTACACCAGGTAGTACAGTCCATTGCGCTTGTAGAGCCACGGACCTTCCTCGTACTTCGTCGTGTGGCGACCATCATCCTTCCCGGTGCGCTGTCCGAAGCTCGCCGTCGTCATGGGCACGCGCACGACGTCTCCCTGGTAGGAGGTCATGTCTTCGTTCAGCTTCACGTAGCACACGCTGGGGTTTCCCCAGTACAGATAAGCCTGGCCGTCGTCGTCGATGAACGCCGTCGGATCGATGTCGCCGCAGTCGGCCGTGATCAACGGCCGTCCCAGGGCGTCTTTGAACGGGCCGGTGGGGCTGTCCGACACCGCCACGCCGATGGTCATCCTGTTCAGCGAGCGGCTCGTCACAGGGACGTAATAGTAGAATTTCCCGTTCCTGTGGATGGCCTGGCCTGCCCACGCGTCACCCTTTGCCCAGCTGAAATCGCTGTACTTCAGCGGCGAGCCGTGGTCCGTCCAGTTCACCATATCCTTGGAGGAATACACCCTCCATTCGTTCATCCCGAACCAGTCCGTGGCGCTGTCCTCGTCATGGCCGGTATAGAGGTATACCGTGTCACCGTGGACCATGGGAGCAGGATCGGCGGTATAATTCGTCTGTACGACGGGATTGTCCGCCAGGGACACGGACGGGAGCGCGGTCGCGCCGCAGAGCAACAACGCCGCCCCGAGGAGCTTCGGCTGAAGGGATATCGTGTTCGTTGCCATTCTTGGATCCTTGCTGCTCTCCTGAAGCTTCGTCGGGCATTGCCAGTGCCGGGTCGCTCGGTTCATGGCGCTCCGGCGCCTCTCGCTGGGTTGGTTCGCCGTGAAGGCAGCCGGCTGGGCGAGCTCTTGGCGATCGTCTTCCGCGGAAGGTGAACATCGGCGGCAGACGGCGCTCGAGCTCTCCAGCCGGCTACTCTCCGGCGAAGCGCACCGAGCGCCGTCGTTGAACCCTCAGCTCAGAGCTGCGCCGGCCGACACGGTCGCATCCGTCACGTCGCCGGAGCCGCCTGCTCCGAAGCCTGCAAGGGGTTATCCTCGCGCCAGACTAGGCAAGAATGCCCTCGACCTAGTCAGCGCTTCTCCGTTGTACGGGGCGAGCTCGGCGCTCGATCGCGACATCGATCAATTACGATCCAGGAAGTCCATCAGCCACTGCATGGCCGGCCGCATCCTGCCGTCGTCATACTGGATGCCGGTGTTGTCCCGCCAGGTGGTGCCGACGATATAACCCCACAAGGTGATGCCCTTGATGGAGGGGTGGTTCCAGTACATCGTGAACTGCTCCTCCATGATCTGCTTCTGCCTGTTGTCGTTCGCCTCGCCGATGTCGTACTCGGTGATGTACACAGGCTTGCCCAGCGAGGCGAGCCCGTCGATGAAGCCCTTGACGGTGTTTGTGTTGATCTTGTACGCGTCGTGGGCCTGCGCGCCGATGGCGTCGACCGGGGCGCCCGCTTGAATGACCGCCCTCGCGATCTTCATGAAGTTGTTGTGGTCGTTCTGGTACTCGATGTTGTTGTAGTCGTTGAGGATCAGGATCGCGTTCGGGCAGAACTCGCGGGCCCACTTGAAGGAGTTGACGATCCAGTCCCAGCCGCTGGCGCCGTCTCCGCCGATGCCGTTCTTGTAAGAAGGCGTGGTGTGGGGCGGCGGCTCGTTGACCACGTCGATGTACTTCACCTTCGGGTAACGCTCGCAGAACGACTTCATCCAATCCCGCACGGCCGCCTGCTGCTCCGACCCGGAGAGGTTCCGTACCCAGTCGGGTTGCTGGGAGCCCCACACGAAGACGTGGTGCTTGAAGACGATGTTGTTGTCCTGCGCGTACTTGTAGATCCTGTCGAGCGCGCTCCAGTTCTTGTTCCCGCGGCTCTTCTCGACCTCGCCCCACTTGCCCTCGTTCTCGGGCGTGATCTGGTTCCAGTACTTCGCGAAGCCGTCGCGCACGGCGCCGCGCGTCGTGATGTTGCCGACGAACTTCCCCGTGGGCTCGGAGCCGCCAGCTCCGGTGGTCGCGCTGCTCGAGGCGTCCGAACCACCGCCGCCCTCGTTCGATCCGCCGGTGCTGGCGGTGGTCGTGCCGCCGCCGGTCGTGCCGGCGCTGGTCGTGCTGCCGCTGGTCGTGCCGGCGCTGGTCGTGCTGCCGCTGGTCGTGCCGGCGCTGGTCGTGCTGCCGCTGGTCGTGCCGGCGCTGGTGCTGCTGCTGCCAGCTCCCCCCGCGCCGCCGACGCCATCGCCTTCGCTACCATCGGCGCATCCAGCGAGAGCCGCGACACCGAGCGCGATCCACGTCGTACCGCGCAGCCATCGAGAAGAACGGTTCTTATTCATGTTAGTTTCCCGCGAGTCGAGCGATTGAAGATGGCAATTTGAGCGGCGAGCCGATAGGCGACGGCTCGAGCTCCGAAACGTCTGGATTCTTTGCGTCTTTAGGCGATGATCAGGTCCACGAGCCCGCCTTCGAGGCTCTCGTCGCCGAAGTCGTCGAGCGGGCCTCCCTGGCCGTTGGTGCACCCGACCGCCGCGCCGATCGTGTTGAGCAGCTTGTTGTTGGTGATCTTGACGTCGACGAACTGGCCGGTCTTCAGGTAGCCCGCGGCGCCGCCGGCGAGGATGTAGGGGACCTTCCGGAACCCGTGGAATTTATCGGCGTTGTCGTTGAGCCAGACCGCCACGCCGTGATCGAGGAGCGTCCCCGAGCCGAGCTCGTAGGACGACAGCCTGTCGAGCAGGTGCTTGAAGAGCCGCGCGTGGATCCGATCGATCTGGTGGTGCAGCTCCTGCGCGCCCTCGATCGGCGGGCCCGAGGTGCCGTCGCTGTCGATGCGGTGGGAGATCTTGTGGTAGCTCTTCTGCCGGACGCCGTGGATCGTATACTCGGTCCCGTCGTTGCCGTCGCCCACCTGGAGCGTCGCCACGCGCGTCACGCCGCACGCCATCGCGAGCGCGATGATGTCCATCTGCATCCGCGTGACGGCCTCCACGTTCTCGGATTTGCCGACGTTCGGCGAGACCGCCTCCATCTCGGCGACTTGCTCCTCCGGGAGCTTGCACGCGAGCGCGACCTCGAGGTCGCGGATGCTGTCGAAGTGGAGCTGTAGCCGCTCGCGGTCGCCCTTGCTGAGCTCCTTCCGGCTCATGAGCGCCTTCATCTCCCCGCGAACCAGGTCGTTGACGCTGGTGCGGCGCTCGACCAGCGACTGCTGGACCTCGGTGTCCACGTCGGCGAGCCCGAAGAGCTTCCGGTACGCGTTGACCGGGTTGCGCTCGGCGGCGCGCAGCTGCTTCGGCCCCCGGTACGAGAGCACCTCGTTGATGTAGCCGGCCATCCTGCCCGCGTAGAGCGTCAGCGGCTCGACGCCCGCCGGGTTGAGCTCGGTCGCGATGCGGTTGTCGATCGACTCGCCCATCGCGAGCGACTCGTTGCCTCTCGGGTCGTCCGACACGCGCGCGGCCGTGAGGCACTGGTTGCCGCCGCCGGAGTGGCCGCACCCGTTCGCCTTGAACGCGAAATCCACGCCGCGCAGCATGATGAGCTTGCTCGCGTAGTCCTTGAGCTCGCTGACCGCGCGGTCGCTGTCCCGCTCCATCGACGCGGCGGTCAGCGCGCCCGTCTCGCTGGGCCAGAACATCTCTGGCTCGTCGCCGGCCGCCTGCGCCACGCCGTTCGCCTGGCGCATGAAGATCGCGAAGGGCGGCGCGTCGCCCGTGCCAGCCGAAGCGCGCCGCGGCGCGAAGGTCTCCAGGAACGGGAGCGCGACCGTGACCCCAAACAGGCCTCGGAGCACATGTCGTCGGGTGATCATTGCGCCTCCGCGGGGACTCGAGCGAGGAAGGGAGTCGATGAGACGATCCGGAGGAGGAGCTCCTTTATCGAGGCGCCGCCGCGCGACGCCTCGCCGAGCTCCTTGATGAACGCCTTGTCTTCGACGCCCGCGCCGCGGCCGTGGGCGAACTCGATCCAGCGCTCGGCGTAGCACGCGTGCGCCTCGCTGCTCTCGGCGAGCAGCCGGCTGAACTCGACAGCGTCCGCGAAGCTCCTCGATTGGCCGCCGAGCGTGTAGGCGTCCGCGGAGTCGACCGGCATCCCGTTGTCGGTCGTGCGGTACTTGCCGATCGCGTCGTAATGCTCGAAGGCGAACCCGGCGGGGTTGATGAGCACGCCGTGGCACGACGCGCCGCACGTCCCCTTGCCCGTGTGCGCCTCGACGCGCTCGCGGTTCGTCGCGTGCTCGCCCGGCGGCAGCGAGGTCGCGTTGTCGGGCGGCGGCGGCAGCGCCGCGCAGAGGATCCGGAGGTTCACGAAGACGCCGCGGTGGATCGAGTCCGGCTGCCGCGCCGTCGCCTTCGCCGCGAGGAAGCCGAGCCGCGTGAGCAGCCCCGAGCGCTCCGCCTCGTCGAGCTCCACCTGCTCGAACTCGCCCGAGAAGTCGCCCTGGAGACCGTAGATCGCCGCGAGGTGATCGTTCACGAACGCGGTGCGATCGGTGAGCAGCTCGGTGAGCCCGCCGTCCTCGTCGAAGACGACGTGATCGACGAAGAGCTCCGCCTCGCGCTGCATGTCGTCGCCCATCTCGGGGACGAACTCCGGGTAGAGCGCCTGATCCTTGTTGAGGTCGTGGTACTGCTCGTAGTCGTAGAGCTGCCGGTGGAACGCGCCGACGACCTCGCGGGCGCGCGGATCCGCGAGCATGCCCTCCGTGTAGGCGCGCACGGCCTCGCGCGTCGAGAGCTCTCCCGCCTTCGCCGCGGCGAGGAGCTCGTCGGAGGGCATCGTGTTCCAGAAGAGGTACGCGAGCTTTGTCGCGATCTCGTGGCCGCTCAGCGGGATGAGCCCGTTCTTCGCCGGCCCGGCGCCGACCTCGACCCGGTAGACGAAATTGGGCGATTGCAAGAACGCCTCGAGCGCCGCACGGACCCCCGCGGTGAACGGGTCCTCGCCCTCGAAGAGCTCCTTGCCGCGGTCGAACAGGGCGAGGTACGTGTCCCGCTCGCCGTCCGTGAGCGGCCGCCGGAACGCCCGCTCGCCGAACCGCTCGATGAACGCCCTCGCCCGCGCCGCCGGCTCGTCCGGCAGATCTGCGGGCACGAGCCGGCCGAGCTTGCCCTCGTCGGCGGTCACCATCGCCGCGAGCTCCTCCGCGGCGCGCTGATAATCGCTCCAGAGGCCTGGGGTCACGAGGAGCGCAGCCTCGTTGTTGTCGAACACGCCCCCGAGCGGATCGCTCGTGAACGACGCCGAGAGGCCGGGCCTGTCGTCGAGGTGCAGGAGATCGCGCACCGTGTTCTCCCACTGCGCGTGGCTGAGCCGCGGGAACATGCTGCGCCCCGCGACCTGGGCCTGCGGCTGCGTCGTGCCGCCCGGGATGGAGTCGTCCCCTTCCCCCCCGTCAGAGCCGCCCATCGAGCCCGTACACCCCGCGAGCAGGAGAGCCGCCGCGCAGAGCCCCGCGACCCGCGCCCGCCTGAAGCGCGGCAGGAGGATCATCGAAAAGGACGGTGGGCTCATCGCTCTCTCCTGGTTAAGCGCTGGCGACCGAGCGGCCAGTTCTGCGTGGCTCCAAGCGCGACTACCATCCAACAGAAGCCGAAGTGTTCACCCCGTCACCGAGTGCGGCGTCGGTCTGGCCTGTTGCGTGTGCCCCGCAACCGTTCAACGCTGGACGATTCAACCACGATCGAAACTCGTGAGCTCACGCACAAACGCGATCATGAGAGGTCGTGCGGCCTCAACGGGACGGCCTGACAGCCGGCGATCTCCGGTGCGCCGGTCCGCCGAGCGCACGGCACCGGTGCCGAGATCCATGGAAGGGGAAGGTCTCGGTCCGCACGACAACCCACCAAGACGAAGCAAAAGGACACCGCGCCGGAGCAATGTGAACGATCACATAAATGATGTCAAACCCAATCGACCCGCGCGCGGCTGTCCTCGGCCCGAGGGAGACGCTGGCACGGACGTGGAGCCGTGAGGACTGGAACTTTCCGGCAACGACATGCACTCGAAGAGCGCCGCCGCCCACTCCGAGCGACGTGAAGGCGCGCGACGAGCGCCGAGGCTACCGACGGTCGAAGAAGTCGAAGACGTCGGGCAGCACGAGCGGAACCATCCCTGGATGGTCCGCATCGACCTCCTTATATGTGATCGGGTAACCGCCAGCCATCATCCAGTCGCGCAGCTCCCGGCTGCCGGTCAGGGAAGGTGTGCCGCGGGTCCCTTCCGTCACGAAGATGGGCACGTTGCGCAGCCGCTCCCACGGATAGCCCGACTCCAAGACGAAGGGTCCGGACATGGGCGCCAGTGCCTTCCAGTAGTCGGAGTACTTGGCGCCGATGTACCAGGTGCCGCCGCTCCCCATCGAGTGTCCGGTGAGGAACATTGCGCTGCGATCGATCGGGTACTCGTTCAGCACCAGCTCCAGGACGTTGATGACGTCCTTCTCGCTGAACTCCTGGTCGCGTTCGCGCTCGGGCGTACGCATGGCCAGGAGCTTCTCCGCCTCCTCGGGCTGCCCGAACACCGCCGGCAGCCGCAGGAAGGTGCCGTACGCGCCGTTGTAGCCGAGCGGCGAGACCAGCAGCACGCCGTGCTGGTCGGCCAGGTTCACCATCTGCTTGTTGTTCTGATCCAGGTACGAGCTCTCGTCGTTCCCAGCGCCGTGCAAGAACATCACGAGGGGCAGCTTCGACGTGCCGTCCCAGCGATTCGGCACGCAGACGCGGTAAGGAACGTCGGCGCCGGCGGCTGGAAAGCGATAGGTCCTGCGCTGGTCACCTTTGGCCCGCCACTGCGGAGAGCTGGGATCGGCGACGGACTCGGCGAGCGCTCGCGCCTCGATCACCTGAGTGCGCGGATCGAGGGTGGTCCCGAACGAGATGCTCACCGGCTCGAACTCTCCTTGACCGCCCGTCCCCGCCGAGCCCCCGGCGCCGGCCTCGCCCCCGGTCGCCGTCGTTCCGTCGCTGGGCGCTCCACCCCCCATGCCGGCGCCTCCTTGACCTCCCGCGCCGGCCGAGGCGCTCCCAGGAGCCCCGCCGCCGGGGCCGCTAGAGACGGAGCCCGCCGTGCCGGCGCCGCCCCCTCCTTGACTTGCGGAGGTCGCGCCGCCGTCGGCGTCATCGCCTCCGCAAGCCGGGAGCGACAGAGCGCAGGCGATGCAGGCCAGCGACGAAAGGAATCGATGTGCTGTCACGACGACTCCGGGGACGTGATCAGCCCGCGCTGGGCGCGCCGCTGAGCGCTCATGGTTCTCCGAGGCCTCTTGGTGCGCGACTCGAGGGATTCTTTGCATCATGTAAAAAAATGCGCCGAGACTAACCAGGTTTGCGCCACGAACGAGCAGCTGGCGCCCGCAGGCTTCGGCGGCCCCCGGCGCAATGCCTTGAGCTGCTCCACTTGACCACCGATTCGCGCATCGCGGCTCCTGTGCCTGTGAAAATACGATATCAGCAGTCTCGCTCGATCACGCGATGCGGAGCGCCGTGCGCGCGCAGGTCGCAGGTGAGACCGCGCGCCGCGCAGAACGGGCGATGCCCCGCGACATCATCCTACCTCGCGTTCGCGACGACCGAGCGAACAGAGCCGTCGCAGAGGCTCGATCCCGCGCCCGGGATGAAGGGCACGGTGCGAAGTTCGGCCCATCCAAGGCAAAGCAGCACCGCCCCCGAGAGCGCACTGTGTGCGATCACATTTTGCGCGTCAAACAAAATTGACCCGCTCGCGGGCCATCCTCGAACCCCGAGTCCACTGGTCGGCCTCGAGCCAGTCGAGCAGACTGGTGAGGTGCCACACCATCTGACGGCCCCAATCGATGAGGTGGCGGCTCGCGGCCTCCGACCTCCGCGGGACGCCCGCCTCGATTGACGCGCCGCTTCGTCAGAGGCGCTGTGCGAGCCCGCCCTCGCCCGGGATCGAGGATACCCGCGGTCCCGCCGACAAGAGTTGACACAGATCATGTGAACGATCACAATGTACACCTTGCCGCGTTTACGGCGAGCGAAGTTCCAGCGAGACGGCTTATTTGCATCAAGGCCGGGTACTATCGAGTCCTATTTCGGTCGGACTCCAAACATTCAATCAACTGGAAACGACCTCACGCTGAGGGCACTCCTGGAAGGCCGCCGGTGAGGGCAAATTCGCGCCTGGGTATTCAAATGACCAACAAACCTACTATCGTTCGAGCCACATTGTTCGCGGCGCTGGCCGGCTCTTGCGCTCTCTCGGCTTGCGGTGGCGGCGGTGGAGACGGCGCGAGCGCGTCAGGCGAGGATCCTCAGGGAACGGGCGGGGCCGCCGTCTCGGGCAGCGGCGGTGGCACGACGACCAGCGGCGGCGCCACGACGACCAGCGGCGGCGCCACGACCGGCGACGGCGACGGCGGCGCGGGCGGTGAGGGAGGGACGATCGGGAGCGGTGGTTCGCCAGGAGCCGGTGGCTCGGGCGGATCGACGGGAGACAAGGTCCCCCCGGAGCCGAGCACGGGTTGCAACAAGGCCAATCCGCAGACGGGCAGCGCGCAGAGCCCGCTCACCGTGTCGGGTCACCAGTACTACGTGAAGCTGCCGACCAACTACGACGCCAGCAAGCCGTATCCGGTGATGATCATGTTCAACCCGACGGGCAACCCGATCAGCTGGGCAGAGCAGAACGCGGGCTTCGAGACGACCGGCCCCAAGGAGGCGTGGATCCGCGTCTACCCCCACCCGGCCAACTCCAGCTCTGGCTGGGGGGCGGGCGACGTCTCCTTCTTTCAGCCGTTCTACGATCAGATCACGGACAACCTCTGCATCGACAAGGCTCGCGTGTTCGCGGCGGGCGAGAGCTCGGGCGGCGACTTCTCGAGCATCCTTGGCTGCGAGCACGCGGACAAGCTGCGCGCGGTGGGCCCGTGCGCCACAAAGAACGTATCCCAGTATCCGCTCAACGCCGGCACCCGCAAGTGTACCGGGCAGGTCACGGCGGTCGTCATCCATGGAAAGCGCGACTCTGTGGTCGGGACGGACAACGGCCCGAAGACGCGCGACTTCTATAACCAGCTGAACCACTGTCAGGCGAGCACGACGCCAGTCGACGGGTACACGGACGACCTCTCGAACTGCGTCATGGCCCAGGGCTGTGACGAGGACTATCCGGTCTACTGGTGCCAGCACGGAGACCCGAACTACAGCAACACAAATCACGGCTGGCCCGCGTTCGCGCCCAAGTTCCTCTGGAACCTGTTCTCGACCTATTGAGAATCATGATCGGCACGGCGGCGCCCGGCGCACGACGCTCGCATCGACAAGCCGGGGGAGCGTCGCGGACGACCGCGATCGCCCGAGGCCCCTACGAGCAGAAGCCAGCGAGACGGTATCCTTATGCGTAGATTTGTGTTTGGACTGAACGTTCTTTTCACCGTGGGCGTGGCGGCGGGGCTGGCCGCG
This sequence comes from Sorangium sp. So ce375, assembly GCF_051473855.1. NCBI lineage: Bacteria > Pseudomonadati > Myxococcota > Polyangiales > Polyangiaceae > Sorangium > Sorangium sp. So ce375. The sequence goes on from NZ_CP150335.1 coordinate 6,505,129, forward strand.
TGCTCCTCGGAGGCGGATCCCATCGACCCCGGCGCTGGCTCTTCCGGCGCATCCACGAGCGGCGGCTCCACCACCTCGGGAGCGACGTCGGGCGGAGGGGCCGGCGGGAGCGGAGGCGCGGGCACGGCCGCGAGCACGGTCGCGAGCACGAGCGGCTCCGGCGGCACGGGCGGCACGGGCGGCGACTCGGCCGGCGTCGGCGCCGGCGGCTCGACGGGCGCCGGCGACGGCGGCTCGACGGGCGCCGGCGACGGCGGCTCGACGGGCGCTGGCGACGGCGGCTCGATGGACCCCGGCGACGCCGGCTCGATGGGCTGCGGCAAGGCCGCGACGCGCCCCGACCCTCGCACGCAGCAGACGCTGACGGTCGGTGGGGTGACGCGCTACTACCTGATGTACGTGCCGGAGAACTACGACCCCAGCAAGCCGCTGCCGCTGGTCTTCGGCATCCACGGCCTGAACATGAACAACGTGTGGGCCGCGCACGACAGCAGCGGATTCGAGCTCATCAAGGAGACAAACAACCAGGCGCTGCTCATCTACCCGCAGGGCTTGCCGGCGGACGGGCAATCGAGGCCTCCGAGCACCCAATCGCAGTGGGGTACCGCGGACTCCAACTGGGGCGGTCCGCCGCCCAGCGCCAATCAGGCGCGCCTGAACGCCGACCTGGCGTTCTTCGATGCCATGTTGGAGCACGCGAAGGCGAACTACTGCGTGGATACGAAGCGCGTCTTCGCGGTCGGGTTCAGCCAAGGTGGTTTCATGACGAACACGCTCGGCTGCCAGCGCGCCTCCGTGTTCCGCGGCCTCGCCCCGGTCGCCGGATGGGGCCCCAATGCATCCCAGCCCACGTGCAGCGACGCCAGCGCCGCGCACGCGCTGATTCAGACGCAAGGCGACACCGACGGGACCGTGACCCCCCAGCTGGGACAGTCCACCCGCGACTTCTGGCGCGGCCGGAACGGCTGCCAGGCGACCACGACGCCGTCGGCGAGCTTCGGGAATTCGTGCGTCGAGTATCAAGGCTGCAAGGAGGGCCTGCCCCTCGTGTACTGCACGCACCCCGGCGGTCACTCCGTACCGTCCGGCGCGGGCGGGCGAGCGTGGCGCTTCTTCCAGTCGCTCAAGTGAGCCTCGCGGGCCGCGGAGTGAACGCGGCCCCTTCGGCGCACGGATTCCTCGATTTCGGGATGAATAGACCGTTTCTGCATGATGGTTGCATTGAAGTTGAACTGAAATAGCTGATTTGTCACCCAGCTTGGCCAGGAGGCAATGATGTCCCCACCGTCTTTTTCGATGACCGGCTTGCCGCGCCGCGGGCGGGCGCTTGGCGCGGGGCTCTGCGTCACAGCGCTCCTGCTCGCTGGATGCACGGGCGCCCTGGGCGATCCTGAGGGGAGCGGCGGCCCTCTGCCGGACGACACCCCCCCAGCCACCGGCGGGGTGGCGCGCGGCATCGACATGCCGGGTGGGCCGCAGTACCACCGGTTCGTGCGCCTAACGAACTCGCAGTGGGCGCGCAGCGTTCAGGTGGTCCTGAACCTCGCCGCGCCTCCGTCGCTGTCCGACGGGTTCGAGAAGCCCGTCGCCGGCACGACGGACTTCACGAACAACGAGCACCTGCTGAGCGTGAACCAGCGCTCGTGGAGCGACTACCAATCGGCAGCGGAGGCGCTCGCCGAGGACGTGACGGCATCGGATGAGGCGCTCGCCGAGGTGTACCCGGGTACGGACGCCGACGGCTTCATCGAGACCGTGGGGCGCCGTGCGTACCGCCGTCCGCTGACGGACGACGAGATCGCCAGGTACACGGAGCTCTTCGACACCGGAACGGAGATGTCCGGCACGAAGAGCACGTTCGCCAAGGGCGCGCAGCTCGTGATCCGGACGATGCTCCAGTCGCCGCACTTCCTTTACCGCACGGAGCTCGGCGAAACGCGCAAGCCGCTCGACGGTTACGAGGTCGCGGCGAAGCTCTCGCTCTGGCTGCGCGACGCCGCGCCGGGCGACGAGCTGCTCGACAAGGCGCCCACCCTCACGACGCCGGAGGCGATCGCCGCGGTCGCCAAGACCATGCTGGAGGAGCCCACCGCGGTCAAGGGCATGCGGTACTTCCACAGCGAGCTGCTCCACTTCGATCGCTACGCCACGATCAGCAAGCTCGGCGTGCCGAACTACAACGAATCGTTGAACGCCGAGTACGAGGAGAGCGCCTACCTGTTCTTCGACAAGATCTTCACCGAGGGTCTCGGGGTCAAGGAGATCCTCACGTCCACCAAGGGCTTCGTGGGGCCGGGGATGGCGAGCCTCTATGGCCTGGAGCCGAGCGGGAGCCGCCTCGTGGAGCGAGACCTCGGTCCCGATCGCGTCGGCTTCTTCTCGCAGCTCCCCTACCTGACGCTGAACGCCCTGAACGAGGAGTCGGACTCGATCCACCGCGGCGTCAGCATCAACCTCGACGTGCTGTGCGCGCCGCTCGGCGCGCCGGCCCCCAACATTCCGCCGGTCCCGCCGCTCGAGCCCGGGCAGACGAACCGTCAACGCATCACGCGGCTCACCTCCGGCTGCGGCGGCTCGTGCCACAACCAGCTCATCAATCCCGTCGGCTTCGCCTTCGAGCACTTCGACGGCATGGGGCAATATCGGGACGAGGAGAACGGAGGTCTACCGATCGACAGCAGCGGCGTCTACGCGTTCTCCGAAGGGAGCAAGTCGTTCGCGGACGCCGGCGAGCTGATGCACTACATGGCGGAGGGCGAGCAGGCTCACCTCTGCTACGCCAAGAAGCTCGCGAGCTTCGCGCTCCAGCGCGACGTCGTCCCGTCGGACTTGCCGCTCGTCGAGACGCTCGCCGAGGTGAGCCGCGGCGCCAGCGGCTCGGTGAAAGAGATGATGCTCGAGCTCGTGAAGAACGACGCATTCCGGACTCACATGGGAGGTACGCTGTGAACCCGAAGATCGCAATGAGCCTCGCTCCTCCGAGCACCGCGCACCGGCGCGGCATGAATCGGCGCGCGTTCCTGCGCGCGGGCGGCGTCGCCATCGCCCTTCCGTTCCTCGAGGGTTTGCCGTCGCGCTCCGCCTGGGCCGCGGACAACACGCCTGTGTTCAGCCTCTACATCGTGGCGGCGTGCGGCGTGGTGGGGAAGAAGTTCTTCCCGGACCAGACTGGCCAGCTCACGACCGACGGGCTCGCCGCCATGACGGACAAGGCGACGCACGTGCTCGCGCCTCACGCCCCGAACCTGCTGTTCATCAAAGGCATCAACTTCCCGATGGGGGGCCCCACCGCCTGCGGCCACGCGCAGGGCCTGTGTCAGGCGCTCACCGCGCGCCCGGCGCAGGGCGGCGGCAGCTCCGCATCCTCGGGCGGCGTGTCCGCGGACGTGGTCATCGCCAAGCTGGTGAACGAGGGCGGCGCCGAGCCGCTCACGCTCTACGCCGGCAACCGCAGGAACGGGTACATCGCCGAGCGCATCTCGTTCAAGGGCGCCGGCGCCGGGCAGGTGCGCTCCGCGGACGACAACCCGTACACGCTCTACGCCAAGCTCGTCGGCCTGGCGGAAAGCGGCGGCGGCAGCAGCGGCGGCAACGGCGGGCAGGTCGCCGACGAGCTCATCCGCAGCCGCAAGAGCGCGAACGACTTCGTGCGCGAGGAGCTGAACAGCCTGATGCGCATGTCGGCGCTGAGCTCCGCCGACAAGCACCGCCTCCAGCAGCATTTCGACGCCATCCGCGACGCCGAGGTCACGATGGGCGAGATGGCCAGCTCCTGCAGCCAGGCGGGCCTCTCGACGTCGGAGCTCGATGCGCTCAAGAGCGGCTTCGCGTTCAAGACGAACGGCATGATCGAAGACGTCGCGAAGCTCCATCTCGAGCTCGTGGCGCTTGCGTTCGCCTGCAACTTCAACCGCGTGGCGACGCTGCAGCACGGCGACGGCACGGATGCGACGAAGTATTCGGTACCGTCGAACGCGACGCTCGGGTGGCCCTTCCACCACATCAGCCATCGTGTGCAATCGGACGCCGCGACGGGCAACAACCCGACGGCCGAGCAAGCACACGCCGAGATCGACGTGCTCCGCATGAAGACGCTGCTCCACGGCCTCGATCACTTCAAGGAGCGCGACCTGTTCGACAAGTCCATCCTCATGTGGACGAACCACGTATCGGACGGCCCGTCGCACAGCTTCCGCAACGTGCCGACGATCATCGCCGGAAACGGCGGCGGCTACCTGAAGCAGGGTGCGTACATCGACGCCGGAGACGTCACGAACAACCGCCTCTTCAACGGCCTCATCGCCGCCGCCGTTCGGGACAAGACCGAGTGGACGGAGAACTTCGGTGAGGGCAAGGGCTCCGGGCCCATCGACGACATGCTCGCCTGAGCGCATCCCCAGCGGCGAGCCTCGCTGGAGCGGACACCAGAACTGCGAACGCTCACATCGACTCCGGGCGAGCCCCGTGAGCTGGCGAAGAAGCGCGTCGTGAGCGTGGCGATCGCACGAGAGGAGACCTTGATGCAAGCAGTGACGCAAGTAGCGGCAGCGGCTATCGCCCTCATCCTGTTCGGCTGCGGTGCTGACGACTCGCTGCCCTCGGAGGCCGCTGGCACCCCGGCCGGATCGAGCGGAGCCGCGGGCTCTGCCGGCTCTGCGACCACAGGCGCTGCGCCCGCGGGCAGCGGCGGTGGCGCGAGCGCGACCGCCGGCACGGCGGGCGGGGGCGCCTCCGACGGAGCGGCGGGCGGCTCCAGCGGGGCGGCGGGCGACGGTGGCGCGGGTGGCGCGGGCCCAGGCGGCGCAGGCCCGGGTGGCGCAGGCCCGGGTGGCGCGGGCGCAGGCGCGGGCGCGGGCGGCGCGGGCGCGGGTGGCGCGGCGACGTGTGAACCCGCGGACGAGACCCCCGATCCGACGCCGGTCAACGTGAGAGCCATGGGAGCCGCGTTTACCGGCTCACACGAGGTCGTCGTCGAGAAGGACCCCGGTTTGTCTGGCCGCACGATTTTCAGGCCGAAGGACCTTGGTGGAGCCGAGAGGTACCCGATCGTTGCCTGGGGACAGGGCGGCTGTTCCTTGAACGGCACCACCAACCCGGAGTTTCCGGGCGAGCTCGCGTCGCACGGGTACCTGGTGATCTCCGATGGCGAGCCGAACGGCTCCGGATCGAGGCCCATGGTCGACGACTACAAGGCCATGGGGCAGCCCCTGATCGACTCCCTGGATTGGGCCATCGAGGAGGACGGGCGAGCGTGCAGCCAGTACTACCGAAGCCTGGCCGTCGACAAGATCGCGGTCATGGGTTGGTCCTGCGGCGGACTGATGGCCGAGGGCGCTGCCGGCGACCCGCGCGTGACGACCGCAGTCATCTGGAGCAGCGGGATGATCAATCCCAATCAGAAGATCCTCGACGCGCTCCACGCGCCGATCGCGTTCATCCTTGGCGGCCCGGATGACGTCGCTTACCCGAACGGGACCCGGGACTACCGGAACACGAGCCGCGTGCCCGCCGTCCTTGCGAGCACCAACGTGGGCCACGGCGGCACGTACGGCCAAGACAACGGCGGAGTCTTCGGCAAGGTCGGCGTCGCCTGGCTGGGCTGGCAGCTGAAGGGGGACACGGGAGCGACCGGCAAGGGCATGTTCGTCGGCGCGAGCTGCGGCCTGTGCACCGACCGGGCATGGACCATCGAGTCGAAGAACGTGGACTGAGTGTGGGGCGCGCCACCGGCGCTTCCGCCGAGCGCGAGCCGCAGGAGCCCCCGCGGACGCCCCTGGGGCCCAACGCGCGAAGGCGCGCCGCAACGTCCGCGATCGGGCCGTCGCCCGCGTCCCCGGCGACCGAGCGAACTGCACCGGTGACGAGAGGTCGATCCAGAGGGCGAAGGCCCCGGTGCTCATGACGCCTCGGTCCTGCGCCAAGCCAAAGCGGTGACTCACGAAAACGTGAGCGCACACACACCACTATCGAGTCCGATCGGCTGCACGCGTCTTGACGCGATCCGGCGGCTCGACGATAGGCCCAGCGCGGTGGTGGTGCAGGCGCTCGTCACTGGGCCATCGCCGCCGCGAGCGGCGGCAGGCGCGCCTTGCGGCGGGCCTGGTCCACTTTCTGGCGAGATCTCGACTTGCAGAACCGTTACACTACAGGCGGCGCGCTCGTGGACCAGCGTGCAGAGGAGCGAGCATGGGTCGCGACAGGGGCGAGGGGACATCCGGACCGCGCGGACGCGCGGACGCGAACGGGGCGTCCGGAGGGGACCACGACTCGGAAGCAGGGAGCGCGGCGGGCGGCCCCAGCCAGCTCGATGGGAGCCCTACGCCGGGCGGGGTGTCCATGCAGATCGATGATGATATCGACTACAAGGCCGAGTGCAGGGCGCTGCGCGCGCGCGTCGCGGAGCTGGAGAGTGAGCTGGCCAGCCGGCGCGGTGATCCCGGTCGAGAGAGAGGGTTGATCAGCGCGGCGGCGACGTACCTCGACGCTCCGTTCGCTCTGGGCGCCATGCAGGTGCCGGCGCTGATCCACTGGCGCCTGGATGGCACCGTGACGCGCTGGAACGACGCCGCCGGGCGCCTCTTCGGCTGGAGCGAGGGCGAGGCCGTGGGCCGCCGGCTCTCCGAGCTCGTGGCCGCGGATCCGGTGTCGCCCCAGGAGGTGCAGGCGTTCAACCACGATCCTGGCGACAGCCTCTTCGCAGTGGCCACGAGCGCGGCCAGGACGAGAGGGGGAGACGCGATCACCTGCCGGTGGACCTACGCCGTGCTGCGCGATGAGCGAGGCGACGTCCGAGAGATCGCGGCCATCGTGGATGAAGGCGACGATCCGCAGCAGAGAGAGCGCCTGCTGCACGAGCGCTATCAGATGCTCCTGCAGCTCGTGGACAACTCGCCGAACGTCATGTTCATCAAGGACGCGGCGGGGCGCTACGTGTTCATCAACCGCCACTATGCGCGGGCGCTCGGGCGGCACACCATCGAGTTCCTCGGCAAGGACGAGCGCGAGTTCGGCGCCACGCCGCCCGGCGTCGCCGACGCGATCGTGACGAAGGAGCAGGAGGTGCTCGCGAGCGGCCGGGAGCAGCGGTACGAAGAGGTCCTGGACTACGGCAACCAGAATTACTACTTCTTCACGGTCAAATTCCCGGTTCGAAACGAGCGCGGCGAGCTGCTCGGCGTTGGCGGCGTCGTGAGAGAGGACACCGATCTGAGGCGCGCGGAGGCGGAGCGGGCCGCGCTGCAGGAGCAGATCATCGCCGCGCAGCAGGAGACCCTCCGGGAGCTGTCGACGCCGCTCATCCCGCTCGCCGACGGCGTACTGGCCATGCCGCTCGTCGGGACGATGGACGGCGCGCGCGCGGCGCAGATCATGGAGACGCTGCTCACCGGGATCAGCAACCAGCGCGCCCACACCGCGATCCTGGACATCACCGGCGTGCGCGCCGTCGACGCGCTCGTCGCCAACGCGCTGACGCGGACCGCACGCGCCGCCCAGATGCTCGGCGCGCGCGTGGTGCTCACGGGCATCCGCCCCGAGGTGGCGAGGGCCCTGCTCGAGCTCGGCGCGGACCTCACCGGCATCATCACGCTGGGCACCTTGCAGAGCGGCATCGCCCACGCGCTCCGGCCCACGGGCCGCCCGCGCGTCGCCCGGTGAAGCGCGCCCTTGCTGCATCGTAAAGAGACCGAGACCCCTCGCCTGCGCGGCGACTGGACCGCGCGACCCGGCCACGAGCTCGCCCCGACGCTCGCGCGCAGGCCGGGCGTGACCGCCGTGCTCGAAGGCCGCGCGCCGGTCCATTTTCTTTGACACCCGCAGTGTGAACGCTCACTGTGCGCCTCGGGGTTTCCTTTCGCGTTGCCCTGAACAGGCCGTCGTGCGCGCCGGCCCTTCGTCCCTGGGCTCGGGCTCGCCCTCTGCGCCGATTCCATTCGCCTGGTCGTCGCGGACGCGAGCAACGGCGAGGTCGCGAGGGCGTCGCGTGTCGTTTCGGCGGCTCTCGGTCGATCATCCCGACGGCGCAGCGGAGCTCGCATCCTGCGGCTCTCCGATTCGGCGTGCGTGGGACGGAGGAATGCGATGCGTATGGTTCAAGAGAATGGTTCGCTGTGTGGGTCGCGCGAGCGGAACGATGCGGAGATCCGGAGACCGCGCCGCTCGACGTGGGCCACGCTGGTGGGGACTGCCGCGCTGGTGGCGATGCTCAGCGGGTGTTCCGATGATCCGGAAGGAGCGACGTCGACCAGCTCCGGAGCCGGCACAAGCGCTACGACGGGCGCGACCAGCGGGGGGGTGACGAGCGGCGGCGTGACCAGCGGGAGCGCTGGAGGGGGCGTCGCCACGGGCGGCTCGGGCGGCGACGGCGGCACCGGGGGCGCCGGCGGAGCGGGCTCGGGTGGCATGGGCGGCGGATCCGACGGTGTCGGAGGTACCGCGGGCGACGGAGGTGCAGGGGGCAGCGCCGGCGCGGGCGGCGGCCCGGCATTCCAGCCCTGCCCGGCGAGCGGCCCCTGTAAGATCATGCCCTTCGGCGATTCAATCACGCAGGGTTTCAACGTCGCCGGCGGCTACCGCGCCCCGCTGTTCCACCTCGCGCTCGAAGCGAACCGCGACATCACCTTCGTCGGTTCCGCCAATGATTACAGCGTGCCCACGGTGGACGGAGTGACGTTCCCGAGGAACCACGAGGGTCACGGCGGCTGGACGATCGAGGGCAACAACGGCATCGCGAAGCTCGTGGACACCAGCATTCCGAATTACAAGCCCAACATCGTTACGTTGATGATCGGAACGAACGACATCAACGGTAACATCAACGTTGCGGACGCACCGAATCGCCTGGGCAAGCTGCTCGACTCGATTTTCATGCGTGATCCGAACATCCTCGTGGTGCTCGCGCAGATCGTGCCGACGAGGACGGACGGCACGAACAACGCCGTCAAGGCCTACAACGCGGCCATGCCCGACCTGGTTTCGACGCGCGTCAGCAAGGGGCAGCACATCGTGCTGGTGGACATGTACACAGCGTTCACCAACGACGCGAACTACAAGCAGTCCCTCTTCGCCGACAATCTCCACCCGAACCAGGCAGGGTATAACCGCATGGCCGATGTTTGGTTCCAGGCGTTGAGTCCGTACCTCCGCTGAAATCGAAAGGCGAACGCCACCAACGCTCGAGCAGATTCGCGGCGCACGCCGTTCGAGCCGAAATTGAGGAGCTCGCGGCGTAACCCCGGCTATGGGTTCGCCCCGGCGCAATCACCTCGCCTGGTATCGAAAACGAATGGCGGCACGACGCGGCTTCCGCGTTGAGTTCGTGCCGGCCGGCGTCGTTGAGCTCGCGCCGGCCGGCGTTCCGCCCTTGCGACGGCTACGTCAGGTTCGTGAGCGGCCCGTTGCAGAATTTCGGGTCGCCGAACGTGTTCCGGCTGTCGCCGAACAGGTTCAGGATCGAGACGAGCAGGTTGTTGTGCGAGAGGTTTGGGTACCGGACCCAGCGTCCAGTGCGCAGGCCTCCGCCGTTGCCGGCCAGCAGGAACGGCATGTTCGACTTGTTGTGGCTCGGCGGATCCGAGAGCTCGGACCCGAAGAAGACGACGCTCTCGTCGAGCAGCGAGTGTCCACCCATGTCGATCTTCGCCATCTCCTGCAGGAGATAGAGGTGCTGCTTTGAATACCAGTTGCAGATGAGCTCGCACTCGTTCGGCCTGAAGCCGCCGTCGTGCTGGTAGAAATGGTGGTGCTCGCTCAGGTTGAGCCAGGGGAAGGTGTGCTTCGCCTCGGTGTCGCTCCACTGCAGCGTGCCGACCGCGGTGATGTCACAGGCGAGCGACATCACCAGCATGTCCATCATCAGCTTGCCGACCTTCGGGATCGCCGCGTCGGTCGAGGTGTCCTTGACTTTGCCGTCGTTGTCCGCGCTGAGCCCCGTGCGCGGGTTGTAGTCGGACGTGTCGACCTTCGCCGGCGCCTTGCACGCGCTCGTCTCGACCGGCGGCGCGGTGTCGAGGCTCTTCTCGATCTCGCGGATCTTCGTCAGGTGCTGGTCGATCTTCTGCGCGTCGGCGGCGCCGAGCCGCGTCGACAGGGCGGAGTAGCGCCCGTCGAGGAAGTCGAGGATCGATTTCTTTCGCGCGAGCCGGCGGGCGGCGTCGTTGCTGGCGTTGGGATCCAGCGTGCCGAAGAGGTCGGTGAAGATCTCCGTCGGATCGAGGCGCGGCGAGATCGGCCTGAACGGCGCGGCGCTCTCGTAATTCGCGGCGTTCATCGGTGACAGCAGGCCGTGGGACTTGCCCGTCGCCCAGCGCACCGCGATCTCGATGCTCGCCTTCGCCTTTTGACCGGCGGAGATCCGGGACGCGATCACCTGATCGATGGACGGTCCGCCCCCGTAGCCGCCGTTCGGTGCTTGAGTCGTGCCCGTGAGCCAGGCGATGATCCCGGCCTGGTGCTGCTCACCGACCGCGCTCTTCATGTCGAGGCCGTCGATGACAAGCAGCTTGTCCTGCACCGGCGCGAGCGGCGACAGGATGGGCCCCAAGGTGAAGTTCGTCTCGTTGCCGGTCGGCCGCCAGCGGTTCATCACGGTCCCGCCCGGCGTGTAGACGGAGAGGAAACGCTTGGCGGGGGCGGGCTGCGCGCTCGCCGTGCGTTCGGTGCCCATGATCTCCAGCCACGGGAGCGCGATGGCGATGGCGCCAGCGCCGCGCAGCACGGCACGTCGGCTCAAACGAAAGTTCGACATAACCATCACTCCTCTCGGGCAGCCATGTAGTGGAAAGCATCCGTCTGCGTGAGCTCGATCAGGAGCTGCTTTACATTGTATCCGGACGCCTTGAAGGCGTCCGTGACAGCCTTCTTGGTGCAAGCGTCCCCGGCGCGAAGCGTGAGACCGTAGCCGTACTCGGCCCAGCGCGTCGCGAAGCAGTTCTGCACCGCCTCAGTCTGGGCGAGCCCCTGCACCAGCTCGATCGGCCCGCTCACCTTGATGTCCGTGCCCGGGACCCCGCCGCTCGCGTCGATCGGGACGTCGTTCTCCGTGGTGCGGTACAGCCCGACCGCGTCGTAGTTCTCGAGCGCGAACCCGACCGGATCCATGAACTGGTGGCACCCCGCGCAGACCGGATCCTTGCTGTGCTGGCTGAAGCGATCCCGCGCCGTCGCGCCGGTGTACGGATCCGGCGGCTTCACCCTCTCCAGGATGTCGCCGGTGGGGAGCGGGATCTTCTGGCACATCAGCTTGTCGAGCACGAACGCGCCGCGGACCACGGGGTTCGTGTTGTTCGAGTGCGTCGTCCCGGCCATCATACCGCCCTGGGTGAGGAGCCCGAGGCGCTGGGTCGTGTCGAGCTGCACCTGCTGGAAATCGTCGCCCGTCACGCCGGAGACGCCGTAGAACGCCGCGAGAGGTCCGTTCATGAACGTGTACGGGGCCGTCAAGATGGACGCCCAGGTGCCGTTCTCCTCGAAGACCTCGTGCTCGAGCAATCGCTGCGTCTCTTCGTGCATGAGCGAGCCGATCTTCCGCGAGAAGGTCGGGTACGACTCCGCGTTTCGCTCGAGATCCGCCAGGCTGCTGATGGGGAGCAGGTTGTCGAAGAAGTACCGGACGATGGACCGGGACCGAGGATCCTCGAGCATGCGCTCGGCTTGAGCGCGCACGCCTTCCTTTGTCGAGAGCTCGCCTGCCTGCGCCGCCATGCGCAGCTCCTCGTCGGGCATCGTGCCCCAGAGCAGGTACGATAGGCGCGTCGCCATCTCGTCGCCCGTGGGCCGGCGGAGCTCGGGGCGCTCCGGGTCGGGGGCGCCAAACTCGACGCGGTAGAGAAAATCCGGCGATTGGAGCAGCCCCTCGATCACCGTCGCGATGCCGACGTCGAACGTGGCATCCGTCCGGCCGGCGCTGTACAGCTCGAAGAGCTCGTTGGCCTCGCCGTCGGCGAGCGGCCTCCGGTAAGCGAGCGGCGCGATTCGCTCGATGATCGTGCGTGCGCACGCGTTCTCGCTCTCCGCCGTCACGCTCCTCGCGCAAGGATCGAGCTTCGCGAGCGCGTCCGGGGTAGCGGTCGCGCGCCGGGCGACGCCCTCCGCGACGGTACCCAGCTGCTCGGCGAGCAGGCTCGAGACCGATAGCGTGTCCGCGTCATTGCCAAAGCCGTTCCCGACATCCTCGCTCGGCAGTGAAATGGCTGGATCTGTCGAGTCGCCGAAGAGGTCGCGGACGGTCTTGTTGTATTCGAAGCGCGTCAACCGCCGCAGCGGTGCTCGCCCGGGGTACACCGCGCCATCCTCGCAAGCGGCCGGGTCCGTCGGGCCCGTCCCCGTCCCCGTCCCCGTCGAGGTGGACGGCGGGTCGCCGTTGGGTGTGGAATCCTCGGAGCGAAACCCCCCCAGGTCTCCCGTGCAGCCGCTGGCCACGATCAATGCGATCGTGATGGCTGACCGCGAGCCTACGAGAGGACGCGCCTGCTCATGATCTGAGGGCCTAACCATGGTTCTCTCTCTTCGCCCGCTGTGGGCACGCAACGGTGAGCAGTATCCATGATCTTTCACAATAACTCTGGAACAAGCGAGGTTCGCCGCGTTCTCTATTGGGTCACGCCTGACGAAACGCCGATCACCATAATTCGATAATCGCTCGCGCGAGGACCGAAAATACGGAGCCGGCGCCAGGAACGACCCGATGCCCGACGACCAAGCTCGCGGTGCGCATGACGCCCCACCCAGAGCAAAGCGAAAGGATACCCCCGTAATGTGAACGCTCACATTTCGAATGTCAACGCCGATCGACCGGTTCGCGCGTGTCTTCCAGCCCGAGGGAGGACCAGGATGGCGGACCGCCTCCGGAGCGCCGCGTCAAGCGGAGCGGACGTCGGGTATTGGGTCACATTAGGAATAGGGAGGCGGGGGGCAGGGAGAAAAAAATTCAGTAAAGCTCCCTGTCTCCCCGCCTCCCTGTGAACCTTCTCGGGCAAAGTTGACCACCACCGGACGGCGAACGGCGGTCTTCGCCGCGCGCCGGGGTCGTGAAGCTGGTCACGCCGCGCGCGTCGACAGCAAGGCAGCGATGATCTCCTCCGTGACGCGCGGCCCCCCCTGCCCGTAGCACGGCGCGAGCGGCTTCAGCGGCGGCGGAAGCACCTCGGCGACCCGCGCGGCGATGGCGTCGCGCGACGCCGCGTGCCCCTCCGCCGCGGCCGCGGCCCGGAGAGCCTGCGCGAGTTCGGCCGCCGTGGGCCAGCGCGCGTCGCGATCGCGCTCGAGCGCCCGCGCGACGGCGGCCGCGAGGGCGTGGCCCACGCCCTCGCGCTCGCTCGAGAGCGGCGGCACCTCGCGCCCCAGGACGGCGTGGAGGATCGAGATCATGCTGCTGCCGCTGAACAGCCGCCTGCCCGCCAGCACCTCCCACGCCACGACCCCGAGGGAGAACACGTCCGAGCGCCGATCCAGCGGCCGCGCGTTCGCCTGCTCCGGCGAGAAATAGCTCAGCTTCCCCTTCACCGCCCCGGTCTTCGTCCGCGTCGTGCGGCGCAGGGCATACGCGAGCCCGAGATCGCAGATGGAGGCCCGGCCGTCCACGCCGATAAGGACGTTGGACGGCGAGATGTCCCGGTGGATCACCTGGAGAAGCTCCCCCGAGCTGTCGCGCGCCTCGTGCGCCGCGTGCAGCCCCTCGGCAGCCTGCGCGATCAGCTCGATCGCGTCGCCGACCCCGAGCACCTCCGGCGCCCGGGTGAGGAGCTTGAGGGTGACCCCCACGACGAGCTCCATGACGATGTACGGCGCGCCCGCCTCGTCGATGCCGTAATCGAGGACGGGCACGAAATGGGGACTCGCGACGCGCGACGCGATGCCCGCCTCGTCGAAGAGCATCGACGCATAGCTCGATTCGTACCGCAGATCGGCGCGGATCCGCTTCACCGCCACGAGCGGCTCGCGCCCGAGATCCGCGCCGCCCGACCCCGCCGCGCCGCCCGCGTCCCCTCCGTCCGCGGCGCGGGCGCGACGCGCGATGAAGACCTCGGCCATGCCGCCCTTGGCCAGCTGCAACAGCAGCTCGTAAGGACCGGCGGTGCCCAGATCAGACGAAGCCATGCTCGATGCTCTGGGCGGCGAGTTATCACGTCAATGTAAGTTCATCAACCTTGGCCCCCCTGCGCTTCGTTCCTTGCGCGGTCTGATTTGCGCTCTGGCGGGCGCGCTTGTCCTCCTCCGCTTCCGCTTCCGCCTCCGCCTTCCCGCGCGCGATCCTGCGCAGGGCCGCGGGCGACGATGCCCTCGCCGTCCGTGGGGGAATCGCCGCCGCGCTCGGCGTGCTCGGCCAGCACCCGCTCGTCGGTCTCGCCCACCGAGCGCAGCCAGCGCGCCGCCGCCCGGTGGCCGGCCGCGCGATCGCCGTCCGTGAGCATCCCGTAGGCGGCGTCGCGCACAAGGGCGTGACGGAACGTGAGCTCGTCGTGCCCCGGGTAGCGCGACACGCCGCGCCGGGCGATCAGCTCGTCCGAGAGCAGGCTCTTCAGCCAGCGGTCGAGCGACTCGGCCGAGGTGCCGGCGCCGAGCAGCTGCCGCACCCCCTCGGGCCAGAAGCTGCCGCCGAACAGGCTCGCCGCCCGCAGCGTGCGCCGCGCCTCGGCCGGCAGCGCCTCGATGCGCGCGTGCATCAGGGCGACGACCGTGGGCGGCAGGTCGCTCCGGCCCTCCGCGCGCGCGCGCATGAGCTCCTCGAGGAAGAACGGGTGGCCGTCCGCGTGCTCGACGAGCCGCGCCACCTCGGGCAGCGCGAGCTCCCCGCCGAACACGCTGCGGACGAGCCGCTCGGCCGCCCGCTGGCTGAGCGCGCCGAGCTTGATGTGCTGCACCCCGCGCGAGACCCACAGCCCGGGGAACGTCTCCATCACGCTGTGGCGCGCGAAGCCGAGCACGAGGAGCGGGCGATCCGAGAGCACCTGGAGCGCCTCGTCCAGCACCGAGACCGAGGCGTGATCGCTCCAGTGCATGTCCTCGAGCACCACCACGACCGGCCCCTCGCCGCAGCGCGCGGCGAGCCACTCGAGCACGGCGCGGCGGGCCTGCTCGCTCACGAGAACCGCGTCCCCGCGGGCGGCGCGCAGCTCCGGATCCGGGTCGTCGAACGGCGTGCCCGCGATCTCGCCGAGGTACCAGGCGACGCGCCGCGCGTCGTCGGCGGGCGCGGGCATGGCGCGCGCGACGTGCTCGCGGATCTTGCCGCGGCGGGCCTCGATCGCCTCGCCGGGCAGGCAGCCGGCGGCCGCGAGGACGATCTCGCCCAGCATGCCGAACGGCGCGCCCGCGCCGAGCGGGTCGCCCCGCGCGACGTAGACCGACGCGCGCGCGTCGTGCTCGCGCACGGCGCGGACGAGCTCGCAGCGAAGGCGCGTCTTGCCGATGCCCGCCTCGCCGAGGATCAGCGCGGCGCGCGCCACGGGCTCGTCGGCGCTCTGCTCGAAGAGGCCGCGCAGCGTCGCGAGCTCGCGGTCGCGCCCGACGAACGAGGTGACGCGGCCGAAGAGCGTGCGCTCCGGCTCGGTGCCGTCGCGCTCGCCCTTCAGCAGGAACGAGGGGCCGTCGCCGATCACCTCGAAGCGCGGCGCCGCGAGCCCCGCCGTGACCTCGTCGACGCGCACGTCGCCCTCGGCCTCGCGCAGCCGGGCGACGGCGCGGTCGATCACGTCGCCCGCGGGCAGGCGCTCGCCCACCTGCGCGCGGCCCGTGGCGAGCGCGACCGGGCGCGCGGGCAGGCGCGCCTTGAGCGCGAGCGCGCACTGCGCGGCGCGCGCCGCGAGATCGAACGCGGCCATCGTGCCGGCGCCGCCGCGGCCGGAGAACACCTCGTCCGTCTGCGAGGACAGCAGCACCATGCGCGTGCCGCCCGGGAGCCGCACGCGCTCGCCGCCGAACGCCTCGGCGAGGTCCGCGACGATCCGCTCGGCGCCGCGATCGCTCGCCGGCTCGGGATCCGCGGCGCCCAGGTCGACGAGGACGACGCTGACGAGCCGCCGCTCGTCGTCCGTGACGGACGCCGGCGCGCCGTCCGCGTCCGCGCTGGACGCGCGCGCGAGCAGGGCGCGCGCCTCCGCGAGCGCGGCCGCCGCCGCGCGGCCGTCCGCGGGCCGCGCCGCCGGGTCCTTCGCGAGGAGGCGCGCGACGAGCTCGTCGACCGAGGGCGGCACGTCCGGGCGCCGCTCGACGAGGCGCGGCGCCTCCTCCAGGAGGATGCGGCACACCTCGGCGAGCGGGTCGTCGGCAGCGAAGGGGCGCTGCCCGGCGAGGCACTCGAAGAGCAGGACGCCGAGCCCGAAGACGTCGGCGCGCGCGTCGACCTCGACGTCGCCGCGCGCCTGCTCGGGCGCCACGTAGCCGAGCGAGCCGACGAGCGAGCTGGCCTCCGTGACGAGCGAGGTCGACGCCGCCGACCGCGCGACGCCGAAGTCGAGCAGGACGACGCCGTCGATCCTGCCGTCGCGCAGGAGCACGTTGCTCGGCTTGAGATCCCGGTGCGTGATCCCGATGGCGTGGATCGCGGCGAGCGCCTCCGCGATCTGGTGCGCGACGAGCAGCGCGTCGGCCACGGGGAGCGCCCCTTCGTGGAGGCGCGCGTCGAGCGTGACGCCCTCGAGCCACTCCATCGCGAGCCACAGGGCGCCGTCGTCGCCCGTGCCGTGCGCGATGTGCTGCACGATGAGCGGGTGCTGCACGGCCTCGAGCAGGCGCGCCTCGCGCCGGAAGCGCGCCGCGAGCTCCGGGGCCGCGACCTTGAGCGCGACGGGGCGCCCGGTCAGCTGGTCGATCGCCCGGTAGACCGTGCCCATCCCGCCGGCGCCAGCAAGGCGGTGCACCTCGAACCGGCCTGCGACCAGCGTGCCCTCGCGCATGGCGCAAGCTTATCCGAGAGCTCCCGTCACGTCCGCGGTGCGAGCGCTCGTTGGTGACGGTCCAGGGTCTTTGTTGTACGCTGTGCGCGCCGACACCCGAAGGTCCGCGTCGCGCTTACAGGACGCCTCCCCCGGGCCGTCGCCTCGGCCGATCGAAGAGGGACCCCCGATGAACCCCGGACAGCAGGTGACGAGCACGCTCAGGCTGGCGCGCCAGCTCGGGAAGGGGGCGATGGGGAGCGTGTGGGTGGCCGATCACCTCGCGCTCGGGACGCAGGTGGCGGTGAAGTTCATGGCGCCGGCCTACGCGGACCAGAGCGGCTTCGTGGAGCGCTTCCGGCGGGAGGCGATGGCGGCCGCGCAGATCAAGAGCCCGCACGTCGCGCAGGTCTTCGACCACGGCGTCACGCCGGACGGGGTGCCGTTCATCGTGATGGAGCTGCTCGAGGGGGAGGACCTCAAGAGCCGCATCCAGCGGCTGGGCGCGCTGCCGCCCGTCGAGGTCACGGCGATCGTGTCGCAGACGGCCAAGGCGCTGGGCCGTGCCCACCAGCTCGGGATCGTCCACCGCGACATCAAGCCGGACAACATCTTCCTGCTCGACGTCGAGGGCGAGCTGTTCGTGAAGGTCGTCGACTTCGGGGTGGCCAAGCGGGTCCAGGGCGACGTGGGCATGACGTCGACCGGGAGCGTGCTGGGCACGCCGCTCTACATGAGCCCCGAGCAGCTGCTCAGCGCGAAGCACGTCGACTTTCGCGCGGATCTCTGGGGGCTCGCGGTGGTCGCCTACCACGCGCTCACGGAGCAGGTCCCGTTCCGGGGCGAGACGCTGGGCGCGCTGTCGGTGGTGCTCCACACCGGGATCTTCACGCCGCCGAGCGCGGTGCGGCCGGAGCTCTCCCCGGCGATCGATGCCTGGATGAAGAAGGCGCTGGCGCTCGATCCCGCGGCGCGCTTCGCGTCGGCGCGGCAGCTGGCGGAGGCGCTGGAGCACGCGGTCCTCGGGATCGCGCGGACGGCGTTCACGACCGAGCCCTCGTCCGCGGGGGAGCGGGCCCACCACGGGAGCGCATCGCAGCCGGTGCTGTTCGGAGAGCCGACGCCGCTGCCGCCGGCGCCGGGCGCGCGGCTCTCGACGACCGGCACGCCGTCGTCGGCGCCGGGCGCGCGGCTCTCGACGACCGGCACGCCGGGGCGGACGCTCGCCGGCATGGCGACCTCGGGGACGGACGGGGCCCGAAAGTGGGCGCCGGCCATCCTGGCGGCGGCGCTCGCCTTCGGGGCGATCGTCGCGGCCGTCGTGTTCGTGACGACGAAGCGATCGCCCACGGCCGAGGTGACGCCCTCGTCGGAAGATCCGGCCCGCCAGGCCGCGCCCGGCCCGGCGCAGCCTGTGGTGCCGGCGCCTCAGGGCGCCGCGGCGGCGCCGGCCAGCGCCGCCGTGCCGGCGCCGCCAGAGCCCGCGCAGGCGACGCCCCCGGCCGAGACCGCGCAGCCGGCGGCCACCGCGCAGCCGGCGGCGCAGGCGAGCGCTGCGCCCACCGGCGCGACGGCGAGGCCGGGCGCGACCGCTGCGCCGCGCGGCACCTCGGAGGGGCGCGGCCGCGCCACGCCACGGGGGACGGCGACGGGCCGCGCGACGGGGACGAAGCCGCCCGCGCCGGTCGAGGACACGATCGGCTTCTGACCCGGCCTTCGGCCCCGTCGTGCTCCGGCCGCCCCAGGCGCCCGTGAACGCCGCCCGGGCGACCTGGTCAGACGGAGCCCCTTGAAATGAGGCGCCCGCGCCGTTCGACGGCAAAAGATGGAATCAACCGCGCTGGCACGGGCGAGGTCGACATCGGAAGGTGAGGCCCGGGGGGCGCACTGCGACATCCCGCCTCGCTCCTCCAGCGGAAGGGGCACAGAAATCGGCGCAAACGCATCGAGGCGTGAAAATTTCGGATTGGCACAGAGCGTGCGGTATCCGTCGCCGGGGCCCTGAGCGAGGACGCGCTCAACGCGAAGGAGGTCTCTTCCATGGAGAAGCTCGTAATTGGCCTGGTGCAGACGCACGACGAGGCGGAAGCTGCGGCAGAACGCATCATCGACTGCGGCTACACACGACAGGAGGTCAGCCTGCTGATGACCGACGTGGCGCGAGACAGGTGGTTTCGGAGCCCGGACGTAGCTCCGCCGTCGCACACGTTCGGCGCCGCGGTCGCGATGAGCGTCGTGGTCCCCGGGTTCGGATTCGTTGTCGCCGGCCCGCTGGCAGCGGTCGTGGCCAGCGCGGTCGGCGCCGGGATCACGGGCGGCCTGCGCGAGATCCTCATCACCGCGGGCGTCCCGAAGCACTGGGCGGAACGCTACGAGGCCGGCGTCCGGCAGGGCGGGATCCTCGTGAGCGTCTTCGCCCACAGCGAGCGAGACGTCGGGCTGCTCCACCTGGTCCTGGACGACCCGCACATGACCTCGTTCTACACCGAAGCCCACCAGCACCACGCGTACGACACGTCGTTCTGAGCTGGAGCGCGCACGTCGCGTGGCAAAGCGCCTCACCCCGCGCGGGGCTCAGCCCCCGAGCGACCTGAGCCGCGCGCGCAGCATCAGCGCGCCGATGAGGTCTTCCTCCGCGTCGCTCCGGCGCGACCAGCCCAGCGAGAGATAGCGCAGGAGCTCGCCGAACGTCGGTCCGGCCGGCGTCGCGCTCGTACCGCCGCGGACGACCCACAGCCGCTCGCCGTCGGTCCCGAGCGCGACGATCGCGCGGCCGGCCAGCGCCGCCGCGCCGCCGCCGAGCGCCGAGCCCGAGAGCCGCGCGATCGGGTAGAGCTGCCGCGCCGCCGCCGCCTCCCAGCCCGGCTCGCGGTCGTGGCCGCGGAGCTCGTCCTCGCGAAGGAAGCGGAGCGTGCCCTCGACGGCGCCGATCGCGAGCTCCCGGTAGAGGTCCTCCGGATCCGCCGGATCGGCCCAGTCGTACGCGCGCACGAACGCCGCGTACGTCGCCGGCGGGGCGACGCCGCGCACGGGCGGCGGGGACGCGGGCGCGCCGCGGCCGCCTTCGCGCCGGAGCACCCGGTTGAGCCGCGCCACCTCGTCGGCGATCGACCCCGGCCCCGGCTCGATGAGGCGCACCTCGAGGCGACGCTCCGGCGCGAAGAGGGCGCCCATGAGCGCGCCCAGCACGGGGATGCCCAGCTCGGCGGCGAGGAACGTCGAGCCGCGGTGCGGCCGGATCGCGCGCTCCGTCGCGTCGCGCTCTTCCGCCGCGGTCGCGCCCTCCGGCAGGTCGACGTCGACCTCGACGATGTCGCTCCGATCGGGCGCCTCGACGCCGGCCTCGATGCCCTCCTCCCCTTCCCTCACGAAATGGCGGACGAACCCGCTCGCCTCGAAGCGCCAGCCGTCGTCGTGGACGACGTCCTCCGAGAACACGAGCGCGAAGACCGTCGCGCCGGCGTGCCCGAGCTCGGCGGCCGCGTCGAGCACGGCGACGGGCGGAGAGAGCTCGTCTTCAAAGAGCTCGACGAGGTGATCGAGCTCGTCGTCGCCGCCGCCGGCGGGCGCGCCGCTCGAGTAAAACGCGGCCGAGAGCCCGGGCGCGCCGGGGAGCTGCGCGACGAACAGGCGCGGCGAGGCGACGTCCCAGCCACCGAGCGCCACGGCAAAGCCCTGCGACAGCGCGCGGTCCGGGATCTCGGCGGTTCGAAAGATCAACGCAGCGAACGTGGTGGCCATGGGGCGCTCAGGGTAACCCGAGCGCCAGCCCGCGGCCGGTGTCGCGGGGCCGCCGACCGCCGGAAAATCACGAAGGAAGCCGACCCGGGAAGCCGACCTGGGAAACCGGGTGTCCACGGGCCGCCGGCCGGCGAGCCGCCGCGCTCCGCCGAGGCCTTGGACGCGGCGCGGCGCATCGGGTAGAGGACACACCATGCTCGGTAGCAAATCCACCCTGTCCGTCGGCGAGACCGCCCCTGATTTCAGCCTGCAATCGCAGAAGCAGGAGACGGTGAAGCTGTCCGATTTCCGGGGCAAGAAGACCGTTGTCCTGTTCTTCTATCCCAAGGACGACACCCCTGGATGCACGGCGGAGTCGTGCGCGTTCCGAGACCATTACGACGCGTTCGCGGAGGCCGGCGCGGAGGTCATCGGCGTGAGCGCCGACTCGGCGGGGTCTCACCAGCAATTCGCCGACAAATACCGCCTGCCCATGACGCTGCTCAGCGACCCGGGCGGGGCGACCGCCGCGCGCTACGGCGTCAAGTCGCTCTTTGGCCTCCTCCCGGGCCGCGTGACGTTCGTCATCGATCGCGACGGCATCGTTCGACATGCCTTCTCCTCCCAGCTCCGCGCGACGCGCCACGTCGACGAGGCGCTCGCGGTCGTGAAGCAGCTAGAGGCCTCTCCGCGCGGCTGACGCGCAGCGCCGCGCCCGATCTCCAGGTCAGCCACCGTCGTTGACGCCCTCCGGAGCGGCGTTATGGACCCGTACGGCGGGGCCATCGCACGCCCCCGCCGGGGGGAGGCGACGATGAACCATGGATTGAGGACCACGGCGACGCTGAGGGCCGCCGCGATGGATCCGGCCCGATCAGGGGCCGCGCCGGAGGCGCCCTCGCTCCGCCGGGTGGTGCTCTCGACGGGCGGAGTCGGATACTTCGAATACGAGGCGCGCGTGCGCGGCGACGCCGAGCTCCGGCTCGAGGTGCGGCTCGATCAGGTCGACGACGTGCTGAAGAGCATCGTCGTTTACGACGATCGCGGCGTGACGGGGAATATCACGCTTCCCGGGAGGGAGCCGCTGCGCGACCTGTTCCGCGAGCTCCCGTTCGACGAGGGTGCGCTCGAGTCCGAGGCCGCCCTGCTGAACGCCCTGCGCGGCGCCGAGGTGCGGACACGAGGGCGACAAGGGGCCATCACCGGGAGGATCGTCGCGGTCACCACGGCGCAGGCGGCGCTGCCGCACGGCGGCTCGGAGGACCGTCACCGGCTCGCGCTGATGTCGGAGGGCGCGCTGAAGCAGGTCGTCCTGGAGGAGCTCGAGAGCGTGGAGCTCGTCGAGGAGCGGCTGCGGCAGCAGGTCGGCGCGGCGCTGCTCGGCCTCTCGACCCAGCGGGAGCGCAACCGCCGCGAGCTCGTCGTGCGCACGGCCGGCGAGGGCGAGCGGGTGGTCCGGGTGGCCTACGTCGTCGAGGCGCCGCTCTGGAAGACATCGTATCGGCTCACCGTGCCGGAAGACGCGCAGACGAAGACCGGGGCGCTCGCCGGGTGGGCCATCGTCGAGAACCAGAGCGGGAGCGACTGGCATAACGTGGATTTCACCCTGGTGTCGGGAGATCCGGTGACGTTCCGCCAGGCGCTCTACGAGATCTATTATGTGGCTCGGCCCGAGGTGCCCGTCGACGTCGCCGAGCGCGTGCTGCCGCGGCTCGACGAGGGCGCCGCCGGGCTCGCGGCCAGGGCCGCGCGGCGCATGGGCTACCGCGCCGGCGGCGCCGACGGGGAGATGCGCGCGCCGGCCCCGGCGATCACCGTGCCCAGCGAGAAGGTCGAGCCGGAGCCCAGGGAGGCGGCGACGCAGGTCGTGTTCCACTTCCCTGCGCCGATCACGATCGCGAGCGGGCAGACGGCCCTCCTCCCGATCGTCCAGCGCGAGATCCCGGCAGAGCGGCTGTGGCTCTATCAGCCGGAGGCGAGCGCGCGCAGCCCGCTCGCCTCGGTCCGGCTGAGGAACGACGGCGACGCGTCGCTTCCGGCCGGAGCGATGACGGTCTACGAGCGCTCGGGCCGGGGGGTCGTCACCTACGTCGGCGACGCGCGCCTCGCGCCGCTGCCGCCGGGGGAATCGCGGATCGTGAGCTTCGCCGTGGACCGGAAGGTGCGAATCGACCGCGAGGAGCGGGGCGAGGAGGCGTTCTCGCGCGCCAAGATCCAGGGCGGCATGCTCGAGATCGTCAGGACCGCCCGCAGGGTGACGGTCTACACGATCGTGGGCGCGGCGCGCGAGCCGCGCGTCGTGCTCATCGAGCACCCGCGCCTCGCCGGCTGGGAGCTCGCCGAGCCGACGGAGGGCGTCGAGACGACCAGCGACCGCTACCGCATACGGCGCGAGGTCGCCGCGGGCGAGACGGCGCGCGTGACGGTGGTGCTGGAGCAGCCCATCTCGCACACGGTCGCGCTCACGAGCCTCTCCAGCGAGGAGATCGAGGTGTACCTCTCGTCGGGCGAGATCCCCGAGGCGCTGCGCGCGGCGCTCGCGCGGCTCGCGGAGCTCCGGGCCGCGGTCGCCGAGGGGCAGCGCGCGCTCTCGGCCCTCGAGTCCGAGCTCGCGGCGCTGCGCGCCGAGCAGGAGCGCGTGCGCAACAACCTCAAGGTCGTGCCCGCGGGGAGCGCGCTCCACGAGCGCTACCTCAGGACGCTGACCGAACAGGAAGACCGGATCGCGGCGGTGTCGGCGAAGCTGCCGGGAGCGCGTGAGGCGATGGCCAGCGCGGAGCGGGCGCTCGCCGACTACGTGCGGGGCCTGTCGCTCACGCCGTAGCGAAGAGCGCACGCGCCCTCGGCAAGAATTTGCCGGTAAACCCTCGCCCAGCAAGGCCAAATCCTACCGGTTCGCCCCGCGCGAGATGGGAACGTCGCCCTGAGGCCGAACCACGCCGCCGCGTCGCGGGCCGGACGGGCCATGGAGCTCCCATGGCCCGCGCTCCCCCGAGCAGGTCTATCGATGGCCATCTCGGGCATCCTCGACGCAGCGGGCGCCGCGCCGATAGTCGGCCAGGGCCTCCAGGTAAAGCGCGCTGAACCGATCGGTGGAGAAGGGATTCTGGCTTGTCACGAGGTTGCAATCCCGCTGCGCGTGGGCGCCCCCCGGGAATGCGGCCTCGTGCTCGTAGCCGTGGTCCTCGAGCTGCTCGCCGATGTCCCGGACCTGCGCCTCGGCCCCCATGACGAAGGTCTCGATGTAGAGCTCTTCGAGCGACGAGACCGACGTCACAGTTCGACCGCTGAGCGGGTTCGGCTGCCGCATGCGCGTGAGCACCGCCGGCGCATGGCAGATGAGCCCCACGGGCTGGTGTTTCGCGCCAAAGTGAGCGAGCAGCGCGTGCAGATCCGCGTTGTCGAGCAGGTCGACCATCACGCCCTGTCCGCCAGGGACGACGATGCCATCGAACGAGTCGGCCGCGGCGCGGGCCTCTTTGAGGCTGAGCGGCGCGCGGACCTGCGGGGCGCGCTCGATGAAACGTCGCGCTTGCGCGCGCCGCGCTTCGTCTTGCCAATACCGCTCATCGAGGCTCTCCGGGTCGATCGCCGGGGCGGCTCCTGCGTCGGTCGCGAACACGACCTCGTGCCCCGCGCCGGTGAGGGCCAGGTACGGCTCGTAGAGCTCGCCGAGGAACGTGCCTGTCGCGCGCTTCGAGCTGTCGGCGAGCGTCTGCTCTCGCGCGGCGCTGAGGACGAAGAGGATCTTCCCTTTGGGTTTCTCTGCCACCGGGCGCTCGGGGAACACCGGGTGGAGCGTCGGCGCCGCGGCGCCGCACGCGACGAGCGCCCAGCCGGTGAGCAGGACCGCGAGGCCCGCGAAGAGCGCCGTCGTTCGGGCCGCGCCCCCCGGCAATCCGCGTCCCCTCGGGTCACGCGCGGGTTTCGTTGCTGGGCGGTCGCTGTCTCGCTTCGTTCGTTCCGTCGTCATGCGAGAGAACATGACCAGCGGAGCGCGGGCGCACCTTGACCTAGGTCAAGGAGCAGCGGCCCTTGTCGCGGCGCGCTTCAGGCGGCTCAGGGCCTCGGGTGTGATGCCGAGATACGCGGCGATGTGGTAGTCGGGCACGCGGCGCGCCACGGCGCCGTGCTCTGCGAGGAACGCGCGATAACGCTCGGCGGCCGGTTCCATCAGCAGCGACGCCTCGCGACGCACCTTCTTCAGGTACACCCGCTCGACGATCCGGCGGCTCACCCGCTCCCAGTGGATATCGCGCTCACAGAGCTCGCTCAGCCGCGAGTACGGCGCGACGAAGAGCTGCATCGGGGTCAGCGCCTGAATCGTCAGGCGGGCAGGTTCCTTGGTGATCAGCGCCTCCAGCACCGACATGAAGTCGGGCGCGGAGATGAACCCCTTGTTGAACTCCTTCCCATCGCGCCGCGTGTAGAACATCCTCGCGATGCCGGAGTTGACAAGCGCCACCGAGTCGCTCGCCTCGCCCGCCCGCACGAACGTCTCGCCCTTGCGCAGGCTCTTTCCATGGAACAAGGAGGCGAAGGCGTCGAAGCGCGGCGCCGGCCGGGCGTCGAGGACCGCGATCATGCGCGCGAGCGCCGCCACCTGCTCCGCGCGGGAGAGCTGAACCATCGACGGAGAGCCTACCACAGCGCTCCCGGAGCTCTACTGCGCGCCCTCCGCTCCCCTCCTGCGCACCCCCTTCGGTGTCCTGTGTCACGATCGCACGGCTCCTGCGCCGCCCAGGCGACGTCCTGCGCGCCCCCGTGGGCGTCCCGCGCAACGAGGGTTCGACGTCTGCGCAACCTCGGCACCCCTGCTGCGCCGCCTCAGCGCCCTCAGGCACGGAACAGGGGATCCTCCGGCACACGCCGCAGCATGACGTGCGCACCATTTTCCCCACCTGCGGACGCCTCGCTGGGAGCAACGTAGCCGGTGCGACGTGAGCGCCGCGGCCTCGCCTGGTCGCAATGCACGGACAAGCCCCTTCATGGAGCGCATGGGACGCCGGGAATCGCCTCGGAGAGTGAAGAGAGAAGCCCAAAGGCAAATCACATGGGATGGACGAAACCTCACCACGGCGCCATGTTCCTCGTAAGCGTGGGATACAGGCTGCCACGCTGAACAGGAGGTACGTCCATGAAATCCATGAAAGATGGAGCCACCCGAATCTCGCTCGTCGCGTCCGCGCTGCTCAGCGCATCCAGCGCGTCCGCCGCCACGACGGAGGCGCCGCTCGTCGCTGAACCCCCGCCCATGGCCGGCGAGCAGGCGGCGAGCGCGAAGGCCCTTCGAACGATCTTCGTGAACATCAAGAACGATCTTACCCGTGATACCCAATTTCGCTCTGAATTCGCCGCGGATCCGCGCAAAGCTCTCTCGGATCGCGGCGTCTCCCGGAGCCTCCAGCAGGGGTTGCTCGATGGGAGCCTCAACTTGCCTGATTCGCGCTTCCTCATCGCGCAGGGGTGCACCGTGAGCTCGTGCGTGGCCACGAGCTGCACGTCCACGAGCTGCACCACGACCGTCTGCACGACGACCTCCTGCACAACGACCGGCGGCGGCTGCGTCTGTGTTACGGGCTGTCGGTGATCATCGCGTCCCCCGTCGGGTTGGTGAGGATCGCGGCCCCGTGATCGCCGGAGTTCACCGTTCACCGCCGGCCCGCACTCGGATCTGGGCCGCGCTCGCGTCCGCGGCGTAGACGTTACGCTCGCTGCAAGTCGAAGCTCCGAGGGCTGCCGCCCTCCGGCCTTCTGGAGCTCCGCCCTGTCGGAGTCCCCCGCCGAGGAGCGCGGCTATCCGGGCGGTCCCAGTCCTCTGCGCCGGGCGATCGGCCGTCTCCGCGCCAAGAAGCCGGCAGAGGCATTCCAGCGGCTGCATAACCGACTTCGACTGGTCCTGGCCCGAGAAGATCGACCGCGAGGCCGTCAACGACCTCTTCGGCCTCGGCTTCCTCGCCACCGGCCACAACGCCGTGCTCGTCGGCCCCTCGCGCCGCCCGACTGCGCGACAGGCGTCCGCGTGGCCTACAGCGCGTCCCTTCGCTTCGGCGGCCGCTGAAGCACAGCGCATCTCGCCAAGATCGACCACGCTCATCCGCAGAATGGCTCCGGGGAACCGCTCGCATGTGCACCCCCTGCTCCAAGCACAGGCCCGGCGCTCTCCTGCAGGCCCATGGGGGCAAAACATATAGGATGGACGGAACTCACCCAGGCACCATGTTCCTGGCAAGCGTGGGATACAGGCTGCCACGCTGAACAGGAGGAACGTCCATGAAATCCGTGAAAGATGGGGCCACGCGCATCTCGCTCGTCGCGTCCGCGCTGCTCAGCGCGTCCAGCGCGTCCGCCGCCACGGTGGAGCGCCCGCTCGCCGCCGAACCCCCGCCCATGGCCGGCGAGCAGGCGGCGGGCGCGAAGGCCCTTCGGACGATCTTTGTGAACATCAAGAACGATCTCACCCGTGACGCCCAGTTTCGCTCCGAATTCGCCGCGGATCCGCGCCAGGCCATCTCGGATCGCGGCATCTCCCGGAGCCTCCAGCAGGGGTTGCTCGATGGGCGCCTCAACTTGCCTGTTTCGCGCTTCCTCATCGCGCAGGGGTGCACCGTGAGCACGTGCACGTCCACGAGCTGCACGTCCACAAGCTGCACGACGACCACCTGCACCACGACTTCCTGCACCAATACCGACGGCGGCGGCTGTTTTACAGGCTGCTGCGTCACGGCGTAGGCTGGGCGCAGGGAGCGGTGCAGCCTCTCTCTGCTCTTCACCTCTCCCTCTGCACCTCCATGCCCGTTCCCTCTCCCTCCGCGTTGGGCTGCGTCGAGTCGGCCCGATGGTGCGACGAGGCGGCCCCATGGCTTGTGTGCAGCGCGGTCGCGGCCGAGCGGTGTACCGCGATCGCGTGCTCACCCGGAAGGTACTCATAAAAGACAGAATGAGTCGAGTCTCGCTGGTCGCGGCCGCGATGCTGAGCGCGTCCACCGCCTCTGCCGCCCTCTATGCGCCCGTCGAGCCGACCGATGCGTCGCCGGTTCGACGCCTGCGCAGCCTCCGCACCCCTGCTGCGCCGCCTCAGCGCCCTCAGGCGCAGAACAGGGATCCTCCTGCACACGCCGCGGCATGACCTGAGCAACATTCTCCCCGCCCGCGCGCGCCTCCTTGGGAGCCATGCGGCCCGGTGCGCCGTGCTCGCCGCGGCCTCGCCTGGTCGCAATGCATGGACAACCGCCGTCCTGGAGCCCACGGGACGCCGGGAATCGCCTTGGAGAGCGAAGAGCGAATCCTTAAGGCAAACCACATGGGGGCAAGAGATATGGGATGGACGGAACTCACCCAGGCACCATGTTCCTGGCAAGCGTGGGATACAGGCTGCCACGCTGAACAGGAGGAACGTCCATGAAATCCGTGAAAGATGGGGCCACGCGCATCTCGCTCGTCGCGTCCGCGCTGCTCAGCGCGTCCAGCGCGTCCGCCGCCACGGTGGAGCGCCCGCTCGCCGCCGAACCCCCGCCCATGGCCGGCGAGCAGGCGGCGGGCGCGAAGGCCCTTCGGACGATCTTTGTGAACATCAAGAACGATCTCACCCGTGACGCCCAGTTTCGCTCCGAATTCGCCGCGGATCCGCGCCAGGCCATCTCGGATCGCGGCATCTCCCGGAGCCTCCAGCAGAGGTTGCTCGATGGGCGCCTCAACTTGCCTGTTTCGCGCTTCCTCCTCGCGCAGGGGTGCACCGTGACCAACTGCACGGAGACGAGCTGCACGTCCACGAGCTGCACCACGACCACCTGCACCACGACCGTCTGCACCAGTACCGGCGGCGGCTGCGTCTGTTTTACGGGCTGCTGCGCCACCGTGTAGGCTGGGCGCAAGGAGCGGTGCGGCCGCTCTCTGCTCCTCGCCTCTCCCTCTCCACCTTCATGCCCGTTTTCCCTCTTTCTCCGCATTGGGCCGCGTTGAGTGGGCTCGACGGTGCGACTAGACGGCCCCATGGCTTGTGTGTAGCGCGGCGGCGGGCCGAGCGGTGTGTCGGACGATCGCGTGCTCACCCGGGAGATGCTCATGAAAGACAGAATGAGTCGAGTTTCGATGGTCGCGGCCGCGATGCTGAGCGCGTCCACCGCCTCCGCCGCCCTCTATGCGCCCGTCGAGCCGGCCGATGCGCCGCTGGCGCAGCCGAGCCTCCTTGCTGGGTCGCACACACTAGCGAAGCTTGGCTGTACCGTCACGAACTGCATCCGCACGGGTTGCTCGGTGACGGGCTGCGCCGTCACAAGCTGCGTCTTTACGATCACGAACTGCGCGTACACCCGCTTTGGTTAGTCGGCCCTTCATATGAGTTTGTCCCGTCACAGAAACGCGAGGATCCGATGAGAACCACGACGTCCAGCGCGATGATGACTATCATGATGGCCGTGTCGGCAGGGGCGTGCTCCGCGTCGACGGCCGCGGCGGATGTGAACAACGGCGAGCGCGCCGAGGAGACCAGGAGCGTCAGTGGATTCGAGGCGATCCGCGCGGAGGGCGTGTACCGCCTCGATATCAGCGAGAGCGCGGCCTTCCGCGTCGTCGTTAGCGGCGACAGCTACAACGTGCCTCGTATCGAGACCAGGGTCGAGGGGGGGACGCTCGTCATTTCCCAGTCATCGTCGATCTCGTCGGATATCCCCACCGTGGTCACGGTCCAGATGCCAAATCTGGAGTCGGCGTCGATCGGCGGCGTCATCGCTGCGCACGTCAGCGGCTTCGCCGGCAGCGCGCTCCGGCTGGAGCAGCGCGGCACCTCCAGCATGAGCGTGGAAGACGCGCAGTACACGCAGCTCTCCGTCGGGGTGGCGGGGACATCCTCTCTCCAGCTCGCTGGGCACGCGGATCGCCTGACGCTCCACGTCTCGGGGACGTCGCAGGCCACCGCGAAGTCCTTCACCGCGGAGGTAGCGGAGGTCGTCATCTCAGGGACGTCCGTGGTCACCCTCGGCGAGTGCGGCACGCTGACAGGCTCCGTCGATGGGATCTCCGTGCTCAATTACCTCGGGACGCCCGACTCCGCGAGAGGCGTCCGCATGGCCCTCACATCGTCCCTCCGCTTCGTCGGCCGCTGAAGCAAAGCGCTTCTCGCCATGATCGACCACGCGCATCCGCACGATGGCCCCGGGGGGACCACTCCCATGTCCACCACGTGCTCCAATCACCAACAGGTCACTCACGAAGGCGTCGCCGCGGCCCTCGAGGCGCTGGAGCGGCGCGCGACGGCGGCGGGGTTTCGCGTCTCGCGGCGCCGAACCAGCGGCTTCTCGTGGCTTGGATTCGACCCGGGTGGCCTGTCCCTGCCTCCTCAAGGCTGGAAGATCCACGTCTCCGCCGGCGCGCTCGATCTCGTCCACCTGACCCAAGCGCTCCTCCCGTGGCTCATCGAGGCGCGGCGGTGCTTCAAGCTGCCCTCCGAGCTCGAGGGGATCCTGCGCCTGAACGTGGGACAGGGCGGGGTCACGCAGATCGGAAAGATCGTGACCGTCTACTGCAAGGACGCAGAGGAGGCGGCGTCGACCGCCGTCGAGCTGGACCGCCTCATGCCCCACTCCTCCGGGCCGGTCGTCAAGAACGAGCGCCACCTCCGGCCGGGCGGCGCGGTGAGCTTGCGCTATGGCAGCTTCACCCTGCAGAGCCAGGAAGACGAGTTCGGGAGGCACGATCGGATCATCCTGAACCCCGCCGGAGCCCCTGTGCCCGATCGGCTCGACGCCTCGTGTGATCTCCCCCTGTCCCTCCCCGTCGTCGAAGAGGTCGAGGAGCCCATGGAGGAGGACATGGCGCGCGCAGGGCTGGGACGCTTCGTGCCAATCAAGCTCCTGCGCGGCGGGATCAAGAGGCTCTACCTGGGGCTCGATAAGGACTCTGGTGGGACGGTGATCATCAAGCACGCGACCCGTGGCGTCGGCGGCGACGCTTCCGGCTGGGATCACGCGAGGCGACTGCGCAACGAATACGAGCTCTGGACGTCGCTGCGCGCGCGCGGGCTCACCGGGCCGGCGGCGCTCGGCTACGGCTCCGCTGCGCATGCGTATCTCGTGCTGGAGCACCTCGCCGGGACATCGCTGGACGAGCTCGACACCGCGGCGCGCTTCGGGGCGCTCGCCGAGCTCGCCGGGCAGCTCGCCGAGCTGCACGCGCGCGGGGTCGTCCATCGCGACGTGAAGCTCTCGAACGCTCTGCGGTGCGAGCGCGGCGTGGTCCTGCTCGACCTGGAGATCGCCGCCCCGATCGGGGCGCAGGATTTCGCCGCGGTGGGCACCCGGATCTACGCCGCGCCGGAGGGGGTCCGCGTCGCCCCTCAGCCATCCTATGACATCTATGGCCTGGGCTGCTGCCTCGCGTACGCCGCGCTCGACTACGATCCCGCGATGCTCCCCGCGGGGAAGGACAAGCTGCTCCGCCTGGTCGAGGGCTCACCTCATGAGCGCTACCTCGACCTGATCCGGGCGTGCCTCTCGGACTCTCCCGGTGATCGCCCCTCAGCCCAGGAGGTGAAAGCCCGACTGGAGGCCTGCTCGTCCTCGCCGCACGGCGCCGTGCCAGCGCGCCCTCACTGCGCGCCCCCGCCTGACCGGATGCTCGAGGCCTCGCTCTCCGTCGCCTCCTCGACGAGGGCCTTCTTCGAGACGATGAACGACGTGGGGTGGTGGCGCAACGAGCACCTGTATCCCGATTATGCATGCGAGGGCATCAACCTCGGCGCCGCCGGGATCATCGTCGGGCTCGCGTCGATCGCGGAGGCTCAGGGCAGCCGGCGCTTCGACGACGAGATCCACCGCGCGGCGAGGTGGCTCTCGCTGCGGGAGCCCAGCGCCTCATGCGGGCTCTTCACCGGATCTGCCGGGGCCGCGCTGGCGCTCTCGCTCGCGGGCGCTCGCCTCGGGGAGCCTCGGCTCATCGAGGCAGGCGTCGCGCGGATGGAGCACGCCATCACCCGGTGCCAGGAGCGCGACCTCTTCGTCGGCATGGCCGGCGTCGCCTACGCGGCGCACCTGATCGCCCGGATCACCGGCTCGGACGAGCTGCTCGTCCGGTCCGAGCCGATGGTCCTCGCGCTGCTCGACCAGTTCGAGACCAAGCCTGGCGACTTCGGCTGGCGGAGCTCGGGCAAGCTGGATCCGGACGTCGAGTGCTTCACCGGCGCCTCGCACGGCACGAGCGGTATCGCCGCGGCGCTCGCGCTCTGGGGGCGAGACGCGGGCGCGACCGAGCTCGTCGACTTCGCCGTCCACCTGTTCGAGCGTGTCTATCGCGAGTGCCGCACGCCCGACGGCAGGACGCTGCGGCGGCACCTCGGCGCCGAGATGCTGGCGGCCCCCCTGGGCGCGTGGTGCCACGGCCCCGCCGGTTATCTCTGGTCCATCCTGCTCAGCGTCGGAGACCTGGAGCGCCTCCGCGAGCCCATGGACTGGGCGTTCAATTGCCTCGCTGGGTCGGTGCGCCTCGAGAACCCGACGTTTTGCCATGGGCTCTCCGGGCAGCTCGAGATGCTGCGCATGGCGGCGCAGATCGAGCGCTATCGCGCGCGGGCAGAGGAGCTCATCGACAGGATCTCGGGGCTGCTCGATGTCCTGAGATCGTCGAGCCCCGTCGGGGACTTCTGGGGAGCCGAAGAGCCGGTCATCATCACCCCGGATCTCTGGGTAGGGTTCCTTGGGCCAGCGGCGGTGATGGCCATGACGGCCATCCAGTCGCGGGATGCGCTGCTGTCCGCCGACTGGCTGGTGCGGTGCGCGAGCGCGGGACGCAGCGAAGCGGTGGCTCCCGCGGCCTGACGCGCGGGACGACGCCCTCGAACGAGGTCATCAGATCGTCCGTCGCATCCGTGGGTCGCGGACGCCGATTCGGCGGCGCTGCCCGTCGTGCTGGGGCTCCCGGCGCATCGGGGAGCCTATCACGGCGCCCCCGGCGCTCGTCCCTCGATCCGCGGCGCACCGTCCTGGCGACGAGCCGGGCCGGCGGGCTCGGCTCGCGAGCGCAGGTGAGCCCTCACGCCGCCCCCTCCGCCTCCCTCCTCCGCCGGACCAGCGCGCCCGCGTCGGCCGGTCGACGCCGCGAGCGGCCCCGCCGCCCGTTGCTCCCTCGCGACAACGAGGTATCCGCTCCGTGTCCACCTGATGTGCCAAGGCCGCAGGGTTGATGCTCGAAGATCTCGGTACACGCCTCTCGCGGACCGCCCCTCCGCCGTGATAGAGCTGGCCGCCGGGGGCATCCAGCGAGGCGCGTCGCGCACGCGCCTTGCACAGGGGCCCCCGCGAGCGGCGGGCACGTCGCCAGGAGGCTTGAGATGGACGAGAGAGTTCAGCGGTACGTGGACATGGGGGTAGCGCTCGGGGTGAGCGTCGGCGGGAAGATCGTGGGCGCGATCCTCGTCTGGGTCATCGGCCGCATGATCGTCCGGGGCATCCTGTCGATGATGCAGCGCAGCTCCGCGCTGAAGAAGCTCGACACGACGCTGGCGCATTACCTGGAGTCGGCGGCGTCCGTGCTGCTGAACATCCTGCTCGTCATCGCCGTGCTCAGCGTCTTCGGCGTCGAGACGACCACCTTCGCCAGCCTGCTCGCCGCGATCGGCATCGCCGTCGGCATGGCGTGGTCCGGCCTCCTGTCGAACCTCGCGGCCGGCATCTTCATGATCCTCCTGCGCCCCTTCAAGACCGGGGACTACGTGACAGCCGGCGGCGTGACGGGCACCGTCCACTCGATCGGCCTGTTCGCGACCACGCTCGACACGCCCGACAACGTCCGCACCATCATCGGCAACAACAAGATCTTCAGCGACACGATCCAGAACTTCAGCACGAACCCGGTCCGTCGCGTCGACTGCACCGCGCAGCTCGCGCACGGCGCGGATCACGAGGCGGCGATCACGCGGCTCAAGACGCACCTCGCGCTCATCCCGAACGTGGCGAAGGACCCGGCGCCCAGCGTCCAGATCCTGGACTTCACCCTCGCCGGGCCCGTGCTGGCCGTCCGGCCCTTCTGCCATACCGATCACTACTGGGACGTTTACTTCGCCACGACCAAGATCATCCGTGAGGAGCTCGGCAAGATGGGGCTCCCCGTCCCGAGCCAGCACGTGCACATCAACCAGCTCGCGGCGCCGCCCCCGCACCGCACCGCGGCCTCGGAGAACCACCCGACGGCCTGACGCTCCGCCGGTCGACTGCGCTCGGGCCGCGCGCATGCGCGGCCCACCCACGCGACCGCGCGCACGCGCGGCCCACCCACGCGACCGCGCGCATACGCGGCCCGCCCACGCGACCGCGCGCATGCGCGGCCCACCCATCCACCCGCACGCAGCGCGCTGCTCGCCAGGACTTGAGGCCGGCGGGCAGATCCTCTACGCCCGTGCGGCGCGCATGCCGCCTGCGCGCCATCGCACCATGCAGCTCCAGGAATTGGTACCTTCCGCCGACACGCTCCGGTCGATCGCCACCGCGCTCATCATCCTCTCCGCTGGTGGGCTCGCGAGCAAGTGGGCGTACCGGATCGCCGTCAACGCTCTGTGCAGGACTCACCTGGATCCGGCGCTCGCGCGGTTCCTGGCGTCGATGCTCCGCTACACCGTGCTCGCGGCGACGTTCATCGCGTCGATGGAGACGGTGGGCATCCACACGACGAGCCTCGTGGCCGTGATCGCCTCTGCGGGCCTCGCGGTGGGGCTGGCGCTCCAAGGGAGCTTGAGCAACTTCGCGAGCGGCGTGCTCATCCTCTTCTTCAAGCACTTTCAGCTCGGGGACAAGGTCGCCATCGGGAGCCACAAGGGCATCGTCGAGGACATCGGGCTCTTCAACACCACGCTGGTGTCGACGGACAACGAGAAGATCGTGATCCCGAACGCCGCGGTGACAAACGGGCCGATCGTGAACTACTCGGATCGAGGGCTGCTGCGCGGCGCCGTCACGCTCACCGTGGAAGGCCGGCTTCGCGATCTCGGGCCAGCGATGGAGGCCCTGGTGCGCGCGGGCAAGCGCGCCGGCGGCGTGGCGCAGGACCCCGCCCCCACCGTGTTCCTCACGGACATGGAGGACGGCTCCCTCGACCTCACGTTGACGGCCTGGTACAGCGCCGTGGAAGAGGACGGGAGCATGCACAACCTCCGCGTCGCGGCGCTCGAGGAGCTCGACGCGGCCGGCGTCAAGCTGATGAACCGGACGCAGCTCGTCCTTCATCAGCGGAGCAAGGGCACGTCCTAGAGCATCTATCACGTTGGAGCTCCGAGGAATCAACAGAAGGGGAGAGAAACCGCAAGGGCGCGAGGGGCGCAAGGGAAAGGCAAGAACATTTCTCATCTCTAATCCCTTGCGCCCCTTGCGCCCTTGCGGTTTCTCTCTATCCCGCATTCCTTGCCCTTGGAGCTTGCTTCTCGGCAGTTCGGTCGCGCCTCGCAACCCGATGTTGAGAGGTTCGTCGAGCAGTGAAGCTCCCCGTTCGACGCACACCACACTTTTCGAGCTGAGCGGCGGCGCCATCGCTTCTGCTGCAATTGTTCATGTCACGCGCTGCTTTTTCGCCTAACGTCGCGCCGCCCACCGCCGTGCGCCGGTGTCCAGGTGGTATGTTCCCTACCCATGCGCACACGTTCCTTAACCAATTCTTTCGCACTGCTCACGCTGACAGCGACCCTCGCCGCCGGCTGCGGCGACACTTCTGACGACGGGGAGACCGGCGGAGCGTCGGGCTCCGGCGGTCCCACGACCTCGGGCGCCTCGACGAGCGGCGGCACGGGCGGCAGCGGCAGCTCGAGCACGAGCGGCGCCGGTGCGACCGGCGGCGGCGCCGCGGCAACAACGGGCGGCGGCGACGACACCACGGCAGCGACGAGCGGCGCCGGCGCGGGAGGCAGCGGCGGCGCGGGCAGCAGCAGCAGCAGCAGCAACAGCAGCAGCAGCAGCAGCAGCAGCAGCAGCACGGGCACGACGACCCCGGGCTCCGAGCTCGGCAACGGCGCGATGGAGGGCTCCGGCAAATCGAGCGAGCGGTACGAAACGGGCCTCGTCTCGCGCGACGGCACGCCGTACGTGCTCATCACCAACGGCTGGGGCCCCGGCTTCGGCAGCCATACCGTCTCGTGGGAAGGCACGTCGTTCACGGTCGAGAGCATGAGCGGCTCGGCCGGCTCGATGGGGCAGCCCGCTTCGTACCCGTCCGTGTTTTGCGGCCGCTACTCGGTGAAGGAGGTGCCGGACTGCGGCTTGCCCGCGCCGAGCGCATCCATCAAGAGCCTGCGCACCGGCTGGCGCTGGGCCAAAACGAACAACGAGGGCCAGTACAACGCCGCATACGACATCTGGATGGGCAACGGCACGCAGCTCCAGGGCTACCTCATGGTGTGGCTGCACGATCCGACGAAATATCAGCCCGCCGGGCAGCCGAACCGCGAGCACCAGGGCGTGACGGTCGCGAACGTCCCCGGCACGTGGAACATCTGGAACGGCATGGTGAACGGCCTGCCGATCGTGAACTGGGTGCGCGCCGAAGGGACCGACAGCTACGAGATCGAGTTCGACGTGATGGACTTCGTCCGCGACGCGGCGACGCGCGGCCTCAGCGTGCCCGGCAACACGGTGAACGCGGTCGCCGTCGGGTTCGAGATCTGGGAAGGCCCGATCACGAACCTGAAGAGCCTCGACTTCTACGTCGACGTGAACTGAGCGCGCGCTCCGCGCCGCGAGTCGGCGCGCCCCGCGCGGTGAGCCGAGCAGAGGCGCGCCACGGCTGGGGCCGAGACATCCGCCAGACGTTCGAAGATCTCGGCTCTCGACGCGAAGAGGAAGCCTCAGTCGAGGTTGATCACCGCGGTCTCGCCCCCGACATCCAGGCGAGAAAGAAATGATTCGACGGCCGCTCTGGACAGGGGAGACGACCTCGCGAGCCGCGCCACCTCACGAACCCTGGCGAGCGCTGGGAGCCAGTCGAAGCTCGTGAGCTGGCCCGCGCTCGCGAGGTTGAGCTCACCCACCTCCTCGAGGGCTTCGAAGCCGGAGAGGCTCGGCGTTTCCAACAAATGCAGCTGGAACTTCGCACCGACGCGGCGCAGGTTGCGCAGCGCGGTGAAGTCGTCCGTG
Organism: Sorangium sp. So ce375; assembly: GCF_051473855.1. Classification (NCBI taxonomy): domain Bacteria; kingdom Pseudomonadati; phylum Myxococcota; order Polyangiales; family Polyangiaceae; genus Sorangium; species Sorangium sp. So ce375. Next base: position 6,541,826 of record NZ_CP150335.1, read on the forward strand.
GCGTTGCGGAAGAGGGTCAGCGAGCCATCGACATGGACGAGAGAGGAAAGCGCCTCCAACCTGCCTGACCCCGTGTCGCTCAGGTGGATCGAGCCACGGAAACGCGTGCATCCGGCGAGGCCTTCGTAGGGCGCGATCACGAGATCGCTCGGCTCGCCGCACACGACCGCCTCGGCATCGGGGTCCGGCGGGTCCGCAGGAACGCCGTCCGTGATGGACACAAGCGCGCCGCTGCGCACGCGCAGCGTCGCGAAAGCCTCCAGCGCTTCGACGCTCAATTGCGAGTTGCGCCGGGCGATCATGGCGGAGCTGATCTCCTCGAGCTCAGGAAGCCACGACATGTCGGCAAAGCTGCCCTCATAGAGCCACAGCTCGGAGACGTATCGGATCGACGGCAGGCCGCGCGAGGCTTCCGGCGCGGCCACGACCACCAATCGACCTTCGACCCGCGTCAGGTTGGACAGGGGCCCGAGGTCCGGAGGAGGCGAGACGAGCAGCAAGGACCCCGCGATCTCCCTGAGATCCGCGAGCGCGTCGATGGCCTCGGGTCCGCCGAGCCCCAGCAGATGGAGCGTGCCGAGAAAGCGCGTACAGCCGCGCAGGCGCTCCAGCTCGGGGGCCGGTCCGGTCGCGTCAGGAAGGAAGTTCGTGCCCACCGCGATCACCTCTCCCGCCGTCCCGCAATCGCGGCCCTCGGGAGATCCGCCTTGCCCGCCCCCGGATGGCTCAGCGCCCCCGGAGCCGCCGGAGCCGGCCGTCTCGCCGCCTCCACCCCCCGCGCCGACGCTCGAAGCTCCTGTCGCTCGGCTCGGGGCGTCGGGCGTGGTGCCACAGCCCGCCACGCCGAGAAACAGCAGCCCCGCCGCGCCGCACAGCGCGGCGCCGCATGTCCATTTCCCCCTCTGCCCTCGCATGGTCGCTCGGTTCTAACAGAACTCTCACGCGCAAGGAACGCTGGACTGAACTGAACGGAAGCAACGCCGACGTGATCGCCCCAGGCTCGTGCCGAAGTCCTGACGAGGCCCGCGAGCTCGCCGTGGCCACAGGTCCCCGAGAAGCCGCTACGCTCCGCCATGCGGCGACCCATCTCCTCCTGATGGCTCTGGCGGCTCCTCAATGGCGCCGCCGACGGATCGGCCGGAGGACCCTGTTGAAGACGGCGTTTCCGACGCGCGTGCCCTGACGGATCCCTTCCACTCCATCGAACCTCCAGTGGACGCCCAGGTAGATGCGGCTCAGCGCGTTCTCCCAAGTTGCCTCCTGGAAGCCGGAATAGCAGCGCGTGATCTCGGGGCGGACACAGCCCCGCTTATCCGTCGTTACCCCGTTGAACTCGTCGGACATGAAGCAGAAGGGGATGCTATCTGTGCCATAATAACGGGTGAGCACCTGGAACATGGCAGCCCCGAAGCTCGCGTGCCCGGAGGTGTACGCCGGGAAGTTGGGGGTCATGTGCGGCGGGCTCTCGTTGCTGCCGGGCGATCCGAGGGGTGTCCACCGCCCGTCAGCGATCGTGAGCGCGTTCCCATCCCTGTCGCCCTGACGAATGGCGACGATCGGCCGCCAGAAATCGTAATGGTATTTCGTCTCCCATGTGGCGATGGCGGCGTCGGCCAGCGCGATGTTGACCAGCGCGAAGTAGCGGGCGTTCTCGATCTCCGAGTTGCACTGCTGCTCCGCAATGACCCGAGCGATCTGGTTGTAGAGCCGCGGCGGATCCCCGATGCCCGGGGCACCGTCATACGACCAGAAGGTCCCGATGACGGTCTGCTCGGGCGTGCGCACCGTCGGGGTTTTCTTGCCATCGCCGCCCAGCAAAAAGACCTCGTAGAAGCTCACCGCATACTCCAGGCTCCACAGCGGCGGCGGCGGCCGAGAACGGAACTCGGCGCCGCTCCTGATGGCGAACGGCCGGACCCTCCCCCATTGGGGGGTCAAGTACCCCTGATCTGGATAGAGCGGATCGACGCGATGCCGGCCGGGGGCGTAGCTCGGAGTATAATGCATCGGGGCATCTGACCTGTCGTTCTCCCGCTCCGCGAGGATCTCGTCGGCCACGGCGGTGCCCAGCGCAACGCCGTCCTCCTTGGCGTCGCTCTCGGGGATCTCCGCCAGGTACTCCTCGAGCGTCTCTTCGAACAGGGCTGCCTGGCTCGGGAACAACGCCGTCAGCGTAAGTTGGGCTGCCGTGGCCACCGCCGCGTCGATCGATGCACCCGGCGCGTCGAGGCAGACGGAGTACGGCTTGTACTCCGGGACAATCGAGTTCACGGCGTCGAACATCGCCGCGTGGACGATCGCGAGAGCCCGTGAGAGGCGCGTCGGCCCGCGCTGATTCGGCGGCCCGAACGCGCCGGTGGTGTCTTCCGCAGCCGCGTCCAGAGCGACGGCGTTCCAATCGAGGACCGCGTCCCTGTCCGGCGGATCTCCCTCCCCCTCCGGCGCGTGCGCGGACGCGCGACTTCCGAGCAGAGAGACGGCCAGGGTAACGAAGGAGACGGATGCCCATCTCGCGACTGAACAGTTCATCAAAGCTCCTTTGATCGCGTCCTCGAGAATGACCACCACAGACGATTGGCCCCCTTGTTCATCAGCTGGACGGATGGCGCCCAAGGACGAGAGCCACGGGCAAACGACCTCGGCGAGCTCGAGACCGTATCTGTCCGAGCGGCGCCTGCTACCGCACGCAGGCGAGCACGGCCTCAGGGGGCGTGTGGGCCGTGCGCCATCGATCGCTGTTCTCTCCTCGGCGGGAGATGCATCTCCGCTGGCGCATTGAATCGAGCACGCGTCCCGTCTACCGGACGTCGTCCTTCGTTCTGTCCACTCGCCAAGATGTCGTGTGTTGTATCAAACCTAGGCTATCAGCCGGAGCCGCTGCGCGCAACCAGACGACATGGTGGGTCCCAGGCCCCCTCGAGGTCGATATGTGGTGGTCACAGCCAGACGACGTTCATGGACGGTCGCCGAGGAGCGGTCGCCACGCGCACTCCTTCGGCAAGAGCGACCAGATGACGTCCGCGTTGGGACGAAACCCGATCTCCCGCAGGACGCGGGGCGTCGAGATGCGATCCATCCTGAACATTCGTGGCTCGTTCTTCCCCGTGTCCAGGGCGAGCACGTACCAGACAGGGCTCTGGACCAGGAGACCGTGCGGCTCCACGCGTCGCCTCGACGTCTTCCCCTCGCGATCGTGGTAGTCGAACCCGAGGCCGACGCGGGAGGAGAACGACTCCTCGAAGAGCCTCACCAGCTCTGCGGGAGGCGCGCCGGCTCCGGCGCGCACAGGCCCGCTCGCCGGATCCCCCACGATGACCCGCCGGCACAGGGCGCGCAGCTCTCGCGCTCGTTCAGGAGGAAGGCTGCTGAGCAGCTTGGCCAGCGCGGAGCTGGCGCCGCTGCTCCACGGGAGATCGCTCGCGGCCTGCGAGAGGCGCGCGGAGAGCCAGAGCGTCACGATCTCGGCCACCGAGAGGTGCACCGCGGTGACGCCCCGGCCCGCGTCGAGCCGGATCCCCCCGCCGGGGCCGGCCTCGCCCTCGATGTTGACGCCGCGCTCCCTCAGCGTCGCGAGGTCCCTGCGCACGGTGCGGGCGCTGACCCCGAGCGTGGCGGCCAGCTCGCCGACGGTCGTCGCCCCCCGCGCGCGAAGCAGGTCGGAGAGCTCCATGACGCGGACGGCGCGCGACATATGGTGACAGAATCTGTCAGGGTCTCACGCTAGTCAACGCCCATGTCCAACCTAGCGAAGACCTGGCCGATCGGCCTCGGCGTCTTCTCACCGACGGATGCCCATGGGTGACAGGCTGAAAGACCTCTTCGACGAGCGGTGCGTCCGCGCGATCGCCCGCGATCTCCGCGCGGCGCAGCCTGGCCTCGACGAGCGAGGCTTCGCCCGCGACTGCCTGGCCGGCCTCTCCGACCTGGAGCTCACGGGCCGCGCCTCCCGCATCGCCGACGTCATGCACGAGCACCTGCCGCAGCCCTTTCCGGCAGCGGCGCGGGTGCTCGTCGCCTCCCTCGGGCCCGAGCTGGCCCGGAGCGACACGTTCGGCCTCGAGCCGCTCCAGTACATGCCGCACGTGTTCTACGTGGCGAAGCGCGGGCTCGATCACTTCGAGGACGCGATGACCGCGCAATACGAGCTGACGAAGCGGTTCTCTGCAGAGTTCAGCGTCCGCGCGTTCCTGATGAAATACCCCGACGCGACGCTCCGCCGGCTCCGCGCGTGGGCCGCCGACCCGAACGTCCACGTCAGGCGGCTGGTCTCCGAGGCGACGCGTCCACGGCTGCCGTGGGCCCCGCGGCTGCGCGCCTTCCAGCAGGACCCAAGCCCGGTCATCGCGTTGCTCGAGCTCCTGAAGGACGATCCCGAGCGGTACGTGCAGCGCTCCGTCGCCAACAACATCAATGACATCAGCAAGGATCACCCGACGATCGCGGCGGACCTGTGCCGGCGGTGGCTCGACGGCGCGCCGCCCGGGCGGCGATGGATCGTGAGCCACGCGCTGCGCTCGCTCGTCAAGAAGGGGGATCGCGGCGCGCTCGGCGCGCTCGGCTTCGGCGCGGCGCCGAGGGTCGAGATCGCTTCGGCGTCGCTGTCCCCGCGATCGGTGAAGATCGGCGGAGAGCTCCGCTTCTCGTTCGAGCTCACGTCGACGGCCCCGCGAGAGCAGGAGCTGCTCGTCGACTGCGCCGTGCACTTCGTGAAGGCGAACGGCTCGACGCGGCCGAAGGTCTTCAAGCTGCGGAAAGTCGTCCTGCCGCCGTCGGGTCGAGCCGAGATAGCGGGCAAGGTCTCCTTCGAGGAGATGACGACCCGCCGTCACTATCCCGGTCGCCACAGCATCGACGTGATGGTCAACGGGGTGGCGCACCCCCTCGGGCAATTCGATGTGTGCCGGTGAGAGATTTCAACGCAAAGTCGCAAAGTCGCAAAGTCGCAAAGTCGCATAAACAACAAACTCGTGCATTTTTGCGCCTTTGCGCTCCTGGCGTCTTTGCGTTAAACTCTCTCTCCGTTCGCGAGATAGTTCCCTGGCAGGATTCCTGAGCCGCGGTACTGGCTCGACAGCTCATCCATGCATCTGAGGGCTCACGCCCACGCCACAGCGCCCTTCACACCCCTGCGGGAGCTCGTCCATGAAGCACTGGGAAACGCTTTTTACGAAGAAGCTCAAAGAGACCGATCTCGGCGATGATCCGGCCCACGATCTGGCGCATTTCACGAGAGTGGTCGCCACGGCCAAGGCCCTCGCGGCGGATGAAGGGGCGAGGCTCGAGATCGTCGTCCCAGCGGCGTGGCTTCACGATCTCGTCAACGTCCCCAAGAACGACCCAAGGCGCTCCCAGGCGTCGCGGCTCTCCGCGGAGGAGGCGCTGCGCTTCCTCCGGGGCGTGGAGTACCCCGAGGCCTTCCTCCCGGACATCGCCCATGCCATCGAGAGCCACAGCTACAGCGCGGGGATCGCGCCGAGGACCGTCGAGGCCAGGGTGGTTCAGGACGCCGACCGCCTCGACGGCCTGGGGGCGATCGGGATCGCCCGCTGCTTCGCTGTGGGCGGCCTGCTCGGCGTGCGGTTCTACGATCCCGAGGATCCGTTCGCCGAGCGGAGGCCGTGGGACGACCGAGTGAACGCGATCGACCACTTCCACGTGAAGCTGTTCAAGACCGCCGAGAGCCTCACGACGGCCGCAGGGCGCCGCGAGGGCGCGCGACGGGCGGAGTTCATGAGACAGTACCTCGCTCGCCTCGCGCTGGAGATCGGCGGCGAGATGGCGCCTTCGGCGTCAACTGGCGTTGGCTGACGTCAACTGACGTCAACCCGCGCCGGCGACCGTCAGCGCGGCCGCGACGGCGACCGGGATGGTGAAGTTGTCGTCCATCCGCGAAGAGAACAGCTCGGTCGCCGCCCCGGCCAGGCCGGCGACGGCGGCCAGGAGGAGCCGCGAGGAGAGCGACGCCGGGCCGAGCGCCCACATCACGGCCAGGGCGCTCAGCGCGCCCGCCGCGAAGAAGGCGAGCGTGCCCTCCAGGGAGCGGCCGTCGCGCAGCCGCGTGCGGCCGAAGCGACGGCCGATGAGGGCCGCCGCCGGATCGGCCACCGCCAGCACCACCACGGCGAGCGACTGGCTCAGCCTCGTCCCGAACAGCGCCAGCAGGAAGAGCGCCGTCACGTACCAGGTCGACGAGTTCACCCGGTAGCGCTCGTGCGGGTGCGCCACGAGCCGGAAGACCCGCATCAGCCGATCGTTGACCCGCTCGCTGACCCGACGGGCGATCTCCATCGACCACGCCGCCGCCGCGAACGCCCCGCTCACCGCCACGAGCCAGCCGCGCTGGGGCAGGAGCTGGACCAGCCCGAGCACGAGGAGCCCAGTGCCCACGTGCCACAGGCTGCGCGCGTGGTTCGTCGGCCTGACGCTCGGCGGCGCGGCGACCACGCCGCGCAGCGTCAGCAGCAGCGACTCGTAGGCAGGCTGCACCTCCCGCTGGAATGCGATCCACGCCGCCTTGGGCGAAGGTGTACCTGTCGGGGTCGCCCGCTCGACCGCCGCGAGCAGCGCGCGAAGGCGCTCGCGGAGCCGCTCGAGCCTGCCTCCGGCATCGTCGCGCTCGGCCGCCACGACGAGCTCTCGGAGCCGCGACGCCACCCGCTCGACCCGGGCGCGGACCTCGGGCTCGTCGTGGAAGACGAAGACCGCTGGATCGACCTGACGCAACAGCGCGCAGAGCTCTTCGGAGACGAGCTTGGTCTCGATGTGCAAAGCGTGAATCACGTTGGGTTTTGCGAAGATAATCGCCGGGGGTCGCGCGCCATGTCAGCGCTTCGTCATACCGGCACCCCGCGCGTGGGCTGGATCGCGGAGCTCGCTCCGCATGAGCCCGCACCTCACGACGCGCTGCATGACCCCGCGCCGCGCCAAGTGATGCTGCATCAGCCCGTGCTGCACGACGCGCCGCATGACCCCGCGCCGCGCCAGGACGCTTCGTCCGACCAGACCGTGGAGGAGATCGCGGGCGCGACAGCCGCCCTCCTGCCCAGCTCGCGGCGACCGAGGCATACGCCGAGCTCGGCTCGCCCCGCGAAGGGGCATGACACTGCAATTCATGGATTCGTGCAATGTGCCAACAAGGGTTCTCTCTCTATTCCATTCCCGTCTCGGCTCCTCCTGACTCGCGCTCTGAGGAGCGCCGGGACGAAATCGCATGAGAGGCGCCTTACGACCCCGGACAGAGCGAGAGCCGTCGCGCTTTCCCTGGGCGCAGGCTGCGGCTAGGGTGCATTGCGTCGCGGATTCGACGGGTGGGCGCGGGGCGCCCGGGGAGGCAGCGCGCGGCCGGTCACGCGTCGTCCCCTCGCGGTCGGAGAATCGAGGAACATGAAGGTCTCAGTTCGGTACACGGCGCTATCGCTCGCGCTGCTCACAGGCCCCCTCGCCCACGCGCGGGAGCGCCCGAACTACGACGCATATTTCAAGGCCCCACCCGCGCCGCCCGCCCGCGCGGCGCGCGTCGACGAGGGTGCGTCGGCGACGCGCGCGGTCGTCGCGTCGACCGATCCGCAGCGCGGGGTGCCCACCTTCGTGTGGGCGACGTCCCCGGACCACCGCCCGCCGGCCGCGACCCACGCGACGCCCGAGGCCGCGGCCCGATGGTACGTGCAGCGGTACGCGCGCCTCTACGGGCTCCCGCAGGCGGCGCTCGATACGGCCGTGGTGCGGCACGTCCACGACACCGGGCGCGGCGGCATCGTCGTGACGCTGGGCCAGGACGTCGACGGCGTCCCGGTCTTCCGGAGCGAGATCAAGGTGCTCATGAAGCGCGACCTCGCGCTCGTCGCCATCGCGGGCAACCTGCACGCGTCGGCCGTGCCGCTGCCGCCCGGCGCCGCCTCGCCGCAGGCCGGCTCGCTCCGCGGCCGCGCGTTCTCCGGCTCGCCGGCGCAGGCGGTCGTCCGCGCCGTGCGCGACGCGCACCGCGTCGAGCTGAAGACGGCCGACCTCCGCGAGCTCGGCGAGGCGAAGGGCGGATATCGGCTCTTCGATCTCGCGGACACCGAGCACGCGCGCCAGGGCGCCGGGGGCCTGCGCTTCACGCAGCCGGCGCGGGTCAGGAAGGTGCTCTTTCCGCTGCCCGACCGGATCGTCGCCGGCTACTTCGTCGAGCTCGTCTCGGGCGACGCCGGCGGCACGAGCTCCGCGGCGTATGCCTGGGTGTTCGGGGCCAGCGACGGGCAGCTCCTCTACCGGGAGAACCTCTCCCATTCCGCGTTCGATTACCGGGTCTGGGCGGAGGCAGGGGGCGATCACAGGCCGCTCGACGGCCCCGTCACGGATCTCTCGCCGCACCCGACCGGGCGGCCCGACGGCCACGTCCCTCGGTTCATCGCGCCGAGCCTCATCTCCATCGATGGCTTCAACACGAACCCCGACGGCGGGGCCGATCCGTGGCTGCCGGCCGACGCGACCTCGACCCGCGGCAACAACGTCGACGCCTACGCGGACCACAACGCGCCCGACGGGTTCTCCAGCGGCGATACGCGCGCGGCGCTCTCGGGGCCACGCTCGTTCGACCACACCTATGACCCGCTCGCCGAGCCGCTCGCCTCACCCGGGCAGATCATGGCGGCCGTCACCCAGGTCTTCTACGTCACGAACTGGCTCCATGACTGGTACTACGACTCCGGCTTCACCGAGGCCGCCGGCAACGCGCAGGGCGACAACCTCGGTCGAGGCGGCCTCGACGGCGATCCGCTGCTCGCGGAGGCGCAGGACGACGCGCCCGGCGGCAGCCGCGACAACGCGAACATGGACGCGACGTACGACGGCGCGTCGCCCCGGATGCAGATGTACCTGTGGTCCGGGCCCGATGTGCGCTCGCTGAGCGTCACGCCGCAGAACGCGAGCTACGCGTCGAACACCGCGCTGTTCGGGCCCCAGCGCTACGAGATCAGCGGCGAGCTCGCCCTCGGCCTGGACGACGCCGAGCCCCGCGGCGACGCGTGCGGGCCGATCAGGAGCGACGTGGCCGGCAAGATCGCCCTCGTCGACCGGGGCGGGTGCACCTTCGGCGAGAAGGCGGCGAGCGCCCAGGCGGCGGGCGCCATCGGCGTGCTCATCGCCAACAACCGCGAGAGCGACGGGGCCCCGCGGCTTTTCGGCGAGGCCCCCGAGGTGATGACCCCCGCGCAGAGCGTCTCGCAGGAGGACGGCAGCGCGCTCAAGGCGGCGCTCGCCGCCGCGGACGCGCCGCTCACGGTCACCATGACCCGCGAGCCCAGCGTCGAGCGCGACGGCACCATCGACAACACCATCGTGGCGCACGAGTGGGGCCATTACATCCACCTCCGTCAGGTCGCGTGCGGCACGAAGATGTGCGGCGCGCAGAGCGAGGGATGGGGGGATTTCATCGCCCTGCACATGGCGCTGCGCGAGGGGGACGACCTCGACGGCGCTTTCCCGCTCTCGAGCTACGGGAGCGCGGCGCTCGGCGACAGCTACTTCGGCATCCGCCGCGCCCCTTACTCCGTCGATTTCAGCAAGAACGGGCTGACGTTCAAGCACATCTCCGAGGGCGCCCGCCTCCCCGACCACCCCATCAACGGCGGGCTCTCCGACAACTCCGAGGAGCACAACGCGGGAGAGGTCTGGGCGAGCATGCTGTTCGAGGCCTACGTCGGGCTGATCCGGCACGGCGGCGGCCTGACCCCGCCGCGCGCGTTCGAGCAGACCCGGCGGCGGATGAGCGATTACGTGGTGGCCGGCATGAAGCTCGCGCCGGCGAGCCCGACGTACACCGAGCAGCGCGACGCGCTCCTCGCCGCCGCGCTCGCCAGCGATCAGGGCGACTTCCTCGCGCTGGCGGAGGCGTTCGCCCGGCGCGGCGCCGGCACGTGCGCCGTGTCCCCGCGCGCCGACTCGCACGATTTCTCGGGCGTCGTCGAGAGCTTCCGCGTCCAGCCCGAGATCTCGCTGGTCCGCGCGGAGCTCGACGACAGCGCCGGCTCCTGCGACCGCGACGGGCTGCTCGACGCGGAGGAGTCCGGCACGATCGCGATCGAGATCGTCAATCGCGGCACGGCGCCCCTGACCGGGACGGTGGCGTCCATCGAGGTGCCTTCCGCCGGGGTGACGTTCCCGGACGGGGCGCGCGCGTCGTTCGGCGACATCGCGCCGTTCGCGACCGGGACCGCGACCGTGGCGGTGAAGCTCGACCGGACCGTGGCGCCCGCCGAGGATCTCAAGCTCAGCCTGACGCTGAAGAGCGCCGAGGCGTGCACGCCGACGCGGGTGGAGACCCTTGTGCGCCGGGTGAACTACGACGAGGTGCCGGGGTCCTCGTCGGTCGACGACGTGGAGACGCAGAGCACGACCTGGACCGTCGAGGGGCCCTCCGGCGAGCTCGTCTGGTCGCGCGCCGAGGGGACGGCGCCGAACCGCGTGTGGCGCGGCGTCAACCTCGGGAGCCTGTCCGACACGGCGCTCGTCTCGCCGCCCCTGGAGGTCAGCGACACCGAGCGCTTCGTGCTGACGTTCGCGCACCGGCACCAGTTCGAGACGAGCGACGAGACGTTCTGGGATGGCGCGGTGGTCGAGCTCAGCGCCGACGGCGGCGAGACGTGGCAGGACATCGGGCGGCGCGCCGAGCCGGGCTACAACGGGAGGATCACCGCCGAGTCGGGCAACCCGCTGGGCAGGCGGACGGCGTTCGTCGGCCAGAGCCCCTCGTGGCCCGAGGCCGACCACGTCGCGATCGACCTGGGGACGGCGTTCGCCGGGAAGACGGTGCGGGTGCGGTTCCGCGTGGGCACCGACGCGGCCGCGGGCGACACGGGCTGGGAGCTCGACGACCTCGGGTTCGCTGGCCTGAAGAACAAGCCGTTCGCGACGCTGGTCGAGGACTCCGCCTCCTGCCAGGGCGGGCCCGTGGCGGACGCCGGGGCGGACCAGGCGGTCGCGATCGGCGAGCTCGTGACGCTCGACGCCTCGGGGAGCTCCGACCCCGAGGAGGACGAGCTGACGTTCTCCTGGGTGCAGACCGCGGGGCCGGCGGTCGAGCTGACCGGCGAGGGCGCGCGGGCGATCTTCGTCGCGCCCGAGGTCGCCGCGGCGACGACGCTGGCGTTCGAGGTGAAGGTCAGCGACGGGATCCTGGAGGCGACCGACAAGGTCAGCGTGGTGGTCGATCCGGCGAAGGAGCCGCCGGCGCCCGACGAGGCGTGCGGGTGCGCGACCCCGGGGAGCTCGCCGCGCGGGCGCGGGCGCGGGCTGCTGAGCGCGCTCGGGGCCGCCGCGGCGCTCGCGGCGCTCGCGACGCGGCGGCGGCGCGGCGGAGGCGGCGGCGCGGCAGCGTGAGCCGTGAACCGTGAGCCTGAATACACGCGTGACGGAATATTCACCCATTGACGCCCGCGGCCAGGTCCCCCACCGTGGCCGGTCAGCATGGGATACAGCAACGCTCCGCCCGCCCTCCCCAACGTGCCGGCCGATCAGGCGCTGGAGCGCCTGATCGAGGGCAACCGGCGCTTCGTCGACAACATCCGCGGCGAGCACGTCGTGATGGGACCGCGGGCTCGGGCCGCGCTCGTGGAGGGGCAGCAGCCCTTCGCCATCATCCTCAGCTGCTCGGACTCGCGGGCGCCGGCGGAGCTCATCTTCGACCAGGGGCTCGGGGATCTGTTCGTCATCCGCGTCGCCGGCAACGTCGTGGCGCCCTCGCTCGTGGGCAGCGTGGAGTTCGCCGCCGCCGCCTTCGGGACCCGCCTCGCCGTGGTGATGGGCCACTCCCGTTGCGGCGCCATCGACGCCACGCTGAGCGAGCTGCTCAACGAGGACCATGGCGGCCCCCTCACCGACAACATCCGCGATATCGTCGAGCGCTGCCGCTCCCCCGTCGAGACCGTGGTGAGCGCCGCAGGCCGCGACGCCGACAGGAGCTTCCTTATGCGCGAGGCGGTGCGCGCCAACGTGCGCAACTCGTGCGATCACCTCCGGCACGGCAGCCGGCTGCTCGAGCGGCTGTGCGCCGAGGAAGGCATGCTGATCGTGGGCGCGGAGTACGCCCTGGAGACCGGCAAGGTGACGTTCCTCTCGCACGCGTGACGCGCGCGAGCCGAGCTTTTTCGGCGAGTCGACTCGGTGCTAGAACACCGTTCACATTAGAGTTGGGGGGAAATCAACAGAAGAGAAGAACAACCGCAAGGGCGCGAGGACGCAAGGAAGACAGGAAACTATCTCATCTCCCATCTGTCATCTCTCACCTCTTGCGCCCCTTGCGCCCTTGCGGTTGTTCTCTTTCCCGTATTCCCTTGCCCTTGGAGCTTGCTCCCCGGCGGATCGCTAGGTTTTGCGACCCATTGAATTTAGTCGACCTTCAACCCGTTTGGCGTCCTAGGCCCTCTGGCGCAGCACGAGCGGGAGCGACTCGAATCCGAGTGGCATCATCGCTCGCGTCTGTCGCAGAGGAGGCGCCTGCCCGGGCGCGATCGCCGCGTAGCGGTCGAGGATCTCGTTCAGGGCGATCCGCGCCTCCGCCCGCGCGAGCGACGCGCCGATGCAGAAATGGATCCCCTGCCCGAACGCCAGGTGCTCGGCGGGAGGCCGATCGATCCGGAACACGTCCGGCTCCTCGAAGACGGCCGGATCCCGGTTCGCCGCGCCGAACATGACGTCGACGAGGTGCCCAGCCGGGATCACGACGCCGCTCACGTCCACCGGCCGCGTCGTGAGCCGCAGGAGGCGCTGCACCGGGCTCGAGTGGCGCAGCGTCTCCTCGATGATGGGCTCCACCAGGCTCCGGTCCTGCTGGGCGCGCCGGTAGAGCTCGGGCCGCTCGGACAGGATGTGCAGCATGTTGCCGATGAGGTTCGTCGTCGTGTCGTTCCCGGCCACGAGCAGGCCGACGCAGAAGCCGACCGCCTCGGGTGTATCGAGGCGCGCGCCGTCGATCTCGGCCTCGACGAGCGCCGAGATGAGGTCGCCTGACGGCGCGCGCCGTCGCGCCGCGAGCTCCTCCCCGAAGAAAGCGATCATCGCCTTGCCGCGGCTCGCGCGCTCCTCGGCCGGTATGCCGCTGTACGACACCACGGACTCGGACCAGCTCCGAAATTGCGCGTAGCGCTCCGCCGGGATGCCGAGCAGGGTGGCGATCACCATCATCGGAAGGGGGATCGCGTAGGTGCTCATGAGCTCTGAAGGCCCGTCGCCCGTCGCGTCGAGCAGCGAGGCGGCGAGACGGCCAATCCACGGCTCGAGCTCTGCGATGCGCCGGGGCGTGAACGCCCGGCTGACGAGCCGGCGGAGGTGGGTATGGCGAGGTGGGTCGTCGTGCAGCAGCGTAATCCGCGGCAAGACACGGATCTTGTCCGTGACGCTCGACGAGAACGTCTGTGGATCGCGCAGCGCGGCGAGCACCTCCCCGTGGCGCAGGAGCGCGTAGGAACGGATTGGCTCGTCGAGCCCCGCGGCGCCGCCCGCGGGCACGCGCGCATAGAGCACCGGCGATCGATCCCGCAGCGCGCCGTAGGCGGGGTATGGATCGGCGATCACCGAGGGAGCGGAGAGGTCGACGTGCTCGGGCGAGGGGCTCGGGGCGATCTCGGTTTCCATGTCAAGCTCACAGCGGCGCAGCCGCTCCACTCGGCAGGACATCCAAGCGGTCCGTGGAAGTCAAGTTCTTTCCCCCAGACGGGGCCACTGCATAAGTGCTCCCGTAGACATCCGGATGGCGAGCGCTGATCACGCGATCACGCGAGCGCTCGATCACTCAATCAATCGTTCGCTCGGTTATGGGGGATTACACGGGCGATGACAGGACACTGAGCCTCCCTGCCTCGTGGCGCTTCCGGGCCGAACGGATTGGGCAGCATCCTGCACGCCGGCCACCCCGGCACATCGGGGATAGCGCCGGGAACGGGAGGCGCTCAGGAGAGCGCCTTCGCCATCGCGGCGATGCGCTCGGCGCCGGCGGGGCTGAGCTCGCCGAGCGCGCGGACGAAATTCGGGTGGCTCATTCCCGAGCCGAGGAACGTCCAGCGGTAGGAGCGCTGCTGCACCTCGAAAATCTCAGCCTTCTCGGCCTCGGCGAGGGTGCGGCCGGCGGCGCGCTCCAGGGCGTCGATGTCGAGCTTGGCCTGCGCGGCGAGGCCGCCGTCGAGCATCGTGCCGATGGATACGTAGTCGTCGAAGGCCTGGGTGATGCCCTCGGGCCCGGCCTCGCGGGCGAGCTTGGCGACGAGCAGCGTGTCGAGCTTGGCGTGCTGGGCCTCCTCCATCCAGTGGTGGCGGAGCAGGCTCGAGAACTGCGGGTCGAGTCCCTCGGCGTCACCCTCCTTGACGCTGTCGAGGTAGTGGCGCTGCGTCATCCACTCGAGGTGCAAAGTCACCATGGCGACGCCGAGCGCGCCGTGTTTCAAGATCGCCGCCGCGACGTCCTTCGCGGGGCCGATGGCGCCGCACTCGACACCGAACCCGCGCGCGAACTCCGCCGAGAACCGGCGGAAGAGGTGGATGTGCTTCGCCTCCTCGTCGGCGAACGTGACGAGCGCGCGCACCTCGACCGCGTCCGGGCCGTGGACCGCGGCGCGCGCCTGCTCGAGCACGAACGGCAGGATGAACTCCTCGACGAAGCCGAAGAGGTAAAGATAGCTATTTCCGCGAATCTGGTTGAGAAGGAGCTTCTCTCGCGCGCTCAGACAGCGGATCGGCGCCGTGCCCGCGAGCGAGTCGGGCAGGAAGGGCTTCGAGAAGTCGAGCTGCTTGTCACCGCCGATGATGTCCTCGACGCGCCAGGTGATCTTGTGTGAATCCGCCAGGGTCGCCTCGTAGGTGTAGCCGTGGGTGAGCATGATCCTCCCTTTCCTCGCCGAGCCGCTCGACGTCGCGCGATGCGAGGCAGAATGAGAGCACACGAGCGCTCGGCGCGCGTCAAGGCGCGCGCCCGCGCGTCGGCGTCAAGGCGTGCGCGCCCCCACTTCCGTCAACCGCAGTCCGTGCCCTCGGCGCGCTCGCAGGAGGCCAGAACGGAGACCAACACGGTTACCAACGCCGAAACCGACACAAAAGCCGCACACTCGCCCCCATTCCCCCGCGGCCCATGACACGTGGCGACATCCGCTCCGGCTCGTCGCGTCGGGCATCACCCTGTCACCGTCGACCGATGCCCCTCACCCATTCACCGGTGCTGTCGACTCACGCCCTTGTCAATCGACTGGGCCCTTGCTCGAGGGACCGCTGCTGTGCGCGGCTCCTGGCTCGTCACCTGTGCTCGACGCGTCCCGCCCGCAGGTTCACGGCGCGGGGTGTTGTGAAGGGCGCGTCAGGGGCGCGGCCTGCGGATCCTGCTCCGCGGGCGCCCGTCGCGGGGCCCACAGCGGGTAGTCGACGCCGGCGAGGCGATTGATGAGGATGGCCTGCAGCGTGAGCAGGACGACCCCGCCGAGGAGCACGAGGAGCATCGGTGGCCGGGACAGGATGCCCAGCGAGACGATGAGCGTCGTCGCGCCCGCGGGAGGGTGCGGCGCGCGGGCGAGCACCATGAGGCCAGCCGTGAGCCCCAGCGAGAGCGCCGCGGCGATGGCGCGCGGGAGGGTGACGCCGGTCGCGGTCGCCGGACCTGCGTGCGTGAGCCCGGTGACGAGGAGGCTCATATACGCGACCGCGATGCCGATGCTGTGCCCGAGGATCGTGGTGCGCGGCGCGGCCGACGCCGCCGTGGGAGTGTAAAAGAACAGGAAGGCTGTTGGCCCGAGCGACGGAAAGACGAAGGGCGACTTCGTCACCAAGGCGAGGGTCGCCATCAGACCGATGCTGATGAACCCGTTCACGCAGCTGAAGACCGCGAGCACCGGCACCTTGGAGTACCGCTGGAGCAGCCACGGAAGCCTGAAGCGCGCGAAGATGCCGCGCACCACGTCCGTCATCTCGCCGCCGAGCGGGTGCCGCGGCGTGATCGGGCCGTAGCCGCGCCCGTGTCCCCACGGCTCCGCCGCCGCGGGAGTCGATCGCCTGTCTCTCTCTGTCATCCTTCGTTCCTTGCGAGCGGGCGGCGGCCTTACCCCGCCGCGCCCGCGTTCGCGGATGCACGCTCGCCGACGGGCGCCACGGCCAGCTCGCCGAGACTCTACCTCATCGCGCGCTTGTCGGTGAACACGCCTCCCGGGGCGAGGTCAGAACTTCTCGACCGACGGGCGCACGTCGAGCTCGAGGGTCCAGGCGCTCGGCGGCTGCGCGTGGAGCTGGAAGTAGGTCTCTGCCAGCGCCTCCGGCGAGAGCAGGGTGTCGGCCTTTCTCCCGGGCACCATGGCGCGCACCCGCGGGGTGTCGATCAGCCCGTCGATGACGACGTGCGCCACGTGGATGCCGCGCGGGCCGAGCTCGCGCGCGAGCGACTGCGCGAGGGCGCGGAGGCCGGCCTTGCCGACGGCGAGGGTCGCGAAGCGGGCTCCGCCCCGGAGCGAGGCGGTGGCGCCCGTGAAGAGGATCGTCCCCCGCCCGCGCTCGAGCATGCCGGGCAGCGCGGCCTGCGCGCTCAGGAAGCCGCCGAGGCAGTTGACCTTCCAGTCATCCTCGAGCTCTCGCGGCGTGAGCTCCAGGGCGCCGGCCACGCGGAAGACGCTGGCGTTGTAGATCAGCACCTCCACCGGCCCGAGCGACTCCTCCACGCGCGCGAAGGCCGCCGAGACAGAGGCCGCGTCGGTGGCGTCCCCCGGGACGCTCAGGGCGCGCCCTCCGGCTCCCTCGATCTCCCGCTGCACGGCCTCGCAGGCCGCGGCCGTCCGGGCCATGAGGCCCACGGAGAACCCCTCGCGCGCGAAGCGCCTCGACACGGCGGCTCCGAGTCCGGGGCCGACACCGACGACGATCGCTGCCTTGCTCGAGCTCATGAGGACTCCCTCCCGCCGGCCCTCGATCCGGCGAACGGCGGCAGCGTAGCCCGTCCTGCGCCGTGGACGACACACGCTCGTCGAGATCGTCCACGGCCCGTCCCGCCGGTCAGCCCCTCGGAGGGACTACGCGGCTCCCGGCGCGGCCCTCCACTGCCGCACGAAGAACGGCCAGGCGTCGTGGAGGTACAGGCCGAAGGGGATCCACCAGACGAGATCGTTCGTCAAGCAGAGGACGGCGGATCGAGGCGGCCACTGCCCGGTCGCGACCAGCGCCGCGAGGCCGATCGGCCCCAGCACCTTGCCGAGCAGACCGACGCCCGCGAGGAGGAAGCCGCGCTCGGGCGCCCGCGCGACCTCCGCGTAGAGGATGGCGTACACCCCGACGACCATCCCCAGGCAGGCGAAGATCGGCGGGTGATTGAGGGGTTCCATGCCCGCGAAGCGAAAGAGCCATTGCGGGTCGATGGCGGCGTAGAGCCCCCAGCAAGCGTTGTAGAGGGCAGCCAGCGCGAAGACGGCGCGGTGCAGGCGGCGGCGGGGGATCATCGCGGGGCGACCTCGGCGTCCGCCCGGCGCTCACCGGCGGACGTCCGGGGGCCATACACCGCGTCGACGCCGGGGACGAGGCGGATCTCACCCGCGCCGAGCGCGGTGTGGCGGCGCGTGGCGCGCGCGGGTGACGGCCCGTGGCGCGCGCGGGTGACGGCCCGTGGCGCGCTCGCGACGGGGGCTCGGCCCCGTCAGATGCCGCCGCCGTCCTCGAAGACGTCGCTCCGCACCTGGGCCTGGCTGATCCGGCTGTTCGGCGGGACGCTGCGCGTGAGCCACACGTTGCCGCCGATGCTCGATCCGCGGCCGATGGTGATTCGCCCGAGGATCGTCGCGCCGGCATAGACCACCACGCTGTCCTCGACGATGGGGTGGCGGTCGATCCCCTTGATGGGGTTCCCGCTCGCGTCGCGCGGAAAGCTCTTCGCGCCGAGCGTCACGCCCTGGTACAGGCGCACGCGCTCGCCGATACGGCACGTCTCCCCGATGACGACGCCCGTCCCGTGATCGATGAAGAAGCTCGCCCCGATCTCGGCGCCGGGGTGGATGTCGATGCCGGTGTCGGCGTGCGCGATCTCGGAGAGGATGCGCGGGATGAGCGGCACGCCGAGCGTGTAGAGCAGGTGCGCGATCCGGTGGTGCATGATCGCCGTGATGCCCGGATAGCAGAACACCGCTTCATCGATGCTCGTCGCCGCCGGGTCGCCCTCGAACGCCGCGCGCACGTCGGTCTCGAGCAGCGCCTGCACCACGGGGAGGCCCGCGGCGAACGCGCGCACGATCTCGGCCGCGCGGCCCTCGCGGCGGGCGGCCTCGCGGCCGTCGAGATCCCTCGGGAAGCCAAGGCCCCTCCGGACCTGCTCGTGGAGCGCGAGCAGCGCCGCGTCGAGCGTGTGCCCGACGAAGTAGTCTGTCCCCTCCTCGGTGAGATCCGCGGGCCCGAAGTGCGCCGGGAAGAACACCGCGCGCAGATCGCGCGCGATGCCGACGAGCACCTCGCGCGACGGCAGCGCCTGCCGCCCGGGCTTGTGGCGCGCGCCGTCGATTCCCCGGCCGGCCGCGCGCAGCTCCGCCACCACCGAGCCGAGCGCCCAGGACGCGCCGGACACGGAGGGCGCGCGGTAAATCCCGTGATCGGCCTCGCTCATGTCGCGAGCCCCTTCTCGTCGAAGAGCCCCTCGAAGAGCGCCGTGCTCAGGTAACGCTCGCCCGAGTCGGGGAGGACGACCACGATCGTCTTGCCCTCGTTCTCCTTGCGCTTCGCGATCCGCGCCGCGGCCGCCGCCGCCGCGCCGGACGAGATCCCCGAGAGGATGCCCTCCTCGCGCGTCAGCCGCCGCGCATAGGCGATCGCCTCCTCGTTTGTCACCTGCTCGACCTGATCGACGATCGACAGATCGAGCACGTCGGGCACGAAGCCCGCGCCGATCCCTTGGATTTTGTGCGGCCCCGGCCTGAGCGGCTCGCCGGCGCGGGTCTGGGTGAGCACCGGGCTGTGCGTGGGCTCCACCGCGACGGAGGTGATCGCCTTGCCCTTCTGGTGCTTGATGAAGCGCGACACGCCGGTGATCGTGCCGCCGGTCCCGACCCCGGACACAAGGATATCGACCTTCCCGGCCGTGTCGTCCCAGATCTCGGGGCCCGTCGTCCGCTCGTGGATCGCGGCGTTCGCCGGGTTCTTGAACTGCTGCAGGAGCACGTACCGGCTCGGGTCCGACGCGGCGATCTCCTCCGCCTTCGCGATGGCGCCGCTCATGCCCCTCGGCCCCTCGGTGAGCACAAGCTTCGCGCCGTAGGCCACGAGGAGCTTGCGGCGCTCGACGCTCATCGTCTCGGGCATGGTCAGCGTGAGCGGATAGCCGCGCGCCGCCGCGACGAAGGCCAGCGCGATCCCCGTGTTGCCGCTCGTCGGCTCGACGATCTCCTTCCCCGGACCGAGGAGCCCCCGCTTCTCGGCGTCCCACACGAGCGCCGCGCCGAGGCGGCACTTCACCGAATACGCCGGGTTGCGTCCCTCTATCTTCGCGAGCACGAGCGCGCTCGCGCCGTCGACGACGCGACGGAGGCGCACGAGCGGCGTGCGGCCGATGGATTCTGCGTTGTCTTCGAACCAGCCGCGTGTGACGTTCGACATGGGGCCTCTGGGTGCGACGGCATGCCTCCGCATCCTCGAGGTCGGAGGACCTCGAGCGGGCAGCGCACGCCGCGCTGGATTACCAACGGATGTTCGTCTAACATAACGGACGAAATCCGCCAAGCAACTTTGTACCCCACCGAGGCCGCTCACCGCTCACCCGCTCAGGGGTCGGAGGCGCGTCGGTGGCTCGGGGCCGGGCGCTCAATCACCTGACTCCTCCCTTTCATGTCCGACGACGCCGCAACAACGCCGCAACGACACCGCAACGATGCCGCAACGACCTCGGGCCTCGCCCTCAGCGGACGTCCGTCGGTGTCACCATCAACCACGGGGCGTGCGGCGGCGCTCCATCATCACGAAGGAAATTCCGTTTTATAGGAGTCCAGCATGGTGGAAAATACATCTGCTTTACAGGAGGAAAAGCGTCCAGGGCGTCACGAGCGATGTTGCTGTATCCCGAGGAGCAGTTGTAGTAATGAAGCAGCTTTGGCGGAGACAATCCCCCCACGCCCCAAAGCTCGAGGAAGAGCCCTGCCATGACGAACCATGAAAGCCATTTGCTTGGCGAGCGCGCCGCAAGGCAACACGCCAACACCAGCAAGACGCCGCCGCAGTGGGTCGGCGCTACCCCGCGCTGGCTCGTCCAGCTGCTCCCCTGGACGCCGGTCGAGGCGGGCGTGTACCGGCTCAACCGGGTCGTCGAGAACGACTTTGCGGTCGATTGCAGCCCGGATGACGCTGCCGAGCTGCCCATGGCGAGCATCCACTATGAGGAGCAGCCGCGGGAGTACGTGCTGAACACGGTGACCACGACGATCCAGGTACACACCCGGATCTCCGACCTGTTCCGCAGCCCCATGGATCAGGTGAAGGAGCAGCTCACCGTCCTCGTCGAGAAGCTCAAGGAGAAGCAAGAGGACGAGCTCATCAACAACGGCACCTACGGCCTGCTCAACACCGTGCATGAAAGCATGCGGGTCAAGCCGCGCGGCGCCGGCCCCACGCCGGACGATCTCGACGAGCTGATCGCGCGCGTGTGGAAGGAGCCGGCCTTCTTCCTGGCCCACCCGAGGGCCATCGCGGCGTTCGGTCGCGAATGCACGAAGCGCGGCGTTCCGCCGCCGACGGTGACCCTGTTTGGCTCGCCGTTCCTCACGTGGCGCGGCCTCCCGCTCATCCCCACAAACAAGCTGCACCTCGCGGGCAACAAGACCGATATCCTGCTGGTCCGCACCGGCGAGAAGAAGCGCGGCGTCGTGGGCCTGTTCCAGCCGGGGATCCCCGGCGAGGTGAGCCCGAGCCTGTCGATTCGCTTCATGGGCATCAACCAGCTCGGGGCTGCCTCGTACCTCGCGTCCCTCTACTGCTCGGCGGCCGTTCTGACCGAGGATGCGCTCGGCGTGCTCGAGGGCGTCCAGGTGGACAGCTACTATGAGTACAAGTGAGCTCCACACGACGGATCTCCAGGGCGCTCTGGCGCAGGTGACCCGGACCGTGGGGAGCTCTGAGGGCACGTCCTTCGTCGTGCCTCTCTCCGCGCCGGGCGTCGCGCACGCGTCGGCGGCGCCCGACGCCCTCGGCTTCGACGCCGCCGCCATGGCTTCGGTGATCGCGCAGCTCGCGAACGAGATGCTCGGCGCGCCGTTGAAGCAGGGGGCGGCGGCGGCGCCCCTGCCCGGCGCCGCGCCGTCTCTGTCGCCCGCCCCGCCCGTGCCGGCGGTTGGCGGGACGCCGTCACCTGCTGCGGGGCCGTTGGCGGCCACGGCCCCCGTCTATCCCGGGTCGGCCCCCGCCTATTCCGGCTCGGCGCCGCCGGTTCCCGGCTCGTCTCCCGCTTATTCCGGCTCGGCGCTGCCGGCGCCCGGCTCGGTCGCCGCGTATTCCGGCGCGACGCCCGCCCTCCCCGGCGAGCTGTCGCTGCCTGGCATCGCACCGTCGCTGTCGCCCGCCCCGCCCGTGCCGGCGGTCGGCGGGACGCCGTCGCCTGCTGCGGGGCCGTCCGCGGCGGCGGCCCCCGTCTATCCCGGGTCGGTCCCCGCCCATTCCGGCTCGGCGCCGTCGGCCCCCGCCTCGGCGCCGTCGGCCCCCGTCTCGGCGCCGTCGGCCCCCGCCTCGGCGCCGTCGGCTCCCGGGTCGGTCCCCGCTTATTCCGGTGCGACGCCCGCCTTGCCGGGCGAAGCGTTGCTGCCCGACTCGGCGGTGCACGCCGGGTTCGTCCGGGTCCCGCTCGCGGGCTCGGAGCCGGTGAGCCTGGGCGCGGTCGATGACGTGCTCCGCATCCCGATGCTGGGCGATCTCGCGGATCGCGACGCCGACCCCTACTTCGTGCCCGGCGCGCCCGCGCTGGGCATCGAGTCGCCCGTCGGCGCTCCCCAGGTCGAAGCGCACGAGATCCGCGCCGTGGATCCGGCGCTGGTCCGCAGCCTGAGCACCTCCGCGGGCCTCATCGACCCCCACGCGATCCGCCGTGATTTTCCGATCCTCGAGGAGCGGGTCCACAACAAGCGGCTCGTCTGGCTCGACAACGCGGCGACGACCCAGAAGCCCCGGGCCGTCATCGATCGCCTCTCGTACTTCTACGAGCACGAGAACTCCAACATCCACCGCGCGGCGCACGCGCTCGCGGCCCGCTCCACGGACGCGTACGAGGCGGCGCGCGAGGCGGCGCGCCGCTTCCTCAACGCCCCGTCCACGCGCGAGATCGTGTTCGTGCGCGGCACCACCGAGGGGATCAACCTGATCGCCCAGAGCTGGGGCCGGCGGAACGTGGGCCCGGGCGACGAGATCGTCATCTCGTGGCTGGAGCACCACGCCAACATCGTGCCGTGGCAGCAGCTCTGCTCCGAGAAGGGCGCCAGGCTCCGCGTCGCTCCGGTGGACGACCGGGGGCAGGTGATCCTCGAGGAGTACGAGAAGCTGCTCGGCCCGCGGACGCGCCTCGTCTCGATCACGCAGGTGTCGAACGCGCTCGGCACCATCACGCCCGCCCGCGAGATGGTGGCGATGGCGCACAGGCACGGCGCGCGCGTGGTCGTGGACGGCGCCC
This sequence comes from Sorangium sp. So ce375, assembly GCF_051473855.1. Lineage (NCBI taxonomy): Bacteria > Pseudomonadati > Myxococcota > Polyangiales > Polyangiaceae > Sorangium > Sorangium sp. So ce375. Next base: position 6,564,447 of record NZ_CP150335.1, read on the forward strand.
AGGCGGTGTCCCACATGCGCGCGGACGTGCAGCTCCTCGATTGCGACTTCTACGTGTTCTCGGGGCACAAGGTGTTCGGCCCCACGGGCATCGGAGTCGTCTTCGGCAAGGGCGAGGTGCTCGACGCGATGCCGCCCTGGCAGGGCGGCGGTAACATGATCGCGGACGTCACCTTCGAGCGGACGGTCTATCAACCGCCGCCCGCGCGCTTCGAGGCCGGCACCGGCAACATCGCGGACGCGGTCGGCCTCGGCGCCGCGCTCGACTACGTGACGCGGATCGGGATCGAGAACATCAGCCGCTACGAGCACGAGCTGCTCCACTACGCCACCCACGCCCTCGCGACCGTCCCCGGGCTGCGGCTCATCGGCACCGCGGCCGACAAGGCGGGCGTGCTCTCGTTCGTGCTCGATGGGCAGCGCACCGAGGACGTGGGCGGGGCGCTCGACCGGGAGGGCATCGCGGTGCGCTCCGGCCACCACTGCGCGCAGCCCATCCTGCGCCGCTTCGGCCTGGAGAGCACCGTGCGCGCGTCGCTCGCGCCCTACAACACCTGCGAGGACATCGACGCGCTGGTCGACGCGTTGCGTCGGATCCAGATCGGCAGGTCACGCTGATCCGGCCGCCCGGCGGCTGTCCGCTGAGACGGACATCGCCGGGCTCCCTGCCGGCGGCTGTCCGCTGAGGCGGACACCGCCGGGCTCCCTGCCGACCGCCCTCGTTGCTCAACCCCCTGGCTGGACGGTCAAAATAGGCTGAACACGCGGGATTTCGCAGGATTTCGTCTCGACGGCGAACTTGTGTCCCCTGGGTTGCCACTGTCGTATGCGTCCGTTATAATGGACGCATGATCCAGACGATATCGCCTAGGGACGCGGACGAGCTGATCAAGAGCGGAGAGGTGGACGTTGTGGATGTGCGCGAGCCACGGGAGTGGTCGGTCGGGCACGTGCCGCACGCGCGGCTGGTGCCTCTCGACCAGCTGAGGGCGGATCCCCAGCGTGCGCTGCCGCGCGATCGGGTGGTGTTCGTCTGCGCGAAGGGCGCCCGCAGCCTGACGGCCGCGAAGCTCGCGGAGCGCCTCGGGTTCAACCAGCTCTACAACCTGGATGGCGGCACGAGCGGCTGGGTCAAGGCGGGGCTTCCGCTCGAGCACAGCTGAGCGGCGCAAGCTGACGCAAGCTGAGCGGCGAACGACGGACGACGGACGAGCCCACCGGGTCTGGCCGGAGCACGCTGGCTCTCCGAGGCTCGGGCGCCGCGTCGACGCGCAGCGATCTCACGGTTTCGTGCTCGCTCAAGATCGGGATCCCCTTGCGGCACGCGTCCTTGGCTCCACCTGTCGTTAGAGCCCGGGAGCGCTGGAGGAGGAGACATGGAAACGCACGAGATCGCGGCGGCGGAGCGACAACCCGGAACGCCTGAAGGCGCAGGGGAAGGATCGGCGACGAGCCGGGAGAAGGCGCGCAAGGAGCGGCTCCCTGAGACACCGCCCGATCCCAGCGGCGCGCCCTCGTCGCGCGACGCGTCGGAGCCGTTAGAACCGGTGGATGAGGCGTCGGACGAGTCGTTCCCGGCGAGCGACCCTCCCGCCTGGACGCCGATCCACCCGGGCTGAGCGCCGGGAATCGCGGGGGCCGAGGCCGTCTGCGCCTGTCCGCGAGTTCTCTGCGTGCACCTGCTCCCATCCATGGGGACAAGCAGGCTCATCCGACGTGCTCGACGCCTTGCACATGCCAACGAAGGCGTCCTGACTCACGATCGGAGGTTTGATCTCCCATCGGCTTGCCACGCTCATCACGGGATCGGCCGTGGGCTCCTCCGAGCAGCTCACCCCATCCGACGCCACGCCTCCTCCGCGTCCGCGCGAAAAGGTCCCTGCGTGCTCGCGATCAAGCTCGCCCCAGGGAGGTTAACGGATCTTCGGCTCTCTGACGGTGATGTGCAGGTGATCGTCGTGGATTCTCTCATTCGACGTCTCATTTCCTTCCTGCAGGTTCGCCTTGGCCGCTACGTTATCACTTGTGTTGTTATCCATGAACCAGGGGTCGAATAGCTCGATGACGGCGGGACTCGCTGCAAGGGCCTCTCGGAATTTTCGGACGAGCTCGGGTTGATTCTTGTCGCGCTCGTCGCTCCACGCCTTGTTGGCCTTCTCGCACTTCTCGGTGGCCTTCTTGGCGCTCTCCTCTGCCTCCTGCCACGCCTTCTTCGCGTCGTCGCGCGCCTTGCTGGCCTCGTCGCTGGCCTTCTTCGCCTTGTCCGAGGCCCCCTTCGCCACGGGCCCCTTTACCGCGTGATCCTTGACCTTCTCGTAGTCCTTGCGCGCCTTGTCAGCAGCCTTGCTCGCCTTCTCCGCGTCCAGCTTCGCGCTGCCGAAGGTCTTCTTCTTCGCGCTCGCAGCCTTTGTCGCCGTGGCCTGCTCACCCTTCGCCGCCTCGAACTCCTTATATAGCTTTTTCTCCTCCTCGCTGACATTGGCAGTATTCTCGGCGGAAGCATTGCGCAGCTCCTCGCGGTTCAGCGAAATATCGCCGAGATTGCTCACGTCCAGGCCGAGTCCTGCGCGATGAGCGATGGATCCAAGGCAGGGGCGCCATGCCGAGCTCAGCGTGAGGCTGGGGGCGCCGGCGGCGAGGGCGGCGTTGAAGACAGCGGCGTAGCCGCCGGGGTGGACGCGCGGCAATCCGTCCGAGAGGAGACCATACGTGACGATGTTGTTGATGGGGTTGTTAGAATCGCTGAAGGTCACCACGAGGCTCGCCGCTGGCTTGTCAGCCGTTGCCTCGACGGAGATCGTCAGCTCCTTGCTCGTCAGCACCTCGTAGATGCGCATGATCGCGGCCTTCACCGCGGGGCCCGTGCCGGCGGGCAGGAGGTCCGCGACCTCGCCAACAGAGTATTTGTGGGTTACCTTCATCCAGATATCGCCGGTGAGCGGGGCGGTGTACGTATCCAACTCCTTCGCCGCGTCACTGGAAGAGAGGCTCGGCGTGTCGGCATCAGGGTGCTTGCCCTTCTTTTCCTTGATCTTGACATGAACGTCGTGCTCGCTCACGTTCACCGAATAGACCGGATTCTTGCGATACGATGGGTGGGCATCGCTGTTCAGGTACAGGCTCACCTTCGCGCCCACATCGACCTCGACCTCGATCTTCCCGTCGTTGCCGCTGACCGATTTGGGCTTGCTCTTGAACTCGTCCAGGACGACGTCATCTATGGCAACGGCGTACGGCAGCTTCAGGCTCTCTTTTGTGGCAGCCGTGTTGACGACATAGGTGACCTTCCTCTTCGTCCCAGGCACCTGGAGCGCAAGATTGGCCTGCGGGACGACCGGGTTGGTGTAGTTGTTGAACGCCGCCATCGCCTACTCACCGTCCGTCGAGACACTGAACGTCTTTCGCACGACGGCCCTCGTCAGCACAGGGGCATAATCGAACTGGTGCTGCAGCTGCCACCAGGCGGTGATCCCTTGCTGGGCGTCCGTCCCCCAGGTGTTCTTGGCCCCGTACTCGTCCAGATCATCGTCATCCAGACCGAACACGTCGTAGAGGACGAACTTCAGCCCGATCTCATACCGCTTCTCGCAGGAGCTGTAATCGTATTTCTCGGCGTACACGAACACATACTGCACGCCGTTGATCATCACACCAAGACCGTTGTTGAAGTCACCTGTTCTGAAAAATTTATCTCCGTTGTTGAAGGCCGGGACACCGAGATCGGTGATCTGCTTTACTTTGCCAATATCCCAGCCGGCCTTCTTCAACGCCTGGTGAATCCTGGTCTTTTTCGGGTCGGTGCCCGCCGTCCCCGGGGCTGCCAACACCCTCGCGGAGAATACGGTGATGTTCTCATGCGCTCCGGCCGCCCTGTCGAGCGCGGCGTCCGTGAACACCTCTGGTTTGCTGTTCTTCGTCAAAAATGCGTCGAACAGCCGCTTTGCCATTCCATCCGCGTCTCCGCTGGCGAAGACCTTCAGCAGGACGAGCATCTTCGCTCTCAGCGTCGCCTCGTCGTCGCCGACCGATTGTTTGCGCGGCGCGGCTCTGCCCGACGAGTGCGTGATGTCCTGCCCCAGATCGATGCTCATCCCCTTCAGCGCGTCGTCGTTGACCGCCAGGGAGACCCTCTTCTGGATGTACGTGTCTTTGGCGACAGCGATCAAGAACGGCTTGCTCAGCTGGTAGGTCGTACACTTATTCTGACACGCTGGACAGACGGCCAGCTTGAGGTCCAGCTCCTTCGAGACGGTCGTCGGCCGCAGCGTGACGCCTTTCTCCAGCTCCGACACGGAAAACTTCATCGTCATGGCGTACGGGCTCCCTCGCTTCGCGGCGCGAGCTTGATGGTCATCGGACCGCAGACGACGTCCTCGAACTTGGCCTGGCCACCCGCGAGCGCGGCGCGGTGCTCGGTGCCGTCAGCCGCGATGAGCGCAAGCTCCTGGCCGTCGGGGAAAGACGTGCCGTCCTTCGTGTTCTCGAGCCGTAGGGACACGGTGTGGGTCAGCCAGAGCGGCTCGGACGGGTCGCTCTCTCGGCCGCCTTCCGGTTTGACTCGGTAGCGGTACTCGAGCGGGCCCGTGTCTCCCTCGCGCTCGTCCGCGTCGATATCCCCCTGAGCTTCGTCTTCGGTTCGAGTGAATGAGACCTTCGCCTCGCCGCTCGCCGCCGCGAGCTCCACGTTCAAGCGCGTGATCTCTGCCGACGAGCCGTCGCGGTTGACCTCGTCGATCACCACATCCACCTTCATCCCAGCGATCGCGTCCTCGTACGTGAAGACGGCGTCCACGGGCTTGCCCACGGCCACCTGGGGCATGCTCCAGGAGAGATCGGTGAAGCGCGGCTCCGCGAGCCTGACCTGGATGGGCCCGACGAGCACCTTCTCGAACTTCGCGGCACCGTTGCGCGATTTCACGCGAAGCTCGTCGCCGAGCGCGTCCTTGAGCACGACCACCCGGGGCCTCTCGTGCTTCTTTCCGTCCGCTTCCTTGACCAGATTGACCGTCACGGTGTTGGTCAGCCAGAGCGGTCCAGACTCAGCGGTGCACCTCGGGGAGCTGGCCTCGACCTTGAAACGATACTCGAGAGGTCCTGTGTCGCCCGACGCTTCGTCTTCCTTCAGATCTGCCAGCGCCTCTTCGGGCTTGCGCTTCCACTTTACCTTGTGGTCGCCGCTCCCGGTGGGCACCGTCGTGCGAATCTTGGCGACCTCTTGCCTCCCCGTGCCGTTGTCCACCTCGGAGATCACGATGGTCGCGTCCACAGGAGCCTTGATGTCCCGGTAGGTGACGATAGCGAAGAGATCCACACCGACCTCGATCCGCGGCACGCTCCAGCGCGGGTTGGTGAGCGTCTCGTCCTCCTCCTTCCTGACTTCGGCCCTGACCTGTACCGCCTCCTCCTCCTCGTCGCCGATGCTCCCCGGTGGCGCGGGCACGTTGAGACGCACCGCCACGAGACGACCGTCGCGCAACGCCCGGCGGATCACGCCCTTCAGGCGGCCGCGCGTCTGCTCGTCGTACCCCCAGCGTACGACCTCGTGAAAGGCCGCGCCGATCTCGGCCAGAGTCGAAGCCCCTTCCTCTCCATAGAGGCCGTCCGGGAACCATGCGTCGACTTGCCGCGCAGCCGCTTCGCCGCTGAGCGCTTCGCTACCCCGGGGGACATCCAGTCGAACGGCCCCACTTCGCAGCAAGAGCCGGATGCCCTCGTGATCTCCGTCGATCCGCCACGAACCGATCGTCATCGGGATGATGCCTCCTCAGAGCGTCCATCCACACGCCTGACCCAACCCCATCGTGACGCGAGGCTCTCGCCCCACCGAATCCTTTCACAAAGTCGAGCCCGGGTCACGCCTCATGGGCGGCGCTCGTCGCCGACTGGCAGGATGCGAAGCAGGGGGCAACAACACGATAAGAGCGTCGTTCAAGCACGACGGCTGATTCGGGCGGCCGCGGATCGCCGGCGCGGGCTGGCTGACGGCCGCGGAGCTGCGACACTCGGCGGGTGCTCCTCCACCGGCGCCCCTTCCTGGCCCTCTGCGCCGCGGCGCTCGCCCCGCGCGCCGCCCTCGCCGACTCGGCCGGCGCCGCGCCGCCCTCGTCGCCTCCCGCCGCTCCCCCTCCCGCCTTCGACGTCCGCGACCTGCAGGTCCCCGGCGAACGCGCCCTCGGGCGGCGGTTCACGCTGCTCGTCCCGAAGCACCTCGCCCCTGGCGAGCGCGCGCCGCTGCTCGTGCTCCTCCACGGCCTCGGCGAGACCGGCGACGAGCGCCTCGGCGCCTTCGCGTGGCTCACGCGGTACGGCCTCGGGTCGGCCTACGAGCGGCTGCGCCGCCCGCCGCTCGGCCGCACCTCGCGCCGGAAGGACTGGACCGACGCGCGGCTCGCCGAGGTCAACGCCGCGCTGGCGGCGCGGCCGTTCCGGGGCCTCGCGATCGCGTGCCCCTTCACGCCCAACGTCCACAAGGCCCCGAACCCCTCCGCGGCGCTCGACGGCTACGCGCGCTGGCTCGCGGAGGTGGTCGTGCCCCGCGCCCGCGCCGAGGCGCCCGTGTTCGACGACGCGGCCCGCACCTCGCTCGACGGCTGCTCCCTCGGCGGTTACGTCGGCGTCGAGGTGTTCCTCCGCAGGCCCGAGCTCTTCGGCGCCCTGGGCGGCGTGCAGTCCGCCATCAGCGCCCACCGCGCCGCTGTCTATGCCGACCGGCTCGCCAGGGCGATCGCCGCGGCCGGCCCGCGCGACCTCCACCTGCTCACCAGCGAGGGCGACCCGTTCCGCGACGCGAACACAGCCCTCGCCGCGCAGCTCGCGAAGCGGTCCATCCCCCACACCCTCCGCGTCCTGCCGGGCCCGCACGACCAGCCCTGGCTCCGCGAGGCCGGCACGATCGAGATGCTCCTCTTCCACGACCGCCGCCCGCGCTGACCGCCGCCACGCGCCGGCCCCGCCTACCCGAGCCGCCCCGAGGCCGCGAGGTGGACGAAGCGGACGAAGCGGTTCAGCCGGCCCCGCGGGGCCTTTTCTCGGTCGTCATCGGCGCAGCCGGCGCGTATAGCATCGCCCGGCGCCCCCCATGAAGACGAACGCCGCGCGCATCCTCGACAACCTCGGCATCCAGTACGAGCTGCGCACCTACGAGGTCGACCCGAGCGACCTGACCGCGGGCACCGTGGCCAGGAAGATCGGCCTGCCGCCGGAGCAGGTGTGGAAGACGCTGGTAGCGCGCGGCGACCGCCACGGCGTCTGCTTCGCGGTGGTGCCGGGCAACGCCCAGCTCGACCTCAAGGCCATGGCGAGGCTCACGGGCGACCGGAAGGTCGAGACCGTGCCTCTGAAGGAGGTCCAGCCGCTCACCGGTTACGTGCGCGGCGGGGTCACGGCGCTCGGCGCGAAGAAGGCCTATCCCGTCTATGCCGATGAGACGATCGAGCTCTTCGAGGTCGTCTCCATCTCGGCCGGAGTGCGCGGTACGCAGATCCTCGTCTCTCCCGGCGACTATCTGCGCGCGACCAGGGCGAGAGTCGGCGCCATCGCGGAGCCGGGCGGCGACGCGGATTGAACGCGAGCCGGGCGGCGACGCGGATTGAACGCGCGCCGGGCGGCGACGCGGATTGAACGCGAGCCGGGCGGCGACGCGGATTGAACGCGCGCCGGGCGGCGACGCGGATTGAACGCGAGCCGGGCGGCGACGCGGATTGAAGGCGCGCGCCGCCGGATCGCGGTATGCTGGCAGAGCTCGCCTCCGGTCCGAGCGCCGGACGGCGACGAGGGATATGACCAGAGCGGCCTGCGACGTGCACGATCCGAGCGAGCTGAGCACCGCCGAGCTGAGGCAGCGGTGCCGGGGCTGCAAGCCGTGGGAGCTCGGGCTCGGGGCGGTCCAGCTGGCCGCTTCGGCGGCGGCCGGAGGCGCCGTGCTCGCGGCGGCCGGCGCTTGCATCCCGGGGCTGGTCCAGTGCATCAGCGTCGGTCCGGCGCTCGCGGCGGGGCTCGCGGTCTGGGAGTCGATCGGGGTGGCGAGGGGGTGGCTCCCGGGCGCGGCGTACCGCGAGGAGCTCGCGTTCCGCGCGTGGCACGCGGGGCTCTCGCCGTGGGTCGGGCCGGCAGCGCAGCGTCGCTGGGCGCGGCGCGCGCTGGCGCGCCGGCCCGCGGCGCCCGACTGGCTGCTCGTCCTCGAAGGCATCGCGCCGGCCGGCGGAGGGCGCCGCTGGATCAAGGTCGAGCTCTCGCTGTCGCCCTCCTCGGACGGCCCGTTCCGCTCACAGACCAGCGGGCACGCGCTGCTGCACCCGGGCGGCGACGGCGCAGGAGCGCTGCACGAGAGGCGCCTCGCGCCCGAGGAGCTCGATGATCTGCAGCGGGCGCTCGCGGACCTCCCGGAGGCGCTCTCGCTGGACACCCCGGCTTCGCCCCGGGATCCCGACGTGTTCAACGGCCGCTGCGAGCTGCTCATCGCCAGGAGGACGCCGTTCGCCGCGGCCCAGCTGACGAGCGCGTTTCCGTCGCGCGCGGCAGCCATTCAGGCGCCTACGCTGTCGCTGCTGCACCGCCTCGTCCAGATGGCCTGGCGCGGGGGCGAGGGCAGCCCGGCCGCGGGCTGAGCCGTGACGCCGCAGCGCGCCCCGGTCGGGAGCGCCGCGGCGCCGCCAGCCATCTCCCGCGCGGCGTGCAGCGACGCACACCCCTCCGCGAGCGACCCGCGTCCGGGGCGCAGAGGGCCGGGGAGGGTCAGGTCGGAGCCGGAACGGCCGCCGAGGGGCGCGCCTCGCGCATCAGGTGCCGACCGCCAAGCACCAGCAGGGCGCCGGACGCGAGGAAGGCCAGATCCCAGCCGAGCTGACCCGGGCCTGGACGGACGTGGTGAATCTGGAGGATGTGATGATCGATCACCCCCTCGACCAGGTTGAACACCCCCCAGCCCATGGCAGCGGCGCCCGGGAAGATCCGTCCGGGGAGCTGGGCTCCGCCCGCGCGCAGGGCGCTCCAGAGCCTGGTGACACCTGCCACGGTGAGGCTCAATGCGACGAGGCCGAATAGACCGTCTGCGAAGATGTTCCGCCTCACATCGTCGATGGTCGCGCCCGGATGGCAGCTGAAGCAGATCAGGTGATGCCACTGCAGAAGCTGATGAAACAGGATGCCGTCGATCAGGCCGCCGGCGCCCATACCGAAGATCACACCCGCCGTCTTCACGGCGCGTGATGTCCTCGTGGCGGCGGAGATCTCGAGCGGGCGAGCTGTGCTCATGAAGTCCTCCTGAGGGCGCCCATGCGAGCGGCAAACCACAGCCGTCGGGCGTCGGAGGACGGATCGCTCAGGCCGGCGGAGCGACCGCCGCCGTCGGACCACGGTGCCTTCGCCGCCACCCTCTGGCGACGTCCCGGCTCCTGGGACTCGCCAGATCGGAGCTGGCACGGAGTTGGCACACGGCAGGATCCTACGTATCCGCAGAAATCGCTGAAAGGTGTCAGATGGACAATCGAATGAACCCGGAACGCGCCGCAGGAACGGCGGAGCCGGAGCACCAGGGTCCCAAGCCGGTCCCCTACACGTACCATGACGGCCGCGAGGATTACCTCCATGTCGGCCGCCGTGAGGGCACGGAGTCGGATCAGCCCGAGGCGCTGGTCCCGCCTTCCGAGCGGGTGAATTCACCTGTCCATGCGACGGCCCTGCCGCCCGGAGCGGCGTCGGTGGCCGCCGAGGTGATCACCTCGCCGCCCGAGGCGACCGCCCCGCCGCCCGAGGCGACGCCTCGCGCAGCGGCGCAGCGCCCTCAGCAGGCGATCCGGATGAGCGAGATCGTCACGCGCGGGCTGCGGACCGGCGCCGTGCTGACGGCAGCGACGATGTGCACGATGATGGCAGCGTCCACCCTCAAGCGCGGCTCGCCCTGGGCCGCCATGAACGCCATGGGGGCGGCGGTCGGCCTCGGGGGTCGCCGCGTGAAGGACCGGTTCGACCCGGTCACGACGCCGGCCGGGATCGCGGCGCTCGCCGGGGGCATGCTCGTGTGGGGCATCGGCTACGAGAAGGCGCTCGACGCAGCGGGGCGGCGCAGCAGCGCGCTCACGGGCACCCTGTCGGCGATCGGCGGCTTCCTGCTCGACGATCTGGTGATGCCCGACCGGCTCATGAAGGGCTTCCGCGACAAGATGGGCGTGCTCGGCACCGTCGGCAAGTACGTCGCCCTCGGGGTCGCGAGCGCCGCGGCCCCGCGGTGATCGCGCGAGGCGCCGACGCGATCGCCTTCGGTCGGGGCGCCGCCACGGTGTCAGCTTTTCGGGCACGGCGCGTCCGCGCGCGACCACGCCGCCGGCGCGAGCGCCGCCGTGGCGCCGCGCCCCGCTACCTCTGCCCGGCAGCCTTTCGCTCCGCTGCGTTTGGCGCGGCCGGCGCCTTCGGCTCCTCGTGCTGGGGCAGCGCGCCCACCGGCCGCGTCTCGTCGGTCGCGATCGTGCCGCTCTCCGGCGGCGCCTCCTCGGGCGGGGCCGCCGCGCCCGCGACCGTGGCCGCGGCGCCGGACTCCCGTGGCTCGAGCGAGCCTGCAGGACCGCCGCGGCCCGACTCCTCGTAGGGCCCGCCGCCGAGCGAGCCCGGCGCGCGGAGCTCGGCGTCCTTCGGGTGTGGCCCGTCGAGCCGGAAGATCCCCTTCGATTGATCGACCTCGTCGATACGCCCGTTCGCCTGCGGCTGCGCCTCGGACCGCTGCTTGTCCTTTCGCCCCATGATCCCTCCCTCGCCCGACGCGCGAAGTGCGTCCACCGCACACAGGCACGCCTCGACCCGCTGCGTGCATGCGAGGTGCCGGAGCGCTCCGGCCCAGGCCGCTCACCGCTCACGCCGGCCGCGCCGCGCCTGGCTCCTCCGAGGCCGTCTTTACCGCGACGGGCTGGGTGAGCTGCTCCGGTGGCGTCCCGGCGGCCATCTGCTGGGCGAGGATCAGCTGCCGCGCCTGCTGCCGCAACACGGGGAGCCTCGCCGCGAACACCGCCGCCGCCACGACGCAGCACGCGCCGCCCGAGGCGACGGTCGCGGGCGCGCCGATCTTGCCCGCGAGCCAGCCGGCGAGCAGCGCGCCGAGCGGGGCCATCCCCATGAACATCATCGCGTAGACCGCCATCACGCGCCCTCGGAGCGCGTCCGGCACCATCGCCTGCACGAGCGTGTTCGATCCCGCCATCTGCACCATCATCGAGAAGCCGATGGGCACGAGCAGCAGCGCCGAGATCCAGAACGACCGCGACAGCGCGAACAGCCCGAGCGCCACCCCGAACCCCGCGCAGGCCGAGGCGACCCAGCGGCCGAGGCCGCCGAGCTGCCTTCGGCCCGCGAGGACGAGCGCGCCGAGCAGCGCCCCGACGCCCGACGCGCCCATCAGGATGCCGAGCCCCCGCGCCCCCCCGCGAAGGATCTCATCGGCGAAGATCGGCATCAGCACCGCATAGGGCGTCGCGGTGATGCTCACGACCCCGAGCAAGAGGAGGAGCGCGCGGATCGCCCTGTTGCGCGCCACGAACCGGAAGCCCAGGGCCGTCTCGGCGAGCGCGGAGCCGCGCCGCCCTGCCGCCGGGCGGGGCACCACGCGCATCGCCAGGAGGCTCCCGAGGACGGCAAGGAAGCTCACCCCGTTCGCGAGGAAGCACCACGCCTCGCCGATCGCGCCGACCAGGATGCCCGCCACCGCCGGGCCGATGATCCGCGCGCCGTTGAACATCGAGGAGTTCAGGGCGATGGCGTTGGCGAGGTCCTCCCTGCCCACCATCTCGACCACGAACGCCTGCCGCGTCGGGATGTCGAACGCGTTCACGACGCCGAGGAGCACGCTGAACGCGAGGATGTGCGGGACCTGGACGCGCCCGCTCATGGTGAGCGCGCCGAGGCCGAAGGCGAGCGCCATCGCGGCGGACTGCGTGGCGAGCAGGATGCGGTGGCGGCTCCGCCGGTCGGCCACGGCGCCGCCGACCGGGGCGAGCAGGAAGACCGGGATCTGCGTGGCGAACCCGACGGTGCCGAGCAGCAGCGACGAGCCTGTCAGGCGGTAGACGAGCCACGACTGAGCGACCGACTGCATCCAGGTGCCGATCAGCGAGACGAGCTGGCCGGCGAAGAAGAGCTGGTAGTTGCGGTGGCGGAGCGCGCGCACCAGCGAGGGCCTGGCGGCCAAGGGACGCTCACCACGACCGGCCGCAGGGGGCGGCGCCGCGTCAGGCTGACCCATGGCAGGAGTATGGGTCGCCGGACGCTGGGGAACCCGAGATTCGAAGAACCCGAGCGCTGCGGGGTCAGGCGTGGCCGTCCGCCGGCTCCGCCGCGGGGCCGCGGCCAGGCTCCGCCGCGGGGCCGCGGCCGGGCTCCGCCGTGGAGCGCAGCTCAGCCCCCGCCCGCGTAGTTGGCGGGCCACGCCGCCGAGAGCAGCCCCCCGTCGACGGCGATGTCCTGACCGGTGATGAACGAGGCCTTGTCGCTGAACAGGAAGGCGACGAGCGCGGCGACCTCCTCGGGCCCGCCGACGCGGTTCATGGCGTGGAGCGACGCAGCGAAGGCGCGGCCCTCGGGCTGGTCGAGGCGGAAGCCCGCGGTGGACATCTCCGACTCGACGATCCCGGGGCTCAGCGCGTTGATGCGGATACCCTTCTGCGCATACTCGACCGCGGCGGTGCGCGTGAGCGCGACGAGGCCGCCCTTGGAGGCGGCGTAAACCGAGAGCCCGGGGAAGAACCGCGACACGGCCACCGAGGCGCAGTTGACGATCGAGCCCCCGCCGCCCGCGAGCATGGCCCTGATCTGGTACTTCATGCACCAGAAGACGCCGCGGAGGTTCGTGTCCATGACATGGTCGTAGTCGGCGTTGGACATCTCGGCGAGCGGCGCCATGACGCCGGTCCCGGCGTTGTTGAAGCTGCAATCGAGGCGCCCGTAGGTCGACACCGCGGCCTTCACGAGCGCCTCGACGTCGCGCTCGACCCGCATGTCGGCGGTGACCCAGGTGATCTCCCCGCCGCGATCCTTGACGGCTGCGACGAGCTCGCGCCCCTGCGCCTCGCGCCGCGCGCTCGCGACGACCCTGGCGCCGTCGCGGGCCAGCGCGACGGCCGTCGCCCTGCCGATGCCCGAGCTCGCGCCCGTGACGATGACGACCTTGTCTTTCAGAGCTCCCATGCTTCACATCCTCGCAAAGGTGGCCGACGCCTCCGTGACCGGCGCCGGCGCATGTGAAATGCCGAGTAAGGAACAACCGTCTTCGGCCGCCTGGATCGCGAGCCAGGCGCGCAGAACGGAGCCATGACGATGCCAAGGGCGGGAGCGAAAAGGAAGCGATTCCGACGTCCTCCGCCGCTCGACGCGCAGCGCCGTTCGCCGTTCTCCACTCCCCGTTCACCGTTCGCCGTTCTCCACTCGCCGCGTCGCGCTGCTCGCGCCGGCTGCACGGAGGTGGGTCGCGTGACCTCGGTCCCCTCGACCCCTGCGACCTCTGCTTTTCGCCCCGTCACCTGGCAGGAGGGCGGGACAAGCCTCCTGGCTCGCACCTGCCCCGGGCGGAGCCCGCGCGGAGCGCGCGCGGCCGGCGCGGAGTTGGGCTATAGGCCAGCGTCCATGAACCGCCCCTACCTTGTCGCCGGCGCGCTCTTTCTGGCCGGCCAGCTCTTCGCGCTCGGCTGCAGCGCCCCCAAGCCGGAGCCCGAGATCGCGTCCTCGGCCGCGCAGAGCGGCTACGCGGAGCGCTACCCGGCCGAGCTGCAGGCGACGGCCACGTCGTTCGGCGAGCGCGAGGACCTCGCGAAGCGCGCCGCCGGCCAGTTCGCGGGCTACCCGGACCAGCTCAAGAAGCCGGACTGGAAGGAGGTCCTCGACGTCATCGAGCAGGCGGACGCGGCCGGCCGGAGCTACGACTACGTGGAGCGCGTGCGCGCCGTGGACGGCGCGGTGGCGTTCTTCAACGACAACAAGGAGGACCTCACCCGCAAGGTGAGCGGAGCCGCGCAGTACGTCGTCAAGCAGAAGGGGTGCGACGTCGACGTCACGGGAGCCACGGCGCACGCGCTCGAGGAGGGCGTCGAGCGCCAGCTCGAGAAGTACGTCCGCGAGCGCAGCGAGGCGCACCGTCGCCTCGATCGCTACCGCGCCTCGCTCGGCAAGGAGAACGCCGCGGCGCTCGAGAAGCAGGCCGACGCCGTGAGCTTCGTGAGCTACGTCGTCCACATCGACATGGTCGAGCACAAGCTCCGGCTCCGCCGGATGCTCGAGGAGATCGAGACGATCAAGAAGTCGATCGACGAGGCCGTCGCAGCGGAGCGCGCGTTCCAGTCCTCGGGCAAGCGCACCGACGAGGAGAAGAAGGCGTCGGAAGCGCGCATCGAGGAGCTCGGGCGCAGCAAGGCGATGCTCGACGCATCCGCGACGCAGGCGAAGCAGATCGACGAGACCATGGAGGAGCGCATCGCCGCGGCGCAGAAGAGCTACCGCGAGGCGATGGATCGTCTGATCGCGACCCTCCGCAAGAACGCCGGCTTGCCCGAGGCGCCGCCGCGCGAGGGCTGAGCGCGCGCCGCGCCGCCTCCCGGGAGGCGACGCCGGCGCCGCGGGCCGAGCTGCTACTTCCGGCGGCCGGCTCCAGGCGGAGGGCGCTTGCCCCGAGGCTTGGCGGGCGCAGAGGGCGCGGCCTGCGCCGCTGCGCCCTTCGCCCCGCTCCTCTCCGGTCGCGCCAGCATCGCCTGGAGGGCCCGGACCTGCGCGGCGCTCGAGAAGAAGCGCGCCCCCCGCGCCCGCGCCCCGTCGCCCAGGCCGGGGGGCAGCGCCGGGAGCTCGTCCAGGAGCGCTCGATAGGCCGACGTCGCCTCCGCCCCGAGCGCGCGCTCGATCCGATCGAGCTTGCCCCGCGAGCGCCACGGCTTGCCCGCGCCGGCGTCCGACCCGAGCCCTGCAGCCACGCGATCGATCTCACGGGCCGCCTGCGCGTCGGGCTGGCTCGCGACCAGCGCAGCCAGCGCCTTCCGCAGCGCGCCTGCAGCGAAGAGCACCACCTCGTGGTGCAGGATGTTCCACCCGGCCATGAACGCCTTCACCGCGTCGTGCTCGGCCACCGACGAGACGAGCTCGTCCGTGCTCGGCCTCCTGCGCTCCGCGCCCGCGCCGAGGAGGCGCTCGAGCCCGAGATTGCAGGTGCAGAGCGCGGCCTCGACCGCCTCGAACGGTCGGAGCGCGCGGCCGTCGTGGCTGCACCCGGAGATGAGCACGTTCACGAGGTAGCTCAGCTCCATCAGCCGCTTCCCGTAGAGCGCCGCGTCGCGGGCCATCACCTCGCGGATCGCCTGCGTGAACAGCAGATCTTCCCCGCGCTCCGCGCCGGCCGCGAGGAGCCGCTGCTCGGTGGCGGGCGGCAGGACGTCCGCCTCGCGCAGCACCTCGAGGAAGCTCTCAAGGTCCTCCGCGGCCGGCGCGTCCTCGTCCTCGCGGGAGGCCGGCCGCCGGGTCGGCGCGGCGGCGGGTCGTGCCCTCGCCTCCGCCCGGAAATGCGCGCGCGTGACGGCATCGTACGTCCGGGATCTCAGGGTCTCTTCCAGCGGCGTGACCCTCGACAGCTCAAGGAAGCTCAGGGCCGCGGACGGGGCGACGAACCCCTCTCGCTCGCGCCGCTCTTCCCGCTCCGCGGCCACGTCGGACTCCAGCATCTCCTCGGAGGTGAGGACGTCGTAGAGGCCGCCGGACTCCTCGATGTACTCGGTGGAGATGGCGCAGCAGCGCTCGAGCAGCGCTCGCAGGAGCGCGTGGTGCTCCCTGTCGAGCTCGACCAGGACCAGGAGGATCGCGTCCCAGCTCCGCGGGTCCTTCGCGATGACGCGGAACTCCTCGAACTCTTGGTACTGGCAGCCCTCGAGCGCCTTCTCCAGGAGATCGTCGTCGTCCGAGTGCTCCCCGCTCGACATCTGCACGCTGAGCCCGTCGACGTCGATCACCAGGACCTGCTTGCACAGGGCCATCGTGACGAAATCCTCGTCGAGCTCGGCGATCTTCTGCGCAGCGAACGCCTCGCCGGCCTCGAGCATCACCTCGAGCCAGAGGGCAAACCGCTCCGGGTCGAACGCCTCGTCCTTGCCCGGACGCTCGCTGCGCCACAGATCCTCGTCGAAGATCCCCTTGAGCTGCTCGGTCGTCGCGAGCGCGACGATCTCTCCGGCGTCCTCCAGGCCGATGTGGCGGATCAGCCGGAGGAGGACCGGGCCCCCCAGCCCCCGCACGAGGCGCACGAGATCCGGCTGCTCGAGCAGCCTCGCCACGAGGTGGCGAGGGCGGGCCGACTTGGCGAACGTCGTCTTCATAGTAAGCATCACCTCTCTCGCGGTGCTCCGCACCGCCCCCTACCCGCCCCACCTCGCCGCCATCTCCAGCGTCCTCTGGTGCTCCGGCATCGTGAGGAACCGCTCCCTCCACACCGGGTCGCTGATCTTCCCCGCCCTCTCCATCAGCCGCTCCCTCGCCGCCGCGATCGCCGCCGCGCAGTCCGCCTCCATCCCGTTCGCGGCCAGCGCCTCGGCGTAGACGTTCCTGACCGTGGACTCCCCCTCCTCGATCGCCCCGATCGCGTTCAGCATCGAGAACGCCTCCCCGGCCGCCGACAGCGCCTCGTCGAGCCTCCCCAGCCCGAGCAGCGCCCTCGCCCTCGCCGCCACCGCCGCCGCGCGCAGCGGCGGCGCGCTCTGCAGGATCTCCGCCGCCGCCGTCGCCTCCCGCTCCGCCCCCTCGAAATCCCGCGCGAGCAGCGCGATCCGCGCGAGGTACGTCCGCGCGCTCCCCTCCGTGCGCGGATCGCCGAGCCGCTGCAGCAGCGCGATCGCCTCCCGCTCGGTCCGCTCCGCCTCCTCGATCCTCCCCCGGTAGCCGAGGACGTGCCCCAGGTTGCTCAGCGTCGCCGCCGCCAGCTCGTGCAGCCCCATCCGCTCCGCGCCCGAGAGCGCGCTGCGCAGCACGTCCTCCGCGCCCGCGAAATCGCCGAGCTCCGCGTGCATGTAGCCCACGTTCATGCGCACCGCGCACGCGTTGCCGCGATCGCCCGCGCGCTCGAACGCGACGAGCGCCGCCGAGAGCCCCGCGAGGCACGCGGCGGGGTCGCCGTTCACGAGCGCCCGGACCGACCGCGCCTCGTGCAGCCGCGCCACCACCTCGGCCTCCCGCTCCGCCAGGTCCGTCCCGTCGCCCTCGATCGCCTCGATCAGCGCGTCCGCGAACGCGTAGCGCCCCCCGAACACGAGCAGCAGCGCGCCCTCGCCGAGGCACATGTGCTTCGCCACGAGCGCGCCCTCCGCCTCCGGCTCGGCGGCCTGCGCCACGCCCAGCCAGCGCTCCAGCCGCTCGATGCCGCCCAGCTTGCCCGCGGCGACCGCGACCTGCTTTATCGCCGAGAACCACGCCGCGGAGCCGGGGGGAAGCCGGTCCACGGCCTCCGTCCCGCGCTGCTCCGCGAGCGCGAGCTCCCCGCGCCACATGTGCGCCTCGGCCTCCACGAGGCGCAGCGCCCCCAGCGCCTGGGCGCTCGGGCCGCACGCGACGCCGCGCTCGGCGCGCTCGATCGCGGCGGCGAGGTCCTGCGCCCGGAGCGCCTGCTCGGCCGCGCGGCAGTACGCGGCCGCGGCCCGCGAGAGCTCCCCGCCGCGCTCGAAGTGCTCGCCGAGCGCCATCGCGTCCGCGGCGCCCGCGCCCGCGCGCGACAGCCACTCGCCGGCGAGCCGGTGCCCGAGCCGCCGGTCGCCGTCCGTCAGCATCCCGTAGGCCGCCTCCCGCACGATCGCGTGCTGGAAGCTGTACTCCACCTCGCCGGGGAGGCTGCCCTCGCCGCGCCGGGAGATCACCTCGCGCTGCTCCAGCTCGATCAGCTTCGGCGCCACCTGCGCCCCGCCCACGAGCGCCGACACCCCGCCCTGCCAGAACGTCTGCCCGAAGATGCTCGCCGCCCGGAGCGCGCGCCGCGCCTCCACGTCGAGCGCCTCGATGCGCGCCTGCACCATCGCCACCACCGTCTCGGGCAGGTCGGCGCCCTTGCCGTCGGCCACCGCGCGGAGCTGCTCTTCGAGGTAGAACGCGTTGCCGTCGGCGCGGTCGACGATCATCGCGAGGAGCTCCGGCGCGACGTCCTCGCCGAGCACCTGGCGCACCAGCCGCTCGCTCGCGCGGCGCGGCAGCCCCGAGAGCTGCACCTCGTGGACGCCGCGCCCCGCCCAGAGCTTCGGGAAGAGCTCGCGCACCTCCGGCCGGCCGAGCGCGAGCACCATCAGCCGCTGATCGCCGAGGTTGCGGAGCGCCGAGTCGACGAGCATCACGCTCGGCAGGTCGCCCCAGTGCAGGTCCTCGAGCACGAGCAGCACGGGCCTCGCCGAGCACTCGCCCCTGAGGAGCTCCTCCCAGGCGACGCGGATCTGGTCGCTCATCAGCACGGGGCTGCGCCGCGCCGCCATCAGCTGCACGCTGTCCCCGTCGGGGAACGGCACCCCGATGAGCTCCCCGAGGAACGCCGCGGTGCGCGCGGAGTCGCCCTGCCCGTACCGCGCGACGCGCGCGCGGAGCCTGCGCTGCCGCGCCTCGATGGGCTCGCCCTCGAAGAGGCCGATCGCGCGCCGGAGCGCCGGGGCGAGCAGCGCGAAGGCCGAGCCGGCGCTCATCGGGTCGCCGCGCCCGATCCACACCTCGACCTCCTCGCCGCGGTCGCGGAGCCGCCGGATCAGCTCGGAGCGCAGGCGGGATTTCCCCGCGCCCGCGGGCGCGGTCACGAGCACGGCGCTCGGCGTGGACTCATCGACGCAGTGCGAGAACGCCGCCTCCAGGAGCGCGAGCTCGCGGTCGCGCCCGACGCACGGCGTCGGCTTGCCGAGCAGGGGCGGCGTGGAGGCGAGCTCCTCGCGCTCGCCGTGCAGGCGGAGGGCGCCCGCGTCGCGGGTCACGTCGAACCGGGCGCCGAGCAGCCCCGCGGTCACCTCGTCCATCCGGACGGCGTCCACGCCGACCGGCGCGTGCGAAGGCGGCAGCAGGTGGACCGCGCGGTCGATGAGCTCGCCGATCGGCAGCCGCGCGGACATCTCCGCGCGGCCCGTGACGAGCGCGACCGGCACGCAGCCGAGCAGCGCGTTCAGCGCGAGCGCGCAGCGAGCGGACTGCGCCGCGAGGTCGGTCGGGGCGCCGCCGGCGGTGAGCACGATGAGCGGGGAGCGGGACTCCAGGATCTCGAGCTCGCCCTGGTAGCGCTCCGCGACGGCGATGAGCGCCTTGCTGCGCTCCAGGTCTTCCTCCTGCGAGCGCGTCGCCTCGGCGTCGCCGGTCACGTCGCGCGCGAGCACGAGGCACATCATCTTGCGCTCGTTCGTGGTGATCTCGCCCCCGCGCAGGGTGTTCGACGGCCGGCTGCTCACCGCGCCGACGCCCGCGTCGTCGAGCGCGACGAGCTCCGCCGCGACCGCGTCGCCGTCGCTGGGCCGGTCCTTCGGCGGCTTCGCGAGCATGCGCGCGACGAGATCGTCGAGCGCCTCGGGGATGTCCCCGCGCAGCTCCCGGAGCCGGGGCGGATCCTCGAGGATGACCTTGATGAGCACCGAGAGCCCGTCGGCGCCCTGGAACGCCGAGCGCCCGGTGAGGCACTTGAAGAGCACGCAGCCGAGCGAGAAGACGTCGGCGCGGGGGTCGATGTTCGGCTCGCTGCGGGCCTGCTCCGGCGCCATGTAGCCCGGGGTACCGAGCATCGTGCCGGGCATGGTGAGGTGCCGGTCCATGGCGCCGAGGCGCACCACGCCGAAGTCGATGAGGGTGACCCCCTCGACGGCGCCGCCCACGAGGAGCAGGTTGCTCGGCTTGAGGTCGCGGTGGACGATGCCGGCGCGGTGCACGACGCCGAGCGTCGACGCGATGCGCGACGCGAGCGCGATGCTCTCGGCGATCGTGAGCGAGCTCCGGGCGAGCCGCTCGGTCAGCGTCTCGCCGGCGAGCCATTCCATCGCGAGGTAGGGCTGCCCCGCGTCGGTCGCGCCGTGCGCGATGTAGCGCACGATGCCCGGGTGCCGCAGCGCGGTGAGCGCCTCGAGCGCCTCGACCTCGCGCGCGAACCGGATCGCCTCCTGGAGCCCCCGTCGCTGCAGGACCTTCAGCGCCACCGGCTCGTTCGTGACCAGGTCGCAGGCGCGGTAGACGTCCCCCAT
This sequence comes from Sorangium sp. So ce375, assembly GCF_051473855.1. Classification (NCBI taxonomy): domain Bacteria; kingdom Pseudomonadati; phylum Myxococcota; order Polyangiales; family Polyangiaceae; genus Sorangium; species Sorangium sp. So ce375. The sequence continues at coordinate 6,584,629 of NZ_CP150335.1, forward strand.
CCCGCCGGAGCTGGCGAGGCGCTCGATCCGGAAGCGACGGTCGATGACGTCTCCCACGCGCATCCCGGCTCCCCGTCTTACCTGAGACCCCGCATGAGCCTGCTTACAACGGAGTAAACGAAACCGGCCCCGATCGCCAGCGACGACTACGCCCACAGCGGCCGGGCGCGGCGGTGCCCCGGCGGGCGCGACCGTGGCCGGGGTGTGGGCTGACTGACATCGTTCGTCTTCGTCGCGGCGCGCGCTGCGTGCCCGGCGCCCGGTGGGCGGCCCGCGCGGCCAGCGGCCGTGATCCCACGTGAGCGCCCCCGGAGGCGCCGGGGAGCACCGGGAAGCATCGGCCAACGGAGCGACCTGCCTGGATGGGGCTCGCACCCCGGTCGCCGAGGCGCGCCCGAGCGCCGGTGTGTGGCAGCGCATTTTCACCCCACCGAGGCAAAACGTCCTGTCGGCAGGACGCGTCCGGGGGCGCCATTGCGCTTGTCACCGCCTTTCGACCTGGGATCCCGTGGCACGACCCGTGCTGTCCCGTGCTGTACGGATGGATGGTGGGCATCATGAAGACGAAGCTGACAAAGAAGCAAAAGAGGAAGCTCAACAAGCTCGGTCGGAGGGTCCTCAGGCCGGTGGCCGCGGCGACGAGCGTCGCCGTGGTGTTCGCGGCCGGCCTGTACAGCGGAGAGGCGAGGAGTTATCTGAGCAGCGCGACGGCCGCCGTGCGCCGGAGGATGAGGGCGTGGGCGAGCGCGCTGGGTGGTTTGAAGCTGGTGAATGGCGTATCGGGGAGAGCGCACCCCGACGTCGAGCTGGCGCAGCCGTCGTGAAGCCCATGAAGAAGAAGACCCGTCGTGCCCTCCGGAAGGCGGTCAAGGCGGTGTCGACGGCGGCCGCGTTGATCGCGGTCGAGACGATCGGCTCCGCCGCGGGCAGCTTGCTGAAGGACGCGCTGAAGAAGCGGCGGCGCGACCGCTGAGGCGTAAGGACGCGGCCCTGCACGAGCGCCTCGCGCCTCGGGCGGTCCTGGGCTAGGTTCGGCCGCCGATGGACACCCGAACTTATTTCCAGGGCAAGAGCGTTCTCATCACCGGCGGTTCGAGCGGCATCGGGCTGTCGTTCGCGAGGCTCGCCGCGGGATACGGCGCCGCGGTGACGCTGGTGGCGCGCCGCCGCGCCCTCCTCGACGAGGCCGCCGTGAGCATCCGCCGCGAGCACCCGTCGGCGCGGGTCGACGTCCTGGAGCTCGACATCAGCCGGGCGGACGACGTCGCGCGGGCGATGGAGTCGCGGCTCGCCGAGCGGCCGATCGATCACCTCGTGAACAACGCGGGCGTGGTGATGCCGGGGCGCTTCCTCGAGCTGCCGCTCGATCAGTTCCGGAGCATGATGGACGTGAACTTCTTTGGGTCCGTGCACCTGTGCAAAGCGGTGCTCCCGGCGATGGTGGCGCGCGGCAGCGGCCATGTGCTCAACGTCTCGTCGCTGGCGGGCGTGATCGGCATCTACGGTTACACGCCCTACGCGGCGAGCAAGTTCGCGCTGCTCGGCTTCTCGCAGGCGCTGCGCGCGGAGATGTGGCCGCACGGCGTGCGGGTGAGCGTGTGCATGCCGCCCGACACGGACACGCCGCAGCTGGCGTTCGAGAACCAGTACAAGCCGGCGGAGACGAAGGCCATCGCGGGCAACGTGAAGACGCTCGAGCCGGACGCCGTGGCGCGCAGCATGGCCGACGGCATGGCGCGCGGGCGATTCGAGATCTACCCCGACGTCGGCTCGCGCGTGAGCGCGATCGCGCAGGGGGTGATCCCGGGCGTGGTCCGCTGGGTCTGCGACAGCGCGCAGCGCAAGGCCGGGACGGCGGCCGGCTGAGCGGCTCGCCGCGCGAGCCGCCCCGTCGCCTCGGGCCGCCGTGGTCGCCTCGCGCGCGCTCGCCGCGCGACATTCACCAAACCAGGAATCAGCGCGCCGACCGGTGTTCTCAGCGCTTCTCTCCCGGGATAGGTCCTACCTTGCAGCAAAGCTCGTGGTCCGCCGTCACCGTGCCGGCCACGTCGAGGCTGGTCGGCCCGGGACCGTTCTCTACGGTGATGTCGATGCAGTTCGTTCCCGGCTGGAAGCACGATGGATCGGACGTTTGCACGTGAATCGGGGCCGCCATATTGAAGCTGCCGCCCGGCGCCCCTGGCAGCATGCAGCCGTTGAGCGAGATCGCGGTGATCACGTCGTCGGCCCGTATCGACAGATCGAGCATCGGCACGGTGAAGCCTTGCTCCAGCGTGAAGCAGCTCTCGTAGGTGTAGAACCCGGTGAGCCCATCGGCTGACCCGCCCTCCGGTCCTACCCACTGGGAACCCGGGAACGCCGGCAGCCAGGCGGGGTTGGGTGACAGGATCGTAGAGCTGCCGATCAGGCTCGGATCGGGCGCCGCGACGATGGTCCACGAATCGTCCTTGTCGCCGACCGAGCCGGGCAGGCCCCACGCCGCCTCGCCGCCGCTCGACAGGTCGAGCTCGAGCGCAGGGCAGACGGCGATCTCCAGGCTGTCGCACGAGGTGTTGTCCTTGGGCGTGGCGTCGTTCCCGTCCGAGCTGACGGAAGCGCAGTTCTGGGCCTCGGGCGTCTCCGGCCGGTCGTTCACCCTCACGTCGAGCCGGATCGGAGCCGCCGACGTGAACGGCGGCAGCGTGCCGGCGAAGGTGCAGGTCACCGTCTGCGCCACGGCAGCGCAGCTCCATGGGGGCGAGGGGGAGGCGGATACGAACGTGAACACCGGATCGAGCACGTCTGTCACGGTGATGCCGAAAGCCGGAGCGCCCGAGTTGTTGCTGACGGCGATCTCGAATACGCCCACGCCGCCGGCGACGAACGTGCCCTCGTGCCGCTTCCGGATGGACAGATCGTCGCGGATCTCGTCGGGGATGCCGCAGTCCGCGCAGGGTCTGACTTCTCTGCCGTCGCTACCTTCCTTGCCGGTCCAGGCTTCACTGCCTTCACTGCAGCCGCTGCCGTCGACATCGCACGGGTAAATCGACACATAGGTGCAGCCTCCGACGATCGAGGTCCCTCCCAGCGTGGCGCAGAGCGCGAGGACCAGGAGAGCCCTGTCTCCTCTGGCCCGGAATCGCGTCGGCGCGTTCTCCGTGTCCTTCTCGCTGGCAGGCATCGTCTTGTTGATTTGGATAGTCATGGTCGTTCCTTCTCCTCACGTCGAGGTGAGGACAGGTAGCGTCTGCGTTCGGGCCCAATGCCCGGCCGTGCTGCCTCTTCAATGGATTACGCCATGCAGCTGCCGATCTATCAAAGACACCCCCCAAAAAAAAGAGAAGGCGGAGATCGTCGACCTCCGCCTCCCGGCGCCGCAGGGCGCGCCGCGGCTTTACCATCTCAGCGCTGCTTCGCCCCGAGCAAGGAGAGGTGCGAGACGCGGTCGCCGCAAGGGCAGATCTCGGGCCGTCGAGCGCTCGTCGAGCGGCTCGCAGCCAGCATCGCCTGGATGAAATGGAGTGCAGGAGCGATCCATGCCAGCATGACAGAATCGCAGGGGCTCACCGTTGTCGAACAGGAGCCTTGTTCATCGAAGCGCTGGGCTTCAGCGCACAGAGCATGCGCGATGGCTCAGATCCGCTCGGTCACGGGTCCCAGCAGCTCCCAGGCTGGTCGTTGATGTGGACCCAGAAGCGGTTGTTCGGGTCATGGGAGGCGACGCTGATGTCGTAGAGGTCGTTGATGTTCCCGTAGGCCCTAAAGGCCCACCCGCCGCCGCCGTCGTGGTGCTCGGCCATTTCCCAGCCGGCGCCGAAGGTCGAGACGCACTGCGCGTTGGCCGCGGCGAGCGACGTGAGCGTGGTCCCCGCCACCGGCGGCGTGAGCCCGATGTTTCCGGCGGCCCACCCGTCGTAGAAGCTGGGCTCGAAGCCGTTGCTCCCCGAGCCGTCCTTGGCGATGCAGGGCGCGCCGGCGATTCATGATTTCATGGCATCAACAGGATCGTTCCCGTCGATGAACCGATCACGCCGTCGCTCTCCACCTCGAACGAGATCACGGCCTGCGCGACATCCTGAAACCACATCGAGGACGACAACACGTTGAGCGTGTAGCTCAGCTTCGCACCAGCGCTCATCCCAGCGCTCATCTCCATGGGCGGGGGAGGCAGATCGATGCTGCCCAAACGGACACCGTTGGCATTGTTGACAACGAGCGTCGCCTTATTGATCTTCGAGGAAAAATCGGGGTTGATGTAGATGTCCAGCTCGTGCGTCCCCAGGCTGAAGCCGCATTTCCTTTTCCGTGGACCGGCTGAAGGGGGCGAACCCCTCCTGGATGAATTGGGCATCGTACTCTTTTCCTTCGACTCCCTCGCACTCGTCTCTCGAGATCATCCGCGTCCACGCGGCCGGGCACGTTCCCCCCGAGATGCCGAACGCCGCGTTCGCGCCGTCGATGCCCGGCTCGCGTCGAAGCGGCCCGCCGGGGCTGTTGCCGGCGGCAGCGACCACGAGCGCGCCCTGACATGTCGCGTGCCTGATCGCGTCGTACAAGGACTGCGCCGCGCACGAGAGTTTTTCGGCGTCCGGGCCGCAGTCCGGCCCAGGCTGCGCGCCGATGCTGGCGTTGATCACCAGCCGAGGATTGACAGGGGGCACGCCCGGAGCTGTATAGTTCTGCGATTGCCAGGAGCTCACGGAGCGATAGATCGCGGTCGCGACCTGGCTCATGCTCCCGAAATGGCCTCCGCTGCTGCCCAGGTTGCTGTTGTCGAGTTGCGGCAGGCCGAGCTCGTAGGTCACATCGGCGGCGCAGCGAACGCCGGGATCCGAGCAGGTCAGATCGCGGATCAGCCCTCCGACCACGGTGGCGTGAGCGTTCACCGGCGACTGGTTACTCGCCTTGGTGTCGATCACCGCGACCCTGGCGATCGCCAGGGTCGCGCCCGCGTTCACCGGCGGGAGCGCCGCGCCGTTGACCTGTTGGATGAACTCGTCGTGAAGGACGGTCCTCATGGCATCGACATCCACATCGTCCCCATCGCCGAGCGGGCCGACCGTGACGCAGTCCTCGGCAAACGTGCACGTGTCGTCGCTGGCCGAGGCGACGGCGGCCTGCAGCGCAGCGGTCTCGGCGGGGTCGGGCTCGCCCGCGCCGAAATACTCATAAACGCAGTACTCGGCGAGGAAGGCGGGCGCATCGATCTCGCTCTGGAAGAGCTTCTTGCCCCTCCAGGGCATGCCCACCGGCAGGTCCGGGCAGACGCCGCCGCGGAACCTGCCTACCCAGCGGCGCCCGGTGCAACCAGCCACCACCTCCGCAGGCGCGGAGCCGCCGCCTCCCTCGGACGCGGAGCCGCCGCCTCCCTCGGACGCGGAGCCGCCGCCTCCCTCGGACGCAGAGCCGCCGCCTCCCTCGGACGCAGAGCCGCCGCCTCCCTCGGACGCAGAGCCGCCGCCTCCCTCGGACGCGGAGCCACCGCCTCCCTCGGACGCGGAGCCGCCGCCTCCGTCCGGCGACCGGATCGGGTCCCTGTCCCTGCGGTCGCAGGCGGAGAGCGCGACGAGGGGCAAGGACACGAAAATCAGGAGAAGGGAAACGGAATGCAGACTACGGTGCTGCATCGGCATGAGACGAACCTCCGGGCGCCCGACCGGCGCCAGGGTGAGTCGGCCCGCGCGATCCGCGGCCTCTCCTGCACTACGCCCCTTCGCGTGCCGGTCTATCAGGGCGGTGCGTTTTTCTTCAGGGGCCCCGTGTTCGGGCGATCCTCGCGAGCTTGCCGACGGCCTGCGCCTGCACGGCGGCCCGCGGGTCGCCGACGAGGGCGAGGAGCTGCGCCTCCGCCTCATCGAGCTTGCCGCTTCGCCGCAGCGACTCGGCGACGCCGAGCTCGGGCGCGGCGTCCTTGGGCTGCGCGGCGACCTTGGGCTGCGCGGCGTGCTCGGCATGGGGTGCGAGCGAGAGGCTCGCGAGGAACACCGCTGCGGAGAGTCGCCGCGCACTCCGCGACCTCCGAGCACCGCTCAAGGCGGCTCCAGGATCACCTGCTGCCGCAGCACGCGGACGCCGTCCTGCGGCTCAGCGCGGGCGATCGCGCCAGCGTCCTCCGGGAGGACCTCCGGCCGGCCGACGGCCAGCACGATCTCGTAGACCCCGATCGCGCCGTCCGGGAACAGGGCCTCGCGGGTGCCGGCGATCCGCACCGCGCCGGTGGGAGAGATCTGCGCCGCGCCCGAGGGCAGGGCCCAGAGCGCTGCGCGTTGCTCGTACACGAGCGCCGCCCGCAGGATCACCGGCCCGCTCACCGCCTCCTCGGGTCGGAGCGTCATCGTGAGGCTGCCGCCCGCCCGGAGGTGCACAGCGGGCCCGGCCGCCGGATCCCCACGCTCTGCCGAGGTCACCAGCGCGTACGGGGGAAGCGGCTCTGGCGAACGAGGGCGCACCAGCAGGGCCAGCGCGGCTGCGGCCGCCAGCGCCGCGACCGGGACCGCCTTGCGCCACGGGAAGCGCGGCGCCCCCGCAGCCGCCTGGCCTCGCCGCTCGGCCAGGAGGCGCCGGACCTTCAGCCTCCGCTCCTCGACGTCGAACGGCCGGAGCATCTCCTCCGCCAGCCGTCCCTCCTCGGAGCGCTGCATCTCCGCGCGGAACGCCTCCGCTTCCTGCCCGGCGAGCTTCCCTTCGGCGAGCGCTTCCCAGCGCGGATCGACGAACGGATCCCGCTCCTGCGCTGCTCTCCTCAGCGCCTCCAGAAGCTCCTCGTCCCTCATGGCTCACCATCCAGGGTACTACGCCGGGAGCCCAGCAGTCCTCGCAGCGCGGTGCCGACGACCGCCTTGACCCGCTCCAGCAGCCGGTGCTTGTCGTTGTAGACCTGCGCGCGGCTCCGCCCGGTCAGATCGCAGACCTGCTCGGCCGAGAGCTCGAGGTCATAGAACCAGCGGAAGAGCTGGGCGTCCTTCGCGCCGAGGCCGTGCTCGACGGCGTCGAGCAGGAGGGCGCGGCGCTCGGCGTCCCCGAACACGTCCTCGACGCTCCCCTCGATCTCGCGTTGCCGCTCGATCTCCTGGTCCTCGGCCGGCTGCTCGAGCCAGGGGTTCTGTCGCCTGCTACGGAGGATCCCGATGATCCGGTTCCGCGCGAGGACGGCGACGAAGCCCTGGAGGCCCGCGCCGCGCGCAGGGTCCCATTGGCGGAGCCGGTGCCAACGATCCTCCGCGAGGAACATCAGCACCTCATTCAAGAGGTCTTCGACCTCCCAGCGCGCGTCGTGCCCGTGCGCGCGGCACCCGCGGAGGAGGCGGGCGGCGACGGGCTGGATGGTCGGCTCGAGCGCGAGGCAGAGATCCTCCTCGGCGCGCGGATCCTGCCCTGCTGCGCGCTGCACCAGCGCGAACGTGAGCGCGGGTCTCGTGGAGATAGAAGCCGAGGCGGTCGAATGTTCGGGCATCGAGCGGGGGGCCACCGGCGGCCTATCCATCAAGGCAGCGCTTGCCGGGGGCGAAGGTAGGACGAGCAACGCCGATCGCGCAACGCAGGGGCTCCGTCGTCCGCATCGCCACCGGGTGACGCCGGCGCGAGGTTGCTGCCGGAAGCACCGCGGGACACTTGTGGCGGTGAAGACGCGACGGTCCGCCACACCTCATCGGGCCGAACATGCCGGGTGGCGTCGTCGCATGATGAGGCGGGAGCCATCATAACCGATGGCTCATCGGACGTGTCAAGTTTCGCGTAAGAGACGGTCAGACGACCCCACCGACGTGGCGGCGCCGAGATGGGCGGAGGGGTACACCAGAGCTTCCGCCAGTTCGTCCTCACGGCATCATCGCCTGCCGGACGCGCGCTCGTCTTTCACTGGGTGGCGGCGCGCGCGCGTGGCTCACCACGAAGGCGCGCGACGGTCGGGGCACCGCCATGAGGTACGAGTATTGAACGACAGCGCCTCGACGAACGCCTTCGTGAGAGCGAGCAACGCCGCGAACGCCGCGATCTTCGACGTCAGCACCGATATCCCATCTCGCACCACGCCTCGATACGAGCATCGTTGAAGAATCACCGGTGATCAGCGCTCGACGACGGCCGGAGATCTGGCTCGCTCCGCCAGAGCGCGCCGAGATCGCGCCTGGCCAGCCCCCATCGCCCGACACCCAGGCACCCCGGCGGCTTCCAGGGCTTCCACCGACAGCCTCCTTCTGGTACGTGGGGCCGTCGACCGGAGCTCCCGCTCCGAAGCGGTCCGCAAAACCCGAGACTCGGCCGAGGAGATCCACACCCGTGCGAAGGAACACACGTCGTGTCGCCGCGCTCCCGCTGTGCATCGCCCTGCTGTTCGGCGCGGCGGAGGGTCGCGCGGAGGCCCCGACGCAGGCGGTCGCCCGGCTCATGCAGCAGGCGAACGCGGCCGCTCGCGAGGATCGGCTGGCCGACTCGCGCGACCTGTGGATGGCCGTCTGGCGGCTCGATCGCGCTCAGGTCGCCGCCTGCAACATCGGGGCGCTGTCGCTCCGGCTCGGCGACGCGCCGGCCGCCGTGCGCTGGCTGTCGCTCTGCCAGGAGATCATGCGCGCGCCCAGGACGCCCGCGGAGCGCGCGCTCGTCGAGTCGCGGCTCAGCGACCTCGCCCGCGCGCGGCAGCTCACCGGCGAGCTCCACGTTGTCGCCCCCGAGGGCTCGAAGATCACGATCGACGGCGCGCCCACCGAGATCGAGGGCGACAAGCCCGTCCCCGTCGCCCCCGGGCGCCACGTGGTGCGCGCCGTGCTGAACGGCAACCTCGCGACGGCCGAGATCGACGTGCCGCGCGGCGAGGCGCGGGAGGTCGTGCTCACCTTCGCCGCCAGGCCCGCCGACGTCCCTGCGCCGTCCGAAGGCCTCCCGGCCGCGCCCGCAGGCGCGCCGGCGCCGCCTCCCGGCCCCCGCTCGCCCCCCCTCATCCCCCTGCCTCCCTCGCCCGGGCCGCGGCCGGAGCTCGTCGCCGGCGGCTTCGGGCTGTCCGCCACCCTGGCCGCGATTGGCACCGTGATGCTCGTCGGCGCGGGGAAGAAGGACGATGCGGGCTACTCCGCCGCGCTCTCCGCGGGGCCGAACGGTTGCTTCCGGTTGACCCAGCCGATTTGCCAGCAATCGGTCTCGGACTACGACGATGCGCGCACGTATCGTGGTGTGGGCATCGCCGGCCTCATCGCGGGAGGGGCCGTCCTGACCGCCACGCTCGGCTATACCCTCTATCCGCGCGGGCCGGCAGAGATCACGGTGTCGGCCAAGGGGCTTACGTTCACGAGCGCGTTTTGATGTGCGCTTCGACATCGCGCCTGCGCTGCCTGCGCTGATCGAAGGCCGCCTCGCCCGCAACGCGATCTTGCGAAAACTTGCGTGACGGCGGCCGCCTGACCGCGGCATACTGCGCCCCGAGACGACCTGGCAGACGACACCCTGGCGGATTGGGGCCGCCGGGGTGCCGGCGCCACAGCCTCGTGCCGGAGGACTGGACGCATGGGTAGACCCATCGCGAATTGTGCTGCTGCTCTCCTCTTTCTATTCATCTCAGCGACCTTCTTTGCTTGCGGCGATGGGCCCTACGTGGGTGGAAGGTGCGCGACCACGGACCACTGCCAGTCGGACCTGCAGAATGTGCCGGGCACGATCTGCGTCGACGAGCATTGCAAGTGTAGCGAACCGGGAAAGGTCATCTGCTGCGCGCTCGGCGACGACGCGCCGAGCTGCTTCGAGGAGTGCCGGTACTGCGACGAGTGCGCGGAGGGCACCGAGACGTGCTCGGGGGTGCCCGTTCCACCCGGGGGCTGCGAGGGCGACGTTGACTGCGCGGGCCCGCCGGACCCGCGGTGCGGCGTGGGGAGGTGCGTGGACGGCGCGTGCGTCGTCGAGATAGAGCAGGGCCCGATCGCCTCGCAGGTCCGCGGCGACTGCAAGGTCGAGGAGTGCACGGCCGAGGGCCGGGTGGTCAGCCTGGCGGCCGTCGATGCCTACGACGACGGCAACCAGTGCACCCTCGACGTCTGCGAGATCGATGGGCCACGAAATCTCATCCTGGATGGGGTCGTATGTCCCGCCTCGGGCTCCGGGCGATGCCATGAAGGCGCCTGCGTCCAGTGCGTTGACGCGGACCCGACGCTGCTGTGCCCCGGCGGGCTCGCGTGTGATGGTGTCTGGTGCGTGCCGGAGCACTGCGTGAACGGTGCGCAGGACGCGGGGCTCCGGGAAACAGGCTTGGACTGCGGTGGCCCGTGCCGCCCTTGCCCGCCGAGCGAGCGCTGCAAGGTCGCCAAGGACTGCGAGAGCCGCGTGTGCACGAACGAAAGCTGCATGATCCCGACGTGCAGCGATGGCGTGAAGAACGGCCTCGAGGCCGGCGTCGACTGTGGCAAGCTGTTTTGCCCGCGCTGCCCGGTGGGCGGTGGCTGCGAGACCGGCGCGGACTGCCTGAGCAGCGTGTGCTGGGGCGGTATGTGCCAGGCGCCCACGTGCACCGACGGCGTGAAAAACGGCGACGAGGCCGGCGTCGACTGCGGGGGTGAGGGGTGCGCCGCGGCGTGCCCGGAGTGAGTCGCCCGCGGCGCGAACGCTGCCCAGCAGGACCTCGTCCGGATCGGGTGGGCTCGACCATGACCTGCATGCCTGCGGTGCTCAAAACTCCGACACCTCACCCGTCGAATTTCCGTTTGGGTCGCTCACGTGAGGCGCGACATCGTCGGGGTGGGTCCGCTAACCTCGCGTCGGGGTATTCGTTGTGTCGCGGCTCAGCGACATCGACATCGACGCACGCCTTTCGCAGGCAAGGCGGGGGAGGACTGGCGTGAAAGACAAGAATCGTTTCTGGAAGCTAGCGTTTGCAGCGTTCGCCGTGCTGTCCATGACATGGATCGTCGGCTGTGATCAGGGGGGCGGGGACGAGGCGGGCAAGAGCCCCGACAGCAACGGCAAGAGCGCTCCGACCACGGCCAAGGTCGTCAAGCTCGCCTTCGTGACAAGCGGGACCAGCGAGTTCTGGCGGATCGCCGGGGCCGGCGTCCACAAGTACGAGCAAGAGGCGAAGATTCAAGTTGACATCAAGGCGCCGCCCAACGGCACGCCCGAGGAGCAGAACCAGATCCTGGAGAGCCTCGCCAGCCAGGGCTACGACGCCGTCGCCGTGACCGTCCTGGCGCCGAACGATCAGGTCCCCGTGCTCAACAAGGTCGCCGAGAAGGTCAAGCTGATCACGTTCGACTCCGACGCCCCGAAGTCGAACCGGCTGCTCTACATCGGCACCAACAACTACGAGGCCGGCAGGGTGCTCGGCAACGAGATCGTGAAGATCCTGCCGGACGGCGGGAAGATGGCCGTCTTCGTCGGGATGTTCGCCGTCGACAACGCGACCCAGCGCCTCAAGGGCATCCAGGACGTGGTCACCGCCCACAACATCCAGATCGTCGACAAGCGCGAGGACAACGCCGATCGTGCCAAGGCGCGCGCGAACGTCGAAGACATCATCAACGCTCACCCGGACCTCAACGTCGCGACCGGCCTCTGGTCGTACAACGGGCCGGCCATCATCGCGGCCGTCGAGGCGCTCGGGAAGAAGGGCAAGGTCATCCCGGCCGTGTTCGACGAGGAAGACGCGACGCTCAGCGGCATCGAGAGCGGCACAGTCGGGTGCACCGTCGTTCAGAAGCCGTTCCAGTTCGGCTACCTGTCGAGCAAGTGGATGCACGAGCTCGCGACGAAGGGCGAAGCGGCCATGGCCGCCATCCCCAAGGACAAGATGGTCGACACCGGCGTCGACGTCATCCACAAGGACAACGTGGCGGAGTTCAAGGCCAAGCTCGTAGAGCTGAAGAAGTAACCTGCTCCCCGGCGCCTCGATCAAGGCCTCGCTCGATCGAGCCGCTGACCAAGGCGGATGACGTCGACTCCCGATCTCCCACCCCTCCTCGCGATGCGCGGGATCGTCAAGCGGTTCCCGGGTGTCACCGCGCTCTCGGGGGTGTCGCTCTCGCTCCGCGCCGGCGAGGTGCTCGCGCTCGTTGGAGAGAACGGCGCGGGCAAGAGCACGCTCATGAAGATCCTCGGCGGCGCTTGCGCGCCCGACGAGGGGCAGATCTTCATCGACGGAGCGCCCGCTTCGCTGCGCGGCGTGCGCGCGGCCAAGCGCCTCGGCGTCGCGCTGATCCATCAGGAGCTGATGCTCGCGCCGAACCTCGACATCGCGGCGAACGTCTTCCTCGGGAACGAGGGGTCGAACACCCGCCTGCTCGCCCCGGTCCGGCGCGACGAGCTGAACGCGAAGACGACGGCCCTCCTCGCGCGCGTCGGCCTCCCGCTCGCGCCGACCACGCCCGTGTCGGCGCTCACCGCCGGGCAGATGCAGATGGTCGAGATCGCCAAGGCCCTCTCGTCCAGCGCGCGCATCCTCGTCATGGACGAGCCGACGTCGTCGCTCACCGCCGGCGAGTCGAGGGACCTCTTCGCGATCGTGGAGAGGCTCCGCGCGGAGGGGATCGGCATCATCTACATCTCTCACCGCATGGACGAGGTATTGAGCCTGGCCGACCGCATCGCCGTGCTGCGCGACGGCCGGCACGTCGGCGAGCTCGCGCGGGCCGAGGCGACGCACGACAGGATCGTCGCCATGATGGTCGGGCGGGAGCTCAGCGGCCGCTACTTCCCCGAGAGGCGCGCGCGCCCGCCGCAAGAGCCGGTGCTCGAGGTGCGCGACCTCGTCGTGCCCGGCGCGCCCGGAGGCGTGAGCTTCACCGCGCTGCGCGGGGAGATCCTCGGCTTCGCGGGGCTGGTCGGCTCGGGGCGCACCGAGCTGATGCAGGCGATCTTCGGGGCGACCCGGGCGCTCGGCGGCACGATGACGCTCGGCGGAGAGCCTTACCAGCCGCGGACGACGCGCGACGCCATCGACCGCGGCGTGTGCCTCGCGCCGGAGGATCGCAAGCGGCACGGGCTCGTGCTCCCCATGACCGTCGTCGAGAACGCGTCGCTGCCGGGCCTCGCCCGCTATGCGCGCTCCTTCTGGCTCGACCGCGCCGCGGAGCGCCGCGCCGCGCGGGCCGAGGTCGACCGCCTCCGCATCAAGACGCCGACGCTCGATCAGCCGTCGGTGAACCTCTCCGGCGGCAACCAGCAGAAGGTCGTCCTCGGGAAATGGCTGTCGATGAGCCCGCGTGTCCTCCTCCTCGACGAGCCGACGCGCGGCATCGACGTCGGTACCAAGGCCGAGATCTACAGGCACATGGCCGCGCTCGCCGCGGAAGGGATGACGCTCTTGATAGTCAGCTCGGACATGGAGGAGGTGCTCGGCATGAGCGATCGCGTGGTCGTCATGCACGAGCGGCGGATCACGGGCGTGCTCCCGCGCGAAGGGCTGACGCAGCAGCGCGTCGCGGCGCTGATGACGGGGAGCGCGAGAGGCGTGCACGGTGAGGTGGATGAGGTGACCGCATGAGACGTGAGCTGGGCATGAGCCTCGTGCTCGCCCTGATGTGCGCGGGGCTCTGGCTCTCCAACCCCGACTTCCTCGGGCAATCCAACGTCGTCAACACCACGCGGCAGATCGCGATGCTCGGCATCTACGCGATGGGCATGGGGTTCGTCATCATCGCCGGCGGCATCGATCTGTCGATCGGCTCGGTGATCGGCCTCACCGGCGTCCTGCTCGCCAAGATCTCGTCCTCGGGGATGGCTTGCCTTGGCTACCCGCTCTGGATCGGCATCCCGGCGGCGCTCGGCGCCGCGATGCTGGTGGGGCTCGCGCAGGGGCTCCTCATCACGCGGCTCAAGCTGCAGCCGTTCGTCGTCACGCTCGGCGGCATGCTCCTCGTGCGCGGCGTCTCTCAGACGGTGGCGGAGGGCGGCACGCTGAGCTTCGGCGACTCGCCGTTCCTCGGCCTCGCCAACGGCGGGCTGCTGCACGTCAAGGGCGACGCGCTCATCCCCTACCCGGTCGTCATCTTCCTCGTGATCCTCGCCGCCGGCGCGTACGTGCTGCACTTCACCGTGCTCGGGCGCTACATGTACGCGCTCGGCGGCAACCGCGAGGCCGCCGAGTACTCGGGCATCGACGTGCGCCGGGTGGAGGTCTCGACGTACGTCATCTCGTCGGCGACGGGCGGGATCGCGGGCGTCTGCTACGCGTCCTACATCGGCCAGATGTCGCAGCAGGTCGGGATGGGCTACGAGCTCTACGCGATCGCCGGCGCCGTGCTCGGAGGCTGCTCGCTGCGCGGCGGCGAAGGCAGCGCGCTCGGGATCCTCATCGGCTCGGCCCTCATGCGGGTCATCGACAACGGCATCAACATGTTCCAGATCCGCCACAGCGACGGCGGTGTTCAGCGCATCTGGCGCCTCGACCCGAACTGGACGTTCATCATCATCGGCGCCGTCATCCTCGTGGCCGTCGTCTTCGACCAGGTGGTGCACGTCGCCCAGGCGCAGCGGCGCGCCCAGCGCGCCGGCGAGTCGAGGGCCACGGAGCCGCGACGCATCGAGGCGCCGCCCGCCGCCGGGACGGGGTAGCCGCCGCGGTCAGCCGCGCTTTGCCTGGCGGCGGCGCACCACCGAGAGCGCGTAGCGGAAGCCGCTCGCCAGGTTGGCGTGCGTCACCATCGAGCCGAGGTCCAGGCCTTGCCGGACCATCATCTGCGCGGCTTCCGGCCTGATGCCGACGAGCACCGCCTCGGCGCCCAGCAGCGCGGCCGCCTGCGCCGCCTCGAAGAGCCGGGACGCCGCCGTCGCGTCGACGAACGCCATGCCGGTGACGTCGATCAGCACGACGCGCGCGCGCTTCGCGTCGATCTCGCGGAGCATCGACGCGATGAAGTCGCCGGAGCGCTGGGCATCCATGACGCCCACCACGGGCATCACCAGGATGCCGTCCGCGATGGGCACCACGGGGCTCGAGAGCTCGCGGATCGTCTGGAGCATCGCCGCCTGCTGCAGGTTGGCGCGCTCGAGCTCCTCGGTCCGCGCCGAGATGCGGCGGAGCAGCCGGGCGTTCTCGACGCCGACCGCCACCGTGCCGGCGACGCGGACCAGGAACGCCACGTCGCCCGCGTCGCACGCCTCCTTGCGAGCGCTGCTCAGGACGAGCGCACCGAGGACGTTGCCGCGGCCTTGCAAGGGCACGGCGACGGCCGTGCGCGCGCCGTCGTGGGCGGCAGGCAGAGCGGCGTCCGCGCCCGCTCCGCGCTCGGTAGGGTCGATCACCACCGGGCGGCCCGACTCGATCGCGCGGCGCACTAGCGAGCGCGTCGGGATCGAGACCTGGTCCTCGGCGACGGAGCTCGAGGCGGGCGAGTGCCCGATCATCATCACCTCGATCGCGCGGTCGACGCGCGCGATCCGGCCGCCGTGCCCGGCCGCGGCCCGTCGGGCCGCGTCGAGCGTGAGATAGTCGCTCAGCGTCGTGGACCACGGCGTCTGCTCGAGCGTGACGCAGTCGACGCGGGTGTGGAGGACACGAGACGGCGGCAGCTCGGCGAGGGTCGGCCCGACGCCGCGCGTGATCATCCGGTGGATCGTCTCGACGGCACGGACGCCCATGTCGTCCTCGCGCTGGACGATCGTCGCGTGGATCGCCCCTTGCCGGAGCAGCGCGACCGTGCGGGCGACGAGATCGAAGCCGACGACCTTGAGATCTCCGGCCCGGCCGAGGGCTCGCGCGGCGCGGCCCCACGACGGACCGTTGTCCGCCGCGGCGCCGAAGGCGCCCGTGATGTCGGACCGCCCCTCGAGCGCCGCCGTGGCGAGCCTCGTCCCCGCTTCCTGATCCCAGTCGCACGGGATCGTCGGCAGCACCGTGAGGTTCGACCCGAGCGCCGCCGCGCGGAACCCCTCGATGCGCTCGCGGATGTTCAGCGCGAGCCCCACGGCGCCAAGGGGCGCGACGACGCCGCCACCCGGGAGCAGCCGCTTCATCACCTCGGCCGCCAGCCTGCCCGACGCCACGTTGTCCGTCCCGATATAGAGCGGCGCCCGGCTGCCCGGGATCGGAGGTGTGTCGATCACGACGACCGGAATGTCCGTCTCGGCGGCTCGACGAAACGCCTCTTCCGCGCGCTCGGGGTTGCTGGGCGCGACGATGATGCCGGACATGCGCCGGCCGATCGCCTCGTCGAGCAGGGCGCGCTGAGAGCCCTCGCCGTCGCCGCCGTGGCCGGTCCGCCAGTCGATGGAGACGCCGAGGGGCCGCGCCGCGCATTCGGCGCCGGCGCGGATGTTCTGGAAGTAGGTCGTCGGCTCCGACGGCGGGGCCCGGTAGACGCGAACGCCAAGGTCGCCCCGCGCGGGCGCAGGGCCGTCCCCGCCGCGGTCCTCCTCGATCAGCCAGATCTCCACCGTGTTCCAGCTCGGGTCGAGCTGCACGCTCTTGATGCCGTGAGCGATGATCTCGATGAGGTCGTGCAGCGCGAGCGTCGTTCCCACCTCTTGGAGCAGCCGCTCGAACAGGCGGATCTCCTGCGCCGCGCTCGCCTTGTCGTCATAGAGCCTGTGCCGCTCCAGCGCGTCTCCGGCCGTGCCCGCCAGCACGTCGATCGTGGCGCGGCGCTCCTCGTCCGGAGGCTCCGATGCGGCCTGCTCGATGGCGAGGTAGCCGGCCGGCTCGCCGCACAGATGGATGGGCGCGACCAGCAGCCCGGCGCCTTCGGGGACGCCGCGGCCCGCCTCGATCGCGAACGGCAGGTACGTCCGGTACCACGCCCGCGCATCGACGATGCGGCTCGCGCGCGCGGCGTCCGATCGCGCCGCCGCGCCGAGCGCGCCGCCCTCGTCGGTGAGCTTTGCGTCGACCGGAACGCGCGAGGAAAACCCAGGTGGCGCGTCGAACCCGACCAGCGCTCTGGCCACGAAGCGGTCGCCCTCGCGGAGCAGCAGGCAGCCGCGCGGCGCGTGCGGGAGGATCGCCATGGCCCGCCGCACGATCTGCTGGAGGACGGCGAGGAGGTCGGGAATCTGACGCATGCGGGTCGTTCGATGATCTCGCCTGGATCCACGCGGCCTTCAACAAATTCGCGTGCAGCGGGTCACCGCGTCGATGAGCGCGAGCGCGGCCCGTCGCGACGGCTTCGCCGCCCGCGAGGACCGGCTCACGAAATCGACTCATGACGACGCGATCATGAGCCGGGCGCGCGGTGGCACAGACAGGCAGCGACCTCGGCCCGCGCCGCGCGGACCTGGGGCAGCGCTCGCCCCGTCGATCGCCAGCGCGCCCGCCGCCTCGAGCTCGCCACGAGGCCATCGACCGCGAGCGCAAAGACCGCAGGCGCCGTCGCCGGAGTGGTTGTGGAGGCACGAGCGCCACAACCCATCCGCGGGCCTCCCACCAGCGACCACGCTGGAGCACGGGCCGACGCCGAGGAGCGCGCCGGCCAACGTCCCCCAGGTGGCCGAAGGTCCGCCCCGCCGGCACCGACCCGAGCCCCTGTCAGCCCAAGGCGACGAACAGCGTCGGCCCCGAGCCGCGCCGGGCGCCCCCCAGCGCTGCCGCAGGCGCGCACGTTGCAAGGAAAGCACAAAGATCTCGTGGCCCAGAGATGGATTCCGCTTGCTGACGCCGGTGAAATTTGTGTCATTATTGCGTGGTTACCGTAACAACTTCGCGACGCGCAGCGGCGTGGCGCGCTTGCCCTTGACGACCGAGGAGGCGAGAGTCCTGGACGTCATCGAACGATACGAGTTCAAATACCTGGTGCCGGAGCGCCTCGTCCCGCAGATCCGGGCCACGGCCCTCTCGGTCGGCCGGCGGGACCGGTACGCCGACGCGGACGGCGTGTACCGCATCCGGTCGCTCTACCTCGACACGCGCGGGTACGACCTCTACTGGGCCAACGCCCGCGAGCAGCGCGATCGCTTCAAGCTGCGGGTGCGCACGTATCCCGGGAAGACCAGCCCGGTCTTCCTCGAGGTGAAGCGGCGCATCCAGGACGTGATCGTCAAGTCGCGCGCGGCGGTGCCAGCGAGCGATTGGCGCGATCTGCTCGGGCCCGGCCGCCCCGCCTCGCTCGATCGGCTCTCGCCGGGCGCGCGGAAGGGCGCGGAGCGGTTCATCGGCGCGTTCCACCGCCACGACCTCAGGCCGGCGCTCCTTGTCGACTACGAGCGCGAGGCGTACGAGAGCACGCTCGACACCTACGCGCGCCTGACGTTCGATCGTAAGATCGTCTGTCAGCGCAGGGAGACGCTGGATCTCGATGCCTCCGAAGGGGGGTGGCGCCCGGTCGACCACCCCGTCCAGACGCAGACGCCGGAGCCCGTCAGTGTCCTCGAGCTCAAGTTCGAGCGCCGGCCGCCTCCGTGGATGGTGGCGCTCGTACGGCGTCTCGACCTCGTCCGGCACTCGTTCTCCAAATACTGCTACGGCGTCACCGCGCAGCTGACGCTCCCGGAGGCGCGGTCGTTCCGGGTCACAGGGTGGCAATGATGGACTGGCTGACCGCGCTCTCGCACGGCGAGGCCGTCGAGTGGCGCGACGCGCTCGTCGCCCTGCTCGTCGCCTTCGGGCTCACGCAGGGCATCGCGGGCGTCTACATGCTCACGTTCCGCGGCCTCTCGTACTCCCGGACGGTCGTCCAGAGCATGGCGCTGGGCAGCATCATCACGTGCACGCTGATGCTCGCCGTCGGCCACAACATCGCGGCCGGCATCGGCATCGCGGGGGGCGTCTCCGCGATCCGGTTCCGCACCACGCTGCGCGATCCGCGCGACGTCGTGTTCGTCTTCGCGTCGCTCACCATCGGCATGGCGAGCGGCGCGCGGGCCTACGGCGCGGCGATCGCGGGGGCCGCGATGTTCGGCGTCGCCTCGCTCCTTCTCCACATCACCGGCTATGGGTCGCGGCGGCAGCCGGACGGGCTGCTCCGCTTCGTGGCGCCGGCCGGCCAGGCAGGCGCGGAGATCGCCGGCGCGATCGCGGGCATCCTCCGCGAGCACTGCGGCACCTTCTCGCTCGTGACCTTGCGCGAGGCGGCGCAGGGCACCGTCATGGAGCACGCGTACCAGATCCGCGTGCGCCACCCCGACCTGCGGGCCGACCTCGTGACGAGGCTCCAGGCGTTGCCCGGTGTGGCGGACGTGAGCCTGATGCTCCAGGAGCCGACGCTGGACCTCTAGCGAGGCCCGCTGGTGCGCGGGCAGCAATCGCGCATGAACGCCCGGCGCAGCATCCGCGCCATGGTACATCGAGCGCATGCACAAGAGTCGCCTGGCTGGGTTCATCATCGACTGCCGCACCGACGATCTCGATGGCGCCGCGCGCTTCTGGAGCGCGGCGCTCGGAATGCGATCGCGCGGTAACGACGGCGAGGCCTACGTCCGCCTGGACGCTTCGGCGCGCGATCTGTCGGTCGAGGTGCAGAGCGTGAAGCACGGGAGCCGCGTCCACCTCGACATCGAGACCGACGACATCGAGGCCGAGGTGCGCCGCCTCGAGCGGCTCGGCGCCAAGCGGGTCACGCAGTCCTCGACGTGGTGGGTGCTCGAGGCGCCGACCGGCCAGCGCTTCTGCGTGGTGAAGGCCGCGCACCCGGACGCGCCAGGGTTCACCACGTGGAACGACGAGGGGACCCCCCTCAGCTCGAGACCCGCCTAAAGACCCACGTGGCGCCGCGACGACTGGACGCGAGCTGGCCCCCTGCTGCGGCCCGCCAGTCAACTCGGCGTGCGGCGTGAACAAGAGGAGCGGGCCCAGCTCCCCGCCTGAGCCCTCGGTCGGCGCGACGTGACGGAGCGCGACGCCATCGCCCGCTGACGCGGCCGGCGCCCACAAGTTCCAGCGGCCAGCCAACTGCGCAAGAAGATCGCAGGGAGAGGCACGGTGCGCATGTCGCGCGCGGACCTGTCTGCCCAAGTGGCCGCGCTGGCCGGCCACCCTGGACCACCGGGCGGCCACGCCGCGGGATAAAGCCACCTCGAACAGGCCCGAAGCCCGGCATTTCCGGAGCAAGGCAGCAGGCCGAGATTTTGCAATCTCTCCAGCCGGCTCCCGACGCTCGCGGAGAAGAAGAAATCGAGGCGAGCCCGGGTCAGCATCAATTTTGGCCCACGAATGTAGGCTGATGTAGCCAGACGTGGGAAGAGGTTAACGTGCGTATCCTGGGCTTCACGGTACTGACACTGCTTGGCGCTGCGACCCTGAGCTGCGGAGGTCACTCGGACACCGACGGGAGCGGGGGCGGAGGCGGGGGCGATGCCCGGCACATCGAGATTCCCGAGCAGCCTGCAGAGCTGTCCGACCCGCAGCCGGCCGCGACTCCGGCGACCGAGGCGGAGCTGTCCGACCCGCAGCCGGTCGCGACGTCGACGACCGAGGCGGAGCCGTCCGACCCGCCGCCCGTCGCGGCTCCGACGACGGAGACGGACGAGCCGCTGGGCGATCAGGCGACGATCGAGGTGCCGGTCGTCCTGCCCGGCTCGACCGAGGGGTGCCCCGGCGGGATGGTGCGGGTGGAGGGCGAGTATTGCGGCGCCGTGGTGCAGGAATGCCTCGAGTACCACCCCGAATGGACAAAGCGCCACGGAGAGCCGGGCGTGGCCGCCCGATGCCTGCGATTCCGTGAGTCGTCGCGGTGCGTCGCCAAGAAGACGGAGCATCTCTCGTTCTGCATGGACCGGTACGAGTACCCGAACGTCGCGGGCGAGCTGCCGCGCACGCTGACCTCGTGGGAGCAAGCCGGCGAGCTCTGCGCGGAGCAGGGCAAGCGGCTGTGCACCGAGGCCGAGTTCAACTTCGCTTGCGAAGGTCCCGAGTTGCTGCCGTACGTCTACGGCTACGAGCGGAACGCCGAGACGTGCAATCAGGACCGAGAGTACCGCTTCCCGGATCACTCGCAGCGGCTGCTCCACTACCAAGCGTGCCAGCAGAACGCGCGGTGCGCCGCCGAGCTCGCGCGCCTGGACGGCCGCGAGCCGGCCGGCGGGCGCGCCGCGTGCGCCTCGTGGGCGGGCGTCTTCGATCTGAACGGCAACGTCAACGAGTGGGTGGTGCGCACCGATCAGAAGGCCCCCTACCGCAGCGGGCTCAAGGGCGGGTGGTGGGGTCCGATCCGGAGCGCATGCCGTCCCATGACGACCTTTCACAAGGAAGACGACTACGGCTACGAGGTCGGCTTCCGCTGCTGCGCCGACGTCGAGCCGCAAGCCGAGCAGTGAACGCGGCCCGCGAGGCCTGCGTCCGGAAAGACGCCTGATCTCACGCGGGCCCGCGACCTCCCGCTCGGAGCGGGCGTGATCATCGCGGGATCCATCGACTCCCCCCTGCGCCAAAGCATGCGGATGAGCCCGTATCCTGGGCACGCAGATCGATTATCGATGCCTCGTGCATTTTCAGGCGCGCGGACGGCGCACACCTCGTTCCGTCGAAAGCCAGATAATGCAACACGGCTGTATCAGAAAGCCGCTCGCATGAAGCCCTTGACTTCGGATCGCATTTGCGTGCTTTAGTCACATGTCATGCTCGGCCTCGTCTCACGCCGCGCATGACATGTGTGATGCTTTCTTGAACAGTCACGGTGTGATCGTGCAACGGCCATTGTAGATGGCGGACACGACGGTGTCCGAAATCGACCTGGCCGCAAACTTACAAATCGACCCGATGGGCGGCAGGGCTCGCAGACGAAACTCTGTTTCACCTATTCCGCTTTCAACAGAAGTCTGCAGTTCGGCCGGCCCGGGTCATGGAGAACCTTGATGCGTATCCATCGCTTACTTGGCCACATCTCCGTTTCGTTCGCGTGCTGCCTGCTCGCCTGCACCATGGAGCCGGCTGACCTGGAAGACAGCGACGCCCTCGAGGCCGGGTTGAGCAGCCCGGACAACACGATGAAGGCCGAGCTCGCGCTCCAGTCGCAATGGGGCAGCGGGTATTGCGCGAACGTGACGGTGACGAACACGAGCAACAGCGCGGCCACCTCCTGGGGCCTGGTCGTCGGGCTCAACGGCTCGACGCTGGCCAACCTGTGGAACGCGCGCTCTACGACGTCGGGCGGGCAGCTGAACGTCACCAACGAGAGCTACAATGGCTCGCTGGCCGCGGGCCGCGCGACGACATGGGGCTTCTGCGCGAACGGCACCGGGATGCCCACGATCGTGTCGGTGAAGGGCAATGGCGGCACGAGCACCACCTCGAGCACTTCCTCGTCGTCGAGCAGCAGCTCTAGCTCGTCGTCGAGTTCCTCGACGAGCAGCGGCGCAGGCGGCTCCGGTGGCGCGGGTGGTTCCGGTGGCTCGGGTGGTTCCGGCGGCTCGGGCGGCTCCGGTGGCTCGGGCGGCTCCGGCGGCTCGGGGGGCGGCACGACCGGCGGGAAGTTCGTGGGCAACATCACGACGAACGGCGCCGTGCGCACCGGCTTCGCGAATTACTGGAACCAGATCACGCCCGAGAACGAGGGCAAGTGGAGCTCGGTCGAGAGGGTGCGCGGCCAGAAGGACTGGAGCAAGCTCGACGCGATCTACAAATATGCGAAGGACAACGGCATCGTGTTCAAGCAGCACACCTTCGTATGGGGCAGCCAGCAACCCGACTGGCTCGCGAGCATCTCCGGGTCGGAGCAGCAGGCGGCGGTGAGGGACTGGATGCGGTCGTTCTGCGCGCGCTACCCCGACGCGAAGTACATCGACGTGGTCAACGAGCCGCCGCCCCACACGACGCCCTCTTACAAGAACGGCATCGGTGGCGACGGCGCCAGCGGTTATGACTGGATCGTCAACTCCTTCAAGTGGGCTCGCGAGTTCTGCCCGAACGCGAAGCTGATCCTCAACGACTACAACAACATCGAGTACGAGGGCGATCACCAGAACTTCATGCGGATCGCGAGGGCGGTCATCAACGCGGGTGCCCCGGTCGACGCGCTCGGCGCGCAGGCCCACGACGCATACAAGCTCAACACGAACACCGTGAAGGGGTACATCGACAAGCTCGCCTCGCTCGGCAAGCCCGTGTACATCACCGAGTACGACATCGGGATCGCGAACGACGAGGAGCAGCGCCGGGTGATGCAGGAACAGTTCACGATGTTCTGGAATCATCCCTCCGTCCCGGGCATCACGTTGTGGGGTTACATCGTCGGCTCCACCTGGAGGGCCAACACAGGCCTCCAGCAGACGAACGGCACCATGCGGCCGGCCATGGCCTGGCTCATGGACTTCCTCGATCGCTGACCGGCTGCAGAGCCGGCGGCAAAGCTCGCAGGCCGAGGCGGCGCCGGACCGCACACGAGGAGGGGGCGCACGTCGCATCCGCGACAGAGCCGCTGCCCCCTCCTCGCCTCCGCGCCATGCATTGATGACGTTGGATCGCTCCGCGCCAGGAGCGCAGCCGGGCGGAGGACGGGTGCTCGGCGGTGCCGACCTCGCCGCCGCGTTCGTGCCGCACGACACGAGGCGCGCGCGTCGCGCCTCAGGACGTGGTAGGCGAGGTCCATGTCCCGAGACGTCGAGCTCCAGTGTCGCTGCGGAAAGGTCCACGGATGGCTCCGCGGTGCATCGCCGAGCGCGGTGAACCGCGCCGTCTGTTACTGCGACGACTGTCAGGCGTTCCTGCACCATCTCGGCCGCGCCGAGCTGCTTGACGAGCACGGCGGCACGGACATCGTGCAGGCGGCTCCTTCGGCCATCTCGTTCGACCGCGGCGCCGAGCTCATCGCGGCCGCGCGCCTGACGCCCAAGGGCCTCTATCGCTGGTACGCGAGCTGCTGCAAGACGCCGCTCGGCAACACGTTGACGCCGCGGCTGCCGTTCATCGGCATCGCCACCGAGCTGTTCCAGCAAGCCCCGGGCGCGCGCCCGTGCGACGAGGTCTTCGGCGCGTCGCGCGGCGGGATCTTGGGCAAGTTCGCGATCGGCGAGCCGCCGCCCGGGTCGGTGAGGCCCAACGTGCGCCTCCTCGCGCACGCGGTCCGGAAGCTGCTCGGCTGGAAGCTCCGCGGCAAGGCGTGGCCGCATCCGTTCTTCGATCGGGAGAGCGGCGATCCGAAGTACCCGGTCACGGTGCTGTCCACGGCCGA
The DNA here is from genome assembly GCF_051473855.1 of Sorangium sp. So ce375. Taxonomy (NCBI): domain Bacteria; kingdom Pseudomonadati; phylum Myxococcota; order Polyangiales; family Polyangiaceae; genus Sorangium; species Sorangium sp. So ce375. Next base: position 6,608,616 of record NZ_CP150335.1, read on the forward strand.
GCGCGACGCGCTGCGCCCGCTGTGCGGCCCGCGTCCCGCGCGCGCATGACGGGGCGGCGCGAGCTGCCCCTGCTCGTCCTCGCGGCGACGCGGCGCTAGCGCTCCGCACGCCCTTCGCGCGGGGTACCGCTCCAGCGCAGGTCGGCGACGATGGGGCGGTGATCCGAGCCGAGGTCCGGGCCGATCCACGCGCGTTCGGCCGTCCAGCCGGGCCCGGCGAGCACGTGGTCGATGCGGACGCCGAACCAGCGCGTCCGCTTCGTCAAGCCAAACCCCAGGCCGGCGCGCGAGAACGCGTTCTCGAAGCCTGCCCAGAAGCGCCGGTAGATGGCGCTGTCTACCGGCATGTTGAAGTCGCCGGCGATGACGGCCGGATAAGGCGCCTCGTCGACCCACTGCCGCGCGAGCTCGGACTCCCAGACACGCAGCGCGATGACGCGGTCGTGCTCCGCTTCCTCCTTCCATAGGCCGCGCATCAGCGCCTCGATCCCCTCGCGCGGCGTCTCCAGGTGTAGGTTGAGGAAGCTGAAGACACGGGGACCGCGCGGCTCCTCTGAGCTCGGCCCTGGCGCGTCCGGCAGCGCGATCGCGTAGCGGAGGATCGCGCCGTTGCCGCCGGCACGCCAGACGTCGCTGCGATCCCTGGACTCGACCTTGAGGAGAGGATGTCGGCTCACAAGGCACATCCCGTCCTCGACGTAGACGGACCACCCCGGAAATGCTGCGGTCAGCTCCGACTCTGGCACCATGCATTCCTGCAGCGCGAGCACGTCGGGCCGGGTGTCGGCCACGAAGCCCTTGAGTCGATCGAGGATCGTGGTGCGGCTCCCCGTGTTGAGGGAAGCGACCCGCAGATCGGCGCGGGCGGTTCCTCCGGCGAGGGCCCGGAGCGAGAGCGTGAAGCCAAGGATGGGCCCGACCACGATCGCCGACGCCAGCGCCGCCGGGAGGAGGGCGCGGCGCTGCACGAGGAGCGCGGCGGGCACGATCGCGAGGAGAGGGAGGGCGATGATCCGGCGCGGGCCAAAGAGGAAGAGCGTCCCTGGCCACCACCGGTCGCCCACGATGGGCAGGGCGATCCAGATCGAGACGACCACGAGGAGGTAGAGCACGGCGACGGAGAGCACGAGGAACCGGAGCCGACGCCAGCGCGGCGGCGGCGTGGGACGCCGGGCGGTCGGCGCTTGCGAGGCCGATGACATTTCCTTGAACTGCTCACTCTGGTACATCGGTCCCCTTCCGTGGGTGTGTGGCGTCTGCGTCGAGCCAGGTCCGGGGTTGCGGTGCATCGCTCCTCCTCTGAGGTTGGCCCTCGCCGGCGATCACGCCTTGCAGCCGCCTGTCTGTACTATGCGATCCTCGGCCTGCCGTGTGCGTACGGAAGATGCGCGCCACCACAACCTTCCGCGACGGTTCTGTTCGGCACGAAATGGTTCGTGCCTGCCGTGCCGCCGCGTGTGGCCGCTTGCCACCGCGCCGTGCTCGCACCTAGAATTCGCGCTCCGGACGGCGCGATCTCCAGCGCGTCCGCGTCCGAGGACCCCGTGCCCAAGCTGGTGATCAACGGAGCGAAGCTCGAGTGCAGCGAGGGACTGTCCCCCTCCGCGCTCACCGTGCTTCCCGCGAACGGGACCGACGCTGACGAGGCGCCCGCGGCGACGGTGATGGACTTCCAGCCGATGGCCAATATCGCGCCGTTCGGTATGTGCAAGACGCTGGCAAACCCGCAAGTCGCGTCCGCAACCGCCGCAGCGAAGGGGGTCCTCACCCCGATGCCCTGCGTCCCGGTGATCGCAGCGCCGTGGTCGCCCGGCTCCTCCCTCGTGACGATCGCCGAGCACAACGCGCTCACCGGTGACTCGACCTGCCGCTGCGCCTGGACCGGGAGCATCCGGATCACCGATCCAGGCACGGACGTCGACGTGGATTAAGATTGGCCGAGGAGGGCGTCACGAGCCTCGATCGTGGGCTCCGACGTGTCGGCGGCGGGAGGGTTCAAGCGGCCGTCGGCGGCGATGCCAGATTCAACGCTCGGAGCAGCCCAGCGAGCTCGCCGCGACTCGCTCGCGCGGCGTTGCCGGCCCGCTCAGTCGTCATCCGGCGGCGGAGAGGGCGGCTTCAGCGCTCGCTGGAGCGCCTCGACGTCGCGCTCGCTCGCGCCGGCCGCACGCAGCTTCGCCAGCAGCGCCTCCGGTGAGCCAGACGCGGGTGGCGGGACCACCGGCGAAGGCGGCGGTGCCGCAGGTGCAGGGGGACGCACCTGAGCGACTACGGCAGGGGAAGCAGCGCGCGGCGAGGCGATGGATGGCGGCACATGCGCGCCGGGCGGCGGCGCGACGATGGGCGATGGAAAGGCCATCAACGGCGGCACGGGCGGCGGTGCCGCAATCGGCGGCGACAGGGGCGGGGGCGCGGCCATAGGCGGCGGCGCAGGCGGCGGTGCCGCAATAGGCGGCGGCACCACAGGCGACGATGCCGCAATAGGGGGCGGTACGGGCGGCAGCACGCTCTCGCCGAGCGACAGCGTTCCCTCGCCTGCGATCGGCGTCTGCAACGGCGCTGTGAGCGGCCCCCACGGCGCACCGGGGACCGGCGCGACCGGACCGGACGTTCCGGCCGGCACGATCGGGAACGGCGCTACCTCTCGAGGCCTCACGGCAGCCTGCAGCTCGGGCCATAACGCTAGCGTCCCCTCGCCCGCCTCCTCTCGCTTCGCGGTCACCGGTCCAAGCGTCGTCTCGCCTGCCGGCGCGGGCGGAGGCGAGAGCGGCCCACCCCCCCACGGCGTCGCGTCGAACCTCCACGGAACGGTCGCGCCACCCGCCTCCACGACCGGGAACGGCACGACCGCCTTCGCCGCCGCGGTCACCTGCTGCTCGGGCCGCAGCGCCACCGTCCCCTGGCTCTCCAGGGCGCTCGTCGTGGCCAGCGCCGACGACGACACGGACAGCGCTGGAGCCTGGGCCCACAGTCGAGCCCAGTCCACGTCGCGGCCCGGCACCTCGAGCGCTGCCGCCACCACGAGCGACGGCAGCGCATCCTCCCCGCCGGGCACCTCGACACGGCCGCGCCACACGAGCGCAAACTCCTGGCGATCCCCGTCGATCGCCAGCGTGTCACAGACCATCTCGACCGGCCGTTCGACCGGCGGCGAGCCCGCGGATCGCGCGATCACGCGGGCCACGCCCCGGGCCGACGGCAGGCGGGTCTGCACGCGGGGCAAGGTGGGATGCAGACCGTCGAGGACCAGCCACTCGTCGCCTCGCAGGTGGTCGACCAGCTGGTCCGGCGGCGCTGCCTGGAAGTACCCCCACGGCATCGCGTCGGGGATATCGGCGATCGGTGCTTCCAGAGCACGAGGATCGGCGCTCCCGAGCAGCCGCCTGCGCGCGAGCCACAGCCGCGAGATCGGGGCAAAGCCAGCGGGCCGCCGTGGGTCGGCCGGATCGACGAGGTTGGGAGTCGCCTTCCCGACCGGGTTCGGCTCGCCTGGGCCGCCGAAGGCGCGCTCATAGACCAGCGACATGCGCTCGAACGGCTTCGGACCGGCGGGGCCGCGGTCGCCGAAGACGTGGACCACCTTGTCGAGCACCGGCCGGCCGTCGCGGGCAAGGCCGATCCGCGCCGACATCGCAGGCGCTGGGCTACCGCCGGGCGGGTACGCGTGGCCGACGAATGTCACGTCGCAGCGCGGGAGATAGGGCGCGAGATCGCTCGCCCTCTCGATGCTGCGCGAGGGGTGGCCATCGAACTGCCGCTCCTCCGACCGGATCTCGGCCGCCCCGGAGTGCGTTGCTATTCCGCCTGGGACGAATGCAAAGCGTGCCTTGACGACGACGGTGGTCCAGAGCCGCTTCTGGTACCGGAAGGGCACCACCGCACAGGAGACGTCACCAGAGGCGATCGAAAGAGGAGCCATGCTGATGTCCGCTAGACTACCATCGTTCGCGATGGTCGCCGCATTCACGTCGACAGGTTCTTCCGCGGGCATCGCACCGTTCACGCTCACGGCCGATCGCTGGTCCCCGGCCGATCTCCCCGTCGTCAGCATCCGCGGCACGGAGCAGATCTCGCGGCTATACCGCTTCGAGATCCTCCTTGCCCGCGTCGAGCACGCGCCTTCCGCGCTCGAGCGCGATCTCCTCGGGCAACCGGCGCGACTCGCGCTCCTCTCCGGGCCGGGCGAGGGACGCACGGTGCACGGGATCGTGCGCCGCATCGAGGCGGAGAGCGCGCTCGGCGATCAAGGCGGCCGGCACGGCTACCGGCTGTGGCTGGCGCCGCGGCTGTGGCTCGCGGGGCGCGGCAGGAACAGCCGGATCTTCCAGGACCTCACGGTGCCCGGGATCGTCGACCGGATCCTCGACGACTGGGGCTTGCCCCGCCGGTGGCACCTCGCGCAGGAGCACGCGCCGCGGGCGTACTGCGTGCAGTATCAGGAGAGCGATCTCGATTTCCTGCAGCGCATCCTCGCGGACGAGGGCATCTTCTTCCACTTCGAGCACCCGGACGATGCGGGTGTGGGCGAGCGCGAGGTGATCGTCTTCGCGGACGACCCTCACCTCGTGAAGGCGATCGACGGTGAGCCGGCGCTCGAGGCCCGCGAGGGCGACGGCCTGTCCACGCGCGAGGGCGACGTGCGCCGCTTTCGCGTGCGGCAGGAGGTGCGGCCGGGCGCGGTGCTCCTCAAGGATTTCGACTTCGTCCGACCGGCGTTCGATCTGCGCGCGGAGGCCCGCGTCGCCGCGAGGGAGGATGCGTTCGATCCGGCGCAGGTCCGGGTGTACGACCATCGCGGCGAGAGGGAGCGATCCCGGCTCGATAACGCGGTCGCGCGGCTCCACCTGGAGCAGCACCGAACAGGCGCATCCGTCGGCGAGGGCGAGACCCGATGCCGCCGGATCTTACCGGGGCGCTGGTTCGAGCTACGCGGCTGCCCGGCGGAGGGGCACGACGGGCGCTACACGATCTTCCGTGTCGACCACGATGGCTGCGTTCCGGAGCGGCAGACCGGTCAGGACGAGGCGCGGGAGACCTACCGGAATACGTTCCGGTGCGTGCCGCTCGACGTGGCGTTTCGCCCGCGGCGGCCACGGCGCGAGCTCCGGCAGGTGGTGGAGACCGCGACCGTCGTGGGCCCCCCGGGACAGGAGATCCATACTGACGAGCTCGGGCGGATCAAGGTTCACTTCCACTGGGACCGCGAGGGCGAGAACAACCCGAGCAGCTCCTGCTGGATCCGCGTCGCGCAGGCGTGGGCCGGGGCGGGATGGGGGTTCCAGTTCATCCCGCGCGTGGGGATGGAGGTGCTCGTGACCTTCGTCGGCGGTGACGTCGACCGGCCCATGGTGACCGGGTGCGTCTACAACGCGCAGCACCCGCACCCGTTTGCGCTGCCTGCGAGCAAGACGAAGAGCGGGCTCGTGACGCAGACGACCCGCGGGGGCGGCGGGCACAACGAGCTGAGCTTCGAGGATCGGCGCGGGCACGAACGGGTGCATGTCCATGCACAGAAGGACCTCGATATCGCGGTCGAGAACGATGAGACGACGCGCATCGGCGCGAACCGAACCGAGCACATGGGGGGTAACCGATTCACGCTGGTGGGGGGTAACAGCTTGAGCAGTGTCGGTGGTAACCTGACGCATACCGTCGGTGGTAGCGAGACGTCGGTGGTTGAGAGGGATCGTTCCTCGACGGTGCAAGGCAACCTTTTCGACGTCGTTCGGGGCCGAATCGAGCAGACCATCACAAAGGACGCGAGTCTCGCGATCGGCGGTCATGCGCATGGCGAAGTCGTCGGAACGTGCAAGGTTACGGTCGAGAGCGACTGCACCACGCGCGTTCGCGGCTGCTCCACGACAGTCGTCGGAGAGCACAATTCGCTACGATCGCACGTACTCCATACCGAGGGGCCATCGCGCTTCACAAGCGTCGAAACAACGGAGATCGTCTCCGAGAAGGAGATCGTTCTTCGCTGCGGTTACAGCACCATCCGCCTCGCCAGTGACCGGATCGAGCTTTCATCACCATCAATCACGATCCAGGCAGACGGCAGCGGCGTCAAGCTAGGCGAAGACGAGGTGAAGGTTCGAGCCAAAAGACGAGCGCTCGTTGCCTCCGACGGCAAAATCCTCCTGGTGTCCTCCGGCGCAAGCGTACGTCTCACCGAGGAGGCGAAGGTCGGCGGCACCAAGGTCAAGCTCGGCTCCGCAGAGTCTGTATCCGAGTCAATTCTGGAGGCATCGCTCACGCGTACACGAATCGAGCTGGTCGACGAGGGGAACAACCCCATGGCATACGAACGGTACCGCCTAACACTGAGCGACGGCTCGCAGATCACTGGCATCCTCGACAAGCACGGCACGGCCGTGCTCGAGATCGAAGGCGTGGCGTCCATCACGTTCCCCGACTTCATTGATGTGGAGGAGCAATGAGCCGCGCCGAACGGATGCCCTTTCAGCCTGCGAGGTATTAAGGTAGAATTCGGGAATTGGCGGACGGAGCGACGAATATGCCACAAAATCTTCACCCAACCCTCTACGTGGCCCGTGCAGACGGCGATCAGGTCGAATACAACACCGTGGGCTTCGGCGGGCCGTGGGTGTACCTTCAGCTCTTTGACCATGCGTACCGCGAGCCGCTCTCGGGCGTGAGCTACACGCTCCGTGGCGTGACCACCCGGCACTTGGTGCAGGGCATCACCGATAGTGACGGTGTCCTCTATCATGACCGTCTCCCCGATGATGGCTATGAGATCACGTGCCGCGGCACGCGCGAATTAATTCCACTCTACTACGACGACGATCGGTCCATCGTGTACGACCCCTGGCCGCTACGCCTTCGTGCCCTGAGGAACGATCGCCGCTAACGGAGGTCCACCCTATGCCGCTCATCCTCCGCTTTCGTCTTCCGATCGGTGCCACGGGGCGCCCCGCACACGGTCGTCTGGGTGTAGCCCTTGAGATCGCCGGCGATGACAGCGCCATAACCGACGGCGATCCAGGAAGGATTAAGCTTTTCGAGGTCACCGAGCGGAACGCCGCAGCCGAGGAGCAAGAGCCGCGTCTGCTCGCAATTTTCCAGGGTACCTGGCACCGCCGTCCGGGGCAGCGCGCGGACACTTTCGCCGTCACCTTCGAGATCGGCGCGGCGCCCGACGAGCGCATTCCTCCGGAGCCGGCATGGGAGGTCCGTGGATTCGAGCCGGAGTGTCTGCCGTTCGTCGGCGGTGACTACTTCCTTCTGTTCTTTTTGAACCGAAAATTTCCCATCTGCTTCCCATTCTTTGTGGCGTCGAATGAGGGGGACCATCTCGAGATCCAAGCGTTCGCAGAATATGGTCTCGAATCGTCGCCGAGCAAGCTCGAGCATCCGTCCCAGGTGCTGAACCTCCCGATCAGACGCAACGGAGAGGTGCAGACGACCGACGGTTCCCGCTATACCGACGAGCTGGTGGGCTGCGCGGTGCTCTACCACCGTCACTATCTGGCACGTGGGATACGAAAGCTTCACACGGCGGAGTGGCATGCCGAATCCATCTCCACATTGCTGCCGATCCCACACCCGAATCCTACGCCGGATCCACGGCGACAGGAGAGCTCGAACTTCCAATCCTACGCTGCGCTCCCCGCCGATCAGAAGATCCGCGTGGTGCTCCGTGAGGAGCTGTTTCGCGAGCTGTTCCATCATCATCAGAACGCCTGGTGGACGGCGCCTGCTCTGGCCTCTCTTCCGACGCGCGACGAGGTGATCCGGCATTTGATCCCCATCGCTCGCAATGCAGCTGTGAATTTGATCCGCGATCGTCTCATCGACGCGGGCTTCACCGACCCGCAGATCCTTATCCGCGAACAGCTCGACGCGTCCCACGCGCTGAGCGACCTCTATGATAAGGCATCACGTCTTGAACATGTCACCATTACGTTCTTCACTTTCTTCGTGGTGTCTTCCCCGTCGCTCTCGACGGTCGGCCGTGGCGAAGCAACCGACGCTGAGGGCGTACCGACACAAACGCTCATGGTAGAAGGTCAGGAGTGGGATTATTGGCTGCCCACATCGTTCCCGATCGGAGGCGGTACGAAGCGCGTCACCGCCCCTATCCGGGTGAGGGCCGCATTCTTCCGCGATGTCGCAACGCCGCCACTACCCAGAGATCAGACGACCCAACTCGCAATGTCGGAGTTCGAGCGCACGATTACCAAGGCCGCCCAAACGATCGGAACGATCATCCTTCACGAGATCGCCCATTCACTGGGCATGATGCACGAATGTCTGGTGGTCTCGTCGGCCAGCAGCACCGGCAGTGAGGCGCACGAAGAGCGCTTGGCGGCTTTCATCCCGTCGATCATGTGTAGTTCTGCTGAGAGCAGCCCAGCTGACGCACAGCCGTTCTTCTCCAACCAATGCAAGATCATCTGGCAAGAATGTTTTGGTCTCTCTCCCAACTTTCCCACTGCCCCTCTCAGGAACCGAAGCTGGGCGACCGGCACGTGGGTAAGTACGGACTGGAGCGCGCGCAATCGACCGCTGTTTGCGCAGAGGATCAGCGGAGGCCTGGGTACCATCAGCCGCGATGCGGGCGTTCGCAACCCCTACGCCCGACGGAACGCCGAAGACCCATTCGCCGATGGGCACACGCCGAACCCACAGAGTGGCAACTTCCGACCCTGATCGGCGCTCAACACCCGTGTTCGCTGACGAGTGAGTCGCGGGTCGGGTCGTCGATCTCCCCCGTCGCATTGAGCCCTTGCTGCTGCTGGAAGCGCCGGATTGACGTCTCGAGGAGCGGGCTGGGTTCGCCGTCCACTTCCCCGAAATAGAGACCGAGATTGCGGAGCCGCCCCTGGATGCCAGAGATCGTCGCCACTGGATCCAGGTAGCCTACCCCGACTACGTAGTATCCGAGCTCTCCCCGCTCTCCGAGCGATACGATGACCCGGCGCGCGTGAAGTGGGATCGCGACATCGATGCACCCATATTTGTCTGTCTGCGTCTCGATATCGCGTCCATTGAGCGTGCGGACCATAACGGGCTTGTTACTCAGGACCGCAGCGCCATGCACAAATCTCAGCTTGAGCCGCGTCTGGGCGCGAATTTTGAACCGGTGGGTCTGCCCCTCCTGGATCGAGAGCGAAGGAGGGCTCGCAGGTGGGATGGTCACAAGGTCGCCCGGCAGCAGTACTGCGGGGTTCTTCCGGGTGACCCGCAGAGAGCTGTTCGCTTCGTGATCCCACAGGTCGCTCCAGCGGTGCCCATAGCGAGCCGCGATGGAGAAGATGCACTCGCCCTGGGACACGACGTGTTGTCCACCGCCCACGGGCCCTCCCTTCCCCTTGTTCGTCGCAACCATCGCGCAAATCTCCTCCCGTCGCCCAGAGCATAAGGAGAGCCCGATGCGCTCCCGGTTGTCAAGCCCGATCTCCTCGCGATGCCGGGGACGCGAGGTCTCAAGAGCGGCGCCCACATCAGGATGAGCACCCGCCGCTTGAACAGCCTGTCCATCTGATTACTCATTGGCAGTAAAATCTCCACGCACACCGAATTGCCGGAACTTCCGCAGCTTAATTTCCTTAATATTCGATATGCGAAAAGAGGACGTAAGCTTCCCGATCTCTACTGAGCTTCGACTTCGAGAGTACGGCTGCCAGTGGTCGGGCTATTCGGCCGCCCAACTGGCAGGTGCCGCAGTCGCTGCGCTCCGCTCGCCTGTCAATTATTCGGCAAGACGTGCGGAACCGCCACAGGAATAGCCATGCTGAAGCGTCTCTATGGACTCGGCACGCACAATGAGAAGCAGAACGAGGATGTTCATGCTTGATAGCGCATCATGGCACCGCGCACGTTTTCCCATGCGACGGCATTCGCGGCCTCATCGTGGGCATTCCCGTAAAGGCGACGCTCCCGCCCGGCGTGGCTTTCTAGACGATGGCGGGACGGGGGCGAAGAGCCTGCTATTCTGGCACCGTGAGGCCGAGGACGGCGAGCAAAACGCGACTAGACAGGGGGCCGCGTGGGAAGCCACGCCGAGCTTGACGCGGCTGACCAGGCGTTCTGGGATCAGGCAAGGCCGCGGCGGCGCGCTTCGGTGCCTCCATCGCGCTTTCGCTGACCGCGTAGAGCTCACGACATCCCGATGTACCTGCCCCTCGATTTGGTCTAGATGCTTTCGGCATTCGCGGATGCGGGGGTGCGGTACCTGGTGGTCGGCGACCATGCGGTGTCCCTACACGCACGCCCCAGGATGACGAAGGATCTGGCCCTGTGGCTCGACGCCCCGCCTGAGAACATCGAACGCACGTGCGCGGCGCTTCCTCGTGAACAGGCGGGCGGTACAAGAGCTGCGCGACGTGCGCGCGATCAAGCGCGCCGCCGGGGCGGAATCGCGGTAACGCCGAGGGGTGCGCAGAAAGCCCTGAGGCTTGCGCTCGTCCCCCGTTTCCGCGTCCTAAGCGCTAGCGCTTGCCCGGTCGCCAGGGGATCTCCTACAATGGCGCCCTCCTGCTCGCATGACGCGCTCGTCGAGAGGCACGGCGGCGGACCTGCATCGCGTGACGCAGCACCTGGGACCACTGGAACGAGGCGTATGCCATGACTCAGCTCGCTCGACCCGGAGATCTCCTCGCAGGGAAGTACCGCGTGGAGAAGGTGCTCGGCGAGGGTGGCATGGGCGTCGTCCTCGCCGCGAGGCACCTTCGCCTCGACGAGCTGGTCGCGATCAAGCTCATGCGGCTCAAGATGGCGCAGGACGCCGGTCTCGTCGAGCGCTTCCTTCGTGAGGCGCGCGCGGCGTCGAAGATCAAGAGCGAGCACGTCGTGCGGATCAGCGACGCCGACACATTGGAGTCGGGCGCGCCGTACATCGTGATGGAGCACCTCTCGGGGCAGGACCTCGCATCGAAGCTCCGGGACGAGGGCAAGCTGGGCATCGCCGAGACCGTCGGCTTCGTCCTTGAAGCGTGCGACGTTCTCGCCGAGGCGCACGCCCTCGGGATCATCCACCGCGACCTGAAGCCCGCCAATCTGTTCCTCGCTGCGACCCGGGACGGCGGCACGCGTCTCAAGGTCCTCGACTTCGGCATCTCGAAGCTCGTGAGCGCCGGGGACACCCAGGACATGACCCGGACGGCGACGATGCTCGGCTCACCCCTGTACATGTCGCCGGAACAGATGCTCTCGACCCGCAACGTGGACGCGCGCACGGACATCTGGTCGCTGGGCATTGTCCTCTATCAGCTCCTCGCAGGAGAGGCGCCCTTCCGGGCCGAGACGATACCGCAGGTGTGCGCGCTCGTGCTGCAGACCGACCCGCGTCCTCTGCGCGAGTTCCGGCCCGATGTGCCCGCCGGGCTCGAAGCGGTGGTCGACCGCTGCCTTCAGAAGGATCGCGAGAGGCGCTTCCCGGCGGTGGCAGACCTGGCATCAGCCCTGGCGCCGTTCGGCCCCTACGGCTCGCGGCTCCTGGCCGATCGAATCTCGCGCCTCCCCCGCATCGGTCCCGACGCCAGGACATCGCTCGGCTCCGGTGCAGACCATCGCGCCCCCGACCCCGCGCTGCCGTCGTCCGGGACCGTCGCGCTCACGCCGGCACCTCGTCCTTCGGAAGAGTGGGCAGGCACCACAGTGGCCGCCACACCGCCCCCTCCCGAGTCGCCGCCGCAAGCCACCAGGGCAGCGAGCGTGCCAGTGGTGCACGCGGCCGCGCCACCCCCTGCACCGGAAATGCCGACGGCAGGAGCCCCAAACGACACGAGCACGGGAAGACCGGCCGTCGGCTCAGGCGTCAGCACGACAGTGCCCTTGGAGGCGGGCGCCGCACCCAAGAAATCCGGCGCTCCGGGGGCGCTCGCCGTCTTCGCGGCCGTCGCCGCGGTGCTCGGGCTCGGCGCCATGGCGGGCTTCAGGCTGCTGCGAAACGACAGCCCGACCGGAGAGGGCGTGACATTGATGGCGTCACCTCCGGAGCCGGCAGCGCTCTCGGGGCAGCCGAGCTCCGAAGTGCCGCCGCCGTCCGCTCAGCCCTCCATGGCCGGCGCTGTGCCGACACACGATCACCGGGCTGGCCAGCCAGAGCCCATGTCGACCAACTCGGCGACGCCGGCAACGCTCACCTCTGCATTGCCAGCAACGAACCTCCCCGTCGACAGCACGGGCGCGCCCCCGCCCCCGACGGCCCAGCCTCCAGTGGCTCCTCGCGCCGCCCAGGTAGAACCGACGCCGGCATCGCCTCCCACACGCCCTGTTCGGGCTCCGTCCCCAAACGACCCCTTCAGAAAGCGCCCCGATTGAGCAAGGCTACTGGACTTCGATCCCGCGCTCGTGCGGCGGGGCTCGCCGCGTGCATCCTCGCGACGGTCACCCACGCGCCGGACGTGCACGCCGATGCGGGCGACGCAAAGCAGAGAAAGGCGGACGCCCTCGCACTCTTCGACGAGGCACTCGAGCTCACGGCGCAGGGCAAGTACGCGGAGGCGTGCCCGAAGCTGGAGGCGAGCCTGCAGCTCAACCCGGGCACCGGCACGCGGTTCTACCTCGCCGACTGTCTGGAGCACGTCGGCCAGCTGGCCAGTGCCTGGATCCACTACGTGGACGTCGTCGACGCGACGGCCGCGACCGGCCAGAAAGCAAAGGAGAAGTACGCGCGCGCCCGCGTGGACGCGCTGGAGCCTCGGCTCACGCGGCTCGCCGTGGTGGTGTCCGACGGCGCTCGGAGCACGCCGGGGCTCGCGGTGCGGCGCGACGACGCCGTGCTGGTCGAGGCCCAGTGGGGCGTGGCGGTCCCGGTGGATCCCGGGCCGCACAAGGTCTCCGCCACCGCCATCGGTATGAAACGCTGGGAGACAACAGCAAAGGTAGACCAAGAAGGACAGACGGTCACCGTCACTGTCCCACCGCTCGAGCGCGCGGAGTCTGCGCCTCCGTCGGCGACTGCGCACCCCGCACCGACCACGCCGCTCCCCGGCACCGCGCCGCTCCCGGACATGACGTCGCCGTCCCCGGTCGACTCGACGGCCCCGATGACCGGGAAGCCCATGAGCGATCTGGGCTCGCCGCTGCGCACCGCCGGGCTCGTCGCCGGCGGGGTCGGCCTGGTCGGGCTCGCCGTCGGCGCGGGCTTCGGCATGAACGCGCTGTCGAAGAACCGGGAGGGCACCGAGCATTGCTATGTTTCGAAGGGCGGCGCTTCGAAGGCGTGTACTCCCAAAGGCGGCGCGCTGCTCGACGACAGCGCGGCGGCCGCCACGGCCTCCACGGCGAGCTTCATCGCCGGCGGCGTCGCGCTCGCCACCGGTGCCGCCCTCCTGCTGCTCGCGCCGCCCGCGAAGCCGCGCTCGCGCCGAACGGACGTCGCGACCGGCATTCTCCTGGGCCCCGACGGCATCTCGCTCGTGGGGAGATGGTGAGAAGATGAGGAGATCTCCACGACGCTCGCACGGGTACGCAGCGGCGGCCGTCTACAGCGCCGCGCTGACGAGCTGCCTGTTCCTGGACAACGAGTGGCACCCCTGCGACACGACATGCACCGGCACGTGCATGGCCTGCGAGGAGACCAAGACCGGCGAGCCCGACGGTACGTGCGCCCCCGTGAAGGCGAACACGGATCCCGACGACGAGTGTGAAGGTGGAGACTGCGGCAGAGACGGTGCGTGCGAGGCGACGAGCGGCAGCCCTTGAGCGGAGCCCGCGCTCGCCCGTCGGCGCCCAGCGCGCGCGACAGCGACCGCGTGTCGCTGCCCTCGAACGGGCGCCGTCCCCCGCGGAAGGGACGCCGGGCGGCGTCCGAGCCTCAGAACGCCACGGACGCCTGCAAGCCCACGCTCACGCCCGCGCCGCCGCTTTCCGGCTGGCGCGCCTGATAGCCGCCGCGGAGCGCGGCGGAGACCGCGTCCGACAGCTTCAACGTCGCCTCGCCCACGAGCCGTATCCCCAATTTGCGCGCAGTCGGCATGTCCGTGACCTCGATCATCGGCGCCAGCGACAGCGAGTCTCCCGCAGGGAAGTCCACGCGGCTGTAGAATCGGGAGCCGAAATAGGTAGGCTTCCACAGCCCGATCGTCTCGCCCCCCAGCGTGATCTTCGAGCCGTACGGATCGCCGAGGAGCAGTGCGCCGCCCAGACCCATGGCGAATTCATCCTCGGTGAGGCCAGCGAGCAGCTCCGCCTCCACATGCCATGAATCCGAGCTCCGGAGCCGAACGCTCGGCGCTGCGTAATAGATGCCCGCCTTATAATCCTCCCCATCCTCCCTCCTGCCCACTCCCGGCGACTTTCCTCTCATGGCCCCGGCGCGCATGGAGAACTCCGCAACCGTCCGGAGCAGTCGATACGTGTACGCGAGCTCCGCTTTCCAGTAATGCTCGGCCACCTTGAGATCGCTCGCTGTCTTGCTGGTGGGGCGCGCTCCGAAGTCGACGTACTCGAACCTGGCCGACGCCGTGCTGCGCCGCCCGCCGAGCCGCTTCAGCAGCGCGCGCTCCACGGCATTGATGGGCGCCTCGGCCACCTGCACGTGGTGCATGCGCGCGCGCGAGGCGAAGACGCTCGCGCGGACGCCGTCGACTCGCTCCGTTTCGATCGTGTAGTCGAGCCCCGGCGGCGCCATCATCTCCGCCGGGATCACCGCGACATAGGCGAGCGAGGCGCTGCCCGACCGCTGAAACACCGCCGACCCCAGGGCTCCATTCGGCAGCTTGTAGACGACGAATGCCTGTCGAAGCAGGTGGGCATTGTCGAAGTTCGCCTCGATGGAGAGCGCCTCTCCGGACTTGCCCACCGAGACCGGCGCGTGGACCATGCGCACCACCGTCGCGACGGCCGGCGCGACAGCCGGGCTCGCGGAGGCCCCCGGCGCCGCTTCCTGTGCTCCCGTCTCCGCCGGCGCTCCCGCCGGAGCATCCCCAGCCGATGCCGTGGCCGGGCGCCCGGCCGCCAGGACCGCCGCGCACAGAGAGGCAAGCACGCGCCCGAACGAGCGCGCCGAGATGGTCACGTCACGTGTCTGGCCGAGCATCACCACTGGTAACTCACCGCCGCGCCCACACCTGGACCCGAGTGCTTGATGTTCCGCCCCTGATACGAAGCGCGCACGCTGAACACCAGGGTGTCCAGGGCCCTCCACCCCAGCTGGAACACGCCGCGCGCTCCGACCTCGCCCGCTCCTGTGGACACGCCCTTGCCTTCCTCCGCATCTTCCTCGGGGGCCCCGGCAGCCGGTTTGGCCTCCGCTCCTGCGGGCTGGTTCGTCACCTCCACCCGGAACAGCATCGGGAACCTCCAGAAAGAGGCGAGTTCCAGCTGCGTGATGCCGCGGGCCCCGATGCCACCCAGGAACTCGCCGCCCAGGATCAGGTTCGTGTGCTTGTCGTTGCCGAGGCGGAGCATGGCGTGCCCGCCGCCGGACAGCTTGCCCTCGCCAAGCCCGACGAGGGCGCGACCGATGAGCGACGCCCCGTAACTGAAGCCGACCTCCGTTTCGAGATACCCGTACGTGAGCCCCACCTTCCGTGGATCGAGGCCGAGCTTATCGAGCTCATACACGGTGCCACCGTAGCCGCTGTACACGCCGAACCCCGTCCGGAGCGCCCGGATGCCGGCGTCGCCATACCGGAGGCTCACCATGCCCTCAACCTGTAACATGTAGTCGTTGAGTTCGACCCCGTTGTAGCTTGCGAAGTCGGTGGAGACGGCCACCGTCTTCTCGACCGGCGCCGGCTCATGATCGGGGAGCCCCGGATCGAGCTTCAGCTCTGCCGGCTCCGTGCTGGTGCCCACGACGGCGACCGTCTCGCCGGCTCTCGTCGCGGCCTCTGCGAAGAACTCCATGCGTTGTTCGCTGAGCGCGCTGGCAGGGATCACCGTCGAGAAATACCCGTGGCCCATCGGCATCATCGGGAACGGCTGGTAGTTGGGCTGCTTGGGCACTCGCAGGTGGACGACCGCGCCTGCAGCCTCTTCGCGCAGCTGCATCCCGAGCTCGAGGGGCACGCCGGCGACAGCTCCGACCGGCGTGGTGAAGGCGAGGAGGAGTTCTCCCTTGCCGCTGGCCTCACCCTTGGTCTTCTGCTCCGAGTCCTTGCGCTCGGCGACCATCGTGCTGCGCAGCGCCTCCGCCTCCTCGTTGAGCACCGACACGAAACGGCTGGACGGCGACGCGCGCACGTACTTCTCGTACGCGTCGATGCGCGCCGCCGGATCCGCCCCTTTCAACCCCTCGAACATCGCCGCAAGGGCGGCGGCGTCGGGATCCCCCGCCCGCGGCGCATTGCCCGACGGGACGTCATACGTGGAATCGCTCGCCGCCTTCGCCGGCTTGTCAGGCTTCTTCGCGGGCGCCGGAGGGATCCCCGAGGCGATCACGACGTCGCCTGCCGCGGGCGTCCTGGTGACTGTCCCGACCACCTGGGCGAGAGAAATGGTCGGGCGAAGCTGCACGATCTGCAGCGTGCCGATGAGGAACCGATCCGTGATGGTCTTGCCGGTGACGGGGTGTTTGAGCCGGACGGGACGCCAGAGCTGCACCCGGGCCCCTTCGGAGACGCCTGTGGTCTGCCCCAGATCGAGAAGGAGATCCCCGCCCTGGATCTCGAGCACAGTCCCCATGGCTTCATCGGCGCGGGCCTCCCGCTCGCCAATGAGGGGCAACGCGCTCGCGGCAAGGATGCGCACGAGGAACAGAAGCCTGTTTCGAGAGAGCGCGCGCATTCACAGCACCTTCTGCGAGCGGATCCTGGACGTCACCGCTTCCCCCACCTCAGCAACGGTGCTCACATCATTTGCATAAATTTCGCACTCTGGGAAGAGGGAAGCAGCGCGCCTTCCCGCGGAGCTGGCGCCCGGCGGGTCCAAGCTGGCGCGTCTGTCTCGACGCCCAGCCGGACGCCAGCCCACGCAACCGGTCGGGCGTGCGAGGAAACGCTCTCGCTACTTGCGGGAGCGCTGCACTCGCTGCGCCGGCGCCACGTCGCCCCCGGCGTTACGGGCTTCCCTTGAGCCCTTTCTTAGCCGCCGCTTTTTTGGCCG
This sequence comes from Sorangium sp. So ce375, assembly GCF_051473855.1. Taxonomy (NCBI): domain Bacteria; kingdom Pseudomonadati; phylum Myxococcota; order Polyangiales; family Polyangiaceae; genus Sorangium; species Sorangium sp. So ce375. The sequence continues at coordinate 6,625,635 of NZ_CP150335.1, forward strand.
GAGCCCCCTTTTCCGTCACCGCCTTTTTGGCCGGAGCCCCCTTTTTCGCCCCTGCCTTCTTCCCCGGAGCACCCTTTTCCGCCGCCGCCTTCTTCGCCGCAGCCCCCTTCTTCGCCCCCGCCTTCCCCGGCGCAGCCGCCGTCCCCCGCGGCTCTCCTTTGCTCGCCGCCGTGCGCTCCCCAGCAGCCCTCTTCTTCTCTGGCTTCCCCGGCGCCAGCGCCGCGCCATCCAGCAATTGCAGCACCCGCTTCGGCGCCACCGCGCGATAGCTCTCCTCGATCCACTCGAGCATCATCGCCTCGGGCACGCGGTCCTTCGGGCCGAAGCGCGCCGTCACCCAGCCGCTCTTGCCGAGGTTGTACCTCGAAGGCTCCGCGAACGGCAGCATGAGCGCGGCCTCACCCGACTGCGGGAGCTTGGCCGTGACACGGAGCTTCCCTTCGTGGCTGTTGAGGAAGACGAAGATCTTCCCGCGCACCTTGACGACGCGATCACCCCAAGGGAACTCCTCCACGGCCTCTGGATAGGCCAGCGCGGCGTCGCGCAGCCTCGAAAGAATCGGCGTGAACCGCGCGTCGTCCCCGGGCGTCGTCATCCGGCGAGCGTAGAGCGCTCGCACGAGCCGGTAAAGCCGGAACCGCGCCCGCTCACGGCCCGCTCAAGAGCTGATTTCTTCGCTTCGCTGAGGTAGGGTGCCGCCTTGCAGGAGCACGTTATCCGTATGTTTTCGCTCGAGAACCGTGTTCAGGAGTACGCCTGGGGCTCGCGGGACGCCATCGCGACGCTGCTCGGACAGGGCCCCTCCGACAAGCCGCAGGCCGAGCTGTGGATGGGAGCCCACCCGGCGGCCTCCTCGTGCATCGAGCTCGACGGGGGCCGAGAGCGCCTGATCGACGCCATCTCCAAGCACGCGGACGCCTTCCTCGGCGGACCGACGCGCGATCGCTTCGGCGCTCGGCTCCCCTTCCTGCTCAAGGTGCTCGCGGCCGACCAGCCGCTCTCGCTGCAGGCACACCCGGACGAAGCGCAGGCGCGGCGCGGGTTCGACGCGGAGAACGCCGCCGGCATCCCGGTCGACGCCCCCGAGCGCACCTACCGCGATCCGCACCACAAGCCCGAGCTCATCTGCGCGCTCACCCCGTTCGACGCCCTCTGCGGCTTCCGGCCGGCCGCGGCCCTGCCGGAGATCTTCGAGCTCCTCGCCGGAGGCCCAGCGGACGCGCTCGTTCCGCGCGGCGCCGACGCGATCGACGCGGCCGCCGTCGCGCGGCTCGTCCAGGGGCTGCTCGCGCTCGAGCCGGCCGCCCGGCGCGAGCTCGTGTCCTCGGTGGTCGAGGCGTGCCGGGCGCGCGCCCAGGCAGGCGGATGGCTCGCGCGGGCCGCTGGCTGGGCGCTCCGCCTGCACGAGCTCTACCCGGGCGACGTCGGCGTCGCGATCGCGCTCCTGCTCAACGACATACACCTCGATCCGGGCGAGGCGCTGTACCTGCCGCCGCGCCGGCTGCACGCCTATGTGCAGGGGGTCGGCATCGAGATCATGGCGAGCTCCGACAACGTGCTGCGCGGCGGGCTGACCCCGAAGCGCGTCAACGTCGACGAGCTCGTGCGCGTCCTCGATTTTGCGCCGTGGCGCGTGGAGCCCATCGTGCCGCGCCAGGTCGGCGCGGAGTCCTTCTATGACACCCCGGCGCCGGAGTTCCGGCTCTCCCGCATCGAGCTCGACGGCGCGTCCTCCTGGAGAACCAACGATCGCCGCGGCCCGGAGATCGTGCTCTGCACCCGGGGACAGGCCTCGCTGGTCGACGCGCGCGGCGCTGCCCGCGATCTGCGCCAGGGCGGCTCGATCTTCGTCCCGTTCTCGTCGGGCAGCTATGCCATCGAGGGACGCGGCCAGCTCTTCCGGGCCACCGTCGGCCTCTGAGACCGCTTTCCCTGCTCATCGAACGACGGCGCCACGCGCGCGCATCGCGCTATCCCAGGGCGTCCTCGTGCCGGACGCGCACGAGGCGCACGCCGGACGGCGTCCGGAGCAACGTGTCCCACCACTCCGAGCCCGCGAAGCGATAACGGATCTGCACCCCGAGCGCCGTCCCATCGCCGAGCGCGCGGCGGGCGACGGCGAGCTCGTCACCCCCGCTTCCGGCCGGCGGGAGATCCCCGGCGCGGGCGGTCGCACCGCCCTTGATCGATACCGAGACGAGCTCCGCCGCCTCCGCGATGTCGAAGAAGAGCTGATCGAGGGTCGCCGCGTCCAGCTCCGCCTCCTGCAACGGCGGCAGCGGCCTCTCGGGCCCTATCTCCGTCTCATCCGTGACTTGGAGCTTCATGGCCTGTCCGCTCCCATGCTCGGCGGCTGCCACGCCGAAAAAGGCCTCGGCGCGTGCTGATCCAGCTCGGCCGACGGGGCGTGGCACTGGGTGCAGCTCTGCCGGTAAGGGTGGGTCGAGCGTATGCCGAGGGCGCCATGAACGCCGTGGCAGCTCGCGCACTCCGAGCGCATCAGCGTCGGGTGCGGGATCGTCGGCGGCGCGCCCTCGTAGGCGCGGGCGCCTCGCCGCGGCGAGGCCATGCCCGCAAAGCTGTTGTCGGGGGCTGGCGGCGTCTCCGCGAGCGGCCTCGGGTCGTCGCCGACGACATGGCACTGCGTGCAGCTCTCGTAGCGACGGTGGCTCATCATGGGCGCGGTGAGGTTCGCGACGCGCAGCCCGTGCTCGTGGCACGAAAGGCAATCCGGGGCGCCGAGCTGCTCGATGCGGTGCGGGATCGTGGGCGGCGCGCCGTCATAGGCGCGACGGGAAGCGCGCCGCCCGAGCGCCGCCTCGCGATCGGCCTCCGACTGCTCGACAGGCGCGTAAAGATCGGCGCGCGCCGCCTCGAGCCGGCCGAATGCGCCCTCGTACATGCCGGCGTTCGGTCCGTACGCGCGCTCGCGCATGTCGGCATAGCTGCGCGCCTCCACGCTCGCCGACGGCGCCGGGGGATCGCCGCGGAGGGCCGCCACGCCCTGCGCCGTGCCGCGGACTCCGGAGAAGTAGCCGACCGCCGCGATGGCGACGATCGCCGCGAGGCCGACGTGGAGGCTGCGTGCGTCCTTCATCGCGCCTCTACCCGCTTGCCCTGCGGCTTGCGCCGGATCCTGACCGCGCACTTCTTGTAGTCCGGCTGCTTCGAGAGCGGATCGTACGCCTCGAGCGTCGCGCGGTTCACCATCACGGTCTCATCGAAGAACGGCACGAACACCGTGCCCGGCGGCGGCGCGCCCCGGCCCTCGATCCAGACGGGCAGCTCGAGGGCGCCGCGCCGGCTCTCCAGGATCACGACCTCGCCGTCGCCGACACCGAGCCTCCGCGCGTCCTCGCGGTTCATCTCCAGGTACGACTGCGGCATCGCCCGCTGGAGCTGGGGTATCCTCATGGTGAGCGACCCCGTGTGCCAGTGCTCGAGGACGCGGCCCGTGCACAGCCAGAAGGGATAATCGACGTCGGGCGACTCGGGCGGCGGCTCGTAGGGGTGAAACCAGACGAGCGCCCGGTCGTCCCTGGTCACCGAGTGGTAAAACTGGATCTCGTCCTTCGTGGCATAGGGGTCGTCGAACTTCGCGAAGCGGAACCGCGTCTCCCTCCACGTGCCGTCGGGCTGCTCGACCACGGGCCAGCGCAGGCCCCGCGCCTTGACGTACTCGCGGTAGGGCGCGAGGTCCTTGTGCTTGAAGCGGCTGAACTCGCGGTACTCCTCGAAGAGATGCTCGTCGACGTTGACGTCGTAGTAATGCTTGTAGTCCCAGACCGGCACTTCCTTGCCGTCCTTGCGGACGTCGAACAGGAAACGACCGTCCTTGTCCTTCATCCCCGCGAAGCCCATGTCGTGGAGCTTGCGCGCCACGGCGATGATCTGCCATGCATCGTCCCGCGCCTCGCCGGGCGGATCGACCATCTTGAACCACTGCTGCGTGCGGCGCTCGGAGTTCCCGAACATCCCGTTCTTCTCCACCCACATGGCCGAGGGCAGGACGAGATCCGCGGCGCGAACCGTGGCCGTCGGGTAAACGTCGGACACGATCAGGAACTTGCCTGGGATCTTGCGGCTCGCGTCGAAGAGCTCGTTCGTGTTCGGCAACGACTGGCCTGGATTTGTCACCATCACCCAGATGGTGTCGATGTCACCCCCCTGCTCCTTCGGCGTCGAGAAGCGCTTCCAGAGGTCGACCGCGTGGTAGCCGGGCTTCGGGTTGATCCGCCCCTCGGGCAGCTTCCAGAGGTGCTCGGCTTCCTTCCGGTGCTCGGGGTTCGTGACGACGAGGCCGCCAGGGAGCCCGTTGGCGACCGTGCCGACCTCGCGCACCGTGCCGCAGGCCGACGGCTGGCCCGTCAGGCTGGTCGGGGCGTCGCCGGGCTTGCCGAAATGGCCGCTGAGCAGGTGTACGCCGTGCACCAGATCGTTGATCGCGGTGCCGCGGGTGTGCTGGTTCATCCCCATGCACCAGAGGCTCGTGATCCGCAGATCGCGGCGCCCGAAGAGCTCCGCCAGCATCCGGATGTCCTTCGCGGCGACACCCGAGATCGCCTCCACCCGCTCTGGCGTGTACTCGGCCAGCGCCATCTTGTACTCGTTGAAGCTCATCGGCTGGCCCTCGAGCGTCGGGTGCTCGGTCCGCTTCCGGAAGCTGCAGAACCTGTCGACGAACGCCTTGTCGAACGTCCCGCGCTCGACGAGCAGGTGCGCGATGCCGTTCGCGATCGCGAGATCGGTGTTCGGCTTGAAATACAGCGTGTGCTGGCAGAAGGCCGAGGTGCGCGTGCGCCGCGTCGTGAGATCGATGAGGAGCACCTGCTCGCCCCTCGATCGCCGGTCGACGACGCGCGAGAAGAGCACGGGGTGCATCTCGGCGGGGTTGTTGCCCCACATGAGGAGGACATCGCACTTGTCCAGGTCCTCGTAGCAGCCTGCCGGCTCGTCCACGCCGTAGGTCGAGAGGAAGCCTGTCACCGCCGACGCCATGCAGAGGCGCGCGTTCGGGTCGATCTGGTTGTTCCCGATCCCCGCCTTCACGAGCTTGTTCGCCGCGTACCCCTCGGGGATCGTCCACTGGCCGCTGCCGTAGAGCGCGAACCCGGCCGGGTTCTGCGCCGCGCGCCGCGCGATGATCGCGATGGCCTCATCCCAGCCGATGGGCTCGAGCTTGCCGTTCTTGCGGAGCAGCGGCCTCGTGAGCCGGTCTCTACCGTAGAGGGCCAGGCCGACGTGATACCCCTTCACGCAGAGCAGGCCCTTGTTGACGTCCGCGCTCTGGTCGCCCGCGACCGCGACCACGCGGCCCCCTTTCACGCCCACCTGCACGTGGCAGCCGGTGCCGCAGAACCTGCACGGCGCCTTGTTCCAGACCACATCGGAGGCGGCGCGCGCCGCGGGCGCCGCCTCGGCGGCGGCGACCCCGTCCTTGCCAAGCGCGAGCCGGCTCGCGGCCACGGTCGCCGCGCCCATCGCAGAACACCTCAGGAAGTCACGGCGATCCATCATGGCTCCAGATCCGAGAAGTCGACCGAGATCACGTCGACGAAATCGACCCCGTGGGTGCGGAACACCCGCTCCACGAGCTCTTCCCCCGCGAGCAGCGTCGCTGTCTCGGCGATCGCGGGTAGCCTCGATCCGACCGGAGGACCGAGCGAGAGCGCCGCCTCCGCGGCGAGCGAGCGACACGCGCGCTCTCGCGCGCTGGGCTCGTCGGAAAGCGTTATAACAAGAGCGCTGATGGGCATTGGCGTGCCAGCTTGATCGGGTGGATGGGGTCGAGCGGGTCGAGCGTCGCATCACGACATCGCAAGGTCCGGGCCACGCGAGATCGCTTCTGGACGGCCGGAGCATCGCCGCCTGCGGCCTGCGCCCCACCGGCGCTGCCCCGCGCGGGAAGACCGACGGGAAGCGCAAACGGTGCGTCCGGACGCGCGCCCTGCACCGTGGGGCGCCGCGGGCCACAGCGACGCCCCGGACGCGCGATGGCACGTGGCGTGCGATGCGGCCCGCGTCGTGTACTCCCCTCTTCCTCTTCCTCATCCCGGGGCCGCCGCGCTCCTGGGCCTCCTGTGCGTGGCGCACGCGGCAGGCTGCCAGGATCGCGACCAGCCGCTCGGGCTACGCCCCGCGCTCGACGCGACGCCGATCTCCTCCGCGAGCATCCACCGCCCTGACAAGCTCTCCGGCGTCCCCACCGACAAGCGGGACTCCCTGGGCCGACCGATCCGCGCGGCGTGCGTGACGTGCCATTCGCTCCGCCGGCCTGAGGCGCTGCCCACCTCGACGGCGGAGCTCGACGAGTTCCATGTCGGTCTGAGGTTCGAGCACGGAGGGCTGAGCTGCGCCTCGTGCCACGTGATCGGCGAGCAGGACACGCTGCGCAAGGCCGATGGCTCGCTCCTCCCGATGCGCGACGCCATGCAGCTCTGCGCGCAGTGCCACGGACCCCAGCTCCGCGACTATGCGAGCGGGGCGCACGGCGGGATGAACGGCAGTTACGCGGGCGGAGCGCGGGTGCGCAACCACTGCGTCGACTGCCACGATCCGCACGTGCCGGCGTTCCAGCCGTCGATGCCCGTCCTGCCCCCGCGCGACCGCTTCGTGGAGGCGCACGGCGCTGGAGAAGGAGCCCACCGATGACCCAGACATCCAGGCGCGTCGCGCTCAAGGTGCTCGGAGCCACGCTCGGCGCCTCCGCCTTCGCCCACGCGATGGAGCCGCTCCGCGCGTGGAGCAAAGACCTGTCGCTCGATCAGTTCCTGACGCGCCATTACAAGGAGATGACGAAGGACGAGCTCGCCGACGTCATCCATCGCCTCGAGCGGGAGACGCGCGAGGAGTACGGCCGCGAGGTCACGATCCGCGACGTCCGCCCGCAGGAAGGGGTACAGTTCGGCTACGCGCTCAGCCTGAGCGTGTGCATCGGCTGCCGGAAGTGCGCCGAGGCGTGCCACGTGGAGAACAACCACGATCGGCGCACGAACAACTCCTATATCCGCGTGCTCGAGATGGATCAGGGAAGCTTCGACATGGAGAAGGGCGACGCGACGTACGAGCACGCCGTGCCCGCGAAGGGCAAGTATTACATGCCGGTGCAGTGCCAGCAGTGCGACAACGCGCCTTGCGTGAAGGTCTGCCCCGTCCAGGCGACCTGGAAGGAGCCCGACGGCATCGTCGCCGTCGATTACAACTGGTGCATCGGCTGCCGCTACTGCGAGGCCGCCTGCCCCTACCACGCGCGGCGCTTCAACTGGACGAAGCCCGAGGTGCCCGCGGACGAGATCAACCCGGACCAGGGCTACCTGTCGAACCGCATCCGGCCCCAGGGCGTGGTGGAGAAGTGCACCTTCTGCCTGCACCGCACGCGCGAGGGCCGGATGCCGGCCTGCCTCGAGGCCTGCCCCACGGGCGCGCGCGTCTTCGGCAACCTCCTGGATCCGAAGAGCGAGATCCGCTGGGTGCTCGAGAACAAGCGGATCTTCATCCTCAAGGAGGAGCTCGGCACGCGGCCGCGCTTCTTCTACTTCTTCGACGTCTGAGCGAGCGGAGCCACGATGGACAAGGAGACGCACGCCATCACCTACCCGCGGTTCCTGCTCCGGATCATCGGGCAGAGCTTCGACGGCTCGTGGCGCTTCTATCTCTGGATGACCGTGCTCACCGCGATCGCCCTCGTCGGCGCGAACGCCTGGGCCCACCAGCTCGCCGAGGGCATGCGGGTCACCGGCATGAGCGACCACGTCTCGTGGGGCCTCTACATCGCGAACTTCACCTTCGGCGTGGGGCTCGCGGCGGGCGCCGTGATGATGGTGATCCCGGCGTACCTCTACGACGACCACGAGATGCACGACGTCGTGATCCTCGGCGAGCTGCTCGCGATCGCCGCCATCGTCGTGTGCCTCTTGTTCATCGTGGCCGACATGGGGCGGCCCGACAGGTTCTGGCACATCTTGCCCGGGCTCGGGCGGTTCAACTGGCCGATCTCGATGCTGACCTGGGACGTCATCGTCCTGAACGGCTACCTGTTCATCAACCTGCACATCTCGGGTTATCTCATCTACACGAGGTACCTCGGCAGGAGTCCGGACAAGAAGTGGTATCTGCCGTTCGTCTTCCTGTCGATCGGCTGGGCGGTCTCGATCCACACGGTGACGGCGTTCCTCTACTCGGGCCTCGGCGGCCGGCCGTTCTGGAACTCGGCCCTGCTCGCCCCCCGCTTCATCGCCTCGGCCTTCATCACGGGCCCGGCCTTCGTGATCCTCTTGCTCCAGCTCGTCGCCCGGCTGACCCGGCTGCGCGTGGGCGACGGGCCGATCCGCACGCTCACGTCCGTGCTCCGCGTGACCGTCCTGCTCAACCTGTTCATGCTGGGCTCGGAGCTCTTCACGTCGCTCTACACGGGGGGCACGCACAGCACCGCGGTGACCTACCTGTTCTTCGGCCTGCACGAAAAGCGCGCGCTCGTGCCGTGGATCTGGTCGGCCGTCGCGCTGAACGTGGCCTCCGCGGCGCTCCTGCACCTGCCGGCGAGCCGAGGGAGCCGGTCCTTCCTCAACGCCGCGTGCGTCGCCGCCTTCGCCGGCGTCTGGATCGAGAAGGGCATGGGCCTCATCATCCCCGGCTTCGTGCCGAGCACCCTGCACGAGCTCGTCGAGTACGTGCCCTCGATGGCCGAGTGGAAGATCACGGCGGGCATCTGGGCCGTGGGGTTCATGGTGCTCACGATCGCGATCAAGATCGCGCTGAAGGTGCTCACCGGCGAGATGTCGGTCGAGCCGCGCTCTTGTCCCCCCGCGGCGGCGAGCGCGCGCCGCTGATGAAGCCGTAGCGCTGTTGTGCGGAAGGGCGCGCCGCCGGACGCACCTCTGGCGTCTTTCGAGCGCGCGTGTCGCCCTTCGTGGTCGTTGGCCCGGAAAGTGGCACTTCCTCGGACCCTATAAAATCTGAGCCGTCCACGGATCGCTCGGGCACTGCAGGTGGCATGTGCGGGCCAGCCCGTTGACCCAGGGCGAGAGTGGATATCGCCTCACGTCATCGAGATTACCCGGGCGAAGGAGCGCTGAGCCGCCCTGGCGACCGCGTCGCATTTCCACTTGCAAGAGGGAGGACACTTCAATGAAGATTGCCGAGTACACTCGTCTGGCTGCGCAGGCCGCCGCCGTCGCTCTCCCGCTCGTCGCGCTGGGCTGCGGGCCTGACCCGGAGAAGGTCGGCGACGAATGTGCTCCGGATGACGGGTGCCCGAACGGCCTCGTGTGCGCCGAGGGCGGCGAGGACCACATCTGTTATGCGCCGCCCGGGGCCAGCTGCGACGCGGGCGGAACCGACTATTGCCTCGGCGACGCCGTCTGTGGTGAGGACGGCACATGCAGAGTTCCGCCTGGCGGTTCCTGCGCCGGGGACACGAAGGACTTCTGCGCGGAAGGCGCGACGTGCGGCGCGGACGCCACCTGCCAGATCCCGCCCGGCGGCGCGTGTGATCCGGCGGGCCCCGACCTCTGCCTCGACGACGCGGTCTGCGGCAAGACGCGAGATGGCGGGGGAATCTGCGGTATCGCCGAAGGTGGCGAGTGCGATCCGGAGGCCCCGTTGTGCGCCGGCGGGCTCACCTGCGCCGAGCTCGTCGCGGGCGGCCATGCGTGCTACCCGCCCGTCCTCGCGCAGGGGAACGTCTTCGACTCCGAGAGCACCTCGGGCATCGAGGGCGCGCTCGTGCTCGCGCTCGACGATCAGGCGACCGCGATCACGGACGTGACGACCACCGACGCCGCGGGGAATTACGTGCTCGAGGTCCCGGTACCCCGCACGGAGAACGGCGCGCCGATCGAGGACGTGATCTTCACGTTGCGGGCGAGCGCGCAGGACTACCAGCCCTTCCCCGGCGGGCTCCGCACCGCGCTGCCGATCGCCTCGAGCGAGGCGACCTCGGGCGAAGACGGGTGGACCATCGCGACCGCGCTGACGGACATCGCGCTGATCGCGCTGCCGGAGGACCAGCGGGGGCTGCCGAGCATCTCGGGCTCGGTGCGCGCGGACGAGCAGTCCGGCGGCGTGCTCGTCGTGGCGGAGGACGGCGACGGCAAGGGGTTCAGCGCGGTGACCGATCGCGGCGGCGCCTACACCATCTTCAACGTGCCGGCCGGCAGCTACGCCGTGAGCGGCTACGCGGCGGGCCTCGCGCTCGATCCGAAGTCCGCGGAGGTCGGCGACGCGGCGCTCACGGGCGTGGACCTGGCGCGCTCGGACGCGGCCCTCGGCTCCCTGTCCGGCACGATCAACATCGTCAACGCCCCCGGCGGCTCGACCACCAGCGTCGTGCTCGTGGTCGCGTCCACGTTCAACGACACCTTCGTCCGAGGGGAGGTGCCGCGAGGGCTGCGCACGCCGCTCAGCGGGCCGCCCGACGTGAGCGGCGAATTCAGCGTCGCCGGCGTCCCCGCCGGCAACTACGTCGTGCTGGCCGCGTTCGAGAACGACGGCCTCGTCCGCGATCCCGATCCGAACATCGCCGGCACGCAGCTCGTCACCGTGGAGATGCCGAGCCCCGGCGAGGACGTCTCGCTGCCGACCTCGTTCAAGATCACCGAGGCGCTCCCGGTGATCGGCCCGGGCGCGACGGATCCCGAGCCGGTGACGGGCGCGCCCACGCTCCGGTGGGGAGACGATGCCAGCGAGGACTTCTATACCGTGGACGTCTACAACGCCTACGGCGACCTGGTGTGGTGCCTCGGGGACGACCCGACGTGCGCGGGAGCGAACGTCCCGGGATCGAGCGGCGGAGCCGAGGTCTCGGTCGAGTACGGCGGCCCGCTCGAGCCGGGCATGTACTATCAGTTCCGCGTGACCTCCTGGCGCTCCCCGGGCGGCAGCGAGCCAGGGGCCATCTCGGCGACCGAGGATCTGCGGGGCGTGTTCTACGCCGCAGGCCAGTGAGGACCGCCCGAGCGTCCCGGGTGAACAGCTGAGCTCGCGGCGCTGCCCGCCAGTCTTCCTGAAAGCTCTCCGGCAAAAGCACAACGCGGCTCGCCGCACGCGCGCTGCGGCGGCGCGGGGCGGCGATGCTCGGTCGCGCCCTCCCCGCCCTCGTCTCCGCCATGAGTCGCCATGTGCACAGGAGGCGTTCGCTCCTTACGCCATGTCAAGACGGCTCTACCGCGCCGCACGAAGCGCTCACGACGGGCGCTGATCAGACCGCGGCACGGAAATTTCCAGCCCCGCCCCTCGCGCTTCATGGTTGAATCCCCGGGAGCACAGAACGTTGCTCCGCCGACAGGCGGCCTTCACCGTCGCCAATCGCCTCGGAGTTGCACTCTGCTTTTCACCCACGATCCCGCATTCACGGTTTGCTCTCGACGGAGACGATCATGCCTATTCGACCCTCATTGTCGCACACCATTCTCCTTGGCTTGCTCGCTGTCGCCTGCAGCTCGAGCGAGCAGGCGCCGGAGGGCCCCGGCGGCTCGGGCGGCGCCGGCGGCTCGGGCGGCTCAGGTGGGTCCGGCGGCGGCGAGGCGGCTCCTCCGCTCGTCGAGACGGAAGCGGGTCCGGTGGAGGGCGCGGTCGTCGGTGCGACGCGCACCTTCCTGGGCATCCCGTACGCCGCGCCGCCAGTCGGGGAGCTGCGCTGGAGGCCGCCCGCGCCGCACGGGCCGTGGACCGAGCCGCGGAGGGCGGTCGAGGTGGGCATCCCTTGCTCGCAGATGGACCTGCTCACGCCGGGCTTCAACGAGAGCTCGGGAGAGGACTGCCTCACCCTGAACGTCTGGACGCCCGAGCGCCCGGCGTCCTCCTCCCTGCCCGTCCTCGTCTGGATCCACGGAGGCGGCTTCGAGCTCGGGAGCGGCGGGGAGGCCGATTACGACGGCAGGGTCCTCTCCGAGACGACGGGCTCGGTGGTGGTCACCCTCAACTACCGCCTCGGCCCGCTCGGGTTCCTCGCCCTCCCGGAGCTCAGGGCGGAGGATCCCGATCACCCCTCGACGGGCGCATACGGCCTGGAGGATCAGCGCGCCGCGCTCGAGTGGGTCAAGGCCAACATCGCCGCGTTCGGCGGGGATCCGGGCAGGGTCACCCTGTTCGGCGAGTCCGCGGGCGGCATCAGCGTCTGCATGCACATGGTGTCGCCCCGGAGCAAAGGCCTGTTCCAGCGCGCCATCATCGAGAGCGGGCCGTGCGACTCCGCCGCGGACGAGGCGACGGCCAGCGCGCAGGGGCAAGAGCTCGTCGAGGCGCTGGGCTGCGCCGACGCGCCTTCCCCCCTCGAGTGCCTGCGCGGCAAATCGGCCGAGGAGGTCATGAGCGCGCTGCAGCGGGGCGAGGCCTTCCACGTCGGCGCCTCCCCGACGTGGTTCCCGGTCGTCGACGGCTGGAACCTCCCCGACGTGCCGGGCAAGCTCCTCGAGGCCGGGAGCTTCGAGAAGGTGCCGACGATCCTCGGGAGCAACGCCGACGAGGGCGCGCTCTTCGCCGTGCTCTGGGGCGAATCCGCGACCGTCGCCGACGACGCCGCGTTCGAGGCGTTCGCCGAGACGCTCGCCCCCGGCCACGCCGAGGAGGTGGTGGCGCTCTACCCGAGCGAGACCTACGGCTCGGCGCAGGCGGCGGCGAACGCGGCGCTGGGCGATTCGATGTTCGTGTGCCCGACGCGGCGGGCGGCGCGCGCGATCGCCGCCGGCGGCGCGGCGACGTACCTCTATCATTTCACCTATGCGCCCGAGAGCTCGATGCTCGGTGCTCTCGGCTCCTTCCATTCTGCCGAGATCAAGTTCGTGTTCGGCAATCCGACGCTGCTGTTGCCGGACCCGCTGACCGAGGGCGAGCTCGAGATGTCGCAGGCGATCATGGGGTACTGGTCGCGCCACGCAGAGAGCGGGGACCCGAGCGGCAAGGACGCCGTCGCGTGGCCAAGGTATGGAGCGGAAGAGGAGGCCCTCGCCATCGATCTCGAGATCGCGCCTCAGGCCGGCCTGAAGAGAGAGCTCTGCGACGCGTGGGACACCTTGGCCGCGGCGGCTCCCTGACGGCGCCCGCGCTCGAGGCCGGCCGCGGCGCCGCCGCGCGACGGTCGGCTCCGAGCGCAGCTCGACGCCTCGCATCCGGATCCGACGCCGCGCTCGCTCCCGGAGCCCCGCCGGAGCGGGCGATCTCCAAGTACCGTAAGTACCGGTAGATATTATGCTATCCTCACCACCGTGCTCTCCTCGTACGACCTCGCCGCCATCATGGCCCGCCTCGAAGGGCGAGAGGCCGCGCTCGACGTGCTCACCCAGGAGCGCCAAGCCGCGGTCGCCGCGATCCTGCGGGCGCCGGCAGCGCAGGCGGGAACCCAGCTCCCGCTTGCGGGGAGCCAGGATCCCGGGGAGGCCGAGCTCCTCCTGATCCGCCGGGCGGAACACCCGGCCGATCCCTGGTCGGGGCACATGGCGCTCCCGGGCGGACGGCGCGAACCGTCGGATGACAGCCTGCTCACCACCGCGATCCGCGAGACGCGGGAGGAGGTAGGGATCGACCTTGCGGCGCACGGCACCCTGCTCGCGCGCCTGCCCGAGGTCCCCGTGATCGCGCGCGGGCGGCGCGCCGGGATGATCGTCGCCCCGTTCGTCTTCGCGCTGCGCTCCACGCCGGAGCTCAGCCTGAGCGGCGAGGTGGCCGAGGCGCTCTGGACGCCGCTCGGACCGCTCGCGCGCGGCGAGCGCACCTCGCGCTATGCGTACACGCACGAGGGGAATGTACTCCAGCTCCCGTGCCTGCTCGTGGACGAGCGGGTCGTCTGGGGGCTAACCTACCTCATGCTGAAGCAGCTCTTCGAAGTGCTCCACCGGTAGCATGGAGTCGTTCGTCGCAGCGAGCCGACCGAGCGCCTGCAAGAAAAGCTGGGATCGCTCGATGTCGTCCCAAGCGACGGGCCGATGCCGCGGCTGGACGGCTGCACGAGGCGCGCACTGCTGACGAGCGTCGCCACGCACCGCGCTGCCGAGGATTCACGCCGCTCCTCGCCTCGACTAGGGTCGACGGAGCAGCATGCGCCCGGACGAACTACCTGATCGAGTCCATATCGAAGCCTTGCGAGAGGCGCTGTGGCGCCCCGAGAGCCGCGCGGCCGTCCTCGTCGGCGCGGGTATGAGCCGCAACGCAGGCAAGCTGAGCCCAGCCGTCCAGGACTTCCCCCTCTGGTGGGACATCGCGGCCGAGCTCAGGAAGACCATCGACCCGAGGGCGTCCGAACAGGATGCCCTCCGGCTCGGCCAGATGTACGAGAACACCTACGGGCGCGCGCGACTCGACGACATGCTCCTCGAGTTGGTCCCCGACGGCAAGTACGAGCCGGGAGCGCTGCATCAGCGACTGCTCCAACTGCCGTGGGCCGACGTCTTCACGACCAACTATGATACCCTGCTCGAGCGAGCACGCCGCAGCGTTCCGGAGCGAAAGTACGAAGTCGTCGACGTGCCGGCCGATCTCACCCGCGCCGAGCGGCCGCGCATCGTCAAGCTCCACGGCAGCTTCCCCGCGCGCCGGCCCTTCATCTTCACGGAAGAGGATTACCGACGCTATCCGGCGGATTTCGCTCCGTTCGTGAACCTCGTCCGTCAATCGGCGATGGAGAATGTGCTGTGCCTCGTGGGCTTCTCGGGCTCAGACCCGAATTTCCTGCAATGGGCCGGCTGGATTCGCGATCAGCTCGGCTCCACGGCTCCCAAGATCTACCTCTGTGGCGTGCTCGATCTCACCACACCCAAGCGGAGCTACTACCAGCACATGCAGGTCATCCCCGTGGACTTGGGCCCGCTCTTCCCGTCGCGCGAGTGGGTCCTCTCCGACGAGCGTCAGCGCGCCGCACTGGCGTGGCTGCTGGAGACCCTGCGCGCTGGCGAGCCGCTCGACCGAAGCCGGTGGCCGGAGCTCAGTCCTCCTGCGAGCACGCTCACGCTGGCGGACCCCAGCCCTCCTATCCTTGCTCCACCGCATCCGCAGGAGCTGCCGCCGGAGCCCAAGCGGTCGCGAGCGGAATTGACCCAGGCGACGTTGACGGCCCTTCTGAGCCGCTGGAAGAGCGAGCGCGTGTCCTACCCGGGCTGGGCGGTATGCCCGGAGCCCGCTCGACGCGCGCTTTGGGACGCCACCGCGGACTGGCTTCAGCGTTTCGAGCTCGACGCTGGCGCACACCTCCTCGAGGAGCTCCCCCTCATCACACGGGCTGAAGCGCTCCACGAGATAGCCTGGCGGGCCGAAGCGGCGCTCCTCCCGCTGCCTGACAGGCTTCCGCTGCTGATTGAGAGGACCCTCGAAGACATCAATCCGCGTCCGCGTTTAATCGAGCTCCGAGACGCGTCCCTCTCGCCTGATAACGCGACGGAGTCGCACCGCTGGGATGCCCTCGCTGAGGTGTGGGTCAACCTCGCCTTTTCCCTGGTGCGCCACGCCTGGCAGTTCCAGGACGCCGCGCTCCACGACCGCTGGATGGATCGCTTGCGGCGTATCGCAGAGGTTCGCTCATCGTGGCGCGCACGGTGGTGGTACGACAAGTGCTGGCACCATCTGGTGCGGCTCGAGACGAGTGAGGCGTTGAAGGCGGCGCGAGGCTGGCCGGAGGAACTGTCGCTCCCCATCTGGGAGGCCAAGCGGGCAGCAGTGCTCGGTGAGCTCGGCCAGATCGACCAGGCGTGGGAGATCGCGACCCGGGCAATGGAGCGCGTACGGCTCGGCCGCGATCGAGCACGGATCGACTACCAGAGCCTGTCGGAGGAGGGATGGATCCTGCTCCTGCTCCAGGGGCTCGCCGTCGGCGCCGACGAGATGGCTAGACAGGAGCACGAGAAGCGAGAGCGCCGGCTTCGTGAGCTCGCGCGCGACCACTGCAATCCGTGGGACGACCTCCGCGAGCGAGAGCACGCCTTGAGCGAGGTGCCGCCCGGCGTGCGCCACGCAGAAACACGCGGCTTCGACCCGGGGGCAGTGCACAGGAGGACGAACTGGTCGCCCTGGCGAGCCAGCGAGTGGGCGCTGATCAACACGCTCCACGACGGCCCCACGCGACGACTCCCACGCACCGCGTTCCTGGCAGCGCTACGTCGCCTCTGGAAGGCGTCGCCGCGCCTCGTGCTGGGCTTGATCATCCTCGATGGTTCAAGCGACACGTTGGTCGAGGGCCAGGCGCTCTCGGGCCTGCTCGGCCGTGTGGCGATCGCCCGTCTACCGACAAGCGATGTGAACGCGCTGTACGCCTGGCTTACCGCCACGCTGTCGAGCGCTCTGGCGCGATACCAGGAGGTGGACCCGATGTTGGACCACCAGCGCGGGGCTCAGCGGCTCATCGAGGGTGCCGCCGAGGTGCTCTCCAGGCTCGCGTTCCGCTTGAGCGAAGCGCAGCTCGCAGCGCTGTTCGAGCTCACGCGCACCCTGTACACATCCGCCGTGTGCCAAAGTGAAACGGCGCTCCACGCCTCAATGAGGCGGCTGCTCCGCCGCATCCTCTATGCGGCGACACCTCAACAGATTGCCTCCTGGATGCCAGCGCTGCTGGAGTTTCCGCTACCAGATGAGCCAGGCGTGCAAGTCAATCAGAGCTGGTCCTGGGCAGAGCCGTTCTGGCTCATTTCTTGGAAGGACATTCCACCGCTCCTTCCTACCGACGGTGCGCTGTGTACGCCGGCCGTAAGCCGCCTCCTGACGTGGGCGAGATCGGGCTCACCGGAGCTGCGCCGGCGCTCATCCTGCAGGCTCGTGGCACTCGCGCTCGCTAACGCGCTGACTCAGGGCCAGATCGATAGCCTCGTGGGCGCCATCTGGAGCAAGACAGATTCGCACAGCTACCCGGCGGACATCAGCTTCTTCCCGTGGATCTTGCTCAAGCTACCTGAGCGGCAACCGGGAGAGGCGCGCCGCGCGATCGCCCGCCACTTCCGCGACGCACCATTCGACCCAGTCTGGCTTCAAGCGCTGAACGAGACGACGGCACCGATCGCGAAGCTCCACGAGGGTAGCCTGGCAATACCGAGAGTTGTGTGGGTACATGAGGAGGCGCGCCTTCTACTGAACAAAATCGTAGAGTTTTGGCGAGCTCAAAAACCGTCGTCGGCAGGACCGGGCGCCTTTCACCGCTGGCGCGCCCGCGACATGGTCCACGACATGTGCTTCGCTCTGTCTACTTCCATCATGCCTTTCCTCGATCTCGGAGATACCCAGACGCGCGCGCAAGCGGTGGCGCTCGCCGAGGAGCTCTGCCAGCACCGGGCAGCCGCCGTGTGCATCTTGCCATCGCTCCTGCTGCTCGGCATGATCGAGCCTGCCATGGCCGCGGCCGACATACACCGCGCGCTGCTCGGGGTCCGCGATGAGGACGTGCGCCGTGGCGTATCGGCCCTGGTGCTCTGGCTCGACCTCAGCGGGGAGGGCGGGCCTGCGCCGCCGCCGCCTGCATACCTCGTCGACGCGCTCGTCGCCTGCGTCGAGACGGGGCGACATCCTGGCCTGACCCATACCCTCTCCGGTGTGACAGCACTCGTCAACCGGCGGCAGCCGCTCCTCGAGGCGCGCCATGTGGAGGCGCTCTCTCGCGCGCTGAGTCGCTTCGTTGAAGTCACCGCGCTCGACAGGATGCGCGAGGATGGCGCAACGGCGGAGGAGTTGCCCTTCGACGCGGACGAGCAGATCGCAATCCTCGAACGTGCCTCGGCGCTGGCCGCCGCCCTCGAGCGGGCCCGCTGCGCCGATGGGACGACCGAGCTGACCTCGGTCGCAGTCTGGCGCGAGCTCGCCAGCGCCCACGTGTTGCCCGAGGTGCGGCGCCCGTGGCGCGCTCCACGAGACGCATCGCCCGGCGTGGCAGGCGACCTGGATCCTGCGTTGGCAGCCCCTGCGGATCCAGCGCGTTCCGTCTAGGCCTTGTCGCGTGGGACACGTGCAGCGCCAGGCTTCAGCCACAAACGGAGGCGGGAGCAGCGGCGAAGAAGATGAGCCTGGCACGCGGCGCGAGCCGCCACGGGCTCGCAGTCAGCGATCCAGCAGGGGGTGCAATGGGCGGCATGAAGAGGGCGTCCCCGCAGAGGGCGCCCGCCGCTTCCCCCTCAGAACCCGCCCTCGATCGCGAGCCCCGGCATCGTGATCGGCCCGAGCTTCCGCGGCGTGCACCGGCCTCCGTCGCAGCTCACGTCGAACACCTCCTTCGCCAGCGTCGCGTTCTGCACATCGAACACGAGGCCAAGATAGCCCCGCGCGCCGAGCGCCCAGCGCTTCGACAGGCGCATGTCGAGCCGGTAGAACGGCTGTATCCGATCCGGATGCTCGCGCGGGGACCGCCCCGGGGCGGCCTCGTCGGCGGGAAAGCCGGTGTAGAAGACGTGGCGGATCCCGGCGCGCCAGCCGCGTCCGAGGTCGTAGAGCAGCGCGAGGTGCGCCACGTGCGTCCGGTCGTAGGCCGAGGGGATCGTCGCCTTGCCCCGCGTGCGCGTGGAGCGCGACAGCGTGTACGACGCCAGGAAGAACATGTCGCGGCGGAGCGCCCCGCGCGCCCCGAGCTCCAGGCCGTACGTGTCGCCCAGGCTCCGCGTGAGGAAGCGCTCCGTGTTCAGGTTCGTGCCGCGACCCGTCCCGATCGGATCGCTCAGGCCGAAGGTCACCTGCCGGAACACCGAGGCGCTGAAGTTGACCGGCCCCACGTCGGCCTCGACGCCGAAGCTCGACTGCAGGCTGCGCTGCAGCCCCCCTGGGATGCCGCCGATCTGGAGCGCCGGCAGCGGGGCGAGGCCGGGCAGCTGCGAGGCGACGCCGAACGCCGGGATGAGCCGCACGTGGTCGCCGATGCCGAAGCGGCCGACGATCCTCGGATCCACGGCGAGCGCGCTCTTGCCGAGCGAGGTGTAGTGGTCCACGCGCACGCCGGGCGTGATGGACGATCGCTCGTCGAGCACGATGAGCGCGTCGGCCCACGCGCCCAGCGCGAGGTCGAGCCGGCTGCGGAAGAGCTCGGGGAAGCTCTCGTCGAGCTGGGCCGGCCCCTCGGCGGGTGTGTCCTCCTCCCCGGCCGCGCCGTCGTCGGGCGCGCCGTCGTCGGGCGCGCCGTCGGATGTGCTGGAGCGCGGCGTCACGTCGTAGCGGTCGACCGCGGCGTCGACGCCGAGCCGCAGCAGCGCGCGCCCCTTGAGGATGGGCCGGGCCAGGCTTATCCGCGCGTTGAGCTTCAACGCCTCGGCGCTCTCCACGCCGACCCCGCGCGACCGGTCGAGCCCGAGGGTGAGCGCCGAGCTGACGCGAGCGCCCGAGGCGGCCTCGTCGCGGTCGTAGCGCAGGTCCAGCCGGTGGAAATCGCTGTCGAGGAGGACGTCGGTCACCTCGGCGCCGTCTTCCTTGCCGATGCTGGCGAGGTAGTCGTATGCGCCGAAGGCGAAGACGGTGAAGCGCTCCTCCGGTCCGAGCCGGTAGGTCATCCGGCCCTGATAGTCGGCGTACCCCACGTCGACGCTCGGGACGAGCGCCGAGGTGAGCGCCGCGCCCGCGGCGTAGCGCCCTCCGACGAGGACGTGGGTGTCCTTGTCCATCGGCCCCTCCACGACGCCTCCGAGGTCGATGAACCGGAGGCTCCCCTCCCCGCGCCAGACGTCGGACGGCGGCGCGCTCTCGGCCTCGATCGCGGCGCCCGCGAGCCGCCCGATGTCCGCGGGATAGGGCCCGAGGTGCATCTCGACGCGCTGGACCATGGCGGCCGGGATGACGCTGGGGCCGGCGCCGACATGAAAGAGGAGCGGGACCTGGATGCCGTTGAAGAAGTACCCGATGTTCCCCGGCGGCGCGCCGCGGATGTAGTAGTACGGCATGCCGCTCGCGATCGAGGTCACGCCGGGCTGGATCTCGATGGCGCGGTAGGCATCGCCGAGGGCGCCGGGCAGCTCGCGGACGTCGCGTCGCGTGAGCGAGACGGAGCCCGGCGGGGCCCGGTTGCCCTCGACGGTCACCTCGATCCCGGCGGGTGCGGCGGCGGCCTCGACGGGAACCACGGGCGCCGGCGGCTCGGCAGGGGCTGCGCCGGCCGCAGGCGGCTCGGCAGGGGCTGCGCCGGGCGCAGGCGCCACCTCGGCTCCAGCCGGTTCACCGGCCGGACGGCCTGCGGGTTGAGGGCGTGCCTCGCCCGCGTACAAGGTGGCGACGGCCGCGAGCGCGAGGGAGGGGAGTGCGCCTGGGGATCTCACGCGGATGTCGTAAATACGCCGCCGGGGAGCAGGGAGAACCACCCCGCTGTCGCCCCGGCAGTAGCAAATTCAGCCGCGCGGCGGAAGCCTGGGAATCCCCTGCGAGCTCCGTCGATCACGTCCCCTGCGCGCGCATCCCGCGCTCGAACGGCGACAACGCTCCGGTGAGCACCTCGACGGGGGCGGCGCGTGTCCTTCTCCGACCCGGGAGCACAAAAAACAGAGCGCCCATTCGACGGCGGGGGGGGGAAGCCGTCACGGGCGCTCTGGCGTCCGTGTCTTGCAGGACACGGGCCAAGGCTCCTCCCTTCACCACTCCTGGGGTTACCCCTAAGGATGCCCCTGACGTCTTTCGATTTTGAGATCTCTGCTTTCAAATCTGGCATCGATCCGCCTGCGCCTCCGAATACCCCGCCAAGGTTCCATGCCAGGCCGAGTTCCCTGACCTGCAGGCCAGGCGGCCGAGCGAGGCGCCCGCCCGATGCGCCATTTGACAACAACTTGTCAATACGACAACATACTGCCAATGGCGATGCTTACCGCAGAGGCGGCCGCGCTCAGCGAGCTCGTGATCGAGGTGTTCCGCTTGAACGGCCTGGCGCTCGAGGCCGGGGACGACCTGGCCAGGCCAACAGGGCTTACGAGCGCGCGCTGGCAGGTCCTGGGGGTGGTGGACCATGGCCCGGCGCCGGTCTCGAACGTCGCGCGGACGATGGGGCTGACCCGCCAGGGCGTGCAGCAGATAGCGGACGCGCTCGAGCGCGAGGGCTTCGTCGAGTACATCGAGAACCCGCACCACCGCACGGCCAAGCTCATCGCGATGACGGCGGCGGGGCGCGAGGCCCTGCGGCAGGTCGAGGCACGCCACGCCGCATGGGCGGACCGGATCGGCAAGCGGCTCGACCTGTCGAGCCTGCGCGCGACCGTCGATGCGCTGCGACAGGCCCGACGGGTGCTCGAGGAGGACGCGGCGTCGCCGGCGCGACCCGCTCGAAAGGGGTGATCTCATGAGCGGAGCGATGACGATTCCCGTGCTCCCGTGCGTGTCGCTGCCCGAGACCCTGGCGTTCTACGGCGCCCTGGGCTTCGAGGTAACCCACCAGCAGACAGCGCCGAACGTGTATGCGGCGACGCGTCGCGGGGAGGTCCATTTGCACTTCATGGGCATGACGCTGGATCCCAGACAGGCGTACAGCACATGCCTCGTGATCGTCCCCGAGGTCGAGCGCCTCCACGAGACCTTCGCGGAGGGGTTGCGGCGGGCGTACGGCAAGCTGCCGATCTCCGGTCTGCCCCGGATCTCGCGCATGAAGAAGGGGCAGAGCCGCTTCACGGTGGTCGACGTCGCGGGCAACTCGGTCATCTTCATCCGTCGGGACGCGCCGGACGACGACGAGGGGGTCGCCGGATCGCGCGCGGACTCGAGGCTGGGCAAGGCCCTGCGCGCGGCGGCGCGGCTGCGCGACTTCAAGAACGACGACGCCGCGGCCGCCAAGGTCCTCGACGTGGCGCTCGCCCGGAAGGGGCCGGACGCCCCGCTCGAGCGCACCCGCGCCCTCGCCGCCCGGCTCGAGCTCGCGATCGTCCTGGGCGAACACGCGCTCGCTCGCACCCTGCGCGACGAGATCGACGAGGCGCCGCTCTCCGACGAGGAGCGCGCGCAGCTCCGGCCCCTGCTCGACGCCGTGGACGCGCTCGAGCGGTCGCAGCGGTAGGCGCGCCGGCGCCGCGACGCCTCACGTCGCGCGCCATCGCCCCTTCGCGCCCGGCGGACACGCGACCGGCTCGTCCTCGGCCAGGAGCTCGAGCGCGCGTAGGGCACGAGGAATACCGTTCACCTCTCATAGCCAATCGGAATGCGCTCGACTCATCGCATCTTCACGGCAGATCGAGCCCTCTTGTCCTCGCCGCCCCACGGATGAGATGGGTTTGCGAGCTCTCCTTGGCTCCGAGATGACGAGAGCGCCTCGCGCTCCCGGTCGGATCGTCAGCCGGGTGACACAGAGGAGCCTGGCGACTCTTCGTTGCCAGTCGGGCGGAGTCATCTTCACCCACGGATGACCTCGCCCGCAATGGCCCATTCGACCCGGGCGCCTCTTCGATCGACAGCGCGACTTCGTGTACCCGGACGCGTGCTTCGCGGCTATAAGAGCGCACCACGCGAAAGGGAGAGCGGATATGCGAATCGCACGATGGTGCTTCTGGATCGCGCTCGCGGCGGGCGGCTGCAACGCGTCCAACAGCGGCACGTCCGCGGCGGACACGAGTCAGTCCTCGGGCGCCGGCGATAGCGGCGGCGGAGGCGGCGCAGGTGGCCAGGACGACTTTGGCACCGGCTCTGGACACGGCGAGAACAGCGGCGACATCGGGAGTGGGGACGAAGGGAGTGTCCCCGCTGACAATGGGTGCATCGACCGGGCCTCCCTCGTGTACGTGCTCTCACAGGATAACGAGCTCTACAGCTTCAGGCCCGATCGCAAGGAGTTCACGAAGATTGGTGTCCTGGGCTGCCGGACCGGCATGGAGCCGAACTCGATGGCGGTCGATCGGAACGCGGTGGCGTGGGTCAACTACGTGGAGCCCGACGACAGCGAGGGGACGCTGTTCAAGGTCAGCACCGAGGACGCGAGCTGCGAGCCCTCCGGGGCCACGCTCGCCGAAGGGTGGGCCCGGCTCGGCATGGGCTTCTCGAGCGACCTCTCGCGCCCCGACGCGGAGGAGCTCTTCGTGGCGGGCGCCACAGGGACGCCGGGCATCGGGCTGGGGAGGATCGAGGGCGCGTCGGTGACGCCGGTCGGGGAGTTCAGCGGCTCGATGCGCGACACCTCGGCGGAGCTCACCGGCACGGGGGACGGGCGCCTCTTCGGGTTCTTCACGACCACGCCGGTGCAGCTCGCCGAGATCGACAAGGATACCGGCGAGATCATCGAGGCCACGGATCTCCCGGGCATCGAGAGACCCAGCTCGTGGGCATTCTCGTTCTGGGGCGGCGATTTCTATTTCTACACCGCCCCGGACCCGTTCGGGTCCCCGTCGCGGACCACCAACGTGAGCCGCTATCGCCCGTCGGACGGCTCGATCGACGTCGACTACATGACGGACATCGGCTTCCGCATCGTCGGCGCTGGCGTCTCGACCTGCGCCCCCCTCGAGCTGCCCCGCTAGAGCGGCGGTCACCCGCACAGGAGACGGGCCCACCTCGACGTTTTCGGTACTCGGCGCACAGGAGTGCGCTTCCGCGCCGAAAACGCCGATCTGGGCCCGTCTCCTGTGCGGGTGACCGCCGCTCTGCTGTGCATGGTGCAGAGGGGGGCGGAATCGGAGGAGCCCTCGGGACGGAGGAGCCAGGTTCGTCCTGATGTCATCAGGAACGGATCCTCGAAGTGCGCTCCCGGCGGTACAGGCGTCTACCGGTCCGGCATCACCGGCATCACGTTGCGCGTGGCCGATCGGGCATACCCGATCGGGCGTCGAGGTGTTGCGATGCGGATGAACCTTCTCCCCGGGCACGCTCGCTGGTCGCTCGCGCTCGCGCTGTCGCTCACCGCAGCGTGCGGGACGGCGCCGGCCGCCGAGTCCCCTGTACGCGAGGACATCCTGCGCGCCGCGGGGCCGAGCGAGTTCATCCTGCTCACCGCCCGGGGCGACCTCGTGAGCGCCGACATCGAGCCAGGGCGCGTCGTCGGCCCGGACGTGAACCTCGGCGTGTACGCCGCCGACAGAGGGCGCGACGCGCAGACAGTCCGGGGCGTGGCGTTCGACCGCGCCGTGAACGTCACCGCGACAGACCAGGGCGCGGCCGGCATCGTCGGCGCCATGCCGCTCCACCTCTCGGTGAGCCGGGCGGACGCAGCGCTCCGCGCGCAGGGCCTCCTGGCCGGCGCCCCCTCCGATTATCGCCTGGACGAGCGGCAGCTCACGGGCACGATCGGGCGCTGCAGCTACCAGCTCACGCGGACGGGGCGCACCTACGAGGGGTCCCGGAGCTGCGAAGGCCAGCCTCACCACGTGACCGTCCTCCTCCCCCGCGGGCTGGCCTCGTGGAGCGACGCCGCGCTCGCGACCGCCCTGGGGCTGCTCCTTGGCGCCTGAGCGCGCGCCTGAGCGCGCCGCAGCCCGCCCCGTCGCGTGGCGAATGACAGGCCGCGCAGCGGCTGCTAGAGCTCCGGGCGACCTGGCAAGAAAGACGAAGCGCGCCGAAGACCCGTCGGGCACGGAAGGGCCGATCCTCCTGGGCCCCGGGCCTCGGCGGTCCTTTCTTCGCGCCCTCGCGAGGCCCCCGCTCCCACCTCCGTGACGAAGCCCAGATCCGATGGCAACGCGCCGGTCAAGCCGGCCGCGGCGACTTCCCAAAGCCTCCTCGAGGGGCGCTCCGCGCCCGTCCCGGTCGGGCCGCGCCTCGAGGCCGTGCTCGAGCTCGCCTACCGCGCGCGCCGCGCGGTGCTGCTCGAGGGGCCGACGGGGATCGGCAAGAGCGAGCTCGTCCGGCAGCTCGCCGAGCGGCTCGGCATCGCCACCGTCGTGCTCGACCTGAGCCTCCTCGAGCCGCCCGACCTCGTGGGCCTGCCGGTCATCCGCGACAGCCGGACCACCTACGCGGCGCCGTCGGTGCTGCCCCAGGACGGCGCCGGCATCCTGATGCTGGAAGAGCTCAACCGGGCGGAGCGGTACATCCAGCAGCCGGCGCTCCAGCTGCTCAGCGCCCGGCGGCTGCACGAGTACGAGCTGCCCGCGGGCTGGGTGTGCTTCGCCGCCGTCAACCCGGAGTCGGCCGACTACCAGGTCACGCCCCTCGATCGCGCGCTCCGGGCGCGGTTCCTCCACCTGAACGTCCGCGCCGACCGGGCGTCCTGGCTCGCCTGGGCGCAGGTGAACGGACTCCACCCGGGCGTGATCGCCCTCGCGCAGGCGCACGAGCGCATCCTCGATGACATCCCGCCGCGCACCTGGACGTACACGTCGCACGTGCTGAGCGCGCTCCGCCCCGAGGAGCTCTCGGACGGCGTGCTCCTGCGCGACGCGCTCGGCGGGTACCTGCCTCCGAGCTGGGTCGAGCTGCTGCTCGCGTCGAAGGACGCCTGGTCGACGCGGCTGCCGTTCGATCTGCGCTCGTTGCTCGCCGATTACGGGCCGAGCTCGCCGGCGGGCAAGGTGCTGCGCGCCGCGCGCGAGCGCGGGGAGACCGACCGGTTCGACGAGGTGACGGCGCGGCTCGCGCCGCTGCTCGAAGGGCCGGAGGTGGGCGTGCTCGCGGCGCAGCGCAAGCTGTCGCTGGGGGCGTTCGAGGCGCTGCTCGCCGACCTGCCCGGCGATCACCGCGAGCGCCTCCAGGACGCGCTCGGGGGCAACGCGACGGCGACGCAGCTCATCGACGTCCGCCCCGAGGAGCTGCTCCAGAACTACGCGGGCAGCGCCGCCGAGCAGAAGGTGCTGGCGTGGCGCGCCGATCCGCTGCGGCAGCACCGCGTCGGCCTCGTCGTGACCGCGCTGTCCGCGCACCTCGCGCAGCAGGCGAAGCTCGTCGACGTGCGGCGGAGCAACGTCGCGCGGGTGTGCCTGGGCCAGCTGCTCGCGCAGCTGCCGGAGCACTGGGCCCTCCGGCTCGCGGGCGCGCTGAAGAAGCACGGCGTCACGCCGGTCCGTCCGCAATGAGAGGGCGCGGGGACGCGGCCATGCCCGCGCCGGAAGCCGCGGCGCGCGCCGAGGTGCCCGAGGACGCGGTCGCCGCGTGGCTCGACGCCTTCGTGCGCGATCCCGGGTTCCTGGAGCGGTACCCCTGCTACGCCGCGATCCTCGCGCGGCTCGCGCCTGTCGCGGACCCCTCGGTCAAGCGCATGGCCGTCTCGCTGTTCGATGGCCGCTTCTTTCTCCACGTCAACGTCGAGTCGTTCATGAACGAGCCCGTGTTCCTGCGGGGCGTGCTCCTGCACGAGGTGCACCACGTGGCGCTCGGGCACCTGTGCCACCCCAAGTTCGCGGGCGCGGACGAGCCGGAGCTCATGGACCTCGCCCTGGAGATGTCGGCCAACGAGTACATCGAGGAGCCGCTGCCCGATCCGATCCGCTGGCAGCCCTACGCCCCGATCGGCCTGCGCGGCGGCCAGAGCACGCTCGAGCGCTACGAGCTGCTCGTGAGCGCGGCGCGCGAGGGCAAGCTCCCGCAGCGCGGCGGCGAGGCCGTCGACGATCACCGCGTGCTCCGGCGCCCCTCGCGGGAGCCGGGCGCAGTGGAGCAGACGCGGCAGCTCCTGCTGCGCGCCGCCGAGGAGGCCGACGCGCTCGCGGGCGACGGCGACCCAGCGGACCTCCCCGGCCCGCTGCTCGCGGGCAAGACGCCGGGCCGCCTCATCGAGGAGCTCACGGACGCGCTCGGCCCGCGCGCGTACCCGCTCGACTGGAAGACCGCGCTGCGCATGTTCGTGGCGCGGGAGCGCGCGCCCGTGCACACGTACGCGCGGCCGAACCGGCGCTTCCCGCACCGCATCGGCGAGGTCCCGGGCAGGACGTACGCGCCCCGCGCGATCGCCAAGCCGTCCGTGCTCGTGGCGATCGACACGTCGATGAGCATGCGGCGCGAGGAGCTCTCGGAGATCGCCCGGCAGCTGCAGGCGATGAGCGAGGTCGCGCGCATCACCGTCGTCGAGTGCGACGTGGAGATCGGGCGCGTCTACGCGTTCGAGGGGCGGCTCGACGAGGTAGGCGGCCGCGGCGGGACCGATCTCCGGCCGGTGTTCGCCCCGGAGTTCCTGGCGGCGCGGAAGGTCTCCGGCGTCATCTATTTCACGGACGGCGCGGGGCCCACGCCCCCGGCGCCGCCGCCGCTGCCGGTGCTCTGGATCCTGACGAAGCCGCTGGATTTCACGTGCCCCTGGGGGGAGCGGGCGTGGCTCGCGAGGAAGCCTCGGCCGCGGTGAGCGGCGCGGTCATCGCCCTCGGGCGCGGATGATCGCGCGCGAGGCGGCGCGCGGCGCCGACGGCGCGCCGCGCGGCGCCTCAGGGTGTGCTCGCCGGATCGGCCGGGTCGGTCGCCGCGTCCAGCTCGTCGCCGTCGAGCGCCCCATCGCCGTCGCGATCGAGCGCCATCCGCACCCCCGAGCCTGGCGGCGCGCAGGTGAACGTCAGCGCCTTCCCCGGCGCCGCGATCCCGCGCAGCGCCGCCGCGCTGATCGCCGCGCTCGCCGCCCTGTCGCGCCGGAACGTGCCACCGGCCTGGTACAGGAAGCCGACCTCATCGCCGTGCATGCGGACCTTCGCCACCAGATCGCACTCCCCCGCGTCGGCGCGCGCGATCAGGAGATCCACGCGCGCATCGGCCGCCGCGTCGCCCGCGCCGGCGAGCGTCGCTTGCTGGCCCACGATGGGCGCCAGGTTGCTGTCGAAGGCGTGCAGGAAGTCGGTCACCTGCCGGCGCAGCACGTCGCCCGCCGCGCCCGGCGGGAATCCGGCGATCCCCGGCGCCTCGTTGAAGCCGTTCTGATCGTGGAACCGGAAGATCGTATCCATCGTCCCGTCGTGGCCAAAGCCGAACCCGCGGATCTGATCGCCCTGGAACTCGAAATTCCGGTTGTTGTAGCGGGGGTTCTGCACCATCCCGAACATACCCACCTTCTGATAGACGTTCCGGAGCTGGGCGACCTTGAAGCTCTGGAAGATGAAATCGAACGTGTAGCGCCCGTCGGTCCCGAAGAAGCCGGGGAACGGGACCCCGTACTCGCTGTTGGCCGTGGGATCGAGCACGTGGCATGAAGCGCACGCGCCGCCCTCGCTGGCCGGCAGCGTGAAGAAGGCCTTGCCCGCCGCCTGATCGGCGGTGAGCGAGTTGTCCAGACTCCGGATCGGGTTCGGCGGATACATCACCTGCATGATGAAGTCGGTGAACGCCTGCATGTCCGCCGCGGGGATTGTCGTGTCCCGCCCGAGCAGGCCGACGAAGGCGACGCTGAACTTCTTGAACGCGGCCTCCTCGTCGAAGGTCCCGCTGTCCGGCTGCGCGCTCGGCGCGTCGTTCCCGCCGGTGCGGTCTCCGCGCCAGTGCATCGGCCCGTGGTTGGCCATCCCGCGCAGGCTCTGCGTCGTCATCGGCCCCTTCATCGCGGCGAACTCGCGGGGCGCGCCGAAGATCGCCGGATCGAGCGCGAACGGGCCCGGCATCGGCGTGGTCACCGCGTCAGGGTCGCCGAGGTCCCACGCCAGGCTGTCGAGGTCGCCGTCGACATGGCAGCTCGCGCAGGCCGAGTCGCCGTGGCTCGACGTGAACGACGCGTCGTAGAGGAAGCGGCGGCCGCGGACCACGCTCTCCGGCTCGGGGCTGTACATGGGCACGTGCGCGATCTCGGCCCTGCCATCGACGTCGATGATCGAGATGGAGTTGTCGAAGCGCGTGAGGGCGTAGAGCTGCCCGCGGTCCTCGTCCAGCACCACGCCGGTCGGCCCGCCGCCGGAGACGGGGATCTGGCGCGCGAGCTTCGGCACGAAGGTGTCGGCCTCGAGCGCCGCGGTGTTGAAGACGCCGATCTTGTCCGAGCCGAGCGCGGCGACGTAGAGCTTCTTTCCGTTCCTGGAGACGGCCATTCCCTGGGGCAGCGCGAGGCTCTTCCGGTTCTCGGCGTTCGGGACGGGGGCGCAGCACGTGCTGTAGTCGATGTGTTTGTTCAGGTGCCGCGGGGCCACGGTGCCCGTCGCGGGATCGATCACGGTGATGTTGTTGTGGTTGAAGCGGCCGCGCACCGTGTGGCCGGCGAAGACGCCGGGGCCCTCGAAGCGGTTCTCGTTGAGCGCCTCCGTGTTGGCGACGTAGACGCGCCCGCTCACCGGGTTGACGGCCATGGTGTAGAGGACGGTGCCGACTCCCCGGAACACGCCCCCGGGCCCGTCGACGGGCGCGGGCGGGTTGGCCAGGGCGTCGAGGACGAAGACGTCCTTGTCGGGCAGCGTGAAGTTCACCTTGTCGTCCCAGGATCGATTCAGCTCGTCGACCCAGTGCGTGCCGTTGAACTTGACGATGAGCGGCGCCGAGGGCTGCGTGACCCCCGCGGCGTTTGTCGTCGGCGGGGGCAGGCCGAGGCCGAGGTTCACCACGTTTGTCTCGATCACCGTGGTGCGGTTGCCGGAGTGGAAGGCCGCCGCGTAGACGCGCGAGCCGTCGGGCGTGGCCGCGAGCGCGCGCGGCGTGTCGCTGAAGAGGGTGACGATGGTGAGCGGCGCGGGGCTCGGGCTCGCCGCCGAGAACACCCAGACGTCGGCGCGGCCCACGCCCGGCGTGGTGAGCGCCGGGTTCACAGGGCTGTTCTGCCCGCGGTGCGCCGTGGTGATGAAGGCGCGGCCCTTGTTGGCGCCGGCAAAGACGATATCGCGAGGTTCGTCGCCGACGAGCAGGGTGCGCACGACGCGGGGCTTCCTCGGCTTCGACACGTCGACCACGCTCACGCTGTCGGAGAGGTGGTTGACGACCCAGACCTCGTCGTTGCTGCGCGCCGCGACGGCGACCGGCTCCATGCCCACGGCGACGGAGCCGCGGTGCTCGAGCGTGCCCGTCTTGACCTTGAAGATCTCGAGCCGGTTGTCAGGCGTGTTGATGGCGAAGAGCGTCGATCCGTCGGGCGAGAGCGCGAGAGGGCGGACCTGGCCGCTCTCGAAGAGGGAGTAGGGCCGGGCGGCGGCGAGCGTGCTCGGCGCGCTCGCGACGGTCTGGGGTTCGTCGACAGATGTGCCGTTATCAGCGCACGCGGCCAGGGCGAGCGCCGGGATCGACCAGAGGACGAGCTTTTTCATGGGCACCTCGAAGGCGGGAGAAGAGCGACATTTTATGTTCGATCGAACCGCGCCCACGGAGCAAGAGAGACACGAGTGGAATCAACACACGTTGTTTGGCAAGACACTTTTCAAGCGCGGAGTGCCTCGGCGGCGAGCGCTCCACAACACACCACACGTCTCCCACGGTAAGGCCCCGCCCCACAACGACGTTGCGGACGTGGAGGAGTCTCGTCGATGTCCGGCGCATGAATGCCCGCACACAAAGACAGCCCATCGGGCCGCGCGGGGCCGTCGCGTGGACCGGCGAGGAGCCGGCGGCGCTCCCGAGGGAGAGGGTGTCCTCTGGAGCGCGCTCCGCGGGGAAGGACGGAGCGGTCGCCGAGGGCTCGGGCAGATAGCGAGGGGCGGTGGGGACTAGCGCCTCGACGCGAGGCAGCGAAGGTCAGGCCGCGGCGAGCTTGGCCGGGCGGCGCACAAGCGAGAGGCCGACATAGAGGACGAACGAGATGGCGAAGCCCGAGAACCAGGCGTAGCTATAGAGATCCATCCATGTGCTGGAGACCGTCGCGACCTTGATGGTGCCGAGGAAGCCAGGCAGGTTGGGCAAGATGCCGGCGACGAGGGCGACGATCGCGATGGGGTTCCATCCGTTCGCGTACCAGTAGATCCCTTCCCGCTTGTAGAGCTGGGCGAGCTCGAGGTTGGTCCTGCGGATGACGTAGTACTCCGCGATCAGGATCGCGCCGACGGGGCCGAGCAGCGCGGAGTAGCCGACGAGCCAGGTGAAGATATACCCCGTCGGGTCGCTGACGAGCCGCCACGGCTGCATCAGGATCCCGATGATGCCGGTGATGAGGCCGCCGGTGCGGAAGGAGATCTTCGACGGCCAGAGGTTCGAGAAGTCGTTGGCCGGGCTCACCACGTTCGCGGCGATGTTTGTCGCCAGGTTGGCGATGCAGAGGGCCGCGAGCGAGATGATCAGGACGACCGGGTTCTCGAAGCGGGTGATGACGACGACCGGATCCCAGAGGGTCTCGCCGTAGATCACGACCGTGGCGGAGGTGACGGCGACGCCGATGAACGAGAAGAACGCCATCGTGGGCGGCAGGCCGATCGCCTGTCCGATGACCTGATCGCGCTGCGAATGCGCGTAGCGCGTGAAATCCGGGATGTTGAGGGCCAGGGTGGCCCAGAAGCCGACCATCGCCGTGAGCGCAGGGAAGAAGAAGGTCCAGAACTGGCCTTCCTTGGGCTGCCCCACCCCGAAGGACGAGGGCTTCTCGAGCATTGGGCCGAACCCGCCGGCGCGGCTGTAGGCCCAGAGGAGCAAGAGCAGGCCGAGGCCGATCAGGAGAGGCGCCTTGACGTTCAGCAGGATCCGGATCGACTCGATGCCCATGCGGATGATCCAGATGTTGATGCCCCAGAAGAACAGGAAGCAGGCGAGCTGCGGGGCGTTGATGCCGAGCGCCGTCGGCGGGATCTGCTCTATCGACGGGATGAAGACCGCCAGGATCTTGTAGATGGCCCACCCGCCGAGCCACGTCGAGATCCCGAACCAGCCGCAGGCGACGAGGGCGCGCAGCACCGCGGGCACGTTGGCCCCTCGGATGCCGAAGGCGCTCCGGCAGTAGACGGGGAACGGGATGCCGTACTTCGTGCCCGCGTGCGCGTTGAGGATCATGGGCATGAGCACGATGACGTTGCCGAGGAGGATCGTGAGGACGGCCTGCCCCCAGCTCATGCCCTCGGCGATCAGGCCCGAGGCGAGCATGTACGTCGGCGTGCAGGCGCACATGGAGACCCACAGCGCAGCGATGTCCTTCATCCCCCATTTGCGCTGATCCCAGCGCACGGGCGCGATATCTTCGTTGACGTAGCGCGAGTCGATGTCCCCTCCTAGTTCCAGAAAGCCCTCGCTGGCTTTCGCACCGTGAGCAGCCGATTGCACGTCGGGTTGAGCAGTCGTTTGCGTGTGCGACATCGTCTCCGAGGCTACACGACGGACGTGAGACTGGATAGTGGGCAGGCGCGCCCTCGCCGGCTTACACCGGCTGTCCGGTGAGCGCGGACGACCGTGCGCAGCGCGCCGCGTCGCTCGCTTTGTTCGCTTTGTTCGCTTTGTTCGCTTTGCTTCCTTTGTTTCCTCGATGTTACGTGCCGAGCCTCGGCGTCCGCTTCTCGGTTGTTCTGGTCCCCTTGTGCGGTGATCCCCCCTTGGCGGGATCTCCGAGGCTCGGCGCTAGCCGCCCTGGTGGACCGCGGGTCGAGAGGCGGTGAGCCCGCGCTTCAGGGCGAATGCGATACCCTCTTTCAGGGTCCGGAGCGTCACGACGCCGCCTACACCGACGCCCTGCGCGACGAGCGTCTGCGCGATCCGCGGCTGGATGCCGGTGAGCACCACCTGGGAGCCGAGGAGGTTCACCGCCTTGGCCAGCCGGATCACCGAGTCGGCTACGTGGGAGTCGATCACGCTCACGCCCGTGATGTCGAGGACCACCGTCCTGGCGCTGTGCGTGACGACCCCGTTGAGCACGATCTCGAGCGTCGCCGCGGCGCGGTCGCTGTCGAGGAAGCCGATGAGCGGCACCGCGATGACCTGATCTGCGACCGGCATGAGCGGGGTCGACAGCTCGCGGACCATCTGCTCGAGCCGCTTCGTCTTGTCCGCCACGCGCTGCTCGAGCTCGGCGTTGAGGCGCTTCACCTCGTCCTCCGCGTGCCGGCGCTCGGTGACGTCGACGCCGATCGCCTGGAACTCGGCGAGCGGCCCCCCCTCGCCGAGCGGGGCGCGGTTGGTCC
The DNA here is from genome assembly GCF_051473855.1 of Sorangium sp. So ce375. Classification (NCBI taxonomy): domain Bacteria; kingdom Pseudomonadati; phylum Myxococcota; order Polyangiales; family Polyangiaceae; genus Sorangium; species Sorangium sp. So ce375. Next base: position 6,658,385 of record NZ_CP150335.1, read on the forward strand.
AGTGCATCCAGCGGACCGAGCCGTTCGGGAGGATGACGCGGTGCTCTGTGTGGACGATGGGGTTCTCGGGGCCGAGCTTCGCGAACTGCCGGGCGAGGAGCGGCCCGTCCTCTTCGGGGACCATCGGCATGAAGCGGTGGCCGACCAGCTCCTCCTGCGTCTTGTCGAAGTACCTGCAGTAGATGTCGTTGACGAAGGTCAGCGTGCCATCCATCCGGAAGCGGCAAATGAGCTCGGTCTGGTCCTCGACGATGCCCCGGTAGCGCGCCTCGCTCTCCCGCAGGTCGGTCTCCACCCGCCGCTTCTCGGCGAGCTCCCGCTCGAGCTCGGCGTTGCGCGAGCGGAGGAGCTCCAATTCCGCTCGCATCGTAGCGAGAACATCCGCTTCGCCGTCGTTCATGATCCGGTGCCCCTGGACGCGCTGTGTGGACAGCAACGTCCGTCCAAGCTATCTTACCAGAGGACGATCGCGCCGGGTCAACTTCGAGCGTGCCGAAGTCGCGCGCAGTGTCTCCCACAGCGCACGACATCGTCCCATCGATGCTCTGGAGCGTCGGAGTTGACGTCCGCTCCGGGAGCTTGCGGGTCGTGTGTGAGCGCGCGCTTCGAGAGGGGCGCAGACACGGGGTGGGACCGGATGACGGGCGGCTGCGTCGCCGCAGGACGAGCGCTCAGGGCCGGTCGAGCGGATCGGGGCGCGTCGTGACTCGACGCGTCGCGCTCCTCGGCGGACAGCCGATGTGACGGGCGCACACCGCTCCTCGGCTGCTGCTGGCTGAGCGCCTTCCGGCGGAGCGACGGGAGCTCCACCGGAAGGCGACAGCTACACGGGGCTGATGTGGGATGGGAGGGCCGTGGCTCCGGCTCAGCTGCCGTGGCTCCGGCTCAGCTACGGAGGCGGGCAGCGGCGGGGCGCTGGGATCGCCGGCGCGCGCCGAGGCACGCGGCGCCGAGGAGCGACGCTGCGAGAGCGAGCGCCGCGTCGCGCGGGGCGCCGGGCTGCAGCGCGCACGCGAGACCGGACGCGACCTCCGAGGAGGAGGGGGGCGTCGGGCCGCTTGCGCCGGAGCTGTCGCCGGCTGCGCCGCCGGTGCCGTCGCAGGGGTCATCGCTGCCGCCGTCACCGGCGCCGGTCTGACCGGAGTTCGCCCCGAGGGGGCAATCGTCATCGGTATCGGCGATGCCGTCGTTGTCCGCGTCATCGTCGCAGGCGTCGCCGGTGCCGTCGCCGTCGCCGTCGGCCTGGTTGCGATTGGCGGCGAGAGGGCAGTTGTCGTCGGGATCGGCGATGCCGTCGTCGTCGTCGTCACCGTCGTCGCCGTCGCAGGCATCGCCGAGGCCGTCGCCGTCCGCGTCGGTCTGGTCGGGGTTTGGAACGAGAGGGCAGGTGTCGGAGGCGTCCGGGAAGCCGTCGTTGTCCGAGTCGTCGTCGCACGCGTCGCCGGCGCCATCGCCGTCGCTGTCGGCCTGGTCGGGGTTCGCGGTCGAGGCGCAGTTGTCCGCGAGATCCGAGATGAGGTCGCCGTCGCCGTCGTCGCAGACATTGCCCACGCCGTCATCGTCGGCGTCCGTCTGGTCGGGGTTGGGGACGAGTCGGCAGTTGTCGTCGGCGTCGCTCACGCCGTCGCCGTCGGCGTCGAGCGCGGGGTCCGGATCGCAGGCATCGCCGCGGCCGTCGCGGTCGGCGTCGACCTGGTCCTCGTTCGCGGCAAAAGGACAGTTGTCGTCGCTATCGGGCCAGCCGTCGTCGTCGTCGTCCTCGTCGCAGGCGTCGCCCAGAGCGTCGCGGTCCGTGTTCTCCTGGAAGAGGTTGTGGATCGAAGGGCAGTTGTCGGCGCCGTTGAGCACGCCGTCGTTGTCGGCGTCATTGTCGCAGGCGTCACCCGTGCCGTCGCCGTCGCTGTCGGGCTGCGGCTCGCCTGGCCCCGGCGGCGGGTCGGGCACGAGCCGACAGTCGTCGTCGGCATCGGGCACGCCATCGCCGTCCGAGTCGGTGTCCCGGTAGTCAGGAGTCCCGTTGTTGTCGGTGTCGACCGCAGGCGTGTTCAGCAGAGTGTCGCCAGCCTCTTTGCGATCGGGCACCCCGTCGTTGTCGCTGTCCAGATCCCTTGCGTCGATCGTCCCATCGCCGTCGGTGTCGTTGGCTGGATCGGCGGGCTCGTCGGGGTTCGCCACCTCCTCGAAGTCCCCGATAGCGTCACGGTCGGAGTCGACGCTTGTCGGATCGGTGCGGAGCGCAGCCTCGACGGCATCGGTGAGACCGTCACCGTCATCGTCGGGATCACAGACGTTCCCCGCACCATCATTGTCCGTGTCGAGCTGGTTGGTGTTGACGTCGTACGGGCAGTTGTCGTCCGCGTCGAGCACGCCGTCGTTGTCGTCGTCGTCGTCGCACGCGTCGCCGAGCGCATCCTCGGGCCCGTTCTTCGGGTTGTTCTCCTGTCCCGGGTTCGGGGTCTCGATGCAGTTGTCGGAGGCGTCCGGCACCCCGTCGGCGTCGTCGTCGTCGTCGCACGCATCGCCCAGCGCATCGCCGCCGGGCAGGGTCCGGTCGGTGTTCCCCTGGCTCGTATTCGGCGCGAACGGACAATTGTCGGAGGCGTCGGGAACGCCGTCGCCGTCGTCATCGTCATCGCAAACGTCCCCCAGCGTATCGCCGGTGGAAGCGTCGGTGTTCGCTTGAGCCGCGTTCGGGGTGGAGGGGCAATTGTCGCAGGCGTCGCCGACTCGGTCGCCGTCGCCATCCGCCTGGTTGGTGTTGGACGTGTCCGGGCAGTTGTCGCACGCGTCGCCGACCCCGTCGCCGTCGCCATCCGCCTGGTTGGTGTTGGACGTGCCCGAGCAGTTGTCGCACGCGTCGCCGACCCCGTCGCCGTCGCTGTCCCGCTGGTTGAGATTGACAGTAGCAGGGCAGTTATCACAGACGTCGCCATGGAGATCACCGTCGATGTTGCCCTGATCAGAATTTGCGAAATTCGTACAGTTATCGCAGCTATCTCCTACGCCATCGCCATCTCTGTCCCGCTGGTCATCATTGAACGCACTGGGACAGTTGTCGCAAACATCGCCGAAACTGTCTCCATCCTGGTTGTTCTGACCTGGATTGAACCTAGTAGGACAGTTGTCGACAGCGCTGGAGACACCATCAGCATCAGTATCCTGCGCATACGCCACACCCGGCGCGAGCACCAAGGCCAGCCCCAGCGAGCTCGCCCCCGCAGCCACAGCAACCCATCGCCGCACACCCGTGCTCATCGGCCTCTTCATCGCTCCCCCGCTCACGGCGACAGCTTCGCCACGAAGACATCCGCCCCCGCGCCGCTGTCGAGCGACGTCTCCCCGAACGCCACGCTCCCGCTGAACGCCCCCGTCACGACCGCCGCCCCGTCCAGATCGATCGCCACCCCCGTCCCCCGGTCCTCCCCTGCCCCGCCGAATCGCCGCGCCCACACGACCTCGCCGTCTCGATCGAGCTTCACCACGAACGCGTCGTCCTCTCCCGCGCTCACCAGCATGCGCCGTCCGATCCTGGCCTCACCCCGGAAGCTGCCGACCACGAGCACGTTGCCCACCCCGTCCACCACCACCTGCCCCAGCGACGCGCCTTGCTCGCCGATCCGCCGGCTCCACACGTGCTTCCCCTCCGCATCGAGCTTCGCCACGAAGACCGCCTCTCCCGCGCCGGCGTTCCGCGCCCCGCCCCCGAAGTCGACAGTCCCGACCATCGCCCCGCCCACGACCACGGCGCCGGCCCCATCCACCGCGACCGCCAGCGCCCGCTGCGCCCCCGCGTCGCCGAACCGCCGGCTCCACACGTGGTTCCCCTCGGGATCGAGCTTCGCCACGAACACGTCGTAGTCCCCGGCGCTCTCGATCGGGCCACCCCCGAAATCGATCGCTCCCGCGAATTCGCCGGCCACGATCGCGTTTTCCTGCGCGTCCACAGCCACCGCCCGGGCCCGCTGATCGAAGCCGTCCCCGAACCGCTCGCTCCACAGCAGCGCTCCCGCGGCGTCGAAGCTCGCCGCGAACACGTCGTTGCTGCCTGCGCTCGTGTACGTCGCCGCCCCGATCGCCAGCGTCCCGGAGAAGCGCCCCGCCGCCACCGCGCGCCCGTTCACGCCCGCTGCCACAGACGTCCCGGCCTGGTAGCCCATCCCGCCGAGCGGCTGCAGCCACGCCTCGTGTCCCTCGGCGTCGAGCCGCACGAGATAGCCGTCGCGCCCTCCGGTGCTCGTGCGCGGGGCGCCACCGAACTCGAGCGTCCCCGAGAACTCCCCGGCGATAAGCAGATCGCCGTTCCCGTCCGCCGCGAGCGCATTGACGATCTGCGGATCGAACGCCCCGAACCTCCGCAGCCCGAGCCCCGCCCCGTCGCTCCCGGCGACGCGCGCCAGGAACACGTTGTCCCCTCCGATCGCGGACACCCGCTCCTCATCGAGCTTCACGTCGCCCGCGAGCCTGCCGAGCAGCGCCGCCGCGCCGTCCCCGGCCACCGCCACGCTCGGCCCGGCCTGGTCCGAGTCGCCGCCGAGGGCGCGCGCCCACATCACCTCGCCACGCGGCGCTCCCGTGGCGCCGCCGCCCGCTCCGCCCGCGCCGCCCGCGCCGCCCGACCCGTCCTCCGCCTCGGAGAGGTAGAGCTCCGGCGCACAGCCGGTCCACAGCGCCATCGCGACGATCGCGCTGCCCGCTCGCTTCGTGGTTCTCATCAGAACACCCCGTTCCACGCGACGCCCTGCACGCCCGGCCCGACGAGCGGCACGAGCGCCGCTCGCTCGCTCTTCACCTGCGGCCGCAGCACCACCCCGCCCACCGCGGCGCCGACGCCCGCGACCCCGGCCACGCCGAGCGTCACCGAGAGGCCGAGGCTCCAGTTCCAGCGCGATCTCAGCGCCTGCATGCTCTCCACGTCGTACTCCCGCCGATCGCAGACCGAGCCCGGACACTCCCTGTCGATCTTCGCCCGCGCCGCCGCGTGATCCACCGCGAATGCCACGCTGGCCGCCAGCCCCGCGAGCCCCGCTCCGCCGGCGACCCAGGCCCACGTCGGCACCGGCACGCGCTCGTCGCGAGGCGCCACAGGCGCCTGTGGCGCCAGCGGCCCCCTCTTGGCAGGGACCTCGCTCGCCTGGACCGGCACGAGGACGACCTCGACCTCCACGGGCGCGATCTCCGCGTCCTTCAAGGTGATCTCCCGCCGATCGGTCACGAAGCCGCCCGCCTCCACCGTCACCTCGTGGGATCCCGGGTTGAGCTTTCGCGGCTGGCCGAGCGCCACGCGCGGGATCTGCTCGCCGTCCACCCGCGCCACGATCAGCTCCTCCGGCGCCCCCTGGACGCGGAGGCGGAGCGACGGGATCCGGGTTTCCAGCGCGGTCGAGAGGTCTGCGGCCGCCGCGCGCGCCTCGGCGAACGCCTCGGGCTCCCGGGGGGTGACCGGCAGCTGCGTCACCTCGTGCGCGGTCACGCGCGCCTCGAGGAGCAGGCCGAGCGCGACCTGGGCCCGCGCGAGATCGAGCCCGGTCGTCGGCACCTGCATGAGCGCGTGCGCGGCGCTGAAGTCCACGAGCGCCCCCTTGGCGTCACCTGAGGCGAGCTTGTTGCGCCCCTCGATCAAGAGGGTCCGCGCGGTCTGCCGATCCGCGGCGGAAGGCTCGGCCTGCGCGGCGCCCGGCGCGAGCGCCACCGTCAGGCCGAGCGCGACGCTCGCCAGAAGGGCAAGCCGAGTGCGTGATGAAGCCATATGAATATCCCCGTTCGACATTCGCACAGGCGCACTACGCCATTTCTTCCTGCGCGGCCAAGCCGCGTCAGATTCTGCCTGCGCGGCCATACCGCGTCAGAAACCGATTGTGTCTTTGGCCGGCTTGCGTGTCGGTGGTTTGGCCGTGGCGCTCGCCGCGCCCGCAGGCAGCGACGGTTCCAGCTTCTGCCGCGGCGCGCTCGTCACCTTGGCGGCCGGCGCCGCGACGGGCGCCGGCGTCGCGCTCGCGCTCGCGCTCGCGGCCGGCGAGACAACGGCCTTTGCCGGTGCGACAGGCGTCGTCTCTGCCGCAGGCACAGGCGCCGGCACGACAGGCGGCACAGCGACCGCTTCCGGCGCAGCGCTGGCGGCCGGGCCCGCGGCGCCCGCGCTCCGCTCCGCGCCGCTCGCGCTCCGCTCCTCAGCAGCGCCCGCGCTCCGCTCCTCAGCGCCCGCACTCCGCTCCTCAGCGCTCAGGCTCGGCGCTGCCGGGGGCGCATTCGCCATGACCGTCGCAGCGTCATCCGTCGCTCGTCCCCGCGCTGCCCAGTACACGCCTGCTCCCGCGAGCGCGACGGCCGTGATAGCCGCCCCGACGATGCCGATCACGGGCGCCCGGCTTTTCACCGCGCTGCCGGTGCTCGCCATCCCGCCGAGCGTGCGGCCAGGCGGCCCGCTCTGAGCGAGCTGCGCGGCGCCATGGCCGGAGTTACCGACGGCGCCATGGTCGGAGCTGCCGAGAGCGCCTTGGCCGGCGCCACCGACAGCGCCATGGCCGGCGCCACCGACAGCGCCTTGGCCGGCGCTACCGCCAGCGCCATGGCCGGCGCCACCGACGGCGCCATGGCCGGAGCTCCTGTTCATCGAGCCCGACTGGCTGAGCCGCTCGGCGCCGGACGACCGCGCCGCGGCCGCGATCTCCCCACCCGACGGGAACGACGCCCGCGGCGCCCCGAAGACCGCCATCTCGAGCGCCTCGGCCAGCTCCTTCGCCGACCCGAAGCGCAATTCCGGCCTTGTCTGTAGCGCCCGCTGCATCCACGCGTCGACGGCTGCCGGGAGCCCCGGCCTAACGTGGCTTGGCGGCGCGAACACGCCGTTGTGCAGCGCCACCGACAGCGCACCGAACGTCTCGGCATAGAACGGGAACTGCCCGGTCATCGCACGGTAAGCGACGACGCCGAGCCCCCAGAGATCCGCGTGGAAATCGACGTGCTTCGAGCTCAGCACCTGCTCCGGGCTCATGTAGAGCGGCGTCCCCAGGACGCTCCCTGTCGCCGTCATGGCGAGCTCGCCTTCGGCGGCGTGCTTGGCGACCCCGAAATCCAGCACTTTGACGAACGGCTCTCCGTCCAGATCCAGCAGGAAGAGGTTGTCCGGCTTGATGTCGCGATGGACGATCCCGAGCTGGTGCGCGCGCCCGAGCGCCTTGGCCGCCTGCGACACGATGCGCGCGACCTCCGGCGGCGGCAGCGCGCCGAGCCGCTCCAGGCGGCGCTTGAGGTCCTCGCCCTCGAGCAGCTCCATCACGATGTACGGCGCGCCGTCCGGGGTCACCCCGTGATCGAAGACCTGCACGACATGGGGGCTCTTGATCTGCGCCGCCGCCAGCGCCTCGCGCCGGAACCGCTCGACAAGGCCGCGGTTCTGCGCGTAGGCAGGCGATATGAACTTGACGGCCACCTGGGTCCTGAGCGCGAGGTGGTCGGCGACCCACACGCTCCCCATCGCGCCCTGCCCGAGGGGGCGCGCTAGCCTCAGCGTATCGGTCACCTGCTGGCCGGCGATCATCGCGATCTGCCTCCTTTGAGTTGGCGACCGAGCTTACAGCAAACGGGGCTGCGCCGTCCGCGCCATCTCACGTCCTCCGCGCCTCCGTCCACATCGTGGCGGAGGCGATGAGATGGCTCCTTGTCGATAGGCCGCGCGCGGGAGAGGCGCGCCGTCGGATCACTGCGCCCGCCGGATTGCTGCGCCCGCCGGATTACTGCGCCCGCCGGAGCGTGGCGAGCCCCTTCCAGGGCGGCGTCTGCGCGTGGACGACGAGCTCGTCCTGGCCCGAGAACTCGCACAGCGCCTCGTAGGCGACCCCCGCCTCGTCATAGGCGACGAGCTTGAACCGGTCCCACGCGGGGTCGCGGATCTCGTAGGCGCGGTCCACGTGGAGGCCGGGCGAGTCGGCGAGGATGCGCTTTCCGTCGAAGCGGACGACCAGGTGCGCGTACTGGAACTCGAGCATCGACGCGAGCATCGGCTCGAGCGGGACCTCGGGCTCGAACCGGACGAGCCGGAAGGTGCCGCGCAGGCGCGCGTCGATCGACGCGACCTCGGCGCCCGCTTCGGGCCGGGCAGCGCTCGATCCGCAGCCGGCCGTCTGCGCGGCGAGCACGGCGGCGAAGGCGACGAGCAGGAGGGAAGCGCGGGACGCGCGCGAGGGACGCAGGGAGGGACGGCTCGCCGGGGGCGACATAGGGCGGAGCTTAGGGCGGTCGGACGAGCAGCGCAAAGCGGCGCAGGAGCGCGCGGCCGTGAGAGAGCCAAGGGCGAGCGGACGAACCATCGTCCTTCCGCGTCCGCCTCCGCTCACGCTTCCACCTCGAGCGCCGCGCCATCCGCCTCGAGCGCCGCGCCGTCAGCACGGCTCCGACGCTCCAGAGGCCGCGCGCCTTGCGCCGATCTCGCGCGCTCTCCACACTCCACCGAGCGAGCCGGCCGACCCGCGTCGCCTTGCCCGGACAGCGCAGCCCGCGACGCTTCGCCCGGACAGCGCAGCCCGAGCGCCGCAGCCGCGCTCGCTGGAGGGGGGAGCATGACAGACGTCCTGAGAGGCACCGATTTCGTCGCACGCCTTCCCGAACACGCCTGCGCCGCGCGCGAGGAGGCCATCCTCGCCGCGGTGCACGCCGGCCATCTGGCGCCCGTCTGCTGGGTCCCGGTGCATAGCCAGCTCGGAGAGCGCCGCGCGACCTTCCTCGTGAGCGCCGACGCGCTCCGCATCGGGGACGCGGAGGACTCCGTCCGCATCAACGCCTCCGCCCGGACGGCCCAGCGCATCGCGGATCTGCTCGAGTGCGCGATGCTGACGACGCGCCTCTGCGACCTCGTGTGGGAGCAGGCCAGCGTGCGGATCCCGCCGTGCATCGGCGCCCCGGACGCCGCGATGGCGAACACCTCCCGCATGCTGGAGCACCACCGCCGCGTCGAGGAGCGGGTCGCGGGGCGGACGGGGCTCATCGAGAACGTCGGCAAGCACTGGGTGCTCACGAACCGCCTCGCAGATCACCCGGACCGGGCCGCCAACTACGGCTGGTTCGACCCGGGCGCCGCTCACAAGGACGGCCAGCAGACCCTATGGCAGCCCCTGGGGCTCGCGCACAACCCGGATCACGTGGACTACTCGCAAGTCGTCCGCCTCGTGCGGCGACGGTGCACGGTCGACGACGAGGAGCGCGATCTCCTGGAGGTGATGACCGACCCGGCGCTCGCCGGCCTCGTCTCGTCCGAGGGCCCCCTGCGCGTCCTCCGGCTGCCCGGCGTGCCCGAAGAGGCGTGGCTCGCCGTGCGCCTCCAGGAGCGCGCGGAAGTAGTTGCATCGAAGTAGCCGCGAGCAGGACAGCAGGCGTTCCGGTTCCCCGAGCGGCCAGGCGGCCACGGCGATCTCGTCGTGCGGGTGAGCGCCCGGCTCGACGCCACGGACGCCGCTCCCTCGATCGCTGGCATCGCGAAGCGGCCCCTCCAGCGTCTCTGCCTCCAGCGGCGGCGATGACGGGCCCAGCGGCCCCGGCGACGACACGCAGTGCAGCTTCCGCGGCGGCGCCGACCTGTCCGGCCATTCGGGGCTCGCCGTCTCCCTCGTCGGCCTCGCCCTCGTCGCGCGACGGCGCGGCGCCGGGGGAGGTCGCAAGCCAAGGGCGAGACCGCGGGAGATCCCCGCGCCTCTGCCTGGGACGCCTTGACGGGCGACCTCCCGCGGCCTCCTTGGCGCCCGCATGCGCTCCGCGGTACCGTGCCGCGCGATGACGGTCCCGCGTGAAGATCTGAAGCGCTTCTACGCCGCCTGCGATCCGAACAAGTCCCTCTCGGGGACGGACGAGCGGTACGTCCCCCTCGACCGGGCCCGTGGCAGCATCGGTCCGAGCTGCGTGGACCTCCTGGAGCAGACGGTCCTCATCGCCGAGGAGTCCTGTCAGCTCTTCACCGGGTTCCCCGGGACGGGGAAGACCACCGAGCTCCGTCGGCTCCATCAGCGCCTCGACGAGGCGAAGGACCTGCCCACCCACGTCGTCTACGTCGACCTCGAAGAGTACATCGACATCTTCTCGCCGATCTCCATCACCGACGTCCTGCGCATCCTCGCGTACTGCATGGATCGCGAGGCGACGCGCATGGAGGGAGACGATCCTGACAAGAAGCCCGGCTATCTCCAGCGGTTCATCGAGTTCCTGGAGCGGACGGAGATCAAGCTTCCCAAGGGCGAGGTTGAGGCGTTCGGCGCGAAGCTCATGCTCGAGCTCAAGAACAACCCGGACTTCTCGCAGCGCGTGGAGAAGGCGCTCAGCGGGCGGTTCCAGCTCTTCGTCGACGAGGCGAAGCAGAGCATGACGCGCTCGGTGCTGCGCTTGAAGAGCGCGCGGGGCTCCCAGGCCCAGCGGATCGTGGTCATCGCCGATGGCCTGGAGAAGCTCCGGCCGCGCAAGGAGCAGGAGCGGGAGGCGATCACCGCGGGTGTGGAGCTCCTGTTCTCCACGCACGCCCCGCTCCTGCGGCTGCCTTGCCACGTCATCTACACGTTCCCCTTGTGGCTCAGGTACCGGCGCCCCGATCTCGGAGCGACCTACGACGGCGAGCCGCTCGTCTTGCCCATGGTGAAGGTCACGAAGCCCGGGGGAGAGCCGGTGCGGGAAGGCATCGCGTGCTTGACGGAGGTCGTCGGCAAGCGGCTCGATCTCGCGAGCATCTTCGGCGCCGAGCCGTCGCGCGCGCTCGATCCCATCCTCCTCGCGACGGGCGGCTATCCGCGGGATCTCCTGCGCGTCGTGCGCAATCTGCTCACCTCGGGCGGCGGCTTTCCGGTGACGCCCGAGCAGGTCGAGCGGCAGATCGACAGGCTCGCGCAGGACTACGCGATGGCGCTCTACGGGGACGAGATCGACGTGCTCGTCGGGGTCGCGAAGACGAACGCGGTCCCGCTGGACAACGACGGAGAGGTGGCGCGGTTCATCCGCCTGCTCGATCGCTGGCTCGTGCTGGCCTACAGGAACGGGAAGGAATGGTACGACCTGCACCCGATGGCGCGCCGGGATCCGAGGGTCCGAGCACGCCTGGCCAAGCCGAGCTCGACGGCACCGAGCGGGAGCTGAGCCCGACCGCGGAGGCGCCGCCGTTCGCGCGGCCCTACCTCGGGCACTTCGCGGAGCTGCGCGCGGCGCTCGCGCTGCACGAGGGCTTCGTGCTCGCGCCGGTGGAGGTGCCTTCGATGGACGTCGGCCGCGAGCTCGCGGCGTCGTTCGAGCGGGCGGGCACGAAGGTAGCGCGTGTGGTGGTGACGCCCGGGCAGGGCGCCGAGCTCGCGACGACCTTGCTGGCCGTGCCGGCGAGCGACGTGGACGTGGTGATCGTGCTCGGACCACGGGACGTGACGGACGACGTTCGCGAGGGCCTCAACCGGCTCAACCTGCAGCGGGACACGCTGGCGAAGCGGCTCGGGAAGACGCTGGTCTGGTGTGGGCTCCGGACGTTCCTGAACGCGACGTGGGAGGAGGCGCCGGATCTCTGGTCCATCCGCGATCTGACGTTCCGGATCCCGCTGCTCGGCGTGAACGAAAGGCAGCGAGCCTCCTCGACGACGATGCCGGGGAGCTCGGAGGGCGATCGCGATGAGACGCCGCGCCTGATCGAGGCGGCGCGGAAGGTCGGGGATGACAGGAACCTCGGGCGGTTGCTGCTGCGTCATGCGCGGGAGCTCCTCTCTCAAGGGGAGCCACGGAGCGCAGAGGCTCGTCTTGCCGAGGGGACCGCGATCCTGAGAGGCCTCGCGTCGTTGCACGGCACCTACGAGGAGGCGCTCTGCGAGGAGCTGCGGGGGGACGTCGACGTTTGGCTGCATAGCCCCCGCGAGGGCGTGGCCGCCTATGGTCGTGCGCTGGCGATGTACCAGGCACTCGAGCGAGCCGCGGATTGCGGGCGCATCTTCTTGAAGCGCGCACAGGCGTCGGACGATGTGGAGACGAGCCTTCAGGATCTGGAGCGAGCGCTCGTTTCGTTTGACCAGACAGGAGACCGCCTCGGACAGGCAAACGTCCTGAAAGCACGCGGCGACCTCCGACGATTCAAGGACGACCTCGACGGCGCTCTCCTCGACTACGAGCACGCTCTCGAGCTCTTCCTCCTCGTTGACTCCCGCCTTGGACAGGCAAACGTCCTTCAAGCACGCGGCGACCTCCGACGATTCAAGGCCGACCTCGACGGCGCTCTCCTCGACTATGAGCGCGCTCTGGAGCTCTTCCTCCTCATCGACGACCGCCTCGGACAGGCAAACGTCCTTCAAGCACGCGGTGACCTCCGACAAAGAAAGGCCGACCTCGACGGCGCTCTCCTCGACTATGAGCGCGCTCTGGAGCTCTTCCTCCTCGTCGACGCCCGCCTCGGACAGGCAAACGTCCTGAAAGCACGCGGTGACCTCCGACAAAGAAAGGCCGACCTCGACGGCGCTCTCCTCGACTACGAGCGCGCTCTGGAGCTCTTCCTCCTCGTCGACTCCCGCCTTGGACAGGCAAACGTCCTTCAGGCACGCGGCGACATCCGACAAAGAAAGGCCGACCTCGACGGCGCTCTCCTCGACTATGAGCGCGCTCTGGAGCTCTTCCTCCTCGTCGACGACCGCCTTGGACAGGCAAATGTCCTTCAAGCACGCGGCGACCTCCGACAAAGAAAGGCCGACCTCGACGGCGCTCTCCTCGACTATGAGCGCGCTCTGGAGCTCTTTCTCCTCGTCGACTCCCGCCTTGGACAGGCAAACGTCCTTCAGGCACGCGGCGACATCCGGCGATTCAAAGCCGACCTCGACGGCGCTCTCCTCGACTATGAGCGCGCTCTGGAGCTCTTCCTCCTCGTCGACGACCGCCTCGGACAGGCAAACGTCCTTCGAGCACGCGGCGAGCTCAGACAAAGAAAGGCCGACCTCGACGGCGCTCTCCTCGACTATGAGCGCGCTCTGGAGCTCTTCCTCCTCGTCGACGACCGCCTCGGACAGGCAAACGTCCTTCGAGCACGCGGCGCCTTGGAGATCGCCCGCGAGAACCCCGCGGCCGCACTGCCCCACTACCAGGCCGCGTTGGCGCTGTACGAGGCCATCGATGATCCCCTCGGTCTCTCCAACGTCCTCGCTGTCCTCGCCGCCACCCACGCGCTCCTCGGTCAACCAACCGAAGCCCGTGTCGCCGCCGAGCGCGCCATCCCCCTCGCCGAGCGTGCCCAGAACCGCTACGCGCTCAGGCTCGCCACCGCCGTCCTCTCTGCCCTGCCCTCCCCACCCGACGCCGCGTGACGACCTCTTCGACCCTACCCGCCCCACCTCCTGGGCGAAGACCTGCACGCGCCTAGTGGTGGTGGGGTACTTACCCCACGCTGCCGGAATGATGGAACCGCCAAGCCGCCATAAGACGCCAAGATTTTTGTGTTTTTCTCGGCGTCCGTGGCGCTTGGCAGTTCAAAGACCCCACTTTCGGTGGAATGACCCCACCACCCGCTCGTCAGGCCGGGTCGCTCACCGATTCACGGACTGCATTCCGGCTTCCGGATAGCGGAGGCCGACGGCCGCGCCCTTCGGCACCACCGCCTCCAGGCGCCGCAGATCGGCCTCGCTGAGCGAGATCGCCTCCGCGGCGACGTTCTCCTCGAGGTAGCTGCGGCGCTTCGTGCCGGGGATCGGGACGATGAAGTCCCCCTGCGCGAGCACCCAGGCGAGCGCGAGCTGCGACGCCTTCACGCCCTTCTCCCGCGCGATGCCCTCGACCTTCCCCACGAGATCGAGGTTCCGCTGGAAGTTCTCGCCCTGGAATCGCGGCGAGATGCGGCGGTAGTCGTCCGGCGCGAGGTCCTCGAAGCGCCGGATCTGCCCCGTGAGGAAGCCCCGGCCGAGGGGGCTGTACGCGAGGAAGCCGATGCCGAGCTCGCGGCACGTGGCGAGCACGTCGTCCTCGGGATCGCGCGACCAGAGCGAGTATTCGGTCTGCACCGACGCGAGCGGGTGAACCGCGTGGGCGCGCCGGAGCGTCGATGCGCTCGCCTCCGAGAGGCCGATCGCGCGCACCTTGCCGGCCTTCACGAGGTCCGCCATCGCGCCGACGCTGTCCTCGATGGGCGTCTTCGGATCGACGCGGTGCAGCTGGTACAGATCGATGACGTCGACGCGCAGGCGCCGCAGGCTCGCGTCGCAGGCCGAGCGGATGTACGCCGGCGCGCCGTTGATGCCGCGGACCATGACGTCGTTCGGGTCGCGGACGATGCCGCACTTTGTCGCGAGGACGACGCGATCGCGCCGGCCCGCGATGGCCCGGCCGACGAGCTCCTCGTTCGTGAAGGGACCATACATGTCCGCGGTGTCGAGCAGCGTGACGCCGAGCTCGATGGCGCGATGGATCGTGGCGATCGACTCGGCCTCGTCGCGCTCACCATAGAAATCGCTCATGCCCATGCAGCCGAGGCCGAGGGCGGAGACCTGCAGAGTTCCGAGCTTGCGCGTGTGCATGGTGGTGCTCCTTGGCGCCACGGAGAGGCCGCGGCGGCGGACGCCAACGTAAAAGTTAGCGCGCGCACGAAGTCAAGGGCGGTTCGACACCCTCGAGCGACCGGTTGGAGGGTGCTGGCACCCTCCCGGGAGAGATGAATCTCTGGCCGGAGGCTTCAGACACCCTCCCGGGAGGGCTGACACTCTGGCCGGAGGCTGTCGACACCTTCCCGGGAGAGATGAAACTCTGGCCGGAGGCTTCAGACACCCTCCCGGGAGAGCTGAACCTCTGGCCGGAAGCTTCAGACACCCTCCCGGGAGAGATGAATCTCTGGCCGGAGGCTGTCGACACCCTCCCGGGAGGGCTGACACTCTGGTCGGAGGCTTCGGTCAGCCGTCACGCTGTACGATTCAGCTGTAGACGCATCGATCACGGCTGGCGCGTTCAGGAGGGCGGAGGCCCATCCATCAGCGGCAGCACCTCGCAGTAGCCATCCCCCGCGACCTGGAGGAAGCGCTTCGCCCCCGCGATCGCCTCCTCCTTCGAGGCCGCCCGGATCAGCGCGTAGCCGACCATCGGATCCTTCATGTCCGGGAGCGCCCCGTCGCTCACGGTGAGCTCGGCGCCTGCTCTCCGGACGCGCGCGCCCGTCGCGGTGGGGAGGAGCGCGTCGGTGCCTAGGAGCACGCCCTCCCGCGTCATCTCGTCGATGAGCTTCCCCATCTGCGCCATGTGCTCCGGATCGGGCGCGCAGAGCTCCGGCTGGCGCTTGTCGGGTCGATACAGCATCAAAAATCGCATCGTCGTCTCTCCTCGGGTGCTCGCCCGGCACGGCGGGCGCTCCTCGCTCACAGTCCGCGCGCGCCGCTCGGACGCCTCGGTCGCGCGACGATCCATCGATCCCCGCTACCCCCGCTACTTCCGGAGCGGGAACAGCGCGCGCAGCCGCTCGTCGCGCAGGAGCAGCCCGCCCCAGATCATCGCGGCGACGTACACCGGGAACAGGACGTGGCTGAACAGCGGGTTGTCGACACGCACGTGCGTGGCGATGGCGCCGCCCAGGAAGCCCGTCAGCAGGACCGCGCCGAGCACCGACGTGCGCGGGATCACGTACGTGACGACGCTCGCCAGCAGGACCAGCCCGATGCCGCGGACCGAGCTCACGGGATATCCGAGCTGCTCGGACCCCTCCAGCACCTGGGGCACCATCATCAGCTTCCCGATGCTGTCGAAGAGCAGGAACGCCACCGAGAGGCCGCTGAGCACCCGCCCGGCCCAGACCTTCTTGTTCGACACAACCACCGGCTCCACGTGCTTCTCCGACATCAAGGCGCTCATCTCCATGGTCTCCTCCGGGTCGATCTGGACAGATCGGTCCGCCCGCCCCGGGGTCACGGTGGCGCGGCGCGGCCGATTCGATCCCTAGGACCGCGCGACAGCGCCCGATTCATCGGTCGACCGGAAGATTTTTTCGGGGCTACGTCTCGGGCCGGAGGGGCAGGCCAAAGAGCGGGAAGAGCCGCTCGGCGTCGAGGAACGAGCACACCCCGACGATCTCCCCGGCGGACACCTCGATGACCTGGATCGCCCACGGGACGAAGGCGCCGCCCGGACCGCCCGGCCGGTACTGCCCCAGCGCGAACGATCCGTTCGCCGCCACGGGCAGGAGCCGCGAGCCCCTGCAGCCCTCGCCCACCTTGAGGAGCCAGGCGTGCACCGACGGGCGGCCCCGCAGCCACAGGCGGTAGGGCGGCATCGACCAGGTCGCGTCCTCGCGGAGCAACGAGACGAGCGCGTCGACGTCCTGCCGCTCGAAGGCCGCGACGTAGCGGCCGAGCAGGGACCGCTGCGCTTCGTCCGTCGGCTCATGGAGATCGGCCCTCTCCTCGTGGCCCAGCGTCGCCCGGGCGCGCTGCAGCGCGCTGTTGACCGAGGCGACGGTCATCCCGAGCAGCTCGGCGATCTCCGCGGCCTCCCAGGACAGGACCTCCTTCAGCAGCAGCGCCGCGCGCTGCCGGGGCGGGAGCCGCTGGAGCGCGGCCACGAACGCGAGCCGGATCGTCTGCCGCGACGAGACCAGCTCTGCCGGGTCGCAGGACGCCGCCAGCACCCGATTGTCAGGGATCGGCAGCACCCACGTCGCCTCCGCCAGCGTGTCGAGGACCGGGTTCTCGGCCGAGCCCGCCGGGCCGAGATCCATCGGTCGAGCCCGCCTCGACCGGCTCCGCAGCATGTCGAGGCACACGTTGGTGGCGATGCGGTACAGCCACGATCGCAGCGCCGCGCTGCCCTCGAGCTGATCGGAGCTCCGCCACGCCCGCACCATCGTCTCCTGCACGGCGTCGTCCGCGTCGAACGCGGAGCCGAGCATCCGGTAACAGTGGCCGGTCAGCTCCTGCCGGTGCTGCTCAAGGCGCACCTCCATCTCGCGGGAGGAGGCGCTGGCTGCGGCGCTGGAGATCTCCATGGCGTCAACCAACCTTCGTGGGCGGGTTGCGGAGCCAGTCGGCGGGGAGACGGGTCGCAGGGTCGATGTCTCCCTGAAACTTCGGCCCGCAATAGACCTCGGTGACCTCGATGGTCCCGACGATGTGCCGGTTGAGCTCCTCCAGCTCCTCGGCGGGCACCCAGAGCTCCTCATGGGAGCGTCCACCCGCGATTTGCACAGGATACCTGCGGGCAAAGTCGTCCTCGACCTCGAACCGCGTCACCCACCCCGCGAACCCGGAGGTCTCATCGACGGTGTTCCAGTCGCGGGCGATCTTGCGCGCGTACTCCTCCGTCAGCACCGGATAGAAGATCGGCTGATGCGAAAGGCGCGGCGGGAAGGCTCGATAACCGGCCTCTGCGATGAGCCGGAGCTCGGCGAGGCCCACGGGTCGGTACAGGATCATCGTCGTCTCTGCTCCTTTATACCCCCGCTGGACGTGGATCCCAGGGCCAGTCTGCCGGAGCCGACGCTGCGACCTCGACGCGATGCGCGAGGCTCACCCCAGCGGGCCTCACGCGGCCCCTGCCCACGGGCGCGTGGTGGCGGCCCGGGACGGAGCGAGGTGCGGTGGGGCACGCCCGCGCCCGCTGAAAAAAGTTCGACGGGCGGCGTAGGGAGGGCCGGCCGGGGAGCGTCCCAGGAACAGAAGCCGGCAAGAACAGGCTGGCCCTTGCACAAAGGAGCACGACCCCGATGACCCTCGCCCTCTTCTCGAACAAGACCCACAGCGCGATCCGTCGCTTCGTCCTCGGCAGCTTCCTCGCGGCGGCCGTGCTCGCCGGCGGCGGAGCGGCCTACGCGGCGAACGGCGCAGGCGGAACGGGGGACAAGCCGGCGCCGCATCAGGGCAAGGACGCCCGCCGCGAGCACCACCCGAAGGACCCGGCCCGCCTCATCAAGCGCCTGGACAAGAACGGGGACGGCAAGCTGACCGTCGCCGAGCTCCCCGAGAAGGCGCAGAAGCGGCTCGGCAAGGCGGACACGAACAAGGACGGCACCCTGTCCGCCGAGGAGCTCAAGGCGCACGCCGAGCAGCGCATGAAGGACCGGGCAGCGAAGCACAAGGCGCGCTTCGCCAAGCGCGACAAGAACGGCGACGGCTTCCTCACCAAGGACGAGGTGGGCGAGAAGCGCTGGGAGCGGATGAAGGCGGGCGACGCGAACCGCGACGGCAAGCTGAGCCCCGACGAGCTGCGCGCCGCGCACGCCGCGCGCAAGCCGCCGGCAGCGCGGTAGCGCCGAGGCGAGCGGCCGCGCATCGACGCGAGCGGCCGCGCATCGACGCGAGCGGCGAGGTGAGCGGCCGCGCATCGAGGTGAGCGCCCGGTCGCGCGCACCGGGCCGCGCCGGGGGTGGTGGGAGAATTCCCCCACCCTGCCGGCATGATGGAACAGCCAAGACGCCAGGACGCCGCCGCCCCCGTCGCCGGCCCGCTCTCCTCTCTCCAGCCGTCCCCGCTGAGATGCCCAATGCGATGACCCGGCGCGCCATGCTGCCCCCGTTCCCCGCCCTGGCAGCAAGTGCAAAGAAGAACGATTCAAGGACGTTAAGGGCGAATCGCCACGCTCACGTCGAGTGACGGGACAGCCCTTACGCGATCCACATCTCTTCTGGGAAATCGAATCTGTATCAACAACCTATCCATGCGCCGAAAGGGCCGCGGTCACTCCGCAGCCTGTGGGATCCGTGACTCTCCCGTCGGGCGTGCGCCTGTACGAGCGCGAGCGTTCGGCTGGCCTGGACGCATGAGCCGTGCGTGCTGCGACCGACCGAGGTCCATTCGCGCCTTGACGCCGACATCGCCCGCTTCAGACTACCCCACTTTCCTGGATAGTGACTGTGAGGTCTGACGCAATCCTTGTCACGGGGCCGCGAGATCGGCCGTCGTGACATCGCACCATTGCAGTCACTCCCGAGTGAGCCCCCTGGGGGGACGGCCGCTGGACAAGGAGACGTACGCGATGCACCACTTCCACGACACTCGCGCTCTGCACAGGGCTGGTCTGACGACGACGGTCATCCTCGCCGCGGGACTCGCGGTCCGGCCCAGCTTCGCAGGAGGCTCCGGGCACGACGGTTACGAATTCTCGGTCGTCGCGACGCTCGACGAGGAGCCGCCGGGCGACGACAGGCACCATGGCTATTCGTTCCCCTGGCCGCTTGTCCACCTGAACGACCGCGGCCAGGTGCTGACGCAGGTGATCCTGACCAGCGGCGTGACGCACGTGGTAGTGGCGACCCCCGACTGAGCCCCGCGTCCGGGCCCTCAGAGCGGCAAGCCGCGGTCACGCCCGCGTTCGCCGAAAAAAGATCGAGGGGCGCGTAGGGAGGGCGGGCCAGGGAGCGTCCCAGGAACAGAAGCCGGCAAGAACAGGCTGGCCCTTGCACAAAGGAGCACGACCCCCATGACCCTCGCCCCCTTCTCCAACAAGACCCACAGCGCCATGCGTCGCTTCGTCCTCGGCAGCTTCCTCGCAGCGGCCGTGCTCGCCGGCGGCGGAGCGGCCTTCGCGGCGAACGGCGCAGGTGGCACCGGGAACAAGCCGGCGCCCCACCAGGGCAAGGACCAGGGCAAGGACGCCCGCCGCGAGCACCGCCCGAAGGATCCGGCGCGACTCATCGAGCGCTTCGACAAGAACGGCGACGGCAAGCTGGCCGTCGCCGAGCTGCCCGAGAAGGCGCAGAAGCGGCTCGGCAAGGCGGACACCAACAAGGACGGCGCCCTGTCGGCCGAGGAGCTCAAGGCGCACGCCGAGCAGCGCATGAAGGACCGGGCAGCGAAGCACAAGGCGCGCTTCGCCCGGCCCGACAAGAACGGCGACGGCTTCCTCACCAAGGACGAGGTGGGCGAGAAGCGCTGGGAGCGGGTGAAGGCGGTGGACGCGAACCGCGACGGCAAGGTGAGCCCCGACGAGCTGCGCGCGGCGCGCGCCGCGCGCAAGCCGCCGGCAGCGCGGTAGCTCCGAGGCGAGCGGCCGAGCATCGAGGCGAGCGCCCGGTCACGCGCACCGGGCCGCGCCGGGGGTGGTGGGGGAATTCCACCACCCTGCCGGAACGATGGAGCCGCCAAGTCGCCAACGGAGAGAAGAAGGGCCGTCCCGGCGTTTCCCCTCCCATTTCCCTGGTTTCTTGGCGGCCTTGGTGGCCTTGGCGGTTCACTTTCCAACCCGACTTCCCGCAGTAGAGCTAGCGCGGGGCGACCTCCGCCAGCGCGCCGCGCGCCTGACCGGGCCGGGCAGAGAGAGGGAGAGGGAGAGAGCCTGCCCGCGGTCTCCTGCAGATCTCAGGCGACCGCGGCATGGGGCGGCGGGCGGGACGAACGGCTCAATTGCACAAGGAGGCGCCGCCCGGCTTGAGGAGCACCTTGCCATGGATCGGGGAGACCGTGATGCTGCTTCCGCTCACGAGCACATCGTATCCCTTCGAGGTGGGATTCCACTCGTAGAGCTCGGGGCCCGGGTCCGGGGAGACCGCGGGCAGGGCGACCGTGACGTCGCCGCCTTCGGGCGCGGCCGGCGGCGGGCTCGTTGAGCCCGGGGGCGCGCCGAAGTTGACCACGGCGAAGCCGTGCTCGTACCGCCGCTGGTACGCCTTGCGCTCCGTGCCGATCGGGTCCTGGACGAAGACCGGCACTCCGCACGGCGCCCCGAGGTTCAATTGGAGCTGCGTGAAGTTCAGGTCCTTGTCCCGTTTGAGGGGCTCGACGTACATGCTCGCGAGGCCCTTGTCCGACATCAGGTAGCTCGCGAGCGCCCATTCGATCAGACGCCCTGTCTCGGCCCGGATCGCCGGATCCGCGCTGCTCTCGTCGATGGCGACGGGATTGTTCGCGTCGCCGAGCCAGAGGCTCGTCTTGGCGTAGAACGGCTTTCCGAGATCCTGGACGGCGGCCATGTAACTCTTCTCGTTGCTCCAGAAGTTTGCCGGCGTGCCCCCCGTGTTCGCCGGCGTGCCCCCCATGTTGATGCAACTGTAGAGGCCGTCATAGGAGAGGAACCCGCATGCGGTCGCGTTGAAGGCTGCCTCGTGCAGGACGCCATCGACGGTGTCGAAGACGCCCTCGAGCGTCACGCCGTTCGGCTCGAACGGGGTGACGGGCCACGCGTGCCCGATGAAGTCCATGTTGACGTGGAGGCGCTTGCCGTCCTTGTGCATCTCGTCGCGCAGCCGCTTCAGCCACTTCGTTACATCGCGCGTCCAGCGCCAGTCACAGAAGCCGTCGCGGACGAAGCACGACGGGCTATCGGGGTCACACGCGCCGCCGCACGAGGTGGTGGAGTAGCGGCTCAGGCCGCTGTACTTGTCGATCCATGCGCCGCCCGAGTAGACGCGGCACGCTCCCTCTTTGTTCGTGAGCCTCACGTTGTCGAGCGACAGCGCATCATAGTCTCTGGACCAGAAGATCCGGATCTTTCTCAGCACTTCCTGGACGACCGCCTCGTTCGTGAAATCGAACGCGATCTGCCCTCTCCCCCACCACGCCGCGTTCTCCCTTGCCAACGGGTCGTATTCTGGGGGAAGCTGGGCAGGGGCGCATTTCCGGAGGATCCAGTCCGGGTGGTTCGTGTTCCAGTAGTTGAACTTGATGGTCTCGACGAGCGTCGGCGAGAGGATGCAGCGCAGCCCCCGCCCGCTGCCCATATCCGAGCACGTGCCGGCCTCGCCATCGACCAGGCAATCGCCGTTATTCGTGCATGTCTTGAGATCGAGTGACGTGTTCTGGCGCAGCGAGTTGTAGTGGACGCACACCTTCTCGTCGAGGTTGTACAGCAGCTCCGGGTTGCCGAGATAAGAGATCATCGCGGCGTCCATAAGAGTGCAGTGATAGCCCGGCAGCTTGCAATCCGCGTCGACCTCGCAGCGCGCGATTGTCGCGCCGGCGTCGAACGCCGCGAGGGGTGTGTAGTGGCCCAGGAGGAGGTCCGGGTTCGGGGCGGCCAGGGCGTCCGTGTACCGGTCGGCGGACCACACGAAGGTGCGCTCCGGTCCCAGGCTGGTGACCTCGCCCGGCGTCATGTGGTGGTCAACGACCACGAAGCGGGGCACTTGCGACTGCGACGCCACCTCCGACGAGAGCATGGGCGCTTTGAGCTGGTAGAGCGTGACGCTGTCGGCCGCCTGACCGACCGCGTTCGCGTCGATCAGGCCGTTGTCGACGGCGGTGAAATGGTGCGAGGGGCATTCCCAGGTGGCGCACGTCGACGGTGACAGCAGGCCGCCGCGATCGTAACCGCCTCCTTGCTGGAGCTTCAGCCGGAAGCTCTTGACGGCGCCGGCCCAGGTCGAGCCGCCCGGCCGCGGCTGCGCGGCGAGATCGAGCGGCGTGCCTGTCCCGGAGAGGCAGAGCTCGTGGGCGATCGGCTGGCCGACGGGCGTGTCGTAGAGCGAGAGGGCCGCGGAGCCGCAGCCGTCGACGGCGATGGCGCCGCCCGCGGCCGGCGGGCCGAGGTCGACCACCGGGAGCGCGTCGCCTATCTCGCCAGGCTCGTCGCCGCACGGCCCGGCGGGGCTGGAGCACCCGGGGGAGCCGAGCCGGCCGGACCCGTTGTCCCCCCAGCACTTGATCTCGTCCGTGTCGAGGAGCGCGCAGGTGGCGTACTGGCCCGCGGAGACGGCCTTCACGGTGCGGCCCGTGCCCAGATTGACGGTCGGGAGCAGATCGGCCATCTCGCCGGGGCCGTCCCCGCGATAGAAGGTGTCGCCGATGCCTAGCTCGCCGGTGAAGTTGAAACCCCAGCACTTGACCTGGTCGTTATCGAGCAACGCGCAGGTGTGCCGCCCTCCCGCGGCGATGGTCTTCGCGGTGCGGTCCGTACCCAGGTCGACTGCGGGGAGGTCGTCTCCCATCTCGCCCGGCGCTTTGCCGCGGGCGGCGGTGTCGCCGAGGCCGAGCTCCCCGGTCGTGTTGTTCCCCCAGCACTTGACCTGGTCGTTGTCGAGCACGGCACAGGTGTGGAAGGAGCCCGTGGCGATCGCCTTGGCGGTGCGGCCCGTGCCCAGGTCGACCACAGGGAGGTCGTCTCCCATCTCGCCCGGCCCATCGCCCCATTCGGCGGTGTCGCCGAGGCCGAGCGCCCCGGTTCCGTTGCTCCCCCAGCACTTGACCTGGTCGTTGTCGAGGATCGCGCAGGTGTGAAAGGTCCCCGTGGCGATGGCCTTGGCTGTGCGGCCCGTGCCCAGGTTGACCACAGGGAGGTTGTCTCCCATCTCGCCCGGCCCATCGCCCCGTAGGGAGGCGTCGCCGAGACCGAGCTGCCCGGCTCCGTTGTACCCCCAGCACTTGACCTGGTCGTTGTCGAGGATCGCGCAGGTGTAGCTCCAGCCGGCGCTCGCGGTCTTCACGCTGCGACCAGCGCCCAGGTCGATGAACCCGAGATTCGCCATCTCGCCCGGCTCGTCGCCGCGGGATGCGACGTCGCCGAGGCCAAGCTCGCCAGACGTGTTGCGTCCCCAGCACTTGAGCCCTGGTTGGGACGAGGAGGGATCGAGCTCCAGCGCACAGGTGTGCTGTGACCCTGCGGTGACGGCGGTGATGTTCGCGCCGAAGCTCAGCGGGAGCGACGCCCCCATCTCGCCGGCGCTGTCGCCCCGTGAGGCGGCGTCGCCGAGCCCGAGCTGGCCAAAGCCGTTGTGCCCCCAGCACTTGAGCCCGCCCGTCGCCAGCACCGCGCACGCGTGGATTTTCCCGACGGCGAGCGCCTGTGCGCCCTGGCCCACGAGCGCGCTCGACGCGCTGCCCACCTCGACGCCGGCGGCGCCGGACTGCGCGTCGCCCTCTCCGCCGCCGCACGCCGAGGCGAGCGCGCTCGCGGCGAGCACGGTCGAGCGGAGCAGGGGGTGAACGCGGGAACGACGTGCGTCAACCATCGGACGTCTCCTCTCGCCAGCTCGTGGATCCGCACAGCGCGAGAAAGCGCTCCGCCGCGTCGATCCCCGCGGGTGGCGCAGTGCGGCAGGCGAAGCGGAGCTCGCGCCCGATGGTCGGGCGCATGCGAAGCTGCATGGTAAATGTTCTTTCCTAAAGCGACACGAGGGCCGTCGCGGGTTCCCCGCGGTGGAGAGCACGCGCTGTGCCGACGGCTGCGCCCGTGTCCATCGATCGCCTCGGATCCGCGCCGGGGCCGGCGATCGCGCTCGTCCGGCAGCGAGACGATGCGCGCGAGGCGCCACGGGCGCCCGCGAAAGCGTGACATCACGGACCGTGACATCGGGCCGATGTCACGCGACATTCCGGCAGGTGTCACGTGACATCGGGCAAGCGGCGCGCGCCCGCGCGAGGCCCCTCTTGAACTGGCCGGCGAGACCGCCGATCACGTTGCTCAAGCGAGAGATGAACCGCCAAGATGCCATGAGATGCCAAGACGTTTGTGGTTTTCTCGGCGTTCTTGGAGCGCTCGGCGGTGCGAAAGCCCCCACCTTCGGCCAAAGTACTCCCCACCGCGCCAGGCGTCCGTCAGCGCCGGGGCGCCGCCTCCTCGCCGGACGCCGTCTCTTCGCCCGGCGCCGTCTCCTCGCCGGCGCCCGCTGGCGCCGCGGCGCCGCGCTTCCTCGGACGCTTCGGGAAGAGCGGGAGCTGCCGCTCCAGCACCTGGCTCCGCCAGGCGAGCAGGGTCTGCGCGCGCCGCGCCGCCGTCTGCTTCCCGATGCCCGCGGTGAAGCGGAAGATGCGCCGCGCGAGCGCCTCCCGCGTGGGCGCCGCGGGCTCGAAGAGATCCGGCGCGACCTCCTTCACGACCTCGCACGCGAAGATCGCGCGCCGCAGGTGCGTCCGCTCGTCGGCAGAGCCGGACGGGGTGGCGAGCAGCTCGCGTGCCGCAGGCGTGATCGAGGCGCCTTCGTCGCCGAGCCAGCCGAGGACGCGGGCAGCGGCGAGCGCATAACCGACGTGCCGCAAGGAGATGCCCGTCTGCTCGGAGATCCGCTCCTTCTCGGTCACCCCGCCCGAGAGCGCCTCGAGCACGCGCCGCACGTTCGCGAGGTTGTCGGCCTGGGGGATCTCGGCGCTACGCAGCAGGCGGGTCGTCGGCATGGGCGGCAGGGAACCCCCGGCCCCGGCCGGGGGACAACACCATAGCGCGTTAAGGCGCGGCGTGGGTCTTGAAGGCGCCCGCCGAGACCGGGCGCAGCGTGGGTCTTGAAAGCGCTGGCCGAGGCGGGACGCGTCGTGGGTCTCGAAAGCGCCCTCCGAGGCCGGGCGCGTCGTCGCGGCACTTCTCCAGCGCGCGCGCTGCGCCGGCGGGGCGACGGGCGCCTGGTCCCTCTGTCAGAGCTGTCTGCGCCTGGCACACGTGGCGCAGCGCGCCGCCGAGCGCGCTCGAGAAAGCGCCCTGATCGCGGGGAGCGCGCGATGGAATGGTTGCTGCCAAGTCCGCCAGGACCGATGCTCCCGTCGAGTCCGCCGCGGCCCTCCGAGACATTGCGGCTGAAGGAGGGGGCGCCCCGGTTCTCCCCTGTACGGCGCTCTCGCGTGTTCCAGGTGCTCCCCATGAGATCTTTCCTTCACGCCTTGACCCGCTGGCAATCGACTCCCGTGTTCGCCCTCGCGCTGCTGTGTCTCCACTGCAGCTCGAGCGTCGAGGCGGGCTCGATGGACGGCGGTGGCTCCAGCGGCGAGGGCGGCAGCAGCAGCTCCACCGGCGAGGGGAGCGTCGCCGGCACCTCGACCGGCGAGGGCGGCGGCGGCAGCTCGAATGGATCGGGCGCCGGCGGCTCCACGGGGGAAGGCAGCGGCGGCTCCACGGGGGAAGGCAGCGGCGGCAGCTCCACGGGGGAAGGCGGCGGCGACGGATGCCGCCTGCCGGACGAGCCCGCGGTGTTCGAGATCGGGACCGGCGAGACCTGCTTCGAGAGCATCGAGGATGGCGCCACCCTCCCGGTGATGGCCGGGCCCCAGGGGGGATATCACCTCTGGTTCGCGGTCGGCTGCAGCGACTGCGGCGCGAGGGCCCGCGTGCGGTACAGCGTCAAGGACCCTGCGACAGGGGACCTGTTCCCGTCGGGCGTGCCGCAGGAGGGGATGATCGAGCTCCGCCCCGGGGAGTTCCCGCACGCGTTCGGGCTCATTGCGTTCCTCCCGGGAAGGGTGTGGGAGCCGGCCGCCGTGCTCAAGGAGGGGACCCACGTGATCCTCGCGGCGGAGGCGCGCAACGACGACGGCTCGACGAAGCACGCGGCGCAGGTGGAGGTCGTCCTCGGCGCCACCGAGGCCTGGGGGCCGCCGTGCAGCGACGATCCGGCGACCTGCGACGCCCCCGGCGGGGCGCCGTGCTGCACCGACTCGGTGCGCAATTGAGCCTGCGCTCGCCGTCGAACTCCGCTTTGCGAACGCGCGCCCGCGAGTGTCTTCTCGCCGGTGCGCTCGGTGATGCCTGGGGCGGCCCCTATGAAGGGGTTGCCGGCCCCCTGGACCCTCGGTTTCCCGCTGACCCACGGCTGTCCGACGACACCTGGTTGACGCTGGCTACCTGCGAAGCCATCGTGGCGGCGAAGGGTCGCGTCGACGCGGAGCGAGTCGCCGGCCGGTTTCGCGCTTGGTTCGACGAGGGTCGACTTACCGGCGTCGGCGCCGCGACGCTCAAGGCACTACGTGATCTTTCAGCGGGCGCGCACTGGGCGCTCGCTGGCGCCCGCGGAGAGTTCGCCGCAGGCTCGGGAGCGGCGATGCGCGCTGCTCCCTTGGCGTTCTTGCTCGACCCTCGGGACGAGGCGCAGCGCCGCATGATACGTGACGTCGCACGGATCACGCACCACAGCGACGAAGCGTACGCTGGCGCGCTCGCGGTCATCATCGCGATTCGCGCGTGCGCCCAGGCGGGCGCGATTCCGAGAGACCTACTCTCGTCTGTCGTCGCTGAGCTGCCCGACACGGCTGTTCGCGATCGTGCCGAGGAGCTGGCGGCGTTCGATGGATCGCCGCTCGATGCCGCCGACCGGTTCGGCTCGTCAGGACACGTGGTCGACGCTGTTCCCATTGCGCTGTTCACCGCGGCGACGTCGAGCAGCCCTGCGGTCGAAGACGTCATCCGGACTGCTGTATCCATGGGCGGCGACGCCGATACGATCGCGGCCATCGCGGCGCAGCTCGTCGGCGCGTCTGGGTCGTCAGTACCCGTGGCGCTCGCGTCGCGCATCGACGCGATGGACGAGGTGGAGCGTGTCGTCGGACGATTCGTCGCTCTCTTGTGACGACGCGATGCTCCGCGTGGCCAAGAGCGAATTGCAGCCGCGCCGGCGCGTCGCGCCGCTGCGCTGCGGCTTGCTCGGGATCGCGCGCCGAGCGGCGGAGGTGTGGATCAGAAGACGACGGCGCCGGGCGTGCAATACTGGTCGAGGAGGGGCGAAGGCGTCGCCGACACGTTGGCGTCGTCCACGTAGTACACGGCCGGCCCGCCGATCGTGTAGATATAGACCTCGTTGTTGAACGACGTGCCGCAGGTCTGGAGGTACTCCCACTTTCCGGTCTGGGTCGAGGTCCTGGTTGTGTAGCCCGTCGCGCCGCTGCCGAGCCCGATCGTCACCTGACCTGTCACCGTATAGACCCAGACGCTGAACCGCAGGTAGGTGTTGTTCGGCGGCGGGCTGGCAGCTGTCCAGTACTGCTGGGCGATGCCGCCGTTGGTCGTCGTCGCGGACACGAGGAGGCTGCGCTTGTTGGCCGTGTGCACGACGTCGGTCTTGAGCCATGTCGCGATGGCGCCGTAGTTCAGGTCATTGCTCGTGGCAGGCCAGGAGTCCGCCGCGGTGCCCCAGCCGGCGAACCACGAGGCGTTGGCGTTGCCATGATCGATGAAGCCCGAGGGGATGCCGGCCTGCGCGGTCTCGAAGCCGGGGTTATAGAGCAGGTTGACGATCGGGAGCTGGAGGAGGACGAGGGGCTGCGCGGCGCCGCCGGAGCTGACCGCGATCTCCGTGCCAGGCTGACCGACGGGGATCGGCGTCTGCTGGACCAGGGCGTCCGCGGCCGGCGCGGTGTTCTGCGCGCCGATGCCTTCGGACGGCCGCGCCTCCGCCGCGACGCGGGCCGCCTCGGGGAAGGCGGCGGCCTCCTCGACGTCCATGAGGCCCTCGTCGGGAGGTTCAGAGGCCGAGAGGCAACCGATGAGGGCGATGGGAACAACGAGGCTGCTGAGGATGGATGCGGTAGATTTCATGATGCGTTCTCTCCGGTCGGGGATTGTTTGTTCGACTGGCTGTCCTTTCTCCTGGGCACGCTGAGCACGCAGCGTGCCGGTGCGGCGGGCGGGGATTTCCGGCGAGCTTGAGGGGGTGGTCGTGGAGCGAGCGCCGGCATGGGAGCACGCCAACGCTCCTGCTAAAGTGCTCCAGGCACCGGAGTGGAGGCTGTGGCCTGGAGGCCATGACCTCCAGGCACGGAGCCTCGCCCCTCCAGGACGCCGCGGCGAAGGCGCTGCCTGCGCGCGAACGCCGCGCAGATCGAGGGCGCGCTGCGCTGGAGCGCGCCGTGGCGCTGCCGGGCGTCAGCCCGGCGGGAGCAGGGTGTCAGCCCGGCGGGAGCAGGGTGTCAGCCCGGCGGGAGCAGGGTGTCAGCCCGGCGGGAGCAGGGCGAGAAGCGCTCTGGCGGCGACCTTCTTGTCGAGGACAAGCACGCTCCGGATCATCCTTGCGCTCCCCGTGAGCTTCTCGCCCAGCGCCTCGCCCGTGATCTCGAGCCGGCAGGCCAGGAGGCGCTGGGGGTAGCGGGAGAGGAGCGCGTCGCAGTCGCGATAGAAGCGGGTGCTGCCGTCGCTCGCGAGGAAGAGGATGCGAGACGCGCGGGCGTTCTGCGGGCTCTCCGGGGCCCTCCTGGCAGCCGCGTCCAGCCCCTTCTGCTCGCCGGCGAGCTTGTCGGCGATGAGCTCGAGGCCGTGGCAGGCGTGCTCGGCCGCGAGCGCACCGCGGAGCTCCACGGCCAGCGCGTCGGTCATCGGGAGAGTCGCCACCTGGTTCCGGCCGCTCTCCCACAGGAGACCCGCGTGCTTTGTGAGGAGATCGGACACCGCGTCATGGCGCGGATCGGCGACGAGATCTTTCGGCAGCTTGAGCACGGGCACCTCTGCGCGCACCCTACCAGACCCGGCGCTCGGCGACGACCGGCGCGCCTCCCCGGGCTGGCGCGTCTCCCCGAGCCGCCCGCCGGGCCGGGCGCGTCCTGCGAGCGAGCCGAGGCGGAGCGCCCGGTGCTCCAGGCGCTGGCCGCGCCGCGATGAGCTTTTCAGGGCAGGCGGTGAACTCACCTGCCGGCGCCGCACGCACGTGGCATGCTCGATTTTTGGAGGGAACGCCATGCGACGACTCGCCATCTCCGGTTTGCTGGCAGCGTGCCTGTCGAGCTGCACGTCCGCGCCGCCGTCCACGCCCGGCGAGGGGGTCGCCGAGGGGCCTCTGCCCCCCGCGACGTCCGCGACGTCGTGTCCGGGCGAGAAGCTCGCCTTCACCCGGGACACAGGGTGCAGGAGCGATGGTTCCGTGGAGTTCTGCCTGCCGACCGGCGACGAGGCGCTCCTCGCCCGCGTGCGGGACATCGCGCCGACGGTCCAGGCGGCCTCGGGGAGAGGGCGCGCCGGCTGCGATGCGCCCGCGGAGACGCTGTACCTCTTCCCCACGGGAGACGCCGAGTGCACGGAGCGCCATGGCGCGCTCCAGGATGCGGCGTGGGACAAGGTTTGCCGCATCGCCGCGCTGCCCGAGGTGCGGGCGATCGTGCCGACGTGGTACGAGTGACCGGCGGCGAGAGCCGCTGCGCTCGCCGGCACTTCCAACGCAAGCCCGAGCCGCGCGAGGCTCTCCTTCGCGATCGCTGGCTCATTCGCGGCGCCTGAAAGACTCATCCTGCCACCGTGTCGCGCGGGATGCCCAAGTCCGGCAAGTACCGCGGGCGCAACCAGGGATCGTGGCTGCGCCCCGACGCAGGCCCCGGGCGGCGCCTCGCCGCGCGCGACGGCGCCTCCGACGATCGAAAGCCACTCGGCGACGCCGACGCCGTGAGCGGTCAACGCAGAAGCCCGACTTCCATAAGGATTCCGGCTTACAATTTACTCCGCCACAAGGTCCATGTACGAGCACAATCTCTATGGGAGAGGGGTCACGAGAGGGCAAGCGCCGCGTCGTCGTGCCCAGCCTCTCGATATGGGTCGCGGGCACGCTTGTCCTGGCGCTGCTTATGGTCGTGTTCCCCGGGCTGTGGCTCACCTCGCAGCTCATCGAGCGCGCGGTGATGGACGAGGAGATGCGCGTCCTGGCGCGGACGCACGACGAGTGGACCCGCCGCATGAGCGACCGCCTGATCCAGGCAGAGGTGAGCGTCGCGCGGTATGGCCGCATGCTCACCTCGGCGTTGCATGAAGTCGAGGGAGAAACCCCGCAGAAGTTCGACGCCATCGTCGGGCCGTCGCGCGACGGCGGCATGGTGTCGCGCAGCGCGGGCTTCGAGCGCAAGCGGGATGCCGTCGTCTGGCTGCCGGCGGGGTACCCGCTCGACGACCAGGAGAAGGTCTTTCTCCTGGGTTTGAAGCGCATGACCGAGCTGTACTCGGCGGGGGCGCCCGGTGAGCCCATCAACACCTGGCTCATCCCCAGACGGAACGGGCTCGTGATGTACTGGCCCAGCCACACGAACTACATCGACCAGGTCGACACGACCGTGGATTTCGTCAACTCGGAGTGGACGACGCTCGTGCTCCCGACGAACAACCCTGAAGGAAAGCCGCGCTGGACGCCGACGAGCTACGACCCAGGGGCACGCGAGTGGATGGTGAGCGTCGTGGTGCCGTTCTTCCGCGACGGAGTGTTCGCGGGCAGCTGCGGGCACGATGTCACGGTCAACGCGGTGATGGACAGCTTCCGGGAGCTCTCGCGGTATCCGGGGACGCAGCACGCCCTCGTACGGAGCGATGGAACCCTGCTCATCTCGAGCCTCCACCAGGACCGGATCCACGATAGCAAGGGGACGCTGAAGCTCGCCTCGCTCGGGGACGCCGAGCTCACGGGCGCGTTCGACGCGGCAAAGCAGCGCTCCAGCGGGGCGGCGCGCGCGATCATCGATGGGGAGCAGCAACGCGTCTTCATGGCGGCGCACATCCCGGGTCCGGACTGGCACCTGATCACCGAAGTTCCGCAAAGCGCGCTCGCGAGCGTCGTGAAGGCGTCGTACCGGCGGTACTGGTTCGCCGGGGTGGGGCTGATCCTGGCGCTCGTGATGCTGCCGGTGCTCGTGGTCATGCGGGTGACCCTGCCCTCCGTACGGCAGCTCGTCGCGGCGGCGGGGCGGTTCCGGGCGGGTGATCTCGAGCAGCGCTTCGGGGCCTCAGGCGTTCGAGAGCTCGTGCAGATCGGCGAGGCGCTCAACGCGATGGCCGAGAAGGCGGCGGAGGACCAGCGGCGGCTCGCGGAGCAGGGCAGGCAGATCCGCCTCCTGCTCGACTCTACGGCCGAGGCGATCGTGGGGCTCGACCGGCAGGGGCGATGTACGTTCGTCAATCAGGCGGGCCTCTCGCTCTTCGGATTGAAGGAGTCCGAGCTCCTCTCGGCGCCGATCGACCTCCTGGAGGGCGAGCTGACCCCCGAGGGGAAGAGCACCTTCATCCAGGACAGCCTCGCGCGCGGCGCCCCCGCGCACGCGGAGGAGGTGATCTTGCGGCGGAAGGACGGGACGAGGGTCATTGTCGAGTGCTGGTCCCATCCCATTCGCCATGACGACAGGGTGCTCGGGGCCGTGGTGACGGCGGTCGATATCAGCGCGCGCAGGGAGGCGCAGCAGGCGCTGCGGACGAGCGAGGAGCGGCTGAAGCTCGTGATCGAGGGGAGCAATGACGGCTTCTGGGACTGGGACGTCGTGACCGGTGCCCTCCAGCTGAGCGGGCGGTGGGCGGAGATGCTGGGCGAGCGGCTGGAGGACCTCGCGCCGCACACCCGCACCTGGGACGAGCGCATGCACCCCGAGGACCGCGCAGCCTCCTGGGCCGTGCTGGACGCGCACCTCGCGGGTACCACGCCGCAGTTCGAGGTGGAGCAGCGGATGATCTGCAAGAGCGGCGAATGGAAGTGGATGCTGACGCGCGGCAAGGTCGTGGCGCGCGACGACGCTGGCAGACCGCTCCGGATGGCCGGAACGCAGACGGACATCACCGAACGCAAGCGCAGCGAGGAGCTCCGGAAGAAGACCGAGGAGCTCGAGGCGATGAGCCTGCAGAACCAGGAGGCGAACCGGCTCAAGAGCGAATTTCTCGCGAACATGTCGCACGAGCTCCGGACGCCGCTCAACGCCATCATCGGCTTCGCGGAGCTCATGTATGACGGCAAGGTGGGTGCGCTGTCAGCGGTGCACAAGGAGTACATCGGAGACATCCTGAGCAGCGGG
The DNA here is from genome assembly GCF_051473855.1 of Sorangium sp. So ce375. NCBI lineage: Bacteria > Pseudomonadati > Myxococcota > Polyangiales > Polyangiaceae > Sorangium > Sorangium sp. So ce375. The sequence goes on from NZ_CP150335.1 coordinate 6,690,706, forward strand.
CAGCACCTGCTCCAGCTGATCAACGACATCCTCGACCTCGCGAAGATCGAGGCCGGCAAGATGGAGCTCAGACCCGAGCCGGTGGATCCGAGCGCGGTCGTCACGGAGATCCGAGATGTGCTCCGCGAGATGGCGGCGCGGAGAGGGATACGCATAGAGACCGAGATCGACCCGACGCTGCGCTCGGTCGTCGTCGACGTCCCCAAGCTGAAGCAGATACTCTACAACTACCTGTCCAACGGCCTGAAGTTCACGCATGAGGGCGGCCGCGTGGCCGTGCGCGTGCAGGCCGAGGGCCCGGAGATGTTCCGCGTCGAGGTCGAGGACGAGGGGATGGGCATCCGACCCGAGGATGTCGATCACCTGTTCATCGCGTTCCAGCAGCTCGACGCGAGCGCGTCGAAGAGGCACCAGGGGACCGGGCTCGGGCTCGCCCTTACCAAGCGCATCGTCGAGGCCCACGGCGGTCGCGTCGGCGTTGTGACCAGCGTCGGTCAAGGAAGCACGTTCTTCGCCGTGCTGCCGAGGGTCACGGCGAGGCTCAGCGACCCCGAGCTCCCACGCCGGACGATGCCGATCGAGGCCGAGCGTGCCGGCGCCCCGACGGTGCTGGTGATCGAGGACGACCCGCAAGAGCGGTCGTGGCTCTCCCGGACGCTCACGGAGGCCGGCTACGTCGTCGAGGCGGTCGCGACGGGCGCTGCAGCCCTGGCCCTCTGCCAGACGCGCGCCTTTGACGCCATCACCCTGGACGTCCTGATCGAGGGGGCGAATGGCCTCGATCTGCTGAGGCGGATGCGGGAGGGCGGTCAGAACACGACGACGCCGGTCATCGCGGTCACGCGCACTGCCGAGCAAGAGCTCGCGAGCGGCTTCTCCATCCACGAAGCCTTGATGAAGCCGCTCCAGCCAGAGGCTTTGCTCGCGTCCTTGAGGCGAGCAGGCGTGCTCGCGGACCAGAAGCGCAGGATCCTCGTGATCGACGACGACCCGCACGCCTGCAAGATCATCGCGGCGACGCTCGCCCAGCTCGGATACAAGGCCGTGTGCGTCCATGACGGGGCAGACGGGCTCGATGCGGTCGTGAAGGAGCGCCCGGCGGCCGTGGTGCTCGATCTTCTGATGCCCGGGATGAACGGATTCGAGTTTCTGGAACGGTTCCGCGATCTGGTTGGTACCACCGGCATCCCCGTCTTCGTGTGGACTGTCAAGGACTTGACAGACGATGAACGGGCGAGGCTCCGCGCGCCGGCGCACGCGATCATCCAGAAGGGCCGGCAGAGCATCGGCGTCCTCCTCGCGGAGATCCGGCGTGTGCGCGCGCCGCATCGCGAGGCGGACACGGACGGCGGAGCGTCGAAGAGGCCGGCGCCAGGAGCACCGGCGTAGGCGCGCGACGTCGCGCGAGAGCAAACCACATCGATCTTGGGGAACGCGGCATGGCTGGTGAACCGATCCTGGTGATCGACGACAACGCGACGAACATGAAGCTCCTGCGCGTCCTGCTGACGACGGAGGGGTATGAGGTACGCACCGCCGTCGACGCGAGGGAGGCCATCGAGGTCATGAAGAGTTTCCGGCCTCGCCTCATCCTGATGGATCTGCAGCTCCCGGGGATGAGCGGCTTCGAGCTGACGCGCCTGCTCAAGGCCGACGCTCGGACTCGAGACATCACCATTCTGGCCGTCACGGCCTATGCGATGAAAGGAGACGAAGAGAGGGCGCGCGCGGCCGGCTGCGACGGATACGTCTCCAAGCCGATCGACACGCGCGCGCTGGCCAGCACGATCGCGCAGCGCCTTTCCGCGCGTTGACATCGCTGGTTCAGCCCGCCGGTCGTCCTTCTGACAATGCGCGACGCGCGGCTGTTCTGGCACTGCTCGGGAGAGACACGATGGCACGCATTCTTGTCATTGATGACGACGAGGTTTCCAGCAAGCTGACCAGGGTTAGGCTGACGGGCGCGGGGTTCGACGTGACCTGCCATCACGGGCCGTTCGGCAGCCTCCATGCCGTCCGCAGAGGCGACTACGACCTCATCCTCCTCGATATCCTCATGCCTGCGCTGGACGGATCGCGCATCATGCAGCTCATCCGCTCGACTCCGGAGCTACAGAAGACAAAGATCCTGCTCTACAGCAGCATGGATCCGGAGGAGCTCGATCGGCTCGCCCAGAGCCATGGCGCAGAGGGATATCTCTCGAAGTCCTGCAGCGTCGACGCGCTGGTGGCCAGGATCTCGGCGATGATCAAAGGATCGGACAGGCCGTCACAGAAGTGACGGCGGGGGCGCCGTGACCTCGGGCGCCGTGACCTCGGGCGCCGGGGGCGGTCCGGGCGCCGGCATTGCAGCATTGGGCAGCCGGACCATAATGACGGGATTCCAGCATGGGGATGTTCGACTGGTACACGCCGCTGCCGCAGCTCGCCTGCCCCAGGTGTCGGGCGCCGCTCGACGGCTGGCAAGGAAAGGACGGTCCCTGCGGCCTCTTCGAATGGGTGCAGGGGATGCCTTCTCCATCGTCACTCAAGGAGATGCTCTGTTCATGATGAAGGGTGCGCAGTTCTGTCTCGTCGTCACGGCATGGGTGGCCCTCACCGGATGCGGGCGCCAGCATGAACCGCTGGCGGACACATCTTCCCCGTCTCCCCTCGCGCGCCCGCAAGGGAAGGCGCCGTCGTTGGCGGAGGCAAGGCGCGGCGCGCGGACCGGGCTCGTTCGGCGTGAGTCGGCGAAGGAGCCAGTTCCAGCGCCTCCGCCCAACCTCTTTCGCACGGTTCGGTACGGCTCCACGGCAGGTCAATTGGGTGCGTACGTCACCCCGGACCCGCAAGACGGAAAGAAGCATCCGGCGATCATCTGGATCACCGGCGGCGACTGCAACACCATCGGCGACGTCTGGTCGGACGCGACGGCGAACAACGACCAGACCGCCAGCGCGTTCCGCAAGGCTGGGATTATCATGATGTTTCCGTCGCTTCGCGGAGGGAATGACAACCCGGGCTTCAGAGAGGGGTTCTTCGGCGAAGTGGACGACGTCCTCTCCGCCGCGGACTACCTCGCCGCTCAGGGTTTTGTCGATCCCAAGCGGATCTACCTGGGTGGGCACAGCACAGGCGGTACTCTGGCTCTCCTCGTGGCCGAGGTATCCGACCGTTTTCGGGCCGTCTTTTCCTTTGGGCCCGTGGAGGACGTCGCCGAGTATGGTCCAGAGTTTTTGCCGTTCGACACGTCGTCGGCACGTGAACGCGAGCTTCGGGCGCCGATACTTTGGCTGCGGTCGATCGAGAGTCCCACCTTTGTCTTCGAGGGCGCCCAGTCCCCGAGCAATCTGCGATCTTTGAGGGCGATGGCGAGGATGTCATCGAACCCGGCGATTCGCTTTCTTCCGGTCGAAGGGATGGATCACTTCAGCGTCCTCGCGCCGATCACACAGCATGTCGCACGCAAGGTGATCACCGATGACGGGCCGACGACAAACCTCGCGTTCACCGAGAAAGAGCTGAGCAGTCCGTACCCGTAAACGACGCACAATGGCCTTCTCCGTGTCCCGCCGGTGGCACATGCAGTGGCCCCGGCGCGCCGGCTCCCTTGACTTCTTGATCGACAGGCTTCAACCTGGGCCGTTTCATGGCGCCGATCATCCCGAATCCAGACAAGATCAAGAGCTTCCCCACCGAGGCGACCTTCGAAGCCTGGATGGCCGCGAACCACGCCCGCGAGACCGAGCTGTGGCTGAAGATTCACAAGAAGGACTCGGGCGTGCCGACGGTGACCTACGCGCAAGCGCTGGACGTGGCCCTGTGCTGGGGGTGGATCGACGGCATCCGGAAGGCCTTCGACGAAGTCTCGTTTCTGCAGCGGTACACCCCTCGTAAGGGGAGGAGCGTCTGGAGCCAGATCAACAGGGATCACGTCGCCCGGCTGACGGCGGCGGGCCGCATGACCCCGCACGGCCAGCGGCACGTCGACGCCGCGAAGGCGGACGGTCGCTGGGAGGCCGCCTACGCCCCCATGCGCAGCGCGACAGAAGCCACCCTTCCCGAGGACCTCCGCGCGGCCATCGAGGCGAGCCCGCAGGCGCGCAAGACGTTCCAGACCCTCGGACGCCAGAACCTCTTCTCGCTGGCGTTTCGCATGAACAACGTGAAGACGCCCGCCGGGCGCGCGAAGAAGATCGCGGCGCTCGTGGCGATGCTGGCGCGCGGTGAGACCATCGTGCCGGAAGGGCGGCGCTGACTTCGGTCAGGGCGCGCGGCTCCCCTCCCATGAGCGTGCAGCGTGTCGCCTACGTGGTCCTCCGATGCGCTGACCTCGAGCGCTCGCGGCAGTTCTATGAAGGCCTTGGCCTGCGCTTGTCCCCGGAGCAGCACGGCAACGGACCGAAGCACTACGCGTGCAACGTGGGAGGAATGGTCCTCGAGCTCTATCCGCTCAGAGACAAGACGACGTCCGGTCTCCGCCTGGGGCTCGTCGTCTCCGATCTCGGTGGGATCCTGACGTCACTGAGAGCGTCGGGCGCGGCGGTTGGCACGATCGACCCCGAAGGCAGCTCGCCCGTGACGGTTGTCGATCCCGACGGCCATCAGATCGCCCTGGAACAAGAGCGCTGAGCTGCTCCAGGGCGAAGCAGGGGGCACAGCACCTCCCGGGCCGCTCCCGCGCCTCCTCGTCGGGCGGCCAGGTACCCCGTCACGAACGCCGCGCGGAACTTGGCCCTCCGCCGCGCCCCCTGGCATCTCCGCGCTGTGCGATCGCGTCTCTTCCTCGCGCTCGCCGCCGCGATCGCCGTCGGGATCGCGCCGGCGACGGCATCTCCGGCGCCGCCTGGCGTCCGAAAGCTCCACGTCGAGGCCGGCGCGGTCCACGCGACGGTCGGCGCGTCGGGCAAGCAGGTCCGGCTCACGCTCGACCCCGAGCTCCAGCGCGCCGCCGAGCGGCTCCTCGCGCGCTCCGGCGCCCCCGAGGGCGCCATCGTCGCCTCCGACGTGCGCACCGGGCGCATCCTCGTGTGGGCGAGCCGCGGAGACCGGGACTACGTCGCCACGCCGCTCGCGCCGAGCGCGAGCCTCTTCAAGATCGTCACCGCGGCGACGCTCCTCGAGCGCCGCAAGGTGAACATCGCCACGCCCGTCTGCTACACGGGCGGCATGAGCGCGATCACCGCGCGCGATCTGGAGGGGCGCGGCGCCACCTGCACCGTCTTCGGCGAGGCGCTCGGCCGCAGCATCAACGGCGTGTTCGCCCGCCTCGCGGGCCAGCACCTCACGGCCGACGACCTGCGCAACAAGGCCCGCGACCTCGGCTTCGACGGCGAGGTCCCCATCGACGTCCCCGTCGCGCCGAGCACCGCCAACATCCCCGCCGAAGGGCTCGGCCTCGCCCGCGCCGCCGCGGGGTTCTGGAGCGGGCGGCTCAGCCCGCTCGGCGCCCTGTTCGCGATGCAGACCATCGCCAACGACGGCGAGCGCGTCCGCCTCTCGCTGCTCGCACCGCCAGGCGCGCAGGCCCGCGAGGACGCGGGCGCGCTCACGACGCGGACCACCGACGGCCGGGTCCTCCGGCCCGAGGTCGCGCGCACGCTCCGCTCGATGCTCGAGGTCACGACGCGGCGGGGCACCTGCGCCAAGGCGTTCCGCAAGCCCGACGGCACCCGCGCCCTCGGCACCATGCCCGTCGCCGCCAAGACCGGCACGCTGGTCGGGGGCAACCCGTCGCGGATGTTCTCGTGGTTCGCCTCGTTCGCGCCGTCGGATCGCCCCGAGATCGCGGTCTCCGTGATGCTCGCCAACGACATCGCGTGGCGGACCAAGGCGAACCTCGTGGGGCGCGAGCTGCTCGAGATCTACTTCGGCCGGCGGCGACCGGGGGCCGTCGCGCGGCGGCGCTGACGGCCGCCGACGCCGCGCACACGACGCACACACAACGCGCGCACGACGCGCCCGTGGCGCATCGCCTTCACCGGTGACAGGCGCACCTGCTTCCGTGACGGCGCCCGCGCGTCAGGCGCAGCCCTTTGCTCGACCTGCATCACCCCTTGCCCTCCCCTCCCCGAAGATGTGACGCTCGAGCGCCATGGCGAAGGTTACCGCGCTCGGCATGGACACGATCACCGAGAAATCCGGTCATCAGATGACGGGGATGGCCGTGAGCGTGTGCCTCACGCCGGCCGCGCCGAGCCCGCTGCCCATTCCCTACCCCACGATGGGCACCGTCGCGGAGGGGATCATCGACCCGTGCATGCGCACGAAGATCGAGAGCGCGAAGATCCTCACGGTCGGCGGCTGCATGAAAGCGTGCCACGGCAATGAGCCGGGCACGCTCAAGGAGGTCGTCAGCCTCAACACCGGCGGCCCCTGCTTCCCTTGGCTCGGCGCGCCCAACGTGTTGATCGAGCTCGGCATGGCCGGCATCACCGGCAGCATGGGGCAGATGAACAAGTCCATCACCGTCGGCGCCGGCGCCAGCGCGAGCGGCGCAGGCGGGGGCGGCGGCGGTGGAGGGGGCGGCGCCGGCGGCGCCGGGGGCCCCGGCGGCGCCGGCCCGCAAGGGGGGAGCAACGGCGGAGGGGGCGGCGGCGGGAGCAGCAGCGGCGCCGCGCCTCCGAGCCCGCCCGCGCCGCCGGGCGCCGAGGGGCAGGCCAGCGGTGGGCACCCGGTCGATGTCGTGACCGGCACGATGTTCACCCATCCCACGATCGATTTCTCGATGCCGGGCTGCCTCTCGACGCAGATGACCCGGAGATACCGCAGCTCTGCGGTGCGACACGAGGTCGGCCTCGGCTGGGGCTGGTCGCACGGCTTCTCGTGGCACGCCACGCGCGCCGGAGATCGCGTCGTCCTCGTCGATCCCGACTTCCGCGAGTTTCCCCTCGTGCTCCGAGGCGAGGACGAGGTCATCGCGCTCCCGTTCGGCGTCCAGGTTCGCTTCGTCGGTGACGACATCGTGGTCGCGCTGGACGACGGCTATTTCCGCGTGCTGCGCCGCGCGGCAGGCTCCCCTGTCTACCGGCTCGCGGCGCTGCGGGACGAGACCGGAAATGCCATCGAGTGCGTCTGGGAAGCCGGAGAGCTTGTCGCCCTGCTCGACTCCGCCGGACGGCGCGCGACGTTGCGGCGCGACGGCTCCTACCGGAGCTGGATCCAGTCGGTCGCTGGCGAGGACGGCAAGGCGCACGAGCGACGCCTCGTCACGTACGAGATCGACGCGCGGGGCGATCTCGTGCGGGTCATCGACGCGGGCGGCGTCGAGACGAGCTATGCTTACGACGAACAGCATTACCTCGTCAGCGAGAGCTCGCCGGACGGGACGGTCTATCGCTTCGTCTACGCCGACCACGCCGGGCAGCGTCGCTGTGTCGAGACCTGGGGCGAGCTGCAGGGAGGCGACATACTGGACTCCCTCGGCGCGCGCTCCGCGGGCTCGCCTGTGCAGGCGAGAGGCCTCTTCCACGCTCGTATCGACTACGGGCCTGGCCCCTTCGAGACGCGGATGATCGACGCGGCCGGCGGGGCGCACCGCTACCGGGGCAACGCCCTCGGGCTCGTGGAGGAGTACGTTGATCCGTGCGGCTATTGCTGGACCTACCGCTATGACGGGGCGGGCCGCCTGATCTCCGTCAGCGACGGCGGGGGTCGCGTCGAGCGACGCAGCTTCGACCTGCACGGCCGCATGCTCGGCCTCACCAGGCCAGACGGCGCGCGGTGGGCCTGGAAGCGAGACGACGAGCAGAGCAAGGTCGTCAGCGTCGACGCCGCTGGCAAGCGGGAGATCGAGACGACGTGCGGCACGCGGACGGTGGAGCACCAGGACGCCCGCGGGCGCATCACCCGCTTCGCCTACGATGCCCACGGGTTGCTGCGCGACATCGCCTATCCCGACGGCACGGTGGAGACGCGCTCGTACGATGCTCACGGCAACATAAGCGAGCATACCTTCGAGGATGGCAGCCGGGCGCGGTACACGTTCGATCTCTTCGGTCGCCCCGTGTGGATCAGGACGCCGCGCGGAGCGGAGTACGAGCTCGGCTACGACTCGCGAGGCGATCTCGTGTTCATCGCCGAGCCAGGCGGCAAAACGACAGAGTTCCGGGTTGGCCCGACCCGCCTGATCGAGGCGATGCGCGATCCGTCTGGCGAGGTGACGCGCTACCGTCACGTCGCGGGCGCTCTGGTCGAGTGCGTGCGCGCGGATGGAACCCGCTACGCGTTCGGTCATGATGCCCTGCGCCGCCTCGTGTGGATCGAAAACCCGGCCGGCGAGCGTTACCAGCGCACCTACGACGCCGCGGGGAACATCGTCCGCGAGACCTCGTTCGCGGGCGTGACGACGGAGTACGCTTACGACGGCTCGCGCCAGCTCGTGTCCGTCACCCGTGCGGACGGCGCGTGGATCCACCTGCTGCGCGACGCGGAGGGGCGAATCGTGGCACGGGAGCACTCGACCGGGCTCGTCGAGCGGTTCACCTACGGCGCGGGCGGCGCGCTGACAGCGGCCGAGAGCCAGGGCGTTCGCGTGCAGTTCGAGCGCGACGAGGACGGGCGCATCCTGCGCGAGATCCAGGAGGCGGGCGGGTGGCGGTTCGAGATCGGCACGGAGTACGACGACAACGGGGGCGTCCTCGGGAAAGCGTACTCGACCGGCTGGAGCGTCTCCTTCATGCGACGCCCGGGAGACGGCGCCCCCCTCGCGCTGCGTGCCGTCGCGACGACCCCGGAAGAGCTGCGCTTCGAGTACGACGATCGCGGGGTGGAGACGCTCCGCCGGCGCGCCGCCGGCCCAGGCGCCATCGCGACGGAGAGCGATGCGTACGGGCTCCCGACGCGCGTCTCCGTGTTGGGCGAGGACGAAGCAATGCTGCGCGAGCGACGGTACGAGTGGGCCGTGGGTGGGCCGCTGCGGCGAGTCGTCGACACCCACGCCGGGCAGCGGCGGTACGAGCTCGATCCGCTCGGACGACCGCTCGCGGCGGAGGGGCTCGGAGCTGCGGAGCATTTCCACTACGCTCCTCACGGCACTCCGGTGCCCCGCGCACAGCCGTGGGCGATCGGTCGCGGCGGGCGCCCGACGAACGCCGGTGACGTGCGCGTCGCGTGGGACGAGCTCGGACGTCTCGCCGCGCAGAATACCCCCGATCCGCTGCGGAGCTGGGCGTATACCTATGACGAGAACGATCGCCTGATCGAGGCGCGGCGCGGCGACGGCCGAAGCGTGCGGTACCTCTATGACCCGTTCGGGCGGCGCCTTGCGGAGACGTATGACGACGGCGAGAGCACCTGGTTCGGGTGGGACGTCGACAGCCCCGTCGAGGAACGCAGCACGAAAGGAGGCGTTGTGCGCCGCGTCTTCCGCGACGACGGGTATGTGCCGCTGCTCGAGGCGGAGGACGGACGCGCATTCCGGATGATCGCCACCGACGCGGCGGGCACGCCGTGGCTCTACGTGGATCCGAGCCACGGCTGCGACGAGATCGATCTCTCGGCGTGGGGCACGGTCGCTCGCCGGAGCGGCCAGCCGGGCGATCTGCGGTTCGCCGGGCAACGCGAGGACGCGTTCACCGGGCTGCACTACAACCATCACCGGCACTACGCCCCCGCGCTGCACGTCTTCCTCACGCCAGATCCGCTGGGGATCGACGTCACGCTGAACGACGTGGGCTTCGTGCCCAACGTGACGCTGTACATCGATCCTCTCGGGCTCACCACCATCGTGGTGGGCGCTCCGCACGACCCCACGATCAAGAGCCACGCGAAGCTCCTCAGCAAGCAGTACCCGGGCGCGAAGGTGATCTCCTCGGATCAGCTGGGAAAGCCTCCGAGCTTGTGGCAGAAGCTCCGGGGCAAGAACAACAAGATCGATCCCAATGAAAACCATGTCGTCGTGACGACGCACGGCGCGCCCGGGAGCGCGCAGTGGGGCAATGGCAGCGCAAGCGGCGAGCAGATCGGTGAACTGCTGAAGAACGCTGGGTTCCAGGGCGGCCCGGGCGCGGTGGTGGACGTCTCCGCCTGCAACGCGGCGACGCCCGCGGCGGGCCAGAAGAGCATCGCCCACGGGATCGCTTCGTCCACGGGCGCCAACGCGAACGGCGCCATGCGCGACCCGTCGGTCGATCCGAACCAGGTCCACAACTACCAAGGCAAGAAACCTTTCTGGAAATTCTGGGGGAAGCCCCCCCAGTATCCCTATCGTCCTGGCGAGATGTGCCCCACGCCCCAGGGCCCCTTCGTGCATCAAGGCTACTACGTCGGAGTGACGCCATCCGGATCGGTCAGCGGCGTCCCGTTCAAGCCATGAGCCCTCGTCCCGCGAGCGTACAATCCCCCTTTGGCGGGCTGCCCCGGCAGGCAGATATCGACGCGCTGCTCTCGCGGGCCAGCTTCGGGCGCGTGCTGGCGCGATCGCCGGCGCCAGGGCGCAGCGTCGCGCCGACGCTCTCGTGGGTGGACCGCAGCGCGCTCGCCGAGCTCCGGCCGCTGCTCCAGATCGGCGACGGGGCGCCACCGGCCGAGAGCGCATGGCATGAGGCGCCGGTGCTCGAGCTGATCGGCCGGGGCGAGCGCGTCGCGACGCTGACGCTGCATCGCGGGCTCGCGGTCGGCTATCCCGGCTGGAACGCGGCCGCCCCGCTCGCGCGCCCGGAGAAACTCGCGCGCTGGCTGGCCGAGCGGGGGTGTCTCGCGCCGCCGGGTGGGACGAAAGGCGCCGGGCCCGAGGGCGCGGCGGAAGGGCCCCGCTGGCCGGAGGGCGCTCCGCCGGACCTCGCGCGGCTCCGCGGGGCGCTCGCAGCCCCGGCAGGGGGCCGCCTCGGGGGAGCCGTCGAGGCGTTGTCGGTGCTGGGGCAAGCGCGTCCGGCGCCTCTGGATCAGGCCACGGTACTGCTGGAATGGCTCGGTCATGACGCGGGCGCCTGGACGGCCGCCCCGCACGGCGATCCCGTGCCGCTCGCGCTGCTCCGCGTGCTCGGGGATGCCGTGGTGGACGACGCCATCCGCGCCGGGCTGAGCTCGGCCGCAGCGCGGCGCGGAGCGGCTCGCTTCGTCGCAGAGACAATCGCGACCCGCGCGGATCAGAAGCGGCGACGCGAGCGGCTCGCGGGAAGCCTGGTGGCCCTGCGGGAGGCCGCGCGGACTTCGGGGGTCGAGGGGAGCAGCCGCGCTCTCGAGGCAGCGCTCGTCCCCGCTCCGCTGGCCGCTCCCGAGGGCACCCGGCTCCTCGCGGCGGCACAGCACGGTCGCCTCTCTCGGATTTGCCGGGACGGCGATCACGTCGATGCGCTGGACGGGCTCTCCATCACCCGGTTCAGCGCCGGCGCGCCCGAGGGGCAAACCCTGTTCGAGCTACCCGGCGTGCACACCCCCCTCTTCGCGCGCGACGGGCGGGCGTGCTTCCTGCTGAACGGCCGCGTCTGCGAGGTGTCGACTCCAGGGGGACCGCTCGTCGCGACCGAGCCCAGCCTCTGGTCCCGCATCGCGCGCTCGCCGCTTTCCTACGGCGTCGCGCGCGCGCGCTGGGAGCGCGCGCGGCGGCGCTGCGCAGAGCGGGCGGAAGCGCAGGAGCCAATGCCCGTCTTCCTCGAGATTGACGAAGAGGAGGAGGAAGCGTACGCGAAGCTCGGCGCGACCGGGGCGCCACTGCCGCGCGCGGTAGCGACACGCGCGCTCGCGTGGTTCGCGCCGGGGCTCGACCTCGTCGCCTGGGAGGGTGCGCGCTCCGGGTCCGCCAAGCTCGGAGGTCGACCCATCCACCTCGCAGCCGGCGATGACGGGCTCTACGTGCTCGTCGAGCACGCGCCGGGAGAGCACGCCGTCCTCCGGATCGACGGCGGGGCGATCACGACGTCAGCGCGCTTCCAGGTGGAGCCTCACGCCATCGTACACTGCAGGCCGGCAGGAGAGAGCGTGCACCTGCTCCTGGAAGCGCCGCTCGGCGACGTGCTCGTCGACGTGGCGCTCGGCAAGGAGGCGTGAGCGGTGCTGGCCGCTCGGGGAGGCGAGCGCCGACGCCCCGCGCTCGCCGCGCACGGCCTCGCCGCGCGGCGGCGCTGACGGGCCGAGCCCCGCTGACGGGCGGCCCCGGGCTGGGTTACGCTGCGATGACCCCCATGAACGCCCGAGACCGCATCCCCCTCCTCCTCGAGCAGCTGCGCCAGGAGCACCCCGACGCGCGCTACGAGCTCGACTGGAAGACGCCGCTCGACCTGCTCGTCGCGACCATCCTGGCCGCGCAGTGCACGGACGAGCGCGTCAACCGGGTGACCGCCACGCTCTTCCCGAAGTACCCGACGGCGCAGGCGTACGCCGACGCGCCCACGGAGCAGCTCGAGGAAGAGCTCAAGCCGACGGGCTTCTACCGCCAGAAGACGAAGACGGTGCAGGCCGCGTGCAGGGAGCTCGTCGCGCGCTTCGGCGGCGAGGTGCCCGCGACCATGGCCGAGCTCACCTCGCTGCCGGGCGTGGCCAGGAAGACGGCGAACGTCGTGCTCAACACGGCGTTCGACATCCCCTCGGGGATCATCGTCGATACGCACGTCGCCCGCCTCAGCGGGCGCATCGGCCTCTCGAAGCGCGAGAAGCCCGAGCAGATCGAGGAGGACCTGATGAAGATCGTGCCCAAGGATCAATGGACCTTCTTCGGCCCTGCGCTCGTGCTGCACGGCCGCTACACGTGCGTCGCCAGGAAGCCCAAGTGCGCGGAGTGCCGGATGAGCGATTTCTGTCCGAAGGAAGGAGTCTGAGCGAGAGATGAAGATCGATCTGCCCTCGTCGTGGGAGCGCGTGCTCGCCGGAGAGCTCGAGCAGCCGTACTTCAAGAAGCTGGCGCGCTTCGTCGAGGACGAGCGGAAGGCGCACAGCGTGTTTCCGGAGGAGGAAGACGTGTTCGCCGCGTTCAAGCTCACGCCGTACGAGAGCGTCCGCGTGCTGCTGCTCGGCCAGGACCCGTACCACGACGACGGGCAAGCCCACGGGCTGTGCTTCTCCGTGCGCCCGGGCATCACGCCGCCGCCGTCGCTGGCCAACATGTACAAGGAGGCGGTCTCGGATCTGCCGGGCTTCAAGGTCCCGAGCCACGGCTGCCTCACCTCCTGGGCCACGCAGGGCGTGCTGCTCCTGAACACCGTGCTCACCGTCCGGGCGCACACGCCGAACTCTCACAAGAACCAGGGGTGGGAGTCGTTCACCGACGCGGTCATCAAGAAGGTCAACGACAGGCCCGACGGGGTGGTGTTCGTGCTCTGGGGCGGCCACGCGCAGAAGAAGGCGAAGCTCATCGACGCGAAGCGCCACACGGTCATCAAGGCGGCGCACCCGTCGCCGCTGTCGGCGAGGAACGGCTTCTTCGGCAGCAAGCCGTTCTCGACGATCAACAGCGCCCTCCGCGCCCGCGGCGCCGAGGAGATCGACTGGCGGCTCCCGGAGACGGCGTAGCGCCGCGATGACGCGCCGGAAGCGCTCCCTGCCGCTCGCCCCCGGGACGCGGTACACGCCCGCCGTCCTCGAGGGGATCGCCGACGGGGAGCGCGCCGCGCTCGCGCTGTCGCTCGCCGCGCGCACCGAGGCCGGCGCGGTGTCGGCCGCTGCCTCGGCGCTCGCGCGGGCCGAGGCGCTGCAGGCGGCCTCTGTGGCCGCGGAGCCTCCCGACCGGCCCATCGCCTGCAAGGCCGGCTGCTCGACCTGCTGCGTGAGCAAGGTGCTCGTGCTGGCACCGGAGGTGCTCCGCATCGCGGCCCACCTGCGCGCCACGCGGAGCCCGGCAGAGCTCGCCGCGCTGGCGGAGCGCGTGCGGGCCGCCGACGAGGCGACGCGCGGGCTCTCCCGGCTCGATCGCGCGGAGGCCGCGGTCCCCTGCCCGCTCCTCGACGAGCGCGGCGCTTGCTCGATCCACGCCGTCCGCCCGGTCGTGTGCGCGGGCTGGAGCTCGCTCGACGCCGCCGCGTGCGAGCGCCACTTCGCCGCGCCCGCGTCCGTCGCCACGGCGCCGATGCACCGCCCGAGCTACGAGGTCGCGAACGCCGTCCTCGCCGGCCTGGGCTGGGCGGCGAAGGAGCAGGGCCTCGACGCCGCGCCGCTCGAGCTCATCGCGGCGCTGCGCATCGCGCTCGAGCGCCCGAACGCCGGAGAGCGCTGGCTCGCTCGCCTGCCGGTCTTCGCCGCGGCCCGCGACGCCGAGTGGCAGGAGGACCGGCGGCGCGAGGCGTGAGTGAGCGCCGCGGTCGGCCCGCTTCATCTGGGCGCTCACGGGCGGGGAAATGCGTTTAGGCTAGCGCGCCTCGGAGGCCGCCGTCGGTCGGCGCCTCGCGATGGGACACAGGTCAAGGAGACACGATGAAGATCTACGGACATCCCATGAGCACGTGTACGCGCAAGGTGCTGACGGTGCTCGCCGAGAAGGGTCACGAGGCGCAGTTCGTGTTCGTCGACTTGGCGAAGGGCGCGCACAAGCAGCCCGATCACCTCGCGCGCCACCCCTTCGGCGTGATCCCGGTGCTCGAGGACGAGGACTTCACGCTCTACGAGTCGAGGGCGATCATCCGTTACCTCGATCACAAGCTCCCGGGAATCGCGCTGACGCCGACGGAGCTCAGGGCCAGGGCGCAGATGGACCAGTGGCTCAGCGTGGAGCAATCGTACTTCGCCACACCGGCGGTCAAGATCTTCTTCCAGCGGGTCTTTCTGCCGATGCAGGGCAAGGAGGGCGACGCGTCGATCTTCGAGGCGGCCAAGGCCGAGGTGGTGAGGACGCTCGACGTGGTCGAGAAGGCGCTGGCCGGCCAGGAGTACCTCGCGGGATCGAGCTACTCGCTCGCCGACATCTCGTGGATGCCGTACCTCCAGTGTCTCGTCGTGTCGAAGGTCGGGGAGCTCATCACCGATCGGCCGAACGTCGCGGCCTGGTGGAAGCGCATCAGCGCGCGTCCTGCCTGGGTGAAGGTGTCGTCCTGACGCTTGTCGCCCTGGCCTGAGCAGGCCTCTTTCGCACACGAGAGCGACGTGGTGGTCGGCAACGCCGGGGACGCCGGCGCGTTGCCGGCGCCCGTCGCGGCCCGTGCCACCGGAAGGCCGGGCGCGGCGAGCGCTCCTCGGCCTTCAGCTCGGCGCGCCGAGCACCTCGTCGAGCGTCCGGGCGCCGAGCAGCCGCTCGCCCCACCGCTCGAGCTCGGCCAGGTCGGCCGCGTCGATGCGGGCGACGACGGCCGCGGGCAGCTCGCCGAAGCGGGCCCGGAGCTGCCGCAGCAGGAGGCTGCGCCCCCCTTCCTTCAGCCCTTCGTTGCGCAGCTTTTGCTGGTAATCCTCGAACCACGCCCGGATCTCTGCGCTCACGTCGTCCTCCTCGCTCGTCGCCGGCTCACCGAGCCCGAGCTGGAAATGTACCAGGAGAGGCGTGGCGACGCTCCTCTCCCAGGCATCTTCCGGCATCTCCGCCAGATCGGCGAGCGCCTCGCGCAGCACGCGCCCGGATCCGAGCAGACGCAAGAGCAGCGTCTCCTGTGTCCGGGGCAGCTCGGACAGCACGACGATGCGTAGCGCGAGCGCCGGCGCCGCGTGGTGCACGCCGGGCTTCACCTTGTGGCAGTTGTACCCTGCAAGCACGCTCTCCGGCCGGCCCGAGCTGATGACGACGAGCGCAGGAAAAGCCACGGCCGGCTGCGTCGACGCGTCGGGGTCCGCGTCGTTCGACGAGGCGCCAGCGGGGGACGCAGACGCGCGAGCCCGGCGCTCGAGCTCGTGATACCAGGTGAGCTGCTTGCGCAGACACGAGCGGACCTGCCGGAGGCCTGGCGTGCGGTGGAACGGCTCGAAGAGGCTCGGCTCCGCGGAGAGCTCGCCCAGCAAGCCCATCCCGGCGCGCTCGGCTTCCCGCGCCGGATCGGGCACGCTGTAGACGTCGATCTTCTGCGTCGCCGCAAGCACCTCCACCTCCGTCTCCGGGGACGAGGCTCGGCTCAGCGCGTCGCGCAGAATGTTCTTCGCGAACTGGTCAGCGCCGTTGTGCATCGGCGGCGCACCCTAACCGCATCACAGCGAACAGCCCACAAGAAAGAGCTGAAATGCGCGTCAAGCACGCTTACGCGAGGAGCTCCACGCTCATCACGAAAACGACTCTCCAAGCTGCAGCGCCCGCGAATGAAGACTGCCAGGCCATGTCGGGCTCGACGTCTTCAAGCCACATCAGCCCTCGAGTTCACCTGTAGTCTGAAGGATGCGGCCACAGACATCTGCGACCCTGCGCGAGCCTGGCTCCGCCCCGTCGAGGAGCCCAACCAGGTTGAACAGGTCGAACGCCGCGGCCCAGCGCTCGAACCCCTCGGGGAGCGGCGCGCTCTGGCGGTATGCGTCGGCGAACGCCGCGACGAACTCGGGCCCCGGGCTCCAGCGCAGGAGCTGGCCGACGTCCATCAGGCTCGGCCCTGCGTACGCGAACTCCCAGTCGAGCACGAGGAGCTCGCCCGAAGACAGCCAGTGCAGATTCGACGCCTTGAAGTCCCCGTGGAGGAGCACGGGCGCCGACGCAAGCGCACGAAGCGCCGCCGCGTTCGCGTCGACGAAGGCGCACACGCGCTCGCTCAGCTCGCCGCGGAGGGCAGGAACCAGCCTGTCGAGGACCGCGTCCACATAGCAACGCAGCGCGTCGATACAGTCGGCGAACGGCGCGGAGACGGCGAGCTCGGGCCCCAGGAAACCCGCTCTGTCGAAGCGGACGCCGTGGATCTCCGCGAGCGCGCGCCCGACCGCCGCGCCGCACATCGCGGTGTCCTGAAGCGGTCCGTGCGGAACGTGCTCGAGGACGAGGAAATCGTCACCCGCCGACAGGACCGCCGGTACGCGGAACGATCTCCAGCCCCGCGCGAGCAGGCTGGCCTCCTTCGGCGCCGCGGCGGCATCTCGGCGGTACACCCGCAGCACCCGCTCGGCTCCGAGGCGCACGTTCACGTTGGCGTGCCCGCCGGACAGCACCTCCGCCTCGCCGGCGAACGGTGCGACGCGCCGCTCGATCTCGGCCGGCGTAAGGGTTTGCACATGCGCGGCGCGCTCCCAAGCGCGCTCGGGGTTGGGAAGCGGTCTCATGCGGTCTCTTCTTCACTTCAGACACGAGGCGCGCCGCGCGTCGAGTTCATTTCAGGCACGAGACGCGCCGCGCGTCGAGCGCCCGCGTCGCCTCGGCGAGGACCGCGCAGGCGTGGCCGCTGCGGTCCCCGCGCGCGGCAGCCGCCCCGCACACGGCAGCCGCCCCGCACACGGCAGCCGCCCCTGCGCGCGGCAGCGGCCCACCGGCGCAGCCGCCCGCCGTGGCGGCCTCGGCGGGCGGCGGGGCGGGGCGCTCTCCCTCGCACAGCGCCCTCGCGGTACGATGTGCGCATGCCCATGCCCTACCGCTTGTCCGACGTCGAGCGCGCCGCGGCGGTCGCCGTGGCCGCCCGGACCGACGTGGGCCACAGCCGCGAGCACAACGAGGACGCCTTCCTGATCAGCGATCTCGCGCGCGGGCTCGCCCACGGGCCCGTGGCCGCCCAGGCGTCGGTGGAGCCGCCGCTCGCCCTGTCGTTCGGCGTCTACGACGGCTCCGGCGGCGCGTCGTCCCCCGACGCAGCGAGCCGGCTCGCGGCGCGCACGGTCCACGCCGCCCTCACCCGCTCCGCGCCCCGATCGAGCGACGCCCTCGAGCGGAGCCTCCTCGAGGCGATCGGCGAGGCCGGGCGCGCCGTCCACGACAACGCCCGCCGGAGCCCGCAGCACCGCAACAGCGGCACCACCGCCACCGTGGCCGCGCTCTGCGATGAGCGCCTCTTGCTCGCGCAGGTCGGCGACAGCCGCGCCTACCTCCACCGCAACGGCGCCCTCACGCAGCTCACCCGCGACCAGACGCTTGTCCAGTCGCTGCTCGAGAGCGGCAAGCTGCGGCCCGAAGAGGCCGCCACCTTCGAGCACAGGGGCGTGATGCTCCAGGCGCTCGGGCTCCGCGAACACCTCAGGATCGCGCTCTCCGCCGTCGAGCTCCGCCGCGAGGACACCCTGCTGCTCTGCACCGACGGGCTGAGCGACCTCATCGACGATCGGCACATCGCCGCCGCGCTCGACGCCCACCCCGACCCCGCAGCGGCCGCGAGCGCCCTGATCGACGCCGCGCTCGCCGCTGGAGGCCGCGACAACGTGACCGTGCTCGTCGCGCGGTTCGACGGCCCCTGGTTCGCTCCGCCGGCCAGCGATCAGGCGACGGAGATCATCGAGATTGCCAGGTTTTCCGAAGGGCCGACGCGCCGCTTCTGACGGCGCGCCGGCCCCGCGATCACGAGCGCCAGGATCGCCACCCGAGGACTGGAGCGCCAGATCCGCACAGCGGTAGTACAGGGGGCCGGCCTCCTGGCCGGCATGACCTGGATGAGCTGAAGCGTGCAGTTGTCACACGCCACATCCGGGAGCGTGATTTCCGCCAACTACGACCGCTCATCGTCTGTCTGCGACGTCCTCAAGCAAGGAATTTTCCACGGACAGGGCGCCGGCGACCGACGTCGCGAACCGCCGGGCTCAGCCCGTTAGGGCGCGCTCGGGCTTGCTTTTCGCGGTGAACTCAGCGATCCCACCCGGGGCGGAGGGTCGCCTCGAGCGAGGGGGGGGAGCCGCATGCTGTCCTCTCGGGATGGAGCGGAGGTTCATCATGGAGCAGCGCGTACTCGGTTCTACTGGCGTCGCGATTCCGGTCGTCGGACAGGGCACCTGGCAGATGGAAATAGACGATGAGGCGGCCTGCATCGACGCCATCCGGCGGGGGATCGACGCGGGCATGACGCACATCGACACGGCGGAGATGTACGGCTCGGGCGCGGTCGAGGCGCTCGTCGGCAAGGCGATCGCCGGCCGCCGCGACGAGGTGTTCCTCGCCTCCAAGGTGCTGCCCAGCAACGCGAGCTACTCCGGCACGATCGCCGCGTGCGAGCGCAGCCTGGAGCAGCTCCGCACCGATCGGCTCGACCTCTATCTCCTCCACTGGCCCGGGCAGCACCCGCTCGAGGAGACGTTCCGCGCCTTCAAGGATCTGAGGGCCCAGGGCAAGATCCGGTATTTCGGCGTCAGCAACTTCGATCAGGCGGAGCTCTCGAAGGCGATCGCCATCGCCGGAGCGCGCGAGATCGCCTGCAACCAGGTGCTCTATCACCTGCTCGAGCGGTCGATCGAGCACCGGGTGCTGCCGCTCTGCGAGCGGCACGGCATCGCCGTCGTCGCCTACAGCCCGTTCGGCTCGGGCCGGTTCCCGGCGCCGGGCAGCACGGCGGGCAGGGTGCTCGCGTCCATCGCCGCCGCCCATCACGTGACGCCACGGCAGATCGCGCTGCGCTTCCTGCTCCGCCGCCAGCCGACGTTCGTGATCCCCAAGGCCGCGAGCGCCGCGCACGCGCTCGACAACGCGGCCGCGGGCGATCTGCGCCTCAGCAACGAGGACGTCGCCCGCCTCGAGACGGCGTTCCCGCTCGGCCGGGACCGCGGCGTGCTGCCGACGCTGTAGAGCAGGCGGCGAACAGGGGAACCGTGAGGACGTCGGAAGCTACCAAGATTGGAATTTCCGCTTGGCGCCTTCTGGCACCTTGGCATGTCTTTCCTTCACGAGCTTCGCGAGCCCCGCTTCGTTCCGCTGAACGGCAGGGGCTCTCTTGGCGGGCGGCCGAGCGTGGCATACTGCGCACATGAGCCACGCACGCCTATCGTCACTTCTCTTCGGGCTTTTTCTCGCCGCCTGCGGCGGCACGGTCGAGATCCCGTCGAGCAGCGGCGGCGCCGATGACTTTCGCAACCTCTGCGGCGGCACGGTCGATATGCCGCCCGGCAGCGACAGCACCGGCAGCGACAGCACCGGCAGCGGCGGCACCGGCAGCGCTGGCGACACCGGCGACAGCGGCAGCTCCGGCGGTGCTGGCGGCTCCGCCAGCTCGACCTCGAGCGGCGGGACACCTCTCGCCTGCGGAGGGCGAAGCGGCGGCATCTGCAGCGCAGAGGAGTTCTGCGACTTCCCCGACGACTCGTGCGGAACGTTCGACACCGAAGGCCGGTGTTTGCCCCTGCCCGGGGGCTGCCCAAAGGACTGCCCGGGCGTCTGCGGGTGCGATCACCAGTTCTATTGCAATGCGTGCGCTGCGCAGCAGGCCGGCGTGGATGTCTTGGAGGGCACCTCGTGTGGCAAGCCCGAGGTCGGCACCTACACCGCGACCTTCTGGCCCGGCGGGCTCGATCACCTCACCCTCTACAAGGGCGAGCCGGAGGCGGACCGGTGCGTGATCCTCTACGCCGACGCGCCTGTCGAGCCAGGGCCGGGCCTCGAGATCGTCACCCGCCCGGAGAGCTGGAACGTGTCGCGCATCGTGATGAGCAAGGGGGCGGCCGACTGCGCGCCGAGCACCACGAGGCCTGCTGGAGAAAGCGTGCTCGCGACGGGCGCCACCGGGGTCCTGACGATGGATCTCTCGTCGGGAACTGCCGTGCCGTGCACCGTCGACGTCGACATCACCGTCACGTTCCCGGAGGAGCCCGCGACCGCCCAGCTCCGCGCGACCGGCGTGGTTGTCGACGAGGGGTGCCGGTAGCCGCAGGGGCCCACGAGGCGCAACGCGATGAGCGCGGTCCACGTCGAGGTCTGGACGTCGGATCGGCCGCCGCCCGGGCGCGCGGCGCGGGCGTCGGACGCCGCCTTCAGCGCTTCTTCACACCGCCGCCGCGCTGGGCCTTCTCTGCCTCGGCGAGCCGCCGCCGCGCGTCGTCCAGCGCCGCCTGGCTCGCTTGGCCCTTCGGGAGCGCCTCGTAGCCGGCCACCTCCTCGCGCAGCGTCGCGATCTGCTCCGCGCTTCGGCCGAGCCGCTGCTGGATCTCGGCGCGGAGCTTCAGGTACCGCAGCCGGCGCGGGCCATAGGCGCGGCCGATGGCGCGCTCCACCGCGGCGAGCGCGTCCGCCTCGCGGCCCATCGCGTGGAGCACCTGCGCGAGCCGCGCGGGCGGCTCGTACGACGCGGGCATCTGCGCCTCGCGCTGCGAGAGCATCGCGACCGCCTCCTCGCCGCGGCCGAGCGCGACGTACGCTATGGCGCGCCCGTAGTCGTACGCCGCGGCCGCCTCGGGCGTCTTCGCCTCCTTCGCGGCCCGCTCCAGCACGGCGAGCTTCGACTCGCTCGCGGCGCGGGCCCCGGCCGCGTCGCCGAGCGCCTCGAGCCCCTCGGCGAGCAGGCCCCACGCGTCGGCCCTGTCGTCCGCGCTCGCGTCCGCGGGCGGGCTCGCGACGATCGACCGCAGCCGCGCGACCGCCGCCTCGCGCGCGGCCCGCTGGGCCTTGCCGTCGGGGAGCGCGGCCGCGCAGGAGAGCAGGACGCTCGCGAAATCGGCGGGCAGCGCCGCGCCCTTCACCTCGCCGACGTGCGCGCTGCCGAGCTCCACGCACGCCGCGGCGTCCTTCTTGCGGTAGAGCGCCGACAGGAGGCCGAGCAGCGCCTCGCTGCGCCGCGGCCAGGCCTCTCCGCCCCGCGCCAGGGCGCGCCGGTAGGCGGACGCCGCCGCGGCGTGGTCACCGGCGCTGTGGGCCCGCTTCGCCTCGACCAGCAGGCGGTTCGGATCGTCCGCGGGCAGCGCCGACGCGGCCTGGGAGTCCATCGCGAGCAGCGCCTCGCGGATCAGCTCGCGCAGCTCCTCGACCGAGGCGGCGCCGCGCCAGAGCCCGATCACCTCGCCGCCCGCCGGATCGAGGAGGAAGAACGTCGGCCACACCGTCACCTCGTGCCGCTCCAGGAACGGCGCGCTCTCGGGTCGATCCGTGTCGACGTCCGCGAACACCACCCGATCGGCGAACGGGCGCAGCGACGGATCGGTCAGCACGTAGTGCTTCATGCTCAGGCACGTGTGGCACCACGGCGCCCACGCGTCGACGAACAGCGCCTTGCCCTCGGCCCGGGCCTTCTCGCGCGCCCGAGGCACGTCGTCGTGGATGAACTCGAGCGGCGGCCGCGCGGCCGACGGCTCTGCCCCGACGGCGGGCGAGGGCGCGGCGGCTGGCGGCGACGGCGCGGCGGCCGGGGGCGCCGGCGCGCGAGGCGGCGGCTCGACGGCGCAGGCGGCGAGGGCGGCGGCGGAGACGAGGGCGGAGAGCAGGGCCGGGGCACGCACGGCGAGCCATGGTAGCCGAATTGCGGTGGGCTCGCCCTCGCTGCGACAGGCGAGCGCGGGCATCCGGGCCGGATGGCGGCGTCGCTGGCTGGCTCCTCGGCGCGTCGACAAGGCGCTCCCCGAGAGCCGCAAAGCTGGTACAGTCCCGCCGCAGTGAACGATTACGCGGGTCGGTGCGGCAGCTGCGCAGCATTCACCCGGGCGCACGACGATCCAGCGCGCGGCCGCGTCGGCGAGTGTGCCCTCGAGGTGTACCCGCCGCCGATCAAGGCGACCGCGACGTGCGCCCGCTACCGCGCCAAGGGCGCGCCCCCGCCGCCCCCGCCGCCCAGGGCGGCGGGCCAGCCGCGCGGCTCCGGCGTCAGGCCGCGGGCGCCCGAGCGCGCCCCGTCGCCGGAGCGCCAGCCGAGCGCGGCGCCGCAGCCCCTCCGTTCGCCGCTGCCAAGGGAGATCGACATCGACATGGATATCGACGAGTTCCGCCGTGTGCTGCGCGAGGTGCTGTCCGAGGAGCTCGGCGTCGGCCGCGCGGAGATGGGCGGCCGCTGGGAAGGCGGGGAGATCGTGCTCCGGCCCGGGAAGGAGGGCACGGCCGAGAAGCGCATCCCGCTCGACGTGTTCTTCCACAAGATCGTGATGCTCCGCGACAAGCTGCGCGTGCTGGAGCAGAAGATCAACGCGCACGAGGGGCTGAGCGACGCGGAGAAGGTCCAGCTCCAGGCCTACATCACGGGCTGTTACGGGACGCTCACCACGTTCAACGTCCTCTTCGCGCGCCGGGAGGACGGATTCGCGGGGAGCGGCCGAGACAGCGACTGAGAGCGCCAAGAGACCAGGGAGCAGAGGGGGAAGCCCGGATGGCCCTTCCCCTCTCCCTCTCCTCTTGGCGCTCTTGGCGCCTCCGCGGCTCGAAATTCCGCTCACATCCGGCGGTTTCAGCCCGTTTGTCGCTCTAGCCTGCTGAGCCAGGGCGCGGCGCTATACTTGTCCCGTGTTCCGTTCCGATCGAGACGCCCTCGCCGACAAGCTCGACGACGTGGAAGCCGAGAACGAGCGCCTGCGCCAACAGAACGAGGCCATGCGCCACGCTCTGCTGGCGCAGCGCATCGGGCGATCCGCCGCCTCCAACGCGTATCGCGGCGGCGTGGCCGGGCTGGGCACCGGCGAGCGGGTCGCGCTCGCGCGGCACCAGCTCGAGGCGTTTCCGGTGTGGGCCACGGCGCTATTGCACGTCGTGACGTTCGGAATCGCGTCGTTCATCCGCTTCAACGCGATGCACGCCCGGCTGCCCCAGGCCGAGCGCGATGATCCCTCCGTGGGAAAGGCCATCGCCCTGCACTTCGCCCCGTACTTCAACTACTACTGGATCTTCTGGAACGGCCTCCGGCTCTGTGATCGCGTGAACCTGCAGTGCCGCCTGCGGGGCATGCCCGACGGCGTGCCGCGCGGCCTGGTCATCGCGGCGTGCGTGGCGAGCGTCATCCCGTACATACAGCTCCTGGCCGGCCCGATCGTCTGGCTGTTCGTCGCCATCGCCATGCAGCGCACGGTGAACCGGATCGTCGAGCTCGACGCGCGGACCACGAGCGAGCGCGTGGATCCGGTCCGCGTGGACGCCGGCGTGTTCGGCGCGCGGTTCCCCGCGGTTCAGGCGCTCCCGCAGCCGGACGACATCGCCGTCCAGGCGGAGGCGGAGGCCGCGGCGGCGTTCGCCGAGCAGCGGCAGCGCCGCTAGAGCGCCAGAGAGCCTCGTGACACGGGGCCGGCAATTCCGTCACACCATCGCTCGCCGGGCATCGACGGCGAGCGCGCGGGCGATGCAGTGAACGGGAAATCGGCGAAATCTACGCCTCTGGCGCTCGCCGAAGGGGCGCACGGCGCGTCGCCCACCATGGTACAAGGTGCGAGGAGGTCGCCGCGCGATGGCCATCAAACAGCTCACGCCAGAGCAGGTCCACACCATGTCGCTCGAAGAGAAGGACACATGGTGGCTGAAGAACGTCTACCGCGGCAACATGCCCCAGCTGACGTGGCGCTCGGCGATCACGGGTATGCTCCTCGGGGCGTTCCTGTCGCTCACGAACCTGTACATCGGCGCGCGCACCGGCTGGTCGCTCGGGGTCGGGATCACGAGCGTGATCCTGGCCTTCGGGCTCTTCAAGGTGCTCTCCAGGTTCGGCCTCGGCAGCGACATGACCGTGCTCGAGAACAACGCGATGCAGTCCATCGCGACGTCGGCCGGGTACATGAACGCGCCGCTCTTCACGAGCCTCGCGGCCTACTCGATGGTCACGACGACGATCATCCCCATGGGCCAGGCGATGATCTGGATGTTCGTCCTCGCCATCCTCGGCGTGCTCTTCGCCTTCCCGATGAAGAAGCGCTTCATCAATGACGAGCAGCTGCCCTTCCCCGAGGGGATGGCCGCAGGCGTCGTCATGGACGCGCTCCACGAGAGCGACGAGAAGGAAGGCCTCTTCAAGGCGAAGCTCCTCCTCGGCGGCGGCCTCCTGAGCGCCGCGCTCGAGCTCCTCCGCGACGACAAGGTGATGCGCGCGCTCTTCGCGCTAAGGAACATCCCTCATTATTACGACGAGCTGCTCTATGGCGGGCGCTTCGCCGATCTGCTCAAGCGCTGGGGCCTGTCGCCGGCCATCCGCGGCACCCCCCTGAACGAGCTCACGATCCGCTTCGAGACGAGCATCATCTTCGTCGCCACGGGCGGCCTGATGGGCATCCGGACCGGCGTGTCGCTCCTCCTCGGCGGGATCCTCAACTACTGGATCCTCGCCCCGATCCTGATCGAGCGCGGGATCATCCTGCCGAAGAACGGGCACTTCGGGTTCGGGGCGATCACCCTCTGGGCGCTGTGGGGCGGCGTCGCGTGCATGACGACCTCCTCTCTCTACGCCTTCTTCTCCAAGCCCAAGGTGATACTCGACGCGTTCAAGGGCCTCGCCAAGAAGGGCGGGGCGACCGACGTGCTCGCGGACATCGAGCTTCCGGTGAAGCTGTCGATCATCGGCATACCCGTCGTCGGCGTGGTGGTCGTGGTGCTCGGGCAGCTCTGGTTCGGGATCTCCTGGTGGCTCGGGGCGCTCGCGATCCCGCTCGTCTTCATCTTCTCGCTCATCGCCGTCAACTCGACGGGCATCACGGCGATCACCCCGACCGGGGCGCTCGGCAAGCTGACGCAGCTCACGTACGGCGTCCTCGCGCCGAAGAACATCACGACGAACCTGATGACGGCCGGGGTCACCGCCGAGGTGGCGAGCAACACGGCGAACCTGCTGATGGATATCAAGCCGGGCTACATGCTCGGCGGCAAGCCGCGCCACCAGGCGATGGGGCACGTGCTCGGGACGGTCGCGGGGCTCGTGCTCTCGGTGCCCGTCTGGTACCTCGTGCTCATCCAGGGAGACATCGGCCGCTACGGCACGGAGAGGCTGCCGGTCCCGAGCGCGCTCACCTGGAAGGCCGTCGCCGAGGTGCTGATGAAGGGGCTCGACTTCCTCCACCCGACGGCCAAGTCCGCGGTCGTGGTCGGGGCGATCGTCGGGATCCTTGTCGAGGTCACGAGGCAGGTCACGAAGAACCGATTCCCCCTCTCCGCGGTCGCCCTGGGGCTCGCGTTCATCCTCAACTTCACCGATATCTGGTCGATGTTCCTCGGCTCGTTCCTCTTCTGGCTGCTCGAGCGGCGCGCCGCGCTCTGGAGCAAGAAGCGCGAGCAGGAGGCGCGGCTCAGCGAGACGGCGCCCGGCGGGCGCACCGACGCGCCGCCCGCGCGGCCCTGGTACGCGCTCGCCGCGGAGAACACCGAGGCCATCTGCGCGGGCGTCATCGCCGGAGGCTCGCTGATGGGCATCGGCCTCAGCGTGCTCGGCGTGCTTGTGCTGCCCGACGTGCTGGAAGCCGAGAGCCTCACCAAGGCGCTCAGGCAGATCCTTAACGTCCTCCCGAAGTGAAGCGCTGACGGCCGACCGGCGGGCCCATCCGGTTCGCTCGCGGCCGCACGCCGGGCCCGATCCGACGCACGGGCGCGCTCGGGACGGCACCTCGCCGCGCGAGCGCCCGTTGAGAGAAGGTGCGTTGGAGGCGCGCTGGCGGCTCGCCGCGCCGGCCCCTGCCATGCAGCCGCGCCTCAGTGTGACAGGAATGCGCGCCGTGGAAGCCCGCGGCGGGCGCGTACGAGGGCCGCGCGAGCGCAGCACGTCGCGCTGTCGAGGCGCTCCGCTCGGGAGCGCTCGTGGCGCGGTTCATGCAGCCTTGTTTGCGCCGCGTCAACACGAGCTCAGCCAAGGACGCGCAAGGAAAGAACCGTCCATGCCGGTGAATGCGCCCCCGTCCCGAGGAACGCCCAGCCCTCCGCCCGCCGGCGATCCCGGACGAGGACCGCCGGTGCGGGATCCTGCGCCGAGCGAGCCCCCGCGGCGCGATCCCGATCCGGGCGAGCCGGCGCGTCGGGATCCCCCGCCCCCTCCGCCGGCGCCCGGAGAGCGCTCTCCGGAGATCGAAGACCCGCCGGCGCCAGGGCAACCGCCGAAGGAGCCCGGCGTGATCGCGAGGGCCGGCCGCGCGCGGGGCGCGGCGCAACGTCATCCCCTAACCGTCGAGAGGTTTCCATGAACACGTGTGATTGCTGCGGCAACACCTACGACAAGGCCTTTCAAATCATGGTGGGCGGCACGAGCTACACCTTCGATTGCTTCGAGTGCGCGATTCACAAGCTCGCGCCCGTGTGCGCCCATTGCGCCTGCCGGATCGTGGGGCACGGCATCGAGGCCGAGGGGGCGTTCTACTGCTGCGCACACTGTAGCAAGCAAGAGGGCGTGGAGGGCGCGATCGATCGGGTGGCGTGAGCCGCCGCCCACGGGTCGCCAGGGCTCACCTCTCGGCGTCGTGGAGCGGAAGCGCAACGACGGCCTCCGTCGGCAGCACGTCGGCGAAGCGATCGGCCAGCGCAGCGAGCGAGACCTCGTGCACGGTCCGGTGGTCGAGCAGGAGCGCGCCCCGTGCGCCCTCGACGGCCGGTAGATCGCGGCTCGCCGACGCGTCGCTCGGGAGCACGACACGGTAGCCGAGCACGAGCCCGTCCCGCACCGTCGAGTCGACCGCGAGGTGGGTCATGAGGCCGCTCACGATGATCGTGTCCACGCCGCGGCGGCGGAGCTGATCGTCGAGATCGGTCCTCGTGAAGCCGCCGGCCATCGATTTCGTGACCACGAGCTCTCCGTCGAGCGGCCGCGCCCCGGGCGCGAAGTCCGCGCGCGGGCTGTCCGCGGCGAAGAGCCGGGCGCCCTTCGCTCCGACGTTCCGCACGTGCGCCACCGTGATCCCGCTCTCCCGGGCCCAGCGGAGGAGCCGAGTCGCGTTCTCCAGCGCCGCGCGCGCGCCCGGCAGCTTGAGCCCGCCCGAGAAGAACTCTTCCTGGAAATCGACGAGCACGAGCGCCGTGCGCGCCCGGTGGAGCCGATCGACCTGCCCGAGGCCGTACAGCCTCCGCAGCGTGGTCGGCCCGCCCGCTGCCGCGGGCAACGCCGCGAGCCGGTCCGCGGTCAGGGCAGAGACCAAGATAAAGAGCAGCAGCGCGATACCCCTGCGCCCGCGAGCCTGCGTGAGCATGGATCCCTCCTTCACGGCGAGGCGATCGCCTCGCGCTCCAGAAAGCTAGATCTGGAGCAGGCGCGTGATAATCCTGGTCGGCCGACGAGGATTGCGTCGCGGAAGGAACGAATCGAATGGATCCGCTGGGCGGTCACCTGGACGAGATGAGGGCGTTCCTCGAGGTCGCGCGGCGGCAGAGCTTCTCGGCGGCGGCGAGGGCGCTCGGGCTCACGTCGTCATCGGTCAGCAAGCAGGTCGCGCGGCTGGAGGAGCGCCTCGGCGCGCAGCTCCTCCGGCGCACCACGCGCCGCGTGAGCCTCACGGAAGCCGGGCACCTGTACGCCGAGCGCGCAGGCCGGATCCTCTCGGACATCGAGGAGGCGCGGCGCGCGGTCGCGGATCTCGACGGCACGCCGCGCGGCACGCTGCGCATCTCGGCGCCCACGGTCCTCGGCACGATCCGCGTCGCGCCCGCCGTGCTGGCGTGTCGCGCGAAGTACCCGGAGCTCCGGATCGATCTCGATCTGACCGATCGCATCGTCGATCTGGTGGCCGAGCGCGTCGACGTGGCGGTGCGCCTCGCCGCCGAGATCTCCCCTGCCTCGCTGGTCGCGCGGCGGCTCGCCGACGACCTGCGCGTGCTCTGCGCGAGCCCGCGGTACCTGCGGCGCCACGGGACGCCGCGCCGCCTCGAGGACCTGGCCGATCACGACTGCATCACGCTCAACCTGGAGCCTGTCGCCCGGTGGACGCTCGTGGGCCCCGAGGGGGAGCGCGTCATCCCGGTGAGCGGCACGTTCCGCACCAGCGACACGGTGACGCTGCGCGACGCCGCGGTCGCCGGCCTCGGCCTGGCGAACCTCCCCGACTACGTCGTTCACGATCAGCTCGAGAGCGGCGCGCTGCGGCGCGTGCTGCCGGAGTACGGCGCCTCGAAGCGCGCCAGCTTCGCGGTCTACGCGGCGCCCGCGCGAGCCGCGGTCCGCGTCGTCGTCGATGCCCTGGCGACGGCGATGGGGCCGGCGGGGACGGCGAAGCCGACGGCGCGCAAGCCGTGATCCAGCGAGGCGATCGCGCGAGAGCCGACAGGGGGCCGCTCTCTAGCGGCCCTCACGCGGCCCCGGCGCGCGCCGCGGGGCGGCACGCTAACGCGGAGCCTGCGTCGCGCCGGCCGCGCGCTCCTTGCTCATCTGACGGATACAGTACTGGAGCGCCGCCCGGAGGTTCCCGAGGGTGGTGATGTTGGCCAGATCGAGCCCGAGGCTGACGATCGTCTGGGCGACGTTCGACCGGATGCCCGTGACGATGCCCTCGGCGCCGAGCAGCCGGATCGCGCCGACGAGATCGAGGAGGTAGCTCGCGGTCTTCGTGTCGACCAATTCGACGCCGGTGAGGTCGAGGATGGCGAAGCGCGCGCCCGTGCGGACGATCGCCTCGAGCAGGGTATCCATCACCTCCGCCGTCCTGGCGCTGTCGAGCACGCCGATCATCGGCAGGGTCAGCACGCCTTCCCACACCTGGATGATGGGAGTCGACAGGTCGCGGATGACCCGCTGTTGCCGCTCGATGAGCTCCAGCCTGGCCCGTAGCTCCTGCTCCGTGTTCTTCGGCTTGCTGATATCGAGGGTGAAGCCGACGACCGAGGCCACCTCGCCCCGCTCGTCGCGCATGGGGATCTCCCAGTTTTCCCAGAAGACTCCGTGCGTCAACGACTCCGAATGGCTCCCTTCGCCCGCGAGCGCCCGCCGCAGCACCTCGCACCCGTGCGGGTTGCTCGCGTAGAGGTCGAACACGTTCTTGCCGATGTGGGAGCCCTGCTGGAGCCCGATGCCCTCGAGCGCCTTGCCCTCGTGGCACGTGAAGATCCCCTCGCGGTCGATGGCCCAGACGATGATCGGGAGCGACTGCGTGATGGCCTGCAGGATCACCTCTCTCTGATGGTGACGGCGGGTCTGCTCGATGCGCTCCGTGACGTCGTGCCCGAACACGCCGACGCCGACGACCGCTCCGTGCTCGTCGAGGATGCGGTCGTGGTGCCACTCGACGCTCACCACGCCGCCGTCCTTCCGGAGGTGGCTCCACACCCGCGAGGACGCCCCGTCCGCCGCGAGGAGCCCGCGCCACGCGTCGGGGTCGCCCGACGCCGGCAACAGCTCGTCCACACGCCGGCCGAGCGCCTCCTCCCGCGCGCGACCGAGCAGGCGCTCGGCCGCGCCGTTCCAGTCCTCGATCGTGAGATCCTTGCCGTACTGGACGATCGCGAGCGGCGCGCGGTCGACGAGCTGCGCGCGCTTGCCCGCGAATTTTTCGGCCTCGACTTCTCCCCACGAAGAGGTGGCAACGGTCATGGGTGGAAATCTACCCTGGGCGTTTCCCGCTGGTCGAAATAATTGCGTTTCGTCCTCGTTGAAATCTCCACGGACCGCCATGGCCCACTCGGACGGATCCACTGCTGCTGTAGCAGCACCCGCGGAGCAAGCGCCTGCTGCTCCAGCAGCAGACCGCCATCTGCTATAGCGGATTTGCGTCTAAGAAGCCGGCGCACACTTGGTACGCCGCGTGCTCAGCGCCTCCGGAACGGTCGAGGATGCGCTCCACGACCGCGCCTGAATGGGCCCGTCGCGGTGCGACGGTGCGCGCCGGATTGCGGGATTTTCGGTCGTCTTATGCTGGATGGGCTCGATCTTGGGAACGCGTTCGGACCTCTTCGTCCCACCTCCGACGGCCGCCCCTTCCCCTCCGAGAACGAGGACGCATCGGCGCTGAAGCACTGGCGGAGCACGGGTGTGGCCGGCAAGGGGGGCTCATCGCCGAGTGCGAGTTCCATGTGTGGATCGACTGGCTGGTGAGGGACGGCGAGCTCGCGCACGGACAGGTGCAGCGGAGCAAGCTGTACACGAACGAGTTCAACCCGTTTTGGAAGGGCGGTCCTTGAAGGGGCCCCACCCTCGTCGAGGTTCGGGAGCAGGAGGAGCGATGAGCAACAAGATCCAGTTCCACAACGTGAGCAAGACATTCGCCGTGAAGGGGCCGGCGGGGGCCAAGGAGGGGGCGCGGTTCACGGCCATCGAGGACCTCTGCCTCGACGTGAGGGCCGGCGAGCTGATGGTCCTCGTCGGGCCGAGCGGGTGCGGCAAGTCGACGCTCATCGATCTGCTCGGCGGCCTGTCGAAGCCGTGCAGCGGCAAGCTCCTGCTCGACGGCGAGCCGATCACGGGCCCGGCCCTCGATCGAGGGATCGTGTTCCAGCAATACGCGCTGTTCCCGTGGAGGACGGCGCGCGAGAACGTCGAGTTCGGGCTCGAGGCCAAGGGCATCCCGGAGAGCCGGCGCAAGGAGATCGCGCAGAGCTACCTGGATCTCGTCAGCCTCTCGGGCTTCGAGGACCGGTATCCGCACGAGCTGTCGGGCGGGATGAAGCAGCGTGTGGCCATCGCGAGGAGCCTCGCCTACGACCCGGAGGTGCTGATGATGGACGAGCCGTTCGCGGCGCTGGACGCGCAGACGCGCGAGTCGCTGCAGGCCGAGTTGCTCCGGATCTGGGAGAAGTCGCGCAAGACGATCCTGTTCATCACGCACAGCATCGACGAGGCGGTGTTCCTCGGGCAGCGGGTCGCGATCATGACGTCCCGGCCCGGCCGCGTGAAGCGGATCATCGATATTCCGGAGGAGATCCGGGGCTACGAGGACGCGCGGTCGACTCCGGAGTTCGGCAGGCTGCGGCACGAGATCTGGACGCTGCTGAGAGAAGAGGTGCTGAAGGCCGAGGAGCAGGAGCGGAGCAAGCGGCAGAAGCGCGCGGCGGAGAGCCGCCCCGTGGCGGGCGTGGTGGCGGTCAATGGCTAGCCTGGAGCAATCGATCCCGCTGCAAGGAGAGGCGCAGCAAGGGCACCTCGCGGGCGAGGCGGCGCGGTGGCTCGGCCGCGCCGTCGCGCGCTCCGGGATCCTGCTCGCGGTCGCCGCCCTGTGGGAGACGGCGCCGCGGGTGGGCCTCGTGGAGGGGGCGTTCCTGCCGCCGCTCTCCGAGGTGCTGGCGACCGGGTGGCAGCTCCTCCAGAACGGGCAGCTGCTGAGCCACATCAAGGCGAGCCTGTCGCGCTCGCTCATCGGCTTCACGCTGGCGATCTCGGTGGGCGTGCCGCTCGGGCTCGCGATCGGGTGGTACAAGGGCGTTGCGGACGCGCTCAACCCGCTGCTCGAGGTGCTGCGCAACACCGCGGCGCTCGCGCTCCTGCCCGTGTTCCTGCTGCTGCTCGGGATCGGGGAGGCGTCGAAGGTCGCGCTCGTCATCTACTCGTGCACCTGGCCGATCCTGCTCAACACGATCAGCGGGGTGCGCGGGGTCGATCCGCTGCTCATCAAGTCGGCGCGCACGATGGGGCTGTCGCCGCTCCAGCTGTTCCGCAAGGTCATCCTGCCGGCCGCGGTCCCGACGATCTTCGTGGGCATCCGCCTGGCGGGCGCGTACTCGCTGCTCGTCCTCGTCGCGGCGGAGATGATCGGCGCCAAGGCGGGGCTCGGATACCTGATCATCTACGCGCAATACAACTTCCAGATACCGAGCATGTATGTCGGCATCTTGACGATCACGGCGCTCGGGCTGACGTTCAATCACCTGCTCATGCGCGTCGAGCGGCGCTTCACGTCGTGGAAGGTCGCCCCGAAGGAGTGAGCTCACGCGCCGCGCACGGGCGCGCGTCGCGACGGGGCGCCATGAAGCTCACCGGGAATCGAGAGAGAGGACGATCGTGAATCGAGTCATTCTGGGTCGAACCGGCCTCGCGGTCAGCGTGCTCGGCCTGGGCGCGGGCGGAGACAGCCGGCTCGGGTCCGGGCGCATCGCCGAGGCGGAGTCGCTGCGGCTCGTCCGTGCGGCCATCGAGCGCGGCGTGAGCTTCATCGACACGGCGGAGGCGTACGGGACCGAGGGGCTCATCGGCAAGGCGCTCCGCGAGGTGCCGCGCGATCGGGTGGTGCTCTCGACGAAGAAGACGACGCGCCTGGAGGCGCCGCTCCGGCCGGAGGACGTTGTGTCGTCGCTGCACGCGAGCCTCGAGCGGCTCGGCACGGATCACGTCGACGTCTACCATCTGCACGGGGTGCTGCCGCACCAGTACGCCGATCTGCGCGAGCGGATCGTCCCCGTGCTGCTGCGCCTGCGCGAGCAGGGCAAGATCCGGTTCCTCGGCATCACGGAGGCGTTCGCCGTGGATCCGACGCACGCGATGCTCGAGCAGGCGCTCCGCGACGATCTCTGGGACGTCGTGATGGTCGGGTTCAACCTCCTGAACCAGTCGGCGCGGGAGCGGGTGTTCCCGCTGACGCGCGCGAAGGACATCGGGACGCTGATCATGTTCGCGGTGCGGCGCGCGCTGAGCCGGCCCGAGCGGCTCCGGGAGCTGCTCGCCGACCTGGCGGCGAGGGGCAAGGTGTCGCCCGAGCTCGGCGGCGACGGGCTGGACCGGCTCCTGGAAGGGGAGGCCGTCGCGTCGCTCCCGGACGCGGCGTACCGCTTCTGCAGGGACGAGCCCGGGGCGCACGTGATCCTGTCGGGGACGAGCAGCGTGGCGCACCTCCTGGAGAACGTGCGTTCGATCGAGGCGCCCCCGCTGTCGGCGCGGGCACGCGAGCGCCTCATCGAGGCGTTCGGGCAGGTCGACGACGTGTCGGGGCACTGAGGGGCGCTCGCCGGGGGGAGCGCGGCGGAGGATCAGGCGACCGGCGTGACGAGCCCGGGCGACGTGCGGGGCGGCGCGACGTCGGCGATGTCACGCGCGGCGTCGCCCCCGAGGAAGCGCGAGATCCGGTCGCAGAGGCGCGCGCGGAAGGCGTCGTCGGTGGGGGGCGAGTGGCGGCACCCCTCGAGCAGCTCGGTCTCGGCGCGCGGGAGGAGCTCCTTCGCGCGGGCGAGCAGCTTCGCGCCGGGGAAGCTCACGTCGTCGTCGGCGCCGAACACGAGCGCGGGGCGCGTGAACCCGGCGAGGGACGCGGGCGTGGCGAGCGGCGGCGGCCGGAAATCGAGCCGGTAGCTTCGCACGGCGTCGCCGAAGTACGCGCACCACATGTCGTCGTGCGTGGAGAACAGCCCGGAGACGAGGCGCGCGAGGCGCTCTTCCGAGGGGAAGGCGCGGTAGAGGGCCATCGGGATCGCGATGCGCGTGAGGCCTTGCCACGCCGAGCCCGACACCAGGGCCGCCGGCACGATGAGGACGAGCCTGTCGATGCGGGCGGGCGCGACCTGGGCCATGCGCAGGGCCGCGAAGCCTCCCCAGCTCACGCCGAGGAGGTGGGTGCGCGCGAGGCCGAGCGCGTCGAGGACGTCGGTGAGCCACTCGGCGTAGGCAGGCCCGTCGATCGGCAGGCGGACGTCGGCGCTCTTGACGGACTGGCCGATGACGTCGACGACGTGGACGCGGTAACGCGTGAGGAGCGGGGCCAGCTCGGGCAGGAGGTGCGCGGAGCTGGCGAGCGCGCCGTGCAGGCAGACGAGCGGCGGGGCGCTCTCGGGGCCGGCGACGAGGACGTGCGTGGCGCCGAAGCGGGTCGAGACCTCGCGCGATCGGGTCGGGACCGGGAGCTTGTCGTGGAACCTGTCGAACCACGCCGCGATGCGCGCGCGCGCCTCTGGACTGCGGAACATGATGGATGACGTCATCGAGCCCTCCTGACGTTGGCTGCGGGGCGGAGGCCGCAGAGGTGCTGAGCGACGAGCCGATCGAGCAGGGCGATGGGCGACGGGTGCGCGCCCTGGGCCCACGCGATCAGCGCGAAGTAGTAGAAGGAGAAGAAGGCGACGCCGAAGAGCGCGGGGTCGGCGTCGTCGGCGACCTCTCCCTGCGCGCGGGCGGCGTTGAAGAGCTCGACGACGCGGCCGTGCACGGCGGCGACCTGCTCGGTGAAGCGCGCCTGCCAGGGCGGGTCGGCGAACAGCGCGTCGCGGAGGAGCGTCTTCGAGAGCGCGGGCCGGCGGGCGTAGTACGCGAAGAAGGCAGCGCCGAGCCGGTGGAGCCGCTGCTCGAGGGAGCCGGGCTCCTCGTCGCAGATGGCCTCGGCCGCGGTGGCGGCGAGGTCGTCGAACAGGGCGGCGTGGAGCAGGTCGCGCTTGTCGGCGAAGTGGAGGAGGACGGTGCCGGCGGCGACGCCCGCGTCCGCGGCGATGGCGCGGACGTTGGCAGCCTCGAAGCCGTGGCGCTCGAAGTGGTCGCGCGCCGCCTCGAGGATCCGGGCGCGCGTCGCGTCTTTCTGGGCGTCGCGCCGGCCGGGCTTCTGAGTGAACGCGTTCACTGAACGTGTTCATCGCATGAGAAGAAGCGGTGCACAAGGGGAATTGAGGAGCCCGGAGGGCATCCAGGAGCCCGGAGGGCATCCGACCCAGGTTGAGGTTGAGTGAGAACGATGAGGGCGTCCGGCCCGGAGGGCATCCGACCCAGGTTGAGGACGCGAGGGCGTCCAACCCGGGTTGAGGGAGGGCATCAGGGCATCCGACCCAGGTTGAGGGCGAGCCGAGCCGACGTTCGAGAGGCGCCACACCGGGACGCCCCTTTTCGTTTCGCCCCCCCGCGGGCGGCGATCGCCAGGAAGGTTCAGCCCGCCGCGGGAGCCTGCTGCGCCTGGGCCCTGGCTCGGAGGCGCTGCTTGGCGGACGGGCCGCCAGCGTGGCGCACCGAGGCAACCGCGCGATCCATCGCGTCCCGCCAGTAGCGCGCGACGTCCTCCCGCTCGGCGAGCAGGGCGTCGATGGGCCCATGGTCGGTCTCGATCTCGACCGCGAACCGGTCGCCGCGGGGGTGCACGCGGATGCCGCGGACCTCCCCGGCGGAGATGGCGGCCCCGAGCCGACCCTCCGGGCGCAGGTCGATGGCGCCGGTGCGGCTCACCCAGGGGGCGACGACGAAGCGGCCCGGGCCGAACGACACGATCGGGGCGGAGCGCGCCGCATAACGGGACGAGAACCTGGCGACGCCAAGGAACGCATAACCCGCGAGCGAGAGCAGCGCGGCGGCGCTGCCGACGCCGACGGCGATGCCGCTGTCGCCCGCTGAGACGCTCCGCATGACCTGGATCCAGAGCACGAGCGCGGCGATCAGCAGCGCGGCGCCGATGAGCGCGTTGCGGGCCGCGGAGCCGCGCGGGCCGTGGCTGGCGTGGTCCCGCAAGACGAGGAGGTCCCCCTCGCTCCGGATCGCGAACCGCGACAGCGCGGCAGCCGGCAGCGCTGACGGAAGCGCCGGCTCAAGCTCCGGGAGGGGCCGCGGCGCGATGGCGTCGGGCGGCTCCGTCCCCCGCGCCGTCTCCAGCGGGACGCGCAGCGCGGCCGCGAGCGGCGCTGCCACCGCCTCGACGAGGGCCTCCGCCGGCGCAGCCTCGAGATCCTGCGCCTCGGCGACGAGCAGGCGCCGCACCGCCGTGGCGCGTGCGGACGCGGGCGCGGCGAGCACGAGCCAGGCGGCAACGTAGGTCCGCTCGCGCGCGCACGTGGGGGCGCCGCAGCACGGGCGCCGCGCCGACATCACCTCGACGCCCACCGCCTCGCGCAGCTCGGCCGTCCCCTCCCCGCCCCTCCCCGCACCGGCCCCCGCGGCGCCCATCTCGGTTCGCGCTTGCCGGGAGCCCGCAAGCCTCAGCGGCGCGAGCCGGAGGGCGCTCGCTCCGCGCTCGATCCGGAGCCATAGGGGGTCGCGCGGCGCCGGACCGAAGCCCGTGCTCACGTCCCCCGGCGGCGCGCCGAGCTCGGGCGCCACGCGGAGGAGCACCGGCACGCCGCCGCCCTCCGCCGAGAGGGCGCGCGCCGCCCCGACAGGATCGCCGAGCGGATCGAGGGCGGGAACGGAGCTGTCGGCCTCAAGGGAGCGGAGGGCACGCGCGACCTCCGCGTCGAAACCTGCGGTGCTCGGCTCGGGCATGGCGGCACGTTTGCCCCGGTTGCGCTGGGTTGTAAAGCGCGCCCGTCCACGCGACAACACAGGGGGCGCCCTCTCCTGCCCCGCCCGATTCCTGCTGCTCCCGCGGGGGCTGGCGCTGCCGCCGGCGCCGGCACGCCAGCAGCGCGCCGAGCGCCGTCATCGGCAGGGCGCCGGAAGCCCCCGGAGGCAGGCCAGCGCCCGAACAGGAGCAGCCAGCGTCGCCCTCGGCCTCCTCCACGCCGCCGCTCTTCGGCCCGTCCTCGCCCCCCGACCCGGCGCCCCCCGATCCGCCCGAGGCCGCCGTCGAGCCCGCGCCGGAGCCGCCGCCCGAGCTCGCGACGGTCGTCCCGCCGATCGGGTAGAGGGCGCAAACCCCTTCGATGTCATCGTCCTCGAGCGTGCGCGCCGACGTGCCGCCCGGGTAGAACCCCAGCATCGTCGCGCCGCGCACGTTCGTGTGGCCCAGGCCAAGGAAATGCCCTTCTTCGTGCGTGGCGATCGATCGCACATCGACGCAATCCCCCTCGCCCGTGTCGTTCCAGCAAAAGCCGACGTTGTTGAAGATCATGTCGGCCTCGCCGATGACGCCGTAGGGATCCCAGACCGGCATCGTGACGGCGATGACCGAGTCGGCTTGCCCGAGTTCGCCAGGCCAGCTGTCGCTGATCCAGAGGAACACGCTCTTGCCGTCGTCGAAGTCGTAACCGTCGCCCGTGTCGCCGAGGCGCTCGACCTCCCACGCCGTGCATCCGGGGCTCGACCAGGCCGCGAAGCCAGCCTCGATGCTGGCGGCGGCGAAGCTGGAGAGCGGCCCAGGGATCGTCCCCCCGTTGATGTGATAGCGGACCGGCAGCTCGCGCCAGCGGGGGACGACCTCCAGATCGAGCGGCTCCCACGCGGCGGCCTCGCGGGCCACCGCGAGCAGCGCCAGCGCGGCAGCGAGCGGGGCGATCAGGGCGAGCGCAGCCCCAAGGCCTCTCCTCATCCCCCCATCATCGGCTCATCGGCCCTGCGGGACCACCTCGAGCTCCTCCGGCGCCGCGCTCCCCTCGAGGGGCAGGCTCACCTCCACCCCCTCGTGCACCGGCAGGGTCGCCGCAATGGGCCAGGAGCGCGGCGCGCCGCCGTCGCCCGCCGCGGCCTCGCGCAGCGTGACGCCCCGCACCGGAGCCACGCCGCCGTTGAAGAGGCACGCCCGCAGCCGCCCCTCCTTCACCGCGACCGAGCACGGGATGACGTCGGCCGTCGCGCGCCGGATCCGGTCGAGCATCGCCTCCTCCGCGGGCGCGGCGGGCAGGAGCGACACGAGCGCGTCCCGGGCGCGCGGGTCGCGGTGCCAGGCGAGCATCATCGCCGCATGGATGCGCACCACGCGGTAGCGCGCGCGCGTCAGCTGGAAGAACGCGTCGGGAGACGCCACCCCGGTCTCGCCGTCGAGCATCCCCGTGACGCCGGGCTCGATCTTCACCTCCGTCCCGGGCGCCTCGACGTGCCACTTCACTGCGCGCCCCGGCGC
This sequence comes from Sorangium sp. So ce375, assembly GCF_051473855.1. NCBI lineage: Bacteria > Pseudomonadati > Myxococcota > Polyangiales > Polyangiaceae > Sorangium > Sorangium sp. So ce375. Next base: position 6,728,869 of record NZ_CP150335.1, read on the forward strand.
GAGCGCGCCTTCCCAGAACAGCCCGCGCTCGGTGATGCCGGCGCGCTCGCCGCGGCGATCGCGCCGCGCGAACGTGAGCAGCACGCGGAAGTTGCTGACGGGCGCGCCGCTGTTGTTGACGACCGCGAGCTCGAAGTCGTAGCGGCCGCGCGCCGGCCGCGGCGCGCCCGCGTCCCTCCCGGCTTCGCCCGGCCCCGCGCCGGCGTCGCCCGGCTCCACGCTGGCCTCACCCTGCCCCTCGCCGGCCTCGCTCCCCGCATCGTCCGCGCGGTCCTGCCGGAGGATCGGCGCGATCACCCCGGCGCCGTCGTCCGGCCCGGTCGATCCGAGCAGGCTGAGGATCGGCACCCCCGCCCGCCAGAGCGGCGAGTCGGCGCGATCGCAGAGGCAGTGCGGGAACGACGGCTCGGCGCGCTCCCGGACCTCGCTCGCGAGGAGCGCGGCGGTGGCTCCCCGGGTCGCCTGCCCGACGCCGCGCGTCGCCTGCCGCTCGGCCAGCGGCTGCTCGCGGGGCGCCGCGAACCGCTGCACGAACGCCATCGTCGCCACGATGCCGATCACCGCGAGCGCCACGGGCACGAGCACACGGGCCCGGAGCGGGAGCGCGTCGATCCCCTCCTCGACGCCACGCCGCGGGGGGGCGGGCCGCTCGCCGAGCGGCGCCGGGCGGGGCGCGAACACAGGCGCCGCCGATGAGCCGGGGGACGAAGTCGCGAGCCGCTCCGCCGCGAAGCCCATGCGATGCGACATCTCCGCCACGAGCGCGTCGCGCAGGCGGTCCGAGGGCGGCCCTCCCCAGGTCGCGAGCCGGGCGACGAAGCGCAGCGCGAGCCAGGTCGCGAGCGCGACGAGGCACGCGAGCGACGCGGTCCCGAGCGGGCCGCTCGCCAGATAGTCGGGGGACAGGGCGGCCGCGAGCACGCCGAGCGGCGCCGGCGCGATCCAGCTCGCCATGCGGGCGCGGAGGCGCGCGCGGTAGGCGTTCTCCATCGCCTCCATCGCCGCCGGCGAGGTCACGCCCGGCACACCGGGGAGATCGCCCTCGAAGCGAGCGAGGACGAAGCAGTTGTGCGGCGAGCACGCGGACGGATCGAGCGCCACGCAGAGCGCCTTGCCGCGCCGGAAGAGGCCGCGGATCGCGGTGTAGGGCACCCCGAAGCGGACCGGCGCCGCCACGGCGCCCAGGGCGAACCCCTCGGCGTAGCCGGCGACGCGGACCAGCTCGACCTCGAGCTCCGCCTCGGCGCAGGTGAAGCGCACTGCGCCAACGGCATTGGCGCCCCCCTCGGCGATCGCCAGGGCAGCGACGGAGAACGCGCGAGCCAAGGTGGCCGCACCCTAACCGCGCGGACCGGAGCGCTGCAACGGAAACCCGGACGGCCGGGAAGCCCCGGGCGGGTCGGGTGACCGTTGATCGCCGCGCGCCGGGTGCGTAAGAGGGGGCGCCATGAAGCCTCTGCGAATCGTCCTCGCCATCTCCTGCGCTGTCCTCCTCGGCCCGGTCGCGGGCTGCGAGGAGAAGGTCCCCGAGCCGGATCTGCCGCCGGGCAGCGCCATACCGACGGTGAAGCCCGCCGAGCCGGAGCCCGCCGATCTCATCAAGGAAGACACCGTCGTGGGCACCGGCCCGGAGGCGAAGGACGGCGACAAGGTCCGCGTCCACTACACGGGGCGCCTGCTCAAGAACAACGCCGAGTTCGACTCGTCCGTCGGCCGCGAGCCGTTCGAGTTCACGCTCGGCGCGTCGGAGGTCATCAAGGGCTGGGACCAGGGCGTGGCCGGGATGAAGGTGGGCGGCAAGCGCAAGCTCACGATCCCCTCCCGCCTGGCCTACGGCGACGCGGGAAGCCCGCCGAAGATCCCGGCCAAGGCGACGCTGGTCTTCGACGTCGAGCTGCTCGGCGTCGGAGACGCGGCGAAGGAGGCGGCCGGGGATGACAAGGCCGGGAAGGCCTCGGCCGACAAGGCGACCAAGGGCGACAAGGCGGCCAAGGGCGACAAGCCCGCCGCGCCGGCCGAGAAGAAGGAGGCGCCCAAGGAGGCGAAGTGAGCCGCGGGCGCCGCGCGAGGCGAGCCGCGGGCGCGCGCGCTCAGACGACGCGCGCGAGCGCCTTGAGGAAGATCTCGTAGACCTCGAGCGCGTACTCGCCCATGTGGAAGATCCGGAACAGCCGGCTCGAGAGCTTCCCCTGGGCCGCGTAGATCTCGAACACGTGCCCATCGACCGGCTCGCTGGCGAGCCGGCTCGCCATCTCGTCGTAGGTCCGCCCGGCCGGGATGTGCAGCGCCGTGCCGATCGACTGGAGCGGCATGTTCTCCCAGCGCGCGATCGTCAGCCCGAGGCGCTCGTAGCCGGGCCGCAGGATCGCGCAGCGCGCCTGGTACACGGCGTGACGCCCGGCGACCCCGCCGGTGGCGGCGAGGTGGTCGAGCGCCGCGATCACCTGGCAGAGGCTCATCGGATCGATCGTGTAGGGGTGCGCGCCGCCCTGCTGGGCGCGCCAGGTCTTGTGGAGCTCCAGGCTCGGGACGCGGGCGGGGATCCGTTCCATCTCGGCGAGCAGGTCCTTGCGGACCAGCGCCACGGTCAGGTTCGGGTGGCTGTGGAGGCCCTTGTTGCACGAGCCCATGACCGCGGTGATGCCCGAGCCCTCGAGCGCCAGCGGCTCGACGAAGAGCGCGCTGATGCCGTCGATGAGGAGCTTCTTGCCGTACTTCCGGGCGAGCGCGCCGACCTCGGGCACGGGGTTCAACGTGCACGTCGACGTGCCACCGTAGACCATGGCCACCGCGTCGGCCTCGTCCGCCGCCAGGACGGCCTCGATCTTGGCGAGATCCGGCCTTTCACCATAGGGCAGGCACATGTCGACAACCGGCTGGCCGAGCGTCGCGGCGTACTCGAAGATCCGGTCGCCGTAGGCGCCGTTCCGGACGACGAGGAGCCGCTCGTCGCGCCGCAAGCAGGAGCCGAGCACGGCGGCCATGGAGGTGGAGCCCGAGCCCGTGAGGAGGATGGCCTCATAGCTGGGGGCGTCGAGGGCGTCGACGATGCCGTGCCGGGCCCTGTCGAGCAGCGGCCGGAGCCGGGGGCCACGCGGGACGATCGGGCTCTCCCCGTAGGTGCGGGAGACCTGGTTCACCGCGTCCGGCAGGTGGAATACCGCGGGCGTGAGCGAGACGACGCGTGGCATTGCGGCGGTGATCATGCGGCGAGATCTAGCCCGGAACGCGCGCTGGACGCAGCGGAGATCGCGCTACGCCCAGCGGAGCTGGCGCAGATCGTCCCAGACATCGCGCGCGGAGTGGTAGCGGTAGGCGTCGCGGCGGCGGAGCAGCTTGGCGATCACCTGGCTCAGCGGCGTGCCGAGCGCCTCGGCCTTCTGCCGGGGGGTGCCCTCGGCGATCTGCCGCGTGATCTCCTCGTAAGGGACGTTCACGTCGATGGCCGGCTGCCCGGTGTGCATCTGGTACATGAGCAGGCCGAGCTGGTAGAGGTCGCTCTGCGTCGTCGTGTAGCCCGCCGTCACGAGCTCCGGCACGAGGATCTTCGGGTTCGCGACCTGCGGGCGAAACCAGCGGGTGACGCCGTCGAGCTGGTGCGCCACGCCGAAGTCGGTGAGCTTGACGAGCGGCCTGTGGTCGAGCTGGGAGATGAGCACGTTGCCCGCGTGCAGGTCGGCGTGCACGACGCCGTTGTCGTGCAGGTACTGCAGCGTCATCAGCAGCTGGCGCGCGAGCTCCAGGAGCAGCGGCGGCTGGAACGGGGCGCCGAGCAGCGCCCGGAGGCTCGTGTCGCACCGCTCGAGCGCCAGGTAGAACAGGTAGTTCACCTCGAACGCGTCGTGGATGTAGACGATGTTCGGATGGCGGAAGCTCTCCAGGCGGAGCATCTCGCGCGACCACTCCTCCTTGACGACCTGGTAGGGCTTGTTCGCCGGCCGCAGCATCTTCAGGGCGTACACCTGATCGAACGGCCCGCTGCACTCGTATACCGAGCCGTACTGCCCGTCGCCGATCAGCGCCCCGATCACGTACGTCCCCCGGGTGGAGGTCAGCGCTGAACCCGGCACCGGAAACGGGATCAGGAAACTGCCAGTGGAAGACCAGGTCACGGCGCCGCCATCGTAGCCGAAAACGCCGGCGCCCGTTCACCCCGCGGCGCCCGCCCCGCGCACCAGCCCGCCTGCGCGGCAGAGCGGTCCCCCGGGGCGCGGCGCGCCGAGGGCGGCCGGACGCTCATGAAGCGGCGAGCTTCCGCAATATGTCCGCCGCCTCGGCCTGATCGAGCTCGAGCGCCGCGGCGACGTCGAGCAGGAGCTCGCGCTCGCTGCTCCGGACGATCCCGTCGGCGACCACGACCTGAGCGGCCAGAAAAAAGGCGACCTTCCGGGCCTGCGGGCTGGCCAGCCGCTCCTTCAGCGACGCGAGCCGGGCGGCGCGGCCCTCCTTCTGGAGCTGCGCCACGACGGTCTGGAGGAGCGCGTCCATCGTGCCCTGGGGGATCCGTCGATCCGTGAGCGACTCCACGCTCCGGGCGAAATGCGTCTTCTCCTCCGGGCTGAACTCGCCGTCGGCGAACGCCGCGAGGAACATCAGCTCGACCAGCGCCTCGAGGTTCGGCTCATCAAGCGTTTGCAGCGGAGGAGGGCTCATCAAGGGCATCGGCTCCGTGTACACTGAGGCCCCGCCCGGGACCAGCCCGGAGCGCCCCCTCACCCCGCGCGCCCGGGGCAAACACGCCCGACGGGCGATATTGGGAGCGCGCTCACTGTGTGTCATGAGTTCGAGCATGCACGTGCGCGAACTCGCCCAGTCGCTCCTCGGCGCGCTCCTCGTCTGCGGTTGCAGCAGCGCGACCGCGGCGCGGCGCGCCGCGGAGCCAGGTCGACCTGCCGCCGAGGAGGCCGCGGCGAGGCCGCGAGCCCCGGCGAGCGCCGAGGCACCACCGCCGCCGCTGCGCCTGCCCTGCGAGGCCGCCGATCTCGTCGGCTGCACGAACGGCTGCGCCGACCACCAGATCGAGGACTGCGTGACGTTGGGCTCGATGTACCTGGGCGGAGCGATCGTCTCGATCGACGTGGAGCGAGCGATGACGCTGTTCGAGAAGGCGTGCGCGGAGGGGAGCGCGCGCGGCTGCCTGCGGCTCGGCGACGCCTACCACGATCGGCTCGCGCGCGCGGACGGCGCCGGCGGCGCGAGCGGGGCGGACGAGGCGGCGCTCTACTGGCACGCGCGCGCGTGCCACGCGGGCGCGAACCTCGGCTGCCTCGCGGCCGGCAGGGCTTACCTCCACGGTCAGGGCGCGAGCGCTGATCCCGAGCGCGCGGCCGCGCTGTTCCATCGCGTCTGCGAGCGCGGCAACGCCCCCGCCTGCGTCGAGCTCGGGCACCTCCACGCGGAGGGCCAGGGCGTGAAGCGCGACGACCGGAAGGCGGTCGAGCTGTTCACGAAGGCGTGCAAGCTGGGCCTCGACGAGGGGTGCCTGCGGGCGAGCCGGTCCGGCGACGTCCTCCCGCCGCGCGACTGACGCGCCCTCGAGCGCGGCTCGTCAGTCGGTCCGGCGGCGCTGGGCGATGTCCAGCGCCGCCGTGATCATCGCGGCGAGCTGCGTGTCGGACACGTTCTCGGACGGGAGCACCACGAGCTCGGCGCCGATGCGCCGAGACAGCTCCATGAACCCTTCAGGATCGAACGCCCGCACGTCCTGGGTCATCACGATGGCCAGGGGGTTCAGCCACGCCGCGCTCCCGCGCAGCGACACGAGATCGCACGCGAGCAGGTCCGCGCCTTCGACGAAGACCAGCCGTCGGCAACGCTCCGCGAGCTGCTCGCTGGCGCTCACGATGAGCACGACCGAGGCCGATGCCGTCCGCTTGCTGCGCCCCGCGGGGCGTGTCGGTAGCTCTCGCGTGCTCATCGCAGCCCAGGTCAGCGAGCGAGCAGAGGGCGCCCGTACGGGATGGGTCCGGCGCCCGGCGCGCGAGCCTCGTCGGCGAGGGCGAGATCCATGACGAAGGAGCCGAACGGCAACCGGAAATCTCGGTCGTTCGGCTGGGTGGCGTAGAGGGCGAGCAGCGAGAGCACGCTCCCGATCTGCGCCGCGGCCGGATCGTCCTCGCACGCGTTGAAGCGGTCAGCGAGCGTGCACAGCTGCCGGAAGAGCGGGCCGCCCGGGTGCGGCCCAGCGCTGCACATGGCGAAGGTGCCGCTGCCTCGATATCCGAGCTTCCGGCGCTTCCTGGCGGGGGTACGGGACGGAGGTACCATCGTCATGTTGGCTGCCCAAGTCACCAGTGAAGGGTGAGTCGTCCCGCGCCGGGGCTGACCTGCCGCGGGACGCTCTCCAACCACTAATAGAGCAGCCCGAAGAGAGTCAATCGGAGAGGACGCGGCGGGCCGGGCGAGCGCGAAAATCGGCGGAATCGGTCACCCGTCCGGGCAGCGCGTGGGTATACGTCATCGCATGAAGGCAGTCGTGCTCGCCGGCGGCAAGGGCTCCCGGCTCCGCCCCTACACCGCCCTTATCCCGAAGCCCCTGATGCCGATCGGGGATCACACGATCGTCGAGATCCTGCTCCGGCAGCTGGCCCGCGCGGGGGTCACGGACGTCGTGATGTGCGTCGGCCACCAGGCCGCGCTCATCGAGGCGGTCGTCGGCGAGGGGAGCCGATACGGGCTGCGCATCTCCTACCAGCGGGAGGACGCGCCGCTCGGGACCGTGGGTCCGCTGCGGGTCATCGAGCGGGACCTGCCGGAGCGCTTCCTCGTGATGAACGGCGACATCCTCAGCGATCTGGACTTCACGGCGCTCCACCGTGCGGCCGCTTCGACCGGATCGCCGCTCACCGTGGCCGTCTGCGAGCGCGCCTCGAAGATCGACCTGGGCGTGCTCGACCTCGGCCCTGACGGGCGCGTCGTCAGCTTCCGCGAGAAGCCGACCTACACGTTCTGGGTCAGCATGGGCATCTACGCGATGAGCCGCGACGTGCTGCGCTTCATCCCGGAGGGCCGGCCGTTCGGGTTCGACGACCTGATGCACGCGCTGCTCGGCGCCGGCGAGCCGGTGGCCACCTTCCCCTTCCGGGGCCACTGGCTCGACATCGGCAGGAGCGACGACTTCGCGGAGGCGCAGGACGAGTTCGAGAAGAACCGGCAGCGGTACCTACCGGAGTGACGCGGCGAGCGCCTCGCACACCGCGTCGACGTCGGCGTCGGGCATGCGCGGGTGGAGCGGCAGCGTGAGCTGGCGGCCGGCGATCGCGTCCGTCCGCGAGAGCGCCTCCTTGCGCACCCGGTCCGAGGCGCCGTGGTGCGAGAAGCGGTGGATCGGCGGGTAGTGCACGCTCGTCTGGATCCCGCGCGCCTTCATGGCCTCCATCACGGCCTCGCGCGAGGTGCCCTCGGGCAGGAGCACCGGCATGAGGTGGTGCGCGCTCTCCCCCAGCCCGCGGGCGTAGAAGTCGCGGTACGGCAGCCCGAGGCCCTGCACCCCGGCGAGGCGCTCGTGGTAGCGCGCCACGAGCGCGCGCCGACGCGCGTTGCCCGCCGCGAGCCGGCCGAGCTGCACGAGGCCGATGGCGCTGCGGATCTCGTCGATGCGGTAGTTCATGCCCGCGTCCACGACGTCGTAGGTGAACGCGTGCCCCTTGTGCCGATCGAGGGTCAGCGTCGTCATCCCGTGCGCGCGGAGGAGCCGCATGCGCGCGTGGAGCGCGTCGCCCTTCGCGATCACGGCGCCCCCCTCGCCGACCGCGAGGTTCTTGTTCGAGAAGAAGCTCAGGCAGCCGATGTCCCCCAGCGTCCCGAGCGCCCTGCCCCGGTAGGTCGCGAGCGGCGCGTGCGCGGCGTCCTCGACCACCGCGAGCCCCCGCTCGGCCGCGATCGCGCAGATCGCGTCCATGTCGCAGGGGTAACCGGCGTAATGAACGACCGCGATCGCCTTCGTCCTCGGGGTGATCTTGCGGACGATGTCGGCGGGATCGATGCTGAGGTCGTCGTCGCCGACGATGTCGGCGAGGACCACGTCGGCCCCGCACAGGAGCGCGGCGTTGGCGGTCGCCACGAACGTGAGGCTCGGGCAGATCACCTCGTCGCCGGGGCCCACGGAGAGCGCGGTGTACGCGAGGTGCAGCGCGGCGGTGCAGTTCGTCACCGCGAGCACCCTCGGGGTGCCGAGCGCCTCGCCGAGCTCGCGCTCGAACTGCGCCGTGCGCTCACCCATCGTCAACCAGCCCGACGCGACGACCTGCCGCGCGGCCTCGGCTTCTTCAGGCCCGAACGAGAGATCGCTGAGAGGTATCTTCCACATGGCCTTTCATCCATCCAGCCGGCGCCTCGCGGAGAGGGCGCGGAAGGCGCCGGCCCCCGGCCGCGCGTCGGCGTGCGTCAGCGTGCGTCAGCGTGCGTCAGATTGCGTACTCGCGGGGCCGGTAATCGGCGAGGTGGCGCTCGACATAAGCGTACGTCCGCGCGAGCCCCTCTTCGAGCGGCACGCGGGGCGCGTAGCCGACCAGCTCCGCGGCGCGGCGGAAATCGGCGAGCAGCACCATGACCTCGCTCGCGTCAGGGCGCACCCGGGCCTCGTCGGTCACGAGCTCCGCGCGCTTGCCGGTCACCTCGAAGATGAGCCGGACCAGATCGCCGATGGAGATGGCGCGCCCGCTCCCCACGTTGAGCGTCTGCCCCACGGCCCGCGCGCTCGAGCCGACGAGGAGGAAGCCCGCGACGGTGTCGGTCACGAAGTTGAGGTCCCGCACCGGCGTGGTGCTCCCGACGCGGAGCACGGGGCTGCCGGCGGCGAGCTGCTGCATCACGCTCGGGATGATCGCGCGCGACGACTGCCGCGGGCCGTAGGTGTTGAACGGCCGGATGGTCGCGACCTCGAGGCCGAAGGAGAGGTGATAGCTCTCGGCGAGCTTGTCGGCGCCGATCTTCGTGGCCGAGTACGGCGACTGGCCGGTCAGGGGATGCGCCTCGTCGATGGGCGTATAGCGCGCGGTGCCGTAGGTCTCGCTCGTCGAGGTGTGGACCACGCGCGCGCCGTGCTCGCGCGCCGCCTCGAGCACGTTCAGCGTGCCCTGCACGTTCGTCGCCACGTACTGCTGCGGGGCCACGTACGAGTACGGGATCCCGATGAGGGCCGCGAGGTGGAACACGACGTCCGCGCCGCGCACGAGCGACCGGACCGCGCCCGCGTCCTCCACGTTGCCCGGGACGACCTCCGCCTGCGCGAGGACGTCCTCGGGGAGCCGGTCGAGGTGCCCGCGCCGCGAGCCCGAGGTGTACCGGACGAGCGCCCTCACGCGCGCGCCCTCCCGGATCAGCGCCTCGACGAGGTGGCTGCCGATGAACCCGCCGGCGCCGGTCACCACGACGCGCTTACCGCGATAGAAGCCTTCGCTCACGGCCGCGTCCGTGGCCTCTGCGGGTTCGCGCGTCAAGCGCGTACCGAGGCGGCGCGCCCGTTTGCGCCCGGAAGCGCAGGCCTGCGCGCGGCGCGGGCCTGCGCGCGCCGCGCGTGGGCAGCGCCGCCGCGCCGCGACCCGCGGGGCTCGCTGGCGGACGGCGCGGCGGGGATCACTGGATCTGGATCTGGTCGGTGGGCGTGTTGCCCGCGCCCTCCGGCGTGCCGAGCTCGCGGTGCACGCAGAGCCCCTGCTTGCAGTAGGAGTCCGGCGGCGCCTTGCAGTCCACCTTGGGCTCCTCGCACTTGCCCGTCTTGTAGCTCTCCGAGAGGGGCTTGATCTTGTCGAAGGTCGCGTTGCTGATGGGCTTCGCACAGCCCGGCCACTCGCTCTGGCGGCAGTCGACGTCCGTGTTGCAGTGCTGCGCCTTGTTCACAAGCTCGAAGGCGTCGCCGCGGACTTTGTCGCACTCCTTGGGGTCCATCTTGCTCTCACAGCCGGCGACCAGCGCGAGCAGGAGGAGGCTCGCGGTCACGCGAAGCGAGGTCCGAGGTCGGCAGGAGGCCGATCCAGGCCGCCCGCGTCGAGGAGCACACGTGATCATTCAGGGTTCTCCCGGTCAAGGCCGCCCTTCCGCGCCGGAGGGGCAGCGGCTTGCGCCGGGCCCTTCGTATCACGGCTGGATCCGGGCGCGCAGCTGGCGTAGCCCGTCGGGATGGAACGTCCTCGAGAAGGCTCCGGGATCAGCGGCTCCCCGCACGGCGCTTCCGGCATCCGTGTCCGCAGTTCCCTCCGGGTGCTCACCCTGAACATCTGGAACCGCCACGACCCGTGGGAGGCGCGCCTCGAGCTCATCCGGGAGGGCCTCCGCGAGCTCGATCCCGACGTGATTGGGCTCCAGGAGGTGCTGTCGCACGAGGGCCGCTCGCTCGCCGACGGCGTCGCCGAGGGGCTCGGTTACGAGGTCGCGTTCGGCGCCGCACACGACCTCGGCGGCGGCGTGCTCTTCGGCAACGCCGCGCTGTCGCGCTGGCCGATCGGGCGGAGCCAGGCGTTCCCGCTTCCCACGGGCGAGACCGACGAGAAGCGCTCGATCCTGCTCGCCGAGCTCGCGTCGCCGCGCGGCGTGATCCCGTTCTTCGTCACCCACCTGAACTGGAAGTTCCACCACGGCGCCGTGCGCGAGGCGCAGGTCGCGGCCGTGGCCGACATCGTCATGCGCGAGGCCCCCATGGAGGGCTTGCCGCCCATCGTCGTCGGCGACTTCAACGCGCAGCCCGACGCCACGGAGATCCGGTTCATGAAGGGGCTGCACGCCCTGAACCAGAAGAGCGTGTACTTCGCCGACACCTTCGACCAGACGGGCAAGGGCCCCGGATTCACCTTCGATCCCGTGCGGAACCCGTTCGCGGCCATCACGAACGAGTACCCGCGCCGCATCGACTACGTCTTCGTCCGCGGCCCGGACGCGCAGGGGCGGGGCAAGCCGCTCTCGTCGAGGGTCGTCTTCGAGGAGATCCGCAACGGCGTCGCCGCTTCGGACCACTACGGCGTCCTCTCGGAGATCTCGTTCTAGAGCGGTGCCTGCGCTTCTGGAGGGTGCGCTCCGGCTCGGCGCCCGGGGGAGCCCTGTTCAGGTGTACACTGGCGGCATGTCGTCCCCTCGAGCACCGGGCGGCGGACCGCCGAGCCCGTCCGACGTGCCCGGTGAGAGCTCGGCTCCTTCGCCTGCTGGCGCGCTCCGCGTCGGTCCGGTCGTGCCCGACGCCCTGTCGCTCATCGGCGGCACGCCGCTCGTCCGACTCGCCCGGGTCTCGCCCGAGGGCGGAGGGGTCGTCTACGGCAAGCTCGAGTCCATGAACCCGGGCGGCAGCGTCAAGGACAGGGCGGCGCTCGGCATGGTGCTCTGCGCCGAGCGCGAAGGGATCCTCAAGAGAGGGTCGACCATCGTCGAGGCGACGAGCGGCAACACGGGGATCAGCCTCGCGATGATCGCCGCCGTGCGCGGCTACCGCTGCGTGGTGGTCATGCCCGAGGACATGAGCGTCGAGCGCCGGCACGTCCTCCGCGCGTACGGCGCCGAGATCGTCCTCACGCCCGAGGGCCAGGGCATGGCCGGCGCGGTCGCCCGCGCGATCGAGATCTGCGAGGCGACCCCCGGCGGCTGGATGAGCCAGCAGTTCCAGAACCCGGCGAACCCCGGCGCGCACGCGCGCGCCACCGGCCTCGAGATCCTCGCGCAGACCGGCGGCGACATCGCGGCCTTCGTCGCCGGCGTGGGCACCGGCGGCACGCTGACCGGCTGCGGGCGCGTGCTCAGGGATCAGCTCGGCGGCGCGGTCCGCATCTGCGCCGTCGAGCCGACGAAGAGCGCCGTGCTCTCGGGGCGAGGCCCCGGCCCCCACGGGATCCAGGGCATCGGCCCCGGCTTCGTTCCGGCGATCCTCGAGCGGTCGCTCATCGACGAGATCCTCACCGTGACCGAAGCGGGCGCCTCGCGCATGGCGCGGCGGCTCGCCCGCGAGGAGGGGCTCCTCGTCGGGCCGAGCTCCGGCGCCAACGTCCACGCGGCCGTGGAGATCGCGCGAAGGGTGCGCGGGACGATCGTGACCGTGCTGCCCGACTCGGGCGAACGCTACCTGCTCTGAGCCACGTCCTGCCGCGGCGCGCGCGCCATCCGCTGGACGCGGGTCACGGCGACGGCCATCCGTCCCGACGGGGCGCTCGGCCGTCTTCCTCGGCAGCGCGGAGGCTCGCTGCCGCGGCGAGGTGCGCCCGCGCGCCGTGAGCCACGTCGTGGAGGACCCGCTCGACCACCGGCTCGTGGAGCGCGAGCAGCCGCGCCGGGGCCACGCCCAGCACCACGGTGAGCGCCACCATCGCGAGCAGGAAAGCCCGCTCGCGGAGCACGAGCGGCTCCACGGCGGCGCCCCGCAGGTGGCGCCTGAGCGGCCCCAGGAAGGTGCGCTGGAACGCTCGGAACAGCGTGATCCCGTTGAGCGCCGCCGCCGTCAACGCCAGCACCGCGAGCACGGGATGGGCGTGCAAGATTCCGTGCAGGATCAGGTCCTCGCTCACGAACGAGAGCGCTCCAGGCATCCCGATCGCGGCGCACGCGAGGAGGAAGAAGAACGCGGCCATGCGCGGCGTCCGGGCGACGAGGCCGCCGAGGTCCCGCGTGTCCGCCGTGCCGACGCGCGCCTCGATCGCGCCGACGACCATCGCGAGCCCCGTGATCGAGATCGACAGCGCGAACGTCTGCAGGAGCGCGCCGCTCACGCTCTGCGGGCTCAGCGATGAGACCCCCAGGAGCACGAGCCCCTTCTGGCTCGCCACGAGGTAGCCGAGCAGCCGGCGCAGATCGGTCTGGACGAGCGCGAGCACCGCGCCGTGCAGCGCGCTGATCAGGCCGAGGACGGCGAGGATCGGCATGCCGTCGGCGCAGCCAGCGGGCAGGAGCGTCACCCCGACGCGCAAGAGCACGCAGACGCCGACCTGCATCTGGGCGAGCAGGAGGGTCACGCCGAGCGGCCCCCGCTCCAGCAGCACCGGCAGCCAGCCGTGGAACGGCACGGCGGCCATGCGCATCAGCACGGCGATGCAGACGAGCGCGAACAGCGGCGACTGCCACGCCTCGGGGACGCCGACGCGGGCGATCTCCTCGACGTCGAACGGCAGCGCGGCGCCGCGGCGCGCGGCGAGCACGGCGATGGCGCCGATGGCCACGATGAGCGGAGCCGTGCCTCCCAGCTGGAAGATGCGGCAGGTGCGCCGGAGGAGCGGGTCCTGCGCGCCCTTCGTCGCGACCAGGCGATCGACCGGCGCGAGCGCGGCGACCCACGCCGCCGCGAGCACCGCGAGATCGACCGCGCAGAACACGCCGAGGATGGCGCTGCTCGTGGCGAGCAGCGCGGCGGCGGTGGGCGGATCGATCGCGGCGCGCGGGCTCGCGGCGAGCAGGGCGAGCAGGATGAAGCCGAGCAGCGGGAGCAGGGTGAGCGCGTAGCCGTCGAGGCCGAGGCGGAGGCGCGCTCCGAGGAGCGGCACGGCGGGCCCCCCGGCGGCGAGCGCGACGCCGGCGTACGAGAGCGCGAGCGGCAGCAGCGAGAGCAGCAGGGTGAGCGCCGCGCCGACGAGGGCGACGCGGCGCGCGCCCTCGTTGCTGCGCGCCCGGGAGGCGAAGAGCGCCGCGATCGCGGGCGCGAGGACGAGCGTGCCGAGGAGCGGAAAGGCGTTCACGTGCGGGCCCTCTTCGTGTTGCGTGCGCGGGGCTCGAAGGCCGTCGCGCGCTCGGTCGCGTCGCGCTCCTCCTCGTCGCCGGGCGTCGCGGGGGTGCGCTCGGGCCAGCCGCTCAGCGCCGCCACCCAGCGGCGCTCGCTCCGATCGAGCAAGCTCCCGAGGCGCATCAGCGGCGCGGCGACGAGCCGCTCCTGCAGCCCCTCGAGGTGGAAGCGGTCGAGGGACAGCCAGTACGCGCGCCGCACGAGCGCCGCCGGCAAGAGCCGGCCAGCGAGCCCGAGGTGCGGCAGCGGCTCGCCGGCGTGCGCGGCCCGGATGTCCTGCGCGTCGCGGAGCGCCGAGGGGGCGCGCAGCAGCTGGAGGCAGCGCAGGCACGCGTGGGCGAACAGGTGGACGAGCGCGAGCCAGTAGAGCCCTAGCCCGATCTCCACGAACATGAGCCCCACCTGCGTCATCGTCGCGTGCGCGAGCGCGCCCTTCACGTCCGCCTGCACGCGCCCCACCATCGTGCCGTAGACGGCGGTCGCCGCCCCGACGCAGACGATGACCGCGCTCGCGGCGAGCGAGCGCTGGAGCAGCGGGGCCGCGCGGAGCATCAGGTAGACCCCGGCGTGCACGGAGATGGCGCCGTAGAAGAGCGCGCTCGATGGCGTCGGCCCCTCCATGGCGCGCGGCAGCCAGCTGCCCAGAGGGAACTGCGCGCTCTTGCCCATGGCCGCGAGGAACAGGCACAGGGCGAGCGCGGTGGCCGCGCCGGGCCCGAGCGAGGCGGCGGTCCCGGGCCAGGGCGAGGCGCCGAACACCTCGCCCCACTGCGAGGAGTGGGCGACGTCGTGCATCAGCACCGCGCCCCCGAGCAGCCCGATGTCGCAGAGCCGGTAGGTGATGTACACGCGCACCGCGGCCCGCGGCGGCGCCTCGCGCTCGTGGAAGAAGGCCACGAGCAGGACGCTCGTCGCGCCGACGAGCTCCCAGCCGGCGAAGAGCAGATCGACGGTGCCCGCCGACACGAGCCCCAGCATGCCCGTCGAGAACAGCGCGAGGAGCAGGAAGAAGCGCGCGAACCCCGCCTCGCGGTGCAGGTACGCCACCGAGAACCTGCCGACCAGGAGCGCGATCAGCGAGACGAGCACCATCATCGTCGCCGACAGCCGATCGACGAGCAGGACGACCTCGAACGCGTAGCTGCCGACCTCGAACCAGTGGCCGAGCGGCACCGGGACGAAGGCGTAGGGCGCCGCGACGGCCGAGATCCATACCGCCAGCGAGGCCGCGAGCGAGAGCGCGAGCGTGGAGAGCACGACGCGCGACACGACGCGCTCGCTCGGCGTGCGAAGGAGCAGCAGGTAGGCCCCGAGCGCGGCGAAGGCCACCGCCGGAGAGAGCACGGCGAGCGCGGCGAGCTTGCCGAGGAGCACATCAGACAGCATGGTCGACGACCTCACGTGGCCGCGTGGACGCGGCTCGAACGAGCGCAGGCGGGACGAAGCCGGACCTCCCGGCGTACCAGTCGGCGGAGCGCTGGACCGCCGGCAAGGGGCGATCCGCCGGCGCGAAGGGGGCGAATCCCTCGCCCGTGAAGCAGGCGATCCGGCGCGTCGCCGGATCGACGCAGGCGAGCTGGATCCAGCCGTTGCCGATGAGCTCGCGGAGGGCCGGCTGGCGCGCGTAGAGCGCGGCGGCCGTGTCCGTGCTCGCATCGACGACGACGAGCAGGCGCACCGGCTCGTGGATCTCGATCATCTGCTTCGGCAGCCCGGTGCGCAGGTCGCTCAGCGATCCCTCCATGACCCCGAGCAGCGAGGCGAGGTTGTGCGGGAGCTTGGTGCCGGCGCCGTAACGGCGGTTGTCGACGCAGGAGAAGTAGTACTCGAGGTTGATCCCTGCCCCGACCGGGCCGACCGCGAGCAGGACGCGCTCGAGGATCGCTCCGCCCGGATCCTGGGTCGGGTCGTACGAGACGAGGAACGCCCTGCGGTCGAGGAACAGCCCGCGGGTGAGCGAGCGGCGGCCGACGACGCAGACCGCGTTGGTCACGTGTCCCAGCTCGGGCCGCGCCTCGCTGATGTCCGCGGCGCGCGCCTCGACGTGCGCGAGCGCCCGCGCGGGGTCGCCCTCGCGCGGCGCGGACGCGAACCGCCGGCAGCGCTCGTGGGCGTGCTGCTGGCGCGCGGCGTCCAGCGCGCCGACCAGCGCCGAGAGCTCGCCGCGGTGGGACGCCGGCACGAGGTGACGGTCGTAGAGGACGATCTCGTCCGTCGTCGTGTTGTTCATGCCGCCGAGGAAGAATGTCCCCTCCGGGATGTCGATCCCCCGCGCCCGGAGCAGGACGCGGACCTCGGGATCGTTCGCCATGGACGCGAACAGCCGCGCGTTCGGGCCGCCGTGGCGGCCGCCGCACGCGCCGCAGTCGTACGCCGACTGGTGCGGGTTGTTCACGCTGGTCGCCCCGTGGCCGAGCACGACCACGAGCGGCGCGAAGCCGCGCGTGAGCCCCATGTTCTCCAGCGTGGCGGCCACGCGGGCCGCCTTGTCCGAGGCGGTGAACGGCCGCCCCTCGCTCCCCGCGGCGGGGCCGTCGTCGTGCGGGCTCAGCAGGCGCGTCGGCACCGGCGGGAGAAGGCGCCTCTCGAGGGCACGGCGCAGCCGCGCCGTGGCCCGCGGAAAGAGGGTGCGTCCGACGAGCGGCACGGTGGACAAGAGGCCCAGGGTCGGGGTGAGCAGCACGCCGCGCGCCATGGTGCGGGTGCCGCGCCCCAGCGCGTGCAGGAGCCGCGCCCAGCGCTTGCGGCGGGCCTTGCGGCGCAGGCCCGCCTCCTCCTCGTGCGGCCGCTCGACGATCTCGTGCGCCGGCTCCACGCCGACCGGACAGAGGCTCACGTGGCCGGCGTCGTCGAGCCCGCGGTAGCGGATCGGCACGCCGAAGAACCCGGCCACGCCGAAGGTCTCGTGCCGCGGCGAGAGCTCCTCGAAATGCCGCCGGAGCCCCTCGCATCGGTCGTCGATGCAGAACGCGACCTGGAAGCGGGGCTCCTCCACGGCGCGCTCCTCCTCCGGGCGACGGAGGTTCGTGGCGATCCCGTGCAGCACCTCGGTCCGATGGTGGTGCTCGTAGGCCTCGTGCAGGACGCGGCGCCGCGCGATCTCGTCGAACGCCTCGAGCGCCTCGAGCATCCGTACGCGCTCCGCCTTGGACAGCGGCTCAATCTCGGCGGCGGAGAGGCCGGCGAGCTGAGCGAGCTGGAACAGGCGGAAAGGCCGAGCGTGCTCCGGCGAGCACGAGGGCGGCGCGGGCGGCCGCGCGGCGCGCCGGGCGTGCTCCACGAGCCCGGCGAGGGGCCCTCGGTACCCGAGCCGCCGGCGCGCGACGTCGCGCAGCGCGTACCGGGCCAGGGTCAGGCGCACGGCGAGGTACTCTATCAGCGACGCGGGCGGCGCTCCCGACGGCCGGTCGCTCGGGGTGTGCTCGAGGCGGTGAATCATGCCGGCCCAGCCCGGCAGCTCGTTCAGCACGCGTGTCACGTACGCGTCCCAGTGTTCCTCGGCGACCGCGAGCTCCTCGAGGGCGCGGACGGCGATGGCGGACGGCGACAGCTTCTCCGCGTCGAGCCGGCGGAGCTCCGCGTCGAGCCCCGCGAAGGCCGGGGCGGCCACCCGGGAGCCCTCCAGCGCCATGTCGCGAAAGCAGCGCCAGAGCCCCTGCGCCCGATCGGGCATCGCCCAGTGCGCGATGCCCTCGTCGAGGTAGGCGCAGAGGAACCGGATCAAGAGCGGATCGACGAGCTCGGCGGGATCCTCGCCCGCCACCGCGATCAGCAGATCGCGGTGCGACCGGTCGGCGCCCACGCGCTCGACGAGCGGCGGCTCCGCGGGTGGGGCCGGCGGCAGCGGCACGGCGCGGCAGGCATCCCAGAGCGCGAGCGCGGCGCGCGACTCCGGGTCTCGGCCCCCCTGGTCGAGGAGGCGCGCCGCGGTCTCCGGGCGCGCCTCGAGCCAGCGTTCCGTGCTCTGGACGATGCGCCGGCGTCGCTCGTCGGGGACATCGGCCCGGAGCCTGCGCGTCTCCCCCGCCTCGGAGATGCGCCACAGGAGGCCCGCCGCCGTCTCGGCCTCGATCGGATAGCGCAGCGCGAGCCGCTCGATCTCGTGCCGGGACAGCGGGCCTCGGCGCTCGTCCGGCTGCGCGGCGAACCGCGCGGCGAGCGCAGCCTCGAGGTCCTCGTCGCCGATCCGGCCCGACGCGATGTGCGCGCGGTAATCCGCCTCGGCGAGGTACGGCTCGGCCTCGAAGACCGCGCTCGCCGCGGCGAGCGCGTCGTGGAACGGCAGGTGCTGGAACGCGTGCAACGTGTTGTGGTGGACGAACACGCCGATCGGCCCCTGCGCCGGCAGGAAATGCCCGGCGTGCGCGACCACGTCGCACAGGTGCTTTTGCCTGGCGGCGCTCGCGGGGAGATCGAGAGAGAGCTCGCTGTTCATGGGGATCTCGAATGACGGTTGTTCGTGGAGAGCCCCACGGGCGCTCCCCACCTTTCGCGTCATGGTGTCTCGACTCGATTCAGCGCTCGGCGACGGGGCTGATGACAGGACGCTTCCTTGCCGAGAGCGGGTGTGACGACATCTGGAAATGATCGCCGAGGCCGGCGAGGGTCAAGGTCCGCCCGCTTCGCTCCATCACGCCCTGGAGCTCGTGCAGGTTGGACATGACCGTGTGATCGACCAGGCGGGCATCCGCGAAGTTGATCTCGATGTTCGATGCGTGCGCGTGGTTCTCGATCTTCCGCTGGACGGCGAGGTAGTTGCTGAAGACGGCGGCGTGCTTGACGCGCAGCACGACCCTCCCCTCCTCGACGCGCTCCTCCACCTCGGGGCGGAAGAGGACGCGCAGCGGTGCGCCGTTGACCACGTGGATGAGCAGCTTCACGGCGATGCCGGCAGCGACGCCGACGAGCAGATCGGAGGCAATGCACAGCGCGGCCGTGGTGGCGAAGATGACGAGCTGCTCCTTGCCGATGCGGAGCGTCTTCGCGAACTCCTTGGGCGACGCGAGGCGGGTGCCCGTGAAGGTGAGCATGGCGGCGAGCGCAGCGAGGGGGATCCGGTGGATGAGCCCCGGTGCGAAGGCCACGAAGAGAAGAAGGAAGCTCCCGTGAAAGAAGTTGGACAACCGGCTCTTCGCGCCGTAGCCGATGTTCGCCGAGCTGCGGACGATCTCGGAGATCATCGGCAGCCCGCCGAGCAGGCCCGCGATGAGGTTGCCGATGCCCGTGGCGAGCAGGTCCTTGTCGAGGTCGGAGCGGCTCTTCGCTGGGTCGAGCGAGTCGACGGCCTTCGCGGACAGGAGCGACTCGATGCTGCCCACCAGCGAGAACATGATGATGTATTTGATCGACGCGGGCGTGCCGACGTGGCTGAAGTCCGGGAAGACGATCGCCTGGAGGATGTTGCCCGGCAGGTTGACCAGGAAGCTCGGCCCGATCGCGTACGTCGCGTGGCTCGCCGCGAAGGTGTACGTGTGCTCGTGCTCGAGATCGAACACATAGGCGAGAGGCACGGAGATCGCCAGCACCAGCATCGGCGCGGGGATCTTCTGCATCCAGCGCGATCGCTTGGCGACCACCGGATAGCCGAAGAGGAGGACCATCGAGAGGACGCCGATCGCGGCGATCTCGGGGTTCATCCGCGACAGGCTGCGCGGGATCTCCAGGATGAGGTGGAGCGGCTCCTTCGCCGCAGGCGTGACACCGACGAGCGTGTGGATCTGCTTCGAGCAGATGATGATCCCGATGGCCGCCAGCATGCCGTGCACCACCGAGGAGGGGAAGAAGGCCCCGAGGGTGCCGGCCCGCGCCAGGGCGAAGACGATCTGTGTCACCGCGGCGACGGCGATGCAGGCGAGCGCGCGGCGGTAGCCCACGCCGTTGTCCCCACCGCCGAGCTCCTGGACGGCGCCCAGCGCAATGACGATGAGGCCCGCGGCGGGCCCCTTGATGGTCAGCGGCGCGCTGCCGAGCCAGGTGGCGACCATACCGCCGATGACGGCGGTGAGCACGCCCGCGATGGGGGGGAACCCGCTCGCCATGGCGATGCCCAGGCAAAGCGGCAGGGCGATCAAGAAAACGAGGAACCCTGAAACCAGGTCGTTCCTCCATGTGGACGCCGTAGACGCCGCGGACGTCGACGCCGTGGAAATATTCGGATTGGACATGCGGTGCTCGCCTTGGAGATGGGGCACCATGTGGGCCCACTGTTCGTCAGAACACGGCCCTGGACGGGACCACCCGGCCTGAGGTTCCCGCTCCGGGTGACGATTTCGTGCGGTCACCAGGAACCTCCGCTCGGATCCGTTCCGTCTAGGGGTCCGATGTACGGTTCTCCTTTGTTCGGGGTGACGTCGCTCGCCCCGCCGTGGCGCGAGCAGGGGGCGCTACCCCGCCGTCCATTCCACGCTAGAGTTCCGGGCCTCGACGCTCTAAATGCTCGAACGGCCCTCATGACCGAATCGCGACCCCCCCTCGGCGAATCGCGCGCGGAGTTCGAGTCGGCCGTCCGTCCGGTGCTCCCGCGGCTCTACCGCTTCTGCGTCTCGCTCTGCGGCGCGCGAGACCAGGCGGACGATTTGTTCCAGAACGCGCTGCTCAAGGCATACCTGCACGCGGCGTCCTTCGAGGGACGCTCCGACCTCGGCGTCTGGCTCTGCGGGATCGCCCGGCACGAGTACTTGGAGGCCTACCGGACCGAGGCGCGGCGCCGCGGCCTGCTCGATCGGCTCGTCGAGGTGTGCACCGACGCGCTCGGGATCCTTCCTCGCGCCGAGGTCTCGAGCCCGGAGGCGGCCGCGATCTTGAGCCAGGACACCGGGGTGCTCCTAGCGTGCCTCCAGGAGCTGCCGGAGGAGTTTCGCACCGTGGTGGTACTCTGCGACATCGAGGAGGTTGGATATGACAACGTGGCCGAGCTCCTCGGGATCCCCAAGGGGACGGTGAAGAGCCGCCACGCCCGAGGGCGCGCGCGGCTGCGCGATGCCTACGAGCGTCTGGCGGCGCCACGCGTCGTCGCGGCGCGGGAGGGTTCGACGTGAGCGAGCGCGACGACGATCTGCCTCCGATTCCGCGGGATCTAGAGGCGAGCGTGCGGGCGCTGCGCTCGATGGACCCCTCCGATGCGCTCGTCGAGCGCGCGCTGAACAAGCTCCCCGAGCGACCGGAGCGCCCAGCGGCGGCTTCCGGCTCGGGGTCGCAGCGGGCGCGCGACCGCTGGGGGTGGAGGGTGTTCATCGCAGCCCCGGTGCTCGCCGCGCTGGCGGCCGCCGTCTTCGTGGCGGGCGACTGGGGTGCGCGCGCTCCGGCGATCGAGCGAGCCGAGGAGCGTGCCGTCGCCTTGCCTACCGAAGGGCATGCGTGGATGCTCCTCGATCTGTGGACCCACCGCCACGCGGACGAGCCGGCGGTGGTCCAGATCGAGGTGCCGGAGCACGTGCGCGTGCGGTTGCCTGATGGCGCAGGTGGATCGCTGGAGCAGCACTGCCGGCAAGAGCGCTGCTCGCACAGGCTGACGCGCTATCACGGAGACGCGCCGCTCAGCGTGGCTGTCGCCCAGCCGGGCCGATATGAGATCGACGTCCGTCACGAGTCGAACGAGGCGCGCGTGCGCGAGCGCTTCATTCTGATAGCGGCACGCGATTGAGCCCATCGAGACGTGTTGCCGCACCCCGCGCGAGACGACGCGCCCGCTCGGCGTGTGAAGGAGCACGAGCGCGCCGAACGCCGCCGGAGAGAGCACGGTAAGCGCGGCGAGATCCTCTTCGAGGGGTGCTCCTCGCGGGCGCTCGACGAGCAAGCAGAGCGTCTCCACGACGTTCCGGAGCTCGCGCGCGTCGCCAGGCCAGTCGTATCGGCTCGAACACCACGTCAGGGCGTCGTTTTCGCTCTCGCACGCGAGAAATATTGAGCGATCCGGTCGCAACCTGAAAGCCCGACGACGAAACCGGCTCCGGCGCTCCACGTCGCCCCTCGAGCGGCGAAATTCCTCGGCTGCTTGGCTTGGAAATGCCGAGAAAGCACGCCGCTTCGAGCGCTCCTGGCGCGGTTCACGGCCAGCCCTTGTTCCGGCACGGATTCTGCTCTGGCGGAGCGGGGAACCGGAGAAGGTGCTCCTGGCGTGCCTGCAGGAGTTGCCGGAGGAACTTCGCACCGTGGTCGTGCCATGCGACATTGAGGAAGCCGGTTATGGTAATTTGGCCGAGCTCCTCGGGATCCCCAAGGGGACGGTGAAGAGCCGCCACGCCCGCGGGCGCGCGCGGCTGCGCGATGCCTACGAGCGTCTGGCGGCTCCACGCGTCGTCGCAGAGCGGGAGGGTTCGACGTGAGCGAGCCCGACCACGATCTGCCTTCGATTCCGCAGGATCTCGAGGCGAGCGTGCGGGCACTGCGCTCGATGAACCCTTCGGATGCGCTCGTCGAACGCGCGCTGAGCAAGCTCCCCGAGCGGTCGGAGCGTCCGGCGGCGACAAGCAGCGCGCGGTCGCAGCGGGCGAGCCGCCCTTGGGGGTGGAAGGCCTTGCTCGCAGCCCCAGCGCTCGCGGCGTTGGCGGCCGCCGTCTTCGTGACGGGCGACAGAGGCGCGAAATCTCCAGCGATCGAGCGCTTGGAGGAGCGTGCCATCGCCTTGCCTGAGAAAGGGGACGCGTGGATGCACCTCGATCTGTGGACCCACCGCCACGCGGACGAGCCGGTGGTAGTTCACCTCGAGGTGCCCGAGCACGTGCGCGTGCGGCTACCTGACGGCAAAGGTGGATCGCTGGAGCACCACTGCCAGCAGCAGCGCTGCTCGCACTGGCTGACGCGCTACCGCGGCGACGCGCCGCTCAGCGTGACCGTCGCCCGGCCGGGTCGCTATGAGATCCACGTTCGTCACGAGTCGAACGAGGCGCGCGTACGCGAGCGCTTCGTGCTGACCGCGGTACGCGACTGAGCCCAGCGAGACGGGCACCTCGGGCGCGGCCGCCTCCACGCCGGTGTCTACCTCAACCTGTTTATTTCAACCTGGGTCGGGTCAGCCCCAACCTGGGTCGGGTCAGCCAACCGTCAGCCCAACCTGGGTCGGGTCCGGTCAGCGCCGCCTGACGATGCCTCGCTCACACGTAGTCCGGCCGGTGAACGCATACTCCTCTTCAAGGGGTGCTCCTCGCGGGCGCTCGACCGCTTCCGGGGTGAGCCTTCCAGGTTGGTAAGAGGCGCCTTGCGGAAGGTGCTCCGGTTCACCTCTTCGCCGCCCTGTGCTCTCCACGAACAGGCCGACTTGGCACCCGCACGCGCCCTGCTGCGACGTAGCGTTGCACCGTCCTCAGGCTGATCCGAAGTCGCGCCGCCGCCTTGATCTTGTCGCCCCCGTCGCGCTCCAGCGCCGCCTCGACGATCTGCTGGATGAGCGATTCCAACCCGTCGTCGAGGTCGAGCGCGAGCGAGGTGCTGGCGCGCGACACGCCCGCGGCGGCTTCTTCGGGCGCGACCTGCGCGCGGACGCTCTCGGGCAGATCGGCCACGCGCACCTGCCGCCCATCCCGGAGCAAGCAGAGCGTCTCCACGACGTTCCGGAGCTCGCGCACGTTACCAGGCCAGTCGTAACGGAGCAGCAGCGCCTTGGCCTGCCGGCTGAACCTCGGCGGACGAACCCCGTGTCGCGCCGAGTGCTGCGCGGTGAACTGATTCAGCAAGGGCGCGATGTCAGCGCGTCGCTCCCGCAGAGCGGGGACATTGAGCGTGATGCCCTGGATTCGATAGAACAGGTCGGCGCGAAAGCGACCCGCGCGCACCTCCTGATCGAGGGGTCGCAGCGTGGCAAACATCAACCGGACATCCGCCTCGATCTTCGTCGCGCCGCCGACGCGCATGTACCTGCGGTTTTCGAGGAATCGCAGGAGCTTCGCCTGCATCGGCATCGGCATCTCACCGATCTCATCGAGCAAGAGCGTACCCCGCTCGGCCGCCTCGACTTTGCCCTTCGCTCGCTCGCTCGCCCCGGTGAACGCGCCGCGCTCGTGACCGAAGAGCTCGCTTTCAAAGAGCGCGTCCGGGATGGCCGCGCAATTGATGGGCACGAACGGCCCCCGCCGACGCTCCGAAAGCTCGTGCGCGCGCCTCGCCAGCACCTCCTTGCCGGAGCCGCTCTCGCCGATCAGCGTCAGGGTGACCTCCTTCGCGGCGACGGCGCGAAGGATCTGGTCCGCCTTCTTCATGGCGTGGGAGCGCATGATCGGCTCGAACACCACGTCAGGTAGTCGTTTTCGCTCTCGCACGCGAGAAATAGTGAGCGATCCGGTCGCAAACTGCAAGCACGACGACGAAACCGGCCCTGGCGACCCACGTCGCCCCTCGACTGGCGAAATTCATCGGCTGCTTGGCTTGGAAATGCCGAGAAAGCACGCCGCTTTGAGCGCTCCTGGCGCGGCTCACGGCCAGCCCGTGCTCCGGCACGGATTCTGCTGTGGCGGAGAGGATGATCGAAGCTCCCACGACGAACCGCGCGCTCCGCGCCTGGGTCCAGGCGATCGCCGAACACACGCGACCCGCACGTATCCGCTGGTGCGACGGCAGCGACGAGGAGCGGGCCACCCTCGAGCGCGACATGGCGCTCTCCGGTTCGTTCATCGAGCTGGATCCGAAGACCCACCCTCGTTCATTCCTGCATCGATCGGATCCGACGGACGTCGCGAGGACAGAGCACCTCACCTTCATCTCGACGCCACGACAGGAGGACGCGGGGCCCACGAACCACTGGATGAGCCGAGAGGACGCGCAGACGCGCATATGGTCGCTCTTCGCAGGCGCGATGAAGGACCGGACGATGTACGTGGTGCCGTACCTGATGGGCCCCGCGGGGTCGCCCTTCAGCCGGGTCGGGGTCGAGCTTACCGACAGCCCGTACGTCGCTCTCAATCTCCGGATCATGACGCGCATGGGCCGCGCGGCGCTCCGTCACCTCGGCGCTGCGGAGGGCTTCGTTCGTGGCATCCACAGCCTTGGGGACCTCTCCCCGGACAGGCGCTTCGTCGTCCATTTTCCCGAGACCCTCGAGATCTGGAGCATCGGCTCGGGGTATGGCGGCAATGCATTGCTCAGCAAGAAGTGCCACGCGCTGCGCATCGCGAGCGCGCAAGCGCGCGCGGAAGGCTGGCTCGCCGAGCACATGCTCATCCTCGGCTTGACGAGCCCCGAGGGGCGCACGCACTACCTCACGGCTGCCTTCCCGAGCGCGTGCGGCAAGACCAACCTGGCGATGCTCGTCCCCTCGCTCCCGGGGTGGAAGGTCGAGACAGTTGGTGATGATATTTGCTGGATGCACCCTGGCAGCGACGGACGGCTCTGGGCCATCAACCCGGAGAACGGCATGTTCGGAGTCGCACCAGGGACCAGCCCCAAGACAAACCCGAACGCGATGCGGTCGCTCACGCACGATGTGATCTTCACGAACGTCGCGCTGCGCGCGGGCCGTCGCGTATGGTGGGAGGGGATGTCCCAGCTCGACGAGCATGAGGTCATCGAGGACTGGCGCGGCGCGAAGTGGGCGAAAGGCTCCGCGACGTCTCCTGCCGCGCATCCAAACTCGCGCTTCACCGTCCCGCTGCGGCAGTGTCCCAGCGCGACAGGCTCCTTCGATCTCGCCACGGGGGTGCCGATCTCGGCCATCCTCTTTGGGGGGCGCCGCTCGAAGGTCGCCCCTCTCGTCTACGAAGCGCGGAGCTTTCGTCACGGCGTCTACGTCGGTGCGACCATGGCGAGCGAGACGACCGCCGCGGCGACCGGCTCTGTCGGCGTCCTCAGAAACGATCCCATGGCGATGCTCCCCTTCTGCGGGTACAATATGGGCGATTACTTTGCGCACTGGATGGCCGTCGGGAAGAGGCTCAGCCGTCCGCCGAAGATCTTTCACGTCAACTGGTTCCGGACGGGGGACGACGGGCGCGTCCTGTGGCCCGGGTTCGGCGACAATATCCGCGTCCTCAAGTGGATCCTCGAGCGTGTCGACGGCACGGCGACCGCGCGCGAGTCTGCAATCGGCCTCCTTCCGCATGAACGAGAAATGGATCTGACCGGGATGGACCTCTCGAAAGACGACCTCTTCCAGCTGCTTGCGGTCGACAGCGGCGCGTGGTTGAGCGAAGCCGACGGTGTCCTCGAGTTCCTTCGCAAGTTCGCGGATCGGCTCCCCGCGGGGCTGCTGGTCGAGCACCGATCGCTCGTCAAGCGACTGCACGATTCGCTGCATTGAGCTGAGCCAGGAGAACTCGTGGAAAACCATACAAAATCTTCGGCGGCGAGCGTCTGCCGCGATAGAATCGGTTCCACCGCAGATGGCCGCGCTGCCGGACCACCGGCAGGTGCCGTAGCGGAAGCGCTGCGAGCGGGCCGCAGCCCCAGAAATCGCGACTTCGACCGCTTCCTTCCTGATGACCTGCGCGTCGTCTCCGCTCACTTCTGGACGCCGATCGAGGTCGCTGTTCGCGCGGCCCAGTGGCTGGACGAGCTCGACGTTCGCACCGTCGTCGATATCGGGTCGGGCGCCGGCAAGTTCTGCGTGGCGGCGGCGCTGGCGGGACGCAGCCACTTCACGGGGATCGAGCAGCGATCTCGGCTCGTCGTGGCGGCCCGCAGCCTCGCGCGGGTCTTCGAGATCGAGGACCGAGCTTGTTTCGTCGAAGCCGCCCTGGGGAGAGCGAGGGTTCCTCGCGCGGACGCCTACTACTTCTTCAACCCGTTCGGCGAGAATCTCTTCGGGCGAGAAGACCATCTCGATGAAGACGTCGAGCTGGGCGTCGATCGGTACCAGCGCGACACCGCGGCCGCCGAAGAGCTCCTGGACGAGGCGCCGCTCGGGACCTATCTCCTGACGTACAACGGATTCGGCGGGCGGGTACCGGACAGCTATGACGAAGTCCGCGTCGATCGGGAGCTCCCGAACGTCCTGCGGATGTGGCGAAAGGCGCGCCTCGTGGCTGCCGGTCCTGGTCTACGTCCGGAGGAGCTCTGATCGCCGGGGCGACGCGTGATGCACCGCTGCGCATCACGCGATCCCGAGCAGATCGAGTATCGCGTTCACGAAGGTGAGCGGGTGCGGCGGACATCCAGGGACGTAGAGTGAAGGGCCAACGCTCTGCAGGAAGCTCCGGTCGACGCCCGCGGCGCCGTCGTAGAGGCCCCCGGAGATGGCGCAGGCCCCCACGGCGACGATGAACCGCGGCTCGGGCATCGCATCCCAGGCCAGCCGAACCGCCTCCTTCATGTTGCGCGTGAGCGGACCTGTCAGGACGAGCGCATCCGCGTGCCGCGGAGACGCCACCCACTCGATCCCGAACCGCTGCACGTCGAAGTTGACGTTGGTGACGGCGTTCAGCTCGAGCTCACAGGCGTTGCAGCCGCCGGCCGAGACCTGGCGCATCTTCAGGGACCGCCCGAACAACTTCGAGAATGCCGCGGAGGCGCGGACCCGCACGATCTCCGCTTCGCCCTCTCGAACCGTGAGATCCGAGGGCTCGTTCCCGCCCATCCTGGGCTCCGGCGTGAACTCGATCTTCCTCTCGGGACAGACCTCCGCGCAGGCGTCGCAGAAGACGCAGCGGCCCAGATCGAGCGCCACCGGAGCCAGCCGGATGGCCTGGGTCGGGCACGCGTCGCGGCACGCGCTGCAATCGGCCGCGCAGGGGTCGCGACGGATCGTCGGGCGACCGCGAAACCCGGTTGGCACTGCCTTGCGGAGATCCGCGATAGCCTGCGTGCCCTGGGAGGCGCGTACACGGAGCGACAAAAACATGCTCATAGATCGTTCCCGCAGTAGGAGAGGTCGAAGCTCTTGTTGCAGATCGGGAAGTCCGAGATCTCGTTGCCGCGCACCGCGAGGGCGAGCCCCATCCAGTTGCGGAGCGATGGATCCTGGACTTTGTAGTGGACCACCTCGCCGTGCGCGCCGGTTTCGATGCAGTGGACGACCTCTCCCCGGAAGCCCTCCACGAGCGAAATGGCAAGCTCGTTCGGCGCGAGCTCGCCGATCGATAGCCGCGGATGCTCCCAGTTCGGGTAAAGCGCGACAACGGTCGATATCCATGACAGGGACGCTTCGATCTCCGCGATGCGGATACGCGCACGTGCCCAGCAGTCGCCGTCCGGCAAGACGGCGGGCTGGATGGGCACCACGCTGTACGCCCCCTGCTCCATGAGGTGGCGCGCGTCGAGCTCGATCCCCGAGGCGCGCGCGGCCAGTCCGACGAGCCCGAGCTCCCGCGCTTGCGCGGTCGTCAACATCCCCGTGGAACGCAGGCGGTGCTGAACCGTTCGTGCCATGAGGAAGCAATCGTTGATGATCGGCAGATCTGCTTGAAGCAGGTCGAGGTTCGCGCGAATGTCACGCAGCGTCGCCGGCGGCAGCCGCATCCGGACTCCGCCGGGACGCAGCGCTCCTTTGCCGAAGCGGCTGCCACACAGCCGCATCATCGTGTTGATCGCCGTGGTTCGGAGTCGGCCGTACGTCGTCGCTCCCTGCAGGAACCCGACGTCCGCCGCCATCCCGGCGAGCCCCGAGAGGTGCATCGCGACCCGCTCGAGCTCGAGAGCGACCGCCCTGGCGAGCTCGATGTCGATGTCCAGCCGGCATCCCGCGAGGCTCTCGAGAGCGGAACAGTGCGCCCATGCGTGAGCGACGCTGGTATCTCCCGCGATGGTCTCGATGAGCGGGGTCAGGCTCCGCGGGTCGCGCTCGAGAAGCCGACGTTCGACGCCGCGGTGCTGATAACCGAGGTGGATCTCCAGGTGATGCACCTGCTCCCCGAGGCACATGAAGCGGAATGAGCCGGGCTCGATCACCCCGGCGTGGATGGGGCCGACAGCGACCTCGTGCACCTCCTTCCCTTCGATCTTGTAGAACGGGTGCGAGCTCATCGCCGATTGCTCCTGCCCCTCGTAGCGGATCGGCTTGAGCCATGGATGCGCGGCGATCCGCACGCCGGTCTGCTCGTGGAGCTCGCGCTCGAAGCAGTGAAGCGCGGCGTGCTCTGTCGTCATCTCGTGGTACCCGCGCTCCGCGGCCACCTCGGTCCGCGAGACGCGCAGGGAACGGTCTGGCGCCTGAAGGACCGCCGTCATCGCGACACGGTCGACGTCGCGCCTGCCATACAGCGTGATCACACGCATGCCCGCGCGGAGCTGCTCCAAGAGCTCGTCGCGCCACCGTCCCGGCTCGAGCCTGGGGATGGCGCCGACGGCGACCTGGTGGGCGGTCATCGATGCCTTCATGGCCCCTCCAAGGATACAGCGACCTGTGCGAGCAGCGAGTTGAGGGGCGGCGGGATGTGGACGCCTAGCACGACCAGCGCGACGAGGAACCCGAGCTTGGGCAGAGCGACCGGCAGCGTCTGCCGAGGCCAGGTGCGCTGCCTCGTGGGTGCACCCCAGATCATCGGAAACACCGCTCGTCCCGTCGCCACGAACGTCATCGTGATCAGCACGCAGAAGGCGGCGAAGACGAGCATCTGCCCCGAGCCGATGAGGGCAGACAGGATCAGAAGCTCCCCGAGAAAGCTGCCGAACGGGGGAAAGCCGAGCAGAGCGAAGGTGCCGACCATCAAGAACACACCGCTGTACGGGAGGTCCTCGATGAGGCCCGATATCGCGCGCGTGTCCTTGGTGTGATAGTGAGACTTGATCGTGCCCGCGGTGAGGAAGAGGATCGCCTTGATGAAAGCGTTGCTCAGGACGTAGAGCAGGAGTCCGTAGGACGCCGACTTGCCGACGCCGAGGCCGATCGCGATCACCCCGGCATGGTTGATCGACGCATAAGCGATGAGGCGCTTCAGGTTGCGAGTCGCGATGATGCCGACCGTCGACACGACCACCGAGACGATGCCCATCGTGAGGAGCTCGCCCGCCAAGAGCGCCGCATGGGTCGGTCGAATTATCTGAACGACGCGGAAGAGCGCGACGAGGACGCAGTTGAACTGGACGGCGCCGAGGAGCGCCGCGACGGCGGGCGGGGCTTCGTCGTAGGCCTCCGGAAGCCAGCTGTACATCGGCGCGAGGCCGAGCTTGGTGCCCAGTCCGAGGAGCGCCAGCGCGGCCCCGAGCTTCGTCCAGTGGTTCACCGGGATCGCGGAGGGCTCGAGGAGGCGATCGAGGAAGAACGTCGGAGCCTGGCCGCTGGATTCGAGCCCGCGCCCCAGGCAGATGAGGCCGACGAGGAGCACGCCGAGCCCGACGGACGAAAAGAGCAAATAGCGCCATGACGCTCGATAGGACGCGGGTATGCCGGGTCGCACGATGAGGGGCGCGGCCGCGAGGGAGGTCGCCTCGAGCGCGATCCAGAGCAACACCAGGTGATTCGCGAGCAGCACCGTGTTGGCTGCGGCCAGGAACAACAGCGCCAGCCACACGAACCGCGCGATGTCCTGGCGGAGCGCCGGGGTCGTGTGCACCCGATGCATCACGTAAAGGGAGATGCCGAGGAAGATCGAGTCCACGACGGCGATGAAGAGCCGTGAAGTCGCGTCCATGCGAAAGAACCCGCCGAGAAGACCCGGGACGTCGGGGGGCATCGCGGCGCCCATGATCGCGAGGGCGGTCGTGATCGCAGAGGCGCCAACAAGGACCAGCGTGGCTCGTTCGCGGGCGGCGCGTGCGAGGAGCGCCGCGGATGCCAGCGCTGGAAGAAGGACGAGGGCGATCGAGCTCATAACGTGGGCCCCTCCACGGGGCTCTCGGGCTGCGCGACGGTGCTCGCTCCGAGCATCTTGAGATACCAGCGACAGAGCGCGATCGTCACCGCGAAGACGGCGACCTGACCGAGCTGAATGGCGAGCATGCCGTGCTCGTGCGCACCGCCGAGTTCGAACAGAGCGATCGCGTTCTCGATGCGAAGAACACCCACCATCTGGCTGAACGGACCGGATTGTGTCGACAGCACCAGGAAGCCGAGCAGCACCCCAGCCGCGGCCACCGCGACGAGTGTCCGCTGTCCTCCGTGCTCGGGGACGAGTGATTCGGAGAAGTTGAAGGCGAGGAGGACGATGCCGAGGGCGATCGTCCAAGAGAGCAGGTTCGGCGAGATGACGTCGTTGCGCCTCGGCGCGTTCTGCGACCGAAGCACGCGGTAGAGCGCGATCGGCGCGGCGAGCCCGCGAAGGAGGACCAGATCGCCCAGGGTGACCCAGTCGCTCAGGGTGTCGAGCTCCGGATTCAGGCGGTAGGCCACCCACGCCATCAAGAACCCTTGACAGGACAGGCCGAGCAGGCTCGTCCGCCACGTCGCGACGAACAGCGGGATGAGCAGCACGCCGAGCAGCGTATTCAGGAGAGGGCTCATTCGGGCCCCCCCACCCGCCACACGGTCGCGAGGAGCGCGACGGCGCCAGCGGCGAGCGCAATGACGATGTACTGGGGAACCGAGCGGAGCTTCAGCCGGGCTACCAGGGATTCGATCGTGCCAATCACGACGCCGGCCGTGAGGGTCAAGGCGAGGTTCGCGGCGGCGCAGGCCGCGCCGCCGGAGCCCGCCCACGGGTTGAGGAGCGTCGCGACGATGGACGCGCCGACGAAGAGCTTGATCGCGGAGCCGAGGTGGATGCACGCGAGATCGGGGCCGCTGTGGTCGAGGATCATGACCTCGTGCACCATCGTCAGCTCGAGGTGGGTCGTCGGGTCGTCGACGGGCATGCGCGCCGTCTCGACCTGAATCACGATGAGCAGCGCCACGACCGCGGCGCCCCAGACGAACGCGGATGCGCCGGCGTGGAGGTGCGGCGCCAGCGCCTCGTGCAGGGTGCGTCGGCCCCCGACGAAGCTCAGCGCGCCGGTGACGAGGAACAGCGCCGGCTCGAGGAGCGACGAGAACACGGCCTCCCTCGCTGCGCCCATCCCCTCGAAGGAGCTCCCCGTATCGAGCGCGGCGACCATGATGGCGACGCGGCCGAGCCCCCACACGTACGCGAACCACACGAAGTCGAGCTGGAACGACGCGAGGGGCGTCGAACCGAGGAGAGGCGCGATGACGGCGGAGCCCACCGCGGTCGCGAGGAACACGTACGGCGCGACGCGGAACAGCGGCGTTGACGTCGTGCTGTAGACAGACGATTTTTGAAGGAGTCGTCTCACGTCATAGGCGAGCTGAAGGACCGGCGGTCCCTTGCGTCCGGACCACAGCGACTTCACGCGGTTGATGACGCCGGTGAGGACGAACGGCATGACGACGAGCGCGGCGACGTTCGCGAGGCGGGTGAGCATCATCGGCCGAACCCTCCGATGACAATCGCTCCGATGATGACGAGCGCGACGAACCCCGCGGAGAACGCGAAGCGCGGCTGTTCTGGGATGCGGTCGAAGGCTTGAGCGATGAAGCTCTCTCCGCGCCCCAGCACCTCGAACATGCGTCGCTCGACGGCGTCGACATGATGTGTTGAGAGATGGCCGGGCTGCTGGGGGAACGGCCCCTCGGGCAGCCGCTCCCTTCGGAGCGACGGCAAGAACGATGCGAAGATACGCGTGAACTGCTCGGAGAATGAGCTCCCCGTGTACTGCATGCGAGAGGAGGTGGCGGTGTATCCGCACCCCCATGTGACGCTCCGCCGCGCCGCTAGACCTCGAC
Organism: Sorangium sp. So ce375; assembly: GCF_051473855.1. Lineage (NCBI taxonomy): Bacteria > Pseudomonadati > Myxococcota > Polyangiales > Polyangiaceae > Sorangium > Sorangium sp. So ce375. The sequence continues at coordinate 6,761,136 of NZ_CP150335.1, forward strand.
GCCAGCCGATCACGCCGGCGACGAGCAGGGCGCCGGCGAGCGCGCGGCTCGCCCAGGCGAGCGGGGTGAGCAGGGCTGGCAGCGTGCTCGCGCTGGACTCGATGGGGAAGAGCCTCAGCGCGCCGCCTATCGCTGCGATGCCGAGGTCTGGCGCTACGCCGATGGCGACCACGAACGCGGCGTGAATCACCATGGGCCAGAGCATCGAACCCGGCGCGTCCTCGCCGACGTGGAGCCCTGGCTCCCGAGGCACGCCGAGGAAGGTGAGCCCGAAGGCCCTCGTCATCGACAGCGCGCTCACGGCGCCGACGAAGGCCAGCGCCGCCGCCGCTGCGATGGTCACGACGCTGCCTTGACTGGAAGGCGCGCGCCCAGCGAGGAGCCCGGCGTAGATCAGGAACTCGCTGACGAAGCCGTTGAGCGGTGGGAGCGCAGAGATGGCCAGGCATCCGAGGAGGAAGAGGATGGATGTCCGCGGAAGGCGCTTCGCGAGCCCGCCGAGCCGCTCGAGATCGACGGTGTGCGCAGCGCGGTAGATCGCTCCGGCGGCGTAGAACAGGAGGCATTTGAACAGCGCGTGATTCAGGATGTGCAGGAGGCCGCCGCCGAAGCCACACAGCGTCAGCGAAGGGACGCCCCAGGTCCATCCCAGGTATCCGATCCCGAAGCCCATCGCTGCGATGCCGACGTTCTCGGTCGACGAGTACCCGAGCAGGCGCTTCAGATCACGTTCGGCTGACGTGGAGAGGACGCCGAAGAACGCGGAGAGCACGCCGAAGCCGAGCACGCTCCACCCCATCCACTCGTCGGGTCGTCCCATGAGCAGGGTGAAGCGGAGAAAGGCAAAGAGACCGGCCTTGTGAATCACGCCGGACATGAGCGCTGAGACGTGCGCCGGCGCCGCGGCGTGGGCGCGGGGAAGCCATGTGTGAAACGGAAAGAACGCGGATTTCAGCGCGAACGACACCCCGAGGAGCAGGAAGAGCGTCCCCCGCGTCGGGTCCTGGCTCGACAGGAATTTGCCGAACACGGCGAAGTCCATGGAGTCGGTCCTGCTGTGGAGCAGCATGAACGCAGCGACGAGGACGAAGAGCCCGACATGGGTTGAAATGAGATAGTTGAAGGCGGCAAAGCGGATCTTCTGGTTGCGGTACTCCCAGATGACGAGCAGCCACGCCGCGAGGGCGGCGACCTCCCATCCCAGCAAGAACACGAGGGCGTTCTGCACCGAGTAGATCAGCACGAACGACAGGGCGACCATGTTCAAGAGAGCGAAGTGTGGGCCGCCGTTCCTACCTCGATTGAAGTAGGGGCGAAGGTATCCGACGGCGTAGATCGTGCCGAGCAGCGTCATCGGAAGGGACCACGCGAGGAAGAACGCTCCGAGCGCGTCGACGCGAAACGTCATGCTGTCGATGGGCGTCGGCCAGCGCCACACGACCTCCAGAGCCTCGCCGCCTCGAAGGATGGGAGCGACGCTCGCGAGCACGAGCGCGGCGGCGATCGCCTGCGAAGCGATCGCGGCCGCGCTTCGCGCGCGGTTCGAGCGCAGGCCCAGCGAGAGCGCCGCGCCGACGAGCAGCACGGGCACGCTGAGGAGCAGAGATCCCGTCACCTTGCTGTCCTCCCGCGACGTCGGGTGGCGCGTCGCGCGGCGCCAGCAGGAGATGAATTCCGGCGGATCATTGAAGCAGTCATATGAACTCCGAATGAGCGTGCGCACGAAGAGCGTCGAGGATGGTCCAGCCAAACGCCGGCTTCGGCAGCACCATGGGTGGCAAGGAGTGGCCGTCTGGTCCCAGCGCGGAGCGAAAGGACTGTGGTGTTCCCGTCACGAGGAGGATGAGGAGCTTCGGTCGCGCGCTCCGCAGCGACGTGATGAACGTCACGATATCCCCGGCGTCGAAGTCGTCGGGAAACAGGACCAGGGCGGTCGTCGCGGGCGCCATCCTGTTCGCGCCGTTCAATGTCCTTGTGCCGTTCGACGCAACCCCGGCCTGGCTGAAGTAGGCATGGAGCGCGTCGATCGTCTCGGGGTTGTCCGCGACGACGGCAACGTGGAGCAACCTGGCGGAGGAGCGGTTTGCCATGGCTGCCCGGGCGTAAAGCAAGCCGTGGGCCGCCTCGTGAAAGGCGCAAGAACCTTGAGGACGCGCCTGTCGGGATGGGAGAGGTGACGGCCCTTTGGAGAACGTCGGCACAAAACGACAGATTGACGCGGTAAATATCAACTTCATGCGTGAATTTCGTCATGAGGTGGCCGCATTTGATGCGATGGCGTCTACCTGACCGCTCCGAACGCCAGCCAGCGGAGGCATCGTAACGTCGGTCTCTATGCCGTCGGCGCGCCGCTCGCCCGGGGTTGGCCGCTTGCTACGCCGTCGGCGCGCCGGCTCGTCCGGGGTTGGCCGCTTGCTACGCCGTCGGAGTGTCGGCTCGTCCGGGGTTGGCCGCTTGCTACGCCGTCGGAGCGCCGGCTCGTCCGGGATTGGCCGCTTGCTGAGAGCGTCCGATCCAAGGGTGCTGCTTCGGCCTCATCTCGCTCCTCCGGGCAGAACGCGGCAGCGATCCGCTCCGCTGGCCCGACTGCGGCGTCGCCGCCGTCGCTACGCCGACCTCCGCGGCCGTCCGTGGGGAGCCGGCTGTGCTTAAGCCACAAGTGGCAGGTGGCCGCATAGGTGACGCCGGATGCTGCCGGCGTCTCCCCGGCGCGCATCTCGCCGAGGCCGTCCGCGCGCCGCGGTCAGGTCCGCTGCTCGCCGCGCTTGGCCTCGTCCCAGTAGCCGTCGAGCTCCTCCAGCGTGAGCGTGTCGTGCGACGCCTTGGCGGGCCAGCCCCCGTGCCGCTCGATGACCCGCCGCTCGACGTGCTCGAAACGCCGGGTGAACTTGTCGATCGTCCGGCGCAGGGCCCCCTCCGCGTCGACGCCGGCGTGGCGCGCCAGGTTCCCGAGCGCGAAGAGCACGTCGCCGAGCTCTTCCTCGATCGCAGCGGGATCGCCGCCCTCGAAGGCCCGATCGAGCTCTCCGAGCTCCTCGTCCACCTTCGCGCGCGAGCCCCGCGCGTCTGGCCAGTCGAAGCCCACGCGCGCGACCTTCTCGCCCACCCGCTGAGCGCGGGTCAGCGCCGGCAGGCTGCGGGGAACGCCGCCGAGCACGCCGCGGTCCTTGCCCTGCCTGGCTCGCTCGGCCGCCTTGATTCGCTCCCAGTTCTGGAGCACCTCGTCGGCGTTCTCCGCGCTCTCATCCGCGAACACGTGGGGGTGGCGCCGCACGAGCTTCTCGCAGATCGCTGCGATCACATCGTCCGGGCCGAACGCCCCCTCGGCCCGGGCAAGCTCGGCCTGGAACACGACCTGGAGCAAGAGATCACCGAGCTCGGCGCACAGCTCCTTGCGGTCGCCGCCGTCGATGGCGTCGATGACCTCGCAGGCCTCCTCGAGCACGTAGCGCCTCAGCGTGGCGAAGCTCTGCTCGCGATCCCACGGACAGCCGTCCGGTGCGAGGAGCCGCTGCATCAGCTCGACCATGCGCGGAAACGTACGACCGGACTGCTCACGGAGCGGCGGTGCTTCCACGGGCTCGAAGGGGCGAGGCATGCAGTGCTACTAGCGCAAACCGCCCCCGCTGCGGAAGCAGAGGAAGAGGTGCAGGAGGGCGCTATCGTGGAGCGTCATCCTGGCTTTCCAGGCCGTGACATGAGAAAAGTACAGTGGGCATCGAGGTTCCGGTAACGAGGACGACGATGAAGAGGGCAGGCTATGTGGTGCTGTTCACGATCGCCGGCTGCTCCCAGGGGGTGTGTCGCAGCATCGGGAGCGCGCCGGGCGCGACGCCGAGCCCGGGCGCTGCCGTGGAGGAGCCGGTGACAGCGCCCCAGATCGACAGCGGCGAGCAGGAGGTGCTGAACGAGGAGATCGCCCCATTGCGCAAGGGTGGGCGCAACCTCATCGCGGAGCCGCCGGACGCCGCGGAAGAGGTGACGTACGCCGCGTGGATCGCGGCAGCCGGGCTCGCCGCGCAGGCCAGGCAGCCGCCGCCGGCCGCCCCACCGGGGTTCGCGCTGCGGGCCGTCCGCGGGCGCGACCTATGGGTGCTGTCCGAGGACGGTACGCGTCGCCGCGGGGCGGCTGTGGTCGTGCTGCGCGTAGGGGCGGCCGTGCCGCTGATCGTAGAGGCGCCGCATACGTTCTTCGATCAGGGGACGCTGCCCATCGCGCTGGCCATCTTCGATGCGCAACGGGCGCGCGCGCTGATCGTGAACACGTCGCACCGGTACGGCGGGCGTCCCAACCCAGGCAGCGCCAACGGGGACGACGAGGGCACGGACGGGCGCCCCAACCCGGGTGCCGGGCGCCACAATCCGGGTGAGGCTGGCGGGGGTGGGCGTCTCAACCCGGGTGAGGTCGGGAGCGGGGGCGGGCGCAACCCGGGTAACACCGCTCGCGACGACGAGAGCAAGGAAGGAGCAGGTGACGAGGGCGGCAGCGATGAAGCTGTCGGCCGCCACACCACGAAGGACGACGCCCAGGGTATCGGCGGGGGCGCTCGTGGGGACAACCGCGCCGCCCGCGAGCGGCTGATTGCGTCGCTCGCCTTCGCAGACGTAGCGCACGCCGAGCGCTCGTTCTTCCTGTCAGTGCACCGGGCGCTGCTCCAGAGCTTCCCCGGCACGCCCGCCGTTCAGTTGCACGGCTTTCAAGACAGCTCGGCTCCAGACGCCGCCGTCATCGCCAGTGCGGTGGGGCATGGCGCCGCGCTGGAGCGGCTGCTCGCCCCTCTGCGAGCGATCGTCAGCGTCGGGAAGGTCCTCGCCTACCCCACGGACATCGACAGGCTCGGCGGCGCTACGAACGTCCAAGGGCGCTGGTCGCGCCAGATGGGCGCGCCGTTCTACCACGTTGAGCTGTCGCGAACGCTCCGGGACAAGCTGGTCGAGGATACGGATTTCCGGCGCCGCTTCGCAGCGGCCTTCGCGGGGCTCGCAGCCAGAACAAGTCGGATGCACGACCCGGATTGACCGCAACGGCATCTCCCTCAACAACCCGACTCAACGGATGTCACGCATGCGTTCCGCATGGCGTTCCGAGCCGGATTGTTCCAGCCATTGAATTTTCCCGCCAAAGTATTCAACAACCTTCTATTGGCCGAGCGCAATCGACGTATCCTCGGGGCCGACCAATCGGAACTCGACACGGCATAGCTGGTTCATACGGGTGCGCACTGCGCCCATGAACGCTCCACCCGCCGGCTCCGGCGTCTCAAGACGGACGTCCCCCACGACACGGCAACGGTGCGTCGAAACCACCGCCTCTCCCGCATCGCTGTGAAGAGCGCCACGCGATATCTACACCGTTCGCCCGAAGTCAGTCACGCTGGCGCGGTGGAACGTGCGCATCCACCACGTCCCCGCCGGGAATACCACACTGCGTATCCCGGCGCACCACAGTTCGAGCGCCACGCGGTACGATGCGCGAAACGCCCGAACAGCGGCGCCGGCGATTCGCCATGCATCGCCTTGTTGACGGCCGACTGCAAAGGTCGGATTGCGATCGCGCAGCGCCTCGAAGCTTGTGACGCGCTCGTACGGGGAGATCTTGTTTACTCGCTCAGCGCCGAGAAAGCGGCGCCCTTGCTGGTGAAGCGCCGCATGGGCCTGCACTTCCTGCGCCTCGAGCTCGGCGGCGACCTCATCACGAAAGTCATCGACGCTGTCCTGGCCGACCGCCGGAGGCAGCGCGAGCGGCAGTGTCGCCTCCTCGGGCCATTGTGGATTTTCAGGGTCGAGATACGCGACAGGACGCGCCGCTCGCAGCACGCCGCACCCGAGCTCTCCCACATCGACTTTCGCTCCAGGCCACTCACGCGCATGCCGGACGAGGCCAGCGGCCACAGGGTTCGCGAGCACGTAGGCGATCTTCTCCACCACGGCAGCGCGGGTCAGGAGGCGCACCACGCTCGTGGCTCCGTGGTCCCATACTGGTCCTTCCCACGCACGGAGCACCTTGGTGCCAAGCGCGACAATGCGATGAAAGAACTGCAAGAAACGCGGCAGGACCCCATTCACGTCCGTCACGACCAGGTGCAGATGAGTTGACATCGCGCAGAACGCATGCACCTTGATGGCGAAGCGACGGGCAGAGACCGCGAGGGCGTAGACCAAGAGCTGGGTGATGGCCGCATCAGGGCGTAAGAGCAGGTGCCGACGCAATACGCGACGGGTGATCATATAGGTAGCACCGGGAGCGATCTCGCGGGGGTGGCTCATGGCCCACCACATCAGCAAACGCTGTGCCGTCGGACGTAGTGAATCATTTCAAGCACTTGCCACATCCCCAAAAGGGTGGCCGCCATGGTCCCCGCCGTCTGGAAGGCGGCATCTATCCCAACCCACCTCAACCTGGGTCGGGTCGTAACCTGGGGTCGGGCCGCAATCAACCCGCCTCAAACTGGGTCGGGTCGCAACCAGAACATGGGTCGGGCCCAATCAGGGTCGGCTCCCCAGGGTCGGGTCGGCTCAGGTGGCGGCCGCCATGCCTCCCGCCATCTCCGCCATCTCGCGCCGAGCCTGGATCGGGCCGCGGGTCAACCTGGGTCGGGTGCGGGTGGGGGGTGCTGCGGGCCGCAACCTGGGTCGGGTCGTGCCCGGTCGCGGTGGCCGAAATTACACGAGCAACGCCGGGATCCGGTCGGGTCCGAAGGCAGCCGCGCCGCGCGGCGCCGTCGAGAACATCGGCCGCAGCATCGGATCGGCCCGCAGCGCCGGGAAGCGTTCGAGCAGGAGCGACACTCCGATCCTCGCCTCCATCCGCGCGAGCGGCGCCCCGACGCAGTAGTGCGGGCCACCGCCGAAGTTCAGCAACCCCACGGGCCGTCGATGGATGTCGAAGATCTCCGGGCGCGGGTAGATCTCCTCGTCATAATGGCGAGCAATGAGGGACAAATAGAGGATCGTCCCCGCGGCCAGCGTCTCCCCGCCGATCGTCGCCTCACGCTCGACGAACCGCACGATGCCCGCTGCGCTGTTGCACCAGCGGGCCGCCTCCTCGATGGCCTGTGGCAGGAGCGAAGGCTGCTGGCGCAGCTGGTCCATCGCGTCGGGGTGGGCGAGCAGCGCCACGAGCAGATTGGCGAGCATCCAACTGGTCGTCTCGTAGCTGCCGAGGATCAACGTGAGCACGACCCCCTCGCACGCCTCCACACCGCCCAGCCCCTCCGCGACGAGCGCCCGCGCGATCTCGCCGAGCAGCGTATCGCTCGGATGTGCCACCTCGCGCTCCGCGATCTCCCGGAGCTGCGCCTCCATCACGGCGTGGGCGCTCCGCCCCTCGGCCATGACGACGGGATCCTGCGGCATCACCACGCTGCGGATCATCTTGCGAATCAGCACGTCATTCTCGGCGATCCGCTCCTCCGGGAGCCCGAAGAGGGCGCTCGTCACGCCCATGGGCATCAACATCGCAAATTCGTCGAAAAGATCCGCCCGCTCCTTCCTCGCGAGCCGTTCCACGACCCTGCGCGCCACGGGGGTCACGATCGTCTCCTCGTAGCGGCTGATCACGCGTGGGGAGAGGACCGCGTTGAAGAGCCGCCGCATGCGCGTGTGCGACTCACCGTCGAGCGTCACGAGCGCCCCTTTCATGATCCCGTTGTCGTAGGCCCGGGTGCTGAACGTCTCGCTGTCCCGCAGCACCGCGGCCACGTCGGCACCGCGGAGCACGACCGCCACGCCGAGTCCCTCGTCGAAGTAGACGGAATGCTCCCGCGCCGCAGCGGCGAGATGGGCCCCGAACGCCGACGGATTCTCCGAGGTGAAAGAGAAGAGACTTTTACGAGGCAACATACATAAATCTTGGTATTCCATTTTCAAGCGTGGATCAAGCCGTTTTGCCATGATCCCGACTGAACATGGGTGAGGAAGAGCAGATGTCGCGGACGCTTGTCCGACATTGGCTCGGAGTGCGGGTTTGTAGGTGGGAGCCCCATCCCGGTCGCGCCCGCACCGTGATTGTGTCGCTGTCGGGCACAGGCCCGATGATCTGCGTTCGATCGACGGTGGTGCCCATCGTCCTGCGCACGCCGGCGAGCGGCGCCTTCATGGCGCCCAAGCAGACGATGACGCGTCGCTGATGAGCTAAAATCCGTCCATAGTGGTTCGTCGCGGCCCCGGCGACGAAGGTCGGCTCGACTCGGGATGTCTGCTCACTCGGGATGAAGGCGGCCGATATCACGAACCGAGGGCGCCATTACCCGACCATGGCAGCGGAGCTCACCGGGCGCGTCGCTGGTCGCGGAGAGGATGGATCGATTCCACCACCTATCTCCGGAAAGCGGCCGAAGAGGCCAGCCATCGCGAGCGCGTCCGCCACGGACGGCAGCCAGGCCCCGTGGACCGAGCCAGGAACACCGTCGCGCCCCGTGCGCAGCTCCACCCCCCGCCGATGGCAGGAGGACAAGAAAGAGCGCCCATTCGGCGGTGGCGGGAACAGCCAGGGGCGCTCTGGCTGCATCTTTAGCTTTAGCGGGAGGCGGGCCAAGGATGACCTTGCCTGGTCCCGGGTACTTTCCCTACAGCGGCCGGTACACCTCTCGGTTGTGGAATCATCGCTATGCAGCGCTGAGCGCGGAGCGGGCGGCCCGTTGGGGGACTGCGCCGCTCAACTGGAGCCGCTCTTCTCTCCCGACGCCTCCCGCCCTCCGCCGACGCTCCACGATGGCCGGGCGTTCAGCTCCTCAACGTCGGTTCCAATCATTTTCGTGTAGCTGCGATCCATCTCCCCCAGCTCTTCGCTGCTCAGAACGTCCTCGATCCGGGCGAAGCCCGCCGGCGCTCGCTGCTCCACCATCGCGAGGACCCGGTCGGCGCCCATCGCACGGTTCGCGAGGACGAGGGCGCTCGTTGGCGGGCGGCGCGCTGCTTCATAGGCGGCCAGCCCCCGCTCGACGGCGCTCGTCTGGGCGAGGTGCCAGGCCAGCACGCGAGCATCGATGATCGCCTGGGAGGCCCCGTTGGAGCCAACAGGGTACATGGGGTGCGCAGCGTCGCCGAGCAGGGTGACCCGGCCAGCACCCCACGACGGCAGCGGGTCGCGATCGATCATGGGATACTCGAAGACGACGGGCGCCGCGGCGATGAGCGCCGGAACGTCGAGCCAGGAGAAGCGCCACGCCGCGAAATGGGGCAGCACGTCCTCGTGGCGGCCTTGCCGGTTCCAGCTCCCCGGGGCGACCGCCGCCCCCTCGTGCAGCCGCACCTCTGCCACCCAGTTGATCGCGGCCCGACCGCAGAGCTCCGCGCGGCGGGAGATCGGGTAGGCGACGAACTTGGCGGCCAGGTTGCTGCCGGCCATGATCATGCTGCGCCCCGTGAGGAATGGCTCGCCCTCGGCGACACCGCGCCACATGTGAATCCCGTTCCACCTGGGCGGCCCTTCCGCGGGGTGGAGCTGCGCGCGAACGACGGAGTGGATGCCGTCGGCCCCGACGAGCACGTCCGCAAAGACCACGTCGCGCGCGCCGGTCCGCCGATCCCGCACCGCGACCCGCACATCGGACGCCGTCTGCTCGAACCCCTCCACGGCAAGCCCGACGCGCACGCTGGAGGCCCCCAGCCGCTGCTGCACCGCCGCGAGCAACATCGCCTGGAGCTCACCGCGGTGGATCGACACCTGAGGCCAGCGATACCCGGCGGCGATCCCCCGCGGTTGGGCCCAGATCCGACCGCCGAACCGATCGTGGTGCACGACCTCCGCGGTCGGGATCCCCGTCGCCCCCAGCGCGTCAGCGAGGTCGAGCTCCGTCAGCTCTCGCACGGCGTGAGGGAGGATGTTGATGCCGACGCCGAGCGGCCTGATCTCGCGCGCTGCCTCCACGACGCACGCATCGATGCCGGCCGCGTGCAGGCTCAGCGCCGCCGTCAGCCCGCCGATCCCAGCGCCCGCGATCAACACCCGCATCGCGCGACGCTCGCACGGCGCGCCAAACGCGGCAACGAGGCTCGTGACGCCCGCGACCACGGCGCCGAACCCGGGTAAGATCCTAGAAAGAGGGACATACCATGCGATTGCTCGTCTCGATGGATTCTTGGGGTGCGAGGCTGCTCTCGGTCCTCGCTATCGCGCCAGCGCTGAGCTGCGGCGGAGATGTCACGCACGAAGGCACGGGCGGCAGCACCGGCGAAGGCACCTCCGGCCAAGCCAGCTCCGGCACCTCCGGCCAAGCCAGCTCCAGCAGCACAGGAGGCTTGCCACCCGACGGGCTGCCGTTCGCTTGCGACGATCCGGAGCCCATCGTCGTCGCGGGCCAGAACACCGGGTACGTGCGCTGCGCCGGCGGCTGGATCCATCGCGCGGAGATCGTCACCTGTCCCAGCCCGCTCCCGCGTGGCGAGGCCTGCACGGACCCGAGCGGCGCCAAGGGCAACTGCACCACCGACGCCGACTGCACCGAGCGGCCACACGGCTACTGCAACACCGTCACCGGAGGCGACGTGGCGCCTGGGTGCTTCTGCCACTACGGATGCACGACCGACGCCGACTGCGGCGAGGGGCAGATCTGCCTGTGCGGCGATCCGGTCGGGCAGTGCGTGCTCGCGCGGTGCACCAGCGACAAGGGCTGCGGAAGTCTGCTTTGCTCCAGCTACGTCCTGAACCCCGGATGCGGCGGAACCGCCTTTGCGTGCCAGACGCCCGCCGACGAGTGCGCCAGCGACAAGGATTGCCCAGGGGACGAGCAGTGCTCGCTCGAGGCCCTGCGGCACGCTTGCATGGGGCAGAACTGCGCGATCGGCCGGCCGTTCCTCGTGGAAGGCGTCGTGCGCACCGCAGAGCCCGCCACGCGCGACGACTGGCGGGCCGCGGCGCCGGACGCGCCGCCTCGCCGGGAGGAGCTGTCCGCCGAGCAACGGGCGGCCCTCGCCGAGCACTGGACGCGCGCCGCCCTCCTCGAGCACGCGTCGATCGCCGCGTTCGCGCGCTTCACGCTGCAGCTCCTGTCGCTCGGCGCTCCGCCGGAGCTCGTCGGCGCGGCGCAGGCGGCCATGGGCGACGAGGCCGACCACGCGCGCGCCTGCTTCGAGCTGGCCAGCGCGTTCGCCGGCCGCGGCGTCGGCCCCGGGCCGCTCGCCATCGAGGGCGCCCTCCGCGCCGAAGGCGCCCGCGAGATCCTCGTGACGACCCTCCGCGAAGGGTGCATCGGCGAGACCATCGCCGCGATCGAGGCGGCAGAGGCCGCCCTCCACGCGACCGATCCCGCCGTCCGCCGCGCGCTCGAGAAGATCGCCGAGGACGAGACGCGGCACGCCGAGCTGGCCTTCCGGTTCGCGGCCTGGGCCCTCGACCGCGATCCCTCCCTGGCGAGCGCCATCGTCGACGAGCTCGCCGCCGCCTCCTCGGAGCCACCCACCCCGAGCGAGGCAGGCCCCGGCGGGCCGCTGCTCGGCTTCGGCGTGCTCTCGCCCCAGCACCGGCGCGCGATCCGGGAGCGCGCGCTCGCGCTGGTCATCGCGCCCTGCGCGCGCGCGCTGCTCTCGCGCGGCGACAGCATCGAGCGCGGCAGCCCACGCCCTGCGGAGGGCCGTCAGCGCGAGGAGACCGAGAGCTTGGCGACGAACAGCTGACCGTCCTCGGCCTCGACCGGGCAGTTCAGGAGCGCGAAGTCGCCGCCTGAACTGCCCGCGAGGAACACGTCGGTCCCGGAGACCGCCAGCGCCTGGATCCGCTGGAGCGCAGGGCCGCCGAGCGCTCCCAGCCACTCGATCTCGCCGTCCGTGGCCCGGAGCCGCGCGAGGAAGGCGTCTCCCTCGCCGTCCTCGCCGCCGATCTCGGTATCATCGGTCGTCAGCTGCTGCTGGAAGTGCCCGGCCACGACGACCTTTCCGGACGCGTCGACCCCGACGGCCTGCGCCGACTGGGCCCCGCTGCCCCCGAGCTGCTTGGCCCACGTGGCGACGCCGCGCCGGTCGAGGTGCGCAGCGAAGCCGTCCTCTCCGGTGGAGACGAGCTCTCCGGCGAGATCGATCTGCCCCTCGAACGATCCCGTCAGGACGACGCCGTCCTCGTGCATCGCCAGGGCGCTGGCGCGCTGATCGCCGCGAAGAGCGGAGTAGTGGCGATACCAGAGGCCAGCCCCCTCGGCGCTCGCTCCATCGCAGAGCCAGGACACGGGAAACGACGCGAGGAAAGCGTCGATCCCGTCCGACGCTTCACCGCCGGGCGGCAGCGCGCTCTCGAGGCCGGGGAAGCCCACGTTCGCCCGGCCCTCGAAATCGGAGACCACGAAGGCGTGGCCGGAGGACACCCGGAGCTCGCGAGGCCAGTAACGCGCTCCCTCGCGGCCCGCGAAGACGCCGCTGCACGGATCCAAGAGCGTCTGTCCATCGTAGCTGGAGAACCCGATGTCCGCCCCGCCCTGGAGCGACGTCAGGACGAAGACGCGGTCGCCCTCCACCGCAACCGCCTTCGCCTCGTCGAGACCGCCGGATCCGTGCGCCGTGCACGCGGCGACGCCGTCCGGATCGCTCTTGTCGAGCCGCGCCACGAACGCGTCGCCGGCGCCCTCGGGCAGCCCGCAATCCGCGCCGAACGACAGGCTGCCAGTGAAGTCGCCCGCCACGTAGACGCTGGCATCACCCAGCGCGATCGCCGTCGCCTGATGGACGTGTGTCGCGGTGTCGTTCTGCGCGTTCCCGAAGCGCTCGCTCCACTCGTGGTTCCCGTCTCGCGCGAGGTGCGCGACGAAGACGTCCCTGCCGGCGCCTCCCGCCGTGAGCGGCGCGCCGCCGGCGACGGTGAGATCCCCCTTGAAGCCGCCCGCCAGCCACAGGGTGCCGTCTCCGTCGGCCGCGATCCCGCCGAGCGTGGTCTCGGCGTCACCGAAGGACATCACCCACTGGCACGTATAGCCGGGCTCGCTGAACGAGCCGCCCCCGACGCCCTGCTCGTCGATGAGCTGGATGCCGACGAGCTCCGCGCAGCCCGCGCCGCTCACCGCGACGAGGGAGCTCACCAGCCACAGCCGAGCGCGCCGTTCGAGCCTCATCGTCATCAGAACACCCCGAGGACGGAGCCACCGACGATGCCCGGCGCGAGCCCGACGCGGGCGCTCGCGCTCGGTCCGTCCGGGGGTAGCGTCAGCCAGAGGACGGCCGTGCCGGCGAGCGCCGCGCCCGCGGCGATGAAGGAGAAATCGGACACGGTCGCATACGACATCGCCTTGCTGGCCAGATCGGGCACTGGGTGCGCGCATTCCCGGTAACGCCTCGGGTTCGCGCACGCCGTCTTCGCGGCGTCGTCGACCTTGTCCCACGTGGAGATCGCCAGGCCGCCGAACGTGCTTCCGAGCGCGATGCCCGCCAGCGTGAGCCCGCCCGTCACCCACATCAGGTTCCGGTGGATCGGATCCGGCCTTATGCCGTAGGGCGTCGGCCTTCGTGGCTCGCTGTCGCCGGCAAACGGCGCGGGATCCCGCGCTGGCGCGCCGGGCGCGAGCGCCCGCACGTGGACGTCGGCGACCGCTCCCGGCCGCGCTGCCTCGACGTCGCGCGCGAAGGCCTGTCCGCCGGGCGCGGCCGCACTGGCCTTGGGCTCCCCTGGCTCGACGGGGCGGGCCGCGCCGGCCCCTTTCGCGGCCACGCCGTCGAGCGTCACATCGATCCCCGGGAGCGCCTTCACCTCGTCGGACACGCGGATCGCGAGCCTCGAGAGCTTCTGCTCCATCGCCGCCGCGCGCGCGCGCGCCTCGGCGCCCCGCTTCGCATCGCCGCCGGCCGCCTCCGCCGCGTCGACCTCGGTGTAGAGCGCCCACGCGCTCGCGAAGCGCCCCGTGCTCTCATGACACCGGGCGAGCTCGAGCTTCGTCCCGGTCGACGGGCTCAGCCGATGGCTCTCCTCGATCTTCGAACAGGCCGCGGCGGGACGGCCGCTCGCCAGGAGCGCACGCGCCTCCCGGAGCAGCCCCTCGGCCTGCGCGCGCTCCGCGGCGGTCGGCTCGGCCTGGGCCGCGCCCGCCGGCGCCCAGACGGCCAGCATCACGAGGAGCCCGAGCGCGGAGCGACCGAGCCCCCTTCGCCTCGCGCGCCCCACGCCCTTTGCGGAGCGCTGGGAGCCTCTGCAGATCACTTCAGGCATCGAGTCCCCTGGAAGGTCGGCGAGCAACACCTGCTTTGGGTCCCTGCGCTGGACCACGATGACCGATAACAGGGCACCGCGACGAGCGCCAGACGAAAGACCCCCGCGAGCTTGCCCCCAAGCCAGCCAAGCCACCCCGCGCCAGCCAAGCCACCCCACGCCAGCCAAGCCGAGCCGAGCCGCGCCGCGCCGAGCCACCCCGCGCGGCCGGACCGCTCGCGCCGCGTTCCCGCTTCGACGCACGCGGCCTTTGCGCTAGCGTTCCGCTCTCGGTCTCTCAGTCTCTCGGCTTCTCGGCCTCTCGGTTTCTCGGTTCCGGTCTCACCCCTGGCTCCCGGGTCGTCGAGCGTACCGGCTGGAGCGCTCTCGCGAACAGGTGCCCTGATGTCCTCCGTGCCAGCCCCCAAGAAGAAGCGGTCGAAGAAGAGCGCGCGCCCCGTGCCCCGAAGGGACGAGGAGTGGATCGGCGGCTTCTTCTCCCTGCGCGCGTTCGTGCACGAGGGCGACGACGCGTACCGCCCCGAGGCGGTCGTCTGGATGACGGAGCGCGGCTTCGTCCTGAGCTGCGCCGCGCTGCGCCCCGGCGACGTCGTGACGGGCGCGGTCGACAGCTTCGAGGCCGCCGCCAAGGATCCCCTGGAGGGGAAGCCGCGCCTGCCCGAGCGCGTGCGCGTGGCCTCGCCGGCGCTCGCGGAGGCGCTGCGGGCGCGGCTCGGCCCGGTGGTCGAGGTCCGCGTCGCGCCGACGCCGGAGATCGACGTCGTGGCCGAGGACCTAGAGGCGCACCTCGGCACGCGGGACGGCCGCCTGACGCCGAGCTTCCTCGGGGGCGGCATCGAGGCGCCGGCGATGGCCTCCTTCTTCCGCGCGGCCGCCGCGCTCTACCGCGCGACGCCCTGGAAGGCGGTGCCCAGCGACGCCGACATCATGGCGCTGTCGATCCCGTCGCTCGGCGCGCGCGACCTCGCGCTGTGCATCGTCGGCCAGGCTGGCCAGAGCCACGGCGTGCTCCTGTTCGAGAGCGCGCGCGGGTTCGAGCTCTACCTGGCCGAGACGGCCAAGCTCCCCGACGCGCCGCCCGCGTCGCTCCCGGCGAGCTTCTTCTCGCTGAGCTTCGATCGCTCGAGCGACCTGCACCCCGCGCTGCGCGCCGAGGTCGCCGAGCAGCGCTGGGAGCTGGCCGACCCGGACGCCTACCCCACGCTCGCGATGGTCGACGAGGACCTCATCGGCCGCAAGCCGACGCCGAAGGAGCTCACGGCCTCCGAGGCGCTCGCGCTCGGCCTGGTCGAGCTGATGAAGCGGCGCAAGGATGTAACGAAGGCCTTCCGCGGCGGAGCCCCGGTGGACGCGAGCTACGTCGTGGAGACGCACGCTGGCCCGGTGGAGGTGCTCTTCCGCGCGCCCCACCCGGAGCGGAGCTGACGCCGGCGGCAGGCGGGAGCTCGGGCGCCCGGGCGAGCGAGCGAAGCAGCGGAGAGGCGGCGCCCTCAGCGGCTGATGAGCCGATAGAGATCGGCGTTCACGATGAACTCGCAGACGACGTTGCCGAGCTGGAGGATGTCGCCGCTGCGGAGGGGCACGCCATCCCCGCTCGGCGTGAGGAGCCGGTCGTTCAAGAAGGTCCCGTTGGTGCTCTTTCTCGCGTGGAGCATCGGCGTGTCCGCGACCAGCACCGAGATGTGGGCGTGGACCTTGGAGACGGACGCGTCGCGGAGCACGATATCGCTGTTCAACGCGCGCCCGATGAGGATGCGATCCTGCCAGGGGCTCTCGGGGCGCTTCGCCACCGGCAGGAGCTCGCAGCCGTGCGACGCGGGGCTCATCCCTGACGAGATCCGGTGACGGGACAAGCTCGGATGGCCGCTCATGCCAGGCGCGGTCCCGGCGACGAGGGTCTTGAACGACGGCGGGGGTTGGTCGTCCGGGCCGAGCTCCCGGAGCAGCCAGGCGTGAGGGTACTTCCGGTCGAAGGCCATCCGTGAAATCGCCCGGCTGTGAGCACAAAGCGCCGCGAAGGTCAACATGACGAGATCTTCCCCCAGTTCCGGGACGTTCGAGAAGGCCGAGCTCCCCGAGCGGCGCGCCGCCCGCTCCGGCGACGCCCGATAGGCCCTTATACATCAGGAGACGCCCGGATCACCGGACGCCACGAGGCGCCTTGGAGAGAACCTCCGGCGCCGCGCGGACTACACCGTCGGCGCTCGCCATACCCGTCTTCCGCGCACCTTGCCTGCCAGTCACGGACGGCGACGTGCAGCGCGGCGTGCCTGTCGGAAGCCGCTATTACCCGCGCGGCGTGACCGCCATCCTCTGGCTGGACGAGCGCCCCGCCGGGGCGAAATCGTCGAGCCGCTAGCGCCTGCTCGCCCTCCTGCCGACGTGAGCTCCCGGCGCCGCTCCGGACCGGGAGGCGTCAGGAAGCGCACGTCGCCCCTCTCATGAGCTCACAGTTCGTCCGGCGACGATCCCGTAGTGTAACTCGTCGGTCGTGAGCCAGAGTCCGCCCAGCGGGCGCGGGAGCGCGACGACGTCAGGCGCGCCGCCCGCGCCGCCGCCGTCCAAGGCGGGCCCCTCCGACGCGGCGCTCGTCCTGGCCGCGCGCGCGGGGGAGCGCTGGGCGCAAGAGGCGCTCTTCCTGCGGCACGTGTCCTACGTCTCGGGGATCCTCTGGCGCCTGATCCCGAACCGCGCGGACATCGACGACGTCGTGCAGGACGTGTTCTTCACGGCGTTTACCTCGCTCCACAAGCTCGAGAACCCCCAGGCCTTCGCCTCGTGGATCGCCTCGATGGCGGTGCGCCTCACGCACAAGCGGCTCCGGCGCCAGCGCGTCGCCGAGCGGCTCGGGCTCGCGCGCCGCGCAGAGGTGTCGTTCGACGAGCTCGTCGGCGCGGGCTGCCCGCAGGACGTCGCCGTCGAGGTGCGGCAGCTCTACCTGCAGGTCGAGGCGCTCCCGGTCGCCGAGCGCGTGGCGCTCCTGCTCCGGCGCGTCGAGGGCATGTCGCTGGAAGAGGTCGCCGAGGCGACGGGCGCGTCGCTCGCGACGGTGAAGCGGCGCATCGCGGCCGCGGAAGAGCGCCTCTCGGCGCAATCCGGGCGCCCGCGCAAGCCGGGCGCGTGACGACCGCTCACCGCGCGCTCGCGACCGGCGTGAAGACGAGGCGCCGCTCGCGATCCCCGGCGCCGAGCTGGCCTCGATCGTTGAGCCCGGCGCACAGGACCGCGCCGTCGCGCTTCCGCGCGCACGTGTGGTGCCGCCCGGCCGCCACCGACGCCCAGTCGGCGTCGTCGCCGACGCGCACCGGCGTTGTGTGATCGCTCATCCGAGCACCTTCCCGAGCGCGGCGGACGCGGGCAGCGCCTCGCGCGCGTACACGAACACCGAGCCCGCGAGCCAGGGCAGCACGTCCCGCCGGAGGAGGAGCGCGCCCCCGAGCTGCACCTGGCCGCCGCCGTACGCGGCCACCGTCGCGCGGACGCCGATCTCGGTCGCGCGCGGATCCGCCCCGCCGCCCGCGTCCGGCGCCTCGCGGGGCCCGTCCACGGGCGCGCGCGCCGCCGGCGGCGCCGGCCGTTCGCTCGCCGCCGCGGCCCGTCGCCTCAGCGTGGGCTCGACCCAGCTCGCCCGGAGCAGCTCGTCGGCGGCGATCGCGAGCGCGAGCGCGCGGCCGTCGTCCTTCAGCCCGGCCACCTCCACCGTGCGCTCCAGGCGCTTGTGGGTCATGGCGTCGTCGATGCCGACCGCGGCGACGCCTTCCGGCGAGATGCGGATGGTCACGCGCGCGATCGCCCGCTCGCGCCCGGCGCCGCGCGCCT
The DNA here is from genome assembly GCF_051473855.1 of Sorangium sp. So ce375. Taxonomy (NCBI): domain Bacteria; kingdom Pseudomonadati; phylum Myxococcota; order Polyangiales; family Polyangiaceae; genus Sorangium; species Sorangium sp. So ce375. The sequence continues at coordinate 6,779,080 of NZ_CP150335.1, forward strand.
CGGGCGAGGCGCCCGCCTCGAGCCGCGCGCAGAGGTCGGTGCGGGCGAGCTCGGCAGCCAGGTCCACGAAGATCGCGCGCTCGAGCTCCGGCGTCGCGCCCTCGACGAGCACGGCGATCGGCGGAGCGTCGCCGCCGCACGCGTCTCCTTCGGCGCGCGCGACCCCCGCGGTGGCGGCGAGGAGGGCCGGGAGCGCGAGGCCGCGCCCCGCCGCCATCACCTCGCCGCGCAGGCGGCCTTCATGGCGGCGACGTGGACGCCGTTCGGGTAGGTCGTGAGGTAGCGACGTCGGGCCTCTTCGCACGCGGCTCGTTTCCCCTGGCCATCGTAGAGCCGGACGAGGCGGGCGAGCGCGTCTTCGTGGACCGACGAGCCCACCGCCGACGAGGCGGCGGTCTTGAGCGCGTCCTCGGCGTTCGTTCCCTGGCCGCGCTCCATCTCGATGCGGCCGAGCTCGAGGGCGGCGATCTGCGCTCGCGCGTCGCCCGGGTGCCTCGCCACGAGCTGCCGGTACAGCGCCGCGGCGCGCGCGAGATCCCCTTCCCGCCGCGCCTGGTTGGCCGCCTCGAAGAGCTTCTGCGCGGCGCCTTCGCCAGGCGCGGAGGGCGCGGCCGCCGTGTGCCCTTGCGCTGGCGGCGCGGCAGCGGCGCCCGTGGCGAGCGGCTGGGCGGGCGGTGGCTGGGCGGGCACCGCCGCCTCGGGCGGCTCCGCCTTCGCGGGCTCGGGCCTCGTCGACCACGACTCGCCCGCGTGCAGCCGCCTCGCTTCGTCGGGCCGCGCGGGGTGGCGGACCTCGACGATCCCCTTCGTCACCGTGACGGTGACCTCCTCCGTCGCCCCGTCGACGGCGACGCGGAACTCGGTGCCGACGACGCGAACCTCCACGCCGCGCGCCACGACGGTGAACGACCGCGCGGCGTCGGGGACGACCTCGAAGCGCGCCGCGCCCGAGCGCAGCGCGGTCGCGATGTGGCGAGGCTCGTCGCGCTGCACCTCCAGCTCAGCTCCCTGCTCGAGCGAGATCTTCGAGCCGTCCGACAGGGACAGCACCGAGCCGACCGCCGCGACCGCGGCCGGCGGCACGCTGGACGACCCGCCACGCACCCCGAGCCACAGCGCGCCCGCCCCCAGGGCGAGCGCGCCGGCGAGGGAGCCTGCCCAGAGCCACCGGCGGCCATGCTGAGCGCTCCGGGCGTCGAGCCGCTCCTCGATGCGCTGCCACTGGCGCGCCACGCTCCCCGGGGTGAGGGGCGGTCGCACCCACGCGCGGAGCGGCGGCTCGGGGCTCATGTTCACTATGTACCCCGGCCGGCCGGGAATGGCTCAGCCAGCGGACGCGAGCTCGGGCGTGCCTACGCCTGGAGCCGCCACCAAGAGGAGCAGACCGCCGGTGCTCAGGGCAGGTTCGCCAGCGGATCCGTCTTGCCGACGCCCGCGTGCTCGAGGACGAGGGCCTTGACGGCGGCCGCGCGGTCGAGCGGGTACTCGTACGGGGCGGTCCAGGAGCAGTCTTGGCCGGACTGCTGCGTCCCGGTGGTCTCCTCGAACACGTTGTCGATGCGGTGCGTGCCGCCGGCCGGGCTGTCCAGGGTGGTGATGGGGTTCTTCACCTTGTAGAAGTGATTGCCCTCCACCCTCAGGCAGGCGCCGACCCGCGAGTTCACCCCCGACGCGGAGATGTCCTCGAAGTAGTTGTTGAAGATATGCCCGTTGCCGCCGCGGTAGCTCGGAAGGCGGGAGTTCACGTTACGGAAGCGGTTGTGGTGGTAGGTGATGCGGCGATCGCTGGCGTCTTTGTCCGACGAGCCGACCAGCATGCCCTTCCAGTGGTCGTGCAGATAGCTCCACGAGATCGTGATGTCCGAGGACTCGTGGGTCGCATCGATGAGGCCGTCGTACTTGTCCTTGTCGGAGTTCACCGCGGGAGAATCCGCCCAGAGCTCGCAGTGGTCGATCCACACGTTGTGGCTCTCGTCCATGTGGATGGCGTCGCCGTTGCCGGTTTTGGCCAGCACGTGGTGGATCTTCAGGTTGCGGACGATGATGTTGGAGGCCCTCCGCAGGTTGAGCCCGATCCCCTCGATCTCTCCGCTCGACCCGACCCCCACGATGGTCTTGTCGGAGGCGACGTCCACGTCGTCGTCGCTGCCGCTGATCTTGCCGGTGATCCGGATGATCACGGCGCCGTCCCTCGCGGCCTCCCTCCTCAGGGCGTCGAGCGAGCTCACGGAGACGACCTCTCCGCCCTTGCCGCCGGTGGTGCCGTCGCCGGTCGTCGCATAGCCGTAGAGCCTGAAGTCGGCGCCGCCTGGGCTGCTGCCGCCGGCGCCGCTGCTGGAGCCGCCCTCACCGCTGCTGGAGCCGCCCTCACCGCTGCTGGAGCCGCCGGTGCCTTCGTCGGCGCCCCCCTCACCGCTACCGGCCCCACCGGTCCCGCTGCCGGCGCCCCCGGTCCCCCCGCTGGAGCTGGCCGTGCCGCTGCCCGCGCCGCTCCCGCCGGTGCTGGCGCTCGCCGTGGAGCCTGCGCTCCCGCTGCTCGTCGGCTGTCCCTCATCGCCTTCTGGATCCGACGTTTCCGAGCCGCACCCGACCACCGAAATGCCGCTGATGCCGAGCGCCATCAGCGCAGCCCAAGCGACTCGAGATTCGCACTTCATGAGCAAGTCACCTTTCCGTGATGAGCCGAAGCCGAGCAGCTCGCGCGGCGCGGGTGGAGACGCCGGACAGCGCGCGGGCCGTTCGCTGGAGCTCCACAGCAACGCACATGCCACCAGCCCAGGACGGAACGATCCCGCCCAGATCGCACGGCATTTCCCGTTAAAACAGCTGCCACGCGCCTCCTCTCGCCCGATGTCGTCGGCGGCACCGCGACCGAGGTTGTCAACCACAGGTTGACACTGTGGACGCGTGCAACACCGCGTCATGGGCCCTGGCGCGGTCAGCCGTCCGCGACGCCGAGCACCTCGGCCTCGCCCCGCGCGCGGCGCCGCGGCTCCTCGCGGAGATCAGGGGCCGATTCGAACGAGCTGGACCCAGTCGAGCCTGGCCGCATCCTCGCGGCACTCGAACGAGACGACGTGCACCCCGGCATCGAGCGCGAACTTGAGCAGCGCCCCTGTGTTGTCCTTCGAGTCGTGCACGTAATCTTCGTGGAACTCGGTCCCGCTGAAGTCGTACCTGGTTCCGAGCTCCGGCGCGTGGTCCATGCGGACAAGGAACGAGTTGTCCGTGCTCTCTTCGGGCCCCGTGGCGACCCTGGCCTTGATCTGGTAGGTGCCGGCCTCGTCGACCTTGAACGAGCAGTCGACCCGGTCGCCGTTGCAGCTCGCCTCTTCGGGGACCGCCACGTAGATCCCGCCGCTCGCCTCCGGGTCGTCCACGCGCTCGAAGCGGCCGGAGAGCTCGCAGCCCTCGTCCTCGGCTTCGCTCCTGAGCAAGCCGTCATCGCCAGCACCCCCGAGCGCCGACGATGAGTCCCACTCGGCGGACAACCCCTCCAGCGAGCACGCGCAGGCCAGCACCGGCAAGAGCGCCCCCCAGCGTCCCCATCGCGCTGCACGCGCGAAGGCCGCCGTCGCGAGCGCCGCCGGAGCCCCCCCCGCGCCGCGGCCCGCGTGATGTCCCGTGTCCGCCCCAGGTCCCGAGCTCTCGTTCATCCCCCACGACGCTAGCAAGACATGGACCGCCGGCGCGGCACAAGTTGTCGAGCCGGCGCGAGTCACGCGGAGCGCGCGGACGCCAGGAGCACGAGCCGCGCGCGTCAGCGCGCGTAGTCCTGCGCGCGGAAGAGCACCCCGTGGACCTCGCCGTCGACGAGCGCCGGGACGAGCGCCCCCGGCAAGACCGACTCGACGTCGTTCGGCGCCTTCGGCCCGCCGAGATCGGTCCGGAGCCACCCCGGGTCGAGCAGGTTCATCAGAACGCCCGTGCCGCGCAGCGAAGGCGCCATGTCGCGCACGAACTTGTCGAGCGCGGCCTTCGACGCGGCGTAGGCCATCAGCTCGGGCTGGTCCTGGATCCCGGAGGTCACCTGGACGATGCGCCCGAAGCGGCGCTCCAGCATCGTCGGCAGCAGCCGGTACGTGATCCGTATCGGGCTGATGACGTTCACCTCGAAGCTGAGCCGGTAATCCTCGGCCGGCGTCTGCAGGTGCGAGGCGCGGAATGGCGTCATGATGGCGGCGTTGTTGAACAGGATGTCGATCCCGCCCGACGCCGACACGGCGGCGTCCAGCATGCGGTCGACGGCCGCCTGATCCGACAGCTCGCCCGAGACGGCGCTCACCCGGATCCCCTTGCCGGCGAGCTCCCCTTCGAGCTCGCGCGTGTGCGCCGCGTCGCGGCTGTGCAGGACGACGTTGCAGCCGAGGTCCGCGAGGCCCCGCGCGATCCGCTTTCCGATACCCCGGCTCGCGCCCGTGACGAGCGCCCACTTTCCACGAATAGTAAGCGTCATGGCGGCCCGTTATGGCAGAGCACGCCCGCCGTGGCAGCTCGAAAAGCGCCGCGGCGGCCGCAGGCGCCGCCGGGAGGCTGGACGCCGCTCCGGATCGCTCCGTGCGCGTGCCAGCGCCTACGCGCGCCGGCGCGCGGCTCCGCGCGCGCGCTTGCGGCTGACCTCCAGGCCGCGGCCGAGGCTGCGCAGGACGAGCAGGTCCTCGCCGAGGTCGACGTCGACGAGCGCGCGGGCGACCTCCGGGCGGACGCCGGTGAGGATCGGCCTGGAGCCGAGCAGCTGGATCGCGTGCGCCAGCCGCTCCAGGGCGGCGGCGCCGTCCGGATCGAGCGCCTCCGCGCCGGTGACGTCGAGGACCACGTGGGACGCCCGCTGCGCCACGATCGCGGGCAGGAGCCGCTCTCCGAGCTCGCTGCCGCGCTCCGCGTCGAGGCGCCCGATGAGCGGCACCGCGAGCGTGCCCCGGCCGACGTCGAGGATCGGCGCGGAGAGGTTGAGGATCTGCCGGCGTTGCTCGTCCACGAGGGCGAGCGAGCGGTTCAGCTGGTCGATGAGCCGGCCCTGCTCCTCGACCTGCCCCTCGGCGCGCCGCTGCGCCGTGACGTCGAGCTGCTGCACGAGCACCGCGCGCGCGCCGGTCACGGGATCGGTCGTGGGGCGCGCCTCCACCTGGTGCCAGCGCTCGCCGTCGGTCGTGACGACCCGCACCTCCCCTGCCCACGCCGCCTCGGCGTCGATCGCCCCGCGGACCGACGCGCGCACGCCCTCGTCCGGGAACGCCGCGTCGATCGTCGGCGCGTCGCCGAGGGCGCGCAGGGCCGCGGGGTTGTGGAAGAGCACCGTCCCCTCCCGGTCGACGAGGCTGACCAGCACCGACGAGTGGCGGACCGCCTCCACGCCGCGCACCATCGAGGCGCCGACGCTGGAGGCCTTGGGGAGCGCCTGGAACAGGATCGCGAGCCGCCCGTCGTCGAGATCGATCGCCTGCCCGTGGAGCGTCACCGTCGCGGGCGTCCCGCGCGGGTAGAGCGTCCAGTCCTCCAGGACCGTGCCCCCTTCCGCGAGGACGCGGAGATAGCCGTCGAGCCGCGCGCGGACGGCCGGCGACAGGTCCGAGAGGTCGCGGGAGAGCAGCTCGGCGCGATCCGTCGCGCGCCAGAACTGGACGGCCTTCGCGTTGCCCCACGGGAACCGGTGCTGACCGTGGTCATAGACCCAGGTCGGCAGGATGGACAGCTCGAGAGCCGACAGGCGCTGGTCGAGGGACGTCATGTCGTGGCGGCACGTCATACGACGACCCCGTCCGTCCTGCACGCCCCTTGACATCTCTTCACTCACCGGCGCGGCCGGCGCGGATCGCTCAGCGGGTGATCTGCCACAAGAGCTCGAGCAGCTCGCGCACCGCGGCCCGCCGGCCTTCCCAGCGGGATTCCCAGGACGAGGCAGCCACGACGGCGCTCGCCCGACGCGCCGTCTCCCTGGCGATCTCGGCCTCCCGGCGCGACCGCGCTTCTTCCTCGATCTGCTGCTGCCGCGCCCTCGCGGTGCCACCCGACGCGGCGAAGGCGAGGAGCTGCGGGAGCTCGCCCCGGTCGAACCACGTGCCGTGTTCCCTGCAGATATCGACGATGATGCCGCTCTTGCCGGCGAAGTTCTTGCGGTTCATCACCTGGCCGCACGCCGGGCACCGGACGTAGCGCACGCGGACGTCGACGTGCTCCGGCTGCCGCGGCGGCCTCGGCGCGCTCGTCCCATAGCTCTCCCGGCGCTCCAGCAGGTCCCGCAAGAGCGCGTGATCGACGAGCTGGCCGCCGCAAAGGCCGCAGTCGCGCAGGAGGCCGGCCGCGGCGCGGAACGCCGAGAAGGGCTCGCCGCAATCGGAGCAGCGAAGCGCGTCGGGCTCGGGGATCGGCTCCAGGCCGAGCTCGTGCCCGCAGCCTTCGCAGCGCTCCGCGTCGGGGAGGTTCAGCTGGAAGCAGCCGCCGCAGCGCACGGTGGCGAGCGGGCCCTGGCACCCGGGATAACAGCGCCCCTCCGCGTTGATCAGGAGGCCGCAACGCGGACACGTGCTGCGATCGGCGTGCACGCAGGGAGTCTAGACGCCCGGAGCGCGCGCGAGAAGCGCCGCGACAGGCGCCCTCGCTCCGGACGCCGGCGCGGCCTTCACGCCCTCAGGGCTGACTGCCCGGGCTCAGCGCTGCCTGGCGGGGCGCAGCGAGGGGTGGGGATGGGAGGTCCGGGGGCGGCTGCGCGGCGGCACGCTGGACCGGCGCACCTGCTTCCCGAGCTCCTCGAGGAGATATCCCACGGCGGCGTCCTCGTCCTGGAGCACGACGACGTGCTCGTTGTTCTCCTCGCGCAGCAGCCGGTTCACCTGGAGGGCGCCGACCGCCGTCCGCACGACGATGGCGACGCAGGCGAACTCGCTGACGAGCATGCTGCGCGTGCGCATCGTCGCGGCCTCGAACGCCGGGGCGTTGTTCATGGGAGCCCGGCGGAGGTCGAGCAGGTGGCCGAGGCTCCAGCGATCGAGCGACTCGTAGACCTGGAGCGCCTGGGTGTGGATCCGGATGAAATCGTCGGGCGACGGATACGCGAGCTCGGAGCGTGTGCTGCGGACGATCGACATCTCCTCATCGAGGGTGACCGTCAGGTGATCGTTCTGCAGCAGGACATCCATCCCAGCACAGGATAGCGATCCGACGGCACGCTGGCACTGAAAAGCAATGGCGAGCTCAGCGCTGCGCCGGGCGATTCTGCGCGATCGGCCAGAACGGACCGCCGGGCTGCGGCGTGGGTTCAGGTGCGCATTCAGGAACGAGCGTTCCAGAGCTCCCGCGCCTGAGCGGCGGGTTGGCCGTCGGGCTCCCAACCCCGGGGCCCGAGGCGACGGGGGGCCATCGGGGACACCTTCTGCCAGGTTGCGCGGATCGTCGCGACGTCGATGCCGGCGAGCTCCGCGCGCCGATACCAGCCGCCCCAAAGGACGTCTGAGTGCCGTGCGTGACGCCGCGGACTTCACGTCGAGGACGTCGTCCCTGTCGCGGAGCGCGTATTTCTCGACCTTGCCGGCGACACCGATTCCGGCGTTGTTGAAGAAGTCGTCGATGCGCCCCGGGCGCTTCGCGATCTCGGCGGCGGACGCGCCGAACGCCTCGCCTTGCGGTGGCCCGGAAAGCCCTTGCCCCGGTCTTTCCGCACGAGCATCCTGCGTTCGGGCACGCGGAATTCCAGTATTATGGGGAGGAACACACATGAACAACCCCAACAGCCAGGATTGGCTGCAGAATCTGATTCACCATCTGCGCTCAATGAAATCCTATCGCCACGTGGTGGGCGTTCGCGGCGTCGCCGCTGCGATAAGAGGAAAGCTCACAAAAACGCAGACCCCGCTCCGGATCGACAGGCCTAATATCAAGTTTCCCTTCTACCTGCGGATGCCCTCGACCGACGTTGAGACCTTCGAGCAGGTGTTCATCCAGGAGGACTACGCCTTCGATGTCAGGACCGCGCCGACGACGATCGTCGACGCGGGCGCGAACATCGGGCTCGCATCGCTCTACTTCGCGAACCGATTTCCCGGCTCGAGGATCATCGCGATAGAACCTGAAGACGGCAATTTCGAGCTGCTCGAGAGGAACGTCGCCCCATACAAGAACATCACGCCCGTCCACGGCGCACTGTGGCACGAAAACAAGAAGATCAACCTCGTGGATCCTCACCTCGGGGAGTGGGGTTTTATGACGCAGTCAGCCGACGACGCCGGCGAGAAGCTCGGCGAAACACGTCACGAAGTACAGGGCATGACGATCGACGCGATCATGAAGGACCACGGGATCGAGCACATCGACATCCTCAAGATGGATATTGAGGGCGCTGAACGAGAGATCTTCAGCGGCCCGTCACCGTGGCTCGGAAAGGTGGACGCCCTGATCGTCGAGCTGCATGAGCGCATGAAACCAGGGTGCAACCGAAGCTTCTATAGAAGCACAAACGGTTTCGAAGACGAGTGGTGGCGAGGGGAGAACGTATACCTGGCTAGAAGGCGGGGTTGTTTGATGCCGCCGCGACGCCATCGCGCGCTCGCTTCCTTTGCCCACGCCATCTCCGCCGAGGCCCAATCGGCCTCGGCGCAGATGCGCGCGAGCACCGAGTAAAGTCCGAACCGCAAGAGGAAGAGGAAGAGCACGTTGCCCGGGGAGTTCGAGCGCGAGCCGCCCCTCGCGCCCGCAGCCCGGCTCACTCGAACCGCAGCGCCTCCACCGGATCGAGCCTCGACGCGCGCCTCGCCGGCCCCACGCCGAACGTGACCCCGATGAGGATCGACACCCCGAGCGCCAGCCCCACCGCGTACGGCGGCACGATCGTGGCCCACTCCCCGAACCGCGACAGCAGCACCGCCGCCCCGTACCCGAGGCCCACCCCGGCCACGCCGCCCGCGAGCGACACAACGACCGCCTCGACCAAAAACTGCCGCAGGATGTCCCCGCGCCGCGCACCGACCGCCATCCGCACGCCGATCTCGCGCGTCCGCTCCCGCACCGAGACCAGCATGATGTTCATGATCCCGATGCCCCCGACGATCAGCGACACGGCCGCCACGCTGCCGAGCAGCATCGTGAAGGTGCCCGTGATCTGCCCCATCGTCGCCAGCATCTCGGCCTGCGACCGGACCTCGAAATCGCTCGGCTGATCCGCGCGCAGCCGGTGGCGCAGGCGCAGCAGCTGATCGAGCTGCGCGATCACCACGTCGGACCGATCCTCGCTCGCCAGCTGGAGCGAGATCGTCGACAGGTGATCCTGCCCGAACAGCACCGAGCGGTGCGTCGACATCGGCACGAACACCCCGTCGTCCGGCGAGCCCATGCCCGACCCCTTCTCCGTCAGCACCCCGACGACCCGGAACGCGTTCCCGTTGATCTGGAGCCGCGTCCCGAGCGGCGACGATCCCGGGTAGAGCTGCCGCGCGACGTTGGCCCCGAGCACGACGACGCGCGCCCGCTGCTGCTCGTCCAGATCGGAGAACGAGACGCCGCTCTCCACCGAGAGCGAGCGGACCTCGAGGTACGCCGGCGTGATCCCCGTCACGGACGCGTTCAGGTTGCTCGCCATGTACCGGAGCTGCGCGCTGCCGCTCCGCTCCGGCGCGACCGCCGCCACGCCGTCGAGCCCCTTCAGCGCCTCGGCGTCGCCCTCGGTCAGCGTCTTCACCGTGCCCGACCGGACCCCGCTCGCCGACGCCGACCCCGGGCGCACCATCAGAAGGTTCGCGCCGAGCGACCGGATCCGCCCCTCTACGCTGCTGCGCGCGCCCTCCCCGATCCCGAGCACCGCCACGACCGCCGCGGTCCCGATGATCATGCCGAGCATCGTCAGCAGCGTGCGCAGGCGGTTCGAGGCGAGCGAGCGCCACGCGCTCTTCGCCGTCTCCTTGATCAGCATGCCGCCTCCATCTCGCCCGCGTGGAACGCCGACACCACGTCGCCCGAAGGGCCGTCGGCCACGATGTGCCCGTCCCTCATGTGGATGGCGCGCGAGAGCGACCGCGCCACGCCGAGGTCGTGGGTCACCATGATCAGCGTCGTCCCGTCCGCGTTCAGCGACAGGAGCAGCTCCAGCACGTCGCGCCCCGTCTTGCTGTCGAGCGCGCCCGTCGGCTCGTCGCACAGGAGGATCGACGGCCGCGTCACGATCGCCCGCGCGATCGCGACGCGCTGCCGCTGCCCGCCGGAGAGCTCCGACGGCAGGTGCCGCGCGCGCGCCGCGAGCCCCACGCGCTCGAGCGCGCCCTCCGCGAGCGCGCGGCTGTTCTTCACCGCCCCGTAGAGCAGCGGCAGCTCGACGTTCTCCGCCGCCGTCATCCGCGGCAGCAGGTTGAAGCTCTGGAACACGAACCCGATGTGGCGGTTCCTGAGCGCCGCGAGCTCGTCGTCGTCGAGCTCCGCCACGTTGCGACCCCCGAGCCGGTACGTGCCCTCCGTCGGCCGATCCAGGCACCCGAGGATGTTCAGCAGGCTCGACTTCCCGCAGCCGGAGGGCCCGATGATCGCGACCGACTCGCCTCGGCGCACCTCGAAGCCGATCCGGTCGACCGCCCGCACCGCGAGGTCCTCGCGATCGGCGTGGTACACCTTCGAGAGCTCGCTCACGAGGACCGGGACGTCCATCTCAGCGCCCCCCTCGACCGGCGCCGGCGCCCATCCCCATGCCCATCCCCCGCATCGGGTTCTGGCCGCCGCCCTGCCGCTGCCCCTGCCCCTGCGGGCCCGCCGCGCTCGTGACGGGCGCGCTCGCGAGCACGTCGTCGCCCTCGCTCAGCCCCGCGGTCACCACCATCTGCGAGCCGTCCGTCGCCCCGGTCTGGATCGGCCGCTCCTCGCCGCTCGCGAGGCGCACGAACCGCCGCTTGCCCTGCGACTGCACGGCCAGGAGCGGCACGAGCAGCACGTCCTTCTGCTCCGCGGTCACGATCTCCACGTCCGCGCTCATCCCCGACCGGAGCAGCGACGCGTCCTTGTCCTTGACGACGATCTCGACGTCGAAGGTCACGACGCTCGACACCTCCTTGCCGAGCGGGCTCACCCGGTCGACGACGCCCTGGAACACCCGGTCACCGTAGGCATCGACGCGGATGTCGACCCGCTGACCCGGCGCGACGCGCCCGATCTGCGCCTCGTCGATGGCGCCGACGATGCGCAGGTTCGACAGATCGGCGAGCGTCATCACGGCGCTGCCGCCGCTCACGTTGGTGAGCGCCGACGAGACGAGCGTCCCCTTCTCCACGGCCACGTCGAGCACCGTCCCGGCGATCGGCGCGTAGATCTGCGTCTCTTTCAGGCGCGTCTCGGCGTCCTGGACCGCCAGCTCGGCCGCCTTGAGCTGCGCCTGCGTCGAGCTCAGCTGCGCCCGCCGCAGCGTGATGTTCGCGCCCGCCACCTTCGTCGAGTGCGCGGCCGTCCGGGCCGCGTCGGTCGATCCGAGGCCCATCTCGGCGCTCTTCTCGGCGACCTCCTGGCTCGTCTGGCTGTTCTTGCGCTCGAGCTCGGCGACCGCGACCGACGCGTTCGCCGCGGCGAGGTCGGCCTTCACGCGGTCGCGCGCCACGCGCGCCGCGGCGAGGTCGCGCTCCGCGTCCGTCGGATCCAGGCGCACGAGCAGCTGCCCCGCCTCGACCGTGTCGCCCTCCTTCACGAGCACCTCGATGACCTGGCCCGGGGCGCGCGACTTCACCTCGACCTGGACGTCGGGCTCGATCTTCCCGGACGCGGCCGCGGTCTCCGTCAGGTTCCCGCGGCGGATCTCGACGGTGGGGCCCGCGGGGGTCTTCGCGGGCTGCTTGTACCAGGCGTACCCGCCGACCCCGAAGCTCGCCACGGCCAACGCGGCCACGCCGGACATCAGGTAGCGCTTCTTGTTCCTGTTCATGACGACCTCCTGGGGAACACCGACGCGAAGCGGACGAGCAACGCGCCCGTCTCGTGATCGAGCTGGAGGCGCGACGTCAGCTCCGTCACCGCGGCCCGCAGCCTGCGGAGCTCCGCCTCCCGCCGCGTCTGCTCCGCCTGCACCACGTCCGCCGACGTCGCGGTCCCGAGCGAGAGCCGCTGCCGCTCGGCCTCGGCCAGCTCGCCCGCCATGCGCGCCGTCTCGGTGGCCAGCGCGACCTGCTCGGCGGCCGCCTCGAGGCTCGCCCGCAGCGAGCTGACGTCGGCCGCGAGCGCCTCGGCCCGCGCCTGGTACCGCGCCTCCGCGGCCGCGAGCTGCGTGCGCGCGCGGGCCGCGTCGGCGGAGGCCCGGCCGCCGCCGAGCGGCAGCTCGACCTCGATCCCGCCCAGCACGCCGAACGCGGGCCGACCGCCCGGCAGCGAGAGCCCCGGCAGGCCGTCGCGCACCCACTGCCCGTCCATCGAGGCCGTCGCGAACAGGTCGAGGCGGACCTGGTCCGCGTCCTCCGCCGCGCTCACCCGCGCGCGCTGCGCGTCGAGGTCGGCGCGCAGGGCCGCGAGCTCCAGCGACCGCTCGCTCGCCGCGCGCACGAGCGCGTCGGCCGGCGGCAGCGCCCCGAGCGACGGCGGCGCGCCCGTCGGGGAGAGCGACGCCGCGCTCGCCGGCGCCATGCCGAGCGCCCGCCCGAGCGCGATGGCCCGCGCCGCGCGCGTCGCCCGCGCCTGCGAGAGCGCATCCGCGATCGACGCGACCGAGGTCGAGAAGCGCAGGACGTCCACCTTCGTGCCGGTGCCGAGCGTCTCGGCGCGCGCCTTCGCGTCGGCGAGCAGCCGCTGCGCGGCCGCGAGCGCCTGCTCCTGCACGAGGATCGCCTGCTCCGCGTACCAGAGCTCCCAGTACGCCCCGAGCACGTCGAGCGCGGTCTGGCTCGCCGCGAGCTCGCGCTCCTGCTCCGCGGCGACCGCCGACGCCTGCGCCTGCGCGTACGGCGCGAGGACCGCGTCGGTGCCGGCCCCTCGCAGGAGCGGCTGCCGCGCGGAGACGTAGGCCTGCGCGCCGTAGCTCGGCTCGGGCGTCCCCGCGGGCGAGCGCGCCGACGCGCCCACCTCGAGGCTCGTCCCGACGTCGGTCGTGTACCGGAGCGCCACGTTCGACGCGACGGACGTGCCGCTCGAGCGCTGGAGCGCGCCGTCGCCGTTGCCAGGGGCGAGCCCGTTGGCGTCGGCGACCCTGCCGTAGGGCTCGTTGTACTCTCCGGTCACCGACGCCGAGAGCGTGGGCCTGCGGGCGCCCTCCTCGGCGGCGACGGCCTGCCGCGCCGCGGTGGCGTCGAGAAGCGCCGCGCGGAGGGACGGGTTCTGGGAGGCTGCGCGGCGGACCGCCTCCTCGGCGGTGAGCGTCTCGGCGCGCGCCGCGGCGCTCAGCGAGCACGTGGCGGCGAGCACCAATGACGCCAGCCACGGCAAGGGAACGGAGCGAGTGAACGTCATGCACCGCAAGCTAGAGGGCAGTGTCTCAAGAGGTGTCCTGGTCGTGTAAAGATTCGTCAAGACGCCTCTTGACCAGGCCTTACACGTCGACGTGACGCCCGCGCTACAGTCGCGACATGGCGGATCCGCCCCAGATCCTGGTCATCGACGACGACGCCGAGCTCTGCGAGCTCCTCGCCGAGCTGCTCGGTCAGGAGGGTTACGCGGTGGAGAGCGCGCGCGACGCGATCTCCGGCCTCGCGCGCGCGCAGGAGAGGCCGTTCACGCTCGTGGTGCTCGACGTGATGCTGCCCGGGCTCAACGGGTTCGAGGTCCTCACGAGGCTGCGGCAGAGCTCGCGGGTGCCTGTCCTGATGCTCACCGCGCGGGGCGAGGACGTCGACCGCATCGTCGGCCTCGAGATGGGCGCCGACGACTACCTGCCGAAGCCGTTCAACCCGCGGGAGCTCGTCGCCCGCGTGCGCGCGCTCCACCGGCGCGCCTCCCACTCCGGCCAAGCGGGCGCCGCGGCCGGCCCCGGCGCCGCGGAGGCGCAGAGCGCGCTGACGGTCGACGATCTCGAGGTCGTCCCCGCCGCGCGGCGCGTCCGTGTCCGCGGCGAGGAGGTCCGGCTCACGACGGCCGAGTACGACTTGCTCGAGGTCCTGGCGCGGCAGGCGGGAACGGTGGTCTCGCGCGAGGACCTCGCGCGGCGCGTCCTCGGCCGCCGGCTCGCGGCGTACGACCGCGGCATCGACATGCACGTCTCCAACCTCCGCCGCAAGCTCGGGCCTGGGCCGGGCGGCGGCGAGCGGATCAAGACGGTCCGCAACGCGGGCTACATCCTCGCGCGGGAGCGCGCGTGAAGCGCCTCTCCCCCGGGCGATCGCCGAGCGACATCGCCCCGGAGGCCGGCCGTCGAGCGGCGTCGCCTCGGCGGCCGGTCGTCGAGCGCCTCCTCCTCGGAGGGCGGCCGTGAAGAGCCTCTTTTTGCGCCTCCTCGTGTCGCTGTGGCTCGCTATGGCGCTGCTCGTCGGCCTGCTCGCGGTGATCCACGGCTGGGCGTTCTCCGCCGAGCCGAGCGGGCTGCGCCGCCGCCTGAGCACCCGCAGCATCGAGCTCCGGGCGGAGAGCGCGCTCGCCTGCCAGCGGGAGGGGCTCCCCGGCTGCGAGCAGCGCCTCGCGCCGCTCGATCCGAGGGATTCGCGCGTCGCGGTCTACCGGGCCGGCGCGCTCGTGATCGGCGAGCCCATCGAGGGCGCGCCGCTCGTCGAGGAAAAGGCGAGGCGCTCGGGCGACGGCATCGCCATCGAGGTCGGCGAGGAGCGAGAGGTCTCCGCGGTCGTCCTGCACCGCGACCCGGAGCTCGCCGCGGTCGCGACCGGTCCTGTCCGATCGCCGTGGATGTTCTTCATCGTGCCGGAGACGCTGCCGCAGCGGCTCCTCGCGATCGTCGCCGTCACCGGGCTCGTCGCGGTGCTGCTCGCGCGCTACCTGTCCCGTCCGGTCCGCATCCTGCGCGGCGCCACGCAGCGGATGGCGGCGGGCGATCTCTCGGTGCGCGTCTCGCAGAAGCTCGCGGGCGCGGACGGCGAGACGCTGGCGCTCGGGCGCGACATGGACCGGATGGCCGAGCGCATCGACGAGCTCCTGGAGACGCAGCGCCGGCTCCTGCGCGACGTCTCGCACGAGCTCCGGTCGCCGCTCGCGCGGCTCAACATCGCGCTCGAGCTCGTCCGCCGGCGCTCACCGCCGGACGTGGAGCCGGCGTTCGATCGGATCGAGCGGGAGACGGAGCGGCTCAACGGGATGATCGGCGAGCTGCTCACGCTGAGCCGCCTGGAATCGGGCCGGGGCATGGAGCGCACCGAGCGGTTCGATCTCACGGCGCTCCTGGAGCAGCTCGTCGAGGACGCCGCGTTCGAGGCCGAGCAGCGCGGTTGCTCGGTCGAGCTCGGGGCGCGCGACGCGTGCTCGCTGGACGGGAACGAGGAGCTGCTCCGGCGCGCCATCGAGAACGTCGTGCGCAACGCGGTGCGCTTCACCGAGGCGGGCACCGCGGTCCGCATCGATCTCGAGCGCTCCGGCGGGACGGCCGAGGTGCGCGTCCGCGATCGCGGCCCGGGC
Source organism: Sorangium sp. So ce375 (assembly GCF_051473855.1). Classification (NCBI taxonomy): domain Bacteria; kingdom Pseudomonadati; phylum Myxococcota; order Polyangiales; family Polyangiaceae; genus Sorangium; species Sorangium sp. So ce375. The sequence goes on from NZ_CP150335.1 coordinate 6,794,578, forward strand.
GTCCCGGAGGGCGCGCTCGCGGACCTCTGGAAGCCGTTCTACCGGGTCGACGACCACAGGGCACGCGGCGCGGGCGGCACGGGGATCGGGCTGGCCATCACGCAGCGTGCGGTGCTGATCCACGGCGGCGAGGTCGAGGCGAGGAACGCGGACGGCGGCGGGCTCGAGGTCGTGCTGCGGCTGCCGGTCGGCGCCGAGGGCTGAGCGAGGGCCGGCGGGCTGGAGCGCCGGGCCGGCGGACGCTCCGCTCGGCGACACGAGCCCGGGCATCGGCCGCGCTTCCACCTGAAGCAGGTGGTCCGGATGCGGCTGTCTCAGAGGAGATCCCGCAGGATCTTCTCCCGCCATTCACGGCTGGCGAAGCGGGTGTCGCCCTCGAACGCGTCGAGCTCGCCGCTGACATAGAAATGGTCGCGGTCGGCGTGCAGCCTGGTCGCCACCTCGATGCGGATGTCCCAGCCCGGGCGCGACTGCACGTACGTCTGCCGGCAGGTGAAGGTCGCGCAGAGCGGATCGTCCGGCGCGATCCGGAGCTCGCGGCGGATTCGATGAAGCACCTCGGTACCGATCTCATCGAAGCGCTGACGCCCTTCGCCGCAGACGCCCTCCGTTTCCGTCACGGTCGTGACCGCCCCCGAGGTGATGTCGAAGGTCACCGAGCGCGTCACCCTGCCCTCGCTCACCTGGGTGATCGGCGTCGCTCGTGCCGCTTCCGGCTTCGGGAAGGGCTCGCTGCCGTCGCTCGCTTGCGGGCGGCGACGCGGCAGCATGAGGCGGCTGGCGCCGGTGACGACGCCGAGGGTCGCCTGCTCCGGCGCCGGCCAGATCAGCGGCCAATAGGCGCTGGACAGCGATATCCGCAGGCGATGGCCGGCCGCAAAGCGGTGCGCGCAGGCGTTCAATACCAGCTTCAGCGTGTAGCGCCTGCCGGGCTCGAGCGAGGTCGGCTCCGCGTGGCTGTCGCGGTGGGTGAGGTTGATCACCTGGAAGCTGACCCGCAGCGCCGTGCCATCGGGCGCCACGTCGCACAGCCTGGCGCAGAGCTGCGCCACCGGCTTGTCGCTGGTGAATTCCAGCTCCAGCTCCGGGGCGCCGAGGACCTGCATCGCTCCCTTGAGCGGCGCGGTGTCGAAGGTGAGCGAGCCGGAATCGTCGATCCGCTGGTCACCCGGCAGCTCCCCGACGCAGCCGGCGCCCATCCACTCTCCGCCCTGAAGGCCGACGTGCTGCGGCGAGCGAAGCGCCACGACGTCCTCGGCGCCGCTCACCGGCGCGAGGCCCTCCTTGTTGAGATGGAAATAAGAGGGTTGGATGTCCGGTGACGGCCAGCTTTGCTCGGTTATCCAGCGGCCCGGATGATGACGGCGAGTCGTCTCCGGCGCCGTGTACTCCTGCATCCAGGCGCGCAGCATCGGCTCCTTGTCGACGCCGTTCTCGATGCGTTTCAGCCAGCGATCCCACCAGGCGATCGCATCCTGCAAGAAGCCGATCGCCGGGCCCGGCGTTCCGTCCTGCGGATAGAGGTGCGCCCAGGGCCCTATGACACCCTTCCGCGGCACATCGAGGTGCTCCAGCATCCGCGGCACCGTGTTGGTATAGGCATCGACCCAGCCGCCGACCAGATAGACCGGCACCTGGATCGCGCTCCAATCCTCGCAGATCGACCCGTGTCGCCAGTAGTCGTCGCGCCGCTGATGGGCCATCGCGAGCGCCGGCCAGAACGGCATCTGTTCCAGCCGTTCGCGCCAGTTGTCTCGCCAGTTGTCGCCGAAGAGCTCCGGGTCGGCGGGGCGGGCCTGATAGACCAGCATGACAGTGCCCCACCACAGATTGTCGTTGAGCAGGCAACCGCCCATGTAATGGATGTCGTCGACATAACGGTCGTCGGTCGAGCAGACCGAGAGCACCGCCTTCAAGGCCGGAGGTCTGAGCGCCGCGACCTGCAGGCAATTGAACCCGCCCCAGGACTTGCCCATCATGCCGACATTGCCGTCGCACCAGGGCTGCGCCGCCATCCAGGCGATCACTTCGAGGGCATCGTCCTGTTCCTGCTTCAGGTACTCATCCCACATCAGCCCGTCGCTCTCGCCGGATCCACGCAGGTCGACCCGCAACACGGCATAGCCGTGGCCGGCGAAATAGCCGTGCATCGGCTCGTCGCGGGCGCGGGTTCCGTCCCGCTTGCGATAGGGGATGTATTCGAGGATCGCGGGCACCGGCTTCCTGTCCGCCCCTTCCGGCGCCCAGAGACGCGCCGCGAGACGGCAGCCATCCTTCAGGGTGATCCAGAAATGCTCGGTCACCGCGACCTTCAGGGGCGTTTCAACCGCGACCGCCATCCTTCACTCACTGGTCCGCGAACTTCCTCTTGGCAAGGAGGCGCCGCAGCCGTGGGCTGCTCCGGCTTGCCCCTCGCGTAGCGTCTCTCACGCACCGCGGCCCGGGAAGCATGGAATCTCACACCGACCGTCCTGCGCTGGATTGAAAGGCGGTGCGCTCGCCGATGGGTCAGTCCCGGTCGGTTCACACGGCGACGCTGCTTGCCAGCGGCAAGGTGCTGGTGGCGGGCGGCCAGGGCGATCGGGGGGTCTTCCTGGCGAGCGCGGATCGACCCGGCCCCCCTCCAGAGGCCGTCCGTCTCGATCTCGGATCGACCCACCCCCCCCTCCCGAGGCGACCCCGCCACGTCGCGACCGCTCCGCGCAGCCTTCCGGAGTCGCCGTTTCGATCTCGGATCGACCCACCCCCCTCCCGAGGCCACCCCGCCACGTCGCGACCTCTCCGCGCAGCCTTCCGGAGTCGCCGTTTCGATCTCGGATCGACCCACCCCCCCTCCCGAGGCCACCCCGCCACGTCGCGACCTCTCCGCGCCAGCGTCCGGACCGCCTCTCTCGATTTCAGATCGACCCGCCCCCCCTCCCGAGGCCGTTCCAGCACGTCGCGACCTCGCCGCGCCCACGCCGAGTTCCTCGATGCCCGCGCCGCCGCTCATGGACGCTCCAAGATGCCTGCAATAGTTCAACACATGCGCCAACACCGCACGAAACCCGCGCAGCGCCGCGCTTGACGGACGTCACAACAGGACTTCCCTTAGCTGCTCATCCGAGATGCCTCTCCAGGCATCGCTTGCATCACCCCATCAGGAGGTGTTCCTCAATGCTGAAGCATCTGAATCTCGACGAGATGGTCGCGCTCCTCTCCCCGTGGGTCGAGGACGCGAAGCATCGCAAGGTCTTCCTGTCGATCCCCGAGATCGCGCCGCTCCACCCGCGGGTCGTGGAGGCCCACGAGGGCGTCGTCGCGGTCCAGCCGAGCAGCGGCGGCGCGTCGTCGAAGATGCGCGCGCTCACCGACGAGATCAGCGAGGTCGACCGGCGCCACGACCACCTCGCCAGGGCCGTATCCTACGGGATCGACGCGCGCCGCGAGCTCTGCCTCGCCGAGGATGCGGCCGACGCCGCGGGCGCCGCGCAGTGCGATGTCGTCCAGAAGAAGCTCTTCCCGGGCGGCCTTTCCATCCTCAACGCCTCGCCGCTCGCCGAGGCGGGCAACACCACGCGCATCGCCCGCCTCCTCGAGGACGAGCCCGCGATCGCCGACTTCCTCAGGTCCGTCCCCGCCCGGGGCAAGGTGTCGCTGCTCGACGTCACGAAGCGCTGGCTCGCCAAGGGCCGGGAGCTCCAGGCGCTCGAGCGCGCCCGCACGGAGCTCGAGGCGACCGAGACCACCACGCCCGCCAGCAAGACCACGATCCAGGCCGCGCGCAGCCAGTGGTTCAAGATCGTGTCGCTCGTGCTCTCCAACCTCGAGATGTCCCGCGCGCCGGCGCGCGACGTCGAGATCGTCCGCGGGCCCGTGCTCCGGGCCTCGGACCGCGCAGGCAAGCGCTACGCGAGCGGGAAGCCCGGGCAGGCGCCGCCGGACGGCGCGGAGGTGCCCGCCACCGAGCCGAGCGGAGCCGCGCCGGGAGAGCCGGACAGAGGCGAGGGCGGCGACGCGAGCGAGCTGCCCTGATCGGCAAGAGAGCAAGGAAGCAAGGCGGGAGACACCGAGACGCCGAGCTGGCCTGTCGCGCCCGCGGCGAGCGGGCGTGTCCGGGCTGGTCTCTCGCGGCGGGACGCGGTAGGAGGGCGCCATGCTCAAGCACAACAGCTACTTCAACGGCAACGTCCAGAGCGTCGGGTTCGAGCGCCACGGGCGCCGGCAGACGATGGGTGTCATCGACGCCGGCGAGTTCCACTTCTCGACCGAGGCGCCGGAGCGGATGACCGTCGTCGCCGGCGAGCTGGCGATCCGCATCGACGGCTCCACGGAGTGGCGCGCCTATCCGGCAGGGACGTCGTTCGAGGTGGCAGGCAAGAGCGGCTTCGACGTCAGAGCCACCCAGCCCACCGGCTACTTCTGCGAGTTCCTCTGAGCGCGGCCTAGGCCCCTAGGCCTCCAGCCAGCGCCGCTCCAGCTCGAGCGTGGCCACGTTGTCCGGCACGTTGCCGAGGAACCGCCCGCGCCACACCGGATCGCCGATCTTCCTCGCACGATCGAGCAGGCGCTCCCGCGCCGAGGCGATCGCCATCGTCGCCTCGCGACGGTGGCCGCACGCCGAGAGCGCCTCGGCGTGGACGAGGCGCACCAGCGACTCGCCCACCTCGGCCCCCATCGATTCCAGCAGGCAGAACGCCTCGGTCGTCGCCGCGAGCGCGTCCACCGCCTGCCCTGCGTCGAGCAGCGCCCGCCCGAGCACCGCGTACGCGAAGGCCCGGAGCGGCGGCGCTCCGTACAGGATCGCGACAGCGGCGCGCGCCTCGCGCTCGGCGCCCCCGAGATCGCCCGCCTGGAGCACGATCCTCGCAAGGCACGTCCGCCCGGCGCCCTCCCCGCGCGCGTCGCCGAGGCGCTGGGACGTCGCGATCGCCTCCTCCGCCGTCCGCTGCGCCTCCTCGACGGAGCCCCGCTGCGCGAGCACCGGACCGAGGTTGAGCAGCGCCCCGAGCCGCGCGTCCGACAGCCCCATCCGCTCCGCGTCCGCGAGCGACGCGCGCAGCGCCGCCTCGGCGCCCTCGAAATCGCCGAGCTCCGCGTAGCAGGAGCCCAGGTTGTTCCTTGCCCAGCAGGCGTTGCGCCGATCGCCCGCCTGCTCGAACGCCGCGAGCGCCGCCTCGAAGCCCGCGAGGCACGCGCCGGGATCGCCGACCGCCATCGCCCGGTACGCGCGCGCCTCGTGGAGCCGCGCCAGCACCTCGACCTCCTGCTCGGTCTCCTCGGCGTCCTGCTCGACGCCGTCGAGCAGCTCGTCGGCGAGCTGGTACCGCCCGCCGAACACGAGCCGCCCGGCGCCCGCGCACAGGCACACGCTGCGCGCCGGGCGCGCGGACCGCCGCGCCTCGGTGCCCTGCGCCAGGCGCAGGAGGCCCTCGACCTGGTCGTGGTTGCCGCGCTTCGAGGCCGCGAGGATCACCTGCGTGAGCGCCGAGAACCACGGCGCCGACCCGGGCGCGAGCCGCTCCAGGGCCTCCGTCCCCCGCCGCTCCGCCAGCGCGAACTCGCCGCGCCAGAGGTGCGCCTCCGCCTGGCAGAGCCGCAGCGCCCCGGCCGTCGCCTTCGAGGCGCCGCGCGCGATGCCGCGCTCGACGCGCTCGATCGCCGCGCCAAGGTCGCTCCCGAGCAGCGCCTGCTCGGCCGCGCGCAGCGTCGCCGCCGCGGCCCGCGCCGGCTCGCCGCCGCGCTCGAAGTGCTCGGCCAGCGCCATCGGATCGGCCGCGCCCGCCCGCTCGAGCCACTCGCCGGCGAGCCGATGGCCGAGGCGGCGATCGTGATCGGTCAGCATCCCGTACGCCGCCTCGCGCACGAGCGCGTGGCGGAAACGGTACTCGGCCGCCTCCGGCGCGCCCTCCACGGAGCGCCGGACGATGAGCTCCCGCACCTCGAGCTCGGCCAGCAACGGCTCGACCTCCGCCCGGCCGACCAGCGCGGCGACCCCGCTCCGAGAGAAGGTCTCGCCGAAGATCGCCCCGGCGCGCAGCGCCCGCCGCGCGCCGATGTCGAGCGCGTCGAGCTCGGCCTGCACCATCGCCAGCACCGTCTCGGGCAGGTCCACGCCCTTGCCCGCCGCCGCCGCGCGGATCTGCTCCTCGAGGTAGAAGGCGTTGCCGTCCGCGCGCTCGACCAGGGTCGCCACGAGCGCCGGGCTCTCGCCCTCGCCGAGCACCTGGCGCACGAGCCGCTCGCTCGACCGGCGCGAGATCCCCGCGAGGCGGAGCTTGTGCCCGCGCCGCTCGTCCCACAGCTTCGGGAAGAGCTCGTGCACCTCGGGCCGGCCGAGCGCCATGACCATGAACGGCCGGTCCTTCAGGTTCCGGAGCGCGGCGTCGACCATCGTCACCGTGGGCAGATCGCCCCAGTGCAGATCCTCGAGCACGAGCAGGACGGGGTGCTCCGCGCACTCGGCGCGCAGGAAGTCCTCCCAGGCGAGGCGGAGCTGGTCGCCCATGAGCATCGGGTTCCGCCGCGCCGCCCGGAGCTGCACGTCGTCGTCCGAGAACGGCGCGCCGACGAGCTCGCCGAGGAACGTCGCGACCCGCGCGGCGTCGAGCGCCGCGTGCCGCTCGACCCGCGCCCGCACCTTGCGCCGCCGCTCCTCGACGGGATCGGCGTCCGTGAGGCCGATCGCCCGCCGGAGCGCGTGCGCGAGCAGGCCGAAGGCCGAGCCGGCGCTCATCGGATCCACCTGGCCGAGCCACACCTCGATCGGCTCGCCGTCCTCCCGGATCGCGCGGACGAGCTCGTGGCGGAGCCGCGACTTGCCGATGCCGGCCGGCCCCGTGACGAGCACGACGCTCGGGGTCGACTCCTCGATGCAGCGGGCGAGCTCGTCCCGGATCAGGGCGAGCTCGCGCTCGCGCCCGACGCACGACGTCGCCTTGCCGAGCACGTGGGGCGGCGCCTCCGGCTCCTCGCGCGCGCCGTGGAGCCAGGGGCCGCGCGCGTCGGAGGTGATCTCGAACCGCGCGCCGAGCAGCCCCGCCGTCACCTCGTCGATGCGGATCGCCGCGCGCCCCGCTCCGCGGCTCTCGGGGAGCAGCTGGACCACGCGATCGATGAGGTCGCCGACGGGCATGCGCGAGGCGATCTCGGCCCTGCCCGTGACGACCGCGACCGGCGCGCCGCCGAGGAGCGCCTGGACGGCGAGCGCGCAGCGGGCGGCCCGGGCCGCGAGGTCGGTCGTCGCGCCCGCGCCGGCGAGCACGACGAGCGGCAGCCGCGCGTCGACGAGCTCGAGCTGGCCCTTGTAGCGCGCCGCCGTGGCCGAGAGCGCCTGGGCGCGCGCCTGCTCGTCGGCCTCGGGGAGGGCCGGCTCGGCGCCGGCGAGGCCGTCGCGCGCGAGCACGAGGCACATCACCTTGCGCTCGCCGGTCGTGAGCTCGGGCGGGCGGACGGACATCGACGGCGGGCGAACGGAGATCGCCGCGGGATCCATGAGCGCGGAGAGCTCGATCGCGACCGCGTTACCGTCGCTGGGCCGCCCCTCGGGTGATTTCGACAGCATCCGCTGGACCAGCTCGTCGAGCGCCTCGGGCACGTCGTCGCGGAGCCACCTGAGCGACGGCGGCTCCTCGATCAGCACCTTGACGAGCACGGCGAGCCCCCGGGCGCCGCGGAACGGGGCGCGCCCCGAGATGCACTTGTAGAGCACGCAGCCGAGGGCGAAGACGTCGGCGCGCGCGTCGACCTGCGCCTCGCCGCGGGCCTGCTCCGGGGCCATGTAGCCGGGGGTGCCGAGGATGGCGCCCGGCATGGTGAGCTGCTGGTCGATGCCGGACATCCGGACGACGCCGAAGTCGATGAGCGTGATGCGGTCGATGGTGCCGTCGACGAGGAGCAGGTTGCTCGGCTTGAGGTCGCGGTGGACGACGCCGAGCCGGTGGACGGAGCCGAGGGTGGTCGCGACGCGCCGGGCGAGCTTGAGGCTCTCCTCCAGGGTGAACGCCTGCCGGGAGAGGCGCTGGGAGAGGGTCTCGCCGGTGAGCCACTCCATGGCGAGGTAGGGGTGGCCGTACTCCGTGCGGCCGTGCGCGATGTACCGCACCACCCCCGGCACCCGCAGCGTGGCGAGCGCCTGCGCCTCGCGCGCGAGGCGGTTCGAGTCCTGGGAGGCGGCGTTCTGGAGGACCTTGAGGGCGATGGTCTCCTCGGTCTTGAGATCGCGCGCGCGGAAGACGTGGCCCATGCCGCCGGCGCCCGCGAGCTCCATGATCTCGAACCGGCCGTCGATGACGTCTCCCGCTCGCATTGCCCCTGCCGTCGCTCCTCGCGGATCCTCCGTCCTTTGAGGGAGCTACGCGAAGTTCACGTGAATGACCAGCGGTTCGGGGTTACAGGCGTGTCACCGGAAGCGGGCGCCGCGAGACGGCGCCGCCTTCATGCAATCACCACCGATTGCCGCGCTCCGGGGCGCATCGTCACCAGAGAGCGCGGCCAGGGGCAACTCTGCAGCGTCGAAGCGCCTTCCGGCCCCCGGCCGACGCGCCTCGCCCGCGGCCTTCGCCTCGACTCCCCGGGCCGCCTGGCGCTGCGTCGTCCCGTGCGGCCCGCGCCTCGTTGTTCTCGTGCCGCGCCCGTTCTTTGTCCAGGCGACCTCGGGCACGGCGGGCGGACGATGTGAGGCGGCGCGGCAGGGGAACGCACGCGAAGGCACGGGAAAACGAGGCGTGGAGGACCTTCGTCGGGCGTCGCTGCGCGCGGCGCTTCCGCTACCGCCTCCGCGTGATAAATGAGCTTGTCTGGGAGCGGGGGGAAGCGACCGGAACGCGCTCGACCCCCTTTTGTCAAGCGAAGGAGGCCGCTCTTGTCAATCGTGCCCGGAACCGTTCTGCTCCAGCGCTACCGCGTGGTGCGTCATCTCCGCCGCGAAGGCCTCGGTGAAGTGTTCAGCGCCGAGGACGCGGGCGCCGGCCGGCGCGTCGCGGTCAAGGTGCTCGGTGAACCCCCGTTGCGGCAGGAGCCGGGGAGCGTGCTCAGCACGCCAGAGCGCATGCCCCAGGAGGAGGCCGAGGCGCGCTTCCGGCGCGAGGCGGCGGCGTGCGAGCGGCTGCGCGGCCCACACACGCTGCCGTCGATCGACGGCGGCCAGGACCCGGCGCACGGCCCTCTCCTCGTGTTCGAGCTGCGCGAGGGGGAGCTCCTCAGCGAGCGCCTCTCCCGGCAGGGGCCGCTCCCGTTCGAGGCCCTGTACCCGCTGGGAGAGCAGCTCTGGCAGGCGATCGCCGAGCTGCACGAGATTGGCATCATCCACCGTGACATCAGCTCCACGAACGTGCTCCTCGACCGAGGTCCGGACGGCGAGCGGCTGACGCTCCTCGATCTCGGCTCATGCAAGCTCCCGCCCGGTCTCTCCGACGAGGCGCTGACCTTACCGAGCCGGTGTCTCGGGGATTTCAGGTTCGCGCCGCCCGAGCAGCTCACGAAGGGGAAGACGGTCGATCAACGGGCCGACCTCTATGCGGCCATGACGGTGATCTTTCAGGCGCTCACCGGTGAGCTCCCCTACGCCGCGCGCAATATGATGATGCTCGCCGATCTCAAGACGAGGACGCCGCCGCGCCGCCTGGGCAACCTGATGCCTCCGCCGGTCGACCGCGAGCTCGAGGTGTTCGTGAACCGGGGTCTGGCGCACAGCCCGGACCGCCGCTTCGCGAACGTCGCCGAGGTGATCCAGGGCTGGCAGGCGCTGCGCCCCGCCGCCTGAACGTCGCGACGGCTCTCGCGCGGTACCCCCACGGCTGAAGGCTGGACACCCGGCCTGCCGGTCCACCGGAGCGCCCTCCGCAGCGACGGGAAGGCCCCCAGAGAGAGCGCCGCGCGCTTCCTGCCTTCCTGCTCCCCCGCCCGGTTTCTCCGCCAGACGAGCGGCGCCCTTTCCGGTAGAGCCCGCCGGTTCGCCGGCGAGCTCAGCCGGACGGCGGAAGCCCCTGCCGGGCCCGCGCACCGCGGTGTCTCGAGCGATGTCCGCGGCGCGCAGGCCCCGTTGCGCTGCCGGACGTGCGCGCGTGCTCGCCCGCGCGCACGTCCGGCAGCGCGCGCCGGCCCGGGCGGCCCTTTGCCAGCGCTGCCCCGGCGTTCCGGAGCAGGGCTCCCCCGCCGGCGCTCCGTTCGACCGGCAGGCGTGATCGACCATTACGACAACGTCCCTCTTTTTCTCATCATCATCGCTTCCGACCAGCGTTTGCCGCACAGGCCCGTTGCGCCGTGGAGCGACGGCGGTTGCGTCGGGTGCTTTGCTCGAACGAGCCGTGTTATCCCGGAGTAAGCGACGATTCCGCACGCTTCGTCGTCACGAGAAAAGGGCGGGCCTTACCGCCTGGCGTCTGACGAGGAATAAGCGCCTTCGATCGAGAAACTGCATCTCACAGCATTGCAGGGTGTGAGCACGCATGTTAATCCCGGATGCGCTCGTCGCCGCGCCCTCTCGCGCGGCGCCAGGGCAACCGGATCGGCGTGCCGGTCCTCTTGCGCGTGTGTCCGCGAGGCGTCGTTCGCCTCTCCGGAGCCGTCGCGGTGTACCTCGGGACCCGCTCATTCCGGGTCGGCACGCCCTCTGGGATCTCTCAACCCTTGCCGCCACCACGCTATGACGACACCTACCTACCGCTATGTCTTCCTGGGGCTCTCCATCACGTCTTCGTGGGGCAACGGCCACGCCACGACGTACAGAGCGCTCCTCCGGGCGCTCGCGTCGCGCGGCCACCGGGTGCTCTTTCTGGAGCGGAACCTCCCCATCTACGATCAGCACCGCGACCTGCCCAACCCGCCTTACGGCACGACCGAGCAGTACTCGAGCATTACCGAGCTCCGCGACAGATTCTCACGCGCCGTGCGCGAAGCCGATCTCGTGGTCGTCGGCTCCTTCGTCCCGGAAGGGGCCACGATCGGGGCGTGGATCACGGAGGAGGCCCGCGGCAAGGCCGCGTTCTACGATCTGGACACGCCCGTCACGCTGGGCCGGCTGGCGCACGGGGATCACGCGTATCTCACGCCGACGTTGATCCCGCGGTACGATCTGTATCTGTCGGCGACGGGGGGCCCGACGCTGGAGCGGCTGGAGCGCGGACACGGCGCTGTGCGCGCGCGGGCGCTCTACTGCTCGGCGGACACCGACGTGTACCACCCCCAGCCGGCGCCGATGCGCTGGGATCTCGGCTACCTCGGGACCTACAGCGACGATCGGCAGGCGGCCGTCGAGCGGCTCCTGCTCGAGCCGGCGCGGCGCATGCGCCGCGGGCGCTTCGGGGTGGCGGGCGCGCAGTACCCGTCGTCGCTCGTGTGGCCCGAGAACGTCTCCCGGACGGAGCACCTCCCGCCGGACGAGCACCGCATCTTCTACAACTCACAGCGCTTCACGCTGAACCTGACCCGCCGGGCGATGGTGGAGTCCGGGTGGTCGCCGAGCGCGCGCCTGTTCGAGGCGGCCGCGTGCGGGACTCCTGTCCTGAGCGACACCTGGCCGGGTATCGAGACGTTCTTCCAGCCCGGCGAGGAGATCCTCCTCGTGCGGTCGCCGGAGGACGTGCTCCGGAAGCTCAGGGAGATGAAGGAGGACAAGCGCCTCACGGTGGGCCAGCGGGCGAGGCAGCGCGTCTTCGCCGAGCACACGGCGATGCACAGGGCCGAGGCGCTCGAGCGCTACACCCGCGAGGTGCTCGACGCCGCCAGCCGCGCGCGAGCGCGCCGCGAGCGCGACGGGCAGGTCACGGCGACGCACGTCGAGAGCCAGAGCGGCTGACCGCCGGCCGGGCCGCTCGCGTGTGGCCTGGCCCCTTGCGGGCGGCCTGGCCCCTTGCGGGCAGCCGGGCCGCGTACAGGCGGCCTGGTCGCTCGCCTGCTCCCTTGCCGCTCGGGGCGGCGCGCAGTACGCCAGGCAGGTGCGCTCCACGCCGCTTCACCCCGTCGCCCGGCTGCCCGAAGAGTGGTCGGCCTCGCTGGCTGTCCGCGGAGAGCGGTCGTTCACGGCAAAGCAGGTATTCCACTGGATCCATCGCCGCGGCGTCCTGGATCCGGCGGCGATGACGAACCTCCCGGCGCGGCTGCGCGAGCACCTCGCCGCGGAGGGGCTGGGCGAGGTCCTGACGCCCGAGCGGGTTCATCGCTCCGAGGACGGCACGCGCAAGCTGCTGCTGCGCCTCCGCGACGGCGCGACCATCGAGACGGTCCTGCTCCCCTCGGTATCGGGCCCGGGCTCGCAAGCGCAGCTCGACGCCGACACGGCCGCTGCCGACGACGAGGACGACGACGACGCCGCGGCCCCCGAGGCGGGGGCCGCGCCGCGCGTCCGCGTCACCCAGTGCATCTCGACGCAGGTCGGCTGCGCCATGGGGTGCAGCTTCTGCGCGAGCGGCGTGGCGGGGCTCAAGCGCCACCTCGGGGCCGAGGAGATCGCGGGCCAGGTGCTCCTCGGGCGGGCGATGCTCGACGAGGGGGAGGAGCTCCGCAACGTCGTTTACATGGGGATGGGCGAGCCGCTCCATAACTACGAGGCGACCGCTCGCTCGCTGCGCCTGCTCACGCACCCCGAGGGGATCAACCTCTCTACACGGCGGGTCACGGTGTCCACGTCGGGCCTCGTCCCCGAGATCGCGCGGCTCGGCGCGGACTTTGGCGGGCAGATCGCGCTGGCGATCTCGCTGCACGCCGCGGACGACGAGACCCGCTCGGCGCTGATGCCCATCAACCGCAAGCACCCGCTCGACGAGCTGCTCGCGGCGCTGCGCGCCTACCCGCTGCCGCGGCGCCGGCGCATCACCATCGAGTACACGCTCGTCGCCGGGCAAAACGACGATCCCGCCGAGGCGCGGCGGCTGGCGAAGCTCCTGCGCGGGATCCCGGTGAAGATCAACCTCATCCCGATGAACCCGATCGAGGCGTCCTCGCTGGGTCCCCCAGCCCAGGAGCGCGTGGCGGCGTTCCAGGAGGTGCTCACCCAGGCGGGGTACTCGTGCTTCGTGCGCCGCCGGCGCGGCGATGACGTCTCGGCGGCCTGCGGACAGCTCGTGCTGCTCGGGGCCAAGCCGAAGGTGCGTCGCGCGCTCGGCTGAGCGCTCGCTTTGTGGATCGCGCGCTCGCAGCCGAGCGCGCGCTTTGTTGATCGCCCGCTCGGTTGATCGCCCGCTCGCAGCCGAGCGGCCCGGGCCGATGGCGCCGCCTGCTGCGGGCGGCTTGACGCGCCGCCGCGCGGGGGCGTAGCTGTCGACCGTGTTGAAGAAGATCCTCGTCGCCAACCGTGGAGAGATCGCCTGCCGCGTCCTCCGGACCTGCAAACGGCTCGGGATCGCGACGGTCGCCGTGTATTCCGACGCGGACGCAAACGCACCGCACGTCGCCATGGCCGACGAGGCGGTGCGCATCGGGCCGCCGCCGGTCCGGGACAGCTACCTGGTCATCCATGCGATCGTCGAGGCGGCCCGCGCGACGGGCGCCGACGGCGTCCATCCGGGCTACGGGCTGCTCAGCGAGAACCAGGCCTTCGCCGAGGCCGTCATCGAGGCCGGCATCACGTTCATCGGCCCGCCGCCCGCGGTGCTCCACGCCTTCGGCGACAAGATCCTCGCGCGGGATCACGCGCGCGCTGCCGGCGTGTTCCCGCCGCCGGGCACGGGCGGTCCGATCGACCCCGCCGACGTCGAGGCCGCCCAGCGCGCCGCCGAGAGCATCGGCTTCCCGCTGCTCGTCAAGGCCGCGGGCGGCGGCGGCGGCATCGGCATGCAGATCGTCACGGATCCGGGCAAGCTGGCGCGCGCGCTCACCGCGTGCTCCGATCGCGGCCGCTCCGCGTTCGGCGACCCGCGCGTCTACATGGAGCGCTACATCGAGCGGCCGCGCCACATCGAGGTCCAGGTGCTCTGCGATGGCCAGGGCGGCGCCGTCGCGCTGGGCGAGCGCGAGTGCAGCGCGCAGCGCCGGCACCAGAAGATCGTCGAGGAGACCCCGTCGCCCGCCGCGTTCTTCCAGGGAGCGGCGGGCGAGGCCCGCCGGAAGGAGCTCCACGAGAGCGCGCTCCGGGTCGTCACGGCCGTCGGGTACGCCGGCGCCGGCACCGTCGAGTTCGTCGCGGCGGAGAGCGGCGAGCTCTTCTTCCTCGAGGTCAACGCGCGGCTCCAGGTCGAGCACTGCGTCACCGAGATGTGCACCGGGCTCGACCTTGTCGAGCACCAGATCCGCATCGCTTCGGGCGAGCCGCTCGCGCCGGAGGTCCTGAACCACGCCTACCGCGGCCACTCCATCGAGGCGCGCCTCTATGCGGAGGATCCGGCGAAGAAGTTCGCCCCCCAGCCTGGCCGCATCACCGCGCTCCGCTGGCCGGCCGCGGGCGACGACCTGCGGATCGAGACCGGCGTCGCCGAGGGGCTCGAGGTGACGCCGTTCTACGACCCGCTGCTCGCCAAGATCGTCGCCCACGGACCGACGCGCGACGAGGCGATCGCTCGCCTCGACCGGGCGCTCGCCGAGACGACGATCGAGCTCGCCGGCCCGGCCGGGCCCGCCGCGACAAACCTCGCGTTCCTCCGCCAGATCCTGGGGGACGCCGACTTCCGGGGCGGGCAGTACGACACGCGCTTCGCCGAGGCGCTCGCCGCCGGCAAGAAGGCCGGATGACGCCCTGCCGAGCGGGCTGAGCGGGCCAGCGCCGCGGCGCCGGAGGACCGCGCACGCAGCGCGCGGCGACCGCGCCGAATCGGGCGTGCGCGTGGTGCAAACCACGGCCGGCTTGAACTAAATACGAGGAGTGAGCCACGACTTCGTCCTCGAGCCCGCCGAACGCTGGCTTGCCCACGACCCCGATCCGGAGACCCAGAGCGAGCTGCGCCGGCTCATCGACGCGGCCAAGGCGGGCACAGAGGGCGTCCGCGCCGAGCTCGCCGAGCGCTTCGCCGGTCCCCTGGAGTTCGGCACCGCCGGCATCCGCGGCGTCCTCGGGGCCGGCGAGAGCCGGATGAACCGCGCCGTCATCCTCCGCACGACCGCGGGGCTCGCCCGTCACCTCCTCGAAGCGCTCGGCGAGAAGGCCCGGAGCGCCGGCGTCGTCATCGGCTACGACGGCCGCCGGATGAGCCGCGAGTTCGCGGAGGACACCGCCTGCGCCCTCGCCGCCGCGGGCATCCCGAGCCACCTCTCGCCCGTCCCCTGCCCCACGCCGATCGCCGCGTTCGCGGTCGGCCACCTCGGCGCTGCCGCGGGCGTGATGGTGACGGCGAGCCACAACCCGCCCGAGTACAACGGCTTCAAGGTGTACTGGGACAACGGCGCGCAGATCATCCCGCCCCACGACACCGACATCGCGACGGCGATCGACGCCTCGCCGCCGGCGGATGAGGTCCCCCGCATGCCCCTCGGCGAGGCGAGGCGCCTCGGCCTCGTGCGCGACTTCCCCGAGGACCTGGAGGGGAGCTACCTCCGCGCGATCCGCGGTGTCGCGGTGCGGAGCGACGGGGATCGCGATCTCTGCATCGTCTACACGCCGCTGCACGGCGTCGGCGACCGCCTGGTCCGCGAGGCGCTCGGCCGGGCCGGCTTCACGCGCGTGGTGAGCGTGCCCGAGCAGGCCGAGCCGGACGGCGCGTTCCCCACGGTCGCGTTCCCGAACCCCGAGGAGAAGGGCGCCATGGACCTGGCGTTCGCCCTCGCAAAGCAGGAGGGCGCCGACCTCGTCCTCGCCAACGACCCCGACGTCGACCGGCTCGCCGTGGCGGTGAGGCGTCCGGACGGCGAGTACGTGCAGCTCACGGGCAACCAGGTCGGGGTCCTCCTTGGCCATTACCTGCTCACCGAGGGGCGGGCGCACGGCGGCGCCGACGAGCGCCGCCTCGTGCTGGCCTCCTGCGTCTCGACCCCGATGCTCGGCGTGATCGCCGCGGCGCTCGGGGTTCACTACGAGGAGACGCTGACGGGCTTCAAGTGGATCGCCAACCGGGCGATGGACATCGAGCGCACGACCGGCGCCCGCTTCGTGTTCGGCTTCGAGGAGGCGCTCGGCTACACCGTCGGCCCGGTCGTGCGCGACAAGGACGGCATCAGCGCGGCGGCGCTGGTCGCCGAGCTCGCGGCGGTGCGCAAGGCCGAGGGAAAGACCCTGCTCGACGAGCTCCAGGCGATCACCCGCAAGTACGGCCTCTACATGAGCGGGCAGCGCTCGTACACCCTGCGCGGCGTCGACGGCCTGGAGAAGATCGCCGCGATCATGGCCGCGCTAAGGAAGAGCCCGCCGGCCGCGATCGGCGGCGTCCCCGTGGTGGCGTGGCGCGATTTCGAGGCGCGCACGCGCACATCGAGCGACGGCCTCGTCGAGCCGCTCGTCCTGCCTCCGAGCAACGTGCTCGTGTACGAGCTCGACGGCGGGAGCCGGCTCATCGCCCGCCCGAGCGGCACGGAGCCGAAGATCAAGTTCTACTTCGACGTGCGCGAGGAGGTCGCCGCGGACGAGCCGCTGGGCGACGCCGAGGCCCGCGCGTCGGCGCGGCTCGACGCGCTGGCCCAGGCGTTCTCGGCCCTGGCCGGCATCGGTTGAGGGCGAGCGGCCTCGTCAGCCGCCCGCGCTGCGGAACGCGGCGCGGCCGACGAAGAACGGGCCCATCTGGCTGATGAACTCCGAGGTCTGCCGGGTCTTCCGCATCGACTGCACGATGTGGGAGAGCGGGTGGAGCTCCTTGCCGACGAGCCCGATCACGAACTCGTTGTCGCGGGCGTCGAGGCCGTGGCACGCGAGGCGGATGTCGTGAGCGAGGTCCTGCGCGCCGTAGGCCCTGCCGATGGTGCCGTGCTCGCGCAGGATGCCCCCCTGCTCGCGCCCCTCGAGCTTGGCGAACGCGCCGCTGCGGCGGAGCGGGTACCACACCGCCCACGACCAGGCGGGGTTGAGGACGGTCTCGGACGGGCGCCGGAGCAGCCAGTAGTCGAGGTCCTGCTCGTAGCCGGTCGAGTACGTGCGCCCCAGCATCGTGAAATCGGGGCTGAGCTCCAGGGCCCTGAGCTCGCTGCGGTTGAGCGCGGGACGGACCGTCTGGATGAAGACGGCGGGGTCCTCCGCCCACGTGAGCACCGCGATCCCGCGCGGGTCGTTGACGTCCTCGTAGATGACCGCGCCGACGCGCTGGGACGAGAGCGCCTGGCCGGTTGCGCGGGTCAGCTCCGCCGGATCGGCGTCGCCGGTGCAGCGGAACACGAGCAGCTGCATGAACAGCCGGCGGTCGATGCTCTGCGGCTTGCCGTCGCGCGGCGCCCCCCGCTCGGCGACGTCGATGTGCGGCAGCTCGGGCTCCGCGTGGCCGGCGGCGGGCCGGCCCGTGGTGGGTTCGCTCATGGGCGTAGGGGTACCGAGGTTCGCGGAGGGCGGCAACTGCCAGGCGCAGCACCTCCGCGGGTGACGCGCAGCCCCCGCCGCGAGCGCCTGGCGCCGCCCCGAGCCCCTGTCGCCGTCGCGACGAGCATGGCGCGAAGCGTCGTAATGCGCATTACACCGCTGCGTGCACCGACGTCGGTGGTGCTCCCCTGGGGCTTGGCGTCTCGGGTCGAAAGGAGAGCTGGACAACCGGCGTGTTCTTGCCCAGGGCCACGGCGGCTCGTGCTGTAGGCCTGCTCGCACGTAATCATCTCTTGCCATCGAGCCCGACTCACGCTCCCCTGCAAAGTACAACCACGACTCCTGGAGTTACCCCGACGATGTGCTTCCGGGCAGGGTTTCCCGCCCGAGGGCACACGTGCCTCGCCCGCGATCGGGCTCAGCTTCGCCGGGGCCTTCCCGCCGTAGGTTCGCCGCGATGAAGACGCACGAGACGAAGACCAAGACCTCGATCCCCGCCGGCCGATGCAAAGGAACGTTGCTGGTCAACCTCCGGTCGTTCGTCACGACGAACCGCGACGCCGGAGCATGGGAGCGCCTCGTGACATCCCTGCCCAAGTCAGACCGGGACGTACTCTATCAGCCGCTGCTTGTGAGCAGCTGGTATCCGATCGGCGTCTGGAACCGGGCCCTGCGAACGCACGTGCGGACTGCGAGCGACCAGGCCGCGGAGATCAAGCGGTTTGCCCGGTACGTCGCGGACCGCGACCTCAATACGGTGTTGAAGTTCGCGCTCTCGATCGCCATGCCCGACACGATCGTCGCCCGCACTGGAATGTTCTGGTCGCGCTACTTCGACTCCGGAAAGGTGTTCCCGCGCATGGTGAAGCCGCGGGAGTGGGTGCTGACCATCACAGGCCCGACCGGGGACGACGAGGGGCCCTCTGCGATGAACTGCGGAGAGGGCGTCTGCGGTTGGGTCGAGCAGGCGCTCCTCCTGTGCGGCGCATCCACCCCCAAGGTAACCCACCAGCGGTGCCGGTTCCGCGGCGCGACCGAGTGCCTCTCCGAGGTCGTATGGTGAACGGTGAGGTGAATGGTGAGGTGAATGGTGAGGTGAATGGTGAGGTGGACTGCGAGGTGGACGGCGAGGTGGACGGCGAGCTACTTGAGCGAGCTCGGCCCTCTTGTCGTTGCGGCGGCGCCCTCGTTTATCTATTGACTTGTTCCTTCCCCCCGATCCAGACTGGATGCAGGCGGGACACATGTACACGAAACCTCTCTTGGTGAGGTCGTCGTGCTGGCCCTCTCTTTGGTCGTGCTCGGGGGGGTTAGCATCGTGCCTGCGCCGCGGATTGTCTCCTGACGGCCGCTGGCCGGTCAGCCTGAGGCGATTCGGTGGGGTCCAGGCGGGCGGGCAGCCATGAGGGAGATTGACCCAGCAACCCTCCAGGTAATTTCATGCTGTCACCTCGCTCGCAGCGGCACAAGGAAGTCAAGGACAGCCTCAAGGCGACGCCGCACCCGGTCTGGGTCGAGGACATGCTCGAGTCCCTGGCCGACCAGTGGAAGGCCGCGGTGTACACGCCGCCGATCGCGCGAACGATAACGGAGCCGGTCGATCACGAGACCTGGAGCGTGCTCCTCCGGGAGTTCTTCTGCGTGGTCGAGGCGTTCCCGAAGTACATGGGGCTCAGCCTCGCCAAGACGACGTATGGCCAGTCGCCGCGCGACTTCCTTGTGCGCGACTGGCTCATCGGCAACATCCGGGTCGAGGCGCTGCACGTGCGCTGGTACCTCGACTGGGCGGCGGGGCACGGGATCAGCGCCTCGGAGATCACGAGCCACCGCCCGAGCCCGGAGGTCGCGTCGCTCTTCGAGTGGCTGTGGTCGGTGTCCTACCGCGGCTCCCTCGCGGAGGCGGTCGGCGCCGTGAACTACGCCATCGAGGGGATCACCGGCGAGTGGTCTCGCGTGGTGATGCCGGCATTCACGAAGCTCTACGGCGAGGGGAGCAAGTCGCTCACGTGGCTCGCCGCGCACGCGAACTACGATGACGCCCACCCGCGCGAGGCGCTGGAGATCGTGAAGCTCGCGACCACCTCCGGCGAGGAGATGCGCCGGGTGCAGTCGAGCATCTCCCGCTCGCTGGAGCTGTTCGAGCGCGCCTTCAAGGCCTGCGGCGTCCCGAGCCGCGGCGGCAGCTGACGCACGCACCACCTGATAGCGCCGCGCCCCCACGCGCCCCCCGAGCAGACACGAGAGCTCGGTAGAAACCTCATAGCACCCAAGGCGAGCGCCGCGCGGCGCCGGCGCGCAACGTCGCCGGAGACCATCGCGACTCCTGACCTGCTGCACAACGCAGCACGCGAGAAACAGACCAGTTCAAGGAGAGAAATCTCCGAGGTACCGAGATAGCCAGTCTGTCTCTCCCCATCTTTCGGCCTCTTTGCCGTTCGAGTCATTGACCAGCACGAACCCCTCCGCGTGCTCCGGACCGAAGCCTCGCTGAAGCAGGCCTCGCCAACGCGATCCTGCCGCGAAGCCCCTCTCGTGCGCTTCCCCCGCAGTTGCCCCCGTGCCGCTAAGAGCGGCCGTCCCCCGCCCCGCAATTCGCGACCCAGAGCGGCGGTCACCCGCACAGGAGACGGGCCCAGATCGGCGTTTTCGGCGCGGAAGCGCACTCCTGTGCGCTGAGCACCGAAAACGTCGAGATGGGCCCGTATCCGCAGCGGGTGCCCGCCGCTCTAGCGGCCGTAGACGGCTTTGCGGACCTTCTTCTTGAGATCGTCGAGCACGAAGGGCTTCGTGATGTAATGGCGAGCGCCCGCCTGGATGCCGGCGATGACGTCCATCGGATCCGACTTGGCGGTCAGGAAGATGATCGGCACTCGACGCGTCGGCTCGTGCTCGCGGAGCCGCTTCGTCATGCTCACCCCGTCGAGCTTCGGCATCATGATGTCCACGATCACCAGATCGGGCCGAGGCTCCTGCTGCGCCAGCGCAAGACCATCGACCCCGTTCGTCGCGACCACGGTGTCGAACTCGTCGCCGAGGAACCGGGCGATCATCGCCGCCGTGTCCTGCTCGTCCTCGACCACCAGGATCCTCTTCTTCGTCGCGGTCACCATCGGCGCGGGGAAAGATAGCGCGGAGCGGACGGCGCGGGCGGTGTACCGGATTTTTTTTCCGCAGAACGTTGGAAACGCATCGATTTTCTTCACCGACAGCGCAATCACCGTCTGCACCGGAGGCGCTCCTCAGCCAGGGCGTGCGTCGCTGGATCGCAGGGGGTTCGCCCGGAGCAGGGCTGTCTCAGGCACGCCGCTCACGGACGTGGCGTGAACGATCAGGTCGCGCCGGCGGCCGCGCGCTCGAGGAGCGAGGCGAGGCGGTCGAGCGGCATCGGCTCCACGAACGTGCTGCCGATGTCGCGCATCAGCACCGTCCGAACCGACGAGCCCCGGCGCTTCTTGTCGAGCGACAGGAAGCGCAGCGCGGCGGAGACCGGCTCGTCCTCGATCCGGGTGGGCAGCCCGAGCCGGGCGAGCAGGCGGATCACCCGGTCGGCCGCCGCGCGGTCGGTCATGCCGAGCGCGCAGCCGACCCGGAATATGGCCACCATGCCGAGCGACACCGCCTCGCCGTGGGCCAGCCGGACGAACCCCCCCTCGGCCTCGAGGGCGTGGCCGAGCGTGTGTCCGAGGTTCAGGAGGGCGCGATCGCCCGACTCGCGCTCGTCGCGGGAGACGATGGCCGCCTTCACGGCGATCGAGCGGCGGATGATCTCGGCGAGCAAGCCGGGGTCGCGCGCGAGGACGCGGTCGGCGTCGCGCTCGAGCAGCGTGAGCAGCTCCGGATCGCCGATGCAGGCCGACTTCACCACCTCCGCGAGCCCGCTCCGGTAGGCGCGGTCGGTCTCGGTGGTGAGCGCCGCCGGGCTCGCGACGACCGCGGACGGCTGGTGGAACGTGCCGACGGCGTTCTTCGCGGGGCCGAGGTCGACCCCTGTCTTGCCGCCGACAGAGGCGTCGACCATCGAGAGGAGCGTGGTCGGCGCCCCGACCCAGCGGACGCCCCGCAGCAACGTGGACGCGGCGAACCCGCCGATGTCGGTCACCACGCCCCCGCCGTGCGCGAGCACCACCGCGCCGCGATCGGCGCCCGCGTCGATCATCGCGGTCAGCGCCGCCTCGACGGCCGCGAGCCGCTTGTGCTCCTCGCCGGGCTTGAGCACCGTGACGGCCGCGGCCGGCGTCCCCTGCGCCGCGAGCGCGGCGAGCAGCGGCGCGCCCCACAGGCGGCTGACGTTCTCGTCCGTGACCACGAAGACCGACGTCGGCGCGAGCGCGGCGATGGCGTCCGCCGTGGACGCCGCCCCGTCGGAGGCGATGCGCACCGCGTAGCTCTTGTCGCCGAGCGGCACGAAGAGCGGGCGATCCGCGTAGGCGCGGAGGACCCGCGCCGCGACGTCCGCGGGCGAGACGCCGTCGGTCACGACGCGCGCGTGGGCGTCGGCATAGACGGGGTCGCGCGCGGCCAGGAGCTCGCGGATGCGCGCCTCGCGATCCGGCGCGCCGTCGAGGAGCGGGCGGTTGCCGCCCGGCGTGCGCGCGGCGATCGTGCGCGGGGTGGCGCTGAGCGCGACGACGCAGCCGCGCTCGAGCGACTCGGCGCGGAGCGCGGCATCGACGAGGGCGCCGCCGCCGAGGGCGATGACGCGCGGGCCGCGCGCGGCGAGGAGCCGGCGCAGGGTCGCCGCCTCCAGCGCGCGGAAGCCGGCCTCGCCGCGCGTGGCGAAGAGCGACGGGACGCTCTCGCCGGCCTCCGCCACGATGGCGTCGTCGAGATCGATGAACGGGATCCTCGCGCGCGCGGCGGCGACGCGGCCCACGGTGGACTTGCCTGTCCCCATGAAGCCGGTGAGCAGGAGCGGAGGTGCGTCGGAGGGGAGTTCCATGGCCTTCAGTAAGAGCGGACCTGCTGGAGGTAGCTGTCGACGTTGCGCGAGAGCTCCGTGAGGCTGTCGCCGCCGAATTTCTCGAGCAGGGCGCTGGCGAGCGTGATCGCCACCATCGCCTCGCCGACGACCGAGGCGGCCGCGACGGCGCAGACGTCGCTGCGCTCGAAGGCGGCGTCGAACTGCTCCTTGGTGCGCACGTCGACGGAGGGGAGCGCGCGCTTGAGCGTCGCGATCGGCTTCATGGCGGCGCGGCAGATGAGCGGCATGCCGTTCGTGATGCCGCCCTCGAGGCCGCCGGCGCGGTTCGACGGGCGGGTGAACGCGTGCGCCCCCTGATCGTAGGCGATGGGGTCGTGCACCTCGGAGCCCGAGATGCGCGCGGCCTCGAAGCCGATGCCGATCTCGACGCCCTTGATCGCCTGGATGCTCATCAGCGCCTGCGCGAGCCGGCCGTCGAGCTTGCGGTCCCACTGCACGTGGCTCCCGAGCCCGGGCGGCAGGCCGGTGGCGATCACCTCGAAGACGCCGCCGAGCGTGTCGCCCCGGTGCGCGGCCTCGCGGATGGCGTCGCGCATCGCCTGCGCGGCCGTAGCGTCGACGCACGCGAGGTCGGAGGCGCGGGCGCGCTCCCGGAGCTCGGCGAGCGGGAGCTCACCCCCGCCCGAGGCGGCGGAGGTCGGCGACGTCACCGGGCCGATCGACAGGACGTGGGCGAAGACCTCGACGCCGACAGACCGGAGGAGCTTGCGGCAGACGCCGCCCACCGCGACCCTCGCCGCGGTCTCGCGCGCGCTCGCCCGCTCGAGCACGTCGCGCAGGTCGCGCCGGGCGTACTTCAGGCCGCCGGCCAGATCCGCGTGGCCCGGGCGCGGGCGGGTCAGCGCCTCGGGCGGCTCGGGGAACGGCTCGGGGCCCATCCGCCCGGCCCAGCTCGCGTGATCGCGGTTCTCGATCACCATGGCGATGGGGCCGCCGAGCGTCTCTCCACCGCGCACGCCGGCGACGAGGCGGACGCGATCGGTCTCGATCTTCATCCGCCCGCCGCGCCCGTAGCCGCGCTGGCGCCGCGCCAGATCCTCGTCGATGTCCTCCGCGAGCAGCGGCATGCCCGCGGGGATACCCTCGACGGTCGCCACGAGCTCCGGCCCGTGCGACTCGCCGGCCGAAAGCCACCTGAGCTGCGTCATCGTGTGGAAAACCTCCTCTGCGCCCGGAGCCCGGGCGAAGCCTGCTGCCTATTACAGGTCGATCTGCTCCACGTCGACGCCCTGGGCGGATGAACTGGAAAAACGGCCGCCGGCGTCCTCGCCAACCTGGATCGGGACCGCGGCGCCAACCTGGGTCGGGAGGGCGGCGCCAACGTGGGTCGGGACCGCGGCGCCGTCCGCGACGACCGGCTGCCCCAGGAACCTGGCCGCTACTGTGGCGAAACTCTTCGGTAAATCTGTGACGAGGAGCGAGAGGCCGCCCGGCGCGCTCCGGGACGTGGCGAGCCCCCGCTCGGCGAGGAACGACGCCACCTCCTCCGCGGTCGCCGACGCGCTGTCCACGATCGGGAGGGGTCCGCCGGCGAGCGACGCCGTCTCGGCCTCGATGGCGGCGCGGAGGAGCGGGAAGTGCGTGCACCCGAGGACGATCGAGCGGGCGCCCGCGCCGATCAGCGGCTCCAGGTAGCGCCGCGCGACGAGCCGCGGGACCTCCCCCTCGACCCATCCCTCCTCCGCCAGCGAGACGAGCAGCGGGGCCGCCTGGCCGGCGACCTCGGTGCGGGTGCTGAGCGATGCCACGGCGCGGGGATAGGCGCCGGACGCGATGGTCCCGGCCGTCCCGAGCACGCCGATCGTCGCGCCGCGCGACGCGGCCACGGCGGCGCGGGCGCCGGGCAGGATGACCCCGAGGACGGGCAGGTCCAGCTCGACCCGGAGCATGTCGATCGCGACGGCGCTCACCGTGTTGCACGCGACCACGATCGCCTTGACGCCGCGGCCGATGAGCACGCGCGCGCAGCCGAGCGCGTAGCGGACCACCGTCTCCGGCGACCGCGTGCCGTACGGGACGCGCGCCGTGTCGCCGAGGTACACGATGTCCTCCGCCGGGCAGCGCTTGCGCAGCGCGCGCACGACCGTGAGGCCGCCGAGGCCCGAGTCGAACACGCCGAGCGGCGCGTCGCGGTGGGACGTCACGGCTCCTCGATGCGGAACAGGTGCACCGGCTCGCGGAGGAACTGCTCGCGCGCGATCGCGTCGAGCGCGCTCCGCACGAGCCCTTCGGGCGCGTCGTGCGTGATGAGCACGACGTCCACCGCGGGCTGACGGGCAGCCACCCCGCCGGCGGGCGCGGCGCCCGAGCTCGAGTTCGTCGGCCCCTGCTGCACGATCTGCTCGATGCTGACGCCCGCGTCGCCGAGCGCGCCAGCGAGGCGCCCCATGACGCCGGGCCGGTCCTCGACCGCGAAGCGCAGGTAGTACCGGGAGACGGTCTCCGCGACCGGGCGGACCGCGCGGGGTTTGATCGACATGCCGCGGCCCTGCATGCCCGCGACGCCCGACGCGATCGAGCGCGCGACGTCGAGGATGTCGGAGACGACGCTGACCGCGGTCGGCAGGTCGCCGGCGCCGCGGCCGTAGACGAGCGACGGGCCGACGGCGCGCCCCTCGAGGAGCACGGCGTTGAGCACGCCGGAGACGTTGGCGAGCACGCTCTGCTTCGGGATCAGCGTGGGGTGTACGCGCAGCTCGATGGAGTCGCCGAGGTCGCGGCCGATCGCGAGGTGCTTGATGGTGTAGCCGAACCGATCGGCGTAGCGGTGGTCGGCCTCCTCGATGCTCCGGATCCCGGACGTGTGCACGTCGGCGCTGTCGACCTGCGCCCCGAAGGCGAGCATCGCCAGCACGATCAGCTTGTGCGCGGCGTCGTGGCCGTCGACGTCGAGCGTCGGATCGGCCTCGGCGTACCCGAGCGCCTGCGCCTCGCGCAGCGCGGCGTCGAACGACGAGCCCGTGTCGCGCATGCGCGTGAGGATGTAGTTGCAGGTGCCGTTCAGGATCGCGGTGACGCGCTCGACCCAGTCGCTCGCGAACGCGTCCCGGAGCGTCCGGATGATCGGGATGCCGCCGCCGACCGCCCCCTCGAACGCGAGGTCGACCTGGCGCGCCGCGGCCCTCGCGAGGAGCGCCGGGCCGTGGGCGGCGAGCAGCAGCTTGTTCGCGGTGACCACGCCCTTGCCGCGGTCGATGGCGCGCTCGATCAGCGCGCGCGCGGGCGTCTCGCCGCCCATCACCTCGACGACCACGTCGATCGCGGGATCGTCGACCACCTCCTCGGGGTTCGTGGTGAGCACGCCGCGATCCAGGGCGGTGACGCGCTCCTTCTCCATGTCGCGCACGACCACGCGCTTCACCACGAGGGGGACGCCAGCGCGCTCCGCCAGGTAACCGGAGTTCTCGGCCAGGAGGCGCAGGACGCCGCCGCCGACTGTCCCGCAGCCGAGGAGCCCGATCTGGATCGGGGCGCCCCCGCGGAGGCGCCTGCGATCGCTGGCGGCGTTGGGTTCAGGGTTCAAGTTCAAGGGCGGACCGCCTTCCGTCTTCATGCGCGCGGAGCTTAGCGCTTCTCGCGCCGAGTGGTGACGCCTATGCTTCGCTGGCCATGGCGGAAACGATCAAGGGCGTTCTGGGCGACGAGTTCAGGTTCCACGTGGGCGAGGACGGGGGCGCCGCGGAGCGGGGGCCGCTGCTCCCGCTGCGCGTGCTCGTCGTCGCCGATCTCACCCCGCGCGATCCGCACAACGCCGGCGCGAGCCCGCCCGCGGGCGCGATCCGCGTGGACGCGAGCCGGTTCGATAACCTCTTCACGATGCTCCGGCCACGGCTCGCGATCGAGGTGCCGAGCGTGCTCGCGGCGGGCCGTGCGGTGCGCGTCGACCTCGCGCCCGCCGGGCTGAAGAGCTTCCGGCCCGACGCGCTGTGCGCCGAGGTGCCGCTGCTGCGCTCCCTGCTCGACGGCCGCCGGGTCCTGGATCGGCTGCGCGACGGCTCGGCCACCCTCGATCAGACGCGCGCCGAGCTCGATCGGCTCTGGGGCGGCTCCCCGCTGGTGCGCGACATCCTCGGCCTCCTCCCGGAGCCCCGGGGCGCCTCGCCCGGCCGCTCCGCGGCGCCCGCGGCGAGCCCGCCCGCGGCGCCGGCGCCCACGCCCGGCTCGGACGTCGACGCGCTGCTCTCGATGGTCGACCTCGGCGGGGGCGAGGGCGCCGGGGCGGCGGCGCCGCCGGCGGCGCCGGGCGGCCTCGAGCAGCCGCCGGCGGAGGTGGGTCGGTTCTCGGAGCTCATCGCGACCGTGGCAGCGAGCGCCCGCCCGCGCGCGGGCCAGCCCGCTCGCCCCGCCGAGGCGATCGCGCAGATCGAGCGCGCGATCGGCGCGCAGCTCGGCGCGATCCTGCAGCACCCCGAGGTGCGGCGCCTCGAGGAGGCGTGGCGCGGGCTCAGCCTGCTCGTCGATCGCGCGAAGGCGGCGGAGGGCGTCCGGTTCGACGTCGTCAGCGCGCGGCCGGACGAGGCGGCCGGCGCGCTCGCGCGGGCGCTCGCGCAGACGGCGAGCACCGAGCCGCCGGCGTCGGTCGCGATCGTGGACGTCGCGATCGACGGCAGCGCCGCGTCGCTCGCGCGGCTCGAGGAGATCGCGCGCGTCGCCGAGGCGCACGCGCTCCCCGCCGTGGTGAACGGCGACGCGCGCCTGCTCGGGGTCGATGATCTCGGCGGCGTCGAGCGGCTCGACAACAAGGCCGCGCTGTTCCGCGCGCCGCACCGCGCCCCGTGGCGCTCCGCTGCGGCGCGGCACGGCGCGCGGTGGGTCGCGATCGCCATGAACCGCGTGCTCGGCCGGCTGCCGTACGACAAGTCGACCTCGCGGATCCGGGAAGCGGCCATCGTCGAGCAGCCCGCCGACGAGGGCGGACGCGTCTGGATCTCGCCGGCGTACGTCGTCGGGGCGCTGATCGCGGGGAGCTTCCGCGAGACCGCGTGGCCCTGCCGCATCACGGGCGCGAAGGGCGGCGGCGCGCTCGGGGACCTGCCGGTGCACGAGGTGAAGGGCGCGTACGAGGGCGACGAGGGCGTCGCGATCCCGACCGAGGCGTTCGTCTCGACGGACACCCAGCGCGAGCTCTCGAAGAGCGGCGTGCTCCTTCTCGCGTCGGCCCCGAACAGCGACGCGGTGTATGTCCTCGCCGCGCCGACGGCCTACGTCCCTCCGGAAAAGCTCACGTACGACAGCCCCACGGCCGAGCCGGAGGAGCGCCTCGAGCGTGTGTCGCTCGTCGATCAGCTCTTCGTCGCGCGCGTCGTCCAGTTCCTGCGCGCGCTCTGCTCGAAGCTGCCCCCGGACAGCGACCCGGCGGAGGTCCAGCCGGTCGTCGAGGGTGCCCTCTGGGCGCTCTTCGAGAACGCGCCGCCCGCCAGCATCGAGCTCGCCGTGAAGGCGGGCCGCGGCGAGGGCGGCGCGCAGATCGCGGTCACGGTGCGCCCGCGCCGCTTCCTCGGCGTCGGGCTCGACGAGGTGTCGCTCGAGCTGCCGCTCGGCTGAGCCCGCCGCGCCGGATTGACGCCGCACGGCGCGCGGAGGAGGATCCCCGGCATGCGGCTCCGCGTCGCGATCCTCCTCGCTGTCCTGAGCACCCTCGTGACCACGTGCCAGCGGCCGGCGGCCCCGCAGGCGCCGACGTCCGGCTGCGGCTGCCGCAAGAAGTAGCCCGGCGCCGATCGCGGGGACGCCGACGGGCGTTGCCCCCATCGGCGGGCGGCCGCTTCGCGGTACACGGGAGATCGCAGAGCCCCTGATCCGGCATTCGTGTCTCCGCGTTTTCACGGGAGACGGGCGAGGCGACGTGCGTTGCGATGCCGTGCGCCCTGAACCGCGCGACCTCGTCTCGATACGGCCTCTCCGAGGAGGTGGTCGCCGAGGGGATCCTTCTTTGACGGCGACGAAGATCGCGGGAGCGATCGCCGCTTTCGTCGCGACGGAGCGCGCCGGCTTGCGCAGTTGCGCAGTGGCTCAGTTGCTCCGTCGGGCCGTCGCGCGCGCTGTGCGCGGCGCGCGCAACGCGCGTTGACCGACTCATCACGAAGCGAGCGTTGCGCCGGCCTTGCCATCCAGAGGGGCGGCCCGAGGATTGCAATCCCGGCGGCGACATGAAGCCTTGCAGCCAGCAGGACATCCGATCCAATCGCCCGTTCCTCGGCCGGAGGGCGGTGGTGATCGGTGGGAGCATCGCGGGCCTGGTCGCAGCCCGGGTGCTCGCCGACCATTTCGGCGAGGTGGTCGTCGTCGAGCGCGACGCCATCCCGGATGACCTCCGCGAGGCCCGCAAGGGCGTGCCGCAGGCTCGCCAGCTCCACGGGCTGCTCGCCCGGGGAGAGCGCATCCTGAACGACCTGTTCCCCGGCTTCACCGGGGATCTGATCCAGGACGGCGCCGTCGCCTACGACTTCGGGCTCGGCCTGGCCTGGCACCACCTCGGCGCATGGAAGCCGCGCTTCGAGACGGGGGTGCGGACGGTGTGCATGACCCGTCCGCTGCTCGAGGCGCACGTGCGTCGCCGCGCCCTCGCGCTGCCCGGGGTGCGGCGCCTGGACCGTCGCGACGTTGTCGAGCTCTCGGCGTCTCCCGATCGCTCTCGGATCACGGGCGTCGTGGTCCGGCGGCGCGACGAGGGGGGCCAGATCGAGCAGCTGCCGGCGGAGCTCGTTGTCGACGCCAGCGGGCGCGGCTCGCGCGCCCCGGCGTGGCTGGAGGCGCTCGGCTACCGGCGGCCCGACGAGTCGACAATCCAGGTCCGGGTCGGGTACGCCAGCCGCCAGTACCGGCCGCGGGATCCGGCGCAGATCCCGTGGATGTCGCTGTACGTCCTCGGCTCGCCGTCCGACAGCCGCCGGTACGGCTGCATCGCGCCCATCGAGGGCGGGCGCTGGATCGTGGTGCTCGCGGGCCTGTTCGGCGATCACCCGCCCGCCGATCCCGCGGGCTTCCTCGAGTTCGCCCGGGGCCTTCCCAACGACGCGCTCTACCGGGCGCTGCTCGAGGCCGAGCCGGTGACGGACGTCGCCGTCTCCAAGTTCCCGGCGCACCTCCGGCGGCACTACGAGCGCATGGCGCGGATGCCCGAGGGGCTCGCCGTGCTGGGCGACGCGCTCGCCAGCTTCAACCCCGTCTACGGCCAGGGGATGACGTCGGCCTGCCTCCAGGCGCTCGCGCTCGACGCCGCGCTCACCGAGCAGCGCCGCCGCGCGGACCGCGGCGCGATCGCGGGGCTCACCCGCCGTTACCACGCGGCCGCGGCGAAGGTGATCGACCTGCCGTGGCGGATGTCCACGGGGGAAGACCTCGCCTACCCCGAGACCAGGGGCCGGCGGCCGTTCCTCCAGCCGATCATGCGCTGGTACACCGGGATGCTGCACCGGGCTGCGCAAATAGATCGCGAGGTCTACGTGCGCTTCGTGCGCGCCCTGCACATGCTCGACGGACCGGAGGCGCTCCTGGATCCTCGCCTGATCCTGCGCGTGCTGCGCGCGGGACGGTCGGCGTCGCGGCCCGAGGCGGCCGCCGCCGGCGCGGCCCAGCGAGGGCAGCCCGAAGGCGCCTGAGCGGCCGCGGCCGCCGCCCCGTAGCGTGTCGACCACGACAGCTTCTCCCTGCGCGAAGGCCGGTGTTGGCAGGACGCACGCGCCGAGGTGCCGTGTCGACAAGGGTCCTCCTGTGGAGCGCCCCCTCGCCCGGCGGCGGGGCGTTGCCTGGCCGTCGTGTTCTGGTAAGACGTGCGCGCCTCTACCCACGACGGAACGGCTCGCGAGGCGGCTCCTCGCGGAGGCAGGACATGACCGACTCGATGAATCCGCTGCTGGAGCTCGTCGCCCGCGATCGAGAGCACGACTGTGATGGGGTTGGCCACGTGAACGTCTGCGTGCGGGTTGTCGGCGTCGCCGAGCTGCCGACGCGCGCCGGCCACTTCCGCATCGTGGCGTTCTGGAACAACCGCGACGCCAAGGAGCACATCGCGATGGTTCACGGCGACGTCATCGGCGCCTCGAACGTGCCGACGCGGTTGCACTCCGAGTGCCTGACAGGCGACGTCATGGGCTCGCTGCGCTGCGACTGCCGCGATCAGCTCCTCGAAGGGTTGAAGAAGATCCAGACCATGGATCGGGGCATCCTGCTCTATCTGCGCCAGGAGGGCCGCGGGATCGGGCTCATCAACAAGATCCGGGCATACGCGCTCCAGGATCAGGGGCTCGACACGGTCGAGGCGAACCTGGCGCTCGGCTTCAGGGACGATGAGCGCGACTACGCCGTCGCAGCGCACATGCTGCGCAGCCTGAACGTGAGGTCGGTCGAGCTCATCACGAACAACCCCAACAAGGTCCAGCAGCTCACGCAATACGGCGTGTCCGTGGTCGGGCGCATCCCGCACGTGATACCGCCGAACGATCACAACCGCTTCTACCTGGAGACAAAGGCGAAGCGGTCGGGGCATTTCATCGACACGTGGGGCAAGCCGCACCTCGTCGAGCAGAGCGATCCGGTCGTGGTCGACGGGATGTCACCGCCGGAGTCCGAGCCGACGCCCGGGGGCTGAGGCGCCCGCGGGCGCTCGGACCGAGGCTCAGCGGCCTTTGCGGCCGCGAGCCTCCTTCGATGGCGATCCGACGTCATGGGGGCGCCGCGCGACGCCGTCGGCTCGTCTCATGGCGCAGCGTCGGTCAGGCGGCGCACGCGGCCCGCGTGGGGGCTCGACGGGAATTGCAGCAGAAACGCCCCGGCGCGGGTGCGCGCCTGGTCGTCGCGCCCGCTGCGCAGCAGCGCGTCGATCGCGACGATCTCCCGATCCGCCGCGAGCTGCCCGTCCGGGAACTCGGCCCGGTGCTCATCGAGCACGGTGAGCGGCGCCTCCGGCGATCGCGCGAGCGCCGCCCTGATCTCCGCGAGCCGCCCGGCCTCCCGGAGCAGCGCGTCGCGCTCCAGCTGCGCGCTCGCTGTCGCGGCCGGCCGGGCCGCGGGCTCGCCGTGACCGGCGCCTCGCCGGGGCAGATCCCGGCCAGCGCCTGTCGCGGACCGAGGCGGCAGCTCTGCGCCGGGCGCCGACAAGGGCGCCCCGAGCGCTTGATCGCTGCAGCCTGCAAGGAGGGCGAAGAGCGGGGCGGCGAGGCCTCCCGCGATCCACCGGGTGCGTAACGAATGGTGAACGACATGCATGTCGTCGACTCCTTCATGAGGCCGAGCTGACGGAACCCCGCCGAAACGGGCCCGCAAAAGCGCGCGTGCCCAGTGAGGGACCGCAGCTCGCCGTCGCCGTTACCGCCAGGGCGGCACGGCGTATTCGACGTAGTGAGCTCGCGCTCCGGCAACGACGGCCCGAGCGCCAGCATTCCTAGCTGACAGGCATAGCGTAAAATTCGATCTGGGGTTTGTCAACACTGCTTACTTACGTCATCGGAGAGCAGCATTGCCACTTGTCGATGGCCGATTTTGCCCCACTCGGCTCAGAAAGCGCCGGCGACGCCCATGCCCGCGCCGCCGCGCGCCGGCGCGAGCGAGACGCGGAAACGCGGCGTCTCCGGGCCGGCAACGCCTGGGCGGGGGCGATGAAACAGAGTGGGAATCAGCACCCCTGCCGCGGAGCCGAACGCAGCGCCCGTTAGCACATCCGTGAAGTAATGGCGATCGCCCGCCATGCGCAGGTATGCGGAGAGCACGGCGATCGCCGTCCCCTGCGCCCAGATCCACGGCGCCATGCGATAGCCGCGCATCGACGCCACGGTGCCGCTCGCCGCTGCGAGGGAGAAGACGGCGGTGGTGTGGCCCGAGAAGAACGAGAGATCGTCGTCGTCCGGAGGAGGGCGCGAGCAGCCCTGGCCAGCGCAGAGTACCTCGTCGTTGCCGAAATGAGCATAGGGCCGCTGGCGGCCGACGATGTACTTGGTGAGCTGGTTCAGGTCCATCGCCACCACCATCGCCTGGGTGATGATCACCAGATCGGCGGCGCTGTTCGCGGTCCGGCCGTCGTGCCACGCGGCGAGCGCGGTGAGGCCCAGCGCCGAGACGGGAGCGACGCCGAAGACCGTCACATTGCTGAGCTCATGGGCGGTCTCCGGCTTGTCTTCCCATACCAGCGCGCCGCGGGTCGATGCGTCGAGCGAGTTGACCGCGCACCAGCGGCACGAGGCGGGCGCGAGGCCCTTCTTGGCGAGCTCGGTGGCGATCCACGCGGCGCCGCCGACGACGGTGATGGGCAGATCGACCTCGGGCCGGAACGTCAGCTCGGGAGACGGCTCGGCGGCAGCGGCGGCCGGCGACAGGGCGAAGACGAAGGCAGACAGGGCGATCGCAGCGGTACGCACAAGGAGGGCGATCGTAGCCTGGACGGATCAGGAGCGCGACTGCCCGGGCGCGGCGAGGAGCAGCCCATCGAGCAGGCGCGCATGGGCGTCGTCGACCATGCGCCGGAGCTCCGCCGGCCCGGCCTTTGCGAGGGCCCCCGACGCCGCGAGGGTCGCGAGGCCGTGGTGCATCGCCCAGATCGGGACCGCGAGCGTTCGCGGATCGCCGGGCGGGAACGCGCCGGCGCGCTGCGCCTCCTCGATGAACCCGAGGAGCAGCCCCAGGTTCTGCGAGGTGGCCGCCGCGACCCGCGGGTCGTCCACGTCCACCTCGCCGGAGTACATCACGTGGAAGGGCGCGGGGTGCTCCAGCGCGAAGGCGACATAGGCGAAGCCGGCGGCCAGGAAGCGCGCTCGGAGGTCGCCCCCGGCCCCCTCCAGCGCGGCGGAGATCCGCCCGCCGAGCGCCGCGCTCGCCTGGACGGCGAGCTCCGTCATCAGGGCGCGCTTGTCCGCGAAGTGGCGGTAAGGCGCGGCGTGCGAGACGCCGATGCGCCGCGCGACCTCGCGCAGCGTGAAGCTCGCGTTCCCTTGCTCCTCGATGAGCGAGAGCGCCTCCTCCAGCACGGCGCGCCGGAGGTCGCCGTGGTGGTAGGGCCGGTCGGCGGCGCGCGACGCGGGCGCGGGTGAGGTGCGCGACGCGGGAGCAGGTGTGGTGCGCGCGCGCGGACGGCGGCGCCTTGCGGGGGAAGCCACAGCGCAGGCGCACGATACCACGAAGGCCGCGGTCCACGGAGGAGCCGCGGGGCGCAGGGTCGCGGGCGCAGGGCGCAGGCGGCGCTGGACAAAGGGCCGCCGGGGCGCAGGGCCGCGGGGGCGCAGGACAAAGGGTCTGCAGGCGGTCGCGAAGAAAATGTAGGCGGTGGAAACTTTCCGAATGTTGTCAGTGTCATCATCGGGCGCGCGGGTGGCCCGGAGAGGCCGGCGCGCTGCACAGCGATCCAGGAAAGGAGCCCCGTATGTCCGAGCCCCGTCGATCCCCCGAGCGCGAACGCCTCCTCGCCGCCGTGGAGCGCGTCCGCGGCGTCGCAGCCGCCCATGCCGAGGCGTCCGAGCGGCTGCGCACGCTCGCGCCCGCGGTCGTCGACGCGCTGCAATCGAGCGGCCTCCTCGCGATGGCCGCGCCGCGCGCGCTCGGCGGCGTCGAGAGCGACCCGCTGACGCAAGTCGAGGTCTTCGAGGCGATGGCGCGCGCGGACACCTCGGCGGGGTGGTCGCTGATGATCAGCGCGCTGCTCGCCGCGCTCGCCGGGGGCACCTTGCCGGACGAGGGCGCCCGCCAGGTGTTCGCTGGGCCGTTCCCGACGTTCGCGGGCCTCCAGATGCCGTCCGGCCTCGCGCGGCGCGTCCCCGGGGGCTACGTGCTCGAGGGCCGCTGGGCCTTCGGCAGCGGCGTGCGCCACGCGTCCTGGGTGTTCACGGGCGCCATCGCGGCGCCGGAGGGCGGGGCTCCTCCGGCGGGGCCGCCCGAGATGCTCAGCCTCGCCGTCCCGCGCGAGCAGGTGGTGATCGAGGACACGTGGGACGTGGCCGGCCTGCGCGGCACCGGGAGCGACCACTACCGGATCGAGGGCGCGTTCGTGCCCGAGGCGCGGACATGCCCCTTCCCGGGGGCCCCTCAGCGGCGCGGCGGCGCGCTGGTTTCGCTCCCCTTGATCGCCCTGCTCGCTGCCGGTCACGTCGGCTTTGCGCTCGGCATCGGACGGCGCGCGCTCGACGAGATCGCCGCGGCCGCCCCGCGCCGCGTGAAGGCCTGGCCGCAGCTCGCGCTGGGCAGCCACGCGGCCTTCCACATGGACCTCGGGCGCGCGGAGGCGAAGCTCGCCGCGGCGCGGGCCTACGCGTTCGACGCGCTCGGGCGGATGTGGGACCAGGCGCGCGCGGGAGAGGCGCTCTCGATCGAGGACTGGGCGTCGATCCGGCTCGTCCAGACGTATGTGACCGACGTCGCCGCGGAGGTCGCGAGCTTCGCCTACCGGGCCGGCGGCGGGGGCGCGCTCTACGCGGCGAGCCCGCTGCAGCGGTGCTTCCGGGACATCCACGCGGCGACGCAGCACATCGCCGCGACCGACGACGCCTACGAGTTCGCGGGGCGCGCGCGGCTCGGAGTCGCCGAGCTGCACCCGATGCTCGCGCCGCGGCCGCCCGCGGGCTGTGAGCCGGCTCGACAGGGCGGCTGAGCGACGGGCAAGCTGCGTCGAATTCGCGCGCGCCCGTGCACAGCGCTTTGGAGCCGCGGGCGGACGCACCGTGGACGACTCCCAGGCATACCGCGTGAACCACGGAGTCCAGCGGCGCGGGTGCGCAAAGGTGCTCTCACGGGATCACGGAAGAGCAGAGTCAAAAAGGGCGCTCAGCGGCCCGAGGCCTGCGCCAGCCCGGCCATCCCAGGCGCTCTCAGCCTGCCTCCGGCCACGCCGGCCGATCGCCGAGGATGCGCGGCTTGTGGCGCTCCAGATAAGCGCGACACCAGGCGTCCGGCGCCTCGCGCCGGCTGACCCGGCGGATCGCCGTGTAGAGCACGAGCTCGCGCAGCTTCATGAACCGGTCCATCTCCGCCAGCCATCGCGCGGAGAGCGCGTTCTCCCGGGCGTAGCCGTCCAGGAACCTGTCGCGGAACATCCGGAGGAGCTCGGGCGGCCGCCCCGGCCCGAGCGGGTCGATCGCGACATAGAAGAGGATGATCCCGAGATCGCTCGCGAACCACTCGTAGGCGCAGTCGTCGAAATCGATCAACGTCAGCGCGCCGCCATCCTTGAGCACGTTCCCGAAGTGGGCGTCCGTGTGCACCAGGCCGAAGGCGTCGCGGTCCGTCGGCAAGGCCCGGAGCTCCGCGATGAGCCGCTCCAGCCGGCCGCCGATCGGGTCGCGCTCGTCCTCCGGCAAGAGCTCCCGCGCATTGGCGAAGTCGCCCTCCTCATGCCACGCATGACGCCGCCTCGATGACGGCGGAGCATACACCTTGGTCGTGGCGTGCAGGCGCCCCAGGAGCCGCCCCCAGGCGGTCGCCATGTCCGGCGTCAGATCGTCGACAGAGAGCGGAGCGCCGGGCGCCTTCGCGTACGCGCGCACGCAGACGGCTTGGCCGTGCCCGCCGAGCAATGCCGCATAACGTCCGTCGGCGGCCCGGATCGCCGGGGCGGCGTGGACGCCCTGCGCCGTCAAGTACTCCAGCCATTCGCACTCCGCCTCGACCGCGTCCGGGGACCTGCGCCCGGGATCCCCGAGCTTCAGGACGAAGACGCCGTCGCTGCGCCGCGCCTCGAACACCTGGCTCTCGAAGCCGCCGATGGACCGGCAGGTCGCCGGATCGAGCCCGTAGAGCGCAAGAGCGCGCTCGAGGAGGGCGGGATCTACGGGAGTCGTATCGTCTGCTCCAGAGGGCGGCCCCACCGTCACGGCTGGCTGGCTTCCGGCGGACACGCGACCCTCTGGGGCGGCGGCGGGTTGCACATGATGACCACGGGAGGGCGTCCGTCGCGAGACGGCTGAGGCCGCGGGCAGGGGTTCGGTAAAAACTGCCTGCACGTGCCGTCCGGGCCCCGAACCACCCTCCCCCCCTGCACGGGCGGCGGAAGCGGCTCCTCCTCGCTCTGCGCCGACGTCGTCCCGGCGTCCTGCGACGCCTCCGGAGCCGCCGTGTCCTGCGTCTCCGTCGTCCCGGCGTCGCCGGGCGCGGCCGCATCCCCTACGCCAGGCGAATTCGTCGGCGGGAGATCCAGGCGCGGCGGGTTGGCGATCAGCTCCGGCGGATCGGGCGGCGGCTGGGCCGTGCCGCAAGCCGCCGCACCGCCGGCCACCGTGACGACGAACGAGGACGCGAGCACGCGACGGCGCCGGCGCGACGAGAGCTTCATGGCGCACATCATAGACCCATGGCCCAACCCACGTCACCCGAACGACGGTCACCGCGACGCGCCCCGCGCGCGACGTGGCGCAGCGCCGGAGAGCTCGGCAAGGTCGTCAACCTCGAGCGCCGCGGCCAGGCGATCCGCTCATTTCCGCATCTTCATCGCGTGCGGACGCGCCTGCAAGCGGTCGATATAGGCCTCCAGCCTGGGCCGTCCCGTCGCATTTCCCCACAGGCGCGCCCACATGAACATCGAGCCGATCATCACGTCGGCCGCGGTGAACCAGTCGCCGAACAGATAAGGCCCGTCCCCTAGCTCGCCTTCGATCACGTCCGTGACCGTGGCGAAATCCGTCCACCCCCGCTGGGGTTGCGTCTCGATCTTCATCAGGCGATCCCCCATCGACGGCTCGAGCTGCGACGTCGAGTAGACCATCAGCGACAGATAACGCCCCCGCTGCGGCGCGTCGATCCGCGGCGCCAGCCTCGCCTCGGGGAATCTGTCCGCCAGATAAAGACAGATCGCCGCGTTCTCGAAGAGCTTGGCGTCGCCGTCCACCAGCGCGGGCAGCTTGCCAGCCGGGTTGACCTTCAAGAACTCCGGCGTCTTGTGCTCCCGCTTCTCGAGGCTGATGGGGACGAGCTCGTACGTGGCGCCGCACTCATCCAGCATCCACTTGGTGATCGCTGCGCGGCTCTGGGGGTTGTAGTAGAGCTTCATTGCAATCTCCTCGCAGGTTTGTTCCGACGGCCCGGAGCATGGCAGAAGGCGCCGATGCGTTCTATAGCGAAGTGCAGATTCGTGCGATACGGGCTCAGCCGTTATGGCGGGGAGCAAGCTCGTGAGATACGGGCTCAACCGCCAGGCACGCGAGTGAGGCGCACGAAAGTACGCCGCGGCGAGCCGAACGACGCGGATGGGCCCGTAACGCGCGTACCTGCTCCCCGCTTTGAACAAGCGAGTGACGGGCACCATGCCGCGATGCCGCGCGTCGCAAGGAGCTGTCGGTGAGGACGTTGATTATGCCCCAGGCGAAGGACGCGCCATGCGCCGGAGCTGCACGGACAGGAGCCGCGGCAGATCGCTCCTGAGCGCCTCTGCGTCGCGCCACTCGCCCAGGTGAACGAGCTCGAACCCGGCGCCCAGGCCCGCGTTCACGTACTCGGAGACGTCGTGCAGGAACGCGGTCACGCGCTCGGGCTCGCCCGTCTCCGGGTTGACGAAATTGGCCTGCCCGCCGCGCATCTGTCGCACGGGGTGCAGCTCGCACAGAAAGAGCTCTCCTCCCGCGCGCAAGACGCGGGCAGCCTCGGCGAAGACCGCGTCGACGTGCTCGATGTGCTCCAGCACGAGCATGGCAATCACGACGTCGGACGAGGCCTCCGCGAGGGGCCACGAAGCGCGGATGTCGTGCTGCACGAACCGGACGCGGGGAGAACGCACGCGGGCCCTCGCGCGACCCAGCATCCCCTCGGAGAAGTCCAGCGCGAGGACGCTGCTCGCTCGCTCGTCGAGCCACTCCGTGTTGCGCCCGGTGCCGCAGCCGATCTCGAGCACGTCCCGGCCGGCCAGCGAAAGGCCGCGTTGCCGGAGGACCTCCGCCGCCAGCTCGCGCGTCCTGTTGAAATCGTCATCGTACGTCGCGGCCCAGCGATCGTAGGCCGTGGCGATCTCGGGCTTGTCTTGAGAGCTGGACATGAGCTCGCTCGGCATCCTGTGTCGTTCACCCGCGCAAGGACACGCCGTCAGCCAGGATCGCGAAGGTCTCACGCCCCAGCGGGAGCCCCTGTACGCCGGACCATCGTTCTCCCGGTCTGCCGAACGCCCTCGACGCCGGGGAGTCTATCGAGGGGACGGCGGCGGTGTCAACACCGCATCCCCCGAGCATTCCAGTGCCGAGGCCCACCGCAGACGCCATCTCGGACCGGCGCAGCGCCGGCCGCTACAAGCCGAGCTCGCTGAGCCCCGGGTGCTCGTCGGGTCGCCGCCCGAGCGGCCAGTGGAACTTCCGCTCCTCGGCCGCGATCCGCACGTCATTGATGCTCGCCTCGCGCCGCCGCATCAGCCCCTGCGCGTCGAACTCCCACTGCTCGTTGCCATGGGACCGGTACCAGCTCCCGCTGTCGTCGTGCCATTCATAAGCAAAGCGCACCGCGATCCTGTCCCCCGTGAATGCCCAGACCTCCTTGATCAGGCGATAATCGAGCTCCCGCTGCCATTTGCGGTGCAAAAATGCCTCGATCGCCGCCCGCCCCTCGAAGAACTCCGCCCGGTTCCGCCAGCGGCTATCGACGGTGTACGCCTGGGCCACGCGCGCGGGATCCCGGCTGTTCCAGGCATCCTCCGCCAACCGCGCTTTCCGGGCGGCGGTCTCGGCGGTGAAGGGCGGCAGCGGCGGGCGCGACACGACAGGATCTTGGCTCAAGGTGCACCTGAACGAACCTTCGTCGAACCTCTCGTCCCCGGCAACTCCTTTTCACACAGAGCTCCTCGGGGCCCTCCCGCGGACCGCCTGCTCCCGTCCCTCCGCCGGCACGCGCGCCCGCCGATCGGGCGCGCCGCGACCGCGAGGCCGAGCTGCCCGAGCCGGCGCGGGCCGTGGGAGCGGCCGCGACGCTTGGCGCTCGCGCCGGCGGCGGGAGCCCGTTAGAGTCGCTCCTCGCTCCGAGGAGCCCGTGCGCTCGAGAGGGACCCGATGACCATTCCGATGACTTGC
The DNA here is from genome assembly GCF_051473855.1 of Sorangium sp. So ce375. Taxonomy (NCBI): domain Bacteria; kingdom Pseudomonadati; phylum Myxococcota; order Polyangiales; family Polyangiaceae; genus Sorangium; species Sorangium sp. So ce375. The sequence goes on from NZ_CP150335.1 coordinate 6,833,861, forward strand.
GTCTTCATCTCATTTCTCTTCATCTACGTGCCCCGCTTGTTCGTCGCCAGGGCCCAGGCGCAGCAGCCCGAGGGCCTGGACAACCGCAACCCGCGTGACCAGCAGGCCAAGCTCACCGGTGTCGGGCGCCGCGCCCTCGCCGCCCACCAGAACGCCTTCGAGGGGTTCGCGCCCTTCGCCGCCGCCGTCTTCACGGCCCACCTCGCGGGCGCCGACGCTCGCTGGAGCGCCATCCTCGCCGTCACCCACGTCGCCGCGCGCGCGCTCTATCTCGCCATGTACCTCGGCGACAAGGCCACTGCCCGGAGCGCGGTCTGGTTCGTCGGCTTCGCCGCGACCGTGGGCCTCTTCCTCCTGAAATGGCTGGCCTGAACGGCAGAGCGGCGGCGCCGCGGGCGCGCCGTCGCAGGCTCAGCGCGGCAGGGGCATCCACGCGCCGTCCGTCGGGACGTGGATCTGCGCGGGCAGGTTCTTCGAGGCGGCGCGCTGGGTGAACGCCGTCACCGGCTCGCGGTAGTGCGCGAAGGTGGTGTGGTGAATAGGGATCACATGGCGGGCGCGGAGCAGCGCCGCGGCGGCGACCGCCTCCTCCGCGTCCATCGTGCGGAGGCCGCGCGCGCCGTCGACGCCGACCGCGCCGAGGTGCGGCAGCCAGAGGTCGATGGGCGCAAAGCGAGCCGCCACCGCGCGCATCGGCTCGGTGAAGACCGAATCGCCGGTCCAGTAGATCGAATAGGGCGCCGCGCCCTCCCAGCGCAGCACATACCCGTTGCCCTTGCCGAGCGTCGCGTCGAGCGCCGCGTCGTGGGTATGGTTCGCCGGGACGGCGAGGATCCGCAGGCGGCCGGCGCGGGTCGGGAGGACGGTCTCCTGGTCCCAATCGAGCGGCGTGAGCTTCGTGAACCCCGCGGCGCGCGCGGCCGCGACGGCGTCGGGGGGGAGGACGAAGGTGACGTCCTTCGGGAGCGTCTCCTTCGCGACGGCGTCGAAATGGTCAGCGTGGTTATGGCTGAGGAGGATGACGTCGAGGTGCCCTATCGGCTCCGCAGGAGGGTCGGTGTAGCGGGCGATCGGCGCGTTTTCGACGCCGGTCGACGGGTGCTTGGGGAGCACGAACACGGATGGGCCGCGCGGCCCGAGGACGGGATCGGTGAGCAGCCGGAGGCCGTCGCGCTCGAGGATCGCCGTCGGGCCGCCGCGCCACTGGAGGCGCCCGCTCGAGGCGTCGACCGCGGCGTCCGCGGCGGCTGGCGGCGCGGTCGCGGCCGGCGCGCAGGCCGGCGGCGCGCTGGCGCCACCGCGGTCCGGCGAAGCGCAGGCCGCCAGGGAAAGCGCGACAAGCGCGGCGACGATCGACCCCACGGCCGCCCGCGGCGTGCGCGGGAGAGCGATCGTTGGCGCGCTCGCGCCGGGCTCCTCCGCGGCGGGCCGCGGGGGCTGCTCGGCACGTCCATTCCACCTGCTCGGGATACCCGTGAACCGGTTCATCGTCGTCGCCTTCCTGGCCGCGCTGTTGCAATGAGGGTCTCGGCGAGAGACCGCGCGCGCGCGGCGGCGCCCGGTCCTCCCTCGCGGACGGCGGTCACGATCGCGCCGTCGATCAGCAAGAGGAGCTGCGGAGAGAGCGCGCTGGCCGCCGGCACGCCGGCCTCGCGCAAGAGCTCCTCGAAATAGTCGATGAGCCGCTGCTTGTGCCGCTGCGCGGCCTCGTGCGCCGGGTGGCTCCGGCTCGCGACCTCGACCATCGTGTTGAGGAACGCGCAGCCGCGGAAATCGTCCGCCGCGAACAGCTCGGCGAGCGCGTCAAAGACCGCGAGCGGCCGATCGCGCGGATCGGCCGCGAGGGCCTCGACACGCCTCGCCAGCCACTCGCGAAAGCGCGCGTCGCGCGCCTCGAGCACCGCCACGAGCAGGTCGTCCTTCGTCCGGAAGTGTCGGTAAAACGTGGCCTTGGCGACGTCCGCCTCGGCGATCAGGCGATCGACGCCGACGGCGCGGTACCCCTCCGCATAGAAGAGGCGCTCCGCGACCGCGAGGATGTGGCTCCTGGCATCCCGCACCGCCCTGGTTTAGACAGACAGGTCTGTCTTGTCAAGCGCGCGGTGCTGCGTCTGCGCAGCGCCGCCCGCGGGCGCTCCGGTCCGGAACGCCGCGCCGGAGCCGCCCTTCAGGGGACGTTCATCTCGAATGCCACGCTGTAGTTCGGCTGGGCCTTGCCCGTCGTCGAGCCGACGAACGGATCCGAGTCGCGCAGCTGACCCCAGCGGATCGTGCCGCCCGTCATCGACGTCCCGTCGGTCGTCATCGCATAGCCGACCATCACGCCGGAAGCGGGGAGGTTCCGCGCGGTGATCTGCACCGAATCGCCGGAGATCTCCACGCCGCTGATCTGGATCCGGGTGTTGCCGCTCCAGAGCTCGAAGCCGCGGCCTTGCGCCCACTCCGTGAACGCCGTCTGGTGGGGAGACGGCAGCGCGCTGTCCCAGGCGAGCGGCGGCACCGGGACATGGAAGTGCACCGTGACGACGTCGCCGCTGCGCTCGACGCGCGTCGGCTGGAGCGGCTGCCAGTCCTTCCCGAGCACGACCTTCTCGAAGAAGATCTGGCCGAATTTCTCGCCGAGCAGCTGGTACCCGTTCGCGTTCAGGTGGATGTGATCGTTCGCATACGGATACTGGTACTTCGGACCCGAGCAGACGATATCGCCCGGGTGGTCCACGCCGACGCGCCACTGCGCCTGCGTCGACGTCGACCGCGTGCCGGCGTCGGTGTGCACCGAGTTCTGCTGGGACACGAGCAGGGGGATGCTCCGCGACTGGCCGGTGATCCGGAGGAGATCCTGGTTGTAGTCGGACCACAGCTTTGCCAGCTCGTCCTGGTAGGTCGCGCTGCCGGCGTCGGCCTCGCCGTGTGTGATCACGATGGCGCCGACGCCATACGTCTTGTCGGCCGCCCTGGCGAGGCGCGTGACGGCCTCCGCCTCGAACAGCGTCGCCGCGTAGGCGCGGCCCATCGACGTGTCGCCCGAGGCCGTCTGGGTGGCGCCCTTCCGGAGGACGCTCATCGGCTGCCCGCTCTCGCCGACGACGGTGTGGACCGTGACGTGGTCGCCGCCTGCGGCCGCCTCCGCGAGGGACGAGATCTGGTCGGCCATGGCCGTGTGTGGCGTCTCGCCATAGATGTTCTTCGGGTAGGCGCTCGGGTACGTCGTCGCGAACGCGCGGATCGGCTCGACGAGCGGCACCAGGGAGAGGGCCGTGTTCGCCGCGTCGAACGGGGGCACGCTCGCGTTCCCGAGGGACAGCTTGAGGTTGTGAAAGCGCTGCGTCGTGGTGCGGGGCGGCGTGCCCTCCGCGCCGACAGAGAGGCTCTGCCCCGTGCCGACGATGCCGGTCCAGTCCCAGAGCGGCGCCGGCGGCGCGCCGCCGCCCCCTTCCCCGGCGCCGCCGGTGCCCGCCGCGCCGCCGCCTGCTTCGCCGGAGCCGCCGGTGCCCGCCGCGCCGCCGGAGCCGCTCGCGCTGCTCGTCGCCCCCTGACCGCCAGCGCCGCCGGAGCCGCTCGCGCTGCTCGTCGCCCCCTGACCGCCGGCGCCCTGAGCGCCGGCGCCAGAGGACGACCCGTCCGACGAGTCGCATCCGAGCGCCGCGAGGAGGAGGGCGAGAGCGCCTGACGAGCCAAGGCTCAAGAACGAAGATTGTCGCATGATGGCTCCTTGCCGCTGCACGAGCGGGCTGGGTGATCGCGGCCCGGAGCGTCGATCGTCAGGCCGCGTGGTGGAAACCAGGACCGGCCATACCACGGAGGTGCGCAGAAAACTGAACCGATTCAGTTACTGGGGACCTCAACCCCGGTCGGAAGCTCCGCCAAGGCATCGACGTCGCGGCGTCGACCTCGGTCGGAGGCTCCGCCAGGGCGTCGACCTCGCGGCGTCAACCTCGGTGGGGTCTCACCGGCCTCATCACGCCGGAACCTCGAAACCTCGACCAGGGTCGGGTCTCACCCCGGCCGCCACCCCCATCGGCTCGCCGCCCGCGAGGTCCACGGCGCGGCGGCGGTGGCCAAGCAGGCGCTCACCTTCTCCCGCCCCGGCGGCCCGGAGCTGGTGCGCCGGAAGGAGCCCGCCATGTCTGCGCCCCGTGATCGAGGGCCGGCTCCGCGCGACAGCGCACATCGCAGACCGCGTGCTACGATCGCTCCCGATGCATGCAAATGCAGCGTTGCACGACGCACTCGCGGAGTTTTTTGCGCTCTTTGCATCGAACTTCCTCCAAGGAACGCGCGAAGTCCCCCCGTTCACCGCGAGACTCGTCGGGACGTCGATCGAAGTGACGCTCCACGCAGGCGAGGGCGGGCCGGCCATCATCCGCCAGCGGGGCTCCGCCCTCTACCTCCTCGCCGGGCAGCTCTGGACCAAGGCCCGCGCGAGCGAGGGGCACGGCCTCTGCTGTCTGCTGCCGACGCTCACCCCTTATCCCCTCAGCTTCTCGACGCAATGGGACAACTGGCAGAACCTCCAGCGGGCGGCGCTGCCCGCGGTGGGCCGGATCGCCCTCGCGCTCGATGACGATGCGCACGAAGAGGCGGTCCTCCTCCTCCGGCACGTCCTTGACGTCGACTCCGGTTATTGGCTGGAGCTCGAGCGCGCCGTGCCGAACGGGCTCCGGAAGGAGGTGCTCGCGAAGCTGTCGGAGCTCGAGCAGCGGACCAGCCCGACCTCCTCGCTCGGCGGCCACCTGAAAGCGCTCGCGTCTCACGCCGGGAGCAGCGATCCTCGCGAGCGCCTCTTCGTGGCCAAGCATTATCGAGCCACCACGAAGCACCTCTCGAACGACAATCACCTCACGTTCATGAAGAACATCCAGCCTGCGCTCGAGGCGTGGCTGAAAGAGGGGGACGGCGCCGTCTTCGAGACGGCGGTGGGGATCGCCGAGATGCTCGGGTACAAGCTGTTCGAGCGCAGCGCCTACGCCGAGGCCGAGCCGTGGCTGTCGGCGGCGCTCGACGCGGGGATTGCCGGCGCAGAGCTGCTCCGCGCCCGCTGGGAATGCCGGCTCTACCGGGGCGACGAGCGCGCCGCCGCGGAGGACTGGCGCGCGGCCGAGCCGATCGACGACCCGGCGCAAGGGCTCTCGCTCGGCTTCTTTCATCGGGGCGACCGGCAGGATCGAAGGGCGATGGGGCTCGCGCGGGTGGCGCGCTCTCTCGGGAAGCTCGCGGGCGGGGAAGACCCCTGCCGCGACCGCCCGAAGACAAAAAAAGCCAAGGCCATGTCCGAGACAGAGCGCTCGTCGCTCCTCGCGAGGGCGCGCGTGCTCGCCGGGGAGGCGGTCGCCCTCATCGACGAGCGCGCTCGAGGCGACGAGGCGCGCGCCCGCGCCGGCCAGGGGGTCACGGATCGCGGCTTCGAGGCGCGCATCTTCGCCGCGCGGGCCTTGGTCCGCGAAGGATCGGGAGACACCGCCGGCGCGCTCGACGATTATCGCCGGGCGCGGGCGCTCGCTTCCGCCGCCGGGCTTTCCTGGCAAGGCGACCTCCACGGGGAGGACATCCGGCGCCTCGAGCGTGCAGGCAAGGAGAACGGGGGCGCGATCCCGGGGTGCTTCGACCCCGACTGGTTCCTTGCGAGCGAGCGTAGCGACGACGAACGCAGCCGAGCGGCCGCCGTCTGGTGCGCACAGCCCTGGCGGGTGGTCCCCGACGCTCGCGAGCGCGGCACGTCGATTCCGATCGCCTTCGCCCTGGTCAAGGCCATCGTCGATCACTCGGCGGCCCTGTGGAAGCTCGGCGAGGCGGACGGCGTGAAGCTGCCCGATCGTCTCGAGCTCGTGCAGCGGGCCCGACCGCTCCTCGATCGCTTCGCCGACCGGCGCGACGCCGACCGTCTGGAGAGCGTCCTCGACGACGCGCACGAGATCGCGTTCGATGTCTTGCCCCGCAATGAAAAGGCCGAGCGCGCGCCCTTCTTCGTCTTCCTGCGAGCGCTCGGTGACGCCGAGGCGTTCGACGAGGAGCGGGTCCTCTCCGCGCTAGGCGACGACGCATGGAGCCGCCTGAGGCGGCACCTCGAGGCAAGGCTCGACAAGCTCGACCCGTTGCGCGACGTCTTCGACGCGACGGTCCACGCCGGCGCGCCGATGGAGGCGGTCGCCGCGGCGCTCGCCGCTCACCGGCAGCTCTTCCGAAACGATTGGGGATCCTTCGCCACGCCGCGGCCGGCCTGGGTGAAGCTCGCCAAGCCGCTCGAGCGGGCGGACGGCGCGAAGCTCGCCCCGGCGCTGATCGAGCTCATCCGCCGCGAGCAATCCGTGCCAGGTCATTACGGCCTGACGCGCCTGCCAGCGAAGTCGCTCTGGCCGCTCTTTTACGCCTGGCACCCCTCGACCGAGGCATTCCTGCTCGAGGCGCTCGCGGGGAAGCTCGACAATGGAAAGAGCCTTTCCGCGACGCAACGCAAAACGCGCCTTGAATGCCTCTCCTGGTTTGCCGACGAGAAAAAGCTCGCCAAGCTCGGCGCGGCGCTGGCGAAGCGGCGCCGGTAGCAACGAGGCGCTCGTTAGGCCCGATCGATTATCTCTGTTTGCCCGCTGGCGCCGGCTTTTCGCCGAGCTTCTTCTCGAGCGGCGCGCCTTCTGCGCTCTTTTTCTTTTCGATCCAGGCGATCACCGCATCTCGCCACGAGATCCCCGTCCCCACGGGCTTCGGATCCTGCGCCGCGAAGACGGCGCCGTCACCGCCCCCGTACATGAAATCGGTGATGATGACCGTGTAGCGCTTCTTCGGATCCATCGGCTTGCCGCCCACGGACCAATCTCCGTTTGGCGCTCTCTTCGCGCCGGAGACGATGAACGACTTCGCCTCCAGGTCCTTTGCGAGCGACGCGCCGTCGATGGATACCTTCACCAGGCGGTTATCGAACGGGAGCACGCCCCAGATCGTCGCGTGCGTGATCGGCCCTCGCGGAATGGTTTGCCGCACGCCGCCTCGGTTCATGATCGCCACGTCGCCGCCCAGCTCGTGGAGCCAGGCGTCGCTCACGAGCTTGCCGACAGCCTCCTCCGGGCCGATCCCGCCCTCCGAATAGCCGATGACCTTCCCGAGCGCGCTGTCGACCTTCGTTTTCCACGCCGTGACGAGCCGGGCGAGCGGGGGATCCGCCGGGACTTGCGGATCGGTCGCGACGTCGACGATGCCATGGCTGATGGTGACGACGCGGGCCTGCGGGGGATTGTCGGGGTTGATGGTGATGGCGACGCGGGCGTACTGGTGAAGGCGCCAGCCGGGGCTGATGACGGGCGTGTCGCCTGCGTGAGAGTCGATTTTCTTGTGGCAGTGGCCCCCTCCGACGAACGCGAGCCGCCACTCCGGGTGTTTCTCCACGATGGGCACGAGGTTGTCGGGGCACTCGTGCGCGGTCACGACGACGACGTCGGCGGCTCCCTTCTCCCGCGCTTCGTGGATCGCCTTGTCGAGCGAGGCCTCGGTGGGCTCGAACGTGATCCCCTTGAAGCGCTCGGCCATCGCGGCCTTCAGCGTATCTGCCGCGGCGAGCCCCACGACGCCGATCTTCACGCCCTTGCGCTCGAAGACCTCGTAGCGCCGGATGTCGAGATCGCCCGCGAGCTTGGCGTCGTCGATCTTCACGTTCGCCGCGAGGTAGCGCAGTCGCGCGAGGTCACGGAGCTTCGTGAATCGAGGCACGCCGAAATCGAATTCGTGATTGCCGAACGCCGAGGAGGCATAACCCATGCGGCCCATCGCGCTCGCCATGGGCTCGCCGTTGAAGTACGTCGAGATGGCGGGGCCTGTGAAATTGTCGCCGCCCGAGAGGAGGAGCGTGCGCGGCGAGGTGCAATCCTCTGGCGAGGGGGGAGTGAGCGCTCCTGCCGGCTCGATGCCCGCGGGAACAGGCCCTGGGCAATGCCCTTCATACTTCACGAGCCGCCCGAGCAGCTCGGCCGCGCCGCCGCGGCTCACGCCGTCGTCGGACAGACTCTCGAGCCAGCCATGTTCGTCCGTCGTGTAAAGCAGCGTGACGGTGACGTTGCCTCGCGCCTTCCCGGCGAGCGGAGGCGTCTCGCTCGCGGGTGTCGCGCCGCCCGCCTCCGTCGAGGACCCCGGGGGTTTCAGGGGGGCTCCCGGGCCCCCCTGAGGCTGGGCAGGGCCGCAAGCAACGGAAAACAGGACGGTGGACGAGCCAAAGAGCAGGGCCAACGGGCGCATGGCCGAGCACGATAGGCCAGGCCGGGCATCGTCGGAACCTCAACCTCGGTGGGCCGGGACCTCAACCTCGGCGGGGGGCGGCGGGAAACCGGAACCTCAACCTCGGAACCTCAATCTCGGAACCTCAACCTCGAAACCTCAACCTCGGTGGGGGCCGCGGCGGAACCGGAACCTCAACCTCGGTGGGGGCCGCGGCGGAACCGGAACCTCAACCTCGGTGGGCCGCGGCGGAACCGGAACCTCAACCTCAGCGGAACCTCAACCTCGGTGGGGGCCGCGGCGGGGAACCGGAACCTCAACCTCGGTGGGCCGCGGCGGCGCCTCAACCTGGGTCGGGCCTCAGCGCGTCCGGGCGGCGCGTCGCCGTCATGCGTCGGCGCGCACCGCGGGGAGCGGGCGGCGCCGGCAGCTCACCTCGATGAGGATGTCGCCGGGCGCCTTGAAATAGAACATCACGCCGCGGCCGTTCTCGCTCACGGGGCCGCTGTCGATGCCCGCCGCGACGATCGCCGCGTGCTTGTCGTACACGGTGGCCACGTCGTCGACGAGGAAGCCGATGTGGAAGCCCTCCGGATAAGGGCCGTCCGCCTCGCGCCGGCGCTGGAGGACGAGCGTGAAGTCGCCGGGCCCCGTGAGGATGGCGATCGCCGGCGAGTGCCGGTTGCCGTGGACCTCGAACTGGAAGTGCCGCTCGAAGAACGCGGCCGTTTCGACGACGTCGGGGACCTGGAGATCGATGTGATTGAGCTGCATGGGAGCCTCCACGGAGGACGCACGTGCGTCCAGGTGCCGTGGGACCTCACTCCGTGGTGGAGGGGACATGGGCTCCCGTCATGGGAGTGGCCGGGGCTCGCCTGAACCGGCCTACCTCTTTCGGCGAGCAAGAAGATAGCGAAGCGATCGCGACCTGGCAACCGCCCGCGAGACATCGACGCGCCAGCGTGTCGGGCGAGGAGAGCGCCGCGCACACGCGCTCGGCGGAACCTCCCGGAGCCTCAACCTGGGTCGGCCGCGGGGGGCGGGGCCTCAACCAGGGTCGAGCGTCAACGCCCCACGCCCGCCACGCCGAGGGCGACCTTCACGAGCCGCTCGGCAAGCGACGCGCCTCCGGCGACGAACGCCTGGCCGGCGCGGCGCACGAGACGGTGCAGGGAACCAGGCTCAACCAGGGTCGGTGCCTCAACCCGCGAGCTCGGCAAGCCGGGAGTGGCGCCGTACTCTCGCCCATAGACTCGCTCGTCGATCGATCGGTTGACGAACACCCGCCAGGAGGAGCGTTCCGCTGCCGACGTACGCGCTGGCGCTCGGCGTCCGTGGTGTTGTCAGGGAGCATCAGCGGCACACCTCGGCTGGCGTAGATGTCGCAAGCGGGAGCAGCCATGAGCGGCGAGCGTTTGATCGCCAGTTTTGACTTGCCCTCACTCCCATCCTGCATATGTGAATCGAGTGAGAACGCGGCCGACGAGACGAGCGAGGAACCGAGCGTTGCCACTGCAAGCGAGGGAGCGGACGAGGCCAAGCCGCGAGATACCTTCGAGCTTACCCTGTGCATTGCCATCGCCGCGGACAGGGTGACGGTCAAGGAGGCATTCTGTCGCTCGCTCACGGAAAGTGACCAACGGGCACGTTGCTGGTCGCATCGCTTCGACAGGCCCGTCAAGTGGATCAACGGGTGCATCTACGAATTTTAGCTATCCTGCGCGGGTGGCTCGACAAAAATACAAGGTCATAGCCGTTCGTCGGTATAGCGTCGAAGGTGAACCAGATCGCGAGATCGTTCTAAAGATCGGCGAACCAATACAACCGGCCTCGGCGAGCGGCTCGTGGACGTGCCCTGTTTTTCTTGATGGGCTGGAGCCGGACATCCAGTATGCCGAAGGGGTCGACGCCGTCCAGGCAATCCAAAGTGCCATGCGGTACGCGCGACACGCGCTGGAGACATGCGGGCTGCCGATCACATGGCTGGGTCAGGAGCCCGGAGACCTCGGGCTACCGCTTCCTATAGATAGTCCGTTTGGGCTCTGGTTTCAGCGCAGACTAGAAAAGCTCGTAGATGATGAAAAGGAGCGCGTCGGCGAGATAGTGGCTGCGGCTCTCAAGGAGCGCGCACGGAGGAAGCGCGGGCCTTGAAGCTCGCTCGGTCTGGTGCTCCCCCGCTTCCGCGGACATCCCCGACGGCACCAGGAGGTAGGGATGGGACGGAGAAAGCGGAGAGCGTTCACGCCCGAGTTCAAGGCGGAGGCGGTACGGCTGGCGATGGCGGGCGGCCGGAGCATCGGGCGGGTGGCGGATCGTCGGATCCCCAACCTCGGTGAGCCGTAACCTCGACCTCGGTGCGCGGGGGCGGTGCCTCAACCTGGGTCGGCGGTTCCTCAACCTGGGTCGGGCCTCGATGGGGCGGTGCCTCAACCTGGGTCGGGCCTCGATGGCGGAACCTCAACCTCGGTCGGCGGCCGGAACCTCAACCTCGGCCGGAACCTCAACCTCGGCCGGAACCTCAACCTCGGCCGGAACCTCAACCTCGGCCGGAACCTCTGCCTCAACCTGGGTCGGGCCTCGATGGCGGAACCTCAACCTCGGTCGGCGGCCGGAACCTCAACCTCGGCCGGAACCTCAACCTCGGCCGGAACCTCAACCTCGGCCGGAACCTCAACCTCGGCCGGAACCTCAACCTCGGTCGGCGGCGGCGGTGCCTCAACCTCGGCGGCGGTGCCTCAACCTGGGCGGTGCCTCAACCTGGGTCGGGCCTCGACGCCCGAGGCGATGGGCGACCGGCCAGCGGCCGCTCTGCGTTGCGAGCCGGAGGGTCCGGCGCCCCCGCGGGCTCTCTGCGTTGCGGTCCGGAGGGGTCCGGCACCCCGGCAGGCGCTCTGCATTGCGGTCCGGAGGGGTCCGGACCCCTCCATCTGGCACAATGAGCTGCGGATCCAGGGGTCGATGGCACAGAAATACGAGATGGACAGCGGAATTTGACACAACTTGACCCCGGTGAGACGCTCTGCGGAGCGCCTTGAAGGGGTCCGGCACCCGGTGTGTCGCAATGCATTGCGGTTGAGCCAGTGTCGGACCCCCCTCATCTGGCACAGATCGAGGCCGAGACGGCACAGGTTGCGGCGCTGGTCGCTCCCAGATGTGCCGGAGGACAGGGCTGGGCAACCTGGCCCTAGCGGCGAGGGCCCCGCCATCTGGAGCGTACGGCGGGGTCTCCGGGGGCTTGGCCCCGGGACGGGTCACGACGAGGGGACGAGGCGGGAGGCGATCGCGGCGCCGGCGGCGCGCGTCAGGCAGCCGGGATCAGCTATCGGCGGGCGCGGCCGTCGGCGCGCCGGGCTGGAGGGGAACGCCGGGCGGGGCGGGCGCCGCGGTGTCGCCCTCGGGCTTGTCGTTCTTCCGGGGTGCGCCGCGGCCGCTCGACCCGACGCTCCAGCTCGCGAGCGGCGCGAGCAGCCTGTCGGCGAGCTCCTGCGTCTCCGGCTCATCGGGCTCGACAGAGCCCATCACCTTGATCACGTAGGCGCGCAGCGCCTCGGTGAATGCCGCGAGCGCGTCGCGCACGCTGGGCGGCGCCGCCGCGGCCGTGGCCGCAGGCGCGGTGACGCCGAGCGCCTTGCCGTACGCGGCGTGCGCGGCCTCCAGCGCGGCGAGGAAGCGCTTGCCGCCGAGCGCCTCGATGCGCGCGTCGAGGCCGCTCTTGCGGATGCGCTGGATCCGGAGCTCGCTCTCGGACCACTCCAGGACATACGTAAGCTGGAGGAACTTGAGCCCTCCGGTGAAGATGGCTGCCTTCAGCGCGCTCGCCTCCGCGGCCTCGGGCGCGCTGGGCGGCAGCTTGGTGAACGCCGTCAGGAAATCGTGGAGACCGCTCCAGCAACCGTCGAGGATGCGATCGCACTGGACGGCATCCTCGCTCGCCTCCCCTCCCTCCGAGAGCGACACCTGATCGCGCAGCGCCGACGCGAGCTCGTCGTGGCGCGAGGCCAGCGCGGCGAGCACCCGCGCGACGCCCTTCACGAGCTGCTTCTTCGCCGGCTTCGCCGCCGTGATCAGCTGCTCGCCGAGCGCCATCGCCCCCACGGCCGTGAAGCGGGGGAGCTGGATCACTTCCGATGCGGTGTATTTGCTCATGAGATCACCCTCGTCCGCGGCAGGAGCGCTGGATTGCGCCGGAATGCCAGACGGGCCATCGTGAGCTATCGATGAAATGAAGAGGCTTGTCCAGGGATATTTCGATGGGAGGGCAACTTGCATAAGAAGGTGCGGTGTCGAATTCCTGCTGTTCTGGGGCGAGCTCGGACGAAGGATTGGTGAGAAGATCGAGGGATGTTGCGTGGATAGCGAGGTTGGCATTGATCTGGCAGTCGCGGCTGACGCGCAACTTCGCCAGGTGCCAGGCGCTGCGAGCGGCGCGAGCGCGCGGCGTGAAGGCGCCGCCCGAGCTCGAAGGCGGCCGCGAGGCGGGTCGCCGCCTGGAGGGCGACCTCGGCGCGCTCCGCCAGCGCGACGGGGGAAAGGCGGGCGAGCGCCGGGAGATCGTCGGCCGGGAGCGCGCGGCGGCCCGCGTCGGGCAGGCCGAGCAGGAGATCCAGCAGGGCCGCGTCGGGCATCGCGGGGAGGTCGACGGGAGCGGGCTTCATCGGGCGCCTCCGCGCGAAGGAGGGCGGTCCGCCGGCGCGAGCGCCTGGTGAGCGCGGCGGCGGTGGGGCTCGAAGGAACGGGGACTTTGCCCGGGATCGGGGAGTATGCGAACGATCGACACGTCGGACCTCGCTGTTTTCGGGGTTCGGCCACGCGGCCCGGGGCGTTGGCGCGCCCGCGGGCTGCACTTCTTTGTGCGCCTCGCAGCTTACCGAGCGCGCTCCGACGCGGTCAATACAACACAACTTATAGATTGTGTTTTCGCGGCGCGCCCGAAGGTAGGCCCCGCGCATGGAGCGCGATCATGCGGACGTGGTGCTCGAGTCCATCGGAGCCAACGTGCATCGCCTCCGTGTGCGCCTGGGCCTGAGCCAGGAGGCGCTCGCCGAGGCGGCGGACATCAGCACGGGCTTCCTGCAGCGCGTCGAGAGGGGGAAGACGAACGTCGGGGTCGTGGTGCTGGTCCGGCTCGCCGACGCGCTCGGCGTCGAGCCGGGCGTTCTGCTGCGCCGCGCCGTGCTGCCGGAGGTGACGCGCGGGAGGCCGCGCAGCAGGCGGGCGAAGCAAGCGCCGTCGAGGTAGGCCGGCCGCGGCCATACGTTGACATCCTCGCCAGAAAGCCGGCGGCTGCGTGGCATTAGGTGCAGCGCCCGGCGTTGATCGCTCACTCGGTGCAGGCGTAATCTGGTCACACCGCATGGCGACCAAGCGAGACCTTCTCACCCATCTCACCCGGGACGAGCTCCCGGTGGAGGTGGCCCGCTTCGAGCTCCCCGTCAGCGACCGCCGCGTCCGAGATCATCGACGCCATCGCCCAGGCGCGCAGTGCCCAGCGAGCGATGGTGGTAGAGGAGATCGATGACAAGCCTCGCGCCAGGCCTTGAAGCGGACGAGTTGCAGATCACCTCCCTGGCCGCCGAGTGGCGCACCATCCTGGCGAAAGAGCGGGAGAACGAAGCGGCGGAGGTCGCTGCGTGGGAGGCGACCGTCGCCGAGATCCGTGCCGAGCACGATGCGCTCCTGCGTAATGGTGCCTGGGTCGGCGGACCGGACGACACGCTGAGCATCCTCGGGGTTGGCCGAAGGGAGCTGTACCATTCCGCCCTGCTGGCGTGGCTTCTCGATCCTCAGGGCCGCCATGGCCTCGGCTCCAGCTTTCTCGAGGCCTTGCTCCGCCGCTGCGCGTCGGATCCGCCCACGTCCGAGCTGCATCTCGCCCAGCCGGCGCTCGAAGTGAGCCGGGGCGACGCCCGCGCCGATATCGTTGTCACCGCGCCTGGGCTCTGCCTCGTGATCGAGAACAAAGTCGATGCGGGTGAGCAGCATCGTCAATGCGACCGGCTCTTCGAGAGCTTCGGGCGAGAGCCAGGCGCTCTGTTCGTCTTCCTGTCGCCCTCCGGGCGGGCACCCGAAACCGCCACGGGCAGCGCACAGGAAGCCTTCCAGAAGATGAGCTATGCCGACATAGCCTCGATGCTACGTGACGCGATGGCACGTGCCGTGGGGAAGGGCGCGACGGTCCACGGGCGCGAGGTGGTGTCCAATTACCTTGCCACCCTGAACCGGGAGTTTCAATGAATCGCATCGACGATCCGCGTGCCGTGTTTTATTTTCGACATCAGACACTCATCGAAGAGTGGGCGGCTCTCGGTTCGTCCGCTGCCCAGCTGGCGCACTCTTTTCTATGCTCGTGCGCCGACGACATCGCCGAGCTCGCCTCCGATCTATCTCCAGATGCCCACGTCCACAAATATCTGGAAGGAGACTGGCCGAAGGTCCTCGTGCTTTCGCCTGGGTGGCGCGAGTTGAGCGCAGGCGGGCTCGTGAGGGTCGGGATCGGCATACAGTGGAACAAATCGAACCGTCTGAACTTCACGACGTCTCCTGGTTGCGCGAACACAGGGGTCTGGGTGGACAATGATCTCGACGGCGGCAAGGAGCTGTCGAAGAAGCTTCGTGTAGCATTCGCCGAGGTCGGCCTCATCAAGGCCCACAAGCTCGCGATCAGCCCGTGGTGGCCCGCCTACCGCTATGAGATGGCAACGGGGGAATACTGGGACGACCTCGCGCCCTACCGGGCACAGCTCGTCAAATCAGTGCGGTTCTTCTGGAGGGAGTTCGAGCCACGGATCCGGGACGTACTGGCGGGCTGAGCGCAGGTGCCCTGGACCATGCGGCACAGGTGTCACGCGACCGGGAGCGGAGCTGCCCGAGGCTGGGGCCATGCCGGCTCGCCAGCCGAACCTGGTGACGCCCGCCACGCCCGATGCGCTAGCTCAGGGCGGCGACGCCGGCTTGGTTCGCTGCTCCGGGGACGACTGGAAACCGGGCAGGTCGACCCGACGCAGGGGCCCCGCGGCTTGCCGGCCCCCGCATGCTAAGGTCCGAGCATGCCCGAGCCTCTGGACCCTCCCGCCGAGGAGCGGGACGACAGCCCCTACGACGAGAACGGGGTGGACCGCTCCCTCGTCCGCTGGATGCTCAGCCTGTCCCCTACGGAGCGGCTGGCGCAGGTGCAGGGGGCGATCGATCTGGTCATGAGCGTGCGCAAGCCATCCGATGGCGCTCGCTGACGTCCTGCACGCGCTGGTACACCACGACGTCGAGTTCATCGTCGTGGGCGGCATGGCTGCGGCGCTGCAGGGCGCCCCAGTGAACACCCTCGACATCGATATCGTGTACT
This sequence comes from Sorangium sp. So ce375, assembly GCF_051473855.1. Classification (NCBI taxonomy): domain Bacteria; kingdom Pseudomonadati; phylum Myxococcota; order Polyangiales; family Polyangiaceae; genus Sorangium; species Sorangium sp. So ce375. The sequence continues at coordinate 6,849,399 of NZ_CP150335.1, forward strand.
CACGCTCCGAGGAGAACATCGTCCGGCTCATGGCGGCCCTGGCAGACCTGGAAGCGGTCTTCCGCACCGACCCACGACGGCTCGTCCCGAACGAGTCGCACCTGCGCTCGGCGGGGCACAAGCTGCTCCAGACGAAGCACGGTCAGCTCGACGTGCTGGCGACGATCGAGGAGTCGACGTCCTATGACGATCTCCTGCCCGACTCGACGGTGCTCGAGGTAGCTGGCGTCCGCGTCCGCGTTTTGTCGCTGGAACGGTTGATCGAGGTCAAGGCGAAGCTGACCAGGCCCAAGGATCGGGCGATGCTCCTTCTGCTCCAGGCGACCCTCGACGAAAAGCGTCGAGCGCCCTGACCGGCACATCGAGCCGCACGGGCAACCCTCCCCGCCCTCCTACTGCCGCACCGGCAGCTCCACCACGAAGCTCGCCCCCTCCCCCGGCGCGCTCTCCACCGTCACCGCGCCGCCGTGCGCCTCCACGACGCTCTTCACGATGGCCAGCCCCAGCCCCGTCCCGTCGCGCCCTTCGTCGGTCGTGAAGAACCTGTCGAAGATCCTCGGCAGGTGCTGCGGCGGCACCCCCGGCCCCCGGTCGCGCACCGAGATCCTCGCCGTCTTCTCCCCTTCCCGCCCCTCCCCGCCCTCCACGGCCACCACCACCGGCTCTCCGGGCGGCGAGAACTTCACCGCGTTGTCCACGAGGTTCGAGAGCGCCGTCTCCAGGTCCGTCTGCCGCGCCCTCAGCAGCCGCGTCGGCATCTCGTACCGCAGCACCACCGGCTGCCCCGGGCTCGCGCGCCGGTCCACCGCGCGCGCCACGAGCGCCTCCAGATCGAGCACGGTCATCGCCTCGCTCGAGGCCTCGATCCGGCTCAGCTCCAGGAGCCTCGACACGAGCCGGTCGAGCCGCGCCACGTCGAGCTCGATGTTCCTCAGGAAACGCCGCCGCGCCTCGAGATCGTCCGCCGCGCCCTCGTCGAGCAGCTCGGCGGCGCCCCGGATCGACGTCAGCGGCGACTTGAACTCGTGCGCCACGTCGGCGGCGAAATCCGAGATGTACCGCAGGCGCGCCCCCAGCCGCTCGTTCATCGCGGCGAACGACTCGCCGAGCTCGCGGATCTCGCCGCTCCCCGACACGGGCACCACGACGTCGCGCTCGCCGGCCGCGACGCGCTTCGCCGCGCGCGACAGCTTGCCGAGCGGCCTCGATATCGACCACGCGAGCGCCAGCGTGACGAGGCCCGTGAACACGCTCGCGACCACGAGGACCCGGATGAGCCCCGAGCGGATCCGGTGCAGCTCGACCAGCACCGGCTGCGTCGAGCGCACCACGTAGACGGCGCCCAGCACCTCGCCGCCCCGCCGGATCGGCTCGGCCAGGAACAGGAACACCGCCGGCTGCCGCTCCCGCACGCGCGTCCATGCGCCACGGCGCCCGGCGAGCGCCTCGCGCACCTCGGGGCGGTTCCCGACCTCGGGCCAGAGCTCGCGCGCGTTCTCACCGAAATGGCGCACCCCGTTGGCGAAATCCGCGAGGCCCGACGAGCCCGGTCCACGGCCGCTCGTCGAGAGAAGACGTGGAACCGCCGGCTCGGGCCCCTCGGGCGGGCCGTTCTCGTGCGAGTCCACGACGACCGCGCCCGCCCTGTCGAGGATCCGGACGCGCGTGCGCGTGTGCCTCGCGGCCCGGGTCAAGACGTAGCGGTGATCGAGCGCGCCGAGCTCGACACCCCGGTCGAGATCCGACCCGAGCATCGCCGCGACAAGGACCGCCTGGTTCGCCATGTCGCGCTCCAGCGAGCCGAGAAGCTGCCGCTCATAAAGACGCGCGAACTCGAGCCCCGCCACCGGCACGAGCAGCACCACCAGGTTCACGATCAGCAGCCGGACGCGGATCCGGCCGAGCTCCCGGCGCAGGCGCTCGATCATCCTACGACCTGGCATCCCCCACGGCCCGGCATCGCGGCCCGGCTACGCTCCCTGCAGCTTGTAGCCGACGCCGTGCACGGTCGCGATCGGATCGCCGCCAACCACGCGAAACTTCGCACGAATCCGGCGGACGTGCGTGTCGATGGTGCGCTCCGTGATCAGGTTGTCGTAGCGGTAGGCGCGCTGCATCAGCTGCCCGCGCGAGAGCACCACCCCGGGCCGCTCGAGCAGCGCGCCGAGCACGCCGAGCTCCGTCGCCGTGAGCGACACCGGCTGCCCCATGTAGCGCGCCTCGTGACGCTCGGTGTCGACCTCGATCGCGCCGTGGCGGAGGACCGCGGCGCGCGCCTCCACCGGCGCCGGCGCGGGCGGCGGCGCCTCCGTCCGCCGGAGCAGCGCGCGCACCCGCGCCACGAGCTCGCGCGGCGAGAACGGCTTCGTGAGGTAGTCGTCGCCGCCGAGCTCCAGGCCGACGATCCGGTCGACCTCGTCCGCCCGCGCCGACAGGAACAGGATCGGCGTCCTGCTCGCCGCGCGCAGCCGCCGGCACACCTCGAGGCCGTCGAGCTCGGGGAGCATCACGTCCAGCACCACGAGGTCCACGCTCCCCGCCCCCGCCGCCTCGACGGCGGCGCGCCCGTCGGCCACCGCCGTCACGGCGTACCCCTCCTTTTGCAGGGCGTAGAGCAGGACCTCACGGATGCGCGCCTCGTCGTCGACGACCAGGATGTGCTTGCTCACGTCTCGATCGGTTCCTCGTATCCGGCGCTGCCGGCCGCGTCGATGGCCGCGCCGAGGCCCTCCACGCGCGCCCAGACCTCGGACACGATACCACCGACGCCCTCGACCGAGGATCCGGCGAAGCGCGCCAGGACGAGCTGCGTGCGGAGCGCCTGGACGAGGTCCGCGAGCTCGTCCAGGGCGCGGGCGTCGCGGTCGCGCATCGCCCGCAGGCGCCGGATGTTCTCGAGGTGCAGGTGCGCCGTCGCCAGCGACCGCGCGCCCGCGCCGCCGCCGCCCCGCTCGATCTCCGCGACGCGCGCCGCGGCGGCGCCCTCGTCGAAGCCGCTCTGGCGCAGCAGCGCGTCGAGCTCGGCGTGACGGGCGGCGGCGCGTGTCACCTCGGCCTCGATCCGTGAGGCGGCCTCGCGCGACAGGAGCGCCTCGAACGAGGTGCCGACGCACGCGCTGACCCCCTCGCGCAGCGCGCCCAGGACGCGCGCGGCGGCCTCGCCCCCGGCGCCGCCAGGGCGCGCACCGCTTTCCCCGCGGCCCGCCGTGAGCGCGACGGGCGCCCAGATCGGCCAGAGCGGCACGCAGAGGGCCGCGGACAGGGCGGCGCGGCGCGCGCCGTGGCCGTCAGGGCGCGCGGCGCGGTAGACCGCCACGGCGCACGCGAGCCCCGCGATGAGGTACAGGACCGCCAGGTCGCGCAGGCTCATCGCTCGCTCCCCGTCTGGCCGTCGCGCGCGACGCCGTCCTCGTCTTCGTACGGGTAGGGGTAGCCGTGCGGGTAGTCGGCCGGATCGGGCGGATGCCCGTCGTCGTCATAGATCCCGCGCGCAGATCGGAAGCTCCGGAAGAGCGCGTCGGAGAAGCTCCCCTCGCTGGCGCGCAGGAAGGGGACCTGGTTCTCGCTCGGCCGCCCGAGGTAGGGCCGGAGGATCCACGCGGCCTGACCGCCGACGGCGAAGAAGACGGCCATGAAGGCGACCGCGGTGAGCCAGCGGCCCCGGCCCGCGCCGATGCCCCGCACGAGCACGCCGAGCGCCGCGAGGCCCGCGACGGCGTAGGCGAGCCAGGCGGCGACCGAGGACGCGTGGTAGCCGAGCCCCACGTCCATGGCCAGCCAGAGCACGGGCGCGAACGCGAGCAGCACGAGCGACGAGCGGCCCGCCGACGCGAGGGCGAGCGCGATGACGGAGCGCATGGGCCACGGGCGGCCGAGCACGGCCGAGAACGCGTGGAGCGCCGGGGCCGAGAGCGCGAGCGTGATCAGCATCGCCAGCGGCACCTTGACGGCTGCATAGACGATCTGCTCCCTGCCGCGGAAGCTGCCGACCACGCCGCCGAACACGGCCGAGCCGAGGGCGATGGCGCCGAGCGACGCGAGCGCGATGGCGCGGACGTCCCTGTCTTCACGGCAGCTCGCGGCCACCTCGGCGGGCGCCCGGAGGAGACGGCTCACGACGGAGGCGCTCACGAGGCGCCACCCTTCAGCATCGGGAGCGTCTCCAACCACACGCGCAGCGCGAGCACCGCGGCGAACGCCGCGAACCCGACGAGCGCCGCGGTCGCACCGGAGCGCCTGACGAGACCGCTGTCGCGCCGGAGCGCCGCGCCGAGGTCGCGCAGCAGGACGCCGACCCCGACAACGCCGCCCACCGCGAGGCCGAGCAGCCCCATGATGGCCGCCGTGACGTCCGACCCGCCCGTCACGACGAAGAGCGCCGCGGCGGGCGCGAGGCCGCCGAGCACGAGGCCCGTCGAGGCGGCGGCGCGCGCCGTCGCCGACAGCGCTCGGGGCGGGTCGAGCGGCGCGTCGAAGAGGGTCAGCACGATCGTGAGCGCCGGCACGCCGACGCAGGCAACGGCGACCATGGCCGCAGGGACGCCGGCGGCGTGGTGAACGAACGACGTGCCGCCCTGCCGCGCGCCGAGCGAGAGGCCGTACAGCGAGGCAAGGCCGACGCCGATGCCGAACCTGGACAGGTCCTCGCGGAGCGAAGCCGTCGGGCGCTCCGCGAGGAGCGCGGCCGTCCAGCTGCGGTGTCCGGCGCCCGCGGTGGGCTCCGCGGCGGGGCCGGACACGGCGGCCGCCGGAGCGTCGCCTCGACGCTCCACGGGCTCATTTGCGCCGGCGTCCGTGCCGGCCTCGGGCGATGACGTGACGGGGAAACAGGGAGCTTGCGCCTGCACGAGGACCTCCATGGGGTGAGCGCTGCGCGGCCCGGTCACGGCCGCCGCAGACCTCCATGGGCGTACCCCCCGGGTGAGGCGCGCCCGCGCGCCCGACGAGGAACAAACGCGGAGAGGTTGTGGCGAAGACGTGGCAACCCCCCGCGGCCTCAGCGTGCCGGGAGCCCGGATCGCCAGCGCCCGAGGAGCCCCCGACCAAGCCCCTTATTCTGTTGGCATTTTACAGAGGAATTAAACAGGGAGACGGGGAGACGGGGAGATTGTTGGGATTTCACTCCCCGTCTCCCTGTGAACTTTCCCGAAAAATTCGAGGGGATGCTCAACAAGGATCCCTTCACGGGTGGTCTCCCGCAGGCGCACATCGCAGCTCCTCGGCGCCCGATCCCGGCAATCTATCGAAATGTACTTCAGTGTGCGGCAAACCACACATTGCTGTTTTGTACACGACGGATCGATCCTTGGCGCGCGGCACTCGCGAGGGAGGAACGATGAAGATCGACGTGTTCACAGAGATGCAGAGTCCCCGTCCGTGGTCGGAGGACCACGAGCACAGGATCATCATGAACACCCTCGAGCAGGCGAAGCTCGCCGATCGGCTCGGGTACGGCTGCTGGTGGCAGGTCGAGCACCATACGGCCGAGGAGTTCAGCTACTCGTCGGCGCCGGAGGTGATGCTCGCGGCGATCTCGCAGCACACGACGTCGATGCGGCTCGGGCACTCGTCGGTGCTGTCGCCGTTCCGGTTCAACCACCCCATCCGGGTCGCCGAGCGCGCGGCCATGCTCGATCACCTGAGCGGCGGGCGCCTTGAGCTCGGCCTGGCCCGCTCGACGATCCCCGAGTGGCGCACGTTCAACATCCCTCCGGACCGGACGCGCGACCAGATGCAGCAGGCGTTCGAGATGATCCCGAAGATGTGGACGCAGGAGCGGTTCTCCTGGAAGAGCGAGGACGCCGAGATCAATAACGCGCCCATCGTCCCGAAGCCGTACCAGAAGCCCCACCCGCCCCTCTGGCAGGCCTGCTCGAGCCTGGCCTCGTTCGAGCAGGCCGGGCGCAACGGGGTCGGCGCGCTGGGCGTGACGCTGTGGGCGCCGCCCGATCAGGTGAAGGAGTGGATCGGCATCTACCGCGAGGCCATCCGCCGGTGCGAGCGCCCCGTCGGCGCCTTCATCAACAACCAGGTCGGGTTCTTCACGTTCGCTCACTGCGCCGAGACGGACCAGCAGGCCATGGAGAACGGCGCCGCCTCCGCGGCCGCGTGGTACACGAACGGATCGTTCACGTTCTTCGAGGCCAAGGAGCACTTTCTGCGGACCCACGCCGAGGAGCAGGCGCTGGCCAAGGACCCGGCGGGCGGCGGGCTCGTGGGCCAGCTCCTGCGCGACCGCGCAGGGAAATCGCCGGCCACAACGAAGGCCAACGACGTCCTCGCCCGCATCATGCAGAACGAGGAGGTCCCGAACGAGGAGGTGTTCGACGCCCTGAAGGAGCAGGACTCGCTCATCGTCGGCAGCCCGGAGACGTGCCGGCAGAAGATGAAATTCTACAACGAGCTCGGCATCGATCGCCTGCTGACCTTCCAGCAGGTCGGGCGCCTGTCGCACGAGCAGGTCATGAGCAGCATCCGGCATTTCGGCAAGCTCATTCCCGAATTCGACAAGCCCTAGTAATCCACTCGGAATCACGGCGGCCCAGCGCCACAGCGCCGGTCGTGGCAGCTGCGCGCTGCGCCGCCGTCTGGCCAGGCGGAGATTGACATCTCCGGAGCGTTCGAATCTCATCCTCGCGCATGATGCGCGCGCAATTTGGATATGCTGGAGGGACGGGCGCCAGGCGCAAGCTTGGTTTCATTCTAGGGCTCGTCCTTATCGCTGCCTGCGAGCAGAAGGTGCGAACCTTCGAGTCGTCGTCGAGCTCCGCCGGCACGGACAGCGCCTCCAGCAGCGGTGGCGGCCCGCCGGGCAGCGGCGGTGGTCTTCCGGGCAGCGGCGGCGACGGGGCGGGCGGCGACGGGGCGGGCGGCGACGGAGCGGGCGGCGACGGGACCGGGGGTGCGGCCACACCGCCCCATTGGGATACGTTCGAGCGCGTCGGTCATGACGAGCTCGCCAATCAAATCTCGAACTTCTTGCCGCAGGTCGCGGTCTCGGCCAACGGCGACGCGCTCCTCGTGTTCTACGATCAGGGCACCGTCTGGGCGCGCCGCTATGTCAAAGCGAGCGACAGCTGGGACTCGCTGCTGCAGGTCAACGACGCGGCCTCGAAGGGCATGAACGCCAGGGTCGCCATCGACGCCGAGGGCAACGGCGTGGTCGTCTGGTATTCGAGCTCGGTGGGCGGCGCCGTGTTCGCCAAGCGGTTTACCGCGTCGCTCGGATGGCCCGCCGGGTGGGGCACGGTCGAGGCGGTCGCCGCGGGAGTCTCGGGGGTCTCGCAACAATCGACGACGGTCGCGATGACCCCCGACGGCCATGCCGCCGTCGGGATCGACGTGTACACCGCCGCGGAGTCGAGGCGTGAGGGCTACCTGGCCATCTATGAGGTCGGGCAGGGCTGGCGAACACCCGTGAAGGTGTCGGGGAGCACCACCACCTGCAATGGCACGGCCGTGGGCGTCTCGACCGTGGGCACGACGCTGCGCGCCGTGGCAGCGTGGTACCAATCGGACAGCGGGCGCCTCAACGTGCTGGGCAACGTCACCACCTACGATCTGACGACGCACAACGGCAGCGCGGAAGGCCCGAAAGCGCTGGAGGCGGACGACACGCTCGACCACTTGAGCCCACGCGTCGTGATGGACGGGAGCGGGAGCGCCATGGTTGTCTTCCTCCAGCGCGACTCGACAAGCTCGGTGTCGCACGTGATCGCCAATCGGTATTCAGGGAGCGCGTGGACCGGCGCGACCGGCGTGGATACCGCGGGCGGACGCGCGAGCAGCTACGCCGTCGCGATGAACGCGGAGGGCGACGGGGTCGTTGTGTTCCGGCAGTGTGGGGCCGCCTGCGCGATCTGGGCGCGGCGCTTCTCGGGGACGAATTTCCAGCCGGCCGACAAGCTCTCGATCGACGAAGATAGCGTGACCGATCCCGCGGTCGCCGTGGATGGGGCCGGGCGCGGGCTCGCCGTGTGGGGCCAGAACGCCGCCGCCATCGGGTCGATCTTCGCCAGCGAGCTGTCGCCGGAGCTGGGATGGACCGAGGCCCATGCGCTCGAGGACGACAACGCCGCAAAACACTGGAAGCCGGCGGTGGCCTTCGGCCCGAACGGCACCGGGATCGCGGCGTGGGTGTACGAGACGACAACGACGAACGACATCACCCGTCAGTCGATCTTCGCCGATGTCTACAAATACTGAGGACCGCGCTGGACAGGCGCGCGAAGGTTCGCTAGGCTGCGCCTCGATGTCCGTCCCTCGCGCGCGCACCCTCCGCCCCTGCCTAGGCCTACGGCCCGGGGGCCTTTGCGCGCGCTGCTGACGACCTCGCTCCTCGCAGCTCGGCCCCCTCGGTTCTCTTGGTCCCGGTGGGGGTCCTCCGCAGCGTCGTCGTGTCGTGACGACTCCCATCGCTAGCTTTCAGGGAGTCCTCTCATGTCCACGATGCCTGTCCACAAGTACAAGCCTTTTCAGCCCATCCATCTGCCCGATCGCCGCTGGCCCGGCCGCGTGATCGAGAGGGCGCCGCGCTGGTGCAGCGTGGACCTGCGCGACGGCAATCAGGCGCTCGTCGAGCCCATGGGCCTCGAGCGGAAGCTCCGCCTGTGGCACGAACTGCTGCGCATGGGGTTCAAGGAGATCGAGGTGGGCTTCCCCAGCGCATCGCAGCCCGACTTCGATTTCGTCCGCTCGATCATCGACCAGGGGCTCATCCCGGACGACGTGACGATCCAGGTGCTCACCCAGGCGCGCGCCGAGCTGATCGAGCGCACGTTCGAGGCCATCCGCGGGGCGCGCCGCGCCGTCGTCCACCTCTACAACTCCACGTCCACGCTCCAGCGGCGCGTGGTGTTCGGCCTGGACCGCGCGGGCATCGTCGAGATCGCCGTGCGCGGGGCGCGGCTCGTGAAGGAGCTCGCTGCGCGTCTGCCCGAGACCGAGGTCGTGCTCGAGTACTCGCCGGAGAGCTTCACGGGCACCGAGCTCGATTTCGCGAAGGAGATCTGCGAGGCCGTGATGGACGTGTGGGAGCCGACCCCCTCACGAAAGATCATCCTGAACCTGCCCGCGACCGTCGAGATGGCGACGCCGAACGTGTACGCGGATCAGATCGAGTGGATGCACAGGAACCTGAAGCAGCGCGACAGCATCGTGCTGAGCGTACACCCGCACAACGACCGCGGCACCGCCGTGGCCGCGGCGGAGCTCGCGGTGATGGCCGGCGCCGACCGCGTCGAGGGCACGCTGTTCGGGAACGGCGAGCGCACGGGCAACGTCGATGTCGTCACGCTGGCGCTCAACCTGATGTCCCAGGGCGTCGATCCCGAGCTCGAGATCCACGACATCCAGTCGCTCAAGGAGACGGTCGAGCACTGCAACCGCCTGCCGGTCCACCCGCGCCACCCGTACGTCGGCGAGCTCGTGTACACGGCCTTCTCGGGGTCGCACCAGGACGCGATCAAGAAGGGGTTCAAGGCGCTGCGCGAGAGCGGGAGCCCGCTCTGGGAGGTGCCCTACCTGCCCATCGATCCGCAGGACGTCGGGCGCAGCTACGAGGCGGTGATCCGCGTGAACAGCCAGTCCGGCAAGGGCGGCGTGGCCTACGTGCTCGAGAGCGAGCACGGCTACGCGCTGCCGAGGGGGCTCGCCATCGAGGTGAGCCAGGCCGTGCAGCGCAGGGCGGAGCGGACCGAGGGCGAGGTGCAGAAAGCCGAGATCCTGGCGATCTTCGAGCGGGAGTACGTGAACCGCGGGGGGCCGCTCCGCGTCACCGGGCACAGGCGCGTCGGCCAGGGCGCGGACGAGCGACACGAGCTCCAGCTGCAGATCCGGGGTGTCGCCCACGTGCTGAGCGCCGCCGGCGGCAGCCCCGTCGAGGCGCTCGCGAGCGCGCTGTCGCGGCACACGGGGATCGCGATCGCGGTGGACGAGCACGCGGCGCACGCGCTCCCGAGGAGCGCCGGCGCCGAGACGGCGGCTTATGTGGCCATCTCGGTCGGGCGCAAGCGCAGCTTCGGGGCGGGGACGCACGGGGACGCCGACATGGCGTCGCTCGCCGCCGTCGCGTCCGCGTGGAACCGCGCCCGGCCGGTGGACGCGGCGCGGCACGCGGCGGCAATGGAGTGAGCGGGCGCCCGGTCCCCCTCCCCCACTGCCGCCGAAGACGCCCGCGCGGCGGAGCGAAGCGTCTGGACACGCACGAGCTCGGTGCTACCCTCGCCCGCCAACGGCGGAGCTCCTCCGACGGGTCCGGATGCGCGACCACGGATGGCAGATGCGGGAACCAGCAGGGGCGACGTTGCGGACGCCACGTTCCCCTATGATCCCTCTCCCCCGCGCTGCATGCCGAGCGCACGCCGCCCCCCGAGCACCCTGTGGATACGCACCTCGGGCGCCTCACCCCAACGCGCGAGCGGCGGGGCATGGGCACGGTGCGCCCAGGATGCCGAGCATATCCGTGAAGCGCTGGAAGCAGGACTGGCTGCGCTGGAACAAAACGAGACAATCAAGGTGAGTGAATGAGCAAGGTTGAAAATCCGGCACTGAGAGGGTTCAACCCCGATCCGTCGATCGTGCGCGTGGGGGACGATTACTACATCGCGACCTCGACGTTCGAGTGGTTCCCGGGCGTCCAGATCTCCCATTCGAAAGACCTCGTCAACTGGCGGGTGGTCGCGCGGCCGCTGGAGCGGTACTCGCAGCTCGACATGCGTGGCAACCCCAACTCCGGAGGGATCTGGGCGCCGTGCTTGACGTATGCAGACGGCTTGTTCCACCTCATCTACACGAACTCGCGGCGCTGGGCGGGGTCGTTCAAGGACGTCCACAACTACCTGGTCACCGCGCCCTCGATCACCGGTCCGTGGTCGGAGCCCATCTACCTGAACAGCTCGGGGTTCGATCCTTCGCTGTTTCACGACGACGACGGCCGCAAGTGGCTTGTGAACATGGTGTGGGATCACCGGCCGGGCAACAACCCGTTCGGCGGGATCATGCTCCAGGAGTACGATCCGAGGGAGAAGAAGCTCGTGGGTCCGGCGGAGAACGTCTTCCGAGGCACCGCGCTGGGGCTCGTGGAGGGGCCGCACCTCTACAAGCGAGAGGGGTACTACTACCTGTTGACCGCGGAGGGGGGCACGTTCATCACGCACGCCGCGACGGTGGCCCGCTCTCGCTCGATTCACGGCCCCTACGAGGTCATGCCCAACAATCCGCTCATCTCCAGCGCGTCCCACCCCGAGGTGCGGCTCCAGAGCGCCGGCCACGGGAGCTTCGTGGAGAACAAGGACGGCTCGTGGGCGCTGGCGCACCTGTGCCGCCGCCCGTTGCAGAACGGCCGGTCGACGCTGGGGCGTGAGACGGCGCTCCAGGCGATCACCTGGGTCGAGGGGTGGCCGCGGCTGGCCTCCGGCGGGCAAGTTCCGCTGGACGTTTACGAGGGGCCCAACCTTCCTCGCCACGAATGGCCGAAGGCACCGGAGCGCGACGACTTCGATAAGCCCGTGCTGGCGATCGAGTGGCAGTCGCCGCGCGTGCTGCCTGCAGACGTGAGCAGCCTCACCGCCAGGCCTGGGTACTTGCGCCTGATCGGGCGCGAGAGCATCACCTCGAACTTCGAGCAGAGCCTCGTCGCGCGGCGCCAGCAGGCCAAACACGTGCAAGCGACGGCGTGCATGCAGTTTGCCCCTCAGCACTTCCAGCAGATGGCGGGCATCGTCGCGTTCTACAGCACGGACTCGTTCTACTATCTCTACGTCTCGCGGGCGCCTCACGCCGAGAAGGCCCTGTCGCTCATGAAGTGCGAGCGAGGGAACCTGTCGTTCCCGGTCGAGAAGGAGTACCCGCTGGACGGGCTGGAGAACATCTTCTTGCGGCTCGAGATCAAGGACGATCGCATCTCGTTCTCCTACTCGCGAGATGGCGTCGCCTACCACACGCTGGGGTGGGAGCACGACGCGTCGATCCTGTCGGACGAACACGCGGTGCCCTGTGGGTTCACGGGCAACTTCGTCGGGATGGCGTGCCAGGACCTGGCCGGCACACGCCTGCACGCGGACTTCGATTGGTTCGACTACCGCGAGATCGGGTGACGCCCGGACAGGGAGGCAGGTGCAGCATCACGCTGCGCTAGCAGCCGAGCCGGCATCGAGCCCTCGACGCCGGCGCCCACGCGGACCGTCACCTCCCTGCACCGCCACCCCCTCGAGCCCCGTCCCCGGCGGTGCCGCATGAAGCGATGACGCAGACAACTCGGCTTGAGCTTGGGACGGAAGCGCGCGTCGCGACCTTGCGCTTCGCGCGCCGTTGCGCGTGAAGCGCCCCGCGATCGATTGAATTTCAAGTTCGACTGACGGCCCGCGCGGCGAAGACGTGGCCGGATTGACGGGCGTGTGTCGCGCGTTTATCCGTGCGCCGATGCCCCCGAGCTCTCTCTTGCCCGCGCAGCCGCGGACGTCCGACGAGGACGCGCGGCGGGGACCGGCAGACGCCGGCGCCCCGGGCCCGGAGGCCTCGCTCATCGCGCGGGCCGTGGCGGGGGAGCCGGCCGCGGTGAGGGCGCTCGTCGATCTGCTCACGCCCACCATCCAGGAGCGGGTGATGCGGCCGCTGCTCCGCCGGCGGCGGGCCGCGGGGTACCGCGACGTCAGGCAGGAGGTCGAGGACCTGACCCAGAGCGTGTTCCTCGCGCTCTTCGCGGATCGCGGGCGCACGCTGCGCCAGTGGGACGCCGGCAGGGGGCTGTCGCTCGCGAGCTTCGTGGGGCTCGTGGCGGAGCGCGAGGCGTGCTCGATCCTGCGCAGCCGCCGCCGGAACCCCTGGACCGAGCAGCCGACCGAGGACGACGCGCTCGAGCGCGTGGACGGCGCCTCCGTGTCGCCGGAGCCCGCGGCGATCTCGCGCGAGCTGCTCGCGGCGATCGCCAGGAAGCTGCGCGATCGCCTGAGCGAGCGCGGGGTGGAGCTCTTCTATCTGCTGCTCGTCGACGAGCGCTCCACCGAGGAAGCCTGCACCATCACCGGCATGACGGCGGACGCCGTGTACGCGTGGCGGAGCCGCATCGGCCGGCTCGTCCGGCAGATCGGCGCGGAGCTCGCGGCCGAGGCGGAGCCGAGAGGACACAGCGCCTCGCCGAGCGCTGCGAGCCCCGGAGGGGCACGATGACCGACGACGATCTGCTGAAGGCGCTGGCGCGCGTGGCGCGCGAGCAGGACCGGGCGAGCGATCCGCGCTGGTCCGCGAGGGCGCTGGGGACGCTCACGGCCGGCGAGCGCGACGCGCTGGAGGCGGAGGCGCAGCGCTCCCCGGAGGACCGCGAGGCGTGGGAGGCGTCGCGCCCGCTGGACGGAGAGGCGCGGTCGCGGATCACAGACCGGATCCTGGCCGGGCTGCCGGCGAGCGCGGGCGAGCGAGGCGCGGAGACGGCCGGCGCGGGAACGGCAGGCGCCGCCGCGGCAGCAGGCGCGGAGATGGCAGGCGCCGCGGCAGCAGGCGCAGAGACAGCAGGCCCGCCAGCCTCTGGGCAGCGCACGACGGCGACGCGCGGCGGCCAGGTGATCCCGCTCCCGCGAAAGCCGGGCCGGGCGCGCTGGCTGATCGCGGCAGCCGCCGTGGCCGCGGCGGCCGCGGCGCTCCTCGTCGTGCGGCTCTCGGCGGAACGCGGCAACGGAACGCCGCGCGGCCTGCTCGACGACCCGGGCGCGCTGGCCATGCTCCCGGTGCCCGCCTACGCCATGACGCTCGCTGGCGGCGAGGTCAGCGAGCGCTCCGCCGGGAGCCACGCCGACACGCCCGCGACGGCGCGGCTCGGCCCGGGATCGCGGCTCGAGATCGCCCTGCGGCCCTCAACCCGGGTCGATGGCCCCATCGCGGTGCGCGCCTTCCTGATCCAGGGCGAAGCGGCGCGCCCCTGGGACGTGCAGGCCGACGTCTCGGACCAGGGCGCGGCGCGCATCGAAGGCGACACGGAGACGCTCTTCCGCGGGGTGCCCGAGGGCGAGTGGGAGATCGCCATCGCGATCGGGCGGCCAGCAGCGCTGCCAGACGGCGCGGCCGGGGTGGTCGACGCGCGGCCGCACGACGGGAAAGATAGCACTTTCCGAGTGTTACGGTTCAAAGTGCTGCTCCTCCCGCGCGCGGCGCCGCGCCCGAACCCCACCGCCGGACCCGCCACGCCCTCCAAGGGCCCGTGACGCGCCGGCGAGCGCTCCGGCCCGTGCTGGGCGCGGCGATCCTCGGCGCGGTGGCGCTCGCCCCGGGAGGCGATGCGCGCCGCCCGGAGGCGCCCGCGGCCTCGGCGAGCGCCGCGGCGCCCGCGACCCCGGCGACGTCCGCAACCGCGGCGCCCGCGCCGCTCCTGGAGGTGGAGTTCGCCGGCTGCAGCGCCGTGTACGCCGGACCCGCTTGCGCGCTGCCAGACGATCGGATCCTCCGCATCTGGGTGAAAACCCCGGCGGACGCCCACGTCGCAGTAGCGGTCGACGCGGCCGCCGCGGCAGACACTCCCCTTGCCGGGCTCGATGGCGCGGCCGCCGCGGCGGACACGCCCCTCGCCGCGCTCGATGGAGCTCGCGTCCAGGAAGGCGTGCTGGCGCGCGTCCCCGTCCCCGAAGGCGCCCGCGGCCTCTCGGTGACCGCCGAGCGGGGCGGCGAGCGCGCGTCCTTCCGCCTGGAGCTCCGCCCGGCCGCCGACGCGCCCCGACTGAAGGAGGCCGAGGCGCTGCGCCGGAGCGGCGATCTCGACGCGGCGTCCTCGGCGCTCGACGCGCTGGTGTCCGACGCGGACCCCGCGGTCCAGGCCCTGGCGATCGGCAAGCGAGCGCGCGTGGATCTCGCGCGCGGCAGGATCCCGGAGGCGATCGCGGGCTTCGAGGCGTCGATCCGGGCGCACCGGGCGGCGGGGCGCATCTCCGACGAGTTCCTCGACCGCTTCGCGCTATCGTACACGCTCCTCTACAACGGGCGCAGGTTCACGGAGGCGCGGGCAGCGCTCGACGCGCTCGGGCCGCTCGAGGCGAGCCACCCCGAGGGGCGCGCGGTGAAGCCGTACTACGCCGCGCTGCTCGCGTCCGAGGCGGGCGACCTGCGCGCGGCGCTCCGGCAGCTGGACGCGTCGGCGGCGGGCGCGAAGCGCCTCGGCCTGAGCGACCACCGGTTGCACGTGCTTCAGGAGCGCGCCGACGTGCTCCAGACCCTGGGCCGACCGCTGGAGGCGCGGGCGCTGCTGCGCGACGTGCAAGCGTCCTCCCCCGCCGGGAGGGCCCCGTGCGAGCGAGCCTCCCTGCTGAACGACCTCGGCTGGAACGCCCTCCAGATCGCGTGGGCGAGCGGCGGGTCCAGCGGGCAGCCCGCGCGCGCCGAGCGGCCTCGATCCCTCGCGGACGCGGAGGCGCCGCTCACGGCCGCGCTCGATCTGTACGGGGCCGCGTGCCCGAGGCCGGCGCAACGCGCGAACACGCTGACGAACCTGGCCCTCGCGAAGCTCGAGGCCGGTCAGACGGAGGCGGCGCGCGCCCTCCTCGACGAGGCCCGGCGGACGGACGCGCGCCCCGACGCCGGCGTGGCGATGTACTGGCTCGAGATCGAGGGGCGCATCGCGCTGGGCAGCGGCGATCCTGCGAGGGCGCTGCAGGTCTACGGGCGGCTCGCGCGGCTCGCGGAGGCGAGCGACCTGGCGGAGGGCCGCTACCGCGCGGCGCTCGGCCGTGGGCGGGCGCTCGAGGCGACGGGGCGGCTCGACGCGGCCGCCGTGGCCTACGAGCAAGCGGAGGAGGTGCGGGGCGACCTCAGCGCGCTCGTGCCGCTCGGGCAGGGCCGGGGCGGTTACCTCGGCCGCCTCGAGGAGAGCGCGCGGCTGCTCGTCGACCTCCTGCTCCGGCGCGATCCGCGCCGCGCCCTGCGCGCCGCGCGGCGATCACGCGCGCGCTCTCTCGCGACGCTCCGCTGGATCGACCGCATCGAGGCGCTCGGCGGCGAGGAGCGGGCGCGCTGGGAGAGCGCCCTCGCGGCGTACCGCGAGGCGCGCGCGGCCTTCGACGAGGAGGGGCGCGACGACTGGCGGCTCTCGTCGGACGAGCTCGAGGCGGTCCGGGTCGCCCGTGCGTCGCGCGGGCGGTCGATCCGCGCGTTGATCGACGAGGCGCTGCTCCTGGTGCGGCACGGGGAGCCGGCGGCGGCGGAGCTCGCGGCGACGCCGGCGCTGGAAGAGGGCGAGCTGCTGCTCGTGGTCCATCCGATCCGCGAAGGGTGGGCCGGCTTCGCCGTCACCCGCGACGGCGTCGCGGCCCGGCGGCTGCCGGCGCTCGATGTCTCCGCCCCCGGCGCGGCGCTGGCCACCCGGCTGCTCGCGCCGTTCGATGCGCAGCTGCGCGCGGCCACGCGCCTCCGCGTCGCCGCCCATGGCGAGCTCGATCGCGTCGACGTCCACGCCCTGCCCTGGGACGGCGCGCCGCTCGTCGCGCGCATTCCGGTGACGTACGGCCTGGATCTCCCCCAGCGCGGCGCCCGGCCCGCGGAGGGAGCCGGCGCAGGCGAGGCGCCGGAGCGCGCGCTCGTCGTGGCGGATCCGCGGCGCGATCTGCCGGCCGCGCGGCGCGAGGCGGACGCGGTCGCGGCGGCGCTCGAGGGGAAGGGGCTGCGCGTCGAGCGGCTGTCGGGCGGGCTCGCCTCGCGCCGCGCGGTGGCCGGCGCGCTGGAGGAGCCCGGGCTCGCGCTCTTCCACTACGCGGGCCACGGCTTCTTCGGGGGCCTCGACGGCTGGGACAGCAGCCTCGCGCTCTCCGGCGGGAGCGAGCTCGCCGTGGGCGACATCCTGGCGCTGCGCCGAGCGCCCGCGCGGGCGGTCCTGTCCGGCTGCGATACGGCGCGCACGGAGGCCGCGTCCGGGGCGCGGGGGCTCGGGCTCGGCCTGGCCCAGGCGCTGCTGATCGCCGGCGCGCGCTCGGTGATCGCGGCGACGCGCCCGGTCGACGACGCCCTGGCGGAGCGGGTGATGGCCGCGCTCTACGCCGGCGAGCGAGGAGATCCAGGCGCGCAGCTGCGCGAGGCGACCCTCGCGGCGCTGCGCGCGGATCCGTCGAGCGACTGGGCGAGCTTCCGGGCGCTGGTCCCCTGAGGACCCCGAAGAACGTTCGAGATCTGTCAGAGGTCGGGAGGCGACGGCGAAGAACAGATCGACCCCGGAAACGATACGGAGGATCCGAACCATGCGAAGCTCGATTTTCGGTCTGAGCACCCTTCTCCTCATCGCGTGCGGTCCGTCGATGCACGCCACGCCTATCGAGTCGGCCGCGGACACCGGCCAGGCGGCGCAAGCGCTGTCATCCCCGGTGCGGCCGCAGCCGCCACCCCCGGTCCTGGACAGACCCGATCGACCGCGGATCCCTCAGTGCGGCGCGTGCGCGGCATACGTCCTGGGCACTCGGACGCTGTACCTGGTCCTCGCTGACATGGACCCGATGCCCAAGGTCTCGGTGAAGTTCCTATCTTCGGAGCCGAAGAATGAGCCGATCGAGAGGCCCGAGCTCAGTCCGGCCCCCGACGGCACCGGGAGGGCCGTCTACGTCGTGCCCAAGGGGCCGATGGCCGGTGTGGCAGAGGTCATCGTGCAATGGACAGCCCAGGGCAATGCGCAGGAGCGCGCGGCGCAGGGACGCACGGCGAAGGAGCTCAGCGCCGGCCTGCAGGACATGTGGGGCGGGTGGACCTCCCTGGACAAGAACTGACGATCCGAGGCTGAAGAGAGGACGCACGCAGGGCCGTCGGGGCGAAGATCGACGGCCCGCTCTGCGCAGGCTCTCATCGAGAGACCACGACGGCGCCCGCCAGGGTTGACGGGCGCCGTCGCTCAAGGCGTCTCGGCAGTCTACGCGCGGCGCGAGCGATTCAGGCTTTGCCGGAGACCTCGGCCGCGCGCGGCCGGCGGCACGGGCCGCGCGGCGTCACGGGGCCAGGCACCTCACAGCGAGACGGGGAGACGGGGAGACGGGGAGATTGGTTGGATTTTACTCCCCATCTCCCCGCCTCTCTGCTCAATTTCTCGTTAGAAATGCCAACCGATGAGGGAATCGGTCAGCTCGAGGACCGCGACTTCAAGGATAGAAGTTCACCGGCACCTTGTTGCTCGCGCCACCCCCGTCGCGCACGCGGATGTACCCGGGGCCGAGGCCGTGCGGGACCTGCACCGTGAGGCTCGTCGAGCTGACGCTGATCGGGCTGCGGATGTTGGCGTTGTTGACGCCAACGAACTCGACCTGCGCCCCGGGCCCGAAGCCCGAGCCGGTCAGGCTCACCGTCGTGTTCCAGTGCATGACGTCGGCGTTGTTGAAGTCGAGCCAGAGCCCGCCGCGCACGAACACGCCGGACGAGAGCATCGGGCTCTCCTGGAGGATCATCTGCTCGTGATCGAGGAAGTCGGTCGCCGGATAGTCGCCGTGCCACGCCATGATCGTCGTGCCCGTGTAGGCGTCCGGGTGGTGCAGGCCGAACGAGTGCGCGAGCTCGTGGGCGACGGTCCCCTTCGGCACGCCCCCGCTGCACTGCCACGTGGCGTATCCGCAGTGGATCGCGAGCGGCTCCCCCACGCCGGAGAGGGGCTCCAGCACCCAGTCGCCCACGAGGGCATATCCGGTATAATCGCCCTGGAGGTTGGCGCCCGCCCAGCCGCCGCCGCCCTGCGCGAAGACGAGCGTGGACTGCCGCGCAGGGAAGCCGCCGACGGCCTGTGACACCGCGTTGAGCCAGTTCGGGAGCTCCTGCGGGTTGCTCCGGCAAGCGCTCGTCGGCGTCGTGCCGCAGCGCATGGTCAGGTAGTCCTGGGACGAGCGCACCGGCTGGACGAAGCCCACGAGGTGGAACGAGCCGCCCGACTCCTCGCGGTACCAGCCGCGCAGCTCGTCCAGATACGTGTTGATGGCGTCGACGTACTCCTGGTGATACGGCTGGTCGCTCGGATAGACGTAATACGCCCTCACCGGGTAGACCTGGCCCGCCGCGAGCTGCGCCACCTGAGCGTCGCTCAGGGCCTGCTGGTAGAGGCGGACCTCGTCGATCAGGCCATTGTAGGCGTTCCAGCTCGGGTGTCCGCCGATGACGATCGGCCGCGTCGACTGCTGCAGCGCGCCCGACGCGGGCGTCGACGCGCGAAGCACGCCGTCGACATAGAGCTTGAGCGCCGCGCCGTCGTACACGCCGGCGACGTGCGCCCACGCGTTGGCGACGGCCGGGGCGTGGACGATCGCGTGCCGGCCAGCGCCTCCATCGGGGAAGGCCACGGAGAAGAAGTATCTGCCGTTGTCGATGCCGAGCAGGAACGAGTCCGCCGCGTACCACTGGTTGATGATGGTGCGGCTCCCCGTCACGCTCCGCGGGTTGACCCAGGCCGCCGCCGTGATCCGGTCCTGGAAATGGAGGTAGCTCCTCCCCTCACTGCTGATCTCCACCCGATCCCCCACCCCGTCGAAGTCGCCGGCCGACAGGGACCTTCCGGGGCTGCAGAGGCGACGGCCGGACATCACACCGAACGCCCCACGGCCCGAGTCCTCGCGAACGCGCGTGAGCGCGCCGGCCGCGCACGTGTCGAAGCTCCAGTAGGCCGCGGGCGTCGGCAGGCTGGCCCGGTCCGCCACGAGCGCGCCGGAGGCCGCGGCCGTCGCCTCGTCTTCAGGCTCGTCCGCGGGGCCAGGAGCGACGCAGCCCGCGAAGCTCGCCGCCAGGGTGAGGAGGATCGATCGAGATACCGTGTGCATGGGAGTCCGCATGGAACGGGATGCCTTTCTCGCCTGGCGCACGCGCTCCTCGTCGGAGCGAGCGGCGCGCCGGCGGTGCCAGTACCGTGGAAGGAGGCGGCGCCCGGGGGTTCATCCCGAGCCGTCCGCCTGCCTGCCTGTTACTTCGACGCGGCTCTCCGGGGCCTGACAGGGATCGAGAAAAAATCGTTGGCGGGGGCTCCACCCGCGAGGAGAGGCCGGACGGTCGCGCCGCCGGCGAGGTGCACCGCGGCAGGCCGTCAGGCCCTGACGCTGTACGGGCAGCCGTGAGCTCGCATGACGGCGGCCGCCGCGGGCTCCGCCACCGCAGGTGCCGCAGCCGCGGGCTCCACCCGCCCCGCCGGCGCCGCGCGTACGGCGCTCGACGGCTCCCGCCGCCTCAGGATCATGCGCATCCCGTTCACCGGCTGCAGCGAGATGAAGCCGCGGCAGCGCGGGTCGAAGCCGGGGACCAGCCGGAGCCGGTAGCGCTGGAGCGCCATGGCGACCATGATCTTGCCTTCCAGCTGCCCCATGAACTCGCCCAGGCAGATCCGCTGGCCGGCGCCGAAGGGGATGAAGGCGAGCTTGTCGTCCGCGCTCCGCCGGTGGTTCGCGAAGCGCTCGGGCTTGAATCGAAGCGGATCGCTCCAGAACTCCGGGTGCCGGTGCGTGACCCACGGGACGATGGCCACCGTCGACCCCGCGGCGACCTGGTACCCGCCGATGACGTCGTCCTCCAGCGGGCTGCGGAGGATGAACGGCACGGAGGGCAGGAGCCGGAGGCACTCGTTGAAGACCATGGTGAGGTAAGGCATCACCTCGATGTCCTTGGCCGTCGGAGACCGGCCGCCGAGGACGCGATCGATCTCGTCGGTGAGGCGGGCGTACACCTCGGGGTGCCGCGCGAGCTGGTACAGCGCCCACGAGGCGGTGACGCTCGATGTCTCGTGCCCGACCATCAGGATGGTCTTGATCTCGTCCCGCAGCTGCGCGCGGTCCATCTTGGCGCCGGTCTCGGGGTCGACCGAGTTCATGAGGCGGACGAGCACATTGTCCTCGCCGCCCGGGCCGCGCTGGTAGCCGTCGATGATCCCGTCGATCACGGCGTGCACGCGGTCCATGGCCCGGCGGAAGCGCAGGTGGCTCGGCAGCGGCCAGGACAGGGGCGGGTTGACCAGGGAGTACATCCGCTTGAGCGCGATCGACAGCGCATATTTGAACGCCTCGCGGACGGTATCCGTGTGGGCCTGCAGCGCGGCGCCGAAGAACGCCTCGCCCGCGATACCGAACGTCACGTCCATCATGTCGTCGTTGATGTCGCGCTCGAACTCGCCCTGTTGAGCGTCCCAGCGCCGCAGCACCGCCTCCATGTGCTCGACGATGAGGGGCACGAACTTGAGCGTGTTCGCGTGGTTGAACTGGGGCTGCACGTGCCTGCGCTGGCGCCGCCAGAGCTCCCCCTCGCTGTTCACGAGGCCCCACCCCAGCACCGGGGCGAGCTCGTGGTAGCGCTTGCCCTTGGGGTAGTTCCGGACGTTCGTGCGAAGGACGTGCGCGATGTCGTTCGGGTGAAACGCCAGGACGAAGTCCTCGGCCCCGGGCGCCCGCAGGCGCACGACGTCGCCATATCGCGCGAAGAGGTCCTCGTAATGGCGCATGTCGCCGGTCCTGAAATTCGCCAGGTACCGCAGGCTGGCGAGCGGGCCAGGGCCCGGGGGCTGCCGATCGAGATGGGCACTCATGATTCCTCCTTCTTCGCGAGCTGCAAGGGAGACGACGTGGGCCGTTCAGCGCTGCCCCGCGCCGAGCGCAGGCCAGCGCGGTCCATCGCGGCCGTCAGATGCACAGCGACCCCCCGCCGTCGACGGTGAGGGTCGCGCCGTTGATCCTCCGCGCGCCGTCCGAGAGCAGCAGCAGGACGGCCTCGGCGACGTCGTCCTCGGTGCAGAGCCGGCCGCCCGGCGTGCGCGACTCCCAGTACGGGAGGATCCGCTCGTGATCCGGGTAGTTGCTCGTCACGTGGCCGTAGATCGGCCCGGCGGAGACGCAGTTGACCTGCACGTTGCGCGGCGCGAGCTCGACGGCGAGCGCGCGCGTGAGCGACTCCACAGCGGCCTTCACGGCGCCCATGGCGCCGAAGTGCTCCAGGTACCGCGACGAGCCGTTCGACGAGAGCGCGACGATCCGCCCGCCGCCGTGGCGCTCCATCAGGCGCGCGGCGCGCATGGCGCACAGGTGGTAGCCGATGACGTTCGTGCGGAAGGCCAGCTCCCAGTGCTCCGGGGTCGTCTGCTCGAGGGGGCCGAAGCGGCCGTTCGACGCGTTGCTGACGAAGTGGTGCAGCTCGCCGACGTCGCGCGCGATCGCATCGAAGAGCCTGTCGATGTGCGCGGGGTTGGCGACCGAGCCCCAGACGTGCACCGCGTCGCCGCCGGCGCCGCGGATCTCGTCGGCGACCGCCTCGCCGTCGTCCCGTGAGTGAAAGCTGTTGACGACGACCCGCGCGCCGGCGCGCCCGAGCTTCGCGGCGATGGCGCGGCCCAGCCCGCGGCTCGATCCGGTCACGAGGACCGTCTTGCCCGCGAGCGCCACCCCGGAGGCGGGGATCGCGCGCTGCGCCGCGGGGGCCGCCGGCGCGCGCGCCGCGGTGACCTGCGCGGGCGGCGCGGATTCGACGAGGCGCGCGAGATCGCCGACCGTGCGGGCCTCGTCGAGCGCCCCCTCGAGGGCGTACGGCTGGGCGCCTCGCTGCCAGAGGAGCGCGCGGAGGTCGTCGCGCCGGCGGCGGTCGACCCCGAGGTCCTCCTCGAGCCGCGCGTCGGGGACGAGCAGATCGACCGGGTGGCGCGTCGCGTCCGCGAGCGCCTGGACCACGAGGCGCAGCGCCTCGCCCGCATGGCCATTTGCGTGCTTTCCGGCCTCCACATGGCCATTGGCGTACGGTTCGACCTCCACATGGCCATTGGCGTGTTTTCCGGCGTCCACGTGCCCATTGGCGTGCTTTCCGGTCTCCACATGGCCATTGGCGTACGGTTCGGCCTCCACATGGCCATTGGCGTGTTTCCCGGTCTCCACGTGCCCATTGGCGTGTTTCCCGGCCTCCGCGCTGGCCGAGATCGTGCGCGACAGGAGCTCGCTGACGCGGGCCACCGTGCGCAGCTCGTCGGGCGCCGCCTTGAGGGCGTCCGGGAGACCGAAATCCGCGCGCAGCGTCGCGAGGATCTCCCCGCGCTTCACGGAGTCGATGCCGAGGTCCTGCTCCAGGTCGGCGTCGGCGACGACGACCTCGTCGGGATAGCGCGTCATGCGCACGAAGACGGAGCGAACATGGTCGAGAAGCTCATGAGATTGCATCGTCGAAACCTCGTGATTGGTGAGTGACATTCATCCAAGCGGCGCGACCGGGACGGCCGCGACGAGCGCGAACGCACCGGTCAGCACGGCCCGGCCGAAGAACTGCCCGCCACGCGCGCCCAGCGCGAAGGAGCGGACCGAGGGCTGCGCGAGGCGCGCGCCCCCCGGCGGGAACGCGACGTCGATGTCCCGGAACGAGAACCGGTCCGGCAGCGCGAGCGCCCCCGTCTTGTAGAGCGCCTCCTTCGCGCTCCAGAGCAGCGTCTCGAGGGCGGCGCGATCGACGCCGGCCGCGGCGCCGCGCGCGAGGCGCTCGCGCTCGCGCGGCGTGAAGTGCTCGTCGGCGAAGCCCGCCGCGCGCGCCTCGACCCGCTCGACGTCGACGCCGACCGCGCGCGCCGTGGTGACCGCGGCCGCCGCGAGGTCGCCCGCGTGCGAGAGCGACACTGCGAACGCGCCGTCCTCGAAGCGCGGAGGGCGGCCGCCGGGCCCGGTGACCGCGCAGGCGAGGTAGTCGGCGCGCGGGTGCGCCTCGAGGGAGGCCGCGTCCAGCGCGACCAGCGGCGCGCCGCGGCCGGCGGCGAGCTCGAGGCGCAGCCACTTCGCCGCGACGCGCGCGCACGCGGACTGCGCCCGGCGGGCGGCGACGCGGAGGGCAGCGCACGCGCGGCGCTCGCCGGCCGTCAGGTAGGGCTCGAGGCGCGCCGCCGACTCGGCGTCCGCCCGCGCGACCGCGATGGCGAGCGGCGGCGTCACGGCGCCCCCTGCGACAGCAGCGCCTGCGCCGCCGGGCGGACGTCCGCGGCCACGCGCCCGACGACGCGCCCCTCGAGCCCCTCGACGTCGAGGAGCACGGCGCCCGAAGGGTCGAGCGCCTGCGCCCACGCGCCGAGGACGCGGTCGCCCGCCGCGGCCGGGACCGTGGCGACGAGCCGCACAGGGCCGCCCGCGTCGCGGAGGGCGAGGTCGTTCACGGCCGCCCCGAAGCGGATCCGGTCGACGCCCCCCGCGGCGCACACAGGGAACGCGCCCGCCTCGTCGCGGCGCAGGGTGCCCAGCGAAAGGAGCGCGTCGAGCAGGAGGAACGGCGTGGCGGCCCCGCGCTGGCGCGCGAGGGCGACGTCGGTCGTGAGGCGGAGCTGCCCCGCTTTGAGCGCGGCCCCGAGCACGAAGGTGCCGAGGTGGTCGAACCAGCCCGCGTGACGGACCGGCGAGCCGGGGCTCGCGTACGGGTCGCGGACGAGAGTCCCGTCGACCTTGCCGGCGTGCCGCGGCGCGAGGCCGTCGCGGGTCGGGCCGAGCTCGACGACGCAGGTCGCGAAGACCACGCCGGCGCGGAGGATCACGCCCGACCGGTGGACGAAGTCGCCGCGCACCTCGACGGCGCACGCGACGCGGCCTCCGGCGAGCCGCTCGCGGCGGGTCGTCACCGCGCGCACGTCGCGCGCCGCGTCGTCGGCGAGGCGCAGGAACTCGAGGAAGCGCACGTCGCGGACCTCGCGGACGAGCGCGCCGCCGCCGGACGTCGCCAGCGCGTGCCGGACGGCGAGGTCGACGAGGAACGCGCCGGCCGCGACGGCGCTCGAGCGCGCCCGGTGGTCGGAGAGCCACGGGTCGACGCGCGGGTCGAGCGTCCACGTGCTCGCGGGCGCGCTCGCCGACACGCTATCCGCCGCGTCCGCGACGGCCGCGTCCGCCATGCTCCCCGCGCTGGCCGCGTCCGCCGCGACGATGCGCGGGGCGAAGCGCTCGATCTCCCCGTCGGTGAGCAGGACCTGCGCCGCGCCGGCAGGCGGCTCGGCGATGACGTCGAGGAAGATCCGCCTCCCCTCCTCCGGCTCGATGCCCCGGAGCCCGCGCGCCGCGCCGAGCGCGCTGTACTCGGACCCGGCGGTCATGCCGACGCCGTTCCAGCCGAGCCACGCGATGCTCGACCACGGGCCGGCGCCCGCCTCGGCGGCGAAGTACGCGGCGGCGCGGTTCAGCGCCTCGTTGGCCGCGCCGTAGTCGGGCTGCCCATCGTTGCCGAGCACGCTGAACGCCGACGTGACGAGGTGGACGTGCGGGCGCGCGGCGGGCAGGTGGCGCGCGAGGGCGCGGCGGAGGTGGGCGAGGCCGGCGAGCTTCGTGTCGACGATCCGCTCGAACAGCTCGAGCGGCTTCGACGTGAGCCGGCTCGACACCTGGATGCCGGCGCCGTGCACGACCAGATCGACCCGGCCGTACGCCGCCGCGACCGCCGCGACGGCGCGGTCGACGTCCGCGCCGCGCGTCACGTCGACGGCGTGGTAGTCGACGGCGCGGCGACCGGCGCCCCCGGCCCGGAGCTGGGCGAGGACCTTGTGCGCCTCGCGCGCCGCCCGGAGGCGCGCGTAGCGCTCGCGCAGGGCGCCCATCCGCAGGCCCGGCTCGGCGCGCAGCGCCTCGGCATAGAAGTCCCGCTCGTACGCGTCGAACTCCGCGTCCGTCATCGCGAGCGCGCGGGGGGAAGCGTCCTCCTGCCGCGAGCGGCCGAGGAGCACGGCGCGGCAGCCGAAGCGGTCGAGCAGGCCCTCGACGAACTGCGCGGTGATGCCGCGCGCACCGCCCGTCACGAGCGCGACCGAATCCGCGCCGAGCCGCGGCGCCGAGCGCGCGCGCGGCCTCGCCGAGGCGCGGGCGAGCTGCACGGTGTGCCGCGCGCCGCCGAGATCGACAACCTCCTCGGGGACGGCCGGCCTGGCGCGCCGCCACTCCTCGGAGAGCGCGTCGAGCGCGGCCGCGAGGTCGCGCGCGTCGGTGTGGACGACGCGCACGTCGCCGCCCGGGAGCTCGCGCGCCAGGGACTTCACGAAGCCGCCGACCGCGCCGCTCACCGGGGCGAGCCGCCCGTGGAGGTCCACGCCCGCGGCGACGACGGCGGCGAAGGCCACGTCGCCGCGCGCGATGCGGTCGTAGTAGCGGCGCGCCGCGCCGAACAGCGCGCGCAGCGCCGGCCTGTACGAGCCCGGCGCGCCGTCGACGAAGGCGGCCGCGTCCGTGGCGCGGGTGAGCACGACGACCGCATCGACGTCCTCGGGGGCCAGGGCCGCGAACGACGCGCCGAGCCGCGCCTCGTCGCTGGCGTCGAGCAACGACGCCCCGCCGGACGCCTCGGCCCCCGGCGCCGCGAGGTCGCGCGGGATCCCGGGCGCCGCCGCGTCGGGCGCCTCCGTGACGGTCAGCCCGAGGACGCGCGCGCGCTCCTCGTCGGAGCGAGCGGCGCGCCGCGCGTCCGCGGCGAGCGCCGCGTCGGTGCAGACGTAGAGGACGCGGGACGGGACGCGCGCCGCCGGCCCGGTCGCCGGCGCGGGGGCGATCTCGGGGACGAAGCCGACGATCGGCGTGCCCGTCGTGAAGCCCGAGGCCGCGCGCGCCGGCGCGACCTGCGCGGCCTCGGGGGGCGTGACCTGGACGGCGCGGGGATCGGACGGCCAGCGCAACAGCGCGGCGCCGTGCGCGCGCGCGCCGCGGATCGCCGCGTGGAGCTCGACGGCGCCCTCGGCCCCGCGCAGCCGCGCGCGCGCGCCGCCGACCGCGAGCTCCCGGGCCGACGGGCCGCGCCCCGCCGCGCCGGAGACGAGGTGGACGCGGGCGAGCACCGGCCAGGCGTTGCGCGCGGCGGTGTCCTCGGTGCACAGCGCGACGAGCAGCGCCGCCTCGCCCAGCGGCCGCGGGTCGCAGGTCGCGGACGCGCCCCGCGCGACGTCGTCGCTGAACGCGCTGACGGCCCCCGCGAGCACGACCTCGCAGTCCTCGTCGAGCACGAGATCGGCGGCCGCGAGCGCGTCGAGCAGCGAGGTCGCCGAGGTGTCGACGACGAAGTTCGGCCCGCGCAGGCCGAAGACGTTGGCGACGCGCCCCGAGATGACGTTGGGCATGTTGCCCGGCTGCGTGTACGGCCCCGTCGCGGGCGAGCCCGCGCGGAGCGCGTCGGCGGTCGCGGAGGCGAACGCGGGGCTGACGCCGCGCGCGCGGAGCGCCCGGGCCACGCGGTCGGCGAAGATGCGCTCGTTCGCGCGCGCCCCGCGGCGCGTCTTGCCCTCGTGGCCGACGACGACGCCGATGCGCTCGCAGAGCTCGCGCGCGGGCAGCGCCGCGAGCGCCTCCTCCGCGGCCATGGCCGCGAGCAGCTGCGTCGGATCCATCGCCTCGAGGGCGTCCGGGAGGACCGGCGCGCGGGCCGGCAGCCGGAGCGCGCCCTCGTCGAACGCGAGGACGTCCGAGGGTGCGCCCGCGGCCGCGCCGCCCGCGCCAGGGAACACGGCCCCGAGCCCGACGACGCACAGCGCGCGGGCGCCGTCGCGCGGGCGCGGGCGCAGGGGGTGGCGGCCCGGGCGGTGCTCCTCGACGACGAGGTGGGCGTTCGTGCCGCCGAAGCCGAAGCTGTCGAGCGCGGCGCGCAGGGGGGCTCCGCCCTCGGCGGTCCACGGGGCGGCCGCCGTCGGGATGGCGAAGGGTGAGCGCGCCAGATCGATGCGCGCGCTCGGCGCCTGGAACCCGTGCTGAGGGAAGAGCGCGCGCTCGCGGATCGCGAGCACGACCTTGATGAGCGACGCGACGCCCGCGGTCCAGCCCGTGTGGCCGAGCAGCGACTTGACGCTGCCCAGGGTGATGCGCGGCGCGCCCTCGTCGCCGGCGAACACCTCGGCGAGCGCCTGGAACTCGGTGGCGTCGCCGACGGGCGTGGCCGTGGCGTGCGCCTCGACGTACTGCACGGTCCGCGCCGCGACGCCGGCCTGCGCGTGGGCGCGCCGCATCGCCAGGACCTGCCCGCGGCGCTGCGGCACCGTGACCGACGGGCTCGGGCCGTCGCTCGACAGGCCGCTGCCGAGGAGCACGGCGTCGACGCGATCGCCCCGCGATCGGGCGTCGTCGAGCCGCTCGAGCACCACGACCGCGGCGCCCTCGCCGAAGACCACGCCGTCTGCGGACGCGTCGAACGGGCGGCTTCCGGTCGCGGAGAGCCCGCCGAACTGCGAGAACTGGCACGCGTTCGTCGGTCCGGGCTGGTAGGCGCCGCCGGCGATCACGACGTCGGCGAGGCCGCGGCGCAGCATCGCGGCGCCGAGGTGCACCGCGTGCATCGACGACGCGCAGGCCGCGTCCACGATCACGGTGCGCGCGCCCTCCCCAACGAGGTCGCGCACGACGCGCGCGAGCGGCTCGAGGTGGCCGCGGCACGCCGCGCGTCGCTCGGCGTCGAGCCCGAGCTCGTCCGCGAGCGCGTCCGCCACGGAGGCGCGGACCGCCTCGTCCGCCGAGACGCCGGCGAGCGCGCGCTCGACGCCGAGCAGCAGCGTGGCCTCGTCGTGCTCGATCGAGCCGTCCGCCGTGGATCCGAGGAGGCACGCGATCCGCAGGGGCGCGCCGTCCCGGAGAACTGCCGCCTGGGCTCTGGCCTCGGCGAGCGCGCACGCCAGCATGCGGGCCGTCTTGGGGAGCCGCTCGAGCGTGCGCGCGTCGTAGCCGGTCTGCTCGGCGTACGGGCCGAGCGCGTCGACCGTGCCGGTCAGCAGGCTGTACGTCTTGTCGGCGGCGCGGCCGCGGCTCAGGAAGTCGGTCGCGAGCTCCGGGTTTCGCTCGCCGGTATCGGCGATCCCGCTCGTGCCCGCGAGCAGCTGCGCGAGGTAGGCCTCGACGCCGCCCGCCCCTGGCAGCACCGCGCCCATGCCCACGATCGCGATCGGCGTCGCGCCCACCGCGGGGGCGGCGGCGTCGTGTGAGCCCGCGGCGTTCGCGGCCGCAGCCGGGCTCGCGGCCGGCTCCTCGGAGCTCGCCGCTGCGCGCGGGCGGCGGCCGTCGGGGTCCTCCTTCGGGAGCGGCGCGACCGCCGTGAGCGCGCGCCCCGCGGCGCGCAGCGCGTCGATCACGCGCCGGTGCTCGGCCACGACGTCCTCTCCAGCGCGGAACGCCGAGATCACGCGCAGATCGGGCCCGGGCGGCGCGCTCCGCCGCGCGAGCGCCGTCAGGGCGCCGCCGCCGCCGCACTCGACGAAGGTGCGGACGCCCGCCGCGTGGAGGTCGCGCACGGCCGCCGCGAAGTCGAGCGGCGTCACGAGGTGCATGGGGAGCAAGCGCGCGGGCGCGAGCGGGCCGTCGCCGTAGTGGACGCGATCGATCGGCGAGTACGTGGCCAGCGCCGGCCGCGCCGCGCCGGCGCGCCCGAGGGCGCTCGCGAACGGACCGACCGCGGCCGCGAGCAGGGGCGAGTGGAAGGCGTAGCGGCTCGCGAGCACGGTCGCGCGGACACCGGCGCCGGCGAGCCGCCGCTCGAGCGCCGCGATGCCGTCCGCCGTCCCCGACGCGACCGCCTGATCGGCCGCGTTGACGACCGCGACGAACACGTCGTCCCGGCCGAGCGCCTGCACCTCATCGCGCAGGCGCTCCGCGCCGGTGTGGGCCGCGAGCATCCGGCCGGGCGGCGCGCCCCGGAGGGCGAGCACCCGCCGGCACACGACCTCGGCGGCCGTCGCGAGGGGAAAGGCGCCGCCCGCGGCCAGCGCGGCGATCTCCCCGAAGCTGTGCCCCGCCACGACGTCCGGCTCGAGCCCGGCGGACCGGAGCAACCCGACGGCGACGTAATCCTGGACGAGGATGCCGAGCTGATCGAGATCGGCGCACGCCTCGAGGGCGGCCCGCGCCTCCGCCTCCCCGGCGGTCACGAGCGCCGCGAGCGAGGCGCCGAGCAGCTCGCGCGCCGCGGGCTCGGCCGCGGCGACGGCCTCGCGGGCGGCGTCAAAGCGCGCGTGGAGCGCGCGCAGGAGCCGGAGGTCGAACGAGCCCTGGCCGGGCAGGAGCAGCGCGATCTTGCCGGCGCCGCCGCCCTCCCGCGCCGCCTCCCGGGAGCGCCCCGGCGCGCCCTCCGCGCCCGCCGCGTCCTCCGCATCGGGCGCGACCGCCCCGCCCCACCGCGCGCGGTGCGGGCGCGCCTCGTGGAGCGGACCCCGCGCGACCTCGGCGGCGTGCCGGACGAGGCGCTCGGGGAAGAGCTCGCGCAGCGCGGAGCCGCCGCGCAGGCAGAGCTCGACGAAGCGCTGGTGGGGCACGCGCTCGTCGAGGGTCCCGACGTGCGCCGTCACCGATCTGGGCAGCGGCGCGAGCTCGTCGCTCGCCGCGGAGACGGCGACGATGCGCTGGTAGCCGCACGCCACGGGCTCGCCGTCGAAGCGGACCGTGCGGAAGTAGCCGTACGCGCTCGAGCGCGTCACGGCGCCGAGGCTCATGAAGATCGCGACGCGCTCGCCCACGCGCACAGGCGCGAGGTTCCGGCTGTACCCCTCGGTGGTGAGCAGCCGGATCGCGGCGCGGTCTTCCTCGTGCGGGAGCGAGCCGTCCGCGGCCTCGGCGAAGTAGAGCGTCTCGCGCGCGATGCACTGGAAGCGGAAGTTGGTGAGGTAGTGATGGCTGCCGTAAGCCATGCTGTCGTCGAACTTCACGCAGTACGGAACGACGAAGAACTCGCCCATAGATCCTCTCCACGCAGCCCGCGCGCGCGGCGACGCACGCCTGGCACCGCGTGCCAAGCCGATGTCTCGTGCGCTCCTCACCGCTACGCCGCTCGGGCTGTCCGAATAAGTGTACCTACACGTAGATGCGCAGAGCGCGCCGCGAGCCGATGGCTCCCGGTCGCGCGCGACGCCGCGATGCTCGCCTCGACGCCGCCGCCCCTGGCGACTGGCTGACCGATCGATCGTCGATGGATCGGCCAGCGCGCGCCGGGGCCGCCGCGACCGCCGACGCCGAGCCGGCGGTGAGCGGACGAGGCGGACCCACGCCGTCGAGGACGAGATAAGTGTAGCTACACCTGAACAGATGTCAAGCAGCGATCCGCGGCTGCAATTTGACTGACTCGCCTGAAACGGTGTAGATACACTGGTGACCGATTTTGCCCGCGCCGCCCAGATCATCGCGAGCCAGTGCGCCCTCGTGCGCGTCCGCCGCGCGTCGCGCGCGCTGACGCGGCTCTACGACGACAGCCTGCGCGCCGTGGGGCTCCAGTCGACGCAGCTCACGATGCTCGCCGCGGTCGCGACGTGCGGCGACGAGGGCGTGCAGCTCGGCGCGCTCGCGGACGGGCTCGTCATGGACCGCACGACGCTCACGAGGAACCTCGTGCCGCTCGAGAAGGCGGGCCTGCTCCGCGTGGCGCGCGCGCCCGACGACGCGCGCGTGCGCATCATCTCGCTGACGCGCCAGGGCGAGCGCGCCATCGAGGCGGCGTTCCCGCTGTGGGAGCGGACGCAGAAGCACGTCCGCGAGCAGCTCGGCGAGAGCAGGGCCGACGCGCTCCGCGAGGAGCTCGGCCGCGTCGTGGCCCTGGCCGCGCGGCCCGAGAAGGCAGCGGCGCCCGAGCGGACGGAGAAGAAGGCGCGGACGGAGCGGCCCGGCAAGCGCAGAGCGAAGTGAGATCGCCGCCGCGCGGGGCCGCGTACGGGGGTGGGCCTCGTGGCCAGGGCCACGACGCGGCGGGACAGCGCGCGGCGCGCGGCTCGACCGCGCCCGGGTCCGCGCCGCCGCAGCGTCGAGCGCGCGGTCGGGCTCGTCGGCCAGGCCACTTGGTGTACGCTCCGGCCTGAGCAAGGCGCACCCCCATGAACGCGAGCGATCGACGCGCCCCCGGACCGAGCGCCGGCGAGGCCATCACGGGCCTCCTCCACGCCGCCCAGGAGGGCCGGAAGGACGCCGCAGACGCCCTCCTCCGCGCCGTCTATGCCGAGCTGAAGACGATCGCCCTGGCCCGGGTCCGCCACCTCCGCGCCGGGCAGACCCTCGGCCCCACCGCGCTCGTCCACGAGGCGTACGAGAAGCTCTTCCGGGACGGCGATGCCCGCTTCCAGAGCCGCGCCCATTTCTTCGGCGCCGCCTCCCAGGCCATGCGCGACCTCCTCGTCGACTACGCGCGCCACAAGGGCGCCCGGAAGCGGGGCGGCGATCAGCAGCGCGCCTCCGAGGAGGACATCCACGAGCTGCCCATCGCGCTCGATCTCCCCGTCGAGGACCTCCTCGCCCTCGACGCGGCCCTGCGCAAGATGAGCCTCGAGCACCCGCGCAAGGCCGAGATCGTGATGCTGCGCTACTTCGCGGGCCTGACCGAGGACGAGATCGCCGAGCTCTCGGGCGTGACGACGCGCACGGTCGAGCGCGACTGGCGCTTCGCGAAGGCGTGGCTCTACCGTGCGCTCCACGGCGGAGATGAGCCCGCACCTTGATCCGAGCGAGGTAGAGGCGCTCTTCGAGGCGGCGATCGAGGAGAGCCACGATCGCCGCCGCGCGTTCCTGGAGGCCCGGTGCGCTGGCCGTCCGGAGCTCCTCCGGGAGGTGTGGAGCCTGCTCCGGAGCGACGGCGCCCAGCCCGACGGATTCTTGAAAGGCGCCGCCGTCGCCCTCCCCGACCGCCACGAGGCGCTGAGCCCCGGCACGCGCATCGGGCGGTTCACGGTGCTCGCCAAGGCCGGCCAGGGGGGGATGGGCGTCGTCTACGCCGCGTACGACGCGGAGCTCGACCGCCGCGTCGCGCTCAAGCTCATCGCGCCGGGGAGGTTCGATCCGGAGGGCCGGGCCCGCCTCGTGCGCGAGGCGCAGGTGATGGCCAGGCTCTCGCACCCGAACGTCGTCCCCATCTACGAGATCGGCGAGCACGGGCGGGGCGTGTTCGTGGCGATGGAGTTCGTCGACGGCCGGACGCTCCGCGACCTGCGCGGCGAGCAGCCTCGCGCGTGGGAGGCCGCGCTCGCCGCGGGCATCCAGGCGGGCCGCGGCCTCGCGGCGGCGCACCAGGAGGGGCTCGTCCACCGAGACGTCAAGCCGGACAACATCCTGATCGGCAAGGACGGCCGGGCGCGCATCGCCGATTTCGGGCTCGCGCGCCTCCACGCCGAGGAGGACCTCCTCCTCTCCGGCGTGGACCGCGGCGCCGATGTCCCCGCGGAGGACGCGCTCCGCGCGCCGCTCACGGCCGGGAGCGCGTTCATGGGGACGCCGGCGTACATGGCTCCCGAGCAGGCCGAGCGGAGGCCTGCGACGGCGAAGAGCGATCAGTGGAGCTTCTGCGCGACGCTCTACGAGGCGCTCTACGGCGAGCCGCCGTTCGAGGGCGAGGACGTCCGCGCGCGGCTCGACGGCGCGCGGCGCGATCTCCTGCGGCCGGCGCCGGCCGGCTCGAAGGTGCCCGCGCGCGTCCGGGGCGCGCTCGCGCGCGGGCTCCGCGCCCGGCCCGAGGAGCGGTGGCCGAGGCTCGACGATCTGCTGGGCGTGCTCGCCGAGGAGCTGGCGAGGAGCTCCGACGTCGATCTGACCATCTCCAGGCGCGAGCGCATCCGCTTCGGCCTCCTGATCGGCGCCCTCGGCATCGTGATGGCGACGGTGGGCGTCGGCCGCGTCGTCCCGGTGGTCCGCCCCCTGGATCTCCTCGCGATGGGCTGCGTCACGGCGCTCGCGGGGCTCACGCTGCTCCGGTTCTTCCGCCGCCCGCTCTCGAAGAGCGCGGTGAACCGGCGGATCGGCCACGTGGTGAAGGTGCAGCTCGTCGCGATGCTCCTTCACCGGGCGCTCGCCGTGATCACGGACGAGCCCGTGGAGCGCGCGCTCGCCACGAACCTCCTCCTCTTCGCGGCGGTCCACGCGACCGCCGCGCCGGGCTTGCCGAAGGCGAGCTGGCTATCGGCCGCGCTCTGCGCGGCGGGCGCGGCGGCGGCCGCGGCCTTCCCGGAGCACGCCGGGGCGATCTACGTCACCGGTGTGCTGGGCTCGCTGACGATCGCCATCGTCGTGTGGCACCTCGACTGACGCGTTGTCGCCTGACGCCTTGTCGCCGGTCCCTTGTCGCTTCACGGCGTCCGTCTCGTGGTGGAATCCAACGAGAAGATCGTCGGCTGAGCGCCTGGCCCGCTCAGGGGCGCGCGATGAAGCTGTCCTGGTAGCCCGAATCCTCGACCGCGAGCGCGGCCGCGGTGGCCGACAGCGGGCGGATGGTGTCGAGCATGACCGCGAGCTCGCTCGTCTCGCGGGCCCCGAGGCTCGCCTCGTACGCGCCGGGGTGCGGCCCGTGCGGGACGCCGGCGGGGTGGTGCGAGACGCTGCCGGGGCCGACGCCACGGCGCGACGTGAAGTTGCCGCGGCAGTAGAACAGGACCTCGTCGCAGTCGACCGACGCGTGGGGGTACGGGCAGGGGATCGCCTCCGGGTGGAAGTCGACCGGGCGCGGCACGAAGCTGCAGACGAGCGCGCCCCGCGCGGCGAACGTCCCGTGCCAGTCCGGCGGCAGGTGGACAAGCCCGACGCGCGCCTGGAAGCGCAGGATCGGGAACGCGAACGGGTACACCGTCCCGTCCCAGCCGACGACGTCGAGCGGCGAGCGCTCGACGGCGAAGCCGTGGAAGGCGCCGCCGCGCTTCACGACGAGCGCGCGGATGCCCTCGTCGAGGGGGCCGACGAACGTGGGCCGCCGGAAATCGCGGTGGCAGTACGGCGCGTCCATCCGCAGCTGGCCGACCTCGTTGCGCCACTTGCCCGGGAGGTGGATGTCCGCCGCCTCGATCGAGAGCCACCGCTGGGGCGCGGCGTCCGGGAGGAAGCGGTAAAAGAGCCCCTTCGGGATGACGACGTAGTCGTCCTGCTCGAAGCGCAGATCGCCGAGCATCGTGCGCAGGACGCCGCCCCCGTGGAAGATGAAGAGCAGCTCGTCGGCGTCCGCGTTCGCGAAGTACACAGGATCGGCCGCGTCCGGCTGGACGAGCCCGATCACCACGTCGTCGTTGAAGAGCAGCGGCACGCGGCAGTCGACCGCGGGTCCGCCCTGCCGCGGCAGATCCTGCGACCTGTAGTGCCGCTTCGCGAGCGGGCGCGCCGGCGTGGCGACCGGCAGCGCGAAGCCGTGCTCGGCCTTCGCGACCCGGTGCTCGTGCGGCCGCCGCTCGTGGTAGGCGATCGTGTAGGGGCCGTCGAAGCCCGCCCGCGTGAGGCACTCCTCGTAGCGGAGATCCCCCGCCTCGCTCCGGAGGGCGACGTGGTGCTTCGGGGGGACGATCCCGGCGACGACGCGATCGAGCATCAGCCGCGCCCCTCCGTCTTCTGCTGCCGCTCGATGCTCTCGAACAGCGCCCGGAAGTTGCCGGCGCCGAAGCCGCGGTCCCCCTTGCGCTGGATGAGCTCGAAGAAGAACGGCCCAGCCTCCGGATCGCGGTGCGTGCCCGCCGACTCCTTCAGGAAGATCTGAAGGAGGTACGACCTCGCGCCGTCGCCGTCGACAAGCACCTCGAGCTCGCGCAGCTCCGCCACGTCCTCGTCGATCTGCCCGATGCCGAGCCGCTGCAGGCGCTCGGGCAGCATCTCGTAATAGGCGGCCGGGGTCGGCATGAACTCCACGCCCCGGGCGCGCATCGCGCGCACGGCGGCGAGGATGTCGTCCACGGCGAGCGCCACGTGCTGCACCCCGTCGCCGCGGTGCTCCTCGTTGAAGACGTTGATCTGCGAGCTCTTGAAGTGCGGCCGGTAGGGCTCGTTGTTCGCGAACTTCACGCCCGAGGCCGGGTCCCACATCACGGCCGAGCGCAGGCCCGAGCCGTGATCGGCACCCTTCGAGACGTCGTTCGTGTGGAACGCGATCTGCCAGAACGGCTCGAGCCCGAGCACGTGCTCCATCCAGAGCAGGGCGGGCGCCATCGTCTGGAAGTTCGAGGTGATGTGATCGAACCGGGTGATCCCGAACCGGTTCGCGCCCCCGCGCGGCGCGTCGTAGGCCGCGCAGCCGGGGAACAGCGCGCCGTAGCCGCGCCGCTCCACGAAGCGGAAGGTGGTGTCTCCGAACGGCGTCGTGATCGAGAACGAGGCGAAGGTGCCTCCCGCCTCCGTGACCCGGTAAATCTCGTCGATCGGCGTGCCCCCGCGGCCGTCGAGCAGCCGGAAGGCGCGGTCGATGTCCTCCACCTCGAAGATGACCGTGCCCACCCCGTCGGGGTGCTTGCGCAGGTAGCGCCACGCCCGCCCTCCCTCGCCGACCGGCTGCGAGCAGACGATGACGCACTCGCCCGCCTGGAAGACGACCGACCGCTGCGCCGCCGCCGCGGTGAGCTCCGGCGAGCTCGCGGCGATCTCCTGGAAATCGAGCTTCTCCGTGTAGAACCTGCGGCTCCGCTCCAGGTCGCGCACGTAGTAGTGCAGCGCCTCCACCCGCTTGATGCCGATCGACTTCGCCGTGG
Source organism: Sorangium sp. So ce375 (assembly GCF_051473855.1). Taxonomy (NCBI): domain Bacteria; kingdom Pseudomonadati; phylum Myxococcota; order Polyangiales; family Polyangiaceae; genus Sorangium; species Sorangium sp. So ce375. The sequence continues at coordinate 6,885,721 of NZ_CP150335.1, forward strand.
AGCTCATCCGGACACCACCCTCTGCGCGATGCGCCCGAACAGGCTCTCTCCCGCGCGATTCAGCATCTCGATCATGATCGTGTCTCCTGGCTTCATAAAAGGCGTCTTCGCCGTCCCGTCCGAGAGGATCTCGAGCATGCGCTTCTCGGCCAGGCACGACACGCCGCGCGCCGGGTCCTCGTTGGAGACGGTGCCGCTGCCGAGCAGCGTCCCCGCCGTGAAGCTGCGGGTCCTGGCGATGTGCTCGATGAGATCGAAGAACGAGAAGTGCATCTCCGGGCCGGCCTCGGGATCACCGACGAGCGCGCCGTTGTAGGTCGAGCGGAGACGCAGGTGGACGCGCCCGTCGCGGAGCGCGTCGCCGAGCTCGTCGGGCGTGATCGCGAACGGCGAGAACGCGGTGGCGGGCTTGGAGCTGAAGAACCCGAACCCCTTCGCGAGCTCGGCGGGCACGAGGTTGCGCAGCGTCACGTCGTTGGCCAGCAGGAAGAGGCGGATGTGCCGGTGGGCGTCTTCGCGGCGCGTGCCCTGCGGGGTGTCGCCGAGGACGACGCAGACCTCGGCCTCGAAATCGAGGCCCCAGGCCTCGTCGCGCAAGGCGATGTCGTCGGTCGGGCCGAGGAGCACGCCGGAGCCGCCCTGGTACACAAGCGGATCGGTCCTTAGCGTCTCGGGGGGCTCGGCGCCGCGCGCCTTGCGCACGAGCACGATGTGGTGGATGTACGCGGAACCGTCGATCCACTCGTAGGCCCGCGGAAGCGGCGCGGCGAGCTCTTCCGCGACGAGCGGCGCGACGGCTGCCTCGCCGCGCTCGATGTCGGCTGCGATGCGGCGGAGCGCGGGCTCGGCGCGCTCCCAGTCGTCCAGCGCGGCCTGGAGCGTGGGGAACGCCGCGCCGGCGGGCGCGTAGGCGAGGCCGTCGCGGCGGACGACGACGAGCGTGCCGTCGCGGCCGGGGCCGCGGAGAGAGGCGAGCTTCATGCGCGCGCGAGCTCCTCGTGGCGCCGCGGCAATCTCTTATTCGCCGCTGGGTGAGCAGGAGCCCCGTCGCGCCTACCAGGGCTCGTCCTCGTTTGTGCACGGTGCATCGAGGTACCGGTCGAACGGATCTGCATGAACACCGGATTCAATATTTTCACGACGCCCCACGATCTCGGGATCACTTCTGCAGCTGGACGCCGAGGAACAGGGCGTTCCCCTTGGCCCCCGACAGATCGCTCCTTTGATAGCCGAGCGCGACACGCGCGGCGTGCCCCTCGATGATGTAACCCATCTGGGCATCGATGAGCAGATAGGAGTCGGCGCTCTTCGGCTTCGCTTGTTGCAGTCGGACCAGAGGCTGCAACTTCCCTACGCCGACGTTGCTCGGCGTGAGGTAGCTCGCGAGCGCAAAATAAGAATAGTCGAACCTCTCGAAGTCGCCAAAGTACTTGTAAAACGCGCCCTCGAGCGTGACGGTGCCCGCCGCGCCGAGGTTCTTCTCGAACAGGAGGTCGGCGTTGAGCTCGGCATAGGTGTCCTTGCGCGGGGTTCCTGGGGGCGCGCCCGCCGCAGGGGGAGGCAGCGATTCGACCGAACCCTCCTTCTGCACCTCACCCGCCACGCCGAGCGCGAGGATGCTCTTCTCCCCGAGGTACGTGGCCTTCTGGTAATAGGCTGGCTCTGGGTCGAGCAAGCTCAGGTTGAGCCTTGCCGTGTAGAGCGGGCTCACCGAAGAGTCATGCAGGTTGAAAGCACCCACGTAATACTTGAACAGGCCGCCCGCTACCTTGCCCCAGGTGGTTACCCCATCGTTGCGCCCGAAAGGCCCCTGTTTCGGTCCGATCGGCGGCGCATAGGGCTCGAAGAATCCGGGATAGTTCCACGGCCCCATCGACCACGGCCCGGAAAAGGCGGAGCGATCCGACGGCACGATCATTCGACCGATCCAGACGTTCAGCAGATCATGAAACTGGAGCTTGGCGATGGCGTCACGGAGGGTCGCGCTGCCCGCTATATTACCCCCGGTCGGGGTCGGCCCGAACTGAGCGACGATCGCGCCCTGCAGGCCGATGAACCGGTTGATTTCGCCCGAAAACGACACATCCAGCTCTCCGTCGCCGAGCAGCCGGTCCATCTTCTCGCGCGCGGCGGGGTTCTGCAGGCGACCTCCGACGCGGGCCCAGGCCGCGACGCTGAGAGGCTTCTTCCATGGCTCCTTCTCCGCCGGCGGCGCAGGCGAAGCTGGGCCGGGCCCGGCAGCGCCCTGCAGCGCCGGCGCGCCGGCGTCGGCTCCCGCGGACGGCGCTGGCGCCGCGCTCGCGTCTGCGGGAGGGCCCGCGGGTTCGGTCGCGCCGGCCGCGATCGGCGGAGCTTCGCCCGTGGGCGCCGGCGGTGCCTCCGGCCGCTCCTGTGCCCGTGCCGAACCATGGAAGGAAGTGATACCGAGGATGGCGGCCAGGAACCCTACGCCGACATCACCCCGGCGTCTCGCCGCTCTCGTCTGTGTGCTCATGCATTCTCCGTGTCAGGGCCATCCGAGGTCTTGAAGGTCTCAGCCACGCTCGCGCCCCTTAGCCGATCTCGTACACCGTGAGCCGCACCCGGTCGGCCAGCCGCTCGCCCACGGACACGGCCAGCACGGCGTTCAGCCGCAGAAGCCCTGGCGCCGAGGTGCGCATACGGATGGCGGTGCGGAAGTAGTAGCGCCCGGGGTCGACGGCCTCGCCCCGCCCGAGCGCCGCCAGCACCTCCGGCGGCCCGGCGCGGACGCCCTCGGAGAGGATCTCCACCGTCCCATGGCCAGCGATGTCGAGGATGTAATGGGCGGAGATGTCCATCCGACCGTCGGCCCAGATCGTCTGCCAGTCGCCGCCCGGCAGCACCTGACCCTCCAGGCCGCCGGCCACCGTGCCGCCGACGATTGGAATGAAGCGCCGGCCGGGCGAGCTCGGAGTGACGGTGACCGGCGGGTCCACAACCACCTCGAGCGTCATCAGGGGGATGAGGGGCGGGCTCACGCGAGGCGCTCCGAGGCGCGCTTCAGGCCGGTCAGCACCTTGTAGCGGGCGGCGATGGCCTCCAGCTCGCCGGGGACGAAGACGTCCTCGATACGGTCGAAGCCGTCGGGGGCACGGTCCTGGGCGATCTGCATGCACTGCTCCGGACCGTTGCTGCGATTGGCCGCGACGATGGCGGCGGTGGCCGGCAGGCGCTCGGCCTCGTAAACGGCCAGCGCCTCCACCGGATCCGCATGGGCGGCGAGCGCGCGGACAAGGGCGCGGGCGTCCAGGATGGCCTGGCTCGCCCCGTTGGAGCCGATCGGATACATGGGGTGGGCGGCGTCGCCCAGCAGCGTCATGCGCCCGTGGCTCCAGCGCGGCAGGGGATCGCGGTCGACAAGCGGGAACTCGTAGATCGCCTCGGCACCCCGGATCAAGCCGGGCACATCCAGCCAATCGAAGCGCCAGGCCTCGAACCTGGGCAGGAAGTCGGCGGGATCGCCCGGTCGGTTCCAGTCCTCCCGTCGCAGGCTCTCGGCGACGGTGAGCTCGGCGATCCAGTTGATCGTCTGGCGGCCGTCCGGCCCCGGTGGGGAGATTGGGTAAGCGACGAACTTCTGGTCCTGATGCCCGGCCATGATCATGCTGGCGCCGGTGAGAAAGGGCGCCGCCAGGCTGGTCGCCCGCCACAGGATGCGGCCGCCATAGACCGGCGGCCCCTCGTCCGGATAGAGGCTCGCGCGCGCCGCCGAATGGATGCCGTCGGCGCAGATCAAGAGATCGGCGGGGACCTTCCAGACAACGCCCTCGCGGCTAACGAAGCGCGCCACGATACGGCCTTCGCCCTCCTCGTGGTCTACCAGGCGCCGGTCGCAGATCACCCGGTCGGCGCCCAGACGCTCGACGGCGGCGTCGAACAGCACGCCCTGCAGGGCGCCGCGGTGCAGGGAGATCTGCGGCGCGGCGTGACCGGCGAAGCGGCCGCGCGGCTCGCCCCAGATGCGCTGGCCGAAGCGGTTGAAATAGACAAGCTCGCGGGTCGCCACCCCCTGCGCCAGCAGCGCCTCGACCACGCCCAGCTCGTCCAGCACCTCGGCGGCGTGGGGCAGGAGGTTGATGCCGACCCCGAGCGGCAGGATGGTGGGCGCCGCCTCGAACACCGTCACCTCATGGCCCGACGCGTGCAGCGCCAGAGCCGCGGCCAGGCCGCCGATCCCGGCGCCGGCAACGATTACCTTCATGAGTCCTCCAGCAGAGGTGCGGCTCGACGCCGCCCCTCGTTGAAGCCGCCGCCATCCAGGCGAAGCGCGCGACGAACAGCACCGCCATCGCCAGCGGCAGCCGGTCCTCCGGAACGATCCAGCGGCCGGCGACCTTCGGGACCGCGCAGGCCCAAGGCCCCTCCGCGCGGATGGCGCCCAGCGCCCGGCCGGGCGCCGATCGCCGCCGCCATTTCCTCAATCTGCGGCATAACGTCCGCGAATGGTCATCACCGCCGCGGCCACCCCGGCCGACAGCACCACTGGCACCATGGACATGGCCACGCCGGCGGGGCCCCAGCCCTGGCCCAGCAGGTAGCCCGCCACCAGCGGCCCGCCAATGGAACCCAGCCGGCCGGCGGCGATGGAAGCGCCGGTGGCCAGCCCGCGCGCGCGCGCCGGGTAATAGAGCGGGATCACGCCATAGAGCGAATACTGCGCGCCCAGCAGGAAGAAGCCGGCCAGACCGGCCATCACGAGCACCGGCGGCAGGCTGGCGGCCCCCGCGAGCCCGAACAGCGACAGGGCCAGGGCGGGATAGGCCGCGATGATGGGAATGCGCGGCCCGAGCCTGTCCACCAGCAGGCCGATGACCCAGCAGCCGACGACGCTTCCGGCATTGAAGGCGAAGGCGGCGCCAGCGCCCCCTGCTCCGCCCAGGCCCTTGGCCGCCACCAGCGACGGCAGCCAGTTCAGCAGCAGATACAGCACCAGCAGCGTGAAGCCGAAGGTGAACCAGGCCAGGAGCGTGACCAGCAGCCGGCCATGGCCGAACAGCGCCTGCGCGCCGCCCGGCTGCTGGGCGCCGCTCGCCGCTGCTGCGCGGCTATCGGGCATCAGCCACGCCATGGCAGGGAGCAGCAGCAGCGGCAGCACGCCGCCGACCAGGAAGATGCTGTGCCAGCCGAACCGTGCCAGAAAGCCGGCCGCGAACAGCGCCGCCAGCGCGCCGCCGGCCGGCATGCCGCTGAACATCAATGTGGTGGTGCGGGTCCGCCGATCGGGCGGGGCGATCTCCAGGGCGACGGCCACCAGGGTGGGCATCGCCGCCCCCAACCCTGCCCCAGCCAAGAGCCGGTAGATTCCGAGCGACAGCGGTCCGCCCGCCACCACGGTGGCCAGCGTGAACACGCCGAAGACGGCGACGGCCATCATCAGCAGCGGCTTGCGGCCCATGCGGTCGGCCATCCAGCCGCCAGTCAGCGCGCCGCAGACCAGCCCGACCATACCGGCCCCGAACACGACGCCCGCCTGCCCGGGCGTCAGGCCCAGGGCGGGGATCAGCAGGGGGGCGGCCACGCCGACGGCCTGGATGTCGAACCCTTCCAGCAGCGTGATCAAGAAGCACAGCGACAGCGTGACGGCGCCGCTTGGCGCGCGAGGGGGCGATGCGCCCATGGAGAGACCTCCCGTTTCCGTCCCGTTGCCCGGGATGGTTGCAGCCGGCCGCAGCCGAACGGATGCGGTGATTGAACGTAACTGGTGGAGCGTGACGGTTCCGGTGGACACGCTCGATCCCTTCGGCGAGCTCGCGACCTCGAAGTCCGGGGCGACCCGGACGACCGCATCCGCGGTTGGATCAGGCCAGCGCCGCGAACGCCAGCGCATCGCCCCGCGGAGCGCTCCTGCCGAGCTCGCGGAGCGCTGTCATTCCTCCTCGCCTTTCTGGTCGCAGATCGCCGTCCGTCCTCGCGTCACACGATGCAGGTGACACAACGACTTCGTACCCGAGCCCGCTGGATCGAGGCATAGGCATACCCGCCTATGCCCCGGGGCGAGACGTTGTCAGGCGACAGGATTTTTGCTGCCACGATGAGGGTCGGGGCGGAGGCAGGCGCGGTGGTCCCAGGATCGGGTCGCGCCGGATGGCCAGGATGGCTCCCGGGCAGGTCGAGCGGAGGTCGGCGACGGCGAAGAGCGATCCGTGGAGCTTCTGCGCGACGCTCTACGAGGAATGCCGCATCCATCCAGCATCAGCAAAAATCTTCAACTATCACAACCGCGCAGGCCCGGAGTTGGCCCTGGCCGGCATTGACGCGGAATCGGAGTGAGCCCAGCCTCCCGGCACGCAGAGGCCGTGGTAGATGGGCGCGCTCGCCTGGGTCGCGCTCGCGCCGGCTCGTGGGGCCCGGACTGAGGGGTATTTCGATCCAGCGCACGGAGGCGAGAGCCCCCTGCGCTCGAGGAGCCTACTTCAAGAAGATGGTGACCGAACCGGAGTAGGAGATCGTGCCGCTCGGGAACTTGCCGTACGAATCGCGCGCGTGATCGCGGCAGTTCGGGTAGCTCCCATCGCTTTGCGGCTTGTCACACGCGTCGCGGCACGTGCCGACGACCTTGAGGACGCAGTCGTCCAGCGACGACCCGCACACACGCTCTATCGAGGTGTTCTCGGGTGATACACAGGCATAATAGATCGGCGAACTCGCAAAAATATTGCCATAGTATGCGCCTTCGCGTGTCGGGTACGCGATCCGCTCCGCGGAGTCGGAGGAGAGCTCGCCCCGGTTCCCTCGCATCGAGATCGGGGTCGCGATCCCGAGGTAATTGATCCTGGACAGGACGCACGCGGACACCCAGGCCTTGCACGCATTGTCGCAGGAGCCGCCCGAATCGCCCCACTTCTTGTGGAGACCGAGCTCACCATCGAACCCGTAGACGACGCCGTCGACATTGATGTCGAAGTGCGCCCCCGCCGCCAGGGCGCAGCTCACCACGTACCTGAGCAGCTGGCGCGCGAGCGGATCCCGGAGCGCGTTCGATGTCAGCGCGTTCGATGTCAGCGCGTTCGATGTCAGCGCGTTCGACGTCAGCGCGTTCGACGTCAGCGCGTTCGACGTCAGCGCGTTCGACGTCAGCGCGTTCGACGTCAGCGCGTTGTCGATGAGAACGTCCTGCTCCGCAGCGCCGATGTCGTAGTCCCCCTCCCCCTCCTGCAGGCCCACGCAGGCGGCCAGCGACGTCGCCAAAGCAGGACACAGAACCAGGACACTTCGATATTTCATGAGCAATCCCCCCTTAACCAGTTTATTTCCTGATGAACCTCCAGGGAACCGATTTGTTGGCCTAACCACGTATCCGGGCAGAGTTGGAAAGAATACCAGGGCTCGCCTGAATCACGCGTCGCGAACGGATCGTCGACACGTCCTCGACAGCACAGAGCTCCTCTTCCGATGAACGGGGCGGCGCTCGGTGAGCGCCTGATTCACGACGGCACGAGCACCGCTGCCCCGGAGAAGCGGCCATTCCGCAGATCGTCGAGCGCCTGATTGGCGGCCGCCAGCGGATAGACGCTCACCTCCGTCTGCACCGGTACCCGCGGCGCAAGGGCGAGGAACTCCTCGCCATCCCTGCGCGTCAGGTTCGCCACCGAGCGCAACACCCGCTCCCCCCACAGGATCGAATAAGGGAACGAGGGGATGTCGCTCATGTGGATTCCCCCGCAGACCACGGCGCCGCCCTTGCGTACGGCGCGCAGGGCGGCCGGCACGAGCTCGCCGGCCGGGGCGAAGACCAGCGCGGCGTCGAGCTCCTCGGGCGGCGCATCAAAGGAAGAGCCTGCCCACTCGGCCCCCATCGACAGCGCGAACGCGCGCGCCGCGTCGTCGCCCGGCCGGACGAACCCGAAGATGCGCCGGCCCTCGAAGCGGGCCACCTGGGCCACCAGGTGGGCGGCGGCGCCAAACCCATAGATCCCGATCCGCTGCGCGTCGCCCGCCATACGCAGCGTCCTGTAGCCGATGAGCCCGGCGCAGAGCAGCGGTGCGGCCGAGAGGTCCGGAAATCCATCGGGGATCGGGAAACAGAAGCGCGCGTCCGCAACCGTGAGCTCCGCATACCCGCCGTCGATCTGGTACCCGGTGAATCGCGCCCTGTCGCAGAGGTTTTCCCGCCCTGCCCGGCAATGCGCGCACGCGCCGCAGGTCCAGCCGAGCCAGGGCACGCCCACGCGCGCGCCCCTCGCGAACCTCGGCCGTTCGCCGGGCGCGGGCACCTCCTCGAGGACCTCGCCGACGATCTGGTGCCCAGGCACGAGCGGCAGCTTGGCGTCCGGCAGCTCGCCGTCGACGACGTGCAGATCGGTGCGGCACACGGCACAGGCGCGCACGCGGAGCAGCACCTCACCGGGCCCGGGCCGCGGATCGGGCCGTTCCTCCGGCACGAGCGGGCTCTTCGTGGCTTTCAGGACGAGGGCGCGCATGGCTCCTAGCCCAGTCTATTGCGCGACGCGCCCCTCGCGAACATCTCGACGATCTCCGCCCCATCCCCCGCCACCGTGACGTACGCCCCCTCGACGCCGAGCACGTCGCCCTTCTGCACGAGCGCCTGCACCGCGCTCGCCGCATTCCGGAGCTGCACGCCCACGGCGCCGCCCCCGATCCGCACAGGCATCCCGCGCTTCAGCTCGATCACATAGGTTCGCCGCCGCGCCGCCCATGGGCTCGACATGTCGACGGCGAGGAAGTCGCCGCAGGAGGCGCGCTGGTTGGAGCGAAAGAGCCAGAGCTCGGTCCGGCGGCGCATGAGCTCGCGCGCGAACTCATCCTCGTCGGCCTTGAACGCGAAGGCGTGAAAGGCGAAGGCGGCATCGGCGTGAGACGGCCGGACGGACCTCTGCACGAGCTCGCAGAAGAGATCTCGTTGCGCGACGGCGCGACGGGTGAGCTTGATGGACAGCGGAAGACGGGGCGCCATGATGCACGTGCTCCGGGCGGCGCTCGGCTCGCGCGAGCAGCGCCGGATGAATGGAGGTCGAAGGTCGAACACACGCCGCCCCCCTGGCGCGAGGAGAGCGCAGGAGGGACGGCAACGGGCGCCGGCACACGAGCAACGCGGGCGGCAGGAAGAACCCGCCCGGCGGAAGAGACCGCGTTGCTACCGGAAGACCTTCATGGCGCTACCTCTGCGAGGCCGAAGATACACGATCGCCCGAGCCGCGCCAGCGAGAACGGGCGGGCTCGTCCGCGCGTGAAGCGCCCTCGCGGGCGGCTGTCCTCGCACCGTTCGGTTCGGATCGACCGCGAGCAGCGATTGTGGCGCCCCACAACTCCCCACCACCGATCATGCCAAGTCCGAGCATCCGTATCGCTCCTTCGCGAGGGCCCAAGCGCCGAGCCCGTGACGCCGACGCCGAACAACCGATGTGGAACATGAAGGTGCCGCTCGTGCGAAGTCCTTCCTCGTGGGCACATGGAGGCAATCGGGGACGAAGTGACATCGACGTGGGCGAACCGACAAATGCGATGAGGACGTCCAACCTGGCTTTCCAGTAGATCGAAGACCGCTCCCTCGCTTATAGTTCACAACACCCCGGGCACACCGGTTCGCAGGAATACATTTTGCGGTTCTGTGCGCCACGCGGGGGCGAGCGTGTGTGAGCAAGCTGGCATGAGGGAGGCGCCATGAGCATGGATGGCCGACTCGATCCGAGCGACGCATCGGCGCTGCGGGAGCGAGTCGTCAGCCTGGAGCAAGAGCTGGCCCAGCGCGAGCGGGAGCTGGCCGATCACAAGCGGGAGATCCGCCTGCTGCAGGAGCGCGAGGCGCAGCTCCTCAAGGTCGAGACGGAGCAGAAGCGGCTCGCCGCCGTGGCGGAGAACAGCTCGGATTTCATCGGCATCGCCTCGATGGAAGGGGTCGCCCTGTACCTCAACGAGGCAGGGCTTCAGCTCGTCGGCCTGGCGAGGAGCGAGCTGCCGCACGTGACGATCGGCAGCTTCTTCTTCCCGGAAGACCTCCCCTACGTCGAGCAGCACATCATGCCCGCGACGATGGAGCACGGACGCTGGGTCGGGGAGTTCAGGTTCCGGCACCTCAAGACGGGTGCTGCGATTCCGGTCCTCTACAACTCCTTCTTGATCAGGGACCCGAAGACAGGGGAGCCCATGGCGCTGGCGACCGTGACGGCGGACCTCACCGAGCGCAAGCGCGCCGAGGAGGAGCGCGTCCGCCTGAAGGACGAGATGATCCGGGTCCAGGCTGCGACGCTCCGCGAGCTGTCGACCCCGCTGCTCCGCATCAGCGATCGGGCCGTCATCATGCCGCTCATCGGCGCAATCGACTCGACCCGCGCCGCGGCGGTCCTCGAGCGGCTGCTCCAGGGCGTCGGCGCCGAGCAGTCCAAGGTGGTGATCCTCGACATCACGGGTGTATCCAACGTGGATTCACACGTCGCCGACGCGCTCATCCGGACGGCGAAGGCCGTGCGCCTGCTCGGCGCGCAGATGGTCCTCACCGGGATCCGCCCGGAGGTCGCGCAGATCCTCGTAGCGCTGGGCATCGATCTGCGCGGCATCGTCACGATGGGCTCGCTCCAGAGCGGCATCGCGTTTGCGATGAGCCAGCCGCGTTGAGCCCGGCGCGCCCGCCTCTACCGAGCCCAGCGGCAACGCCGCCGTAGCCTTCGCGTGAAGCGAGAGGACCTCGTAGAGCCAAGCGCTCTGGGGGCCTTGCTCGAGCTCATGGTACCCACGCTCGCGAGCGCCTCTCGCAGCGCGCGGCGTCACGGCGTGCTCTCGGCGCGCTCCTCCGACGGCGCTTGCGCGCCGAGCTTCGGCAGCCGAACGTTCAGCGTCTTCGTCTCTCCTGGCTCCACGCTGACGATCAGCGTCTTCGGCGCGTGCCCAGGGGCGGACAGCACGAAGCGGTGCGCCTCACCCACCGTGAGGCCTTCGATCCTCGTGCGATTGCCCTTCCAGAGCTTCCCGTCGACGAAGACGTTGGCCGGCGGATCGACCCAGAGCACCACGGTGGCCGTGAGCCTCTCCAGGTCGGCCACGACCTCTCGGAAGCGCACCTCATCGCTGAGCTTCACGGCGGTTCGGTACGGTTTGTATCCGTCTTTGGTGAGCTTGATATGGAGCTCACGCCCGAGCGACAGCTCGTGGAGCTTGGCGGGCGTGGCGACGGGGTGGCGATCGCCGTTCACCCAGATGGTGCAGCCGTCGGGCTTGCTCGTGACCTCGAGCGAGCCCTTCGCCTCGACCGGCGTGGCCGGCTCCTGACGGATCGCCTGGGCGTCGTGGTACATCGTCATGAGCTCGGCGTGCCGCTCCGAGAGCTGGTGCTGCATGTAGAGGAACCCAGGCACGAGCGCGAGCGCGCTGGCGGCCGGGATGAACGCCGCGACACCTCCCTTGCTCGCCATCGGCGTCAGGCTGCTCAGGGTCGCCGGGCTCGTGCTCGTCGGGGGGCAGCTCTGCGAGCCGGTCGCGCCGCCGCTCATCTCCAGGGACCAGCGCTGCTGCTGCGCCGCGACCACATCGACGAGCTGCCTGACGCCGAGGAGCGCCTCCCTCTGGCGAGCGAGCTTGTCCCGGAAGAGCGACTCCATCCATGCCGTGAGGCCCATCGGCGAGACGGGGATGCGCTCGTCGCGGATGAGCTCCTCGAGCGCGGCCTGCATCTCGCGGGCAGACTGGTAGCGATCCTCGCGCCGCTTCTCGAGCGCGCGCATGACGATCCTCTCCAGCCCCTTCGGGTAGCTGGGCTTGATCGCGCTCGGGAGCGGGTACTCCGAGTCGCGGATCCGGAGGAGCGTCTGCACCTGGCTATCGCCCTTGAACAGCCGCCTGCCGGTCGTCAGCTCGAACAGCATCACGCCGGCGGCGAAGATGTCCGCGCGATGGTCGATGGGCTCCCCCGACACGTGCTCCGGCGCCATGTACGCGAACTTGCCCCTGAGCACGTTCTCGTTCCGCTCTCCGGCCTCGCCGAGCTCGCTCCGCGCAATGCCAAAGTCGACGATCTTCACGTCGCCCGTGTAGCTCACGACCACGTTGCGCGGCGAGATGTCCCGATGGACGATGCCGAGCGACGTGCCGTCGAGGTCGCGCTTGTCATGGATGTACGCGAGCCCCGCGCAGATGCCGAGCAGGATGCCGAGCGCGTGCTCGAGCGGGATCCCTCCCGGGTCGCGCTCCGCCGCCTGGCGCACGATCGAGCCGACGTCCTCGCCGTGGATGTGCTCCATCGCGATGAAATACGTCGTGTCCACCTGCCCGGCGTCGAACGTCTGGACGATGTTGGGATGTGAGAGCGTCGCCGCGACGCGCGCCTCGTGGAGCAACATGTCGATCAACGTCCGCTCCTGGTTCATCCAGGGCAGAATGCGCTTGATCACGACGAGCTTCTCGAATCCGAAGGACGAGCGGTGCAGCGCAAGGAAGAGCTCTGCCATGCCCCCCACCGAGAGCTTCGACAGGAGCGTGTATTTGCCGAACTGTTTCGGCAAGAGCTCAGGTACGCTTCCGGCCGTGCTCGGCGGCGCGCCGTCCGCGGCAAACGCGGTACGCTCTTGCATGAGACATTCTCCTCGTTCCGGAGGACGCCCCGCGAGACCAACCCAAAGGGATCTCGCGAGGAGCGCTCTCAGGCGCGTCTTACCACGGAGCGGCCAAGAGCAGTGATCTTTTTTGATCGCGTCGCCCTGATTCCGTGGAGCGCGGAGCGGCGCGGGCAAAGCCATCTGCGGAAACATGAGCGATACCCATCAGAAAAGCGCGCCACGCGCGCCGATCTCAGAATGAAACAATGAAATGAAGACCACGCAAACCGCGGTGAGCACACCGGCATGCCGACACGCGGCTGACATGTGAACAGGTGGACGCAATCGAGCGCGATCGAGCCGGGTCGCGCCGATAGAAGTGCAAGAACACCTTGGCCTGGCGATCGCGATGGTGTATGAAATCGTAGATTCGAATTCTTGAGCGATGTCTCCGTCCTCGCCCAGGGAGGAAGAACAATGGTGCAGGTTTCCTCTGAGCTCCTGGCGCCGACCCGCCGGTTGACGCGCCTGTACGTCAGCGCGCTGGGCGCGGTGGCGCTCTTGTCGGTCGTGGCCCAGCTCCTCGTGCAACACGCGTTGAACCAGCAGACGAGCGACGCGCACGTCGTCAACGTGGCCGGACGCCAGCGAATGCTCAGCCAGCGGCTCAGCAAGGCGGCGCTCACGTTCCAGGTGACGACGGACCCCGCCGAGCGCAAGGGCCGCGCCGGTGAGCTGGCGCAGGCGATGACGCTCTGGGAGCGGTCGCATCGCGCGCTCCAGAACGGCGATGCCGTGATGGGGTTGCCCGGGAAGAACACGCCGGAGGTGACCGCCATGTTCCAGGCGATCGAGCCGCTCCACCAGAGCATGCTCCGAGACGCAAGGGATCTCCTGGCCGCGGTCGGCGCCGGCGGCGAAAGGCCCGTGGATGCGGCCGCCGTCCAGCCGATCGTCGCCGCCATCCTCGCCGCGGAGCCGGGCTTCCTGAGCGGGATGGACCGGGTCGTCTCTCAATATGCTCACGAGGCGACGGCGCGGATCGAGCGGCTCCGGCTCGTCGAGCTGATCCTGCTGTGTGTCACCTTGGGGGTCTTATTTCTCGAAGGGCTCTATATATTCCGCCCCGCGGTGCGCGAGATCCGGAAGACGATCAGCCACCTCGTCCAGGCCAGGGGGCACCTCGACAACACGGTTCAGGCGCTCCGGGCGATCGCCGGTATCGGACACCCGTGACGCACCTCGGCAGCAGCGGCCGCACCCATGGCAGGCGAGCGGCCAGGATCTCATGGCCGCCCGGGAGGATGCCGGGCGTGAGCGGCCGCGGTGGATGACCGCAAGGCGGTCAGCGCGGCTTGATAGACGGCCTGGAAGCGGGCCTGCTCGGGCGCGAGCTCGGCGGCGCGTTTCAGCGGCTCGAGCGCTTGGTCCTGGCGGCCTTGCCGGACAAGGGCGAGGCCCAGCGAGTGGAGCAGCTCGGCCTGCTCGGGAAGGCGGGTGATGCCGCGCCGAAGCAGCGCGACGCCGTCCGCGTCGCGGCCGAGCTCGCGATAGAGGTCGGCGAGGTTCACGTAGGTGGGGACGTAGCCGGGCTCGATGCGAAGCGCGGCGAGATAGGCCAGCTCGGCGTCGCGCGGCTCGCCCGTGCGGGTGAAGATGAGGCCCAGGTTGTTCTGGGCTTCGGCGCGATCGGCGTGGAGGGTTTGCGTGGCGATGTACTCGCGCAACGCTCCGTCCAGATCCTGCGCGGCGCGCTCGGACAAGGCGCCGAGGTCGACGCCCGCAATCACCCGCGCGGCTTCGATGCGCACGCCGCGCAGGGGGTCGACGAGGAGCGGCGCGGCGACGGCCGCGATGCGACGAGGGTCGTAGCTCTCCAGCGCGCCGAGCGCAGCGCGCCGCAGCAGCGGGTCGGGATCGGCGAGCGCAGCGCGGAGGACGGCGAGCGACGCGGCCGTGGGGGCGGCGCGCAGCGAGGCCAGCGCGGTGGCCCGCGCGATGGCGGGGAGAGCGCGGTCGGTCGCGAGTTCCTGGAGCTGAGCGGCGACGGCCGGATCACGGGGCGCGGTACGCGCGAGAGCGAAGGCCTCGGTAGTTGTCTGGTAGCCCTGCGCGGGGCGGCCGAGCCAGGCTCGCACGGCGTCGGCGGCCCAGCTCGCGGGCTTTTGCGCATGGCAGTCGGTGCACGTGTTGGGGATCCCGACGCGGACCGAGAGATCCGGCCGAGGCACCCGGAAGCCGTGATCGTGACGGACGTCGACGCCCATGTACGTGCGCGCCGGCATGTGGCAGTCGACGCAGCGCGGAGCGGCGGGCGCGCTGGGCGTGACGCTGGCGCTCGCGGCGTGGTGGTGGTGCTCGGGGACATCGAAGCGCGCCGGTTCGTGGCACGATGCGCACAGGCCGTTGCCCTCGGCGCGCAGACGGCCGGCGTGCGGTTCGTGGCAGTCGCTGCACGTGACACCGGCGTTCGCCATCTTGCTCTGCTGGAACGAGCCGTAGGTGAAGACTTCGTCGCTCATCACGCCGTCGGGCGTGTAGAAGGGCGCTGTCAGCAGCTCGAGCGCGACGCTGTCGAGCAGCGGGGCGCCATACCGGAACGGCTGCGAGAGGGACTCTCGGCGGCTGTGGCAGAACGCGCACGTGGCGCTCTCGGTGCCGCTCGAGGCGCTCTTGCGACGCTGCGCGGTGCCGCTGGGCAGCCTTGTCCACGTGGCGTCCTTGCGCTCGTCGAAGCGCACGTCGAGGCCCTTCGACGGATCCGGCGTTCGCGCCCTGGTCCAGTCGAGGTGGCGCGCGCCGCCGCCGTGGCAGCCTTCGCACCCGACGCTGATCTCGGACCAGGTGGTCGTGAAGCGATCCGCGGCCGCGTCGTACCCTTTCGTGACGTGCGTCGAGTGGCACTCGGCGCACATGTGGTTCCAGTTCTGGCTGGCAGCGGTCCAGTGCAGCACGTCGCCGGCGCGCACGCTGTCGCGCTCGTGCAGGTGATACCAGCGCTGCCCGCCGCGCGCCTGGGGGCGCGAGTCCCACGCGAACGGCAGCGCCTGCAAGCGGCCGCCGGGGCCGGCAACGAGGTACTGCTGGAGCGGCTCGACGCCGAAGGTGTACAGCACCTCGTAGCGGTGCAGCTGGCCATCGGGGCCGTCCGTGGTGACCCAGTATTTCCCGTCCTGGTGATCGAAGCGGTGGACGTGCCCAGCGTAACGCAGGCGCGCTCCATCGAAGTTCCCGAGCACGGTGGCGGCGCTCGCGTGCTGCATGGCCCGCGCGTGCTGCGAGCCCTGCCACGCGGCGTGCTCTTCGGCGTGGCACGGCGCGCAGCGGTCGCTGCCGACGAAGCCGGCCGCTGCACGCTCCGGCGAGCGCTCCGCCGGGCTTACCAGCTTTGCAGCAGCCGACGAGGCCTCCGCGGCGTGGCCGCGCGCCGCCCCGGGTTTCGCCCCCGAAGCGCTCGCCGTGGAGGAGGCGGCTGGCGTGAGGGAGGATGCGCTCGTGGGCGCGCGCCAGACCACGAGCCCGGCGAGCGCCAGGGTCAGGACGGCGATGGGCCACGAGCGAACGAGCCGGGGATCAGCCATGGGCGGTGCGGAGGAGAGCACCGCCGCGAGACTCGGGTCGCGCGGAGACGCCCGGATCTCGCGTGCGGCGCTGTGCGCGTTTACTCGGTGAGGATGACGCCGCGATCGGTGGCGTACTTCGTCCACGCGGCGGCGAGCTCGGCCGCCACGTCCGGATGAGCCGCGGAAACGTCGTTGATCTCGCCGCGGTCGGTGGCCAGATCATACAAGCTCCAGGCGCGCGGCGTCGGGCCATAGGGCGCGCTGAGCCACAGCAGCTTCCAGTTGTCGCGGATCACGTAGCGGTGGTTGCCGTGCTCCCAGATCAACGCCTCACCTGGCGCGCGCACGCGGGTCACCCGATCTTCGAGCGCCGGCAAGATCGAGCGCCCGCTGATCGGCTCGACTTCCCTGCCCTTGTACGTGTTCCCCGGATTGGGCACACCGGCCAGCTCGAGCACGGTCGGCAGAAAATCGATCACGTGCGTGGTTCCGTCGAACTGCGGCTTGGCCTGGTGCTGTCCCGGCAGCCGCGCGATGGCCGGAACGGCGATGCCGCCTTCGGTCGTGTAGCTCTTCCACAGCCGGAACGGCGTGGCGCTCACCTCGGCCCAGCGGGGTCCGACGCCGATGTACGAGCCCGGTCGACCCAGGTTCTCGAGCGTGTTCACCACCGGCCCGGAGCGGCTCGGGTCGGTGGCGGCAAAGCCCTCGCGATTGCCACCTTCCGCGCCGTTGTCGGACTGGAAGAAGATGAAGGTGTTCTCGTACTCGCCGACCCGCTTGAGGTACTGGATCAACCGGCCGATGTTGGCGTCGAGGTTCTCGACCATGGCGGCGTAGATCTCCATGCGCCGCGCTTCGTAGATCCTCTCCTCCGGCGTCAGCGCTCCCCAGGTCTTCGGGTCGCTGTCGCCGCTCGGCAGGCGGGGATTCGGCGTGAGCGACTGGGGGATGATGCCGCGGCTCTTGAGCCGCGCGAGGCGCTGCTCGCGGATGGCGTCATAACCCGCGTCGTAGCGGCCGCGGTACCTGTCGATGTACGCGGGCGGAGCCTGAAGCGGCCAGTGCGGCGTTGTGTACGTCGCGAACGCGAAGAACGGCTTGCCGTCGGCTCGGTTGCTCTCGATATACTGGATGAGCTTGTCCGTGTAGAACTCCGTCGCATAGAAGTCGCGCGGCGGCTGCGTGTACACACCGTCCTCGCGATAGAGCTGGGTCTGCGCGGTCGTCGGTGGGTCGGCGAACTCGTTGAAGAACGCCGCCACGCCGGGGAGCAGGACGTACGATCTCTCGAAGCCGCGCGCCGGAGGGCTCTGATCCTCCGCGTCGCCGAGGTGCCACTTGCCGGCGATGTACGTATGGTAGCCGGCGTCTCTCAGGAGCTCGGCGACGGACAGCGCGTTGTCGGTCAGGTAGCCCTCATAGCCGGGCTGCCCTGCTTGCGGTCCAGTACCACCGCCCATGCGGCCCAGCCCGACAGAGTGGCTGTCTGTGCCGGAGACCAGCATCGCGCGGGTCGGCGCGCACAGCGATCCGGAGCGGTGCCCGGTGAGGATGCGGCCTTCCGCGGCGAGTGTATCGAGGTTTGGAGTGCTGATCTCGCCGCCGAACGCGCCGAGGTCCGAGAAGCCCAGATCGTCGGCCACGATCGTGACGATGTTGGGCAGCTCGGCGCCCGTGCCGCCGCCTGCACCGCCGCCGCCCGCACCGCCGCCACCCGTGCCGCCGCCGCCCGCTGCAGTTCCGGCCCCGCCAGCGCCGCCACCGCTGCCCGCACCGCCGGCGCCCGCAGCACCTCCGGCCCCGCCAGCGCCGCCCGCGCCGGCCGCACCTCCGGCGCCTTCGCCCGATGCGCCAGCTTCGCCCGAGCTGCCACCGCTGCCGGCGCCGCCGGTGGCGTTGCCGGTGCTGCCCGTGGCAACGTCCGCCGCGCCGCTCGAGCTGCCGGTCTGACCGGCGCTGCCGATGCTGCCCGAGTCGTCGTCGCTCCCGCAGCCGATCGGGCCGAGCAGCGTGGCGACCAGCCAGGGCCCGCCCG
This sequence comes from Sorangium sp. So ce375, assembly GCF_051473855.1. Lineage (NCBI taxonomy): Bacteria > Pseudomonadati > Myxococcota > Polyangiales > Polyangiaceae > Sorangium > Sorangium sp. So ce375. Next base: position 6,903,828 of record NZ_CP150335.1, read on the forward strand.
CGAGCGCCGAGCCAATCCATCGATGACGTTCGAAGAACCGCTTCATACCTGTCTCCTTGAGAGTGCTGGAGCGCCGCATGCCGGAGTCGAGCGTCGTCGGAGGCGAGGTTCCGCCATCCCCGCGAAGGGACGCCTCGTTTCGCGCACCGGCCAAAGCTCAGCCGGGCACGCCGCGAGAAGGACGGGCTCTGACGGCGATGAGCCGCGCGGCTCGGCCGTCACGACGAACGGCAGCGCCGCACGTCACCGGGGACGCGGGGAACTGCCTCGCTGTTCTCCTCACCGCAGCTCGCGCCGCGGCGCAGGCGGCTAACTACAGCAAGAACGACGAGCGCTCGTTCGGCAGCACGCGCCAGGCGCCTCCGAGTGAGCGCCGAACGTCCGCGTGGCCATGGAGAAAGGACACATTTGTCCGTTATAACGGATTACATGACGTTATACAAGACATTTCGCACGGCGATGCGACGATCAGGGGTCCTGCCGGTGTTCCGGACCCAGCTCGGCGGCCAGCGTTTCGGTGCTCCTCGGGCACCGGCGCGCTTGACTCCGACAGCCGGGGCTTCTATGACATTCGCACATCTAGATATAGGGATACGTGGGTCTCTCCGAGTACATCGAGACGCTGAACCTCCTCGGGGACGAGAGCCGGATACGGCTCTGCGTGCTCCTCCGCGAGCGCGAGCTGCGGGTGACGGATCTGGTCCGCGTGACGGGCATCGCGCAGTCGCGCGTCTCGACGCACCTCGGGCGGCTCCGCGAAGCGGGGTTCGTCCGGGATAGGCGCCAGGGGCCGCAGTCGTTCTATGCGCTCGCGGTCGACACCCTGCCCGCGACCGCGAAGGCCCTCCTCGACGAGGCCACGAAATCGGCCGATCCGACCCTGGAAGGCGACCAGCGGCGCCTCGAGGAGCTCGACGCCGAGCGGCGCGGCGGCCTCCCGGAGTCTTTCGCCGGCGAGATGGAGCGGCACTACTCCCCGGGCCGCACGTGGCAGTCGCTCGCGGTCGGCATCGCCGCGTTGCTCCGCCTCGGCGACGTCCTCGACGTCGGATCGGGCGACGGCGCGGCGGCCAGCGCGCTCGCGCCGTACTGCCGCTCGCTCACCTGCATCGACTCGAGCAGCCGGATGATCGAGGCCGCGAAAGAGCGATTCTCGACCCAGCCCCACGTCCGCGCCCAGGTCGCGGATGTCCACGACCTGCCGTTCCAAGAGGCCTCCTTCGACTCGGTCCTCGTCTTCCACACGCTGACCTATGCCGAGCACCCGCCACGGGCGCTGGAAGAGTGCGCCCGTGTGCTCCGCCCAGGCGGACGGATGGTGATCCTGACGCTCGACGCGCACCAGCAGCGGGAGGTCACCGCGCCCTTTGGCGAGCGCCACCCCGGCTTCTCGCCCTCCGACCTCCGCGCCATGCTCACCGGCGTGAAGCTCGATGTCGTCGCGTCCGACGTCGCCTGCCGCGAGGCGAAGAAGCCACATTTTCAGGTCGTGCTCGCCATCGCCGACAAACCGACCCCGGGTCCCTCCAAGCACGCCAAACGAGGCTGATTCATGACGTCCAACACCCCCGCGCCTCCCGTCCATCCACTCCAGAAGCTCCTCCAGAGCCGCATCGTCATCATCGACGGGGCGATGGGGACGACCATCCGCACCTACGGGATGAAGGAAGCGGACATCCGGGGCGAGCGATTCGCGGACTCGAAGAAAGACCTGCTGAACAACGGCGATCTGTTCTCGCTCACGCAGCCGAAGATGATCTGCGATATCCACCGGCGGTTCCTCGAGGCCGGCGCGGACATCATCGAGACGAACACCTTCGGCGCGACGAGCATCACCCAGAGCGAGTTCTTCGTGGACGACCCGCGGGAGCACGGCGGGCGGAAGGACCCGGCCTTCTATCAACGGATCATCGAGGATCAATTCCTCAACGACCTCGCCTGGGAGATCAACGAGCAGTCCGCGCGGCAGTGCCGCGAATGGGCGGATCGCGTGGCGAACGCCGACGGGCGGCAGCGGTTCGTCGCGGGCGCCATCGGCCCGCTCACCGTCTCCCTGTCCAACTCCCCGGACGCCGACGACCCCGGCTTCCGCGTCATGACGTTCGATCAGGTGAAAGACGCGTACATTCACCAGATCCGCGCCTTGATCGCCGGCGGCTCCGACGTGCTGCTGGTCGAGACCATCTTCGACTCGCTCAACGCGAAGGCCGCGCTCGTCGCCATTCGAGAGGTGTTCGACAAGGACGGCAAAGAGCTGCCGGTGATGATCTCGGCGGCGGTCGGGCGCGGCGGAGAGACGATGATCTCCGCGCAGACGGTCGAGGCGTTCTGGAACGCGGTGAAGCACGTGAACCCGCTCGCCATCGGGCTGAACTGCTCGCTCGGCCCGGACCTGATGTATCCGTTCCTGTCCGACCTCTCGGAGAAGTCCAGCGCCGCGATCTCCTGCTACCCGAACGCCGGCCTGCCGAACCCGCTCTCGCCCACGGGCTTCGATCTGGAGCCGCCGGACATGGCGCGCCACATCGGCGGCTTCGCGGAGGCAGGCCTCCTCAACATCGCCGGCGGCTGCTGCGGCAATACGCCCGAGCACATCGCTGCCATCGCCAAGGCGCTCGCCGGCAAGCCCCCGCGCGACCTCACGCCCAAGGCCGCCCCTGACACCCCGCCCGGCGGCGCGCCCTCGTCCGGCCCGCCGAACCCCCTGCGCCTGTCCGGCTCGCAGCCGTTCACGCAGCAGCCCGGCGTTTACATGATCCTGGGCGAGCGCACCAACGTCGCCGGGTCGCCGAAGTTCGCGAAGCTCATCAAGGAGGGGAAATTCGAAGAGGCGGTGAGCATCGCGCGCCAGCAGGTCGAGAACGGCGCCAACGTCATCGATATCTGCATGGACGAGGGCATGATCGACGGCGCCTCCGCGATGACGCGCTTCTTGCTGCTCCTGGCCAGCGAGCCCGAGGTGGCGAAGGTCCCGTTCATGGTGGACTCCTCGAAGTGGGAGGTCATCGAGGCGGGCCTCAAGTGCATGCAAGGCAAGGGCATCGTGAACTCCATCTCCCTCAAGGAGGGTGAGGCGAAGTTCCGCGAGAACGCGAAGACCATCCTCAAGTACGGCGCCGCCGTCGTGGTCATGGCCTTTGACGAGCAAGGGCAGGCCGCCACCTACGAGGACAAGATCCGGATCTGCAAGCGGGCGTACGGCATCCTCGTCGACGAGGTGGGGTTTCCTCCCGAGGACATCATCTTCGATCCGAACATCCTCACGGTCGCCACCGGCATGGAGGAGCACAACAACTACGCCGTCGACTTCATCGAGGCGACCCGCTGGATCAAGCAGAACCTGCCGCACGCCAAGGTCAGCGGCGGCGTGTCGAACATCTCGTTCAGCTTTCGCGGCAACAACCGGGTGCGCGAGGCCATGCACTCGGCGTTCCTCTACCATGCCATCCAGGCCGGCATGGACATGGGCATCGTCAACGCGGGCATGCTCGAGGTGTACGAGGAGATCGAGCCGGAGCTCCGCGAGCTCGTCGAGGACGTGCTGCTCAACCGGCGTCCGGACGCCACGGAGCGCCTCGTCGATTTCGGCGAAGCGCTGAAGGCCAAGAGCGCCGGCGCCGCCGCGACCGAGAAGAAAGAAGAGGAGTGGCGCAAAGGCACCGTCGAGGAGCGGCTGTCGCACGCGCTGGTCAAGGGCATCGACACGTACATCGATATCGACACCGAGGACGCGCGCGCCAAGCTCGGCCGCCCGCTCGCCGTGATCGAGGGCCCGCTGATGGACGGAATGAGCGTCGTCGGAGACCTCTTCGGCGCCGGCAAGATGTTCCTGCCGCAGGTTGTGAAATCGGCCCGCGTGATGAAGAAGGCCGTCGCGTACCTCACGCCGTTCATGGAGGAAGAGAAGGCGGCGATGGCCGCCGCCGGACAGGAGGTGAAGACGCAGGGGAAGATCGTCCTCGCCACGGTGAAGGGCGATGTCCACGACATCGGCAAGAACATCGTGGGCGTCGTGCTCGCGTGCAACAACTACGAGGTGATCGACATGGGCGTCATGGTCCCGTGCGAGAAGATCCTCGAGCGCGCCAAGCAAGAGAAGGCGGATCTGATCGGCCTGAGCGGGCTGATCACGCCGTCGCTCGACGAGATGATCCACGTCGCCCGCGAGATGGAGCGGCAGAACTTCAAGCTGCCGCTCTTGATCGGCGGGGCGACGACCAGCAAGGCGCACACCGCCGTGAAGGTGGCCCCGCATTATAGCGAGCCGGTCGTTCACGTGGTCGACGCGAGCCGCGCCGTGCCCGTCACGACGAGCCTCCTCAGCGAGGAGGGCAAGCCGGCGTTCGTCGCCCAGCACCGCGCCGAGTACGAGAGGCTCCGGAAGCTCCACGCGGCGCCGAAGCACAAGCTCGTCCCCATCGAGGCCGCGCGCGCGAACCGGACGCGGATCGAATGGCGGGCCGAGGATCTGCCGGTGCCCGAGTTCACCGGTGTGCGCGTGCTCGAGGACTTCCCGCTCGCCACCTTGCGCGAGTACATCGACTGGACGCCGTTCTTCCACACGTGGGAGCTGAAGGGTGTCTATCCGCGGATCCTGGAGCACGAGAAATACGGCGAGCAAGCGCGCCAGCTCTTCTCCGAGGCGAACGCGTTGCTCGACGTGATCATCGAGAAGAAGCTGCTGACGGCGCGCGGCGTGTACGGCTTCTTCGCCGCGAGCGCCGTGGGCGACGACGTGGAGGTGTACACGGACGGGACGCGCAAGGAGGTGCTCGAGCGGCTTCACTTCCTGCGCCAGCAGACGGCGAAGGAGAACGGCGAGCCGAACCGGTCGCTCGTGGATTTCATCGCGCCCAAGGAGACCGGCCTCAAGGACCACATCGCCGGCTTCGCGGTGACCGCCGGGATCGGCCTGAAGGAGCTGTGCGAGCGGTTCAGGGCGAGCCAGGACGACTACAACGCCATCATGGCCGAGGCGCTCGCTGATCGCCTGGCCGAGGCGTTCGCCGAGTGCCTGCACAAGCGGGTGCGCGACGAGTGGGGTTATGGCCGGCAGGAGGACCTGACAAAGAGCGAGCTCATCGAGGAGAAATACCGCGGTATCAGGCCCGCGGCGGGGTACCCCGCGTGCCCGGATCACACGGAGAAGGGCGCGCTCTGGCGGCTGCTCGACGTCGAGAAGAACACCGGCATCCAGATCACCGAGTCGTTCGCGATGTGGCCCGGCTCCAGCGTGAGCGGGCTGTACTTCGCGCACCCGGAGGCCCGGTACTTCAGCCTGGGCAAGATCGACCGTGACCAGGTGGTCGACTACCACGTCCGCAAGGGCATGACCGTCGCGGAGGTCGAGCGCTGGCTCGGCCCGAACCTCAACTACGACGCGTCAAACTAGCTGGCGACTGCGCCCCCTCGTCGCGCCCACGCCGCTGCTGGGCCGAGGGCGGCGCAGGTCGCCTCGCCATCCGAACGAGCTCGGGGCCGTCGATATCTGCTCTGGGCCGACGCGGAGCGGCTGCGGCTCTCCCGCTCTGAGGTCGAGGCGGCCGGACGCGCCAGCGTTTCAGCGCCTGCCGCCGTCAATTGGCCGGATTTCCGGCGCGCCGGACATCCGCATGGAAAGGCGGCAGCATTCGCCACATTTCGGGCAGCGCATCTCGTCCGGCATGATGAGCGACACGCCAAGTTGGACGAGATATATCAGCGTGAGAGCGCCCCCCATGGCGCCGGCTGTCCGCGGTGAGTCGCATCAGGTCCTTCGAGGGCGACTCTAGGTGATCCACGAATCACGCCGTGGAGGGCAGCGTGAGACGTCACAGCTGCGCCATATTGGACCGTGCTCGCGCCCCGCCCATCCATATATGCGCAACTTTTCTGCGACCGTTGACGTAGCGAATGACGCGAAAGCATGTTATGCACGACACGAAGATAAAATAATTTCTGCGCGCCAGCCGCGCGTCAGTTTTCACTAGGAGAACATCATTCATGAAATTTGGTACCAGACATCGTGGTGCTGCTCGCTCGAGGCTCCTTGCGGCCTCGGTGATCCTTGGATTATTCGCGGCATCCGGGTGCACCGTCGAGCTCGAAGCGCCGCCCGCGTCGTCCGAGGACGAAGGGACCTTCATCGCCGCCGAGCCGGAGGAGGATGCCCTGGGCACGTCCGAGGACGCGCTCGTCAGCGGAACCGTATCGGCGATCGGTGGCTGTCCCGGCGCTTATCCGTCGTGCTCCACGTGCGGCTCCTACGCGTGCGGCCAGACGTGCTGCGCCACGGAGCGGGAGCCTGGCTTCCAGATCTCGTACCCGGATGACTGCTCGAGCTGGACTCGCCCGTCGTGGCAGCCGACGAGCGATCCGCCGCTCGTGTGCCACATCGATCCGGACAGGCACTGGGATGGCGTCGAGATCGAGATCTACGCGGCGAAGCGCTATCAAGACACGAGCTGCGCGCCGCAGGCGAGCCGGTGGCAAAAGGACAAAGTCGCGGAGGTCGGTTGCAGCTGGTGGACCGCCCTCACGGACGGGAGCACCTGCGGACGGCGCGTGCTGAACAAGGTGACCGAGCTCGCGGGCGCGGGGTATGTGCCGTACCTCCCGAACCCGGAGGGCGACAACTGCCCCACCGGCTCCGCGCCGCCCCCGCCACTGCCGCCGCCGCCGCCGCCCCCGCCGCCGCCTCCGCCCCCCAACGACGATCCGTGCAGCACCTGCCGCGCAGGGACCTCGTGCTTCTGTGGCGACGACGTGTGCCGCCCGAGGACGCAGTACTGCCCCTGATCCGATCGACGAGGGCCATCGCCCGAAATGGACTGGACCCCACGGCAGCGTAGATCAGGGGCGCACGACGAGTGATTTGACGATGCCCCCGAGACCCCCGAGCCCCGGTTGCACGCGGGGCCCGCCCGATCTCGGCACGGCCTCGATCGAGAGGCCGCCCTCGGGTGTCACGTTGACGCGGCACTGCGCGCCGACGTCGAGGTTCTGCGAGATCTCCTCCCAGGCTGCCTCCACGCCCCGCCGGACCTTGTAGTCCAGTATCTCGAGCAGACCGAGACCCAGGATCTCATAGTACCAATCGGAGTCCGCATCGACCTCGAGGTTGCTCGTGACGATGCTGAGCGCGCCGTCAGCGCACACGAAATCCAGATCGAAATCGACGTCCACCTCGGGGTCGGGCAGCCAGGTGTCGTAGGCCAGATCGAGGTCGACGTGGGCCGTCGTGCACTCGGCTTGGCTCGCCGGGCAGCCGCGGGTGATCTCCACGGCAGGGCCGTACAGGTTGCCCCAGTACAGGTCCTCGCCGTGCAGCGAATCACCGACCAGGGCCTCGACCCGGCTCACCAGCTCCTCGTTGGGGATGCCGAACGCCAGCAGGATCTGGGCGGCGGTGTGATTGTAGCCAGCCCAGGCCGGATGGGCGCGTAGCTCCGCATGGCTGACGGTGAGCGTCGGGGAATGGCCGCCGTCGGTGTCGAGCCAGTGGCAGCTGGACGCAGCCCCGAAGTCGCGATCGAAGACCTCCATGCCGTTCACCAGGAGCGAGAAGCCCTGCACGCACAGAGCGTCATCGCCCTCCTTGGACAGGGTGATCTGCGTGATGTCCCCGATGTCGTCGATGGAGTCGAGGTTCAGATCGTACGCGAACGTGCTGCCGCGTTCGAAGTCGTCACGCCCGTAGTCCATGTACGTGATGTTGCCGGACGGCACGGCGCCGCCGTTCAGACGTGCGAACACCGCATCATCCGTGTTGGCGTCGCTGCGATCGGCCACGCGCACCTCGAGCTGCGCCCGCCAGACTCGATAACCCCGGCCGTCGCGCGAGAACACGCAGCGCTCCGGCGAGAAGCGCTGGCCGTACTGGTTGTACGCGCGCACACGATAGCAATAGGACGTATCCGGGGTGAGGCCCGAATCGGTGAAGCTGGCCGTCGCGCCCGAGCTCAGGGCGCCAAAACTGCGCCGCGTTACCCAGCTCGTCGAGCCCCCGCCGCGCCGCTGCAGTTGATAGCCCGTTTCGTAGGGTGAAGAATCGCGGAAGGACAGCGCGACCGTCGTCGCGGCGCGCTCGCCGACGCTGACACCGGAGGGCGCCGCGGGCGGTTGTGTCGAGGGATCGACAGGGTCGAGCACCGGCCCGCCGTCGCCGATCGGCGGCAAGGGGGGCAGGGCAAACGCGGTGCCCGCGAGGCTCAGCGCGGTGAGCGTCAAACCCAGCGTGAGCGCACCACGCTGCCCCGCCCGTGCTGACATGATGGAAGCCGATCGGCTGAAGTGCTGGTTCGAGAACATGACGTCGTCCCTTCTCTCGAGGATCGCCTCGTGCGACGCGAGCAGACCGTCCCGCTCCCCGCCGGCAACCTGGGCGATGCGATGCGCGCCGCTCATGCAAGCTCGAGACCAGCGAGCGCCGCGGCGCCGAAGGCCTACGGGGATGCACGCCTGTCCGGCGCCTCGCAGACCTCGACGGCCGCCCATCACGTGCTTTGCACCGGGTCGCGCGTGACGCCGCCCCCCCGGCCCGTGAGACAATGCCAATCTCTCGCCGGGCGCCGGCGCCGCGAAGTGGTCGGCCTACCCGGCCATTGGCCGCACGTGGCCGGCCACCTCTCGGCGGCACAACGGCGGCCTCGACAGCGTTCTCAGTGACTTCGTACGAACCTGCCGGACGCGACCGCCGGTCAGATCTAGATCACGTCCACACACGAACAGCGGGCCTGGCGATAGGCGATGAACGCCTCGCGCTGGAGGAGGCGCGGCTTGCCGAGCTTCGTGACTGGCAGCGTGAAGCCTGGCGCGCGGATCGTGTCTAGGAAGATGCGTGCGGGAATTCCAGTGACCGACTCGACGTCCTCCTGCGAGAGCACCTGCGCGCTGTTCCTACTCCGGAAACCGAAGCGTCTTGACGGCGTTCCCTTCCTCGCCCGTGATCATCTTGCCGGACGAGTCCCAGCTGATGCCGCCCTTGCCCGGAGGTCCGAGCTTGTAGGCGACGCCCTCGAGCGTGAGCTGGTCCTCGTCGAGGTAGGCGATCCCGATCGAGTCTCCGCCGCGCCCGGGGCCGCCGTAGCCGCCATCGCCCCCTCGACCGCCTTTGGCACCCGGACAGGACCACGTGCCGTCCCCCACGGCGCCGCCCGATGCTCCTCGACCGCCTTTGCCGCCTTGCTCGGGTAGCCCACCGTCGCCACCCGGCCCCCCGGCGAGCGTCTCGATCACGGTGTCGCGTACCGTCAGGTTGGCGTGGAGCGCGACGATCCCGATCGTCGGGTGGCCGTTCTCGCCCCCTCGGCCGCCTCGCCCACCGCAGCCGCCGGCGCCTCCGGAGCCGCCGCCGGCGCCTCCCTTCGAGGCCACGCCGCACGCGGCGAAGCCGCCTCGACGGCCACCGCCCCCGCCGCCGCCTTGGCCGGGCATGCCCCTGGTGCCATCGCCTGCCCAATCGGCCTCCCACCCCACCTCGCCGATGCGCCCGATGCCCTCGCCGGGGGCACCGACAGTACCGGGCGCGCCGTATATCCCGTAGAACCCCGAGCCGCAGGTGAAACCTGGGATATCCCCGTGATCCCCGTCGCCGCCATGTCCGTCGTTCGTGTCGGACATCACGTTCGGTTGCCCGTCGTCCCCGTCGCCAGCGTCGTCGGGAAGCCCGTCCCCTCCTTTCCCGCCGATGCTCGGGATTCCGCCGTCGCACGGGTTCACCACCGCTGGGCCGCCGGGCACGACGGCTCCCGAGCACGCATCGCCGCCGTACACGCCATCAGCCCCGTCCGCCGCGCGGTTCAGCCCGGGCCATTCCTCGCCATCATGGCCTGCCCATCCCCAGTCTGTGCGGATCTCGCTTCGGATGAGCTCAACGGCCGTGTTGGAGCGAACAAGCATCGTGATCGGGCCCCACGCCGTCACAATCATGTCGACGATCGTCGATACCCCGTCCGCGGCGCCCGTGTCGCCATCGCTCGCCGGCACAACCGTCAGGACGATGTCTGCCTTGTCCGAGAGCTGAAGCACGGAGCGCGTGTCCTCCTGGCGCTTCCAGCTCACGCAGCCGAAACCACCGATGAGATCCACGCCGGAAGGCAGCGTCAGGGGCCCGAAGAACCCGTCGGCGCACGCGAAGACGCGCCCTCGGCCGGTACGGGCGAGCTCCACGCCGCGCTGCAGCGTGCGCACCGGCTTGTCTTTTGTCGTACCGGGGTTCGCGTCGTCGCCGCTGCCCCAGACGCCGCCCACGAACACGCCGCATCCATCTTCCCACACATCGGCGGCGAGACGCTCGAGACAGACCGACTCCGGAGGCGGCTCGTCGTGACACGACGAGCCGCCGTCGCACGCCGCTCCGCCAGGCTCGTTGGGGCCCGGCGCCGTGCCGCAGCCGGCCACGGCGAGCAGCAGCGCGGGAGACAGATAGATCGCTCGTGTGGTTCGCATCGTTCTTCCTCGATCGCTTATCGTGGCAGCGGGGGACAATCAGCGGGGCGGGGCGGGACTGGGCACGTCGAATTGACGGTAAGGCATGGAGTCGCCCCTCTGGCCCTTCCCCACCTCGTCATCGGGCGCTGCATTGCCTGCGAGACCGCCCTCGCCAGGTCTTCCAAGCTGTACAGGGGCGTCCGGCCCGATGCCCACGTAGGCGTTGTGAGCAGCGACGCCATAGGAGGAGCCTCCGAGGCCGCCGCCGGCGTCCCCCCCGCGACCGCCGGCGCCTCCGAGGCCGCCGCTGCACGCGGGCCACATTTCACCAACACCGGGAGGAGGCTTCCCACCATAGCCGCCGACGGAACCACCGCCGCCCGGTTGGCCCGTGCCGCCGACGCCGCCATTGCCGCCGTTGCCCGTAATCACCCGAGTCGCCTCGAGCGTCACCGCGCTCGCCTGCAACGCCACAACGCCGATGCTCGACCCGCCATAGCTGCCGCCCTTGCCTCCCCGGCCACCGCAGCCGCCGCTCCCCCCCGAGCCGCCAGCAGCGCCGGCCTGGGGCCGTCCCACGCGACACGCCACCATCTCGCCTCGCGACTTGCTGCCGCCTCCACCGCCGCCCCCCTGGCCGACGCCGCCTCTCTTCCCGTCCTCCCCGCGGATGCCCATCCAACCGTCTTCGGTGAGATAGCCTGCGCCAACCGCGCCGTCGGCGCGATCGGCGTCGGGCCCCTTCTTGCCGGTTTCGCCATCTCTGCAAGGCGAACTCCCCGCGCCCCTGCCTGCGTTGCCCCCGCCCTCCGGATTCTCCTTCGACTCCGGCCATCCGGGCCCCCCATCACCCCCCGATTCGAGCCCGCCGTCGCCCCCGTAGCCTCCAGTGGACTCGACGCCGTCGTCGCACACGGTCACGACCGGGAGAGCTCCCTTGGCGAAGTCCGCGGTGCAGGCGTCTGCGCCGTCGATCCCCCAAACCCCCTCCTTGGCGGGGACGCTGGGCGCGTCCTCTCCCGGCTCCCCGTCTTTGCCGTTCCCGGCGACGATCACGCTGTCCCGCACGATCGCCTTGGCCCCCGGGCTCAAGATCATCGCGACCGACGACTTGCCATCGTCCGCGGACGCATCCGCCGCCTCGACACGCACGCCGACGATCACGGACACCGCATCGTCCGCTGCGTTGATTGCACCCTCCCCCCGGAGGACCCGCACCGGGATCCCCTTGGACGGCGCGATGGCGGTCGACGCGTTCGGCCCGCCGAACGACCATTCGTGCGACCAATCACCGCCGTCGTCACATCGACGGCTTCCCCAGAGGTCGACCCCGGACGGCAGCGTGATCTCCTCCGCGAATGCCCCGCTGCAAATGTACACGCGCCGGGTCGGCGCCTCACCGCCGCCTCTTCCGCTCGACGCGAGCGCGACGGCGTGTTGCAAGGTCCTCACCGGCGCTCGCTTCGTGCCGGCGCCGTTGTCGTCGCCCTGCTCGCTGACGAACACCCCGCATTCGTCGAGCGCCATCGCCGTGGCCGGGTCGCCGTCACAGAGAGACTGCGGTGGCGTGAAGCAGAGACGTTCGTCGTAGCAGCTGTCGTCGTAAGTGCACCCCGAGAGGCCGCCCACACCGGTCGTGAAGAGGGTGCCTACGGTGAGCAGCAGCCGCATTCGTCGCGGTTCGAGAAGAGGCATGTCCTCGCTCCTGATCACCACGCGCCGTACGCCACGAGACCAGCCTGCGCCGGCGCGACCGTCGGAACCAGCGCGAGCCGAGCTCTGGTCGGGTCAGCCTGCAGGAAGGAGAGGTCCGTGAAGAACGAAGCCAGGGTCGCAGCGCCCACCACACCGCTCGTCACCACCATCGCCGTGCCGAGCCCGGCGAAGAGATCTCGCTCTTGTCGGAGGTCCTTCAGCTCGGAGCACGCGGAGGGCTTTGGCGCTTCCCGACACGCCCCTTGAGAGACCCCCGCGGCGTCGAGCTTCGCGTTCCGCTCGTCCAGGTCTCCGTCGGCGGTCCTCGCGCGAACCATGAAGACCGCACCGAGCGAGCCTGTCGCCAAGGTCAACCCGATACCGGTGATGCGCAGGGTGCCTGGCCACGATGTCCAGGGGCTGCGCGGCCGGCTCCGCACGGCGGGCGAAGAGCTCAGGGCCTGCGGCGTGTCCCTCGGTGATACCGGCGACGGCTGCTTGGCGCTGCTCGCCGCCGCAAGGGGCAGCTGCATCGTGATCTCGTGCTCCGCGCCCGGCAAGGCGAGGAATGAATGAAACGCGTCCGCGTGGCCCGATGCACGGCCCCGCACCATGTGTTTGCCCGGCTCGAAGAAGAGCGTGTAGGTCCGCGCGGTCCGCCCGATGCGCTCGCCGTCGATGAGCACCTCGGCGTCGGGCGGATCGACCCCGAGCACGAGCATCGCGACGCGCTTCGCTGCCTCGCGCTGCCCTGCCTCGAATCGCCGCTGGAGCGCACCTGGCAGCGCTTCGCGCTGTTCCAGGCTCCTGGCCAGGTGCTCGGCCGCGTCGCGGTACCTGTGCAGCGCAACCTCGCAAAGGCCGAGCTCGCCGGCGATCTCCGCGCGCTCTCGCTCGGTGCTGGTCGCCGGATCTGCGCCCTCCAAAGCAGCCTTGTAGGCCGCGTGTGCCTCGATCCACAGCCCGGCATTGCGCGCTCGCTGCCCACGGCGAACATGGTCCTTCACCGATGAAGTGCCGCTCGGGTTCGCCTTGGCTTGGACGCCATCCGCGCTGGCCGAGCTCGCGAAGCCTGTGGCGGCCCCGAACGCAAGAAAAATCGAGAGCGAATGCGCGATGCAACGCATCCAGGCACGGTACTGACGCCGGCTGCTCGGCGTCAATCGACAGAAATCACAATATTTCGACTGTTTCAGAGAGAATTTTTGGACTGCTGATGTAATGAGCTCAGCCGTCCACTGGCACAGGCAATCGTAGCTAATCAGCCTACATTGAATTACATTATCCGACCTAAATCGCTCCTCGCCTCATTTTCGTGAAGCGTTTTGGCCGGCTCAAGTGTGCTGCCTACCGTGGACAAGCCAGCGACCGTCGCCCCCGGCTTCGAGCTCTTCCGGCGCCTCGCCCGGCGCCATGGGGTGCCGGCGCGAAACGCCGAGGATGTCGCCCAGGAAGCGCTGCTGCGGGGGCTGGAGGCCGAAAAGCGGCTCGATCCGGGTGGAGACCCAGCCCCGTACCGCGTCACGATCGCCGTCAACCAGGCGCGCAACCACGTCCGTAACGCACGCAGCCGCGGCGAGGTGCTGACGTCGTTCGATGAGTGCGAGATCCGAGATGAGTGTCCCACGCCCGAGGAGCTGCTCCGGAGGCGGCAGCGGGAGGAGCTCACGCGGCAGCTGATCGACCAGCTCGATCCCAAGTACCGGGATCTCTTGATCAAGCACGACCTGCAGGAGGTCCCGCTCGCCGAGATCGCCGCCGAGCAGGGACTGCCGCTGGGCACGGTGAAGACGAGACACTGGCGGGCGCACAAAGAGCTCCGGGTGCAGCGGGAGCGGTGGCAGGCGCAGCAGCGCTCTCAGGGACGGGACGACAGCGCCTGCATGCCACTCGCGCTGGGCTTCGGGCGTCGCGCGTCGTGGGTGGACTCGCTGCGCCATCTGGGCGTGAGGATTTTCGTTCAGTGCGCGCTCGTCGTGCTGACAGGCGCGGTCATCTCCTCAGTGCCGCGCTTGGTCGACCTGGAAGCATGGCTCGCGGAGGCGGTTCGTGTCCCTGCCACCCTGCCCGCAGCGCAGGACGCCGCGGCGTCTTCCGGTGCAGCGCGTGCGCACAGCGCCGCGGCGCCGGCCGCGCACGAGATGTCGTCGCCCAGGGAGCAAGGAAGCGCGCGCGCGCAGGCGGTTGCGAGCAGCGCGCCCGCTCCCTCGACCGCGACAGAGCGGCGCCCCGCGTCTCCGGCGAGCGACGGTCGATCGACCACCAGCGAGCGTGAGAGGAGTCTGATCAACCAGGCCCGGAGGGCCATCGAGTCCGGAGACACCATGGCCGACGTGGAGGCGATTCGTCTGCTGAAGTCGCACGCGCGAGAGTTCCCCGGCGGGCGGCTCGCCGCCGAGCGCGACGCACTCCTTCGACAGCTGCGCTGAGCCCTCGGCGATCCTCCGACAGATACCAGGCGGTGACGCAGGCGATGTCTCCGGACTGCACAAGGCGGAGATCCACCTTGTTCCCGGCAAGAACGATCACGTCCAGGAAATGGAACGAGATGAATACGATGGAGGATCTACTCGGTGCGATGTGGCTTCTCTCGCCGCTCGGGTTCGCGATGATAGCCTGCGTCGCGATCGGTTTCGCGGTCACGGCGCGCGAAGCGCTGGGACGGGAGCGCGGGCTTCGCGAGGCGCGTGAGCACGCGCACGATGACGAGATGTCGGCTCTCACCGACGCGAAGGAGAAAGCAGCGGAGGAGCGGGACCGATACCGGCGCCTGCTGGACTGTCATGTCGACGCGGCGCTCGCAGAGCTGATGGGCGCCCGCGCGCGCCCGATCCCATGGCCGGGGAGAGTCCTCGAATCGTTCTGCGCTACGGCTCCTTCGTGGAAGCAGAAATTGGGGGAGAGCACGGGGCTGGGCCCGAGCGAGGTGGAGCGGCTGCTGAAGAGCGATCTGTCGATAACGCCCGGCCTCGCGCGGCAGCTGGAGGGCTTCACGGGCGCGCCGGCGCGGTACTGGGAGCGCTTGTGGCGGCTGCACGACGACTACCGGACGGACGCCGAGGAGACCGTGGTGATCCAGGTCGGCGAGCCTGTCACAAAGCGCGAGAGCTCGGCGCGTCGGGCTGCATCGACGAGGCCAAGCTCGGAACCGCCGACTCCGCCCACGGTACCTCCTCGTGCGGTCGACGTTCCGCCGCCCGTGATACCGTCTCCCGAGCTTGCGACCAGGAGCCCGCGGGCGAAGCTCCCGCCGCCTCCACAGCCCCGGCTCCGGGCGGCGCTCCCTGTCCGCGCCGCCACGGGGGTAGAGCTGGCCCGTCGCGCTGGGACGCCGACGAGCTCCCCGCTACAGCACGACGAATGGGGGGAGAGCTCCGCCAACGCGTCCGATTGGGAGGACGCGGAGCGCTCTCCGCTGAACACGACACTTCCGGGAGTAGGAAGCCATGGGTGAGCGCAGCCGTGCCTCGCATTCGGTGGACGTGGGCATGCGCGCCTGGGTAGGAGTCTCCTTCGACGCCATCGTTCAGCACAGCTCCACGATCAGGGACGTGCTGCGCCGGCTCAAGGTTCCAGAGTGCGACCGAGAAGATGTCTTGCAGAACATCCTGCTCTCTGCATGGCGAACCGTCGAGGCAGGAGGATTCCGTGCACGCGAGCACCTGTCGATGAAGGAGGCTTTGAGACGCTGGCTGCATGTGGTCGCCTGGCATCATACGACGCACTACAGGGAGGACCAGGAGAGGTGGGAGAGGGGCCGCGGCTCGTACACGCAGCTGGCGTTTTGAAGCGGAGGCGACTCACGACGGCACCCTGGCGGAAGGGCAGACGATCAGCTCGGGGGCTCGCCGAGCAAAGTGTTCCAGTGATGGTCGACGGAATCGAAGGGCTCGCCGATGAGGACCCCGCCGAAACGGGCGTGAGCGGCGCGTGACGCACAAATGATCCACTGTTCATTGTGCGCGGATCTCGCTCCCGTCTATGCTCTGCCGATGACCTCGTCCCGTGATGTGCGCGACATGCTCGCGCTGCTCCTTTCGACCGGATGGCTAGCGGGATCGAGCGCTGCTTGCGATACCCCGTCGCGGCCTCCCTCGGCGTCGAATCTGCCGCAACAAGCCAGCGCCGTCGCCCCCGCGGCCCCGCCCGCAAAAGCGGCGGATACTGCCATCATCATTGGCGAGCGGCAGATCGTCCAATCAACCATCCTGGGCGAAGAGCGCCCCCTCCTGGTGCACACGCCGGAGAGCTACAAGGAGGGCAAATCCGTTTACCCGGTGCTCTATCTGCTCGATGGCGAAGAGCAGTTCCACCACACCACGGGGATCACCACGTTCCTGAGCGCGGCCGGGCGGGCGCCGGAGATGATCGTCGTCGGCGTCGTGAACACGGGCGACAGCCGCGAGCGCGATCTGACGCCGACGCCGCTGAAGGACAAGCCGGGCACCGGCGGCGCCGGCAAGTTCCTCTCCTTCCTGAAAGACGAGCTCCGGCCGCGCATCGAGGGTGCCTATCGCACCGCGCCGTACCGTATCCTTGTCGGCCACTCCTTCGGAGGTCTCTTCGGGCTTCACACGCTCACGAGCGCGCCCGACACGTTCAATGCCTACGTCGCCATGAGCCCGAGCCTGTGGTGGGACGACAAGGTCGTGCTCCGCGCCGCGGAGAAATCCTTCGCGAGCCACGAAAGCCTCCAAGCGTTCCTGTACATGACCATGGGGAACGAATCCGGATCCATGCTCGGAGATGTCACGGCATTTGCAGCGGTCCTGAAGGCCAACGCCCCGAAAGGGCTGGAGTGGGAGTTCAAGCACCTGGACCGCGAGACCCACGGATCCATCACACACCGCAGCACGTACGACGCGCTCGAAAAGCTGTTCACGGGCTGGGAGGCGCCGCCGGAGGTCGCCACGGTCAAGGCGCTGCAAGCCCACTACGAGGCCCTCTCGAAGAAATTCCACTTCGAGGTGAAGCTCACGGAAGCGCTGCTCAACGGCTTCGCTTTCAACCGCTACGAAAAGCACCGCGACGAGGCCATGGCCGCCTTCAAGCTCAGCGTCGAGCTCCACCCGAACTCGCCCGGCGCTCATAACACGCTCGGCCAAGCATACGAGGACGGCGGTCAGCTGGATCTGGCGAAGGCCAATTTCGAGATTGCAGTGCAAAAAGCGACAGCGGCGTCGGATCCGGCCCTTCCGGAGATGAAGGCGAACCTCGAGCGCGTGAGCAAGCTGATGGCCAAATAGTCAATCAGCACGGTTGCGCCTCCGCTTCGCCTCTGTTCGCAGATCGAGGCGACGGGTCGGCCGGCGCGAGCTCTCGGATCCCGAGGCTCCTGAGCCTGGCGCCTGGACGTCGACGTCGGACTACCTCGCGCCCCTCGGAAGGTGGTATTCGATCAGTCGTCCGGAGGATAACCTCCCCACCACTCTGCCCGGAGCATCGCGACCATGTCGAACGAGACCACCCGCGCGTTCAACCACCTCGTTCCCCCGCACCTGGAGGATCCTTATCCCCTCTTCGAGGAGCTCCGGCGCGAGGCGCCGGTGGTGTTCAACCCGAGCTTCGGGATGTGGTTCGTCTCGCGTCACGAGGACGTCGCGGCCGTGGTCAAGGATCCGGTGCGGTTCAGCTCGGCGCAGGTCCTCGCGCCGATGCAGGAGCCCTCGCCCGAGCTGCTGGCGATCCTGGGCAAGGACCGGAGCGGCGTATATCCGCTCCTGTCGAGCGATCCGCCGGTCCACACGCGGGTGCGCGGCCTCGTGAGCAGGGCGCTCGCGGGGCCGCGCCTCGCGGCGAGGATGGAGCCGTTCATCCGCGCGATCACGAGCGAGCTGGTGGGCGGGTTCGAGAAGGACGGGCACGCGGAGTTGATGGCGCGCTTCGCCACGCCGCTGCCGATCCGCGTGACCAGCCAGCTCTTCGGGATCCCGCTCTCGGAGATGGAGCAGGTGAAGCGGTGGTGCGACGACGAGACCATGTTCCTCATGGGTTTCCTGCCCGAGGAGCAGCGCGCGGAGCTGGCGCGCAGCATCGTCGCGTACCGCGATTTTCTGCGCGCCCTCGTCGAGGACCACCGGGCGAACCCTCGCCCCGATCTGGTGACCGAGCTCATCGAGGCGCGCGCGGAGGGCGAGAGCCCGCTCGACACGCAGGAGCTTGTGGGCACGCTGTGCGTGCTGATCTTCGCGGCGCACCTGACCACGACGAACATGATCGGCAACGCGCTCGTGTCGATCCTGCGCGCGCCCGGCGCCTGGCAGGCGCTGCGCGATCGGCCGGAGGTGATCCCCGGCGTGCTCGAGGAGGCCATGCGCTTCGATGCGCCCGTGCAGGGAATAACGCGCACCGTGAGCGAGGACTGCCGGATCCGAGGGGTGGCCCTGCCGCGCGGTGCGCGGGTGTTCGTGCTGTTCGGATCCGCCAACCGGGACCTGCCCGGCGTGAAGGACCCGGAGCGGTTCGATATCGAGCGCGCGGCCGGGCCGAACCTCGCGTTCGGGCGCGGCCCGCACTTCTGCGTCGGCGCGCAGCTCGCGCGCATGGAAGGCTCGATCGCGCTCGACGAGCTGACGCGACGCCTGCGGGGCGCCCGCCTCGCCGACGACGCGCCGCTCTCGTACATGCCCAACCTCGTGCACCGCGGTCCGACCGCGCTGAACGTCGCGTGGGACGTGCCGACATCCTGAGCGCTCTGAAGACGGCCGGTGGAGGGCCGCTGCTCTCGACCTCAGCGAGCAGTCGCCATTGCCAAAACGATCTTGCCACGCGGGCGGGGGCGGGTGCCGTCGAGCATCTCATGCGCGCCGCGCACCTCGGCGAGCGGCAGCACGGCGCCGATGTCGACCGAGAGCTCGCCTGCGTCGAGCAGGGCGGCGATGCGGTCGAGGTGGGCCGTCGTGACGTCGACGAGAAAGAAGCTTGCCCGCACGCCGCGACGGGAGGCCTCCTCCTGGTCAGGGGTCGACACCGCCGAGACCAGGGTGCCACGTGGTTTGAGCACGGCAAAGGACCGTGCCTGCGTGTCGCCACTGACGAGGTCGATGACGGCATCGACGTCCTTGGCGGCATCCTCGAAGCGCTCGCTCCGGTAGTCCACGACGACGTCCGCACCGAGACTGCGGACAAAGTCGCGATCTTTGGCCGAGGCCGTCGCGATCACACAGGCGCGGGCCCGGCGCGCGAGCTGCACCGCGTACGCGCCGACGCTGCCGGCCGCACCGTGCACCAGCACGGTCTGTCCGGCTTCGAGCTGGGCCTGATCGAACAGCGCCTGCCACGCCGTGACGGCGATGACCGGCACGGAGGCGGCCTGCACGTCGTCGAACCGGAGAGGCTTGCACGCCATCATGCGCGCCTGCGCCACGGCATAGTCCGCGTGTGCGCCGGTGAAGCGCCTGTTGGCGACGCCAAAGACCGCTGCGCCCCGCGCGAGGCCAGTCACCTCGGAGCCGAGCGCAACCACGGTACCAGCGAGGTCCGAGCCGAGCGTCAGCGGCAGCGGCTGGGGCAGCACGCTCTTGCCGGCACGAATCCAGGCGTCCCACGGCCCGACCCCGGCCGCCGCGACGCGGACCAGCACCTCGCCCGGGCCAGGCAGCGGGACCGGCACCTTTTCGATGGTGATGACCTCGGGGCCGCCGAACCGGTGGACTCGAGCTGCGTCGGTCGAGCTGGGAAGCATCGTCGTGAACATGGTGTGGACCTCGTGAGCGTCGAGGGAGCGCG
Organism: Sorangium sp. So ce375; assembly: GCF_051473855.1. Classification (NCBI taxonomy): domain Bacteria; kingdom Pseudomonadati; phylum Myxococcota; order Polyangiales; family Polyangiaceae; genus Sorangium; species Sorangium sp. So ce375. Next base: position 6,923,661 of record NZ_CP150335.1, read on the forward strand.
CCGGCGGAAGACGTCGTGAGGGCGGCCGTGAACGGGCGTGCACAGGACAAAGAACCTGGAGTTCCTCCCACTCGACGCCTCATGTCGGGGTACTCGGCCACATCGTCCGGGCAGCTCGAGCATCAGCAGCAGGCCGACCCCCCGGAGCATCTGCTCCTCCGCACCAGCGACGACGCCCAAGGACTTCCCTGGTTGCGCGCGGCTAGCCCTCTTTCAGGCGGCCGGCGGCTCGGCAACACCTCACGCGCCACCAGGGACGAGCTTGGTCGACCGCGGCACCAGCCCGCGGCCTCGGAGCGCATCGCTCCCCGTTATTCGGTCACGATCGTGATGGGGTTGAAATAGACCCTCACACCCGTCTTCGTCCCCGCGTCATTCCCCTTCGTGTCGCCGACGTAGTCCAGCTTGTTGACGAGGCTCTCCGGCGCGAACGAGAAGATGTCGTGGGCGTGGTCCGTGTCCGTGTACGCGTGGCTGAAGTCGTTCGGGCTGACCACATCCACGATCGGGCTGCTCGCGACGTGCAGGCGGTACCAGGCCGTCCCAGCGGCGCGGGTCCAGTCGCTCTTGGTCTCCAGCGCATCCATCGAGACAGCGGCCCAGAGCTCGTTGCCATTGAAGACGCTGAGCCCGACCTGGAGCGACACGCTCGGACCGTGACCGTTGTACTCGGCGTCGCCGCCGACGCGCGGAGGGACGTAGAACCCCGTGGAGAGGCCGACGAGCGTGAGCGTCGACAGCGACGCGTCGCTCGCGATCGAATCCCGGTCCACGGAGGCCAAGAGCTCGGCGTCGGCGCTGCCGATCTCTGCGCCCTCCGACGCCGGGGCGCCTTCGGCGTAGGGATCGGCCTGCGTCTCGTCGGCGGTGGCCACGCAGCCGGGGGCGGCGACGAGGAGGGCGAGGGCAAGCGGCGAGACGGCGCGGAAAAGGGCAATGCGGCTCATGGTTGCTCCCAGGGCTTTCGTTCGGGTGTCGAGCGCGGCCGAGCGGCGCCGAGGTGGCCATCACCCCGCCGTTCGCGCGCCTCACTCCGTCATCCGGAGGCCGGGAGAAAAACCCGACAGAGATCGATCGCGATCCGCGCCAGGCCGCGAGCGCGGAGCCGTCGGCCCGCAGGCAGCCGGCAGGGTCGTGTCTCCTGGAACACCGAGCCCGTGGAGCCCGCGAAACGCCGAGCCCGTCGAGCGCCCGGAGGGGGCACCTCGAGGCGCCGGGTTGCGGTAAGCTCGAACGTCGGGCGCGACCGTTCCACGGCAGCGCTCGCGGTTGAGCCCGCCCTGTCGCCCCGTCAAGAGCACCCCAATGGCCGATTTGAACGATCCCGCGCGCCTCGCCGAGCTGCACCACGTGCTGCTGCACGACGACGCGGATTCCATCCTTGACGCCTGCGTCGAGCGGGCAGCCGAGCTCGCCAGGGCGCCGATGGCGCTCGTGAGCTTGGTGGTCCGACACATCCAGCTGTTCCGCGCGCACCGCGGCCTGCCGCCAGAGCTGGGCGTGTGCTGCGCGACCTCACGGCGCAGCTCGTTCTGTCAGCTCGTGGTCCGCCACGAGGCGCCGCTCGTCGTCGAGGACGCCGTTCACGACGAGCGCGTGCCCAAGGAGCTGGTGGAGAGTTACGGCATCCGCGCCTACGCGGGGGTGCCCGTCCGGGTGGGCCGGCACGTGGTCGGTTCGCTCTGCGTGATCGACGTCGTCCCCCGCGCCTTCGAGCCGCGCGTCGTCGAGGGCCTCCTGAAGCTCGCCGCCGAGGTCGGCGCGCGGCTCGAGGCGCTGGAGAGCGACACGCCGCCGCCGAGCCGCGCCGCGAAGGAGCGCCTCGCCCGGTTCGGGCAGACCGCGCGCGCGCTGGAGCGCGCCCTCACGGCCATCGCTCCCGTGATCGCCGAGGCGCAGCGCGCGGCGGCGACGCTGCCGGAGGCGCCCCTGCTCGCGCCGAGCCCCGACGATCTGCGCGCCGCGGTCGACTGCTACCGGGATATGTTCGCGATCGCGGCCGAGCTGGCCGAGGATGCCATGGCCCTCTCACGCTCCGCTCCGCCCGAGGCCGCGTCCGAGCTCGCCCTGGCCACGCGATCCCTCACGCGGGACATGGTCGAGATCAGCCCGCTCGTCCGTCTCGCCGAGGGCGTGCTCGGGGGCACGCTCGATGGGGGCGCCGCCGCCAAGGCGGCGCACGTCGTGCGGGACGCGTTCGCGGCACACGAGACCGCTTCCGCCGCGGTGCACCGGATCATCGCCACCGTCGAGAGCGCGCGAACAGCGGAGGCGTGGTGAAAGGCCGAGCGTACCAGCTGCTCCGTTCCTGTCTCGGCGACAGGGACCCTCCGAACGCGCGCGACACGTTCATCTATGCGCGGGTCATCATGCGCGCGCGGGTCGTGCCCGAGGAGATCACGCCGGCGCTCGACGACCCCGACACCGAGCGCCGGCTGGAGAGCGCGCTGCGAGAGATCCTCCACCGCGCGTAGAGAGGGCCGCCGGTCGCTCGCGCGATCAGGCGCCGAGCGACGCGCCGACGAGCAGGATGCCAGGGCGCTCCCGCCAGGAACCGCGCGAGTCGCGTGACTCGCGCGTACCAGCGTCCAGGGCTCGGTGGAGCTCTTACTTTCGCCTTCACCCGTCGCGCCGGGCCTGCTATGCAGCGGACCGCCTTCTTCGCCGACATCCTTGCTTGACGCCTGGGATCTAGACCGGGCGCACGGTTCGAGACGCCTTCCTTTGGAGTAAACGATGAATCATGACTTGACCCATGGGCTGTTCACCGGCCCGAGGTGGACACGCGGATTCCTGCAGCTCGCTTTGCCGGCGATGGTGCTGCTCGGGTGCGAAAGCACGTTGGGAGACTCGGTATCAGGGGGCGGCGACGCTTCGACGTCCTCGATCAGCGGCGGCGGGTCGACCGTGGCGTCGGCGGCGGTCTCCTCGGGCGGCGACGGGGGCGGCACGGGCGGCAATGGCGGCGCCGGGGGCAATGGCGGTACGGGCGGCAATGGCGGCGGCAATGGCGGCGAAGGCGCGTCGACCGTGGCGTCCGCCGGCGGCGCTGGCGGATCGGGCGGCGATGGTGCGTCGACCGTGGCGTCCTCGTCGGCCTCCTCGGGCAGCGGCGGCGCGGGTGGCACCGGCGGCGGCGATGTGTCGACCGCGGCATCGTCGTCGGCTTCCTCGGGCAGCGGCGGCGCGGGTGGCGCCGGCGGCGGCGATGTGTCGACCGTGGCGTCCTCGTCGGCTTCCTCGGGCGGAGGCGGCGATGCGTCGACGTCGAGCGCGGCGTCCACATCGGCTTCCTCGGGCGGCGCCGGCGGCATGGGTGGCGGCGATGCGTCGACGTCGAGCGCGGCGTCCACGTCGGCTTCCTCGGGCGGCGCCGGCGGCATGGGTGGCGGCGATGCGTCGACGTCGAGCGTGACCACCACCACCTCGACCGGCATGAGCTCGACCACCTCGACCGGCACGGGCCCGATCGCGACAACGCCGGTGGAGCGGCACGGCCGCCTGAGGGTGAGGGGCAACCGCGTCGTCGACGAGCACGGGGACGAGCTCCAGCTCAAGGGCATGAGCATGTTCTGGAGCGTCTGGGAGGGAGAGAAGTTCTACAACGCGTCCGCCGTCGGCACGCTCGTGAACGACTGGAACGTGACCGTCGTCCGCGCCGCGATGACCGCCAACACAGAGAGGCTCGGCTACGTCCACAACCCGGACGCGGAGAAGAGGAAGGTCAAAGCGATCGTCGATGCCGCCATCGCCAGAGGCATCTACGTGCTCATCGACTGGCACGATCACGAGGCGATCCCGAACAAGGAGGCCGCGAAGCGCTTCTTCCGGGAGATGGCGACGGAGTACCGCGACGAGCCCGCCGTGATCTTCGAGGTGTTCAACGAGCCCGACTACGAGACCTGGGAGCAGGTGAAATCGTATGCCGAGGAGGTGATCCGGGAGATCCGCAACGCCGGCTCCGACAACCTCGTGATCGTCGGGTCGCCGAACTGGTCGCAGGACGTGGACGTCGCGGCCAGGAATCCGATCAGGAACTACGAGAACATCGCCTATACGCTTCACTTCTATGCGGCGACGCACAAGGATGCGCTGCGCACCAAGGCGACGAACGCGATGGCCGCCGGCCTCGCGCTGTTCGTGACCGAGTGGGGCACCTGCTCCTCGAGCGGGAACGGCGCGCTGGATCTCGCCGAGTCGCAGCGGTGGCTCGACTTCATGGCCAGAAACAGCATCAGCTGGCTCAACTGGTCCATCGTCGACAAGGCCGAGTCCTGCGCCGCGCTCAGGCCAGGGGCGAGCGCCGGCGGTCCCTGGTCGGATGGCCAGCTCACGGAATCGGGGCGGTGGGTCAAGCAGAAGATCCAGGCGCCTTAAGCAAGCTCCTTGCCGGAGGCCAGGGTCGGCGGCGCTCCCAACCTGGGTCGGCGCTCCCAACCTGGGTCGGCGCTCCCGCGGCGCTCCCAACCTGGGTCGGCGCTCCCAACCTCGGCGCTCCCAACCTGAGTGACCTCAACCTGGGTCGAGTCGCCCTCAACCCGGATCGGGTCAACCTGGGTCGGGTCGGGTCAGCCTGGGTCGGGTCACCCAACCTCAACCCGGGCGGGTCAATCTGGGTCAGGTCGGGTCAGCCTGGGTCGGGTCCCCAACCTCAACCCGGGTCGCAACCCGTCGGTCACCCCCAACCTGGGTCGGGTTGCAGCCTTGGTCGCCCCCAACCTGGGTCGGGTCAACCAACCTGGGTCAGGTCGCTGCCCCGAGGTCAGGGTTGCGGCCCCGGTCGCCCGCAACCTGGGTCAGGTCGCTGCCCGGGGTCAGGTCGCTCAACCTGGGTCGGGTCGCGATCCGCTCCGCCAACCTGGGTCAGGTCGCTCAACCTGGGTCGGGTCGCGGGGTCAGGTCGCTGCCCCGGGGTCAGGTCGCTCAACCTGGGTCGGGTCGCGCCCCGGGGTCAGGTCGCTCAACCTGGGTCGGGTCGCGCCAACCTGGGTCGGGTCAACCTGGGTCAACCCGGGTCGGGTCGCCCTGCTTTCCTTCGGAGCGCCGCGAGCGTCGACGGCCGCACCAACAGCCCGCCGACCGTCTGATCCGCGACGAGCTCCGCGATCTGCTCCGGCCCATAGCCCAGCGCCGCCGGATCGCTGGCCGCGAGCGGATGCACGCGCCCTCCCCCGCCGGGACGGCACCAGTTCTGCACGCTCTCGTCCTGGGCCAGCACCGTCAGCCCGCACAGGTAGGCATCGACCTCGCGGAACCTCCCCTCCCCCATCCCGCGCCCCACCATCGCGGCCACGGCCTCGGTCAGCGCGCGCCGCTCGGCCCAGTACGTCGCGAACGCCGCCGGATCCCGCTCGCTGAAGCGGTGGATCTCCGTGATCTCCAGCGGGAAGCCGCACACCGTCTGCACGTCGAAGCGCACGAAGCGCCATAGCTGCACGTCCGCCGTCTCGCCGCTCGCCTCGAGGCTCCGCGCATACGACAGCGGCAGCCGGTTCACCTGCTGCAGGATCTCCGCAACGATCAGCTCCTTGCGCCGGAACCAGTAGTACAGCGACGACTGCCGGAGCCCCGCCGCCTGCGCGATCTCCAGCATCGACACCTCCGCGACCCCCCGGTCCGTAAACAGCCGGACCGCAACCGCCAGGATCTGCTCCCGCGGCGCAAGATCGCTCCGCTGCGGCGCCTTGCGCGGCCGACCCATGCGGCGCGGGCTCCCCTCGGCCTTCTGCTCGCCTCCGGCGTTTCTCTCCCCTTCCGCCTTCTGCCTGCCTTCGACGCTCTTCCGACCGTCGGTCTTCGAGGGAGGGACCATCTCTGTCTTCATCATCTTCCGGGGGTGGCCATCGCGCAGCCGCGCAATCGCAGCCGCGCCCTCATGCCGCCTCGCCCTCCCGCGCGTCAATCGCCTCCGCGCTCGCCCCCCACGCCCTCCGCTCTTCATCTCTTCATCCACCCCCCACGCCGCCATCAAGAAAATCCACCGCCTCCGGGAAAAAGCGCGCGAACCCTGCATTTTACCCCCACGAAACAGCCTGGAAACCCCAGCCCCGGATAGTCGGCCTCGCAGTTTCGATTCTCTATCGAAAGTGAGGCGGGCGATGTCTGAAACGGCCACAACGTACGCCGCGCGCGAGCACGCGCGCGCCCAGGAAGGCAGCGTCGTCGAGACGCAACCCACCGTGCCGAGCACGTCGATCGGCGACCCCCCCGCGGGCGTGGAAGCGCGCGACGTCCTCTGGGAGGAGACCCTCGGCGCCGGCGGTTACGCGGCGCGCACGCTCCCCGTCGGCAGCCGGCTCCGGCTCGTCGACCTCGAGGGCGACACCTGCGTCGCCCTCGCGCTCCACCGCGCGGACCGCCCCATCGAGCGGCTCTGCCTCCCCGACACCGTGAAGCTCCAGTGGCAGGCCTATCCCGGCCCCGGCTACCTGCTCCTCTCGGACATGGGGCGCGTCCTCGCCTCCGTCCTCGAGGACACCGCGGGCCGCCACGACACCTTCTGCGGCACCTCGCTCCCGGGCGAGATCGAGGCTCACCACGGCAGCGACGCCCACGGCGGCGCCCTCCGCTCCGGCCGCGAGCGGCTCCTCCTCGCCCTCGCCAAGCACGCCCTCGCCGAGCGGGACCTGCCCACGCCCATCAACCTCTTCAAGGGCGTCCGCATCGAGGCCGACGGCGCCATCACCTTCCTGCCCGACTCCTCCCGGCCAGGCGCCCACGTGCTGCTCCGCGCCGAGCAGGACGTCCTCGTCAGCGTCGCCGTCGTGCCGCACCGCCTCGACCCGCGCCCGACCTACCGCGCCGGCAAGGTCCGCCTGACCGCATGGCGCGGCCGCCCCGCCGCCGTCGACGACCCCGTGCGCAACGCCACCCCCGAGGCGCGCCGCGCCTTCGAGAACACCGCCGAGGAGCTCGCGCTCGGCCTCCGGGCAGGAGGCGCGCGATGAGCCCCGCCGCCAGCGCCGGAAAGCCGGTCGCCGCCCTGCGCGACCCCGCCCTCGCCGGGCTGTCCGGCGCCCTCGTCTCCGACGAGATCGTCCCGGCGCGCGCGCCGTGGGCCAAGATCGTCCGCGCCGGCGAGATCCTCCGCGTCATCGACCTCGAGGGCAACCAGGCCGTCGACTTCCTCGCCTACGTCCTCGCCGACACCGCGGAGCGCTACAGCGCCGCCGACACCATCGTCGCCCAGCGCAACATCTTCCTCACCACCGGCGCGCGGCTCCGCTCGAACCGCGGCGGCGTGATGATGACCGTCGTCGACGACACCTGCGGCCGCCACGACACCTCGGGCGGCGCCTGCTCGTGCGAGTCGAACACCGTCCGCTACGGCCACCACACAAAGCACCAGCACGCCTGCGTCGAGAACTTCCTCCTCGCCGCCGCGCCCTACGGCCTCGGCAAGCGCGACCTCGTCGGCAACATCAACTGGTTCATGAACGTGCCCGTCGAGGCCGACGGCACCCTCGGCATCGTCGACGGCCTGTCCTCGCCCGGCAAGCACGTCGACCTCCGGGCCGAGCTCGATCTGCTGCTGCTCGTCTCGAACTGCCCGCAGATCAACAACCCCTGCAACGCGTTCAACCCGACCCCGATCCGCGCGGTGGTGGTGCGGCCATGAGCGCCACGACCCCGCCCTTCCGCCGCGTCCTCGTCGCCAACCGCGGCGAGATCGCGTGCCGGATCATCCGCACCCTGAAGCGCCTCGGCGTCGCGTCGGTCGCCGTGTTCTCCGACGCCGACCGAGCCGCCCTCCACGTGCGGCTCGCCGACCACGCCGTCCGCCTCGGCGGCCAGACCCCCGCGGAGAGCTACCTGCGCGTCGACGCCGTGGTCGACGCCGCCCGCCGCGCCGGCGCCGACGCGGTCCACCCAGGTTACGGATTCCTGAGCGAATCCGAAGATTTCGCGCGCGCCATCGAGGGCGCGGGCGCCGTCTTCATCGGCCCGACGCCGGCCCAGATGGAGGCCTTCGGGAGCAAGCACCGGGCGCGGGAGATCGCCGTCGAGGCGGGCGTGCCGCTCCTCCCGGGCACCGGCGTGCTCCGGGACGCGGACCACGCCGCCGCCGAGGCCGCGGCCATCGGCTACCCCGTGCTGCTCAAGGCGAGCGCCGGGGGCGGCGGCATCGGCATGGCCCGCTGCGACGGGCCGGCGGAGCTGCCCGCCGCGTTCGAGCGGGTCCAGCGCCTCGCCCGGTCGAACTTCGGCTCGGGCGAGGTGTTCCTCGAGCGCTTCCTCGCCGCGCCCCGGCACGTGGAGGTCCAGATCGCCGGCGACGGCCGCGGGAACGTCCTCGTCCTCGGCGATCGCGACTGCTCGGTCCAGCGCCGCAACCAGAAGGTCCTCGAGGAGGCGCCCGCGCCCGATCTGCCGCCGCGCCTGCGCTCCGCCCTCGCGGAGTCGGCCCGCGCCCTCGCCGCGAAGGTCGCCTACCGCAACGTGGGCACCGTCGAGTTCCTCGTCGATCCCGCCCGCGCCGAGCACTACTTCCTCGAGGTCAACACGCGCCTCCAGGTCGAGCACGGCGTGACCGAGCTCTGCACCGGCGTCGACCTCGTCGAGTGGATGCTGCGCATCGCCGCGGGCGACACGGCGTTCTTCGCCGGCGGCGACCCGGCGCTCCGCGGCCACGCGATCGAGGCCCGCCTCTACGCCGAGGACCCGGCGCGGGGCTTCCTGCCGAGCGCGGGCCTGCTCACCGAGGTGCGCTACCCCGAGGGCGGGGGCGTGCGCGTCGACGGGTGGGTCGAGACCGGCACCGAGGTCTCCGCGCTCTACGATCCGCTGCTGGCCAAGCTCCTCGTGCACGGCGCGGACCGGGCCGCGGCCGTCGCGGCGCTGCGCGGCGCCGTCGGAGAGACCCGGATCGGCGGGATCGAGACAAACCGCGAGTGGGTCGCGGTGGCGCTCGATCACCCCGATTTCCGCGGCGTCCGGCACCACACGGGCACGTTCGCGTCGCTGCCGTTCCGCCCGCCGACGGTCGAGGTGACCGCATCGCCGGGCGCGGTGACGGTGCAGGACTGGCCCGGGCGCCTCGGCCTGTGGTCGGTCGGCGTGCCGCCGAGCGGGCCGATGGACGACCTGTCGTTCCGCCTGGGCAACCGCGTGGTGGGCAACCCCGGTGGCGCCGCGGGGCTCGAGTGCGAGGTGCACGGGCCCACGCTGGTGTTCCACCGGCGCGCGGTCCTGTGCGTCGCGGGCGCCGCGATGCGCGTGCTCGTCGACGGCACCGAGGTTGCGCCCTGGACGCCGGTCGAGGTCGCGCCGGGCGCCACCGTGGCCTGCGGGCCGGTGCGAGGGCCGGGCGCGCGCGCCTACCTGCTCGTCCGCGGCGGCGTCGACGTGCCGGCGCACCTCGGCAGCCGCGCCACGTTCACCCTCGGCGGCTTCGGCGGCCACGCCGGCAGGCCCCTCCGCCCCGGCGACGTGCTCCGCCTCGGCGAGGAGATCGACCCCACCCTCGACCCCGGCGCGCTGCCGCCCGAGGCCCGGCCGGAGATCGGCAAGTCCTGGGAGCTCGCCGTGCTCGACGGGCCGCACGGGGCGCCGGACTTCCTCACGCCCGAGGGCATCGAGCAATTCTACGAGGCCGAGTGGGAGGTCCACTACCACTCGGCCCGCACCGGCGTCCGCCTCGTCGGGCCCGCGCCCAAGTGGGCGCGCACCGACGGCGGCGAGGCAGGGCTGCACCCCTCGAACCTCCACGACAACGCCTATGGCATCGGCGCGGTCGACCTCACCGGCGACATGCCCGTCATCCTCGGCCCCGACGGCCCGAGCCTGGGTGGCTTCGTGTGCCCGCTTACCGTGGCAGCGGCCGAGCGGTGGAAGCTCGGCCAGCTGAGCGCCGGGGACAAGGTGCGGTTCCGGTCGATCGTGCCCGCGGAGGCCGACGCGCTTTCGCGGCGGAGCGACGCGGTTGTGGCCCTGCGCGGCGGCTCGGCGAGGGAGGCGACGAAGGCCGCGCCCCTCGCGGCCGGCGCAACCTCGGTCGGCGCAACCTCGGTCGGCGCAACCTCGGTCGGCGCAACCTCGGTCGGCGCAACCTCGGTCGCGACGAAGGCCGCGCTGCCGACCGCGCCGCTCGCGGTCCCCGCGGGGGCGAGCGGGCCGCGGCGGCCGCGCAGCGAGCCCGTGCTGGGGCGCGTGCCGGCGCGCGACGACCGGCCCGCGGTGGCCTTCCGCCAGAGCGGCGACCGCTACGTGCTCGTCGAGTTCGGCCCGCCGGTGCTCGACGTCGACCTGCGCGTGCGCGCGCACCTGCTCATGACCCGGCTCGAGGAGCTGCGCGTGCCCGGCATCGTCGACCTGACGCCCGGGATCCGCTCGCTCCAGGTGCACGTCGACGGCGCGCGCCTCACCGTGGCGAAGGCCCTCGATCTGCTCCGTGAGGTCGAGGCCGACCTGCCCCCCCAGGCCGCGATCCGGATCCCGAGCCGCGTCGTCCACATGCCGCTCAGCTGGGACGACCCGGCGACGCGCGAGGCGATCGCCCGCTACGAGCGCGCGGTCCGCGACGACGCGCCCTGGTGCCCGAGCAACCTGGAGTTCATCCGCCGGGTCAACGGGCTGCCGGACATCGCGGCGGTCCAGGAGATCTTCCTCGCCGCGAGCTACCTCGTGCTCGGCCTCGGCGACGTGTACCTCGGCGCGCCGGTCGCGACGCCGATCGATCCGCGCCACCGGATGGTCACGACCAAGTACAACCCGGCGCGCACGTGGACGCCAGAGAACGCCGTCGGCATCGGCGGCGCGTACCTGTGCATCTACGGCATGGAGGGGCCGGGCGGGTACCAGTTCCTCGGCCGCACGGTGCCGGTCTGGAGCCGCCACCGGCCGTTCCGGCAGACGACGCGCGAGCGGCCGTGGCTCCTCCGCTTCTTCGACCAGCTCCGCTTCCACCTCGTGTCGGCGGAGGAGCTGCTCGATCTCCGCGCCGACATGGTGGCGGGGCGCGGCGAGGTGCGCATCGAGGAGGCGACGTTCGATCTGGGCGAGCACCACCGCTTCCTGGCCGAGAACGCCGGGAGCATCCGCGCGGCGCAGGCGCGGCAGCGGGCGGCGTTCGACGCCGAGCGCGGCCGCTGGGAGGCGGACGGCGAGTTCGACCGCGTGCGCCGCGCGGGCGCCCGGCTCGAGGGCGCGTCGTCCGCCGCCGAGGACGCCATCCCGGCCGGGGTGCTCCCGGTGACGGCGCCGCTCACCGCGTGCGTGTGGAAGGTCGACGTGGCGGAGGGGCAGCGCGTCGAGGCGGGCCAGCGCGTGGCCATCCTCGAGGCGATGAAGATGGAGTTCCCCGTGGTGGCCGACGTGGCCGGGGCGGTCGGCTGGATCGGCTGCCGCCCGGGCCAGATGGTCAGCGCGGGCCAGCCGCTCGTGGGGGTGTCGGCCGATGCGTGACCCGATCTCGACCGCCGCGCCGGCATCGGCGCCCATCGCGGAGGACCGCGGCGACGCCGAGGACCTCGCCCGCCTCGGCTACCGCCAGGAGCTCCGGCGGGACCTGGGCAGCCTGTCCGCCTTCGCCGCGGGCTTCTCGTACGTCTCGATCCTCACGACGGTCTTCCAGCTCTTCGTGATCGGGTACGCCTTCGGCGGGACCCGGTTCTTCTGGACGTGGCCGGTCGTCTTCCTCGGCCAGCTCGCCGTCGCGCTCAACCTCGCCGAGATGGGCTCGCGCTACCCCGTGGCCGGCTCGGTGTACCCGTGGGGGCGCCGCGTCTGGGGCGGCGCGCCGGGGTGGCTCGCGGGCTGGCTCAAGCTCGTCGGCGACGTCGTGAGCGTCGCCGCGGCGGCCATCGCGCTGCAGGCGATCTTGCCGAGCGTTTGGAGCGGGTTCCAGTTCCTTGGAGGCGACCCGTCGCTCACGTCGCGCGACGGCGCCGCGAACGCCGTGCTGCTCGGCGCGGGGCTCATCGTGCTGACGACGGCGATCAACCTGGCCGGGGTGAAGGTGATGGCCTGGGTCAACGACGTCGGCGTGATGGCGGAGCTCGGCGGCGTCGCGCTGCTGCTCGTGGCGCTGTTCCTGAGCGCGGTGCGCGGCCCGGAGGTGGTGCTCGCGCCCATCTACGGGCCGCCGTCGTCGCTGGGGACGGGGGCGGCGGGCCTCCTCGCGGCCGCGCTCATGCCGGCGTATGTGCTGTACGGCTTCGACTCGGCCGGCTCGCTGGCCGAGGAGACGCAGAACCCGCGGAGGATCATCCCGCGCGCGATCTTGAAGGCCGTCGTGGCGTCCGGGGTGGGCGGCGCGCTGCTCCTCCTGGCGGCGCTGATGGCGGCGCCGAGCCTGACGGACGGCCGCCTCGCCACGGAGGGCCTCGCCTACGTGGTCGTCAGCGCGCTCGGCCCGACGCTGGGCAAGGTCTTCCTTGTCGACGTGGCGCTGGCCGTGTGCGTCTGCACGCTGGCGATCCAGACCGGCGCCTCCCGCCTGGCCTTCTCGATGGCGCGGGACGGCGCGCTCCCGTGCGCGCCGGTGCTGGCGCGCGTGTCGCCGCGCACGAAGACGCCCGTCGCTCCCGCGATCGTGGTCGGCGCGCTCGCGTGCGGCGCGCTCGTCGTGAACTACGGCGAGGCGCAGCTGTTCGTGCTCATCACGGAGACGGCCGTGCTCCTCGTGAACCTCTCGTACCTGGTCGTGACGGCGGGCATGCTCCTCCGCCGGCTGCGCGCGTGGCCGGGCCTCGCCGGGGCGCCGGCCGGCGTGTTCTCGCTGGGGCGGGCCGGGCTCGCGCTGAACGCCGCGGCCGTGGCCTGGGGGGTGGCGCTCATCGCGAACATCGCCTGGCCGCGATCCGACGGCGCCGAGGCGACGTGGCTGGAGTACTTCCCGGTGATCGGGGTCGCGGGCACGATCATCGTCGGGCTCGGGGTGTTCGTCGCGACGCAGAGGCCGACCGGAGAGCGGGTCATCGTCAGCCAGGCGCGGGAGCGCTCTCCGTCGCTGACCTCTTGAGGCGGGCTGTTCCGGCGGCGAGATCGAGCAGACCCGAGCGGAAGCCGACGGAACAGCCGAGAGGGCGAGAGCACGGCGCCCAGCTCACGAGCGCGCGGCGCGGATCAGTTCTCGAATCGGACCTTGTCCATGTAGTAGGGACCGGAGTTGGCGGTCACGTTGAAGTTGAACTGCAGCTTCACGTCGCTCGGCGCCGCGTTGAGCGCGTTGATGATGCCCGCCTGGAGCTGCGGGAACGCGACGGTGTTGAATGCGCCCCGGGTGAGGCCGTTGAGCACGACGTTCCCGACCCACTGGTTGTGGATGCCGGCGGACGGGATCGAGATCAGCACCTCGAGGGTGCCGACCCAGCTCGGGTTCGGCTGGACGGCGGACACGAAGAGATCGAGCTTGATCTTGTTGCCGACCGGCGTGAAGCCCGAGGTGCTGAAGCTCGGGCTGATGATCTCGTTGAACGCGGTCGGCGTCTGGACCTGCAGCGACGAGATGCCCTCCCTCACTCGGCCCGTGTGGACCGCGAGCTGGGCCTGCGGCGAGGTCCAAGCGCCCGGCTTCTCGAACCCGAGGATCGGGTTGTTGACGAGGAACTCGGTCATCACCTGCTGGCGGAACGGGAGGAACACATTGAGGAGGGCCGGCGAGAGGATGAAGCGCTTCGGACCGCTCGGGTTGCTGGGGTCGACCGGCTCGGTCTTCTCGGAGGTGTGGGTGAAGACCAGCGTGTTGGGGAACGGAGCGGATAGCCCGACATCGAAGTTGCTCGACGCGTTGCCATCGCGATCCTGCGGCTCATGGCACCCCGAGCACGCGAGGGTCTCCGCGCGCCCGACGATCTGGTCCGGCGTGAGCGTGCTGCCCATGGCGGTGAGCCTCGCCTGGATATTGTTCTTCAGGGTCGACGTCCCGGTGCCGAGCGCGTTCAAGTAGTTGTTCTGGAGCGGGATCATCAGGCTCTCGCCCCCGTTGTAATTGCTGATCATGGGAAACGGGTAGGCGAAGCGGTTGACATCGTCGGCAGCGGCGAGCCGCTCCACCATTTGCGGGAAGACGGTGCTCTGGAAGCTGCTCACCCGCCAATCGCTCGACGCGGCGGGCGAGAAGAGCCTCGCGGCCGGGTTGTCCTTGACGAAGGACGGGTCGATCTTCAGCGAGGGGCTGCCGCTGGTGCCATGGATGAGCCTGAACTCACGGAGCGACCAGGTGGCCGGCGGCGACGTGCCGTTCAGAAACTCGTTGGTTCGGATCTGGCCGTGGTCGGCCCCCGGGGCGTGGCCGTAATGGTCGATGTGGATGACGGGCTCGAACCCTGGCAGGCCATTGAAGTAGAAGCTCAGGAGCTCGTTCGTCCGCGTCGCCACGCTCTTCGCGGGATTCGACTGGTTCAGCCAGAAGTCGACGACCGGGCGGCAAGCTTCCCGGCCGAGGCTCGGGTTCGGGTTGGGCAGCCGGGCCTCGAAGATGATGAAGTTCCGCTGGAGGCCGTTCGTGTCGGGGTGGCCGCCGCGCCTCGCGAAGACGACCCGGTACTCCCCGCAATTGGAGCCGTCCGGCGGGGCGAGGTCGAAGCGGTTCGTGAGGGTCGTGGCCATGTACGCGCTGTCGGCGTTCGGATTCGCGAAAGGATCGCTCGCGGATTCGTCCCCCACAGCGCGCGGGCACAGGACCGGCCACCCGTTGATCGAGCCGGTGGGTTGCTCGGCCGGGTTCGAGGAGCCCGGCGGGTAGATATCGGCGGAGTTGGCGGGCGTATCGTCGCAGTGCGGGACCGAGAAGAGCCCGGTCGCGCTTGTCCGGTGGGTGTCCATGAAGCGACGGAACAGCGTGAGGGGCGTCAGGCCCGTGACGCCCGACTGGGTGATCAGCTGCTGCAGGACCTGCTGCAGGGAGAACTGGGACACGATGTCGACGTCCGTGACGACGAGCGACTTCCGCGGATCGATCGCGAACGGCAGCGTGATCTCCTGGGCGGCCTCGGCGGTCTCGCTCTCCGCGAGATCCGAGAGCTCGCTGGGATCGGCCAGCCCGCCGTCCTCCGGCCCGAGGTCCGCGCACGCAGCAGGAAAGAGCGCGAGCGTGGCCAGCGCGGCGTTTCGCGTCGTCCGCCACGCCCGGGCAGAGCCAAGATCAGCGCCTGAGCGCACCGAGAGCCTCGAACTCGAATGCTTGAACAACATGAAACCTCCTGAAAACGATCACGGTGGCGAGCCACGCCCCTCGGGGGACGCTCGCGGACGAAGAGAGACGGAGTCCAGGGAGCGCGGACGAACACCGCGCCCTGCCCGATGAGCAGCTCAAGCGCGCAGGCCGATCTCCGAGCGCGCGCCGTCGTTGCCTGCGCTGTCATGACAGCACGACATCAACGACTCGTCGAATTGACGATCCTGCGACTGCCTGTGCGCGCCGGTCTCTCGGGCGATGAGCCAGAACCGAGCGCGATGGGAATATTAATACAATTTACATTCACGGCAAGCACTACAACATCTACGCTCTATACCTGTTTCGTGGGTCGCGCGTCGCCGTGAAGTCTCTTCGTTCAGCGCTCAGCTCACAAAATGGATGACGCCGACGCTCGGCGCCTACCGTGGGCTCACCGGACCGGGGGAGCCGCGCGCCCGCTCCGCGTTGGGCGAGCTCGTCGCCTGCACCGTGGACCCCGCGCGGATGCAGACCGGCGTGTGGTCGGGACCGAGCTCGATCCAGACGCGCTACCTCATGGGCGTGTCCTGCGGGGTGTCCGAAGTCGCCGATGAGGAAGGAGGGCCAGCGAGCACGGGCAACCCAGGCACGACGGGCGCCGTGCGCTGGGTCATCGTCATCGAGGAGCGCTGCACACTGCTTGAATGCCGGTGAGCGAGCCCGTCCTTCACGCGATCTGTGACGGCCAGGTCGATTTTTATGGAGAGTGAACTATGTAATTTATCCCACAAACAACGCTTCCGGGGGATGCTCGGCGAGACCCTCGTGGCCCTCGCCGAGCACCCCTCGATCTCCTGCGGCGCGCCCTCGACGCGGCGGATCCCGACGAGCTCGAATGACGCCTCGGAGCGAGGTCGGCTGCCTCAGCTCTGCGATCGGTGCGGGAGGAGGTCGTTGGCGATGATCTCGCCGAACGGCCCCGTGAGGTTCGGGCGGAGGTCGGTGGCCCTCCGCTCGACGGGGAGCCGCGGGAAGAGCAGCTCGGCGGTCCGATAGGCCTCTTCGAGGTGCGGATATCCCGACAGGATGAACGTGTCGATCCCGAGCTCCGCGTACTCCTGCATGCGGCGCGCGACCGTCTCCGCGTCGCCCACGAGCGCCGTCCCGGCCCCGCCGCGGACGAGCCCGACGCCTGCCCAGAGGTTCGGGCTCACCTCGAGCGCGTCGCGCCGCCCCTTGTGCAGCGCGGCCATGCGCCGCTGCCCCTCGGAGTCGAGGCGCGCGAAGGCTTGCTGCGCCGCGGCGATGGTGCTGTCGTCGAGGTGCCGGATCAGGTCGTTCGCGGCGGCCCACGCCGCCTCGGCCGTCTCGCGGACGATGACGTGAAGGCGGATCCCGAAGCGCACCGCGCGCTGCTCCGCGGCCGCGCGGCGGCGGACGTCCGCGATCTTCTCGGCCACGGCGGCCGGAGGCTCTCCCCAGCTCAGGTAGACATCGACGTGCCGCGCCGCGAGCGCGTGCGCCGCCGGCGACGAGCCCCCGAAGTAGAGCGGCGGGTGCGGCGCCTGGAGCGGTGGAAAGAGGACCTTCGCGCCCTTCACGCGCAGGTGCCGCCCCGTGAAATCGACGGTCTCTCCGGCCAAGACGCGCCGCCAGATGCCGAGGAACTCGTCGGTGACGACGTAGCGCTCGTCGTGCTGGAGAAAGACTCCATCCCCCTCGGACTCCGCCGGATCGCCGCCCGTCACGACGTTGACGAGCAGGCGGCCGTCCGACAGGCGATCGACCGTGGACGCCATGCGGGCGGCCCACGTGGGCGAGACGACGCCCGGCCGCACGGCGACGAGGAAGCGCAGCCGCCGCGTCAGCGGGATCATGGCGGACGCGACCGCCCAGGCGTCCTCGCAGGATCGCCCGGTGGGGACCAGCACGCCGTGATAACCGAGGTCGTCGGCGGCCTGCGCAATCTGACGAAGGTAGGAGAGCGTGACGGGGCGCGCCCCCTCGGCGGTGCCAAGGTAGCGGCCGTCCCCGTGCGTCGGAAGAAACCAGAAGACGTTCATCGATGGAGAAGCTCCTCGCCCGTGAGTCGCCGGGTCAGGCGCGCGAGAGCACGATCCACACCGCGCGCCGCGGCGCGCTCGAGGCCGCGCCGCCGAGGCACACCGGCGAGCAGACCGCTGCACCGCCGCTGCTGCTCCAGCAACAACGAAAGCTGATCGACTGCTGCTGGAGCAGCAGTCAGCCGCTCCTCACTCAGGTGCTCCCCGGCGGACCACCGCACTTCGACCTGGCACAGCGTCTGCTGAACCCGGGTTTACATCATACATCCACCATCAACATAATTTTATACTATCAACAAGGTCCGTGAATGCTGACGTGGGTTGTGGAGGAAGCGAAGAAGCCCTCATGAGCAGGTACATCTCGTTCACGAACGTTCGCTCCGCGCTGCTGTGCTGCGCAGTTCTCTCGAGCTTGGTGCTCGGGTGCGGCCGCGGCGGCGAGGCGGGCGCCGCGAGCGAGAAGGCCGCGGGCGCCGGGGGCGCGCCGGAGGACACGCGCGCGGCGGTGGTCGTCCGGCTCGGATACCAGAAGATCGGCACGCCATTTCTGCTCAAGGAGCGCGCCGAGGCCCTGACGAAGGCGCTCGAGGCGAGGAACGCCCGCGCCGAGTGGGTCGAGTTTCAAGCCGGCCCTCCGCTGCTCGAGGCGATGCGCGCGGGCGCCGTGGACGTCGGCCACGTCGGCGAGACGCCGCCGGTGTTCGCGCAGGCGGGCAACGTGCCCTTCGTCTACGCCGCCAGCGACGCGCCGGCGCCCGGGGCGGAGGCGATCGTCGTCAAAAAGGATTCACCGATCCGCACGGTCGCGGCCTTGAAAGGCAAACGAGTCGCCCTCAACCGCGGCTCCAACGTGCACTACCTGCTGATTCGAGCCCTCGAGAGCGCCGGGCTGACGCTGGACGACATCCAGGTCGTCTTCCTCGCGCCCGCCGACGCGCGGACCGCGTTCGAGGGCGGCAATATCGATGCATGGGTGATCTGGGATCCGTTCCTGGCAGCGGCAGAGCTCGCCGGAGCCCGTATCCTCAAGGATGGCGAGGGGCTTGTCGATAACCGGCTGTTCTATGTCGTCCGTCGAGAGTTCGCGGAGGAGCAGCCGGAGATCTTGCGGATCGTGTTCGAGGAATACCGCGCCCTGTGCGCCTGGGAGGACGGGCACCGCGAGGAAGCGTCGCAGATCCTCGCGAGGTCTTCGGGGATCGCCTACGAGGCGTTCCTGCGGGCCGAGCACCGGCGCGCGTACCAGATCCTGCCGATCACGCCCGAGATCACGCAAAGGCAGCAGGCCATCGCCGATACGTTCCACAAGCTGGCGATCATCCCGCGCGACATCCGCGTCGAGGAGGCGCTCCTGCCGGGGGCCGAGATCGGAGGCGTGCGATGACGGCCGGCGAGGCGCGGGGAGGTGGAGGAGGGAGGCTCGGGCTGTTCGCTCCGTGGCTGGCCCCGCTTTCGCTCCTGATCCTCTGGGAGGTCCTGTCGCGACTGCAGATCATCCCGAAGAGCCTGCTGCCGTCGCCCGTGGAGGTGCTGGCGGCCGCGGCGAACGCCACGAGGAGCGGCGAGCTGCCCGCGCACCTCGGCGTGAGCGCGCTGCGGGCGGCGTTCGGGCTCGTCATCGGCGCCGTCATCGGGCTCGCGCTCGGCCTCGGCACGGGGCTGTCGCGCCCGCTTCAGCTGGTCATCGACGGTCCGCTGCAGATGCTCCGGGCGATCCCCGCGCTGGCGCTCGTGCCGCTCGTGATCCTGTGGTTCGGGCTCGGCGAGACCGCGAAGCTCTTCATCGTCGCGGTCACGGTGCTCTTCCCGGTCTATTTGAACACGTTCCACGGCGTGCGCAGCGTGGATCCGCAGCTCATCGAGATGGCGCAGGTCTATGAGGTGCGGGGGTTCGCGCTGTACCGCGAGGTCATCCTCCCCGGCGCGCTCCCCTCGATCCTCGTAGGTTTGCGCTTCGCGCTCGGGCTCTCGTGGCTCGTGCTCATCGTCGCGGAGACCCTCGGCGCGAGCCAGGGCCTGGGCTACGTCGCCATGAACGCGCGCGAGTTCATGCAGATGGATCTCCTGGTGCTCACGATCGTGCTGTGGGCCCTGCTCGGCAAGCTGGCCGACTCCCTGGCGCGGTGGCTGGAGCGCCGGCTCCTGCCGTGGCAGCCGCCGCTGCAGCGGCTCGAGGCGAGGTGAGAGCGATGAGCGGTTCGGGTGATCAAGCCGCCGGCGCGCGGGTCGTGCTGGAGCAGGTCGACAAGCGGTTCGGCGACAGGGTCGCGCTCGCGGGCATCGACCTCGACATCCGCCCTGGCGAGCTCGTGACCATCGTCGGGCGGAGCGGCTCGGGCAAGAGCACGCTGCTCCGCGTCCTGTGCGGCCTGGAGCAGCCCACGCGCGGCGCGGCGCGCGTCCTGGCGTCGAGGGAGGTCGCGGCGCGCGAGGCGGTGCGCGTCGTCTTCCAGGAGCCTCGGCTGCTGCCCTGGCGCACGGTGCTGGAGAACGTCTGCATCGGCATGCCGAGAGGACGCAATGCGCGCGCGCGCGACGTGCTCGACCGGGTGGGCCTCGGAGATCGGCTGAACGACTACCCGGGCGTGCTCTCGGGAGGGCAGCGGCAGCGGGTCGCCCTGGCTCGAGCGCTCGTGCACGACCCGCAGGTGCTGCTGCTCGACGAGCCGTTCGGCGCGCTCGACGCCCTGACGCGGATCGGGGCGCAGCGCCTCGTCGAGTCGCTGTGGGCGCAGCGCCGCTTCACGGCCATCCTGGTGACGCACGACGTGGAGGAGGCGGTCCTGCTCGGAGATCGCGTGCTGGTGTTCGACGAGGGGCGCGTCGTGGAGAGCGTCGTTGTGGATCTGCCGCGCCCCCGGGCCAGGGAGGTCCCTGAGGTCGGCCGCCTCGCCGGCGTGCTGCTCGACGCGATCTTCAGGAGCCCCTCGGAAGACGGATGGCCATCACGGCGCGGTGCGCGCGAGGACGCCTCCAGGCATCCCACGCCCATCCTGACCCCCGCCGGCCTCGGGGTTGCGCGCCATTGACAGGATGACGCCGCTCTGACGCTACTGGTCGAGGCAGAGCCACGCGCGCACCTGGTGGCGTCAGCGACCTTCCGGGAGGAGCGCGACGAACGGTGAATCGAGCGCTTCAGGAGCCGGGGCGAGCCTGAGGGGTTCCTGTGCAAGAGGATGCGAAAGGTCAATAGGCCTTTGGCCGTATTCCCTTGGTCGTTCGGCGCACGAGCTTCATCCGCTCGGCTCCACGGGGCTCGAACACGAGCGTTTCGGCCCAATCCCAGGACTTGCCGCCAGGCCCCGTCGTGCCGGCGGCCTTGTAGTCGACGGTCGTGCGCGAGCCGACGGTGGAGAACGCGAGCTCGACAAGGACCTCCTGCTGATATGCCGTATCGGGCTTCTGCGAACACCTGCTCGGCATGTCTTCCTGGAACCACCGGCGCAGGAACTCCCGGTGCGTGTCCTCACACTGATAGCCAAAGCCCAGGGCCGACGTATACGGGCAGTCCAGGCGACCTCGCGCGCCGTCCGCCGGCAGCTCGGCCCAATCGCAGTGGCTTACGAGCTCGGCCGACACATAGCCAACGGCCGCGCGCTCCGCTTCCGAGAGGCATGCGACAACGTCCTTGGCGACGACCGGCGTGCAACACCCCTCTGTCCAGTAGAGCTTCGTAGGTCGGTCGTGAGGCGCGCACGACGACGCCTCGGCGGTCGCGCTCGGCTCGGGTGCCGACGAGGGTGTCGCGGGAGGTCGCGGGGCGGAGAGCGACGATGGGGTCGGGAGGGACGTCTGCGTAGGCGCTCCGGACGAGTGCTCGCGGGTGCACGCCGCGACCCACGCTGCCGTGGCCAGGATGCCGAAGAGCGCTCGCTCTACCGCGATCAGGCGCCCCCGCGCGCCCGTTGCGCCGCCTGCGCGCTCAACGTCAGCGAGCATCGGCGAGGCGCTGGCGTCGCTTGCGCCTCGCCCGCTGCATCGGCTCGCGGGGCTCAGTAGTCGCGGTGTGCGCACGGGTCCAGGTCAGCAGAGAGCCGACGCGATGGCCAGCGCGGAGCACCGCGAGCGCCCCGCCCGGTGATCCTCGTCGGGCAGCCTGGTAGAGGTGGGCTTGGAGGCTCTTTCTGCATGGTGGTTCCGCGGCTCGTGCCCCTCACCCTCCCACTGCTCGTCGCTTCGTGTGGTCCCGCCGCCGGCTCTTCCCCCGCGGCGCTCGCGCCGGCTTCGGTCGCCATCCCTCCCGCCCCGCTGGAAGCGCCTGCGCCTGCCGCGGACGGGCAGGTCGTGGATCCCTCGGCCCCGCTGACGTTGCCGGTCGCCGCGCTCCCGCCGGCAACCTGGGTCGAGCCTCCCCTCGGCAAGCAGGAGCGGGCGAGGGCCAGGCAGGATCCGTTCCTCCATCAAACCGAGATGGCCCTCGGCGAGCGCGTCGCGATCATCGCCGCGAAGGGAGGCGGCGCCGACCCCACGAGCGGAGCTTTCGCCTTCGCGGTCGACGAGAAGCACGGCGTCGTCGGCCCGCTGAAGCTGCCCGCGCGCTTCACCTGGGTTGGCGTCGCCGGCCCGCAGATCGACGCCCTCTACGCGGCCACGCCGGACGGCGCGCTCCACCGGGCTGCCGGCGTCCGCGACGCGTTGAAGCCGGACGGATTCGTGCCGCGCGGCAGCGTCCCTGGCGCGACGGCCTGGGACGCGGCCGGCGGCCTCATCGCGGCCGCGGCGGGAGAGCGCGTCAGCGTCTCCGCCGACGAGGGCCGCAGCTTCATCTCAACCGTGGTTGCGCCCGGCAAGACAGTGCGAGCGGTGCTCGTGCGGCCCGACGGCGTGCTGGCGGCCGTGGTCGAGGCGCGCACGCGAAGCCCGGCGGCGCCCGACACGTTCCTCTCGGTGGATCACGGGCAGACATGGAAGCGATCGGCGTTCCAGCCGCGATCGATCAAGCGCATGGGGTCCTTGATCTGGAACGGCGATGCAAGCTGCCCCGCCGTGCTGAGCCGCGACGGCCAGGCGTGGACCAGGAGCGCTGCTCCCATCGACGCCCTGTACGCCCGACCCACGTTGGGCACCGCGCTGCGCCTCTCGTCTTCGTTCCGCGCCACGGCCGCTGGATCGTTCCGCTCGGCCATCGCCCCGCCGGCGCCCGAGCCGCCGCCCCGCGGAAGAGCCGCCGTCGGACGGGAGCCGCCGTGCAAAGCCGACAATGAGGGCGTCATAGGCGGCATTGCGGGCGGCCTCCTGGGCGCGCCCGGCGTCCATTGTGAAGGCGCGTTCTGCCTGCTCGAGGGCACCACGCCGCTGCCACAGCCGACGCGCACAAGGATCGCGACGTTCGGCGACGGGATCTGCGCACCGGCGAGCGTGCGACCGCCCGGCAGCACCTGCGCTGCGCAACTCACGCGGCCACCGACGTTCGCGGTCGTCGACCCTATCGGCAGCACCGTGACGCCCGTCGCGGCGCCGGAAGGGTGCCCGATGCCGGTCGCGCTGCACAACGCGGCCGGCATCGGCGTGCTGATCTGCCTCGGAGGCAGCGGGGGCGTGGATCTCTTCGTGCGGGGCGCGCAAGGCCCCTGGCACGCCGAGGGAAGCCAGGCGATCCCGGCCGAGGCGCTCAAGCGGATCGCCGCGGCGCCAGACGGCACGCTGCTGCTGCTCGGGCCGACGCCGCCGCCCGCGAGCGACTCGAAGCGGTGGCCGCTGCAGGCGCTCGTGCGTAGCCCGCTGCCGCTCGGCACACCGCAAGCGTGGCGCGGCGTCACGGCGCCGGACGGCGTCGCGGCATTGCCGGCTCCCGGCGGCGCGGCGCTCCTCGCGAGCTCGCCCGTGGCCTCGGCGGGCAGGCGCCTCAATCTGAGGCTGGATCTCCCAGGTCAGCCAGCGCTCCTCCTGGCGCGTGATGTCGAGGTCCACCAGCAGCTGACGCAGATGGATGTGCAGGACGGGCAGGTGCGGTTCCGCGTGCGCCCGAAGCCCGCGCCGGAGGTCCAAGGAAGGTCGAGTCTTCCGCCGCCCGAGCCGCAGGAGGCGCGCTGGCACGTGCTGACCCACGGCGACGAGCTCGTGCAGGAGACCCCCTCCGCGCCCCGCCACCGGTCGAGGAGCGCCGGCTCGGGCCCGCGGGCCGCTAGCGCCGCCACGCCCACTTTCCCTCCAGCCCGAGCGCGAGCCTGGCGTGGCCCAACCACGTCACGGACGATGGCGACGGTCGCAGACGACTCCGTGCCGCCACCGCCGGAATCAGCGCTCCCGGAGAAGAAGGTCCATCCGCCGGCGAAGCGCCTCGTTGCTCTCGCGCCTCGCGGCCTCGCGCAGCAGCTCGATCGCTGGCCCACGCACGGAGGCGTGCTCGAGCCCATCCATCGCCAGCTTCCGGGCGATCTCGCACGGCAGGGACAGCGCCGCGCCCCACACCGCGCCGTCGTGGAGACAGCCGCGGAGGCCGCTCAGGAGCGGCCTTGCGGCAGCAGCGTCGCCCCTAGCGATCGCGCCCTCGAGCCTCGTCGTCAGCCGCATCCTGGCCTGATCCGAGCGCGCGGCCCCGCACGCGGCGACGGCCAACGCCGCGATCTCCTCGTCGGGATCGGAGGTGAAAGGCCATACCGCATGGAAGAACGGAGTTCCGCCGGTCGCCACGGCCCCGAGGGCGCGGAGCAGCGCCTTCTTCCGGGCGAGGGACGCGGCCTGGAGGCGCGGGAGCAGGCGTTCCTGATCCAGAGTGAACTCCCGTCCAAGCCTGTCGAGGAACGCCGCGCAGTCCTCGTCGGGCATGCGGTCGAGCTCCTCGAGCTGCGCCTCGGAAACCCGAGGCAGTCTGGCCTCCTCCCTGGACTCCGACGCTTCCTTGGCCCGGTCGAGCGCCTCGGCGAGCCCCCTCTGAACCGATTCCTTGCCCCGGGCGTCCGGCGCCCGCGCTTCCAGCTTCAGCTCCGTCAGCAACGCCTCGCCGGCATCCCGGTGCTGCCCTGGATTCCGATCGATCAGGGCCGCCATCACGGGAGCACGGCGCCACGGGTCCGGAGAGGCGAGGGCCCGCTGGAGCGCGAGCTCGGCGTCGGGAACGCGGTATTCGCCGAGGACGAGCGACGCAGAGCGGACGTCCTCGAGCGATGCTGCCCGCTCGATGTACCGCTCGATCGCGGCGAGGAGGTGGGGATCGCTCGGTTCATAGCCCGAAATGACCTGCCGGAGCACGGGCAATAGGTCGCAATCCAGTCCGTCCGGGGCCTGCGCGGCCAGGAGCGACACGAGGAGCGGAACGTCGCCCGGACGACCGGCGACCCACAGGACGAGGAGGGCGCTCCTGTGATTCCTGCGGCATTGCCCTGGCGGGCCCTTGAGGGCCTTGATCGCCTGGACGCGCATCGCCCCGACGATCTCGTGCAGGGGGTTGTCCCTTCCCCACCGGGTCTCGGCCTGGCATCGCTGGAAGTATTCGAAGAGCCTGTTGAGCGCCTCGCGGGAGCCGGACCTGAGCACGATACGCGCGAGCCTCACCTGCTCCTCGTGGCTCATGGCCGACGTGAGGAACTCCTCGACGATCTCGTGCGCCCGCCGCCGGAGCGGCCGCCCTTCGGTAGACATCGCGGGGCGCGGACGGCGCTTTCGGTCGGGGCTCATGCGAGATCCCATCGATTTTACCAACATCCTCTCGAAGCGTCAGGGGCTCGCCGCCCGAGCAACGAACGCGGCGCCCTCTGCAAGGCGCGACCGCGCTGTCCATGCCGGTCGGCGGCGGGCGCGCGCGCCGCCTCGTGGGATGGATCTCCTGCGACCGGAACCGCTAGCATCGTGGACGCATGCCGCAGCAGCCCACGCCCGAACCGCAGCAGCCCACGTCCGAGCCGCAGCAGCCCACGCCCGAACCGCAGCAGCCCACGCCCGAGCCGCAGCAGCCCACGCCCGAACCGCAGCAGCCCACGTCCGAGCCGCAGCAACTCCCGTCCACGCAGCCCTTTTCGCTGGCCGACGGAGCCCTCGCCGCCCTGGTGGCCACCGGCTACGGCGTCCCGGTGCTCGCGGCGCTGCTCTTCGGCGCGACGCTGCTGGTCCGACTCGATGGGGCGATCATCGTCGCAGCAGCGCTCGGGCTGGCGGGTTGGATCGGCCTGACCGTATTGACCTACCGCACGATGCGGCGCCGGGGACGCGCTCCGTTCCAGGTGGCGGCCGAGGTGCTCACGCTGCTCCTCCTGCCCACCTGGGGGATGGCGTACAGCCACGATGCCCCCGGGACGTGCACTGTCCTGGCGTGCGACGCGGGCACCACGGCGTTCCGGCCGCTCGCCGAGCCCGAAGTTCACGGCCTGATCGCGCTGCACGCGCTCACCGCCCTCGCCTATGTCGTTTCACGGCGCCGGAAAGAAGCGCTGCCCGGCCCCGCGGAGCTCGTTGTCCATGCAGCGCTGATCCTGGGGATTGCGCTCCATCTCCTGCTGGCGGTGCACTTCGGCCCCTGGGTCGCGGCCGGCCTGCTCCTGCCGCCGGTCCTCCTGCCGTGCATCGCGCCTGTGATCACCGTCGTCTTCTATTCCGTCGAGCTGCGCGCACGCCTCGTGCGGCGGGGCGTCGAAGCCAGCGCACCTGCTCCGCTGGCCGGTGCGGATCCCGCCTATCGCGCCGGGCCTCCCCAGGTCCCGCTCCCGCCACCGGCCGCGATTCACCGACCGACGTTGTGGCGCGCCCTCGCGGCGTCGCCGGTGCTGCTCGGGATTCACGCCGTCCTGCACGCGGCCTGGCTGGGACATCCGGCAGCCGCGCTCCAGGTCTTCACCCGCACGTGTGGCTACACGCTGTCGCAACTCCCGATCGTGGAGCTTCCCGGCGACTGCCATTACCTGTGCACCGTCGCTGCGCACGGCCACGCCTGGCTTGTGCGCCCGATCCGGCTCGGACGGCGGGGCGGCACGCCAATCATCGTCAATCGCCAGCTCGCGATCGCAAACGCCTTCGAGGATATGCTGCACGAACGCTGGCCGCGCTTCGGCCGCACGGCGCGCCGGCTCTACGACCGGATGGGGCTCCCCGTGAGCCGATACATCAGCGCCGCCTGGGCCGCAGATGTCGTCTATCTCGCCATGAAGCCGCTGGAGTGGGCCTTCTACATGACACTCCTGCTGCTCGACCCACGCGCGCCAGAAGAGCGGATCGACCGCATGTATAGGTGAGAGCCACAGGGCTGGGCCCGATCGACCCGGCCCCGACCGACCCAGGCGGACGTTCCCCACGACACGGCAACAGCGCGCCGAACGCCTCCTCCATCCTCTCATCCCTCATTGCTACGAAGAGCGCCACCCGATATCTACACCGTGAGCCCGAGATCCGTCACGCTGGCGCCGTGGAACGTGCGCATCCACCAGGTTCCCACCGGGAATACCACGCTGCGTACCCCGGCGCGCCACCGTTCAAGCGCCGCGCGGTACGACGCGCGAAACGCCCGCACAGCTGCGCCTGCGATTCGCCATGCGTCCCCCTGCTCGCGGCCAACCGCAAAGGTTGGATTGCGATCGCGCAGCGCCTCGAAGCTCGTGACGCGCTCGTGCGGGGAGAGCTTGCTGACTCGCTCAGCACCAAGAAAGCGGCGCCCTTGCTGGTGCAGCGCTGCATGGGCCTGCGCCTCCTGGTCCTTGAGCTCGGCGGCGACATCGCGGCGAAAATCATCGATGCTGTCTTGCTCGACCGCCGGCGGCAACGCGAGCGGCAGCGTCACTTCCTTAGGCCACTGAGGATTCTCCGGGTCAAGATACGCCTGAGGACGCGCCGCGCGCAGCGCGCCACGGCCGAGCTCCTCCACATCGACTTTCGCCCCCGGCCACTCATATGCATGCCGGACGAGGCCAGCGGCCACAGGGTTCGCGAGCACGTAGGCGATCTTCTCCACCACTGCAGCGCGCGTCAGGAGGCGCACAACGCTCGTGGCTTCGTGGTCCCACACCGGTCCCTCCCACGCACGGAGCACCTTGGTGCCGAGCGCGACGATGCGATGAAAGAACTGCAAGAAGCGCGGCAGGACCCCGTTCACGTCCGTCACGACCAGGTGCAGATGCGTCGACATCGCGCAAAGCGCGTGAACCTTGATGTCGAAGCGACGGGCCGAGACCGCGAGGGCGTAGACCAAGAGCTGGGTGATGGCCGCATCGGGGCGAAAGAGCAGGTGCCGGCGCAAGACCCGACGGGTGATCATGTAGGTGGCGCCGGGAGCGATCTCGCGGGGGTGGCTCATGGCCCGCTTACACCAACAAATGCTGTGCCGGTGGTTTTTGTGAATCATTTCGAGCACTGGCCGCGCCACCACAGGTGGCGGCCGCCACTTCGCCCGCCACCTGATCCACCCGGTCCACCCCTACCTGGGTCAGTGCCATGCCCTTCTGGATCCGCCCCAACTTGGGTCGCTAAACACCCAAACCTGAGTCGGCCCTAGTCGATCCACCTCAACCTGGGTTGCCAGACCACCAAACCTGAGTCGGGTCTGGTCGTCGGGTCGCAGGTCTGGTCAACCTGAGTCGGCTCTGGTCTGGCCGGTCTGGTCAACCCGGATCGGGTCTCGCCGTCAACCTGGGTCGGGTCTCGTCAACCTGGGTCGGGTCTCTGCGTGCGTTCAGCGCGATTGCAGGAAGTACCTGCGCGCGGCCTCGCAGAGCTCCGGCCAGCGCTGGGCGAGCGCGGGATCTGCTGCGAACCGGCCTGCCCAGAACGCGTCGAGGGCGGCGCGCGCCGCGGAGGTCGGGACCCCGTAGCGTGCGTTCGTGCTCTCCACGTAGGCGGGGTAGAGCTCGCACGCGACGACGAGGCCGGCGTACTGGTTGAGCGTGAGCGAGGGTGGCGGGCGCGCGCTGAGCGGGTCGCCCGTGCTCGCGGGGGCCGGCGTGGAGGCGGGCGGGACACTCGGCGCGGCGACCGGCAGCGCGCTCGGCGTGGCGATCGGCAGCGGGCTCGCCGTGGCAGCGGGCAGCGCGCTCGGCGCGGCGGCCGGCAGCGGGCTCGCCGCGGCGACCGGCGGTGGACTCGCCGTGGCAGCGGGCAGCGCGCTCGGCGCGGCGGCCGGCAGCGGGCTCGCCGCGGCCGCGACGGAATGCCGCTCGTGGTGGGGCGACGCCGCCGGGGCGTGGTGCGCGGGCGCCGGGGCGGGCTCGCGCGGCGGCTGTCCGTCGGGCCCCGCGACCGGCTGAAACGGAAGGGCCGCGTCGAAGCGTGCGACGGACGGCCGCGGGCGCTCCTCGGAGGCCACCTGGATGAAGGGCAGCGCCGAGTCGAGGACCCTCGCTCCATCCGGGAGCGTCTTGCCAGCGGGCCTCAACTCCGCGCCGCTGACCGGCGGATCCGTCCGAGGAACCGACGCAGGCTCGGGGACAGGCACGAACGCGGGCTGCGTGACGGACTGGGGCGCGGGTGTCGACGCGGGCGC
This sequence comes from Sorangium sp. So ce375, assembly GCF_051473855.1. Classification (NCBI taxonomy): domain Bacteria; kingdom Pseudomonadati; phylum Myxococcota; order Polyangiales; family Polyangiaceae; genus Sorangium; species Sorangium sp. So ce375. The sequence goes on from NZ_CP150335.1 coordinate 6,952,222, forward strand.
CGAGACGGGCTCGGGCTCGGCCACCGGCGCAGGCGCGGGCGCGAGCACGCCAAGCGGCGCCGGTGCTGCCATCGGCGCGGGCACCGCCATCGGCGCGGGCACCGCCATCGGCGCGGGCACCGCCATCGACGCCGCCGCCACGAAGGGCAGCCCCCCGCTCATGCGAGACAGCGGCCCCTCCGCCTCGACCAGCGCCGGCGCGCTCGTCGCCGCCACGACCTCCTCCGCTTCACGCCGCGCCCCGGCCGCCGCCACGAAGGGCAGCCCCCCGCTCATGCGAGACAGCGGCCCCTCCGCCTCGACCAGCGCCGGCGCGCCCGTCGTCGCCGCGGCCTCCTCCGCCGCACGCCGCTCCGCGGCCTCCTCCGCCGCACGCCGCTCCGCGGCCCGCTTCGCCTCCGCCAGCCGCTCCTCGAGCGCCCCGTGCGCGTCCTTCAGCACGTCCAGCGCCTCGGCGCTCTCGCCCTCCGGACCGAGGACGCCGCCGATCGCCAGGAGCATCTCGCGCGCGGCGCGCAGCGCCGCCTCGTCCGCCGCGCGGCCGAGCAGGTGCCGGCTGGCGAACGCCGTGAGCTCGTCGTCCTCGCATCGGACCAGATCCGCGAGCCGGGCTGCCACGCGGCGCCGATCCGGATCGGCGCTGCTGCCCATCGGCCTGCGCATCGCCGCGTCGAGCTTCGCGAGCGCCTCGGCCAGCGGGCTCTTCTCCGGCGCCGTCGCAGCATTCATGGAGGACCCCTTGCGCGCGACCGTCACGGGGAGAGCACGACCACGGTGGTGACGCTCGGCACGATGGCCATGCCCGGCGCGTTCGTGCTGTTCTGAATCGAGATGCTCGTCAGGCGCGTCATCGGCGCGCAGCCGACGATCACCGTGAACGCCGCGGTCACGTTGCGCGACGGGCCCATCACCATCCCGGACGCGACGCCGAGCGCGACCCCCGGGTTGTCCCCCATCGTGAGCGGCGCGACCGTCAGCATGTTGTGCGCCGGCGCGCACGTGACGAGCACGTTCGGCACGAAGAGCACGCTCATCGGATGCAGCGAGATGTTCGGGTACGGGATCGGCACCGGGGCCGGCGTCGGGGTCAGGCACACGTCCGGGAACGCCATGCACATCCCCCCTGCGGTCGTCTTCGCGAGCATCGCTTCACCCTCGTCGTTGCTGGCATCCGCGGCGCAGCGCGCCCCTTCAGCCGATCTTGACCTGCTCGCCGTCGACCTTCGTCAGCGTCCGCGCGGCGACGATCGTGTTCTCTCCACGGACGGCCGCGAGGCCCTCCGCGCGGAGATCGAAGATCCCCGCGCGCACCTGATCGAGCGCCTCGACGAAGCGGAACGCCTGCTTCGCGCGCTGCACGAGCCGGTCCGCGCGCGCCTCCATGCGCTCGGCGACGACGACCGCCTTCTGGAGGTGCGCCTCGAGCGACCGGCCGACGAGCCCGAGCTCCTCGATCGCGGCCGCCGCCGTCTGCGCGCGGACGTGGAGCTTGCCCGCGAACAGCCCCACCTCCTTCACCGCGGCGATCTCGATCTGGTCGCCAGCGCCGAGCCCGAGCCTCCCCGTCGCCTGCACCTTCAGATCGCCCTCGGCGACGACCCGCGTCGTCGCGCCTGCCTCGCCCTCGAGCACCGCCAGCACGAAGACCTGATCGCCCTCCACCGCGCAGAGCACCCGATCCCCGGCGTCCGGCGCGACGAGGCAGCTCTTCGCGCGCCGCGCCGCGACCGGGCCGCCGCCGAGCTCGATCACGAGCCCCGACGCCGTGCCCCGGACGACGCCCGTCTCCAGCGACGGCGCGCGCCGCGGCGAGGGGGAGCGCTCCATCGCCGGCAGATCCACCCCGGCCAGGAGGTCGTCCTGCGCGCTGTCGTCGTGTGCCACCGTCAGGGGCTCGCGGGCCGCCATGCTCTGCATCTCGGGTCTCCTCGGCCTGAATCCGTCCGTTCAGGACGTGCGCATTGCAACGCTAGTTTCAGCCATGTCACCGCAGAAATCAACGATTTTCGTGGCACGCGGCCTCGCATCGACGTCTCGTCGTTGCGTGTTGCGCGTTGCGCGGCGCGCATTACCCACGTTGCGCGGTCCGCACCTTACGCACGGTCACGCGCGCTGGCCGTCGCGCTCGCCGCCGTGGCGCGGCTTCCAGTCCTCGATCGCGGCGAGCTTCTCGTCGTCGCCGAGCCAGCCTGCGCCGGCCGGCACCCGCGCCCCGTCGCGGCGGGCGCGGTGCAGCCTGGTGCGGAACATCGCGGCCTGCGTGAAGTCCGCGCCCGAGAGATCGCAGTGCGAGAAGTCCGCGTAGGCGAGCTTCGCGCCGACGAAGCGCGCCCCCGGGCACGAGGCGAACGCGAGGTACGACTCGACGAGCTCCGCGCCCGAGAAGTCGGCCTCCGCCAGCGCGGCCCGCTCGAAGATCGTGTTCTGCAGCTTCGCCCGCAAGAACCGCGCCTTCGCTGCGCTCGCATCGCCGAAGAGCGCCTGCGTCAGGACCGCATCGGAGAAATCGCAGCCTGACAGGTCGACCCCGGTGAAGTTGCACTGCGTCGCGTCGCAGCCCGCGAAGCTCGATCCCGCGACGCTGCCGCGCATGAACTGCGTGCGGAACAGCCGTATCCCCTGGAACCCCCGCGCGCCCAGCGCGGACTCCACCAGCGTCGTGAGCGTCAGGTTCGCGCCGTCGAGCAGCGCGGTGCTCAGGTCGAGCTTGTACATCGTCGCCTTCTCGAGGTTCGCTCGCGCGAAGCTCGCGCCGCCGGCCCTGACCTCGACGAGGTTCGCCCGGTCGAGGTTCGCCCCCTCGAACGATGCGCGCTCGAGCGAGCACGTCGTCCAGGTCGCGATCGGCGCCTGCACGCCGGACAGCGCCGCCCCCTCGAACGTCGACTCGGCGAAGGTCGCCCCGACGAGCCTCGCCCCCGACAGCGTCGCCCCGTCGAGGCGGCTCCGGACGAAGGTCGTCAGGTGCAGGTCCACGCCGGTCGCGTCCACGCCCGACAGATCGCACTCCGAGAACGTCGACTCCTTGACGAGCGCGCCCCGCATCCCACGCGGCATGCGGACCCGGTCGAACACCGCGCCCGAGAGATCCGCGCCCGTCAGGTCGAGCCCAGAGATGTCCACGCCCTGGATCGGCTCCCCGTGGCGGACCTTGTCGAGCACCTCATCCCGGTTCATGTCGCGCCTCCAGGAGCCGGCCCCGCCTGCCGGTCGAACCGGGTGAAATCGACGCTCGCCTCGGCGAAGGTCGTCCGGCTGTCCCCGCGCGCGCGGGTGAAATCGGCCCGGCAGAGCTGCGCGCCCGTGAAATCGGCCCCCGAAAGGCTCGATTTCGAGAGGAGCGCCTCCGTCAGGTTGCACCCGCGGAGCGAGGCGGAATCGAGGTTCGTCCGTATCAAAAGGGCGTTCTTCATGACGGCGCGATCGAAGATCGCGCCCGTCGCGTCCGCCTCGGACAGATCGGTCATCATCATCTGGGCTCGATCGAAGCGCGCGCCGCGCAGATCCGTCGTCCGGAAGCAGGTTTTGTCGAGCACGGCGTCGCGGAAGTCGGCCTCCGGCAGGGCGCTCTTGTGAACGGCGACCCCCTCGGAGAAGCACGCGCCGGCGAAGCGCGCCCGCGCCCCCGTGCAGCTCATCAGCGTCGTCTTGTGCAGCCGCGCGCCAGAGAGGTCCGCGCCCTCGAGCGAGCACTCGAGCAGCGTCGCCCGCTCGAGGTTCGCCCCACCCAGGTTGGCCCCGGCGAAGCTCGCCTGGAGGAACGAGCAGAGCGAGAGATCCGCGCCCGACAGATCCACGCCCGCCCAGCTCACCTGGAGGACGTCGGCGCGCTCAAGCCGCGCCCGCTTCAGGCTCGCCCCGGCGAGCCTCGCGCCCATCAGCACGGCCTCCGTCAGATCGGCGTCGTCGAGCACCGCCCCCTCGAGGTTCGCCTTCCCCAGGTTCGCGCCCCGGAGCCGCGCGCCCGTGAGGTTCGCGCCCGTGAGGTCGGCCTTCGCGAGCACCGCCCCCTCGAGCACCGCGCCCGAGAGGTCGCAGCCGCGCAGGTCGGCCCCCTCGAGGAACGCGCGCGCGAAGCGCATCCCCCGCAGGTCGACCCCGCGGAAGTCGGCGCCGGTGAGGTCGCGCTCGTCGAGCGGCTCACCCGCCTCGCGCGCCGCATCGATGACGACGCGCGCCATCTGCGCGGCCTCGGCGGTCATCGGCAGGGCCGCGGACCGCAGGTGCGCCGAGCCGCGGTAGCCCTCGCGCGCCGCCTGCTCGAGGCGGAGCAGCTGCTCGGGGAACCCCGGATCCGCCAGCATCGCCTCCAGCTCGAGGTTCGGCACGCCGCCGAGGCGCGCGGCCTCGGCCAGCTCCGCGTACTGCTGGAGCTGCGCCCGGGCCGAGAAGCGCGGCGGGCCGCCGGGGGGCTCCTCCCCGGTCTGGCCGCGCCGGAGCGCCTCCTCGGACACCTCCATGTCCGCGGCCTGCGCCTTCATGCGCTCCTCGGCCTCTTTCTTCAGGCGGGCGGCCCTCTCCTCCTCCTCCTCCATCTTCCGCGACGCCGCGTTGAGGTACGCCACCAGCGCGTCGAGATCGTCGATCGGCGGAGGCGCCTCTTCCTCCGGCAGCGGCCCGTCGAGCCCGAAGCGCGCCGGGTCGATGCCGTCCGCGAGGAGCTCCCCGCGGCGGCGCTCGCGCTCCCGCTCGGCGCCGCGCCGCAGGTTCTGCGCGGCGAGGTTCTCGCTCTTGAGCCACTGCACCATCTCGATCCCGGCGACGTTCGCCGCGACGCCCGACTCGCGCGGCGGCATGAGATCGCTGTCGCTGAGGGACGCGATCGCGCCCCGGTCCTTGTCGATCCGCCGGGCGAGCGCCTCGCGGTAGTGCTCGATCGGCCGGGGGCGGCCGATCTCCTCGCAGGCGACGACGAGGTCCACGATCTCCGCCGCGTCGTCGTCGGCCACGGGCATCGAGCCATGGAAGATCACCACACCGAGGTTGGCCGAGGGGAAGAGCCACACCGTGTCGCAGCGGACGGGGAGCTCCTGGAACGCCTCCCCGCTCGCGTCGCGGCGGGTGACGAGCACGCGCGGGGCGAGGCCGGGGAGCGCGCCCTCGATGCGCGGGCGCGTCGGGTGCATGTTCTCCACGAGGAACGCCTCGTCGCCGCGGAGCGGCTCGGCGCTCCACTGATCGCTCGGCGCGACGTTGAAGAAGGCGGGATCGACGTCGGGCGGCAGGCCGGGGGCCCACTTCTCGGCGTAGTCCGCGCCGTACGTCCCCGCGCGGGCGCGGCGCTGGGCGAAGCTCAGGTCCATCGCGAGGAAGGACGCCGGGCCCGGCCGGTCGCCGGGCGAGCGGATCAGCGCGCCGTAGTGCTCCACGTTGGGCAGCGGCCGGACGCGCTGCCCGCCGCGCTCGACGTCCTCGATCCCCTTCCCGTAGGGGTTCGCCGCGTCCTTCGGCCCGCCGAGCGCGCGCGCCCAGTCGATCGGCATCTCCGAGAACGGCTCGGGCTCCGTGAAGCCGTGGCCGCTCCAGTACCGCTCGCCCAGCACGGCCAGGCGCTTGTCGACGGAGCCGAGCCGCGCGCGGACGAACGACGCGGCGACGCGGCGGCCCTCCGGGGCGTGGCACCGGCCCGCGACGAGCAGCTCGCCGCGCGCCTTCGCGATGCCCTCGTCGAGCGGGATGCTCCCGAGCTCCGCGGTCGCGGCCTGCCAGAAACTCATCTCGTCGACGAGCGCGCGCGGCGCGTCGAGGGGGAACGCCACCATCGCGCCCACGTGGAACCTGGGGCGCCGCGCGATCTCGACGACGCGCGTGAGCGCCGGGATCTTGAGGGGTTTGACGACTCGCATCCGCGCTCAGATCTTCGTGAAAGCCGAGTTGTACGCCAGGACCCCCGCGAGGATCATGGCGATCGCCTGCTGCCTCAGGTAGGTGCCGAACTGATCCATCCTGGCGCCGACGGCCTTCTTATCCATCGCGGCGAAGTCGAGCTTGATCAGCGACGTCTCGACCTTGAGCCCGTAGGCCTGCTGGGCGAGCGCGGCGTGGTCCGTCTTGATGATGCCGCTCGCGCCCTTGTAGACGAAGAGCTCGTGCTTGTTCGGCGTCAGGTCGAACGTCAGCCCGAGCACCTCCCACTTCAGGTTGGTGGCCGTGATCTTCGCGTTGGGCGCCTTGATCAGGAAGTTCGTGTCGCACTTCAGGTCGACGTTCCCGCCGAAGTGGCCGTTCCAGGTGGTGGCGACCTCCGTCTTCCAGCTCTTGTAGTCGTCGAAGTTCTCGGCCGTGACCTTGTGCTTCCACGGCCCGGTCACCGTCGACGAGCCCCCCGGCTCGATCGTCTGCGTGAGCTCGCCGTGGACGTCGTGCTTCATCCCGCCGCTCGTGATGGTCAGCTCCATCCCGTCGGTGATCGTCTGCTTCATGCCGCCGGCTTCCACCGTGTCCACGCGGCCCGTCTTGATCGTGGTCGTGCGCGTCGCGTAGTACGTCTCCTCCGCCGCGCCGGTGACCTGGAGCGTGTACGTCCCGCCGACGCCCGCCCAGAGGTCGCCCACGACCATGCTGAACTTGCTGCCGCTGACGTTCTCCCAGGAGTCGCCGCCGATCCATGAGCCGCCGTCCCCCGAGGTCGTCTCCAGGTAGCTGAACGTGACGTCGACGAGGCTGCTGCCGGCGATGGCCGGGTCGGCGTTCTCGGGGGACAGGAACGTGCCGGTCTTGTCGCCGTCGCCCGTGTAGACCGACGCGTGGTTGCCGCTCGGCGTCCCCAGGTAGATGCCGGTGCGGTTGTTCGGCGTGTGGAGGAAGATGAACTCCTTGCCCTGCTCGTCCTCGAGCACGAGCTGGTTGCCGCTCCCGGTCCGGATGATGTTCTGGCTGAGGTTGCGCTCCGCGACCACGCTCGGCCGGTGCGCGTTCGGCACGACGCCGGCGATGAAGGGCCGGTCCGGGTCGCCGCCGAGGAACGCGATCATCACCTCGGTGCCCTTGCGCAGCGGGAAATGGAAGCCCTCCGTCGTCCCGCCGTGGGGCTGCATCATGCGCACCCGCGTCGAGATGCGCGCGTCGGGCAGCCCGCTCGTGTCGAACTCGAAGCGCACGAGGTAGCGCCCGTCCGCGTCGATCTGCGCGTACTGGCTGTCGCCGGGGCCGCAGACGATCGCGTTCTCGAACCCGTAGATGCGCGGCCACGGCGTCGCTTGCGGCATGCGGAACTGCACGTCGGCCGGGATCGCGAGCAGCTTGATCGCGTAGAGGTCCTTGCCCGAGAGCCCCGTCAGCCGCGCGGTCTCGGGCGTGATCCCGGCGATCGACGCGCTGTACTGCACCTCCAGCGCGAGCCACTGGTCGACGATGTCCGCCGGCTGGTCGTCCAGCGAGAACCGGTACCCGGCCCGCGGCCCGAGCACGTCGCCGCTCCCGCGCAGGGTCACCTCGCGGCAGCCGATCGACTGCGCGCGCACCTGCGCGAGGCGCTCGGCGTCGCTCTGCACGAACACGCGGAAGCCGTATTCGTGGATCGCGCCCACCCCGTTGGCCGTGATGCTGCTCTCGCCCTTCACCGACGCGGACGGGTTCGCGTAGTTGTAATCGGCGATGGTGACGCTCTTCGGGAGCCACTGCACGGTCTGCTCCATCTGGTGCAGGCCCGGCGGCGCGGTCACGTCGTCGCCGAAGAGCGGGACGTAGCGCACGGCCCCGCCGCCCGGGAAGTCGTCGTGCAGCCCGCGGTCGTCGACGATGACGAGCACCTCGCCGGGCCCGTCCTCCGGGTGCTCGAAGAAGTAGTAGAGGCCCTCGCGCTCGAGCCACCGGTGGAAGAACGCGAGGTGCGTCTCGCGGTACTGCGCGACGAACTCCTCGACAGGGTAGTCGCCGTCGTCGATCGAGAAGCGGAAGTCGCTCGCGGCGAGCCCGCCGTTCTGGAGCGTCGCCGAGAGGAACTCCTTCACGGGCTGGTTCGTGAAGACGTGGCTGCGCCAGAAATGGCGCAGGAACCAGAGCTTCGGCACGAGCAGCGCCTGGTACAGCGCCCGATCCGCGTTCTGGTGCAAGAGGCGCACGCTCGCGATGACACCGTGCAGGACGAGCGGGTCTTTCCCCTCCCCGCGGCTCGCGCGCACCGTCGCCCGCTCGCCCACCGCCTTGCGCACATCGGTGCTCGTCGGGACGGAGAAGAAGAGCTCGAACTCGTACGGCTGCGAGACGTGCTCGGTTCCGCGGAAGCCGATGAACGTGACGCTCGCGAGCGCCGAGCACGAGAGCGAGAAACCGTCTGGGCGCATGGAAACCCTCCTCGTCCCTGGCCTGGTGTTGAGGGCGGAATCTCTGTGCATCGTGTCGCGGCGTCAACGACTGCATGCGCCGCCAGAGTGCTGTGGAACAGCGGATCCGATGGTGCGATGAGCCCGCACTTGTACGACGTCCACCGAGTGATGCGGGCTCGATGGCGCGCGGGTGCAGAGCTCGTTGCGCGTGTGCAGAGCTCGTTGCGCGCGCGCCGAGCCCGCAGCGCGCGTGCCGAGCCCGCAGCGCGCGCGCGCCGAGCCCGCAGCGCGCGCGTGCCGCGGCCGTACCGTGTGTGCGCTTGGGTTTTTCGCACGGGCGGGCCGCTTTGCGCTCTCATGGCGGCCGATGGAACCCCGGATCTGGCTGCTCGTGAGCCGATACCACCTCGACGCCGGGCTGTCGTCGCTCCTCGTGGAGGGCGTCGCGACGGCCGGCCTGCTCGCCCTCGCGGCGATCGCGCTCCGGCTCTCGCGCCGGCAGCGCCGCGCCGCTGAGCAGGCCGAGGCCTCGTTCAGGCCTGGCGCCGCGCTCGCGCCCGGCGAGGCCGTCGTCGTGGGCACCGTCGAGCGGGAGCAAGGCGCGGACGTGGCGGTGCGCGTCGAGGTCGAGCAGGAGGGCTCCGAGTCCGAGACCTCCGGCGTCTGGACCCACCAGTGGGCCGAGACAGGCCGCAAGGTCCGTGTCCACCCGTTCTATCTCCGCCACGCGTCCGGCGCGCGCATCCGGGTCGAGCCGGGCGCGGAGGTGAAGCTCGTCGACGCGCTGGACGGCATGATCCGGGTCGATCTCACCCGGCGCGTCCGCGTGGCCGAGCTGCTGCCAGGCGAGAGGGTCTTCGCGATCGGCGAGCTCCGGCGGGCGCCCGATCCCGAGGCGCAGGCCCAGGGGTACCGCGAGCAGGCGCAGGGATACCTGCTCGCGCCCCCGCGCGGTGGCCGCATGCTCCTCTCGTCCGAGCCGCTCGGCGAGCGGTTCGCGCGCAGGGCGGCGTTCCACGAGCGGTGGGCCATCGCCGCTGTCGTCGCGTCGCTCGCGTTCAACGCCGCGTTCGCGGCCTTCCACGCGCGCCGCTGGCTGGGGGACACGGCGGATGTGCGCGTGACGCAGCTCCGCGAGCACGAGGACGGCGATCACACCCGCTTCGAGGTCACGATGCGGGGCGCCGATGGATCCGCGTTCTCCGACGAGGTGTCCCACGGCGCATTCGCCCGGCTCCGCGAGGGCGATACGGTGAAGGCGCGCCACGTCGCCTCGTGGAGCTCAGCCAGCGCGATCGGCCCCGACGTGACGGCTCACTCCGCGGCCTACAGCGCCCTGCCGCTCCTCGGCGTCATCGCGCTCGCCTATCTCATCCGCGCGCACGCCACGCGGCCCTGGTACGAGAAGAAGCTGATCGAGACGGAGAGCGGCAGGCTGGCAGAGAGCCAGTCTTCCGCGCAGCAGGCCCCGAAGCGCCCGGAGGGCCGCCGCCGGGAGCCCACGTCTGGATGACGGACGGCTCGAGTCAGCAGCGGCAAATTCGAGGGGGATGCCTCAGAATCGAGAGACCACAGGAGAGCTCCAGTCGTCCGTGGCTCCTGCGGCTCGATGTTCGAGACACCCCTCGCGCGATGATCTCGGAGATCGCCCCGCGGCTCGACAGGGCTCCTCGCGCGCAAGCGGGGCGGGCATGGGCTCGAAGGAGCGGGCAATATCGCGCGGCGAGCGCGGGGGCATCGTGCCGTCCTGCGGCCACGAGGCCCCCCGTGGGCGTCGACGCCCGCTACCGCTTCATCGAGTCGAGGCGGCGTTGGACGTACCGGTGAGCTTGGCGCTGTCCAGGTTGTTCGCCTCGAGCTTGGTCTCCGCGTCCTTCACGGCCATCGTGCCCGAGCCCGTGATCGTGATCGAGTCCTCGGCGAGCGCGTAGATGGTGAACTCGTAGTTGTCGGTCTTGGTGCCGGTCGCGCTGCCGAAATTGGGGCAAGGCCCGAGGTAGTTCGAATTCTGCATGGCTTTGATCTGCGCCGCGTCCGCCTGCTTGAACCCCTCCTTCAGCGAGGTGACGGTGGGAGGAATGTTGTACAGAACCCAGTGATAGCCGTTGAGCTGCGACGGCGTCCCGTGCGCCAGGGTGACATCGATGAAGGTGATGGCGTAGCTCTTCGTGCCCGCGGGCCCTGGGGTCCAGTGGAGCTCCGGCATGACGCTGCCCTGGAAGCCGGCGGTCTGGCAGGTGTACTTGTCAGCGAACTTGGCGCCTTCCTCGTGATTGGCGCTCGCGAGCGAGAACTCCCCGGACTGCGTGCCGCCGCCATCGCCCGTCGAGCCGCCGTCGCCCGTCGAGCCGCCGCCCTCTCCGCTGCCCCCCTGCCCCGCCGTCGTGGTGGTCGCGGCGTCGCCTCCGGTCGAGCTCGAGCTGTTGGCGCTGCTGCTGCTGCTGCTGGCGCTCTGGGAGCTGGTGCTCGCCGCGCTACCCCCGCCGTCCCCCGACACATCGGGATCGCTGCTGGAGCAGTTCAGTACGGCGAATGGCATGGCCGCGAAGGCGAGGTATCGAGCGCTACGTGTAAGCCTATCCGTGATGGTACGCATTGGCGCATGATGCCACACCGGCGTTCCTACCGCGATGACCGTCTCTCCCCCTCGCGACAAAGATCCGCAACTTTGCGGTACATTTCCCGGAGCGTGAGCGACGGTGGCAGTACGCGAACATCATGTGAACGTTCTCATGGCGACGCACCGCTCCGCGTGGCTCGCCACTCCGACGAAGAGGTGGAGCCGGAGCGGAGGATCCTTGACCCTTGACACCGCCCAAGAGCGCTCAGGAGCGCCCGCGAGGACGCTCCTGCCCTGGCGGAAACGTGCAGATCCAACAGAGCTTCGTCGGCGCTGAGCGTCGCGCTCCGCGAGCGGCGGGCTCTGGCCACGGACGGCAGGATCAGTATTGCGTGTTGTTGGACGTGGTGATCTTCGAGGAGCTCACGCCCATGAAGAGCTCCTTGCCGATGGCGCTGTAGCGGGTGTTCGTCATCGTAACGCTGCTGCTGCCGCTGTCCGTCCTGAAGATGGACTCCTTCATCTTCGAGATGTCGCACCGGTCGATGAAGACGTCGACCTTGAAGTCGGTCCCGCCGTTCTGCCGGATGAACTTGCCGGCGTTCTCCGCCTTGAAATTCGAGACCTTGAACGTGCTGGCCGCGTTGATCTGGAACACCTTGTCGTCGCCGTTCTTCGCGGAGCCGCCGTTCAACACCACGGTGCCGGACTTCTTGACCGTCAGGGCGTCTTCGCCGATGTCCTCCCAGACGATGTTCTCGAGCGTGACGTTGCCGTACGTATGGATACCGTCGGCGGCCGGAGCGCCGAGGACGACGTTCTTCAGCTTCGCGCCGTCCTCGAGCTTGAACACCGGCTTCTGGTCCTCGGCCTGGCTGCCGTCCCCGAGCGTGTTCTTGTCGGCGATGTACCGCTTGCCGCCGCCGTCGAACGTCTCGCCCGCCTTCACGATGATCGTCGAGCTGACGACGCCGCCGTTCCCCGCCGTTGTGGTGCCGCCGCCCGAGCCGCCGCCGTCCACCGGCACGAGCTCGATGTAGTCGACCTTCAGGTCGTACCCGGACGCCGAGGAGCTCTTGCCCTTGCAGGTGAACGTGAACTCGACGTTTCCAGAGAGCGATTTCTCCCCGAGCGTCGCGGTCGTCCAGCTGTCGCCGGTGGAGGAGCCATAAGCGTCGAACGACTTCACCGACGAGCCCTTCACGGCGAGCTCGTACTTGCCATACACGTTCCGCTTGGCATAACGAAGGACGATCTTGTACGTGCCCGACGCGACCGACGTGGAGAACTTGAAGGTATCGCCGCTCTGGTTGGCGCGAAACTTCACGTTGTCCGCGTTGTCCTCGATCTTGTCGCCCGACGAAACAGACCAGCTCTGGTTCTCGGCCTCGATCTTCACGGCGCTGAGCGCGTCGCTCGCCGAGTCGACGTCGACGTCCAGGTCGGCGCCGTCCGCGGCGAGGCAGCCGACGAGACCGAACGACAGCAGCGCACCGAAAGCATAGGTCAATCTCAAGCTCATGATTCTAACCCTCAACCGTTAACGTTGTACGCGAGCGATGACTCCCACACTTCACTCCGACTCCGCACCCCTCCCCACGGGTCGTCATGTCCTCGCGATGTCTTCGTGACGTCACGACGTCACGACGTCATGACGTCACAACTTGATAGCAACGCCCGGGCCATGGAGCGCCATCGCTCGCGGCCGCCGCTCAGGGCGCCATGAGTGCATTTTTCCGCTGAAGGACGGCATATCGTCCGCTTCGGTCAACAGGCACGCTTGCCGCTGTCATGGTCCGCCGTCAACGATGTCAACCGGCGGTTGACGCATGGGCCCGCCAGCGGCTCGACGGCGCGAGCCGGCCCTCCGGGCACGGCCGCGGTCGTGCTCGCCGCCGGCGCGCGCCGCGGAGGCTCAGAGCGCGAGCTTGACCTGATAGCGAGCGAGCCAGTCGTTGAGCAGGAGGATTTGATTCATGCTCGACCGGACGATCTCATCGACCGATCCTCCGGGCTCCGCCGCGATGGCGCGGGCCCGGGCCATGTCGAGGAGCGGCAGCACCGGCGCGTCCTCGCTGGCGAGGAGCTCGGCGACCTGGCCCCGGAGCCGCTGCGCATACGCCGGATCCTGCGTCGCCGGATACGGGCTCTTCCGGCGGTCGAGCACCGAGCGCGGCAGGAGATCCTCGGACGCGGCGCGCAGCAGGCTCTTCTCGCGCCCATCGAAGGTCTTCATCGACCAGGGCGCGTTGAACACGTACTCCACGAGCCGGTGGTCGCAGAAGGGCACCCGGACCTCGAGCCCGTTCGCCATGCTCATACGATCCTTGCGATCGAGCAGGATCGGCAGGAACCGCGTCAGGTGCAGATAGCTTATCTCGCGCATACGCCGCTCCGCTCCGTCCTCGCCCTGCAGGCGCGGGACCTCGGCGAGGGCCTCCCGATAGCGCGCGGCGACGTGACCCGAGAGGTCGATCTGGGCGAGGAGCGCAGGGTCGAACAGCGCCGACGCGGCGCTCCCGCCTCGGATCTTCATGCGCATGGCGATCCAGGGGAACGTCTCCGCCGCCACCGTCTCCGGGTCGTGGAACCAGAGGTATCCGCCGAAGACCTCGTCGGCCGACTCGCCGGAGAGCGCCACCGTGGAGCGCTCCCGGATGGCGCGGAAGAGGAGGTACAGCGACGTATCCAGGTCCCCGAAGGCGATCGGGACATCCCGGGCGCGCAGCACGGCGGCGCGGATCTCGGGATCGGCCAGCTGGGCTGCGGAGAGCACGATCTCCGCGTGGTCCGACCCGACGTGCCGCGCGACATCGGCGACGTACGGCGCGTCCGGCGTGCCCCGCAGCGCGTCCGGCGTGAAGTGCTCGGCCTGCCCCGCGAACTCGACGGAGAAGGAGCGCACGGGCCCCCCGCCCTCCGCAGTGAGCGCCCTCTGCGCGAGGGCGGTCACGGCGCTGGAGTCCAGCCCTCCGGACAGGAGGGAGCAAAGGGGGACATCGGAGATGAGCTGTCGAGCCACGATGTCGTCGAGCAGCTCGCGGACGGTGCGGATCGTGGTCTTCAGGTCGTCCTCGTGCGGCCTCGACTCGAGCGCCCAGTAGCGACGCTCGGAGATCCCATCTTTCCGCACGTGCACGACGTGGCCGGGCCGGACCTCGCGCATGTCGCGGAACACGGCGGCCCCCGGCGTCTTGACGAAGGCGAGGAGCTCGCGCAGGCCGCCCACGTCCACCACGGGCGACGCGAGCGGGTTCGCGAGGATGGCCTTGGGCTCCGAGCCGAAGAGCACCCCTCTGCCGGTCCGCTGGTAAAACAGCGGCTTGATGCCCAGCCGGTCCCGGACGAGCAACAGCTCCTCTGCCCGGACATCCCAGAGGGCGAAGGCGTACATGCCGTTGAGCCGCCGGGGGAAACCCGCGCCCCACTCGAGATACGCACGGAGCACGACCTCGGTGTCGCTGTGCGTCTTGAAGCGGTGGCCGCGGGCCTCGAGCTCGCCGCGCAGCTCGCGGAAATTGTAGACCTCGCCCGTGTAGATGAGCACGGCCACCGGCGCGCCGTCCTGGTCGGCGATCATCGGCTGATGACCCCCCTCGAGATCGATGATGGCGAGGCGGCGGTGACCGAGGGCCGCGCGCGGAGCGAGCCATGACCCTTCGTCGTCCGGGCCGCGGAGCCTCATCGTCTCTGTCATCGCTCGCAGGGCGTCGCGCTCCCGCGTCAGATCGCGCTCGTAGTCCACCCATCCAGCAATGCCGCACATGGATGATCCCCTCCCTCCAGCGCCGCCGCTCCAGCGGCGAGCTCGGCGGCCCGCCGCGGCGCTCGCGCATCGCTCGCTGTCCAGCGGACGAGCCTAGACAGTGCCGCTGGGCCGCGCAACCAAGCGGGCCAGCGCAGCGCTCGACGCCGAGCCGGACGCCGCGGGGATCCTGGAATGAACGGTGTGAGCTGCTGTTTCAGTCGCCCGCCGCGGTGAGGCTCGAGCCTGGAGCAGCGGCGCTCCAGGCTCCCTCTTCACCGACACCGTCGCTCGCGGCAGCCGTGGCGACCGACGATGAGCCGGGGACGTTCAGGTCAGCAGGGGATATCCGGCGGGGCGTCGCCCTGCGCGGTCACTGTGCGTAGCAGACCTGGAGGCGCGGGCGGCGCGACTCCGTCGTGTCTTCGCTGGCCCGCCATTGCGTCGCCCCCGCCGCGTCCTCTTCCATGGCGAGCCCGTAATTCGGGAGGACGCCGTTCACCCAGTCTTGCACCAGGTCCGTGAGGTCGGCGGTCCGATCGCCGGAGCCACTGCTTGCGACAAACGACGCGAAGCTGAGCGGCTCCCAGCTCTGGTTGTAGCTGGACCAGCTCACGATCGTCTCGCCCCAGGGCGCGAGGGCCTCGTGGAGACGAATGGTGGAGGCCGTCGTCTTGTACACCTGATTGATCGTCAAGGTGGCCGAATAGACCGGCGCGCCCGCGGGGATGAACGAGAGGTCGAACCAGAGCAGCGCAGCCCGGAAGCCGCCGGTGCCGGCTCCGCCCGTGGAGATCGAGAGGTACGACCCCTCCTTGTAGGTCGGCGAGCCCGACCAGAGCGTCGCGTCCCAGACCGTGCCGAACACGCCGCGCTGCACGGTCCTGCACACGGGCGTACCTCCCGAGCCGGCGCCGCCGGCGCCGCCGGCCCCGCCCGACCCGGCGCTGCCCACGCTCATCGCGCTGGTCATCATGACGCTGCCCGTGCTCGCGCTGGATGCGCTCGAGCTGCTCGTGCTGGATACGCTCGAGCTGCTGCTCGTGCTCGACGAGCTCGAGCTGCTGCTGCTCGACGAGCTTGAGCTGCTGCTGCTCGACGAGCTGCTGCTCCCACTGCCGGGTGGCGCATAGGTGAGCGTCAGCTCCATGTCGAAGGACAGATCGTTCGAATTGGGGGCCGATTGCTTGACCATCACGGCGAGGATGTTGCTCCCGACCACGAACGAGCTCGGGGAGAGCGTCACGGTGGTGAGCTCGTCGTCGCGCGACTCCGCGGTCGCATAGTCGCCGTAGGCCGTGCCGGACACGCGCTTCGACGCCACCTGGGTGCCGTTGAGCCAGACGACGACGCCGTCGTCGTGGATGATCTTCATGGTCGCTTGCGCGACGGGCCCCTCGATCGGGATGATCTTGCGGAAGTAAGCGGTGGGGTACGACGGCGTGGCCCGGTCGAGGACCGTGCTCTCCCCGCCGTCGCCGTAGCCGAGCTGCCCCCAGCCCCCCTTCCACGAGGAGTCATCGTACGTGAGGTTGCGCCAGGCCGTGCCCCGGTCGACGCCCAGGTCGTCGTAAACCCAGTAATCGCCGAAGTAGACCGCCGTGCGAGGGGCGCTCTGGATCGTGAAGCCGGCGTTGCTCTCGTCGGAGAGCAGCGGGTGCTCGGCGTCGGAGACGCGGACGAGGGCGCTCGCCGTGTCGACGGAGGGAACCACCCAGTTGTAGCGGCCCGTGTTGGCCGCGTTGTTGGCGATCGTGGTCCAGGTCGCGCCGTTGTCGGTCGTGTACTCTATCCGCACGGTGGGGACGTTCCCCGACGTCGCCCAGCGGATCGGGTAGATGCCGCCCGGCGGCAGGCGCTCTCCGCCGTCGGGCGCTGCCACGTCGATGGCCGTTCCCTTCACCATGGCGAAGCGATCGCTGATCACGCCGTCGTAACGGATGTTGGACACCGTGAGCCGGTTGTCCTCGACATCGAGGAGGCACGAGCCGCTCTGCGCCTCTTGGAAGTACATGAGCGGGTGGCCGCCGGAGCCCCCCACGTAGGTGCCGTGGCCGGCGACGATGTGGACCGCCCCCTCGTGGCTCCCCTTGCCCGGGAGCTTCACGTAGGGGCCGTCGCCGAGCGGCTTGCCGTCATGCCCGTCGACGATGTGCCCGGCCGCCGTGGTCGGCGTATCGTAGGCGCCGTCCACGAGGAACGAGCGCTCGTAGTTGTGCGAATGGCCCGAGAGCACCAGATCGACCCCACCCTCATCGAGGATCGGCAGGAGGTACTCCCGGTGCTCGATGGTCAGCCAGTCTTCGTCCGAGTCGTGGGTGCCCTTCGTGTACATCGGAAAGTGCATGTACGCGATGATCCAGTCTTGGTCCGTCGCGGCGAGATCCGCGGCGAGCCAGGCCGCCATGACGCCGTCCGAGTAACGCGAGGAGCCGTAGCCGTCGAGGACGACGAAGTGGACGTTCGCGTAATCGTAAGAGTAGTAAGCTTCCGTACCGGAGGGGACCCCGCCCGCCTCCCCAGCCTTGGGGAGCACGTAGGCGGTGTAATAAGGACCGGTCTGCGTGGCCGAGTCGGAGCTCAGGCCCTCGTGGTTGCCGAAGGTCGGCCACACGACCGTGTTGCGAAGGATCGTGGCGTACTGGTTGAAGAAGCCGTTCGTGAACTCGTCGGTGGTGCCGAAGTTGTACGCCATGTCCCCCATGTGCAGGAACAGGTTGGGACGGTACGCGCCGACGAAGTTCAGCATCGCGTCGCGCGTCGCCCAGGGCGCGGTGCCGCCGTACCCGGTGTCGCCGATGATCCAGGCCCGGAACTTCTTCGGCGTGGAAACGGGCGGCGCGGTCTCGAAGTAAAAGGAGGAGGTGCCGCCAGCCAGCTCCGTGCTCGATGTACCGACGCTGTAATAGTAGCGGGTGTTCGGGGTGAGTCCCCCGATGAGCACCTCGTGCTGGGTCGTGAGCGTGCCAACATTCACCGTCTGCGTCAGGTTCGCTGGATCGGTGCCGTAGCGCACACGGCTATCCGTGTTCACATCGGTCGTCCACACGACGTAGACCGAGCTGGGCGTCAGCGACTGCAGATACGGCTGCCTCGCCACCGACTGGGCGGCCGCCTGGCCTGCCCACGCCATCGTCACTGCCACCGACGCTGCGGCCAGATGTCCGGGGTTCAATTTCATTGCTTCACCCTCCGTGATTCCTGCTTCATCCCGCCTTGCCTCCGACAAACGCTCGCCATGGGGCGAGCCGAGCACCTTCCCGCCGCGGTCACGCCATCGATCTCATCGCGCTTGACACCGCACTCGATCAGCGCATTGGACGTGAACGCGCTGCTACCATCTTACCGAAAACACACATGAGTGATCATCGTAAATCGGAGAGCCTCGCACCGACGGCAGCCGCCGCCGCGCATTACAACGCCTCCGGCGCGCCGGAGCGCAGCCGTTGCGCCGGAGCGCAGCCGTTGCGGGTCGCGCTTAAGGCACGATAGAATTCCGTTGTTACTGTCAAACGGACGCGACATCTCTCTATGCATCCGTGGCTATGCATCCGTGATCAACGCCTCATCTCGATGATCCCGGCGCCCCCGGGGTCCCCGGCGCCCTGCCGCGTCGGCTCGCTTCCGCACGGACGGCGAGCGCCGGGGACTTCCCCGCAGCTCCGCGTGGAGCGGCAGCGTAGGTCAGCCTTGAAAAGCCTTTCTGCTCCTTGGCCAGCGGGTACGGCGATCGGGAGCGCCACGCGGCGTGCTCACAATCAGGAGGACCTCAAAGCATTGTCGTCGAGCAGCGGGGTCGCGGCACGATCGAGGGAAGCTAGCATGAATTCCTTTTCAATTGTATGAGGGATATGTGTCATTGCGTTTTCACGCGCTTCGCACGCTTCATGCTCCTCCTGCTGCTCTTACTCACGGCGCGGAGCCTGCGCGCATGACCGCGACGGGGGCGCGCACCGGCTCGCCGGCGCGGGGCGCCCCCGTCCGGCGCGCGGCGACGGTGAGCGCGGCCACCGCGGTGGCCATCGGGGCCGCCGTCGTCCTCGTGCTCGTGGGCGAGCGCCCTGCGCTGGCGGACCCTGGGGAGCCGGCCGAGGTCGAGGCGCGCCGCCTCATCCATGTGCTCGGCTACGTCGCCATGGATTACGGCGGGTGCGTGGTGAACGGCGCCGTCACCAGCACCATCGAGTATGACGAGCAGCTCGCGCTGCTCGGCGAGGCGATGCAAGTCGCTACCCGCATCCAGCCGTCGGCGCTCGAGAGCGGCGCGGGCGATCTCGCGCAGGGCGTCGCCGGCGTGCGCGGGCTCGTCGAGGCGAAGGCCGCCGGGGAGGAGGTCGCCATCGCAGCCAGGGGCGCGCGCGACCGGGTCGCGGCCGCGTTCCGGCTGGCGGAGGCGCCGCTCTCGCGGCCCGACGCGCAGCGCGGCGCGGCCCTCTACCAGGAGAACTGCGCCACCTGCCACGGCCCGACGGGGCACGCCGATACGCGGCGCGCGGCGACCCTGGTCCCGCACCCCGCGAACTTCCATGACGCGACCATCGCCGAGCAGCTCGCGCCGATGGGTATCGAGTCCGCCGTTCGATTCGGCGTCCAAGGCACGGCCATGGTGCCGTTCACGTTTCTCTCCGCCCGCGACCGCTGGGACCTCGCCTTTCACGTCGCCGGCCTCCACCACCCACAGCCAGCCGCCGCGCCGCGGCCGCTCGATCTGCCGGATTACTCCGTGGTCGAGCTCGCGGTCCGCTCCGACGCGGACCTGCGCGCCGAGCTCTCCGCGCGCGGGATCCCCGCCGAGCGGCACGCGGAGCTCCTCGCGGAGCTCCGGCGGCGCGTCGCCTATGGCCGCGAGGCCGCGTCACACCCCCTCTGCATCGCGCGCGCCGCGCTCGATCGGGGGCGCGCCGCCCTGCGCGAGGGCCGGCTCGTCGAGGCGCGCGAGGCGCTCGACACGGCCCAGCTCGACGGCATCGACGCGGCCGAGGCCAGCGTCCGCACGGTGAAGGAGGCGCTCGCGAACGACCTCGGCGAGGGTGCCTTCGCCCTGCGCGCGGCGCTCGGGGCAGGCGCGACGACCGACGCGCTGGACGCGGGCATGGCCACGCTCCTGCGCGACACGACCTACGCGGAGGTCGCGCTCGCGCGGTCCGGGGCCGCGCCGGGTCGGCTCGTGGCCGAGGTGTCGAGCCGCTTGTTGCTGCGCGAGCTCGCCGCTGCGGCGCTCTTCCTGGCCGCGCTCGCGGCTGGAGCTTCGTCGTCCCGGAGCAGGCGAGCCGTCCACGTCGCGTCGGGCGCCGCGCTGCTGCTCGCGCTCGCCGCCTGGGTCGCGGCGGCGTTCGGGCACATGGCCGGTTTCTGGCGAACGCTCGCGGCAGGCGCGACGACCTCGCTCGCGCTCGCGGCCCTCGCCGGCGCGGCGGGGCTCGCCTGGCGTCGCGCGCGCTCGCCTGAGCCGTCGCAAGGCGGCTTGCCGCCAGGCGGGCGAGCGGTCGTGTTCGCGGCCGCGCTGCTGGCCACCTTCGGCGCGGCGTTCTCGGCGCTCGACGCCGCGCTCGGCGTGTCGGTGCACGTCGCGCCGCCCGCCGTCGCCGGTGTCTTGCTCGGGCTCGCGCTGCTCGCCGCCGCCGCGGCGCTCGTCGCCCGCATGAGCCGGACGGCCGCGCGCCGCTGGCCGAGCCCTCCCGCCTGGCTCGGCTGTCTGCTGTGCGTCCCGCTCGCCGGCCGCGCAGTGGCCTCCTTCCAGCTCTGCGGGCTGATGCCGGTGCACCGGCTGCCCCTCCCTCGATTCACCGCGCTCGGCATCTACCCTGCGGTGGAGACGTGCCTCGTCCAGGCAGCGCTGCTCGGGCTCGCGCTCGCCGGCGTGGCTCGCGGCCGCCGCGCCGGAAGCGCGCGTTGACGCGGCCCCTACCGCACGCGACGTATCGAGGCCGACGTCACCACGCTCCCTCCTTCATGTCCCCCGCGGGGAGCGACAGGGCAGCCGAAGAGATGGAACAGCCAAGCTGCCATGAGACGCCAGGATTCTTGTGTTGTTCTTGGCGTCTCATGGCGGCTTGGCTGTTCAAAAGACCCAACCTTCGTCCAAAGCACCCCACCACCACACCGCCGGCGCCGCAGGGCTGTCGCCCCGGAGCCCGCCAGAGCTACCGAATCGCCGACGGTCCACGGCGGACACTTCCTCACGCCGACACATCATGTAGGGAACGGTCGCTTCGCGCGCCGAGCTGCCTTGATTCGACAGGCTGAGCACCGCTGCGCCGGCGAGGGGCCGCCATTCCTCTTCTCGAGCCCGCGCCTCGCGCGGTACACGCCGCGGCCGACGCGCTTCCATTCTGGCACGCAGCGTCCTATCGTGATTGGCTGAAGCATCTCGGAGATCCCTTTCATGACCATGAACAGCAAGCTGGCTTTTGCGCGGTGGACCAGCGGGTGCCTCATTGCGGTGCTCGGGGTTGGATGTGCCCAGATCTTCGGCTTCGATAAGATCTACGAGTTCAGGAGCGGCAGCGCTGGAGGCGGGGGCGCCGGCGGCGAGGGTGCCGGCGGCGCGAACGCGGGCGGCGGGGGCGCTGGCGGCGAAGGCGGGACAGGCGGCGCGAACGCGGGCGGCGGGGGCGCCGGCGGTGAGGGCGCCGGCGGCGCGAACGCGGGCGGCGGAGGTGCGGGGGGTGGGTGTGGGGAGCCGCCGATGGGCGACCCCACCCTGGAACTGTCGTTGATCGACGACATGGAAGATGACAACGACACCATCATCAAAGTGCCAGACGAAACGAACCCTCGGCAAGGGGCCTGGTACGCGGCGAACGATGGCAAGGGTACGCAAACGCCCGGCGTGGGCGAGCCGTTCATCATGAGCCTCCTCGAAGTGCCGCGCGGCGACAGCACGATGGCGGTGCACGCCGTGGCAGACGACCTGTTCGAGGATTGGGGCTCCCTGTTCGGCTTCCAGTTGAACAGCCCTTCGCCGTCCAAGCAGGGCCTCTACGACGCCTCCGCGTTCAGCGGCATCACCTTCTTTGCCTATGCGGACAAAGGCTCCTCGACGAAGGTGACCGTGGACCTCGTCGACGTGCAGACATGGCGGGAGGGCGGCGTTTGCAGCGACGAGGGGGGCGGGTGCGACTCTCACTTCACCAAGATCGTCACGCTGACGAATTGCTGGACTCAGTTCAAGGTGCCCTTCTCCCAGCTCGCGCAGGCCAGCTGGGGCCAGCAGTTCGAGGCGATCGACCTGACGAAGATCTGGGCCGTCCAGTTTCGCTTCGGGGCAAGCCGTCAATTCAGCTTGTGGATCGACGACGTGGCGTTCTACAAGGAGCCGCAGGCGGAGCAGCCCACGACCCCGTGAGCACCGTCATCCCGCCGTGGCGAGCGTCGCCATCTCGCGCTGCACAGCGACGGCCGTGCCGACGAGGTGCAGCCCGAGCACGGCGCCAGTCCCCTCGCCGAGCCAGAGGCCCAGGTCGAAGAGCGGATCGAGCCCGAGCTCGGTGAGCGCAAGGGCCGCCGCCGGCTCGGCCGAGCGGTGCGCGGCCAGGAGCCAGGGCCGGAGCGCAGGGGCCATCCTGACGGCGCAGAGGGCCGCGGTGCACGCCAAGAGCCCGTCAAGGACGATCCCCACGCGCAGCCGCGCAGCCTCGATCGCGAAGCCAGCCATCGCGGCTATCTCCAGCCCACCGACCTTGGCCAGCACGTCGAGCGGATCCGTGGGGTCGGGCGCGTGCAGCGCGAGCGCCTCGGCGACGACGCCGGCCTTGCGCGCGGCGCCCTCCGCGTCGAGCCCGGCGCGCGGCCCCGCGAGATCTGCCGGCGGCGCCCCCGTGAGAGCGCACAGGATCGCCGTGGCGGCGATCGTGTTGCCGCTCCCGATGTCGCCGACGCCTACGAGCGTGACGCCCTCCGCAGCGAGCGCGCGGGCGGTCTCGGCGCCCGCCTCCAGCGCGCGTACCGCGTCGTCGCGCGTCATCGCCGGCTCACGCCGCAGGTCGCCGGTGCCGCGCCGCACGACCCGTGGCACAAGCGGGACGACAGGCGCGCACGGCAGCGCCGAGAGATCGCCCGTCAGGCCGACGTCGACCGCGACGAGGCGCACGCCGTGGCGCGGCGCCAGCGCCGAGACCGCCGCGCCCCCGGCCATCACGTTGGCGAGCATCGCCGTCGTGGCCGACGAGGGATAAGCGCTCACGCCCTCCGCCGCGACGCCGTGGTCCGCGCAGAACACGGCCAGCCCCGGCTCGGGCAACGCGAGCGGGAACTCGCCCCGCACGCCGGCCCACCACGTCGCGAGCTGCTCGAGCCGCCCCAGGCTGCCCGCCGGCGCGGCGAGCGTGGCTCGGTGCGCGCCGGCGGCCGTCATGGCCGCAGCGTCGAGCGGAGGAATCACCATCGGCCGAAGCGACGAGCGCGGCGGCTCGCTCGGCGGGTCCGCCACGGGCGGGCACGCGTCGTCCCGGTCTTGCCAGATCCCATGTTCGTGGACGACCTCATCGAGCGGTCGCCGCTCTCGCCAGCCGCTCTCTTCGAGCATCGGCCGCCGCCGGAACGCTACGGGGTGGCCCAGGCAGAGGTACGCGACCGGCTCCACGCCGGGCGGGAGGCGCAGCTCGGCGCGGAGGACCGCGGGCTCCACGATGCTGACCCAGCCCACGCCGACGCCCTCGGCGCGCGCGGCGAGCCAGAGGTTCTGCACCGCGCAGCACGCGCTCGCGCGCACCGCCTCCGGCTGGACGATGGTGCCAAGGATCGCCTCCGCGCGCGGCCTCAGATCGACCGCGACACACACGTTGAGCGACGCCTCGAGGATGCCCTCGAGCCGATAGGCCAGGTACTTCTCACGTCGGCCCGCCGGATAGCGGGCAGCCTCCGCCTCACGGCACCTGAGGAAGCTCTCGCGGATCCGTGCGCGCTGCGCCTCGTCACGCACCAGGACGAAGCCCCAGGGCTGGGAGAATCCCACGCTGGGCGCCAGGTGCGCGGCCTCGAGGACGCGCCGGAGGACAGCCCCGTCGAGCGCGCGCCCCGGCTCGAACTGCCGCACGTCGCGGCGCAGGGCGATGACGTCATAGACGGCCTGCCGCGCGCCCTCCTCGAAGGCGACGATGGCCTCCGGGACCAGGTACGACGGTTCGTGAGTTGCTGGCACTCGGGTCAGCTACCACATCGGTCGTGCGAAGGGCAGCCGGCGGCCGTGCGCTGCGGATGGCGCCACGCACGCCCTCATTCGAGCTGGCGAACGCCGCCCTGGCCAGCTCCGGGCGTGAGGCGCGGTGGACGCACAGGGCCGCGATCGTGTTCTCGACGGACCGGAAGACACGATTCATGGGCAGCCCGACCGCCTGGCCGAAGATACGGTTCGACAAAGAGGGATCGAGGAGGGCAATCCGCGGGTGGATCGCGCCGCGCGGCCATCTACCGAGCTGGCCGCTCCAGGCCCATTGGAACCATCTCGGCGCGCAGCCCGCGAGCCTCCTATTCAATCGCTGCAAACCACGTTCGAAGCGAGCCTGTCGCGACGGTACCAGGATGACGACGTGGCCATTTGTCCCGCGCGCCTCGGCGGATTCGATATCGTCCGAGCGAGCGGCAGCGCGGTTGTTCACGACCACCGCTCTGGCTGTACGCCGCTCCACCACCGCGCCGCTGGACGCGATGGTCCGGCGTGCCCACGGGCGCGGAGGGGACGTACCTCCTGCGACATCTGTGTCGGCTTCGGCCATTCCGGCGATCGCCGTTCGCCGGTTCCACCGGCGCGATCCAGCGCGTTACGCTCCTCGCTCCCCCTTTCGAAAGCGAGCGTTCGAATGACCCGAGAGCTCCGTTCCCTGATCACAGGATCCAGCAGCGGCTTCGGCCGCGCGATCGCCCTCACCCTCGCCCGCGCGGGACACCGCGTCTTCGCCGGCATGCGCGGGATCAACTCGAAGAACCAGGGGCCCGCGTCCGAGCTCGCGGAGCTCGGCGCGCGCGAGGGGCTCGCCCTCCGCGCGATCGAGCTCGACGTGACGAGCGACGCTTCGGTCGACGCGGCCGTGGCGCGCGTCCTCGACGAGGCGGGCGGCGTCGACGTCGTTGTCAACAACGCGGGCGTCTACGCCCAGGGGCCGACGGAGGCGTTCACCGTCACGCAGGCCGAGGCCGCGTTCCAGGTGAACTACTTCGGCGCGGTGCGCGTCAACCGCGCCGTGCTTCCCGCGATGCGGCGGCAGAAGAGCGGCCTCCTCGTCCACGTGAGCAGCACCCTCGGGCGGGTCGTGATGCCGCTCTGCGGCCACTATTGCGCGAGCAAGTTCGCGCTGGAGGCGATGGCCGAGGGCTGCCGCTACGAGCTCGCGCCGCTCGGGATCGACGTCGCCATCGTCGAACCGGGCCTGTTCCCCACGACCAGCGTGATGGCCAACGCGACGCAGGCCGCCGACGCGGCCCGAGCGGCGGAGTACGGCCCCCTGTTCGCGCTCACCGCGGAGATGGGAAAGCCGATGATGGAGATGGTGAACCGCAACGGCCCGCCCGACCCGCAGCAGATCGCGGACGCGATCCGGAAGCTCGCCGAGCTGCCGGCCGGGGAGCGGCCGCTTCGTACGGAGCTCGACCCGCTCGGCAACGGCGCGGCGGAGGAGATCAATCGCAGGACCGGCGAGCTGCAGCGCGGGTACGTCGAATGGCTGGGCATCGGAGGCCTGCTCAGGCGCACGGGCGGATAGCGCTCCGGCCGAGATCCGGGGGTCACGGGGTCCTCCGCGCTTGCTTTGTGCACAAACCATCTCCGGATTCCCGTCACAGCGCAAATGTCAAGTTCGAACCGGGCCGCCCGCCTGGCTCGCGCGCCTGTGCACCAGCAGCTGAAATGAAACACCGACTCCATCCGTCGCTGCGTCGCGCAACGCGCGTCATTCGTCAGCGGCGCTCCGCAGACTCCGCCGCGAACGGGTGGGCGTTTGGGTGTGGCCGAGTGGCGCAGGATGAAGTGATTTTCGTCTAGAGGTGCGTAGGGCGGCCGGGCTACCCTGGAAACGGGTCGTCGGCCTTTCTGCCCGAGCGGCTGTGCTCGTGTTCGTCCTGTCCGAGCGCGGCCGCTCGTGTTCGTCGAGGTGTGTCGTGAGGTTGAGAACGTCTTATCTGGCTTTGGCCGTTGGATTGCTGCAAATAGCGGTCGCCTGTGGAGGAGGCGCTCCCTCCACGGGCGAGCCTGGCGCAGGCGGCACGGGGAGCGGCGTGACCACGAGCGGCGCCGGCGCCGGCGCCGGCGGCAACGACTTCGGCTCGGGCGTCGCCTCCGGCGGCGGTGGAAGCGGCGGCGGGCCCGATCCCTGCGCCGGCGACGACCCGCCGCCCGAGTGCCTCTTGCCTCAGGAGCCAGCCTGCGGCGACGGCGAGATCAACCAGGCCAGCGAGGCGTGCGACGACGGCAACAGCCTGCCCGGCGACTGCTGTTCCGGTCTGTGCGAGATCGAGCCTTACTGCGCGTGTCCGACGCCCGGTGAGCCGTGCGTGCTGACGATCGCGTGCGGCGATGGCGTGGTCGATCCGGGTGAGTTCTGCGACGACGGCAACACCCGAGACGGCGACGGCTGCAGCGCCGACTGCACCTTCGTCGACCCCTCGTACATCTGTCCGAAGCCGGGCGAGGCGTGCAAGCTGCTCTACGACTGCGGCGATGCCCGCGTGAACGGCTCCGAGGAGTGCGACGATCACAACAAGTCGCCCGGCGACGGCTGCAGCGCGGACTGCAAGCGCGAGGCGGGCTTCGTGTGCCCGAAGCCCGGGGAGCCGTGCGAGCGCCTGCCGGTCTGCGGCAACGGGGTCAAGGAGGCGGGCGAGAACTGCGACGACGGCAACGCCGCGAGCGGCGACGGCTGCTCGAGCCTCTGCCGACAGGAGTCCTTCTACGTCTGCACGACGCCGGGGGAGCCCTGCGAGCTCCTGATCCGGTGCGGCGACGGCGCGGTGGATCCCGGCGAGATCTGCGACGACGGCAACACCCGAGGCGGCGACGGCTGCAGCGCCGACTGCAAGGTGCTGGATCCGCTTTACGTGTGCCCCAAGCCCGGTGAGCCCTGCACCCTCCTCTATCGCTGCGGCGACGGGCGCGTGAACAACGGCGAGCAGTGCGAGGACGGCGACGACCCGCCGGCCTCCGGCGACGGCTGCAGCGCCACCTGCATGCGCGAGCCGGGCTTCGTGTGCTCGCGGCCCGGGCAGGCCTGCACGAAGCTGCCGGTCTGCGGCAACGGCCTCCTGGAGAGCGGCGAGCAGTGCGACGACGGCAACGCCGCGGGCGGCGACGGCTGTTCGAGCCTCTGCCGGCAGGAGTCCTTCTACACCTGCCCGACGCCGGGTCGGCCCTGCACCCTCCTCTACTGGTGCGGCGACGGCGCGATCAACCCGGGTGAGGTCTGCGACGACGGCAACACCGTGGGCGGCGACGGCTGCAGCGCCGACTGCAGCGCGGTGGACCCGATCTACACCTGCCCCAGGCCCGGTGAGCCCTGCACCCTCCTCTACTGGTGCGGCGACGGCCGCGTGAACGAGGACGAGCAGTGCGAGGACGGCAACACCCGGAGCGGCGACGGCTGCAGCGCGAGCTGCATGCGCGAGGAGGGGTATCAGTGCAGCCGCCCCGGTCAGCCGTGCACGCGGCTGCCGGCCTGCGGCAACGGCCTCAAGGAGACCGGCGAGCAGTGCGACGACGGCAACACCCGAGGCGGCGACGGCTGCTCGAGCCTGTGCCGGCAGGAGGCCTTCTACACCTGCCCGACGCCGGGACAGCCGTGCGAGTTCTTGATCCGGTGCGGCGACGGCGTGCTCCACCCGGGCGAGATCTGCGACGACGGCAACACCGTGAGCGGCGACGGCTGCAGCGCCGACTGCAGCGCGGTGGAGCCGATCTACACGTGCAACAGGCCCGGTGAGCCCTGCACGCTCAACTACTGGTGCGGCGACGGCCGCGTGAACGACGGCGAGCAGTGCGAGGACGGCAACACCCGGAGCGGCGACGGCTGCAGCGCGGATTGCATGCGCGAGGAGGGGTATCAGTGCAGCAGCCCCGGTCAGCCGTGCACGCGGCTGCCGGCCTGCGGCAACGGCCTCAAGGAGACCGGCGAGCAGTGCGATGACGGCAACACCGCGGGCGGCGACGGCTGCTCGAGCCTGTGCCGGCAGGAGGCCTTCTACAACTGCCCGATCCCGGGGCGGCCCTGCGAGCTCCTGATCCGGTGCGGCGATGGCGTGGTGAACCCCGGCGAGATCTGCGACGACGGCAACACCCGAGGCGACGACGGCTGCAGCGCGGATTGCAAGACGGTCGATCCGGCGTACGTGTGCCCCGAGCCGGGCAAGGCCTGCATCCTCGTCTTCCAGTGCGGCGACGGCCGGGTGAACGGCGGCGAGGAGTGCGACGACGGCGAGGACCCGCCCGTGTCGGGCGACGGCTGCACGGCCGATTGCCGGCTCGAGGAGGGCTGGATCTGCCGGCCCGACCAGCCCTGCACCGAGAGGACCTATTGCGGCGACGGCGTGGTGCAGCTCGGAGAGCAGTGCGACGACGGCGGCGGGGGGAACCCTGTCGGCGGCGACGGCTGCACGCCGCAGTGCAAGATCGAGGTCGGCTGGACGTGCCCGCCGGCGGGCGGGCGCTGCACCCCGCCCCCGCCGCCCGTGTGCGGCGACGGCAAGATCAGCGGCGCCGAGGTGTGCGACGACGGGAAGCAGCCCCCGGTGAGCGGCGACGGCTGCAGCGCCGATTGCCGGACGATCGAGCACGGGTGGGATTGCTCGCGCGTCGGGTTCCCCTGCAAGACCGTCTGCGGCGACGGCGTCAGGAACGGCGCCGAGCAGTGCGACGACGGCAATGACTTCTCGGACGACGGCTGCGACGAGACCTGCCGGATCGAGCCCGGCAGCATGTGCGACAACGACGAGCCCCAGGACTGTACGGGCTTCTCCGTCTGCGGCAACGGCGTCCGCGAGGGCACCGAGGCGTGCGACGACGGCAACGGCAACTGGCGCGACACCTGCACGCCGGACTGCAAGGGCGAGCCGGACTGCAGGGGCGGCGCGTGCATCTCGAAGTGCGGCGACGGCATCCTCCTGCCCGGCGACCCCACCGAGGCATGCGACGACGGCAACACCGTGAGCGGCGACGGCTGCTCCGCCACGTGCACGGTCGAGCCGGGCTACTCCTGCACCGTGACGCCCACCGAAATGCGGCTGCCGATGGTCATCCGCGACTTCATCGGCTGGTGCCCGGAGGGCAACAACAGCAGCTCGAGCAACACCCAATGCGACGCCAACCTGGCGGACGGCCTCATCGGGCACTTCGACTTCGAGATCACGGGCAACGGGCAGACCGACTACACAGTCCAGACGACGCTCGACGGCGCGGGCAAGCCCGTGAACGCTTACGGCACCGGCCCCTTCCCGCCGACCGCGAACAACGGCTGGACCACGGGGCAGGAGAACTTCCAGTGGTGGTACCGGGACAACGCAAGGTTCAACCGGACGCTCGTCACCACCATCGAGCTGCTCCCGGACGCCGGCAGGTACGTGTACCAGCGGAACCCGTTCTGGCCGGTGGACCGCACCCCGCCGGGCGGCGATCCCGTGCTCAACAACCTGGTCTCCGCCGGGATGGAGCGGACGCAAGATCAGGGGCACAACTTCTACTTCACGAGCGAGGTCCGGTACTGGTTCCGGTTCATGCCGAACGGCGCCGCGGCCGATCCGGTGCTCACCTTCTTCGGTGACGACGACGTCTGGGTGTTCATCAAGAACACGCTGACCGCGGACATCGGCGGCATCCACGGGCAGCTCCAGGAGAGCGTGACCATCCTGGATAATGGCGACGCGCGCGTGACCCCGTGCGCCGCCACCGCCGGCTGCACGAACCGCGGCACCAGCTACGACGTCGACCTGAACCTCGAGGCGGGCAAGGTCTACGAGATCGCGGTGTTCCAGGCCGAGCGCCACGTCACCGGGTCGAACTACCAGCTCACGCTGTCGGGCTTCAGCGCCGGCACGTCGGTGTGCACGCCGCAGTGCGGGGTCGAGCCGCCGGTCGTGACGCCGGGCGAGGAGTGCGACGACGGCCGCAACAACGGGACCGCCTACGGCCAGTGCAACAACTGCCAGCTCGGGCCGTACTGCGGCGACGGCATCAAGAACGGCCCGGAGGCCTGCGACAACGGGGTCAACAACAGCACGTACGCCAACGCCTCGAACGCCTGCGCGCCGGGGTGCATGGCCCCGCCCCGGTGCGGCGACGGCGCGGTCAACGCCCCGTACGAGGCGTGTGATCTCGGCACTGGCAACACGGCGAGCGGCTACGGCGGCTGCACGCTCGATTGCCAGATCGGGCCGTACTGCGGCGACGGCATCAGGAACGGCACCGAGGGGTGCGACGACGGCGTCAACGACGGCTTCTACGGCACCTGCAACCCGAACTGCACGCCGGCGCCGAGGTGCGGCGACAACCGCGTCGACACCGGCTGGGGCGAGGAGTGCGACAGCGCGACCGACACGAGCTGCGTGCGCTGCCAGCTCGGCGAGCACTGCGGCGACGGGGTCACGCAGCGCGACCTCGGCGAGGAGTGCGACGACGGCATCAACGACGGCGGCTACGGCCAGTGCGGGCTCTCGTGCCTCTACGGGCCGCGCTGCGGCGACGGCATCGTCCAGCCCGAGGAAGAGCGCTGCGACCTCGGCAGCGCGCAGAACACCGGCGGGTACGGCGGCTGCACGGCCACCTGCACCTACGGGCCCTACTGCGGCGACGGCATCAGGAACGGCACCGAGGGGTGCGACGACGGCAAGAACGACGGCGCTTACGGCACCTGCAACCCGAACTGCACGGTGGCCCCGAGGTGCGGCGACAACCGCGTCGACACGGAGTGGGGCGAGGAGTGCGAGAGCGCGACCAACCCGAGCTGCGTGAACTGCCGGCTCCCCGCGCAGTGCGGCAACGGGATCACGCAGCGGGATCTCGGTGAGGAGTGCGACGACGGCGTCAACGACGGCGGCTACGGCCAGTGCGGGCCCGCCTGCCTCTACGGGCCGCGCTGCGGAGACGGCATCGTCCAGCCCGAGGAAGAGCGCTGCGACCTCGGCAGCGCGCAGAACACCGGCGGGTACGGCGGGTGCACCGCCACCTGCAACTACGGGCCGTACTGCGGCGACGGCATCAGGAACGGCGCCGAAGGGTGCGACGACGGCGTGAACGACGGCGCTTACGGCACCTGCAACCCGAGCTGCACGCCGGCGCCGAGGTGCGGAGACAACCACGTCGACACGGAGTGGGGCGAGGAGTGCGACAGCACGACCGACCCGAGCTGCGTGAGCTGCCGGCTCCCCGCGCAGTGCGGCAACGGGATCACGCAGCGGGATCTCGGCGAGGAGTGCGACGACGGCGTCAACGACGGCGGCTACGGCCAGTGCGGGCCCGCGTGCCTCTACGGGCCGCGCTGCGGCGATGGCGTCGTCCAGCCCGCGGAGGAGGACTGCGATCTCGGCAGCGCGCAGAACACCGGCGCGTACGGCGGGTGCACGGCGACCTGCGACTACGGGCCGTACTGCGGCGACGGCATCAAGAACGGCGCCGAGGCGTGCGACGACGGCGTGAACGACGGCACCTACGGCACCTGCGCTCCGGGCTGCACGCCGGCGCCGAGGTGCGGCGACGACCGCGTCGACGCGGACTGGGGCGAGGAGTGCGACAGCGCGACCGACCCGAACTGCGTCAGCTGCCGGCTCGGCGCGCACTGCGGCGACGGGGTGATCCAGCCGCAGTTCGGCGAGGAGTGCGACGACGGGATCAACGACGGCGAGTACGGCAAGTGCGGGCCCTCGTGCATCTTCGGGCCGCGCTGCGGCGACGGCATCGTCCAGCCCGCGGAGGAGGACTGCGATCTCGGCGACGGCGAGAACAGCGGCGAATACAACGGGTGCGATGCCCTCTGCCAGTACGGTCCGTACTGCGGCGACGGCCGCGTCGACGGCGCGGAGACCTGCGACGACGGCGTGAACGACGGCCTCTACGGGACCTGCATGCCCGACTGCACCCCGGCGGCGAAGTGCGGTGACCGCCGCGTCGACGAGGAGTGGGGCGAGCAGTGCGATCCCCCGAACGAGGCCACGGGCTGCAGCAACAACTGCCGCCTCGGCGCGCAGTGCGGCGATGGCGTCGTCCAGCCCGGCGAGCAGTGCGACGACGGCAAGAACACCGGCGGCTACGGCAAGTGCGGCCCGCGCTGCCAGCTCGGCCCGCGCTGCGGCGACGGCATCCGCAACGGCCCGGAGCAGTGCGACGACGGCGACGGCAAGAACACCGGCGGCTACGGCAAGTGCGCGCCGGGCTGCGTCTACGGCCCGTACTGCGGCGACGGCAAGGTGCAGAGCACGTACGAGGCGTGCGACGACGGCAACCGCAAGGCCGGCGACGGCTGCAGCCTGACCTGCCAGATCGACGGGTTCCCCAACTGACGCGTCGAGCGTAGGCGGGCGCGCGGGGCGAAGGCGTCGACCGATGCCTCCCCCGCGCGCCCGCGCAGCACCACACGCCGCGCGCCCGCGCAGCACCACACGCCGCGCGCCGCGCGGCTCGACCTCCCCCCAGAATCCGCCGCTAGCTCGCGATGGCCGCCCTCGGCCGCTCGCGGCGCCGCGGCGCCTTCACCAGAACCGGCCGATGAGCCCCGCCCCGCCAAACCCCGGCCCGAGGACGGGCACGGCGGAGAGCTCGAGCATCGGGCCGCCCGTGCGCGCGGGCGCAGGGTCCGTGCGCGCGGGCAGCGGCGGGGGGTTCGGCGTATCGAACGCGTAGATCACGAAGCCGCCGAGGGCGAACGCAGCGGCAGCGCCGAACAGGCCCATGGTGGCGTTCGCGAGCTCGTCGCGCGTGTCGAGGTGAGCCCGGTAGTCGCCCAGCTCCTCCTCCGAGATCCCCTGCACCGCGCGCTTCTCGGCGATCTCGCGCGCCTTCTCCTCTTCCGCGAGGCTCGAGGCCAGCGTCAGCACGCCGACGCCAGCGGACAGGGCCCCCATCGCGGCGAGGCCATAGGACATCTTCCGCTGGAAGGAGCTCGAGAGGCCCACCTCGATGACACGGCGCTCGCCACGGCCGAGCGACAGCTCGCGCGAGAACGGCCTGTGGCCGTTCTTCGTGGCGACGAAGAACCGCTTGCCAGGGGCGACCTGGATCGGCGGCAGCGGCGTCGTGCCGACGAGGCGCCCGTCCAGCGTGACCTGCGCGCCGACGGGGGCCTTCACCTGGAGGAGCGCCGGCCGCTCGCGCAGCTCCCGGTCGATCCCGAGGACGTCCCCCTCGATCGCGACCACCTCGCGCTCCTCGTCGACGTGGCCGTCGGCCGTGATCTTGATCCGGTGCTTGCCCGGCTGGACCTCGGCCATCAGCGGCACGTCGACCGGCGCGCCGGCGTCGATGGACACGCGGGCCCCGGCGGTCGGCGAGGTGACGTTGATGCGGGTCCGCGGCTTGACGTCGGGCGGCGCCGCCTCCGGCGCCGCGGGCGCGGCGGTCGACGCCGGAGCGCTCGCCTCGAGGCGCGCCGCGATCACCCCGAGCTCGCTCAGGGCCTCGGTCGCGTCCGCGCGGCGCCCGCCCTGCGGGACGTCCTCGAGATAACGCCGGTAGTTCGCGATGGCCGCCCTCAGCGCCTCGGGGCTCTGCTCGACCACGTACAGGCGCCGGTAGGCCTGGGCCAGCGAGAACAGGAGCGCAGGGCGCGGCGCCTTCCGGTACGCCGCCTCGAACGACTGCACCGCGTCGCGGTACCGTGTCGCGGCGTAGGCCTGGGCGCCGGCGTTGAAGAGCGCCTTCGCCTGCTCGATGTCCTCCTCGGCCGCGGCCGCGCTCGGCGCGAGCGCCGTCGCCGCGAGGGCCATGAGCACGACGCACAGCGAGGTCTTCATCGGCGGATCGGGACTCCTTCGTGGACGCGGAGCGCGCCGTCGCTGAGCACCGCGAGATCGTCGACCCCGTCGCCGAGGACGTCGCACGTCGCGATCGCGGAGCCTCCGGGAATGCCGTCGAGCTTGCGGCTCCGAACCCGGTGCTGGCCGAGATCCTGGCAGTCCGCCGCGCCTTCGCCGCACGCGTCGAGCGCGTAGGCCGCGCCGCGCGTGAGCACGAGGAGCGACCTCCCCGCCCGCTCGTCGACGCGCGCGAAGTCGGCGCTCGTGACCTCGCTCGCCAGGTCCTCGAGACCGGCGCCCGGCGCGGCGAGCTCGACCGGCGCCTCGAGCTCGCCGTCACCCCTGTTCCAGAAGACGGCGAGCCGGCTCGCCGTGATCGTCCGCGTCCCCGGCGCCAGCTCGTACGCGATGCCCACGACGTCCGCTCGGCCGTCGCCGTCCACGTCGCCGGCGCGGAGCCGCCCGTACAGCGTGTGAGGCGCTGGCGCGAAGGCCGCCTCCGGCACCTCGAAAGCGCCGCTCGCGCCGCGGCGCGCGACGGCGACCACACCGCCCAGCGCCGGCGCCCCCGGCTCCGCTGCGGCGTCCTCCTCCGCGACCTCGATCGGCAGCGTGAGGACGAGCTCGTCGGATCCATCGCCGTCGGGCACATCGGCGTCGAGATCGACGGCGACCCCGTCCAGCGCCCACGCGGGCTCCCGGGAGGGAACGAGCTCCGCAGGGAGCGAGACGCGGTGCTCGTCCTCGTCGACCATGGCGATCGCGCCCGCGTCGACCGCCGGCAAGAGCCACAGATCGGCCGAGCCCCGGGAGGAACCAGGGCTCGGAGGAGCGATCGTCAGCGAGGCGACCTCTGCCCGATCGCCCCCGAAGCGGCCGGCGATGCTCCTCACGGCGCGCAGCTCGCCTGCCTGGCGCACGTCGCCCTCGCGGACGAGCGGCAACGGCGGCAGCAGCGACCGCGAGCTGCTGCCCTCGATGAGGCTGAACGCGACGTCCCCCAGGTGCGAGAAGAGCACGCTGATGTCGTCCACGGCGTCGTTCGGCTCGGGAAGCCGCACCGCCGCGATATCGAGGAGCCCCTCGAAGGCGCCGAGCCGCACCGGCGGCTCCGGCGCCTTCATGTACCGGCCGAAGCAGACGGCCAGCGTCGGGTGGTCCGCGCTCGACACCGAGCTCCCGGCGCTCTCGGCGAACGAGAGGTCCGGCAGAAGATCGCCGTCGAAGTCGCCCACGACGAAGCTCGAGACGTTGCCCAGCGTCGGGATCTTGAGCTCGTTGAGCTTGAAGTCGGCGGCCTGCGCGCCGGGGACGCCGTTGAAGAACGTCAGATCCGTCGCGTCCGCGGAGCCGGCGACGACGTCGGGCGCACCGTTGCCGGTCAGATCCGCGATCACCGCGCTGGTCCAGCGCCGGCCGTTCGCCGGCGCGAGCCGGTCGAACTCGACCTGGTAGGGAGGAGACGGCCGCGCCTTTCCGAGCCTCACGGCGTCGGGGTCCACGATGTCGATCACCCCGTCGCCGTTGAGATCGCCGACGGCGACGGGGGCCCCGGAGCCGGGCAAGCGCTCGGAGCCCATGTCGTCGGCCGGGTACGAGAGATCGCCGTACGGCTCCAGGGCGCCGAACGCGCCGCCGCCCGCGCCCTCCGCGACGTCGAGCTCGTAGCAAGGCGCGCCCGCGGGCAAGCCGGGATCAGCCTGCGCGCACGTGGCGCCGACGAGCAGATCGAGGACGCCGTCGCCGGTCACGTCCCGGAGGAAGGCCGCGCCCGCGATCCGCGCGCCTGCCGGGAGCTCCACCGCGGTGTGCGCGCCGTCGTCCGGCGAGTAGATGTGCACGGCCGAGTCGTCCGCGAGCGCGACGACCACCTCGTGGAGCGGGCCGCCGCCGAGCTCCGCGCTCACGAGCGGACCGGCGACGTCGCGCGGCCCTCGCAGCAGATCGATGAACGACAACCGGCCGCGCTCCGCCCCCTGCACGACGGCGATGACATCCTCCGGCGCCGCGCCGCTCGTGTCGGTCCCGACGACCAGGGCGACCCACGTCTGTCCGTTCTCGCGCGTGCTTCCGACCGGCAGGAGCCGCGCGCCGCGCAGGGTCGTCGTCTCGGGCTCCGCGCCGAGCAGCAAACCCAGGTGAAACACCGACGCGAGCACGGGGACCGGCGCGAACGTGCGGCCCGGCTCGCCGCTCAGGATCGCCACGCCGGGCCCCACGCTGAGCGCGATGTCGGTCGTCCCGTCGTCGGTGAGGCGCGCGAGCGCGGGCGTGTCCCCTGCGGAGGGGATCGACACCTGGGTCCCCACCGTGCTGTTCGCATCGAAGTAGAGCGCCTCGAGGCTCGTCGAGCCGACGCCCACGAGGTCGCCACGGCCGTCGCCGTCGAGATCGCCGGTGATCAGCCGCTGCGCGCCGAGCGGCAGCGCGGCGCCGAGCGGCTTGAAAGTGCCCGTGGAGACGCGGCACACGCGATCGACCCCGCAGCCCCACCCGCTCGGGCAGCCGCGGCCATCGTCGTCGCACGCGAAGCGGCACGCGTTCTCGCTTCCGGGTGGGTTGCACATGGCGCTCGAGATCGCGCCCTGCGCATCCTTCATCTCGACGGGGCAGGGCTCGCTCGCCTCGAAGCAGTCGCAGTCCTCGTTGCGCGACGGCTCGATGACGCCGTTGCCGCACACGCCCGGGGAGATCTCGCCGAGGTCCACGCACCCGGCGGAGCCGGCAGCCGCGACGAGCAGCGCCGCGGCACCCCCGATCGCCCTCACGTGTCGCCTGAAGCCGTGCCGCGCGCGCATGCTCACTGGAACGGGTTTTCCAGGTCGCCCTTCCTGACGGCGCCCCTCGCGGTCGACGCCGCCCTCTTCAACGCCACGGTGAGCGCGCCGTCCGCTTCGGCCGGGACCTCCTGCGCCTGCTCCTGGTAACCGGGCGCCTTGAAGGTGAGCTTCACGGCGTGCCCGCGCGGCAGGCGCAGCGGTCCCGGCGCCTTGCCGACGAGCTTGCCCTCGCTCCACACCTCGAGCTCCTTCGGCGTCGCCTGGATCCGGAGCTCGACGTCGGGCGGCGCCGCGTCGGCGCTCGCCGCGGTCGCCTCCGCGTCGGTCGCCGGCGGCGGCGACGACGGCGCGGTCGTGGCGACGGCCGAAGCCGGCAGGACCGGTGCGCTCAGCGCGGCCGCCGCCCTCGGCATCGCCGCGGCCGACGCCGGCGCGCGCAGGGTCTCGGCCGCGGGTCCGCCGTCTCCGAGGCGCAACGTGAGCGCAGCGGCCGCGGCGACGCCGAGGACGGCGGCCGCGATGAGCGCCGCTCTCCGCCGCGAGGCCGCAGGCGGCGTGCTCTCCAGCTTGTCCGGGAGCGACCGCTGCAGCACCGTCTCGGTCCCGTGCGGTCCCGTGCTCGCACCTGCAACGGGGCCACGCTGCGTCGGCGCGAGCCCAGCCTCCAGCGTCTCCGTGGCTGCAGCGCGCGCGCGGACCCCGGCAACGGCGTCGCCCGCGCCGCGCCCGGCGACGGCGTCGCCCGCGCCGCGCCCGACGGCGGCGTCGCTCGCCCGCAGCAGGCCCGCGGGCAGGTCGTATCCCGCGCCACGCGCCGCCTCCACGAGCGCCGCGGTCCCCTCGAGCAGCGACGCCGGGCGGCTCGTGGGCTCCTTCTCGAGCATCCGCAGGAGCGGCGCGTCGAGCGCCGGCGACAGGTGCGTCGCCACGCTCGACACGGGGGGAGCCGCCTCCGACGTGTGCTTGATCAGGAGGTCGAACGCGCTCTCGCCGTCGAACGGCGGCGCGCCGGCGAGCAGCTCGTGCGCCAGGATCCCGAACGAGTACACGTCCGTCCGGTGATCGACGTTCTTGCCGCGGCACTGCTCGGGGGACATGTAGAGCGGCGTCCCGATGAGGTGCCCCGTCCGCGTCTTGTGCGCCGCGGTCGAGGACTCGCCGAGCAGCTTGGCGATGCCGAAGTCGAGCAGCTTCGGGAAGATCGCGCCGTCCTCGTCGAAGACCAGGAACACGTTCTCGGGCTTGAGGTCGCGGTGCGCGATGCCCGCGGCGTGCGCGGCGTCGAGCGCGCGCGCGATCTTGACGAGGATCGGCAGCGCCTCGGCGGGCGGCAGGCGCCCGCGCTTGCGGCGGTAGGCGTCGAGGGTCATCCCCTCGAGCAGCTCCATCACGTAGTAGTGCCGGCCGTCCTCGAGGGCGCCGAACGAGAAGATGTCGATGATGTTGCGGTGCCTGATCTGGTTCACGGCCCGCGCCTCGGCGACGAAGCGGGAGACGAGCTCCGGGTTCGCGGAGCACTGGCGGCTCAGGACCTTGATGGCCGCCGCCTTGCCGATGACGGGGTGCATCGCGCGGTAGACCGTGCCGAAGCCCCCTGCCCCGATCTTCGCCTCGACGCGGTACTCGCCGACCAGCGTGCCCGGCGCGAGCTCCGGATCAGGGCCAGGCCGCGAGGGGTCCGCCGGGAGCCTCTCGGCGTCCGGCGCGCAAGCAGCGACGCCGTCCGCATGCTCGGTTCGGCACGTAGGGCATGTCGACATGAGGAGGCCACCGAGAGGGTACACGGGGAGCCCGGCGCAGCACAGATCCCCCGAGCGTCGCAAACCGGCGGGAGCTCGACGCGCCGGCGGGCGAGCGCAGCGCGCCGCGTGCCGCGTCCCTTCGGCGCGCCGCGTGGTGCGTCGCAGCGTCGAGGCGCGGCCTCGGTCCTCGGCGCCCTGGTCGGCGCGCGCCGTGCGCCGGAGGTCTGACCACCCTGAGGCGCCGAGCGGGTGAGCTTCCGGCATTGTCTCACATGGCGCGCAGCCCTACAGGGCCCGCGACCCATGCGTGTCGTGCGGCGCGTTCGATGGAGGCGCGGGCCCGCGTGCTGCTGAAGCTCGCGCTGGTCGGCGCGTCGGTGCTGCTCGCCTCGCTGGCGGCGCGCCGCTTCGGGCACGCGGTGGGCGGCACGATCGCCGGACTGCCGATGATCGTGGGCCCGATCATGGGCTTCGTGCTGCTGCAGGAGACGCCCGCCCACGCGAGCGAGATCGCGCTCGCGACGCTGGTGTGCCTCCCGGCCACGATCGTCCATGTGCTCGGCTTCGCGTGGTGCGCGCGGTGGGGTCGGCGCTGGGGCGTGGCGCTGCTCACAGCGAACGCGGCCTTCCTGTCGGCGGGGGCGGCGCTCCTCGCGCTGCGGTTGCCCCCGCCGCTCGCGTGCGCCGCAGCGCTGGCGTCGCCCGCGCTGGGCGCGCTCGCCTTGCCGCGCCTGCGCGAGCCGCCCGCGGCGGTGACCATTCCGCGCGTCGAGCTCGCCTGCCGCGTGGCCGCGGCGGTGGCCATGGCCTTTTGCATCGTGCGCAGCGCTGGCGCTGTGCCGGCGGGCGTGAGCGGGCTGCTGCTCGCCGTCCCCATCACCGGCAACGTCCTGCCGTGCTTCACCCTGCCCAGGCACGGCGCGGCCGCCACGGTGGCCTTGCTCGCGGGCTTCGCGCGCGGCCTGCTCGGCTTCGCCTCCTTCTTCGTGGCGCTGCGCGTGGGGCTCGCGTGGGCGCCCCCGGCGGCCGCTTATGGCTTCGCGTGGCTGTGCGCGCTGCTCGCGGCGCTGGCGGTGCGCGCGATCGGCACCAAGACGGTTGGCCGTTGATCCGGTCACGACCTATCGAATCGTCTCGCCTCGTGCGTGGGAGAGGCGAGCGACACGGGGCGGAATGCGCCGGAGTCCCCGGAGTCCATCGATATCGCTCTCAGCGCCTCTTCGAGCCGCTCGACGTGGACACCGTCGTTGTGCATGGCTCGGGGCGCCGTCCAGCGGACGAGCGTGGCCTGAAGACTGTGGTAGGACCGTTGCCCCTCATGTAATCTCGCGCCCGGAGCCGAGGGCGCATGGAACAGCACGAGCCGAGATCCAGGGTTCTAGTCGTCGACGACAACGAACAGAACCGCGCCCTGGCCCAGGCCACGCTCGAGGACGACGGCTACGAGGTCGTGCTCGCCGTCACCGGCGAGGAGGGAATCCAGCAATTCGAGCTCCACAAGCCCGATTGCGTGCTGCTCGACGTGCGGATGCCCGGGATGGACGGGTTCGCCGTGTGCTCCCGGATCCGCAGCCTGCCCGAGGGCGCGAGCACGCCGATCGTGTTCTTGACGGCGCTCCGCGACGTCGACACGTTCGACAGCGCGCTCCGCGCCGGCGGCGACGACTTCCTGACGAAGCCGATCCGCCCGTCGGAGCTGCTCGTGCGGGTGCAGACCGCCCTGCGGCTGCGCCGGCTCGGCGCCGAGCTGCGCGACCACGTCGAGCTCGTCCGGCAGCAGCGCGACGCGCTGATGCGCCTCCAGCTCCAGAAGGAGCGGCTCACGGCGTTCGTAGTGCACGATCTGAAGAACCCCGTGAGCAGCATGGACCTGCACGCGCAGTTCCTGCTCCGGGACCGCGCGCTCCCGGAGCAGGCGCGCGACTCCGCGCGGCACATCCGCGACCAGGCGCGGGCCCTGCTGCGGCTCATCTACAACCTGCTCGACATCAGCAAGAGCGAGGAGGGGAGGCTCGCCCCCGAGCGAGCGAGCGTCGATCTCCGCGCGCTCGTCCTCGAGGCGTTCGCCGCGCTCGACCTGCGCGCGAGCTCCCGCTCGATCTCGCTGCGCGAGGCCGTCGAGGTGCCCGCTGTCCGGGCCGACCCGGACCTGCTCCGCCGCACGATCGAGAACCTCCTCGAGAACGCGATCGTCCACGCTCCGGCCGGGACGGCGGTGACGGTGAGCGCGATCAAGGACGGCGCCGAGGTGGAGATCCGCGTCGCGGACCGGGGGCCCGGCGTCCCCGTCGAGCTGCGCGAGCAGGTGTTCGATCGCTTCGTCCAGCTCGGAGGTGATGCGCCAGCCCTCCACCGCGCCGGCCGCGGCCTCGGGCTCGCGTTCTGCAAAATGGCAGTCGAGACCCACGGCGGAAACATCCGTATCGAGGACAACGCGCCTGGCGCCGTGTTCTGTGTGAGGCTCCCCGATGACACATGAAACCTTCTCCACCGAGCGCCTGACTGCACCCGAGCACGCGCCCCACGCGCCCGGCGTCCGAAAGCTCGACGACGGCACGTTCCGCCTGCTGATCGACGCGGCGCCGGACGCCATGGTGGTCGTCGACGAGCGGGGATGTATCGTGTTCGTCAACCTCCAGACCGAGCGGATGTTCGGCTACGCGCGCGGCGAGCTCATCGGGCAGGCGATCGAGATCCTGCTCCCTGAGCGGTTCCAGCGGTCTCATGTCGCGAACCGCTCGGCGTTCATCGCCGCTCCCAAGGCGCGCCCCATGGGGTCGGGGGTGGAGCTGTTCGGCCGCCGGAAGGACGGCAGCGAGTTCCCGGTCGAGATCAGCCTCAGCCCGCTGGCGAGCGAGGGGGGCACGCTCGTCTCGAGCGCCATCCGCGACATCAGCGAGCGCAAGCGCCTGGAGGCCGCGGCAAAGAGCACCAGCGATCTCCTGCGGAGCGCGGTGGAGAGCTTCCAGGGCGCGTTCGCCGTGTTCGACGCGCAGGATCGGCTCGCGCTCTGCAACAGCGTGTATCGGCACTGGCTCGGCGCGCGGGTGAACGGCCCCATGGTCGGGCGGAGCTACGATGAGATCCTCGTCGAGAGCCTCGCCGCGGGGCAGTTCGCCCTCGGCGGCGAGCCTCCGGCCGCCTTCCGCGAAAGGATGCTCGCCTACCACGCGGAGCCGAATGGCACGCTGGATCTCTGCACGAGCGACGGGCGCAGCCTGCGCGCGACCGAGCGCCGCACGGCCGAGGCCGGCACCGTGTGCACCCTCTGGGACACGACCGGCGACGTGCAGCGCGAGGAGGAGCTCCGCAAGGCGCGGGGCATCGCCGAGGCCGCGAGCTCCGCGAAGAGCGAGTTCCTCGCCTCGATGAGCCACGAGCTCCGCACGCCGCTCAACGCGATCCTCGGCTTCGCGCAGCTCCTGCACCGCGACAGGAAGACGCCGCTCACCGATCGCCAGAAGGAGCGGATAGAGCACGTCCTCAAGGGCGGCGAGCACCTGCTCAAGCTCATCGACGACATCCTGGACCTCTCGCGCATCGAGGCGGGCCGCGTCACGGTGTCGATCGAGCCGGTGAACGTCCCCGAGGTGCTGACCGAGGTGAAGGCGACGCTCGACCCGATGGCCCAGCGCGCCGGGATCGAGATCGCGCTCGCGCCCCTCCCCGGGGAGCTCCCCAAGATCACCGCGGATCGCACGCGCTTCGCGCAGATCCTCATGAACTACGGCTCGAACGCGATCAAGTACGGCCGGCGGGGAGGCCGCGCCACGATCGCGGTGTCGATGCCGGAGGACGGGGTCGTGAAGATCTGCGTGATCGACAACGGCATCGGCATCCCTCAAGAGCAGCACGCGAAGATCTTCCAGCCCTTCCAGCGCGCCGGCCAGGAGACAGGGCCTATCGAGGGGACCGGGATCGGCCTCGCCATCACGAAGCGGCTCGCGGAGCTCATGGGCGGCGGCGTCGGCTTCGCCAGCGTACCGGGCGAAGGGTCCGAGTTCTGGATCGAGCTCCCGGCGCACCAGGAGCCGCCGGCGGTCGTCGCCCCGGCGCAGGCGGATGCGCGCCTGGAGGCGTCGCCGCTCGCCGGGCCCGGCAGCGTCCGCCATTCGGTCCTGTACGTTGAAGACAACCCGTCGAACATCGCGTTCATGGAGGAGCTCATCTCCGAGTTCGAGCGCGTTCACCTGATCACCGCGCCGAACGCCGAGATCGGCATCGAGCTCGCGCGCTCACGGCAGCCCGAGGTCGTCATCATGGACATCAACCTCCCCGGGATGAGCGGCTACGAGGCCGTGCGCAAGCTCGGGGAGTGGCCGGAGACGCGCGACATCCCCGTGATCGCGCTGAGCGCGGCGGCGATGGCCCGGGATACCCGCCGCGCCGAGCAGGCCGGGTTTTATCGGTACCTGACCAAGCCGGTGAGGGTCGATGAGCTGACTACCGTCCTCGAGGAGCTCCTCATCCGACCGTAGCGCGCCGAGGCGCGCTGACGAAAGGCGCCCGGACGTGCTGCTCTGTGATGCGCCACCACAACATTGGCCGCAGCGAGGAGGGCTCTGCATGGGCGATGAGCAGGTATTCAAGGGCGGCGTGAACACCGTGCGCCGGCGCGGCGACAGGGTCCACCGGCCCGCGACGGCGGCGACGCCCGCCATCCACCGGCTGCTGCGGCACCTCCGGACGGCGGGCTTCGACGCGGCGCCGGAGCCGCTCGGGCACGACGACGAGGGGAACGAGGTGCTGTCGTACCTCGATGGCGAGGTACACAACCCGCTCCCGGCCGAGCTGCGCACTCCCGAGCTCCTCGCGTCCGCTGCCACCCTGTTGCGCCGCTTTCACGACGCGAGCGCGACGTTCGTGTCAGGACCGGACGACCGGTGGCAGCTCCCGCCCCGCCCGCCGGCCGACGTGATCTGTCACGGCGACCTCGCGCCGTACAACTGTGTCGTCCGCGGCGGCCGGGTCGTCGGCTTCATCGATTTCGATACCGCTCATCCGAGCCCGCGCGTGTGGGACGTGGCGTACGCTGTCTACCGTTTCGCGCCGCTACACGCGCCGAGCAACCCGGACAGCGCCGGCAGCCCCGAGGACCAGGCGCGGCACGCAGCTCGGTTCTGCCGCGCTTATGGCTTCGCCCCCGGGCCCCAGTTGCTCGACACCGTGGCCGACCGGCTGACGGCGCTGCTCGCCTCGATGCGCGCGCGGGCCGCGGCCGGCGACACGGCATCCCAGGCGCACATCGCGGCCGGCCACCCCGCTTTGTACGAAGAGGACATCCGCTATGTGCGGGCGCAGCGCGATCGGCTGCTGCGGGCGTTCACCCCGTGAGGGACCCGGACGCGAGCGTTCCTTCCTGCTCAGAAGGAGCGGATTCAGCTCAAGCTGACCGCCCAGATCGAGGAGGCGCGGGCGATCGCCGATAACCCCCGCGCTGCTCAAGCTGTGGGAGATCGAGGCGCTCGGGGAGATGGCGAAGGCCGGAGGGAAGTTCGTGATCGGGCTCAAGCCCGAGGGGATGCTCGGCGACAGCGGCGAGCGGAAGTCCTAGCCACCGTCGACCCCCGACGGGCCCCCGAGCGACCCGAGGGCGCGGCGGGCCACCGCCCGCACGGCCGCGTCCGGATCGCGCTCGGCGAGCCACACGAAGCGCTCCTCCGCCCGCGCGATCTCGCTTCCCTTCGCGCCCGGGCGCATCGCGACGAGCGCCCGGATCGCGGCGCGCCGCACGCCGCCCTGCTCGTGTCGGAGCAGCGTCGTCAGAGGACGCACCGCCTCGCGCGCGGCGCTCGGGGCCGCCCGCGAGAGCCCGCGCGCGGCCGCCTCGACCACGGGCGCGTATGGATGCTCGAGCGCCTCGAGCAGCGCCGCGCGGTGGTGAAGCGCGCTCTCCGGATGTCGCGCGAGGAGCTCCGCCGCGCTCAGGGCGATCCTGCGGGACGCCGGCGCGAGGAGCGCCGCCACGACGTCGGCCGGCACGCTCTTCCCTGCCTGCGGGCCCAGCCGGCGCAGCGCATCGAGCACGCTGACCCGGGCGAGGATCTGCTCGTGACGCACGGACGAGGCCGAGCAGCACATGGGCGAGCACCGCTCCCCGAGCGGCTCGCGCAGCGTCCCGACGAGCACCGGCACCGCGACGGCGGCGCGACGGCCCATCCTCCCGAGCGTGCGCGCAACGTGGCCGCGCAGGTGCGCGACGTCCAGACGTGCATAGAGCTTCTCGTCGTACCCCTCGGCAGGACGTCGCAGGTCGAGGACCCGCACCAGAAGATCGGCCGAGAGCTCGGCGGGCACCGGACCGCGGCGGAACGGCATGAGCGCTCTGGCCGACGCCTGCCAGAGCGCGCGGCGCTGCGGCTCCCGGAGGAGCGCCTCGAGGACATCCGCCGGCCGCCGGCGATCGGCCGTGCTCATCTCCTGACCTCGCGCAGCGCCCGCTCGAATCTCATCCTGCGAAGACCCTCGCCGTGACCGGCCCTCTCCCCGCGAGACGCGAGGCCGGCCGCCAAGGATGGTATCTTAACACACGCGGTGAAGCTCACGTTCGGGGCGGTCGAAAGGCCTGCGCATATCGCACCTTCCGCTCCTCGACGCGTCGACCCCACCACGTTGTCATCCAGGCTCAGCCCGCTCGCCGGCGATGATCGGATCTGCGATGGGGCGAATTTCGCTCGACGAAACCGCGCTCGATCGGCGTAGCGTGGCTGTATGACCCAAACGCGCGATCATGCCCTCTCCTGCACGACGCTCTTGCTCATCGCGTGTGGACTGGCCGGCTGCGGCAAGGCCTCCACGCCGCCTGCGGCCGCGCCCGAGCCGCTCACGTTCCGGCGTTCGGCGGACGACATCATCCTCGCGGCGAAGCTGCCGCCGGAGACCGCGCCCCGCGCGTCGCTCGAGATCCACCGCCTCGACGCCTACGCCGCG
Organism: Sorangium sp. So ce375; assembly: GCF_051473855.1. Classification (NCBI taxonomy): domain Bacteria; kingdom Pseudomonadati; phylum Myxococcota; order Polyangiales; family Polyangiaceae; genus Sorangium; species Sorangium sp. So ce375. The sequence goes on from NZ_CP150335.1 coordinate 6,997,170, forward strand.
TGCAACGCCGCGCAGGTGCGCATCGAAGCCAGCGTGAGCGCGCGCGCGGACGCGGGGCCGAGCGCGCTCACGGTGTCGAGCCTCGTCATCGGCGGCCTGGGGCTCGCGGGCGGCATCGCCACCACCGCGCTCGCCGCGGGCCTCGAGGCCAAGCCGATCCCGGCGGGCACGCCGTCGCTCCCGGACGCGGAGCCGCCGGACGTGGACGGCAAGACGGGCGTGATCGTGGCGGGCGTCGTCACGGGCGTCGTCGTCGTCGGGGCGGTGGTCGGAACGCTCCTGCTCGTCGGCGGCGACGACGACGACGACGCCCGCAAGCACAAGCTCGATCTGGGCGTCGGCGGCGCGGCAGGGCTCCGCGACGCCATCCGCGCCTTCGAGGCCGCGTGCCCGGACGAGCCGCCCGAGGACGCCCTCGCGGCGTGCATCGACAAGGCGCGCGCCCTCCGCACGACCTGCGCAGGCCGCTGAGCTCCGCCTGCGCCTAGCGCGCGAGCACGTCGAGGAAGCGCTCCTCGTGGAACCCGACCGAGATCTGCGTGTGCGTGCCCGCCGCGGCGCGCGCACCCCATTCTCCCTTCTCGCGATAGATCTCGACCTCCACGAAGTCGCACACGCGCTCGTCGAGCGCGCAGGCGGCCGCCACGAGGTCGTGCATCGCCTTGCCGACGCCCTTGTCTTCGAGGTACCGATCGAGCGCGTCGACCATCATCGTCAGGCCGGTCCGCGGCGATCGCCCGGCGAGCCGCCGGCTCAGCGCGTCGCGCATGGCCCGGGTATAGACGACCCCGTGACACACGTTCTTCGACACGAACCTCCGCTCTTCGATCTGCGGTGAGGCGAGCAGCGCGAGCGTCTCCCGGGGCGCGCCGCCGGGGTTGAAGCTCGGACAGGTGAGGCGCCCACGGAACTTCTCGAGCGGCTCCGCGACCAGGTTGTCGCCCGCAAAGCCGCCTTGCTGCACCCAGCGGGCGAGCCGGAGCCCAGGGGCGTCCTTGAACGCCTTGCCGATGTTCTTGGGCGCGGCGCCGACGAGCACCGTGGCGTCCGGATCGCGCAGCAGCTCGGCGAGCAGCGCGGCGCCGCCCGCGACCTCGCCCGCCGGGTGCTCCACGATGCCGGGGCCGTAGCACACCTCGTGGAAGCGGGAGACCCGCGCCTTCTGGCCCTCGCTCGTCGCCCACCACGCGGGGCCGTGCAGCGCGCCGATCGGGACCTCCGGCCGCCCGCAGCGATCGAGGCCCCAGCGGACCAGCCGGCACTGATCCTGGGAGCCGGGCGTGACGAGCACGCCGAGCAGCTCGACGCCGGGATGATCGGCGAGCCAGAGCAGCGTCATGAAGTCGTCCGGGTCCGCGGTCTCCATCTCGAAGATCATCCGCATCACGGCGCACCTCCATCCCATCGCGCGGTAGAGCGAAATTGACTAGACTCGATCTGCGCGGGCAGCCGGCGAGACGACCGGCCGCCCGACAGATCCAGCGCCCGCCCCGCGCTGCCGCGCGCGGCCAGACCGCACGACCCCAAGGAACGAATGAAGCGCATACACCTGTTCGAGCTAGAGGATTTCAGCTGGTTTCCCGGGTGGCTACGGGCCTGCATGACACGCCTGATCGTGATCATGCACAAAGCGCTGGGCACGACCGAGGCGCTGGCGGAGCTGGTCGCCAGAGCATTGAAGGAGTCGAGCACATCGAACATCATCGACCTCTGCTCCGGGAGCGGCGGGCCGATGATCGACGTGGTGCGGAGCCTGCGCGAAAAGCCCGGGTTCGAGGACATCAAGCTGACGCTCACGGACCTGTACCCGAGCATGGAGGCGGCGGCGCTCATCAACAACCAGGAAGGGAGCAACGTATCCTACCGGACGAGCCCGGTGGACGCCACGAAGATCGGCGGTGAGGCGGCTGGTTTCGCGGGCCTTAGAACGATGGTCAGCAGCTTTCATCACATGAGGCCGGAGGACGCGAGGAAGATACTGGAGTCGGCCCAGAGGAGCAGGCAGCCGATTTGTATCTTCGAGATCAGCGACAACAGTCATCCGATGTTCCTCGGGTGGCTCGCCCTTCCGATCAACTTCGTGATGTGCCTCCTCATCACGCCCCTGGTGAGGCCCATGACCGCGCGGCAGCTCGTCTTCACCTATCTCGTGCCGATCATCCCGCTGTGCTTCGCATGGGACGGAGCGGTCTCGAACGCGCGGACCTACACGCTCGACGACCTGGATGAGCTGCTGAGCGGGCTCCGGAATGCAGATTACAGATGGGAAAAGGGCGTGACCGGCGGGAGAGCGAAGAAGCTCTATCTGCTCGGCATTCCGACCCGTAGCCCCGGCTCCAGCGCCTGAGAGCGCCTCTCAGGCGCTCCGACGCGGACGAACCGGTACGTACCGGTCGTACGGATCGCCGTAGATCGCGCGGCGAGCGTGGCCCCAGGCGGTATGTCCCCCTCGTGTGCTCCGACGATTGGATTAAGGCCATGCCTTCGTGCGCGTCGCGGATTGCGCCCTACTATTCGCGTGCGGTCATCGATCTACCTTGTTATGCGCAATCCCGGTATGCCTGTCCGGTTGCGGAGGGGAATACGATGGCTGACGCAAACGGAGCACTGAGCTCGCTGGATGACTTTATCGCACACTCCACGGAGATGTTGTTCGTCGCCGGGAGCGACGGAGCGCTGCTGAGATGGAGCGACGCGCTGGGCCAGACGATCGGGCCCGCGCTCGCGCAAGGAACCCCATTGACCGAGCTCTTCCACCCGGAGGACCGCTGCGCGCTCACCACAAGGTGGGAGCAAGTGCGCGAGAGCACGGACCCCGTTCACGTCCACGGCCGCGTCGTGAGCGCGGAGCGCAGCTACAGACCGCTCGCGTGCGTGGTGCGCAGCGCGCGTTCGGATGGGCTGGTCTACGGCTCGTTCCGAGACGCGCTGATCGGCGATGGCGCGCTCGACGAGCTGACCGAGCTGAGGGCTCGGGACAGGATGCTCCGCGCTTTGATCCAAGCCCTTCCGATAGCCATGTGGGCCGTCGATGCCGAGGGGACGTATCTCTACCATGAAGGCAAGGGGCTCGAGGCTGTCGGCCATCGACCTGGCCAGCACGTCGGAGCGAACATCTTTGAGCTCTACAGCGACGCCAGGGTCGCCGTCAGGCGCGCGCTGGCCGGCGACCCGGTGCACGGGATGGCCGAGGCGCACGGCTGTGTGTGGGAGAGCTGGATGGTCCCCCTCTCCGAGGAAGAGGGGCACGTCAGCTCCGTCCTCGGGTTCTCGCTCGACGTCACGGAGGGGCAGCGCGCGCAGCAGGCGCTCCAGACGAAGCTCGACGTGATCGAGGCGCAGCAGCGGGTCATCCGGGAGCTCGCCGCGCCGATCATCGAGGTGTGGGACGGCGTGCTGGCGCTGCCCATGATCGGCGTCGTCGACAGCGCGAGGACGGCCGACGCGATGGAGAGCTTGCTCGAGGCGATCGCGAGCCGCGGGGCGCGCTTTGCGGTCCTGGACCTCACCGGCGTTCAGATGGTGGACACGAAGGTCGCCGATCACCTGATCAAGCTCGTGCGGGCCATCCAGCTGCTCGGCGCCGAGGGGATCATCTGCGGCATCCGCCCCACCGTGGCGCAGACGATGGTGGCGCTGGGGCTCGATCTCAGCGCCATCGTGACAAAGGCCAACCTGCGGGCCGGCCTTACGCATTGCATGCGGCGTTTGACCGCGCGCCCGGCGCCGCCCACCCGCGACGTCGCATAGCGCGACCGCGGGAAGCCGGCCCGGGGAGCGAACCTCCATGAGGCCAAGGCGCCAGGGACGATCCTGGGCGACCAGGCGCTCGGGAGCAGCACCAGCGCTGGCGCTGCTCCCTGGGCGCCCGAGCTCAAAACAGCTGGACGTCGTCGATCTCGATGTGCATCGGCTGCCCCGGAGACGTGCGCCAGTTCAGGCTCGTGACGGCCCACGGCTCGAACGGCACCGGCGTGCCCCACCCCTGCTGCACCAGATCCCACCAACGCAGCTCCACGGTAGCCCACTCCGGCCCGAACCAGAAATCGTTCCCGTGGCTGTCGTAGCACGTCGAGCAGACCCCGCCTTCGGGCCTGGTGAGGAGCGTGCCGACCTCGAAGCGAACGGGGGCGCCCTGGGTACGGATGCTGAAGCGGATGCCCTGAAACGCCGACAGATCGACGGGCCACATGTCGAAGGCCAGCACCACGCCAGCGCCCGACGCGGACGGCACCCCCGGGGAGCGCGCCGCGAGCGCGGTCGAGCTGAACGGCCCGGGAACGGGGAACAGGTCGACCGGCGGGATGGTCCCGTCGTCGTACGTCCCCCAGGGCCCCGTGAACGGCGGAGTGCGGCTGGCGTACGGCGGGGAGATGAGGAGATCGCCGTCCTCGAAGTCCTCGATGACGAGGCCCGACATCGCGCAGGAGGGCTGCCCCTGGCACTCGGGATCGGCGCAATCCGCCAGCCCGTCCGCGTCGTCATCGACGCCGTTGCTGCACGCCCAGTTGGTGTTCTCGAGCCAAGGCACGCAGAACGGCTGCGACTGGCAGTCCGCATCGGAGCAATCCGCGTAACCGTCCCCGTCGTCATCGTAGCCGTTGCTGCAGGCCACGTCGGTGTCCTCGCGCCACGGGTGGCAGAACGGATACCCCTGGCAGTCCGGATCGGCGCAATCCGCGAGGCCGTCCATGTCGTCATCGTAGCCGTTGCTGCACTCCCAATCCGTGTCCTCGCCGACCGGCCCGCAGAACGGTTGCATCTGACAGTCAGGATCAGAGCAATCGGGGCGGCCATCTCCATCGTCGTCGATGCCGTTGCTGCAGGCCACATCGGTGTCCTCACGCGGCGGCGTCGTGTCGTCGACCCCGATGACGATGTCGAGCCTTCCATTCCCGACGGCAATGATGTCGCCGTCTGCCCGGAACTGGAACGCCACGGTCGACGTCGCGCCCTCGCCGATGTACACCCGCACCGGATTCGCCGACGTGAGGGTCGCCGAGACGGGCTGGTAGCTACCGCCCGTCCACCGCTCGAGGACCCAGCCCGGCCGGAGCACGACGTCATAGTAGCCGACGGGCAGAACCTCGGTGAGCGCCGGCGTGTCGGCACCTCCGTAGATGGTCCGCGCCGTCGGGCCGAAGATATCGAACCACGCTTGGGACAGGCGGTACGTCGCGCCCGAGGAGCTGTTCCCGACGAGGGCGAGGCTGAGCGAGCCGACCTCGGACTCCTGCGCGGCGTCATCCGGCGCGTCCGCCGTGCAACCGACCGGGATCGCAGCAATGGCCAGGACCGAACATACGAAGAATCGTCGCAAGTGTCTCATGATGACTCTCGTATCAGAGCCGGTCGCGCATGAGAAGCTGGATTCGTGAAAGCACAATGACGTCACGCGGCCGTCGTCCATGTGCATGTCCATGTTCGTGCGTCATGGGGTCATGGTTTCGCCGCCCGCCTCACATCATTCATCACGCATCACGCATCACGCATCACGCATCACGCGTCACGCCCTCGCCTCTCATCGCCTCATCGCTTGTCGCCTGCCGTCGCCTCCTCTCGCATTCCGTCCTCCTGTGTCCGCTCCCGTCGCACGCCATCGTCGCCTCGGGCCGATCCGCCGTCGCGCCGTGCCCAGCGCGCCGGCGCCGACCGACGCGCGCGCCGGGCGCGATCCGCTGGGATCAACCGTTCGGCGCCGGCGCGTCGACGGCGGCCTTCGCGTGCCGCGCTTGCTCCTTGAAGTACCCCTCCCGCTCCTCGGCGAAGGCGCGCGCCACGCTCGGACGTTCGTGGAGGCGCGCGTGGTACGCGGCGAGCGCCGGCCAGGACTTCAGATCGATCGGCGTGACCACGGACCAGTTGAGCACCGCGAAGAGGTACGCGTCGGCGACCGAGAAACGGTCGAGCAGGAACTCCCGCGCTTCGAGCCGGTCGGCCACCCAGCCGAGGCGGCGCGCTGCCCCGGCCAGCGCATAGGCTTTCACCTCCGCCGGCGCCGTCTTGTCCAGGAGCGGCATGTAGACCGCCTTGTGGAGCTCGCTCCCGATGAAGCCGAGCCACTGCTGGAGCCGCGCCCGGCCGAGCGGATCCCGCGGCGCGAGCTCCGCTTTCGGGAACCGATCCGCCACGAGCTGAAGGATCGCCGCGTTCTCGGCGAGGATCTCGCCGCCTTCGAGCTCGAGCGCAGGGACGAACCCGAGCGGGTGGATCGCGCGGTAGTCGGCGCCCCCCTCGATCCGCTTCGTCTTCAGGTCGACCTCCACATAAGACACCTCCGCGCCGGCCTCGTAGAGGGCGATGCGCGTGGCGAGAGAACATGCGAGCGGAGCAAAATAGAGCTTCATGAAAACCTCCTGACGGCGCCCAAGGTGCGGCTCAGGGGGCTGTGCGTCCAACGCATCGTCGTGATAGGGTCTATGCGTGTCACGCATAACACCTCCCCCTGCGCCCCTTGCGATCGGACCGCGGCCTCAGCTCGAGATCCGCGATCTGGAGCTCGTCCTCTCGCTGGCGGCCGCCGGGAGCACGGCCGGCGCGGCCTCGGCGATGCACATCACGCAGTCCGCCGTGAGCCGGGCGCTCGCCCAGGCGGAGGATCGGGTCGGCGCGCGCCTCTTCGAGCGCACCGCGCGCGGGGTCACGCCGACCGCCGCGGGCGAGCGGCTCATCGCGGGGGCCGGGCTCGTCCTCGCGCAGCTGCGCGAGCTCGAGCGAGAGGTCGCGGCGCCGGTCGCCGCGACGACGCGCGTCCGCCTCGTGTGCGAGTGCTACACGGCGTATCGCTGGCTGCCCTCCGCGATGACGAGCCTCCGGCGCAGGCTGCCCCGCCTCGAGATCGTGCTCGCGGTGGAGCACACCCACGATCCGGTCGCCGCGCTCGTCCGGGGAGACATCGACGTCGCGCTGCTCACCACGTCACCTCTGCCGAGCGAGCGGGAGGCGGGCACCGCGCTCGTGGAGCGGCCGCTCTTCTCGGACGAGGTCGTCTTCGTGATCTCGACCTCGCACCCGCTCGCCGGGCGCGCGTCGCTCACGCGCGACCACCTCCGGAAGGGCCCGCTGATCACGTCGAACGCGCCGCCGGCCGAGGCGCGCTGGTTCATGAGCGCCGTCTTCGGGCGGCAGCGGCCCAAGATCGAGCTCTTGCGCTTCCCGCTCACGGAGGCCGTGATCGACGCGGCGCGCGCCGGGATGGGGATCGCGGCCCTGTCGGAGTGGGTGACGGAATCCTATCTCGGCGGCGGCGACCTCGCGGTCAAGCGGCTCTCGTCCGGCCCGCTCCGCCGGCCGTGGCGGATCGCGTTCCGGCGCGCCTCGGCCGACGCCGCGGAGCGCCTGATCGCCGCCCTCGAGAGCTCGGCGCCGCGGCTCTACACGCGCGCCGGGTGACCCGGGTGACGCTCAGTCGAGGCCGGTGGCCTCCGGCGTGCCCAGCATCAGGTTCAGGTTCTGCACCGCCGCGCCGGAGGCGCCTTTGCCGAGGTTGTCGAGGCGCGCCACGACCAGGATCTGATCCGGCTTGCCGAACACGAACACGTCGAGTCGGTTCGTGTCGTTGCACTCCAGCGCGCCGAGGTAGCCGTCGTCCAGCGCGCCCTGTCCGCCGAGCGGCATCACCCGGATGAACGGCTCGCCGGCGTAATAGCTCGAGTAGAGCTCGTGCACCGCGGCGGGCGTCGCCGGTCGGGCCAGGGCGTCGGCGAACAGGGGCACCGACACGAGCATGCCTTTGTAGAAGTCGCCCACGACCGGCTGGAAGAGGGGCGCCCTGTCGAGGCCCGCGATCGCGCGCATCTCCGGCAGGTGCTTGTGCTGCATGGTGAGCCCGTAAGGGCGCGGGCCGCGGAGCTGCTCGCGGCGGGCCCCGTCGGCCTGCTCGTAGGCCTGGATCATCTTGCGCCCTCCGCCGCTGTAGCCGGTGAGCGAGTGCGCGATCACGCGGGCGTCCCTGGGCAGGAGCCCCTTGTCGACGAGCGGCACCACGAGCGCGAGGAACCCGGTCGCGTGGCAGCCGGGGACGGCGACGCGCCGCGCGCCGCGGACGGCCTCGCGCTGCCCGGGGCGCAGCTCCGGGAAGCCGTACACCCAGCCGTCGGCCGTGCGGTGCGCGGTGCTCGGATCGATGACGCGTGTCCGCGGGTTCTCGATCCACCCGATGGACTCGCGGGCGGCGTCGTCGGGCAGGCACGTGATGAGCACATCCGCCTCGTTGATCAGCGCGCGGCGCGCCGCCGGGTCCTTGCGGCGCTCCGGGTCGATCTCGAGCAGCTGGAGATCGCGACGGCCCTGCAACCGCTCGCGGATCTGGAGCCCCGTCGTACCTTCCTGCCCGTCGATGAACACCCGATGCATGGTGGCCGTGTCCATACGCCGAGAGCGCCCCCGGGACCAGCGCTTCGCGCTAGCTCATCGACGGCTCTGCGGCGCCCAGGCGCATCCACCGTCGTCGCACGGCGCGTCGAGGTGCTCCCCTCGCGCCCTGGCGCTGACCATCTGGATCAACCCCAGCGTCCAGCACATCGGGCATCCGCCCACCGCCACGAGCGCGACCGGCAACAGCGCCATCGCCAGCCAGAGGGACGCGCGCGCGACGAGCACCGAGGCCACGAGGGCCGCGAGGCAGATCGCCCCGCGCGCGAGGTGCTCAACAAGGCTCCTGCTCACGAACATGGCATGTTTCTCCTCTCCTCCCCTCCCCGCACACATGACGCGGAAGGCGCGCCCTCCTGCCGGAGGATCTCCCGCCGCACGAGCTGCCGCGCCCGGTGCAGGCGGCTCTTCATGGCCGCCTCGCCGAGCCCGAGCATCTGGCACACCTCCTCGCCCGTCAGACCCTCGACGTCGCGCAGCACGAGCACCTCCCGATAGGGCCGCTCCAGCACGGCGATCGCCTCATGCACGGCGCGGACCAGCCGCCAGCGCTCGAACGCTGCCTGAGGATCGAGATCGCCCGATGGCACCACATCGATGTCGTCCACCCGCTCCCCCAGCCGCGAGCGCTCCCGCGCGAAGGGGCGCAGCATGCGCAGGCACGCGTTCCGGACCACCGTCATCAGCCAGGAGAGGACGCCCGGATCGCGCGCCACATCCGGGCGGCGCGCGAGCTTCGTGAAGGCCTCCTGGACCGCGTCGTCGGCGTCGAAGGCGTCGCGGCACGCGCGCAGCCCGAAGCGGTACACGCGGTCGTGGTACGCGCGGACGAGCAGCTCCAGCGCGCCGTCATCGCCGCGCGCCGCCGCCGTGAAGACCGGCTCGTGTGAACTCGACGCTTCCATTCAGCGCCTCAACTTCGCTGGAGCGGGCATGTGGACCTGCCCATCAGAGCGTACCCGAAACACGTGCCCGAGAGCGCCGTGAATATCATGTACACGCCCGCCAGACCGAACACGGCGAGGCGCGTCACGAGCGTCAGCGGCGCCGCCCAAGCGCACGCCACCAGCGCGAGCGCCCCCAGACCACGCAGCAACCGATCCATGTTCCCCACATTGCGTTTCATGAGCTCCTCCATCCTTCGTCCGGAGAAGCCCCGATGCGGGGTGGAGGATTCACGAAATCGTTGCGCCGGTGGCGCAGAAAGCGGCCAAGCGACGCCTGCGTGACGCATCCACGCCTACGCGATGCGTCCACGCCTACGCGACGCATCCAGGCGGGTGCTAGCATCGCGCATGGCCGATGACCTGAGCCGGGACGTGCAGCTCCTCGACCGCGATCTCGTCGCCGTGCGGCGCGATCTGCACCGGCACCCCGAGCTCGGCTACACCGAGGTGCGCACGTCGCAGCTCGTCGCGGAGCGCCTGCGCAAGCTCGGCCTGTCGGTGCGCACGGGTGTGGCCGGGACGGGCGTCATCGCCGACCTCGAGGGCGAGCGCCCCGGCGGCACGCTGCTGCTCCGCGCCGACATGGATGCGCTCCCGGTCGAGGAGCAGTCCGGCCACGATTTCCCGTCCGAGACGCGGGGCGTGATGCACGCGTGCGGCCACGACGCCCACGTGAGCGCGCTGCTCGGCGCGGCCACGCTGCTCTCGGCGCGCCGGGACCGCATCGCCGGCAGGGTGCGCTTCCTCTTCCAGCCGGCCGAGGAGCTCGCGGGCGGCGCGCTCCAGATGATCGAGGCGGGGGCGCTCGACGGCGTCGATCAGGCGCTCGGCGCGCACGTGATCTCGCCCTTCCCGTTCGGCATCGTGGCGACGCGGCTCGGGCCGTTCTTCGCGGGGATCGACACGTTCGAGATCGCCGTCGTCGGGAAGGCGGGCCACGGCGGGCTGCCGCACATGTCGGTCGATCCGATCTACACCGCGGCACAGGTCGTCACCGCGCTCCAGTCGATCGTCGCGCGCGAGACGAAGCCGGGCGAGCCGCTCGTCGTGAGCATCTCGGCCATCTCCGGCGGGAACGCGTCCAACGTCGTCGTGGAGCGCGTGACGCTCCAGGGCACCGTGCGCTGGTTCTCGCAGCCGAACCGCGAGCACGCGCTCGAGCGCATCCAGGGGATCGCCTCCGGCGTGTGCTCGGCGCTCCGCGCCTCGTGCGAGTTCCGGGTGCTGTCGAGCTCGCCGGTCACGGCCAACGCCGCCGCGCCCGTGGATCTGGTGACGGCCGCCGCGCGGGCGACGGAGCGCGCCGAGGTCATGGACCCCGGCCCGCTCACGGTCAGCGAGGATTTCTCCGAGTTCACGAGCCGCGTCCCGGGCTGCCTCTTCACGGTGGGCGCGGGCGGGCCGAGCGCGGCGCCGCACCATCACCACGCGTTCGATCTCGACGAGCGCGCCATCGGGCTCATCGCGGAGATCTTCACGCGCGCCACGCTCGCCGCGCTCAAGCCGGAGTGACGCGGCCGGCGGCCACGCCCTGTGGCGTTCTGGCGATCGCCGGCGCCGGTCACCAGCCGGAGTCGTCGTCGTCGCCCAGCGCGCCCCCGATCAGGCCGGCGGCGCCGCCGACGACCGCGCCGCCGCCGCCGCCCAGGAGGCCTCCGACAAACGCGCCCTTGGCCGCGCCTCCGGCGACACCGCGCTCCGGCGAGGGCTCCCGCGCTCCTTCGTTCTCGGCGGCCGGGGCCGTCTCGTCCTTCTGCATCGTAGTTCGTGCCGGCGGGCGCTTCTTCTGCTTCTTCATGGCGACCTCGTTGGCAACGCTTGCAAGACCCGCTCCGGCCGCGGCCGCGGATGCGTGGAGCGGCGAGGCTCAGCCCGGTCGGTTTCGCATGAAGTCCGCCACCTCGGCGAAGCGCTGGTCGAGAAAGGCGCGGAGCGGCTCGGGTACGGCGAGCTCGGCCATGGCCGCCCGCATGCAGCGCATCCAGGCATCGCGCATCGCCACATCGACCGGGACGCGCGCGTGGCGCATCCGCAGCCGCGGATGGCCGTGCGCCGCGATGTAGTCCTGCGGCCCGCCCAGCCAGCCGATCAGGAAGAGCGCGAATCGGTCGCGGCTCTCGCGGGCGACCTGGCCGCCCTCGTCGCAGACGTGGAGTCGCGCGAGCGCCGGCTCATCGCGGCCCATGAGATCGTAGAAGCGCTCGACGAGCCGGCGCACCGCCGGCTCGCCGCCCAGCAGATCGAAAGGGGTCTCGGACGGCTCGGCCATGGGCGATGCCCTCTACCGGATTTGCGCCGGCGCTGCACGCCGCTGGGCTCACGCCGCCGCGGAGCTGCCGCAGGCCGCGCCGAACCACGTGGTGAGCGCGCGGCGCAGCCGGCGATGGGCAGAGGCCTCGGGCTCGCCTGCCGCGGCCGCCCAGGCCACGTAGCCGTCGGGGCGAATCAGCAGCGCCTCCGCGGGGCGCGGCAGCGCGGTGCAGCGCGCGCTCACGACGTCCACGCGACCGCCCCAGGGCGCAGCCACGCCGCCGAGCGCGGCGCCGCCGGTCAGGTCGAGCAGCACGCCCCTGGCCCCGTGCATCAGCTGCGCGACCCGCGTCTCCCCCTCCTGCGTGATCAGCGGGACGTCCGGCGCCCATCGCCCCAGCAGCGGATGCTGCTCCCCGGGCTCGGTCGGCATCTCGTAACGGACGTCGGCCGCGTCCAGCATCTCGACGACATACCGCAGGCTCTCCTCGTGCTTGAGCAGCTCGCCGAGCAGCTCCCGCAGCGCGGCGACGCGCTCGTCCCGCATCATCAGCGCGCCCTGCGCCCGCGTGTGCATGAGCACGCGCTTGCCCTCGGGGTGCCGCTCCACATGGTAGGAGTCGAGGAGCCCCGGCGGCGCCCAGCCGTGGACCTCCGCGGCCAGCTTCCAGCCGAGGTTGACCGCGTCCTGCAATCCGGTGGTGAGGCCCGGCCCGCCGGCGGGGAGATGGATGTGCGCCGCGTCGCCCACGAGCAGCACGCGGCCCGCGCGGTACGCATCCGCCTGGCGGCTGGCGTCGGTGAACCGAGACAACCACCGCACCTCGCGGACGGGCAGGTCCTCGCCGAGCGCCGCGCGAACGCTGGCCTGCAGCTCGTCGAGCGTCATCGGCGCGTCGCGATCGAAGTCCGGCGGATACGGCTCCGACGTGACCACGCGAAACACCCCCGCTCCCAGCGGAACCAGGGCGATCCCGCCGAGCCCGAAGCGAACGCGGCGCCCCCCGGAGAGCACGAGGTGCCCGTCCTCCACCGCGCCCTCGGCCAGCGTGACGTCGGCCAAGCGCAGGAGCCGAGAGGGCGGGAGGCCAGGGAAGCCGATCCCGGACAGCTTGCGCACATGGCTACGTCCGCCGTCGCACCCCACCACGAAGCGAGCGCGAAGCGGGTAGTCGCCGTCCGGACCTCGGACGGCGATCGTCGCGCCCTCGTCGTCCTGATCCAGCCCGATGAGCTCGTGACCTCGACGGATCTCCGTCGTCAGCTCGCGCGCCCGCTCCTCCAGCAGCGCCTCGATGCGCGCCTGGTGGATGCTCAGGAAGCGCCTGGAGACGCGCGCGTGGTCGCCGCCGACGGCCAGCGGGATCCCGCCGAAGTGCACGAAGCGCGTCATTTCTGTGACGCTCTGCTCAGCGCGGAAGCGCTCGAGCAGGCCCCTGTGGTCGAGGATCTCCACGGCGCGCCCGCCGAGGCCGAGCGCCTTGGAGAGCCCCGTGGCCTCGGGCAACCGCTCCAGCACGACGGGGCGCACGCCCGCGAGCCGCAGCTCGCAGGCCAGCATCAACCCGGTCGGACCGCCACCTACGATGACGACATCGACGTTCATACGCGCTCTCCTTGTTGAGCAACGATCGATTGACAACGATTGATCAGCGACGACCCGTGTGCGACCACGGATCGACGAGGCTCACGTCACGTGGCCTCTGAAGCGCCCGCGCGGCCAGCCCATCCAGGCGTGGTCACGCCGTCCAGCAAGAGGCTCACGGTCTGCTCGCCGAGGCGCGCCGCGAGCTCGGGGTCACACGAGAGGCGCACCCGGAGGTCCGAGAAGCGCGGACCGAAGATGCCGATCCCGGCCAGCGCGCCCATGACGGTGCAATAGAAGTGCTCGAAATCGCAGTCTCGCCGGAACACCCCGCCGGCTTGACCGCGCTCGTAGAGATCGCGCAGCTGCGACGGGAGCATCGCGAGCGTCGCCGGAGGCGCGGATTGCCAGCCGCTCATCGCCTCGTGCATCGCGAGCGGCATGCACAGCGGGCGCGAGAGGAGCAGGCGAAAGAACATCGTGAACGCGTGCCAGAGCCCCTCGCGCGGCTCGAGCGCCGCCGACGCCTCGAGCGCCGGCCGCCACCCCTGCATGAGGCCGGACCACTGGTCCTCGAGGACCGCGCGGTAGAGGCCCTCCTTGCTCCCGAAGTGATGGTAAATCATGCGCTCGTTGACCCCGGCGCGCCCCACGATGGCGTGCACGCGAGCCCCGTCAGGCCCGTGCCGCGCGAACTCCTCTGCGGCGGCGTCGAGCAGAGCCCGCCGCGTCTCTATTTTTGCGTCGCCGGACATCTGGTAAATGTTTATTTACTCATGAACGAGCGGCGGTCAAGGGCGCGATCCAGCGCGCGCGCACGGCCCGTGCGGCCAGCGTCGCCCTGACACGCGTGCCACGCCTCCTCGCCGAGCGGCGGGCCATGCCCTTCCGTCGGCCGGTGGAAGAACCATGGCTGCCGGAGAGCCAGGCTGGTCGTCTGCAGCGCTGGCCCGCCTGTTGCTTCAGCCGCGGCGACCGGCGTGCCGATGGCACAGAGAGAGGACAGGCCATGATTGGAGCGCTCTATTCGATGGTTCGACGTAAGACGTGGGCACGAAGCACCGCAGCGCTCCTGGCCGCGCTGCCCGTGATCGCAGCCCCCGCTGGCTGCAGCGACAGCGACTGCCAAGACGGCTGCGAGGACGCCTTCGTCCTCACGGTCAAGACGAAGGACAATACCCTGCCGACAGGAGAATACACACTCGATGTCTCGCTCGACGGCGACGAGATCCACTGCGCCTACAGCTGGACAGGAGAGCCGGATACTAGCGATGGTTACTCGTACGTCGACTGCAACTGGAGGGTTTTGATCGTCGTCCATCCGACGATAGAATGCACGGAGACGATGGAGGGGAGCTCCGCGGGCTACACCTGTAACCAGGTCCCGGGGCTGTTCACGCGAGTGGTCACGATCAAAGGCACGCCGCGGCACGTCGACGTGACGGAGCGACGGGATGGCGTCCTCGTCGGAGAGCGGAGCTTCACACCCCAGTACGAGACCCATGATGATCCGTGCGGCGGGTCGTGTACCGGCGACGGACAGGAATGGTTGCTCGAGTAGCGGCGTCGCCCTCGGGAAACGCGAACCACGTCAGGAAGTCGAACGGGTCGCCGAGATCCCGGCTGTGGAGCTGAGGACGAGATAGGAGTCGCCGAACTCGTGACAGAGATACCCTGCTCGCTCCGCATGGGCGTTCGCGCGGTGGAGCAGCGGGGCCGGCGCGAACGCCTCCAGGAGCCGGAAGTGGCTCTCGGTCGGGTCGTGCACGCCGGTCAGGAGCCCGTCGACGACCCTCGGCCGGAAGCCGTGGTGAAGGATCAGATCGGTGAACCCCGGCCCGGCGCGGAGCTCACCCCCGTGCTGGGCGGCGCAGCCCTCGAGGGCGCGCGTCACCGTCGTGCCCACCGCGACGACCCGGCGCCCGCTCGCCTTGGCCTCGCGCACCGCCGCCACCGTCTCTTCCGGGATGTCGAAGCGCTCCGGCAACGGGAGCAGCGCGTCGAGCGCCGGCTCGCCGGTCGACGAGATCCCCGCGGCGTGCGTGAGCGAGGCGATCCGCACGCCGCGGCGGATCAGCTCGAGCAGCAGCCCCCAGACGAGGGGCCGCCCGGCCGACGGGAGCTCGGCGCAGAGAGGCCGGCTCGCATAACGCGTCTGCGCGTGCCAGATCTCGAGCGGGCCCGCGACGTACGCATACTGGATCGGGCGCCCCCTCCGGTAGAGCGCCGACCAGAGCGCGGCGCCCCGCTCGCGAAAGGCGATCTCCACGAGGCGCGCCGCGGTCCTTCGCTCGATCACGGCCGACAGATCGTCTCCGAACGTCACCGCGTCGCCCGGGCCGAGGTCGGGCGGCGCCGGGCGATCCTCGGTGCGCGTGTGCCAGTCGCCGGCGCCGAACAGGAGGGCCGAGTAGCGCCCCTCGGACAGCTCGCCGATGAGCCGGACTTCCACGGCCTCGCCGCGCTCGGTCGCGCCGTGGAGCGAGGCCGGCAGCGTGGCGCCGTCGTTGACGACCAGGAGATCGCCCAGCTCGAGGAGCTCAGGCAGATCCGCGATGCGCGCGTCGCGCAGGCGCCCCGCTCGCGGGTCCACGTGGAGGAGCCGCTCATCGAGCGGGTTGTCGCGGGGCCATGTGGCGGGGCTCATGGCGCCTCCGGGAGGCGCGCGGCCTCGAGGCGCGCGCCGCTCGGCACCGCGCCGGCGCGGCCGACGAGCGCGACGATGCGCCTCGCCACGTCGGCGGGATCGGCCAGCGTGCTCGGGTCGGCGTCAGGGATGGCCTTCGCGTGCATCCGCGTGTTCATCTCGCCCGGATCCACCGCGTAGAACGCGACGCCCGTCCCCTCGAGCTCGGCGGCCCAGGTGCGCGAGAGCTGATCGAGCGCCGCCTTCGAGACGCCGTAAGCGCCCCACCGCGGATACGCGTTCACCGCCGCGTCCGAGCTGATGTGGACGACGACCCCGCGTCGCCGCAGCGCCATCGCGCCGGCGATCACCTTCGTCAGGCGGAACGGGCCGACCACGTTGACCTCGAGCACGCGCCCGAGATCCTCGCACTCCGTGTCGAGCAGGATCGGCAGCGGCGTCTTGCCGAGCGTGCTCGCGTTGTGGATGAGCAGATCGATCGGCCCGACCAGCGCCGCCGCCGCGCCGGCGATCGCGTGCGTCTGGGCCTTGTCCCCGATGTCCGCCGCGAGCGCGTGCGCCACCCCGCCCTTCGCGGCGATCTCGGCCGCGACGGCCTCGAGCGGCGCGCGCTCGCGCGCCACGAGGACCACCTTCGCGCCCTCTCGGGCGAGCTCCCGGGCGAGCGCGGCGCCGAGCCCGCGGCTCGCCCCGGTGACCAGCGCCGCCCGCGGCGCGAACCGCTCGCCCCGCGCGGCGCGGGGGAGCGACGGATGGGAGCTCGCCTCGGCCTGGATCAGCGCATCGCTTCCGGTCGATTCGTCGTTCATTGTGCTTTCCTCCTCGACCCAGCCTAATCCGCGCCGGTTCTCCTGTTGGAACGTGCTCCAATTCCTTGGAAGAGTGCTAATCTCCGGGCATGGACCAGGACGCGGAGCTCTCGGGGCGGCTCGCGAAGAACATCAAGCAGCTGCGCGAGGCGCGCGGCCTGACGCAGCAGCAGCTGGCCAAGCTCGCCGGCGTGCCTCGAGCGACCTGGGCGCACCTCGAGTCCGGCGCGGCGAACCCGACGCTCGGCGTGCTGCACCGGGCCGCCGCCGCGCTCCAGGTCTCGATCGAGGAGATGCTCTCGGCGCCCCGCGCCACGTGCCAGCTCTACGCGCGCGACGCGCTCCCCACGCGATCTCCCGGGCAGGCGCTCGTCCGCAAGCTCCTGCCGGACCCGATCCCGGGCATGGAGATGGATCGCATCGAGCTCCCCCCGGGCGGGCGGATGACGGGCGTCCCGCACACCCCGGGAACCCGCGAGTACCTGACGTGCGAGTCGGGGGAGCTGAAGCTCGTGGTCAGCGGCGAGCGGTTCACGCTCGGCGCGGGCGACGTCGCCGTGTTCCGCGGCGATCAGCGCCACTCGTACCACAACGCCGGCAAGCAGCCGGCGGTCGGCTACTCGGTGGTGGTCCTCGCGCGCGTGCTCTGAAACCGGCAGCGGCGCGCGTCACACGGCGCCGCGGCGCCTACCGCTCGCCGGGCGCCATCCACTTGGGCTCGACGCGCGGGTACCACGCGGCGAGCAGCTCCAGGAGGGCCGCCGCGTCGTCGGCCACCTGCAGCACGGCGCGGTGTGCCGGCTTCATGAACTGCTCGGCCACGACGTGATCCAGAAAGGCGATCAGCGGGCGGTAATACCCTGCCACGTCGAGCAGCCCGACCGGCTTCTCCTGAGAGCCGAGCTGCGTCCATGTCCACACCTCGAACAGCTCTTCGAGCGTCCCGACGCCCCCGGGCAGCGCGATGAAGGCGTCCGCGAGGGCGGCCATCTCCGCCTTGCGCTGGTGCATCGTCTCGACCACGCGGAGCTCGGTCAGCCCGCGGTGCTCGATCTCTCGCTGGTTGAGGAAGTGCGGTATGATGCCTATCACCTCGCCGCCGCGCGCGAGCGCCGCGTCGGCGACCGCGCCCATGAGCCCGACGCGGCCACCCCCGTACACGAGCCCGATCCCGCGCGCCGCGAGGAGCTCGCCGAGCCGCACGGCCGCCTCGCGGTAAGCCGGCGACGCGCCGGGGTTCGACCCGCAGTAAACGCAGATCCTGGAGAGCGTCCTCATGGGCCCGAGCCTACGCCAGCGGGCGAGCTCGTCCAGCGGGGATCGGTGGGAGGGCGCGCCGCGGGAGGTAGCGTACCCCCGGGCGGCGCGGCCTGGCGCGCGACGGCCTGGCACCCCCGCGCGCGGCGGCGGTGCCCTGGCCCGCGGTCACTCCTTGTCGAGCTTGCCGACGAGGCTCAGCGTGAAGAAGGCGCCCATGTACTTGAAGTGCGGGCGCACCTGCATGTCGACCTTGTACCAGCCGGCGTTCCCCGGCACCTCGGTCACGATGATCCTCGCCTTGCGGAGCGGCCTGCGCCCGCGGGTCGCCGCGGAGACGACGTCCTGATCGGCGACGTACTGGCCGATCCAGTCGTTGAGCTCCTTCTCGAGATCGGCGCGCTCCTTCCACGTACCGATCTGCTCGCGCTGCAGCACCTTCAGGTAGTGCGCGATGCGGCACATGATGAACATGTACGGCAGCTGCGTCCCGAGCCGATAGTTCATCTCGGCCGCCCTGCCCTCGTCGCTCTGCCCGAAGAACTTCGGCTTCTGGGTCGAGTTGGCCGAGAAGAAGCAGGCGTTGTCCGAGTCCTTGCGGAACGTGAGGCCGATGAAGCCCTCCTCGGAGAGCTCGAACTCGCGCCGCTCGGTGAGCATGATCTCGGTCGGCACCTTCGTCTGGATCTCGCCCATCGCCTCGTACTGGTGGAGCGGCAGGTTCTCCACCGAGCCGCCCGCCTGGGGGCCGATGATGTTCGGACACCAGCGGTACTTGGCGAAGCTGTCGGCGAGCCGGGTGGCGAAGGCGTACGTCGCGTTGCCCCAGCAGTACGCGTCGTGCTGGCCGACCACGTCCTCCTCGTAGTTGAACGCCTTCACCGGGACGGTGTTGGCGCCGAAGGGCAGGCGGAGCAGGAAGCGCGGCATCACGAGCCCGACGTAGCGCGCGTCCTCGGTCTCGCGGAACGCGTTCCACTTCGTGTACTGCGGCCCCTCGAAGAGCGACTTCAGATCCTTCAGGTTGGGCAGCCCCTGGAAGTCCTTCAGGCCGAAGAACTGCGGCCCGGCCGCCGCGATGAAGGGCGCGTGCGACATCGTCGCGACCGCGGCGCACTTCTGCAGGAGCGCGATGTCCTGAGGGCCCGGGCCGAACTCGTAGTTCGCGATGATCGCGCCGACCGGCTTGCCGCCGAACTGCCCGAACTCCGCCGAGTAGACGATCTTGTAGAGGCCGCTCTTCGGCACCTCGGGGGCGTCCTCGAAATCGGCGAGGAGGTCCTCCTTGGAGCAGTTGAGCATCTCGACCTTGACGTTCTCGCGGAAGTCACACCGGTCGATGACGAACTTGAGGCCGCGCCACGCGGACTCGAGCTTCTGGAAGGTCGGGTTGTGGAGGATCTCGTCGATCTGCCGCGACAGCTTGACGTCGATCTCCGCGATCAGCGCGTCGACAAACGCCTTGTCGACCTTCTCCCCCTCGCGCCGCGGGGCGACGAGCTCCGAGATGAAGGCCTGCACGCCCCGCTTGGCGATCTCGTACCCTTCGTCGCCGGGCGTCATCTTCGTCTCGGCGAGGATCTCGTCGAGCAGCGAACCCCCCTCGAGGGTCTGGACGCCCGCGCTCCCCGCGGCCTGTGTCTCCGTCGCCATCGCTTACTCCCCTTCCTTGTCGAGCCCGAGCTCGCTCACGATCTTGTTGCGCTGAGCCGGGTCGCTCAGGATCTGCTGAATCTTGCTGCGGAACGCCTTCTCGTTCCCGAGCGGGCCCTTGAGGGCCGTCAGCGCGGCGCGCAGGTCGAGCAGCTTCTTGAGCTCCGGCACCTGGTTCGCGATCGCCTCGGGCTCCATGTCGCTGAGCCGGCGGAACTTGAGGTTGACGGTGAGCTCGCTGTTCTCCTGCTCGGAGAGGACGTCCTTGACATTGAAGGTGAGCCCGAGCTTCTGCTCGCTCATGACCTTCTGGAAGTTGTCCTTGTCCACGTTGATGGGCTTGCGGTCCTCGAGGGGCCGCGGATCCGGCCGCTGCGTGTAGTCGCCGAGCATCAGGAGCTTCAGCGGCAGCTCGACGTCCTCCTTCGCGTTCCCGGTGGCCGGCTTGTAGGTGATGTTCACGCGCTCTTTCGGCGCGACCGATCCCTCTTTCGATCCGCTCATCGCAGGCTCCTTTCCCCGTCAGCAGCGGGCGGAGCGCCCGCAGGCCGAACGAGCATAGAACAAAACCGCCGCCCCTCGGGCAAGCTTCTCGGCGCGACGCGCATCCGCGCGCATCGCCCTCGTCGCCCTCGTCGCCCTCGTCGCCCAAGTCGGTTCCTCGGCATCCCGCTCACTCCCCCAGCGACAGCTTCAGGGCGAGCGCCGCGTCGAGCTGGCAGACGCGCTCGAAGGAGAGCGCCTCCTTCGCCTTGGCCTCGGGGGTGGCGTCGTACCCCTGGTTCAGGACGCGGTAGCACGTGTGGAGCGCGGCGTAGAGCTCCGCGCAGAGATCCGGCTGCCAGGTGGTGAGTCGGTGGTGGTCGACGAGCTGCTCCAGCGCCTCGAGCTGCGCCCGCGCCACGAGGAACTGGGACAGCTCGATGTTGATCTGCGCCATCGCGAGCCTCACGCGGAAGCGGTCCAGCGCCGACGGAGCGGCGGCCGCCGCCTTCTCGAGGAGCGCCATCGCGTCGACGGGCTGCTGGTTCGCGACGAGCCCGCGGGCCTCGGAGAGCGGCTTGTCGAGGTAGCTCCGCGGCCTCGCCGGGGCGGCGGCGCCGCTCGCACCCGAGCCGCCGAGCACGGCCGCGACCTCGGACGAGAGCCAGGTCTGCGTCTCGCCGTCCGCGAACGGCGTGCCGTCGCGGAACTTGAGGGTCGGCAGGAGCGGCGCGCGGAGCACCAGGGCGCCCACCTCGATGAGCAGCGCCCGCTTGGCCTCGGCGTAGTCGTCGCCGAGCTGATCGAGCGCGTTCGCCGCGTACCTGTGCGGATCGAGCCAGAGGGGATAGTTCTGCGCGTACTCGTCGGCGACTTGCAGCAGATCGGCGAACGCCCCCTGGCTCGTGAGCGCCGGGAGCGTCTGCATCACGTGCTCGGGTGGCGGCGGGATCGCCAAGGTGCCCGTCGGGGACTCCGCGCCCGGGTCGTCGAGGAGGTCGACCCAGAGCCCGACCCGGAGGATGCGGTAGGCCGACGCTCGCTTGGGATCCGCCGCCCGGAGCGCGTCGCCCGCGCGCGCCATCAGCGGGGCGCACCGGCCGAGCGCGGTGAGCGCCGACTCTTCGTCGACGATCGCCTCGAGGCTGAGCGCCGGATCGCCCGCAGCGACGACCACAGGCGCAGGCGGCGGCGGCTCAGCGGCGACCGGCGGCGCCGCTGGCTTCGGCGGCTCCACCCGCGGCGGGGGCGGTGGAGGAGGCGGCGGCGGCGGTGGAGGCGGCGGCGCCTCCGCAGGAAGGCTCGCGACGAGGCTGCGGATCGCGTTCCGGAGCGGGCCGATCCCTCCGTACGCGTCGCCGAGCTTGTCGGCGAGGTCGACGTCCACGGCGCGGCTCACCTGGTCGAGGGCGTTCACCACGTCGCGATCCGCGCCGGAGAGCGTGAGGCCGGTGAGCGTCCCTGCCGCGAGCTCTCCGAACCACGCGCACAGGTTGCCGCGCGCCTTGGGCCGCTTGATCGCGGGATACATGGTGTCCCAGAACGCGTTGTTCAGCTCTTGCACCAGCACGAGCCCGTCGAGCAGGCCAGGGAGCTTGTCGATCTGCGCCTTCGCCGCCGCGTAGTAGAGGGCGACGCGGAAATCCTTGGACTTCTCGCTCAGGATCTCGTCGGCGCCGCTCGCGATGCGCCCCCAGTCGACCTTGCCGCCCGCGAGCGACTGCAGCTTGTCGACCTCGTTCTTGAGGCTCTCGAACGCTCCGTCGTACGTGACGTCGGCGCCGACGCCGCCGTTGATGGGCGCGAACAGCGCCTCGATCCGCTCTTTGGATTGTTGGATGGCGTCTTCAGCGGCCATGGGGCGCGGAGGATATCAAGGCGTCCTGGGTGTGGAGGGCGAATCGGACGGCGTCGAGCGCGGTGAGCCCGGCGACGCAACGGAACGACGGAGCGCGCAGAGGAGCGGGGGCCTTCGGCTCGGGCATCGATTCAGCCGAGGGCTTCCAGGAAGCTGTCGAGCGACAGGTCGGTCCGGGCGACGAGCGCGTCGAGCTCCGGCCCGAGCGCGTGTCGGGAAACGTGCTCTTCTACCCGTGGGGGTCCGCAGAGGTCGGCGATGTGCTCGGCCTGGGTGGTGGGCGCGATCATCTCGCGGAACGAGCCCACGTGGGGGGTACCGAGGTGGAGGAGCAACGTGCGCTGTGGAGTCCAGAACGCGTTCATCAGCGTGCGTCCCCATTTCGACAGGCGGCGGGTCATGTCCATCCACACGGCGGCGGCGTAGGCGTCTCCTGCGCCGAGCGGCAGCCTGAGGGCGAGCCCTGTCCTGGGGAGCTCCTGGCCGCGGAACGGGATCACCGAGTCGAGGATGTTCTGCAGCACCCAGAAGCGGCTCGCGTCGGTGCCGAAGCCGGCGTCCCAGAGCGCCTTCATCGGCTGGTTCTTCAGCCATGCGCGGTAGGCGGCGTGCGCCGCGTCGGGGTCGTCGAGCGACGGCGGCGCGATCTGGGAGACGCGGTGGAGGAAGGCGTCGACCGGCAGGGTCCTGCCGTTCGTCGCGGCGTCGTGCGCCGCGGCGAGGAGGGGGAACAGGGTGATCGGGAGCGACGGCCCTGCCGAGACGAGCTGGTCGTAATCGTACGAGCCGAACACGACCATCGGGTAGAGCCGCCCGGCGTTATCGCCGCTGGCGGCCCAGGCGCCCACGAGCCCTCTGGCGGGCGGCTCGTCGCCTTTCGGTTCGCCGTGGAAGACGAAGAGGCCCAGCGCGTTCTGGTAGTGCGCGTCGAAATGGGGCCCCATGGCGCGCCGGGCGAAATCGATCGACGCGCCCAGCCAGCGGTCGAAGGCGGCGAGCTCTTCTCCGCCCGCGTTCAGCCGGATGAAATCGCCCGTGGCGGGGAGCTTGCCGAAGCAGCCGATCTGCGGCGGAGCGGCAGGCCCCTTCTTGCGGCGCCAGAACATGACTGCTGGGAGTGAACCACGAACCGCTCACCGAGCGCTACCACCTTCCCGGTTGCCACGGGAACGTGCGAGCCCCCCTGAACGACATCACCGAGAGCCTCCGCGCCCCCTCTCCCCCTTCCCTCCTGTTCACAAAGAGCCAGCGGGGGAGGGGGGGCCGGCGGGGTAGGGCCCCGCGAACCCGAGCGCCGGCCCGCATCATCGCGTGTCGCGCATGATCTCGGCTCCCCCGTTCTCGCGGCAACAGCCACCAAAAGGCGCGAGTTCGCGGGAGGGGCCCCCGCCGGCCCCCCGCGCGGCACCCCCTCCCCCGCTGGCTCCGTTGCTGCTCAGCTCATCCTTTTCCGAAGCGATCCCCGATGCTGGCCGGGCAGTTTGTCGCCCGGAAGAAGCTCGTCGGGAACGGGTGGTTCCCGCGGGTCGGCCGGATCTCCATGGTCACGATCACGGGCGGCGCGGTCATCTGCCAGGTCACCGTGAACAGCTCGTCGTTGTCTTTCTGGGCGGTGGTCGTCCCGGCCTCGAAGAGGCGGAAGATCCCCCACGGCCCTTCGCGCACGAGCTCCTCGTCGAGCCCGCCCGCGCCGCGCACCTGGATCCTCGCGCCCTTGGTGCCTTCGCCCGGCCAGTTGAAGGTGTGCCAGAACTCCTTCTCGTTGCGATAGAGCCTCTTCTGGCCGTCGACCTCGAAGACCACCTCGCTCACGATCGGGCTGACCGTCTTCATGTTGATGTGGAAGACGACCTTGGGCTCCCCCCCGCCGCTGCTCCCGAAGAGCGCGTCGGAGATCTCGTCCGAGCGCCTCAGGCAGTTGTACAGGTTCGCGCTGAACGGCGTGAACGGCTTCGCCACCTGCGGCAGCCCCGACAGGTGCGCCTTCGGGAAGAACTCGTGCCCGACCTGGTAGTGGAAGCCCTTGAGGTACGTCTCGTAGAAGCCCCAGAGCACCCCGTCCTTCGGCTTGAAGAAGGCCATCGCGTCCTCGAGCGAGGCGTCGCGTGAGGAGGCGAGGTTGAACGGGTAGCGGTCCTTGATCTTGTCGCGGTAGTGCGGCCAGACCTCGACCTCCCAGATCCCGCTCGCCGCTCCGCCTGCGCGCCGCACGACCGCCTTGTACGCCTGCCGGAGGGGGTTCATGAGGAGCGGCTCCATCAGCCGCTGCCCGGTCTGGTCCATCGAGAGCAGGAGCCCCTGGGTCTCTTTCACCGCGTCCTGGAACGCCTCGGTGGCCTTCGAGGTGTCCGCGTCCGGCGGCCCGTCCTCGACGACGCTCATCTCCCCTGCGAGCCGCTCGAGGTGGCCGACGTACTGGCCGAGCTTGGGCGGGGGCGGCGGGGGCTGCCCTTCGCCTGCCGGCGGCTTCGGCACCCCGAAGCTCGACATCGACTCGAATTTGTCGGGCACCGGGTCGTAGTGCTCGCGCTGATCTCCCGTGAGAATCGAGTCGATCTTCACGCCCGTCCGCCGGTCGACCCTCTGGGCGATCATGTCCTTCGCCCGGTCGAGGATGCCGCCGTCCGCGGTCAGCACGCTCTTCTCCTCCTTCGGGAACTGCGTCTCGTCGGAGAGCCGCTGGAGCAGGCGCCGGTAGGGCCAGTCGGGCGTGGAGAGCACCCTGAACTCGTGGATCGCGTCCCGGTTCGTCTTCGGGACGTCGACCTGGATGTCGCGGAAGAACGCCTCCCACTGCGCGATGTACGCGTTGTCGTAGTCCTGCCGGACGCGGTCGAGCTCCTTCTGGATCTGGTCTCCCTGCCGCTTCTCGTCGCTCGAGAGCGGGAGCACCCAGAGCTCGCGCTCGAGCTTCTTCCTGCCCTCCTTCAGCGACTCGAGCACCTGCGCGTGCCCCTTCGTCGTGTAGGGCCCCTGCACCTCGAACCAGGTCCCGCCGCGGTTCTTCTGCGCGCTGTGGACGACGGTCAGCACCTCGGGCCGGTCCGCGAACATCTCGTTGAGCGACACCGGCGGGTACTTCAGGTTCTCCGGCGTGTTCGGCCCCGACTCGTCGTACTTCTGGTCGATCAGGCTCGTCACGAACTGGTCGTAGTAGCGCTTCGTCGGGTCGACCCGCAGCAGATCGGCGCGCGCCCTCGCGATGAGCGGCTCGTTCAGCTCCTCGGCCTCGAGCTTCTTGCGCCGCACGAGGTCGATGTAATACGCGACGTGCGGCGTGAGCCGCTCCTTGAGCTCGTTCTCGGGCAGATCGGTGAAGGGCTTCAGGAGGTCGGCCCAGACCTGGACGAGCCGCCCGGTCTGCCACCGCGCCGCCTGCTCGTCCATGTGCTCCTGGTAGTCCTTGCCGAGCAGAAGGTAGCTCCGCAGGGCGTTGTACCCGTCCAGGAACTCCCCCTCGCGCACCTTCTCGAGCTTCGCCTCGAGCTGCGCCTTCGCCGGGCCGACGAACCCCTGCTTCAGGCTCTTGATGTACTGCCCCATCGTCGGCGGGAAGAGCTTGTCCCCCTGGAACATGAACCAGCCGTATTCGATCGGCGTGCTCTCGACGTAGCGGTCGAGCAGCCCGACGTGCTCCTGCAGCCGGTCCAGCTTGTCGATGTTCGCGGGCACGTTCGGCGGCGTGCCGCTCCGCCCGGACCAGTCCACGAACGCGATCTCGTCCGAGATGCGCCGGGTCTCGGCGACGAGCGCCTTGTTGTTGAAGTACGAGATCACCGCCGGCAGGAGGAACAGGAGCGCCACGAGCGCCGCCGCCGCCGCCACCAGGATCCGCTGCATCCGCCGCCGCCGGAGCTCCGCCTCGCTGCGCGCCGCGAGGTCCTGATCCGGGAAGACGACGTTGGTGAAGACGTCGTGCAGGAAGAAGCTCTTCGACTCCTTCGGAGCCGCGGCGTCCTCCTCGCCCTCGCCGAGCCCCGCGCGCAGCCCGAAGGCCCGCCCCATCGCCCCGACCACGCGGTCGATCGGCCGCCCCTCCTGGACGCCGCTCGTGAAGTAGAACCCGCGCAGGATCGGCGTGGGCGCCGCGCCCGCCTTGGGCGCGAACGCCGCCGCGATGAAGTCCGACAGGTTGCGCTTCACCGCCGCGAACTCGAGCGGGAACTGGTAGCTCTTCTCCTTCACCTCGCGGTTGCGCTCGGTGATGAGCCGCTTCGTGAGGCGCGCGTGGAGCTTCTCGACGAGCACGTCGAACTCGCGGTCGAAGATCTTCCCGGGCTCGTCCTTGTTCTCGTCGAGCCGCACGGTGGCGCCCCACGCCTGGGCGCGCTCGCTCTTCTTCAGGTCGCCGAAGTACTCGGTGAAGCCCGCCACCATGTCGCTCTTCGTGAAGAGCACGTAGACCGGCAGGACCATGTGCAGCGTCTGCTGCATCTCGTCGATGCGCGCGCGGATCTTCTTGCCGGTCTGGTCGATCTGCTCGTCGCTCGCGTCGAGCAGATCGCTCATGCTCACCGCGACGATGACGCCGTTCAGCGGCTTGTGCTCGCGGTGCTGCAGCAGGGTCTCGAGGAACGCCATCCACTCGTCGTGGTCGTCGCTCTCGGTCGTGTACCGGCCTGCGGTGTCGAGGAGGATCGCCTCGTTCGTGAACCACCACTCGCAGTTCCTGGTGCCGCCGACGCCGCGCACGCCGGTGCGCTCGGGGTCGATGTACGGGAACACGAGCCCGGAGTGCCGGAGGGCGGTGGTCTTGCCTGCCCCGGGCGGGCCGACCATCACGTACCAGGGGAGGACATAGAGCGCGTCGGCGCCCCGCCTGCCACCGCCGAGCTTCGAGGCCTTGAGCGCGGCGATGCCCTCCTGCATCTGCCGGTTGAGCTCCTGGATCTCCGCGCGCCGCTCCGGCTTCGCGTTGATCACCTGCTCCTGCGCCTGCTGCGCGATCGCCTTCTCGAGCGCGCGCGCGGCGCGCGCCGCGCGGATACGCCTATAGACGAAGAGCCCGACGAGCAGCGCGACGACGACCGCCGTCGCCACGAGCGGGATCTCGATCGGGAACGACTCGGCCCCCTCCCCTGCCGGCGGGCGCAGCATGAACCACACTCCCCACACGGCAGTGAGGAACAGGGCGCTCAGGATCCACAGCCACATCGGAAGTCTCCCTCGGGAACAGCAGAGGACGGCGGAGTCGCCTACGTCCCCGTGCTGATCAGCTTCTTGATCTGGTCGGCCACGCCCTCTGCGTCCGAGGCCACGACGAGCCGGAGCACGATGACCACGAGGACGGCCAGCACGAGCAACCCGAGCGCGATGGCCAGGTAGGGCAGCTCGCGGCGCACCGCGTTGGCCCCGCCGTCCTTGCGCTCCGCGTTCGGCGCGAGGGCCTCACCGCCGCCCTCGGCGACAGCGACGTGGTTGCCCACGCCCTCGATGACGGCGCCGAGGCCCTCCTGCTGGCGCAGACGATATTTCCCCTGGAAGCCGAGGGCCAAGCAGAGGAAGTAGATTTGCGCGACGTGGTTCCTGCCGCGCTGGCCGTAGAGGTTGTCGAGGTTCGTGAAGAACCCGTCGCCGGCGGTGTTCAGCTGGAAGAACTGAAACTGCAGCGGGTTCTGGAGCCACTGCGTCCTGCCCGGCCAGTTCGAGTTGAAGATCACCTCGTCGGCGAAGGCCGCGAGCGCGAACTTCGCGTCGATCATGTCCTGCTCGGGGATGCGCGCCTCCCGCCCGTTCTGCATCATCGTGTCGAACAGGCCGAGGACGCGCCGCTGAAGGATGTCGGGCGCCGGGAGGTCGCGCGAGTTCCTGAGCTGCAGGATCAGCGAGAGCACGTCGGAGCACACAAAGTACATCGTCTGCGAGAGGCTCATGGGCTCCTCAGCCGGAAGGGGCGGCCTGACACGATCACTTTCCTGCCGGGACGGCGATCAGCCGGAGATCGACCTTTTGCGGTTCGATCGGCTGGTAGATAGCGATCGTGCCAGAGCCGAGGATATCGTTCCAGTAATCGCCGTTCTGATTGACGCGGAGATACACGAGCCCCGGCTTGACCGGGATGGCGCCCGGCGGCCGGTACTCGATGGCGACGTTCACGCCGGGCGTCGCGGAGTGCAGGATGTGCCCGATCTGCGTCCACGAGCCGATCTTGAGCAGGCGCGGGAGCCGCTCGCGCAGCGTGGCCTCGTCCGTGCCCTTCGCCTCGAGGAACATCTCGTGGCTGCGCGGCAGCTTCGGGTCCTCGAACCTGCCGAGGTACATGCCATCCTCGCGCTTCTCGAGCGGCACGATGACGAACTGATCGGTGACGAGGCCGCTGATGAGCGCGACCGCCCTGTCGAACATCGGGTCGAAGACGCCATCGAGCTCGAGGTAGTTGAACTTGGGGATCGTCGTCGGGTCGCTGTCGGCGGCAGCGAAGGTGCAGAGCTCGCCGATGAGCGAGCCGAGGACGACGTAGCACTGCTCCGGGTGCGCCCCGCCGTGGTCGACGAAGTGCGACACGATCGGGATGTACGAGTTCACCGTGTGGAGCAGCCAGAACTTGGTGAGATCCGAGGCCTGGAAATCGACCGACGCGGCGGTGCGCATGCGGCGCCCCTCGACGAGCGACTTCTGCTTTCCGACGAGCGCCGAGAGCACGCGGCGGAGGCCCGACATGATGTGCTCCGACGTGCTGATGCGGAGGACCGACGGGATGAAGCTCTTCCGGAGGGCGATCGCGCCGGCGCTGTCGCGGACGAGCTGCGCGATGCGCACGGTCTGGTAGGCGTCGCGCGGCTCGGTGCCGAAGAGGAGCCGCAGGTTGGTGCGGGCCCACGTCACCGATTGCTCGTTGCGCCCGGAGTTCACGTCGGGGACCGTCGTCTGGGCGGCCACGAACCGCTGGGCGGGGCCCGCCTTCGCCGGGTCCAGGCTGATGTTCGCGGCGGTCTCGCGCAGGTTCGGGATACCGAGGAAGACGTCGAGCGTCTTCAAGGCCGCAGGGAAGGCGCCCTCGAGCGGCCTCGCCTCGACCTGGTCCTCGCCGCGATCGCCGATGAAGAACGGCGTCCCGTCGGGGAAGACGCCGTGGCATTTGACCACCTTGAACTGCCCCGCCGAGAGGGCGCGCTCATCGAACTGGGCGGACGTGATGCCCCAGTCGTAGCCCACGACGGCGTGCAGGCGCGCGTGGAGCAGCGTCTCGTGGTAGGCGTCCGTTTGCTGCAGGTGCTGAGGGGTCATGAAGAGCCCCTCGGTCCAGACCGGCTTGCGCGGGTGAATCATGTCGCCCGTCCAGTCTTATCAGATGTGCCGTGCACGGCGTCGCGAAAGCGGGTCGGGCGCGGGGAGCGCCGACGCTGCGCTGCGCGCGTCGGGCCGCTCGTCGTCGCCGGGAGCATCTCGGTGACGTCGCGTGGACCGCCGCTGCGAGGGCGACCTGGGCGCGCCATGGCCGTCACTTCCCCGGGCGGGCGGGCGCCTCTGGCGCGGCCGCCTTCTTCGGCAGGCTGAGCCGGCGAACGGCGCTCGCGTTGGGGAACATCGACTCGTCGAACTCGACCCCGTTGTCGATCTTCGTCGAGTCGATGAAGAACGCGACCCGCGGGTCGGCCACGGGCGGACCTGCGTCGGACTCGCGGCCGCCGCACTGCGCCTCTCCGGGCGGGAGCGGGAACTCGTAGAACGTCTTCCAGCTGTTGCCCTTCGGGCTGTGGAACAGGGCGGCGCCGACGAGGTGGCTCGCCTCGGGAAGGCGCTCGAACTTCACCTCGACGAGGTCGTTCGGGAAGACCTCGACCTCGTCGACCTTGGCGAGGTCGTCCTCGAGCGTCTCCTTGTCCTTGAGGAGGATCTGGTCGTACGTCGCGTTCTCCATGCGCGCGCTGCTCTTCAGCTGGTAGAGCCGCACGACGACGGGCCGCGGGTTCCCGTTCTCGTTGGGGTTGATGTTGTCCGACGCGTAGATCGAGAGCGTCACGATCTGGACGTCGCACGGCTCGGGGGCCGCGGGCGGCGGCGCGGCGGACGTGCAGCCCGAGACCGCGGCGGGCAGCGCGGCGCCGAGGCTGACGGCCAACGTCGCCGCCGCGATGGCCGCGGCGACCTTCGCCGGGGCCGCCCCGCGGAGGAGCGGCGCCGGCCCACGTCGAGGCCCCGGCCGGCGCGCCGAGCCCTCCCCTTCGGGGGAGGGCGAACGCGGCTCCCCGATCCACATCGAACGCTGTAGGAGCTTGGCGAACGGGACCATGCTCCGCCCAATTTATGCGGAGTCTCGCGGCCCGTACAACTTTCGGTGAGCGAGCGGCGTCGATCAGTCCGAGAACGCGATCGTGAAGTTCTTCTCGGCGTCCACCCCGATCTGGAGCCGCTTGGGGAGCGGCCCCTCCGCCATCTTCTCGAGGACGGCGACCGAGAGCAGCGGCAGGAGCGACGCCCGGAGGATGTGATCGATGTTGCGCGCCCCCGTGTCGACCTCGGTGCAGCGCGCCGCGATCGTGTCGACGAGCGCGTCCGAGTACGACGCCTCGATCCGCTGGCTCTTGCGCAGGCGGTCGACGAGCGCGTCGAGCTTGAGCCGGGTGATCTCGCCGAGCGCGTCGGGCGAGATCGGCAGGTACGGGACGGTCGTCATGCGCGCGAGCAGCGCCGGCTTGAAGTGAGCGGAGAGCGTCGGCTTGATCGCCTCGACGATCTCCTTGATGAACTCGCCGTCCGCGTCGAGGCGCCGCGCCGGGTCTTCTTCCCGCGCGGCGACCGTCATGTTCGTGATCTTGTCGGTCGCGAGGTTGCTCGTCAGGATGATGACCGTGTTCTTGAAGTCGACGAGCCGCCCCTCGCCGTCGCTCAGCATGCCCTTGTCGAACACCTGGTAGAACAGGTTCATCACGTCGGGGTCGGCCTTCTCGACCTCGTCGAGGAGCACCACCGTGTAGGGCCGCTGGCGCACGGCCTCGGTCAGCATGCCGCCCTCGCCGTAGCCGACGTAGCCGGGCGGCGAGCCGATGAGCCGGGAGACGGTGTGCTTCTCCTGGAACTCGGACATGTTGATGACCGTCATCATCCGCTCGCCGCCGAACATGAGGTCGGCGATCCCGAGCGCGGTCTCCGTCTTGCCGACGCCGCTCGGCCCGACGAGCAGGAACACGCCCTGCGGCGTGCTCAGCGGCTTCAGGCCCGCGCGCGCGCTCCGGAGCTCCTTCGAGATGGTCACGATGCCGTGCGTCTGCCCCTTGATCCGCCGGGTCAGCCGGCCCTCCATCTCGAGGAGCGCCTTCACGTCGTCCTGGACCATCTTGCCGACGGGGATGCCCGTCCACGCCGCGACGACGCTCGCGACCATGGCCTCGTCGACGTCCGGCCGGACCAGCGGCACCTCGCCTTGGCTGTGCTTGAGCTCGTCGAGGGCCTTGACCACCTCGCGGCGCGCGGCGTCCCGCTCCTCGCTCGTCTTGGCCTCGTCCATCTTCTTGCGGGCGTCGATGACCCGCTGCGTGCCCGCCGTCTCCTTCGCGTACGCGGCGCGCACCGTCTCGAGCTCGGCCTTCGCCTTGGCGAGCCTGTCCTTCAGCGCGCCGACCCGGTCTTGATCGATGTGCACGCCCCGGTCGCGATCCCGCTCGAGCGCGCTGAGCTCGGTCTCGGTGTTCACGATGAGGATCTCGGCGTCCTCGACCGCGGCGGGGCGCTGCTGCAGCGCGACCTTCACGCGGGCCGCGCAGGTGTCGAGCAGGTCGACCGCCTTGTCCGGCAGCTGCCTGCCGGTGAGGTAGCGCGCCGACAGCCGCACCGCCGCGGTCACCGCCTCGTCCTGGATGATCACGTTGTGGGCCTGCTCGAACTTCGGCCGGAGCCCCCGGAGCATGACGACGGCCGCCGGCTCGCTCGGCTCGTCGACCTTCACCGGCTGGAAGCGCCGCTCCAGCGCCGCGTCCTTCTCGAAGTATTTCTTGTACTCGCTCCACGTCGTGGCCGCGATCGTCCGCAGCTCGCCGCGGGCGAGCGCCGGCTTGAGGAGGTTGGCCGCGTCGCCGCCGCCTTGCTGGCCGCCCGCGCCGATCAGCGTGTGCGCCTCGTCGATGAAGAGGATGATCGGCTTCGACGACCCCTTCACCTCGGCGATCACCTGCTTCATCCGGTTCTCGAACTCGCCCTTCACGCCGGCCCCTGCCTGGAGCAGCCCCATGTCGAGCCCGAGGATCTCGACGCCTTGCAGGAGCGGCGGCACCTTCGGGTTCTCCGGCGTGCTCTCGACGATGAGCAGCGCGAGCCCCTCGACGAGCGCCGTCTTCCCGACGCCCGCGTCGCCGACGATGATCGGGTTGTTCTTGCGCCGCCGCGCGAGGATATCGATGACCTGCCGGATCTCCCGCTCGCGGCCGAAGATCGGATCGATCTGCCCCGCGCGGGCCTTGCCCGTGTAGTCGACGCAGAACTTCGCCAGCGCCGAATCGGGCCCGGCGCTCGCCATCCCGGCCGGCAGCTTCCCGGCGCCGGGCGCGCCTGCGCCCGCCGAGGCCGCGGCGGCCTCGGCCTCCTCCTTGGAGCCGGAGACGATCTTGGGGAGGTTGTTCTTGAGATCGTCTTTCGAGATGCCCTCGAGGTACGCGCCGATGCTGCTCACCGAGTACCGGGTCGGCTGCTGGACGAGGCGCTGGAAGAGCACGCCGCTCCGGACCCGCTGGTAGCCGTACTCCATGGATCCGACGAGATAGGCGTCCTGCATCCACTCGAGCATCGTCGGCGAGAGCACAGGCCTCCCGGCGTTGCCTTTCCTCAGCTCTTCCAGGCTGCGCTGGAGCGCGGCGCGGAGGTGCGACGGGTCGAGATCATAGTGGGATACGAGAAACGCAATGTCCGAGTTCGCGTCATCGAGCAGCGCGAGGAGCAGGTGCTCGAGCGTGACCTCGTAGTGGCGCGCGTTGACACACTGGCCAATCGCCGCCTCGAGGGCAGAGGTGCAGTTCTTTGTGAGTCGCTTGACGATGGCTTTGGTGTCGACGAGCTGCATGCGCGGCATGCTAACCGAGTCGCGCCCTCGTCCGAAAGCGCCTCGTCAGCCTCGCCCTTTGCGCTTCTTTTCCGCGGCCTCCGGAGCGCGGTCCTCGGCCCCGCTGGCCTCTCCGCGCTCCCTCACCGCCGGCCTGGCCCCGCCGCGGCTCGTCTCGCCGCGCGGCGAGCCCCCGCGCGACGCCGGCGAGGCGTCAGGGGCGCTGTCGCCCTTCTCCTGCGAGGCGAGCGGCTCGGCGGACGCGACGCGGTCCACCATGTCGGGCCGTATCCGCAGCTTCAACAGGGCGCCGACGCGGAGCTTCTGGTCCGGCTCAATTCCGTTATCGCGCGCGACGTCCTCGACGTCGATGACGAACTGCCTCGCCACGCCGATCAGGGTATCGCCGGCCCCGACGCGGTAGAGCATCACCTCGCGCGCCGATCGCTCTCGCGCTCGCGCTCGCGGGCCGCGCGGACGCAGCGGAGCATCGGCCGCGTCGTCGTCGGAGGTGCCCTCCGCGCCGTCGTCGAGCGACGACACGGCCACGGGATCGCGCATCGAGCGCCGCCTGCTGAGCGCGGGCCGATCGTCGTTGTCCGCGGCCGCCGCCTCCGCCGACCGCCTCCGCGCGGGCTTCGGGAGGAGCGCCAGCAAGCTCTCGTCGTCCCGGCTCCCCCTCCGCGGCGTGAAGTCGCGCCCGCCGAGCAGGTCGACCGGATCGAGGATCGACGCGTCGTCCGTGGCGAGCTGCTCCGTCGAGAGCATCGCGGGCAGGGCGGCCTGCGCCCGCGCCAGCGTGTCCGACGGGACCATCACGAGGAAGTCTCCCCGCCCGGGCGGCACGCGATCCCCCAGGATATCGGGGTTCAGCTTCCGCAGCGTCGAGGTCCCGACGCCGGCGGCCTTCGCCAGCGTCTTGAGCGGCGTCCCCGGGGACACCGCGATCTCGGCGGCGTCGACCGGCCGGCTCACCGCGACCTCATCGAACCCGAACCGCTCCAGGTTGTTCGCCACGATCGCCGCCGCCCCGATCTTCGGCACGTACGCGGCGGTCTCCGAGGGGATCGCCTCCTGGCGCGCCAGCTCGTTGAAGTCCGACGTCCCGTAGCGATCGATGCGGTCGAGCAGCTGCTCGTAGCCCATGTTGTAGGCGGCGAGCGCGAGGTCCCAGCTGCCGAAGCGCAGGTAGAGATCGCGCAGGTGGTGAGCCGCCGCCTGCGTGGCGAGGCGCGGGTTCTTGCGCTGGTCGAGGTGCCGCGTCTGCTGGAGCCCATACACCTCGCCGGTGGCGGGCATGAACTGCCAGAGCCCGACGGCGCCCGCCGGCGATTTCGCCCTCGGATCGAAGCCGCTCTCGATCATGGCCACCCAGATGAGATCCTCCGGCAGCCGTCGTTCCCTGAGCTCGGCCTGGACCATCTCCTGGTAGCGCCCGCTCCGCTTCAGCCACGTCTCGAACATCTGCCGCCCGCGGTCGGTGCGCGTGAAGAAGCGGACGTACTTGAGCGTGCGGCGCGACACGCTGAGCCGGAGGTCCGGCAGCTGCAGCTTCGAGAGCGCCTCGGCCCCGGCCGAGTCGAGGTCGTCCACGTCGTCCGCGTAGCTGCCCTCCGCGGAGAACGCGCGCGGCGGCCGCGAGAAGCTCGGCCGATCGAGCTCGCACGCGGCGCCCTCCCGCGCGTCTCGCCCCGCGGCCTCGCGCAGCCGCCACAGCTCCCGCGACTCGCCCCCCGGCCGCGCTGCCGGCGCGTCGAGCCCGCGCGCAGGCGGCGCGTACGTCGGCGGCGCCGCCGCCGCGAGCGCCGCGACCGGCGGCGTGGCCCGCGCAGCCCCCGCCCCCATCTGGTAGGTCGACACCGCCGACTGGACCGACGTGATCGCCGACTGGGGCGCCGCCATCCCGACCCCGTAACCAAACGCCAGGGCCGAGACCAGGGGAGGGATCTTGTGGACGAGGCTCATGTGTGTGGTTTAAGGTCGCACCATGTAGGCAAACCGGTCAACAAACCGGCCGGCCCGGGTGGGCCGGGCGTGGCGGGCCTCTGGGTGGGCCGCGTGGTGAGGATGGCCGTCAGGCACTCCCGTCCGGAGGAGCGGGTCTGCTAGTCTGCACCCATGCCGGCGGCGCTCTCGGCCCGCGTGTCCGACACCCAGGCCAACCAAAGCTTCGACGCTTCGTTCGAGCGCTTCCCTGTCCGGATCGGCAGGAACCAGCTGAACGATCTACACATCGACCGGCCCTACATCTCCCAGTTCCATGCGGCGGTGGACGTCCGCGATCGCCGGATCCTCGTGCGCGACCTCGGCTCCACCAACGGGACGATGTTCGCGGGGCACCGGCTGGCGCGTGACACCTCGGTGGACGTGAGCGGCCAGCCGGAGATCACGATCGGCCCGATCCAGATCCGGCTCGCGATCATCGAGGCGCCGCTCAAGTCCGAGAGCCCGAACGACGGAACGCTGCTCGGCACGGGCGGGGACAACCTCTCCGCGCTGCTCGGCCCGCAGAAGCGCGCAGCTCCCGGCGGAGAGGACCCGTACCTGCGTCAGGTCGTCCCGTACCTGGAGGCGTACCGGACCGCGTGGGCCGCGGTCTACCGGATGATCTGGGATCACCTCGCGCGCCTCCCGCACGACGCGCGCCAGGGCTACCTGCGCCGGCTGGGCGAGGAGCACCCGAGCGTGCTCGCGGAGCGGGATTTCCAGAAGATCGCTCAGTACTACGGCGTCGACTACCGCACGCTCGGCGAGCTGGCCCCGGCGAACGCGGCGTTCGCTGCGCTCTCCGAGCTGGCGGGCGCCCTCGCGCCCGGCGCGAAGGCCCCGGAAGACGTGGCGGGCATCGTCAACTTCGCGCGTCGGCTCCGCGACACGATGGAGGTCTTCCTGAAGTGCTTCGTGAGCCTGCGCGACGGTTATCAGGAGTTCGAGGCCGAGGTGCTGGCCCGCGATCGCTCCGCGGAGACGGACAAGGTCGCGAACGCGCAGGACGCGAAGGAGCTCGGCACGGTCCTGCTCACGCCGGTCGGGGGCCCGGACGCCGCGCGGCACCTCCACGAGATCTTCGTGGATGTGATGAGCCACCAGATCGCGCTGCTGAACGGCGTGATGGGGGGCGTGAGGTCGCTGCTCGTGAAGCTCTCCCCGAAGACGATCGAGGAGAAGCTCGAGCGCGCGGGCAAGAAAGGCGGGCTGTTCTCGAACAGGTACGAGGAGCTCTGGAAGCTCTACGAGCGCCGCCACGGCGACTACTCGGGCGAGGACAAGGAGACCTTTCGGGAAATATTTGGCGAGCAGTTCTCTCGGGCGTACGCTGCGACCGCCGCAGAGGACTATGGGTCGTCCGGCGAGTCGGGAGGCCGGAGCATCGTCCGCTTCCCCGGCTCTGGGAATCCGAACAAACGCTAGCGCCCCAAAACGGCGGGGCTTCGCGCGGTGAGCCGCGCCTTGGGCTCGCCGATCTTCGCCGGAGGCGCGGCCGAACGCGAGGCGCCGTTCATGCGAATCAGGGAGAAAGTCGTAGCAGCAGGATGTCTGGCCGTCTCCGCGTACCTCCTCGCCCCGGGCGAGGCGGCTGCGCAGACGACGGTGCGACGCGATGAGAACTGGGCCACGGTCTCGGACGTGAGCCTCGTGCTGGGGACCTCGGTCGTTTTCCTGATGCCGCGAGTCTATTACAGCGATCCCGAGTCCACGGTCGGCTGGAAGGGGCGCTGGCATTTCTCGGTCCTGGCGCCCGCCATGACGATGACGGCGCTGACGCTGCTCGTGGACCTGCCGATCAAGGGCGCGCTCGAGTCGCCGCGCCCTGGCTGCTCGCTCGACGAGACGAATACGGCCCTGGCGGGCTCGAACTGCGAGTCGTTCGGTGGTCCATCGACGCACGCCTTCGCCTCGTGGGGCGCGACGGGCGCGGGCACGGGCATCTTTCTGGTCGACACGTTCCGTTACTCGTCAGGCCGCTTCAACGCCGGCGGTTTCATCGGCAATGTCGCGTTCCCCCTCACCGCCTCGGTGGTCACCTCGATCGCCCGCGGCGTCGCTCCTGGCGACGCGGAGGCGCACGAGAACGCCGGTCAGATCGCGATCGGCGGCGTCACCGGTTTCCTGAGCGGCCTCGCGATCGGCACCGCGTACGCGATGTTCCAGCGCCCCAACTGCGGCTACGGCAACGCGCTGTTCTGCTGGTAGCCGCCGCGCCTCGCCGGCGAGCTTCTCTCCCCTCGCCGGCGAGCTTCTCCCCCTCGCCCGCAGGCTCCCCTTCCCCGCGCTGACGGGCCTCCCTCCCCCTCCGCTGGCAAACCTCTCTCCCCGTCGCTGGAGCGGCCAGGGGGCCGGAGTGGAGCGCGGGGGGGGGCGTGCGGGGACGGGCCGATGTCCGCGCAGACCCACGCGCGCCTCGTCCTCGCCGTGCGCGGGCGCGGGCGCGGCGCGCGTCCTGCGAGTTCGGCGGGCACCCGCCCGCCCCCCCGCGCTCCACTCCGGCCCCCTGGCCGCCGCTGCTGTTCTAGTCTTGTCCGACGACGCGCTCCCAGAGCGGATCGTTCGACGAGAAGAGCGTATCCCGCTCCACCCGGAGGAATCGCTGGAACTCGACGCGGCGGAGCTCGCGGTCGCTGTCGCGGTTGCCGTCGTCGTGCTTCACGATCTTCACCCGCACCTGCTCGAGCAGCTGAATGCCGTTCGGTTTGTAGGAGACGTCGGTGCGCAGCACGTAGCGTGCGTAGAGCCCGCGCTCGGTGACGGAGGGCACCACCGCCGTCCGTTCCAGGTCGACGGATGCCGCCTCGATCAGCCGTCCCCGCCGCGCGAGGTAGAAGTGGGCTCGTTGTCGGCAGTCGTCGGGATCTGGGCAGTCTTTCGTTTCGGCCACGACGAGGTTGTCGTTGCCGAGGCGCACCGGGGACAGCTTGGTCCCCTTCGAGGGTGCGCGGAAGCTGCCGACGCCGTAGACGTCCGCGCGATCGCCGGCCGCTCGCACGAGCGCCACGAGGCCGCCCTCGTCGCCGTTCTCGAACTTGAGGACGCGCACCCACACCGCGCGAAGCCCCTCCGGCCCGGAGCGGATCTCGACCTCGTCGGGGTCGATCTTGCGCGGCCAGCCGGACTTCGAGATGCCTCCGCGCAGCGTCTCGTTGGCGAACACGTAGTGGCCGGTACAGTCGACGTCGGTCGGCCCGATCCCGCGTTCCTCGCTGTAGCTGGGAATGACGACGCTCAGCCACTGGTCGGGGTCGAGGGTGCGAACGGCCGCCTTGCCGCCTGCCCCGCGCCGCGCGGGCGGCAGCTGGGTCGTGCACACCGGGATCGGATTCTGCTTGCGTGTCTGGAGCTCGCCGTGTGGCTGCTCAGGGTACGATCCGCAGCCCGCGAGGGCGGCGGCGAGCCCCAGGCCGACGACGGAGCCGAAGCGAACGATGCTCACGTGCTCTTCGTATCACGCAAGGCCTCGCCGAGGCGAGTTCGCGACCTAACCGTCTGGCCGGCCAACGGCGCTGGCCGGCCAACGGCGCTGGCCGGCCAGCTCGCCTCGTTCGCCGAGTCGGCTGCCGCGCGCATGCCAGATCACGCTGCCTCCCCGCGCGTCGTCACGTTCCCCACACATCCGCAACGCGATGGACATGCCCGCGCCCTCTTATCGAAGCGAGCGCTCCGCGACGGAATATTGCGTGCCCTCGGGAAACCAGACGCGGATCAAAACCGAACCAAATGCCAAAAAACCAGCGCTGCTCTGGGACACAAAAGTCTTGACGCTCCCATATAGGGAGTTACCTTCTGGACTCCCTGAGACGAACAGGGGGTAGAGATAGGATGAGAGTCTTATCTCTATGTCTCTCAACTCCTACTCCCGAGGGGGCGAACCTTCTGCCAGCGCGCAATGGGGCGTAGACTGAGCCCAGGGGGCGAGTTCTCGAAGGAAGAGGCATCTGATCATGGCGTTGCAATCTCATCTCAAGCTGAAGGGCGTTACGCAGGGCCCCATCGACGGCTCGGTCACCCAGAAGGGTCGCGAGAAGACCATCGCGATCATCGCGGTGAACCATCAGGTCGTGAGCCCGCGTGACCCGGCGACCGGGCTGCCCAGCGGGAAGCGCCAGCACAAGCCCTTCGTGATCACGAAGGAGCTCGATAAGTCGACCCCCCTTCTTTACAACGCCCTGGTCAACAACGAGAGCATCCCGGAGTGGGAGCTCAAGTTCTACACGCCGGGCACGGCGGCCTCGAAGAACGTCGGCAAGGAGCAGAACCACTACACGGTGAAGCTCATCAACGCGACCGTCGCGAGCATCGACTTCATCATGGATAACACCCGCAAGGATGCGCAGACGCCGGAGTACGAGCGGGTCGCGTTCACGTACCAGAAGATCGTGTGGTCGTACGACGACGGGGACGGCGCCCGCGAGGCGACGGACGACTGGGAGACGCCGCAGTAGTCGCAGTAGTCGCAGCTAGCTCCTGATGTCTCCTCGCGCCGGGCGGCCTTCGGGTCGCCCGGCTGCGTTTGTTGCCCTGAAGTCGGGGTGCCAGCGGGGTCCCCCCAATTCAGGCATGGCCATCTCGCGTAGCAAGATCAGAATGTTGGCATGCCCCTCCACGCCTACCTCAGACTCACCGGCGAAAGACAAGGGGAAGTCAGGGGATCCGTCACCCAGAAGGGGCGAGAAGGTAGCATCCTGATCACCCAGGTATTCCACTCGCTGGTGGGGCCGCGCGATCCGGTGACCGGGCGCCCGACGGGCAAGCGGATGCACAAGCCCTTCATCGTCACGAAGGACCTCGATCGGTCCACCCCGCTCCTCCTCAGCATCCTCAG
Source organism: Sorangium sp. So ce375 (assembly GCF_051473855.1). Taxonomy (NCBI): domain Bacteria; kingdom Pseudomonadati; phylum Myxococcota; order Polyangiales; family Polyangiaceae; genus Sorangium; species Sorangium sp. So ce375. The sequence goes on from NZ_CP150335.1 coordinate 7,036,821, forward strand.
CCACAACGAGAACATCCCCAGCTGGGAGCTCCAGTTCTACAGGTCGATCGCGATCGGCGTCGAGCGGCCGATCTTCACGGTCCAGCTCACGAACGCGAACATCTCGAGCATCCAGTTCCACATGCTCAACGTGAGGAACCCGGTGCAAGCGCGCGTGCCCGAGCAGGAAGAGGTCGCGTTCACGTACCAGAAGGTCGTCTGGACCTGGAACGACGGGGGCATCTCCGCGGAGGACGACTGGCTCACCCCGCGCTGAGCGCGCGGGCTTCCGCTCCGGGCGCGAGCTGAGCTACGATCCCGCCGTGGCCGGCGCCTCCCTCCTCACCCGAATCGTGCACGCGGCCGACCCGCACTCGACGGAGCGGCGCACCTACCGGGATCACGACCTCGAGTCGGCCATCCTGACGCACCTCGGGCACATGCTGAACACCCGCCAGGGCAGCTCGCTGACCTGCCCGGACTACGGCCTCATGGAGGTGTCGGAGGTGCTGCACGAGTTCCCCGAGGCGATCGGCCTGGTGCAGCGCTCGCTCAAGAACTGCATCCAGGCCTACGAGCCGCGGCTGAAGAACGTGCAGGTCCGGCACCTGCGCAGCGACGCGATCCAGTCGATGGTCCTCGAGTTCGAGATCACCGCGCAGATCCACTTTCCCGACGGCCGGCGGCAGGCGCTCCGGCTCGGCGCAGCCGTGGATCAGAGCGGCAACGTCCGGATGACGTAGCTCTTGTCCGGCGGCCTGACGCACGGCGGTTGACAGACTTCGGCCCCGGCGGTCGACTGGCGGTGGCGAGAGGATGTTCAACAAGTACTACCAGGACGAGCTCACCTACCTGCGGGATCTGGGGCGCGAGTTCGCCGCCGCCTACCCCGGGATCGCGCCCATGCTCGCGGAGAAAGGCGGCGACCCCGACGTCGAGCGCCTGCTCGAGGGCGTCGCGTTCCTGACCGGCAAGATCCGCCAGAAGCTCGACGACGAGCTCCCCGAGGTGATCCACTCGGTCGCGTCGCTGCTCTTTCCGCACTACCTCCGCCAGATCCCGGCGACCTCGATCATCGAGTTCACGCCGCTGCCCAACGTGGTGCGCGAGAAGCTCGTCGTGGCCCGGCACGCGGAGGTCGGGTCGGTCCCGGTCGACGGCGTCTCGTGCCGCTTCCGCACGACCCAGGACGTCGAGCTCGTCCCGCTCGCGGTGGAGGACGTGCGCGTCGACACAGGTGCGCAGCTCGCGCAGACGCTCCGCATCGAGCTCCGCCTGACCGGGGGCGCCGCGCTGTCGGGCCTGTCGCTCTCCTCGCTGCGCTTCTACATCCACGGCGAGCGCAGGCTGCAGGACGACCTCCGCCTCTGGGTCGGGGCGCACGTCGACACCGTCGCGCTCGCCGCGGTGGACGCCGCCGGGCGCGACACGACGATCGCGTCGCTCCCGGCGCGCGCCGCGCGGCTCACCGGCTTCACCGACGAAGAGTCGCTGATCCCGTACCCGAAGACGGTCTACCCGGGGTTCCGGCTCCTGCAGGAGTTCTTCACGCTCCCGCAGAAGTTCGCGTTCTTCGAGGTGACCGGCCTGCAGGCGCTCTCGGCGGAGCGGATCTCCGACCGGTTCGCGATCCTGCTGCAGTTCAAGGACGGGCTCCCGCCGGGCACCCGGATCGGCAAGGAGAACCTCCGGCTGTTCTGCTCGCCCGTCGTGAACCTGTTCGAGCACACGAGCGATCCGATCAAGCCCGAGGCCACCAAGCACGAGTACCTCTGCCGCCCGGCGGGCGCGGCGCCCGCGGCCTTCGAGATCCACAGCATCGACAAGGTCGTCGGGATCGCCCGGCGCACGAGCCAGCGCGTCGAGATCCCCTCGTTCTTCAGCTTCCAGCACGAGCTCGATCCCGAGGCCGCCGCGCGGACGATCTTCTACCAGGCGCACCTCCGCCCGGCCGCCATCGGCGACGGCATCGACATGTACCTCTCGTTCGGCTCTCCGCAGGACGCGGGGGCCCTCCCCGAGTTCGACGTGATCAGCATCGAGGCGACGAGCACGAACCGCCGCCTGCCGGCGCAGCTGAAGCAGGGCGACCTCAGGGTGCCCACGGCGACCTCCCCCGCCGTGGCGAGCTTCACGAACCTCACCGGCGTCACCGCGCCGCTCCCGCCGCCGCTCGGGCGCGAGCTGCAGTGGCGCGTGCTGGCCCACATGGCGATGAGCTACCGCTCGATCACCGAGCTCGAGGTGCTCCGAGCGACGGTCGATCTCTACAACTTCCAGGCGATCATCGATCGTCAGGCCGCGCGCGCGAACCAGCTCCGCCTGGCCGCGATCAAGTCGATCCGCGTGCGGCCGACGGATCGGCTGTACCGCGGGGCGCCCGTGCGCGGCGTCGCGGTCGACATCGAGCTCGACGAGGGCGGGTTCGTCGGCGAGGGCGAGATGTACCTGTTCGCGAGCATCCTGAACGAGATGCTCGGGTCCTACGTCTCGTTGAACTCGTTCACGCAGCTGACGGTCACCGGCACGAATACACGCGTGGTGCACAAATGGGACCCGAAGAGCGGCAGCCTGACGCTGATCTGAAGGAGGCGATCCCGTGAGCGCCGACCCCGTCGCGCTGGAGACGCTCCGGCGTTTCGAGAAGACCGCGCCTCGCTTCTCGTACTACCGCCTCATCTACCTGCTGGAGCGGCTCTTCCCTGCCGCGCCGCCGGTGGGCCAGCTCGGCCCCGTGAAGGACGAGCGCATCCGGCTGCGCGGCGACCCGTCGCTCATCTTCGCCTCGAGCGACGTGAGCGAGCTCGCGCCGGTCAAGTCCGCGGACGGCGTGGAGCGCGCCCGCGTCTCGACCACGTTCCTCGCCCTGTACGGCTCGGTGTCGCCGCTGCCGGCGTACTTCATCGAGCAGATCGCGCAGGCCGACTACCAGGGCGGGCCGCAGCCGATCCGCGAGCTCCTCGACGTCTTCCACCACCGGCTGCTGTCGCTGCTCTACCGCGCGTGGACGAAGTACCGGCTGCCCGTCACGTACCGCAAGCAGGGCGCCGATCCCTTCTCGCGCCGGATGCTCTGCGCCGTCGGGATCGACGGCTTCCGCGACTACGGGACGCCGCTCGATCGCTTCTTCTTCCTCCGCTACGCGTCGGTGCTCGCCTCGAAATCGCGCTCGGCGAGGAACCTGGAGACGGTCCTCTCCGAGATGCTCGGGAACATCGGCGTGAAAATCGAGCAGTTCGTCGGCCACTGGACGAAGATCGAGAAGCCGTTCAGGAACAAGCTCGGCGTGATGAACCATCAGCTGGGCGAGAGCCTGACCCTGGGGCGTTACGTGTTCGACGGCTCCGGCCGCTACAAGGTCGTGCTCGGCCCGGTCGGCTACGACGAGTACCTCTCCTTCTTGCCTGGGGGCCAGCGTCAAGAGCTCGTCCGCGGCGTCATCGAGACGTTCACGCCGGGCATCCACGACGTGATGCTCGAGATCCACGTGGACACGGAGGAGGCGCCTCGGTTCCAGCTCGGCTCGCCGCGCGCCGCGACGCTCAAGCGCACCGCCTGGATCGGCGGCTCTGCCGCGGAGCGGCTCGTGATCACGATCCCCCTCGACGACAAGCACCTCGCGGGCAGCGAGGACGACGACGACGAGGATCGGGGCGAGCCCCCGCCGATGTGAGCGAGGCCGAGCGGCGCCGCGGCGCCGCGGCGGGCGGCCGTGAGGTGCGGCTGCGCTCTCGGCGCACGCTCGCGCCCTGCGCCGCCATGGCGCGCGCTGCGCCGCCATGGCGCGCCCTGCGCCGCCATGGCGCGCCCTGCGCTCAGTACACGGTGAGGCTCTGCAGCGCGGCCGTGATCTCGTCGGCGTTCGCGTCGACGTTCTCGTGGTGCACGATCTGCACGAGCAGGATGCGGTGGGGGCTCCGGAGCAGGATCTCGTGGGCGAAGGCATCCGAGACGGGCTTCGACGGGACCTTCGCCTTGACGAGGTAGCTTCGCCCCTGCGTGTTCGCCGTGGCCACGGGCGCGCGGCCGGAGAGGATCTCCGCGCCCTGCTCCTCGAGGTCCGCCTCGTAGCGCTTGAGCACGTCCGGCCACGGATCCTCGGGGCTGTCGATGCGCTCGTAGATGGAGAACAGGAACTGCCGCGGGGACTGGTACGTGATGAAGCGGTGCTCGGGCGTGTAATCGGCGCCGCCGACGTTCCAGTCCATCGGGCGGCTCATGCGGACGTCGCCGTTCATGAGGCCCACGCCGATCCTGCGCGGCACCCGCTCGGTGGCCGGCGCGTCGAGCGGCGGGAAGTACACCTCGAAGCTCGACTTGTCCTTGCTCAGGAGCCCGCTGGCGCCGTGGAGATAGAAGACGTCGTCCTGCTTGGGGGCGGTGGGCGACCCGCCGCAGCCGGCGAGCAGCGCGATCGCAGCCACGGCCGCGCAGGCCGCTCCGGCGCGCCCCGCTCCGGCGGCGAACGGGCGGCGGGCGCGGAAGGCGGGGGCGTGCGCGAGCATCGGCATTCCGAGGTGCCTCATCGGGGGGAACTCTAGGCCAGCGAGGGCGCGCCAGCCAAATGTTCGCCGAGGAGTTTGCCCTCGGGGTGCCCGGCATTGAATGATTGCCCGGCCCGGGCAGCGCTGCGCCCGCCGATCGAGGCGGTACCCCCGTGCCGCGAGAGAGCCATGTCCAACGAAAGCAAACCGAGTCGCAAGGGCGAGCCCGCCGGAGCACCGGCCGCGAGCGCGCCGAGCCTCCCCTCCCACCGCACGAGCCAGGGCCGCGAGCGTCCGGCGCCGAGCCGCCGCGCGCCCCGGCGCCCCGCGCTCGCGGCGGCCTTCGCGCTTGCGCTGGGGGCCCCGGCGTGCAGCGGCATCGACGCCGGCGTGGAGTACCCGAGCGACCTGCCCGCGATCGATCGGTACCTCTTGACTCCCGAGAACGGCCCCGAGGCGCCGCTCGCGCTGGGTGAGTTCAAGGTCGGCCCCGAGACGTGCAGCGGCGTCGACACGCACCCGGTCAACCAGAAGCTCTCGCCCGAGGATCTCAGCCGCTTCCTCGCGGCGCAGGGCGCCGGGAGCATCACCCCGAAGCTGGCGAGGTCGAACCTGTACTGGTTCGACTTCCCCGCGCGCGACAACAAGTCGTTCGTGCGGCTGCGCCTTGCGGTGCTCGAGGACTCCAAGCGCGCGACGCAGGATCTCCACGACGCCGTGCTGCAGCACGGGCCGGGCTGGTGGGGCGTCCGCCGATCGAACCTCGCCGTGCTCGCGCCGAAGGCGAGCCTCCGGGAGGCGATGGCGTTCGCCATCAAGTACAAGCTCGTCTGCTGGGGGATGTTCACGTACGCGGCCAACGACGACGCGTACGTGGTTCCCGGGCCGTACGCCGAGCTGTGAGCGGCGCTCTCGGGCGGCGGCGCGCGCTGCGCCGCCTCGCCAGGCGACCTCTGCGGATCTGGCCCATCCGCAGGCAGACCGCGTAGACTGCGCCCATGCGCCGTTACGTCTTGCTCGCCGCCGCCGTCTCTCCGATCCTCGCCATGGCCGGAGTCGTCTCTGTGCCCGGTTGCGGCGAGGAGTTCGAGGACGTCTGTGCGTTCCTCAAGGATCCCAACAGCTGCTACCGGACGTTTCATGTCGAGACCGACGCTCGGTGCGCGGTGCCGCGCGAGGGGGACGAGCCGACGGGCCAATTTGCCAGCCGGGAGACGCTCGACGTCTGCTTCCTGAAGAGCGGCGGTCAGGTCGTCTTCGATCCGCCGCTCGATCTCGCGGCGTTCCCCCCGACGAACCTCGCGTTCAAGCGCCTCGACGCCCAGGCGCAGGAGTGCGGCTCATTCACGTTCTCGGGGGAGTTCAACTACTCGGTGTCCATCGCGTGCAGCCCGGACGACGTGGAGGCCGGCGTCGCGAGCTGCGCCGACGCCGGCACACCGGCCGCGGACGGCTCCGTCAGCGTGCGCGGGACAGCCGCCATCACGACACCGGACGGCCGCGACACCCTCGACGTGAGCTGCGCAGACGGCACGACACACCACTTCAACCGGATCGACGCCGAGAGGAAGTGCGCGGATTACGAGCAGCTGCTCCCGAGGGCCGTGCTCAGGACGAGCCTGGGCACGCAGCCCCCTCCGGACGTCGGCCCGGCCGCCCCCGAGGGATACGAGGGCTTCATCTCCTTGAGCGTCCACTACCCGCCCCGCGACGCGACCCTGAACGGCGACGGGCAGCTCGTGGGGGGCACCGAGGCCGAGGTGGTGGAGTATTTCTACTGCGAGTTCCCTGCGCCGCCCGCGCTCTGCTTCAACGGCGTGAAGGACGGCCCGGAGACCGACGTCGACTGTGGAGGCACGCTCTGCAAAGGGCGATGCGGCGATGGGCAGTCCTGCATCATGGGAAGCGCCCAGAGTGACTGCGCGGATGGATTGGAGTGCACCCTCGTGGATGGCTTCTCCAAGTGCGCGGCGCCCGCCGGGAGCGCCGACGCGAGCGGCGCCGGGGGTGCGACCGGCGCAGGCGGCTCGGGCGGCGCAGGCGGCTCGGACGGCGCCGGCGGCCAGTAGCCTCGCTCTCCGCTCAGGCGACCAGCACCTTCACCACGAACGTCGTGCTCCCGAGACGCAGCCGGTCGTTGTCGCGCAGCTGCCGGCGCTCGCCGTGCGCGAGGCGCTGCTCGTTGACGAAGGTGCCGTTGCGCGAGCCGTCGTCCTCGATGAAGACCTGACCCGTCGTCGGGTCCGCGTGGATCGACGCGTGCCGTGAGGAGGCGCTCGCGTCGGCGAGCCCGATCTCCGTCGCGGCGTCCGCTCCGGCGCGCCCCACCTGCATCCGGCCGCTGTACATCGGCCAGAAGCTGCCTCCGGGATCGTTCTGGAACGTCACGATGAAGCCGACGAGCACGCGCGCGGGCTGCGCAGACGCCTGCGGCACCGCGCCCTGCACGATCGGCGGCGCGATGATCGCAGGCGCCCTGGCCTGAACGGCCGCCGGAACCCCGCCCTGCACCATCGGCGGCGGCGCGACCGCGCCCCCCTGCACCATCGGCGGCGGCGCGACCATGCCCCCCTGCACCATCGGCGGTGGCGCGACCGCGCCCCCCTGCACCATCGGTGGCGCGACCGCGCCCCCCTGCACCATCGGTGGCGCGACAAGCCCCGACGCCCCCGTCGGCACGACCATCGGCGGGGGCGCAACCATCTGCGGCGGCACGCCGAAGACCGGCGCCGGGGCCATGGGTTGCTGCCCCATCGCGCCTCCAAGGGACGCGCCAGGCACCATCCCCGGGCCCGGCGACCCGATCGCCGGCTGGGCCGGCGGGACGCCCGGCGTGTTCATCGGAGGAGCCGCCGGCTGCGATGTGAGCCCGGCGGAAGGAGCCGCTCGGGCCCAGGGAGAGACCGGAAAGGCAGCTTCCCCGCCCGCCGAAAAGGCGACACTTCCCCCTGGCGACGCCGGCACCGAGAGCCCGCCTCCCCCCACCCCGAACGCTTGAGGAGGAGGCGGATAGGCGCCCTGGCCGCCCGCCGCCGCGTAGCCGGGCGACGCCGCGCCGCCATAGCCGGAGCCGGCTGGCTGCCCTGAATAGCCCGGCGGGCCAGGCGGAGCATAGGCGCCAGCGCCCGCCTGCACCGGCGGAGGCGCGACCGGAACGGAGGCTCCGGGCGCTGCGCCCGCCACGCTCGTCCCGCACATCGAGCAGGCAGCGTCGGTTTCCTTGAGCATCCACGCGCAGTTCGGACACGGCCTCATGCGTCCACGAGGCTACCGATTCGCTTGACATCCGTCGAGGCGAAAGCCGCCCGTGGGCGCGAGCCCTCTTGACGGAAAGGCGCACGAAAAAGGGCGCCGCGCGTTCGAGCCGCGCGGCGCCCCGGAGACGGATCGCTCAGCGATCGCTGGCGACGCTCGTCGGTCTCGTCGGTCGCTTCAGTTGCTCGCGATCGAGCTCTTCTCCGACTTCTCGAGGTCCTTCTTCTCGCCGTCCTTCGACTCCTCGGTCACGGGCGCGGGCTCGGGGAGCCGCTCGAGCGCGGCCTCCAGGACCTGCTCCATCCGGCTGACGAAGAAGAACTGCAGCTCGTCCACGACCTCCTTCGGGACCTCCTCGAGGTCCGCCCGGTTGCGCTCGGGGACGATGATGCGCTTGATGCCGGCGCGGTGCGCCGCCAGCACCTTCTCCTTCAGGCCGCCGATCGGGAGCACGCGACCGCGGAGCGTGATCTCGCCCGTCATCGCGACGTCGTGGCGGACCTTGATCCCGGTGAGGAGCGAGACGAGCGCCGTGAACATCGTCACGCCCGCGCTCGGCCCGTCCTTGGGCATCGCGCCGGCGGGGATGTGGATGTGCAGATCGCTCTTCTCGAGGAAGTCCTTCGCGATGCTGAACCTCGCCGCGTTGCTGCGCACGAAGGACAGCGCCGCCTGCGCCGACTCCTTCATCACGTCGCCGAGCTGGCCGGTCAGCTGGAGCTTGCCCGTGCCGTACATCCGCGTCGCCTCGATGAAGAGGATCTCGCCGCCGACGCTCGTCCACGCGAGGCCCGTCGCGACGCCGCTCTCGGCGGTGCGCTCCGCGACCTCGCTCGTGTACTTCGCCGGGCCGAGGAACTCGTGCAGGTCGTCCTCGTTGTCGACGCGCCGCTTCTGCGTGTCGCCCTCCGCGACCTTCACCGCCACGCCGCGGATGACGCCCGCGATCTGCCGCTCGAGCGACCGGACGCCGGCCTCGCGCGTGTAGTGATCGATGATCTCCTCCAGCGCCTTGTCGGTGACCTCCAGCTGCTCGGTCGTGAGCCCGTGCTCCGACAGCTGCTTCGGGAGCAGGTGCTGCCGCGCGATCGCGAGCTTCTCCTTCCGCGTGTAGCCGGGGATCTCGAGGATCTCCATGCGGTCGCGGAGGGGCGGCGGGATCGGATCGGCCACGTTCGCGGTCGCGACGAACATCACGTGCGACAGGTCGTACGGGATCTCCAGGTAGTGATCCGCGAACGTGTTGTTCTGCTCCGGATCGAGCACCTCGAGCAGCGCCGCCGAGGGATCGCCGCGGAAGTCGTGCCCGATCTTGTCGACCTCATCCATCATGAAGACCGGGTTGATCGTCCCCGACTTCTTCATGCCCTGGATGATCTGGCCAGGGAGCGCGCCGACATAGGTGCGCCGGTGGCCGCGGATCGCCGCCTCGTCGTGCACGCCGCCGAGCGAGACGCGGTGGAACTTGCGGCCGAGGGCGCGCGCGATGCTCCGGCCGAGCGACGTCTTGCCGACGCCGGGAGGCCCGAGCAGGCAGAGGATCGGACCCTTCTTGTCCTGCTTCAGCTTGCGGACGGCCAGGTACTCGAGGATGCGCTTCTTGACCTTCTCCAGGCCGTAGTGATCCTCGTCGAGGACCTTGCGGACGCTCCCGATGTCGAGGTTGTCCTGCGTCGACTGCGTCCAGGGCACGTCGAGGATCCAGTCGAGGTACGTGCGCACCACGGTGTACTCGGCCGACCCGACCTGCATCGTGCGCAGCCGCTTCAGCTGCTTCTTCGCGACGGTCTCCGCCTCGGTCGGCAGGTTCGCCTTGGCGATGCGATCCTCGAGCCCGTCGAGATCGCCCTGATCGCCGTCGTCCTCGCCGAGCTCCTCCTTGATGGCCTTGAGCTGCTGGCGGAGCACGTACTCGCGCTGGTTCTTGCCCATCTCCTCCTTGATCTGGGAGTTGATGCGCTCGCGCATCTTCAGGATCTCGAGCTGCCGCGTGAGCAGCCGCAGCACCTTGCGGATGCGCTCCTTGACGTCGATCGTCTCGATGAGCTGCGCCTTCTCCTCGACGGGGGCGTCGAGGTTCGCCGCCACGAGATCGGCGAGCGCGCCGGGCGCCTGGATGGAGTCGATGAGCGAGCCCGCCTCGCGCGGGAGCTCCGGCATCAGCTGGATGACCTGCTTCGCGATGTCGCGCAGGCTCATCGCCAGCGCCTCCGCCTCGACGTCCTCCGTCGCCGGCTCGTCCATGCGGCGGATCTTGGCGCGCAGGTACGGCGTGTGGGCCGTGACGCTGTCGAGCCGGATCCGCGTGAGGCCCTGCAAGATCAAGGAGTAGTTGCCCGAGCTGTGCTTCAGCGCCTTCAGCACGCGCGCGGCGCAGCCCATCGGGTACAGATCCTCGGCCCCGGGATCGTCGGTCGACGGATCGCGCTGGGCGAAGATCGCGATGACCGGGCCGGGGAGGTTGTCGACATCCTCCACCAGCGCGACCGACTTCTCGCGGCCGACATCGAAGGGCGCGACGGCGCCCGGGAACAGCACCGCATTGCGGATCGGCAGAACCGGCAGCTCGTCGCCGAAGACGACCTCTTCCTCGGAGCGCGGCGGCATCGGCGGGTTCTTTTTCTCGGACATGGCGATCTCCTCTAGGCACCCGACCGGGGGAGGTAAACCCCTTCATCAACACGCAGCCGGGCCGCGCGGCCACCGCGCGCCCCGGTCATCTTGGCTTGCATCCAGACGGATACGGATGGTGCAACGCGGAGCCCTGCTGGCAGTTCTTGGTGGAAGACAGCCCGCGAGGCTACGGGAACTCACCATAGACACGGCGCATGCCGCGTGCCACAGCCCTGGCCATTTTTTTGAATGAGGATACGCTGCGGGTCAGCTCCGACCTGCAGCGCTCGCTCGTCGCCTGGTACCTGGCGTCTGACATGGCGCGCATGCCGCATGGCGCACGCGCGACGCAACGCAGGGTCCTCCGCGGCGGAGGAGGCGCACCTCCCCTTCGCCGCGCCGTCGCCGGCCCGCGCACGGCGCGGCCAGGCCGAGGTGGCGCCCGGCACGGAGCGACCCCCTGGACCTCGCTGAACGATGATCGATCCCCTGCTCGGCCTCGGCGCGCTCGCGATCGCGATGCTCGGCCTGCCAGCGGCGCCGTCCCTCGATCCAGGGCCCAGCCCGGCGTGCCCGGCGGACATGAGGCTCGTCAGCGGCACGCACCGCGACGACGTGCAGCACGTCTGCGTCGAGCCGGTCAAGAGCGGCAAGGCGACCCACTGCTTCGCCTACTGGGAGGGCATCACGGCCGAGGAGGGGGCGGCGACCGAGATCTCCGTCTGCATGGACCAGTTCGAGGCCCCGAACCAGCGGGGGGCGAAGCCGCTCGTCATGCAGTCGTTCGAGACGGCGACCGCGTGGTGCGCCGCGCGCGGCAAGCGGGTGTGCGCCGAGCAGGAGTGGGAGCTCGCGTGCGAGGGCCCCGAGCGCCGGCCCCTCGTTTACGGCTGGCGCGTGGACAAGGCGGTCTGCAACAGCGGCAAGGCCTGGCGGCCGGTCGACGAGCGCAAGCTCGGCGCCTCCGGCGAGGTGGCGCAGCGCGAGGTGGAGCGGCTCTGGCAGGGCGCCCCGAGCGGCTCCCATCCCGGGTGCGCCTCGACCTTCGGCATCTTCGACATGATGGGCAACGTCGAGGAGTGGGTCGCCTCGCGCCGCGGCCGGAGGTGGCCGGGCGCGCTCATGGGCGGCTTCTGGGCGAAGCCGTGGACAGGCTGCCGCGGGACGAACGACGCGCACGAGCCGAAGTTCGTGTTCTACGAGACCGGCTTCCGCTGCTGCGCCGATCCCCGCCCCGCGGGCATCGCGGCGGCGCGCGAGGAGAAAGAAGAGCGCGGCGGGCGGCCACCGCCCGGGCCCTGAGCCGGGCCGCGGCGGCGGCGCTCGCCGCGCGCGAAGAAGGCGACAAGCGGGGCGCAGGTCCTGCTAGAAGCCAGGGCGTGCGCGCGCTGTTCTTCGGTACCCCCGCCATCGCCGTGCCCTCGCTCGAGGCGCTCGCGTCCATCGCGGACGTCGTCGGCGTCGTCTGTCAGCCGGATCGGCCGGCCGGCCGCGGGCTCGAGCTGAAGGCGCCGCCGGTGAAGGTGAAGGCGATGGAGCTCGGCCTGCCCGTGGTGCAGCCCGAGAAGGTCCGCACGCCCGACTTCGCCGCGTGGGTCGCGGGCGCAGGGGCCGACGTCGCGCTGGTGATCGCCTACGGGCGCATCCTGCCGAAGGCGGTGCTCGAGGCGCCGCGGCGCGGCTGCATGAACCTGCACGCGTCGATCCTGCCGCGCTACCGCGGCGCAGCGCCGATCACGTGGGCGATCGTCGGGGGCGAGGCCGAGACGGGCATCTCGCTGATGCAGATGGACGAGGGCATGGACACGGGGCCCGTCTACGCCGTGCACCGGACGCCGATCGGCCCGGACACGACCGCCGACGAGCTCGCGATCGAGCTGGGGGCGCTCGCCGCGCGCGTCGTGCGCGAGGATCTCGGCCGCGCGGTGGGCGGTGAGCTCGCGCTGACGCCGCAAGACCACGAGACGGCGACGCACGCGCCGCTCCTGAAGAAGGAAGACGGGCGCATCCGGTGGGACCGGAGCGCCCGGCAGATCCACGACCACATCCGGGGGATGACCTCGTGGCCGGGCGCGTTCACGACGATCGAGGGCAAGGCGCTCAAGGTGCTGGCCGCGCGCGTCGAGAGCGAGGCCGACGCCGGAGCGCCGCCGGGGACCGTGGTGATGGCCAGCCGCAGCGTCGTGATCGTCGCCTGCGGCGCGGGCGCGATCCAGCTCGTGCGCGCCCAGGCCGAGGGGCGGAAGCCGCTCGCGGCGGCGGACCTCGTCGCCGGGCGGACGCTCCAGACGGGGATGGTGCTCGGTCGCTGAACGCCGCGCGCGCCGCCCGCCTCACGGCGACCGGTGCGACCCGTGCGACCGGTGCGATCGGTGCGATCGGTGCGATCGGTAGAAGAGCGCCGCGCGCGACGCCCGCCTCACGGCCCGGCCGGGTGCCAGATCGTCTTCATCTCGACGAACCGCTCGATCCAGCGGGGGGACGTCGCCGCCGTGTCGTCGAACCACTCCGCCTCGCCGAGCGCGCGGGCGCGCACCCGCTTGACGCTGGCCGCGGCCGCCTCCTCGAGGCGCTTCGTCAGCGCCGCGTCCACGCCGTGCAGATCGAGCGCGGCGACCTCCATGTGCGCGGCGAGGTGCGGCAGCACCTCCGCGAGCTGGCCGGTGAGGACGTTGACGACGCCGCCCGGCAGATCGCTCGTGGCGAGCGCCTCGCCGAAGACGAGCGCCGTGCGCGGATCCGCCTCGCTCGCGAGCACGACGCAGGTGTTGCCGGCGGTGATCACGGGCAGGAGCGCGCCCGCGAGGCCGAGGAGCGCCGGCCGCGGCGGCGCCGCGATGACGACGACCCCCATCGGCTCGGGCACGGTGAACGTGAAGTGCGGGCCGGACACGGGGTTCAGGCTCGCGAAGAGGCTCTGGTACTTGTCGGCCCAGCCCGCGTAGGCGACCGCGCGATCGATCGTCGAGAGGACCTCGCGTTCGGCGGCGCCGGCGGCCTGCCCGCCGCGCTCGAGCGAGGCCGCGAGCTCGGCGCGCCGCGCCTCGAGCATCTCGGCGAGGCGGTAGAGGATCTGCCCGCGGTTGTACGCGGTGCGCGCCGACCAGCCGCCGAGCGCGCCGGCCGCCGCGACGACCGCGTCGCGCCCGTCCTTGCGCGAGGCGCGCGGGATGTTCTCGACCGCGCCCGCGCCGCCGTGATCGCGCACCTGCGTGTACCTCCCGGACTCCGAGCGCACGAACGCGCCGCCCACGAACATCTTGTACGCCTTGCGCACGCCGACCCGCGCGAGCGCCTCGCCCGGCGGCGCGTCGAGCGCGGCCGCTCCGGCGCGATCGCCGATCGACGCGCGCCCCTCGTCGCCGCCGCTGTCCTGGTTGCCGAGCGCCATCAGTCCACCTCGAGGTAGGCGAGCAGCCCCTGGCGCCCGCCCTCGCGGCCGAAGCCGCTCTCCTTGTAGCCGCCGAACGGCGAGCTGGGATCGAACTTGTTGAAGGTGTTCGCCCAGACGACGCCGGCGCGGAGGCGCTGCGCGACCCAGAAGCTCTTCGAGCCCTTGCTCGTCCAGACGCCCGCCGACAGCCCGTACATCGTGTTGTTCGCCTTCTCGATCGCCTCCTCGGGCGTGCGGAAGGTGAGGATCGAGAGCACCGGGCCGAAGATCTCCTCGCGCGCGATCCGGTGCGACTGCGCGACGCCCGTGAAGAGCGTCGGCGCGAACCAGAAGCCGCGCTGCGGGAGCGCGCAGCTCACCGAGAAGCGCGCGGCCCCCTCGCGCTCCCCCGCGGCCACGAGCTCCTCGATCTTCGCGAGCTGCGCCCGCGAGTTGATCGCGCCGACGTCCGTGTTCTTGTCGAGCGGATCGCCGACGCGCAGGGTCGCCATGCGCTCGCGCAGCTTGAAGAGGAGGGCGTCGTGGATGCTCTCCTCGACGAGGAGGCGCGAGCCCGCGCAGCAGACGTGGCCCTGGTTGAAGAAGATGCCGCCGATGATGCCCTCGACGGCCTGATCGAGCGGCGCGTCCTCGAACACGATGTTCGCGGCCTTGCCGCCGAGCTCGAGGGTGAGCCGCTTCCCGGTCCCGGCGAGCGCGCGCTGGATGCGCTTGCCGACCTCTGTCGACCCGGTGAACGCGACCTTGTCGACGCCGGGGTGGCCGACGACCGCCGCGCCCGTCCCGCCGGCGCCCGTCACCACGTTGACGACGCCGGGCGGGAGGTCCGCCTCCTCGACGATCTTCGCGAGCAGCAGCGCGGTGAGCGGCGTCGTCTCGGCGGGCTTGAGGACGCACGTGTTGCCCGCGGCGAGCGCCGGCGCGAGCTTCCACGCCGCCATGAGCAGCGGGAAGTTCCACGGGATCACCTGGCCCGCGACGCCGAGCGGCCGCGGGTCGCGCCCCGGGAAGGCGTGGTCGAGCTTGTCCGCCCAGCCCGCGTAGTAGAAGAAGTGCGCGGCCGCGAGCGGGAGATCGACGTCGCGGGACTCCTTGATGGGCTTGCCGCCGTCGAGCGACTCGACGACGGCGAGCTCGCGCGACTTCTCCTGGATGGCCCGCGCGATGCGGTAGATGTACTTGCCGCGATCGAGCGGGCGCAGGCGCGACCAGCGCTTCTCGTACGCGACGCGCGCGGCCTGCACGGCGAGATCGACGTCCTGCTCCGAGGCCTCGGCGAACTCGCAGAGCTTCTCCTCGGTCGACGGGCTGATGCTGTCGAGGTAGCGGCCCGAGGCCGGCGCGCGCCACGCCCCGCCGATGAAGAGGTCGTACCGCGGCGCGATCTTCACGTGATCGCGCCCCTCGGGCGCCGGCGCGTAGCGCCAGGCGTCGCCGAACACGACGGCCGCGTCGCGCGCGGCGCTCGGTTCCCGCGTCGAGCTCCCGTCGCCGCCTGCCGCGGCGGTGCTGTTGTCGCTCATGCCGCGCACTCTACGCCCGCGACCGCGCCTTGAACACCGACGCAGGCCCGCCCTCCCCGCGCGGTCAGTCCTTGCTGAAATGATCCCCGCTCTGGTAGACGCCCGTCCGCTCCTTCTCGAGCTGCATGAGCACGTCGTTGAGGAGCGTCGACGCGCCGAAGCGGAACAGGTCGCTCGTGAGCCAGGCGTCGCCGAGCGTCTCCTTGACCAGCACGAGGTAGTGGAGCGCCTGCTTCGCCGTGCGGATGCCGCCGGCCGGCTTCATCCCGACGCGCCGGCCGGTCGCCTGCGCGTGATCGCGGATCGCCTCCAGCATCACGAGCGTCACCGGGGGCGTCGCCGCCGGCGTGATCTTCCCTGTCGACGTCTTGATGAAGTCGGCGCCCGCGAGCATCGCGAGCTGGCTCGCCTTGCGGACGCGGTCGTAGGTCCCGAGCTCGCCCGTCTCCAGGATCACCTTGAGGTGCGCGCGCCCGCACGCCTCCTTTGTCGCGGCGATCTCGTCGAACACCGCGCGGTGCTCGCCGGCGAGCATCGCGCCGCGGTCGATCACCATGTCGATCTCGTCCGCGCCTAGCTCGACCGCCTGGCGGACGTCCTCGAGCTTGACGGCGAGCGTGGAGAGGCCGCTCGGGAAGGCTGTCGCCACGCTGGCCACCTTGACGGTCGAACCCGCGACCGCTCGCTTGGCGACCGACACCAGCTTGGGATAGACGCACACCGCCGCACAGGAAGGGATGTCCGCGCGCTCGTGGGGCCGAAGCGCCTTCTGACAGAGCTGCTCCACTTTTCCCGGGGAGTCTTTCCCCTCCAGGGTGGTGAGATCCATCATGGAGATGGCGAGCTTGAGGCCGGCGACCTTGGCGGGGCCCTTGATGCTCCTTTTGCCGAGGCCGGCTGCCCGCTCTTCCACCATGACCTTATCCACGGTGGGCGAAGAGAAATCGGGGTAGGTGACCCCCCTGCCCTGGCGCACCACGCCGGGCGCGGCGCCGCCGTCGTTTCCGAGATTCGCCATCGGCCTCGTCTCCCGGCGCGGGAACGTACCAGAAGCGTCGGATCGATCCCACCGAGTGCGTGCTAACGTGGCGCTCCGATGAAGAGACGCTTCCCGATTGCCGTCGTTTTTGTCGTTCTTGCTGTCGTCTTTGCGTTTGCCTCGCTGATCGGCTGCGGCGCGGCCGAGCGACCCGATGGTGGACAAGGGCTGCTCCCGGTCGGCGCGACGGCGCCCGACGTGTTCGCTGCGGATCAGCACGGCGCGATCCAGCGGCTCTCCGACCAGCGGGGTCGGGCCGTTGTCGTGTACTTCTATCCGAAGGACGGGACGCCGGGCTGCACCGAGGAGGCGTGCGCGTTCCGTGACGCGTGGGATCGCTTCAAGCAGGCCAATGTGCAGGTCTTCGGTGTGTCTTCCGACACGCGCGAGTCGCACGAGGCGTTCTCGACCGAGCACAGGCTGCCGTTCCCGATCCTCGTCGACACCGAGCACACGTGGGCCACCGCGTTCGGCGTGCCGATGCGGCTCGGGACGACGGCGCGCGTGACGTTCCTCGTCGATCCCGACGGCAAGATCGCGAAGGTCTATCCGGACGTGGATCCCGGCGTGCACGCCGACGAGGTGCTGAAGGACGCCGCGCAGCTCACGGGCGCCGCGCTCCCTGTCGCGCCAGCGGCGGGCAGCGCAGCGCCGGCCGGCGCGGACACCGCGGCGCCGGGCGCCGGGGCGGCGCCCGCGGCGACGCCTGCGGGAGCGGCGGAGCCGGCCACGACGGCTCCGGTGGCGACGGGGACCATGCTGCCCCCGGCGGCCCCCGCGACGCCCCCGGCGAAAGGTTCTTCGCCGGCGAAGCGGTGACGCACGCGCGCGCACGCGGCGCAGGGGCGCCGGCGGGTCGCGCGCGGACCGCACGCGCCGCGCGGAGGGCTGACGGGATCACCGGCACACAGGAGCACGCGCGTGGTGCGTAGGTCGTCGGAAATTTGGAACACCAACGGGTTGGGTCTGTGCGTCCATCGCTTCCGCGACGACGGCGCACAGCCGACGGGCCTCACGCTGCTGCTGCTCCACGGCTTCCTCGACGCCGGGAGCACGTGGGACCTCGTGGCCGAGCCGCTCGCGCGGGCGGGGCACGACGTCGTCGCGCCTGACCTGCGCGGCTTCGGCCGGAGCGCCCGCGTCGGCGCGGGCAGCTACTACTACTTCCCCGACTACATCGCCGACGTCGCGGCGCTCGTCGACGCGCTCGCGCCGGCGCGGCTCGGCGTGGTGGGCCACTCCATGGGCGGCGCGGTCGCGGTGTACTACGCGGGCGCGTGCCCCGGCCGCGTCGAGCGCCTGGCGCTGCTCGAGGGCATGGGCCCGCCGGCGAACGGGCCCGAGGTCGCCGTGGCGCGCCTCGAGGCGTGGCTGCGCCAGATGGCGGGGCTCGAGCGGACGCCGCGCAAGCTCTCGTCGATGCAGGACGCGATCGAGCGGCTCGTGGCGAACCACCCGCACGTGCCGCGCGACGTGCTGGCGACGCGCGCGCCGCTGCTCACGCGGGAGGAGCCGGACGGCGGGCTCGCGTGGGCGCACGATCCGATGCACCGGACGACGTCGCCGCTGCTGTTCCAGGTGGAGGCGTTCAAGGGGTTCCTGGACCGCATCACGTGCCCGACGCTGATCGTGAGCGGCGGCCCGTCCGGGTGGCACCCGACGGACGAGGCGGAGCGGGTGGCGAGGCTCGCGCGCGCGGAGCACGTCGAGCTGCCGGAGGCCGGGCACATGATGCACTGGTCCGCGGCGAGGGAGCTGGCGGAGCGGCTGGGCGAGTTCTTCGCCGCGGGGGGCGGCGCCAGGGACGCGTCGGACCAGCGAGCCGGAACCGTGGCCGGAACCGTGGCCGGAACCGTGGCCGGAACCGTGGAAGGAGCGGAAGCAGCCGAAGCCGGGGTAGCGGCGGGCGCTGCGGGAGCAGCAAAGGCGACGAGGTCGCTAGGGGACGGAAATAAAAGAGCTTGACTCGGCAGAGCGAGTGGGTAATCTCCGCGCCTCCTCGACGAGAGGCATGCCACCTTAGCTCAGTGGTAGAGCAACGGTTTCGTAAACCGTAGGTCTCGGGTTCAAGTCCCGAAGGTGGCTCAAAGGGAATGCCAGCGTGTTCGCTCGCCTGTGGGTGAGCAGGTGACGCGCTGTCACCGCTGGATGGAGGGGGGCTACCTCCTCGATCTCATGCGGACTCAACGCGCTTCGACGTGGGTTCGTCGAACGCCTGCCGCGCGCGCTCGAGCCATCGCCGCAGCGAGTGAGCGTCAGCCGGGATGTTGGTCACGCCGTTCTCCTCCACGAGGCGCACCATGGCGGCGGTGTCCTTCTCGTCCATGCCGAGCTCGGCAAGCCTCTCTTGCGGCCTGCGCATGCCTTCCGAGCCATGGTGGCCGGCGACGGCCACCAGCCACGACTCCAGCTTCTCGATGGCGACACCGCCAACGACAGCCGGCTGCTGGTGAGCGGTACTGCCCAGCCCTTCGATCGCCCGTTCGATGCCGTCCTCGCGGTGGGCGAACTTCGCCTTGTCGCGGTCGCGCGTGAACGCAAAGACCTCGCACCCGCGCTTCTTGGCATGGTGGAACGCGCGCTGGACGTTGAGCTCCTCGCCCTTTCCACCAATACCCACGCGCAGTTTGGGGATGTTCTTCCAGAGGATGGCGTCCACGACCTTCCAGCCCTCGGGACGGACCTGCCGGAGCAGCGCCTCAACCACACCGGGCTCGGGCTCGTCGTCGCGGAAGCTCGGCTCGACTGCGAAACCGCCGAGCTCGTTCTTTCCCTCACCGGCGAGAATGACGCGGATCAAGGCTCGGTGCCCTCGAGGAGCGGCGCCTCGTCCTCGCCGTTGGCATAGGCGATCCACAGCTCACCGAGCGCGTAGACCTTGGAGCGCTCTTCGAAATCGGGCGTATCCTTGATGCGCTTGACCCGGGTGCCCTCCTCGGGGGTGCGGGTGACGACGGACACCTCGTCGGGCTTGAGCTCGTTCACGACGAGCGGGCTGTGGGTCGCCATGAGGACCTGTGTGCCGCTTTC
Organism: Sorangium sp. So ce375; assembly: GCF_051473855.1. Classification (NCBI taxonomy): domain Bacteria; kingdom Pseudomonadati; phylum Myxococcota; order Polyangiales; family Polyangiaceae; genus Sorangium; species Sorangium sp. So ce375. Next base: position 7,056,138 of record NZ_CP150335.1, read on the forward strand.
CTCGACGATGGCACGGAGGATGCGCATGACCTCGGCGATGCGCGCCGGATGCAGGCCGTTCTCGGGCTCTTCCACGAGCAGGAGCGAGACCGGGTCCATGTAGCGGAGCGCGGCGAACGCGAGATAGTAGAGGAGGCCCTCGCTGAGCCGAGCGGCTTCCACCCGTGCGCCATTCACGAGCTCGACCTCCAGGACGACCTTGCTGCTCGTTACGGCCTTGACCCGAAGGCCTTTGATCGTCGGGAAGTGGCGGCGAACGTCGTCGACGATGCGGGGAAAAGCATCGTCGTTGCGGTTGCGGATGGCGAAGTAGATGCCGGCCAGACCATAACCCCGGTCGTCAACGAATCCGACCGGCTGCGTTTCGGGGATCAGGCCGCTTGGCTCACGCAGCGCATCAGGGTCGAAGCGAACAAGCCTCGCCTGACGGAGCTGGCTCAGGATCTGCTGTTCGGATGGATGTTTGCCCTCCTGCGCTACGGTGCCGGTGCCGATGTCGAGCCATCTCCTGGGCCGAGGATCACTCGAACGGTCACGATATAGAGATGTATCGCTGCTGCGCCGCTCGCCGGCACGGTCTTCCAGACCTCGCAGCCCCGTCTTGATAGCGTACCAGCCCCCGTCGACCCCGCACTCGAGCAGGATGTCGTGCGGGGTTTGAGGTAGCTCCTGGGATGAAGGCAGTGTGGGAAGGTAGGGATCAAACGGCTCCCATCTACCCTTATTATCCTGCTGAAACCCGGATCCGGCGAACTGCACCACCGTCCGCACACCGTGCAGCAGCGTGCTCTTGCCGCTATCGTTCGGGCCGATGAACGCATGAAGCGGGGTCAGCGAGGCCTCGGTATCGACCAGGCAGCCGTAGTTCCGAGCGTAGAAGGTGTGAATCATCGCAGCTCCACCTGGGCGTCGGCCGCTCGCCCGCTCTGAAGGACGTGCGCGCTCGCCGTCCGCAGATTGAAGCCACGGCAGGGCTCCTTCAGTCGCTCGCGGGAGACACCGGCGAGCAGCTCGGTCAGGGAGAGCCCGCGTCCGTCGAGCGCGTCGGCGAGCTGGGCCTTGAAGCGCCCCTCCTGGACGCGCAGATCGTGGCGGCCGGCGAGCTCCACGCGCTCGTCACGGGACAGGAGGTCGAGAACCTGGCGCTTGCTGGGCATGGGCGGGGACGAAGAGTACGCCAGGAATCGCGGATGTGGAGCCTGGACTCTCGATGCACAGCCCGCCAGCGAGCGAAGCCGTGGTTGCGCCACACTTGCTAGTCGCTGCACCCGCGGGGCATGCAGGGGCACGGGACGGACTACGGCGGCGACACCGGTCGCATGTCCGAGGAGGAGCTGCTCGTGGACGTCGGAAATGCCTGACTTCTGCTGCGACACCTGCCCAGGCGCCGCGCGGGAGCGCGCTGCAGGCGAGTGAAGTCGCAGGCCGGCGACGGCGATGCGTCACGCCTGAGCAAGAGCCAGCATCACGGCAGCAAGCAGCGCCGCGGCCACGCCGAGCGCCAGCACCCCAAGCACGACGAGCCCCCACCTCGTCCGCGGAGATCCCGCACGCGCTACTGACGCTCCGGCGCCAGCCCTTGCCGCATCCCAGGGCTCCGTCCTCGCCAGCTGCTCTCTCCCTGGCGCCACCGCCGTGATAGCCGCTGCCCCCTCCCACCGTTCCGTCGTGCTCACCAGCGTCCCCGTTCCTGCTACCGAAGCAGCCTCCCTCTCCCACCGCTCCGTGCTCACCACCAGGCGGGTTCCCGCACCGGCTTCGGTCGCGCTCCCGCCCTCGCCGGGCGCCGGCCCTGCCACTGCACCCCTTGCTGCCGGCAGCACCGGCCCCGGCAGCTGCGCCCCGGCAGCCGCATCCTCGCTCGCGCTACCCGTCCGCACGCTCGCTCCTCGCAGCCCCCATGCCGGCTCCAGCTTGAACCGCTGCACCATCGCCAGCCGGCTCGGGCCATCCGTGCCCGCCGGCGCGCCCCCGAGCGCCAAGCTCTGCCCCGATGGCGGCGCTGCCACCTGCACCGACTCCCCCTGCCTCGCCCTCCGCTGCCCACGGGCTGCCCGCTCCTGCACCCGCATCGCCCGCTCCCTCGCCGCGTCCGCCGCCTCGCTCAGGAGCTGCCGCGCGCTCGTGTCGCCGAGCGCCCTCTCCGCCGTCACCGCGATCCGCGCCACCTCGCGCAGCGCCGCCGCGAGCTCCGCCGCCCGCGCAAACCGCTCTTCGGGCCTCTTGGCGAGGCACCTGGCCACCGCGCTCCACAGCGCCTCCGGACACCCCGGCAGCACCTCCGGCAGGGGCGTCGCTTCCATGTGTACGTGCGCCGCCAGGATCTCGGTCTCGCCGATGCCCGACGCCTCGTCGAGCACCGCATACGGGTGCGCCCCCGCGAGCATCTCGTAGACGACCACGCCGAGCGCATACAGATCCGCGCGCGCGTCCACGGCGCTCCCGGCGATCTGCTCCGGTGCCATGTAGCGCGACGTGCCGACCGCGCTCCCCTGTCCGGTCAGCCCGAGGCCCGGGCCGCGCGCGTCCTTCGCCACGCCGAAGTCGACGAGCCGCGCGCGCACGCCGTCGCTCACCAGGATGTTCTCGGGCTTCACGTCGCGGTGCACGAGATCGGCCTCGTGCGCCGTCGAGAGCGCGTCCGCGATCTGGATCGCGTAGTGGAGCGCGCGCACCGGATCGAGCCGCGCGCCGCCCGCGATGATCTCCCGCAGCGGGACGCCCGAGGCGCGCTCCATCACCATGAAGAGCCGCCCGTCCGCGGCCCTGCCGGCGTCGTACAGCCGCACGATGTTCGGGTGCGCGACCCGCGCCGCGAGCTTCGTCTCCCGGAGAAAGCGCTCGGCGTAACGCGCCTCCCCCGCGAGGGAGCGGCGGATGATCTTGATCGCCACCGGCCGCTCCAGCGCCGTGTCGAGGGCGGCCCAGACCTCGCCCATCCCGCCGCGTCCGAGGAGGCGGTCGATCAGGAAGCGCCCCTGGAACAGCGCTCCGGGGCTCAGCGGCTCATCGACGCTCGTCACCTCGCGACCCCCGACCTCGCAGCACCTGATGATAGACGATAGCCTGCGGACGATGCGGACGGCGGACGGCGGACGAGAGAGCGCGCGCCCCGGCCGTCATCGCTGCTCTGCCCTTGTTGACCCTCTCCGGGAAAGGTAGCTTCGGCTGTCCATCGCGCGAAGCGCGCCGAGCGCATGAAGCGCCAGCGGGCCGCGCGCCCCGGAGCCCGATGTCGAGCCCACGCCCCGATCCCGATGACGGCGATCCGACCCTCGAGGCCCGCGTCGCGCACGCCGTCGCGCCGTACGCCGATCTCCTGCCCGAGGACGATCTCGAGGCGCTGCGCGCGCTGACCGAGCGCTTCCTCGCGACGCACCCCGTCGCCGCCCCGCTCGTCGACCGGCTCCGCCCGCGCACGCCCCCTGCCTCGAGCGGCGAGATCGAGCGGCGGGAGCCCGCGGCGCTGGCCGAGGCGGCGCAGCGGCTCGCGGCAAAGGCGAGCGCCGCCAAGAAGCGCGGGCAAGGCCGCGACCGATGAGCCACGGCGCCCTTCCGCGGAGGCCTCTGAGCCCTGAGCAGCAGGCGCTCGTCGCGGAGGCCGTGCCGCTCGCCGACAAGCTCTGCGGCCACTTCCTCCGGCGGACGCGCGCGCACTACGTGGCGGACGATCTCCGCTCCGCCGCGCTCCAGGCGCTCCACGACGCCGCGCTCGGCTACGATCCCGCCCGCGGCGTCCCCTTCCAGGTCTACGCGTGGAGGCGCGTCGACGGCGCGCTGTCGGACGCGCTGCGGCAGGAGTCGAAGCACTGGCGCACCGCCCGCGAGGACGGGTACGACGCCGCCGAGGCGGTGCAAGACACGAGCGACGTCCTCGCCGACGGCGACGCCGAGACGACCGCGCAGGCCGATGGGATGGCCGATCAGGTCGCGGCCGCCGCGGTGCTCGGCCTCGTCGGCCGCGCGCTGACGGCGCAGGGCGACGAGGGCGAGCGGCTCCGCGCCACGTACGAGCGCGCCATCCGCGCGGTCGAAGCCGCCCTGTCGCGTCTCCCGGACGAGGCGCGGCGCATCCTCGTGCTCCACCACGTCGAGGAGCGGAGCTGGCACGCGATCGGCGCGGCGCTCGGCTGCTCGGAGCGGACCGCGAAGCGGCGCGGAGCAGAGGCCCACGAGCGGTTCGCCGCTGCGCTTCGCGCGGACCGGGAGCGCGCGCAGGGCGTTGCCGGCGCGCCGGATCGGGTGGGGCTCTCCGGCGCGACATCGGGGTAAGCCGGGGAGCTCCCGAGGACGAGCCCGCGACGCAGACCCGCCGCGCTCGTCCCCCTCGCCTCCCTTCATGGCCTCCTTCCTCGATCGGCCCCCGTTCGGCCTCCCCGGAAATCGCACACGTGCCGGCGCCCATCCGCCTTCGCACGCAGCACGTGCGTGCGGTACGATCGGCGGATGCAGGACGCCCAAGCACGGCGGCTCGCGCGGGCAAACTGGCAAACACGGATCTTCCGGAACGACCCGGAAGGCGAAGCCGACGCGGACGCTCGTTTCTGGGCGCAGATGTCGCCGGCCGAGCGCGTCCTTGCCGCGTGGGCGCTGAGCCAGGAGATGCATGCCCTTGCCCACCCCGATGCTCCCCCCGCTGAGCCCGGACTTTCGCGATCTGTTGTACGAGTTATCCGCAGCTGAGGCGCGCTTCCTCATCGTGGGCGGGTACGCGGTCGCGCTTCACGGCCGCCCGCGGGCGACAAAGGACCTCGACGTCTGGGTCGATGCGACAAAGGACAACGCGCCGCGTGTCATGGTGGCGCTGCGCGCCTTCGGCGCGCCTCTCCAGGGCCTCGTCGAGCGCGACCTCGAGACACCGGGCGTGGGGCTGCAGATCGGCATTCCCCCCCAGCGCATCGACGTGCTCACCCACACGAGCGGGCTCCGCTTCGAAGAAGCGTGGCCGAACCGCGTCGAGATCGCCCTTGCGCCGGATCTCCTCTGTCCGTTCCTCGGCCTCGCCGATCTGCTGCGAAATAAGCGCGCGGCAGGGAGGCCGCAAGACCTCGCCGATGTGGCTGCGCTCGAAGCTGCAAAAGCCCAGCCGCCAGAGGGATGAATCGTCCGCCCCGGTGAGTGAACGCTGCGGCTCGATCCTGCCCTCTCCTGCTACGCTGGAGTCGTCGGAGGGAACATGACAGACCAGAGCCTGCTCGAGCGCATCACCACCCAGACCGAGATCATGGATGGGAAGCCAGTCGTGCGCGGTACTCGGCTCACCGTGCCATTCCTCCTGGGTCTGCTCGCCCGTGGCGCGACCGTGGACGAGATCCTCGAGGAGTACCAAGGCCTCAGCCGCGAAGATATCCAGGCCTGCCTGCTCTTCGCCAGCCGCTCCCTGGAGCAGACGTCGTTCCTGCCGAGCTTGAGGGAAGCGAGCTGAGTGCGGTTCCTCGTGGACGAGTGTACCGGGCCGCGCGTGGCGAGCTGGCTGCGGGACCAGGAGCACGACGTCTTCTCGGTCTACGAAGGAGCCCGCGGCTTGGACGATGCCAGCGTGCTCGCAATGGCCGTCCGCGAGGACCGGATCCTGATCACCAACGATAGGGACTTCGGGGAGCGCGTGTTCCGCTCCCGCCAACCGCATCGGGGCGTGGTCTTGCTCCGGCTCGCGGACGAGCGCAGCGTCAGCAAGATCGCCGCCCTGCAGCGCCTTCTCGCACACCATGCCGCCGACCTCGCCGATGCGTTCGTCGTGGTAGGCGACGCGTCGATCCGCATCGTCCGCCCGTAGCCTCGGTCAGGCGGCTCCGTCTGCAGAACGACGCGTCGCGGGTGGGAAGCCCAGAGGTCCTTCGCTTCGCCGCCGCGCTGCGCACGAACCGGGAGCGCGCAGCGCAGCGCCTTCACGAGCTCAGCCGGGGCTCTCCGTCACGAGCTCCGGGACGACAGGAGTTGCCCCCGGCTCCTCCCCGCTGCCGCTCCCACCGCCGCCTCCGCCATCACCGCGCCCGTTCCCCTCGCCTCCCTTCGGCGCCTCCTTCCTCGGCGACCGGCCCGAGTTGGGCCTGCCCACCGCGAACAGCGACGGAAACCGCTCCTGGATGCGCGAGCTCTTCCGCCACAGCCACAGCGCTGCGGCCCGCACCTCGTCGTAGCGCAGGCAGAGCAGCGTCCAGATCCGCACGTACCGATCGAAGGCCTGCCGGCCCTTCGGCGTCATCGCCGCCGAGAGCTTCTGGATCATCGCCCCGGCCAGCTCCCGCGCGCGCGCCGCGTCGTCGGCCCGGTAGTGCTTCGGGTCCGCCCGTACGACGTCGGCGCGCAGCTCGTAGATCCGCGCGTAGCCGAGCAGATCGTTCGCGAGGTCGCGGTGCCCGGTGCCCGGCCGCAGCCGGTCGAGCTCCGGCTTGATCGCAGGGTCGTCCGCGAGCTGGTACTCGCACAGCGCCTGCATGCGCGCCTCGACCTCCAGCGCCTCGGTGACAAGGGCGATCGGCAGCCGCGCCTCCGTCTCGAGCGCGCCGGCGGCCCGGGCCTCCGCGAGCGCGTACAGCACGGCGAAACACGTGAGCTCCAGCTCGTCGACGTTCGTGACGTCGAACTCCTCCCGGGGCAGCCGCGCGAAGCGCGCGCGCACGTCGGGCGAGGACACGAACCCGACGACGCCGAGGGCCGCATACGTGCCCGCCTCGACATCCGCCCTCACGGTGATGAGCTCGGCCTCGGCGAGCCGGTCGAGCTCCGGGGCGAGCGCCTCGAGCGCCTTCTTGCCGGCCGCGGGATCGTAGATGGGCGGAGCGTACGATGGCTCTCCGGAGGCGGCGGCGGACACGGAGCGCTTCTTCGACTTCGTCACAGCAGGCATATCTCTCCTCCTGAAATCTCCTCGAAAGGGAGGGTGTTGGTTGCGTTCGACCCGAGCCGTCGCGGCGCCGCGCAGGCGCGCGAGCGAACGATGGACAAGGGCCACCGGGACCGAGCGCGTCGCGCGAAGGGGATCCATCGCCCGGCGTCCTTCCGTCCCGTCGAGGAGATCAATCGGGAGCGCGACCCCTATCGGGTCACGAAAATCGACCTGGGTCGGTCGATTTCTTTGCGGCCCCGGCGGGCACGGGCCCTGCTTGCGCGGAGGTCCGTTAGTACAAGAAAAAGAGGCTAGCAGGGCTCTCGACAGCTCTCGACAGCCTCCGCCCAGAGGTTCCGCTCTCCCGGGAGCCTCTCGACAGCCTCCGCCCAGAGTTTCATCTCTCCCCGGCGGCTCTCGACAGCCTCCGCCCAGAGGTTCCGCTCTCCCGGGAGCCTCTCGACAGCCTCCGCCCAGAGTTTCATCGGTGGTGGTTCTCTTTGCGCCCGCCGCAAAAGTGGCCCTCATTCGGGCGGCGGCTCGGGGAAGAGCGACAACTGCTCGGGGCCCCTCGGCTTCGGTCGCCAGGACAGGAGATCCAACTGCGGCGAGTCGGCCGGAGGTGCGTCTTGAGCGGGCGTAACCGGCGCGACGGGCGGCGGGTCCGGCTGGACGGTCGGACGGCGGAGTGCGGGCGTTGGCGCGGTGACGAGCCGCAGGAAGCCACGACCGCCGGGCAACACCCTGGCGGGTGCATCGGGCTGCCGGTGCTCCAAGGGCTGCCGCTGCGGCTTCTCGCCGGGCGGCTCGGACAGGATGGCGTCCAGGAGCTCCTCCAGGCTCCAGATGTGCCCTGTCAGTCCGGCCTCCATCGCGGGGGTCACACGCAGCGTGCGCACCGTCCAGCACAGGTTGAAGTAGGTGTAGTGCAGGGCCACGGCCGCCCTGTGGTGCTCGGGGCTCTTGCTGAAGGCGTACGAGAGCCGACGCATGCGGCCGAGCAGATGGCGCGTGGTGCCGTTCAAGCGCTCCACGTACGCCGTGGAAGCCTTCTTGGGGTCCGGCGTGCCGAACACGGTGTGCTTCGTGATGAACGGGTCCCGCGGGGGCTCGTACCGGTGGTCCGGTCCGCGGTAGGAGCCGGTGCGGTAGTTTTTGACAGTCTGCATGTAGTCGACGCTGAGCCCGAAGTGCGCCGCTACAGCGGCGATGTACGGTGCAAATCCGTCCGTGGTGATCTGCGGCATCACCAGGAGTCGAGCCCGAAGGTCGGCGATGAAGGCGCTGCACGTGTCCATGTCGCGCTTGCCTACGCGCCAGGCGATGACGAGGCGCGAGGCCGTGTCCAAGGCCGTGAAGGAGTACGTCTCGCCGATGCCAGGCGCATCGGCGCCCGTCACCCGGGCCTGCTTCTTCCCGACGTAGGAGAACACCTCGTCGGCCTGGACCAGTTCGCATCGGAGCCCACGCACAAGCCGGTCGTGGAGCCGCTGCGCTCCTGCGCCGAGCGCGAGGCCGAAGCGGCCGATCGCCCCTCGACTGACGTCGGTCATCCGGTTGACCGCGCGCTCGCTGTTGCCGTCCACCAAGGCCGCGAGCACACGCAGGCGCTTCTCGGCCGGGAGCACGTTCGCCACGGGACCCTTGCCTTTCCCCGGCGGAGGGCCCACGATCCGGTCTGCCAGGACGTCGGACGGGTCGCACCGCTCGGCTTCTGCCGCCCTGCCTTCGGGTCGCAACCGGAGGCGGGGCGCTTTCGTCTAAGGTCCTCTGATTATAGCGGTTTTGCCGAGGAAAACCGCTCAGAAGGGCGCTCGGCAGATGCCGACAGGACGGGGTATGTCATAGCGACTGGAGGCGCGTCGTGACCGAGTTCGAGGTCCTCGTCGGTCGCGTCGTGGTCCCGCAGTCCCCTGCGCTTGCCGGGCTCAAATTGGAGCCGTCAAGCTGGGATCGGCTGCGGGCCGCCATTGCAGAACAGGGCGAACACGTCGCCAAGATTCGGCGCGAGAGAGGTCACTCTGATGATCTATAGTGGGCAACCGTGCGCTTAACGGCTTCCTCGATCGTATCGGCAGACACCTTGGAGAAGCCAATGCGCTCGGAAATGTCCTTTGGCAACCTGTTGCGTTGCGCCAGTTCTTTCCACTCGTCCTGCTCATCGGACTTCACGAGCAGTGTCCCGCCAATCCACAAAACACGCCGCTCGGCGTCAACCTCTGAGCCGACATCGAACCACCCAAACGTGACGCCGACACGCAGCGGGGCACTGACGCGCTTGTCAGCATGGGCGTATGTAAGTCGGTAGAACGCCGTGACGGTCGTATGACCGTCTTTCGTAGTCGTGTCGATCGGTTCCTTTTTGGGGGCGAGGTTGGCTGCCTGAAAATGATGGGCAATGTCCGAAATGACCGGCAGAACCAATGCGATAATCGCCTTCAAGCGATCCGCTCGGGCCTTCTCTGCTTCCTCTGCCTTCTGTGCGGCGGCAGCAACTGCGGCGTCGTTCGCGGCCTTTTTCGCCGCGCGCTCCTCGTGAATGTTGGCGACAGCTTCGCCCTGGGCCTTGATCGCGTCGATTAGTTCTTTGCTCGCCATGGGCAGTCCCTCCTGTTCCGGACTACGTGACCTACACGTTCGCTGCTCGTTGTGTAACTCGACGCACGTACAGCGTCAGGCGTTCAGGTCGTGGCAGGCGAGGCGGAGACGGGGAAACCGCTCGGAAGCGAGCAGAAGCGGGGTCGAAAGGACGGGCAATGTCCTAGCGGAGGCGGCTACAAAGCCCGGGGACCTCCTGCACGATTCTGCGGGCTTCGTCTGGCGTTGCAGTTCCAGTGTGAGCGGCGCTGTTCCTGATGCCGCCAAGCGACGTTATGAGTTTTTGCGTGTTCGCATCGTACGCGTCGACTTTACGAAGCGCGCCATTGAGGGGCTCAAGCGTCAGCGGCTTACCGTTGGCGCCAATCGGGTCAACGTCATGACTGGGACACATCGATCGCAGATGTTGCTCAAGAACGGAGCCAGCGAGGACCGCCGCAGGCTGATAGTAGTTCTTCGACAAGAGCTCCTCCGCCTGATCCATGAGACTGGCCTCTACTTCTGCCTCGGCAAGCTGTTTAATGTCGAAGACGTATCCACGGTCCCACGCATCAAAAGCGGAGCTAAGCACTCCATACATTTCATTTGCCAGGCTGTGGTCCCATGCTGCACGCTTGGACTCAAGCTCCTTTGCGGCGGCAAAGTGCGGGCTTTTCTCGCCAAATACTGAGCGAAGCATGGCGAGCGCGCTGGTGATCCATTTTCTGTTGGCTTGCGCATCCACTTCGGGCTCATGCCTGTCGCCGTGCTTCGTGCCCAGCACGGCGTTACCCTCGCTGAGGAGCAAGGTAAAATTTTTCTCAATTCTCTCTAATTTCATGGCTGCCACCGCTTGATGTATCTAATGGACATTGAGTTTGCCAGAGTGCGTAACATTGTATTGCAGTGTGTCGGCGCATGCGCCTCGTATGTCAAAGAGATCCGCTATAGAAATCCTGTGCAGGCTGGCGTGCTTGCGGTGTTGTCTTCATGCGGGCTGTACGTGTGCTCCCGCATTGACAGGCGCGCGACTCATGACGGCGATGCCGGGAGGTGACGAAACGCGAGCCTCGCATTCCGGCTGTCGCAACTGTAGCCAGACACCAGTTCAGTGTCGTGTGTTCAGGATGTTGCGTGGTGAGGGAGAGGTGCGCGATATGATGGCGGGGAGAGGCGGTTTACCGGCGCCAGCGCTTGAGCCGCAAGGCGAGCGCTTCGCGGGCGATGCGGAGCCGACTCGCCGCCGTGTGCGGGTTCATCCGGCGCCGTCGGGCGTAGGCGGCAAGGCTCTCCGGGTCGTCCACGGAGAGGAGCGCGTCCCGCTGCCAGCCCGGCAGGCTGGCCATGGCGTCGAGCACTTCGCGCGCTTCGATCTGGGCGTGCATGTCGACGCCGACGGGCTCGCGCAGCAACCCGAGGGGGCTCGGATGAATCACGGCACGGCGTGCCCACGCGCTGTGGATGTAGTGCGAGGCGAGGCGCCACGCGATGCCGTGGAGCCACTTCCGGAGCGCATCCCGGGGCTTGTCCCGCGGGTCTGGTCTGTACATCCCTCGGCGGACGGCGTTCCAGGCGTTGAGCAACACCTCGGCCTCCACGTCGCGGCGGTCGCGCTTCGGGATGCCGGCGAGCGTCGCGAGGACGAGGCCGCGCTCCGCGAGGATCGCCTCCATCGTCGGCTTCTTCCGGGGATGTCGTGCGGCAGGCGGGCGTCCGGCCCCCTTCCGCGGGCGCTTCACCCGCTCCTCCCGCAGGTTGGGCAGCGGTCTGCGGCGACGGGGCGGCCCAGAAGACGCTCGATCGTGGTTCCAGCTGCACGCGCGGCGCGCATGGCGGTGCCGGGCGACCCGGCGAACTGGCCCGAGGCGATCGCGCGGATCGAACGGGTCGGCATGCCCATCACCTCGGCGAGGCATGCCCACGTGCCGTACGCGGCTCGCAGGTTCTTCAGCGCCGCCCGGAGGCGATTGCGCTCGGGTTCGGTGAGGGAACGGGTGACGAAGTGGCGGCGCCGTGTGGGTACACGTCCGCCTTGCCCTCCGTCCGGTGGGATCAGGTATAGCTGCACTGTCGGACTCCGTGGAAGCGGGGTTCGGCCACGCAGCCCGGGCGATTGCAGTCGCCGCGGGCTGCACTACTTCCGGCCGAACTTAGCCGCTCACGCGACGGTCGGAGTCAAACAGGGCCAGTCTTCTTTAAAGAAGGCCACCACCGTTTCATCTCTCCCCGGCGGCTCTCGACAGCCTCCGCCCAGAGCTTCAGCTCTCCCCGGCGGCTCTCGACAGCCTCCGCCCAGAGCTTCAGCTCTCCCCGGAGTCTCCCTGGGTCGCTGCGCAGAAGGAAGCCCTCAAGGGGAGCGCATCACGGCAGCGGGCGTTCCGGCAGAGGCGGAGGTCGGCGGCCGAAGAAGAGGTGCCAGTAGTTCCAGGACTTCGGGTCCATCACGCCCGGGGGAGCGTGATCCTGCGCGTCCAATAAGGCATGGTCGCCCATTGCGCGCCGCACGGCCCTCACGTCCTCCGCCGTTCCGAGCGTCATCACCTGGCAGAGAAAGTGATGCGGGCGGGCGAGGGCGACCTCGGGCGGCTGCCACCAGACGTACCTGGCGGCAAGGTCGCGGAGCTCGGCGTCGGCGTTCACGAGCAGATCCTACAGCTTACAGGCCCATGCGGCTACCGCGTGGCGGCGCTCCGGCCGGCGGGAGGAGACCCAGGGCGCCATGCGACCGAGCCTTGGCCTCCTCCTTCCGCGGATCGCCGCGCCTGGGACGCGGAGCACAGGCCCCCCGCTCGGCAGGCTCGCCCGTCACATCGGGTGCTCCTCGAAGAAATCGAGCAGCCGTTCGCTCGCGTGGAACGTCTCGCTCTTCTCCCCGAACACCGGCGGTAGATCCCCTCCGCCGGGCCACGTGTGCCCGCCCCCCTCGACCGCGCAGTGCTCGACCTCGACCTCGTCAGCGCAGATCGACCAGGCCCTGCAGGTGGTATCGCCATGCGCATAGGTACGGTGTGAGACATCGGAGCAGCCGTCGCGATCGCGCCAGACAGCGAGGCTCTGGGCCACGGAGATGAACTCGAGGATCCCCGGCACCGGAACCGGGACCTGCCCCTGGCCTCCGCCGTAAGGAATGACGATGTCCGCGGTCCCATGCACATGCAGGACGGAGATGGGGCGTACCGGCGCGCAGGTCGCCGGCGGCACGTGCAGGACGCCGGCAATCGGGGCGATCTCCGGCGGCATGTGCAGGACGCCGGCGATCGGGGCGATCGCCGCGATCCTGTCCGCGAGCTCGCAGCCGAGGCGGTGCGCCATGAGCGCGCCGTTGGACATGCCGGTCACGAAAATGCGGCTCGGGTCGACGCTGTGCTCTGCGGAGATCGCGTCGATCAGATCTCGTGTGAAGGCCACGTCGTCGACGTGATTCTCCCACGCCTCGCCGCAGCACTGGCCCGCGTTCCAGGTCCCGCCGATACCCGCGGGATAGGCGACCAGGAGCCTTCGTTCGTCCGCCAGCGCGCTGAGGCCGGAGAGCGCCGCTTCGCGCTCGGGCGTGCCATTGAAGTGATGAAAGTCGAGCACAAGCGGGACGCGTTTCTTCTTGTTCTGAAGAGAGCTCGGAACGTGCAGGAGGGCCGCGCGGTCGCGCTCGCCGCTCGCCACGTGGATCCAGATGTCTCCAGCCGGGCTCGGCTCGCGGGCGCTGCCCGGCTCGCCTGCCACGGCGCGCTCCGCGGCCGTCCCCAGGGGCTCCGGCGATCCGCAGCCAGCGAGGATGGCGGCGGCCACCATCAAGGAAGATCCTTTCCTGCACTCGATGCGATCCATTCACCTACCTCCGGAAAGCAGCAGGAGCTCGATCGTGCGGAGCTCGTCGAGATCGACGTGGCGTGCCGCCACGACGACCCCCGTTCCCCCTTCCCGAGGACGCCCTTCACACGGCATTTACCGAGCAGCAGGGCCCCCGGACAAATCAACGCTTCCATGACGCTCAAACGCGCTCCCCCTCGGGGCTGCGGGCCAGGAATACGCCGCAGCACGTCGCGACGGCGCTACGCTACCAGGGCAATGATAGTTGTCCAGCTATACCCTTATTTCTCAAATCGAGGTTTCCGAGAACGAACGTCCGCATCCGTCTTCCCCAGAAACGCTCGACTGCAGCCCCTGCCTGGACGAACCCGCGCCACAGCCGCTCTGGGCGAGATGGCTCATGGCCTTTCGGTGCCGGCGCCGACACGCTCATCCTCCGCCCCGCGCGCCTGCCGAACGCCGCCCTGGAGGGCGCAACGACGACCGCACGCGGCCGCCCTGCGCGTAGAAGGGGTCGCTCCAGGTGCCGCGCGAGCTCGATCTGGCGCCCGCGCGGAAGCGGCAGCCCCTCGCCCCCTCCGGCAGCCGCCGCCCTACAGCGTGAGCACCAGCTTGCCCACGGTGCTGCCCGACTCGATCGCCCGGTGCGCCTCGCCGGCTCTTTCCAGCGGGAAGGTCCTTACCGGCGGCGCCGCAAGGCGCCCCTCCTCCACCCAGCCGAGGAGCCGCTCCATGGCCTCGCGCAGGATCTCCGTCCTGTGGAAGAGATACGAGAGGTTGAAGGCCAGCACGCTCTTGTTGTCGTTGCAGAGATCGAGCGGGTTGAAGCGCGGCATCCGCAGGAAGTCGACAGCGAGCTTCGGATAGCTCGGGCGGCCCCCCTGCCGCGGGAGCATCGTGTGGAAGCCGTACACGACGAGCTTGCCGGCCGAGGCCACGTGCCGGTAGCTCTGCCGCAGCGTCTCGACGCCGTTCGCGTCGAGGACCACGTCGTAGCCCTCGGGCGCGAGCCGCTCCGCCGCCCCCCAGAGCGGCTCGCTGCTCTTGTCGATCACCGCGTCCGCGCCGAGGCGCCTCGCCGTCTCGACCTTGTGCGCCGCGCCCACCACGCCGACCACCCGGCAGCCGGCGATCTTGCCGAGCTGCACGAGCGCGCTGCCCACGCCGCCGGCGGCCGAGTGCACAAGAACGGCCATCCCCGGCCGCAGCCGCACGAGCTCGAAGAGGGCGTAGTAGGCCGTCATGAATACCGCCGGGAAGCCGGCCGCCTCCTCCGGCGTGAGCCGAGCGGGCAACGGGAAGACCTGGTGGCGCGGGACCGAGATGCGCGAGGCGTAGCCGCCGAACCGCGTCACGCCGAAGACGGCCGCTCCCGGCGCGAGATCATCGGAGACGCCCTCGCCGAGCGCGGCGACGGTGCCGGCGAACTCGAAGCCGGGCGTGATCGGCCAGCCGACGTACTTCTTCGCCGACTCGTAGAGGCCCATGCGGACGACGCAGTCGGCGTAGTTGACGCCCGCCGCGCGCACGTCGACGAGCACCTCGCCGCGCGCGGGGACCGGATCGGGGTGCTCCTCGACGCGGAGCTTGTCGTGGCTGCCGGGCTCGTGGACGACGATCTTGCGCATGGGCACCTGCTTGGCTGACGTGGCCTCACCACGGATCGGGCACTTCGGAGACGGCGATGGCGGTTGTACACCGATCGGGACGGGGAAGCGCTGCAAAGCGGGCCTCTCCAGCGCTCGCGGGTTCACCGGCAGCTGCAGCGGCGCGCTCGGGGTGGTGCGCTGAGTCGGCTGGCGGAAAAGGAAAGCCACCCTGAAGCTATTGCGCCGTTCTGGCCGATCGGAGATCCTTCAACGCATGGGGCATCCAGCGATCGACAATACGACGCCGTTTGCCCTCGAGCCGGTCCTCCTCGCCGACGAGGAGAGCCGCCCGCTCCTCGTCGTGCTGGTACAGGCGACCTTCGACCTGCACCCCGCGCGCGGCCTCGAGCGCGCCGAGCAGCAGCTTCCGCCGAGCCTCGCAGGTGAGCTGTGGGGGGCCGACGCCGCCACGTCGAGCTACAAGATCGAGCCGGCGTTCGCCTTCTTCAAGCCCGCCACGGACGTGGTCCTGATCGGCCACGCGCAGGCGCCGCGCCATGCCGTACCGGAGCTCCAGGTGGTATTCCGCGTCGGTCCGGTCGGGAAGGCCGTGCGCGTGTTCGGCGATCGGGCGTGGGTGCAGAGCCCGGGAGGGCTCGTCCCCTCGCGACCACGGCCGTTCGATCGCGTCCCGCTCAACTACGAGCACGCCTTCGGCGGCTGGGATCGGAGCCACCCTGATCCGGCGAAGCACGCGCTCGAGCCCAGGAACCCCGTGGGCATCGGCTTTCGCGCGCCGAACGGGGCCGTCGAGGAGGGTCTCCGTTTACCGAACATCGAGGACCCGAACGACCTTCTGCAGCGCTACGGTCAGGTGGTTGCGCCGGCCGGCCTCGGGTTCGTCTCGTCGAACTGGCAGCCCCGAGCCGCGCTGGCCGGGACCTACGACGAGGCGTGGTCGAAGGAGCGGATGCCGCTCCTCCCGAAGGACTTCGATCGGCGCTTCTTCAACGCAGCCTCGAAGGGGCTCGTGGCGCCGGGGTACCTGAGGGGCGACGAGCCGGTGCTCGTGGAGAACACATCGCCGTTCGGGAGGCTCTCGTTCCGGCTGCCAGGGCTCAGCGCGCCGAGGTGCCGAGTAGGACTCGTGCAGCAGGACGACGCGTCGGTGGAGCTCCGGCTCGATACGGTGGTCGTGGACACCGACGCTGATCGGGTGCTGCTGCTGTACCGAGGGCACGTCGCGCTGCGGGATGGGCCGCACGACGTGCGCACGATCGCGATCGAGGAAGATCTGGGCGCTGTCCGGAGACAGGTCCCCTCGGGATGGTCCCGAGAGGGAGCTCGACCTCAGTGAACGCTGGCATCTCGAGGAGACGGCGATGGGCGTGACGGTAGGCGTGAACATGATGTCGGTGGTCCACGCGAAGAGCAGCGGGATCACCATCGCATTCCCGGACGTCTGCAAGACCCCGGCGCCGCCAGCGCCGCCCCTGCCGATCCCCTACCCGAACATCGCCAAGAGCGGCGACACGGCCAAGGGCACGAAGAAGGTGAAGTGCGACGGGGAGTCGGTCTGCGTCAAGGACTCGAACTTCAGCACGAGCACCGGGGACGAGGCCGGCTCGCTCGGCGGGATCGCGTCGAGCAAGACCAAGGGGAAAGCGGAGTTCGTGAACTTCTCGTTCGACGTGAAGTTCGAGGGGAAGAACGTGGCGCGGGCGTTCGATCTGATGCTGCACAACGACAAGAACACGCCGCCGTTCCCGGTGATGCAGGGGCCGGTGGTGGTGATCCCCTCCGGCGAGGCGCCTCCGGACAGGCTCTGCGGTGCGTGTGAGAAGAAGATAGGTTAACGAACGCGCCGTCGCCTGCACGGCCCTGAAGGGCTTAGGGGTCCACTCGATTGGAAGACCGGTTCATGCAGCTGACCCTCACTGCCGCTGGCCTCGCTTGCTCCGTCGGACGCGATCTAATGACCGCGACGGCGGCGATTCGCGCCGGCCTGTCACGACCGAGTCCGCTCCCCCACTTCTCCCTGCTCGACCCGGACTCCCACGAGCCGCTCCCCCTCCTCGGACACGCCGTTGAAGGGCTCACCGACGGCTTCAGCGGTGTCGGGCGCTGGCTCCAGCTCGCCACCTGTGCCCTCGAGGGTCTCTCTCGCGCCGGCAGACTTCCGTCGCGCGATGACGCCTCATTCTGGGAGCACACCAGGCTCGCCGTGGTGACCCCGGCACTGGACGAGGAACGCTTCGCTTACCAGGCGCACTGCCAATCCGACCGCATCTTCGAGAGCTACGTGACGCCGCTGCTCGAGGCCGTGGGTGGGCGCGTCTCTGCTGCTCATGCAACAGTCATCTCCGAGGGGCATCGCGGCGTGCTCCGCGCCATCGCCGACACCTCAAGACTGCTTCGGCCCCCGCTGGAGCGGGTTCTGGTGATCGCGGCAGACTCGTGGCTCGACATGGCGTCTTTGGAGTGGCTCGCCGCCGCAGGTCGCCTGAAAGGCCAGGAAAACCCCATCGGTCTCCCTCCTGGCGAAGCTGCGGGCGCGCTCCTCCTAGAGCGGCGTGATGCCGCCGAGCGCCGCGGGGCGTCCTTGTGTGCTACGATCGTGGCCGCGGTCGTGGGAGACGAGCAGACGCCGCTGCGCCTCGGGGCGAGCGGCCGGCCGCGCGCCCTCGCCACGGCCGTGGAGACGGCGTTAAATGAGGCGTGCGTGCAGGCGCCGTTCGCCGGAGACCTCATTGCCGACCTCAACGGCGAGCCGTGGCGAGCAAGCCATTTCGGCGCGACAGCGGCGCAGCTCTCGCCACGGCTCCTCGGCGCCACCCGGCTCGTCCTGCCAGCATCCTCGACGGGAGACACAGGCGCGGCGAGCGGCGCCGTGGCGGTTGCGTGCGCCGCCCACGCCTTGCAGCGCGGCTACGCCGCTGCGCGCAGCGCGCTCGTGGTGTCCAGCTCCGAGTCGGGTGAAGTCGGGGCGCTCGTGATCCAGGGTTCTGACCGATGACCAAGCACAAGTTCTACGAGGCGTTCGAAGCGCTGCATAACACCGCATCCGAGTACAAAGGGGGCGCCTGCCTGCGCGGGCATATCGGCTATTACGAGGAGGGAAACAGCTGCTCCTACCGGTGGCAGGGCCTGGCGAAAGCGGAGGAATCACCGGCGCGGGAGCTCTACAATTCCCATGACCCCGAATGCCACCTCGGCGGCACGGGGTGGGGCGGGGCAGCGGTGAGCGCGATCGAGCAGGGAAAGGCCGGCATCATCGTCTCCCGGCATAAGCCGTACAACTCCAGGACCAAGACGGGCAAGGAGATCCCGAAGCAGGTCGTGGTCGCAAAGAACTTCACCACCGGATACGCTCCGTACGCGAACCAGGTGCACCATGTTTTACCCACTGCAGTGCTCAGGAATTCCATCCTCGCCGTCGCGGAGCCGGCCCCGCAGCTCGTCGATCTGATCGCCAAGGGGCTTCTGCAGGAGAAGTACAACATCAATCACATGGACAATATGCTGATACTCCCCTCGCGCGACAGGGACGCGAGGAAGACCGGGCTCCCGACCCACTGCGGGGATCACCCGGAGTATAGCGGTAAGGTGCGCGACCACGTGATGAATGCGATGAGACCCTACCAGGACATCGCCGAGCAGGTGAGGGATGGGGAGCCTCACGATGAGCCCCAGCCCGCCGATCTGAAGGAAAACCTCGAGGATATCTCCGGTGAGCTGTACGGGAACATCATCGAGTACGCCAAGGGTCGTCGGAGCACGAAGACAGAGCCCGGCAAGATCAACGCACTTCCCGAGTCGGTCTTCAACCTCTCCATGTAGGTACTGGCGATGAGATTCTTCCTGCTAAATACGCTGGCGGACCACGGACGCGGGGAGTACTGCTTCATGAGCGAGGAGCCCCAGGGGGTCGGCCCCTCCACGTACCGGCTCGCCCGGGGCGAGCCGCTGCGCGGCAAAATGACGGAGGCGACGGTCCTCACCTGGAGCTTTGGCAAGGATTACCCAGGGCTGAAGCTGTCCTCGTTCCTGGGCAACACCGGCAGGTACCTCGCGGTCCACAGAAATGTCGCGGAGATCGTGCAGCGTCATCGCGCAGGCGAGCTCGAGGTCATCCCCTTCGTGCTCCATGATCACCGCGCGCGCCCCCGAAGCGAGGACTACGTCTTCCTGAACCCGCTCGGGTCGACGGACTGCCTGGACACGACGCGGTCCGTGATCAAGCGAGCCAGAAGCGGTAACGTTATCGACGTTCCGAAGATGGTCCTGGAGCGAGGCAAGCTGGCGGGCGCCCCGGGGCTGTTCCGGGTGCGCGAGATCCCCAGCAGATACGTGTTCAGCGGCGCGCTGGTGGACGAGATCGCCGCGCAGCGCTTCACGAATTTCGTCTTCAATGAGATCGAGCTGGTATAGACGGCAGGGCGAGGTTGACGGTGAGCTCGGCGTATCTTGAGGCCTACATCGACAACGCCACCTCGTACATCGAGAGAGGCGTCTCGGCTCTCATCCAGGGAAGCTTGAGCTGGACCGGAGCGCAGCAGCTCTGCGCGGCGTTCCGGCAACGCGCCGTCTGCACGCTGTTGCTGCTCGGGCAGGTGCGACGCTTCCAGCAGGATCTGATGCGAAGCGGCGGAGCGTTCCTTTACTATCTGCCCAGAGCTCCGGAGGACGAGAAGATCACCAGCCAGGCCAAGCCGCTGCTTGACGCCATCGGGGCGGGCGCATGGGGTTGCGCCAGCCGAATCGCAGCGCACAGTCGTATGGCTTGGAACGCCGATCGCGAGTACCAGGAGGACTTTCTTTACATCGAGTTCTTGATGCAGCACTTCTTCCTGGGCGCGAGCCCGGCCGAGTCCGAAGCTACCCTGGCTCGCTGCGAGGCGGCCCTGCAAGGCGCCGATCGAACTCGATTGGATATCTGTCTCGCGTTCGTCAAGGGCGACGAGGGGCTGCTCGACTCAAGCCTCCGTGCTCTGCTCGACCGCCGCGCCGACAACGTCGAGGGGGCGATCGCGCGCGGCGCGCTGCCGGAGGAGGTATGGTCATGGTTACGGTACTTCTCGAGCGAGGGGTTGGCGCTGCTCCGGCTCGCTGATGAGAAAGGGTTTCGCCTGAGCGGGACATACCAGCACGTGCCCGAGGTGGCGCGTCGCGCCGCTCCGCTTCCCTTCGACCCGGACGTGTGGCGAGCGCTGGGCTAGCCAACGCGATGAGCGCGTACGCCCTATTGAGCGCTCCGCGCGCCGCTGCTGCAGACGCCACGGCGTAAGATCAGCATTCAGCGCTCTGCCCGATCCATCTCTGGAGCGAGCCAGCGCCACGACTCATCGCTCTCCGGGCTCCTGTCGTCGCCGCATCCCCGGCGCACGTACCTCGACCACGCCGCGCCTTGGCCCCTGCAGCGCGAGTTCCGCCGCGGCCGCCGCCCGCGCCGGCTGGGTCCCCTTGCGGAGCACCTCCTCGAGCCATTCGGCCAGCATCGGCCTCCCCATCAGGTACCGCGTCCCGCGCTTCAGCTCCTTCCCCCGGCTCCCCCACCAGATTGTGATCTTCTCCCTGTCCGGCCACGGCAGGCTCTCATCCGGATCCATCGCCACATCCTCGTCCTCCGGATCGTCGCTCGGCCCGCCCTGAAATCCCGGCGGCCGCGTCCCCCGAAGCTTCGCCTCCTCGAGATCCACGCCGGTGATCATCGTGAACGCCGCGCCCGCCATCCGCGCGAGCTCCGGCGTCCCCATGCACTCGATGATCCACGGCATGAGCGCCGGATCCCCGAGCGCCGCCGCCCCCGCGAGCGCCACGCGCGCCCCCCGCATCGTCCCGGCGACCGCGCGCAGCCAGCTGGACGCCACGCCCGGATCCATCTTCCGCATCGCCATCGCGCAAGCCCGCTCCGCGAACGGTCCTCCACGATCCGCGATGGTCCCGAGCACCCTCAGCGCCGCCGCATCGCCGAGCAACGCCGCCGACCACGCCGCCGCAAACCGGCACGCCTCGTCCTCGCTGCCCAGCGCTCCGCGCACCTCGTCCAGCAGATCCCCCCGCCCGAGCTCCCCCGCGGCGCGCAGCGCCCGCGCCCTCAACCGCAGATCGCTCGACATCACCGCGTATCCCAAGGCCGCCCCGGGATCCTGCCGGTGGACGGCGCACGCCGCGATCCCGATGCGGTGCAGCTCCGGTCCGACCCGGCGTGAGAGCAGCCCCGGAAGGATCCCCCGCACCTTGTCAAAGCTGATCCACCCCAGCGCCGACACGATCGCCCGCGCCAGCGCCGGCACGCCGCCGCCCACGTCGAGCACCTGAGCGATGCCCTTCAGATCCCGCCGCTCCACCGCGAGCACCATGGGCGCAAACAAACTCCCCGGCTCCTCCTCGTCGATGGCGCCCTTGCAGATCGCCCACCCCGCATCGCCAGCCAGCCGCAGGCCGTCGACGTGCGCCTCCAGCCGCTCGTCCAGCTCACCGAGGCTCTGCAAATCGTAGAGCGGATCCACCGCCGCGGCGTCCCGGTACGACCACAGGAACGCCGCCTCCGAGGCGTGCTGCTCGAAGATCTCGGCCTCGATCGTCGAGATCAATTGATCTGCACCGAGCCACCCTGGATCCGGTTCACGCCGGAGGACCGGGTCAGCAGATAAGCGCCCCGAATCAAGATCTTCCCAGCGCGCGTCAGCGTGATGCTGGCCTTCCCGCACTGGAGCACGATCTCCTTCTCCGCGGTGAACACAAGCCGCTCGCCATCCGCGGTCGCCGTCGCCCCAGCGCGCTCGACGGCGCTCGCGCTCTCCCCCGCCACATGCATCCGCCCCATCACCACCGGCCTGTCACGCCGGCCCCCCTCAAAAAGCAGCGCCACCTCCCGCCCCTCGTCCTCGGGACCGAGCGCCGTCATCGCCCGCGCAGGAATACCCCCGCGCGCCTCCTCTCCAAGGACAGCCGCCTCGACGAGCGGCTCGCCGTTCTGCCCGAACCCGACGATCCGCCCGACCACGACCCCCTCGATCGGCCCGGCATTCTCGGCCTCCGCCCGGACGCGCGCCTCGTGCGCCGCGACCACCAGCTCGAGGAGCCCCTCCGCCCCCTCGATCGCCTCCGCATCTTCCCCGCCCTCGCCCGCCACCTCCCCGCAGGCGGCCGCAGCCTCCCCTTCCGCCTCCTCAATCAGGATCGCCTCGCCGCTCGGCTCCGCAGCCGGTGCCCGCCCGTCGTCTCTCATCACCCAGCTCCTCTGCTCCCCCTCATCCCCGAAGCGCCCGCGATCGCCCGATCTGCCTCAGTTCACCCCCACGTTGCTCCCCTTGATCTTCACGTTCCCCGACGCCTCGACGTTCACCGCCCCCTCGCTCTTCACGTCGAGCTTCTTCCCCTCGACCCGGATCGGCCCGTCGCCCTTCACCGTGATCTTCTTCCCCTGCACGGTCACGTTCCCGTTCTTCTCGATGGTGACCGTGGCGTCCCCGCACTGGATCGCGAGCTTCTCCCCGATGATCATCGTCTTCTTCTCCTTCACCTCCTCCTTCGAGCTCTTTCCGATGGTCACCGTCATGTCCTTGCCCACCGTCACGGTGTAGCCCTCGTCCACGTCGGTCGACTTGCCCTTGGACACGCTCTCCGAGCTCGATCCGCCGACCGTCTCGCTCTTGTTCTTGCCGATCGACGCGCTCTGGTCCTTGCCCACGTCGATCGACTGACTCCCCCCGACCGACTCGGTGTGATCCCCGTCCACGCTGACCGACCGGTTGCCCCCGACCGAGAGGCTCTCGTCCTCGCCGATGCTCTCCGTGTGGTTCTTCGCGACGTCGATGCTCTTGTTGCCGCCGATCGACTCGCTCTGGTCGTTCCCCACGACCTTGCTCCGGTCGTGGTCCACCTCGAGCGCCTCGTCGTTCCCGATCCACTGCTTCTTGTCGTGCTCGATAGCGATGTTCCAGTCCTTCTGACCGTGCAGGAAGATCTCCTCCGAGCCCTTCTTGTCCTCGAACCGGAGCTCGTTCGACCCCCCGCCGCCCTTCGAGCTGTTCGACTTGATTGTGCTCTTCGTCTTCTCCGCAGGGAGCGCGTACGGCGGCACGTTGGTGCCGTGATAGACGCTCCCCACCACGAGCGGCCGGTCCGGATCGCCCTCCAGGAAGTCGACGACCACCTCGTGGCCGATCCGCGGCAGGAACACCGCGCCCCACGCGGAGCCCGCCCAGATCTGGCTCACGCGGATCCAGCAGGAGCTCTGCGCGTCCTTCTTGCCCTCACGATCCCAGTGGAACTGGACCTTGATGCGGCCGTGCTCGTCCGTATAGACCTCTTCACCCGCAGGGCCGACCACGATCGCCGTCTGGATCCCCTTGATCGTCGGCCACGGCGTCACCGACTGCGGACGGAAGGGGACATCGGACGGCACGACCTGGAACCGGTTCCTGTAGGCGGCGGCTTCGCCATCGGAGACGACGTCCACCGTGGGCTCGTGGCCCTCATGGTGCACGGAGACGAGCAGATAATCGCGGTTGAGATCGTCGCGCGCGTGCTCCGCGAGCGTGAAGGTCTGGCCAGGAACGAAGCGCGAGCAGGCGCTCTCGCCGTTGCCGGTCCTGCGCGAGGTCTGGAGCTGCTCGAGCCGGATCTTGGCGATGCTCGAGCCCGCGCCGGGCGCGTCGTAGTCGCCGGGATAGTCGTAGACCTCGAGATCGTCGTCCGCGTCGGCCTGGGCGTTGCTCTCGAGCGACAAGCTGGGCTTCTTGAAGTTGTAGTCGCGCAGCGTCACCTTCCCGGAGCGCACCCGCTCGGTATACCGGAAGCGGGAGACGTGCTCGCTCTGGTGGAGCGCGCCGAGCGGCGGCCGGAACACGACGGTGCTCTCCCCCGCGATAGGCCCGTGCGCCGACGGGCCGTCGGCGAACACGAGCACGTGACCGCCCTCGTCGTGCTCGAAGAAATAACAGATGCCCTCCTCCTCGAGCAGGCGCGACACAAAGGCGAAATCGCTCTCCCGGTACTGCACACAGTACTCCCGCGGGCGATAAGAGCCGCTCAGCACGAAGCGGTAGCCGTCGCTCGAAATGCCGGCCGCGCGCAGGACCTTCTCGATGATCTCGGGGGTGGAGAGCGCCTGGAAGATGCGGCTGTTCCTGCGGTGCTTGAGGCGGGTGACGTCGGGTACGACCGTGGCGTGATAGGCCGTGAGGCGCTTGCCCTCCTCGCCCTGCTCGAAGCTCGCGACGACGCCGTGGAGGTGCCGGGGCTGGTCGCCGACCTGCCAGGTGAGCAGCGCCTTCTTGCCGACGACGTCTGCGAAGGCGACGTCCCTGCTCGCACACGCGACGAGCACATCGAAGTGGAAGAGCTCGGAGATGCCCTCGCGCCCCTCGAACCGCGTCACACGGAGCTCGTGCTCCAGCCCGTCGACCTGAAACGAGTGCATGGCCTCTCCCCTGCTCAGCGCGTGCTCGCGGACAGACCGCGGGCAGCATTCAGCCGGAGCCATCCTACATGCTGCGACCGCTCGACCGCAATGGACGGCTGAGCTCGATGCCAGCGAGACGCCGCTGTGCAGGCAGACGCGATCTCGGCGCGGGCGACAGGCACGCGAGCCGACGCGGCGCGTCCTCCGCACGCTTCGACATGTTCCGCGTGGGGTCAGCCGTGAAGCAGCCCCGCATCCGCCATCGCGGCAAGGAACTGAGCACCGAGCCCCTCCGGCAGCGCGCTCGCATCGACGAGGCCCGGCGGGTGCACGATGGGCGGCGCCGCCGGGGCCCATGGCGCGACGAGGGGAGCTGGCGAGAGCGGCGCGGGGGGCGGTGGCGAGAGCGGCGCAGGGCGCGATGGCGAGAGCGGCGCAGGGGGCGGTGGCGAGAGCGGAGCGGGGGGCGGTGGCGAGAGCGGCGCAGGGGGCGCTGGAGACGCGCTCGATGACGCTGCCTGGCGCGCAGGCTCGGCAGGGGCGGCGACCGGCGCTCGGCGGGCGCCGAACGGCGTCGAGGCAGAGGCGATCGCCCTCGCCGCCTCCTCGGGATCGAGCGCGGTGGTCTCTTCGAGCAGATCGCGGACGCCGCCGGGCCGCGCGGGCGGGGCCGCGAGCGCTCGCGGGGCGGCGGCCAGCGGTGCCGCCGGCGCAGCCGAGCGCGCAGGCTCCGACGCCCCGCGGGGCGCGCTGAACGGCATCGCCGCGGCGGTGACTACCCTGGCCGCCTCCTCGGGACCGAGCGCGTCCGTCTCCTCGAGCAGCTCGCGGACGCCGCCCGGCCGCGCGGGCGCAGCGGCTGCAGACCGCGCGGCGGTGGCAGGCTGCGATGTCGCCGTCGCGGCCGAGCGCGCAGGCTCGGAAGGCGTGCGGCGCGCGTCGAACGGCGTCGCGGCGGCGGCGACCGCCCTCGCCGCGTCCTCGGCGTCGAGCCCGGTGGTCTCCTCGAGCAGCTCGCGGACGCCGCCGGGCCGCGCGGGCGCGGCGGCTGCAGCTCGCGGAGCGACAGCCGGCAGCGAGGCCGGCGCCGCCGAGCGCCCCGGCTCAGAAGGCCGTCGCGGTGCGCCGAACGGCGTCGCCGCCGCCGCGAGCACCCTGGCCACCTCGTCAGGGCTCAGCTGGTTGGTGCCGTCCAGCGTGCTGGCCTTGACGCTGGGTTGCAAGGCCGGCCCGGAGGGCGCGGCGCGCGCGGCGGGCGCGCCGCCGGCGGCGAACGGATCGGCCCATGCGATCGGCTGCGCCGGGAGCTCCACGCCCGCGAGCACGCGGAGCGACTCGAGCTCCGCCACCTCGACCGGGGCATGGCCGCGCCACACAACCGAGCAGCGCCGCCGATCCACGTCGATATGCACCGTGTCGGCGCGGAGAGAGAGCGGCTCCCCGGCGCGCGGCGCGGCGAGGCGCTGGCGGTACAGCCGCGCGGCGCCGCGCGCCTCGGGCAGCTGCGTGCGGAGCTTGGGCCGCTGCGCGATCATGCCTCCGAGCACGATCCACTCGTCGCCGCGGAGCACGGGGATGCGCTGATCCACGGGCGCCGCCTGGAAGTAGCTCCAGTCGAGCCCCTCGGGGAGCTCGAGCAGCGAGCCCTGAAGGCGGCGCGCGTCAGCGGCGCCGAGCAGCCGGCTGCGCAGCGGCGAGGTGCGGGGGAGCGGCCCCATGCCGTCGATGCGGACGTGGGAGCGGGCCGGCCCGACGCGCGCGGAGCCGTCGAGCAACGCTTGCTTGTCGATGCGGACCTGGCCGTCCTGCACGACCGTGAGCCGGACCATGGCGTGCGGCGACGAGAAGCCCGGCGGCAGGTCGGCATGGCCCGTCACCACGACGCCGCACTGCTCGAGGTACGGCGCGAGATCGCTCCCGGCCTGGAGCCGCTGGCCCGATGGATCCAGCCGCTCATCCGCCGCGATCGGGTCCGGGGCGACGAGCGACATGCGCCCCTCGGGGACGAGCGCGAACGTCGCCTTCACGACGACGGTGACGTGGAGCTTGCCGCGCAGGAGCCAGGTGAGCGTCGCGACGGCGGAAGGGCCGAGGGCGGCGATCGCGACGTGCTGCGTCGGTGGGGTCATCGAAGCCGGGACATCATGCCTCACGGCCATCCCGGCTTCTATCGGGTTCGGCTGCGGTCGCTCGAGGCTCGATGAGAGCCCTGTGCCCTGTCGTCGAGCGCCGGCCCAGCGCTCGCAGCCAGGCGACCCCACGCTCCGCCCCCGGGTGTGCTAGACCGCCGCCCCGATGCGCATCGCGCTCGTCTATCCGCCGACCTGCGACCCCACGGCCCCCTACCTCGCGGTGCCGATGCTGACCGGCTTTCTCCGCGCGAACGGCGTGGAGGTGCTGCCCATCGACGCGAACGTCGAGGCCTTCGACGCGCTCCTCACGCCGCAGCGCATGGCCGGCCTCCGCGACCGCCTCGAGGCGCGCCTCGGCGAGCTCGACCGCCGCGCCTCGCTCCCGCACGCCGATCAGCTCGAGTACCTCGCCCTCGCCCGCGCCCGCGGCGACGCGCACGCCACCCCGGATGCGGTGGACCTCGCCAAGGCGACGCTCCGCTCCCCTGACGCCTTCTACGATCCGGACGCCTACGCCCGCGCGGTCGCGACGATCGAGGCGGCGCTCGGCGTCGTGTCCGCCACACACCACCCGCTCAAGCTCGACTTCACCGCGTACCGGACGCCGTTCGGCCTCACGTCGATGGACGAGATCGCCCGGTCGAGCCGGCCGGAGCACGATCCCTTCGACGCCTGGGTGCAGCAGACGCTCGTGCCGCGGCTCCGCGACGCGCGCGCCGACATCGTGGGCATCTCCGTGTGCTTCCCGGGCCAGCTCCAGCCCGCGTACGCGTTCGCGCACAAGATCAAGCAGGCGCTGCCCGGCGCACACGTCACGTGCGGCGGCCCCGGCGTGACGCAGCTGCTCCTCCGGCTGTCGGGCGAGCGGCTCTCGCGCGCGCTCGGCCCGTTCGACTCGGCGTGCCTGTTCGAGGGCGAACACACCCTCCTCGCGCTCGCGCGCGCGCTCGACGAGGGCCGGCCGCTCCGGGACGTGCCGAACGTCGTCGTGCGCGATCGCCTGATGGGCGCGCGCTGGATGTCCGGCCACGGCATGGAGGACCTGAAAGCGCTCCCCGCGCCCGACTTCGACGGTCTCCCGCTCGAGGCGTACCTCGCGCCGGCGCTCGTGCTCCCGTACGACCCGACGCGGGGCTGCTACTGGGGCAAATGCACCTTCTGCCATTACGGGCTCGCGGAGGTCGGCACGGCGGCGTACCGCGAGCGCGCCGTCGAGACCATCGTCGCGCACCTCGGGGCCCTCGCCGCGCGGCACGGCACACGCCACTTCTACCTGTCGCAGGACTCGGTCGCGCCGAAGACGCTCGTGAAGATGGCGCAGGCGATCCTCGACGCCGGCCTCGACGTGCGATGGGCCACCGACCTCAAGCCGGAGAAGTACCTGACAAGGGAGCGCGCGGACGTGCTGCGCCGCGCGGGCGCCGTCGCGTGCGCGCTCGGCGTCGAGTCCGCGTCTCCGCGCGTCCTCGGCCTCATCGACAAGGGCGCGCCCGTCGAGGTCGTCTCCGACGTCATCGACCACCTCGCGTCCGCAGGCGTGGCCGCCGAGGCGATGTGCTTCACGGACTTCCCCACCGAGACGCACGCCGAGGCCGTCTCGACGCTCGACTTCCTGCGCGCTCGGCGGGAGGCGCTCGCGGTCTATATCGTCGGCGAGTTCGGGCTGACGCACGGGTCGCTCGTCGCGCAAACGCCGGAGCGGTTCGGGATCGACGAGGTGTTCGCGCTCGAGGGCGACGAGCTCGGGCTCGGCCTGTTCTTCGTCCCGCGGGAGACGTGGAAGACCGACGCCGAGCGCGCCGACGTCGACGCGCGGCTCTCCGACCTGTCGCGCGGCTGGACCTTGCGCAGCTATCCGTGGGCCGGCGCGGTGTCGACCGCGCACACGATCCTCCAGTACGACCGCTTCGGCCCCGGCGTCTTCCGCGATCGCGCGGCGCGCCGTCCCGACGACGGCATCCCCGGGGCGAGCGCCATCGAGCGCGGGCTGCGCTTCGATCCGCGCGCCGCCGAGCACGCCGAGGCGCGCGAGGCGGAGATCTGGGCGACGCTCGTCTACGAAGAGCGACGCGTGGGGCGCGACGCCTACGAGCGGCTCGCCCGGTCGTTGCCACCGCTCCGGCCGAAGCCCGTGCGCGTCAGGTTCGTCGCAGGCGCCGCGCCGACCGTGACGTCGGGGCGACGGCCGTCGCACGCGACAAGCGCGGCACGCTGAGCCTCTGGCCGGACAGAAACGGCGCTCGACGACGCGTCACTCGACGGCTCGCCGTCTCGCATCGATTCATGGCGCCGCTGACGTTGCGCTGTCATTGCTTGCCTGGCCGCGCGCCTCAACGACAATGTCGCCCAACGTGAGGCAAATGAGGCGACAAGCGCCCTGTCGTCGCACACAAGCGATGAATCGAATCAGCTTCCCACGCGCCTTCACGATCGGTTAAAGTCCCACGTTGGAGGTCCGTCGCCCTCGAGCCCCCGAGTCAGCGAAGCACACGAGGTGGCTCCGGGAGTCGATAGGACATGCGCCTTCGGCGCGCTTGCTTGGGAAAGCCGCGTGCGGATCGTCACGCGGTCGATATCAAAGGCGTCAATTCATGAAAATTTTCAACGCATTCGCAATCCTGGGCTCGGTGTTTGCGCTGGCGGGGTGCGCCGTCGACGTGGACTCCTCATCGGAGCCGGGGGACGACGCGGGGGTCGACGAGCAGACCGGCGTCGCCGAGCAGGCGGTGACGATCGGCGCGGTGAACGCCGCCTGCGCCGAGTCCCTCACGCTCCGCAGCTCGGCCGGCGGAGCGACGATCGGCACGATGTACACCGGTCCGTTCAACGGCGTCTCGAAGTTCTACGTGCAGTCGATCAGCAACAACGGCGCCTGGGCGTACGGCTACTCGTACTCTCTCGGCCAATGGGGCTGGGCGATGACGTACTACCTGACGACGAACTACTCGGAGAGGGGGGTACCGGGGCAGATCGGCTACAATTACGCGTGTTATCGCTCGGACGGTTCGGGCTGGGGCGGCGGCATCGGCTGACCGGCGCGGCGGCTCGCAGGCGGCGCTCCTGAGGCTGCCCACCCCGAGCCCTACCGCCGTCGCCCCGACCTCCCGCCGACGGCCTGCCCTCGGGCGGGCATGGTGGCGTAACGGATGAGCCCATGATCTGCGGCGATGGTCAAAATCATGCCGGCTCTCTCCAGTTCTCCAGGACCAGCGGGTAACCGGCTGACTGCACACGACTATAATCGGACGTGTTGCCTGTCACGAGGGGCAACCCATGATGAATCGCCGTCGCGGCGATCATCGTATCCGGTACGCCGATCGGCGTGCCGGCCATCCGCAGGTCGGCCAGGATGCGACCAGCGAGCTCGGCCGCGGTCGCATCGAGGAGCAAGATCTCGCTCCGGTGCGCCATTTCCAAGAACCGCCTCGTCTTCTGGTCGGCTCGCCGCTGCGAGTAGCCAGCGACGACTTCCATGACCGAGACGACGGAGAACGTGAAGCGGCCGTAGGCGGCGAGGTACGAGCGCGCGCGGTCGACGACAGCTGGGCTCCTGGCCTTTGTGATCTCGGACAGGATGTCTGTGTCAAGGAGAGCCCTGCTCATCCTCCTCCTCCACGTCGCGCAGCCTGGAAGAGCGACGATTCTCCTGGACAACCTCCATCATGGCATCGACGGCCTCGGGGTCGTCGGCGAAGAGCCCGATCAGGGAGGACGCTGCCTCGGTCGCACGTGGCACCCCCTCGCTGGCGGAGCCATCCGCGAGCTCATGGACCACACGCTCGATGAGCCGGAGCCGATCCTGGACCGGCAGGCCCTGGATGGCCTGGAAAATTTGCTCCACGCTGGTCACGGGGCGGACCTCCTGTTCACACGAACCACGGCCAAGCGTACCCTGATCCGAGGGCACAGGGGCTCCCCCCTCCGCGTGCAGACGAGCCCCCGCGTGGAGGGCTCGCGGGCGCCCATCTGCGCGCCCGCGGCCGCTCCCCGGCGGAGGGCGCGTCCCCCGCCTCCTACACCGCCGCCGCCCCGCCCCCGCCGGCCGCCTGCGCGCGCGCCCGCTTGCGGACCATGAGCTCCGGCGACTCCGCCACAGCCATCCCCACGAGGCGCATGCCCTCGAGGAAGTGCTTCACCCCGCTCCGGACAAGGTCGTGGCTCGCCTCCCCGACCTCCGGGTAGCCCCGGCCCGCCGCGTCGGGCTGCACCTTGCCCCAGTTCGCGAACAGCCGCCCCCACGGGCTCTCCAGCACGGGGGCCATCTTCTCCTTCGCGTAACGCGGGTACCAGAACATGTCGTGATACGTCACCGACGCGACGTAGGCCCAGGGAGCGAGCCACGTCTTGAGCGACCACTCCACCGGCTTCTTGAGGGGACCCCAGTAGATGCGGTGCTGATTGCGCGACGCGAACGTCATCTCCTTGAACGGTCCATCGAAATTCCACTGCTCGTTCGCCGCGTCCACGTCGCCCACGAGCTCGATGTCGCGCACGTCGCCCGTCCCGAGCCCGAGATCGTGCGCCAGCCGCACGAACTTGAGATCGCGCAGCGGGTCGAACCCCATCAGCTTCGCCGCCACGGCGTCGATCGCCACCTGGTCCGAGGACGCGAGCAGCACGTTCTTCACGTGCGGCACCATGCAGCGCGGCCCGGGGCCGTCCCCCGCGAACGTCCCGTCCATCACCGCAAAGACCCCGCGGTGGATCTTCTTCTGGATCATCAGGAGATCGACGAGCGTCTCGTGGATCACCGGGTGCGTCCAGTGCCGGTGCTCGTTCAAGAGGCCGCCGAACGCGTTCTTCATCGCGCCCGTCGTCGTCGTGAAGATGTGGGTCTTCACCGTCGGCAGGTGGATGATGTTCTCCCCGATGAAGCGCTTCGGGATCGAGAACCCCTTCGGGTACACCTCGTTCAGACAGAGGAACTTCTTCCGCAGGTCGCCGACCGCGTCCCCGATCGGGATCCACTCCTCCCCTTCATAGAGGTGGACGTTGCGCAGGCCGTGCGCCTGCACGACGTCGATCTGCTTGTTCTCGCGCTCACCGAGGTGGGCGTCGATGACGACCGTGCGGTTGTGGCAGGCGTGGATCAGGTCCTTCGAGTACCCGTCCTGCGTCATCGCCCGGATGACCCCCTCGAGCTGCCAGGGCGTCGTGGATGAGCTCGGGTAGAAGAAGTGCCAGGAGATGTTCACCTTGAGCGCCGTGTCGGCGTCCTTGGCGACCACATCCTGGTAACCGGCCAGGTTCATCAGCCGGTGGTAGTCCGAGAGCACCGTCGCAGGCGACGTGCGGATCACAGCGACCTTCGATTTCGGCATGGCCAGGTCCTTATAGCCCGTCCGGAGTCGCCCGTTCCGGGAAGTTGCGGGGCGTCCGCGTGGAGCCTCCGTGCAGGCGCGGTCGACACGGAGCAGCGCGGCGCAGGCGCCCGCGCTCTCCATGTCCGCGCGTCACCTCCGCACGTCCGCGCTCCGCGTTCCGCGCCCGCGCAGGTCCACCCTGTCACGATCGAGGCATCTTGCCTCAGCCGCGAGGCGCGGGCGCGCGCCAGGACGGAAGCGGCTGGGCCGATCTCGACGCCGGCCGCCTCGCGCCGCCCAGAAGATCCGGGGGAACGCGCCGGCCGACAGCCTCTGCCGCCCGCCGGCACGGAGGCTGCAATCACGATCGCGAGGAACAGCACGGAACAGCGGCGAACAGCCGCGATCAGGAACCACGTTGAGGTCGTCTCCACGAAGACAACGGAGCGACCTCTGAGACCCCCTTGGAGGACATCATGCTCGGCTGGACTGTCACCTTCTTCATCATCGCGATCATCGCCGCAATCTTCGGCTTCGGCGGGATCGCCGCGAGCGCCGCATCGATCGCGAAGATCCTGTTCGTCGCGTTCCTGGTGCTCGCCGTGATCTCGCTCGCGCTCGGGCGACGCATGCCGGCATGATGGAAGGACAGGGTGGAGGCCATGAACAACGCGTCGCAACCGCGGAACCCTGAGAGGACTGAGAGGAACGGTGCGTCGACCGGCGCGCCGAACAGCGCGCCGAACGGTGAACCGTGGAAGCCCGGCGCGCCGAAGCCGGCGGCGAGCCCCCCGGGCGAGCCGCCGGAGAGCCCCGGCTCGCCCGGCCGCACGTCGCCGGACCGCGAGATCCAGCTCCCGGGGACAGAGCGGCCCGGAGGGGATCCGGGGACGAGGCACCAGCCCGAGGTGCCGGCGCCCACGCACACGCAGGAGATCCCGGCGCCGCCGCCTCACGAGGTCCCCGGCCACGATTTCCCGCGCGCTCGGAGCGGCCCATAGGCGATATGCCAGAGACTCCCGTCATCCCTCCCGCGCCCGGCGCGGGCGAGCCGCACCGGCAAGGTCGCTTTCGCCGGGCGCTCGCCCGCGCCGCCGCGGTGTCGGCCGCCGTGATCGGCCTGAGCGGGGTCTTCGTCGCGGCCGCGGCGGTCGGCGCGGTCGTTCACCTGAACACCGCGTCGACCCGCAACCTGATAAGGCAGCTGGTCAACGACACCCTGCGATCGAGCCTCGAGGGGCGGATCGAGATCGCGCACATCGACCGCCTCGGCCTCTTCACCGCCGACGTCTCGAGGGTGACGGTGAGCCACCCGAACGGAACCGAGCTGCTGCGCGTCAGCGGCGTCCACGCCGGCTTCAACGCGCTCTCGATCGCGACGGAGCTCCTCCTCGGCGACGGCGACCTCGCCGTCACCATCCCGCTCGTCCGGGTCGCGGACGCGGACGTCTTGCTCGCGCAGGACGAGCAAGGCGCGCTCACCCTGGCTGAGGCGTTCACGCCGAAGCCGGAGACGCCCGCCGAGGCGGAGCGGCCCGCCGAGGCCGAGCGGCCGCTCCGCCTCGAGCTGTCGCGCGTCGTCCTGGATCGGGCGGCGGTCCACGGCACCGTCGCGCCAGGGAGCCCCATCGACGCGACGATCGAGGATCTCGCGGGCGGCGTCGTCGTCGCGGGCCAGAGCCGGTACGCGCTCGAGCGCGTGCGCATCACGGAGCGGCGCCTGCTGCCGGTCCCGGTCGAGGCGACGAGCATCTCCGGGGACGTCAGCGTGCCCGCGGACGCGCCGATGGAGCTCACGGCGAAGCTGGAGGGGAGCGTGGGCGCGATCCCGCTCACGGCCGAAGGGACCCTGAAGGACGAGCGCCTCTCGGCGCGGGTCTCGTCCGCGCGGGTGACGCCCGAGGCGGCCCTCGCGATCGACCCGAGCGCGCCGCTCGCCCGGCCGCTCTCGGTGCTGGTCACGGCCGACGGAGCGCTCTCGGACCTGGCCGTCACGGCGCACGTCGCGGTCCTCGATCCGCTCGTCACGGACGACGCCGTGACCGGCGAGATCACCGCCCGCGCCCGGCTCGACGCGCTCGATCCGAAGCAGATCACGGCCGAGGTGCGGATCGACAAGCTCGACCCGCGCGCCTTCGCGGGGACGGCGCCTGCCGCGCGGGTGAGCGCGGAGGCTGAAGGGGTGATCCACCTCGATGACGAGGGCGGGCCGCGCGTCGTCGCCGAGGCCAGGACGGCGCCGTTCCTCGTCGCAGGGCAGCGCGTGCCGGCGACCGAGGCGCGCGCGACCCTCGAGCGCGGCGCGCTGCGGGCCGCGGCGACGATCCACGAGCCGGGCGCGCCCATCGAGGCGAGCGTCGCCCGCTCGAAAGACGGGGTGCTCCAGTTCGAGGCGCAGAGCGAGATCCCGTCGCTCAGCGCGGTGCAGCACGTCCCGCGCGGCATCCACGGCAGCGCCGCGCTGCACGTCGAGGGCGCGCTCAAGGACGAGACGCTCGACGCCAAGGCGACCGTGCGCGTCGCCGGGCTCCGCGTCGGGTCCGATCTGCAGCTCGGGCGCGGCGAGGTCCGGGCCAAGGCCACGGGGCCCCTCGACAAGCTCACGATCGACGGCGCGTTCCGGGGCGCCGACCTCCGCGCGCAGCAGTACGTGTTCAGCCGCGTCGCGGCGACCGCCGCAGGGCCCGTCACCGCGCCGCGCGTCCAGGTGTCGCTGGCCAGCGACGAGCGCCGGATCACGGCCTCGGCCCACCTCGACCTCCCGCGGAGCGAGGCGCGCCGGCTCCGCGTGGAGATGGCGCGGGGGGAGGACGAGATGACCGCGCAGGCGGCCCGCGTCGCGTGGGACCGCGGGATCGCCCTCCGCGGGCTCACGCTGCGCGGCGACGGCGTGGGGGAGCTCGAGGGCAGCCTCTCGCTCGCAGGGGACGAGATCGAGGGAGACCTCCGCGGCACCGCGATCGATCTCGGGCGCATCGCCGACATCGCCGGGGTGCGGCTCGGGGTCGGGGGCGTCGCCAACCTCGACGTGTCGGTGCACGGCCGGGGGGCGCGCCGCGCGGGGCGCGTGCTTGTCGAGCTGGAGGACGCCTCGGTGCCGGGCGTGGCGCCGCGGCTCTCGATGAACGTGACGGCGCGCCTCGACGGGGAGGCGCTGAAGGCGGACGGCCTCGTCCGGCTGCTCGCGCCGCCCGAGCCGCCGCCCGCGCGGTCGCGGGAGGCCCTGCGCGAGGGCGCGACGCCCGGCGAGCCGGTTGCCACGATCGGCGATCCGGAGGCGCGGCCGAAGCCGCCGCCCCCTCCGGTGTGTCACGGCGCCATCGCGCGCGTCCTTGTCGACGGGAGCGCGGCGAGGCTGCGCGGGCCGCTCCTCTCCGGGCGCACCTGGCAGACCGTCGCCGGCTCGGCCCGCATGGACGCCGACGCGTGGCAGCTCGGGTGCCTGGCGCAGGCGTCGCCGGTCCCGCTCGCCCTGAGCGAGCTCGCGGGCCGGCTCACCGCGCGCCTCGCTGTGGCGCGCGAGGCGGGAGAGCGGCTCCCGTCGGTGCAGAGCCTCCTTGTCCGCACGGAGGGGCTGCGCGCGGCGGGGCCCATCGACGAGCAGACGGGCGCGCCGGCGTGGGTGTCGAGGAAGCTCGACGCGCGGATCGCCGGCGATCTCGACGCGAAGACGGGCGACGCCCACGTCACGCTGTCGGTGTTCGATCGCCAGCTCGTCGCGGAGCTCTCGGCCGCGCTCGACGCCGATCTGCCGGCGCTCCTCGCCGATCCGGCCGCGGCGCTCCCTCGGACCCCGATCGCGGCGCACCTCCGCGTGCCGCGCCGCCGGCTCAACGATCTCACCGAGCTCGCCGCCTTCGGGAAGCGGACGCCGGTGCTCTCCGGCTCCGCAGGGCTCGACGTGTACTTCGCGGGGAAGCTCGCCGAGCCCCGGCTCGTGGCCCGCGCGACGGCCGCGAACGTGAGCGGCAACGTGGGCCCGTCGCTGCTCGGCAAGCTCCGGCTCGACACGCTGCTCGTCTATGACGGGCGCGACGCCGCGCTCGACGCCTACGCGTTCCGCGGCCCGCTCACCTACATGACGGCGAAGGCCAAGGTGGGCGCGGACGCCGCCGCCCTCCTCGGCGGGGCCCCTTCCGCTCGGCGCTTCAGCAACGGCAGCCTCGAGGCGAAGATCGCGGACCTGCCGCTCGCGGAGGTCCCCGTCCTCGCGGACCTGCAGATCGGCGGCCAGGCGCGCGGTGAGGTCTCCGTGCGCGGGCTGTTCGAAGCGGCGCCCGAGGTCAGGGCGCACCTCCAGTTCCCGGGCCTCACGCTCGGCCCTGACGCGCGGTACGAGACCGCCGAGGTGTCGCTCGACATCGCGCCGCCGGGCGGCGCGGGGCGCACCGCGGCCGTGGCCAGCGTGCGGCTCGCGGGGCGCGACGGCGGCCGGCTCGAGGCCAAGGCCGAGGCGCCCGTGGTGTGGGAGGCGAACGCGATCCCGGCGCTCACCGACGACCGGAACGCCTCGGTGTCGCTCGCGGTCGACCGCTTCCGCCTGGCGGCGCTGGAGCCGTTCGTGCAGGGCTCGGTGAACCGGCTCGACGGCACGCTCGACGGCGAGGTGCGGCTCGGGCTCGGCGCGCAGGCGGGCTTCTCCGGCGCGATGCGCCTCCAGGGCGGCCTCGTCCACGTGGCCACGATCGGCCAGCCGTTCGAGAACGCCTCGTTCCGCGTCACCGCGAGCCCCTCCGGCGAGCTCCGGATCGACGACCTCCGCGCCGACGCGGGCAGCGGTCAGGTCCGCGGGAAGGCGACCCTCCAGATGGAAGGATTCGCGTTCCGGAGCGCCCGCGCCGAGCTCGCGATCCCGAGGGGGCGGGCCCTCCCGATCGCGCTGGAGGGCGTCCCGCTGGGCGAGGTGCGCGGCAGGGTGACGCTCGTGGCGGAGAAGCGGGAGGAGGAGACCGCCGTCCGCGTCGACGTGCCCACGCTCGATCTGGCGCTGCCGCCCACGATCGGGCGGAGCGTGCAGCCGCTCGGCGAGAACCCGGACATCACGACGTCGGCGCCGCTAAGCCAGAAAGACTACGAGGCGCGGCGAGCGCCGGCCGAGCCGCCGGATCGGGCGAAGCGGGGCGCGGAGGGCGCGCCGATCCTCATGGATGTCCACCTGGGCAGGATCGGCATCGAGGGCGACATGGTGCAGGCCTCGCTGTCGGGGGATCGGGCCCATCCCCTCCGCATCAAGGTCGCGGAGGAGACCGAGATCCGGGGCACCGTGAAGATCCTGTCGGGCAAGCTCGAGGTGCTCGGCAAGGAGTTCGAGATCGAGCCTGGCGTGGTCGCGCTGCAGGGGGATCCGTCGAATCCGTTCCTGAACGTGACGGCGTTCCACGACACGCGGGAGGGGACGCGCATCTACATCGACTACGTGGGGCAGCTCAACCCGATCACGCAGGAGAAGATCACCTTCCGTTCGGAGCCGCCGCGCCCGGAGAACGAGGTGATCGCCGAGCTCCTGCTCGGCAGGGAGTTCGCGGCAGGGACGCTGGCGGGCGGCGCGTCCACCGGGGAGGCCGGGTCGGGCGGCGGCAGCGCGGCCGGCGGGGTCGCGGCCGGCGTGGGGACCGGGCTCGCGTCCGCGCAGATCAACATGATCCTGCAGAGCATCGGTCCGCTCCGGAACTTCGAGACGAAGCTGGGCACGACCGAAGAAGGCGCGCTGAAGACGACCGTGGGCTACCAGCTCGGGCAGCAGGTGACCGCGAGCGCGAGCTACGAGGCGGGGACGACGGGGCAAGGACAGGGGCCAGGCTCGGCGGGCGGCAACACCGGCGCGCAGGCGCGCACCGAGGTGAGCCTGGAGTGGCGCTTCCGCCGGGACTGGTCCGTGCGGGCGGCGATGGCGACGGGCGTGAACCCGGCGACGAGCCTGGATCTGCTCTGGCAGCACCGCTACTGAGCGCCGTCGCGCGGCGGGGGCGCTCGCCCGCCAGGACGGCGCCTCTCCCTTGGCGCCGGCTGCGCGCTCAGCGCCGGGTCGTGGTCCGCGCGACGCAGATGCCGCCGCAGTCCGCGCCGATCGCCGGGTCGCAGTCATCACCCGGATCGTCGATGCAGGTGAGCCCCTCGGGGCACGGGCGCGCCGTGATGCCGCCGCACGCGGTCGGCCGGGGCTCGGGGACCACGCAGATGCCGCCGCAGTCTGCTCCGCCGTGCTTCGGGTCGCAGTCGTCGCTCGGATCGTCGATGCATACGAGCCCCTCGGGGCACTGGAACCCCGCGAAGCCCCCGCACATCGGCGGGTTGGGCTTCGGCTCGACGCAGATGCCGCCGCAGTCCGCCCCGCCGTGCTCCGGGTCGCAGTCGTCGCTCGGATCGTCGACGCACTCGAGCCCCTCGGGGCACGGGAACCCCGCGAATCCCCCGCACATCGTCGTCGTCGGCTCGTCGACGCACACGCCCGGACAGTCCGCCCCGCCGTGCTCCGGGTCGCAGTCGTCGCTCGGATCGTCGATGCACTCGAGCCCGTCGGGACAGCTCGTCCCAAGGAACCCCCCGCACGTCTCTGATCCGGGCGGATCCGGCGGCCCTCCGGTGTCGCCGCCGTCGTCCCTGTCGCAGCCCACGAGCCCGATCACGATCAGCAAGAGAGCCAGCCCTTTGTGGCGCATCAGAACCTCCGCGTTGCGTTTGTCCGAACCCCACCATGAAGCAGCTTCGGTGCCACGGGAAGCGGACGCAATTCGGGCGGAGCGCGCGGTCCTCGGCGCGGGCACCGCGATCGCGGTGTCTTGCTGTGTCGCGGTTGTGCCAATGGCCTGAGGAGAGGGTCCGCTGGCGCAGGCGGAAGTCGTTGCCCGCGCGAGCGCAAGGGCGGCGCATGCATTTCGTGCGCCGCCCCTGCGCGGGCCGCGTCGATGGCGGCGTTTACGCGTCAGAGCGCACGCGTCAGAGCGCGGTGGAGAGCCGGTCGAGCACGGCGTTCATGACCGGCCGATAGCCGTAGTCAGCCGACGAGGTGTCGGTCAGCTGCGCCGGGCAGATCGAGCCTGCGACCCCGCGCTCCCCGAGGTTCCGGATCAGCTGCAGCTCGCGGATGCCCGGGTAGGCCTTGGCATGGTCCTGCGTCGTGGACCGATCCCCGGGGTCCGCCTGGTCGCTCGTGCCTGCAGGCTTGCACAGCGGGTTGTCGTTGATCTGGCCGCCGATCCCCCTGCAATCGCACGACTGGACGTTGCCAGCGCATTCACGCTCGGCCCCGTCGGGGAGGTTGAAGATGCAGGCGTACTGGAGATCTCCAGTGCTCCCCAGCGGAATCGTGTACTCGCGGCCGTTGATCGCGTTCCAGCCCGTGGCGTTCGGCGGGACGGTCGGCTCACCGGTGAACGGGTTCGCTCCCGAGCGAGGCGCCATCGACTCGATCATGAGCGGATCCGCGGGCGCGACGTGGTTCGACGGCTCGCCGATGATGACGTCCCAGGTGCTGCTGAAGGTCGTGCCGGACGGCGGGTCGGCGAGCTCGGCGGCGTTCTTGAGCCCGCCGGTCGGCTGGCCGAACTGGTTCAGGCCGCCCAGGAGATCGGGCTCGCCCAGCTCGTTCTGGCGCGCGAGGTCCTGCCACGGCACGCCGACGATGCCGGTGAACATGACATGCTGCGGCCCTCGGGTCCGGGTGTTGGCGTCAGAGAGGTCGAGATCCGAGAAGATCGGGTTCGGCACGAACTCTCCGCTTCGCGACACCAACCAGGGCTCCGTGAGCGCCTGGGTGTATCGCTCGATCGGGTAGAGGAAGTCGAACCCGAAGCGGCGCTTCTGGTCCCAGCACCGGCTGTTCACCGGATCTTCCGCCGAGGTGAGCCTGGCGGGGTGGCCATCGGGGCCGGTGCAGGCCGGATCGATGGGGCAACCGGCCTGGCTCTGGGAGCAGGACCTGCAGCACGGATCGTTCGGGTTGGCGGCGCACTCGCTCCGCGGCCGCCACATCCTGAAGCCGTTTCCCGTCTCGGCGACGAGGTAGTTCTTGCTTTCGTCCCTGATCGAGCAGTCGTTCTCGTCGGAGAGCATCACGATGAGCAGGAGCGAGTCCGGCCGGAGGAAGGCCTTCCGCTGCGCCACGATCGTCGCGTCGATCCCCGTCAGTGTAATGTCCTCGGTCGTCGGCGACACTTCGATCGTGTCATACGGCTCGGGATCGGCGAGGAAGCGGTAGAAGCTCTCCAGTGGCGCCTCGAAGCCGCACCCGGCTTGCCCGACCCCTGCCACGATGTCGGCGAGCTTGTCGGTGAACGCGATCGGATCGGACTCTCCTGCGGGGGCGTGGCTTCCGGCCGGATCCCACACGAGAAAGCCACGATCCTGGTAGGTCGGCAGGTCGTTCACGGCCGACGACTCCGTGGAGCGCGCGAGGAGGTGGCCCATGTCGACGTTCGAAGGGGACGTGGCCGCCTGGCAGGCGCCCGACCCGTGGCCGCCGAGGCTGCTGCTGATGACGCCGACGTGCATGTCCAGCACGGGGGTGCGCACGCGCGATGTGCCTGCGGGGCATGCGATCGAGCCGCTCTCGGGATAGACGGGCGGTGAGTTGCCGGACGGGTCCACGCAAGGTGGGTTGGTCATGCCGACGACGAAGTCGGCGAGCGCCGTGCGCAGCACGGACTGCTTGTCCGCCATCGATCCGGAGTTGTCGACCACGAAGAGGAGATCGACCTTGTCCGGCGTGAACTCCGGCGGTTCCCAGCCGCCAGCGCCTACGGGGCCAGAGCCGACGGAGGTGGAGACAGCCACGCTCCAGCTGCCATCGCTGCCGCCTTCACCGGCGCTGCCGCCTGCGCCGCCGACTCCCGAGCTGGAGCTGGAGCTGGAGGTCGCCCCGCCGAGGGAGACCTCGACTTGACATGCTGCGAGCGAGACGGCGCTCAGGACGAGAAAGGGCGATAGTGCTCTTGATAGCCTCGATGACATAATTCCTCCTTGCACGGTGCCGCGACGCGCCGTCCAACACCGGCAGTGACCGAACGTGAAGGGACGCCCGCCCCTCTTCCCATTTCAAAAAACACCGACTCTCAACGCCCCCTCTTCCCCCCCTCCCTCTTCCCCCCTCCCTCAAATCGCCCTCCGCAAATCGCAGAGCGGGGCTCTCCCGCACAGGAGACGGGCCCAGATCGGCGTTTTCGGCGCGGAAGCGCACTCCAGTGCGCTGAGCACCGAAAACGCCGAGATGGGCCCGTATCCGAAGCGGGAGAGCCCCGCTCTAGGGGGTGAAGGAGCGGAGGCGAGGGACGTGCGGGCTCGACGGATAGGCGATGAGGAACGCCGACGCGCGCTGCGCCGCGGCCGCGCGATCGCCGCTCTGCCAGAGCGCCTCGATGGTGAGCGCCTCGCGCTCCTGCGCCAGCGCGCCGCCGGGGAAGCGGAGCCGCGCCTGCTCGGCGATCCTCAGCGCGCCGGCGGCGTCGCCGCGCCGGAGCGCCGCGCGCGCGTCGCCGAGGAGCATCAGCTCCTCGCGCATCCGGCTCTCCCGCAGCGCCGGGCTCGACGCGCCCTCCGCGCCGAGGGCGGCGCCTGCAGCCTCCGGCGCGGGTGCGGCTTCGAGGACGTCCGCCTCGGCCGCGGATGGCGCGCTCGCGGCGCGCTCCGGCGACGGCGCGCTCGCGGCGCCCTCCAGCGACGGCGCGCTCGGCCTCGCGGGCGCCGCGAGCGCGCGGGGTGCGGTCGGCGCGGGCGCCCTATCCGGCAGCGGCGCCGCAACCGGCGGATGCGCCGTGGAAGGCAGCGACCGCTCGGCTTGCTGCGGCGACTCCGCGGGCGGCGGCTCCGCGGGCGGCGATGCCTCTGCCGGCTGCGCCGACGCGGCGTGCGCCGCAGGTCCGCGGCCCTCCGGCGACGAAGCCGTCGCAGGCGCCAGCGCCGCGACGGCCGCCGCGGCCTCGACGACCCGAGCCGGCGGCGCCTCGCTCGATGGGGCCACGACTGCATAGCCGGCGACGACCAGGCACCCGCAGGCGGCGCCGACCAGCATCGCCTTCAGGATCCCCGCAGCGCCTGCCGCTGCCGCCACGCCGGCGGTGCCCGAGGCGCCGGCGAAGCCGCCCGCGCCCGCCGCGACGGACACCACCTTGCCCGCGGACACGACCGCGGCGATCTGGCCAGCGCCCGCGCCGGCCGCGCTCGCCGCGCCGCCTGCGCTCGCCGCGCCGCCCGCGCTCGCCGCGCCGCCCACGTTCACCGGGAGCGCCCCTCCCGCGGCGCCTTGAGCCCCTCCGAGCGCGGCGGCTCCGGCGAGGCCGATCTGCGCGGCCATCGCGGCCCACACCCGCTCCTGCGCCCCGTCGGGCGGGTCCTCCGACGGCGCTGCGCGCAGGAGCTCGCGCTCCATCTCGAGCGCGCCCGCCTCGGCGTCGAGCCAGCGCACCGGATCGCTCATCGCTCCCCTCCCGCGCGCTTCCAGACGGGTTGCCGCTCCACCTCCGGCACCGGAAGGACGACCGAGGGATGCCCCTCGGGCACCGGCGCGCGCTCGACGCCCGCCGCCTTCAGTACGGGCTGCGACCGCATGACGCGAGCCCCGCCCACGTGGAACTCGTCGCGCGCCTTCAGGCGCGCCACGGATCGGCGAAATGCATCGCGGGCGAGGCGGAGGCGCGAGTAGACGGTCCCCAGCGGGACGTCGAGCAGCTCGGCGACCTCCTCGCCGCCCATGCCGTCGAGCTCGAAGAGGGTGAAGACGGCGCGCTGCTCGAGGGGCAGCTCGTCGAGGATCGCCTCGAGCAGCGTGAGCGCCTGCCGCCGCTCCGCCTCCGCGCCGACGTCGGCCCGGTCATCGGCGCAGTCGAGCAGCGGCTCGTCGTCGTGAGCGCGCCGCCTCATGTGCGCGAGCTTGCGCCGGTCACGGGCGGCGTGAAAACAGATGCTGTAAAGCCAGGTCGTAATTTTCGACCTACCCTCGAATTCGGACAGCCGCCGATGGACGACCAGGAACACGTCCTGGACCGCGTCCGCGACGTCGCTCTCGGGCACGCCGAGGCGTCGTAGCGACCGCCACACGAACCGGAAGTGCTGCGCATAGACCTCTCCGAAGGTCATCCTGTCCTGCCGCTTCTCGCCATGCCCATCACCTCCGTGGACGGTCCCGTGGCTCGCCATCAAAAAATCGACACGCGGGCGCTCAAACCGACGAGCAGCCCCACCGGGGAGGGATCGAGCGCCACGTCCTTCATCAGGGCCGCGCCGATCTCGCCGCCCGCGGGGCGCTCGACCGTGAAGCGCGCCCGCGCGACCGGCGCGAGGAGCGTCGCGCGCGCGGACCAGCCCAGCGCGCGCGAGCCAAGGAGGTTCCCTTCCGCGACGGCCGAGCCGCCGAGGGCGAACCAGGGCGCGGAGGCCTCGCGGTCCGGGGCGAACCCCTTGCCGGAGCCGTAGACGGCGCCCAGCACGGCCGCAGCGCAGGCCGACAGCCGGAGGCCGTCGAGGTCGCCGGCGATCGTCGCGCAGCCGCGCGCCGTGGCGGCGACGAGCTCGAGCGAGACGACGCCCGGCGCCAGCTCGGTGTCCTTGGGGGGCAGCCACACCGCGCCGACGCCGGCGGACCACGCGCGGCGCCTCAGGGAGACGTCGGCCATCGCGGCCGCCCGGAAGGGATCGAGCATGCCCACGGTCTGCGCCGCGCCGAGCTCCATCGCGACGTCCCCGCGTGCCGCCCGAGGAGGAGGCGGCGACGCGGGCGCGACGGGAGCCGGCGCAGGCGCGACAGGGGCGGGCGCGGGCGCAGCGGCGACCGGCGCGGGCGCAACGGCAGCGGGCACGAGCGGATCGCTGTCGAGCAGGATGGCGATGGTCAGCGCCACCGCCTCGACGAGCTCGCCGCAGGACGCCCCCACCTCGGACGAGAGCTGCCGGGTGCGACCCCCTGCCTGAAGGACGGCGGTGTAGGTGGCGTCGCCGTGGAGGAAGTGGACCTCGAGCTCGGGCGCCCCGTCCGGGCTCGCGACGGGACCGCCCGCGTTCGCGGGGGTATCGCCCGCGTTCGCGGCCGTCTCGCCAGGCATGTCGGCGGCGCCGGCTGCGGGGCCGCCGGTACTCACGGGGTCGAGAGCCCGCCTCTGCATCACGCGTTCGACCGCGGTGGCGAGCGATGCGGCGTCCGGGCAGTCGGCCGCGGAGGGCGCCCGCTGGACCGCGAGCCGCGGGAGCGGCGGCGCGGCCAGAGCGACGCTCGGCGAGCCGAGGGAGAAGGCGCACACGGCCAGGACGCGGAGCGCGCCCCGACGCGAGGGATGAGGGCAGGTCACAGGATGCCTCCCATTACCGCAAGGAACGGCGCAAGCGGAATTAGGACGCGCAGGCCCCCCTCGGCTTGGGCGAAATCGCCGCGAGGGCGAGGCCCCCTGCCGGCCGGGCAAGTCGGCCGCGGAGGGCCTGCGCGCTCGCGACGGCGCGCGCGCCACGACGGCGGCGCCACCGCTCGCCGTGCCAGAGAGCGCGCCCCCCTGCGGCGAGGGCGACGGCGCCGCGGCGACACCGGTCGCGAGCGCCGCACAGGATGGGATAGAGTGGCGCCCCATGAACTCCTACGAGCTGGTGACGTGCGCGAGCTGCTACGGTGAAGGCGAGATCAACACGGACTCCGGCCCC
Source organism: Sorangium sp. So ce375 (assembly GCF_051473855.1). Lineage (NCBI taxonomy): Bacteria > Pseudomonadati > Myxococcota > Polyangiales > Polyangiaceae > Sorangium > Sorangium sp. So ce375. The sequence continues at coordinate 7,100,405 of NZ_CP150335.1, forward strand.
TATCTGTGCAAGGACTGCCACGGGAACGGCCGCATCCTCCCGACCGGAGAGCAGATCGAGGAGCGCATCCGCGAGCTCGAGATCGAGCTGGAGCGCCACCCCCAGCAGGCGCGACCGGAGACCCGATGGCTCGTCTTCGAGCTGCGCCGCACGCGCAAGCTGCTCTGGCAGATCCGGTCGTACTGCGAGGAGGCGCGGGGCGACGCAGAGGACGCGCTCATCGTCAAGATCCGCGATCTCGCCGACGCGGCCGTCGCCCCGAGGAGCCCCGCGGTGCCGCGCGAGATGCTCCCGGAGGACGCCTGACGCTCGGCTCCGCCGGGGAGCCGGGCCGTCCGCAGAAGGGAGCTCCCGCGTCCTGCGCGATCGCGGCGCGGGGCGTCCCAGCGCTTGGCCTCTACCCTGCCCTCCTCGGCGCCGCATGGGCAGCGCTCGCGCCGTCGGTCCAGCGGCTCCACGCGGGCCGCGCGCGCGCTCGCGGTCGCTTCCGCGTTCGGCGCGGCCGGGGGCTCGCGGCGCGCCTGCTCGCCGCCCTGCTGCGCCTGCCGGAGGCGGGCGAGGACGTCACCGTGACGCTCACCGTCGAGCCGGCCGGCGACGGCGAGCGGTGGCTCCGCGCCTTCGGGGATCGCCCGCTCCACTCCGCGCAGTGGCGCTCCGGTGACCTCCTGGTGGAGGGCCTCGGCCTCGTCCAGTGCTGGTTCCGGCTCCACGCCGAGGGCGGAGCGCTTGTGTTCGAGCACGTGCGGTCGACGCTCGGGCTCCGCGGCCTCGGGCTGCCGCTGCCGCGGTGGCTCGCCCCGCGGATCGAGGGGCGTGCCGGGCCGCTGCGGGACGAGGTCCACGTCGACGTCCGGATCTTCGCGCCGATCGCCGGGCTTCTCGTCGCGTACGAGGGGCGCGTGGCGGGCGGAGCGGAAGAGGCGCCCTCGGCTCGCGCCGGCGGGTCGGCGCCGGAGTCGGCCGCGCGGCCGGCGCTGGAGCCCCGCGCGTGATCACGGCGCTCGTGCTCCTCGCCGTGCAGGGCGCGCTCGGCGCCTTCGACACGCTCTACTACCACGAGTGGCGCGCGCGCCTGCCCGGCGGCGTGCCCGGCACGGCGCCCGAGCTCGTCCTCCACGGCGCGCGCGATCTCCTGTACGCGGTGCTCTTCGCGTCGTTGCCGTTCGTGCGCTGGGAGGGGCTCGCCGCGTGGGCGCTCGCGGCGCTGCTGCTCGCGGAGATCGCGATCACGCTCCGCGATTTCGTCGTCGAGGACACGGTCCGGAGGCCGCTCGGCGGCGTCTACCCGGGAGAGCGGGTGATGCACGCCGTGATGGGCATCGTCTACGGCGCCGCGCTCGCCCACCTCGTCCCCGAGCTCTGGCGCTGGGCGCACGGCCCCACGGGGTTTTCCCGCTGGGACGCGCCGCTCCCGCTCCGCGTGATCCTGCCGCTCATGGCCGCCGGCGTGCTGCTCTCGGGCCTGCGCGACCTCGGCGCCGCCTACGGCCCTCCCTGGCTCCGCTTCCCGTGGGGGCGCGCGTGAGCCGCCCGCGCCGCTCGACGCGCCCTTAGCCCTTCACCGCGCCCGCCGTGAGCCCCGCGAGGATCCGCCGCTGGAAGACCAGCGTCAGCACCACGAGCGGCACGGTCACCACGACGGAAGCCGCCATGGTCTGCCCCCAGGGGATCTCGTAGAGCCCGCTGCTCGTCGTCGAGAACGCCTGGATCGCGTAGGTCACGGTGCGCTTGTCCGGCGTCTGGGTGAAGGAGAGCGCGAACAGGAACTCGTTCCAGGCGGCGATGAAGGCGAGGATGCCGGTCGTCGCCATCCCGGGGACCGAGAGCGGCAGCATCACCCGGGTGAACACCTGCCAGTGCGTCGCGCCGTCGACGTACGCCGCCTCCTCGATCTCGCGCGGGATCGCCTTCATGAAGCCGGTGAGCACCCACACGGTGAAGGGGAGCGTGAAGATGAGGTACGTCAGGATCAGCGCGGGGAGCTGGTTGTACAGCTTGAAGAAGTTGATCATCTCGAACAGGGCGCCGAGGACGGCGATCTGCGGGAAGATCGTCATCCCGAGGACCACGTAGAGCACGGCGCTGCGGCCGCGGAACCGGAACCTCCCGAGCGAGTAGGCGGCCAGCGAGCCGACGGCGAGCGACACGGCGGTGACCGAGACGGCGACGATCACGCTGTTCAGGAGCGCCGTCTGGAACTCGCCGTTCGCCAGCACGAGGCGGTAGTTGTCGAGCGTCGCGCGGTCGGGCCAGTAGCGGACCGGGGTCGTGAAGAGCTCGTCGTCGGGCTTGATGGACGAGACGAACGCCCAGACGAACGGGAAGACGGTGAACACGACCACCGCGGCCACGAGCAGGTAGAAGAGGGCCCGCAATGCGCGTTGCCCCAGCGAACGCCGCCCCGCGCCTCCCGGAGAGCCGTTCATCTCACGCCTCCTCGGCGCGGAACACCGCGAGGTAGATGATGATGAACACGGCGATGATGAGGAAGAGCGCGACGGAGATCGCCGAGCCGTATCCGATGTTCGAGACGCTGACCAGGGTCTGCTGGGCATACGTCGCCATGGTCTGCATGTCCGGCCGGTTGCCGAACATGACGAAGAACACGTCGAACACGCGCAGCGCGTCGAGCGTGCGGAAGATGAGCGCGACAAGCATCGAGGGCCTGAGGAGCGGCAGCGTGATCCGGGTGAACTGCTGGAGCGCCGTCGCGCCGTCGACCCGCGCGGCCTCGTAAAGATCGGCCGGGATGAGCTGCAGCCCGGCGAGGAGCAGGAGCGCCATGAACGGCGTCGTCTTCCAGACGTCGATGAGCGCCACGGCCCAGAACGACACGGAAGGATCGGCGACGAAGGCGACGTTGCGGTCGAGGACGCCGAGCTGGTTGACGAGCAGGTCGTTGAAGACCCCGTAGACGTCGTTGTACATCCACTTCCACATCTGGGCCGAGATGACGGTCGGAATGGCCCAGGGGATGAGCATGGCCGCGCGCACCGCCGAGCGCCCCTTGAAGCGGGAGTTGACGACAAGCGCGATGCCGAGCCCGAGGGAGAGCTCGCCGAGCACGGTGACGACCGTGAAGAGGACCGTCAGCAGGACCGCGTCGTGGAAAAAGCCGTCCTGCACGAGATCGACATAGTTCTGCGCCCCGATGAACCTGGCCGGCTCCCCGGCCCCGAGGCGCGCGTTCGTGAAGCTCAGGTAGAACGTCTGGGCGAGGGGGTAGAGGGCGATGAACGCGACGACCGCGAGCGTCGGCAGGAGGAACAGCCAGGCGCGCCGCTGTCGCCGCGCGTCGAGCGATGGGTGGTCTTTCGGGGCCGCCGCGCTCGTGGCCTCTGGGTTCGCCGGCGTGATCATGGGATGTCGGTTCTCGCGAGGTGGTGTGGCCGGGAGATCTCGTGGGGCGCGCCGCGGCGCCGGGCGGCGAGCGGCGCGAGCGCGGTATCAGCGGAGCGCGCGCGAGAGGCGCTGCTCCACCTGCCCGAGCACCTGCTTCGGATCCTTGCCCTGCAGGACCTGGCTCACCCCCTGGAAGAAGGCGATCGACGCCTCGTTGTACCGGGCGCCGGTGCTGTTCGAGGGGCGCGGCACGAGCGCGATGTCCTTCGCGTTCGCAAGGAAAGGCAGCGACTTGACCACCTCGGGGTCCTGCTGCACCGATCGGATCGTCGGGAGGAACGAGCCCGCGGTCGCGCGGAACCGCTGCGCCTCCGGGCTCGTCATGTAGCGGACGAACTCGATCGCCGCGTCCTTGTTCGGCGAGAACTTCGAGACGGCGAGCTGCCAGCCGCCGATGGTGCCCGCGCTCTTCTGTCCGGGCTCGTGCGGAAGCGGGCCCGCCGCGAACTTGCCCTTGATCGGCGACTTCTCCGCGTTGCCCGCCGCGTAGGCATAAGGCCAGTTGCGCATGAAGGCCGCGTGCCCGCCCTGGAACGTGTTGCGCGCGTCCTCCTCCTCGTAGCTCGTCACGCCGGCGGAGGAGATCGACCCCACCCAGCCCTTGGCGCGCGCGAGCGCCTTCTGGGCGCTCGGGTTGTTCACGGTGATCTTGCCCTCCTCGATGACCGCGCCGCCGCCGTGGGAGGCGATCCACTCCAGCGCGTTGCAGGTCAGCCCCTCGTAGGCCTTGCCCTGCCAGACGAAGCCGACGAAGTTCGGGCTCGTCGCCCGCTCGCCGTCCTGGATCTTCTTCGCCATCTGCTCCATCTCGTCCCATGTCTCCGGCGGCTTCTGATAGCCGTACTTCTCCAGGAGATCGGTGCGGTAATAGAGCAGCCCGAAGTCGGTGAACCACGGCATCGCCACGAGCTTGCCGTCGACCGTGTTGTTCTGGACGATGCTCTCGATGTGCTGCTTCGCCGCCTCGCCGAGCTTCTCGCTCAGATCGACGAGGTTCTGCGCGAAGGCGCCGGGCCAGATGACGTCCAGCATCATGACGTCGACGTCCCCGGACTGGGCCTGAAATAGGCGCTGGTAGACAGAGTAGGTCTCGGTCGCGTCCTTGGGACGGGGGATGATCGTCACCTCGATGCCGGTGTCCTTCTGGAACTGCTCGACCATCACCCTGTCGAGCTCGGCGCCCACGCCCACCGGCTCGCTGTAATACTTGAGCTTGGTACCGGCGTATCGCTTGGCCTCGGCGGCGTTCTGCACGGCGGGAGGCTGCGTCTTGATCGCCTTCTCGCCCGGCGCCTCCGCCACCGCGGCCGCCGTCGTGGCGGCGGCAGGGCGGTTTTCGCGGGCAGGCGGGCTCTTGTCTCCTCGGCAGGCGCACAGCCCGACGACGAGGCCGAAGAGGAGCAGCGCCGCGGTTCGCCATGCGCGGAGATCATGCTGCCGAGTGGGGTCCATCGCAGGATCCTTTCTGAGCTCTGTTCTGGAGAATTTCCGCATTCCCGGTAGCGGGCAGACCTATCGCGACGCGCCGCTCACGAGAGCGCCGCGAAGGGCGAGTGCCCGCGGCAGCATCGACCAGATGCGCGTTCGGGGGCAAGGGATCGCGCCGGCTCTCCGGGAGTAAAAACCCCAGGAAAGAGCCGTCGATCACAGACGGGACGGAGCGCGCGCTGCTCGGCACTGCTCTGCTCGCTGATCGCTGGCAGCGCACACCCGCAACACAGCAGACGGCGCGGCGCGCCGCACACCGCGCGTGGCGAAGGCGCGTGGCGCGAAGCGCGATGCGCCGCGCGCAGACGCGACGCGCGTTGGCGGCGAGGTGAGACGAGACGTCCGCGCTGGCGGCGAAAGGCATCACGACGCGCGCTGCCGACGAGGTGAGAGGCGAGGAAACGCGACGCACCTTCGTTGCGCCGAGATAGCCCGCGCACGCATTGCGCGCCGGCGCGTTCGGATCGTATCGAAGCGCAATTTCAGCGGCAGAAGCCGCGTCACGTGCGCTGACGCGCGTTGCGAACGTAGGCTGCTTTGCGCTTGCGGAGCCTTTCCGGAGGCGGTAGAGCCGATGCTGCGTGGCCGGCGCTCGCGATCCGGCACGGTGCCGCGGGCTCGTGGCCTGCTGGCTCCAGGCTGGTCCTGCCGAGCAGGACGAGCCCGAACCGGCCTGCGCACGGCGGTGCATGACTCCCCTGACGTTCTCCTCCTCGGCCGACGCCCCCCGCCAGGCGGCGCGGCTCGTCGCCCGCACCCTCCGGCTCGACGCCGACACGCTCGCGAAGATGCCCGGCGGCATCTCGTCGCTCATGGGAGACGGCGCGCGCGTCTGGCTGCACCCCGGCACGCAGCTGGTCGCGCACGGGGTCGCCGCGCGCCTGGAGCTGCCGCACGGCATCGAGGGCGGCGTGGCGTGGATCAAGGAGGCGCTCGCTTCGATCGACGTCGACGACGCCGTGGGCCGCCCGGGCTGCGGCCCTGTGGCGCTCGGCGCCCTGCCCTTCGATCGGACAGAGCCGGCCGCGCTCGTCGTGCCGGCCCAGATCGTCGGCGCGGCGCCCGACGGGACGGCGTGGGTCACCACCATCGGCGAGGGCGCCGCGCCGGCGCCGCACCTGGTGCGGGCCGAGGGCCACCGGCGCTCGCCCGACAGCTTCACGCTCCGCTCGGCGCTCCCGCACGAGGAGTGGTGCGGGCGCATCGCGCGCGCGGTGGCCGACATCCAGCAGGGGGCCCTCTCCAAGGTCGTTGTGGCGCGCGCGGTCGACGTCGAGGCGAACCGCCCCATCGTCGTCGAGGAGGTCCTGCGCCGCCTGACCGCGCTCTACCCGTCGTGCGCGATCTTCCACGTCGACGGCTTCCTCGGCGCGAGCCCCGAGCTCCTGCTCTCTCGCCGCGGGCGCGCCGTCTCCTCGCACCCCCTCGCCGGCACCTACGCGGTCTCCGCCGACGTCGACGCCGACCGCCGGTTCGCCGACGTCCTCCGGCGATCGGCCAAGGACCAGCGCGAGCACCGCTTCGTGGTCGAGGCCGTGGCCGCCGCGCTCGCGCCGGAGTGCGCGTCGCTCGAGGTCCCGAGCGAGCCGTCGATCCTGAGCCTCCGCAACGTGATGCACCTCGGCACGCCGATCCACGGCCACCTCGCGGAGGCGGCGCCGGACGCCCTCACGCTCGCCGCGCGGCTTCACCCGACGCCCGCGGTGTGCGGCACGCCGCGCGACACGGCGGAGGCCTGGCTGGGCGCGAACGAGGGCATCCGGCGCGGGCTCTACGCGGGGCTCGTGGGCTGGGTCGACGCCCGCGGCGACGGCGACTGGTTCATCGGCATCCGCAGCGCCACCGTCGACGGCGCGCGCGCGCGGATGGTCGCGGGCGTCGGGGTCGTCGCCGGCTCGAGCCCGGAGGCCGAGCTTGTCGAGACGCAGCTCAAGCTCCAGGCCATGCTCGCGGCCATCATCCGCCCCTGATGCCGAGGCAGCCGCCGGGGCGGCTCACCCATGCCGGCCTCCGCGCCGGCTCGCCCGGGTCGACGGCCTCGGCGCGCGCCTCAAGGGGAGCTTCGCCGTGAAGATACTCCTCATCGACAACTACGACTCGTACACCCACATCCTCGGGCAGTACCTCTGGGAGGTGAGCGGCGAGGAGCCGATCATCGTCAAGAACGACGCCCTCTCGCTCGCCGAGATCGAGGGCCTGGAGCTCGACGGCATCGTCATCTCGCCCGGCCCCGGCCGTCCGGAGCGCCAGGCCGATTTCGGCGTCTGCGCCGAGGTGATCGAGGCGCTCGCCGAGACACCGATCCTCGGCGTCTGCCTCGGCCACCAGGGGCTCGCGGCGCGCTTCGGCGGGCGCATCCAGCACGCCCCGCGGGTCATGCACGGCAAGATCGTGGAGATCGAGCACGACGGCACCGGGCTCTTCGAGGGCGTGCCCAGCCCGTTCAACGTGGTGCGCTACCACTCGCTGATCGTCGGCGACGGCGAGCTCCCGGCGGAGATCCAGGTGACCGCGCGGACGCGCGGCGACGGGCTCATCATGGCCCTCGAGATCAAGGACCGGCCGTTCTACGGCGTGCAGTTCCACCCCGAGTCGATCGGCACCGAGCACGGCAAGAGAATCATCAGCAATTTCATAAATATAGCCTTGAGCACGCCGCGCGGCCGGAGGCGCGCGGCGCACCACCGAGGCGCGCGCGTGCCGGGCGCGCCGAGCGCTCTGGCAGGCGCTCCTTTCGCCCCCTCGCCGGTCGCGCCGGCAGGCGCGCAGAGACGCGGGCGCGTGCGTCACCTCCGGCTCCCGTGGGTCGATCCCGAGCGGGCCTTCGCCGGGCTCTTCGCCGCCGCCCCCTATGCGTTCTGGCTCGACTCGAGCGCGACCGGACGGGACGGGCGCTTCTCGTTCATGGGGAGCGCGACCGAGGCCATCGAGAGCCACGGCGCCGCCGTGACGCGGTGGAGCGGCGGCGGCCCCGCCGAGGTCCTCACCCCGACCACGTCCGAGGGGAGCCCGTTCGCGGCGCTCCGGCGGGAGCTCGCGTCCGTGTCGCTCGAGCCGAGCGGCCTGCCCTTCCACTTCACCGGCGGCCTCGTGGGCTACCTCGGCTACGAGCTCAAGGAGCACCTCGGCTTCGGCGCGTCCGCCCACCCGCGCGGCGCGCTCCCGGACAGCGCCATGATGATCGCGCGGCGGCTCCTGGCCTTCGACCACATCGAGCGCGCCGTGTACGCGTGCGCCATCGACGCGGGCGAGCCCGCGCCGCCCGCGTCGCCTTCCTCCGAGCCGTGGCTGGACGAGATCGCGGCGCGCCTCCGGCGCCTCCCGGCGCTCTCGGAGCCGCTGCTCCCGCCCGTCCCGGAGGGCTTCGTCGACCGCGTCACGCACGCGGCGCGCCTCTCGCGCCGGGAGCACATCGACGCCGTCGAGGCCATCCTCCGCGAGATCCGCGAGGGCGAGACGTACGAGGTGTGCCTCACCAACGAGTTCCACGCGCCGACCTCGCTGGACCCGTTCGCCCTCTACCGCGTCCTGCGCCGCACGAACCCCGCGCAGTTCTCGGCCTACCTCAAGCTGCCGGGCGGCGCCGTGCTGTCGTCCTCGCCGGAGCGGTTCCTGGCGGTCGACAGGGAGCGGCGGGTGCGCAGCGAGCCCATCAAGGGGACCCGACCGAAGGGGGCCACCGAGGAAGAGACCCTCGCCCTGCGCCGCGATCTCGCGACCAGCGACAAGGATCGCTCCGAGCTCCTCATGATCACCGACCTCGTCCGCAACGACCTCAGCCGGGTCTGCTCCATGGGCTCGATCGACGTCGAGGCGCTGCAGCGGATCACGGAGCACGCGACGCTGCTCCAGCTCTCCTCGGTCGTCACGGGCGCGCTGCGCGACGGGAAGGGCGCGCTCGACGCGCTCGAGGCGTGCTTCCCCGGCGGGTCCATCACGGGCGCGCCGAAGCACCGGACGATCGCGATCATCGACGCGCTGGAGCGGCGCACGCGGGGCGTGTACACGGGCTCCATCGGGTACCTCGCGTACGAGGGCCCCATGGACGTGAACATCGCCATACGGACCCTCGTCGCGGACGGCCGAGGGCTCAGCTTCGGCAGCGGCGGCGCGGTGGTCGCGGAGTCGAGCGCGGAGGCCGAGTACGAGGAGGTCCTCGTGAAGAGCTTCCCCCTGCTGCGCGCCATCTACCTCGCGGAGCGCGCCGCGGACGTCGGCCGAGCGTCCGCGCGGGACGCGCACGCGGCGAGCGCGCAGCGCGGATGACGCACCCGACGGACACGTACACGCGGCGAAGAAGCCGGTACGGCGCGCATGCCGCACCGCGTATACTCGTCGCACAGAAGGAGACGCGGTCGTGAAACGAGAGAGCAACATTACGCGGAGGGGCGTCGCGGTGCGACGGACGGTCGAGGAGCTGGCCGTCGACGGCGCCATCCAGCCCATCGTCGAGGCGCTCGACAGCCACCTCGGCGTGGTCCTGGCGTCCAGCTACGAGGTCCCGGGCCGGTACACGCGCTGGGACATCGGCTTCGTCGATCCGCCGCTCGTGCTCGTCTCCCGGGGCCGCGACTTCCGGTTCACCGCGCTGAACGAGCGCGGGCGCGTGATCCTACCGGCCATCGACGAGGCGCTCCGGGATCTCGACGCGATCGCGGCGCTCGAGCGGCGCGGCGACGAGGTGGTCGGCGCGGTGCGGCCGCCGGGCGAGCGGGTGCCGGAGGAGCTGCGCAGCCGGCAGCCGTCCATCTTCTCGGTGCTGCGCCGGCTCATCGAGCTCTTCGGGGTCCCGGGCGATCCGCTCTTCGGGCTCTACGGCGCGTTCGCGTACGATCTCGCCTTCCAGTTCGAGCCCATCCGCCTCCGCCTGGAGCGGCCGGCGGATCAGCGGGATCTCGTCCTGTACCTCCCCGACGAGATCGTCGCCGTCGACCATCGCCGCGAGCGCGCGACGCGCACGCGCTACGAGCTCACGTTCGGCGATCGCTCGACCGACGGGCTGCCGCGCGAGGGCGCGACGCGCGCCTACGTCGGCGCCGATCACGCGCCGCAGAACGAGTACGCGCCGGGCGAGTACGCCGAGCTCGTCCGGGTGGCGCGGGAGTCCTTCAAGCGGGGCGATCTCTTCGAGGTCGTCCCGGGGCAGACGCTCTACGAGCCGTGTCCGGTCGCGCCGACCGAGCTGTTCCACCGCCTGCGCGAGCGCAACCCGGCGCCCTACGGCTTCTTGATGAACCTCGGCGACGCCGAGTACCTGATCGGCGCCTCGCCGGAGATGTACGTCCGCGTCGAGGGCGATCGCGTCGAGACCTGCCCCATCTCGGGCACGATCCCGCGCGGCAGCGACCCGATCGCCGACGCGGCGCAGATCGCGCGCCTGCTCGCGTCCGCGAAGGACGAGTCGGAGCTCACGATGTGCACCGACGTCGATCGCAACGACAAGTCCCGCATCTGCGTGCCTGGGAGCGTCCGCGTGATCGGGCGCCGGCAGATCGAGATGTACTCGCGGCTGATCCACACGGTCGATCACATCGAGGGCCGCCTGCGCGAGGGCTTCGACGCGCTCGACGCGTTCCTGGCGCACACCTGGGCCGTCACGGTCACCGGAGCGCCGAAGGCCTGGGCCATGCAGTTCATCGAGGATCACGAGCGCTCGCCGCGCGCGTGGTACGGGGCCGCGGTCGGGATCGTCGGCTTCGACGGCAGCATGAACACGGGGCTCACGCTGCGCACGATCCGGCTCAAGGACGGCGTGGCCCAGGTCCGGGTCGGCGCGACGCTGCTCTACGACTCCGATCCCGACGAGGAGGAGCGCGAGACCCACGTGAAGGCGTCGGCGCTCCTCGACGCGATCCGGAGGCCGCGCGGCGGCCCCACGCCGGCCACGACGGCCATCCAGCCGGTGGCTGGCGGCGCCCGCAAGATCCTCCTCGTGGATCACCAGGACTCCTTCGTGCACACGCTGGCCAACTACCTCCGGCAGACGGGCGCCGAGGTGGTCACGCTCCGCGCCGGCTTCCCTCACGAGGAGCTCGACGCCTACGCTCCCGATCTCGTGGTGCTCTCGCCCGGCCCCGGCTCGCCGAGCGATTTCGATCTCTCGGGGACGCTCGCGGCGCTGCTCGAGCGGCGGCTGCCGGTCTTCGGCGTCTGCCTCGGCCTGCAGGGGATGGTCGAGCACTTCGGCGGCAAGCTCGGCATCCTCGACTACCCGATGCACGGCAAGGCCTCGAACGTGCGCGTGCTCGGCGGGCGCATCTTCGACGGGCTGCCGCGCGAGTTCCGCGCGGGGCGCTACCATTCGCTCTACGCGTTGCGCGACGCGCTCCCCGCATCGCTCAGGGTCACGGCCGAGACCGAGGACGGGGTCGTGATGGCGATCGAGCACACGGAGCTGCCGCTCGCGGCCGTGCAGTTCCATCCGGAGTCGATCCTGTCGCAGGACGACAACGTGGGGCTCCGGCTCGTGAGGAACGCGGTTACCGAGCTGCGGCCGGGGGGCGGGCGGTAAAGCGGGTAGCAGGCGCTCGGGGCGGGATCCGGGGGGCCCGGCCCCGAGGGCGGGAGTCCGTGGAGGACTCCCTCCCTCGGAGTCCGACGTCGGCCTCATGACCAGCGCAACATCGGCCCTCCCCCTGCGCGGAGCAGCGGACTCCATGGCTCGGAGCCGGACGCTGCGCTGGAGTCGAGTGCTCTTGGCCGGCGAAAGGGGCTGCCGAAAGGCGATGAGCGCGCGAGCGCTTCAGGCCACAAAATGAAAAAGCGCCGCCGGGGCCTCGGGGGGGGAAAGGCCACGCCAGCGACGCTGAACCGGCATATCAGCATGAGACGTGCCATGGCGCACTTCCGTCATGGTCGCGCATTTCGCATGGATGTCCGGGGCGGTTCGTTTCGCTTCTGCAAGAGCAGCGCTGCACGACTGAAAGGGGCGCGCCGCGGGAGCGGCTCGGGGCACAGCCTGGGAGCGGCGCCCGGGAGGGGCTCAGGCAGGCGCCTCTGAGCTCTCGCTCCGCCGCGTGAAGATCCCCTTGCTGTACGCCATGAAGAAGCCGAGCCGCATGGCGTTGCGCTCGGTGGGGATACCGGGGCTCGCGCTGATGCAGGCCAGGTGACAACCCCGCTCGCGCACCCGCTCCAGGCGGCGGACGATGAGCGCCTGCTGGATGCCGCGCTCGCGGAAGCGGGGGAGCACCGAGGCGCCGAAGAGCGCGGCGCCCTCGCCGGAGACCTCCACGCTGCCGCCGCCCGCAGGCTCGCCGTTCACGAGCGCCAGGTACGAGTCGCAGCCGGGGTGCGCGACCAGGCGGCGCGTGATCTCGAAGAGCGCCGGCGAGAGCGGCGCGTCGGCAGGCCGGAAGCCGCTCGTCGCGACGTCGATGAACACCCGGACCTGCGCGTCGTCGCCAGGATCGATGCGCACGATCTCCAGCCCCTCGGGGCCAGCCTGCGGCACCAGCGCGCGGAGGTCCTCGTCCGGCGCGAGCTCGCGCGCCAGCACGTTCTCGAACTCGCGCAGCACGAACCCGCGCTCGGCGAGGCCGCGCAAGAGCGACCCGTGCGCGAAGGGGCAGACCTCTATCCGCGGCTCCGCGCCGCGCGCCGCGTAGAACGCCACGAGGCGATCGAGGTCCTCGCCGGTGACGGGCCCGTCGAGCCCGAGCCCGACAGCGAAGTTGCCCCAGGAGCCATCTCCATCGAAGGCCATCGACCCGCCCGCGATGGGCTCCGCGCAGCCGACCACGGCGGCGGTGCCGACCGCCAGCCGGCGCTCCTCGATCCGGGCGATCTCGGCGTACGACAGCTTCGGCATGGACTTGCACCTCATCTGCGAGCAGAGCTCGCGTGAGCTAGCGTGACACGGTGTCCTCCATCCTAGTCCGATGAGCCCCGCTCGGCGCCCTTTCTGGAGACCAGCGCGCTTCCGACCGGGCCGAAGACCACGCTCGCGGGCGACGTCGCGCGGCCGCGCCGGCCCGGCGGCGCGCGCGAGCGACCTCCGCCAACGGCCGCCGTCCGGGGCTCCGCCGCCCCGCGATCTCCGCTCGCGTGCTCGCGGGCGTTGCGATTATGCTGCGCCGCCATGAGTAGGATCTTCCGTTCACTCCCCCCGGCGGGCACCCACCTCGGCATCGCGTTCTCGGGCGGTCTCGACACGCGCTGCGCGGTGGCGTGGCTCTCGCGCAACGGGCTCAAGGTGCACGCGTACACCGCGGATCTGGCGCAGCCGGACGAGGACTCTCCCGGCGACATCCCGCCGATCGCGCTGCAGCACGGCGCGGTCTCCGCCAAGCTGGTGGACTGTCGCGAGGCGCTCGTCCGCGAGGGCATCCTCGCCATCCAGTGCGGAGCCTTCCACCTCTCGACGGGCGGCAAGAAGTACTTCAACACCACGCCGCTCGGCCGCGCGGTGACCACGACCGCGATCGTGCGCGCGATGCGCGACGACGACGTCCATGTCTTCGGCGACGGCAGCACGCACAAGGGCAACGATATCCAGCGGTTCTACCGCTATGGCATCTTCGTCGACCCCTCGCTCAAGATCTACAAGCCCTGGCTCGACCCGAGGTTCGTGGGAGAGCTCGGCGGGCGCAAGGAGATGAGCGAGTACCTCGAGCGCCACGGGCTGCCTTACCGCATGGGGACGGAGAAGGCGTACAGCACCGACGCCAACGTGCTCGGCGCGACGCACGAGGCGAAGGATCTCGAGCACCTGAACACCGGGATCAAGATCGTCCAGCCCATCATGGGCGTCGCCTCCTTCCGGCCGGAGGTCGCCATCGAGGCCGAGACGGTGACCCTCGGGTTCGAGCGCGGCGTCCCGACGACCATCAACGGCAAGCGCTTCGGCTCGCTGTTCGAGCTGTTCGTCGAGTGCAACCGGATCGGGGGCCGCCACGGGCTCGGCATGAGCGATCAGATCGAGAACCGCGTGATCGACGCGAAGAGCCGCGGCATCTACGAGGCGCCGGGCATGGCCCTGCTCCACGCCGTCTACGAGCGGCTCCTGTCCGCGATTCACAACGAGAACACCCTCGACGTGTACTTCACCCAGGGCAGGCGCCTCGGGCGCCTGCTCTACGAGGGCAAGTGGTACGACCCCGAGGCCATGATGCTGAAGGACGCGCTCTCGCGCTGGATCGCCCCCGGCGTGACCGGCGAGGTGACGCTCGAGCTGCGCCGCGGCGACGATTACAACATCCTGAACACGCGCGCTGACTACATGGCCTATGCGCCGCACAAGCTCTCGATGGAGAAGGTCGAGGAGGCGTATTTCACCCCCGAGGATCGCATCGGCGCGCTCGAGCTCCAGAACCTCTCGGTGACGGACAACCGCCAGTTCCTGATCCACCTCATCGAGAGCACGCAGGCCCTCGGCCCGGGCGGCGCCCCGGCCATCGGCGAGCTGCTCGGCGGCGACAAGCCGAAGGAGTGAGCCGGCGCGGCGGCTGAGCGGGGACGGCGCGCCGGCTCCGCTCGCGACGTGCCCCGCCGCGCGTCGCGCGGCGCGTGGCGGCCGGGCGGCCCACCTGCCCGGCCCAGGGCGAAAACCGAGCAAAGACGCAGGGGAAGTCCGAGCGCGGGCCGCGGCGAGCGCCTCCCGCCGTGCCGGGTAAGGTTGCGCCCGGCACCTACCTGGGTCACCAGGAAGGTGCGAACCCCGGCCCGCCAGGAGCGGTGCCGGCCCAGGGAGGTGGTCATGAAGACGCTCATCATCCAGGCACTCGCCGCGGGCATCGCGGTCCTCGTCGGAACGAAGATCCTGCCCGGCGTGCGGATCCGCAGGACCCAGACGGCGCTCGTCGTCGCCGCCGTGTTCACGCTCCTCAACCTCCTGCTCGGCTGGCTCGTGAAGTTCCTGGTCGCTGTGGCGCTCCTGCCCGCCGCCATCCTCACGCTGGGCCTGGCGTACCTCCTGTTCGGCCTCGTCGTGAACTCGGTGCTGCTCTACGCCACCGACAAGCTCATCGACGATTTCGAGATCCGGGGGCTAGGGCCGCTCTTCGGCACCGCCGCCCTCATCTCGTTCGCTGGGTGGCTGTTGCCGCGCATCCTGTGAGCCCCCGTCCGGGCCCCTACCAGAGCTGGTGAACCACAGGCCGGAGCCGCCGGTCGTAGATCTCGCGGATCTTCGCCATGGTCTCCTGCGGCAAGGACGGCAGGTCCGCCGCGCTCGCGTTCTGGTCCACCTGATCGGGCCGCTTCGCGCCAGGGATCACGCACGTCACCGCGTCCTGCATGAGGATCCAGCGCATCGTCCACGCGCCCATGCTCACGCCGACGGGCACGAGCGGGCGGAGCTCCTCGACGACCTCGAGGCCCAGGTTGTAGTCGACGCCCGAGAACGTCTCGCCCTTGTCGAACGCGGCGCCCTCGCGGTTGAAATTGCGGTGATCGTCGGCCGCGAACCGGGTCGCTGCGCTCATCTTGCCGGTGAGCAGCCCTGAAGAGAGCGGCAGTCGCGCCAGGATCCCCACCTGCCGGCGCTTCGCCTCGGGGAAGAAGAGCTCGGCCGGGCGCTGCCGGAGGACGTTGTAGATGATCTGCACCGACTGCACGCCGGGAACCTCGATGGCCTTGAGCGCCTCTTCCACCCGCTCGACGCTGACGCCGTAAAACCGGATCTTGCCGGCCTTCACGAGCCTATCGAGGGCGTCGAACACATCGGGCCGATAATAGACGTCCGTGGGCGGGCAGTGCAGCTGGACGAGGTCGAGCGCGTCCGTCTCGAGGTTCTTCAGGCTGCGCTCGATGAACGCCGTGAGGTTCGCCTCGTCGTAGCTGGCCGACGTGTGCGGGCTCAGCCGACGGCCAACCTTCGTCGCGATGACGATCTCCTCGCGCCGCTCGCGCCTGAGGCGCGCGAGCAGCCGCTCGCTCCGGCCGTCGCCGTACACATCCGCGGTGTCGAAGAAATTCACGCCGCGATCGACGGCCCGGTGCAGCGCCGCGAGCGAGTCCTTGTCGTCGACGTCGCCCCAGGTGCCCCCGATCGCCCAAGCCCCGAAGCTCACCGACGAGACGCGGAAACCCGTCCTGCCAAGAGGTCGATAGTCCATGGCGGCGCATACAACCAGATTTCGCCCGCCACAGCGAGCGTGACAGCGCTCAGGCGGGCTCGACCGCGCGGCGGAGGTGAGCGCGCTTGCTGCGCTCGACGAGCGCGACGAGCTCCTCGCGCGTGACCCCGAGCCGCGCCGCCGTCCGGTGCGCCAGCGACGTCCGGGCGACCCCGTCGACGAACTGGTACGTCGGCCACTGCTGCGCGTCGAGCTCGACCTGCAGGAACACGAGCCGATCGACCGGCCGCTCCCGCTCGAGCCGCGCCGCGAGCTCGAGGAAGTGCGTCGTGATGAAGGCCTGAGGGCGTAGCTCCGAGAGGAGCGAGATCACGAGCTGGAAGATCTCCTCCCCTTCCGACGGGTTCGTGCCGGAGCACAGCTCGTCGAGCACCACCATGTCGCCGACCTGCATCGCCTCGAACAGCGATCGGATGCGCAGGAGCTCCATCCCGAGGCGGCCCTCGCTCTGATCCGCCTGCGCCTGCTCGATCAGCGACACGAAGAGCCCGTGGCACGGCGAGAGGCGCGCCTCCGCCGCCGGCACGAAGAAGCCCGCCTGCCCCATCATCTGGGCCAGCGAGAGCGCCTCGAGCAGCCGGGTCTTCCCCCCCGAGTTCGGCCCGGTCACGATGACCGTCGCGTCGTGGTGATCGGTCACGATGTCGCACGCGACCGTGCTCGCCGAGCTCGCGAGCAGGAGCGGGTTGAACAGCCCCTTGAGCTCGCGCCCGGGCGCCTCGCCGCGCGCGCCGCCCAGGGAGCTCGGCGGGACGAGCTCGGGCAGGCAGACGGAGAGCCCGGCCGCGCGGGCGCGCTCGCGCAGCGCGAGGCCGGCGAGGTAGAACTCGAGATCTCCGAGCAGCTGGACGAGCGCGACGAGATGGTCCTCGACGCCGTCGAACACGTCGTTGACGTAGCGGGTGAGCAGCTCGTCGTCGCTGAACCGGTACCCGCGCCACAGCATCACGAGCTTCGCGACCAGGCGCCCGAGGGGCGACTGGTAGAAGCGGTTCTCGGTGTTCTCGCGGATCGACAGGGCGCGAAGATCGCGGACATGGCCGTCGGAGCCGACGCGGATCCGGACATCCAGCGTCGCGATCTCCTCGTCGTAGGCGAGCAGATCCGCGAGGCGGCGGTACGCCTCGGTCTCGCGCACGGCCGCGCCGAACGCGGAGAGCCGTGAGAGGCCCGAGCGGGCGCCCGCGAAGCCGTCGGCGAGCGCGTCGAACGCCTCCTTCGCGGCGGCGAGGATGTCCAGCCGGCGCCGGCTTCCCTCGCGGCGAGAGATGGGGATCGTCTCCAGCTGGTCCACCCAGCGGCGCAGCGCCGCGTAGGCGCGCTCGAGATCGCGGCGCTGCGCCTCCGAGGCGGTGAGCTCCCGGAAGATCGCGCGCCGGAGCTCGACCGTGTCGCGATCGCTCGGCGGCTGCGAGAGGGCGCGGCCGAGCAGCGCCGGGCTCGGGATGTACGTGCGCCCATCGCTCGTGAATTGGAGGCAGCCCACGATGAGCTCGCGCAGGAAGACGTGCTGCGCGAAGCGGGACGGGTCCCACGTCGACGCGGGCAGCGACGCCGACTCGACGTGCCGATCGAACGCCCCCGCGGGCGCGCCGCCCGCGAACGCGAACGCCAGCGACTCCTTGACCGCCCGCGCGTCGACCCGGAGCGCCGGCCGGTGCGAGAGGAGATCGGGCGCCGCGCGCTGTCCGGGCGGGGCGTCAGGCAGGACGGGTTCCGGCGACGCCGCGCTCACGACCTCGAGCCTACGATGCGTCGGGCCGGAGCGCTCGTCCGGCGTCCGGTGCCGCCGCTGCGCGGTGGCCAGGGAGGGTCTCGGCATGACCCCATCGACACGCGCGCCGCGCCGTTGTTCCCGGGCGGCCGAGAACGGCCGCGTTCCTGGCACGACGTCTGCCTCGGTGTCCGCCCAGAGAGGCACCATGAGCTATCGCTGCACGATGAGCAGAATACGTTGGTTCTCTGGCCCAACCCTCCTCGCGCTCGCCCTCGCCGGCACGGCCTGCCGGAGCGAGAGTGAGAGAGCTGAAGGAGCGGTCCGCGAGCCTGGAGACCAGACCATCAGGCGAGGCGAACCTCCTCCGGGCCCGAAGGCGCCCGGCAAGGACCTGAGTGAGCACGCCGAGCGCGTGGGCAACAAGGCAGAGCAGCTCGCCCAGGAGGGTCAGCAGCTCGGCAAGGAGGCGCGCGAGCAGGCCGAGCGCGGGGGCGACAAGGCACAGCAGCTCGCCCAGGAGGGCCAGCAGCTCGGCAAGGAGGCGCGTGAGCAGGCCGAGCGCGTGGGCCAGAAGGCAGAGCAGCTCGCCGAGCGAGGGCGCCAGGCGGGCCACGATGTCAACAACCAGATGAACAGGGTCGGCGAGCAGACCGGTGCGCTCAAGGACAACCAGGGCGCACGCCCGCAATCGGCGCCGCCTGCCGCTCCCAAGGACAAGGCCGCGCAGCAGCCTCCGCAGCAGGGCCAGGCTGAAGGGGCCAAGAAGCAGAACGACGCCGCAATGGCGCACGACGCATGGACGAAGGCAGCGAAGGACGACGACTATCAGGTCACCTTCGGCCGCGACGGCTCGGTCATCGCGACGAAGGAGGCGAAGGGGACCGGCGCGCGCCCGTCCGACGAGGCGCTCCGCAACGCGGTCAGCGGCGAGCTCGCGGACAGCGATCACGACGCGGTGAAGAAGCTGCACGTCACGGTGCGCGACGGCGTGGTCACGCTGCAAGGCAACGTCGCCAGCGTGAAGGAGGCGACCGAGGCGGTGAAGGAGGCCTTGGACGCCAAGGGCGTCACCAAGGTGATCTCCTACATCCATTACGGCTCATGACGGCCGCGAGGCCGACTAGCTAGCCGCTGCGGTGCATCCGGTCGCCGACGACGGGCGGATGCATCGCCGAGCTCACTACCGCGCGAAGTCCTTGGGACGCAGCTTGACGGAGCGCTCCACCGCTTCCGCGGGGGAGAGCGCCAGCATGAGCGTCTCATCGAAGCAGTCGGACCTCGACACGACCACGACCTGCGTGCCCACGGGCAGCTCGGTCTTGAGCGGCGTCTTGCCGAGCGTCTTTCCCTTCCAGCTCACGGTCGCGTCGGGCGGGTCGCTCGCGATCACCACGCTCACCTTGGGTCCCTCGTCGGGCTTCTTCTCGACGGCCTCCGCGCCGCGCGCGGCGACCGCAGCCGCAGGGGTCTCGTGGACGGGCGCGCCCATGCTCGCGACGTGGACCGCGCCCCCGACCAGCGCGACCAGCCCGGCCAGGCCGGCCGCGCCGACCAGGTAGCCGCGCTTCGAGCTGGACGCGGGCACCGTCGTGGTCGCTCGCAGGCTCACGGAGTCGCTCACGGGGGCCCTGGGCCGCTCGACGCCCGCCGCCCGCTCCGCGCCCGAAGCCCGCTCCGCGCCCGAAGCCCGCTCGAAGCCCGAGCGGCTGCTGGACTCGCCGACATAGGGGAGCCTGCTGCTCGAGCCGGAGCTCGAGGGAGCCATCGCGAGGCCGATGCCGCTCATCGTCACCGCGCTGGAGGCGTCGCTCAGCAGCGATGCGCTCGCCACCCGCTCGATCTGCGCCTTGATCTGCTGGCGTATGGAAGCCCGGCTCTCGGCGAAGATCCCCCGCATGCAGGCGCCGAGAAACTCGCTGCGGACGTCCTCGCCCGACCACTGAAGGTAGTTATCGAGCACATCGCACATCTCCTGCGCCGTCGCGAAGCGCTTCGACGGCTCGCGATCGAGCGCCTTGGCGGCGATCTGATCGAGCGCGATGGGGATCCCCGGCACGACGGTGGAGAGCCGCGGGATCTTCCCCAGCAGGAGCTGGTGCATCACGGTGATCTGATCGCCCTCGAACAGCCTCCGCCCTGCGAGGAGCTCCCAGAGCACGACGCCGACCGCGAAGATGTCCGCCCGGCGGTCGACCGTCTTGCCCGCCGTGACCTGCTCGGGCGCCATGTACGTGAGCTTGCCCTTGAACGCCCCGCTCTCCGTGCTGGAAGCGTTGACGACGGCCTTGGCCACGCCGAAATCAACGAGCTTCACCGCGCCGTCGTACGTGATGAAGATGTTGTGCGGCGAGACGTCGCGGTGCACGATACCGAGAGGCCGGCCGTCGAAATCGCAGAGCTCGTGCGCGTAATGGAGCCCGCGCAGCACCTCGGCGACGATCCGGATCCACGTGCCGCGGACGAGCCCGCCCGTGCCTGACTCCCGATCGACAGCCGCCTTCATGACGCGCTTCAGCGGCTGGCCCTCCAGGTACTCCATCACGATGAAGTAGCCGTCCCGATCGCTGCCGACCTCGTAGGTCTGGACGACGTTCTGGTGGTTCATGCGCGCCGAGAGCTTGGCCTCGTCCATGAACATGAGGACCTGGCGATCCTCCTCGTCCGCGCCGCTGCGGAGACGCTTGATGACGACCAGCTTGTTCACGGAGGCGGGCCCGTGGGCCATCGCGAGGAAGACGTCCGCCATCCCGCCGCGGCCGAGCTTCGCAATGGGACGATACCGGCCGAGCCCGAGCTGGGTCGGCGTGTCTCTCAGGATCGACGCTCCGCGTTCTCCGATCACACTCACCTCAGTGTGCAAAATTCAACAATTGCGCGTCCAAGTCAACACGAAGAGTTTGCGTCCTCGCCATCAAAGAGAACATGCTCCGATGAAGCAAATAGCCCGGCACCGTATGAGCAGGAACGTCAGGAGACGACATTCGAACACACACGCTCACGCGCACTTCGGAACACCACACCAGCGCACGTACGTCACGTGATGCGCACCACGTGTTTCGCATCACGTGCTGCGCGTTACGTGGGCGTCACGTGGCGTTGCGTGCTGCGTGCGCCATCCGCCGTTCGCCGGGGAGGGGCCGTGCAACCGAGCCCTAAGGAGACTCCCTTCCCGGTAGCGCCCGCGCCAGGTGATCGCATTGGAGACACGGGGTCCGCTGCGGGCGTTGATGTAAACGTAACAAGGGCTACGCCGCGCGCAATCCGTCTCGAGACGATCGCACAAAAATCCCGCAACGTTCCGCACCGGACGCAATGCGTCGGGTGCGACCCCGGCAGCTGGATGATGAGGATGACGACGACGATGGCGCCGGCGAGCGAGGCGCCGCCGCTCAGCGGCTCAGAGCTTCCAGAGCGCGCAGCCCCAGTGGACGCCGGTCCCGAGCGCGAGCACCATGGCGAGTTGCCCTTTCTTCAGCCTTCCGGCGCGCATCTCCTCGTCGATGAGGATGGGCACGGTGGCGCCGCTCGTGTTGCCGAATCGCTCGATGTTGCTCGGGAGCTTCTCGACGGGCACGCCGAGGTCCTTGCGAATGTGCTCGTTGATCCGGCCGTTCGCCTGGTGCGCCAGGAACACGTCGATCTGCTCGAGCGCGAGGCCTTGTGAGGCGCAGAGCTCCCGCGCGGTCGCCGGGAGCTTTGTCACCGCGAACTTGAAGAGCTCGCGGCCGTCCATGCGGGGGATATGCGCGTCCTCCTCGAACGACGTCTGCTTCCAGTACGGGCGCGAGCGGAAGCCGCCGCCCGGCACGTAGAGGAGCTCGGCGAAGCGTCCATCGGAACAGATCTTGTTGCCGCGCAAGCCCGCGTCGCGATCGGTCGCGCGGAGGACGAGCGCGCCCGACCCGTCGCCGAACAGCACGGCGAGGTTCCGGTGGCGGTCGGCGTGCGCCCGCGCCTCCGGCGTCGCGGAGCGGCCATTCTTCGGGTCGAGCGCTCCCCAGTCCTCCCAGGGCATGAAGCCGGCGTGCGCCTCGGCGCCCACGAACAGGATGGTCTTGGCGGCCCCGGTCTGGATGAGCCCGTCGATCGTCTGGAGGCCGAACAGCATCGCGGCGCACTGCTGCCGGATGTCGAGCGCGGGCACGCCGGGAATGCCCAGCTTCGCGCCGAGCAGCGCCCCTGAGCCGGGAAAGATGTAGTCCGGCGTCATGGTGGCAAAGAGGATGTAATCGATCTCCGACGGCGCGATGCGCGCCGACGCGATCGCGCGCTTCGCCGCCTCGCACGCGAGATCGCTCACCCCCACGCCATCCGGCGCGTAATGGCGCTGGCGGATACCGGAGCGCTGGTAGATCCACTCGTCGGAGGTCGTGATCACCCGCGCGAGGTCGTCGTTGGTGACAGGTTCTCCGGGCACGTAGTGGCCCGTCCCGATGATCTCAAATCCAATCTTTGTCACAGAGGTGCCTTACTCGAACCGCACGCCCGCGGCGACCGGGAACCGCACCCCCTCCACGGCCGCGCGCGGCGGCCTCGCGCCGCAGCGCGGCGCGCGCCCACGACGGCGTTCCTGAGGCCGCCGGGACGTTGCGCCCTGCTTGACGGACCCCGGCTGCGTCGATAGCCTACCGCCGCGTTGGCGGCGTAAGTACCCGCAGCCGCTCTTCGGTGGTCGCCTGGCGCCGCGATCCTCGTCGGGGCGCGGCCCAGCTGCAGATGGGGCAGCCGGTCATGTCGTGGCGAAGCGCCGGGCAGTGCTCGCGGCCGAAGTAGATGAGCTGCAGGTGGAGCTTGTTCCACTGCTCGGGGGGGAACGTGCGCTTCAGGTCGCGCTCCGTCTCGACGACGTTCCTTCCGGTTGATAGCCCCCAGCGGCACGCGAGCCGGTGAATGTGGGTATCGACGGGGAAGGCGGGGTGGCCGAAGGCCTGCGCCATGACCACCGAGGCCGTCTTGTGGCCGACGCCCGGCAGGGCCTCCAGGGCCTCGAAGGAGGCCGGGACGACGCCGCCGTGCTCTGTCGTGATCCGCTCGCTCAGCGCCTTCAGGTGCCTCGCCTTGGTGGGCGCGAACCCGATCCGCCGGATGAGCTGCGCGATCTCCTCGGTGGGCACCGCCGCCATCGCCGCGGGCGTCCGGGCGCGCGCGAGGAGCGCCGGCATCACCGCGTTGACCATCTTGTCCGTCGTCTGGGCGCTGAGCATCACCGCGACGAGCAACGAATATGCATCGTCATGGGCCAGCGGAATGGCTGGGTGCGGGTACAATCGATCGAGGATCTCGCCGATCCTCGCCGCTTTCTCGGCGCGCTTCACGGGGGCCAAGGCAGCCCGTAAAACGAGAGCAGATCGCCGAGCTGCTCATCGGAGAGGACCTCGCGGGAGAAGGGCGGCATCTGCCCGCCGTAGCCGACGAACCCGCCGTGCCGGACCTTCTCGATGAAGACCAGCCGCCGCTCGGCCTCCGTGTACTCGCCGAGCGGGTGCTCCTCGAGCGTCGCGTCGGGCAGCGCCGGCGCCCGCGCCACGAGCCGCCCTTCCCCCGAATGGGCCCGCCCATGACACGAGGCGCAGGCGCGCTCGTGGATGCTCTCCCCCGCTCCGGCGTCGCCGGCCGGCAGCTGGCTCAGCGCATAGACCGCCGTGAACGGGACGGCCTCGGTCGCGTCTCCATCGCTGGGAAGCGACTCCAGGTACGCGTAGATGGCCTGCGCCGCCTCATCGTCCGCGGTCCATGGCAGGTCCTTCGTCATGAAGTAATAGAGGCAATGGTTGATCGCGCCGAGCAGCTCGACCTCCTGCCCGCCCCAGTAATGAGGGCGATCGACGGCGCCGGCGAGCGGGGCGCCCGGCAGGATGGCGTCGCCCGCATCGCCGGCGATCGCTTCATGGCACGTCGAGCAAGCATAGTGATTGAAGCTCGTCTCGGCGATCGACGGGTCCCGGAAGAGCGCCGCGCCGTGCTCGACGGCCGTCGCGTCGACGACCTTCGTCTCGGGATCACCCGGACAGCCGCAGAGGAGCGCCGCGCACGCGAGCGCGGCCGCAGGGCCGAAGGGCGCCCTCACGGCGCCTCCGCCGCGACGCGCACGAACGCGTCGGGATAGAGGCCCACCTCCGTGTCGCTGACCGTCTCCAGCGTCTCTGGATCGAGCTTGAGCACCCTGCCGGGGGTCCTTGTCTGATCTCCCTCGCAGACGACGAAGAGCCCGTCGCCGCCGTCGAAGTTCGCGATGTGCGGCTTGTCGCACTCACCGCCGAGATCGCGGTAGGCGAGCTCCGCGTTCCCTCCGGCCACGTCGATCAGCGCGATCGCGTCGGGCCCCTGAGTCGGCACGTAGAGGCGGCCGCTGTCTGGCGTCCACGCGACGAAGTACGGCGCGCCGAGCAGCGTCACGATCGAGCCCGGATCGGCGAACGCCCCGGACTCGACATCGAAGAACCGCACATCCTTGCTCTTGGTGTTGCTCACGGCGATGGTCTTTTGATCCGGGGACATGACGGCAGCGTAAGGCCCATAGGACGGGTCGAGCTGGCCTGGGCTCGGCCCGACGGGCACGAGCACCACCTCGGCGTCGGGGTCGGTCAGATCGACGATCGCGAGGGAGTCCTCGCCATAACAAGCGACGTAGGCGCGGGCGCCGTCCGGGCGCGAGAGGGCAATCCCGTGGGCCGCGATGCAGACCGGGATGAGCACCGGCTCGGCCGAGCCCGAGATCTGCTCGGGATCGATCACCGCGAGGGACGAGCGCTGCGCCTCGAGGTTGCCCCGATTGTCCAGCGCGCGCTTGAGATCGTAATGGGAGACGACCACGCGGCGGCCGTCCTCGGAGATCGAGATGTCACCCGGGTTGGGCTCGACGCGCACCTGCCCGAGGACGCGCATGTCGTCGAGCGCGAGCTTCTGGACATAGCCGGCCACCGAGCTCTCGCCGTGGCTCGCATGGGGACCGACCGTGCCGGCGAGCAGCGGGTACGACAGCGCGATATAGAGCGCGTTTCCCTGCGCGTCGATGGCGGCGTGGTGCGGCCCGTCGATCGTCACGGGATCGCGGCCCACGGGGTGAACGCCGAAGCGCTCCCCCGTGGCGAGCGAGATGAGGGAGATCGTGTCGGAGCGGCTATCGGTCACCACACCCATGCCCCCCTCCGGGACGACGATCGTGGGACGACGATCCGGATAGGCCTCCCCCTCATATGCACCGTAATGGGTCTCGAGGATGGGGTCGGGCGCGCTGCAGCTCGCCAGCGCGGCCGCCGCGAGAACGCACCCCAGGAATCGCGTGATGACCATGCATGACCTCGGCAGAGGCGCCCGGAGCCCCGGACGCGACGCATCCTAGCAGCAGCCGGCGCGCAGGCCGCGGCTCCGCCCTACCACGGCTCGGCTCGCTCGTGCGCATCGACGTGACGCTCCGCGGCGCCACGCCGAGCGACGTAGGACGCACCACAGGCGTTCCAGACTCTCTCGCTTTCCAGGTCGGCGCTGCTCCCTCGACTCCAAGGATACCGCCGGAGTAAACATTTCTTGTCCAGGCGCTGTTGTCTTGTCATGTAAGGAAGCGATGAGCCAGGCACGAGCGGTGGGCATCGCGGGGGAGGAGCACGGTCGGAGGCTGATCGCGCGAGGGCGCCGAGGTCGCGCTGCAACGTTCTGCGCGCTCTGCTTCCTTGCGTGCCTTGCGATCTCGGCCTGCGCGAGGGAGGAGTCCGTCGCTCCGGCGCCGCTCCCCGCGCCCGTACCGCTGCCAGCGCTCCGCGACGCGCCGCCGCTGACGACCGATCGCACCTGGGCGCCGCGCGTCGCGGTGGCCGATCCACCGGACAGGAGCCCCGCTGTCCCGGGGGAGATCGAGCAGATGCTCGCGGAGGGCTACGGTGAGCTCGAGCTCGGTCCGGGGCAGCCGCTCGCGTCGGCGACGATCGACGACGCCCCGCCGCCACCGCGCGGCGAGCGACCGAGGCTGCTGACGCGGTTCGTCCACCTCGCCGACACCCAGCTCGCAGACGACGAGTCGCCCGCCCGGCTGGCGATCTTCGACTCGCCCGGCGTGTTCGCGTCGGCGTTCCGCCCGCAGGAAGGGCACGAGTGCCGGATCCTCAACGCCGCCGTCCGGACGATCAACGCGCTCCACCGGAGCACGCCGCTCGACTTCGTCCTGCTCGGCGGCGACAACGCCGACAGCGCACAGACGAACGAGATCGCGTGGTTCACCGCCATCCTCGACGGCGCCGAGCGCGTCGAGTGCGACTCGGGCGCTGACGACGACCCCGTGCCGGGCCCCGACAACGATCCCAAGGATCCGTTCTTCGCCGAGGGGCTGCTCATGCCCTGGCGATGGGTGACCGGCAACCACGATGTCCTGCACCAGGGGAACTTCCCGGTGGCCACCCGCGCCGAGCTCGCGACGGGGAGCACCTCGGACGGCGGGACGCGAGACTGGTCTCTCCCCGGCGGTCCGGTGATCACCGGCGAGGTCGTCCCGGACCCGAGAAGAGCGCTCCTGAGCCGCCCCGAGCTGCTCGATCACGTCGCGGCGACGGGCGACGGCCACGGGATCGGGCCCGACGAGCGGACGTACGGCAAAGCGTTCTACGAGTTCGACGTGAAGGACTCCCCCCTCCGCGTCATCGTGCTCGACACGGCCGCTGAGACCGGCGGGCCGAACGGCGTGATCCTCCAGGACGACGTCGATCGGTTCATCCTTCCCGCGCTCGACCGCGCGAAGCGCGAGCGCCGGTGGGTCATCCTCACCTCTCATCATGCGTCGAGCTCGCTCGGGGACGGCTCCTTCGCCGCGACGGGCACCCCCGCCGTGCCCGGCGCGCTCGCCGTCGAGGCGTGGCAGGCGCTCGTCGGCGGCTACGACAACGTCCTGCTCCACCTCGCCGGGCACACCCACGTGCACCGGGTGACCCGCGTCTCGCCAGCCGGCGGGCACGCGTACTGGGAGCTCGAGACCTCCGCGCTCGCCGACTACCCCCATCAGGTCCGCGTCATCGAGATCTGGGACGACGACAACGGCTTCGTCGCCATCCGGGGCGCCGCCCTCGACTACGCCGCCGACGACGACCCGATCGCCGCCGAGGGACGCCGCCGAGCGATCGTGGACATCACCTCCGGCTTCGGCAGCGACGGCCGCGGCGAGCCCTCGTGGCGCAACGTCGAGCTCTCGCTCGCGCGGCCGGACTGACCTCGCGCGCCGCCCGCAGGCCGCGGACGCGCTGGCCCCGCCCGCCGGCGGCCGCCAGGGAAGCAGGGGGCTGCGCGCGTAGGCGCCGCCTCGGGGCGGCCGCATGCGACTCATCCCCGCCGCCGCTCATCCCCCGTCGAGCAGCGGCACCGTCTCCCTCAGCTCGATCGTCAGCGGGGGCCCGCCCCCGCTGCGGATCGCGGCGGCCATCGTGTGCCGCGCCGAGGGCTGGTACAGCGCGAACTGCCAGGCCGAGCGGTCGTCGGCGAGCCGCGGATCGAACGAGATGCCGATCGCCGGCCCGTCGTCCAGGTGGAACGAGAACTGATCGAGCGGGATCGCGAGCCCCATCCCGCGCGCCTTGATGTACGACTCCTTGAGCGTCCAGTACTCGAAGAAGCGCGCGCGCTGCCTCTCCGGCGGCAGCGCGCGCAGCGCCCTCACCTCGCCGGGCGCGAAGAAGCGATCGGCGATGTCCACCGCGCTGCTCGAGCGCTCGGTGTCCTCGACGTCGACGCCCACGTCGCGATCCAGCGCGACCAGGCAGGCGATCAACCCCCGCGTGTTGGACAGGTTGAACCGGATCGGCGGCACGCCCGGCGGCCCCGCGATCTGCGGGCGACCATATTCGTTCCGGACGAACGACCACGCCTCGGGCGCGACGCTCGCGTACTTCGAGAGGACCGTGCGCACGAGGGCGCGGGTGAGCAGGTACTCGTGCCGGTTCTCTGCAAACAGGAAGCGCGCCTGCTTCTCCGCCTCGTCCGGCGCCATCAGCCGGTGGTACGCAGCAAGCAGCGCCTCGTCGCGGACCGGATCGGAGAAGACGTACCAGAGGTGCGCGGCGCCGGGACCGATCGAGAGCATCTACTCCCTCGTCCTCGGCAAAGCCGCGCCTCGCGGCCCTGGCAGGATCTCCCGCAGGCAGCTGTCGACGCTGAGCTCCGCGGGCCGCTGGCGCGGATAACCGAACGACACCTCCTCGAAACGAACTCCGTCGATCCAGTCGGTGCGAGGGATGTGGAGGTGCCCTGACACGACCACCCGCGCGCGGAACCGCGTGTGCCAGTCGTGCGTGCGCCGCGTCCCGCACCAGATCGAGAAGCGCGGGATGTGCCGCAGCCGCACGAGCTCTTCCCGTAGCGGGAAGTGGTTGATGAGCACCGTGGGGTGCTCCTCGATCGCGTCGAGGCGGGCCTCCGTCGCCGCGAGGCGGGCCCGGCACCACGCCGGCCGGCTCCCGTAGGGGGCCGGGTCGAGCAGCTCCTCGTCGCTGCAGAGGACGCCGCTCTCCATGGCCCACGCCACCGCGTCGCGCTCGGGCACGCCGTCCGGCCGGAAGCTGTAGTCGTAGAGCAGGAACATCGGCGCCAGCACGTGCGGGCCGCCCTCGCCGTCCCAGACCACGTAGGGGTCTTCCGGCGTGAGCACACCGCGGCTCCGACACAGCTCGACCAGCCGCTCGTAGCGAGCCTGGCCGCGCGGACCGCCGCGCTCACTCGGCATCGTATAAAGCTCGTGGTTGCCCGGCGTCCACACGAGCCGCTTGAACCGCGGGCCCAGCGTCTCGAGGACGTAGACGAGGTGCTGCTCCGTCTCCCCGAGATCACCGGCGAGGATGAGCCAGTCGCTCGGCCGCGGCGTCATGCGCTCGATGGCCCACCGGTTCTCCGCATACCCGACGTGGAGATCGCTGAGTGCGAAGAGCTTCATCCGAATACCGCGCCGGAGGTCGGACCGGCAGGCCGGTCGCTCCCACCCACACCACGGTCGGCGACGCGCGTCCACTGCCGAGCGCCGCCGCCGGGCGGAGCGGCGCCCCCGGGCGAGGCGAGACCGCTCCCCATTTTACGCCCGGTTCCGCGGCTCCTGGCGCGCCGCATTAAACTTGGGCTCCAATCCTTGTGCCACTTGTGCTACGCGCGTGTGAAGTCAGCACCATGCCTCTGCCCCAACGACAAGGTCTTTACGATCCGGCTTTCGAACACGACGCATGCGGTCTCGGATTCGTCGCCACGCTCCGCCGTGAAGCGACGCACGAGGTCGTTTGCCAAGCGCTCGAGATCCTCGAAAATCTAACCCATCGCGGCGCCGCTGGATGCGACCCCTGCACCGGCGATGGAGCGGGCGTGCTCCTCCAGATCCCGCACGAGCTGTACGCCGCGTCCCTGGCCGCCCTTGGCATCGCGCTGCCTGCTCCTGGCGACTACGCCGTCGCGACGGTGTTCTTCTCGCAGCTCCCGTCGCGCCGCCGCCAGTGCGAGGCGATCCTCGAGGCCGCGGTCGTGCACCACGGACAGCGCGTCCTCGGCTGGCGCGACGTCCCCATCGATGACGCGGCGCTCGGCCCGATCGCGCGCGACTCGCGCCCCGCGATCCGCCAGCTGTTCATCGGCAGGGTCGCGCCTCGCCAGTCCTTCGAGCAGGTCCTCTATGCGATCCGCAAGCGCGCCGGGCGCGCCGCCAACGCCGACGACTTCTACATCGCGTCCTGCTCGTCGCGGACGGTCGTCTACAAGGGCCTGATGCTCGCGGAGCAGGTCGCGGCGTTCTACCCCGATCTGTCCGACAAGCGCACCGTCTCGCGGCTCGCGATGGTGCACTCGCGCTTCTCCACGAACACGTTCCCCACGTGGGAGCGCGCGCACCCGTACCGGATCATCGCGCACAACGGCGAGATCAACACCGTGCGCGGCAACACCGCGTGGATGTCGGCGCGCGAGGCGCTGCTGAAGAGCGATGTCTTCGCGAACGCGATCGAGGACTTCAAGCCGATCATCCGCCCGGGCGGCTCCGACTCGTCCGCGCTCGACAACGTGGTCGACTTCCTGCTCGCGAGCGGCCGCTCGCTGCCGCACGTGATGATGATGCTGGTGCCCGAGGCCTGGGCGCTCGACCCGGACATGTCGGCCGAGAAGAAGGCGTTCTACGAGTACCACGGCTGTCTGATCGAGCCCTGGGACGGCCCCGCCGCCCTGTGCTTCACGGACGGACGGCTGATCGGCGCGACGCTCGACCGGAACGGGCTGCGCCCCGCGAAGTACGTCGTGACGAGCGACGGGCTCGTCGTGCTCGCGAGCGAGTTCGGCGTGCTCGACATCGAGCCGGCCCGCGTCATCCAGAAGGGGCGCCTCCAGCCGGGCAAGATGTTCCTCGTCGACACGACCGAGGGCCGCGTCGTCAGCGACGACGAGATCAAGCGCCGCGTCGCGACGCAGAAGCCGTACGCGGCGTGGGTCGCCGAGAACAAGATCGACCTGCGCGCCCTCGAGGACGTGCCGAGCCTCTACACCATCCCGCACGCGGACCTCCGGGGCCTGCAGCAGGCCTTCGGTTACACCGAGGAGGACCTGCGGATGATCCTCGGCCCGATGGCCACCCTCGGCGAGGAGCCGGTGGGCTCGATGGGCATCGACATCCCGCTCGCCGTCCTCTCCGAGAAGCCCCAGCTGCTCTTCCGCTACTTCAAGCAGCTGTTCGCGCAGGTCACGAACCCGCCGATCGACCCGCTCCGCGAGGAGATCGTGATGTCGCTCGTGAGCTGCGTCGGCGGCGAGGGCAACCTCCTCGAGGAGACGCCCCGCCAGTGCCGGATGCTCGAGCTGCCGCACCCGATCCTCACGCAGGACGACCTGTCGAAGCTGCGCAAGAACGTCTTCCCCGACTTCCGCGCGGCCACGCTGCCCATGTACTTCCCGGTCGACGGCGACCCGGAGGACAACCTGCGCGCCGCGATCGCGAAGCTCTGCAAGGACGCGAGCCGCGCGATCGCCGACGGCGCGAGCATCCTCATCCTGAGCGACCGCGGCATCGACGAGACGCTCGCCCCCATCCCGAGCTTGCTCGCCGTGGGCGCCGTGCACCACCACCTCATCAACGAGGGGACGCGCACGCGCGCGGGCATCATCGTCGAGACCGGCGAGGCGCGCGAGGTCGGCCACATGGCGCTGCTCATCGGCTACGGCGCCGGCGCGGTGAACCCGTACCTCGCGTTCGAGTCGATCGCGGCGATGTGCCGCGACAAGACGCTCGGCGCGGACCTCTCGCCGACCGCGGCGGGCTCGCGGTACGTGAAGGGGCTCAAGAAGGGCATCCTGAAGATCATGTCGAAGATGGGGATCAGCGCGCTCTCCAGCTACCAGGGCGCGCAGATCTTCGAGGCGATCGGCATCGATCAGGTCGTCATCAACGCGTACTTCACCGGCACGGCGTCGCGCGTCCGCGGCGTCGGGCTGCGCGAGATCGCGGAGGAGTCGCTCGCGCGCCACCAGGCGGCGTTCGGCGAGCGGGCGCGCGCGCACCTCGACGTCGGCGGCCACCACCACTTCCGCGTGTCCGGCGAGCGGCACCTCTGGACGCCGCAGTCGATCGCGTCGCTCCAGCGGGCGGTCCGCCTCGACGACGCGAAGAGCTACGCCGAGTACGCCTCCGTCATCAACGAGCAGCAGGAGCACCCGATGTCGCTCCGCGGCCTGTGGGACTTCAAGCCCGCGGGCCCGCCGGTGCCGCTCGAGGAGGTCGAGCCCGCCGCCTCGATCGTCAAGCGCTTCGCCACCGGCGCCATGTCCTTCGGGAGCATCTCGAAGGAGGCGCACGAGACCCTCGCGATCGCGATGAACCGCATCGGCGCGCGGTCGAACACCGGCGAGGGCGGCGAGGACCCGGTGCGCTTCCTCCGCATGCCGAACGGCGACTCGAAGCGGAGCGCGGTGAAGCAGGTCGCCTCGGCGCGGTTCGGCGTCACGGCCGAGTACCTCGTCAACGCCGACGAGCTGCAGATCAAGATGGCGCAGGGGGCCAAGCCCGGCGAGGGCGGCCAGCTCCCGGGCCACAAGGTCGACGCGGTGATCGCGAAGGTGCGCCACTCGACGCCCGGCGTGACGCTGATCTCGCCGCCGCCGCACCACGACATCTACTCGATCGAGGATCTCGCGCAGCTCATCTTCGACCTGAAGAACATCAACTCGAAGGCGCGCATCAGCGTGAAGCTCGTCGCCGAGGCGGGCGTCGGCACCATCGCCGCGGGCGTCGTGAAGGCGCACGCCGACGTGGTGCTGATCAGCGGCGACTCGGGCGGCACCGGCGCCTCCCCGCTCACGTCGATCCACCACGCGGGCGTCGCGTGGGAGCTCGGCCTCGCCGAGGCGCACCAGGTGCTCGTGATGAACGGGCTCCGCGGCCGCGCCATCGTGCAGACCGACGGCAAGCTGATGACGGGCCGCGACGTCGCGTTCGCCGCGCTGCTCGGCGCCGAGGAGTTCGGCTTCTCGACGGCGCCGCTCGTCGCGACCGGCTGCATCATGATGCGCAAGTGCCACCTCAACACCTGCCCGGTCGGCATCGCCACGCAGGACCCTGAGCTCCGCAAGAAGTTCACGGGCGCGCCGGAGCACGTCATCAACTTCTTCTTCTACGTGGCGGAGGAGCTCCGGCAGATCATGGCGCGCCTGGGCTTCCGCACGCTGACCGAGATGGTCGGGCGCTCCGACTGCATCGTGCAGCGGAGCACCGGGCTCCACGCGAAGGCGAGGAAGATCGACTGCTCCGAGGTGCTGTACCGCCCGAAGGAGGCCCTCACGAGCCCGACCCACTGCGTGGAGCCGCAGGACCACAAGCTCGACCGGGTGCTCGACCTCAAGCTGATCGAGAAGGCGCGCGCGACGATCGACGGCGGGCCGCCCGTCGTCATCGAGACCCGCGTGAGGAACTCGGATCGGACGCTCGGCGCGATGCTGAGCGGCGAGATCGCGCGCCGCCACGGCGGCGCCGGGCTCCCCGAGGACAGCATCGTGGTCAAGTGCGCCGGCAGCGCCGGCCAGAGCTTCGGCGCCTTCGCCTCGCGGGGCATGACGCTCGAGCTCGAGGGCGACGCGAACGACTACGTCGGCAAGGGCCTCTCGGGCGGCGTCGTCGCGGTGCGGCCGCCGCGCGAGGCGCCGTTCCGGCCGGACGACCAGGTCATCGTGGGCAACGTCGTGCTGTACGGCGCGACGGGCGGCCGCGCGTTCTTCAACGGCCGCGCCGGCGAGCGCTTCGCGGTCAGGAACAGCGGGGCCACCACCGTCGTCGAGGGCGTGGGCGACCACGGCTGCGAGTACATGACGGGCGGCACCGTGATCATCCTCGGCACCACCGGCCGCAACTTCGGGGCCGGCATGAGCGGCGGGCTCGCCTACGTCTTCGACGAGGACGCGCTCTTCGAGGCGCGCTGCAACAAGGAGATGGTGCAGCTCGAGACGATGACCTCGGCCGACGCCGAGTCGGTGCGGGCGCTGCTCGAGGAGCACGTGCGGCGCACGGGCAGCCGGAAGGCGATCGAGCTGCTCGACTCCTGGCACGCCGTCCTCTCGAAGTTCGTCAAGGTCGTCCCGAGCGAGTACCGGCGCGCCCTGGAGGCCGCGGCGTCGCCCGCGACGAACGGGGCGGACGGGTCGGACAGGCTCGTGGCCCTCCTTTCCCCTTCCACCCCCTACGTTTCCACTGGACGTTACATCCCCGCCAACGCGGGTCCCCTGAGCACGGGAGAGAGGTCGGCCGCCCATGGGTAAGGTACGAGGCTTCCTCGAGATCCAGCGGGTCGACATCAAGAAGCGACCCGTCTCCGAGCGTTTGAACGACTGGCAGGAGTTCGAGCTCCCGGTCCCCGAGGCCGAGCTGCGCGATCAGGCAGCGCGGTGCATGGACTGCGGCATCCCGTTCTGTCACGACGGGTGTCCGCTCGGGAACCTGATCCCCGACTGGAACGACCACATGTTCCGCGAGCGCCTCCCCGAGGCGATCGCGTCGCTCGACGCGACGAACAACTTCCCCGAGTTCACCGGGCGCGTGTGCCCCGCGCCTTGCGAGGCGGGGTGCGTGCTGAACATCGAGGGCAAGCCGGTCACGATCAAGAACGTCGAGCGCGCGATCGCGGATCGCGCGTTCGATCGGAACCTGATCGCGCCGGTCATCGCGAAGCAGCGCACGGGCAAGAAGGTGGCGGTGATCGGCTCGGGGCCCGCCGGGCTCGCGGCCGCGCAGCAGCTCGCGCGCAAGGGGCACGACGTCACGCTCTTCGAGCGCGACGACCGGATCGGCGGCCTGCTCCGGTACGGCATCCCCGACTTCAAGATGGAGAAGCACCTCATCGACCGGCGCATGGAGCAGATGCAGGCCGAGGGCGTGACCTTCCGCACGGGCGTCCACTGCGGCGTCGACATCACCGGCGACGCCCTGCGCGAGCAGTACGACGCCGTCGTGCTGTGCGGCGGGGCGCGCCGGCCGCGCGACCTGCCGGTGCCCGGCCGGGAGCTGAAGGGCGTCCATTTCGCGATGGATTTCCTGACCCAGCAGAACAAGCGGGTCGCCGGCGATGTGATCCCCGACGGCGAGGCGATCCTCGCGACGGACAAGCGGGTGGTCGTCATCGGCGGCGGCGACACCGGCTCCGACTGCCTCGGCACGAGCCACCGCCACCGCGCGGCGCACGTGACGCAGCTCGAGCTCCTCCCCCGCCCCCCCGAGCAGCGCTCGCTGACCAACCCGTGGCCCGCGTGGCCGCTCATCCTCCGCACGTCGTCCTCACACGAGGAGGGCGGCGAGCGCGACTGGTCGGTATCGACCGTGGCGTTCCTCGGGGACGAGCGCGGGCATGTCCGCGCGCTCCAGGCGGTGCGGGTGAAGCTGGAAGGCGGGAAGTTCGTGCCGGTCCCGGGGAGCGAGTTCGAGATCCCGTGCGAGCTCGTCCTGCTCGCGATGGGCTTCGTCGGCTCCGAGCGCGAGGGGCTGCTCGAGCAGCTCGGCGTCGAGATGGACCAGCGCGGCAACGTGAAGGCCCACGGCGGGCGCACCAGCGTGGAGGGCGTCTTCGCCGCCGGCGACATGTCGCGCGGCCAGAGCCTCGTCGTCTGGGCCATCGCGGAGGGGCGCAAGGCCGCGGACGCGGTCGATGCGTACCTGATGCAGCCGGCGAAGCGCCGGCTGGCGCTCGCGGCGGGCTAGAGCTCGACGGTGCGAGCGCTGGTCTGGGACGGCACGGCGGCGCGCGTCATCGACCGCGACCCACCCTCGACCACGGCCGGCATGGCCGTGGTCGAGGTGCGGTGCGCCGGGATCTGCAACACGGATCTCGAAATCATCAAAGGTTACATGGGCTTCCGCGGCACGCTCGGACACGAGTTCGTCGGGGACGTCGTGGAGGGTCCGGCCGCCTGGCGCGGCCGCCGCGTGGTGGGGGAGATCAACTTCGCCTGCGGTCATTGTGACGCCTGCGCGCGCGGGCTGGGCAGGCACTGCCCCACGCGCGCGGTCATGGGCATCGTCGGCGCCGACGGCGCGCTGGCCGAGCGCGTCGCGGTGCCGGTGGCGAACCTCCACGCCGTGGCGGACCGGATCGACGACGAGGCGGCGGTGTTCGCGGAGCCGCTCGCGGCCGCGTTCGAGATCCTGGAGCAGGTGCGTGTGGCGCCGGGCACATCGGCGCTCGTGTTCGGCGACGGGAAGCTGGGCCTGCTCATCGCGCAGGTGCTCCACCAGGCAGGCGCTCGCGTCCTCGCGGTCGGCAAGCACGAGGAGAAGCTCGCCCTGCTGCGCGCGCAGGGCATCTCGACCGAGCTCGCTCGCCCGGAGGCCTCGGGCCAGGCCGACGCCGGCGCCTCGCCACCCCAGGGCGCCTGGGCGGGAGATCCGGCCGAGCTCGTGGTCGAGGCCACGGGCACCGCCGAGGGGTTCGTGAGGGCGGTCCGCGCGACCCGGCCTCGGGGCACGCTCGTGCTGAAGAGCACGGTCGCCGGGCTCTCCAGCGTTCACCTCGCGGAGCTCGTCATCAACGAGATCACCGTCGTCGGGTCGCGCTGCGGGCTGTTCGGGCCAGCGCTGCGCGCCCTCGAGGCCGGCACCGTCGATGTCCGCTCCCTCGTATCGGCCCGACTCCCCCTGGACCGCGCCGTGGAGGCGCTGGCCGCCGCGGCGGCGCCAGGCGCCCTCAAGGTGCTCGTGACCCGCTGAGCTCGGCGCAGAGCTGGCCGGCCCCCCTTCGGTAGCCTGCCGGCGCCAGCCCGGCGTGGCCGCTGAGCGCCATCCCGGCGTGGCCGCTGAGCGCATTGCCTGAGAATTTCACGCGGCTGACCGGAATAGATCCTCATAGGGAGCCGCGAGCTGCGGCCCCGATCAGGAGCTGCGATGAGCGCCAAGGACAGCCCACACCGCGACGACGGCCGGGAGAACGCGCACAACGAGGGGCGGCAAGCCAGGGAGAGCTGGGAGCAGCAGCGGCTACGGGAGCTCGGCCTCGTCGGCATCGAAGAGGATGCGTCGACGTTCTGCCTTCATTGTCGCCGGGAGGTGCTGGAGCAGCTCGCGCGGGCCCAGGCGCGCGGCTCGTTGCTGTTCGATATCGTGAGACGCGAGGGGCTGAGCCCGCTCCCCCTTCACGATACCCGGTCCGAAGCCGAGGGCGTTCGCACGCCAGAGCGCCAGCGCGCTCTCTGGGAACTCACGCTGCACAGGCGCCGCCCCCTGTGGCTCACCCTCGCGGGCCTCACGATCGGCGCGCTGGTCCTCTGGGCGGCGCTCGCCCTCCTGAAGCGCTGAGAGCAAGGAGCCGCTCAACAGCGTTTTCCGCCCCCCTCTGCACCATGCCGAGCAGAGCGGCGGTCACCCGCACAGGAGACGGGCCCAGATCGGCGTTTTCGGCGCGGAAGCGCACTCCTGTGCGCTGAGCACCGAAAACGCCGAGGTGGGCCCGTATCCGAAGCGGGTGACCGCCGCTCTAGCGGCGGAACAGGCCTGACATGAATCGCGATGGCGGCGGGACCTGCCGCGGACGCCACGCCGACGCGGCCACGATGGACACGCCGTTGCGCATCAGCAGGAGCGCGGGCTCATCCCCCCGGACATCGAACCCCTGGCTCAGGCGGAGCGCTCCGCGGACCAGCGACTCGTGCGGCGAGACGCGGACCGGCTCGAAGCCGTTCATGCGGAGGCGGCGCTGCCAGGCGCCCCGGCGCTCGTGCCGCTCGACCCGCGCAGCCCCCTCGCCCACCACCACATTCATCACCTCCTGTCCAAAGAAGACCTGCTCGATGGTCTCCCGTGCGGCGATGTGCGGCGGGAGCAGCGCCTCGAGCGCCTGAAACACCGCATAATAATGGCCGATCGCCTCCGACAGCCGCGGGAGGAACTGGAGCGCGTTGTGCTCCACGTCCGGCTCGATGAGCGTCAGCACGCGCGGCGACAGGGCGCGAATCCTCGTGAGGATGGTGTCGCGGTTCGCGGTCGCGTGCACCGAGGCGTCCGGCACATGGTGCAACGCGAACGCCGCATTGACCGCGATGGGCGCGGTAGAGCGGGACGCGATACGGCTCCAGTCGACGCGCTCCACCGACGACGCGACGCCGTGAAACTCGAAGGGGACCTTCAGCCGCTCCGCCCACCCCCCGATGTACGCGCCCGCCCAGCGCAGGCGCTGCTCGGGATCGGGGCCCCGGCACGGCAAGTCGATACCTGTCAGCCGGACCCGCGGAGGACCGCCAGGCCGGGTCGCCAACCGGTGTAGCAGGAATGGCCACTGCGTACCGCCGCCAACGCCGATGTCGATGACATGGATCTCCCCCTCGTCCTGGAACGCCTCGACGATCGCCGCGTTCGCGCTGAGGTAGCCGAACCGGATGAGCGGCGTCGCGTGTACGAGCAGCTGAAACGCCGCGAGCATGTCCCGCGGCCCAGCGCTGCGCAGGTAGAGGTTGCCGTCGCCGGAGCGATCTCCGTCCAGACGGGCGAGGAGGGCCCGGCCGAACACGCCTGAAATGCGCTCGGACGCGTCCCCCGTATCCGGCTCGGCCCGCAGGATGCCCTCGACGAGCGCCCTGGCGCGCTCGCTATCCCCCGCGTCGATCGCCTCGCCCGCCGCGAGGAGGCGGCTCAGGAACGGGCGGCGACGCGAGTGGGTCTGTCGGGTCCCCGAGCTCGGCTGCTGCCCTGGGCTGGACGCGGTCGAGCTGGTGGGCCCCTCGATGTGCGCTCGTAGGCTGAGAGGCGCCTCTTCGGCCGATACGTGTCTACGGGTCGCGTTCATGGTGTCCAGGGCTGTTCAAGCAGGTAGCCCGCCGTCCTGGCTGGGCGCTCCGCGAGCAGGCGATTTCAGGCGCGAACGCATGACATCGCCCACCTCGCAGGAGCCTGGGGTTTCAATGTTTGCAGATGTCGCTGAGGGAGAGCCGGACGGCGAGCGTGGAGCAGGCGCTCGGCAGCCGGGCGCCCGCGGCAAGGCCGCGAAGCGCAGCGCCCGCCCGTGACGCGACGGGGCCTGAGCTCGCACGGAGACCCGACAGACAACTCTCTGTACATCGATGAAGCCGCCCGCCCGGTCAAGCCCAAGATCATCATTGTGCGTCGCGCCCTCGTCCTCTTGTTCCGCGCGCCGTCCGAGCGTGTCTTTTGGCGGCAGACGTAGGCACTCGTAGGCATCCACGAAGCGACCGCGATCGCGCCGCAGGCGGAAGTCCCCGCCGGCCCCGGCGCGCGCGCGGCACGCGAGGCGCGCGGCCTCGCCGAGGCGGGCATCGCTGCCTCGGCGGCGCCGGCCGCGCGCGGCGCATGGCACACTTCAGCGGTGATCTCATCAGGGTACATCGCGGGCTCCAACGTGGCGAGCACGCGCCGGACTCGTTGAGTTGACCGTGGTCGTGACAGCTCCTCGCCGGGGACGGGGCTTACAGACCACATTACAACCTGCATAACGAGCTCTGTAAAGTCCCTATACATGGGCGTTCGCTCGATCGAGCCCACGTTGCGTCGCCAGATGGAGGCAACCCTGCGACGAGCGCGCGTCTTCGCCCGAGAAACAGCGCCGCGAGGGCCCCTTGGTCTTCAGAAGGAACAAAGCGTTTGCTGGAGGTGATGTATGGAACGGCCGCCCTCTCGGGCTCAGAAGCCTACGCCGGGCGAGACGTGGTCATCGCAAGGCCGCAGGGAGGCGAGCGCTCTCCAGCGACGTCGCGGCACCATTGACGTGCTCCTGTACTTGTGCATGCGACGGCGGGAGCCAGCGGCTCAGTCGTTGTCGGACAGGTCGCTTCCCTCGGCGAAGTGGGAGCGATCGACGCCGTTCTTCTCGAGCCAGCGTCGAATTCGATTCCTGTGCACTCCGAGCCTGGTGGCCGCGCGAGACACGTTGCCTCGTTCGAGGCGAAGCGCCTCGGCGATCTCATCTTCGGGCAACGCCTGCGCTGCGCGCGCCGGTCGCACATCGCCCGCCGTCTGCCGGGCGTGCGATTCGAGCGACTCCGGGCTCAGCCCGACGCCCGCGAGCGAGTCCAGATCCTTGGCCTCGACCGTGCGCCGCCCCTCGTCGAGGGCGCGCGTCACGGCGCGCCGCGCCTCACCGACGAACTCGCGCAGGTTCCCTGGCCAGCGGCGCAGCGCACACGCGATGATCATTGAATGGTGAATCATCGGCGGCGCCATTTGGGCGGCCGCGCCGACCGCCTTTGCGCATTGCGCGAGCAGCCACGGGATCTCCTCGATCCGCTCCCGGAGCGGCGGGAGCCGGACCTCGGGCCGGCCAATGCGGTAGTAGAGGTCGTCCCGGAAGCGGCCCTGGGCGACGCGGGCGCGGAGGTCGTGCGTGGCGGCGCAGATCCGGATCTGCACCGGGCGAGGCGCGACGGCGCCGAGCTCGAGCACCTGCCTTGTGTCGATCGTCCGCAGCAGCTTCGCCTGGACGGCCGCGTCGAGCTCCGCCACCTCGTCGAGGAAGAGCGTCCCTCCGTGGGCGGCCTGCACATAGCCCTCGGTGTCGTGCGTCGCGCCGGAGTAAGCGCCGCGCCTGGCGCCGAAGAGGAGCCGCTCCGCCAGGCCCTCCGGGATGGCCGCGCAGTTGACCGCGACGAACGGGCCGCGCGCCTGCGGCCCCGCCTCGTGGTAGGCGCGCGCCGCGAGCTCCTTGCCCGTGCCGCTCTCGCCCGTCACGAGGAGGCTGTCTCCCCCGGCCGCGGCGCGGATGATCGTGTCGTAGAACAGCTGCAGCCTCGGCCCGAGGACGCTCTCCTTTTCGACGCGCACGCCCCCGCGCGCGAAGCTCCGGATGTCGCTCAGCGCGAGGAAAACCGACGTCCCCGCGCCGACGACCTGGATCGACTCCCTCCGCACCTCGCCGCGGATCGGCTCGCCGTTGACCGACGTCCCGTTGGTGCTGCCGAGATCTTCCACCGTCCACGCGCCCCCGTCGTACGCGATGCGGGCGTGTCGCCGCGACATGAGCGAGTCGTCCATGAGGGGCACCCCGCCGACGCCTCCACGCCCCAGCACCACCGAGCCGCGATCCAGCGGGATAGGAGCGCATCGCGGCTGATCGCCCGAAAAGATCAGGACGATGCCGGGAACAGGCTCGGCGACCGAGGGCTCCGGTGAAACCGAGACGCGGACGGTGGAGTGGTCCATCGGGCGTAATCTTACCCGCTGAAGAACCTGGCCGGCCAGTGGCCGGCCATCCGAAAGGCCCGAAGGCGCCCTCTGGGCAGAACTCCCAGCAAATCCAGGTCGCCCCGTTCGCCAAGTTCGGCACAAGT
This sequence comes from Sorangium sp. So ce375, assembly GCF_051473855.1. Classification (NCBI taxonomy): domain Bacteria; kingdom Pseudomonadati; phylum Myxococcota; order Polyangiales; family Polyangiaceae; genus Sorangium; species Sorangium sp. So ce375. The sequence continues at coordinate 7,140,833 of NZ_CP150335.1, forward strand.
TGTGCTTGTTCCCTCGGTATGGTGGCCTCTGCAAGAGCTCGCATCCATCGGGACCGGGGGTCCGCCTCCGAGGTGAACATGGGTTCCGGCCGCAACATCGACGAAGCGAGCCGCCGCTCGCCCCGGCGTCTGCACACATCCCGCACCCTGCCGAGCTTCCCTACCCACCCTGGCCTCCAGAGCATCTCCGGCCTCCGCGGCGCGCTCGAGTTCCTGGAGTGGCCGGCGTCCGAGTGGACGCCGAAGGACCTCCAGGACTGGTTCGTGGACCACCTCGTGACCCCGGGCCTGATGAAGCGCCCCCAGATCGTGCGCGAGCCCGGGGCGACGCCCGTCATGCTCGATCCCCGGGCCGACGGCGGCAGCAGCCTCGAGGAGCTGATCCACAAGGCCCGCGGGCGCATCATCGCGGCCCTCCGGGGGCTCATCGCGCCCGTCGCCGACGATCGCTTCCTGAACGCCGCGATCTACGGGGGCAGGGTCCGCCGGGCGGCGGTCGGCGGCCGTCCCGTCTGGGTCGCCTCGCCGCGCGAGATCGACTTCCTCGGCGACATCGTGCTCAGCTTGCTCGCTGCCGACATCCTGCTCGATAGGGAGTTCTATCGCGCACACCTGTGCATCTGCGAGGTGTGCGGAAGGGTGTCATTCAAGGAGACCCCGGACGCGCGAGGCGTATGCGGCGAGCATCGGAGCAGCGTGTCCGGGTTTACGCCGCGGGTGCGCTGAGCGCCTGCGGCGGAGTCGTGACGCTCGAGACGATAAAGGCCGGCTGAAGAGCCGGCCTTCGTCATTTCTATCGCTACGGATCCGGTCCGCCCGTCGCCCGGCGTGGACGGCGCGGCGTCAGTTCGCGTCGAACGAGACCCAGGCGCCCGTAGCCCAGGTGTCATCGGCCTTGAACGCGCCGATGTACTTCGCTCCCGCATCGAAGAAGCCGTCATCGGGCGGGCTCGCCGCGTTCTCGGCGAGCGTGGCCGCAGGCCGGAAGTCGGGCGTGGCGGCGAAGCAGTCGGCGAGCCCAGGATCCTCGGCGCTGTTGGTCGCCTCGCCCTCGAACCACGCGATCTCGTCTTGACCAGCGTCGTCGTCGTCATCGAGCTTCGACTCGGTCGCTGCGTTGGCGTCGGTCTCTTCGTAGGCGATGTTCGCCTCGATGTTGCCGGAGAAGATCGAGCTCGCGAGCTCGACCTCGGTGAGCTCGTTGCGGAGATCCACGCCCGCCTCGAAGCCGGTCACGATGGTGTTGAAGATGTGGGCCTTGGTCGAGCGGCGGAGCAGCATGCCGTACTGCTGCTTGTCGACGTCCTTGTTCTTGCCGCACAGAGTCGCGTTGTAGATCGTCGGCTCGGTGACGGGCGTGTTGGCCGACGAGTCGGCGTCATTATCGCTCTCGAAGCCGTTCGTCTCGTCGGCCACGGACGGATCCTGCTGGAGCGCGAGGAACTGGAGCTTGCCTGTGTAGCCGAGGTCAAAGTCGAAGCCGTCGTCGCCGTTCTGCGCGCAAATGAGGTGCTTCGCGTTGACGGTGCCGCCGAAGAACTCGAAGCAATCGTCGAGGGTGTGGTGCACCATCACGTGATCGACGGTCGTCCCGGAGCCCACGCCGGCGAAGGTGAGGCCGTTGACCTCATTGTCCTGGGAGAGGAGGATCCCGCTGTACTCGATGCGCACGTACTCGAGGACACCGCTGTTGTCCGCCGGCTTGTCGCCACCGTACTCGGTGCCTTCGCCGGTGATGCCCTCGACGGTGGCCTTGCCGCCTTCGACGTTGACGGGCGCCTCGCCGAGCAGGATGACGCCGCCCCAGTCGCCGGCGGCGCGATCACCCTTCTCGCCCTGGCTCGTGAACACGATGGGCTTGCTCGCCGTGCCCTTGGCGTTGATCTTGGCGCCGGGCTTCACGACGAGCGTGGCGAGGCTCACCTTCTCGCCCATGATCTTCGTGCCGGGCTCGATGGTCAGGGTCGCGCCGCGCTCGACAAAGATGATCCCCTTCATGAGGTAGCACTTGTCGGCGGTCCACTTCGTGCTGGCGGTGATCGCCTCGCTGACCTCCACCGGGGTGGAGCAATCGGCGCCGGCATCGCCACCGCCGCCGCCGTCGCCACCGCCGCCCTCGCCGCCACCGCCGCCGTCGCCGCCGCTGGCGGAGCTGCTCGTGGACGAGGTGCTGGTCGTGACCGGAGAGACCGTGTCGTCATCGCCGCACGCGGCGAACGCCGCGACGGAGAGCGCCGAGGCGCAAACCAAGCCCAATTTGAATGTACGCAATTTATTCTACCTCCTTCCCCAACATGGCGTATGCAGGAAAACTCGCGACGAGCGCCGCGTGACGATTCAATGGCAGCTGCTCAGTAGGTGAACGCAGCGCTCAACGTCACAGTCGTCCCGACGCTGTACTGGCTGACGATCTTGCCCTCATCGTCGTCGCTGCCCTGGGTTACGCGGACGGGCGCGTCGATGAGGTTCTCGCCGGCCAGCTTCAGCTCCATGTGCTCGCCGAGGCGCTGGGCCACCGTCAGATCGATCTGGTGCCGTGGCTGCTCGTACTCGTCCGCCAGCCCGCTCTTACCCACCCTCTTGAGCCGGGCGCCGAACACGTTGTAGAGGAGCCGGGCGCTCGTCCCGGTCGACTCTCTGGCGTAGTCGAGCCCTAGGTTCACGACGAAGGGGGATTGCCCCTGGAGCGGGTGCGTCGGGTTGCTCTGGATGGTGACCCCTCCCTCGGTGTCCTCGGGGTCGACCGTCACCTCTGACTGCACGAGCGTGATGTTTCCGAGCGCCGTGACCTCCCGCAGCAGCGGGGCGATGAAGCCCAGGCCCTTCCTGAGCTCGAGCTCGACCCCGGCCACATAACCAGCGTCTCCGTTCACGTAGCTGAGCCTGCCTCTGCCGCTGTTGGGGACGATGATCTCCTCGATCGGATCCTGGAAGTGCTTGTAGAAGACGCTGACCGCGGCCACCTCGCCGGCGGTCGGAAAGATCTCGAAGCGGAGATCGGCGTTCACGACGCTCGTCCGCCTGAGCTCCGGATTGCCTCGCGCCTCCAGCCCGCTGTATCCCTCCTGATACAAGGTCGGGCTGAGCTCGCGGAGCTGGGGTCGAGCCAGCGTCTTGGACACGCCGAGCCTGACATTCGAGCTCGGGCTCGCCTTGATAATCATGTTGGCCGCAGGCAAGAGATCGACCTTATCGCTGTCGGCCTCGATCTCGGGGCTCGCCGGAGAGTACCTGTCGAACGCCCTCAGCGACAGCGTGGAAGCCTCGATCCGGGCGCCGAGCACCGCGCGGAGCCATCGTGTGATGGCGGCGTCCGTCATCACGTAACCGGCGTAGAGATCGCTGTTCGCCGTATAGGAGTCGGTCTCGCGCGTGATCTCCTCGAGCTCGAGCGCCGTGCCGATGTTCTCGTCGGAGAACAGCTGGCCCGGCTCCTGGCGCAGGATCGTCGGGTCCGAGCCCGGGCGCTGCTTGAACCGGAACCGGCGCGCGTTGAACTCGCGCTCTCGAAGGTTGAACAGACCGCCCAACTTCAGCCGGGTCGGGGTGTCCCCGCGTACGAGGGGCTGGGTATAGGAGAGCTGCCCGCCGTAGTTCGTGTCGGTCATATCGCTGAAGAAGTGGGCGCCGCTCAGCGTGCCCTCGTCCCACGAGAGGGCGCCGCTCGCATCGTCCCGGATGTAGACGGTCTCCCTCGTATCGGGCTCGTCCGAGGACGCGCGGGAGATGGACGCCTTCCAGTCGAGACTACCGCCGTCCAGCGCTCCGAAGCGATGCTCCCCCTGGAGCTGACCCAGGGTGAGGGCGCGCGAGATGAACCGCTGCTGCGTGTCGCGAAACGCGCTGCTGCCGTCCAGAGGGTCCCCGCTGATCTCGCTGGCCAGATCCTCCGACGAGCGGCTGTGGAGTCCGGTGATCGTCACCTTGTGGTTCTGATCCGGGTTGTAGGTGACGCTGGCGAAGGTGCCCCAGGACACCTGATCACGGATGCTCCCGGTGCTGGCGTCCATGGTGCGCTCAGGCTCGCCGCCCAGAGGATCGGGCTCGAAGGTGCCGGTGTGCTCGTCAGCGCGCGGCGCGAACTTCCGGCCATAGCTCAGGGTGGCGATGTAACCGAGGCGCTGCTCGCCGCCGAGCTTCAGGGTGTCGCCGACGACCACGCTGCCGCTCCCGTTGGGCGGGGTGAACGACCGCTTCGTCGCCATCGACGAGTTGATCGCCCGTCCATAGGCCGTCATCTCGTCCCTGGAGATGGTGCCGCCGCCCGGCTTGGAGCCGAGCCGCACCACCTTGTAATCGGGGATCTCGCGGGGGAGCGCGCGCGCGCCGCCGTCGATCCCGAGCCAGTCGGTGCTCGATCCTTCGTAGCTCAGGCGATCGCGGAACGTCGCCTGGCTGTTCAGCCCGAGCGACAGCGATCCCTGGAAGAGGAACTCGGTCGGGAGCTCGCGCGTGTTGATCTGGACCGAGCCGCCCACGAAGTCGCCGGGGAGATCGGGCGTGAACGTCTTGACGACGGTGATGTCGCTGAGGACCAGCGACGGGAAGAGATCGAGCGGGACGGCCTGCCGGTCGGGCTCGGGGCTCGGCAGCGGGGCGCCGTTCAGGAGCGCGTTCGTGTAGCGCTCGCCCAGGCCGCGGACGTAGACGTACCTGCCGTCGACCACGGTCGCGCCGACGATGCGCTTCGCGGCCTCGGCGGCGTTGCGATCGGGTGTCTTGGCGATCTCCTTCGCGCCGACGGCGTCGCCCACGTGGGCCGCGTTCTTCCGGATGAGCAGCTGCGCCGCGACGCTCGCGCGCTCCGGCTCGAACTCGACCTCGATGACCTCCTCTGTCTGCTGATCTGGATCGAGGCCGACATCGACCTGGATCACCTGCCCTGCGGTCACCCGCACGTCCTGCACGCGCTGAGGCTTGTGCGCCTCGTACCAGACCCGCAGCTGATGGGTCCCCGGCGGCAGCTCCAGGCGAAACCGCCCGTCGAGGTCTGCGATGGCCTTGAGCTTCGTCCCGACGACCGACACCTGGGCGTCGAGCAGGGGCTCCTTCGTGGCGGTGTCCGTGACGACGCCCCACACCACGCCTTTCCCCGCGGGCGGCGGGCGCGACGGGCTCGGCTCGTCGAGCCCCGCGGCGTCCTCCGCCGCAGGGCCGCCGGCCTGGGGCGCCGCGCCATCCGGCGGCGGCGCGGCGGCTCCGGGGTCGCCCTGCGCGAGGGCCGTGGCCCCCCAGCAAAGCGGTGTCACCAGCGCTGCGACTACCCCCGAGATCCTTCTGCGAATCATGCACCTGTCCCTTCGCGCGCTCCGAGCCCGGGGCGCGACTTTCGATTCGATGGCTGGGCGCACCCGCGCCCGTCTGATGAGGAGAGCGGAGAGCCAGCTCCCCACCGCCCTCTCCCGTGCACCCCGCCGCGATCGCGCGCTCGAGCGGCGCGCGGCGGCTCCCGCGCGCGCCTCGACTCGGCCTCATCGGGCCTCTGCGCTGGCTCAGCGCGCGGGCTTCTCGGTCAGCACGGCGATCGTCTTGGCGCCGCCCATGCGCGCGGCGTCCATGGCCTCCACGGCGATCGCATAGACCGCCTCGTCATCCGCGTCGAAGTAAAGAACGTTGTCCGAGCGCGCCGCGAAGATGCGGGCGAGCCGCTCCTTCAGCTCCGCGCGCTGCACCTCGGCCTGATTGATGCGGAGGACGCCGCGCTGGTCCACCGTGAGCACCACGGGCTTATCGGCGTCGATGGGAGGCGGCGCGAGCCTCGCGGTGTCGTCCTTCTTCGGCAGGTTCAGCCAGAACTGCTTCGCGAGCAGCGGCGTCACGACCATGAAGATGATGAGGAGCACGAGCACCACGTCGACGAGCGGCGTCACGTTCATGCTCGGCGCGACGCCGCCCTTCTTGCCACCGCCCTGCGGAACGCTCATCCCCACGGCGCTATCCCTCCTCCGGCTCCGCTGACGCCCCGCCGCCCCGCTGGCTCACCTGCAGCGAGATCCCGGCGAAGCCGACCTCCTGGCACAACGCGAAGGTCTCCCTCACGCGGCCGTACCTCACCGAGGAGTCGCCCTTGATGACCACCCGGCGCTCCGGCTCGGCGGCGCGGATGGCCCGCAGCCGCTCGCCGAGCAGCCCGAGATCCGCGACGGCCTCCTTCTCGAGGAACACGGTGCCTGCGCCGGTGATCGTCACGTAGATCGGATCGAGCTTCGATTTCGACTTCGGATCCGGCTGAAACACCGCCGGGAGCTCGACCCGCTCGCCGTGCTCCATCTGGGGCGCGATCACCATGAAGATGATGAGGAGCACGAGCACCACGTCGACGAGCGGCGTGACGTTGATCTCCGGCTCAGGCGGCTGCTGCCGACCCGAGCGACTGCTCTCCGCTCGAACGCCCATGCTCGTTCTCCATCTCGTCGATGAGCTCACCCGCGCTGCGCTCGAGCGCGAGCTCCACCGCGGCGATGCGGGTGGTGAGGTAGTTGAAGCAAAGCACCGCCGGGATGGCGACCCCGAGCCCGAGCGCGGTGACGATGAGCGCCTCGGCGATGCCGGCGCTCACGGCGCCGAGGCCGCCCGAGCCGGTCGAGGCGATGGTCTGGAAGGCCGTGATGATGCCGACGACCGTGCCGAGCAACCCGACGAACGGGGCCACCGAGCCCACCGTCGCCAGCACCGAAAGGCCGCGGCGCAAGTCGGCGGAGATCGCCTCCCGACGGCGCGACACCTCGCGGCGCGCGAGCTCCACCGGAGGCACGCCGCCCTCGCCAGCCTCGACGGCGCGCTGGAAGCGGCGCACGGCCGCGCCGACGAGCCGGGCGAGCGCGGAGCGCCCGTACCCGTCGGCGATCGAGACGAGCTGCGCGGTGTCCCACGCCTCCATCACGGGCCGCGCCTCCTTCGCGAAGCGCCGGGTCTCCGACGCCTGGCGCGCGAGCGCGATGAGCCGCTCCACCACGACGGCGACGCTCGCCAGCGCCATGAGCACGAGGGCGAACGCCACGAGCTTGCTCAAAAGCCCCATGGTCGCCCAGATGTGCCCGAGATCAAACTGCATCATGGCTAACCTCCTTCGTTCCTCTCGCGAGAGGCCGCGTCCGCGGCCGCGCGCTCGACGTCATCTCTTCGCCTTGAACGGGATCCTGACCGTCTTGAAGGTCGACACCGGCCTCCCCTCGTGGATCGCCGGCCGGTAGCGCCACGTCTTCACCGTCGCGAGCACCACGTCGTTGAACAGCGGATGGCCGCGGACGATGGTGACGTTCGTGACCTCGCCCGTCTCGGTCACCACGAACCTGACGACCACCGTCGCCTCGATCCCCGCGCTCCGCGCCGCTTCAGGGATGGGAGGGAGCGAATTGGAGAGCGCGACCGGCGGCGTCGCGTTCTCGGGGAGGTGAATCGGCCCCCTCGGCTGTGGCGGAGGAGGCGGTGCTGGCGGCGCCGGTGGCGCGGCCACGGCGGCCGTTCCCGTGCCGCCGGGGACCCCGCCGGGCACGCCGCCCGGTACGCCTCCCGGCTCTCCGTAGGTGTCGTCGTCGCTCGGCTTGGCCTGCCCCGGGTCCGCCTCCGCCGGCGCCTCGCTGGGCACCGCCGTCGGCGCGACGAGCGCCGGGCGCCTAGGCGCCGCGGGACGAGGCGCCGGAGCCTCCGCGGCGGGCGGCGGGGGCGCGGGCGCCGGCGCGGGGGGCGGCGCGTCAGGGAGCCGCGTAGCGAGCTTGACGTCGACCACCTCCTCCTCGGGCGGAGGAGGCGCGATCGCGCCGCTCAGGCGCGCTGCAGTCAGCGCGATGGCCGCGAACAGCAAGAGCCCTGCCGCGTACCCGATCGCGAGGCGCTTCACCCGGTCAGGATCGGCCTCCCCCGCATTCCACGTCTCAAGGTGCATCGCGGCTCCCGGCGCCCGCTGGCGACAACACCAGAGCTCCACTGGACCTCATGAGATGGACCGGCCGGCTCCAACGGTATCGCCCAGCATGTGAATCACCGTCTGCACGGTACACTGACCGTCGTTGCGACCCGGTGACGGTGGGGCAACGATTGTCGTGCTCGCCCGGCAGGACGCTCAGGCGCTGCGGCTCTCGGGGAGATCGGGGGAGGCGGCGAATCGATAGCCGATACCGCGGACGGTCTGGATGTAATCGCCCGCACGGCGCAGCTTGTCACGAAGCCGCTTGACGTGGGTGTCCACGGTCCTCGTCGTGATGCTCACGTCGATGCCCCAGACGCCATCGAGCAGCGCGGTGCGCGTCTGCACGCGCTCGCGCGCCTCGTACAGCGCGACGAGGAGCTTGAACTCGAGGAGCGTCAGCTCGACCTCCTCGCGCTCGACCCACACGCGGTGAGCGCCCTCGTCGATCCGCAGGCACCCGAACTCGATGCTCCGCTCCCCGTCCTCGGAGGACTTCGCGCGGCGGAGGACAGCTTGCACTCGCAGCACGAGCTCTCGCACGCTGAACGGCTTGACGACGTAATCGACGGCGCCGAGCTCGAAGCCGACGATGCGGTCGACCTCGTCCCCTCGGGCCGAGACGATCATCACGGGGATCCGCTGGGTGTCCTCGCTCTGCTGGAGAGCGCGGCACACCTCGGTCCCCGAGATGTCAGGCAGCATGAGGTCGAGCAGGACGAGATCGGGCCGCTGGTCCAGCGCCAACCGGACCCCCTCACCCCCCTGCCCCGCCAGGAGCACCTCATGCCCGGCTTGCCTGAGGTTGTAATCGAGCACCTTCTGGAGCGCCGGCTCGTCCTCGATGACTAAAATCCGCGCCATGGTGAAGAGCGCGTGTACCCGAGCGATGTGACGGACCGATGACCATATGGCAACAGGGCGGTGCGGCAGTGAAAAGACCGCACGGGGACGCGGGCGCAGCGGACGCGCGGGCGCGCGACGAGATGTCGCACGGACGCGCAGACGCGCAGACGCGCAGACGCGCACACGCGCACACGCGCAGACGCGCAGACGCGCAGACGCGCAGACGCGCACACGCGCACACGCGCAGACGCGCAGACGCGCAGACGGCGAGACGCGGCGGGCGCGCGACGAGCTGTCGCGCGCCCGTGCGCGCTGCGAAAGGTCCGCACGGGCGGGGCGAGATGCGCTAGTCTCGTCGGGATGCTGCGAACTTTGCGACTCATCGCGGCCGACGTGCGCCAGAAGGCCACATGGTGCTACGGCAGCGATCCACTGCCGACCATCCTGAAGACGCTGGCGACGGACGGCACGGCGGCGATGGTCCTCTACCGGTTCACGCAGGCCGCGCGAGCCCACCGGATGCCGGTGCTCGAGATGGTGCTCAACAAGGCGACCAACCTGGCCGGCGGCTGCGTCATCGGGCGCGGAGCGGACTTCGGGCCGGGCTTCGTGCTCATCCACTCGAACGGCGTCGTGATCAACGGCAACGTCCGCGGTGGATCGAACGTGCTCATCGAGCATCAGGTGACGATCGGCGCCGATCGGCGGCAGACACCGGTGCTCGGGAGCGACCTCTTCATCGGCGCTGGGGCGAAGATCGTCGGCGGTGTCACGGTCGGCGACGGCGCCAAGATCGGCGCCAACGCCGTGGTCGTGCACGATGTTGCGCCGAACACCACGGTCGTGGGCATCCCTGCGAAGCCCGTGCAGCGACGCGAGGATCGAGCCGCCCAGCCCGCCGCGCGCCCTGCCACGGACGAAACGAACACCTCGCGCAGCTGACCCGGCGCCACGGCCGCGCCTCCGATCAACACCTCGCGCAGCTGCCCCGGCCGCCACCGCGGCGCTTGCGTTTCCAGAGCGGCGGTCACCCGCACAGGAGACGGGCCCAGATCGGCGTTTTCGGCGCGGAAGCGCACGAAAGGGCGCTGAGCACCGAAAACGTCGAGGTGGGCTCGTCTCCGACGCGGGGGACCGCCGCTCTAGCGGGGGGATCGGGCTAGGAGCTCTTGCCTGAGCTGCGCGATCTCGTGCCGGAGCGGGCCGATGAAATCGGCGCTCAGCGTCCGGTTCCGCCCCTGCATCGCGCGCGCCGTGTGCCACTTGCTGAGCGCGAGCCGCGCGCCGGCGCGGATGAAGCTCCGCCCCGTGGCGCCGCGCCAGCCCAGGGTGCACCGGAGCCGGCCGATCGGCGAGCAAACGAGCTCGAGCTCGTCCTGGGTGAGCATGCCGAGCGCGACCTCATCGCGCAGATGATCCCGGATCACCCAGCCCTTGCGGATCACAAGCGCCACGATGATCCCGAAGAACGTCGCGACGAAGCAGAGCCAGAGCAGGAGCCACGGAATGAAGATGTCCCCCATCGCGCGCCCCAGCGCGGTGGGGAGGAAGTTCCACACCGCGTGCAGCGCGACGCCGAGCAGGTAGCCGCCGATCGGGGCCGCTACGCGCACCCAGGTCTTCGACGACTCCCGCGCGAGCCCGAAGCCGAGGCCGGTCATCGACGTGAACAGCGGGTGGAGCCAGGGCGTGAAGACGCCCCGCAGGACGAACGTGCCGGCGAGCGCGTCCTGGCCTTGCATCGAGGCGCGCGCGTAATAGAGCACGTTCTCCACCGCGGCGAAGCCGAGCGCGCAGAACGTGGCGTAGATGATGCCGTCGACGATGCCGTCGAACTCCCGGCGCAGGAAGTAGAAGAAGCCGAACACGCCGAGCCCCTTGAAGAGCTCCTCTGCGAACGGCGCGCTGACCGACGCGCTGACGAGCTCGCCGATCGACTCGCCGAAGTTGCTGGAGACGCCGACATGGACGCCGGTGTTGATCAGGATCGAGAAGCCGGTCGCCGCGAGCGCGCCCCAGAGGAACGCCATCAGCAGGCACCACCACGGCTCGGGATCGTACCGATCGATGACCATCGGGACGAAGAGGTAGAGGGCGAGCGGAGGGAACGCGAAGAGCGCCCCGATGAGCATGGCTCCCAGCATGCTCCCGCCGGACTCGATCACGCCGAGGAGCGTGAAGAAGACGTTGAGGACCGCACCCGCGATGAGGCCGGCGGCCCACAGCCACAGCCCGGCGATGCGCAGCCGGCGGTCGGGATCGAGCCTCCGAACGACCGCTGGGTAGCCTGCGTGGTGCTGCGCGTGCCCCTGCGGCGCAGGCCCATAGCCCTGCGCATGCGCGTGCCGCTGCGGCCCAGGCCCGTAACCTTGAGGCGCCTGCGCGTACGCGTGCCCCTGCGGCTCGGGCCCGTAACCCTGCGCATGCGCGTGCCCCTGCGGCCCAGGCCCGTAACCCTGCGCATGCGCGTGTCCCTGCGGCCCAGGCCCGTAACCCTGCGCATGCGCGTGTCCCTGCGGCCCAGGCCCGTAACCCTGCGCATGCGCGTGTCCCTGCGGCCCAGGCCCGTAACCCTGCGGCGCGTGCACAACCGCGTGCCCCTGCGGCCCAGGCCCGTACCCCTGCGCATGCGCGTGCCCCTGCGGCCCAGGTCCGTAGCCCTGCGCATGCGCGTGTCCGTGCGGCCCAGGTCCGTAGCCCTGCGCATGCGCGTGCCCCTGCATCCCAGGCCCGTGGCCCTGCGGCGCCTGTACAACCGCGTGCCCTTGCATCCCAGGCCCGTACCCCTGCGGCGCGTGCACAACCGCGTGCCCCTGCGGCCCAGGCCCGTAGCCCTGCTGCCCGAACGGCGGCTGTCCCATCGGGCTCTGCCCCGCACCTTGCGCGGGATACCCCGAAGCGACCTGCCCGCCCCCAGGCTGCGCGCGCTCGCTCAGGCGCTCCGCCGGCCGGGGTTGTTGCGGCACGCCTGGGGAATCGGGACGATGTCCGTGGGGGTTGTTCATAGATCGAGCGCTCTCGCGAAATCCTCGTGAACGCGGGTGACCGTTCAGCCGAGGCGAATCCCCGCCGCGCGCGTGGAGCCGAAAGCAGCGGTGACGATCCGTGTCGGGCGACGACAGCCTCGGAGCTGCCGCTCATGCCCGCAGGATCGAAGTATCACGCAATATTTCTACCACGGCGGGGACGCGCCGGGCATATATCCCAGCAGCTTTGGCGCGGCGCGCCGCCGGCTGAGGAGCGCAGGGACTGAGGGGGCTGTGACGCTCCGCTTCCGCGGGCTGTCGGCGGGGTGACGCGGCGACAGCTTCTCCGCGTCGGAAACGTGGCTGAAAACCGTCAGGGGCGGACGACGCGCGTGCCCGGCGGGGGCGTGAAATCGAACTCGGTCTTCGCGACCGGCTGATTGACGACCGGCGACGTGAAATCGAACCGGTTCCGGTTGCCCTGAGCGTCGAGGATCAGCACGCGGCGGACCTGGTTGGTCTGCCCGTCCACGTAGAGGAGCATCTTTTGATACGCAGGGGTCGCCTCCTTCGGCGTCCCCTCGAGGACATAGCCGCCCTCGAACTTCATCTGCCCAGAATCCAGCAGGCGCAGCGAGAAATCCTTCGTCAGCTGCCCCTTGCCCATGAGGAACGCGAGCGCCGCCGGGTACTGAGAGCCCTTCACCGGGGTCTCGAACATCTGCTCGTTGTCCTTCTCGTAGACCTTGATCGTGTCGCCGTCGGAGACGACCCGGTTTCCGTTCGGCGCGTCGTAGATCCAGCTCATTTTGCCGGGCTTCTCGAAGGTCACCTTGCCGGTGGAGACCTTCTTCACGTCCTGGACCTTGATCGTGTAGGTCTGCGTGAAGCTCGCCTTGAAGGTCTTCGTGGAGTCGTAGAACTGCTGGACGCGCCTGCCGAGCTCTTCGGCGGTGGGACCCGCGGCCTGGGACTCGCCGGCGGTCGCGAGCACGACCGTGAGGGGCGCCGTCAGCCCGATGAGGCACGCGGCGGCGAGGCGGTTGAGTGAGGTTCGCGTCATCCTTCCCGATCTCCTTTGATGTCCAGAGGCGTGTCGCCCCTGCTCGTCGGCGACAGGGATGCCGGCGATTCTCCGCCGGTTCCCTGGCAGCCGCGCCCTCGCTGAAGCCGGGGCGCGCCGCACATGTTCATGTTGGACGCGGCGTGGGGGCGTCCCATGCAGGCTCCATAGCACACGGTGTGTGCGCCCGGACCGCCCAGGCCGCGCCAGCCAGCCCTCACGCAACCGAGGCGCCGCGCCCGGCGGTCCCCCACGTGCAACCCCGCGTCGACCGACGTTCAGCCGACGCGCGCCCGTCGCGGCCGGGCTCGGCGCGGGACGGGCGCGCCCGACGCCGCCAGCGCGGCCGCGAAGCCCGCGGCGCTGAGGTGGGTCATCGCGATGGCCAGCGCGTCGGCCGCGTCCGGCCGAGGGGGCGCAGCGAGGCGCAGGACCGCGGTCATCACCTGCGCCACCTGCGCCTTCTCGGCCGCGCCCCGGCCGACGATGGTCCGCTTCACCAGCGCCGGCGGATACTCCGAGATCGGCACGCCGGCCCGCGCCAGCCGCAGCAGCACGACCCCGCGCGCGTGACCGAGCTTCGCCGCGCTCTGCGCGTCCTTCGCGAAGAACAGGCTCTCCACCGCCGCCGCGTCGGGCGCGTGCGACGCGATCACCTTCCCGAGCTCGTCGTCGATCTCCACGAGCCGGCCGGCGAACGTCCCGCTCGTGTCGATGTCGATGACGCCGTGCGCGACGTGCTCGATGCGCGTGCCTTGCCGCACCAGCACGCCCCAGCCGAGGTGGCGCGAGCCGGGATCGATGCCGAGGACCCGCATCGGCTCAGCAGGCCCCGTGCGAGGGCGCCGTGACGTGGGTCGGGAAGCCCGGCGAGCGCTCGGATCCCCCGTCGCGCTCGCCTCGCTCGGCCGCCTCGAGCGCGCGCCGCGGGAAGATCTTGTGCGGGTTGAGCAGGCCCTTCGGGTCGAACACCGCCTTGATCCTGCGCTCGATCGCGATGAGCTCCGGCGACTGCTCGAGCGCGAGGAACTCCGCCTTCGACGTCCCGATGCCGTGCTCGCCGCTCAGCGTGCCGCGCATGCCGATCACCGCGCGGAACAGGCGCGACAGCGCCGTCTCCACCTGGGGGACGAGGTCCGGCTCGTTCCAGAGCAGGTTGACGTGGAGGTTGCCATCCCCGGCGTGGCCGTACGTGAGCATGCGGACGCCGGTCGCCGCCGAGATCTCCGCGACCTCGTCGAGCAGCGCCGGGATCTTGTCGCGCGGGACCACGACGTCCTCCGAGATCTTATAGCGCGCCATGGCGCGCGTCGTGGGCGAGAGCTGGCGGCGCGCCTCCCAGAGCCGCTCGCGCTGCGCCTCGTCCTGCGCGACGAGCACGTCGAGCGCCCCGGCGTCCATGCAGACCTCCCCCACCCGCTCGGCCTGGACCTCGCAGTCCGCGGGCTCGCCGTCGACCTCGATGATGAGCATCGCGCCTGCGCGCTCGTCGACCCCGACGCCGCGCGCGCGGACCGCGTCGAGCGTGGGGCGATCGAGCAGCTCGAGGCAGCGCGGCACGACGCCGGCGGCGACGAGGGCGCTCACCGCGCGCCCGCTGGCGCGCACGTCCGGGAACAGGCAGAGCAGCGTCATGACCGACGGGGGCTTCGCGATGAGCCGGAGCGTCGCCTCCGTCGTGATCGCCAGCGTGCCCTCGCTGCCGACGAGCAGCGCCGTGACGTCGTACCCCGTCACGCCCTTCACCGTGCGCCGGCCGGTGCGGAGGCGCGTGCCATCGATGAGGATCGCGTCGAGCCCGAGCACGTACTCGCGCGTGACGCCGTACTTGAAGGCGCGCGGACCGGCGGCGTTCTCGGCGATGTTGCCGCCGAGCGCGCACATCTTGAGCGAGTTCGGATCGGGCGGGTAGAAGAGCCCCTCGGCCTCCACCGCCGCGTGCAGATCGGCGAGGATGACGCCCGGCTCGACCACCGCGATCTGCTCCTCGCGGCTGATCTCCTTGATGGAGCTCATGCCGATCGTGGCGATGACGATCCCGCCCCCGACCGGCACCGCGCCGCCCGACTTGCCGCTGCCGGCGGCGCGCGGCACGACCGGCACCTCCGCCTCGCTCGCCGCCCTCACCGCCTTCTCGATGTCGGCCGCCGACGACGCGAGCACGACCGCATCCGGGCTCACCGGCGGCTGATCCGACTCGTCCCCCGCATAAGCGGCGCACCCTTCGGCCGACGTGATGACCTTCGAGGGGCCGAGCGCGCGCTCGAGGAGCCGGCGCGCCTTGTCGATGGCCGACGCCGACGGGCGGGGGAACGTGGGGTGACGTCGCATCTCCCCCATTTACCGCGGATCGCGCGGCGATGCTGGAGGGATCCGCGCGGGCGGCCTCGGGGCTGGCGCCCGCCGGGAATCCGGGCACACGCGCCCGAGCGCTCCGCACGGCGGGCCCTCTGTCTACCGACCTGCCTCCAGGCGCGGCGATGCGCCGCCCGCTCAGAGCAGATCGAGGAAGGCGAGCAGCGCCTCGATCGCGCCGGCGTCCAGCGCGGCGAGGCCCTCGTCGACGGGCGCGCCGTCGTGGAAGAAAGCGCCCGGCGCGGCGGCGGCAGCCGTGCCGCGCCGCTCGCCGGCGATGCGGCCGCCCGCGTCGTCGAAGCGCGCCCGCTCGAGCACATCGCGCAGCGTCTTCGCCGAGCCGTTCGTGAAGTACGGCCGCTTCTTGTAGAGCCGCCGGAGCGACGGCACCCGCGCGCCGTCCTCGTGCACGTACGGCACGACGCCGGTCTTCTCGTATCCGGCCCTCCCCCACACGATCGCGCCCTCGGGCGCGAGCACCAGCTCTTCCCAGCGCTCGAACGGCACCGCGGAGCCAGGGTCGTCGCTGAGGAGCACCGGCGCGTGGCAGCGCGCGCAGCGGTCCCGGAACACCCGGGCGCCGTCGCGTTCGAGCGGGGTGAAGCCCGTGCGGCCGAGGACGGCGGGGTTCGTGCGGTGCGAGAACGCCATCAGGAAGCTCATGAGCGCGCTGCGGAGCGCCTCGGGCGGCCGCGCGGAGCGCCCGGCGTCGGCGAGCCCGAGATCGGCGAGCCACGGCGCGCCCTCGCTCGAGATCGAGAACCACGGGTCGTGGCCGCTCAGCGCGCCGGCGACACGGAACTCGTTGTCCGCCACCGTGGTGAGATCCGGATCGAGGGCGCGAGAGAAGTGGGGGCGGTTGTTGAACAGACCGAGCAGCGGCTTCGTGGTGGCGCGCACGTCGCCTCGGCCCGTGTGGTGCGTGCGGCCGTCGACGTAGCCCTCGAAGTGGCACGTCTCGCACGTGAACCGGCTGAGCGGGCCGTCGGTCCTGTTCCAGGGGGCCATCAGCGACGTGAAGAAGAGCGCCTCGCCGAGGCGGATCTCGTCGGAGCGGGCGTCCTCGCCGCCATCCCGGACCGGCTGCTTCGCGACCGCGCCGTCGCCCGCGTCGAGCAGCCACGCGTCGAGCAATGGGTTCGCGTACGCGAAGGCGCCGCCGCCGAGCGCGGCCATGGCGGCGACGCCGGGTGCGAGCGGGCGCGTGGAGACCTCCGGCGCGCCCGCGAGACCGGACTCCGTGGGGTGGAAGAGGAGCTCGGCCCGGCGATCGCCGCCGTAACCGGTCGCGATCACGCGCACGTCGCTGGAGCCGGGAATCGCCGAGAGCGCGACGGCCTTCGGGGTGAGGACGCCGAGCTCCGAGACGTTCACGGCCGAGAGCCGCGTCACCTCGGGCCGGGCGCCCGTGGCGACGCGGTAGAGGAAGACGAACGAGTCGATGTAACCGAACGAGCCGCCGGTCCGGTCGAGAGGGTGATCCTCGACCCCGCCCGCGGCGAGCAGGAGCGCGCCATCGGCGCCGCCCGTCTCGAGCGCGTCGAAGCTCCAGATCGGGCCGTCGTGGCGGATGCGCGCCGCGCGTCCCGAGAGCGGGCGGCCGTCGGCGCCGACCGGGAGCACGACGAGCGTGTGGTCGAGCAGGCAATCGACGATCAGGTGACGCGCGAGGCGCACGACGCGGAATGGGCCAGCGCCGATCGGCTCGTCCCAGCGCTCGACCTCGATGCGCCCGTCCGCGCCGGCGTGACCGGGGCGCAGCGTGACGAGCGTGCCGGTGCGCTCGTCGAGCGCGTAGAGGACGCCCTCCGGGCCGGCCGCGACGTCTCGGACGCCGAGGAGGCCCGCGAGCTCGATGCGCCCGGCGGGCTCGAGCGAGGCGCCGCGGACGGCGTACCGGAAGAGCGCGGGCGACGCCTCGCCGCTCGCGAAGATCTCGCCGGAGGGCATGACCGCGACCCCTGTCGGCGACGCCGGAGCGGGGGCGCGGGAGAGCTCGCGCAGCGACGCGTCGAGCAGGACGAGCGCGTCGCGGCCACGGAGCGGCGAGAGCAGCGCGGGCGCGCCCGGCGCGGCGGGGCGACCCAGCGGATCCAAGTGGCGGAGCGCGATCGGGTCGGGACCGAACAGCCGGTCGGAGCTGGGGACGCGGGAGAAATCGGCCGCCGCGCGGCGCGCCGCCTCGAAGCGACGCAGCGGATCGAGCGGGTCCGGATCGGGGGCCCCCCCCTGGACCGGCGGCGCGGGGCGGCCGTCGCACGCCACGGCGGCGAGGCCGAGCGCAAGCGCGAGCGCGACGCGGGCCGCGACCGTGCGCCTGCGCCGCGGGGCAGCGGGCCGAGCCGCCGCGCCGATCACCAGCCGCCGGTGCTCGCCGGCTTCGCGGTCTCGGCCGGCGCCGCCTTCGCCGGCTCGTCCTTGGGCGCGGGCTTCGCCGCCTCGCTGGTGGCCGCGGGCTTCGCCTCAGGCGTCGCCTGGGGCTTGCCCTCGCAGCCGAAGAGACCAACGGCGCCGAGCGCCACAAGCACTGTCAAGATGTTCTTCATGGGGCTCCTCCTGAAATGAGCGGCGCAAGCGAAGCACATCCACAGGGCGCTCGAAAGGGGGGCGCGCCGTCCGCTGCCATCGGAGGCGGAGCGACGGCTGCAGCGCAGGGGTTGGCAGTGTCGGCGGAGGCGGAGCGGGCGCGTGTGGGCGCCCACGCGCCGACGATCGCGCGCTGGATCCAGGGCCGGGCGCGAGGCGCAGGCGCTCCCGCCCCCGCGCCCTGGACAGGCTCGGTCAGGTCCCGGGAACGACCTTCACCAGGCTGTTGCGATTCGCGATGAAGTAGAGCTCGCCGTCGTTGTCCTCGACGATCGCGGTGAGCGCGTTGAAGGTCGGCAGGTTGCCCTGACGCGCGAATGCCGGAGCGTTCGGCGCGTTCGGATCGGGGTTCTTGCCGATGACCGTGATGGGCGACGTCTTCGCCCCGCACTGCATGAGCGCGCCCATCTTCCCTCCGGCGTAGTCGCCGAACAGGTAGACGCCCCGGAGCTGCGGCACCCCGCTGCCCCGGTACACGAATCCGCTGATGACCGACTTGTAGTCGCGGTACGGCCCTGTCGCGCTCTGCCGCCGATCCATGTCGACGATGGGCGGAGTGTGCGTCGCGCCCTCGCGCATCGTCTTCCCGCTGCAGGTGTCTGCGTGGGTGCCTTCCCACTTCGGCCAGCCGAAGTTCAGCCCCGAGGTGCCGGCAGGAACGTAGTCGACCTCCTCGTAACTATCCTGGCCGACATCGCCGATGAAGAGGTCGCCCGTCCCACGATCGAAGGTGAAGCTATACGGGTTGCGCAGACCATAGTGCCAGGTCCGCGCGCTCGTGCCATCGAAGGGATTGCCGGCCGCAGCGTACGGCTCGGCGGCATTCGGATCGAGGCGCAGGATCTTGCCGAACAGCGCGGCCGGGTCCTGCGATCCTCCAGGCTTGTCGTTGTTGCAGGACGCGCCCCCGTCGCCCGTGCCGACATAGAGCATGCCGTCGGGCCCGAACACGATATGGCCGCCATTGTGATTCACCGCGGACGCGTCGAGCCGCACGATCGTCTTCGTCGGCGTCGCGTTCGCCACGTAAGGATCGGCGCTGGAGCGCTGGTACTCGAACACGGCGTCACGGTTCATGTTCTGGCCCGAGGTCGCCGTCATCATCACGTAGAACTTGCCGCTCGTCGCGTAGTCGGGCGGGAACGCCACGCTGAGGAGCCCGCGCTCGTCGTCGAAGGTCCCCCCGCTGAGCGAGATCTGACTGCTCACGTCGAGGAAGACCCCGGGGCGCAGCTGGCCGCCCGAGAACACGCGGATCGTCCCGGTCTGCTGCACGAGATACCAGTCGCTCGACCCCTTCGGCTGAGCGGCGTAAACCAGCTTGTCCACGCCGGTGGTGACGACGGGAGCGAGCGCCAGCTTCCCGACATCGGGCGCCACGCTG
This sequence comes from Sorangium sp. So ce375, assembly GCF_051473855.1. NCBI lineage: Bacteria > Pseudomonadati > Myxococcota > Polyangiales > Polyangiaceae > Sorangium > Sorangium sp. So ce375. Next base: position 7,159,939 of record NZ_CP150335.1, read on the forward strand.
GCATCACACTCGACCGGGTCGCCACCGCCAGCGCCGGCGCCGGCGCCGCCCTGTCCCGACGTGGTCTCGCCGGACGACGTGGCGCCGCTGCCACCGCCGGTGGTGGTGCCCGCGCCGGCGCCGGTGGTGGTGCCCGCGCCGGCGCCGGTGGTGGTGCCCGCGCCGGCCCCCGTCCCCGTCTGCGCGGCGGAGCTCTGGCTCCCTCCGCTTGACGTGGAGTCGCCAGAGCTGGTCGCCCCATCGTCGCTGCACGCACCGGCGCCCAGCGCGAGACACGCGCCGCCGAACGCGAAGGTCATCCACAAAGCCAAGGTTGAACGCTGTTTCCTCATGCGACGCATTCTACATGACAAGCGCCGTGTGGCGCACTCATGATCTACTGCCCGGGCGTAAAGAGTGACGAGCTCGGCGCCGGCATGAGCTGGTGACGGATCACACCTGCAGAACGTCAACACGCGCTCGCCTGGCGGGCAGACGGCGTACATGCTCGATGCAAGCCCGGAGACGCCGGCGGGACGCCGCTCCCCATGGCCTGTAAGCTCATCCCCATGGCCTGTGAGCACAAGGGCCTTCGACACGCCCGTTCGCCCGGTCGCCACCGCAATCGAACGATGGAATGAGGGTGTCCCGCGCCCGGCATCGGGCGGAATTGCCCATGATTTGAGCAGGCGTTCAGATGAAATGCGCCTGGCACACGCCGACGTGCGCCAGAGATGCGCTGCTCACTCGTCGAGTTGGATATTTGAAATGGAGCGGTACGTGCGAGACCCCCGTTGTCCATTCGGGGCCAGGGCTATATTCCCATCCAGGACCGTTCTGATCATCGCCTGCGACGGATCATCGCTCGCTGCGTCCACTCCGCCAGAGCTCGCTGGCCGGCGCTCGGCGGCGCCGGCAGGCCAGCCGCGCGCAGCGCCGGCTCGCAACGGCGCCGGGCTCGCCGCGCCAGAGGAGCCCCTGAGGGAGAGAGGTGCTGTGCTCCGCGCCCGCGCCGAAATCGATGCGGCCGACTCGGCATCATCGATCAGCGCGCCGCCCAGCGCTGCGTCGGACAGGCGATCTGTGTCAATCGATGCGCCGCGCCGAACGCCGAGCTCTCCGGGTGCCTCCGCTCACTCCGGCGCTCCTTCGCCGTCGGTGCCAGTCGACCCACCCGGCTGGACGCCGGGCATCGCATTGCGCCCCGCGATCGCCGTCGCCGCGACGACGCTTCCGCCTCTGCTCCTCGCGCGCTCCGCTCAGAACGTGCCGGCGATCGACACGCTCCCGAGGCCCAGGCCGACGCGCGCGCTCCACGGGGTGTCGCCCGTCGGTCCGCGGCCGCGCGCGGACGCCGCCCCGACGTCAGGCGCAGACGGCGCTGTGATCCAGAGGATCGCCCCGCCCACGGCGAGGGCCGCCCCCGCGATGAACACCACCGTCCCGATGTTGCCCTTCGCCACGGCGTCATCGCGCAGATCGAGCCCCGTCTGATCGACGCAGCGGCCCGCCTCGTCGCAATGGCCGCCCTCGGTGGCCTTATCGAACGTCGATTTCGCCATGAAGCCGAGCGCCGTGCCGACGCCGAGCCCGACCGCGCCGAGCCCGACCCCCACGATGCCGAGCGGCTTGCGGACGCTCCCGCCCTGCGCCGAGGGCTGGTCGTCCACCGGCGCACGGACCGGAGGCGGCGCCGCGACCGCCGGCGTCGACGCGCCGCTCGATGAAGAGGCCGGCTCCGTCGCGCGCTCGAGCGCCGGCACCGTGACGCTCACCACGCCCGGCTTGTCGATCGTGACCTTCACCTCCCAGGGCCCGTGCCCAGGGGCAGCGGCGGCGATCCGATGCTCGCCAGGGTCGAGCGGCACCGCCGTCCCCCAGAGCGCCCTGCCCACGGCGACGCCATCGCGCGTGAGGCCCAGCCCCGCGATCGCCGCCTCCGGCGGGACCACGATCTGCAGGCGGGAGAGCCGCGGCTCGAGCGCGGCCGCCCGGGCGCGCGCCACCCGCTCGCGCTCCATCTGGCCGGCCGACAGCGAGGCGGCCGCGACGTCGCGGAAGCCGATCCACGCCGTCGCGATCTTGCCGGTGCGCTCATAACAGTCGGAGAGGTTGAAGAGGGTGCCGATGCCCGGGTCGATCGCGTGGCTCTCCGCGAACTTCGGACAGGCCTCCGCGTGCTTGCCCGCGGCCATCAGCGCGCGGCCCTCGTCGAACAGCGCGACCGCGGCGGCGCGCTCCTCCCGGGTGGGCTCGGCGGCGCGCGCGGCCGGCGCGAGCGAGGCGAGCGCAGCGAGCGTCGACAGGAGCGCTACCGCTCGACGGCGCCCGGCCCGCGGCGCGCCGGAGACCGCGGCGGCGCAGCGGGCCTCCGGACAGATGCTCGAGAGACGACGATGGCAAAGCAAGACGGCACCTCTCCTGGGCTCACGGGATGTCATCGCGGATCGGAAAAGAAGTCTTGCGGGGTCGACGTGGGCCGGACAGGCGGAGACGGCCGCGAGCCCTTCGACGACGCGGTCGGCCGCGGCGCCGCAGACCCGCTCGCCGCCGGCCGCGGCGCCCCGGACCCGCTCGCCGCCGGCCGCGCGGTCGCTAGCCCTGGCACGGGCGCTTCCGGCGGCGGCGCAGGGCCGCCGTCGTGGAGCTCGGCGACCTTGCCTGCAGCAGCGGGGTCCGCCGCGTCGCGCGCGGGTGCCTCCGGCGCGAGCGAGGGCGCCCCCGGCGCGAGCGAAGGCGCCTCCGGCGCGAGGGAGGGCGCCGACGCGGCGATCGGCGCCACAGCCGACGCGGGGGCGCGGAGCGCGAACCACACGAGCCACGCGAGCCCCGCGGCGCCCACGAGCGCCGCCGCGATGGCCGCCGCGATCCCGAGGGTGCGCGCCCCGCCGCCCTGGCCCAACGAGGCGCGCGTACCGCCCCAGGAACGATCCGTCACCCCGCCATCCACGAGGAGCGCCGTGGGCGCACCGTCCCACGCGGAGCCGGCCGGCACGCCCTTCGCGCCCGAGTCGCTGGACAACGGCGTCGCGCCGGGGGGCCCGGGCGACGTGGAGGGCGAGCGTCCAGGCGGCGCGCGGCCCGCCTCGACGCTCGCGCCGAGGCGGACCTGCAGCACGCGCGCGGCGCGCTCGGCCAGGTGTTGCGCGTGCGGCGGCGCGAACTGAGCGAGCTCGGCGGCGAGCTCGGCGATGTTGCCGAAGCGATCGGCCGGGCTCTTCTGGAGGCAGCGCTGGATCACCCAGTCGAGGCGCTCGGGCACGTCGGAGCGCTGCCCGGCGAGCCGCGGCGGCCCCTCGAGGATGCTGTCGTAGATGGCCATCGGGGACTCGCCCCGGAAAGGGACGGCGCCCGTGAGCAGCTGATAGAGCATGGCGCCCATCGACCAGACGTCGGCCCGCGCGTCGACGCTCTTCGAGGAGACCATCTGCTCGGGCGCCATGTAGAACGGCGAGCCGAGCATCGTCGAGCTCTCGGTCATGTCGTTCGCCTTGGGCGCGTTCGCCTCCGCGGCGAGGGCCATCTTGGAGATGCCGAAGTCGATGACCTTGATGAGCGGGCTGCCGTCGGCCCGCTGGGTCAGGAACAGGTTGCCCGGCTTCAGATCCCGATGGATGATGCCGAGCGCGTGCGCCTCCGCGAGCGCGTCGCACGCCTGGAGCAGGTAGTCGCAGGCGAGCGCGATCGGGAGCGGCCCGCGGGCGCGCAGGACGGCCTTCAGATCGGTCCCCTCGAGGTACTCCATGACGAGGTAAGGCTCGCCGCGCGCGAGCGTGCCGACGTCGTACACGCGCGTCACATGTTCGCTCCGGATGCGCGCCGCGACCTGCCCCTCGCGCAGGAAACGGGCGACGAGGTCCGCGCGCTCGCGGGCCTGGGGCTGCAGGAACTTGATGGCTACCCGCTCGCCGAGCAGGAGATGGCGGGCGGCGACGACCACGCCCATCCCGCCTTCCCCGAGGACGCGCTCAACCTCGTATTTGTCCGCGAGGACGTCCCCCACGCTCACCGGTACGACCATGCACGCCCTCGCTCCGCCCCTCCGCTAGTATCAAAACAGCGAGTGCGCGACAACGCGAGCTTTCCCGGAAACCAGCGACGGGAGCAGAGAAGCGGCCGCCCCGCCATCACCCTCCGAGGTCGCGCGCATGGCTCGCGCGCAGCGCGGGTTCGCCAGCGGCGCTCTCTGCCTGTATATGCATGACGCAATTTCACCATGAGCACCGGTTCACCATGATCACCGAGCCGACCGATCCGTTCCTCCTCGCGCGCGAGCTCCTCGAGCAGCGGCAAGCCACCGAGCCGACCGACGCCACCGCCATGACGCTGGCCACGGCGGACGCGTCCGGGCGCCCCTCGGCGCGGATGGTGCTGCTGAAGGGCATCGACGAGCGCGGGTTCGTGTTCTTCACCAACTACGAGAGCCGCAAGTCGATGGATCTCGCGGCGAACCCGTTCGCCGCGCTCTGCATCCACTGGGCGAAGGCCGCCGAGCAGATCCGCGTCGAGGGGCGCATCGAGCGGGTCAGCGACGCGGAGTCGGACGCCTACTTCGAGACCCGCCCGCGGGGCAGCCAGATCGGCGCGTGGGCGTCCCGGCAGAGCGCGCCGCTGCCCTCGCGCGAGGCGCTCCTCGAGCAGGTGCGCGAGATCGAGCGCCGCTTCGATGGACGGCCGGTGCCTCGGCCGGAGTTCTGGGGCGGCTACCGGGTGGTGCCCGAGCGCATCGAGTTCTGGTACGGCCAGGAGAGCCGCCTGCACGACCGCGTGGTCTACCTCCGCCACGGCGACGGCTGGCGCGTCGAGCGGCTCTACCCCTGAGCGCGGCGCGGCGAGGAGAGCGCGCCGCGCGCGGGATCCCCGTCTGGGGCCGGGCGCGCGGGCCAGCAGGCCGCCCGCGCCACGGCGGAGCGGCGCTACGTCCCGGCGCCGCGGAGGCGGCTCGCCTTGCGCTCCTTGAGCCGCTCGATCACCGCGACGAGCCTCGGGTCGTCGCGGCGCCGGACGTCGAGCCGCATCCCCTTGAGCGCGTTGCACCGGCCGCACGCGAGCGCGAGGTTGTCGAGCGCGTCCGTCCCGCCGTGCGTGCGCGGGACGATGTGCTCGATCGTCGCGCGCTGGATCGGCTCGCCGTCGAGGCCGACGACGACGTGCGAGAGGCAATGGATGCACTTGCCCACCCACGCCGCCTGGCCCCGGATCTCGGCGCGCTCGAACGTCGCGTCGGTCGCCACGATGTCGAGGATCAAGCGTCGCCGCGCCGCCTTCACGGCGCTCGATCGTAGCCCCCCGGCGCGGCACCCGCACGCGGTTCGCGCCAGGCCAGGGGGTGGGCTATGGAGCCCCGGAGCCGGCGCGCGCCCGCGGCGACAGGCGGCCGCGGCGCGATCGTCGATCACGCGCGCTCCGTCACGCACCGTGACCCGCGCGGGGGAGAGAGCCATGAAGTCGAAGACCGACTATTTCTACTTCGAGACGAAGGCCAAGCGCGAGCTCATCAACGTCACCGATCGCGTCGCGGCCGTCGTCGCCGAGAGCGGCATCCGGGAGGGCATGGTGCTCGTGAGCGCGATGCACATCACCGCGGGCGTGTTCGTGAACGACCACGAGCCCGGGCTCTGGGAGGACATCTGGGCGTGGCTCCAGGAGCTCGCCCCCGAGGGGCCCGACTACAAGCACCACAGGACCGGCGAGGACAACGGCGACGCCCACCTCAAGTCGATCCTCGTGCACCACCAGGTGATCGTGCCCATCACGGCGGGAAAGCTCGATCTCGGGCCGTGGCAGCAGATCTTCTACGCGGAGTTCGACGGCGGGCGGCGCAAGCGCGTCGTCGTGAAGGCGATGGGGGAGTGACGCCGCCGGCCGCGCGGGCTCTGCGAGCCCGAGGTCGAGGGCGTCGTCGCCGTGGCCGTCCGCGGCGACGCGGAGGCTCAGATTGCCAGGTCGTAAGGAGTGTTTCCCAAGCCGTCCGCGCGCGCCTCTCCGCCGCGCGGCGCGGTCGCGGGAGTGTCTCCTCAGCCGTCCGCGGGCGCCGCGGACGCCGCGGGCGCCGGCGCGTGGGGCCGGGCAGCGCCGTACTCCCTCGCCCCGCGCTGCATGAGCGAGGCGATCGCGCCGAGCGCGTCGGTCCACGCCTGCTGGTGCGCCGGGGACCAGTCCGTGGCCGCGACCTCGGCCATCGCGGAGATCAATGCGTCGGCGACCCAGGGGTACATCGCGTCCGTGACGCCGTAGTCGACGTGCTTGGCCCCCATCGCCATGAGCTTCTCCTCGAGCCACGACGCGTCCTCAAGCCGGTCGATGACCGCGACGAGCGCCTCCGCGAGCATCTTCTCCTGCTGCTCCCCGCTGTTGCGGCCGAAGAGCGGCTTCACCTGCGGATACCGAGAGAACAGGATGCCGTAGAAACGGTGCGTGAGGTTGGGCTCCCTCTCGATCACGAGCTCGAAGCTCTCCCGCAGCAAGCCAACGTTCAATCCCATGACAAACCTCCAGGCCGCGGGCTATGCCTCCAGGCCGGGCGCTGTACCCGCGCGCTAGCCGCCTTCAGCGGTCGATTCGCCCGTCGGCTCGCACGAGCTCGCACGGGCCGTGCCAACGGCGTTTCTCCGCGGATCGCGCCGACTTTGTCGGCTCGGCGCGCCCGGCGATCGGCGGCGGTTTCCTCCAGGAAACCGGGCCCGCTGCCGAGGGCGGCCGCTCCGGTGGCGACCCCCCGCGCGCCGCCCCGCCGCGCGCCTTGCCCCGCTTCACCCCACGGTGTTTCCTGCCGGAGTCTCCGACAGGAAACCTCCGTCGCCCCCGTCTCCTCGAGGACCCCACGTGACCCTGCTCGACGCCGTGCTCAGCCTGTCCGAAGCGCCCGCCCGCGACGAGGCGCTGCAGCGGATCCTGCGCGCGCTCGCGCAGGTGACGGCGGCGGACGCGCTCTCGGTGCTCACGGCGGCGGAGGACGGCTCGGTCGGCGTCGCCGCGCAGATCGGGCTGTCGCCGGCTGCTTTGGGGATGAGCTTCCGGCCCGCGGAGCACCCGCGGCTCCGCAGGGCGACGCTGGCGGCCGGGCCGATCCGTTTCCTCGACCCGAGCGAGCCCGATCCCTATAGCGGCTGGCTGCTCGGCAACCCCGGCGAGATCCATCCCATCCACGCGTGCATGGCCGTCCCGCTGCACGTGCGGGGCCGCCTCGCCGGGCTGCTCACGCTGGACGCCTGCGATCCCGACGGCCTCCGCGGCCTGCTCGACGACGACGCGCGCGTGTTCGCGGGGCTCTGCGCCGGCGCGCTGCGGCTCGACGTCGGCCGCGGGCTAGTCCCCGTCCCGGAGGCGCGCCACGCGATCGGGGCCACGTCGGGCGGCCCGGCGCCGGCGAGCCGGTCGGCCGGGATGCAGCGGATCGAACGCGAGATCGCGGTGCTCGCCCCGCTGTCGGTGCCGGTGCTCGTCACGGGCGAGACGGGCGTGGGGAAGGAGCTCGTCGCCCGCGCGCTGCACGAGCGATCGCCCCGGGCGAGCCGGGCGCTCGTGATCGTCAACTGCGCGGCGATCCCGGCTCAGCTCGTCGAATCGGAGCTGTTCGGCCACAGGAGAGGCGCCTTCACCGGCGCCACGACGGCGCGCGCGGGCAGGTTCGAGGCAGCGCACGGCGGGACGATCTTCCTCGACGAGATCGGCGAGCTCCCGCTCTCCGCGCAGGCGCAGCTCCTGCGCGCGCTGCAGGAGGGCGAGATCCAGCCCGTGGGCGAGGACCGGGCGCGCCGCGTCGATGCGCGCGTCGTCGCGGCCACGAACCGCGATCTCCGGCGGGAGGTCGCCGAGGGGCGCTTTCGCGCGGACCTGTTCCATCGGCTCTGGGTCTACCCGATCTGCGTGCCGCCCCTGCGCGAGCGGCGCGAGGACATCCCGGCCCTCTGCGAGCGCTTCGCCGCCGAGCTCGCGGCCGGGCTCGGCGCAGCGCGGGTCGACTTCACCGATCCGGCGCTGCGCGCGCTCACGCAGGGAGCCTGGCCGGGGAACGTCCGCGAGCTGAAGAACGCCGTGGAGCGCGCGGTGCTGCGCCGGGCGATCACGGAGGGCAAGAGCGCAGCCGGCAGGACGCTCGTCCTGCGGCGCGAGGACGTGGACGCCATCGATGACAGCGCGACGGAGCGCTCGCTCGCCCCGCTGATCGAGCTCCCCGGCGAGCGGCTGCTGCTCGCGGACACGCCCCAGGAGCAGCCCGTGGAGCCGCTGGCAGAGGCGCTGGAGAGAGCCCGCCGCGAGGCGTTCGCCCGCGCGTTCCGCGCAGCAAACGGCAACGCGGCGACGGCCGGACGGCTGCTCGGGCTGAGCCGATCGTTCGCCTACAAGGAGGCGGTGCGCCTCGGGCTCATCCCGCCGCCCGCGCCGCGCAAGCGCTGAGGATCCCGAGTGAGGCGCCGTCTAGCGCCTCCGCAAAGGACGAAGCTCAGCGCCTCCGCAAAGGACGACGCTCAGCGCCTCCGCGAAGGACGACGCTCAGCGCGCCGGCTCGGGGGTGCCGATCCCCTCCAGCGGCACGCGCGCGAGCGCCGTGTAGCGCGCGCCCTTCGGGGTCAGCTCGCTCTGGTAGACGATGATCTCCTCGATCCGCGTCTCGCCGAAGTCGACGTTGCCCACCGACTGAGCGCAGGCGTCGAGCGCCGGATCGCCGCGCGGGTCGCGCGAGCGGGCGAGGGTGAGGTGCGGCTCGAACGGCCTGTCCTCCGGCACGTAGCCCGTCGACATCGAGAGCGTCTGCTCCAGATCGCGGTGGATCGCGGTGAGGGCGCCGACCGCGCCGCCCACGCCGAGCCAGAGCACGCGCGGGCGACGCCGCGTGCCGAACGCGCCGCCCTTCTCGATGCGCAGCGTGAGCGGCCTGTGGAATGCGGCGACGCTCCCCGCCGCGGCGATGACGAGCGGCAGGCGCTCCTCTCCGATCTCGCCCATGAAGGCGAGCGTGATATGCAGCCCGGCAGGCTCCACCCACTTGGCGGACGGAGCCCGCGGCGAGATCTCCCGCAGGAGCTCTCCGACCTTGGCGAGGAGCTCGGCTCCCGGATCAACGGCGACGAAGACACGCACAGCTCACCTACGCTCACCCACGCTCAATTACCACCCACAGACTTCACCCTTGTTCTGCTCCTTGAGCCACCTCCGGAGCGGCTCGAAGTACTCCAGCATGGCGCCCGGATCGGCCGCGGTCTCCCCCGTTACCACCTGCATCGCCTCCTGCCACGGGCGGCTCGCGCCGAGCGAGAGCATGGCGCGGAGCTTCTCGCCCGCGGCCGCGCTGCCGTAGATCGAGCACGTGTGGAGCGGCCCGGTGTGCCCGGCCGCCTTGCACAGCGCGCGGTGGAACTGGAACTGATAGATGTGCGCGAGGAAGTAGCGCATGTACGAGATGCCCGCGGCGACGTGGAACTTCGCCCCCGGGTCGAAATCGGCCTCGCTGCGCTGCACCGGCGGCGCGATGCCCTGGTACTTCAGCCGCAGCGCCCACCACGCGGCGTTGTAGTCGCCCGGCTTCGTCCTGCCCGAGAAGACATCCCACCGCCACTGGTCGATGAGCTTGCCGAACGGGAGGAACGCGATCTTGTCGAGCGCCTTCTTGAAGAGGAAGTTGATGAGCCCCTTCTCGTCCTCGGACACCCGGTCGAGCAAGCCCAGCGACCTCAGGTAGCCCGGCGTGACGGAGAGGGCCAGCGTGTCCCCGATCCCCTCGTGGAAGCCGTCGTTGGCGCCCGCCTGGAACAGGATCGGGAGCCTGTAGTACTGGTGGTTGTAATAGACGTGCCCGAGCTCGTGGTGGATCGTGATGAGATCCTCCTCGCTCGGCTCGATGCACATCTTGAGGCGGAGATCGTCCCGATCGCCCACGTCCCAGGCGCTCGCGTGGCAGACGACCTCGCGGTCGACCGGCTTCGTGAGCAGCGACCGCTCCCAGAAGGTCGCCGGCAGCGGGTCGAACCCGAGCGAGGTGAAGAACCGCTCGCCGAGCGCGACCATCTGCTTCCCGTCGAGCTTCTTCGCCTTGATCTTCCGCGTCACGTCGAGCGAAGGCTGGCCCTTGTACGGCTCCATGAGCGCGTAGACGTTCGACCACTCCTGCGCCCACATGTTGCCGAGCAGGTGCGCCGGGATCGGGGCCTTCTCGCCGATCCTGTCCTTGCCGTAGATCGCGCGCAGCTTGGCGCGCACGTAGCAGTGCAGCTCGTCGTAGAGCGGCTTCAGCTTGCCCCAGAGCCGCTCGGTCTCGGCCTCGAACGCCTCCGGGGACATGTCGTACCCGGCTCGCCAGAGCGCACCGACATCCGCGAGGCCGAGCTCCGCGGCCCCCTTGTTGCCGAGGGCGACGTAGCGCTCGAACTTCGGCCGGAGCGGCGGGGCGATCGCGTGCCAGCCCGCCCACACATCGAGCAGCTCGTCCCAGTCGCGGCTGGTCTTCAGGCGGTTGGAGAGCTCGTCGAGCGCGAGGCACTTCGGCTCGGCGCCGGCGCCCGCGGGCGCAGCGCCGCGGGCCGCTGGCGTCGCCCGCCCCGGCTTGGCCTTCGGGCAGTATTTGCCCTTGCCGTACAGGCTCGTCATGTCGACCGAGAGCGCGGCGAGCTCGGCGCGCTCCGCCGGGTCGCTCGGGGCCGGAAGGAATGTCGAGATCTTGAGGAGCGCGAGCTGGCGGGCGACCTCCGTGGGCAACGCGAGCCCGTCGAAGCGCGTCGCCGCCTTCATCGTGCGGCTCAGGTACTCCATGCTCGCTTCCTCGGCGGAGGCGGCGAGCGCGTCGGTGTCGTCCGTGAGGTAGGTCTGGTTGACCCACGAAGCCCGCGCGGACTGGAGCCGCAGCTTTCGCAGCTCCCGGTCGACGGTGGCGATGAAGGCCTGCGCCTCCGCCGGGCTGGGCGCCGCCGCCTGCTGGGGGGCGGCCTCCGGCCGGGCAGCCGCGGGCCTCGAGGTCGCGGGCGCCTCCTCGCCTGGGCGCGGCGGCGCCGTCGTCGGCGAAGCGGCGCCGCTGCAGCCCACGCCAAGCCCGAGCGCGACGAGCATCAGGGGACGCGCGATGGCCGTCCGGGCGAGGGCAAAGCGGACCACGGGCCCTTCATACACGCCGGGACGTGCCGAGGGAACCAGGAGCGACGTGCGATCGTCGCGGCGCGACCCCGCCGCGTCACCCCCCGGATTCACCGGCGCCACCCGCGATTCACCCGCACCGTCCTCGATTCACCCGCACCATCCGCGGCTTACCGGCACCGTCCTCGATTCACCGGCGCTACCCGCGATTCACCGGCTCCGCCCGCGATTCAGCCACACCACCCACGATTCAGCCACACCACCCGCGATTCAGCCGCGCCGCCCGCGATTCACCCGGCTCGTCGCGACCAGGACGAACCGCCCGCGTGACGGCTGCCAAGCGGCCGTGATCTGCCGTTACAATGCGCCCCCACCATGAGGAATGCCCTCGCGCCCAGGCCCACGATCTCGGCGGTCCTGGGCCTCGCCGCCGCCGCCGCCGCCTCGCCCGACGCCCCGCTCGCCGGCGGGACGGGCGATCGATCGCCGACCGACGGCCCGATGCAGCTCCCGATCGCTTCGCTCCGCGCGGAGGCGCAGCGCTTCGGTGAGCTGCGACCTCGCGGCGCGGTGCAGGCCGATGTCCCACCCCGCGGCGCAAGCCACGGTCTTTTGCACAGCGAGCGACGGCCATGAGCGAGCTCGAAAATTTCTCGTTCGTGATCCCCGGCGAGCTCGCCGCCATGGCCTACCCCCACGCGCCCGGCGCGGTCGAGGAGCTCGCGGAGCTCGGCTTCCGCAGCCTGGTGTCGCTCTCGCGTCGGGCGCCTCCGCCGCAGGCGGTGGGCTCGCTCGTCCACCTGCACTGCCCGCTCGCCGACTTCGCGCGCATCCCGAGCGTGGACCTCCTCCGCGCCGTGGCGTTCCTCGGCCAGGCGCCGCGGCCGATCGCCGTCCACGGGGAGGGCGGCGTCGGACGCACCGGCGTCGTGCTGGCGTGCCGCCTCGTGTCGCTGGGACGATCGGCGGCCGAGGCCATCGCCGAGGTGCGGCGCGCGCGGCCAGGATCGATCGACGACCCCGAGCTCGAGGCGTCCGTCGCGGAGTTCGAGCTCTTCTACCGGAGCGAGCACGACCAGGCGACGCCGGCCCCCTTCAACTTCGCGCCCGCGTCGCCGCTCGACCGGATCGTCCACGGCGCGGAGCGGCCCGGCTTCGGGATGGCGCTCTGGTCGGCTTCCGGGATCCGCTCGTCCGTTGTCGCGCCGCCGACCTCGGCGGCACACCAGGATCCGAGCGACGCGCCCGTCGAGGCGTGGCTCGCCTTCATGGCGCGGCACGGCATGCGCGAGGTGCTCTGCCTGCTCGACGAGGGGGAGCTGGCGCTCCACCGGATACCGCTCCTCGGCCGCTACCAGCGCGAGTTCCTCCGGGTGACGCACGTGCCGCTCGAGGGGGGCGCGCTCCCCTCGCCCGACGCCCTGGAGCGCGCGCTCGACGCGCTCAGGCGCGCCGAGGCCAGCGGCGCGCCCGTCGTGGTGCACTGCGCGTCGGGCGCGGGCCGCGCGGGCGTCGTGCTGGCGGCGTGGCTGTGCTCCCGGCACGGCCTCACCCCCGACGCGGCGATCGGCGCGGTCCGGGACCACGCGCGGCACTTCGGCGCGCGCCGCGATCCGCTGAAGGCAGGGCCGGCGGCGCGGGACCTCATCGCGAGCGTGCCGGCGCGCGGGTGAGCGCGCCGGCCACGCCGGGGCCGGCCTGCGGCGGGGCGGCGTGCCTCAGCCGGCGGCGCTTCGGCCGGGCTTCGCGTGCCGGTGCTCGCGGTACATCCGCAGGGCGAACACGCCTGCCGGCTCGTCGCGGAGCGCCTCGACGAGCGCGCGGAGGTCGGACGGCAGCTTGCCTGGCGGCGGGAGCGGCACGGGGTGGTGCTCGGGCGCGAGGAGCGGCGCGGCGAGCGCGGCGAACGTGAGATCGGCGGCCGAGAAGCGGTCGCCCGTGAGGAACGGGCGCCCGTCGCGCAGGCGCTCGTTCACCGCGTCGAAGACCGCGCGGAGCTTGCCTCGCGAGCGCTCGGCGGCCGCGGCGTCGATGCGCATGACGCGCTTCATGACCGCCCGCGCGACCGGGTAGTAAGCGCGGAAGGTGCCGCGCCCGAACCACCAGGGCGGCGCCGCGCCGGCGCTCTCGAGCGATCGGAGCGACCCGCCCATCAGGGCGAACGCGCCCTCCTCGTCGGGCAGGAGGTGAAAGTACGCGACGCGGCGGGTCGCGGGGCCGAGATCGCGGTCGAAGCGCTCCTCGAGCGCCTCGACCTCGGCCCGGGCCGCGTCGGGCTCGCGAAAGAAGAGCGCGCGCTCCGGCGGGACGAGCCCGTCCGCGTAGCGCAGGATGTCGGTCGAGTCGCCGAGCACGCCCGCCGGCGAGACGAGCACCGGGACGGAGCGGCGCCCGCCGGCCCGCAGCGACGGGAGCGCGTGGGCGAGCGGGAGGTAGGCGTCCTCCCGGTACGGCGCGCCGGCGCGATCGAGCGCCCACCGCGCCTTCTCGCAGTAGTGGCTCCAGGGAATGGTGATGAGGCGGAGGGGCGCGCCCGTGCCACGATCGGACATGGTGACCTCGCAGGGCTCGGGCCCGCGCTCGCCTCAGCGGCGGATCTCGAAGAGGTGGATGCCGTACGCGGGGAGCTCGACGCCGAGGCCGCGCGAGAGATCGACGAGCTCGTCGCCGTCGCGCGGGTGCTCGTTGCCGGTCAGGAGGTCGACGAGCAGGACCTTGCGGCCGGCGATGCCGGCGATGTCGAGCGGGATGCGGCAGCCGCTGCGCGACGGGGCAAAGTTGATCACCGCCACGAGCGGCGCCGCGCTCCGGGGCGCGCCGCAGGCCGGGAGCGACTCCCACCGGTAGGCGACGAACGCGTCCGCGCCCGGCCCGCGCGCGGTCAGCGTGGCGAAGCTCCCGGTGCGCAGGATGGGGCGGCGCACGGCCGCGAGCAGCCGCTCGTGGAAGGCGAGGCAGGCCTCATCGACCGGCTCCTCCGGGGCGCGGGCGAGGTGCAGCGAGGCGCGCACCGTCCGCCCCTCGAGCTGGCCGTGGTGGATGAACCGCATCCCGGGCACCGTCGCCGCGATGAACTCCGCGGCCCGGCGCCGGTCCGGCGGGAGCACGGCCGCGATGCGCGGCTCGTCGTGGTGCTCGATGAAGCGGACGCTCCGCCGCTGGTAGTCGGGCGTCGCCGCGAGGTGGCCTCGGACCGACGAGGCGGAGGCGTGGCTCAGCCGATCGTAAAGGCTCTTGTCGAAGGTGTAGTCGAAGCCGAGCATCTGCAGGCGCCACTCGAGATCCCAGAAGGCCTCGGCGATGAAGACGAAGCTCGGGTGGTCACGGCGGACGGCGTCGATGGCCTCGGCCCAGAACTCGCCGGTGGCCTCGGCCTTCCGCTCCGTCGGGGGGCGCTTGGACCACGTGCGCCGGAAGACGTCGTCGAGCACCAGCATCGCCATGTCGCAGCGGACGCCGTCGCACCGCGACGCGACGCTGCGGAGCGCTTCGACGGACGCGGCGCGCGTCGCCGCGAGCCGGTAGTCGAGCTGGGCCGTGTCGGGCCACGGCGGGATGTAAGGATCGCGCCCGCTGAGCGGGGCGCCGTCGTCGCCGACGATGAAGCACTCGGGCTTCTCCCTCACCCAGTGGTGATCGCGCGCGACGTGGTTCGGCACGAAGTCAAGGATGATCCCGATGCCGCGCGCCGCGAGGCGCCGGCGCAGATCCGCGAGGCCGGCGTCGCCGCCGAACGCGGGGTTCACCTCGTAGCGCGCGACCGCGAACGGGGAGCCGACCACGTCGGCCTCGGTCCAGTCGGGCAGCACGCGGTCGTATTCGGCCCGCAGATCGGGGTGCGTGAGCGAGAGGCGCGGGCCCTCCTGGCCGAGCGTCCAGACGCCCATCAGGTGCACGTAGTCGACCCCGAGCGCGGCGAGCCGGTCGAGCGCCGCGTCGGGCACGCTGGCGAGCGTCACCCTGGCCTTGGCGGCGCGCGAGAGCTCGTGGAGCCAGACGCGCACGAAGATCGCGTACAGCAGGGGGTGCTGGTGGGCAGGGACTAGGGAGCTCATCGATTGGATTGGGGACGGCGGGCCCGCGAGGGAGTCGCGGACAGTCGGCGTCGGCCGGGGATTGTCTGCGCCCTCGGGTGGTCCCTGCAAGCTCGATCACGATGTGCTGCAGGCGCGGCCGGCCGGGGCTCTGCGCAACGTCCAGCACAGAGGCGAGGCTGTCCGGCTGGACCCCCGCCGATCGGGGTTCTCGTGGCTTGGGTGCGTCTACGCGCGGCGCGCGCGGCGCCTTCGCGCGAGCGCGGCGGCAGCGCCCATGGCGACGAGCGGCAGGGCGATGGGCGTCGCGGCGTCGTCGGGCGAGAGCCGGCAGCCGCAGCCGCCCTGCTTCGGCTCCACCGGCGGCGGCGCCTCGCTGGGCGGGGTCTCTTCGGCGGACGGCTCCGCTTCGGCAGCGTCGGGCGCGGTTTCGCCCTCGGACGCCTGCTCCTTGGCGGGCTCATTGCTCTTCTCGGCGTCGGCCTTCTCGGTCTTGTCGTCCTTCTTTTTCTTCTCGCCGCTGAAGACGATCGCGCGGCGATCCATGATGGGGTTGTCGCCCTGAAGGGTGATCTTCTGCTTCTGCCCCATCTGCACGCCGTCGCCCGCGCGCTTGATCACGAGATCGTACTCGCCGGCCTCGAAGCCGTGATCGCGCCGGAGGACGAAGTCGAACTTCGTGATCGCGAAGACCTTGCCGCTGGCGTCGGAGAAGCCGACGTCCATGCTCTCGTTGATCGACTGCTGGTTCTGCAGCGGGGTGCGGACGAGGATCGGGGTCTCGGGCGACTTGTCGGTGAGCGCTCGCTCGTAGTGCACCGTCGGCGTGAACGAGAACAGCATCGGGATGTGCCCGAGGTGCGGGGTCCCTCCGTAGTTGATCGTCATCTTGAGCTTCCACCGGCCGTCGTCCTCCTTGGGCGAGCGATCGGCGATGGTGACGGTGCCCGCCGCGTGCGCGGCGCTCGCGGGCAGCCACGCCCCGATCAGCGCGAGCGCGACGGCGACGACGCGCGCGAGGAGGAGGCGGCGCGCCGCTGCGTGCTGGGTCGCGCTGGGGCGGGCGTGAAGACGCTCGGCGCGCTGACGCCGCGCGCCGAGCTGAAACAGGGGACCGGTTCGAGATCGGGCGGTTCGCATACGCGGCACGCTACCAGGGATTTCATGGAAACGAGGCGCGACGAGAGGACCGCCGGCCGGATGGAAAGAGGACCACCGGCGCGGACAAGAAGATCACCGCCAGCGTGGACGAGGAGACGATCGCCGGCGCGCGGGCTCAGTCGGGGAACCAGAGCAGCGCGTCGGAGGCGGGCTTGTAACAGGCCTGGCGGCCCGCCTCCTCGTTGTCCGTGCAGCTCGCGCTCTCGAGGCAGTCGATGATCTCGTAGTGGCCGGCGGCGTTGTAGATCGTGGTGAACATCGCGCGCTGGGCCCCCTCGAGCTTGCTGAACGCGCTCTTGCACGCGGCGACGGGCACCTTCTCGCAGCGGGCCATGCGCGCGCAGCGGGACTCGATGACCGGCGCCGCCCCGGGGTCGTCCGGGCTGATGTTGACGGCCACCTCGTCGTTGCACTCCAGGATGATCTGGCTCCGGTCCGGCGAGCTCTCGGTGGCGGCCTCCATGCGACGCGAGAAGCAGCTCGTCATCGCGCGGAGGTACGTGGGCGACGCTGTCGGGTAGGCGGCCTTGCACGCGTTGAGGTGCTCCCAGGAAGCGCCGGCGCGCTGGAGCTTGGCGAGCGCGGCGCACCACTCGGCTTGGGCGGCGACCACGCCGTCGCGGTCGGGAAAGCTTGTGGGCCGCTCCGAGCAATCGGTCAGCGCAAGCATCGACGCGGCCACCGCGATCGGCAGGGCCAAGGATCGAAGGGCGAGCATGGGCCGACCCTAGCACGAGAGACCCGGCGGGGCGGAATCTCCGGAGGTGCATCGCTCGTCAGCGCCGGTCCGTCAGGAGTTCGCAGCGGAGCCTCGCGCCTCCGCCGCCCCCGCGGAGCGCGGCGGCGCCGTCGGGGCCGAAGACCACGCCGAGGTCCAGCGCACCTCGGGACGCGGCGCGGACCTCGACCGCCTCGATGCACAGGGCTCCGCGGCCGCCGGCGAGCAGCGCGACCCCGGGGGCGTCCCCCTCGAAGAGCGGCGCCCCGCTCCGCGAGGCCACCCGCAGCGTGGCCGGCATCTCGGCGATGAACCGGTGCGACGGCCGTGCGCCGCCGCAGCCGCCGGCGCCGATCTCGGCGAGCGGCGCGAGGGGACCGAGCGGCTCGAGGGGACCGACCTGGCCACGGGCGACGTCGATCGGCCCCGCGACCACCTCCCCGGAAGCAACGGAGTAGCCGATGAGGACCACGCCCGGGGCGTCGAGCCGACGGCCCAGGGTGAGCCGAGCGCCCGCGACCTCGGGGACACGCGCGAACCCGAAGGCCGGAAAGGCGCCCTGCCGTGTCGCGAGGACGACGCTGCGCCTTCCGGCGTCGAGGGCGAGCAGGTCGCCGCCCGGCAGCTCGACCGCGGCGGCGAGGGTGCCGGCGTGGTCGAACGGCAGCAGCGCCGGCGGCTCGGCGCCCGAGCGCACGCGGAGGCCGCGCCGCCCGTGCGACCCGCTCGCGTCGAAGAGCAGCAGCAGATCCGCGGGTGCCCTGGCGCCGGGCGCGAGCAGCACGGGGACGACATCGCCGGACGCCGCGATCAGCGAGCCGTCGCGGAGCGACAGGCGGCGCGGCGCGGCGCCGCTCGCGAACGGCAGGAGCACGCTCGCGGTGAGCATGCCGTCGCGGAGCGTGCCCAGGGGGGAGGACGAGGCGGTCGACAGCGAGACGACGGGGGGCGCATCGCCGGTGCGACGGCCCACAGGAGCGACCGGCGCCGCGGGCGCTCCCCGGGCGGTGCCGCGAGCGGGGAGGCGATCCGGGGGGCGCGGCGCCGGGGCGGCCGACGGCGGCGGGAAAGACGAGGGGTCGTCGTCGAGGCGGCAGGAAATGAGCGGCGGAGGAGCGGCCCGGAGCGCTTTGCTCGCCGCTGGAGCATAGGCCGGGGCGCTGCGCGGCGAGGGCGGAGGGCCGCCCCAGCCGAGACGGACGAGGCCGTGCTCGCCCATCGTGCAGCCGATCGGGGAGCACGCGAACGGGGCGCCCTCGTCGAAAGGAGGCTCGATCTGGCGCGCGGGCGGGCCCTGGACCGGGCGCCACGAGCGGCCGCCGTCGGTCGACTCGAAGAAGGCCGGCGGGTCGCCGCGGGTGGCGGCGAGCGCGAACCGCCCGCCGACGACGACGTGCTCGACAGCCGCCGGGAGGGGAAAGACCGTGACGCCGCCGCGCGCGTCGATGCGCAGGCCGGCGATGCGACCGCCGCGGCGGCGCGAGAGCAGCCGGTCGACGGGCCCGGATGAGCCCACCTCCGGCAGCGCCGCGTCGGCCGGCGAGTCGCCGTCGGCCGCCTCGGGCAGGTGGAGCCAGCCGCGCACGGCGCCGTCGTCGTCCTCCCAGAAGTCGGTGTCGACGATGCGCGGCGAGGCGGCGGCGGACCCCGGAGAGGCGCCGCCCGCGAGCGCCGGAAAGGCGCCGCCCGCGAGCGCCGGGTCGCGCTCGCGCACGCGGACCACCCGGACGCCCTCGGGTGGGTCCGCAGGATGGCGCTCGCGCACGCGCTCGTCGGGGCCGGAAGGCGACCTCGGCGGCGCGTCCGCCTCCTCGCCCTCGGAGGGTCGCTGCCCTTCGTCCTCTTCGGAGGGCCGCTGGCGCGGCCCGCTCGGCGCCTCCAGCACGAGGGCGGTGACGATCCCGCGCTCGCCGACGATCCAGCGGTAGAGGCGATCGGCGTCCTCGCCCTCGATCCGGCGCTCTACCCAGCGGCCGCCGCCGACGCGCACGCACACGCGCGCAACGCCTTCCTCTCCGGGCTCGCGGCTCGCAGCGTCCCCCGGCGGCTCGTCGGGCGCCGTCGGCGCGAAGCGCCAGCGCGGCGCCGGCGCGTCGTCTGCCGGGACGGCATCTCCCGGGCTCTCCGGAAAGTCGCGGAGCCCAGGGGGGGCGCTGCCGCACCGGCCGGTGAAGGCGAGGCGGCCGTGATCGTCGCCGACGAACGCGCCCTGCGAGCTCGCGATCGGGTCGGGGCCCCGGCGGCGGGGCGGAAACGTGGCCTCCAGCTGTGGTGCGGAGAGCGTCGTCTCGAGCCGGAGCACCTGGGCGGCCTCGTGCGCGCACGCGAGCAACACGTCGTCGCCCGACCGGAACGGCTGACAGCGCGCGTAGCGCGGGTCGAGGCTCTCGATCCCCGCCTCCGCGATGGGCTGGGCGGTCGCCGCCGCGAGCACGGCGAGTCCGCCGTCGCGAGCGACGAGCAGCCTGCCTCCAGGGAGCAGCGCGCCGGTCGCCGCGGCCAGCGCGACCACCTCCGGGGCGAGCGCGTTGACCGAGGAGGCGCCGAGCTGCGGTTCCCACGCCGGCGGGAGATAGAGCGACGCGCTCGGCCCGGAGCGCGGCGGAGCGGGCGCGATCGGAACGAGGCCGGCGGAGGTCACGCGGAGCGTGGCGCCGCCCGACGGCCCGAGGAGCGCGACCGCTCGGCCGTCGTCCTGCTCCTCGAGGAGCGACGTGGCGAGCCCGCGCGTCTCGAGCACGTCGATCCAGGTGGCGCCCCCGTCGAGGGTGACCGAGGCGCGGCCGAGCAGGTCGAGGCGCACCGCGCGGCGCGCGTCGACGGCCGCCGCGTCGACCACGCCCGCAGCACCGAAGCGGCGGACGGCGAGCGTGGACGGGTCGATCTCGAGGAGCCCCCGATCGCTGCGCAGGAGGATCGTGTCGAGGTACGGCCGCGCGCCGCCGGGGGCGCCGACGTCGGCGATGGGCGCGAGCTCGCCGAGGAAGCCGGCGGCGCGGTAGACGCGGCCCTCCGACCACAGGAGGAACCCGCCCCCGAGGCGCGCCGGGATCGACCGGAACCCGCGGAGCGGCTCGGCGGCGGGGGCGTCGGCGAGCACGACGCCGGCCTCGAGGAGCACGCGGCGCCCTTCGTAGAGCGCGGGCTCCCGGCGGGGCACCGGCGAGCCTTCATGGGCCCCGACGGCGGCGTCGAGGAGGACGCCGATGTCCTCGGTGAGGACGTAGCGCGCAGGAGAGAGCGACGGCGGGTCGGCGAGCGCGGCGGCCCGAGGCCGCGCAGGCCGCGGAGCGCGCTCCGGGGCGGCGCTGCACGCGGCGGCGAGGGCGAGCGCGAGGAGGACGCCAGCGCGGGAGGACATCGCGACGGCGCGCACGCGGCGCATTGTAGACCATCTGGAGCTCGACCGCAGCGCGCTCCTGGCCGCGCGGACCGCGCGGACCGCGCGCCGCGAACGCCCCGCGATCCGCGGGCGTGCGCCGCGTCCGGGAGGATCGCGAGCGCGCGGTCACCTCAGCGCACGACGGCGTTGCACTGCACCGGCTGCCGGCTCTCCTGGCCGTACATGACGAGCGCGAGCGTGCCTCCACCGGCGCCCTGCGCCGGCTCGCTCCGTCGCGCCGGCGCGGGGCTCGACCTTCCACGCCCGCGCCGATCAACGAGCCCGCCGTACGCGCCGAGCGGCGCCGCGGGCGGCGGCCCCGCGAAGCGCGCGATGAGCTTCTTCACGACGCCGGGCGGATCGTAGAACCCGGGGCCGCCCTCGTAGCGCTCGTCCCACACGACGAGCTCCACGGCGTCGAGGCACGCGCGTTCGCGCGACCACCGGATCACCGCGACGCCGGCCGTCCCGGCCGCGGTGATCCCCGGCAGCGCGCCCGGCACGAGGCCGATCTCCGTGTCGAACGGCAGGACGACGCGCGCCTCTCCACCGCGCGGCGCGCAGGCGGGGTCGCTGCCCGCGACGAGCGCGCCGAGCGGGGCGAGGGCTTCCTCGGGACCCAGGGTGCCGAGCACGGGATCGACCCGCGAGAGCGCCGCGCCGCCGTCCCCGGCGACCGCCACGAAGACGGGCGCGCCCCCGCGCGCGCCTCCGCCGAAGGCGAAGCGCGTCCGATGCTCCGCCGCGCGCGCGGTGCGTTGCACGTGGAGCTCCCGGATCGCCGGAGGCGGCCCGCCGCCCCCGGGCCGCGCGAGAGGCGCCTCGCCGCGCGCGCCGCGGAGATCGACCGAGCTCACCGCGAGGCCGTCGTGCCGAGAGCTCAAGAACACCGCGCGATCGCCGAGATCGACGCCGACCGCGGGCTGGGGGGTGCAGCCGCCGACCGGCCGCGTGACGAGCGCTGCGTCCAGCAGGCCGGCGAGGCACGTCTCCGGCGGACCGGCCGCGACGGGGGCCACGCGGCCGTCGCGATCGATGACGAGCCCGACCTGCGCCTCGTACGGCCGGTACGCGAGCTGGAGCAGCCCGGTGCTCGCGAGCGGCACGGTGGCGCGGTGGATCTCGGCGCGCAGGTCCAGCGGGGCGATCCAGGCGAGCTCCGCGTCGGCGAACGGCCCCGGCAGGCCGCCGCTGCCCGACGGGCCAACGTTGAACGACGGCAGCGTCAGCATCCCGAGGGTCCCGAGCCGCAGCGTGCCCGCCATGCGCGAAGGCGGCGCGGCGACGGCGCCGAGCCCAGACGACTCCGGCACGCGCGCGGCGTCGAGCGGCCCCGCGAAGCTGCAGGCGAGCCGCACGAGGGGCGGCAGCGCCGGCGGCCGCGCCGCCCTGTCGCGCTCGGGCCGCGCTCGCGCGGGGGGCGGCTCCGCCCTGGTCGCGCTGGGGGACGGCGCGGCGCTCGCGCCGGAGCGCGGGGCCGACGCCCACCCGAGCCGGAGGAACGGGCCGACGCGGCAGCCCACCGCCGAACAGCCGTCGAGGCGCGCGGGCAGGCTGCCCGGCGGCAGCGCGACGGGCGCCCACCGCTGCCCTCGATCGATCGTCTCGAAGAGCCTTCCGTCCTCGGTCTCGGCGAGCGCGAGGGGGCCCGACGCCGCGATCGAGGTCGCGCGCGCCGGCACGGCGTGGCGGCGCAGCCGGCCGGCGGGATCGATCGTGATCGGCGCGAGGTCGGCCGCGTAGCCGGGCACGGGGAGCCAGCCCTCGATGGAGTCGTCCGCGCGCACGTAGAGCGCGCGCGAGAGCAGCTCCGCTCGCTCGTCGCCATACGGAGGCAGGAGGACCGGCGGCTCGCCCCGCGCGAACCGCACGACCCGCAGCGCGCCGCGCACCTCGACGCGCTCGCCGTCCGGCAGGAACGCGCCGGGGCGCGCAACGAGGGCGACCGCGCCGCCGCCGCGGCGCGGGATCCAGGCGAGGACGTCGGTCGCGTCAGCCGCGTCGAGGCGGTGCTCGACCCAGTCTCCCGGCCCGCGCCGCACGCAGAACACCGCGCTCTGTTGCGTCGACTCGCCGGCGAGCGCCCCCTGCGAGAGCGCGCGGAGGTCGATCCGCGGCCTCGGCGGCCCCTCGCACGGCCCCACGTAACCGAGCGCCTCGCCGTCCACGCCGACGAAGCGATCCATCTCCGGCGCCGGCTCAGGCAAGAGCTCGAACGAGCGCTCGACGCGGAGGGCGCGCGGCGCGCGCGCGTCGCTGGAGAGGTCGACGACGCTCGCGCGCTCCGGGCCGGCGCAGACGGCGAGCAGCGCGTCGCTCGCGCGGAACGGCGCGCACTCGCCGCTGCCGGGCGGGAGCGGCACGACGGACGAGGCGCGTCCGGTGGCGAGGTCGATGCGGCCGATCAGGCCGCCGACGGCGAGCGCGGCCCCCCCGTCAGCGAGCGGCAGGCCCGCGGTGACGGCGTCCGCGAGCTGTGCGAAGGGCGCGCGGTCGGGCCACAGCTGCTCGACGTCGGCCGCCGGTCGCGCGCGCGGCGCGCGGGGCTCTCCGATGCGGCCGCTCGGCTCGACGGCGCGCTCGAGGCCGCCGATCAGGGAGGCGACGATCTCCTCGCCGCGGACGTCGAGCGCGATCGTGTCTCCGAGCTCCGCCGTGACGTCTCGGTAAGACGCGCCCGCGTCGAGCGTGAGGAGCGCGCGCCCGAAGACGGTGAGGCCGAGCGCGCGGCGCTCGCTGGCCGCAGCGGCCGCGACGACAGACGGCAAGCCGAGCGGCCGCAGCGCGCCGCTCGCGCCCTGGACGACGAAGCTCCCTGCCGCCGTGATCAGGCCGATGCCGTCGAGCCAGGGGAACGCGCCGGCGACGTCGCCCGGCAGGGTCGCCAGCTTGCGGAGCTCTCCGCCGAAGCTCTCGGCGGCGTAGATCTCGCCGCCGCTCCAGAACACGTAGCGCGCGGCGTCGGCGCCGCGCGCGCCGGGCCGAGCCCAGGCGGGGAACGTCGCGCCGCCGGCGAGCACCACGCCATCGGAGCCCAGCGGCTCGATCCGCTCGAGGCCGCGCAGCTCGGCGCGCTGGCCGTTGAGGATCGCCCTGTCGACCTCCTGGCCGCCCACGACCACGCGCTCGACCAACCCGCGGTCGGGCTCGGCGACGTAGCGGGCCGGGCCGAGCGCGACGGCCGAGGGGACGCGGGGGGGCGGATCGAGCGCGCCGGGCGGCGCGGGCGCCGGTTCGGCCGCCCCGCACGCCGCCAGCGCCAGCGCGGCGAGGAGAGGAGCCACGACGTCCGGTCCAAGGCGGGCAGGATCCATCCTGTGCGGAGGGCGATGCTACCCGCGAAACGCGTCGGCCTTGAGGTTGTATCGCCGCATCCAGCGGTGCACCTGCACGCGATCTCTCCCCAGCACGCGCGCCACCGCGGCGACGTTCCCCTGGTGCCGCGCCAGGAGATCCCGCAGCACGCTCTCCTCCGGGGTCGTCCTCGGCGGCAGCGGCCCGCCTGCCGCGGACGCGCCCTCGTCACCCGGTAGGTCCTCGTACAGCGGGTAGACCGTGGCGCGGGGATCCTCCGCCAGCGGGCTCGCGAGATCAGCGCCGCGGGCCCCGTAGGTCTTCATGCGATCCCGGATGGCGTCGCTGAGATCCTGGACGCCGAGCTCCACGCCGCGATCCGCGGCGGCCCAGCGCTTCATGAGCGCCTCGAGCTCCCGCACATTGTAGGGGAAATCGTAGTGAAGCAGGGCCGCCATGCAGGCCATGCTGGGCCGGACCTCGGCCCGACCGTGGCGCGCCGCGAGCGCCGTGCAGAGCAAGAACATGTCTTCCTTGCGTTCCCGGAGGGGAGGCAAGGTCACGCTGTGCTCGTTCAGGCGCGCGAACAGATCGGCGCGGAAGGCGCCCGTCTGCTGGAGCTTGTCGAGATCGCGGTGCGTGGCGGCGACGATCCGCACGTCGATGCGCTCGGGCTGCGTCGCGCCGAGCGGCGTGATCTCCTTCGACTGGATCACCCGGAGGAGCTTCGCCTGGGCTTCCGCGGGCATATCGCCGATCTCGTCGAGGAAGAGCGTGCCCTCGTGGGCCGCGCGGAGGATGCCCGCGCGGTCGCGGTCCGCGCCCGAGAACGCGCCGCGCCGGTGCCCGAAGAGCTCTCCCTCGACGAGGGCGACGGGGATGGCGGCGCAGTTGACGGCCAGGAACGGGCCGCGCCGGCCGCTCCAGTCGTGGAGCTGCTGGGCGAAGATCTCCTTTCCAGTCCCGCTCTCACCGCGGATCAGCACCGAGATCTCGCTGTGCGCGATCTCGTACAGGCTGCCGGCGAGGCGTCGCGTCTGGTACCCTCCCACGATCCGGCCCATCGAGAAGCGCGGCGGCCCCTCCGGCGAGCCCGGCGCCTCCAGGTAGGCGCCATCGATGCGGTAGCGGGCGTAGCTCTCGACGTCGCGCTCGACGAACTTGAAGATGGCGTCGCCCACCCGGACCTCGTCGAGGTGCGCGATGGGCGTCTCCGTGACGAACTCGCCGTTGCAGAGCGTGCCGTTGCGGCCGCCTAGGTCGGTCAGCAACCAGACGCCGTCGTGCCGCTCGATCCGGGCGTGATGGCGCGAAGCGCTCCGCGTCGGTACCGACACGTCCGCCGTCGGATCGCGACCGAGGACCGAGCCCTGCTCCAGCACAGGGTATGCCGGACGGAATTGCTCGTAGTTGTCGGCGTAGAGCAACACGAGCCCCGCTCCGGCGCTCGCATGCCGAGAGAACGGAGCACGAATTTGCATTGACGCTGTACTATCGAGGTCATTCGACCTTCGTGTCCTGTCGCCGTGCATTGCAAATGTGATGGTACCAACCTCTCGTCGGCTGGGCGCATCATTTGTCACGCCTGATCGTGCTCGCCAGAAGATTTCCGGCTCGGCCGACCCGCGCCCACCCCGCGCTCCGCGCCCTCGTGCGCTCGCCGATCTCATCCGCCGCGCTGCGCGCAGCGCAGCCCGGGAGCGCGTGGGCGAGTGAAGCCGCGCGGGCGCTGCGGGTTTGGAGGGCGCGCCAGCAGGCGGCGAGCCGATCGCCGGGGGCCGCGCCTTAGCCGTCCTCGGGCCTCGCGCCCACGGAGCACACGAGCCGCTGGGTGACCGCGTGTGCTCGCAGCACACCTTCTCCTGCACCGGCGGCGCCCGGTCCCGGCGCGCGCTGCTGCCCGCGCGGAGACGTCCACCGCGCGATCAGCGCCGCGCCCTCCGCGCGCTCGCCGCGCCGCCTCGAGTCGGAGGCCGCGAGGTGCAGCGCTTCGAGGCAGACGCGCTCGCGCCCCCAGCGCACTTGAGCGAGGCCCTGGTTCCCGAGGGCGATCGCGGGCAGCGCCCTCTGATCGAGGCGCAGGGCGCGCTCCGGATCGAGCGCCACGAGCGCCCGCCACGCGCCCCTCAGACCGCGGCAGCGCGCGTCGCTCCCGGCGGTCAGCGTCGACCAGGGCGCGAGCGCGACCACCTCGCCCACGGTCCCGGCCATGCGCTCCAGCACCGCCACGCCAGCGCTCTCGAGGGCCGCGCCGTCCAGCACCAGCGCGCCGGCCTCGCCGTCGTCGCGCCACGCGAGCGTGATCGGCCGGCCCCGGAGCTCCTCGCGGTCGAGCCCCACGAGGCGCGCCGGCTGCCGCGGCTCCGGCGTGTGCTCCTCGATGGCCACGCGGCGCCGGAGGTCGCCGAGCACGAGGGCGCGGCCCGGACCGAGCAGGAGACCCGGGGCCCGCCCCGGCGCGGTGTCCGCGTAACCTCGGCGCGGCTCGAACGCCGGGAGCGCCCGCGCGCCCTCCGGGCCGAGCAGCAGCTCGCCCGCCTCGGCGAGGACGAGCAGCCCGACCTCGCCGCTCGGGGCGAGCAGCGGCACCGACGCGGCGCGCTTCCCGCCGTGACCGCCGCTCAGCGCGAGCTCGGTCGCGTTCCGCCGCAACACCTCGTCCCGCAGATCGAACGGAGGGCGATAGAGCACGCTGTGCGTCCGGACCGCCGCGGCCTTCGGGCCTCCTTTCCCCGGCGCCGCGCCGCGACTGCCAGCAGCCGTCGCGCCGCTCGGCGGCGCCTCCTCGGGCACCACCTTCTCTGCCGCGGGCCCCGCCTCATCAGGCGACGCCTTCTCGGGCGGCCGCGCGGCGCGCCTGGGCATCGGCGCGTCGGGCACGATGTCGAGCGTCTCGCCATACGACGTCGGCACGGTCCATCGCTCCGAGTCGGCCGCGGGCGCGGCGCTCGGGCGCAGCGCCGGCAAGCCGACCGGCGCGCACGAGAGCGACGGCAGATCCGCCGGCGGCTCCTCGATCTGGCCGACGCCGCTCGCGCAAGCCGCCGCGCCCGCGCCTGCCCCGGCGGCGGCCGGCCGGCTCGCCTCCGCAGCCCCGCAGCCGGGGCCCGGCGCGGCGGCGACGGCCGGCGACAGCTCGCCCGCACCCCAGCCGAGCCGCACCACGCCGCTCAGCTCGCAGCCGAGCGCGGAGCACCCGCCCCGGAACGACGTCGGCGGCAGCGGCGAGCGCCCGGCGGCACGCCACGTCCGGCCGTGATCGAGGGTCTCGTAGAGCTCCGCGCCGGCCGTGACGAGCACGCCGTGGTCGCCGGTCACCACCATCCCCGCCGGCCTCGGCGGCAACGCGTACGACGAGACCGTCCCGTCCTCCGCGATCGTGACGCCGAGGCTCGCCTGCCCGATGGGATCGGGCCACTCGACCGACGAGAGCCACCCGTCGACCCCGCCGTCCTCGCGCGCGCGGAAGCGCCTGTCGACGAGCACCCGCGCCCCGTCGCGGAGGGGCGGCGTCCAGTACCAGCCGGGCGGATGCCCGCGGAGCTGCACGACCCGCGCGCCCCCCTCGTCGCGGCCGCGCGGCGCCCCGGCGGGCGCCGGCAACAGCGCGTCGCGCTCGCCCCTCAGCAGCGCGACCGCGCCCCCGTCCCGGCGCGGCGCCCAGCCCACCAGCGTCTGCGCCTCGCCGAGCTCCACCGCGTGCTCGACCCAGAGGCCTGGGCCGCGCCGCACGCAGATCCTCGGGTGGATCACGACCTCGCCGTAGCGGCGATCTCGCTCCTCGTCGCTGGCGAGCCGCGGCGACGACGCGCAGCCGCCGACGTAGCCGAGCGCGCCGCCGTCATCGGCCGCGAAGAACCCCTCGTCGCTGAAGGCGCGCTCCATCCGCGGCGCCCCGCCGCGCTCGGAGCGCAGGACGTAGCTGCCGTAGCCGTCGTAATCGTCCCACACGCAGAGGAAGAGCGGCCCGTCCTCCGCGGCCACCGGCGTGCAGCCCAGCCCGTCCGGGACCCAGCCGGAGAACCGCTCGCGCACCGCGCCCGTGCGCGCATCGATCCGCGCGACGCCGCCGTCGAACACCCCGAGCGCGGTGCCGTCGGGCAAGAGCGCGCCCGCGGAGATGGCCGCCGCGAGCGGCGCGAGATCGCCGAGGGCCGAGTCCTCGCGTGGAGCGGCCTGGGCGCCCGCGAAGAGCAGCTGGAACGACCCGCTCGGCAGCCCTATCGAGCGGAGATCGCCGTCGGGCCGGCCGAGCGAGCCGTCCGGCAGGACGGGCACGCGCCCGAGCGCGGTCTCGAGCGAGAGCGCGTCCGGGGCGACGCTCAGGGCGCGCACGCCGAGCCCGAGCCGCCGGCCGACATCGATCCACGTCCTGCCGCCGTCCGCCGTCGTCGCTGCGCGGCCGAAGACGTCGAGGCGCGCCGCGCGCGCCGCGTCCAGCGCGGCGAGATCGTGGATGGCCGGCGTGTCGAGCGCGCGGCCGCGATCCACGCCCGGCAGGAGCTCCCGAGGCCCCTGCTCCGTGAAGACCACGACGCCTCGCAAGCCGTTGCGGGCGCCCCGCACCGCGCCGCTGCCGCCGAGCGCCACCTCCGCGAGCGGGTCCGTGAAGCCGCGCGAGCGGAACGCCCTGCCCCGGGTCCAGTGCAGGAAGCCGCCGCCGAGGTGGGGCGCGATCGCGAGCGATCCGACGACGGGATCCCCGGCCGCCCACAGATCCACCTCCCACGCCGCCGCGGCGACACGCCCGTCTCCGCCGAGCTCGATCCGCCCGCCCTCCGTGACGACGCGAGCCGCGACCGCCGCGTCCGGTCCGTCGTGCGTTACCCGGAAGACGCTCTCTGTGAGGCCCTGGAAATAGCGCGCCCCTGCCGGGGCGGCGCCGGTCGCGCCCGGCGCGCCCGACGCACGCGCGGCCCGAGCAGCTCCCGCGGCGCCGCTCGCTGGGCTCGGCTCGGGCGCACGCGCGCAGGCGGATGCGAGGACAGCCGTGAGCAGACCGAGCGAGCGCACAAGCATCGGGGGAAAGCACGACGGTATCCGTTGTCGCGCCCCCGTCCAGAGCCGATCCTCGTCCTCGACGCCGGGAGCCGCGCTCCTCGCCCACGGCGCCGCGCACCTGGCGCAACGCCGTCGTAAGCTGCGGCCGCGGCGCCCTGCGCCCGCCGCCCGCCTGGAAAAGCCCGTGCACTCCCCTCCCCGACCCCGACGACCCACCCGCGACGAGCTGCTCGCCGCCGCCGGCAAGACGGTGCCGGACGTCATCGCCCCCGACCTCCACGTCCTCTTCTGCGGCATCAACCCGGGCCTCTACACGGCCGCCGTCGGGCACAACTTCGCACGCCCCGGCAACCGGTTCTGGCCCGCGCTGCACGCCGGCGGGTTCACCGATCGCGTGCTCTCCCCGTTCGAGGAGCGCGAGCTGCTGAAGCTCGGGTACGGGATCACCAACGTGGTCGAGCGCGCGACCGCGTCGGCCGACGAGCTGTCCGCCGAGGAGCTCGCCGCGGGCGGGCGGCGGCTCGCGACCAGGGTGCAGCGCTACCGCCCCCGCTTCCTGGCCGTGCTCGGGATCGGCGCCTATCGGGGCGCCTTCGGCAGGCCCCGCGCCACGCCCGGCCCGCAGACGGAGACGCTCGGCTCGACGCGCCTCTGGGTGCTGCCGAACCCCAGCGGGCTCAACGCCAGCTACCAGCCGGACAGGCTCGCGGCGATGTTCCGCGCCCTGTACGAGGCGGTCGCGTCGACCCGCACCTCGCCATGAGCGGCGCACGCGCGCCGACACTGCCCCTGGAAGCGTCAGAGAGGGTGGCCCGATCCGCCGTCGGTCCCCGCGCGACTTCCATCCTGCGCCGACTCGGCTCTTTCGCGTCAGGCGGGCTCAGCGACGGCCGCGGCGGACAGGCGGTCTGCCGGCGCGCACTCGCGGCTTCGCTCGCCCGCACGCTTACTCGGGCAGCGCGCTCGCCTCCTCCTGAGGCACCTTCGCGCGCGCGCTCCGTGCTTCTTCCCGGACAGCCGCGAGGCCGGGTGGCCCCTGGAGCGCTCGCCCGACGCGGCTGCCCACGGCTGCGAGCCACGCAAGCGGCGAGTCGGGCGAGCTTTGCGCGACGAGCAGGACGGCGCGCGACGCGTAACGCGAACAGCCGTCCTCGCACACGGGCAGGACGAGGCGGAGCCCTCCGCCGCCGCCTCGGCTCACGAGGGGCGCCACGCGGAGCTCCGCCGGAGGCGGCGACAGCACCGCCATCACGGCGCGCTCCATCAGCGCGACGAACGTCCCCCGAGACGTCGCAGGCGGCTCGGAGGTCGGCATCCCCGCGTGGTCCGCCGCATCGAGCCGGCTCGGCGGGAGCGCGAAGAGCCCCGCTCCGTCGGCCGCCGCCGGCGAAGGCGGCAGCGCGCCCGCGAGCGCTCCAACGAATGACGCCAGCTTGAGTCCGAATCGCATGCGTGCTCCCTCTGCGGCACATCCAGCAGGCACCATGCCAGCCACGCGCGGCCGGCGGCCGCGTCGCGGCGCCACATCCAGGGCGGTCCGCTCCGTTCGCCGCGCGTGACGGATCGCCACAGCGTGGCGCGCGGAGCCCGGTTCCGCGCAGGATTCCTCGCAGCGTCGTCGCTGCGCGCTGGAGGCGCCGCGGCGCGCCGGAGAGGCCCGCTGCGAGCGCGTCGAGCGGAGAATGGCCCTCGCCGCGCGAGCGCCGCTTTCGCTTGCCAGAAGGTCCGGGCGCCGTTAACCGTCTTCGTCATGCCCGACCGAAAGCCAGGGCTGAGCCCGCTTCAGATGAAGTCCTCTGTCCAGCCTGGCGCTCCCCTCCCGTCCGCTCCGTCCGAGCCCGTGGCGAGCATTCTGCTCGTCGACGATCACCGCGCGAACCTCCTCGCCCTCGAGGCCGTGCTCGATCCGCTGCGCCAGCGGCTCGTCACCGCGCAATCCGGCGAGGAGGCGCTGGAGCACCTCGCCCGCGAGGAGTTCGCGCTGATCCTGATGGACGTGAAGATGCGCGGTATCGACGGCTTCGAGACGGCCGCCCGCGTGAGAGGGCTCGATCGGGCGAGGCACACGCCGATTATCTTCATCTCGGGGCTGCCGGAGGACGAGGACCGACGGTATCGCGGCTATCGCGAGGGCGCGGTCGATTACGTCGTCAAGCCGTTCAATCCCGACATCCTCCGCGCCAAGGTGGCGGTCTTCGTCGAGCTGCACCGGAGGGCCGAGCAGATCAAGCGGCAGGAGGCCGCGCTCCGCCAGCTGGAGCGCCAGGCCAGCGACGAGGTGTTCCGGCGCATCATGGACACCAGCATGATGGGCCTGCTCTTCAGCGACTACGAAGGGCGCGTCATCGAGGCGAACGACTGCTTCCTTTCGATGCTCGGCTACACCCGCGAGGACCTCAAGGCAGGCCTGCTCAGCTGGCAGGAGCTCTCCCCGCCGGAGTACGAGCACGTCCACCACGACGCGGTCAACGAGCTGAAGCTCCACGGCGTAACGAAGCAGTTCGAAAAGGAGTACATCCGCAAGGACGGCAAGCGCGTGGCGGTCCTTGTCGGGTCCGCCCGGATCGAGACGCAGCGGCGCAACCTCACGTACGTGCTCGACATCAGCGAGCGCAAGCGCGCCGAGGCCAACGTCAGCCTCCTCGCCGGCGCGGGCGAAATCCTCTCGTCCTCGCTCGATTTCCGCGAGACGCTCGGGCAGCTCGCCCGGCTCATCGTCCCGCTCCTCGCCGACTGGTGCGCCGTGGACATCCAGGCCCAGGACGGCCCCATCCAGCGCGTCGCCGTCCAGCACACCGACCCTCAGAAGGTGGCGCTCGTCCACCAGATCGAGCAGAGCTATCCTGTCGATCCCGCGGCGAGCCGCGGTGTACCGAAAGTGCTTCGGAGCGGCGAGACCGAGTGGGCCTCCGAGATCCCGGACTCGCTGCTCGTCGAGAACGCGCGGGACGAGGAGCACCTCCGGATGGCGCGGGAGCTCGGCCTCCGCTCGTACCTTGTCGTGCCGCTGGCGGCGCGCGGCCGCGTCCTCGGCGCGATCACGCTCGCGCACGCCGAGTCGGGCCGGCACTACACGAAGGCCGACGTGCAGTTCGCCGAGGAGCTCGCCCGGCGCGCCGCCCTCAGCGTCGACAACGCCCTCCTCTTCGAGCGCGAGGTCACCGTGCGCAAGGAG
This sequence comes from Sorangium sp. So ce375, assembly GCF_051473855.1. Lineage (NCBI taxonomy): Bacteria > Pseudomonadati > Myxococcota > Polyangiales > Polyangiaceae > Sorangium > Sorangium sp. So ce375. The sequence goes on from NZ_CP150335.1 coordinate 7,191,750, forward strand.
GTCGAGACGCTCGCGGAGGAGCTGAAGCACAGCGAGGCGCAGTTCCGGCTGCTCGCCGAGACGATGCCGCAGCTCGTCTGGACGAACCGGCCGGACGGCCACCACGAGTATTTCAACCGGCGCTGGTACGACTACACGGGGCTCACCGCGGAGGACACCGGCGGCGAGGGCTGGAGCCGGATCATCCACCCCGACGAGCACGAGCGGGCGATCGAGGCCTTCCGCGAGGCGCTCCGCACGGGCGAGCCGTACGAGAGCCAGTGCCGGCTCCGGCGCGCGGACGGCGTCTACCGCTGGTTCATCGGCCGGGCGGTCGCCGCGCGCGACGGGTCGGGCCGCATCGTCCGCTGGTTCGGCACGTATACGGACATCGACGATCAGAAGCGCGCCGAGGAGGAGCGGCAGCGGCTCGTCCAGGCGCTGGAGCGCAGCAATAAGGAGCTCGATCAGTTCGCGTACGTCACGAGCCACGACCTCAAGGCGCCGCTCAGGGGCATCGCGAACCTCTCGCAGTGGATCGAGGAGGACCTGAACGACAAGATGACGGCGGAGAGCCGCAAGCAGCTCGATCTGCTGCGCGGGCGCGTCCACCGGCTCGAGAACCTCATCGACGGGATCCTCAGCTACTCGCGGGCGGGCCGCGTCCGCGAGAAGCCCGAGGCGATCGACGTCGGCAAGGTCCTTCGGGAGATCATCGAGCTGCTCTCGCCCCCGCCGGAGACGCGCGTGGAGATCGCCCCCGACATGCCCATCCTCGTCACGGAGCGCGCGCCGCTCCAGCAGACGTTCCTGAACCTCATCGGCAACGCGCTGAAGCACGCCGGCGGCGCCGATCCGGAGGTCCGGATCAGCGCGCGTGACGCCGGCCCGTTCTGGGAGTTCTCTGTCTCCGACAACGGGGCGGGCATCGCGCCCGAGTACCACGACCGCATCTGGGGCATCTTTCAGACGCTGAAGGCGCGCGACAAGGTCGAGGGCACCGGCATCGGCCTGTCGGTCGTGCAGAAGATCGTCCAGAGCAAGGGCGGGCGCGCGTGGGTCGAGTCCGCCGTCAACGCGGGCGCCACCTTCCGGTTCACCTGGCCCAAGCTCGAGGCCAGGGAGCCTTCATCGCCCTGATGACCCCGCCGGGAGCGCGGGGCGTGGCGCGCGGCGACACGCCTCGATCGCCGGTCCGGCACGGAGCTTGAACAGCCTCCTCGGACCACAAGGCGGCTTCTAGAACGGAGAGGAACGCGCTGCGCCCTTCTCTGGCGCCGTGTCGCGCTCCGCGGGCCGCCGACCTCGAAAGGAAGGTCGTCATGCTGTCCATATCCAACCTGCCCAGGCTCTGCCTGGGCGCGCTTGCGCTCTCGCTGTTCACCGCGTGCGCCGCGGCCCCACCTCCGGAGCAGGCGCACCCCGAGCCGAGGTTGCCGAACCCCGGGCCGGATGGAGTCTACAAGGTCGAATGGCCCGATCTCAGGGAAGGCGAGGATCGGTTCATCGGCCTCACCCTCGGGGCCGACGTCGCCGATGTCTGTCGCCTGCCCAAGACGAGCTTCGCCTTCGACTCCGCCGAGCCGTTGCCGCAGGAGCACCAGGAGCTCAGGGCGCTCGTCGACTGCCTCCTCTCATCGAGCCTCGACGGCGCGAAAATAGAGCTCGTCGGCCGCGCCGATCCGCGCGGCACGCAGGCGTACAACCGGGATCTCTCGCTCCGCCGCGCCGCACGCGTGAAGGACATCCTCGTGAAGGAGGGCATCCCCGCGGATCGCATCACGACGCGCGCGACGGGCGCCGCCGAGGCGGTCGGCAACCAGCCGATGTACTCCTATGGCTATGATCGCAGGGTCGACGTCGCGCTGATCGGCGTCGCCCACGCCCCCCGGTGACGCGCGCGCTCGCCCGCTCGGCGGACGTGGCCAGGAGCCCCTGCCGGAGCGGCGCTGCAGCCGGACTCCCGCGCTCGGCGGGGCGGCTCTCCTCCCCCCCAATCCCATCTTTCCCCCAATCCCATCTTTCCGTTGGCGACGGCGCCGCGCGCCGCGGCCCTCGTCTCACGAGCGGTCGTCGCCTGGCGGCGCGCGTTGCGCCCGAGGCGCGTCACAACACCTGTGGCGTTTCGTCACGCAGGCGCCACGCCGATGGTCCGCGGCCTCGCTGACAGGCGCACTGGGCGCGAGATGGCGGTTGGTCCGGGCCCTGCAATGTATCCCGACACGAACCGGCGGATGTCATGTCCGTCACAAGGAGACAAAGAGCCATGACGAACCGATTGAACAACGCGGTGGGGACTGCGAAGGGTGTGGTCGAGTCGGCGGCTTCCGGCGCGGGCGTCGCCGCGACGACGGCCAAGACGACGGTGTTCGACGTCGCGAAGGCGATCGTCGGCGTCGCCGCCACCGTCGGGGCGCTCGGCTTTGACGACGTGCTCGGCTGGGTCGGGCTCTCGCGCAAGCGGAGCCCGCTCACGGCGCTCGGCCTCATCGGCGCGGGCGTGGTGGTGGGCGCGGGCGCGGCCCTGCTGCTCTCGCCGACGTCCGGCGAGGCGCTGCGCCGCGAGATCCTGACCCGCCTCGACGGCCTGAAGCGCCAGGCGACCCGCGGGGTCGAGCAGGCCGAGCGCAAGGTCCAGGACAAGGTCGGCAGCGCGGTCGACGCGGTGAAGGGCGCGGTCGGGTCCGAGGCGAGCTCCGCGAACTCGCATTACAGCGTCGAGGGAGCGGGGCTGTCCCACGGCGGCGAGAGCGGTCATCACCTGAGCTGAGGCGCTGGCCGTGTGGCTCGAAGCCATCATCACGCGGGAGGATCTCGCGCAGATCCTGGGTGAGTTCCTCCCTGTGAAGATCCACCTGGACAACGACGAGGAGACCGACCGCTGGCTGTACCTGGGCAAGGCGACAAACATCGCCCTGGCCGAGGACCTGGGCTTACGGGTTACCTGCCCGGCGGAGCTCCAGTGGTCCATCGCGGGCGTCAACCCCACCATCCGTCTCGATGAGCTCAAGGTGCTGATTTGCCCCGAGATCATCGAGAGGAACAAGGGGAACGTCCTGGCGTTCAACGTCGAGCTCGAGGAGGCGGACATCCGCGGCATCCCCTCGATCCTCGATCACACCGTCATGAAGGCCGTCAACGCGGCGCTCGCGAACAAGCGGCCTGAGTGGAACTTTACCAAGACGCTCACGCACACCGTGGGTCTCCCCCCCAACCTCGATCCGATCGAGGGGCTTCACATCGGGGTCGCCTGGGGCAAGCGGCGCATCAGTCAGGACGCGCTCGTGCTCGTGGTCTCCTTCAAGCTCAATTTCGTGCGAGGTGATTGAGGCTCTGCCTCACCGATTCCCGACGACGATGCGCCCCGCCCCCTCTCCAGGTGGCGGGGCGCATCGCTTTACCCCCCGATCCCGGAGAGCGATAGGCCCCCAGCGGGGGAGCTCGTCGCGCGGGGCGGCGACGGGCAGTCGTCCGAGCGCCTTACCCCCGGATCCCGGAGAGCGACAGGCCCCCAGCGGGGGAGCTCGTCGCGCGGGGCGGCGACGGGCAGTTGTCTGAGCGCTTACCCCCCGATCCCGGAGAGCGATAGGCCCCCAGCGGGGGAGCTCGTCGCGCGGGGCGGCGACGGGCAGTTGTCTGAGCGCAATTAACGTCTTGTGTCCGTCGTGCGAAGCACGACGGACACAAGACGTCTCACGCGAGTTCTGCCCGTCAGCGCCCCGCGCGACGAGCTCCCCCGCTGGGGGCCGGGCATCCCGGCGATCCCGCTACCCAGCCTGAGGCACCAGGTGAATCCTCCCGAGCCGTCCCCCCCGCCCGCGCGTGAGCGCCCCCGCGATATCCGCGTGTGTGACGAGCCCGAGGTAGCTCTCTCCGTCGAAGACCGCGACCACCGGCGTGTTCTTCTCGATCATCTTCCTCCCCACCTCGTCGAGCGACACGTCCGCGGCCACGCGGGGCACGTTGCAGCGCATGATCCATGCGATGAACCACCCGTCCTCACCGGCGGCCAGCGCGCGCATGACGTCGGTGCGCGTCACGATCCCGATCACGCGGTCCTCGTAGACCACCGGGAAGTCGGGCTCCTGGCTCGCGAGGATCCGCCGCGCGGCATCACCCACGAGCTCACCGGGCCACAGCTGGACGGCCCTCCCTTCGCTCGGGCGCCCCTCGGGCGACGCCACCGGCGCCATCACCGCCTGCGCCGCGCTCCACTCCCGCCGCGCTTCCAGGAAGAGGAGCGCCGACAGCGCGGCCGCGACGAGCTGGCCGCCGAACAGGCCCATGAAGAACAGCACCGCCGCCGTCGCTTGGCCGAGCGCCGCGGTCATCGACGTCGCGAGCCAGGTGCCGGTGAGCGGCGAGAGCGCCTCGCGCAGCGCGCGCCCCCCCTCGAACGGCAACGCCGGCAGCAGGCCGAGCAGCGCGATCCCCAGGTTCGCGCAGGCGATCCACACGATCGCGGCCTCGCGCGAGGGCGGCTCGACGGCCTGAAGGACCGAGGCCCACCCGAGCTCGCCCGCCCCGCGCTGGGCCTCGACGGCCAGAAAGAAGAGCACCGCGAGGGCCACGTTCGCCGCGAGACCGAGCGCGGCGCCCTGCGCCTGCCCGGCAGCGGGACGCGATCGGCTGACGATCGGGCCGAGCGGCGAGAGCAGGATCTCCCGCAGCCTCAGCCCGAGCTGCCTCGCCACGATCCCGTGCACGAGCGCCTGCACGGCCACGCAGCCGAGCAGCGCCACGCCCAGCCCGCAGCCGAAGAGCACGCCGCTCCCCCCGTGCCGCGCCCCCCACTGGAGCGCCCCGATCGGGAGCAGCAGGCCGAACGCCACGTGCGCAACCACATCCACACCGCCGAGCCGCGTGATCCTGATGACCGACTTCATGGTGTCTTGCTCCTGGGTTCCCGCGCAGGCACCTGCACATGGCGGGAGGCGCAGTTCCGACGTGCCACTGCCCCCTTTCCCCCGGGGCGTGGCGAACACCTCGTCGCGCGATCGACGGCTCGACGGACGGGCAACTGTCCCAGATCTTTCTGATTTCACTGCAAGCCATATGCCGGTTTCCTGCGCCTCCCGTGCGAGGGAGCGGCGGGCGGCGCCGCCACCGGCGGTCAGGGAGCGCGGGACGCCTCTGAAGGGCTGATCCGCGCCTCCCTGGTCGTCCTGCCGTCAGAGCACCTGAGACACGACGTCGACGCGCCGGACGTGCGCAGCGGACGCGCCGGGTTCATCGCACCCCACCTGAACGCCATGGTGTGGCATTCCGCACCACGTCGGGCGCGCGCCGTCACGGCGCCACACCGGGCAGCCCATCGCCCGCTCCAGCCCGGCGCGCGCGGCCCGAGGCCGGACCACGACCCTCGACCGCTTCCGTGACCGAGGCGGTCCGCGTCAAACGCTCCTGCGGCAGGTACGCGCCCCCCTCGAGCTCCTGAACCCAGCGGATCATCTCCTCACGAAGCCAGCACCGCAGATCGAACAGCCGCCCAGGATCGCGCGCCGAGACGAGGAGGCGCACCTCGATCGTGCGCTCTGTCACATTCGTGACCTGGACGGCCTTCACACGCTCGTCCCAGAGCTCGCTGCTCGGGAGGATCGCCTCGAAATGCCGCCGCACGGCGTCCACCGGGGTCCGGTAATCCACGTGGATCTCGACGGTGCCCAGCTTCTCCGATCCGTGCTTCGTCCAGTTCTGGAACGACTGATCCAGGAGCCTCGCCGTCGGGACGATGAGCCGCCGCTCGTCCCAGAGCTTCACGACCACGTGGGTGAGCTTGATCTCCTCGATCGTCCCGAACTCGCCATCCACAACGACCTTGTCGCCGAGGTCGATGGGGCGGGTGAACAGGATGTGGAGGCCCGACAGGATCGCGCCGACCGGCTTCTGCGCCGCGAGGCCGAGCACGACGCCCGCGATGCCGGCCGACGCCAGCAGCGAGACACCGACGTTCCTCACCGCCTCGAAGTTCATGAGCACGAGCGCGCCCGCCACGATCACGATGAGCACCCGCGCGACCCGCTCGAGCACGCGGGCCTGGGTGCGGAGCCCGCGGGACGCTTCGCTCCCCTCCTCGAGATGCCGAAGGGCGCGCGCGTCCAGCACCTCCGTAAGGATCCCCACGATGCGCAGAAGGAGCCACGCCACCCCGCCGATGAACAGCGCCGAGAGGAGCGACCGCAGATCGGTCACGAGGCCCTGACCGAGCCGCGTGAGCTTGGCGAGGCCCGCTGTCAGGACGATCCCGAGACAAAGGGTCACGGGGCCGATTGCCGCGTCGAGTGTCTTTTCGTCCCACGGCGTCGCGGTCCGTCGCACGACGACCGAACCGGCGCGCCGGAAGACGCCCACGGCGATCCGAGCGAGCCCGAAGCCGACCGGGACGCTGGCCGCGACGATCACCCACGGCCACAAGCCATCACCGGGGATCCCCAGCCGGGCGCCGACCGATTCGAAGTACGAGTTCTGCATGGGTCCACTCCTTCACCAGCGCACCAGCGCCGCGCGCGCCTCCGTGGTCAGGAGCCCCGATACGGGCCTCCCCGCCGCGCCCCCGAGCGCGGCGGAGGAGGCCGTGACCGGGCGAGGCGCGCCGGGCTCATCCATCGTGTGTGCGGCGTCACCACGGCACAGGGCATGCCGCCGAGCCCACCCCGCGTGTCCAGCCGGATCTTTGCCGATCGTCGAGCAGCGATCGCGAGGACGGATGGCGGCAGGTTTGCCACGTTGCGGCAATTCGCCCCAGCGCCGCTCGACCCCCGCCGGGTGCGTGCGACCGACCCAGGCGGGGCGGCATGCGGCGTGCAGATTGCAATGTGCAGCGAAGCGGACGGGCGTCGAGAGCAGCTGAAGGATCGCGGCAAAGGACTCGTTTATGTCAGAGCGCAGAAGCCAGATCGATGACTTCACTCGGCTCACCGAGGAGGATTTCACGCGGCTCACCGCGGAGACGGAGCGGCTCGCAAGGCACGTCGAGGACCTCCGGGCCCGCATCGCCGCCACGACCGCGAAGCGGCGCGCGTCCTCCGGTACGCTCCCCGCGCAGAACGCCGCCCCGTTCGCGCCGCAGCACGTGTCCCCCTCGGAGCGGCCGCACCACGGAGCGCCCCCGGAGCGGTCGTATGACGCCCCCGCGGAGCGGCCGTGTGACGCGACCCCGGAGCGGTCGTATGACGCCCCCGCGGAGCGGCCGTACGACGCCACCGTGGAGCGGTCGTATGACGCCACCGTGGAGCGGCCGTATGACGCGATCCCGGAGCGGTCGTATGACGCCCCCGCGGAGCGGCCGCACCGCGCAGCGACGGACCGGCCTCCCCCCCGTCACTCTCCGTTTCCCGAGCGCACGTCGTGCCTCGCGAACGTGTCGCGATGGCTGCCGCCGCTCAGGACGGCGCGAGATCCCATGGAGTCGGGCGTCCATGAGAAGGTGGCAGAGGCAGGGCGTTACTGCATCATCACGCCGCGCAAGAAGCCGGGCGATCTCCCGACGAGGCGCCGCTCGCCCAAGTCCGACGTGGCCTGAGACAGCACCTCGGAGGGCGGCCGCGCCGGCGCTGGGCGCCCCCTGGTCGGCTGTCCCGCCGCCGCTGCACGCGCGCCTTGCGCACCACACGCGCGCGCTGCGCGCCGCACGCGCCGCGCGCGGCGCGAAGCTTGCCCGGCTGCGCGCCTGCGTAGTAATACGAGCCCATGCTGCTGCGCGGTGGGAGCAGAAGCGCATGGCCAACGTGCCACGAAGCCTGAGCCCGATGGGACCCGACGGACCCCTCGCGGCCGGGCAGCGAGAGCCCCGTTCCTCGGTGGCGCGAAGCGATCCGCGAAACCCGAGCGCAGCGTCGATCGACGGCGCCGCCGTCCAGGCGAAAAGGCCTCTCCCCCTGTCGCCCTCTCCCCCCCTCGCGGCAGCGCCGCGGCGCCCCGAGGTAGCTCCGGGGCGCCTGGCCCGACGGCCTCCACCGCCCCCGGCGCCCTCCGCGCCCGGGGCGTGCGCTCATTTCCCTTAACAGATCGGTCCTGCCCGCGGCGGGACCAGGAGAACGGCGGCATGGAGCAGCGAAGCGACCTCGACAAGACAGCCCGCAAGGCGAGAGCCGGCAATGGCAAGAGCAAGAAGGGCGCGTCCGGGGACGGGCTGCACGGCGCCGCGCGCGCGAGCGCGAGCGCGAGGAAGAGCGGCCCGGCCGAGCGCCCCCGCGCCCCCGCGCCGATCGAGAGCGACGAGCTCGACCGGCGGACGCTGCTGATGTCGCTGACGCACCTCAAGAAGGGCGATTTCTCGGTGCGGCTGCCCGTCCACTGGCTCGGGCTCGACGGGAAGATCGCCGACACGTTCAACGACGTCGTCGAGCGCAACGAGAAGCTCGCGAAGGAGCTCGCCCGCCTGAGCCGCGCGGTGGGCAAGGAGGGCAAGCTCTCGCAGCGCGCCTTCATCGGCGAGGTGAGCGGCGCGTGGGCCGACGAGATCGCGTGCATCAACGCGCTGATCGGCGATCTCGTCCACCCCACCGCAGAGACGGCGCGCGTCATCGGCGCCGTGGCCAAGGGCGATCTCTCGCAGATGATGGCCCTCGAGGTGGACGGCAGGCCGCTCGACGGCGAGTTCCTCCGGACCGCCAAGACGGTCAATACGATGGTCGAGCAGCTCGGCTCCTTCGCGTCCGAGGTCATCCGCGTCGCGCGCGAGGTCGGCACCGAGGGGAAGCTCGGCGGACAGGCCGACGTCCGCGGCGTCGCCGGCACCTGGAAGGACCTCACCGACTCCGTCAACTCGATGGCCGGCAACCTCACCTCCCAGGTGCGCAACATCGCCGCCGTCACCACCGCCGTCGCCACGGGCGATCTCTCGAAGAAGATCACCGTCGACGTCAAGGGCGAGATCCTGGAGCTCAAGGACACCATCAACACGATGGTCGATCAGCTCCGCTCCTTCGCCTCCGAGGTCACCCGCGTCGCGCGCGAGGTCGGCACCGAGGGGAAGCTCGGCGGACAGGCCGACGTCCGCGGCGTCGCCGGCACATGGAAGGACCTCACCGACTCCGTCAACTCGATGGCCGGCAACCTCACGGCGCAGGTGCGCAACATCGCCGCCGTCACCACCGCCGTCGCCAACGGCGATCTCTCGAAGAAGATCACCGTCGACGTCAAGGGCGAGATCCTGGAGCTCAAGAACACCATCAACACGATGGTCGATCAGCTCAACTCCTTCGCCTCCGAGGTCACCCGCGTCGCGCGCGAGGTCGGCACCGAGGGGAAGCTCGGCGGACAGGCCGACGTCCGCGGCGTCGCCGGCACATGGAAGGACCTCACCGACTCCGTCAACTCGATGGCGTCGAACCTCACGGCCCAGGTGCGCAACATCGCGACCGTCACCACCGCCGTGGCCAAGGGGGACCTCTCCAAGAAGATCACCGTCGACGTCAAGGGCGAGATCCTGGAGCTCAAGAACACCATCAACACGATGGTCGATCAGCTCAACTCCTTCGCCTCCGAGGTCACCCGCGTCGCGCGCGAGGTCGGCACCGAGGGAAAGCTCGGCGGACAGGCCGACGTCCGCGGCGTCGCCGGCACCTGGAAGGACCTCACCGACTCCGTCAACTCGATGGCCGGCAACCTCACCTCCCAGGTGCGCAACATCGCCGCCGTCACCACCGCCGTCGCCAACGGCGACCTCTCCGAGAAGATCACCGTCGACGTCAAGGGCGAGATCCTGGAGCTCAAGAACACCATCAACACGATGGTCGATCAGCTCCGCTCCTTCGCCTCCGAGGTCACCCGCGTCGCTCGCGAGGTCGGCACCGAGGGGAAGCTCGGCGGACAGGCCGACGTCCGCGGCGTCGCCGGCACCTGGAAGGACCTCACCGACAACGTGAACTCGATGGCCGGCAACCTGACGAACCAGGTGCGCGGCATCGCCAAGGTCGTCACCGCGGTCGCCAACGGCGATCTCAAGCGCAAGCTGGTCGTCGACGCCAAGGGGGAGATCGCGGCGCTCGCGGACACGATCAACGGGATGATCGAGACGCTCGCGACGTTCGCGGCGCAGGTGACGACGGTGGCGCGCGAGGTCGGCGTCGAGGGAAAGCTCGGCGGGCAGGCGAGCGTGCCCGGCGCGGCCGGCACGTGGAAGGACCTCACCGACAACGTGAACCAGCTCGCGGCGAACCTCACCACGCAGGTGCGCGCGATCGCCGAGGTCGCCACCGCCGTGACCAAGGGCGACCTCACCCGGTCGATCAAGGTCGAGGCGCAGGGCGAGGTCGCCGCGCTGAAGGACAACATCAATGAGATGATCCGGAACCTCAAGGACACGACGCTGAAGAACAGCGAGCAGGACTGGCTCAAGAGCAACCTCGCCAAGTTCTCGCGCATGCTCCAGGGGCAGAAGGATCTCCTCACCGTCGGCCGATCCATCCTGTCCGAGCTCGCCACCGTCGTCACGGCGCAGCAGGGCGTCTTCTACGTCATGGACTCCTCGCGCGAGGAGCCCGTCCTGAAGCTGCTCGCGAGCTACGCGTTCAAGGAGCGCAAGCACGTCGACAACCAGTTCAAGCTGGGCGAGGGGCTCGTCGGGCAGTGCGCGCTCGAGAAGGTGAAGATCCTGCTCGTCAACGCGCCCCCCGACTACATCACGATCACGAGCGGCCTCGGCGACGCGCCCCCGGTCAACATCATCGTGATGCCCGTGCTCTTCGAGGGGCAGGTGAAGGCCGTCATCGAGCTCGCGTCGCTCGAGCGCTTCAGCCCGACCCACCAGGCGTTCCTCGACCAGCTCACCGAGTCGATCGGCATCGTGCTCAACACGATCGAGGCCAACATGCGCACCGAGGACCTGCTCAAGCAGTCCCAGTCGCTGGCGCGCGAGCTCCAGAGCCAGCAGGAGGAGCTCCAGGAGACGAACGCCGCGCTCGGCGAGAAGGCGCGGCTCCTGGCGGAGCAGAACGTCGAGGTCGAGCGGAAGAACCACGAGGTCGAGCAGGCCCGCCAGGCCCTCGAGGAGAAGGCGCGGCAGCTCGCCCTCACGTCCAAGTACAAGTCGGAGTTCATGGCCAACATGTCCCATGAGCTCAGGACCCCGCTGAACAGCCTCCTCATCCTCTCGGATCAGCTCTCCAGGAACAACGACCAGAACCTCACCCCGCGGCAGGTCGAGTTCGCGAAGACGATCCACGCGTCGGGCACCGATCTCCTGGGGCTCATCAACGACATCCTCGATCTCACGAAGATCGAGTCGGGCACCGTCGTCGTCGACGTCGGAGAGATCAGCTTCGCCGACCTCTCGGACTACGTGCGCCGCACGTTCCGGCACGTCGCCGAGGCGAAGAAGCTCGATTTCGAGCTCTCCTTCTCATCGACGCTGCCGCCGTCGATGTTCACCGACGCGAAGCGGCTGCAGCAGGTGATCAAGAACCTGCTGTCGAACGCCTTCAAGTTCACCGAGCGCGGCAAGGTGGTCCTGGAGGTGACAGTGGCCCGCGGCGGCTGGAGCCATGAGAACGATGTGCTCAGCCGGGCCGACGCGGTGATCGCGCTCTCCGTCCATGACACAGGCATCGGGATCGCGCCGGACAAGCAGCAGATCGTCTTCGAGGCGTTCCAGCAGGCGGACGGGAGCACGAGCCGCAAGTACGGCGGCACGGGGCTCGGGCTCGCGATCAGCCGGGAGATCGCGGGGATGCTCGGCGGCGACCTCACGCTGGTCAGCGCGCCGGGCCGCGGCAGCACGTTCACGCTCTATTTGCCGCGCACCTTCCGGCCCGTGCGGGCGGCGCGGAGGCAGCCCACGCACGTCCTCGACGCGCCGTCGCCCAGCGAGGACGCCGTCCACAGCAGCCGGCCGTCGGATCGCACGTCCGCGAGCGCGGACACCCAGATCATCGACGACAGCGAGAGCGTCCGCCCTGGCGACCGCGCGATCCTGATCGTGGAGAACGACACCGTGTTCGCCCGTTTCCTCGTGGATGTCGCGCGGGAGCACGGCTTCAAGGCGATCGTCGCCGTCCGCGGCGCGACCGCGCTGTCGCTGGTGCGAGAGCTCGAGCCCGCGGCGATCACGCTGGACATCAACCTGCCCGACGTCGACGGGTGGCGGGTGCTCGACTGCCTGAAGCGCGACCTCTCGGCGCGGCACATCCCGGTCCAGGTGATCACGACGGAGACGGAGGAGGAGCGGAGCCGCGCGCGACGGATGGGCGCGGTGGGGCTGCTCAACAAGCCGCTCAGCAGCAGGACGGCGCTCGACGAGGCGTTCGCGCGGCTCGCCGGGCTCATCGGCTCACCGCTGCGCCGCGTGCTCGTCGTGGCGCGGGACGAGGCCTCCCTCGCCTCCGTGACCGAGCTGCTCGGGGGCGAGGCGACCGCGGTCGCCAGCGCGACGACGGCCCGGGAGGCGCTCGACGCGCTCGAGCGCGAGGCGTTCGACGCGATCGTGCTCCACCTGGACCTGCCGGACATGCCCGGCCTCGAGCTCATCGAGCGCGTCGATCGCGCAGGGCGCTTCGCGGATCTCACGGCCATCGTGTACGCGCCGGCCGGCGTCGCCGGGGAAGACGAGGCGCTCCTCTCCCGGCTGGCGCAGAGGCTCCCCGTGAAGCACGTCCAGTCGAGAGAGCGCCTGATCGACGAGGTTACGCTCGCGCTGCACCGCCGGCTCTCCGATCTGCCGGAGCCGACGCGGCTCGTCGTGGAGCAGCTCCACGAGTCGGCCGCCGCGCTCTCCGAGAAGTGTGCGCTGATCGTCGACGACGATTTCCGCAACATCTACGCGCTGAAGACCGTCCTCGAGAGCCACGGGATGACGGCCCTCACCGCCGACACGGGCAAGGCCGCCATCGAGCTCCTGGAGAGGACGAGCGGGATCGATGTCGTCCTCATGGACATCATGATGCCGGAGATGGACGGATACGACACGATCCGCGCAATCCGCAAACGGCCGGCATTCCAGACGCTACCGATCATCGCCGTCACGGCGAGGGCGATGAAGGGCGATCGGGAGAAGTGCCTGGAGGCGGGCGCGACAGACTACATCTCGAAGCCCGTCGACACGGAGCAGCTGCTGGCACAGCTCCGCATCTGGCTCCATCGCTGAGCTCGCGTCATCTCGCCTCACCGTCGCTCCCCACGGCGCCGCGCGGATCGCGCCTGAGCGCGTCCGGCGTTTCGTCTTCGCCGCAACGGCACCTCGGGTTGGCGCATCTGCGCAACAACTTGCGCAGACGCCGGGCGGTCGACAGCGCAAGCTGCCGAGGATTTGCCACATTTTCTCTTGGCATGCCTTCTGCTGTGGCGATGTGGGATTCCAGAATACAGGCAGGAGACGCGCGCGAGGACGTTCGTCGGGAAAGGAGCTGTAGGTGAGGACAAAGCTGGTGACCGGTCTTGTCAGGACATGGTCGGACGCCGAGAGGTCGGTTGAGCGCGTGATGAGCTGCGGATACACGCGCGACGCCATCAGCCTTGTCATGACCGACGCGGGGCGCGGCCAGCGCGCCGAGAGCAGAGCCGGCTCGGATGCGGCGACGGGCGTCGGTGGGGCGCCGGGGGCGTCCGCGGCCGCGCTCGCGGTGCTCGGCACGAGCGTGGCGTTCCCTGGCCTGGGGCTCGTGGCGGCGGGGCCCATCGAGGCCGCGCTCGCCGACGCGGGCGACGCGACCGGCGGGCTCGTCACCGCGCTCGTCGGCGCCGGGATCCCGGAGCACCGGGCGAGCGCGTACGACAGCGGCGTGGGACAAGGCGCGATCCTCGTGGGCGTAAATGCCTCTTCGGAGCGAGACGTCGAGATCCTGGAATTGATCCTCGAGTATGCCGGCGCCGAGGACGTCCGGAGCGAGAGCTCGCGGGGGCGTCCTTACGACAGCTTCATCTGAGCGCTCGCGGGAAGGCGAAAGGCACGTGGCAAGTTGCCTCGCTGAGGCGCGCTGGCGCTGACGCGCCCGTGCAGGTGTTCAGGCGCTCCCTGAGAGGATCGCCTGGCACACGCGATGCTCCAGATTCGGCGCGTGCCGTCGCGTGGCGAGCGCGTGGCGAGCGGCGGATGGCCGGAGCAGACGGCAGGAGAGCGCATGTCGAGCAACATGACCCAGGCATTCGAGCACACCGTGGGGGAGTGCTTCGAGGGCGGTACGGTGGTGGGCGACAAGTACCAGCTCCTCCGCAAAGCAGGAGAGGGCGCGATGGGGTCTGTCTGGGTCGCGACGAACACGGCGCTCGAGGCCAACGTGGCCATCAAGGTGCTGCGGCCGGAGATGCGCTCGCCCGCGATCGCCGAGCGCCTGCTCCGTGAAGCGCGGGCCGCGGCGAAGCTCAGCCATCCCGGGATCGTGCGTGTCTTCGATCTCGGCAAGACCGAGGGCGGCACGCCGTACATCGTGATGGAGCTCCTGGAGGGCGAGGCCCTCCGGGACGTGCTCTGCCGCGAGCGCCGGCTCACGCCCGAGGCGACGGTCGCGGTCCTCCTGCCGGTCGCGAGCGCGATGCACGCGGCCCACGAGCGGGGCGTGGTTCACCGGGATCTCAAGCCGGACAACGTGATGCTCGCGCACCAGGGCGACGGGAGGATACAACCGAAAGTCGTCGATTTCGGGATCGCCAAGGTGACGTGGACCGAGCCCGCGTCCGGATCGACCGGCGCGGCCGTGATCGGGACTCCGCAGTACATGCCGCCGGAGCAGGCGATGGGGCATGGCCAGCTCGATCATCGCGCGGACGTCTGGGCGCTCTGCACGATGCTTTACGAGGCCATCGCGGGCGAGACGCCGTATGCCGGCGAGCAGGGGTTCGGGACGCTGCGCGCGATCATCCAGGATCCGGTGCGCTCGCTCGTCGAGCGGTGCGGCACGGATCCGGCGCTCTGGTCGATCATCGATCGCGGGCTGCGCAAGGATCCGGCGGACCGCTGGGGGAACATGCGCGAGCTCGGCGTCGCGCTCGCGACATGGCTCGTATCGAGGGGTGTCGCGGAGGACGTGTGCGGCGCTTCGCTCCGCGCGCAATGGCTGGACGAGCGGACCAGCCAGCTCCCGGCGCCGTCGCCGCGGTCGGTCGAGGTGAGCTCCGCGCCGACGCTGCACTCGCGTCGCGCGGACGACTCGCTGGAGCTGCAGCTGCCCACGACGCCCGCGCGGATGGCGCCGGCGGTGGCGGCGCGCAGGGCGCCGGTGACGGTGGAGGGCAAGGGGATCGAGGAGAGCGGCGAGCGCGCGTGGTCCGAGGCGACCGCGATGGTGAATGTGAATGTGCCGGGGGCGGCGCCTCCATCGCTGCGGCCGTCGTTGCGGGAGCGCATCCCGTTCCGCGGTGTCGCTGCGGCCGGGTTCGTGCTCCTGATGGGAGCGGCGGTGTGGAGCGTGGCGCTGGGCAAGACAGGTCGCGCGGTCGGGCTGACGCCCGCGGCGCCGGTCCAGCCCCCGGCGGCGGTCGCCGAGGCGCCCTCTCCGGCGGGGCCAGCGCCCGAGGCGAGCTCCCTGACGGCCCGCGTGGAGCACCAGCGCGTGGCGCCGCCCGCGCAGGCTGCGGCGCCGCGCCCGGCGCGTGCCCTGAAAGCCGCGGCTCCTGGACCGGCTACGCCGACCGCGGCCGCCGCGCCGGCTGCGATCGCCGCACCGGCGGTGAGCGCGCCGGCCGCGACCGGGAAGCCGCCGGCGCAGGCGGCGAGCGCGCCGCCCGGGCCGGATGCGGGCGCGGAGGCGGCGCCGCCCCTCGCGCAGCCGGCCCCTGCCGGCTCGGTGCAGGAGCCCGGGGGCGCCGCCTGTCCGGCGGGTGGAGGCCGAGAAGGCGGGGAGGCGGCCTGCCCGCCGGCGCCCGACGCCTCGACGAGCGCCGCCGATGTCTACGACGACGCCGGCGCGGCCGAGCGCGAGCCGGGCGTCCGTCGGCCACCGACCGAGGAGCCGCCGCCGGCCGCGGATTCCGGGGCAGCGGAGGGCTCGTCGAGCGCTCCAGCAGCGCCGTAGCGGCTCAGGGCGCGGAGGACGAGATTCCGCACCCCGCATCAGAGAGATGCGACAAGCGAGCTGAAGCCGCACGCAAACAGCAAGAAGTTGAACCGCCAAAGCGCCAAGGACGCCAAGACTTCATTGTCTTCTTGGCGTTCTTGGCGGTTCATTTCTCCGGTTTCCAAGCAGACTGGTGTTCCAGGTCCGCGTATCAGCGATCTCTCGCGGGCTGGCTGAGACGCGAATCTAGAGCGGCGGTCACCCGCACAGGAGACGGGCCCAGATCGGCGTTTTCGGCGCGGAAGCGCACTCCGGTGCGCTGAGCACCGAAAACGTCGAGATGGGCCCGTATCCGAAGCGGGTGACCGCCGCTCTAGACGCCGAGCGCCTGCAGGAGCCCGCCCTCGCGTTCGGCCTCGGGGAGCGCGCCGCTCCGGCGCACGCCCGCATGGCGAGGCTCCAGCAGGTCGAGGCCAAAGCTCCACAGCGCGTTTCGCGCCTGCGCGAACGGGCCCTGCCTGGGCAGGTTGTCGAGGCGCACGGCCTCGCTCCGCTCGATGTCCTGCTCGAACAGGAGGGCAGCGTCCCTCACGAAGGCGGGCTGCTTGACGATGAGGTTCGCTTCGCTCACCCACCTCAGGCTCGTCGAGTTCGCGTTGAAGGTCCCCACCGTCGCCCAGTCGTCGTCGATCACCGCGAACTTCGCGTGGAGCATCGACGGGAGGAACTCGTAGATCTGCAGCCCGTTCTCCAGCCATGACGTGTACCGCGCGAGGCTCGCATGGCGGATGGCCGGAAGGTCGGAGTCGCGCGGCACGATGATCTTCACGTCGATCCCGCGGCGCGCGGCGTCGATGAGCTCGCGCTCGAGCCCGCGGGGAGGGCAGAAATACGCGTTCTCGATCCATACCCTCCGCCGCGCGGCGCGCACCCGCTCGATGTGGCGCTCGTAGATGACCGCGGGCGGCGCGGGCGCGTCGGTGATGAACTCCACGTCGTCGTAGACGCCGCCCGTCCAGTAATCGAACGAGCGCCCCGCCGCCTCGTCGGCGAGCATCCAGCGGCACTCGAACGCCCGCGCCATGTCGGTCACGCAGGGCCCCATCACCCGGCTACAGACCTCGTGCCAGCCGTCACCGCCCTCGTCGCGCGGAAGCCACTCGTCGGCCCACGCAGCGCCACCGACATACCCGGCGCCGTCGATCACCACGATGCGCGAGTGCTCTCGCGGAAACAGGGCGCCCCCGCGGAGGACCGCGCCGAACGGCCTGTAAGCGCGGGCGCGGATGCCGCGAGCCCTCATGTCCTCGAAGAACGCCGCCGGCGTCGTGTGGCTGCCGAGCGCGTCGTACAGGAGCCGGACGTCCACGCCGCGGCGCGCGGCGTTCGCGAAGGCGTCGGCGAAGCGATGGCCCATGAGATCGTTGCGGTAGATGTAAGTGGAGATCCATATCCGCTCCCGGGCAAGCGCGATGTCATCAAGGAGCGACTCGAGCACCCATTTCATCCCCGGGAGGAGGCGCGTCGTGTGAAGCGCGCTCCTCGCCGCTGCGCGACCGGTGCTGGAGTCCGCCCTGGAGCCTGGAAACGTCGGCACCGAGCAGGTCATGTCGAGTCCCGAACGCCGGGCGGCCGCAGCTCGATTGCCACAGCGGCCCGCGCGTCCTCACCAGAACGGCTCAAGCAGTCCGTGTGCCACGTCGCCAAGGCGCGATCGCGCTGGGACGTGGGCGGGAGGAGGCTCGCGATGTGGCAAAGCGCCACGCCCGCAGCGCGTTCTGCGGCGCCAGCGAGGCAAGCGGCCTCTCCGGCGCAGAACGGCTGTCGCGCGAGCGGGCCGCGCCTGCGCGAGCGGGGTGCGGCACCAGTCTTGAACGGCGTGGGCGCGATGATCCCTGCCGAACGCGAGATCTCTGCTCCTGGGACCGCCCGGGCGCGCGCCAGGTCGCACAGGGCGCCGTCCGAACCCGAGCCCGCACCGCCGCCGGCGCCGCCCCTGCGGCGCCGGCTCGCCCTGAATCCACCGCACGCGCTCGGCGCGTTCGCGCTCGCCTGCGTGGCCGCGAGCGCCTTGTTCATGCACGCGCGGGGGACGCGCGAGGCGACGGCGCAGGGGCTCACCCTGCGCGTCACCTACCCCGAGCGGATGCGTTTCCGCGACATGGAGCGGGTCACGTTCGACGTGGGGAACGCGGCGGGCGAGCCCTGCCGGGCGGCAGCGCTCACGATCGACGAGGCTTACCTGGACAGCTTCGAGGAGCACCACACCACGCCTGCAGAGGCGGCATTCGGGCGCTTCGAGCTGGGTGACGTCGCGCCCGGCGAGCGACGCCGGCTCGACATCGAGCTCCGCGGCGAGCGCAGCTGGCTCGCCGAGGGCAACGCAACCCTGTCGTGCGGTGGGGAGCGCGGCGTAAAGGCGCCGCTCCGCACCTTCATCTTCCCCTGAGACAGCCATGGAGACCGTCGCCCGCGTCGCCTTCGTCTACGTGTTCCTCGCCGCGGCGTTCCGCGTGCTCGGCAAGCGCGAGCTCAGCTCGATGTCGCCGTTCGAGCTCGTCACGCTCATGCTGATCCCCGAGATCGTCTCTCAGTCCCTCGTCCGCGAGGCGTCGCTCGCGAACGCGCTCGCGGGCGTGTCCACCGTCCTGGTGCTCGTGTTCCTGACGTCCATCGTGACGCACCTCTTCCCGGGGGCGTCCAAGGTCATCGACGGCTCGCCCACGGTGCTGGTCGCGAAGGGACGTATCCTCGAGGAGGCCTGCAATCGCGAGCGGATCCAGCCGGACGAGATCGTATCCGAGATGCACAAGAGCGGGCTGGAGCACCTCTCCCAGGTGCGATGGGCCATCCTGGAGGCGGACGGCGATCTCACCATCGTCCCGGAGCGGGGCCCGGCTCTGCCCGTCTCGCCGTCCAAGGCGCGGGAGGGGGGCGAGTGAGCGCCGGTCAGGCCGGGCGGGAGGCTCGGGCGGCTGCTGTCCGAGGGGGCGGGCGGCTCGGGCGGCTGCTGTCCGAGGGGGCGGGCGGTTCGGGCGGCTGCTGTCCGAGGGGACGGGCGGCTCGGGCGGCTGCTGTCCGAGGGGGCGGGCGGCGCGGACGGCTGCTGTCCGAGGGGGCGGGCGGCTCGGGCGGCTGCTGTCCGAGGGGGCGGGCGGCTCGGGCGGCTGCTGTCCGAGGGGGCGGGCGGCGCGGACGGCTGCCGTCCGAGGGGACGGGCGGCGCGGACGGCTGCTGTCCGAGGGGACGGGCGGCGCGGGCGCCCGGCGCCGCGGAGGCTCTCAGCCTGGCGCGACGGCTGGGGTCTCCGGCGGCGGCGCCGGCGACTCCCCGGTGCCCTCTTTCTCCTCCTCTCCAGCGCAAGGGGACGGCGTTCCGGGGAGCGATCGTGCTCCATGACCGCGATGGCCGGGAGCTCGGCCGCCAGGAGCTCTCGAGCCCGGGTCACCCCCGCCGCTTTCGGCCAGCGTGTCAAGCAGCTCGAGGACACGCTCGGCGCGCCGCTCTTCGAGCGCGCTACTGCGGCTTCGCCTTCGCGGCCTCGATGCGCGTGATCACCCCCATCTCCGCCGCGAACAGCGACGCCCGCGGCATCGTCGTCACCTCCGGCGGCGGCCCCGGCCGGCCCGGCTGGCCCGGCCGACCCGGGACGCCCGCTCGCCCGTTCCGACCCGGTTTGCCGTCCTTGCCCTTCGTCTCCTTGCAGGCCGGCGCCAACAGACCACCCTGGCCGCCGGCGCCGGCGCGACCCCCCCGACCCCCCTGCCCTCCAGGGCCCGCCGGCCCCGCGTCCCCGCCGGGGCTCCACGTGACCACGCGGTCCCTCACCTTGTCGGCCGCCGCCTCGTCGAGCACGATGCGGATCGGACCGCCGTCGCCGCCGTCGCCGCCGTCGCCGCCGGGCCCGCCGGGCCCGCCGTCGGTGCCGTTCGTGCCGTCGCCGCCCGGCGTGCAGGCGGCGGCGCCGACGGCGGCGTCTTTACCATCCTCGCCGTTTTCGCCGTCTTCGCCGTTTTCGCCGGTGCGCCCGGGAGCGCCCATCTGCCCCTTCGAGAAGATCTGCACCGTCTGATCCATCGACGGGCTGATGAAATAGGCGCGCCCGCCCATCGCCTTGACGCGGATCAGCGCCGCGTCAGGGTAATAGGGGGTCGACAGGGTCGTGATCGCGACCTCCACGTCGGGCCCGTGCGCGCCGTAGCCGCCGCCGGAATACCACCCCCTGTTCTGGCACTGATACACGGGCCGGAGCTCCGACTCGCCCACCATGGACGTCGTGGTCTGACCGGCGACCATCTTCTCCAGCCAACCTTTCAGTGCCAGCCCGGTGGCGGTCTCCAGGGGGTTCGTCGGCGGGATCCAGACGAACTGCTCCGCCGGCTCCCCGCGGAACCCGGCACTGCCCGCGATCCGGACGTCCTCCGGCTTGATCACCGCGTCCTTCTGGTCCAGGCAGCCGCGCGTCCGGTCGGTGCTGCTGCACGTGGTGCCGTCTTTCAGCTTCGCCACCACCTCGACCTGGAAGGGGTCGCCGGGGCAGAACAGGCGCTGACCCGACGCCGGCCGCACCTGCAGGTCGACCACCGAGAGCGGTTCGAGCTGCACCTCGGCGGGACCGCACGCCTGGAGCAAGGGCGCGCCCGCGAGCGCGACGGCCGGGAGCAGGCCCCGGCGGAGATGGCCAGTCTTCGGGCTTCCGTTCATGTCGTCTCCTCGCCTCACGGGCCGCTCACCGGCTTCACTTCACCCGGCACCGTGGCCGAGCTGCCGCCCACCGGCCTCACTTTACCCGGCACCGGGGCCGCGCGCGAGCGGCCCACCGCGCCCCCGAGCTTGCGCGTCGTCGGGTTGATCTTCTTCGGCTCCGGCACGTAGCTCTTCGAGGCGTCGGCGTCGAACGCCACCTCGGCAGGGGGGGTGTCCGGGCAGCCGTCGGAGTCGCTGTATCCGTTGAGCGTCTCGGCCTGTGCAGGGCACCAGTCGGCCACGTCGGCGATCCCGTCGGCGTCGGTGTCGGGGGACGGGCAGCCGTCGCCGGGGTCGGGATCCTGGTTGTCCTCCAGGCGAGAGGGGCACTTGTCCTTCGCGTCGGCGACCCCGTCCCCGTCGGCGTCGGCGTCGGCCATGGGGCAGCCGTCCGCGGGCATCGGCGCCTGGCCGTCTTCCTTCGCGTCGGGGCAGCGATCGTCGGCGAGCAGCACGCCGTCGCGATCCGGGTCGGGCGCCGGGCAACCGTCGTTCGCCTTGGGGAGGAGGCCGTCTTCCGGGGCGGCCGGGCAGGCGTCGTCGATGTCGGCGACGCCGTCACCGTCGTGGTCGGCGCCGCGGCTCACCTCGGCGTAGACCGGCGTCACCGGCGTCGGAGGCGGCCCGCAGCACGCCGCGCCCGCGAGGCCCAGAAGGAGCCACGCCGCCCTCCACTGCTTGCCCGTCGGGGGGCTCCGTCGAATCATCCTACCCTTCCCCTTTCATGGTCGAACGAGCTCACCCGTCACCATCGACATGCTTGCGCCGTCGAGCCCCTCGCACCGGACCACGCGGCCCCGTTCGACGACGAAGTTCGACAGGTCCGCCGCGAGGCGCACCACCTCGAGCTTCAGGGTGTTGCCGTCGAGGCGCGCCCGGAGCGGCTTCGTGCCCACCTTCTTCCGCGTCACGAGGCACGTCGGTCGCGCCCGCGCCTCGTCGTACGAGGTGCGCTCGGGCGGCAGCGGCCGCAACCGATCTTCCACCTCGAACAGCGACACATCGCCCGGGATCTGCGACAGCACGAAGCGCGCCTCCCCCTTCTCGTAGCCTTGCCCCGCGAGCTGCTCCGGATCGCGCACGCGCAGCTCCACCCCGCCGCCCGCCGCCACCGCGTCGTACACGCGGCTCTTGTCGCTGCTCTGCCACACGCCGAGGACGCTCGTGATCGGCCCCGTGATCTCGCCGGTCGTGCCTGCCTGGGTCGTCGGGACCACCGCCGGCGTCCCCGAGGCGCTCCCTCCGCCCGCCACGACGAGTCCGCTCGCCGGCGCGACTCCGGAAGGGGCGCTGTCACGCCCGATCCACCCCAGCGCGAAGGCGCCGCCCACGCCGAGCGCGGCGAGCACGAGGCCTCCCGCGACGAACAGCGCCGGCGAGGGCGACGCGCCCTCCTTCGCCGCGGCGGGTCGCGGGATCGGAGGCGGCGGCGTCACCGCGACCAGCCCGACCTCGGCGCTCCGCGGCGGAGCGAGCGGCGCGATCGGCGGCACGTGGGGGACGGGCGCGACGGGGGGGATCAGCTCGCCGCGGGTCGTCGTCGCGAACGCCAGGGCCCCGTGCGCAGCATCGGGTGCGCAGCGCCGGTCCGCCGGTACGAGCATGTCAGCCGTGAGCTCGGCGGAGCCTCCCCGGAGGAACGTCCGCAGCACCGTCGCCATCTCGCCGGCGCTCTGGTAGCGGCCCGCCGGATCGATCACGAGCGCGCGCTCCACCGCGGCCGCGAGCCTCGGATCGACCCACGGGGCGGCCGAGCGCAGCGGCGGCACCGGGCGCGAGCAGATGGCGAAGATGAGCCCCCCGAGCGCCTCGATGTCGTGGTGCGGCGCGTGCCCCGCGAGCATCTCGTAGAGGACGACGCCGAGCGACCAGAGATCGGTGCGGTGATCGATATGGTGCACGGTGCGCGCCTGCTCCGGCGACATGTAGATCGGCGATCCGATGATCGCGCCGGTGCGCGTGAGCTTCGCGCCCGCGGAGGCCTCGCCGGTGATCTTGGCGATGCCGAAATCGAGCAGCTTGACGGTGACGCCGCCGCCGTCCCGCGCGCACAGGAACAGGTTCCCGGGCTTCACGTCGCGGTGCACGATCCCGCGCGCGTGCGCGCTCCCGAGGCCGAGGCACGCCTGCACCGCGATCTTCACCGCGGCCTCGGGCGCGAGCGCGGAGACGCGGGCGAGCAGGCCTGCCACGTCCTCGCCGGCGAGGTGCTCCATCACCATGAACGGCGCGCCGCGCTCGTCGTGCCCGACATCGAGCACCTGCACCACGTGGTCCGACGCGATCGTCGCGGCCGCCTGCGCCTCCACCTCGAAGCGCTGCGCCAGCTTCGGCTTCTTCGCGATGTCCCCGGTGATGACCTTGACCGCGACGCGCCGGCCCGTGCCCGCGTGGTGCCCCTCGTACACGGCGCCCATGCCGCCCTCGCCGATCAGGCGGTCGATGGTGTACTTGCCGCCGAGCTTCTGGCCGATCATGCGGCCGGGATTCTATGCTCTTCTCGAGCCCGGGGCGGAAGAAGAGAGATGACGGCGACCGGTCGCCCGAGGAAGTCGTAATCGATGCGCCGCCGCGCGCCGTCGGGCTCGTGGACCTCGACGCGGTTGGCGTGCTCGTCCGGCACGAACCGCGTGCTGCCGCGATGTGGCCGTCGGGGTGACGGCGCACGCGGATGACCCGGCCCACGCTGTCGACGCGTGCTGTCTCGACGTGCGTCGAGCGCAGCCGGAGCGTGCTCCCGGCGCCGCGGAGGCGCTCAGCCCGGCGCGACGGCCGGGGTCTCCGGCGGCGGCGCCGGCGACTCCCCGGTGCCCTCTTTCTCCTCCTCGATGGCGGGCAGGGCGCGCGGCGGGTTGCGCTCGAGCAGCGCCAGGAAGGGAGCGCGCAGCGCTTCCAGGTGCTCGCGGTGCTTGCCGTTCGGCGTGTGCTCGATGAGCCAGTCGATCTCCTCGTGGATGGCGTTGAACGCCGTCCTGCAAGCGACCATGGTCTCCCGGATGCGCTTCGACCGGGGGGCTGCGCGCTTCTGGCCGGGGCCCCGGCCGAGGCCCTTGGCGAGGGCCGCCGTTGCTTCCTCGATGCGCTTCAGGTGCGCCGCGGCGCCCACCTTCTTCACATCGGCGGCGAGCGGCGCCCTCTCCGCGATGGCGACCTGGTGCCAGCCGAAGTCCACCTCGGCGTCGTACCCATAGCCGGCCTGCTCGGTGCCCGCCCCCGCGAGCAGGGCCCCGCGGAGCCGAACGGCCGCGTCGCGGTGCGCGGGCTCTCGGTGCTCCGCGGCCGAGCCGAGGAACATGTGGAGCGCCCGCTGCGAAGAGTCCCACTCCGCGTCGAGCTCCGCGAGCTCCGCGGCCGATGCGACGCCGAGCGCCTCGTCGAGCCCCGCGATCGCCCACCGGGCGTGCGTCTTCCACACGACCGGGCGCGGCGCTTCGAGGAGCAACGCCGCCGGAACGCGGTTCGGCACATCGTACTTCTCTATCGAGATGCTCTTCCAGACCCCTTGTTCGAGCTCGCGCGCGAAGGCGCTGAACGCCTTGTCCGTGACATAGCTGTATCCGTAACCTGCCACTGTTCCCTCCTCCTTCCCCTCCGCCTGAAACCGGGGATTCTAGGGGCACGCGCCGTCTCCCGCACAAGCGCTCTTTCATCCGCTCCTCCGCCGGTTTCTTGCTCCGTGCGGCGGACGTCTTCGTTTCCAGGGAGGCCACGCCGGACGCCGGCCAGCGTGACGGGAGTGGCCGCGCCGGGCGGCGTGGGGCGGGGGCGTCGCCCGCTCGTGGCCGCTCGCGATGCCGCCGGCGCGTGTTCCTCCGAGGTCCAGCCGGCCGAACCGGCGCACGGACGGCGCCTCGCCGGCTCGTTCTTTCTTCGGCTCCGGCGCACGATTTCGCAACGATCCGGGGGACCTTGCCGGACATAGCAAATAGTACAGAGGAGGGAGCTCCGCTCATGTCCGCCTCAAGCTCGCCCGCAACCGGACCCGGAGGATGAACCGCGCCGCGCTGCCGCTCGCCGCCTCGCTCTTCCTGGCGGCGCCCGCGGCGCTCGCGCAGGGCGCGCCGCGTGGCGCGCGGCTGTCCTACACGCGGGGGCCCGGCGCCGAGGGGTGCCCCGAGGAGCCGAGCCTCCGGGCGATCGTCGCGAGCCAGCTCGCCGGGGCCGACCCGTTCGTTCACGACGGCGCGCGGCACATCGAGGTCGTCGTCCAGCGCAAGGGGACGGCGTTCCAGGGAGAGATCGTGCTCCATGACCGCAATGGCCGGGAGCTCGGCCGCCAGGAGCTCTCGAACCCGATCTGTGGCGTGCTGGTGCAGCACATCGGCCTCTCCCTCAGCATCTTCATGCGCCCGTTCCTGCCACCACGGCCTGCACCGGGGGGCGCTCCTGCGCCGCCCTCAGGGACGCCGCCCCCGCCGGCGCCGGAGGACGCCGCGCCACCCGTCTCGCCGGGCGCGCCGCCCGACGCGGCGTCGCCTCCGCCGGCGCCGGGGGAGGCCGCTCCACCTGACTCGCCGGACGCGCCGCCCGAGGCGCCGGCCTCGAAGCCGCCCCGCCCCGTCGCTGCGCCGGCCCGACCCGCTCAGCGTCCGGGGCCGCCGCCGGAGCGCCCTCGCCTTCAGGTGGGCGCCGGGGTCCTGCTCGGCGCCGGCGTGGCGCCGTCGGTGGCGGTCGGGTTCTCGGGGGTCGCCGGTGTCCGCTGGGAGAGGTTCTCGCTCTCGCTGGAGGCCCGCGGGGATCTTCCGGTCGACGGCGAGCCCTACCGCGGTTGGATCTTCGGCGTGTCGGGGGTGAGCGGCTCGCTGGTTCCCTGCGGTCACGCGGACTGGTTCTTCGGCTGCGCCGTCGCCACAGCAGGCGGGGTGTGGCAGGTCAGGGAGAGCACCGGCAGGGAATTCGCGCGACCCCACGCAGGTTTCGGGCTTCGTGCGGGAATGGAGGTGCCGCTTTCGGCCCGCCTCACCGGGCAGCTCACTGGCGACCTCTTGGTCAACACGCTTCGACCGTTCTTTCGGCCGATCCATGGCGACGGGTGGTCCACGGCGCCCGTCTCGGAGGCGGTGGCACTCCGTCTGATCGCTTTCTTCTGAACCTCCGCGTGGTTTCGCGAAGCATCGGACGCGCCTGCGGGAGCTATTCCCATGAGGCGGCCGCGAGCGCGCGCGGGGTCCGTGGACGCGCCCCTCGCGGCCTGCCACCTCCTGGAGAGGCCCCTGTTGAGCTCGGAGTGAGCCGACGACTCAGGCCGGTACAGAGCTGGTGTGGTGACAGCAGAACGTCGCCGCCGCGGTGGGCGCGATGCTGCCCACCGCCTCGCCGCCGAACGCTTCGCACTTTCCGGGCTCGAGGCTGACGACGCTCACCGACTTGCTTCCGAGTGCTGTCCCGGAAGCGACGGTCCCGCAGCCGGAGGCGTCGGAGGTGATCACCTGGCCCGCGACGAACTGCGAGCACCCTTCGTCGCTGAACGCGGAGGCCAGGACGCTGCACGTCGCTCCGGTGGGCTCGGTGCAGCCGCAAGGAGCGCAGCCGCGCGTGTCCTCCACACCGGCGTAGAAGACGTGCCGGTCCGGGTACGTGGCGGGGCAGTCCTGCTCTCCTTCGTGGTGGATGCACGTGAGAAACCCCTCCGGCGGCGCGGCGTTGCCCATCGGCGGTGCCGGCGTGCAGGTCATGCCCGGATCCGCGCACGGGGGGGACGCGTTGCCGGTACACGCCCGGGCGACGATCGCGAAACTCCCCGCTGTCGCGGGGTCGTCGGGGCTCTCCGGCGCCTCCATGACCCTCGGTGCGCAACCTGCGGAGACGACGCGAGGCGCCTGGATCGCGAGCGACTGCACGCACTGGGCGCCATCGCAGGTCCGTCCGGCCTCGACGGCATTCGCCGAGGTGCAGGTCCCGTCCCACCCCTCCGGGGCAGCGAACGAGGCCGCGGGAGCCTCGGGGCCGCCACACGGGAAACTGGCGTAGGCCCTCCATTCCATCGGCACCTCGCACGTGGCCTCCGGCGGGTCGCACGCGCAGGCGGGGCACTGGTGCGGAGCTGAAGCCGCGAAATCCGCGTAGCCCTCGTAGCCGACGATCGGTGCGTTCGCAGGGCAGCTCGGCACGGCGTCGGGGGAGCCGATCCAGAGCAACGTGGGCTCGGACCACCCGAGCGGCTCCTTCGGTACGCACTGCCCTGCGCAGAGCTCTTGCGCCGGGATCAGGTCGCCGAAATCGGACGCGATGGCGACGTCCGTGTCGTCCTCGGCCACGCAGTCATCGCCGCCGTCGCCGCCACCCCCGCACCCGCCAGCGCCGCCGGCGTCGGGGGGCTCCGTCACTTCACAAGGCGTTCCCTTGGGTCCTTCGTCCTCGTCCCACGGGCAGAAGTAAATCCCCGGCCTGCCGCATCCGCCGGACATGACCCCGAGCCCGAGCGTGCTCGCACAGCAAACCGCCACGATCCCACGGTGCCAACGTCGCGCCCACGCCGCCATCGCCGCTCCTCAATGATCTGCGGCGCCGTTGACGGCGCGCCGCCGTAAGTGCGGCCACGTTACCAGGGAACCCAAGGGTGCCGCCAGACCAACCCCGGGGTAGCCACCCCCGTGCGATCGCATTACGAAGAGCGAGGTACTTTTCTCATCTTTCTCCAAGCGACAGCCCGCGTCGCTCTGCACGAGGGCCCGAACTGTCCCAGTCGTGCGCCCGTCCCCCACCTGCCGCCAGAACGAGCGCTCTGGCACCCTACGGTTACGCGGGCCCGTCGATTGTGCAGCGAGAAGCGAGGCAGTCCCGGAAGCCGCTCCCATGAAGACGCCGTCGCCGATCCCTCCCAGGCGGGAGGGCTGCCGCCTGCCTCCGATGCGCCGGGACCCCGGACGCGCCGCCCCGCATGCAGCACGCCGATCGACGCCTTCCACGTCGCTCCGATCTGGATCATTCGCTTCGTCCGCCACCCCGCGAGCTGGCGCTCCCAGGAAGGCAGCCACGGCCGGGGCGATCCTGCTGCGTAGAGCCACCTCCGGCGCAACGGTGAGTGTTGCGCGGGAGTTACAGCGCAACGTCATGCCAGGGTGTCTGCCCCGCCTGCCCCGCACGAGGGGCGAGCGGACCGAGCGAGGTGCGGCGCCAGGAGTCCGCCTGGCCGTGCGCCCCCATCAGCAGACGAGGGAAGCCAGGCGCGGTCTGGTGCGCGGTGACCTTCTCTTCTCGCGCTCCAGACCGTCCTCGGACGAGGTGACGCCGCCGCACCTTTCCGCATCGTGCGACTGAACTAGACTCCGGGCATGCCTGACCCGGATCAGCCCCTCACCAACGACGACGAAGAGGACGAGGTTCTGCTCAGCGAAGAGGACGAGGATCTGCTCGAGTGGGCGGCCACGGCCGAGCTCTACGCCGTCGGCTACATCCGGATCCTCGCCGATGCGATCGAGCGCGGAGACGCCGATCTCCAGGTGGATCCCTCGGCGTGGGAAAACACACTGACCGCCGTCGAGGGGGCGATGTTGGAGCACGTCCGCGGTCGCGTGCACGGGCCTACAGCCATCACCGTGGAAGACGTCGAGCGGATGCGGCGACTCCGCGGACTAGGCTCCGCCGCCCTCTCGGGCGGTGAGCGGTCGCCCGAACTCGGCCCGCTCGCTCTTCGGTGCCTGGAGTCTCTGTTCGGACCGGACTGGAAGCGCGCGTCGCGGGAAGCCGCGTTCTACGCGCGCGCTCTCAATCAGGAGTTCCACCCTCGTAGCGGCACAGAATAGGGGCCCCGAGGACGAACCGACAGATATCTCCGTTTTCGTAATAGTACCAGCAGCCGCTGACCAGACCGAGACCTCTGCATTGCATCAGTAGTCCAGTTTTGACGTCGGATTTGTACGGGTGTTTTCGTCCGGCCGGGCATGATATTCCTGCATCGGCGCACTTCATCATGCACTCGACGCCGTGCTCACGTCTCTTGCAGTGGACGATCTTGAATGAGCCGACCGCCTCCGGTTCGGTCGTGGGACCGTTCTCCGCTTCGTCCTCAAGTGTCATGTCGCCGGCTTCTGGAGCGCTTGTCGGTGGTTCAATCTCCGTCTCAGAGAAAGTCTCCGATGGGTGCATGATGCAAGATACAACACATAGAGCGACTCCATGGAGAGAAACGAGGGCGGCAACCGTTGGAACGATTCGCATGGGACCGGTGACCGAGGCAAGCAGCAGGCCCATGTCTGTCGAGTGGGACGGTGCCATGCGGAAGGGGCATCCAGTGTCCACTCTGGGTTTGAAGGACGAGGAGGATCCGCAGTAGTCGACATCGGCCGGGGGGTGTGCGTTGGCGAAGAGCTTGCCGCGCAGAACGGAAGCCGGCGATGATTTCCGCGCCCCCTCGACGGCATTCACCGAGGCGCATGTCCCGTCCCACCCAGTAGGGGCAGCGAACGAGATCGCGGGAGCCTCTGGGCCGCCGCAAGGGAAGTCGCCCTTCATGGGGGCCCGGCCTGTCCCCATCGTGCGCCCGTCCCCCGCCTGCCGCCAGAACGAGCGCTCTGGCGCCCCGTAGGTACGGGCCCGTCGATTGTGCAACGAGAAGCGGGGCAGTCCCGGACTCCGCTCCGATGAAGACCCCATTGCCGATCCCTCCCCGGAGGGAGAGCCGCCGCCCGTCCACCGATGCCCCGGGAGCCCGGACGCGCCGTCGCGCACGCAGCGCGCCGAAAGCGGTGCTCCACCCGGTGGCCTCACCCTCGATCGAGGTCCTCTGGGCCGAGCGGCCGTTCGTCGCCCTCCTGCTCCGCGCCCTCCACGTTCCCGCCCGCGATCGAGAAGATCTCCTCCAGACGGTGCTCCTCGGCGCCTGGAAAGCCATCCGAGCACGCAGGTACCGCCCCGACCCGCGGCGGCACCCGCGCCACGCGCTGCGCGCCTGGTTGCACGGCGTCGTCTGGCGCCAGGTGTCCCATTACCGGGACAAGGCCCATGTTCGTTGCGAGATCCTATGCGGCGCGCCCCTCGCGCCCGCCGGCCAGGCGCCTCTCGAGATCGAGGGAGAGCTCCTTGCCCGCGCCGCGCTCCGCGAGGTCGCCGCGCTCCCCGCCGGCCATCGCGAGGTCCTCCTCGCGGTGGCCGGGCGCCTGAGCCTCGTGGCCTGGGCACGAAAGCGCCGCATGAACCCCAACTCGGCCGCCACCCGGCTGCGTCGCGCCAGGAGGGCGCTGGCCGAAAGGCTCGCCTCACCGAGGCCGCCGTTCAGCGAGGGCGCCGTTCGGTGACGCCGGCGCCGGGGTGAGGCTTCCCTTCGGTACCTGCCCGGCCGGTCGCGTCGAGCCCGTGTACGATTTCGCAACGAGCCGGGCGGTCTCGCCGGACTACCTATCCATGAAAGAGCCCCGAGCACGCCCAGCGCCCCCTCCTGCGCCCGACCCGGCGCCCGCGCCTGCACCCGCCCCGGAGGCGGCGCCTGCGCTCGCCCCGGAGATGACGCCAGCGCCCGTCCCAGAGTTCGCCGCCGCACCCGATCGGGATCCCGTGCCCGTCATCGGGTCGTCCCCGCGACCCTCGTTCGAGGAGGTCTATCAGACCTTGCTCCCGTACGTCCTCGCGGTGCTCTGGCGGCTCGGCGTCGCGTCTCGCGATCTCCACGACGTCGCTCACGAGGTGTTTCTCGTCGTTCACCGGCGCCTCGAGGGCCACGATACTCGCCTGTCGCTCAAATCGTGGGTCGCGGGCATCAGCGCGCGTGTCGCCCTTCGCCACCTGCAGCTCGCACGGAACCAGCGGGAGCTGCTCGCGCTCGACGGTGCCGAGCCCATCGAGCTCGCGGACCCCGGGCTCGACGCGGAGCGCCGGGTCGCACAGGCCGAGACCCAGCGCCTCGTCCGCGAGCTCATCCAGCGCATCGAGAGGGAACGACGCGCGGTGTTCGTGCTCTACGACCTCGAGGGAAGCGACATGCGCGACATCGCTCAGGCGCTCCAGATCCCCGTGAACACCGCATGGGATCGGCTGAGACGAGCCCGCAACGAGTTCACGGCCGCGGTCAAACGGCTCTCGGCGCGGGACCCGGACGCGCTCGGCCTCCGTGGCCTGCGCTTCGCCCTGGCGCCGTTCGCCCAGGCCGACAGACCCATGCTGCTCGACGCAGGCAGCATCCGGCTCGGCCTTTCGCAGGACCTCGCCAGACCGCTGTGGGCGTGGCTCCAGCGGTCGCTCGCCTCGACCGGAGGGCTGGCCCGCGGCACGGACAGCCTCTCCGGCGGCCCTGCGGCGCAGCCCCATGCAGGCGCCTTCTCGCCCCACCGGTGCCGTCTCGGGAACGCCGTGGAGGCCGCCGGCGCCACCGGGGAGAAGCGCATGCCGCCGGTCGTCACGATCGCGCGATCCTGGCTCATCAAGGCAGGCGTGGCGCTGTTCCTCGGGGGAGCCGGGGCGGGCGCCGTCGTGGTCTATGCCGCGTTCCCGCCGCCTGCCGCGGCGCCAGTGGTGTCCGTCAGCGCCGAGGTCGAAGGCGCCGCGTCCGACCGAGCCGAGCGCACCGGGGCAGGGCGCGGCGGGCGCGCCACGGGCGGGCTCGTCGTGGCCGACGCCGTCGTGGACGCCGGGCCCCCGGGGGCCGTGGACGTGGCGGCCGCGGCGCCGTCACGCGCCCCCTCTCGCAAAGCCGCCCCGCCCAGCGAGCACGACACGACCGAGGAGAGCGCCTTGCTCAGCAGCGCCGGTCTTGCGCTCAGCGAAGGGAACGCGACAGAAGCGCTCGACGTGCTGGCCCTGCACGCACGGAACTATCCGCGCAGCCCGAGAGCCGAGCAGCGCGAGGCGCTGGCCATCCAGGCCCTCATCGAGGCCGGGCGGCGCGCCGACGCCGGCGCGCGAGCCGAGCGGTTCCGCGCGGCCTTCCCTGACAGCATGTTCCTCCGCGCCATCGACGCGGCCATGAACAGCCGGTGAGGACCCAGGCACGCTGCGTCCGGCGAACACCGGCGTTGCCTCGCTCCTCAGCGCCTCGATCCGGCGCCGCCCTGCTCACGCTGCAGGTCGCGCGGCCGCTCGACCTCGAAGAACGGCGCGAACGCGACGCGGAGAGACGCCGGTCAGGCGGGGCGGGAGGCGAGGCGGCGCACGCCGCGTCGGGCGATCGCCGCCGCGAGGGCGAGGGCGCCGAGCGCCATGCCGACGAGCGTGCCCTGCCCCCGGGTGCGCGAGGGGCGGTCGCCGTCGAGGAGCGGGGTCGCCGCGCCGCAGAGCACGTCGGCGTGGACGCTGACGCGGGCGCGGAGCCAGTTGTCGACACGCTCCTGCGGCGCGGGGCTCAGGACGAGGTCCGTGTCGAGCGCGGCGCGCGGCAGGTTCGCCTCCAGGCGCGTCAGCCAGACGTCCTTCGGGTGCAGGCCGACCATCGCGACCGCGAGGTCGTCGAGCGCCCCGCACGCGAGCTCGCGCGCGTCGAGCTGACCGGCGGCGACCTCCCCGCAGCTCGGATCGGACAGCGGGACGCCGGCCGGGCACGGGTTCGCCACGGCGCGGCTCTCGGTCGCGATCTCGGCGAAGCGCACGGCGCACGCGGTGTCCTGCGTCTCGCGGTTGGCGAGGCCCTGCTGGGCGAACGCGGCGGCGATCGTGTCGACCGGGGTGGTCGAGCCGCTCGTTGTGTAGCGCACGCCGAACGGCGCCGCGGGGCTCGACACGGGCGAGAACAGCGAGCCCTGCTGCGCGTAGGGCGTGAGGAACGCGCGGCCGCCGTCGGCCGCCGCGAGCGCCTTCTCGCGGAGCACGCTGTAGTTCGACTCCTGCGGGGCGAAATCCCACGCGAGGAGGTCGATGGGGACGGCCGCGGCCGCAAACCCCTCGGGAGCGAGCCGCGCCTCGCTGATGGTGAAGAGGGTGATCGCGACGTTCGCGCCCGTCCCGGCGGCGACCATCCGGAGCGGGAGCGTGGGGTTCGCCCCCGGCATGACGACCCGCACCGGCTTCATCTCCTTCACGTCCTTGCCCGGCTGGAGCTTGAGGGCGATGAAGTCGAAGCTCTCCTCGACGTAGGCATCGATGACCGGCTGCGTCGACGCGTCGACGCCGAAGCCGTTCTCCTCCAGCCACGTGTTCAGCGCGCCGGGCGTGTCGGTCGCGAGCGTCACCGTCTCGTACGGCCCGACGGTGCCGCGGTGGAGCACGGTGACCTGATCGCCGCCGCCGAACGCCCCCGCCGCGTCCGAGGAGCCGAGCGTCGCGCCGCAGCCCCCACCGCGCGTGGCGCAGGTGGAGTTCGGCGCGGTGATGCGCACGGACGTGGCCGCGTCGAGCGTCTCGAACCAGGCGTCCGAGCCGACCTCGAGGAACGCGCCGGGCTTGACCGGGAGCACCCACGCGAACTCGCTCGGATCGCCGGCGTACTGGATCTGATCCCAGAGCACCGACTGGACGGGCGACAGGGAGAGCACCATCCGGTGCGCGTTGACGACGGTCGTCTGGGTAGGCGGGGCGAAGCACCCGCCGCAGGCGAGCGCCTCGCGAGGCGAGAGGAGCGTCGAGGAAGGAACGGCGAGCGCGAGGAGCGCGAGCAAGCGAAGTTTCATCGGGTACCTCCATGGGCGCGGGTCCGCGCGGGCGGGCTCCGGTAAGCGCGCGGGCGGCGCGCGGCGCACCACCGCCAGGCTATCCAAGCCGGCGCGCGGCGGGCAGGCCGCGCACGATTGGCGCGCGCGCACGATGGCGCGCCCCGCCGCCGCGCTGGAGCGCGAGGCGGGCGGCAGCGGGCGCTCGGGGCGCTCGACGCTCGGTCGACCGAGGGCGCGCTGACGTCGAACGCCTCAGGCGCCGGGGCCGCTCGCCTGTCCGCCGCCGGCCGCGCGGCGATCCGCCGTCAGAGCGAGGCCCGCCACGCGTCGACGTCGCGGAGGGCGCGCTCCGCCATCGCCTCGTAGCGGGCGCGCTTGCGCAGCTTGCCCTGCGCTGGATCGAGCGGCGCGATGTGCGCCCAGGTGATGTTGGACGGCTGATACGTGGGCTGCTTCCGGCCGAGGTGCGTGAGGATGCCGCCGAGCGCCGTCGTGGGCGGCGGCGGCCGGAGCGGCTCGTTCCGCAGCTGCTGCGCGAGGAGGATCGCGCACACGAACCCGGCCGCGGCGCTCTCCACGTAGCCCTCGACGCCCGAGATCTGGCCGGCGAGGTGCACGCCCGGCAGCGCGCGGAGCTCCATCGCGGGGCCGAGGAGCGCCGGGGCGTCGACGAAGGTGTTCCGGTGCACGGAGCCCATGCGGAGGAACTCGGCCTCCTCGAGGCCGGGCACCATCCGGAACACCCGCAGCTGCTCGGCGAACTTCATGCGCGTCTGGAAGCCGACCAGGTTGTACGCCGTCGCCGCTTCGTCCTCCGGACGCAGCTGGAGCACCGCGTAGGGGCGCCGGCCGGTGCGCGGATCGGTGAGCCCCACAGGCTTCATCGGCCCGAACGCGAGCGTCTGCTCGCCGCGCGTCGCCATCACCTCGCAGGGCAGGCACCCCTCGAAGTAGCGCACCTCCTCGAAGGCGCGGGCCTCCACCTTCTCCGAGGCGACGAGCGCCTGGACGAACGCCTTGTACTGCGCCTCGTCGAAGGGGCAGTTCACGTAGGCCTCGTCGCCGGCCTCGGCGTCGTCGCGGCGGTCGGCCGCGTCCTCCGGCTGCGCGGCCCGCTCCGGCTGCGCGGCTTGCTCCCGCTGCGCGGCCCGGTCGCCGCGGACCGCGCCCCCCTTGCCGTAGCGCGACTGCTTCCACACGCGCGACCAGTCGATCGAGTCGGCGCTGACGATCGGCGCGATCGCGTCGTAGTACGCGAGGTGCTCGGCGCCGACGGCCGCGGCGAGGCTCGCCGCGAGGGCGTCGGAGGTGAGCGGCCCGGTCGCGAGGATCAC
This sequence comes from Sorangium sp. So ce375, assembly GCF_051473855.1. Classification (NCBI taxonomy): domain Bacteria; kingdom Pseudomonadati; phylum Myxococcota; order Polyangiales; family Polyangiaceae; genus Sorangium; species Sorangium sp. So ce375. The sequence goes on from NZ_CP150335.1 coordinate 7,226,253, forward strand.
GGGGCGCTCGGCGGGGATCTCCGTCACCTCCCGGTGCTCGACGGTGATGCGGGGGTGGGCCTCGATCGCCCGCGTCATCGCCTCGGCGAACCGCTCGCGGTCGACCGCCAGCGCGCCCCCGGCCGGCACCGAGGTCTCGTCCGCGCAGCGCAGGGCGAGCGAGCCCGCGCGCCGGAGCTCCTCTTTGAGGAGCCCCACCGCGTTGCTCAGCGCGGCGCCGCGCAGCGAGTTCGAGCACACGAGCTCTGCCAGCCGATCGCTCGTCTGCGCTGGCGTGCGCTTGTGAGGCTTCATCTCGACGAGGCGCACGCGCAGCCCGCGCTGCGCGAGCTGGTACGCCGCCTCGCAACCGGCCAGGCCGCCTCCGACGACGACGACGTCGTGGGGGCTCTCCGCTCCGTTCATACAGCTCTCACCACGGTGGGGGGGGTCTCGCGGGCTTCTTAGCTCGCCGTGCGGCGCGCGCGCACGGCCCGCGCGGGCTTTTCGGCTGTCCCCTGGGCCGCGTCGGCCGCTTGCGGCGCGGCCTCCTCCGGCGCGGGCCGGGCGGCCGGCGACGGGGCGGCGCTCGCGACGACCGCCGCGGCGTCCGGGGTGGCCGCGCCGTCCGCGGCGCCGTCCTCCCCTTCCCCCTCGACGATCTCCTGCTTGAAGCCGCAGTCCTTCGTCGCGCAGACGAGCATCGCCTTCTTGCCGGCGGTGCGGGTGACGAACTTCGCGCCGCACTGGGGGCACGGGACAGGCACCGGCTTCTGCCAGAGCTTGAACTCGCACTTCTGCTCGGCGTTCCAGTTGGAGCAGCCGTAGAAGGTGCGCCCGCCCTTCTTGCGAGGCCGGATCTCGATGAGATCGCCGCCGCAGCTCGGGCACGCGACGCCGAGCGGCACCGGGCGCGTGTTCTTGCAGGCCGGGTACCCCGTGCACGACAGGAAGTCGCCGAAGCGGCCCGTCTTGATGATCATCGGCTTCGCGCACTTGTCGCACGAGATGTCGGTCTCGCGGACGGCGGCGCTCCCCCGCGCGTCGGACAGGTCGCGCGTCGCCTTGCACTTCGGGTAGCGCTCGCAGCTCAAGAACCAGCCGTTCTTGCCCCACTTCTTGAGCATCATCGACCCGCACTCGTCGCAGACGATGTCGGTCTTCTCGGCCTCGGGCTTCCACGGCGCGAGCTTCTTCGACTTGTCGAGCTGCTCCCTGAACTTCTTGTAGAAGCTCTTGAGCAGCTGCTCGCGCTTCAGGTTGCCGGCGCCGACCGCGTCGAGCTCCTCCTCCATCTGCGCCGTGAAGTTCGGGTCCATGATGTCGAGGTTCGACCGGACGAGGCCGTCGACCACGAACTTCCCGAGGAGCGTCGGCTGGAACGCGCCGCCGTCCCGCTTCTCGACGTACGCGCGCTGCTGCACCTTGCTGATGATCTCCGCGTACGTCGACGGGCGGCCGATGCCGCGCTTCTCCAGCTCGCGCACGAGCGAGCCCTCGTTGTAACGGGGCGGCGGCTGCGTGAACTTCTGGTCGGTGATGACGCCGGGGGGCGACACGGAGAGCGCCTCGCCCTCCTTCATGTCGGGCAAGAGCGCCTCGGAGTCCTCCTCGGCAGAGGGCCCGGGCGCCGCCCGCTCGGCCTCTGCGGCGCTCGCCTCGGGCGCCGGCGCGGCGGCGCCGCCTTCCGCGGCTGCGCCCGCGCTCTCGTCCTCGCCGGCGAACTCCTGCTGGCCCTCCGTCACCTGCAGCCAGCCGGCGAACTTCAGGATCCGCCCGGTCGCCCTGGCGAGGTAGCTCCGGTACGCGGGCGCCGCGATCGTCGGCGCGACGTCGATCTCGACCGTCGTGCGGTCGTACACCGCCGGCGTCATCTGCGAGGCGACGAAGCGGTTCCAGATGAGCTTGTACAGCTTGTACTGCTCGTCCTTGAGGTACTTCTTGATCGAGTCCGGGTGGATCTCGACGCTCGTCGGCCGGATCGCCTCGTGCGCGTCCTGCGCGTTCTTCTTCGACTTGAAGACGTTCGGGCGCTCGGGGACGAACTCCTTGCCGTACCGCTTCGCGACCACGCCGCGCACCTCGGCGACCGCGTCGTCGCTCACGCGCGTCGAGTCGGTACGCATGTACGTGATGAGGCCGACCGGGCCGCCGTCGCGCTTGAGGTCGATGCCCTCGTAGAGCGCCTGCGCGATCTGCATCGTCCGCTTGGCGCCGAAGTGCAGGTAGTTCGTCGCGTCCTGCTGGAGCTTCGAGGTGGTGTACGGGGCCGGCGGGTTGCGCTTCTGCTCGCGCCGCACGACCTTCGCCACCCGGTAGCGGGCCGTCTCGAGATCGGCGCGCACCTTGCCGGCGACCTCGCCGTTCGTCACCTCGAGCTTCTTGCCGTCGGCCGAGGCGAGCTTCGCGACGAACGGGGCGCGCTGCGGGGGGCTCGCCGCGCCGAGGCCGACCGCGATGTTCCAGTACTCCTCCGGGACGAACGCCTCGACCTCGCGCTCGCGATCCACGATGAGCCGCAGCGCGACCGACTGCACCCGCCCGGCCGACAGGCCGAACGCGAGCTTCGACCACACGAGCGCCGAGACGTCGTAGCCCACGATGCGGTCGAGCACGCGCCGCGCCCGCTGCGCGTCGTACAGGTTCTCGTCGAGCTTGCGGGGGTTGTGGACGCCGTGATCCACCCCCTTCTTCGTGATCTCGTGGAACTCGACCCGCGCCACCTTCAGCTTCGGGTTCTTGATCTCCTCCGAGATGTGGAACGCGATCGCCTCTCCTTCGCGATCGGGGTCGGTCGCCAGGAGCACCTCGTCCGCCTTCTTCGCGGCGGACTTGAGCTCCTCCAGGACCTTCTCCTTGCCCTCGATGACCTCGTAGGTCTCGGCAAAATCGTTCTGCACGTCGACGGCGTTCTGCTTCTTGGGCAGGTCCTTGACGTGCCCCTTCGAGGCGAACACCTCGTACCCGTTGCCGAGATATTTCTTGATGGTCTTCGCCTTCGCAGGCGACTCCACGATGACGAGCGTCTTGGCCATCACCACCTTCTGAGCAACGAGATCGGGCTTGTGAGGATTGAAGGGCGCCCTTCGGTGCGGGGGAGGCCCCCCCGCGAGGAGGCGGCCACCCGAAACCGCACTGGGCAGGGTGAGCCGGCGCGCCCTTCAACGAAGAGCCCGCCGAAACAACCCGGCGGGCCCCTCTACTACTACGGCCTGGAGCGTCAACGTCAAGAGTGCCTCCACGGCGCGTCTGGGCGGAAGCCCCGTCCTCTCGCAGACCTCATCCACGTGCGCCGGACGGGCGTCCAGGGCGTCGAGGACCGCGCGCTCGGCCGCGCTCATCGGCCGAGATTGCGCGTTTTCCTCGGGCGGAGGGCTCGCTCGCGCCCCGAAGACCGCCTCCGGGAGCGGGAGCGTGCGGCCGCCGGGCGACCCGTTGCGCGCCGACCGCCGCGCTCGCCGGCGCGGCGGAGGCGCCTGCCCGCCGAGGACCTCTATCACGTCGGCGGCGCGCGTGACGGGGCGCGCGCCGGAGGCGAGCTCCAGCGCGCAGCCCACGCCGCGCGGGCTCCAGGGGGCGTGGGGGACGACGCAGAGGTGGCGGCCGAGGCGGCGGGCAGCCGCGGCGGCGGAGCGGGCGCCGCTCTCGATGCCCGCCTCGACCACGACGGTCGCGAGCGTGAGCGCGGCGAGCACCGCGTTGCGCTGGAGGAACAGCGCCGGCAGCGGCGGCGTGTCGTCGGGGACGCGCGCGAGCAGCGCCCCGCCCGCGGCGAGGATGCGATCGAAGAGCGCCGCGTGCTCGCGCGGGTAGGGGTGCGCGTGCCCGCCGCCGCTGACGACGACGGTCGGCGCGCGCGCGTCGAGCGCGCCCTCGTGCGCGGCCGCGTCGACGCCGCGCGCGCCGCCCGACCAGATCGAGAAGCCCGCCTCGCCGAGCGCCGCGGCGAGCGCGCGCGTGAACCGGAGCGCCTCGTCGCTCGCGGCGCGCGTCCCGACGATCGCGATGCCCGGGCGCGCCGGGAGCGCGCCGCGAAGGTAGAGCGTCGGCGGCGCGGCCTCGGTCTCGGTCACGAGAGCCCAGAGCTGCGCGGGGTAAGAGGGATCTGCGGGCTGGATCTCGATCGACGCCATACGCCGCGTGTCGACCGGCGCCCGGGCCGAGTTGCGCAAAATGAGGAGCGCGCGGCGGCCGCGCCCGGCGGCCGCCGCGCTACCGGGGCGGCACGCGATCCGGAGCGCCGGGCGGCGCGGCGCTCGGCGGCGCCGTGTTGGGCGGCGTCACGCCGGACGGCGCGGCACCGGGCGGCGCGGCGCTCGGCGGCGCCGTGTTGGGCGGCGTCACGCCGGACGGCGCGGCACCGGGCGGCGCGGCGGGGCGCGCGCCGTGGAAGCCCTGGACGAGAACGACGCCCGCGCCGCGCCGCACCTGCGCGTGGAGCTCCACTTCGAGCGGCGCGGCGCCGGGCGCTGAGAAGCACGCGCCCCGCCCGCCGATCACCGCGACCGGCCCGCGATCCGCGTCCTGGGCGACGATCTCGAGCGCGGGCGGCGCGCCCTTCGTGACGAAGAGGTCGACCTCGATCACGCCGAGCCCGCCCTGCGCGATGAACACCGCGCACTCCCCCGGCGCGACGCGCACGGGGATCGCGCCGCTCTCCCCTTCCTCGATCGCGAGCGACACGACGTCCCCGAGTGGCGTCATGCCCCTCGCTTCCCCGCGCGCGGTGTTGGCGAGCGCGAGCGCCGTCACGCGCGGCACCGGCGCGCTCGCCGCGGGCCGCCGCTCCGCCGCGCGGCTCAGGAACAGGCGCGACGCCTCCGGGTCCGGCTCAGGCGCATCGCGCGGCGGCGGCGGGTTCCGCGACGTCTCGGCCGCGGGGGCGGAGGCCGGCGCGGGCGGCGGGCTAGGGCGCAACACCTCGGCGCCGCCAGCGCCGCCGGCGCCGCAGCCCGACGCGGCGAGCGCGAGCGACATGGCGAGCAGGCGGCGCGCCGGCCTGAACGGATGCGGTTCGAGGTGAGCGAGAGCGCGCCGCATCGCGCCGAGCCTACCAGAACCGCCGCGCCGCGCTCGCTCCGCGAGCGGCCGGCCGTGGGTCGTGCTACCCCCTCGCCCGATGAAACCCAGGGAGATCGTCGTCGCGACGCACGGCCACTGCTTCGACGGCATGGCGAGCGCGGCGCTGTTCACCCGCCTGATGCAGGCGCTCCGCCCCGACGAACCGCTCGCGCTGCGGTACCGCTCCTGCGGGTACGGCCCGGGCATGACGATGATCCCGCCGTCGTGGCTCGACGGCGACGAGAACGCGATCCTCGACTTCCGCTACACGCCGACGAAGAAGCTGACCTGGTACTTCGACCACCACGTCACCGGGTTCGGCTCGGACGAGGAGCGCGACGCGGCGCTCGCCGGCGCGTCGCGCGCGAAGGTCGCGGGCGACGCGCCCCACGTCTTCTACGACGCCGCCTACGGCTCGTGCACGAAGCTCATCGCGGACGTCAGCCGCGATCACTTCGGCGTCGAGATGTCCGGCATCGATGAGCTCATCCTGTGGGCCGATCTCATCGACACCGCGCGCTTCCCCTCGGCCGAGGCCGCCGTGAGCCGGGAGGAGCCGATCATGCAGCTCGCCTCCGTGGTGGAGCACCACGGCGACGGCCCCTTCCTCGCCTCCGTGGTGCCCCGGCTCGTCGAGCAGCCCGTGAGCGAGGTGGCGCGCGCGGCCGACATCCAGGAGCTCTGGCGTCCCCTCTCCGTCTCGCGGCAGACGTTCGTCACGCGCATCGAGCGCGGCGCGCGGAAGCTCGGCCGCGTGGTGCTTGTCGATCTCTCCGACGCGCCGCTCGAGGCGGTCGGCAAGTTCATGACGTACGCGATGTACCCGGACTGCGTGTACTCGGTCACGCTCTCCCGGCAGAAGCAGCACTACAAGCTCTCGGTTGGCTATAACCCCTGGTGCGGCGTCCCGCGCGATCGCGACATCGCCCCGATCTGCCGCCGCTACGACGGGGGCGGGCACCCGGCCGTCGGCGCCGCGTCCTTCCCGCTCTCCGCGCTCGAGCGCGCGCGCGAGGCGGCCCGCGCCGTCGCCGAGGAGCTCGACGGGGAGCCCGAGCGTTGACCTGGGCGGAGCAGCGCTTCCGCCGGAGCGCGCGCGAGCCGGGGCAGGCAGCGGCGTCGCGCGGCGGGGCGCGGGCGGCGGCCGCGCGCGCGCCGCTCCTCTTCGGGCACCGGGGCGTGCGCGGCGAGGGCGCCCCCACGGAGAACACCCTCGCCGCCTTCGAGGAAGCCGCGGCGCAGGGGGCCGACGGGATCGAGCTCGACGTGCGGGTGTGCGGCTCGGGTGAGCTCGTGGCGCTGCACGACGCCGACCTCGCGCGGGTGACCGAGGGCGCGGACACGCGCGCCGCCGCGGCGCTCGGCTGGGACGAGCTCCGGCGGGTCGACCTCCGCGGCGAGCGGGTGCCGCTCCTGTCCGAGGTGCTCGCGTTCGCGCGCGAGCGTCGGCTCGCCGTCAACATCGAGATGAAGCGGGACGTGCCCGATCGCACCGCGGTCGTGCTCGCGACCGCGCGGCTCCTGCACGCGTGGGATCCCAGCCACGCCTTGCTCGTCTCGTCGTTCGATCCGGTCATGCTCGCCGCCTTCGGCGCCATGGTGCCGGCCGTCCCGCGCGCGCTCCTCGTGCACCGGAGCCGCTACCACGACACGGCCGTGCGCCTCGCGCCGGCGCTCGGGGCGCTCGCCGCGCACATCGAGCGGACGATCGCGTCGCCCGAGCGCATCGCGCTGCTGAAGAGGCAGGGCCGCGTGATCAACGTGTGGACCGTGAACGACCCGCGGGAAGCGCAGGACCTCGCGGCGCTCGGCGTCGATGGGCTCATCACCGACGCCCCGCGCCGCATCCGCGACGCGCTCGCGTAGCCGCCGTCGTCCGGCGCGACCGCGCCGCTACCTTCGCTGCCAGGGATCGATGATCTCGCGCGATCGGCGCGGGCGCCGGCGCGGCTCTGGCGGGCCCTTTCGCTCGGCGGACGCCGCCGGCGCCGCCGTGGCCGAGGGCATCGGCGAGGGCGGCGCGGCGTCCGCGGCGGGCGCGCTGTCGACCCCGGGCGAGCGCACCACCGCGGACGTCGAAGCGCGGGCCACCTCAGGCGGCGGATCCGAGCTCACGCTCTCGGGCACGATCGGCGCGGTCACGGGGGCGGCGAGCGGCTTGTCGACGGGGCGCAGCGCCGTGACCGCGATCGCCCCGCTGATCGCGGAGAGCGCGCCGCACGCCACGAGCCAGCGCAGCGTCGCGCTCGCGTGAGGCCTGCCGACCGCGCGGACCTCGCCAACCGCCGCCGCCGTGAGCGTGCCGGGCTGGGACGGCTCGGCCAGCGAGGCGAGCGTATCCTGTCGCGGGCGCGGGCCCTGGTCCTCGGACCGGCAGAGCGGAGCGAGCTCCCCTGGGCCCTCGGGCTCGGCGGTGCCTCCCGGCGACAGCCCGAGCAGCGTCCCCGTGCGCGACGTCACGGGCACCGACGGCGGCGCGGAGGGCACGGGCAGCGGGATGCCCAGATCGCCGGCCGCAGCGACGAAGGCGTGCACCAGCTCCTGCGCCGACTGGAACCGCTGCGCCCTGTCGCGCGAGAGCGCACGCAGGAAGAAGACGTCGAGCTCGGCCGGCACGTCGGGCGCGATGTGCGTCGCGAGCGGGATCGGCTCGACGAGGATCCGCGACAGGACCGCGCCGAGCACGTCGCCCTCGAACGGGAGCTTGCCCGTGACCGCGCGGAAGAGGATGACCCCGAGCGACCACAGGTCGCTGCGCGCGTCGAGGTTCCTGTCGCCGCGCGCCTGCTCCGGGCTCATGTAGAACGGCGAGCCCAGGAGCTCGCCGGTCCTCGTTGTCTCGTCGGTGAGGAGCTTGCCGGTGAGCTGCTTTGCGATGCCGAAGTCGAGGACCTTGACGATCTCCTCTTCCTCGTCGACGCGCGAGAGGAACAGGTTGCCGGGCTTGAGATCGCGGTGGACGAGCCCGGACTCGTGCGCGCGGCGCAGCGCCTTGCCGGTCTGGATCGCGATGCGCGCCGCCTCGGCGAGGGCGATGCGCCGGACCCGCCTCAGCCGACGGCTGAGATCCTCGCCCCGGAGCAGCTCCATGACGAGGTACGGGACGACCCCCTGGATCCCGTAGTCCTGCACGCTCACCACGTGCGGGCTGTCGAGGTTCGCCGCGGTCCGCGCCTCGCGGTAGAAGCGCGCGCGGAACTCCGGCGAGGCCGCGTGCTCCGGGTCCATGAACTTGATCGCCACCGGCGCCCCGAGCTGGAGGTGCCGGGCCCGCCACACGGAGCCCATCCCGCCCCGCGAGAGCGGCCCTTCCAGGCGGTATTTCTCGCCGACGATCGTTCCCGGCTCGACGTCCATCGCCGACTCCTCCCGCCATGGCGACGTGGATTGCGTCTGTCTAGACGTTCGAGCGAGCGGCGTCCACGCCATCAGGCGAGCGCTGCCGCGCGATGGCCGCGCCGCCCGTGATGGCCTGAGTCCTCTCAGGAGCTCCCTGAGCGCGTCTGCTCAGAGCACCTTATCAGTCCTGGCAATCGACATGACGGCGGACGACGCCGCCCGGGACCGGCTGCGTGAACGCCCCCGGGATGAGGGGCGGATTCCACTTCGCCTCCTTGTATTGAAAGATCACGTCGTCCTCGGTGTTGGGCACCCGCATGCGGATCGAGCGGGGGATCTCGGCCAGGCAGGCGCCGCCGCTCGGCGGTATCGGGTCGTCGATCCCCTCCGGATCGACGCGCGGCGGCGCGGTGCGGATGGCCTCGTGATGGCCGAGCTCCACGTGGTAGAGGTCTGTCCCGCGCTGCGCGACCCGGACCTCGCGGACGCGCAGGCGCTGCTGGCTCCACGGCGCGAGAAAGTCGCGGGGGTGCGGCTCGAGGTGGATCTCCTCCACCGCGTCGCGGGAGCCCTGGATCAACACGCGGTAGAAGCCGTCGCCGTCCCAGGCGATCGAGGCGCCGTGCGGCTCGTGAGCGAGCACCGGCGCCTCGCCGCGCAGCAGCGACACGAGGGCGTGCCCGGGGATGGGCACCTGGGTGAGCCTCGCCAGGTTGCACGCGCTCGCGGGCCCGTGCAGGAATTGCTTCTCCCCGACGTCGAGCATCTGGAACTGGGTGCCATTCGACGTGAGCGTGAAGAGCGTCGCGCCAAAGGGGCTCACCACATCGAAGCGGACCCGATCCGGATTGACCGCGAGGATGTACATCTCCCCGCGGAGCCGCCCCTGGCGCGAGAAGTGGTCGACCTTGGCGGTGCCCTGGACGCCGTTCACGCAGGCATAGGTGGCCTTCATCCGGTCGAGCGCCGCGTCGGCGGTCGGGAAGCGGGACGCGGGCGGCTCCACGGAAGCACAGCCGGTCACGAGCAGGGCGAGGGGTGCGGCCCAAGCGATCGCGCGATGGCGCATGGGCGCGGACGCTGGCAAGGATCGCCGAGCCCGTCAACCGCCGAAGCGGCGCCGAGCCCATCCACCGCCGAAGCGGCGCCGAGCCCGTCAACCGCCGGAGCGGCGCCGAGCCCATTCACCGCCGGAGCGGCGCGAGAGGCGTGATCCTGAAGGAGGGGCTGTCGGGGAAGGCCGGAAGGGCCCAGCGACGGTGGTGTGGGGCAGCGCGTCCGGCCCGGAGCGAGCCCCCGGCCGGACGCGCGCGACCGGGATCAGGACGCCCGGAGCGCCTCGAGCAGGTCGACGTCGGGGATCGCGACCGGCAGGCGGGCGCGGAGGACGGCGACGTCGTTGTCCTCGCAGAGGCGAGCCACCGCGAGCCCGTCGAAGAGCGAGATGGGCGCCGTGCCCACGATCGCGGCCTCCTCACGCGCGCCGGAGAGCATCTGACCAGCGGTCAGGATCCAGCCGGCGGTCGCGGGGCCGTAGTGGTGGAGCGAGCCGCGCAGCTCGGTGACCCGCTCGCGGCCGACCTCGCGGCCGTCCCGGCGGATGACCAGCGCGAGCTTGATCTCGTCGCCCGCCGTGCGGAGCGCGCCGGAGAAGTGGCTCTCGCCGCCCGGCGCCCCGGCGCGGCGCACCGCGCGCAGCTGGCCGATGCCGATGCGCTCGAGGGCGAGGACACAGATCTCGACGAAGGCATGGCCCGGGAGCTCGGAGAGCTTGCGCACGAACGCGCGCCGCGCGGCGTCGCGGTAGCGCTCCACGGCGGCGAGCGCCTCCTGCTCCAGCCGCGCGAGGTCGCCCGGCAGCAGCCAGTCCGTCAGCGCGATCCTGCCGCCGGCGAAGCGGAAGCGAGGCCGCTGCCCCGCGGCGGTGCGGCGCGCGTTGTCGGCGCGCACGGCGGCCGCGACCTGGGACTGCACGAGCTGCACGTCGCCGGCGAGGCGGCCGCGGCGCTGCGCCGTCTCCGCGATCTGCCGGAGCGAGACAGCGCCCGCGTTCCGATCGAAGGTCGAGAGGATGCCGGCGACCGCATCGGCGAGATCACGGCCGGCCAGATCGTCGAGCGCGTGCCCCTCGCCGCCCGTGAGCTCGATGACCTGCGGACCGCGGTAGACGGGCTCGGCGCCGAAGCTGTCGGGCCGCTCCACCCGGTCGGCGCGCTCGGCCCGCTCGGCCCGGTCGGTCCGGTCGGCGCGCTCGCCTCGCTCGGGGCGATCGAAGCGCTCGGTCCGGTCGGAGCGCGGCGGCTCGCGGCCGTTCTCGCGCCGCGCCTCGAAGACGGGCGTGGCGACGTAGGAAGGCAGCCCACCGGTGCTCGGGTTGGCCTCCGCGGTCCCGCGGCCGCGGCGGCGGCGGCGGCGGCGGCGGCGGCCCTCGCCCTGCTCGCCCGACGAGCCGGGCGTCGCGCGGTCGTCGCCGCCGAGGATCGGCTGATCGTCGTCGTCCTCTTCGTCGAAGAGCTCCGCGGCGCCGGCGACGGCCTCGGCCCGCATCGCCTCGTCCGGACCCGGCGGCTCCGCATCCTCGAGATCGCCCTCTTCCTCGTCGAGGTAGGCGCCCGCGGCGCGCGGGGACGAGGGCGTCGGCGGCGGCACGGGCTCGCGCGCTGCCGCGATGTCCACGCCGTTCATCCCGGCCGCGCCCGTCGCGCCGGCCACGACCTCCTCGTCGTCCTCGTCCTCGTCGATCGCAGGCGCGGCCTGCACCGCCTCGTCCGCGGCGCCGGCCTCGACCGCTCCGAGATCCGCCTCGAGCTCCGAAGGAGCGCCAAGCTCGGTCTCCTCCGCCGCCTCGTCCTCGGTGCCCGCGTCGAACAGGGTGGGCTGTTCCTCGTCCTTGCGCGCCTTGGCCGCCTCGGGCTTTCCGCCGCGCTTCGCCTTCTTGCCGTCGAGGCCGGACTTGATCGTCTTCTCGTCCCACTCGCGCAGCGCGAAGACGCCTGGCTTCACGCGCACCAGGGGGTTGTCCGCCGTGTCCTTCTTCAGCGTCGCCGCCAGGCGGGCGCCCATCGTTACCTCTGGGCTCTTGCCAACGTGGCTAAGGAGGTTCTTCTCGATCGCGATATCGGTGATCTCTTTATAGTGAAGCGGTCTACCGATGAGGCGAAGCACCTCGGCGGCTGCATCCGTGAACGTCATTTTGTTCGTCCTTCGGGCGCGCCGCCCGGCGGGCGCCCTCGTCGTCCCCATCGCGGCCGCCCCGTCCAAAGTGGCTGACGAAGCGCGCGGGATACCCCACCGCAGCCGGGAAACGCACATTCGCTCCCACTCGGCCACGACGCGCGGAACGGCCTGCTCGTAGCACGCTCGGAAACGGCGGTCAACGGGCGGCGCGATCCGGCTCAAGAGAAGCCGCTGACCGACCTCTAGGGCGCGGAACCCGGTCCCCCGCGGCGCGAGGCCCGGATCGGCCGCGCGCCCGCGCGGAAACGCGCGCGGTGGAAAGCCCGGACGCGCGCTCGCGCGCTCGCGCCGAGGTGAGCGCGCGAACGCGCGAACGCGCGAACGCGCGAACGCGCGCAGGCCCCCGCACGAGCATCGATGTGGTGCGTGAGTGGATGTCAGCCAGTCCGGAGCATTGGATATGGCGAAGAGGGAAGAGGCGTCGACGCGCTGAGGCGTCGAACCATTGAGGCGTTGAACCATCGAGGTGCTGAGGCGTCGATAAGTCCGGGAGTCCATGAGTCGAACGCTCTTCCTCCTATCGCCGCATCACCGCGCCACCACCGCACGGCGGTGGCGCTCTATTCAATGATGGAAGACGCGATTGGACGTGGCGCACCTCGCCACCGGAGAGCGTGGGTCGTAATCACGCGATAACCATGCGCAACCACGCGTCACCGCCCGGCAACCATGCGCGACCACACGTCACCGTGGGTAACCGCCCGGCAACCATGCGCGACCACACGTCACCGTGGGTAACCGCCCGGCAACCCTGCGCGACCACACGTCACCGTGGGTAACCGCCCGGCAACCCTGCGCAACTGCGTGGGACCGGGTGTGGAGCAGCGCTCCCGGACGGCGGGCCGCCGTCGCCACGGCCGCGGCTCGCCCCCGGCCAGCGCGGCGCGGCGCAGCGCGTTCAACGGCGCGTTTGCGCTTTGCCAGCGGCTGGAAAGGAGGGTTACGCTGTGAGCGTGGAGCTTTCGCGGTTGCTCGATGAGCTCACCCTGGCGGCGGACAAGGTCGGCATCGCCGTCAGGATGGAAGCGTTCGATCCGCACCTGTCGGACGCGCGCAACCCGCGGGGCGGGCTCTGCACGGTGCTCGGCCGGCGGATCATCCTTGTCGACGCCAACGCCTCCCTGCCGGATCGCATCGCCACGGTCGCGGGCGCGCTCGCGCGCGTCGATCTGGAGTCCGTGTTCCTGCCGCCGATCGTGCGCGCGACCATCGGCGCACACGCGCGCGGCGCGCGGCCACGGGCGGCCGCGCCGGGCGAGCCAGCGCGGCTGCCGGCGCGCCCGGCGCGGGGCGGGAAGACCCCGAGGCTGCTCCCGCTCGCCCGCACCAAGTGGCGTGACGCCTGAGATCCCGTCCCGGCAGGGCGCTGGCCGAGCGCGCTACGAGGCGAGCGCGCGCTCGACCTCGGCGTAGACCGCGGCGATCGCCGCGTCGAGCTGCGCCACGTCGGTCCCGCCGGCCTGCGCCATGTCCGGGCGGCCGCCGCCCGAGCCGCCCACGATGCGGGCGATCGGCTTGATGAGCTCTCCGGCCTTGAGCCGCTCGGTGGCCGACTTCGAGAGCATCACGGCGAGCTGCGCCTTGTCGCCCACGGCCGCGCCGAGCAGCACCGCCGAGCGATCGCCGAGCTTGTCGCGCAGCTTCTCCGCGAGATCGCGCAGCGCGCCCGGGTTGGTGCCGTCCGGCACCCGGCGCGCGAGCACCTTGATCCCGCCGATCTCCCGGGCGTCGTCCAGCATCGCCTCGATGCCGCCTCCGCCGCCCTGCGCGGGGCCCGTCCCCTCCAGGATCCGCCGCTCGAGCTCCGCGATCTTCTTCTCGAGCTCCCGCTCGTGCGCCACGATCTTCCCGATCTTCTCGGCGAGATCGCCGCCTTGGGCCTTCGCGACCTGGCGCGCCCGGGCGAGCTCGGCCTCGACGCCCCGCGCGTAGGCGAGCGCGTTCAGGCCCGTCGACGCGAGGATCCGCCGCACGCCCGCGGCCACGCCGCCCTCGCTCGTGATCTTGAACAGCCCGATGTCCCCCAGCGCGCGCGCGTGCGTGCCGCCGCAGAGCTCCACCACCTCGGGCGTCATCGTGAGCATCCGCACCGTGTCGCCGTACTTCTCCTCGAAGATCGCCATCGCGCCCCGCCGCCGCGCCTCGTCCATCGGCAGGATCTCGGTCGTCACCTTCGCGTTCGTCAGGACCTTCTCGTTCACCAGATCCTCGATCCGCGAGATCTCCTCGCGGGTGAGGGGCCGGTTGTGCGTGAAGTCGAAGCGGAGGACGTCCGGGCCGACCCGCGAGCCCTTCTGCTGCGCGTGCTCGCCGAGCACCTTGCGCAGCGCCCAGTGCAATACGTGCGTGGCCGAGTGGTTGCGGCGCGTCGAGGACCGCGCCGCGTGATCCACCGCCAGGTGGACGCGCTGGCCCACCGCGATCGCCCCCTCGCGGACCACGCCCTCGTGCACGACCAGCCCGGGGAGCGGCTTCTGCGTGTCCTTCACCTCGACGCGCGCCCCGTCCGCCGTGATCTCGCCGAGGTCGCCGACCTGACCGCCCGATTCGGCGTAGAACGGCGTCTCGCGCACGACGATCTCGACCGTCTCCCCCGCCTCCGCGCGCTCGGCCAGCGCCCGGACCTTGCGCGCCCGGTCGCCTTCGCCCTGGACCTCGACCCGGACGATCGCGACGATCTCGCTGTCGCCCTCCTCGTGCTCGTAACCCGTGAACACCACCGGCTGCGCGAGCTTCGCGCGGGCCTCGCGGTGCGCGGGGTCCACCGCAGCGGTCGGATCGATCGGGCCGTCCGCCTCGGCGGCGCCCTTGATGACCGCCTCGGCCCCCTGGACGTCGACGTCGAAATTCGACTCGGCGCAGATGACCTGGGTCAGATCCAGCGGGAAGCCGTACGTGGTGTAGAGATCGGCCGCGGCGGCGGCCGTGAGCGTCCGCTCGCCGGACGAGCGCATCTCGGCGAAGCGCTCGTCCAGGATCTTCATCCCGCGCTTCAGCGTGGAGCGGAAGCGGACCTCCTCATCCTCGGTGACGCGGCCGATGAGCTCTCGCCTATCGCGGAGCTCCGGGTACGTCTCGCCCATCCGGCGAACCACCTCGAGCGCGATCTCGTGCAGGAAGGGCCGCTCGATCCCGAGCCGGTGCCCGTGGCGGATCGCGCGGCGCATCACCCGGCGGAGCACGTACTCGCGCCGCTGCTTCTCGGGCATCACGCCCTCGGCGATCAGGAACGCGGTCGTCCGCGCGTGATCCGCGATGACCCGCATCGACACGTCGTCGTCGGCGCTGCCTCCCGTGTACGGCTTGCCGCTGAGCTCGGCGGCCTTGTCGACGAGCCCGCGGAGCAGGTCGGTGTCGTAGTTCGACGTCACGCCCTGGAGCACGCTCGCGAGCCGCTCCAGGCCCATGCCGGTGTCGATGCTCGGCGCCGGCAGCGGCACGAGCGGTCCGTCCTTCTCGACGCGCTCGTACTGCATGAACACGTTGTTCCAGATCTCGGTCCAGCCCGTGCCGTCGATGCGCGGCTCCTCGCCGAAGCGCGCGACGTCGGGCTCCTTCCCGTGGAAGAAGTGGATCTCCGAGCAGGGGCCGCACGGGCCGACGTCGCCCATCGTCCAGAAGTTGTCGGCCAGGCCGAGCCGCAGGATGCGGTCGTCGCCGAAGCCCGTGACCTTGCGCCAGATCGCCGCGGCCTCGTCGTCGGCCGGGAAGCCCCCCTCACCGTTGTAGATGGTGACAACGAGCCGCGAGGGCGAGATGTCATAGACCTTCGTCAGGAGCTCCCAGGCGAAGGCGATCGCGTCTTCCTTGAAGTAGTCGCCAAAGCTGAAGTTGCCGAGCATCTCGAAGAACGTCTGGTGGCGCGCGGTGACGCCGACGTTCTCGAGATCGTTGTGCTTGCCGCTGATCCGGATGCACTTCTGGCTCGAGGCGGCGCGCTGGTACGGGCGCCTGTCCTTGCCCGTGAAGACGTCCTTGAACTGCACCATGCCCGCGTTCACGAACATCAGCGTCGGATCGTTCTGGGGCACGAGCGGCGCGCTCGGGACGATCTCGTGCCCGCGCTGGGCGAAGAACTCGAGGAATGTGCGGCGGAGCAGGTCGGAGCTGGCAGGCGTTGCGATGGACATAGGAGGACGCGCGGTCTAGCACGACCGGAGAGCGGCTTCCGCCTGCTCGACGCCCACCGGCGCCGCCCACCGCACAAGACGCGCGCGCCAGGCCGGTTTGCACCGGGCCGGCCTGCGCTCCGGCGCGCGCCGGGTCCACGTTCGCGCCGGGGTGGGCCGGCGAGGCGGGACGCCGCGGAAGACGCGCGCGCCGGGTCAGCGGCCGGAGGCGACGACGCTGCTGCCCGAGGCGGCCTCGAGGGCGAGCGGCGCCCGCTGCAGCGCGCTCTCGATCGCGCCCGCGACGGCGTCGCTCTGCAGCTGGGCGAGCTCCCTCAGGCCCTGGGCGCGCTTCGCCTCGGCGAGCGCCTGGGCCGAGCCGGTCATCGAGCCCTTCAGCGTCTGGCTGGGCATCTCGCGGATCACGTACTCGACCTTGGCGGCGAAGCCGACCCCCTCCGCCCCGTGGCGCTTGCTCAGGTGGGTGACCGAGCCGTCCAGCGTGAAGGCCGGCAGCTTGCGGTTCTTGCCTTCAACCGCCACGTCGGTGCCGTCGGCCACGATCTCGATGTCGGCGAACTGCGCCACGCGGTTGCGCGTCTGCTGCTTGAGCTGCGATCCGAGCTTCGCGTCCTTCACGCTGGAGCGGTTCTCGAACTTGCCCAGGCTGACCAGGAAGCGCGCCTTGGTCGACGACCGCGACAGCTTCTCGATGGCGGCCTGGATCGGGCGCTTCAGGTTGGGGGCGGGCTCGAGGTTGAGCGCCGCCTTGAGCGCCGGGACCGCCGCGGGGTTGCCCAGCGCACCGAGGGCCACCGCGGCCGACGCGCGCACCGCCGGGTGCGGATCCCTGAGCGCCTTCTCGAGGGCGGGCCGCGCGCCGGGGCTCTTCGACCTGCTGAGCGACAGCGCCGCCGCGACCCGGAGCCGGTAGTCCTTGCCGACCGCGATGTCGCGGAAAGCGGACGTGTCGCCGTCCTCGGCGACAGACAGGGAGGTCGACCCGAGCACCATCGACGCCGCCAAGAACATCGCAATGAAGAGACGACGGACCATCACGTCCCTCCGGCGAACGGCGGCTTTCGCCCCCCGTTCTCCTCGGTGAACCAGGGAAGTATCGCGACGCGCTTGGCGTCCAGACAATCCTATCCTTGGCCAGGACGGTCGCGAGATCAAGGGCTGTTTGGCCCCGGATGGCTCATGCAGGACTCATGACGAGAGCGACGACGTCGCCGTTTCGCGCCGTTTCGCGCCGTCTCGCGCCAATTTCCCACCGTTTCGCACCGTTTCGCCGCCTCGAGCACCCATTTCCAGACACGCGGCGATGCGCGCGGCAGACGGAGCGTCGGGCGGGTTCGGCTCAGAAGAGGATACCGAGATACCAGCGCACCGTCTGTGCGGTCTCGAGATCGATCTTCTGGACCGTCTCTTCACCCTTGAGCTGGCCGAGCCCACCGAGCGGGAACAGCACGCCGTACTGCACCGCCGTGTAGAAGCCGCCCATCTTGTCGGGGTCGTCGTTGAGCGTCCCGTCCTTGGACTGGAAGTACAGCTGGCCGTTCAGCTCGATGCCGAGATCCCTCGAATTCCCCGGTGCCTGAACGAACTCCGAGGCGCGGCTCCAGATGGCGGCTGCGCCGAGGCCGGCGCGCTGGCCGTTCTTGTCGCGGGCGAAGTCCCAGTCGACGCCCGGGCGGAAATAATACGCCCCCTGGACCCGAGAGAGGATGTTCCTGAAGAGGATCTGGTCGACCCGGTAATCGGGATGGAAGCGGAATGTCGAGTAGGTGCGATCGGTCGAGTTCTGGGGTTCCATGGCCCCGAGCTGCCCCTGGGGCTTGAGGGAGGGCACGTCGTCGTCGCCCGTCGCGTAGCCGAAGCCGAAGTGGACGCGCAGCCGGCCTTCCATCTCGGTGAGCTCGGCCTGCGTCGCGAGCCCGAACTGACGGATGCCCCAGCCGTTGTCCTTCGGCGAGAGGACGTTCGCATAATCGCTCTCGTCCTGCCCGCGCAGATCGAGGGATCCGTAGATCATCGCCGCCTCGAGCTCGAAGCGGAACTTCTTGTAAAGCAGCTGGAACCACACGTCGGGGATGATCATCTCCGCACCCCGATGCACGTACCCCTTCGCGATCTCGTCGGCGCTCCCCCCGAGCGACGCGGACCATTCGGGGTTCGCGTCGTCGGCGGTGATGTCGTTCGCCAGCGTCTGCTGCCGGTAAGCGAAGTAGACACCGCCGTTCATGACCATGTTGCCGCGGGCGAGCTCGAGCTTCTGGAGCTCGGGATTCTTGCGGCGGACGGCGACGAACACGTACTGGTCGACGTCATCGGACTGGGCGAGGTCGTACGGCTGGCCCTCGAGGTCCTGGAACGAGGCGCTCGTCGCGCCCTCGTTGGCCCAGTCCCACGCGCCGGCGAAGTAGATGTCGTATTTCTTGATACCCGTGACGAACATCAGCCGGTCGACGGTCGACTGGTAGTCGGAGTCGTGTCCGTCGCCGCTGTTCGCCACCATACCGAGGCCCCAGTGGTTCGGCATGCGGCCGAAGCGGAGGAGGCCGACGGGGGTCATGTACTCTCCCCAGATCCGCTTGACGGAGATCGAGTCCTTTGTCGAGTTGACGCCAGCGCTCGGCGCCCACTGGGTGCTTGAGAACGCCCCGAGCGGCGAGTAGCCGCCCCGGCGTGCGACCGTGTAGCCGCCGCCCGCCGCCGGCTGGTTCGTGTAGCCGTCCGGCGTCGAGCCGAGCACCACGTTGTCGAGGAGATCGACCTGCGTGAGGATGCGCAGGTTGTCGCTGATGTGCAGCTCCGGATTGAGCCGGAACCGCATGTTGGCGCCTGCCTGGGTGTTGCTCTTGCAGGCGTCGAACGAGCGGGTGCCGCCGCTCGTGGTCTCGCTCGGGTTGCAGAGCGAGACCACGCTCCCCGTGGTGGAGTTGTCGGCCGGCTGCGGCCAGAGCGCCTGATCGCGCGGGTCGACGCGGCCGAGGGCGAAGCTGTTGAAGAGCTCCCACCGGAGCCGGTAGTAGCCGTGGAACTCGAACGTCGGTCGCGCGTGGGACCACCAGTCCTCGGCGTAGACCTCGCTGGGCCGGGCGCCGATCTCCGCCTGGATCGCCTTGCGCTCGGGCTGTGCGGCCGCCTCAGCGGCCGCGGGCCCCTCCGAGGCCGCCGGCGTGGCCGGCTGCGGCTCGGCGGGAGCGGCCGTATCGGCCGGCGGAAGGAGCGGCTCGCGCGCCGCCGGGGGTGCGGGCGTCTCGGCGGCGCCCCCAGCCGGCGCCGCGCCGGGCTGCGCCGGCGTGGCGGGGGCCGGTGCGGGCTGCGCCGGCGTGGCGGGGGCCGGTGCGGGCTGCGCCTGGAGGCGCTGCGCTGCGCCGGGTTGGGCCGGAGCGACGGGTGCTGCGCCAGGCTGGGCCGGCGCGGCGCCGGGCTGCGGAGCGTTGGCGCCGGCCTGTCCGGCGGGCGGCTGCGCTGGGGCCGCCGGCGGCTGGGCCGGCCGGCGTGCCGGCTGGGCGGACGCGGAGGACGCGCCCAGCACGAGCGCGAGCGCGAGGCCCGACCGGAGGCGACGGCGAGGGGAGCCAGGGCGGCACGACGTACCCGGAGACCGCGACGAGATGGGCATCTGCTTGGTTTCGTTCGCGCGTTTTCGCCCCGCGCGCAGGAAGAGGTTGAGGATCCGAGCTCTGGGTGGCCCGGAGGCCGGGGGCCGATGTCTCACGCCCGGCCTGTGTGGTCAAGGCACCGCTCGGCCCTGGGCCCTGGAACGCGCTCACGGGCATGCACCCGGGACGCACTGAGCAGGGGCAACCTGGGCCAACCTCAACCTCGGTCGGCGGCGGCAACCTCAACGACCTCGGTCAGGCGGCTGGCGGCAACCTCCGGCAACCTCAACCTCGGTCGGCGGCGGCAACCTCAACCTCGGTCGGCGCCGAGCCGATGCCCCCAACCTCGGTCGCAGCCGAGCCCCCAAACCTCGGTCGCCGCAACGCCAGGCCCTCAACGTCGGTCAGGAGCCGAAGGAGCCGAGGCCCCCAACCTCGGTCACGTGGCGGCAACCCAACCTCGGTGGGTTGCCGTGCGGCCCCCAACCTCGGTCGATCCCTCTCCCGCCCCCCATGCCCCGCCAATTCAAGCCCTCTTGGAATTTCGCGCATAATCCCGGAATATTCGACCCCGTTGCGGTGGATGCGCGCCGCGCCCCTCGGCTGCCGTACTCGCCTCACCGCCCGCGTGGAGCGCATCCGTCCCAACGTATGTCCGCACTGCAGAGCACCGCGCACTGCGGAAGCTCACCGGGACGATGCCTGAAAGGGGATGGATGAGAACGCTGCAAGCGCTGTGTCTGCTGTCGATCGTGGGCCCCCTGGTGGGGCTCGTCTCGAGCGTGGCGCGCGCGCAGCCGGCGGCCGTCGACGGCGAGTTCTCGGCGCAGCGCTTCGAGCCGGCGCCGGGCTCGACGAACTACCTGAGCGTCGAGGGCGCCCGCATGGAGGCGTCCCTCGGCGTCACGGCCGGCCTCCTGTTCGACTACGCCCGCGAGCCGCTCGTCGTCGACACCTGCGTCTCCGAGACCGACTGCTCCGCCCCGAGCGCGCTGAACAAGCGAAGCGTGCCCGTCATCTCGGACATGCTGACCTGGAACCTGCTGGCCTCGATCACGCCCACGCCGTGGCTCCAGGCCGGCCTGCGCTTCCCTGTCGCCTACGTGAGGGGCCCGGGCATCGACGCCGCGACCGGCGCGGCCGCCGCGGAGGGCCTGAAGGCGTTCGGCGCCGGCGATCCGACCCTCGAGGCGAAGGCGCGGCTCCTCGGCGGCCCGCGCGATCCGCTGGTGCTCGGCGCGGCGGCCGACGTGAGCTTTCCGCTCGGCCACGCGACGAGCGAGGGCAGCTTCATCGGCAGCTCCTCGCCGATGACCGCGGGGCTGCGCCTCATCGTCGATGGCAATGCGGGCCCCCTGTCGTTCGGCGTCAACCTGCGCGGCAAGCTGCTCCCGCGAACCGCGCGGATCGGCGCGACCGAGGTCGGCCCGGCCGAGCTCCGCTACGGCGCGGCGCTCGGCTACCAGCTCGGCCCCGCGCTCCGCGTGCTCGCCGAGGGCTACGGCGCCACCCGGTTCAGCGCGCAGGGCGGCACGAACGCCCTCGAGGTGGACGCCGCGCTCCAGATCGCCCCGCGCGACCTCGGCGTCGTGCTCACCGTGGGCGGCGGCGCGGGCGCAGGCGACGGCATCGGCGTGCCCGTCGCGCGCGGCATCGCTGGAATCCTCTTCGTCCACGAGCCCGGAGACGAGGACGCCGACCGCATCGGCGACGCGGCCGACCGGTGCCCGACCCAGGCCGAGGACACGGACGGCATCGCCGACGAGGACGGCTGCCCCGAGGACGACGGCGACATGGACGGCATCCTCGACGAGCGCGACCGCTGCCCAGCCAAGGCGGAGGTCGTCAACGGGCTCGACGACGACGACGGCTGCCCCGACGACTTGCCGGACAGCGACAGGGATGGCGTCCCCGACACCCGGGACAAGTGCCCCGATCAGCCGGGCCGCGTGCTCGCACCCGAGCACTACGGCTGCCCCGACACGGACGAGGACGGCGTGCCCGATCGGGTCGACCGGTGCGCCGACACGCGCGAGGACACCGACGGGTTCGACGACGAGGACGGCTGCGCCGACGTGGACAACGACCGCGACGGCGTGCTCGACGAGCAGGACGAGTGCGTCGACCAGCCCGAGGTCAAGAACGGCTTCGAGGACGCGGACGGCTGCCCCGACGAGATCCCGGACAGCGACGCAGACGGCATCCCCGACGACAAGGACAGGTGCCCGACGCAGCCGGAGAACCTGAACGGCGTCGAGGACCTGGACGGGTGCCCGGACCGCGGCGCGAGCCTCGTCCAGATCGGCGAGCAGGTCATCGAGATCCTCCAGCGGGTCGATTTCGCGATCAACAGCGACAAGATCCAGGGCGCGCAGAGCTTCGCGGTGCTCGACGCCGTGGCCTCGGCGCTGAAGCTCCACCCGGAGATCGTCAAGGTGGAGGTCGCGGGCCACACCGACGACGCAGGACCGGCGGACATGAACCGCGCGCTGTCGCAGAGGCGCGCCGAGGCCGTGGTCGCCTACCTCACGAGCAAGGGCATCGACGCGAAGCAGCTCGTGGCGAGGGGCTACGGTCCGGACAGGCCGCTCGACGACAACAAGAGCGCCCTGGGGCGCCAGAAGAACCGGCGCGTCGAGTTCATCATCCTGCACTCGTTGAAGACGGCGCAACCTGCGCCCCCGGCGCCGTCGCCAGCGGCTCCGCCTCCCGCGGCGCCTTCGCCGGCGTCTCCGCCCGCCCCGACGCCGAGAGCGCCGTCGTCGGCGTCTCCGCTTCCGCTCTCGCCTCCGCCGCCGAAGCCCTGATCCCTCCCGCCCTGCAGCGCGCGGCCGCGCGGACGGGAAGATCCCGCCGTCCTCCCCTCTGGATCTCTCGGCCGAGCTGAGCGAGGCTTTCGCCCGCAGCATCCCGCTCCCGCTGACGGAGCCATGGAGAAAGCGCTCATGAACCGGACACTCATTGCACTACCCCTCGCGCTGTCGTCGCTGCTCGCCGCGGGCTGCGGGCACTCCGAGCAGGAGTGGAAGGCGCAGCTCGACAAGTACAACCAGCTCCAGAACCGGAGCCAGAAGAGGGAGGCTGACCTCGAGAAGGAGCTCGCCGACGCGAAGAAGCGCGTCGAGGAGCTCGAGAAGAAGCTCGCGGACCAGGGCGCCGACATCTCGAAGATGAGCTCGACGCTGGAGGACCGCGAGAAGGCGCTGGCCGAGTACAAGGCGCGCGCAAAGCAGCTCGAGGCGATCCAGGCGCGGTTCGACCTGCTCCGGAAGAAGCTCGAGGAGCTCGTCAAGCTCGGCCTGGAGGTCCAGGTCCGCAGGAACCGGATGGTCATCTCGCTGCCCGGCGACGTCCTGTTCGACTCGGGCAAGGACACGCTGAGCAAGGACGGCCAGCAGATCCTGAAGAAGATCTCGGACGTCATCCGGGGCGACAAGTCGCTCGTGGACCGCGACTACCAGGTCGCCGGGCACACCGACAGCCAGCCGTACAAGAGCGGCCCGTTCCAGGACAACTGGGGGCTGTCGCTGATGCGCGCCCGCGCCGTGCTGCTGTTCCTGATCGGCAAGGAGGGCCAGCTGCCGACGAGGCACTGGAGCGCGGCAGGGTTCGCGGACACGGACCCGATCGCGAGCAACAACACGCCGGCCGGCAAGCAGAAGAACCGCAGGTGCGACCTGATCGTGCTGCCGGACGTCGACGAAATGCTCGACCTGACCAAGCTCGCCACGAAGTGAGGGCGAGAGCGAGAGGTCGAGCCGCCGTCCGCGCGTTCGGACGGCGGCTCGACGACGCTCGCCGCGAAGCGAGGGCCCGCACGCGAGAGAGCTCCGGGGCGCCCGGCGCAGCGCGAGGGCTCAACCGCCGAGCCAATCCCGCGCCAGATCGAGCGCGCGGGCGTTGTCCGGAACATCGCGAAGGAAGCGCTCGCGCCAGGTCGGGTCGCTGAGCTTCTCCGCGCGCGCGAGCAGCGCCGCCTTGGCCGACGCGATCGCGACCTCGGCCTCGGCGCGCCTGCCGCTCGCGGCGAGCGCCTCGGCATACGTCAGGCGGACGAGCGCCTCACCCTCTTCCAAGGTGCCGAACTCCGAAAGCCGCGCGCTCGCCTCGGCGGCAGCCCGCACCGCCTCGTCGGTGCGCCCGAGCGCGAGCAGCACGCGCGCGAGGATGGAGAATGCCTGCACGCCGAGCGTCGGCGCGTGCTCGAAGAGCGCGATCGCGGCGCGCGCCTCGCGCTCGGCGGCCTCGTGGTCGTCCATGGCGAAGGCGATCTTCGCGAGGTAGCAGCGAGCGAAGAGCTCCGTGCGCACCCTGCCCGCTCCCTGGCTCGACGTGACCGCCTCCTCGGCGAGCGCCCGCCCTTCGGCGAGCCGGCCGCGGCACCCGAGGGCGTGCGCGAGGTTGGCCTGCGCGGCGAACTTCATGTCGTCCAGGCGCATCCGGTCGGCCGCCTTCACGGCCGTCCACAGCATCGACTCCGCCGTCTCGAAGTCGCCGAGCTCGATGTACACGGAGCCCAGGCCCCCCCGGACGCTGGACGCGTTGCGATGATCGCCGGCCTGCTCGAACGCGAGCAACGCAGCCTCCAGGCTGGTAGCACCGGCCCCCAGATCGCCGGTGCAGACTCCGTGCATCGAGCGCGCCTCATGGAGGTGCGCGATCGCCTCGAGATCTGGCGCCGCCCCGTCCGCGATGGCGCGATCGACGACGTCGAGCAGCGCGGCGCCTTCGGCGTACCGTCCCCCCAGCGACAGCGCGCCCGCGCCCACGGACAGGCAGCGGAGCTTCGCGCTCTGCGCGTCGTCTGGAGCAGCCACGTCCACCGCCTCGGTCAACCAGCGCGCGACCTCCTCCATCCGCCCCAGCTTGGACGCGGCCCACGCCATGGAGATGATGGCCGAGAACCACGCGGTCGAGCCGCGCTCCACGAGGCGCAGCGCCTCGCTCCCCCGCTCCACGGAGAGCGCGAGATCGCCTCGCCACACATGGGCCTCCGCCTGGACCCCCCGGAGCCTTCCGGCGGTGTCCCCGGCCGCGCCGCAGCCGATGCCCCGGTCCGCCCGCGCGATCGCCGCGTCGAGATCGCCGCCCCGGAGCGCCCCCTCGGCCGCCCGCAGGTACGCCTCCGCCGCGCGCGCCGGCGCGCCGCCGATCTCGAAGTGCTCCCCCAGCACCATCGCGTCCGCGCCGCCGGTCCGCTCCAGCCAGTCGCCCGCGAGGCCGTGGCCGACGCGGCGGTCGCGCTCCGTGAGCATGCCGTACGCCGCCTCCCGCACCAGCGCGTGACGGAACTGGTACTCCACCTCGCCCGCGATCCGCGCCTCGGGCCGCCGCACCAGCAGCTCGCGCCGCGAGAGCTCCGCGAGCGGCTGCTCGACCTGCGCCCCGCCCACCAGCGCCGCCACCGCCCCCTTCCAGGACGTCTCGCCGAACACGCTCGCCGCGCGCAGCACCCGCCGCTCCTCCACGCCCAGCGCCTCCAGCCGCGCCTGCACCATCGCCAGCGCCGTCTCCGGCATGCCCTCGCCGCGGCCCTCGGCCACCGCCCGGATCTGCTCCTCCAGCACGAACGCGTTGCCCTCGGCGCGCGCCAGCAGCTCGTCCACCTGCGCCCCGCTCACCCCGTCGCCGAGCACCTCGCGCACGAGCCGCTCGCTCGCCCGCCGCGGCAGCGGCGACAGGCGCAGCTGCAGCCCGATCCGCTGGCCCCAGAGCTCGGGGAACAGCTCGTCCACCTCGGGGCGCGCCAGCGCCAGCACCAGCAGCGGCAGGTCCCTCGCGTGCTGCAGCGCAGCGTCGATCAGCCGCACCGTCGGCAGGTCACCCCAGTGCAGATCTTCGATCACCAGCAGCACCGGCCGCCGCTGGCACTCGGCCTTCACGAAGTCCTCGAACGCCTCGCGGATGCGGTCGCCCATCAGCACGGGGCTCTGGCGCGCCGCCTGGAGCTGCACATCGCCCTCGTCGGGGAACGGCGCCCCCACCAGCTCGCCGAGGAACGCCGCGACGTGCGGCCCCTTGGCCCGGAGCCCATCGAGCTGCCGGACCCGCGCGAGCACCTTGCGCCGCCGCACCTCCAGCGCCTCGCCGTCGAGCAGCCCCATGGCGCGTCGCAGCGCCTGGGCGACGAGGCCGAAGGCCGAGCCGGCCGCCATCGGATCGGCCCTGCCTATCCAGATCTCGGCGCCATCGCCCTGCTCCTTGACGGAGCGGAGGAACTCCCAGGCGAGGCGCGACTTGCCCACGCCCGCGGCGCCGGTGACGACCACCGCGCTCGCGGTCGGCTCGTCCACGCAATGGCGCCACTCCGTCGAGAGCTGCGAGAGCTCGCGCTCCCGCCCCACGCAGGGCGTCGGCTTTCCGAGCAGCCTGGGGACAGCATCCGGCTCCTCCTTCGGGCCCCGCAGCCAGCACCCGTCCGGGCCCTGGAGGGTCTCGAATCGGCTCGTGAGCAGGCCCGCCGTCGCGCTGTCGACCCGGATGCCCGCCCCCGGCGCGCCGGCGTGCGGCGGCAGGAGCTGCACGACGCGATCGATCAGCGCGCCGACCGGCAGCCGCCCCGCGACCTCGGCCAGCCCCGTCACGACCGATACCGGCGCGCCGCCGAGGGCTGCCCGCACCGCGAGCGCGCAATGGGCCGCGCGCGCGGCGAGATCCGTCGGCGCCTCGGCGCCGGACAGCGCGATGAGCAGCCACTTCGACTGCAGGAGCTCGAGGCGCCCGCCGTGGCGCAGCGCGATCTCGCGCAGGGCCACCGCTTGCGCCTCCCCCTCCGCGTCCGAGAGCGTCGCGTCCGTCTCCGCGCCGCGGCTTTCAGCCAAGATGACGCACATCACCCGTCGCTCCGCCGTCGTGATCTCCGCGCTCGGCGCGGGCGGCGCCGGGCTCGTTTCCCAGCAGGCGGCGAGCCTTCCGCACGCCAGGGCCAAGAGCTCCTCGGCGACGGCGGCGCCGTCGCGCGGCCGGCGCTCCGCCGGCTTCGACAGCATCCTGGCCACGAGGCGCTCCAGCGGCTCGGGGATGCCGTCGCGCAGCTCCCCGAGCCGCGGCGGCTCTTCCAGCACCACCTTCACGAGCAGCGACAGCGCGTTGTCGCCGACGAACGCCGGGCGCCCCGCGAGGCACTCGAACAGGATGCACCCGAGCGCGAACACATCCGCGCGGGCGTCGACCGGAGGCTCGCCGCACGCCTGCTCGGGGGCGATGTACCCGGGCGTGCCCAGGATCGCCCCCGGCGCCGTCAGGCTCCGCGTGAGCCCGATGTCGCGCGCGATGCCGAAGTCCAGCAGCGTGGCCCGCTCCACCGCGCCGTCCACGAGCATCAGGTTGCTCGGCTTCAGGTCCCGGTGGACGATCCCGCGCTGGTGCACCGCCCCGAGCGTCGTCGCCACCCGCGCCGCGAGCGTCACGCTCTCCGCGATGGAGAGCGGCCCTCGAGCGAGCCTCTGGTCCAGCGTGACGCCTTCCAGCCACTCCATCGCCAGGCACGGCTGTCCTGCGCCGGTCGTCCCGTGCGCCACGTACCGCACGACCCCTGGCAGCCGCAGCGCGACGAGCGCCTCCGCCTCCCGCGACAGCCGTCGCAGATCGCCCGCGCTCGCTCTGTGAAGCACCTTGAGCGCGACCGTCTCCCCCGACCGCCGGTCCCGCGCTCGGTAGACGTCCCCCATCCCGCCGGAGCCGGCGAGCTGCTCGATCTCGAACCGATCCTCGACCACGTCCGAAACGCGGATCGCGTTTGTAATAAATTTCACACAACCCTCGAGCCCACAGCACGCATGCGCAGGATCCCAGTGGTTTACCGGGAGAAAGCGCAATATAGCTTACATTGATAAACAAAGCGTCCGGGGCATCAGTCATCGTGATTCGCGCATCCGCCGAGCCACTGCTGCGCGAGCTCGATCGTGCGGGCGTTGTCCGGCACGTCCCGGAGGAAGCGCTCGCGCCAGGTCGGGTCGCTTAGCTTCTCGGCGCGCGCGAGCAGCGCCGCCGTGGCCGACGCGATCGCGGCCTCGGCCTCGGCGCGCTTGCCGCTCGCGGCGAGCGCTTCGGCATAGGTCAGGCGGACGAGCGACTCGCCGTCTTCCAGCGTGCCGAACTCCGCGAGTCGCGCGCTCGCCTCGGCGGCGGCCCGCATCGCCTCGTCGGTGCGCCCGAGCGCGAGCAGCGTGCGCGCGAGGATGGAAAAGGCCTGCACGCCGAGCGTCGGTGCGCTCTCCAAGAGCGCGATGGCGGAGCGCGCCTCGCGCTCGGCGGCCTCGAGATCGCCCAGGGCGAGGGCGATCTTCGCGAGGTAGCAGCGAGCGAAGAGCTCCGTGCGCACCATGCCCGCTCCCTGGCTCGACGTGACCGCCGCCTCGGCGAGCGCCCGCCCTTCGGCGGGTCGACCACGGCACGCCACGACACGGGCGAGGTTCGACTCCGCCGAGAGCTTCACGTCTTGCAGGTGAAGCCGGTCGGACTCCTCCGATGCTTCGCGCAATGTCGATTCAGCCGTTTCGAAGTCGCCGAGCTCTGCATAGACGAATCCGAGGTTTCCTCGTTCACCACAGGCATTGCGTCGATCCCCGGCCATCTCGAAGGCGAGTATCGCGGCTTTCATGCGATCCGCGCCGGCGCCCAGATCGCCGGTGCAGATCGCATGGTAGGACCGCGCCAAGTGGAGCCGCGTGGCGACCACCTCGAGGCCTCGTGCCTCGACGCTCGCCAGCGCGCGCTCGACGGCCTCGACCAGCGCACCGCCTGCCGCGTAACGTCCGTTGAGCAGCAGCGCGATCGCACACTCGGCAAGGCAGATGAGCTTGACGGCCGTGTCGTCGCCCCGAGCGGCGGTATCCGCCGCGATGGCCGTCCAGCGCTCGACCTCATCAGGCCGGCCCAGCTTGGACGAGGCCAGCACGACCTGGGTGATGGCCGAGAACCACGCGGCCGAGCCGCGCTCCACAAGGCCCCCCGCCTCGCTCCCCCGCTCCGCGGCGAGCGCGAGATCGCCTCGCCACACATGGGCCTCCGCCTGGACTTGGCGGAATCGGCCGGTGGTCCCCCCGGCCGTGCCGCAGCCGATGCCCCGGTCCGCCCGCGCGATCGCCGCGTCGAGATCGCCGCCCCGGAGCGCCTCCTCGGCCGCCCGCAGGTACGCCTCCGCCGCGCGCGCCGGCGCGCCGCCGATCTCGAAGTGCTCCGCCAGCACCATCGCATCCGCGCCGCCGGTCCGCTCCAGCCAGTCGCCCGCGAGGCCATGGCCGACGCGGCGGTCGCGCTCCGTGAGCATGCCGTACGCCGCCTCCCGCACCAGCGCGTGACGGAACTGGTACTCCACCTCGCCCGCGATGCGCGCCTCGCGCCGTCGCACCAGCAGCTCGCGCTGCTCCAGCTCCGCGAGCGGCTGCTCGACCTGCGCCCCGCCCACCAGCGCCGCCATCGCCCCCTTCCAGGACGTCTCGCCGAACACGCTCGCCGCGCGCAGCACCCGCCGCTCCTCCACGCCCAGCGCCTCCAGCCGCGCCTGCACCATCGCCAGCGCCGTCTCTGGCATGGCCTCGCCGCGGCCCTCGGCCACCGCCCGGATCTGCTCCTCCAGCACGAACGCGTTGCCCTCGGCGCGCGCGATGAGCGCGTTGACCTGCCCGTCGCTCACGCCGTCGCCCAGCACCTGCCGCACGAGCCGCTCGCTCGCCCGCCGCGGCAGCGGCGACAGGCGCAGCCGCAGACCGATCCGCTGGCCCCAGAGGTCGGGGAACAGCTCGTCCACCTCGGGGCGCGCCAGCGCCAGCACCAGCAGCGGCAGGTCCCTCGCGTGCTGCAGCGCAGCGTCGATCAGCCGCACCGTCGGCAGGTCGCCCCAGTGCAAGTCCTCCAGCACCAGCAGCACCGGCCGCCGCTGGCACTCGGCCTTCATGAAGTCCTCGAACACCTCGCGGATGCGATCGCCCATCAGCACCGGGTTCTGCCGTGCCGCCTGCAGCTGCACGTCGCCCTCGTCGGGGAACGGCGCCCCCACCAGCTCGCCGAGGAACGCCGCGACGTGCGGCCCCTTGGCCCGGAGCCCATCGAGCTGCCCCACCCGGTCGAGCACCTTGCGCCGCCGCACCTCCAGCGGCTCGCCGTCGAGGATGCCCATGGCGCGGCGCAGCGCCTGGGAGAGCAGGCCGAAGGCCGAGCCGGCCGCCATCGGATCGGCCCTGCCGATCCAGATCTCGGCGCCATCGCCCTGCTCCTTGACGGAGCGGAGGAACTCCCAGGCGAGGCGCGACTTGCCGAGACCGGGGGCGCCCACGACCACCACGGCGCTCGCGGACGGCTCGTCCACGCAATGGCGCCACTCCGTCGAGAGCTGCGAGAGCTCGCGCTCCCGCCCCACACACGGCGTCGGCTTCCCGAGCAGCCTCGGGACGGTGTCAGGCTCCGCCTTGGGGCTGCGAAGCCAGCATCCGTCCGGCCCCCGCGCCGTGTCGAAGCGGCTCGCCAGCAGGCTCGCCGTCGCGTCGTCGAGCCGGATACCCGCCGGCGGCGGTCCGTCACGACCGACGATGAGCTGCGCCACGCGATCGACGAGCTCGCCCACAGGCAGCCTCCCCTCGGTCTCCGCCAGCCCCGTCGCGACGGCCATGGGCGCGACGCCGAGCACCGTCCGGAGCGCGAGCGCGCAATGGGCCGCTCGCACCGCGAGGTCCGTCGGCGACTCGGCGCCCGACAGCGCGATGAGCAGCCACTTCGATTGCAGGAAATCGAGGCTCCCGCCGTGGCGCGCCGCGATGTCCCGCAGCGCCTGTGCCCGCGCGGCGCCCTCGGCCGCAGGCAGCATCGCGTCCGTCCCCTCGCTGCCGCTCTCGGCCAGGATGACGCACATCACCCGCCGCTCCGCCGTCGTGATCTCCCCGTCCGGCGCGCGCGGCGCCGCGACCGCGCTCCTCCCTGCAGCGAGCGCCTCGCCGGCCAAGGCGGCGAGCTCCGCCGCGACGGCGGCGCCATCGCGCGGCCGCTCGAGAGCCTTCTTGGACAGCATCCTGGCCACGAGGCGCTCGAGCGGCCCAGGGATGCCGCCGCGCAGCTCCCCGAGCCGCGGCGGCTCTTCCAGCACCACCTTCACGAGCAGCGCGAGCGCCTTGTCGCCCACGAACGCCGGGCGCCCCGCCAGGCACTCGAACAGCACGCACCCGAGCGCGAACACATCCGCGCGGGAATCGACGGCCGAATCGCCGCGCGCCTGCTCGGGGGCCATGTACCCGGGCGTGCCCAGGATCGCCCCCGGCGCCGTCAGGCTCCGCGTGAGCCCGATGTCGCGCGCGATGCCGAAGTCCAGCAGCGTGGCCCGCTCCACCGCGCCGCCCACGAGCATCAGGTTGCTCGGCTTCAGGTCCCGGTGGACGATCCCGAGCCTGTGCACCGCCCCGAGCGTCGTCGCCACCCGCGCCGCGAGCGTCACGCCCTCCGCGATGGAGAGCGGCCCTCGGGCGAGCCTCTGGTCCAGCGTGACGCCTTCGAGCCACTCCATCGCCAGGTACGGCCGCCCTGCGCCGGTCGTCCCGTGCGCCACGTACTGGACGACCCCTGGCAGCCGCAGCGCGACGAGCGACTCCGCTTCCCGCGCGAACCGGCGCAGATCGGCCGCGCTCGCGCTCTGAAGCACCTTGAGCGCCACCGCCTCCCCCGACCGCCGGTCCCGCGCTCGGTAGACGTCCCCCATCCCGCCGGAGCCGGCGAACCGCTCGATCTCGAACCGATCCTCGACCACCTCCGCAATCCACATGGCGTCGGCAATGTAGTTCGCGCGAGCCCCCGCGTGCGTGCTTCTCGCGCGCACGGCCCCCCCCCGCGAAGCGACGCACCGTGAAAGCAGGCGGCGCCCGCGGCGGCAGGGCGGGGCGCGCTGCCGCAACGAAGTACGACTGTAGTACAAGAAGGGGGGAATGAAGCGCCCCGCTCCCTCGAACGGATCCGTGCCCCCGATCTGGGAGACGGCCGCGGAGGCGCTCGGCGACACCATCACCGCGCCGGACGGGACGATCCGCAGTCCCTTACCTGCCGGCGGCCCCCCCAGGGTGCTCGCTCGAACGTTGGTCGCCCCGACGCGTGACGAGACGCAAATGCTGCCCACCGTGGTCGTGGCGCGCGACGCCGGAGCGCCGGGGGAGGCCGACCTGGTCCGGTTGCGCACCCTCGGCGAGGGAGGAATGGGGCGCGTGGAGCTCGCGCGGCAGCGCTCGCTGGAGCGCGACGTGGCCATCAAGTCGCTGCCCGCCGAGACGGACGCCGCGGCCGCCGCGTCGCTGCTGCGAGAGGCGCGCATCACCGGGGCGCTGGAGCACCCCAACATCGTGCCCGTGCATGCGCTGGCCCTCAACGACGCCGGACAGCCCGTGCTGGTTATGAAGCGCGTCGAGGGCGTCGCGTGGCGGGCGCTGATCCACGATCCGGAGCACCCGGCGTGGCAGAGCGCGCGGCACGACCGGATCGGGCGGCATGTCGAGATCCTCCAGCAGGTGTGCAATGCGGTGCACTTCGCCCATAGCCGCAGGGTGGTCCACCGCGACGTCAAGCCGGACAACGTGATGATCGGCGCCTTCGGCGAGGTGTACCTGCTCGACTGGGGGATCGCGCTGCGCCTCGATTCCCCCGAGGACGTGGCCTCCACGGCGCTCGTCGGCACGCCGGCGTACCTCGCGCCGGAGATGCTCGACGGCAGGGAATCGGTGGGCCCGTGGACCGACGTGTACCTGCTCGGCGCGAGCTTGCACGAGGCGCTCACCGGCAGGCCGCGCCACGAGGGGAGGACGATCCGCGACGTGCTGCGCGCGGCGCACGAGTCGGCGCCGGTGGAGTACGAGGCGTCGGTGCCATGGGAGCTCGGGGCGATCTGCAACCGCGCCACGAGCGCCGACCCTGGAGCGCGCTTCGCGAGCGCGCTCGAGGTGCGCGATGCGCTGACGGATTTCCTCCGCCACCGGGGCTCGGTGGAGCTCGGCGAGGAGGCGTCGCGGCGGCTGGACGAGCTGGACGCGGCCGTGGCCGCTGGGTGTGACGAGGAGGCGCACAGG
Organism: Sorangium sp. So ce375; assembly: GCF_051473855.1. Taxonomy (NCBI): domain Bacteria; kingdom Pseudomonadati; phylum Myxococcota; order Polyangiales; family Polyangiaceae; genus Sorangium; species Sorangium sp. So ce375. The sequence continues at coordinate 7,258,626 of NZ_CP150335.1, forward strand.
CTATCGGCCGAGTGCCGGTTCGGCTTCCAGCAGGCGCTCCGTGCCTGGCCCGAGAACGCCGCGGCCCGCGCCGGCATGACGGCGTACCTCGAGCGTGCGTTCGCCCTGGAGGTGGCGCGCCGCAATCCCGCCGCGGCCGGCGCGTTGCTCGCAGAGATGCCGCCGGAGAGGCGCGCGGATCTCGAGGCGCAGCTCGAGGCGCTGGGGCGCGAGATCGAGGCGGAGGCGCGCGCCCGGGCGGACCTCACCCGGCTCCGTCACGAGGGGAGCTTCGCCATCTCCTTGCGGCAGCGGGTGGTCGTCCAGTTCGGGCTCGTCGCGAGCCTCGCCGTCGCAGGCGTCCTGGTGCTTGCGCTGGAGGGGCGGGGCGTCGCGCTCTTCACCCTCCGCAACGTGGCGTGGGCGCAGGCCCTCGTCATCGTGGTCTTCCTCTCGGCGCTGGCGCTCGGCCGGCGGCGCCTGCTCGCCAACCGTGTCGGCAGGCAATACGCCGTGGTGATCACGGCGGACATGGTGGCCTGCCTCGGCGCCACGCTCATCGGGCTCGCCGCCGGGATCCCGGTCGCGACCGTGACGGCGCTGTGCTTCGTCATGTGCGCGCTCACGTGTGTATTCGCGGCGGTGGTGTTCGCGCAGCGGTTCATCGAGCTCGCCCTGGCGCTCGTCGCGGGGGCGATCGGGTGCGTCGTCTTTCCGGACCAGGTCGCGCTCGTGCATATCGGGATGGCCGTGATGAGCGGGCTCGTGACGCTCCGGCTGCGCGCCGACGCCGACGCTGCGTAGGCGGCGTTCGCCCGCCGTAGCAGGCAGATGAGCGCGCGCGACACGCGGGGGGCGCCAGGTGCGCCGCCGCCGGGCGAGCACCGCCGTCATCGCTGCGCTGGTCACCCGGCGCCGCCGCCCTTAGGCTCACCGCCGCGATGCCCCGCTGGTTCAACACCGCAGGCCCCTGCAACCCGGCCGATCACTACATGCTCCCGGCGGAGGAGCGCTTGCCCGCGGTGCGCGATCTCATCGATCGCAAGGCCTACTTCGTCCTGCACGCGCCGCGGCAGATCGGCAAGACGACCTCGCTGCTCGCGGTCGCCCGGGATCTCACGGCCGAGGGGCGCTACGTGGCGGTCCTCGTCTCGGCGGAGGTTGGCGCCCCCTTTCCCGACGACCCCGGCGCAGCCGAGCTCGCGATGCTCGCCGAGTGGCGCCGCTTTGCCGACTGGCAGCTCCCCGCCGCACTCCGGCCGCCCCCCTTCCCCGAAGCGCCCCCTGGGCAGCGTATCGGGGCTGCCCTGGGCTCCTGGGCCGAGGCCGCGCCGCGCCCGCTCGTCGTGTTCCTCGATGAGGCCGACGCGCTGCGCGACGCGGCGCTCATCTCGATGCTGCGCCAGATCCGCAGCGGGTATGCGAGCCGTCCACACGGTTTCCCGCATGCGCTCGCCCTCGTCGGCCTGCGCGACGTGCGCGACTACAAGGTCGCTTCCGGCGGCAGCGACAGGCTCGGCACAGCGAGCCCGTTCAACATCAAGGTCGAGTCGCTCACGCTGCGCAACTTCACCCGCGACGAGGTCGCGGCGCTCTACGGACAGCACACGACCGACACCGGGCAGGTCTTCCAGCCGGACGCCGTGGACCGCGCGTTCGAGCTCACCCAGGGCCAGCCGTGGCTCGTCAACGCGCTCGCCCGCCAGCTCGTCGAGGTCCTCGTCAAGGATCGCGCGCAACCCATCACGCCTGCGGACGTCGATCGCGCCAAGGAGATCCTCGTCGAGCGGCAGGACACGCACCTCGACAGCCTGGTGGATCGCCTGCGCGAGCCGCGCATCCGCGCCGTGATCGAGCCGATGCTCGCCGGCACCGCGTTGCCCAGCGTGCCCCCCGACGACCTTCGCTTCGCCATCGACCTGGGCCTCGTGCGCATGACCGCGGAGGGCGGACTCGACATCGCCAACCCCATCTACCGCGAGATCGTCGTCCGCGAGCTCGCGTTCCCGATCCGCGCCTCGCTCCCCCAGATCAAGGCCACGTGGCTCACGCAGGACGGCCGCCTCGACGCGGACCGCCTGCTCGACGCCTTCCTCGCCTTCTGGCGCCAGCACGGCGAGCCGCTCCTCGGCGCCGCGGCCTACCACGAGATCGCACCGCACCTCGTTGTCATGGCCTTCCTCCACCGCGTGGTGAACGGCGGCGGCACCATCGAGCGCGAGTACGCCATCGGCCGGGGCAGGATGGATCTGTGCGTTCGTTATGCCGGCGAGACGCTCGCCATCGAGCTCAAGGTCTGGCGAGACGGCCGGCCGGATCCCCTCGCCGAGGGGCTCGCTCAGCTCGACGAGTACCTCGCCGGGCTGGGGCTCCAGCGCGGATGGCTCATCCTCTTCGATCAGCGCGCGGGACAGCCCCCCATCGCCGAGCGCACCCGCCGCGAGCACGCGCTGACCCCTGCCGGCCGCGAGGTCGTCGTCATTCGCGCCTGAGCGCGCTCGTGCCGTGTCCTGATGGGCACCGGCGTGTCCTGATGGGCACCGGCGTGTCCTGATGGCTCCCTGGCATGTCCAGATGGCCCCCGCGCCTGTCCAGATGGCCCCGAGGATGTCCAGATGGCCCCCGGGCGTGTCCAGATGCCCCCCGCGCCTGTCCAGATGGCCGCGCGGTCATCACCCGGGCCCCCCGGTGCGGACCTCGCTGCCGAGCACAGAGCGGCTCAGCCGCCGAGCCAGTCCCGCGCCAGCTCGATCGTGCGGGCGTTGTCCGGAGCGTCCCGGAGGAAGCGCTCGCGCCACGTCGGGTCGCTGAGCTTCTCGGCGCGCGCGAGCAGCGCCGCCTTGGCCGACCGGATCGCGACCTCGGCCTCGGCGCGCCTGCCGCTCGCGGCGAGCGCCTCGGCATACGTCAGGCGGACGAGCGACTCGCCCTCTTCCACGGTGCCGAACTCCGAAAGCCGCGCGCTCGCCTCGGTGGCAGCGCGCACCGCCTCGTCGGTGCGCCCGAGCGCGAGCAGCGTGCGCGCGAGGATGGAGAAGGCCTGCACGCCGAGCGTCGGCGCGCTCTCGAAGAGGGCGATCGCGGCGCGCGCCTCGCGCTCGGCGGCCCTGTGGTCGTCCATGGCGAGGGCGATCTTCGCGAGGTAGCAGCGAGCGAAGAGCTCCGTGCGCACCTGGCCCGCTCCCTGGCTCGACACGGTCGCCGCCTCGGCGAGCGCCCGCCCTTCGGCGAGCCGGCCGCAGTACCCGAGGGCGTGCGCGAGGTTGGCCTGCGCGCCGAACTTCAGCTCGTCCAGGCGCATCCGGTCGGCCTCCTCCACGGCTGTCCGCAGCATCGATTGCGCCTTCTCGAAGTCACCGAGCTCCGTACACACGGAGCCCAGGCTCGACCGGTTGCTGCACGCGTTGCGGTGATCGCCGGCTTGCTCGAACGCGAGCAACGCAGCCTCCAGGCTGGTAGCGCCGGCCCCCATGTCGCCGGTGCAGATCGCGTGCGCCGAGCGCGCCTGATGGAGGTGCGCGACCGCCTCGAGATCGGGCGCCCCCACGTCCCCAATGGCACGCTGGACAGCGTCGAGCAGCGCGGCGCCTTCGGCATACCGTCCCCCCATCGACAGCACGGCCGCCCCCATGGACAGGCAGCGGAGCTTCGCGCTCTGCGCGTCGTCTGGAGCAGCCACGTCCACCGCCTCGGTCAACCAGCGCGCGAGCTCATCCAGCCGCCCCAGCTTGGACGCGGCCGCCGCCATCGGGGTGATGGCCGAGAACCACGCGGTCGAGCCGCGCTCCACGAGGCGCAGCGCCTCGCTCCCCCGCTCCACGGAGAGCGCGAGATCGCCTCGCCACACATGGGCCTCCGCCTGGACCCCCCGGAGCCTTCCGGCGGTGTCCCCGGCCGCGCCGCAGCCGATGCCCCGGTCCGCCCGCGCGATCGCCGCGTCGAGATCGCCGCCCCGGAGCGCCCCCTCGGCCGCCCGCAGGTACGCCTCCGCCGCCCGCGCCGGCGCGCCGCCGATCTCGAAGTGCTCCGCCAGCACCATCGCGTCCGCGCCGCCGGTCCGCTCCAGCCAGTCGCCCGCGAGGCCGTGGCCGACGCGGCGGTCGCGCTCCGTGAGCATGCCGTACGCCGCCTCCCGCACCAGCGCGTGACGGAACTGGTACTCCACCTCGCCCGCGATCCGCGCCTCGCGCCGTCGCACCAGCAGCTCGCGCTGCTCCAGCTCCGCGAGCGGCTGCTCGACCTGCGCCCCGCCCACCAGCGCCGCCATCGCCCCCTTCCAGGACGTCTCGCCGAACACGCTCGCCGCGCGCAGCACCCGCCGCTCCTCCACGCCCAGCGCCTCCAGCCGCGCCTGCACCATCGCCAGCGCCGTCTCCGGCATGCCCTCGCCACGGCCCTCGGCCACCGCCCGGATCTGCTCCTCCAGCACGAACGCGTTGCCCTCGGCGCGCGCCAGCAGCTCGTCCACCTGCGCCCCGCTCACCCCGTCGCCGAGCACCTGCCGCACGAGCCGCTCGCTCGCCCGCCGCGGCAGCGGCGACAGGCGCAGCTGCAGCCCGATCCGCTGGCCCCAGAGCTCGGGGAACAGCTCGTCCACCTCGGGGCGCGCCAGCGCCAGCACCAGCAGCGGCAGGTCCCTCGCGTGCTGCAGCGCAGCGTCGATCAGCCGCACCGTCGGCAGGTCGCCCCAGTGCAAGTCCTCCAGCACCAGCAGCACCGGCCGCCGCTGGCACTCGGCCTTCACGAAGTCCTCGAACACCTCGCGGATGCGATCGCCCATCAGCACCGGGTTCTGCCGTGCCGCCTGGAGCTGCACGTCGCCCTCGTCGGGGAACGGCGCCCCCACCAGCTCGCCGAGGAACGCCGCGACGTGCGGCCCCTTGGCCCGGAGCCCATCGAGCTGCCCCACCCGGTCGAGCACCTTGCGCCGCCGCACCTCCAGCGGCTCGCCGTCGAGGATACCCATGGCGCGGCGCAGCGCCTGGGAGAGCAGGCCGAAGGCCGAGCCGGCCGCCATCGGATCGGCCCTGCCGATCCAGATCTCGGCGCCATCGCCCTGCTCCTTGACGGAGCGGAGGAACTCCCAGGCGAGGCGCGACTTGCCCACGCCCGCGGCGCCCACGACCACCACCGCGCTCGCGGACGGCTCGTCCACGCAATGGCGCCACTCCGTCGAGAGCTGAGAGAGCTCGCGCTCCCGCCCCACACACGGCGTCGGCTTCCCGAGCAGCCTCGGGACGGTGTCAGGCTCCGCCTTGGGGCTGCGAAGCCAGCATCCGTCCGGCCCCCGCGCCGTGTCGAAGCGGCTCGCCAGCAGGCTCGCCGTCGCGTCGTCGAGCCGGATACCCGCCGGCGGCGGTCCGTCACGACCGACGATGAGCTGCGCCACGCGATCGACGAGCTCGCCCACAGGCAGCCTCCCCTCGGTCTCCGCCAGCCCCGTCGCGACGGCCATGGGCGCGCCGCCGAGCACCGTCCGGAGCGCGAGCGCGCAATGGGCCGCTCGCACCGCGAGGTCCGTCGGCGACTCGGCGCCCGACAGCGCGATGAGCAGCCACTTCGATTGCAGGAAATCGAGGCTCCCGCCGTGGCGCGCCGCGATGTCCCGCAGCGCCTGTGCCTGCGCGACGCCCTCGGCCGCAGGCAGCATCGCGTCCGTCCCCTCGCTGCCGCTCTCGGCCAGGATGACGCACATCACCCGCCGCTCCGCCGTCGTGATCTCCCCGTCCGGCGCGCGCGGCGCCGCGACCGCGCTCCTCCCTGCAGCGAGCGCCTCGCCGGCCAAGGCGGCGAGCTCCGCCGCGACGACGGCGCCATTGCGCGGCCGCTCGAGAGCCTTCTTGGACAGCATCCTGGCCACGAGGCGCTCGAGCGGCCCAGGGATACCGCCGCGCAGCTCCCCGAGCCGCGGCGGCTCTTCCAGCACCACCTTCACGAGCAGCGCGAGCGCCTTGTCGCCCACGAATGTCGGGCGCCCCGCCAGGCACTCGAACAGCACGCACCCGAGCGCGAACACATCCGCGCGGGCGTCGACCGACGGATCGCCGCACGCCTGCTCGGGGGCCATGTACCCGGGCGTGCCCAGGATCGCCCCCGGCGCCGTCAGGCTCCGCGTGAGCCCGATGTCGCGCGCGATGCCGAAGTCCAGCAGCGTGGCCCGCTCCACCGCGCCGCCCACGAGCATCAGGTTGCTCGGCTTCAGGTCCCGGTGGACGATCCCGAGCCTGTGCACCGCCCCGAGCGTCGTCGCCACCCGCGCCGCGAGCGTCACGCCCTCCGCGATGGAGAGCGGCCCGCGAGCGAGCCTCTGGTCCAGCGTGACGCCTTCGAGCCACTCCATCGCCAGGTACGGCTGACCCGCGCCGGTCGTCCCGTGCGCCACGTACTGGACGACCCCTGGCAGCCGCAGCGCGACGAGCGACTCCGCTTCCCGCGCGAACCGGCGCAGATCGGCCGCGCTCGCGCTCTGAAGCACCTTGAGCGCCACCGCCTCCCCCGACCGCCGGTCCCGCGCTCGGTAGACGTCCCCCATCCCGCCGGAGCCGGCGAACCGCTCGATCTCGAACCGATCCTGGACGACGTCCGCTGCGCGCATCGCGACCGCAATGTAGTTCACGCGAGCCCCACGGTGCCTCACCCTCGCGCGCGATCGGCCCAGGTCACCGCAAAAGCCAGGTGATTTGCGTCATCCGAGCGTCGGATTCCTGTCGATCCCCGCGGTCCACGCGCGCCGGGATGCCGCGACGTTCTCTCGTCCTTCAGCACGGCCGTCGGCCCTCGCGGAGGGAGCGATCCGCCTCGGCCAGCCCCCGATCGCTCAGCTGCCGAGCCATTGCCGCGCGAGCTCGAGCGTGCGGGCGTTGTCCGGAACGTCGTGGAGGAACCGCTCACGCCAGGTCGGGTCGCTGAGCTTCTCGGCGCGCGCGAGCAGCGCCGTCCTGGCTGACGCGATCGCGTCGGCAGCCTCCGCGTGCCTGCCGCTCGCGGCGAGCGCTTCGGCATAGGTGAGGCGGACGAGCGACTCGCCTTCTTCCACGGCGCCGAACTCCGCCAGCATGGCGCTCGCCCTGGCGGCGGCCTGGATCGCTTCGTCGACGCGCCCCAGCGCGAGCAGGGTGCGCGCGAGGACAGCAGCGGTGATGGGGCCGAACGGCTGCACGCCATCGGAGAGCGCCACGGCGCCGCGCGCTTCGCGCTCGGCGATGCCGAGGTCTCCGGCGGGGAGGCCAATCCTCGCGAGGCAATAACGAGCCTGCAGCTCCACGCGCAGGACCCCCAGCTGATGACTCGACGAGAGGGCCGCCTCGGCCATCGATTGCGCGGCGGCCAGGTCGCCGCGCGTCGCGACCACCTCGGCGAGGTTCGCCAGGATCGAGAGCCTGGCGTCGTGCAGCTCCATCCGGTCGACCTCCGCGAGCGCTTCGCGCAGCGCCGATTCAGCCGTCTCGAAGTCCCCGAGCTCCGCGTGGATGAACCCGAGGTTCCCGCGTTCGCTGCTGGCCCCGCGCCGATCTCCGGCCGCCTCGAAGGCGGCGACCGCGGCCTTCATGTGATCCGCGCCGGCCCCCAGATCGCCAGCGCGGATGGCCTGGCAAGACCGCGCCAGGTGGAGCCGCGCGACCACCTCCAGGTCGCGCGCCTTGAGGCCCGCGAGCGCGCGCTCGACGGCCTCGACGAGAGCGCCGCCTTCCGCATAGCGCCCGTTCAATGTCAGCACGATCGCGCACTCGGCAAGACAGATGAGCTTGACGGCAGGGTCGTCCGGAGCAGCCGTGTCCGCCGCCATGGCCGTCCAGCGCCCGACCTCATCGAGCCGGCCCAGCTTGGACGCGACGAGCACGACCTCGGTGATGGCCGAGAACCACGCGTTCGATCCGCGCGTTATCCGCGAGATCGCCTCCGTGCCTCGCTCCATGGCGAGGGAGAGATCGCCGCGCCAGACGCAGGCCTCGGCCTGGACCCGGCGGAGCCGGCCGGCGGTGTCTTCGGCCGCGCCGCAGCCGATACCCCGGTCGGCCCGCTCGATCGCCGCGCCGAGATCGCCGCCGCGGAGCGCCTCCTCGGCCGCGCGCAGGTACGCCTCCGCGGCTCGCGCCGGCGCGCCGCCGAGCTCGAAATGTTCGGCCAGCGCGATCGCGTCCGCGCCGCCGACCCGGTCCAGCCAGTCGCCCGCGAGCGCGTGCCCGACGCGGCGGTCGCGCTCCGTGAGCATGCCGTAGGCGGCCTCCCGCACGAGGGCGTGCCGGAACTCGTACTCCAGCTCCCCCGCGATGCGCGCCTCGTCGCGCCGCAGGACGAGCTCCCGCCGCGCGAGCTCGGCGAGCCACGGCGCGACCTGCGCGCCGCCGACGAGGGCCGCGATCCCGCCTTCCCAGAAGGTCTCGCCGAAGACGCTCGCCGCGCGCAGCACGCGGCGCTCCTCGATCCCGAGCGCCTCGAGCCGCGCCTGCACCATCGCGAGCGCCGTCTCCGGCATGCCCTCGCTCCTGCCCTCGGCGACCGCGCGGATCTGCTCCTCGAGCACGAACGCATTGCCGTCGGCGCGCGCGATGAGCTCGTCCACCTGCGCCGCGCTCACGCCGTCGCCGAGCACCTCCCGCACCAGCCGCTCGCTCGCCCGCCGCGGCAGCGGCGCGAGCCGGAGCCGCAGCCCGATCCGCTGGCCCCAGAGCGAGGGGAACAGCTCGTCGACCTCCGGGCGGGCGAGCGCGAGCACGAAGAAGGGCAGCTCCGCTGCGTGCCGCAGCGCCGCGTCGATCAGGCGCACCGTGGGCAGGTCGCCCCAGTGCAGATCCTCCAGCACGAGCAGCACCGGCCTCCGCTGGCACTCGGCCTTCACGAAATCCTTGAACGCCTGACGGAGGCGATCGCCCATCAGCACCGGGTTCTGCCGTGCCGCCTGGAGCTGCACGTCTCCCTCGTCGGGGAAGGGCGCCCCCACCAGCTCGCCGAGGAACGCCGCGACGTGCGGCCCCCCTCCCCCGAGCCCGTCGAGCTGCCGGACCCGGGCCAGCACCTTGCTCCGCCGCACCTCCAGCGGCTCGCCGTCGAGCAGCCCCATGGCGCGGCGGAGCGCCCGGGCGAGCAGGCCGAACGCGGAGCCGGCGGCCAGGGGGTCGGCCCTGCCGATCCAGATCTCGGCGGCCTCGCTCCGCTCCTTGAGGGCGCGGAGGAACTCCCAGCCGAGGCGAGATTTGCCGAGGCCCGGGGCGCCCACGACGACCACGGCGCTCGCTTCGGGCTCGTCCACGCAGTGGCGCCACTCGGTCGAGAGCTGCGAGAGCTCTCGCTCGCGCCCCACGCACGGCGTCGGCTTCCCGAGGAGCCTGGGGACGGCGACCGGCTCCTCCCTGGGGCCGCGGAGCCAGCACCCGTCGGGCTCCTGCGTGGTGTCGAAGCGGCCGGCGATCAGGACCGCCGTCGCGCTGTCGAGCTGGATGCTCGACCCCGGCGCCCGGCAGCCCTGCGGGGAGAGCTGCACGACGCGATCGATCAGCGCGCCGACCGGCAGCCGCCCCGCGATCTCCGCCAGGCCCGTGGCGATCGACATGGGCACATCCCCGAGCTTCTCCCGCAGGGCGAGCGCGCAATGGGCCGCGCGGGCCGCGAGATCGGTCGGGGGCTCGGCGCCGGACAGCGCGATGAGCAGCCATTGCGATCGCAGGAGCTCGACGCGCCCGCCGTGGCGCGCCGCGATCCGGCGCAGCGCTTCCGGGTCCGGACGCGCCGGCTCCGTTCCGGATCCGACCTCGGTCTCCGTGGACGTGTCGGCCTCCATGCGGCCGTCGGCGGCGAGGATGACGCACATGACCCGCCGCTCCGACATCGTGATCTCCGCGCCGGGCGCGGGCGGCACGGCGGTCACGCTTCTTCCGGCGGGGAGCCCTGCGTGCGCCAGGGCCGAGAGCTCCTCGGCGACGGCGGCGCCGTCGCGCGGCCGGTGCCCCGCTTCTTTCGACAGCATCCTGGCCACGAGGCGCTCGATCGGCTCGGGGACGTCGCTCCGGAGCTCCCCGAGCCGCGGCGGCTCTTCCAGGACGACCTTCATGAGGAGCGACAGCGCGTTCGCGCCCAGGAACGGCGGGCGCCCCGTGAGGCACTCGAACAGCATGCAGCCGAGCGCGAACACGTCCGCTCGGGCATCGATGGACGGCTCGCCTCGCGTCTGCTCGGGCGCCATGTACCCGGGCGTGCCCAGGATCGCGCCGGGCACGGTCAGGCGGCGCGCGAGCCGGGTATCGCGCGCGATGCCGAAGTCGAGCAGCGTGACGCGCTCCACCGCGCCGCCCACAAGCATCAGGTTGCTCGGCTTCAGGTCCCGGTGGACGATCCCGAGCCTGTGGACCGCGCCGAGCGTTTCCGCCACCCGTGCAACCAGGATCACGCTCTCGGCGATCGAGAGCGGTCCTTGAGCGAGCCTCGCGTCCAGGGTGGTCCCATCGAGCCACTCCATGGCCAGATAGGGCTGCCCTGTGGCGGTCATTCCGTGCGCCACATACTGCACGACCCCTGGCAGCCGGAGAGTGACGAGCGCTTCGGCTTCCCGCGAGAACCGGCTCAGGTCGCGCACATTCGCGCCCTGCATCACCTTGAGTGCGACAGTCTCCCCCGACCGCCGGTCGCGCGCCCGATAGACGTCCCCCATCCCGCCGGAGCCGGCGAGCCGCTCGATCTCGAACCGATCCTCGACGACGTCCGAAGCGCGCATCGCCCTTCTTCAGGTATCGCGCGAGCCCCTGGATGCCTACTTCCCGCGCGCGACCGACGCAGCTCACCACAGCCGCACGTCGATTACCATCCGCGTCGGATTCCCCTCGATGCCCCGCGGGGCCCACATGCCCTGACACGCCGCGGCGCCCTCTCGTCTCCACAGCAAAGCCGTAGGCCCTCGTGGAGGGAGCGCGCCGCTCGGCGCGCACACGGGCTGTTGTCTGAGCCGATTTCACGTCCTGTGTCCGGCGCGCGCAGCGCGACGGGCACAGGACGTCTCAGGCGAGTTCAGCCCGTGTGCGCGCCGCGCGGCGCGCTCCCTCCACGAGGGCCGGGCCCATCTCGATACCGTGCTACTCCGTCGCCGCCGCCGCCTCCCCCGCCCCGGCAGCAGCCGCCGCCGCTTCCACCTCGCAGCGCACCACCACGACCTCGCCGTCCGCGAGCTCCGCCCGCTCCACGAGCTCGTGCTTGCCTGCCCGCACCGCCGCGAGCACGTCCCCCAGCGCCGGCCCGAGCCGCGCCAGCGTCGCCGCGTTCGCCCCCAGCGCGAGATCCGTCACCACGCGCCCCACGCTCGCGCCGAGCTCGCTCTTCCGCTTGTTGACCGCCGCCATCGCCGCGGCCGCCAGATCCAGGAGCCCCGCGTCGGTCGGCACCGCGACCTCCGCGAAATCCCCTGCCGCCGGCCACTTCGCCCGGTGGATCGACCGCTGCCCCGTCTCCTCCGCGTACACCCAGGCCCAGACCTCGTCGGTGATGTACGGGAGCACCGGCGCGAACAGCCGCAGCAGCACCGAGAGCCCGAGCCGCAGCGCGGCCACCGCCGAGCCCCGCGCCGCCTCGTTCGCGCCGCCCTCGCCGCGCGCCCGCGCCTTCGCGAGCTCCAGGTAAGCGTCGGTGAACCAGCGCCAGAAGAAATCCTCCGTCCGCTCGAGCGCCGCCGCGAACTCCTGCGCCTCGAACGAGCGCGTCGCGTCCGCCACCACCGCCGACAGCTTGTGCACGAGCGCCCGATCCAGCTCCTCGGAGATCGGGTGCACGTCCGCGGACTGGCTGAGCACGTACTTGCCAGCATTCCAGATCTTCGTGACGAGGCGCTTGCCGATCTTCAGCACCTTCTCGTCAAAGGCCGTGTCCGTGCCGAGCCGCGCGCTCGCCGACCAGTAGCGGACCGCGTCCGACGAGTAGTTGTCGAGCAGGTGCATCGGCGTCACGACATTGCCCTTGCTCTTCGACATCTTCTTGCGATCGGGGTCGAGGATCCACCCCGAGATCGCGATATGACGCCACGGGACCGACGACTCGTGCAGCATCGCCTTCGCGATCGTGTAGAACGCCCACGTCCTGATGATGTCGTGCGCCTGCGGCCGCAGATCGGCCGGGAACAGCCGCGCGTGGCGCCCCTCGTCGAGCCCCCAGTACGAGCTGATCTGCGGCGTGAGCGAGCTCGTGAACCACGTGTCGAACACGTCCGACTCCGCCGTGAAGCCGCCCGGCTTGTCCCGCTGAGACGCGTCGTACCCGGGCGGCACGTCGACCGTCGGGTCGACCGGCAGCATCTCGCGCGTCGCGAGCAGGGGCCTGCCGTGATCCGGGTTGCCCTCGGCGTCGAGCGGATACCAGACGGGGAACTGCACGCCGAAATACCGCTGGCGGCTGATGCACCAGTCGCCCTGGAGCCCCTCGGTCCAGTTGCGGTACCGGAGGCGCATGAAGTCCGGGTGCCACTCGATCTTGTCGCCGAACTCGAGGAGCTCGGCCTTCTTGTCGGAAAGCCGGACGAACCACTGCCGCGTGGGCACGAACTCGAGCGGCTGATCGCCCTTCTCGAAGAACTTCACCGCCCGCTCGATCGGCTTCGGCTCCCCCCGGAGCGCCGGGCCCGTGCCGGGCGCCGCCGCGTGCTCCTCGCGGCGGAGGAGCTCGACCACGGCCGTGCGCGCCTGCTTCACCCCCTTGCCCTGGAGCGGCGCGTACGCCGCGTTCGCGGCGGCCGGATCGCGGCTCTGCCAGTCTCCCTCCCCGAACGTCACCGGGAGGAGTCGGCCGTTCTTGCCGAGCATCTGCCGGAGAGGGAGCTTCTGCTCCCGCCACCAGATCACGTCCGTCGCGTCGCCGAAGGTGCAGACCATCAGGATGCCCGTGCCCTTCTCGCGATCCACGAGCGTGCTCGGGAAGATGGGCACCGGCGCGCGGAAGATCGGCGTGATCGCCGTCTTGCCGAAGAGGTGCTGATACCGCGGATCCTCGGGGTGCGCCGTCACGCCCACGCAGGCCGCGAGCAGCTCGGGGCGCGTCGTGGCGATGACGAGCTGCTCGCCCGTGCCCTCCACCGCGAACGCGATGTCGTGGAACGCGCCGGACTGCGGGCGATCCTCGACCTCCGCCTGGGCGACCGCCGTCTGGAAATCGACGTCCCACATCGTCGGCGCGAAGACCGAGTAGAGGTGGCCCTTCTCGTGCAGATCCAGGAACGACAGCTGCGCCGTCTTGCGGCAGTGATCATCGATGGTGGCATACTCGTACTGCCAGTCGACCGAGAGGCCCACCCGGCGGAAGAGCGCCTTGAAGACCTGCTCGTCCTCGCGCGTGACCTTGTGGCAGAGCTCGATGAAGTTCGGCCGCGACACGATGCGCGGCTGCTCCTTCTTGAGCGCCTCCGGCGCCGCCTGCGGCAGCGAGAGGCCGCGCTCGTACGGCGTGCGCACGTCCGTGCGGACGTGGAAATAGTTCTGCACGCGCCGCTCGGTGGGCAGGCCGTTGTCGTCCCAGCCCATGGGATAGAAGATGTTGAACCCGAGCATCCGGCGCTGCCGGACGATGACGTCCGTGTGCGTGTAGCTGAAGACGTGGCCGATGTGCAGCGAGCCCGAGGCGGTCGGCGGAGGCGTGTCGACCACGAAGGTCTCCTCGCGGGGGCGCGAGGGGTCATAACGGTACGTCCCGTCGGCCTCCCACGCGTCGGCCAGGCGCTGCTCGGCGACGGGCGAGTCGAAGTGCTTCGGGAGCGTCGCTGGATCGATGGTGCGGAACGTCTTCTTGGTCGTCACGTGATCACCTGCAGAACTGACCCCGCAGGTACCGCCCGCGGGGGGCGCGCATCCTACGTCGTACCCAGGGTAACGCTCAAGGCGCGCCGCGTCACCCGAGGGAGATCCGCGCGTCCGCCAGAGATCGCCGGCTCCGTCCTGGAGAGGCCGCCGGCTTTGTCGCGGCGCTCGATGTGGACGCGCTCGCGCGGGGCGGCGGCTCAGTCGTACCGCTCGACGTGGACGTGCTTGCGGGGGACGCCGAGCTCGCCGCGGGCGAGCTCACGCACGGACGAGACCATCCTATCGAGGCCGCAGATGAAGACGTGCGGCGCCGGATCCCCGCTCGCCCCGGCGAGCTCCCGGTAGAGCTCGGGCACGTGCGCCTGCACGTAGCCGCGGCGGCCCGACCAGGACGGGCCGCCCTTCGAGAGCGTGATCTCGTAGCGGATCCGGTCCGAGCCGCGCGCGAGCGCCTCGAGCTCGTCGCGGTAGATGATGTCCTCCTCGAAGCGCGCGCCGAACAGGATCCACAGGTGCGCGGCCACCCCGGCGCGCAGCGACGCGTGCAGCATGCTCCGGAGCGGCGTGACGCCGGTGCCGGTGGCGACGAACAGCGAGGGCGCAGCGCTCGCGGGATCGCGCGTGAAGAGCCCGTGCGGGCCGACGGCGCGGAGCGTCGCGCCGGGCTCGATCCGGTGCAGGTACTCCGAGCCCGTCCCGCCCTCCACCCGGGTGACCGCCAGATCGAAGCGGGACGAGCCATCGGGGGCAGAAGCGATCGAGTAGGCGCGCTTCACCTCGCCGCCCGGGAGCGGGAGGACGAGGTTGACCCACTGGCCGGCCTCGAACTGGAACGCCCTGCCGCCTTCGCGCTCGAACGAGAGCTCCCGCACGAAGGGGCTGAGAGGCCGGGCAGCGACGAGGCGGGCTTCGAACGGTTCGGCTTGGATCATGATTGGGCGTCGGCGGGACGAAGGGCTGCTGGCCCGCGCGGGTGGCGAGGTCTTACCGCAGCCCTCGCCCCGGCCCAATCATGATCGGAGCCGTCAGGGCGCGGCCGGACGGCGCGGAGTCGCGGAAGTCTATGCCTTCCGGCTCCGCGCCGCCGGAGCGCGCGGCCGGGCCGCCGCCCGTCCCCGGCGCTCCGGCGTGGGGAGCCGGCAGGGGATTTACCGCTGCACGCCCATGCGGCGGCGCTGCGGGATGTTGAGCGCCGGCCGGGAGCGATCCTGATGGGGGAGCTTGCTCGGCGGGCGGGGCTCCCGGTGCGCCGGCTTCGGCGCAGGGACATGCCCCGTCTGCGGCGGGCGCGGCTCGGGCGTCTTGGCCGAGCCGAGCTCCAGTGTGCGCTCGGGGAGATGCGCGGGCTGTTGCATAGAATCCTCCATTCGATCGTTCATCATCACAGCAGAAAGAGCACCAAGGCTGAACGAACCCTTCGAAGAACCGGCTCTCATACACCCTCCATTCATCGTACGACCCCGGATTTCAGGCAGATCGATGCCGCGACGGACGCTGGCTCCGGGCGCCGCCCAAAGGCCGCTCGACTGGCGCCCTCGCGCGATGGACGCACCTCCACGCATCGTCGGGGCACGACGGTCCGCATCGCCACACGCCCCCTCGCGAGGCGCCTCAGCGCCTCGCCGTCAGGAGAGATGGCGAGTCGGCCCGCCGCGCCACCGACCATCCGGCTCGGTGCTTCGCGCGAGCGGCCAGCGAGCGAGGGGCTGCGACCGCGAGGTCAGCGACCTCCAGCGCATCGGACTCGTTCGCATGTCGGCCACGCTCCGTCCTCACGAGCGCACGACCACGCTCGCGCGGGGTTCCGCGGGCGGCTGTCGTGGCTGCTCACGCGCGGCAGCAGAGGGGCGCCGTGCCTACCTGGGCAACAGGCGCTCACCCCTCGGGGCCGCGTGACGGAGCGGTGGTGTCAGCAGGGAGTGTCCATGATTGACGCGGGCGACGCGTCGACAGCAACGCTAGCACTGGCGCCAGAGATCGCCCAGCACTTTCTGCGTCTCTGGAGGAGCGCTGTGCGCGGGGTGATCTCGCGCTGTCCTCGCGGAGCGTTCGTGTCCTCTTTTGCTTCCGATTCCGCTTCCGCTTCTTCTCCACCTCACGCTCACGAGCCCCGGGAGCTCGCGCGGACGCGCCGGGGCGCAGCTCAGAACGCGACGCGCAGCCCCACGCCGAGGGGGACGACGCCAGACGGCGCGGCGACGGCGCCCGGACCGACGAGGAGGCGCGCGGCGGCCGGCCCGCGCGGGTCGAGTCCTTTCCGCAGCACCCGCTTCTTGCCGATCACGTAGAGCGGCAGGCCGACGCCAACGGCGGCCACGCCCCCGGCCGCCGTCGCCAGGGCCGCCGTGTACGTGTCACGGTGCTTCGTGGCGTCCTCGTCGTGGTTCACGGTGATCAGCATGGCGCCGGTGACGAGGGCGGCTGCTCCGAGGCTCGCGACGACGATCCCCGAGACCATCATGACCGTGCTGTTCCGCTCGGTCGTCCGCTCCACGAAGTCGCGGAGCGCTCGCTTCGTCGCCTCGATCTCCAGCTCGATCTGGCGCCCTTGGGCGTCTCGCACGTCCTCGGAGTCGACAAAATCGTGGACGGCGTCCGCCTCGTACTTGAGCGCCGCGATCCTCGCCTCGTACGCGGCGACCGTCGCCTCCCACATCGCCTCCGGCGGGAGCCCCTCCACGGCCGGCGCGGCAGGGGGCGCGGAGGGCGCGAGTTGCGGGGGCGGCGCGCGGTCCGCGCCCTCCGCCGGCGCCTGCGCGGCCGCGCTCGACGCGAGCACCGCGCCGGCAAGGGCGAGCGCCCACGCGACGAGGCGGCGGCGCACCGCGGCCGCGGAAGACACGCGCGCCGGCGGCGCGGGGGGATGCGCGACACGGGAATGGATTCGTCCCATCAGCGGGCGGCATACCTCAACCGTCGCGCAGGGACATCCGTCGCGTCCCGCTCGCCCGGCGTGCGCTCGCGATCGCGGCGCGCTCACCCCTCCCGCGGCCGGTCGCGGCGCTGTCTCCCCTCCCCGGCCGGCCGCGCGTCGCCGGCCACGCGGAGCAGCTCCTGGAAGTGCCGCTCCACCGGGCCGAGGTCGATGCCATCCATGAACGAGGTGAACGCGAAATAGGGCAGCAGCGTCTGCCAGGCGCGCAGCCAGCCCGGCAGGTAGCGCGGCCGCTCCAGCACGCCGGCCGCGCGCAGCTCCGCCAGCACCGCGATGTCGTCGAGCGCGATCCGGCCGCAGACGAGCAGCTCCACCTCGTCGCGCAGGCCGCCGCGCAGGACCGCGGCCAGGAAGGCGTAGACCTCGAGCAGGCCGGCCAGGTAGCAGGCGTCCTTCGTGAAGGGCGCGCCGCCCTCGACGAGCCCGCCGCGGCAGACGCGCTGGGCGTCGAAGTAGGCGTCGCGGCGCCCGGCGCCGCGCTCGCGCAGGTACCGGTAGAGATCGAGGAAGCTCGCGCCCTGCTCGGCCATGTCCACGAGCCGCACCCGCTCGGCGAGCCGGGTGAGGCGGCCGATGGAGAGCGAGCGGCTGTACAGCTCGGCGAAGATGGCGAGCCCCTCCTGCGTACGCGTCGTGCGGGGGCCGCCGGACCGCAGGAACGCGCACCGCGGCTGCGCGGCGCCGTTGTGCGCGGTGAGCGCGTGCGTCTCCACCTCGTGGTGCCACAGCCCCTCGGCCTCCCAGGACGCGAACGTGGCCTCCGGGCGGATGCGGACGCGGCTCATGCCGGCCACCACCTTGGCCGTGATCCGCGGGTCGAGGGCGATCTCGATGTCGAGCGGCGGCGTCCGCGCGGCGACGCGGGCGGCGAGCAGATCCCGGAGCGCGCCGGCGTCGAGCGGCTCCTCGTCGGGATCGCTGGCCTCGTCCCAGCCGTGGACGCGCAGGCGCGCGGTGAGGTGCTCGGCGAGGTCGATGTTGCGGAGCTCGCCCCCGAAGAACCGCGAGCGCGCGCCGCCGTAGAGCGCGCGCGACCGCTCGGAGAACTCGCGGGTGCCCGCCGCCTCGAGCAGCTCCGCGGCCTGGATCTGCGCGCGGACGTTGTCCCGCAGCCAGTCGAGCGCGGGCGCGTCGCCGTCGATGGATCCGAGGAGCTCGCGCAGCTCGGCGACGCGCCGCGCGAGCCCGTCGCGATCCACGCGGTGCTCGACCTCGGGGAGGCGATCCTCGCCGGCGGCGAAGAAGCGCTCCTCGACCTCGCGCGGCCAGGCGATGTCCTCGAGCAGCCGGAGCGCCCTGCCCTCGGAGAGGCGGGCGCCGACCCGATCGAGCTGCTCCAGCACGGCGCGGTCGATGCTCATGGAGCGATGCTCGCCCGGACCGCCGGGCGTGGGAAGCGGCCGGCGCGGGCGCTTGCCAAGCTTGGGCCGAACGTCGAGCCCGCCGCGCGGGTCGACTCGATGCCGGAGCTTTGTCGCTCCAGCGCCCGCGAGCTCTGCTGAGATCGCCCGTGCGCAGTGGCTGCGTGCCGAAGCGCCCCGGAGGCCTCCGGCAACGTGTTGTCGACAGCAGGCCTGTGCCGGGGAGGCAAGCGCGAGGGCGTGCGCCGGCGCTCCCCGTGGCCACGCCGAGCATGTTGTTCAGCTCCTCGCCTCCGGTATACATTGGAGCCTGAACCTCGATGAGTGACGATCCCCAGCTAGAACACTGTACAGCACGAATCGGAGCGGTCCTCCGGGGCAAATGGCGCATCGATTCGCTCATCGGCGTCGGCGGGATGGCTGCGGTTTACGAGGCGACACACAGGATCGGCCGGCGCTGCGCGATCAAAATCCTCCATCCGGAAATCGCGGTCTCGAAGGAGCTTCGAGCCAGGTTCGAGCAAGAGGCGCTCGCGGTAAACCAGCTCGGTCACCCCGCGGCCGTCAATGTCCTCGACATCGACACGAGCGAGGATGGCTCGCCGTTCCTGGTGATGGAGTTGCTCGATGGTGAATCGCTCGGCAAGCGCGCCCGCGGCTCCGGCGGCATCGGGGAGCGCGAGCTGCTCCGCGTTGTCTCGACCGTGCTCGAAGTGCTCGAGGTCGCGCACGGGCTCGGCATCGTCCATCGAGACATCAAGCCTGACAATCTGTTCTTGACCTCTTCAGGCGGCGTCAAGGTCCTCGACTTCGGGATCGCTCGAATGAAACAGGGCGGCTCCAATGTTCATACACGCACTGGCGCGGTGCTCGGGACTACACCTTACATGTCGCCCGAACAAATCACTGGTGGCCAGATCGACGGGCGGGCCGACGTCTTCGCCGTTGGCGCGACGATGTTTCGAATCCTGGCAAAACGCCATGTGCACGAGGGATCCACGGAAAGCGACCTCCTCATCAAAATGGCGACGCAGCATGCGCCGGCCCTGCGCACCGTTGCCCCCTCTGTCAGCCCAGAGGTCTGCGCCATCGTCGATCGCGCGCTCGCTTTCGATCTATCGCGCCGCTATAGGACGGCCCGCGCCATGCGCGAAGACATTGAGCGAGCTTTGGGCACCAGTGCCGCCCCTCACGCGCCAGCCCCGGTGTCGATCCGAGCCGACGTGTCGTCTCCAATCAGCGTCGATGCCCCGACGATGGCGGCTCCTGCTCTCGGCCAGGCGATGCAGGCACCGATGGTCGTATCCGTGCCGCCTCGATCTACTGCCACCAGCCCGCGAGCGAGCTCGAATTCGCCATTCTTGATGATCGCAGTGATTGGCTCGTTTGCCGTCGCCGTTTGCCTCGCCGCCGTCTTCTTCGTTGTTCGTTCGCGAGCCCCTGCCGGAGACACTCGTGAGAGCGCGGACGATGAGACATCGCAAGAGGACAAGGCGAGCGGCAGCTCTCGCACGATGGCCACGTCTTCCACTACCAGCACGCCATCCACGCCATCCTCGACCGCTGCCCCCCCATCGACGCGCCGGCCCGCCTCCGATGGCAAGTATCGCCTCCTCATCAAAGACGGGAAATATCCATTTTGCGTCACGTCGAAGCTGAAACAGGCCTATCCAGTACGCACGAACGACGAGGGCGTCAAAGTGTGCAGCGGCACCCCCGATGGGCCCATCCCGATTGACGGCCTCAAAGCCTACCACCCCTCCGAGCTTCAATGGCAATAGCTCTGTGAGGAGCGGCGGCCTTGCCTTGTGCGGTGCCGGCACGCCGAAGAGCACGCCGCCGCCCAGCTCTTCGATCGCCCGCCCTCGATGTCCTCATCGCGCCTTCGGGGCGGGGCTGGAGGTTCCGGCGGTGCGGGCAGCGACCAGCGAGCTACAGCTCGATGCACTGTGGACATCCTTGTAGGCTGATGTCCGCGCACGGGCCAGATCTACGAACATCCCGGAACTGCACAGCTTTTCCGTGCGGTGGGTGGATTGAGCCTGATGCTCACTCGGACGGCGGTGCGGTTCCTCCGCTCTCAGCACCTTTGTGCGTGTACACTCCTCGGCATGCCAGGGACAATCCCACCCACGGGGCGCTCGAGCACCGACGACGTCACGGTGCAGATGCCCGGGAAACGACGCGACGCATCCGTCGTTGAGCTCACAAGCTCGGCGCTGGTGGAAGAAATCGAGACTGCGGCGCGGCCGTGGTCGGACGACGCACCCACGTTGGTGCGCTCGGACGACAGAGCGCCAGCGCTGATCGGGAGCTTGATCTCGGAGCGGTACCGCGTCCACGAGCTCATCGGGGAGGGCGGCATGGGAGCCGTGTACCGCGGCGAGCAGGTGCACCTCCGCAAGCAGGTCGCGATCAAGGTCCTCCAGCCGGGCGCCCGGAACCTCCCCCAGATCGTGGCGCGGTTCGAGCGCGAGGCGATCGCGGGGGCGCATATCCAGCATCCGAACGTGGTCTCGGCGAGCGACTTTGGTCAGCTCGCGGATCGGTCGCATTTTCTCGTCCTCGAGTATGTCGACGGCACCCCGCTCCAGGACGTGCTCGCCTCGGCGCCGCTCCCCGCGCGGCGCGCGCTCCACATCGCGAGGCAGATCGCGTCTGCTCTGGAGGCGGTGCACGCGAAGGGGATCGTGCACCGCGATGTGAAGCCGCAGAACATCCTCCTCGGCGCCCGTGATCAGGTGAAGCTCATCGATTTCGGCCTCGCCAAGGTGAACGTAGAGCTCCTGTCCACCGAAAGCCGCGAGGCCGCGCGCAAAGGCCAGGACCTCACCGCTGCCGACCAAGTCCTCGGCACGCTCAGTTATCTCGCGCCGGAGGCCGTGCGCGGCATGGATGCCGTCGACGCTCGCGCAGATCTTTATGCGCTCGGGATCATTTTGTACCAGATGCTGTCCGGGAGAAGCCCGTTCGACGCGAGCGACGGCCAATCTTCCTTCCGGCAGCGGCTCCTCGAGGATGCGCCCCCGCTCCGCCAGCGTGCTCCGGGATTAGGTATCCGCCCCGAAGTGGAGGCGATCGTGATGCGGCTCGTCCAGCGAGACCCAATCCAACGCTATCCGACGGCTACCGACGTGATCGCGGCCATCGACGGGGCCATTGCGGCGATGGAGGGCGCGCCGAGGCAGCTCGAGCCGACCGTTGCGATGCACTCCGGGGCTCCGGGGCACCAGACGAGCGCGACATCGCTCGCGTCCAGGTGGAGCTCGCCGACGATGCGGCCGTGGCTCATTGCGTCCATCGTCGTATCGCTCTTGCTCAGCGTCGTGCTCTTGATCGCCATCCTGCTCAGCTGACAGAGACTCAAATAAGGCCCCATCGAGGGAGCAGGCTCGTCGCTCGACGGCAGGAGGTGCAGAGGAGACATCGAGAACGACGACGGCCAGCCCCGCTGCGCCCCCGCCGCTGACGCGCGCCACGGCCGCGCGGGGCGCCCTCCGCGAGGTGGGCTCCCTCAGCGACGAGGGAGCGGGGCCCCCGCCGGGATCCGCCCTTCCTCGACGGCCACGACGTACGGCGGCAGGCGGCCCGCCCGCACCGCGCGGACGTCGGCGCGCATCGTCGCCGCGTCGGGGTAACGCTCGACCTTGTGGAACGCGAGGGCACGATCCACGACGTCGCACACCTCCGAGGGCACGGCCGGCGCGCACTGCGCGAGCGACGGCGCCCGCTCCGTCGCCGCGGCGATGAGCAGGCGCGCATCGGCCACGTGACCGTGGATCGCGCGACCGGAGAGCAGCCGAAACATCGTGGCGCCCAGGCCGAAGACGTCGGTCCGGCCGTCGATCTCGCGGACCATCCCCGTCGCCTGCTCTGGCGCCATGTACTCGCTCGTGCCGAGCGCCACGCCCGTCTTCGTGGCCGTCTTCTCCGGCAGCTCCCCCATCCCGAAAGGAAGCGGATCGAGCACGCGGGCGATCCCGAAATCGAGCACCTTCACCCGCCCATCGCTCCCGATATGCAGGTTCTCAGGCTTGATGTCCCGGTGAACGACGCCGTATGTGTGCGCCACGACCAGCACATCGAGGACCCGCTCGGCGAGCGCCAGCACCTCGCCCACCGCGAGCGTCCCCAGGCGGGCCATGCGGTCGAAGACCGTCTCGCCCTCGAGCACCTCCATCGCAAGGTAAGCGGCGCCGTCGTCCGCGATGCCCGACTCCAGCACGAGCGGCAGCCCCTCGCAGAGCGGGCCGACAGCCGCCAGGGCGCTGCCGATCGGGCCCTCGCGCAGGAAGCGCTTCCGGAGCTCCTCGATCTGGCTCAGCGACGGGTGCAGGACCTTCAGCGCCGCGACCTGGCCGTCGGCGCGCCGGCCGAGGAAGACGCTCGCCATCCCGCCGCCACCGAGCACGCGCTCCACCGTCCAGGTCCCGATCTGGGTGCCGATGCGCCGCGCCGCGAGCTCCTCGTCGTCCATCGAGCGGGCGGATGGTACCATCCCGTTCACCAGGAGCGATCGCGAAAGGCCACCCGGCCAGGATGACAGCCCGCGCGGGGCCTCGCTCCTCGTGGGTCTCGCCCTCGCTTGACCGATCGAGGATCCACCGGCATCCCGAGGTGCTCGAGGATCTTCGTGCTCGTGGCGCGCTCGGTGATCGCACGGAGGATGCGGATCAAAATGGCCACATGATGCGAGGAGCTTCGCCGCTCGACGGAAGCTCGGCGTACGCCGTCGGCTCCGTGCCTGCAAGGAACACCTCCTCGATCGCCCCCGCGGCGCCCGGCAGCGCGAGTTGACCGGTCGTCGCGTCGATCAGCACGCGCGCGAGCCCGTCCGGCGGCGCGGCGAAGTCGGTGCGCGGCCTCGCCTTGTGCGCGTCCTGCATGAACGCGATGAAGGCCGGCAGAGAGGTCGCACCGCCCGTCTCGCCGGCGCCGAGCGGAGAGGCGTCATCGTAGCCCGTCCAGACGGCGCACGCGATGTCGGTCGAGTAGCCCACGAACCACGCGTCTTTCGCGGCGTTCGAGGTGCCCGTCTTGCCGGCGACCGGTGTGCTCATGGATCGCGCGCGCTTGGCTGTCCCCGAGTCGACGACTGAACGCAAGAGGCTCGTCGTGATGTACGCCTCGGCTTCGCCCATCACCCGGCGCGCTGGCGCCGCGTTGGGCAGCGGCAGCGGCTGGCCGCCCGGGCCGATGATGCCGCGAATGAGCACCGGCTCACGGTACGAGCCGCCTGCGGCGAACACGTTGAACGCAGCGACCATCTCGAACGGCGTCACCTCATAAGCGCCGAGCGCCAACGACAGATCCGCGCCGAGCTTCGACGCAATCCCGAGCGCTCGCGCCCACTCGACGACCTTGGCCGGCCCGAGCTGATCGAGGACCCATACCGCGGCGACATTGACGCTCTGGGCGAGCGCCTCGCGCAGCCGGCGCGGCGCCTGTCCTTCGCTCTCGTCGTAGTTGTCGGGCCTGTATTTCCCTCCGAGAGCGGTCGGATGGGTCTCGAGGATGGACGCCGCGGTGAATGCCCGCGTCTGGATCCCGTAGCTGTACACGATCGGCTTGAACGTCGAGGCGGGCTGGCGGCGCGCCGACCTTGCCCGATTGAGGGCGCCGCGCACCGCATCGTAGCCGCCGACGACCGCGAGCACTTCGGCCGTTCGGACGTCGAGGGCGACGAGCGCGCTCTGGGGCCCGAGCGCGAGCTCCAGCCGTCCGCTGCGCGGATCGCCGCCGGCAAAGGTGACGCGCACGACCTTGCCGATCTCGGCGAACTGGCTCGGGGGCAGATTGCGTGGATTGTAGCGCGCCGCTCTCTCCAGCTTCACGACGCCTTGCGCCGTACCCACGCGCACGGTGAGCGTGCCCGCCGCGTCGTCGGCCTTCGTGACCACGCCCTGGTAGACGCGCTCGCTGCCCTGCGTGGGCGTTCCCTCGAAGGCGGCCGGATCTGCCTTGCCACGCTTCAGCGGAGCGACGAGCCCGCGCCGCGCGGCGTACGCGTCGAGATTGCTGCGCACCGCCGCTCTCGCGGCCCTCTGCAGCTGCGGATCGATCGTCGTCGTCACGGTGTACCCGCCGCGGCTGGCTTGCGGGCCGACCGCGGCGACCAGCGCGCGCTCGACCTCGGCGACGACCTCGGGCGCCAGCTCGGCGGCGAGCTCCGGCGGAGGGGCCAGGACGATCTTCTGGCGAGCGGCGGCGTCCACGTCGGCGCGCGACGCGAACCCTTTGTCGCCCAGCTGCTGGAGCACGTAGCTGCGCCGCTCCTCGGCGCGGGCGAGGTCCACGCGCGGAGAGTAGACGCTGGGACCCTTGACCAGACCTGCGAGCAGGGCTGCTTCGGCGAGCTGCACGTCTCGAATACTCTTTCCGAAGTAGTACCGCGCGGCCTCCTCGACGCCGTAGCGCCCGTGCCCGAAGTAGATGTCGTTGAGATAAAGCTCCAGGATCTCGTCCTTCGTGAGCTCCTGTTCGATGCGGCGCGCGAGGATGAGCTCACGGATCTTGCGCGCGAAGGTGCGCTCCGGCGTGAGGAGCACGTTCTTGACCACTTGTTGGGTGATCGTGCTGCCTCCCTGGCGGGCCTGCGCGGACCGAAGGTTCACGAGGAGCGCCCGCAGGATGCCGAGGTAGTTCAGCCCCTCGTGCTTGTAGAAGTTTGCGTCCTCCGCGGCCAAAAGGGCGAGCTTCATGCTCTTCGGCACCACCGAGATCGGGACGACGGTGCGTCGCTCGACGAAGAGCTCCGCGAGCGGTGTCCCGTCGCGCGCGAGGATTCGCGTGACCTCCGGCGGATGATAGCTCCTCAGCTCCGAGGTCCGCGGCAGGTCGTGGCCGTAGTACCAGAGGAGCGCCGAAAACCCCAGCAGACCGAGGCCCAGCAGCGTCGAAGCGGCCATCACGATGCGCCACGTCCATCGCCGCAAGCGTCGCTTCCACTGGACCTTTCGCCGGCGCGGGTCCCCTTGCTCCCGCGCCCGGCGGACGGCGACGGCGCGGTGGAGCGCGCTCGCCAGAGCACGTAGCGCCGATGCGATCCGAGAAGCGGCCCGCGCGAGCCGTCGCGCCGGCAGCGCGCCTTGTACGGTCGGCTGCGCGGAGGCCGGCGACGGCCTTGGGACGCCGTCCCCGGGCGGTGGCGACCACGGCAGCGTCGGTCGCTCCGGTTCGGCCTGGCGAGCCCTCTCTTCGGGGATCTGCGGGCTGGCCTGCGGCGCGCGCACCCATAGCTGTGTCGCTGGCTCCTTCACCTCCGCATCGTCACGGCGGGGCTCCTCGCCGCGCTGCGAGGGGGACGCGAGGTCGTCACGACGGCCGAACCGGTCCATATCCATCCATATTCTCCGCGATGCAGGCTGAGCGCGCGTGCCGCGGCGCCCTCCTCGCAGACGCAATGAGCGCAGCGCGTGGGCGCGATGCGACGATCACGATCAGTCGGGGCATGGGGCTCCGCACGCCACGACGTTCCCCGGACAGGCTTCTATCTGCCCGAGACACGTGCCGATGACGCAATCGGACCCAGGCGTGCAGTACACCAGACATGGAGCGCTCGTCATGCAATTGACCGAGCAATCGCCTTCGCACCAGATCTTGTGCATCCCCGATCCCATGCAATTTACCAGCGCGTCCCGGCGCGCTCCGATGTCGCAGACGCTTCCGTCCTGACAAGCAATCTGGCACGCTTCATCACACACGTGGTGGCAGTCGTTCGTCAGCAGACAGCTGGTCCGCTGCGACACAGAAGGCCCCTCCTCGGGGCCGCGGCTCGGTGAGCCAGGGAGGCGAGCTCTCGTGTCGCCCTTCTTCTCGGGGCTGGGATCCGAAGCCTTTGCCAGGAGGCGATCCGCCGCCGGACCGCCGGGAACCTTGGCGGGCGGTGGGGCCGCCGGCCTCTGCGCGCCGGTCGCCTTCGGCGATTTCGCGTCGGGCTCGACGTGCACCGCACGGAAATACACCGCGGCGAGCACGCCTGCGGCGAGCAGCGGGAACGCCAGCACGGCCCATCGGAGTCTCCGTCCACGGACCGTGGTCGCCGTCCACTGCGTCGCCTGGGTGAACGCCGATGCGGCCGGTGAGGGGGCGCGAGCCGGAGCGACGGCCGATCCGCCGCCCGGGGCGCCCTGCGCGCTCGGAGTATTCGGGGCGCTGCCGAAGGAGAACTCGCGGTTGACACTCCCCATGTCGCCTGCCGGCGGCGGGGCGGGACGCAGACCACCGGCGCCCGAGGCGCGCACCGGTACGGCCGACGAGGGGACGAGCCCCTGCGGCACCCACACCGTCGTCGCGGTGCTGAGCGCATCTGCAGCGCGGGCGTGGGTCCCGGACGCGGCGAGCCGCAGGGCAAAAGCGGGCGGTTGACCGGCCAGGACCGCGCGCACGTCCTGCTGCATGACCGTCGCGCTCGGGTAGCGCTCGCCTCGATCGAACGCGAGCGCGCGATCGACGACGGCGCACACTGCCTGCGGGGCCTCCGGAGCGACGCTCGCGAGCGGCGGCGCAGGCAGCGTAGCCATCTTGACGACCAGATCGGTGTCCGAGCCCGCCTCATGGATGCGCCTCTTGGTGATCAGACGAAACATCGTCGCTCCGACCGCGAACACGTCGGCGCGCGCATCGATCTCGTCGCCTCTGACCTGCTCCGGCGGCATGTAGGCGACCGTTCCAAGCGTCGTTCCAGTGCGCGTCCGAACGTAGTCGGTCGCGGCCTGCCTGACACGGGCGACGCCGAAGTCGAGCACCTTCAGGCGCCCGTCGCGCAGGCGGAACAGGTTGTCTGGCTTGATGTCGCGGTGGATGATGCCGTGCGCATGGGCCGCTGCCAGCACGTCCAGCAGCCCGTCGACCATGGCCAGCAGCTCGGCCATGTCCATCCTGCCCACGCGCCTTCCGTACGAGGCGAGCGACTCACCGTCGAGCAGCTCCATGACGAGGAACGGGCAGCCGTCCGCGGTCGTGTCGATATCGCGTATTTCCACCGCGCCGGGGTGCACGAATCGATTGACAGCTTGCGCTTCCTGATCGAACCGCGCACGCAGCTCGGGCATGCGCGCGATCTCGGGGTGGAGGATCTTGATGGCATCTCGCCGCCCGATCTTGTGCACCCCGACGTAGACGGCGGCCATACCGCCCGCGCCCAACAACCGCTCGATCGTCCACTTCCCGCACAACACTGTGCCGACTCTGCGCTGCAGTTCCTGGTCGTCCATATCCGGTATCAGGTTTGCTAATTTGCTAAACGAAGAACGGAGAACGGAGAACGAAGTCCTCGCGGCGCACCCGCACCGCCCTGACCTTCGCCCATCCTAGCCGATTGGCCGTCACGTCGTGACCGCGCGACGTCGTCGTGACCGCGCGACACTCGGCGTGCCGTCCCGGGTGCGTCGCCGGCCGAGCGCGGCCGCAGGCCGGCCAGGCCCACAAAAAGTGCCCGAGTCGAGACCAGCGCCCTGCCCTCGGCGCGCGTGCCGCGCGGCGAGGGAGCGTGACCGTAGATCTGCCGGGAAGCCGATGGTAGGGTCGCCGCGATGTCGGGGAGCATGTCGGGGAGCGTGGACCAACTCGAGGAACACCGCGCGGCGCTCACCGGGCACTGCTACCGGATGCTCGGATCCATGGTCGACGCCGACGACGCCGTCCAGGAGACCATGGTGCGCGCCTGGCGTAGCCTCGACAAGTTCGACGGGCGGTCGTCGCTGCGCACCTGGCTGTACCGCATCGCGACGAACGTCTGCCTCGACGCTCGGGCCGATCGCGCGCGCCGGGCGCGCCCCATCGAGGAGGGCCCGGTCGGCGCCGTGGACGACGAGCTCCAGACACGCCCGCGCACACACTGGCTGGAGCCCGTCCCCGACGCGCACGCCCTTCCGGCCGACATCGACGCCGCGGAGCGGGCCGTGCTCCGCCAGAGCATCCGCCTCGCGTTCGTCGCGGCGCTCCAGCACCTGCCGCCGAAGCAGCGCGCCGCGCTGCTGCTCACGGAGGTGCTCGGGTGGTCCGCTGCAGAGGTCGCCGACAGCCTCAGCACCTCGGTCGCCGCGATCAACAGCGCGCTCCAGCGAGCGCGGGCGACGCTCGCGAGCCGCGATCTCGGCGACGTGCGCGCCACGCTGCCGGAGCCAAAGGCCGCGCTTGTCGACCGCTACGTCACCGCCTTCGAGCAGTACGACGTGGACGCGCTCGCGGCGCTGCTGCACGAGGACGCGACCCTGTGTATGCCGCCTTACACCCTCTGGCTCCGCGGCCACGACGCCATCCGCGCGTGGCTGCTGGGCCGGGGCGCGGGCTGCCGCGGGTCGCGGCTCGTGCCGACGGCCGCCTGCGGCTCCCCGGCGTTCGGCCAGTACCGCCCCGCGCCGGAGGGCGGCCACCGGGCCTGGGCGCTCATCGTGCTCGAGCTCGCGGGGGACCGCATCGCCGGGATGACGTCCTTCCTCGACACCGAGACGATCTTCCCGCGGTTCGGCCTGCCTCTCGAGCTCCCCGCGTAGCCCCCGCGCCCGGCCGGGTCGGGGCGACATTTTTTTCCGGTCGACCGATGAGTCCCGGCGTGCGCCGGGGTCTAGGGGGGTGAACTCCGGCGCGATGGCCCCGATGGCCGCGATCGTGGCCGGCATCACCCGGCGTCCATGCTCGAACAGGAGAAGAGGACCATGACAACGAACAGCGCTCGCAAGATCTTCGTCAACCTGGCCGTCCGCGACCTGAAGCGGTCGATGGAGTTCTTCTCCAAGCTCGGCTTCGAGTTCAACCCGCAGTTCACGGACGACAAGGCCGCCTGCATGATCATCAGCCAGGAGGCGTTCGTGATGCTCCTCATGGAGCCGTTCTTCAAGGGGTTCACGAAGAGGGAGATCTGCAACACGAGCACGCACACGGAGGGGATGTTCGCGCTCTCGTGCAGCAGCCGGGCCGAGGTCGACGAGATCGTGAAGAAGGCGATCGCGGCGGGCGGGTCGCACGCGATGGATCCGCAGGATCACGGCTTCATGTACGGCTGGAGCTTCTACGACATCGACGGTCACCACTGGGAGGTCGTCTGGATGGATCCCTCGGCGATCCAGTCGTAGCCGGCGCCTCGACGAAGGAGAGGAGGAGGAGAGCCATGGTCGAGAGCCACGTAGCAAACAGCGATAGCTTCCAGGTCACGACCCCGTCGGAGAATGAGGTCCGCATGACGCGCCTGTTCGACGCGCCGAGGCACCTCGTGTTCGACGCGATGACGAGGCCCGAGCACATCAAGCGATGGTGGGGCTGTCTGGGCGAGGGTTACTCGGTGCCGGTCTGCGAGATGGACCTCCGGCCGGGCGGCAGGTGGCGCTTCGTGAACCACCACCCGGGTGGCGAGGCCGCGTTCCACGGCGAGAACCAGGAGATCACGCCGCCGAGCCGGCTCGTGTTCACCGAGATCTTCGAGCCGTTTCCGGACACGGTCTCGGTGGTGACGGCGGTCTACACCGACGAGGGCACGAAGACGCGGCTCACGGCCACGGTGCGCTATCCGTCGAAGGAGGTGCGCGACATGGTCCTCGCGTCCGGGATGCCCAAGGGCGCGGGCATCAGCTACGACCGCCTCGAGGCTCTGGTCGCGCAGCTGCAGCAGCGATGAGCCGGGCTGGCCCGCGGTGAGCGGGCGCGGCCCAGCCGGCCCGCGCTCGCTCACGCGCGCCGCTCGGCGAGCACCCGCCTCAGCGTCACGCCGCCCACGGGCTTCGTGAGGTGCAGGTCGAAGCCGGCCTGCCTGGACCTGGCCTGGTCCTCCGGTCCACCGTAGCCCGAGATCGCCACAAGGTAGAGCGCCTCGCCCCCGGGCGCGGCCCGCGCCCGGCGGGCGACCTCATGGCCGTCGATGCCGGGCAGACCGACGTCGATGAAGGCCACCTCGGGGCGCAGCTCCAGGAGCTTCGTCACGCCGTCCAGGCCGTCCACCGCCACGATCACCTCGTGCCCCAGGGCCTCGATGAACCCGCACATCACCCGGCGCACGTCCTCCCCGTCCTCCACGACGAGCACCCGGCGCCGTTCGGCCTCCTCCGCCGGCAGCGGGGCGGCGGACGGCTCCGTGCCGGGCGCGAGCGGCGGCTCCGCGCCGGGCGCGAGCGGCGGCTCCGCGCCGGGCGCGAGCGGCGGCGCCGCGCCCCGGCCGAGCGGAAGGCGCACGATGAACTCGCTGCCCTGGCCCGGCCCGGCGCTCTCCGCGACGACGCTGCCGCCGTGCATCTCCACGAGCCGCCGCACCAGCGTGAGCCCGAGGCCCAGCCCGCCCGTGCTGCGGTCGATGCTCTGATCGACCTGCGTGAAGAGATCGAACACCTTCTCGAGCATCGCGGCCGGGATGCCGCGGCCCGTGTCGCGCACCCGCAGCACGGCCTCGGGCGCGCCGCCCGCCGCCTCGCGGGTGAGGCGCACCGAGATCGCGCCCCCGGGCGGCGTGTACTTCGCGGCGTTCGTCAGGAGGTTCGTGACCACCTGCTCCAGCCGCGTGGCGTCGGCCCGCATGCCGAAGGCCCCCGGCCCGACCTCGACCGAGAGCGCGTGGCGCCGCGCCTCGACGGCCGGGCTCACCGCGGCGACGGCGCCCCGCACCGCCGCCGCGAGATCGACGTCCTCGAGGCGCAGCTCCACCGTGCCGCGCGTGATGCGCGACACGTCGAGGAGATCGTCGACGAGGCGCACCAGGTTGCCCACCTGCCGCCGGGCGATCTCGCGGTAGCGCGCCGACCTGGGCGCCTCGCCCGCCAGATCGCCGAGCAGCGTGAGCGACAGGCTGATGGCGGCCAGGGGGTTCCGGAGCTCGTGCGCGAGCATGGCGAGGAACTCGTCCTTGCGCTGATCGGCGAGCCTCAGCGCCTCGACGAGCGCCTCCACGCGCCGGCGGGCGCTCACCTGGTCGGTCACCTCGAAGGCGAACACGAAGATGCCCTCGATCGCCCCGTCGCGGTCGCGCATCGGCTGGAAGACGAAGTTGAAGAAGCACTCCTCCGTCGTGCCATTGCCCTGGCGGTCGAGCCGCACGGCGAGCTCCTTCCCCACGAAAGGCTCGCCGGTGCGGATCACGGTATCCAGGAGATCCGGGATGGATTGCCCCTCGAGCTCGGGCAGGGCGGCCAGGATCGGCTTGCCCACTTGCGCTCGTCCGCCGACGAGCTGCTGGTAGAGCGGATTGACCACCTCGAAGATGTGCTCGGGCCCGCGGAGGATCGCGATCGGCCCCGGGGCCTGCATGAAGAGGTCGTTCAGGTACTGGCGCTGCCCCTCGGCTTCCCGCCGCCGGCGCGCGAGCTCCACGTGGATGCGGACCCGCGCGAGGAGCTCCTTCGCGGAGAACGGCTTCACGAGGAAGTCGTCGGCGCCGGCCCCGAGGCTGTCGACGCGCACCTCCTCGCCGGCGCGCGCGGAGAGCATCATCACGGCGACGCCGCGGGTGCGCTCGTCGGCGCGCAGCGCCCTGAGCAGGCCGAAGCCGTCGAGCCGCGGCATCATCACGTCGGTGAGCACGAGGTCCGGGACGTGGGCGCGGGCGCTCTCCAGCGCGTCCTGACCGTCGGCCACGGCCTCCACCGTCCACCGCTCGGCGAGGAGCAGCCGCTGCACGTAGTCGCGCATGTCCGCGTTGTCGTCCGCGACGAGGATGTGCCCCGGCCGCCTCGGGGCCGGCTGCTCCTCCGCCGGCGGGGCGTCCGGCGCCCGCTCGTCGCGGCCCCACTGCGCGGCCTCGTCGAGGAAGGGCGCCGCGCCGCGCCCCTCCGCGGCCGGCGCGGGGGCGAGGTCGATGCGATCGGCGGGCAGGTGCGCCTTCCCGAGCGGGATGGCGACCGAGAAGCGGCTGCCGACGCCGAGGCGGCTCTCCACGGCGACGCTGCCGCCGTGGAGCTTCGCGAGCTCCCGCACCAGGGCGAGGCCGATGCCGCTGCCCTCGAAGCTGCGGCCCCTGGCCCCCTCGACGCGGTAGAACCGCTCGAACACGCGCGGCAGCTCCGCCTCCGGGATGCCGGTGCCCGTGTCCTCGACCGACAGGACGACCCGCCCGCCGGCCTCCTCCAGCGAGACCCGGACGCCCCCCGACAACGTGAACTTGAAGGCGTTCGAGACGAGGTTGAGCACGATCTTCTCCCAGAGCTCGCGGTCGACGTAGGCGGGCTCGGAGAGGGGCGGACACTCGACGGTGAGGGCCAGGCCGGCCCGATCCATGAGCGAGCGGAACGAGCTCGCGAGCTCCGCGGTGAAGGAGCCGAGATCCGTGGGCTGATAGCTGGCCTTGAGGCGGCCCGCCTCGATGCGCGAGAAGTCGAGCAGCGTGTTGACAAGCCGGAGGAGCCGGAGGCTGTTGCGGTAGACGAGCGCGAAGCGGTCGCGCTGCGGCGCGGGCAACGGGTGCGCGGCGTCCGAGAGGCCGTCCTCGACGGGCCCCAGGATCAGCGTGAGCGGCGTGCGGAACTCGTGGCTGATGTTGCTGAAGAACAACGTCTTGGCGTGATCGAGCTCGGCGAGCGCCTCCAGCCGCTGCCGCTCCTCCTCGCTCGCCCTGGCGTTCTGGAGGGCCGCAGCGCCGTGGCCGGCCAGGAGCCGCAGGAAGCGGCGGTAGTCGTCGTCCAGCACCAGCCGGGGGCTGGCGCCCGCGACGAGGAACCCGGCCGGCCGGCCTCCGGCGCCGGCGCCGGCGCGTGGCAGCGGCAGCACCACCGCCTGGCGAGCGGCGTCCGGCCACGGCCCTCCCGGAAGGGGGCCGACGCGCGCGGGCAGCTTCGACAGATCCACCTCCACGTCCGCGCGCAGAGCGCGGTGCAGCGGCCACACCGCGCCGGCCGCCGCGCCGAGGCCCACCGTCGCCGGCGCCGCGGGGTGGCCCGGGTCGAGCCCGGCGGTCCCCGCGAGGCGGACCTTCACGCCGTCGTCGTCGACGAGATAGAGCAGGGCGAACGGCACGTCGCGCCCGGCCTCCGCCACGGTATCCATCATCACCCGACAGACGTCCTGAACGCTCCTGGCGTCAGCCGCCCTTGCAGCCAGCGTCCCGAGGAGCTGCAGCCGTCGCTGTCCGAGGATATACGCTGTGCCCTCGGAGCACGCGACGAGGATGCCCGCGACAGCGCCGCTCTCGTCTCGGATGGGGCACTGGCCGTAGCTGAAGTAGCACTCCTCCATGAAGCCGTGCCGATCGAGGACGAGCAGGCCATCGCGGACGTAGGTGGCCCCTCCCGCGAAGACCTTCTCGATCATCGGCTCCATGATCTCCCAGATCTCCTTCCAGCACGCGCGGCCCGCTTGGCCCATGGCGGCTGGGTGCTTCTTGGATCCGAGGATGGGGCGGTAGGCGTCGTTGTAAAACTGGGTCAGCTCCCGCCCCCACCAGAGGAACATGGGATGTTCGGACGAGAGCAGGATGGACAGCGCTGTCCGCAGCGACTGAGGCCATGCCTCGACCGGGCCCAGCGCCGTCCGCGACCAGTCGATCGAGCGTATCAGCGCCCCCATCTCCCCGCCGCCCGAGAGGGCGCCGCCAGCCAGATCCGGCGGAGTCCCGGCGCTCACCGCGTCGACGCGACCCGTGCCGGTCCGCTCCTCGACCCGGTCGCGCTGGCCGGTGCGCCGTCTCGTCATGGCGAACACCTGCTTTTTTACCACGGCCGAGTCCAGCCATCTCACCGCCGCCACGGTGGGTACGGTCGTCCGCTCGCCTCAACGATCCTCTCGATGCTCGCCGCGTAGATACGCCGGCCCAGCACCATCCGGACGCGCAATTCTCCTTGACGCCCCGCTCACTCCACACAGGGCGGGACAGGGGGATGCTGCTGCCTCGTGAACCGAGCTCACGGGCTCGTCGCCTCGTCACATGACCGGATCGACGAGCTCTTCTGGGCGTCGCAGACCCGCCGAATGGATATTTACAGATTTCCGCAAAGGCCACTCCGGCCGGAGCGCTTGCCCGAGCCGAACAACCGGTCTAAGCTGTCTCGCATAACTTCGGAGGCCGAGATAGGCCTCCATTGCAAGAGGAGCATCGTCCATGCGTCGTCTCGGCCCTGCTGCCCGCTTTCGGTATTTCCTCGCTGCCCTGACGGCAGGTACAGCGATGTTGGGAACCGCTGCCCTGTTTGCCCCCTCGAGCGAGGCGGCGCCCGGGGAAAACTGCACCTACTACAGCGACGAGAGCCACACGACGGTCGTCGGCCAGTACGGCCGCGACTGCTGCAACAACCGGATCGCGTGGGGCACCAAGACGTCGCACCACGAGTGCGGCGGGTGTTTCACCTGCACTCCGCCTCCTCGCTGAGGGAATCGCGCCGGTTCCGGCTCGCGCAGCGATCGGCTCTCCCGCTCCAAGGGTCGCCGGCCACGATCGTCCAGCTTGCGAGTGGTCGGTATGCTGACGGATCCATCGTGTTGGCATTTTAGCGAAAGTTGAACAGGGAGATGGGGAGATTCGGTGGGATTTCACTCCCCGGCTCCCCGCCTCCCTGTGAATCGATGCGGCCTGCCATGGCCTGGCTGATGGATTTCCTCGGTCGCGGCGAGTGACGCCTCCTTCACGGGAAAGGCGCCGTCGGCCAGCGCGCCATGGCTACGCCCGGCGGAGCCACTCGATCGCGTCGTGGCGCGCCTCGAACACCCCGAAATGCTGGCCGCGGAGCTCTTCGGCCACCATCTCGCCGAACCGGCTGCTGAAGTCGGCGGCCCCCGGAGGGCACACCACCGCGAGCCGGATCCAGTAGTTCCTTAGCTTCTGCAGGATCGCCCCTGCCTCTCCCGAGCTGAGATCGAAGAAGGCCGCCGTCATGTTCGCCGCGTAGAGGAGGGCACAATGGACGCCGCCCGAAAAACAGGCCTCGATCACGAGGTCGACGTCGCGGGCGCTCGACATGAGCGCCTGGTCCGGCGGCCCTTCCACGAACTGAACCCCGCGCTCGTCGACCACCGGCAACTCCATGGCTTCCCTCCGACACGATCCCTGCGCCGCGGGCTCGGCGGAGAGGTCCGCTCGACCCGCGCCCAGGGTAACCTCGCCAAGCGGCCCCTGTACAGGCGCCGCGTGGAGAGCCGGCCCGGGGGCCGGGCTCGCCCCCGCGGCGCGGCGCCCAGGGCGTCACTGGGCGCGCCGGACCTCGTCGGAGAACCTCACCGCCTCGCGGAGCACGTGATCGGCGAGCGCTGGATCGATGATGCTCTTGATCTGTCCCGTCTCGATGCCCTGTTCCGCGGCCGTCTTGAAGTCGATGACCTCATCGGCCAGCGTCGCGAGCTGCCCGCTGTCGACGCGGAACGCGTGCGCCTCGTACAGCTGCCCGGCGCGCTCCACCGCCTGGTCGACGAGCGCGCGCTCCTGCGGGTCCAAGAGGTGCGCGATGAACTCGAGGTGATCCGCCATGATCCTCGTCCAGAACGCCGAGACCTCGTCGCTCTGGAGCGCGGTGTCGCCGTACGCGAGCCGATCGAGCCGAACGACGAAGCGCTCGGCCTCGCGCGCGATGTGGTCGAAGAAGAGCGGCCAGACGAGGCTCCGGAGCGAGCCGCTCTCCTGCGCGCGCTGCATGCGGCGCTTGTACTCGATGAACCGCTGGACGCTCGACCGCGTCGAGGAGAGGAGCGGAGAGATCCCGTAATCGGCATAACCGCTGTCGCGCGCCGAGAGGAAGTGCCTGGCGAAGAGGTCCTGGAACCGCCGCGCCTCGCTCCGCGGCCCGCGGAGGTGGTCGCCGGGCATGAGCAACGAGATGAACATCGCATGTTCCATCATGATGTCCGTCCAGAAGAGGACCTCCGAGACGGCGTGCGCCGCATAGCCGGCGCCCGGGCCGGGCAGGAAGATCGGCTTCCTCGCGCGCCGGTCGACCGCGATGCCGGGCGTGTAGGCGGCGCCTTCCGGGAGGGCGAGCGGCCCGATCGACTCGCAGAGCGCGGCGCTCTTGTCGGGGAGCGCGAGGCTCGGTGTGGCGAGCAGCGAGACACCGGCGGTGGCCATCGCGCCGCCGGCGAATTGTCGGCGTCCAAGTTTCCCTTGCGCAGCACGCTTCTCCATCGACGCTCCTCCTGGTTCCTGCATCCGTGAGAATCCGAGCGCGAGGGTGCATGTCCCGCGCCCGAACCGAGGAGTCGACTCGCAGGGCGATCCACCGGAGCGCGCCTCACCCCAGTGAGCGGCCGGCGATGCGAGGAATCGCGACGCCCAGGCGC
This sequence comes from Sorangium sp. So ce375, assembly GCF_051473855.1. Lineage (NCBI taxonomy): Bacteria > Pseudomonadati > Myxococcota > Polyangiales > Polyangiaceae > Sorangium > Sorangium sp. So ce375. Next base: position 7,294,844 of record NZ_CP150335.1, read on the forward strand.
TCCGTCAGCAGAGAGGCCGCGCGGGGCGCGCCGGACGTCATCTGCGGAATCCGCCCGTGATGGGCAACCCGGCCATCGTCGGCCTGCGAAGACAGAGCACATGACCCCTCCTGCACCGACCACCTGCGACCACAGCGCACATCACGCCGCGGGGGACAGACGCTCGCGACGACAGAGGTTCACACCCGGCGGGCGCCGCAGACACAACCACATCAACGCACCGCCGTCCTTTGTGTCGGCTCTCGGATTTCTTCGCTATCGTCGCCCGGGATGTCGAGGACCTGCCCTCGGCTCCGACAACCCCGTGAACGCGCGCCCGATCCCCGGGCGACAGCGAAGAGAAGGAGCCGATCGTGAAGTACATCCTGATGATGAACACGCCGAGCGGGGGGCCGTACCAGGTCGCCAACTGGCAGCAGAAGGACTTCCAGGCGCACATCGCGTTCATGAAGAGCTTCCACAGGAAGCTCAGCGAGTCGGGTGAGCTCGTGGCGGCCGAGGGCCTGGCGGGGCCCGACCAGGCCAAGCTCGTGCGCGCCGGCAAGGACGGCAAGCCGATCACGGACGGGGTGTTCCCGGAGACAAAGGAGTTCCTCGCGGGGTACTGGATCGTGGACGTCGAGAGCCCCGAGCGCGCGTACGAGATCGCCGCGCAAGCGTCCGCCGCGCCCGGCCCCGGCGGCGCGCCGCTCAACATGGGGATCGAGGTGCGAGAGGTGATGAGCGGGCCGCCCAGCGATCTCTAGTGACCTCTCCGTCTCAGGACGCCAGGGCCGAGCGCCTGCTGCGCGATCTCGCGCCGCAGGTGCTCGGCGCCGTCATGCGGCGATTCCGCGACTTCGGCGCCGCAGAGGACGCGGTCCAGGAGGCGCTGATCGCGGCGGCCACCCAGTGGCCGCGCGAGGGCGTCCCCGACGAGCCGCGCGCCTGGCTCATCCACGTGGCGTCGCGCCGCATCGCCGATCACGTCCGGAGCGAGGCCGCGCGCCGCCGCCGCGAGGAGCTCGTGGTCAGCCTCGTGCCGCCCGAGCTGCAGATCGCCCTCGCCGCGGACAGCGACGACGCGGTGATGGAGGACGACACGCTCGCCTTGCTCTTCATGTGCTGCCACCCCGCGCTGTCCTCGCCGTCCGCCATCGCGCTGACGCTGCGCGCGGTCGGCGGCCTGACGACGGCCGAGATCGCAAGGGCGTTCCTGGTGCCGGAGGCGACCATGGCGCAGCGGATCAGCCGGGCGAAGCAGAGCATCAAGGCGTCCGGCGTGCCGTTCGAGCGGCCCACGCCCGAGGCGCGCGCGGAGCGGCTCGGCGCCGTCCTGCACGTGCTCTACCTGATCTTCAACGAGGGCTACACCTCGAGCTCCGGCCCCGAGCTGCACCGCGACGATCTGTCGGGCGAGGCGATCCGCCTGACGCGCGCCGTGCACGCGCTCCTTCCGGACGACGGCGAGGTCGCGGGCCTCCTCGCGCTCATGCTCCTGACCGACGCGCGGCGCGCGGCGCGGACCGGGCCACAGGGCGAGCTGATCCCGCTCGCGGAGCAGGATCGACGCCTGTGGGACCAGCGCGCGATCGCCGAGGGCGTCGCGCTCGTCACGGCGGCGCTGTCCAGGGGCTCGATCGGCGCGTACCAGCTGCAAGCCGCGATCGCGGCGGTGCACGACGAGGCGGCGCGGGCCGAGGACACCGACTGGCCGCAGATCCTGGCGCTGTACGACGTGCTGATGCGGATGTCCGACAACCCGATGGTGGCGCTCAGCCACGCGATCGCGACCGCCATGGTGCACGGCCCTCAGGCAGGGCTCGATCTGCTGAAGACGCTCGACGCCGACGCGCGCCTCTCGGGTCATCACCGCCTCGACGCCGTCCGCGCGCACCTCCTGGAGCGGACCGGAGATCGCGAGGCGGCGATCGCGCACTACAGGAGAGCGGCCAGCCGCACGACGAGCATCCCGGAGCAGAACTACCTGGCGACGCAGGCGGCCCGGCTGAGCGAGGCGCCGAAATAGCGAGCCGGAAGCTCATGCGCGTGGGCGGGACCGAGAAGATCTCTGCGCGGCTCAATCCACCGGGAAGTGCTCCGCGATCCAGGCCTCCCAGCCCGGCGGGACTCGGGTGGCCTCGAGGTAGCGGCGCAGCTGGTGGGCGTCATCGAAGGCGGACATTCCCCACAGGCGGAACGCATCGACATAACCCATGTCGTCCTCGAAAGAATCGGCGAAGTCGGTGAGCTCCAAGCCGAGCTGCCAAGGCGCCTTGACGTACCCGGCGCAGAGCAGTCGAGCCAGCGACAGGAGCCCGTCGCGAGGCTCGATCGGACCTGCGTCGCCGCTCGCGAGCGCGGACGCGCACGCGCCCCAGCCCTCCGGCACGGCGGGAGGCGTCCATCCGTCGCCTCTTCGGAGCGCGGCGACCTGGCGCGACCAGAACCAGAACTCGCGGGTGTTGTAGCGCGCCGCCTCCTCGGGCGTCTCGTACGATTCCCATGGCCAACACACGCCGTCCTGCTGGCCGAGCCATATGGTGAAGGAGACGTCGCTCGCGATGAGCCCCTCGTCCAGGAGCGCCGAGCGACGCGAGGCCGCCGCGATCGGGTCGTCTTCGTCGCCTTCGTCTTCGTCTTCGTCACCTTCCTCGCCTTCGTCCTCGCCATCTGCCCTACCCGTGGGGTGCAACACCTTGTGAACGGCCCCGGCCCAGCTGATCGGCGCGGGAGGGTGGCGTCGCAGGTAGGCGATGCGTGTTTCGCGATCCGGCGCGAGTTGCTCGAGAAAGACGCCCCACAGACCCAACCAGTCTTCACCGGAGCCCATCCGCCAGCCGAGCGTGTAGCGCTCGTAGTCGGGGAAGCGCTCCCATGGAGGAGCGATGTCTCCGTGCACGTCGAGATGTTCAGGGAGGCGTGCGCGACATCTCTCTTTCCAGTCCATAGCAACACCACTCCATTTCTTGCATCAGAGCCGGCGGAGCTGTACGGCGCGCACCGCGTGGTCAGGCCCCTTCTCGATCACGACGTCGGCGCGCGCGCGCGTCGGCAGGATGTTCTCCGTGAGGTTGGGGCCGTTGATCGTGCGCCAGATCTTGAGCGCGAACGCGCGCGCCTCGTCGTCGCCCATCGCGGCATAGCGGTGGAAATAGGAGGAGGGGTCGTGAAACGCCGTGGCCCGCAGCGCGAGGAAGCGCTCGATGTACCATCGTTCGATGTCGGCCTCGTCCGCGTGGACGTAGATCCCGATGTCGAAGAAGTCGCTCACGGCGATCGCCGCGGCGCGGTCGGGGCCCTGCAGGACGTTCAGCCCCTCGAGGATCACGATATCGGGCTGCCTCACGGTCTGCACCTTCCCGGCGACCACGTCGTAGGTGGCGTGCGAGTACACCGGCACGTCGATCGCGTCGACGCCGGCCTCCAGGTCGGCGAGGAACCTCACGAGCCGCCGCAGATCGTAGCTCTCGGGAAAGCCCTTGCGGTGCAGGCCACCGCGCGAGGCGAGCACCGCGTTGGGGTACAGGAAGCCGTCGGTGGTCACCAGATCCACCCGTGGGTGGTCGGGCCACCGCGCGAGCAGCGCCTGCAGCACGCGCGCGGTCGTGCTCTTGCCCACCGCGACCGACCCGGCAATGCCGATCACGAAAGGCCGCCGCGCGATGGGGCGGCCAAGGAAGGTGTCCTTCACGCGGCGGAGCTGCTGCGCCGCGCCCACGTGCAGGTTGAGCAGCCTCGAGAGCGGCAAGTAAATCGTCGCGACCTCGTCGAGCGAGAGCCGATCATTGAGGCCCCGCAAGACCACGAGGTCGGCCTCGGTGAGGGTGAGCGGCGTGGCCGCGCGCAGGCAGCCCCACTGCGCAGCGGCGAAGACCTCGTACGTCGTGGTGGCGGCGTCCATGATGGGTCGGAGCCGAGTGTACGCTCCCGAGCGCCCCATCCGAAGCAATCTCGCGAGCGGGAGCAAGCCCCCTCGCCTTGGTCAGGTCGCGATCGGTTCGTTGCTCGCGGTCGATTCGAGCTGCTGTTGCGCCGACTCGGGATGTTGCGGCACGACCACGGCAGATGCGCGCTCCGTCGCTGGCCGCCAGTCGCCCGCTGCCTCCAGCGCAGCCTGCGCGCGTTCCAACCAGAGCTTGGCGCGGCGACGCTCCAGGACGGACAGCGCTTTCGGCCCCTCGCTCGTGTTGATGGCGGCCCAGAAGCTCGAACCGAAACGGTCGATCTTGTACATCACCGACGAGTCGAGCTCGGGCAATGTCACGGTCTTCCCGCCGCGCTCCAGCAGGCGTTGGTACGCGGGTGACGCGTCGAGCTGGCTGAAGTCCCTCGAGCGACCCTGGTTCTTCACCACGATATGCTGCAGCGCTTCGCCCGGCGCCGCGAGGACCTGCTCGAGGTGGGACACCGAATCGAAGCCGCCGTCGGTGACGTGCCAGGACACGAGCTGGACGCCCATTTCCCGCGCGTAGTTGAGGACGTCGGTCGACTCGATCCAGCGCTCGAGAGCCCGATGGCTCTGCGCAGGCAGGTCGACGAGGACCACGCGATCGCCGCCGAGCGCGCTGTCCAGGATCTGATCGGCGCTATCGAGCTGCTCGAGATCCACGCGCTGCGTGTAGTCCGCGTAGTAACGGCGGAGCGCGCCATGCGACAGATCCGCGTCGAGCGCCACGAACGGAAGCGCTCGGTCAATGAATAGCTGCGCCAGCAGTCGAGCGACCACGCTCTTGCCGACGCCACCCTTCTCGCCGCCCACAAAATGTACAGTACTCATGCACCTCCCCCTTCGGCCACCATGTCGCGGAAGTCAAGCCATTCGTTGCAAATGGCATTCCGGCGTCGCTATGCGCGGGTGGCGCGACGTCGAGGCGACGTTATCGGGGTCGAGCAGCGCGAGCGCCGCCTCCGCGACCTGGCTCGCGAAGGCGTCGCGCGGGAGCGTGCGGATCCAGCGCGACCCGGGTCGCCCACCGCCGTCGCTCAGAAGAAGCTGTAGAGGGACAGCTTGATGCGCTCGTTGGTCGCGGTCACGTCGTCCGCGAAGGTCTGCTCCGAGCGCTGGAACGAGAGGCCCAGGCGGACGGCCGGCGTGATGTCGGCGAACAGGTTCCCGTCGATGTAGCGCGATTTGTGGTACGCCGTGCGGAGCGTGCCATAGCCGTTCTCCTCCGTCACCCGGTCGTTCGAGCCCTGGGTGTAGTTGCCAGAGACGGAGAAGCGCCCCGACGGAGGCAGGTAGTACTGGAGCCCGACCATGAACCCCGTCCAGCCGATCGTCTTCAGCTTGTTGTTCGCGTCGTACGTCACGAGGCCGAGGTCGATGTTCGGGGTATAGACCGCTGCGTCAGGCAACGCCGGGGCCGCCGGGTGCTGCACCTTGATATTGTTCGCGACGCCGGCCAGATCCGAGACGCCCGTGCCAGTGAAGAACGAGCCGGTCAACGTCAGCGCGTTCCCGGCGTCGTCCAGCGCCTTGGCCGGGATGATCGGGAGCAGCGCATCGACGGAGAGCCCGTAGCCGTTCGCCGAGCTCGACGCCTCCGGGATGGCGGCGTAATCGTTGACCCTGAAACGACGGAACACACCCGAGACGCCGATCGTCAGCGGGTCGTGCAACATCCCGCCGGCGCCGAGCGTGTGGATCCCCTTCCAGCCGTTGAAGCCGACGCGCAAGCCCGCCTGCACGTCCGGCACCTCGGAGTCGCGCTGCGGCGGCTTGACGGCGGCAGCAGCGATCTCCACGTTGGCGGCGTCCGACTTAAAGTTGTGGCCGACGCGCAGCTGCGGCATCCGCCCGAACACCTGGTTCATCACCGGGAAGAAGGACGTCGTGGCGGGGAAGAAGTACGGCTGCCACCCGAAGAGGTGATAGCCCTGTCCGATCAACAGATCGACGTAGTCCGTCTCGACCTTGATGTTCGCCTGACGCAGACGGAAGGTGCCGCTGCTCACCAGCGAGGCTTCGGAGACGGTGGGCGGCTGATTGCCGAAGAAGTCGAGCTCCAGCATCGCCGTGGCCTTGATCCCGGACACCTCGGGCGCGGTCACCTTGACGCCGAACCTCGAGTTCCGCGCCGTGAAGTGCGTGCGGCCGTGCGAGCCGGCGTAGGTGTCCTCGCGCTGGATCACCGTGGCCCCCACCGATTCGCCGAAGCTTTGGGTGGAGTCGTGCATGATGTCGAACTCCGCCATCCCGTAGATGGTGGCCTTCCACTTGGAAGTCACCGGAACAGGATCCTTGGAGGCCGGCTTGGCGACCTCCGCCGGCGGAGCCGCCGGAGCAGCGGCAGCAGCCGCAGGCGGCGCGGCCGGCGCCTGCGCGTCCGCCGGCGAGGCCGGCGCAGCTGCCTGCGGAGCGGCCGCGTCCGGCGCCGCCGGCGGGGGGGTCTGGGCGCGCGCGACCGCCGCCACGAAGAAAATCGACGCACCGACTAGGTTCGCAACCTTCGATTGATTCATGTTCGAAGCCCCTGGAGTATCCATGGCGCCGGGAATCCCCTGCACACGCCGCAAATGGTGAGTTCAACCAGCTCTACGTCACAACCGCGCAGATCGCGGTCCGGACGCCATGTCCGTCTCCCCGGCGGAGCGGCCGAGATCGAGGCGGCGAACGGCGTTTGTGCCTCTCGCGCGCTCCCTCAAGGCGCGCGGCCAGCGTCGCGGAACGCTCGGGCGCGCGCGACGAGCTCGTCGCGCCGGCCGTCGCGCAGGAGCTTGAGATCCACGAGGTTGCCGCCGACGCCGACCGCCACCGCGCCCGCCGCGAGGAAGGCGCCCACGTTCTGCAGCGTCACGCCGCCCGTGGGCATGAGCGGGATATGGGGCAGAGGCGCCTTGAGCGATTTGAGGTACGAGGCGCCGCCGAGGGCGTCGCAGGGGAACACCTTCACGACGTCTCCGCCCGCCCGGTGCGCCGCCACGACCTCGGTGGGCGTGAGCGCGCCGGGGGCGTGGACGATGTTCATCGCGACGCAGGCCTTCACCGTCGCCTCGTCGAGCGCGGGGCTCACGACGAAGCGCGCCCCGGCCTCGACACACGCCTCGGCGGTGCGGGCATCGAGCACCGTGCCCGCGCCGACGAGCGCCCGCTCGCCGTGGCGCGCGGCGACCTCGCGCACGACGTCCACCGCGCCGGGGACGGTCATCGTGATCTCGAGCACGTCGATCCCCCCCTCGAGGAGGGCCTCGGCCGCCTGCAGCGCCTCCTCGGCCGAGCCCGCGCGCACCACAGGGACGATGCGCGTTCGCGCGATCCACTCGAGCACAGATTGCTTGTTCATCGGTCCACCCGGGCCGTGCCCAACTTCATCGCCTTGAGGACCTCGTCGACGGTCGCCATCGTCGTGTCGCCCGGCGTCGTCATCGCGAGCGCCCCGTGCGCCGCGCCGCAATCGACCGCCCACTGCGGTCCCTTGCCCGTCAGGAACCCGTAGATCAGGCCGGAAGCGAACGAGTCGCCGCCGCCCACGCGATCGAAGATCTCCAGGTCCTTTCGCTCGGGCGCCTTGTAGAGCTGGCCGCCCTCATAGAGCACCGCGCTCCAGTCGTTGCGCGTCGCCGAGGTCGCAACACGGAGGGTCGTCGCCACGGCCTGGATGTTCGGAAACACCGCGACGACGCGCTCGATCATGCTCTGGAACGCGCCGACGCGCAGGTTGGCGTGCCCCTCGTCGACGCCCTCGACCTCGAAGCCCAGGGCAGCCGTGAAATCCTCCTCGTTGCCCAGCATCACATCGACGTAGGGCGCGAGCGCGCGGTTGACCTCCTGCGCGCGGGCCTGGCCCCCGATCGATTTCCAGAGCGACGGGCGGTAGTTGAGATCGTACGAGACGACGACCCCGTGCCGCCTGGCGGCCTCCATCGCCTCCTTCGCCACGCCAGGCGTGGTCTCGGAGAGCGCGGCGAAGATACCGCCGGTATGGAACCACCTCGTCCCCTCGGCGCCGAAGATGGCGTCCCAGTCGATGTCGCCGGCCTTCAGCTGAGACGCGGCGGTGTGACCACGGTCCGAGAGGCCGACCGCCCCCCGGATGCCGAAGCCCCGCTCGGTGAAGTTCAGGCCGTTGCGCACGAGGCGCCCCACGCCGTCGTGGGTCCTCCAGTGGACGTGCGTGAGGTCCACGCCGCCCTGCATCATCAGATCTTCGAGCAGGCGGCCGACGGGGTTGTCCGCGAGGGCGGTCACGATGGCCGACCTGAGCCGGAAACAGCGGCGAAGGCCGCGGGCGACGTTGTACTCGCCGCCGCCCTCCCAGGCGTGGAAGCTGCGGGCGGTCGAGATCCGACCGTCACCGGGATCGAGGCGCAGCATGACCTCGCCGAGGGAGACGATGTCCCAGCGGCAGGTGGAAGGATCACGGAACGTGAGGGACATGGATTGCTTGCTGTGGTGCGGGTCGCGTGAAGGAAGCGCTGGAGGACGAGCAGGGTTTACGTGGCCGCCGTGATCGCGGAGATGCGATGAGGCTCGCCGATGGCGGTGCTCACCGATCGCCTCCTGGCGCTCGCGCGGCCTCGACCTCCGCCGCGGACGGGCCGGCATACCCCTTGGCGGCGGCGCCCTTCCCCTCGATGATGGGCCGCCCATCGCGGTCGAGCTTGACGAGCTCCGCCTTGGTCCCCGCGGCCGTCGGCCAGAGGTACCAGCGCGCGTCCATCCAGCCCACGTGGGCGGCGGGGCCCTCGACCGGCGCGCCCGTCGCTTTCAGCTGGGCCGGCCGCGTCGCGCGGTACTGGTCGATGGAGGTGTACGCAGGGCGGTTGAGGGCGAACTGCAGCCCCGCGATGCTGGCGAGCATCACCAGGCCGCCAGCGAAGATCGCAGCGTTCGGCACGCGTCGCTTGGGCGCGACCGGCTCGACGCGCGGCAAGATGAGGTGCAGCGCGAGCAGGCCGACGAGGTACAGCGTCCCCGCGAGCAGGAACGGCAGGACGTACGAGCCGGTGGCCGTGAGCGCCCAGCCGACGAAGATCTGGAAGAGCGCTCCGCCGACGACGCCGAACGCGGTCATGACGCCGACCACCGTGGCCATGGCGGGGCGCGGGAGGGCATCCGAGACGAGCGTGTAGAGATTGCTGCTCCAGCCCTGGTGCGCCGCCGCGGCGAGCGACAGGATCGCGACCGCGACAAAGATCGTGGGGATACCCGCGACGCTCGGGACATCGACGAGCAGCCCGACGGACATGACGGGCACCGCGGAGAGCGCACACGCCAGCATCGCGAGCTTCCGCGCCGTACCGACCGAGCGGCCGCTCGCGATGAGCCTCGAGGACAGCCAGCCGCCGCCGATCGCGCCGCCGTCGGCCACGAGGAACACGACCGGGATCGCGTAGGCCATGAAGGTCGGCTTGAGGTTGAACTCGGTGACAAGGAACTTCGGCAGCCAGGTGAGGTAGAACCACCACGGCGCGTCGGTGAAGAACTTCGCCGCGGCGACCGCGTAGACGGGCCGCATCCCGAACACCTCGCCGACGCCGAGGGACTCGGTCGCCTCTTTCGGGTCGGAGCGGATGTGCGCGAGCTCCTCGGGCGATACCTTCGGGTGCTCCTCGGGCCGCCGGTAGAGGCGCGTCCAGAAGAAGATCCACACGACGCCGACGCCGCCCAGAAGGAGGAAGCAGGTCCGCCACCCGTACGACTCCGCGATGCGCACCGCGAGGAGCGGGGCCAGGATGGCGCCCACGTTCGACCCGCAGTTGAACAGCCCGGTCGCGAGCGCCCTCTCCTTCTTGGGGAACCACTCGGCGACGGTGCGGACGGCGGCCGGGAAGTTGCCGGCCTCGCCGACCCCGAGCAGGAAGCGGATCCCGGCGAAGCCGGCGAAGCTGCCGACGATGGCGTGGCCGGCCGAGGCGATGTTCCAGATCAGGAACGTCACGCTGAGCCCCTTGCGCGGCCCGACGCGGTCGATCCAGCGACCGACGAACACCATGCCGAAGCCGTAGGCGAGCAGGAAGCTCACGTTGATGAGCGCGAGGTCCGTCGGCCCGAGGCGCAGCTCGCTCTCGAAGAACGGGATCAGCAGGGAGAACAGCTGCCGATCGAGGTAGTTGATCGTCGTCGCGAAGAAGAGGAGCGCGCAGATGGTCCAGCGCGTGCGGGTCATGACGCCGGCGGTCGCCGGAGCCAGGGGAGACGCTGCGGTCATTGGTTCACCCCGGAGGCGAGGAATCCGCCGTCGACTGCGATGCTCGTGCCAGTGATGAAGCTCACCGCGTCAGAGCAGAGGAAGAGCGCCGCGCCGACCAGCTCCTGCGTGTCGCCGAAGCGGCCGAGGGGCGTGCGGGCGAGCAGCTCTTGCCCGCGCGGCGTACCGTTGAGGAGGGCGCGGTTGAGATCGGTCACGAACACGCCCGGCACGAGCGCGTTCGTCCGGATACCGTGCTTCGCCCACTCGGCGCCGAGGCTCCGGGTGAGCGCCAGCACGGCCGCCTTCGACGCGCCGTAGGCCGCGACCTCGTGGAACGCGACGAAGCTCGACAGCGAGGCGATGTTGACGATGCGGCCCCGGCCGCTGTCTCTCAAGGGGCCGTGGAAGGCCTGGCAAGCGCGCAGCATGCCGGTGACGTTCGTGTCGAGCAGGCTGCCCCACTCGGCCTCTCCGACGTCGGCGGTGGGCTTCCGGAAGGTCCGACCGGCGCAGTTGACGAGGATGTCGACGCGGCCGAACGCCTCGATCACGCGGTCGCGCAGGGCGTCGAGCGTCGCCCGATCGCCGACGTCACACGTCGCCTCGATCGAGCGGACGCCCCGCTCGCGGATCTCGGCGGCGACCGCCTGCACGCGATCCGCGCGCGTGCCCGAGGCGACGGTGTGGGCGCCCGCCTCGGCGAGGCCCAGGGCGATCGCGCGCCCGATACCGGAGGTGCCACCGACCACGACGGCCGTGCGGCCCGAGATGTCGAAGAGCTTCGTCATGCTCCCAGCCAGTCCTTCGCGATGCCCCCGAGGAGCGCCCGCGCGTCGCGCTCTATCTGCGCGTCGGTCGGCGCGACCGGCATCGCCGCGTACCGCCGCGTCAGCACGTTCGCGATCGCCCTCCGCGAGTGGCGCCATTTGTAGATCAGCTGATCGAGGACGCGCGCGTCGGAGTGCTGCGGCACGAAGGTCGGCCCGAGCATCTCCAGGCGCATGCTCGTCGTCTCCTCGATGAGGCTCGGGTTGTTCATGAACCACCAGCAGCCGAACGGCAGGACGTTGGCGAACTTGCGCGCCACGACGCAGAGGCTGTGCGTGTTCTCGCGGGCGAGCGTCGTGACGAGGAAGCGCACGTCGGGGTTCTCGCTGGCGAGCCGCTCGAGCGGGGTCAGGTCGACCGTGCTCACCCCGTCGCCGGCCACGCCGAGGCGGGGGTTCACCGCACGCCGGACGCCGATCATCATGGCGAACGGCAGCCCGTGATCGCGGCACGCGTCCAGCACGGCCCGGGGCGGGGCCGAGACCTCGTTGACCGAGATCGCCAGGTAGCGCGGCCGCATGCGGGCGATCCACCGATCGAGCTCCGACGCGAGATCGTTCGTGTGGATGAGCCGATCGAGGCGCAGCGCCGTGTAAAACCGCGGATCGGGCGTGGCGCCCGACTCCCAGACCGCGCGCTCCACCGGGTCGGTCGGATCGTTCGTCATCGCGAGCGCGCTGACCCCCGAGAGCCGCAGCACGTCTTCCAGGTGATCCTCGACCCGGCGCGCGGCGAAGAAGGCGCGGGCCTCGCGCAGATCCGGCGCGGCGGGGTCGAGCCCGAACGCATGGAGCACCGTCACGACGCCTGCGGTGGCCTCGGACAGCGGCGATCGGCGCACGAACAGCGACGCCCACACGAGATCGGCCTGCGCCTCCTTGTCGAGCGCGAAGAACGCCTCTGGCGTGACCTTCGGCTCGGCGCGCAGCGCCTCGGCGACGAGGTAATGGTAGGTCAGGAGCTCGTCGACGCCCCACAGGTTCAGCGCAGGGAACTGCGGCGCGAAGAGGTGGGTGTGGAGATCGATGATGGGAGCGGCGTTGACGGCCGCGGACACGCGCTCGGCGAGGGTCATCTCGGCACCTCGGGGATTCGTTCGTCCTTTGGATCGGCCCAGCGGTCGTTCGGCACGGTGGCGCACCAGGCCGGGCGCAGCGGGTCCTTGTCGTAGGGATAGGAGCCGAGCCGGCGGTACTCCTCCGCGTAGTGGGCGAGCTTCTCGCGATCGAGGCGGACACCCAGCCCGGGGCCGGAGGGGACGCGGATTCGGCCGTTCCGGTAGGGGAGCGGGCCTCCCTGGATGACGTCGTCTCGAAGGTGGTGATAGTGAGCGTCGGCGGCGAACGAGAGGTTCGGGATGACGGCGCCGAGGTGCAGCATCGTCGCGAGCTGCACGCCGAGCTCACCCGAGGAGTGGACCGCGACGCCGAGGCCGAACGTCTCGCAGATCCCCGCCGCCTTCACGCACGGCCGGATGCCGCCCCAGAACGTCGTGTCGAGCAGGATGACGTCCACCGCCGTGTCGAGGACGTTGGCGGCGAGCTGCTCGAAGCCCACGACGACGGTGTTCGTCGCGAGCGGCATCCGCACCTTCTCGCGGGTGCGCCGCATCGCGTGGAGGCCGAAGACGGGGTCCTCCAGGTAGTCGTTGTTCAGGTCCTCGATCGCCTGGCCGAAGCGGATACCTTGCTCCGTCGACCAGACCGCGTTCGGATCGAAGCGGACGCGATCCTCGCCGACGGCGTCGGCGACCGCGCGGTAGCACTCGAGCTCGTAGTCCGGGTGGAACACCCCGCCCTTGAGCTTGTGAGAGGTGAACCCGAACTTCTTCTTCAGCTCCTTCGCCTGCTCGACGAGCTGCTTTGGCGTGCGCACCTCGCCAGACCCGTCGGCGTTCGGGTAGCGGAAGAAGAGGTAGGACGCGAACGGCACCTCGTCCTGCAGCTTGCCGCCGAGGAGATCGTGGACCGGCACGCCGAAGGCCTGTCCGAGCAGGTCGAGGCACGCGAACTCCAGCGCGGCGAGGACCTGGGTGCGGTTGTTGTAAAGAGAGGCCGTCGGGTTCGCGATCTTGAACCGCATCTCCTCGAGACGGGCAGGGTCGTGGCCGACGAGGTAGCCTTTCATCGCGCGGAACACGGCCTCGGCCGACTCGCCGCCGCCGCCCATCTCACCGAGGCCGATCAGCCCGTTGTCCGCCTCGATCTCGACGATCGTGCGCACGAAGCGACCCCAGTGACAGCCGTTGGCGTGGCGCAAAGGCGCCTCCAGCGGCACGGTGACGGTGGTGGCGCGGATATCGACGATTCTCATGCGGGACGGGACTCCACGGGCCCCCCAGAGGACCAACGTGCCTCGACAAAAGGCATCCCTGCGGGCAGTGACACCTGCCTCGGCGGGCCGTCGCTCGATCGTCTGCAGAGCGCAGGAAACAGATCGGCGAGGTGGCCAGCTCTATAGGTTGTGGCCTCCTTTGGAAAGAGGCTTGCCATAGGGCCCCGATGAATTCCCGGACCGCGGCGGAGTGATCACGCCGCGAGGTCGAATCTGGACGGAGGCCGCCCGCTCGCCGACGACCCGGCGCCCGTGCCTCGGCAGCGGCCGGTGGAGGGCGCCGGGCGCGTCGTCGAGCTGCGCACGGGTCTTCGCACCGATCACGGGAACATCTGCTCCGTGCGCGACCTCGTGGGGCGCGTGGCGAAGGCGGTCCGACCTCGCCCCTGGGCCGCTCGACGCGAGCGCGCGTGGAGCGCCGCCGGGGCGCCCGTCGGCCGCACAACAAGCGCAGAAATAAACACGGATTTCGCGCACATCTACGTTCCATCCCCCGTGTCACGGTGTAGCGGCAGTTAGCAAGGCCAGGCACAACTGGACACTCCGTGGCGTGTGGCGTGCGCGCGTGCGCGCGTGCACGCGCGCACGCCACACGCCAACTGCGTGCAGCACCACGTCTCCGGGTCTCCACGCGTGTTCCTGTGCGTTTCTGTCCTTGCACGGCCACCCACGATGGCTGATAAGGGGTGACTGGTCGGCGTCGGGGGGGAGATGGGCCTGGCTGCATGGCGTTCACACTCCCCTGCATCGACGTCTCGGACTGGAAGACCTTCGGGCTGCTCCAGCTCGTGATCGACACCATCCCGGATCCCATCTTCGTCAAGGATCGGCGACATCGCTGGATCGCCTGCAACCCGGGCTTCTGCAGGTTGATCGGGCAGCGCTACGACGACCTGATCGGCCGCAGCGATCCGGATTACTGGCCGAAGGAGCAGGCCGACATCTTCTGGAGCTACGACGACATCGTCTTCAACTCGGGTGAGCCGAGCGAGAACGAGGAGAGCGCCACGGGGTCGGACGGGGTGACGCGCACGATTTGGACCCGCAAGTTCCCCATGAAGAGCGCGCAGGGGGAGGTGGTCGGCCTTTGCGGGCTCATCACGGACATCACCGACCTGAAGCAGCGGCACATGGAGGCCGAGCGGATCGCGGCCGAGAACCGGGAGCAGCGCGCCATCATCCAGATGCAGGCGGAGCTGCTCGATCGCGTGGCCATGCCGGTCATCCAGGTCTGGGAGGGGATCCTGCTCATCCCGCTGGTCGGCGAGCTCAACGATCGGCGCGCCGCCCAGGCGCTGGAGAGCCTGCTCGCGGCCATCGGGCAGCGGCGCGCCGAGTTCGTGATCCTCGACATCACCGGCGTGCCGGTGATCGACTCCTCCGTGGCGCGCCACCTGGTGCGCGCCGTGCAAGCGGCGGAGCTGCTGGGCTGCCGGAGCGTGATGGTGGGCATCGGCCCGGACATCGCCAGGACGCTGGTAGGGCTGGGCATCGACTTCGGCCGGATCACCACGCAGGGCACGCTCCAGAGCGGGCTCGCCTACGCGATGAGCCGGCTCAGCGCGGCGCGCGCGGCCGGCCGCTGAGCCGGCGCGCGACCCGCCGGCGCGCGCACGGCAGGCGCCGCGGCGCGCGCACGGCGCGGACGCTGCGGCGTCGGCTCATCGCGCCGGGTCGCCGAGCGCCTGGATGCGACGGACCGAGTCTGCGAGCGTGATGCCGTCGGTCTCGGCCGCCTCCCAGTGGGTGACCACATAGGTGGGCTCGAGCAGCTCGTTCACCGCGTCGATCGCCGCGAGGTGGGCCGGGCTCATGACGAAATCGTACATGGCGTCGGGCGAGGCCCACACAGCCAGCGTGCGCCCGGAGCCGCAGGAGGGCGACTGGCCCAGCTGGATGGCCACGAGGCCGGGCTGCGACGCGAGCTGCGCCTGGATCGCCCCGAAGATCTGCAGGTATCGCTCCATCACGGCCTCGTCGCCCCGCCGCGGGACCCCGTACGTCGCGCTGACGGCGTACGACGACCCCTCCGGAGGCGGCCGGAGCTTCCCGGTGTCCGGATCGACGCCAGGCCCGCTCAGCGGGGCCGCCTCCAGATCGGCTTCGAGCACGCCTCCCGCGCACTCGGCGGGGGGAGCGTCGGGCGTCTTCGTCCCCGAGTCGGAGTTGCACGCGGACAGCGTCACGCCGAGCGCCGCCAAGACGGAAGCGGCGAGCGCGCGCGAGGAGAGCTCGATCGTCGCGCTCGACATCTTGTGGAATCTACGTGTCATCATGGTCCTGGTCCTCTCTGCTCTGTGCGTTGCCGGGGGCTCAGTCAGCGCGCGAGACGATCCCGAAGACGAGGTCCGGGAACGTCCGCGCGAGGCGGCGTGAGTGGAAATTCGTCTTGCGACCCATGCTCCGCACCTGCACCGGGGTGCCGGGCGGCGGCGCGTCGCCGACCGTGACAGCCCATGTGAGGGTCTCGCCCGCGCGCACGGCGACATAGGTGTACGACCCGGCCGAGAGTCGCTCCTCGATGACGCCGGCGAGGGGCGCGCGGTCGGCGGCGGCGCGGGAGAGCTGGCCGAGAGGGTTCGCGGCGGCCGCGTCGAGCGGCCCGGCGGCCGCAGAGGGCCAGTCGAGTCGCCACGCGAGGACGACGAAGAGCGCGGCGAAGACCGCGAGGCCGAGCAGCGGCTTCGCGAGCCGGCGCCAGGCGGATCGCGGCGCGCGGGCCCAGGGGACGAGCGGCATCTGTGGCTCCTTGCGAGCACGCCGCAGGCCTCCCTCCGTGGGGGCGCCGCTGCGTGACCGGATGGACCTCGGTTCCCGGACCCTCGCAGAACGTTCAATCGACGGCGCTCTTCCGTTCGCGATGGATGGCCCGGAGGAGCCACGGCGTCGAGGCGCCCTCCCCCGAGGCGCCGCCGCGCCTCGATCTTGCGGGTGCGCCCGCCGCCGCCTAGCCTTCGCAGCCCCGGATGACATCGACGTTCGTACGGCTTGCCTCGGAGTCCGACCTGCCTCGCCTACCCGAGATCGAGCGCTCGGCGAGCGACGCCTTCAGGAGCACAGACCTCGACCTCGAGGCCCTGACGAACGTGACGCCGGCGGAGGGCTGGCGCGCCGCGCTCCGGGCCGGGACGCTCTGGGTGATCGACGACGGCACCGGCGAGCCCATCGCGTTCCTGGGCGCCGAGGCGGCCGGCGACGAGCTCCACATCCGCGAGCTCGACGTCGCCCTCGACCGCCAGGGGCAAGGGCTGGGTCGACGCCTGCTCGGCCACGTCATCGCGTGGGCGCGGGCCGCAAGGCTGAAGGCGCTGACCCTGACCACCTTCCGGACCGTCCCCTGGAACGGGCCGTTCTACGCATCCATGGGCTTCCGCGAGCTGTCGCCCGCCGAGGCCTCCCAGCGGCTCACGGCCATCCTCGAGAACGAGGCGCGCCAAGGCCTCGACCCGGCGCGGCGCTGCGCCATGCGGCTCGATCTCGAGCGCGGCGACGGCGCTCCGTAAAGTCTCCTGTCGACGTCGGTCTCCGCCGCGATTGACCCGTTGAGCGGAGTGAGCGCCTCCGCGAACGGCCTTTTTGGGGTGGAGCGAGCCGCCATGAGAGGGCTCGCCGCGTGAGCACCGCGTGAGATTGGAACGTGCCGATTCGAAGCTCGATGACGTGATCGGCGTTCACGCCAACGAGCCCTTGCACCGGTCGAGCCCGCCATCGCCCACCGAGGCGCCACGGCACATTCACGCCGTTCGTCCGCCTTGCCTCGCGCTCCGGTGAGGGTGCATCCTGCACGCGCATGCTGCCCTTCAGGCTGCTGGACGGCCGCTTCGAGCTAGCGGAGATCGCTGGATCCGGAGGGATGGGCACTGTTTACCGAGCCATCGATCGCTCGAACGGGGCGGTCGTCGCCGTCAAGCTGCTCCGCAAGGTGGACGCGCGCGCGCAAGCGCGCTTCGTCCGCGAGGCGCAGACGCTGGCCCGGCTGGAGCACCCACACGTCGTGCGTTATGCCACCCACGGCGTGACGCCGACGGGGGAACCGTACCTCGCGATGGAGTGGCTCTCCGGTGAGAGCCTCTCAGATCGGCTGTCGCGGCAGGAGCTGCGCATCGACGAGTGTGTCGCCCTCGCGAGGACCGTGGCGGACGCGCTCGGCGTGGCGCACGCCTGCGGGATCGTGCACCGCGACATCAAGCCCAGCAACATCTTCCTTGTCGGCGGCGCGCTCGATCGGGTCAAGCTGCTCGACTTCGGCGTCGCGCAGGTGTCGGACGCGACGTCGCGGCTGACGCAGACATCCGCCGTGGTGGGCACGCTGGGCTACATGGCGCCGGAGCAGGCGCGGGGAGAGCTCGATGCGCTCGACGCGCGCGCCGACATCTTCTCGCTCGGCTGCGTGCTGTTCGAGTGCCTGACCGGGCAGCGAGCGTTTCGCGGGCAACACCCGATGGCGCTCGTCTGGAAGCTGCTCCTGGAGGAGCCTCCGAGGGCGAGCGAGCTGCGGCCCGAGGTGCCCCAGGCGCTCGACGAGCTGCTCGCGCGGATGCTGGCCAAGGATCCCGCGGCGCGGCCCGAGGACGGCGCGGCCGTGGCGCATTATCTGGATGCGCTCAGCGCGCACGAGGGGAGCAAGGCGCCCTCGGTCCCCGCTCCCGGCGGGGTCATCACCACGGGGGAGAAGCGCCTGGTCTCGATCGTGGCGGTCCGGCCGGCGCAAGCCTCGTATTTCGAGTCGACCGAGTCGCTGGAGCTGCACACGTCAGCGCCGAACACGCTCGCCGTGGTGCGCCGCGCGGCCTCGCCGCTGAGCGCGCAGGTGGAGGAGCTCGGCGATGGGATGGTGGTGACCATCGCGACGAGCGCGGGCAGCGCGACCGATCAGGCGGCGCTCGTGGCGCGCTGCGCGCTGCAGATCCGCGCGCAGCTGCCCAGCGCGGCGGTCGTGCTGGTGACGGGGTGGGGAGAGCCGGCGGGGCGATCGCCGCTCAGCGAGGTGCTGGACCGGGCGGCCGCCCTGCTCGACGAGGCCGCCGCGCTCGGCGGCGCGGACAGCCCGCGCGAGGGCGTCCACATCGACGCGGTGACGCGGGCCCTGCTCGACGTGCGCTTCGAGGTGGTGGAGCGGGGCGGGCGCTGCTGGCTCAAGGCGGAGCGCGAGATCGGCGAGGGGGCGCGCAAGCTCCTGGGCAAGCCGAGCCCTCACGTCGGGCGCGAGCGGGAGCTGCGCCACCTGATCGATCTCGTCGACGAGAGCTTCGCCGAGCGGCGCGCCGCGGTGGCGCTGGTGACCGCGGCGGCGGGCATGGGCAAATCGCGCCTGCGCCACGAGGCCATGGAGGTGCTGCGCCAGCGTCACCCCGAGGTGAGCCTGAGCGTCGTCCGCGGCGACTCGATCGGCACGGGCGCCACGTTCGCGATGCTCGCCGGATCGCTGCGGGGCGCGCTCGGGATCGCCGCGGGCGAGGCCGTCGACGCGCGGCGGCGGAGGCTCACCCAGGCGCTCGCGCCGCTCTTCTCGCGCGAGGACGGGCTACGGGTGGCCGGGTTCCTTGGCGAGCTCCTCGGCGTCGCCCCCCTCCCCGACGACGCTCTGCCGGCGCTGCGGGCCGCGCGGCACAGCCCGGCGCTGATGGCCGAGGGGATCCAGCGAGCGTACCTCGACTACGCGCGGGCCGTGACGGGCGTGCGCCCCATGC
This sequence comes from Sorangium sp. So ce375, assembly GCF_051473855.1. Taxonomy (NCBI): domain Bacteria; kingdom Pseudomonadati; phylum Myxococcota; order Polyangiales; family Polyangiaceae; genus Sorangium; species Sorangium sp. So ce375. The sequence goes on from NZ_CP150335.1 coordinate 7,313,811, forward strand.
TCGTCGTGCTCGAGGATCTCCACTGGGGAGACGCGCCCTCGATGGGGATCTTCGACAGGGCGCTGCGGGAGCTCGGCGATCGGCCGTACGCGCTGCTCGCCTTCGCCCGGCCCGAGGTTCACGCGGTCTTCCCGCGGCTCTGGGCAGAGCGGGGCCTCTCGGAGCTCCGGCTGCGCGAGCTGCCCGCCCGCGCGGCCGAGCAGCTCGTGCGGAGCGCGCTCGGCGCCTCGCTCGCGCCCGAGGAGGTCTCCGCGCTCGTGCAGCGGGCCGGGGGCAACGCCTTCTATCTCGAGGAGCTCATCCGGGCCTTGGCGGAAGGTCGCGGCGGCGCGTTGCCGGAGACGGTGCTGGGCATGGTGGAAGCGCGCCTCGCGGCGCTCGGGCTCGAGGCGCGGCGGCAGCTGCGGGCGGCGAGCGTCTTCGGGGAGGTCGCCTGGATGGGCGGCGTGCGCGCGCTGCTGGGCGCCCCGTCGCCGGGGACGAGCGAGCGCGACGCGTGGGCCGAGCTGGCCCAGCGCGAGATCATCGAGCGCCGGCCGAGCTCTCAGTTCGCGGGCGAGGAGGAGATCGCCTTCTGCCATGCGCTCTTGCGGGAGGGGGCCTATGCGATGCTCACCGATCGCGACCGGGCGCTCGGCCACCGGCTCGCCGGCGAGTGGCTGCTCGAGGCCGGCGAGCAGGATCCGATGGTGCTGGCCGAGCACTTCGCGCGGGGCGAGGACCGAGCGCGCGCCGCGGAGCAGTACCTGCGCGCTGCCGAGCAGGCCCTGCGCGGCGCCGACATGCCCGCGGTGCTCGCGCGCGCGCAGAAGGGGCTCGACTGCGGGGCCGCTGGGGAGACGCTGGCCGCTCTCCACGTCCGCCGGATGGACGGACTCATCTGGAGCGACGCCCACGACGAGGCCTACGAGGCCGCGCTCCGGGCGCTCGAGGCCTCGGCGCCCGGTTGCCCCAGCCATCGGCGCGCCCTGACCGGCGCGCTGAGCTGCATCGCGCACTCCGACAACCGACGGGCGCTCGATGCGCTGCTCCCATGGCTCGAACCAGCGGATCTCCCCGTCGACGCCCACGGGGCAGAGCTCGCTTGCCGGCTCATCATCACGCTGCTGTGGGAAGGGAAGCCAGAGCTGGCACAGCGCTACCTCCGCCGGCTCGAGAGCGATATCGAGAGAGCGCCGCACGCCGATCCCTACGTCGAGACCTGCGCCCAGTTCGCCCGCGGCATTTGGCTGTGCCAGGTGGCGCGAGACCCGTGGGGAGCGCTCAACGCTCACCTCGCCGCGGTACGGAACCTCGATGCCGCCGGCCATCGCTTCCATGCGCTCATCGCGTCGGTGCGCGCGGCCATGGCCTGCGTGTGGCTCGGCGCCTTCGACGCCGCCGAGGTGCACGTCGAGCGCGTGCTCGCCACCGAAGGCGCGCCCGCCTTCGCCCTGCGCGGCGCGATGACGTTCCGGATCGCCTCGCTCCTCGAGCGGCGAAGGCTGACGGAGGCGCTCGAACAGACCGACGCAGCGCTGCGGCAGGAAGCCTCGCTGCACATGGCCACGAGCCGGCGCGCGACGACGCGCCTGCTCCGCGTCGAGGCCCACTGCCTCCGGGGCGAGCTCGCCGACGCGGAGGAGGAGCTCCGCGCGGTGGGGGATCCAGCCACGCTGGTGCCGCTGGTCCGGACGACGCACCTGGCCTTGATGGCCGAGATCCGGCTCCGGCAGGGGTATCCGGAGGAAGCCGCCGCGCTCGCCCGCGAGGCGCTCGCATGGGACCGGCGCGCCGGCGCGGTCTTCGTGCCTCGTCAGAAGGGGCTCGCCGCGCTCTATGCAGAGTCGCTCCACGCGAGCGGCGACGTCGAGGCGGCCCGCACGGTCATCCGCGAGGCGCGCGACGAGCTGCTCACCGGCGCCGGCAAGATCGGCGATCCCTTGTTCAGAAAGAGCTTTCTCGAGAACGTGTCCGCCAACGCCCACACGCTCGCGCTCGCCCGCGCGTGGCTCGTGGAAGGCCCCTCCCCGGCTCGGCACCTGCCCTTGTAGGGCTCACGCGCAGGCGAAGGACGGCTCCTCCATTCATCCATTCATCCGTGCGCCACGTCCCCACGCGCGCGGGCGATCGTGTGGATGAGCTCGCGCGCGTCGAACGGCTTGTGCAGGCACGCGTACCCGCCCTTGCTCAGGATCGCGCTGACCATCTCCGGGACCGCGTGGCCGGTCATGGCGATCACCGTGACGCGCTTCTTGAGCCCCCGCATCTGCGCGCACGTGGTGACGCCGTCCTGATCGGGCATGACGAGATCGAGCACGCAGACATCGATGCCCCGCTCGAGGACGTGCTGGACCGCGGCCCGCCCGTCGTGCACGGCGTGGGCCGACAGCCCCGCGGCCCGGAGCACCGCGACGATCGAGTCGGCGACCTTCGGGATGTCGTCCACCACGAGGACGGCCGGCGAGTCGACCGCGCGAGCGACGATGCGCGCGAGGTGATCCATCGAGAACGGCTTGTGGATCACCGTGTACACGCCCTCGGCGATCGCCTCCTCGATGAGCTTCTCGAGCGCGAACCCCGTCATCAGCACGACGGTAAGCTCCGGCTGGATCCTCTTGAGCTCCCGGAACGTCTCGACGCCGTTGAGCCCGGGCATGCGGATGTCGCTGATGACCAGCGTGAACTCCTGCTGTCGGACGAGCTCGAGCGCATGGGCGCCGTCCCTCGCCTCCACCACCTCGTAGCCCTCGAGCTCGAGGCTGGCGGCGAGCGTGATGCGCATGCCCTCCTCGTCGTCGATCACGAGCACCCGCTTGCTTCGTTGCGTGTCCTCCTGCACCTGCATGGCTCGATCCCCCGTCATGCTCCCTGTGTTCCGGTCGGCGGAAGGGAAGGCTCCGCGGCCTCCGGTCCATCGTGCACCGGCAGCCGGACCACGAAGGTCGTGCCGCTGCCGAGCGCGCTCGTCGCCTCGATCTTTCCGCCGTGCCGCTCGACGATCCCGGCGCTGATCGCCAGGCCGAGGCCCGTCCCCTTCAGCTTGGTGCTGAACAGCGGCTCGAAGATCCGCGCTAGCGTCTCCTCGGAGATGCCCGTCCCGTCGTCGGCGACCGAGAGCGCCAGCCCGTCGCCCGTCCGCTCTGCGGAGATCCGCACGCGCCCCTCGCGCTCGGCCGGGATCGCCTCGGCCGCGTTCTGGATCAGGTTCACGAGCACCTGGCGGAACTGATCCTTGTCGAGCTCCACGATAGGGAGCGTGTCCGGCACGTCGTTGTCGACGCGCACGCGCGGCGGGATCTCGATGACCGAGAGGGCGTCGTCCACGAGGGGCCTCAGCGCGCACGCGGCGAAGCGCGGCCGCCGCTCGCGCGCGAAGTCGAGCAGATTGCCGATGATCTTGGTGCACGCCGCGAGCTCTTTCTCGATGATCGAGAGGAACTGCGCGACGCGGGGCTCCGCGCCGACCTCGGTCCCCACGAGGCGCTTCTTGAGGTAATGGTTCGCGTTCCGGACGGCGCCGAGCGGGTTCCTCAGGTCGTGCCCGACGCTCGCCGCGAGCTGCCCCACCGCGGCGAGCTTCTCCATGCGCGTCCTGGCCTCCTGCGCGGAGCGGAGGCTGGACGCCATGTGGTTGAACGCGGCGCTCATACGGCCGAACTCGTGATCATCGAGCACGGAGAGGCGCAGCTCGAGATCCCCCTGGGCGATCCGCCGGGAGCCGTCGATCAGCGCGTTGAAGCCGCGATCCACCGAGCGGAGGAGCCGCCCGAGCAGCACGACGAGGACGATCAGCGCGCCGCCGGTCGCCGCCGCGCCGAGCACCGCTACCCGCGTCCGGAGGAGACGCTCATCGTCGAGGATCCGCGCGACGTCGCGCTCCGCGTCGTGCACGGCCGCGTTGATGTGCGGGAGGAACCCCGCCCTGTACTCGCGGTCGGAGAGCTGCACGAGCAGCTCGTGTCGCTCGTTCGTGCGCTCGCGCTCGACATGGATCGTACTCGCCACGCCCTCGACGATGCGCTCGAAGCTCGCTCGCATGAAGCTGATGTGCTCGATCTCCTCCGTCGATTCCTCGTCGCTCTCCCTGATCTCCTCGTCGGCGATCATCGCCCTCTTCCGCGCCTCGATGGCGTCGAGATCGCGCACCGTGGCCTCGGCCGCGCTCGAGAGCTCCGCGCTTGCGTTGCCGTGGAGCACCGACTTGACCGCCTCGTTCATGTAGCGGCTGACGTCGCTCGCGAGGGCGACGTGCTGCTTCAGGTCGTCGTAGGACGCCTCGGCGCGCCGCTGAAAGACGAGCATCTCCGCGATGGCGAAGTAGAAGGCGCCGCCCGCGACGAGGACCGCCGCCAGCGCGACGCCGAAGATGCAGGCCAGTGTGGCTCGAATGCTCATGGGGCGCGGCTCCTGCTTGCGTGCTTCACGTGGTCGTCGCCGTCGCCCGCGAGCTCGATCTCGGTCGTAACGAGGAGCATGAGCCCGGCGTCGGGCGTCTCCCCCGCGAGGCCGATCTCGAGCGCGGCGCCGAGCTCCAGGCCGCTCGCCGGGTGCCAGAGCACGCCGGGCGCGAGGAGCAGCGACAGGGTGTCTTCGAGCTCGGCGGCGAGCTCCACCGTCGGAACCACGTCGCCTAGCGGCAAGATCACGCCCAGCGCGGCGCCGGGGCTGAGCTCCGTTTCGTCGCGCCGCGCGGCCGGCAGCCGGATCTCGGCCGACGCGGAGATGCCCACGTGGACGCCCCCGATCGCCTTGTCGAGGCTCACGAACGGCTCCAGCGCGTAGCCCGGGGCGCCGAGCTCGCGCGAGCCAGCCGGGAGCTCGGCCCCGAGCCCCGCGGACACGACGAGCCCGAGCCACCGATCGTTGACGACGTTGTACAGGGCCTCCACCTCGACAGCGCCGAGGCCGGCCACGACGCCGCTGTCTCCGCGCGCGAGCTCCAGGGGAAGCTCTCCCCCGAGCTGTAGACGATCGGTGATGCCGAGCTCCAGCAGCAGCGGGACGCTGAAGCCGACCCGGCGCCCGTCGTGTTCCCACGTCGGCGCGCTCGTGATCTGCAGCTCGAGCGCCTCCTGCGGAAAGGCCGCCTCGCCGAGGAAGAGCTCCTCGACCGGCGGCTTCGCCGGCTCGTCCGCTGCCTCTGCCTGCTCCTGCTCCGGGGGCGCGGCCGCCGTCGACGCGACCAGGAGCGAGATCAGCGAGGCCCCGGGCCCCGCGCGCCGCGCCGCGGAGCGGGCCGCCTGCGCGCGTCGCGCGCGCCCCGCGGGCTGGCCGTGCACGCTCACGGCGCGAGCTCCGATCCAGCGTCGCCGGGCGCCGGCGTCGAGGCGAGCGGCAGCGCGATGACGGCCGACGTGCCGTGCGCCCGCGGCTCGACCGCGAGCGTACCGCTGTAGCGCCGGGCGACCCGCCTCGCGATGTTCAGCCCCAGGCCGAAGTGACCCGGCTTCGTGGAGTAGAACGGCCGCAGGAGCGCCTCGGTGTCCACCTCGCAAGGGACAGCCCCCGAGTCCGTGACCTCGATGAAGTACCGCGCGCCGCTCGCCGTGCCATGGACCGAGACCACACCGTCCCCCGGCAACGACTCCACGGCGTTCTCGATCAGGCACCGCACCGCGACGGCGAGCTCGATCGGGTCCGCCTCGACGTCGCCGTCCTGGGCCGAGAGGACGATGCGGGCCCCGGAGGCGCCGATGCGCGCGCACGCCGCCGCGCGCTGCACGCAGCCCGCCGCGCTCACGCGCACGCTCGTGCGGGTGAAGAGCCTCGCGGCGTCGACGGACTCCTCGAGCCGCGCGCTCGCCGCGATCACCTCCTCGTCGATGATCCCGAAGAACTCCTCGATCCTCGGATCCGCCGTGTAGGCCGCGTCGCGCGCGACCTTTCGCTTGATATAAAACGACGCATTGCGGACGATCGCGAAGCGGTTGCGCAGGTCGTGACGCAGCACGGCCAAGATCTCGTCCGCGACCGCGGCCTGCTCCGCTGCGCCCAAAGGATCCCAGCTGTTCATGCCGTTCCTCGCGTTTCGGCCCTCGCGAGCGGCGCGGCTCTCCTGTCGCCGCCGCCGACGAGGAGCACTCGATACCTTCTCTGCACCATCGGGCCGGCGTCGCCGTCGCCACGACAGTCCGAGAGCTTGGGATGAGCTGTTAAGGGCACCGACACAAGCGCCGTCTCCATGTGGCCATCGCGCGCCCGAGTCTCGCGCCGCTGCGTCGCGGGCGGACGAGAGCACGCGTGGCTGTTCCGTGCCATCTGTCAAGTCTGCACGCCTGCACGTCTGTCGCGACGCCATCCCTCCCCCGCGTCGCCTGTTGATAAACATACGTGACAAAGTTTGTGTCAGTCAACGGCATAACAATACCCTCCACACCACATCACCAACCAAGGATTTCCGTCCACCTTCCGCTCTCGTCCTGCTTGCTCCTCGCGTGATTGCTCTGTTGCCCGGCAACTGGCCAGTTCGTCCCCGGACATCGCCGTGCGTCGTGAACGAAACGCCGCGCACGTCTCCTCTCCACGCGCGTGGTGCCGGCGCGGTGGTGGATGGGCGCGCCCCTCGAGCGCCGAGCCCCGACACGAGACAGACACGCCATGTTCAGACGACCGACTCACGATCACCGGCGCGTCCCGGGGCGGCGCCGCCGGCGCGGGCGTCGAGCGCCGCGCCCGCGAGCGACGTCCGCGGGCGCCGACGCCCGCGCGGCCCTCGATTTTGCTGCTGTTTCAGAATTTCGATGGACATGCTCCGGAGCGCGCTCCGGCGAGCCGCTCCGAAAAAAAAGCGCCTGTCCGTGACTGGTTGGGAGGCGCTCCCGCAACAGTGTCGCGAGCCATGCTCGCTCCCCGTCGCCCCCACCGCTGGCCTCGTCGGCGCTGCCTTCGCGCTCGCGGCGCCGCCCTGCGCCCGCGGCGGTGCGCGCTCGTCGTGCCGCCGGCTCGGCACCTCGACCGGACGTGCCCCGGCGGCTTGCGGGACCTGGAGACGAAGGGCCAGCTCCATCCGGTGTGGATGGGCCCGATGCGGATGTCGTGACTGGAGGAAAGGCATGTTCATGGACTGGAACGTTCGATCTGCCGCGCGCCTGATGGTCGCCCGGGTGTCGTGTCTCGCGCTGCTCACCGTCGCCTGCTGCGCCGATCCGGAGACGGCCCCGGGCGACGCCGGCGGGGGGACGGGCGGAACGGGCGGGAGCTCGCAGCCAGAAGGGAGCAGCTCGAGCGGAGGCGCGGGCGGCGCCGCGGTCTCGGCGGGCTCCTCCGTCTCGGCGGGCTCCTCGGGAAGTGCAGGGGCTGGTGGCGACGCGCCCGCCGGGTCCGGGGGCTCCGCGGGCTCTTCAGGTGGGCCGAGCGGCAGCGGCGGCGCGGGGACGGGCGGCGCGGGGCCGCTGCCGGACATCACGATCTGGATCGCGGGGGACTCCACGGTCGCCAACGGCCAGACCCCCTGCCCGGCGGGCTGGGGCGGCCAGTTCGCGGCGCTCTTCGACGAGCGGGTCACCGTGGTGAACAGCGCCGTCGGCGGCCGCAGCGTGCGCACGTGGCTCTACAACGTGCAGAAGACCATGGATAGCGCGGGCGAGTGCGAGCTCGAGCGCGACTCGAGCGGCGAGCCCAAGCTGCAGGCCAGGTGGGTTCAGATGCTCGACGGCATGAAGCCGGGCGATTACCTGTTCATCCAGTTCGGCATCAACGACGGATCGAGCACGTGCGATCGGCACGTGGGGCTCGACGCCTTCAAGTCGAGCTACGGGATGATGGCCCGCGCCGCAAAGGAGCGAGGCGCCCAGCCCGTGTTCGTGACCCCCGTGAGCGCGATCGCCTGCAACGGCAGCGCGGCCCGAGGGACGCGCGGCGGCTATGTGACAGCGACCCACGAGGCGGGCGCGGCGTACGGCGCGCCGGTGATCGACCTGCACGAGCTCAGCGTCGCGCTCTACGGCACCCTGGGCTTCTGCCCCGTCCCCGGGGGCGACGTGAGCGCGACGACCAGCGGCCCCGTCGGCGACTTCTTCTGTGACGATCACACGCACTTCTCGCGTTCCGGCGCGGAGCAGATCGCGAAGCTCATGGCCGGAGCCGTCCGCGATCAGAAGCTCGGCCTGGCCGCATACCTCGAGTGATCCCGCGCCGGCGGGCGCCAGACAGGCGGCGCCGGCCCCCTCCGCGACGCCGCGCCGCGAAGTCCGCCCTGGCGGCGCGGGGCGCCCTCAGAAGCCGATGTCCTCGCGGATCGCGACCACGATCTTGCAGTGGTTCACGAGATCGTCGGTCGTCTTGACCTCGGTCGTGTAGTTGAGACCATACGGCCAGAAGTGCTGGGTGTCCGCGTGCACGACGTCGCTCTCGTTGCCCGTGATGGCCCTGAGCTGGCGCGTCGCCGCTTCGCCCGTGAAGACGCCGTCCACCACGAGCGCGCCGAACTCGAAGCTGCCGACCCCCACGGTGTGACCGATCTCGTGCATGGCGGTGATGTAGTTCATCGAGCTCGTCGCGCCGAACCTGATGGATCCGTTGACGTTGCCGTCGGCCGTCGCGACCGATGGCACGTAGGACACCGACAGGTGCTTCTCGATGCTCGTGTGACAGTTGTAGTACGACAGCGCCTCATCCATCGCGCTCGTGATCTTGTCGTAGGCAGACTGCTGCTCTGCCGTCGGCGCGGGGACCGTCGCGAGCGTGTACGTGATTCCCCCCGTCCCCACGCAGCCGTTGCCCGCGCCGCCCGCGCCGCCAGTGCCCGCGCCGCCCGTGCCCGCGCCGCCTGCTCCGCCGGTGCCCGCGCCGCCCGTGCCCGCTTCGCCCGCGCCCGCGCCGCCGTTCCCCGGCGCGTCGCCTCCCGCTCCGCCGTCTCCGCCGGCCGCGCCGCCTCCCGAGGTGTGTCCGCCGGAAGCCGCCGCGCCGCCGCTCCCGCTGGTGACGCTGCTGGCGCCGGCTTCCGCGGGGCTGTCACCCGAGCCGGCGCACGCGACCGGACCCGCCGCCGCGAGCGCGAGCAAAACGAGGTTCGTCGCCAGTTGCCTCAGCATATTTCGTGCTCCTTCCACAAAGGATTGAAAAGCATTGGATCGTCGCTCACCGCCCGAGGGGCGCTCGCGGCTCCCCTCGAGCGCCAAGCGCCGACGAAGTCCGCGCCACCGCCCTCTCACCGGCCGTGCCAGAGGTCAATTCGCTGCTGTTCGCAACGCCTTGCGCGGTCGCCGAGGCAGCAGCCAAGATAGATTATTTTAGCCAGTTCGAACACACGAGCGGAGCTCGGCCGTCGCCCAGCGCAGGCGCGCTCGAGAGCGCCCGCCCGGACGCCCCGAAGCCGATCTCCACGGAGCCGACCGGCCGCGAGGGCTTTCCAGGGTCTCTTCGCCTAGAGCGCTCGACTCCGGTCGAGCTCGACGGACTGCGGCTGAGTTACACCCTGGAGTGTGCTGACGAGATCGACAGCCGCTCTGTCCAAACGCTCCACGAACGAGGCGGGCCGGTCGGCGCGGAAAACCTCGCCGTCGAGCGCGGCGTCACCACCGGGCTCGACGCAGGTGGTGCTCGAATTGCAAGATGCGTCGGGTGCGTTGGACGCGTTGGAGGCGCGGGGTGCGTGGGATGCGCTTCATGAACACCGGACCCTGATGGACGAGCTGGTGCGTCGCGGCCTGCCGGAGACGCCCGTACTGGTGCGCAATTCAGCGTCAGCGAGCGCTCGCCCGCGGCGCGGGCGGGCGGGCTCGCCGGCGCACGCCCCCGAGAGCGCGCGGGCGCGCGCGCTCTGCCGGACGCGAGCCCGGGGGCGAGGTCGTGTGAGAAGGGGGTGAGCAGCGTGGCAGTCATTCGCGAGACGGACATCGGCCCGGAGACAACGCCGCTGTCCAGCAGCTTCATCGATGCGATCCAGGGTGTCAGGCAGGACGATCGACGCGTCGCCCTGCTCGTCTACCACCGCGACGGCGCCGAGCGCGCCGTGCTGAGCCCGGGCGTGCCGGTCGTGATCGGCCGCGCGCCGCCGTCGCAGGTCCAGATCGGCGACGTCAGCCTCTCGCGCGAGCACGCCCGCTTCACCCAGTCCGGCGACAGGGTCGTCATCGAGGACCTGCGCTCGACCAACGGCACCTGGCTAGGCGGCGAGCGCGTCGCGCGGGGCGAGGTGAAGCCAGGCGAGGAGGTGATCCTCGGCAAGGTGGTGGTCGCCGTCCGCTCGATCACGGCGGCCGAGGACGAGCTGCCAGGGCTGATGAGCCACGAGCAGCTCCGCGTCGCGCTCGAGGAGGAGGTGAAGCGCGCGCGGTACTTCGGGCGGACCTTCGCCGTCGTGATGGCCCGGGTCGCCCGCCAGCCGGGCGCCCACGTGAGCCACCTGTTCCCGCGCGTGCGGGCGCTGCTGCGCCCCGTGGACCGGATCGCGCTCTACAGCTCGGACGTGGTGGCGGCGCTGCTCCTCGAGGCCGGGGCCGAGAAGGCGCTCGACGTGGCGCGGGCGCTCGCGGCGCCGCCCGGGGTCGGGTCGCCCGCCGTGCTCGCGGGGTTCGCGACGTTCCCCGACGCGGGGACCGTGGCCGAGGAGCTGCTCGATCGGTGCTGGAGCGCCGTGCGCAGCGCGACGGTGGAGCAGCCGGTACGCTCGGCGCCGGGCGGGACGTGGAAGAGCGGTCCGGGCACCTGTCGCGTCGAGCCGGTCGTCGTGAGCCCCGCGATGCGCCGCGTGTTCGAGGACGTCAAGCGGGTCGCGCGCTCGTCGATCCCGGTCCTCTTGCTGGGCGAGACGGGGACGGGAAAGGAGGTCGTGGCGCGCGCGATCCACGACAGCGGCCCGCGGAGCGGAAAGCCGATGGTGTGCGTCAACTGCGGGGCGATCCCGCAGCAGCTCGTCGAGAGCACGCTCTTCGGCCACGAGCGCGGCGCGTTCACCGGCGCGTGGCAGCAGCAGCGAGGGGTGTTCGAGGCGGCGGACGGCGGGACGGTCTTCCTCGACGAGATCGGCGAGCTGCCGGCCGCGGTGCAGGCCGCGCTCCTGCGCGTCCTCGAGACCCGGCAGGTGACCCGCGTCGGCTCGAACAAGACGATCGACGTCGACGCGCGCGTCGTCGCGGCGACCCACCGCGACGTCGAGTCGATGTGCGCGTCCGGCGCGTTTCGCAGCGATCTGCTCTACCGCCTGAACACGATGACGATGACGATCCCGCCGCTCCGGGCGCGCCCGGAGGACATCGAGCCGCTCGCGCTGCGCTTCCTCGACCAGGCGAACCAGGCGAACGGTCGGTCGATCCGCGGCTTCGACGCCGCGTCGCTCGCGCGGCTCCGGGCGTACTCCTGGCCGGGGAACGCGCGGGAGCTGCGGAACGCGATCGAGCGGGCCGTGGTCATCGCCGAGGGCGAGTGGATCGCGGAGGAGGACTTGCCTGAGCGCGCCCGGGCGGCGCCCACGTCCGAGCCGGCGGCGGAGGCGGAGGCGGAGCTGCCGTACCAGGTCGGCGATTCCGCCGCCACGCCTCCGGGCGGGGACTACCTGAAGACGCGGCTGCAGCGCTGCGAGGCCGAGCTGATCGTGGAGGCGCTCCGCAAGGCGAGCGGGAACCAGACGGAGGCGGCGCGCGCGCTGGGGATGCCGCTGCGCACGCTCGTGTACAAGCTCAAGACGCTCGGCATCAAGCGGCTCGGGTACGCGCCGCCCCGGGAGCCGTAGCGCGCGGCTCGGGCGCGGCCAGCCGCGCTGGCTGGCCGCTCTGCCTTCGATGGCTTCCATGCGCGGGTGCGCGCGGGTCATGGCCCTCGCCGCCCCCGCGCGGCGTCGCGGATCAGGGCACGGTTCGAAGCGCGCTCTCGGCCGAGCGGAGCGCTCCCTCGATCCCCTGGTAATCGCAATAAGCCTCGCCACAGACATGGACGCTGCCGGCGGGCGCGGCGCTGCCGGGGAGGTCGAACGCCTTCAGCCTCTCGAGGACCTCCCACGACCTGACGCCTGGCCGCCAGGTATGGGCCCCGGCCCCATACGGTTCCCTGCTCCAGTCCCGGATGGCCCAGGTCGTCACGGTCCCGGCCGCGCGCTGCCGGCCGGCCGGGTCCTGGAGGTCCACGCCGAGGTACTTCACGAGCTGTCGCTTCAGCGCCTCGCTGCCATCGATCTCCGCGCGATCGTGGACCTCGCCCTGCACATAGACCTTCCAGAACTCCGTGGCCGGTCGATCGGTGTAGAGCATGATCATGCCCTTGCCGTCGCTCTCGCGGTAGGTCGTGTGGACCTCCCTGGCGGGCATCAGCGACGCGTTCCTGTGGGGCGGCGTGCGCCCCGTCCACCACGGCGCGTCCGTGACCAGGAAGCACTTCAGGAGCGGGAATCCGAAGACCGCATCGAGATCCCGCCGGATCTCCCGGGAGAAGCAGCCGGCGAGCCGCATCAGAGGGCTTCGGGGCAAGGCGAGGATCACGTGCCTCGCGACGGCCTCGACGGTCTCTTCGCCGCGAGAGAACTGCAGGCGGACCTTCCCTCCTTCCGCCGCCGCGAGCGACGTGAGCGCGTGGCGAAGGTGGATGGAGACCTGCTCCGGGCGCCGCTCGAGCTCCCGCACCAGGGCGAGGGGCAGCGCCCGGGAGCCGCCTTCGATGCTGACGAGCGAGGCGTCCCCCTCGCCCTCGCTGGACAGCGCGCGCAGCCAGAAGACGATCCAGTCCATGGCGTTGGGGTTCTCCGGAATCAGGTGGAAGAAGGTGCCCTGATCCCGGATCGCGAGCACGGCGCCGTGGCTGAGGACGTCGCTGAGCGCGTTCCAGAACCCCTGTTCGTAGAGGAGAGCGCCGCCCAGCCTGGCGCCGCGGCGCATGCTGGCGTAGTCGTCCTCAGCGAGGCTCCTCAACCAGTCGCGGTGCTTCTCGTCCCGAGGGTCGTCCGGGTCGCCGGGGCTCGCCCAGGGCGTATCCTTCAAGATCCGGAGAATACCGAGCTTCATCAGCTCGAGCGTCGTGTGGGGGCGATGGGCCGGTCCGGCCTCGTCGGGGGCGAGGGAGGACCGCGGCCCCTGGACGGGCTCGGCCGCATAAGGGGTGAAGGGCCGGGTCTTCAGGCCGAGCTCGTCGAGCAGGCCCATCAACAGACGCTGCCGGCGCTTCTCGAAGCGCATGGGGCCGCACTCGGCGAGGAACCCATCCAGGTCGACCGTCTCGATCCGGCCACCGAACCGCTCCGAGGCTTCGAAGAGCCCTACCTTGCGGCGGGGGTCCCGCTGGGCGAGGCGATAGCTGCAGTAGAGGCCGGTGATGCCGGCGCCGACGACGATCGTATCGAGCTCTTGCACGCGGTTCCTCCTCGGTTCCTGGACAGGGGGTGAGGCCGGCGGGGACGCCGGCCTCGCCGGCGCCTTCACGCGGCCGCCCGCTCGGCAGAGGCGCCGCCCATCTCCGCGCCTTCCTGCGTCGTTTCATAGAACAGGAAGCGCCCGGTGGTCGCCTCGCAGACGGCCTGCCAGCCGCGCATCCGCCCGACGACATCGAACGAGAGCCCCCAGCGAGGCGTCTCGTCGATCACGCGCACGCCGAGGGCGTGCATCGGCAGGAGGGCGACCGGCGCCAGGGAATGGAAGACGCTGAGGGCGGGCCGCGGGCAGCCGGGCTTGGCGTGGACGCTCGCGCGGAGATAGCTCTCGCTCGAGAAGCCGAGCCCCTCGACGACCCGCTCGATCAGGCCGAGGCCCCGGATGCCATGGTGGTTGATGGCCATGTAGAGCGGCGTCACCTGGTCTGTCGCCTCCTGGAAAGCCCTGGCCTGGGCGGCGAGCCCGGCGGGGATCCCGTCCGAGTGCCCGGCCACGGCGGCATAGAACAGGATCGCCTCGTCCTCGTCGGAGAGGCCGCAGTCCTTGATGAACATCAGCGAGCTCGACTGGGCGGCGGCCGCCGCCCTCACCGCTTCATCCGCCGCGATCGAGGCGACGACCTCCGCGACGCTGCGCTCGATGACGCGGTCCCAGTCCGCGGGGAGGTACGCCAGGGTATCGGCCACGATCACCTCGTCACGGACGCCGAGGCGGGGTAGATCGCGCCAGAGCTGCTCGAGGTGGCTGCGGGTCTCGTCCGCGCAGAAGCCCATGTCGCGGGTGTGAAGGCACGTGTCCGGCACGACCACCACGTGGGCGCCGCCGGGGTGGAACTCGCGCAGGACGCGCGCCAGCGCCGCTCGCATCTTGATGCCGAGGAACTCCGCGAAATCAGGCCACCTGCCGAACCTGCCCGTCTTGAGCGGCACTGGCACCTTGCCGCCGCCCTCCGGCATGGCCAGCACCACCGGCTCACCCGAGCGCGCCACCCGCTCGATCCGGGCGTCGAACTCCGCCATGTCCCGAGGGTCCTCGAACCGGGTCTTGCTCGTCTGGATCGAGGCCTTCTTGATGATGGCCTTGAGCTGAGCGGCCCTGTCGCCGTGTCGGGCCCCTGCCTTGCGCAAGGAGTCCTCGAAAGGGCGGATCGCCTGATCGAGCTCACCGAGGAAGACATCGATCTCGGCAGGCCCGGCGAAGCGGACCGAGGCCGCAGGTAGCCTGTCGCCGGACAGCACGCGCCGCTTCGCCGCGAGGAGCTCCGGCGCCTTCGCGAGGGCGGCGGCCGGCTGGGTCACGGCGCTCTGGTAACGAGGGGCGGCGCCGCGTCCATCGGCCTCCTCGTCGATCGGCGTGGGGTCGGTCGAGCCGCGGCCCGGCGCTGCCGCGCCGCCGGCGGGTCGCGCTCTCATGGGATGACGCGCGCTGTGAGCCTTGGTGTTCTTCGCGCCCTCCGAGAGGATGAGGGGGTGACGGTGGCTGAACACAGCGCTGATGGGGTCGCTGGTCGCTTCGATGGTCGCTTCGATCTTCATGGTTCTCCGCTGCGACGCGCGCGCCCAGACGACGCCCCGTCGCGCTATCGGCTCCGCTTCGACCGAGCATTCGTCGAATGCGGATTGCCTATCTCGCCGTTGCCGGCGTGGGCCAGAGCACACCTCGTGCCGGCCGCCCCCACGCAAATTCACCGGGAGATCGGCGCGGTGGCCGCGTGAGCGAGGAGGAGCGCGCGGGCCGCTACGCGATCGAGCAAGGGATTGCGCGCCAGAGGCGGCGCGTCGCGTGGGCGACGGGTGATGGCGCCCTCGGCGAGGAGGGAGATCACGAGATCTCGCGGCGAGCCGCTCTCGAGGGCTCGCGAGGGAGCGCGGTGGACGTCGCCTGGCGGCCGGGGTCGGACGTGCCGCCTGCGACCGGTGAGCTGACGTTGGTTGTGAGAGATGCGTGGCGCCGCGCGGTGCCCGCGGGCGATTCACGAGGGGATGGAGGGGATCGAGGGGATGGAGAGAGCGACGGCGCCTCGACGGGCGCCGAAGGGAGCGACGCTGTCAGGGAGCGCGCGCGAGGCTGGACCGGCTGGTAGGATCGAGGTCGAGGGGGAGCTGGACCGTGAACGTCGAGCCGTGGCCCGGCGAGCTCTCCACACCGATCGTTCCGCCGTGAGCGCGCACGATCTCGCGCGCGATGTAGAGCCCGAGACCGAGGCCACCGAAGTTCACCACGCCGCTCGCGCGCTCGAAGCACCGGAAGATGCGCGCCTGGTCCTCCTCCGCGATGCCGACGCCTTGATCGCGGACGAGGAGCACCGCACCGGCGGGGCAGGCCTTCACCTCGATGGATATCGGCCGGCCCTCGCCGAACTGGATGGCGTTCTTGACGAGGTGGAACACGAGGCTCCCCAGCTGCTCACGGTCCCAGCGGCCGACGACGACCTCCGGCGCGTCGATGGAGATCGTGGAGGACGGGGAGCAGAGCTCCACGGGGAGCCCGGCGACCACCTCTCGGGCGAACGCTCCGAGATCGACGCTCTCGCGCTTGGGATCGAGCGGATCCGATCGGAGCCTGATCGCCTGGAGCATGTCCTCGCAGAGCCGGGTGAGCCGGTTGACTTGCCGGCCGACGACCTCGAGCGAGGCGACCCACGTTGGCGCGTCCTCCACCCGCCGCTCGCTCAGCCGCTTCATCCGCTGCACCTGCAGCGTGAGCGAGGTCAGCGGCGTCATGAGCTCGTGCGATGCGAGCGTGAGGAACTCGTCCCGAACGCCGGCGCCCGCGTCGTGCTCGGAGGCGCGGGCGGGCTCGGAGGCGCGGGCGGGCCGACGTGCTTCGGGGGTTCCAGGGAGAGGAGCGTTCGAGACGGACATGATTCAACTTCCGTTGGAGTGGGCGGCTTTTCGTGGGTGCAGCCAAAGCATCGGCGATGCCACGCGTCATCGCCCACGGAGGAGCGCGATTTCGCGGACGCCGGGCATGGGATCCGAGCTGCCGAGGCCGGGTGTGCCGTGGCGCACGACGAACGGTTGCTCAGGTACGCAAGGAGCCGCGGCGAGCAAAGGCGGCGACCCGACCCGGTGGCCCGACCCAGGTTGGCCAGCGGAGCGGAGCGGCGACCCGACTCAGGTTGCCATGGCAGCGGGCGACCCGACCCGGGTTGCGACCCGACCCAGGTTGGCAGGGCGGGGCGGGGCGGCGACCCGGCCCAGGTTGGCAGGGCGGCGACCCGACCCAGGTTGGCAGGGCGGCGACCCGACCCAGGTTGGCAGGGCGGAGGTTGGCAGGGCGGCGACCCGACCCAGGTTGGCGGCGGCGACCCGACCCAGGTTGGCAGGACGGCGACCCACCCAGCGGAGAGGCCGCCCGTCCCTCGTCGTGCGAGGCACGGCCACGCGCGCGTGCCGGCCAGGTCGACCCCGGCGGATCCACGCCCGGATGAGGGGCTGAGGTGCGCCGGAGCAGGACGGGCGACGCGGCCGCGAAACCGCAGAGGGGTTTCCGCGTAGGAGCGGATGAACCCGCTCGACGGAGCGCGCAGAGCGGCGCGCTCGAGATCGGGGCGCGCCGTGCCGGTCGTCACGACCGAGGTGCGCCTCGACGATCGACCCCACCGACAAGCCCGCGCCGCTGGGTTCGCGGCGCCAATCCCAGGAGCTTTCTCATGTTTCGCAGCACGATGAGCATCACGGCCCTGTGCTTGGGTCTCTTCGCGGCGAGCGCGCCCGGCGACGCCATGGCACACGGCCCCAGCGCCCACCGGCGCGGCCAGGTCTTCGCCATGACCAACGCCGGGGACGGCAATGCCGTGGTGGCATATGATCGCGCGGCGGACGGCTCGCTCTCGTACGCCGGCACGTACGCGACCGGAGGGCTCGGCGCGCCGACCCGGCCGATCAACGCGCTCGGATCCCAGGGCTCGCTCGTCCTTAGCGAGGACGGGAAGCTCCTGTTCGCCGTGAACGCGGGCAGCAGCGAGGTGTCGATGTTCCGCGTCGCCCCCCACGGCCTGACGTTGCTCGATGTGGTCGACTCGGGCGGCGATTTCCCGGTGAGCGTCGCCTCCCACGGCGATCTGCTCTATGTCCTCAACGTGGGTGGAGACGGCAACATCGCCGGCTTCGAAGTGAACCCGTGCGGCGAGCTCGTCCCGCTCGACGGGTCGATCCGCGGTCTCGGCCTCGGCGGCACGACGCCGCCGTCGCTCGGCGCGACACCGGGTCAGATCGGCTTCTCTCCCGACGGCGAGGCGCTGGTCGTGGCGGGCAAGGGGTCCAATCAGATCCACGTGTTCCCGATGAGCCGCCGCGGCCTGCCCAGTAACGCGCCGGTCACGACGATCTCCAGGGGCCTTGTACCCTTTGATTTCGCCTTCGATCGGCGCGGCCACCTGATCGTGGCGGAGGTCGGCGGCGACGGCATACCGGCGACCGGCGACACGAGCGTTGTGTCCTCGTATGGAATCGGGGCCGACGGGAGCCTTGCTGTCATCAGCGACACTGTCGACACCTTCCAGCGGGCGACCTGCTGGATCGCCGGCGCCCCTGGGAGCCGCTATGTCTTCACGGCCAACACGGGCAGCAACACGCTCTCCGGACTCCAGGTCGACGCGCGGGGTGCGCTAACGCTGCTCGACGACGGCGTGTCCGCCTCGTTCCCCACCGGAACGGCGCCGATCGACCTCACGATGACGCGCGACGGCCAGTTTCTGTACACCCTCAACGCCGGCGCCGGGACAATCGCGGCATTCCAGGTGAGCCGCGACGGCGCCCTGATCCCACGCGGCGAAGCCGGAGGATTGACGCCCGGCGGCGGCGCCCAGGGCATCGTAGTGCGGTGAGGGTCGTCCTTCTCCTGAGTGACGCGTCCAGCGCTGCGTCACCTGGCGTGGCACCCTGCCACGGCCTCTCGGGGGCTCCTCAAGGGCGTCTGCCGCTCCGCCACGCGTTACGAGAGGACGCACGTTAGCTGCGCCGCCTTCGTCGCGCGCGCCCGCGTTTGCGCAGCAGCAGGCGCGCGGCGCTCACGCGGCGCGAATCACCGCCTCCGCGGCGCGGCGCGGGCCGCCCACGGCCTCTTGCACCGGGAAGCCCAACCGGAACGCGAAGGTGGGCTGCCAGTCGCGGAGGCCGAGCGCCTCGTTGAACGAACGCTCCATCACCGGCGATCGTCCGAGCACGCGCTCTCGGTCGATGACCTCCGGCACCTGGTTCAGCGGGTGCATCGCGATGCCACGCGTGGTCGCCCAGAGATGCAGGCGTTGCCACAGGCGCCCAGCGCGGAGGGTCGCGCCCAGATCATAGCGGTCGCGGCTCACGATGACACCGACGGCGGGATCGCCGGCGAGATGGACCTCGCGCGTGACGCGGAGCCAATCGTCATGCATCTGTTCTGCGGACGGACGCGGCAGCAGCTTGACCGCCGCGGTGAGCAGGGGTCCGAGCCCCATCACATCGAGGATCAGCCCGTCCCGATGGGCCGGTACCGCCTCGGGCGCCAGCCTGAACCACGCGTCGCTGTCCCGCACCATCGCCGCATCGCGGACGATGGTCTCGGTGGCGCGCAAGGTGTGGGCGGCGAAGCTCTCGCGCTGGTTCGGGTGCTCCAGCCAGACGATCTCTACATCTGAGTCCTCTCCGTTCAGCCGCGAGAGCTCCTGGAGCGCTGAGACGGGCACGCGCTGCGCCCCGTACGGGCCGCGGTTCGTATGTCGCCGTGCGATGGCCTCCGCGAGAGGGGACTCCGCCGCTCCTGGCTCGATCCGGACGCTCGCCACCCGGCTCGCCCGCGACGCCGCGCGATCCGCAGCGCGAGGTCGCCCCGGGTCCGAGCCCAGCAGATGACCCGTCTCAAATTCCACGCGGGGCTCCCAACCCATCGAGCCTGCCGCGAGCGACAGGTTCTCGATCGCGCAGCCGAGCCCGATGTGCATCTCG
Source organism: Sorangium sp. So ce375 (assembly GCF_051473855.1). Taxonomy (NCBI): domain Bacteria; kingdom Pseudomonadati; phylum Myxococcota; order Polyangiales; family Polyangiaceae; genus Sorangium; species Sorangium sp. So ce375. The sequence continues at coordinate 7,333,015 of NZ_CP150335.1, forward strand.
CGCAGGAACGGATCCATGGTGCCGAGCGATCGAGATCTATCGGAGAACACGTCGATGCGATCCGGGTGGAGCTCGAACAGCCAGGGTTGCGTGTTGTGCGGGCTCGCGGCGAGCACCGCCGCGCGCACGAGCTCAGCGAGCCCCTCGCCGCGCTGCCCGCGGAACGCGGTCCAGGGCGCGAACGGCTCGCCCGTCCGATCGTCGAACACACCCCGGCCGGCCGCGTACCAGCTCGCTCCGGCGGCCACGGCGAGCGTCGCGACGCCTCCCATCAGGCGCCGCCGCGAGACCTTGAGCTCCCTCTCCATGATGCGCTCCATCGTCCAGAGGACGTCTGACCGGGCTCCGCGAGCGACGGCCACGCGCATAGATTGAGGCGAATCGATAGATTAGTACAATCGATGAATCTAATATATTATATTAGAACGGCTAATGCACGATGCTCTCCCTGACGACCTGAATCTCCTGCTCGCGCTCGACGTGCTGCTCCGCGAGCGGCACGTGACACGCGCGGCGAAGCGGCTCGGCATCACGCAGTCGGCTGCGAGCCAGCGGCTCGGACGACTGCGCGAGTTCTTCGGCGATGCGCTGCTTGCGCCGGGGCGGCCGCTGCTCGCGCTCACGCCGCGCGCCGAGGCGCTCGTCGATCCGCTGGCTCAGGCGCTCGCGAGCTTGCGAGCGGCGGTCCAGGCCGGCGCACCGTTCGACCCCGCGACGTCCGAGCGCCGCTTCGTGCTGCTCGGCAACGACTTGCTCGAGGCGGCCGCGCTGCCGCGGCTCTTGCCCGTGCTGGCACGCGAGGCGCCGTACATCACGGTGCAGGTCGACCGCGCCGAAGCCGACTTCGTGAGGCGGCTCGAGCGAGGAACGGCGGATTTGGCGTTCGTCCCGGAGTTCCTCGTGCCGCCGTCGTCGCGACAGCTGCGCTTGCCGGAGGAGCGCTTCGTCACGCTGATGCGCAGGAATCATCCCGCTGCGTCACAGCGGCTGACCCTGGATCGCTATCTGGAGCTCGGGCACGTGCTGATCGCTCCGCACGGAATGCCGGGCAGCCTGGTCGACCGCGCGCTGGAAGCCCATGGGCGGCGCCGGCGGATCGTCGCGCAGGTCCAGCACTTCGTGACGGTGCCTTTCCTGATCGCGGCCTCGGACCTCGTGGTGACGTGTCCAGCGACTGTCGCGGCATTTTCGACGCCCTTCGGCTTGCGCGCGGTCCGGCCCCCCGTCGAGCTTGGGTTGGACCGCACTTCGGCTGTCTGGCACGAGCGCGCGCACGACGATCCGGGCCATCGCTGGCTGCGCTCCTGGCTCAGCAAGGCGATCCGCGCGGGCACGAGGCTCCGACCCAACAGGCGCCGACCTAACCAAGGCCCCGAGGCCCCGACCTAACCAAGTTGACCCCGATTGACCGACCCGACCAGGTTGACCCGGATCGGACCAACCACGGACCCGACCCCGCAGGTTGACCCGAGGTTGACCCGACCCGGGTTGACTTGACCCGCCGACCCGCAGGGATGGCGGAGGATGATCCGCCTGGCGGCCGCCACCCTCCGCGACCCGCTGGCGCTGGCAAGTCCTTGAGATCGTTCACGGCGACCGCCGGCACGGCGCTTGTAGATCTGACCAGCCATGAGCCAGCCCCGCGAGATCACGCCCGGCGCAACCTACCTGATCACCCGTCGCGTCCTGCGCCGGCATCTCCTCTTCCGCCCCGATGCGGCCATCACTCAGCTCTTGGTCTACGCCCTCGCAGTCTCGACCCGCCGCTATAGCATCGAGGTCCATGCGCTCTGCGCAATGTCGACGCACCTACACCTCGTCGTTACCGACACGAAGGGCGCTCTGCCGCGCTTCCTGCAGTTCTTTCATCGCATTGTCGCGCTCGGCACGAAGGTGCTCCGCGCCTGGGAAGGGCCGGTATGGGACCATCAGGCCACAAGCACGGTGCGGCTGCTGACACGCGCCGCGGTCGTGGAGAAGATCGCGTATGTCCTCGCAAACCCTGTAGCCGCCGGACTTGTCCCGCATGCGCATGAGTGGCCGGGCGCCAAGGTCGAGGTGGGTGAGATCGGCCGGGGCGTGTTGTGCGCGGCTCGTCCTGCAGCTTACTTCGATCCCAAGAACCCACAGTGGCCCGAGGAAGCAACGCTCTCGCTCGCGCTGCCGCCGACCATCGAGCATGACAGCGCAGAGGACTTTCGCCATGCGATCGCCGCCGAGCTCGAGCGGCAGGAGGCGCAGGCGCATGCCGAGGTGCAACGACAACAGCGCCGCTTCCTTGGCGCCGAGCAAGCCGGCAAGATCTCTCCTTATGAGCGCATCACCAGCCTCGAACCGCCGCGCGATCGCAATCCAACGTTTGCGGTGGGCCGCATGCAGGGCGACGCATGGCGAGCGGCTCGCGCTGCTGTATGGGCGTTTCGCACCTCGTACCGCGCAGCGCTCGATCGGTGGCGTGCTGGTGTGCGCAGCGTGATATTCCCGGCAGGGACGTGGTGGATGCGCACGTTCCACGGCGCAAACGTGGTCAGCGTCGTGCTTACCGTGTAGGTACTTTCGAGGGTAGGGAGCAACCCGGGTGAGGTCGCGCGCGCGCGCGTCGCGTCGCGTGGGTCAATCTGGGTGGCACGAATCGCTTGTAACAACGAACCCCAGCGCCTCCACGCTCGCGCGGACCTCGCCGTCCCAGCCGAGCTGCGGATCCAAGCGTAACTCGCCTGGCGCGAGCACGGCGGGCTGCGCCATCAGGTTAACAAGCTCGACCGCATCGAGCTCCGCGCCGGTCTCGCCCGCGAACGGCGGACTCAGGACGCGCCCTGCCGGCGCGAGCGCCAGTGCTGCGCGCAGCGGCTCGCACAGCGCCGCCCGCAGCGCGGCCAGGTCGTAGGCGATGACCGCTGGGGTGGTGGCCGCCGGCCAGATCCAAACCGTGAACCCGGGTAGGTCGGCCACGCAGACCGCCGTTGCGCGCTCGGACGGGAGCGCGCGGCCGCAGGCACCGAGCCGCGATGCCGCGATCGCAGCGATGACGAGCCCCGGCCTGGCGAGCGTCAACGCCGCAAGTCGACCGAGGTTGCGCTGTGCCGCCGTCCGGCGGGCGGCGATCGCGGCAAGGTGGTCAGGCTGATCGTAAACGAGCTCGACCTCTCGCTGCACCGCCACGTGCGGCGCGGTCTGCGCCGCCGCGGCGAGCGCCCGCTCCCGGGCCTCGCCGTCCAGCGCTGGCTCGCCCTTCTCCGGGAGTGGCGCTGCTTCCTCGATTTCCAGGCGCTCCCGGAGGAGCTGCGCCACCCGTGACGACAGACCCAGGGAGCCAAGCGACCAGGCGGCGGAGAACCAGTCCACCGGCCCCACGAGCGCGAGCGCCTCGGCCGAAGCGCGATCCCAGGCAGCAAGCGCTTCCCCAAGCGGAAGGCCGAGCGCGCGGAAGAGTGCGCCCGCCTCGTCGAGCGCCGCCGCGGCGCCCGGATCGCCCAGGTCCCGCCGCGCGCGCCCGATCGCCCGCGCAGCATAAGCGACCCAGGTTCGGAGTGGCGGCGCAGCCTGCTGCGCGACGTCGCGGGCGGAGGTCGCGAGCGCGAGGGCGTCGTCGGCGCGGCCGAGCTCGAGCGCGAGCTCCGAGAGGAACGTGAGGGCGCGCGCGCGGCCGAACGCGTCGCCGAGGCGCGCGCACAACCACTCCTGTCGCTGGAGCGGGGCTCGGGCGCGCTCCAGGGCGCCGAGGCCGAGCGCCGCCGCGCCAAGCTGGCCACAGGCGATCGCCTCGCCCACGGCGTCGCCGCGGCGGCGATGGAGCTCGGCCGCGTGCTCGAGCAGCGCCTCGGCCGCACCGTGGGCGCCAAGGGTCACGTAGAGCGTGCCGAGCGAGTTCAGGATCTGCGCGCGCTCACCGAGGAACGGCTCCGAACGGCGCAGCGCCGACAGCAGCGTGCGCTGCGCAGCCGCCGCGTCGCCGAGGAGCCGCTCGGCCGTGCCGCGGTAGTGGGTGGCGACGACGGCGGCGCGGCGGCCCGGATCGCCCGCGGCCGCGACGGCGTCGAGCTCCGCGATGGCGGACGCGCAGGCGGCTCGCGCGTCGCGACGCAGGCGGGCGAGCGCCGCCTCGCATCGCGCGAGGTCCCGAGCCTCGGCGGCCCCCTCGCGGTCAAACGCGGAGGCGGCGCCCTCGAGATGGAGGACGGCGGTGTCCAGCGCTCCCTCGCGCAGCGCGAGCGCACCGCGCCCGAAGCCGAGCGCCGCCGCGACGAGCGGGCCGCCGTGAAACGCTGCCGCAGGATCGCCGCCGATGCCGACGAGCGCCTCGACGCGATCGAGCTCGGCGCGGACCTCTGCGCCCGGCGCGCTCCGCAACAGCCGCGACAGCGGCGACACGCTGTCGATCGAATCAAGCGGGAGCACCGCGCTCCTCCACTCCATCGCCGCGCGGACCAGCCGGCGTTGCGCCCGTGCCCGACGGCGCGGATCGCACCGCCGCGGCGGCGTCCCCCGCCCCCGCGGCGCTCTCCGCTTCCGCCGCGACCTCCTCCGCGCTCTTGCCTGTCCCGCGCGCGAGCCCGTGCAGCGCCGCCTTCACCGCCTCGATCGAGAGCTCCGGCCAGGCGGCGCGGATCCGCGCGACTTGCGCGGTCACGTGGGGCGCCGCGAACGACGTACCGGTCCAGCGCCGCTCGCCGCCGCCGGGCGCGGGCGCGAGCACGTCGTCGCCGGGCGCGAGGATCTCGTGGTCGAGCGTGAGCTCGCTCCGGAGCGCCTCAGGATCATGGAAAGCCCCTCTGCCGACCCCGATCAACGACTTGAAGCGCCCCGGATAGGTGCGGAACGCCGCCGCGTTCGGGCCGGCGGCCACGAGCACGACCTCCGCGGTGTACGCGGCGTCCGCGACCTCGTAGAGCTCGACGAGCGAGCGGTAGTCGCCGGGGCGGAGCGGCGCGTTCTTCGGGATGTCGATGCCGAGGCTCAGGTTGACCACGGAGAAGCGCTCGCGGACGCAGAAGCGCAGCGCGGCGATGAGCCCGTCGCGCGAGCACCGCCCGTCGTCGCCGAGGGCGCGGACGCTCGTGATCTCGGCAGCAGGCGCCATGCGGTGGACGATGCCCGCGCACGCCGTCCCGTGCCCGCTGAGGTCTCCGGGAGCGCACGGCGCGACCTCGTGCGCGCCACCGCCAGCGCCGCGCTGGACCAGGGCGACGTGCCGCAGCGCCGCCGCGCGCAGCGCGGGGTGCGACGCGTCGACGCCGGAGTCGATCAGCGCGACGCGCACGCCGGCGCCGCTTCGCGCGCCCGGGCGCGGCGCGCCGTGGAGCTCGCCGCCTGGTCGTGCCGGAGAGGCCGTGGTCATGCGGAGCTCCCCTCCCCTGCTGCATCTGGCTCCCCTGCACCGCCGGCGCCGCTCGCGTAGGCGTCGATCCGCGCGAGGAGATCGAGGGCCAGGCGGGCCTCGGCCTCGCCGCGCTCGGCGAGCCTCCCCACCACTGCAGCGAGCTCCAGGCGGCGGCGGTACTCGGGCGTGAGGCGGAGCGCGTGGATGTGCCGCTCCAGCGCGGCACGGAGCGAGGTCGGCGGCGGGGCCGATCCTTCGGGGATCGGAGGTTCCGCGCCCGGCGCTGCCCGCCGACCTGCCGCCGCCGGCTGGCTTTGCGCCTGCGCGAGCAGGTCGGGCATCGCGCGCGCGAAGAGCTCGAAGACGACCCGCTCGGTGCGGAACGACTCCACGGTGAGCGCGAGGACCTCGGCGAGCCGCTCGGCCAGGTCGAGCTCCCGCCCTCCGAGCGGGGCCTCGTGCGAGAACAGCGCGGCGCCGCCCACGGTCGCCGCGCCGACGCGGATCGGCACGAAGATCGCGGACGCGGGCGCGGCGGCCAGGAGCGGCCGGAGCGGCGCGATCATCGGATCGCCGTCGGAGAGCTCCACCGCGTGCCCGCCGCCGCCGCCGAGCAGGTACGCGAACGGGGTGCCGCTCGGCGGCAGCTCCACGCCTGGGCTTCGGAAGCCGATCGCGTCAGCGACGACGGGGACCGTCAGCCGCCCGAGCGCTTCCATCTCGAGCGCGACGAGCGCCTCCGAGCACGGCACCGCGAGGCACGCGAAGCGGAGGTGCTCCCCGAGCCCGCGCACGCGCGCCTCCACCGCGCCGAGGAGCGCCGCCGACTCGACGGTCGAGAGCAGGTCGCGGAGGCGCGCCGTGAAGGGTGCGAGCGGCGAACGCAGCGCGTGGGGATGGGGCGGGCGGGCCCACGCCGGGGCGGGCGGAACACCCGGCGCGGAGCGGTCGGCGAGCGGCATGGGCCGCCGATGCTACCGCCGGACCGCGCCAGAGCGAACCGCCATGAAGCCCGTGGGATCCGGTTGACGTGCCCCGCTCACCTCCTAGCATGCAGCGACATGCGGCGATTCGGCTGCCCGGCGCACCGTCCGAAGCGTTCATCCGCACGCGCGGCCGATCGGGCGCGGTCCACGGCCGCGAGGCCCCTCGATCGGGCGCGGACGCGATGAGCCCGCCCGTCCGCGAGGGGCGGCGCCGCCTCGCCGTCATCCTGTGGGGTGTCCTCGGTGTCGTGGCCGTCCTGGTCGAGGCGATCTGCCGGCTCGCCGCGACGGCGGCGCGCATCCTGACGGTACACACGCTCACGGCGGGCCAGCTCGTCCTGCTCGCGGCCTGGACGGTCGCGATCGCCTACTTCGAGGGGTACCGCGGCTTTCAGCAGCGCTTCTCGCCGCGGGTCGTCGCGCGCGCTCTCCACCTCGCCGAGCACCGGCGGCCCCTCCACGTGGCGCTGGCGCCGCTCTACTGCATGGCGCTCTTCCACGCGACGCGCCGCCGGCTGATCGCGACGTGGGCGCTCGTCGCGGGCATCGTGGCGCTCATCCTGCTCGTGCGGCAGATGCCGCCGCCCTACCGCGCGATCGTCGACGCGGGCGTCGCCTTCGCCCTCGCCTGGGGGGCCGCATCCATCCTCGTCTGCCTCGCGCGGGGGCTCGCCGGCCGCCCGCTCGGCCTGTCGCCTGAGGTGCCGGAGGAGGCCGCTCGCCGCCTCGTCGCGACGGACGAGGTCCCCCGCAGCCCCGCGCGCGCGGGCGGCCCGCTCGACTCATGAGTGGTCCGCGCGAGCGGACGGCGACAGAATCGCAATACCCGAGCGGCGCGCGGTGAGGTCGTGAGACACGGCGCGAGGTTGCCGTGAGCTGCCCCGCGTCGCGGTCTCACCTGTGGCCATCTGGGAGAGCCAGCAAGGCCGGGGAAGAACGCAGCCCCGGCACCTGGCCTATCCACGCCTCAGCCCGCCGCCGCCATCACAGCTTGGTTATTTCGCCATTGATCCACTTCTTAAGAATATCCTCGGGCGTCATGAAATCGATACCACCGTAGTCGCTCAAACTCATCGATAAGCCTGCCTCCCCGAGCACCTGATAACTCAATCTCGTCATCTCGCCCTGCTTGGAGAGGACCAGTCGTTTGCTTTTGACGAGCTTCGAGATGTAGCTATGAACCACATTGGACCTGCGGTTGCGCACCAAAAAATCGGAGAAGTTCTCCAAGCCACGGGCATCGAAGGACTCCAACATCTGCATCATGATCTCTTCCGGCAAAGAGTCGGTATAGAACTCCGTCGGCGACTGGTTCATGAGCGTTCACTCCGTGCATTGGCGTTGCGCTGCGCAGGTCGATCCCGGCCGGCACTTTAACAAAATCGCCCGGCAGTGTTCAGGCGATTTCGTATGATGCGCGCGTCAATGAATGACGAGCAGGCAAGGCGCATTCCGGCAGGGGCTCAAGATCGCTGCAGCTCCCGGTCATCCACGCCGGTGGGCAGACGCGACGCAATCAGCGTGGCCGTCCCGGGCGGAGCAGCCGGCAGCGTCGAACCCGCGACCACCATCAGCCCGCCGTCAGCCTCGCAGGAGCAGGCGCACGCTGCAGCGCCTCGGCCAGGAGCGATCGGTAGAGCGGCGAGCTCTCGCACAGAGCCTCGTGCGTGCCGACCGCCGCGACCCGACCACCGTCGAGCAGCACGTTGAACGTCGACCTGAGGAGGTGCGGCGCGTGGGTCACCACGATGGCCGTGCGTCCGGCGGCGACCGCGCACGCCGTGCGGAGGACCGCCTCGGCGGTCGCGCCCGGCAGGCCCGCCTCCGGCTCGTCCAGCACGAAGATCCGCGGCTCGCGCAGCAACACCCGCGCCAGCAGCAGCCGCCGCGCCTCACCGCCCGAGAGGCTCGGCGGCGACGCGCGCACCTCTGTCGTGAGGCCGCGCGCGGGCGCTGTCCCGCCCTCCATCGGCGGCGCGCCCGCGAGCTCGTCGAGCTCCACCCGGCGGAGCGCCTCGCGCATGCGCTCCTCCGTGGGCGCTGGATCGAGGCCGAGCGCCAGGTTGTCCGCGATGCTCCGCTCGAACAGCCGCGCCGATTGCCCCACCACCCCGAACAGCCGCGGGAGCTCCTCGGGCGGGATCTGCTGAAGCTCCACGCCGCCCACCGCGATCGCGCCCGACGACGGCTCGTCGAGGCGCAGCAGCAAGCGCAGGAGCATCGACTTTCCGCTGCCGGAGCGACCGCAGATGCCGACCACCGCTCCGGCGGGGATCGAGAGCGACACGCCGTCGAGGACGGGGCGGCTCGCGCCCGGCGGGGTGAACGTGACCCCCTCGAAGTCGATCGACAGGGGGCGCCTCGCCTCACCGTCCAGGCGGACCGCGGGGCCGCCGGAGGGACGCGGCGGATGCTCGGGCAGGAGCAGCAGCGAGAGCGTCGCGCGCAGCAGGGGGGCACGCTCGATGAAGCCGGCGCGGAGGGCGTCGAGCGCCTCGAGGCGCGCCATCAGCAGCGGCACCATGAGCAGGAGCTCGCCGACCTCGCCCGCGCCGGCGCCCCCGCGGGACGCCGCGATCGCGGCGACGATGACGAGCGGCGAGAGCGCGGCGAGCGCGCCCTTGATCTGGCCGGAGACGGCGAGCGCCTGACCGAAGCGGCGGCGCGCGTCCGCGACCCGCCGCGCGGCCACGGCGAGCTCTCCCTCGGCCTGAGCGCGGGCGCCGAGAAGGCGAAGGTCCTCCGCGCCTGCCAGCGCCTCGCCGACCGCGCCGAAGACGGCCGTGTCGGCGTGCTGCATTTCCCGCATAGCGCGCGCTACGCGGCCCGAGGCCCGGTCCGCCGCGAGGCGCGAGGCCACGAACAGCGCCGCGCCTCCCGCGAGGACGAGCGCCATGCCGCTCGAGACCAGCGAGCCGGCGAGGACCGCGAGCGTCGCGAGCGCCTGGGGCAGGCCGGTCGCGACGGCGATCGCGAAATCGGCGACGAGGCCGGTATCCCGCGCGATCGCGAGCCGCACGACCTCCGCGCCTCGGACGGGCGGCGCGGGCCCGGCGCCCGGCGGCCGCGGCGCGGGCCCCGCCGCATGCGCCGCGATGAGCGTGCGCCCTGCGGCGTCCACGTCGCGGGGCGAGGCGGAGAGCGCGGCCCGGAAGAGCGCGATGCGAAGCGCGGCGGTGAGGTCGCCGCCGAGCTCCGAGCTCTTCCGGCCCGACAGGACCGCCACGAAGGCGGACGCGAGCGTGGCGCCGAGCGCGGCGAGGACCACGGCCAGCGGCGGCGCGCCGGCGAGCAGCCGGGCGAGCGCGCCGCCAGCGCCGCCCGGGGGCGGCGCCTCGCGCCCGGCGACGGCGCCGAGGGCCACGCCGGCCATCGCCGGGAGCAGGCCGGACAGCGCGCCCGCGAGCGACGACAGCGCCACGACGAGGGCGAGGCGCGCGGCGCTGGACGAGCCGCCGCGCAGGCCTCCCGATCCGGGCGACATGTGCGACACGCGCGCCTCGTGCAGCGAGCGAAGACCGATCCGCAGGATCGCGAGGAGCGCGCGCATCGACGTGCGATGCCACGGTACACCGCCGACGCCGTTGCGCGCGACGCGCATTCGATCGACCCTCTCCTCGTGCGCACCGCGCTCGTGGTCCTGCTCCCGCTGCTCGCGGCCTGCGAGCGCCCGCCGCCCGCGCCGCCGGCAGGGGCCGATGCGGGGCCGCTCACCCCCTGGACGCGCGGCGTCGCCGCGTCGCTGGACGACCGCGGGGCCCGGCTCCGGACGGACGGCGCGCGGGCGGTGGGCTCCGCCGAGCCGGACGCGCTCGAGGAGATCCTCGCCGCCGCGCGGGAGGCCGCCCCCCGGCCGGCCGATGGCGTGAGCGTCGCCAAGATCGGCACGAGCACCGGCCTCCCGGCGCCCTCCGCGCCCCCGCCTGAGCCGACGACCGCGCCCGCGCCCGCCCCCCGCTCGCGCGTAGAGATCGGCGCGCCGCTGGTGCAGGCCAACATGTCGAGCCCTGCGATCGAGAAGGCGGCGCGGGCGCAGCTCTACTGGGACCTTGTGCAGCGCTGCCGGGGCCCGGGCGGGAGCCTGCTGCCGCCCGACGCCGTCCGGGTGGAGTTCAACGTCGACGCCGAGGGCTATATCGTGGTGCCGACGATCATCGGGAGCGCGTCCGACCCCCGCTACGACGAGGCGGCCACGTGCATGCGGCGGGAGCTGTCCGGCGCGGCGTTCCGCGCGCCGGCAGGCGCGCGCGGGCTTCCAACCCGGGTTGACGCCACGGTGCCCTCGGTCGACTGAGCCGGCACGGCTTCTGCAAGCATGCACGGCGCCAACGCCGGGCTGCGCCAGTGCTTCCTCCGACCCAGGTTGCGCTGCTCCCTTCCTCCGACCCAGGTTGGGTCACCCGGAGATTGGGTCACCCGGAGCCCCCCAGGGCCAACAGCCCAACCCGGGTCGGGTCAGAGCCCAACCCGGGTCGGGTCAGAGCTGCTCAACCCGGGTCGGATGGCCCGGGTGGATGACAGATAACGGCCCAACCCGGGTCGGGTCGACGCCCAACCCGGGTCGGGTCGACGACGCCCAACCTCGCCCAACCTGGGTCGGCTTGGGTCGGATTGGGCCGGGTCGACGCAACCCGGGTCGGGTCGACGCCTCAGTCCAGGCGTGAGACGCCGAGCGGACGCATCAGCGCCCGCTTCTTGTCCTGGTGCTCGTGCATGCGCCGGAGGACGTCGACCACGAAGGCGACCGTCGCGACGACGTTCTCACCTTGGTTGAGCATCACGCACTCGGCGCGCGAGCTCATCGCCGCGTCCGTCACCTCCCCGCGGGTCGGCACGCCGGTCTTGTTCAGGCTCTCGAGCACCTGCGTCGCCCAGATCGCCGGCACCAGCGCCGCCTCGCAGAGCCACAGGAGCTCCTCCTGGACCTCCGCCAGCCGCATGAACCCCATCTCGACCGCCATGTCGCCGCGCGCGAGCATCACCCCCACGTTCTCGCTGCGCATCGCCGTGAGCACGAGCCGCGGAAACCGCGCGAACGCCGGCGTCGTCTCGATCTTAAGGACGATCCCGATGTGAGCAGCCTCCCGCGCGGCGAGCTCCTCCTGGAGCCGCTCCACATCGGAAGGAGACCGAACGAACGACAGCCCCACCATGTCCGCGTGACGCGCGATGAAGTCGAGATCCTCGAGATCCTTCGCCGTGAGCGACGGGATCCCGAGCTCGGTATCGGGAAAGTTAAGGCCCTTTCCCGGCTTCAGCTTCACCGAGCCTTGGCGCGCGAAATCCACCTCCACGAGCGCTGCGCCTCCGGTCACGCGCTTGACCGTGCCGCCGAGCCGCCCATCGTCGTAGAACACCCGGTGCCCGGGCCGCAGGTCGTCGACGATCACCGGGATCGTGCAGCCGACGGCGAGCGCCTCCCCAGGGCCGGCGCCGCCCTCCGAGGGGCGCGCCTGCCTCACGTCCTTGCAGAGCCAGAACCTGGGTCGCTCGCCCGACTCGGACAGCGTGATCCGCGACGAACCCCCGTCGATCTCGCTCACGCGCGGGTTGGGCCCGGCGATGTCGCAGAGGACCTTGCATCGCACCCCGGTCTCCTCTCCCGCCGCCCGGAGCCGCTCGATGAGCTCGGCCCACGCGCCCGCGTCCTCCTTCGCGCAGTTGATCCGCGCGACGTCCATGCCTCCCTCGAGCAGCCGCCTCAGCTCCCCCTTCCGCGCGTCCCCGGGCAGCGTCACCATCACCCGCGTCTTTCGCCCCGTCCGCCCCTCGCCGAGCAGCGCCCGCGCGTGCTCCTCGAGCAGCGCGCCCCCCGACACGAACGTGGTGGGCGACTCGCCGGGGGGCCGCACCTCGGGGCGCCGCGCGAGCGCGTCGAGCGCGCCGCGCACGGCGTCGAGGGAGGCCAGCGTGCAGCGCTCCAGGCGCCCCAGAGAGCTCAGCCCGAGCGAGGCGAGCTGCCGCTGCAGCTCACGGATGTCCTGCTGCCGGACAGCGAGGTAGTGGAGCAGGTTCATCGCTCCCGCCCGGTGCTTCGCGTGCACCGCGTCGATCAGGTGCCGGTTTCGCTGCTCGTGCTCGCTGACGCTCGCACGCAGCGCCTCGACGGCGGCGAGTGAGCGCTCGACGACCTGCGGATCGGGATAAACCATGGCGCGATCTCTGGCCTCCGGTGCGCGGATCCTCGCGCCCGCTGCAGCGCGCCGCGACGCGCCGCGCGTCGGTGAGTCCAGCACCGCGTGAAAGGCCCGTCCAGCGCCCCGCACAGGGAGAGCGCCGGCGAGGACAGAACGCCGCCGTTCCTCCGCAGAAGTGTCATCGAGCGCCGCCTGCTGGGACAGCGCGACGCCGAGGCGCAGCCCCGCGCGCCACGCCGCTACGCCGGCGCGCGGTACCGCGCCACGACGACCGTGATGTCGTCGTCCGGGCTCGGGCACCAGCCCTCGACCTCCCTCAGGATCCTGTCGCGGATCGCGTCGACCGGCGCGGTCTGCACGGCCTCGATGGCGGTGCAGAGCCGCTCCAGCCCGAACTGCTCGCGGTGCGCGTTGCGCGCCTCCGTCACGCCGTCGCTGTAGAGCACGAGGACGTCCCCGTCCTCCAGGACGAAATCGGCGTCCCGCGTCACCTCGTCGATGACGGGCAACACGCCGATCCAGACGCCCGAGCTCGGGATGCACACGCACCGCCGCGTGCGCGCGGAGCACACGATGATGTCGTCGTGCGCCCCCGCGAACGTCACCCGCCCGCTCCGCTCGTACCGGAGCAGGAGCAGCGTCGCGTGCTCGTCCCGCTTCAGGCGGCCGCGCACGTTCTTGTAGAGGGCCTTGTTGAGCGCCGCGAGCAGCTCGCTCGGGCTCGCGCCCGGATCCCTGCTCGTCAACGCCGACACCATGCTCTGGATCATCAGCATCACGAGCCCCGCAGCGAGCCCGTGACCCGCGACGTCGCCGATCCCGAGCCACCCCCCCTCGGGCGTCGCGATGACGTCGTAGTAGTCGCCGCCCACCTCGGTGGCCGGCGTCATGATCGCAGAGAGCTCGAGCCCCTCGACCTCGAGCTGCTCGGGCACCAGCGTCGTCTGGAGGCGCGCCGCGAGGACCGTCTCCTGCCGCTCGCTCTCCTGCTCCAGCCGCTCGCGCAGCTCCACCTGCCGCACCATCTCCCGGTGGAGCGCCACCGTCTTCACCGCCGAGCCGATCTGGAGCCGCAGCGCGTCGTAGACCATCTCGTTCGCGCCGCTGTTGAGCGCCATCACCCCGAAATAGTCCGTGTCGCCGAACGTGAGCGGCATCACGACGACGCTCCCGCGCTCGCTCGAGCTCAGGAACCCGGGAGGGGCCAGGAAGTGCGAAGGAAAGCTCTCGGAGGGCGGCGTCACCTCGTGGCCATCCTCCATCAGGAAGAGCGTCTTCAAGGTGGCACGCTGGGCGTCGTCGTAGAGCGAAACGGCGGCGCGCGTGAAGTGCAGCCTGGGCATCTCCGAGGCCAGCATGCGCTTGAAGAGCGGCAAGCTCAGGCACGTCGAGAACCATCGCCCGCTCCAGCTCAGGTCGATCGAGGCGACCTCCACGTCGAGGCGCTGCCGCCCCTCGACGCGCACGGACGCGCTCCCGATGACGATGCGGCACGCGTGCCACAGCCGCTCCAGCGCCTCGTTCACAGCGGCCCCGGCGGGGTCCTCGGCCGGCCGCCGGAGCCGCGCGCGCAGGAGCGTCACCACGCCCTGGAACAGATCGAGGAACACCCCCTCGCGCCCCGCCGTGTCGAGGACCTGCTCCAGCACGTGCAGGAAGCGCCCCTCGTGCCCCTCGAGCTCCTCCTCCAGCGCCGACAGGAGCCCGCTGGCCCAGCCGTCGAGCGATGCGGCCGGGAGGCCCACGGCGTGCTCGAGCAGGCCCTCCAGCTCGTCGCGTCGGCCGCCGAGCGACATCGCCCCGAGGCGCGGCGGCGGGCTCGTGACCGGCCGCATCACGACCGCCTGGTACGCGCAGCCGCAGGACTCGCGCCGCGTCAGCTCGATCTGCTGCATGCTCCGCTCGGGGACGGCCTCGCCGTCCAGCATGCGCAGGACCGTCTCGAGCGCGATCTCCCCGAGCCGCTTGATCGGCTGGCGAACCGTGGTCAGGGACGGCTTCGCGTAGCGCGCCACGCCCACGTCGTCGAAGCCGCACACAAGGACGTCCTTCGGCACGTGGCGGCCCCGCGCCTTCAGCAGCTCGATCGCGCCGAGCGCCATGTTGTCGTTGGCCGCGACCACGGCGTCGATCTCGACCCCGCGGTCCAGGATCTCGGCCATCGCGGAGCGGCCCGTGTCGATCGTGAACTGGCCGCTCGCGACGAGGCGCTCGTCGTACGGGATCTTGCGCGCGGCGAGCGCCTTGCGGAACGCGTCCGCGCGGATCCTCGCCTCGCCGTTGTTGACCGGCCCGCCGATGTACGCGACGCGCCGGCACGCGTGATCGTCGAACAGGTGGCCGGCCGCCATCTCGATCCCGAGGCCGTTGTCCACGAGGATGCTCGGGATGCCCTCCAGCGGGATCCCGATGCTGCACATCGGCATCGGCGCGTAGCCCTGGCAGAAGCGCTGCACCCCCTCTGCGCCGACGAAATTGCAGAGCGTCGCCGACGCGATCACGATGCCGTCGACCGCCTCCGCGCTGACGAGGCGATAGATGCTGTTCTGGGCAGCCTCGGAGGGGCCGTGCGCGGAGAGCGTCTCCCCGACGGCGATCACGAGGTTGACGTCGTGCGCCTCGGCGGCGCGCTCGACCCCGATCCGCACCGCGGATTGGTACTCGCCGCGCACATAATCCATCACGAGGGCGATCGTCCGACGCTTCTTCATCTTGTCCTGCGGCTCTCCGGTCAGGTGTCCTCGATCGAGACCAGCTCCGGAGACATGCGCTCGAGCGCCACCAAGCTGCGTCTTTGCCATCCTAGCCGCGCGTCCGTGCGGAACTGCACCTTGCACTTCACCCCATGGCCCGCGAGCCCGCAGATGAAGCTGATGAACGCCTTCAGGCAGCTGGAGTTGAGAAAGTAAAGAGACCTTACGTCAAACTGCACGGCGGAGATTGAGAGGCGCAGGACCTCCGCCTGGAGGGCCTTGAGACAGAGGCCCAGCGGCGGCGCCGCCGCCATGTCGCCCGTACCGGTGAGCTTGACGCCGAGGGTGTCGTCCCTCAGGGTGGGCTCGATCCCGAAGCTGTCCGTGACGACGGGCTCAACCCTTAAGCTGCTCATCTACCCTCCACCTCGCCACCGGCGCGTGCGCGATGATCGTCAGCTTGTTCCCCTCGATCGTGTAGTCCACGTCGAGCCCGCCCTCCGCGCGCACCCGCGCGAGGCCGAGCCCCGACACCCCTTCTACCATCGCGGTCTCGCGGATGAGCTCATCATAGTGCTTCACAGGATCGCTCGCTGACCTCAGCGCGGAGAGCCGCCGCTCCACGTCGCGCAGCCGCTCCGGCGACGCCTCGTTCCGCGCGCGGATGGCGAGGACGCGCGCGCCGTCTCCCTCCTCCAGCGCAAGCTCGAGGCTGACCTCCGGTCCGGACGAGTGCTTGATGAGGTTCTCGACGAGCTCGTGCGCGGCCATGTAGAACCGAGAGCTGTCACTCTCATCGTCCAGCACCATCCCACAGAAGCTGGACACCAGCCGCAACACCGAGCTAGCCATCCGTTCACTCGGGAAAAACGTGATGCACAAGAACGGTGAAGCGTCCTGGCTCAGTCCGGAAGCTAACACGGTTCGGGCAGAGTACGTAATTCTTCTACCGGATCCAATCCCTCTTGGCCGGCCATGCGGTCGTGTAGGCGAGCAAACGATCTCGAGCGCGCCGGCGCGCCGCTCACGACGTGCATCACGACCGCGGCGCTCGCCGCTCCGCCAAGCGCAGCCGCCACGCCTCGACCGGTGCGTCAGCGCTGCTGGGGGCGCGGCGCCTCGCCACGACGATCGCTCGGCGCTGCCGGGGGCGCGGTGCCTCGCCACGGCGACCGTGATGTCGTCGTCAGGGCTCGGGCACCAGCCCTCGATCTCCCTCAGGATCCGCTCGCGAATGACCACGACGGACTCGGTCTGGGCGGCCTCGATGGTGGTGCAGAGCTCGTCGCGCTGCCAACTCGCCTCGTCGGGCGATCAGGGCTGCTGGGGGGCGCGGTACCTCGCCACGACGACCGTGATGTCGTCGTCGGGGCTCGGGCACCAGCCCTCGACCTCTTTCAGGATCCGATCGCGAATGGCCGCGACCGTCTCGGTCTGGGCGGCCTCGATGGTGGTGCAGAGCCGCTCGAGACCGAACTGCTCATGGTGGACGTCGCGCGCCTCGGTCACTCCATCGCTGTAGAGCACGAGGATGTCCCCGTCCTCCAGGGCGAACTCGGCGTCTCGCGTCATCGCCTCGATGGAAGGCAGCGTGCCGACCCACACCCCTGTGCTCGGGATGCACACGCAGCGGCGTGTCTTCGCCCGGCACACGAGGATGTCGTCGTGCGCCCCGGCGAACGTCACCCGCCCGCTCCGCTCGTACCGGAGCAGGAGCAGCGTCGCGTGCTCGTCCCGCATCAAGCGGCCGCGGACGTTCTCGTACAGCGCCGCGTTGATCGCCGAGATGACCCTCGCGGGGCTCGCCCTCGGGTCCCTCCGCGTCAGCGCCGCGACCATGCTCTGGATCATCAGCATCACGAGCCCCGCCGCGAGCCCGTGCCCCGCGACGTCGCCGATCCCGAGCCACCCGCCCTCGGCGGTCGCGAGCACGTCGTAATAGTCGCCGCCCACCTCGGCGGCCGGCTTCATGGCGGCGCAGAGCGAGAGCCCCGCGACCGAGAGCCGCTCCGGGACCAGCGTCGTCTGGATGCGCGCCGCGACGACGCTCTCCTGACGGACGCGCTCCTGCTCCAGCCGCTCGCGCATCTCCACCTGACGGACCATCTCCCGGTGCAGCGCCGCGGCCTTGACCGCCGAGCCGATCTGGAGGCGGAGCGCGTCGTAGATCAGCTCGTGCGCGCCGCTGCTGCACACCGCGACGCCGAACTTCTCCGCGTCGCCGAACGCGACGGGGAGCGCGATCAGGGTCGTGCGCTCTCGGCGCTTCAGGAACCCCTGGGGCGCGAGGCACCGCGCCGGGAAGCTCGCCGCCGGCGGCTCCACCTCGCGGCCGTCCTCCATCAGGAAGAGCGCCCTCATGGCGCCTCGCTGCGCCTCGGGGGCGTCGTCATACAGCGACACGGCGGCGTGCGACAGCCCGAGGGCCGGGAGCTCCAACGCGAGCACGCGCCTCAGGCTGGGCAGGCTCAAGCACGTCGAGAAGCTCCGCCCGCTCCAGCTGAGGTACGTCGCCGCGAGCTCCACGCTCAGCCGCCGCTCGCCCTCGAGGCGCATCGACGCGCTCGAGATGACGATGCGCGACACGTGCCAGAGCCGCTCGAGAGCATCGTAGAGGCCACCATCCCCACCGCCCGACGGCGGCCGGACGAGCCGCTCCCGGAGCACGTCGATCACGCCCTGGAAGTGATCGAGGGTCGCTCCCGCGCGCCCCGCCGCGTCGAGGAGCGCCTCGAGCGCCTGCCGGAAGCGGCCTTCCCGCCCGGCGAGCTCCTCCTCCAGCGCCGACAGGAGCTCGCCAGGCCAGCCATCGAGCGAGCCGGTCGGTATGGCCACGCTCCTCCGGAGCGCGCTCTCCAGCGACTCCCGCCGCGCCGCGACCAGCGACGCCCCGTCCCGCGTGGCAGAGGCCGACGGCGCGAGCGAGGCGCTCGCCTGGACCCGGCATCCGCACGACTCACGGCACGTGAGCTCGACGTCGAGGAGCGCCACGTCCTCGACCTCCTCGCCGTCGAGCATGCGCATCATCGTGTCCAGCGCCTGGGCCCCGAGCCGCTTCATCGGCTGGCGCACGGTGGTCAGCGACGGCTTGGAGAAGCGCGCGATGAAGGCGTCGTCGAAGCCGGACAAGAGGATGTCCTGCGGGACGCGGATCCCCCGCTCCGCGAGCAGCTCGATCACCCCGAGGGCCATCTTGTCGTTGGCGGCGACCACGGCGTCGACCTCGACCCCGCGATCCAGGATGTCGCGTATCGCGGCGCGGCCGCTGTCGATGGTGAACGCGCCGACAGCGAAGAGGCGCTCATCGAGCGGGAGGCCGCGCGCCGCGAGCGCCCCCCAGTAGGCGTCGGCGCGCGCCTTCGCCTCCTCGTTGTTGGCCGGCCCGCCGACATACGCGATGCTCCGGCGCCCGTGGACGTCGAGCATGTGCCCGACCGAGAGATCGATCCCGAGGCCGTTGTTCACGATGAGGCTCGGGATACCGTCGACCGCCATCCCGATGCTGACGATGGGCAGCGGCGCGTAAGCCCGGAAGAACTCCCGCATCCCCTCGATCCCGATGTGGTGGCAGAGGGTCGCCGACGCGACGATGATGCCGTCGACCGTCTCCGGGCCGATGAGTTGATAGATGCTGTTCTGCGCCGCCTCCCCCGCGCCGGGCAGCGCGAGCGTCTCTCCGAAGGCGATCACGAGATTGACGTCGTGCTCCCCCGCCGCGCGCTCGATCCCGAAGCGCACCTCGGACTGGTAGTCTCCTCCCACATAGTCCATCAGGAAGGCGATCGTCCGGCGCTTCTCGCTCATGGCCTGCGACTCTCGGGTCAGGCGTCGGCGATGGAGACCAGCTCCGGAGACATGCGCTCGATGGCCATCAGGCTCCGCCGCTGCCAGCCCAGCCTCGCGTCCGTGAGGAACTCCACCTTGCACTTCGGCCCCTGGCTCGCGAGGCTGGCGATGAAGCTGATGAACGCCTTCAGGCAGCTCGAGTTCAGGAAGTAGAGGGTCCTCACGTCGAACTCGATAGCGCTCACGCGGAGGCGCGCCGCCTCGGCGTGGAGGTCCTTGAGGATGGATCCGAGGGGCGCGACCGCCGCCATGTCGCCCGTGCCGGTGAGCTTGACGCTGAGGATGTCCTCCCTCAGGACCGGCTCGATCCCGAAGCTGTCCGTGACAAGGGGCTCAACCCTTAAGCTGCCCATCGACCCTCCACCTCCCCACCGGCGCGTGCGCGATGATCGTCAGCTCGTTGCCCTCGATCGTGTAGTCCACGTCGAGCCCGCCCTCCGCGCGCACCCGCGCGAGGCCGAGCCCCGACACCCCTTCTACCATCGCCGTCTCACAGATGAGCTCGTCATAATGCTTCACCGGATCGCTCGCCGTCTTCAGCTCGAAGAGCCGCCTCTCCACCTCGCGCAGCCGCTCAGGCGACGCCTCGTTCCGCGCGCTGATCTTCATGACGCAAGCACTCTCGCGCTCCTCCAGCGCGAGCTCCAGGCTGACCTTGGGGCCCGAGGAGTACTTGATGATGTTCTCGGCGAGCTCGTGCGCGGCCATGTAAAATCGCGAGCTCACGTTCGCGTCGTCCAGCACCATGCTGCAGAAGCTGGACACCAGCCGAAGCACGCTGTTGGCCATACGTTCGCTCGGGTGGAACGAGATGCATAGGAACAGTGACCCGCTCGGACTCGGTTCGGACACTGACACGATTGGCGCAGCGTACGTGGTTCTCAATCTGGATCCAATGCCCTTCTTCTGACACCGGAGATAGCGCTCATGTAGGAAAGCGGGCGGTCTCGGGCCACAGTTGCCACAGTTACAGTCATCGAGGCGCGCTGTACCTCGCCACGAGGACCGTGATGTCGTCATCGGGGCTCGGGCACCAGCCCTCGACGTCGGCGAGGATCCGGTCCCGGATCGCCTCGGCGGACGCGTCCTGGGAGGACTCGATGGTGGAGCACAGCCGCTCGAGGCCGAACTGCTCATGGTGCGGGTTGCGCGCCTCCGTCACACCGTCGCTGTAGAGCACGAGGATGTCGCCGTCCTCCAGGACGAACTCGGCGTCTCGCGTCATCGCGTCAATGGCGGGCAGGGCGCCGATCCAGACGCCCGAGCTCGGGATGCACACGCAGCGGCGGGTGCGCGCGCGGCACACGATGATGTCGTCGTGCGCCCCCGCGAACGTCACCAGCCCGCTCCGCTCGTAGCGGAGCAGGATCAGCGTCGCGTGCTCGTCCCGCTTCAGCCGGCTGCGGACGTTCTCGTACACCGCCCCGTTCACCGCGGAGAGGATGTCGCCCGGACTGGAGCGGGGGTCGTTGCGCGTCAGGGCCGAGATCATGCTCTGGATCATGAGCATCACGAGCCCCGCGGCGAGCCCGTGGCCCGCGACGTCGCCGATGCCGAGCCACCCGCCGTCGTCCGTCGCGAGCACGTCGTAGTAGTCGCCGCCGACCTCGGCGGCCGGCTTCATGACGGCGGAGAGCTCGAGGCCCTCGACCGAGAGCTGCGCGGGCACCAGCGTCGTCTGGATGCGCGCCGCGACGACCGTCTCCTGACGGACCTTCTCCTGCTCCAGCCGCTCGCGCAGCTCCACCTGCCGCACGACCTCCCAGTGCAGCGCCGCGGCCTTGACGGCAGAGCCGATCTGGAGGCGGAGCGCGTCATAGACCATCTCGTTCGCGCCGCTGTTGAGCACCGCGACGCCGAATTTCTCCTCGTCGCCGAACGCGACGGGGAGCGCGATCACGCTCCTGCGCTCTTCACCGCGCAAGAACCCCTCGGGCGCGAGGCGGTTCGCCGGGAAGCTCGCCGCCGGCGGCTCCAGCTCGCGGCCGTCCTCCATCAGGAAGAGCGCCTTCATGGTGGTCCGCTGCGGGTCGTGCGTGGTGTCATAGAGCGACACCGCGACCCGCGAGAACTGCATCCGCGGCAGCTCCGACGCCATCATGCGCCGCAGGATGGGCAGGCTCAGGCAGGTCGAGAAGCTCCGCGCGCTCCAGCTCAGGTAGAGCGACGCGAGCTCCACGTTGAGCCGCTGCTGCCCCTCGGCGCGCACGGACGCGCTCCCGATGACGATGCGCGAGGCGTGCCAGATCCGCTCGAGCGCCTCGTCGACGGCCCCGTCCCGGAGCGCCCCGTAGCCCCGGCGGAACCGCTCGCGGAGCAGCGAGATCACGCTCTGGAAGTGCTCGAGGATCGCGCCTTCGCGCCCCGCCGCCTCGAGGAGCGCCTCGATCGCGCGCAGGAAGCGGCCCTCGCTCCCCGCGAGCTCCTCGTCCAGCGCCGACAGGAGCTGACCAGCCCAGCCGTCGAGCGAGCCGGCGGGGATCGCGACGCTCTTCTCGAGGAGGCGCTCCAGGTCGGCCTGCTGGCCTGCGGGCGGCAGCTGCGCGCGCCACGCCTTGCTCGAGGGCGCGCCCACGGGGTCCACCTGGTATCCGCAGCCGCAGGACTCGCGCAGCGTGAGCTCGACGGGAAACAGGTTGTACTCGGGGACCGGCTCGCCCTCGATCATGCGCACGAGCATGTCCACGGCGCGCGCGCCGATGCGCTTGATGGGCTGGCGGATGGTGGACAGCGACGGCTTCGCGAAGCGCGCGATGACGGCGTCGTCGAAGCCGCACACGGGGAGATCCCTCGGGACGCTCAGGCCGTGCGCCTTGAGCTCCTCGACGGCCCCGAGGGCCATGTTGTCGTTGGCGGCGATCACGGCGTCGAACGCGGCGCCGCGCCCGAGGATCTCTCGCATCGCGGCGCGCCCGGTGTCGATCGTGAACCCGCCCCACGCGACGAGGCGCTCGTCGAAGGGGAGCGAGCGGTCCGCGAGCGCCCTCCTGTAAGCGTCGGCGCGGACGACCGCCTCCTCGTTGCTCGGCGGCCCGCCGATGTACGCGACGCGCCGGCACCCGTGGACGTCGACGATGTGCCCGACCGAGAGCTCGAGCCCGAGGCCGTTGTCGACGACGAGGCTCGGGATGCCGTCGATCGCCATCCCGATGCTGACGATGGGCAGCGGCGCGTAGGACCGGCAGAACCGCTTCATCCCCTCGGTGCCGACGTGATGGCAGAGCGTCGTCGAGGCGACGATGATGCCGTCGACCGTCTCCGCGCCGATGAGGTGATACATGCTGTTCTGGGCCCTGCTGGCCGACCCGGGTAGAGCGAGCGTCTCTCCGAAGGCGATCACGAGATTGACGTCGTGCGCCTCGGCGGCGCGCTCGACCCCGAAACGCACCTCGGACTGGTACTCGCCTCGTACGTAGTCCATCAGGAGGGCGATCGTCCGGCGCTTCTTCATCGTATCCTGCGGTCCTCGCTTCAGGTGTCGGCGATGGAGACCAGCTCGGGGGACATGCGCTCGAGCGCCGTCAGGCTCCGCCGCTGCCACCCCAGCCTCGCGTCCGTGACGAACCGCACCTTACACCGCATCCCCTGGCCCGCGAGCCCGCAGATGAAGCTGATGAACGCCTTCAGGCAGCTCGAGTTCAGGAAATAGAGGGCCCTCACGTCGAACTCGACCGCGGTCACGGAGAGCCGCGCCACCTCCGCCTGGAGGGCCTTGCAATAGGAGCCGAGCGGCGCGGCCGCCGCCATGTCGCCCGTGCCGGTGAGCTTGACGCTGAGGGTGTCCTCCCTCAGGGTCGGCTCGATCCCGAAGCTGTCCGTGACGACGGGCTCAACCCTTAAGCTGCTCATCTACCCTCCATCTCCCAACCGGCGCGTGCGCGATGATCGTCAGCTCGTTCCCCTCGATCTTGTAGTCCACGTCGAGCCCGCCCTCCGCGCGCACCCGCGCGAGGCCGAGCCCTGACACCCCTTCTACCATCGCCGTCTCATGGATAAGCTCGTCGTAGTGCTTCACCGGATCGCTCGTCGTCTTCAGCTCGAGCAGCCGCCTCTCCACCTCGCGTAGCCGCTCGGGAGAGGCCTCGTTGCGCGCACGGATCTTCAGGATAGTTGAGCTCTCGGCCTCCTCCAGCGCGAGCTCCAGGCTGACCTTGGGGCCCGTCGAATACTTGGTGATGTTCTCGGCGAGCTCGTGCGCGGCCATGTAGAACCGCGAGCTCACATTCGCGTCGTCCAGGACCATTCCGCAGAAACTGGACACGAGCCGCAGCACCGCGGTCGCCATGCGGTCGCTCGGGAAGAACGTGATGCACAAGAACAGCGACGCCGTCAGGCTCGGTTCGGACGCGGGCACGATTGCCGCAGCGTACGGCGTTCCCGCAGCGGAGCCAACGGCTTCCGCTCTCTCGTGATCGCGCAGGTGAGCGCGCGCCCTACAATGCGGCGCGGAGCGGTCGTTCATGGGCATGGGGCGCGCGGCTCACTGCCGCGCTGCTTCCCGGGCGCGCGGCTCACTGCCGCGCTGCTCCCGGGGGCGCGCGGCTCACTGCCGCGCTGCTCCCCCGGGCGCGCGGCTCACTGCCGTGCTGCTCCCCCGGGCGCGCGGCTCACTGCCGTGCTGCTCCCCCGGGCGCGCGGCTCACTGCCGTGCTGCTCCCCGGGGCGCGCGGCTCACTGCCGCGCGACCAGCCGCTTGCCCTCGGCCCTCAGGTTCGATACCGCCTCTCCCACGCGCTGCGCGAGCGGCAGCCCCCGGGGTACCACGAGGCCGGTCGGCCCGCCCACGCGGCCGAACGACCATGAGAGCACCGAGCCGTCGGTGTCCCACGGCGCGAGCCGCTCGCGGCCGTCGGACGGCATGGCGCCGACGATCTCGTGCCGCTCCAGGTCGAGCGCCGCGATCCGGTCCGCCGACGAGAGCAGCAACGTCTTGCCGTCGGGCGCGGCGGCGATGTCCTCCCACTCCGCCCCGCTCACGCCCTCGAGCACCCGCTCCGCGAGGCCGGCGCGGCGGATCACGACGACGCCCGTGGCGTCCGCGAAGGCCGCGTCGCCCGGCAGGGGGCCGTCCGCGATCGCGGTCGCCCGCGGCGTGGCGTACCCGAGGACCCGCACCTCGCCCCGCGCCTCGTCGATGCGCGCGAGCGCGCCCGAGCTGAACGCGAGCCACAGCCCGGGCCCGACGTCGCCGCGCGCGGCGCTCGGGCGCGCCTCGTAGACATAACCGTCGGTCACCGCGATGGTGCGCGACGACAGGTCGCGGAGCGACGTCGCGACGAGGTTGCCGTCGAGCTCCTGCGTGAACAGCGTCCGGCAGGCGGCGTCGACGCCGAGCACGAGCGCCGGCGCCCTCGGCACCACCTCCACCGTCGCGCCGGTCGTCGCGTCGAACAGCGTCCACACCCCCTCATCCCGGCGGTACGCCATGAGCCGGCCGTCGTCGCAGGCGCGCAGCAGGTGGCCCCGCCGCGCGGCCGTGCGCTGCCGCGAGCCCTCGTCGTACACGCGCACCTCACCGCCGATCTCGAAGGCCACGACGCCGCCACGCCGCAGCGCGGCGGCGGCCGAGGCGGCCGCGTCGCGGCTCTCCGGCCCGCCCGTCGGGTCGAGCCCTGCGAACCCGAGGAGGCGCTCCGCGGCCGGCGGACCCGGGCTGAACAGGACGAGATCGCGCGTGAGCACGCGCCGGTCCGGGAGCCGCCACGCGCCGAGGAGCGCGTGCGGGCCGACGTCGCGCTCGGCGATGTCGGCCACCTCGCCGCGCGCGCGCAGCGGCCGCGGCGCGCCCTTGCCCGGGGGCGCCTCGCACGGCGAGCCCTCGGGCGGCGGATCGCCCGCGGCGCGCCCGCCCTTCCGGAGGTAGTGCCAGACGCTGCCGCCGCTGCCGCACACGCCCAGATCGAGCCCGCCCGCGTCCCAGCGCGCCGACGCGGGCGCCGGGTCCGTGTCGAGCTCGAAGAGCGGCGCGGCAGGACGGTCGAGGGCGTAGATCGACGTCCTGCTCTGCTGCACGAGCGCGATCACGGGATCGCGCGGGCTGAAGCGACCGAGCACGGCGGGCGCGCTCAGGGTGATCTCGGCGCCCGCCCCGTCGCCTGGCCCCCAGAGCAGCGCCCTGCGCCCGAGCACCGCGGCCACGTGCGCGCCGTCGGGCGAGACGCCGAGCACGTTGCCGCGGAACGGGTGCCGATCGACCGCCTCGGCGCCGCCGCCGCGCCGCATGTCCCAGCGCGCGATCCCGCCGTCGGTCGAGCAGGCGAGGACGGGCGCCGCCTCCGCCGCGTGGACGGCGCTGCTGCAGCGCACCGGAGCGACCGCGGCCAGCGCGACGGTGCCGCCCTCCCGCAGCCGGAAGACGCGGACCTCCCCTGTGACCGAGCGCGTCGCGAGCGCGGTGTCGAACGCGAACGGCACGCGCTCCACGTGCGGGGCCTCGTGCGGCAGCAGCGCGATCACGCGCGGCGACTTGGCGCGCGGGGCGCTCTCGGGGTCGGCGTCGAGCGCCACGTCGTCGATGACCTCCGGGTCGGGCGGGCGCAGATCGGCGACGAGCAGCGAGCCCCCGGGGCCGCCGGCGATGACCCACCGATCGTCCCACGGCAAGGCCGGCCCCACCACGCTGTCGACGGTCAGGAAGCGCGCGCGCGGCAGGCCCACGGCGGCGGCCGCGAGATCGAGCGGCAGCGCCGCGTCGTCCGAGCGCCGCGCGAGGGCCGCGGCGATCCACGCGGCGCGGTGGTACGGGTCCTCCGTGCGGCGCGCCTTGCCGATGAGCTCCGCGAGCTCGGCGCGCTCCTCGGCCTCGCGCGCCTTGGCCTCGGTCTGCGCCTGGCGCGCCGCGGCCCACCGCTCGGCCGCGAACGCCGCGCCGACGGTGAGCCCGAGCGCCGCGATCGCGCCGATCTTCTTGGCGAGCTGGGCGCGGGCGCGCCGCAGGCTCTCGCGCACGAGCGCCTGCTCGCGCCGCGGCAGCCGCGAGACGAAGGCCGCGCTCCTGCTCGCCTGATCGAGCAGATCGCGCCGCAGCAGGAGATCGCGGCTCTCGCCGGAGCGATCCCACACGTCGGCGGCCTCGCGGAGCCGCTCGAGCAGGATGAGCCGCTCCATGTGCAGCGCGCGGGTGGCGGCGGCGTGCGGCCAGCTCGAGACGAGCGACTCGTGGGCGAGCTCCACGGACCTGTCGCGGCGGACGAGGAGGCGCGCGCGCTCGAGCGCGCCGAGGACCCTGTCGACGTCGGCGGGCGGGGCGGCGACGGCCTCGACGAGCTCTGCCTCGGCCCAGCGGACACGCGACCCATCCATGGCGCCGAGCCGGAGCAGCGCCTCGTCGGCGAGCGCGCGGTCTTCCGGCGTGAGGGCGGCGATCGCGGCGTCGGCGTGCCGCGCGAGGGCGCCGCGCACGCCGCCGAGCGCCTGCCAGGCCTCGCCGCTCAGCGCGCCGCGTGGATCGCGCGCGCGCCACCAGTCGGCGAGGGCGAGCGCCACGAACGAGAGCGCCGCGCCGCCGCTCCGGAGCTCGCGCTGCGCCTCGGCCGCGACCTGGGCGAGGCCGCGCACCTCGGCGCCGGCGAGCTTCGCCGGGCCCGCGACGAGGTCCTTCACGGCGGCCGCGGCGGGCAGGCCCACGTAGCGCAGCGCGGCCCGGAGCCCCTCGCCGGCCGGGGTGGCGAGGAGCGCGGCGGCGCGCTCGTCGGCCTCGTCGAGCACGCCGATGAGCCGGAGGCCCCGCCGCGGCTCGCCCGTCGCGAGCTCGCCCACGAGGGCGGCGAGGCGCCCGTCGCCGAGGGCCGCGATGGGGTCGACGACGAGCGCGACGCCGACGGCGGACGCCATGCAGAACCTGGTGAGGGCGTCGAGGTCCGCGGACGCGAGCTCCGGCGAGACGGCGGCGAGCGCGCGGGCGAGGGCGCCGTCGGGATCGCCTTCGGGGGTGAGCCGCGCCTCGATCCAGTCGTCCTTCTGGTCGACGTGGCGGCGCGCGAGGTGGGGCACGAGCCCCGCGGAGGCGAGCGAGGTCTTGCCGGATCCGCGCGGCCCCTGGAGGACGATGCACGGCTCGAACTCGAGCTCGCGCCCGAGGCGCGCGGTGTCGTCGTCGCGCCCGAACAGGAGCCCCTCGTCGGTGGAGGAGAGCGGCGTGAGGCCCCTGTACGGCTGGTCCGGGACGCCGTGGGGTCGCTCCCAGACCTCGTCGAGCAGCTGCGTCAGCCGCCCTGGCGTGACGCGCCTGTGCGCTGGATCGACGGACAGGAGGCGCTTGAGCAGCGCGACGAGGCCGCGCGGCAGCCGCGCGGGATCGCGCTCGAGGTCGCGCATGGTGCCGCGCAGGGTCGCGGCGCGGAGCTCGGTCCACCACGCGGAGACGCTCGCGGGGTCGGAGCAGTCGTCCGGCTCGTCGGGCACGGCGTGCGGGAGGCGCCCGGTGGCGAGCTGCGCGATGCAGACGGCGAGCGCGTAGGCGTCGGTGGCGGCGGTCGGCTCGGCCATCTCGAGGACCTCCGGGGCCATGAAGCCGGGGGTGCCGATGACGTTGCGCGCCGCGGCGGGGCTGTCTGCGCCGACGAAGGCGCGGCGGGTGGAGGCGTAGACGTCGCGCTCGGCGAGGAAGGCGGCGGTGCCGAGGTCGCCGCCGCTGTCCTGGCCGCCGCCGATCGCGACGGCGGGGGCGCGGGAGAGCGGGGCGCCTGCGCGCCGCGAGATGCCGAAGTCGAGGACCTTGAGGGCGCCGTCCTGCGTGAGGAACAGGTTGGCGGGCTTGAGGTCGAGGTGGACGACGCTGCGCGCGTGGATGACGTCGAGCGCGCCGGCGACGTCGCGGGCCCAGGCGACGACGCGGCGCCAGGGGATGCGGCGGCGGAAGCGGATCAGGTCGGCGAGGTTCCGGCCCTCGAGCAGCTCCATCGAGACGAACGGGGTCTTCGGGGCGCCGTGGAGGATGCCTGCGGCGTAGATGGTGACGAGCGACGGGTGGCGGAACGAGGCGAGGAGCTTGGCCTCGTCGGCCCAGTCGGCGGCGTCGGCGAAGTCCGAGACGAGGAGCTTGAGGGCGACCTCGCGGAACGGCGCGCCGTCGGGCAGGAGCTCCTCGGCGCGCCACACGTCGCCGAAGCCACCGCGGCCGAGGCGCACGCGGAGCCGGTAGCGGCGATCGAGCACGTCTCCGGGGGCGTGCGCGAGCGCGCCCGCGGGCATGGGCACCGGGCCCGGATCGCGGGAGGAGCTGCCCTCGTCGACGAGCGTGCGGTCCATCGCGGGACGAAAGTATCACCGGCGCGGCGCGAGGTGGACGGTCCCGCTCACCGCGCCGCGCGCCGCCGCGGCGGTTCGCCCGGCTGCGCGTGGACCTCTGCAGCCCGGCCCGCGACACTGCCGCACATGGGAACATGAGAGAAGCCGCACCGCGGCCGAAGCTCTCGCCGGAAGAGCGCCGCGCGCTCGAGCGCGCATCGGAGCACCTGAACCCAGCCCTCGTGATCGCGACGTGTACCGGGGAGGCACGTCGCTCGGCGGCCTTCCCCTGAATCTGCGGTTTCAGTGACACCACCTCGAACCGGTCCACGGCCGCTGCTGCGGGAATTCACCCCGGTTCAGGAGGAAAACCGTCATGGCCCCAAGCGCGCCAATTCGCTCCATTGCAGCACGGAATCTCCGAGGAGACGCCCCGAGGGTGCCGCGCGAGATCCCGAGGAGCGCTCGGCGCCGCAAGGCTGGACTTCCATGCCTTGCCGGGTAATCTGCCGGCGGGCGAGTCTCTGTCCGACAGGGCGACGACGGATACTCGGGATGACATGTGGGGGGCAGCATGCTCCTTTGGATCGCTGCCACGGAATACGGGGACTTGCTGCCATGATCGATCTGTCAGGTCATACGCTGTTCGAGAGGGTATACGAAGGCTCCGAGAGCGTGCTGTACCGCGGCCGCCGGGACGAGGACGGCGCGCCGGTCGCGGTCAAGGTGCCTCGGTCCGAGTTCCCGACCGCCAGGGATCTCGCGCGGCTGCGGCGCGAGTTCGCCATCCTGCGGGACGCAGGCGAGGTGGCCGGCGTCGTCAAGGCGCACGCCATCGAGAAGTGCGGCAGAGGCCTCGCGCTCATCATGGAGGATCTCGGCCCCTCCTCGCTGCACGCCGTGCTGAAGGCGCGCAGGCTCGACGTGGGCACGGCGCTCCGCACCGCCATCGCGCTCGCGGGCACCCTCGACACGCTCCACGGGCTCCGGATCATTCACAAGGACATCAAGCCGCACAATATCCTGATCGACGAGGAGACGCACAGCCCGCGGCTCGTCGACTTCGGCATCGCGGCGCGCCTCTCGAGGGAGACACCCGAGACGGTCCCGCCGGACGCGCTCGAAGGCACGTTGTCGTATATCGCCCCTGAGCAGACTGGCCGCATGAACCGGAGCGTGGATCTGCGCGCCGATCTCTACTCGTTCGGCGTCACGCTCTACGAGATGCTGACAGGCGCCCTCCCGTTCCAGGAGGGCGACCCCACCGCGCTCATTCACAGCCATATGGCGCGCATGCCGACGCCGCCGCACGAGCGCGCGCCGGGGGTGCCCCGCGCGCTGTCGGAGGTGATCGTGAAGCTCCTGGCCAAGATGCCGGAGGACCGGTACCAGAGCGCCCGCGGGGTCAAGCTCGACCTGGAGGAGTGCCTCCGGCGGTGGGAGGCGACGGGCCACGCCGATCCGTTTCCGCTGGGCCAGCACGACCGGCCGCTGGATCTGCGCGTTCCCCAGCGCCTCTATGGCCGGGATCACGAGGTGAACGCGCTCCTGTCCGCCTTTCAGCGAGCTCGCCGGGGCGCGGCGGGGCTCGTGCTCATCTCGGGCTACTCCGGCGTCGGCAAGACCACGCTGGTCAACGAGATCCACAAGCCCATCGCCCGTCATGGGGGGTATTTCGCGAAAGGGAAGTTCGATCCGATCAACCGCGATGTCGCGCTCGCGTCGGTGGCGCAGGCCTTCCGCGAGCTCATACGTCAGGTCCTGACGGAGTCGGCGGCTGCCGTCGAGGAGTGGAGACGCAAGCTGCTCGCCGCGGTCGGCGCGAACGGGCAGCTCCTCATGGAGCTGATCCCGGAGCTCGAGCTGATCCTCGGGCCCCAGCCGGACGTACCGGAGCTCGGGCCGACCGAGGCCAGGAACCGCTTCGACCTGCTGGTGCAGCGCTTCGTGCGGGTCTTCGCTGGCCCGACGCACCCGCTGACCCTCTTCCTCGATGATCTGCAGTGGGCCGATCCGGCGTCGCTCAGGATCCTCGAGCGCCTCCTCACGGACGTGGAGGGCAACCACCTCCTGATCGTCGGCGCCTATCGGGACAACGAGGTGGACGCCGCCCATCCGCTGCACGCGACGCTGGGTGAGCTCCGCAAGGCGGGCGTGGCGATCGCCGAGCTCACGCTCAAGCCCCTCGACATGCCCACGGTCACGCAGATCGTCGCCGACACGCTGAGCGCGCGCCCGCACGCGGTCGCGCCGCTCGCCGCGCTGGTCTTCGAGAAGACCGAGGGCAACCCGTTCTTCCTGGGCCAGCTCCTCGGCGTGCTCCACCACGCGGGGGCGCTGTGGTTCGATGCGCCCTCGGAAGCCTGGGCGTGGGACGTGGCGCGCGTCCGGGAGGCGGTCGCCGCCGACAACGTGGTCGACCTCATGCTCGACAGGATGCACCGGCTCCCGCCGGCGACGCAGCGCGCGCTGAAGCTCGCCGCGTGCCTGGGCCACACGTTCGATCTCACCACGCTGGCGGCCGTCCACGAGAAATCGCCCGCCGCGACGGCCGCCGACCTGTGGGACGCGCTGCGCGGGGGCCTCATCGTGCCGCGCGACAGCGATTATCGCTTCTTCGACGAGAGCGCGGACACGGAGCCCTCGGCCCCCCACGAGATCAAGGTATCGTACCGGTTCCTGCACGACCGGGTGCGCCACGCAGCGTACTCGCTCGTCGAGCCTTCGCACAGGGAAGCGCTGCACCTGGCGATCGGCCGTCTGCTCTGGGCGCGCGCCGGCGAAACGCCGCCGGACGAAGACCTGATCGAGATCGTTCGCCACCTGAACCTGGGCGCGCGGGGCATCGCCGACGAGGCCGGGCGGCTGGCCCTGGCCCGGCTCAACCAGCGGGCGGGCAGGGCGGCCAAGGTCAGGACAGCCTATCAGGCGGCCGCGGACCACTTCAGCGCGGGGCTCGAGCTCCTCGGGGACGCGCGCTGGGCGCGCCACGAGGAGCTCTGCTTCGCGCTCAGCCGCGAGAACGCGGAGTGCGTGTACCTGGGCGGCGCGCCCGAGCGGGCCGAGGCGCTCTTCACGTCCCTCATGCCCCGAGCGAGGTCGAACGTCGAGCGGGCGCAGATCTACAGCCTCCGCGTGCTGCTCCACGTGACGCTGGGGAACTTCGCGGACGCGGTGCGCCTGGGCGGCGAGGGCGTCAGCACGCTCGGCTTCACGCTGCCGAGCGACGGGGCGGAGCTGCAGGCGCGCATCGAGGCCGAGCTCGCAGCGCTGGACGCGAACCTGGCGGGCCGCCGCATAGAAGACCTGATCGACGCGCCGGCGATGGACAACCCGGAGCAAAGGGCGTTGGTGCAGCTCATCAGCGATATGATGGGGCCGCTCTTCTGCCTGAGGCCCGAGCTCTACCCGCTGATCGTCCTCAAGCAGGTCAACATCTCCCTGCGGTACGGCCACTCCGACGTGTCCGCCCTCGCGTACACCTCGTACGGATTCCTGCTCGCGGTCTTGCAAGGGCGGCCCGCCGATGGCCACGCGTTCGGCCGCCTCGCCATCACCTTGAGCGACAAGTTCTCGAACGCCGCCCTGGCCGCCAGGGTGAACTACGTCTTCGCCACGTACTCCCACCTGTTCCACGACGTGCGCGACGGGATTTCTCGGTTCCTGAGCGCGCGCCAAGGACTGCTGGAATCAGGCGACTTCGCCCATCTCAGCAACGCATGGACCTGCGTGGTCAGCAACATGTTCACAGCGGGCCATCCGCTCGAGGAGCTGCGCGAGGAGGTGGAGCGAGGCCTCGTCGTGTTCCGGCGAACCGGGGACGTCGTCGGCACGACCGTGTTGACGCTCATGAGGCAGGCTATCGCGAGCCTGCTGGGGCGGACGCGGGCCCCCGACAGCCTGAGCGACGACCAATTCGATGAGGACGAGTTTGTCGCGCGCCTCAAAGAGAAGGACCTGATCGCGGGCCTCTTCTTTTACGCGCTGCTCAAGCTGCAGCTGCCCTATCTGTACGGCGATTGCGAGAGGGCGGCGGCGAACGCCGCGGACGCCGAGGCCTACGGCGCGGGCATGCTCGGTTTGTATCAACCGACGAAGCTCCCTTTCTACACGTGCATGGCGTTCCTCGCGCTGCCCGCCGCGGCCTCGCCCGGAGAGGCGGAGCGCCGCGCGCAGACCGTCGCCCGCCACAAGGAGCGGATCGCGGGCCTCGCCGCGAGCGCCCCCATGAACTTCGAGCACCTGCTGCTGCTCATCCACGCCGAGGAGGCGCGCGTCGCCGGCGATCAGGTCGAGGCCATGGGCCTTTACGACCGGGCGATCTCCCTGGCCCGGGAGAACAAGTTTCCTCACGACGAGGCGCTCGCGAACGAGCTGTGCGCGAGGCTCCACCTCCACCACGGCAGGACGAAGGTGGCGCGCGCGTACATGGTCGACGCGTACCTCGGCTACCGGCACTGGGGAGCGACGGCCAAGGCGGACGCGCTCGCGCGCGATCACGCCGCGCTGCTGCCCTCGTCGAGCGACAGCGTGCCGATCTCTTCCATCCCCTCGGCGACGTCGGGCCCGGCGCACGCGGGGACGATCCTCGGCCGGACGACGGTCGGCAACCTTCGGGACGCTGCGCTGATCGTGCGCGCCGTGCAGGGCATCGCCGGCGAGACGGAGCTCGAGCGGGTGATCGAGCGCCTGGTGACGCTCGTGCTCGGGAACTCGGGCGCCCAGCGGGGGGCGCTGGTCCTGGAGCGGGACGGGCGGCTCTTCGTCGAGGCGACCTTCGGGGTCGAGCCCGGGACGCTCGCGCTCGGGCCGAGCGAGCCGCTCGATGCGCGCGCCGACCTGCCGCACAAGGTGGCGCTGTTCGTCGCTCGCACCCGCGAGCCGCTCGTCCTCGACGACGCCAGCGCCGATGCCCGGTTCTCCGACGATCCCTGCATCCTCGGGCAGGGCACGCGATCCGTCCTGTGCCTGCCGCTGCTCCATCAGGGCCGCATGAGCGGCGTCCTTTACCTGGAGAACAACGCCGCGAGCAGGGCGTTCAACGCGAGCCGCGTGGAGCTCCTCGGCCTCCTGTCGTCCCAGGCCGCGATATCCATCGAGAACGCGCTGCTCCTCTCGGGCATGCGGGTGGCGAAGGAGCAGGTCCAGCACGCCAACCGGCGGCTCGAGGCCGAGGTCGCGCAGCGCACCGATGAGCTCCAGCGCTCCAACGCGCAGCTCAGCGCGAGCAACGAGCGGCTGAAGATCGAGCTCGCGCAGCGCGAGCTGGCGGAGCGGGAGCGGGCCGCGCTGCAGCGGCAGATGTTCGAGGCGCAGCAGGCGAGGCTGTCGGAGCTCTCGACGCCGCTCATCCCGATCACCGACCGGATCATGGTGATGCCGCTCATCGGCACCATGGATGCCGCGCGGGCATCCCAGGTGCTGGAGGTCGCGCTCGACGGCGCCCAGCGGCACCAGGCGAGCGTCGTGATCCTCGACATCACCGGGATGAAGCACATCGACACCCAGATCGCGCAGACCCTCGTGGGGACCGCCAATGCGCTGCGGCTGCTCGGCACGGAGGCCGTGCTCACCGGCACGCGCGCCGAGGTCGCCCAGGCGATGGTGGGCCTGGACATCGAGATGAAATCCATCGTCACCATGGGCACCCTTCAGAGCGGCATCGCCTATGCGCTCCGCCGTGCCGGGCACTCGACCGGGGTCGGCGCGCCGCTGTCCTCGGGGCCAGCCCGCGCGCGCCCGCCGGCGAGGTGAAGGTCGGGCGGTTACGCTCGAGCCGATCTTGGAGGTCAGAGGGCGCCGACGTCGCCTCTCGCCCGGGATCACGCCCTGGCCCCAGCGCGCCGTCCAGGTGTAGAACGACCCTGTGACCTCCGCTCGATCAGGCCGTCAATCCCCGGCAGGCGCCGCGCCTGCAGGCGGTGGCTCCGCGGGCGGGCCCCCGCGCCCTCCTGCGGCGCTGGAGCTCACGGTCTTTGCCGGCGACGCGGTCGTCGTCCATCCCCTGCCGCCGAGCGGCTCGGTCTCGATCGGCCGCTCCGCCGAGAACGACATCCGCATCAACCACGCATCCGTCTCGCGAAGGCACGCCGTCCTGCACCTCGATCCACCGCTGCGGATCGAAGATCTCGGCGGCACCAACGCGATCACCGTGCGCGCCTCGCGTGCAGACCAGGCGCGCGCGCTCGTCGAGCCGGGGAAGACGGAGGACATGCGGCAGGTCTCCAGGCAAGCCATCGAGATCGCGCCGGGCGACTGCATCACCCTCGGCTCCGCGCTGATCGTCGTCCGCCTGGCCGAGGCGGCCTTGAGCGCGCCTCCGGACGGCCGAGGTCGCCCCTCCGCGCCGCCGGACGGAGGCGACCTCGTCGTCCGGGACCCGGCGATGCGAGCGCTCTACGAGCAAGCCTACCTCGCCGCTCCGGGCCTCATCAGCGTCCTTTTGCTGGGCGAGACGGGCACGGGCAAGGAAGTGCTGGCCCGGGCCATCCACCGCCGCTCTTCCGCCGCCCGCGCGCGGGGGCCCTTCCTCGGGCTCAACTGCGCGGCCCTGTCGGAGTCGCTCCTGGAGAGCGAGCTCTTCGGGCACGAGAAGGGCGCCTTCACCGGGGCGCTGCAGGCGAAGCCGGGCCTGTTCGAGTCGGCCGACGGGGGCACGGTGTTCCTCGACGAGGTGGGCGAGCTGTCCAAGGTCACCCAGGCCAAGCTGCTGCGCGTGCTCGAGGAGCGCCAGGTGCTCCGCGTCGGCGGCCGGGTCCCGCGCAGCATCGATGTCCGCTTCCTGTCGGCCACCCACCGCGATCTGGAGGCCGAGGTCGCGCGGGGGGAGTTCCGGCAGGACCTGTATTTCCGGCTCAACGGCGTCACGCTCACGATCCCGCCGCTGCGCGAGCGCGCGCTGGACATCGCGCCTCTGGTCCAGCTCTTCGCGACCAAAGCGAGCCAGTCGTTCGAGCGGCCGCGCGTCCCCGCCGTGTCGCCCGAAGCCCTCTCCTTGCTCGAGCGCTACCGGTGGCCCGGCAACATCCGCGAGCTGCGCAACGTGATCGAGCGCGCCGTCATGCTCTGCACAGGCGACGTGCTGCTCCCGGAGCACCTGCCGGCCAAGATGACGGCCGGCGCCCCTCCCCCTCCCTCGCAGGCGGGCCGCGCCGCCGCACCGTCGAGCGAGCGCCCGGAGCCCGCGGCCCCGCGCGGAGCCGAGGCGAACACGCCGCCCCTGCGCCAAGCGGACGCGAGCGAGAAGCAGCGCATCATCGAGGCGCTCGAGAAGTGCGTGGGGAACCAGACGTACGCCGCGAAGCTGCTCGGGATCTCGCGGCGAACGCTGGTATCGCGGATCCAGGAGTACGGCCTTCCGAGGCCACGAAAACCAAAACAGACGCCCTAGGTTCGAGGTGGGCTCTCCTCGACGGCCTGGCGGCGCGGGAGGGCCCTTCGTCGCCTCACGCCTTGATGGCGTCGAGCTCCCCCGGATTGCTGATGCCAGGCCCGTCGACGACGTTGCCCGCGCCATCGGTGGTGAACGACGGAGCGGTGCCACCGAAGCCAACCGCGACCGCATCCGAGACGCCGAAGCGATCGACAGGAGCCCACTCGGGCAGCCCGGCGCCGAGCGCGTTGATCAAGGTCGTGTAGAGCTTGTTCAACGGGACGGTTCCGCCCGACGAGCCGGTGTTGCCGCTGTTGTTCTCGCCCTCCGCCCCGCTCCCGCAGGTCGCCTCGCTGTTGCCCGCCTCGATCTTCCCACCTGCGACGTTCACCGAGACGCCCTGCTTGAGGTACCCGCCGGCGCTTCCGGCGATCACGATGGGCAGGTTGTTGTTGTTGTGCGCGTTGCCATCGGCGAGCTCCGGCAGCCACATGACCGCGGAGTTGTCGAGCATGGTGCCGCCCCCCTCCTCGATGCTGTCGATGGTCTTGACCAGCTTGGCGAAGCGCCCCGCGTACCAGCGGTCGATCTCGTGGATCTGCTCGAGGACGCCGCTCACGCACTGGCCGCCGGTGGCGTTGCTCCCGTTGCGGTGCGAGAGCCCGTGATGATCGTGCGTGTGGGTGATGCCGTCCCAATTGAACGTCACGAAGCCCGGCCACTGGAGCACGATCGATCGGTTGTTGTCGCACATCATCGTGAGGGCGATGAGGCGGATCATCATCTCGCTGCCCAGGGTGTACACCTTCTCGTTGTTGGGGAAGCCGCCGCCGCGAGCGGGATATCCCGCCTCGGTGAGGGCGGCGTCCGTGACGCCGAGAGCGGCGGCCGACTCCGCGGTGCAAGCAGAGGGGATGACCCGCTGCTCCGTCTCGCGGAGCAGGGCGAGCCAGTCGTCGATCTTCTTCCGATCGGCGCCGCTCATCTTGCGGCCCTTGAAGGCGTTCAGATCGTGGCTCACCAGATCGATGATGCTCTCGCCGCGCGCCACGCGGTGATCCGCCTCGGTCCCGGAGCTGGTCGCGAAGAGCCCTGTCAGGCTTGTGTACACCGTGCGCGCGTTGGTCACGGGCGCGTACGGCGTCTTCGACGCCGAGTACGACACGATGCCCTTGACGTTCGTGAACGCATTGCCGACGGAGAGCACGAGCGGGATCTTGTTGGTTCCCTGGTTGAAGCGCTGCGCGATCTCGTGGTCGAGCGAGTGCGACAGCGCCCAGTGATCTCCGGCGGGATCGAGCGGCGCGCACGTCAGCTTGCTGCCCATGCCCTGATCGTGGGGATCGAAATGGACCGTGCCGTCCACCTTGTTGTTGAAGCCGTTCAGCGGCATCGCGAGCCCGCGCGGGAAGAGCAGCTTCGCCGCGAAGGGCGCGAGCGGGGCGAGGGTCCGGGGCTTCCCGTCCGCCTGCACCGTCTCCAGGGACGCCGCGGTGACCGCTCCGGCCCCGTTCTCGATCGTCGGAAACCAGCGGTTCGTCAGGCAACCGTTGTTGGTGTAGAAGATCACCAGGCGGCGGGGCGAAGGCGCTTCCTGCGCTCGCGCGGAGTTACCGAGCGAATTCAAGAAGGGCACCGCGAGCGCCACGCCACCAATTCCGCGCAGGAAGTTTCTTCGGTTCACGGCTCCACCTCCGCCTGCAGCGCACGAACTCGGAACGATTGACTCTGTGTGAGATCTGCGATCAGGTCGAGCACCGTGTAGCCGCCCTGGGTGAGCTTGGCGGTCAGCTCGTCCACGGTGCAGGAATCCTCGTTGTTGAGCTCGCGCTGGTAAGCGAACGAGACCCACTTTCGCACGTAGCACTTGTGCGCTTCCGGGGAGCTCGCGATGGCCTCGGAGAGCGCCACCGGGCCGTCGAGCTCCACGGCGTCCTCGCCCATGTCGATGCTCACCCGCGTGTCGATGGGCGCGCCCGAGAACGACTCGGTCTGCTGGTACGCCCCCACGGCGTCGTACGCCTCGAGCGCGAAGCCCGTCGGGTTGATGTACGTGTGATGGCAGAACTTGCAGGCGTCTCCCGCCGTCTGGGCGTCGACCCGAGCACGGTTGGTCGTGAGGTTGGCATCCGTGGGCAGCGGCGTCCCTTCCACCATCGGTGGAGGCGGCGGGATGTCCGCGCAGAGGATCTCCTTCTGCAAGAACGCGCCGCGCAGGATGGGCGACGTCCGGTCGTACCCAGAGTGCGACACCAGGAAGCCCAGGCGGGTGAAGAGGCCAGAGCGCTTCGTCGGGTCGAGCTCGACCGGCACGAGCTCCGCGCCGTTGAACTCCGCAGGATCCAGGTCATAGAGCGGCGCCAGCGAGGCGTTGACGAAGCCCACCGGCGTGGTGACCAGATCCTGGAACGTACCGGCCTGATCGAAGACCACGTGCTCGATGAAGCGCTCGGTCTCCTCCGACAGCAAGGGGATCATCGACTCCTTGAAGTCCGGGAAGGCAGCCGGATCACGCTGGATGTTCGACCAGCGCGTGCCGGGCCCCATGTGGAGGTAGAGCTCGTGGAAGGCCTTGACCATCCCGCGGCTCTTGGGATCCGCCAGCATCCGCTGTGCCTGGGCGAGGATCTGCTCCTGCGTGAGCAGCGCGTCGGCGTCCGCTGCGGCGAACAGCTCGTCGTCCGGCATGGTTCCCCAGATGAGATACGAGAGGCGCGACGCCACTTCGTGGCTGTTCAGCACGAAGTACTCGCCCTCGGGCTTCTCGCTGATCTCCGCGCGCATCAGGAAGGAGGGCGACAGCAGGAACGCTTCGATGATCAGCTGGGCGCCGTCGTTGAACGAGCCGGTCGGCGTGAGCGCCTGACGGCGGGTGTAGAGGGCCTGGAAGAGCCCCCTCTCCTCCTCGGTGAGCGGGCGCCGGAAGGCGCGCCGTCCCAGCGTATCGATGAGCTGGTGCGCGCACGCGGTGCCGTCGCCTTCCGGCGCGCAGGGGATGGTCTTGGCTCGCGCCCTGGCGTCCGCCATCACCGCCGCCGCCACCGTCGCTGCGGCGGTCTTGTACCCGTCCCACGCGCGCTGATCGACGCTCCCGACGCCGTCCGGCGCGAGCATCGACGACGGCTGGTTGTCGATGCCGACCAGATCGCGAATCGTGTTGTCGTACTGCGCCCTCGTCAGACGTGGCAGCGC
The DNA here is from genome assembly GCF_051473855.1 of Sorangium sp. So ce375. Lineage (NCBI taxonomy): Bacteria > Pseudomonadati > Myxococcota > Polyangiales > Polyangiaceae > Sorangium > Sorangium sp. So ce375. Next base: position 7,371,789 of record NZ_CP150335.1, read on the forward strand.
CGATGTCCGCGGGATGCCCGGCACACACATCGTCGGCTCGACGCCGGGGTCGCCGCCCGCCGAGCCGCCTCCGCCGGCGCCGTCTCCGCTTCCAGAGCCGTTGCCAGAGCCGTTGCCAGAGCCGCTCCCAGGCCCGTCGCCAGATCCGCTGCTCGCCTCCGGGTCATCGCCGCCGCCGATCATCGCGGTGCAACCGCCCATGGCTGCGTAACTCGACGTGAGCAGCACAGGAACGATGAACCGTCTCGCCCACGTGTTCATAGGACTCACCTCGTCCGAGGGGCTCTTACCTAGCGCATCGCCCAGACACAGGATGCCTTGTCGTGGGCCGCAGATCACGAGTTTTCTCGTATTTTCGTCTTGGCGCAAGTTTGCTTTCGCCCGGCAAATCCGCTGGTTTGCAAGGCGCCGGGGCGAGGCGCGTGAGTAGAATTTCGACTTCTCTTGTGATACAGAAATTATTGCGTGAAAGTGGCATGATGTTGTGAACGTTCACATGAACAGCGACGTACAGCGGACAGCGCCACGCGACCCAATGCGCTCTTCGCGCGAACCGGACCACGCCTGCGCAGGAGCGGCCGGACACGCTCTCGGCGCTGCTCCGCTGAGCGATTCGAGCGGTCGCAAACCAAACCAACTTTCGGGCATCGAGGACAATGAGAAAAATTCTTCTGGCTCTGCTGATCCTGTCGATCCCCGGCTGCGGTGATGACCCCTCCGACACGACGACGTCGAGCACCACGACGTCGAGCGGCGGCGACAACAGCGGAGGAGCGGGCTCCTCCGGCAGCTCGTCGGTCTCAGGAGGGGGTGGGAGTGGATCCACCGGCACGGGCGGCCCAGGCGGCGTCGAAGACAGCGGCGCGAGCTGCCCGGAGCCGACGTTGCCTGCCGCGGCGTCTCTCCCCGTCTACGAGACGCATCACGATCCGTTCACGATGCTGGACGGATCGCGCATCACGAAGAAGTCGGAATGGGCGTGTCGACGCGCGGAGATCAAGGCGCAGGTCGAGGAGTACGAGTCCGGACCGAAGCCCGCGGTGTCCAAAGATGACGTGACGGGGGCGTTCTCAGGGAACAAGCTGACGGTCGGCGTCAGCGAGGGCGCGAAGAGCGTCTCCTTCTCCATCGACATCAACCGGCCTGCCGGGGCGCCTTCCGCTCCGATTCCACTGCTCATCAGCCTCTACGGCTTTGGCAGCGTGACCCTGGACGCGAGCGTGTTCAGCCAGAACGGCGTCGCGACGGCCATCTTCAACAACAACGACATGGGCGCCCAGGGCGGCGGCGGCACGCGTGGGACGGGGATCTTCTATGACCTCTACGGCAAGGATCACCCGGCCAGCTCGATGATCGCGTGGGCCTGGGGTGTCAGCCGGATCATCGACGCGCTGGAGAAGACCCCGGCGGCCAACATCGATCCGAAGCGCATCGCCGTGACGGGTTGCTCGCGGGATGGAAAGGGTGCTCTCACCGCGGGAGCGTTCGACGAGCGCATCGTGCTGACGATCCCGCAGGAGTCGGGCGCCGGAGGCTCGGCGAGCTGGCGCGTCTCACAGGCAGGGAAGGACGGCGGGGAGAACGTGCAGACCCTGTCCAGCGCGGCCGGCGAGCAGCCGTGGTTCCGCGAGAGCTTCGGCTCGAACTTCGGCAACAAGGTGACGACCCTCCCGTTCGATCATCACATGGTCATGGGCCTCGTCGCTCCGCGCGCGCTGCTCGTCGTCGACAATCGCATCGATTGGCTCGGCATCGACAGCACCTTCACGGCCGGGTCCATCGCCCACGCGATCTGGGAGGGGCTCGGCGTGCCCGACCGGATGGCCTACTCGCAGCTCGGCGGCCATGAGCATTGCCAGTTCCCCGCGCAGCAGAGGGCGATCCTGGAGGCGTACGTAAGGAAGTTCCTTGTCGGGGGCGGCACCGACGACACCAACCTGCTCGAGAGCGACGGGGCGAAGGCCGACCTCGGCCGGTGGATGACGTGGACGCCGCCGAACCTCGAGTGACCGCTCGGGTCACTCGTCGCGGAAGCCGAGCCCGAACCGGTCGATTCGCCGCTTGATCATGACCCGGGTGATCCCGAGCTGCCGCGCCGCCTCGGACAGGTTGCCCCGCGCCGCCTTGAGCGCCTCCTCGATGAGCCGCCGCTCCGTCGAGTCGAGCGCCGCGAACTGCTCGGCGAGCGACATGCCTTCGCGCGCCGCCGGCGCCTCCCTCGACCCTTTGCAGATCCGCGAGCTCAGGTTGTGCAGGTCCACGATCGGGAGCTCGGCGTCGATGGCCGCGCGCTCCATCTCGTTGCGGAGCTCCCGGACGTTGCCAGGCCAGCCGTAGGCCTTCAGGGCCGCGAGGGCGGCCGGCGTGAACTCCATCTCTCGCTTGCCCATGCTCGACGCCGCCGCCCGGAGCAGCGCCCGCGCCAGGAGCTCGATGTCGTCGCCGCGCTCGCGCAGCGGGGGCACCGACAGCTCCACCACGTTGAGCCGGTAGTAGAGGTCCTCGCGGAAACGCCTGTTCTCGATCTCCTCTGCCAGGTCCTTGTGCGTGGCCGACACGACGCGCACGCTGACGCGCACCGGCCTCTCGGCGCCGAGCGGATGGATCTCCCCCTCCTGGAGCGCGCGGAGCAGCGTGGCCTGCGCCGAGAGGTGGAGATCGCCGATCTCGTCGAGGAACAGCGTCCCGCCGTCGGCCATCACGAACTTGCCGCGCCTCCTCCCGACGGCGCCCGTGAACGCGCCCCTCTCGTGGCCGAAGAGCTCGCTCTCGACCATCGACTCCGGGATCGCGGCGCAGTTCAGCGTCACGAACGGGCCCGCCGCGCGCGGGGACACGCCGTGGAGAGCGCGCGCGACGAGCTCCTTCCCCGTCCCGCTCTCGCCCTGGATGAACACGTGGGCCGCGGACGCGCCGTACCTCTGGATCTGGCGCTTGAGCCGCAGCATCGGCTCGCTCGCGCCGATCAGCTCGCTGGCCGTGCCGCCCGGCCCGAGCGCCTCGGTGAGCGCTTCCATCCGCCGGTAGCGCTGCCCGCTCTCGAGCGCCGCCGCCACAAGGTGCCCGATCGCCGTGAGAAAATCGAGATCCTGCGGCGTGAAGAGCGCCGGCCGCTGCCGCGCGTCGACGTAGAGGAAGCCGAGGAGGAGCGAGCCCGCGTGGAGCGGGACCGCCATCGCCGTCAGGATCCCCTCCCGTACGAGGGTCTTCGGCGCGCCGCGCTCCCCGGTGTTGTGGAAGATGACGCTCTCGCGCCGCACCGTGACCGCCTCGAGCAGGGTGCGGCTCACGGCGATGTCGTCGGCCCCGGGGCCGCCCTCACGCGTCCGCGCGAGGCGGCGGAAGCCGCGCGCGCCCGGCTCTGCGAGGCCGACGAGGGCGCGCTCGCAGCCGAGCGCGTCGAGGAGGGACTGGAGCACCCTGCCGAGCAGATCGTCGCGCTCCGCGAGGTCGAACGCGGCGCGGCTCAGCTCGTAGACGAGCTGGAGGCGGCGGTCGCTGTCGTCGCGCAGGGGCGCGAAGGCCGCTGTGGCCTGCTGGTGGGCGAGCTCCGGCTCTGCGTCCTCACGGAACACGAGCAGGGTGTTGCCGACCTGGATGCGGTCGCCGACCTTGAGGAGGTGCGTCGTGATCCTGACGGTGTTGACAAGCGTGCCGTGCATCGACCCGAGATCCTCGACGGACCAGCCCTGCTCCGATCGGGTAAACCGGGCTTGGAAGCGCGAGACCTGGTGATCGTCGAGCACGACGTCGTTCTGCTCGCTCCTGCCGAGGCGCAGGTCCTCCTGGAGCGGGAGCGTGTACGACACCTGGCCGGGTTCGCGGACGACGAGGTAGGGCATGGGCGAGGGAGCTCGGCGCATTGTCATCTACGATCGTGGAGCGGCGCAACGACCTGGGGTGAAGGCGCGCTCGCGCCCGATAGCGCGCACGCGCCCGATAGCCCGGACGCGCCAAGGCCCTCCCGCCGCCGCCGTCCGGCGACGAGCCGCCCCGCGTGGCGCGCCGAGGGCGCTCGTCCGCAGCGGACCGACGGGCGCGGAGCAGCGCCGAGGAGGTCAGTAGTTGTAACAGCGCCCTGCGTTGCCCGTCCCGACGTTATAACAGTAGTAGCAGTCCGGCTGGCCGATGTAGCCCAAACGCGCGTCGCAGATCTTCGCGCACCTGCCGTCATAACACTGGTAGCCGGCCCCGCAGGTCTCCCCGGTGCAGGCCCCGCCCGCGGGTGTCGAGCCCGGGAGACCGCAGGTCGCGAAGCTGCCCCCGGCGTACTGGCACGCTTCGCCCGCGGCGCAGCCCGCCTGGGCCAAGAGATCGCACGTCCCCTCGGGCGCCGGCCCCTCGAAGCCGATGTCGCTGTCCGGGAGGCCGAGGCTCAGGCAGTTGACGCCAAACCTCGCCTCGCTCACGCGGCAGAACCTGACGCACGAGCCTTGCTCCGGGTTGGCCTGATCCACCCTGAGGCACTGGGCGCCTGCGACGCACTGATCCGAGGTGCACGGCGAGCCCACCGGCAGCGATCCCGGGGACGCACAGAAGGTACGGCCGCTCGAGTCCGCGAGGAGGCACGTCTGCCCCGATGGGCAGGTGTTGTAATAGTAGGAAGAGACCAGGTTGCACGCCCCCAGACCCTCGTTCGGAGCGACATCGAAGCGAATGCCGACCGAGCCGTCGCCGAGCGTGATCGTGCCCTGTCCGGTCGTGAACGTGAACGAGATATCCGTCGTCGCGGACGCGCCGACCTCGAACGACTGGGGATTCGGCGAGAGCAGGGCCGCGGAGACGGGAGACTCCGCGCCGTCCGGCCCGAGCCTGGCGAGCTCCCAGCCGTCCGCGAGGCGGACCGTGTAAGGCCCCTGGAACAGCGTCGCCGTCAGCGTCTCCGCGCCCGGATCGCTCTCGGAGTCGAGCGTGGCGGCGTGGACGCCGTTCGTCGAGTGGATGGCAAACACGGCGTTGTGGAGGCGGAACTCGCCCCCCGCCGACGTCACGAGCGGCAGGCTGACCGTCCCGATCGACGGCTCGTCGTGCGAGCCCGCGGGCGACATGCACCCGATCGTCGTCATCGCTCCGGCGGAGACCAGGAGCGAAAGCCCGAGAGAAAACCACCTGAACTTCATCGGATCATCCATCCTTCTGCGTGCTCGGCGCGGGGGCGCAGCCTGGCGTCGACGTCGATCGCGCCGGGACGAGGCGGCGGGATCACCATCGCTGTCAGGCCTGCGTGGGGCGGTGATAGCCCGCGGTCGCGCGGTGCGCCGCGGCTGCTGCCGACATGCGCGTGAGCGTCGCGCGTCGGCGTCCAGCCACGCCACCTTCGCAACGGCCATGCCAGCGCGGACGCGCCGGCCTTCGCGGCGGAGTGGCCCGGGGAGCCGCCTGCGTGCGCCGCGCGTTTGCCGGGCTTCACGGGAGTTGGCGCGCGCCGGGTCTCGCTGCCGCGCCGCGGTGTCGCCCCGCGCGGGATGCCGGAGTTGATCGTTTGATCAAGCAGGTTGATCCATTGATCAAGCAGGTTGATCCATCCGATCCATCGGCGCGCCGGCCCGGCGCCGCGGCCGGCCCTTCCAGGCCACGCACCGGTGCAGCGGCGCCGGCCGGTCGGCCCCCGATCTCACACCTTTCGCTCCCAGGGGAGCGATGGATCCGGGTTCATCAGCCCGCCCCACCGCTCCTCCCCTCACCTCTCCTCCCCCCATCTCGCCTGCTTCACGGCGGCTCTGCGCCACGCGACGATTGTCGGTCCAGCTCACTTTTCGGGTAGTCTGCGTTGTTGACCATGACGCAGCACGAGTCGCTCGAGATCCCGACGGCGCCCGGCGCCCCCCCGGTCCTCAGCGCGTCGACTTCCCCCCACGCGCCGCCCGTCCTGCGCGCGCCCATCGGCGCCGACCTCGAGCCGGGCCACGTCATCGCCGGCCGGTACGAGATCCGCTCCAAGCTCGGCGCGGGCGGCATGGGCTCGGTGTGGCGCGCCCTGGATCGCGAGCTGGAAGAGGAGGAGATCGCCATCAAGATCCTCCTCGCCGACGGGTCGAACAAGCCGGTCATGGTGGCGCGCTTCCGCCGTGAGCTGAAGCTCGCGCGCAAGATCTCCCACCCCAACGTCTGCCGTGTCTTCGACCTGGGCGAGGCCGACGGGCTGCGCTTCCTGACCATGGAGCTCGTCGAGGGCAAGACGCTGCGGGCCGTCCTCCTGGAGCGCGCGCTCGATCCGCGGAGGGCGCTCTCGATCCTCCACGAGGTGGCGAGCGGGCTCGCCGCGGTGCACGAGCAGGGGATCATCCACCGCGATCTCAAGCCGGAGAACGTGCTGGTGCGGCGCGACGGGCGAGCGATCGTCGCGGATTTCGGCCTCGCGCGGGGCGCGCTCGCCCAGGCGTCGACCGTCGACAGCATCGCCGGCACGCCCGCGTACATGTCCCCGGAGCAGCTGCGCGGAGAGCCGCTCAGCCCGGCCAGCGACATCTTCTCGCTCGGCCTCTTCGGCTTCGAGCTGCTCACCGGTCGCTCCCCGTTCGGCAGCGGCGCTCCCCTCGTGATCGCGTGCGCCATCCTGCACGATCCGCCGCAGCCCCTCGAGGTGCCGGCGCTGCCGGCGGCCGCCGTCCGCGCGCTCGACGCGTTGCTCGCGCGCGCCATGGCCAAGCGGCCGGACGAGCGCTTCCCCTCGGCTGTCAGCTTCGAGGCCGCGCTCGCGGCGGTCATCGCCGATCTGGACGGCGCGAGCGACAGGGCCGCTGCGGCGGGCGAGACGCCCCCGAGCCGCGGCCCGTCGGTGCCGGGCGGCGCGATGGACACGACGTCCCCGGACGGCCGGAGTTTGCTCTCGACCACGCTGGACTCGACGACTCCAGGCGTCCCGCTGCCGCTGCCTGCGGCGATGGAGGCGGCGCCCTCCGGCGGCCGGACGTCGCTGCCGCCCTGGCGGCGGCGGTGGAGCGCGGCCGTCGCGGCGGCATCGGTGCTCGGGCTCGCCGCCGTCGCCTGGCGTGCAGCCGGCGGCGGGCACGCGGCCACCCCTCAGGTCGCCCCGCCCGAGGAGCAGGTGCAGGACGCGCGCTGGGCCCCTCCCGCACCTTCCGAGGACCGCCGCATCTCGATCGCGGTGGTGCCCTTCGACAACCTGACCGAGGACGCCGCCTGGGACGGGCTCGGCCAGGGGGCGGCGGAGGCGATCCTCGGCGGCCTCCGCACCCTGCCGCAGGTGCGCGCGCTCGACTCGGCGCGGGCCGGCGATCCGGCGGCCGAGGCGGCGCGGCGCGGCGCGGCCTGGGTCCTCACGGGCACCCTCCAGCGCGTGGGGACGAGCGTCCGCCTCTCGGCGCAGCTGCGAGCGACCGACGGCCCGGTCGCGGGAGAGCCGATCGAGATCGACGGCGACCCGGGCGAGCTGCCGCGGCTGCTCGAGGCGCTGCGGGACCGCGCCATCGACGAGGTCCGGCTGGTCTGGCGAGACCATCACCGCCGGGATCGCGCCGTCCGCGGGACGAGCGACGCCACGGCAAGGGCGAGGCTGCTCCAGTACTACCAGCTGATCGGCCCAGCGCCGCGCCCTCAGCACCACGCGGAGGGCGCGCGCCTGCTCGACGAGGCGCTCGCCGCCGATCCTGGCTATGTGCCGGCGCTCGCGGAGCGGGCGTACCTCCGCTCGTGGCGCGCGTACGCGCAGGGCGAGCCCTCGCTGTACGCGTCGGCGCTCGGCGACCTGGATCGCGCCCTCTCGCGCGCGCCGGACGACGCGCAGGCGCTGGTCATGCGCTGCCGCGTCCTCCAGCTGAAGCGCCAGGCCCAGGACCACGCGACGGACGCCGACAACAAGGCCGCCTTCGACGCTTGCGAGGCGGCGCGCCACGCCGATCCCGGGTCGGCGGACGTGCTCCTCGTGTTCGCGCGCCTCTACGACGACACCTGCCAGAACGAGCTGGTCGACCAGGTCGCCGAGCAGGCGATCGAGCTGGATCGCAGCCTGTCGGGGAGGGTCCTGCGACATCGCGTCATGCTCGCCGTGCAAGAGGACAGGTTGGAGGTCGCAGAGCGGGTGTCGGAGCGGCTGCTCGCCTTCGAAAAGGAGCAGCAGACGCTCGGAGCGCGCGGCATCAGCCGGCGAATGGGCATCTTGCCGGAGCCGGGCGCCCACCTGCTCCGCGCGGCGGTCCTGCTGCGAAAGGATCGGCTGGACGACGCGCGGAGGGAGCTCGAGGAGGAGCTGAGCGCCGACACAGGGGCGAAGGCCGACAGGCCGTTCGAGGCCGCCTCGCTCCGGGGGCTCCTGCGCATCGCCCGGCAGAAGGGGGAGGAGCCGGACGACGCCCAGCGGAGGCAGCGCCTCGCCGTGCTGGAGCGGCAGTTCCAGGAGGGCGCGGCGAAGAACCCGCACCTGGCCACCGCGGTGGCCGGCGTGTACCTGTGGACGGATCCCGACGCCGCGGTGGACTGGCTCGGCCGGGTGGACGCCCCGGGGTCGTTCACGGAGGCGCTCCAGCGCGCGCTCGCCTACCGGATGGCCGGCAAGCACGCCGCGGCGCGCGCGTCGCTGGAGACGCGCGCGCCGTCAGAGCAGTGGGAGCAGGCCTGCGCGACGTGGTTGCGGTCGCAGCTGTCCCCCTGATCGCGGCGGCGCGCGCGTACCGGCCTCGCCCCCAGCGTCACGGCCGATCGCAGATCGGCGCGCACATCCACTGCGGCTCGAGCGCGGGCGCCTTCAGCGCCGGGGCGTCCTCCTCGTCGGACGCCTCCACGTCCGCGCTCGCCTCCGCGCCCTCATCTTCACATGCGCCCTCGCCATGCTCGCTGTCGGCCGCATCGCCGAGCACGCAGGGGCTGTCCTCGCTCGACGCGACACACGCGGACGTGGACAGCATCGAGGCGAGCGCAGCGAAGAAGAGCGAAGACAGACCGAGAGACTTCAGGTTGTGACGAGCCATGATCGCACCTCTCCATCGCGCAGCCGCAGGGCTGCTGTTGCATGGGTTTCCGCGGGCGATCCGCTCGCTGGCCGGACTGCCGATCATGAGTTCATGAGTGGCAATCAGGACCCACGCTGGCCGTCGGCGAGCGCCCTCGAGGATGGGCTCCTCGTGAGCGCTCGCCGGAACCCTCGTGAGGGCGGCGTCGTCCGTTCGACAGGGAGATATCGCACGTGCCGTACCAGGGGTCGCCGCGGGCCCTGGACGCGGGGCGCGCGAGGCGCGCGTCACGGGAGAGGAGGCGAAATCCTCGGGGAAAACGCGGATTGTTCAGCGAGCGGAGGACCGAGGGAGGCGCGTCTACCGGCGACTCCCCGGCTGCGGAGAGGGGCTGTTACACAAGCGATGCGCAAACTGAGCTAATGATTTGCGCAAAGTGAGAAACGGCGCTGCGCATGCGGCCGGGTGCGCGCTCCTCGTCAGCTGCGAGAGGCTGAAGGGCCGCTGAGCGGCGCTTCACGAGGGCCCGGGGAAGCCGCCGCCACCGTGATAGCCCTCGATGCAGAGGGAACGTGGTTCACCGCCTCCGGCGGAGCTCGGCGCGCTGGCGGGGAGGCGCTCGGCCACCTCCAGCGAAGTACGGCGAGCTTCCGGGACGGTCCCAGACCACCTCCGGCGAAGTCCGGCGAGCTTCCGGGACGGTCCCAGACCACGCCGGGCCGGGCGAACGCGTCATCCCTGGGAGCGTCGCCGCGTCCGCCGCTTCCCCTTGGCCTGCGCGAGCTCAGCCCTTAGGGCCTCCATCTCGGCTTCCAGCTTCTTGTTCGCCTCGCGGGCCTTGGCCTCGCTCTCGCGCGCCTTGGCCTCGCTCTCGCGCGCCTTGGCCTCGCTCTCGCGCGCCTTGGCCTCGCTCTCGCGCGCCTTGGCCTCGGCCTCGCGCGCCCTCGCCTCGACCTCGCGCGCCTTGGCCTCGGCCTCGTCGGGCGTTGGCAGCAGCTCGCGGCCCTCGCGGTCGCGCGCCAGCCGGAGCATCGCCCCGACCGACGGGTCCTCCACGACGGTCCACCAGAGCCCCAGCGCCTCGCACGCGCGGAGCGCCGGGTCGTCGGGCGCCCGCTCCACGAGATCGCCGTCGTGCGCGTCCCAGACGCGGATGGGCCGCTCCCGATCGTCGGGATGGAAGCGCACCACCTCGCGGATCCCCGAGGCGCGATAGCGCGCGAGCTTCTCGTCCCAGTCGGGCTCGCCCTCGTCCGACTCGCTCACGATCTCGACCGCGAGGTCGGGCGCCCCATGCAGCCACGTCTTCCAGGTTCGGAAGGTCCGGTGAGGCACGCCCAGCCGGACGAAGGCGTCGGGGGCGAGGCGCTTCTTCGAGGTCCTCGGGTCCCAGTAGACGAACTGGTCGGAGCCGAGGGTCGCCGTATGCGCGAGCTCGCGCTTGAGGATCAGGTACAGCGCCGTGCGGAGCTCCAGGTGACGGTTCGTCACAGGCGCTTCTTCGCTCTCCGGGAAGTACACCGGCTCGGGCGGGCGGCTGTAGACGTGCGCCCGCACCCGTTCGCGAGGCGCAGCGGGCGGGCGGACCGTGGGCTCGATGGCTGACATGCCTTCGCAGAGGGTACCACGAGCGCAGCGGTGTCGCATCGCTCGGGCGGACCAGCGGCTGGAGAGCAAGAGGGAGCGGGAGAACGAGCGTCGCCCGCGCGCGAAGTGCCGCGCGCGTTCCCGATGGAGGCCGTACGTAGGGATTGGCGGAGCTGTGGCCGTCCGGAGGAGTCATTGCTCCCGGAGACCTGTGCTGGTTGCACCTCAGGGCGCGCAAACCTCGGAGGCCGCGCGAGGCGAAGGGGGCGAAGGAGGCGTCAGGCTGGCTTCAATTGCAGACGAAGCTCGAGCTCGTCTGCGTGATGTTCGGCGGCGTCACGTTCACGGACGCGTATCCGATGCCGGAGCCCTCCCGGATCGTGCCCGCCGTCCACGGCGTCGAGCAGACCGTCCTCGTGGCCGCCGGGGCGCTGGAGCACCCGCTCGAGCAGCACGCCTGCGACGACACCGTGAACGTCACACAGCCGCCGGTGCACACGATCTGCGCGAGCGCCGCGGCGCCGAAGATGGGCGGGCTGGTCACGAGGCTGCTCGCCCCCGTGTAGCGGGAGATGTTGCAGCTCACCGCCGCCGCGGCGGACGTGGTGGCGCTGGCGTGGATCGACCGCTCGACGGCCGCACGCCGCTCCTCGGCCGCCGCGATCCGCTGGAGGAGATCGTCCCTCGCCTCCCCGAGCTCTCGCTCTGCGACCAGCTCGTCCAGCTCGGCGTCCGCCTGCTCGAGCAGCCACCGGTGCCCCTCCTCGCCGACGACGATGCGCTCCGCATTCCCGTCCTCGGACGGCAGCTCCCACACCCCCTGCGCCACGCTCTTCCAGCCCGCGCCCCTCACCAGCGAGAAGCTCGACTCGCCGGCGCCGCGCTCGATGGTCAGCTCCGCGCCGGGGAGCGCAGACTGGCTCTCCTCGTTCACGACGAACGTCTCGCCGCTCGCCTCGGAGTCCGTATCCGACTCAGGGACGGACGACGAGAGCGCACAGCCCGTCGAGGCCCCGAGGATCGCCAGCGAAGCAAAAAGGACCGAGACCATTCCATGGTTCTTCATGATGAGTTCTCCTTGAGATCAGGTGAGATGGGTGATCAGCTCCGGCGGATTCCGGTGCGCACGGGCGTGAGCGCCGCTCGCCGGAGCTCCGGCTCGAGCGGCCCAGTCGCCGTCGCGCTCGGCATTCCGTCAAAGCACGAGCGGTGCCATCGGCAGATCAGGTCAGCTCTTCGGGCGAGCGGCGCGGCCGGCGCGGCGCCTCGACCATCGATCCGGCTCGTTTTGCGCCCCATCGCGCCGCGGGAGGCTACTGCCTGCCTCGGCGGCAAACCTGGAGGGGATACGTCACGCGGGTTGAAGGAGTGATCGTTCGAGCCGATGGATCGATCCGTTTGATCCATTCGCCCTTCCGGCCCCGCTAGACCAGATACAACGAGCGCCGCCGTGCGGCGTCGCTCAGGTTGGCCAGCGGCTGGGGAGCGACAGAGAGAGAGAACGAGCGTGAAGGTGCAGCGGCCGCCGCACCTTCACGCTCAGCATCTGGCAGCGTCGGAGCCCGCGCGCACCTGCCGCCGCGCCGCGCGTCAGCCGGTCACCCTCCGCTCACAGGCTCATGCACAATGTGAGCTGGTTCGGCCCCTGCATATCGGCGTCGATGCAGCCGGCGCCCCCCGGCAGGGGGCCTATCTGGAACGGCCCCGATGCGTTGCAATCCACGGCGTCCATCCCCCAGTCCTGCAGGTCGGACGCCTGATCGCGATGGGAGATGCAGCAGTTGGCCGACGGCTGGTGCTTGTAATTCTTGCCCGCGAACGCGGGCGCGATGCTGCTCAGCGCGCTCTGCGGGGCGAGCGTGTACCCGGCGTCGCACCTGCCCCCCGAGCCGTCGAGGTAATAGCAGCGCCCGTCGAGCTCGACCTCGGTCGCCGGATCACACGAGCCGCTGCCGCCGCACGGCGCGCACGGACCTCCGCAGTCGACGCCCGCCTCTCCCTGGTTCTGGAGCCCGTCGCTGCACGTGGGGCCGCCCTCGCCTCCGCCCTCGCACACAACGGAGATCGTCTGGCTCTGCGGGAAGCAGGTGTCGACCACGCCGCCCCAGTGCTCGTTGCCGATGCACGGCCGCACGACGGGCCCGCCGCTGCACGAGCACGACTCGCCGCTCGCGCTGATCTCGACAACGCCGCTCGGACCGCAGTCCGTGCCGACCACCCAGGTCCGACCGTCGCACGCGATCGGCGGCGTCGGCGTGCCGCTGTGGAGCGCCTGGCAGAGCGTGTTCGCGGCCGCGCCCGTGCAGGTCACGCCGTCGGTGTCCAGGCTGCCCCGGATCGTGACCGCGGTGTACACGCCGGTGAGCGAGGCGCGGAACGCGTCCCAGGCGACGCACTGGTCGGGCGACGGCTGGCCCTCCGTGAACGCCTCGGCGAACTCGGATACGCCGCCGGAGCAGGGCGCGCACGGACCGCCGCAGTCGACGCCCGCCTCTCCCTGGTTCTGGAGCCCATCGCTGCACGAGCCGGGGCTCCCGGGATAGGTGAACTCCAGCGCCAGGCCGTCCGTCAGCCGCGGCGCCTCACACGAGTACACGAGGCCGCTCGTGTCCCCCGCGATCCCGGCCGTCGCGCTGGCGCCGTGGTCGACGACGGGGTTGTCCACCGTGGTGTCCGCGTAGCAGAAGCGGATGTCGTTCGAGCCCTCGAACAGCACCGCGCGGACGTCGAAGGCCGTACCCCCCGTGACGTGCGGGGCGCTCCACTGCACGACGAAGCGGCGCGCCGGCGCCGCGCCCAGCGTCTCGTACCGGACGGCCCCCCCGGCGGGCGGGAGGAGATCGTCCCAGAACGGCGCGATCGTCTGCGGCTCGAGAGAACAGCTGTTGTCCCAGAACGAAGTACCCGGGAAGCCGAGCTTGCCGTTCGATACGATGTCCACCGCGGCCCGCGGGGTCCCGTAGAACTCGAACGCGAAGGGGAGCTCCACGGTCGTCACGCAGTCTTCTCCGCCGCAGGCCGGGCTCCCGGTGAGCGAGATATCGTCGCACGACGGGATCTCCTCGACGCGCGAGCAGCCGACGTACCCGAACTCGTCGACGCCGAAGACCTCGCAGTCCGGCGAACCGCAATCCGCGGCCGAGACGTGGATGGGGAACGTCAGCGAGCAGCTCCCGCCCGCGGCGTCCATCGCGGTCGCCCGCACGGTAACGTCGCCAGGGCCCTCCGGGACGAACGTCGCGACACCGCCATCGCCGGACAGCGAGCCTGCGCCTGCGGCCAGCTCCCACACGTAGGTGATCGCGTCGCCGTCGGGATCCTCCGCGAAGGCGGAGATCGTGGCCGTCTCGCACTGGGTGATGAACTTGCTCGGCGCGATATCGAGATCCTGGAACGCCGGAGGATCGTTCAGCGCGACGACCGTATCGAGCCCTCCGTTCCCTTCCCCGAGGCACTGGGACACGAGGACGATCTCGGTCGTGGCCTCGGCGACGACGGACGCGATCCCCTCGGTGGGCGCGCACCAGGCCGAGGGGCCGGCGTCGCTCATCGGCGTCGCGCAGACGCGGTAGTCGCCCGGCGGCACGACGAGCAGGCCGTCGGCGCCTGCGTGGATCCCCGCGCCCGGGGGGAGCGCGCCGCCGGGGAGCGCCTCGTCTTCCAAGGCGCTGGTGGTCTCGGCGACGGCCGGATCGCTGCATGAGCTGGCGGCGCCGACGACCTTGTAACGGACGGCCGTGACGTCGTGTCGGGCGCCTCCGACCGAGAGCGCCGCCCGGATGATCCCGTTCGTCTCGGGGTCTCCTGCGGCAGACCCCTCGTTGCCCGCGTCGCACGCGGGAGCGGCCATCGCCAGTGCGATGACCATCGACCCACACACGCGTGCGTGTGTGTCAAACCGCTGAGCCATGGTCCCTCCTCGTTCAAGAATGAATCGACATCATAAGACGAGCGCCGCGGTCCCGCGTGGGCGACGGGAGCTCGGGGCGGCGTCGTCGCTGATGGAGCCCCCTGCGCCGGCTGGAAGCACCGCATGTGCCATGCGCTGTCCGGCACCCCTCCGCGATCCGGCGGCGGCGCGCGCGCCCTGCTGCGTCATGGTTTTGCCGGATCCCGCAAGACGCTGCACGGTGGACCGGGCCGGGGGCGGCGCGCCTCCCTCTGCACCATCGATCTCGATGGCTGCGTCGTGGGGACATGAGACGGCCAATCGCGAGCCCGCTGCGCGACCGCCCTGCGCTCAGCCCATCATCCGCCGGCGGCGTCCAGCATCGCTCGCAGGAACGGCGGCGTGCGCCGCGGATCGCAGGGCGCCTTCACCGCCCGGCCCGCGACGACCGCGCTCATATGGCACGTCCCCGGGCGCGGCAGGTGATCCATCCAGTAGAGATCGAACCGGTCGTCCGGCGCGAGCCGCCGCACCATCGGCTCGAGCGGCAGCATCAACCCCTCGCGGAAGCGGGCCAGATAGACGACGTTCGACAGGCGGACAGGGGAGTTCAGCCCGATGCGCCGCCGCGTCCCGGACGCATACGGGCCCGTGTGATCGATGAACTCCACCGTCTGGAGATCGCCGTAGAGATCCGGCTCCGTCTTCTCGACCGTCACCAGCGTCCACGCGCAGAGCGGCCGCTGCGCCCGCAGGAGCGCGCGCGTCATCTGCTCGAAGTCGGGTAGATCCGCGGCCGCCCGCGCCTCGGTGTAGTGGCCGTGCGCGAACTGGTTGCGCTCGGCCTGCATCAGGTTCGAGAGCGTCTCGAACGTCTGGTTGTGCGACAGCTTGACGTCGAGCACCTCCCTCGCCATCGAGCCGATCGGATCGTCGCGATCGCCGAACGCCCGCGCCGCCGTGCGCGCGAGCTCGCGCCACGCGCCGAGCGCCAGGCCGTCGCGCGTGCGCGTGCGGCCGTGGAAGTCGAGCAGCGCGCTCCACCCGGGAGGCGCCCCGCCCGCCCCGCCGCCCGCGGCGCCGCGCGCCGAGGTCGGGGGCGCGCTGCCGCCGCTGAAGAAGGCCGAGACGAGCACCGTCGCGATGAAGCGCCACGTGCCCTCGAGCACGTCGAACAGCATCTTCACCCGCTCGATCGCGCTCGACGCCCCGATCGCCGCCCGCACCCGCCCCGCGATGGGATAGGGCAGGCCGCCGCTCAGCGCCGAGAGCACCCCGTGCGGATCGCCGCACTCGCGCGAGATCTCCGCCGCCCGCGCGCCCGCGTCGGCGTCGTGCAGGAGCTCCCACGAGAGGGTCCGCGCGTGCTCGACCCTCCCGTCCAGGATGGGCGGCCGGCCGTGCCAGTCGCACTGCACCGCGCTCGCCATCACCGCCGGATCCGCCTTGCGGGGCACACACGCGGCGACCACGCCGGGCGCGAGCGGCGCGATCAGGGCGCCGGCGCCCGCGTGGCTCGCGACGACCGCCGCGAGCTCCTGCGCGAGCGCCCCGATGACGTGCGGCCCGACGCCTCCGAGCGCGCTCTGCTCCTCGATGCCGAACAGGACGGTCGCCTTGCGCCCGCTCCGCGACGCCTCGATCACCTCGAACGGCGCGGCGAAGCGCGCGCTCGCCGCGCCGTCGCGGAGCTCCGTCACGGGGGTGGACGCCCCCGGCGCGCCCCGCTCGCGCTCCGCCGCGAGCGACGCGCCCCGCTCGCGCTCCGCCGCGAGCGACGCGATCGCATGCAGGCCGAGCTCGACCTCGCGGCCGGCGACGTCCGCCTCGCCGGCGACCGTGAAGTAGCCGCACGCGAACTCCCCGAGCCCGGCGGCCTCCGCGGCCTCCAGGGCGCGCCGGGCCGCGGCGGCCGCCTCGGCGGCGCCGCCCCGCACGAGCAGGACCGCCGTGCCGTCCGCGTCGCCGACCGGCAGATCCGGCCACAGCCGGTGCACGGCGACCAGCGCAGCCGCCGCGCGCGAGGGCGCGCCCGCCTGGAGCGGCCGCAGCAGCACGAGCGCGCCCTGGCCCTTGCGCGCGAGGAGCGACGCGCACTCCTGCTCCAGGCCGGCGCGCGCGAGCAGGCCCGTCGCCGGGTCCACCGCCCCGGCAGGGACCGACAGCGCGGCGTAGCGGCGGTCGAAGAACGTCGCGCGCATGCCGCCGACGCAGACGAAGGTGCCGTGGACGAGCGGCGACTCCTCCCCGCGCGCCAGGTGCCGCGCGCCGACCTGCACGGGCACGCTGCACTCCTCGCGGCGGCGCAGCCACCAGCGAACGCCGTCGTGGCGCAGCGCGGCCGCGAGCCGCGACGCGACGTCGGGGTAGACGAGATCGTTGCGCTCGTCGCCCACGCGCTCCACGCGGCCGAGCCGCAGCACGCCGACCGGCTCGAGCCGGAGCTCGTGGAGGTAGCCGTCGCGCCCCTCGATCCGCAGCCGATCCGGCGCGGCCACCTCGCCCCGCCACAGCGAGAACCCGGGCGCCTGCGTGAGCCAGAGCGTGGCGCCGCCCGCCGCGACCGACCGCAGCTCGGCCGCGGGCGCGCCTTCGGCGCCGCTCGCCTCGACGGGCGCGGGCGGGACGCTCTCGCCCGCCGGATGGTCCCCGCCGCTGTCTCGTCCGCCCGTCACGCGTCCCTGTCCATGGTGATGCCCGCGAGCCACACCGCCCGAGCATCCGGAGGGCTCCTCGGACGATTACCGCACCGCGCCACGGCAAATTCAACGCAAATGCGCCGCGGCACATTCCTCGACCTGCGCGGAGCAGCGCGCAGCTCGGGCTTGACGCCCCCGAGGCGTTTGCATCTCCTTCCCCCCGCGCTGGCATCCTACCCCCGGGCGCGCCCATGCCGACAGCTCCGACGCAGCTTGTGGAGATTTGCGGACAGATCCGGTCGACGTGAGCGTGCAGCCCAGAGGAGCCAGGGGATTTTTCCGCGCTCCGCGCGAACCACTCGGAGAGGACCGATGGCAAACACACAGCGACCTCACGGAATCACCTCAGGGCGCCGCAGCGCACTGAGCTCCTTGCTCCATCCGAAAGCGGCGAGGCTCGGTCGCCCGCCGCGCGCTCCCTTCATCGCCGCGGTGGTCGCGCTGATCACCAGCGCGCTGGGGGGCCCCGCGCTGGCCGCGGACAAGGCGCCTGAGGGGCGCTGGGTCGTTGGATGGCACAGCAGCCCGACGCCCGGCGGCACGTTCAACTCGCAGGATTGTCCCTCGGACGTCGGCCTCGCCGGCCAGACGGTCCGGAACATCGTCCGGGTGAGCGCGGGCGGGAGCTCGGTGCGCATTCGGATATCCAACGCCGGCGGCAGCGAGCCGCTCAAGGTGGGCGCGGCGTCGGTCGCGCTCTCGGCGGGTGGAGCGGCCACGGTCGCGGGGAGCGCGCTGCCGCTGCGCTTCGGAGGTCAGGCCTCGATCACCATCGCCGCGGGCGGCGACGCGGTGAGCGACCCCGTGGCGCTGAAGGTCCAGCCGCTGCAGACGCTGGCGGTGAACGTCTACCTGCCTGTCAAGACCGGGCCGATCACGCAACACTACTTTGCGGCACAGGACAACTTCCTCGCCTCGGGCAACCAGACCGGGAACGGCGCCGACAAGCAGTTCTCGCGGAAGATCTCGTGCTGGATGGCCGTGTCGGGCGTCGACGTCAAGGCCACTCCGGACGTCGTCGGCACCCTGATCACGCTCGGCGATTCGATCACGGATGGATATCTGTCGACGAAGAACGACAACCATCGCTACCCGGATTACCTCGCGCAGCTCCTGGCCCGCCGCAAGGGCCCGACCCTCTCCGTGGCGAACGCCGGGATCATCGGGAACGAGCTGCTCACCGTACGTCCCCAGCTCCAGTTCGGGTATCCCGTCCCGGCCCGCCTGGCGCGCGACGTGCTGACCCAGCCCGGCGCCCGCGCGATCATCCTTCTCGCAGGCATCAACGACATCGGCGACCGCTCCGCCAAGGCCGCGGATCTGATCCCCGCAGTCCAGCAGCTCATCCAGTCTGCCCACGCCGCCGGGCTCAAGATCTACGGTGGCACCCTGGTGCCGTTCGCCGGCTCGAACGGCACCTACAAGGGCGACTATGGAACCGCGAAAGGCGAGCAGGAGCGGCAGAAGCTGAACACCTGGATCCGCACGAGCGCCGCCTTCGACGGGGTGATCGATTTCGACAAGGCGCTGCGCGATCCGGCCGATCCGAGCCGCCTGCTCCCGGCCTACGACGCGGACAAGCTGCACCCGAACGACGCGGGCTACGAGGCGATGGCGAACGCGGTCGACCTGGACGCGATCATCAACGCTGTCGTCAAAGCGACCTCCCCGTAATCAAAGGCGGCAGCGAGCCGTCGCGACCGCGTGCTCCCCGCGGAGCTCGCGGTGGCTCGCCGCTCCGCCGCCGCCCTCCGCCGGCACGTCGAGCGCGGCAAATCCGCCCAAGGCGCCATCCCATAACCCCTTGCAGAGCTCGCCTCGCTCCGGCGCGCGCCCGCTCGCGCAGCCGCGGGGCGACGTCTGGCTTACGATCCGAGCGGGCTGCCCCCATGGCCGGCGGCGCCATCGCACTCCCAAGTATCCGGAACCATTGAGCCGAAATGCGTCGATGCCCCCGATGCGCGCCATTCTGCGCCGGGGCGAGGGGATTGACCGCAGCGACAGCAGCGCCGCCCCCGGGCGCGCTCGCACTCGAGCCCCTGCGCGCCCGCTCCTTCGCCGGGGCGAACTTCGAAGGTGCAATGATTGTCTGTGAGTTCCGCAAATGATAAGTGGTCTTTCCATGCCTGTCCGCGCGCCGACCAAGCCCCCCGAGATTGTCCTGGTCGGAGGCGTTCAGGGCGCGAAAGGCCGGTCCCACCCGTCGAGGGAATATGAGCTCTGACGACGGCGACCAAGGGGACTACAGGAAGCTCGCCAACGCGCTCCCTCAGATCATCTGGACGTGCGACGCCGAGGGACGCCTGGATTGGGTCAACGATCGATGGACGGAGCTCACCGGCCTCGGTCGCGAGGAGTCGCTCCGGGACAAGGGCGCGCTCGCCGCCATGCACCCCGATGATCGAGCGCACGTGCAGCAGTGCTTCGCCGCGGCCCTCTCCGCCTCTACCACGTGCGAGATGGAGTACCGGCTCCGCACCCGGGCGGGTGTCTATCGCTTGCACCTCTGCCGGGTGGCGCCAATTCGGGGCGACGACGGCAAGGTCACGCGATGGGTGGCCGCCGCGTTCGACATCCACGATCGAAAGGAGGCGGAAGCGCTCGCGCGAGCGCGCGCGGATGAGCTCGCGGTGCTGATGGATGCCGTCCCGGCCGCGGTGCTCGTCGCCCGCGACGCTGGCTGCCAGGAGCTGCACGGCAACCGCGCCTTGCACGCGCTCCTCGGGAGCGATCCGGGGCAGAACCTGGCACATACGGCCCTGGGCGCGGGAGACGACCGCGGGTTCAAGGTGCTGATCGACGGCGTGAACGTGCCCCCGGGGGAGCTGCCCCTCCAGAAGGCGGCGCGGGGCGACGAGGTGAGGCCCCACGAGGTCGTGCTCGAGTTCCCGGACAGGCGCGCGATCCACCTGTACGGCGGGGCGGTGACGCTGCGCGAGCCGAGCGGCGAGCCGCGCGGCGCGATCAGCGCGCTCGTCGACGTGACGCGGCTCAAGGAGACAGAGGCTCAGCTCCACGAGGTGGCGCGCCAGAAGGACGAGTTCCTGGCGCTCCTGTCCCACGAGCTCCGCAATCCGCTCGCTCCCATCCTCACGGCGGTCCAGCTGATGGAGCTGCGCGGCAACGTCGCGACGCCGCGCGAACGCGAGGTGATCGCGCGCCAGGCGCAGCACCTGATACGGCTCGTCGACGACCTGCTCGACGTCGCGCGGGTGGCGCGCGGCAAGGTCATGCTCTCGAAGAAGTGGATCGAGCTGGCGAGGGTCGTCGAGCAGGCGGTCGAGGCGACGGAGCCGCTCCTGGCGCAGCGGCGGCACGAGCTCACCTTGTCGGTGCCCGCCGAGGGCCTCGCGATCGAGGGCGACGAGGTCCGCCTCACCCAGGTGGTCAACAACCTGCTCACGAACGCGGCGCGTTATACCCCGCCCGGAGGCCACATCGAGGTGACGGCCGGCCGCGAGGGCGGCGAGGTCGTGCTGCGCGTCCGGGACGACGGCGAGGGCATCGATCCGAGCCTGCTGCCCCACGTGTTCGAGATGTTCGTGCAGGGGGAACGCGGCTCGGACCGGGCCCTGGGCGGGCTCGGCCTCGGGCTGTCCCTTGTGCGAACGCTCACGATGATGCACGGGGGCGTCGTGAGCGCGAAGAGCGCCGGCGTCGGTCGAGGCAGCGAGTTCACGGTGCGTCTTCCCGCGGCGGCGGCCCCGCCCTCGGCGGCCCCCGAGGCCCGCCCGCCCGAGCCGCGGCCGCCGCAGGCGCCGCGCCGGCGCGTCCTGGTCGTGGACGACAACCGAGACGGCGCCGAGCTGATCGCGGAGATGTTGAGCAAGAGCGGCCACGAGGTGCGCATCGCGCACGACGCGTCACGCGCGCTGTCGATCGTGGACGCCTTTCGCCCTCAAATAGCCATCCTCGACATCGGCTTGCCCGTGATGGACGGCTACACGCTCGGGCGAGAGCTCCACACGCGCCTCCACGACGCCCCGCCGATCCTGATCGCCCTGAGCGGTTACGGTCAGGACAGCGACAAGCGCAGCAGCGACGCAGCGGGCTTCCGGCTGCACCTTGTCAAGCCGATCGACGCCAGGGTGCTCGTTCCGCTGCTCGACGGGCTCCCGGACGACGCCGGCGGGCGCTGAGCGCCGCTCACGCCGAGGGCGCCGTCGCCATCGTGGCGGCGAGGCCGAGCCGCGGTGCGCTCCGGCTCAAGCCCCCTTTGCGGCGGAGAACGGATCGACGTACGTCGTGGAGCCGATCGGCGCCCACGTGTTGTGGAGCCCGTCGAGGTACACCACCGGAACGCCGGTGAGGTCCGCGTCGTCGAGGCAGTTCAGGTTCACCGAGCAGTAATCGCCGCCGAGCATCGGGAGGTGCCCGTGCCCGAAGACGCGGATACCGCAGGTCTTGCAGAACCGAGCATGGCCGGCCTCCGATCGCGAGTGGTCGCCGAGGACCTCCTCGCCGGAGAGCAGGCGGAAGGCGCTGGGCTTCACGATGATGCCCCACCACCTTGTCTTCCTGCAGATCGTGCAGTTGCACTGCGTCGTCCCGGCGCTCGGGTCGAAGTCGGCCTCGAAGCGGACAGCGCGGCAAGCGCAGCTGCCCTTGTAGGTCCGGGGGCCGGGGGTCGTCGTGGTGTGCGAGGAAGCAGCGTTGCTCATGGGCGGTAGCTCCAGGGATGGGGGCGGGGCGCCTTCGGACGCCTCGCCCGAGGGATGAGAGGAAGCTACACTGGATTGCGGACAGATTCGGTCCGCAAGGAGACAGGTGGTACGTGGTCCAGACCTCCGCGCGGCTGCTGAAGCTGCTGTCGCTGCTGCAATCCCGGCGCTTCTGGACGGGCGCGGAGCTGGCCCGCGAGCTCGAGATCACCGAGCGCAGCGTCCGGCGCGACGTGGACCGGCTCCGGAGCTTGGGGTACCCCGTCCACGCGGCCACCGGCATCGGCGGCGGCTACCAGCTCGGCGCCGGGAAGGAGCTGCCGCCGCTGCCGCTCGAGGACGACGAGGCCGTCGCCGTCGCCGTGGGGCTGCGCGCGGCGGCGACCGGACCGGTGAGGGGGCTGGAGGAGGCGTCGGTCCGCGCGCTCGGGAAGCTGGAGCAGGTGCTCCCCAAGCGGCTCCGGCGCAAGGTGAGCGCGCTCGACGCCGTGAGCGTGCGGCTGGGCGACGGCGGCCCCACCGTCGACGCGGACGCGCTCGCCGCGATGGCGAACGCGTGCCGGGACGCCGAGGTCCTGCGCTTCGACTACCGCAGCCACAGCGGCGCCGCGAGCGCGCGCGCCGTCGAGCCGTACCGGCTCGTGCACACGAGCCGCCGATGGTACCTGCTCGCGTACGATCTCGATCGAGGCGCATGGCGGACGTTCCGCGTCGATCGCATCCAGGGCAGGCCGAAGACGGCGGGGCGCTTCAAGCCGCGCCCGCTGCCCGCGGAGGACGTGGCCGAGTACGTGTCGAAGTCGGTCTCCACCGACGCGTACCCGCTCCGGGCGCGCGTGACGGTGCACGCCCCCGCGCAGGCCGTCTCGGAGCGGCTGTCGGGCGTGGCGGGGCGCATCGAGGCGCTGACGCCCGACCGCTGCGTGGTCCACACGGGCGGCGGGAGCCTCGATGCGCTCGCGTTCCACCTCGGGTTCATGGGGTTCGAGTTCGAGGTGCACGAGCCAGCGGAGCTCATCGAGCAGCTCCGCCGCCTGGCCGAGCGCCTCGGCCGGGCCGCGGGGCGGGGCGCGGCGGCGGATCCAGGCGCGCGGTGAAAGACCGGAGTCGCCGTGCCGTGCCTGCGCGGGCAAGAGGCCTCCTGAAGAGATGGAATCCGCGGGCAGAGAAGCGCGCGCCGTGCGCGGGCCGCGACGGCAGCTCCAGTTGCACCCATCGAGCGAATCCACGTCCGAGGTGGTCGGGGCCTCAGAGGATCGCGCGTGGCGAGCTCGCGCCGAGGAGCGCTATCGGGGGGGTCTCGGAGCCAAGCTCCCTGTCGGGAGACACTTTCGATTTGTGGCGACTACGGTCAACTGCTAGCCTTTCTTCAATCCACGCCTGTCTCATTCGCCTGCGACAGCCGTGAGCAATGGTTGTGTTCCTCGCGGAGCGAGACGGTCCGTCATTCATGCTGGCGTTTCGACGAGAACGCCAGCCGGGGGGACTCATGTTCACCAAGTTCCGACGAGCCTGCCTGGCGGCAGGCGTTCTCACCACCGTCGCGGCGCCTGCCACCGTCCAGGCAGCCTCCTACATCGTCCTGGCGCACCACGATTTCGACGCAGACTTCCAGCGACGAATCACCGCTGCTGGAGGTCGACTCACCGCCATCCTTCCCAACATCGGTGTCGCCATGGTCGTCTCGAACGACCCCGGCTTCCGCGCCAGGACAGGGGCCGTTCCAAGCGTACGCTCCGTCGCCGCAGATATCGAGGTCCAGCTCCAACCTCCTCCGCTCCGGGCGCCCGTCGCCGCAAACCCCGTCGCCGAGCTCGCAAGCCCACCGTTCACCGGCGACGACGATGAGTACTTCGACCTTCAATGGGGCCACACCGCCCTGCGGACCGTCGACGCCTGGGCGACGGGCGTCCGCGGCGCCGGCGCGCTCGTCGCCGTGGTCGACAGCGGCATCGACGCCGAGCACCCCGACCTCGCTCCCAACCTCAGGCCGGATCTGTCACGCTCCTTCGTTCCCGGCGAGGACTGGAATATCGCGCCCGGCGCCTACTTCCACCACGGCACGCACGTCGCGGGGATCATCGCCGCCGCCGACAACGGCGTTGGCGTCATCGGCGTCGCCCCCGAGGCCGAGATCTTCGCCGTCAAGGTCCTCTCCGAGCGCACCACCACCGGTACCGTCAGCGGCATCCTCCAGGGGATCGTCTACGCCGCCGAGACCGGCGCCGACATCATCAACATGAGCCTCGGCGCCTACATACCGCGCAACAACTGCACGTTCGGCGGTGTTTCCCTCCCCACGCGCGACTGCACCGAGATCATCGTCGCCTTCAGCCGTGCCACCCGGTATGCCCGCAGGCTCGGCTCCACGGTCATCGCGGCCGCTGGCAACGACGCCCGCGACCTCGACCATGACGCCGCGCTCGTCGTGGTCCCCGCGCAGCTCCCCGGGGTGACCGCCATCTCGGCCACAGGCCCCGTCGGTTGGGCCCTGGATCCGGTCGGCGCCAACCTCGATCGCCTGGCCTCTTACTCGAACTTCGGCCAATCCGTCATCGATTTCGCGGCCCCTGGCGGTGATTTCGTCTACCCCGGGACCGAATCCTGCACTGTCGCCGGCGTGACCAACCTCTGTTCGATCTTCGACCTGGTCTTCAGCACCTTCAGCGAAGGCTGGGGCTGGGCCGCGGGCACCAGCATGGCCGCGGCGCACGCTTCCGGCGTCGCCGCGCTGATCGTCAGCAGCGCCGGCGGTCCGACGTCGCCCGAGGACGTCGAGCGCACCCTCCGCGCGAGCAGCGACGACCTCGGCAAACCGGGCAACGACGACGCCTATGGCGCGGGCAGGGTCAACGCGCTGAACGCCGTGACCGAATGACCAGCGGTGCGCCGCCAGGCGGAAGTGCGCTGCGACGTCGCGTCCGCTCACGCCGCTCGAGGTCCTGTCCGCTCGTGACGCGAAATCGCGCTCACTGCGAGAGCGCCGCCGCCATCGTTGCGTCGAGCCCGGCGCCCCGGCCCTCGAGGAGGCGCGCCTCGTAGACCGCTCCCCCCAGCGCCGTGCGCGCGGCCGCGGCGCACTCGGTGAGGGCCGGCCGCTCGATGGGCGGCACCGGCGTGCCGATGGCGTCGCGCAGCGCCGCCGCGCCGCCGAGCAGGCGGGCCCCGCGCTCCGCCTTCCCCGCCCGCACCGCCGCGCGCGCCAGCGCCTCCAGCACGCTCGCGGAGCGCCAGAGGTCGCCGAGCTCCCGGTGCAGCCGCAGGCTCGCCCTGAGGCGCCGCTCCGCCAGGGCGAGATCGCCGCGCTCGATGGCGACGAGGCCCAGGATGTTGCTCGTCCAGGCGAGCCCCTCCTTGAATTTGACCTGCCGCGACAGGCCCTCGCTCTCCTCGCAGAGCCGGACGGCCTCGCCGAGCTCCCCGCGGTAGAGCGCCGCGCAGCCGAGGTAGAGCAGCACCGTCGCGGTCCCCTCGCGATCGTCCGCGCGGCGGAGCTCCGGCAGCGCGAGGCGGCACGCGCCCTCCGCGCGCGCGGTGTCGCCCGAGAGCCACGCGGCGAGGCCCGTGTAGCCGAGCGCGCGCGACGCCTCGAGCGTGTCGCCGCGGCGCGTGGCGAGCGCCAGGCTCTCGCCGTGCAGCGAGAACGCCCGCTCGTAGTCGCCCTGCTCGCGCGCGACGCTCCCGAGGATCTGGATCACCGAGGCGAGCCCCCTCTCGTCCCCGAGCTCGCGGTAGAGCGCCGCGCCCCGCTCGAGCAGCGCCCGCGCCTCGCGGTAGTCGCACTGGAGGAGCGCCAGCGTGCCCGCGCCCCGGAGCGCCGCGGCCACGTGCTCGGACGCGACGCCCGCGGCGCCCGCGAGCGCCCGGCCGAGCCACGCGCGGCCCTCCTGGTAGTGCCCGTGGGTGTACCAGAACCGCGACAGCGCGGCGGCGAGGCGCACCCCGGCGCCCGCGTCGTCGCCCTCGAGCGCGAGCTCCAGGGCGAGGCGGAGGTTGTCGTGCTCCAGATCGAGCGCCGCGAGCCACGCGGCCTGCTCGGGCCCGCGGAGCGCCTCGGCCGCGCGCTCGGCGAGCTCCAGCGAGAGCTCCACGAAGCGCCGGTTGCACGCCGCGGCGGCGCCCTCCTCCGCGAGCCGATCGAGGCCGTACTCGCGCAGGATCGTGAGCATCTGGAACCGCGGCTCCTCGCCCGCGAGCGGGAGCACCAGGCTCTTGTCGACAAGCGACTCGAGAATGCCGAGCGCGTCGAGCGCCGGGTCGCGGAAGGCGCACATCTGGTCCGCCATCGCGAGCGAGAAGCCGCCCGCGAACACGGCCAGCGTGCGGAAGGCGAGCTGCTCCTCCGGCAAAAGGAGGTGGTAGCTCCAGTCGATGGCGGCACGCATGGTCTGCTGCCGCTCGGGCAGATCACACGCGCCGCCCGTGAGCAGGTGGAACGAGCCCGCGGCCGCGGAGGTGCGCCCGGCGGCCCCGCGGTCGCCGAAGCGCGAGAGCAGCGCCGCGGGCGTGAGGGCCCGCAGGCGCGAGGCGGCGAGCTCGATCGCGAGCGGCAGGCCGTCGAGGCGCGCGCAGATCTCCACGACCTCGGCGGCGTTGTCGGGGCCGAGCTGGAAGCCCGGCTTGATCGCGGCCGCCCGGCGGCAGAACAGGCTCACCGCCGAGCTCGCCAGCGCGGCGTCGACGGTGACCTCGCGCGGGTCCGGCAGCTCCAGCGGCGGCACGACATAGCGCCGCTCGCCCGAGAGGTTCAGCGCGGCGCGGCTCGTCACGAGGAGCGACAGGTGCGGGCAGCTCGCGGCGAGGTGCGCTATCGCAGGCGCCGCGGCCGTCAGGTGCTCGAGGTTGTCGAGCAGGAGCAACAGGCGGCGGTCGCGGAGGAACTGGACCACGCGCTCCAGATCGGGTCGCGCGCCGCCCTCGCCGAGGCACAGCGCCTGCGCGATCGCCGAGGGCACAAGCGCTGGCTCGCGCAGCGACGCGAGGGGCACGAAGCAGACGCCGCCGGGGAACGCGGCGACCAGCTCCTCGGCGACCTGGAGCGCGAGCCGGGTCTTGCCGGTGCCGCCGACGCCGGTGAGCGTGAGCAGGCCGGCCTTCGGCTCGAGCAGGAGCGCGGCGATCTCGGCGCGCTCGCGGGCGCGGCCCTCGAACGGCGTGCGCTGGACCGGCAGGTTGTGGCGCGGCCGCTCGGCCTCCGGCGAAGCGAAGAGGCCGAGCGGCGGCGAGGAGAACATGCCGGGCGGCAGCGAGGCGGAGAGCCCTGGCGGCGGCGAGGCGCCGAGCGGCGGCGTCCCGTGGGAGCCGGGCGGCGCAGGGCTGGAGAGGCCGGGCGGCGGCGAGAAGCGGTCGGTGTCGCGGGGCGCGCCGCCGGCGGGCCCCTGGGACGGGGCTTCGACGATGCCCGCGAGCTCCATGGTGGCGGTGCTGTGCATGTCCGTGGGTACGCGGCCCCC
Source organism: Sorangium sp. So ce375 (assembly GCF_051473855.1). Taxonomy (NCBI): domain Bacteria; kingdom Pseudomonadati; phylum Myxococcota; order Polyangiales; family Polyangiaceae; genus Sorangium; species Sorangium sp. So ce375. The sequence goes on from NZ_CP150335.1 coordinate 7,398,987, forward strand.
GCGGGGTACGCGGCCCCCGCGCGACCCCGAGCCGCCCGAGCCGGGCGGCTCGGTGGGCTCCGAGGAGCCCTCGAGCGCGGCGCGCAGCGCGAGGCTCTGCTGGCGGACCGAAGGGAAGCGCGCGGCCGGATCGCGGTCGCACGACCTCAAGAACCACGCGTCGAACGCGGGCGGGAGCCACCGCCAGCGCGTCGACGGCGGGTAGAGCCGCATCACGAGCAGCGCCACCATCAGCTCGGCCATGCTGTTCGCGGCCCAGTAGAGGTCGCCGGTCAGGAGGCGGACGGCGATCAGGCCTATCGCCCACACGTCCGCCGCGGGGCCGATCTGGTAAGAGAGACAGCGCGCCTGCTCGGGGGCCATGTAGATGGGCGTGCCGACCGCCGTGCCCGTGGCGGTGATACCGCCCGACGCGCCGAGCGCGCCGGGACCGACCTCCTTGACCAGGCCGAGGTCGAGGATCTTCACGCGCTCCCGCCCGTCGTCGCCGGTCGCGAGGAAGAGATTCGCGGGCTTGAGATCGCGGTGGGAGAAGCCTCGCGCGTGGGCGAGCTCGAGGCTCTCGGCGACCTCGCCGAGCCAGCGCTGCACCTCGCCCGGCGAGCGCTTGCCCTGGGTGGTGACGAGCTGCTCGAGGTCTTGGCCCCGGAGCAGCTCCATCACAAGGAAGGGCGCGTCGTCGAGCTCCCGAGCGACGCCCGCGTCGAGCATGCGCACGAACCCGGGCGCGTCCAGCAGCCGCATGGCCCGGATCTCGCGCTCGAACCGGGAAGCCGCCGCCGAGCCGGCAACGTGCGTCCGGAGCAGGACCTTCACCGCGACCTGGCCGCCTCCGTCGAGATCGTCGGCCAGGTACACAACGCTCGCGCCGCCGCGGCCGATCTCGCTCAGGAGACGGTAACGGCCACCAAGGACGAGCGGGCGATTCGGGGAGAACATGAGGTGACCGCGACCGGAACGAGCTCGGGAGGGGCCACGGGGCGGGCAGCTTACCACAGGGGGCGCCGGCGCCCCGCCGTCGGCGGACTCCGCTCTGCGTCGATGTCCCGGCGCGATGCGCCCATGCAAATGGAGTTCGAGGCGCACGAGCCAGCGGAGCTCAAGGCCTCCTGAAGAGATGGCATCTGCCGGCGGCGAAGCGCGCGCCGTCAGCAAGCCGCGACGTCAGGTCCAGTTGCAGCCGTCGAGCGAATCCGCGTCCGAGGTGGTCTGGACTTCCACCTGAGAGCAGTCGACCGGCTCGTAGAAGTCGAACCCCTCGCCTGGCGGCGAGTCAACGCACTTGCCGCACGCGAACCCGTCCGGGAAGCTGTCGGACCAGCCGAGGCCCTCGCCGGAGGCGTCGCGCCAGATGACCGCGTGTCGCGGGCTCACCCCGAGCAGCGTTATATCGACCGTTTCGGGGTCGAGCTTGCCCTCGGGCAGCTGGGTGCCCGGCGGAAGGAGCGCGACGATGCCGACGCCGACGCCGCTACGGTTGAGCGCCACGCGCGGCGGCGCCGACCCGAAGCCGACGGTGAACGTCGCGCCGGAGACGCTCCCCTTGCCGAAGCTGACGGCGTAATCGGGGCTGCTTGAGCTCACCGGCCAGATGACGACCACCGTGGCGTCCTCCGGGACCGTCTCTCCGGTGATCGGCCCGCTGAACGTGAATCCCCCCGTCCCGCCGCCTCCCTCCCCGCTGCTGCCGCCTCCCTCCCCGCTGCTGCCGCCGCCTCCCTCCCCGCTGCTGCTGTCGCCTCCCTCCCCGCTGCTGCTGTCGCCTCCCTCCCCGCTGCTGCCGCCAGAACCTTCCTGCGTGTCATCCGAGCATGCGGGGAATGCCAACGTCATCCCGAGCAACCCTGCAAACAACCATCGTGTGCCCTTCATCTCCCCTATGAATCACAGCGCGCTCGACGCCGGAAGCGAACCGCGCTGCTTCCAAGACGCGAATTCGTGCTCAATCCACCTCGTTCACTCACGTTGAAGTCCTGTTCATTCACGCGACGCGAACGGCCTCACTCCGAGAGCGCCGCCGCCATCGTCGCGTCGAGCCCGGCGCCCCGGCCCTCGAGGAGGCGCGCCTCGTGGACCGCTCCCCCCAGCGCCGTGCGCGCGGCCGCGGCGCACTCGGTGAGGGCCGGCCGCTCGATGGGCGGCACCGGCGTGCCGATGGCGTCGCGCAGCGCCGCCGCGCCGCCGAGCAGCCGGGCGCCGCGCTCCGCCTTCCCCGCCCGCACCGCCGCGCGCGCCAGCGCCTCCAGCACGCTCGCGGAGCGCCAGAGATCGCCGAGCTCCCGGTGCAGCCGCAGGCTCGCCCTGAGGCGCCGCTCCGCCAGGGCGAGATCGCCGCGCTCGATGGCGACGAGGCCCAGGATGTTGCTCGTCCAGGCGAGCCCCTCCTTGAATTTGACCTGCCGCGACAGGCCCTCGCTCTCCTCGCAGAGCCGGACGGCCTCGCCGAGCTCCCCGCGGTAGAGCGCCGCGCAGCCGAGGTAGAGCAGCGCCGTCGCGGTCCCCTCGCGATCGCCCGCGCGGCGGAGCTCCGGCAGCGCGAGGCGGCACGCGCCCTCCGCGCGCGCGGTGTCGCCCGAGAGCCACGCGGCGAAGCCCGAGTAGCCGAGCGCGCGCGCCGCCTCGAGCGTGTCGCCGCGACGCGTGGCAAGCGCGAGGCTCTCGCCGTGCAGCGAGAGCGCGCGCTCGTAGTCGCCCTGCTCGCGCGCGACGCTCCCGAGCGTCTGGATCACCAAGGCGAGCCCCCTCTCGTCCCCGAGCTCGCGGTAGAGCGCCGCGCCCCGCTCGAGCAGCGCGCGCGCCTCGCGGTAGTCGCACTGGAGGAGCGCCAGCGTGCCCGCGCCCCGGAGCGCCGCGGCCACGTGCTCGGACGCGACGCCCGCGGCGCCCGAGGCGCCCGCGAGCGCCCGGCCGAGCCACGCGCGGCCCTCCTGGTAGTGCCCGTGGATGTACCAGAACCGCGACAGCGCGGCGGCCAGGCGCACCGCGGCGCCCGCATCGGCGCCCTCAATGGCGAGCTCCAGGGCGAGGCGGAGGTTGTCGTGCTCCAGATCGAGCGCCGCGAGCCATGCGGCCTGCTCGGGCCCGCGGAGCGCCTCGGCGCCGCGCTCGGCGAGCTCCAGCGAGAGCTCCACGAAGCGCCGGTTGCACGCCGCGGCGGCGCCCTCCTCCGCGAGCCGATCGAGGCCATACTCGCGCAGGATCGTGAGCATCTGGAACCGCGGCTCCTCGCCCGCGACCGGGAGCACCAGGCTCTTGTCGACAAGCGACTCGAGGATCCCGAGCGCGTCGAGCGCCGGGTCGCGGAAGGCGCACATCTGGTCCGCCATCGCCAGCGAGAAGCCGCCCGCGAACACGGCCAGCGTGCGGAAGGCGAGCTGCTCCTCCCGCTCGAGGAGGCCGTAGCTCCAGTCGATGGCTGCGCGCATGGTCTGCTGCCGCTCGGGCAGATCGCGCGCGCCGCCCGTGAGCAAGCGGAACGAGCCCGCGGCCGCGGAGGCGCGCCCGGCGGCCCCGCGGTCGCCGAAGCGCGAGAGCAGCGCCGCGGGCGTGAGGACCCGCAGGCGCGAGGCGGCGAGCTCGATCGCGAGCGGCAGGCCGTCGAGGCGCGCACAGATCTCCACGACCTCGGCGGCGTTGTCGGGGCCGAGCTGGAAGCCCGGCTTGATCGCGGCCGCCCGGCGGCAGAACAGGCTCACCGCCGAGCTCGCCAGCGCGGCGTCGACGGTGACCTCGCGCGGGTCCGGCAGCTCCAGCGGCGGCACGACATAGCGCCGCTCGCCCGAGAGGTTCAGCGCGGCGCGGCTCGTCACGAGGAGCGACAGGTGCGGGCAGCTCGCGGCGAGGTGCGCTATCGACGGCGCCGCGGCCGTCAGGTGCTCGAGGTTGTCGAGCAGGAGCAGCAGGCGGCGGTCGCGGAGGAACTGGACCACGCGCTCCAGCTCAGGCCGCGCGCCGCCCTCGCCGAGGCACAGCGCCTGTGCGATCGCCGAGGGCACAAGCGCTGGCTCGCGCAGCGACGCGAGGGGCACGAAGCAGACGCCGCCGGGGAACGCGGCGACCAGCTCCTCGGCGACCTGGAGCGCGAGCCGGGTCTTGCCGGTGCCGCCGACGCCGGTGAGCGTGAGCAGGCCGGCCTTCGGCTCGAGCAGGAGCGCGGCGATCTCGGCGCGCTCGCGGGCGCGGCCCTCGAACGGCGTGCGCTGGACCGGCAGGTTGTGGCGCGGCCGCTCGGCCTCCGGCGAGGCGAAGAGGCCGAGCGGCGGCGAGGAGAACAGGCCGGGCGGCGGCGAGGCGCCGAGCGGCGGCGTCCCGTAGGAGCCGGGCGGCGGAGGGCTGGAGAGGCCGGGCGGCGGAGGGCTGGAGAGGCCGGGCGGCGGCAAGAAGCGGTCGGTGTCGCGGTGCACGCCGCCGGCGAGCGGAGGGGGCGTGGCTTCGACCGTGCCTGCGAGCTCGATGGTATCGGTGCTGAGCATGTCCGCGGGCACGCGGCCCCCGCGCGACCCCGGGCCGCCCGAGCCGGGCGGCTCGGTGGGCTCCGAGGAGCCCTCGAGCGCGGCGCGCAACGCGAGGCTCTGCTGGCGGATCGAAGGGAAGCGCGCGGCCGGATCGCGGTCGCACGACCTCAAGAACCACGCGTCGAACGCGGGAGGGAGCCACCGCCAGCGCGTCGACGGCGGGTAGAGCCGCATCACGAGCAGCGCCACCATCAGCTCGGCCATGCTGTTCGCGGTCCAGTAGAGGTCGCCGGTCAGGAGACGGACGGCGATCAGGCCTATCGCCCACACGTCCGCCGCGGGGCCGATCTGGTCCGATCGCCCGCGCGCCTGCTCGGGGGCCATGTAGATGGGCGTGCCGATCGCCGTGCCCGTGGCGGTGATGCCGCCCGACGCGCCGAGCGCGCCCGGGTCGACCGCCTTGACCAGGCCGAGGTCGAGGATCTTCACGCGCTCCCGCCCGTCGTCGCCGGTCGCGAGGAAGAGATTCGCGGGCTTGAGATCGCGGTGGGAGAAGCCTCGCGCGTGGGCGAGCTCGAGGCTCTCGGCGACCTCGCCGAGCCAGCGCTGCACCTCGCCCGGCGAGCGCTTGCCCTGGGTGGTGACGAGCTGCTCGAGGTCTTGGCCCCGGAGCAGCTCCATCACCAGGAAGGGCGCGTCGTCGAGCTCCCGGGCGACGCCCGCGTCGAGCATGCGCACGAACCCGGGCGCGTCCAGCAGCCGCATGGCCCGGATCTCGCGCTCGAACCGGGAAGCCGCCGCCGAGCCGGGCGCGTGCGTCCGGAGCAGGACCTTCACCGCGACATGGCCGCCTCCGTCGAGGTCGTCGGCCACGTACACAACGCCCGCGCCGCCGCGGCCGATCTCGCTCAGGAGACGGTAGCGACCACCAAGGACGAGCGGGCGATCCGTGGAGAGCATGAGGCGGCCGCGACCGGAACGAGCTCGGGGGGCTACGGCGCCGGCAGCTTACCACAGGGGGCGCCCACGCCCCGCCGTCGGCGGCTTCCGTTTTGTCTCGATGTTTCAGCGCGGATGCTTCGGCGCGAGGCGCTCGCGGGCTGCGTCCACGGGGCGAACTCCGCGGAAGGAAGAGGGCATGTCCATGACATCGAACAACGCGATCGCGCTGGTGGTCGGCGCCACTGGACAGGCGATGTCCACTCCAGCGCCGCTGACATCCTTGCTCGACGAGATCATCCAATGACGCCTTCCCTCGCCACGGCGGGCCGGTCGCGGCGCGTCCCGTGCCGAGAGGCTGGGACCACGAAGGCCCTGGGCGCCTCGCGCCGCGCGAAGCGCTCCCTCGCGCCGCGCGAAGCGCTCCCTCGCGCCGCGCGAAGCGGGTATGCTCGACGCCGCGTGGAGGGACGGCGCAGAGCACCATCGAGAGCCCGCGCTCCCACGCGGCGCGCGGCGCGCGGCCGAAACGCCGGCGTCCCGCGGCCCGGAAGGCCGCCCTCCGCGGCTCGCCAGGAGAGAGCTCCATGACCAGCACCGTTGACAAGAGCGACGTGTTTCTCATCCCGATGCCCGGCAAACGCGTGGCGCGCATCCCCGTCGCGGTCCTCGAGCGCTACCTCGACGAGGCCACGCGCGTCGTGCACGACCCCGCCGAGCCGGAGAGCGACGTGACCGCCCACGGGATGTCCGTCGACCCCGCGACGGGCGCCAGCGTCTGGCACACCGAGTGGGAGCTCGGCCCGTGCGACTACACCGACGAGAGCGGGTTCCCCCAGAGCGCCTACGCCTGGCACCGCCACCCGCTCGGGACCGAGTACACCGAGATCTACCAGAAGTGAGCGCGCCCCGACCGGCCGTGCCCCTCCCCTGCCCGCGCGCGCCCCACGCGCCCCGCGCCCGAGCTCGCCGGCGCCGACCGGGAGCGCCGCTCCTCGCGGCGGCGACCGGCGCGCTCCTCCTCGCCGCCTGCATCGAGCGCGGTTACCCCCTCGCGGAGAGCGGGCAGGTCGAGCTCCGCGCCGACGTCGCCGGGCCGCTGTTCGCCGCCGATACGCTCGACGACGCGGGCAAGCCGGTGCTGCCCCGCCAGAGCCCCTGGCAGACGGCGGTCTCGCTCAAGCTCACCGAGACGAGCGAGCCGGCGTACGGCGCCTACGTCGAGGTCCGCGCGGTCCCGAGCGAGGCGCTCGCGCTGCACCCGGCGGACGGCGAGCAGGGCGACGGGGCCTCGTGCGGCGTGAAGGACGGCGCGTTCCGGTGCACCGCGGGGACCCAGGGCTACGCCCGCTTCACCGCCTCCTCCGAGGGCGATTGGTCCGGCGAGGCGCGGCTCGTCGTCTCGTGGGCCAACCGCACCGAGGAGCTCCCGATCACGGTGCTCCCCGCCGGCTTGCCCGAGGACGCCACAAACTTCGCGCTCATCGCGGGGGGCCTCGGCGACAGCGACCGCGTGCTCGCGACCTACCTCCCCCTCATGTGCACGCTCGGCCCCCTGCCGGACGATCTCGGCGCCACCTGGCGGCCGGGCGCGATCCGGGCGCGCGAGGCGCGCGTCCGCGCGTCGCCCCCGCTGGACGCGCCTGGCGTCGTGGAGCACGCGCCCGTGATCATCGAGTCGCTGCACAGCGAGGCCGCCCTCTCGCTCACCCCCGACTGCCGCGAGCGGACCTCGCGCCTGCGCGTGCTGCTCGGCGCGACCGGGGAGAGCCCGCCCTTCACCCTGTGCTTCAGCGACCTCGGCGGCGAGGTGAAGATCGCCGTCAGCTCGGGGCAGAAGGCGCTCGAGCCGATCCCCTCGCTCACCGTCGATCCCGAGCCGCGCCTGCTCCGCGTGCGCGCCCTCCGGAGCTCCGTCGCCGCGGGGACGCCCGGCGATCTCTTCGAGGTGAGCGCCTACAACGCCGAGCGCGTGCGCATCGCCGTCCCCGTCGATCTGACCGTCGACGACGACACGGTGATCGCGCTCGGCGAGGCGTCCGTGACCCTGCGAGGCGAGGACAGCGAGGCGACGATCATCCAGGGCGTCGCGGTCGCGCCGGGGACGACGACGCTCCGTGTGACGCCCCGCCTGCTCGCGAGCCCGGAGTGCTCCTCCGAGCCCATCACGGTCACGCCGGAGCCAGAGCCGGGAGCCGATACGGACACGGAGCCGGAGCCAGAGCCGGGATCGGGAGAGGGGGGCTCGCCGTGAGCGCACGCAGATCCGCGATGTTCCTGTCGGCCGTGGCGCTCGCGATCGCGCTCGCCGCGCCCTCCACCGCGCCGGCGCAGGACGACCCCGACACGGGCGACGGAGAGACCGAAGACGAGGACACGCCCGAGCCGGCCACGCCGACCACCTTGAGGCGTCCGAGCGACGCTTCGCCGATGGCCGTCCCCGCCGACTTCGGAGGCAGCCTGCAGGTCGTGCGCGCGCCGCCGGGCACGGCCAGCACCGCCGCGTCGTCGACCGGCGGGCCCGAGATCTTCCCGGATGCGCGCCGCGTCTGGATGAGCGTCCGCGACGCCGATCCTGTCCCGATCGAGGCCGCGCGCCGCGGCGGCCGCTGGCTGTGCAGCGGCGGCGGCTGCGCCGCGCAGACCGGGGACCCCGGGCAGAGCCCGATCGGCGACCAGATGCTGCGGTCGATCAAGCTCCAGACCCCGACGCTGCCCCTGCCGCTCACGGTGTGGGGGCGGCTCACCGAGGACGGCCAGCGCCTCCTCGACTTCGACCCGGTGCTCCTCGGCCGCCGCTCGTACCGGCACGTCTGCGCCTACCGCCCGGTCGCCGATGCCCCGAGGTCTCCGTCGGGCGCGGCGGCCGCGCCAGCCGCGCCGTCTCCCGAGCGGGTGGACGTCTGCCGCGACGGCCGGCCCGAGCCGCCGCCGGCCGACGCGGGCGAGCTCACGCTGGGCATGCAGTGGCCAAAGCAATCGGAGATGGCCGACTTCCACTACCTCGCCATCGTCGACAGCTGCGGCAACGCCCGGGTGCAGCCGTTTCAGCGCACCTTCACCGTGCCGGTCCTCGAGGTCGCCTCGGGCGGCTGCGGGCGCGCCGACGGCAAGGTCCTCCGCGTCTTCCCGGGCGGCGGCTGGCTCCGCGTCACCGCCTTCAACCTCCACGCGCCCGCGGCGGCCAACGTCGTCAACGCGACGTACCGGGTCACCATCCCGCCGCTCGAGAACCTTGTCGAGTCGAACCCCGCCCGGCTCCTCTTCCCCGATCCGCTCGCCGACGACCTGAAGGTCGACTGCGGCCCCACGCCCATCGCGCCCCGCACGAACGCCGGGAGCACCCCGCCGCCCGGAGCCGTCCGCCCGCCCGGCCCCCGCGCGCCTGGCGCCGCCCCGCCAGGGGGCCGGACACCTCCGCGCGCCGCGGGACAGCTCCAGGGCGGCGCAGCGGCCGGCCAGCGGCTCCCGACGGGGGCGCAGGCCGGTCCGGCGCAGGCCCAGCCGCCAGCGCCGGCCCCGCCGCCCCCTCTCCGGGCGCCCGACGTGGATCCGTCGCGCCCCGGGCCGCAGCCGCTCGCGCACGGCGCGGTCGTCATCTCGCCGTCGCCGCTCCGGCTGGGCAACTGCCGGATCCGGCTGACGGGCCAGGCGAAGCACCGGCTCGTGGCCCCGCTCGCGCTCCACGTCTCGCTCACGCGCACCGACCTGATGCGGGGCGGCGCGCCGATCGAGCTCCTCCAGAACGGCACCTGGATCGTCACGCCGAGCAGCGCGGAGTTCCCGCTCCCGCCGCTCGCGGAGGACTTCGACGGGGACGCGCGCCTCCGGCTGGCCGTCTACAGCGATCCGCTGAGCCCGCAGGGCAAGGTGGTGCTCGTCTCCGACGCGGGCCGCGTCGCGAGCTCGCTGCGCTCGAACGAGCCCGGCGATCCGGAGCGCGCCCGGCGCCTCGTGGGGTCGGTGGCGATCCACTCCGTCCCGCTGTGCGGCGAGGACAACTTCGAGACGCTCGAGGCCGCGGGGACGTGCTTCCGCGCCTACCTCACCGTCCCGGCGATGCTGGCGACGCTGCAGGTCACCCGCGCGCCGTGGGTCGAGAAGCCCCTCGTCACGCGGAGCGTGCTCAGCGCCGTCGGCGTCGCGCTCGCGGTCGACCGCTACGACCCGGTGGAGCGCCGCGCCTTCCCGATCGCGGCGCAGCTCGGCGGCTTCGTGCAGACGCTCGGCGAAGGGCGGGTCGGCCTCCTCGGCTACGTCGGCGTCGCGCCGACGGTCCCGATCCTCGGCACGGGCGGCAACACGACGTCGTTCGGCTTTCTGGCGGGGCTCGGGCTGGAGTACATCACCAACGAGTCGGGGCCCGACGAGGGGCTCAAGCCGGCCGCGTTCCTGTCCGCGGTCGTGCAGGTGGGCCAGGCCGCCCCGCAGGTCTCCACGAGCGGCAGGGCGAGCTTCGGCACCTACGCCGGCGACTGAGCCGCCGCGCCGCGAGGCGCGCGCGGCGGCCCGATCGCCCGCTCACCGACGCTTCAGGATCTCGTCCAGCTCGTTGAGCAACCCCACCTCGATCGAGGTATCGAGCCGCGCCTCCTTGAGCAGGGCGCGCGCCTCGGGGTAGCGCCTCGCGATCAGGAGCGCCCGGATCCAGAGCACCTTGCGCTCCGACGCGAAGAGGCTCCTCGGCATCTCGCGCTCGTAGCGCTGGAGCTCCGCGAACGCCCGGGCCGGATCGCGCGTATTCACCGCCGCGCTGGCCGCCTCGAACAGGGCGATGTCGCGGTTGCTGCCGGGCCCGTCGAGCTCGATCGCGAGCTTCTCGATCGTCTCGACGGCGACCGGCGCCGGCGCGCGCTCCCCCCGCGCGGGCGCCGGGGCGCTCGCTCGCCGCTGGACCGAGGCGCTCCGCCGCGGCGCCTCGATAACCGCCGGGACAGCCGGCGGCTCGACGGGCGGCGCCGGCGCCTCGACATGCGCCGGGGCCTCCGGCGCCTCGACGGGCGGCGCCGGCGGCGAGGGCCGACGCGGCGGCATGGCGGCGGCGAGGGCGGGCACGACGTGCTTCACCTCCGGCGGCGGCGGCTCCGGGGGCTGGAGCGCGAGCCAGACCGCCCCCGTGGCCGCCGCTGCCGTGGCCGCGGCGGGCGCGGCGACGAGGCGCGCGGCGCCCAGGGTCGGCAGCTGGACGAGCTTCACGAGGCCCTTGAGCCACGCCGCAGCGTCGCTCAGCGCCTGGCCGACGCCTCCGACGGCTTGCCCGGCGCCGCCCGCCTTGAGCGCCCCCACCGCCTCCTGCACGCCGCGGAAGATCGAGATCCGGACGTCGTCAGGCACGCGCGGCGAGATCCGCGCGGTGGCGAGCAGCGCCGCCAGATCCAGGGGCAGCACCAAGCGCGAGCCCTCCCTCTTCCGGTCCTCGCGCCGGCGCTTCACGACGATGTCCTGGAACAGGCGGATGGCGCGCGCGCGCCACTTGTACGCCGTGGACAGCGGGATGCCGCGCTGCTGCGCGAGATCCGCCATCGGGATGCTGTGGAGGTCGTGCCCGACCAGGATCCAGTGCGCGTCGACGTCGAGCTGTTGCATGAGCTCCAGCACGACGAGCCGCTCCTGGTCCGAGATCATCAGCTCTTCCGACGTCTTGGAGGGGTCGACGAGGGGCGGGAGCTCGTCGTCGGGCGTGAGCTCTTCGTAGCGGTGCTGGGCCCGCTGCAGGTAGTGCGAGGCCGTGTGGACCGTGATCCTGTTCAGCCAGCGCTCTGGCCGGGAGATCTCGGGATTGTATTTGTTGAAGCTGAGGAACGCCGCGAACAGGACCTCCTGCGTGAGGTCTTTGCGGTCGCGCAGGGGCACCCCGAGGCCCGTCAGCCAGCGCGAGACGAGCGAGGATGTTTTCTCACGAAAGAGCAGCTCGAAGGCGCGCTCTTTCTCGGTTGGACCACCTTGGCCCGGGCGGCGAGGTCTTGTCATACACAAGTCCAGTTCCGGGCACGGAGAGGGGATTGCCTCACCGCGCAGGCCCCCCGCGGTGGACCTGGGGCCGAACGGCCGCTCGCGGGCGTCCGGACGCCGGAAATGCCGCGGCATCCTCGCGAGAACGGGGATCCCGGGCGTTCCGGAACCATCCGAACATCGAATAGCATCCAGGCACACAATTCACCCGGAGAATGAATCTTTCTGCACCCGGGTTGCATCTGGAGGAGACCTCGGGACGCTCGGGCTCGCCGGGGATTCCGGGTGCGCGCGCCGGCGACTTGAGGCAGGCTGCCGCCCTCCACGCGGATCCAAGCGCATGAAGCTCAACGACTTCACCTTCGCATCGATCGCGGCGACCTCGCGCCGCAACACCGTCCGCGACGTCTGGGACAAGCTGAGCCCCTTGCCGGGGGGCAAGCGCCTGTTCAGCAGGCTCATCGGCGCGATGGCCCCGTACACGGCGACGATCCGCGCCGAGATCGAGGTCCTCGAGCGCGGGCGCGCGGAGGTGTCGATGCGCGACCGTCCGGGGCTGCGCAACCACCTCCGCTCGGTGCACGCCGTCGCGCTCGTCAACCTCGCCGAGCTCACCGGCAACACGGCGCTCTCCTATGCGCTGCCCGACGACGCCCGGTTCATCGTCGCGGGCCTCTCGATCGAGTACCTGAAGAAGGCCCGCGGGACGATCCGCGCCGTCTGCGAGTGCCCTCTGCCCGAGACGAGCGAGCGGAGGGAGTACGAGATCCCGGTGAGCCTGCGCGACGCGACGGGAGCCGAGGTCGCCCGCGCCGTGCTCCGCAGCCTCGTGGGTCCGAAGAAGCATCCCTGAGCTCGGCGCTGCCCGCGCGCCGGAGCCCCCCTGTACTCCAAAGCACCCTGCGCTCCGGCGGGGCCCTACGCGCCGGAGCAGCCCTGTGCTCCAAAGCACCTCACGCTCCCGAACAATCCTGTGCTTCAGAGCGATCCTGTGCCCACAAGCACACGAGGAGCGCGGTTATCGCCTTCTCTGCCTTCAGGCGTCTCACCCCGTCCCACATCGGGCCAGCATCGCGACGGAGCGCTCGAGTCAACGCGCTCGACAAAGCGCTTCCAGGGTGTTTCGATTCTCTCATGAAGAACCGGTCAACGAGGGTGGCGCTCGCCGCGACGGGGCTCAGCGTGATCTTCGCGGCGTGCGGTGGGGGCGATGGCTCGGTCTTCGGCGACGGAGCCGGCGGAGCGGGCGCCGGGGCCGGCACGAGCACGGAGACGGGCTCGGGCGCGGGCTCGGGGACGGGCTCGACGACGAGCTCGGGGTACGGCACCGGCGACCCTGGAGACATCACCGGCGGGCCCAGCAGCGGCGCGGGCTCGGGAGAGGGCACCGGCGGCGGTACGTCGTGCGCAGGGGAGACCACGACGGCGGAGCTCGTGCCGCTCGACCTCTACATCATGCTCGACGCGTCGGGGTCGATGGATGAGCAGCTCGCGACGGGCGGCACCAAGTGGCGCGCCGTGACCCAGGCGCTCGAGGCCTTCTTCACCGATCCTCAGTCGGAGGGGCTCGGCGTCGGGCTCCAGTACTTCCCCCAGATGGACGACGACGTGCCCATGAGCTGCACGAACGACGCGCAGTGCGGCGACAACGGGCCGTGCGCGCTCCGGGTCTGCCGCGACGCGTTCGTCAGGACCCTCCAGGTCTGCGTCACCGACGCGGACTGCGCGGAAGGCGACGCGTGCACGGATCTCGGCGTGTGCCCCCGGAACGGCGAGCTCTGCAACAGCGTGGGCACGCGGTGTCCTGGGAACGGTGGCACGTGCGCCAAGCTGTCCCGGAGCACCTGCGCGAACCCGTACTCGTGCGTCACCGAGGACTACGCGACGCCCGCCGTCTCGATCGCGCCGCTCGACGCGGCATGGGCCGACAAGCTCATCGGGTCGATCGACCGGAAAGAGCCCGACGGGGGCACGCCCACCGCGGGCGCCCTGTCCGGCGCGATCGCCCAGGCTCGAGCCCACGCCGAGGCGAACCCCACCCACCGGGTCGTCGCCGTGCTCGCCACCGACGGGATGCCCACCCAGTGCGATCCCAAGTCCGCTGACGGCATCGGGGAGATCGCAGCCGCGGGGCTGAGCGGCTCGCCGAGCATCTCGACCTTCGTCATCGGCGTCTTCGACGGGAACGACGACGGCGCCCAGGACACGATGAACCGCATCGCCGAGGGCGGCGGGACGACGTCGGCCTTCTTCATCGACACGAGCTCCGATGTGACGCAGGCGTTCCTCGACGCGCTCAGCGCCATCCGCGGGGCGAGCCTCGCGTGCGAGTACCAGGTCCCGGCGCCGTCCGCCGGACAGACGCTCGATTACGGGACGCTCAACGTCCAGCACACGCCGCCGGAGGCCAGCGACCCGTCGACCATCTTCTACGTGACCAGCGAGGCGCGCTGCGACGCGACCGCCGGCGGCTGGTACTACGACGTCGATCCCGCGACCGGCGGCACGCCGACGAAGATCGTGATGTGCCCCGCGACCTGCACCCGCTTCCAGTCGGGCGGGCAAGTCCAGCTCCAGGTCGGTTGCAAGACCGAGATCCCGCCGATCAACTGACCCCCTCCCCCCATCGGACCAGAACCGAGACGGAGCGCTCGCGTCGGCGATCTCGACAAAGCGCTTCCAAGATGTTTCGATTCTCCTCATGACGAGCCGGTCCACGAGGGTGGCGCTCGCCGCGACGGGGATCAGCGTGATCTTCGCGGCGTGCAGTGGGGTCGAGCCCTTGGTCTTCGGCAGCGGAGCCGGCGGAGCGGGTGGCGAGGCCAGCACGGGCTCGGGGACGGGCGGGGAGACGGGCTCGGGGGCGGGCTCGGGGATGGGTGGGGAGACGGGCTCGGCATCTGGCACCGGCGGGCACGGAGGGACCGGCGGCGGGCCCAGCAGCAGCGCGGGAGAGGGCGCCGGCGGCGGTGCATCGTGCGTGGGGGAGACGCGCGCGGCGGAGCCCACGCCGCTCGACCTCTACATCATGCTCGACGCGTCAGGGTCGATGGAGGAGCTGCTCGCGACGGGCGGCACCAAGTGGCGCGCCGTCACCCAGGCGCTCGAGGACTTCTTCACCGACCCTCAGTCGGAGGGGCTCGGCGTCGGGCTCCAGTACTTCCCTCAGATGGCCGACGACGTGCCCACGACCTGCACGAACAACGAGCAGTGCGGCGACAACGGGCCGTGCGCGCTCCGGGTCTGCCGCAGCTCGCTGGCGACGACCGTCGAGATCTGCGTCACCGACACGGACTGCTCGGAAGGCGACGAGTGCATGGATCTCGGCGCGTGCTCCAGGACCGGTGACCCCTGCACCGGCGTGGGCGAGCAGTGCGCCGACCGCGATGGCATGTGCGTCCGGGTGTCCCGGAGCACCTGCGCGCATCCGTACTCGTGCGTCACCGAGGACTACGCGACGCCCGCCGTCTCGATCGCGCCGCTCGACGCCGCCTGGGCCGGCGAGCTCATCGGGTCGATCGCTCAGAAGATGCCCGAGGGGGGCACGCCCACCGCCGGCGCCCTGTCCGGCGCGATCGCTCAGGCCCGGGCCCACGCCCAGGCGAACCCGACCCACCGAGTCGTCGCCGTGCTCGCCACCGACGGGATGCCCACCGAGTGCGATCCCCTGTCCGCCGACGGCATCGCGGAGATCGCGGCGGAGGGGCTCAGCGGCTCGCCGAGCATCTCGACCTTCGTCATCGGCGTCTTCGATGGGGACGACGTGGGCGCCCAGGCCACGATGAACCGCATCGCCGAGGGCGGCGGGACGAAGTCCGCCTACTCCATCGACACGAGCTCCGACGTGAGGCAGGCGCTCCTCGACGCGCTCGACGCGATCCGTGGGACGAGCCTCGCGTGCGAGTACCAGGTCCCGGCGCCGTCCTCCGGGCAGACGCTCGATTACGGGATGCTCAACGTGAGGCACACGCCGCCGGAGGGCACCGACCCGTCGACCATCCTCTACGTGGCCAGCGAGGCGCGCTGCGATGCGACCGCCGGCGGCTGGTACTACGACGCCGACCCCGCGACCGGCGGCACGCCGACGAAGATCGTGATGTGCCCCGCGACCTGCGCCCGCGCCCAGGCGGGCGGGCAGGTCCAGCTCCAGGTCGGCTGCGAGACCGACACGGACAGCTGAGCCCACCCCGTCACGCGCGCCCGCGCCCCGCGAGATCCCGGGGTGGGCCGCTCCGGCGCGGCCGCCCTACCTGGGAGGAGCCGGCGGCCGCGCCGCCGCGTGGCCGGGAGCGGCGCGCTCAGGCGTCGAGCGCCGCGGGCCGCACGGCGGCGGACGGGCCGCGGGTGCGCAGCCAGAAGTACGCCGCGGATGCGGCGAAGAGGGCCCCGCAGACGAACGCGGTCGCGTAGCTGAAGCCGAGGAAGAACTCGATCCACGAGCGCTTCGCCTGGCCAAAGCTCTTGTAGAGCAGCAGCGCCACGCTCCCGAGGTAGCCGAAGGCGTCGGCCGCCGTGATCAGGAAGCCCGCCGTCGCCACCGAGCCGACGGCCGCGATGAGCCTGTCGAAGAGGACGCAGTTGTACGGGACGTACCCCACGTAGAGCCCGAGCCCGACGCTGATCATCCAGGCGACAGGGCCGATGACGCCCGCCTGGTAGAGCGCGGTGCTCACCCCCGCGAGCGCCGCCCCGGCGACCATGACGCCGTGGATCGCGGCGAGCGCCGTGCGGTTGTTGCGGATGCCGATCATCGCCGCGACAGAGAGGAGCGCGCCGATGGCCACCGGGATCTCGGCCGTCGTCAGGATGGCCGGCTGATCGGCGTAGCCGATCGCGTCCCAGATCTCGCGGGCGAAGTTGTCCCGGAAATCGCGGTAGGCCGTGAGGACGACGTAGCCGAGGACCAGGGCCGCGAGCCCGCCCGCGTTCGCCAGGACGAACGCGCGCCGCGCGGCGCGGTCCATCGGCGCGCGCCGGGTCCGGAGCGCCTCGTCGTCCGCGGACGGCGGAGGGATCTGCGCGAGCATCCACACCGAGAGGAGCAGCGGCGGGAAGAAGAGGGCGCCCGTCACGGCGGGCATCCAGACCTCCGGGACCCCCCAGCCGAGCGTGAGTTTACCAACCGTCTTTACGAAGCCGCTCGCGACGATGAAGCTGGCGCAGAGGCCGGCGCCGAGCAGATCGCTCACGCGGCGCCCCTCGAGGAAGCCGAAGACGAGCCCCCAGACCATGCCGAGGGGCAGGCCGTTCAGCACCAGGAAGAGGGCGGCGTACGGGGCCGGGGCGAGCCCGAACAGGACGAGCGCGGCCTCGCTCGCCCCGATGCAGGCGAGGATGGCGAGCGCGCGCCGCTCGGGCGGCATCTCGGAGACGATCTTGATGCCGAGGAACTTGGAGGCGCAGTACCCGAGCACCTGGGCGATGATGTAGAGGCTCTTCAGGTCGAGCGCGGGGAGCAGCGGCAGCGCGACCGTCCCCTTGAAGGAGCCGACCGCGAACGGCTTGCGGAAGGCGTACATGCAAAAGTAGGTCGCGAACGCGGCGATCACGGCGAAGGCCGTGAACACCGGCGCAGGGGCTCGTTCGAGCCATCTCGTCACGCTTCGCTGGGACGGCATAGGAGCTCCGAGGAAGGCGCGAGGGTAATCGCGGGTGCCTTCCGCGCGAATGGATTTTCGGTGAGGCGCGCGGCCGGTTCCCTTCCGCCTGAGTCCGTGCGAGACATGGATTCTGCGCCGCGGCCTGCGGCGCGGGCAGGAGGGCGCGCCTTGGGAGACACGTCACCACTCGCCGCAAGGAAGATCCTGGAAGATGTCGTGGGCGCGCCCTCTTCGGCCGGTCGGGCGGCCCCGTCGGTCGGTCCGGACGAGAGGGTGCGCGGCGCGGTCGCCCTGGTCGCGATGGGCCTCGCCGCGGGTGGGGCGGGCGAGCTCTCGTACGACCAGCTGAAGCAGCGCTTCCGGAGCGCGATGACGCGCGATCCGATCGACTCGCTCGCGGTGATGATCCTCGGCTGCTCGTACCTCTTCTACCTGGCCGAGCACGACGAGAACCCGCGGTGCGCGAGCTTCGTCGACGCCCTTTTGTTCATCTCGACCTGCCTGTCCGTCGGCTACGCCGACGTCTTCGCGCGCACCGCTCCGGGGAAGGCGATCGCGTCCTTCGTGATGACGTTCGGCCCGACGCTCGCGACCTCCGCGCTCGGCACGCCGAAGGGAGCGGAAAGCGAGAGCCAGGCGATCGTCGAGCGACTGGACAGGATCCTCGAGGCGCTGCGCGCGCCGCAGTGAGCGGCCGCAGGCCGACCCCGCCGAGCGGATCGCGCTGGCCCGACCCGAGAGGTCCACCCCCCGGCTCCGTCCCCTCGATCGTTTGGAGCGTCGTGACATGGCTCTCCGCGGCACCGGATGAGCCTGCCAAGGGACCGGCCGAACCGAGCGGAGCGGAATGGCTCCGCGCCGAGCACAACCGTACGACCGACGTCCAGGGCACCTGATCCAACGTCTTTTGCCCATGGGCCTTTTAGGAGTCGTGTAAAGCGCCCTGAGTGCGCCGGAGCTCGTCCGTCGGTCCCCGAGGCATTCTCAGGGGACGCCCTAATTCACGATGTCGTCACTGTGGCATGACGTCTCGATGGGACGATTTGTCGCTCTGACCTGGGGCGCTTTGCACCTCGGCTCGCGCGTTGCGGGACGTAATCTTCCTGAAAATGGAGCGAAACACCGCTCCGCTGGTCCTGGAATACCCCTTGCGATGACGGACCGCACCGGGGCGTCAGGGCCTTGGTTCTTCAGGCCACGTGGCGCCGGACAGGCGCGCACGAGAGGCGGCCCGAAACGGCTGTCTTCCGCGCTCTCGCGCGTCGACCGAGCGTCGGCTGGATCACCGGAGAGGAGCGGCGCAGTTTCGCTGCCGTGTCGCTTGCCTCCCAAGAAAGGCGGAGGAGTCATGCGGAATCGTCAGGGATGGATCGACGAGGAACATAACGACGGACCGGGGCGCGATGACGAGAGATTCGGGGGGATCCGGGGTCAACGTGGGGACGAGCGATATCGAGGCGAGCGCGGAGCGACCGGGGATGCTAGTTACGGGCACCGTGGCAACTATGAGCAAGTCCTCCAGCGAGACGATCGAGGCCATTCGCGCGGCGGTCACGATGACCTCCGCGGCGGCTCCGATCAGCGCGAGTCCGGCGGACGCGGCTACCAGGGCGAGGGCGACACGAGCTGGCGCGGCTACGGCGGACGCGGCTGGGAGACCCGACAAGGCCACGGCGCTGGGCAGCGCGAAGACGCCCAGCACGAGGCCTGGGCCGGCCAGCGTGATGACTTCCAGCGAGGAGGTCGCGACGATTTTGACGCCAGGCGCGGCAGCGGCGGCGGCGAAGGCGGCTTCGGCGGCCGCCAGGGCGGCTTCGGTGGCGGCCAGGGCGGTTACGGCGGCCAAGGTCACTTCGGCGGCGGCCAGGGCGGCTACGGCGGCCAAGGCGGCTTCGGCGGCGGCCAAGGCGGTTACGGCGGCGGCCAGGGCGGAGTCGGCGGCGGCCAGGGCGGCTTCGGTGGCGGCCAGGGCGGCTTCGGTGGTCAGGGTGGACTCGGCGGCTACGGCGGCCAGGGATTCGGCGGCAGCCACCGCGGCTTCGGCGGTGGACAGGGCGCCTTTGGCGGCGAGGGCGTACAGGGCCGCTTCGGCGGACAGGGTGGATTCGATAGCAACCAGGGCGGTTATGGCGCCGGCCAGGGCAGCCTCGGCGGACAGGGTGGATTCGGCGGCGGCCAGGGCGGCCAGGGCGGCTTCGGCGGCCAGGGCGGCTTCGGCAGCCAGGGTAGCTTCGGCAGCCAGGGTAGCTTCGGCAGCCAGGGTGGATTCGGTGGCCAGGGCGGCCAGGGCGGCTTCGGCGGCCAGGGTGGATTCGGTGGCCAGGGTGGATCTGGTGGCGGCCAGGGCGGCTTCGGTCGTCAGGGAGGGCTGGGCGGAGGTCAGCACGACGACTACGGAGCCCGCGGAGGCCTCCGGCAGTGGGCCGATGACGAGCGCGGCTGGAGCGAGCGGCCAGGACAGCAGCGCGGGTACGAAGGCCACCAGTCGTCCTCCGGCGGCGATCAAGGCCTTTACCCTCACCCCTCCCGCGGACAGGGATTCGGCGGACAGGCCTCAGGCGGCCCCAGCTTCCAGACCGCTCGACTGGGCGGCGGGCTCAGCGGCTCGCGCGGCCGCCCGCCCAAGGGGTACAAGCGCTCGGACGAGCGGATCCGCGAGGATATCTGCGACCAGATCTCCGATCAGCCGGACCTCGACGCGGGCGACGTCGAGGTGAAGGTACAGAACGGCGAGGTCATCCTCTCCGGGACCGTCCGCGAGCGCCGCTTCAAGCACCAGCTCGAGGCGCTCGCCGAGCGGGTCTCGGGCGTGACCGACGTGCGGAACGAGATCCGGCTCTACCGCGAGCAGCAGCCGAGCGAGGCGAGGACGAGCACCGGGCAGCTGTCGAGCGAGCGCGGCGCCGCGGGGACGACCGGCGCGACGGCGGGCACCTCGACCTCCGTCGGCGCGACGTCTCCCCCGGAGACGAAGAACAACGAGTCACGCCGGAACGCCTCCTGAGCTCCGCCCGCCAGAAGTCCTTCCGCGGAATGCGCCGTTCTCGGCGTCGCCTACGCCGAGAAAAAAAAATAGGAATTCACAGGGAGGCGGGGAGGCGGGGAGCGAGAGACGGCAAGAGGGAGAAATTCATTTTCTCTCTTCCTCCCCGCCTCCCTGCCTCCCTGTGAAAATTCTCCGTGTTTCAACGCGATCGGCGTTCTAGCCGCAGCCGCCCTCGTGGTCGTCGCTGCCGCCACCGCCGCTCTCGGCGTCGCCGCCACCTTCCTCGCCGCCTCCGCCTCCGCCCCCGCCGCTCCCGTTTCGCTGGTTACCGCAGGTGACCACCCACAACCTCGTCGATTCATCGCACACGGCGATCGATGTGCCGCACTGGAGCCCATAGCTGCACGGTCCCACGCTGTCATAGGTGCTGCAGTCCTCTCCGTCCCGAGGCGGCGACGAGGGACACTTATAACAGCGCTCGACCCACACGCCGCCGGTGCATTCGACCAAGCAGTTGGAGCACGCGTAGTCGCATAGCTCGCCCTCCTCCGCGCACGGCGCTCCCGGCGGAGCGCCGTCTCCGAGCTGACACGCCACGGGGGTGTTGCCGCCGGTCGACGCGCTGGACGACGTGGTCTCTTCGGGGGTGCCGCCGGTACCGCTCGATACGCTGGAGGACATCGTCTCATCGGGCGTGCCGCCCGCCGAACCGTCACCGGAAGGCTTCTCGACCGTGTCGGAGCAAGCGAAAGCATGAAGCAACGCGACGGGAACCAACCATTGGACAAAGGTCTTCATGCCGCCCCTTCAGCAAGTGATGTGCCAGCGCAAAGTACGTATTTCTAAGTGTGAAACGACGATTCTGTGCCAGAGTGAGCCGCTTGCTGCCGTGTCGACGGCACATGCTCATGGCGGCCCCCCGCCACCATCAGGACGGCTGAGAATTACGATCCAGCGAGCGAAACCTCTGAAATGGGCGCGGAGATTCGCTCTTTACATCCCTCATCGTGGGCGACGCTCGACACGCCCATTGCTGCCCCAGCAACAGCCGGTGGCGATCCGTTGCTCCTGCACGAGCACAACCGGTGTCCGCCCGAAGCCGGCGGCAACTGTTTGCCGCTTCACGCTGCACGGGGTGATCGCTTTAAGATGAGCGCATGTCCAGCGAGCAACGCGAGCAAACCCTTCCCCTGCCCCGCGACGAGATCCGCGGGGCGAGCCGCATCCTCGACGCGCTGGAACGCGCGGGCAACAAGCTGCCTGATCCGGCCGTCCTCTTCGTCCTGCTGGCCGCGGTGGTCGTGGTCCTCTCGGCGGGGCTCGCCACGCTCCAGTTCAGCGAGATCGACCCGCGCACGAAGCAGCCGCTCGTGGTCCACAGCCAGCTCTCGGGCAAGGCGATCACCGAGTTCCTCGCGACCATGGTGCAGACCTTCACGAGCTTCCCGCCGCTCGGCGTGGTGCTCGTGGCCCTGCTCGGGGTCGGCATCGCGGAGCGCTCGGGGTTCATCGACGCCGGCCTGAAGAAGGTCCTCGCGGTCACGCCGAGGGTGCTGCTCACGCCGATGCTGATCCTCGTGGCCATCGCGAGCCACACCGCGGCGGACGCGGGGTACGTGCTCGTCATCCCGCTCGGCGGCGTCATCTTCCAGGCCGCCGGCCGGCACCCGCTCGCGGGCATCGCCGCGGCGTTCGCGGGCGTGTCGGGCGGCTTCAGCGCGAACTTCATCCCGTCGAGCCTCGACCCGCTGCTGCAGGGCCTCACGCAGGCCGGCGCGAGCATCCTCGACCCGAAGCGCACCGTGAACCCGCTCTGCAACTGGTTCTTCTGCGGCGCCTCCTGCCTCGTCATCGTCGCGGTCGGTTGGTACATCACCGACCGCGTGATCGAGCCGCGCGTCGCGCGAACGCCCGTGGACGCCGCGCCCGATCCGGAGCAGCGCATGACGGCGGCGCTCACGCCGCGCGAGGCGCGCGCGCTCTGGCTGGCCCTCGCGTCGATGGCGGCCGGCGTCGCGCTGCTCGTCGCGGCGGGCGCGCCGGCCTCATCGCCGCTGCGCGCGCCGAGCGGGCAGCTCACGGTCAGCGGCGCGCCGCTCATGGGCGCGATCGTGCCCCTCATCTTCCTCTTCTTCCTCATCCCGGGGCTCGTCTATGGCTACGCGTCCGGGACGTTCACGAGCCACCGCGACGTGATCGACGGCATGAGCAAGACGATGAGCACCATGGCCTATTACCTGGTCATGGCCTTCTTCGCGGCGCAGTTCATCTACCTCTTCAATCGCTCGAACCTCGGCGCGCTCCTCGCGCTGAAGGGCGCCGCGGCGCTGCAGGCGATGGCGCTCCCGAGCGCGGTGACCATCGTGGGCGTCATCCTGCTCACGGCGATCACCGACGTCCTCATCGGGTCCGCGTCGGCGAAATGGGCGCTGCTCGCCCCGATCCTCGTGCCCATGCTCATGTCGATCGGCATCTCGCCGGAGCTCACGCAGGCGGCGTACCGGATCGGGGACTCGACAACGAACATCATCTCGCCGCTGATGGTGTATTTCCCGCTCGTCGTGGTCTTCTGCCAGAAGTTCGTGAAGGGCACGGGAATCGGCACGCTTGTCGCGCTGATGGTCCCTTACTCGGTGGCGTTCCTCGTCGCGTGGACGCTGTTCCTCCTCGCCTACTGGCAGCTCGGGTTCCCGCTCGGGCTGGACGCGCCGTATGTCTATCCCTGATGGACCTCTCTGACCACCATCAGGATTGCCAGCAATGCGCGGCTCGGCGACCACGACCGGAACATCCCTGGCACCTATTTCACCGGCGCGCGGGTCCACGAGCCCCTCGAGGCGTTCCAGCGCGCGCTGATCGAGATCGAGACGACGATCGGTAAGCGCAACCTCCAGCGCGTCCCGTACGTCGCCCTCATGCCATCGCAGATCCCGCAGAGCACCAACATCTGAGCGCCGCTCCGGCGCGGCGCCCTGCCGCGCCGGGCACAGCCGCTTCACATCGGTCCCTGGAGCAGACCGATAAAAATGGCGCCAGCGTGAACAAGACCGCTGTCACCGTATAGAATTGCTGCCAGCACAGCTGCACACATTCGTCGCGGGCACCGCTGCGCACGCTGCTCACGGTGCGCACGATTACGACGGTTGATTGGATTTATTTCATCGAGATCCTGTGGTGTGCTCGCTTCCATTTCGTCCTGTGCTCATCGTCGCATCACGAGCGCAAGGAGCCTGTGCGCCAGGTCTTCGCCCCGGGATCCGGTGAACCCCGGGGCGTCCGCGCGGAAGGAGAGAGCATGAGAATCGAGGTTGGCGGCGTTGCGTGCTTGAGATGGATGACGAGCTTGCTGGCCCTCGGCGCAGGGCTGCTCGCAGGAGGCTGCGCCGAGGAGGCGGCGATCGGCGAGCCGGCGGCCCTGGGGAGCGCCCGCCTCGCGTCGTCCGCGCTCGGCGCTCATCGGCCGGGGGAGCGCCACGGTCACGGGAGCGGCGCCGCGCGCGGCAGGTGGCGATCACGCGGCGTGGGCGGCGGAGGAGCCCTCTTCTCGCCGTCGATCAACCCCCACGACGGCCGCGAGATCTTCATGGCCAGCGACATGCGGGGCGTCTACCACACGAGGGATTTCGGCAGGGAATGGACGAACCTCGACTTCCGCAACATCCAGGGCGGCGTCCTCTCGCAGTTCCGGTTCACCGCCGATCCAGACGTCCTCTACGCCGTGAGCTACAGAGGCCCCGAGAACATCATCTATGATACGGCGACGCTGGCCAAGAGCACCGACGGGGGAGCCACGTGGGACACGCCCGTCACCACCCCGGGGGCGCCCGGAGACGCTCACTACCTGTTCGTGGACCCCTGCGACACGGAGCGGCTGCTCTTCTCCGACACGAGCCAGCTCTTCGCATCGCTCGACGGCGGCAGCAGCTTCCACCCGGTCCACACGACGGACTGGCCGGGCGGCCTCCTGGTCGGCGGCGTGCACTGGGACGGCGACGACATCTATGCTGGCACGAGCGACGGGCTGCTCGTCTCGCATGACGGCGGCGCGAGCTTCGCCCTGGATACCTCGATCGGCGGCATCCCGCAGGGCGAGAAGATCGTCTCGTTCGCGGGGGCCGGGCACGGCAGGCGGACCCGCTTCTTCGCGGTCACCTTCTCCTCCGCGGACAGCGACGGCAACCTCCTCGTCACCGCGGACACGACCGGCGGGGAGCTCGACGCCTACGCCGGCCTCTACCGGCTGAAACCCGGCAAGAAGAGCTGGGTCTCGGCGACGATCGGGCTCGGCCCGAACGACAAGCTGGCGTTCGTCGCCACCTCCGCGGAGGACCCCGGCGTCGCGTACGTCGCCGGCGGCGACCGCGAGACGCTCGCGCCCGTCGTGCTGAAGACGGTCGACGACGGGGCGAGCTGGCGGCACGTGTTCCGGACCGATCACAACGCCAACATCGTCACCGGCTGGAGCGGGTTCGGAGGCGACATGAGCTGGGAGTTCGGCGAGTACGCGCTCGGCCTCTCCGTGTCGCCCACCGACTCCCGCCGCGTCGCCATCACCGATCTCGGGTTCGTCCACGTCAGCGACGATGGCGGCAGGAGCTTCCAGCAGGCGTACGTGGAGCGAGCGGACGACAACCGGAGGGGCGCGGATACCCCGAAGTCGCGCTTCTACCACACGAGCGGCGTCGAGCAGACGTCGGGCTGGTGGCTGACGTTCCCCGACAAGGACACGATCTTCGCGTCGCTCACGGATATCCGGAGCGCCTACAGCGAGGATGCCGGCAGGTCCTGGGCCCGCGACGGCGCGAACGGGCTGACCCTGAACACCACGTACCACGCCGTCCAGCACCCGATCACGGGAGCGCTCTACGCGGCCACCGGCAGCGTCCACGACATCTACCAGAGCCCTTGGATGCGCGACGCCCGCATCGACGGCACGCCGACACGCCCGGCCAGAGGGGGAATCATGATCTCCGAGGACAAGGGCGCCACGTGGTCGCTCGTCGCCGATCTGGGCCGCCCCGTCATCTGGCTGGCGCTCGATCCGAACGATCCGGACCAGCTCTATGCCAGCACGGTGAACAGCAGCAGGGGCGGCATCGTCCACCTCGATCTGAGCGCGCCCGGCGCGGCGCCCGAGCCGCTCCCGGCCCCGCCGCGGACGCAGGGGCACGCGTTCAACGTCCACGTGCTGAACGACGGGAGCATCGTCGCGACCTACTCCGGCCACCAGCCGGGCAACACCCGGACGTTCACCGATCGATCGGGCGTGTTCCTCCTGCCAGCCGGCGCGTCGGCGTGGGAAGACCGCTCCTCGCCGGAGATGCACTATTGGACGAAAGACGTCGTCATCGATCCGAACGACCGCACCGAGAGCACGTGGTACGTGGCGGTGTTCAGCCACGACGATCGCTTCTTCGGCGGGCTGTACCGCACCCGGGATCGCGGCGTGACCTGGCAGCGCATCAGCGATAAGGTCCGCGTCGAGTCGTGCGCGATCGACCCGCGCGACCCGGACCGCATGTACATGACGACCGAGCGGGACGGGCTCTGGATCACCGAGAACCTGAACGACGATGCGCCGACGTTCTTCCGCGACAAGGGGTACCCGTTCCAGCAGCCGGTGCGGGTGTTCTGGAACCCGTACGACCTCGACGAGATGTGGACGGTCAGCTTCGGTGGGGGCATGCGCGTCAAGCGCGAGCGCTGATCGCGCCTCCGTCGTGCAGCGCCGGGCTCGAGCGCGAGCCCGGCGCGCCGTGGAGGACGGGGTGGTCGTTGTCGTCGTCCACGAGGTGGCGTGCGGGCGCGCGTGCGCCATGATAGTTGGTTCGCTCGATGCTTCTCCGCACTGGCTTGCTCGTCGCGTGCGTCGTCGCCGCGGGTTGTGGTCGAACGGGCCTCGAAGCGCCTGTGCTCGCTGACTCCGGAGCGGGCGGCTCTCCGATCGCTACCGGGGCCGGAGCGGGCACCGACGTCCCGGATCCTCCGGACGACGTACCCGATCCTTCAGAAGACGACCCCACGCTTCCTCCGACCGAAGATCCCGAACCGGTGCCCGTCGGGCGGCTGCCCGAGCCCACCGTGTCCACCTACATTCAACGAGCGGACGAGACCGCGCTCGCCCTGGTGGCTCCACGAGTCGCCGAGCGAGGGCCCTTCGAACTCACGCAGAGCGGGTCCTGGAGCGCATTTTCGCCTGACGGCGCACGCTTTGCGTACATTGACACTCAAGGGCTCTTCGTTGTCGACGCCTGGCCGCCCGAGCCGCGTGCGCTCGCTACGGAGAGCGTTCCGAATGAATTCTCGTGGCTGGACGCGAGTCGCCTTGTCGTCACCACGGACCGGAGCATCGAGCTCTTGGACGTCCAGAGCGGCACCCGTGAACCCCTGTACGTCACCGATCCTGCGGACATGGCGCCTCGGACACTCTATCTCACGCGCCCGTCGCCGGACGCGCGCTGGGTCGCTTTCGCGAGGTACGAGGCGGGGCTCCACCAGGCCTGGCTCCTGGATCTCGAAGCTCCCGAGCGCACCCCCGTGCTCAGCCACACGCTCGAGCGGGGCGCCGTTCCGGCCTGGTTCGACTGGGCGCCAGACAGCGAGCACGTAGCGCTCTCAGCGACGAGCCCGGACGGCCCTTGGCTTCGAGCCTACTCCATAGCGACAAGAGACGACGTGGGCCCCGCGGTGCCGTTCACCATTCCTCTGGACGCGACCTCCAGCGTCCCCACCTTTCAGTGGTCGCCGTCAGGCGACTCGCTGCAGTACTACTTCCAGCACGTCGACCTGGCGACGAGTGAGACCGAGTTCCGCCTGTACCTCGTGGACATGAGCGCGGAAGCACCGAAGGAAAGCGTGCTCCTGAGCACGTTCGACGAGAGGTACTGGTCCTCCGACGGCGTGTGGTCTCCCGACGGCCGTCGCGTGGCTTTCCACGCAGAGCTCGCCGGCCCGCCGCTCCGCTCGGCCCAGTTCGCGTCGGACACGAGCGCGCCGACGGTGCCCATCAAGCAGCACGCTGGTGATTTCGAGTCCGTGCAGAAGCAGAGCTGGTCCCCGGATAGCCAGGCGCTCTATTTCACCGGAAGCCAGGCGGACCGGGTCGAACGCCTCTACAAGGGCGATCTCTCGGGCGATGCGGTCCAGCTCAGCCGAGCTACGGCCAGCGTCAGTGGCCTGTACGTGAGCGCCGTGCCCGGTTGCATCGCGTACAGTCAGCTCTTGCCGGTGCCCGCCGTCACCATCGTGAACGAGCCTACGATGACGTATTTCGAGATCGGCCAACCCGAGTGGAACAACCCGAGCTGGACGGGCAACTTCGACAGCAGCTTCGCCGTGTGGGTGAGCGACGCGAGCGGCCTGCGCGGCCTCTTGTACATCACGAACAGCGTCGACGCCGGTGACACGCTGGCGTGGGCGAGCGTCAGCGATTGTGTCCCCTCGAAGCCGTACGTCCTCATCGCGGGAAAGAAGCACCAGTCCATCTCCACGCCGTCGGTCTCCACCGCCCCTCGGATGGAGGAGCGCCTCTGAACGATCGAGGTGCGCCGCCACAGAGGAGCTGGAAGCTTTCCTCTTCCGTGCGACGCGCGTTCCTCTCGTCCCCGCGTCTCCTCCCGCGCGCCGATGGCCCCGATCGCAGCAGCGCACGGTCGGCGCGTGCCCACGCATGTCAAGTCTTTTCGGCGGCGCGCCGGCCGGCCGAATTTGGCCCCATCCCTCCCCTCCTTGTGATCCAATCGGGAGACGCCGGTCGCGGCCGCCGCATCGCGCGCCGTTCCCCTGCGCCCTGCCCGCGTCTGCCTATGGCCGAGGTGCTCGCCGCTTCGCTCGCGTTCCCTGCCGTGATCTTCACGGTCTTGCTCGCGCTCGCGCTCATCTACTGGCTGTTCGTCCTCCTGGGCGCGCTCGACCTCGATCTGCTCGGCGGCGCCCACGGCGACGCCGCGCCCGACCTCGGGGGGCTCGAAGGCGCCGCCAAGGGAGCGCTCGAAGGCGCCGCCAAGGGCGCGCTCGAGGGCGCAACCAAGGGCGCGCTCGAGGGCGCCGCCAAGGGCGCCGCGGAGGGGCTGGCCGACGGGGTCGACGGAGCCGACGGCGCGGACGGCGTCGGCTCGCTGCTCGCGGCCCTGGAGCTGCACCGCGTGCCGGCGACCGTGACGCTCACGCTGATCGCGGCGTTCGGCTGGTTCACGAGCGCCCTGTCGACGGTGCTCCTCGGGCCGCTCTGGCTCGGGTGGGGGCTGCCGCGCTGGACGCTCGGCCTCGCGGTGCTCGCGGGCTCGTTCGTCGCGGCCGTCCTCTTGACCTCGCTCTCGGTGCGGCCGCTCGGCCCGCTGTTCGTGACCCGGCACGCCCAGTCGAAGAAGGATCTCGTGGGCCGCGTGTGCGTCATCTCCACGGGGCGCGTCGACGAGCGCTTCGGTCAGGCCACGATCGACGAGGGCGGGGCGAGCCACATCCTCGACGTCCGGAGCGACACGCCCGGCGCCCTCCGCCGGGGCGACCGCGCGCTGCTCGTCAGCTGGGACCCGGACCGAGAGGTCTTCAGCGTCGAGCCGCTCGACACGCTCCTGGGCCCTCCCCCTCCCCTGGCGGAGCGGCGTGCGTCCCACGCCGAAGCACGCCCGGACGCCATCCACGAGGACGACGCGCCCGCGGCGCGCGCAGCGGACGAGCGCCGGCACCGCGGCTGAACGCCGGCGTCGGCCCCGCGGCTGAACGCCGCTGCCGGGCGCGCGCTTTCGTGTACGCTCGTCCCTGAGGGGGTGTCGTGAGGCCCCCCATCCGGCTCGGAGCGGGTCCGGGCGTCCGATCCTCGCTGACGTGAACGCGGGGGCCGGCGTCCTCCCCTCCACCGAAACGCGAAGGAGCTCCGCGTGCCCCCTGTGACCGTCCCCTTAATCATCGTCCTCGTCGGCGTCCTCGCCTTCGTCGCCCTCGGGATGCTGGTGATGTACGCCAAGTTCTACCGTCAGGTGGATCAGGGCAAGGCGCTGATCATCAACACGAGAGGCCAGGACCCCATCGTCACCTTCACGGGGACGCTGGTCCTGCCGATCATCCACCGCGCCGAGTACATGGATATCTCGGTCAAGACGATCGAGATCGACCGGCGCGGCAAGGAAGGCCTCATCTGCAAGGACAACATCCGCGCGGACATCAAGGTCACCTTCTTCGTGCAGGTGAACAAGACGCAGGACGACGTGCGCACGGTCGGGCGGACCATCGGCTGCGTCCGCGCCTCGAACCCGCAGACGCTCGAGCAGCTCTTCGCCGCGAAGTTCTCCGAGGCGCTCAAGACGGTCGGCAAGCGCCTGAACTTCGAGGACCTCTACAAGGAGCGGCAGAAGTTCAAGGACGACATCATCGACGTCATCGGCAAGGACCTGAGCGGCTTCGTGCTGGCCGACGCGGCGATCGACTACCTGGAGCAGACGCCCATCGAGCTGCTCGACAAGGACAACATCATGGATGCCGAGGGCATCCGGAAGATCACCGAGCTCACGGTCGTGCAGAACGTGCTGACGAACGAGCTCCGCCAGAAGGAGCGGATGGAGATCGGCAGCCAGAACCTGAACTCCGACGAGGCGATCTTCCGCTTCGATCAGCGCAGGGCCGAGGCCGAGGCGAAGAAGAACAAGGAGATCTCGGTGGCGCAGGCGCGCGAGCAGAACGAGGCCGCCCGCATCACGAGCGACGAGCGCAAGAAGACGGTGCTCCTCCAGGAGAAGAACGACGAGGAGGCCTTCGTCGCCCGCGAGGCGAAGGAGCGCGGCGTCTCGGTCGCCCAGAAGAACAAGGAGCGGGAGGTCGCGGTCGAGACCGAGCGCGTCGAGAAGGCGCGGCAGCTCGAGATCGTGAGCCGCGAGCGCGACGTGACGCTCCAGCAGATCGCGCGCGAGAAGGAGATCGAGCTCCAGAAGAAGGACATCGCCGACGTGGTCCGGGCGAGGATCGCGGTCGACAAGACGGTGGCCGAGGAGGAGGAGCGCATCAAGGACGTGCGCGCCGTGGCCGAGGCGACGCGGCTCAAGGACGTGACGCGCATCAACGCGGAGGCCGAGGCGCAGGAGCAGCTCGTCAAGCAGCTCAAGAGCGCGGAGGCGAGCGAGGAGGCGGCGAAGTTCCGGGCGCGCGAGAGGCTCGTCACGGCCGACGCCGAGCTCGAGGCGAGCGACAAGGCCGCGCGCGCGAAGATCCGCCTCGCCGAGGGCCTGCAGGCCGAGTCCGCGGCCGAGGGGCTGGCGCGCATCCGGGTGAAGGAGGCCGACGCGCAGGCGATCGAGAAGCAGGGCTTCGCCGAGGCGCGCGTGACGCTCGAGAAGATGAACGCCGCCGCCGCCGGCGAGGAGAAGCAGGGCCTCGCGCGGGTGATGGTCAAGGAGGCCGAGGCGATGGCGATCGAGAAGCAGGGGCGCGCCGAGGCGCTGGTCGCGAAGGAGCGGCTCCTCGCCGAGGCGACGGGCATCGAGCAGAAGGGGCTCGCGGCCGCGCGGACGCGCGAGGCCGAGGCGCTCGCGCTCGAGAAGACGGGCCTCGCCGAGGCGACCGCGATCAAGCAGCGGCTCCTGGCCGAGGCGGCCGGCACGGCGGAGAAGGCGGCGGCGATGAAGGCGCTCGACGGCGTCGGGCGCGAGCACGAGGAGTTCCGCCTCCGGCTCGAGAAGGAGCGGGCGGTGGAGCTCGAGTCGCTGCGCATCCGGGCCGAGATCGCCAAGGCGCAGGCCGAGATCCTGCACGGGGCGTTCGAGCACGCGAAGATCAACATCGTCGGCGGCGACGGGGCGTTCTTCGATCGCTTCGTCAAGGCGGTCACCCTGGGCCAGTCGGTCGACGGGCTGGTCGACCAGAGCGCGACGGTGCGCGCTCTGGCCGGCGACTACCTGAACGGCAACGCGAGCTTCCCGGACGACCTGAAGCAGCTCGTCACGCCCGCGGGGAGGCCCTCGGAGGGCACGCTGTCGGGGATGCTGACGTCGCTCCTGCCGAGCGCCGACGCCGACGGGAAGAAGAAGATCGAGGCGCTGGCCCAGAAGGCGCGTGAGCTCGGCATCGACGAGCTCGTCAAGTCGCGCACCCCGCGCACCTGAACGGCGCGCTCGCGCTTCGGAGGCGGGCTCGCCTCGACGACTTCGGTGCTCGACGTGCTGGAGTCGCAGGATTGACCCAATTGGAAATCAGCGGAGCGCCCGTGCCCAGCCGTGGGCGGCGATGTCGAGCGCGATGACCTCACGGCGGTCGTGGCTCACAAATTCGACGGCGGGCCAATCGGCGAATCGCTCCCGAACGTGCGAGGGAACGAGGTGTCCTCCTAGAAGGATCCGCGCGAGGTGAGAGAGGGATGGGCGCAGCGCGAGGAGAACATCGAACGGAAATCTCCTGGCGTCATCCGTCGACCAGATCTCAAGCGATTGAAGTCGTTGGATGAGAGGATGTGCTGCGAGCACACGGAGCCCGTCAGGGCGCGTGGGGCGATACCAGAGCCCGAGGTGCTCGAGCGCTGGAAGCTTTCCTAGACCGAGCGGCGCGAGGGCTCCCCGGACGTCATCGTCGCCACGAAACACCGTCAGATAACGCAGAGCCGGCGCGGGCGGAGCGAGCAACGCCCCGAGGGTCCGCTCCGGTGCGCCCAGCCCGCGGAGATCGGGGAGCGCGGCGCCGATGGCCGCGCTGGACCCGCGGGCGACGAGCGATGCGACGACCGATGCGCCCCCGTACTTGTTGAGCAGGTCGAGGAACGGACCGAGCGCGCCGAAGGTCATGAGGCGAAGAGACCGGAGCGAACGTCCGGCGGGGCTCGCCAGGAGCCTACGTAAGCGGTGCAGGCCGACGACGCCGAGCGAGATGCCGGGGTCGTCCGGCGAGAAGCCGAGCGAGTCGCGGCCGACGCGCTCGAGCTCCGGCCGGATCTCCTCATCGACGGTGGCGGCGTCGTCGTCGTAGACCCACCCGACGAGGCCATCGTGACCGTCGTCGACGCACGCCAGTGGTTCGCGGAAGTCGGGGATCGGGCCGAAGGTCATCTCCTTCATCGACTCGAGGAGCTCCCGAGCCATGGCACGTGCATCGTCCCCATCATGACGAAGCCGCTCGACCTGAAACGCGATCAGGGTTCCCGTCGGATCGCCACGCCGCTCGAGCTGTGTGCCGATCAGGTGAGCTGCGGCGAGCATGTCTTCCTGGGGGTGCATGCTGGCGAATGGTTGTGCGCCAGCGGTGAATCCGTCGGCATGAAGCCTCGCGAGCCGGTGCTCGAAGACGATTTCGGCGATGTGCGCCCTGGGAAAGCTCTGGTCGAACGACGCGCCGCGGCCTCGCCCGGTCGGGCGCTCGGTGATGCGGGCGCCGTCGATGCGCAACTCGACGTGCTCGTCGCGGCGGTCAAGCCGCAGCGCAAG
Source organism: Sorangium sp. So ce375 (assembly GCF_051473855.1). Taxonomy (NCBI): domain Bacteria; kingdom Pseudomonadati; phylum Myxococcota; order Polyangiales; family Polyangiaceae; genus Sorangium; species Sorangium sp. So ce375. Next base: position 7,431,319 of record NZ_CP150335.1, read on the forward strand.
GCTGGCTGGTAGCCTGATGATGTCGAGGCCACGGTGGACCGAGCTTCTCGAGGTCATCGTGGTCTCACGAAGCTAAAAGAGAAATCCTCCGAGAGGGAAGCCGGCGATCGCCTCTCGATCCGCCTCTTCGAGACCAGCGCGGGTCCGGTCCGTCCAGATCACGGCCGGCCAGTCGGCAAACTGAGCGACGAGATCGGCGGGTGCGCCGTGGCGCGCGAGGACGAGCCGCTCCAAATGAGCAAGATCGCTGCGCCTCGCGAGCAACGCCTCATACATGCCCCGTTGGGGCGCGACTTGCGACCAGAGATCGAGGCTCCCGATCTGTGCCAGGATCGGCTCGTCGACCATGGCGCTCGTTGACTTCGCGTCGAGCGGAGCGTCCCACAAGGCGAGGTGCTGAAGCGCCGGGAGGCGGTCAGGGCTGAGTGCAGCCAGAACCGAGGACAATCCCGCCGCTTCCCAGCGGACCGTGACACGCTCGAGCTGGGGCAGCGGCGATGCGGTCCAGCCGCCGAGCGATCGGGCGTAGCAGGCAAGGGCCAGCAATCCAGGCCACGAGGGTCCGAGCGCGCCTCCGGCTCGCGAGGTAACGGTCAGGTGCGAGACGCGGTCGACACGGCCGTGCTCCATGAGGAGAGAAAGGAACGGCTCGAGCTGCGCGTGGACCTCGATGCGCAGACGACGGAGGAAGCGTCCGGCAGGATGGTGCAGCAAGCGGCGAAGCGCGTGGATGGCGTAAGTGTGGGGGGCTGGACGATTGACGCGGGGATCGAAGCCGAGGTCGCGCGGCTCGGTGCGCAGCAGCGGTGGTTCAAATCCGTCCGCAAGGGCAACAGCGTCAGCGTCCGCCACGGCCGCCTCGCGAACGAACCCGAGGAAATGCTCATACGAGAAGGTGCCTGGAAGGGCGTGCTGGACATCCTCGAGGGCACCAAAGAGGCGGCCTCCGTGCGCCCGGAGTAGGTCCTCCTCACGCTTGCGCAGATCCGGCGTGTCCGCTCGAAGGCGTGCCGCTTCAATTTCAATGAGTTCTCCCCGTGGGTCTCCTGATGCGCGGAGCAGCTCCGCGAGAAGCAGGTAACCTGTGGGCTCTTCAGGCTCGTCGTCGATGAGCAACTCGACGTCAGTGTAGGATGAAGGAGGCGGCAGGGCATGGCGGAAGCCTGATGCGAGGAGCTTCGTTACGTGATGCTCGAACACCGTCACCGCCGCGATCGCGCTGTCGTATACGTGATGCTTGGTTCCATGAATTCCGCCACCCGAGAGGCTCTGCTCGAAGGTGTGGCCGAGAATGCGCAGCGTTGCGTGCTGAGAGGTGCTCGGCTCAACCAGGTTGAGTTCGAATGCTCCCGCAGGGAGTGGGTCTCGATGCTCTGCTCTCATGCTAGGGTCTGCCATGGCATAGGTTCCTCAGAGCCGTTGTGAATGAGCGCCGAGGGCGCGCAGCGGTTTAATGACGGTGCCAGAATCCGCGCTCTTCGTCGTATGTCCAGGTGCCGAGCCCACTGCGTCCGGGCGTTTGTCCTGGAGTCCCGCCGCGGTTGCGTGGATCGTTGAAGCTGGAGGCAGTACGGTTGCCGTGGTCGGAGAGGAAGCCGCTTCCGGGTCTGGTGGTCCTTGTCTGAGTCCCACTGCGTTCCTGACTCTCGTACCCTGGCGCGATCACGCCATTCGGCGGGTTCATCCCGGCGAGCGCGTAAAGGCGGGGGATCGTCTGTGAGCAATTGGGGCACGACGCGCGTGGGACTCCGGCCATGGATGAGGCGATACCGTCGGTCTGGTTGATCTCACGCATCGCTTTCCCCAGGTGCTGCCTCCAGTTTGGGTCGCCTGGTCGACACGATAGACCAGTTCTGTTCTCCCAATCCTCTAGATGAGCGCTCAGCGCCGCCGGCTCAGCGCAGTCCTGTGGCTGGACGTTCGCATCGTGGCCGCGAGCGTTCGAGGGGGGCAGCGCCGCCTGAACCGCAGGGTGGAGATCGCTCCGGCGCCGCCCGCGGCTTAGCGCCGTTATCGTAGATCCATCCGTCCGCGTGATGGCGCACTCCATCCGCGCAAGGCCGTTGAGGTCGACCCAATCCGCCGGGCAATTGTCAACATACGCATACGCCTTGAGCCCTCCCTCGATCCCGATCGGTTCCGGGCTGAGGTACCCCCCGATCTCCGGGTCGTAGTACCTGTGCCCGTTGTAGTGGATCCCTGTCTCTTCGTCGGCGTACTGCCCTGGAAGCCTGAGCGGCGTGAGCCCTGCCTGCTGGGCGTGCACGTCTCCGTACAGCCCGGCCTCCATCTCGGCTGCGACGCTCCCGTCTCCTTCGAACAGCGTCACCGGAAACCCGTTCACTCCATGCACGAAGTACCTGAGCGCCCCCGCCGCGCCGTCCCTCTGGGCGAGCGGCAGCGCGCTCTCGGGCAGCGTGACGTAACTCCGCTCTTCCACGACGGGCGGCGCCCCATCCCGCGCGCGCTCCGTGCGCTCGTGCACCATCACGTCGCCCCGAAAGGCATACCGGGTCACGCTCTCAACCTGCCCTAGCCGCGCCACACGCTTCTCGATCCTGCGACCGAAGGCGTCATACGCGAACGCGATGGTCCTCCCCTCCGGGGTCTGCGCCTCCATGAGCCGCCCATCGCCGCTCCAGTCATAGGTCCATACGAGCTCGCGTCGCACCTCCCCTTGGCCGTCCAGCTTGCTCACGCGCTTCCGCACCACATCACCGCGCTCGCTGTACTCGTACTGCACGGTTTCTTGTCCTGTGGCGCGCGCCGTCAACCGCCCCCCAGGCGCGTACGTCCGCCGCTCGTCCGCCCGCTCCATCTCTCCCGTCGCGGTGAAGCGGAACCGCTCCGCGACTCTGCTTGCCTTGCGCCGCTCGACGACGCGACCGTTCGCATCGCGCAGCAGCTCTCCCATCTCACCACCGAGATCCCCGTCGGCGCGGAGCAGCCCCGCGGGCGACCACGCGTACGTCTTGCGCCACGTCTCGCGCGACGGCAGCGGTCCAACCCAGGCAGGCTCTCCCGGACGGACGCGCGGCGCCATGGGTTTGCCGAGCACGCGCTGCCGCTGCATCAACCCCTCCGCATTGACCTCGGTCGCGATCGTGCCACCGCCTGGCAAGAGCCGCTCGACCTCGAATCCGCGCGCGTCGTAGGCCAAGCGCAGCGGCTCGCTCTGCCCGCCCATCTGCACGGCGACGGGCCGTCCTCTGAGGTCGCGCTGCACGCTCATCTCGCCGCCCGGTCCGCGCACAGAGGTGGCCTTGCCCATGGCGTCGTAGGTCCACGCGAACGCCGCGAGCACCTCGGCACCCCGCCGCGTTACCTCGGTCGTCACCCGCCCCCGCCGGTCGTAGGTGTACTCGCACTCGATGTCGCCGCTGAGCGCGCGATCGAGCCTGCCGAGCGGATCGTACTCGAACACATCCTCGCGCCCATCGGAGGTGATCCGCTTCACGAGCCTGCCGAGCGGATCGTACTCGAGGTCGACGCGATCGAGACCGCACTCCCTCCGGACGATCCTGCCCAGCAGGTCGAGCTTGTACCGGATCGCCCGCCCATCGAAGGTCCGCTCGCCGGTAATACGTCCCTCGGCGTCGCGTTCGATCCGGTGCTCGTCGCCGGCCTCGTTGACGATGCGCACCAGATCCTGCTCGCGATCGTAGCGATACCGCACCGTGCTCCCGTCGGGACGGAGGAGCTCGGTGACGACGTGAAAGCCGCCCCAGCGCAGCGTGGTCGTGCGCCCGTCGGCGTCGCTGATCCTCGCCAGGTTGCCGTCGACGTCGAAGTCGTAGCGCGTCACGGCCCCGCCCGGCGCGAACACGGCCGCGAGCCTGCCACAGGCGTCATAAGCGAAGCGGGTCTGGTGCCCACGCTCGTCGGTGAAGCCCATCACCCGGCCGAGAAAGTCGTAACGGATGCGTCGCTCGGCGCCGTCGGGCTCGATGACGCGGACGCGGTTCGCGAGCGCGTCGTACTCCATGCGCGTCTCGCCGCCGTTCGGCAGGGTCGCGCCGATCAGCAGGCCGCGCGTGTCGTAGGCGAATCCGACGACGAAGCCCATATCGTCGTATACGGCCACCACATCGCCACGCGCGTCGCGCTCGTAGCGCGCCGTGCCGCCGAGCGCGTCGGTCATGGCGGACACGAACCCACGCGCGTCGTGTTCGTAGACGGTCCTGCTCGCCATCGGATCGATCTCGGCCAGGAGCCGCCCTTCGGCGTCGCGCTCCCAGCGGAAGGCCTGCCCGAGCGCGTCCTGGTACGAGCGCAGCGCGCCGGTGTCGTCGTAGCCGAACACGTGTACGCCGCCGCCGGCGCCCCAGACCATCCTGTCGAGCTTGCCGAGGGCGTTGCCGTCGATCCGCCGGATGGCGCGCGAGGTGATCACCTCCGTGAGCGCGCCTTCGTGGTGGTCGATCTTGACGTGCAGGAACCCCTTCGCAGGAGAACCGTCGCTCAAGGTCCCCGGCACGCCGTCGTCGAGCGCGTCGTTGCCCTCGCGATGGCACCACGCCTCGGTGCAGCGCCTGTCCTTGTAGCGAAACTCCGCCACGAGCCCGCCGGGCTCCTCCCGCCGCACCAGGCGATGGTCCTCGTCGTACGCGAAGCGGTGCGCGTGCCCGGCGGCGTCTTCCGCTGCGACGAGGTCGCCGTTCGCGTCGAACGCGTACCGCCGCCGTGTCTCCCATCGACCGTGCGCGAAGGCGTTCTTGACCTCGAACGCGGCAATGTGCCCGTCGGCGTGCCGCCGCACGCGCACGACGCGGCCCACGCTGTCGATGACCTGCACCAGGCGGCCGTCGTCGTAGGCGAGCGCGATGGCGTTGTCGTGGACGTCGACGATCCGGCTCAGCAGCCAGCCGCTGCCCCGCGGCTCCGCGAATAGATACGCGAGCCCCTCGGCCGCGAGCGCGTAGCCCCACGCGTACCGAGTCAGCACCCCGCACGGCAGCCGCGCCGACTCGCCCGGCTCGAGCTTCCGCGGCAGCTCCGTCGCCGCCGCGTGCGGCTCCAGCACGCGCAGGCCACGGCGCCGCTCCTCGACCTGCCACGCGAGCGAGTGCGTCCAGCCGAAGCCTAGGCCGCAGTCCTCCTCGGCGAGCGCGGAGCTGTAGCTGCGCTTGATCACGAGCGGGATCGCGCCGGGCAGCGCGAGATCGACGACGGCCACCGTGTAGACGCGCCCCGTGATGGGATCGACCGGATCGCCCGCATGTGTGCCGCCGCCGCTGCCGTGCGTGGGGTTGGGGCAGCCGCCGCCGCTGCCGGGCCCGCAGCTCCCGGCGTCCTTGCCGCCGCCGCGCGCGCCGTTGCCGCCGTTCTTCCCATCGCCGCCCTGGCCGTCGCCGCGGCCGTTTCCACCCCGGCCGTTGCCGCCTCCGCCGCCTCCGCCACCTCCGAGGATGAAGACGCCGGGGTTCATGCCGGGGATCACCGCTGCGTTGGGAAACGGGGCAGTTCGCGCCATGCGGGCATGCTCGGCGATGGGACTGCCGATCGCAACCCGCGCGCAGTGCCTCCACGTGCTCGACCGCGCCGTGACGACGCGGCGGCGGTCCCCCCGCCGTTGCCGTGTCCTCGAGGCGCGTCGGCGACGCGGCGGCGGCTCCCCGGGGCGCGTCGGCGACGCGGCGGCGGCTCCCCGGGGCGCGTCGGCGACGCGGCGCTGCACGCCGGCGCGCGTCCCCCCACGCGGCGCTGCACGCCGGCGCGCGTCCCCCCACGCGGCGCTGCACGCCGGCGCGCGTCGCCGACGGCCGCCTCCGAGAGCCGCGGCAGCTCGCCCGAGGGACGGCGCGCCCGGCCGCCGCGAGAGCAAGCTTCTCGCCGACCGCTACCGATCTCCCGCTGTCATCGCATCATGATCTCTACTTGTTCCTCGTCACGTGGATCACGGCGGCGAGGCACATCTCGTCGAGGGTGCTCTCGCCGAGGCGCACGTCCACCGGGGCGGGGAGGTGCTGCTCCTTCAGCGCCTTCGCGAGGAATGGATTGCTGTTCGAGTTGTCGTAAGTGCAGCGCATCGTCAGCAGATCGCCGCCGAGGAGCCGCGGGAGCTCCTCGACGGGAGCGTCGTAGTAAAAGCCGCGCTGCCACGAGAAGTCCCACCTCGGCGTCTGCACCAGGCACTGCTCCGCCGGCTCGCCGGCGGCGGCCTCGTCGCGCTCGAGGGTGACCTTCATGTCCGTGCCGACATAGTGCATGTGCGTGCCGGCGCCATAGAGGTACGTCTCCGCGAGAGACACCGTGGCGGGCAGCCTGAACTGCATCGTCTCGACATGGTCCTTCGCGCCGGCGGGGATCCGGAACTCGGCGCCATCCGTGTCGTTCGGCCCAGGGAGGAGGCCGCGCCCCTGCGCGAACGGAGACTCGAAGTTGCCGATCAGCGCGATGCCCATGAGCCACTCCGGCACGCCCTGCGTGAAGCGCAGCTGGAGGCGCGTCGAGTCGGGCTCGGCCGTCGTCCCGGCAGGGTGGTAGTGGACCTGCATCACCAGCCGCGCGCCCGCGGGGAGCTCAGCGCCGATGTTCGGCTCGAGCGCCAACGGGACGCCCCCCGGCGCCCACGCGGCGACGAGCTCGCCCGAGAACCCGGAGCCGCCGAAGCAGTCGTATCCGCCGTGCTCGTCCGCGAGCGCGTCGGACGCCCCCTCCTTGTCGAGGTACACGAGCGCGTGGTGCACTACCTTGCTGTTGCCCGGCACGAGGTGCACGCCGTTGATGTACCGCGTCTCCGTGAGCCCAGGGTCCATCACGAAACACCGGAACTGATCGGCGTCGCCGCTCGCGACGAACGGCTCCTTCGGCGCGATCTCCAGCTCGACGCCGGGCAGCCCCGGCGCCTCGGCCACGAACGGGGGCGGCGCGTCCGCCGGGTCCCCCTCGGGAGCCCCCGCGGCGGCCCACGACTCGAGGGTCGCTATCTCCTCCTCCGTCAGCCGGAGATCGTCCTTCCAGCCGAGAGGAGGCTGGCACTCATCCGTCTCCATCGCCCCCCACGGCGGCATCGTGCGCTCTCGCGCCGAGCGCGCGAGCAGGCTGGCCACGCTGCGCGCGGAGTCGTACTCCGTCAGGCTGAACGGGGCGATGTTGCCGGGGGAATGGCAGCTCATGCAGTGCTCCTGGAGCAGCGGCTCGACGTCTCGATGGAACGTCGGCGAGGCCGCCGTCGAGCCCGGCGCTTCCTCGCGGGAGCACCCCAGAAGGAACCCCGGCGAGAGCGCGAGCAAGGTGAGCACGCCAGATGTCGAATTTCGCATGTAACTCCTCTTCAATAGCCGTCGTCGCGTTCAATAGCCCCCGTCGCACCGACGCGCCGCCGAGAGCACAAATGCCTCGCCGCCACACGGCAGGGCTCGCCAGGCACCGACCGGCACAATCACACGATTACAGTAACACGGTTCATCTTCCCAGCACAGGTGCCTGGAGACGGGGAGAGACCTCAGCACGGGCCAAAGGGTTCCCGGGGCGGACCGACGGCGGTGGGCGCGACGCGGTATCGACGCGATAGACGGCTGTCCACCGGCGTGGGCGCCAGCACGGCCGGCGGGTGACGCTGCGCGGCGCTCCCCTATCCCGCGGCCTCGAGCTCGATACATCCAGGACACAGCGAGGCACTCACATCGCGACACCCAGGACACAGCGGCTTTGCAGCGGATACGAGGGCTGTAGACGCCGTTAAGCCCCTGGGCTCCACTTCTCTTATGGCGCACGACAGGAATCTTCTGCGTCCTCGGTTCGCCTCGCTGTTCGTCCGGATAACGCCCATCGTCCCCTTGCTGGCGCTCGTCGCCTCGCTCGCAGCGACCGGCTGTGCGGACGGCTCGGAGGTCCCGACCGCGGGGCCGTCCGGCGCCGGCGGCGCGAGCGGCAGCGGCGGCGCGGGCGGCAGCGGCGGCGCGGGCGGCAGCGGCGGGGGCAGCGCCGGGAGCGGGAAGCTCGAGCTCTGCGTGCTCAACGACGGAGGCCCGACGGGCGCGTGCGCGAGCCCGGAGGTCCTCGACTTCGAGGCGGTGCCGGCCGGGAAGCAGCGGACACGCCTGTTCCGCATAGAGAACCAGACCGCAGGGGACGTCGTCTTCACCGAGACCTCCGTCGCCAGCGCGGACTTCGCCGTCGAGGCGGTGCGTTATGAGCCCGATGCGGCGAGCCCGGGCGCCTGGACCCGCGCCGCCGCGGCGCTTCCGGCGCTGAGCGAGCCGGGCGGCGCGCTCTATTTCGAGGTGACGTTCACCTCGACGGGCGTCGCGGGGCCGCTGCCCGCCGATCGGGTGATCGTGGAGGCCGAGATCGGCAGCACCAGCACGCCGGACGTCGTGGTGCCCGTCATCGGCCGATCGAACAGCTGCCCGGTGGGGACCGGCGCCTGCGACGACGAGCCGGACAACGGCTGCGAGACCGATCTCCTGACCAGCGCGGCCCATTGCGGCGCGTGCGGCCAGCTGTGCGTCTCGCCCAACGGGACCACCGGCTGCATCGACGGGATATGCACCGTGTCCTCGTGCACCGAGAACCACGCGGACTGCGACGGGAACGCCACGAACGGCTGCGAGGCCAACCTGCTGACCGACGTGGCGCGGTGCGGGGCGTGCGGGACCGACTGCCGCAAGGAGCACACCGAGTCGTTCTGCAACGGGGGCAACTGCAACATCATCGGCTGCGCGCCGGACCACGCCGACTGCGATCTCGACGCGCTGACCGGCTGCGAGACCGACCTCCTGACCAGCGCCGCCCACTGCGGCGGCTGCAACATCGCCTGCGACCTCGCCCACGCGAGCGAGGCGTGCGCGGCGGGCGCGTGCGAGTTCGGGGCGTGCGACGACGGCTACGCCGACTGCGACGACGACCTGACGAACGGCTGCGAGGCAGACCTCAGGGCCAGCCTCGCCAACTGCGGCGGCTGCGGCGTCGCGTGCGCCATCGCGAACGCCGCCGAGTCGTGCCTCGGAGGGAGGTGCGTCATGGGCGCGTGCGACGAGGGGTTCGCGAGCTGCGACGGAGACGCGGCGAACGGCTGCGAAATCGACACGCGCACGAGCCTCGCGAGCTGCGGCGGCTGCAACATCGCCTGCGCCCTCCCGAACGCCGCCGAGTCGTGCCGCGGCGGCACCTGCGTGCTCGACGCCTGCGACGACGGGCACGCGAGCTGCGACGGGAGCGCGGCGAACGGCTGCGAGGTCGACACGCGCACCAGCCTCGCGCACTGCGGCGCCTGCGGCGCGGCGTGCGCCCTCGCGAACGCCGCGGAGTCGTGCGTCGACGGCGCCTGCGTGCTCGACGCCTGCAACGCGGGGTACGCCGACTGCGACGGCGTGGCGGAGAACGGCTGCGAGGTCGACACGAACCGCAGCGCCGCGAGCTGCGGCGGCTGCGGCGTCGTGTGCGCCATCGCGAACGCCGCCGAGTCGTGCCTCGGCGGGACGTGCGTGATGGGCGCGTGCGACGAGGGGTTCGCGAGCTGCGACGGGAGCACGGCGAACGGCTGCGAGGTCGACACGCGCACCAGCCTCGCGAACTGCGGCGGCTGCAACATCGCCTGCGCTCTCCCGAACGCCGCCGAGGCGTGCCTCGGCGGCACCTGCGTGCTCGGCGCGTGCGACGAGGGGTTCGCGAGCTGCGACGGGAGCGCGGCGAACGGCTGCGAGGTCGACACGCGCACGAGCCTCGCGCACTGCGGCGCCTGCGGCGCGGCGTGCGCCCTCGCGAACGCCTCGGAGGCGTGCGTCGACGGCGCCTGCGTGCTCGAGGCCTGCAACGCGGGGTTCACGGACTGCAACGGCGTCGCGTCCGACGGGTGCGAGATCGGCACCGCGGCCGATCCCGCGAACTGCGGCGCCTGCGGCGCGGACTGCGCCGACGCGATCCCGAACGCGGTCGTCGGGTGCAGCGCGAGGACGTGCACGTTCGGGGGCTGCCTGCCGGGGTTCTACAATCTCGACGGGTCGCTCGCGAACGGCTGCGAGTACGCGTGCACCTTCGTGAGCGCCGAGGACCTTCCCGACGACGCCTTCGTCGACGCGAACTGCGACGGGATCGACGGCGACGCGAGCCTCGCGATCTTCGTGGCGAACGGGGGGAACGACGCCAACGCGGGCACGCGGCTCGCGCCGAAGGCCACGGTCATGGGGGGCATCAACGGAGCGCTGCTGACCGGGAAGACGCAGGTCTACCTCTCGGAGGGGGACTACGTCGGCCGCGTCACGCTCTCGAGCGGCGTGTCGCTCTACGGCGGCTACAGCGCGGCGCTCGGCTGGGCGCGCTCGGCCACCGCCATCGCCGTGGTGCGCTCGGGGAGCACGGTGGGGGGCTACGTCGCGGCGGTCGAGGGCCAGAACATCAACGCGCCCACGACGATCGACCGGCTGACGATCCAGACCACGAACACGAGCTGGGCCGGCCTGTCGAGCTACGCCATGCGATGCGTCAACTGCACCGCGGTGACGCTGAGGAACAGCCGGCTGGAGGCCGGGGCGGCGGGACCGGGCGCGACGGGCGCGAACGGCGCGAGCGGGACGGCGGGCGGAGGCGGCGGCAACGGCGCCGTGGGCTCCTGCGACGGCACCGGCGTCCGCACCGGCGGCGCGGGGGGAACCTCGACCTGCGATTCCGTCAGCCGCAACGGCGGCAACGGCGGCAACGGCGGCGCGCAGGGGACACACGCCGGCCTCCCGGGCAGCAATGGCAGCGGAGGAGCGCCCGGCGGCAGCGGAGGCGCAGCCGGGAGCGACTCCGCCGGACGGGACGGCAACCCGGGTCAGAACGGCGCCGGCGGGACGGCCGGCCTGAACGGCGCGTCAGGCAGCACCGGGGGGACCGTCACCGGCGGCCTCTGGCAGGGCCGAGCGGGCGTCGCCGGCGTGGCCGGCACCCACGGCCACGGGGCCGGCGGCGGCGGCGGCGGCGGCGCGCAGGGCGGCCTCTCCGTCGTCGACGGCGCCGGCAACGGCGGGGGCGGCGGCGGCGCGGGCGGCTGCGGCGGCCTCGCGGGCGCCGGCGGCGGCGCGGGCGGCGGGTCGTTCGGCCTCTTCCTCGTGAACTCGACGGGCTTCCGGCTCGTCGCCAACCAGATCTCCAGCGGCAACGGCGGCGCCGGCGGCAGGGGCGGCACCGGGGGCAACGGCGGCGCCGGAGGCACCGGCGGCGCGGGCGCGACGCTGTGCACCGACGAGGTCGGCGCCGGCGGCAACGGCGGCACCGGCGGCGGCGGCGGCAGGGGCGGCCATGGCGGGGGCGGCGCGGGCGGCATCTCGTACGGCGTCTACCGCGTCAGCACCTCGGTGGTGCTCACGGGCAACGTCGTCGCGCACGGCTCGGGGGGCACGGGCGGCACCTCCCCGGGCAACGTGGGCTCGGCGGGCGCCTCGGGCAACGTGAACTGAGCCGTCGAGACGGCAGCGCGGCGGCCCAGGCGAGCCGCCGCGCTCCGACCCCGTCAGGCCTCGCCCTGGCTCAGTGGACCTCGTTGTGGCACGTGGCGCTGCAGTCGTCGCCGCTCGCGGTGTTGCCGTCGTCGCACTCCTCGAACGCCATCTGCTGCACACCGTCGCCGCAGTGCGGGCCGAACACGCAGCCCTGAGCGCACTCGCCGTAGCCGCCGTCGTTCTCCCCGTCGTCGCACTTCTCGTCCGGCGCCTGGGTCACGCCGTCGCCGCAGCGCGGGCCGTACACGCAGCCCGGCGCGCACTCGCCGTAGCCGCCGTCGTTCTCCCCGTCGTCGCACTCCTCGCCGAGCTCCCGCTGCACGCGCCCGTCGCCGCAGACCGCGCCGATCCGGCACCCGAGGCAGCCCATGCTGCCGTCGTTCACCCGGTCGTCGCACTCCTCGCCCCACTCCTCCTGGGTGATCCCGTCGCCGCAGTTCGCCGCGTCGCGGCACTCCGGCGTGCAGCCGCCGTAGCGGCCGTCGTTCACGCCGTCGTCGCACGTCTCGTCCGGCGCCTGGACGACCGCGTCGCCGCACCGCGGCCCGATCAGGCACTCCGACGTGCACCCGCCGTAGCGGCCGTCGTTCACGCCGTCGTCGCACTCCTCGCCGAACTGGCTGTCGATCTCCTCGTCGCCGCAGCGGGGAGCCGCCACGCAGCCCGGCGCGCAAGCCTCCGAGCCGTAGCCGCCCAGGTTGGTGCCGTCGTCGCAGATCTCGTACGGCGAGGTCGTCACCCCGTCGCCGCAGTAGAGCCCCAGCGTGCAGCTCGTCGAGCAGTTCCCGTACCCGGGGCCGTTCTCGCCCCCGTCGTCGCACTGCTCGTCGGGCGTGACGATGCCGTCGCCGCACACGGGCTCGCAGACGGACGAGGCCGCGTTGAAGCCGCCGAGCGTCAGCTTGTAGCTGGACGCCGTGGTGTGGCGCTCCGCCTGGAACACGACGACCTCGTAGACACGCCCCTTCGTGAGGCCGAGGTCATCCATGAGCACCGTCCCGCGATCGTCCTCCACGCCGTCGATCTCGCCGGTCCCCATCGGGGTGTGAATGCCGCCGAGGTCGATGCGGAGCCGGTTGTTGATGAACACCCAGACGTCGTCGTCCCCGTAGAAGTCGAGCCGCTCCCCGCCGTGGTACTCGAACCAGGTGCGGACCTCGCTCGTGAAGTAGAAGTTGTGATTGCCGGCCACGGCCCAGTCGTTGAACGGATCGCGCGCCTCGCGGCTCGCCTCGCGCTGCGCCGCCGGCACCGACGCGGCCTGCCAGCCCCTGCCGTCGAGCGGGAAGAACCCGTGATCCTCGAACAGGAACACGTTCGACGTCCCGACGCGCTGGAGCGGGAGCCAGTCCAAGACCGTCTTCGAGAGGGACGAGTCGTTGTACCAGCCGTTGAAATCGGCCGCGTTCGTGAGGAAGGCGTTCGGTCGCGCCGCGGCGAACTGGGGCTTGTCGTCGGCGCCCAGGAGCGGCTGCACGATGCCCGGGACGATATCGTCGACCGGCGGATTGGTGCCAGGCTCGAAGTTCGGCTGACCTGCCTTGAAGTCGCGGTACACGATCGGCACACGGAGCTCGTCGCCCAGGGTCGAATCGTTCCTGCAGCTGTACCCCGGCTCGATCGTGCACGCGCTCGAGCAGCCGTCGCCGCTCCTCGTGTTGCCGTCGTCGCACTCCTCGCCGCCGAGGCGCAGCCCGTCGCCGCAGGCCGACGTGCACCCGCTGTCGCCGCAGTCCGGCTCGACCTGGCAGAACGGCGTGCAGCCGTCGCCCAGGTTGGCATTGCCGTCGTCGCACGGCTCGGAGCCCTCCCGCTTCCCGTCGTTGCAGACGGTGGCGCGGCAGGTGTAGCCGCCGGGCGCGGGCTGGCACACGAGGCCAGGCTCCCACTTGCAGGCGGCGTCGCACCCGTCGCCCAGGGTCGAATTGCCATCGTCGCAGTCCTCGCCCGCGACGACCCGCCCGTCGCCGCAGACCGCCGTGCAGCGGCTCCCCGCGCGCGCGCAGTCGAACCCGGCCTCGATCCCGCAGGTCGACGAGCAGCCGTCGCCCGAGATCTTGTTGCGGTCGTCGCACGCCTCGCCCACGCCGATCTGGCCGTCGCCGCACACCACGGTGAACGTGCAGCGCACGCCGTCCGGGCATATCCAGCCGGCCTCCACAAGGCAGCTCGGCGAGCAGCCGTCGCCCGGCTCCGTGTTCCCGTCGTCGCACCGCTCGGACGGCCGCAGGCGGCCGTCGCCGCAGCGCTCGACAGGCTTGCAAGGCTGCCCCGGGACAGGGCACGTGATGCTGCCGGGGTCCTCCAGCGCGCAGACCTCGGAGCACCCGTCTCCGGACACCGCGTTTCCGTCGTCGCAGGTCTCCCCGCCCGAGACACGCGCGTCACCGCACGAGTGGAGCCGGTAACACGGCTCCCCCGGCTTCCGGCAGATCCAGTCGCCCGGCTCCCGCTGGCAGCGATCGTCACAGCCGTCGCCCGAGGCCGTGTTCCCGTCCTCGCAGCTCTCGCCAGGCTCCACCGCGCCGTTGCCACAGGCGATCGTCGTGTGACAGAGCTCCCCCGGCTCGCAAACGCAGTACGGCTCCACCTTGCAGGCGCCAGAGCAGCAGTCCCCGGGGAGGCTGTTCCCGTCGTCGCACGCCTCGCTCCCCTGGTTGATCTCGCCGTCGCCGCACGCCGGCTCCACCGCGTCGCACTCCGGCGGAGGATCCGGCGATTCGCAGGGATCGCCCCCGCCGCCCCCAGCCCCACCCGATCCGACGGTAAGGAACCCGCCGAGGCCCCCGGAGCTGTCCGATCCGCCGGTGCCCGCAGCCTCGCCGCCGCCCGCCCCGCCCTCGCCGCCAACGCCGCTCCCTGCGCCGCCCTCGCCGCCGTCATCGCCCCCGCAAGCGACGAGCGGACCGGCGAGCGCGACGAGGAGCACGTAAGTAAGTCTGTTTCCAAAGCCCATCGACGCCACCATCCCAACTCGCTTCAGAAGAGCGTCACGCTGTCCAAGCCACGCCGCGAGGCGCCTCGACCGACGAGGTGCACCTTCGGAGATAGCGTGCGCCCACGTCCCACAGGCACGCGTGCGCATCGACATGTGGGTCGCCCTCGTTCCTACATCATCGCACCGCAACCGCCTCCGTGGAGCAAGCGAATTTCACGCTGTAGCGGGATCCCGACACGCCGCTCATCGAGGAGCGACGGGATCCGTGAACGGCGCGGCGTCGCGGCGGCACAGCGGCACGTGAAAGACGGCGGCGCTCGGGCTTGACATCCCGGCCCCCGCGCCGCGCCCTGCCTCACCCCGCTGCGCCGTCGCCATCTCGCCCCCCGGACGCGGCGAACGGCTGTAACCTGGCCGCGGGCAAGCGGAGACCCGCGCGGATTCGAGCGGGGGCGGGCCTCTGGGCTGACCACACGGAGCATGCATGGTGTCGACAGGGGCCTTGGACGGCGCGGCCCGAACGGCGGGGGCTCCCCCCCCGCAGGCGGCGGAGCCGCTGGATGGGGGCAATTACGAGGTCATCCGGCGGCGGCTCGTCGAGCGCGCCGAGGAGCTCGGCCGCCGCGCCGACGCGCTCAACGCGCGGCGAAAGCAGGTGTTCGGCGGCACCGACCTCGCGCTCCTCGAGAACGCCCGCGTCAGGACCGAGAACAACTGCCTGCCGCGCGACGTCGTGAGCATCCGGGGCAAGCTGCTCGTCGGCTACTTCGTGTTCATGGGGCTCAAGGAGGTGAACGTCGGCGACGTCTTCAGCCTCCACCGCTTCGCGAAGGACGGCGGCGCCTTCGACCTGTCCCCCGCGCCGCTCGACGAGGGGGACGCGTTCCTCGGCGACCCCAATTTCGTCAAGGAGTTCAAGGACCTCCACCGCTACGTCAAGGAGCCCCGGCTGCTCCAGCTGCGGCGCAGCGACACGCGGCTGCTCGCCATCTTCCAGGTCGGCGCGACCGAGCGCGACACAAAGGTGTTCCGCTGGAGCATCGACGCGACCGGGCGCGTCCGGTACCTCGACGCGCGCGGCGACGAGGACAACGTCCGGCCGCGCGCCCACGACTTCGCCTGGACGCAGGCCACGCGCGACGACCACGTGCAGGGCAAGCACCCGCACGTCGCCATCCTCGGCGAGATCTTCGTCGAGACGGTCGGCGGCGACCTCACCGTCAAGATCGAGAACAACACGACCACGGGGCTCGGCATCTACCGCGAGCCGGTCGACGACGCGGGCCAGGCGCTCGACGACGCGGACATCCAGTACGCCCGGCTCGGGCCGCTCATCCTGCTCAAGATCAAGCCGTTCCGGGAGCCCTCGTACCGCTACCTCGTCTACAACGGCCGCACCCGGAAGGTCACGCGCATCGACGCGATCGGCCTCGCTTGCCTGAGCCTCCCCGAGGACCAGGGGATCGTCTTCCCGAACGGCTACTACCTCATCACGGGCGAGACGAAGCGCTTCGAGGGCAGCACCGAGAGCCTCGTCTTCGAGCGGGTCCTCCGCTCGCCGAACGGGGAAGACGTGCTCTACGTGTTCCACCACGTCGTGGAGGGGCGCTACGTGCTCTTCCCGTACAACCTGATCCGCAAGGAGATCGCGACGCCGATCCAGTGCCACGGGTACAGCCTCTTCGACGACGGCAAGATGATCATCTTCCGGACGTCGGGCGAAGAGGCGACCCGCGTCCACCCGATGCAGATCTGGCAGACGCCGTTCATGACGGCGGAGTTCGCGGCGTCGGCGCCGACCGACGGCTCGTACCTCGCGAAGGTGGGCAACGCCGACCTCGTGCGGGGGATCTCCGACGCGCTCAGCATGCGGCGCGCGGCGCTGGACGGGTCGCCGACCCGCCAGACGTACGAGGATCTCATCAAGACCGCCGAGCGGATGACCGACGCCTACTACTGGCTCGGCCACGCCGAGGCGGGCGATCTCCTGTCGATCGTGAGCGAGCTCCGGGGCGTCTCCGAGAGCATCGTCGACGAGTTCGAGAAGGTCGAGGGCATCAAGGCGCGCGCGGCGGCCGCGCTCGCCGAGACCGAGGCGGCGCAGCGGCAGCTGCTCTCCGGGGTGCGGCCCGAGGACGCGGCGAGCGTCGACGCGTTCCTGAGCGCCCTGACCGCGCTGCGGCGGCAGCGGGGGCACCTCATCACGCTCCGCGAGCTCAAGTACATGGACCTCGGCCGCGTCGACGCGCTCGAGGCCGAGATCGTCGCGCGCGGCGACGAGGTGAGCCGCGCGTGCGTGACGTTCCTCCTCGGCGAGCAGGCGTTCCGCCCGCTGGCCGACCGGCTCGCGGGGCTCATCGCGAAGATCGAGGCGGTCGCGAAGTCGCCCGAGCTCGCGCCGTTCGCCGCGGACCTCGACGCGGTGAACGAGGGGCTCTCGGTCCTCGCCGAGATCGTGGCGAGCCTCAAGGTCGACGACCCCACGGCGCGGACCCGGATCCTGGAGGGGATCAGCGAGGTCTACGCGCAGCTGAACCGCGCGCGCGCGACGCTGAGCGCCCGCGGCAGGGACCTCCGGGGCGCCGAGGGGCGCGCCGAGTTCGGCGCGCAGTTCAAGGTGTTCGGCCAGAGCGTCTCGAGCGCGCTCGCGGTGTGCGACACGCCCGAGCGCTGCGACGCCGAGCTGTCGAAGCTGCTCGTCCAGCTCGAGGAGCTCGAGGGCAAGTTCGGCGAGTTCGACGAGTTCCTGGGCGAGCTCGCGGCCAAGCGCGAGGAGGTGAACGACGCGATCGCGGCGCGCCGGCAGGCGCTGCTCGACGAGCGGCAGCGGCGCGTCTCGAACCTCGTCGCGGCGGCGGACCGGATCGTCCAGGGGGTGGCGCGGCGGGCGCGCACCTTCGCGGGCGTGGACGAGCTCAACACGTACTTCGCGTCCGACGCCATGGTCGCGAAGCTCCGCGATCTCGCGGCCGATCTCCACGCGCTCGGCGACAGCGTGAAGGGGGACGAGGTCGAGGCGCGGCTCAAGTCGGCGCGGCAGGACGCGCTCCGGGCGCTGCGCGACCGCGAGGACCTGTTCGAGGGCGGCGGCGACGTCATCAAGCTGGGCCGCCACCGCTTCAACGTGAGCACGCAGGCCCTGGAGCTCACGCTCGTCCCGCGCGGCGACGGGCTCGCGCTGCACCTCACCGGGACCGACTTCTTCGAGCCGATCGAGGACCCGGCGCTCGAGAGCGCGCGCGACCTCTGGGGCCAGGAGCTCGCGAGCGAGACCCCCGAGGTCTACCGGGGCGAGCTCCTCGCGGGCTCGATGCTCGCGGACGCGGAGGCGGGGCGCGGCGGGCTGTCGATCGAGCGGCTGCGCGAGGCGTCGCTCGGCCCGGGCGGGCTGCTCGGCGCGGTGCGCGCGTACGCGGAGGGCCGGCACGACGAGGGCTACGAGCGCGGCGTCCACGACGCGGACGCGGCGCTGCTCCTGGAGAAGCTGCTCGCGCTGCGGTCCACGGCGGGGCTCCTGCGCTTCGGCAGCGCGCCGCGGGCCCTCGCGTGCCTGACCTGGGCGGGGCTCGACGCGCGCGCCCGGGACCTCGCGCACCGGCGGGCGCGGAGCCTCGGCCGGCTCGCGGCGCAGCTCGGCGAGGGCGAGGCGCGGGCGTCGCTCGCGGCCGAGCTCGCGCAGCTCGTGGTCGCGGCGGCGGCGGCGCACCGGCTCACGGCGGACGTGAGCAGCGCGGCGGACGTGCGGGTCGCGGGGCGGTACCTCGTGGAGGAGCTCGCCGCGGAGCGCCCCCGGTTCGTGACGAGCGACGACGCGCTCTCGCTGCGCGACGCGCTGCTCGCGCGCCTCGACCTCGAGGGGGGCCGCGCGGCGTTCGAGGACGACCTCCGGCAGCTCGAGAAGCACCCGGCCGAGCGGCTGGAGCTCGCGCTCGCGTGGCTAAAGGGCTTCGCTTCGAAGACCCCAGCGCAGGCCCACCTCGCCCTGGAGGCGGCGGTGATCGTCGTGACGGAGCGGCAGATCGAGCGGGAGCCGAGCGGGGCCGTGACCGAGGCGCGCGTGGAGGGGCTGCTCGGGCAGCACCCGCGCATCAAGGAGCGGGCGATCGCGCTCCGGCTCGACGAATTCCTGAGCAGGATCGAGGACTTCCTGCACGAGAGGGCGCCGCGCTACCGCGCCTACAGGAAGGTGCGGAGCGAGATCGCGGAGCGGGAGCGGAAGCGGCTGCGGCTCGAGGAGTTCGCGCCGCGGGTGCTCACGTCGTTCGTGCGCAACCGGCTCATCGACGAGGTGTACCTGCCGCTCGTCGGCGCGAACCTCGCGAAGCAGCTCGGCGCCGCGGGCGACGGGAAGCGCACCGATCTGATGGGCATGCTGCTGCTCATCTCGCCGCCGGGCTACGGCAAGACGACGCTGATGGAGTACGTCGCGAGCAAGCTCGGCCTCGTGTTCATGAAGGTGAACGGGCCGTCGCTCGGCCACGAGGTGACGTCGCTCGACCCGGCCGAGGCCCCGAACGCGACCGCGCGCCAGGAGGTCGAGAAGATCAACCTGGCGTTCGAGATGGGCAACAACGTGATGCTGTACCTGGACGACATCCAGCACACGAACACGGAGCTGCTCCAGAAGTTCATCTCGCTCTGCGACGGGCAGCGCCGGATCGAGGGCGTGTGGCGGGGCAGGACGAGGACGTACGACCTGCGCGGCAAGAAGTTCTGCGTGGTGATGGCGGGCAACCCGTACACGGAGTCGGGCGCGCGGTTCCAGATCCCGGACATGCTGTCGAACCGGGCCGACACGTACAACCTCGGCGACATCCTCGACGGCAAGGAGGCGCTGTTCGCGCTGAGCTACCTGGAGAACGCGCTCACCTCGAACCCGACGCTCGCGCCGCTCTCCGGGCGGGCGCCGGGCGACACACACAAGCTCATCCGGATGGCGCAGGGCGAGGCCATCGCCGCGACGGAGCTCGAGCACGCCTACTCCGCGGCGGAGGTCTCGGAGATGGTCGCCGTGTTCGAGCGGCTCTTCCGGGTGCAGAAGGTGCTCCTGTCCGTGAACCTCGAGTACATCCGGAGCGCGTCGCAGGACGACGCCTTCCGGACGGAGCCGCCGTTCAAGCTGCAGGGCAGCTACCGGAACATGAACAAGCTGGCCGAGAAGGTCGTGGCGGCGCACACGCCCGAGGAGGTCGACCGGCTCATCGACGATCACTACGTGAGCGAGTCGCAGACGCTGACGACGGGCGCCGAGCAGAACCTCCTCAAGCTCGCCGAGCTGCGCGGCCGGATGACGCCGGAGCAGGCGGCGCGGTGGGACGAGATCAAGAAGGGCTTCGTGCGCATCAAGCGCATGGGCGGCAAGGAGGACGACCCGGTCGTGCGCGTGACCGGAACGCTGTCGATGCTGGGCGAGCAGCTGGAGGGCATCCGCGGGGCGATCGGGAAGGCGGCCGCGGTGGCGCAGGCGGGGGACGCGCGGGCGCGGGAGATGAAGCAGTGGCTCGCGCCAGAGATGGAGCGGCTCTCCGCGGCGCTCAAGGGGGTGGCGCAGCCGAGGGTCGACGTGAAGGTCGAGACGGACCGCTCGGTGTCGGAGTTCGTGGGGCACCACCTGTCGCTCGTGGAGCGGCTCGTGGCGCCGCTCGCGAAGGCGACGACGCAGAGCGCGTTCGGCATCCGGGCGATCGAGGCGCAGGTCTCGGAGCTGGCGCAGGGGCTCCGGTCGCTCGAGGACAAGGTCCGCGCGGCGGCGCGCCCGCAGAGCCAGCCGCCGCCGCCGCGCTTCGAGGCGCGGATCGGGGCCGCGTCGCCGGCGAACTTCTACCGGACGGCGCCCGCGGCCGACGTCGTGGACAACGGCGGCATCTTCGTGCCGACGTTCCGTCCGCCGCCGGCGCGCGGGACGACCGTGGCGCTCAAGATCCCGTTCGCGGAGGGCGGTGAGATCGAGGCGGTGGCGGTGGTCGAGTGGACGCGCGAGGCGGAGGAGGAGGGCCCGCCCGGGTTCGGTGCGCGCTTCGTGCGGCTCTCGGGCGAGCAGCGGGAGCTCGTGGAGGGGTTCGTGCGACAGCGGGAGCCGATGCTGCTCGGGGCGTGAGGGAGCCCACGGAGACGGCGCGCGCGCGCTCCACGGGTGATGCCGCGCGCGCGCTCCATCGGCGACGCCGCGCGCTCGCGCGCGCAGGGTAGAGCACGGCGAGGTGCTCCAGCGCGGAGGTATGCGACCCGAACACAGCACCCGAGCTGAGCCGACGCTGCACGGCGCTCGTCCCCGCGACCGAGCGGGCGATCGAGCGCGGCGGGCGTCGATATGAGGAGTAGAGGGGCCTCCCTCGTGCGTGATATCACCGTGCCGACGCGTATCGTCGGCGATGGCCTGGATCCGGAGCCCGCGCTCCGGCGCCGGGCACGCAGGAGCTTCAGCGCATGAAGATGATGACCCTCGGACCCTTTGACGGGAACGCGTGGCTGCTCGGCCGGAAGATCGAGCGCACGGTCGCGGAGTGGAAGGAGCCCGCGCGGCTCGCGATCGTGGCCTTGCCGAGCGGGACGAAGCACGAGGAGTACCTCGCCGCGGTCGAGGACGCGACGGGCGTTCCGGTGGTCGGAGCCACAACCGGCGGGGCGTCGTTCACGGAGCGCGGCTTCAGCAGGAGCGGGGTGACGTGCGCGTTCCTCGGGGGAGCGAACGTCGACGTGGCGTGCACGGCGGCGCGCGAGCTGCGCGCGGATCACGGCAAGAGCATCAGGGCGGCGCTGAGCGACATGGACGAGGCCGTCTCGAGCGGCAGCGGGCGCAGCGGGGCGACGAGCTCGATCCTGGTGCTGGCGGACGCGTTCGCGTGCGACGGCGACGATCTGGTGGCCGCGCTCCGCCAGGGCGTGCCGCCGCACACGCGCGTCTTCGGCGGGACGGCGGGCGACGGGTGGACGTTCGAGGGGGCGCGTGTGTTCCTTGGCCACAAGGCGCTGACGGACGCGGCGGTCCTCGTGCGCCTGACGCACCGGCCCCGGGTGAACATCGACGTGGTGCACGGGTTCCGCGCGGCCGAGGGCGGGCGCGATTTCACGATCACCGACATCGAGCGGAACGTGCTCAGGACGCTGGACGGGCAGCCGGCGGCGCGGGTGTACGAGGAGGAGCTGTCGCGGCTCGGCTTCCGGTCGAGCGGCGAGGGGCTGCTCCAGACGATGGCGAAGCACGCGCTGGGGGCGAAGACGCCGTTCGGCGAGGCGCTGAAGGTCCGGTCGCCGATCGCGATCCGGGGGGACGGCGCGGTGGTGCTGACCGGGGGGCTGGCGCGGGGGCAGGTGGTGCGCGTCGTGAATGCGGCGACCGACGCGGTGCTCCAGGCGGCGAAGAGCCTGTCGACGAAGGTGCTCGGGGCGCTGCCCGCGGTGGCGGGTGCGCTGGTGTTCGACTGCGCCGCGCGGTTCCGGATGCTGGGGGAGCGGTACCGCGAGGAGGTGCGGGCGTTCCTCTCGCCCAACGCGGCAGCGTCGCACCCGATGTTCGGGATGGCGTGTTACGGGCAGATCGCGAAGTTCGGGGGGAGCGTCGAGGGGTTCCACAACACGAGCGCGGTCATGGTGGCGTGGGGGGACTCCGAGCAGGGGACGGCTGGCGGGTAGGCATTGCTGGGCTGATTCTCGCGCGCGGTGTGGGGGCTTTGCTGAACTGACCGGCCCAAAAGAGATGAGTCGTTCGATCGGAGCTTAGACGCCCTCGACGTTCGCGAAGGTGCGATGGCGTTGCACGGCTGTTCGTGGCACGCACAATGTCTGCACCGCGGCGAGAGTGTCACCGGAGAGCAATCGTTCGCGAGAGACCTTCTGGGGATCGACAGCGCTGGACGTCGAGCTGCGTCCGGCGAGGGCGGGTCGATGCGGTCCGTTCACGGCACGCTGGCTCCGTCGCGAGAGGGGCGCATGTCGAACTTGAAGACGCAGGGGCCCGTCGACGCGGACGGGACGATCGACGGGAAGTACAGGCTCGTCGCGAAGATCGGCGAGGGGGCCATGGGCTCCGTCTGGTCGGCGATCAACGTCGCCACCGGACGAGAGGTGGCGGTCAAACGGCTGATCCGCGCGGAGCCGGAGCTCCGGCGACGGCTCGAGCGGGAGGCGCGGAGCTGCGGCGCGCTCCAGCACCGGAACGTCGTCGATGTCTACGACATGGCCGAGACGGCCGCCGGCGAGCCGTTCCTGGTGATGCAGCTGCTCTCGGGAGAGACGCTGGCCGAGCTCCTTTCGCGCAGGCGCCGCGTCGAGCCGGAGCTCGGGGCGGCCATCGGCAGGGACGTCGCGAGAGGCCTCGCAGCAGCACACGCGCTCCACATCGTCCACCGAGATCTGAAGCCCTCGAACATCTTCCTGCACCGAGAGCCCGGCGCGGACGGGTGGGTCGTCAAGGTGCTCGACTTCGGCGTCGCCAAGAACCTCTCGATCAACGACGGACTCCACACCATGCCAGGCGGGGCGGTCGGGTCCCCGCTCTACATGAGCCCGGAACAGGCCAGGGCGGACAGCGATATCGACCATCGCACCGATATCTGGACGCTCGGCGTCGTGCTCTTCGAGATGCTCACCGGAGAGCGGCCGTTCGGCGGGAGCCCCACCGAGATCTTCAGCGCCATCCTGACCGGCGAGATCCCTACCCTGGCGCGGACGCTCTGGCGCGTGGACGGGCGGCTCGTGGACATCGTCGCCCGCTGCATGAAGCGAGACCGCGAGGAACGGTTCGCGACAGCAGCAGAGGTGGCCAAGCTGCTCGACGAGATCGCGACCGCAAGACGAGCGCTCCCCGCCACGCCCGGGAAGACACACGAGGTGACCGAGGCGGCGCCGCCAAAGGCCGCCGCGCAAAGGCCGCACCGCTCGCAGACCTCGAGAGCGGGCAGCGCCGCGAGAGCGGGCAGCGCAGCAGACGCCGCAGGCACGGGAAAGGCCGCGCCGGGCCGCCGGGGGGACGCCGTGAGCTCGACGACACCGGTGATCACGAGCTCCTCCGCGGCGAACCTCGCCAGCCACGACGCCTCACCCGGGACGCCCGAGCCTGCGAGGCGCAGCGAGCGCCCGAGGCGGCACCCCAGGGTCGTCGCCACGGCACCGGCGCTCGCGGTGGGCGCGCTCATCGCCATGGGGTTGGCCGTATCGCAGACGTGCGCGCCTCGCGCCGCGGCACCGGCGCTCGAGAGCTCCAGCTCGCCGGCGCCGGCATCGCCGCGCCCGCCTGAATCCGGCGGGGCGGCCGCAAGCCCGGCCGGGGCGATCCCGGCGGAGCCCGCCCACGCCGGCGAAGGCCCCAGGGGGACAACGGTGGATGGAGCGAGCCTTGCGCCTGAACCGCCGGCGCCGGCGCCGACATCCAATCAGCGTGCGCCCGCGCCGTCCGCCGGCACGAGCGCGCGGACGCCCCCCTCGCCGCGCCGGCCCTCGTCCCGACGGCCGAAGGCCAATCCCTGCGCGGGAGAGATGGGGCTTTTGCAGAGCATCTGTCTCGCCACCGCAGCGCGAGAGCGCAGCCCCCAGAAGCCGCGGCGATGAGGCACGGCGAGCTCCAGAGCCCAACGCTTTGACAGACACCCCTGACCTGCCGCACCGCAAGGGCCCGCGCCGCGGCGAGATGAACGAGACGCGGCGCCCCCCCCCGCGCCGCCCGCACACCGTCATGAACCCATGTCATCGACGTGCAGGAGGTACACCATGATGCGTGTTCTGACCTCTGGCCGGCGCGCGGCCGGAGCGGCGCTGGGCGCGATCCTCTGCGCGGCGAGCGCGGAGACGGTCGCCTTCGCAGGACCCCACGAGGCGACCGGGGCGCCGCACGACGACAGCGCACGCGCGGCGCGCATCTACAGCGCCGGCGTCGCGGCAGCGAGGGAGGATCGCTGGCAGGACGCCTATGCGGCTTACCTCGAGGCGTGGAAGCTCAAGCAGCACTTCCAGATCGCGGCGAACCTCGCGCGGGCAGAGCTCAAGCTGGGGAAATACCGCGACGCCGCGGAGCACATCGCGTTCTTTCTGCGCGAGGCAGGGGGCATGAGCGAGCTCGACCGCGCGCGAGCACGGCAGATGCTCGACGAGGCCAAGGCACAGATCGCCACGCTCACGCTCGCCGTGAGCCGACCGGGGGCCACCGTGCTCGTCGACGGCGCCCCCGCGGGGATCTCGCCGCTCTCGCGAGAAGTGTACGTCGAGCCTGGGGCGAGGACGATCGAGGCGCAGCTCCAGGGAGAGCGCACGGCCAGGGCCTCGGTGGTGCTCGGGGCGGGGGCCTCGCAGACCGTGGAGCTCCGGTTCGCGGAGCGCGCAGCGGCGGCGACTCAACCCCCGACGCAGCCGCAAGCCCGGACGCAGCCACGGCGCCCGTCCCCGGCTCAGGCGCGCGAGCACGTCGGGCCGAGCATGGTGATCCTCGCCGCCGGCGGCGCGGCCACGGGGCTCGCCCTGGGAACCGCCGTCGTCTTGAGGGTCATCGCCGATGGGCGCGCGCGATCGGGCAGCGAGGCCGCGGTGCCGGGCGCGGACTCCTGCTATGCGAGCGAGCCCGAGTCGCTCGGCGGCACGCGGTGCCGCGAGGTGCACCGGCACCGGACCGATGCCGCGCGCCTCTACAACGCCTCGACCGGGATCTTCGCGGCAGCCGGCGTGCTCGGCGCGGCGACCGTGGGCTATGCGCTGTACGGATCATCGCGCACCGACGGGAAACCGTGGGTGACGGCCGCTCCCGTGGCGCTGGCGCCAGGAGCAGGGATCTCGCTGAACATGCGGTGGTGACGTCGAGGAGTGGCATCATGCGACATGGGCTGTTGAACGAGGCTCGTCGGCTGCGGTCCGCCGCGGTGATCGCCGCGGCGCTGCGCGCGACCGCGTGCCAGGAGGCGCCGGAGTGTGTGCACTGCGGGGATCCGGATCCGGCGCCCGTCCCGGAGGCGGTAGACGGATGTGGCGTGTTCGCGAGCGCGCGCGCCGCGTCTCCGGGCACCGGGACGAGCGGCGATCCGTTCGCGCGCCTGCAAGACGCGATCGACGCCGCGCAAGGCAGGAAGGTGTGCGCGTGCGCCGGCCAGGCGTTCACCGAGGCGGTGACGCTTCGGACGGGGATCGATGTGCGCGGGGATTACACGTGTGATGGGGAGTGGACGCGGAGCGCGGATACGAAGAGCACGATCGAGGGGCCGGCTGGACAGATCGCGCTGACGCTGACGGCCGAGGCCGGCGGGGCGACGGTGCAAGGATTCGCGATCTCCGCGGCGAGCGCGACGGAGCGCGGCGGGTCGTCCATCGCGGTCGCAGTGGCGGACGTCGCGGCGCAGCTGAAGCAGATCGACGTCATGGCCGGCGACGGGATGCCCGGCGCGGACAGCGAGCGGGAGGAGCTCCCGGCGACCGCCGGCGGGGGCGCGCCGACAGAGGGCCCGAGCGCACCGACGAACGCCTGGGCAGATGTGCCGCGAGGCGGTGAGCCCGGAGGGAACACGTGCGGCCATGTGATCACCGACGGCGGCGCGGGCGGGCGTGGCGGGGTGCCGTCATTCAACACGTCGGACAGCATGGGGAGTCCAGGCGAACCCGGCAAACCGAGCTCGGATGCCGTGGCGGACGACAACGGGGGCGACGTCGACAGCGCGGGATACGGCCGCAATGGCTTCGACGGCGCTGCCGGCGACATCGGGCTCGCCGGCGACGGCGGAGCGCACGGGCGGCTCCGCCTGACAGGGATCACGGGGCGCGATGGCGATTCAGGCAAACCGGGGACGCCGGGCCGCGGGGGCGGAGGCGGAGCCGGCTCAAAATTCCTGGAGTCCGTCCCGCGATTCGGGGCCCCTCCGGTGATCGGCGCTGGCGCGAGCGGCGGCGGAGGCGGCGCAGGCGGGTGCGGCGGCAATGGCGGCGCCGGGGGGAAGGCCGGAGGCTCCAGCATCGGAATCGTGAGCCTGGGGACGCAGCTCGTCTTGGCCGAGGTCAATATCGTCGTTGGGCGCGGCGGCGCGGGGGGAAAGGGAGCAGCTGGGCAGCTCGGCGGGCCAGGAGGGCAAGGCGCAGCGGCCGGCGTCAACGAATTCGAGCCGGATGTGCCTTATGCGGGCAAGGGAGGGAACGGCGGTCCCGGCGGCAACGGCGGACCGGGCGGCGGCGGGGCCGGCGGACACGCGATCGGCATTGCATACGACGCTGCCCCGGACGCCGCGCCGCCGTTGAACGCCGTCACCCATGGACCTGCGGGTGAAGGCGGTCTGGGGGGACCTGGGCATTCATCGAGGCCTGGCCACGCCGGCGTCGACGCCGCGTGCTGGAGCTTCCAGACGAGCTCGATCTGCCCGCGGTAGGAGCGCCGCCGCCACGCCACGTCCCTCGAAGGAGGCCTATTCGAACACGGGCGCGCTGTCGAACACCGTGGGCTCCGAGGTCCCAACGGCCTTCGGCGGCGTCCTGCGTTGTCTCGACCGCGCTGGCGCCCGCGGCGGCCCCTCGCGCAGCGCCGCTCGTGAAGAGCCCGCGTCCGCCGGCGACGCCTCCGGCGGGCTCGAGGCCGCCGGCGCGGGCGCTGCGAGGGCCGGCGCACTCCCCATCACCACGCCTCGCGGCGCCGCGACATCCGCTCTCCGCTCCGCCTCGCGCGAGGCCTCCGGCATGGTGCCGAGCAACGACCCCACCGCGGCCAGCGCCGCGCCGGCGCCGAGGACCGCTGCCCTCCTGACCCACCTCCGCGGTCGCGGCGTCTCCGCCGCACGCCGGCGCTCGTCCCGCTCGCTCTCCGCCGCCACCGCTCGCGTGCCCGCCTGCGCCGTGCCGGCCGCGGCTTCCCCGCGCCCCTCGGCCCGCGCCCCCTCGCTCTGCTCGGCCAGCGCCTGCCCACCCTGCTCGGCCCGGGTCTCCGGTCCCGCACACGCCGCGCCCGCGCTCGCACCGGGAACCGGCGCGAGCCGCGCCGCATACCGCTCCCGCCAGCCCACGGCCCGCGGCGCCTCCACGCCGTAGGGCCTCGCGCCGAACACGGCGCGGGCGACGTCCGCCTCGTCCTCGGGCACCTGCTCGATGCGCAGGAGCCGGCCCTTGTGATCCTCCGGCGCGACGTCGCGCTCGGCCACGAGCCGCACCGACAGCCCGCCCGGGATATCCGCCTCTCGACCCGTGGTGATCGCGGTCCACCGGATGTTCGACCGGAAGAGCACCGCCGCCAGCCGCGAAGCCACGCTCGCGATGGATCCGAACGGCTCGGCGTCGCCATGGACGATCACAATCCGCCTCGGCTCCGCGCCCGCGACCCACGCCCACGGCAGGTCGCTCCGCGGGAGGCGCGGGAGATCGCGAAACGCATCCACATACCGCTCCACCTCGCCGCGCGCGCCGTCCGGGCGCTCCAGGACGGCGCGCACGTACGCCCGGTAGAACGCCTCCGCGGGCGAGCCCGCCTCTCCGCCGCCCGTGGCGCGCCGGTGGAACGAGGTGATCGCCTCGAGCAGCGACGCGCGCCGCACCTCGCGATCGATCGCGAGGATCCCGTGCGCGAACGGCGGGTGCCCCCTCCCCGCGTGGTCCGTCGCGCCGCCGATCCGGAACGCGAAGATCAGCGCGATCGCGCCGTGCCCCGCCTCGTGCTGGGTATCGTCGCGCGAGAGGTTGCCGATCGCGAACGCGTGCGCGCCGCTCGTCTGCGGCTCGATGTACTTCATCAGCCGCGCGAGGTGGCTGAAGTGCGTCGGCGTCAGGGCCCCCTGGGGCACCTCGGGGCCGTACATGAAGTCGATCTGGTGCTCCGGGACGTTCCCGTGGAGCACGTGATACCACGGCGCGTCGTCGTCGGCGCGGTAGCGCAGGGGCTCGTAGCCCGCGGCGGCTCCGTCACTCCTGCCCATTGAGCTCGACCCGCGGGGCCGCAAGCCGCGCCGCCTGCGACACCACGGCCGGCGCGGAGACGTCCTGCTTGATCCGCTGGAGGAGCTGGCCGTCGTAGGCGTGCTTCGGCAGGATGCGCTCGACGAGGTGCGAGAACAGGTGGTGTGTGCCGTGGCCGTAGCTCGCGGACCCCACGAGCACCCGCGTGTCCACGTGGTTCTTGAACCGCTCGATCCCGTCGATCAGCGGCCGATAGAGCTTGCGCGCCTCGGCGTCGATCTCGGCCGGCGTCCCGGCGAGGACGTCCGACTTGTTGATGAACAGGACGACGGCCTTGCACGCGGCCAGCGTCTTCGAGCCGAAGAAATAGCGGAGCGACTGCGGCTGGAACTCCCGTATCTGCTCCTCTATCCGGGCCAGATCCACCTGCCGCCCGTCGTTGGCCGCGAGATCGACCACGAGGAGGAGGCCATGGACCTCTTCCATCACGAGCTCGTGCTGGGCCTCCACGAGGTGCTCTCCGCCCCAGTCGCCGATCTCGAAGATGTGCTCGGTCAGCTCGTCTTTGTTGGACACGTGGCTCACGGTCCGCTCGTAACGCTCGATCTTCGTCCCTTGCAGCTTGCCGAGATCGACGAGGGGATTGGCCCACTTCAGCGTGAGCGACGTCTTTCCGGTCCCTTTGATGCCGAGCGTCAGGATCCTGTACCGCTTCTGCGTGAGCTTGGGCCGGACGTCCAGCTCCCGCCTCAGCCAGTCGATCTCGCGCTGCTGGGCGTCGAGCCACTCGACCTTCTGGCGCTCTTCGCTCTGGACGCGCCCGAGCGACTCCCGGTCATAGGCGAGCTCCGCCCGCAGATGGTCGAGCTCCGCGGTGGCGCGACGGAGGGCCTCTCCCTGCTGGGCTGTGTCGCGCAGCTGTCCTCTCAGCGCGGCCGTCCGCGCCGCCAGCCATGCCATGCCGGCGCCGCAGCCGAGCGTGCCGAGCCCGAAGAGGATCGAAAGTTCGACGGTCATTTTCGCACCTCGCCCCCGCCCGACAGGCGGACTTGCGCGGGCCGCTCCACGGCGGACGGCCCGCGCCCCCCGCGGTGTCCAAGGGCTTGAGTGCTATCACAGCGCGCCTCCACGACCAGCGGAGTCGTGGAACTGCGTAGAGATCGAGGTGCCGTGTCCCGAACGTTACGCGCGCGCTGTCTGTCGACGTCGCGCGCGGGCTGGCGTCGCGCGGCGCCCCGGCCGCACGGGGTCGCGTCAGAACCCGAGCGATCGGATCGCCTTGCGGATCGTGTCCGCGCTGGCCCGGACGCCGGCCTCCTCCTCGGGGCTCATGGGGATGGGCAGCCGCGACGCGACGCCGGACCGGTTCACGATGCACGGCACGCTCAGGCAGACATCGTCGATCCCGCGATAGCCGCTCAGCAGGCTGCTGACGGGCAGCACCCGGTTCTCGTCGCGGAGCAGGGCTTCGAGGATCTTGGCGGTCGCGAGGCCGATAGCGTAGTTCGTCGCGCCCTTGCCTGATATCACCTGGGCGGCGGCGTTCTTCACGTTGGAGAAGATCTCGGCCCGGTCGCTCGCGCCGAGCGCGGCGTGGCCGGGCACGGACCACGCGTCGAGCGGGATGTTCGCGACGCTCGCGCTGCTCCACAGCGGCACCTCGCTGTCCCCGTGCTCGCCCGCGATGTACGCGTGGACGTTCTGCACGGCCACGTCGAGCCGCCTCGCGATAAGGAACCTGAACCGGCTGCTGTCGAGCACCGTGCCGCTGCCGATCACGCGGGCGGGCGGGAGGCCGGTCAGCTTGAGCGTGACATACGTGATCACGTCGACCGGGTTCGTGACGAGCAGATAGAGCGCGTCGGGCGCGACGGCCTGGAGCCTCGGCAGGAGCTCGCGGCATATCGCGACGTTCGCGGTGGCGAGGTCCATCCGGCTCTGCCCCGGCTTCTGCTTCGCGCCGGCGGTGATGACGACGACGTCCGCCCCGCGGCAGACCTCGACGTCATCGCTGCCCTCGAGCGCGGCCGCCGGCACGAACTGCAGCCCATGGTTGAGGTCGAGCACCTCGGCGTCGACCTTGGCCCGGTTCACATCGAAGAGGGCGACCTGCTCCGCCGCGCCGCGGAGCAGGCACGCATAGGCGATCGTCGCGCCGACGCTGCCAGCGCCCACGATCGC
The DNA here is from genome assembly GCF_051473855.1 of Sorangium sp. So ce375. NCBI lineage: Bacteria > Pseudomonadati > Myxococcota > Polyangiales > Polyangiaceae > Sorangium > Sorangium sp. So ce375. The sequence continues at coordinate 7,461,706 of NZ_CP150335.1, forward strand.
GACCTTGCTGGGAGAGACCGACCGGTGTTCAGGCATACCGCCCGGGTACCGCAGGGAGGCGGCTGAACCAAGGCAATTCGGGCCGCAGAGCCGCGCGGGCTCAGCGGTGGCCGCCCGGCGGCGGGGCGGCCGGCGCCACGACGATCGCCGGCAGGACCAGCGGCGCCGCCTTCGGGTCGGCGGCGGGCCCTGCGGCGCCGGCGACGCCCGCGGCGGGCCCCGCGGCGAACGCTGGGGGCCCTATCTCGACGGCGAGGGCCGGCTGCGCCGTGGCGGGGCTGAGCGCCACGCCCTCGTCGCGGCACGCGCGGAAGAACGCCTTCATGACCTCGGACTCCAGCAGATCGTGGCGCTCGAAGTCGGCGATCCAGAACTTGATGACATAGCGCTGGAAGAGCGGCGTGACGGCGGCGAGCCAGAGCCTGGGCGCGGGCTCGCGGAGCACCTCGGGCACCTCCGCGCAGGCGCGCCGGGCCGCGCGCTCCACCGCCTCGGGGGAGGCGGCGAGCGCGACGAGCATCTCGATGTTGCGCGCGCAGTTCCGGTCCGGCGCGCAGAAGTTCTGCACGCGCGCCTTGGCGATGATCGAGTTCGGCAGGATAACGACGTCTCCGGAGAACGTCCTGAGGCGCGTGGAGCGCCATCCCACGTAGATCACCTGCCCCTCGACCCCGTCGACGAGGATCCAGTCGCCGACGCCGAACGACCGCTCGGAGTGCAGGGCGAGCCCGGCGAAGAGGTTGCCCAGGGTGTCCTGCAGCGCGAGGCCGAGGACCACCGTGATGACGGTCGAGGTCGCGAGCAGCGGCACGAGGTCGACCCCGGTGACCGCGCCGACGATCGACAGCCCGGCGACCAGGTAGAGGATCGTGAGCAAGAGGTGCCGGACGAGCGCGGGGAGCTGCACCTTCCGGCGCTCGGCGAGCCAGTAGTCGATGATCAGCGTCTCGGCGATCTCGATGGCGAGGTACGACGCGAGGGCGAGCTCCAGGAGGAGCACGCCCTTGTGGAGCATGGGCAGCTCTCCCCCGCGAAGGGAGATGAACGCGTGCATCGCGAGCAGCGCGACGAGCATGCGCGCCGGCAGCCGCATGCGGCGGACGAGGAGGTCGTCGAGCGACGTCTGCGTGGCGCCCGCGAGGCGCGAGAGCGAGGCGAAGACCAGGCGGTAGACGAAGAAGCCGAGCGCGAGGACGGAGGCCGAGATCGCCAGCGCGACGGGCAACGAAGCGGGAGCGCGGATGAGGTCGGCCCAGAGCGCGGGGAGCCGGTCGAGGTTCACGCGGCCGAGTCTGCCACAACTCCGCCACGACCCGAGCGCGGCGATCGGTCGCCGAGCGGCGCCCGGGGGCGTAGACTCCCTCCATGGACGACATTCGCGAACTCAGCGACGACGAGGCCCGGGTGGCAGAGCTGGTGCGCTCAGCGCGGCGCGTCGCCGTGCTCGGCATCAAGACCGAGGCGCAGTCGGATCAGCCAGCGTTCTACGTGCCGAGCTACCTGCAGGGCGCGGGAGTCGAGGTGATCCCGGTCCCTGTCTATTACCCTGACGTGAAGACCATCCTCGGCCAGCAGGTCTATCGCCGGGTGGCCGACGTCCCGGGCCCCATCGACATCGTCGATGTCTTCCGGCGGGGTCAGGACGTCGCCGCGCACCTCGACGACCTGCTCGCCGCGAGGCCGCGCGCCGTCTGGCTGCAGAGCGGCATCCGGAACGACCAGGTGGCCGAGCGGCTGGTCGAGGCCGGCATCCTGGTCGTGCAAGACCGCTGCCTGATGGTCGAGCACCGCCGCCACGCAGGGCGGGGCTGAGGCGCCGAACGTCGTCGAGGACATCGACCTCCTCCGCGCCTCCCATCCACCTCGTTCCGAGGCAGCGCCGCGAGGCTCGGCGCCGGGAGGTCGGACGCGGCCTCGCCGTGGGGCGGCTACGCCGCTCGGTGCTGCGTCCCCTTGCCGTACGTGATCGCCACGAAATCCCCCGGCTCGTGGACGATCATCCGGTGCCACACCCCTTGCGGGACCGTGCACGCCGTCCCTGCGCGCAGCGCGACGACCCGCTCGCTGCCCTGGTCCTGCAGCACCACGTCGATCGTGCCCGAGAGGAGGTACAGGATCTCGTCCCCGGCCGGGTGCATCTCCCACCGGGGCGTGTCCTCGGCCATGTGAAACCTCGTCACGAGCCAGCCGTCCACGTGCTTGACCCGCCGGATGTCGGCGGCCGTCGTCTCGTCGGACATGAGCTCTTGCCAGAACGTCGGCTTCACATCGATCTGCAGCGCATCCCCCCCGTCCGCGAGGTGCAGGTACGTGCTGCGGAGATCGAACCCAGGCTGTCTCGGCTCGGCCATCTTTCCCTCCCCCGTCTCGACTGAGGGCGTCCATGCCAGCAGGGCTCCCGCACCGCGTCAATCCGCTCTTCCCACCGTCGCCCCCGCCGACGCGACCGGTGCGTCCCAGGCGCCCCGAGCGAGCCCGCCGGGCTCTACTGAACAAACGCTCCCATCCCGACCGGGACGCGCTACACTGCGCGCGCCGCGCCCGCCTCTTCGCCCGGAGCACTCCGCACCATGCCGCGCCCCGTGAACAACCCTCCGAACCCGTGGTCGTCGACGCAGGTCGAGTACCTCGAAGAGGCGCCCCCGGCGACGCTGCAGATCTTCGAGGAGCAGGCCCGCTCCATCGTGACCGCGAACGACAGCCCCGATCTTCCATTCCGGTACAGCGTCAACCCGTACCGGGGCTGCCTTCACGCGTGCGCCTACTGTTATGCCCGGCCGTCGCACCAGTACCTCGGGTGGGGCGCCGGAACGGATTTCGACCGCAAGATCGTGGTCAAGTCGAATGCGCCCGAGCTGCTCGAGAAGGAGCTCAACAAGCCGAGCTGGCAGGGAGACACGATCGTGTTCTCCGGCAATGTCGATTGCTACCAGCCGCTCGAGGCGAGCTATGAGCTCACCCGCCGTTGCCTCGAGGTGTGCCTTGCGTTCAGGAACCCGGTCGGGCTCATCACGAAGGGCGCGCTGGTGCGGCGCGACGCCGTGTTGCTTGGCGAGCTCGCGCGCCGGGCGCGCGCCCGGGTCCACTTCAGCATCCCGTTCGCCGACGACGCGGTGGCGCGCAAGATGGAGCCGTATGCGAGCCGCTCGTCGCTGCGCTTCGCCGCGATGCGGGCGCTCTCCGACGCTGGCGTACCGACGGGGATCTCGCTGTCGCCGATGATCCCTGGCCTGAACGACAGCGATGTCCCCGAGCTCCTGGAGCGCGCGCGGGACGCCGGCGCAGAGAGCGCGTTCATGATGCCGCTGCGCCTGCCGCGCGAGGTGCTCCCGGTCTTCGACGAGCGCCTGGAGGAGGCCTTCCCGGACCGCGCCGCCAAGGTCCGCCGCGGTATCCAGGAGATGCGGGGCGGCAAGATGAACGAGGCCGCCTTCGGGGCGCGCTTCCAGGGCGCGGGGCCGCGCTGGGCGGCCATCCAGCGGCTGTTCGAGGTCCACTGCCAGCGGCTCGGGCTGAACCGGGCGCGCGTGGGCGACGCGGCCGACGAGGCGGAAGAGCGCTCGACCTTCCGGCGGCCGAGCCGGCAGGGGACGCTGTTCGATCTTTGAGCGCGGCGCTCGTTCACTCGGGGAAGAGAAGGCCGTACGGGCTCCCTCAGGGCATACCGGCCAGCCTCATTGCAGGTGCTGGTAGAACTCCGCCGCCTCGAGGCGGTTCATCGAGCCGGACGGACCGGTGACCACCGTGTGTTGACCGGCCACCAGCAGACCGCTCGCGGAGAGCTCCTTCATGCCGCTGGCGACCTGCTCCGGAGTGGCCCCCGACACGGACAGATCGATGCCGTCGAGCGGGCCGCTCACGCTGGTATTCAGGCTCTGCTCGGAGAAGTAGGGGCATGGGTACGTCTTGCAGACGGTCCGGGCGTCATCGACTCGAGAGAAGTGCCCTTTCGGCGTGTTGCCAGTCGCCCCAAGCCAGATCTCGCTGGCGACGAGCACGTCGGCTGGCCGCAGCCCGCGGCTCGCGACGAGCGTCAGCTCGCCACGGACCAGCGCCGTCCCCGCGCCGAACGCCTCCTTGGCCTTGGCCTCCGTCGACGGATCGAGCCCGAGCCTCGCTAGATCAAGCTCGAACATATGGCATTCTTCTTGCCATGTCCCATCAGCGCAGCGAGTCACGCTTGTATTGACGCGGGCGACGAAATGACCGCCGCAGATCGGTGCGATGCACTTGCGGTAGTCAGGGCGGGTCACGATGAAATAGTCGGCGACGGCGATCTCGGCCGCGGCCACCGCGCCGAGATCGCCCTTGGCGGCGAGCTCGCTCTGCGCCTCGTCCAATGCGAGGGCATCCTCTGCGGGGACCTCGCACGCGAGCGACGGCAGGGCCAGCGAGCCGAGCAGCGCGAGCAGCGAGATGGGATGACGGGTCAGGTTGAACATCGGTGTTCTCCAGGAGCGGACACAGTGTTAAGGAGATGCGGGCGCCTCGGCCTGTCCGCGAGCTCGTGGCGCCCTCGTGGGCTTCCGCGGGTCGGAGCAGCGATCTGTCGCGAGCGCGGTATGCCCCTGAGGGGAGATCCCACACGCTTCGGAGTCGTCAAGCCCGAACTGCGGGACCTGCGCTGTAGTGACAGAATATTTTGGATGCGATCCGGCCCCCTGGGAAATCGACGCTGGTTCAATAACTCTGTCTATGCGTCGAGGGGGCCGCCTTCATTGCAGATGCTCTACGAGCAGCGCCGGACGATGCTCAGCGCGAGCGGCGCGGAGCTCACCAGCAGTTGCCGTCAGGCTGATTGTTGATGTCGACCCAGAAGCGCGGCGCGGTGCCGACGTTGCCGTACGCCGTGAAGTTCCAGCCCCAGCCGTCGTGAAACTCGGCCACTTCCCATCCCGCGCCGAACTCCGCCGCGCAGTACGCGTTCACCGCCGCTCGGCTGTTCAGGCCGGCCGCCGCAGGCGCCACCGCCGGCGTCGTCGCCACCACGTTGCCTGACCAGACGTGCTTGGCGTCCGGTGACACGGTGAACGTCGCCGGTTCAGGGAGCGCCAGCGGATTTTTGCACAAAACTGGCAGTGGCGTCGAGCACGACGTGTCGCCGTGGTAAGGATCGCAATCGAAGCTGCCTGGCTGGCAACCGACCTGGAGCACGCCCGTGATCGGGTCGGCGCCGTACTTGCCCCACGTCATCCCCTTGCCGCTATCGGGCGTGCCGCTATCAGGCGCGCAGTCCGGCGCGGTCAGGGTCGCATTCGTATAGGGAAAGTCTGGGTCTATGCCCGGATAGGCATGCACGCCGGTGCCCATCACGATCTCGACCGTGTACGTCGCACCCGGCGTCAGCGACAGCGGCGGCGACGTGTACACCGGGGTGATGTACGGATCGCCCGGGCTCACGTAGGGCGACACCAGCGCACCCGATGCGTCCATGATCTTGACCCACTGATCGGCGGCTGGCTGATAGGACGCGTGGCCGGTGTAGCTGGAGAACTCGATGAACGCGTCGCTGCTTCCCTCGATGCACTGGATCGTGGGAGCTGTGAACCGAATAAGCTCCTTGGCGACGGGCGAACACGCGGGATCGTCGTCCGTGCACGATCGGTCCTCTATCTCGACGCACGCCGCGGCGGCGAGCATGATCGCGACGAGCGCAGCTCGCCGTGCCAGGATTTCGACCCTGTGAATCTCCGGTTGAGCGTGGAATCGGTTGAGCGCAGGCTTGGTGGCGTTCATGAGAAGCTCCTCGGCGCACGGAACGACTCGCCGTGCGCCACATCGTTGACGCAGGAGAGGTTGCACGTCGGGCTTGAAATCCAGCCTATTCGCCGGGTGAAACGTCGATGGTCTCGCTGTGTATACCGTGTGAAACGGGCGGAAGGCGGAGGGTGAACACCGCTCCCTGCCCCGGCGGCGAGACGACGGCGATGGATCCCCCGTGCGCCTCGACGATGGCCTTCGCGAGCGCGAGGCCGAGGCCAGTGCCCTTGCCGCCGGGCCGGTCGGTGAAGAACCGGTCGAAGACCCGGGGCAGGTTCTCCGGAGCGATCCCGGGCCCGGTGTCGCTCACCTCGATTGCGCACCCACCCTCGACGGCGCTCACCCGGATCAGCACGGCGCCTTCCCCTCCGGCGAAGGAGGCCGCATTGTCGAGCACATTGCGGATCGCGACCTCGATCCGGCCGGAGATGACCAGGACCTTCACGGGCACCGCGTCCACCTCGAAGCGCACGCCGGCGTGCCGCTCCTCGGTTCGCATGGAATCGACAAGCCCACGGACGAGCTCCGCGGCGTCGATCTCGGCGCGCTCCTCGTCAGGCAAGCCCGCCTCGGCGCGCGCGAGGTCGAGGAACTGAGTCACCAGCGTGTCGAGCCTGCGCCCGCTCGTGAGCAATGCCCTGCCCAGGCGCTCTGCGCGCGGCGCAGGGAGCGTCCCCTCGCCGCGCATCACCTCTGCAGCCGTGAGCACCACGGCGACCGGGCTCTTGAGCTCGTGCACGAGGTCGGTCATGAAGGCATGGTTCTGGCGAGTTCGCTCGGCGATCGCGGCGAGGAGCGTATTGAAAGCACCGGCGAGCTCGGCGATCTCCACGGGTGCGCCCACGGGGATGGCGTCGCCCGAGAGCGGCGCGCGCTTGCGCGAGAGCACCTGCTCCCGCAGCTCCTGGATCGGCGCCAGCATGCGCCGGATGAGCCACGTCGCGAGCAGGAAGCCGACCAGAAGCATGCAGAGGGTCAGCTTGAGCACCGGATAGCGCACGTCGTAGAGCGCCAGGAACGCGAGGCGCACGCTCTTCTGCGAGAGCACCACGAAGGTCCCCCCTCGCCATGTCGTCCTGACGGCAACATGGCAGACGAGCAGCGAGCCACCGAACACGCGCTCGCACGCCTCGTCACGGCCCTCCGCGAACGCCCGCCGGATCTCCGTGCGCTCGGCGAGCGGCGGGGCTGTCTCCTCGTGGGCGTGCAGGGTCGGGGGGCCTGCCGGGCCCCAGAAGAGCTCGCCGATCCGGTCACGCAACGAGGCGGTGGGCTCACGGTCGCCGTCCGCGATCACGCGGCCGTCACCGTCGATCACCCGGACGCGCACGCCGTTGCGCAGGGATACCTCCTCGAGCGCCTCGCGAAGCGCGAGATCGTCGCCAGCGTCCGTCTCCACGGCGGCCTGGGCTGCCTCGGCGCCACGCAGCGCCCAACGCTGGGTCCGTCGGGTCGCATCGTCGCCGCTGTCGATAACAAGCGATGTGAAGGCGATCGCGACGACGGGCACCGCCACCACGGTCAGGATCACGGCGTATGCCTGACGGCGTAGCGAGCCCCTGCTACGCGCCACGATCCCGCCACCGATAGCCTGCGCCGATGACGGTCTCGATGCGCTCGAAGGCCGGATCGACCGCCTCCATCTTGCGGCGCAGGCGCCGAACATAAGTATCGACGAGGCGCGCGTCGACGGTGGAGTCGTCGTTGCGCGCGAGATCGAGGAGCTGGTTGCGCGAGAACACCACGCCTGGCCGCGCCGCGAGCGCCTCGAGGAGCCGGAACTCGGTGAGCGTCACCGTGACCGGCGCGCCGCGGTAGCGCACCTCGAGCCGCTCCGGGTCGAGCTGCAGCGCGCCGAGGGCGACGACGCAGCCCGCCTTCGAGGCGCCCGCGCGGATCTCCTGTCGCCGGAGGAGGGCGTGCACACGAGCGAGGAGCACCCGGGTGCTGAAGGGCTTGACCACGTAGTCGTCGGCGCCGAGCTCCAGGCCGAGCGCCTGGTCGATCTCGGTGTCGCGCGAGGTGAGCAGGATGAGGGGCACGAGGTTCTTGGCCTCGCGCAGGCGACGGCAGAGGCTAAAGCCATCGAGCCGGGGCATGTTCACGTCGCTGATCACGAGATCCGGCCCAGACCCCTCGATCCGTCGGAGCCCCTCCACGCCGTCACACGCCCGGAGGACCGCGTGCCCGGCGTCCTCGAAGGCGAGCGAGAGCACATCGGCGAGCGCGGTGTCGTCTTCGATGAGCAGGATCGTTCCCATGGTCCCTAGGGTCGCCTGCCCTGGATCGCCCACGCGGGCATGATGAGCCGTCGCGGCGATTTCTGCGCCGGCGGCGGGCGCAAGACTGGCCGACGGTATCACCATCGCCGCGAAAAGACCAGCGAGGGGCAAGCCAGGAGGAGGAGACGCGGCTCACGCTGTCACCGCGGAAGTTACGGCGCCTTCATCTCCACATCATTGATGAACAGCCGAGATGGAGAGCACCTGATTCCCCTCCTGCTCCCCTGGTTTCTTGGCGCCCTTTTCGCTTCGGCGGTTCGCTTCCCAGCCCGCCTCCCCGCAGACCGATGCATCCCACCGCCGACCAGACGATCCTTGGCCAGCTCTTTCACCGGCGCCCTGGTGTCAGCATCCCATCCGACGCAGCGCCGATCCGCTCACCGGATCGCGAGCGGGATCCCCGGCGATCCGGACGCGCCCCGGAGGGGCAGCGGGCTGTACACGTAGAAGAACTCGTACGGGCTCTTGTGTCCGTGCGGCCGCTCCTTGAGCTCTGCGGCCAGATCCGCCGCCAGCTCCGAGAGCACCATCACCTCGTGCATGAAGATTCCGCTCTTCACCAGCAGGTGATGGTGCACCGGGAAGACCACCCCCGGCGCCACCGGAGCCTTGGGCGGGGTGACCTCGATGCCGAAGTTGTCCGACCCCACGCAGGCGATTCCCTTCGAGGAGAGCCACATCGCGACCTCGATCCCGATCCCCGGCTGGGCCAGCCCCACGCCCGGCTGCGTGTAATACCCCTCGGTGCCGAGCTCCCAGTTCTCCTCCCAGCCCGTGAAGATCAGCACGACGTCGCCGGCGCCGATGTCGCGCTCGTCCATTTTCTGCGCGCGCAGCGTCTTCATCACCATGGCCAGCGTGATCTCCTGGCCAAACGCGAGCGTCTTCCCGCCGTTCGCGTAGCGCTTGACGTCGAGGAGGACGCCGCGCGTGACGATCGGCTTCACGTGCTCGACGCCGAGGTGCGCGAGCCCGTCTTCCGTGAGGACCTCGGCGCCGGTGAACTGGTTGTAGAAGAGCGCGTCGGCGGGGTCCGAGCTCCCGGGCGGGATGTAGCCGAAATGGCCCAGCGCATCGAACTCCGTCCCCATCTGGCCGAACTCCCCGTGCATCACCTCGGAGTTCGTGACCTGCTGCTGGATCACCGTGGTCGGCCCGGCCTCCAGGGAGAGCCCCTGGTTGCCCGGGAACGCCGGCATACCCGGCTCGTAGACGTGCCCCAGTCGATAGACCTTGCCCTCTTTGATCAGGCGCTTGCCCTCGAGGACCTTGTCCGGCGTCTGCGTATTGGAGGCGCCCGCCTCGTCGTCAGGGCCCCACGGCGAGGGACCGGGCACCGGATCGTAACTCTGCAGCATCGGCACGCCGCGGGCCAGCGCCGCGCCTCCGATCAGGCTGATAACCATCGTCACCACGATCGCGCCACGTAACGGCATCACTCCAGGCTTCATGGACAACCTCCTGGGTACCATCGCTCGTTGTACCGACAGCGCCCCGCGCTCCAGCGATGGGCGCGGGCGCATGTCATCAACATGATACACCGTCAGGGGCGCCAGGATACTGCTCTCCCGCGATACTCGCGGGCTGCTCCAATGCCGCGGACGCCTTGTGCGCACGCGCGTACACCCGGCCTCTCGGTGGGAGCGCGCTCGGTCACCAGCGGAGCCGGCGTCCTAGCGCATAGGCGATGCCGCTCTCCAGGGTTCCTTTGGTCACGACGCCGCTCAGATCGGCGCCTATCGTCGTGAGCGTCTGCGCGATTTGCGGCTTGATCCCGGTGAGCACGACCCGGGTGCCGAGCAGCCCCGCGGCCCGGGCCGCGTCGACGAAGGACCGCGCCACCCGCTCGTCGACGACCTTCACCCCGGTGATGTCGAGGATGGCGATCTTGGCTTGTCGGGCGGCGATCCCTTCGAGCAATGTCGTCAGGATCTGCTCGGCGCGCGCGGGGTCGACGCTCCCGACGATCGGCATCGCGACGACGCCGTGCGCCAGCGGCAAGAGCGGCGTGATGAGCTCCTGGATCGTCTTCTGCTGCATCTCGATGAGCTGCCGCTGCATGTCCGCGCGCTCGGCCTCGGCCTGCTTGGTGCGGCTGATGTCCACCGAGACCGTCCCGACCGCGTAGACCTTCCCCTCGGCGTCGCGGATGGGGAACTTTGTCGACAGGTAATCGCGCGGACCGTTCGGGAAGACGAGCACGTGCTCGGATGTGCCGGAGCGCCCGGCGGCAGCCACCTCTTCATTGGCCTTTCGTATCGAGGCGGCCGCCGGCGCCGGGAGCATGTCGTAGACGACCCGTCCGAGCAATTCCTCGCGGCTCCTCCTGTAGAAGGACTCGATTTCGCGGTTCACGAGGAGGAGCCGGCCCTCCGCGTCCACCGCGACCATCATGGACGGCGTGTATTCGAGGAACGCGTGGAGCAGGCTCTCGCTCCGCTCGAGCATCTGCTCCGTGTGTTTGCGCGCGGTGATGTCGAGCGCCGAGCCGAGCATCCGGCGCCCCGATCCCTCCGGATCGCGGCCGAGGGCGACGCCTCGCTCGAGGAACCAGCGCCAGCCGCCGTCGCGACCGCGCGCGCGGTACTCCACCGTCGCCTGCTCCCCGCTCTCCGAGGCCGCCACGCGAGCCCGGTACTCCTCGACGCGCCCGATATCGTCTGGATGGAACAGGGGGGACAGGCCGCCGCCGCGGAGCGGGCCTGCCGCGGCTCCGCCACCCCCTCGGGCGAGATCGGCGAGCTCCCGGTTCCCGTAGATGTACCGCCCCTCATCGAGATCGAGCACGTAAACGAGGCTGGGCAGCGCGTCGAGCAAGCGCTCCGGGGGGCTGCGGTCGGCCTCCTCCAGCTCGGCGATGCGGGAGCGCAGGCGCTGCACTTCCTTCTGCAATGCGTCCAGCTCCGCCTCGAGCGCCACGGTGTTCTGCGCGTCCATCACCCTCTCAGGGCGATCGTATCCCAGCTTCGAGCTGGGGCGGATCACAATTTTCCTGGGTATCCAACATCCCGACAGCGGCCCTGGCACGCGGGGCGCATTGCCTTCGCCAGCGTGCGAGGCGGGCGCAGGGCGAGCGCGAGGAAGCTGCATCGGAGATCGCTGGAGGGGCGGCGATGTCGAGGTGCAGCCATGGTTTGCCCCCGCTTCGCCTCGTCCTGGAGCAGTGATCACGGCGTCGCGCGCTCCAGCACGACCGCGCGCGACGTCTGCTGACGCTCGCGCGGAGGATCTCGAACACAACCCGTTGTGGCGTGGCGCGCTCGAGCGCTATCGTTGCTTGGTGCCTGCGACCGGTTGGCAAAGCACCGCGAGCGCGATGAACCTCCGGTCTTACGCGACCGTCGCCGCGATGGCATGGCTGGCCGCGTGCGGCAGCGGCTCGAGCGAGCCGCCTCCGCCTGCGCCGTCGGGCGGGGCAGGCGGTACGTCGGCGGCCGGCGCCTCGTCCGTGGCAGGAGGCTCGAGCGGGAGCGCTGCACAAGGAGGCGCTGCCGGAGCGGGCGGCGGCGCTGCGGCTGTCGCGGGCTCGACCGGCGTGGCCGGCACTTCGAACGCTGGCGGCGCCGACGGCGCCGGAGCCGGTGGCGCGAGCGCCGGGGCGGGCGGTGCCGACGCGTGCCCGGAGGGCTCGACGCAGCTGTCGCCGTGGCCCGGCAAGGCCGAGGTGCACACGCTCGACAGCGAGGACGCGTTCGAGAGCGATCTGAGCGGGCTGACCTACGAGCCGCCCGGAGTGCTGTGGGCGACCGACAACCTCTCCGCCAAGCTGTTTCGGTTGCTGAAGAGCGGAGGGCGCTACGCGCCGGACACGTCCAATGGCTGGGCCTCCGGTAAACGGCTACGTTACCCGAACGGCAACGGCACGCCCGACGCGGAGGGAGTCACGCTCGCCGCCACGAGCGCGGCGGGCGTCTACGTGTGCACCGAGCGCGACACGGACGATCCGTCCGTGAGCCGGCTGTCCGTGTTGCGCTACGACGTGACGGCCGCCGGAGCGACGCTGACCGCGACCCACGAGTGGAACCTCACCGCCCTCTTGCCCGAGGTCGGCGCGAACGCGGGTCTGGAAGCGATCACCTGGGTGGCTGACAGCCTGCTCACGGCGCACCACTTCTTCGACGAGAGCAAGGCCCGAGCGTACGTCCCGAGCGACTACGGCGAGCACGGCGCCGGCCTGTTTCTGGTGGGCGTCGAAGAGACAGGCAAGGTGTACGCTTTCGCGCTGAACCACCAGAGCGGCGCGGCCACCCTGGTGGCCAGCATCTCGACGCCGCTCGCGGGCGTGATGGGGCTCGAGCTCGACCGTGACACCGGGAGCTTGTGGGCATCCTGCGACGACACGTGCGACAACCAATTCGCCGTGTTCGGTATCGACGACGCGCTCGGGCGCTTCGTGTTGGAGCGGCGTTTCACGCACCCCAGCGGGCTGCCGGACTCCAACAACGAAGGCATCGCGCTCGCGCCGGACGCGGAGTGCAGCGGCGGCGTCAAGCCGTTCTTCTGGACCGACGACGCCGACGCCGACGGCTTTTCGGTGCGCGAAGGCTCGCTCGCTTGCGGTTGCCTCTAGAGCGGTTTCCGCCCACTGAGGGCCGTGTGGTAGAGGGGCAGCGCCTCGGGCGCCGGAAAGAACGCCACCCTGAGCCCGCTGTCGAGCGCGTCGCTCGTGACGATGAGCTCGGGAGCGACCGGATCGCCCGTGCCGCTGCTCTCCCCGAGCTGGGCGGGGCTGAGCCGCGCAATCTGGTCCGTCGCATAGCTGATCCAGAGCCCGCCACCTTCGTCGAAGGCGCCTCGGTCGAGCAGCGAGAGCACGCCGACAACGAAGCTCACGCGCGAGGTCACCGTCTGACTGCCGGTGCCCTCGAGATCGGGCGCGCCCAGCTCGAAGATCGAATTGCTGCCGAAGTCGAAGCCCCACAGGTCCCCCTCGGCGTCGAAGGCGAGCCCCGTCGTGCCGAGATCGCGGCTGTCCTCCGCGTCGCGCGGCGTGAGCGTGAGATCCGCGCCGTCACTGGTCGAGGCGGCGAGTCGCCCGGCGTCGTAGCGCAGGATGGCGTCGCCCGTCGCGACCCACAGGTTCCCTGCCGCGTCGAAGGCCAGATCCGCGCTGTCGCTCACGCCGGAAATCACGGTGCCGGCCGTCGCATCGCCCGAGCCGGCGAGCGCCGCCGCCGGGATCTCGAGGATGTTCCCGCCGCACGCGCCGAGCCAGAGATTGCCATCGCGGTCGAACGCCATCGACTTGAGCGCCGGTATGCACTCGATCTGGGGCACGTCGATCTCGCGATCGAACGTGTTGTTGCCCGAGGCCGCGAGGTTCTGCGCGGGAATGCGCACGAGCATCTTCTCCGCCAGCGTCGCGCCGAGCGACCACAGGTTGCCATCGCGGTCGAACGCCACGTCCTTGCCGATGGGCGCGTCGCCGACGACGCTCGGGTCCGCGTCCCCGCTGGCGCCGAGCTGGGCGGAGGCAAAGCCTCGAAGATTGCTGGTCCAGAGCTTGTTGCTGCTCGGAATCGCCTCGTACTCCACGGTCACGGTGTGGCCGACGTCCGGCTCGAGACAGAACAAGCCCTCCCAGACCGTCGGCTTGTAGACGGTGCGGACGATCGGATCGTCGTCGGTGACACGCATCGCCGTCACCACGTAGGTGCCCGCCCCTTGATCCATCAGCGTCGCGGTCTCGGTCACAGCCTGCAGCGAGTCGCGGCGCTTGACCTCGACGCGGCCGTCCACCCCCGGCGGTAGCCCGGTCACCTCGATGGTGACCGTGCCGTTGCCGTCGGTTGCGCACGCACCCTCGTTGCCGCCATCTCCCCCCTCCCCTCCGGCCGGGGGTGTCGGCTCCTCGCCGTTGTTGCACGCGACGAATGCCCCCACCGACAAGGCCAATCCGAGGACGGAAAGATGCTTCACGCTCTGCTCCTTTTCGAACGCTCGCGCGAACGACCGAAGCCTCGCACGTAGCCGATGCGGAAGGCTATGCCCGACCGTTGTCACGCTGCAATCGCGTCGTGGAGGCTGCCCTTCGCCGCTCACGATCCGGGCGGACGGAGCTGCTTGCGGACCTTCTTGATGAAGGTCTGGGTGCACTTTCCGTGGGTGCCCTCATGCTCCATGATCTCGAGCGTGAGCTTGGCCTTCGTCCCGCTGGAGAGATGTGCAGCCGCGTTCACCTCCCTGGCGAGTTGGATGCCTTCCAGCGACACAGGTCCCTGCTGCTTCTCGACGGCCGCCGGCTTGTTCGGCTGCCGGTAGTGGGAAGGCTTTGTCTTGGTGACGTCGCGGAAGCCGGTGTCGTCCGAGCGCCGGCCCGTGCCGTGGCAGCCCGGGCAGGTGGCGGTGGTGCCGGAGAACGAGTTGGCGATGCGGCCGTCGCCACCGCAGATGCCGCAGGATTCACCAGCCATGAGCCTGGCCCTCGGGTCGGGGCAGGTGCTTCGGGTCCTTCATGCCCGAGAGCATACAGCCGATCATGGCTCGTGAAAGCTTCGCCTTGAGCGGTCTTCCATTTTGTGCGTTGCGGCTGTCCTCCACCGCCCCTCCAGCCCTGCCGCTCTGGCAGGCCGCCTTGCCGCCTCATCCCCCGCCTCCGGCTCTCGTGTCCCCGCCTCCGGCGCTGCCGGCCCCGGCTCGCCGTGCACGTCCCCCACCTCGGCCCGTCGCCTCCCCGCCTCCCGCCATCTCACCCCCCGGCTCGCCGCGGTCAGTCCCCACCTCGCCGGCCTCACTCCCCGCGGGGCGCTCGCTCTCGGACCCGGGGGAGACGCCCTCCGGCTCGGAGGATCCCGTCCACCGACCCCAGCGGCCCGTGTGCCCCTGCGGGGGCCCCGTCTCCCGAGCCCCCTCCCGCGTCGCCCGAGCCCCCTCGGAGAGCTCAGGCCGCCTGGAACTCGGAGTACGGCCGCGCGCCGGCCGGTGGAAGGCCAGCACGATGCGCTCGGGCGCGACGCCTTCGCGGATCAGCTCGCGCGCCATGCCGTGCTCGGTCCCGTCGCTGGATCCAGATCCTGCCATCGAGGAGACCGAGGAGATCGATGTGAACAAGACAGCCGTACACGCGACGCAGCCCGTCCCAACCGAAGACCCTGAGGAATTGGCCCTTGCGACCGGCGCACGGAATGCGGTACCACGGAGACCGCAGTGCGTTTTCGTGGGGGGTCGCACCGGCGCGGCCCGCTCCTGGTCTATCTTGGGCATGCGGTGATGTCGTATGTCCTCTGACGAGCCCTCATGACCTCTTCCGCTCAGGATCGCGCCACGGCCCGCCCGGCTGCCCGCCGCAAGCTGCTCCTGAACCCGCGATTCCAGCTCAAGTACACCGGGCTCCTCGCCTCTGTGGTGCTCGCCGTCATGGTGGCGCTCGGACTCGTCATCTGGCAGACCGCGAGCGTCGCGAACGAACAGGCGCGTTACGCGGCGACCCAGGCGGAGCTCGCGCTCAAAGAGGCGGCGAACAGCGCGAAGATCCTCAAGATGAGCACCGCCGCCCTCGGCGGCGACGGCAACGAGCTCGGCAACACCCTCGACGAGGAGCTCGAGAAGACGAACCGCGAGTACGAGCGCAACCTGGCAGAGGTCGCGAAGCGGCGAGCCGACGTCGAGGCGCTGCAGGGTCGCCTCCTCGCCATCCTCGTCGGCGGCGGCGCGTTCCTGCTCGCCGTCCTCGGCGTGCTCGGGGTCTTCATCACCCAGCGCATCGTCGGGCCGGTCCACCAGATGAAGCGCCTCTGCCGCCAGGTCGGCACGACGCGGCTCACCATCGGAGAGGGGCTGCGGAAGGGCGATGAGCTCGGGGACCTGTTCGACACGTTCGTGCAGATGACCTACTCGCTCAAGGCGCTCCAGACAGGCAGGCTCGCGACGCTCGACGCGACGATCGAGCGGGCCGAGGCCGAGTCGGCCTCCGCCGAGGTGCTCGCGGGGCTGCGCGCGCTCCGGGCGCAGCTCTGCCTCGGCCTCAGCGAATCCGAGGCGGTGCGGCGCCGCGGCCCGAAAGGTGGTGAGTCATGAGGCGAGTCGCCGGGGCGGTGCAGACATGAAGCCTCCCGAGTTGGTCCAGCAGGCGGCGGGCTTGCTCCGCGCCCGCTTCGATCTCAACGAGTACAACCCGACCCCGATCGTCGACCTCGGCGCGCTCGTGGCCAACGCCGACGGCACCGTCGACGCCGAGGAGATCGACGCCCTGCGCCAGCTGATCGAGCCGATGCTCGGCGCCCAGCTCAACGTCGAGCTCGTCCGCTACCTCATCGAGGCGAGCCTGAAGGTGATCGCGGCGGCGGGCGTCGAGCCCCGGATACGGCTGCTCGCGGAGATCCTCATGGATTGCGACGCGGTGGAGGAGGGCATCATCGTCGCGCTGGCGGTCGCCCACGCGAGCGAGGGGATCTCCGACGCGGAGCGCGCGGTCATCGAGTCGCTCGCCCGCGCGGCCGAGCTCCCCGCGCGCCGGCTCGATCTCCTGAACGAGCAGGTCCGGGCGGCGTTCGCCGCCTGACGGCGGGCTCCGCGGCCGACCGCGGGCGCCGCCGACGGACGAAGACCTCCGCCGGCAGTGCGCGGCCTCCGCCAAGCCCTGCGCGGCGTCAGCCCTCTTCCTTTGTCGCGAGCAGCCGCGAGAGGCGGCCGCCCTCGATGCGGACGGCGATGACCTTCTCCCGGTCGAAGACCACCGCGCCCGGGGCCGCGCCGCGCGGCTTGCGCACGTAGCGGCGCTGGACGTAGCTCACCTCGCACACCGCCTCGCCGCGCGCGTCGCTGAAGTGCGCCGCCAGGGTCGCAGCGTCGACGAGCACGTCGGCGGGGCAGCTCGCCCCCTTCGCGAGCGGCACGACGACGTGCGAGCCCACGACGCCCTTCGCGTGCAGCCAGAGGTCGTGCGGCCGCGCGTGCTTCGTCGTCAGCGCGTCGTTGTCCTCGGCGCCCCGGCCGACGAGGATCGCCGCGCCGGACGCGCTCCGGTAGGCGTGGAACGGCCGCCTCGGCGCGGGCCGTCCGGCCCCGGGGGCGCGGGCGCCGGACGGTGCGGGCTCGCCGGCGCCGGCGAGCTCCGCGCGGGAGACGCCGAGGGAGCGGGCGCGCTGCGCGAGCGGATCGAGCGCCTCGGGCCGCGCCTCCGCCGCGGCGACGTCCGCCTCGAGCGCGGCGATCGCCGAGAGCGCGCGCTCGGTCTCGGCGAGGCGCGCGCGCATCACCGCCTCGCCGCGCTGGTAGCGCCGCGCCTTGGCGAAGAAGGCCTCGGCCTGCGCCTTCGCGGGGCGCGCCGGGTCGAGGGCGACCTCGATCGTGCCGCCGGTCTCCCAGTCGTCGAGGAGCGCCTTCGCGGCGCCCCGCGGCACGCGGGCGCCCTGCGCGAGCAGGAGCTGCCCCGTCTTCTGCAGGCGCGCGACGCTCCCCAGCCGCCCGAGATCGCCGCGCACCGCCTCGGCCCTGCGCTCGAGCGCCGCGCGCCGCGCCTTCACCGCGCGCGCGAGCGCCGCCTTCTCCTGCCCGGCGGCGGCGTCGTCGCTCGCGTCGACCAGCGCCGCGCCGGCGGCCAGCGGATCCGCCGGGTAGGCGATCGCCGCGGGCGGGGCGCTCCCGTGGGGCGGCCAGCGGAGGATCAGGTTGCCGGCGGCATCGAGAAGGCGCGCCTCGCCGCGGCGTCCCGGGGTGAGCTCCAGCCGCGCTCCTGGGGGCAACCCCAACCCGGGTGCGGGCACCGCGGGCTCCAACCCGGGTGCCGCCGCTGCCGGCCCCAACCCGGGTGCGGCCGCCGCCAGCCCCAACCCGGGTGCGGCCGCCGCCGGCTCCAACCCGGGTGCGGCCGCCGCCGGCCCCAACCCGGGTGCGGCCGCTGCCGGCCCCAACCCGGGTGCGCCTTCCGCACCCTCTCGGCCATTTTCCACTACCATCGCATCGCCGTCGCCCGCGACCACCACGATGCCGTCGCCCCGCACCTCGATCGCCAGCACGCGGCGGCCGACCAGGTGCGCCCTCATCGCGGCGACGAGCGGGTGCGACGCGCCGGCGCGGAGCCGCGGCAACCGCGGCAGGATCCCTGCCCCCGAAACGCGCGGCCCGATGCCGGCGCCGAGCAAGCGCCGCGTCCCGTCGTAGACGGCGAGCGCGACGAGCCCCGTCGCCGGATTCGCGTGCGCCGCGTCGATCCGCGCCCCCACGCAGCGCGCGAGCGCCTCGGCGAGCGCCCCGCCCTGCGCCGCGCTCCTCGGGTGGTCCTCCATGGCGAACGCCGCGCGTGCCCCTTCAGCGAAAATCGTCGAAGATCGGCTCACAACAGCCAACGGCGAGATCGCACGCCTGGCCGAATTCCTGGCACGCAGCCCGCTGCTCGCCGTTGACGAGGCAGTAGCAGAGGGTCGCGCCGCCCCTGTAGGGAACGCACTCGACCGTGAACACCGCGTTCGGGCACGAGCCCTTGCAGGAGCAGGCCCGGTCGCTAGCGGCGAAGCACTCGAGCGGCGTGCAGCGGCCGTTGGCCCGGCACTCGTCGTACTTGGCCAGGAACGGCTGGCACCGTTCCAGGACGAAGGAGCAGTCGATGCTGCCGCTCGTCGCGCAGTCGAAGAACAGGGCGAACACCTCATTGCACTGGGGCGCCTGGCTCAGAGACTCCTTACAGAACCCCTCGCACTGACCTGGCCCCATGCACGCATCCGTATAGGTCTCGCAGAAATTCATGCAGATCGACCAGGCATCGCCGCCGCCCGCCCCGGTGGAGGCGCTCCCTGTCCCCGATGTGGCCATCCAGGTCGCGCTGGTGCTGACCGCGCTGGAGCCGCCCACGCCGACGCCGACCGCGCTGGAGCCGCCCACGCCGGCGGTGACCGCGCTGGAGCCACCCACGCCGACGGTCACCGCGCCGGGGCCGCCCACGCCGACGGAGACCACGCTGGAGCCGAGCGCGCCCGTGGTGGTCACGCTGGAGCTCGTCGCGCCGGCGCCTCCTGATCCGTCAGGCATCCCGTCGACGACGACGTTGCCGCCGCAGGCGGCCCCCCAGGCCAGGACAGCGAGCGCGGCGGTGCGCATCCTAAGCGGCGTCATTCCCATGGACCGCGAGGGTACCCCAGGTGCGCGCCCGGGCGCGAGTGCGGCGCCAGCGCGATCGGGGTGAGCCCGTGCCGCGTGATCGACCTGGTCGGCAACGTCGAAGAGTGGGTGTCGATCTCAGCGGAACTCGGCGAAGTACGGCCTGCAGCAGCGCTCCGCGAGGTTGCACGTCGGGCCGGTGTCCTCGCACCGGTCCACCTCCGCGCCGTTGACGAAGCAGGAGCAGGAGGTCCTGCCGAAGCCCTGGTCGCGGCACTCGACCGCGAAGAACGAGCCCTGGCACGCGCCCTTGCACGTGCAGGCCCCGTCGCGATCGCCGGCGCACTCGAGCTCCAGGCAGCGGTCGCCGCTCGCGCACGCGTTGTACTGGTTCAGGAACTGCTGGCACCGGTGCGAGTTCAGGTTGCAGTCGAACCTGTTGTCGTTCAGGCAGTCGAAGTACGGGACGAGCAGATCGTTGCACCGGGGCGCCCGGCTCAGCTCCATCTCACACATCGTCCCGCACTGGCCCGGCTCCACCCCGCCGCACGATTCCTGGTAGCTCTCGCAGAAGCCCACGCACGTCGACCAGGCGGCGCTGCCGCCCACCCCGGTGGACGAGCTTCCCGACGGGCCCCACCCGCCGGCGCCGTTCACGTCGCTCCCGCCGACGCCGACAGCGCTCACGTCGCTCCCGCCGACGCCGACGACAGCGCCGACGCTGGTCGCGCCGACACCGACAGGGCCCACGCCGACAGCGCCGTTGGTGGTCGCGCCCGCGGTGATCGCGCTGGAGCTCGTCGCGCCGGCGCCTCCTGACCCGTCGGGCATCCCGTCGACGACGACGTTGCCACCGCAAGCGCTCCCCCAGGCCAGGGCGGCGAGCGCGGCGGTGCGCATCCTGAGCAGCGAAATTCCCATGGGCTGCGAGAATACCCCAGGTGGGCGCCCGAGCGCGAGCGCAGCGCCGGCGCGAGCTGCGCGAGCGCAGCGCCGGCGCGACCGGCGCGAATCGCGGCGAGCCGCCGCGCGGCCTCTCGTGCGCCGCGCCGCTTTGCGATAGAGACCCGCCGCGTGCTCCTCGACCTCCTGCTCGCCCCGCTGCTCGCCCAGGCCGACGCGCCGCCCCGGCCCGGACCCGCCGCGTCCTGCCCGCCCGACATGGTGCTCGTCGAGGGCACCCACAGCGAGAACGTGCAGCGGATCTGCACGAGCTACCGCGGAGGCCACTGCTTCGGCTTCTTCCCCGGCCTGTTCGCCGCCGAGCCGCGCTTCACGCCGGTGCGAACGTGTATGGACCGCCACGAGTGGCCGAACCGGGCCGGCGCGCTGCCGGTCGTGATGCTCCGCTTCATCGAGGCCGAGCGGGAGTGCTCCGCCGTGGGCAAGCGCCTCTGCACCGAGTTCGAGTGGGAGCTCGCGTGCGAGGGGCCGTCGGCGCTCCCCTTCCCTTACGGTTACGCCCAGGATCCGGCCGCCTGCAACGTGAGCAAGCCGTACCGAGGGATCAGCGAGCGGCGGCTCGCGTCCGACGACCCCGCGGTGCGCGCCGCCGAGACGCAGCGGCTCTGGCAGGGCGAGCCGACGGGCTCGTATCCGGCGTGCGTGAGCCCGTACGGCGTCGTCGACATGGTCGGCAACGTGGAAGAGTGGGTGTCGACGTCGCGGCCCGAGTGGCCGCACCGCTCGTCGCTCAAGGGCGGATACTGGTCCAAGCCATGGGCGGGTTGCCGCGGGACCAACGACTCGCATGGACCGATGTTCCGGTTCTACGAGATCGGTTTTCGCTGCTGCAAGGATCCGACGTAGCCCGGAACCGGTCATGGCGGTGCGCGGTCTCAGCGGTCGAGCTTGCAGGTAACTCGCCATAGTGGGCACGGCCCAATCGACGTAACGCGGTGTCGCGAACAGCTCCGCATCGAGCAGCCGCCCCCCCAATTCAGGACCGAGGGCGTCATGGCTCGTCGAGCCCGGTGAGCTCGGACGGAATCTCCAGCTCGACGTTGGCTTCGTCCTCGGCGCGGCGCGGTCAGCGCCGCGCGAGCGCGCTGCTTGACGCTCCCGCCGGCGCCCGGCATAGTGCCCTCGTGTTCTTCTCCCACTTCTCCTGAACGACGCGCCGTGTGAGCTGCCCCTCGCCCCGGGCGAGCGAGGTCTCACGCGGCGTGCGTGCGCGTGTTGCGCGTTGCGCGTGTTGAAGGAGCGCCGGTGCGCGGCGAGCGGCCCAATGCGGGGCCCTCGGTGTTCGGCGCCTCCCAATCCGCACGGCGTGGCCGAGCGCTCGGTCCACGCGAGGAGAACGGCTTGTGTCGAACACCATCAGTTTCCACCGCCACGCCCGGCGCGAGCTCGATCGGGCCGTCCGGGATACCTTTTCGGAGCTCGCGGGCGACCTCCCTGCGCGCTCCACCTTTGCCTCTTTGCTAGGTCACGTCCGCGAACGCTCGACGCTGCTATGCGCCGGCCGCGACCAGGCGTCGCGCGCCGCGGCCGTGCGCGCGCTCAAGAACCTCGCGCGCCACCACGCGGCGCACGTCGCCTCGGCGGCCACGTGGGCGGGCGGCGACGCCGGCGTGAATGCTCTGCTTCACGCGCTGGTGCAGCACATCGTCGGCCGCTATGTCGTCCCGCGCGGCTTCGTCTCCGTGTGGCTCGCCGACGACCCGGAGCCGCAGCGCTGGTTCATCGAGCACGCGAACGGCCGGCCGTTCCGCGAGATCACCGGTCTTCCGGTGCAGATGACCCGCCGGATGGAGCACATCCTCTTGGCCTCGCCGCCGCACCTACCGCTCCAGGCGGCGATGCGGCGCGCGGAGATCCTTGGCCTCGACGGCCCGCCGGAGCTCGTCGATACCCTTCTGACGACCGACCTCGCCGCCGATCTGGGCCACGGAGACCTGTGGCGCCAGGCCTTGCGCTTCTTCGTTCGCTACTGGGAGGCCCTCGGCCCGGTCGGGGTCACGACCATCGTCGACTTCCTCTACGCGCAGTGCGTCCGCACGACCGAGATCACGACCGACGCGGGGATCGCGATAAAGCCGCCGCCGAACCCGGATTTCTCGCTGGCCGGGCGGACACCTCGGTCGCTCCTGCGCATCGTCGAGGCCTGGCACACCGAGCTCGGGTATCGCCGCGACACCGGCCGGACCTGGGCGGCGTCCAGGCTACAAGGCTTCCACTACGCCGAGCCGCCGAGGCCGGAGGCCGAGGAGGCGCCGATCGCGTGGTCGATCGTGGAGCTCTTGAGCAGCCGCGAGCTCGTGGTCGAGGGGCGCGCGCTCAGGCACTGCGTCGCGAGCTACGAGGACCGCTGCGTGCGCGGCGCGTCGAGCATCTGGTCCCTGCGCCGCCAGGCCGGGGAGGGAGCGCCGGCGCGGCGCTTCACGATCGAGGTCGAGCCACGCGCGCGGGCCATCGTTCAGATTCGGGGGTTCGCGAACCGCTACGCCGACGGGCAGCCGCGGCGGATCATCGGCATGTGGGCGGAGCGCGAGCGCCTCACCGTGGCCAGCTACGCCTGATGCGCGGCTCGTCAGATGCCGGCGAGCCGCGGTCGCCAGCGCCGACTCGACCTGTCAGCGGAAGGGACCCACCGACGGCTCGCAAGGACCGATATTCCGGTTCTGCAAGATCGGGTTTCGCGCTTCAAGGAGCCGGGAGTGGGGTCGTGCTGCCGGCCCCGCTCTGGCGATCGCCGGGAGGCGTGGAGCAACGCGCGCTGAGCGGACCTGTGCTCAGCGGTCGGGAGCGCCCGCGCAGATCCAGTCGTTGATCTTCTTGATATCGGCTTCTGGCAGCGGCGCGCCCGGCGGCATCCTGCTCTCGTCGGGGTCGCACAGGCTGACGTCCTTCAGCTTGTTCATGAGGTAGCTGCTGCTCGGCTTGAACGGCACGACGAGCGCCTGCTCGCGGGAGCAGGACGCGCTGTCCCGATCGACGAGCTTGCCGGCGGCCCCGCTCGCGCGGAGATCGAGCCCGCCCGCCGGCGAGCCTGCGTTGCCGTGGCAGTACTGGGTCGCGCAGCTCCTCGTCAGGATGGGTGCCACGTCGGCGAACGCCGCGGTGTCCGCGCCGCAGGCGGGATCGCTCGAAGACGCGCCGCCGCCCTCGCCCCCGGCGCCGGCCTGCGCGCCGCCGCCCTCGCCCCCGGCGCCGGCCTGCGCGCCGCTGCCGCCCTCGCCTCCGGCGCCGGCCTGCGCGCCGCCGCCATCGCCCCCGGTGCCGGCCTGCGCACCGCCGCCGCCCTCGCCAGCCCCGCCGCCGCCCTGGCTGGCGCTGCTGCCGTTGCTGGTCGTGCTGGCGGCGGAGCCGCCGCCGGTGCCCGAGGAATCGTCATCGGAGCAGGCCACCGCCGAGAGACCGAGAGCCAGGCAAAAAACCAAACGAAGCGGATTGTTGTGATAAAGCAAGGTACCTCTGCATGATGGTGTTGGCCACGCGGCGTTCGCCGCGCGAGCGACTCACGACGAGACTAGAAAGCATGAGGACGCACGCGATGCAATCTCGTGCGACACGTCGCTCATCGTCCTGGAGCGCTGGTGAGACGGCACATTCATCGCGTGCGCGCCGTCGGCGATCCACGGGCGCCGATACCCATCCTCGCCCCCGGTCTCCTCACGGTTCAGCGCCTCTCCGTCGGCGCGCTGCCCTCCTGCGAGGAGCGAAACTTTTCATCGAACGGTACGGTCAGCCGCCCGGGCGCGCGCGTCCGGCTTCTCCACCGGAGGCGCGCGGCGCTAGAGTACCACGATGCGACGAACCGACTTGACCGGCCTGGCGGCGTGCGCCGCCCTGAGCACGGCGCTTGGCTGCAATGCGATCTGGGGGATCCCCGACGGGGAAGCCAGCGAAGATCCCGGGGCGGCTGGCGCAGGTGGTACAGGGGCCGCGGGGACGACCGCCGGCGCAGGCGCAGGCACCGGCGGGGTCGGCGCGGCCGGCGGGGCCGCTGCGGCGTGCCCGATCGAGCCGTTCACCGGGCGCGCGCCGGGCGCGTGCCAGGCCGCCGACGACGCGCACGACTACCGCTCCGATCCGGAGAACTGCTGTGTTCTCGGCAGGAGCTGCCTCGGCGGCGCCTGCGAGGAGGGCAGGTGCCTCCCCGTCGTCCTCGCGACGGCCAACGATGAGGAGCACGAGGCGATCGGCCTCGTGATCGAGGGGGACGGAGACGACGGGCGCGTGCTCTGGGCGAGCGGCTACGGGAGCACGATCTTCGCGACCGAGAAGGCGGCCTCCGGCACGACAGAGCCGCTGGTGATCCTCGACTCGCTCGCGACCCTGCTCGCGCGCTCGGAGAGCTCGCTGCTCATCACCGACGAGACCGAGCCGGACGTGTACCGGATGCCGCTCACGGGGAATGTCACTGTCTCGACCGTCGCCAGGGCCCAGGGAGCGGCAGGCTACAAGCGGCCCGTGGCCGGCGGCGGCTGGGTCTACTGGATCACCGGAATGATCGCGGACCCAGACCAGGATCCCGACGCGCGCGATGTCCCGAAGCGCATCTGGGCGGCGCGGGCCGACGGGACCGATCAGACAGGCACTCCCGTCTTCGACCGGGACACGTACGTCGGAGGCCTCGCGCTGGACGCCACCCATCTCTACTGGACCGAGGTGGAGCCCGGCGGGACGCACAGCACCGTTCGGCGGATGGCGCTCGGAGAGCCGAGCGAGCCCGAGATCGTCGCGTCGACGCCCCTCCACGACGGCGACCTCCCCGGAGACATCGCCGTCGGCGATCGGATCTACTGGATCAGCGGCTACGCCATCTACGCCGCGAACAAGGACGGCACCGAGGCAGGGACGCTCGTGGCGACGGACTTCCCCACGCGCCTGATGACGGACTCCACCTTTGTCTACTGGTACAGCCGCGAGGGGCAGCTCCAGCGGGTGCGCGCCTCGGGCGGCGCGCCAGAGCCGCTCGCCGACAGCGCCGATATCCGGGATCTCGCCCAGGACTGCGGCGCCCTCTACTGGACGACCTGGGCCACCGACGAGCAGCCGGCGTCGGTGTTCAAGCTGGCCAAGTGAACCGCCGATACGACAGCACACGCCCCGCGCGCCCGCTCCGCTGAACGAGCGCCTCTCCATACCATCCAGATCCGCTCCCGTCGGCCGGCCAGCTTCCCCTCGTCCGAATCGAGCACGATTTCGACTCCAGGATCGGGCGCTGCGGATACCCCATCGCTGCCCCGCGGCGACGGCCAACTCCTGGGTGGCGCCCCTTCCGGAGAGGATCGCCCGCTGCGCCCTGCGATCCGGGTCGCGCTCAAGGCCAATGTGCCACGATGGTTTTGCCACGATGTGACGAAATACCCCAGCCCGCCGCTCACCATCCTCTCACCGACGCACGCCCGGCGAAGCTCCTCAACGGCCTAGGGATCCGACGTACACAGAACCGTGGTCTCGGCCACGGCGCGCACCTCGGGGGCACATGCCTTGCAAATGCAGAGTTCGACCGCGATCACCGATCCGGCTCGCTCCGAGGCTCTCGCACCGGTCGACGCGACGGAATCACCAGCGCTTCATCACACGACGATCATCCCCAGCCCAGCGCGCTCTCCGGGGCAGAGGTGGCGATATCGCCCCCGCGCCAGGAGGAGAGCGCGCCGAGGCGCACCGACGCCATCACGTTCAAGAACGGAACGCACGCCCTTCGAGGGCTGCTTTGCTTTCCTTGCGCCTGGCGCGCGCAGGCGCTCGGCTCGGCACCACACGCATCAGGCTCGAGTCGCTCGTCAGAGCGAGAGAGAGGCACCATGACCCGTAACAGCGTGATTCCAGACCTTGTCGCCGGCCGCTACAGGATGGAGAGGCGGATCTCGGCAGGCGGCATGGGGACCATCTGGCAGGCTCAGGATCTCACCATGGAGCGCCCGGTGGCCCTGAAGTTGATGCTGGACACCTATGCGTCGGACGCAGGCGCGCGCGAGCGGTTCGCGCGCGAGGCGAGGGCGGCGGTTCGGCTCGGCACGGAGACGGACTATGTCGTGCGGATCCTGGATTACGGCGTCGACGCCGCGACGCCGTACATCGCAATGGAGCTCCTTCACGGCGAAGATCTCGAGGCGCGGCTCCAGCGGCTCGGGACGCTGTCGGTGAAGGAGGTGGCCGCGTTCCTGCCTCAGATCGCCTGCGCGCTGCGGAAGGCGCACGCGATCCAGCTCGTGCACCGGGACATCAAGCCGTCGAACATCTTCGTCTCCTCCCAGGATGAAGAGGAGAGGATCAAGCTGCTGGATCTCGGCATCGTGAAGGAGCTCGGCCCGGGGGCGATCTCCACGTCGGGCAAGATCCTCGGCACGCTCTGGTACATGAGCCCGGAGCAGCTCGACGGTAAATCGCTGGATCACCGCACCGATCTCTGGTCGCTCGGCCTCGTGCTGTACCGGGCGCTGTCGGGGCGGCTCCCCTTCCAGGGGAAGACCGTGGGAGAGCACCTGGCGTTGCTCTTCGATGGCCACGCGCCCCGCCTCGCCGAGATCGCGCCCCACCTGCCCGCGGACCTGGATGGCTTCTTCGAGCGCGCGCTGAAGGTGGATCCCGCGCTGAGGTTTCAGACGGCCGATGAGCTGGCCAGGGCGTTCGTCGCGCTCGCCAAGGTATCCTGGCGGCCACCGCCTCCGTCGGCGGAGGCGCGCGGCGAGCCCGAGCGCGCTCCGCTGCACGCTCTGGCGCCCACCGTGCCGAACGGGGCGATGGGGTGCCGAGCCGCCGAGCTGCCACGGAGCAGCTCGGCCCCGTGAGCCTCATCAGCGCGCGGAAGCCCCTCGATCGCTGAGACCCGCGCCGCGCCCCTCGGCGCTCACCGCGCCACGACGCCGAGCTGCTGGAGCAGCGTCAGGTTGTCCTCGATGTGCCAGTTGTCGGTGATGCGACCGTCCTTCACCCGCAGGATATCGGTGGCGATGAAGTCCACGGCCTGCCCGGCGCCCTTCCTGTCGCCGAAGGCGCCGGTGAAGCGGCCTCGAAAGCGCAGGTGCGCCACCACGCGATCGCCGGCGACGATCAGCTGCTCCACCTCGCAGCTCAGGTCCGGCACCGCCGCGCGGAAGCTCTTCGACGCGAACGCCGGGCCGTCGGGGCCTTGCGGGCGCCCCTCGGGCAAGGTGCGGTCGGTGAACGTCGGCGCGATCGCCGCGTCGAGGTAGCTCGTGTCGCCGGTGCTCCAGAACGCGTAGAAGCGGCGCGCCGCGAGGATCTCCGCGTCGGCCTGCGCCCTGGGCAGGCTCGCGTCGACGACCGTCGACCGCGGCGCAGGCAGGTCCTCCGCGCCGGCGCCCTGCACGTAGCAGGCGCTCGCGGCGGCGAAGAGCGACAGAGACAGGGCGCTGATCAACAAGGGCTTTCTCATAAGGAGTCTCCTTCGAACGGCGATGTCGGACAGCCGGTGGCCCGCGCGAGCCGACCGGCAGCGCTGCCAGCACGGCAGCGCGCAGCGCCGAGCACGGCGGGCAGAAGGCCCGCCCCGGCGCGGCGACAGGAGCACCTTGATCCTTTCCACTGCGAACGAGAATGGCGGCATCGTCCGAACCAGCTTTTCGAGAAAGTTGAAGATGTCCCCTCGCGCGGCTACCCTGCCGAGGGTTCGGCGAGGGTGCGCGCGGTGGTCGAGCTCGAGGACATGCAGCTGTTCGTGTGCGCCGTCGGGAGCGGCAGCCTGTCGGCGGCGGGGCGTGAGCTCGGGTTCTCGCCGGCGGTGGCGAGCAAGCGCATGACGCGGCTGGAATCGGCGCTCGGCGTGCGCCTCCTGCAGCGGAGCTCGCGGCGCCTCACGCTCACCAGCGAGGGCGCGACGTACCACGAGCGCTGCTTGGCGATCCTCGCCGACGTGAGCGAGGCCGAGCTCGCGGTGACGGCCGGCAGGGCCGAGGCGCGCGGCCTCCTTCACGTGTCGGCGCCGGTGGATCTCGGCCGCCGGTGGGTGGGGCCGGCCGCGGCCGACTTCGCGGCCGCGCACCCGCGGCTCAGCGTGCGCGTCAGCCTGTCGGACCGCGTGGTGGACCTGTTCGAGGCCGGCGTGGACGTGGCCGTGCGCATCGGCGCGCTGGCCGACTCGCGCCTCGTCTCCCGCCGGCTCGCCCGGAGCCGCCGCGTGGTCTGCGGCGCGCCGGCCTACATCGATCGCCGCGGGCGGCCGCGCACGATCGCGGACCTGGCCCAGCACGACTGCATCGTGCTGCAGCGCCCGGGCATGCGCGCCCTCTCGTGGACGTTCCGCACCGAGCAGGGGCTCCACACCGTCCGGCCCTCCGGACGGCTCGTGGCCGACAGCGGCGACCTGGTGCGCGACTGGGCCGTGGCCGGCCACGGCCTCGCCTTCAAGTCGATCTGGGACGTCGCCGCCGACATCGACGCCGGGCGCCTCGTCCCGCTGCTCACCGACCTGCCCTCGCCGGGCTCGGCCGTGAACGTCATCTACCCGAGCCGGCGCTTCCTGCCCGCGAGGGCGCGGCTGTTCGTCGATTTCCTGGAGCAGCGCTTCGCCGCGCACGAGGCGGCGGTGCTGGCCGCGTCGACGCCGCGCGCGGAGCCGCCCTCGACGCCTTCATCGCCTCGCGGCAAGCAGCGCGCGTAACGAGCACCCCCCGCGGCGCGCAAGGCGGGGCCGCTGCCGCGACGAGCGGGGCGCCTCAGGCGTCGGCCCGCGGGCCCGCTCCGATCGCCGACAGGAACTGCTCCCTCTCCTCGTCCGTCGGGCGCCGCCCCGAGAGGTAGCGCCGCTGGTGCGCGCGCGCCGCCGCCAGCGACGCCTGATTCAGGACAGCTATCGGCACCTTGGGCGCGTACAGGCTCGTCACCTCGAGCAGCGTCGTCCCGTCCGGGCCCGGCGAGAAGCGGTGAGTCGCGCGCCCTCGCGTCCACAGCATGTTCTCCTCGAACGCATCGACGACGACGACGAAGACCTCGGGCGAGACGCGCTCTGCAGAGAACCGCGACGTCTGCGTGAAGCGCGAGGCGCCCGGGAGAGACACGCTCATCCGGAGGACGAAGCTCGGCTCACGGTACGATCCCGACTGCATCTCGCACTCGGCCCCGGGGAAGAGCTCCCGCGCGCTGCCGTGCTGATCCCACCACACGGCGGCGGCGTCGAGCGGGTCGATGTGCCCGAGCTCGATGACGAACCGGACGCCGCGCATCCCTCGCGCCTCGTCGTGGACGCTCTCGGCATGCGCGATCTCCGTGTCCTCTTGCTGCCACATGGTCGTCTCCTCACCCCGGCGAGCGAGCATAAGTGAAGCACCGTTGCGCATCAAGGAAGCGGCCCGCCACGCCGGATTCACGCCGCCGCAACATCGCGACAAGACGCGACAAGACCAGAAGAGCGGCCCCCTCTCGCGCGCTCGGATCCGCCGCCCGCCGCCCGCCGAGCCGGCTCATGACGGCGCGAGTCCGGCGAAACCTTACGCCGCGTTCAGCGTGAATGCGTCGACCGCCGGCGGAGCGCCTTGCTACCCTCCCCGGCACCATGAACTACCGCAATCTCGGACGCACCGGCCTGAAGGTCAGCCCCCTCTGCCTCGGCACGATGAACTTCGGCCCGGAGACCAGCGAGCCCGACAGCTTTGCCATCATGGACCGGGCGCTCGGACACGGGATCAATTTCTTCGACACGGCCAACGTCTACGGCCGGAAGCGCGGAGAGGGGATCACCGAGCAGATCGTCGGGCGCTGGCTCGCGCAGGGCGATGGGCGCCGGGACCGCATCGTGCTCGCCACGAAGGTCTACGGCCTCATGGGCGAAGGGCCGAACGACAGGAGGCTCTCGGCCTATCACATCCGGCGCGCCTGCGAGG
Source organism: Sorangium sp. So ce375 (assembly GCF_051473855.1). Classification (NCBI taxonomy): domain Bacteria; kingdom Pseudomonadati; phylum Myxococcota; order Polyangiales; family Polyangiaceae; genus Sorangium; species Sorangium sp. So ce375. The sequence goes on from NZ_CP150335.1 coordinate 7,491,578, forward strand.
AGAGCCTGCGCCGCCTGCAGACGGACCATATCGACCTCTACCAGATGCACCACATCGACCGCGAGACGCCCTGGGACGAGATCTGGCAGGCGATGGAGCAGCTCGTCCGCGAGGGGAAGGTCCTCTATGTCGGCAGCAGCAACTTCGCAGGCTGGCAGATCGCGCAGGCGAACGGCCTCGCCGCGCAGCGGCACTTCCTCGGCCTCGTCTCGGAGCAGAGCCTGTACAACCTCAACGCACGCACCGTCGAGCTGGAGGTCCTGCCCGCGTGCCGCGCGTTCGGCCTCGGCGTCCTTCCCTGGAGCCCGCTCGCCGGCGGGCTGCTCGGCGGCGCCCTCCAGAAGGCGCGCGAGGGCCGGCGCTCCTCCGCCGACGCGCAGGAGCGCATCGAGAAGAACCGCGCCAAGCTGGAGGCGTACGAGGCGTTCTGCGCCGAGATCGGCGAGAGACCCGCCGACGTGGCCGTGGCCTGGCTGCTCCAGAACCCCGTCGTGACGTCGCCCATCCTCGGCCCGCGCACCATCGAGCAGCTCGACGGGAGCCTGCGCGCCCTCGAGATCAAGCTGACGCCGGAGCACCTCAAGCGGCTCGACGCGGTGTTCCCCGGCCCCGGCGGCGAGGCGCCGGAGGCCTACGCTTGGTGACCGTGACCGTGACCGCGACCGCCTCCTGACGGATCCCCTCGCCCCGCCCGGGCCCCCTCGCTCGCGGCGGCGCGCGGGGGGTGGATTTCGATTCCCTGGCGGCCAGCGGATGGCCTAGCCTTCGAGGCCCGGAGAGGCGCCTCGCGACGCCCGGGAACGAGGGAGTGGCCATGGACCGATGGCGGTATGAACGGGGGCTGCTCGACGTCGGCAATGGCTGCTTTGCCTATCTCCAGCCGGCCGGCACCTGGGGGCTCAGCAACGCGGGGCTCATCACGTCGGACGGCGAGGCCCTCCTCGTCGACACGCTCTTCGACCTGAAGCGCACGCGCGAGATGCTCGACGCCATGCGCGCGGCGACCCCCGCCGCGGCGCGGATAGGCACCGTCGTGAACACCCACGCGAACGGCGACCATTGCTACGGCAACGCCCTCGTCGAGGGCGCGACGATCATCGCCACGCGCGCCGGCGCGGCCGAGATGGACGAGGTCCCCGCGCCGATGCTGGCCATGATGATGCGACAGGCGCGCAGCGGCGCCGCCGGCGCGCTGGGCGAGTACCTCATCCATTGCTTCGGGGCGTTCGATTTCGACGGGATCGCCCCCACGCCGCCGACCAGGGTCTTCGACGGGGAGCTGACCGTCGCGGTCGGGGGCAAGGAGGTCCACCTCATCGAGGTGGGCCCCTCGCACACGAAGGGCGATCTGCTCGTGCACGTGCCGGCGGACCGGGTGATCTACACGGGAGACATCCTCTTCATCGACGCGACGCCGATCATGTGGGCAGGGCCGGTCGCCAACTGGACCAAGGCCTGCGACGTCGTCCTCGCGGCCGACGTCGACGTCATCGTGCCAGGACACGGCCCCATCACGGATCGCGCGGGTGTGCGCGCGGTCCGCGACTACCTCGTGTACATCCGCGACGAGGCCCGGCGCCGCTACGACGCCGGCATGCCCCCGGCGGACGCCGCCCGCGACATCGCGCTCGCCGACTACGCGAGCTGGAGCGACGCCGAGCGGATCGCGGTCAACGTGCACACGCTCTACCGCGAGTTCAGCGGCGGAAAGCTCGCCTTGCCGGGCCCGATCGAGCTCTTCGGCCTCATGGCCCAGCTCGCGCGTCGGCCGCCCTGAGCGAGCCAGAAGAAGATGACGACCATGATGAGTCTGTCGTCGCGTACAGCGAAGTTAAGCTAAGCGAAGATCACGCCCGTCGTCGTCCCTGGCAGCAGGCGATCCTCGGCGCCTCGGCCGCACAGAGGGGCGCCGCCAGCCGCCATGGACATAGAGTTTCCCCTGAGGACGACTCTGGGTCAAGCGACGCCAAGGCCCGCGCGGACAGCCAATGTCCTTGCCGTCGCGCCGGCATCCGGCGTTCTCCCTTCGGCATTGCACCACCGTCGGGACGCCGATCACCCCTTCATGCCGGCGCGAGCGACGCCCTCAGACCGAAACTGGCAGAGACAGCACAAATTTCCAGACCACATTCGCTCTCTTTTCGAGAGTGAGAGTTGATCCCTCAGGTCACCTGGGACACGGCGGTCATCGGTGGCACGGGCGCGCCGAGAGGGTGAGTCGCGACAGGCCTGCACGCCTGCGCTCGCCGCGCGAGCGCGCCCGGGTCAACGCGGGGCCGGACGGCGCGGCCGAGCGGCCGACCGCGGCGCCGCTGGAGGGCCGGCGGCGCGGCGGAGCGCTCCGCCGCCCTTCGCGCCGAGCACGACGATGTCGACGACGGCCTCCAGGACGCCGTCGTCGACGGGCGCGCGCAGACGGAACAGGCGGTTCGTCACGACGCCGCGGATCATCTCCACGAGGAGGTCGAGGTCGGAGCCCGGCGGCAGCTCGCCGCGCGCGACGCCGCGCTCGAGCACCTCCCGCCAGGGGGCGAGGCGCTCGTCGCGGAGCGCGCGAGCGAACGCATCGACCTCCGGCACGTGCAGCTCGGCGAGGAGCATGCGGTAGATGCCCTGGCCCTCGGGCGTCGATGCCGAGGCGACGAAGCGCCGCACGAGCTCGATCAGGTCGAGCCGCACCGCGCCGGTGTCCGGCGGCGCCTCGCCGTCGTCGAGGAGCGACCGCAGCGTCGCCTTGACGAGCTCAGCCTTTGTCGGCCAGCGGCGGTAGATCGTCGTCTTGTTCACGCCCGCCCGCGCGGCCACGTCCTCCACCCGGAGCGCCGCATAGCCGGCGCGCGCGATCTCCGCGGCGGCCGCGTGCATCACCGCGCGCACGACGCGCTCGCTCCGGCCGCCGCGCCGCGCGCCGTGCGCGCCTGTGCGACGGCGCTCCACCGCAGGGACGGGCTCGGCCGGCGACGGCTCTCTCGGGGTGACCGACATGGCGCTCCGCATCGCGAGGGCGCTCCATTGAACCACGACCACGCAGGTCAGGCGTGGAGCGGTCCGACTATGGCAACAAACAGTTGTCTTTGGTAGCCCCCGTGGTACCACTATCGCAACTACAGGTTGCCTTAACGACGTGGCGATCGACGCGCCGCTGTCGAGGGCGACGAGGAGCAGGCGGCGACCATGTCCACGACGACGAGCGCTCTCCCTCGAGAACCGGGAGCGGACCCGGAGGCGATCTCCGGGGCAGTCAAGGCCGGGAAGCCGAGCAGGACGGCCGTCATCATGGCGGCGGTGGCCGCGCTGGCCGTCGCGGCGGGCGCGGGTTGGTACGTCGCCCACCGGGGGATCGAGGCGACGGACGACGCGCAGATCGACGCGGAGGTGGTGTCGGTCCCGGCGCGCGCGGCGGGCGTGGTGGTGAAGGTCCTCTTCTCGGAGAACCAGACGGTGAAGGCGGGCGACGTGCTCGCCGAGCTCGACGCCGAGCCCGCGCGCGCGCGGCTCGCGCAAGCGGAGGCGAGCCTCTCGGCGGCCAGGGCGAGCGCCGACGCGGCCGACGCCGACGAGCGCATCGCCGAGACCAACGCGCGCAGCAACAAGTCGGTGGCCGAGGCCTCGCTGCACGGCGCGGCGAGCAGCGCGAGCGCGTCGAAGCAGCAGATCGCCGAGGGCGAGGCGCTGGTCGCCTCGACGACGGCGACCCTGGAGCAGGCCACGCTCGAGCGGGATCGCGCGAGGAAGCTCGTGGAGACCGGGGCGCTCGCCCAGGCCCAGCTCGACCAGCTGCAGGCGTCCGTCGACGTCGCCCGCGCGTCGCTCGAGCAGGCGAAGGCGCGCCTCGCGGCGCTCCGGGCGACGACCACGCAGGCGTGGAGCCGGGTCGAGGAGGCGAACGCGAAGGTCCAGCAGGCCAGCAACGTCGACGCGTTCATCGCGCAGGCCCGCGCCCGCGCCCGCGTGGCGCGCGCCCAGGTGGAGACCGCCCAGGCCGCGCGGGACCTGGCCGCGCTCGAGCTCTCGTACACGCGCATCGTCGCGCCGCAGGACGGCGCCGTGTCGAAGAAGACCCTCTCCGTCGGGCAGATGGTCTCCGCGGGCCAGGCGGTGGGCGTGCTGGTCCCGGCGCGGCAGGTCTGGGTGACCGGCAACTTCAAGGAGACGCAGCTCGCGCGCATGCGCGTCGGGCAGCCCGCGCACGTGTCGATCGACGCCTACCCCGGCGTGACCGTGGACGGCGAGGTCGAGAGCTTCTCCGCCGCCACCGGCGCGCGCTTCAGCCTGCTGCCGCCGGACAACGCGACCGGCAACTTCACGAAGGTCGTCCAGCGGGTGCCGGTGCGGATCCAACTCCACGACGCGCCGCCCGACGTGGTGCTGCGCCCGGGGATGAGCGTCGAGCTGGCGGTCGACACGAGCAGATAGGATGAGGAGGCGGCCATGGCAGAGGTGGCTATCGCGGCCCCGTCGGCGTACGCCGGCGCGCCCGCCAACGCGAACAGGTGGCTCGTGGCCGTGGCGGTGGCCCTCGGCGCGCTCCTTGAGATCGTCGACACGAGCATCGTCAACGTGGCGCTCACCGAGATGCAGAACTCGCTCGGCGCCACGCTCACCCAGGTGAGCTGGGTCGTCTCGAGCTACGCCATCGCGAACGTCATCATCCTGCCGCTCACCGCGTGGCTCGGGCACCGCTTCGGCAAGAAGCGTTACTTTGTCTTCTCGCTCATCGCCTTCACCGCGGCGTCGGTGCTCTGCGGCGTCGCCCACAGCCTCCCGATGCTCATCGTCGCCCGCGTGCTCCAGGGGCTCGGCGGCGGCGGCCTGCTCGCGAAGGCGCAGTCGATCCTGTTCGAGACGTTCCCGAAGCACGAGCAGGCGATGGCGCAGGGCTTCTTCTCCGCCATCGTCATCGCCGGCCCCACGATCGGGCCGACGCTCGGCGGCTACATCGTCACGAACATCGACTGGCGCTGGATCTTCTTCATCAACGTCCCGCTCGGCATCGCGGCCGTGTTCATGTGCCTGGCCTTCCTGCCGCCGGACGCCGCGGGCGAGCGGGAGCGCGGCGGCGTCGATTGGATCGCGATCGCCCTGCTCGCGGCCGGCATCGGCTCGCTTCAGACGGTGCTCGAGGAGGGGCACTCCGAGGAGTGGTTCGACTCGCCGTTCATCCTCACGTTCTCCGTTGTCGCGGTCGTGAGCCTCGTGCTGTTCGTCCACCGCGAGCTGACGTCGAAGAGCCCGATCGTCGACCTGCGCGTGCTCCGGTACCGCTCGCTCTGGGCGGGGAGCCTCCTGTCCGCCGTCATCGGCATGGGCCTCTACGGCGCGCTCTTCGCGGTGCCCATCTTCACCCAGTCGATCCTCGGCTACACATCGCAGCAGACCGGCCTGCTCCTGCTCCCCGGCGCGCTGGCCTCCGCCTTCTCCATGCCGCTCGTGGCGCGGCTCCTGAACCGCTTCGACCCGCGCGTGCTCCTCGTGGTCGGGGGGCTCATCCTGCTCGCCGCGCTCTTCCAGCTCCAGACGCTCACCCCGATGACGGGCGCGGGCGACCTGTTCTGGCCGCTGATCATCCGGTCGTTCGGCACGACGCTGATGTTCCTGCCGCTGAGCATGGCCACGCTGGGGCCGCTCCCCAAGAAGGACATCGCCGCCGCGACCGGCCTCTACAGCCTGACGCGGCAGCTCGGGGGCAGCGTCGGGGTCGCCCTGCTGACCACCGTGCTCGCCGATCGGCAAGCGTTCCACCGGGCGGTCCTGGTGAGCGACATGGGCGCGAGCGACCCGAGGACCCTGGAGCGCATCGCCGCGTACGCGGCGGGGTTCGCCGCGAAGGGGTTCGATCCGGCGGACGCGCGCGACAAGGCGCTCCACGTCCTCGATCGGATCGTGAACATGCAGGCCGCCGTCATGTCGTTCAACGACACGTTCTGGGTGACGGCGATCCTGGTCCTCGCCACGCTCCCGCTGGTGCTCCTGCTGGGGAAGGGCCGGGGCGGCCCCGCGTCCGCGGGGCACTGAGCCGCTCGCCGAGGGGCCCGGCGCGCTCGACCGACCTCACATCGAGTACGTGCTGCCCTGCCCCTCCGCGGCGGGGGCCACGGCGGGCGACTCCCCCTCGCGGAGCTCCTCCACCGCCTTCGCGTGCTCGGAGAGCGCCGGCAGCGCCTGCGGGTCGTAGTCGGGCGCGACCCAGAAGACCTCTGGCGCGGGTCTGTACTCGCTCGAATAGCTGCGCTCCGCGGCCCGCCCGTCCTTGTAACGGACGGTGACATACGATCTCACGTCGTATCCGCACGAGCCCTTCTGGTGGCGCTTCACCTTGCCCTCGGCGAGATCGGACTTCACGTAGATGCGCCGGATGAAGTCGTCGGTGTGCTCGGCCGAGACGTGGTGTTGGACCTCGGCCACGGGGTCTCCGCCCAGGATCTCGACGCGGAGCACCGTCGGCTCGGGGAGATACGCGTGGATCATGATCGGGAACGGGAGCGTGTTCCTGATCTTCAGGTCCGACTCCGGGTAGGTCACCATCGCGTCGAGCCCCATGGGGATGTAGGCGCTCGGGCGGGAGTGGCTCTGGCGATCCGGCGTGTCGAGCGCGCCGAAGAGCGACGCGGCGTAGAGCGTGCTCGAGACCTGACACGTCCCCCCGCCGTAGCCGGGGACGGTCTCGTCCCCCAGGATCTCGGGGGCGATGGTGAACCCGTTCTTGGCCGTCCGGGGGCCGACGTGGGCGTTGAACGAGAAGGTGTCGCCCGGAGCCAGGATGGTGCCGTCGATCTTGGACGCCGCGTTCCTGATGTTGCGGGCGCGCCCCGCCTCCTTGCCCTGGTGCTTGAACTTTGTCTCGTAGGCCGCGACGACCTTCGTGACATCCACGCTCACCAGATCGGCGACCTCGACCTCCGGCAAGATCTGCCGGACCGCGAGCTCGATGAGCTCCTCGTCGCCGTGCTCTCCGGCCCGCAGCGCCGCGATCGAGGCGTCGACGTCGAGCGCCCGGCCGGCCTGCTCCGGGATCTTGCGCCGGTTCGCGAGGTCGAGCCGCGCGTCCACGGGCGTCCGGTAGACCTGCGGAGCGAGCCGCTCGAAGAACGCGCGGGCCTTCTGCTCGTCGACGGCCCACACGAGCGGTACGTCGATCTCGCCGCGCCGCGCCCGCCGGGCCTCCCGGAGCCGCCGCATCCAGGGCCCCTCGTGGCCGACGAGCTGCGCCGCCGCGAGCGTCTCGTCGACGGCGACCTCGACCCCCGCCTCGCCGAGCGTCGCGGTGATCTCCACGTCGTCGTGGCGCAGCCGGACGACGCGCCCGCGGAGCGCGTCGCGCCGCGCCGTCAGCCAGGCCGCCGGCGCGGCGCCGTCCGGCAGGAAGCGCTCGCCGACCGAGAGGCCGCGGACCACCGGAGAAGCCGGCAGCGCCTCGCGAACCGCCATGGCGGCGCCCACACCGGCTGAACCGCCGAGCGCCAAGACCAGAACGAGGGCCCTCGTATCCACGGCAGCTCGCCATGGTAGCCGGAACGCGGACGTTCTGGAAGATCGCTAGACCGTCGAGAAGAGAAAAAACCGCCATGGCGCCAAGAACGCCATGAGACGAAGGGAAGGCCTTAGCCGCCGCCGACGAAGTGGACGATCTCGACGACGTCGCCCTCGGCGAGCTCGGCGGCCGTGTGCTCGGCCCGCGGCACCACCTGGCCGTTGCGCTCCACCGCCACCGGGCCCTCGGTCAGCCCGAGCAGCTCGACGAGCCTCCGCACCGTGAGCGCCGCCGGCACCTCGCGCGCTTCCCCGTTCACCGTGATGTTCATGGCTTCCTCACCTCTCGCACCACCCCTCGCGCCGCGCCCTCCAGCGGCTCGGCGGCCGCCCCGGCGAGCGCCGCCCGGAAGCGCCGCGCGTTCTCCACGTAGCTCACAGCGCCGAGCCTGCCGAGCTCGGCCTGGTCCGGCCGGACCTCGCCCACCACCTGGGCCGGGTTGCCGCGCACCATCGATCGCGGCGGGATCACCCGCCCCGGCGGCACCACCGCGCCGGCCGCGATCACCGAGCAAGCGCCGATCTCGACGTTGTCGAGCACGATGCTCCCCATCCCGATCAGGCACCCGTCCCCGACGAGGCAGCCGTGCAGGATCGCGCCGTGCCCGATGGTCACGTCGGCGCCGACGATCGTCTGCGAGACGCCGGCCGTCAGGTGCAGGCACGCGAGATCCTGCACGTTGGTCCGCGGACCGACCCGGATCGCGCCGATGTCCCCGCGCAGCACCGCGCCGAACCACACGCTCGCCTCGTCGCCGAGCTCGACGTCGCCGATCACCGTCGCGTTCGGCGCGAGGAACACGTCGCGCCCGAGCCGAGGGGACAGCCCGCCGAGGTCCAGGACGAGCGCCACGTCAGCCGCCCTCGGCGGCGACCACCGGCAGCGAGCGCCGGGCGGGCCGCGCCTCCGCGCCGCCCCGCTGCCGCGGACGGGCCGCGGCGCGCGCCGCCTCGGTGAGCTCGGCCTGCAGGGAGTGCTTGTTCGCGCGCGCGATCGAGACCTCGACGACCTCGCCGAGGAGATCGAGCTCCCCCGCGCCCTCGATGTGCGCGATCTCGTGGCGCCCCGTCCGGCCGGACCAGAGCGCGCCGCCCGGGCCGCGCTCACCGCCCGCACCACGCTCCTTGTCGCGCCCCTCGACGAGCACCTCCTGGGTCGTCCCCACGAGGGCCGACAGGTGGGCGGCGAGCAGCGCCTCGCTCTCCTCGAACAGGCGCGCGAGCCGCTCGCCCTTCACGCCCTCGGGCACGTCGTCCGCCAGCTTCAGCGCGGGCGTGTGCGGCCGGCGCGAGTACTTGAAGCCGAACAGCCCCTTGAACCCCACCTCGCGCACGAGCGACAGCGTCGCCGCGAAGTCGTCCTCCGTCTCGCCCGGGAAGCCGACGATGATATCGGTCGAGAGCGTCAGCCCCGGGACCGCGTCCACGAGGGACCGCGTCCTCGCCACGTACTCGGCGCGCGTGTAGCGGCGGATCATCCGCCGGAGGACCCGATCGCTGCCCGACTGCACCGGCATGTGCACGTGGCGCGGCAGCACCGGGAGCTCGGCGTGCGCGAGGACGAGCGAGGGCGTGAGGTGCCGCGGGTGCGGGCTCGTGTAGCGCAGGCGGGCGAGGCCGGGGACGTCGGCCGCGACGCGCCGGAGCAGCGCCGCGAACTCGCTCTCGTCCGGGTCGTCCGCGCTCGCGCCGGGGGCCCGCGGCAGCGCGCCGAGCGGGTCGCGGTAGCTGTTCACCGTCTGGCCGAGGAGCGTGACCTCGCGCGTCCCCGCGGCCACGAGCCCCGCGATCTCCGCGACGATCTCGTCGCTCGGCCGGTACCGCTCCGGCCCGCGGGTGTGGGGGACGATGCAGAACGAGCAGCGCTCGTCGCAGCCCTTCATGATGGTCACGAACGCCGTCGGCGCGGCGCGCGACGCGGAGGACCCGGGCGACGGCGACGCCACGAGGAAGCGGGGGGCGTCGAGGTCGAACACCGTGCGCGCGATCGGCAGCCCGCCGATCGCGAGATCGCCGAGCAGGCCGGGCAGCTCCGGGATGTTGTCGGGCCCCACCACGACGTCGATCGCGCGCATCTGCTTGAGGAGGCGCTCCCCCTCCTGCTGCGCCACGCAGCCCGCCACGACGAGCACCCGGTCCGCGCGCTCCCGCTTCCAGCGCGCGAGGCGACCCACCTCGCTCCGCAGCTTCTGCTCGGCCTTCTCGCGCACGCTGCACGTGTTGAGCACGAGCACGTCCGCCTCGTCGGGGCCGCCGGCCTCCGTGTAGCCGGCGCGGCGGAGCACGTCGTGCATCCGCTCGGAGTCGTGCACGTTCATCTGGCAGCCGAACGTCGTGATCGAATACCGGGGCATCGAAGCGACGCACGCTCTAACAGAAGGGGCCCGAGGCCGCCACCTCGCGCGCCAGGCGCCCCGCGGTCGACGCCGCGACGCCGCTCCCCTCGCCCACTCCAGCCGCCGCCCCCGCCGCGCGGCCGCCCTCCGTCTCCAGCACCGCGCGGCCCCCTCCACCACCGCGGCCGCCCTCCGTCCCTCCAGCGCTGCGCGCGCGCTCCTCTATCCTCGAAACCGCGCGGCACGGCCTATCCTCAAAACCGCGCGGCGCCGCTAGCCCGCGCCGGACGACGCGCACAGCTCCAGCGTCGGCTCGACAACACCGCGCGCCACGCTCCGCCAAAAGGACACTGACGCGGCGCGGTACCATGTTAACAATCGGGCTCGGGAGGAGACCGATGGCGAAACTGGAGAACCTGGTAGAACTGCTCGATCGCGCACTGGAGCGTCATGGCACCCGGCCGCTGTTCGGCACGAAGACCGAAGGCCGCTGGGACTGGATCACGTATGCGGAGTTCGGGCAGCTCGTCGCCAGGTTCCGCGGTGGGCTGGCGTCGCTCGGCGTCGAGCGGGGGGATCGGGTGGCCCTCATCTCCAACAACCGCGTCGAGTGGGCGGTCGCTGCTTATGCCTGCTTCAGCATGGGTGTCGCCGTCGTGCCGATGTACGAGGCGCAGCTGCCGAGCGAGTGGGCGTTCATCATCAACGATTGCGAGGCCGTGGCCGCGATCGTCGCCACACCGCAGATCTACGGTAAATGCAGGGATCTCCACGAGAAGGCGCCCTCGCTGAAGCACGTCGTCTGTCTGTTCGACCCCGACGGGGCGAGAGACGGCGTCCCCGGCGCGAAGACCAGCTCTTACAAGGAGCTCCTCGCCGCCGGCGAGCGGAGCCCGGCCCCGGCCATCCAGCCGACATCGAAGGACACGGCGTGCCTCATCTACACGTCGGGCACGACGGGCAACCCCAAGGGGGTGATCCTGTCGCACGGCAACATCTCCTCCAACGTCTGCGCCGTGCTGGATCTCATCCCGTTCGGCAGCGGCGATCGTAGCCTGTCGTTCCTCCCGTGGGCCCACTCGTTCGGCCACACCGGCGAGCTCCACGTGATGATCACGGTGGGCGCGTCGATGGCGCTGAGCGAGTCGGTCGACAAGATCGTCGCGAACCTCGCCGAGGTGCACCCCTCCGTGCTGATGAGCGTCCCGCGGATCTTCAACCGCATCTACGAGGGCGTGCAGAAGCAGATGACGGAGAAGCCCGCTGTCATCCAGGCCCTGTTCCGCTCGGGGCTACGCGCGGCGACGAAGCAGCAGAAGGGCGAGCCCCTCGGCCTCGTCGAGCGGCTCACGCTGGCCGTGGCGGACCGCGTCATCTTCTCGAAGATACGCGCCAAGTTCGGCGGCAAGCTCAGGTATGCCATCAGCGGCGGGGCGGCGCTCGCCTATCAGGTGGCCGAGTTCGTCGACGCGCTCGGCATCACCGTCTTCGAGGGCTACGGCCTCACGGAGACATCCCCCGTCGCCACCGTGAACTACCCGGGAGCCCGCCGCCTCGGCAGCGTGGGCAAGGCCATCCCGGGCGTGAAGATCGTCATCGACAAGTCGGAGACGCACGACCCGAAGCAGGGAGAGATCGTGGTCTATGGCCCGAACGTCATGGTGGGCTATTACAAGCGCGACGAGGAGAACAAGGCCGTCTTCACGGAGGACGGCGGCTTCCGCACTGGCGATCTGGGCTACCTCGACGACGACGGCTACCTCTTCGTCACGGGCCGCATCAAGGAGCAGTACAAGCTGGAGAACGGCAAGTACGTCGCGCCGGCCCCGCTCGAGGAGAAGCTCAAGCTGTCCCCGCTGATCAACGGCGCGATGGTCCACGGCGACAACCGCCCCTTCAATGTGGCGCTGATCGTGCCCGAGATGGCGGCGCTCACGGAATGGGCGCGGGGCGAGGGGCTCTCGTTCGAGTCGACGGACGCGATGCTGAGGCACCCGCGGGTGATCGCGCGCGTCCAGGCGGAGGTCGACAAGTACGCGTCTGATTTCAAGTCCTTCGAGAAGATCAAGCAGATCGCCCTCTCGGCCGAGGACTTCACGGCGGAGAACGGGACGCTCACGCCGACCCTGAAGCTGAAGCGGCGCGTGGCCCTCCAGAAGTACGGGTCCGCGCTCGAGGCGCTCTACGGCGGCGCGGGCGGCGCGGGGAAGACCGCCTCGCGCGAGGCCGCGCAGCCCAGCTGAACCTCCCGGCGCTCCTCCCGGCCGGCCGTCCCTCCCCGCTCCCGTTCGTCCCCGCCGCTCCCCACCGTAGCCGCCGCTCCCCGTCCACGCCCTCTCCCCTCCCGGCGCGCCTTGGCGTACGCTGGGCGCGCCGACGCGGGCGCTGCGCCGGTCGACGAACGGGAGCGGCATGGCGACGACAGGCACCCAGAGGCGAACGCTGTATCCCGAGATCGAGCCGTACCGCGCGGGCAGGCTCCGCGTGTCCGATCTTCACGAGATCTATTTCGAGGAGTCGGGCAACCCGCGCGGCAAGCCGGTGGTCTTCGTGCACGGCGGCCCCGGGGGCGGCACGGAGCCGAAGCAGCGGCGCTTCTTCGACCCGGCCGCCTACCGGATCGTGCTCTTCGACCAGCGGGGCTGCGGCAGGAGCACGCCGTACGCGTGCCTGGAGGAGAACACCACCTGGCACCTGGTCGCGGACATGGAGGCGCTCCGCGAGCACCTCGGGATCGAGCGCTGGCAGGTGTTCGGCGGCTCGTGGGGGAGCACGCTGTCGCTGGCCTACGCCGAGCGGCACCCGGAGCGGGTGACGGAGCTCGTGCTCCGCGGCATCTTCCTCCTGCGGAAGCAGGAGCTCGACTGGTTCTATCAGCGGGGCGCGAGCGTCATCTTCCCCGACGCGTGGGAGGAGTACCTCGCGTTCATCCCCGAGGCCGAGCGGGACGACCTGCTCACGGCGTACCACCGGCGCCTCACGAGCCCGGACCCCGGGGTGCAGCAGCGGGCGGCGCGCGCATGGAGCGTCTGGGAGGGACGGACGAGCTGCCTGTTCACGAACCACGAGCTCGTCGCGAAGACGTCAGGTGAAGAGTTCGCCCTCGCGTTCGCCCGGATCGAGTGCCACTATTTCGTGAACAAGGGGTTCTTCACGGCGGAGACGCAGCTGCTCGACGACGTGCACCGGATCCGCCATATCCCGACCGTCATCGTGCAGGGCCGCTACGATGTCGTCTGTCCGCCGGAGAGCGCGTGGGCGCTCCACCGCGCGTTCCCCGAGTCCGATCTGCGCATCGTGGCGGACGCAGGGCACTCGGCGATGGAGCCCGGCATCCTGCACGAGCTGGTCGAGGCGACCGACCGGTTCCGTTGACCGGCGGTCGACGAGCGCGGCCGCGGCGAGCGCCGACGAGCTCGCTGAGCGCCTGTACGCCGAACACCGTATTTCGCGGTCAACCAACTCCCGAGCGCCGCTCGCAGCCTCTCGCTCTCCATGAATCCGGGCCGCGCAAAGGTGGATGAGCCTGCTCCGGCCTGCCTCTCGGAGTGCGATCCTACTGAATCGTGTCGGTCTTGGCTCTCTGGCCGCTTGCGCCACGTGGGATCGGTCTTTAACGTAAACAAAGGGAAGGGTTGATTCCCCCGTGGAGGCTTATGGCGAAAAAGGCAGCACGGAAGACATGGATCCTGGTCTCCGACGCAAGCCGCGCGCAGCTCTATCGCGAAGAGCCTGCGGGCAAGGGCTTCACCCTGCTCGAGTCCTACAATCATGACGAGAGCCGGGCGCGCGTGCGGGATCTGATGGCCGATGCCCACGGCCGCAAGCCGAACGGCACCTCCGGCGGGAACGGCACCGTTGGCGGCGGCCCTGGGCAGTACCTTGGCCGCCCCGGCGCCGCCCCCGACACCGATCCCAAGGAGGTCGAGAAGCAGAAGTTCGCCCAAGAGCTCGCGGAGGTGCTGGAGAAGGGGCTGAACGAGCACGCCTACGAGTCGCTGGTGCTCGTCGCGCCGCCGCACTTCCTCGGCCTGCTCCGCGGCACGGTGAGCAAGCAGGTGAGTAATCACATCGAGACCAGCGTGGACAAGGACCTGAGCTGGCTGGACGGCCCCCGGCTCACGGAGCGGCTGCGCGAGCTGCGGGCCGGATAGCGCCGCTCCCCGCCACCTCGAACGTGTAGGCGATACCGAGCCCCACGACGTTCGCTCGAGCGCTGTAGGCTCCGCCGTTGATGGTGTTCGGGCTCTCCGGCGGGTTGGCCCGCACCGGGCTCACCTGCGGGAGCCGCGCGTCCCTCGGATCGACCCTCACGTCCGCTGCGAAGGCGTGTGCATAGCTCGCGTCCAGGCGGAACCGGCCAAGGTGGACGCCGAGGCCGGCCGCCGTCGTCAGCTTCGTCGCGTCGATCGTGAGGACCGACAGGTACTCGGGCGGAACGGCGCTCTGCTCGAGGCTCACACCGGCGCGCAGATCCCACCGCAAGCCCGCGAGATCGAAGGAGTATTCGCCCCCGAGCCTCGCCGAGAGCGAGCTCTTGAACCGCCGTGGGAACGAGACCTTCGGCACGCGGAACTCCTCGGGGAAGCCGGCCACGTTCCGGAGCACCACGCCGTCGGGCTCGACGAGGATGTCGTCGTGCATGCCCCAGCCCTCGACGCCGGCCCCGAGCTCGACGCGCAGGTCGTCCCCGACCCGCGCCTCCACGCCGGCGCGGAGGACCCACGGCAGGTCGAACGCGACGTCGGCGTCCTCGCCCTCCTGGACGGCGCGCTCGAAGACGGGCGCCGCGGGGAGCCGCGCCCTGAATTTGGCCGGCGCGCGCACCCAGACCGGCAGCTGCAGGGCCAGGCCGACGCGCCAGCGCCGCGTCGGGACGAAGAGCGCCCCGAGCTGGCCCGTCGGCGCCACGATGGGCGCGACGCTGAGCTCGGAGAGGATGTCCCACTCCGGATCTTCCGGCGCGCAGAACATCCGCTCGGGGAGGCAGCCGGAGACCACCATCCGGCTGTTGAACGTGCCGACAAGCGCGCCGATCCCGGCGCCGAAACGCCACTCGGGCGACGGCGCGTACGCCGCCCCGACCCCGAGGAACGCGAGCGCCGAGCCCTCGAGCGTGAGCAGCGCGTAGCGCTGGGGCGCCGGCGTGCCGTTCACCTGCCCCGGATAGCTGGAGAGGGCCGCGTACGGCGCCCAAACCCCGCCCCACACGACCCACCGCGGATCGACCTTGAACGACGCCGCCAGCGTGGGGATCGGCAGCACCGGCGCGCTGCCGGTGACCGGATCCATCGTTTGCACGAAGCTCGCGCCCGTCGGCTCGCCGGTGTTCGGATCGACCTGCCGCACGATCGCCTGGCGCGTGTGCCGGCTGCGCCACTCGAAGAGCCCGACGTCGAGCAGGACCTGGGCGCCGGCCTCGTAGACGCCCGCGGGGTTGTAGGCGATCGCCCCGAGATCGTCGCCGCCGGCGATGTACGCGCCGCCGCGGGACGACGGGCGGACGCCGCGATCGGTGAAGTACAGCCCGGCGGCGCCGGCGTCGCCCGCGGGCAGGAAGAGCGCCCCCGCGGCGGACGCCACGAAGAGCACGGCGCGGATCGTGGGCTTCTGCACGGGGGTCACTCCCGCGCCCGGCGCTCGATGATGGCGTAGATCTGCTCGAGGCCGCGGGTCTCGTCGGTCAGGAAGTCCCTGGCCGAGACAAGCAGCTGCCGGTAGTCCTCCGCCGTCAGCGGCGCGCCGCTCCCGGCCTCGGTGCGGTTCACGTCCGCGAACGCGTCGAGGAACACATCGATCGGCGTCCGGCCGTCCGCCATCGGCGCCACGAGCGCGGGGAGCACGTGATCCATCGCGTGGTACCTGTCGTAGCGATCGTCGTTCAGCGCCTTGAGCGCGTTGAGCCCCGCGTCGGCCGCGCCCGGGCCGCCGGCGCCCCCCGCCGGGGTCAGCGCGGTCGACGCGACCCGGAGGATCCGGCGCGAGGCGTCGTCGTCGGCGAGGAGCTGGAGGCCGTCGGCCAGCGTCGCCAGCAGCGCCTCAAGCTGTGGGCCGGCCGCGTCCGCGTCGAGCAGGTAGGTGAGGAACCGCTCGACCTCCCGCCGCGCCGGCTCGTGCGCGCGGACCGCTTCCAGGACGTCGACGGAGGCGGCGAACAGCGGGTGGCTCACGAGGTCGCTCACCGCCGCGCCGAGCTCCTTCTGCGCCCAGGCGCACCGCCCCGTCGTCTCGCGATCGGGGCAGTGGGCGTTCAGCTGCTCCCGGACGACGCGCAGGACGAGGGCGCCCATCCTCGGGAGCGCGCGGTTCTTGAACCGGGCCTCCGGCCCCGACCCCTCGACCGCGAGGAGCGCATCGACGAGCTCGTCCACGCCGCGCTTCCACTGGCCCTCTCGCTCGATGGCGTCGGGCGCATGGCGCTGCGCGAAGCGAGCGTCGATGGCGTTCAGCGCGTCGGCGAGGAGGGTGAACACCGTGAGCTGGTCCTGGACCCGACCATCCACCCACGTGGCCTTCCTCTTTCCCCAGCGGTCGACCATGCCCACGCCGGCCGCGTAGCGGGTGCTGAAGAGGATCCGCGCGAGCTTCTCGATGGCCTCCGCCGTCGTCCAGGTCTGACCTGCCGCGGGGCCGCGCCGCACCGTCACCGGCGCGAGCGGGTCGCTCGCGATCCGGGCGAACGCCACCGACGATGCGAGGACGTCGTCGGCCCGGAGCGCGTCGGCGATGAGCGGCTCGTACGAGTTGGCCCCTGCCTCCGAGCAGTAGGCCGTGTTGGTCTTGGGCGAGCCGGCCTTGACGCACTCCGGCCCGTGCTGCTTGCCCGGCCAGTGACGGTACGCCGTGCTGAAGAGATCGATCAGGAGGTCTTCCCCCGTGGAGTCCGGGGCGACCTCGGCGAACGCCGCCACGATGGGGCTCAGGTACTCGCCGAGCCCGAGCTGCTCCAGCAAGAAGGCCGTCCCCGGATGGCGCACCCGGATCAGGTTCTCGGGGGAGCTGCACTCGTTCACGCCCAGCGCGTTCCTCGGGCAATGGATCGTGCCGGCCGGCTCGAGCGTCCCCGAGATGAACAGGTTCGTCGTCAGGTTCATGTCCGATAACGTCCGGAAGGGATCCAGATCCTGCAGCGACGGGAACCTGTCCGAGTCGGCTCCGAAATAGATGAGTCGGTTCAGCGCGGCCGGGGTGGGATGGCTCGTCAGGCCGTGGATGCCGCTCGAGGACTCGAGTATCGAGTCCGTCACGGCGAGCGCGAGGACCGTGGGCTTGACCTCGAGCACTGCCTTCTTCGGGTGCCCCTCCGGGAGGAGGGAGTCGAGGTAGAAGGCCGCCAGGTTGTCGATCTGGAACAGCTCGCACTCGGCGTACTCGACGAAGGGCACCGTGACCTCGAAGACGCTGACCACCGCGCCCTCCTTGTTGCACTGCCTGACGCCGGCGGTGTCGTGCATGAGCTGCATCAGCCGCTCCATGCCCGAGCGGTTGTCGCCGATCTTCGGCTTCGTCTGATCCACAGGCGTCCGCGGCTCGGCGATCGTCGGCGCACCGACCGTGAGGTTGATCGCCGGGCCGTTCAGGTCCTTCGGGTCGTACGCGTACCGATCGCGGGTCGTGAGCATCCCGGCGATCGCGTCGCCCGCGTGCCGCGCGTGGCCGCGCGAGGCGAGGAGCGCGTCGCTCCCGAGCGCCTCGATCAGGCGCGCCACGAGCCCCGGCTGCTCGACGGCCCTGCCGAGCGCCGCCGAGAGCTCGTCCCAGAGCGGCGCCTCGCCGTCGATCTGCGCGGGCGCCTCCTTGCCCTGGGCGGCCAGCCGGTCGTGCTCGCGGGCGATCCCGCGGATGCGCAGCGCCGCGCCGGTCATGCGGGCGAGGTCCGCCTCGTGGTTCTCGAGCAGATCGATGAGCGTGAGGAGGAGGGCGTCCGAGTCCTTGTCGGCGAGCACCTGGCCGAGCGCGTGCGCCATGTCGGCGAGCGGCGAGTCCTCGCCCCGGAAGCGGCGGTACGACAGGCAGCCGTCGCACCGCTCGCCCGCCGGTACGATCCTGTCGCGCCGGAAGTCGTAGCGGGCTTCCTCGCGGTCGCCGTAGAGCATGTACGCGCCGGCGAGCGCGTACATGAGCCCTTCGTGCTCGGTTCGCCACGGCTCGGGATCGCCCTTGCCCGCGTACCGGGTCCCGTCGACGAGCGGCACGATCGCCCGCAGCGCCGCGCCGAGGACGGTGCGGGAGGTGTCGATGTAGGCGTAGAGCTCCGGCGAGAGGCGCCCGAAGTCGTCCCGCGGCGGCGAGGTGACGCCGGGGACGGCGAACGGCGGCTCGATCGCGAGCGGCGCGCCGCTCCGGTCCACGAACCTGCCGGACGCGTCGACGTCGGCGAGGCCGTCGCGGTCCGTGTCGGCGAACGGCGCGGGGACGCCGTCGCCCTGGGGGAGGACCCACCCGCGCCCATCGCGGCGGGCGATGAAGCTCGACGGCGGCGAGGCGAGCTCGCGGTCCTCGGCGAGCAGCGCCGCCTGGGCGAGCTCCAGGGTCGTGCGCGGGCGGCTCGGCTGCGCGGTGGCGGCGTCGATCGCGAGCGGCGCCCGCGCCTCCAGCGACAGCGTGGCCAGCCCCTGCTCGCCGGCCGCGAGCAGCGCCTGGAGCGCCGGCGCCCCCGGGCCCCCCGGGCCGAGCACGTCGAGCGCCGCCGCGGTCATCGGGCGCAGGCCGGTGTACCCGAGCGCGGCGCGCACCACGCCGAGCCCCACCTCCGCCGGCCGGTAGCCCTGGCGCCCCCAGACGCTGGCGAGGGCGCAGACGGGCTCGTCCTGCTCCTCCGCCCGGTCGCAGGCGATCGGCTCCCGCTCCCGCTGCCGTCGCTGCTCGCCTTGCAAGCGGCCCGCGTTGTCCTCGCCGCCGTGGATGAGCGCATCCAGCAGCCGCGCCATCCCCCGCGTCGACTCCGGCAGGACCGCCGGCGCCGCCGCGTCGAAGGGGTTCGTGTCGTAGAGCGGCGCCAGGGTCTGCGACAGGCTCAGGACGGCGTCGTGCAGCCGGATCTTGCCGCCCCCCTCCCCGGGCGCGACGTTGTCGATCTCGACGTCCGGCACCGCGGCGTTGACGGCGCGCACGAGGTCGCCGCGCCACCGCGCCATGGCCTCCACCTTGGCCACGCCGAGCCTGCGCGCCCGCTCCGCTCGCTCGCCGGAGACCGGCGGGAGCAGCGAGGTGTCGACCTCGTCCTCGTACCGGCCCTCGACGTCGTAGTGACAGACGCGCTGGTACGAGGCGCCCGTGTGGTCCTCGTAGAGGCTCGACGCGCCCACGCGGTCGCAGAGCATGCCGAAGACGTCGTCGCCCAGGCCGTGGCCTACCACCACGCTGGGAGGCGCCTTGCGGGTCGTGTCGAGCGGCTCGTGACACGAAGCGACCGCCCCGCAGGCCGCGGCGAGCGCGGCCAAGCGGAGCACGACAGCGGCCGTGGAACGCAGCGGACGCCTGGGCATGACGACAACCTCCCCCAGTTACCCCCAGGGTATACGATTCCACCTCGGGTGCGTAGCGGCTTCGTACCTCCTGGGGCGTCGGGAGGCGGCCCCGGAGCGCGCGTTCTCCAGGGTCACTGCGCTGCGACAGGGACGGCGGCGGTCTCGTGGGTATAGGCTGCGGAGCGATGGCGATCCAACCCACCCCGCTCACCGCTGTCGTTCTCGCTGCCGGACAAGGGACTCGGATGAAGAGCGCCCGACCGAAGGTGCTCCACGAGCTCTGCGGTCGGCCGATGCTCCACTACGTCGTCGACGCGGCGCTGGCCGCCGGCGCCTCGGACGTCGTGGTCGTCGTGGGCCACGGCCGCGCCGAGGTCTCCGCGACCCTGGACCGGGCGTTCGGCGCCCGGGGGAAGAAGGTCCGCACCGCGCTCCAGCCCGAGCAGCGCGGCACGGGCGACGCGGTGCGCTGTGCCATGCCGCAGATCGACGCGACCTCCGAGGCGGTCCTCATCCTGTGCGGCGACACGCCGCTGCTCGATCCGGAGCAGCTCACGCAGCTCCTCGGGGCGCTCGACCGCGCGGGCGACGCGCCGATGGCGCTGCTCACCGCGCAGGTCCCCGATCCGACCGGATACGGCAGGATCCTGCGCGACGCCTCGGGCCGCGTGATCGGCATCCGCGAGCACAAGGACGCGACGCCCGAGGAGCGCGCGATCGCCGAGGTGAACCCCGGCGTCTACCTCGCCCGCAGCGCGTTCCTCGGGCGCGCGCTGGCCGGGCTGACGACGGACAACGCGCAGGGAGAGCTCTACCTGACCGACATCGTCGCGCAGGCGGCGAAGGCCGGCGGCGCGGCGGCGGTCGTGGCCAGGGACGTCGGCTCGCTCGTGGGCATCAACGACCGGGCGCAGCTGGCCGCCGCCGAGGAGGTGCTCTACGGCCGCATCGCCGACCGGCTGCGCAAGAGCGGCGTCACGATCCGCACGAGCGCCCGCGTCGACGCGGGCGTGGCCGTCGAGCCGGACGCGGTCATCGAGCACGCCGTGGTCCTGCGGGGCGGGACGCGCGTGGGCGCGGGCGCGCGCATCGACGTGGGCTCGGTCCTCACGGACGTCGTCGTCGAGGCGGGCGCCTCGGTGAAGCCGTACACGGTCGCCTCGCAGTCGTCGATCGGCGCCGGCGCGCAGATCGGGCCGTTCTCGCACCTCCGCCCGGAGAGCCAGATCGAGGCCGACGCGCACATCGGCAACTTCGTCGAGACAAAGAAGACCGTGGTCCGGAAGGGCGCCAAGGCGAACCACCTCGCCTACCTCGGCGACGGCGACATCGGCGAGGGCGCGAACGTCGGCGCCGGGACGATCTTCTGCAACTACGACGGCTTCCGGAAGCACCGGACCGAGATCGGCGCCGGCGCCTTCATCGGCAGCGACTCGCAGATCGTGGCCCCGGTGAAGATCGGCGCGGGCGCCTACGTGGCGACGGGCACGACCGTGACCCGCGACGTGCCGGACGAGGCGCTGGCGATCGGCCGGGTGAAGCAGGAGAACAAGGAAGGCTACGCGACGCGGCTGAAGGCGCGGCTGAAGGACGCGGCGAAGAAGTAGCGGGCCAGGCGCGCGTTGAGCGCGCCAAGTCCTCGCAGAGAAACCCGAAAAGAGAACCGCACGGGACCGCGAGCGGCGGTCCCGACCCAGGTCGACGTGGCGCCGTGCTGTTCACGCACGGTGGGGGACGGCAGCGAGGCGACCGGCCGAGCTGGCGACGTCACACCTTCCAGCGACGGAGACACGCGGCGAGCGCACCGGCGCTCCGGCCCGAGCCCCCGGCCGCCGCTGCGGTTCGGCCCCGACAGCGACCGCACAGGGGCACTTTCGCGCGCCGCCGACGGCGCCCGTGCTCGCCCGGCTGCGCGCTGGATCGGCTCGAATCCTGGGAGGGCACGGATCTCGCTTGTGCCTGCGTATGTGATTCAGTTCACATTTGCAAGACAGGAGCTCCATGCCGACGTACGAGTTCAAGTGCAACGACTGCAGCGCCGAGTTCGAGGTGATCGCGTCGCTCTCCGAGTTCGAGCGCCAGAAGCGGGAGCACACGGTCCGGTGCACGGCCTGCGGCGGCTCGAACGTCGAGCCGGAGATCGTGGCGTTCCAGGTGCAAACGGCGCGAAAGAGCGCCTAGGCGGAGGGGCACCGCGACGTGTCGAGCGAGAACTACCACGAGCTGCCGGAGCTCCTGTCGGAGGCGACAAAGGAACGGCACCGCGCGATCGTCTCGTTGATCGAGGAGCTCGAGGCGATCGACTGGTACCAGCAGCGCGCCGAGGCGTGCACGGACGCGGAGCTCCGCGCCGTGCTGCTCCACCACCTCGAGGAGGAGGTGGAGCACGCGATGATGAACCTCGAGTGGCTCCGGCGGAATGATCGCGTCTTCCAGGAGAAGATCGACATCTATCTGAACAGCCAGGGGCCGATCACCGAGGTGGAAGCGGCCGAGGAGGCGGCGAAGCTCGGCGCCACGGCGAAGGCCGGCGCCATGGCGCCGAGCGGCGCGCTCGGCATCGGGAGCCTGAAGGGGACATGATCATGGATCTGCGCAAGCGGGAGCTCGCTCCCATCCTCCCCGCCGCGTGGGACCTCATCGATCACGAGGCGACGCGCGTGCTCAAGCTGCACCTCGCGGGCCGCAAGCTCGTCGACTTCCGCGGTCCGTTCGGCTGGGAATACGGCGCCGTCAACACGGGCCGCGTGCGCCCGATCGAGCGGAAGGAGGCGTCCTCGGTGAGCGCCGGCGTCCGCCTCGTGCGGCCGCTCGTCGAGCTCCGCGCGCCCATCCGCCTCGATCTCGCCGAGCTCGACGCCGTCGGGCGCGGCGCGCAGGAGCCCAACATCGAGGACGTCGTGCGCGCCGCCGAGCACGCCGCGCGCTTCGAGGACGGCGCCATCTTCAACGGGCTCGCGGCCGCCGGGATCGAAGGGATCCTGGAGGTCGCGCCGCACAAGCCCGTTGGAATCCCCGCGCCAGAGGCGTGGCCGCGCGCCGTGGTGGAGGCGAAAGAGGTGCTCCGCGCCGCGGGGGTCGACGGTCCCTATGCGCTCGCGCTCGGCGCAAGGGCGTACGACGAGGTGGCCGCGGCCGCGGAGGACGGCTATCCGCTCCGCAAGCACATCGAGCGCCAGCTCATCGACGGGCCGATCGTGTGGGCGCCCGCGCTCGAAGGCGGCGTGCTCCTGAGCACGCGAGGCGGCGACTTCGAGCTGACCGTCGGGGAGGATCTATCCATCGGCTACGACGGGCACGACAGACAGATCGTCGAGCTCTTCCTCACCGAGAGCTTCACCTTCCGCGTGCTCGAGCGCGCCGCGGCGGTGGCGCTGCGGCGAGGCTGAACACCACACCACCGGAGCGCGATGCGGCTACTCCGCGTCGCCGACCGCGGCGCTCTCGCCGTCGCGGAGCGACGGGATGGCGTGGCCCATCCGGAGGCGCTTCGCCTCGAGGTAGGGCGCGGAGAACGGGTTGGCCGGGACGATGGCCGCCGAGCGCGACGCGATCCGGACGCCGAGCGCTCGGAGCGCCTCGATCTTGTCCGGGTTGTTCGTGAGCAGCCGGATCGACTCGATGCCGAGGTGCTCGATCATCGCGGCCGCGGGCTCGTAGCCGCGGGCGTCGTCGGGCAGCCCGAGGATGCGGTTCGCGTCGACCGTGTCGTGGCCGAACGCCTGGAGCTGGTACGCCCGGATCTTGTTGGCGAGCCCGATGCCGCGCCCCTCCTGCCGCAGGTAGAGCACGACGCCGAGCCCACGGCGCCCGATCTCGGCCTGGGCCGCCTCGAGCTGCTCGCGGCAGTCGCACTTGAGGGAGCCGAACACCTCGCTCGTGAGGCACTCGGAGTGGACGCGCAGCGTCACGTCCGACTTGCCGCGCACGTCGCCCATGACGAGCGCAACGTGATCGGGCGATAGCCCCTGGTCGGGGCTCGTCGCCCCACCGAAGTGGAACACCAACATCTGAAAGACGCCGTGCTTCGTGGGCACGGGCGCCTGGGCGCGAATATCGAGCTGAGGCCGGATCGCCGTCGTCGGGACGTGCATCTCGCTCTCCTGGTGGAGGAAATCTGGGTCGCGTGTCAAGCAAGGAGCGCGCCTGGGTTGCCCGCTACCCTGCCCTTGTCCGGCCACCCCTGAAGGTGGCGTCAATCAGGTAGCGTAAGCACCTGGCAGGAACAAGGTAAGCTCTCCAAGTTGTTGCTCCAAGGACATACCCGCAGCAGCCGATCAGCTTCGGCGCCGGGGCGACGGGGCATCGGCGGTGAGCCAACCAACCATCGAGGCGCCGGCGGACCGTCGGGGCGCCGGAGAGGCCGGAGGCCGCCGCGCGCGCCTCAGAACCAGCCGGGTTGCATCCTGGCGTACGAGTCCTCGCCGGAGCGGCAGAGCGCGGCGAGCGCCTCGACCCGGGGCAGCTCCGTCGAGAGCCAGTACTGCGCCGCGCAGAGCTTGCCTTCGTAGAAGCCGGCCGGAGCGGAGCCCCTGGCGAGCCCTTCCCGGGCGGCCGCGGCCATCGCGAGCCATTGCCAGGCCACCACGACCACGGAGACGAGCTCCATGTAGTCGGCGCTGTGCCGCAGCATCCGCTCGGCATCGCCGCGCATCCCCGCCTCGGCGAGGTGCACCGTCACGTCGCCGAGCAGCGCGATCGCCGCGCCGAGGCGCTCGCACCACGCGGGCTCGACGCCGGCCCGCTGCGCCCGGCCCATCGTCTGCTGGATCTCGCCGCCCAGCGCGATGAGCGCGGCGCCGTTTCCGGCCACGACCTTCCGGCCGAGGAGATCGAGGCCCTGGATCCCCGTCGTGCCCTCGTGGATCGAGTTGAGCTTCTGATCGCGGAGCCATGCTTCCGGGAGGTACTCGCTCGAGTAGCCGTAGCCCCCGTGGACCTGGACCGCGAGGGCGTTCGACTCGAAGCCCTTCTCGGCGGGGAAGGTCTTGGCGACGGGGGTGAGCAGGTCGAGGAGCCGCTGCGCGCGCTCCCGCTCCGCCGCGTCCGCGGCGTGCGCCGCGCGATCGGCGTACAGCGCGGTCGTGGAGATGAGCGCGAGGCTGCCCTCCACGATGGCCTTCTGCCGGAGCAGCATCCGGCGCACGTCGGCGTGCTCGATGATCGGCACCTGCGGCGCGCCCGGGTCCTTCGCGCCGAGCGGCCGGCCCTGCGGCCGGACGAGCGCATAGGCGAGCGCCTCGTGGTAGGCCGCCGAGGCGGTCGCCGCGGCGTTGGCGCCCACCTGGATCCGGGCCTCGTTCATCATCTGGAACATGCAGGAGACGCCCTGGTGGGGGCTGCCCACGAGGTAGCCGTGGCAGTCTCCGTTCTCGCCGAAGCTGAGCGACAGGCTGGGGATGCCGCGCCAGCCGATCTTGTGGATCATGCCGGCGACCTCGACGTCGTTCGGGACGAGCTGTCCGCCCTCGATCCGCCGCTTGGGGACGGCGAACAGGCTCACGCCCTTGACGCCCCGAGGCGCGCCCTCGATGCGCGCGAGCGTGAGGTGGACGATGTTCTCGGTGAGGTCGTGATCGCCGCCGGAGATGAAGATCTTCGACCCGCGGACGAGGTAGTGGCCCGCGTCGGTCCTCACCGCGCTCGCCTGGACGTCGGCCAGGCTCGATCCGGCCTGGGGCTCGGTGAGCGCCATCGTCCCGGTCCACTCGCCGGCGTACATCCGGGTCATGAAGGTGGACCGCAGGGCGTCGTCGCCGAACGTCTCGATGAGGTGGGCCGCGCCGACCGTCAGGCCGAGGTAGCCGCACGCGCTCAGGTTGGCCGCCTGGAGGTAGACGCCGGCGAGCGTGGCGACGACGAGCGGCAGCTGCTGGCCCCCCACCTCGGCCGGCCGCGCCGCGGTGAGCACCCCGAGCTCGACCATCGGCCGGAAGACCTGCTTGAGCGCGGGGTGCACCGTGACGGCGCCCCCCTGGAAGCGCGGCGGCGCCTCATCGACCGGCCTGTAGGTCGGGAACAGCACCTCCCGCGCGAACCGCCGGCAGCTCTGGAGGTAGAGGTCGAACGTGTCGCGCGAGTGATCGGCGAAATAGGGGAGCTCGCAGAGGCGCGGCGCGTCGAGCACCTCGTAGAGGAGGAACTCGACGTCGCGGTCGTTGAGCAGCGGGTTCTGGGGAGCGGTCATCGTGTCTCTCGCCGGCCTTGGCGCAAGCTAGGCGCCGAGGGAGCGGGATGTCGAGGGCTTGTGTCGGCCGTGGGTCCGGCGACCGTGCGGAGACGCGCGCCGGGGGATCGCGACGGCGCGGCGAAGCCGCCGGCGTCGCGGCGGAGGGCGTCGTCAGCCGGGGAGGAACCCGTCGTCAGCCGGCCGGGTGCCATCGTCAGCCGGAGAGGCCCCCGTCGTCGGCCGGCCGGGTGCCACCGTCAGCCGGCGGGAACCTATCGTCAGCCGAGGTGCAGCTCGTCGTCCTCCGGCGGGAACCCATCGTCAGCCAAGGTGCGACTCGTCGTCATCCGGAGGTGGACCCGGCAGCTCCATGGCACTCCGGCCCAACGCCTGAATTGAGCCGCGCCGCGAAGCGGCGTCGGCTTGAATGAACTGTTAGGCCTGCGGGGGCTTATTTGTCCGACCATGCGGCCAACTCATTGCCGCTTGGGTCCTTGAAATGAAACCGTCGCCCGCCTGGAAACGAAAATATGTCGCGCGTAACCTCGCCGCCGGCCGTAACCACCCTGGCGCGCGTGGCATCGAGGTCGGAGGTGTAGATGACCACCAACGGCTTACTCGGACGATGCTCTGGGTCTGCGTTGAGGCCGCTACCCAGGCCACTGCTGGTCGTGTCGGCGTAGTTGTGGCTCCAGTCCTGGTAGGACCAACCGAAAGCCTCAGCAAAAAATCGTTTGGACCGTGTGAGTCCGGCAACGGACTTGGCCGGGAACTCGACGAAATCAATGCAGTTTTCTTTGCGGGTTGCCATGTTCGCTCTGATGTTGGTGCGCAGTCCTAACGCCCTGGCGATAATCAGCGGGCGAAGCCCACCTTATTCATCGCTTTGTTGGACCGCATCCGTCAACCGTCAGGAGAGCACTTCGGCCGCAGTCTTCGCCCCTCCTGGTCCGCCCAACGTCGCAGTTAACTGTGAAGCACGGCCTATCTCCACGGTCCAGCATGTAGGCCGCGAGCCGCTGCGGCTCATCTTTGTATTCCCTCGGACGAGCTGCATCTCCTCAGAGTCTATCCTTCATTCCCGGAGGTAGGCCGCGGCGTTCGCGGCCTACCTGCGCATATGCGGAGATAGACCGTTGCTGCTTAGCCGCCTATCCCCAAGCCCTGCTTCCCGGGCAGAGCCATAACCGCTACAGCGTCGCGGGCCTCCGCCGCTGCGCCGCGCGCTCGAGGCGACACTCCGCGACTCGCCGCTATCGTCGCGGGTGCCCGAGCCCTCGGCTGGCCGCACATCCAACGACCGGCCCTAGCGCTCGGGAGCGGCCGGGTGCGCCGGTCCGGCGGGCGCGTGGTGCTCGCGGCGCCTCGCCCGGAACCGCGCCACGCGCCCCTGCACGTCGTCCGCGACCACGTAGAACGCCGGCACCACGAGGAGGCTCAGCGCCGTCGAGACGACCAGACCGCCGATCACCGCCGCGGCCATCGGGGCCCGGATCTCGGCGCCGGGGCCGAGCGCCAGCGCCGATGGGACCGCCGCCATCAGCGTCGCGATCGAGGTCATCAGGATCGGCCGTAGCCGCACCGGGCCGGCGCGGAGCATCGCCCCGCGCGCGTCGATCGCCTCCCCTGCCCCATCGCCATCCGCGCCTTCGCGATCCGCGCCCTCGTGGGCCGTGTGTCCGCCGTCGCGCCTCACCTCGATCGCGTGATCCACAAGGATGATCGAGTTCTTCTTCACGATCCCCATGAGCAGGAGGATCCCGATCATGCTGAAGATGTTGAGCGTGTGCCCCGTCAGCAGCAGCGCAAACGCAGCGCCCGCGATCGACAGCGGCAGGATCGTCAGCACCGTGACCGGGTGCAGGAACGAGTTGAACTGCGACGCGAGCACCATGTAAGCGACGAGGATCCCGAGCACCAGCGCGAAGAGGAGGCCCCCCATCGACTCGCGGAACGTCACGCTCGCGCCGCCCAGCACAAGGCGGTAGCCGGCCGGCAGATCCCGGCCGAGCTCCTCGACGCGGGCCACCGCCTCGCCCTGCGAGCGCCCCGGCGCGACGTTGCCGAAGACCGAGATCGCACGCTCGCGGTCGCGGCGCGTGATCGCCTGGAGCGCGGGGCGCTCCTCGTACGTGACGACCGACGTCAGCGGGACCAGCGCGCCCGACGCGCTCCGCACCTGGATGCGCGCGAGATCCTCGGGCCGGCTCCGCTGCTCCGCCAGCAGGCGCGCGCGGACGTCGATGCGGCGCCCGTTGTCGTTGTACTTGGCGACGCGCCCGCCGCCGATCAGCGTGTTCAGCGTCGTCGCGATGGCCTCGACGCTCACCCCGAGATCCGCCGCGCGCGCCCGGTCGGGTACGATGCGGAGCTCGGGCATGCCGAGCTGGTAGTCGGAGTCGAGATCCACGACGACGCCGCTCTGCGCGAGCTCGGACCGGATGCGCTCGCTGTGCTTCGTGAGCTCGTCCCAGTCGGGGCCGCGGATCGAGAACTCGACAGGAAACCCGCGCTGCGCCGTGAAGCCCGACTGCGAGAGGTCCTGGACCACGGCGCGCAGGCCGGGGTAGCCGTTCAGCTCCTTGCGGAGCACGCCCTGGAGATCGGCCTGCGAGAGCGACCGCTCGTCCGCCGGCTTCATCGTGACGAACAGGATGCCCGTGTTCACGCCGCCCCCTCCGCCGAAGCCGCCGACCACGGCGAAGACCCGCTCCACCGCCGGGCTCGCGCTCACCGCCGCCTCGGCGCGGCGGAAGAGCCGGTCGGTCTCCTCGATGTCCGAGCCGACCGCCGTCTGCAGGCGGACAAGGAGCCGCCCCTGGTCCTGCGACGGGACGAACTCCGTCGGGAGCCGCTGCATGGCGACGATCGCGCCCGCGAAGAGGATCGCGCCGAGCAGCACCACCGCGACCGGGAACCGGAGCGCCCGGGCGAGCAGCCAGCCATAGCCGCGGGAGAGCGCCTCGAAGCCGCGGTCGACGCGCTGCCCGAGGCGGCCCCGGCCCTCGCGGGAGACGTCGAGGATCTGCGCGCAGCGGGCGGGCGCGAGGGTGATCGCCTCGAGGTACGAGAGGAGCACGGCGATGCAGAGGGTCACGCCGAACTGGAGGAAGAACCGGCCGACCACCCCCTCCATGAAGATGATCGGGAGGAAGATCGCGACGACGGCCAGCGTCGCGGCGAGCGCCGCGAAGGTGATCTCGGCCGTGCCCTCGCGGGCGGCGCGGACGCGGTCCTTCCCCCCTTCGGCGTGCCGGTGGATGTTCTCGAGCACCATGATCGCGTCGTCGACGACGATGCCCACGGCGAGCGAGAGCCCGAGCAGCGTGAAGGTGTTCAGCGTGAAGCCGAGGAAGTAGATCGCTGCGACCGTGCCGAGCAGCGACATCGGGATGGCCAGGACGACGTTGATCGTGCTCGAGAGCGAGCCGAGGAACATCCAGCAGACGAGGGCCGTGAGCGCGATGGCCATGCCGAGCTCGAGCTCGATCTCGTGGACCGACTCCTCGATGAACTTCGTCGAGTCGAAGTTCACGCCGACCTCCATCCCCTCGGGCAGGGACTTCTGGACCTCCGCAAGCGCGGCCCGGACCCCACGGGCGACCTCGACCGCGTTCGAGCCCCGCTGCTTCCTCACGCCGAGGCCCTGGGCCGGCTCGCCGTTCACCCGGGCGAGCCGGCGGACGTCCTCGAAGCCGTCCTCGACGAGCGCGACGTCCTCCAGGTACACCGTGGCGCGCGCCGACGACGGCGGCCCCGCCGTTTGGGCCGCGCCGCCCGGCGGAGCGGCGCCGCCCGGCTGAGCGGCGGCGCCGGGGTTGCCCTCGCGGAGGACGATCCTCTTGAAGGTCGCGAGATCGAGGGCCTCCCCCATCACCCGCACGTTGAGCTCCCGCCCTTGGGTCTCGATGCGGCCGGCGGGGAGCTCGATGTGCTGGCGGCGCAGGGCCTCGGTGACGTCGGCGACGGTGAGCCCCTTCTCGGCGAGGCGATCGGCGTCGATCCAGATGCGGACGTTGCGCTCGAGGTAGCCGCCGAGCGTGAGCTCTCCGACGCCGGGCACCGTCTGGAGCTTCTCCTTCAGCCGGTAACGCGCGATGTCGGCGACGAGCTGGGGAGAGAAGGGGCCGGAGAGCCCGACCCACATGATCGGCTGATCCTCCGGGTTCGTCTTCGAGACGACGGGCGGATCGAGGTCGAGCGGCAGCCGCCGCTGCGCCTGGGAGATCTTCGTCTGCACGTCCTGGAGCGCGACGTCGACGTCGCGCGACAGGTCGAGCTCGATGGTCACAGAGGCGCTCCCCTGGCGCGACGTCGACGTGATCGATCGGATCCCCTCGACCTGGACGGCCGCCTCCTCGAGCGGCTCGACAACGTCGTGCTCCATGATCTCGGGGGCGGCGCCCTCCAGCGTCGCGGAGATGGTGATGGTGGGGAAGTCGACGTCGGGGAACTGGCTGATGCCGATGCGCGACACGGCGACGAGGCCGAAGACGATGGTCGCGGCCATCAGCATCCAGGCGAAGACCGGCTTCCTGAGGCAGGCTTCGGTGAGGCTCACGGCACGCTCCGCTTCGAGCTGGCGGGAGAGGTCGCCGGCGACGCGCCGGCCGAGGAGGCCGGCGGTGACGCGCCCGCCGGGGGTGCAGGCGGTGACGCGCCGGCTGAGGAGGCCGGCGGTGACGCGCCGGCCGGGGGTGCAGGCGCTGATGCGCCGGCCGCGGACGTGGACGGCGACGCGCTGCCCGGGGATGCGGGCGACGTCGCGCCCGCGTCCGTGCTCCCCTCGGTGTGCCCCGCGGCCTTGCTTCCGGGCACGCTGCCCGGCGGCGCGATGCGGACCTGCGCCCCCTCGCGCAGCGCCTCCGCGCCGCGCACCACGAGGAGCTCTCCCGCGGAGAGCCCCGACTTGACCTCCACCCGCCCGTCGGGCGTGCGCAGCCCCAGCGAGAGCACGCGCTCGTGCGCGGTGGTGCCGTCGACCACGTAGGCTAGGAACCCTCGCTCGCTCGGTCGCACGGACGTGAGTGGGATGACGGGAGCGTCGCCGCTCGCGCCCACGGGCACGGTCACCTCGGCGAAGGTGCCGGGGCGCAGCAGCTCCTTGCCCTCGCCCTGCACCTCGCCGGTCACGGCGACCATGCGCGTCGCCGGATCCGCCGCGTCCGCGACGTGCGTCAGCTTGGCGCTGTAGGTCCGCGCGTCGCCCTTCACGGTGAAGCGCGCCTCCATGTCGGGCCTGACACGCAGGGCGTCGGCGGCGGGGATCTGGAAGCGGAGCAGGAGCGGGTCGCGGCGCAGGAGCGTCGCGAGCACGGTGCCGACGGGCACGTGCTGGCCGGTCTGCACGGTGCGCGTCTGGATCTTCCCCTCGATCGGGGCGCGCACGTAGGCGTCGCGCAGGTTCAGGAGCGCCTGATCGACCGCGACCTTCGCCTCCGCGACCTGCGCGGCGGTCGTCGCCGCCCTCGACCGCCAGGACGCGACGTCTTCCTTGCTGAAGACGCCCTCGGCGCCCTCGGCCTCGCGCCGCTCGAGCCCCGAGGCGGCCTCGGCCTGGGTGGCGGTCATCCGCTCGAGCGTCGCGCGCGCCGCGCGGACGGCGAGGTTGTACCGGGCCGGGTCGATCTCGACGAGCACCTGCCCTGCCTTGACCTCGGCGCCCTCCATGAACCGCACCGCCTCGACGACGCCGGCGACGCGCGCGGTGAGCTGCACCTGCTCGAACGCCTCGACCGCGCCGACGGCCGATACGGCGTATTCGACCCGCTCCGCCGCGACGGGCACGACCTCGACCGGGAAGCTGAGCCCCTGCTTCGCGGGCTTGCGCCCCTGCTCGGGCGAGGCCTCCCCGCCCTTCTTGCAGGCCGGAGATCCGAGGAAGACAAGCCCCGCCACCAGGGCGAGCGCGGCCAAGCGAATCGGTTGGAGCACCATCTAGTGCAGGCTTAGCGCAACTTGCGCCGCTGTGCGCGGGCCCGAGCGAGGGTGACCGGGCAGCGTCACACCGGCCACAGGCTGCGCAGCGGGGCGTGCGCGCGGCCGGGCCTGCGCGCGGCGGGCTTGCGGGGCGGGGCCTGCGCGCGGCCGGGCCTGCGCCTCGCCGCGTCAGGGAGCCGGCGAGCACGCTGCGCGCGGCCCGATCTCGCCGGCAGCGCGCACCGCCGCGATCGCCACGGGCGCCCCGGCCCCCCGCTGCCCACCGATCGCAAGTCCCGCCGATCCAGCGCAAAGACACGCACTGCCGCAAAGGACGGACAGCCCGTACATTCCTGGCGTGCCGCGCCGATGCGCGGCTCGACGAACATCACTGGACGAGAGTGCATGCTCAGCCGTCACTCTCGGCGTGCGACCGCCGAGCGCGCGCGGGGCGCCGGCCAGAACGCGCCTGCGCCGAGGAGGGACATCGAGGTGCGCAGCGATGTCCTCGGGATCGCAGACAGCAGGGATGCTGAGCCACGAGCCCGGCGTGAAACCAGCAACGCCGGGCGAGCTGACACGAGCTGGTGGAGACGACGATGACAGACCTGGTCAACGACATGACCGAACGATTTCTGCGCGACGCCGGCATCGCTGCCGGCATGCGCGTCCTCGACGTGGGGTGCGGCCGAGGCGACGTGAGCTTCATGCTCGCGCGCATCGTCGGCGAAGGGGGTTTCGTGCTCGGGGTAGACCGTGATCCGGCGCCCATCGCGATCGCTCGCCAGCGAGCCGCCGAGCTGGGGCTCCGCCGGGTCGCCTTCGAAGAGCGGGACATCGGCGCGCTCTCCCCCACCCCCGAGCGCTTCGATGCCGCCGTCGGCCGGAGGGTGCTCATGTACCAGCGGGATCCCGTCGCTGCCGTCCGTGCCGTGGCCGGGGCCGTGCGCGCCGGCGGCTTGATCCTGTTTCAGGAGAACGACCCGACGATGGGCCAGGGCAGCCTTGTGCCCATGGAGCTGCACCGTCAGGTGCACCAGTGGATGTGGCAGACCGTCGAGCGTGAGGGAGCGAATCTTCACATGGGCTTCCAGATGCCGAGCGTATTCGAAGAAGCGGGCCTGACCGTGCAGCTCGTGAGGGCCGAGGCCATCGTGCAGACGCCGAAGATCCGCCATCAGCTCGCGCTCATCGTCCGCGTGATGCTCCCGCGCATCCTGCGGCAAGGCGTGGCGTCGGAGGCCGAGATCGACGTGGACACGCTGGAAGAACGCCTCGCCGCCGAACACACGAAGGCCAGTACCACCTTCGTCGGCGATCTCGTCTTCAGCGTGTGCGGCCGGACACCGTCTCCCGTGTGAGCGAGCGGCCTTTGCTCTGCGCTTCGGCGCGCCAGGCCGTCGGCGTCGCCCCGTGCTCTCTGCGGAACATGCGGATGAAGTGCGTCGCGTCCGCGTAGCCGACGCGCTCGGCGACGATCTCGACCCTCTCGTCGGAGTGGAGGAGGATGCGGCGAGCCTCCGCCATTCTCCCGGCCACGATCCACTCGACCGCGCTCCGGCCCGTCGCCCGGGAGAGCGCCGTCGTCACGTACGCCGGGCTCCGCCCAACAGACCGCGCGACGTCCTTCAGGGAGAGCGGCCGAAGGCAGTTTCGCTCGATGAAGCGAAGGGCATCGACGACGAGGCCCGGCGACGGCGAGGCAGGGTGTTGCGAGCGCGCGGCCTGCCGAACCTCGTTGAGGACGAGCACAAGGAGGCTCCGCTGGACGACCTCGAGAGCGCCGCCATCGCGCGATTCCGTCGCGCGCATCAGCTCGCGAAGGAGCATCTCGATGTGCGCGTGACGATCCGCGCTCAGCCGAACGACCGGGGACGCACCGGCGCGCACGCGCTCGAACGGCTCGAGCAAGCTGCCCACCTCCTCGGCGGCCAAGCAGGGGACACAGAAGCCAAGGCCGACCCACTCCGGGGCCGCGTGCTCGATCGAGCGGTGCGGTTGTCCGGCAGGCACGAGGAGGACGTCTCCAGCTTCGACGTTCCATCGACCGTGCTGCTCAATCCGAGAAGAGCCGCTCGTGTAGAATGCCAGCGCGGCGAAGGCGTGGGTCACCGACGCCCGCATGACGGGCGGCGTCGGGCACGCCCGCATGACGGGCTGCGTCGGTGAGGGGTGCTGGCGGCAAAAGATCGGTCTGCCTCCGCCCACGAGGTCATGTCGCTCGATCGTCGTCGCGGGAGGCATGAGCGCCATGATGACATCGGCGGCAGCAGGAGGCGAGCGCCGACGCTCTCAGCCGAGCAGGCTGCTGGATGGTGAGGAGCTCTTCCCTGCGCTGCGCCGGCCACGGGCCAGCGAAGCCTGGCGGGGCCAACGTGCGCGCGCCTGCCGGACGGAGCTATGGCATCAGCGTCATCCGCATCTTGTAGGTCTGCATGCCGAACATCACGCCCGTCTGGACGCCAGGAGCGATGGTCCCGTCCCGACCGCGGCTCAAGCGCACGAAGGCCTGACACCCCTCGGCGGGGAGCCCCGTGGGGTACGAATCTCGGGGAACGGTGAACGAGCCGGTGTCGTCCACCTCGCCCGACGAGTCGTCCCAGGATACGTCATCCAGACAAGGCCCTGGCTCATCGAAGCTGACAGGCCCGATAGACCACCTCATCATGTCCTCCTTGCCCAGGGGCTCCCATGCCAGCACCAGATCGTCGCCGGAGCCGACGCTGAACTCGGTCTCCGGCTCGGGAGACGTGAGCTCCGAGAGCTCGGGCATCACGATCTCCCAGCCGTCGAGGTCGTTGAATCGGGCATGGATCGCGCGGCCCGGCTCGGCCTGCTTGAGGTAACCGCGGCACCTGGCGGCGATGAGGTTGTCGTCCGGATTGCTGTCCTGCCACCAATAGCAGACGAGCTCCACCTCCTCCGCGCCGTTGCTCACGACGAAGGTGTCGGGGAGGTACTCCCCGTCCCCGGGGTCTCGGACGCCATACCCGCCGCCCGCGTCCACCTTCCCAACGTAGGCCTCCGCTTCGCCCAGGTACTCGACTCCATCGCGGACGATCGGCACGTTGTATCCGTAGACCCGGATGACGACCGCCTCGTCCTCCGCCAGGGGCCGGTACTCGTCCGGACCACACGCTGCCATGGAAAGGCCCAGGACGGCCATCAACGCCGGCCACACGATGTTGCTCATGAACTCCTCCACGATCCGATGTCTTTGCGAGCGACGGTTGCACCGCCCATGCCTCGTGTTCCGAATGGACGTAGGCATCACCGCTGCAGGCCGCCCGGAGGACGCGCAACCAGGAACGCCGGGCAGGTGGCACACAGGCGTCGCCCTCCTCACACAGGAGGTCCTCCGATCCCAGCGCCACCGCCGGTGAGCTCCCGTCAGTTGCAGGGAGGGCAGTCCCCGCCGCAGTCGGCGTCCTCCTCCTCCCCATTCCGCCGACCGTCGCTGCAAGTGCGCGGCTGACACGTGCCAGCGAAGCAGATGCCACTCTCGCAGTTCTCGTTGAACCGACACTTGTACCCGTCCGCGCACGGGTAGCAGCCAAAACCACAATCCACGTCGGTCTCGTTGCCGTTTTGCACGTGATCAAGGCATCTGTCGACGGAGCAAGTCCCGTCCGGCCCGCACACGCCCGTGATGCAGTCATATTTATTTTTACACGGCCGCGTTATCCTACACGGATCGCAATGACCGCCGCAGTCCATATACGTCTCCCCGAAATCAGGATCGAGCACGCCGTTCTTGCACTCGATGGGGATACAGTTCCCTAGGAGGGAGCAGAACAGCGCCGAATCTTTGCAGTCCGCATCGTACAAACATGTAACGATCTGTCCACTGCCATTGCAGAATCCGGCGCCGGAGGGCTCTCGGGAAGGTGGCACGTACTTATTGGCGGGCCCTGTCGGCTCGCAGACGTCCTCGGTGCACGGGTTCCCGTCGTCCCATACATCCTCCGGGTCACGCTCGGCGACACGTTGCCCGTCATGGCAGCGCGTGATCTCACAGTCGCCTCGATACTGGCTCCTCGATGTCTCGAACAGATCGAGCTCGCAGACGCCGTCAACGCAGGACACCTCCCCGCACCTCGGGTCTACATTATAAGGCAACGCGCAGTCCGCCGTGCTCCAGCACTCCGGCGGCGGCGTATAGGGAGGCGGCGGAGGGTCCGAGCAAGCGGTCCAGGATGACAAGACGGTGAGCGCCGCGAGCGCCGCAGCGAAGCTTCTCAGTCTCTTCATAATCCCTCGTGTCAGATGTCCGGGGCGTCGATGTACAGGGGGCATGCGGCGCAGGGGCCGCCGCAATCGAGGCCGGTTTCATCGCCGTTCATCACTCCATCGCCACACGTCGCCTCGATACACACGCCCTCCTCGCACACGCCGCTCTGGCATGACTCGTGTGAGTTGCACCTCATTCCTGGATCACAGGCGGGGCACGATGGGGCACCACAATCCACGTCCGTCTCCGCGCCGTTGAGCACATGATCGCCGCAGCGCGCGTGAGCGCACGTCCCGTCTTCGGCGCAGAGGTGCTCGACGCAATCGTCGTCGCTGTCGCACGGCTGTCCGGACTCGCAGGGATCGCAGGGGCCGCCGCAGTCGAGCGCCGTCTCTCCGGAGGAAGAATCCAGGACGCCATTTTCGCACCATTCGTGGACGCACCTGCCGGACGTGGAACAGGCATAGGAGGGGTTTCCACAGTCTTCGTCTCGTAGACAACCAACCCACCTGCTGTCCTTGCAATATCCCGATGTCTCCGGCGATGGCCCGGTCGGTTGAGGCAGGTGCGTGCTGGTTCCGTTCGTGCAGCGATCGATCGTGCATTCATTGCCGTCGTCGAAGACGTCGCTCCCTGAATGCTCGCTCTGGATCTCCCCCGCATCGTCGCATTTGACGATGCGACAGTCGCCGGGGAGCTGGTGTTCGAGCTGCTCGCGCAGCGCCAGCCTGCAGACACCGGCGACGCAAACGGCCTCGCCGCACCGCGGGTCCACGGGCCCTGGGCAGTCCCGATGCGTCTCGCAGGGCGTCGCGTTACACTCGCTCATGGGCCGACATGCCCGCTCACACCGATCGCCCTCCTCCTCCTTCGCGCCTGGCTTGCAGCAGCTCTCCTCCTGGGGCTCCGGGCACTGGCAGCGCCCGTCGATGCACTGCTTCTTGGTCTCCTCGGGCTCGCACTCGGCCGTTGAATCGCACGAACGCTCCCGTTCCACATCGACATAGGCGTCACCGCTGCAGGCCGCCCAGAGGAAGCCGCCCAGGAACACCGTGCCGAAGGCACAGAGCCACCGCTTCGACATTCGCGCCACGATATCAGGCCGCCTCGTCCAGGGGAGCGCAGAGATCCGAGCCAGGCGTCGAACGACGCGCTCTGGTCGCATTGCGTTCAACGTCTTTAAATTCTCTACCAAGGATGAACTCGCCTTCATAAAGTGATGCCGGCTCTCTGCCCTGGAGCACGCCTCTTGCGGAGCCTCGTGCGGAGGTCGAGCGGCTACCACGAGAACGAGAGCCCCACGCCCGGGGCCGTCCCCACGGTCCCCACGCGGACCTTTGCCTGTGGTGCGAGCAGGAACCCCGCGGCCACGGCGCCGCCGGCCGAAAGACCCGCGCCGACGAAGGCGCCCACGGACAGGGCCCTGAACGTCTTCGTACGCCCGTCGGCGTCGGCATACGCATCGCAGGCAGGGAGCCCCGGCCGGCAATGGAAGACGTCCCACTGCGCCCGGGCTAAGGCGCGATCCCGCTCCTCGGCAGCGTCGTTAGCCTCCAAGACCGACAGGGCCCCGACGGTGGCGAGGGCGGCCGACGTGGTCGCGAGCACACCCACCGTCCACCACCGGAGCGCGGGGCTGCGCGTGGAAGGAGGCGGCGCCGCGACGGGCCGCGAGACCACCTTGCTCACCGGGGGATGCGCGGGCGCTTCGGCTCGGGCGCGCGGGAACGTCAGCCAGACGGTCCGCTCGCCGCCCGCGTCGACCGCGGCCACGGCCTCGCGCTGCGCCCCGGCGAGCTGTCCGCTCACGCGGTGCTGGCCGGGAGCGACGTACACGGGACGCGAGAGCGGGGACACGCCGACCTGCCGCCCGTCCACGAGCACGGCGGCGCCGGCCTCGCTCATGCGCACGTCGAGCGCGCCGACGTGCCGCCGCGCTTCCGCGAAGTTGGCGCGCGCCAGCGCGTAGCTCTCCTTGAAGCCCGGCGGCACCCAGATTTTTGGGGCGTCGGGGGTGCCGACCATGTCGAAGTAGATCGAGAGGAACTCCGCCGCCCTCTCGAAGTCGTGCAGCCTGAACGACAGCATCCCCACGCGGAACGCGTCGGAGGCGCTCTTCGTGAGCCCCCACAGCGTCAAGTGGATGTCGCGCGCGTCCGCGAGCCGCCCCTCGTCCAAGAGCCGCTTCGCCTCGTCGAGCATCTCCCGCTCCGGCCCGGTCGGCGGCGGCCGCCGCGGGAGCGGCGCTGCGACCGCCGGCGCCGGGGAGGAGAGCAGCAGCAGGACCGCGGGGATCGAGGTGTGCAGCGAGCGTCGCATGGTCTTGTCTCCCGGGCGTCCTCCGCGCAGCGAGGGCGCTTCGCGCAGCTCGCGCGGGCGTCTCAGGCGCGGTGCTCCTCGGGCTCAGGCGCGAGGGCCTGGCACGGGAGCTCGGACGACGCGCTCTCTCGCTCTCAATCGCCTCTCCTATCAGAGAACACCGCACGGTTGCTCTCGAAACGATCGCCATTGAAGAGAAGACGTCAGGGCGAACGACACGAAGAGACCACATCAGGGCAAGCAAAACACATTGCATTCACAGCCATAAAATTCTCATTCCATGTGAGCTTCGCTCCAAAAATTCCAAAGAAAATTCTCAACCTGGGTCAACTGGCGGCCCCCGGCGGCCCAGATCGCCGTACAGTGCGTTCGAAACACTCGATACAGAGGTGAACACCAGCGCGAACGAGCGTCATTACATCGTGCTCATGGAAATTCTCATCCGTCGTGAGCTGACGCTCAAAAATCCTCAACCTGGGTCAACCGAAGCCCCAATTCCCAACCTGGGTCAACTGACGCTGGTGAGCTGGCGGAGCTGCTCCTCAACCTGGGTGCCCTGACGGCTGCTCAACCCGGGTGCGGACGCTCCCCAGATCCCCAACCTGGGTGCGCTGCCCCGGCCTGAGCTGCCGCGACGTGAGCGACGTGGATCTCCTTCAAACAGCCGGCCGACGCCCCGCGCCGACGTTGCGGCGGCCCCTCGATCGGGCGGACCGGTGCGCTGCCGCCGGGTTGTCGCGCCCCCTCCGGCAACGCCGCCACGTCACGGGGCCGTGGCGCTCGACGAGCGCCGGATCGCTGCAAGGTCGACCCAGGATGACTCCGCCGACACGCGGCCCCATCGCCTGGAGGCGCGCCGAACAAGGCGGTCGCGCCGCCACGCTGTCCGCGCTCGCCGCTCGCCGCTCGCCCTCCGGCAACGCCGCAGATATACAAGGAGGGCATGCGCCCCACCATCCTCCTCTGGGACATCGATGGCACGCTGCTCTCCACCGGCGGCGCAGGCCGGCGCGCCATGGAGCGCACGTTCGCCCGCTATGCCGGCCGGCGCGACGCGTGCGAGGCGTTCTCGTTCGCCGGCATGACCGACCGGGCCATCGTGCGGGCCGGGCTGGTGGCGATCGGGCGCGAGGTCGCCGAAGACACCATCGACGCGCTCCTCGCGATCTACGTCGAGCTCCTCGCGGAGGAGATGTCGCTCACCGGCGACACCCGGGTCCACCACGGCGTCCTCGAGGCGCTCGACGCCGCCGCTAGGCGAGCGAGCTGCGCCGTCGGGCTCGGCACGGGGAACGTCCGCGCAGGGGCGCAGGCGAAGCTCACTCGGGTCGGCATCTACGAGAGGTTCGCGTTCGGAGGCTTCGGCTGCGATCACGAGCTCCGCGACGAGCTCCTGCGCATCGGCGCGGCGCGCGGGACGGCGATCCTCGAGGCGCCGATCGAGAGGTGCCGCGTCGTCGTCATCGGCGACACCCCGAAGGACATCGCGGCGGCCAAGGCGATCGGCGCCGAGTCGATCGCCGTCGCCACCGGCTCCCACCCCCTCGAGGAGCTCTCCGCCTGCGCACCGACCCACGCCTTCAGCGATCTCCGGGCGAAAGGCGCGCTCGACGCGCTCCTCGGGTAACGCGCTCCGCTCGCGCTGAGCACGCCCTCGGCTCAACGAGGCGCCGTCCGCCGGCGAGCAGGCGCTGCGCGTCGCCGAGGGCCGCCGGCTCCCGCTCTCGACGTGCGAGCGAGTCGGCGAGCTCCGCGACAGTCAGGTCATCTCGACCCTCTTCGCTTCGTGCGGCCCCTGAATGCCAAGGACACGAACGTTACGCCGTTCGTAGAGGTCCTGTCCCCGGGAGCCCCTGCTCGCGCATACATGCCTTCAATGCCTGCCGCAGATTCTGGTACAGTCGGAGGTGCTCTAGCCCGACGCCGAGGCCGACCAGCGTCTGAGCGACCTCGGCCCGGATGCCCACGAGGACCCCTGTTGCACCCAGGAGCCCCACGGAGGCGACGATCCGGAGCAGATGGTCGCTGGTGGCCGTGTCGATCACGGCGATGCCGGTGAGATCGAGGATGACGTAACGGGCCTGTGTGCGCACGACCGCGTCGAGCAGCTCCGACGTCATCCTGCTGACGCGTTCGGCGTCGAAGTGCCCCAGCAGCGGCAGCGTCACGATACCGTCCCAGACCTCGATCACGGGCGTCGAGAGCGCATCAATCGTCATCTTTTGCGCCTCGATCTCCCTCCGCGCAGCCTCGAGGGAGGCGATCGTGTCGCGCTGGAAGTCGATCTGCTGCTTCGCCGACTCGATCTCGTCGCGCGTGTGGATGAGCGCCGAGACGTCGCGCTGGATCCCCAGGACATACGGGGCGGTGCCGTCCGGACGTCGTTCGAGCGGGATGAGCAACGTCTCGACCCATGTCGACAATGAGCGGACCTCGATCTCCCCCAATCGCTGCTTCTCCAGCCGCATCTCCGCCGGAGGGAGGATCTGGGTCTCTCCTCGGAACGCTCTCCGATAGCCCTGCATCAGCACCGAACCCATCACCGCCTCGTTCGCGAACAGGTTGAACGCGCCGAGCGCCGCCGCTCGTGGCACCCCGGTGAGCCGCTCGCAGATGGCGTTCATCGCCACCAGCATTCCATCGTCACGGTAGATGTAGGATATCTCCGGGATATCATCGAGGGCGCTCACGATGCTCAACGAGGACAGCTGGGGGTAGTCGGACATACTGCAGGCTCCAGGTGTTGCTCACATCGGTTCGTGCGTCATCGCGCGTCGAGCTCGGGAGCACGACCGGGCACGCGAACCGACATCGAACTGTAAAGCACTCGTCTCCCAAGCCTGATGGCACCACGACAGCCCGCGACGCACCACTATTTTCAAGGGTGTTCCCCGCGCGGGGAACTTTTCCTGCGGGCGCGGGTCGTCCGCTCATGCACCCGATCCGCGCGCAGGTCCCCACCGAGAGCATCGCCGGTCCGCCCGAGCCCCGCAGGCCCGACGTGCCCTACGCGCCCGCGCTCCCGCCCCCGGACACGATCCCCAGCCTGCTCTTCGTGGACCCGCCCGCGCGGACCGATCTCGACGAGCTGCGCCAGTCCCTCTCGTTCGCGTTCACCAGCGGCGTCTCCGGCGGGCTCTTCGGCCAGGCGCTCGATCGGGCGCCCATCGCGCCCTCCACGTGGGATCCGAAGAGCTTCGCGCCGGACCTGTTCCTGGAGGAGCTCGTGGCCCGGTGCTTCCGCGTCCGCGTCGGGGGGCACGAGGCCGTCGTCAACCGAGGGTTCATCCTCCGCGTCCTCTCCCGGCCCCCGAGCGACATGCGCGTGACCGAGCTCCGGAGGGGGATCCTCCGCGAGCTCTCGGGTTCCCCCACGTTTCGCAGGCAGCTCGAGAAGCTCTACACCGCCTCGTGCCGGTTGCGGGGCGCGCTCGAGGGCGCGGTTGCCGGGAAGAAGTTCGATCCGACGCGACGGCAGCTCGACGTGCTCGCGATCGTCAAAGAGGTCTTCGACCTGATGAGCGAGTCGTTCGAGGGCGCGCGATCGGGCCTCTCTCGGCTGCGCGATTTCGGCCAGGCGGTGCGGGCGACCGAGGGATATCGATCGATGGCTGATCTCCTCGATTACGACGAGCACCTCGCGACGCTCCGCCTGGACATCCGCGTCGGCGCCGACGGCCGCATCCGAGGCTTCGACGTCGTGACCGTCCGGGAGCGGCAGGAGAACCCGTTCGTCCTGTCGCCGGTGCGGCGCTGGCTCGCGAAGCTCGAGATGTTCTTCCGCGGGTACAGCTTTGGCGACGGAGAGGTCATGGCGAGGCTCGTCGACGCGGTGTTCGAGGGCGTGGAGGATCAGGTCGTCAAGCTGGTCCCGCTCGTCGGAGAGATGGAGGTCTACCTGGGAGCGCTCGGCTTCCGGGATCTCGCCGAGGCGGCAGGGCTCGAGGTCAGCCTGCCGGAGCTCCGGTCCGACGCGGAGGGCCAGCGCGTGCTCCTCGGCCTCTTCAATCCGCTCCTCGTCGCCAGCGGAGGTAAGGCGGTGCCGTGCGACGTCGTGACCGATCGGGCCGACACGACGCTCCTGGTCACGGGGCCGAACTCGGGCGGAAAGACTCGCCTGCTCCAGTCGGTGGCGCTCGTGCAGCTCCTCGCGCAGGCGGGCATGTTCGTGCCGGCGCGCAGGGCGAGCGTTGCCCGCGTCCCAGGGCTCGTTGTGTCGCTCATCCAGGAGACGAAGTTCGATCAGAGCGAGGGTCGGCTCGGCATGGAGCTCCTCCGGATCCGGGCGCTCTTCGAGGAGCTCGGCCCGGGAGCGATGGTGATCCTCGACGAGCTCTGCTCGGGGACGAACCCGTCCGAGGGGGAGGAGATCTTCGAGCTCGTCGTCACGCTGCTCGAGAAGCTCCGTCCGCAGGCGTTCATCACAACGCACTTCCTGACGTTCGCGGCGCGGCTCGAGCGGGAGAAGGCGATAAGGAACCTCCGGTTCGTCCAGGTGGAGCTCGACGCGGCGCAGAAGCCCACGTACCAGTTCGTCGACGGCGTGGCCGCGACCTCGCTCGCGGCCCAGGCCGCGGCTCGGCTCGGCGTGACCCGCGGCGAGCTCGAGGGCCTCATCGATCGCAACATCGATCGCAACCTGCTCGCCTCCCGAGCGCTCGCCATCGTAGGTCGGGACTCCGCGTTCGCGGGTCCCTCCGGGGAGAGCTGAGGTGGCGACGTTCCTCACGACGGAGCGGATGAACCCCGCGCTCCGCGCGCGCGTGGAGCGGGCCGCCAGCCACCGGGCGCGCGCGCGCCATCACGCGGCTCGAGCCGGGATCAAGGGGACGTTCGCGAGCGAGCGGCGGATCGGGCGCGCACGGCTGCTCACGCTGCTGACGGCGGCGGCCATCGTGCTCCTCGCGATCGCGATGTACGTCCACGATCGCCGCGCCGTCGAGGCCGAACGGCGCGCCCTGTTGACCGTGCTCGACGAGCGCCGCGCCGGGTTCCCGGCGGGCTACGAGACCTTCGTCGAGGCGACGGATCGCTGGATCGGCGAGGCCGCGAGCGACGGGGACCCCGCCGACGTCGTCGACCCTTCTCTCCGCGCTCCAGGGGCCCTCGACGCCCTGCTCCGCCGGCCCGCGGTGTACGTGCGCGCTCCTCGCGCCGAGCTGGGCGACGTTCGCAGGATCGACGACGCCGCGCGCGGCTCCGACAAGGATGCGTTCCTCCTGTGCCTCCTCCAGCCTCCGCCCTCGTCCTCGGAGCATGATCTGCTCACGAAGGTGCGAGGCGTGTATTTCGGCGGGACCAAGGTCGACGAGGAGACAGCGAACGTCCGCCGGCTCGCCGAGGCGCGGCGCGGCCTCGCGGTGCTCGGCCCCGCGTTCGAGGGCTCGGTGCGCGCGGCCCGCGACGTCGCGGCGCTAAGGAGGCACCGCAAGGAGCTGGATCAATCTCCGATCGAGCTGGCGAAGAAGGCGGCCGGCGCAGAGGTGCTGATCATCGTGGCCGAAAGCCCGGTCGAGACAAAAACGTCCGCGAGCTCGGCGCGCGTCTCGCTCGTGGATCTTGCGGCGAAAAAGGTTCTCTTGCGCGTGGGCCGGCGGGTCGACGAACAAGGGCTCTCGCCGATGGGCGTGCTCCATCGCGAGCAGATCGAGGGCTGCGGCCTCGCCTTCGCGGTGCGGCGCAGCGTTGGGGAGTGAAGGCTTCGATCCCCGGGTCAGCGCCCGAGCGCGGTCGCGATGGAATGCGCGGCGCGCAGCGCGAGGGCGGCGATGGTGAGCGTGGGGTTCACGGCGCCTCCGGTGGGGAAGACGCCGCTGCCGAGCAGGTAGAGGTTGTCGTGGTCGTGCGCGCGCAGGTTCGGGTCGACCACCGAGGTGTTCGGGTCTGCGCCCATCCTGTAGGTGCCCATGACGTGCCCGGCGCCCTCGTGCTCGAGCCGGTGCTCGCGGAACGTGGCGCCGAGCGCGTCGAAGATCCGGTCGTGGATCGCGCGCGCGGCCGTCATGCCGTCGCGGGTATAGGGGTCGATCCGGTAATGAAGGCGCGGCCGCGGCAACCCGAGCGCGTCGCGCTGATCGAACGCAGGCGTGACGCGGTTGTCGGGATCGGGGAGCTGCTCCATCAAGCTGGACACGCAGAGCTGCCGGGTGCAATGCCACGCGAGCTCGGCAGCGAGCTGCCGGCCACGTAGACCCTTGCGCACGAGATCGGCCGCGGCGACCTCCGGCCCGCCGATCGGCCACTGCCACCCGCTGTTGCCGAGCTCCACCCGGAACGCGGCGCGCACCCCCCGAGAGGCGCTGTTCCGCGTGGCGTCGATCCCCCCCGTCGAGAGCGGTCCGCGGGGCTGCCCGAGCGCTTCCCCGGCGAGCGCCCAGCTCAGCTGGATGGGGTGATCCATAAGATTGCGCCCTACCTGGCCGCTCCTGTTCGCGACCCCGTCCGGCAGCGCGTCGGTCCGGGACATCAGGAGCAGCTTGGGCGTCTCGATCCCGTGCGCCGCCACGATGTAGACCTTGCCTGAGGCCTCGTGCTCGGTGCCGTCCGGGCGCTTGAACAGGATACGTGACACGCGTCCGTCAGGGCCGATGCCCACGGTCGTGGCGATGGCCTCTTCCACGATCCGCACGCCGGCCAGCTCGGCCTTTTCCACGTGTACCGAGGCGTCATAGCGGGCCGCGATCGGGCAGATCGGGATGCAGGAGCTGCTGCCGCAGC
Organism: Sorangium sp. So ce375; assembly: GCF_051473855.1. Taxonomy (NCBI): domain Bacteria; kingdom Pseudomonadati; phylum Myxococcota; order Polyangiales; family Polyangiaceae; genus Sorangium; species Sorangium sp. So ce375. The sequence continues at coordinate 7,536,269 of NZ_CP150335.1, forward strand.
ACGCGGGCCGGCCGTCGTACGCGGCGCTATTGCGCGCCTGTGCCGTGGCGGTCACCGGATAGCCGAGGGCCGAGATCTTGTCGGCGATGCGCAGATCCGAGTAGCTGTGGGGGATGGGCGCCATCGGGTAAGGCGTGCTGCGCGGCGAGCCGAGGCTGTCATCGCCGGCCACGCCCATCTCGATCTCGCTCTCGACGTACCAGGGCTCGAGCGCGTCGTACGCGATGGGCCAGTCGACGCCGACTCCATAAAGGGTCTTCATCCGGAGATCGTCGGGCAGGAAACGGAGCGCGGTCCCGAGCCAGTGCCAGGTCGTCCCGCCGACGACGCGGAGGTACGTGCTCTTGAAGAGGTCCGGGCCCTCCTGCACGTAGTATCCGCGCGGAGCGCTCTCGCTGGGCGCGGGCGCGGCCATGGAGCTAGGAAAGGGGACCTCCAGCGTCTTGACCACGGCGTTTCGGTAGGCGCTGGCGGCCTTGCCGCGGTCGACCCGCGGCCCCGACTCCAGCACGAGCACCCTGGCGCCCGCCTTTGCGAGCCGGTAGCCGGCCAGCGTCCCCGCGATGCCCGCGCCGACGATGACCACATCCGCGTGCAGCCTGTCCCCCATACCGAGCTCCTTCCGGGCGGCGGCAGCGCGCCCCGCCGCCTCATCCCGCGGGCGGCTCTCCCCAGAACCCCATCGCCCCGCCGCAGGTGCCCGGCGCGCTGGCGTAAGGGAGCGATCTCCACGCGAGCGAGCCCTCGTAGGTCGCCAGCGCCCGTCCGCCGGCAGCGTCGTATTCGCCCGTGTACCAGAACAGGAGGATCTCGTCCGCGAGCGCCCGCAGGCGCTCGTCGGCGAAGACGCCCCGCGCGGTCAGGTCATCGAGGGGACAGGCCGGCGCGTCGCCGACGAGCCCCGCCCTGGTATAGAGGTCCTCGAGCGCCGCGGCCTGCTCCGGACGTGCGAGGAGGCAGTCGAGGTAGATCTGCGCGTGGTCCCGGGCGAGGTCGGAAGCCCCGGTGAGCACCGTGGACAGGGCGAGGAACCGGTCGAGCGGCGTGGCGGCCCGGCCGCGGGCCACGTGCCTTGCAAGGCCGGCGGCGGCGGCGACAAGCGCGCAGATGAAGAGGGCGAAATGGCGCCGGCCCATGCGGACGATGCTTCTCTGGGGGATCCGCCCCGGATTGAGCTGCTGGACACTGCTGTTCCCACGAGGAGGCTCGTGGCGCAGGCCATGGTGGCATGAGGGATGAGGTGCCCGACGTCAATCACGATCTCTTCTGGCCCACGAGGTCGTGGAGTCCGCCCCAGCAACCGTCGAGGACGCGATCGCACCGGACGGCATCCTCGCTCTCCTCCCTCCCCCTGAAAGCGAGACCTGATCGCGCGGGGCCGAGGCGAGCTCGCTCGCCCATCCCCGTGCCCGAGCGCCGCGGCGAGCTGCGCGTTACCCCGGCTTCTTCGCCACGACGAACGCCACCATCTTCCCAGCACCAACCTCCCTCTCCTCGATCTCGACGAACCCTGCCTCGCGCATCTCGCGGAGGATCGTCTCGCGATCGTAGGAGTAGACGACCGGCGCCTTCCCGAACCAGCGCATCACCGTGATGATCGCGCCGTAAGGTACCCAGCTGTCGCCGAGGCAAGCGTTGGACGAGATGAACGAGCCACCGGGCTTGAGGAGGTCGAAGAGTGTCTTGAGGATGCGCCTCCGATCGGGGACGAGGTGGAGGATGGAGTAGGCCCACGCGCTGTCGAAGCGCTCGGGCTCGTACGGGGTAGGTCCGTCGAGCGTGCCCTGGCGAAAGGTGACGTTGGTCACGCCTTGGGCCTGCTTCTTCTGGTTGGCGATACGGAGCATCTCGGCCGAGACGTCCATCGCGTGGATGTGGCCGGCGAACGGCGACATCGCCAGGGCGAGCGAGCCTGTGCCGCAGCCAATCTCGAGGACCGTAGAGTCCGGGCGCAGGTGCTCGCGGGTGATGGCCTTCTTGCGCTCGAAGGCCGTGACGTTCGCCACGGGCTTGGCGGCGTACTTCTCGGCGAGGTCGTCCCAGAATTTGGCGTCGGCGGTCATCATGGTCGACGAATCTACGCGCGCGGCGCGTCCGCGCCCGGTGCAAGTTCGTGACGCAGGGGCGCAGTTTCGCGCCACCCCTCCGCCTCGCCGCGAAACAACGCTGCGCGCTCTGTCACCGCCGCGATGATGCCCTCGCGCGCGGCCCGCAGGCGCGCGTTGTCCCGGAGGTCGCGGTGGCTGAGGAGCCAGAAATCGGCGACGTGGCGCAGGTCCGGCTTCGCGAGGCGCTGCAGCCCAGGCTCCGGATCGCCGGCGTACGTGGGTAACATCACGAGGCCGAGGCCCGCGTGTGCGGCCTCCATCATGATCGCTATCGACTCGAACGTGCCCCACATGGAAACCTCGGGATAACTCGACGATGCGACGAGCTCCTTGGCGATCCGGTGCGCGCTGGATCCGAGCCAGCGCGCGAGGCGCGCGCCGCGCTCGGGGTCGAGCTCGGCCGCGTGCGCGGTCGCGACGTAGTTGCAGACGGTGATGGGGGCGAGCCGCCGCCCGATCAGGTGCTCCGGCGGGGACGCGCCGGGCAAGAGCGCGCGCACCGCGACGTCGGCCTCGCGCTTCGACAGATCCAGGTTCTTGGCGTCGGCGTCCAGCTCGAGCTCGATGCCGGGGTGCCGCTCGCAGAGGCCGGCCAGGGCGCGGAGGAGGATCTTCGCGATGAACGGGTCGGTGCAGGTCACCCGCACGGGCCCCCCGAGACGCGCGTCTTGCCCGGCGATGCCGCGCTCCAGCGCGGCCATCTCCCGCTCGACGCGCTCCGCCCCCGAGACCATCTCGTTGCCCGCGTCCGTCAGCAGGTACCCGTCGCGGTGCCGGTCGAACAGCTTCACGCCGAGCCGCGTCTCGAGGGCCTCGACCCGCCGCGCCACGGTCGAGTGGCTCACGCCGAGCATCGAGCCCGCCGCGCGGACGGAGCCCGTTCGAGCGAGCGCGAGGAAATGGCGCACATCATCCCAGTCCACGACGCCCGCCAGCATACCCCTCGCGGGCACGCGCGATAGATGCAGAGACGAGCCGCCGTGAACGACGGCGCCGAGGCGCTGCGGGTCGATGGCGGCCGAGGCGCGTGTCGAGAAATGAGCGCGCGCGGCGCCTCCCCCCGCGCCCTCGCGCTCAGCGCGCGCACATCTCCATCAGCATCGTCTCCAGCACCGCCTGCGCCGGGCGGCGGCTGCTCTTCAGCGCGAGATCTGTCTCCGCGAGCACGCGCATCCAGCCCGCCAGCGCGCCCTTCGGGAGCTGGCGGACCGACTGCGCCACGTCGTTCGCCTTGAACGGCGCCACGCCCGCGCGCTGGGCGGCCTCGGCCTGGCTCGCGCCCGCGGCCAGCGCCGACTCGAACTTCACCATCTGCCGCACCGACCACGAGACCGCCCCGAGCAGCCGCAGCCCGCCGTCGCGCGGATCGTAGGCGTCGGCGAGCGCCGCGAGCGCCTTGTCGAGGCGCCTCTTCCCGAGCGCGTCGATGAGCTCCCAGACGGTGCTCTGCCGGACGCGGATGACCACCTGCGCGATCGCGTCCTCGGTGATCGGCTGCTTCGGCCCGACATACAGCGAGAGCCGCTCGATCGCGTCGACCACGTAGCCGAGCTCGGGGCCGGCGAGCTCGGCGAGCTGATCGGCCACGTCGGGCGCGATGGGGTTGCCCTTCTCGCGGGCCATGGTCGCGATGAAGCCCGGCAGGGCGCGGCGGTTCAGGGGCTCGCACGAGACGAGGAAATCGCCCTTCTTGGCGGCGGTGACGAGGCGGCGCTGGCCGTGGAGCTTCGTCGCGACGAGCACGAGGACCGCGCTCGGCGACGGCGCCTTCGCGTACTCCGCGAGCGCGTCGAGCGGGCTCAGCTGCTTCGACACACCCCGCTTGCCGCCCGCGCCGCCGCGCTCGTCGTCCCCCTCGCCGTCGTCGCCGTCGTCCTTCTTCTCCCAGCGATCGACGCCGCGGACCATCACGAAGCGGCGCGGGGCCATCATCGGGAGCATGCGGGCGGCGCCGAGGATCGACTCGACGGGCGCGTCGCCCGCGGTGAACTTGTCCTCGTTGAAGCCGGCGATGCCCCCCTTGGCCGCCGCTTCCCGGATCGCGCTCACCACGCGATCGACAAGCCAGCGCTCCTCCCCCAGCACGAGATAGACCGGGCGGAGGGCGCCGGTGGCCGCTTCCTTCAAGGCTTGGTCGGGCGTCACCGCTCCGGCATCGGGCGTTCAGGAGGGTGCGTCAAGGGCGCCGCGCTCGCTCCCGCGCCGGCGAGCCCGGCCTCTCCCTCGATCACGGCAGCGAGAACGGGACATCGACCCGCACGTTCGCCCCCGGCGGCGCGACGGCCACCGGCGGGAGCGCGGCGACCAGGCAGGCCGTGACCTCGGGGCGCGACGCCTCGTGGTCCTCGATGATGCCGCGCGCGATCTGCCGGCCTTGCGCGTCGAACGTGAGGTTGAAGACGTACCTCGCCCCGCGCGGCCCCGGCTGCGCGGCGACCGCCGGCTTGTAGCAGCGCTCGATCAAGGCCGGCCGGTGCGCGTCGAGCGCCCGCGCGGCCTGCCTCGCGACCTCGTCGCGCGGCACGCTCGGCGCGGGCTGCGGCGCCGGCGCGGCTGCTCCGGGCGCCCGCGGCGCCGGCCCGGCGGAGGACGCCGCCGCGGCGGGCTGCGAGGGCGCCCCCCCGGCGGGGCGTGGATCCGTAGCGACGCCGGCCGGACCATGGCGGAGGCCGAGGTAGATCGCGGCGGCGATCATGGCGCTGCCGAGGAGGATCGCGGTGGGGGTCGAGAGCTGCCTGTCCATGCCTTGGCGTTTCCCAGTTTGACAGAGTCCCCCCCGACCGCTCTAGATCCGCGCCGTGTGGTCCGTCCTCCTCGTATTCGCCGCGACCTACATCCTCATCGGGGCGCGGCGCCTGTCGATCCTGCCCATCGGACGTCCGGCCGGCGCGCTCACGGGCGCGTGCGCGATGGTCTTGCTGAGCTCGATCTCGCCGGGCGCCGGCCTGACCCCGCGCGAGGCGTTCGCGGCCATCGAGCCGAACACCATCGGCCTCCTGCTCGGCATGATGCTGCTCTCGGCGTCGCTCGACGTGGCCGGGGTGTTCGAGCGCGCCGCCGCGTGGGTCGCGCGGCGGAACCTGTCGCCGGTCCGCCTGCTCTACCTCGTCACGGTGGGCGCCGGGCTCGCCTCCGCGGTGCTGCTGAACGACTCGGTCTGCGTGATGATGGCGCCCCTCGTCGACCGGACCGCCCGGCGCGCCGGGCTCGACCGGGTACCGTACCTCCTCGCGCTCGCGATGGGCGCCAACGCCGGCAGCGCGCTCACGCTCGCCGGCAATCCGCAGAACATGCTCGTAGGCCACCTCTCCGGCATCTCGTACCGCACCTACCTGCTGGAGGCGGGCCCCGCCGCGCTGATCGGGCTCGCCGTCACGGCCGTGACGCTGCACCTGCTGCTCCGTCGCCGCATCGCCGTGCAGGTGCCCACGCCCGAGCCGGCGCCCGAGCCGGCGGCGCCGGGACACGCCCGGCCGAGCGCCCTGGCGCCGCTCGCCTGCATCGCGGTCGTGTCGGCGCTGTTCGTGCTCGGCGCGAACCTCGCGTGGACGGCGATCGGCGGCGCCACCGCGGTCATGCTGCTGCACCGGCGCGACGCGAACGGCCTGTTCGATCGGGTGTCGTGGACCGTGCTCGTCTTCTTCGGCGCCCTCTTCATCGTCGTGGCAGGCCTCCAGAAGACCGGCATGCCCGAGCACGCGCTGCGCGCTGCCAGCCCGTTTCTCCCCTCGGGACCGACGATGGGCGTCGTCGGGCTGAGCATCGCGATGCTCGTCGGGTGCCAGATCGTCTCGAACGTCCCTTTCATCCTCCTCGCGGACTCGTACATCCGCAGCCAGCCCGACCCGCACCTCGCCTGGATCGCGACGGCGCTTGTGTCGACCCTCGCGGGCAACCTCACGCTGCTCGGCTCGGTGGCCAACATCATCGTCGTGGAGACGGTGGGCGCCGAGCGCGAGATCGGCTTCCGCGCTTACGCCAAGGTGGGTGTTCCGGTGACACTCGCCTCGACCGCCGCGGCGCTCGCCTGGCTCGTCGTCGTGCGCTGAGCCGCGCCGCCATCCCCCGAGCAAGCGCCGTCTCGATCACAGCGGCGCTTGCTCGCGCGGGCGAAGGCCGCGATGCCGCGCCACAGCACGCGCGAAATGGCGCCGCAACGGCGGCCTGCGCCGCACGTCGAGCCACGCGTGGATCACCGTGATCCCCACGGCCGCGCAGAACACAGGCCCCATGGCGAACATCACCAGGAGGCGCAAAGCTTGCCGGATCGTGCGCTTGTTCATGTGGCCCAGCATACACCACATGTGCTGGGCACAGCAGCGCGTTGAGTCAAAAAACTCCAACTATAATGTAAACACACTTAATCAAATCCGACCGCGGAAAAATCTTGTATCGCTGGATCGTGGTCGTTTACAGCTGCGGTGACTGACCTCGGCCATCGGTCGACCCTGCCGCGCGGCGAGCGATCCGCGCGGAAGGGAGGCTCCCGGAGGCGCGCCTGCGCGGCCGATCTCCTCCGCAGCGGCGAGCGAACCGCGGTCCCCCCAACTCCTGGAGAAGCCTGAATGGCCCACGAACTATCCAAACGAGTCGCCCTTGTCACAGGCGCTTCCCGCGGCCTCGGAGCGGCCATCGCACGCAAGCTCGCGGGCGCGGGCGCGCGGGTGGCGGTCAACTACTTCGGCAGCCACGAGGAGGCGACGCGCGTGGTCGAGGGCATCCGCCAGAGCGGCGGCGAGGCCGAGGCGTTCCGGGCCGACGTGCGCGACGAGCAGGAGGTCGCCCGCCTCGTGGGCGAGGTGCAGGCCCGCCTCGGCCCCATCGAGGTGCTCGTGATCAACGCGACGGGCCCGCAGCCGTTCGTCAAGCTCGAGGACCTGACCTGGAAGCACTGCCTCGACCAGCTCGAGTTCTTCGTGAAGAGCCCGGTCCTGCTCGCGAAGGCGGTGGTCCCGGGGATGAAGGAGCGCCGGGCGGGCCGGATCATCAACGTCGGCTCCGAGGTGTTCGAGCAGGGCGTCCCCGAGTTCTCCAGCTATGTCTCGGCCAAGGGCGCGCAGCTCGGCCTCACGCGCTCGTGGGCGATGGAGCTCGGCCCCCACGGGATCACCGTCAACCAGGTGTCCCCCGGCTGGGTCGTCGTCGAGCGCCACATCAAGGAGGGCGCGAGCGCCGCGGCGATCGAGGCCTACGCGGCGAGCAACCCGCTCCGGCGCATGGGCACGCCGGACGACATCGCCGAGGCCGTCGCCTTCCTCGCGTCCGACGCCGCGGAGTTCATCACGGGCCAGAAGCTGTCCGTGAACGGCGGCCGGACCCTGGCCTGAGCATCCCGAGCTGGGCCGGAGGCCCGGCGATGGTGCTTGTCGGGCGCAGACCCGAGTTGGACGTTGAATCGAGCAGCGCCCCTTCCCTCGGATCGAGTGGTTTCGACGACGTGAGGACGACGATGGACAGGCGACAGATTCTCCAGCTCGGCGCGGCCCTGACGACGCTGCCGCTCACGGGCTGCGGCGCGAGCGCCCCGACGCCGCAACCCGCGCCCGCCACCGGGACGGCCCCTCCCGCCGGTGAAAAGGCAGCTGTCGTCACGCCGGAGCCGGCGGCGATCGCGGATAACAGCGCTCCGCCGCCCGAGGACGAGGGCGCCGACGCCGCCGCGGCCCCTGCCAAGGAGGAGCCGCCGCAGGTCTCGTTCACGCGGGTCATCGGAAGGGTGGGCCGCAATCACGGCCACGTGCTCACGTTGACCCTGGCCGACGTGATGGCCGGCGCGGAGAAGACCTATGATCTGAAAGGGAAATCCGGCCACACCCACGCCGTGACGCTCTCCGCCGACGACATGAAGAGCCTGCAGGAGGGGAAGATCGTGCGGACGAAGAGCACGACGCAGGGCCACGCGCACTACGTCCTGGTGCGGTGCGCCCCGGCCGAGGATCCGCCGGAGTGGGTGAGCGTCGTCAAGTTCTCGTCGAGCGGCAAGGATGAGCACGAGATCGTGGTCACCGCCGCGGACATGGTCGCGAAGGTGGAGAAGACCTACGATCTCCAGGGCCTCACGGGGCACAACCACCAGGTGACGCTCACGACCGCGGACTTCGAGCACCTGCTGAAGGGCGAGCCGCTCACGCGCCCGACCACGCGGACCCCCGGCGATATGCACCTGCACACGGTGACCATCGAGTACCGCGTCAAGAAGGCGACGACGTAGCGGATACGTCCCGCGGACCTGGTGTCCGTCGCGCGCGACCTCTGATCCGGCCCCAGCATCCAGGCTTCCGGTCGCGCGAGCGGAAGCCGGTCGTCACGCTAGGTCCTCAGGGACTTGTCCACCAGGCCGGCGCCGAATTGCTCACGCTGAGCTGAAGGTTCCTGACCTGGAAGGACCATTCTGTCCCTGGATTGGTGAACGCGTGCGCGATGAACCAGCTGGACTGGTCCGCGACCAGCAGCCTGCTCCAGCCGCGCGGCACGACGGCGGACCCGCCGCCAAAAACAGCGCCGGACGGCTCGGGCTGAGAGCGGTCGAGGAAGGCAGCGCCTCCCCCGCCCCTGATGAGCAGCGGGGCGCCAAAGACAGCCCCCGTCCTCTGGATCGCGTAGCCAACCGAGCGGCATTGCGCCGCAGAAGGTGCCGGGCAGGGCGCCTGCTTGACGAACACCTTCACGGAATAAACCGCATACGGCTCCAGCGTCGTCTGGCTCGAAGCGCCCGGGCAGGCGGTCTTGTTTTCGGGGTCGCCGGTGCCAAGAAAGTGCTCGATGGCGACTCCAAATACGTGCCCGTCGCGGGTGCCATCCCCGTTACCGTCCTGGTACCCCGCGGGAGTCACGCCCCCGAGCCCGTTGTTACAGGGCACCTTCCCCAGGATGATTCCATTCCCGTAGGCATGCGGCCTCTTGGTGGGGCCGTCCATCACGAAGGGGGCATATCCGTGGTACGGCGTCGTGGTGCCGGGGACGACATAGGGCAGCAGCGTCCTGGGCGCGATGGCGATATGCGCATCGGGATTCTGGACAAAGAAGTTCCCCGTGTACAGCTCCAGCTCCATGACGTGGTAAACCATCGTCGCGGAAGGGTCCAGCGCGTCGATGCGGCCGCGCACTGCCACGCCGTTCTCCAGCTGCTCGACCGCGCTGGAGATCAGCCTCGTCCCCGAGCCCAGGGGAGCGCCCTGTGCGTCGTGGCAGTCGGGTGTGTCGGTCACACACACCCTGAAGGCACCGCTCGGGAACCCGGAGAACGTGAACTCGTTTTCCCCAGGGAAGGTGATTGTCCCGGCGTCGATCACCTCGCAGGCGCCGGAGCCATCGCAATCCGCGGCGCACTCGTTCGCCGGGTCCGTGTTCGCGGCGTAGCTCGCGCAGGATCCGATGGATCCGCTCACGTTGCACGCCTGACAGGTTCCGCCGCAGGCCGTGTTGCAGCAGTAGCCGTCGACGCAATTCCCGCTCTGGCACTGCGCGGCGGTCGCGCAGGCCGTCCCGTTGGCCGCCAGGCAGGCGCCCTCGTCGACAGCCATGTCGCAGTCATTGTCGAGCCCATCGCAGATCTCGGTCATGGGCGGCGTCTCCTGTGCGCACTGCAGCGCGCCGCCGTCGCAGGTCAGCCACCCGAACCCGCACTCGCCCGGATGGCCCGTGTCGCACGGGTCGCCCCCCTCCGGGTTGCCCTCGTCCGCGACGCCGCTGCAATTGTCGTCGAGCCCGTTGCACAGCTCCGGGGCGCCCGGGTTGATGGATGGGTCGAAGTCGTCGCAATCGGCGTCGTTCGCGGCGTACCCCGGCGTTACCGGTTCCGCGCACGACTCCGTCACGGGCGACCACGGGTCGCCGTATCCATCCATGTCGCTGTCAAAGTAGCGGATCCGTGTCCACGCGTACGCGGACGCGGGCGTCGGGTGCCGGCCGGCGTCCGCGCCGCCGCTGCCGAGCTGGGCATTGCTGTTGGAGCCCCAGGTCCACGCCTGGCAGACCGAGGAGAGCGCCGCGGCGTGGTAGGCGCCCGCGGCGATGGCCCGAACGCCGTTCAAGCTCGAGATCGCGTAGGGGCTGGTTCGGTTGGTGGAGCTCGCGTCCCCGTCTCCGATCTGTCCCTGAGTGTCCTGGCCCCAGCTCCAGACGGCGTCGCTCACCCCCATCGCCATCGAAAAGTACCCGCCTGCGGCGATCACCTGGACATTGCTCAGGCCCGGCACGATCTGCGGCAAGGGTTGCGACGTGGTGCTGCCGAGCCCGAGCTGACCCTGCCCATTGTACCCCCACGCCTTGACCGTCTTGTCGGAGAGCAGCGCCAGCGAGTGCCCCCCGCCGGCGGCGACCGCGGCGGCCGTGCCGCCGAGAGCGACCTGGTAGGGCGTCGTCCGGTTCGTGGTCCCCGAGGTGCCGTTCCCGATCTGCCCATAGTTGTTGCGCCCCCAGGACCACACGGAGCCGCCCGTGCTCACGGCCAGCGAGTGGTGCCAGCCCGCGGAGATCGCTGCGGCGCCCCCGGGGAGGATCACGCTCGTCGGCGTCACCTGGTTGATCCCGCTCGACCCGTTGCCGATCTGCCCGTAGGAGCTGGCGCCCCAGACCCAGATCACGCCGCTCGTGTCGAGCGCCATCGAGTGCGACGCGCCCGCGGAGATGGCCTTGATCGGGGGCAGCCCCGGGACCTGCACCGGCGTCGCCTGGGGCACGCTGCTGGCGCTGCCCGTCCCGATCTGACCGTAGCTGTTCTGGCCCCAGGCCCACACGGAGCCCGAGGCGTCGAGCGCCAGCGAGTGGTAACCGCCGGCGGAGATCGCTTTGATCGCGGGCAATCCCGGGACCTGGACGGGCGATCCCTGAGGCGCGCTGCCGGAGCCGCCGGTGCCGATCTGACCATAGGTATTGTTACCCCAGGCCCAGACGGTGCCACGAACGAGGAGCAGGGTGTGGTTCGAGCCGGCCGCCACGTCCTCGCTGGTTCCGGCCCCCTGGATGGGTGAGACAGCCATGGTGATACCACGGCCTTGGAGCCGCTCGGCAAGCCCGTCGGCCGTCTCCTCGATCGGGAGGTCGGCCATCCTCCAGGGGATGGCGTGGGGCCGTTCAGGGGTCTCCGCGCCCGGTTTCGGCACGGCTGGCGTGCCCACCTCCTCGTCGCTGCCTTCATCGAAGGCGCTGCCCGCACCGGAGCAGCCAATAGCCGGCAGCGTGGCAGCGCCCGCCAGGAGCCCGGTACCTATGTAGATACGGAACGGGATCTTTCGTTTCATGGGATACCTTCTTCATGGCAACCTCCGCGCCACCCTCACCGACCCGGGGAGGCAGCCAAGCCCAGGACGCTGCGGCGGTCAGAGCTCCGCGCGTTCGATCAAGCGGATCGATCCACGTGATCGAACGATCAAACCCGACGGGCTCGACGTCACGGCGCCGGTGCTCCCTGCGTGGGTCCGGTTCGGTCTCGAGAGGGCGACCCGGCCGTGTCCCGCGCTGCCGCAAGGCGCCTCCTGCTGGGCCGTCCTCGGCGTCGCGCCGCGATCGCCCTGGAACGCTCCTCGGGCGAAACTGTCCACGTGAGCATCGAGAACATCGAAGATCTGCGCGTGCTTGTGGAGACAGCCCGCCGCGGGACGCTGACGGCGGCGGCGCGGGTCCTGGGCGTCACGCCGGCCGCGGCCAGCGCCATGCTCAAGCGGCTGGAGACACAGCTGGGCGAGCGGCTGTTCGAGCGGTCCACGCGCGCGCTGCGCCTGACGCCGGAGGGCCAGATCCTTCTGGACTACGCCTCCCGCGCGCTCGATCTCCTGGAAGAAGGCGAGGCGCAGCTCGCGTCGCAGCGCCGCTCGCTCGTGGGCACGGTGCGCGTGGCGGCGCCGTCGGATCTCGCGCGCAGCGTGCTCTTGCCCTGGCTCGACGAGTTCGTGGCGGCCCATCCGGGCGTGCGCCTGGCCCTGTCCGTGACCGATCGCGTGCAGGACGTGATGCGCGATGTAGTGGACCTGGCCTTACGTTACGGCGAGCTCAGCGATTCCCGGCTTGTGGCCCGGGCGCTCTCCACGACGCGCCGCGTGCTCTGCGCTTCCCCCGCGTACCTTGCGCGGCACGAGCCGCCGCGCTCGCCCGAGGACCTGGCCCAGCACAACTGCCTGACCTTCCACGTCAACCACAAGCGGCACGTGGCCTGGCGCTTCGAGAAGGACGGCGCATGGACCGAGGTGCGCGTCGACGGCGACCGCGACGCCGACGACGCGGCCATCGCCCACCAATGGGCCCTCGCCGGCGCCGGCCTGCTCTACAAATCCGAGCTGGATCTGGTGCACGATCTGCGCGAGGGCCGTCTGGTTCGCCTGCTGCCCGGCTGGCAGGGGGAGCACTATCCGCTCAACGCCATCCTGCCGAGCCATCGTTTCGTGCCGGCGCGGGTGCGCGCCCTCGTCGACTTCCTCGCGGCGAAGCTCCGCGACCTTTCGCCTCAGAAGCCCGGTGTGCCCGGCGCCAGGGGCTTGAAGCGATAGACCAGGTAGGGCGGCTTGTTCCTGGCCGCTCCGTCGGCCTGGAGCGCGCTGGTGAGGGACAGCTGCGCCGCGCCGGTGTACATGGCGCCGTCGCTGTTGTAGGTGACGCCGTCCGGCCAGACCATGTCCGGGTCGCTGACCAGGCGCTCGTATTTGCGGGTGTCGGACGGGATGACGCCCACGGCGCGCTCGCCGACCTCGGTGAGGTACAGGTTGTCGTCCTGGTCGATGGCCAGGCCGCCGTTGAAGGGCTTGTCCGCGTAGGTCTCCACCTTCGCCCCGAGCTGCGCGGCGGTGAGCGACGTGTCCAGAAGGTCGCTCATCCGGACCCGGTACATCTTGTAAGCATTGAGCGGGGCGAAGTAGAGCCACTCGTTGTTCGTGTCGAGAGCGATGCCGTCCACGCCCACGTACAGGTCGACGGCGCCGCTCGTGGGTCGACCCACGTCCCAGCGGATGGGCTCCTTCAGAGGCATCACGCTGTGGTGGCCTTGCAAGAGGCGCCGGCTCTCGCCGGTGGACAGGTCCACCACCACGAGCGCCGCCTTGTCGCCGACGCCGCCCGAGCCTTCGCCGATGGCCTCATCGGCGATCACGATCACCTCGTGCTTCAGGTCCACCACGAAGTCGTTGTGCTGCGACTCGGTGAGGGTGGCTTCCGGTGAGATGGATATGACGCGATCGAGCTTGTTCTCATGGGTGTTCCACCCAACGAGCTTGGGCACGAGGCCAGCGGGGCGCCCCGCCGCCTTGTCCGTGGATCTGGCCGAGTCGAGCAGCCAGAGGACGCCGTTCTTGTCCGTATGCAGGCCGAGCACCCAGTCCAGGCAGGCGTTGAAGTCGGATTTCCAGCTGCCGTCGGCGTTCTTGCAGCTTTGCCACTCCGTGCTCGGGTACGGCGTGGTGGACTCCCGGTCTGGGTTGAGCAGCGCGACCTGCACCTCGGGCTTGTAGAACGGGTGAAAGCCGATGATGACCCGGCCGTCGGGCATCTGGGTGATGCCGCCGACGCCGGTCGAGTGGAGCCGAGCGTAGACCTCGAGCGTGGGCCGCGGCGGCCGCGCCGGGCTGGCGCTGTCACGGCAGGCCGTCGCGCCTGCGGCCAGGGCCGCGCACGCGGCGAGGGTCAGGCCCGCGAGCTTGAGCTTGAGATGGGAAAACCGATGCATGCTTGTCTCCTCGTCGTGGTGGTCCTCCATGCTTGAGGAGCGCGCCCTGGCGGACAAGCGGCGGCACGCCGAAACAGTTTCACCGTTTCGTTGAAGGTGGCCTGACCCGCGCGAGGCCACGTGGCCACGACGCAGGCTCGCCGACACCGCTTTCCCGAGGGTACGGACCGGTGGCTTGCGCGCGCCGCAGCACCCGATCACCACCGGCTGCTGCTGAGCCAGCAACGGAGCCGCCCACCACCCGTCCACGCCGACTACAGCGCTGGCCCGGTTGGTGCTTGGGCCCGCAGCGGCGGATCTCCGATGAGCACCCCTGCGACGCTGTCCCCTCCCCGCGCCTCCGAGATCGACGACGTCGCCGACGTGCTGGTGATCGGCGGCGGCCCCGCCGGCGCGTGGGCCGCGCTGGGGGCCGCGGCGAGCGGCGCGCGCGGCGTGGTGCTCGTCGACAAGGGCTATTGCGGCACGTCGGGCGCGACAGCGCCCGCGAACACCGGGGCCTGGTACGTGACACCCGACGGGGACGCCCGCGAGCGCGCGATCGAGAGCCGTTATGCGCGGAGCGGCGGGCTCGCGCACCGCGAGTGGATGGCGCGCGTGCTCGACGCGACCTGGACGCAGATCAACCAGCTCGCGGCGTGGGGCTACCCCTTTCCCGTGGACGACTGCGGCCTTCAGTACCGCGCCAACCTGAGGGGCCCCGATTACATGTACTTCCTGCGCCGGCAGCTCCGGCGCGCCGGCGTCCGCATCCTCGACCACGCCCCCGCCCTCGAGCTGCTCGCGAGCGATGGGGTGGTCGCCGGCGCGCAGGGCTACTCCCGACAGGAGGACGCCGCGTGGCGCATCCGCGCCGGCGCCGTGGTGCTCGCCAGCGGCGGCTGCGCGTTCCTGAGCAAGGCGCTCGGCTGCGACGTCAACACGGGCGACGGCTACCTGATGGCCGCGGAGGTGGGCGCCGAGCTCTCCGGAATGGAGTTCTCGGCCCAGTATGGCATCAGCCCGGCTTATGCCTCGGTCACCAAGGGGCTCCCGTACTTCTGGGCGACCTTCACCACCGAGTCGGGCGAGCCGATCGACAGCCGGGGCAATCGCATGCTCGCGGTGGCGAGGGCGCTGCGCCGCGGGCCGGTCTATGCGGTGCTCGATCGCGCCGGCCCCGAGATCCAGCGCTGGCTGCGCGACGGCCAGCCGAACTGCTTTCTGCCGCACGACCGGCTCGGGATCGACCCGTTCAAGCAGCGGTTCCCGGTCACCTTGCGCGCGGAGGGCACGGTGCGCGGAAGCGGCGGGATCCGCGTCGTCGACGAGGAGTGCGCGACGAGCGTCCCGGGGCTCTACGCCGCGGGCGACGCGGCCTCGCGCGAGCTCATCGTCGGCGCCTCGAGCGGCGGCGGGAGCCCCAACGCCGCGTGGGCCATCTCGAGCGGCACGTGGGCTGGCCACGCCGCGGCGCGCTTCGCGGCCGGCCTGGGGGACCGCGCCGCGGCGAGGGCCGTGCGCGCCGCCGGGACCGTCGGCCTCCGGCCCAGCGGGACGCCGGGCGGGCTCGACGCAGGGGAGGTCATCGGCCTCGTCCAGCAGGAGATGCTGCCGCTCGACAAGAACCTCTTCCGGCAAGGTCACCAGCTGGCGGCGTCGGTCGAGCGGCTCGAGGGCGCGTGGCGCGACGCGAGCGCGCGCCTGCGCGCCGCCGGCGTCGCGCAGGTCCGCGCGCGCGAGGCGGCCGCGCTGCTGGCGACGGCGCGCTTCTGCTACCGCAGCGCGCTCGTGCGCGCCGAGTCCCGGGGGCTGCACCAGCGCACGGACCTGCCGGACACGGATCCCGAGCAGGCCCATCACCTCACCACCGGCGGGCTCTCGTCTGTCTGGGTCGAGCCCCGCCGGCACCCGCTTGGCCCCTCCCACCGGCCCTCCAACCGAGGAGATCTCGCGTGATCGAGCTCTTGAGCGACGCCCGCTGCATCGATTGCAACCTCTGCGTCAAGGTCTGCCCCACGAACGTCTTCGAGGCGCGGCCAGGCGAGGCGCCTGTCATCGCGCGCCAGCAGGACTGTCAGACGTGCTTCATGTGCGAGCTCTACTGCCCGACCGACGCGCTCTACGTGAGCCCGCTCGCCGAGCGCCGCGACCCGGTCGCGGAGGAGCGGCTCGAGCGGGACGGCCACCTGGGAAGCTACGCGCACCACCTCGGGTGGCACGCCGCGAGGCCGAGCGGCACGGACCGCGACCCCACGTTCCGGTTCCGCGCCGTGACGGCCGGGCAATGAACACCGCGTGACGCTCCCCGCGCCGGCGCTCTCCGGGCGGACCCGCGGTCGGTCCGGGCGAGCGGCGGCGCGCGTCAGTAGGCGAAGGCCTGGTAGCTCTCGCTCTCCTCGGGCGCGTCGAGCGATTCGACGATGGGATTGAAGCGGAGCATGCGCTTCGCCCGCTCCGACAACTGGGGGAGGCTCTCGCGGGGCACGCGGATAGAGACCTCCGGGCGGAAGAGCCAGCGGCGGCTGTAGCCGATGACGACCATGGGCCGCGGCTCGCGCGAGCGGTTCGGGGTTCCGCGGTGGAGGCCGCGAACGTCGCGGACCATGACGTCGCCGAGCGCCATGGCGATCGGCTCGAGCGCGACCTCGCCCTGCTCGAGGCGCCGCATCCCCTCGGCCTTGGAGAGCATGTGCGTGCCGCGGGCGATCTCGATCGGGCCGTTCTCGGCGTTGACGTCGACAAGGGGGAAGTTGACGGCGAGCTGGAACGCAGGCGTCTCTCTCCCGGTCTCGGGGAAGAGCGGCGGCGCGTCGCGGTGGACTTCCTGGTAGTCGGACCCGAGGAGCGGGGTGTCGGTGGCGAGCTGGACCATGGTCATGTCGGCCCCGACGAGGCGCTCCACCACGCCCAGGATCGTCTCGTCCTCGTAGATGCGCGGCTCCGCGAAGGGGGCCTTGAACGGGAGCGTCACGTAATAGCGACCCGGCCCTCGGTTCTTGAGGTGCCCCTCACGCGCGATGTGTGCGTCGAGGAGCGGCGCGAAGGCCTCACGCCACGAGCGCAGCAGGCTCTTCGGAATGAGGTTCTTTATCAGGCAGAACCCATCGCGCTGCGCTGCGCGGGCAAGCTCATCCATCTCGGCGCTCGTGTGGCGGGCGTGGCTCATGACTCGCGCCAAGCTTTGAGTGGATCGAGCGGAGTCGTCAAGCTCAGCGCTCGCTCTCTGCCGGTTCATCCACATCCCACCATCGCGGGAATCATCGTCTTCGGAAGAGAACGGGGCGCCCCGGGCAGCGGGCCCACGCCCGGGGCGATCAAGCGTCCTCAACAGGAAACCATCTCATCTCTCATCTCTCATCTCTCGCTACATGCAGAGCATAAGAGCGGCGGTCACCCGCACAGGAGACGGGCCCAGATCGGCGTTTTCGGCGCGGAAGCGCACTCCTGTGCGCTGAGCACCGAAAACGTCGAGATGGGCCCGTATCCGAAGCGGGTGACCGCCGCTCTAAAGTAGGCCGCGGTGGGCCAGGGAGAGGAGGTCCATCGATGTCGCGACCGCGATGTGGATGGCGCACCCGCCCCAGATGGAGTCGCTCTTCAGGCTCACCGTGCCGAGGATGAACCCGGCGAGCACGGAGCCGAGCGCCTCGGGCAGCGGCTTGCCGAAATGGATCATCGCGTAAGGCACCATCATGACGAAGATCGAGGAGTAGCCGAGCGCGCGGCGGATCCCGTGGAGGAAGAAGCCGCGGTAGAAGAACTCGAGCGCCACGAACTGGGCGGCGTAGAGGGCCTCCCACGCCCAGAGCCAAGGCCACAGGCCCTCGCCCGGGGCGAGCTTGTAATACGGATACTTCGCCTGGAAGGCCGGCGAGAGCGACGCGGCGAACAGGAACGGCGCCAGGCCGGCGAAGAGGACGCCGTAGACTGGCGTGTGCCGGGCCGTCCCGCGGACGCGCAGGCCGAGGCTCCGGATCGGCGCCCGCAGCACGAGCTTCGCAACGAGGAGCGTCGGTATCAGATAGCCGGTGAGGCGGCCGACCGCCCAGACGATCCGCTGGTGAAAGCGGCGGTCCGGGGACGTGTTCAGCGCGTCGTGGAGCCTCGCCGCGGCGCCATCGAGGCCCACGGCGCGCAGGCCGTCGACCATCCAGCGCGTCTCGTTCTCGTTGCCCGCGAACCGGACGAAGATGAGCACCCCGATCACGGTGAGGAACACCCACACAATCCGGCGGGTGACCTCGCCCGCAGGCGTGGTGGCCCGGTGGTGCGCCGCCTCGGCGTCGAGCCGATCGCGCAGGTCGATGACGTACTCCTGCCAGATCCGGCGGAAAAAGCGTCCGATCACGCGCGGTGCTTATCACCGCCGGCGCCCCCGGCACAACCGCAGGGCAGGCGCTTCTACTGCTGGGAGGTGGGATTGACGATGATCTCGACGCGCCGGTTGTTGGCCCGGCCCTCGGCGCTCGAGTTGTCCGCCACGGGGCGGTCCGGCCCGTGGCCGACGGTGGAGATCTTGTCCGCGGGCAGCCCCGCCGTGATGAGGTGCGCCTTCACGGCGTCGGCGCGCTCCTGAGAGAGCTTGCGGTTCGCCTGGGCGGAGCCGGTCGAGTCGGTGTGCCCCTCGATCCGGATGGGCGGCGACCCCTGGTCCTTCAGCGTGGCCGCGACCTGGCTGAGCTTCTCCTTGGCGATCGGCAGGAGCTCGGACTTGCCCGAGGCGAAGAGGACCGCGCCGGAGAGCGTGATGACCACGCCGCGCTTCTCCTCCTTCACCGCGGCGATCTCCTTGAGGCTCGCGAGCGCCGCGTTCGCGACGCGCTCGGCCTCCCGCCGCGCCGCCTCGGCCTCCTGGCGGCCCTTCTCGGCCGCGGTGCGCGCGCTCTCGGCCTGCTGCCGCGCGCTCTCGGCCTGCTGCTGCGCGGTCTCGGCCTGGGCGCGCGCGTACCGCTCCCGCTCGATCTGCTGCTGGCCGCTGTGCAGCGCCTCCCTCGCGTTGGCGAGCTGCTGCTGCGAGAGGTCCTTGAAGGCGCCCTCGGCCGCGACCTTGTCGCGCTGCGCCTGCTGCAGCGCCGCCGCCGCCTCGGCCTCCCGGGCCTTGCGGTCGGCGATGTACGCGAGGTCGCGCGTCTGCGGGGCCTCGGGGTCCTCTCCGAACGCCCCCTCGGCGCGGGAGAGCGCCTGCTTCGCCGTGTCGAGCTGGGCGGGCGCGAGGCTCGCCGCGGCGCCCTCCGCCGCGCGCCTGTAGCTCGCGCGGGCATCGACGAGCTCCTTCGGCGGGACCGCCGCGCCGCACCCCGACGCCGCGTAGAGCGCGGCGCAGAGCGCGAGGGACCGGCCCAGCCAGGACGGGTTCTTCATCGGAGGAGCCATCATCATCACCTCTCGCTTCACTTGACCCCCGCCTGCTTCAGCTTCTCGACCTGCTTCAGCGCCTCCTGCGCCTCGGCCTGCGTGGCGCGCACCTTCGCGAGCGCCAGCGCGAGCTCGGCGTCGGCCTCGGCGCGCTGGAGAAGGCGCGTGGCAGACTCGTTGTCCTCCGCCTGCATCTGCTGCTTGGCCTTCTCGAGCTGCTCGCGCGCGAGCTTCAGGTGGAGGGTGGCCTGGGGGTCGGACCCGGCGCCCACCTCGTCGGCCGCGCGGATCGCGGCCTGGGACGAGGCGAGCTGATCGTTCGGCGGAGGCACGGAGCCGCCGCACGCGACGAGAGAGAGACCGAGCACTGCAGCGAGCACCGCGGCCGGGCTCGCGAGGCGGCGTGGGGGTAGCTTGTTGATCGGGCTTCGGTTCACCTGGCCGTTGTACAACAACCCGAGGTCGTCGAGAAACCAGGAAACCCCGACCGCTGTGAGCGATCTCTGCCGTCTGCCCCCGTCCGCCGTGCCCGAGTAGGCTCTACTCGACGCGCATCGAGCTCGCGCGGACGATGCGGATCCGCGCGTCACGCGCGTCGGGCTGGTTGACCGCGCGCGCGAACTCGGGCGCGGCCGGGGAGGCCACCTCGACGACGGACGCGGTGGAGCCGATGCGGATCGCGCCGATCTGCTGGCTCGACACGCCGCCGCGGCGGCACACGAGGGCGAGCAGGCGCCGGGGGTCCGCGCCGTGGCGCTCCCCCCAGTTGACCTGGAAAGGCACGAACGGGAGGCGCGGGGGCTGCTCCCCGTCGCCGCGACGCGCGGCGGGCCGGGCGCGCGACGGCGCATCGGACCACGGCGGCGCCGGCGGACGGGCGCGCGACGGCGCCCCGGACCACGGCGGCGCAGAGGGCCGGGCGCGCGACGGCACCCCGGACCACGGCGGCGCAGAGGGCCGGGCGCGCGACGCAGGCGGCTCGGACCGGGCCGGCGCGACGGCGGTGACGGGCTGCGGGGCGCAGGGGCCTGTGTGCTTCGCCCGCGCGAGGAGGGCCGCGACGAGCTCTGTCGCGTCCATGTCCGCGAGCAGGCGCGCGGCGAGCTCCCTGTGCCGCGCGTCGGGCGCGGGGCCGGACGCCTCGCGCTGGCCGCGCGCGCTCGCGTCGGCCGCGGCCGCGTCGCCCGCGTCCGCCTCGACCCGGCGCGCGGCGGCGAGCTCGGCGGCGAGCCGCTCGTCCGCGGCGCGGAGCACGTCGTCCGGCGACGGGGCCGGCCGGAACGTGGCCTCGACGCGCGCGCGCCGGAGCAGCCTCAGCGCTTGCTCGCGCGCGAACGGCGCGACGAGCAGCACGCTCGTCCCCTTGCGACCGGCCCGGCCGGTGCGGCCGCTCCGGTGCGTGAAGATCTCGGGATCACCCGGGGGATCGGCGTGGATGACGCGCCCGACCTCGGGGACGTCGATGCCGCGCGCGGCCACGTCGGTCGCGACGAGGGTGGTGATGGCGCCCGAGCGGAACGCGTCGAGCGTGCGCGTCCGCTCCCGCTGCTCGAGATCGCCGCTGAGGGCGCGCGCGGGCAGGCCGAGCGCGGTGAGCTTGTCGGCCAGCTCGGCGGCGCCCTCGCGCGTGCGCACGAAGACGAGCGTGCGCTCGCCGGGCGCGAGGAGCAGCAGGTTCACGACCGCCGCTTCGCGCTCCGCCGGCAGGACGAGGTGGGCGACGTGCGCGATGTCGCCGTTCGCGGCGCCGGGTCGCGTGCCCTCGACGCTCACCGCGTCCCGCTGGAAGCGATCGGCGAGCGCGCGGACCTCGCGGGAGAAGGTGGCCGACACGAGGTGGGTCTGGCGATCCGCGGGCATCTTGCCGACGATCGCCTCGAGGTCGTCGCGGAAGCCGAGGTCGAGCATCTGGTCCGCCTCGTCGAGCACGAGGGCGAGGACGCCGCGCGGATCGAGGGTCCCACGCTCCAGGTGATCGAGCAGGCGGCCGGGCGTCCCGGCGATGACCAGGGGGTCGCGCCGCAGCCCGCGCGCCTCGGCGCCGAAGCTCGTGCCGCCGGTGACACACGCGACGCGCGCGCCGAGCGGCGAGAGCAGCCAGCTGAGCTCGCCGGCGATCTGCGCGGCGAGCTCGCGCGTCGGCGCGATGATCACCGCCGCGGGAGCCGCCGCGTTCCGGGGCGCGCCGTCGGGCGAGGCCGCGGCGGCGCGATCGGCGAGCGCGCGCTCGAGGCGGGGGGCGAGCGCGATGCCGATGGCCACGGTCTTTCCGGAGCCGGTCTGCGAGGAGATACGGAGGTCCCGCCCGGCGAGCTCGGGGGCGAGGACGGCCTGTTGGACGGGGGTGAGCGAGGTGAAGCCGCGGCGGGCGAGGGCGCCCGCGAGCGGCGCGGGCAGAGCGTCGTGCAGTGAGTCTGGATTCATGAAAGCCGCGCAACCTAGCAGAAGCTGGACGGTTGTCGCGGCCAATCGCCCTCACCGCGCTCATCGCCCTCATCGCGCGCGGCGCGCCCGCGGCGCGGCCGCACGGCGCTCCGTGTGACGCTGGAATTCCCCCGCCCGGCTGGAATGACGATGCCGCCAAGACGCCACAAGGCGCCGATATTACTGGGATTCTCGTGGCATCTCGGCGGCTTGGTGGTTCGACAGGCCCCACCTTAGTCAAGGGGCCTCACCAACGCGCTCTGGTCACTGAGCGCTCGCCTTGGCCTTCTCGTCGAGCCAGGCCACCGTCCACGCGAGCGGGCTGTTCCAGTTGATCGTGATCTCGTTGACCGACCACGCCTCGATGTCGTCGATGTAGCACTTCTGCGCGGCGCACTTCGCGCGGCCTTCGGTCGCGCCGAGCGCCTCCTTCGCCACGTCATCCTCCAGCCCGGAGTTCGGCCCGCCGGAGACCGCGCCCGGCGGAGCGGACGGGAACGACTCGTCCAGCTGGTGCGCCCAGAAGCGATGATGCGGGTTCTTGAGCGGGTTCTCGCCGTAGCCGGAGACATAGGACTTGTCCATCGGGTTGCGCCCGAGGACGTAATCCGCGCCCGACGCCACGCCGTCGAAGTACTTCTGCTCGCCGGTGAAGTCGTGGGCCAGGGCCAGGACCAGCATGTTGTTGAGCACGAAGGAGTTGGAGCCCCAGGGATACCCTTTCTCGTTCGCCTTGAAGGGCACCCGGTACCCCTCCGCCCCGGTGATCTCGAGGTACTTGTCGGCGATGGCGATCAGCTGGGTCCGGGCCGCCTCGCGCTCCGCCGCGGCGTGCTGGGCCTCGACCACGGCGAGCGAGATGGCGCCCAGCCCGTCGACCTGCCCCCACGTCATGGCGCTGAACGTGCCGTCCACGCCCGCGAGCTCCTCGCTGTAGGGCGACGCCGCGAGCTCGGCCTGATACGCGGCGTCCTCCGTGGTGAGGAAGAGCTCGGCGGCCGCCCAGTAGAACTCGTCGCTCAGCTCGCCGTCACCGTAGGCGCCGCCGCCCACGACCTTGCTCTCGTCGGGGATGACCTTCGGGTTCGCCTTCGCCGCGGTCCACGCCCGCGTCGCGGCCTCGAGGCACTCCGCCGAGAACTCGGGATCGAGCTCGCGCCAGATGCGCGCGGCCTGGGCCGCGGTGGCGGCCAGGTTGAGCGTCGCCGCCGTGCTGACCGGGCGGAGGAAGCGCGGCTGCGGATCCTCGTTCGGCGGCATGGGCAGGCCGGTCCACTCCAGGTCGTGCACCTTGTGGTGCACCATGCCCGCGTTGGGCTGGCCTTCCGGCACCTGCATCGCGAGCAAGAACGCGATCTCCCACCGGGCCTCGTCGAGGAGGTCGGGGATCTGGTTCGCGTTCTCGGGGATCTTGAGCTTGCCGTCGCCGAAGTCGTCCGCCGTGGACCCGAGCGCGACGAAGCGCTCGTACTGGTTCAGCAGCGTCCAGGCGGAGATACCGCCGTTGACCACGTATTTGCCGTGATCGCCGGCGTCATACCACCCGCCGGTGACGTCGAGCGTGTACGTGCAGCCGAGATCCGCGCCGCAAGGCGCCTCGTCCGGCAGGTGCCCGGCGGGGCGCGCGTAGTCCGGACCGACGTACTCCTCCAGGATCTCGATGCCGGAACGGTTGTGATAGAAGTACGCGAGCGCGTCGTACTTCATCTGAGAGTAGATGGTCGGGCTCACGTCGAACGGGTGGCTCGACACCTCCCCGATACGGAGCGTGTACCCCTCGCCGGCGGTGGTGAAACCGCTGAAATCGATTGTGTGAACGTGCTCTCCGGAGCTCGCGTCGTCGCCCACGACCCGGGTCGCCCCGCTGTCGACCACGGCGCCGCCGGCGTCGACGAGCTCCCACGCATGCGGCTTGTCCGCCGCCGCCACGACCGTGGCGACCTTGGCGGCGGCCGGCAGGTACCCGACCTGGTTGACGCGGATCAGCTCGGTGCCCGACGGCGGCACCGTCTCGATCGGCGCCTCGCCCCCGGCGCCGCCCGAAGCCCCCGCGCCGCTCGAAGACCCCCCGCCGCCCGAAGCCCCCGCGCCGCCCGTGCCGCCCGAGGAGCTATCGCTGTCGTTGCCGCCGCAGCCAACGGCGGCGAGGCCGCCCGCGAGCGCGAGAAGGAGCGACCCTCCCAGCGACAGCCATGAACGCTCCCGATGAGCCGACTTCCCAGCAAAAAGACAAAGCATTGTGCATATCTCCAGGTGAAGTTGAGAGCCGCGCGACAAAGATGGTTCGCGCGGAAACTTACGACGGCGCCACCATCGGCGGAGTCGACGCAGGTGTCAAGCGTGGAGGCGGCCTGCTGGCGCGGGAGCGGGCGCCTGCTGGCCCGGGAGCGGCGGAGCGTCGTCAGTAGTGCCAGGGATAACGCGTGAAGTCCGGACGACGCTTCTCCAGGAAAGCGTCTCGGCCCTCCTTCGCCTCCTCCGTACCGTAGGCGAGCCGCGTCGCCTCGCCGGCGAAGAGCTGCTGTCCGACGAGCCCCTCGTCAGGCAGGTTGAACCCGTACTTCAGCATCCTCATCGCGGTCGGGCTCTTCGAGTTGATGATCGCGCCCCACCGCAGCGCCTCCTCCTCGAGCTCGGCGTGAGGGACGACCGCGTTGACCATCCCCATCGCCGCCGCTTGCTCCGCCGTGTAATCGAGCCCGAGGAAGAAGATCTCCCGCGCCTTCTTCTGCCCGACCTGCCGCGCGAGCAGCGCCGAGCCATACCCGCTGTCGAAGCTCGCCACGTCCGGGTCCGTCTGCTTGAACATCGCGTGCTCGCGGCTCGCCAGCGTCATGTCGCAGACCACGTGAAGGCTGTGGCCTCCGCCCGCCGCCCAGCCGGGCACGACCGCGATGACGACCTTGGGCATGAACCGGATGAGCCGCTGCACCTCCAGGATATGGAGCCGCCCGAGCCGCGCCGGGTCCGCCTGCCCCGCGCTCTCGCCCTCGTATTTGTACCCGTCCTTCCCGCGAATGCGCTGATCGCCGCCGGAGCAGAACGCCCACCCGCCGTCCTTCGGAGAGGGCCCGTTGCCGGTGATCAGCACACAACCCACGTCCGAGGTCGTGCGCGCGTGCTCGAGCGCGGTGTACAGCTCATCGACGGTGCGGGGACGAAACGCGTTGCGCACCTCGGGCCGGTTGAACGCAATGCGCACGGTGCCCTGGTCGACGGCGCGGTGATAGGTGAGATCCTCGAACGAGAACCCGTCGACCTCACGCCAGCGCGCCGGGTTGAAAATCGCAGAGACGGTCATGATCTACTCCTTTGGGGGCGCGGACCCTACCCGCCTCATCGTGGGCTGGCAACCTCGGCGGCATGACAGCGGGCGCCGTCCGTGCGCGGACGCACTCCCGGCCCGGCCGCCCCTGCCGCTGCTGGCTCTGCGCGCCCGCTAAAGAGCCTCCCGATGCCCTTGACACATAAACCGTTCTCGTGGACAAGCAGGCTTCGACGCGCCGTGTGGTCGACGTCGCGCTGCCTGGACTATCGCGCTCGCGCGCGCTGGCCAGGCGGCGCGGGAGGCGATCGCCTGCGTCCGGACGGGGGAATCGCTGATGGCGGGCGGCCGCGACGAGGGGAGCGCGGGCGCCGTAAAGGGGACGATATGGGCTTGAGCTACGAACGACTTCTCCAGGTCTCGTCAGGACTCCTGGCCACCGCGGACGCGCGTGGCTACTTCCATGATCTGAGCTCCGCGTGGGAGCGGACCCTCGGATGGTCCCTCGACGAGCTCAAGGCCAGGCCGTACATCGAGCTCGTCCACCCCGACGACCGCGAGGCGACGCTCGCCGAGGCCACCGCCCTCTTCGAGGGTCGTACGAACGGCCGGTTCGACAATCGCTATTTGTGCAAGGACGGCTCGTACCGGTGGTTCGGCTGGACCGCTTGTGTGGACATGGACGACGCGCCCTCCGAGCGCCTCGCGGTCGCCACGGCGCTCGACCTGACGAGCGACCGGGAGCGGGCGGCGCAGCTCGCGCAGGTGGCGCAGCTGACGACGGTCTACGAGAAGCTGTTCCGCGTCTCCGTGGGCCTCCTCGTGACCCTGGACGCAGACGGGTTCTTCCGCCACGCCAACCCGGCCTGGGAGCGGACCCTCGGCTGGTCCCCCTCGGAGATGATCTCGAAGCCGTTCATCGAGTTCGTCCACCCCGACGACCGCGAGGCGACGCTCGCCGAGGCCTCCGCGCTCTTCCAGGGCCACACGACCATCCGGTTCGACAACCGGTACGCGTGCAAAGACGGCTCCTACAGGTGGCTCGCGTGGACCGCACACATGGACGCGGCCGAGGATCCGTCGCGCCGCCTCGTCTATGGCACCGCCCACGACGTCACGTCGTACAGGGAGCTGCTCGAGAAGCTCGAGCGGACGCTCGCGCGGCTCCGCGACACGATGCACGCGATGTCGACGCCGCTCATCCCGATCACCGATCGCATCACGGTCATGCCCCTCGTGGGCCAGATGGACTCGGAGCGGATCGAGCAGGTGATGTCGGTCGCGCTCGCTGGAGTCCAGTCCACCCAGGCTCAGGTGGTCATCCTCGACGTGACAGGGCTCAAGGAGATCGACACGCGGGTCGCCTCCGGGCTCGTCGACACCGCGAAGGCCCTTCAGCTGCTCGGCGCAAGGACGATCCTGACCGGCATCCGGCCGGCGGTCGCGCAGACGCTCGTCGGGCTCTCGCTCGACCTGGCGGGCATCGTGACAAAGAGCACCCTCCAGAGCGCCATCGCCTTCGCGTTGCAAGGCGACCAGGGCGCGCCCCGGATCCTCCCCCAATAAAAAGAGCGCCGGCTTCGCCGGGGAGCGCCGGCGCCCCCCGGCGAAGCCGAACGCCGCGCGGGGCGGATGCACGCGTCCGGCCGGCTGGTGTATAAGGCCGCGTGGCGTGTGTTCGTGTCCCTGGAGGTCGCATGTTGCTCGGCCAAGGTTCGGTCGCAGGAGCCTGCTGCGCAGCCATCGTGTTGCTCACGGCCGTGTCGGCCTGCTCGACGAGGGTGCGGAGATTCGGTGACGGCGACGCCGGAGGCGGCGGGAGCGCCTCGGCTTCCAGCGCCGGCGAGGGCGGCTCGGCCTCCAGCGCCGGCGGGGGTGGCTCGGCGTCGAGCGGCGGGCGCGCGTGCGAGCCCAGGCGCCAGGAAGCCTGTTACGAAGGGCGGCCGGACACGTTGAACCGCGGCCCCTGCCGCGCCGGCGTGAAGACCTGCGACGAGGAAGGGAACGGGTACGGCCCGTGCGCCGGACAGGCCCTGCCCGCGCCCGAGCGCTGCGACACCGCCGAGGACGAGGACTGCGACGGCGCGGTCAACCAGGGGTGCGCCTATGCCCGGTGCGCCGACGTCCCCAGCGGCCTGCCGACCGGGGTGTACACCCTCGATCTGGACGGGCCCGGGGGAGACCCGGAGTTCCCCGTGGTGTGCGATCTGGAGGCGGGCGGAGGAGGGTGGGCGCTCGTCTACAACAGCGTCGGTTCGGCGGCGGGAAAGACGCTGTCGTTCTGGGACATCCCGTACGCCGAGCGGCTCGGGACCAAGGGCGAGCCGGCGCTCGATCGGAACTTCTACAGGGGCTCGCTCTACCTCGTCGGCCGAGAGTACCGCGACGAGATCGAGGACGTCGCGGGGACCGTCGCGGAGGTCATGCGCGCGACCGTCAAAGGCATCGACACGACGACCATGAAGTTCCTCGACCCCGTGCAGCGCTCCGGGGACGCCAATGTCTTCTTCGCACAGTTTCTCTCGGGATGGTCGTCGCGCGACCACGACGGTGACACTGCGCCGGATAACAACTGCGCGGACGCATCCCTGAACGTCACGCAGCACTACGCGCAGTGCTGGGAATACAACCTCGGCGCGGACGGGGACGCACCGCTCGACGACGGCGGCTGGGGTCCCCACCTCGGCACACACATCGCGGAGCGGGTCGGGCTCGCGAACGACCAGACGCGCTATACCCGGGTGCGGCGAATCTCTCGCTGGACACGGTGGTGAGGCGGGCCTCAGGCGTACCTCCGCGCGTACCTCCGCGGATTTGGTGACAATTTCCAGGCGGCTCGGGTATGCTGCCGCGGCCATGCGCTTTTATGCACTGACTTTGCTGACGCTCTTCGCGAGCCTCTGCCTGGCGAGCTGCTGGAACAACGGTGGCTGCGTGGAGGGAGACGCGTGCGAGTGCTCCCAAGGCGACCAGTGTTACCTCGGCTGCGACGGGGACAACTGCGACCAGCGCTGCTTCCAGATGCACCGCTGCGGCGCCGTCTGCGAGCACGGGTGCTCGTTCGAGTGCTTCGACGTCGACGAGTGCTCGTCCTCCTGCGGGGACCACTGCGATCTCAACTGCCATAACACGGTGGCGTGCGGGGCCATCTGCGACCGCGACTGCCGGTACGAGTGCCACGACACGAGCCGGTGCGGCGTCAGCGTCGGATCGGACAGCGTCGTGACCTGCCGGAACGTGTCGACCTGCGAGGTCGAGTGCCGGGGCTCGTGCCAGGTGTTCTGCGACGACGTGGGCGGCGAGTGCCGCGTCACCTGCCCAGGCGGCGAGGCCGCGGTCGTGTGCCCGAACGGCTCGCGCGCGTGCGGCGGATGCTGAGGAGACCGAGACCGATGCAGAGAGCGATGACATCGCAGCTTCGCGCGCCGCGCCTCCTGGCCGCCGCGCTCTCGTTCGCGGCGCTGACGATCGGGTGGGCCGAGGTCGGTGAAGCGCAGATGACGATCAAGCGCCCCGGCGATCGCCCGGATTACAAGGTCGAGCTGGAGCCGCACCTCCTCATCACGCCGTTCGAGCCGCTCGGCCCCGGCTCGGGGAGCGGCATCGGCGCCGGGTTCCGCGCCACCATCGACATCGCGCCCGACGGCTTCATCAAGCGCATCAACGACTCGGTGGGCATCGGCTTCGGCCTCGACGGCGTCCACTACGGCGGCGACCCGGACTACCGCGGCGTCTGCACCCGCTTCGAGAACGGGCCCGCGGGCACGCGTATCTGCACCGAGGTCGACGGGTACGGGGCGCCGTCGAACTACGTGTTCGGCTCGGTCGTGATGCAGTGGAACTTCTGGCTTCACCGGAAGTGGTCGGTCTTCGGCGAGCCGGGGCTGTCGCTCTACCTCGGAGACCTGGGGCGCCGTGCGGCCTTCGGGGTCTCACCGGCCCTGTTCGTCGGCGGGCGCTTCCACTTCACGGAGAATGTGACGCTCACGATGCGACTCGGATATCCTGCGTTCTCGCTGGGCGTGTCGTTCCTCCTGTGATGGGAGCGCCGCCGCCGGACGGCGCGCGCTCCCCCGCCCCCCGGTTTGTAAAACGCCTGCTCCCCGCTCCCCCGCGGCGCCGGCCGACCTGATATCCTGCACCGCATGCCGGAGACGCCGCGATCCGAAGAGACGCTCGGCTCGGCCTTCGTCGAGGAGGACCTCACGGTGCCGAGGCTCGGCGCGCCGGCCGCGCAGCCCATGGAGGAGCTCTCGAGCTCGGCGCTCACCGAGGACATCGAGGCGATCGAGGCGGCGGCCGCGGCCGGGGGCGCGGGCGGCGACGCGCTGATCGGGAGCCTGATCTCGGGGCGCTACCGCGTCCACGAGCTCATCGGCGAGGGTGGGATGGGCGCCGTCTACCGCGGCGAGCAGGTGCACCTCCGCAAGCAGGTGGCGATCAAGCTGCTCCGGCCCCTCGCCCGGCGGATGCCGGAGCTCGTGGCGCGGTTCGAGCGGGAGGCCGTCGCGGGCGCGCACATCCGGCACCCGAACGTCGTCGCGGCCATCGACTTCGGTCAGCTGGACGACGCGTCGTACTTCCTCGTCCTCGAGTACGTCGAGGGCACGCCGCTCAAGGACGCGATCGCGAGGGGACGGCTCCCGCCCGCGCGGGCGCTCCGCATCGCGCGCCAGATCGCGTCGGCGCTCGGGGCGGCGCACGAGAAGGGCATCGTCCATCGCGACGTGAAGCCCCTGAACGTCCTGCTCGACGCGCACGATCAGGTCAGGCTCATCGATTTCGGCCTCGCGAAGGTGAACGTCGATCTCCTGTCCAGCCAGAGCCGCAAGACGGCGGCGCCGACCCCCGCCCTGACCAGCGCCGGCGAGGTGTTCGGCACGCTCGCGTACCTCGCGCCGGAAGCGCTGCGCGGGATGGATGCGGTGGACGCGCGCGCGGATCTGTATGCGCTCGGGCTCGTGCTCTACGAGATGCTCACCGGACAGCACCCCTTCGACACGAAGAACGTGGTGGAGCGGCTCAAGCAACAGGGGCCGGAAGGTCCGCCGGCCCTCCGCGTGCGCGCTCCGGATCTGGAGGTGCCCTACCCCGTCGAGCAGGCCGTGATGCGCCTCATAGAGCAGGATCCGTCGTTCCGCTTCCAGACGGCGGCCGACGCCATCGCGGCGCTCGATGAGGGGCTCGCGGCGATCACACGCGCGGCGGCGCCGCCGTCGCCGGCTTCAGGCGGCGGGATCACCGCGACGGGCCAGGACACCGCGGGCGGGGCCGCTGCGGCGGGCGGGGCCGCTGCGGCGGGCGGGATCACCGCGGCTGCCAGCGCCGCCGCGGCGGGTCGGGCCACCGCCGCGGGCGACCCCACGGCAGGCGCGGCCACCGAGCAGGCCGCGGTGGCGGCGCCCAGAGCGCAGGCCCCGTCTGCCTGGCCGGGGCCCCGGAAAACGTTGCTCGCGCGCGCGCACCGCCGGCCCGCAGCCTCGGCGGCCTGGGTGCCCTTCGCGGCGGCGCTCTCGGCCCTGGCGGCGCTCGCGATCGGCGTCGCGCTCTGGATCGTCGTCCGGCGGCCCGAGGCGCCCACGGAGGCGTCCGCGGTCGCCTCCGTGGAGCCCCCGCCGGCTCCGGCAGCGCCGCCCCCTCCGGCGCCGGCGAGCGCGGCGCCCGAGGACGACGCGCGCGGCGCCACGAGCCCGCGCGCGCAGCTCAGCCGGGCGGTGGCGACGAGGAACTGGGTGCTCGGGGCGCGGTCGCTGCTGGCCCTCGCGGAGGCCGATCCGGAGCTCGCCCTGAGCAGGGGCCTGCGCGAAGAGGTGCTCTCCACCGTGGCGGGCATCGGGTTCGAGGAGGACAACCCGGCGGCGGACGAGGTCTTCGACCTGCTCACGAACCGGCTCGGCAGCGGCGGCCTCGACGTGCTGCTCGACCTCGTGCGCGCGCGGGGGGGCACCAAGGCGGCCCGGCGCGCCAGCGAGATCCTCGCCCGGCCGGACGTGATGGCGCGCGCGACCCCCGCGCTCCGCGTCATCTTCGCGTTCCGCAGGGCCAGCTGCGGCGGAAAGCGGGCGCTCTTCAGCCGCGCCGCGGCCGAGGGCGACGAGCGCATGCTCTTCGAGCTCCAGGTGCTGCACGGCGCGCGGTGCAGGAGGAGCGATCCGTGCTGCTTCCGCGACGACAAGGCGCTCGCCGACGCGATTCAGCAGCTGAAGACGCGCCTCGGGACGTGACGGGCGCGCACACGGCGGGCCTCTTTATCCGCGGGACCTCGCCACGGAGGCGCGCTCAGAGCAGGCCGCAGCCGTCGTAGAGCGGCAGGAGATCGCTGTCGCGCACGTCGGTCCGGATCGTCTCGGAGTAGCGCTGGAAGCTCGGCCCGAGCAGCGGCCCCAGGAGCGTCCCGAGCAGCGGGACGTTGTTGCACGTCTGGTCGCCGGCGGCGTCCTTCACGCAGGTCAGATCGCAGAGTCCGAGGAAGGCGATACCGCACGTCGGTACGTGGCCACAGAGCCGCTCCAGCGAGAGGAGGCTGAGATCGAGCGGGCAGCTCAGCGAGAGCGACGAGAGCTCCCCGGTGAGATCCGGATCGATGCAGGCATACCCGGCGATGGTCCCGGAAAGGAACGCGTTGCCGTACATCGTGGCGTCGTGGACGACGAAATCCGCGAAGGGCTCCTCGTCATGAGAGAAGTCGAGGGCCGGGTGGCTGCCATTCAGCAAGATCTCCACATGCTCGCCGGTGCCGTTCAGATGCTGGAAGATGCACGCCGAGACCCAGCGCTGCTCCGAGGTGAGGAGAGCGCGCTCCGTCCATTCCGGCGCGAACCCGAAGTGGCCGTAGAATGGACGGCCGTCCGGACCGTAAACGACCTGATCCGAGGACAGCGCGCAGCGCACGGTGTAGTCGAGCACGCTCTTTCCGCCAGAGGTGCCGAGCAGCGCCGTCGGGGCCACGACTTTGTTGGCGCCGGCGAGCGCGGCCTGGCCGAGCGCCCGAAACGCGGTGCGGTTCGCCGGCGCCCAGAAGTCGCTGGGGAGCAGGCCGTTACATCCGATGGGCACCGCGTCGCGCCGTATTGGCAGCTCCGCCGTCTCGACGGGGTCGGTGTCGGACAGGGCGTCGTGCTCGGTGTCCGACGAGGCGACGCACCCCGCCGTAAACACACCGGCGCCCAGGAGACCAACCGCAATGAAACGGATCGATGGCATTCGGCTCTCCTCTGAGGTGGTCGCGCAGCCTGGCGCAGGGCCAGGATCAGACATCGACCAGCAATATCGATCTTTCTTAAATTGGCAGTCTCCCACCTTCCAGGAAGGCGCGCAATGCTGAAAATCGGTACACGGTGGTCGCGTGAAAGTACGGACTCGCCCGAATACGACACGGAATAAACCGTATCGCAACAGGCTCGAATCAGTCCGGCACGGGCGAACGAACGTCCGGAGCCCACGACCTCTCGGCCAACCCGCGCGCCAGCTCGACGAAGCGGGACAGCCATAGAGGGCTCTCCCCGCGGTGCTCCCGCGCGCTCGCGAGCGCCTCCTCCGCCTCGCGCAGGTGTCCACGACGGAGCGCCATGCGCGCACGCCAGTACAGGAACATGAGCGTCTGCTCGGCGATCGACTGGTCTTTCGCCAGCCGGATCGCCTCGCCCCACGAGAGCGAGGGCTGCGGCGCCGGCCGGAGCCCCATCTCGGAGAGCACGAGCTCGAGCAAGCCGTACTCCGCGAGGTCGCCCGGCTCGAGGGCGCAGGATCGCTGGATCCACAGGGCGAGCTGGCTGGCCTGCTCGTACTCGTCGAGCGCGAGGTGGATCTGCGCGAGCAGCATCGCCGTCTGGGGCATCGGGCGCTCGGAGGCCTGCTCTTCCAGCCACCGGGCGCGCCGCGCGAGCGCGAGCGCCTCGCGCTGCCTGTCGCTCCAGTGGAGCAGCACGGCGACGTTGTACGAGGCCATCTTCTCCAGCCATGGATTGCCGATCTCGCGCGCGAGATCGACGGCGCGGCGCAGGTCGTCGACCGCGCCCGGCAGAGACCACCGCCAGCCCCACAGCGCGATGCGGTTGATGTACGCCCCGCAGAGGTGAAATCGGTCGCCCGCCGCCGTGACCAGCGCGATCAGGTCCCCGGAGGCGCGCTCGGCATCCTCGCGGCGCCCCGCAGACGCGAGCTGGAAGGACAGCATGTTCAGGGCAGGGACGCGCGCGTCGTAATCCCCAGCCGCCGCGGCGCGCTCGGCGCACGCGGCGAGCTCCACGATCGCCTCCTCGAGCCGCCCCCGCCGCCACGAGGTGCGGGCCTCGGCGACCCGGAGGCGCAGCGCGAGCTCGGGCGAGCCCTGCGCGTCGACGAGCGGCCGCGCCTCCTCCACCCGGCGCGCCGACGCCGCGAACTCGAAGGCCCAGTCGAGCGCCGTCGCGTCCTCGAGCAGGAGGCTCGCCCTCGCCCGCGCGTCGCCGAGCGCCTCGGCCAGCGCCAGCGCGTCGCCGAAATCGCCGCGCGCCTCTCGGACGCGGCACATGCGGTACCGGCTCCTGCCGCGGCCCGCGAGCGCGCGCACCCGC
Source organism: Sorangium sp. So ce375 (assembly GCF_051473855.1). Classification (NCBI taxonomy): domain Bacteria; kingdom Pseudomonadati; phylum Myxococcota; order Polyangiales; family Polyangiaceae; genus Sorangium; species Sorangium sp. So ce375. The sequence goes on from NZ_CP150335.1 coordinate 7,569,611, forward strand.
CGGCGCGCGTCGCCCTGCTCGGCGATCTGGAGCGCGGCGTCGTAGCGCTGATCCGCCTCGACGGCATCGTGCCGCGCCGACGCGAGATCGCCGAGGGCGAGGCAGGCGTCGGCCGCCTCGGCGCGCTCGCCGCACACGGCCGCGTGGCGCGCGAGCGCGCGGAGGCCGTCCGTCGAGCCGGCCGCCACCTGCGCCCGCCAGTACGCGAGCGCGCTCCGGTGGATCGCGGCCCGGTGCGCCGGGTCGAGCATCTCGTAGACCGCCTCCTGGAGGACCGCGTTCTGGAACGCGTGCCGGTCGTCCACGCCGCCGTCGCGGCGGCCCTCGCCGTCGCGCAGCAGGATCCGCCGCTCGACCAGGGCCGCGAGCCCGAAGCCCGCGTCGACCATCGATCCGGCGCCGCCCGCGCGCTCCAGGCCGTCCAGCACCGCCTCGAGCTCGGCGCGATCGAACGACGTGCCGAGCGCCGAGCAGACCCGGGCGCACGTCGCGAGCTCCGGCGGCAGATCGTCGAGCTTCTGGGCGGCGAGCCATTGCCACGCCGGCGCGGGCGGCAGCGCCTCGATCTCCGCGGTCGCCACGTACGAGCCGCCACCGGCGCGCCGGCGCACGACGCCAGCGCGCTTGAGAGAGCGGACGATCTGCCGCAGGCAATCCGGGTTGCCCCCCGCCCAGTCGGACAGCCGGCGGAGGACCTCCGCCGGCGGGTACTCGGCCGGCAACAGCAGGCGCGACGCGAGATCCATCGCCGCGTCCTCCGCGAGGGGCGCGAGCGTCACGCGGGTGTGGCGCTGGTTGCGCTGGCCCCAGCTGGGACGGGCCTGCTCGAAGCGAGGGCGCGCGGCCACGACCACCCAGAGGGGGGTGCCCTCGCCGTCGAGCGTCGCGTACTCGAGGGCGTCGAGCAGCACGTCGTCCGCCTGGTCGGCGTCGTCGAGGATCACGGCGAGGGGGCCGCGGCGCGCCCCGCGGCGGAGCGCCTCGGCGAGCGCCAGCATCAGCCCTTGGCGGGCCTCCCCGGAGAGGCGCCCCCCGCGAGGTCCGGCCCAGCCGAGCGCCGCGGCGACGGCCTCCCAGGTCGCGCCGCCGAGCGCCTCTCCGAGCCGCTCCACGCAGAACGCCCGCGGGTCTCCGGGGCTCTCCCGGGGCGCGTCGAGCGCGACGCAGAGGAGCGCGCGCACGGCCTGCGCGGCGCCGCCGTGGATGGGGTGGAGCGCGCGCACGGCGACCACGCGCGCCCCGGGGACCGGCGCGCCGGCGAGGGTGGCCGCCTCGGCCGCGAGGCGCGTCTTGCCCAGGCCGGCGTCGCCCATGAGCGTGAACAGGCCGGGGCACGTCCCGTCGAAGGCGTCGGCCGCGCTGGCCGCGAGCGCCGAGAGCACGTCGTCGCGGCCGAGCAGCGGCGGCTCGCGCAGGCTCTCCGGGCCGTCCGGCGGCGTGGGCGCGACCTCATCGTCGGGCATCGCGCGCTCGAACTCCTCGGTCATCGCGAGGCCACCCCAGGGCTCGGCCGGCAACCACGCCTCGGGGCGCTCCACCGGCGCGCCGTAGGCGGCGTGCAGCCCGCCGGCGATCCGGCGCAGGCGCACGCTGGCGAGGTGCAGCGCCACGCGCACGCCGCCGCTCAGCGCCAGATCGCGCGCGGCGGCGAGCGCGGCGCGGGCCGGGTCGTCGACGTCCCTCGCGGAGAACACGGCGAGGCAGCGCTGCCCGCGCTGCCGCGCGACGAACCCCCGGCGGCTGCCGACCGCCGCGATCACCGGCCCCGCGCCGCCCTCCGCGAAGAGCAGCGCGACCGGCTGCCGCCCCTCGGCGACGGCCGTCGCGGCGCCGTCGTCCTGCCGCTGCGATCGCGGCGCCGACGGAGGCGGGATGGAATCGGCGCGAGGCCGCGCGCGCAGGGCGTGCAGGGTGCGCCGGAGCGCGGCGGCGCTGTCGGGGCGGCGGCACGGGTCCTTCGCGAGGCAGGCGAGCGTCAGCGCCTCGAGCTCCTCGGGGACCTCCGCGAGATCGCTCGGGCGCGGCGGGCGCAGCGCCAGGTGGCCGTGCTCGACGGCCGTCTCGCCGCCGACGAACGGCGGACGAAGCGTGAGCAGCTCGAACAGGATCACGCCGAACGCATAGATGTCGGCGCGCGCGTCGATCGACGCGGCGTCGCCCCGGAGCTGCTCCGGAGCCATGTACTCCGGCGTCCCCAGGATGTCGCCGGCGCGCGTCACACCGGCGGGCAAAGCTGCCGGATCGCCCTCGGAGGCCGGCTTCGCCAGGCCGAAATCGAGCAGCACAGCGCGGTCGCTCGAGCTGAGAAAGAAGATGTTCTCCGGCTTGAGATCGCGATGGATGACGCCCCGGGCGTGCGCAGCCTCGACCGCGGCGAGGATCGCGTCCGCGCGCCCGGCGGCGCGGTCCGGATCGAGCGGCGCGCGCAGCGCCGCCAGCTCTTCGGCGAGGGTCCGGCCAAAGAGCCGCTCCATGACGAGATAGGGCCGCCCGCCGGGGAGCTCGCCGCAAGCGATCGGCTGCGGGACGTGCGGCACACCGACGCGCTCGAGGAGCGCGGCCTCGCGCCGGAACCGCTCACGCAGGTTCCACGCCGCGTGCCGCCCAACCTTGATGGCGACCGGCGCTCCGTCGCTGTCCTGCTGCGCGGCCCAGACATCGGAGAAGCCGCCGCGACCGAGCGGCCCGAGCAGCGAGAAACCCTCGATTGCGGGCGCCGCGCGCTCCACGGTGTCTTGCTCGCCGGGCGGCGGCGAAAAGCCATCTCTGACGCACCGAGCGTCAGCGGCGAGCCGCCCGTGACATACGGAGCAACGGTGCATGATTCGGCTCTTTGCCGGCAGCCGGGGGTCGCATTCGATACCGGCTTACGCATACTGTAGTGCGCGGGCTCAGCCGTCGCCATCCGGGAAGTAAGCGGCTGTCAGATATCATATGAAGAACCGCTGCCAGCACGATGAGCCGTCCCCCGTCGCGCCGCCGGCCGACGCCCCTCCGGGCGAGCCGCCGATCGGCGCGCCGCCGACATGGAGCCAGCGCACGCCCGGCACGCGCGACGGCGCAGGCGCGGGCGCCCCGCGCGCCGCGGCGCTGCGGGCGGGCGAGTACCTCCTCGACGGCGTCATCGCCGAGGGCGGGTTCGGCGTCGTCTACCGCGCGGTGCACGCGACGAGCAGGGCGCCGGCGGCGGTCAAGGTCGTGCACGCCGACCTGATCTCGCGCGCCGACGTGGTGCTCCGCTTCCAGCGCGAGGTCGACACGATCGGGCGGATCCGGCACCCGAACGTCGTCGAGATCCTCGACGTCGGGCGGCTCGACGACGGGAGGCCCTACTACGCGATGGAGCTGCTGCAGGGCAGGAGCCTCGAGCAGCACCTGTTCGCGCGCGGCAGGCTCCCGGCGGACGAGGCGCTCGCGATCCTCGATCCGCTCTGCAGCGCGCTCGCCGCGGTCCACGCGCTCGGGATCATCCACCGCGACGTGAAGCCCTCGAACGTGATCCTGTGCGAGCAAGGCGGGGGGCTCAGGGTCGTGCTGCTCGACTTCGGCATCGCGAAGCTGCTCGGCGCGACGGATCTCTCGCTCACGTCGTCGCGGCACGTCGTGGGGACGCCGGCGTTCATGTCGCCCGAGCAGCTCCTCAACCAGCCCGTCGACATGCGGACCGACGTCTACGCGCTCGGCGCGCTGCTCTACACGATGATCGCGGGATCCATGCCGTTCGTCGCGACCACGTACCCGGTGCTGCGCCACCTGCACCTGCACCAGGCCCCGCCCCGCCCGAGCCTGCACGCGCCGGTCGACCCGGCGTTCGACGATATCGTCGTGCGGGCGATGAGCAAGGATCCCGCGGGCCGCCACCCGGACGTCGCCGCGTTCCTCCACGACGTGCGGGCCGCGACGGCGCGGATCGCGCGGACCGGCGCGGTCGAGGCGGGGCACATCAGGCGCCTCGCGATCGGGCTGCTCGTCGAGGTCCTCGCCGAGAGCCGCGCGCTCGAGGCGCCGACCGACGCCTTCCTGGCCGATTTCGAAGCCGTGGTCCCGGACGCGGTGGCCGCGCTCGCGCCCTCGGGGTTCTCGCCGCTCGCGGTCACGAGCACCAGCGTGCTGCTCGCGGCGCCCTTTCGGCGCGACGAGCGCGGGGCCGAGGATGACCGCCACCGCGCGATCGCGGCCGCGATCGCGCTGCACACGCGGCTCGCCCGGCCGGGCCGGCGCGATCCCGCGATCAACGTCCGCTTCTGCCTCCACGCCGGCGACGTGGTGCTCACCGAGGACGGCGCCCCGGTGGGCGGCAGCCTCCTCGAGCTCTCGTCATGCCTCCCGGAGACGGCGGGACCCGGCGTGTACGCGTCGCCGGCCATGCTCGACGGCGTCGCCTTCCTGGCACACCGGGTCTCGGCGGCCGCCGGCGCGACGATCCCGATGCGCCGCGTGTTCATACGGCCGCCGGGCCGCAACGCGGCGCCCGCGTAGAGCGGGGCCGCGGGGTCCAGCCGCAGGACAGGTCAGCGGGCGGGCTTGACGAACTTGAGGGTCATGCGGTCGCTCTCGCCGATCGCGGCGTAGCGCGCGCGGTCCTTGTCGCCGAGGCGGAAGCTCGGCGGCAGCGTCCAGACCCCTTCCGGGTAGTCTTTCGTGTCCTTCGGATTGGCGTTGACCTCGGACTTGCCGCCGAGCTTGAAGCCCGCCGACTCGACCTTCTGGATCACCCACGCTTCCGGGAGGTATCCCTGCTTCGCGCTCTCATCGGGGTTCGCGTCGGGCTTGGCGCGGTGCGCCACGATGCCGAAGACGCCGCCCGGCTTGAGCGCCTTGAACGCCTCGGCGACGTAGGCGTCGAACTTGCCGTTCCGGTGCCAGTTGTGCGCCTCGCGAATCGCGATGACGAGATCGGCCTTGCCCTCGATCCCGAGCTTCGGGTTGTCGCGATCGATCACGATGACATCGACCTTGCCGAACAGCTCGGGCGACTTCTCGAGCATGCGCTTCACCCGCTTTCCGTAGAGCGTGCTGCGCGAGTCCGCGGGGCCGTTCGGGTCGAAGGACGTGATGATGAGCTTGCCCTTCTTCGCGAGCACCGGCGCGAGCAGCTCGGTGTACCAGCCCTCGCCGGCCCCGAGCTCGACGACCGTGCTCGTCTGCTTGAGGCCGAAGAACTCCAGGTTCTCGACGGGGTGCCGTGCGGCGTCGCGCTCGGCGTTGCCCGGGGCGCGATGCTTCCCCTTGAGCGCCGCCCGCAGCGCGGCGCCCGCGCTCGGGTAATTGGCCGCGACGAGCGCCTTCACCTCGGCCTTGAGCGCGTCGTCGAACCGCGCCGCCTCCGTGTCGGCCTTGGCCTCCATGGCCTTCGTGTCCTCGGCGAGCTTGGCGAGCTCAGCCTGCTTCTTCTCCGCTTCCGGGTCCGCCTTGGGCGGCGCCGCGGCCTCGGGCTGCGCGGCCGGCGCCGCGGCCGGCGGAGCCTGCGTCGGGGGCGGCGGGGCGCTCTCGACGGGCGGAGAGCTCCCCGCACAGGCGGAGATGGCGCCGGCGAGAACGAACAGCAAGGTCCTTGAAGTGATGTGCATGCACGGCTGCGTAGACCGGAGGGAGGACGGCCGCAAGCGTCCGCCGCGGTCGATGCCGCGCGAGGAGCCCTGTCCGTCGAGGCGCGCCGGTGTGGGCTCATCCCGGCGCGGCCTTGGTATCCAGCGCTTCAACCGCCGCATTCCAGGGAACGCATTCCAGGGAATACAACGGGAAGACGCGGGAACCCTCCGAGAGTACGAGGGAAACCAACAAGGTTCCGCGTTGACCAGGCGGCGGGGCCAGGGTAGCGTACGCGGTCCCGGGGGGTGCTCGCACACTCACGCAGGTGGCCGATGCCGCTCAAGGTTCATAACACGCTCACGAGGAAGAAGGAGCCTTTCGTCTCCGCCCGGCCGAAGGTCGTACGCATCTATACGTGCGGTCTCACGGTCTACGCGCCGATGCACATCGGCCATGCGCGCACCTACTGCTTCTGGGACGTCTTCCGCCGCTACCTCGAGTACCGCGGCTATCACGTGCTGAGCATCATCAATTACACGGACATCGACGATCGCATCATGCAGCGCGCGAACGAGCGCGAGGGCGCCGTCGACGTCGCCGAGCGGAACATCGCGTCGTTCCGGCGCGACTGCCGCAAGCTCCACATCAAGGACTACGCCGTCTACACGCGCGCCACCGACTTCGTCGACGAGCAGGTCGACATGGTGAAGCGCCTGATCGAGAAGGGCCACGCCTACACGGTGAACGGCGAGGTCTTCTACGAAGTCGGCACGTGGGCGTCCTACGGCGAGCTCTCGGGGCGCAAGGTCGACGAGCAGGAGGTCGGGGCGAGCGGCCGCGTCGAGGAGGACTTCGGGAGAAAGAGGCACCCGGCGGATTTCAGCCTCTGGAAGCCGACCGGCGCGGGCCAGCCGAGCTGGCGCACCGGCGAGGAGGGGTGGCCGACGGGGCGCCCCGGCTGGCACATCGAGTGCTCGGCGATGAGCACGGCGCTCCTGGGCGACCATTTCGACGTCCACGGGGGCGGCATCGACAACATGTTCCCTCACCACGAGAACGAGATCGCGCAGAGCGAGCCGCTCTGCGGGAGGCCCTGGGTGCGCTACTGGCTGCACCCCGAGCACCTCGATCTCAAGGACACGAAGATGTCGAAGAGCCTCGGGAACGTCATCTCCGTCGAGGAGCTCTTGTCGAGGCACGGGCACGACGAGGCGCGGTGGTTCTTCGTGACGCAGCATTACCGGTGCAAGCTCCCGTTCGGCTGGGAGCTGCTCCAGCAATCGGCCCAGGGTTACGCGCGCATCAAGAAGCTCGCGACGGTCCTCGCCGAGAAGCTGCGCGGCGCGACGGGCGAGCCCCTCGCCCCGGGCGCGTACGCGTCGCAGCGGCCCGACGAGGAGCGATTCCCGAGGATGCGCCACCAGTACGTTCACGGCCAATTCGGGGAGCACACCGAGCGGTTCATCGCGCGCTTCATCGAGGCGATGGACGACGATCTGAACACGCCGAACGCCGTGGCTGCGTTCTTCGACTACGTGAGCGCGCTCTATTCGGCGGGGATCGAGCGGTGCGAGGACCGCCCCTCGATGCTCGCGGTCTACCGCGCCATCGTGCGTCACCTTGCGGTGTTCGGGGTGGAGATCGCCGAGCCGGCGCTCTATCCGGAGCTCCTTCCGGACTACGCGCTCGCCCCTGCCGAGGGCGCGGCTGGGCGCGGGGGCGACGCCGCGATCGACCGGCTTATCGCGATGCGGCAGGCCGCTCGGAAGGCGAAGGATTTCGCCAAGGCGGACGCCATCCGCAACCTGCTGGCCGAGGCAGGGGTCGTGCTCGAAGATACCCCCCGCGGCCCGCGCTGGTCCTCATCCTGAGGAGCTCTCCCGCTTCGGATACGGGCCCATCTCGACGTTTTCGGTGCTCGGCGTACAGGAGTACGCCTCCGCGCCGAAAACGCCGATCTGGGCCCGTCTCCTGTGCGGGAGAGCTCCGCTGACGGAGGTATTTGAGCTCGGAGAAAGAGCGGAGAGACCGCGCGGCGGAAACTTGCCGACGGGGGCCGCGCGGCGGCGGGCGAGCGGCGCCCGCTGGGCTGGGACAGGTGACGAGGAGGACGCGACGGCGCTTCAGCGGTCGAGGCCTGCGCAGGAGAGCCGCGTCCCGGTCGGGAGCTCCAGCCCGAAGCGCTCCTTCAAGACGTCGAGGAGCGCGTCGTCGCGCAGCAAGACGCGCTCGACGCCGCCCTCCCGCCATATCCCCAGCTCGCGGTTGCGCAGCGTCACCCGGCCCTCCGGCGACGGGAGCGCCACGATCAGGTTGTTGACGAACAGCGAGCTCGGGTGCGTGGACGTGTAATGGTTCGCCACCTCGTAATCGATCGGGAGGTGCTCCTCGAGCGTGAACGCATAGATGTCCTGCCACGCCTCGCCCGCCCTGGAGGCGAGCACCCATGACGAGCCCTCCCGGCGCAGGCCGATCACGTCGAGCACCCGCGCGTGGCCCTCGCCCTCGATGAGCGGGATCGGCTGCGTGAGCCCCGGTCCGCCGAAGCCGACGTCCGCGATGAACGGCCCCTCGGGCAGCTCGACAAGCGACAGCATGTGACTCCGAGGGCCCGTCTCGGTTCGCTGAAACCGCACCCGCGCGATGAGCGTCGTGAGCTTGAATCCGAGCCGGCGCAGCGCCGCGACGAAGAGGGTGTTGTGCTCGAAGCAATAGCCGCCGCGGCGCGCCCCGACGAGCTTCGCCTGGACGCTGGCCAGATCGAGGCGGATCGGGCGGCCGAGCAGGACGTCGAGGTTCTCGAACGGGATGGAGTGGACGTGCGCGGCGTGGAGCGCGTCGAGCACCTCCCGATTGGCGGCGAGCGCGCCGCGGTAGCCGATGCGCGCGAGGTAAGCGTCGAGGTCGAGCGGAGCACTGTCCTGTGTCAAAGCTTGCATTGGGTCGGTGCAGCAAGGATACGCCTGTCAGGACGAGCGGCGCCAGACGGAAGCTCCTCGACGATGCCCGGGCGGCCGGCGCGACGCCGTCCTCTCACGCCGGAGCAACCACGGCCACATCACGAGGCACCATCCCGCATTTCGCCGCCACCACGCGCGGGCCGTCGCGTCCTCCGGAGCGCGGGCTCGCAGACCTCGATACGCCGGTCCCTCGCTTGACCGTCAACGCGCCGGTCAGCACATTGAAGACGGTGGAGCAGAGCCATCGAACCAATGCAGGCTGCGCTGGGCCGCTCCATGTGATCGCTGCGGAGATCGCTCGATGGCTCTCTGAGCAAAGTCGGTCCGTGGAGCGCCGGGATGATCATCACACCGAGCGGCGGCGGACTGGGCAGCACGCCCGGCGCGGCCTGGTCGCCGCCGGTCGAACGACATGCTCGCGCCTGACCGCTATACCGTGACGGAGATCCTCCGCGAGGGGAACGGGTTCGTCGTCTATCGCGGCCTCCGGAGCGAGGACGCTTGTCCGGTCATGCTCAAGATCCCCCGGGCGGAGCCCCTCGATCACCGGGACGCGGCGCGCCTGCGCCACGAGCTCGAGATCGGGCGGAGGCTCAACGGCCGGTCCGCGATCAGGCCCTGTGAGCTCACCACGTACCGCGATCGGCCGGCGCTCGTCCTGGAAGACTTCGGCGGACGCTCGCTCGATCGGGAGCTGGGCGCACCGATGGATCTCGGACGGTTCTTGACGATCGCCTCAGGCATCTCGGCGGCCCTCTCGGACATCCACGCGAAGGGGGTCGTCCATAGGGACATCAAGCCGCAGAACATCCTCGTCGATTCTCTGTCTGGAGAGGTGAAGATCGCGGACTTCGATCTCGCCTCCCTCCTCCCCGAGAACCACGGCGGCGCGCGGAGCCCGGGCGTCATCGAGGGGACCCTCGCCTATATGTCGCCCGAGCAGACAGGGCGCACGAGCCGGGCGGTCGATCTCCGCACCGACCTCTACTCGCTTGGCGTCACGCTCTACGAGATGCTCACCGGTGTCCTGCCTTTCTCGGCCAACGATGCCCTGGAGTGGGTCCACCTTCACGCCGCGGTGCTGCCCCGGCCTCCGTCGGAGCTCGTCCCGGGTCTCCCTTCGCCCGTGTCCGATCTCGTCATGAAGCTCCTGGCCAAGGCCCCCGAGGACCGGTACCAGAGCGCGCGCGGCCTCACGCTCGATCTCGAGCGATGCCTCGAGGGGCTCACGACGCGCGCGCGCATCGACCCATTTCCGCTCGGAGAGCGCGATTTCTCTGGCCTCTTCCAGATCCCGAAGAAGCTCTACGGCCGCGAGCGCGAGCTCCGCGCCCTCCTCGCCGCCTTCGAGCGCGTGGCGCTGCGCGGAGCCCCCGAGTTTCTCCTCATCTCCGGCGACGCCGGCGTCGGCAAGACGTCGCTGGTGCAGGAGCTCTACCGGAAGGCGGTCCGGGAACGGGGCCTCTTCGCCTCGGGCAAATTCGACCAGCAGCGCCGACACGTACCCTACGCCACGATCGTCCAGGCGCTCCGCGAGCTCGTCCGCGAGCTCCTGAGCGGAAGCGAGCCTGTCGTGGACGCGTGGCGGAGGCGGCTCTCCGCGGCCCTCGGCAAGAACGCGCAGCTCATCATCGATGTCCTCCCGGAGGTGGAGCTCATCCTCGGCGAGCAGCCGCCCGTCCCCGAGCTGCCGCTGACCGAGACAGAGAACCGGTTCGCGATGGTGTTCCGGCACTTCGTCGGCGCCTTCTGCCGCGAGGAGCGCCCACTCTGCCTCTTCCTCGACGACCTCCAGTGGGCAGACCCGGCGAGCCTCGCGCTCCTCGAGCAGCTCGTCACCCACCCCGAGACGCAGCGCCTGCTCGCCATCGGCGCCTACCGTGCTGACGAGGTGAACCTGCTCCACCCGCTGACGCGCATGCTCGAGCGCGCGCGCGGCGCCGGCACCAGGCTCCTCAAGGTCGAGCTCTCTCGGCTGTCCGAGGGGGATGTGCGGCGGCTCGTCGCCGATACGGTCCATACGAGCGGAACGCACGCCGCCCCGCTCGCGCGCCTCGTCCACGAGAAGACCGCCGGCAATCCGTTCTTCGCCACCCAGTTCTTGACCATGCTCCACAAAGAGGGCCTGCTCGAGGTCGATCTGCGCGCAGGCGCCTTCAGGTGGGATATCGACGCGATCCGCGGCAAGGGCCTCGCCGAGAACGTGGTCGATCTCATGATCGCGAAGATCAAGCGCCTCTCCCCGTCGGCCCAGAAGGCGCTCACGCTGGCCGCCTGCGTAGGGAATACCGTCGATGCCGGCACCCTCGCCGTCATCCGCGATCGGTCCGAGGACGCCATTCACGAGGACCACCGGGAGCTCGTGCGCGAGGGGCTGCTCCTCAGGTCCGGCGACACGTACCGGTTCCTCCACGACCGTGTCCAGCAGGCGGCTCACGCGCTCATTCCGGAGGCGGAGCTGGGGGCGGTGCACCTCTGCATCGGGCGGCTGCTCGCCGCCCACGCGCCTCCCGACGCGGCCGAGGCGCGCGTCTTCGAGATCGCCGGCCACCTCAACCTGGGCGCCGCCCTCGTGACCGACCGGCACGAGAAGGACCGGATCGCCAGGCTCAACCTGGTGGCGGGACGGCGAGCCAAGGCCTCTGCAGCCTACGCAGCCGCGGCCAGCTACCTCGCGGCAGGCATCGCGCTGCTCGGGGACGACGCCTGGGACAAGGAGCGCGCGCTCGCGCTCGACCTCCACTGCGAGAGCGCGCGCTGCGCCTTCCTGAGCGGCGACTTCGCCGCCTCCGAGCGGCTCGTCGACCTGCTCCTGAAGCGCGCCCGGAGCCGGATCGAGCTCTCGGAGGTCCACGGCATCGAGATCGTCCTCCACACGACCCGGGCCGATTTCGAGCGAGCGGCGCGGAGCGCCCTCTCCTGCGTGCGCCGCTTCGACGTCGACATCCCGCTCCACCCGACGCGCGACGCGGTGGAGCGCGCGGCGCGCGAGGTCTGGGGCGAGGTGTGCGACCGCCGCATCGAGGAGCTCGTCGGCCTGCCGCGCATGGTCGATCCGGACATGCTGGCCGTGGTGACCACCCTGTCGACGGCGCTCCCATCAGCCTATTTCTCGGATCCGCACCTCTACAGCCTCATCGCGTGCCGCATCGTCCAGCTCAGCCTCCGCGCGGGCAACTCGGACGCTTCTCCGCCTGGATACGTCGCGTTCGGCGGAACCATCGGCCGCGTCCTCGGCTTTTACAGGGAGAGCTACCGCTTCGGCGAGCTCGCCCGCGCGCTGCTGGAGACCAGCGGCCGGGCCGGGAACCGGGCGCAGATCCTCCATATGATCAGCACCTTCATCGACCCCTGGATCCGCCCCTGGCAGGACGTGGTCGGCCTCTTCTACAAGGCATTTGACGAGGCCGTCGAGACCGGCGCGCTGCTCTACGCGTCGTATTGCTCGTTTCAGGGCGTGACGCTGCGCCTCGCCGCGGGCGATCCGCTGGCGGACGTCGCCGCCGAGGCCGAGCGCCACATGGACGTCGCGCGCCGGGCCCGGTACGACGTCGTCCACGAGTCCTTGGCCGTCGTGCATCGGTTCGTGGAGCGCTTGCGCGGGCGCGATCCGGGCTGGGCGAGCGAGCGCGCCGATGACATCGAGGGACCGCCGCGCGGGGCGGCCGAGCGGATCACGCGCTTCCACGGGCGCCTCTACGCCGCCCAGGCGGCGCTCCTGTTCGGTCGCCATGGCGAAGCCGTGGCCGCGTCGCGCGCGGCGGGCGAGCTGCTGGGTACCATGACAGACCAGTTCCACGTCAGCACGCAAGCCTACGTCGCCGCGCTCGCGCTCTCGTGCCATGCCCGCGCCCTGCCAGAGGAGCAGCGAAGAGAGCTCCTCCCCGCCCTGAGGGCGCACGAGGCGGATCTTCGCCGCTGGGCCGAGGTCCAGCCCGCGAACCAGGCAGACCGCCACGCGCTCGTGTCGGCCGAGATCGCGCGCATCGCGGGCGACGAGCCCTCCGCGATGCGCCTCTACGAGCAGGCCATCCGGGCCTCGCGCGCGAGCGGCTTCGTCCATGGCGAGGCGCTGGGCCAGGAGCTCGCCGCCGCGTTCTACCGTGATCGCGGCTTCGACCTGATCGCTGACGCCTACCTCCGCGCGGCCCGCAGCCGCTACGCCCGCTGGGGCGCCGACGGGAAGGTGAAGCAGCTCGACAAGCTCTTTCCGCACCTCGCGGCGCGCCCGCTCGCCGCGACGAGCACGGTCACGATACCGGCCGAGGAGCTCGATCGGCTGGCGATCGTGAGGGCGTCTCAGAGCCTCTCGGGCGAGATCCTGATACCCCGGCTCGAAGAGGCGCTGCTCAGGGTCGTCCTTGCGCACGCGGGCGCGCAGAAGGGCTACCTGCTGGAGGCTCGCCGCGGCGCCGCGTCGATCCGGGCGAGGGCGAGGATCGAGGGAGGAAAGCCGTTCGTGGAGTCGCTCGCCGTCGAGGCGCGGGCGCCCGCGTCCTCCGCCACGCTGCCGCTGTCGGTCGTCAACTACGTCGTCCGGACGGGCGAGCCGGTCCTCCTCGACGACGCGGCGGAGACGCGGTTCTCAGCGGACGAGTACATCGCGCTGGCCCGGCCGAGATCGGTCCTGTGCATGCCGATCGCGAGGCGCCCCGGGGTCGACGCGATCCTCTACCTGGAGAACGCCGCGATGCGCGGCGCGTTCACCCAGGACACGCTCGCGGTGCTCGAGCTGCTCGCGTCGCAGGCGGCCATCTCGCTCGAGAACGCGTCGCTCTACGCAGCGCTTCAGAAGAGCGAAGAGATGCTCCAGAGCATCATCGACAGCTCGCCGGCCGCCATCTACGTCAAAGACCTGGAAGGCCGCCTGCTCCTGGTCAACCGGCGGTACGAGCAGCTCGTTCATCTGTCGAGAGCGCAGGTGATCGGCAAGAGAGATCACGAGCTCTTCCCGCCGGAGGCGGCGGACGCGTTCGCCGCGTACGACCGTAAGGCGCTCGAGGCGGACAGGCCGATGGACCTGGAGGAGATCGTCCTCGTGGACGACGAGCCGCGCACGTACCTGTCCCTCAAATTCACCCTGCACGACGCCGCCGGAGCGGTCTATGCCGTCTGCGGCATCTCGACAGACATCACCGAGCGCAAGCGGGCGGAGATGGCCGAGCGCTTCCTGGCGGAGGCGAGCGGGCGGCTCGCGGCCGATCTCGGCTACGAGGCGACGCTGGACGCGATCGCAGAGGTCGCGGTGCCCGAGCTCGCCGAGGGCGCCGTGCTCTACGTGCTCGACGACGCGGGCGCGCTCCAGCCGGCGGCCGTCGCTGCGGACTCCCCGGCCAAGGCCGCGCGCCTGCGCGAGCTCGCCGCGCCCGCCGGCGACCCCGCGGCGTCCCCGGGCGCGCCCGGGGATCCCCTCCGTGTCCTCGGCGCGGATCGCGCCGAGCTCTGCCTCGTGGACGACGGCCTGATGCGGCGCTGGGCCGCGGGCGCAGCGCGCCCCGAGGCGCTCTTCGAGCTCGCGCCCGCGGCGTACATGAACGCGCCGCTCGTGACGCGCGGCGGCTGTCTCGGCGTGCTCTCGCTGATGCGGACCGGAGCGACGCCGCGCTATACTCGGGCCGACGCGCCGCTCATCGAGGAGCTCGCGCGCCGCGCCGCGATGGCGCTCGACAAGGCGCGCCTTTACCGCGAGGCGCAGCAGGCGGTCCAGATCCGCGAGGAGTTCCTCGCCGTCGCGTCCCACGAGCTCCGCACGCCGCTCACGCCGCTCAGGCTGAAGCTCTCGCTGATGCAGAAGAAGCTCGCGACCGAGATCGCGAACCCCTCTCTCGAGCGCATGGTCGCGACGAGCCTGGGGCAGGTCGAGCGGCTCGAGCGGCTCATCGAGAGCCTCCTCGACGTGAACCAGATTGCACGCCATGAGCTCGACCTCGATCTCGCGGAGGTCGACCTCTCCGCGCTGGCCCGCGACGTCGTGAGCGAGCTCCGCGAGCCCTTGTCGCGGGCGGACTGCCGGATCGAGATCGCGGCTGGGCGCCCGGTGCTCGGCCGCTTCGATCGGATCCGCGTCGCGCAGGTCCTGAGGAGCCTGCTCGACAACGCGATCAAGTTCGGCAGGGGCGGGCTCATCGAGGTGACCGTCGCCGAGCGCGGCGACACGGCGCGGATCGCCGTGCGCGATCACGGGCCCGGCATCGCACCGGAGGACAGGGAGCGCATCTTCAAGCGGTTCGAGCGGGCGGTCTCGTCGAGGTCTTACGGCGGGCTCGGGCTCGGGCTCTACATCGCGAACGAGATCGTCCGGGCACACGGGGGCACGATCCAGGTGTCGAGCGAGAAGGACAAGGGCGCCTGCTTTACGGTGGATCTGCCGCGGAACGGCGCCACGTCATCTCCCTCGGATGGCTCGCCGAGGAGCGGAGGTGTCGCGTCCTAGCGAGACGGCGCGCCAGGGCGCCCAGAGGGCGACGACGAGCGATTCACTCCCCCGGGTGCCTCCGCGGCTCGACTCCGCGTCACGCCCCCTGCGCGTCGGGGAAGAGCTTCTGGAAGCTGTCCTTGTCGATCGCCTTCTCCAGCGCCGCCTGGGCCGAGATGATGTCCTTCTTGACGAGGCGCTCCAGCGCCATGTCCATCGTCTGCATGCCGGCGGAGCGCCCTGCCTGCATCAGGTTCGTGATCTGGAACGTCTTGCCCTCGCGGATCATCGCGGACAGCGCGCTCGATCCGACGAGGATCTCGTGCGCGGCGACGCGGCCCGTGCCGTCCTTCGTGCGGAGCAGCTGCTGGGCGATGATCGCGGCGAGGCTCTCGGCGAGCATGCCGCGGACCTGGAGCTGCTCGTCGGCGGGAAAGGCGTTGATGATACGGTCGATCGTCGCGGCGGCGCTGTTCGTGTGGACGGTGCCGAAGACGAGGACACCGAAG
This sequence comes from Sorangium sp. So ce375, assembly GCF_051473855.1. NCBI lineage: Bacteria > Pseudomonadati > Myxococcota > Polyangiales > Polyangiaceae > Sorangium > Sorangium sp. So ce375. Next base: position 7,585,027 of record NZ_CP150335.1, read on the forward strand.
CTCGCGAGCTGCAAGGCGAGCTTCATGGTCTCGTTGGTCCTGAGCTCGCCGATCAGGATCACGTCGGCGTCCTCGCGCCCGGCGCTGCGGATCGCGCTCGCGAAGCTGCCCGCGTCGGGGCCGACCTCGCGGTGCGTGATCTGGGCCTTGATCGGGCTGTGCACGAACTCGACCGGATCCTCGATCGTGAGGACATGGCAGGCGCGCGAGCGGTTGATGTGATCGATCATCGCCGCGAGCGTCGTGGACTTGCCGGAGCCGGTCGGCCCCGTGATCAAGATGAGGCCGCTCGTCCGCTCGGACAGCCGGCGGACGATCTCGGGGCAGCCGAGGTCGTCGAGCGAGAGGATCTTGCTCGGGATGGTGCGGAAGACGGCCGCGAGCCCGGTCGTCTTGTAGAAGTAGTTGGCGCGAAAACGGGCCTTGTCCGCGTAGGAATAGGCGAAGTCGAGGTCGAGATCGTCGACGATCCGCCGCGCCTCCTCGGGGGTCGTGATCTCGAAGAGGAGCGCCTCCATCTCGGCGGCGTCGAGCGGCGTGTCGCGCAGGGCGATGAGCTCGCCGCGGGCGCGCACGAGCGGCGGATAACCGATGCCGAGGTGCAGATCGCTGCCCTTCCTGGAGAGCAGCTCGTCGAAGAGGCGGTCGATCCGGGCCACGTTACGTTCCCTTCTTCCCGAAGAGCGCGCCCGCGCGCTCGAAGAGGCCCTTGCCCGCCTCGACGGGGGCGGGCTTCGACGCGTCGGGCGAGGGGGCGGGCGGCCTCCTGTCCGGCGTGAGCATGGGCTGCCGCCTGCCGGCGAGGACGGCCTCGAGCTCGTCGGGCGCCTCCGCCACCCTGAGCGCGGCCTCCAGCGTGGTCTTGCCCGCGCGGACGAGCTCGGCCAGCGAGTCGTCGAGGCGGATGATCCCGAGGCCCTTCCCCCGCTGCTGGAGGCTCGGTATCTGGAACGTCTTGGAGTCGCGGATGAGGTTCCAGAGCGGGACCGATCCGGGCAGGACCTCGGCGGCGGCGACCATGCGCTTGCCGTCCTCGCTCGGCAGGAGCCGCTGGCTGACGATGAGCCGGAGGCCGCCCGCGAGGGTGACCCGGACCTGCTGCTGATCGCCGGGCGGGAAGAGGTCTATCAGCCGATCGATGGTCTTCGCCGCGCTCGGGGTGTTCATCGTGCCGAGGACGAGGTGGCCAGTCTCGCTCGCGGACAGCGCCATGCGGACCGTCGCCGTGTCCCTGAGCTCGCCGACGACGATGACGTCGGGGTCCTCGCGCAGCGAGGCCTTGAGGGCGTTCTCGAACGAGCGGGTGTGCGTGCCGACCTCGCGCTGGCTGATCATCGCCTTGCCGCGCGAATGCACGAACTCGACGGGATCCTCGACCGTGATGATGTGATGGCTGGTCTCGCGGTTCAGGATATCGACGATCGCGGTGAGCGTCGTGGTCTTGCCGTGGCCCGTCGGCCCGGTCAGCACGATGAGGCCCTGGTGATGACGGGTGGCGAGCCCGATGGCGTCGGGCAGGCCGAGCGACGCGAGGGTCGGGATGCTGCGCGCTATCAGCCGGAAGGAGCCCTTGTACCCCTGCCGGTGGCGCGCGATGTTCACCCGGAAGCGGCCGAGCACGCTGAGCTCCAGGGCGAAGTCGCAGGAGCCCTCGGCCGCGAGCACCGGCGAGAGGCGCGCGGGGACACGCGGCAAGAGGAGGGACTCGACGGCAGCCGGGTCGAGCGGCTCGCCGTGCGGGATGAGCTCGCCCGCGAGCCGCAGGAGCGGCGGGCGGCCGGCGACGAGGTGGAGATCGCTCGCGCCCTGATCGCGCGCCATGGCGAGCAGCCCGTCGAGCGCGGACGCAGGCATCTCGGCGGATGAGGGCCGCGCGCGCCCGCCCGGTGCGGCCGCTCGCGCGGCGGCGCGGGGCTCCTGGGGCGGCGCTGCCGGACGGGCGGGCGGCGCGGCGGGCGGGGCGGCGGGCGGCGCATCGTCGGCGCGCGCATCGAAGCGGGCCACCGAGGGCCGGCTGCCCCGGGGCTCGGGGGGCGGCGCCGAGCCGCGGAGGTCGAGCGCGACATCGGAGGAGCTCGCGCGCATCGCCTCCGGATCGCGCGGAGGTGGGCGCTGCCCCTCCTCGGGAGCAAGGTGCTCCCGCATGGAGAGCTGCTGCGATGGGCGGGCGAGAGGCGCGGCGGGCGCCGTCCCCGAGGCGGCGGACGACGGGTTCATCCGCGTCATGCGGGCGTGCACGAGATCGCCCTGGCGCGCGGCGACGACGGAGATGGCGCCGATGCCCTCGATGCGGATGTGCCACTGCGAGGGCTTCGCGCCCAGGGCTTCGAGGTAGCGGCCGCCGCCGAGCGCGCTGAGGAGCATGAGGATGTCCTCCGTGGTGAGGGCGCCGGGATCGACGGCCTGGAAGGCACCCGAGACTTTGACGCTGGGCATGCGCCCGGTGGCCACGGCGAACTCCGTCACCTCGGGGCGGTTCAGCTGCGAAAGCCAGGATCGAAGGGCGTTCATCGTCGTCGCTCGTCTCCGCAAGCCGACTCTATCAACGATGAGGCGCCGCGTTTCAAAATGTCGTGCGACGGCGGCGACATTCGGCGACGGCCACCGGCGCCCCGCGACCCCCGCGCCGACTCCCGCCCACCGTCCCCCGCTCGCGCCCACGACCCACATGTGGCGCGTCCCCCACGTGCTCGCGGCGACGCGCGGCGACCGCGCCGGTCCCTCCTCGGAGGAGCGGCGCGACCCGGCTCACGCCCGCGGCGAGCTCTGCAGCGACGCGGCGCCGGGCTACTGGATCGCGAGCTTGACGCGGGCGCCCTTCACGAAGTGGCCCGGCTTCTTGCCCTTCTCGCCGGCAGGCGCCTGCTGCTCCGAGTCGATGGTGAGCTGCATGTTGCCGGTCGACTCGATCTTCTTCATGGTCACCCGGGCGATCTCGACCCATTTCGTGGATCTCGGCCCCTCGGCGTCCTCGACCTTGCGGAAGAGCACCGCCTTGGTCCCCGCGGCGACAGGCTTCTCGGTCGTGGAGACGAGCGGCAGCAGCGTCGCGACCTTCCCTGCGCGCGAGACCAGCCTGCCGTAGACCTCCACGGAGAAGCTCTCCCACTCGCCCGCCGAAGAAGCCGAGGCGGGCTCCGCCGGAGGCGCGCCCTCAGCGCCGGGTGCCGCCGCCGGCGCGGCCTGCCGCGGCGTGGCGGGCTGCTCGGCCGAGGCCGCGGTTGGCGTGGCGGAGAGGAGCGCGGCCGCGCCCGCGGCGACGAGCGACCGCGAGCACCTGGAGAGCCAATCACCGACCGTCTTCATGCGCCATGCTCCTTCGCTTCTTCGACGTGATCCCACGACCCGCGTGAACTCCGCAGGCTCGCAAACACCGCAATCACAAAACTTCTCATCGTGACCCAGACTGACACCTTCCGCAACTCATTTCTCGCTCTCGGTCGACGGGCTCTCGCGACGGGCTCTCGCGACGGGTGTTTTTTCGGTCAGGTGCCATGAGTCACATTGATCGCTTATGTCATCAGCATCGTCGCGAGTGTTCCCGGCGCGAGCCCGGGTATGGCCTCTTCGACGCGCCGCGCAGCTTCACCTTCATCGTCCATCGGCCGTCGGTCATCGGCCATCGTGCGCCGCTCGTGAGGTTCTCATCGCCCTGGACGCCTGGGCGCGCATCGCGCGCATCGCGCGCATCGCGCGCATTGCGTGCCTCGCGCGCATCGCCAGATTCCGGTGCTGGCCGCCTCGGCGAGGCCGACCGGGCTCCGGCTGCGCGGCGCACGCAGGAGTGCGACGCGGCTCGCCCGAGCTCACCTGGTCATCTGGCTTGCCTGTCGTTCTGGCTCGCCCGTCGTTCCGGCTGCCTGGTTGCCCGGCTTGACCGCTTGCCTGGGCTCTCCGGCTCGCCTCGCTGGCTCTCTGACGGGTCCATCAGCGCGCTTCGCGCGAGGCGGGCTCTCCCCAGGAGCGAACCACCCGCGCGAGCGACCGGCTGGCTCGGTCCAAGCCCGCCGTACCTCATTCTCACCCGTCCGACGAAACCAGCTGCGCACAGCAACGCGACCTCTCCCTCCTCCAACATCGCTCCGGGAACCTTCCCAGTGCCATCCAACACCGCCGACCCGAAAATCGATGTCGGAGTAAGAGTCGCGTTTCAACAAAGATATCATGTCTTCGTCAAAGCAGAGCAGAAATTTTCGAACGTAGATGATTCTGGTGCGCCCCCGTGCGTCCATGTGTGCCGGCGCAGGTGTGCGCCTCTTTCCTTTTTCCTTTCGTGCCGGCGCAGGTGTGCGCCTCTTTCCTTTCGTGCCGGCGCAGGTGTGCCCCGGCGGGCCCCCCGGCTGTAGGATGGCCCCGGAGGAACAGAGCCCATGCCCACGGTCGCCGATCACTACGACAAGCTCCTCGCCGAGCACTATTCGAGGATGTTCGGGGATTACGACGCCAAGGTCGCCGAGCAGCGAGCGCTGTTCGAGCGCCTCGGCCTGCGCGCGGGCGCGTCCGGCGGCGCGCCCGAGGCCATCGACCTCGGCTGCGGCTCCGGCTTTCAGTCCGTCGCGCTGGCGCAGCTCGGGTTCAGGGTGACGGCGGTCGACACCTCGGACAGGCTCCTCGCCGAGCTCGCCGCGCGCCGCGGGCCGCTCGCCGTCGAGATCGAGAGAGAGGATCTCCTCGAGGCGCTGGAGCGCTCCGGGCCGCCCTGCGAGCTCGTCGTGTGCATGGGCGACACGCTCCCCCACCTGGGCAGCAAGTCGGACGTGGAGCGGATGTTCGCCGGCTGCGCCCGGCGACTCGCGCCCGGCGGACATCTCGTGCTCACGTTCCGCGACCTCACCCGCGAGCTCGAAGGCGTCGATCGGTTCATCCCAGTACACGACTCCGCCGATGTGATCATGACGTGTTTCCTCGAGTACGAACCCGAGACCGTCAAGGTGCACGACCTCGTTCACACGCGCAGCCGGGAGGACGGCCGGTGGACGCTGTCAGCGAGCTTCTATCGCAAGCTGCGCCTCTCCCCCGATTGGGTCTGCGACAGGCTCGACGCGGCCGGACTCCGCGTCATCCATCGCGAGATCGCGCGCGGCGTCGTCACCCTCGCCGCGCGCTCCGGAGCTGAAGTGGGCCGGGATACGAACACCCATTTAAATACCTCTCATGGAGGTTGATGGCGCGGGCGACGCAGCGCTAACTTGATATGGGAGGATGTGACCCATGTCCGAGAGAGCGAGTCAGACAGGCACGAACGACGCCGGGCAAGCTGCGGTCGTCAACCGGCCGTCGCGGGATGAGGTCCAGGACCTGCGGCGAGAACGAGACGAGGCGCGCCAGCTCCTGGCCACGCTGGTCGTTGCGCTCAAGCGCGCGACGTTCCGGCACGGCACCTACATCGACGGGCTCGGCGCCGCGATGGTCGCCGTGGATCGGTGGTCCAAGCCGCGAGGCCGATGACCCAAGGGCCGGCCCCGGGCTGCCGTGACGCCCGGAGTCGCAGCGGGCGCGGCGGGCCGTTCTCGCCGGCCACGCCTGCCGGCTAGGCGCGAAGGCCGGAACGGAGTAGGTTCCCGGCATGGCCGGATACCGCAGTCGTACATCCACCCAAGGGCGCAACATGGCAGGGGCGCGCGCGCTGTGGCGCGCCACCGGCATGAAGGACGCGGACTTCGAGAAGCCGATCGTCGCCATCGCCAACAGCTTCACGCAGTTCGTTCCGGGGCACGTCCACCTCCACGACGTGGGGCAGCGGGCGAAGAAGGTCATCGACGCCGCGGGGGGGTGGGGCGTCGAGTTCAACACCATCGCCATCGACGACGGCATCGCGATGGGCCACGCCGGCATGCTGTACTCGCTGCCGAGCCGGGAGCTCATCGCCGACAGCGTCGAGTACATGGTGAACGCGCACTGCGCCGACGCGCTCCTGTGCATCTCGAACTGCGACAAGATCACGCCCGGCATGCTCCTCGCCGCCATGCGGCTCAACATCCCGACCGTCTTCGTCTCGGGCGGTCCGATGGAGGCGGGCAAGATCGTCGGGACGCACGACCGCGACGGCAAGCCGCTCATCCGGAAGCTCGACCTCATCGATCCGATGATCGCCGCGAGCGACGACAAGGTGACCGACGCGGATCTGGCCGCGATGGAGCGGTCCGCGTGCCCGACCTGCGGCTCGTGCTCCGGCATGTTCACGGCCAACAGCATGAACTGCCTCAACGAGGCGCTCGGCCTCGCGCTGCCCGGCAACGGCACGCTGCTCGCGACGCACGCGGCGCGCTGGGACCTCTTCGAGGCGGCGGCGAAGCGCGTCGTCGCGCTCGCGCAGCGGCACTACGTCGACGGCGACGCCTCGGTGCTGCCGCGGAGCATCGCGACGTTCGAGGCGTTCGAGAACGCGATGGCGCTCGACATCGCGATGGGCGGCTCGACGAACACGGTGCTCCACCTCCTGGCGATCGCCCGCGAGGCGCAGGTGGACTTCAACATGTCGGACATCGACCGGATGTCGCGGAAGGTGCCGAACATCTGCAAGGTCGCGCCGTCGTCGCACCACCACGTCGAGGACGTGCACCGCGCGGGCGGCGTGCTGACGATCCTCGGCGAGCTCGACCGCGCCGGGCTCGTCCACCGGCAGGTGGGCACGGTCCACGCGGGCACGCTGGGCGAGGCCATCGACGAGAACGACATCCGCCGCCCCACGGCGACGGCCGCCGCGAAGAGGCGCTCGCTCGCCGCGCCGGGCGGCGTGCCGACCACGGTCGCGTTCTCGCAGGACAAGTACTTCGCCGACACCGACGATGACGCCCAGAAGGGCTGCATTCGCGACGTCGATCACGCGTACAGCCGCGAGGGCGGGCTCGCCGTGCTCTACGGCAACATCGCGGTGGACGGCTGCATCGTGAAGACCGCGGGCGTCGATCCCGAGATCTGGAAGTTCGAGGGGCCCGCGCGGGTGTTCCACTCGCAGGAGGCGGCGTGCGACGCGATCTGGGACAACCAGATCCGCTCGGGCGACGTGGTCGTGATCGTCTACGAGGGTCCGAAGGGCGGGCCCGGCATGCAGGAGATGCTCTATCCGACGTCGTTCCTGAAGGGGAAGGGCCTCGGGAAGGCGTGCGCCCTCATCACCGACGGCCGGTTCAGCGGCGGGACGTCGGGCCTGAGCATCGGGCACGTCTCGCCGGAGGCCGCCGAAGGCGGGGCCATCGGGCTCATCGAGGAGGGCGATCGCATCCGCATCGACATCCCTGCCCGGACGATCGATGTCCTGGTCAGCGAAGCGGAGCTCGATCGCCGCCGCCGCGCCGCCGAGGCGCGGGGCGCAGACGCGTTCAGACCGAACCGCGATCGCAAGGTCTCCCCTGCCCTGCGGGCTTACGCGCTGATGGCCACGAGCGCCGCCAAGGGCGCTGTCCGCGACGTCAGCCAGATCGAGCCGAGCGGGCGCGCCGGGGATGCCCCGGCGGCGACCGCGCCTGCCGCCGCGCCGCGCAAGTAGCGAAAGGCGCCGTCCAGCCGCCGCGCCGCGCGAACGAGGCCAACGCGCCGCGCGAAGCAGCGGTACGACGAATGGCGGCCTCGACCGCGACGGACGTGCGCGCGGCCAACCGCGACTACAGCTATCCCACCGATCGCGCCGACAACATCGGCGCTCGCTGCGCGCGGGACATCTGGGCCCGGAGCGCCGCGATCGAGCGCGGCCGCCGGGCCGCCGAGGAGCGCCGCGCTTGTGATCCGGCGGCGCTCGAGCTCGGGCGATCGACACAGGCGGCTCGGTCTGCGCAGGCTCCCTCCCCGGTCGGGCGCAGGCGGCCGCGCGCCGTGGAGGACAGCGCGGAGCGGCTCGACGCTGCGCTGGACGTCGCCGGGAGCCTCGGAACGTCGCTGGACGTCGCCGGACGTCTTGGCACGTCACTGGACGTCTCGGCGCGCCGCTAGACACCGCGGGACGTCGCTGGACATCCAGAGGACCGAATTCGACGCCGGGCGTGGTGTGCGATGTCGACGCTGAAGCGCGGCGTGCTAGAGCCCGCGGTCGTGGCGTCGTCGAGGAATCGAGCTCAGGCGCAGCAGATCACCGTCGTGGGCGCAGGGGTGATCGGGTTGACCACGGCGGTCGTCCTCCAGCGCGACGGCCACCGTGTGCAGGTGATCGCGGCGGAGCGCGGCGAGCGCACGACGTCCGCGGTCGCGGCCGCGCTGTGGCACCCTTTCCTGGCGAACCCGCCCGAGCGCGTCAACGCCTGGTCGATGGAGAGCCTCGAGGAGCTCACGCGCATCGCGAACGACCACCCAGAAGCGGGTGTGGATCTCCTGACCGCTCGCGAGGCGGCGGATGACACACGCCTGCCGTGGTGGGCTCAGAGCATCCCGGACCTCGCGATCGAGCCTGGACCCCACCCGCTGGGCGCCCCGTACAGCTTGCGATTCACGGCGCCGCGCATCGAGCCATCGTTGCACCTGCCCTGGCTGGAGGCGCAGCTCGATTCTCCGGTGCGCACCGAGCGCGTGCGGTCGCTCGCCGAGGTCGAGGGCGACTGCGTCGTGAATTGCACCGGGCTCGGGGCGCGCGCGCTCACCGGCGACGGCGAGCTCCTCGCCTTCTACGGCCAGGTAGCGATCGTCGAGCCAGGCGAGATCCACACAGATGTCGCACTGGGTGATGAAAGGGACGAATCGGCGCTTGTCTATGTCATCCCAAGGCGTCGGGAGATCGTGATTGGCGGTTGTTTCTTCCCGTCACCCGATGACCGCCCGTTGACGCCTGACCCCGAGCTTACTGACGCAATGCTTCAGCGGGCACGCGTGGCGGGGCTCAGACCGGGCCGCTTGCTCGGCGCGCGCGCCGGGCTGCGCCCCTATCGGAGCACCGTGCGGCTCGAGCGTGAAGGCCACGTGATCCACAACTACGGTCACGGTGGTTCGGGATACACGTTGGCATGGGGTTGTGCCCACGAAGTGAGCGCAATGCTGCGGGACGGCACAGCTTCGACGCACGGCCATGCCTAGGGGAACGGGCCGAGCGCACTATTTTGACGCGCCCCGTGACGTCGACGTTGCGCCAGTGGGCCTGTTCCTCGGACATCGGGTGCCGCGCCAGCGCAAGCCCACGCCAGCGGACGAAACCGTCACGACCCATGCAACCCGCGCAACCCATGCAACGACCGCGCGCTGACCCCAACCAACGCCAGCAGCAACAAACGACGGCACTTCTGGAATCCAGCAAACCAGACCCAGCAAACCAGCCCCAGCAAACCAGCCCCAGCAAACCAGGAAGACCAACGCAACGCTCCGAAAGTCCCGTTGTGCTCCTGTTGCTAGGCTGCTAGATTGAATTCGTGCTCGTCTGCGAGCGTCTCCCGTCTTCACTCGCAGTGGAACCGCCCGTGGCGCTCCTCTGTTCGTCCGGGGGAACGGCCGTGGACGGCCTCGCTCTGGAGGTCGCTGGCCCGTGACGGCCTCTCGGTGCGATCCCTGGAACACGGTCCCGAGTGGTCGAACGTTCGTTTGCGCTTGATCCGGCGTCCACCGTCGGCTGTCACCAACGTGAAGATCCGAAGCTTCCCCGGGGAGTGTTGAGCGCCATGAACAACGACGAGAATCGACTCAGTCGTCCATCGGGGCGGCAAGCGGTCCTGAGTTTCACGACGAACGACGACGAGAATTGCCCGAGTCGCCACTCGGGGCGGCCCTTGGCGAGGCCGTCCGGACGGCCCTCGGGAAGGCCGTCGGGGAGACCTTCCGGGCGGCCGGCGCTCTGGAGCGTCCTGCCGCTCGACAGCGGCCTGCTGCAGACCCGGACGATCGAGTGGCCGACGCTGGCGCTCTTCGCGGGGTCGTACGCCCTCTGGGCGACGGCCGTCTACGCAGGCGTCTCGGGCTTCCTGTCGACCGTGCCCGCCGTTCTCGCGGCGGCGGTGGCCGCGTATGCCTCCTTCACGCCGATGCACGAGGCCTCGCACCGGTCGCTCGCTCGCTCCGCGCTGCTGAACGGCGTGATCGGGCGGCTGTCCGGGGTGCTGCTCGTCGCGCCGTTCCTGGCGGTGCGTCACTTCCACCTCGAGCATCACAAGCACACGAACGAGGCGGATCGGGATCCCGACTACTGGAGTGGGCGCGGCCCGTGGTATCTCCTCCCGCTCCGCTGGGCGACACAGGATCTCCACTACTACTATCTATTTTTGCGCTCCTACCACGCGCAGAAGCGCGCTGAGCGGATCGAGACGGTCGCGACGCTCGCGGCCATGCTCGCGCTCGTGGCGCTCGCGTTCGTGCTCGGTTATGGCGAGCTCGCGCTCGTCTACTGGATCCTGCCGGCGCGGCTTGCGATCTTCTTCCTCGCGTTCGCCTTCGACTACCTGCCTCACTACCCCCACGAGATCACGGCGGCGCAGAACCGGTACAGCGCGACGCGCGCGGTCGACAGCGCGCTCTTCAACGTGCTGCTCTTCGGGCAGACGTATCACCTGATCCATCACCTCTACCCGGCCGTGCCGTTCTTCCGCTACCGGACCGTGTGGAAGCACCAGCGCGAGGAGCTCATGAAGCTCCGCTCGGAGGGCGCCGCCGTGTCGCGGGCGTCGTTGCCCGTCCTCACGGCGGGCAGCCTCGCCGCGCCGCGGGCGCCCGTAATCCACTCCGCGTCCCCCACCCAGGCGGCCGCCGAGCTCGACGCCATCTGATCCGAGCGGCGCCCCGCTCCACGGCGGTTTCCGCCCGCCTCTGCCACATGCCGACAGAGCGGCGGTCTCCCGCACAGGAGACGGGCCCAGATCGGCGTTTTCGGCGCGCAAGCGCACTCCTGTGCGCTGAGCACCGAAAACGTCGAGGTGGGCCCGTATCCGAAGCGGGAGACCGTCGCTCTATCTAGAGGCGCGCGCGGCGGCGGGCACGAAGCGCTCGCGGTGGCAGCAGGACCTCCCGGAAGAGCAGCGCCTCGGTCACGGCGCGGCGGTCCAGCGCAACGCTGGACGCGCCCAGGCCGGGCGCAAACGCGTCGGGCCTCCGCTCGCTCGTGCCGAGCGCGGGGATCGCGGCGCGCGCCCTGATCAGGATCGACAGCGACTGCTCTGGCGCCTGGTGCGCCGCCAGCACCGCGCCCGCGAGGAGCGCCCGCGCGTCTCGGACGGCGGGGACCCGGCCGGCGAGCAGCGCGTCGCGCGCGCGCGTCGCCTCCTGACGCTCGTGTGGACCGTAGTCGAGCCCGCTGATGTCCTGCAGACCAAACCCGGCCAGGGCGGTGAGAGGGCCGGCATAGAGGCGCTCCACGATCCACGCGGCCATGTCCGCGAAGGGCGACAGCGGGACCGGGCGCCACGCTCCCCTCGCGGGCAGGAGCAGGTCATCGAGGCTCACGTCGGCGTGGCGGCGCGCCCACGCCTCCCTCAGGACGCGCGCGTCCTCGGTGAGGCCTCCCCGCTCCAGGACCATGCACCCGATGAGCACGCGCAGGTGCGGCGGAGGGTGCTCGTCATAACGCGCGCCGGTCACGTCCGTCTCGACGGCGAGCGACGCGTACGGCTCGTCCTCCTGGAAGAACAGCTCGCTCATCGTGATCACGTAGGCGGGGCCGAACATGAGCGTGCCGAAGACGTCGCAGAAGATCTCCTCGAACCACGCGCCGAACGCCCGCCGGAGCTCGGGAGCCCCGATGCGATCGCCGTCTTGAGCGAGCAGCCGCGCCCGTTCACCCACGTCCGCCAGGCCGAGCTCGCGGCGCAAGGCCAGCTCTAGACCGTCGACCGAGGCCAGGAAATCGTGGCCTATCTCGTGCGCGAGCGCCGGCCAGCGCAGCGGGGTCGAGAAGAAGTCGACAGGGAGGAAGATGGGCGCGATCGACGTGGGGATGAAGCCCGTCCAGATCGCGAGATCGAACTCCGTGAGCTGCGTGGCCGGCGATCCGCTCCGGAGCGGCAGCCCCTCCGCCCGCGCGAACGCGATCACGGGGGCGTAACAGGCGTCGGCGAGGGCGTCCGCGTCGCCGAGCTCGGGCAGGAGCGAAGGGTCGCGGCGCTGCCGCACGAGCACCGCGATCTCGCTCACAACGAGCTCGATGCGGTCCGCCGCGACCTCCGCGGCGCGCGCCGTGTAGCCCGCGTCGACGGCCGCGCGCAGGCGCCCGATCTCGTGCGGGACGGCCCCGATGAGCACGTCCGCGAAGCGCCGGCTCGCCCGTTCGTGGCGCACCGCCTCGCCGAGCGCCGCGGCGCTCCGCTCGATCTCGGCGAGCCGCAGGAGCACCATGCGCAGCCGGTCGGCGTCGAGCGCGCGCGGAGCGCCGAACGGCGTCGCCGCCCACGGCGCAGCGCTCGGCGGCGCGACATCGACGGGCGGCGTGTCGCTCCGCGGGACGGCCGCGCCGCGTGGCCGCGCGGCGGCATGCGCGGCGCGCTTGGCTTGCAAGCTCCTGTACGCGATCGCGATCTTGACGAGCAGCCAGCTCACTCCGACGAGGACGGTGACGTATTTCTCGAGGTCATCCATGGCGCCCGTCCAGCGTCGTCGGGGCGCGGCTCGCCGGCCGCGCGGCCCTCCGGCCGCGCGGGGCGCGGCGACAGCGCCCGGGGCGGGCCGAGCACCTCGGCCAGCACGAAGCGCCGCACGAGCGCGTCGCGGCGGCCGAGCCACGCGAGGAGCGGGCTCGGTGGAACGCGCGGCGGCACCTCACGACTCCCCGACGGGATCGGGCTTGCCCCCCGTGGTGCCGGCGATCCCCTGGCGCATCTCGGTGTCGGCGATGACGTTGCGCATGTTGTAGTAATCCATGACGCCGAGCTTGCCCGTGCGGAGCGCCTCCGCGACGGCGAGCGGGATCGTCGACTCCGCCTCGACGAGCTTCGCGCGCATCTCCTGCGTCTTGGCCTTCATCTCCTGCTCCTGCGCGACCGCCAGCGCGCGACGCGACTCCGCCTTGGCCTGCGCTACCTGCTTGTCCGCCTCGGCCTGCTCCGTCTGGAGCTTCGCGCCGATGTTGGAGCCGACGTCGACGTCGGCGATGTCGATGGAGAGGATCTCGAAGGCCGTCCCCGCGTCGAGGCCCTTCTTGAGCACGTTCTTCGAGATGGTGTCGGGGTTCTCGAGGACGTGTTTGTAGTCGTCGGCGGAGCCGATGGTCGAGACGACGCCCTCGCCGACGCGAGCCAGCACCGTCTGCTCGCCCGCGCCGCCGACGAGGCGTTCGATGTTGGCGCGCACCGTCACGCGCGCGATCGCGAGCAGCTGGATGCCATCCTTGGCCACGGCCGACACCTTCGGGGTCTCGATGACGCGCGGGTTCACCGACATCGCCACCGCCTCGAGCACGTTGCGGCCGGCGAGGTCGATCGCGGCCGCGCGAGAGAAATCGAGCTCCATCCCCGCCTTGCCCGCCGAGATGAGCGCGTTGACGACCGCCTCGACCCGCCCGCGGGCCAGGTAATGGGCCTCGAGCATGTCGACGGACACCCCCTCGAGGCCCGCCTTTACAGCGCTGATCCGCGCGTTGACGATCTGATCGGGCGGCACCCGGCGCAGGCGCATCGCGATGAGCGTGAGCATCGAGACCCCGGCGCCCGACGCCTGCGCGGCGACCCACAGCCGGAGCGGCACCATGTACAGCGTCGCGACGATGGCGACGAGCACGAGCCCGCCGATCACGATGACCGAGATGATCTCCATAACCCTCTCCACCCGTCCCTGTCCGTGAAGGGCCGCCTCTCCCGCGCTCCCTAGGTCTTGCGCGGCTCGACGACGACCCGGTTCCCCTCCACGCTCGCCACGCGCACCCGCGTCCCGGCCTCCACATAGAGGCCGTCGGTCACGACATCGACCGCGCGATCGTCGATCTCGACCGTGCCGGCGGGACGGAGCGGCGTGAGCGCCCTGCCCTCCTTGCCGGCCAGCGCGGCGAGCCGCGCGTCCGGGCCGCGCCCGCTCCGCTGGGTCTCGAGCAGCACCATCTTGCGGCCCACCCGCGTCCTCGGGACAGCCCAGAACAGGAGTCCCGTCGCGAAGACGCCGGCGCCCAGGGCGAGCAGGCCGTAGCCGATCCCGAGGGTCGCCCACGCGAGCGCGACCGCCCCGAGCACGGCGGCGCCGCCGAGGACCCCGACGAGGCCGACGCCGGGGATGACGAGCACCTCGATGGCGAGCAGCACGAGACCCGCCACGAGCAACGCGATGACGAGCAGCGCCGGCGTCACGCTCCGCGCTCCTCGTCCGCGCTGCCCGAGATCGCCCTCACGACCACACGGCCCCCCTCCGCGCGGATGACGCGCACGCGGGCGCCTGCCTCGATGTAACCGAGCTCCGAGAGCGCCTCCATACGGCGGCCGTCGAGCGCGACCTTGCCCGAGGGGCGCAGATCCGTCGCGGCCGTGCCGAGCTGGTCGACGAGCGACGCGAGCGCCGCCGAGCTCCCGGGAGGTCCACCGACGGCGACGCCGCGGATCGCCGTGTCCAGAACGAAGCGCCGCCCGAGGCGCGTCCTCGGCGCGACGCGGGCGGCGCCCACGGCGAGCGCCGCCGTCGCCGCGAGGGAGCCGCACACCGAGGCCAGCGCGCGCGGCAGCCAGCCGGCGTGCCAGGCGACGTCGACCGGCACGCGCTCGAGATCGAGGAGCGAGAGGAGCAGGGCGCTCGCCACACACGCGGCGCCCGCGACGCCGGGCACGATGTGCCCCGGCACGAGGAGCTCCACCGCGATGAGGAGGGCGCCGACAGCGAAGAGCGCGAGCTCCTCCCAGCCGGCGAGCTTGACGACGTGGTGTCCGAAGAAGAACAGCGCGAGGCACGAGAGCCCGACGGCGAGCGAGACGCCGTGGCCCGGCGCATAGAGCTCGAGGAGGATACCGAGCATCCCGAGCGTCATGAGGATGCCGGAGAGCGTCGGATCGGAGAGGAAACGCGCGAGCTCCTCGGCGAAGCTGGGGCGCGGACGGACGATCTCGGCGGGCGGCGGGCGGCCCAAGGCGCCGAAGAGGTCGGCCTCGCTGCCGGCCTGCACCTCGGCGACGCCCCACGCGAGCGCCTGCGCGCCGTCCAGCGTGAGCAGCTTCCCTTTCTCGTCGAGGCCGGGGACCTCCACGTCCGCGTCGACCATGGCCTCGGCGATGTCGCCGCGCCGCCCCTTCGCCTCGGCGGTCGCGCGCATCTCCTTCCGCATGTACGACACGACCTTCTCGGCGACGGGCTTCATCTCGCCGCCCTCGCCGATCTGCACGGGCGTCGCCGCGCCAAGGGTGGCGCCGGGGGCGACCGCGATGACATCGCAGGCGAGCGAGATGAGCGCTCCGGCCGAGATCGCGCGCGGGTTGACCCAGCACACCGTGCGGACGCGCGCCCGGAGCAGCGCGTCCCGGATGGCGAGCGCGGCGTCGATGCGGCCGCCGAGCGTGCTGATGTCGAGCACGAGGAGGTCGCCCTCCCCCTGGGCGGCGACGACGCGCTCCAGGAAGGGTGAGAGGCCGAGATCGATCGTCCCGGAGATCGCGACCACCGTGACCTTCCCCGCGACGGGGATCGTCGGGAGCGGCCGCGGGCCCGGCGGCGCGGGGGTGGCCGCGCCGGTCGCGGGGGCCGCCGCCTCACCGCGCGCGGGGCGGCACAGCGCCATCGTCGCGAGCAGCGCGAGGAGCGGGGTCGCGAGCCGCGCCCACCTCGCGCCCTGTGCCAGCAGGCGCCACAAACCAGTCAAGCCCCGCTCCCTGCAATGGCGGCGCGGCTCGCGCCGCGCGCCCTGCTCCCTGAGGTTCACCCCGAAGAACGCAGGACGAGGGTAGCGCAACCCGGCGCTCCACGATACCCCCTGCTCAGCCGCTGCGATCCATGAACCCTGCCACCGCGTCCGCGAACTCGGCGGGTCGCTCCACGATCCAGTTGTGGCTCCCCTTCGGGGAGACGACAAGGGTCGAGTCGGGCATCGAGCGTTGGAGGGCGAGGGCCGAGCCGAGCGGCGCGGTGAGATCGCGCGCGCCCCACGCCAGCAGCGTCCTCACGCGCACGCGCGCGGCATAGCGGCACAAATCGGCGGTCGCGGCGATCCGCAGGAGGCTCAGCGCGCTCCGCGTATGGAAGAGCAGGTTGTGGAGGAGAGCGGGCACCCCCCACGCGATGAAGCGAGGCGACCGCAGCGCGTCGGCCGCGCGCACGAGGACGATCGCCAGGACCGAGCCCGGCGGGTCGAATCCGATGGAATCCACGAGCACGAGCCCGGATATCCGCTCGGGGTACCGCGCCGCGGCGACCAGCGCCACGGCGCCAGACAGCGAGTGGCCGATCAGCGTGACGCGCTCGAGGCGCAAAGCCCGCAAGGCGCCGGCGACGCAGCGCGCATACCGCTCCAGGGTCCACGGCGCGCCGAGCCGCGAGCCGCGGCCCGAGCCGGGCAGCTCCAGGACGAGCACCCGCGCACGGCGCGCCATCGCCTCGACCGCTGGCTGGTACGGCGTGCCTCCGATCAGCATGCTGGGCAGAAGCACCGCGGGCTTGCCGGAGCCCGTCTCGGTCACATAAACGATCTCGCTCCCGACCCGGATCTCCCGCCCTCGGCCTTCCGCCCGCGCAGCCCGCCTCTCCGCGGCGCCCGTGGAAATGGGCAGGTTCTTCTCTCTTCGACCCGACCGCGGGACATACCAGCCGGCGACCGAGAGCGGGCGTCCGGCGCAGGATCCCGCCGTTCCATGTCGTCGAACACGCTTTCCCATGAAGGGCGAGCCGTTGCCGGACGTGTGCCAGCGCGGGCTGTGTCGCCGCGAATTCGCCGCGTGGATCGAATGAAAACCGGGAAGGCCGTTGAGCCTGTCGCGCGCCGCGCTAAGCTCCCCGCCACAGGCTTCGACACAGCAATCTCCAGGGTCATGGGGCCAGCAGGCATGTCGCCAGGGGCTGAGAGCCCGACGGCGCCTGCGCGGCCAACCAGGTCTTCTGGAATGACAGAGGCGATATGTTGAGGTTCCGCTCCACGTCCGGAGATCGGAAGACGGCCGAGGTCAGCGTCTCGGCGCTCTCCGTATCCGCTGCGATGTCCGTCCTCTCCCAAGGTTCATGGGGGACGGACGCGCCGCCCGCTGCGGAGGTCCAGTGGGCCTATGCGCTCGTCGCTGCGCTGGGGTATCTGCCAGCCGCGATCGAGATCGCCGCAGCGACGCTGCGGCGGACAGGCATGTCGGCCGAGGCGTATCTGCGGAAGAACGCAGCGCAGCTGGATCCCGGGGGGCCCGAGGACGAGATCGTGGGCGTGGTGCTCGGCGATGCGCTGGAGTCGCTCGGCGAGGAGGCGCGCCGGGTGGTGCATGCGCTCGCCGTGCTGCCCGCGGCGGGCGTTCCGCTGGAGGTGGTCGCGGCCGCGGTGGGGAAGCCCGCGCCTTCCGCTGCGCGGCCGCTCCAGCTGCTCGTGCATGGCCGGGTTGTGTCGCTCGATCAGGGCTCGCAGACCTTCACGACGACGCCGCTCGTGCGCGCCGTGGCCCGCGAGGACGCGGCGGTCGACGCGACGCGCTGGGATGCGCTCCACCGGGGGTCGGCGGACGCGATGCAGGCGCTCCTCTTCTGGACCGCCGCGGTCGAGGGGCGGCCGGAGGCGGCGATGCGCCGACGCGTCGCCGGCGAGCTCCTCGCGGCCCTCGACATCGCGCCGTTCCGGGATGGCGGGCGCGGCGCCGAGGTGCTGGCGCGCGTGCTCGTCGACGCCTGCACGGTGCTCGATCTCGGGCTGCCGGCCGAGGTCCAGCAGCGCTTGCTCGGCGAGGCGGCGCGCCTCTCGGGCGACGCGCTCCCCGAGCTGCGCGAGCGCGCGCTCGCGGCGCTCGAGAGCGCGCGTCGCGCCGAGCTCACGAGCAAGCGGCGGGGCACCTTCGGCACGCTCCGTGCGACGCCGGCCGCCCGCGAGCGCGGCCGACCGGGTCACCGCGACGTCCTCCGCAAGGCGGTGCGCGCGAGCGCGCAGCGAGCGGCGGCGCGGATCTCGCCGCCGGTGGATGACGAGGTCGTCCGCAGCGCAAAGGAGCTGCTCGCGCGCGGCAATCGGCACCTCGGTGAGGGCGCGCTCGAGGCCGCCGCCGCGGACTACAGCGAAGCGCTCGCTGCGTTCGAGGCGGCCGTGAGCGGGCGTGGCCAGGCGACGGCGCTCCTGCTCCGCGGCGAGGTGCACCGGCGGCAGGGGGATCTCGCGGCCGCGTCGCGCGATCACGAGCGCGCGCTGTCGCTGTTCAGGGCAACGGCCGACCGGACCGGAGAGGCGATAGGGCTGCTGGCGCGCGGCAACCTCCGGCTCGACCAGGACGAGCTGGCGGGGGCGGCGAGCGATTACGCGTACGCGCTCACGCTGCTCAGGGCCTGCCGCGATCGCCTGGGCGAGGCGAACGTGCTGAAGGCGCAGGGCGATCTGTGCTTCAGGGAGGGCGATCTCGCGGGCGCCGCGCGCGCCTACGACCGGGCGCTGTACATCCTCGAGGGCGTGGAGGAGCGCGTCCTGGGCCAGCTCCGCTCGCCCCCGCCGAGCAGCGGCGACGAGCGTCGCGGCGCGCGCGCCCGCGCCGCGCGCGAGGTGCTCCCGCAGCCCGATCTGCTCCGGGCGCTCGGGTGCGAGCAGACCCATGCGCGCACATGGCAGGCCCGCGGCGATCTGCGCCTGCGAGAGCGGCAGACGGCGCTCGCGACGCGCGACTATGGCAATGCGATCCTCCTGTACCGGGACAGCGGCGATCGCCGGGGCGAGGCCGCCGTGCTCAAGGCCCGCGGCGACCTGCGTCGCCAGAGGGGCGCGCTCCCGGGCGCGCAGCGCGACTACGAGGATGCGCTGCGGCTCCTCGAGGAGCTCGGGGACAGCGCGGGCCAGGCTGCGGTGCTCCGCGCGCGCGCCGACCTGCGCTGCGAGCGGGGCGACACCGCGGGAGCGGCGCTCGATTACACGAGGGCGCTGGCCCTGTTCGACCCGACGGGCGACCCTGCCGCTCACTCGGGCGCGAAGGGCGGCGTCACGGGCGGTTCCCACCGCGAGGACCCGCCGCGCCGCGCCGCGGCGGCTGTCCCGCGGTGAAGACGGCGCTGCGCGGGCGGCTCACCGAGCACCCGGGCTAGTTGCGCCGCTGCCGCTCGAGCCGCTCCCGCATGACGTTGGGGATCCTCCCGGCCACCTCGATCGCCCGCTCGAGGGCCGCCTCCGCCTCCGCGTGGCGGCCACGCCGCGAGAGGGCCCGCGCGCGCGCCTCGATGACCTCGATGTGCTCCTGCCCCACGAAGAACTTCGCTGGCCGCTCCTCGAGCTCGTCCCACTCTTCGGCGCTTGCATCCCGCGTCGCCAGGTCGATCATCGACCACTGCACCTCCTCCCGAGGCGCCATCTCCATGCCCTCGCGCCCCTCCGCCGCTGCCTTCGCCTGCTGGACCCGGATCGCCTCGATGATCTCGCGCGCCTTGCTCTCTTCTCCCCGGTACAGGAGCACCCTCGCCAGGAGGAGCTGCACCACCGGCCGCGCCAGCTCCCCCTGCTGATGGCGTTCCAGCGACACGGCCCGCTCCACGTGCGGCATCGCCATGTCCAGATTGCCCATCAGATAGAGGTACTCGCCGAGGTTGAACTCCCCCACGACCTCCATGGTCCAGAGCCCTAGCTCCCGCGAGATGGAGAGGAGGCGGCACAGGTCCAGGATCATCCCCTCGTTGTCACCGAGGCACGCGCGCAGCAGCGCTCGGTTGTTGATCGCCGGCCCGAGGTGCACGAGGTCGCCGCGCGCTTCACACATCCGCACCACCCGATCCAGCGCAGACCCTGCCTCGTCCAGCTTTCCGATCTCCTGATAGATGGAGCCCAGCAGGAGCAGCGACACCAGCAGCGTCTCGTATCCCTCGTCGCCGACCGCCTCGGCCTGCGCCGCCGCGACCTCGAGCAGCGGCACCGCCTCCTTGTCGCGGCTCTCGCGGTGCACCGAGCGCGCCACCCCCATCGAGAGGCGCGCCGTGAGCGCCGGCGGCAGGTTGCTCCGCGCGAGCGCGCTCGCCTGCTCCACCCGCCCCTTCGATCGCGCATAGTCGTTCATCCAGTCGAGCACCGTGGCCTCGTCGAGCAGGATCTCGATCGACTCGAGGTCATCGCCCCCCTCGACCGCCATCGCGCGCGCGCGGTCGAGATCGCCGAGCGCATCGTGGTAGCGCCCCAGCCGGTAGCGCATGAGCCCCCGACCCCGATACGCCGCCCTCCGCTGAACGCCGCGCTCCTCGACCGGCTGCGCGAGCGCGCGGCTGTAGTGGAGCTCCGCCTCCACGTAGGCGTGCCGCGCCCGCGCCCGCTCGGCCAGCTCCAGGTAGGCCTCCTCCGCGACCTCTGCGAGCCCCGCCTCGGCCGCGTGGTACGCGAGCTTGAACCGCCGCTGCTCCCGGCTCTCGTGGGTCGCCTCGCGATGGTGCTCGTATGCCGCCCGGTGGATCCGCCGCCGTTCCGCCTCGTCGATGCCCCGCGCGATCGCCTCCCGCACCAGCGCATGCCGGAAGCACAGCCGGCCCTTCGTGTGGGTGGCCAGCATGCCTGCCTCGAGCAGCCGCTCGGTCCCGACACGCGCGTCGAGCGGAAAGGCCGCGCCATGGCCGCTCCGATCCAGGTGGCTCAACACGCCCGCGATCTCGTCGATCGACACCTCGGCGCCGAGCAGCGCGACGAGCCGTGCGTGCGCCCCCAGCGCCGGCCCGAGCGCCGTGAGCTCGCCCTGCGCCAGCGGGTCGATATGCGGCAGCATCGGCAAGCGATCGAGCTCATCGGTCGCCAGGTACCACGCTTCGCCCCGCGGGTGCCGCCGCAGGATCCCCTCGCGCTTGAGCCCGTGCACGAGCTCGACGAGCAGCAGCGGCACCCCCTGCGAGCGCTCAAGCAAGCGCTCGATCGCCGGCTCCGGCACGTCGCGGGCTGGCAGGAGCAACCGCCGGCACAGCGCCCGCGCGCTCTCGGCGTCGAGCGGACCTAGCCGGATGCTCTCCCGCCGCGCGGCGCGCTCGCCCCAGGAAGGGTGCGCCTCCACGAAAGCGGAGCGCCCCATGGCGCAGATCCACAGCGGCGAGGCCGAGTCCTCGAGCGCCGCGTACTCGAGCGCCGCGAGCGTCGCGTCGTGGGCGAACTGCGCGTCGTCGAGGATCACGATCAGGGGCGAGGACACGGCGCGCCAGCGCAGGCACTCGCCCGCCGCCCGCACCCGCGCCGAGCGCAGCGCGCCCGGCGCGGACTGGAGCGCCTTGAGCTCGGGGTAGAGATCGCTGCCCGTCCGCTCGTCCACCCAGCCGAGCGCCATCGCCAGGCCCGAGCCGAGCACCTCGCCGAGCACAGGGCCGAGCTGCCCGGTGAGCGCCTCGCGGACGCCGCTCTTCGGCGGCGCGTCAGGCACGTCGAGCACCCCGCGCACGAGCTCGTGCAGCGTCGCGTCCGAGACGCCGCTCGTCGGCTCCTGCCCGCGCAGGTCGATCAGCCTGGCGTGCGGCAGGCGCGCTCTGAGCTGCTTGCCCAGCTCGACGAACAGGCGGCTCTTGCCATAACCAGGCTCGCCGACCACGGACACGATCGTGGGCTGCTTGAGGCGAAGCGCCTCCTCGGCGCTGTGCAACAGCTGGTCGAGGACGTCACGGCGGCCCACGAACGCGTCGGGGCTCGTCTGCTCGTGAGGCCTGTCGCTGGCGCCGGCCGCCGCATCGCCTTGCACGGAGGAAGACGGCGCTTCTTCCGCGAGCGCTGAGGGTGCCTCGGGGAGCGCGGCCGCCGCCGCGGGCGTGAGGAAGGGCCCCCGCGGACCGGAAGCGGACGGCCACCGCTCGGCGCGCGAGAAGAGCGGGCTGAGGAAGCGCTGCGCCCCGTCCGGTCGGCTCTGGACCGACACGGGCGCCAGGTCGATCAGCACCCGCTCGCACAGCCCTCCCCGCAGGAGCTCGTCTGCCGCCCGCTGCGCATGCCGCGCTGGGTTCGCCGCGCCTCCATAGCCAAAGACCGCCACATAACGGGAGCCCGATGCGTGCGCGAGCTCGCCGCCGAGCGCCCGGATCCGGCGCTGGACCACCATGCGATCGGCCGCGCCCTCGAAGAACAGCAGACCGGCCGCGCGTCGCTCGACGCCGCTCGCCGCGAGCGGTCCGCCTCGCTCGCTCGGCGCGGTGTCGTCCCCGAGCGCTCGCTCCAGCGCGACACGCAGCTCGGTCGCGCTCGCGAACCGCTCGCTCCGATCCTTGGCCAGGCAGCGATGCACCACATCCTCGATCGCCTGCGGCACCGCCGCGCGCGCCGACAGCCGCGGAGGCCTGCGGCTCCTGTGGTCCTCCAGCACGGCCGCGCGCGGCCCCCAGAACGGCGGCCGGCCTGCGAACAGCTCGTAGAGAATGACGCCCATCGCGTAGATGTCCGCACGCGCGTCGAGGTCCGTCCGACCAGCGGACTGCTCCGGCGCCATGTACTCCGCCGTCCCCAGCGCCAGATCGTCGTCCTCCGCCTCGTCGCGCCGCCCCACCACCCGGGCGATGCCGAAGTCGATGATCGACGCTCGCCCCGCGCCATCGACGAACAGGTTCTCGGGCTTCAGGTCGCAGTGCACGTAGCCGCGGGCATGCACGGCCTCCAGGGCTGCGAGCGTCGCGAGCCCGAGCCGCGCTGCCTCCTCTACGTGCAGCGCAGGGCGCGACGCGAGGCGCGCCGCGATCGTGGGCGCCGCGATCCGCTCGATCACCGCGTACGGGGAGCCGTCGTCCAGCGTGCCCGACGCGTACACGGCCGGCGCATGCGGGGTGCCGACCGCGGAGAGCGCCTCGATCTCGCGCTGGAGGTGGACGCCCGCGCCGCGGCGGTCGGCGCGGGCGAGCTTGATGGCCACCGGCGCGCCGCCGTCCTCGGGCTCGGCCTCGAAGACGGAGCCAAAGCCGCCCTGCCCGAGGACCCTGCGGGTCCAGTAGCCGGCGAACCGCGGCAGCGCGACGGGGACCGCCTCGGTGATGTCCGGCGCGCTCGAGTCGTCGGGCAACGGCCGATCAGACTGCGCGCACTCGGGGCACGAGCCCCGGTTCCGCCGACCGCATGCCGGGCAGCGCGCGGCTTCCTGGAGCGCGCCGCCCGGCTCCTCGCCTCGCAAGGCTTCCGAACGCATCCACTCCCCCCTACGGGGTCAAGAACGACGTGACAACCTGATCCGTGCGCACGAATGGCCAGATCGATGGATCCTCGAGGCACCCCCGGTAGAACCCCTTGACCGCGTCCACCCCGTTGCACAGCGTATCACATGAGCCTAGGATCACGATAGGACCACACCCCTGGGTGGTCGTGGCGCCGGTCGCGGGGTCAACGCTGACGTGACCGGCCGCGCACTCACGCAGCGCTTGGCGCGCGCGGGTGACGCCAGCTGGCGAGTAGCAGGCGCGCACATAGGGCGTCGAGGCAAAAATGTTTCCCCAGAACGCGCCCTCCCTCACGCTATAGGTCGAGATCTCCGACGCTGTCGAATCCATCGAGGGTTCCGTGTTGCGCAGGGAGACCATCACCGAGGTGCCGTACCAGTTCGTCCGCGCGGCGAGGCAGGCCGTGACGTGACGCTGTGGGAATTGATCATTGGAGATAGGTCCATACGCCCACCAGTGCGCGATCCCGAGCTCGCCGTGATACACTTCCGGGTGAACGACCCCGCCGCTGTCGGTCCACGAGAACGAGAACGACTGGTCCGGGCGGAGCGCGCAGCTCACGACGTAGCGCACAACCTCCCTCGCCAGGGTGCCGTTCGGTCCCGGGTCCTTGATGGCCGAACGAGCGTTCGGATCCAGATAGTTCGGCTGCAGCGCGCCCATCGGCAACCCGTTCAGCCGCAGCGAGTTCAGCCGCAGCGAGTTCGCGCCCAGCGAATTCAATAAGGCACCGTTGACACTGGTGATCTCACTGTCGGCTTCTCCAACGAGCTCCTCTTCTCCGCCGAGCTCCTCCGCCTGCTCGTCGAGCTCGGCGCCGATGCAGGCAGCGGTAAGCAGAGGTAATGCGAAGACCGCAACACGTCGTGCACAGCAAAGAACCATGACGGTCCCCCTTTTCATCGCCGCGATTTGGCGTTTAAGGTCGAGTAGCCGCAAAGTTTAAGTTACCATTTCGAAATGCTTCTGCATAGCGCTTTAGTAAAGGTTGCGTTCGATCGGGAGAACACGTTGACGGCAGGGCTGTAACGCACCGCGACGCATCGCGACGCACGGCGCGGAGGGGCAGATGAGCGACGAAGAGGACGAGACCAGGCCGTTTTCGGACTTCGAGAGGTCGGCCGCGCGCGGCGAGTTCCCGCCGGGTACCCTGGCGGGCGAGTACATCCTCGAAGGATTCATCGCGCGTGGCGGCTGCGGAGTGGTCTACGGGGCGAGGCACGTCCGATCGGGCAGACCCGCCGCGGTCAAGGTGCTGAGCGAGGCGGTAGCCCACTCTCGCCGCGTGGTCGATCGGTTCGCGCGCGAGATCGAGGTGCTGCGGTCGATATCCCACCCCAACATCGTGGAAATCTACGGAGTAGGTGAGCTGAACAACTATCAGCCGTTCTATGTCATGGAGCGCCTCGAAGGCCAGACGCTCGACGCGCTGATCCGATCCGAGACGCGCCTCACGCCGCGTGAGACGCTGGAGTTGATGGAGCCTGTGTGTGCTGCATTAGCATCCGCGCACACAGCGGGCATCGTTCACCGGGATGTGAAGGCGAGCAACATCTTCATCTGCTCGGGCCCGCCGCGTACCGTGAAACTGCTGGATTTCGGCATTGCGAAGATGATGGCGCCCGAGGAGGGGTCGACCTGGCTCACCACCGCCGGACGTATGCCCGGGACGCCATCCATCATGGCCCCAGAGCAGATACTCGGCGGTCCCATCGATGCACGGGTGGACGTCTATGCGCTCGGCGTCCTCCTTCATCGCATGCTGGTGGGCCGGTTGCCGTTCCACACACACGACATGGATGAGATGGTGCGGAAGCACTTGGAGGAGCCGCCGCTGCCCCCGAGCCTGCGGGTCCCGCTGCCCATCGAGGTCGACGCGGTGGTGCTGCGGTGCATGGAGAAGCGGCGGGAGCGGCGCTTCGGCTCGGTCGAGGAGCTGATGCGCGCCCTCAGGGAGGCCATCGGCGGGCCCGCGTCGGGCCTGCAGAGCGTGCCCGACCCGACGCACCCTGCGGTGGCGGTCTATCTGGAGGTCCGGACGCGCGGCGACGCCGGCGAGCTCGACGACGCGCTGACCTTCGACATCGGTCGGGTGCTCGACATCGCCGAGTCGCAGCTCTCGCGGGCGGGGTTCATCCTGGCGTCGATCACCGGCAACGAGGTGCTCGGCGTGCGCATCCTCACGGGAAACGCGGACGAGGAGCTACAGGAAAGGCGCGCGGCGCTCGAGCTCGCGACCGCCGTACACCGGGCGCTGGCCCAGCGGCCGGAAGCGGACCCGCGCCTGCACGTCAACGTGTGCGTACACGCGGACGACGTGCAGGCGCGCCTGTCGCCGCAGCCCGAGATCACCGGGGGCTCGCTGATGTGCGCGGGGCACTGGGCGCCGGCCGACGACGTCCAGGGGGTGTTCGCGACGCCGAGCGCGATCGCGGGCCTGCCCGACGACGAGCCGACGCCCGCGCGCCGCTCGTAGCCGTGAGCCCAGGTGGCGCGCGTGCCGGTCGCGGCCACCTCGGCCGAGGTTCGCTGGACGCTGAGCTCGACCTCGTCCACGGCGCGCCATGATCTCACGCGCGGCGCGCCCGCGCCATGGTCCCTCGGGCTCCCCGCGCTTGCGCGGGCGCGGCGCGCCGCACGCGCCGCGGCGCTGAGCTCACCGGCAGGGCGGACCGTACAGGGCCGCGGCGCCGCGCGCGTCGTCGTCCGTCAGGTCGAGGTCGCCCCAGTTCGTGCCGTTGCACCACGGATAGTGCATCACCGAGCCCGCGTCGTACGGCCTCAGGGCGCGCCATCCGTCGTCCTCGAAGCACGCGCCCGACTCGGGCCGCGTGTGCTCGTGCCGGAAGCCGAGCGCGTGGCCGAGCTCGTGCCGCAGGACGCCCGTGAGCGTCCAGAGATCGAGCGGGCCGAGGGCGGTCGAGTCGATGAGGAGATTGCGCGCGCGGCGCGAGCTGTCGGGGAAGAACGCGCGCGCGTAGTAAGGCTGCCCGTTCACCGGGCGCACGTCGAAGACGACCCGCTTGTTCCGCGCATCACACGCGGCGTCCTGGTCCGCGCGGTGAACGAAGCGGACGTTCGCGACCCCCTCCCAGGCCGCGGCGGCGCTCCCCAGCGCGGAGACCACCGCGCCATGATCCTCGCCGAACGCCTCGCTCACGCAGTAGCTCAGCTTCAGCTTCTCCTTGTCGCTCCACCTCACGTCCCTGCCATGGTCCTGGTCGACGACGAGCGCGCCGCGCTGGACGTGGCGCTCATAGAAGCGCTCGAGCCCGTCGAGGCTCTCGATGGGAATGTCGCCATCGACGATGTAAATACCGCTGTCCGGCTCCCGATAGGTGCGAGCCACGAGCTCGTCGAAGCTCACCTCCGTATCACCGACCTCCTCGGAGATCTCCCCTCCGGCCGGCGCGCCGGCGGCGCACCCGACCGGCGCGAGCGATAAGACGACGAGACAAAGAGTTCCAAGAAGGAGACGAGACTCCAGAGACGGATGACTCATCATATGAATACCTCTCGTTCATGCCTGTCCCTCTCGGGTCGGGCGAGGGCGCGCAGCGCCGCAGTGAGCTCCGCCGGGCGGCAGAGGCTCCCACGGCGGCTCCGGACGACTCGACTGCTGGCCTTGATGCGGATGGTGTCCGGGTTCGACGTCGGTTATTGGCAAGCGACGTGCCGCACGGGCGATGGCGTGACTTTGCCGTCCAACGGTCGATCAGGCAGCAATGGAGTCTGCGCGTGGCAGCGGGAGCTTGCGCACCGGTGCAAGGCCTTGCGCATCGAGGCCGACGCGGAGCGCGCAGCGCGCTCCGCCGCGCCGGGCTCGAGGGGTCGCATCGACCGGTGCGTCGTCCTGCGTTCGCGCTGGGTGGATCGCGCAGGCCGCGGCGTCGCCCGAGTCGCCGACCGCCAGGTACCGCGTCCCGAGCGCGTTCGCCGTCCTCGCGCTGGCCAGCGTTCCTGCGCTCGCCCTCCCCCGCGCTGCTCGCCGACGAGCGGATCCATCTGGTCGCGCGCGACGGGCAGTGGGCGCTATTCGCCGTCCGCCGCTGACGCGGCGCCGGAGCGCGGGGGTGGCGCGCGGAGGAAATCGCCGGCTCGCCTGCGCCTCCATCGGCGTGACGCCGCGCTCCGCCGCCGCGGGGGCGCGTTTCGCTGGACGAGCGGCCGCGGCTCGCCAATCCTTGTGCGCATGAAGCTGACCAGCATCGCCGC
This sequence comes from Sorangium sp. So ce375, assembly GCF_051473855.1. Taxonomy (NCBI): domain Bacteria; kingdom Pseudomonadati; phylum Myxococcota; order Polyangiales; family Polyangiaceae; genus Sorangium; species Sorangium sp. So ce375. The sequence goes on from NZ_CP150335.1 coordinate 7,612,345, forward strand.
CGAGACCGTGCAGGTTGCGAGTCGGGGCGAGTACATCGCGCCCTCGGGCGCGACGGTCCGTATCCGCGACCGCGTGCTCGGCGCGGTGAAGGGGACCGTGCTTTACCGGCCCGGCTCACTCGACGCCTGGGAGCCGAAGGAGCGCCTCGATCGGCCGGCGGTGATCGAGGTCACGGGCGAGACCACGGGGGCGGCGGGGCGGCGGCTCGTCGAGCAGGAGGGCGAGGCCCGCGTCATGGCCCTCAACTTCGCGTCCGCCAAGAACCCCGGGGGCGGGTTCCTGCGCGGAGCCAAGGCCCAGGAGGAGGACCTCGCCAGGTGCTCCGCGCTGTACGCGTGCCTGGTCGAACAGCGCGACTACTACGACCAGAACCGCGCCTGCGGGAGCTTCATCTATACCGACCACCTCATCTACTCGCCGGACGTGCCGTTCTTCCGCGACGAGCAGCACGCCCTCCTGGACCGGCCGTTCGCGCTGTCGATCATCACCGCGCCGGCGCCGAACGCGGGGGAGGCATTTCAGCGCGACGACGCCACGGACCAGGAGATCCGCGCCGCCCTGGAGCGCCGCGCGGACATGGTGCTCGCGGCCGCGGGCGCGCACGGGCACCGGTGCCTCGTCCTCGGGGCGTGGGGGTGCGGCGTCTTCCGCAACGATCCGCGCGAGGTCGCCGACGTCTTCGCCAGGTGTCTCGAGGGCCCGCGCTTCCGCGGCGTGTTCTCGCGCGTCGTGTTCGCGGTGTACGACCGGGGCGACGATCGGCCGAACTACAAGGCCTTCGTCGAGCGGTTCGCGCGGGCGTAGGCGCGCACGGCCGCCGGCGCCGGCGATGCCGCGTGCCGCGCGCCGCGCGCCGCCACGGCATCACGGGTGGCGCGCGCGGATCACACGGTGGGAGCCCCGCGCGACCTGCGCAGAGGTCGCGCTCCCCGCCTACCTCCACCGAGAAAATCGAGAGCGCCCCCCGCCGCCCGGTCCATTTCGAATTGTCGGGTCGCGATCGAAGAGCGAGAGTCGTGGCTCCGACTTGAGGACGATCGACGACAGGCTCGCCGCGCTCCTCGCCGCGGCCGTCTTCTCCGCATCGCCCCCGCTCCTCTGCGGGTGCACGCAGGCCGCGCCCGCACCGCGGGCCCTCGGGCAGGTGGCCGCGGCGCCGCTCGGCCAGCGCTTCGCCAGCGAGCCCGCGCCGACGCCGAGCTTCCCCGATCCGGAGCGCGGGCTGAAGCTGCGCGCGGCGGCGGCCGACGTGCAGGCGATCGCGCAGCGCGGCGCGGAGAGGGAGCGCCTGCCGGCGCTCGCGCTCGGCGTCGTCATCGACGAGGGGCTCGCGATCCGGGCGCTGCTCGGCGTGCGGGACGTCGCGGCGGGCGGGGCGGTCGACGAGCACACGCGCTTCCGCATCGGCTCCGTCACGAAGCCGCTGACCGCGGCGGCGATACTGCGGCTCCGCGACGAAGGGCGGCTGTCGATCGACGCCCCGGCGGCGCGCTACCTGCCCGCGCTCGCCGGCGTCGTGTACCCGACGCGCGACGCGCGGCAGATCACGGTCCGCGACCTGCTCACGCACAGCTCCGGCCTGCCAAGGCTCGGCGTGTTCTCCCCCGCCTCGACGTCGCGCGACGTCACCGAGCGGGAGATCCTGGCCACGCTCGACGGCTTCGGGCTCGAGAGCGCGCCGGGCACCGAGACGTCCTACTCGAACCTCGGCTACTCGCTGCTCGGGCTGCTCATCGCGCGCACCGCCGGCGCGCCGTACAGGCGCTACATGAGCGACGCGCTGCTCGGTCCGCTCGGCATGCGCGACGCCGCCTGGGACGCGTCCCAGGTGCCGCCCGGCGCGCTCGCGTCGCCGCACGCGCGCGGCGAGGGCGGCGCCGTGACGCCGATCCAGCCCTGGCGGCTCGGGGACTCCGAGGCCACCGCGGGCCTCTACGCCAGCCTCGCCGACATGGGTCGCTTCGTCGGGTTCCAGCTCGCCGCCTGGCCCGCGCGCGACGCGCCCGAGACGGGCGCCCTGCGGCGGAGCACCGTGCGCGAGTCGCACATGATGGCGCGCAACGGCTCGGCGTTCGCGGCCGCCGGCGACGACGGCGGCCCCGGGCTCGGCTGGCACGTGCGCGAGGACTGCGACCTCGGCCACGTGGTCTTCCACAACGGCCTGATCGACGGATACTCCGCGTCGGTGGTGCTCCTCCCGCAGCGGGGCGTCGGCATCGTCGCGCTCACCAACGTGGCCGGGGCCGATCTCGAGTCGCTCAACGCGGAGGTGCTCGGCCGGCTCGCGGCGACCGGCGCCATGGTGGCGCGCGTCGTCCCACCCTCCCCGCCCGTGCGCCGCGCGGCCGAGGCGGTCGCGTCGGTCATCGGCCGCGCGCGCACCGAGGCGCTCGATCGCAGGCTCCGGCCTGGCTGGTTCCCGGAGGCTCACCTCGCGTCGCTGCGAAGGACGCTGCGCGACGCCGGCGCGCGTGTGGGGGCATGCGCGCTCGACGGCTCCTCCACGGTCGAGAGCGCCACGTCGGCGCGCTTCGGCCTGCGCTGCGAGCGCGGCGCGCTCTCGGTGACCGTGCGTGTGGACACCTCGCCGGACCCGCGGATCACCTCGCTCAGCGTGGACGAGCAGACGGGGGCGATCGCCCGGGAAGGCCCCCGCCCGAGCGATCGCCCGGCGCGCTGCCGCTGAGCTCATTCTGCGGCCCCGGTCGCCGCGCCACACCTGCTAGTGTAGCCGCCGCCCAACTCGTCCCGGGCGTCGAACCGTCCCCCTCACATCGCGGAGATCCGCTTGAAGCACAACGACGTGGTGGTTTTGATCCTCGGCGGAGGCGTAGGAAGCCGCCTCTACCCGCTCACCAAGCTGCGCTCGAAGCCAGCCGTCCCGACCGGCGGCAAGTACCGGCTGGTCGACATCCCGATCAGCAACTGCCTCAACTCGGGCTTCAACCGCATCCACATCCTCACGCAGTTCAACTCGGTCTCGCTCCACAACCACATCACGCAGACGTATCGATTCGACGTCTTCTCCGCGGGCGCGGTGCAGATCCTCGCCGCCGAGCAGACGCCGACCCACAGCGACTGGTACCAGGGCACCGCCGACGCGGTCCGCAAGCAGCTCGTGGAGGTCAAGTCGCCGAACCCGCGGGACGTCATGATCCTCTCGGGCGATCACCTCTACCGCATGGACTACGAGCCCTTCCTCGAGCACCACCGCGAGACCCGGGCCGACGTCACGCTCGCCGTTCGCCCCGTCCCGACGGCCGAGGTGTCGCGCCTCGGCATCGTGGACACCGACGACACCGGGCGGGTGGTCAAGTTCGTCGAGAAGCCGAAGGACATGAAGCTGCTCGACAACGTGCGGCAGCTGCCCGATCCGGCGAACCCGTGGCTGGCCTCGATGGGCGTCTACATCTTCAGCGCGAAGGCGCTCTACGAGATGCTCGAGCGAGACAACGCCTCCGACTTCGGCAGCCACATCCTCCCCCGGGCGCTCGACACCCACCGGATGATGACCTACACGTTCGACGGGTACTGGGAGGACATCGGCACGATCCGCAGCTACTACGAGGCCAGCCTCGCGCTCACCGACTCCGATCCTCCGTTCTCGTTCTACGACCCGCAGCGGCCGATCTACACCCGCCCGCAGTTCTTCCCCCCGGCCCACGTCACGGCCGGCTCGGTCCTCGACCAGGTGCTCCTCGCCGAGGGGAGCCGGATCATCGAGTCGAAGATCTCCCGGTCGGTCGTCGGGCAACTCTCCTCGATCGGGCCCCACGTCAGCATGTCGAACACGGTCATGATGGGCGCCGACTACGAGTCCCTGTTCCAGGCCCACGGCCCCGAGAGCACGCGGGGTCTCCCGCCCATCGGCATCGGCCGGGGGTGCACGATCGACGGCGCGATCATCGACAAGAACGCGCGCATCGGCGATGGGGTGGTCATCCGCAACATCCCCGACCGGCCGGACACCGACGCCCCGTACTACGCGGCCCGGGAGGGCATCGTGGTCGTCCCGAAGAACGCCGTCGTCCCGCCGGGCACGGTCATCTGAGCGCGGCGCGCCCCGAAGCCGCCGCCGCGGGGGCGGCGGCCGGGCGCGCGGGCGGAGGTGACGCGCCGCGCGGGGAGCGCGGGAAGCGCGGGAAGCGCGGGAAGCGTCGGAAGGTAGAACGTCGCTGCGGCGCCCACCCACTCGCCCCTCGTCGGCAGGGCCCCAGTCTGGTAAAGAGCGCCCTTATGCGAATCTGCATCCTCGGCGCCACGGGCCTTGTCGGCCGCGAAACCATCACCCTCATCGCGCGGGCCTGGCCCAGCGCGACGCTCGCGCTGTTCGCGAGCCGGGACCAGGAGCTCACCCTCGACGGCAAGTCGTACGAGGTGCTCGGCGCGTCGCGCCTCGAGGCGCAGGACGCCCCCCGCGGTGACCTCGCGTTCGTGGCCCTGGATGACGATCACAGCAAGCGGTACGTCCCGCGGCTCGTGGAGCTCGGGTACCGCGTGATCGACAAGAGCAACACCTACCGCGCCGATCCGAAGGTGCCGCTCGTCGTCGCCGGGGTGAACTCCAGCATCGTCGACGACTCGGTCCAGCTCGTGGCCAATCCGAACTGCACGACCATCCCGCTGATGCTCGCGCTCTCGCCCCTGCGCCGGGAGTTCGGGCTGAGCGCGGTCACGGTGAGCACCTACCAGGCGGTCAGCGGCGCCGGCATCGCCGCGCTGGACGCGTTCCTCGCCGACGCGCGCGACGGCTTCCAGGCCCTCGATCGGCTGGGCCAGCCGTTCAAGCCGTCGGGCTACGCCGCCAACACCGTCCCGCACAACGGCGGCACCGACGAGAGCGGCTTCTCCTCGGAAGAGCGGAAGCTCATCTTCGAGAGCCGCAAGATCCTGAGCATGCCGGAGCTCGGCGTCTCCGCGCAGTGCTGCCGGGTCGGCGTCGCGGTGGGCCACTACGAGAACGCGTGGGTCACCTTCGATCGCCCGGTCGACCTCGATCGGGTCGCGAGCATCCTGGGCGATCCGGCGCTGTCGCCCTTCGTGAAGCACCTCCCCGGCGCCGCCGGCGAGGGCCTGAGCGCGCTCCACTGCGTGCAGGACCGAGACCTCGCGCTTGTGGGTCGCATCCGCCCCGATCCCCGGGATCGCGACCGGAAGAGCGTGTGCATTACCGTGGTCGGGGACAACCTTCGGCTCGGCGCGGCCACCAACGCGGTCCGCATCGCGACGCGCTGGTTCCCGAGCGCCGATCGCGACCTGCAAGCCCCGGCGTGACGGCAGACGATGCAGCCCGCCCAGCCCCTCATGATCCTCGTCGCCGGGCCCTATCGCTCCGGCACAGGGGATGATCCCGCCCTGATCGCGGCCAACGTTCGCGCGATGAACGACATGGCCGTGCGCCTGTTCCGGGCCGGCCACCTCCCCGTCCTCGGGGAATGGTTCGCGCTGCCGCTCATCGAGCACGCCGGGTCGCGGCAGATCGGGGACGAGATCTGGAACGAGATCTTCCACCCCGTCGCCCGCCGGCTCGTCGCGCGCTGCGACGCTTGTCTGCGGATCGGCGGCCCCTCGAAGGGCGCCGACGAGATGGTCGAGCTGTCCCGCTCCATGGGGAAGCAGATCTTCTTTAGCTTCGACGAAGTGCCCGGCTGCGGCTAGCCGCGGCCACCCCACGAGAGACGCGCGAGGCGCCGCGGCGGCGCGGTCCCTTCACGGCTCGGGTCATGGCTCGGGCCCCGGCCAGCCTGCGCCGACGGGGAGCGCCTGCACGTCGGGGAAGACCATGTAAATACGCTTTCCATCCCACGTCTGCCGGTGGGGCGGTGAAGGCGCGGCCGCGGCGACGCTCGCGCGCACCGCGCGCCCGAGCGCGGCTGCGCCGTCGAGCGCCTGGCTGAGCGCCGCGAGCGCCTGCGCGAGCTCGGGGAGCGACGCCTCGCCCGACGTGCCGCGCGCGACGAGGGCGTCGACCTCGCGGCTGCGCACCCCGAAGTCCGACGGCAGCGGATGAGCGGGCTGCGCCGTGACCGCGGCGTGGAGGAACTGGCGCTTCGCCACGCCGCCCGCCTCACCGAAGCCCGCGACGAGCTCGAAGAGCGCCGACGCGACGCCGAGGCCTGGCTCCACGTCCTTGGGGTCGTGGGGCTGGGAGGCCCTGATTCCCAGATCGTCGAGGTACTCGAGCCCCGTCGTGCTCGGCGCGGCCGAGCGCTCCGTCTCGGGGAGGGGCGGCGCGACCCGCACCTCGCCGCTCTCGAAGACGATGACGCGCGCGTACGTGAAGCGCGCGTGCGGCACGGCGAGCCGCACGCGCGCGAGCTGCGCCGCGACCTCCGCCGCGGCGCCGATCTCGAAGCGCGAGCCCGGAAGGTAGCGCGCGATGCCCGCCAGCGTCATCCCCGCGGCGTCGGGCCAGGGGCACACGGCGACGTGCCGCGGGACGGCCTCCGCGTCGCCCGGCGCGCACACGCGCTCCAGCCCGAACGAGGCGGGGGCGAGGAGCGGCGGCCGCTGGCCCTCCATCCGCCGCAGATCGCCGAACAGCCAGGCGCGGTTCTCCCCGTGGTGCTCGGGCGCGAGCATCCGCGCGCCGACGAGCAGCGCGACGGTGCCCCCGGCGCGCGCGAGCCACGCCTCGGGCACGGAGAGGTGCTCGTACAGGAAGGCCTCGACGATGAGCTGCCACTCGCGGGGCGGCTCGGGAGGCAGGGGAGCGGCGGTTCGGTACATGGCGGGTGCGGGGCTTCGGAGAGCAGCGCGCTCGGCGCCGGATCCACGCGCGAGACGGGCGAGCTCGTGAGGAAGCGTAGCCAAGCCGGGACCGCCGCGGAACACGGCAGTGCGCCGCTGCCGCCGATCGGCGTGCGCGCCGCCGATCCGCCCGGAGCGCGGTGGGGCAGCTCTCGTCGCACCGGCGGAGAGCACGGAATACAGGCATGTCGCCAGGTGAGCTGAGGAGACGAGCGCGAGGGTGGGTAATCGGCCCGGACAGAGGAATCCTTCCCAGGGCGGCACACCGGCAAGACGATAGGCCGCTTGATGCGCCGCAGTGGATCGCCCCCTTCGAGCATCGAGCCGTCGAGGCATAGCGCTGCAATCGTGCGCTCGCAGGCGAACACATCGTCGCTGGTCGAGAGCCGTGATTGGTTTTGCCCCCACGCCGACACCCTCCCGGCGACGGCGGTCTGTCATCGCTCGACGCTGCCCCTCAGGGGCCCGCGCCCCGAGCTGCGGGGCGAGCGTGGACCAGGGGCCGCCAGGTCTCTCCCTCACGTTTCGGAGCTTAGGATGAAGACTCGAATACGCACCATCTCAGCGATTCCCGCGACCCTCATCGGGTTGCTCGTGGTCGCGGCCTGCGGATCGGACGCCGACAGCGACCATGACGGCAGCGGCGGCGGGTCGGCGACCGGGGGCACGCCCGCGAGCGGTGGCCCGGGCGTGGGCGGCGGCGTCACGAGCGGCGGGACGTCGGGCGCCGGCGCGGCTGGCTCGGGAGGCTCAGCCGCCACGAGCGGCACCGGCGCTGGAGGCGCGGACCCCGGTACGGCGAGCACCGGCGGGGACGCGGGCGGCGGCGCAGGCTCCGGCGCGGCCGGCACCGGAGGAAACGGCGCCGGAGGGGCGGGAACGGGCGGCGGCGGCGGCGGCGACGCGGCGTATCCGTGCGACGGAGACACGAGCGGCTACAACGCCGTGGTGACCCGCTCCGGCTCCGACTGGAGCGCGCGGAACGGCGCTCGCAACGTCTACAGCGGCGGCGACATGCGGGCCGCGATGCAAGCCGCGCTCGACAGCTTGAGCTCCGGCCGCACCAGCAAGGAGAGCGTCCTCGTCCAGGGCTCGGGGACCGTCGCCGCGAGCTCGCGGCTGAACGTGCCCAGCTACACCGTGCTCAACGTCTGCGGCACGATCGACGTCACCGGCGGCGGCTCCGGCGACAATGCGCCCATCTACGCGCGCGGCCGGACCGACATCGAGATCCCGAACGTCACGATCAGCGGCACCCCGCTCTACGCCATGTTCTTCCGCGACGTCGAGAACCTGCGCCTCGGCCACGTCGAGCTGCGCGTCTCGAGCGGCCTCGGCGTCCGCATCGACAACCATGGGCGCTCGGACCGCGCCAACAAGGTGAAGAACATCGAGATCGACCATGTCTACGCCGAGGGGACCAGCTCTCACGGCGTCGAGACCTACGGGGTCGACGACATCCGCATCGGCACCGTCATCGCGCGCGACACCGGGGAGTGCGGCCTGCTCCTCAACGACACGACAAACGCCGAGGTCGGGACGGTCGACGCCGTGAACGCGGGCGCTGGCACCGGCTACGCCGCGTTCCGCCTCGCCAACCGCGCGGGGCGCATCGGCAGCGGCTACCCGACCAACATCCACGTTGGCCAGGTCATCGCCCGCGGCGGCGGGCGCGGGATCTTCTGCGTGTCCGAGAGCGGGGGCGTCACGATCGACCGCATCGATCTCGCCGACACGGGCAACAACTCGATCCTCCTCGAGAACTGCCACAACGTGAACATCGCCGCCGAGTCCGGGACCGTCGACGGCGGCGGCGACATCCGGCTCGCCGCACGCACCGAGTTCCCGAACTCCTCGGACATCACGATCCAGAACCTCACGATCACGGACACGGCCGTCAACGAGAACCCCTGCGCCGAGAACAGCACCTTCCGCGACCTCACGCTGGTGAACGCGCGCGACAACAGCTGCGATTGACCCACGACCCGGGCCAACCCCGCCGTGGCGCGCTGGGGTCACCGAGCCGAGGTCACAAAAGAGAACCGCCCGCAGGTCCAGGCCTGCGGGCGGTCTTCCAGATCAGCGGCTCGGCCTACTTGAGGCGGGCGAGCATGTCGACCTTCTCCTTGTCGAGCTCGGTCCAGGTGCCCCAGCCCGACTTGTCGGCGTCCGTGTACTTGTGGCCGTAGATACCACCCGTATCACCCGACTCGGGGTTGATGGACCAGTACGTGAAGTCCGTCATCTTCTTCTTGATGAGGTAGTCCACGTACATGTTCTGCCACTCCCAGTCGTAGCGCTTGCCGGCAGGCAAGTGCGCCCACATGGTGGCCAGCCCCGGGTCCATCTCGTTCTTCGGCCAGTCCTTCACGCCGCCGAACTCGCCGGTGAGCACGCAGAACCCTTCGTCGTGCAGGTACCCGAAGTGCTCGTCCCACTGCGCTTCCATCTTCGCGACAGCCTCGGCGTTGCTCCGCTCCAGGATCAGGCCGCACTTGGCCTTGGCGGCCTCCTCGTCCTCGAGCCCCTTGCACTCGGGCTTGGACTGATCGACGTGCTGCTTCTGAACGTACACTGCAGGCCCGTAGGTGTGGGGCGAGAAGCAGAGCCGATTCTTGGGGACCTGGATCGGGTAGTCCCGCTGTCCGTACAGGTTCTCACCCCAGTTCGGGTTGAGCTCGGTGTCGCCGTGGGGCTCCGGCTCCAGCGTCAGGCCGCTGGCGCCCGCGGGCTGGTGGCTGCCGGACACGCCCTGGACGACCGCGATCATGTCGTCATTCTCCTCGGCGATGACGTCGTAGCAGGCCTTGGCCATGTCCGCCCACTCGGGCCAGCTGTACTTCCACGGCTCGTTGAAGCAATCGATGCCGAGGATGTTGTTGATCCCGAGCTTCTTGGGCAGCTGCGCGATCTTACGGATGTCCGCGAGCCACTTGTCGTAGTTGTAGGCGTCCTCGCCCTCTTTGCAGTTGTAGTCGTCCGCCTTGTAATCGTAGTTCTCGCGGTTGCTGTCCACGTACGGCGGCGCATCGTCGAGCCTGCCCTTGCGCCACCCGATGTGGTTCGAGCAGGAGTGGATGCCGATGATGACGTTCAGCTTGGCCTCGTTGGCCTGCTTGAGGAAGTCCTCGAGCGCCTCGTAGGCGTTGGCGTACGGGTAGACGTCCGGGTTGTTGTTCTTGATGCGGGGCGTCTCGATGCTGTAGTCGCCGTCCGGGTGGTTGGCGATCAGGGTCTGCGGCGCGATGGGGAGCCGGATCGTGTTGAACTTGAGGTTGGAGCTCGTGAGCTCCTGCATCGTCTGCTTGATGGTGCGCGGGGCGCTGGCGTTCGCCCACCACATCGACCCGATGAAGAGCTCCATGGCGCCGGGACGCTCGAGATCGTCTTGTCCCTCGAGCCCGAACCAGTTGCCGCCGCGAACCTGGAACTCGGCGCCGCCGTCCGTCAGGCGGCCGTTCTTTGTATTGATCCGGAACCTACCGTTCGGCGAGCCATCGGTCTCCGGCGTGGGATTGTGGTCCGGGTTGCCGCTGCCGGCGCCGCTCGGGATTCCAGCGCCCGCGCCGCTGGTGGTGTCGCTGCTGCCCGTCGAGCTGCCCGCGCCGCTGCCGTTGCCGCTGCCATTTCCGCTGCCGTTGCCGCTGCCGTTGCCGCTGCTTGCGCCGCTGCCGTTGCCGCTGCTTGCGCCGCTGCCGTTGCCGCTGCTGGCGCCGCCGGAGCCCGAAAGCCCCTCCCCGCCCGTCGCGCTCGAGCCGTCACCGCCGCAGGCGATGCCCATCAGACCGAGGGCGGCGAAGGAACACAAGAAGATATGGCTTCTTCGGATTCTCATAGGTTCGTTCTTTCGTTAAGCACGACTTCAGAGCACGGCGCACTGCTTCGAGCGACAACCCCCAAGGCCCGTCCTTAAGACAATCAAAGCCAGATCAACGGTTGGTCGCGCTCGACAGTCGACCCTGCGCAGAATTCGCAATCAAGCAACACCGACGGGTTGCCAACCGGGCCCGCATGTTACCCGCCGCCAAACAGAGGGTCAAGACGAGACGCACCCGCGGTGCCTGGACCGATTATCGATATGGCGGTGTTTTTCCCACGACGGTGGATCGAAGGAGGCGCTCTCCTCCAACGGGATCCTGCAGGAACGCTGCACGATACGACCACCTCCACGAGACGCTTGACTTTCAAATGGCGCCTGAATCGTCGAGCTGCCCGGACGCACCGTGCGCCCACCACACGCGAGGCGTCATTTGCCAGGCGCACAGCGTCATTCGATGGGCGCGAAGCGTCATACACCAGGCGCACAGCGTCAAATGCGACGAGACGGGCCATCATCGGAGCTCGTCAATGGGAGAGGCCTGTTGAGAGGCCGCGACTCGCCAGGATGCCTGTCACTGGAGCACGCGATGCGTCGACGCGTCGACGCGCTGCTCCGGCGTTCATCGGGTCGAGTCAGACGATCGCAGCACGCACTCCAGGTCCGGTGACGGGCCGGCCGCGCTGCGAGGAAGAGCGAGCCGGCCGGCGCGCGAGTCTACGTCCCTCACGCGGTCCGCTCTCGGGGGAAAGAGACGCTGTATCAGGATTTGTTCGCGCCGAGGAGAGTCGCCTTTATCCAACAGCCCTGGAGGCGGCGGCTCGCGCAGGAAGCGCTCGAATTCAGGGCACCAGCGTGGGAGACTGTCGCCAATTCACGCATCCCGAGAGGTCCCGGGCAACCGGAAGGAGCAGGTCATGCGTCCTCGATCTTCGTGGCTTGGTTCGACGATCTTCATCACGAGCTGCGCCGCCCTGGCGGCGAGCTGCTCTGCGAGCAACGAGCGCCCCGCCGGAGGCGCTCGCCCGAGCGACGGGGACAATCCCACCACCAGCACCGGCGGCGATCTCGGCGACGGTGACACGACGGGGAGCGGATCGGACATCGGCATCGGCGACGACGTCTTCCGTTGCGGCGACGGGAGCCTGACAAACGACGAGGCGTGTGACGACGGAAACGCCGTGGGCGAGGACGGCTGTGCGGCGGATTGCCGCTCGGTCGAGCTCGGCTGGTCGTGCCCGCTGCCCGGGGTCGCCTGCACGCGCATCGCCCGCTGCGGTGATGGCGCCGTGGTGTTCCCGGAGCTCTGCGACGACGGCAACACCGGCGCGGGCGACGGCTGCTCGCCGAGCTGCAAGGTGGAGGTGGGCTTCAAGTGCAGCGGCAGCCCGAGCACCTGCACGCCGACGACCTGCGGCGACAAGACGCAGGAGGGCGCGGAGAGCTGCGAAGACGGCAACACGATGCCGTTCGACGGCTGCTCCTCGAGCTGCCAGGCCGAGCCCGATTGCTCCGCTGGCTCCTGCGCGTCCCGCTGCGGCGATGGGCTCGTGCTCGGCGAGGAGTGCGACGACGGCAACAACATCGACGGCGACGGCTGCTCCGCGACGTGCACGCAGGAGCCGGGCTACACCTGCACCGTTCCCCAGCCCTCGGGATCGATGGCCGTGCCGGTCGTCTTCCGCGATTTCAAGGAGGCACACCCCGACTTCGAGCCGGATGGTCCCGGCCGCAGCACGCCGGTCTTCAACATGGTCGCGCAGCGGCTCGACGCCGAGAAGAAGCCGACGTACATGACCACCGCAAACAGCCTGGTCAATAGCGCGCAGACCTTCGGCCAGTGGTACCACGACGTGCCCGGCACCAACAGCACCACGGTCACCACCCTCACGCTCTGGGATACCGGCGACGGCCGCTTCGTGAACCGCTGGGGCGAGGACGGCGAGCAGTGGACCCTGCTGTCCCAGGAGAGCCAGCACTATTGCGGCAACGTGGGCAACGAGGTGAACGACGAGGAGTGCACCTCGTCGGCCCAGGCCACCCCGCAGTGCGGCGACATCCACAGCGAGGAGTTCCACAGCTGCGAGGTGCGCGGCGGGGTCTACTGGGCGAGGTATATCGAGGAGACCTACGACGGCAACCCGCTGTTCTTCCCGGTCGACGACGATCCGTTCACCCCGGCGGCCGAGCGCGTCGCGGCCGACATCTTCCCGAGCTACGGCGGCGGCAACTGGCTGAAGGAGCAGGGCAGCCCGAAGCACAACTTCCATTTCACGAGCGAGATCCGCTACTGGTTCCAGTACAACTCGGGCGAGCAGTACGAGCTCGACTTCACCGGCGACGACGACGTGTGGGTGTTCATCAACGATCGCCTCGCGGTCGACGTCGGCGGCATCCACAGCGCCGTCAACGGGCGCCTCGTCATCAACGCCAACGGGGGCGGCAGGGTCACCTACGCCACGGAGGAGAACGACAACATCCAGCCGCGGAACGTCGACCTCGGCCTCACGGACGGCGGCGTCTACCAGATCGCCGTGTTCCACGCCGAGCGCCAGACCGCGGCGTCGACGTTCAAGCTCACGCTGCAAGGCTTTGCGACGGCGCGCAGCGAGTGCAAGCCGATCTGCGGCGACGGCGTCGTCAGCCTGGGCGAGGAGTGCGACGACGGGGTGAACGACGGCGGCTACGGCGAGTGCGCGCAGGACTGCAAGCTCGGCGAGTACTGCGGCGATGGCGTCGTCCAGGCCGTGGAAGAGTGCGACGACGGCAACAACCGCGACGGGGACGCCTGCGGCAGCGGCTGCCGCAACCTCATCCCCCGCTGATCCGGCGGAGGGGCGCCGCCCGGCGCGATCCGCGACGGGATCTGCCCGGGCGCCCCCGACGGCTGACGGCGAGCGCCCCGCTCAACAGCAGCTCCCGAGCTCCGTGGAGCCGATCTCGACGCGGCTCCCGCCACCGCGCGCGGGCCCGCCGGCTCAGGCCCCCCACGCCGCGAGATCGCTCGGCGAGCGCTCCGAGGCTCCCGGGTGTGCCGGCACCACCATCCGCACCGGGGGCGGCGCGCGCGCGGCGACCCCCGCGCCGGGCGAGAGCGTGAGGCACAGCTCCCCGCCCGCCGGCCTCGCGCGGAGCGTGAGGTGCACGGCGCCGTGGCGCGCCGCGCGGATGGCGCTCAGCAGGACGCGAAAGAGGTCGCGCGCCAGGGTGTTGTGGTCTGCCTCGACGATCATGGGCTCGAGCTCCTGGACGTTTGTCGTGACGTCGCAGACGGCCGACTCGACCTCGAGCAGGTCCGCGAGGTCCCGGATCAACGCGTCGAGCGCCACCGGGCGCGGCGCGCTCGCCCCGTCCAGCGCGAGCGCTCGCCACAGCGCGGCGCAGCGCCGAAAGCGGCGCAGCACGGCCGCCGCCAGGTGGAGCAGATCGCGCGTCTGGGTGAGCAGGCTCCCGGCGAGCTGATCCGCGGCGATCTCCACCCTGAGGCGCGCGGCCGCGCGCGCCTGGAGGATGTCCTGGAGCAGCCGCCTCAGGTCCTCCATGGGCACCTCCCGCGCGGTGAGCACACGATCCATGTCCCGCTCGAGCCGTACGGCGACGAGCTCCATCTCGATGGCGTGCGCGGCGCAAAGGAAAATTTCGCGGAGACGCCAGCCAATCTCGGGTCTCCTGACCGAGATGCTGAGCACGCCGACCACCGCCCCATCGCCGTCCCGGAGCGGGAGCCCGTGGCACGTGAAGGCGTGGAATCCCTGAATGAAATGCTCCGGCCCCACGAGCTCCGTATACCCCTCTTCGGCGAGCGCCGTGCCGACGCCGTTGGCGCCGCAGGCGCTCTCCTCGAGCAGCGCCCCAGGACCGGGCACCCGCTCGGGACCGTGGATGGTCTGCTCGTCACCGTGGATATCCAGGAGAACCGCTTGTGCGTCCCCCACCATGATCGCATGGCGCTCGTCGCCGGAGGCCCGGCTGAGCGCGTGCAAGTAGGGCCCGGCAGCGAGGATTAGCTCTCGGTGCTGCTCGCGCAGGCGCTCGGTGTCGAGCGCGCTCAGGAACTCGGCCTTGGGACGGCGCGGATCGGCCCCTCCCCCATGAGAGCGCACCCAGGCGCGGTGCACATGGGGACGCAGCTGCTCCGTGCTCAGGGCGCCGATCGAGCGGTAGAGGCGTCCTGCCTCGAGCGCTGACTCTAGCCACGCTACCATGAGCCCACCTCTCGTTCGAGCGCGCGGTCGCGTCCGCCGTCCGTGATCCTGCGCCCGGGGATCTTCCATGGTGTGTACCCTCGAGATCCGTCGAGGGGCGAGCTGCGAGGAAGTGAGCTATTTCAATTCTCCATCCTCCCAAAGAAGAGCGCGACCCATATGCAGGCACCTACCGTCCTGATCGTAGATCATGACGATGCCCAACGAGAGGAGATACGCCGCACGCTCGAGGCCGCAGGGCTGCGGGTCGAGCTGGGGGCGACGATCGCGGAGAGCTTGCGAGGAGCCCGAGAACGGCCGGACCTGGTGCTCCTCAACATCGATCTTCCGGACGGCGAGCGGTGCGAGCTCTGCCAGCGCGTCCAGGAGGCGCTGGGCACGGCAGCCACCCCGGTGCTGCACACGAGCCAGTCCCGCGCGGCGGTCGATCAGCCATCGACGTTGAATTCAACGTCGATGCTCGGTTCGGCGTCCGGCTTGACGTTCGGCTCGGCGTCCGGCTTGACGTTCGGTTCGACGTCCGGCTTGACGTTCGGTGCGACGTTCGATTGCTGTCGCGCCGGCTCGCGCGCATGGCCGATCGAGAGCCGTCTCCTGGTGACGACCGTCCGCGCTCTGCTCTCGGCGCGCGCGGCGAGCATCGCGCGCGCCGAGAGCGACGAGCGGTTCCTCGCGACCTTCGATCAGGCGGCGGTGGGGATGGCCCACGTCTCCCTGGACGATCGCTTGCTCCGCGTGAACCCGAAGCTCTGTGAGCTGCTCGGATACACCCTCGGGGAGATGATGGCGCTCCGGGCCCAGGATCTCCGGCACCCGGACCACGCGGAGGGAGCGCTCCGGCACGTCCATGCGCTGGGTGATGGAAAGATCGCCTCCTCCACCGCCGAGGAGCGATGCGTACGGCGGGACGGCTCGATGCTCTGGGTCGCTGTCACGCGCTCGCTCGCCCGCGATCGCGCGGGGGCGCCCCTCTACATCGTCGAGGTCGTGAACGAGATCGAGCGCCGAAAGCGGGCCGAGGAGGCGCGGGAGCGGGCCCTCGCCTCCGAGCGCGTCGCGCGCATCCGGGCCGAGCTGGCGGAGGCGCGCATCGCGCGCCTCCAGACGTTCACGTCGGAGCTCTCGCGCGCGGTGACGCCCCAGGAGGTGGCCGAGGTGGTCCTCTCGCTGGGGCTCGCCGCGCTGCACGCCGACGCGGGGTATGTCGCGCTCCTCGCTGAAGACGACATGATCGATGTCCTCCGCGCCCCCGGCTACCCCGAGGACATGCTCGATCTCCTGCGCCGCATTCCCATGTCCGCTCGCCTGCCCGTCGTCGACTGCATCCGCGCCGGACAGCTGCTGATCTTCGACTCGCTCGAGGCGCTTCACGCTGCCTATCCCGACGCGCCGAACAGCGCCTGGGCCAAGACGCGGATCTGCATCCCGCTGACGCTGCGCGACGTGACCTTCGGGGTGCTCGGGGTCACGTACGTCGAGGCCTGTCGGATCAGCGAGGACGACCGGCGATTCATGACGACGCTCGCCCTGCAGTGCGCGCAGGCCCTCGAGCGCGCGCGCCTCTATGAGGCCGAGCAGCGGGCGCGGCGGCTGCGCGAGGAGGCGCTGGCCATCGCGGCGCACGACCTCCGGAACCCGCTGTCGTCGATCATGTTGGCCGCGTCCTTGCTCGAGCGATCGGCCCCGGCGGACGCGGCGGGACAGCCGATCCGCGGTCGAGCGCAGCAGATCAAGCGCGCCGCGGAGCGCACGATCGCGATGCTCGGCGAGCTGCTCGACGCCGCGATCATCGAGGCGAAGGGCCTGAAGCTCGACATCCAGCCGTGCGAGGTGGGCTCGCTCGTCAATGAGGTCGTCGAGATGCTCGCGCCGCTCGCCGAGCAGAAGCAGATCCGGCTCCGCCCCGTCCTGCCGGAGAGCGCCTTGCGGCTCAGCTGCGACCGCGGCCGCATGCTCCAGGTGCTGTCGAACCTCGTGGGCAACGCCCTGAAGTTCACCTCCGAAGGACGCGAGATCACGATCGGCGCGGAGCTCCACGGCGCCGGTGTCCGCCTGTCCGTCAGCGACACGGGCATGGGGATCAGGCCCGAAGACCTCCCGCGCCTGTTCGATCGCTACTGGCAGGCGCGGGCGACGCGCTGCACCGGCGCGGGGCTCGGGCTGTACATCGTCAAGGGCATCGTCGAGGCGCACGGGGGACAGATGTCGGTCGACAGCGAGCTCGGCGAGGGGACGACGTTCTCCTGTACGATCCCCGCCGCGCGCGAGACCCGAGGAGGGTAGAGCGCTCAGCCCCGTGTCCGGCGGTGGGCACGACTCCAGCATAATGGAACCGGCTCCAACCGAGGGACACAGGAAGATCACCGCGCCACGTCGACGGACTCGACGGAGGTGGTCAGCTCGTTGTCCGCCGTGGATCGCCCTCCGAGGACGATCACCTCGCCGCCGCCAGGACAGAGCAGCGGGCTGAAATACCGCGTGAACTCGGGGGATCCCGCGGGCTCCCAGCCGTCGCCCGCCTCGTTGAGCCGGAAGAGGCCGTCGGCGAAGTTGACGTAGAGGTCCCGCTCGTCGTTGCACGCCGTCGCGCCGAAGCCCGCAATCGGGATCTCCGAGGGGAGCGCCGGGCCCGGCGACCAGGTCTCGGTCTTCGTGTCGAACTGGTAGACCTCGCTCGAGAACGCCATCTCCTCGCCGACGCCGCCGAGCGCATAGATCGTGTCACCGCGCCTCGCGACGCCCAGCGAGCGGACCGCGAACGGCGCCTCGGGCATGGGGACCCACGCCGCGTCGGGCGTCGACAGGTCGAGCGAGGCCCCTGTGGTCAGCAGCTCGCCGGGGCCCGCGAGCGTCCAGCCCGCCACGACGTACAGCCGGTCGCCCACCACCACGGCCCCGTGCCCGGAGCGCCCCTCCGGCATGTCCGGCATGGCCGACCACTTCCCTTCGCGCGGATCGTAGCGCTCGACCGTCGCCACCGAGGTGAGATCCTCGGGCTCGCCGGCGGCGTTGTCCACGCGAAGGCCGCCAATACGGTAGATGAAGCCGCCGTGGGCCACGAGCGCCATGCTCTCCAGGTGCCCCGCCACCCCGAGGTCCTCCCAGGCACCGCCCTGCGCAAGGGAGAGCCGCCGGAACGCGGTCGACTGGTGTTCGGCGGCGAAGCCTCCTCCAAGGTTCCCCCCGTACGTGTAGATCGTGTCGTCGACGAGGACGGCGCCGAAGGAGCTGACCGCCTCGGGCAGGTCGGGATAGGGGTGCGGGGGCTGGGCCCGCGGTAGATCGAGCTCCCTGGCCTCCCCCGTGGGGACGGTGGGCAGCGGGCGGAACCCGGCGGCCGTCTGGACCGGCCGTATCTCCTCGTCGTCGCCGCAACCCAGGGCTATCAGGACGCTCGCCGTGGCGAGAATGCACCGTGTGAACGGCAGCGAACGTTTCCTATGAGACATCGTGACGGATCTCCTTTGCAGTGAAAGCATCGATCGCCGTGGGTATCCCCCTCAGTCGACCACGGCGCCATGGGCGATCCAGCGACGGACCGTGTCTTTCTCGTCGGCCGAGAGCGGCTTCAGCGTCGGCGGCATCCCGAGGCCACAGCCCTCGGCGCACGAGACGAGCCCGCACTCCAGCGTTCCATCGATCTTGTGCATGAGATAGCTGTGCTCCGGATCCCCCGGAGCGACGCGCCTCATGCCGGACGCCTCGCCGGAGTCGACGTCCACGTTCTGCGCCTGGATGGCGGCGAGCTCCGTCGCGCTGACCTGCGCGGGCGGCGTGCCCGCGGTCGGGCCCAGGTAGGGCCGCGTCGGGTCGCCGCGCATGTCGGCATGGCAGGCGGCACCGGTCGCGCACGAGCGCTGCAGGAGCGGCAGCACCTCCGTCCGGAACTCCACGGTGCGCCCGGCCTCGAAGCGCGTGTAGTCGTGGCAGAGCGCGCCGCCCTGGCCCGCGCTCCCGGCGCCTCCCCCCTGAGCGCCGGCGCCGCCTTCGCCGCCAGCGCCGCCGCTGGCACCGGCGCCGCCCTCGCCGCCGTCGAGCGTGCGCTCGGGGTCGCCGCGCGAACCGCCGCCGCACGCCGCGGCCGCCAGCGCCAGCAGGAAGACGGGGATGATCCTGCGGCGCCGCGACGGTGCGCCCGACGCGCGCAGCGAGGTGCGCTCGGCGGGTAAGAGGCTCAGGAGCTGCATAAGCAGCGCTGCAATCTAGTTCAAGCGCACGCTGCACACTACAGCGCGGCGCATCGACCGCTCTTCGTCAATCTGGTGCTGAGCGTTGGCGTGATCCCCCGCGCGGCGCCGCTATGGCTCGCTCCTCCGCAAAGATGCAAGTCCCCTGCATGCCCCTGCACGCCGCACCGACCGCGCCGAGTGGCTCGCCGCTCGGCTGCGGTCGCCGATGCGGGAACCTCCCGCGCGCCCGGGTTGTCGATCGCCCTGCCCCACCGCCGGCGGGCCCGCGCTCAGGCTCGGCCCGCCGCGCCACGATCGGAGATCCCCTGTGCTAAGAGCCCTCCTCCGCGGCCGCGCGGCGCTCGCCGCGATCGGTGTCCTCGTCCCCGCGCTCTCCAGCTGCGCCGACAGCCCCTCGCGGCCCACCTCCCCCGCCGCGCTCACACGCGGGCCCGGGCCGGCCGCACCGCGCCCCCTGGCCGCCGCGCCGGCCGTCGCGGCGCGCCGCGCAGAGGACGCGCCGATCCGGCTCACCGCCGCGGACGGCACCGGGCTGCGCCTCGTCGCGCTCACCGGCCGCGCGGTGATCGAGGCGCCGCTCGCGCTCGCCGAGCTGCACCTCACCTTCGAGAACCCCGAGGATCGCGAGCTCGAGGGCACCTTCAGCGTGACGCTGCCGCGCGGCGCGAGCCTCGGGCGCCTCGCCATGAAGATCGGCGATCGGTGGCAGGAGGGCGAGGTGGTCGAGCGCCAGCGCGCGCGCGAGGCGTACGAGGATTTCCTCCACCGCAAGCAGGATCCCGCGCTGCTCGAGCAGGCGGCGGGCAACGAGGTGAGCGCGCGGGTCTTCCCCATCCCGGCGCGCGGCGTGAAGCACATCGTGCTGTCGTACTCCCAGGAGCTCGGCCCGGACGCGCCCTTCACCATCCCCTTGCGCGGCCTGCCCACGGTGAGCCGCCTCGATCTCGAGGCCACCGTCGCTCGCGCCGCCGCGCCCGTCCACGCGCTGCGCCGGAACGACGCCGCGCCCGAGGCCGATTTCGTTGTGGATCCCGCGCGCATCGAGGCGCGGGGCGGCCTGCGCAGCGGCGGGCTCGTGCTCGCCCGCGTGCGCGCGCCGTTCGAGGAGCGCGCGCGGCCCGATCCGCTCGCCTCCGCGGTGATCGTCGTGGACACGAGCGCCTCGCGAGCGCTCGGGCTCGAGGAGCAGCTCGGCGTGCTCGCGGCCGTCGCGCGGGCGGTCGCCCAGGCCGGCGGCCCGGACGCGCCGCTCGCCGTCGCCTGCTACGACCAGGCCGTCACCCCCCTCTTCGACGGCGCGGCGTCGGCGTTCGGCGAGGCGGAGATCGCGCGGATCCGCGAGCGGCAAGCGCTGGGCGCCTCGGATCTCGGGCGCGCGCTCCGCTGGGCCGGCGAACGCGCGCGCGCCCGCGGCCAGCGGCGCGTGGTGGTGCTCTCCGACGGCATCGCCACCGCGGGCGAGGTCGCGCCGGGCGCGCTGCGCAGCGCCGCGGCGGCGCTGCGGGGCGCGGGGGTCGAGCGGCTCGACGCGGTCGCGCTCGGCGGCCTCCGCGACGACGCCGCGCTCCGGCAGCTCGTCGCGGCGGGCCTGCCCCGCGACGGGGCCGTGGTCGACGGCGCGCGCGGTGCGGCCGAGATCGAACGGCGGCTCGGCTCGGCCACGCGCTCGGGGATCGCGGTGAACGTCGAGGGCGCGCGGTGGGTCTGGCCCCGCACCCTGAACGGGGTGCAGCCCGGCGACGAGACGCTCGTGTACGCGGAGGTGCCGGCCGAGCTGCCCGTCCGGATCACGGTCGACGGCCGCACCACCACGCCCGACCTCCGCAGCGTGGAGCGCCCGCTGCTCGAGCGCGCGTGGGCCCGGGCGAAGATCGACGATCTCCTCGCCCGAGAGGCCGCCGCGGGGAACCAGGGCACGATCCGCGACCAGATCGTCGACCTCTCGATCACGCACCGGGTGCTGAGCCCGTACACCGCGCTGCTCGTGCTGGAGACCGAGCACGACTACGCGCGGTTCGACATCGCCCGGCGCGGCCTCTCGGACATCCTGACCGTGGAGGGTGGCCACATCGCCGTGCAGAGGCGCTCGCGGCCGCAGGCCGACAAGCCGCGGGCCGACGCGCCGCTCGCGAACCCGAGCGCCAGCGCTTCGCCTGGCACGCGCGCCGACGTCGCCCCCGCCCAGGCTGCCGACGCGTCGCCTAGACCGAGCGCGGGCCGGCGCCCTGCCGCCGCGCCGCCGGCTCCTGCCGCCCGCGAGGACGTCGACTACGCCTTCGGCGCGGACCCGCTCGGGGCGTCGGGCGCCGGCGCGAGCACCGGCGGGCTCGGGCTGTCAGGCGTCAGCGGGGGAGCCGGCGGGCTCGGGCTGTCGGGTGTCGGCGAGGGCGGCGGCGGTCGCGGCGAGGGCATCGGCCTCGGCGAACTCGGATCCGTTGGCCACGGCAGCGGGGCCGCGGCGCCCGCGCCGATCGCCGCGTCGGCCACGGGTGCCGGCCAGGGCTTCGGCAGCGGGCACGGCCGCCTCGGCGGTGCCCACAGGACCACGGCGCCGATGGTTCGCATGGGCGCCACCCAGGTGAGCGGTCGCCTCCCGCCGGAGGTGATCCAGCGCATCGTCCGCCAGAACTTCGGCCGCTTCCGCCTCTGCTACGAGCGCGGGCTCCAGCGCGACCCGGACCTGCAAGGCCGCGTCGTCGTGCGCTTCACCATCGACCAGCGCGGCGCGATCGTGAACGCGCGCGACGGCGGCTCCGATCTGCCCGACGGGACCGTCGTCTCCTGCGTGGTCCGCGGCTTCCACGACGTGATCTTCCCCGCGCCCGAGGGCGGCAACGTCGACGTCGTGTTCCCGATCCGGTTTTCGCCACCGAGCGTCGTGCCCGCGCCGGCCGACCCCGACGCCGCGCCCCCTCGAGTCGATCCGTATACCGGCCGCTTCAAGCAGATCCAGGACACCCTCGCCCGGGGCGACGCGCCGGCCGCGGCGCGCGACGCGCGGGCCTGGCACGCCGAGGCCCCCGGCGACGTGCTCGCGCTCGTCGCGCTCGGCGACGCGCTCGAGGCGGCGGGCGACGCGCCGGGCGCCGCACGCGCGTACGGCTCGCTCATCGATCTGTTCCCGGCGCGCGCGGACCTCCGCCGCTTCGCCGGCGCGCGCCTCGAGCGGCTCGCGGGCGGCGCCGGCCTCGAGCTGGCGGTCGACACGTACGAGAAGGCGCGCGAGCAGCGCCCCGACCACCCCTCCAGCCACCGCTTGCTCGCGTTCGCCCGCCTCAAGCGGGGCGAGCACGCCGCCGCCTTCGACGCGCTCGCGGCGGGCCTCGCGCGCCGCTACCCGCCGGGGCGCTTCGCGGGCGTGGAGAGCATCCTGCGCGAGGATCTCGGCCTTGTCGCCGCGGCGTGGATCAAGGCGGAGCCTGCGCGCCGCGCAGCCGTCCTGGCCCGCCTCGCGAAGGCAGGCGCCGCGCTCGAAGCCGCGCCCTCGCTCCGCTTCGTGCTGAACTGGGAGACCGACGCCAACGACGTCGACTTCCACATCCGCGACGATCGCGGCGGCCACGCTTATTACGACAGCCCGACGCTGCCCAGCGGCGGGCGCCTCTACGCCGACGTGACCACCGGCTATGGGCCCGAGTGCTTCACCATCCGCGCGCCCCGGGAGCGACGGGCCAGCCGTTACACCCTGCAGGCGCACTACTATTCGCGAGGGCCGATGGGCTACGGCATGGGCAAGCTGCAGATCGTCGATCACGATGGCAAGGGCGGCTTGACCTTCGACGAGCGCCCCTTCGTGGTCATGACCGATCGGGCGTTCGTGGAGCTCGGCGCCGTCTCGCGCTGACGCGGCCTCCCTTTCCCCGCCCAGCATCAGCATTCACCAGGCTTCCCGCCGCGTTCTCCTACATCCGAACGTTTACGTTGGTGATCGCCCGGCTCGGCGCGCCGGGCGCCGCTACCGCACCGATCACGTCGGAGTCCCGAGGAAATCAACAGAAGGGAAGAGCAACCGCAAGGGCGCGAGGGGCGCAAGGGGAAGGCAAGAAAATATCTCGTCTCTGGTCCCTTGCGCCCCTTGCGCCCTTGCGGTTGCTCTCTTTCCCGCATTCCTTGCCCTTGGAGCTTGCTTCCTGGAAGATCGGTTGGGGCTTACAACCCATTGAATTCAGGCAAGCTTCAACCCGTTCGGCGCTCTAGACCCTCTCCCAGCGCCCGCTCTCGCCGGAGCGGAAGAGCGCGTCGATGACCCGCATGTTGCCGACCGCCACCTCGATCGAATTCTCGACGGGGCCCCCCGTGCGGATGGCGCGCGAGAACGCCTCGCTCTGCAGGTGGTACTGGTCGACGACGGGGAACGAGGTGATCTTGGCCGAGCTGCCGCTCAGCGTCGAGCCGTCATCGAGGAAGATCTTGCACGGCTGATCGGCGGGAGCGTTGAACGGAATCTCGATCTCGATGCGGCCCTTGATGCCGAGCGCGATCACGCGCTGATAGGCCACTGCCTGCGTGCTGCACGTGAACGTCAGGTGCGCGCCGCCGTAGTCGAGCAGGCCCGAGGTCAAGCGATCGGTGCCGAACTCGGGATCGCGCTCGACGAGCGCCATCGCCCGCACGGGCTCGCGTCCGAACAGGAAGCGCGACGTGTTCACGGCGTAGCAGCCGATGTCGTAGAGCGCGCCGCCCCCGGCCTCCTTCCTGTTGCGGATGTCCTCGGCGTCGCGGTTGAAATACGAGAACGCCATCTGAACGCCGACAAGGTCGCCGATCTGGCCGCTCCGCACCCAGTCCCTGGCCTGCTGCCACTGGGGGTGGCTGCGGAGCATGAACGCCTCCGCGATCAGCTTGCCCGTCTCGCGCTGGACGTCGACGAGCGCCGCTGCGTCCTTGGCGCTGAGCGCGATCGGCTTTTCGCACAAGACGTGCTTGCCGGCGCGGGCCGCGCGCGCCGTCCACGTCACGTGCAGGTGGTTGGGCAGCGGGTTGTAGATGGCGTCGATCTCCGGATCGTCGAGCAGCTCATCGTAGCTGCCGTACGCCTTCGGAATCCCGAGCGACTGCGCGGCGGCGCGCGCCTTGCTGGTGTCGCGCGACGCCAGCGCGGCGAGCTGGGTCAGGGGCCCCCGCTTCATGCCGGGTAGGCTGACCTTCAACGCGAAGTTGCTCGCCCCGAGGACGCCCCATCGCACGGGGGTGAGGTGTTCGCTCGACTTCGGACCTTCGGCAGACGTGGACATGGGCACCTCGCTGCTCGCCAAGCTAGTGGCCGACGGCGCGCATGTAAACGCTCGTCGTCAGCACCTCCGAGCCAGCGTCGGCATGGGCCCGCTGCCGGCCCATGCCGCGCCCCAAAGCCGCGCCGAGCCCCGCGCGATCTCCTTGTCCCCAATGACATACCCGAGATCAGTCAGGGGCAGAACCGAGCCTGCCCTCAACGTCCTCCTCACACTCCACACATCTGTCCGTGGGACGTCAGTACTTCGGCCCGCTCCCTCGACAATGCCAGTGCACTCTGCCACTATTACCAAAAATGCAGCCTTTTCAGTGGGGGACTGATATGGCTCGAATTTACATGGTGGAGCTCCTACCGTTCATCGTTCTGGCCGGAACCGGATGCGGCGCGGACGTAGAGGAGCTGGAACCGCCCTTGGGCGAAGCGGCGAACGCGCTCGAGGCCGGCAACGCGCTGAATCCCAACGCGCTGAATCCCAACGCGCTGAGCTACAACGCGCTCAGCTCCACCGCGCTCAACTCCAACACACTCAACCCCAACGCGCTCAACCCCAACGCGTTGGCCGTCGGCGCCTTGAGCCCCAGCGCCCTCAGCCCGACGGCGCGGGACGCGATCCTGAACCCGGGGCCGGACGGCGCCCTCTCACGCGAGCACCTGAGGTACACCGTAGAATGCGCCCTCGACAGCTCGCAATCGTTCAGCTTCCGCTGGACCGACGCCTCCGGGATCGCCCACGACGAAATCTACACAGGCGTGCTCGGACTCGCGACGAGCTGGGCGTGGGATCCCCTCGATGTATACGGACAGCGTTGGGTCTCGGCGTGCCTCGCGGCGCGCACAAACTATTACGGCATCCGCGTCATGCTCTCCGCTCGCGGGCCTACCAAGGCGATCAACAAACAGAACTCGCCGGAGCTGCTCATGTTCACGAAGGAGGAAGGCGCGTTCTGGGGCAATATCTATGGAAGCTCGCCGGCGCTCTATGCCTGTCATGTCCCAGACAACGACGCACACTCACGCGAGGCCCTGCGCGAGTGCGCGGCCGGACATGTCGACGAGACGACCGGAGCCATCCAACCGTGCGGAATGATCCGTATTCTTGGCTCGTGCACCGCCTATTGCGACCCCATCGCCGAAAAGAACGGCATCTATCACCCAGCCTGCTTCACGGACCCGGCGAACCGCTCGACCACCACGAGCTTGCAGCCGATCACGGTCTTCCTCCAATGAGAGCGGCCTGGCGAGCCTAGTATTCGCGGCAGTCGCCGGGCGCCTCCAGCGTGCCGAAGCTGTATGGCCGCGCCTGCTTGACCAGCAGCCGGCGCTCCGGACCGACCAGCTTCCACTCGATCTGCATCGCGTAGAGGTGGTTCTCCCCCTTCGGGTCCACCAGCGGACGGTAGTGATTGTGGACGGACTCGAGCACGCACCCGAGGCGCTGGATCTCCGGGAACGACAGCACGTCGCGCCCGCGCGACAGGCTCGAGCGCGTGTGGTACTCCGCCTTGATCGTGCGAGGCGGCGGCGTGTACACGATCTCGTCGCTGGTCACGCCCGGCGCGGGGTTGGTGACCGAGGCCTCCCCGATCTGCGCGTTGATGTAGAACTGGCTGTCGCGGGTGGCGTCGAGCGCGTTGCGGCTGATGGCCACGCCCTGCGCGCGCTCCGACTGCCAGGCCTGGTGCACCAGCACGGCCATGGCCGCGCGCGCCTGGTCGACGTGGCCGAACTCCCGCTCGTCGTAAGCGCGCGTGTTCCACAGGCTCGACCAGACCGTGCGCAGCGCGTCCTCGATGGAGCTCGACTCGGCGTCCAGGTCGCCGCTCGTCGACGTGTGCAGGCCCGCGCCGTTGAACGTGGCCAGGTCCTCGGTGTTGCTGCTGCTGCGCAGGCGCACGCGGTCGCCGCCGAAGCGCTGCTCGATCGCGCCCGTGACCTGGCTCAAGACCCCGGGATCCACCGGGTGCGCCATCATCTTCGCCCGCACCTCCGCCAGCCCTTCGGCGTGCGCGTGTGGATCGGCGCGGAACTCGGGGTCCTTCTCGAGCTCGGCCAGGAGCGCCGCCGCGCCGCTCGCCTGGAAATGATCCATGTAGTGTGAGAACGGGATCGCGAACGCAGCGGGCGGCACGAACAGCGGCAGCAGGTCGGTCGGGCAATACTGCCCCACGCCGCTCACGCGGTACAGCTCGGCCATGCCTGCGGCCTTCGAGCCGATGCTGTCGGCCATGGCGTACCCCGCGGCGTCGAGCGGCACGATCCCGCGCACGGAGAGGTCGAGCGCCGGCGAGAGCCGCTCGCCGGTCGGCTTGCGCGCCTCCCAATAAGCGTCCGCTTCCTGCGCTGTCGCCTCGCGGATGTCGAAATCGGACGCGCGCACCTCGAGCCGCACCAGCTTGCCGAACAGCGCCTTGAGGCGCTCGTCGTCGCGCGCGCCGCGAAGGGCCATGTTCGGCGTTCCTCGGCCGCGCGCCAGCACGTTCACGTGCGCGAGCGGCGTCTGGAAGGCCTCGGTGATGAGGCCGCCCATGAACGCCGTCTCGTTCGGCACGTCGTCGGTCACCACGATCACGTTCGGTCCGAGCTCGGCCGTCTCCAGATCGCGCGCCGGGACGAACGTCAGCGTGCCGAAGCCCTCGGCCGGGTTGAGCGACTGGAACGTGAGCCCCTTGTACGGCGCGTTCGGCCCGACCATGGGCACGGTCCCGTCGATCGTGCGCATCTCGAGGATCTGGCGCCCTTCGGTGGGCCGTATCGCCCACGCCTCCGGGTCGGGCACCGCCTTCATGGCCGCGAAGAACGCGCGCCGCATCTGCGCGCCGACGATCTGGTCGCCGGGCGAGAACTCGACGGTCTTGGCGCCGTTTGTGTGCTCCACCAGCGTGCCCAGGAGGTAGCGTCGGCCTTCGGCCCGGTAGTATTCGCTCTGGCTGAACAGCCCCCAGCCGAGGTTGAACTCCGCGGCTTGCTCGGGGTCGCAGCGATCGAGGTGGGGCTCCTTCTGGATCTGCTCGCGGACCCAGCTGTAGTGGAGCGCCCACGCTCGCGTGCCGAGCAGGTGCACGGTGTCGTTCGCGGCCATATCGACAACGAACTTGACGCCGAGCTCGCCGACCGCGGTGCCGCCCTCGGCCAGCTTGGCGAAGTCGCCGGCCGTCTCCAGCCGGTGCGTGCGCCCGCTCGCGAGCTCACGGCCCGCGAGCTCGACGCAGCCCTCGTTCGCAGCGCCGGGGCTCGCCGCTTCGCAGAAGCGCGGCGCCCCGGCAGCGTCGGGCACGCGGGCCAGCGACGCGCCTTCGGGCCATGCCATGAAGTCGATGCGATCGCTCGGCTCCGGCCGGTCCGCGCGCCAGAGCGTCGCCACCCCCTCGAACTCGGGCGAGGCCTCGAGATCGGCCGTGTCGCTCGCGCTCACCGGCACGCTCACCCGCTCCCCGGGCGCGAGCGTGGCGGACGGCTCTGGCCACGCGAGCAGCACGCCCGCGGCGGCGCCGGGCAGCGCTTGCCCCGGAGAGAGCGTCGCGAGGCGCAGCGCGAAGCCGTCGAGCGAGACCGGCGCGTCGCTCGCGTTCAGCACCTCGACGAACCCCGCGGGTCGCAGCGAGAGCTCGGAGATGACCAGCGGCCCGGCGATGGCCGGGTACGGCTCGGGCCACTGGAAAGGCGCGAAGACGATGCCGTCGTCGAGGTTCGGCGGATCCGGCGGATCGCAGGTCTCGCCGTTCTCCCGCTCGGGCGTGGCGTAGCGGCAGATCGACATCTCGCCCGTGCCGTCGGGCAAGCGCGCATAACTCTCGGACCGCGGCAGCTCCGGCACATCCACAAGGTCGGCGAGCTGGCACGGCGCCGACCACAGCGCGACGCGCGCGCCCGAGTTCGAGAGCTTGAACGGCAGGTGCAGCGGGCCCTGCTCCGGCGCGTCGTCGGCCCAGAACAGCACCGTTCGCCCCGGTCCGAGCGTCATCGTCGGCAGCTGCGTCGCCTTGCCGGACTTGTCGCTCAGGTAGTACTCCCCGAGGGCGAGCGCTTGCTTACCCACGTTGATCAGCTCGATGAAATCGTCCGTCTCGCCGAGCTCGTCGACCCAGGCGCCGTCGTTGCCGGTCATCACCTCGTTGATGCGAAGTTCGCCGCTCAGCGCAGGCGCGGCGGCCAAAGGGAGCTCGAAGTCGCACATCGGCGGCTCCCCTGGCGGATGGTACGTCTTGCCCGGACAGCCGACGCCGATGGAGAGCAACAACAGGGTGGCCCCCACGCGCGCGCAGCGCCATGGAGGCGCGAAGTGATCCTGGGGTGAGCGCTCCGGCATGTGTGCTCCCGTCATATGCCCGCCCCGCCAGCACGCGGCGTGCCGCGCCGACCGGCGCCCGGCGCGGCGCAAAAAGCTCGTGGAATCCAGTCATTCGGCCGCACGGCGCGGCTCGCCGTGCGCCGGCCTGTGCCAGCTCCTGCGCCGTCACCGCCAGGGGGGCCGCGCACGCTCACACGGTCAACTGCCCATTCGTCGGCGCGCGACTTGGATGCTGGCTTGAGCTCAAGTAGCATCGCGCCCATGCGTGAAAGCGTGCATGGACGCGTTGCGTTGATCGCTCTCCTCACCTGCGCCCTGGCCGCCTGTTCGGAGTCGCCGGCCGACGAGGGCGGCGCGGGCGGAGGTGGCGCCGGGCCAGCCGGAAGCGGCGGCTCCGGCGGCGCCGCGGAGGCCAGCTCGAGCGCGGCCGAAGGCGCGACCTCCAGCGCCACGACGGGCGCCGGGCCCGGCGGCGGCGGTGGCGGAGGAGAGCCCGAGGGCGCGTGCGGGAGCGTTTCGGAGGTGCCGCCCGAGCTGGGATTCGACCCTTTCTACAAGAAGCACGTCAACGCCGCGGGGATCCCCGTCATCAGCTCCGAGAAGGTGCCTGACGCGGCGCTGCTGCGCACGTGCTCGGTGGTCATCCGCATGCTCGGCCGTCGCGACGACGTGCGTCAGGCGATGATCGAGAACCACACGCGCGTCGCTGTGATGGCGGAGACGGAGGTGACAACCGACATCCCCGAGCACAGCGATCTTTACGAGGCGTTCCCGGGCACGGACTGGGACACGCGGGCCCGCGGGCTCGGCGCGACCCCCGCCCGCCCGGCGAGCTCCTGCGCCGAGGAGAACGTCCTGTGTTATCCGAGCGATCCGTACCTCGGCGAGGACATCCTGGTGCACGAGTTCTCGCACGCGATCGCGATCATGGGCATCGCGTTCGTCGAGCCGACGTTCGACACCGAGCTCGAGGACGTCTTCGACGCCGCGCTCCAGGCCGGGAAATGGGAGAACACCTACGCAGCGACGAACAAGGACGAATACTGGGCCGAGGGGGTCCAGTCCTGGTTCGACGCCAACACCGAGGCGATCCCCACGAACGGGATCCACAACGAGATCGACACCCGGGCCGAGCTGCGCGACTACGATCGCCCGCTCCACGACCTCATCGCCAGGTACTTCGCCGACGACGCGTGGCGACCGAGCTGCCCCTGAGGGCCGGTGGGCCGAGCGCGCTCGCTACGCGGGCGGATAGGAGACATCGCAGCATCGCGCTACGCCGCCGGTCGCCGCGCGGCGCTACGTCGCCAGCGCCTCGGTCAGCGCCCAGAGCCGCTCCTGCGCGGCCTCGTCGAGCGCCGCCGTCGCAGCCGGCTTGATGCGGCTCTTCTCGAAGTACTCCCCCGTCACCCCGCCTAGCTCCGGCGCCGTGGCCACGTGCAGCGAGCACGCGGCGCCCTGCTCGGGCGTGAGCAGGAACAGGTGGAAAAGCTTCACAAGGAGCTTCGGGTAATCGCGCATCAGGTCCGTCGCGACCACGCCCGGATGGACGGCGTTGACCGTGACGCCGGTGCCCTCGAGCCGCCGGGCCAGCGCCTTGGTGAAGAGCACGTTCGCGAGCTTCGACTGGTTGTACGCCGCGGTCGTGCTGTACTTCCGCCGCTCGAACTGAAGATCGTCCCAATCCATCCGGCCGCGGTAGTGCAGCGCCGAGGACAGGACCACGATCCGCGACGGCGCGCTCTTCTTCAACAGCGGGAGGAGCTCCTGCGTGAGCAGCCACGTCCCCACGTGGTTTACCCCGAACGTCGCCTCGAGCCCGTCCCCGGTCGTGCCGCGCGAGCCCAGCCACGCCCCCGCGTTGTTCACCAGGACGTCGAGGCGCTCGTGCGTCGCGCGGAACCGCTCTCCGAAGGCGCGGATGCTCGCCTTGCTCCCGAGATCCAGCGCGATCACCTCCACGTCCTTGCTGCCCGTGGTGCCCGCGATGTCGTCGCGCGCCGCCTCCGCCCTGCCCATGTCGCGGCACGCCAGCACCACCTTCGCGCCGCGTTGCGCGAGGCCGCGGGCGGTCTCCCTGCCAATACCCGTGTTGCCGCCCGTGACGATGCAGACCTTCCCGTTCATGTCGCTCCTCTCTCAGGTTCCGGCGGCGAACGCAAGGCGAGCGCGCGACGGTGGCCGCCACAAAGGCCGAAGGCACCCACCACCTCAATGGCGCCGCATGGTCCTCATCCCGCGAAATTCCAGCAGAATCGCGCCCCCCCTTGACGTGGACGCGCCCCCAGTTTCTCCTGATTCTCTATGCTCAGCCTAAGAGTATCTCTGGTGCGACGGGCGTGCTTCGTGTTCGGCATGCTGGCGATGACCGTGGGGTGCGGGAGCGGCGGCCCCCCCGACGATCCCGAGCCGATCCGGGCCGCGACCGGGGCGCTCACAGGCGACGAGCCCGACCTCGTGATCTCGAGCGTGAGCGCGCCCCGGAGCGCCGTGCCGGGCAGCTATTTCACGACGTCTGTCACCGTGTGCAACCAGGGCAACTCGGCGAGTTATGGCACCCATGTCGAGGTGATCCTGTCGGACGACGACATCGTCACACCCTCGGATCTCGCCGTCGGTCATGCGCCGCTCGGGTACCTCGGCCCGGGGCAATGCGTCGAGGTCGGCGCCGAGACCACGGCGGCCGTGCCCGACGGCGCGTACACGCTCGGCGTCGTGGTGGACCAGCTCGACCAGGTGATCGAGCTCTCGGAGACAAACAACACGACTCTGGCAGGCGAGATCGGCGTCGGCTACGGCCCGGATCTCATCGTCTCGGCCGTGAGCGGCCCGCCCAGCGCCCTCCCCGGCGGCGGCTTCGATGTCCGGGTCACGGTCTGCAACCAGGGCACGACGTCGAGCCAGAGCGGGCTCGTGGATGTGCTCCTCTCGCCGGACGCCACGATCGCACCGCCGGATTACCCCCTCGGCGGCGCCCCGGTTCCCTGGTTGGACCCTGGCCAGTGCGAGTCGGTGACCGTACCCGCCAGCGCCTATGTCCCCGAGGGCGCCTATCACCTCGGCGCGATCGCGCACCAGAGCGGCTGGAACCCGGAGCTCATCACGTCAAACAACGCGCGGGCGGGCGGGCTGCTCGGCGTCGGCTACCAGCCGGACCTCGTCGTCTCGGCGGTCAGCGGGCCGCCGAGCCAGGTGCCCGGCGGCTGGTTCGACGCCTCGGTCACCGTCTGCAACCAGGGTACGCAGCCGACCTACGGCGCCGATGTCGACCTCGTGCTCTCACCCGATGGCGAGATCACGCTCGCCGATTTTCCGATCGGTGACGGCTATGTGCCGTACCTGAGCCCCGGACAGTGCTTCTCCGCGACGATACCCGCGAACACGTACGTGCCTGACGGCGCGTACACGCTGGGCGCGATCGTGGACGCCCCGGACTGGGTCGTCGAGCTGATCGAGGAGAACAACGCCGCGGCGGGCGGCGCGATCGGCATCGGCTACCAGCCGGACCTCGTCGTCTCGGCGGTCAGCGGCCCGCCCAGCGCGACGCCAGGCGGCCTCCTCGACGCCTCGGTCACCGTCTGCAACCAGGGCACGCAGGGGAGCTACGGCAGCCTCGTGGAGCTGTACCTGTCGTCGGACGCGGTCATCACGGCGGCAGACGTGCCCGCCGGCAGCGAGTGGGTGCCGTACCTCGATCCGGGACAGTGCACCACCCGGACGTTCCAGGTGAGCGCTTACGCGCCGGAAGGCGCCTACCACCTCGGCGCGATCGTCGATCCGCACGGCGGGGTCCCCGAGCTCATCGAGGACAACAACGCCGCAGCGGGCGCCGTGGTCGGCATCGGCTACCGGCCGGATCTCATCGTCTCCTCGGTGAGCGGCCCGCCGAGCGCCCTGCCGGGCAGCGGATTCGAGGCCATCGTCACCGTCTGCAACCAGGGCACGACCCCGAGCTACGGCGCCGCCCTGGAGCTGCGCCTGTCACCCGACGAGAGCATCACGTGGAGCGACCCGCCCGCCGGCGGCGCCCCGGCGCCGTACCTGGAACCGGGACAGTGCGCCGACGTGACGATCCCTGCGAGCGCCTACGTGCCGGACGGCGCCTATCACCTCGGCGCGATCGTCGACCCGTACAACTGGCAAGAAGAGCTGAACGAGGCAAACAACGCCGCGTCGGGCGCGCTGCTCGGCGTGGGGTATCGGCCGGATCTCATCGTCTCGGCCGTGAGCGGGCCGCCGACCCTCGTGCCCGGCAGCGGCTTCATCGCCTCCGTCACCGTCTGCAACCAGGGCACGACGCAGAGCTACGGCAGCGAGGTCGCCGTGGTGCTCTCGTCCGATCAGGCGATCACGCCGCTCGACGCGCCCGCCGGGAGCGGCTATGTGCCCGCTCTGAGCCCCGGGCAGTGCGCCTCCGTCGCCGTGCCCGCGAGCGCCTACGTGCCCGACGGCGCCTATCACCTGGGCGCCGTCGTGGACCCGGGCGGCTCGCTCCTCGAGCTCATCGAGACAAACAACGCGGCCGCGGGCAGCCTGATCGGCGTCGGCCATGGCCCCGACCTCATCGTCTCCGCCGTGAGCGGGCCGCCGAGCGTCTTCCCCGGCGGCGGCTTCGACGCAGAGATCACCGTCTGCAATCAGGGAACGCAGACGAGCTACGGCACCCAGGTCGAGCTGCGCGTCTCCGCGGATGCGACGGTCACGACCGCCGACTTCCTCGCTGGCAGCGGTCCTGTGCCGTACCTGGATCCGGGCCAGTGCGCCACCGTGACCTTCCCGGCGAGCGCTTATGTGCCCGACGGCGCCTACCACCTCGGCGCGATCGTCGACCCGTACGGCTGGGTCCCCGAGCTGCTCGAGACAAACAACGCGACGCCGGGCGATCTGATCGGCATCGGCTACTGGCCCGACTTCATCGTCTCCGCGGCCAGCGGTCCGCCCAGCGTCCTGCCGGGCAGCGGCTTCGACGCCGAGATCACCGTCTGCAACCAGGGCACGACGCCGGGCTCCAGCATGGTGGAGCTGCGCCTGTCCGCCGACGCCGCGATCACGGAGACCGACGCGCTCGCGGGCAGCGCGCCGACACCTTACCTGAATCCCGGCCAGTGCGCCGCCGTGACGATCCCCGCCAGCGCCTACGTGGCCGACGGCGCCTATCACCTCGGCGCGATCGTCGATCCGCATGGCTGGCAGCCCGAGCTCATCGAGACAAACAACGCGACGCCGGGCGGCGTGATCGGCGTCGGCTACTGGCCTGACCTCATCGTCTCGGCCGTGAGCGGGCCGTCGAGCGTCACGCCCGGCGGTGGCTTCATCGCCGCCGTCACCGTCTGCAACCAGGGCACGACCCCGAGCTACGGCGTCGGCGTCGCGCTGCTGCTGTCGAGCGACGGGGAGATCACGCCCTCGGACATCCCCGCCGGGAACGGCGATGTCCCCGGGTTGAACCCAGGGCAGTGCGCCTCCATCACCGTGCCCGCGAGCGCCTATGTGCCTGACGGCGCTCACCACCTCGGCGCGATCGTGGACCCGAGCGGCGCGCTCGACGAGCTCATCGAGACAAACAACGCCGCGGCGGGCAGCGTGATCGGCGTCGGCTATGCGCCGGACCTCATCGTGTCTTCGGTGAGCGGGCCGCCGAGCGCGATCCCTGGCGGGAGCTTCGACGCGTCGGTCACGGTCTGCAACCAGGGCACTCAGACGAGCTATGGCACCCAGGTGGAGCTGCTCCTCTCCGCGGACGCGGCCCTCACGGCGGCCGACTCCCACGCCGGCAACGGCCCGGTGCCGTACCTGGATCCGGGCCAGTGCGCCACCGTGACCTTCCCGGCGAGCGCGTACGTGCCTGACGGCGCATACCACCTGGGCGCGATCGTCGACCGGGACAACTGGGTCCCCGAGCTCATCGAGACGAACAACGCCGAGGCCAGCGCCATGATCGGCGTCGGCAACTGGCCCGACCTCATCGTCTCCGCGGTCAGCGGCCCGCCCAGCGCCCTGCCGGGCAGCGGATTCGACGCTTCCGTCACCGTCTGCAACCAGGGCACGCAGCCGAGCTACGGCACCGGGCTGGAGCTCTACCTGTCCGCCGACGCCACGATCACCGAAGACGACACACCCGCAGGCGGCGGCATGGTCCCCTTCCTGGCACCCGGACAGTGCACCTCCGTGGTCGTCTTCGCGAGCGCCTATGTTCCCGATGGCGCCTATCGCCTCGGAGCGATCGTCGATGCTCACGACTGGCAGGAAGAGCTGATCGAGTCCAACAACGCCGCCTCGGGCGACCTCATCGGCGTGGGCTTCCAGCCCGACCTCGTCGTCTCGGCGGTCAGCGGCCCGCCCAGCGCCCCGCCGGGCAGCGGGTTCGACGCTTCCGTCACCGTCTGCAACCAGGGCACGACCCCGAGCTATGGCGCCAACGTCGAGCTGCTCCTGTCGAGCGACGACGCGATCTCTCCCTCGGACATGCTCGCCGGGAGCGGGTATGTGCCCGGCCTGAGCCCTGGACAGTGCACCTCCGTGCTCGTCTTCGCGAACGCCAATGCGCCCGACGGCGCGCACCGCCTCGGGGCGATCGTGGACCCGGGAGAATCGCTCGCCGAGCTCATCGAGACAAACAACACCGCTGCTGGCAGCGTGCTCGGCGTCGGCTTCGGGCCGGATTTCATCATCTCCGCCGTGAGCGGACCGCCGAGCGTCGCCCCGGGCGCTCACTTCGACGCCGAGGTCACCGTCTGCAACCAGGGCACGCAGCCGGGTTACGGCGGCGACATCGAGCTGCGCCTCTCCTCGGACGCGACGATCACGACGGCCGACTTCCTGGCCGGCAACGGGCCGGTGCCGTACCTGGCGCCGGGCCAGTGCACTACCGTGACCTTCCCGGCGAACGTGTACGTGCCTGAAGGCGCCTACCACCTGGGCGCGATCGTCGATCCGAACGGCTGGACTCCCGAGCTCATCGAGACGAACAACACCGCTGCTGGCAGCGTGCTCGGCGTCGGCTATCGACCGGACCTCATCGTCTCCGCGGTGGAGGGCCCGCCCAGCGCCCTGCCAGGCAGCAGCTTCGACGCCGAGGTCACCGTCTGCAACCAGGGCACACAGCCGAGCTACGGCAGCGACGTGGAGCTGCGCCTTTCGGCCGACGACCAGGCGTCCGACACCGGTTTCTACGTCGGAGGCGCGCCGGTGCCGTACCTGGATCCTGGCCAGTGCACCGTCGTGACCATCCCCGCCTACTTGGCGGCCCCCGACGGCGCCTATCACCTCGGCGCCATCGTGGACCCCTACGCGTGGACGCAGGAGCTCATCGAAACGAACAACACAAGCGCGAGCCGCGTGTTCGGCGTCGGCAATCGGCCGGATCTCATCGCGTCCGTGAGCGGCCCATCGACCGCCGCGCCGGGCAGCGGCTTCGATGCCGTCGTCACCGTGTGCAACCAGGGCACGACCCCGAGCGGCGGCACGAGCGTCGATGTGCTGCTGTCGTCAGACCGGACGGTCACCCCCTCCGATATCCATGCCGGCAACGGCTATGTCCCCGGGCTGAGCCCTGGCCAGTGCGAAGACATCACCGTGCCCGCCGGCGCCTACGCGCCTGACGGCGCCTACCACCTCGGCGTGATCGTGGATCTGAACGGCCCGGTCCAGGAGCTCATCGAGACAAACAACGCCACCGCCGGCGAGCTGATGGCCATCGGCTACGGCCCCGATCTCATCGTCTCGACGGTGAGCGGCCCGCCCAGCGCCACGCCAGGCAGCCTCTTCGACGCCTCCATCACCGTCTGCAACAAGGGGACGGCCCCGAGCTACGGCACCATGGTGGAGGTCCGGCTCTCGACCGACGCGACGATCACGACAGCCGACTTCCTCGCCGGGGGCGCCTGGGTGCCGGGCCTCGACGTCGGCCAGTGCGAGAGCCTCCTCGTCCCCGCTGACACCTACGTCCCCGTGGATACCTACACGCTCGGGGCCATCGTGGACGCCTACGGCGAGGTCCCCGAGCTCCTCGAGGGCAACAACGCCACGGCCGGCGGCGAGCTCCTCGTCAGCTTCTGATCACCCGCTTTCACATCGGGAGAGACCGGCTGCGCGCGGCTTCAGCCTTTCGATCCGCACGACCCCGTGGCGAGCGGCAGCGCGCCCGCTTCGCCACGGTCTCTGCGCTTCCCAACCCCCCCGTGCCCCGGTAGTCTCGCCGGATGTCCCTCGACCCGCAGCGCCTCGCCCGTGTTCGCGCCCATTTCCTGGCGGCCGCCGCGCTCGTCACCGGGTGCGGGGGGACCTCCGCGCCCGACCACACGATCAACGAGCGGGCTCCCGTCGACCACGTCCCGCCGACGCCGACCGCGGCGCCCTCCGAGTCGCCCTCCGCCTCCGCGACCCCGCCGGAAGCTCCGCCGGCCAATCCGACCGACGCACCGCCGACGGCGCCGGTGGACGTGAACACGCCCCCGCCGGTGCCGCCGACGGCGCCCCCCGCGTCGTCCTCCGCGACCGTGGGTCGTCCTCCGCCCGGCCAACCCCCGCCGACGTCGCCGCTGCACATCAACACGCCGTCGCGCACGAAACCGTGACGCGAGCGGCAATCCCCGCCCGCCTCGGTCAGCGACGGCGGAGTATCCCCTCATGAACACCGCGTTCCCTCTCGGCACCACCGAGCGGCTCTTCGCGACGCTCCACCGCCGCTTCCTCGATCGCCATTACCCCGCCCCGCCCTGGGAGCGCCTCGACCCGGCGGCGCTCCCGCCGGCCGACGTCGAGATCGCCCGTCAGGCGTGGGCAGCGCGCGCCGTCGCCGAATACCGGTCCATGATCGTCTTCGGCGAGCTCATCGCCCGCTTCGCCGAGATGCGTTTGCCCCTGGAGGTCACGACCGCGGCCTCGCGTCTCCTCCAGGACGAGGCTCGCCACACCGAGCTGTGCGCGCGCGCCGCAGAGGCGCTCGGCGGCAACCACGGAGCGGCGCTCGCCCCCTCGGATCTCCAGCTCCCGCGGAACGGCCTCCCGGCGCATCTCTTCGTTGCCCGGTGGACCGCATCGATGTTCTGCGTGGGTGAATCCGCGTCCGTCGGCATCCTCGACGTCCTCCGGCAGCACACCACCGATCCTTGCCTGCAGGTCGTCGTCGGCACCCTCCTGCGGGACGAGATCCTCCACGACCGCTTCGGCTGGGCGCTCGCGCGCCTCGTCTTTCCGCGCCTCACCGAGGACGAGCGCGACTGGCTCGCCGCCGATCTGGCGTTCTCGCTCGCCCACTACGACCGCATCCACGCCGGCTCCTCGCGGGCCGACGGCGAACCGTTGCCCGAGGCGCCCCCGCCCGCCGGCCCGAACCTCGGGATCCCCTCGCGCCCGGCCGCGGCGCGCGCCTTCTACGAGCGGATCGACCGCGTGATCCTCCCCTCGCTCGCCGCGCTGGGCGTGCCGGCGTACGAGGCGTGGGCGTTGCGCGTCGAGGTCCAGGCCAGGGCCGAGAATCGCTGAGACGGCGCTCGCCTTCTCAAGCGCGAAACACCCGTGAGAGGGGCTCGCCGATCAGCCCTGCGAGGAGACGCTCGCCCTCAGGCCAGGGCCCATAGCCAGCGTCGACGTTGATGTGCCCGCACGGCCCCGCGAGGAGGAAGCGGCTCCCCCAGGCGCGCGCAAAGGCCTCGGCGCGCTCCGGGGTGCAGTATGGATCGTTCGAGCTGGCGACGACCGTGGACGGGAACGGGAGCCTGACGCTGGGCAACGGATGGAACGTCGACGCGTCAGGCGGGTAGCTCGGCGATTCGGTGTCGGCCGGCGCGACGAGCAGCGCGGCGCGCACGGGCCGCGCGCGCAGGGCCGCCCAGTGGACCACCGTGCTGACGCCGCAGCTGTGCGCGACAAGCACCGGGGGCTCGGCGCTGGCGGCGACCGCCCGGTCGAGCGCCTCGACCCATGCGCGTCGGTCTGGGTGATCCCAGTCGGGCATCTCCACGCGGCGCGCGGAAGAGAGCCTCTGCTCCCAGAGCGTCTGCCAGTGGCGCAGGCCGGAGCCGCTGTAGCCAGGTACGATGAGCAGCGACAGCATCCTGAGAAGACCTCCCCGCGAAGGAAGAGGGTACAGAGGAAGCGGGTGAAAATCACCCTCTCACCACCCCCCACACCCCGGAGCGAAGTCGACCCCCTCCTACGCATGGGAAAGCGCCGGAGCGGGGGCGGCCCCCCGCCGCGCGCCATGATGGAGCCGAGGTAGCCTAGGCGCGCCGGGTTCGTTCGATCTGCACGACCCGTGGCAGGTGCGGTGCGGCTCCTCTTTCTGCACCTGGCTCGCAGGCGCGGTCGTCGCTGGGGCCGTATCCCCCGCCGGCGGCAACCAAGACGCGGTGCAGCCCCCGCATGGGACTTCCATGTTCCTCGATTCCTGTGTAAATATGCCAGATGCTGGCGGCTCTGGATGTCGAATCGCCGTCGGCAAGACTCTCTTGGTTGCGAACAACGTGTGGCTCGACCGCGAAAGGTACTTCAATGAATCAAAAATTGTCTTCGGGGCGTCTGTCCAGGAGCCGCATCGGGGGCTCCCTGTCTGTCCTTCTCTGCGCGCCCGTGGTGGCGCTCGCCCTCACCGGTTGCGGCGGCACGGAGCCCTCCTCTTCATCCGAGGCTGACAACTCCGCGCCGAACGGGGACGAAATCATGAGCTGGGAGGAGTTCAGGGCGAACGTCTACCGCGACCCGGAGCGCGGGGTCTACATCATCGCCGACGAGCAGGGGCTCAGCGACGCGGAGCTGCGTGTCGTCTACGAGCGCTATGTCAAGACCGGGGTGCTCGTCGTGAAGCCGCTCGGACGACGTTGACAACGCCTCGCGGCGATACGACCGACAGCTCACTCTGGCGCATTACGTCAGGCCAGGGACCTCCGGCAGCTCCGGGGCTTCGAGCCCCGCGAACGGATCGCGCCACGCGTCGAGCTGCCACAGGCGCGCGTGCCAGGCCGCGACGTGCGGGTAGTCCGAGAGCGGCAGCCCGGCGAGATCCGCGAACGGGAGCACCGACGCCATGCGAAAGTCTGCATACGAGACCGCGCTCCCGACCAGCCAGTCCCTGCCGGTCAGGACCTGATCGAGCAGCGTCGCCGCTTCGGCAAACGCCGAAAGCCCCTCCGCCACGAGATCGTCGCGGATGGGACCGAGCCCGTAGCGCTGCTTCGTCACGCGCTCGAAGTGAACCTTGTCGCACGCGATAACGAAGTTGTGCGTCCCCCAGCTCAGCCACCGGATCATCTCCGGTTGTGCGGCGCCCGTGCGCCAGAAGTCCGAGCCCATGAGCAGCGAGAGGCGGCACGCGATCGCGTCCGTCTCCCAGAGCGACTTGTCCCCCTCGACAAGGATGGGCACGCGCAGGTTCGGGTTCAGCGCTCGAAACTTCTCCTGCTGTGACGGGTCGAGAGGAGCCGCGTGGACGAACTCCACGGGTGCATCGAGGTAGCGCGCCACGGCGACGGCAACCCGTGGATTCAAGTTTCGGCTGAAGTACAGTTTCATGGATCGTCCTCTCCTGCCTCTCGGCGACGCCGCGCCGCTCCTGCCTCTCGGCAACGCCGCGCCGCGGAGCCGGCTCGCTGCTCGGATCATGCAGGAACGCGGCGGCGGCGCAACGTGCGTCACCTCGGGGGCGTCAGTTCACGCCGACAGGTCACGCGAGGCGCCGGCGCGTTGCTCCAGCGCCCCCGCGCTCACCGGCGAGACGACGTGGGTCTAGCTCATGTGACAGGGGGCGAAGCGAAGAAAGGCCCTCCCGGCGCCGCTCGGGCGCGCGGGCTTCATCTCGGAAAGTCCGTCGACGCCGAGACGGCGCGCCACGTGGCGAGCTCTTGCGCCACGTGCGCGTTCTTCGCCTCGATCGCGGCGATGGTGTCGGTGCCGAGCGGGAGACGGAGCGGCGGGTTCTTCGCGCGGGCGAGCTCGACGACGACGCGGGCGAGCCGCACCGGGTCGCCAGGCTGCTGGAGGCTGACCTCCTTCGCGTAGCTCCGGACCTTGCCTGCCGTCTCCGCATAGTCGGCGATGACGTTTCCGGTGGCCACGACGGACTTCGCCTCCAGGAACTCCGTTCGGAAGTAGCCCGGCTCGACGACCGTCACCGCGATGCCGAGCGGCGCGAGCTCGGCGTGGAGCGCCTCCGAGATCCCCTCGACGGCGAACTTCGTCGAGCAGTAAACCCCGAACCCGGCGCCCGACCGGTAGCCGCCCACGGACGAGAGGTTCAAGATCAGGCCGGCGCGCTGCTTCCGGAGCTGCGGGAGCACGGCGCGCGTCACCGCGAGGAGGCCGAAGACGTTCGTCTCGAAGACGCGCCGCACCTCGTCGCCCTGGGTCTCCTCGATCGCGCCGACGACGCCGTAGCCGGCGTTGTTCACAAGCACATCGATCCGGCCGAACCGAGCGACGGCCGCCTCGACCGCGGCGGCGATGGAGGCCTCGTCCGTCACGTCGAGCGCGACGGGGAGGAGCGCCTCAGGCCCCCCGAAGCGGTCCGTGATGCTCCTGGGATCGCGCGCGGTGGCGACCACCCGATCGCCGGCGGCGAGCGCCGCGTTCGCGATCTCCGCGCCGATGCCGCGCGATGCTCCCGTGATGAACCACACCCGCTTGTTCTCGCTCGTTTCCATGGGGATCTCCTCTTCGTGGTCGAGGGGTTGCGCCCCTCGCACGACCGAAGATGCAGCATCCCGAGAGTGAATAAAATGCGCCAAAACGTTGATGCTTTATGAACTAAAAGTTCATAATCGGGCATGATGGACCCGCCCGACGGGATCACGCCGGTCCTCGCCGTGGGGTCGCGATGGCCGGGCGACCGCGCTCGCCGGAGGACCTCGTCCGCCATGTGGTTCCGCGCGAATCTGGCGCGAGATGCAGAGCCCGGGTGCCCACCGTCCCGCCGAGCCCGACGTCGAGCTTCCCGACGCATGGATGGCGCCGCCGGTTCGCCGGGCAGCAAACTGCAAATGTAGTCCTAGCGAGCGACGAGGGCGAGCACGTGAAGGCCGCCGTGCGCGACGACGCTGCTCACGCCGCGAAAATCTGGAATCTGAATCGGAATTGATGAGCTCGCGAATTCACCGTTGCCCAGCGCGCCGGACTCGCCATATCCCCAGCTCCAGACTGTAGCGTCATCCGCCAGTGCCACGGTATGGTATGCCCCTCCGGCGAGGGCATTGATTTTGACATTGATTGGCACCCGAGCCTCGACCGCCGTGAGGCTCCTATTGCCATCTACACCATCAACCCCAAGCTGGCCGGAAGGACCGTATCCCCATGCCATCACCCTGCCACTGGAATATAGCGCCAGCCCATGGAACCCTCCGGCAGCAATATGGATCACCTCGGCACCCTCCAGCCCCCGCACCAGCGTGGGAAGCAGAACATTCAACGAGTCTGTCCCATTGCCCACCTGCCCGAAGTCGTTGTGCCCCCACGCATAGACGCCGACTCCTTTCGCGAGCGCCA
This sequence comes from Sorangium sp. So ce375, assembly GCF_051473855.1. Lineage (NCBI taxonomy): Bacteria > Pseudomonadati > Myxococcota > Polyangiales > Polyangiaceae > Sorangium > Sorangium sp. So ce375. The sequence goes on from NZ_CP150335.1 coordinate 7,654,305, forward strand.
TGCTATACGAGGAACCACACCCGATCTCGTCAATAGAAATTCCGGATAGCGCGGTAACCTGAATGGGAATGTGGCTATCGTTCTGGGTCCCGTCGCCGAGCGCACCAGCGACATTGCTCCCCCATGCCCACACCGTACCGTCCTTCTTGATCGCGAGACAATGATGTCGCCCCGCCGCGATGGCGGACACATCGTCTATATATGCCATGGTTGGCCTCGAGTGCGACTCATTGCCGACCGACTCGTTACCGAACTCACCAAAACTGTTATCTCCCCACACCCAGACCTTGCCGTTGTTATCGAGCGCCATACTGAAATACTCTCCAGCGGCGATGGCCTTGACATCAACGACACCTCTGACAACCATTGGAACCGGAATATCAGACACAGGGGAATCGACGCCCAATTTACCGTATCGGTTGTTGCCCCAAGCCATCACGGTCCCGTCGGTCAATAAGGCCAGGCTGTGACTCGGCCCCGCAGAGACCGCCTTCACCTTCACGTCCGCCGTTGGTGATACAGTGATCTCGACAGGGCTCGCGCGGTTCACCGTGGAGCCATCACCGAGCTGGCCGTTCTGATTGCCTCCCCACGCGTAAACCGCCATGGTCGCGCCGCCGTCGGTACCTCCGCCGATGCTTCCGCCGGTGCCTCCACCGGTGCCGCCACCGGTGGCTCCACCGGTGGCTCCACCGGTCGTGGCTCCGCCTGCACCTGCGTTTCCCAGGCCATCTGTGCCCCCGCCAGAGCCACCACTCAGGTCAGAAATGCCAGCGATGCGACCACACCCCGCTCCGGCAACGAGCGCTGCCGCGAACAAGCCCCAAAGAACAAATCGATCATCCACCTTCACCATCGCATCCACCCCCAACGTTCAGAACACAATACTCACATCATCGACAAAACCACGACCTCACATGCACTTCCAATGATACGCAAACGGCACCTAAGATCACGGCCGTCTACGCAAACCGGCACCTTACGACATGCGAAAATCGTCCAGTCACCGAGCAGCCACCTCCGCGCGATTCCGATGTCGTCGAGTCGCCCTACCGCTGCGAGGTTCTCGTGGTTGATTGAGCTCAAGTCACGCTGTAGTTTCACACGAATCTGGCGCAAGCTGCGGGGCCCGGGTGCCCACCGTCCTACCAAGCCCGACGTCGACCTGCCCGAGGCTTGGATTGGTCGCGCCGGGTCGTCAGGCAGAAAACTGATTTGTCGTACTAGCGAGCGACGAGGGCGAGCACGTGCTGGCCGCCGTGTGCGACGATGCTGCTCACGCCGCGAAAATCTGGAATCTGAATCGGGACCGACGAATTCGCAAATTCACCGCTTCCCAGCGCACCGGCCCCGCCATCCCCCCAGCTCCAAATTGTAGCGTCCTCTGCCAGCGCCATGCCCTGGTAGGCTCCTCCGGCGAGAGCTTTGATTTTGACAGTGATTGGCATCTGAACCTCGACCGCCGCGAGACTCTTATTATCATTCACATCACGACTCCCAATCTGCCCGGAACCATTGTATCCCCATGCCATCACCCTGCCATTGGAATACAGCGCCAACCCATGGAACCCTCCGTCAGCAACGTGGATCACCTCGGCCCCCTCCAAGTCCCGCACCAGCGAGGGCAGCAGGACATTCGGCGCGTCTGTCCCATTGCCCACCTGCCCACTATCGTTATGACCCCAAGCATAAACACCGACTCCTTTCCCAAGGGCCATGCTATGCAATGAGCCACACGCAATCTCATCAATGAAAATATCGGAGAGCGCGGTGACCTGAACGGGCATGTGGCGATCGGTCATGGTCCCATCGCCAAGCTCACCAAAACTATTACTCCCCCAAGCCCACACCGTGCCGTCCTTCTTGAGCGCGAGGCAATGATGTTGCCCCGCCGCGATGGCCGACACATCTTCTATATATGCCATGGTCGGCTTCGAATGTGACAACTCGCCGCTTGAGTCGTTGCCCAACTCACCATAACTATTATTCCCCCACACCCAAACTTTTCCATTGTTATCGAGGGCCATGCTGATATACCCTCCAGCGGCGATGGCCTTGACATCAACGAGACCTCTAACAACCATTGGAACCGGAACAGCGGTGGAATCGACGCCCAGCTGACCATACTTGTTGTTTCCCCAAGCCATCACGGTCCCGTCGGTCAACAAGGCCAGGCTGTGACTCGCCCCCGCAGAGACCGCCTTCACTTTCACGTCCGCCGATGGTGATACGGTGATCTCGACAGGGCTCGCACGGTTCACCGTAGAGCCATCACCGATCTGGCCGTCAAGATTGGCTCCCCACGCGTAAACCGCCATCGTCGCGCCGCCGCCGGTGCCTCCGCCGGTCGTGGCTCCGCCTGCGCCGACGTCTCCCCGCCCGTCTGTACCCTCGCCAGAGTCACGTGGCAGGTCAGAAATGCCAGCAATGCGATCGCACCCCGCGCCTGCAATGAGCGCCGCAGCGAACAACCACATAAAAACAAATCGTTCATCCACCGTTACCATGGCATCCCCCCCAACGTTCGGAACACAATATCCACACCGGCAGCAAGACCATGACCTGACATTCAGCTCGAATGAGACGTGAACGGCATCCGGGATCACAGCCGTCTAGGCAAACAGGCATCTTACGACATGCGGAACTCGTCCAGTCACCGAGCAGCCACATCCGCGCAGTGCCGCGGTCGCCGAGCCGTCCTACCGCTGCGAGGTTCGTGGTTGATTGAGCTCAAGCACCTGCGCTGCGCTCCGGCGTCCACGCTGGCTCAGCCCTACGACCATCTGGGGCCCCTGCGTGGGCACCCCATCGGATCTACGCCAGCGTTCACGACCGTTTCTCTGGCGGCCGACCAAGGATCGGTCGAATCAGATCGACACGCTCAACGTGCGGAGCGTATGCTGAGAGAGCAGGCGAGGAGCACGAATATTATTGTAGCATGACAATCCTGGTCATCCATGGAACGAAGCTCGAGCGCCCCCAAGGAACATCGCCCTGCACGCTCGTGGCCCCGGCGAACCGCACCGAGGCGGGCGCCCGGACTGCGGCCACGGTGCTGGACTACAAGCCCGTGATCAACATCGCATTGTTCAGGATGTGCAGGGCATCGGCGAATCCGCAGGGATATCGTCCGAGAAAGAGGCGCTGATCCGCTAACGACCCGTCACGTCCCGCTGGAACGAGCCGTCACGTGCGCTCGGGATCGGCCGTCGCGTCGGCCCGGAATACGCAGCACCGAGGTCGGCCTTCGCGTGCATCTCAGAAACTCCCTCGGAGGACCGCCTTCATCCCGTCCTGCCCGATCACCGGCGTCACCCGCAATCCCGCCTTGCCATTCTCGGCCGGGCCGCTCTTCGGGGCCAGCTTCAGGAGGATCGCGACCGCGGCGACGCCGACGCCGCCCACGACGAACCCTGCCGTCGATATCGCGGCCGAGGTGCGCGCGTCCTCGCCGAGGGCGATCCCCTTGTCATCGCACCGGTTTTTATCGCGATCCTTGCAGTGCGACAACGCGTCGTCCCATTGCGAGAGCGTCTTGAATCCGAAGCCAGCGCCAAGGCCGATCCCGACAAGACCCACGGAACCTGCAGCGATGGCGCCGATATGAAACCCGCTCATTCCGGGTCCAGCCGGTGCCGGTGCGGGCACCGGCATCGGTGCCGGTGCAGCAGCGGCAGGCGCGACGCCGGCGTCGTTCTTCAGGAGAGGCACGCGGACCTCCAAGGTCGCTCCCGCGAGGACCTGCGCCGTCCGCTCCCACGCCTTCTTGCCCGGGGCCGTCACCCGGATCGTGTGCTCCCCGGGATCGATCGCGGCAGGCACGTTCCACGTGCCGGGGTCGACGTCTGCGCCGTCGCGCTCCACCCGCAGACCTCCAAGGTTCGCGATCTCCGCGGGGACCGTCAAGATCAACATCGGCACCTTCGGCTTCAACGCCTCGGCGCGCTCCTTCGCTCGCGCTTCGCGGTCGCTGCGGCCGGCCGCCCTGGCGCTCTCGGCGACTTCCAGGAAGAGGGACCACGCACTGCCGGTGAGTCCGATCGACTCATAACATTCCGCGAGGCGGTACTGGGTCGCCATTCCTGGGTCGAGCTCATGGCTCTTCTTCAGCATGGGGCACGCGTCGGCGTACTTGCCGTTCTTCATCAAGGCGCGGGCCTCGTCGAACAACGCCTGCGCCTCCGCCACATGGGGCGACGCCTGCGCGCCCGCAGGTGCCGCGGGGGGCGAGCGCTGCGCCGCTGAAGGCGCCGCCTGGACCGTGATTGCCAGGGCGATGCACGCCGTGAGGTGCCCGTAGAGGTGTCGCGTTCGACTCGCTTTCATCTTGCCCCCGCCTTCCATCGCTCTGATTCATTGCCGGCCCCGACCAAACACGTCCTCATCGCCCCCTCTGCCTGCCGCCCCGGCGGCGCGAGACCTCGTGCTTCGCGCCGGGGGCGGCTGTGGCGTCGCGGCCATGGCGCTCGCCGGCGGTGAGGATGGCCGTGACGCCGCGGCCGGGGCGCTGGCGCTGCTCACGGGTGCGGGCACGGCGGCCGTGGTGTTCACCGCCGGCGGTTCCATCACGGAGGCGTCCGCCGCCGGCTCGGCGAGCTGCACCGTGTAAGCCGAAGAGGACGCCTGCTGCGCGGATTCTGAGCTTCTCGGAGCGGCCGTGTCGACCGCGGCCCTGAGCCGCTGCGAAGCAACCCAGCCCCCGCCGGCCAACGTCAGGAGCGCTGCCACGCCGATCACCAGGGCTGCTCGCGACATCGTCGTGAGCGGCCGATCGGTCGTACTCGGAGCGTCAGGGGCGCTGGTCCATGACGCGGTCACCGTCCGAATCGACTCCGTCGGAGGAGCGGCGCTCGCCCCGTACGGCGTGAGCACCGGTGCGGGCTGCCCAGCGGGCGCTTTTGTCGGTGCAGGCGACGGCAAGAAGGCCACCGGTGGCGCGGGTGCCAGCTCGGGCATCGACCCCTGCCACGGCGCCGGTGGCCGGGGGGCCTGGGCGCTGCTCGAGGGCAGCGCGGCCACGCCTGCCGCAGGTGCGTCGGCGATCTTCGTGGAGTCGTGGGGGAACCGCGCCCCGACCGTGGCCGTGCCGGCCGCGAACGGGGCGAGCGCCACCCCGAGCTCGTTGGCATCCGCGAAGCGGGCCGCCGGGCTCTTCTCGAGACACCGCAGGATCAGGGCCTCGAGGCCCGGCGGCACATCGGGCCGCACAGCTCGCAGCGAATCGGGGCTGTCAGCGAGCACCGCCGAGCAGACCTCCGTGATCGTGCTGCCCGAGAACGGGACGCGGCCCGAAAGCATCCGATACAGGATCACGCCTAGCGCCCACACGTCACTGCGTGCATCAGCGTTGCGCGCCCCGCGCATCTGCTCGGGCGACATGTAAAGTGGAGTCCCGAGGACAGTGTTGGTCCGCGTCGCTTCCACGCCGTCGAAGGCTGGGTCGGCGACCTTCGCGATGCCGAAGTCCAGCACTTTCACGCGCTCATCCCCGCGCGGGCCGCTGGCCAGGAACAGGTTCGCCGGCTTGAGGTCGCGGTGAACGATGCCGATCGCGTTTGCCTCGCCGATGGCGTCGCACGCTTGCGCGATATAGCGCGCAGCGCGATCGACCGGCAGGACCACCTCCCGGTCAAGGACGGTCTTCAGATCGATGCCGTAGAGCATCTCCAGCACGATGTACGGCACGCCGGTCTCGAGCCGGCCGACGTCGTGGATCTTGGCCACGTAGTCGCTCTTGAGGCGCGCCGCGGCGCGGGCCTCTCGGAGGAAGCGCTCGATGCCCTCTGCGCCCGAAAGGGCGGTCGGGAGCATGACCTTGATGGCCCGCAGCTCGTGCAGGTCGAGGTGCATTGCCGCCACGACGACGCCCATGGCGCCGGCGCCGAGCACGCGCTCGACCCGGTACTTCCCGGCGATGATCTGTCCGACCCAGACAGGTATGGTGGTAGCCTCGATCATGACGGCCACTCTCCCTCCTCTCCAGACCCGTAGCGCGCGAGGCTCCCTGGGTCGAATGAAAATGGGAGTTCGCGCTGCGCGCGAAACGTCGCCGCCACCTTCCTATCCGCTGCATTGACGCTCTGCGTCCGCCGAAACGGTCAGATGTCCAAGGTGTCTTCCATGCAGCACGCCAGGGAACACACGGATTTCGAGCGCCTGAGCGCACGCCGCGCCGAGCAGCGTTGTTGGCCTGAACGTCACGTGGAGAAGCGACGCCCCGTGAACATCGGCGTCGGACGCCCGCACGTCCCATCCATAACCCGTCCCGTCTCTCCCAGGCGGTTCACGCCTACCTACCGGCTCATGAGCATGTCCGTCTGGGTCGCTGCGTACAGCGCGGAGGACGCGCCGTCGGTTCGGGCGTGCGTCGGCCGCTAGGGCGCGCGCTGAACACGGCATTCAGCAGTCGCTCGTCAGCAGCGGCGAGACACTCGGGAGCACCGCTGTCGACGAGCGTGCGATCTGCTGGGAGGCCCGGCTCAGAACGCCGTATCACCTTCCTCGGGGACGATGATCGACTTCAGCGCCCCGTCCTGGCAGTCCGCCTGGAGGCGGAAGCCCCTCTCGGCGTCCGACAGGTCGAATTTGTGGGTGACGATGGACTCGACGTCCACCGCCCCCTCGGCGACGAGGCGGATCGCCCGCGGGTACACGTGCCCCATGCGCCGGGAGAGCTTGATCTTCAGCCCCTTGCGGCGGCACAGCGCCGCCGGCAGCGAATAGCGGTCGCCGTCGGGGATGCCGGCCAAGAGGATCCGCCCCCCGATGCGCGCGGCCTCGGCCGCGTGGTGGAAGCCATCGGGCGAGTTCGTCGCCTCGAGCACGAGGTCGACGCCCCGGCCGCCCGTCCACTCCGCGACGGCCGCGAACGTCGGCGCCACGTCGTGCGCGCCCAGCCGGCGCGCGGCCTCGGCCCGGTACGCGACGGGGTCGACCGCGAAGACGCGGGTTGCGCCGGAGAGGCGCGCGAGCTGCACGAGGCACAGGCCGATCGGCCCGCAGCCCAGCACCACCACCGTCTCCTGCAGGTGGGGCCGCGCCAGATCGATCGCGTGGACCGCGACGCCCAGCGGCTCCAGCATCACGGCCTTTCGCACCGAGAAGCCGCCGGGGAGCGGCACGACCTGCTCGGGGTGCACCGCCAGCCGCTCCGTCATGCCGCCGTGGAGCGGCGGCGCGCCCAGGAACTCCACGTGCGGGCACAGGTTCACGTGGCCGCGCTGGCACCACTCGCAGCGGCCGCAGGCGTGCGCGGGGTCGACGGCGACGAGCTGCCCCCTCGAAAGGCCGAGCTCCGGGTGATCCTCGACGACCCAGCCGGCGAACTCGTGCCCTGGCACGAAGGGATCCCGGACCTGCGCCGCGCCGATCCCGCCCTCCAGGTAATAGTGCAGGTCGCTGCCGCAGATCCCGCAGCCTGCGACCTGGATCGTCACCATGCCCTCGCGCGGTCGCGGAGGCTCGACGTCGCCGAGGCGGACATCTCGGATGCCATGAATGAAGGTTGCGCGCACGATTCCAGACTCCCTTTCGCCGCTTCGCCGGTGCTCCGGCAGCGCCGCGCCGGACGGTTGTGCCGGCGCGATTCCCTACTGTAGTCTCCGCCCATGATCGCCTGTCAATCCCACCTTCCGGGCCGCTGACGGCGCCGTGCAGACCGACCTCGTCCTCGGTGTCGACCTGAGCACCACCGCCGCCAAGGCGGCGGCCTTCGACGCGCAGGGGCGCCTGCACGCCGCTGGCCGGGCGCCGCTCGCGCTGGCGCGGCCGGCCCCTGACCGGTTCGAGCAGGATCCCCGGGACTGGTGGGGCGCCCTGCGCCGGGCGCTCGCCGACGTCACGGCGGCGGTGGATCCGGGCCGCATCGCGGGCCTCGCCATCGCGCACCAGCGCGAGACCTTCGCCTGCCTCGGCCCCGACGGCGAGCCGCTCCGCCCCGCCATGCTGTGGCTCGACGGGCGCGCGCGGGGGCACCTCGGCGCGGTCGTCGGCCGCATCGGGCAAGACCGCCTGAGGGCGCTCTCCGGGAAGGCCGCGGACTTCGGCCCGGCGCTGCCCAAGATCGCCTGGCTGGCGAGCGAGGAGCCGGAGATCCACCGCCGCACCGCGCTCTTCTGCGACGTGCAGGCCTACCTCGTGCAAGCCCTGACCGGGCGCGCCCGCACCAGCTGGGCGAGCGCCGACCCGCTCGCGCTCTTCGACATCGGCGCGCGCCGCTGGTCGGACGAGCTCTGCGCCGCCGTCGGCATCACGCCCGACCGCCTGCCGGAGGCGCTCCCTCCCGGCGCGCCGCTCGGGGTGGTCTCGGAGGCCGCCGCGGCCGCCACCGGGCTGCGCGCGGGCACGCCGGTGCTCGCGGGCGGCGGCGATGGCCAGATGGCCGGGCTCGGCGTCGACGCCCTGGACCCGCGGCGTGCCTACCTGAACCTCGGCACGGCGGTGGTCTTCGGGGTCTTCAGCCACGAGCCACGGCAGAGCCCGGCGTGGCGGACCATGACCAGCGCCTCCGGCCGCGGCTACGTGCTGGAGAGCAGCCTGCGCAGCGGGGCGCTGCTCTCGGACTGGTACCTGCGCCGCCAGCTGGGCGTGGATCCGCGCGACGGCGCCGCGATGGCCTCGATCGAGGCGGAGGCGGCGTCGCTCCCGCCCGGCAGCGGCGGCCTGCTGCTCCTGCCCTACTGGGAGGGCGCCATGAACCCCCACTGGGATCCCGACGCCCGCGGCGCGATCCTGGGCCTCACGGACGCGCACGGGCGCGGGCACGTCTACCGCGCGCTGATCGAGGGTGTGGCGCTGGAGCAGGCGCTGGTGCTCGACCTGATGCGCGGTGAGGCGGGGATCGAGGTCGCGGAGTTCGCCGCGGTCGGCGGCGTGGCCGCGAGCGATCTCTGGTGCGCCGTGATGGCCGACGTGACGGGCGTCGCCATCGAGCGGTCCGAGACGGTCGAGGCGGCCTGCCTGGGCGCCGCCATGTGCGCGGCCGCCGGCGCCGGGCTGGCCGGGAGCATCGAGGCGGCCGCGAGGGCGATGCGCGGGACCGCCACGGCGACGTTCCACCCCGACGCCGGGCGCCGCGAGCGCTACGCGGCGCTGCTGGGGATCTACAGGGACATGTATCCGCAGCTCTCGGGGCTGCTGCGCCGCCTCTCGGCCTTCACGAGGGGGTAGGCGCGGCTCGCTCTCCTCTCGTCATTGACCACTACCAGACGGGCTGAGCTGGGCCGGTGCCATGTGTCCGAGGATAGGGTAACCTCCAGGGCATGGCGACGGAACTGCTCGCAAGGATCACTCAGGACGCTGCAGTGATGGGAGGCCGCCCGTGCATCCGGGGGATGAGGGTCACGGTGGGCACGATCCTGGGACTGCTGGCGGCCGGACACTCCGTGGAGAAGGTGCTCGAACTCTACCCATACCTCGAGAAGGACGATGTGCTCGCGGCGCTCACGTATGCAGCCTGGCGCACCGAGGAGGTCGAGCTTCCACTGAAGGCGTCATGAAGATTCTGGTGGATATGAACCTGTCGCCGACGTGGGTGTCGTTTCTCGTCGACGCCGGGTTCGAATCTGTCCACTGGTCCGAAATGGGCGACCCGCGAGCACCGGATCGAGAGCTGATGGAGTGGGCTCGCGAGCGCGGATACATCGTTTTCACACACGATCTCGACTTCAGCATCCTCATTGCCACCACAGGCGCCATCGGCCCGAGCGTCCTGCAGGTCCGAACGCTCAACCTGCTCCCGAGCGCCATCGGAGCCGATGTCGTTGGCCTCCTGCACCAGTACGCCGAGGAGCTCGACCGCGGCGCGATCGTCTCGCTCGATGGGGCATCCTCGCGGGTCAGGATCCTACCGATCCGACGACGGTTGGAAAGACCTGGCTGACGTGCCACGCGGGCCAGGTCCCCTCTGCCTCACGCCTCGTCAGTGCGCCGTCGGATCGTTGACGCGCCCCGAGAAGAGGAGCGCCCCCGTGGGCAGGTCGCGGATGAAGAAGAAGAACGGGCGGTCCAGGACGATCGTCGCGCCCTCGGTGGGGCCGCCCGCGCCCGTGGAGCCGATGAGGACCGCGGTCGCCGCCGCGGCCTTGGTCCCGGCCTCGTCCACGTCGATCACCGCCTTGTGGATGACGTCCTGGATATGGATATCTCCGCCCGCTGAGTCCGGGATCATGCCCGAGAAGTCGGCGCCGGGAACGAAGGCGCTGCCCATGCCGAGCCCCGTCAGCGCGTCTTTGAGAGAGGTCGACGTGCCGAAGGAGAACTTCGGCATCGTGATATCGACGGACCGGCCCTGCATCAAGGCGACGATCTCCTCGAGCCCCGCGCCGTCGAGCGACTCCTCGAACGCGTCCGCGGTCCCCTCGGCAGGCAGGACGAGGACCATCGAGACGGGCGTGCCCGCGTAAGGGATCTCCACCGCTTCCCAGCCGTCGCCGGCGCTGTAGCGCGTGTCCTGTACGCCGTGCATCATGTCGGCGGTGACGCTCGTGTCGTCGCCGCGGTGGAACGCCCCGGGCTTCGTCGCCTCCTCGTTGAACGGCGTGTGCCACGCGGCATCGAAGTAGATGGCGTTGACGAGGACGGCCAGCGTGTCCGGGTCCACGTTGTTGTTGAGGAGCTTCGGAATCATGCCCTCGGTCTGGTCCTTCACCCACGTGTTGATGAGGTCCTCGGCCTCCTTCGGCGCGGAGAAGTCCGCGAGCCGCACGCCGGCCCCGTAGCTCTCGCCGAGCACCTTCAGGAACGAAGGCGCCATCCCGAGATCGATCTGCGACCAGATCGCGTTGGCCGTGTGGAGACGGAACCCGCCTCCCTTGACGTTGCTCGGGCTCTCGGCGCGGTTCTTGAGCTCGAGGTCCACCCAGTTGAACGCCGGGTGCAGCCGCTCCTGGGGGAGCTCGAACCGCATCGCCGTCGCGATCGCCTGCTCCGTGGTGGTCCGCGCGCCCGCGTAGGTCATGGCGAGCGCCGTCGAGATGCTGTAGGGCGAGTAGACGACGTTCTTCGTCGCGCTGTGGAGCGCGCGGCCGAGATCGAGCGCGAAGCTCGCGTTGTTGCGCGAGAGCGACGCCTGATCCTCCTCCGAGACGACCGGATCCAGGATCCGCGTCGTGTCCGAGGGCAGCACGCAGCCAGGCTTCGCCTCGAAGCACTCGACCGTCGAGCCGCCCCCTCCATGGCCCGATCCGCCCTCACCCTGGTCCGGGCCGCCCCCGCCGGTGCCGCCCCCGTCGTTCGAGCTGCACCCCACCAGAGCCGACATGAGAACGGTCGCCAAGATAATTGATGTTCGCATGATGCGGGGTTTTGCAGACTGCGTGCCATAGTGCATATGCGCCGAAGATCGCACGTTTGCCCTGCGGAAGCGCGTTCAATTCGTGAGTCTGGAGCAGAATGTGCCAAGATGGGCCGAACGCAGAACCCGCGGGCAGGCCGGGAGGCGCCGGTGGCGGCGCGGCCGATGGCCCGGCGGGGGCGATGTGCCTGCGCCTCCTTGCCAGAGGTCGCGGTGTGCCGGGGAGGTTGAGCAGCACGAGCGAGTTGCGCCGAGGTGCGCCACGGGCCATCCTTCTGGCCGGCTCGCGAGCGCACATGAACACGGACGCAGGAGAACCGACAGGCACACCCCCGGCGCGGATCGATCGCGGTGACGTGTTCTGGATAGGGCCGGACGACTCGCGGGGGCCTGTCCCGAGCTACTCCCATCCACACGTGGTGGTTCAGGACGACGTCTTCAACCACTCGCGCATCACGACCGTGGTCGTGTGCGCGCTGACATCGAACTTGCACCGGGCGCACGAGCCTGGGAACGTCCTGCTCGATGTCGGCGAGGGGAACCTTCCGAAGCAGAGCGTCGTGGTGGTGTCGCAGGTCTCCTCGGTCGAGAAGAGCCGCCTGGGCGAGCGGATCGGGTCGCTGTCCGACGCACGGGTGGAGCAGATCCTGGCCGGCCTGCGCTTTCAGCAGGCGTCGTTCTTCAGGAGGTAGTCAGGAGGTAGGATGAACGCTTCCCCTCACGACCCGGACAAGGCCTTCAAGGAGGCGCTTTCCCAGGACCGGGCGCGGATCGAGGCGGCGATCGAGCGCCTCTCGGGGGAAGAGCCGAAGCCCGAGCGGTTCCTGCTCGCGCTGGCCGGCGCGTGGGGCCGCCCGGTGCCGTGTCGGGCAGGGATCGGGAGGCGGCTGCCGCCGATCGACCCGACCGAGCGTGGTGTGAAGAGCGTGGCGCGCTGGGTGGCCGCGCCCAATCCAAACGTCCAGCGAGTCGCCCTCTCCGCCCTGGAGAAGGCCAGGGCAGCCGCGAAGCCCGCTCTGGGTGCGGTCGCGGATGCGCTCGCGAGCGAGGAGCCGGTCGTGCGGCTCGCCGCGGCCCGCGTGCTCGCGCGGGCTGCGCCGTGTCCCGAGCAGGCTCCGGCGCTCCGTCGTGCTCTCGCCGACGCGCTGTTCACCGTGCGCTGGCTGGCGGTGGAGGCGCTCGCGCGCAGCGGCGATGAAAACCCGCTGGCGCCGGTCCTCGCGGCGTCGCGTCCACGGCTCGACGCTCGGCTTGCTGCCTACCGGATCGAGGGCTGGCTGCGCGCGGTCACCGCCCTTGGTCAGGGTGCGTCCCCGCTGCTGCCTCAGATGAGCGAGCTCCTGGACCGGATCCCCGAGCTCAGCCGAATGGACAGGTCGTGGGACGACGCGAGATTCACGATCGAGCTGCTCGTACAAGAGATCCGTGCGACCCAGGCCAAACCCTGAACGGTTTCATTTCACGCACGCGCGAGGCCATGCCAGCGCCTCCGTCCATGGACAACATGACCATGATCCGACGACGGAGCGCCTTTCTGCGGACGGCCGTGCTCGCGCTCTCCGCTGCCGGTTGCGGCGGCGTGGCGGGCGCCTCCGCCGCCAAGTTGCCCTGCCCACCCCCCACACCGCCTTCGGCGGCCTCGCCGGTCGACTCCGCCGGCAAGCCTGGCCGCACGAAGCTCAGCGTGGCCCTCGTCCCCTGGATTCCGGACGCCGCCGGCGATGGCTTCGCGTCCCTGCGAAGGATGCTCGAGGAAGGGTTCGAGTCGCAGCACGCCGCGATCGATCTCGAGCTGCGCCTCATCAAGTCCGATGACAGCTACCACAATCCGACACGCCTCGCCGGATGGCTCGCGTCCGGTCGCTACGATCTCGTCGAGATCGACTCCGTGCTGCTAGGGGACCTGATCGACGCCGACGTCCTCGAGCCGTGGCCTTCCGTGCCCGAGCGCGACTACCTTGCCGCGGCCAGATCAAGCAGCACCGAGATCGACCGGAGTGGCAAGCCTGTCTGGTGGGGTGTACCCCACCTCACCTGCGGGTTCTTTCTGGTCACGAGATCCGAGAAGCTCCATGCCGCCTCCAACATCGTCGGCCTCGTGAAGGCCGCGCGCGAGAGCGGGAAGCCCCTCCTCGGGAGCTTCGCGAGCAGCTGGGATCTACCCGCCCTCTACCTGGACGCACGAGTCGACAACGGGCTCGATGCCACGAACCTACCGGCCCTGAGCAATGCCGTGAATCCACCCCTTCACGCCGACAGCGCAGCGGCGCTCGAGCAGCTTGCCGCGCTCTGTCGACGGGGTGACAAGAACCCTTGCGTCGACGGCACGTACGACGAGGCGCGGGAAGATCCGGCCGAGGAGCTCGTGAAGGGCAGCGCGATCGGGTACTGGGGATACAGCGAGCGCCTGCACCGGACGGTCACGCTCATGAAGGCGGAGGGCGTGCCCGTCGAGGGGCTGCGTGTGTCGACGATCCCGCTCGGTACCAGCGCCACGCCCCTCCTCTTCACCGACGCCTTCGTTCGGCGAAAGGGGTGCTCCGGCGACGCGGCCTGCAATGCCGCGGCCGCCGCGTGGGCGGAGTTCATCACCCGCGACGACGTGCTGCGCGATCTGCTCATCTCCAAGGACGCCGGGCCGAACGCGGTGCCGCGCTACCTGCTGCCGGCCACGAGCTCGGCGTTCAAGGCCGAGCCGATAGCCAAGGACGCCGTCTACGCGCAGCTTCGTCCGCTGGCCCAGTCGGGGAGATCCTTTCCGTCGCACGCGTCGATGTACGAGCGGCGGCGCGTGCTCGCGCACCTGCTCGAGACCCACCTCGCGGCGCGCTGAGGGCCATGTCCGGCTCGCGGGGCCCCCGTAGACGAACGTTCGTGGCGACGCTCTCCTTGGACTCGGCCATCTGGCCCTGATCCTCCGGCCCCTTGCGCGCCCGCCGCCCTGCACCCCGTGCGTGGCACGCAGGCCCGTCTCCCGGTGGACGTGCCTCCAAGGAACGATGGGTGGCGAGCGCGGCATGGCAGGCGTCGTGGGATTGAACGCAGCGGTGCAGTATCATCGCGGCGTCGACCGCCGAGCGCAGCGGCCTTTATACGAGGCGCTGCGATCCGCCATCGCACATATTCCCGGCGTGAAGGTGATCGCGCCAGGCTCGCGGCACTCGGGCATCGTCAGCTTCGTCCACGACGTGCTGCCCGCCGAGCGTATCGTTCACGAGCTGTCCGAGGCACGCGTCAACACCTGGCTCATCCAAGGCAGCCACACGCCGGTGTACCTCGCTGGACGGGGTATCAGCAGAGCGGTACGCGCCTCGGCGCACCACTACAGCAGCTTCGAGGAAGTGGACGTCCTCGCGCGTGCCCTGCGCCGGATCGTCTCCTGCTGAGGACCTGCGGGGCTTGCAGAGTGCTGTGCAAGGCGACGGGGCGGCAGCCGCGAGTTCGTAAAGCTCCATCAAACATGTCTGGAATCAGATCCCCGAGAACTTCACCTCAAAGCGAGCGCGCGAGCATCGACGAACTCGTCAAGAAGGTGGATGATCACCCGGAGGCCCTGTTCCTCCGGGATACCTCCTTGCACGCTGGATATTCCTCCACTGAAGCGAGAGGCTCATAGCTTGCCATCGCGAGGAGTTGGATGATAACCTCAGGTTCGTGAGCCCCGCCGCGCACGTGCCGCCGACGACTCAAACCTTCGATCTGCGGGAGTCACCGGACAGCCCGAAAACCTGCTCGTACCTCCTCGTCATCGGCGCTTCGTCGTCGTACCGGCGCGCCCTCCCCGACGACGGCGTGCTCATCGTGGGGCGCAGCGACGAGGCGGACGTTAGGATCGACACCACCGCGGTCTCTCGGCGGCACGCGAAGCTCATCGCCTCTGGCGGCGAGATTGGGATCACCGATCTCGGCAGTCACAATGGGACGCTCGTCAATGGCGAGCGCATCGAAGGCTCGCGCACGCTCGATTCGGGTGACGTCATCACCATCGGCGACGCCACGCTGATCCTCCGGCGCGAGTCGCCGTCCAGGGGCAGCGCTCTCGTCGACATGGGCCGGCTGCGCCGGCGCGTCGAGGAGGAGATCGAGCGCGCCGCCGACTTCGCGCGACCGTTCGGCCTGGCCGTCGTATCAATCGGCTCCGCGCAGAGTCGCGCGGCGCTCGTGCAGCGGGCGCTCTCGGTGCTCCGGCTCGTGGATCTCGTCGCCTGGCACGGCGCCTCTCTCCTGGCCATCGGGTTCCCCGAGCTCGGCGGCGAGTCGGCGCGCGCCGCGGTGCTCCAGGTGCTCGAGGCGATCGCACCGCTAGCCCCCGAGGCGCGCGCCGGCCTCGCCTCGTACCCGTTCGACGGCGGCGACACCGATACTCTCCTCGCGGGCGCGCGGACCGCCGCGTCGATCGCAGCCCCGGGGGCCATCGCCTCCGCCTCGGAGACCGCCGTGCGCCACATCATCGGCGAGCGCACCATCCTGGTTGCCGACGCGGCCATGATCCGGCTGTTCGAGCTGATACGGCGCCTCGCGGCGAGCGATCTGCCCGTGCTCGTCCTCGGAGAGACGGGGGCCGGCAAGGAGAACGCCGCCGCCGCCGTGCACCACTGGTCTGCGCGGGCCCCAAAGCCGCTGATCACGCTCAACTGCGCCGCGCTCCCCGAGACGCTCGTGGAGAGCGAGCTCTTCGGCTACGAGAAGGGCGCGTTCTCGGACGCGCGGGCGCCCAAGCCCGGCCTGCTCGAGCGGGCGCACGGCGGCACGATGTTCCTCGACGAGATCGGCGAGCTGCCCCTCGGGGTGCAGGCCAAGCTGCTCCGCGCGCTCGAGGCGAAGCGGATCACGCGCCTCGGCGACGTGCGCGATCGCGAGGTGGACATCCGCATCGTCGCCGCCACGAACCGCGATCTCGAGGCTGAGGTCCGCGCCGGCCGCTTTCGGCAAGACCTGCTCTTCCGCCTGAGCGCCGCCGTGGTCGAGCTGCCCCCGCTCCGGCACAGGCGGCGCGAGCTGCCGATCCTGGCCCGCCTGTTCCTCGCGGAGGCGTGCGCCCGGACCGGGCGGCCGGCGATCGAGCTCTCCGAAGCCGCGCTCGCCGCGCTCTTCGCGCACCCGTTCCCCGGCAACGTGCGCGAGCTCAAGAACGCGATGGAGTACGCCGCCGCCACCGCGGACGGCCCGGTGCTCGATCCGTGGAGCCTGCCCGAGCGCATCGTCGGGCTCGATGTCCCGCCGCGGCCCGCGGCCGACACCCCGGCGCCCGCCGCCGCGGCGCCCGCCCGCTTCCGGCCCATCGCCGAGGAGCTCCGAGATCTCGAGTGCACGCGCATCCGTCAGGCGCTCGACGCCGCGGACGGCATCCAGACACGGGCGGCAGCGCTCCTCGGGATGCCCATCCGCACCTTCACGTCCAAGCTCAAGCAATACGGCATCTCCGCGCGGGCGGGGAAGCGGTCCACGTGAGGGCGGAAGCCGCTCCCAAACGCTTTCCAGAAGCTTCGTCGCGCGGGCGGCCGTCCCTTGATGTCGATGGCCTCCGTGCGCGACCTCGGACGGGGATGGATGTCCGCGCTTCCCGCTCGGAGTCTGGGGAGATCGATGGCGTTATGTGCTCGGCGATGCGCTCTACGAGCGCGATCACCGTGACCTATGGTCGCACCCCCCTCGGCTTCGGCCCCGACGAGGTGGGCTCGCACCGCGCCTCCGACAGTCCGCTCCGAGTTCACGACATGGCCGGCAATGTATGGGGGTTGACCTCGTCGATCGTGGATCCCCGCGAGCCCGTGGTGCGCGGAGGGAGCGCCCTCCAGTCGGCTGTGGAAGCGCAGGGAGAGAACCGCCACCCTGTTGGCGCTGCCTATCGGGATCCCTTCGTCGGAGCTCGGCTCTGCGCGACGCCCGGGACACCGTGATCCCGGACGCGACGTCTCTTCTCTCGTCACGGAACGACGCACCGGGGGAGTTGTCAGCGGGATGAGCGCAGCAGGGCGCTCGGGCGTGATTGGGCGGCCCAGGTGCGCAACGACGCAGGCGCGGAGGTCGTCGCACGGGCTGCGACGCCGGACGGGCGCCTCGTGGCCGTGATGCCTACGGCAATCCTTGCCGGGAAGGCCGATGCTGCCAGCAGGACCACGGCAAAGTCTGCCTACTGCAACGTCGCCATCCGCCGTGATGCGGGCGTGGGCCATGCGAGCGGTGTGTACGCAACAACTCGCACGATGCGCGCGCAAGGAGAGCGGCACGCCACTTGCAAACTCTTCGGGGTGTCGAGCGCCGCTGGGTGGGCGACGGCGGCTTCATAAGCCGTGCGGTGCCGCCGTGGACGCCCGGGGGGAGAACCGCTCGCCTCGAGGCCGTGCTCAAAGGGGGCCCCGATCGATGGATCGCGACGCTGCTCGACGTTCGGGTCACCGTGAGCCTGGACATGAGGTCTCTTTCACGGTCTTGGAGGCTGGAGGGAGCATGAGTTCATTGTCTTCACTGAACGCTCGTCGACATCGATGGGATGGCTCCTCGGTGGCTGGACAAGCCGCCCATGGAAGTCGACCGACCCGGCCATGGTTCTATTCCATAGCTGGTTTGCTCCTCTGGCCGTCGCTGGGATCGAGTCAGGGGTGCACCCGCATCGACCCCGGGTCGGGAGAGGCTGGTGCCCCCCCGACGCTGCGTTTCCCAGCGGCTCCGCCAACGCGATGAGGCGCGATGGGGTCGCCGACGTGGAGATGCTCGACAAGCGAGACCAGGTATGGACCCGATGTTTACTCATTGAGTTTTACTGGGGCCCCAATGGCCTAAGCGATAGCTTCGCGTCCGAGCCCGGCAAACCCATGTCCGAGCTGCATGCTGGCTGTGTGCGCATGGCGCGCGCAGATTATTGTGGCGACGGCACCGGTGCCACGAAGGATAACACCCGCGTCAACGTATGGGACACCGCGAAAGTCAACAGGGAGGGACCGCGGAGACGGGGCTACGGGTTCGAGGCGGCGTGGACAAGCAAAGGCGCTGTTTGCCTCGATCATATGCGCTGGCCGGACCGCGCAGGGGAATGCACCTCCATCCTCCCGATCTGCCATTCTCCTGAAGCTGGCTCCTCGTCGGTCATGAAGAGGAGCCAGCGTCAATTTGCGCCTTCATCCAACTCACCTCCTCGCGCTCGGGGCCAGCGGCGGGCACGCGCAGGATCATGCCCGAACATCATCGCACACCAATGGTCTATTTTTATTTTTCTGCTTCGAAGGGGCGAATCGAACGTCGATCAGCGCGTTGTATTTCATAGGAGGAGGGTAAATGTCCACCACGCTGGCCACCGGGAAGCCGCTCCGTCGACGATATACGCGGTCGAGCACGATCGCGGGAGGTTCAACGATGAGCAGCGAATTGCGCAAGGACGCAGCCTGCGCGAGCACGATGATTGTCGCCGCGGCGCCCTCCAGCGCCACGCTGCCCCACAGCGCGCTGGTCAGGCCCGGCAGCGTGGCCGCGGGCGCTCGCGAGAGGAATGACCTCGCGATGACCGCGGCGGTCGCCACGTCGTCCTCGCTGCTGTCGCAGACCAGGCCGCCGCCTTCGACCGGCGCCCGCATCGGCCATTACGAGCTCCTGCGCGAGCTCGGCCAGGGCGGCATGGGCGTGGTGTTCCTCGCGCGCGACACGCGGCTCGCTCGCCTCGTCGCGATCAAGCTCCTCACCCGGCTGAGCAGCGGCGGGGTACAGCGCTTCCTCGTCGAGGCGCGGGCCACCGCGCGATGCAAGCACGAGCACATCGTGACGATCTACGACGTGAACGAGCACGACGGATACCCGTACATGGTGCTCGAGTACATCGAGGGCCAGAGCCTCCGCAGCTGGATGGATCAGCGCAGGCCCGTGGACGCCGGCGAGGAGGTGTCGACAGCGCCACTGCCGCCCAGCCTGGCGGTTGACATGATGGTTCCCGTCGTGCGCGCGCTCGCGAGCGCGCACGCGTCCGGCATCGTCCACCGCGACCTCAAGCCCGAGAATATTATGCTGGACGCGTCGGGCGCGATCAAAGTGGTCGATTTCGGCATCGCCAAGCTGCGCGACGACGAGGCGAGCCGCGCGACCAGGGACTCGAAGGCCGGAGACACGCGCCTCACCCGTGACGGCGGGATCATCGGCACGCTGCCGTACATGTCCCCCGAGCAGTGGCGAGGAAGGGAGATCGACCCGTCCAGCGATGTCTGGGCGATGGGCATCCTGTTGCACGAGCTCGTGCTCGGCGCGCACCCGCTCGCGCCGTGCAGCAGGGCGGACCTCCTCAGCGTGCCGGTCCTCGACGAGCCGATGCCTGAGGTCGCCGCGCGTCACCCCGAGATCGGCCCGCTCGGGGGGATCATCGATCGCTGCCTGAAGAAGAGCAAAGCCGAGCGCTACACCTCCGCCGCGGATCTCCTGGCCGAGCTCTTGCCCCTGATGCCCGGGCGTCGGGAGCTCCACCTCGGCGCCGACGAGAGCCCGTTCGCCGGCCTCTCTTCGTTCCAGGAGGCCGACGCCGACCGCTTCTTCGGCCGCGCGCAGGATATCGCGGGCGTTGTCGCGCGACTCAGGAGCCAGCCGCTGCTCGCGATCGCAGGCGCGTCGGGCGTGGGGAAGTCATCGCTCGTGCGGGCCGGGGTGATGCCGGCCCTCAAGCGCTCCGGCGAGGGCTGGGAGGCGCTCGTCGTGCGGCCCGGGCGTGAGCCGATGGCGGCGCTCGCGGAGCTCTTCACGAGCCCGGCCGTGCCCCTGAGCGCCGCCATGCAGGGGCTCGCCCCGCATGGCGCCGCGCAGGCACGCGCGGCGCTGGCCCTGCGGCTGCGCGCCGAGCCGGGTCTCCTCGGCGCCACCCTCCGCGGGTGGGCCGTCCGCGCGCAGAAGCGCCTCGTTGTGTTCCTCGATCAGTTCGAGGAGCTGTTCACGCTCGGCGCCCCGGCCGACGAGCGCGCGGCGTTCCTCGCGTGCCTCGAGGGCATCGCCGACGATGCGTCGTCGCCGCTGCGGGTCGTCCTGTCCGTGCGGCCGGATTTCATCGAGCGGCTGGCCGAGCATGAGCGTTTCATGGCAGCGATGACCCGCGGTCTTGTGTTCCTCCGGCCGATGGGGCGCGAGGGGCTGCGCGAGGCGCTGGTGAGGCCGATCGAGGCGGCTCGGCACGAGATCGAGGATCCGGCGATGGTCGAGGGCATCCTCGACGCGCTGGAGACGACGCACGGCGCGCTGCCGCTGCTCCAGTTCACGGCGGCCAGGCTGTGGGAGATGCGCGATCGCAAGCGCCGGCTGCTCACGCGGGCGAGCTATGAGGCGCTCGGCGGCGTGGCCGGCGCGCTGGCCAGCCACGCCGACACGCTCCTGGCCGGAATGAGCGAGCGCCAGGCGAAGCTGGCGCGGGCGGTCCTGGTGCGCCTGGTGACGCCGGAGCGGACGTGCGCCGTGGCCACCCTGGGCGAGCTCTGCGAGCTGCCCGGGGATCCAGGCGCTATCGAGCGGGTGGTGAGCCTGCTCGCCGACGGGCGGCTCCTGGATATCGAGACGGGGAGCGACCGCGCCGGCAGCACGGTGGAGATCGTGCACGAGTCGCTGATCGAGCGGTGGCCGACGCTCAAGCGCTGGCTCGACGAGAGCCAGGAGGACGCGGTGTTCCTGGATCGGCTGCGCGCGGCGGCGAGGCTGTGGGATGCGAGCGACCGCGCCGCGGACATGCTCTGGCGCGGCAAGGTGGCTGAGGAGGCGCGCGGCTTTCGCAAGCGTTACCGGGGGCAGCTGCCGCAGCGAGAGCGGCTCTTCCTGGAGGCGGTGCTGCGGCTGGCCGACCACAAGCAGCGCCGGCGGCGCGGGTTCGTCACCGGGGTCATCGCGGCGCTGTCGCTGCTGGTGGTCTCGGGGACAGGGCTCGTGATGGTGACCCTAGAGTACCAGGTGGTCGCGGCGCAGCTCAACGAGACCGAGCTGAGGCTTCGCGACGCGCTGGAGGCCCGGAAACGCGCCAACGTCGAGGCCGAGCGTGCCCGCGTGGAGGCGGAGAAGAGCGCGGCGGAGAGGGCGCGGCAGCACAGCGAGACCGAGCAACGGCGGGTCGAGCAGATGCTGCGGAAGATGGAGGAGGCCCGGAACCACGCCGAGGCCGAGGCCGAGCGCGCCCGTGTCGCGGCGCTCAATGCGAGAAAGGCGGTGGAGAGCAAGCGCAAATGGAAAAAGCTGAACGATTGGATCTGGGGAGAGCGGTAGAGCGACCCGGGGTAGCGACGGACCTCGAGACGGATTCAACTGCGCCCGCACCTCCGCGGCCATGCCGTCCTCTTCGAGCTCGAGCGCGTCGAACGGATCGTGCGCGCCGTGAACGACGATCGTCGCGCCCCGAGCCAGGCTGGGGTAGCACTTCTCAAACACCACGTCTTCGTGGCGCGAGGGTAAGGAGGGATCGATGTCGAGAATCGCACTCGTTACAGGCGCGAACCAGGGCCTCGGTTACGCGATGGTGGCCCGTCTGTGCCAGGAGCTGCCGCCGGGCAGCACCGTGTACCTGGGGGCACGGGATCCGGAGCGCGGCGAGGCGGCCGTGGCGCGCCTGCGCGAGCAAGGGCTGCAGCCGTCGCTGGCCCGGCTGGACGTGACCGACGACGCCAGCGTCGAGGCCCTGGCCGAGACGGTGGCGCGCCGTCACGGCGGGATAGATATCGTGCTCTCGAACGCGGCCGCGCGCATCGTGAAGGACCTGCCGCAGGCGGTCCAGGTCCGCACCTTCATCGACACGAACAACCACGGCACCTACCGGATGATCCGCGCCTTCGGGCACCTGCTGCGCGACGGCGGGCGGTTCCTCGTCGTCGCGAGCTCCTTCGGCTCCCTCAGCAAGCTGGATCCGCGGCTCCACCACCGCTTCGACCCCGCCACGCGATCTCTCGAGGACATCGAGCGCGTCATGGACGAGTACGTCGAGCTGGTCGAGCGCGGCGAAGCAGAGGCCCACCACTGGCCGGCGTGGATCAATATCCCGTCCAAGATCGCGCAGGTCGCCTCGATGAAAATCTATGCGCGCCAGCGACAGGCCGAGGCCACACGGCGCGGGCTCACCATCGCGGCGCTCTGCCCCGGGCTCGTGGACACCGACGCGTCGCGCCCGTGGTTCGACGACATGTCGTCGGCGCAGTCGCCAGCGGACGCCGCAAAGAACGTCCTCTGGATCTGCACGCAACCCGCCGAGTCGGCGCGCGTGGTTTATGGTGAGCTCGTACAGCACCGCCGAGTAATTCCCTGGTTGTAACGCGGCGCTCGGGCCACCGCACGAAGCGCGCGACCCCGAGCGGATCACGAAAATCGCCCGGACTGTCCGCCGCTATCTGGCGGGCCGGACCGTGGTGGCGGGTGGCCGAGATCGGCGTGATGCCTCTCGGCAGGAGAGGGTGGCCAGCGCAGCGGTCGGGCGACTTCGCTCCCTCCTGGACCGGCGCTGCGCTCCATTCCGGATCGGCGCTGCGATCCATTCCGGATCGGCGCCTCGCCTATCGCGGGTCGCCGGCGCGCGGCGCGGCCTCGGAACGCCTCCTTCGCCGTGTCGCCTGCCTGGCCTGGTTCCTGCGAAAGCCGTTCTCGCGAGGTAGAGGTCATGACGCACATCGAGCAGCGCAGGGTCATCATCCACGAGGGCGGCGTTCCGGGCGGCGCCGCGGCGGTCCTCCACGCGGACGATCACGGGACCGGGGCGGCCGGTCGCGGGCGGTACGGTCAGGGCTGGCGCGCCGGCAAGCCGGCCGAAGATCCAGAGAAGCTCAAGAAGTGGGGCCGTATCAGCGCGAAGCCGAGCGAGTACCTGATTCACATGCGGCGGGGTAGCCTCCGGCCCACCTCCGGTCAGGGCGCCTCGTGCTTCAAGCTCCCGGGCGACAGCGTCGCCGTCGTGCCGACCACGGTCCAGAAGCTCCAGTTCACGGCCGACCAGGTCACCCTCGAGAAGGTCGGCGTGGAGGTCACGGGGCTCGCCGTCTACCGCATCGTGGAGCCGCTCATCGCGTTCCGGATGCTGAACTTCTCGTTCCCGGAGCGCGCGCAGGAGAAGCTCGAGGAGCTCCTCGTGGACATGTTCGCCGGCGCCGTGCGCCGGCTTGTCGCGAACCTCTCCGTCGAAGAGTGCCTGACGCGACGGAAGGAAGGGCTCGCCAGCGAGCTGATACGAGAGATCGTGCCCGTCGTCTCCGGGCGCGGCAGCGCCGAGGACGCCACCGACAAGGGGTGGGGCGTCCTCATCGATACCATTGAGATCCAGGACGTGCGTATCCTCTCTCCGGCGGTGTTCGGCAACCTGCAGGCGCACTATCGCCAGGAGCAGGAGCGGAAGGCCAGGGAGGCGTCGCTGCTCACCGAGCGCGCGGTCCGGCAGGGCGAGGCCGAGGCGCAGCGCGCGATCGAGCTGACAAAGCTCTCCGCCGAGGTCGAGCTGCGCACGCGACGCCAGGAGACCAGCGAGAAGGCCCGTCTCGAGGAGCTGGCCTCCGAGGCGCGGGTGGCGGAGGCGAAGCTCGTGTCCGAGCGGGCGGCCCGGGAGCGGCAGATCACGCTCGACAGCGAGATCGAGCTCAGGAAGCTCGCGGCCGACGTCAGCCTCAAGCAGCAGCGACAGGCGACGAGCGAGCAGGGCAAGCTCGAGGAGCTCGCGGCCGAGGCGCGGCTGAAGGAGACGCGGCTGGCCCACGAGCAGCAGATCGCGGCGCTCACGCTGAGGGCCGAGATCGAGAAGACGACGCTCGAGGCGGAGGCGGCGGCGGCGCGCCACGCGGCGAAGATGGCCGCGAGCGCCCACGAGATCGACCTGCTCAGGCAGCGCGCGGCGATCGCGGGCGCGCGCCGGCTCGTGGCCGAGGCCGAGCTCGCCATCGCCGAGATCGAGGCGAGGAAGGCGCGGCTCACGCAGGAGATCGAGCTCGACCGCGCGCGGGCGCTCCGGGAGATCGAGAACACCGTGTCGCCGGAGGTCATCCGGTTGACGGTCGCGCAGCAGATGCCGGCGCTCGCCGCCGCGTTCCAGCAGCAGATGGGAGAGGTGCACATCACGGCCATCGATGGGGCGAACCCGTTCGGATACATCGCGGCGGCCGTCGAGGGGGTGATGGGGCTGGCCCGCGCGGCAGGGCTCGAGGTGCCGTCGGCGCGCGCGCAGAAGGCGGAGCTGACCGAGGAGAGCGGCCTGGACAGCGGCCGGCGTTGAGCCCGGCGCCGTGGTCGCGCGATTCCGGCGCCGACATCGGGCGTAAGGAAGGCACAGGTCAGCGAGAGCGGTCCAGCGGGGCGGTGCCGACCTCCTGAGCTCCTCAGGCGGGACTGCCGACCTGAGAAGGCGACAGCTTCCCTGACCTATAGGGCTACCGCGCCTTCTCGCTTGCCTCGGACGACCGCAAGAGGTACCCCGGATCGATGCCCAAGGACGCCAGAGTCTTCGTGTTCGACCACGTTTCGGTCGGTGTCGAAAACCTCGAGCGTGCTGCGGAGTTCTACGACGCCTGCCTGGCGCCGCTCGGTTATGTCCGGCTCGAGCAAAACGCCCGTAGCGTGGGGTACGGGCCCGAGGGGTACAAAGCGGAGCCGCCCTTCGCCATCGTCGCGTCCGGTCCTGACGCAAGGCCTCCGGGTCGAGGCTCCCACCTCGCCTTTGTCGCCCCGAGTCGCGAGGCGGTCGATCGTTTCCATGCGGAGGCCCTCCGCAAGGGCGGTGTCGATGAAGGACCGCCCGGCATTCGCGAGAACTACGATCCCGGCTACTACGCTTCGTTCGTTCGCGACCCGGACGGCCACCGGCTGGAGGCGGTGCTGCACGAACAGTGACCGTGCGGCCGGCAACGTCATCGATCGCCATGATGACGCCGCGCTCGAGCGACCCGACCGACCGCCGAACCAACCACTACCGCTCATTTCACGGGAGAGAGTCATGTCGTCTGTCGTTCTCTTGGGCGATTCAATCTTCGACAATGGTTCGTATACAAACGGCGAGCCCGACGTCGCCTCGCACCTCCGCGCTCTCTTACCCTCCTGGCGAGTCACCCTGTGCGCGGTCGACGGTACGACCACTTCTGATATCGGACACCAGCTCGATCGAGCGCCGAAGGACGCGACCCACGTCCTCCTCTCGCTCGGCGGAAACGACGCGCTCATGAACGCTGACATTCTCGGGCTGCCTGTCCGGTCGACGGCCGAGGCGCTGGACACATTCTGCGAACGCGTGGATGCGTTCGAGCAATCCTACGCGTGGGCGCTCGAGGCTGTCGTCGCGCTCAGTCGACCGACCACGGTCTGCACGATCTACAACGGCAACCTCGCGCCCGGTGAAGCCAAGCTAGCGCGCATCGCCTTGATGATGTTCAATGACGTCATCCTTCGTCAAGCTTTCTCGCGCGCGCTCGACGTCGTCGACCTCCGCCTCGTTTGCTCGGATGCGGGGGACTTCGCGAACGCCATCGAGCCGTCGGGCGCCGGTGGCTTGAAGATCGCCCGAGCGCTCGTCCGCGCCCTGGGCGCCGCCGCAGTCCAGAAGCGAGCGACGACCGTGACCGCCGGCTGATGCGCCGTCGTGATGCCGAGACTTGGTTGCACGCTCCCCCTGGCCGGACACGCGCTCCGCGACGTTGAAGGGGAGGATCGCTTCCTCCTCGAATTCTGAGCACGCGCGTGAAGATTGCGGGAGACGCGATCAAGAAGATCGACGGACGCACGGCGTCATGGAACGAGGCGCGGACGACGGCCATGGCGGAAACCGCCGGCGCCCTCCGCCGCCCGCGCCACGTGTTCGAAACCCTCTCTCCGCCGAGATCCGTGCGGCTTACTGCGCGGGCGTTGGAGCCATCCACACCACCTCCCAGTGGTGCCCGTCGATGTCCTCGAAGCTCCGGGTGTACATGAACCCGTGGTCCTCCGGCGGCCCCGCCTCCTTGCCGCCGCCGGCGAGCGCCTTCGCCACCAGCGCGTCCACCTCGGCGCGGCTCTCGCACGAGAGCCCGAAGGCCCCCTCCACGTGCGTCGCGGTGTCGCAGATCGCCTTCTTTGTGAGCGTCTTGAAGAACGGCTCGACGAGCAGCATCGCGTAGGCGTGCTCGCCGATGAGCATGCAGGCGGCCTTCTCGTCCGTGAACTTGAACGTGAAGCCGAGGGCCTTGAAGAACGCCATGGTGCGATCGAGGTCCTTGATGGGCAGGCTGACGAAGAGCTTGTGGGACATGAAATTGTCCTCCTTTTGCTCCATGGACCCCCCGCCCGAGGAGAAATCATCGGTCGCTCGAAAAAATTTCGCGCCCCTCTCCGGCAGCCCCATGGGCAGCCCGACAGCTCGATGCGCGCCGGGTTCCAGAGCGGACGCGACGGGCGGCCACGGTCGCGTTGGCCGCCGCTGCACCTGCGGGCTCCGTGATGGTCGTCGCGCTCGCGGCGCGCGGGCGGATAGCCTAGGATCCATGCGCGCCGCCGACGCCGGGTCGACCCGAGCGCGCGCGACGCCAGGATCCAACGGCGGGCTCGAGCGATGGCAGAGAAAAAGATCTCCAAGACCGAACCCGAGTGGCTCCTGCGGCTCGGGCCGCACCGCTACAGGATGCTCCGCTACGGCAACACCGAACGTCCGTTCACGGGGCAGTACTGGGACCACCACGGGAAGGGCGCCTATCGATGTGCCGGCTGCGGCACCCGACTCTTTTCGTCGCAGACGAAGTTCGACTCCGGGACCGGCTGGCCCAGCTTCAGCGCGGTCCTCGACGAGGAGCGGATCGAGCGTCGGGCCGACCGGAAGCACGGTCTCGATCGGGTGGAGGTCGTGTGCGCCCGCTGTGATGGACATCTGGGGCACGTCTTCGACGACGGGCCAGCGCCGACGGGCGAGCGCTTCTGCATCAATTCCGCCTGCCTCGAGTTCGAGAGCGAATGACCCCTATCGTACCGCGAGCCCGGTGCGCCCCCAGCGGGCCAGGCCGTTCGCGTCGATGGACAGGTAGATCACGGCGGCGATCCCCTCGATGGCCTCGACGGACACCGGGCCAAAATGCCGCGAGTCGTGCGAGTTGTCCCGGTTATCCCCGACGACGTAGACGCTCCCCCGAGGCACCTTCACGTCGATCGGCGCGCTCGACGGGGGGACGCCGGGGGTGCGCAAGATGGGATAGCGCCTTCCATCGAGGGTCTCTTGCCACAGCTCATTGAGCTGTCCGTCTTCTCCCGGGAGGCCTTGCGCTGCGCCGGCGAGCTCCGAAGGCACCTGGCGACCGTTGATCCGTAGACCTCGATCATCGATCTGAACGCGATCTCCGCCGGTGGCGATGATCCGCTTGATGAAGCGCTGGCTCGGGTTCGCGGGGGAGCGGAACACGATGACGTCGCCGCGTCCGGCCCGCTCGCCGGGCCTGTCTTTCAGCACGAAGAGGTGGTCGCCTGGTATCACGGTCGGGCTCATGCTCGCGGAGGGCACCTTGAAGGACTCGATCACGTGCCGCCGCAGGGCGCTCGCCGTGCTCGCGGCGAGCGCGGCGTCCGTCGTGCTCTCGACCCTCATGACGAAGCCGTCGGGAGGAGCGGCCGCGACCTCGAGCCGCTCCAGGCCCGCCGCCCCGCTCTGCCGGGCAGCGGCCAGCGCCTCGGCGAACCGCGCGCCTGCGAGCGACGCGTCGGAGCGACCGGGGGACGATAACCTCGCCTCCAGGTGCTCGGTCGCGGTCACGACGAGCTCGATCGCGGCGTCGGCCGGCCCGAGATCGGCGACCACCGCGGCGCCGCTGCCGGAGAGCGCCTGGGAGAGCCGCCGCGCGAGCGCTTCCCTCGCACCTGGGCCGTCAGCGAGGGCGCCCGGCGTCGCGACGCGCACGCCGCCACCAGGCAGCGGGACGATCTCGAGCTGACCTATGCGGAGCTTGTCGCCGTCGGGCTCGGCCTCCAGGAGGCAGCCCACGTCCTCGACCGTGAGTGAGCCGAGGATGTCGGCGCGGAGCTCCGCCGGCTCGGCGACCGCGATCTGAACGCGCGAAATGCTCCGCTCGACGTCCACGCCGCACCGCTGGGCGCCCCACCCGAGCACGGCGCCGAGCTCGCCGGCGGGCAGAGCCTTCGGCTCGATCTGCGCGAGCAAGCGCGTCCGGGCAGGCGCCCGCTCGGCGAACGTCCGCCGGCCTTCACCCGGCTTGGGCTCCGCCGGCCTCGCCGGCGCCGGTCCGAGCGCCGCGCTCGATCCGGGCGCGCTCCCGCCACAGCCCGTGAGGACGTGGCCCGCCGCGAGGGCGGATGCGAGCACGAACGAACCGCAGAAGATGCGGCGAGCGAAAGGCCTCTTGATGGGCGTGGTGATCACCTTGCGACTCCAGCTCTCCTCGGGATCGTAGGGCGGCACAGCGCGAAGGACAACACGATAACCCGAATCGCCCCCCGCCCGCTACCCTGGTCCCCTCTCGCTCCGAGCCCCGCGCACTCCGGGCCGCGACTTGACAGCTCCCCGGGATCCGGCACAATGGGCGCTATTTCGCTCGTCACAAAAGCGGCCGTTCGACGAAGGAAGACCGTGGAAAGCAAGACCAAGAACCAAAAGACACGCCCGCAGATCGCGGCCATGGCTGCCAGGGCCTTTGGCGGCGTGGCGCTCGCCGACGGCGAAGACGCCGTGCTCGAGCTGAAAGACGGCTGGTTCAACGCGGCCTACGACATCCGGCTCGCCGACGGCCGGCAGGTCATCCTCAAGATCGCGCCGCCGAGAGACGCGGAGGTCATGCTCTATGAAAAGAACATCATGGCCACCGAGGTCGCCGCCATGCGCCTGGTCCGGCAGAACCCGGCCATTCCGGTGCCCGAGGTCTACTCCTTCGACAGCGCCCACGATCTGTGCGACTCGGATTACTTCTTCATGGAGAAGATCGCCGCGGACAACCTCGAGCACGTGAGCGCGAGCCTTGCCCCCGAAACGCAGGCGTCCATCGGCCTGCACATCGGCGAGATCGTCCGGGAGATCAACGGCTTCACCGGCGCCTATTTCGGTTACGACGGGAACCCGGACCTCCGCGCGAGCACCTGGAGAGAGGCGTTCACAAAGATCATGGATTCGGTGCTGGAAGACGGCGCCCGGAAAGGCGTGGCGTACGACCACGGCCACGACGAGATCCGCGCCGCCGTCCTCAGGCACGCCCCCGCGCTCGACGAGGTCACCACGCCCCGCCTCGTCCACTGGGACGTCTGGAACCCCAATGTCTTCGTCAAGGAAGGCAGGGTCGCCGGCATCATCGACTTCGAGAGGGCGCTCTGGGCCGATCCCTTGATGGAGGCCCAGTTCCGGCTGCTCTCCTCCGAGAGCATCACCAGCAGCATGCGCGGCTATGGCAAGACCTCCTTCACCTTCGAAGAAGAACGAAGGTGCCGCCTCTACTCGCTGCACCTCGCCCTTGTCATGAACACGGAGTGTCATTACCGCAACTACGACACCGATTTCGTCTACAACCTCTCCAGGCAGTGGATGGGCGAACACATGGGCTGGCTGAAAGCGAGCTGAGCGCTCATGGGCGAGCGCTCCAGGGTTGAGAGTCTGGGGACCGAGCGGGTCGGGAAGCTGCTGCTCGAGATGTCTTCCCAGACCACGCTCTCGCTGCTCGCCTATTCCGTCTACAGCCTCACGGACATCTACTTTCTCTCCGTGGGCGTCCACTCGCTGGCCGCTGCCGCGGCCTCGATCATCGCGCCGGTCCAGATCGCCTTCGGCGCCGTCGCGACGACCGTCGGGGCCGGCGGCGCCTCGGTGGTCTCCAGGGCCCTCGGCGAGCAGAACGTGGAGAAGGCCTCCCGGACGGTGGCAAACACCTTCCTGATCTTCTGGACGGCGGCGATCACACTCACGGTCCTGGGCTCGATCTTCATCGAGCCCATCGTCTATCTGCTCGGGGCCACCGACAGCATCGCCCCCTACGCCATCGAGTACGGGCGGATCATCTTCCTCGGCGCCATCGCCAGCACCGGCTACTCGGCCATCGTCAGGGCGGACGGCAACGCCAGGTACTCGACCGCCATGTGGATCATCCCCATCTGCGTCAACATCCTCCTGTGCTGGCTCTTCATCATCATTTTGCAGATGGGCGTCGCCGGGGCCGCCCTGGCGACGGTCTGTTGCCAGGCCACCTCGGCCGGCATGGGCGTCCACTTCTTCTTTTTCAGAGAGGACCGCTCCTATCGCATCAAGGCGTCCTATTTCAAGCCGGACTGGCCCATCATCATCGAGGTGCTGACGATCGGGTCCCCCTCGCTCATCAAGAGCGCCAGCGTCAGCCTGATCGCCATCGTCACAAACAACCTGCTCCGGCGGATCGGCGGCGACAGCGCCCTGAGCGTGTTCGCGATCGTGGGCCGGCTCTACTCCGGGCTGATCGCGCCGCAGACCGGCATCGTCCAGGGGATGCAACCGCTCGTGGGGTACAACTTCGGCCAGAGGAAGCTCGAGCGGGTGCGCGAGGCCATCCGGCTCTCCCTTGGCGCCGCGGTCGCGTACGGATCGCTCGTCTGCGGCGTCTGCCTGTTGATTCCGGCCGCGCTGATCGCCCTGCTCTCCAAGGAGAGCGCGATCATCGCTGAAGGGCAGACCGCGTTGCGGCTGCTTTCGCTCTCCTGTCCCCTGACCGGCGTGGCCATGGTCACGGCGGCCTCGTTTCAGTCGGTCGGCCGTGCCAGGGAGGCGCTGCTGCTCACCCTCGGGGGCATCCTCCTGGTCAAGCTGCCGGTGCTGCTGCTGGCGTCCCGCCTGTTCTCCCTGACAGGTATCTGGGCCTCCGAGGCGATCTCGGAGTTGATCCTTTGCATCGTCTCTTTCCTCCTGCTGAAGAATGCGCGCGCTGCCTCTGGCCAGGGCGTGGCAGGAGCGCCGGGCGCCGGCTGAGCCCACCTCCAAGCCGCCCGAAGAGCCGAGCAGAGGCCATCCCTCGCCGTGCACGTCCATTGACACTCGTCGCGAGGCGCCGTTAGATGCTCGCCCGCTGGCCGCCATCGACCTTTCAGAGCACGGCCGTTCGGGCGTAAGTAAATAGAAGCAACACCATCGGCCGCAGCGCGGCTGACGAGGGAGGCATCGATGAAGTTGTACGAGTTCGCTCCTACCCGCTCGATCCGTGTGCGCTGGACGCTCCAGGAGCTGGGCGTGGAGTTCGAAGCCATCCAGGTCAACCTCGGGGCCGGCGAGCACCGCCGCCCCGAGTTCCTCAAGATCAACCCTGCCGGCAAGCTCCCCGTGCTCGTCGACGGCGACCTCGTGCTCACCGAGTCCGTCGCCATCGTGCTCTACCTGGCCGAGAAGTACCCCGAGAAGGGTCTCCTCCCCACGGCCCCCGGGGAGCGGGCCAAGGTCAACCAATGGCTGCTGTTCGCGGCGACCGAGCTGGAGCAGCCGCTGTGGCGCATCGCGCGTCACAAGTTCCTGTATCCGGAGGACAAGCGCCTGCCCGGCGACATCGCCCTCGCCGGCCAGGACTTCAAGGCCATGGCAGAGGTGCTGGCGAAGCACATGGAGCAGCGGCAGTTCGTCGTCGGCGACCGCGTGACGGTCGCCGATTTCGTGATGGCCTACACGCTCGACTGGGCCAACGAAGCCCATCTCCTGGACGACTTCCCGACGCTGCTGGCCTACACGGAGCGGATGTACGCCCGCCCGCACGCGGCCCCGCGCATCTCCCAGGCGTTCGCCAGCCTCAAGGCTTGACACGCTCGGCCGCCTGGTGGCGCAGGCGCTCGCCGCGCCTGGGCGCCTGGTATCCACGGTGCGGCCTCTCCCCTCGACACACCGCCGCGCGATCCGGCCCGAGCGCGCACGACTCGCCCGGGCTCGCGCGCTGGATGGCACCTGCGGCGGACACGCCCGCCCTGCCCCGGCCCGGCGACCCGCCCCGGGCCCCGTCCACGCCTGACATAGCGCGCCGCGATCAGCGCGTCCGTCCCGGCACGCATCCGGGCGGTCGACCGTGTGCAGCGTGAAGGCGCCGAGCGGCGTGGGCGTGGAGCTTGAGCGAGGTTTCGGGCATACTGCCGCAGGAAACGGTCAAGCTCGATGGCGGCAAGCGTTCTCGACCAAGTCCGGGCGGCGGCGGCGAAGAAGGTCCTCTTCCTCCCCCACCCGGTGCGGCAGATGAGCCGGCCAGTCGGATGATCTCGCCCGCCGAGATCAACGCCGCGATCGCGGCCGGCGAGCTGATTGAAGACTACCCCGAGGACGTGCGCGGCCACAGCTGCCTGCTCCTAGGATCTGGGGACAGCGGTCGTCCCATCCACGTCGTGTGCGCACCGAAGCCGGATTACCTGGCCATCATCACGGCCTACATCCCCCACCCCGATCAGTGGTCCGCCGACTTCAAACAGAGGAAGTGATCATGCAGTGCATGCATTGTAAAGGCGAGATGAAGCGCTCCCATGCTCCGTTCAGCGTGGACCGCAACGGATATCACGTGCGCTGGGACGCGGTCCCCGCATGGGTGTGCGAGCAGTGCGGCGAGCCCTACTTCGAATCGGCAGAGGTTGCGCGTATCCAACGCGCCCTCGATGCGCTCGATCGCGAGACCGAGGCGGCGTGAGCACCGACTCCAGGACGTTCCTCGAGTTAATCGGCCGGTAAACGATACCAGCGGACGCCGGACCACCCGGCCCAGGTTGGTGTCACCGCCCGGAGAACAACGATCTGGCGCCAAGCCGTAAAGCAAGCGAGCGGGGGCCCGCCGCTGCGGCGCAGAGGGCTCGTCGACGAGCGGCCCAGCGACCTCGCGGCGATGACCTCCCGCCGGATCGCGGGGCAACGCACGCTCGGCCGCCTCGCGGCGAAGACGCCCACCTCGCCAACGCCCCTGGGCGCCACGTCGCGGCCTTCTCACGCGACGCACGGCCGAGCGAGCGATGCCCGCCCGCGATGCCCGCCCGGGATGGATGATAGAGTGGCGCGATGAGCCGCCGCGTCGCCAGCGACGGGACCGGGTCCCTCCAGATCCACTTTGCCTTTGATCGAAGGCTTGTGGAGGTCGTGAAGTCGCTCCCGTCCCGCCGCTGGAATCCCGAACAGAAGACCTGGCGCGTCCCGGAGACGCACGTGGTCGCGGTCGTGGAGGTGCTGCACCCCGAGGGGTTCGGCTTCTGCGAGGTGACGCAGCGCCTCTACCGGGAACGCGGCGGAGCGCTCGCCCTCGACGAAGCGGGCGTCACGCCGGTCCGCCCCCTGGAGCGCGTCCGCTCCGAGGAGCCGCGCGAGGCGGATGCACGGCCGAGGCCGGCGGCCGCGTCCGACTTCACCGTCTCTCAGCTCAACGGAAAGGTCCGCGCCGCGCTCGAGGCGGCGTTTCCGGCCTCGATCTGGCTGGTGGGAGAGGTCTGCGGGTACAACCGGGCCGCCCACAAGAGCATCGTCGGCT
Organism: Sorangium sp. So ce375; assembly: GCF_051473855.1. Classification (NCBI taxonomy): domain Bacteria; kingdom Pseudomonadati; phylum Myxococcota; order Polyangiales; family Polyangiaceae; genus Sorangium; species Sorangium sp. So ce375. The sequence goes on from NZ_CP150335.1 coordinate 7,687,956, forward strand.
TCGAGCTCGTCGAGCGCGACGCCCAGGGAAAGGAGCTCGCCCAGATCAAGACGACCCTCTTCGAGAGCGCGCGCGCCGAGATCGAGCGGCGCCTCGCCGCGGCGGACAACCCGTTCCAGATCGAGGACGAGATCCAGATCCGCGTGCGCGGGCGCGTGGAGCTCTACGTCCCCTGGGGCTCGTACCGGTTCCTGATCGAGGACCTCGACGTGGGCTACACGCTCGGCGAGGCCGCCCGGCGGAGAGAGGAGATCTGCCGCCGGCTCGCCGAGGAAGGGCTCCTCGAGCGGAACCGCTCCCTCCCCTTCCCCGCGCTGCCGCTCCGCGTGGGCCTCGTGACAAGCCTGGGCTCGGACGCCTACAACGACGTGCTCAGCACGCTCAAGGAGTCAGGGTTCGCGTTCCGCGTCGTGGCCCACGGGGTGCGCGTCCAGGGACGGCAGACCGAGCCATCAGTCCTGAACGCGCTCGACTGGTTCCGGGCGCGCGCCGCGGACTTCGACGTGCTGCTGATATGCCGCGGCGGCGGCTCGCGCACCGACCTCGCCTGGTTCGACTCGGAGCCGATCGCCCGGGCCGTCGCCACATTCCCGCTCCCCGTGGTCGTCGGGATCGGCCACGAGAAGGACATCTCCGCGCTCGACTTCGTGGGCTTTCGCGAAAAGACCCCGACCGCCGCGGCCGCATCGCTCGTCCAGCGGGTCTCGGACGCGAGGGATGCGGTCGAATCGTCGCTCCTGAGCATCCTCGACCAGAGCCGGCGGGTCCTCCGGTCCGCCTCGTCGGATCTCACCCGCCGGGCGGCCCGGGTCCCGCGCTCCGCGTCGCTGCTCATCGCGCGCCGAGCGGGCCAGCTCCAGGAAGCGGCCCGCCAGCTCCGGCAGGGCGCGCGGCGCGATCTCGACGCCGCCTCGCAGCGCGTCGACGAGATGGCCTCGCTCCTCGGGCCGCGCTCCTCCCGGAGGCTCGCGCTCGAGTCCGAGCGCCTCGAGTCGCGCGGGCGGCGCCTGCGCCTCCTCGATCCGCGGCGCGTCGTGGAGCGGGGATACGCGATCCTGCGCACGCAAGAGGGCGCGGTGCTCACCGACGCGGCGCGCGCGCCCCAGGGGACGACGCTCATCGCCGAGCTGAAGCGGGGCGTGCTGCGGCTTCGCTCGGACGGATCGGAGGAGACATAAGGTCATGGCAAAGCTGAAGCGCGCGACGAAAGAGCCGTCGGCCGAGGACACGACAGGCCCGCAGCGCGCCACAAAGGAGGTCTCCTACGGCGCGGCGTCGCTGCGCCTCGAGGAGATCTTGCAGAACATCGAGGAAGGCCAGGTCGACATCGATGAGCTCTCCGCGCTCGTGAAGGAGGCCGCGGATCTGGTGACGCTCTGCCGCCAGAAGATCCACGCCGCGGAGATCCAGGTGCAGACCATCACCGAGCAGCTCGAGCGCGAGGCCCCAGAGACCACGGACGCAGACGAAGAAGACGAGGACGAAGAGGACGAGTAGGCGGGCGCGGGGCACGGGATTCGCGGGAGCGGCAGGCGCGCGTTGCTGCGGCCGCAGCAGGGTGCGGAATTCCTGCCCGGCGCGCAGCATCCGGCGAGCACCGTCGCGTCCGCGCGCGGCGCGCAGCGCGCGTGGCCTGGTGCATGCTAATCATCGCCCCGTGACCTCACCGCTGCTCGCTCCTTTCTCTTTCCCGAACGGCCTCACCGCCAGGAACCGCGTCTGGCTCGCCCCGCTCACGAACGGGCAAAGCCACGACGATGGCGCCCTTGGCGATGACGAGCTCCGCTGGCTCTCCTACCGCGCGCGCGGCGGCTTCGGCGTCGTCGAGACCTGCGCCGCCCACGTGGCCGAGGACGGCCAGGGCTGGAAGGGCGAGCTCGGCATCTTCGCCGACCGGCTCGTGCCCGGCCTGCGCCGGCTCGCGACCGAGATCGCCGCCCCGGGCGCGCTCGGCCTCGTCCAGCTCTTTCACGGCGGCCTCCGCGCCAATCCTCAGGTCTCCGGCCTGCCCACGTGGAGCGCCAGCGCGGTCGCCGAGCCGGACCTCCCCGTCCCTCGCGCCGCCACCGAGGAAGACATCCTCGCCGTGATAGACCGCTTCCGCGACGCCGCGACGCGGGCGCTCTCCGCCGGCTTCGCGGGCGTGGAGCTGCACGGCGCCCACGGCTACCTCCTCGGCCAGTTCCTGTCCGCCACCCAGAACCGCCGCACGGATCGCTGGGGCGGCGCGTGGGAGAATAGGGCTAGCCTCCTGCGCGAGACCCTCCGGGCGGTCCGGGCCGCCGTGCCGGCGTCCTTCGTGGTCGGCGTGCGCCTGTCGCCCGAGGACTGGGGCCAGGCCAGGGGGCTCGACCTCGACGAGAACCTGACGCTCGCGCGCTGGCTGGCCGAGGACGGCGCCGACTTCCTCCACCTCTCGCTGTGGGACTCGAGCAAGCCCTCGCAGAAGCGCGGGGACACACACCCGCTGCCGCTGTTCCGCGAGGCGGCGGGGGCGGGCCTGCCGCTCGTGGTCGCCGGCGGCGTCTGGACGCGCGCCGAGGCCGAGGCGCTCCTCGACAAGGGCGCCACCGCGGTCGCGCTGGGGCGCGCCGCCATCACCAACCCCGACTGGCCGCAGCGGATCGCCGACCCCGCCTGGCAACCGCGGCGGCCGCCGCTCACGCGCGCCGAGCTGTACGAGCGCGGCGTCTCCGAGACCTTCGCCGGGTACCTGCGGAGGTGGAAAGGCTTCGTGGCGGACTGACGGCCACCGGCGCCCGCGCCTGGCACCACGGCACGGTCGGGCTCCGGCGTCCGCCGTCCGGCGGCGGGCAGCGCTACGGCAAGCCGAACGCGAAGAGCGTGTTGCCCGGCGTGCCGATGCCGAAGCTCTCGTAGCCGCTCCCCCAGAACACCATACCGCGCGTCACCGCCGGCCCGGCGTTGACGGAGCCGTCGGCCGGATGGCTCCAGAGGACGTCGCCCGTGGCGGCGTCGAGCGCGTGGACGTCGCCGCTCATCGAGCCGCCGTAGACAACGCCGTTCGCGACCGTCAGCGGCCCCCTGGTCTGCGCGCCCTGCGTGGGATCGGGCGTCTGCCATAGGATGTCGCCCGTGGCCGCGTCGAGCGCGCTCCACGAACCCCAGTTGATGACCTCCCCGGAGGGCTGCAGCGTGTAGTCGACCTGGCCGTTGTTGCCGATCGGCACGTAAATCCTGTCCTCGTCGACGGCGACTCCCCACATGATGCCGCCCAGCTCCCCGCCGGGACCGACCAGCGTGCTCCACACAACGCTCCCGTCGTCCCTGTCGAGCGTCCAGAAGATACCGCTCTTCTGGCCGGCGCCGACCAGATCGCGGCGCTCCGCCCCCTCGCCGGCCGTGAAGAGCGTGGCGCCCGTGCCGAAGTCGTAATCCGGGCCCGCCGGATCGGGGCACCAGTCGCCGCCGAAGTAGCAGGCTCCCGTCCAGGTGTCGAAGCCCTGGAGCCGCCGCGCCCACTTCAGCGCGCCGGTGCGGAGGTCGAGCGCGAGGACGGCGTCGATATAGTCGTCCGGCGCAAGGCAGGCCTCGGCCGCGAGGGTGTCGTCGCCGGCGGCCTCCACGCACGCCGAGACGGACGGCGGCACGGTGTAGTTGTTGCCGGTGGTCACGTACAGCGCGCGGCGCTTGAGGTCGAGCGCGGGCGCGCCGCCCCAGACGGCGCCGCCGGTGTAGCCGGCGGGCACCGTGTAGCGCTTCCAGAGCACCGCCCCGGTCCCCGCGTCGAGCGCGACCACGCTGCCGCGGAAGCTGCAGCACGGATAGGCGTTGTCCGCCGCGAAGAGCTCCTCGCGCGAGGAGACACCCACGTACACGCGGCCGCCGTGCACGACGGGAGACTGCGTGATGATCGCCGCGGGGTGCGGGTCGAGCTGCCTCTTCCACAGGAGCGCCCCGGTGCGGGTGTCCACGGCGATCATGTGCGCGCCGGCCAGGGTGCCGAGGAACAGCGTGTGGCCGTGGAGCGCGGGGGTCGTGCGCGAGACGGCGCCGGCCGTGCCCGTGAGGTCGGCGATCGTGCGCGTCCAGATCGGGTGCCCGGTCCTGGCGTCGAGCTTGTACAGCTTGCCGCCCCCGTCCGGAAAGTAGACCGCGCCGTGGTCGACGGCCGGCGTCGCGGGGACGATGCCGGTCGTGGTGAAGGCCCACTTCACGGAGAGTGATGCGACGTTCGATGGCGCGATGTCGTGCTCGTCGCGCGCGTAGTGGGTGTTGGCCAAATCGTTGCCATAGACGGTCCAGCGCCCGGCGCCCGTGCCCATGGCCGTGCTCCCCAGAACGACAGTGAGCAAGGTGAGACATACGGCGGCCCCGATCGCGGACCGCACCCAGAAGATGTGCTTCATGGTGCTCCTCCAGGGGCCTCGAGGTGAGCGGCGATCGGCAGCCCTACGCGCCAGTTCCGTCGCCTCTGCAGCACGAGGCCCCGAGTCTACGTCACGCGGAATCGAGCTGCGCGTCAATCGGATAGAGAAAGGCGGCGCGGCGGCGTGGAGCCCCTTCCCATGGCTGGATACGGGGGTAATCTCGGCCACTCGGGAGGTGGGCCACGAACCGGAACAGCACATCGAGTCCGCGCTCGCGGGCGACGACCACGAAGACCACTGCAGCGAGGAAGAGCAGCGCCGAGGAGCCGAAGAAGGCCGCCGCGCCGCGTAAGGCCGCCGCGCCGAAGGCTCCCGCGAGGCAGAAGGGCGCGGCGCGCAAGAAGAAGGAGCCGCCGCCGTCGCCGGTGCCCAAGCTCCTCGGCGTCCTGGAGTCCCAGAAGCAGCTCGGCGGCGCGTCGTACCCGCCGACGCTCGATCGGCTGACGGAGCTGACCGGTGACACGCTCGCGGTGACGAGCAAGGCGCTCAATACCAAGGAAGCGAAGGGGCGCGTGCTGCTCTCCCGCGCGGCGGGGGGCAAGAAGAAGCCAGCGCCTGAAACCACGCTGGTGCTGCTCACGGAGGACCTCCAGGCGGCCGCGCAGTCCGATCGGCTCCTGGAGGTGCAGCTCCGGTCAGCGCGGAAGCCCGACGCTCCCGCGGTCGATCTGGCGCAGCTCCCCAAGGGCCTCGTGCCTGCCATCGGCCGCGCGTTCAAGGCGGCGCTCCATCAGCGCATCGCCGAGCGCCGCCTCCCCCGCACCATCGGCGCCTTGCCCGGGAAGAAGCCGCTGTTCTTCTTCCTCGAAGACGCCGTCCTCCCCGCCGCCGGCGCGCCGGCGCGGCCCGCCGCGGCCGCGACCGACGGCGCCGCCCGCCGCACGGCCCCCGACGGCCACGGCAACGCGACCTCCGACGGCCACGGCAACGCGACCTCCGACGGCCACGGCAACGCGGCCCCCAGCGGCGCCGGCGCGCCGGCCATCTCCTTCGCCGATCGCTTCGACGCCGCCTTCTCCTCGCTCGATCGCGCCTCCGGCCGCCTCAACTACGTCACCCTCCACGCGCTCCGCGCCGCGCTGCCGGACGTCCCGCGCGCCGCCTTCGACGCGGAGCTCGCCGCGCTCCGGCGGCAGCGGCGCTACTCGCTCGACCCGTCCGACGGGCGCCACCACCAGATGGCCGAGGCGGAGCGCGACGCCGGCATCATGGAGGCCGGCAACCTGCTCGTCTACGTGGCGCGGAGGGACGACGCATGAGCGAGGAGCCGACGTTCGAGCGCTTCCTCGCCGCGGTCCGAGGCACCAACCCGTTCCGCAGCCACCGCATCACCGACGTCGGGGGCGGCGAGGCCACGGTCGAGTCGATCCACAAGAACGCCTTCACGAAGCTCGTGCGCGTCGTGCAGGACGCCGCGAAGGAGCCCACCAGCATCGGCGCGCTGCTCATCGGCGCGCCCGGCGTCGGGAAGAGCCACCTGCTCGCGCGGCTGTTCCAGTGGGCCGGGGAAGACAAGGCGACGGTCGTCTACCTGCACAACATCCTCGCCTCGCCCGAGCGGATGCTCCGGTACGTGCTCAACGCGACCGTCAGCGACCTCGCAGGGCACCGCGGGAGCGATTACACGCAGTCGCGGCTCTACACCGTCCTCAACCGCGCCGTCATCAGGACGGGCGCGCTCAAGGGCCGCAGGATGATGACCGGGCCCCGGGAGATCGACGCACGAAAGGAGGCGCTGGCCCGCCTCGGCGCCAAGATCGACCCGCAGAACGCGGTGATCCCCGTGCTCAACGCGTTCCTCACCGGGACGTCGCTCGCGAGCCTCGGCGACGCCGGCGCCGAGAAGCGCGCCCAGGCGGCGGTGCTCTGGCTCTCGGGCGAGACGCTCGGGCCCGAGGAGGCGCGCCTGCTCGACCAGGCGGCCGGAGAGGACGGCCTCGCCCTCGCGGACGACGCCGCGGTGGAGCGCGTCCTCCACGTCCTCTCGCACCTGTGCGCCCTCGCCGAGCTCCCGCTCGTGCTCTGCCTCGACCAGATCGACAACCTCGATCCCGACGCCGTGCGCGCCCTGATGTCGTACGCGCACGCGCTGCTCGACCGGGCGAAGCACCTCGTCGTCATCGTGTCCGGCGTGAAGCAGTCGATGCTGTCGCTGCGCACCGGCGAGGTGATCCCGGCGGCCGCGTGGGACCGCATCGCCGAGCGGATCCTCGAGCTGCACATGGTCTCGCCGGAGGAGGCCCGCGCCATCCTCGAGGGGCGGCTCGACGCCGCGCTCTCCGGCTTCGAGGAGAAGGAGATCGAGGAGGTCATCGCCGCGCGCAAGCGCGATCGGCTCTTCCCGCTCGGCAGCGCGTGGCTCGAGCGGCGCCTCGACGGGGTGCAGGAGCTCCGGCCGCGGGACGCGATCCTCTGGGCGCGCGACCGCTGGGAGGCGCAGCAGGATCGGCTCGCGGCCGTCGGCGGCAAGCGCTGGCTCAAGGAGTGGCCTGGCCCCGAGGGCGGGCCGACGCCGCCGCCGGTGAAGCTGGAGGACGTCATCGACGCCGAGGTGAAGAAGAAGCTCGTCGAGGGCACGACCCGCCGGCGGCTGCAGCAGGCGTCGCTGCCGCCCGACGAGGACAACCTCGCGAGCCTGACGCACCACCTGCTCGCCAGGTGCGCCGGCAAGGGCGGCTCGACGCTCCTGAGCGTCGAGCACGCCACCGCGAAGAAGCGCGGCAAGGTCCCGGCGCACCACCTCGTGGCCAGGGAGAAGCGCGCGGACGGCGTGATCGTGACCACCGGCGTGACGTTCCTCTGCGCGCCGAGCGGGCACGGCGCGCGCCTGCCGCTCCAGCGCATGGTCGAGGACACGAAGCACACGGACAAGCGCATCCTGGTCACCGACGAGGAGCGACGGCCGCTGCGGCTCGGCGGCGCCGGCAAGGCCGCGTACGACGCGCTCTGCAAGCTGGGCCGCCAGCGCTTCCTCCACCTCCACCTCGACTTCGCCGGCCACGCGGAGCTCGACTCGCTGGTGGGGCTCCTCGGCGCCGCGAGGAGCCACGATCTCGAGATCGAGCACCCGCGCGGCCAGTACCGCAAGGTGACCGAGGCCGAGGTGATGGCGTCCTTCGAGCGCCAGAGCCTGCTCCTCGCGCACCCGCTGCTGCGGGAGCTGCTCACGGAGGAGATCGTGAAGGGAGGCGGGGACTCGACGCCTCCGCCGCCGTGGGATCCGCAGCAGACGCGGGAGCACATCATGGCCGAGCTCTCGTGGCGCCTCGGCCTGATGGCGAAGGAGCTCGCGCAGATCTTCGCGAGCCGGAAGAAGCTGCAGGAGAAGCGCTTCCCGGAGGTGTGGTCGCACATCAAGAAGACGGCGCAGGTGCTCCACGAGGAGGGCCACGTCCACGCGACGGCGACCGACGACGATCTCTTCGTCCAGCTGCGGAGCAGGAAGTGAGGCTCGTCCACGTCAACGTGACCCAGCTGCGCGTCGCGGCGACGTGCCCGAGGCTCCACTGGTTCGACGCGCGCGCCACGGCCGAGCGGCAGGACGGGCGCACGGTCGTGAGCCGCATCTGGCGCAAGGGCGGGGAGGCGCCCGGCTGCGGCGCGCTGTTCCACACCGCGGTGGAGCGCTTCAACGCCGCCGCGAGGGGCTCGGACGAGGTGCTCGCGGCGCTGGAGGCCGCCGGCGACCCCGCGGGCCTCCAGCAGGCGCTGATGCGCTGGTTCAACGCGTCCTGCCTGAACCTCGACGCGCTCGCGGCGCGCCCGGTGCCGCTCCGGCGGGGCTTCATCTCCGCGGTGCAGCTCTACATGGAGGAGCTCGCGCGGCTCGCGGCGCACGCGAGGGCGGAGGGCCTTCCCGCGGCGGAGCTCCGCGCGCAGCTCTTCGGGGACTCGCGCAAGCGGGTCGACGTGACGTTCCACGTGGGGGAGGACGTCCACGTCCACGTGACCGGGGCGATCGACTACGTGTACTTCGATCCGCGGCTCGGGAAGCACCGCATCGTGGACTACAAGCTCACGCCCGCGACCTCCCCGAACAGCGATCTCTTCCAGGTCTTCACGTACGCGCTGATGCACCACCACCAGCACGGCACCCGGCCGGACGTGGCGGTGTTCTACCTGCACCCCACGCGCAGCGTCCGGGAGGCGCGCTGGGAGGAGATCGAGGCGAAGCGCGGCAAGGTCTACGAGCTCATCGCCAGCATGGTGGCCTGGTCCGATCACGCGGCGGGCGCGGGCGGGCTCCCGCCGCCGGGCGACCGCGCGTACTGCGGCGGCTGCAAGCACGAGCGCTCCGGGGCCTGCGTGGCGCAGCTCGGCCACAAGGACATGGGCGCGTGGGACCGGCGCTGGACGGCGCTCGAGGCGACGCGCGGCGGCGACGCGCCGGAGGGGCGCGAGCGCGCCGCGGGCAGCGCGCCGGCGGCGGGCGAGGCGACGGCGGACGAGCCGATGGTGGAGGACGATCCCGAGCTCGACGAGGCGCTGGCGGTCGTGAAACCGGTCGGCGAGCGCCCGAAGCCGGCGCCGGCGCGAGCGCGGGGCCGCGGGCGAAAGGCGCCCGCGGAGGCGCCGCCAGGCGGCGAGCGCCCGAGCCCCGCGGCGCTCGACGCGGGAGCGAGCCCGAAAGAGGCCCGCACCGCGGACGTCACCGGCATGCTGCTCGGCTTCGACGACGGCGGCTCGCCCGTCTGCGTGGACCCCGCGGTGCTGCGGACGCACGTCTCGGTCGTCGGCGCGGCGGGGAGCGGCAAGACGTGGATGGCGAAGATCATCGCCGAGGAGGCGCTGCGCGCCGGCGTCCCCGTCGTCGCGATCGACCCCCAGGGCGATCTCGTCCAGATGATCGAGGCGCGCCCGCCCTCCGACGTGCCGGCGGAGCTGCGCCGCGCGTGGGAAGAGCTGAGGGAGCGCGTGGAGCCGCGCATCCTCACGCCCGGGTCCTCGCACGGCCAGCGGCTCTGCCTCGACCCCCTGCGGCTCCCGAGCGCGGGCGAGCTCTCGCACATCGCAAACCCCGCGCTGCGCGCCGAGGAGGAGGAGGGCCTGCTCGTGGCCGTGGCGGCCAACCTCGTCAGCCTGTGCGCGTGCGGCGGCGAGGAGGAGTCGCAGCGCACGTTCCTCTACCAGGTGCTGCGGCACCTGCCGCGCGCGGCGCCGGTCCGGCTGAGGGACATCGTGGCCGCCGTCACCGCGCCCGAGGATCTGGGCATCGACGACGTCGACAGCCTGATCCGCAAGTCCGAGCGCGAGCGGCTCGCGCGAAAGCTCAACACGTTCGTGCAGGGCCCGTCCGCGCGGCTCTTCTCGGGGGGGACGCGCCTCGACTTCACCGAGCTGCTGCGGCCCTCGAAGCCGGGGCGCGTGCCGCTCAACATCGTTTACCTGAACGCGCTCAGCAACGACGACGAGAAGCACTTCTTCCTCGCGGCCCTCGCGACGGAGCTGTACCGCTGGATGATCACGACCGTGGACGCGACCTCCGGCGGCGTGAACCTGCTCTTCTACATCGACGAGGCGCGCGACTGGATCCCGGCCGGCGGCAGCAAGCCGCCCGCGAAGCAGCCGCTCATCCGGCTCTTCACCCAGGGCCGGAAGTACGGAGTGGGCTGCCTGCTGTGCACCCAGAGCCCTCGATCGGTGGATTACAACGTGTTCGGCAACACGAGCACGAAGCTGATCGGGCGGCTCGAGGCGGCCCAGGACGTGGAGCGCGTGATCGACTGGTTCACGAACGAGGGCGGGGCTCCTCCCTGGGTCGCCGCGCGCAAGGGGGCGCCGAAGGGGAGTTTCGTCGCGCGCTGGCCCGACATGCCCGCGGAGCTCGCGGGCCGCGCGTTCAAGGGGCGGACGCTCTTCACGCGCCACGCCGGCGCGTGGTCGCCCGACCGCGTGGAGCGGGCCGTCACCGAGGCGGGGCTCCGTGGCACAGGCGGCTGACGCGGCGAGCGCGGGCTGGGCCGACGCCCTCTCACCTGCGCCGCGAGGCGCTCGGTTCCGGCATCGCCCCGTGCTCCGTGGGCGAGTTGATGCCGTCGGCACCACTCCCTGGCTACCGGCTCCAGATCGAGCTTTCGTAACCGAATGACATGTGGCAGGGAGAGCGACATGGCGAGCGGAAACCCAAGGAACCCGACGCTCCACTTCTGGGATGTGCCTGCGGCGCTCCTCGGGCTCGCGGTGGCTGGCGCGCTCTCTCGGATACCGCTCTTGGGAGAGTTCGATCTCCTGTGGGTCGGAGCTCCGGCCGCGTTCGTCGCCTTGCGGCGTCTGGCGCTACCCCAGCTCACGCCGGCGGCCACTGCGCCCAAGCCGAGCCTCTCCATCTGGCAGAGGCTTGGTGCCTACTTCTGCCTGATCCTCGGGGGTGTCATCACCTTGATTGCCGGCATAGCGTTCTATATCAACGCCACGAGGGAGACACGTCCAGAGTTCACATGGCAACTTCTTCTCCCCATCGCGATTGGCGGCGCGCTTGCCATGGTCGGTGTCCGACGACTGACGTAGCCCATCCGCACCGGCGCCTTGCCGCGGTCTGCGCATTTCCCCCGTCATCTTCGTCTGCGCTGATGCGTGGAGACGGCACGACCGGTGTTCAACGACGCGGCGCGCCGCTCGATCGTGCGCTGTGCAGGCAAGGACGACGCGAGCCATGAAGCCGTTCGCTCAGATGGCTGCCGTCGATTGCGAGAGCCGCACGGTCGTCCACAGTCTGGAGATCGCCGTGCACCTTGCCGACGCCCGCAGCGCCATGCAGCGGCCGCCAGACTTCGAGAGCCCGTACATCGTCTCCTGGGGCCGTGTGCGCCGCGACGAGGCCGAGCGGCTCGTCGCGCAGGAGGAGGACCCCGAGAGTAGGCAGGAGCTGCTGGCGGAGCTCAACGAGATCTTCGCGTCCGACAGCGTCCTGATAACGCTCTTCTACGCCGAGGAGCGCCATGGCCAGTGACGTCACGCTGTACATCTTCGACCCGCGGCTCGGCACGATGGTGTGCAGCCGCTGGCTCGGCATGCGTGGGACGCTCGCTCGGGCCCACCACATCCTCGGCCGCGCGCCGGATCGCAGCCAGGTCGGTATGGACTGCTGGACGGATCTCTCGGCCTCCGAGGCCTCGTCGATCGCCGAGGCGAGCTACGGAGGCGGGGCGAGCCCCGCGGAGATCGAGGAGTATGCAAAGGCATTTCCGCCTCCCGCGTTCTGGTGGCTGCTCGTCCGCGATTACTGACCAGGCCGGTTGCTGAGCACGCGCGACACGAGCGCGAGCAGCATCTCGCGCGCGTGGCCGCGGTCGACGCCTGGATCGCGCAGCCGGATCGGAGGCTGTCGTGTTCACTCGGCTATCTCCCCGGCGCTCCGTGACGAGGGCCGCCGTCCGGCGCAGCGCGGCCCGGCGTCGCCTCCGGCGCCGATCCGTGCCAGGATGCGGCCGGATCGTCGCATGGGAAACCACCTGGAGCTGGTCGTCGGCGTGCTCAACGGGGTCCTCGGGGACTACCTGAAGCGGACCAGCAACGGCCTTGCGACCGCGATGCAGTTCGTCCGCGACGGGCGCCCCGTGCCGCTTGCCAGGGCATTTCCCGAGGCCGCCTCTGCCCAGGCCATGCCCCGCGTCGTCGTGCTCGTGCACGGGCTGATGAGCACCGAGGCCGTCTGGACGATGCCGGACGGCGAGACGTACGGCTCGCTCCTTGCGCGCGACCTCGGGTACACGCCGCTCTATGTGCGGTACAACAGCGGCCTCCGTATCTCCGAGAACGGCGAAGCCCTGGATGTCCTCCTCGAGCAGCTCGTCTGCGCCTATCCTGTTGCCGTGGAGGAGCTGGTCCTCATCGGCCACAGCATGGGCGGCCTCGTCGCGCGCAGCGCCGCGCACGCGGCGAGCGACAAGGATCGAAGGTGGCTGCCCCTCGTCAAGCGGGCCTTCTATCTCGGCACACCGCACCTCGGCGCCCCGCTGGAGCGCTTTGGCAACGTGGTCACGTGGGCGCTCGCGAGCATCGACAATCCGTATACGAAGCTCATCGCCGACATCGTCAACCTCCGCAGCGGTGGGATGAAGGACCTCGCCTATGCCTATCTCCGCCGTGAGGACTGGGAGGGCGCCAGCGCGAACGCCCTGCTCCAGAATCGCCGCCATCCCGTGCCCCTGCTCCCCCACATTCGCCATCATCTCATCGCCGGCGCGCTCACGGCCGACCCGAGGCTCTCCCTCCTGTTCGGGGACGCGATGGTCTCGCTGCGGAGCGCCACGGGGCGGGCGGTCGCCGAGGACCGGTGCTCGCCCTTCCCTCAAGAGCACGCGCGGATCATGCCGTCGCTCGGACACCTGCGCCTGGCCCACGACCCGGGCGTCTACGCGCAGATCCGCGCGTGGTGCGAGGAGGCGGTGTGATGGACAGGTGGCGCGGCTTGAAGGACCTCGTGCAGGACGCGGTCGAGCACGGCTCCCGGAGCGTGGAGCGCCTCCAGAAGCACGCGGCGAAGCTGCCCTTCGACCTGCTGGAGCAGATTCCCCCGATCAAGGCGCCCGTGAGGGGGATCCGGCTCATCCACGATACGACGCTGTCCGGCGTCCACGGGGCGATCCGCCTCGTCAACCGCGCCGTGGGGGGTGCGGTGGATGTGGTCCTCTTTCTCGTGGAGCAGAAGGCACGGCCGGCGGAGGCGCCGACCGACAGCGCGGGCGCCACGCCGGACGCGCCCTCCGGGAGTCCGGACGACAAGGTGATTTGAGGTCGGCGATGAGAGGACACGCCGCTGCTCCTGTCACTCGATACCCGACCCGCTTGCCGGCGCGCCCGCGGCGTGCTTCATCGAGCGCGTGACGACGGGGTTCTTCGAGGCACGTGGCTTTCGTTTTCGGCTCGATCGCGAGGGGGCCGAGGTGAGCGCGGGGCCGGCGCGCGCGGTCCAGGCCACGATCGAGCCCGACGAGGCGGGCCTCGGCGGGGATGAGCCGCTGGCCGAGCTCCTGGGCCGCCGGCTGACTGCGCTGCTCGGCGTGCCGGTGAGCGACGAGGAGGGGATCTTCGACCTGGCGGTCGAGCGCGATGGGGCCGTGGTCGCGGCCGTACAGCTCTCGTGCGGCGAGGACGACGAGGACGTGCTCGAGCTGCTGGGCGAGCGGTCGCCCTCTCTGCCGGTGAGCGCGCTGGTCGAGGCGCTCGTCGAAGCGCTGCGGGGCCCGGAGTGACGCCGGCCGCGGCGCGCCAGCATGGCGTGTCGGTCCAGGTGAAGCCGATCGAGGACGGGTTCCTCGTTCCGCCCGGACATCCGGGAGCGGGTGAGATCACGCCGGGCCGCTTCGTCATGCTCCCGGTCCCAGGCGTCGAGCACGGCGCCCAGTTCTTTCGATACACCGCGGCGCTCCAGGGCGACTCCCACGCCATTGAGCTCTTCGTCCTGATCGCCACACCTGGAGGCGATCCGTCAGCCGCCCATCGAGCGCTCCCCCACCTCGAGCGCGCGTTCCCGGCCGCGGCGGTCGCCCTGCTGCTCGATGCTCGGACCGGCTGGGCTCGGGCCAGGGTCTCTGCGCTCAGGGATCCAGGCCGCAGCGAGCTCGCTGCCGGCTGCGTGGCCGCCGTCCTCGCCGGCGCGAGCTGGGACGAGTCCGACCCCATCCTCGTGGAGCTGGACGAGGAGCGCTTTGCCGTGAGCCTCGTCCACGAGAGCGAGCTATGGCGCGCGGTTGTTCGAGCTCAAACGGCTCCGTCATCAAGCCCCTCGTGACGCTCCAGCCTGGGCCTCAGGCGCACGCCGCTCCCGCGCCTGTCGCTTGACCCCGCTCCGAACGGACCGCCGCCGCGATCCGCGCGGCGAGTCGTCCACTCCCACCGAAAACGAGACCGGCTTTGAGCGGACGCCGGACGAGCGGGAACACAGGGATCGGACGCGTGAGCCCGGAAAGAAGGTCGTCGTGTACGGCGTCTCCTACGGGACGACGCGCGCGCTGCGCTTCCTGCAGGCGCACCCCGGCGGGGCCGACGCCGTCATCCTCGACTCGGTCGCGTCGCCGGGCGCGCAGTACCTGTCTCGGTACGATACGCAGTTCGATCCGGTAGCGAGGGATCTGTCCGAGGTCTGCGCGGCCGATCCGGTGTGCGGGGCGAAGCTCGGCCCCGAGCCCTGGGCGAAGCTCGACGCGCTCTTCGGCAAGCTCACGGCAGGCCACTGCGCGCAGCTCGGCGCCGACGTCGCGCTGTTCGCGTCCGTCGCGCCGCTCTTCGTGCAAGCCCGCAGCCTGCGGGCGCACCTCTTCCCGCTCGCCTACCGCATCGACCGCTGCGAGCCGGCCGACGTGGAGGTGGTCGGCCATTACATGCAGACGCTGCTCGACCTGCTGTCGCAGACCGGCGGAGGCGAGCCGCGGAGCTCGGTCATCCTGGGCACCCACGTGGCCCTCTCCGAGCTGTGGGAAGAGCCGGCCCCTACCCCGGCCGAGCTCCAGGCGCGCTGCGATGCGCAGCGCTTCTGCCCGCGGGAGGCGCAGGCGCTCGGCCCTCTCTACGAGGCCTGGCCGCGTTATCCTCACGACCGGTTCTGGAGCGGATGGCCGACCTCCACCGTGCCCATCCTGGCGATGAACGGCCAGCTCGACCCGCAGACGCCCATCGGCCTGGCGGAGCTCTCGGCCGACAGGCTCACCGCGCCCCATCGGACGTTCGTGGCGGTGCCCTGGAGCTCGCACGGCGTCGCGTTCGAATCCCCGGTGAAGACCGCCGGCGCGGCGCCGTGCGGTACACAGATGATGGCGGGATTCATCGCGGCCCCCGAGGCTCCCATCGACACGACGTGCCTCGACGACCTCGTACCCGTGACGTGGGACGAGGATCCGGCCGTGATCGAGGTGCTCTTCGGCGCCACGGACATGTGGGAAAACAAGGCTTCGCCCGCCCCCGAACGGCGAGCAGCGGCGCCGATCGACTGGGCGGCCGTCGCGCGCCTCGCGCGTGACACGGCGCGCTGGCTCGGGCGGTAAGGGAGCCCCCTCCCCCGGAGGGCGTACGCGTCAACAAAGCTTCGCGCCGCGTTCTCTTGCACCCGAACGACAACGTGAACGCTCACATGACCATAATCATGGTCATCAACGGTGGTATGTGAACGCTCACGAGCACGAATATGGCCATGTGAACGATCACATTGATGGCCGATGAGGATGAAGGGGGGGCTTCGTGCCCTGAGCGTGACCGAACGAGCTTGGTTAACGCCTATGCCCCCGGGGGGCGGCGGCGCAGCTGTACAGCTCGACAAGCACGCTATCACCAAGCTGGACATGGCGACTCGCCGCGAGCCTTCCGTTCCGGCCGCTGCCTAACGCGGCCACAGCCGATAGGCGGCGGCGTGTTTTGACGCTGACGCGAGGCGCCGCGGGGCGCGCACGGTGAACATCAAAATGTTCTCGCGTGCCTTTGATGAAAAATTAGAGCAGCAATCGCAGAAAAATGAGAGTCCTCGTGAACACAGCATTGCACCTCATCCAATCTACATGAGAGGATGTGGACGCGGGGAGCAGGGCATCAACCGACCTTCGCATGTCGGCCGCAAAAGACGCCCTCGCTGCCGCTACCTGGGTTCTTTGAGCTAGAACATAACACCTGAGGTGATTGCGATGCACACGTGGAGGAGCGGCATCATCGTCGCCACCGCGTTCGCGGCTGGCTGTGTGGGCTCCGTAGGAGGTGATCCGACCGACTCGGAAGGAGGGCAGAACCCCACCGGGGGCACGGACGGTACGCCGAACGGCCCAGGTGGAATCGGCGCGTGCAAGCCCGGGATCGCGCCGACGTCGCAGATCCGGCGCCTGACGAACGCGCAGTACGACAGGACGGTCCGCGATCTGCTGGGCGTCACGGCGCTGACGGCCTCAGGCAACGTGGCGCCGTCGACGCTGCTGGCGACGGACCAGGCAGGGAGCCTCACGGATCTGGGCTGGAGCGCCTACAGGTCCGTGGCCGAGATGGTCGCCGCCCAGGTGATGGCGGACCCCGCGCTCAAGAAAAACTTCCTGAAGTGCACGCCCAGCGGCGACGGCGCCGCGTGTTTGCACGACACGATCGTCGAGTTCGGGCGGCGCGCCTTCCGCCGGCCGCTGACGGAGGCGGAGGTGGCGAGGTTCGACACGATCGTGTCCAAGGGGCGGGAGATCACCGCAAGCGGAGCTCCGGAGGAGGTCGCGGAGGCGCTGCTGTTCATGTTCCTGATCTCCCCCACGTTCATCCAGCGCGCGGAGATCACGGAGACGTCCGACGGCGCCGACGGGTTCACCCTCTCGAACCACGAGGTCGCGTCGCGCCTATCTTACATGCTCTGGGGAACGATCCCCGACGATGCGCTGAACCAGGCCGCCGATCAGGGAAAGCTGTCGACCGCAGAGCAGGTCCTGACGCAGGCCAAGCGGATGCTGGAGGACCCGAGGGCCCGGCAGATGGTGGGCGCCTTCCATCGATACTACCTGGAGCTGGGGCCGAACACGCGCTGGGACTCGGCGCAGCGGGACACGACCGTGTTCCCCATGTTCGATCGCGCGCTCATTCCGATCATGGCGGAGGAGACCGAGCGCTTCTTCGATCATCTGGTCTTCACGCGCGGCGGGACGTTCCAGGAGTTCCTCACCAGCCCGGTCGCCTTCGTGAACGCGGCGACCGCGCCGCTCTACGGGCTCGATGCCGCCCAGTTCGGGACCGAGCTCGAGGAGGTGTCCCTCGACCCGGCGCAGCGGCCGGGGTTCCTGACGCGGGTGGGCTTCCTCAACGCGTACTCGTCGTACAACCGCACCTCGCCGATCCTCCGGGGTGTGTTCATCACCAAGGACGTGCTCGGCATCGACCCGGGCACCCCACCTCCCGGCGCGCTCGAGACGCCGCTGCCCGAAGGGGACGATCTCGACACGAACCGAAAGCGCGTGGACGCGCAGACGGCGGGCGCCAGCTGCGCGGGGTGCCACCACAACTTCATCAACCCGCCGGGCTTCGTGATGGAGGCGTTCGACGCCGTGGGGACGTGGCAGACGAAAGAGGCGTTGACCGGCGCGCTCATCGACACGGTCGCGGACGTGCACATCGACGACGGGCAGCCCGTGAGGGTCACGAGCCCGGCCGACCTGATGGCGAAGCTCGCGGTCTCCTCGAGCGCGCAGCGCCAGTACGCGCAGAAGTGGGTCTCGTACGCCTACGAGCGCGACGGCCACCCGCTGGACTCGTGCACGGTGAGGGACCTGAGCGCGAAGATCACGGCCGGGGGATACACGGTCCTCAATCTCGTCACGGACCTCACACAGTCTCCGTCGTTCCGAACCCGAGCCATCGAACTGGAGTAAGCGAATGAAGCGCAGAGTCTTCCTGAAGGGTGTCGCTGGCGCCGCTCTCGCGGCTCCGTTCCTGAGCTCCGTCCACGAGAGGGAGGTCAAGGCGCAGTCCGCGCCCCAGTCGTCGCCGCCCCGGCGCCTCGTGATCTTCTACACGCACAACGGGTGCCTCACCAACCGGTGGTTCCCCACCATCGAGAGCGGCGCCCTCACGGCCGAGCACATCAAGGGCACCACGCTGGCGGGGCTGACGCCGTTCGTGTCGAAGCTGCTGTTCCCGCGCGGCCTGAAGATGTTCAACTCCTACGCGGAGATCCAGAGCATCGACCCGCACGATCAGGCGATGGGGGGCAAGCTCACCTGCGCGCTGATCAGCGACGACAAGACGCGGTACGCGACGTCCCACTCGCTCGACCACGAGATCGCGAAGCAGATCAACCCTAACAAGGCGAGCCCGCTGGTGCTCTCGGTCGGCCCGTCGAGCAGCAGCATCAAGGAGGTGCTGTCCTTCTCGGCGCCCAACACCGCCTTCCCGGCCGTCGTCAACCCCAAGACGGTGTACCAGCAGCTCACCGGGCTGTTCGGGGGCGGGCAGGAGACGGAGGCCGACTACCGCGTCAAGCGCGGGCAGAGCGCCATCGATCTCGTCAAGGACGACCTCCAGAGCTACCAGCGGCTCAACATGAGCAAGTCCGACCAGCGCCGGATCAGCGACTGGCTCGATCTGCTCCGCAGCACGGAGCAGAGCGTCGCGCCCACGGCGTGCAACGACGCGACCGCGGCCAAGGTCGGCGTCACGGCCGCGGAGGTCGACGCGGCGAGCGCGGGCGGCGGGTTCGGCGCGGGCCTGGCCACCTCGTTCACGGCCGGCGGGGACATGATGATGAACCTCATGGCGCTGAGCATGATCTGCGACATGAACCGGTCGATGATCCTCGTGTATCCCGGCTACGTGACCTTCGACTGGGACGGCATCAACCACGACGCCGACCACCACGGCCTCTCGCACCGGAACGGCTCGTTCGCGGTGGGCGGGACGTGCAAGAACGGGGTGCTCGACATGATCGCGCAGATCGACGCCTGGTACGCGGCCAAGTACGTGCGGCTCGTCACCCTGCTCGACAGCATCTCGGAGGGCGATCGCACGCTGCTCGACAACACCGCCACGATGTGGCTCCCGGAGCTGGCCGACGGCAACGCCCACAACACGAACAACCTGCCGATCGTGATCGCGGGCAGCGCGGGGGGTTACCTCAAGCAGGGCCAGGTCGTGAACGTCGATGGGGGGAAGCTCGGCACCGGCAACAGCGAGGCGGACTGCACGGGCGGCGACACGAGCGTCGGCTTCGGCACGGGCTCGAACACCGGCAACGTCCCGATCAACAAGCTCTACGTGACGCTGATGAACGCCGTCGGGTGCAAGGCGGCAGACGGTGGGCCCGTCACGGAGTTTGGCAAACTCGACAGCAGGGACGCTCAGGCCGGCATCACAAAGCCGGGAGAGATCACCGCGCTCAAGGCCTGAGCGTTCACGGATCCCGGCCGGGCGCGAGACCCACCGCTTCGAGGAGCTCGCTCTGGCCGGGATCCGTCGCCTGGTCGGCGCCGCGCGCCGACTCGAACGGGCGCTCCCCGCGGATCCACGCGTCGGCGAGCGAGTCCGGTCCGTTCAGGAGCAGGTGCACGGCCGCCGTCAGCTCCAGGGGGCGCATGTCGAGCCGGAAGAGCTCGGAGAGGCTGAGCTGCAGGCCGGCGCTGATGGCGTGGACGGCGCGAATGGGCTCCATGAACGAACGGCCCCCCACGCCGCGCGCCAGGAACGCGGCGCGCGCCTCGGGGTCGCGCAGCCTGGTCGCGCACTCCCCGGCGTCGAGCGAGTTCATTCCTCGACAGGAGAGCGGTCGAACCTCGTAGATCGAGCACCGCCCCGACCGCAGGAAGGGGCATGGGTGATCCGGCGAAAACCGCTCTGCGGACGTCAGGCCCCGCGTCCTGTCGTGACACCCGGACACGTGCTGAGCCACGCGCGCGAGCTCGGCGTCCGACAGCGTCGCCCTGAGGTGGTCGGCGATCGCGAGCGCCTCCGGCGGCGTGACCCCGACCGAGTGATAACAACAGTGATCGCAGCCCGCCCTGCACGCCACCGCGCCATCGGGCGCGCGCGCCAGCAGCCCCGCCGCGAGCCGCGACGTGGCCGCCATCGCGTCCCGCGCCAGCTCGACCGCGGCGTCCACGCTCGGCTCCCCGCGCAGGACGGCATAGGCCGTGTTGGCCGCGGCCGCCGCGATGTCGTTCTGCCACGCCTCCCGGAACACCGGGCTCCTGAGCGCCACGCGCTCATTGCCGCTCGCGGGGTCGCGAAGGACCGTGAGATGCACGCGACCCGCGCCGTCCTTGCGGGCGTCCCGCCGGCCCTTTTTCCCTGACGCGGGGCGCGGCTTGCCTTTCCTCTGACTCATGGTGGCCGGTTCCTGGAGCGTGATTGCCGCCCGAGCGCTCGAAGAAATGATGGTTTATCACACGGCCGAAATGTCCGCCAGACCTCCCCTCGTCGACGATAGATTACGACCGACTCCTTGAAGAGAGAAACCGCAAGGGCGCAAGGGGCGCAAGGATCAGAGACGAGATATTTTCTTTCCTTCCCTTGCGTCCCTTGCGCCCTTGCGGTTTCTCTTCCCTTCTGTTGATTTCCTCGGAACTCCGACGAGATCGGTGCTCAAGGGCAGTCAGGTACCGCAGAACGTGTATTGCACGCGCTCGTCAAGCTGCGGGGGCTCGCTCAGATGGGCGTTCTCCGGCTGATCGTCGTACGGCCGCTCGAGCACCCGCACCAGCGTCTCGAACGGCTCGAAGTCGTCGCGAAGGACGGCCGCCTGGATGAGCTCCTCGATCCGGTGATTGCGCGGGATGAACGCGGGGTTGACGAGCCGCATCGCGCTCGCACGCGCCTCGGGATCGAGCTCCTCCCGGGCGAGCCGCCGGCGCCACGCCTCGGCCCAGTCGCGGAAGGCGCCGGGCTCCGCGAACAGGGCGGCCACCTGCGCGTCGGCCGCTGGATCGGCCGCTGACGCGCAGAGCCGGCGAAAGAAGACCGTGTAATCGACGCCGTTCGACGCGAGGCGCTCCAGCAGATCCGCGGCGAGCGCGAGATCCCCCTCCTCCTCGCGCGCGAGCCCGAGCTTCGCGCGCAGGACGCGCCCGTGCGCCGCGACGAAGAGCGCCGAGAAGCGCTCCACGCGCTCGGTCGCGAGGCGGACGGCCTCCTCCTCGCCCTCGGCCAGGAGCGGCAGGAGCGCCTCGGCGAGCCGCGCCATGTTCCACTGGGCGATGCGCGGCTGGTTCCCGAAGGCGTAACGGCCGCCCCGATCGATCGAGCTGAACTTCTTCGCGGGATCGTACTCGTCGAGGAACGCGCACGGCCCGTAATCGATGGTCTCCCCGGAGATCGACGTGTTGTCGGTGTTCATCACGCCGTGCACGAAGCCGACGCCGAGCCAGCACGCGACCAGGCTCGCCTGCGCCTCGACGACGCGCTCGAGCAGCGCCAGCGCGTCGTTGCCGCTGCCCATTGCGTCGGGGTAGTGCCGGGAGAGCGCGTACGAAGCGAGCGTGGCCAGCGCCTCGCGGTCGTCCCGCGCGGCGAAGAACTGGAACGTGCCCACGCGGATGTGGCTCGCGGCGACTCGCGTGAGCACCGCGCCGGGGAGCACCTCCTCGCGATAGACCGGCTCGCCCGTCGTCACCGCGGCGAGCGCGCGCGTCGTCGGCACGCCGAGCGCCGCCATCGCCTCGCTCACGACGTACTCCCGCAGCACCGGCCCGAGCGCGGCGCGCCCGTCTCCGCCCCGCGAGAACGGCGTCCGCCCCGCGCCCTTGAGCTGCAGGTCGCGCCGCTTGCCGTCCCTGCCCACGATCTCGCCGAGCAGGATGGCCCGGCCGTCCCCGAGCTGGGTCACGAAGCTGCCGAATTGGTGCCCCGCGTACGCGAGCGCGATCGGCTCCGCGCCCTCGGGCAGCGTGTTGCCCGCGAGCGCCTCCGCCCCCTCCGCCGAGGCGAGCTGCTCCGCGTCGAGCCCGAGCACCTCCGCGAGCGCGCGGTTGACCTTCACGACGCGCGGCGAGCGGACCCGGGCCGGGGAGACGCGCGCGTGGAAGCGGTCGGGGAGGCGCGCGTAGGTGTTGTCGAACGGGAGCTTCATCGGCGAACCTTACGCGCGGAGGTGCCGCTGCTCAAGCCGCCGGGAGATCCCGTCGCCGGGCCGCGCCACGACGCCGCGCCCGCTCTCCTCGCACCGCTCGGGAGGGGCCCGGGGCGATGAGCCTGGCCCGCTACCTGTCCAAGGCCCGCGCCGACACCCCTGTCGCCCCCCGGCGATCCAGAGCTGCGCGCCCGGATGCCGCGGGGCATCAGGAGCTTGGACGCGAAGGGGGCAAGGTGCTTGAGCGTCGTCGCCTCGTAATCGGCGGCGGTCAACTGGCCATGGGACTTCGCCGGAAACCATCGGTTCGTCAGGCAGCCAAAGTGCGTGAACAACACGATCAGGCGCCTCGGACTCTCGGCGCCGCTCGACTGCGCCTTCGCTACGCGCGCCGCGACAGAGCCCAAGAAAGGTGCCCCAGGAAGGACACCGGCAAGGACGGCGACGGCCGCAAGCCAGCGCGGGTGGAGCACGGCACTCTCGAACACACGCACGGCGCGGGAGGGTACACCGCGCCACCGTCCGCGGCGGCCTCACGGTCATCGCCGTGCGCTTCTCGAGCGCGATCTCCGACCGCATGGCTCATCCGCGTGGCCCGGAGCCATGAGGACGCTCCGGCGCGCCGCCATCGCCCGCGCACCGCCGACGCGCCCTCGCACATTGGCACACCTCGAACCGATTCAGGCCAAGATGCGCCGAACACCGTGGCGCAACGAGGTGTCATCTTCGGAATGATTGATGATTTTCCTGGCATCCCCCGTGCGAGAGCGCCTGGCCCGTGGAGGTGTTCATGGCACAGTTTCAGCGTACAGCGCTCGCTCTCCTCATCCCCGCCTCGTTGTCGATCGCCTGCTCTTCCTCGGGCGAGGCACCACCGCACGAGCCGCTCCAGCTGGGCGAGGCGCCGGCCGCGATCTGCGGCGGCGGCGCGACCCGCGAGGGGGACGGCTCCGGCCGCGATCCGGTGGCGGGCGGGGGCAGCACGGGCGCGGGCTCGAGCGGGATCGGCACCGGCGCGGGCTCGAGCGGGGGCTCCTCGACCCCCACCCCCGACTTGCCGGGTGAGCCGCCCGTGGGGGAAGGAGGCGCCGGGGGCAGCGGCACCGGGGGCGGGTGCGCCGAGAGCGGGGCAGGCGGCGCCGGCGGGGCCGGCGACGACACCGGCGGGTGCGGTGACGAGGGCGGCAGCAGCGGATCGGCGGGCGGTGGCGCGGGAACGGCCGGAAGCGGCTCGACCGGCGTCGGCGGGGCGGCAGCGGACAGCGGCGCCGGGAGCTCGCGGCGCGCGGGGCCCCGGCTCGCCCCGCAGGCCAGCGGCGGCTCGTGCGCGGGGGTCGATCTCTCCACGCCGCTCACGCTGTACCTCTCTTCCGACGACTCGAACTCGATGGCCTCTCCGGTCATCGTCCGCCGCCAGATCGAGCGCGGCGCGGCACAGGTCGATCCCTATGTCGTCCGCACGCACGAGTTCCTCAACTACTACCGGTATTCGTTCGCGCCGGCCGAGCCGGGGGAGCTGTCGATCGTGTCGCAGCTCGGCTCCTGCGTGCTCTCGGGCGATCTCGCGCTCCAGATCGCGGTGCAGTCGAGCCGGGCGCCCGCCGCGCGCGAGCCCATGACGATCACGCTCGTGCTCGACACGTCAGGATCGATGTCGGGAGAGCCGATCGAGCTCGAGAGGGCGGCCGTCCGGGCCATCGCATCGACGCTCATCGAAGGCGACGTCGTGAACGCCGTCACGTGGAATACGGGGCAGAGCCCCGTGCTCGAAGGCCACGTCGCCTCGGGCCCGGACGACCCCGTGGTGCTCGAGGTCGCGAGCGCGATCGGCGCCGACGGAGGCACCGACCTGAACAGCGGCCTCGCCGCGGGCTACGCGCTCGCCAACGCGCACAGGACGGCGGGCGGCATCAACCGCGTCGTGCTGATCAGCGATGGACAGGCCAACGTGGGGGTGACCCAGGAAGAGCTCATCGGAGGGAACGCCGAGGACGCCGACGGAGAGGGCATCTACCTCGTCGGCGTCGGCGTCGGCGACGGCGTGAACGACACGCTCATGGACGTGGTCACCGACGCCGGCCGCGGCGCGTATGTCTATCTCGACAGCGCCGACGAGGCGAGGCGCGTCTTCGTCGACCGCTTCGCCGAGACGCTCCTCGTCGCCGCGCGCGACGTCAGGATCGAGCTGACGCTCCCGCCGTACTTCGGGATCCAGAAGTTCTACGGCGAGGAATACTCGCCTGATCCGACGAAGGTGCGCACGCAGCACCTCGCGCCGAACGACTCGATGATGCTGTATCAGATCCTCCACCCGTGCGACCCGTCGCTGCCGAGCGCGAACGACCCCTATCGGGTCCGCGTCACCTGGCATGACGCTGCGACCGGCGAGGCCAGGGAGGCCGTGCAGCAAACGACGCTCGGAGGGCTCGGGATCGACGACGGCAACCTCACGAAGGCCGCGGCGATCATCGCCTATGCCGAGGCCCTCAAGCAGCTCGTCGAGCTCGACGCAGGAGGGCGCGCGAGCGCGCTCTCGGCCGCCCGGGAGACCGCCCTCGCCGCGAACACCACGGGCGCGGACGCCGATCTGATCGAGATCGCGGCGACCCTCCAGAAGGTGATCGACAACCAGGCATCGAGCCCCTGAGCGCTCCCGCCGAGGCGAGCCGCGCGAGGCGAGGCGCGCGGCCGCCCCGGGGCGAACGACGGCGGCGCGCGGCGCGAGCCGACCGCGCCCGGGCGCACATGAAGATCGGGAGAAGGCCCATGCCGGCGCCCGCTCACGCGAGCCGCTTCACCCAGGCAAGGACGAAGTCGCGGAACACCGCCACGTTCCGCGGCACGTGCCGCGCGCTCGGATACACGATGTACAGCGTCCCGGCGCGCTGCGACCACTCCGGCAGCACGTGGACGAGGCGCCCGCTCGCCAGCTCGGGCGCGGCGAGGACGCGCGGGAGCGGTCCGATACCACCCCCCGCCCGGAGCACCGAGCGGATGAGCTGAAAATCGCCGGTCGCGATGCGCCCCGTCGCCATCGCGTCGCGCTCCGAGCGGGCGCCATCGACTGGCTGCTGGCCGCGCCGGGCGCTGGGAAGGAACACCACCCGCTCGTGGTCGGCGAGCTCGTCGAACGCGCGGGGCAGGCCGCGGCGCGCGAGGTACGCCGGAGCAGCGAAGAGCTGCACGTAGGAGTCGAGCAGCTTGCGCACGACCAGCGAGGAGTCCGGGAGCTCGCGCGTCGCCCGGAGCGCCACGTCGAAGCCCTCGCGCAGGAGGTCCACCCGGCGATTGGACATGTCGACCTCGACCGAGAGCAGCGGGTAACGCGCGCCGAACTCGACGAGCATCTCTCCGAGGAAAGACTCCCCTCCATCCGGGGGCGCGCTCAGCCGTATCATGCCCTGAGGCTGCCCCTGATACGCGTCCAGCGCCTGCGCCGCGTCGCGGAGACCGGCGATGTGGGGCGCGACGTCGCCGAAGAAGCGATGGCCCGCCTCGGTCAGCGCCACGGCGCGCGGCGATCGCTGGAGGAGCCGCACCTTCAGGCCGTCCTCCAGCCGCGTCACCGCGCGGCTCACCGTCGACTTCGGGACCCCGAGCTGCGCCGCCGCGGCGGTGAACGAGCCCAGCTCCGCCACCCTGGCGAACGCGGCGATCTCATCGAGCTGGGGCGCCCGGGCTGGCGCGCGAGGGCGGGGCATGCGAGGACCTCACTCTAGCGGGGAGCAGGTTCGCGCGCTACGGGCCCATCCGCAGAGTGAAGCTCGCCGCGGCGTACCTCCGCCGGTCGGAGGGCTCGCGCCAGGTTGCACCAACGCAACGCTGAGTTGAGCCGTTGCACGATAGCACCGTGCCTCGCGAGCGCGCATTAGGAGAGGCGTGGGCGCTCCGATCGGGAGAGCCCGCGACACCTCAGCGAGGCTCATCATGAACAACGTCAAGCGTTTCGCCCCGGCCGTCGCCCGCACCCTGCAAGGGCTCGTGTTCTTCGTGTTCGGGCTCAACGGCTTCTTGCAGTTCCTGCCCCAGCCCCCGGCGCCGGAGGCCGCGGCCAGCTTCGCGGGGGCGCTCGCGGCGACAGGGTACATGTTCCCGCTCATCAAGGGGACCGAGGTCGTCGCAGGCGCGCTGTTGCTCTCGAACCGCTACGTCCCGCTCGCGCTGGCGCTCCTCGCGCCCATCATCGTGAACATCGTCGCCTTCCACACCTTCCTCGCGCCGGGGAACCCGGTCGCGTGGTTCATCCTCGCCCTCGAGCTCTACCTCGCCTTCGCGTACCGCGCCGCGTTCCGCCCGATGCTCGCCGCGCGCGTCCACGCGGGCGGCGCCGCGAGCGCCGGCGCGGAGCGGAGCAAGCTCAGTCCGGTCGAGAGCGCGGCTTGAGCCGCCCACCCGGCGCGAGGGGGTGCTTCAGCCCTGATACAGGATGCGGCCGCCCGTCTTCGCCAGGGCGTACCGGAAGCCGCGCGCCAGGTTGACGTGCGTGACCATCGCGCCGAGGTCGAGGCCCTGGGCGACCATCATCTGCGCCGCCCCCGCGGTCACGCCGACAAGCACCGCCTCCGCGCCGAGGAGCGCGGCCGCCTGCGCCGCCCGGACGAGCTGGTTCGCCGCCTCGGCGTCGACCACCGCCATCCCCGTGACGTCGATCAACACCACCTGCGCGTCGTGCTCGTGGATCTCCTCGAGCAACGACGCGATGAAGCGGCTCGATCGCTGGGCATCCATCGTGCCCACCACGGGCATGACCAGGATTCCATCCGCGATCGGCACCACGGGGCTCGACAGCTCGTTGATCGTCCGGAGCATCGACTCCTGGAGCTGGTTGGCGCGCTCGAGCTCGATTGTCCGCTCGGAGATCCGGCCGAACAGCCGGGCATTCTCGATGGCGACCGCCGCGGTGCCGGCCACGCGCTCCAGGAACGCCACGTCGTCGCTCCCGCAAGCGTCCTCGCGCTCGCTGCTCAGGACGAGGACGCCGACCACGTTGCCCCGGGCCCGCAGCGGCACGCCGAGGATCGTCCGCGCGCCGGCGTGGCCACGGAGGAGGGAGGCGTCCTCGCGCCCGTCGTACCCGGCCGGATCGACGGCGAGCGGGCGGCCGGCATCGAGCACACGGCCCACCAGCGAGCGCGACGGAATGGTCGCGCGCTCCTCGATGGCGGACTCCCTGCGCGCCGAGAGGCCGATCAACAGCACATCGCTCTCGGGGCCGTCGGCCGCGGCGACATCGAGCCGCCGGCTCGCGACCCGGCGGGCCGTGTCGCGCTCGAGGTGATCGCTGAGCGTCGTGGACCACGGCGTGTACTCGAGGGTGATGCAATCGACGCCGGTATGGATGATGCGCGAGGCCGGCAGCCCCGCGAGCGTCGGCTCGACGCCCTGGGTGATCATCCGGTGGATGATCTCGGCGGCGCGATACCCCATGTCGTATTCGCGCTGCACGATCGTGGCGTGGATCATGCCCCGTCGGAGCAGCGCGACCGTCTCGGAGAAGAGATCGAACGCGACGATCTTGAGCTCTCCGCCCCTGCCGATCTCCCGCGCGGCGCGGCCCCAGGCCGGCCCGTTGCCGCCCGCCACCCCGAAGGCGCCAGCGATGTCCGGCCGCTGCCGGAGGGCCGCTCGCGCGAGCTCTGTCCCGAGCTCCTGGTCGTAGTCGCAGTCCTCGTAGGACGGCAGCACGGTGATGCCCGGCCCCTCCATCGCCGCGCAGAAGCCCTCGACGCGCTCCCGCGTGTTGATCGCGTGCTTCGTGGGCCGCTGCGGCGCCACGACCCCGCCGCCCGGCAGCAGCCGCCGCATCACCTCGCCCGCCAGCCTGCCCGCCGCCGCGTTGTCCGTGCCGATGTAAAGCGGCGCCCGGCTGCCCGGCGCCGGCGGCGTGTCGACGACGACCACCGGAATCCCCGCCTCCGCCGCCCGCCGGAACCCCTCTTCCGCGGCCTCGGGGTCGCCGGGAGCGATGATGATGCCGCTCACGCCCCGGCGGATGCCGTCCTCGAGGATCTCGCGCTGGCACCCCGGGCCATCGACGGGTCCGACCCGGAAATCCACGGAGAGGCCCAGGCCGCGCGCCGCGTCGACCGCGCCGTCACACAGGTTATGGAAGTACGTCGTTGGAGACGTCCGCGGGGCGCGGAACACCCGGCCGTCCAGATCGCCTCCGGCGGCAGCGCCCTCCCCGCCGCCCGCGTCCTCGACGAGCCACAGCTCCACCGAGGTCCATTGCTGGTCGATCTGCACGCTCTTGATGCCGTAGGCGAGCGTCTCGACCAGGTTGTGCGGCTTCACCGTGGTGCCTACCGCGTTCAGCACCTGCTCGAGCAGGCGAATCTCCTGCGCCAACCTCGCCTTCTCGTCATAGAGCCTGTTCCGCTCCAGCGCCGCCCCCGCGGCGTCCAGGAGCACCTCGAGCGTCGCCCGGCGCTCGCCCTCCGGAGGCGCGAGCGTCGCCTGCTCCAGGGCGAGGTAGCCGGCAGGTGCTCCCCGGACGACGACGGGCGCGACCAGCACACCTGCGTCGGCGGGCACGGCCCCCTCTGCCGCGATCGCGAGAGGCAGGTGCGATCCATACCACGCGTGTGCACGGACAACGCACATCCCGCGCGCCGCGTCGGGCGCAGCGCTCGGGGCGCGCGGGCCGCTCTCGCCGGCGAGGCCCGCGTCGGTTGGGAGGCTCACCCCTCGCGGAGCGAGCGAGTCGAACCCCTCGAGCACCCTGTAGACGAGGCGGCGGCCCTCGCACAGGAGCAGGCCGCCGCGCGGCGCCCGCGGCGCGATCCCCATGGCCCGTCGCACGATCTGCTGCAATGTCGCAAAGAGTTCCGGTCCATGGCGCATACGGGTCTTGCTCGATCCGCCGTCACGACGCGCGGCGAGGTGGTCCAGAAAGCGCGATGGAGCACAGGTCTGTCAAGGTCGATCTGCCTGTCTCCCGAGGCCGGTCGGCCGGCTCGCGGCCCCGCCGTCGACGGCCGAAGGCGTCGCTGCGCCCGCCGGGAGGTGACGAATCGCTCATTCGGCGCGCGCGCGCGCGCGCCGCGGGAGCGCGCTACTCGCAAGGCAAGATGCGCAGCACCTGAATCGTGGTGTTCGAGCTGCCGGGCGCGGCGAACGCCACGCTCCCGTCGGGGAACGCGACGAAGTCCTGGTAACGATTCCCGAGCACGTCGACCTCGAGCGGCTCGCCCTCGGCCTCGCCGGTGGCGCGATCGCGCGTCTGCAGGTACAGCGCGCGCGCCGCGTCGTTGCGGGCGATGTCGCCGGCCCTCGTCGTGGTCTCCCAGGCGGCGAGCATGCGCGAGCGGCCGTACGCGGCCAGGTGCGGCGCGCGGTGGTTCAGGCCCTCGTCGCTGGCGATCGTGATGTCCCTGTCCGCGGCGCCGTCGGTGAAGTGGAGCAGCCGCACGTCCGCGAGCCCGTTCGAGCCCGCCGGCTGGCCCGCGCGGATATCGCTCGCCGTGAGCCAGTAGCCGCCGCCGGCCGCCGTGACGAGGTTTCCAAGGTTCGAGTAGGCGAGATCGAGCGGATAGATGGTCGTATAATTCGGCGCGAACGCGATGCGGTTGTTGTTGTCGGTCTTGCACACCGTCACGAACCGCCTCGCGCTGTCGTCCCAGAGGATGCGCTCGTAGCCGCTGTGGCTGCAGCCCCAGTCGAAGCCGTCCTTCTGCAGCTCCCCGTCCGCGTCGACGACCTTCATGCGATCGCCCTGGTGGATGTTGATGCACCCGCCTTGAGAGACGCTGATCGCGGCGCCGAAATAGCCCGCGTAGCGCGAGCCGTCGAAGGCGATGCGCCCATGGTGCGCGTACCACCAGATCATGTAAACCGCGGGCCCGGTGGGTCCGGTCGAGTAGGGCGGCAGCGCGGCGCTCGAGCTCGTGAGCTTCGTCGCCCAGGTCTCGCGCGCGCCGTCGAAGCGGACCATGTACATGTCGTGACACGGGACCGGAGGCGACGGCGGCGTGCCGCACAGGTTCGAGGGCGCGCCGCAATTCAGCGTCCCGCCGCCCTCCGCGTCGCGGGTGAGCAGCAGCACGCCGCCGCTGTCGTCCGCGTACAGGTCGGCGAAGTCGTTCGCCGGCAAGCCGAACGAGGACCCCACGGCCTTGTCGTCGGCGTCGAGCTGGAGGACGTGGACCTGTCCATCGTCGCTCATCCATGCCAGCCGCGACCCGCCGGACGGTATCGGCGAGATGACGAGCGGCTTCAGCGCGGCCTCGTCCTCGTTGTTGATCACGCGGCGCCCGACGTCGACCTCGGTGATGCGGACGCGGTCCCGGGTGACGCCACACGCGCCCGGGCCCGGATCCCCGCCCGCGCCACCGCCGCCGCTCGCGCTCGACGCGCCGACGCCGCTCGCGCTCGATGTGCCGCCGCTGGCGCTCGATGCGCTGCCGCCGCTCGCGCTCGACGCTCCGCCGCCGCTCGCGCTCGATGCGCCGGCGCCGCTGGCGGCCGATGCGCCGCCGCCGCTGGCGCTCGATGCGCCGCCGCCGCTGGCGCTCGATGCGCCGCCGCCGCTCGCGCTCGATGCGCTGCCGCCGGACTCGCCCACGCAGCCCGGGGGCAAGGTGACTAGAACCAAGGAGCAGAGGACTCGCATGTATCGTCTTGGCATCTCGCCACGCTACCGTCGCCGCGGTCGCGCCGCGAGCAGAGGAGACCTCCCGGTGAACAGGTGAACGAGCGGAAGCTCGGGAGGCGCAGACCCGGGCGTCTGCCATCGTTGACACGCACGCGGTGACCTGGTAGGTCAGCCTAGCGTCCACGCGAACACGGTTGGCGACGAAACATGCGGGTGAGCACTTGCCTCGCGAGGCGACGGACGCACAAGGATGGGTCCCACCTGCGCGTCGCCCGCGTCGATGTTCCGCCACCACGCGCTAAAATACTACGCCGCTGTAAGTACACCGCAGCCGACGTAGACAAGCGCGGGCAGCACGACCGGCGCCGCAGGGCGCGGCAGCACGAGCCGCTCGATGGATCCCGCGGTAACGTCGCGCCCGTCCATCCGGGGGATGTCGGCGCGGCTCAGCTGGGTAGAGCGAGCGGTCCGAGACGCCGGCGAGGGAGGGCCGCCCTAGCCTCCGCACGGTCACCATGTTATTAGCTAGCAGCCGATTCCACCACGAGCGCAATCGACGCGCGTCGGCGGTTCACTTGACTTGAGGAGAGCTGGAGCCACAACAAACTCAACGTGCCTGGAAAGCCCAACCTGGGCGTGGAGATGCTGGCTCCTCGCTGGCCCGAGGCCAGAGCCCTGGGTTACCTCGCTGACACGGTTGTCGAAGGCGCCCTCAGAACTAAGGCACACGCAAACCACGAGCTGGAGATCCCGTTTATGACCGTTGTAACTGGAGACAGAGAGTACTTCCCGGGTGTTGGCAAGATCCCCTACGAGGGGCCTGAGTCCGACAACCCCCTCGCCTTCAAGTGGTACGACGCCAACCGCGTCGTTGCCGGCAAGGCGATGAAGGATCACTTCAAGTTTGCGGTGTGTTACTGGCACACGTTCTGCGGGCGTGGGCACGATCCGTTCGGTCCGGGGACGATCAGCTTTCCGTGGGATGAGGGCAAGGACGCGCTGGCGCGTGCTCGCATGAAGATGGACGCGAACTTCGAGTTCATCACCAAGCTGGGCGCGACGCACTACTGTTTCCACGACATCGACCTTGTCGAAGAGGGCGAGAACCGCGCCGAGACGTCCCGTCGTCTCCAGAGCATCGTCGAGTACGCCAAGCAGAAGCAGGCGCAGTCGGGCATCAAGCTCCTGTGGGGCACGGCGAACCTGTTCTCCAACCCCCGTTACATGAACGGCGCCTCCACGAACCCGGATTTCTCCGTGCTGGCCTACGCCGGCGCTCAGCTCAAGGACGCCCTCGACGCCACCATCGCGTTGAACGGCGAGAACTATGTGTTCTGGGGCGGCCGCGAAGGGTACATGAGCCTGCTGAACACGGACATGAAGCGCGAGAAGGCCCACTTCGCTCGCTTCCTGACCATGGCGCGCGACTACGCGCGCTCGCGCGGCTTCAAGGGCGTCTTCTTCATCGAGCCCAAGCCGATGGAGCCCTCCAAGCACCAGTATGACTTCGACGCCGAGACCGTGATCGGGTTCCTGCGTCAGCACGGCCTGGACAAGGACTTCAAGCTCAACCTGGAGACGAACCACGCGACGCTCGCGGGCCACACCATGGACCACGAGATGCAGGTGGCCGCGGACGCCGGCATGCTCGGCAGCATCGACGCCAACCGCGGCGACTATCAGAACGCGTGGGACACCGACCAGTTCCCCTACAACATCAACGAGACGGTCGAGATGATGCTCATCCTGCTCCGCAGCGGTGGGTTCCAGGGCGGCGGCGTCAACTTCGACGCCAAGCGTCGCCGCAACTCGAGCGATCTCATCGACACCTTCCACGGACACATCGGCGGCATGGATGTGTTCGCTCGCTCGCTGCTCATCGCCGATGACCTGATCCGCAAGTCGCCGCTCGAGTCGATGCGCAAGGCGCGCTACGCGTCCTTCGACGGCGGCAAGGGCGCCGAGTTCGAGCAGGGCAAGCTGACGCTGGAGCAGCTGGCCGAGATCGGCAACGCCGGCGGTGAGGTCAAGCTCACGAGCGGTCAGCAAGAGCTGTACGAAAACATCGTCAATCGCTGGATTCGCTGAGTCGAGCGATCGAGGGGACGACAGCCGGGCGACGCCGCTGCGCGCCCGGCTGTTCTCTTCGCGCCGCCCACCTCTACGGCGAGCGCTTTCACGGCACGTCGTTCACCTGACCTGCCACGCGGCCGGCCACGGCTCGACGCTCGTTACAAGCAGAGCCCCTGCCCGCAGACGAGCGTGCACTCACAGTCGGTCTCCTGGAAGCCTGGCATGATGAAAAGGTCGGTATTGCCCCCGGCGATCAGGTTGGCTTCGATGATCTCGAGAGGGCAAGCCGGGAGCGCCGTGTCGCCGGAGATCTGTGTGTCCTCGCCGACGGTGCGCAACGCATCGAGCCGCAGCGTCTCGAGCTTTATATTTCGATGGATCCAGAGCCGCTGGTCGACCGTCTCGAGCTTGCGAAAATCGGCCTCCAGCAGGCCAAACGCGAGATAGATCCACAACGTGCCGCGAACTCGCACCAGGTTTGGCATGCGGATCGCTGTCATCTTCGCCTCGCTCAGCTCTCCGCCCGAGGCATCGCCCTCGGCTTGGATGCCGCCGACTTCGAGCAAGCTCGGCAAGTCGAGCGTTCCGGCGAACGCGGGGCTGACCGTGATCGTTCCATGGACCGCAGAGTAAGCGCGCGCTGCAAGGGCATCCGCGTCCGACGCGATGAGCAGATCGCCTTCATGGACGCTCCCTTCGAGCGCCTCCGGGCCCCTCTCGCACTCTCCGGCGCCGCCTTCTCCCGACCCCCCCGCGCCCCCAGCGGAAGCCCCTGACGTTGCGCCAGGGTCCGTGTCTCCGCCCGGGCCGCCCTCCCCCGTCCCGCCGCCGTCGCTGCCTCCGCCCGGACCTCCCGACGCATTGCTGGAGGCCTCGCTCGCCCCGCCGCCCGAGCCCCCCGTGACCGCCTCGCCCGCGCTTGCGCTGTGCCCATCGCCCGAACCGCACGCGACGAACGACGACACAGCGGCCATCAGCGTCAGTCGACCGAGCCACGCTCGAATCGACCCCCGGGTTCTCACGCCTTCGCCGGCAGCTCCGGCGGCTGAATCCCTATTGTTCATGAGAGAGGAGGAAATCCAAACGTCTCGAAAACGTCAAGCCCTCCACCACGACCTGCTCCGGGTCGAAAACATGCTTTTGCCTCATCCGCCCTTGTTGGAAAACGATGCTGTTGACAACTTGCACACGCATCGAAGGGGCCGTCTTCGCTTCATGCCGACCTGCGAGAAACTCTGGTTTCCAGGTCCGAGCGGAGGGCCTCGTGCCGCGTGGCTCGGAGGGTGTCCTCAACGTCGGCGTCGGCCCACGTGCCGTTCAGGAGCGAGCCCTGGGGCGGGCCTGCGGTCTCAGCCAGTCTCGGAGCAGGTAGGGAATGAGGAACACGACGAGCGCCGGCAGCGCGCTGCCGGCCCCGGGCGCCTCGCCCCGCGCGATCGCCGAGATCGTCGTGATCACGCAGGTGAGCCACGTGAGCGCGAAGACGGCGGTGAGGTCCGCGTCGGTCCGGGGTGGCTCCCCCGAGGTCGACGGGTCGTCTTCAGCACGCACCCTGAAAGGGGTGGAGAGGGAGGTGATCGGCGATTCCATGGCGCGCTCCGTGGTGAACGCCAACCGGCGATAGAGACACTGTAACCCTCCCCGTGTCAAGATGTGGTCAGGGCGCACCCTCCGCAGGTAAAGACGACATCAATGAGACCGCCCAGGCATCCCGGCCGCCGCCGGGACACCGGTGCTCGTGCGCCCGCGCGCGCCTCGCGTCCCTGGCCGCTGCCGAGCCCGCGAGCGCCCTCTGCTTGAGGATTTCTTGACGCCGCCCGCGCGACTCTCGACGGTTTCTTGACGCCGGCGCCCCTAGCTTTGGGCGCGTCATGCAGAACAGGCCACCACTCTTCGTCATCCCCACGTACCGGCTTCGCGACGTGGGCGAGACCATCCGCCTCTACGATGAGCACTTCTGGCGAAACGGACATGCGATCCCGCTGATCGTCTTCGACGATTCGAACGTCCACAACCAGCAGAAATACTACGCGCTGCTCGAGGAGACGGCGACCTACAACGACCTCTATTACGTCGGTCCGCGTGAGAAGGAGGCGTTCATCGCGTACCTGAACCAGCGGCTCCGCGACCGCAAGCTCGAGCCGCTCGTCAAGAACCTGTTCCGGCCGAGCTACGGCGGGAACCGCAACACTACCCTGATGTACACGCTGGGTAGCCGCATGCTGAGCGCCGACGACGATATGCGCCCCTACGCGCTGGTCGAGGACAGTCCGGAGTCGCTCGAGAAAGGCGAAATCTGCCGGGGCAAGCTGCTGAAGGCGAGCGGCGGGGGCTTCACCCGCAAGTCGTTCGATATCCTGGCCGCGTTCCTCGACGTGCTGGGCAGGCGCGTCGCGGACGTCCCGGCCAACCACGCGCGCGGCGAGCTGCTCCGCGACAGCGCCATGGACCTCGAGACCAACGCCACGCAGGGCCTCGTCCGCGAGAACTCGCTGCTCCTCGACTCGGGCGACGTGCTCGAGGATGCCGTGGTCAAGGTCGCGCAGACGTTCCGGTCCGGGACGAACGACATCGACGCGATCGATTACGTGGAGATGTTCCTCGACGACGAGGGGCAGGTGGAGCTCGACGAGCTGAGCGACGTCTACGTCCTCGTCAACTTCCGCCCCGCGGTCACCAACAAGAACTGGCGCATCGACTGCGGCGTGGCCGGCTATGATAACAGCTTCGGTCTGCCGCCGTTCTTCCCGACGCGGCTCCGGTTCGAGGACTACATCTACCGGCTCTGGATCCAGCAGGAAGGCGTGGCCGCCGCCCACGTCGACGCCGCCCAGACGCACATCAAGAACAACTACATGCGGAGCCCTCTCGCCGCGGAGGTGTTCAACGAGGAGGTGTCGAACCTCCTCAAGCTGAAGATCAAGTCGACCCTCTCGAAGATCGAGGATCTCAGCATCAGCTTCGACTACGGCGGCGAGGTGACCGCGGAGGACTGCGACCGGATCCTCGGGCGGATCACCGCGCTCCATGCGCGGGTGCTGGGCGCGGCAGCGGCGACCGTGAGCCACGAGCGCGCCGACGCGCTGCGCCGCTTCGGCGTGACCCTGGAGAAGACCTTTTATGGGTTCGAGCCCGATTTCTTTCAGCAGAACCTCGTCCGCATCGTCGACGACGTGATCAGCCAGTTCAAGGGCTCGCTCGAGCTGTGGCCGACGCTCGTCGAGATCTGCTACCTCCAGAAGGACCGCGCCGGACTGCCGCAGTCGCGCGTTCAGAACAAGCGGCGGCATTGACCCGCGGCCGCCGTCGCGGGCCCTGGCGCGCGGCGGCGCCGTGCCAACTGCCATCGTACGGCCCCAGGATCACCGGGTGCCTTCGGGGGTGGCCACCGAAGCCGAGGAGGGTCACGAGGTCGTCGTGATGACCTTAAAGGGCGTGACTCTTCGCCATGTTGCTTGCGCACCGCAATGAGGTTCAAGTGGCGCTGCCGGCCGCGTTGCACCATATTTGCTGATACCGTTGTAGCGCACCGCTCGGCACGAGTGGTCGCAGGTGAGAGATGATTGCGTGGTCACCGCGACGCACAGCGCTCGCCAGGGGAGCGACGACGTTATCTTTGCGCGTCGGCTATTCTGGCAACCATGGACAGCGTGGAGCCAGTGCACGAACGCAAAAAGGAAGGCGGGGGCATGCGACTCGTCATGGTGGCCAATCTCTTGGGTGTGATCCCTGTACTGTCTGCCCTGTGGGCCTGCACGTTCGGCGCCGAGCGCGAAACCAGTTGTCCGCATTCCGAAGGCCGGAGTCCATCGCCCGACGAGGCGGCGCCGCGGTCGGACGCCAACGGGTGGAAGACCATCTACCCAGCCGATTTCAATCAAGACGGCATGGTGGACGTGCTCTGGCAGCACACCCGCCCGAACCTGATGGCCGTGTGGCGGATGAACGGCAGCCAGCTCCTTGCACCTGGGCCGGTCATCCCCGGACCGAGCGGCGATGGATGGGTGGCGATCTCGGCTGGCGATTTCAATTACGACCACATGGCGGACGTGTTCTGGTACAACAGCCCGCAGAACCTGGTAGCGATATGGCTGATGAACGGCAGCCAGCTCCTTGCGCCGGGGCCGGCCATCCCCGGACCGATCGGAGACGGGTGGGTGGCTGTAACGAGCGCTGCCGACTTCAACTCTGACGGAATGAATGACGTGGTCTTGAACAATCCCCGCCGGAATGTGATGACCGTCTGGCTGATGGACGGTACCCAGCTGCTCGCGCCGGGGCCGGTCATCCCAGGACCGCTCGGAGACGGATGGATCGCCACGTCAACGGCCGACTTCAACGCCGACGGTATGGCGGACGTGCTCTGGAACAATGCCGGACAGAACCTGATGGCCGTATGGCTGATGAACGGCACGCGGCTGCTCGCGCCGGGGCCGAGCATCCTCGGACCGATCGGAGACGGGTGGGTCAACATCACGGGGTTCGACTTCAACGCCGACGGTATGGCGGACGTGCTGTGGCATAACGCCAGACAGGATCTGGCGGCCGTGTGGCTGATGGACGGCAGCCAGCTGCTTGCGCCCGGTCCGAGCATCCCCGGGCCGATCGGCGATGGGTGGGTGGCCGCGCCGGGCGCTGCCGACTTCAACGCCGACGGCATGGCGGACGTGCTCTGGAACAATGCCGGACAGAACCTGATGGCCGTGTGGCTGATGGATGGCAGCCAGCTGCTTGCGCCCGGTCCGAACATCCCCGGACCGTTCGAAGGCAACTAGCGTTTGAGCTTCGGCGTACCGCTGGGAGGATCCTGCTCACGCTGGCGGAGGGTCACGGGCCGCGGACGCTCGATGTCGCCGTGCCGGCGAGCGTCGAGTCCTCGGCGGCCATCGAGAGGACCATCTGGCCCACGGCCCGCCGCGATGACGGGCACGCCGTGACGATATTTTTCTGTCTCTCGAATGAGCATTCGAAAGTTGCGCCGGGGCAATAGGGACAAGATAGCCTTGACGTGCCGGCGCGGGAGATGTAGCCGAGGATATGGATGACCACGGCATGAGATTCACGCTCTCTGCGCGTCGCTCCCTCCTAGGCTGCCTCCCGCTGCTCGCGCTCATCGCCTGCGGCGGAGACGGCGATAACACGCCGGCGTCGCCGGAAACAAGCGGCAGCAGCAGCAGCAGCGGCATGGGAACGACGTCAACCGGTGAGAGCGTCGGCACGACGGGCAGCGGCGGAGCCGGTCAGTCGTCGGCCAGCGGGACCGGTGGGGGAGGATCGTCCGCTGGCGGCGGGGGTGCCAGCGCGACCGCCGGGACAGGGGGAGGTGGGAATTCGGCGCCTTGTACGCGCGAGCTCCTGGAGGGCACAATCGATGCCTATTTCAAGGCGCTCGCGGCGCACGATCCGTCGACGTTGCCCCTCGCCGACAACGTAAAATTCACGGAGAACGGCGAAGCCCTGGCGCTCGGTGAGAAAGGACTCTGGAAGACCGCCGGAGCGCTCAAATACGCTCACAGCGCGCTCGACACCGATACCTGTAGCTCGGCGAGCCAGGCCGTGGTGCCAGACGGCAGCATGGACATCCCGGTCGCTCTCCGCCTCAAGCTCCAGGGCCAGAAGATCACCGAGATCGAGACCATCGCGGTGCGGCCGGGTGATTACAAGGTCTCCGGGCAAAATTTCGCCTCGAACACCGGCGCCCTCATCGCGAGCGGGGATACCGTCGAGTGGGAGGAGCCCGTTCCGGAGGACGAGCGCAATTCGCGGGACGAGCTCGAGGGCTGGATGGAGAAATACTACTGGATGTTCCCGCGCG
Source organism: Sorangium sp. So ce375 (assembly GCF_051473855.1). Taxonomy (NCBI): domain Bacteria; kingdom Pseudomonadati; phylum Myxococcota; order Polyangiales; family Polyangiaceae; genus Sorangium; species Sorangium sp. So ce375. The sequence goes on from NZ_CP150335.1 coordinate 7,726,334, forward strand.
GCGTCTGCAACACGGTCAGCAACTGCAAGCGCATCGAGAACGGCGGCGGGTCGTTCACGTGCAGCGCCGGCGCGAGCTGCGATCCAGGCCAGCCGGGCTCGGGGTCGCCCGCGTTGAATCCTCGCCTCATCTTCGCCGACGTCGAGCGGGGCCTCGGGGTCGGGTTCACCATGTTCATGGGGAACACCGACATGCACATGTTCAAGATGCGCGACGGCCAGGTCTACGGCGTGAGCGCGATCCTGGGCGCTGCAAGCAGCTCCGGCTGGGAGTGAACGAGCCTCGTCTCCGCTTTTCCTCGCCGGCGCGTCGACCGGACCCCCGCCGGTCGGCTGACCGGACCGGGGGCCTCGACCCCGACCAGCGTCGTCTCCCCGCCGCCCGTCGGGTCCGAGCCGCCGCCCCCGAAACGCTCGTCGCGGGCCTGGACGGCGGCTGACCGACGCCCGGGAGTTACGCCGAACGGGGGGCGAGGCCAGAATGGCCTTCATGCCCCCCGAGGGCATCACTACTTCAGCACTGTCTCCATATCCCAGTCAATCCACATGTCTTTCCATTCGCTGACCGGCTGCTGGACGCCGTTGTCCATGATGTTCATCACGTCGGTGTTTGCGCTGGCATTGCCTTCGAATGCTCGCTTAAACATCTCGCCTGCGAGGGCCGTCTGAGTGCCCGATGCGCCGCAGTGGTTCGCGCTGTACATCTGGAAACCCATGCGCTCTGGAACGCCGAGCGCTCTCCATACCGATTTTGCTGCCCACGAGGAGAGCGCTTCACAGGTCCCACCCAGGTGGCACCATGAGTTCGTGCCATTGGCATTTGTGAAGTGCACCAAATGCCGTGGAGCGATGGTCGCCAGGATCAAATGCGTATCAATGGGGAGGTTGTATACCTTCGAGGGGTCGCTTCGGAGCCAACGGGCCGCGCCGGTCACCCAGGGTCCGCAGATACCGTTGTCCTCGAGGTTGTCGATGCTCTGAGGTTTGGCGTCCGAGCACTGCCAAGTAGAACCACCTTCACCGTGCCTGAACCACTCTGCCTGACGCAGGTTGGATACACCACCGCCGCCCGACTCCACGATGACAACCACCGGTGCACGGCTGAAGACACCCGCCAGGTAAGCACCTTTTCCACACCCGGAGCACCCCGACACCATCACCTTCGTGGGATCATGCCCGCTGCCCGGGTTCTGCTCCAACACGTCCATCACCCGGTCGATCATCCAGCCGTTGGCGATATTGGTGTTGACCTCGGACAAGCCGAAGAGGTTTCTTATCTTGCCTTCAAAGCCGCTCCCAAACGACAGCGTTTTAGTAGCTGACGGGAAGATCCCACCCGACAACTTGAGGGCGATCACACTGCCGGATCCGCTGATGGTCGCCGAGAAGGTCTCGGATTTTCCACCTACCTTGGCAGTGATCGAAACGTTACCTCCGGAAACGGTTCCGGTCACCTCATCCGGCTCGGAGGGGACCGGACCGTAAAGGTACTTGGCCGCCATTGCCAGGATTTCCTTGCGGCGGCACTCCCACTGTTCTTTGGTGGTGACCTTCGTTCCGTTGAAGAACGTGAACGGATCCGGGAGCTTCTCGTTTACCTTGGTCAGAGCGCTCGGCTCAGGCAACGTGGGCAGGGTACACGTGAAGTCGCCGCCGCCACTCCCGCCAGTCCCGCCGGTCCCGCCAGCCCCACCAGACCCGCCAGTCGGGGAGCCGCCCGTGCCGGCTCCGCTCGTCGGAGCACCGCCGCCCGTGCTGGCGGCTCCGCTGGTCGCGGAAGCACCGCCGGTCGCAGAGCCTGCCCCCGTGGTGACTCCCCCGCTCCCGCTCGTTGTCCCGCCGCCTGCGCCCGAAGCATCCCCCCCGGTACCGCCGGATCCTACTTCAGAAGCGCAGCCAGGGAGGTTCAAGAGGGCGAGGACGGGAATCGCGAGAGCGGTTAATTTGTGCGAGGCACGAGAACGGACAGACATGAAGGCCTCCATGTTTCGAGGGCAGTCAAAATGCGACACGCGGCGCGTGACACGTAGTACGTGACACGTAAAAAACCGCCGTACTTATAGAAAACGATAGGAAAGTTAGTGCGTTTTTCGCTTTGGTGACGCTGCTTTCGTAACGCGTGCGAAGTTGCGTTGTGACCATGCCAATGGCACGTGAACGAGAAATTTCAGGGTGCGGTGCGATCCGTTCGCCGTCAAGCCGAGGACCCGTAAACCGAGCTATGAGGACGGCGCTCCCGGGGCGCCCGGATCGTCACCTTCGCACCATCCATCATGGTGAAGGGATCGTGCGGCTTGTCATACGCCTTCAGCTCGCTGAAGGCGGACATGTCCGGCACGGGACAGTCCGCGCCCCGGGTCTCGACCCCGGCCAGCGTCGTGTCCCCGCCGCCCGTCGGGTCCGAGCCGCCGGCGCCCGCACCGCTCGTCGAGAAACCGTCTGTTCCCGAGGTCACAGCGCTGGTGCTACCGCCGCGGGTGCCGACCACGGACGGCGTGGCGCCAGCCGCCGAAGCGCCGCTGGTCGGGCTGCCGGTGCTGGTGGTGTCATCCTCATCTACTGTGATGCCGCCATCGCTGGGGCCGCACGCGACGAACAGGGGGAGGAGGGCCGTTAGGGGGAGAGGTTTGGAGAGGGTCGGCCGGAGCGACATCGTCAGATGAGCATTCCCAGCCGAGGGCGGTTCGATCACGCTTATCGCTGGGAATCGTACAACGGAGCGGGCGGCGTTTGGCTGGCATGCAAATGTTCAACGAGTTTGTAGTCGAGGTGACCCCTCCGGATCGTCTCCGGGAACACCTTACGAAAGCTCGCACCTGCGGGAGATCCGAGGACGCGACACTTTGTAGCGAGACGTTTTTTGTCGCGTCGCGTTCACGTGGAGTTTGGTCGCCTGCTCGTCGTCGGACGACGAACCGGACTCCGGCGGCGATGTGCCCGCGGAGGCACGGGCTCAGCGGCACGGCGCGCCCCTTCCTCCGCCGCCAGGCGGCCCGCACACTCGCCCTTACCCCGCGCGAGCTTGCCGTTCCGCCGCCGCGCCCCAGGAGGATCCCATCATGGCTCGCCTGCGACGCCTCATCGAGCCGGGGACACGCGCGACGCCCGAGCTCGTGTCCGAGCTCCGCGCGCTGGCTCGGCCGCTGCGCTCCGCGGCCGATCTCGACCCCTTGATAGAGCGCATCGGCGACGCGCGCTGCGTGCTCCTAGGGGAGGCGACGCACGGGACGCACGAGTTCTACACGTGGCGCGCAGAGCTCTCCAGGCGGCTCATCGTCGAGAAGGGCGCCTCCTTCATCGTCGTCGAGGGCGACTGGCCGGACTGCTACCGCGTCAACCGCTATGTGAAGGGCTACGCGGACGCGGGGAGCAGCGCACGCGCTGTGCTGCGCGCCTTCGACCGCTGGCCCACGTGGATGTGGGCCAACGAGGAGGTCGCCGACCTGGTCGAGTGGCTGCGCAGGCACAACGAGGGTCGGCCCGAGGGGCAGCGGGTCGGCTTCTACGGGCTGGACGTCTACAGCCTCTGGGGCTCGCTCCGCGAGGTCATGAGCTACCTCGATCGGGCCGCCCCCGACGCGCTGCCGGCTGCGAGACGCGCGCTGCGCTGCTTCGAGCCGTACGCCGACGATGCCCAGGAGTACGCCCGAGCGACGGTGCTCGTGCCGGAGTCGTGCCAGGCGGAGGCCGTCAAGCTGCTCGCCGAGGTGCGCAAGAGAGCGCCTGGGTTCGGCGCCGACGGGCGCGACGGGCACTTCGTCGCCGAGCAGAACGCGCTCGTCGTCAAGAACGCCGAGGCCTACTACCGGGCGATGGTGCGCAGCAACGCGGAGTCGTGGAACGTCCGTGATCAGCACATGGCCGAGACGCTCGATCGGCTGCTCGAGCGCCACGGACCGCGCGCCCGCGCGATCGTCTGGGCGCACAACACGCATATCGGCGACGCGCGATTCACCGACATGGCAGAGCGGGGTGAGGTGAACCTCGGCCAGCTCGCGCGCGAGCGCTACGGAGAGGAGCGCGTCGTGCTCGTCGCCTTCGGCACCCACCGCGGCGCGGTGGTCGCCGCCCGGGAGTGGGACGCGCCGATGGAGGTGATGCGCTTGCCGGTCGGGCGACCCGAGAGCTGGGAGGACCTGCTGCACGACGCGGGCGAGCACGACCGGCTCCTGATCTTCGACCCGGGGCGGCTGCCGCAGGAGTCGCTGGCCTGGCGCGGCCACCGCGCCGTCGGCGTCGTCTATCACCCCGAGTACGACTGGTACGGCAACTACGTGCCGACGGCGCTGCCGCGCCGCTACGACGCGCTGATGTTCGTGGACGAGTCGCAGGCCGTCCGGCCTCTGCACCTCGCGCCGCGGGCCGAGAAGGAGCCGCCGGAGACCTATCCCTCCGGCGTGTGACGCCGGCGGCGCGGAGCGCTCGGCGCGAAGCGCGCTGGGCGCGCGGGCACCGCGGCGCCGGAGGAGGTGAATCCATTGAACCGAGGGAGCGCTGTGCACGCGATGCTCTTCGATCTCGACGGGACCTTGGTGGACACGGTCTATGCCCACGTGCTGTCGTGGCAGCGCGCGTTCGCCGAGGCGGGCATGCCGATCGATGCCTGGCGGGTCCACCGGCGCATCGGGATGAGCGGCGGGCTCTTCGCTCGCGCGGTGGCGCGCGAGGTCGGCTATCCGCTCGCGGCCGAACAGGCGCGCTTCGTCCAGGAGCGCCACGGCGAGATCTTCCGGCAGATCCTGCCGGAGCGACGCGCGCTCCCGGGGGCGGTCGCGCTGCTCCGTCAGCTGCGCGAGGCGGGCGTGCCGCACGGGATCGCCACCTCGGGGCGGCGGCCGGAGATCGACGCCTCGCTCGCGGCGCTCGAGCTCCCGCCGGACATGGTCGTTGTCGCTCGCGGCGACGTGAACCGCGCGAAGCCGGCGCCCGATCTCTTCTTCGCGTGCCAGCAGCGCCTCGGTGTGGCGGCCGAGGACTGCTACGTCGTCGGTGACTCCGTGTGGGACCTGCTCGCCGCGCGCCGCGCCCGCATGTTCGGCGTCGGGTTGCTCTCCGGCGGCTACGGGCAGGACGAGCTGCTCGCTGCGGGCGCGTACCGGGTATACCGCGACCCTGCGGAGCTCGGCGCCGCGCTGGACGAGCTCGGCGTCGTGCCCTGAGGGACGGCTGGCGCGGGCGGTCCGCGCGGAGGTGGACATCAAGCATGGGCCTCAGGGAGGCTCGGAAGGCCAGGTGATACGATGCTCTCGTTACAATCTCCCGACTTCCACAATGGCGACGTGATCCCGATCGTGCACACCTGCGAGGGCAAGGACGCGCCGCCCGCGCTCTCCTGGTCGGGTGTCCCTGGGGGCACGAAGAGCCTCGCGCTCATCGTCGACGACCCGGACGCGCCCGATCCGCGCGCCCCCAAGGCGACGTGGGTCCACTGGGTGCTCTACAACATCCCGCCCGACGCCCACGGGTTGCCCGAGGGCGCGCGCAAGGCCGATCTGCCGGCGGGCACGCTCGAGGGAAAGAACGACTGGAAGCGCGCCGGCTACGGCGGCCCGTGCCCGCCGATCGGCAAGCACCGTTACTTCTTCAAATTGTATGCGCTCGACACGGTGCTCCCCCCGCGGGACGGGCTCACCAAGGTGGAGCTCGAGAAGGCGATGACTGGCCACGTCCTCGCGCGCGTCGAGCTGGTGGGCACGTACCAGAAGGGGAGCCGCCGGTAGGAGCCGCGCGCCGGCAGAAGGCGCGAACGCTCCAGGGTTTCTTCGTGCGTTACGGGCTCACCCGCAGAGTGAAGCTCGCTGCGGCGGACGTTCCTACGCCTCGCTCGCCTGCCTCGCGGATGAGCCCGTATCACACGAACCTACACCTCGCCATGAACACGCCGAGCCGCGCGATCAACCGCACTTGCAGACGGGGTTGCCCTTCGCATCACAGTAGCATTCACACACTCCATCTGGGCAGGTGAGGACTTTGTTGCCCTTCGGGCAGCTGGCGACGCACGAGGCCATCGAGTCGTCGTCGCCCGCCGCGACATCATCGCCGCTGGCGTACGACGGTCCAGGCTCACTCGCGTCGATAGACGCCGCCTCGCTGCCGTCCACGACCCACCTGCTCACGCTCGTCGGGAGCGCCGTGGAAACGGGCAGCATCGACAACACGAACACCGATAACATCGTACCGCGCATCTTCACTCCTCCTGGCCAACGATGCTTCCATGAATGGGCATCATTGATCGCCGAGGCCCGAGGCACGCGGCGTGCCGAGCCGCGCAGCCCGCGGCCGAGATCGCGGCGCCGCGGCGGGTACAGGAGCGCTGCCCCGCGTGCGTCCGCGGTGTTCGGACGGCGGAGCCAGCCTGGCTGCGCTGGCTGAGCTCGGCGGTCACGCCGCGTCACCACCGCAGGCGGCGCCCTCTCGGCTTCAAACGAGACAATCCGAGCAAACGGTTGCGCGCGGTGGTTTGCTCGAACACGCAAGCCGCCCGCCAGCCTAGGGCGCCGCCGAGCGGACGCGGCCAGGACATCTCCGCGGTGAGGGCGCGGAGCGCGTGCCGGGCCGACGGAGAGAGCGGCTGGCACGACGAGTGCTCTTCGGTCGGGCAACGGCAGATCACCGGCGAGCTGGGTTGATGCACCGAGTCCTGCGGAGCTCCTCGACTGCGAGGCTCCGCGCGCTCGACAACCGCAGCTGGCATGCCTGCCACCCTAACCATCACAAGATCGAACGAAAGAGGAAGAACATGACACGAAAGATCATCACGGCGGTCACTTGTATGTCGTTGTTCGTCGGCGTGGCGATGGCGCACGCGGCGACGCCCGCATCGTCGAGCCTGAAGCCTCGCTCTGTTCTTCAGGCCGACGCGAGCGCCGGGGCGCCCGAGAGGGTAGCGTCCTTCTACGGGTACCCGGGGGCCAACGTGGCGACGTCGACGAACATCGGCATCGCAGGCATCGCGATCGGGACCTCGGGGACCGTCGCCCAGTCGTCGGTCGCCCAGGCTGGCGGGTACGGCAACATCGGTGTCGCGGCGGCGAACGCAGGGGGCTTCGGCGGCCGCGGCCACGGCTACGGTCACGGAGGCTGGAGGAGGGTGGCGATGAACGACGCGCCCGCGTCCGGTCAAGCAGACATCCTCTTCGACAACTAGCTCCGCCCGCCAGAGGTCCGGCCAGAGATGGCCGGACCTCTGCGCCGCTTCGCGGCGGCTTCGCGCGGGCGGCCCTTGCTTGGGTTTCACCGGGGCTCCGCCCCACTCCGCACCCCGGAGGCCGCAAGCGGCCCCGGCCGGCCCGCCGAGGCCGGACCATCCACGGGCCGCGCGCGGCGCTCCGGCCGCGCGCGGCCTTCTCTTTGACGACCCCGAACCCGGGATGGACGAACCCATGCGCCATTTCCTCCGTGTGCTCTCGACGTCCGCGCCCGCGCTGCTCGCCGCGGCGCTCTGTTTTCATTTCGCCATGACGGCGGCGTATCTGACGCCGCAGAACCCGCTCCAGCTCCGCTTCGCGCGGCTCATCAGCGGGTACATGAACCCGTTCTTCCAGCAGAACTGGCACCTCTTCGCCCCCGATCCCATCACCGACACACGCCTCCTGATGGTCTCCTGCCGCCTGCACGAGCCGGACGGGAGCACGGCCGAGACCGGGTGGACCGATATCACGACCCCCTACTGGGAAGGCCACCTGGAGAACCGGCTCGGCCCCGCGACGCGCCTCGGACGATCGGTGACGGGCGCGGCGCGCATGATCTACACCGTCGATCCGACGTCGCTGCAGATGGCGAAGAAGCTCGATCAGCATCGAGTCCGCGCCGAGGCGGGCGGAGGCAGCCCGGAGACCGCCGAAGCGCAGGTTGTCGACACGCTCCGGAGCGAGGTGAAGAAGGAGCAGGACGCCGGCTTTCAGCTCGGCAAGAGCGTCCTGGAGCGGGCCGGCTCCGCGCACTGCGACAGCCTGTACGGCCCGAACCGCACCGACGCCGTGCGGATGCGCCTGGCGGTGCTGAAGTTCCCGCGCTTCTCGCGGCGCGACCTGCCTGACTCGAAGGGTGAGTTGACGTACTACGATTTCGACTGGGCTCCGTATCAACGGGTGGCGCCGCTGGACCCGGCGACAAAGGACAACCTCCAGGCGCCCGTGGCCCGTCGGGCAGCCGTCGCGGAGGGGAGGTGACGCCATGCTGAGCAAGCTGAACGCACGCTGGCAACGCTTTGTGGAGCACGCGAGCCGCGAGCGCTGCCTCATCGGGTCCAGCCTCTTCCGGATCGTCGCCGGGTTGACCATCCTCCACCTCTACCTGGCAAACTACTTCCAGCGCCATTACCTCTATGGCCCCGAGGGGGTGTGGCCCTTCGCGCGGTCGCTCGAGGAAGCCCACAATACCGGCGCGTTCTCGATTTACCTGCTCAGCAGATCGCCGCTCTACTTCGAGGTCGTCTTCCATCTCGCGATGCTGTTCACGGCGCTGTGGGTGATCGGCTTCCGCACGCGGCTCATGTCGCTGCTCACGTACGTCGGGCTCTGGTCCTTGCACCAGCGGAACCCCGTCCTGCTCGACGGCGGCGACAACATCGTCCGGCTCGCGCTCTTCTACGGCATCTTCGCCGAGCTCGGCGCCTACTTCTCGCTCGACGCCGACCGCCTCCGCGCGCAGCGGGAGCGCGGCGGAGACCTCCAGCGGATCAAGGGGATGGTCCACAACGCGGCGATCCTCGCCTGCGCCGTCCAGGTGTGCCTGGTCTATGGAATCGCCGGGCTGTACAAGGTGCAGGGGGAGCTGTGGCAGAACGGGACGGCCCTTTATTACATCACCCGCGTCGGCGAGTTCACGTGGCCCGGCCACAGCGAGAGCCTCTCCCGCAGCGTGGCGGTGGTGACGGCGCTGACCTACGCGACGGTCGCGTTCCAGCTCAGCTTCCCGTTCCTGTTCGCCATGAACCGGCACACACGCAGGCTGGCGCTCGCCGGCGCGTTCCTGTTTCACGGTGGCATCGCCGTCATGATGGGGCTCGGCACGTTCGCCGCGTTCATGATCAGCGTCGAGCTGGCGCTCGTCGCAGACGCGGAGTATCGGGCGCTCGGCGCCTTCGCCAGACGGCTCCTGCCCTTCGAGGTGCCCTCGCTCCGGCGCCTCCTGTCCGCGCGCCGGATCCAGACGAAGTAGCGCGGTGCGGGCGGCGGGCGGCGGTCGCGAGAGCGCTCGCCCGCTCTCTCCCGCCGGCATCCCGGCGCTCCCCGCCGCACCTCACCAGCCCTCAGCCACGCGGATCGCGATCTTCCCGATGGTGCGGCCCGACTCGATGGCGCGGTGGGCCTGCGCCAGCTCGCGCACCGGGTAGCTCGCGCTCACGAGGGGCCTGACGTGGCCTCGCGCCGCCAGCTCCGCCACCGCGGCGAGCGCGCGGCCCTGCGCGCGCGGGTCGAGCCGCCAGATCGTGGCAGCCCCCATCACATGATAGATGAGCGTCGCCGCCTTCATGAACAGCCGGTCCGCGACCGGCGCGGGCGTCGGCACGATGCTCACCACGGTGCCCATGGGCGCCACCGCGTCGAGCGCCTGATCCAGCGCGCGGCCGCCGGCGTTGTCGAAGGCCACCGCGACGCCCGTCCCGCCGGTCAGATCCCGGCACGCCTGGCCCACGTCCTGCGCGGCGTGATCGAGCACGGCGGCGGCGCCGAGGTCGCGGCAGAGCGCCGTCGACTCGGGTCGGCTGGCCGTCGCCATCGCCCGTAGCCCGAGGTGCCGCGAGAGCTGCAGCTGCAGATGGCCCACGCCCCCCGCGCCCGCGGTGACCAGCACCGCGGCCCCGGGCGCGGGCCGCGCGCGCGAGAGGCACTCCCAGGCCGTGACGCCTGCGAGCGAGAGGCAGGCGGCCTGCTCGTGGGAGAGGGCCGCGGGCTTGCGCGCGAGGGTGCGGCTGTCGACAACCACCCGCTCCGCGTTCGCGCCCTGCCCGAACAGGCTCGGCGAGCCGAACACCTCGTCGCCGACCGCGAGATCGTCGACGCCGGGGCCGACCGCATCGACGATCCCGGAGACGTCGTAGCCGAGCACCAGCGGGAACCGCCGCTCGATGCGGCGTGGCCCGGGCGCCGCCGAGCGCGCCCGGATGTCCGCCGGGTTGACCGACGACGCGATCACCCGCACCCTCACCTGATGGGGTCCGGGCTCCGGCTCGGGCAGCTCCAGCGGCACGAGCCGCGAGGCGTCGCCATGGTCATGGATTCCGATTGCCTTCATGCGTTGCATCCCTCTCGAACGACGCCGGCGCGCGGCGGGTCAGGCGCAGTGTGTCCGCCGGCGGCGGCCCTGTATTGAACGATGTCGACATCGAGGCTCGCCATCGCCAGGAGCTCCGGCAGCGCGCCGCCGCTCTCCGCGCACGCCGCGCCAGGAGGCGGCCAGCGCGGGGTCACCGGGCTCGTCGACGTGGCGGGCCGGGTCGCGTCGTGGGGCCCGCCTGCGCCGCGCGCCTTGCCGTCGCTGCACGCGGTGCTGAGCCTCGGCCTGCTGGGCGAGATCCGCAGCGAGCGCGACGACCGCGCGGCCGGCGCGGTGTGGCTGTCCGGCGTCGCGACCCGGCCGTTCAGCTACCGGCTCTCGACCGAGCTGCACGCCGTGATCGTCCTTATCGAGCCCTGGGCGATCCCGGAATGGTTCGGCGTCGACGCCGCCTGCCTCGTCGATCGCCGCGTCGATCTGCGCGACGTCGCCGGCGCCGCGCCCGTGGCGAGGTTGCTGTCGGCCGTGCAGCGCGCCGGCACGCCGCACGGCCGCCTGCTGGCGGTGCGGCGCTGGCTGGCCGCGTTGCCGCCGCGCGCGGAGGCGCCAGCCCCGCTGCGCGACGCGTGGCTCGCCGACCGGGACGCCGCCGGCCTGGCCGGCGCGCTGGGCGTCTCGCTGCGCCAGTCCGAGCGGCTGCTGCGGCGCCACCACGGGGTGACGCTGCGCGAGATGAAGGGCATACGGCGCTTCCAGCGGGCGCTGGAGCGCCTCGAGCGGGACCTGTCGTGGGCCACGCTGAGCGCCGACGCCGGGTTCGCCGACCAGAGCCACCTTTGCCGCGCCGTGCGGCGGTATGCCGGCATGACGCCCGCCGCGCTGCGCGGCGCGGCCGGGGCGAGCGTGATCGCGCCGGTGTACCGGCCGCTGGCCTGCCGCGACCGGTTCGTCGCGATCTGACGCTGCGAGCGGTGGGGTTCGATCGAGACTCGGTCGCCGAGCTCCCTCGTCGCGCTTTTACGGATACACCGTGGCACCGGGGGAGCCGCGGGGGCGAGATCAGCGGCGCTCGCGCCGCTCGCGGACGATCGCCTTTCCCTGACGCGCGAGGGCGTAATGAATGCCGGCCTGGAGATCGCGCTGTGTCAGGAGGTCGCCCAGATCGATCCCCTGCGCGACGAGCGTGCGGGCGACGTCCGGTGAAGCCCCGACGAGGACGCACGTGGCGCCCAGGAGCGCGGCGGCCCGCGTGGCCTGGAGCAGGCGAGCCGCCACGTCGGCGTCGAGGACCGGCACGCCCGTGATGTCGATGAGCACCGTCTCGGCCTGATGTCGCTCGATGCCCTGGAGGAGCGCCTCCAGGAGCTGGGCGCCGCGGGCAGAGTCGATGGTCCCCACGAGGGGCACCACGAGGATGCCCTCATGGACCGGAATGACCGGCGTGGACAGCTCCTGGATGACATCGAGGAGCTGTCGCTGCGTCGCGAACCACGCGAGCTCTTTCTGCACCGCCTCGTTGGCGCGCTTCTTCTCGGTGATGTCCTCGATCATGGCCAGGAGATAGTGGCAGACGCCGTGCTCGTCTTTGAGGGGCACCTTCACCATGTGAAGCCACCGGTCCCCCAAACCCGGCACGACGATGTGCGCCTCGGGGGTGTCCACGATCTCGCCCTTCTCGAGCACGTCCCGATCCATGCGATCGAGCCACTTGGCCTCCTCCAGTCGATGCGGGAAGAGATCGAAGACGTTCTTGCCGAGAGCCTCGCTCCGGGGGGCGCCAAAGACCTTTTCGTAGTGACCGTTCATCCGGACGAGGCGGAATTCCTTCACCTCTTTGATGAAGACCGAGACCGGCACGTGATCGATGATGGTGTCGAGGAAGCTCTCGATAGGCACCGTCCCTGGCTTGTTGCGTGGCGCGGTCGGGTTGCGGACGCAGACGAGCGCGCCGCGCGCGCCATCTACGCGAAGCGGCGTGACCGAGATCTCGCAGGACGGCGCGCCGGGCGCGCCGCCCCGGAGCTCGATGCCGATCTGCTCGCGCTCGCCCTCGAGGACCGCGCGGATGCCTGCGAACACCTCCTGCGCCTCGCCGGCGAGCCCCTCGGGCGACGCGGGAAGGACGGCCCGCTCGTGCGCGCGAGACACCGGCCAGGCGGGGAGCGCCCCCTCCGCAATGAGCTGCTCCAGGCGGGGATTCGCGCAGCGGAGCGCTCCCTTCGCATCGAAGACAGCGGCGGCTACGGGGAGCGCGAAGAGGAGCGACAGGGGGTCGACGCCGACGTTCGGGCAGGGCCCATCGAGATCTGTGGTCATTCGGGATCTTTCCACTCGACACGAGCTGCCCAGCGCTCTCCGAGCCGGACGACCCATCGAATATCCTAACCGTTCAACCCATTCCCCGGAAATCGCGAGCGCTCGCGACTTAGGTAATACATCTAACATTCGCACGAAAACAGCACCGTCGCCCGCCCGATGGTGAGGAGCGCCGAAGAATTCCGGGCTCGATTCACGCACATGGGTCGAACACGCACGTTCATGTCGTTGTGCCGGAGCGACCGCTGATGGGCCACGTCGACGGTGTGACGCTCACGCGCGGCGCACGCGTCTCCCTGCCGACGCCTCGTGGCTCGACGTCCCGCACCGCCGTCTCCGCGCGCCCCTCGCGGCCATGCCCCTCCGGCACCCCCGCCGGATCAGCGAGCTCCGCGGGCGCCGGGAGAAAGGCTGGAGTACGCCGAGAGCGCTGGCCTGATCGCCGAGAGAATCGACCGGGACTGGCATGGAGGTTGATGCCGCCTGTCCCCATGGATGCCAGGCACCGCAGCTTGCCGTGTCCCGTCACCTGGCCGCACGTCGCGAACGCCCGCCTCGCCCTGCCGCTGCCCGCTCGCTCGCTGCCCGGACGAGGCGGGCAGCGCGCCCTCTGCACCCGGCCCCAGGGAGCCCGCGGGAGGCGCCGTGCGCGCGCGTGATCTCGGCGTCGCGCCTGGCATCTTCGATCCGGGCCCGCTGAACGCGATCACCGACGTGGGCGGCGTGCGCGTCGGGCACGCCACGCTGATCGAGGGGGACTCGATCCGCACCGGCGTCACCGCCGTGCTCCCCCACGGGGGGAACCTCTACCTCGATCGCGTCCCCGCGGCGATCCACGTGGGCAACGGGTTTGGCAAGCTCGTCGGCGCAACCCAGGTCCGCGAGCTGGGCGAGCTGGAGACTCCCATTCTCCTCACGACCACGCTTTGCGTGTTCCGGGCCGCCGACGCGCTCGTCGAATGGATGCTGGCGCAGCCGGGAATGGAGGAGGTGCGCTCGCTCAACCCGGTCGTCGGCGAGACAAACGACGGCGTGCTCAATGCGGTCCGGCTCCGTCCGATCACCGCCGAGCACGTGCGCGCGGCGCTGGGCTCGGCGCAAGAAGGGCCCATGCTGGAGGGGTGCGTCGGCGCGGGCACGGGCACCGTCGCGTTCGGCTGGAAGGGCGGGATCGGCACCGCCTCGCGGGCGCTGCCGGCGTCGCTCGGCGGGGCCTGCGTCGGCGTGCTGGTCCAGTCGAACTTCGGCGGCGTGCTGCAGGTCATGGGGGCGCCCGTCGGCGAGGAGCTCGGCCGGTACGCCTTCCGATCGCAGATCGAGGCCGCCCCGGGGGACGGCTCCATCCTCATCCTGGTCGCGACGGACGCGCCGCTGTCGGATCGCAACCTCGGACGCCTCGCGGCCCGCGCGATCCTCGGCCTCGCGCGCACCGGAGCCTCCGGCGCGAACGGCTCCGGTGACTACGCGATCGCCTTCTCGACGAGCGCCTCGGTCCGGCGCCGCTCCGGCGCGAAGCGGCTCACGACCACGGAGCTCTCGAACCAGGAGACGTCCGCCCTCTTCCAGGCCGTGATCGAGGCGACGGAGGAGGCCATCTACAACTCGCTCTTCGCGGCCGAGACCACCACGGCGAGCGGTCGCACCGTCGACGCGATTCCGCTGGATCGCGTCCGTGAGGTGCTGTCCAGGCACGGTGTCCCGCGGAGGTCCCCGCCTGCATGACGGAGGAGACGGCCGCAGGCGAGCCGGCGCGACGACGAGCCGCCGTTTCCCGTGGCGCAGCGAGGCGCGTTTGGCAACATCACGGATCGACCGGGCGCCCCGGAGATCGCTCCGGCGTCGGCCCCCTCTCCCTTTATGACCGACAATCCACGTTACCGCGTGCTGGAGGTGCTGCACCAAGGTGCGGACACCATCCTCTACCGCGCGCGGCGCGACGACGGTCGGCCAGTGGTCCTCAAGGCCCTGCGGCGCGACCACGCCAGCCCCCGAGCCCTCTGCCGGCTGCAGCACGAGCTCGAGATCGCCAGGGCGCTCGAGTCGCCGGTCGTCGTCCAGGCCTATGGGATCGAGCCGTTCCGCGATGAGATGACCTTGGTCCTCGAGGACTTCGGCGGCCGCTCGCTCGACCGGCTGCTCGATGGCGACGGGCCGATGCCGCTCGAGCGCTTCTTTCCCCTCGCCCTCCGCCTCGCCGGCGCGCTCGCCGAGCTGCACCGCCGGCACGTCATCCACAAGGACATCAAGCCCCAGAACCTGCTCTGCAACCCCGACACCGGTGAGGTGAAGATCACCGATCTCGGCATCGCCTCCCTCGCCTCCCGCGAGGCCCAGGAGCTCGCGCACGACGGGCTCATCGAGGGCACGCTCGCCTACATGGCGCCGGAGCAGACGGGCCGCATGAACCGCCGCGTCGACGAGCGGACCGACCTGTACTCCCTCGGCGTCACCTTCTACGAGATGCTGACTGGCACCCTGCCCTTCCAGGCCACCGACCCCGTCGCGTGGGTCTATTGCCACATCGCCCACGCGCCGCGGCCGCCGCACGCGCTCGTCCCCTCGATTCCAGAGCAGCTCTCGGCGGTCGTCCTCAAGCTGCTCTCCAAGGCCGCAGAGGAGCGCTACCAGACCGCGCTCGGCCTGCGCCACGACCTCGACCGGTGCTTCGCCGAGCTGCGCCGGAGCGGCGCCATCGGCGCTTTTCCGCTCGGACAGCGCGACACCTCCGATCGATTCCAGATCCCGCAGCGGCTCTATGGCCGCGAGCGCGAGATCGAGGCGCTGCTCGCAGCCTTCGACCGCGTCGTCGCGAACGGCCGCCCCGAGCTCGTGCTCGTGTCGGGCTACTCGGGCATCGGCAAGTCGTCGCTCGTCGCCGAGCTGCACAGGCCTGTCGTGCGCGAGCGCGGCTCCTTTCTCCGCGGCAAGTTCGATCAGCTCAAGCGCGATGTCCCCTACCGTCCCCTCCTCCACGCCTTCCGGGAGCTCGTGCAGGAGATCCTCAGCGCGAGCGAGGAGCAGGTCGAGCGCTGGAGAGACCGCCTACGCGAGGCCGTCGGCTCCAGCGGCGGGCTGCTCACCGAGATGCTGCCCGAGCTCGCCCTGCTCCTCGGCCCTCAGCCCCCCGTGCCCGAGCTCCCGCCCGCCGAGGCCCAGAGCCGCCTGCTCGCCACGCTCCAGCGCTTCGTCGCCGCGTGCGCCCACGAGGAGCACCCCGTCGCCCTCTTCCTCGACGACCTGCAGTGGGCCGACGCCGGCAGCCTCCTGCTCCTCGAGCAGCTCGCCACCCATGCCGACGACGCGCACCTGCTGCTGATAGGCGCTTACCGCGACAACGAGGTCGGCCCAGCGCACCCTCTGAGGCTCACGCTGGCCGAGGCCCAGAAGCGCGGCGCCGTCCTCTCGGACATCGTCCTCGCGCCGCTCTCCGCCGCCCACGTCGGGGCGCTCGTCGCCGAGGCGATCCACGCGCCCGAAGCAGAGGTCGAGCCGCTCTCGCAGCTCGTCCACGACAAGACCGGCGGCAACCCCTTCTTCGTCCTCCAGTTCCTGCTCGCGCTGCGCCAGGAAGGTCTCATCGCCTTCGACGCGGACGAGGGCGCATGGCGGTGGGACATCGCCGCCATCCGCGACAAGGGCTTCACCGACAACGTCGTCGAGCTAATGGCGGGCAAGCTGGAGCGGCTCCCCGTCCCCACCCGCGACGCCCTCAAGCTCGCCTCGTGCCTCGGCGGCAGCGTGGATCTCGACACCCTCGCGATCATCGCGCGCCGCCCGGCAGAAGCGCTCCGCGCGGCGCTCGAGGAGGCCGTGCGGGAGGGGCTCTTGCTGCGTCGGGACAGCGCCTACCGATTCCTCCACGACCGGGTGCAGCAGGCCGCTTATTCGCTCATCCCAGCCGGACAGCTCGCCGAGGTGCACCTACGGATAGGCCAGCTGCTCTTGAAGGCGCGGCGCGACGACGAGCGCGAGGACGCGCTCTTCGATATCGTCGGCCACCTCAACCGCGGCGTCGCGCTCATCCATTGCCAGGCCGAGCGCGACGAGCTCGCGGCGCTCAACCTCCGCGCCGGCAGGAAGGCGAAGGCCGCCGCCGCCTATCAGTCTGCCGCCGCCCTCTTCGCCGCCGGCATGGCCCTCCTCCCCAAGGAGCCCCGGGAGCGCTGGGAGAGGCGCTACGAGCTGTCCTATGATCTGACCTTCGAGCGAGCCCACTCCGCGTACGTCATCGGCAGCTTCGATGAGGCCGAGCGGCTCCTCGACGAGCTCATGGAGCGCGCAAGGAACGAGATCAAGGGCGCCCCCGTCGTCGAGCTCGCCGTCACCTTCTACCAGACCCGCGGGCGGTCCGACCACGCCGTCGAGCTCGGGCTCTCCTGGCTCCGCGCCTGGGATATCGATCTTCCGCTCCACCCCACGGACGCACAGGTCAAAGAGGAGACCGAGAGCCTCTGGCAAGCCCTGGGCGATGGGGCGATCGAGGACCTTCTCCGGCTGCCCCCCATGACGCACCCGGAGTGCAAGGTCGTGATGGCCGTGATGCAAAGCGTGGCCGGTCCCGCGATCTTCGTGGACCAGGACCTGCACTACCTCATCGTCCTGCGCCAGGTGAAGCTCAGCCTGCGCTACGGCAACGCCGACAGCTCCGCCCACGCGTACGCGGCCTTCGCGCGGCTGTTCGGCCCGCGGTTCGGGCAATACCGCGAGGCGTACAAGTTCGGAAAGCTCGGCTACGACCTCGCGGACAGGAGCGACCTCCTCACCGTGAAGTCGCTGGTATTCACCCTCTTCGGACAGCAAGTCGTCTTCTGGACACGCCACTACCGGGAGACGTACCCCTACACACGCGCCGGGTTCAGCGCCGCGGTCGAGTCCGGCGATATACGCATGGCGTGCTTCAACTGCGTCTGGGCCCCGCTGTTCCCGCTGCTCGCCGGCGATCCGCTGGAGGACGTCCTCCACGAGGCCGAGGAGCGCCTCCGCTTCGTGCGCAAGGCGGGCTACGAGTTCGCGTACGGCGTCCTCATCAGCGTCCACGCCACGATCCAGACGCTGCGCGGGAGGCCGGTCCGCTTCTCGATGCTGGACGGCTCGGAGCTGGACAGGCCGGCCTTCGAGGCGCTGCTCGATGAGGGGGATATGCGGGGCGTCCGCGGCCTCTATTACAGCATGAAGGCCCGGGCGCTCTTCGCGCTCGGCGCTCCCGGAGAGGCGCTCGCCGCGGCGACGCGCGTGATCGTCGATCACCCCTTCAGGTCCGAGCCCTACGCGCTCATCGCCGAGAACTGCTACTATCACGCGCTCGCGCTCGCAGCCCTCGCAGGCGACGGGCCCGAGCCGCGAGGGGCGCAGCCATCGCCCGAGCAGGAGCTCCCCGAGGGGCTCCTCGGCAGCGAGCGGCAGCTCGGCGAGTGGGCCGCGAACGGCCCCGACAACTTCCTGCACAAACACGCCCTGGTCCGCGCCGAGATCGCCCGGCTCCGCGGGCAAGAACCGGAGGCGCTGCGGCTCTACGAGCAGGCCATCTCGTCGGCGCGGGAGAACGGCTTCGTCCAGCACGAGGCCATCGCCTGCGAGCTGGCCGCCCGGTTCTACCGCGCGCGGGGCCTCTCCACGCCCGCCGACGCCTACCTGCAAGACGCCCGCGCCGCCTACTTCCGCTGGGGCGCCCACGCCAAGGTGGAGCAGCTCGACCAGCTCTATCCCTTCCTCGCCCCGCGCAAGCCGATCGCCCCCACCGTCACCTTCGCCGTCCGGGCAGAGCAGTTCGACGTCCTGTCGGTGGTCAAGGCCTCCCAGAGCATCTCTGGAGAGCTCAAGCTCCCGCGCCTGCTCGAGATGCTCCTGCGCATCGTGGTCGAGCACGCGGGCGCCGGAGAGGGGGTCGTGCTCCTGGTCCGTGAAGAGCGCCTGTCCACGGCGGCGGCGATCGCGACGTCCAGCGGCGCCGCGCGGCTGCTCGACGCGCGCGAGGCGCCGGCGGCGCTTCCACAGTCCCTTCTCAACTATGTCCTCCGCACCCACGAGCGCGTGCTGCTCGACGACGCCACCGGACGGCACCCGTTCTCGGAGGACGAGTATTTCGCGCGCAAGAGGCCAAGGTCGGTGCTGTGCCTCCCGATCATGCGGCAGGCCCGGCTGCTCGGCGTGCTCTACCTGGAGAACGGGCTCGTGGCCGGGGCGTTCACCCCCGGGCGGCTCACCGTGCTCGAGCTGCTCACCTCGCAGTCGGCCATCTCGCTCGAGAACGCCATGCTCTATGCCGATATCGAGCAGGAGAACGCAGAGCGCCAGCGGGCGGAGCAGGCGCTGAAGACCAACCAGGCGACGCTGCAGGCCATCGTCGACAACTCCGCCGCCGCCATCTTCCTCAAGGATCGCGAGGGCCGCTATCTGCTCGTCAACCGCCATACGAGCAACCTCGCCGGCGTGCCTATCCATCAGCTCCTCGGAAAGACCGACGCCGAGCTCTTTCATGGTACGAACGTCGAGGCCCTTCGAGACAACGACCGGCGGGTGCTCGAGGCAGGCGGGCCGCTGGAGTTCGAGGAGGAGGTGATGTTCGAGGGGGAACCGCACACTTACCTGTCGGTCAAGTTCCCTCTGGGCGAGAGCGTCATGCCCGGCGTGGTCTGCGGCATCGCCACCGACATCACCGAGCGCAAGCAGGCCGAGCTCGCCGAGCGCTTCCTGGCCGAGGCGAGCCGAAAGCTCATGGCCCTCGGCTACGGCGCCACCCTCGAGAGCGTCGCGCAGCTCGCGTTGCCAACGCTGGCCGACCGGTGCGTCATCGACGTGGACCTCGCCCAGGACGCCCCGGGGCGGACGGTCACCGCGGGCGTGCCGGACGAGCTCGCAGACGCCGTGATGGACGCGCTCCGGCCGCTGGCGGCGGCCTCGCCGGACCAGCCCGAGGTGGGCGATGTCCGCGCCGCGCCGCTCCTCGAGCGGCTCGGCATTCACAGCTTCCTCCGGGTCCCGCTGCTCGCGCGCGACCGGCGCTTCGGCGTCATGACCCTGATGGCGAGCGCGCCCCGGCACCGCTATGGCGACGCCGATCTGCGGCTCGCCCAGGAGCTCGGGAGCCGCGCCGCGCTCGCCCTCGACAACAGCCGCCTGTTCGCCGAGGCCCAGCAGGCGATCGAGCGCCGCGACGAGTTCCTCCTCGTCGCCTCGCACGAGCTCAAGACACCGCTCACCTCGCTCACGATGCAGGCCCACCTCCTCGCCCGGCTCCTGCCCCGCCTCCAGCGCGCCGAGATCGCCCCGGAGCGCATCGACGCATCGCTCCAGCTCCTCAATCGCCAGATTGCGCGCCTCGGCCACCTGGTCAACGAGCTGCTCGACGTCACCCGCCTGAACGCCGGCCAGCTGACCCTCGCGCGCGCGCCGGTCGATCTGGCGGCCCTGGCGCGCGAGGTCGTCGAGCGGGTGCACCAGCAGCTCGCCGACGCCCGCTGCCGCACCCAGCTCGAGCTGGACGAGCCCGTGGTGGGGCACTGGGATCCTTCTCGCATGGAGCAGGTCCTCATCAACCTCCTGTCCAACGCCATGAAGTACGGCGCGGGAGGCCTCATTCACGTCGTCGTGCGCCGCGAGGGGGATCGGGCGCTGCTCCTCGTCCGCGATCACGGCATGGGCATCGCCGAGGCCGATCAGGCCAGGATCTTCGAGCGCTTCGAGCGCGCCGTCTCCGTCCGCAACTTCGGCGGACTCGGCCTCGGACTCTACATCGTGCGCTGGATCGTCACCTCCCACGGCGGCACCATCCGCGTCGAGAGCAAGCCCGGCGCGGGCGCCACCTTCATCGTCGAGCTCCCTTTGCAGCCGCTGGAGGCAGAGGCGGTCAGCCAGGGCGTCTCCATTCCGCCGGCGTAGGCGCTCTCCGGGGCCTGCGCTGACGCGCCGCCGTTTGCTCGTGACGAGGCGCACCGCTTTTGGCAGTGTACCAAGTTGAACGCAGCGCGTCGCTCCCGGCGTTCAAAGAGTTTCCGATGCCCGATAGTCCTCGTTACCGCGTGCTGGAAGTGCTGCACCAAGGTGCGGATACCATCCTCTACCGCGCGCGGCGCGACGAGGACGGCCGGCCGGTCGTGCTCAAGGCCCTGCGGCGCGACCACGCCAGCCCCCGCGCCCTGAGCCGTCTCCAGCACGAGCTCGAGGTCGCCAGGGCGCTCGAGTCGCCGGTCGTCGTCCAGGCCTACGGCATCGAGCCGTTCCGCGATGAGATGACCTTGGTCCTCGAGGACTTCGGCGGCCGCTCGCTCGACCGGCTGCTCGATGGCGACGGGCCGATGCCGCTCGAGCGCTTCTTTCCCCTCGCCCTCCGCCTCGCTGGCGCGCTCGCCGAGCTCCACCGCCGGCACGTCATCCACAAGGACATCAAGCCCCAGAACCTGCTCTGCAACCCCGACACCGGCGAGGTGAAGATCACCGATCTCGGCATCGCCTCCCTCGCCTCCCGCGAGGCCCAGGAGCTCGCGCACGACGGGCTCATCGAGGGCACGCTCGCCTACATGGCGCCGGAGCAGACGGGCCGCATGAACCGCCGCGTCGACGAGCGGACCGACCTGTACTCCCTCGGCGTCACCTTCTACGAGGTGCTGACTGGCACCCTGCCCTTCCAGGCCACCGACCCCGTCGCGTGGGTCTATTGCCACATCGCCCACGCGCCGCGGCCGCCGCACGCGCTCGTCCCCTCGATTCCAGAGCAGCTCTCGGCGGTCGTCCTCAAGCTGCTCTCCAAGGCCGCAGAGGAGCGCTACCAGACCGCGCTCGGCCTGCGCCACGACCTCGACCGGTGCTTCGCCGAGCTGCGCCGGAGCGGCGCCATCGACGCTTTTCCGCTCGGACAGCGCGACACCTCCGATCGATTCCAGATCCCGCAGCGGCTCTATGGCCGCGAGCGCGAGATCGAGGCGCTGCTCGCAGCCTTCGACCGCGTCGTCGCGAACGGCCGCCCCGAGCTCGTGCTCGTGTCGGGCTACTCGGGCATCGGCAAGTCGTCGCTCGTCGCCGAGCTGCACAGGCCCGTCGTGCGCGAGCGCGGCTCCTTTCTCCGCGGCAAGTTCGATCAGCTCAAGCGCGATGTCCCCTACCGTCCCCTCCTCCACGCCTTCCGGGAGCTCGTGCAGGAGATCCTCAGCGCGAGCGAGGAGCAGGTCGAGCGCTGGAGAGACCGCCTACGCGAGGCCGTCGGCTCCAGCGGTGGGCTGCTCACCGAGATGCTGCCCGAGCTCGCCCTGCTCCTCGGCCCTCAGCCCCCCGTGCCCGAGCTCCCGCCCGCCGAGGCCCAGAGCCGCCTGCTCGCCACGCTCCAGCGCTTCGTCGCCGCGTGCGCCCACGAGGAGCACCCCGTCGCCCTCTTCCTCGACGACCTGCAGTGGGCCGACGCCGGCAGCCTCCTGCTCCTCGAGCAGCTCGCCACCCTGGCTGGCGACGCGCACCTGCTGCTGATAGGCGCTTACCGCGACAACGAGGTCGGCCCAGCGCACCCTCTGAGGCTCACGCTGGCCGAGGCCCAGAAGCGCGGCGCCGTCCTCTCGGACATCGTCCTCGCGCCGCTCTCCGCCGCCCACGTCGGGGCGCTCGTCGCCGAGGCGGTCCACGCGCCCGAAACAGAGGTCGAACAGGTCGAGCCGCTCTCGCAGCTCGTCCACGACAAGACCGCCGGCAACCCCTTCTTCGTCCTCCAGTTCCTCCTCTCCCTGCACGAAGAGAGGCTCATCACCTTCGACGCCGACGAGGGCGCATGGCGGTGGGACATCGCCGCCATCCGCGACAAGGGCTTCACCGACAACGTCGTCGAGCTGATGGTGGGCAAGCTGAAGCGGCTCTCGGCGCACGCTCAGGACGCGCTCAAGCTCGCCGCGTGCCTGGGCGGCAGCCCGGACCTCGACACCCTTGCGGTGGTCGCGAGCCGGAGCGCGACGGAGCTCCACGACGCGATGGAGGAGGCCGTGCGGGAGGGGCTCTTGCTCCGTCGGGACAGCGCCTACCGATTCCTCCACGACCGGGTGCAGCAAGCCGCTTATTCGCTCATCCCAGCCGGACAGCTCGCCGAGGTGCACCTACGGATAGGCCAGCTGCTCTTGAAGGAGCGGAGGCCGGAAGAGCGAGAAGATACGCTGTTCGAGATCGTCGGCCACCTCAACCGCGGCGCCGCGCTCATCCGTTCCCAGGTGGAGCGCGACGAGCTCGCCGCCCTCAACCTCCGCGCCGGCAGGCGAGCCAAGGCAGCCGCGGCCTATGAATCTGCCGCCGCCCTCTTCGCCGCCGGCATGGCCCTCCTCGCGAACGAGCCCCGGGAACGCTGGGAGACGCAGTACGCGCTGACCTACGCCCTGACCTTCGAGCGAGCCCACTGCGCGTACATCATCGGCAACTTCGATGAAGCCGAGCGGCTCCTCGACGAGCTCACGGATCGCTCGATGACCAAGATCGAGAGGGCCGCGGTCGTCGAGCTCGCTGTCGCCTTGCACGTGACCCGCGGGCAGAGCGCCCGCGCTGTGGACATCGGCCTCTCCTTCCTCCGCTCGTACGATATCGATCTGCCGACCCACCTCACCGACGCGCGCATCGACCAAGAGACCGAGGGCGTATGGCGAGCCCTGGGCGACCGGGCGATCGAGGATCTCATCCACCTGCCCTCCATGACGCACCCGGAGATCAGGACCGCGATGAGCGTCTTGAAGAGCGTATCCGTCCCTGCGTATTTCGTGGATCAGAACCTGCATCATCTGGTCCTCGAGCGCATGGTCACGCTCAGCCTTCGCCACGGCAACGCCGAGAGCTCCGCCCATGCGTACACCGCCTTCGCGAGGGTGCTCGGCCCGCGGTTCGGGAGATACAAGGAGGCTTACCTGTTCGGCAAGCTCGGCTACGACCTGGCGGACAGGAGCGACCACCTCGCCACGAAGTCCACCGTGTTCTTCCTGTTCGGGCAGCTGACCGTCTTCTGGACGCGCCACTACAGAGAGACCCACCCCTACAATCGCCTCGGCTTCAACGCCGCCGTGGAGTGCGGCGATTTGAACAACGCATGTTACCATTGCATCTGGGCAGCGGTGTTCCCCCTGCTCTGCGGGGAGCCGCTGGAAGACGTCCTCCACCAGACCGAGGACCGCCTCGGCTTCGTGCGCAAGGCCGGTTACGAGTTCGTCCATGGCATCCTCCTCAGCGTCCGGTACCTCATCCAGACGCTGCGTGGGCGGCCGGTCCGTTACTCGATGCTGGATGGCTCCGAGCTGGATCAGGAGGCCTTCGAGGCGCGGCTCCCGCCGGGAGCCTCGTACAGCTCTCACAGCTTGTACTACAGCCTGAAGGCGCAAGCGCTGTTCCTCCTCGGCTCTCCCCGGGAGGCGCTCGCGGCGTCGACCCGTGTGGTCGTCGATTACGACTGGAGGATGAACGCAGGCGCGGAGATCCCCGAGAGCTTCTATGTTCACGCGCTCGCGCTCGCCGCGCTGGTCGACGCCGACGAGGAGCGCAAGGCGTCGCCAGAGCGGGAGCTCCCCGGAGGGCTCCTGGCGTGCGAGCGGCAGCTCGGCGAGTGGGCCAGGAACGGCCCCGACAACTTCCTCCACAAACACGCCCTGGTGCGCGCCGAGATCGCCCGGCTCCTCGGGCATGAGCCCGAGGCCATCCGGCTCTACGAGCAGGCCATCTCGTCGGCGCAGGAGGGCGGCTTCGTCCAGCACGAGGCCATCGCCTGCGAGCTCGCCGCCCGGTTTTACCGCGATCGCGGCCTGTCCACGCCCGCCGACGCCTACCTGCAGCGGGCGCGAGCCGCCTATTTCCGCTGGGGGGCCCACGCCAAGGTCGATCAGCTCGATCAGCGTTATCCCTTCCTCGCCCCGCACAAGCCGATCGCCCCCACCGTCACCTTTGCCGTCCGGGCCGAGCAGTTCGATGTCCTGTCGGTGGTCAAGGCCTCTCAGAGCATCTCTGGAGAGCTCAAGCTCCCGCGCCTGCTCGAGACGCTGCTGCGCATCGTGGTCGAGCACGCGGGCGCCGGAGAGGGGGTCGCGCTCCTGGTCCGGGAGGGTCGCCTGTCGACTGCAGCGGCGATCACCGCGTCTGGGGGGGCGGCGCGGCTGCTCGACGCCGGCGAGGCCTCGGCTGCGGTGCCGCAATCCATTCTCAACTATGTCCTTCGCAGCCACGAGCGCGTGCTGCTCGACGACGCCGGCGCGAAGCACCCGTTCTCGGAGGACGGGTACTTCGCGCAGAAGAGGCCGAGGTCGGTGCTATGCCTCCCGATCGTGCGGCAGACGCGGCTGGTCGGCCTGTTCTACCTGGAGAACAACCTCGTCACCGGCGCGTTCACCCCCGGGCGGCTCAGCGTGCTCGAGCTGCTCGCCTCGCAGTCGGCCATCTCGCTCGAGAACGCCATGCTCTATGCCGATATCGAGCAGGAGAACGCGGTCCGCCGGCGGGCCGAGCGCGAGCTCCGCGCCAATCAGGCCACGCTGCAGGCCATCGTCGACAACTCCGCTGCCGCCATCTACCTCAAGGATCGCGAAGGCCGGCACGTGCTCGTCAACCGGCACGTGGGCCGCGCCCTCGGCATGTCGACAGAGCAGATCCTCGGAAAGACGAGCGCCGAGCTCTTGCCAGCCACGGCCACCGCGAGCATCGAGGACCACGACCGGCGGGTGCTCGACGCGGGCGAGCCGATGGAGTTCGAGGAGGAGGTGATGATGGAGGGCGAACCGCGCACCTTCCTGTCCGTCAAGTTCCCGCTCGGCGAGAGCGTCATGCCCGGCGTGCTCTGCGGCATCTCCACCGACATCACCGAGCGCAAGCGGGCCGAGCTCGCCGAGCGCTTCCTGGCCGACGCGAGCCGCAAGCTCATGGCCCTCGGCTACGGCGCCACCCTCGAGAGCGTCGCGCAGCTCGCCGTGCCCGAGCTGGCCGACCGGTGTGTCATCCACGTGGACCTCCCTCGCAGCACCCCGGGCGCCCCGGGATCTGCGGTCACCGCAGGCGTGCCGGAAGACCTCGCGGGCGCGGTGGTGGACGCGCTCCTGCCCCTGGCGGCGAGCTCGGTGGACCGCCCCGAGATAGGCGACCTCCGCGCCGCGCCTCTCCTCGATCACCTCGGCATTCACAGCTTCCTCCGGGTCCCGCTGCTCGCGCGCGAGCGGCGCTTCGGCGTCATGACCCTGATGGCGACCGCGCCCCGGCACCGCTATGGCGACGCCGATCTGCGGCTCGCCGAGGAGCTCGGGAGCCGCGCCGCGCTCGCCCTCGACAACAGCCGTCTGTTCGCCGAGGCCCAGGCGGCGATCGAGCGCCGGAACGAGTTCCTCCTCGTCGCGTCGCACGAGCTCAAGACGCCGCTCACCTCGCTCACGGTGCAGGCCCACCTCCTCGCCCGGCTCCTGCCCCGCTTCCAGCGCGCCGAGGTCGCCCCGGAGCGCCTCGACGCCGCGATCCAGCTCCTCGACCGCCAGATCGCGCGCCTCGGCCACCTGGTCAACGAGCTGCTCGACGTCACCCGCCTGAACGCCGGCCGCCTCTCGCTCGCGCGCGCGCCGGTCGATCTGGCGGCCCTGACGCGCGACGTCGTCGAGCGGGTGCACCAGCAGCTCGCCGACGCCCGCTGCCGCACCGAGCTCGATCTGGAAGGGCCCGTGGTGGGGTACTGGGATGCTTCTCGCATGGAGCAGGTCCTCATCAACCTCCTGTCCAACGCCATGAAGTACAGCGCGGGATGCCCCATCCACGTCATCGTGCGCCGCGAGGGCGATCGCGCGCTGCTCCTCGTCCGCGATCACGGCATGGGCATCGCCGAGGCCGATCAGGCCAGGATCTTCGAGCGCTTCGAGCGCGCCGTCTCCGTCCGCAACTTCGGCGGACTCGGCCTCGGACTCTACATCGTGCGCTGGATCGTCACCTCCCACGGCGGCACCATCCGCGTCGAGAGCAAGCCCGGCGCGGGCGCCACCTTCATCGTCGAGCTCCCTTCGCACGCGGCGGAGACGGCGACGGACGGCCACGGCCCCCTGCTCCCACAAGCATAGGCGCGCCCGGCACTTCAGCGGGCGCTCCGGCGCGAGGGCGCGCCGCCGTTTGCTCGGGACGAGGCGAAGTGCTTTTGACAGTGTACCGAGTTGAACCGCGGTACGCCGCCGACGGCCGGCTTTTCAACATTTCCCATGCCCGATAGTCCACGTTACCGCGTGCTGGGGGTGCTGCACCAAGGTGCGGATACCATCCTCTACCGCGCGCGACGCAGCGAGGACGGCCGACCGGTGGTGCTCAAGGTCCTGCGGCGCGATCACACGAGCGCCCGCGCTCTCGAGCGGCTCCAGCGCGAGCTCGAGGTCGCCAGGGCGCTCGACACGGCCGCGATCGTCAGGCCTTACGCGATGGAATCGCTCGGCGACCAGGTCGCGCTGGTCTTGGAGGACTTCGGCGGCCGCTCGCTCGACCGGCTGCTCGATGGCGACGGGCCGATGCCCCCAGGGCGCTTCCTCCCCCTCGCCCTCCGCCTCGCCGGCGCGCTCGCCGAGCTGCACCGCCGGCACGTCATCCACAAGGACATCAAGCCCCAGAACCTGCTCTACAACCCCGACACCGGCGAGGTGAAGATCACCGATCTCGGCATCGCCTCCCTCTCCCCCCGCGAATCCCAGGACATCGTCCACAACGGCCTCATCGAGGGCACGCTCGCGTACATGGCGCCGGAGCAAACAGGCCGGATGAACCGCTGGGTCGATGAGCGGACCGACCTCTACTCCCTCGGCATCACCTTCTACGAGATGCTGACTGGCACCCTGCCCTTCCAGGCCACCGACCCCGTGGAGTGGGTCTATTGCCATATCGCGCAGAAGCCGGTCGCGCCACACGCGCTCACCCCCTCGATTCCACCGCTCCTGTCCGCGGTCGTGCTCAAGCTGCTCTCCAAGGCCGCCGAGGAGCGCTACCAGAGCGCGGCGGGCCTGCGGCACGACCTCGACGAGTGCTTCGCAAGGTGGCAAGCGAGCGGCGATATTCAGCCCTTCGCGCTCGGTGAGCGCGATCTCTCCGACCGGTTCCGGGTCCCGCAGCGGCTCTACGGCCGCGAGCGCGAGGTCGAAGCGCTGCTCGCCGTGTTCGAGCGCGTGGTGGCGCAGGGCCGGCCAGAGCTCGTCCTCGTCTCGGGCTACTCGGGCATCGGCAAGTCGTCGCTCGTCGCCGAGCTGCACAGGCCCGTCGTTCGCGAGCGTGGCTTCTTCCTCTCCGGCAAGTTCGATCAGACCGCGAGGGATGTCCCCTACCGTCCTTTCCTTCAGGCGTTCCGGGCGCTTTTTCAGGAGATCCTCTGCGCGAGCGAGGAGCAGGTCGAGCGCTGGAGACAGCGTTTCCGGGAGGCCCTCGGCCCCGACGGCAGCCTGCTCGCCGACGTGCTCCCCGAGCTCGTGCTGCTCCTCGGCCCCCAGCCGCCTGTGCCCGAGCTCCCGCCCGCCGAGGCCCAGAGCCGCCTGCTCGCCACGCTCCAGCGCTTCGTCGCGGCGTGCGCCCAGAAGGAGCACCCCGTCGCGCTCTTCCTCGACGACATGCAGTGGGCCGACGCGGCCAGCCTCCTCTTGCTCGAGCAGCTCGCCACCTACACCGGATCCGAGCACCTGCTGCTGATCGGCGCGTATCGCGACAATGAGGTCGGCCCCGCGCACCCGCTCCGGCTCACGCTGGCCGAGGCCCGAAAGCGCGGCGCCGTCGTCTCCGAGCTCGTCCTCGATCCGCTCTCCGCCGCCGACGTCGGGGCGCTCGTCGCCGAGGCGGTCCACGCGCCCGAAGCAGAGGTCGAGCCGCTCTCGCAGCTCGTCTACGAGAAGACCGGCGGCAACCCCTTCTTCGTCCTCCAGTTCCTCATCGCCCTGCACGAAGAGGGGCTCATCGCCTTCGACGCCGACGAGGGCGCATGGCGGTGGGATATCGCCGCGATCCGCGACAAGGGTTTCACCGACAACGTCGTCGAGCTCATGGTGGGCAAGCTGAAGCGGCTCTCGGTCGCGACGCGCGACGCGCTCAAGCTCGCCGCGTGCCTCGGCAGCAGCCTGGACCTCGACACCCTCGCGGTGGTCGCCAGCCGTCCAGCGGCGGAGCTCCGCGACGCGCTCGAGGAGGCCGTGCGGGAGGGGCTGCTCCTCCGCCAAGGCGGCGCCTATCGATTCCTCCATGACCGGGTACAGCAAGCCGCAACCTCGCTAATCCCGGCCGAGCAGCTCGCCGAGGTGCACCTCTGCATCGGCCGGCTGCTCCTGAGCGCGCAGCGCTTCGAGGTGCGCGACGAGGCGCTCTTCGACATCGTCGGCCACCTCAACCGCGGCGCCGCGCTCATCCGTTCCCAGACGGAGCGGGACGATCTCGCCGCGCTGAACCTCCGCGCCGGCAGGAAGGCCAAGGCCGCGGCGGCGTACCAGTCCGCGGCCGCGCTCTTCGCCGCTGGCCTTTCCCTGCTCGCGCCGGCCTCTTCGGAGACGCAGCGCGAGCTGACCTACCACCTGACGCTCGAGCGCGCGCACGCCGCGTACATCACCGGCGGCTTCGACGAGGCCGAGCGGCTCCTCGAAGCACTCATGGAGCGCGCGAGGATCAGGAGCGAGGCCGCCGCCGTCGTCGAGCTCGTCGTCACGCTGAATGTCACCCGCGGGCAATACGCCCGCGCGGTGGAGATCGCGCTCGCGTGGCTTCGCGCCTGCGACATCGATCTCCAGCTCCGCCCCACCGACGCACAGATTGACGAGGAGACGAAGAGCGTGTGGCAGATCCTGGGCGATCGGGCGATCGAGGACCTGATCCATCTGCCCCCCATGACGCACCCGGAGAGCAAGATCACGATGGGCGTGCTGCAGGGCGCGGGCATCCCCGCGGCCTTCGTGGACCGGAACCTGCCCTTTCTCATCGTCCTGCGCATGGTCAAGCTCAGCCTGCGCCACGGCAACGCCGAGAGCTCCGCCTTCGCGTACGCCTCCTTCGCAAGGCTGATCGGCCCCAGGTTCGGGCGATACCAGGAGGCCTATCGGTTCGGCAAGCTCGGGCACGACCTGGCGCAGAGGAGCGGCCTCCTCACCACGAAATCGATGGTGTTCACCCTCTTCGGACAGCATGTCGTCCTCTGGACACGCCACTACAGAGAGACGTATCCGTACACGCGCGCCGGCTTCAGCGCCGCGGTCGAGTCCGGCGATCTGAACATGGCGTGCTTCAACTGCATGTGGGACGCGCAGTTCCGCCTGTTCTCTGGCGAGGCGCTGGAGGACGTGTCCCTCGAGGTCGACGAGCGCCTCGGCTTCGTGCGCAGGGCCGGTTACGCGTTCGCGCACGGCGTCCTCCTCAGCGCCCACGCCGTGATCCAGGCGCTGCGCGGGCGGCCGGTCCGCTTCTCGATGCTCGATGGCACCGAGCTGGATCCGCCGGCCTTCGAGGCGCGGGTGAAGGAGGGAGAGCTGGCGATCGCTCGCGACTTCTATTACGGCCTGAAGGCGCAGGCGCTCTTCGTGCTCGGCTCTCCCGGAGAGGCGTCCGCGGCGGCGACCCCCGTCGTCACCGAGCACCCCTTCAGGACCGACCCGCACGCCGTCATCGCCGAGAGCGTCTATTATCTCGCGCTCGCGCTCGCGGCCCTCTTCAACGCGCCGCACGCGGAGCGGGATTCCCCGCCGCCGGCGCTCCCCGAGCAGCTGCTCGAGTGCGAGCGGCAGCTCGGCGAGTGGGCCAGGAGCGGCCCCGACAACTTCCTCCACAAACACGCGCTGGTCCGCGCCGAAATCGCCCGGCTCCGAGGGCACGAGTCGGAGGCCATCCGGCTCTACGAGCAAGCCATCGCGTCGGCGCGGGAAGGCGGCTTCGTCCAGCACGAGGCCATCGGCTGCGAGCTCGCTGCCCGGTTCTACAACGCGCGCGGCCTCGCGACGCCCGCGGACGCTTACCTGCAGAAGGCCCGCGCGGCCTATTTCCGCTGGGGCGCCCACGCCAAGGTCGATCAGCTCGACCAGCGTTATCCCCACCTCGCCCCGCGCAAGCCGATCGCGCCCACGGTCACCTTCGCCGTCCGGGCCGAGCAGTTCGATGTCCTGTCCATCGTCAAGGCCTCTCAGAGCATCTCCGGCGAGCTCAAGCTCCCGCGCCTGCTCGAGACGCTGCTGCGCGTCGTGGTCGAGCACGCGGGCGCCGAGGAGGGTTATGTGCTCCTGCTCCGGGAGGGTCGCCTGTCGACCGCCGCGGCGATCTCGGCGTCCTCAACGTCTGGCGGCGCCGCGCGGCTGCTCGACGCGCGCGAGGCGTCTTCAGCCGCGCTGCCGCGATCCGTCCTCAACTACGTTCACCGCAGCCACGAGCGCGTGCTGCTCGACGACGCCGCCGGCAGGCATCCTTTCCTGGAGGACGAGTATTTCACGCAGAAGAGGCCGAGATCGGTGCTGTGCCTCCCGATCGTGCACGGCGCCCGGCTGCTCGGCCTGCTCTACCTGGAGAACAGGCTCGTCACCGGCGCGTTCACCCCCGGGCGGCTCACCGTGCTCGAGCTGCTCGCCTCGCAGTCGGCCATCTCGCTCGAGAACGCCATGCTCTATACCGATGTCGAGCAGGAGAACGCCGAGCGCCTGCGGGCCGAGCGCGAGCTCCGGGAGAGCCAGGCCACGCTCCAGGCCATCGTCGACAACACCGCTGCGGCCATCTTCCTCAAGGATCGCGAGGGCAGATATCTGCTCGTCAACCGCCAGGCGAGCCACATCGCCGGCCTGCCGAGCTCTCGGCTCCTCGGAAAGACCGACGCCGAGCTCTTGCCGGCCGCGCTCGCCGAGATCATCGGCGATCACGATCGGCGGGTGCTCGACACAGGCGAGCCGCTGGAGTTCGAGGAAGACATCATGATGGAGGACGGGCCGCATACGTTCCTGTCGGTCAAGTTCCCTCTCGGCGAGGAGGTCCTGCCCGGCGTGCTGTGCGGCATCTCCACGGACATCACCGAGCGCAAGCGCGCCGAGCTCGCCGAGCATTTCCTGGCCGACGCGAGCCGCAAGCTCATGGCCCTCGGCTACGGCGCCACCCCCGAGAGCGTCGCGCAGCTCGCCGTGCCCGAGCTGGCCGATCAGTGCGTCATCGACGTGGGCCTCGCGCAAGGCGCCCCGGGACACGCGGTCACCCCAGGCGCGCCGGCCGAGCTCGGAAGCGCCGTGATGGACGCGCTCCGGCCGCCGGCGGCGGCCTCGCCTGCCCGCCCCGAGGTGGACGACCTGCGCGCCGCGCCCTCCCTCGGACAGCTCGGCGTTCACAGCTTCCTCCGGATCCCGCTCCTCGCGCGCGACCGGCGCTTCGGCGTCATGACGCTGCTCTCGACCGCTCCCCGGCGCCGGTACGGCACCGCCGACGTGTGGCTCGCCCAGGAGCTCGGGCTACGCGCGGCGCTCGCGCTCGACAACACCCGCCTGTTCGCCGAGGCCCAGGAGGCGATCGAGCGCCGCGACGAGTTCCTCCTCGTCGCCTCGCATGAGCTCAAGACACCGCTCACCTCGCTCATGATGCAGGCCCACCTCCTCGCCCGGCTCCTGCCCCGCCTCCGGCGCGCCGAGGTCGCCCCGGAGCGCCTCGACGCGGCGAACCAGGTGATGAGCCGCCAGATCGCGCGCCTCAGCCACCTCGTCGACGAGCTGCTCGACGTCACCCGCCTGAACGCCGGCCGGCTGACCCTCGCGCGCGCGCCGGTCGATCTGGCGGCCCTGACGCGCGAGGTCGTCGAGCGGATGAAACAGCAGCTCGCGAGCGCCCGCTGCCGCACCGAGCTCGACCTGGAGGGGCCCGTGGTCGGCCACTGGGACGCTTCTCGCATGGAGCAAGTCCTCATCAACCTCCTGTCCAACGCCATGAAATACGGCGCGGGGACGCCCATTCACGTCGTCGTGCGCCGCGAGGGCGATCGCGCGCTGCTCCTCGTCCGCGATCACGGCATGGGCATCGCCGAGGCCGATCAGGCCAGGATCTTCGAGCGCTTCGAGCGCGCCGTCTCCATCCGCAACTTCGGCGGCCTCGGCCTCGGCCTCTACATCGTTCGATGGATCGTCGCCTCCCACGGCGGCGCCATCCACGTCGAGAGCCAGCCCGGCGCGGGCGCCACCTTCATCGTCGAGCTGCCTTTGGCGTGACGTGCGAGGAGGCGCTCTCGCTCCGCCATCACGACGAACACGCCCCCTTTCCGTCCCCGCCATCACCGTGCATGGTTGGAGGCGTCGCCGCGGGCGAGCCGGCGCGAGGACGCGCAGCCGTTTGCTCGTGACGTGACGCACCGCTTTTGGCAGTGTACCCAGCTGAAACGCAGCGCGCCGCCGGCGGCCGGCGTTTCAAAGATCTTCCTATGCGCCATAGTCCACGTTATCGCGTGCTGGAGGTGCTGCACCAAGGTGCGGACACCATCCTCTACCGCGCGCGGCGCGACGAGGACGGCCGGCCGGTTGTGCTCAAGGCCCTGCGGCGCGACCACGCCAGCCCCCGCGCCCTGAGCCGGCTCCAGCACGAGCTCGAGGTCGCGAGGGCGCTCGATTCGCCGGTCGTCATCAAGGCTTACGGGATCGAGCCGTTCCACGACCAGATGACCCTGGTCCTGGAGGACTTCGGCGGCCGCTCGCTCGACCGGCTGCTCGATGGCCACGGACCGATGCCCCCCGGCCGTTTCTTTCCCCTCGCCCTCCGGCTCGCCGGCGCGCTCGCCGAGCTGCACCGTCACCGCATCATCCACAAGGACATCAAGTCCCAGAACCTGCTCTACAACCCCGACACCGGCGAGGTGAAGATCACCGATCTCGGCATCGCCTCCCTCTCGCCCCGCGAGGCCCAGGAGCTCGCGCACGACGGGCTCATCGAGGGCACGCTCGCGTACATGGCGCCGGAGCAGACGGGCCGCATGAACCGCCGTGTCGACGAGCGGACCGACCTGTACTCCCTCGGTGTCGTGTTCTACGAGGTGCTGACTGGCACCCTGCCCTTCCAGGCCACCGACCCCGTCGCGTGGGTCTATTGCCACATCGCCCAGGCGCCCCGAGCGCCGCACGCGCTCGTCCCCTCGATCCCCGAGCAGCTCTCGGCGGTCGTCCTCAAGCTGCTCTCCAAGGCCGCAGAGGAGCGCTACCAGAGCGCGCTCGGCCTGCGCCACGACCTCGACCGGTGCTTCGCAGGGTGGCAGGCCAGCGGATCCATTCAGCCCTTCGCGCTCGGTGAGCGCGATCTCTCCGACCGGTTCCAGGTCCCGCAGCGCCTCTACGGCCGCGAGCGCGAGGTGCAGGCGCTGCTCGCCGTGTTCGAGCGCGTGGTCGCGAACGGCCGCCCGGAGCTCGCGCTCGTGTCGGGCTACTCGGGCATCGGCAAGTCGTCGCTCGTCGCCGAGCTGCACAGGCCCGTCGTGCGCGAGCGCGGCTTCTTCCTCTCCGGCAAATTCGAGCAGCTCAAGCGCGGCGTCCCTTACCACGCCTTCCTCCAGTCGTTCCGGGCGCTCCTGCGGGAGCTCCTGAGCGCGAGCGAGGAGCAGCACGAGCGCTGGCGGCAGCGCCTCGGCGAGGCCCTCGGCCAGGACGCCAGCCTGCTCGCCGACGTGCTCCCCGAGCTCGCCCTGCTCCTCGGCCCTCAGCCGCCCGTGCCCGAGCTCCCGCCCACCGAGGCCCAGAGCCGGCTGCTCGCCGCGCTCCAGCGCTTCGTCGCCGCTTGCGCCCGGAAGGAGCACCCCGTCGCCCTCTTCCTCGACGACCTGCAGTGGGCCGACGCGGCCAGCCTCCTCTTGCTCGAGCAGCTCGCCACCTATACCGGCTCCGAGCACCTCCTGCTGATCGGCGCCTACCGCGACAACGAGGTCGGCCCCGCGCACCCGCTGAAGCTCACGCTGGCCGAGGCCCAGAAGCGCGGCGCCGCCGTCTCCGAGCTCGTCCTCGATCCGCTCTCCGCGGCCCACGTCGGGGCGCTCGTCGCCGAGGCGATCCACGCGCCTGAAGAGCAGGTCGAGCCGCTCTCGCAGCTCGTCTACGACAAGACCGCCGGCAACCCCTTCTTCGCGCTCCAGTTCCTCATCGCCCTGCACGAAGAGGGGCTCATCACCTTCGACGCCGACGAGGGCGCGTGGCGGTGGGACATCGCCGCCATCCGCGACAAGGGCTTCACCGACAACGTCGCCGAGCTGATGACCGGTAAGCTCAAGCGGCTCTCGGCCCCTGCGCAAGACGCGCTCAAGGTCGCCGCGTGCCTCGGCAGCAGCGTGGAGCTCGACGCCCTCGCGGTGGTCACGGACGGGAATGAGGCGGAGCTCCGCGACGCGCTCGAGGAGGCCGTGCGGGAGGGGTTGCTCCTCCGTCGAGGCGCTGGCTATCGCTTCCTCCACGACCGGATGCAGCAAGCCGCTTACTCGCTCATCCCGGCAGAGCAGCTCGCCGAGGTGCACCTCCGGATCGGCCAGCTGCTCTTGAAGGCACGGCGCGCGGAGGAGCCCGACGAGACGCTCTTCGACGTGGTCGGCCACCTCAACCGCGGCGCCGCGCTCATCCCCTCTCAGGCCGAGCGCGACGAGCTCGCCGCCCTCAACCTCCGCGCCGGGAGGAAGGCCAAGGCCGCCGCGGCCTTCCAGTCCGCCGCCGCGCTCTTCGCCGCCGGCCTCTCGCTGCTCGCGCCAGACCGCTGGGAGACGCGGCACGAGCTGACCTACGATCTGACGCTCGAGCGCGCGCACGCCGCGTACATCAACGGCGGCTTCGACGAGGCCGAGCCGCTCCTCGAAGAGCTCATGGCGCGCGCGAGGACGAGGACCGAGACGGCCGCCGCCGTCGAGCTCATCGTCACGCTCCGTATGATCCACGGGCAATCCGCCCGAGCGGTGGAGACCGGCCTCTCGTGGCTGCGCGCCTGCGACATCGATCTTCCGCGCTTCCCCGCCGACGCGCAGCTCGAAGAGGAGATGCAGAGCGTCTGGCAGGCCCTGGGCGACCGGGCGATCGAGGACCTGATCCATCTGCCGCCCATGACCGACCGGGAGGTCAAGCTCACGATGGGTGTCCTGGAGGGCGCGGGCATCGCCGCGTCCTTCATGACCCCGAACCTGTACTTTCTCATCTTCCTGCGGATGGTCCAGCTCAGCCTGCGCCACGGCAACGCCGAGAGCTCCGCCGTCGCGTACACGGCGTTCGCGAGGATGTTCGGCCCGAGGTTCGGGCGATACCAGGAGGCCTATCGATTCGGCAAGCTCGGCCACGACCTGGCGCAGAGGAGCGGCCTCCTCACCACGAAATCGATGGTGTTCGCCACCTTTGGACACCATGTCGCCTTCTGGACACGCCACTACAGGGAGACGTATCCGCACGGGCGCGCCGGCTTCAGCGCCGCGATCGAGTCCGGCGCGCTGAGCATGGCGTGCTTCAACTGCACGTGGGACGCGCTGTTCCACCTGCTCTCGGGCGAGGCGCTGGAGGACGTGCTCCACGAGGTCGAAGAGCGCCTGGGCTTCGTGCGCAAGGCCGGCTTCGCGTTCGCGCACGGCGCCCTCCTCAGCGCCCACGCCATGATCCAGGCGCTGCGCGGGAGGCCGGTCCGCTTCGCGATGTTCGACGGCTCCGAGCTGGATCCTCCGGCCTTCGAGGCGCGGCTGAAGGAGGGAGCGCTGGAGACCACCCGCGAATTCTATTACAGCTTGAAGGCGCAGGCGCTCTTCGTGCTCGACGCTCCCGGGGAGGCGTTCGCGGCGGCGACCCGGGTCGTCACCGAGCAACCCTTCTGGAACCAGCCGCACGCGCTCATGGCCGAGAGCTTCTATTACCTCGCGCTCTCGCTCGCGGCCCTCTCCAGCGCGCCGCACGCGGAGCGCGATTCCCCGCCGCGGGAGCTCCCCGAGCAGCTGCTCGACTGCGAGCGGCAGCTCGGCGAGTGGGCCAGGAGCGGCCCCGACAACTTCCTCCACAAACACGCCCTGGTCCGCGCCGAGATCGCCCGGCTCCGCGGGCAGGACCTGGAGGCCATCGGGCTCTACGAGCAGGCCATCTCCTCGGCGCGGGAGGGCGGCTTCGTCCAGCACGAGGCCATCGCCTGCGAGCTCGCCGCCCGGCTCTACCGCGATCGCGGCCTGTCCACGCCCGAGGGCGCCTACCTCCAGAAGGCGCGCGCCGCCTATTTCCGCTGGGGCGCCCACGCCAAGGTCGATCAGCTCGATCAGCGATATCCCTTCCTCATCGAGCGCAGGCCTATCGCGCCCACCGTCACCTTCGCCGTCCGGGCCGAGCAGTTCGACGTCCTGTCGGTGGTCAAGGCCTCTCAGAGCATCTCCGGCGAGCTCAAGCTCCCGCGCCTGCTCGAGATGCTCCTGCGCACCATGGTCGAGCACGCGGGCGCCGAGGAGGGGTGTGTCCTCCTGGTCCGGGGCGAACGCCTGTGCACCGCGGCGCCCGATACGCCGGGCAGCGCGGTGTGGCTGCCCGACGCGCGCGACGCGCCTCCGGCCGCGCTGCCGCAGTCCGTGCTCAACTACGTTCGCCGGAGCCACGAGCGCGTGCTGCTCGACGACGCCGCCGGACGTCACCCGTTCTCGGAGGACGCGTATTTCGCGCGGAAGAGGCCCAGATCGGTGCTGTGCCTCCCGATCGTGCGCCAGTCGCGGCTGCTCGCCCTGCTCTACCTGGAGAACAACCTCGTCACCGGCGCGTTCACCCCGGGGCGGCTCACCGTGCTCGAGCTGCTCGCCTCGCAGTCGGCCATCTCGCTCGAGAACGCCATGCTCTATGCCGATATCGAGCAGGAGAACGCGGAGCGACGGCGGGCGGAGCGCGAGCTGCGCGAGAGCCAGGCCACGCTGCAGGCCATCATCGACAACTCCGCAGCGGCCATCTACCTCAAGGATCGCGAGGGCCGGTATCTGCTCGTCAACCGGCAGGTGAGCCGCATCCTGGGCACGCCGATCGAGGAGATGCTCGGAAAGTCGAGCGCCGATCTCTTGCCTGCGCCGCTCGCCCAGATCGTCAACGATCACGACCGGCAGGTGCTCGACAGGGGCGAACCGATGGAGTTCGAGGAGGAGGTGATGATGGAGGACGGGCCACACACCTTCCTGTCGGTCAACGTCCCTCTCGCCGACAGCGTCATGCCCGGCGCCCTCTGCGGCATCTCCACCGACATCACCGAGCGCAAGCGGGCCGAGCTCGCCGAGCGCTTCCTCGCCGAGGCGAGCCGAAAGCTGATGGCGCTCGGTTATGGCGCCACCCTCGAGAGCGTGGCGCAGCTCGCCGTGCCGGAGCTGGCCGACTGGTGCGTCATCGACGTGGAGCTCGCCAACCACGCCCCGGGACACACGGTCACCGCGGGCGCGCCGGCCGAGCTCGCAGGCGCGCTGACGGACGCGCTGCGGCCCCTGGCAGCGACCTCGCTGGACCGGCCCGAGGTGGGCGACGTCCGCGCCGCGCCGCTCCTCGAGCAGCTCGGCGTTCACGCTTTCCTCCGCGTCCCGCTCCTCGCGCGCGACCGGCGCTTCGGCGTCATGACCCTGCTCTCGGCCGCGCCACGGCGCCATTACCGCCCCGCCGACCTGCAGCTCGCCGAGGAGCTGGGGTTCCGTGCGGCGCTCGCGCTCGACAGCGCCCGTCTCTTCGCCGAGGCCCAGGCGGCGATCGAGCGCCGCGACGAGTTCCTCCTCGTCGCGTCGCACGAGCTCAAGACACCGCTCACCTCGCTGAAGATGCAGGCCCACCTCCTCGCCCGGCTCCTGCCCCGCCTCCAGCGCGCCGAGGTCGCCCCGGAGCGCATCGACGCCGCGATACGGCTCCTCGACCGTCAGATCGCGCGCCTCGCCCACCTGGTCAACGAGCTGCTCGACGTGACCCGCATGAACGCCGGCCGGCTGACCCTCTCGCGCGCGCCGGTCGATCTGGCGGCCCTGACGCGTGAGGCCGTCGAGCGGATGAGACAGCAGCTCGCGGACGCGCGCTGCCGCCCCCAGATCGAGCTGGAAGGGCCCGTGGTCGGGGACTGGGACGCTTCTCGCATGGAGCAGGTCCTCATCAACCTCCTGTCCAACGCTATCAAATACGGCGCCAGAGCCCCCATTCACGTCAGCGTGCGCGCCGAGCCGGAGCGCGCGCTGCTCATCGTCCGCGATCACGGCATGGGCATCGCGGAGGCCGATCAGGCCAGGATCTTCGAGCGCTTCGAGCGCGCCGTCTCCGTCTCCAACTTCGGCGGCCTCGGCCTCGGGCTCTACATCGTGCGCTGGATCGTCACCTCCCACGGCGGCACCATCCGCGTCGAGAGCAAGCCGGGCGCTGGCGCCACGTTCATCGTCGAGCTGCCTTTGCGCGCGGCAGAGGCAGCGACGGACGGCCAGGGCGCCCTCCTCCCGCAGGCGTAGGCCCGCGCTCTCCCCGTCGAGAGACAGCATGTCAGCTGTCGTACCGTGGACGCCAGTCTGTTGGATCGCACCCGTGAGGTGCTGTCCAGGTACGACGCTCCGCGGCGCTCCGCCCTGAATGACGGCGGCGCCGCAGGCGGGCCGGCGCGAGATCCCGTCGTCGTTTGCTCGTGACGAAGCGCAGCGCTTTTGGCAGTGTACCGAGCTGAATCGCGACACGCCGCCGGCGCCCCGGTTTTCGAAGATCTTCCTATGCCCGATAGTCCACGTTACCGCGTGCTGGAGGTGCTGCACCAAGGTGCGGACACCATCCTCTACCGCGCGCGGCGCGAGGAGGACGGCCGACCGGTGGTGCTCAAGGCCCTGCGGCGCGACCACGCCAGCCCGCACGCCCTCGGCCGGCTCCAGCACGAGCTGGAGGTCGCGAGGGCGCTCACGTCGCCCGCGGTCGTCGAGGCGTACGGCATCGAGCCGTTCCGCGATCAGATGACCCTGGTCCTCGAGGACTTCGGCGGCCACTCGCTCGACCGGTTCCTCGGTGGGCCGATGCCCATCGACCGCTTCTTCCCCCTCGCTCTCCGCCTCGCCGGCGCGCTCGCCGAGCTCCACCGCCGGCACGTCATCCACAAGGACATCAAGCCCCAGAACCTGCTCTACAATCCGGACACCGACGAGGTGAAGATCACCGATCTCGGCATCGCCTCGCTCTCGCCCCGCGAGGCCCAGGCGCTCGCGCACGACGGGCTCATCGAGGGCACGCTCGCGTACATGGCGCCGGAGCAGACGGGCCGCATGAACCGCCGTATCGACGAGCGGACCGACCTGTACTCCCTCGGCGTCACCTTTTACCAGGTGCTGACTGGCACCCTGCCCTTCCAGGCCAGCGACCCCGTCGAGTGGGTCTATTGCCACATCGCCCAGACGCCCCGAGCGCCGCACGCGCTCGTGCCCTCGATCCCCGAGCAGCTCTCGGCGGTCGTCCTCAAGCTGCTCTCCAAGGCCGCCGAGGAGCGCTATCAGACCGCGCTCGGCCTGCGCCACGATCTCGACCGGTGCTCCGCCGAGCTGCGCCGGAGCGGCGCCATCGCGCCCTTCGCGCTCGGTGGGCGCGACGTCTCCGACCGGTTCCAGGTCCCGCAGCGGCTCTACGGCCGCGAGCGCGAGATCGACGCGCTGCTCGCGGCCTTCGAGCGCGTCGTCGCGAACGGCCGGCCAGAGCTCCTCCTCGTGTCGGGCTACTCGGGCATCGGCAAGTCGTCGCTCGTCGCCGAGCTTCGAGGGCCGGTGGTGCGCGAGCGCGGCTTCTTCCTCTCCGGCAAGTTCGAGCAGCTCAAGCGCGATGTCCCCTACCGCCCCCTCCTCCACGCCTTCCGGGGGCTCGTGCAGGAGATCCTCAGCGCGAGCGACGAGCAGGTCGAGCGCTGGCGGCAGCGCCTCCGGGAGGCCGTCGGATCGAGCGGCGGGCTGCTCACCGACCTGCTCCCCGAGCTCACCCTGCTCCTCGGCCCTCAGCCGCCCGTGCCCGAGCTCCCGACCACCGAGGCCCAGAGCCGCCTGCTCGCGACGCTGCTGCGCTTCGTCGCTGCCTGCGCCCGGAAGGAGCACCCCGTCGCCCTCTTCCTCGACGACCTGCAGTGGGCCGACGCCGGCAGCCTCCTGCTCCTCGAGCAGCTCGCCACCCATGCCGACGACGCGCACCTGCTGCTGATAGGCGCTTACCGCGACAACGAGGTCGGCCCCGCGCACCCGCTGAGGCTCACGCTGGCCGAGGCCCAGAAGCGCGGCGCCGCCGTCTCCGACATCGTCCTCGCGCCGCTCTCGGTGGCCCACGTCGGGGCGCTCGTCGCCGAGGCGGTCCACGCGCCCGAAGCAGAGGTCGAAGAGGTCGAGCCGCTCTCGCAGCTCGTCCACGACAAGACCGCCGGCAACCCCTTCTTCGTGCTCCAGTTCCTCATCGCCCTGCACGAAGAGGGGCTCATCACCTTCGACGCCGACGAGGGCGCGTGGCGGTGGGACATCGCCGCCATCCGCGACAAGGGCTTCACCGACAACGTCGTCGAGCTGATGGTGGGCAAGCTGGAGCGGCTCACCGTCCCTGCCCGGGACGCCCTCAAGCTCGCCGCGTGCCTCGGCAGCAGCGTGGACCTCGACACCCTCGCGATCGTCGCGCGTCGCCCGGTAGAAGCGCTGCGCGCGGCGCTCGAGGAGGCCGTGCGGGAGGGGCTGCTCCTCTCCCAGAGAGATTCCTATCGATTCCTTCATGATCGGGTGCAGCAGGCCGCAACTTCGCTCATCCCGACAGAGCAGCTCGCCGAGGTGCACCTCCGGATCGGCCGGCTGCTCCTGGAGGCGCGGCGCGCCGACGAGCGCGAGGACGCGCTCTTCGACATCGTCGGCCACCTCAACCGCGGCGCCGCGCTCCTCGGCTCCCAGGCCGAGCGCGACGAGCTCGCGGCGCTCAACCTCCGCGCCGGCAGGAAGGCGAAGGCAGCCGCCGCCTACCAGTCTGCCGCCGCCCTCTTCACCGCCGGTATGGCCCTCCTCGCGCGAGATCCCGGCCAGCGCTGGGAGACTCGGTATGATCTGACCTACGACCTGAGCATCGAGCGCGCGCGCGCCGCCTACGCCACCGGCAGCTTCGAGGAGGCCGAGCAGCTGCTCGGGGAGCTCATGGAGCGCGCGAGGACCAAGATCGAGCGGGCCGCCGTCGTCGAGCTCGCCGTCACGCAGAGCGTCACCCGCGGGCAGTGCGCCCGCGCCGTGGAGCTCGGGCTCCCGTGCCTCCGCGCCTGGGACATCGAGCTCTCGCTCCCCGTCACCGACGCGCAGGTCGAAGAAGAGACCGAGGGCGTCTGGCAGGCCCTGGGCGGCCGGGCGATCGAGGATCTGGTCGACCTGCCCCCCATGGATCACCCGGAGATCAAGGTCGCGATGCGCGTCCTGATCGGCGTGATGGTCCCTGCCTACTTCGTGGATCTGAAGCTGCACTATCTGCTCCTCGTGCGCATGGTCAAGCTCAGCTTGCGCCACGGCAACGCGGAGAGCTCCGCCCAGGCGTATACCGCCTTCGCGCGGATGGTCGGCCCGCTGTTCGGCCGTTATCGTGAGGCGTACCTCTTCGGAAAGCTCGGTTACGACCTCGCGGACAGGGGCCACGCCCTCGGCACGAAGGGCGCGGTGTTCACCCTGTTCGGGCAGCAGATCGTCTACTGGACGCGCCACTACCGGGAGACCGGCTTCTATGCGCGCCGCGGCTTCAACGCCGCGGTGGAGGGCGGCGACTGGAACAACGCGTGTTACAACTGCATCTGGGCGGCGATGTTCCCGCTGCTCTCCGGCGAGCCGCTCGAGGACGCCCTCCACCTGACCGAGGACCGCCTCGGCTTCGTGCGCAAGGCCGGCTACGCGTTCGTCTATGACATCCTCCTCGGCGTCCGGCACCTCATCCAGACGCTGCGCGGGCGGCCGGCCCATTACGCGCTGCTGGATGGCGCCGAGCTGGATCAGGCGGCCTTCGAGTCGCGGCTCGGCCAGGAGGGGGCGGTCGTCTCTCGCTGCTTCCACTTCAGCATGAAGGCTCAGGCGAAGTTCGTCCTCGGCTCCCCCCGGGAGACGATCGCGGCGACGGCCCATGTGATCGTCGATTACGACTGGAAGATGGACACGTGCGCGCTCTACGCCGAGTGCTTCTATTATCGCGCGCTCGCGCTGGCCGCGCTGGTCGACGCCGACGAGGAGCGCGCGGCGCCGCCGTCGCCCCGGGCGGAGCTCCCGGACGGGCTGCTCGACTGCGAGCGGCAGCTGGGCGAGTGGGCCAGGAGCGGCCCCGACAACTTCCTGCACAAACACGCCCTGGTCCGCGCCGAGATCGCCCGGCTCCGCGGGCAGGACCTGGAGGCCATCGGGCTCTACGAGCAGGCCATCTCCTCGGCGCGGGAGGGCGGCTTCGTCCAGCACGAGGCCATCGCCTGCGAGCTCGCCGCCCGGCTCTACCGCGATCGCGGCCTGTCCACGCCCGCGGACGCCTACCTCCAGAAGGCCCGCGCCGCCTACTTCCGCTGGGGCGCCCACGCCAAGGTCGATCAGCTCGACCAGCGATATCCCTTCCTCGTCGAACGCAAGCCGATCGCACCCACAGTCACCTTCGCCGTGCGGGCCGAGCAGTTCGACGTCCTGTCCATCGTCAAGGCCTCCCAGAGCATCTCCGGCGAGCTCAAGCTCCCGTGCCTGCTCGAGATGCTCCTGCGCATCGTGGTCGAGCACGCGGGCGCCGGAGAGGGGTACGCGCTGCTCGTCCGGGGAGATCGCGTGTCGACGGCCGCGGCGATGACCGCGTCCGGGGGCGCGGCGCGGCTGCTCGACGCGGACGAGGTCTCCGCGGCGCTGCCGCAATCCATTCTCAACTACGTCCGCCGGAGCCACGAGCGCGTGCTGCTCGACGACGCCGCCGGGCGTCACCCGTTCTCGGAGGACGCGTATTTCGCGCGGAAGAGGCCCAGATCGGTGCTGTGCCTCCCGATCGTGCGCCAGTCCCGGCTGCTCGGCCTGCTCTACCTGGAGAACGGGCTCGTCACCGGCGCGTTCACCCCCGGGCGGCTCACCGTGCTCGAGCTGCTCGCCTCGCAATCGGCCATCTCGCTCGAGAACGCCATGCTCTATGCCGATATCGAGC
This sequence comes from Sorangium sp. So ce375, assembly GCF_051473855.1. Taxonomy (NCBI): domain Bacteria; kingdom Pseudomonadati; phylum Myxococcota; order Polyangiales; family Polyangiaceae; genus Sorangium; species Sorangium sp. So ce375. The sequence goes on from NZ_CP150335.1 coordinate 7,769,889, forward strand.
AGGAGAACGCGGAGCGCCGGCGGGCGGAGCGCGAGCTCCGGGAGAGCCAGGCCACGCTGCAGGCCATCGTCGACAACTCCGCTGCGACCATCTACCTCAAGGATCGCGAGGGCCGGCACCTGCTTGTCAACCGCGAGGTGGGCCGCCTCCTGGGCATGACGGCCGAGCAGATCGTCGGAAAGACGGACGCCGAGCTCTTCCCTTCCACGGCCCTCGAGATCATCGCCGACAACGACCGGCGGGTGCTCGACTCGGGCGAGCCGCTCGAGTTCGAGGAGGACATCATGATGGAGGACGGGCTGCACACCTTCCTGTCGGTCAAGTTCCCGCTCGGCGAGAGCGTCATGCCCGGCGTGCTCTGCGGCATCTCCACCGACATCACCGAGCGCAAGCGGGCCGAGCTCGCCGAGCGCTTCCTCGCCGAGGCGAGCCGCAAGCTCATGGCCCTCGGCTACGGCGTCACCCTCGAGAGCGTCGCGCAGCTCGCCGTACCCGAGCTGGCCGACCGGTGCGTCATCGACGTGGACGTCGCCGACCGCGCCCCGGGCGCCCCGGGATCTACGGTCACCGCGGGGGTGCCGGCCGAGCTCGCAGGCGCGCTGGCGGACGCGCTGCGGCCCCTTGCAGCGACCTCGCCGGACCGGCCCGAGGTGGGCGACGTCCGCGCCGCGCCGCTCCTAGAGCAGCTCGGCGTTCACGCTTTCCTCCGCGTCCCGCTCCTCGCGCGCGACCGGCGCTTCGGCCTCATGACCCTGCTGGCCGCGGCCCCACGGCGCCGATACGGCCCTGCCGACCTGTGGCTCGCCGAGGAGCTCGGGAGCCGCGCCGCGCTCGCCCTCGACAACAGCCGTCTGTTCGCCGAGGCCCGGGTGGCGATCGAGCGCCGTGACGAGTTCCTCCTCGTCGCGTCGCACGAGCTCAAGACACCGCTCACCTCGCTGAAGATGCAGGCCCACCTCCTCGCTCGGCTCCTGCCCCGCCTCCAGCGCGCGGAGGTCGCTCCGGAGCGCATCGACGCCGCGAACCAGGTCCTGAGCCGCCAGATTGGGCGGCTCGCCCACCTGATCAACGAGCTGCTCGACGTCACCCGCCTCAACGCCGGCCGACTGACCCTCTCGCGCGCGCCGGTCGATCTGGCGGCCCTGACGCGCGAGGTCGTCGAGCGGATGCACCAGCAGCTCGACGACGCCCGATGTGGCACCGAGCTCGAGCTCGAAGGGCCCGTGGTGGGGCACTGGGATGCTTGTCGCATGGAGCAGGTCCTCATCAACCTCCTGTCCAACGCGATGAAATACGGCGCGGGGGCCCCCATTCACGTCGTCGTGCGCGGCCTGGCCGATCGCGCGCTGCTCGTCGTCCGCGATCACGGCATCGGCATCGCCGAGGCCGATCAGGCCAGGATCTTCGAGCGCTTCGAGCGCGCCGTCTCCGTCCGCAACTTCGGCGGCCTCGGCCTCGGCCTCTACATCGTTCGATGGATCGTCACCTCCCACGGCGGCGCCATCCGCGTCGAGAGCAAGCTAGGCGCGGGCGCCACCTTCATCGTCGAGCTCCCCTTGCACGCAGCTGAGGCGGAGCCGGGCACGGCGGCGGACGGCCCAAGGGACACGCTCCCACAGGCATAGCTCCGCGTCGCTCCAACGACGAATTTGCGGCCCAGCGGCGGCGCACGCCGGCAAGATCTTGCCGCGGCGCCTCGGCAAACCGTTGCCGGTGAGGGCAAGATCTCGCCTTCGCCGGCCGAGCGCGCGCCGACCGATCGCGTGAATGTCGAGGAGGGGCGCAGGCTCGGTCATTGCAATGCCTCCTCGCGCGCACCGGTCGCCGGCGTCGACCCCCAGCCGCGCGAGCCTCGGACCGGCTCCACCGGCCAGGGGCAGCGTATCGATCGGACGCGCGCGACGCGAGATCGTCGTTGAACCGCGAACGCAGCGCACAGGAAGGAAGTGTCATCGTGAAGAGCTCCCCCAATTTCTTCATCCGCAGTCGCCACCTGCGCGGCCAGACACCGGCGACCGTAAAACCCCAGCCGGCGGAGGACTCCTCGTCAAAGGGTGAACCGACCCTCATCATCCGCACGACGAGCTCGTTCGACTGGATTTACGACGACCGCGGCTCGGGGGCCGAAATGGATATCTCGATCTTCCGGCCCAAGTCGGCCGAGGAGGGGTTCTACATCGTCGGAGACTTCGCCCAGTCGAGCTACCAGGACCCGCTGAACTCGTCGGTCGTCGTCAAGCAGCTCAACGTGGAGAGCGACGATCCCTTCCCGCTCCTGACGCCTCCCATCGACTATCGGCTCGTCTGGAACGACAAGGGCAGCGGCGGCAAACACGATGGATCGATCTGGTTCCCCGTCCCGCCCCAGGGCTACGTCTCGCTCGGGTGGGTCGCGCAGTCCGGCTACGCGAAGCCCAGCATCGAGAGCTATCGCTGCGTACGCATGGACCTGTGCCGGCTGGGCACCATCGGCGCCAAGCTGTGGAGCGACAAGGACTCCGGCGCGGACAAGGACGTCACCGTCTATCAGATCGCCGACAACGCGGCCGGGATCTTCTACGCTCAACCCAACTACAACCTTCCTGACGGCGTCGTTTACACGCTGGCAGGCATCCAGGGCGCGCTGATCGCCTGACCGCTGGCCCGCGCCCCGAGCCCCGGGCCGGGGCGCTTCCCTTCGATCGTCTCCTCCAGCTTCCTCCCGGCGCTACCGCGGGCGCAGCCGCGCGGACAAGCGTCTCTCACCGTCAACGCGAGAGGTCACCCCATGTCGAACCGCCCTGCTGCGCCCAGCGCAACCCAAGAGATGAAGCCCACCCGCGCCGCCCCGCCGCGCCGCCGCGATCCCTCCGACGGCGCTGCGGCAGCCTCCGCCGCTGGCCGGATCGATGGCGCGTTCCAGGTCGACGGATCCGGCCAGGCCGTCTACTCGATTGCCATCGACGTGCCGCCGGGCATCGGAGGCCTGGCGCCTCGCCTCGCCCTCACCTATTCGCACCGCACGCCGAACGGCATCCTGGGGATAGGCTGGCAGCTCACCGGCCTGTCGGCCATCACGCGCTGCAAGGCCACCTACGCCGTGGACGGGTTCAACGGCGCGGTCGAATACGGCGCCGATGACCGGCTCTGCCTCGACAACCAGCGCCTGATCAACGTCCGGGGAGCGTACGGCGAGCCGGGCGCGATCTACCGCACCGAGCTCGAGACATGGCGGCTCGTCCGGGCGTCGGACGACCCCGAAGGAGGCTTCTCGGTGTCGATGAAATCGGGGGACACGTGGGGGTACGGCGAGACAGCGGACAGCCGGATCGAGGCCCTCGGCAAGGACGCCGTGCGGGTCTGGGCGCTGAGCTCGATCACGGATCTCAACGGAAACCGGCTCGAGCTCTCCTACACCGCCGATCCCCTGGGCGACGGGCGGGACGAGGGCATGTATTACATCCAGCGCATCGCCTACACCTCGCACGGCGAGGACGTGGTCGCGAACCGCTTCGTCCGCTTCGAGTACGAGGCGCGGCCGGACGTGCTCACGCGCTACCAGGGCGGCGCGCCGATCACCGTCCGAGCCCGCCTCAAGCGGATCATCACCGAGCTCGCCGGAGGCGAGATCGTCAAGACCCTTACCTTGAGCTACGTCACGAGCGGAGCCACGCAGGACAGCCTCCTCGTGGCCATCGAGGAGACCGGCGCTCCCTCCGACGGAGCGCCGGCGCTGCCCGCGACGCGCCTTGTATGGCAGGAGGTGATCGAGCCCGGCTTCTCCCAGGGACCGACGTCGTTCCTCGATCAGCACGCGACCGAGATCGCCTTGAAGGGCATGGACGTGAACGGCGACGGCCGCACCGACGTCGTGCAGATCTGGGCCGACGTCAACCGAGAGATCCACCTGACCACGTACCTGGCCACATCCACGGAGCAGGGGGTCGTCTTCGAGCGCGCCTCGGACACCAACATCGGCGCGATCCCGGAGACGCGCGAGTTCTTCCCCATGGATGTCAGCGGCGCTGGTCGCGCGGATCTTGTCGTCGCCTACAAGGACGGCGTCACGGGGACGATCCGCCTCAAGGTCTTCCTCTCTGACGGCCGCTCCTTTTCGCCCATCGGCGAGTACGACACCGGCAGCCCGTGGAACACAAACCACATCGGGTTCTGGGCGATGGACGTGAACGGCGACGGCCGATCCGACCTGGTCGAGGCCTACGTCCATCAGGATTTCTCCAAGGGGCCGCTGCTTTATTTCCACTGCTACCTCTCCCGGGTCGGAAGCGGCGGAGACCTCTTCGTGACCACCACGACCGCCACCGTGGACCCGCCCGACACCGCCTCCACCATCGCGTACTGGCCGATCGACGTGAACGGTGACGGGATGACGGATCTCGTTCGGGTGCGCAGCCTCGACGGCGGCACCGCCGTGGCCTTCACAGCCTATATCGCGTCGGGGCCCAGCCTCGACGAGGTCACCTTCGCGGAGCAGGTCGAGACCGTCCTCCCGGCGACGCTGAGCAGCTCGACGTTCCTCCCCGTGAGCGCCAATGGCGACGGCGTCGCCGACCTGCTCCAGCTCCGGCAGGAGCCGACGGCCGACGGCACCCGGCTCCACCTCACCACGTTCCTCGGGACGGCGTCGGGCGCGTTCGTCGCCGGCGTGGACTCGGTCTTCGACGACGAGTCCCTCGGCGATCGCTGGTTCCCCATGGACTTCAACGGCGACGGCCGGACCGACATCGTGAAGCAGTGGATCCAGCGGTCTCCGGGCGAAGATCGGCTGATGTTCAGCGTCTTCGCCGCCACCGGATCCGGGGGATACGTCCGAGGCCCGACGGCGGACGCTGGCGCGCCCGGCGCGAAGAGCGCGTCCTTCCCTGCCGACGTCAACGGCGACGGAAAGGCCGACCTTGTCCGCTCCTCGCGGGACATCGATGGCCTCACGGCGCTCACGCCCCTCGTCTCGAGCGGCCCTTACCCGAACCTCATCACCGCGATCCGCGACGGGTTGGGCGGCGTGATCGAGATCAGCTACGCGCCGATCTCGGACGAGAGCGTCTACACGGAGGGCGACCGCGAGAGCGACGCCTTCCCTCGGGGCCAGGGCCGCCGGTTCCCGAACCCGATGACGCCGGCGGAGTTCCCGATCCAGTCCGTCTTCGGCCAGGCGCTCTATGTCGTCTCCGGGTACGGGAAGCACAACGATCCAGCCGTGAACCGGTTCGACTACGACCACCGTTACGCGTTGACGTACGAGGGCGCGCTCGTCGACTTGACGGGCCGCGGCTGGCTCGGGTTCAAGTCGGTGGAGGAGGTCGATCTCTCGAGCGGGAAGCGAAAGGTGACGATCTACAACCAAGAGTTCCCGAAGACGGGGACCATCGCCGAGATCCGCTACGAGGCGGACGGTCGCACCAGCGATGATCCGCGCGTCCCCGACGACGAGCGCGCGCTCCTCGCCGCTTCGTTCACCGAGTACACCGTCTACGAGCGAGCCTCCGGCGCGACCGACCCGCGGCAGCGGGTGGTGGAGGTCTTGAAGACGAGCTTCCGCGCCGATCACTACGACTATGGCGCCGATCACTACGACTACTCGCTCGGCGAGACCTACGATTATGACGCGTACGGCAACCTGTCGAAGTCCAGCTACCTCGGATACGTCGACCGCGACGGCAAGGATCAGGGCGCGGAGGACGATGTGTACCGCTACTTCCTCTATGAGAACGCGGTCCGCGACGACGGCTGGCGGCTCGGCTATGTGCGGTACGCCAAGGTGTCGTCCAACGTGGTCGACGAGGACATCACCCGCTTCTTGCCGGGAGATCTCCGCCTCGAGAGGACCGAGTACACCGCCGGCACCTGCAACGTCGAGTCCAGCGGCCAGTGGGACGACGGGAACGGCGTCTGGCTCGAGACGCGATATACGTACGACGACTTCGGCCACCGGCTCACCGTCGCCGTCCCCGGCGGCGCGGTGACGAGTTATGAGTTCGAGTCCGATTACAACACCTATGTCGCCCGCGAGACGAGCCCGGCCAACCAGCAGGGAGAGACGCTGACGAGCTATTTCGGCTATGATCCACGCTTCGGGGCCCAGGTCGCCGTCCAGGACCCGAACGGCCGGATCACCCTCACGGCGCTCGACGCCTTCGGGCGCGCCTCGGCGAACCAGGGGCCCGTGCCCCCCGGCGCCGTCTCCGATGCGAACGCCGTCACCCGGGGCGTGACCGGGCTCCCGGCGGCCCGCGAGGCGTTCCTCGCCGCGACCGTGGTGACGCTCTCGACCTCGCGCTGGAGCGACGACGGAGCGGGCGGCATCTTCAACGAGGTACAGACGCTGCAAGACTTCCCCACGGGGTCGGAGCGCGATGTGCAGTGGAGCCAACGCTACGTCGACGGCCTGGCCCGCGCTCGAGAGGTGCGCTCGCAGAGCGCGCTCCCGGAGGGCGTCATCGGCGTCCTTACCGACTATGGCCCCGACGGCCAGATCTCCAGGCAGTCGCTGCCTTACGATGTCCCGTCCGGCGGGCAGCGCTCGCAGGCCGGAGACCTGCGGTACGTACGCACTCAGTACGACGTCCTCGGGCGGCCGACCCGCCGCGATTACCCGGCGGGGCCGGACGGCGCCACGGACGCGGTCACGACGTGGTTCTACGAGAACGGGCGCACCGCCACCATCACGTACGCGGCGGGCACGGAGGCGCCCTACGTCAAGGTGCTCACCTTCCGCTACTGCGACTGGGACATGAAGGTCGAGTCGCTCGTCGTCCCCACGGACGGGGACGCGACCACGACCTACGCCTACGATCGGCTCGGCAACATGATCCGCGCGGTCGACCCTGCAACCGCGTCGAACCCCGAGGGGGTCGAGAACGCGATCACCTACGACTCGCTCAATCGCAAGCGCGTCATCGACAACCCCGATCAGAACGTCACCCCGAGCGATCTCGGGCGCAAGGCGATGATCTGGGCCTATGATGGGAACACCGGGCTGCTCGCCTGCACCACCGACGCCGCCGATCACCTCACGCTCTACGACTACGACGCGCTCGGCAGGGTCCTCCAGAGGACGCTCTGGGACGGGACCGTCGTGAGCTATGTGTACGATGGCGCCGGCGTGCTCAACGGGGCCGGTCGCCTGACCAGGGTGACCGTCAAGACCCCGGACGGGGCGCTCGAGTCACAGTACGACTACGAATACGACGACTACGGCAACACCGCGACGGTGACGCTGTCCCTCGGCGGCGAACCGGACCCGTTCGTCTCCCGATCTGTCTACGATCCGCTCGCGCGCATCCGCGAGTACACCTACCCCGATCAGTCGGTGCTGCGGCGCGACTTCGCGAAGAGCCGCCTCGCCGAGCAGTCGCTCGACAGCGCCCGCGTCGTTTACGACGCCTACACGACGCTGGGCATGCCCGGGCAGGTCACCGCCGGCGAGGACGCGGCGCCGCGCAAGGCGATCGTCTCCACCTACGGCTACAGCCCCGCCGGGCAGCTGCTCTCTCAGGTGGTCGCGGCGCAGGGAGGCGGCTCCTCGATCAACATCGTGGACCTCGCCTACGAGTGGGACCTCTTGAACCAGCTCCGCCGGATCGTCGACAAGCAGCCGGGCTCGATCGATCTCTCCCAGAGCTACTCGTACGAGAGCAAGCGCCTCAAGGCCGCGACGGCGCCGACGTATGGCGCATTGACGTACGAATACGACGGTTCCGGCAACCTCCTCCTCAAGGATGGCGTCCGGTTCACCTACGAGGCGCACCGCGTGAAATCCGGCGAGTCCGCCGGGCGCCCCGCCTTCGCCGCCGCCTACGACGCGTGCGGCAGGATGCGCTCGAAGATCTCGGGGTCGGACGCCTGGACCTACACCTACAACGGCCTGGACCGGATCGGCCGCATCGACAAGGAGGGCGCGGGGACCGTCAAGACGATCACCTATGATTTCCAGGGCCGCCGCCTCCGCGAGATCGACGCCGCGGGCGCGGTGACCGTCTACGCGAGCTCCCTGTTCGAGCTGACGCGCGCGGCGGACGGGACCACGCAGACGACAAGATACATCAAGGATCAGCTCGGCGTGGCCGCCGCGGTCAAACGCGGCGCGGACGGGGGCTCGGCCACCATCCTGTATTTCGATCGCGACCATCAGCGCAGCACCCGCGCCACCCTCGACGATCAGGGCGCGGTCCAGGCCCGGGTCGTGTACACGCCCTACGGCCGCACCTTCAGCCAGACCGGGCCGGACGACTTTCGTCCCAAATACGAGGGGCGTGAGCTCATCGGGACGGCGGGGATCTACGATTTCGGCGCGCGCTACTACGATCCCACGATCGGCCGCTTCGTCACGCCCGACACGGCCCTTGGCGGGACGAGCCCTTACCAGGCGGACGTCTTCAATCGGTTTGCGTTCGAGCTCAACAGCCCCGTCAGCTTCGTCGACCCCTCGGGGCACGGCGTCGCCGACGTCATCGCCGGCATCCTCGTCGGGATCGCCGAGGTGATCGCGGGGATCGCGATCGACGTCCTCTCCGACGGCGCCCTCGCGCCGCTCGGTAACGCGCTCATCGGCGGCGGCGGCAACGCGGTGGTCTACAGCGCCACGCACACCGGGAGCTTCAGCTGGAAGCAGTACGGCATCCAGCAGGGCATCGGCCTCGCTGCCGGCGCGGTGCTCGGCGCGGCCGGCGCGGGCGCCGCCAGCGAGTCCGTGGCGACCGGCGCGGCGGAGGAGATCGAGATGACCTCGCTCACGGGGGTGCGCGCCGGCGCCACGGCCGCGGCGGAGGAGGCGCCGGCCGAAGGGCTGGCGAGCGCGGCCGCGAACGGCGTCGCCGCGGAGGCCCCCGCGGTCGCCGAGGGGGCCGGCGCGGCCACGTCGGAGGCGGCGAGCGCCGCGGGGCAGCGCTTCTACAACCCGGGGGAGTGGCTCCGCTACTGGGGCGATCAGGGTGGCCACACGACGCTCAACCGGGTCCCGTTCGGCGGGCGCCTGGCCTTCCTGAACCGCCTCGGGCTCACCCGGTACAACCCGGTGATCACCAACAACGAGGCGCCGGGGACCTTTGCGTTCCTGGACACCGCGGCCCACGAGGGGACCCACGCCTTCATCGCGCGCAACCTGCCGTTCATCACGCAGGCGGGAGAGGCGACGATCCGAGGCTTCCCGATCGGGGGATCCATCGCTTACCTGGAAGAGGTCGTTGCCTACAGCGTTGGCCACGTCGCCGCGCTCCGCCTCCTCGCGCTGCCCCTCGTCCCCATCGAGGCGTTCGGCAGCCTCACGTTCGGGCAGGGGGCCGTCGCCGTCGGCACGTTCGTGCTCGTCGGCGGGGCCATCGGCGGCGGCGTCACCGCCGGGGTGCTGCTGAGCTAGAGTCTGCGAGTCGTCCTCATGGGAAGCTCCCTCGCGCTCCTCGCCGGCGCCGCCGGCCTCATCGCCGCGCTGATCGAGGTCAACCGCCGCCTCGCCGCGGCCCGGCGCGCAGAGCTCGTCCGGCGTGGGATGTCGCTCTCCGCCGGCGAGATCGCGACCGGCGCGGTCAAGCCCGACAAGATCATCGAGATCAATTTCGGCTACGGCCCCGAGCGCTGGGCGGTCCTCGGCGATGCGTACACGCTCGATGCGCGGGCGCGCGTCCTCCGCGGAGCGAAGCGGATCCTCCCCGACCCCGGAGGTCCCAGCGTCGAGGAGGCGAGCGAGAAGGCCGGCTGCGCGATCGAGCGCCTCTCGTTCCGGCGCTGAAGGTACGCCAGTTCCGCGTCAGGCAGCAGCGTTGCCGTCACCGGCGGACTGGAGGCCGCAGTCCATCCACGAGGAGGTCCAACAGGCGACAGGCAAGCTCTCCTCGCTGGGGCTTGGGGGCCACCGTGAAGATGCCGATGAGACTCGCGGCGACGTCTTCGGGTAGCATCGCGGCCGTGGCCCTGCTGCGTCCGCTCGCCCCGCCGTACGATCCGCTCGACTGGGTGAAGCGGCCGTTCCCCGAGCGTGCACGCATGGTCTGCGAGGCGTGGGCGCTGCAGGGCTCCGGCGCGCCGCTCGCCGTCTACGCGCTCCACGCGGTCAAGCTCGCCCTCTATGCCGGCGCCTGGGTCCTGTTCTGCAGCACCTCGCCGAGCCTCGGCGGCCTCTCGACGATCGGCGACTGGTGGCTGCACCCGCTCGCGTTCCAGAAGGCGATCCTGTGGAGCATGCTGTTCGAGGGCCTGGGCTTCGGCTGCGGGTTCGGTCCACTCAGCGGACGCTACGCTCCGCCCGTCGGCGGCGCCCTCTACTTCCTCCGCCCCGGCACCACGAAGCTCGCGCTGTTCGCGCGCGCGCCGCTCCTCGGCGGCACGCGGCGCACCCCGCTCGACGTCGCGCTCTACCTCGCGCTGCTCGCCCTGCTCGTGCGCGCGCTGCTCGCCCCCGCGCTCGGCGCCTCGCACCTCGTGCCGATCGCCGCGCTCGTGCCGGTCCTCGCCGTCGCCGATCGCACCATCTTCCTCGCGCTGCGCGCCGAACACTACTGGACCACCGTCGTCGTGTTCGCGGCCACCGCCGACTGGATCGGCGGCGCAAAGGCGGTCCAGCTCGCGCTCTGGCTCTGGGCCGGCGTCTCGAAGCTCAATCACCACTTCCCGACCGTCGTGTGCGTGATGACGAGCAATAGCCCGCTCGCCCGCTTCGCATGGCTGCGGCGGCGCATGTACGTCCGCTATCCGGACGACCTGCGCCCGTCGCGGCTCGCGATCGCGATGAGCCACGCCGGCACCGCGCTCGAGCTCGGCGTGCCCATCGTGCTCGCGTGCGCGACCGGCGAGACGGCGATCGCCGTCGGCATCGCGATGGCGCTCGCGCTCCACGCCTTCATCACGAGCAATGTGCCGATGGGCGTGCCGATCGAGTGGAACCTGATGGTGGTCTACGGCGTGTTCGCGCTGTTCTGGGCCCACCCCGGCGCGTACCCGTTCGACGTCGGCCCGCCGCCGCTCGGCGCGCTCCTCGCGATCATGCTTGTCGCTGTTCCGCTCCTCGGCAACATCGCGCCAGGGCGGATCTCGTTCCTGCTCGCGATGCGGTACTACGCCGGAAACTGGCCCTATAGCGTGTGGCTCTTCCGCGGCGACAGCTATCGCAAGCTCGACCGGCTCGTGAAGGCCGCGCCGTGGATCTACGACCAGCTCGGCCGGTTCTACGACAACGCCACGTCGGTCGGCCTCGTCGGCAAGGTGCTCGCGTTCCGCCTCATGCACCTCCAGGGCCGCGCGCTGCCGGTCCTGCTGCCGAAGGCGATCGAGGGCCCGCTCCACGAGTACGAGTACCTCGACGGCGAGCTCGTCGGCGGCCTCGCGCTCGGCTGGAACTTCGGCGACGGCCACCTGCACCGCGATGGCTTGCTGCGCGCGATCCAGGACCAGTGCGGCTTCGCCCCAGGCGAGCTGCGCTGCATATTCGTCGAAAGCCAGCCGCTCGGCGGCGCGAAGATGGCGTATCAGATCCACGACGCTGCCTCCGGCCTGTTCGACGCCGGCGAGCTCGACGTCCGCGAGCTGCGTGGGCGCCAGCCGTGGGCGGGCCCGTGACCGACGTGGACGCCGTCGTCGTCGGTCCGCGCAGCTGATTGCGATCCAATGGGCTCGGCTAGCTTTCACCCCTATCTAGCCAGGAAGATCGCGAAGCTGGGATTGGAGCGCGCCGCGGAGGTGCTGGTTGTTCGGATCGCCGGCCGAGCCGCATGTCGCGAGCGGCGAGCTGTTGCGTCGCTCCTCGTCATGGAGATGCTCGCTCAGGGTCAGGTCGCCGCTGCGGCGCCGGCGAGGCGGGGGAGCCCGGCGCACCAGTCGAGCACCTCGGCGAAACGGCGCGTGATGAGGACGCCGAAGAGCGGATCGCGCGCGAGCTTGGCGTGGGTGGTCGCCGGGCTCGAGAGGCCGCAGAGGAACCGCGCCGCCTGGCGAGGATGGCCCAGGGCGCGCGCGTGCGCCGCGCGCAGCGCCGTGAACGCGGCGACGTCGAGCCCCACCGGCATCGGCGGCGCGTGCGTCGGCTCCGGCAGCGTCACGGCGACGCCGGCGCGGCAGAAGGTGCAGCGCCCGCACGCGGCGTCGAGGCGTTCGCCGAAGTACGCGGCGAGCGCGGCGGCGTGACAGCGCTCCGAGGTGAGCAGCTCGATCACCTGCCGCACGCGCCCGATCTCGGCGTCCTCGCGCCTCGCGAAGCGCGCGAGGAGCTCGCCGACGAGGGCGCCCGCGTCGTCCGTCGAGGCGACGCGCACGAAGCGGTGCCGGATGTCCGACGCCTTGAGCTCCGCGAGCCCCTGCCGCTCGAGGTACTCGAGCGCGCGCACCACCCGCTCGCGCGGCTGCTCCAGCGCGGCGGCGGCGGCGGCCGGGTCGATCGCGTACAGGACTCGCCCCTTCCTCGCATGGCCGAAGAGCGCCTCGAGGAACCGGGCCGGCTCGCCCTTCACCGACGCGATGACCTCCTCGAGCCTGCGGTGGAGCCGCACCTCGTAGCCGGCGTAGTGCGGCGTGAGCTGCCGGACCGCGCCCATCAGCTCGAGGTAGGTCAGCGCGGTGCGGAGCACGAGCGGCCGGACGTCGTGGCGCGTCCCCAGCGCGTGCAGGCCGAGCTCCACCTGGGGCGCGGCGAGCACGGCGCCGACCACCCCGTGGAGCGCGTCCTCGGTCGGCGTGTCGCCGTAGGCGAAGTTCTCGAGGACCGGCAGATCGTCGCCGCACACGAAGACCTCGACCACCGAGTTCGCCTGATCCCTGCCGGCGCGGCCGATCTCCTGACTATAACTCTCGAGGCTCTTCGGGAGATTGTAATGGTCGACATAACGCACGTCGGGCTTGTCGATCCCCATCCCGAACGCAATGGTGGCGACCACGATGCCGCGGTCGCTCTGCATCCAGTCGTCCTGCACGCTCGCGCGCTCCGCCGCCTCCATCCCGGCGTGGTACGCGCGCGCCGGCAGCCCCGCAGAAGCGAGCTTCTCGGCCACGTGCTCGGCGGTCTTCTGGAGCGTGACATAGACGATGGTGGAGCCGGGCGGCCGGGATCGCAGGCGCTCGAGCAGGACCCGGTCGCGCGCGGTCGCGCTCACCGCCGTCGCGCGGAGCTCGAGGTTCGGTCGGTAGAAGCCGGTGATGACCGTGTGCTCCTCGCGGATGCCGAAGGTGGCGCAGACGTCGCGCACGACCCCGGGCGTCGCGGTGGCCGTCAACGCGAGCACGCGCGGCACGCCGAGCGCCCGGGCGGTGTCCGCGAGCCTCAGGTAGTCGGGGCGGAAGTTGTGTCCCCACTCGGAGATGCAGTGGGCCTCGTCCACCGCGAAGATGGCGATCTTGAGCTCTTTCAGCAGCGCCATGAACCGCTCGCTCACGAACCGCTCGGGGGCGACATAGAGCAGCTTCGTCTTGCCCGAGCGCAGATCCCTGTGCGCCTCCGCCGCTTCGTCGGCTGACAGCGACGAATCGAGCCGGACCGCGGCGATGCCGCGCGCGCTGAGGAAATCGATCTGATCCTTCATCAGCGCGATCAGCGGAGAGATGACGATCGTGACCCCGTCGAGCAGGAGCGCGGGGAGCTGGTAGCAGAGCGACTTGCCGCCGCCCGTCGGGAAGACCGCGAGCGCGCTGTGGCCCGAGAGCAAGGCGTCCATGACCGCGCGCTGGCCTGGGCGGAGCTCGCGGAAGTTGAACCGCGCCTCGAGGACGTCGAGCAGATCGGGGGCGGATGGTGTGGGCTGGTTCAAGGGGGCATCCTACACCTCTTCGCCGACTGGGCCAGGTCTTCCCGCACGCCGCGTGCGTCGTCACACTCGTCGACCGGCTCGTGCACCGCGCCGAGGTGATCGAGATCGAGGCCGAGAGCTACCGGCTCAAGGAAGCCAAGGAGCTGAGCGCCATGATCGAGCTCCGTTGCGTCATCTGAAAGGCCCTGCCGTCGGAGGAGGCTCAGGCGATGCGGAGCGCCAGTTCGGCGAAGGCCGCTCGCACAGCCTGGGGATTCTCGATCCAGGGGAAGTGCCCAGCGCCCTCGATCATGCGCTCGATTACGTTGGGCGTCTGGAACCTCGGGTCGCCCCAACCGCCTTGCCAGACGATCCGATCGTCCGAGCCGGCCAATCGAAGGACCGGCATTCGAGTCGGCCACCACGAGGCCCGGTAGACGTGGTCGAAGTTCGCCTCCGACCACGCGACCGCCGCGCTGTTGTAGGGCATCCTCGCGAGGAGCTCGCGGCCCGCCGAAAGCCCGGCCGGGGTGAAGTTCCATTCCGCGGACGCCACCGCAATCGCGGCGATGTTCTCGTCACGCGGATCCGCTTCATAGATCGCGGTCGCCGCCTCGACGTCGGGCAACGGATTCGCCTGGGTCATCTCCGCGAAGCGAGGATGCCAGAGGGCGTCCGGCGCGGTGTCCAGAAGCGCCAGGGCCTCGAGGTGCGGCTCCAGGTCGGGCGTCGAAAGCAGATACATGCCGCCGGTCGAATGTCCGGCGAACACGACGTTCGGGAGCGCCCTGGCAGCCTCGGCCACGACCTGGGGCCAGGCATCGAAAGGAATCGCGAGGCTCCCAGGAGGGTCGCGGTTCGAGCCGTCTCCAGGCAGGTCGACGAGCCAGGTGGCCCCCGGCACATCCAGGATGTCGGCGAGCCCTTCCAGGCTTTCCGATCCGATGCCGGGTCCTCCCGGCAGGAACAGCCAGTTGAGGTCTCCGGGGCGGCTCGAGTGACGACGCAGCCGGACGCCCGACGGGGTAAAAAAGAGGTCGGCCATGTCGGCCATGGTGAGCGCAAACGACGCCTCCGGCCAGGCTGCGGAGAGGGTTGTGGAGGGCCCTATACGTCAGGGAAGTTATCGCCTCCTCAGGCCGGCAGTCCGGCCCGAGGAGCTCGGGAGATCGTAACCAGGGCGAGGTTGGAGAACTGCTCACCCTTCCGGTGCCACCGGCAGCCGGAGCAGCCGACCGATCGCTTCGTGAACGACCCGGGCAGCCACCTCATCCCCGAGGGCGACGGCGTGGCTCAGGGTGCTGGCGAGCGAGGCGATCACGGCCGCCCGAAGCGACGGCTCGGTCACGGCGAGCTCCCCAAGCCCAGGGCTTGGCCTTGGGCCCGGGTTCGGCCCATGCCTCCCGAGGGGGTGCGATCCGTCGTTACGCCCTCCCCAAATCCCTGGGGATGCGACGGATCGCGACGGTTCGCCCCCGCCGTACAGTCCCGCCAGAGACACCGGTCGATGACGAGCGGTCGCTGAAACAGTAGCGATTCTCATGGCTTCCGCCTGTTTCGCCGTCGAGGGCGGCTCTGGTGTGGCCCAACGGGGCGCCCTCGGCCGTCGCGTCGCCCGCGGTGAAGGGCTGCACTCCTACGCGCCTCGCGAACCGGCACGCGCTCGCTGCCGACCCGGACGCGTGGGCCGCCTTCGACATCCTCGGGACCCACCAAGTTGACACTCAGGTCGCCTACCCCTGGCCGGACGATGTCCCGCCTCGGGGCGACAAGGAAGTCTGGCAGACCGAGATGTCCGGCGTGAAGTGGTGGCCGGAACAGGGACCGAGCAACACCATCGAGAACGGCGTGGCCATCGCCCGTTGGGTGCACAGCGCGCTCGTGGTCGACGAAGCCAACGCCTGGCTCTGGTGGTGGTACTCGGGCAACACCACGAACGAAGGCTTGATTCAGCAGTCAGGCAGCGTCACCACCAAGCGCTACTACACGTTCGGAAACTTCACCCGCTACATTCGCCCCGGCTACCACCGCGTCGCCGTCACCGGCGTCTTCCCGGAAAAGGTCCTCGTCAGCGCCTACACAAACGACAGCGGCAAAGTCGTCGTCGTCGCCATCAACGAGACAACCTCCGCCCAGACCGTTCCCCTCGCCTTCGCAGGCGGCACCGCGCCAAGCGCGATGGTCCCCTTCGTGACCGCCGCTTCGAAGAACTGGGCCGAAGGAACTCCCGTCACCGTAACGGACGCCACGCTCCCGATGGCCCTCGAAGCCATGAGCGTGACGACGTTCGTGAGTCAGTGAAGCCTAGCCAGATCGGCCCCGTCGCTCAGGGGACCTTCATCAGGGCGTTCTGCTCTGCTTGCGCGCGGCGATCGGTGCAGAACTTGCAGTTGTCGCCGTAGAAGAAGTTCCTGTTCGCTGTGTCATCCATCAGATGAACGCGGAACCAGGCCGCGGCCGACGACAGGGACACGCCATTTGCGCCCTGATAAACCCAGCTACCGTGATCCGCGTTGAGCTCGTTGAGGAAAAACGCGGGCTGATCGGTGACCGTCTTGAAGACATCGTGGACCCCGCTGCATTTCACCGTGGAGTCGTTCCCCCCGCAGAAGAACAACATGGGGGTGTGCACTCCCTTGAGGGCAGTGGTGCCGCAAATCGTGCCGAGGGCCGAGAAACGGGGATCGGAGGCCGTCTTGCAAGTCGACATGCCCCCATAGGAATGGCCAAGCTGGCCGATCTTCGTGGTGTCGAGGGCGTGATAGTACGGGCTGCTCGCATCCTCGGCTTGTTCCAAGATCCAATCGAGGCCCGCGGTCGTGGGAAGAGGATCGCCTTCGGCGGTCGCGGTGCTGAGAGAAGCCACCACGACGAAACCGTGGGACGCGAGATGGTTGACGATCGGTCCGTATTGTCCGCACCACTGATTGCTGCCGGAGTTGACGACGCATTTCGGCGGCTTCTGCTCCGGATTGTCCCGGTAGCCATTGGCCCAGATCAGGATCGGATGGCAGTGGCCGCTGGTTGCGATATTGCTCGGGCGGTACACGTTGAAGCGCTGTTGCTCGTCCCCATAGATCGGATCGGGAACGACGCCGGCGAGGGGGCCGACGTTCTTGTCTGCGGTGACCGAGAAGGGGCCCGTCTTGGTAGGATCGGCCGTGGGGAACGGGTCGCCGACGCAGCTACCGACCGAGCCGCCGCTACCGGTCGTGCCGCCGCTTCCGGCATTTCCTTGGCCGCCGCTGCCCGTTTGCCCGCCCGAAGCCGCGCCACCCGTGGCCCCACTCGAGCCGCCCGACCCCGAGCCGCCAGCCCCACCACTGGCTGCGCCGCCGCTGGATGCGCCGCCGCTTTCGGCCGTTCCCCCAGAGCCCGTCGCACCACCGGAGGCCGTGCCCCCGCCGCCCGTCCCACCGCTGTCCGTGCCAACCGCGCCCCCGCTCGCGGCAGCGTCCCCATTCGATCCGTTACCACACGCCGCGGTGGAAACGCACACGCCCAAAGCCAGTAGCCAACGCCTCATGGTGACTCTGTCCTCGCCCAGCCGCTCAGCGTCGTCAAGCGCTTTGGCGGATAGGACAAGCAAACGCGTTCCGCAAAGTCAAGATTCTCGGAGCCGTTCCTGGCTCGTGCAGTCCGACTGTACGAGCTTATCGACAGAACGGGCCTTATGCGATCAGACAGGCCTTCCACTCGTGAAACGCCTGCGATTACCGCGACGTCGCACCAAGCGGAAGGCATCCTACCGTATAGCTGTACACTACTGGCACCAAGCGGAAGGCATCCTACCGTATAGCTGTACACTACTGGCTCTCTGCGCGAGCGCTGTCCACGCGTGCGTGGTGCTCGCCGAGCGCCGAAGGTCGCGGAAACGTGGGGGAGAAGCGCGACGGCCCCGGAGATCGCTCTCCGAGGCCGGTGCTAAAAAAGCGGGGTCGCGTTTCCGCGATCCCGCGTGAATGGCTCCGCATGGGGAGCCGAGCACCAACCCGTTCGCGGGGCTCTCGGCGGGACGGGTTCGCTCCGCTCGCACGGTCCCGGAAATGCGAACGCCAGCGAATCCGGCAGGTTGCGCGACGCGAGCCGGGACGCGCTCGCTGATTCGCACCGTCCCGCGACCAAGGCGGGCGCTGCTCGCCGCCGCGGTTCGAGTCCAGGATGGGGCGAGGCCACCGGGCGGTGGAGACAAAAGCCCTTCACTCGCGCATCGTGACGCCGCTTTTCGCGCGGTCAGTCGGATTTGGGCCCGTGAGGTCCCCCTTTTGGCGCCTTCACCGAGGCGCTGTCGAGAGAGCTCCACTTCCAGGCGATGCCGCGACGACCGTCATACAGGATGCCGGCCATCACGACTCGCGCTGAGACTGGAGGGCGACCTCCCTTCGGCTTCGGCGGCTCCGCTCGTATCAGCGGCTCGATCTGACGCCACAGAGCGTCGGGCACGTCGGCAAACTTGGCTTCCACAAAGCACTGGAGCTCACACTCGATCCGACCTTTCAAGAGGTTTTAGGCTCGACTCTTGGCAGCCTAGAACTGACTGAAGAACTTCCAAACCTCTTGTGGTTGCCAACGTTGACCACCCTCTCGCGGCGGATCAGGCGTGTGCGGTCCCACGAAGGAGCAGAACTCGACCGGATAACCCGTCGTGCAGCCCATGATGTTGGTGCACACGTGGTTTCCGGTGGCCCTTGTCGGCTCCTTCCAGGTGCAACCGTTCAGCCCGGCGTACGTCTGCGCCATCGAGACACCGCCACTGTACTGAAGGACGTTGTCGTTGGTGCCATGGGATGCGTAGAAGGCGACCGCTTCGCTCGGCTTGCAGTTGCCGGCACTGAGCTGCGCCGCTCCGTTGTAGATGGCGACGGCGCGGACACCCCAAGTGCCGGTTCCATCGAGTGGACGCGAGCAAGCCGTCCGGTAGGACATGCTGCCGCCGTAACTCCAGCCGTTTGCGAAGATCTTGCTCTTGTCGATACAGAAATTTTGCTCGACCTGCTCTACCACGGCGTCCGCGAGTGCCACGTTCGAGCCGCTTGAGTCGGGCCACCCGCAGCCGCTTTCCCCGTTGCCAGTCCCGGTGCACGGCGTTCCGTTCTTCTCCCCATTGGGAGCCACGAAGATCGTACTGCTGGCGGCGTCGGCGATGTCCTTCAGCCAGTAGTAGTTCTGCTGATACATCTGCTTGTCGTTTCCATCGAGCTGATGCCAAGCGATGACCAATCTGTACGGCTTCGTATTGTCGTAGTTGGCCGGCACGCTCAGGATGTATCGACGTTGCCGATTCGCCGCCGTAATCGAGATCGGGTTGCCGTTATTGTACATGCTGGCGTCAATGGTCGGCCTTTTGCCGCACCCGGCGGACAACGTACCCGTGTCCGAGCCTCCACCAGCGCCACCACCGGACCCGGCCCCGCCGGCTCCGCTACCACCTGAGCCAGCAGCCCCGCCCGTGTCCGAGCCGCCCGTGGCCGAGCCGCCCGTGGCCGAGCCGCCCGTGGCCGAGCCGCCCGTGTCCGAGCCGCCCGTGGCCGAGCCGCCCGTGGCCGAGCCGCCGGTGGCCGAGCCGCCCGTGGACGAGCCGCCCGTGGACGAGCCGCCCGTGGCCACGGCACCGGTGCCTGCGGAACCATTGGGAGCGCTACCTCCAGAGCCCTGCGTGTCGCCCGAATCGGACGAGCAACCGACGAGCGCCGAGGCACACGCGAACGAGTTGAGAATGACGACGAGGAAAGCGCGGTTCATTAGGCCTCTCCATAAAGGGGACGTACGGGTTTACCTACCGTTTGTAAGTACCGGAGTCACGGTCTAGAAATTTATTCCTTCGCTGTTCGCTCCCTCGGTCCGATCCGCGGGTGAGCACGTGGGCGCTCGTGGGCGACGCCGAGCTGGCGCGGGCTGGATGCACTCCGCCATTCGCGAGATGCTGCGAAACCCAAAGTACGTCGGCGAATTCTCGTTCGGTCGACGGAGGTGGAATTTGTCAACGCGGATGAGACAGCGGTCACGAGAATCCTAACTCGGCACGCGCTCTCGTATCGCCGGTGGCCGCGGCGGGCTCGTACCTCGGTACAACGTCGCACGGCTCACTCCCAGCGCGGCGCACGCGGCGACCACCGAGACCCCAGGCTCGGCGAAGTCTTCCACCAGGTCCATCAGCTGTCTCCGTGCGGATAGGACAAGCAAACACGTTCCGCAAAGTCAAGATTCTCGGAGCCGTTCCTGGCTCGTGCAGTCTGACTGTACGAGCTTATCGACAGAACGGGCCTTATGCGATCAGACAAGCCTTCCACTCGTGAAACGCCTGCGATTACCGCGACGTCGCACCAAGCGAAAGGCATCCTACCGTATAGCTGTACACTACTGGCACCAAGCGGAAGGCATCCTACCGTATAGCTGTACACTACTGAGCTCGTCCAAACGGCCGCCGTCGCGGTTCGCGGCGCGTCGTGATGGCCGGCGCACGCACCTCAGGTCAGACCTCCCCCCGGCCACGTCGTCGAGCAGCGTCCCTCCCCTTTCAGTTTCGTCACGCGGGGTCCGCCGGGTACCGCGCGCGGCACTCCAGCGGCTCGGCGAACAGACCGAGGTGGCTCAAGATCTTCCTCGCCGTCGCCTTGTCCGTGATCGCGGCCATGAGTCGCATCCGCCCGCTGCATCGCGGGCACGCGAGAACATCTACTGCGTAAGTCCGCCGCAAAAGCTTCGCCCATTCGACGCGAGGCGACGTCGCCAGAAGGAGCCCATCCACCAGCCGATCAGCACCAGCGGATGGCGCGGCGGCGGCACCAGCGCGGCGAGCCTCGCGAAAAACACAATCGGCGTCATCACCCGATGCGTTCCTTTTCGCCGCGGGTATTTCACCTGATAGGCCACCCGACCGTCGCGGAGGATGCTGAGCCGCTCCAAAGCGAAGCAGGGACGCGCGGCATGGTGCGCACCGGCGCGCGTCGCTGCGTGCAAGGTGAAGCCGTCGAGCGCAGCGCACAGCGGCTTGTCGTACGCGAGCGCGCTCGGACAATACGACGAGAGCCCGCGGAGCCATTGCGGGGCGACGACGTATGGCGCGGCTCTCGTCCCGAGACGGCGGAAGCACAGAGCGCGGCCTCGGGCTCGTCGTCCTCCTCGACGTCGTGCTCGATCTCGAGATGCCCGTGCCGCCGGAGGTAACGGAGCATCCGCCCGACGGCGTGCTCTAGGACTTGACCGACCTCGCCCGTTCGCAGGTGACCGAGTTCGTTCCACACGAGCTCGGTGCCGTCTTCGTGATAAGCCCCGTCGAGGAAGACCACGTGCAGGCTCACCGAGGTGGAACCGCCGCTCGCCGCGCCGGAGGAAGCGTCCTGCTCGGGGTCGGCGCAGGCGGCGTCGAGCAGCGCAAAGGCGAGCAGCGCGCCCGCGATCGTCCAATGTTGCGACATGGCGTTCTTCCTTGCTGCCTTGGTGGCTGGAGGAGGATCGAGGATACCGAAAGCCTGGTCCGCCGAGAAGCGATGAATCGTGGTCTGCGTGTAGGTGTGGCGTGAGCGATGGCCGACAGAGGTCCTGATAGAAGCAGACTGCGGGACTATAAATTTGACGCCCCACTGCGCCGGGACCATGCTCCGGCGCTGGTATGAAGCATTGTAACCAATACGGTAGATGGCTGCTGGTCGCAGCCCTGACCATCCCTGTTCCCGCCTGCGGGGACGACTCCACGGATCCCCCGGCTGACGCGACAGGGTCGGGCGGCTCCGGCGCGGGCTCCACCACCGGCACCGCCGGTGGCGGCGGCGACGGCGGCTCCGGCGCGGGCTCCACCACCGGCACCGCCGGTGGCGGCGGCGACGGCGGCTCCGGCGCAGGCTCCACCACCGGCACCGCCGGCGGCGGCGGCGACGGCGGCTCCGGCGCAGGCACCACCACCGGCACCGGCGGTAGCGGCGGCGCGGGCGGCTCCGGCGCAGGCACCACCACCGGCACCGGCGGCAGCGGCGGCGCGGGCGGCTCCGGCGCAGGCACCACCACCGGCACCGGCGGCAGCGGCGGCGCGGGCGGCTCCGGCGCAGGCTCCACGGGCACCGCCGGCGGCGGCGGCGAAGGCGGCTCCGGCGCAGGCTCCACCACCGGCACCGCCGGCGGCGGCGGCGCGGGCGGCGAGAGCGCGTCGGTCGAATGGCCGACGGTGACGAGCGAGATCGCGCTCGACCCGGAGATCGAGGACGCCATCGCCGAGCTGCTCGCGCAGATGAGCGTGGCGCAGAAGGTCGGCCAGATGGTCCAGCCCGAGATCCTGGCGATCACGCCGGACCAGGTCCGGGAGTACCACATCGGCTCGGTGCTGAACGGCGGCGGCTCCTGGCCGGGCCGCTCCAAGCACGCGACCGTGGCCGACTGGGTCGACCTCGCGGACGCCTATTACGCGGCCTCCATCGACACGAGCGGCGCGCCCGGCGAGCACCTCGGCATCCCCGTCATCTGGGGCGTGGACGCGGTGCACGGCCACAACAACGTGATCGGCGCGACGCTGTTCCCGCAGAACATCGGGCTCGGCGCCATGAACGATCCCGATCTCATCGAGGAGATCGGCGCCATCACCGCCGCCGAGGTCGCCGTCACCGGGCTCGACTGGGCCTTCGCCCCCACGCTCGCCGTGGTGCGGGACGATCGGTGGGGCCGCTCCTACGAGGGCTACTCCGAGGATCCGGAGATCGTGAGGAGCTACGCGGGCCGGATGATCCGGGGCCTGCAGGGCCGGCCGGCGGACAGCGCGGACCTGTTCAACGGCGCGCACGTGGTCGCGACCGCCAAGCACTTCATGGGCGACGGCGGGACCGAGCAGGGCAAGGACCAGGGCAACACCGTCTGCTCCGAGGAGGCTCTGCGCGACATCCACGCCCAGGGCTACCTCTCCGCGCTCGCGGCGGGCGCGCAGACCGTGATGGCGTCGTTCAGCAGCTGGAACGGCGACAAGATGCACGGCAATCAGTACCTGCTCACCGACATCCTCAAGGGCCAGCTCGGCTTCACCGGCTTCGTCGTCGGCGACTGGAACGGGCACGGCCAGCTCCCGGGTTGTAACAACACGCGGTGCGCCGCGGCGATCAACGCCGGGGTGGACATGATCATGGTGCCCAACGACTGGATGGCGTTCATCGAGAACACCATCGCCCAGGCGGAGAGCGGCGAGATCCCGATGGCCCGCATCGACGACGCGGTGACCCGGATCCTGCGCGTGAAGATGCGGGCCGGCCTCCTCGGCCCCAGGGCGAGCAAGGGCGCCCCGTCGACCCGGTCGGTCGCCGGCGACGCCGCGCTCCTCGCCGCGCCTGAGCACCGGGCCGTGGCGCGCGAGGCCGTGCGCAAGTCGCTCGTCCTGCTCAAGAACAAGGGCGATGTCCTGCCGCTCAGCAAGTCGATGAACGTCCTCGTGGCCGGCAAGACCGCAAACAACATCCAGAACCAGTCCGGCGGCTGGACGCTGACCTGGCAGGGCACCGGCAACACCAACGCCGATTTCCCGAACGCGCAGTCCATCTACGCCGGCATCGAGGAGACGATCACGGCCGCCGGGCTGAGCGGCGCTGCGACCCTGAGCCCCGACGGCACCGCCGCGGCCGACACCTTCGACGCCGCGATCGTGGTCATCGGCGAGACGCCCTACGCCGAGGGCCAGGGCGATATAGGCAAGTTCGAGACGCTCGAGCACGCGAACCTCTACCCCGAGGACCTCGCCGTCATCGAGACCATCCGCGCCCAGGCGCCGAGTGTGCCCATCGTCACGGTGTTCGTGTCGGGCCGCCCGCTCCACACCAACAAGGAGCTCAACCGGTCAGACGCGTTCGTGGCGGCCTGGCTGCCGGGCAGCGAGGGCGGCGGCGTCGCCGACGTGCTCTTCGGCGATCACGAGTTCCAGGGCAAGCTGTCGTTCTCGTGGCCCTCGGCCGACTGCCAGACGTCCATCAACAGGGGAGACGGCGAAGAGCCGCTCTTCGCGTATGGCTATGGCCTCGTGACCACCGACGCCGACGCGCTCGGCGACGATCTGCCCGAGGTCTCCACGGGCCACGGCTGCGATGCCCCGGACCCGGGGGCGGCCGGCACCACGAGCGAGCCGCTCGAGATCTTCGTGGATGGCGAGGACAAGGGCGACTACGTGCTGCGCATCGGCGGCCCCTCGAACTGGGGCGGCATCGACGTGGGCATGGGGGCCACCCTGCCCGGCGGCGAGGTCAGCGTGAGCACGATCGACGGCGAGATCCAGGGCAGCGCCAAGCAGGTGACCTGGAGCGCGACGGGCCAGATCTACGCGCAGGTCTCGGCGGGCGCGCCCGGGGTCGATCTGTCGCCTTACTACAACTCGGAGACCTCGATCGTCTTCCGGGCGCGCGTCGATGCTCCGCCCGAGGGCCCGCTGGTCACGCTGTCAGCCCACTGCGTGTATCCCTGCCTCGGCGACATCAACATCGCCAATACGCTGACCTCCATCGCGGACGGGGAGTGGCACGAGGTCTCCGTCCCGCTGAAGTGCCTGACGGACAACGGGCTCGACATCACCAACGTCAACACGCCCTTCCTCCTCTACTCGGAGTCGCCGATGGACGTGGCGATCGAGGACGTCCGCTGGGAGCCCTTCACCGCCGGCCCCACCCCCACCTGCACGTTCTGATCCTCTAGCGCGGCTCTCGTCCCGAGACGGCGGAAGCACAGAGCGCGGCCTCGGGCTCGTCGTCCTCCTCGACGTCGTGCTCGATCTCGAGATGCCCGTGCCGCCGGAGGTAACGGAGCATCCGCCCGACGGCGTGCTCTAGGACTTGACCGACCTCGCCCGTTCGCAGGTGACCGAGTTCGTTCCACACGAGCTCGGTGCCGTCTTCGTGATAAGCCCCGTCGAGGAAGACCACGTGCAGATGCGGATTGAGCCGCATGTCGCCGGACGTGCGTTGCACGACGGTCACCGCGCCGCTCTTGACCGCGCCGCACGCTCCTCGGCGCGCACCGCGCTCTTCGTAGAACCGCTCCACGCTCTCGACGAAGATGCGGGTCAGCACCCCGAACAACACCCCGTCCTGGGCGAGCCTGCGCCGCCACGGAAACGGAAACGTCAACACCCACGGACGGTGCGCCACCTCGGGCAGGACGTCCTCGATCAGGGTCGCCGCCGTGGCACACATGCGTCGGCCCAGACACGACGGGCAGAAACCGCGTCCTTTACAGCTGAAGGCCACCAGCCGACTCTCTTCGCAGCGCTCGCACCGGAGCCGCGCGAACCCGCGGCAGAGCAGCCCGCAGTCGAGATAGGCTTTGAGCTCCTTCTTCGCGTGCTTGGGTATCCGGACGGCGATTGCGCCGTCGTCAATGGCCCCGTACAGCGTCTCCACGTTGTCGCGCACGATCGCGTAGAGCGTCGTCTTCTCGGGGCGACGGCGCTCGTAGACGACGCCCGTGGTGCGAGCCGCGCTGGCCGCACGGCGCCGACACCGCACGCCGCACGCCACGCGGTGAGGGCGCGTTTTCGCCGCGAATTTCGACAACCCGCCGGGCCATCGCCCATGGCGGCGCCATGGCGGAGTGGCGGGCCGGGGGCCGGCGGGCCGCGACGCTCGCTGCCGCGGCGGCGGAGGCGCTCGCCGAGCCCCCGGCTCGCGGCAGGGAAGCAGGCACCGAGCCACGCGGCCGAGCGCACCGCGGACCAGAACGTGGAGGCCGCCCGTGAGGAGCCCGGAGCGCCTCCTGCTGCAGCAAAGCCCCGTGACGCCGCTGCGGCAAAGCCCCGCGATGCGGCGCCAAGGTCAGCACGTCGCGACCAGGCGGAGCCGGCGGCGGGCGCGCCGACCGCGAAACCGGGGCTGCTCAGGCGGTTGCTGAGCCTGTTCCGGCGATCCGGCTAGTATCGCGGCAGCGCGAGGCCGAAGGCGCGCCCGCCCCCGCGCGACCGGGCGGCGGGCCGGCTGCGCCGGCGCGTTCGCGGCCGGCGCCCGAGGGCCGCGTGTGCTGCTGCGACGGCACGCTGTCGCCGACCTGCACCTACGTGAAGCGGGGTTGCTGCTCACACCACGGCGGCGTCTGCGCGTGCCCCTAGTCGCAGGGCCATCGGCCCCGCCCCGCGTGCATTCCGCTCATCCCACCCCCGGCTCGGGATCCAGCGCGCGCCCGACCGGCGGACGACGCGCTTCCTTCGAGAACTGCTCGAAGCAGGGTCACGGCGCTGCGACGTTGAGCTTCGTCACGACATTTCCTCCCAATCTGTAGAAAAACGGGGATCCAGTCGCGCCGCTGTCGTCTTCCCCCAAAATGGCGACGTTTCCTCCGGGGTCCACGGCGAGGCTCAGCACGTTGCTGAGCTCGGGGCCGAGGGTTTGGGACCACGAAATATGCCCATCCCCGTCGAGCCGCACGACGAACCTCCGCTCAGCTCCGTCCTCTGCGCCGAGCGCCGTGCCGTCGGCATCGAGGGTCCCGGTGAAGGTGCCCGCAACGAAGGTGTTCCCGAGAGCGTCGACACCGAGGCTCACTGCTTTGGATGCAGAGCTGCCCGCGATGACTCGGCTCCAGATGTGGCCTCCACGAGCGTCGAATTTCGCCACGAAGGCATTGTCGGATGAACAATCCGCGCCAACCAGCGGTCCGCCGCCGAAATCGAAGTCGCAGTGCGCGCTCCCGGCGAGGAACACGCTTCCGTCGCCGTCCACCGCGATGCCAGCGAGGCCTTGTTGGCTATCCGAGGCTGATTGACGATGGAGAGGAGCTGTCCACGCCTTGCTCCAGAGATCGTTGCCCGAGGCGTCCAACCGCGCGAGCCAGAGCCGCGCGAATAGGCCTGAACCGTCATCGTAGATGTCCGAGTCGTCGGCCGCGATCACGATATGCCCTGAAGCGTCGACGGCCATGATGCCGCCTGGCGTGTACCTGCCGCTGCCGCC
This sequence comes from Sorangium sp. So ce375, assembly GCF_051473855.1. Taxonomy (NCBI): domain Bacteria; kingdom Pseudomonadati; phylum Myxococcota; order Polyangiales; family Polyangiaceae; genus Sorangium; species Sorangium sp. So ce375. Next base: position 7,796,491 of record NZ_CP150335.1, read on the forward strand.
CGGGGAGAACTTGCTCCAGACAAAGTCTCCCATCGCATCGAACTTCGCCGCGTAGCCGCTCGTCGGGTCGTAATCACCCTCTACGTACGGTAGCAGACCTCCCCCGAGATCGAGGTCCCCGTAGTATCTTCCCACGAGCACCACGCCACCCGTCGTCGGATCCACCGCGATGGATCGGATATACCAATCTGCTTGATACCCGGCGTTGAGGTGCTTGCTCCACAGGGGGGTGCCGGCGCTGTCGAGCTTGTCCAGGAAGATGTCGTATGAGGTCGCGAACGTGCGTACGAGGAACATGTTGCAGTCCGCGTCGAAAACGATGTGCTGGCCGGCCTGCGGGCCCGAATCATCGCCGAAGAGCTTGCTGAGGGTGTGGTTGCCCGCGGCATCGTACTTCGCCAGGAGGAGGTCGTCGATTCCCCCGGACCGGAGCACGCCGCCGCCCAAGTCGACGTCCGACGCCGTGTACCCTGTCACGCCGAGGTTGCCGGATGGATCGAAGGCGATGCCCGTGATCGCCAGCGGAAAAGTGCCACCCACTGCCGGCCAGTCGTCCAGGCTGAAGGGACGGGAGGCCACCGGCGTGCTGCACCTGCCCGAGTTGCCCGTGCCGCCGGAACCCGACGAGCCGCCCGTGTCCGAGCCATCGGGGTCGAGATCGCCGATCGGCACGCGAACTATGGCGCACCCAAACGTGGTGGCTGAGAGGGCGACCGGGAACCACAACAAGGAGAGCGCTAGCTGCGAAAGTCTCATGAGCGAGGATCCTCCACCGTCCGGCGATCTCTCGCTCCGCGCTTTTGATCACGGAATCGTGCTTGAACAGCGACCCACCTTGATCATGCGCGGCGCCTGAGCGGAGCGCGGGCTCCGCGCGGCGAAGGCGCACGCGTGCGATGCGGCCTCCGCGATGTGCCCTGCGGCCACGAGGGCGTCGACGCGGAGGACGTCGCGCTCGATGGCGAGGCTACCTCCTGGAAAGCGGGCCGCGTGCTCGGCGGTGAAGCGAAGGGCGAGCGGCGCGTCCCCCCGCGCGAGGGCCGCTCGCGCGGCGTCGATGAGCCGGAGCTCGTCCGAGAGTACGAAGGTGGGTGTCGCAGGGGCCGGCGCGGCCTGCTCACTGCTGGGTTCTCGTGGAAGGGGGTCGACGGCGGGGACCGCCGTCACCGAAGGAGCGGAGGAGGGGACCTGGCGCGCGAGCCCGGTCCCCTGGGGCGCGGGCGCCACGTCCTTGATCGACGCCGCTGCGCGCGGGGCGGGCGACGCCGCTGCGCGCGGGGCGGGCGACGCCGCTGCGCGCGGGGCGGGCGACGCCGCTGCGAGCGGGGCGGGCGACGCCGCTGCGAGCGGGGCGGGCTCGGCGGCAGGGGCGACGGCGGGCTCCGCCTTCGCAGGCAGGGCGGGCTGCTCCTGCGTGGCCTCCTGCGTGGGTGAAGCGGCCGCCGGCGCCACCTCGCCGATCTCCGCTGCGCGAGGCGAGGCCGCGCGCGGCGAGCGCACGGGGGCTGCGGACGCGACGGCGTCCGCGTGACGGCTCGCCGCCACGTACGCACCCCCGAGCACGAATGCGACCGACGTGACGCCGATGGACGCGACGAGCACCGCCTTCAGGCCGAACGCGTGAGCGGCCTGCGCCGCGATCGCCCCGCTCGCCTTGGCCGTACCGACGCCGAGCTTCGTCGTTGCGGCCGCGGTCGCCGTCCCCACCGCGGCGGCCGCGAGGGCCTTCGCGCGGAGCGAGGAAGGCGCCTTCGCCGTCCTCCCGGCGCGCAGCAGCGCGCGGTCGAAGTCGTCGTACGAGTCGCTCACGGCCGCCTCCCGCCGCTCACCGGAAGACCCTTCTTCAAGCGCTCCGTCGCTCGCTTCCACGCTTCACGGGCGCGGCGGAGCCGTGACGCCACGGTCCCTGGCGGCAAGTCCAGCAGATGGGCTATGTCCGCCATCGTCTCCTCTTCGATCTCGTGGAGCACGAACACCGCGCGAAGCTCGTCGTCCAGCGCCTCGAGCGACGCATCCAGCAGCCTGCGCGCGCGCGCCTCGTCGAGGCGGCTGTCCGGCTGCTCGCCCGCCGGCGCCGAGGGCTCGCCCGTGAGCTCTTCGTGACGTGCTCGCCGGGTTCGCTCGCGCCGGACCATGTGAACCACGACCGAGACGAGGTACGAGCGCTCCTTGCCGGGAAGGATCGCGTCGAGGCGCGACGCCGCCACCACGAACGCTTCCTGCGCAATGTCCTCGGCCGCCGCCTCACCCACGCCCATCCGGCACGCGAACCGCCACAGGAACTCGAGGTGCGACGCGAGCTCTTCGAGCCGCGCCTCGCGGGCGGCGTCGGTGGTGGACTTGCAGGGGGAACGCGCCTGCGCGTCGACGAGTCCGCCCAGAGGGCGAGCCAAGCGGACGGCGGTGGAACCGGGGGCGTCGTCGGTGGTGGTGATCACGAGGGGCTCGTCCCAGGCGATCCACGAGGTCCCCGGTTTGATCACGGAAAATATGCCCCGATGGAGAGCGCGGCGTCCAGCCGCACGGCGGGCGCTTGATACGCCGTCCCGCCGTTCACGTAGAAGAACTCGTCCCGAACGAGGGGCAGCGCGGGCCCGACCTGCCCATCCACGAAGGACCATGCGCCGAGCAGCGCGCGCACCCGTGCGCCGGCGCCCGCCTCGAGCCACGGGCGCCACCGGCTGTCGACCTTCGGGGCTCCCTCCCCCGAGGCGAGCAACGCGCCCGCATCGAGCATCATGTAAGCGCTCACGAAGACACGATCGCCGAGGGATGCGCCGAGCGGCGCCAGCGAGGCACGAGCGGTGAGCCAGGTGAGGCTCACCGCCGCTCCCCCTCCGAGCGCGGTGCGCGGCAATGTCGCCCCCACGCCGAGCTCGGCCCATGGAAAGAGCGCTCGATCCGCCGCGAGCCCGCCCGAGAGCCGCGCGCCTGTCGGCCCTACGTAGAGCGGTGTGGCCACCAGGCCGAGCGCCGCATACAGCTTCGTCGCGGGCGTGGTCTCGCGAGCCGTGGTTCGCCACGGTCTCGCCGGCGGCGCGGCGAAGGTTGGGCTGATCTCGCGGGCTGTGCCTTGCGACGGTCTCGCCGGCGGCGTCAGGGGGAGAGGCTCGGCGCGGGAAGCTTCGACCCGGGCCTCCTCGTCGTCGCCGGCCATCGTGACGACCAGCCCGAGCGCCGAGGCGGCTTCCGCGCAGGAATCTGCCACGATCGTGCGCGCTTCGATGGCGCCGTGCGCGCCTTCTCCCGAGATCACCAGCGTCACCGCGCTCGGCGGCTCCGCTTCGCGCACGTGGACCCGGAGCCGTACCGTGGAGTCGGCGTCGACGCGCCCTCCGCGCAGCGCGGCCGCCGCACGCACGTCGTCGAGCGTCACGCAGCGCTGCTCATCGAGCTCCACCGCGACCCCGACGCTCGCGGCGTGGACGGCCTCCGCTCGTACCAGAACGAGCCATCCCACCACCGCGATCGCGCCCTGGCGCACGGCGTCGCCCAGCGCGCGCACCCGACGAGCATCGCTCGACGGGGCGGAGACTTTCTGAAGTCGAGGTGCCACGGGCCGGGAGGATAAGACGAACAGTGTCTTTTATCTTGAAGGCAAGGTAGCGATCTGAAACCCATCACGCGCAGTTGGATCCTCTCTCCGGACCCCTGGCCGGCCATCCTGACGGATGGAACCAGGCGCGCCCTCGCACCACGGCGGCATCCGCCCCCCAGCCCCCACGCGCGCCCGCGGCGGGCTCTGCGCCCGCCCGTGCGTGCCCGCCGACACGCGCGATCGAGGCTCTCCTGTGAACCTGGTGTTTCCTTGATGTTCTAAGTACCGTTCTGGCTCGCCGCCGCGGGGCGGCGTCTCTGCGCTTCGTCTCCGCGCTCTCAGGAGGGGCCATGGCCGTCGCCGACTCGCAGTCCGCTCATCCCCAGAAGCCCGCTCATGCGCGTAGGTAAAAGAAGCCGGATCGCAGCGCGAAGGTGTGAAAGCGCGGCGGCGGGACGCTGGCCGCGAGGCGGCACAGGAGCGAGAGCGGATCCATGTCCACCGCGACAGTCCCGTCAGCGAAGGCGCGCTTGAGCGACAGCCGCGCCAGGCCGTCCTGCTGCGGCTCGACGCGCTCCTTTGCGATCGGGGGTCGCAGCACGTAACGCAGCAGCGCCTCCCTCGCCGCGGCATGGTGCGCACCGGCGCGCGTCGCTGCGTGCAAGGTGAAGCCGTCGAGCGCAGCGCACAGCGGCTTGTCATACGCGAGCGCGCTCGGAGAAGACGGCGAGAGCCCGCGGAGCCATTGCGGGGCGACGACGTATGGCGCGGCTCTCGTCCCGAGACGGCGGAGGCACAGAGCGCTGCCTCGGGCTCGTCGTCCTCCTCGACGTCGTGCTCGATGTCGAGATGCCCGTGCCGCCGGAGGTAATGGAGCATCCGCCCGACGGCGTGCTCTAGGACCTGACCGACCTCGCGCGTTCGCAGGGGACCGAGCTCGTTCCACACGAGCTCGGTGCCGTCTTCGTGATAAGCCCCGTCGAGGAAGACCACGTGCAGATGCGGATTGAGCCGCATGTCGCCGGACGTGTGTTGCACGACGGTCACCGCGCCGCTCTTGACCGCGCCGCACGCGCCTCGGCGCGCGGCGCCACCGGCAGCCCGAGCAGCCGTCCGATCGCCTCGTGAACGACCCGGGCCGCCACCTCATCCCCGAGGGCGACGGCGCGGCATAGGGTGCTGGCGAGCGAGGCGACCACCGCAGCCCGACGCGACGGATCGGTCACGGCGAGCTCCCCAAGCCCGGGGCTTGGCCGCTGGGCCCGGGTTGGGTCCACGCCCTCCGAACGGGTGCGATCCGTCGTCACGCCCTCCGGAAATCCCCGGGGATGCGACGGATCGCGACGGTTCGCCCCCACGGAATCGTCCCGCCAGAAACACCGGTCGATGGCGAGCGGTTGCTGGAAACAGTAGCGATTCTCATGGCTTCCGCCTGTTTCGCCGCCGAGGGCGGCTCTGGTGTGGCCCAACGGGGCGCCCTCCGCCTTCGCGTCGCCCGCGGTGAAGGGCCCGCGGCATCACCGATCGGGGTCGGCGCCTGGCCTGGCGGCGCAGCGCCGCGGGATTCTCCTTCGCTGCTCGCGAGCATCGCCGGCGCACGGACGGGCTCGGTCGGGTTCCCTCAGAGATTCGGCTCGAGCTTGAACGTTCACGTCCATTTTCACACGCTGGCAATCGACGGCGTTTTCGAGAAGACCGCCGCTGGCAATCGACGGCGTTTTCGAGAAGACCGCCATGGGCGTGCGCTTCCACGATGCGCCGCCGCCTTCAAAGGACGATGTCAGCGAGGTGGCGCGACGGGTGCGCGAGCGTGCGCTTCTTTGGCTACGGCGCCGCGGCTACCTCGACGAGCGCGCGGCCGAGGAGCGCAGCAATGAGACCATCGAGCCCTCCGCGCTCGATGCGTGTACCCAGCTCGCACTCGCAGGTGGAGCGTATCTTGCGCGGCCTTTCGAGCACAAGGACAGTCCCGACGCGGCTTTCGAGCGCCGAGAGCGACGCTTCTCCGCGGCGTGCGACGGGTTCGAGGTGCATTGCGCGGTGCGCATCGCAGCGGATGACGGCGGTCGACGATCCGCGCGCGAGAGGCTCGTGCGGTACTGCTCCCGCCCGGCCTTCGCACTCGCTCGAATCGAGCTCCTGCCCGATGGGCGTATAGCGTACTTGCTGAAGACACCTCGGCGGGGACGCACTCACAGCCCCGAACGGCAGCACCCGCGCGCGATCCAACGTGGGAACCGATGGCGTTCGGGTTCGACGCGGCGTAGGTGGGCACCCGGCCCGAGCCCGTCATGGCGAACGCACGTCGCGGTCCGTCGAGCCGGAGCTGCACCCAATGCACGGCGCGCGGGCCCTGTGACGGGGCGAGCGGGTGTTTGATGCGCGATAGACGGCTCGCCAGGCGCCGTTCCCGCGGGGCTTGACACGGGCGAGAGCTCTATCGTTTCCTATCCGCTTAGATGGCTGTTCCGCAGGAGTAGCCGCTCCGCGGAGCGGCGACACGGCAACCCACAGCCAAGCGCATGTCAACCATCGCATGCAGCGCGGCTGTACGATTGGACGGCCGCTACGAGAGGAGCTTGACTTTCGGATCGAGTTTGGATTTCTTAGCCTATCGAGAGGATTGGAGGATGGCATGCAGCACGCAGGGGGCGCGGCCCCGGACATGGGCCCCGCGGCCCCGGACATGGGCGTCGCGACCCCGGACATCGGCGCCGCGACCCTGAAGCGGATCACCCGTGGCCTGATGCCGCTCTTCTGCCTGATGTACCTGATCGCGTACATCGACCGGCAGAACGTCTCCTATGCCAAGCTGGAGATGGTGGGCGCCCTGGGCCTCACCGAAGCCGCATACGGCCTCGGCGCCTCGCTGTTCTTCCTCGGCTACTTCCTGTTCGAGGCGCCGGCCAACCTGATCCTCGTCCGCGTCGGCGCCGGGGTCTGGTTCAGCCGGATCATGGGCACCTGGGGCCTCGTCACCATCGCGCTGGGGTTCACCCAGAGCCCGGCCATGTTCTTCGTCCTGCGCTTCCTGCTGGGCGTGACGGAGGCCGGCTTCTTCCCGGGCGTGCTCTACGTCCTGACCCTCTGGTACCCGCATGCGCACCGCGCCCGCATGATCGGCGCCTTCATGATGGCCAGCGCCGTGGCCAACGCGGTGGGCTCGGTCATCGGCGGCGCGCTGCTCGATCTCAACGGCCTCCTGGGACTGGCTGGCTGGCAGTGGGTGTTCGTGGCCACCGGCGCTCCCGCCGTCCTGCTCGCGCCCTACGTCCTCTGGCGCCTGCCGAGCCACCCCGAGCAGGCCCGCTTCCTCACCCCCGACCAGAAGGCCTGGCTCGCCAGGACCCTCGCCGCGGAGCCCCGCCAACAGGCGGAAGGCTCCCCCTGGCGGGCCTTGCTGGACATACGAGTGATGGCGCTCGCCGGCCTGTATGTCGGCTTGCCGCTCGGCGCTTACGGCCTCAGCTACTGGCTGCCCACCCTCGTGAAGGGCTTCGGCGCCTCGAACATCCAGAACGGCTTCATCAACGTCATCCCCTGGGTCTTCGTCGCCTTGGCGCTCTGGTGGGTGCCGCGCCATGCCGCCCGCAACGGCGTCAGCGCCTGGCACATCTCCGGCCCCATGCTGCTGGGCGCCGTCACCCTGGTGCTGAGCGTGGTCGTGCCGGGCGCAGCGCCCAAGTTCGCCCTGCTGTGCGTCGCCGCCGCCGCCATCTTCGCCGGCCAGCCGGTGTTCTGGAGCGTGCCCCAGAAGCTCCTCGCGGGCCCGCACGCCGCCGCTGGCATCGCCGCCATCAACTCGGTGGGCAACCTCGGCGGCTTCGTGGCCCAGAACGTGGTGCCGCGCATCTACGACGCGACCGGCAGCCAGCTCGCCCCCATGCTGTTTCTGGCCGGCTGCCTGCTCATCGCCGGCGTCAGCATCCGGGTGCTCGTCCCCCGGCTGGCAGGCTGGTAGGGCGCCGGCGGATCAGGCCTGGCGGCCGCAGGCCGCCGCCAGCATCCGCAACTTCTACCCGATAACCACGGTCCTGCACCGCAAACTCGCCCGGAAGGAGCCTCGACCAACACGCGCCCTGCGCGGACGCGCGTGGCGAGGTGTCGCCTGGCCCTTTCCCGTTCGCTTCACGCGGTGCAGGACTTCTACGCACACCCGAACTGGGTCGAGCTCGGCGACGACGTCCTCGTGGACCAGTCGCTCACCGTCACGAGGAGCTCAACAAAGACAAGAGCACATTGCCCGGTCGCACGGCGCAGCATCGAGCGGAGAAGCCGCTCGCGATCCGACAGACACGCCATGAGTGGTGCCGACTCGATCAGCTCGCTCACGATGCGTGGGCGATGCCGGAGCTCGTGTCCGCGCAGGATCCGGAGCAGAAGGTCTGCCCATCATCGCAAGCGGGCAAGCCGCCGCCCCCGCCGGACGTCCCCGTGCTCGTGGCGTCGGAGCTCGCTGGATCGAAGTCCGGGTTCTCGGGGCTGCACGCGACAGGCAGACACAGCGTGTCTCATCAGGAAAAGCTCTTCATGATGAGCATTGTACACCGAGGCACTGCGCCCCTGCAGAGGGAAGTCCTCGCGTCGCGGTGCGTGGTTGCGCACAGCAGGAAAACGGCGCGATCCGATGCGGTTCGAGCGAAGGACGACCGGGGTTGCCGGCATCCACCCGGTAACCGTCGAGCGGCGGCGCAGGAGCCAGCCGAGCCTCGAGAATCGCCGATGTCCGCCGTGCGGGGACCGCGAGCGGTGCTTTGGTGCGCCGCACCCCGTGGTCCCCGACATGCTCCGAGCGTGACGGCTCCTCTCGGGGCGCTTCATGTCTTACGCAGGGAGATCAGATTCATGCGACAGTCTTATTTTACTCTTGCAAGAATGTTGTGTGTCGCGGGGGCGGCCCTGGCCGCCTCGGCCTGTGGCGGCTGGTCTTCCAGACAACCAACGAGCCGTCCGGAACCGCGACGTGGTCCCACCACGTCGCGCCCGTGGTCCGGGTCGGTGGACAGCTCATGATCCTGGACGTCGCCATCGATCCGTCGCGGCCCCTCCCGATCGCGGAGTGGCCCTCTCGGTTCAGCGTCGCCGACGACATCGACGTCGCTATCTCAACGGTTTGGCAGCCTGGAGCCGACACAAAAATCACCTATCGATTTTGGCGATCGAGCATTGCGTAGAATTGCTTGGCAGCGAGACTGCTAGTTGCATCGCCGCACTCAGAACCACGCAACGTCAACGTTGGCGATTCGCAGTGGCCGGCACCTTCCCATACAAGCCAAAACGCAAGAGTATCGTTCTAGAGAGCGCGCAAGGTTCGCGCTTTACGGACCAACCCACAGAGCCATGTAAACGTCGTCAAGATACTCGTTCGGACCGATCTTCAGCCGCCTCGTCTTACGCCCCTCTTCGACGAACCCGAGTGATCGATAAAGCGCGATCGCGGGCTCGTTCGACGAGCGCACCTGAAGCTCGACTTTTTCAACGCGCGGGTTTGACCGCGCCCAGCGCAAGAGCGAGTTCATGAGGGCTCTGCCAACGCCTTGGCGTTGATGGCCTTCGTGAACGGCGATCATCAGCCTGACGACGTGCGACGTCGCGTCAAGTGAGAGCGGTTCCAAGAACGCATGCCCGACGACCGTGCCCGCGTGTTCGGCGACGAGATAGATGCCGCCGCAGCGATCGTCGAGCTCGACTATCTTCTTTCGAAGGTCGTCGTCGACGATTTCGTCGGGCATCGAGGCGAGCTTCCCCGGAACGCTCGCGATCGCGCGCTCGGCTGCCGCGAGCAGCGGCGCGTCCTCCGGCCGTGCTTCTCGGATCAAAGGCACATCGAACCCCATGACGTTCTCTTATCACTCGACGGGGCCGGTTGCAGACGCCGTCACGCGGAGAGCTGGTCCGCTCGCAGCACATCGCGAGGTCAGGAGCCCGTCGCTAGAATGCCGAAGCCATGCATGCCGAAGCCATGCCCTTGCGCCAGCAGACACCGCCCGGCGGAGACCGGCGCGCCGCCGTCCCCGGCGCGCCCGGTCGGCTCGCCTGCCTGAGGTCCCCGTGATCCGGGCCGCTCGCCCCGAGGAGGCTGAGCTCCTCGGCGCGCTCGCCCTCCGTTCCAAGGTGCACTGGGGCTACACGCGCGAGTTCATGGAGGCGTGCCGCGCGGAGCTCTCGATCTCGCCGGCGTACGTGGCGCGGCATCCGACCTTCGTCCTGGTGCGCGGAGACGAGGCGCTCGGGTTTTACACGCTCGAGGCCCTGAGCTCGACCCGGGTGGAGCTCGGCCACCTCTTCGTCGAGCCGGAGGAGATCGGGCGCGGTCATGGCCGCGCGCTCCTGGCGCACGCGCGCGACGAAGCGTGGCGACGCGGGTACCGCGTCCTCGTGATCCAGGGCGATCCTAACGCCGGGCGGTTCTACGAGGCCTGCGGCGCGCGGCGCGTGGGCGAGAAGGGCTCTGCCAGCATCCCTGGCCGGCTGCTCCCGCTCTTCGAGCTCGACCTGTCGCGCTGACGCGCCGCCGCTCGCGCTGGCCGAGCCTCCACGAACTCGGCAACGTGAATCGATCTCCGGATCCTGTTCGTCCTCGATGGCGTGTCGTACTGAATGTTCGGTCGGCCCGGGGCTTGGTCTCCGTGAACACGGAGAGCAGGCGTCGGAGACGCGGCGACCCAAGGGCTCAGCTCGTTCACTCGATCGGGCGCGAACAGCTGTCCTGTGCCACATCGGCCGCCATCTCCGACAGTGCCGGCCAAGGCCAAGACAGTTCGGTTTCCGCGGATCTCCGCACCTGTCCTATCCGGGCGCCTCGTCAATGCGGCTTGCTACCGTCGGCGCGACCTTTCTCTCCCCTCCGGTGCTGGCACCAGGCCGAGCAGCCGGCCGATCGCCTCGTGAACGATCCGCGCCGCCTCCTCATCCCCAAGGGCGACGGCGCGGTTCAGGGGGCCGGCGAGCGAGGCAACCACGAGGGCCCGAGGCGACGCGTCGGCCGACGCGAGCTTCCCAGGATCGAGGCTCGCCGGTTGGGCCCGGGTTGGGCCCAACCCCACCGACGGGCAGCGATCCGTCGTCACGCCTCCCTGAAATTCGGGGCAAAGCACCGGATCGCGACGGTTCGCCCCCGCGGAATCGTCCCGCCAGGATTTCTGACACGCGGAACTAGCGCGGCCGCGACGCGGACGCGGGGGTTCGGGGCGGAGCCCCGAGGAAACAAAGCTAGGGCCGCCCGCGCAAAGCCGCCGCGAAGCGGCGCAGAAGTCCGGCCATCCCTGGCCGGACTCCTGGCGGGCGGAACTAGAGGGCTGAGGCCGCCGCGGGGCCCTCCGATTCCCCAGCGCGCGCCCCCGGGATGAAGAGGCACATCTCCCGGGAGCCTCTCGACAGCCTCCGGCTTGAGTCTCACCTCTCCCGGGAGCCTCTCGACACCCTCCGGCTTGAGTTTCATCTCTCCCGGGAGCCTCTCGACAGCCTCCGGCTTGAGCCTCACCTCTCCCGGGAGCCTCTCGACAGCCTCCGGCTTGAGTTTCATCTCTCCCGGGAGCCTCTCGACAGCCTCCGGCTTGAGCCTCACCTCTCCCGGGAGCTCTCGACACCCTCTGGCTTGAGTTTCATCTCTCCCGGGAGCCTCTCGACAGCCTCCGGCTCGAGTCTCACCTCTCCCGGGAGCCTCTAAACAGGTGGTGGGGTAGTTACCCCAGTCTGCTTGAAACGACCCCACTTCTGTGGGCGCAAACAGCCCCACTATTCCTCGCCGTCGCCGTCGCCGTCGCCGTCGCCGATCGCCCGCGCCGGCGACAGCTCCCGCAGCGCGACCTTGCGCCGCAACGCTCGCCTGAAGGCTCGGCCGGCCGCCGCAGGAACGGCCCTTCGTGGAGCTGAGCGGCCCCTGCGTCGCTCGCCGCGAGCCTCGGGGGGAAATCGTGCGACCCCGTGAGCCGTGGGCCTCCCCTCGCGGGACTTCAGCAGAGGAGCCTCGATTGACCCGCCCGTTGAAGCTCGTCCGAGCGCCGCCGCCCGCCCCGAAGCAAGCCTTCGCCGGCGACGACGCGGCGCTCGTGTACGCGTTCCGGAGCGGAGACCCCGGGGCGCGCGCCGCCCTCTACGACCGGTTCGCGGATCACGTCCACCGGGTGCTCTACCGGCTGCTCGGCTTCAGCGACGACCTGGCCGACCTGCACCACGACGTCTTCGTCCGCGCGCTCGGCTCGCTGCCGGGCCTCGAGGACCCGAGCGCGCTCAAGGGCTGGCTCACGATGATCGCGGTGCACGTGGCGCGATCGTCGATCACCCGCAGGAAGCGGCGCAGCTGGCTCTGGTTCCTGCCGAGCGAGGAGCTGCCCGAGATCGAGTCCGGCGCGGCGTCGGGCGACGTGCTGGACGCGCTGCGCGCGACCTACGCGGTCCTCGACGCGCTCCCGGTGGACGAGCGCATCGCCTTCGCGCTCCGGTTCATCGACGGCATGGAGCTCACCGAGGTCGCCGCGGCGTGCGAGACCTCGCTCGCGACGATCAAGCGGCGGCTCGCCCGCGCCAGCGCCCGCTTCGAGGCCGAAGCGCGCAAGCAACCCGCGCTCGTGGCGTGGCTCGATGGAGGTACCCGGTGGGGCAATCCGAGCGCTCGCTGACCACCCTGGGGCGGCATGTGGCCGAGCTTCAGGACCGGACGCCGGAGGCGCGGCTCGATCGCGAGCGCGGGCGGGCGCGGCTGCTCGCAGCGGCGCCGCTGCCCGATGCAGAGCAGGCCGATCGCGGAGGGGGGCCCCGCCACAGGGCCTCCTGGGCGCCGCGGCTGGCGAGGCTCGGCGGGGATGGCGCGGCCAGCAGCCCGAGGCCGCGCTCGCCTGGAAGGCGGTTCCCGGCGGGGGTCGCCGCCTCGCTGGCAGCGGCGGCGCTGCTCGTCGCCGCGCTCGCGGTGGCGCTCGTGGCGCGCCCCCGCGCTCCGATGAGCTTCGAGCTCGGGACGGCCGATCCAGGGGTCGTCGGCGCGTGGATCGCCGCGCCCGCCACGGCGGAGCTGCCGATCCGGTTCTCCGACGGCACGTTGCTCCGCCTCGCGCCCGGGGGGCGCGCCCGCGTCGCCTCGGTGGGCGCCGACGGCGCGGAGCTCTCCCTGGAACGAGGCGCGCTCGATCTCTCGGTCGTCCACCGCGAGGGCGCGCGCTGGACGGTGCGGGTCGGGCCGTTCCAGGTTCACGTGATCGGGACGCGCTTCGAGACCCGATGGGACCCGGTGACCGAGCGGCTCGTGCTCGCGCTGCGCGAGGGGGCGATCACGATCTCCGGGCCGGTCGTGGGCGATTCGCGCGCCGTGCGCGCCGGCGAGCGGCTCACCATCTCGCCCGCGACGAGCACCCTCGAGGTGAGCGCCATCGACGCCGTCGCGGGCCCCGCCTCGACAGCGACCGCCCCAGGCCCAGCCGTTCCGAGCGCGGCCGATCCCGGCGCGGTCGCCCCGAGCGCGGCCGATCCAGACGCGGAGGCTCCGAGCGCGGCCGATCCCGGCGCGGTCGCCCCGAGCACGGCCGCTCCGAGCGCGGCTGCGCCCTCGACGGGCGGGCCCTCGGCGGGCGGCCCCTCGGCGCCCGCCCGCACCCCGGACGCCAGGACGGCCGTGCTGGAAGGGCGAGCGAGCGACCAGAGTCCGATCGCGCCCTCGCCCGCGCTCCGAGAGACGCCCCCATGGCGCACCTTGGCCCTCGACGCCAGGTACAGGGAAGCCCTGGCCGCCGCGGAGCGCGAGGGGTTCGACGCGATCTGCGGCGCCGCGAGCGCGGGCGATCTGCACGCGCTCGGCGACGCGGCCCGGCTCGGCGGGAGCCCGGCGCGCGCCGCCCAGGCCTTCGCCGCCCTCCGCGCCAGGTTCCCCGGCTCGCCCGAGGCCGCGTCGGCCGCGTTCATGCTGGGAAGGATCGCCCAGGACCAGAGCAAGGACCACGCGGGCGCCGCGGGCTGGTTCACCCGCTACCTGAGCGAGCAGCCGGCGGGGGCGTTCGCCGCCGATGCCGCGGGGCGCCTCGTCGAGGCGGAGGACAAGCGGGGCGACGAGGCGGGCGCCCGACGAGCGGCGGAGCGGTACCTCGCCGCTCATCCCAGCGGCCCGCACGCGGCGTACGCGAGGCACGTGCTCGCGCGCAGGTCGAAGCCGGTCACCCCCGGCGGCTCGCCCGGCGAGCCGGGCCCTGCCGCCGAGCCTCCGGCGCCGTGACACGCCGCTTCGCGCCGCTCCTCCTCGCCGCGGCCACGCTCGCAGCAGGGGCCTCCCTCGCGAAGGGCGCGAGTGCCGATGAGACCCAGTCCGAAGCCCCCTCGACGATCGCAGTCCTCTGCGCCCCCGGCGATCGCTTCGGCCTGCGGGTCATCGCCGAGATCGAGTCGCTGGGCTTCCGCGCGGAGCTGCTCGACCCCGCGGCCGCGCCGGCGTCGCGCGCGTCCCTCGAGGCTTCGGCGCGCGCGGTGGGCGCGATCGCCGCGATCCGCGCCGTCCCCACCGAGCGCGGCGTCGAGGTGTGGATCACCGATCGGGTGACCGGGAAGACCGTCCTCCGCGAGATGGTGGACGACGGCGGCACGCCCGACCGCGACGCGGCGCTCGCGCTCCGCGCCGTCGAGCTCCTGCGCGCCAGCCTCCTCGAGGTGGCCCTGCCCGCGCCGCCCCCCGGAGAGGTGCCCGCGACGCCCGAGATCCGCGAGAAGATGCGCGTCCCCTCGCCGGCCGCGCCGCCACCGCCGGCAGAGAGGGCGTCGCCGGCGCTCCGCCTCTCGCTCGCTCCCGGCGTGCTCCTGAGCCCAGGCGGCTTCGGCGCGGCGGTCGACATCCACCTCGGCCTCGCCTGGATGCCGAGCGAGCACGTCGGCGCGATCGGGTTTGCCGCGATTCCGCTCACCTCCCCCCGGATCGAGCGGCCGCAAGGCAGCGCCGACCTCTCGGTCCTGCTCGCCGGTGGGGGCGCGCGCTTCCTGCTGGCCGCGCGCGCCAGCCCGTGGGCGGCTTCTGCCGATCTCGGCCTCGCGGCCGTGTCGCTCTGGAGCACGGGGGTGGCCAGCGCAGGCTTCCGCGCGAGCGGGTCCGCCGCCGTGGCCGTCAGCCCCTTCGCGAGCTTCGGCCTCTCCTTCGCCCTGACCCCCACGTTCCGCCTGCACGCGGCCGTCCTCGCGAGCGGGGTCCTCCAGGGTGTCTCCGTCCAGTTCGCCCAGCACGAGACCGCGACCTGGGGCAAACCGTTCATCCTCTCTTCAGCCGGCATCGAGCTCGGTTTGTTTTGATGAGCCGCCCTCGCGCCCCGGAGAGACTTCACCTCTGGAGCCTGGCCTGGAGGTCGTTCGAATGAAACGATGGATGATGGTCCTCGGAGCGATGGCGGTGATGAGCGGCGGATGTCAGGAGGTCGTCCTCGATCCCATTCAAAGCGGGGCCTTGAAGAGCTCCCCGGAGTCGTCCGCCTCGAGCCCCAACGTGATCGCGCTGCGAGGCAGCGACGTGGATTTCGGGGCGCTCCACTTCTTTCCCGCGCATCCCACGCTCGATCCGCCGCCGTGGGATGATCCCGACGCGCTCGTCCTCTTCTTCAGCAGCGCTGTCCAGCAATGCACCGATCCCGTGATCCCGATGCAGATCCAGCTCGGCGGCACGTGCGACATCGCGCCTGTCTGGCAACACATCTTGATGATCCCACCCGAGCTCAACACGCTTGGTCTGATCGATCTGTCCGATCCACGGATCGGCTTCCAGCAGTTCACGCTCTCGGCCGATTGCAGCGGGGGGGGCGGGACAGGCATCAAATACTGGGGCACGCTCGAGATCGTCGAGAGCGACGAGGCCTCGCTCTTCGTGAAGGTGCGCGACATCAACCACCCGGAGTTCCCGATCGACGGCGATCACGTGGTCCAGCGCTGCGGCGACTAGACCGCTGCCTCGCGCCTGCTCGACCCTCTCAGGAGGCCAGAGCACAAAAAAAACAGAGCGCCCATTCGACGGTGGCGGGCGCTCTGCGCGCTTACCTCGAGCGACGAACGGGTTGAACCACGAGAAAAAACCAGGAATTTCACAGGGAGGCGAGGAGGCGGGGAGCGAGAGACGGCAAGAGGGAGAAATTCATTTTCTTTCTTCCTCCCCGCCTCCCCGCCTCTCTGTGAAAATTCTCCTGGTTTCCACGTGATCGGTGTTTTAGCAGGACGCGGACCAGGTACTATCCCACCGCCCCTCACGCTCCCGGGCAGCCTGCCACCGGCAGGAGGCGGCGGGCTCGACCGTCGGACCTAGCAGGCTCGCGCTCGAGCCGACGCAAGGGCGCCGCCGCCATTTCCCATGGCGGAGCGCGGCGCTTTTGGCAACATGCTCCGACGCTCGACGCCTCGGAGGCCGCCGCGCTGGCTTTCGAAGATCCTCCTATGCCCGATAGTCCACGCTACGTCGTGATCGAGGTCCTGCACGACGGGCCCGAGACGATCCTCTACCGAGCCCGGCGCGAGGCGGACGGACGGCCGGTGGTGCTCAAGGTCCTGCGGCGCGACCACGCGAGCCCACGCGCCCTCGGGCGGCTGCGCCACGAGCACGACGTCGCCAGGGCGATCGACACGACGGCCATCGTCAAGGCCTATGGGATCGAGGCGTTCCGGGACCAGATGACGCTGGTCCTCGAGGACTTCGGCGGCCGCTCGCTCGACCGGCTCATCCAGGGGCCGATGCCGCTCGATCGCTTCTTCCCCCTCGCTCGCCGCCTCGCCGGCGCGCTCGCCGAGCTTCACCGACACCGTGTCGTCCACAGGGACATCAAGCCTCAGAACCTGCTCTACAATCCGGACACCGGTGAGGTGAAGATCACCGATCTCGGGATCGCCTGCCTCTCGCCCCGCGAGCGCCACGACCTCCCTCACAACGCGCTCATCGCGGGGACGCTGGCGTACATGGCGCCCGAGCAGACGGGCCGGATGAACCGCTCCACCGACGAGCGGACCGATCTGTACTCCCTCGGCGTCACCTTCTACGAGCTCTTGACCGGCGCCTTGCCCTTCCAGGCGAACGATCCCGTGGAGTGGGTCTATTGCCACATCGCCCTGAGCCCACCCCCGCCGCACGCGCTCGTTCCCTCGATTCCCCCGCAGCTCTCGGCGGTCGTCCTCAAGCTGCTCTCCAAGGCCGCGGACGATCGCTACCAGAGCGCGCTCGGCCTGCAGCGCGACCTCGACGAGTGCTCCGCCAGGTGGCAGGCGAGCGGCGCCATTCAGCCCTTCGCGCTCGGCGAGCGCGATCTCTCCGATCGGTTCCAGATCCCAGAGCGGCTGTACGGCCGCGCGCGCGAGCTCCAGGCCCTGCTCGCCGCGTTCGAGCGCGTGGTCGCGAGCGGCCGCCCCGAGCTCGTGCTCGTGTCGGGCTACTCGGGCATCGGCAAATCGTCGCTCGTGGCCGAGCTGCGCGGGCCGGTGGTGCGCGAGCGGGGCTTCTTCCTCTCCGGCAAATTCGAGCAGCTGAGGCGCGACGTCCCTTACCACGCCTTTCTCCAGGCGTTCCGGGCGCTCTTGCGGGAGATCCTGTGCGTGAGCGAGGAGGCGCTCGAGCGCTGGCGGCAGCGCCTCCGGGAAGCCGTCGGCCCCAACGGCATCCTGCTCGCCGGCGTGCTCCCCGAGCTCGCGCTGCTCCTCGGCCCGCAGCCGCCCGTGCCCGAGCTCGCGGGCGTCGAGGCCCGGCACCGGTTCCACGCGACGCTCCAGCGCTTCGTCGCCGCGTGCGTCCAGAAGGAGCACCCGATGGTGCTCTTCCTCGATGACCTCCAGTGGGCCGACGCCGGGAGCCTCCAGCTGCTCGAGCAGCTCATCACCTACACAGAGACAGAACACCTCTTGCTCATCGGGGCTTACCGGGACAACGAGGTCGGCCCCGCGCACCCGCTCTCCCTCATGCTCGCCGACGCCCGCAAACGCGGCGCCGCCTTCAGCGACATCGTCCTCGCGCCGCTCTCCGCCTCCGACGTCGGGGCGCTCGTCGCGGGGGCGGTCCAGACCGTGGCCGAGCGCGCCGAGCCGCTCTCGCAGCTCGTCTACGAGAAGACCGGCGGCAACCCGTTCTTCGCGAACCAGTTCCTCATCGAGCTGCACCAGCAAGGCCTCATCTCCTTCGACGCGGAGGCGGGCGCCTTTCGCTGGGACACCGCCGCGATCCGCGACAAGGGCTTCACCGACAACGTCGTCGATATGATGGTGGGCAAGCTAAGGCGGCTCCCGGCCCCCACCCAGGACGCGCTCAAGCTCGCCGCGTGCCTCGGCAGCAGCCTGGACCTCGACACCCTCGCGATCGTCGCGCGCCGCCCCGCAGCCGAGCTCGGCGATGCGCTCGCCGAGGCCGTGCGGGAGGGGCTGCTGCTCCGCCGGGACGGCACCTACCGGTTCCTCCACGATCGGGTGCAGCAGGCCGCCCACGCGCTCATCCCCGCCGGACAGCTCGCCGAGGTGCACCTCTGCATCGGCCGGCTGCTCCTGAAGGGACAGCGCGCGGACGAGCGCGAGGACGCGCTCTTCGACGTCGTGGGGCACCTGAACCGCGGCGCCGCGCTCATCCGCTCCCAGGCCGAGCGGGACGATCTCGCCGCCCTGAACCTCCGCGCCGGCAGGAAGGCCAAGGCCGCCGCGGCCTTCCAGTCTGCCGCCGCGCTCTTCGCCGCCGGCCTCTCCCTGCTCGCGCCGGCCTCTTGGGAGGCGCGGCACGAGCTGACCTACGCTCTGACCTTCGAGCGCGCGCACGCCGCGTACATCGCCGGCGGCTTCGACGAGGCCGAGCGGCTCCTCGAAGAGCTCCTGGATCACGTGAGGACCGCCTCCGAGCGAGCCGCGGCCGTCGAGCTCGCCATCGCCCTGAGCGTGACCCGCGGGCAGTCCGCTCGCGCGGTGGAGATCGGGCTCTCGTTCCTCCGCTCCTGCGACGTCGACCTGTCGATCCCGCTCACCGAAGCGCGGCTCGCGGAAGAGACAGAGGGCGTCTGGCAGGCCCTGGGCGACCGGACGATCGAGAGCCTGATCCACCTGCCCCCCATGACGCACCCGACGTGCAAGATGGCGATGAGCGTCCTGGCGAGCGTGGCTGTCCCCACGTACTTCGTGCACCCGGACCTGAACTACCTCGTCGTCGTGCGCATGGTGAAGCTCAGCCTGCAACACGGCAACGCCGCGAGCTCCGCTCACGCGTACGCGGCCTTCGCGAAGGTGCTCGGCCCGAGGTACGGGCGGTACGAGGAGGCCTACCTGTTCGGGAAGCTCGGTCACGACCTGGTGGAGAGGGACAACCTCCTCGGCATCAAGGCCATGGTGTCTTCCCTGTTCGGGCACCTGATCCTCTTCTGGAAGCGCCACTACCGGGAGACCTCTCCCTACACGCGCGCCGGCTTCAACGCGGCGCTCGAGGCCGGCGACCTGAACAACGCGTGCTTCCTCTGCATCTGGGCACCGCTGTTCCCGCTGCTCTCCGGCGAGCCGCTGGAGGACGTGCTCCACGAGATCGAGGAGCGCCTCCGCTTCGTGCGCAAGACCGGATACGAGTTCGTCTACACAATCCTCCTCTTTGCCTACGCGCTGGTCGAGACGCTGCGAGGCAGGCCTTTCCGGCTCACGATGCTCGATGGCTCCGAGCTGGATCCGGGCGAATTCGAGGCGCGGTTGCCTCCCGGGGACATGGGCGGCGTGCTCAGCTTTTACTGCAGCCTGAAGGCCCAGGGTCTTTTCTTGCTCGGGTCCGCCGAGGAGGCGTGCGAGGCGACGCGACGCGTGATCGTCGACAAGCCCTGGAGGAGCGAGCCGCACGCGCTCGTGGCGGAGGACTTCTATTATCGCGCGCTCTCGCTCGCCGCCGCCTGTGACGATGCGCCCGACGCGGACGGGGCGCCGTCGCCGGGGCGGGAGCTGCCGGACGGGCTGCTCGACTGCGAGCGGCAGCTCGGCGAGTGGGCCAGGAACGGCCCCGAGAACTTCCTCCACAAACACGCCCTGGTCTGCGCCGAGATCGCCCGGCTCCGCGGGCAGGAACCGGAGGCGCTCCGGCTCTACGAGCAGGCCATCTCGTCGGCGCGGGAGGGCGGCTTCGTCCAGCACGAGGCCATCGCCTGCGAGCTCGCCGCCAGGTTCTTCCGCGCGCGCGGCCTGTCCACGTCCGAAGGCGCCCACCTGCAGAAGGCGCGCGCCGCCTATTTCCGCTGGGGCGCCCACGCCAAGGTGGAGCAGCTCGACCAGCGGTATCCGTTCCTCGTCGAGCGCAAGCCGATCGCCCCCACCGTCACCTTCGCCGTACGAGCCGAGCAGTTCGACGTCCTGTCCGTCGTCAAGGCCTCTCAGAGCATCTCCGGTGAGCTCAAGCTCCCGCGCCTGCTCGAGATGCTCCTGCGCACGGTGATCGAGCACGCCGGCGCCGAGGAAGGTTATGTGCTCCTTGCCCGAGGCGATCGCCTCTCGACGGCGGCGGCGATCGCCGCGTCCGGAGGCGCGGCGCGGCTGCTCGACGCGG
Source organism: Sorangium sp. So ce375 (assembly GCF_051473855.1). NCBI lineage: Bacteria > Pseudomonadati > Myxococcota > Polyangiales > Polyangiaceae > Sorangium > Sorangium sp. So ce375. The sequence goes on from NZ_CP150335.1 coordinate 7,816,509, forward strand.
GCGAGGCGGCGGCGGCCCCGCTGCCGCAATCCGTCCTCAACTACGTTCGCCGCAGCCACGAGCGCGTGCTGCTCGACGACGCCGCGGGGAGGCACCCTTTCCTCGAGGACGAGTACTTCGCGCGGAAGAGGCCGAGATCGGTGCTGTGCCTGCCCATCGTCCGCCAGTCCCGGCTGCTCGGCCTGCTCTACCTGGAGAACAGGCTCGTGGCCGGCGCGTTCACCCCCGGGCGGCTCACCGTGCTCGAGCTGCTCGCCTCGCAATCGGCCATCTCGCTCGAGAACGCCATGCTCTATACCGACATCGAGCAGGAGAACGCCGAGCGCCGGCGGGCGGAGCGGGGGCTCCGCGAGAGCCAGGCCACGCTGCAAGCCATCGTCGACAACTCCGCCGCGGCCATCTTCCTCAAGGATCGCGAGGGCCGACACCTGCTCGTCAACCGCGAGGTGGGTCGCATCCTCGGCATGAAGGCCGAGCAGGTCCTCGGAAAGACGAGCGCCGAGCTCTTGCCCGCGGCGATCGCCGCGGCGTTTGACGCTCATGATCGACAGGTGCTCGACGGAGGCGAGCCGCTGGAGTTCGAGGAAGACATCATGATGGAGGACGGGCTGCACACCTTCCTGTCGGTCAAGGTCCCTCTCGGCGAGAGCGGCATGCCCGGCATGCTCTGCGGCGTCTCCACCGACATCACCCAGCGCAAGCGGGCCGAGCTCGCCGAGCGCTTCCTGGCCGAGGCGAGCCGAAAGCTCATGGCCCTCGGCTACGGCGCCACCCTCGAGAGCGTGGCGCAGCTCGCCGTGCCCGAGCTGGCCGACCGGTGCGTGATGGAGGTGCGCCTCGATCAGGCCTCTCCGGAGCGCACGGCCACCGCGGGGGTGCCGGCCGAGCTCGCAGGCGCGCTGACGGACGCGCTGCGACCGCTCTCGGCGGCGTCGCTGAGCCGCGCGGAGGTGGGCGACATCCGCGCCGCGCCGCTCCTCGAGCCGCTCGGTGTTCACTCCTTCCTACGCGCTCCGCTCCTCGCGCGCGACCGGTGCTTCGGCGTCATGACCCTGCTTTCGAGCGCGCCCCGGCGCCCCTACGGCACGGCCGATCTGTGGCTGGCCCAGGAGCTGGCGAGCCGCGCCGCGCTCGCCCTCGACAACAGCCGCCTGTTCGCCGAGGCCCAGGAGGCGATCGAGCGCCGCGACGAGTTCCTCCTCGTCGCCTCGCACGAGCTCAAGACCCCGCTCACCTCGCTGAAGATGCAGGCCCACCTCCTCGCTCGGCTCCTGCCCCGCCTCCAGCGCGCAGAGGTCGCCCCGGAGCGCATCGACGCGGCGATACAGGTGCTCGATCGCCAGATCGCGCGCCTCGCCCACCTGGTCAACGAGCTGCTCGACGTCACCCGCCTCAACGCCGGCCGCCTCTCGCTCACGCGCGCGCCGGTCGATCTGGCGTCCCTGACACGGGAGGTCGTCGAGCGGATGAGACAGCAGCTCGCGGACGCACGCTGCCGCCCCCAGCTCGAGCTGGAGGGGCCCGTGGTGGGGCACTGGGACGCTTCTCGCATGGAGCAGGTCCTCATCAACCTCCTGTCCAACGCGATCAAGTACGGCGCGGGCGGCCCCGTTCACGTCGTCGTGCGCCGCGAGGGCGAGCGCGCGTTGCTCGTCGTCCGCGATCACGGCATCGGCATCGCCGAGGCCGATCAAGCCAGGATCTTCGAGCGGTTCGAGCGCGCCGTCTCCGTCCGCAACTTCGGCGGCCTCGGCCTCGGGCTCTACATCGTTCGCTGGATCGTCACCTCCCACGGCGGCACCATCCGCGTCGAGAGCGAGCCAGGCGCGGGCGCAGCGTTCATCGTCGAGCTCCCTCTGCGCCCGGCTGAGGCGGAGACAGACCCCCAGAGCGCCTCCCTCTCGCCGGCGTGAGCGTTCACCGGGGCCTCCCGGGCGACCGATCCGCTCGCCCCGCAGCCGAGCCGGCGCGAGGGCGCGCCGCCATTTCCCGTGGCGAATCGCGGCGCGTTTGGCACCATCAAGCCCGACGCCGACGCCTCGGAGGCCGCTCCGACTGCCGACGATCTTTCCTATGGCAGAGAGCCCACGTTACCTCGTGGTGGACGTCCTGCACCAAGGTGCAGAGACGATCCTCTACCGAGCGCGGCGCGCGGAGGACGGCCGACCGGTGGTGCTCAAGGTCCTGCGGCGCGACCACGCCAGCCCCCGCGCCCTCGGGCGGCTGCACCACGAGCACGAGCTCGCCAGCGCGCTCGACACGACGGCCGTGGTCAAGGCCCACGCCATCGACGCGTTCGGCGACCAGGTGGCGCTGATCCTGGAGGACTTCGGCGGCCGCTCGCTCGACCGGCTGCTCGATGGCGACGGGCCCATGCCGCTCGAGCGCTTCTTCCCCCTCGCCCTCCGGCTGACAGACGCGCTGGCCGAGCTCCACCGCCACCGCATCATCCACAAGGACATCAAGCCCCAGAACCTGCTCTGCAACCCCGACACCGGCCAGGTGAAGATCACGGATCTCGGCATCGCCTGCCTGCTGCCCCGCGGGTCCCAGGACCTCGCCCGCGACAGGCTCATCGAGGGCACGCTCGCCTACATGGCGCCCGAGCAGACGGGCCGCATGAACCGGTGCATCGACGAGCGGACCGACCTGTACTCCCTCGGCGTCACCTTGTACCAGATGCTGACCGGCGCCTTGCCCTTCCAGGCGAGCGATCCTGTCGCGTGGGTCCACTGCCATATCGCTCAGGCGCCCCGGCCGCCGCACGCGCTCGTCCCCTCGATTCCCCAGCAGCTCTCGGCCGTCGTGCTCAAGCTGCTCTCCAAGGCCGCCGAGGAGCGGTACCAGAGCGCGCTCGGCCTACGGCGCGACCTCGACCGGTGCTTCGCGGAGCTGCGCCGGAGCGGCGCCGTCGAGCCCTTCCCGCTCGGGGAGCGCGATCTCTCCGACCGGTTCCGGGTCCCGCAGCGGCTCTACGGGCGCGAGCGCGAGATCGAGGTGCTGCTCGCCGCGTTCGAGCGCGTGGTCGCGAACGGCCGGCCCGAGCTGGCGCTCGTGTCGGGCTACTCGGGTATCGGCAAATCGTCGCTCGTCGCCGAGCTGCACAGGCCCGTCGTGCGCGAGCGCGGCTTCTTCCTCTCCGGCAAGTTCGAGCAGCTGAGGCGCGACGTCCCCTACCATGCCTTCCTCCAGGCGTTCCGGGCGCTCTTGCAGGAGATCCTGTGCGCGAGCGAGGAAGCGCTCGAGCGCTGGCGGCAGCGCCTCCGCGAGGCCCTCGGCCCCGACGGCAGGCTGCTCGCCGACGTGCTCCCCGAGCTCGATCTCCTCCTCGGCCCGCAGGCGCGCGTGCCCGGGCTCCCGCCCGCCGAGGCGCAGGGCCGGTTGCACGCGACGCTCCAGCGCTTCATGGCGGCGTGCGCCCAGAAGGAGCACCCCGTCGCGCTCCTCCTCGATGACCTCCAGTGGGCCGACGCGGCCAGCCTCCTCTTGCTCGAGCAGCTCGCTACCTACACCGGGTCCGAGCACCTCCTGCTGATCGGCGCTTACCGCGACAACGAGGTCGGCCCCGCGCACCCGCTGCGGCTCACCCTGGCCGAGGTGCAGAAGCGCGGCGCCGCCGTCTCCGAGCTCGTCCTCGCGCCGCTCTCCGCCGCCCACGTCGCGGCGCTGGTCGCCGAGGCCGTCCACGCCCCCGAAGCAGCGGTCGAGCCGCTCTCGCGGCTCGTCTGCGAGAAGACCGGCGGCAATCCGTTCTTCGTCCTCCAGTTCCTCTTCGAGCTGCACCAGGAAGGTCTCATCGCCTTCGACGGCGACGAGGGCGCATGGCGGTGGGACATCGCCGCCATCCGCGACAAGGGCTTCACCGACAACATCGTCGAGCTGATGGTGGGCAAGCTGAAGCGGCTCTCCATCCCGGCGCGGGACGCGCTCAAGCTCGCCTCGTGCCTCGGCAGCAGCCTGGACCTCGACCCCCTCGCGATCGTCGCGCGCCGATCGGCGGAAGCGCTCCGCGACGCGCTCGAGGAGGCCGTGCGGGAGGGGCTGCTCCTCCGACGGGGCCCTGGCTATCGCTTCCTCCATGACCGGGTGCAGCAGGCCGCGTATTCGCTCATCCCGCCCGAGCAGCTCGCCGAGGTGCACCTCTGCATCGGCCGGCTGCTCCTGGATGCGCGGCGCGCCGACGAGCCCGATGGGTCGCTCTTCGACGTCGTGGGGCACCTGAACCGCGGCGCCGCGCTCATCCGCTCCCAGGCCGAGCGGGACGAGCTCGCCGCCCTGAACCTCCGCGCCGGCAGGAAGGCCAAGGCCGCCGCGGCCTTCCAGTCCGCCGCCGCGCTCTTCGCCGCCGGCCTCTCCCTGCTCGCGCCGAGCCGCTGGGAGGCGCGGCACGAGCTGACCTACGCTCTGACCTTCGAGCGCGCGCACGTCGCGTACATCACCGGCGGCTTCGACGAGGCCGAGCGGCTCCTCGAAGAGCTCCTCGCGCGCGCGAGGACAAGGACCGAGACGGCCGCCGCCGTCGAGCTCGTCGTCTCCCTGAACGTCACCCGCGGGCGGCCCGCCCGCGCCGTGGAGCTCGGGCTCGCGTGGCTCCGCAGCTGCGACATCGATCTGCCGCTCCGCCCCGCCACCGCACAGCTCGACGAGGAGACCGAGCAGGTCTGGCAGGACCTGGGCGATCGCGCGATCGCGGACCTGATCCACCTGCCCCTCATGACGGATCCGGCGATCGAGAACGCGATGGGCGTGCTGATGGGAGTGTCCCTCCCCGCGTTCTTCATGGACGCGAACCTGCACTACCTCGTCGTCCTGCGCATGGTGAAGCTCAGCCTGCGCCACGGCAACGCCGAGAGCTCCGCTCACGCGTACACCTTCTTCGCGAGGGTGATCGGCCCGAGGTACGGGCGATACAAGGAAGGATATCTGTTCGGCAAGCTCGGTCACGACCTGGCGCAGAAGAGCGGTCTCCTCACCACGAAGTCGGTGGTGCTCACCATGTTCGGACAGCATGTCGTCTTCTGGACGCGCCATTACCGAGAGACGACTCCGTACACGCGCGCCGGCTTCAGCGCCGCCGTCGAGTCCGGCAACCTGAACGACGCGTGCTACAACTGCATGTGGGCCGAGATGTTCCCGCTGCTCTCCGGGGAGCCGCTGGAGGACGTGCTCCGCGAGGTCGAAGAGCGCCTCGGCTTCGTGCGCAGGGCTGGCTACGCGTTGCCGCACGACATCCTCCTCGGCGTCCACGCCGTGATCCAGGCGCTGCGCGGGAGGCCGGTCCGCTTCTCGATGCTGGATGGATCCGAGCTGGATCCGCCGGCCTTCGAGGCGTCGCTGGAGGAGGGGAATCCGCCGCTCGTTCGCACGCTCTATTACACCTTGAAGGCGCAGGCGCTCTTCCTGCTCGGACCTCCCGGAGCGGCGCTCGCGGCGGTGACCCGCGGGCGCGCCGAGCACCCTTGCAGGGTCGATTCCAACCCTCTCGTCGCCGAGAGCTCCTATTACCTCGCGCTCTCGCTCGCGGCCGTCGCGAGCGAGGCCCACGAGGCGCGGCCCGCGCCGCCGGGGGAGCTCCCCGAGGAGCTGCTCGAGTGCGAGCGGCAGCTCGGCGAGTGGGCCAGGAGCGGACCCGACAACTTCCTCCCCAAACACACCCTGGTCCGCGCCGAGATCGCCCGGCTCCGCGGGCGCGAGCCCGAGGCCATCCGGCTCTACGAGCAGGCCATCTCGTCGGCGCGGGAGAACGGCTTCGTCCAGCACGAGGCCATCGCCTGCGAGCTCGCCGCGGGGTTTTATCGCGCGCGCGGCCTGTCCACGTCCGCAGACGCCCACCTGCAAACGGCGCGCACCGCCTATTTCCGCTGGGGCGCCCACGCCAAGGTCGATCAGCTCGACCAGCGCTATCCCTTCCTCGCCCCGCACAAGCCGATCGCCCCCACCGTCACCTTCGCCGTCCGGGCCGAGCAGTTCGACGTCCTGTCCGTCGTCAAGGCTTCTCAGAGCATCTCCGGCGAGCTCCAGCTCCCGCGCCTGCTCGAGATGCTCCTGCGCACCGTGGTCGAGCAGGCGGGCGCCGGAGAGGGGTACTTGCTCCTGGTCCAGGAAGATCGCCTGTCGGTCGCGGCGGCGCTCTCGACGTCCGGGGGCACGGCGCGGCTGCTCGACGCTGCCGAGGCGGCGGCGGCCCCGCTGCCGCAATCCGTCCTCAACTACGTTCGCCGCAGCCATGAGCGCGTGCTGCTCGACGACGCCGCGGGGAGGCACGCGTTCTCGGAGGACGCGTATTTCGCGCAGAAGAGGCCGACGTCGGTGCTGTGCCTGCCCATCGTGCGGCAGGCGCGGTTGCTCGGCGTGCTCTACCTGGAGAACACGCTCGTCACCGGGGCGTTCACCCCCGGGCGGCTCACCGTGCTCGAGCTGCTCGCGTCGCAATCGGCCATCTCGCTGGAGAACGCCGTGCTCTATGCCAAGGTCGCGCAGGAGAACGCCGACCGGCGGCGGGCGGAGCAGGCGCTGAAGGCCCACGAGGCGACCCTCCGGGCCGTCGTCGACAGCTCGGCGACGGCCATTTACGCCAAGGATCACGAAGGGCGGCTGCTGCTCGCCAACCGGCACGTGTGCGCCCTCATGCGCCGGCCGATCGAGGAGCTCATCGGAAAGACGGTCGTCGAAATCGTAGATTCTCCCATCGCCGAGGCCATGCACGATCACGACCGGAAGGTGCGCGAGGCGGGCGTGCCGATGGAGTGGGAGGAGGAGCTGCCGCTGGAGGACGGGCTGCACACCTTCCTGTCCGTCAAGTTCCCGCTCGGCGAGAGCGTCATGCCCGGCGTGCTCTGCGGCATCTCCACCGACATCACCGAGCGCAAGCGGGCCGAGCTCGCCGAGCGCTTCCTCGCCGAGGCGAGCCGAAAGCTCATGGCCCTCGGCTACGGCACCACCCTCGACGGCGTGGCCCAGCTCGCGCTGCCCGAGCTGGCCGACGGGTGCATCATCGACGTGGACCTCGCCGCTGCCCCGGGCGCACCGGGACACACGGTCACCGCGGGGGTGCCGGCAGAGCTCGCAGGCGCGGTGATGGACGCGCTTCGGCCCCTGGCGGCGACCTCGCCGGACCGGCCCGAGGCGGCCGACGTCCACCCCGCGCCTCTGCTCACGCAGCTAGGCATTCGCTCCTTCCTCCGGGTTCCGCTCCTCGCGCGCGACCGGTGCTTCGGCGTCATGACCCTGCTTTCGACCGCGCCCCGGCGCCCCTACGGCACGGCCGACCTGTGGCTGGCCCAGGAGCTCGGGAGCCGCGCCGCGCTCGCCCTCGACAACGGCCGCCTGTTCGCCGAGGCCCAGGTGGCGATCGAGCGACGGAACGAGTTCCTCCTCGTCGCCTCGCACGAGCTCAAGACCCCGCTCACCTCGCTGAAGATGCAGGCCCACCTCCTCGCTCGGCTCCTGCCCCAGCTCCAGCGCGCCGAGGTCGCCCCGGAGCGCATCGACGCCGCGATTCAGGTCCTGGATCGCCAGATCGCGCGCCTCGCCCACCTGGTCAACGAGCTGCTCGACGTCACGCGCGTCAACGCCGGCCGCATCTCGCTCACACGCGCGCCGGTCGATCTGGCGGCCCTGGCGCGCGAGGCGCTCGAACGGATGCGACAGCCGCTCGCGGACGCCCGCTGCCGCACCCAGGTCGATCTGGAAGGGCCCGTGGTGGGGGACTGGGATGCTTCTCGCATAGAGCAGGTCTTCATCAACCTGCTGTCCAACGCGATGAAGTACGGCGCGGGAGCGCCCATTCACGTCATCGTGCGCCGCGAGGGCGAGCGCGCGTTGCTCGTCGTCCGCGATCACGGCATCGGCATCTCCGAGGCCGATCAAGCCAGGATCTTCGAGCGCTTCGAGCGCGCCGTCGCCGTCCGCAACTTCGGCGGCCTCGGCCTCGGGCTCTACATCGTGCGCTGGATCGTCGCCTCGCACGGCGGCACCATCCGCGTCGAGAGCGAGCCCGGCGCGGGCGCCACCTTCATCGTCGAGCTCCCTTTGCACGCAGCGGAGGCGGAGACGGCGCCGGACGGGACCCTGCTCCCACCAGCCTAGGCGCGCGCCGCGGGCCCACTCGGCGCGCAGCTGGCCACGCGCCACGCGCCACGCGCCACGCGCCACGCGCCACGCGCCACGCGCCACGCCGACCGGGTGGGCCAGGCGAGCGGAGCGCCAGAGGCCAGAGCGCCGCCGCAGGCTCACGCGACGGCGCTGACAGGCGCTTTGCTCCTCTGATAGCGTAGCCCCCAGGAGACTTCCATGCCTCGCTTGAACCAGATCATCGCCATCGAGAAGGGCGTCAAGGCCCGCTCCCACCAGCGCCTCACCGAGGCGCACCACGCGCTGCAGAAGCCGGCGCTGCTCTCGGGGATCTCGCGCACCTACCGGTCGAAGGACGAGGAGGGCGAGCAGCTCCCGCCCGAGGCGACGCGGGTGCAGGCGAAGGCCGAGGACATCATCCGGAGCACCATCGACATCCTGGGCGAGCTCTTCGACGTCACCGCCACAAAGGACTACGCCAACTGCAGGGCGCGCGCGGACGTGGTCGTCGACGGCAAGGTGCTGCTGACGGGGGTGCCCGTGACCTACCTGCTCTTCCTGGAGAAGCAGCTCGTCGACCTGAACACCTTCATCAAGAAGCTGCCGGTGCTCGACGCGGCGGAGAGCTGGACGCTCGATCCCTCCGCGGACGCCTGGGCGACGGAGCCGGTGCAGACGGCGCGGACCAAGAAGATCCCGCGCAACCACGTCAAGGCCGAGGCGACGGACAAGCACCCGGCGCAGGTGGAGGTCTATCACGAGGACGTGGTCGTCGGTTACTGGAAGACGGTCAAGTTCTCGGGCGCGCTGCCGGCGCGGCGCATCAACGAGCTCTTGGATCGGGTGGAGAAGCTGCAGAAGGCGGTCAAGTTCGCCCGCGAGGAGGCGAACAACCAGACGGTCGAGGAGCAGAAGGTCGGCGCCTCCGTCCTCGGGTTCCTCTTTAGCTCCTGACGCGCGCCGCCCCCGCCCGGGGGCGCTTGCGCCGCGGCTGCCAGAGCGATATCGTGGCCGCGGAGTGCAAGTTGAAGCTCAAGCTCAGCTTGATGGGCTCGGCGCCCCAGTGCAGGTTCGACTCCTGCCCCCGCCATTTGCTCGTCTCTCTCGCGGCGGGGTAGCCCAATGGAAGAGGCAGCGTCGGCCCGTTCAGTGTCTCAAGCTCTCACTCCAGGCTCGAGCATTCGCCGCCGATCACCCAATCGAACGGGAGGAGGCTTGAATCGTCGGATGCTGGTTCAATTCCAGCCTGGCCAGCCCGCGCCGCGGTGAGGCGTCGCCTCTCCTCGCGCGGCGCCGGGGCGCTCCCGCCCCGGCGCGCAGACCGTGATGGCCGGTAGTTCAATGGCAGAACACGGCGGTGTAAGGACTGACCTTCGACCTTAAACGTGTGGGTGTGCGCAGATGGCGGCAAACCGAGGCCCGGGACTAGGCTACAGTCCCGGGTCTCACCTATTTCAGGGGTCTGCGCTGCGTGGGCGCCGGGCCGACGGGTACGCAGAAGCCGGGCGCAAGCGGCTGGGGACGCACGTCGCGGCGGCCAACGGACAACCCACAGCCTGCGCAGGTGCAGAGTGTTGGCCAGCACGAAGCGTGGGTCGACGACGATGTGAATGTTGTCGTGCTCGCCGTCGGGGACCATGTGGGGCGCTGCAAGGAAGATGCCGCGCGACGAGGAGGAGGGACGATGCTTAAGGCGTCGTCCCGTTGTTGATCAATCCGAGCGCGGTGAGCTTCGCCAGGAGATCGGCGAGGGCCGCGCCGCTCGATCGCGAGCCGGTCACGGTCGGCTTCGCGACCGGCGCGGCGCCGTAGAACCCGATGCCCGTCGCGTTGACGGTGAGGCACGTCGCGGTGTCGTGCCGTATGGACAGGGTGCCGGACACCTGGATCAGCATGTTGGCGTGCGAGCCGATCGACACGTCGGTATGCCCCTCGATCCCGAGGGAGGTCTGCCCCTCGACGTGGAGCCCGACGCCGCCAATCGATTGCACGAGCGCGCGCTCCGCGGTCGGCTTCCAGATCCGCAAGAAATTCGTCGCGCCCGCGGAGAAGTACATCGATGCGGTGGCGTTGGCCACCGGGGCGCCGAGCTGCACGAACGTGTGGCCGCTGTGGTGCGTGCCAGGCGTCGCGCCGTCACCGCCGCCGATCTCGAGGTCGAAGCCCGGCGGGTGGTCCACGATGCTCGTGGGCGGGCCGAGCGCGCCGCGCGGTGCGCGCACCGCGTCGAGCACGGCACGGCCGCGGCCGACCATCCCGCGCGTGGCCGTCTGCGCTTCGATGAAGCAGTCCTGCCCGAGACACTCGACCTCGGTGTCGTAGTAAGCGTGGGTGGTCGTCAGGCCGCGAACCTGGATGTTGCGGCTCGCGGCGTCGATGCGGACGATGCGCGCGGTGCCGTTGTTGAAGCTGTCCGCAAAGGAGATCGGCACGACGGGCGAGATCACGATGCATTGCCGGCAATTCTCGAAACGGATACCGTCGGGGTAGCCACCGTTCCACGGCCCGTCCGCCGTCGCGAGCTGTGGGTTGACCAGCACGATATTGTCGCAGTCCACGAAGCGGAAGAGCGACGGCGACTCGCGCTCCCCCTCGTTCGCGAGGTTCATCAGCGTGGCGTTCTTGACCCCGATGAACTCCCACGCGGGCCGGCCGTAGCCGCCCTCGCAGCGGCAGTTCGCGACCCACAGCTCGCCGGAATGGTCCGCACGCAAGAGCGCGCCCGGGACGCCGATATTGCGGCAATTCTCGATCACGGTTCCGCTCGAGTAGTCCAGCAAGATCCCGACGCCCGAGACCTTGGTGTCCTCGGGCCCGGTGCCGCTCATGCCATAGAACTCGCAGTTGCGCAGCCGGCAGCGCGAGCCGCCGCGGATGAACACCAGGCCATCGACGGCGCTGCCCGAGCTGGTCGCGAAGAGCACCTCGTCGAAGTGCAGCTCGCCGCGCGCGACGAGACCGTTGCTCGGCAACGGCGTGCCGACCGGGCCCTGGGCCGGGGTGTAGAACTCAAACGCGCGCGCGGCGCCGCCCGTCGCAAGCGCAATGTGCTCGATCGTCCATCGCGCAAAGTTCGTATTGGCGGCGTTCTGGTCGGGCACGAAGATCGGCACGGCGACGGCGGCGGAGAGCTGCGAGGCCTGCTTGCCGTCGCCGAAGATGCGCAGCCCGCCGAAATACGGCACACGCGGGAGCACGATCGACGCGTCGATGGCGTACTCGCCCACGTCGCCCAGGCGGCCCGGGAAGTACACAGCGCCGGTCGTGTGCGACGGTGCCGCGGCGTTCGTCATCGCGTCGATCGTGGCCTGGATCGCCGCGCGAGTGTCGGCCGCGTGCGTGCCGTCATTGTAGGCGCCGAACCAGAGCACGGAGAGCGGGCCGCTCACCACGCGCAGCCAGCGCCCGCTGACCGGCGCGCCGCCGGGCCGAATCACGGTGCCGCCGTTATCCACCGTGGTCGCGGTCGCGTCCCAGCGGAAGAACCCGCCGCCGCCGTCGCCGGGGCGCCGGTACCCGAGCAACTCGACGAAGGTGTCGCCGCCGCCCGGCGGCGGGCCCGCGGGCGGGGGGAGTGCGCGAAGCGCGGTCATCGTGTCAACAGTAGTGGTCATGAGCTCCTCCTTGCTGCGGAAGAGGCGCTCGCATCTCTGGGGTTCGGTGCCGAGCTGCCGGTCTCGTGGCGAGCCCTGCTCCGTGCCGCGCTGCAACGAGGGCAGCACGGCGCCCTGCCCTTTTCGGGCAGCTCGAAGGCGCGAGCGGTGTCGCGGCGCTCGACGCGGCTCTCGAGCGCCGACGTGACCGGAGCAGCGGGATCGATGGGCCATTCCGGTCCGCCCAGCTCGAGGGCGTCAAGGCTCCGACCCGCATAGGCCCGCAGGAGAGCGATCGCCCCGTCCTCGTTCAGACGTGCCCTGAGCATTCCGAGGGACGCTCCGCTCAGCACGGCCGGCGTCCGCTCGAAGGCCGCTCGCTCCTCCAGGAGACCGTCCTCACCGAATGCGCGGACCATCGCCGAGCCACACTCGGCTTCCACGAGGAAGCTGCCGCTCATCCCGGGGATGTCGCTGTACGGCAACAGCCTCGCGAGACGAGGCGCGTCGGCGCACGAGACCACCCGCGGATAGGTGGGAGTCTCCAGGCAGAGGCGAAAGACCTGCCGATCGCTGGCCGCGATGAGGTGGTCTCGCGTCGCGATCATGTGCTTGACTCCCATGGCGGGGACCCAGCGCGTCATCAGGGTGCTGGAGACGGATTTGATGCCAGTCTCGGTGAGCAAGTACGCATGGCCCTTCGCCGTGACCGTCGCGAGCGTGACCCCCTGTTCGAGGCTCACGGCGCCTCCGCCGCGCTCGTCGGTGAACGCGATGAAATGGGCCCCTCTGCCACCCCACAGGATTCCACCGCCAAGAAACGGCGTGAACCCCGCATAGTCGTGGGCCTCGATCTCGTGGACCTTCCTCGCCGCGGTCCCGTGCCGGAGGTCGAAGACCTCGAGGGCTCGATCGGTGAGCACGAAGAGCGCTCGCCGTCCTTCGTGGTGTCCCAAGCTCGCGTGTCGCGCCGCGGGAATACGGAGGGTCTCCTCCGCGAGCGCCACCTGGTAAATGCCCAGCATCCCTCTCCCTTCTGCTTCCGCGGTGCCCCTCGAGTGGCGATTCGCCGGTGCCCCCACTTCCGCGGTGATCTCCCGGGTACCCGCCGGCAAGCCCAGCGTGAGCCAGACCGATCCGCTCCGGTCCACGACGCTCCTGCCCAGCTCATGGCCGCGCAGGTCCTTGACGACGAGCGTGGCCCCCGCGCTAGAGTCCCGGATCGCAAACGTCCAGAGCTGTTCCACAACACGCTCGTAAGGGGGAGGATCGATGAGCCACCTGGGGTTGAAGTGCTTGCCCCAGAAGATCGGTATCCATCTCCTGCACTTCTCGATCCTCGTTTTCGTGAGTTCCATATCCATCTTCTGCTTCTCTGCGTCGCTCAAGGCGGCGAACGCGTCGATCGTCAGAATGCGAGCGCCCATGCTCGTCTGGATCAGAACCTTGCAGGGATAAGGTGCGTTCAGGAACGCCTGCTTGACTTTCGCGGCCGGAATCTCGATGCTAATCGACTGAGCACCCACCGAGAGGAACTGCTTGTACTGGTTCGCAGGGTCGTCCAGCACCGACACGGTGCAGATCCGGGGGATTCCGACGCCGTCGGAGGCGTGAAGATCAATCTGGGCGGACACGACCAGCTTCGGCGATTCACAGGGATCCTGATAGGCCCAGGCGAATTTCGACGTCGAGACCCCGAGCGTGTGCTCCGCGTGGAGCGCCACGGCGGCGGGCACGAACGTGCCGCCCAGTTGAAGGCTGCTCTCCGTTCCGCCCACGTGGGTGAGGCTCATCCCATTGATGAGCTCGAAATTGTCGAACGTCTGACGGAACTCCATGTTCGCGTCGGTTTTGTCGACCTCTTGAAATCCATCGATGACGAGATCCGCCGGCTTATAGCTGCCGGGGCTGGTGAGAATGCCGATGAAGACCCCGATGGGGGTGACGAGCGTGCCCGTGATCCCGAGGTCCAGACAGGGCGGCGCGCCGCCGGGACAGTGGACGTTCTTGCCGTCGACATACATCCAGAGGCTCACGATCGGCCAGAAGAGGAGTCCGCTCACCGCGCAAACGAACACTTCGGCGTCGTTCGCGTCCCAATAAACCTTGCCAGTTATCTGGAGCCGATTGGGCGCGGGGATCTGGAAGGAAATGTCCATGATAACGTCCACGTCCACGTCGACTGGGATCGGGATAGCGATCACCACTGCGTTGCAGGCGTGAGGAACCTCGCCGCTGAACGCGACGGAGACCTTCGGCACAGACGGGTCCCATGTCGCATAAGGGAGGGCGGAGCTGGGGACGAAAGCGCCCTCCTCGTTGGCCTGCCTCAGTTGCGAGTGAATCCGGCTGTTGAAAGAGCTCAGGACGATCTCCTTGTCGACCCATACTTGCCAGTCGAGCCCTGCGGACAGCGCGCCGTCGAAGTCGGCAGCGTAGAAGGCATTCCAGGTCGCGATGGTTGGATCGGGCCCATTCAGTTCGATTCGAAAGATCACCACCTGTCCGCCGGGGTCATCGATGCTGCCTCCGAGCGCGACGCCGACGTTCGTGGCGACGAGAGTCGTTTGCAGCTTCTGGGCGAGATCGGTCACCGGCAGGGTCTCCCAGGGGGTGGTCCCGATCGGGATGACCACGGCGTCGATCGCCGCGACGACATTCGCCGCCTCTTCGGCCGTAAGGAAGGACCCGAGGTCCCCCAGATCCACGTCAACGTATTCGATTCTGTAAGCGGCGCTACCCTGCTCGTTGAGTCCAAAGCCGATCCGTAAGATCAGCGTGATCACCGGGGTGAGGCTCCCTTGCGTAGGGCTCTCTCCGCTGCTCTCCAGCTCCGCCAGCCCGACGGGAAAGAGGGTGACGCTCTGGTGGATGTGCACGTCGTATGCGCCGGATACCACGCTACCGCCGTTCTGGGTGGTGACGGCCTTGTAGGGGTTCGGCACTCGGTGGAAGGTCGGAGGGCTGGTGATCTCCACGTGATCGATCACATGAGCGGCGCCGCCGACCGCGAATGTCCCCGGAGCGCAGACCTCGTCGGCGTTGAATGCCTTCAATACCCTATTTGCGAGAGTGTTCGTACGCAACCTGAATTCGAGCAACATAATGGACCTCTGGTTAGTGACGGTTGTGTGTCGAGGTTGAGCCGAGTGGCTTGATGCTTTGATGTTCGCTCCGGAGTCGGCTCCGGCTCGCGTCGACCCGCCGGGCAGGGCGGGCGCAGCTCCAACGAGTTGACCGGATGCAGGCGTTCTGCCTCCACTTTCAATCGCTGATGATTACTGCAAATCCCCGGGCTCTCGGGGCGCACTCCGTCAATCTATACTTTGGGCGAGCGAGGCACGGACGGGCGTCAGCGTTTTCAGTCGCGCCGTTTCCGTCATCCACGGGGAGCTTGCCGGCGTCGCCGCAGCCTTGCGTCCCCCGTCTTGCAAGGTCTTGCAAGGTACGTACCAGGGGCGACGAGGATAGAATTCCGCGGCGCCTTGGGGCGATGACGTTCTGAGACGAGGAGGGAGCCCCTCTGCGGCCTTGCGTCGTGCGTGCGGCACACGTGTGCGCGCACGCGAACCTACGCAGAAAACCTGGCCGAGCGGCCGATCCAGGTAGGCGGCCACTATTATTTATCCGACGCTCGGCCCAAGCGTGCTCACGCCTCCGATGTCACCAGCAGCCCGCGGCCGATCGCCTTGTGAACGACCCGAGCCGCCATCTCGGCGCCGACTGCGACGGCGCGGGTCAGGGCCCTGGCGAGTTAAGCGACCACCGCGGCCCGGGGCGGGCTGCGGGCTGCAGACTATCGCGATGAGCGCAGCGGTCTGCGCACTGTCGAGGACTTGGGGCGGCCCCGCGTGGGCTGCGTCGAGCGCCGTGAGCGCGCGTCCCGTCTCGGGGATTCTCATTTCTGGGACACCGTCCCTTCCAGGAGACAGCCCGGCTGGCGCGATCGCACAGGATGGCCGCCGGCGGGCCTTTGACCGGAGCTCGTGTTCGGGCGCAACACACGACCGACGTGCCCCTGATCCACCGCCTCCCGACCGCCGGCACGCTCCGTGCTGGTCCTGATGCGGGGAACAACGCGCCGCCGTTCGGCGGTCCAGCAAGGGAGCAGATCATGTCCAATGTCACGTCGCGCATCCTTCATGCCGTGAATGGCGATCATGCGGTCATCCAGGCGCTCGCCGGCGCCATTGCGCGCAACGACGGCCAGGCCGTCCACGAGATCCTCGCCGCGCGCGGCGTCGCGCTCGAAGCCTCCGAGCTCGGCGACGTGATGTCGCAGGCCGCAAGCGCCGCGTCGTCCGGAACCTGTACCTGCACCTGACCGCGGGACGAGCGCCGGCTAGTCAGGGAGGTGCATCGTGGAGCGTTCTTTGGATATCGAGGTGACGCGGCGCTGCAACCTGCGCTGTGATTACTGCTTCGTCGGCTGGTCGCGCGGCTGGACATCCGATGTTCCGCGAGACCTGGCAGAGGAGATCGTCCGCGAGGGGGCAGGCCGGTTCGACCTTCTCCATATCACCGGCGGCGAGCCGTTCGCGTGGCGAGGGCTGCTCGAGCTCATCGACCTCGGCCTCTCGCTCGATTACGCGACGGCGCTCGTCAACACGAACGGGACCCTCCTTGACGACCGGACGATCGCCCGCCTCGCGGCGCACCGGGCTCGCGCCCGGATCTCGGTGAGCTTCGACGGCCCGCGCGAGGTTCACGACCCGGTGCGCGGCCCCGGGCGCTTCGACGAGGCGGACGACGCCGTGAGACGCGCGATCGCCGCAGGCGTGCCGGTGACCATCATGACGGTGGTCACGAAGTCGGTGCTCGCGCGCTTGCCCGAGTTCCTCCTGGAGCGCTGGGCCGCGCACCCGGGGCTCTCCGGGATCACGCTCTTTCCCGTGGGCGTCGGGCCGACGGGTACGCAGAAGCCGGGCGTGCCGCTCATGGCGTTCTCGCCGTCCGACCTCGAGCTGCTCGCGGCTCACGTCACGCTCGCGTGGCGCCTCGGGATTCGCGTGGTGGTGGCGGCGTATCCAGTGATCAACCCGATCCTGCGCCGCCTCGGCTACCCGGAGGAGATGCTCTATCAGTGCACGGCGGGCCGCGGACGCGTCTGTGTCCACGCCGACCGCACGGTGTCGCCGTGCCACCCGGTGGCCACGCCCGTTTACGGCACCTGGTCCCCGGGGCTGTTCGACCGGCTGCCTGGCTTCGCGGCGCACGCGCGGATGCGCGACCGGGACTACGACGGCTGCTCCACCTGCAGCCAACGTGAAGGGTGCGGGCATTGCCGCGCGTTCGTCACGGCCTCGGGCGCCGGCTTCTTCGGCAACGACGAGATCTGCCTCGACGTGGTTCCGGGCCGCCGGATCGAGCGCGACGCCGAGCCGCGCGCGGGCCTCTTGGGTCGTGAGAACGGCCGCGCCCGGCGCGCGCTCCCGGTGGTGCCATGAGCGCCGCGGCGTCGGGCGGCGCCGCGCTGGTGCGGCGCCTCGGAGCGGTGCTCGAGCACGGGCGCATCGAGGAGCTCGACGAGATCCTCACGCCCGACTGCCGCGACGAGAACCCCCTGGCCGTCCAGCTCCCCGGCCGCGTCGGCGTGGCGCTGAAGGCCGCCTGGTATCGCACGTGCGAACCCGAATCGCGGATGCGCTTCGTCGCGTTTGACGAGGACGGGAGCGTCGTGATCGCCGAGTGGATCACCGAGCTCCCGGGCCGGGACGCGTCGCGCTGGCGCGGCCGCTTCGTGATCGAGGGCGATCGCATCGCCGCGTTCGAGGTGATCCGTGTGGGATGAGGCGCGCGCGCTCTTCGAGGCGCACCGCGCCGCGCTGGCGCGCGCGGGGATCCCGCTCGCCGCGCGTATCGAGCCCGACACCGGGCTGATGTGCACTTACTCCGCGGGCGTGATCCGCCTGCGCGTCAGCGTCGCGTGGGGCTACCTCGACCTGCTGCTCGATCCGGAGGACGATCTCGATGCATTCCGAAGCGATCTGCTCCTGGCTGGATGACGCCATCCGCGATCTCGCGCGCCTTCGGGAGGGCGCGGGTCCGGCGCTGCGCCGCCGCCTCGACGCCGCCCTCGGGCGCATCGCGCGGATGAACGGCGGAGAGGGGGTGCGCGACGCGCTCGAGCGGCCCGGCGCGACGCCGTTCGTGCGGCTCGTCGACGCCGCCGCCGTGGACTTCGGGCTCGCAGGCGATCCGCGCGCCGGGCTCGTCGGGCGCGCGACGGTGATGGAGTACCTCTACGTGCGCCTGCAGGACGACCTCGTGGACGAGGAGGCGATCGTCGATCGCGCTTCGGTCTACGCGATGGAAGCGGCGCTCGCGTTCCACCTCGCGCTGCTCGCCGAGGCGCAGATCCCGCGGGCGGCGTGGCTCGCGCGCTCTCGCCTGATGGCGCGCTTCGCCGACACCTCGGCCCAGGAGATCGACGAGCGGTGCGCGCCCGACGGCATGCCGGCCGAGCGCGCAGGCGAGAAGTTCCTCGGGATGGCGATCCCGCTCATCGCGCTCGCGTCCTTCGCGGGGCGCGACGATCTGCACGACGATCTATCGGCGTTCGTGGTGCACCTCGGCGCTGCGCTGCAGATGGTGAACGACATCCTCAATGCGGCGGAAGATCGCGCCGCCGGGCGCACGACGCCGCTCCTCCGATGGATCGGCGCGGTGGACGGCGGCGACGCGAACACGCTCCGCGCCGCGCTGCTCGGGCATCCCGCGACGGCGCGCGCGCTCGACCTCGCGCGCGCCGAGGCAGAACGGGCGGCGGCGCTCGCGGGACGGCGCGGCCTCGAGCGGCTCGCGGCGCTCGCGCAGGGCGCCCGCGCCACGGTCGACCGCACGAGCGAGCGGCTGCTCGGTCAGATGCTCGGCATCCACGGCTAAGCCCTTGATCCCACGGGAGATCGCTCGTGCGCACATGCCAGTGAACGCTGCCTCCGTTGTTTCTGCGTCCCTTGGCGCGGCTCGCGTAGAGCGCGACTCCCGAGGAACTCGGCGAGGAGGCGACGGCCGCTCGCGAACCGATCCTCCCCGCGACGCGCTCGTCGTTTGTTATATACGAGCGATGTCGCCCTCTTCCACCGACGGCTCCGCGACGCAGGCGCACGTCGAGAAAGAACGGGATTTCTACCGCAAGCTCCTGGAGCTCGGTCAAGCCGACGAGATCGAGCCGTTCCTCTCGGACGCGCTCGCGTTGATCGTCGAGATCAGCGGGGCTCTCCGGGGATACGTCGAGCTGATGTCCAGTCCCGACGACCGGGAGCCGACGTTCTGGGTCGCCCACGGCTGCGAAGACAAGGATGTGGCGGAGATCCGTGGTTATTTCTCGCGGGGGGTCATCGCGGAGGCCCTCGCCACGGGCCGCACCATCAGCACGGTGTCCGCGCTCCTCGACCCTCGCTTCTCCACGAGCAAGAGCGTGCAGAAGAACCGCATCGAGGCGCTCCTCTGCGCGCCCGTCGGTGCGGCTCCGCCGGTGGGGGTGGTCTATCTGCAAAATCGCGCGAAAAAAGGCCCCTTCCCCGAGGACGATCGGCGGCGCGTCGAGGCCTTCGCGCGGCACATCACTCCGTTCGCCGAACGGCTGCTGCTCCGGAGGCGCAGGGCAGACGAGGCGGACTCGACCCGTCCCCTCCGCCGCACGCTGCGGGCGGACGGCATCGTCGGCAGGAGCGCCGCCCTCGCCGATGTGCTCGCGCAGGCCGCGGCGGCGGCCCCGCTGGACATCACGGTCCTGCTCACGGGGACCTCCGGGACAGGCAAAACGCAGCTCGCCCGGGTGATCCACGAGAGCAGCCGGCGGGCTCGCGGGCCGTTCGTCGAGCTGAACTGCGCGGCGCTCCCGGAGGCGCTCCTCGAGAGCGAGCTGTTCGGGGCGCTGCCGGGCGCGCACTCGACGGCTGGGAGAAAGATCGAGGGCAAGGTGGCCGCCGCGGAGGGGGGCACGCTGTTCCTCGACGAGATCGGAGAGCTGAAGCCCTCGGGGCAGGCCAAGCTGCTCCAGCTCCTCCAGTCCAAGGAGTACTACCCGCTGGGCGGGACGCGGCCTGTCCGGGCCGACGTGCGCGTGCTCGCCGCCACGAACGTCGATCTCAAGGTGGCAGTCCAGCGCAAGGAGTTTCGCGAGGACCTGTTCTACCGGCTCCAGGTGTTGCCGATCCGGCTCCCGTCGCTCACCGAGCGGCGGGAGGACGTCGCGCTCCTCTCGGAATATTTCTGCGCGGAGACGTGCAAGACCCACGGCTTTCCCCGCCTGCAGCTCAGCGTCGATGCGCTCTGCGCGGTGGAGGCGGCGGAGTGGAGCGGCAACGTGCGCGAGCTCGGGCACGCCGTGGAGGCCGCCGCGATCCGCGCGGCGGCGGAGGGGGTCGCGCAGATCGAGCGGCGGCACCTGTTCCCGCCGGCGGCGGGGGCGAGCCGGCCGGAGAAGGGGGCCGGCGCTCCGGTCGAGATCGGGCCGTACAGGGGGCTGACGTTCCAGGAGGCGACTCGCCGCTTCCAGTCCGCGCTGCTCCGCGATGCGCTGGAGGAGAACGGCTGGAACGTGGCCGACGCCGCGGCGAAGCTCGATCTCGCCCGCTCCCACGCCTACAGGCTCGTTCGCGCTTTCGACCTCTCGCGGCGCTGATTGCGATGGCGCCCCTGGCCCGAAAGAAGCCTCGGGCTCGCGTCGTGGCTGCCGCGGCGCTGGCGTCGACGACCGCCCTGCTCCTGCCCGTCGCCGCTCGCGCGGACGGCGCCGCGGACGAGGCCGACCTGCACTTCGAGATCGGCAACGAGGCCTATGAGAAGGGCGACTACCGCGCCGCCCTCGAGCAGTTCCTCCAATCGAACCGCCTCGTCCCCAACCACAACGTCGTCCTCAATATCGCCCTTACCTACGAGAAGCTTCAGCGTTATGCCGAAGCGTACCGCTACTTCGTCGACGCGCTCGACGGCGAGACCAACCCTCAGACCATCGCCACCATCCAGACGATCATCCAGCGCATTGGCACCAAGGTGGCCGTCCTCCGCGTCGAATCCAGTCCGCCGGGCGCCACAATCTACCTCGAGCGCAAGGACCTCGGCTCCCGCGGCCAAGCGCCCCGGTCGCTCGCCATGGCCGAGGGCAAGACCACGGTTATCGTCGAGCTGCCCGGCCACGAGCCCGTCACCCTCGACGACGTGACCGCCAAGCTCGGCTCCGAGACCCGGGTACAGCTCGTCCTCAAACCCATCGTCGGCAGCGTCGACGTGGCCATCGAGGGCGCGCCGCGTGCGGCCGTCCACGTGGACGACGAGCGGGCCCCGCCGGTGTGCG
The DNA here is from genome assembly GCF_051473855.1 of Sorangium sp. So ce375. Taxonomy (NCBI): domain Bacteria; kingdom Pseudomonadati; phylum Myxococcota; order Polyangiales; family Polyangiaceae; genus Sorangium; species Sorangium sp. So ce375. The sequence goes on from NZ_CP150335.1 coordinate 7,837,476, forward strand.
TTGCGCCGTGCACCTTCGCCATCGCCCCCGGCCCGCACGTCCTCTTCTTTCACCGCGACGGGTATCAGGCGCCGCAGCAGCAGATCCTGGTCATGGCCCGGGAGACCGTCAGGGCGATCGCCACGATGACCCCGCTCACGGGCACGGTGGTCGTGCAAGCCAGCGAGCGCGACGCGGTGGTCGAGATCGACGGGAAGGCCCTCGGATTCACGCCCACCGTGGTGCAGAACATCCCCGTGGGGTGGCGGCTGGTCAAAGTCACCCTGCGCGGATACGCCCCCATCGCGCGCGTGATCGAGGTCAAGGCGAATCAGCAGACGCAGCTGCTGGATCTGCGGCTCGTGCCGCTCCGCCAGGTCGCCGCCGCCTCGCGCTTCACGGAGAACATCGACGACGCGCCCTCCTCTGTCACCGTCATCGACGGGCAGGAGCTCCGCGCGTTCGGCTATCCGACCCTCTGGGAGGCGCTGCGCGGCATCCGCGGCGTGGCGCTCTCGAATGACAGGACGTACCTGTCGGCGTCCATCCGCGGCATCGGGGAGCCCAACGATTACGGCAACCGTATGCTCGTGCTGCAGGACGGCGCCATCCTCAACGACAACCTGCTCAACAGCACGTACATCGGCACGGATGGCCGTCCCGACCTCCAGGACATCGATCGGATCGAGGTCGTGCGCGGCCCGGGATCCTTGCTGTACGGCGCGAACGCCATGAGCGGCGTCATCAACATGGTCCCCCGCACCAAGGACCAGCCGAGCTCGGTGCACGCGAGCGTCGGCACGTATGAGAACGCGGTGATCCGCGGCCGCGCCGGGTTCCATGTGAACTTCACCCCGAAGAGCGGCCTCTGGGCCAGCGCCTCGGCGTCGACCTCGGATGGCTTCGACTCCCCCGTGTACCAGCGAGATTCGCCGGGCGTCGCGAGCGTGGCGAACGGGGTCGACTTCCACCGCGCGCGCGGTACGGCCGGGCGGCTCTGGTCCGGCCCGCTGACAGCGCAATGGTATTACAACCAGAACATGCACCGCGTGCCCATCGGCGCGTATGGAACGATATTCAATGACGCGCGCACCTTCCTCTTCGACGAGCGGTTCCTCGGCGAGGTGCGCGTCGAACCTAAGCTCACGCGGTCGCTCCAGCTCCTCCTCCGGGCGCACCTGAACCATTACAACTACGACGGGGAGTACGCCTTTAAGAGTGGCCTCTCGACCGACAGCCTGCAAGGTACCTGGTTCGGCGCCGAGGGGCGCCTGTCGTGGATACCGGTCGACGGCCTGCGCGTCACCGGCGGCGCCGAGGTCCAGGAGCACCCCGTCGCCTCGATCTTCGGCTACGAGGAGGACGGCACGACGTACGTGGACGAGGACCACCCCAGTCGCATGTTCGCGCCTTACATGATCGCGGACTGGGGCGCGGCCTCATGGCTGCGCCTCTCGGCAGGCGTCCGTTACAACCGGTTCGACTACGACGGGCCGAGCAAGGACACCGGCACGCCGATCTTCCGCGGCGCGGTCATCGTCAAGGCGGCGAAGGCGACGACCCTCAAGCTGATGGGCGGCAACTCCTTCCGCACGCCCAGCATCTACGAGCAATTCTATCACGACGGGCCCGGCGGGGCGCAGGTGAAGGCCACGGACCCGGAGAAGGGCTTCTTCCTCGTGCCAGAGCACATTTACACGGGCGAGATCGAGCTCTCCCAGCGCTTCCTCGACGACTGGTCGGTGCTCGGATCGAGCTGGATCAGCCGGGTCGAGGACATCATCAACACGATCACCGTGGACCCGCAGACGGGCGCGCCGAGCACGGCGCCCGAGGTCCCGCAGCGCTATGTCAACCGGAGCGAGCCGGCGCTCATCGTGGGTACGGACGTGGAGGTGCGCCGGGAGTGGCGCCAGGGCTGGTTCCTCTCCGCCCATTACAGCTACCAGCGCGCCCGGTACTTCCCCGCGGGCGATGAGCTCGCGCTCCAGAGAAACCCGCGGCTCGTCAACGTGCCCGAGCACTTCGCTGCGGCCCGCGGCGTCGTGCCCGTCCTCCAGGAGGTCGCCTCCCTCGGCGTGCGCATCAACTTCGAAGCGCCGCGCCGGATCGCCTTGAGCGGCGACGAGGTGACGCGCGAGAGCGTCACGGCCGACGTGACGCTCTCGGGGGGGACCCGGCGGTTTGGCCTGAGCTACGTGCTCGGCCTCTACAACGTCGCCGACCAGCGCTACGACTATATCAACGCAGCCTCGTACCGCTCCAGGCTCACGCGCCAGAACGGCCGCACCGTCCTGTTCGACCTCACGTTCCAGCATCCGTGAAGAGGACGCGCCAGGTCAGCGAGTGCGGCGGAAGAGGAGCGTGCTGACGGAAGGAGACGGCTCCGGGGCGGCAGATGCGGTGGTCTTCGTAGGCAGCGGGCTGCGAGGGCTCTTCTTCGGGGCCTGTTTCGCGCCGGAGCTCGCCGGCTTGGACGTGGGCGGCGGGGCCGACTCGGGCGCAGCCTGGACCTGGGCCAGCGTGGCGACGAAGCGGATATCCCGGAACGCTGGCTCTTGCCGGAACGTGTAATCGACGTACCCCGCCAGCGAGAGCGTGAAGACGCGGGGCGCTGTGGCGAGGCCGTCCAGCTCGATGGTCATCGGCGTCTTGCCCAGCTCCTTGTCGCGCTCGCGCACGGTCGCGCCCACCGGGCTCGATTCGAGCTCGAGGGTGTATTGGCTCCGCGCGGCCTGGGTTGCGGGGGCTGGGGGGGCGGCCTGGCTCGACGCTTCCTCTTTCGTGCCGACCGTGTCGGCAAAGGCCGCCGCGGCCGCCACGAGGCCAATGCCGAGGATCGGCAGGAGGCGGTTGTTCTTCGCCGCGGGCGCTCTCGGCGCCGGCGCGATGTCGGTCGTTTGCTGGGCGAACTCGGCCTGCGTCCGGGGCTCGTCGGTTCGCTCGCTCGCGACCGTGCGATTCGCGACCAGCGTCGCCTGTGCCGGGTGCTCGTGGGTTCGCGCGCGAAGCACCCGCTGGAGATCCTCCAGCACATGCGCGCAGCTCGGCGGCCGTGCCGACGGCTCGAGCTCCATGCAGGCGCGCACGATGGCCTCGACCTCCGGATCGAACGCCGCGCCGTCCTGGAAGAAGTCGCCCTGGAGCAGCGCGTGCATCGTGGCCCCGACGTTCGGGCCAAGGAACGGGTGCCGCCCCGTGACGAGCTCGTGGAGCAGGACGCCGAAGGAGAAGATGTCCGCCCGAAAGTCGATCGGATCGCCGAGCAGCTGCTCGGGCGCCATGTAGGCGATCGTCCCGGCGATCCCATCGGGCTCCTCCGCGCCGGTGCGCTTCCGCCGCGCAACACCGAAATCGATGAGCTTCAGGGGGCCGTCCTTGGTGAGGAAGACGTTCTCGGGCTTGATGTCCAGGTGGACGATATATGCGCTGTGGGCTGCGGACAGACCACGCAGCACATCGCAGGCCCAGGAGCACGCCTCCACCAGGGAAGGCCGCTCGCGGTCCATGCGCGACCGGAGGGTCTCGCCACGGAGGAGCTCCATCACGATGTAGGCGCAGCCTTCGTGTACGCCGACCTCGTGGACCGTGACCACGTTCGGATGGTTCAGCGCGGCTAACGCGCGCGCCTCGCGGAGCATCGCATCGTGGTCGGAGGCCACGGGCTCCAAGGCGACCTTGAGCGCCACCTCGCGCTCCAGCTGGAGATCGAGCGCGCGATGGATGTCCCCCATACCGCCGCTGCCGAGGCGGCCAAGGATGCGATAGTGCCCCAGGATGTCGCCCGGCCCGAGCGGCACATTCTCGACCGGAGCCGCCTCCGAGCGTGCGCCCGGGTCAAACTTCTGGAGGCGCTCGGCAATGCTCTCCCCCCTCCGCACCGAGACGGGGACCGTCTCGGCGTCGCTGGGCACCCGAGCGGCACCTTCCCGGATCATGCAGCGTGCAGAATAACAGGACGGCCACCGTGCCGCACCGGAATTTCGCCTGCCGGGGAAGCGTCACGCACCGGCGGTGGAGTCGATGGAGGAGGGCGCGCGAGCGCGGTTGAGGTGCATCTGGATGCTGGTGTGCTTGTTTCGGATCTCCCATTCGAACACGTCTCCATGAAGCATGCCGAGGACGCGGTTCGAGTACAAGAACGTCCCTCCCGAGTCGCCTGGGTTGGCCTGCGTTCTCGGTCAGGCGATGCCCGCAGCGCCCTGTGGCGCCCACGCGGCGAAGCCCCTGTCCCGTTTCGGGGATTCTCATTTTGGAGACAGGTGTCCCTTCCAGGGGACGAGCGCCCCGCAGGCTCGCCGCGCGCGATCCTGTCAGCCCGAACGCGCCTTGAGGCATCGCCCCGGAGCCGCCGGCTGGAATGCCCCTAGCTGGCTTCGGACGCTCGCCACGTCCCTCGCGCGACTCAAGCCCACCGCGAGTCATCGACCGGGCACGCGTGTTGCAATTGCACCGCGGCGCCGCTCGAGCGGATTGGGCGACCGTCCAGGAGTTGAGCTCATGAGTAAGAGAATCGTTCGTGCCGTGCTCTCCGCACGCCTCGCATGCTGCGCACGAAGGGGGAACGCACGATGAACAACAAGAAGCCGATGTTATCCAAGAAGCACGTCGCGAACGCGGCGGGGATGCTCGCGCTCATGAGCGCGCTCACCGGCGCGACGGAGGCCAAGGCCGGGCGCGTGATGGAGGTGCAGCTCGAGCAGGAGCGGCTGCTCCAGCTCTTCGCCAGCGCCGGCGAGGCCGCCGCGGATCTGAGCTGCCCGAGCGAGACGCAGATCGACCCCGGCGATCCGACGCTTTACCTCCTCGAGTACGCCCGGTTCCGCGACGCCAGCGGCAGCCTCCTGCCTGGCGCGATGATAACGCGCGACGAGAGCGCGCCGGACTCGGGGCTGTCCGGCGAGCTCCCGTTCGTGGCCACCTTCAAGAGCGTGAAGTGCGCGGAGACCCCGGGATGCACGACCACCGTCGACGTCGCTGACCTGACGGCCACCTTCGCAGTCGAATTCGACGGGCAGGACATGTGCGTCACCATCACGAGCATCGAGAAGGGCGTGGTTGCGCTGCCGCCCTCGATGTTCGGCATCGACGACTCGCCCATCTGCAACGCGCTCGATCCAGCGGACCTCGCGCCCGTGGCTGGGGACGCGCCCATCGCCTACGCCGGCATCAGCGTGGATGGCTCTGCCGATGGCAGCGTCGATCCCGGCGATCGCGTCGCGCTGCGCATCGTGACCGGCAAACTTTCCGGGCTGCCGCTCTCCCAGAGCGCGTTTTACGACGGCAGCGCCCTGGCGCCGAGCCTCGGCACCGACTGGAGCGCGTTCTTCGACTTCGGGCTCGTGCGCGACCGGGTCAAGAGCGGTATCGCCGACGCGAACGAGACGCTCTCCACGATGCAAATGCCCGTCGACCAGGTGAAGGTCGCTCTCGTCGAGATGGCGGATGGCTCGCCGCGCCTGGACCTGCAACTCCACGCCGATGTCAACAAGGTGAAGATGCAGCATTCGGACAACGGCGATCCGAACAGCTGCGGCTCGGAGGACAACTGGGCCTTCGGGATGCCCTGCGAGGAGGACAGCGACTGCGGCAACAGCGGGTACACCTGCGTGGCCAACAGATGCGACGACTACTGCGATGACTTCCAGTTCTGCATCGGCGACCTCGACGTCGACGTGGAGGCCGACGTCCAGCTGCCGCTCTCGCTCTCGGCGGACGGCCGCCACATCGTCGGCAGCGGGTACGTGGACCTGGCCATCGAGGAGGCGCAGCTCACCCTCTGCTTGCTCGCGTTCATGGTGCCGCCCGTCGAGGTGGGGAACGGCGTGGCCATCGCCAACGAGATCGTCGGCAACATGAAGTTCGCCTTCCCCACGCAGGAGCCGCTCACCTTCGAGTGGGTGTCCACGCCGAGCGGCGACAAGATCAGGGCGTCGGTCTCGATCCCGGTGCCGCTCCCCGCTCTCGAGGCGGGCCACGCCACGGCGACCTTGAAGGCCACCACCTTGGCCGTGGCGGACGGCCCCCCGGACGGGCTGCTCCCTGAATTCAAGGCGCTCCTCGTGGGTGGCGACATGGACATCTCCGAGCCGTTCCCTGCGCCGACCACGCTCAGCACCTCCGACTTCTTCTGGCAGCAGCCGACCCCGTGTAATCCGATCGAGGAGGGTTATTTCGCGAACGTGCACGTGGACGGCCATTTCAACAACCTCCTCTGTGGGCCGCCGAAGCTCATCGACAAAACAGGGCTGTTCTCGGTGGTCGGACCGCCAAACGCGCAGCCGGCTCCGGCGGGCGATGAGACGCTGCCCCTGCCCGTGATCATCGGGCTCGAGGCCGTCGACGACCCGAAGACCTTCGATCCCTCGACGCCCGACCCCGTCATCGCCGTGCGGACCTGGGGCGGCAATGTGGCCATCGCCGTGAAGAAGCCCATCGAGGTCACGCAGGCGGAGAAGGAGGCTTACGCGGCCGAGCACCAGTTCGACATCTACGACTGCCTCGACATCATTGCCGGCACCCCGGGCTCCTTCAACCCCAAGTGGCGCGTCGATCCGCCTTGGGACATCCTGCCCATCGGCCTCGACCTCGAGGGTCGCGAGACCAAGGATGTCCCGCCCCTTCGGCTCACCGAGATGCAGCTCTTCTTGTCGGCGGGCGCGCCCATGACGGCGCGCGACGGGCAGATCCGGATCGATGACGCCGTGCTCATCGTGCAGGCGACGTTCGTCGACGAGCGGCAGCAGGAGAAGGTCGTCGCGGCGGGCGTGGTGACCACGGGGCTGTGGGGCAGGCTCGACGAGCGCACCGGCCTCGCGACGCTCACGGCGTCGAGGCTCGCGCTCTCGCTCGACGTCGAGCCCACGCATGTTCCGCGCGGACTGTCAGCCCTGCACGTCGACCTCGCGCCGCTGACGGACAGGATCGAGCTCACGGGGGGCTGAGATCCAAACGCGATCCGAAAACCGAGATCCTCGAAGCGGCCGTCCCACCGTAAAGCCACGGCGCACAGGCTGGTTGACAGAAACGAGCATTCCGTCCCCTGTCGGGGGGCACTGTCGCGATCACCTGCAACAACGCGGCTCAGGGTGCTGGCGAGCGAGGTGTTCACGAAGCCTCCTCGAGCGCGATCTTCGCGGGGAAGCGCGCGCCCGGAAACAGCAGGTGCGTGAGGATCGGTGAGAGGCCCGCCAGCGCAGCCGCCATGCTGAAGTGAAGCGGGTAGCCGAGGCGCCCCGCGGAGAAGCCGCTGGCGGCCGAGGCGACCCCCGTGGCGATCACCATCGCGCTCGCCTGAAGGGTATAGTCCGTGGCGGCGCACTCCGGATCGGTCCAGTCCATCATGCACGTGAAGAGCGCCGCCGTGGCCATCCCCCCGGCGAAGTGCTCGAACGCGCAGAGCGCCGCCAAGAGCGGCACCCCTGTGTCCGCGCGCGCGACGTACGCGTACCCGAGCACGCTCACCGCCTGGAGGACGGCGAAGCCGACGAGCGACGATCGCCGCCCGAGCCGCAGCACCAGCGCCCCGCCGGCCAGCGCGCCGAGCAGCCCCGCCACGAAGCCCACCGTCCCGAGCAGCCAGCCGATGTCCGCGAGCGAGAGGCCGAGATCGGAGAGGAACGGCCGCAGCATGCCGACCGCGAAGGCGTCGCCGAGCTTGTACACGACGATGAGCGCGAGCACCCGCGTCGCGTGAGGGCGCCTCCAGAACGAGGTGGCAATGGCGGCGACCGAGGAGGATCGAGCCCCTTCGCGCCCTCCACCGACCTCGCGGGCAAGCAGCGTGGGGACGCTCAGGATCGCGATCGCCAGGGCCATGAGCGCAAAGGTCAGCCCCCAGCCCAGCCGGTCGAAGAAGACGAGCAGCGCCCCTCCTCCCACGATCATCCCAGCCCGATACCCGGCCACCTGGACGCCGTTGGCCCAGCCCCGCTCGCCGGGCTCCAGCATGTCCACCGCCAGGCCGTCCGTGGCGATGTCCTGCGTTGCCGAGAGCAGATTGACGATCAGCACCGCCACGAGCACAGAGGAGAGCCCCTCACCGGGCTCCCGCAGCGAGAGGAGCCCGAGCGCCACGATCGTGAGCGCCTGCAAGGGGAGGATCCACGAGCGGCGACGCCCGAGCCGGGGAGAGAAGAAGCGATCGACGAGCGGCGCCCAGAGGAACTTGAGCGCCCACGGGAGCGCGAGCAGGGAGGCGAGCCCGATGCCCTCGAGCGAGATCCCCTGCTTGCGCAGGAGGACGGGGAGCGCCTGGGTGAAGAAGCCGAAAGGGAGCCCCTGGCAGATGTAGAGCGACGTCAAGAGCCCGAGCCGCCGCAAGGACAGATGGGGAGAGCTCATCAGCGGCTTGCCTTCCTCGTTCCGAAAGAGAGGCCCAGGAGCCCCGACGCCATCGCCCACGTCGCGCCGGCGGCCGAGCCCGGGGGGATGAGATCGCGCGCCGTGGCGGCGAGCACGAAGTACCCCTGAATGGTGGCCACGATGGCCGCAGCCGCGGCGTCCGCGTCGACCCGCGCGCGGGAGAACACCCGCTCCCGCGCGCCGCGCCGCACGATGGCAGCGAGCCTCCTGACCGCGCTCTCGAGCGCGCCCGCGAACGCCTTTTGCACCCCGGCGTCCCGGAGCGCCTCGCCGCTGATGCAGATCCAGCAGGCGAGCGCCTGAGGGTCGGCCCCCTCGCCCACCCGCAGGTGCGCGTCGATGAACGCGCGGAGCTCGGCCTCTGGATCGCCCGCCGCGACAGCGAGGCACCGCTCGATCCGAGCTTCGTAGTCCTGCGCGAGCAGCTCGACGGCGGCGAGCAAGATCTCTCGCTTGCTCTCGAAGTGGTAGTGGACCAGCCCCGGCACGATGTGAGCCGCCGCCGCGATGGCCCCGATGGACGCCCCCTCGTAGCCGCGCTCCGCCATGACCTTCAAGAGAGCGCGAGCGATCTGGGCTCGACGTTCCGCGGTGTTCGACGGACGAGGCATCCTGCACCCCTGCGCGCGCTGGCGCGTCAGTTTGTTGGTTGGTCGTACAACCAACTTATGGAGCGGCCTCAGCCGCGTGTCAAGGAGGCGCTCGGGCTGCTCGGGCAGGATCACGCCGACCGAGCCGCAGGTGCGGCGAGTAAGCTTCGGCGTCTCGCCATCCAAGGAGCTCGATCGATGACGTCGCGTCCTTCCACGCTGATGCTCGCGGGGCTGCTCTCCTGCGCCGGCCTCGTCTCCTCGTCCTGCGCATCGCCGCCACCGACCGACGGTGCGGCCGGACATGCCGGCGCCGGCTCGGGTACGAGCGGGCACGGCAGCGCCGGCGCGGGCGGCGCAGGCGGAGAGGCCGGCACAGGCGGAGAGGCCGGCGCAGGCGGATACGGCGGAGAGGCCGGCGCGGGCGGAGACGGCGGCGCTGGCAGCGCTGGCGGAGGCGGGCCAGGCGGCGGGGAATCCGAGCTCCTCTCGGGGCTGGACGAGGCCAACGCGCCTCTCAGGGCGGTGGGACGGCTGAGGGGCGGCCTGGGCTCCGGGGCCTGCACCGCCGTTCTCGTCGACCCTGCGGGGCGCCTGGAAGCGCCGGCGCACGTGCTGACCAACGCCCACTGTACCCACGAGTGGACCGCGGAGGCCGCGGCCAACGCGGTGTTCGTGGATACCGAGGCGGCCCCGGATCTCCAGATGATCTTCAACTACTTCGTCGACACGGAGGAGACGCAGGTGGTGATCCCGGCGAGGACGATCCGCTACGCGACGATGAAGGGCACCGATCTCGCGGTCGTCGAGCTGGACGCCACGATCGGCGCGCTCGCGGCGCGCGGCGTCGTCGCGCTCGGCGTCGCGCCCTCGGCGCCGTCTCCAGGCGCGCCCGTGTCGGTGGTGGGCGCGCCGCAGCTCGAGGTGGAGTTTTTGCGGCGCGCTCGCTGCACCGAGGAGGGCACCTTCGATGTCGTCGAGCACCGCTGGCACTGGTTCGACGCGCACCGGAACCGCTGCGCCGGCATCGCGAACGGCAGCTCCGGCTCGCCGGTCCTGGATCGATCGCAGCGGGTCTATGCGATCGTCAACACCACGACCCTCGGGAGCCCGCCCGACGGCGACTGCTTCCTCGGCAGGCCTTGCGAGATCGACGCGCCCCCCGGCCTGTCGGCCGAGGGCGCGAGCTACGCCATCGACGTGACCGGCGTGGGCGCCTGCTTCGGGGACGACGGTCGCTTCGCGCTGGATCGCGAGGGCTGCGCGCTGGATGCCGGCCGGGCGCTCGACGTGCTGGCCTATCCCCTTCCCCGCGAGCGGCCGAGCGATCCGGCGACCGGCGCGGCGAACACCTGGGATGTGACGCTCGGCGAGCGGGACGGGCTCGGGTTCTTCCGCTACAAGCTGGGGCGCGCCGGTGAGATCGACTGCCGCCGGCAAGAGGGCTACTCGGCGCCGATCACGCTCGATTCCCAGGCGCTGTCGGCCCTCGTCCTGCCCGAGGCCGAGGGGGTCCACCTGCTCTGCGCCCTCGCCGGCCCGACGGCGACTCCGGACGCCGCGTGGCAGCCGCTCTCGTTCCCCACGGTCGTGCTCACCACGATCGACACGACCCCGCCCTCGCGCCGGCCCGAGCTCTCGCGCGGGGGCGACGCGACCGAGGGCATGCGCGTCGAGCCGATCTTCTCCCTGCCCGAGCTCGCCGACTTCGAGTACCGCCTCGGCCCGCGAGACACGACCGACTGCGGTGATCCGGCCGCTGAATGGCTCAGGTACAGGCGGTTTCCCATCTTTGTCGCCCCCCGCGACCTGCCGGCCCGGTTCTGCGTGCGCCCGACGGACTGGGTAGGCAACGTGGGGGAGCCGTTCGAGTACCTGCTTCCCGACTGAGCGCCTCCGCCCCTCCTCGCGAAGGTCGCGCTTTATCGGCGACCCGGAGGTGATCGAGCGCGCCCCCTCACGGGCGACGGGCGCAGCGCGCCGGAGCGCAGGCGGCTCAGGCCCTCAGGAGGAGCTCGAACCCTTCCGCCGCGAGCCCCTTGAACACGGTCGGCCCCGTCCGTCGGAACCCTAGCTTCTCCAGCACCCTGACCGACGCGACATTCTCGAGCATCGCGTGCGCGACGAGGCGGGAGAGCTGGAGCTCCTCGGCTGCATACCGGATGCACGCCGCGGCTGCCTCCGTCGCGTAGCCTCTGCCCCAGTGCTTCCGGAAGAAGCGGTACCCGAGGTCCGCGACCCCGTGGTCGTCGTGCCACCTCAGCCCGCACCAGCCGAGCTTTTCCCCTGTCTCCCGGTCCGAAACGACGAGCCGGCCCATGCGGTAGTCCTCGAACTGGCGCGCGAGCCGCGCGACGACCGCGCGCGCCTCATCGTCGCTCGCGAACGCGGCGTCGCCGGTGTACCGGACCACTTCGGGATCCGAGTTCAGCTGCATCATGAACGGGACGTCGGAGGGCCGGTGCGGGCGGAGGTCCAGGCGCTCCGTCGAGAAGAGGGCAATGTCGTCATCATCGGTGGGAAGGCCAGGCACCCGGCAATCCTACCCCGTCCGCCACGGCGGTGCAGCGCTGGAGCGCGAGCCCCCCACCACGGGGCGCCGCCGCGCGTGGCTCGGGCGCGCGTCGCCGGACATGACGAGGGGCGCAACGCGCCGGTGATGCGGTGCGTGGCCGCGCGTCACGGTGACCGCCGGCGACCGCCGCCGGTGAGTCGACGCCGATCCGGCCGCTGCAGAGGGTCGCCATCGACGGCGTATCGGTCGCTCCCGATGCCATGTCGGTCGCTCCTGATGCCGTGTCGGTCGCTCACGAGGTCGTCGCGCCGGGTGTTCCAGTGAAGCCATGCTGCCGCGGCTTGACGAGCGCACCGCGCGCTCGCCGCGCCGGCCCCCACGCCGCCGGCAGCGCTCCGGGCGCGCCCTCGCCAAGCGCCGTGTTCGCCATTTCCGGTTCCATGCGCGGCCGTCTCCCGATTCTCGCGTTGGTGCTCGCTTGGCACCGATGCGCGCTCGAGGACGCGAGCTGCTGTCTTTCCATGGGTTCGCCCTGATCGACCCTCGATATCTGCAATACCACCACCTTCGCGGATCGCGCGGCGCTCCCCCGGCGCGAGGACGAATGGGCGCCGGCGGTTCGACGAGCCTCGTGGCCGTCAACCCCTCATCGAGGGCTTGGTGAACCGCCCCCATTAACTTAGGATCGCTCTAGACACAGCGGGTCGGCGACTGGAGCCCTCGAGCGCTGGCCGCACCCGGCCACGCGCGCGTCGTGGCGCGACCTGTCGGGTGCCGCATCGACGCATCGCCCTGACTTTTCGTACCGGCAATTGGTGGGACTCTCATCGAGGAGTCGGTGCGGGGCGCGGGCGGAGATCCGTCCCGGAGTCGGCCTTCGCCCGATTCACTCGCCTGCTGGGCTCCACCTCATCTGAACATAGCTGTCTGCGGGTCGAGCGCATTGAAGCTCGGAATCGATAGAAAGGCGGAGTCACATGCGAAAGTATCGAGCGAGTGCGGTTTCTGCTGGAATCGTCGCCGGGTTTGCCGGTGTGATGGCCAGCGCAGGCGCGAGCTGGGCCGGCGATTCGCCAGGGGTCAATGCGGAGGCCGGTGCGTCGGACGAGATGGGGCACCACCTGCCCGGCAAGGGCAAGGGGTACGTGGGGCAGCAGCAGATGCTGAAGGGGGAGCGCGGTCCCCAGGGCGAGCGCGGTCCCCAGGGCGAGCGCGGTCCCCAGGGTCCGCAAGGTCCCAAGGGCGAGCGCGGCGAACCGGGCGCCCAGGGGCCCGCGGGGCCGGCAGGCACGGCGGGGCTCATCGGTCCCCAGGGCCTCCAGGGCCTCAAGGGCGTCGACGGCACTCAGGGCCTCAAGGGCGCCGACGGCGCGCGCGGTCCGCAGGGGCCCTCTGGGCCCATGGGACCCAAGGGCGAGCGCGGTGAACCCGGCCCGCAGGGGCCGGCAGGCACGGCGGGGCTCATCGGTCCTCAGGGCTTCAAGGGCGTCGCCGGCGCTCAGGGCCTCAAGGGCGCCGACGGCGCGCGCGGTCCGCAGGGTCTGCAAGGTCCCAAGGGCGAGCGCGGCGAACCCGGCCCGCAGGGTCCGGCAGGCACGGCGGGGCTCATCGGTCCCCAGGGCCTCCAGGGCTTCAAGGGCGTCGACGGCGCGCGCGGTCCTCAGGGTCCGCAAGGTCCCAAGGGCGAGCGCGGTGAACCCGGCCCGCAGGGGTCCGCGGGGCTCATCGGTCCCCAGGGCCTCCAGGGCTTCAAGGGCGTCGACGGCGCTCAGGGCCTCAAGGGCGCCGATGGCGCGCGCGGTCCTCAGGGTCCCGCCGGGCCCATGGGACCCAAGGGCGAGCGCGGTGAACCCGGCCCCCAGGGGTCCGCGGGGCTCATCGGTCCCCAGGGCCTCCAGGGCTTCAAGGGCGTCGACGGCGCTCAGGGCCTCAAGGGCGCCGATGGCGCGCGCGGTCCTCAGGGTCCCGCCGGGCCCATGGGACCCAAGGGCGAGCGCGGTGAGCCCGGCACCCAGGGGCTCGCCGGGCACATCGGTCCTCAGGGCCTCAAGGGCGTCGACGGCGCGCGTGGTCTCCAGGGCCCGGTCGGACCCAAGGGCGAGATGGGTCCGCAGGGCCCGGTCGGACCCAAGGGCGAGATGGGTCCGCAAGGCCCGGTCGGACCCAAGGGCGAGCTCGGTCCTCAGGGACCCGCTGGCCCCAAGGGCGAGGTCGGTCCGCAAGGCCCGATCGGACCCAAGGGTGAGCGCGGCGAGCGCGGCGCCCAGGGGCCCGCGGGCACCATCGGTCTCCAGGGCATCAAGGGCGTCGACGGCGCTCAGGGCCTCAAGGGTGCCGACGGCGCGCGCGGTCCTCAGGGTCCCGCCGGGCCCATGGGACCCAAGGGCGAGCGTGGCGAACCCGGCCCCCAGGGGCTCGCCGGGCACATCGGTCCTCAGGGCCTCAAGGGCGTCGACGGCGCTCAGGGCCTCAAGGGCGTCGACGGCGCGCGCGGTCCTCAGGGTCCCGCTGGCCCCAAGGGCGAGCTCGGTCCTCAGGGTCCCGCTGGCCCCAAGGGCGAGGTCGGTCCGCAAGGCCCGGTCGGACCCAAGGGTGAGCGCGGCGAGCGCGGCGCCCAGGGGCCCGCGGGCGTCATCGGTCTCCAGGGCATCAAGGGCGTCGACGGCGCTCAGGGCCTCAAGGGTGCCGACGGCGCGCGCGGTCCTCAGGGTCCCGCTGGCCCCAAGGGCGAGCTCGGTCCTCAGGGACCCGCTGGCCCCATGGGACCCAAGGGCGAGCGCGGCGAGCGCGGCGAGCGCGGCGCCCAGGGGCCCGCGGGCATCATCGGTCTCCAGGGCATCAAGGGCGTCGACGGCGCTCAGGGCCTCAAGGGTGCCGACGGCGCGCGCGGTCCTCAGGGTCCCGCCGGGCCCAAGGGCGAGCTCGGTCCTCAGGGGCCCGCTGGCCCCATGGGACCCAAGGGCGAGCGCGGCGAGCGCGGCCCCCAGGGGCCCGCGGGCATCATCGGTCTCCAGGGCCTCAAGGGCGTCGACGGCGCTCAGGGCCTCAAGGGTGCCGACGGCGCGCGCGGTCCTCAGGGTCCCGCTGGCCCCAAGGGCGAGGTCGGTCCGCAAGGCCCGGCCGGACCCAAGGGCGAGCGCGGCGCCCAGGGGCCCGCGGGCATCATCGGTCTCCAGGGCATCAAGGGCGTCGACGGCGCTCAGGGCCTCAAGGGTGCCGACGGCGCGCGCGGTCCCCAGGGCCTCGCTGGGCCCATGGGACCCAAGGGCGAGCGCGGCCCGCAGGGGCCGGCCGGATCGCCCGGGCTCGCGAAGATCCACGTGGTCTCCGTGACGCGCGAGGCGGCGCCCGCGAGCGCGTTCGTCAACGTCAAGGCGCTCTGCAACGCGGGTGAGGTCGTGCTCAGCGGCGGATTCTCAATCACCGGCGCCGCGCAGGGGACCAGCAGGGTGGTCGAGAACTCGCCGTTCGACGCCGCCGCGGAAGGCCGCGCAGGCTGGACCTCGACCGCCGTCTTCGAGAGCGGCTTCGGCAAGAAGGCGCAGACGGTGACGCTGACCACCTTCGCGGTCTGCGCCGAGGTGCCCGAGCGCTGATCCCGGAAGAGCGGAGGGCCGTGCTCGAGTGAGCACGAGCCCACCCCTCGACCAGCTGTCCCCTGCTCCTCCACCACTGCCCGAGGAGAGGGGACAGCTGGCTCCGCGCCTCACCTGGCTCCCCGCACGCCGCACGGCAGCGGCCCCGCGCACACAACCCCACCCACCGCCCACCCTGCAAGCCATCGCGGCCCGCCTGCGCTCCCAGGAGCCAGGCCATGGTCAGCGATGCGCCGGACCAGGTCGCGGCCCGCCCCTGAACGCCTTGCGCCACACGCCGCAGCGGCGCCCGCGCCCGCCAGGGAGGCGCCCACCGCACATTCACCCACAAAAGCGACGGTTGCCCCTACCCGACCACCATCAGCCACCTCGGACGAATATATCCAACCAAGGCGTAACGCAGCTTGCACGCTTTTCGCATGACTTCCTGGCCTGTGACAGCGCGGACCTCCAATTCGCCCACGGCGCGGAAGATACGCGGCGTTCGGTCAGTTCTGCCGAAATGTCGACACGGCACAGCTGCTGTTCTGGATCGGGGCGAGCCGTCGTGGCGACCATGTGAAGCCGCCGTGACGCTCTTTGTCTCAGCTGTCGCCATCTGCCACAAGCGTCATTGCACGTAGTCAGCGGACAGGCCGATGAAGGCATTCCCCTCACTTCAATCCAGCGGTGCCACGCATATCGAGGCGCACACAGAGATTTCTCCTCGTTTCGTGTGTGGACCCTGTGGTAATTTGCCCCGCTGCATGAGCACGCGAAGGAGGGGTTTCTCTCAGATCGGACCACATGCGCCCGAAGCGCACCCCAGAGGGGAACCATGAGCATAGATTACGCTATGAAGACCACCGCGCCTGCGACGATGCCCCGAGCACGCCACGAGCGCCTCGTGATCGCGCACGTGCTGAACTCTTTCCAGGTGGGCGGCGCCGAGCAGGTCGTGGTGGATCTGGCCGGGCTGCAGCGCGCCGCGGGGCACGAGGTGATGGTCGTCGGCATCGAGACGAACCCCGACGGGCCGCGCGCGGCGCAGCTCCGGGAGCGCGACGTCGCGGTGCACATGCTGCCCAAGCGCTCCGGCTTCGACATCAAGCTCCCCGGGAAGCTCGCGGCGCTCTTCGCCAAGCACGGTGTCTCCATCGTGCACTCGCACAACCAGCAGCCGCTCATCTACGCGACGGCCGCGGGCCGGCTGCACCGCGTGCCCGTGTGCCACACGCTGCACGGCGCGATGTTCGATCAGGGTCGCAGGGCGTGGCTGCGGCACATGGCCGCCAAGCTCGCCGACGCGCACGTGGCGGTGTCGCAGTCGACGGCCGACTTCATGTTGAAGCACAACGAGGTGCCGAGCTCGAAGCTCCATGTGGTCTTGAACGGCATCGACCTCTCCCGGTTCCGGCCGGACGCCGCGGCCCGGCACCGCATCCGAGCCGAGCTCGGGATCCCCCAGGGCGCGTGGGTCGCCGGGGCGGTCGGGCGCCTGTCGCAGGTCAAGAACCACGCGCTCCTGCTCCGCGCGGCGGCGACCGCGGGGATCCTGTCGGGCAACTCGGACGACGCGCGCCTCCTCCTCGTCGGGGACGGGCCGGAAGCGGCCTCGCTGCGCGACCTCGCCGGAGGGCTCGGCATCGGCGACCGCGTGATCTTCGCCGGCGAACGGCACGACGTGCCGGAGCTCCTCGCCGCGAGCGACGTCTTCGTCCTGTCGTCGAAGTCGGAGGGGCTCCCGCTCTCCATGGTCGAGGCGATGGCCACGGGGTTGCCCGTGGTCTCGACCGCCGTGGGCGGCATCCCTGCCCTGATCGCCGACGGGGAGACAGGCTTCCTCGTCCCGTCGGAGGACGAGGGCGCGCTCGCCGCCAAGCTCGCCACGCTCAAGGGCGATCCCATGTGGTCCCAGGCGATGGGCAAGCGCGGAAGGAAGCTCGCGGTCGGGCGCTACTCGGCGGAGCGCATGATGGCGAGCTACATGGATATCTACGAGACGCTCATCGTCCGGCGCGAGTCGGATCGGCGAGGCGTGCTGCGGCCGAGCGAGCTGCTCGCCGGCCTGAGCGCGTAAGCCCGGCCAGCTGCTCGCCGGCTCGAATCCGTCACCCAGCGAGCAGCTCGCCGCTCGAATCCATCCCCCAGCGAGCAGCTCGCCGGTTCGACTCCAGCTCCACGCACGCGAGCGACCCACGGAGGGCGCGAGCGAGCCTGTCGCCCGGCTCCGCGCGCCCGCCGTCGCTGCTCGACGCTCGCGTCAAGGCGCGCGGGGGATCGTCGAGCGCGCGCACGGGATCGTCGAGAGCGACCGCGGCGGCGAGAGCGACGACGCCCGGGAACCCCGCGCCTGGAGGCGACCCGATTGCGACCGCTCGTCCAGCGCGCCGCGGTCGCGCACGTCCCTCGCCGGTGCGAGCGCGCTCCGGGGCGGCGGCACGAGCGTGCTCCGCGGCGGCGGCACGAGCGTGCTCCGGGGCAGCGCGAGCGCGGCGTGCGCCTGGCGCACCGCCGCGAGCATCGATCGCGCATCCGGCCAGCGATCCGCCTGCGCGAACTCGAGCGCGCGGTCCACCACCCGCACCACGGCCGGGACCATCGACGGCGCGATCCGCGCGAGCGACGGGATCGGGCAGGTCATCCTGAGGAAGAAGAGCTCGTTGACCGTCGGCGCCTCCTGCACATACCGGTCCGTGAGCAGCGAAAACATCGTCGCGCCCAGCGCCCAGAGGTCCGTCCGCGCATCGACGAGGTCCCACCGCGCGCGGGCCTGCTCGGGCGGCATGTACGCCGGCGTGCCCATCGCGCGAAGCCCCACAAGGGAGGTTTGCCCCGAGGGGACCCCCAGGCGAGCGATGCCGAAATCGAGGATCTTCACCCCGCGATCCCGCGTGAGGAAGATGTTGTCGGGCTTCAGATCCCGGTGGACGACCCCCCTCGCGTGCGCGGCCGTGAGCACCTCCAGGATCTGCTCGCTCAGCGAGAGGACCTCGGCAGCAGGGAGCGGCCCCCTCTGCGCCTTCCAGCGCTGGAGCAGGGTCTCTCCCTCGAGGAGCTCCATCACGAGGAAGGGCACGCCGTCCTCGGTCACGTCGTCCGCGATCACCGCGGCGACCCCGGGGTGATCCACGGTCTGCGCGATGGCCTTCTCGCGGAGGAACCGGGCGCGCTCGCTCCGGTCCCTCGCCCTCTCGGGGTGCAGCAGCTTGATCGCGACCCGATGGCCCCTCCGATGCGTCGCGGCATACACGGCCGCCATGCCGCCGAGGCCGATCAGCGCGTCCAGCCGCCACACGCCGTTGAGCGACGTTCCCACCTGTGCCTGCGCTCTCTGGACATGCGTGACATTCTCGAAGTCCATCGCTGGTCCTCTCCGTGCCCTCGGGCCAACGGCCCTCCCGGCGCTCGCGACGCGCGACGCAGGACGGCCTCTCTGCTCTGCGTTTCCCGTGTCCCAGCGACAGCGCTACGATCGAATCGGCGCTCCGCGACAGCAGGTTCGGGGCGCAGCTCGCCGACACCGCGACCCGCCCGGCCGCCCTGCGTTACCGACACAGGCGCCGCGGGGGTGCGGCGGTAGCCAACAACACGTCATTTCATCGGAAAAGTTCAGCAAACCCTGCGCCACGCCACCGCGCGCCTCGCGCACCGCGGCCCATGGCGCGGCCGCATGGGGCGAATCGCCCCATGCGGCAAGATGCCCCGACCATTGTGGTACCGCAGAGCCTCCTCTCGTCCTTGTGAAAGAGCAGCTGGACGTACTCGGAGGTCATCGGACGTGATCGGACGTGATGAACATCGCGAGGGCTTGAGCTCAGTGGAGGCCCTTCATGGTCGGGTCACCCAGCTTGAACGCCGAGAGCGCTTGCCGGATGAAGACGGGGACCGAGACGTAGCTCTCGAGCGCGCTGCAGGCGCGGTTCGAGGAGCACGTGCACTTGTAGAAATCGCTGAAGTCGTCATCGTCCGCGTCGGCGTCCGCCTTGCAGCCGGGCACGCCTTCCCGCAGGACCTCGCCGTCGTCCGCGATGGCGGCGATCGTCGGATCCCACCGCACGATCGGCTGCCCGCTCTCCGGGCTCAGCTTCACTTTGTGCCAGTCCGCCTTGCCGTCGCCGTCGAGGTCGGGCCCCGGCTCCGTGACATACGCCTTCGCCAGGAGCTCATTCCCATACTCCAGGACGCGGGCGCCGATGCCCTTCTGCACGACCTTGCCGAAGACGGTCTCGGTCCCGTACGCCTTCGCCACGAACACCTTCCCGGAAGGATGATGGAGCTCGATCCGGCTCGGGAAGCCGGGATCCGTGTCTGCGCCGATCTCCCAGACGCGCATCATGTCCAGCCACTTCTCCTTCTGGTTCTCGGGCAGGTAGAGGAGGGTCCATGCGATGAGGAACTTCTGCTGCTCCCAGCCGACCTGCGGGTCGAGGATGGCGACCTTGGCCGGGGCCCGCGGGTTCCACGGCGAGCTGTCGACCGCGCCGTACGAGCTGCAGACGATGCTGCCGGCGCCGGGGAAGCAGCTCTCCGGCCCGCTCTCGGCCCACCACGAGGTCCAGCCGAGCGCGCCGGCGGGGTACCCGCTCGCGTCCCTGAGCGGCCGGCCGCGCTGGTCCGCCTCGACGCGCACGCCCTTGATGGCGTC
Source organism: Sorangium sp. So ce375 (assembly GCF_051473855.1). NCBI lineage: Bacteria > Pseudomonadati > Myxococcota > Polyangiales > Polyangiaceae > Sorangium > Sorangium sp. So ce375. The sequence goes on from NZ_CP150335.1 coordinate 7,857,147, forward strand.
ATCCCCCGTGAGGTTGTTGCCGAGCCAGCGGCGGTACCCTTCGGGGAAGACGTCGGCGAGCGAGACCGCGCGGTAGCGCGCGTCGAGAAAGTCGTGCCGCGAGTCGCTGATGAAGTTGTCGACCGACTCGGTCATCAGCATCGACACCCACGCTTTGTCGTAATAGGCGCCGGCGTTCATCGTGTACGACGAGTCGTACTCGCCCTTGTCCTCCGCGAGCGCGTTCTCGAGCGGCTTGCCTCCAAGGGCGATGTCGCCGAAATAGCCCGTCGCGCCGTTCGGGACGACCACCAGCGCATCGCCGGGATCGCCGAAGACGTCGCTCGATGACCGGAGGACGGTCTCTCCTTTCGGGAGGAAGTGCTCCCCCGGCTGGGGGCGCGCCAGCTGGAGCGCGAAGTGATCGAACGCGATCCCGGCCGCGAGGGTGTTCTCCTTGAAGAGGTTGTTCGCGGCCTGGACCCAGAAGGTGTCGAAGTCGTAGCCGCGGTCCAGCGCGAACTCGCGGTAGATGTTCATGACGAGCCCGAGGCCCTTCGCGCCGTCGCGCATCTTCGCGTTGTATCGGTTCAGGGTCCGCTCCGACGCCGCGCGCACGCTGAAGGCCTGCCGGCCGCGGCGGTAGTTGTCGAAGATGTGATTCACCTCCTGCTGCGTGACGAAGAAGTTGAAGAGCTCGTAGGCGTCCGCGCCGTTGTCGTGCCGGTACACGCTCAGGTTGCCGAGGTCGGCCCACCGGTCGGTCGCGAAGCCATAGGGCACGCGGGTCCGCCCCGCCGGGTCCACCGAGGGCCCCTTCACGTCCTTCGGCGTCGCCAGCGCGCGCCACGTCACGTAATCGACCTTCTGCTGCCGGCACCGCGTGTACTTGCCGCCGATCGACACGATCTGGCCGTCGAGCAAGGGGCTCCAGACGCCGTCCCGCTCCTCGTCCCAGTCCGAGGGCACGTACGCGCTCGGGTCGACCTCCACGCAGCTCCTCGGCTGGATCAGCTCGAATTTGTTCTGCAGGTCGGAGTAATGGATGTCCTCGTCGTCGTACTCGGGCTGGAACCCGAGGATGCCGCCGAAGTCGTCGATCTTCGCGAGCATGCCCTTGCCGCGCGGGGTCGTCGCCTTGTAGCTCGGGTCGGCGTGCACGGCGACGGCGTCGCCGTAGAACATGCGCGCCGCGGCGAAGTCGTAGGCGCCGAGCCCCATGAGGTCCTGCGTGGGCTCGCCGGCGTAATCCATCGTCGACGATTGCATGAACATCCAGATCAGGTTCTTCCGCTCGTCGTCGGTGACAGGGTCGTAGTACCGCGGCCCGACGCAGGCCTCGCCGTCGTCCGAGAGCGTCTCGCACGGCGTCTTCACCCGCCCGTTGCTCGTGCGCAGCTGCCAGTACTGCGGCCGGTAGCCCCAGGCATCGGAAGAGCTCACGAAATTGTGCCGCAGCCCGACGGAGTGGCCCATCTCGTGGAGGACCACCGAGTAGTGCACGCGCTGCGCGAGGTACCGCCGCATGGCCTCGGCGCGCTTCGCCTCCTGCGCGGCGTCCCCCTCGCCGAAGCGTCCGTACTTGTTCGCGAATTTCTCCTCGAGGAGATCCGCCAGATCGGCGCTCGCGAGCGGCGCCGGCGCCTCGCGCATCACGCACGCGCCGCGCTCGGCGAGCGCGATCTCCTTCAGGTTCCCGAGCTCGCGCCGCACGCTCGGGTTCGCCCCTCGGAGGGGCGAGGCGAAGCGCATCACCTCGTCCGTGAGCGGCAGCCCCTCGACGCCGGTGAGCTGCTGGATCGCCTTCGTCGTGAGCTCGGCCTCGAGCTCGGTGCCCGCCGCGGATCTGCGGCGCGCCTCGTAGATCGCGCGCATGCTGTCCGGCGCCGTGGCGTCGGCCGCGATGCCGCGCGCTTCCTTCGCGAGCTTTCGGAGGCTCTCGCGCAGCGCCGGATTGCGCACCATCTGGCCGGCGCCGTCGGAGGTGACCGCTTCGTCCACCCCGGCCGTCCGGGCGATCCGCCGGGCCAGCTCCTCCCGCGTGAACCGCGGCAGCGCGCCGCCCCTCGACGCCCCCTCGCTCGCCTGCACCCAGTCGCGGACGTAATCTCCGTCGGTCACCTCTTCGGTCTTGAGCTCTCCCTTGATGTAGCGGGCCGTGTCCACGACGCCCTGGCTCCAGATATCGTCGACGTGTGTCCAGACATTGATGCTCGACGCGACCTTCTCGCCGGTGAGCGGGTCTTCCGAGTCGCTGTAGATGCCCCAGGCGGAGGGGGCCTGCGGCGCCTCGAAGTTGTTGATCTGGTGATAGCGCAGATCGCCGGTTCGCGCGTTCAGCGCCGCGCCGCACGCCCTCATCAGCTCGGGATCCCGCCCCGCCGCCTTGTGGCGCTCGTCGCTGCACATCCTGGCGGTCACGGCCTCCGGGAGCCGCGGGCCGCCGCACGCCTCGGGGTCGGCGGACTCGACCGGGCTGTGGCACAGCACGATCATCTCGGGCATCTTCGCGAGCGCGATGACGCCCCTCGAGTACCCGCGCCGCGCGCCGATCTCGTCGGCGACGGCCTCGCAGCGCTGCCCCTCGCGCGCCGCGCCGCGCCGGCACGCGTCGACCTCGCGCGCGAGGGCGATGGCGTCGGCGTTGTCGTCCATCTGCCCGTTGTAGACCGGAAATGCCTCGCTGCAGCGCGCTGCGTCGCCCAGCGTCCGGACGCACTCGGCGTATTTGGCCGTGACGACGGCGCTGCGCAGGGCGACGTCCCACTCGTGGGCTGCCCAGTCCGTGGCGGTGAAATAGTCGGGGTTGCTGTTCGACGTCACGTACCACGGCTGCGCCACGGCCTTCCGCCGCTGGTAGGGCAGGGTGCACCGTTGCTTGAAGGTATCGCACCGAGAGCCGGGGCCCACCGCTTCCCTCCCTCCGCCCCAGTCCATCATGGCCCCGGTGACGGCCTCGCACTCGTCCTCGGTCCCGTTCTTGTCCTCGTCGCGGTGCGGATCTGCGCCCACGGGGGTCGTCTCGGGCGTGAAGCACGGGATCTCGCCCGTCATGGTCTCGGGATCGTCGTAGTAGTGGCTGCGTTCCCAGATGTTGTAGCGGGAGATCATGCGGTGCCACTTGGCGTCGCTCATGCCGTAGTTGCGGGCGTACCCGAAGCGCTCTCGCACGAACGCGCCGTACGCTCGAAACCGGTAGCCGTCCCACTCGGCCGGCTCGTAGTCCCGATCGACGACGCGCCGGAAGGACTGCCGGAGGGTGATCTCGACCGGGTTGCAGGAGCCGACCGGCGCCGTGCCGCCCGCGAAGTCCGTGTCGAGCATGCAGGCCGGGAAGCTGTCGATGCCCCACCCGAGGTGGCTGAGATCGACGAGCTGCGGCACCGCGAAGGCTTTGTTGGTGACGTCGAAATATCCCTCCTCGGCGTCGAAGTGGGGCGCGTCGGGGTGGCTCGGGTCGTTGACGTAGTAGGAGAGCGGCTCGTACTGCACGCCGCCGTAGATGCCGATGAGCGACAGCGTGTCGAAGTCGTAGGAGTCGACGTTCAGGTTCTTCGACCAGTCGACCCGCATGTACTCACGCTCATACCATGGACGGTCGGTCGTATTTTCGACGACGACGTTGCTCTCTTCCCCCGTCGCCCGGTTGTAGTCGCGCTGGATGTCGAAGTGCGAGAGGATCTTGTAGGCGACGACCACGACGCCGTCGTCCGTGGCGGCGCCGGCGCCCTTGCCGTCGGAGTCGTTCACGCGCTCGTAGGTGAGGCGCCCGAGCAGCAGGTCTTCCTGGATGACCCACTTGATGCGCGCGACGTCTGCCTGCGCGTACGAGGAGGAGAAGAGCCCGTCCTGCGACGCGCCGTACCCCACGTCGACCACCGTGGTCCGCGCCCAGAACTCGGGATCGTCCTCCCTGCTCTGCAGATCGGCGCCGACGAAGAACGATTTCGCCAGCGCGTTCGCCTGAACCTGGCTGATGGGCGGCCGCTCCTCGGCGCAGCTCGCGATCAAGCTCACCGCTGCCGCGAGCAATGCCTGTCTCACAATCCAACTCATCGCAGAGTCCTCCTCTGGCAGCTCGGTCCCGAGCGTGCATGCCCCCATGAGAACCTCGGCGTCAGTCGCCGTGACGACCGCCCCGGTCGCGCGAGGGGCGTGCCTGCTCGCCCTCGCCGGCACAGCGGCATACCACGTACCACGCGCGCCACCCCCCCGCCATTCCTGGCCAATCCATGGGCATTCGGTGCCTTTCCCCCTCGCGCCCCTCTCCTCGCGCGGCCGCGCTGCGCCGCCGGGCGTTAAGCGATTGACGACCGCTCCCCCCTTTTCCCGCGCCTCTCCATGCACGGACGGAAAACGCGCGTTCCAAGCAGCCAGCGGCTCGACTGTTCCAGTCGCACGCGGCAGGCCCCCGGCGAGGGTGCTCGTGGGCGGAGCGGGGGACGGGCCGTGTTCAACGCCTGTTCCAAGCAGCCAACGGCTCGACTGTTCCCGTCGCACGCGGCAGGCCCCCGGTGAGGGAGCTCGTGGCCGGGGGCCGGGCGGCTCGGCACCCCCGTCTCGCCGCCCCTCGCCTCGCCCCCGAGCCTGCGGTATTCGACCACCTCACCCGATCGGGAGGCCCGCAGTGTCTGACGGAGACGTCCTGCTCTCGAACACCGACGGCGTCATCCTGGCGCAAGGCCCCGCCGTTCTCGTCTGCGAGTGCCGTGGCGACGGCCTCGACCTCGCCGTCCGTCGCGTCGCCGCGTTCGCCCTGATCGCCTCGGTCATCGTGGCAGGCATCGTGGCGTCGCGCGCTGCGCCCTTTCCCATCCTCTTCATCGCGGGCACATGGGCCGCCGGCGCCACCGCCGCGCTGCTCGCCGTCCGCCGCCGCCGCCGGCTCCACGGCCTGTTCCGCCTCGACTTCGAGCGCGCCGAGCTCATCCAAGAGGGCCGCGGCTTCCGGCGGATCCTCCCGATCCAGGCGATCGTCGGCGTCTCGACCCCGCCGGCCTCGGACACGGACGTCGACGAGCCGGGCCTCACCCCGCGCTGGCTGCTCCTCCACCTGTCGACCGGGGAGCAGCTGCGCCTGGGCAGGGCGCCCGCCTATGCGCTCGGGCCCGCGCTCGCCTTCCTCAGGCGGGCCGGCGTCGAGGCGTGAGGCGCGGGCCCGTCGCAGGCCCGCGCCATGCCGTCAAGGGCTGGGGTAGGCTGGACCGAAGTCGTTGCGCATGTCGCGGACCGTCGACAGGAACGGCGTCTTCATGGTCTCGTCCCGGTAGATCGGCTTGACGATGCACGTATCGTTTCCGCACTCCCCCGCTTCGGGGAAAGTCACGTCGGCGACGAGCCAGAACCTGTCGCCCGAGTCCTCCGGAGCGAAGGCGACGGGCACCTCGGGGTCGTAGAAGCCTGTGTGCCCGAGGTCGGCCCCGAGCTCGCCGTTGCAGTAGATCTTGATCCGCGGGTGCACGTCGAACGACACGCTGCCCCCGAAATAGTGCACGGCGATCCGCATCCAGCTCGCCTTGGGCGGGAAATCGACGTTGATGTTCTCGGGCGCGCAGAAGGTCGGATCGTCCGGATCCGTCGTGCGGTGGGCGCACGAGATGTTGTCGAGGTCGAGCCGCGGGCTGTGGCACCCCCTGCCGAGATCGCGCCAGTCGTCCCCCACGCCGCGAGGGGCGTAGTAGCAGCTGTTGTTGGTCTCCTCCGGATCCAGGTACCAGTTCACCGGCTCGGGCGGCGTCGCCGCGTCGCTGAACCACGTGATGGCCGAGCCGCCCGAGAGGCTGTCGAGCGTGCAGTTCCCGTAACCGCACGTCGTGCCCGAGCCGCCGACGGTCCAGGGCTGCATGTTGTTCGGCTTGTGGAGGTAGAGGTCCAGATCGACGCTGGCCGGCTCGTGCTCCCACTCGAGCTCGACGCGGAGGCCCCGGGCGCCGACGAACAGCGGGTAGACGCAAGTCGCTGCCTCGCCGCTCGCCAAAGTCTTCGTGTACGTGACCGTGTATTCGCCCGACTGGAGCGGCTTGAAGTCGTCCGACGGCCCCTCCCCGCCCACCGAGGGGCACGGGCTCACGCCCGGCGGGCACACCACCGTCCACACCTCGGAGCCCGGGCGCGCGTCCTCGCTGAACGAGCCGGTGCCCTCCTTCAGGTCGACGGTCGTGAACGGCGCCGCCTGGAGCGGGTGGCAGCCCGCCACGTCGTTCTGGTGGCAGTTCTCGTCCGCGTGCACGCCGCCGACGCACGGGCCCCACGTGCCGGTCTCGTTGCAGATCTGGGTGCCCGGGAAGCACCCCGGGCTGCGCCGGAACGACGGATCGCCGCGAAAGCAAGAGTGCGCCTGGCCCGCGATGCACCCGCAGATCTCGTCGATCATGCCGTTGCAGTCGTCGTCCAGCCCGGCGTGATCCACGCCGAGCTCATCCACGCCGCACAGCTCCGTCGGACCGCAGGCGCTCCCGCACGGGTTGATCACCACCTGCGGCAAGTCCTCATGCGACCCTCCACCGATATCGTCGAGGAAGCCGCCAAAGCCCTCCGAGTCGCCAGGCTGGGAGCTCGCCCCGTCGGCGCCGCCCGCCCCGCCGGCGCCGACCGCCTCGCCGGTGTGCGGGCTGCCGTCCGCCGTCCCATCGAATGAGAGCCGCTTGCCCTCGGCGCTGCAGCCGGCCGCGAGACCGACGCCCGACGCCGCGGTCGCGATCACGACGGGGAGCACGGAGAGGACACGAAGACGAAACATGATACCTCCACTAGGAGACGTAGACGCGACGTCGCGGCGGGCCCGCGCCCGCTCAGCGCCAGGGCGAAGCGCGCCGCGCACCATGCCCTGCAACATGAAGCAAAGCGGATACCGGTGTCCCCGACGGGCGCGAACGCGCGCATCGGGGTGGCAGATCACGAAGCCCCGCCCCCATCGAGGGATAAGAACGACCGTCTCGCGAACTCAGCAGAGTGAGCCGCAGGAGGAGGACTCCCTAGCACGGACTACGGCCGGCGACGGCGATAATGAGCCGCCGTCAGCCGACGAGACGCGCCCTCGCCAGACGCGGAGTCAGGCGAGCTACCCTATCCGGCAAGGAGTCAGACAAATCATTTTCAGGCGAATCACTACGAAGTATGCCTTACTGGCCGGTGTGGCGTTGCGCCTCACGGCGCCTGCGCGTGGGGCGAGGCGGCGCCGGCAGAGCTCGCGCGCTCGCGCGGCGCGCTCGTGCGCGCTGGCGTCGGGAGGCCTGGCCATCGCGGTGATCTGGACGTGGGTCGGGGCGCGCGTCGCGCGCGTCGTTCAGGGCAGCTTCGGGTAGGCGGGGCCGAAGCTCGTCTCGACGTAGTCGCTCGTGGTGAGCAGCGGCGTCTTGGCGCTCGCGCTCTCATAGAGCGGCTGGACGATGCAGGCCGCCTGGCCGCACTCATCCGGCTCGGGGAAGAGCACGTCGGCGACGAGCCAGAACCTGGTCCGTTCGTCCTCTGGCGCGAACGCGACAGGCCGCTCGGGGCTGTAGAACCCCGCGGGCCCCAGATCGGCCCCGAGGGCGCTGTTGCAGAAGATCTTGATCCGGGGGTGGATATCGTGGGTCACCCCGCCACGACGATAGTAATGCACGCCGATCCGCGTCCATTGACCCTTCGGCGGAAAATCGATGTTGATGTTCTCCGGAGCGCAGAAGGTGGGCTCGTCGGGGTTGGTCTCGTCGGGGTCGCACCCCCTGTTGTCGAGGTCGATCCGCGGGTTGTGGCAGCCAAGCTCGTTGGCCCTCCATTTTTCCCCCACGCCCCGGGGGGCGTTGAAGCAGCTATTCTTTTCAGGCACCGGGTCCAGGTACCAGTTCACGGGGTCCGGCAGCCTCGCGCTGTTCAAGAACCACCGGATATCCGAGGGCTCGTGTGAGTTTTTCGCGAAGTGCAGGATGGCGCAGTTGTTCCATCCGCAGTCCGCCGACGATCCCAGCATCTTCCAGGGCTGCGTGTTGTTCGGCCTGTGGAGGTGCAGATCGAGATCGACGTCGCCGAACTCGTGCTGCCACTCCAGCTCGACGCGCAGGCCGCCCGCGCCGACGAAGAGCGGGTACTGGCAGCTCATGCTCGCGCCGCTCGCGACGCGCTTCGTGTACGTGACGGTGTACTCGCCCGACTGCAGCGGCTTGAAATCGTCCGCCGGATCCGTGCCGGTCACTCCGGGGCACGGGTCGACGCCATCCGGGCAGTCCACCGTCCACACCTCGGAGCCCGCGACCGCATCCGCGCTGAAGGCGCTCGTGCCCGCCTTGAGGTTCACATTGGCGAAGGGCGACGCCTGGAGCGGGCGGCACAGAGCGCCGCTATCCATATAGCAGTTCTCGTCGGCGTGAACGCCGCCGACGCACGGTCCCCACGTGCCCGTCTCGTCGCAGAGCTGGGTGCCGGGGAAGCAGCCCTCGCTGTTCCGGAACGACGGATCGCCGCGGAAGCAGGAGTGCGCCTGGCCGGGGATGCAGGGGCACGTCTCGTCGATCGCACCATCGCAGTCGTCGTCCAGGCCGAGGGTCGCGCCGGTGCACAGCTCCTCGTCGCCGCACGCGCTCCCACACGGGTTCACCATCACGTCGTCTTGGTGCTCCTGCCCTCCATCGATGTCGAGGAGACCACCCAGCCCTCCGGGGCCACCGGTCGTGCCGCCCGCTCCCGTCCCTGTGTCGTCAGCGCCGCTCGAGGTGAGATCGATGGACGAGCCCGTTGCGCTGCAGCTGGACACGACGCCGGCGCTGGACACGGACGCGCCAGCCGCGATGAGGAGCGAGGAGGAGAACCGAAATCGACGCATGACACCTCCGTTTGAGGGACCTCGATGCCGCGACAAAGCGGGTTCACCCCCGCTCGAACACCCGGCATTCCAGGAGCTCACGCGAGTGTAGCAAAATCAGCAAGCGACATCTTTGCTGTAATCGCTCAAACGAACGTGGCGCGCTCGCCGGTCGGCGCGGCCAATCCGGGCGCGGTCGATTGACCACATCTCACGGTTGATGGACCACATCTCACGGTCGATTGACCACATCTCACGGTCGATTGACCACATCTCACGGTCGATTGACCACATCTACCGATGCGCGGCGGGGCGTTTGGTCAGCTACGGGTGTTCGGCGAGCCGCGGGAGGTCTGTCGAGCCGCGGGCGCGCCAGGGCGCCGCGTCATTGCAGACCGACGGAGCGCCGTACCATTGCGCCGCAGCGTGCAGGGCGGCACCTCTGCAGCCAGGCCACGGGCCTGACACCAAGAGATCACCTATCCGATGATCGGCAGCTGCCTTCCGCCCTTGGCCCTCGCAGGCTGCGGCTCTGGCTGCGCCACGGACGCAGCGGCCGTCTCCTCGATGTGCACGCCGGAGCGGAAGCGCTGCTCGCCGCCCGCGATCTTGCGGTGCGCCAGCGTGTGCTGCATGAAATTCAGCGGGAAGAAGCCGGCCAGCTGAATCCAGCTCGACTGCCGTGTCAGGGTGAACCTGCGCCATATCGAGGACGGCGAGTAGAATTTCGTCCACGCGGACACCCAGCCCTCCCGGAGCCGCTCCCGGGACATCTGCTTGGGCACGAAATACGGCGAGCCGGCGTCGTGGTCGCGGCGCAGCCACCAGCGCTCGTCCGTGAGGCGCCCCTCCGCCTTGAGGCGGCGGTACAGCTGCGTCGCGGGGTACGGGGTGAGGATGGCATACAGCGCCATCGTCAGCTTCATGTCGATGCCGAACTCCACGGTGCGATCGAACACCTCGGGATCGTCCGTATCGAAGCCGAAGACGAAGCTCCCCCAGACCGAGATGCCGTGATCGTGGAGCATCGCCATCGTGTCCTTGTACTGGGAGGGCCGGTTCTGCCGCTTGCCGGTGAACTTGACCGTCTCCTCGTCGATGCTCTCGAAGCCGATGAAGAGCGCCTTGCAGCCGCTCTCGGCCATGAGCTTCACGTTCTCGAGGCGCTTGACCGCGGCGAGCGAGCACTGGCCTATCCAGTGCTTCTTCAGCGGGATCATCCGGGTGAAGAGCTCCTTCGAGTAGGCCCGGTGGATCATCACGTTGTCGTCGGCGAACATGATGAGCTTCCCGAGCGACCGGAGCTCGCTCAGCACCTCGTCCGTCGGGCGGAACCGCATCGTGGTGCCGTTCGCCGTCGACACGCTGCAGAACTCGCACGGGTACGGACAGCCGCGCATCGTCTGCACCACCTGGAACGGGATGTACTTCTTGGAGGTGAACAGGTCGCGCCGCGGCGCCGGCCTGCCCGCGAGGCTCGGCAGCTCGGGGCGGTAGATCGGCTTGAGCTCGCCGCGCTTCACGTCGGCGAGCAGGGCGGGCCACGCCTCCTCCGCCTCGCCGACCACGACCGCGTCCGCGTGCTGCATGGCCTCATCGGGGCAGGCTGTGGGGTGGATGCCACCGAGCACCACCTTCACGCCGCGCCTGCGGTAAGCGGCGGCGATATCGTAGCTCCGGCGGGCGGTCTTGCTGTCGACGCTGATTCCGACGAGATCGACGTCCTTGACGTCGCGCTCTAGATCGAAGGGCTGCACGACGTCATCGGTGTAGATGACCTCGTCCTCGGGAGGCGTGAGCGCCGCGAGGGTGCCGAGCCCCACCCGGGGCAGGTACGCGGAATCTTCGCTTGCCGTGGCGATGAGCTCGATCTGCATGGCAGCTCGTGCTTATCACGGCGGGGCGCCGGCCCGAACAGCCGAGGCGCGCCGCCCGCCGCGGCCGAGCGGCTGATGACCCAGCTCGGCGGCCACGCCGGGCGCGGCGCGCCGCCCGCGGAGGGCCTCGCCTGCTTTGCGCTAGGCGCGCCGGCGCCTTCGGCGCACCCTCTCGGCCGCCGCGCTCCGGACGCCGCGCCTCAAGGAGATCCACCACGCATGAGCTTGCTGTCTGACGCCGCAGTCTTTCTCGGCGCCGCCGTGGTCGCCGTGCCGCTGTTCAAGCGGATCGGCCTCGGCGCGGTGCTCGGCTACCTCGTCGCGGGCGCGCTGCTCGGGCCGTGGGGGCTGCGGATCATCACCAACGTCGAAGACATCCTCCACTTCTCGGAGCTCGGCGTGGTGCTGCTCCTCTTCCTCATCGGCCTCGAGCTCCAGCCGTCGCGGCTCTGGGTCCTGCGCCGCGCCGTGTTCGGGCTCGGCGGCGCGCAGGTCGCCCTCACGGGCGCGCTCATCGCGCTGATCGGCGCCGCGCTCGGCCTGCGCGCCGACACGGCGGCCATCGCGGGCGTCGGGCTCTCGCTCTCGTCGACGGCGTTCGTCCTGCAGATCCTGGCCGAGAAGGGCCAGATGCAGTCACAGCACGGCCGCTCCGCGTTCGCCATCCTGCTGTTCCAGGACCTCGCCGTGATCCCGCTGCTCGCGGTGCTCCCCCTGCTCGGCGCCGGGGGCGCGGCCCCCGCCGAGGGGAGCGCCGTCGCCTCGTCGCTCAAGGCGGCGGCCGTGCTGCTCGCCGTCATCGCGGGCGGCCGTTACCTCGTGCGCCCCGTCTTCCGGGCCATCGCCGCCGCCCACGCCCACGAGATCTTCACCGCGGCGGCCCTGCTCGTCGTGCTCGGCACGGCGCTCGTCATGGTGCAGGTGGGCCTCTCCATGTCGCTCGGCGCCTTCATGGCGGGCGTGCTGCTCGCCGACTCGGAGTACCGCCACGAGCTCGAGGCGGACATCGAGCCGTTCAAGGGCCTGCTCATGGGGCTCTTCTTCATCGCCGTCGGCATGTCGGCGAACATCGGCCTCGTCATCGAGCGCCCGCTGCTCGTCTTCGGGCTCGTCCTTGGCGTGATGGCGCTCAAGGCCGCCGTCCTGTTCACCCTCGGCAGGGCGAGCGGGCACGCCCCGGGCTCCGCGCGCGACCTCGCGCTCGCGCTCCCGCAAGGGGGCGAGTTCGCCTTCGTCCTCTTCGGTCTGGCCGCGGGACAGGGCATCATGGACAGGCTCCTCGCCGACCTCCTGGTCGTCGTGGTCACCCTGTCCATGGCGCTCACGCCGCTCGTCATCGCGCTCGGCGACGCGCTCGTCAAGCGATGGCTGCGGGGCGGGCCAGAGCGCCAGTTCGACGCGATCGACGACAACGACCCCAGGGTCATCATCGCCGGATACGGCCGCTTCGGCCAGATCGTCTCTCGCGTCCTCCGCACGAGGAAGATCCCCTTCACCGCGCTCGACGCGAGCGCGACGCAGGTCGACTTCGTCCGCAAATACGGTAACAAGATCTATTACGGAGACGCGTCCCGGCTCGACCTGCTCCGCGCGGCGCGCGCCGACAAGGCGAAGATCTTCGTGCTGGCGATCGACGACGTCGCGTCCTCGGTAAAGACGGCGGAGGTGGTGAAGCGGCACTTCCCGGATCTCATGATCTACGCGCGCGCCCGGAACCGCCAGCACGCGTATGCGCTGATGGATATCGGCGTGACGGTGCTGGAGCGGGAGACGTTCCTGTCGTCGCTCGAGGTGGCGGCGCGCGTGCTCGAGGGCCTCGGGATGCGCGAGCGGGACGCCCGCGCGACGATCGCGCGGTTCAGGGCGCACGACGAGAAGGTGCTCGTCCGCGGGCACGCGGTGCACAACGACGAGGCCAAGCTCATCGAGGCGGCGAGGCAGGCGGCGCAGGAGCTCGAAGGGTTGTTCGAGTCCGACGAGACCGCGCCGTCCGGCAGGGACGACAAGGCCGCGGCGGTGTGACGCGAAGACGACGACTCGTCGTCAGGTCCGGCCGCCCGCTCGCCAGAGCGCCGATCCGCCGATCAACCGAGAGATAAACCGCCATAGAGCGGTTCCCACCCGCCCCTGGCACGAGCGTCGCAGAGCGGCGGTCACCCGCACAGGAGACGTGTCCAGATCGGCGTTTTCGGCGCGCAGGCGTACTCACGTACGCCGAGCACCGAAAACGTCGAGATGGGCCCGTATCCGAAGCGGGTGACCGCCGCTCTACTCCTGCTCTTGCTTCGCGCCGATGCCGTGGCGGCGGAGGTAGGCCCGCACGTGCGCCCGCTCCATGCCCGCGCGCCGCGCCATCTCGCTCACGTTGCCCTTCGCGTCCTCGGACAGGGCGGCGAAGTAGTCGCGCTCGAACCGCGCGAGGACGTCGCGCTTCGCCTCCTGGAACTGGCGGCCCTTCATCGAGGCGAACGAGCTGTTGACCGCGCCGCCGCCGCCGCCGCTGCCCGGGTGGATCGACGGCGACGAGCTCGGGTGCACGGGCGTCTCGGTGAGGGCGCCGAGGTGCGCCGCGATGTCGATCTCCTCGCCCTCGGCGGCGAGCGCGAACGCGACGGCGACCGCGTTCCGGAGCTCGCGGACGTTGCCCGGCCAGTCGTGCCGCATCAGCCGCTCGAGCGTCATGTTCGAGACGCGCTCGTACGCGCTCTCGTCGCCGAGATCCTTCAGCATCCGGCGCACGAGCACGGGGATGTCCTCCACGCGCTGCCGGAGCGCCGGCAGCTCGATCTTTATCTGCGCGACGCGGAAGTAGAGGTCGCTCCGGAAATTGCCGCCGTTGACGGCCCGGACGAGGTCGCGGCGCGTCGCCGCGAGCACGCGCACGTCGACCTCGCGGTAGCTCGACCCGCCGACGCTCTTGATGCGGCGCTCGGCCAGCGCGCGGAGGAGCTTCGGCTGCACCTCGAGCGGCAGCTCGCCGAGCTCGTCGAGGAAGATCGTCCCGCCGTCCGCCTCGATGAACGGCGAGAGGCGCTTGTCGACCGCGCCCGTGAACGCGCCGCGCTCGTGGCCGAACAGCGTCGCCTCCGCCAGGGTCGGCGGGATCGAGCCGCAGTCCACGACAACGAACGGCTTCTTCGAGCGGGCGCTCGCGAGGTGCAGCGCCTGCGCGACGAGCTCCTTGCCCGTCCCGGTCTCGCCCGTGATGAGCACCGTGAGATCGGTCGGCGCCATCTTGGAGAGGCGCTCGAAGATGGCCCGCATCCCGGGGCTGCTCGCCACGAGCGGGCCGAACGACGGGATCGCCGAGACCGTGATGCGCTCGGGCCGCAGCGGCTCGAACTGGATCTCTGTCTCGCCGAGCCGGAGCTTCGTGCTCGTGAGCAGGTAGATGTCGCCGACCCGCACGCCGCCGACGAAGGTCCCGTTCCTGCTGTCGAGATCGCGCACCCGGACGCCCTGCTCGGTGGCGACGAACTCGGCGTGCACCGCGCTGACCTTGGCGTCGTCGAGGACCAGCTGGCAGGCCGCGTTGCGGCCCACGATGACGGGATCGGTGCCGATCTCCAGCCATCCGCCGCCGCGCGCGGCCGACGATTTCGTGAGCCGGATGCGCCCGCCGCGCACCTCGACCCGGTTCTTCGTGCCTACCGTGGCGTCGAGCAACTCAGTGCCTCTCTGTCTTGCGGCGCGAAGGTGGCCCCTCCGGCCGGGGAATCTCTGCGCTCCCGCCCCTGCTCGGCGGCGCCGGCGGCGCGCCCGCGCCCGCCCTGCTCGGCGGCGCCGGCGGCGCACCCACGCCCGCCCTGCTCGGCGGCGCCGGCGGCGCACCCACGCCCGCCCTGCTCGGCGGCGCTGGGGGTGCCGCGCCCCCGCCCCTGCTCGGCGGCGCCGGCGGCGCGCCCGCCCTGCTCGGCGGCGCTGGGGGTGCCGCGCCCCCGCCCCTGCTCGGCGGCGCCGGCGGCGCGCCCGCGCCCGCCCTGCTCGGCGGCGCCGGCGGCGCGCCCGCGCCTGCCCTGCTCGGCGGCGCCGGCGGCGCGCCCGCGCCCGCCCTGCTCGGCGGCGCCGGCGGCGCGCCCGCGCCCGCCCTGCTCGGCGGCGGCGGGGGCGCGGTGCTCCCGGTCCTGCTGGGAGGGGCGAGCGGCGCAGGGGGTGGCGAGCTGTGGCCGGCGTCGCTGAAGCCACCGTTCTCCGTCATCGTCGGCGGGCCGTCGACGACCGTCGGGTTGTCTTCCAGGAACGCGTCGGGCAGCTCGGAGGGGTACCTGCTCCGCTGCGAGCGGCGCGTCGCGCGCGTGATGTTCGCCGGCTGGATGGCGCGCCAGCTCGACAGCGCCTCCGCCGCGGAGCCGAAGCGCGCTTCGCGCCGGCGATCGAGCGCCCGCTCGAGGAAGCGCTCGATGCCCACCGGCCACTTCTCGCCCGTCGCCTCGGCGAGCGACGGCGCCGGGCGATCGAGCTTCATCGCGACGAGCACCGCTGCGTTCGCGCCCTCGAACGGCAGCCGCCCGGAGAGAGCCCGGAAGGCCACCGCGCCGACCGCGTAGATGTCGGCCCGCTCGTCGGCCCGCGCGGCGCCCCGCACCTGCTCCGGCGCCATGTACGCGAACGATCCCAGCGTCGCGTCGAAGGCGGTGAGCGTCGGCTCCTCCTTCTCGCGCCGCGTGAGCTTCGAGATGCCGAAATCGAGGATCTTCGCGCGCTCGCGCCGATCCGGCAGGCCGAGGTGCTCCAGGTAGATGTTGCCCGGCTTCAGATCGCGGTGGATGACGCCCGCGGCGTGCGCGGCCACGAGCCCCTGCAGCACGTCATCGATGATCGTGCCGACCTCGCTGAACGGCAGGTACTGCTCGCGCTTCAGCCGATCCGCCAGCGACTCGCCGTCGAGCTGCTCGAACACGAGCAGGTGCTCGCCCTCGTCCGTCTGCCCGACCTCGAGCAGCTGGCAGACGTACGGGCTCTGGATGGCCGAGGCGATCTTCGCCTCGCGATCGAAGCGCCTCACGAGGTCGGGCTTCATCGCGGCGCGCGCGAGCAGGACCTTGATGGCCACCTGCTGGTTGTCCGATTCCCGTGTTGCTGCCCAGACTTCGCCCATGCCGCCCCGCCCGAGCAGACGGGTGACACGGTAGCCAGCAACAACGTCGCCCGGGTGGATCGCCACGTAACCTGGATCGGGACCGTACCACCGCCAATCTCAAACAGGCGAGAAAAAAGCGAGCATCCGGGTAAAGCCCGTGATTCCCGGAGCGAGCGGAACCGATCACGGAGCGCGGCACGCGGCGCACGTCGCGACCGCCGCGACGCGCGACGACCGCGGCGCATGGAGCTGCGGCCGCGGCGAGCCGCTGCGCACGGCGCGGCGGCTCGCCGCGTGATACGGCGCAGGCGCGCTCGGAGCGAGCGCGAAACGGATGAGGCGCCATGGTCCCGAGGACCACGGCGAGCCCCGCGCCCTCGGTGGGCGCGGCCGCAGCCCGCGCGGCGCGCGGAATCCCGGGAAGAATCCGAGGGACGCAGCACTAGCCCGATGCGAGATGATTCTGTAGGCTCGGCGCGCCATGCCGCGCACAGCCGAGGATGTCGAAACCTACCTCCTGCAGCTCGATCGCCGGTTCGAGAACGACGCCGGTACCTATCTCGTCTCGGGGGGCCCGGGCTCACCGCCGATCGCGATCCGCATCGACCCGCCGATCGTGGCGGTGCGTGTCTCGATCGGCCCCGTGCCAGGGGACGATACACACCAGACCAAGCTCTTCCGCCGCCTGCTCGAGTACAACGCGACGGATCTGATGCATGCTTCGTATGGGCTCGAGGCGGGCACCGTCGTCCTGTCGGCGGCGCTGGAGCTCGAGAACCTCGACATGAACGAGCTCGAGGCGATCCTGAGCGACATCGATCTCGCGCTCGCCCGCCACGTCCCGGTGCTGCACGATCTCGCGCTCAGCTGAGCAGACCCGCCGCGCCTTTCGACCCTGCGCTACCCGAGAGTTGGAGCTGATCTATGGGAATTTTCGCGCGCCTTGCGACCCTCATCAAGTCGAACCTGAACGATCTCATCAGCCGCTCGGAGGACCCCGAGAAGATGCTGAACCAGGTCGTCATCGACATGCAAAACCAGCTGATCGAGGCGAAGAAGCAGGTCGCCGTCTCGATCGCCGACGAGAAGCGGCTGGCCAAGCAGGCCGAGCAGGAGGCCGCCAACGCCGCGGAGTGGGAGCGCAGGGCGATGCTCGCGATCAAGGCGGGCGACGACGCGCTGGCCAAGGAGGCGCTGAACCGCAAGAAGGAGCACGACCAGCTCGCCACCTCCTACAAGGATCAGTGGCAGAAGCAGAAGCAGGCCGTCGACCAGCTGAAGACGGCGCTGCGCCTCCTGAACAACAAGATCGAGGAGGCGAAGCGCAAGAAGAACGTGCTCATCGCCCGGAAGAAGCGGGCCGAGGCGCAGAAGGCGATCCAGGAGACCATGAGCGGTCTCAACAACGCCTCCGCCTTCGAGACGTTCGATCGGATGGCGAACAAGATCGACCAGATCGAGGCCGAGGCCGAGGCCGCCGGCGAGATCGCCGAGCAGTACACGGGCGACACGCTGGCGCACCGGTTCGGGCAGCTCGAGGCGACGGCGGGCGCGGACGACGAGCTGCTCGCGCTCAAGCGGAAGATGGGCGTGCTCCCGCCCGAGCCGCCGCCCGCCGCTGCGCCGCCGCAGGTGCGCGTGGCCGGCGCGGCCGGCGCGCCGGCCGCGGTGCCCCAGGCCGAGCAGGACGAGCTCGCGGCGGCGCTCGCGGAGCTCGAGGCCGAAGAACAACGTGAACAAGCCAGGATGAAGCGCTAGAGCACGCCTGCCCATGAGCCAAGCCGCCACGGCGCTCCGCCCGGCCGGACCGAACGCCACGCCTGCCGTCTCCATCCCCGTCCACGCCGAAGAGGTCGGCGCCTTCCTCGAGCGCGTCGGGGTGAGCTCGTCCGGCGGGCTCACCGAGGCCGAAGCGCAGAAGCGCCTCGCGGAGCACGGCAAGAACCGCCTGCCCGAGACGAAGAAGAAGAGCGCGCTCGTCCGCATCCTCGAGCAGTTCGCGAACCCGCTCGTGCTCACGCTCCTCGCCGCGGCGGCGATCGCGGTGGTCGTCGGCTTCACGGCCGACCAGCACGAGAGCATCCTCCACCGCTTCGGCGACGCGATCGCGATCCTGCTGATCGTGATCCTGAACGCCTTCCTCGGCTACTACCAGGAGCGGCGCGCGGAGGCGGCCCTGGAGGCGCTCCAGAAGCTCAGCGCGCCGAACGCGCGCGTGCGCCGCGGCGGCAAGACCGTGGTCATCGCGGCCGAGGACGTCGCGCCCGGCGACATCCTCGAGCTCGAGGCGGGCGACTCGGTCCCGGCCGACGCGCGGCTCGTGCAGACGATCAGCTTCGCCACCGAGGAGGCGGCGCTGACGGGCGAGAGCGCGGCCGCGGTCAAGGACGCCCTCGCCCCGGTCGCGCGCGACGCGCCGCTCGGGGACCGGGTCACGATGGTCTTCACGGGCACGAGCGTCGTGCGCGGCAAGGGGCGCGCGGTGGTGACCGCGACCGGCGTGGGCACCGAGCTCGGCCGCATCGGCGAGATGATCCGCTCGGTCGGCGAGCAGAAGACGCCCCTCGAGGAGCGCCTCGACCGCTTCGGCTCGGTGATCCTGCGGGTGTGCCTGGCGCTCTCCGCGGTGCTGCTCGGCTGGGGGTTCATCCGGGGCGGCCGGCCGTGGCACGAGCTCCTGCTCGAGGGCGTGAGCCTCGCCGTGGCCGCCATCCCCGAGGGGCTGCCCGCGATCACGACGATCACGCTCGCGCTGGGGATGCAGCGCATGGCGCGGCGCGGGGCGATCGTGCGCAAGCTGCCCGCGGTCGAGACGCTCGGCGCCGCCACGATCATCGCGTCGGACAAGACGGGCACGCTCACCCAGAACGAGATGACCGTGCGCAACGTGTACGCGGGCGGCCACCGCTACACGGTGACCGGCGAGGGGTACAACCCGACGGGCGCGCTGCGGGACGAGCGGGGCGTGGAGGTCGTGGAGCACTCGGCGCCCCTCACGTACCTGTTCGCGACGGTCGCGCTCTGCAACAACGCGTCGCTCGACGAGGACCGGGCGACGGGCCGCTGGAACATCGTCGGCGATCCGACCGAGGGGGCGCTGCTGACGCTGGCCGCGAAGGGCAGCTACTCGCGCGAGTCGGTGGCGCCGTCGCACGCGTTCGTGCACGAGCTGCCGTTCGACAGCGACCGCAAGCGGATGACGGTGATCACGCGCGACGAGCGCGGCCGCGAGATCGCGCACGTGAAGGGGAGCGTCGACGTGCTCCTGCCGCTCTGCGTGAAGTTCGCCGACGACAAGGGCGTGCGCGCCCTGACCGAGGACGACCGGGCCGCGATCGTCGCCGAGGCCGATCGCATGAGCGCGGCCGCGCTGCGCGTGCTCGCGATCTGCCGCCGGGTGCGGATCAGCCGCGACGAGGCCGACGTCGAGCGCGAGCTCACGTTCCTCGGCCTTGTCGGGATGATGGACCCGCCGCGGCAGGGGGTGAAGGAGGCGGTGGCCGAGTGCCGCCGCGCCGGCATCCGCGCCGTGATGATCACCGGAGACCACCGGCTCACCGCGACGGCGATCGCCCAGGAGATCGGGCTCTGGGACGAGGGAGACGAGGCGCTCAGCGGCGCGGAGCTCGCGGCGATGAGCGACGAGGAGCTCTCGCGGCGCATCATGCACCTGCGCGTCTTCGCCCGGACGACGGCGGAGCAGAAGCTCCGGCTCGTGCGGGCGTTCAAGGCGCACGGCCACATCGTGGCGATGACGGGCGACGGCGTGAACGACGCGCCCGCGCTCCGGGAGGCGCACATCGGCGTGGCGATGGGCCGCGGCGGCACCGACGTGGCGCGGCAGGCGGCGGACCTCGTGCTGGCGGACGACAACTTCGCGACCATCGTCGAGGCGGTGCGCGAGGGGCGCGCCATCTACCGCAACATCCAGAAGTTCATCTTCTTCCTCCTCTCGTCGAACATGGGCCTGCTCGTGGCCGTGTTCGTCGTCTCGTTCTTCGGCAAGTGGCCGCCGCTGACGCCGCTCATGATCCTCTGGATCAACCTCGTGACGAACGGCCTGCCGGCGCTCGCGCTCGGCATCGATCCGCCGGATCCGCAGCTCATGTCCGAGGCGCCGCGGCCGCGCGACGAGGGCCTGCTCGTCAAGCGCGACTACCTCGGGATCCTGTACGTCGGCGCGATCATGGGGCTCGCCGCCGTCGCGCTCTACGCGACGTCGGAGCAGACCGAGGAGGCGCTGCTCCGCACGCGCGCCGTCGCCTTCTCGCTGCTGGCGCTGTCGCCGCTCTTCCACGCCTGGAGCTGCCGGAGCCCGGTGATCTCGCTCTTCGCGTCGAAGCCGCTCATCAGCCTCCCGCTCCTCGTGGCGGTCGCGGCGAGCGCGGCGATCCACCTCATCGCGCTGCTCGTGCCCGCGCTGCGCCCGGTCTTCCGCACGTACGCGATGTCGTCGAACGAGTGGATGCTCCTGCTCGTCCTCTCGGCGCTCATCGTTCCGGCCGTCGAGATCGCAAAGCTCGTGTACCGCCAGATCCGCCCCGAAGGCGCCGGCCTCGCCCGCCCTACGCCGTCCGACAGGCCCCGCTGACAAGCCGCTGAGCGCCGGCGTCGCCGGCTTCCGTCGTTCCGGTCGCCCGCCCGGTCGAGGCCGTCCCCTCGCGGCGTCGGGGGAGCCGCCTCGGGTGGCTGGCCACGCGGAGCGATCCGGAAAGAAAGCGCTCGTGGTAAGAACAAGCGGGCGCGGAGAGGCGTCCAAACCCGAGCTTATGAGACGTCAACCACACCACCTCCGTGCACCGGGGGCTCGTGCCTTCGGCCCCCACCTCGCCGCGCTCGCGCCGGTCGCGCTGGCGGCGCTGACCGCCGCCGCCCCCTCCCCCGCCCTCGCCGCCGGCGAGCCGATCGCCGTGCCGCTCGTCGAGTCGAAATGGCTCAAGCTCGACGGGGTCGTGAAGGAGTGGCCGGTCGCGTTCACCTCCCTCGGCCTCAAGCTCAAGGGCAAGCCCGGCAAAACCGACCTGGCCGCGCAGGTGGCCATCGCCTACGACGACGCGCGGATCTACGTGGCCGCCGACGTGACCGACGACACGCTGCGAGGCGGCGCCGATCACGTGAAGGTCGTGATCGGGTTCCCGGGCGGAAAGATCCAGGAGATCGCGCTTTACCCGGGGCAGCCGGGCAAGACCGCGGGGAGCGTCAAGGTCCCGGGCGGCAAGGTGGTGCCCGGGGCGAAGGTCATCGAGGCCCCCCGGAGCGGCGGGTACACCCTGGAGGCGAGCGTCCCCTGGGCCGCGTTCCCCGAGGCGGCGACGACCCGGGTCGGGCTGCGGGCAGGGCTCTTCGTCCATGACGACGACGGCGCCGGGGTCGACGCGGTCGTCGGCAGCGCCGCGTCGGAGGAGTACGGATCGCTGTCGCCGCTCGCGACCGAGCCCGAGCTCGCGCTCGCCGACGGCCTCCTCCGGAGCAAGGGCATCCAGGGCCGCGCGCGCTACGACCTCGTCGCGGACGTGGCCGGCGACGCGATGCGGGAGCGGGTGCTCGTCTACGAGCGGTACCTGATCGTCCTCGGCCCTGGGTTCCGGAAGGGCGCGCAGTACTACTTCGAGGACCTCGGGGTCGACGCCAAGGAGGGCATGCTGCCGTCGCTCACGGCGCGCGACCTGACGGGCGACGGCCAGGCCGAGCTCATCCTGCGGAAGCGCTCCGGCAGCAGCACCAAGTACCGAGAGGTCATGCACGTGCTGCAGTTCGGCGCCGGCGACACGCCGAAGCCGATCTTCCAGCACGAGATCGCGATCGCGACCGACAAGGGATCGGTCGTCAACGAGGTCGGCTTCGTGCCCGACGGCGAGAAGATGGCGATCCGCGTGGAGCCGGGCAAGGCGACCCGGTACGACGCGAGCAACTACGCGGAGGGGGTCGAGACGACGTACGACCCGCTGCTCTTGCCCTGGGGGTCGATCAAGTCGCAGCTCTACAAGCTGACCGACGGGGTGTTCACAAAGGCGAGCGAGCAGCGGCAGGCGGGCGCCGCGGCGCCGCGCCCGTCGCCGGCGAGGGCCGAGGAGACGCGGGCCGCGCCGAAGCCGGCCGGCCTCTCGCCGGCCGAGATGCTCGACAAGGTGTACGCGCTCTACCGGCGCGACCGCAGCGCCTCGTCGAGCAAGCCGCGGTTCGACCTCGGCGCCGACGTGGCCGGCGGCAAGGAGCCCGAGCGGGTGCTCCTGCACGACCGCGACATCGTGGTGTTCGGCAAGGGGTTCCGGGGCGGCGCGGGGTACGCGTTCATGACGCTCGCGCAGTTCGGCTCTCCGGCCGACATCCGCTCGGTGCGCGCGCTCGATCTCACCGGCGACGGCAAGGCGGAGATCATCGTCCACGGCACCGTCCGCGCGGCCGCGCCGAAGGAGGCGGGCGGCGGGACCGTGGACCGCGACGTCGTGCAGATCTTCCGGGTCGAGGGCGAGAGCATCCAGCGGATCTTCGCGGCCGAGGTCGCGCGCAGCATCGGCGAGAAGAAGATCGCCGGCGAGCTCAAGTTCGTGCGCGTGGGCGACAAGATGGGTATCGAGCTCGCTCCGGGGAAGGCCGTCGAGTGGACGGAGCAGACGTACCCCTTCAACCAGGACAAGGGGCCCGTCGGCGGCTTCGAGCCGCTGCTGCTGCCGTGGGGAGGAGCGCAGCCGGCGCGGTACGTCTGGAACGGGTCGACCTTCGCCAAGTAGGCAGTGACAGGGCGGCGTCCGTCTTCACCCGCCGGCGGCGCGCCTCGCGCAGCATCCGGGACGCCGTATTGTCGAGGGCCGAGAGGGCTGCGCGCTCGTGAAGGTGGAGGCCAGCCGGCGGTGGCGCCGCGCGTCAGCGCGGAGCGCGGGAGTCGACATGACTCCCCTCCTCCTGAAGAAAGCGTGACGAAAGATTACCCATCCTCGTAATGCGATGACACGAGGGCTTTGAACGGGCTCTCGCGTGCTCGTGTTTCCTTGTCCTGCACCGGAGCTATCGAGTACAGGGCGACATGGGCTCGACCCGGACCGCCTGGCAGGTGCTGCTCGCCGTGCTGCTGCGTCAGCGCCGCCCGCGCCACTTCCACGTCCAGAGCGAGGTGCCGTTATCGGCCGAGCCGCCCCGCGCCGATTACCTCCTGCTGCGCAACGACGCGCCGGGTGAGGTCCGCGAGCCGGCCGGCACGTTGCGAAGGCTCTGGTCGCTCTTGCCCAGGGAGACGATCGTCGAGTTCAAGAGCGTCCGGCGCACCTACCGCGGCCGCGATCTCGACCGGCTCTGGGGCTACCTGTCGCTGCACTACGCGAGCGCTGGAAAGCGGCTCCGAGCGCGCGCCGACCTGGCCGGCGTGGTGCTGCTGCCGTCGCGCACGCGCTCGCTCGACGCCGATGCCGCGGCGCTCGGGCTGGAATGGCTCGACCTCGCCGGCGGGTACTGGCAGCTCCAGAGCGGAGCGTTCGCGCTGTACGTGGTCGAGCTCGCCACGGTGGCCAAGGACGAGGGCGACGATCTGCTACACTTGCTCGGTCACGGCGAGGCGCGAACGGTCGAGGCTCGCAGGTGGCTGGCCGAGCAGGTCGGTGCAGAGGAGAGCGCGATGGCGATGCGCGAGCTGGAAGGCTTCGACGAGGTGTTGCGGACGCTGCTGACGAAGCTGCCGATCGAGGCGTTGCTGCCGGCGCTGCCGGTCGACGAGCTGCTGGCGGCGCTGCCGCCCGAGCAGCGGCTCGCCGGGCTGCCGCCAGAGCAGCGGGCCGCGGGGCTCACGCCCGAGCAGCGGCTCGCCGGGCTGCCGCCAGAGCAGCGGCTCGCCGGGCTGCCGCCAGAGCAGCGGGCCGCGGGGCTCACGCCCGAGCAGCGGCTCCTCCTCGCGCCTGACGAGACGTTGCGGCTGCTGCCCGACGACTACCTGCGCTCGCTCCCAGAGGATATCCGGGCGCAGGTCCGCGCCCGGATCGGCCGCCCGCTCTAGACAAGCGCGACACCACGCGCATGCGGCCCTCTCCTACCGCTCGTCCGCCATGCGCCGTCGACGGCGCCGGGCCGCCGACGCGGCCGCGAAGGCGAGGCCGAGCAGGGCCATGACGACGCCGCTCCAGGAGACGAGCCGCAGGCGCGGGTCGGCGTCGAGCTCGGTGGCCTCGTCTGCGCGGCTCTGGACGATGACCACGAGATCGGTGTGGCCGACCGGCGCGATCCCGGCGAGAAAGTCGCCGCCGTACTTCGCAGGATCGCGCTCGGCGAGCGGATCGCGCCAATCGTCCACCGAGGCCACCCGCTCGGGCGGCGGGAGCCGGAGCTGCTCCAGCCCTGCCGCGTCGGAGGCCCGCGCCCCTGGGAGGAGCCCGCTCAGCGTCGCGCTGCGGAGCGCGGCGCCCTCGCCATAGCTGAGGCCGTCGTGGACCAGCACCGTGAACTCATCGCTCCCCGGGGCTGGCCCGCCGCGCTCGAGATCGCGGCGCGCGGCCAGCGCGGCGAAGCGGCGGCCGTCGCTTAGCCGGAGCGCGCCGAGCCGGGAGTCCGTCGCGATGGTCGCGACGAGCACCCCGGCGAACTCGCCGGAAGCGCCGCGAATCGGGGCTGCGAGGGCGAACTTGTGGTTGTAGTCGGTCTCCGACTGGAAGGCGCGGGAGACGTACGCCACGCCGGGATCCGGCCCCTCGGCGAGGCGCCGGGCACCGCGGAAGTAGTTGCGGAACGAGTACGGCCCCCGAGGCGGCGCCGCCTCCGGCCAGTGCAGGAGCAGCCCCCCATCCCGGTCGACCACGAACCAGGTGACCAGCGAGGGGCCTCCGTCCTGGCCCACGTACGCCTCGCGGAGCTCCTCGAGCACCGGGAGGTGCGGATGCTCGATGAGCGCCGCCGCCCGCGGATCGGCGGCGGCGCGGGACACGAGCACGCCGTAGTGCCAGAGCTGCGCGAGCACCGCGCCGGCGAGCGCCCGCGCAGCGTACACGTTGCCATCGAGCACCTCCTGCCGCCGCGCCTCCGTCTGGGCGCGCGCCGTGGCCACGGCCCCCGCGAGCGCCAGCGTCGCCACGAGCATCAGCGCCGCCGCGACCGGGTGCCGCGCGCACCAGCGGAGCGCGCGCTCGACCCGGCCCGGGGCGCGGGCCGCGATGGGCTCGCCGAGCAGCCAGCGCTCCAGATCTCCGGCGAGCGCCTCGGCCGAGCCATAGCGGCGCTCGGGCTCCTTGCGGAGGCACGTCAGGCAGATGGTCTCGAGATCGCGCGGCAGGTCGCGGCGGACCGAGCGCGGCGAGGTCGGCTCCTCCTGGGCCGTGCGCCGCAACGTCTCCTGCGGCGTCGGCCCATCGAAGGGACGGCGGCCGGTGACCAGCTCGTAGAGGATCACGCCGAGGCTGAAGACATCGGCCGCCGGCGTGAGCCGCCTCGCGTGGCCCAGCGCCTGCTCCGGCGCCATGTACCCGGCCGTTCCCACGCGGGCGCCCGTCATGGTTCCGCACTCATCCCCCAGCTGCATGGCGACCCCGAAGTCCGCCACGTAGGGCTCGCCGGCCTCGTCGAACAGGATGTTCGCCGGCTTCAGGTCGCGGTGGAGGATCTGCCGGCGGTGGCCCGCGTCGACGGCGCGGGCGAGCTTCGCGACGAGCTCGGCGGCGCGGCGCGGATCGCGGTAGCGATCGAGGCGGGCGGTGAGCGTGCCGCCGGCCATCAGCTTCATCGTGAAATATGCGCGCTCCTCGTGCTCGCCGACGTCGTAGATCGGCACGATGTTCGGGTGATCCAGGCGGGCGACCACCTCGATCTCGCGCTGGAACAGCCGCGCCGCGGTGTCGCTCGCGAACGGGCCGCCCGCGAGCATCTTGAGCGCGACGATCCGGCCGGCGCGGACCTGCCGGGCCCGGTAGACCACCCCCATGCCGCCTGCGCCGAGCTGATCGAGGATCTCGTAGGCGCCGAGACGCAACGATGGAAAGGGGCTGCTTTGCTGGCCGAGCGGGTCGGGCTCGGCCGGCGGCGAGGCGCGGTCGACCACGCGCCCGATGAGGCAGGCCGGGCAGAGGCCGAGCGGCGCATCGCGCCAGATCGTCGCCCCGCACCTCGGACAGACACGGAGCGTCATGGGCGCGGCAGAATCGGTGTGGACTTCACCAGCCATTGCCCATCATTCCGGATCGGGCCATGAAGGTTACCGGCGTCCGATGGATCTTACGCCAACGAGAGCTGCAGCGAACGCAGCTCGTCGTCCACGTCCTCCACCCGAGCGACCGTGTGTGTCACCTCCTCGCGAAGAATCTGCTCGTAGCGGTCGTACATGCGAGAAGTCGCGGTCTTCACCGCCCCCACGCTCATTCCGAGCGCTGCTGCGACCTCCTTGTGCCGCCGCTCGTCCCCTTCCCCGGACAGGCGCCCCTTCAGCGCCTCGAAGAGCTGCCCCTGTCCGGTCTCCTCATAGTGGGCTTTCAGCGAGGCCAGCGTGCGCTCGAGCAGCTCCAGGGCGAACCGTCGCTCGTAGAGCCTCTCCGGCGTGAGCCAGTGCGTCGGCTCTGCCTGATAGCACCGCTCCGCACGCTCCGCGTCGAAGCCTCGGAGGCCGCCGCCGCCGCGCTTCTTGGCGCAGGCGCGCTCGCGCTCGTTCCCGACATAGTGCTTGACGCACGCGATGAGCCACGAGCGGAAGCGGCCGAGCTCCTGGTCGGCCGTGGCGATGTTGTTCTTCTCGAGCAAGCGCGCGAAGAAGCCCTGAGTCAGGTCCTGCGCCTCGTCGGCCGGAGCGCCGCAGCGGCGCACGAAGGCGTAGATAGGATACCAGTACAGCTCGCAGAGCGTGGCCAGCGCCTGTTTCCCCTCCGGGGTGAACGGCTGGCCGGCCTTCCCGACCAGGCCCCAGGAGGTCGGGGGGAAGCGGTGCGGCGGCTCGGACGAGGGTGCTCCGAGCGACGGCAGCTTAGACGCAAACATCGGCATGACCATGATAACGCGAGTTAGCTGAGCATGGGAAGGTCCTTTTCCGAGAGGATCACGCCTACACAGGCGCTGTTGTTTTACCGCATGATCGCATTGCCGCATTACGCAGTGTCCATCCGGCGAGCTCGGGCAGACCGCTCACGGCACCGTCCGGGTCATTGGGCTCTCTTCAGCGCTGACTCGGAGGCCGCAGGCTCATCGGATGAGCGAGCGCCGCTCTCCCGGCGGTACGGCCCGGCGGGGTTGTGCTCCAGGTCGACGATCTCCCAGCGGTAGTAGCTGAAGTCCCCGCTCTCGAGCTTCCACAGGACCTCCCCTCGGCTCGGAACCCCGATACCCCGGAACGTGCGCCAGTCCGAGCACGACACGGACCAGGGCGTGAGCTTGGCGTCCGCGCCGCCGCCGAGGTAGCGCTCGGCCTGGAGCCCGACCACGCGCCCCTCGGCATCGAACGTGAACACCGCCGACGCGACCTTCCCTGCGTGGCGCATCGTCGCCTTCGCGCTCGTCGCGTCGATCGATTCCCACGTGACGTAGGGGCGGAGCGCCGCCGACGGGAACCAGACGATCTCGCCCAGGAAGCGCAACATGGCCCCTTTGTCGATCTTCTCGTCGGCCGCGTCGACGATGTTGACGAGCGACGCCGCCTTGATGAGCATCTGGCCCTTGCCTGCGGCGTACTTGTCGCGGCCCTCGATCGGCAGGATACCCATCATCGTCGTCGTGACTTCCCAGACGAACGCTGGCTCGTCGACGGAGAAGTGCTGTTCGGCCTCCGCGGGCATCCAGGCGGCGTCGGGGCTCGTCCGGAGCTCGCCGCGCTGTTTCAGCCGGACCGTCCGAGCCCTCTCCCGGCCGACGACGCCCGAGGCCTCGAGCCAGGTGCGCACCGGCGCTGGAAGGCGCTCGAGCTCGGAGGGCTCGACGCTGGAGGCGTGCGGCTCGGAGGGGCGCGCGAGCAGCGCTCGGACCTCCGAATCGACCTCATGGCGAAAGCGTGCGTGTGCGGCCGCGGACACGATCGGCAAGAGGAGGAGCACGTTGACGAGGGTCCCGAACTTCGCCTGAGGCCACGCGAGCACGATGAGGCCCTGGGAGAGGAGCACGCCGAGGAGCGCCAGCGCCCACCACGCGTCGCGTCGCAGGACCTGGAGCGCTGCCGCCCCGAGCAGCACGAGCAACGCCGCGAGCCAGAGCAGGGCGAAGACCCGGCTGCCCGTGGGAGAGAGGGGCACGAGCGTGCGATCGCTCGGCAGACCGGCGGCCGCGAGCTTTGACCACTCGCGGTATCCGATGAGGTGAATCGCGCCGTGGAGCGCGATCAGGAGGGCCAATCCGAGCCTCATGACGTGTCTCTTTCTCGGAATCGCCTGCTGCGCCCAGCCGGCGCTTGCAGGTCTGCTGCCGACTCCGCCTTTCACTCGCCCTTTTTTGCCTTCACAGCTTTTGCATTGCAGCCCACGTGCCAAACCAGGAGCGACACCACGGACGCAGTCCATTCACGCGGAATCGAGCACCGAAACGCGCAGCCCGGCCGTCATCCACGCAGATCTTGCGCGCACCGTTCGCCATCGCGGCAGCTCCTGTTGGGCTGAACTTTGACGAGGTGCTGCCGACGCTGCTGGCGAAGCTGCCGATCGAGGCGTTGCTGCCAGGGGGCCAGCGCTCGGCCGGCGCCCCGCGGTGCTCGTGTTGGCGTTGCAAACCCCGCTCGCGCAGCTCCCGGTGACTCGGCGCGCTTCCAGCGGGCGGGAGGACGAGCGGTTCGCGCGGGGCCGGTGACGACGCTCGCGATCAGCCGCCGCAGGCGAGGGGGATCGTCAATCTCCACATGTCGTTGAGCAGCACCGGCGCGAACTCCGCGGTCGCTCCCCCGAAGATGTACAGCTCGTAGGCCGTGGCGGTCTTGCGAGTGAAATAGAACTGGCCGAACCTCGGCGCCGGCGCCGGCCCCGTCATCGCGGTGTCCACGCGGGTCCAGGTCCCGGTGTGGAGATCGAAGTACCAGAGATCGGACAGGGTGGTACCGTCGAACTGGCTGCCCCCGAACAGCCAGATGCGGTCGTTGTGCTCATCGGCGATCAGCTTCGCGTTGTCGCGGTGGCCCGGTCCGGCGGCCTCGTCGAAGACGAGCTGATCCCAGGTCTCCGTTCCGACGTCGAACCACCAGAGGTCGCCGAGGTAGTTCTCCGGCGTGAACACGCCGGTCCCGTTCACGGCGTCGTTCGTGTATCCCCCATAGACGAGCAGGGCGTTCCAGCCCTCGGAGTAGACGAGCGGATGGTGGGCTCGAGCGCGCGGGGCGGGCGAGCCGGTCGCGACCTGCTTCCAACCGTTCTTGTAGCGGACCAGGTTGTGCTGGAGCCCGTCAGGACGGTTGATGAAGGCCGGCAGCGTCGACGACGAGCCCGAGAAAGCGTAGGCGACCGTCTTGTGCTTCCCCTTCTTTCGCACGGCGACCGCCTCCGTGGAGCGGTTGGCGCGCCCGATCTCGGCCGCGCTCTGCGCGATCTGCGTCCACCCGTGCACCGGATCAAACCGGAACGTGTCCTGGTGCGTGAGGTCGAGCCCGCGCCGGAAAGGACCTCTCCCGCCGGAGACGATCAGCGCGTCCTCCTCGGCGACGCACCACATCATCGACTCGGCCCTGGCGGACGGCCCGCCTGGGTACTGGCCGAGGTCGTACCAGGTCAGCGTGTCGACGTCGAAGGCGCTGAAATCCGCCACGGGCTCGTCATCCGGGTAGGTCCCGTTCAACCCACCGAAGATGTAGAAGATGCCCTCGTGATAGGCGCTCGCGCCGTCCCAGATGGCGTCGGGGACGGCGCCGCCCTGCGGAATTTCGGTCCAGTAGGGCAAGTTCGACCGAGCGGCGCTCGGGCGGATACCGACGAACGAAAGCAAGAGCGAAAAAGCAATGATGAGAACGATCCGAAGCTGAACCCTGCGTGTCATCCGAGCGACCTCCTTGTTCAAGGAAACGGCGGGCTCGCGCCCGGCGCATCGCGAGCGTACAGGAGAAGTATTCGTCCGACCAACGCCATCGTGACCACCCCGTCGGGGCCGTCGACTCGTGTTCTGCCCAGTGCTCCAGCCGGCGCGGGAGGAACAGGTCTCCTGTACAGAAAAGGAGATGCCACATGTCCACCAGCGTCTCTGACTTCTGCACGGCCACGCCCGCCGGAGTCTGCCACCCGCACGAGCCGCCCGCCAGCGCCGTGCGCGGCGCCCCCGAGGCCCCGCGCCACGCCCCACCCCCGCGCGCTCCGCACAGCCCTCCTGGACGCGACGCCGCCGTGTCGATGCCCGAACACCGCCTGATGCGGCAAGTCTTCGCGGCGCTCACCTCCGGTGAAAACGGTGCTGTGCGGCTCCTGCTCGAGCGACACCGGCGCGACTTCCCGCGGGGCTCCTACGCCAGAGATCGCGAGGAGCTCCTGCGACGGCTGCTGGCAGACGCGCGCCGCGACTGACACGAGGCCGCGGCCCGGTCAGCCCAGCAGCGCGTCCGATTCGTGCCATTCCTTGCTGATGACGTCGTGAGCCATTGCCATCCCCCGAGGAGCTCTGCCAACATCAGCGCGTTTTGCTCAACCCAAGGAGGCGCCTATGGCAGACCCCTATATCGATCCTTTCGAGACCAAGATCTACGGAAAGTTCGCGCGCGAGCAGATGGCCGCGGTCCTGATGGGCAAGCTCCCTGCCCTCGACGGCATGGTCGAGTTCGCGATCGGCAAGCAGCTCGCCGCCGATCAGGCGATGTCCGACATCCTCGATCGCCAGCCCAAGCCGGCGCCGGAGCTCGACAGCGCCGAGGTGCTCGACGAGGCACGCGACGTGATCGTGCGATTCGGCTCGTACCTCGACTCGCTGAAAGGGAGGCCGGTCGATCCCAAGATGTTCTTCCGCGGCGAGATGCCGAGCGTGCTCGCGCGCCGGCGGCTCACGAAGCTCACCGCCGCGGTCGGGCACATCGCCGACGAGCTCGAGCGGCAGCGCGAGAAGGTCCGCGGCGCGGAGGCGTGGCTGGCCGAGCTCGGGGAGGTGCACGAGAAGCTCGGGATCGTCGAGCGGCAGCAGCGCGCCTCGCGCGTCGAGCGGCGCCGCGGCGGATCCTGCTCGGCGAAGCGCTCGTCGAGGGTAGCGCGTAGTTGAAAGAAGCCGCACGCCTACACGTTGCCTGCCGCGCGCGAAGCGCAGAGCGGGCGCTCCGCCGCAGAGTTTCGTCGCGTGCGCGTCGGCCCGCGAGCGCGCTAGCTCTGGAGCTCCCGTGCCCCCTTCAGCGCGCAGGCGAGCCCGTCCTTCAGCGTCGCTTTCATCACTACGCCGTGGAAGCGGGCGCCGCTCTCGACGAAGGCCTGCGCCGCTCTCGGCTTGATCCCGGAGAAGATCACGTCGACCCCGAGCAGCCTCGCCGCCTTCGCGGCGCCGAGCAGCGCCTCGGCGACCCAGTTGTCGACGCTCGGGACCCCGGTCACGTCGAGGATGGCCACCCGCGCGTCGTGGGCGATGATGCCGTCGAGCAGCACCAAGCGCAGCTGCTCGGCGCGGACCTCGTCGATCGCACCGATGAGCGGCACGACGACAACGCCGTCGCCGAGCGGAATGAGCGGCGTGGACAGCTTGCGCAGGGCCTGCTCCTGCGCCCAGATGGTCTGCTGCTGGAGCAAGGTGAGCTCGCGGATCTTCTCGGCCTGGTTCCGATCGGCGATGTCCCGGAACACGATCTGCACGGCGTGCCCGCCCTCGAAGGGGACCGGCGTCCCGAGGATCTCCACGGGGATGCGCTCGCCGTCCGGTCGCACGAGCGCGGCCTCGAACCGCTCGACCGGCGTCCTGCACTTCTCCGCCGCGAAGAGGCGCGCTCCGGCGCCCTCGCGCTCGGCCGGATCGAGGCGGTCGATGAGCGAGGCGCCCGCGAGATCGTCCGGCTGCGCGCCCAGCATCCTCGCGCCGGTCGGGTTCACGTAGAGGATCCGGCCCTTCCGGAGCACGGCCACCCCGTCCAGGGAGAGCTCCACAAGGCTGCGATGCCGCTCCTCGCTCTCGACAAGCGCAGCATGGGTGGCCTCGAGCTTCTCTACGTAAAAGCGCATCGTGACCCGATCGAGCTCCGCGTAGATGGCCTCGGCGAGGAACAGCACCTCCACCGCGTCCTCGAGGCCCTTCTCCAGGGCTGGCCGCATGAACGCCAGGAACACGCCCCGGAGTGCGGCAGTGAGCTGCACCGCATCATCGAAGTTGACCTCGCGCTGGACGCGCCGCTCGAGGGTCGCCCGCGCGACGGCCAGGATCTGCTCGTAGCTGTGCGAGTGAAGGGCGTCGATGAAGAGCTCCACGAACCTGCGGGCGCTCTGCCGCAGCTCCTCGTCGGGCACCGCGCGGTACATCGGGAGCCGCGCACGAAGGCTGAGGCACAGCGCATCGCCGAGGGCGCGCTGGTGCTCGCGGAGGAGCGAGAGCATGGGAGGTGCGGAATCAGCTTTCATTCGGAATCCCCCTTGGGGCCGGCGCGTCGAGCCGGCCTCGCTGACATGGATTCTGTTACTCCTCGCTCGGGCGAGCGCGCAACGACGCGAGGCGCGCCTGCGCGAATTCTTGCCGTCCGTGGACAGGCGCTGCCGTTTCTGGACAGGCGACGTCGCGGGGGAGGATCAGGTCGGGGGCGGCGCTCCGGGACGTGCCGAGTCTGCGGGGCTCACCGGAGATCCCCGCCCGGCCGGCCGTGCTGCTCAGGGCGCGGCGCGCCCGCGGCCGCGCGCCCTCTGGCGAGCGTCTCGGAGGGGCTCTCGCCGAACCAACGCCTGTAGTCGACGCTGAACCGGCCCGGGTGGCCGAACCCGAGCGCGGCCGCGACGCCCGCGACCGATGTGCCGGCCGAGGGCTCGGTGAGGGAACGGCGCGCGAGCTCGAACCGGCGCCGCCGCAGGAAATCCATCGGCGCCATTCTCCGGCTCGCCACGAAGGCCGCCCTCAGGGACCGCTCCGGCACGCCCGCCGCAGCCACGATGTCCGCCAGCGTGATGGGCTCCGCCGCGTGCGCGGCCATGTACTCTTCCGCCTTGCGGACGCACGCCGGCGCCACGCGCTGCTGCGGCGCCTCGAGGGTCTGAGAGCCGCTGTGCCGGGTGTGAGCCAGGAGGCTCGTCAAGAGCGCGTCCCGCAGCGCGGTGAGCAGCACCGGCGAGGCCCATGGCTGCTCGACCTGGCGGCGGAAGAGCTGCGCGACCTCGTGCACCGTACGGCCCGGTCCGTCCTCGACGTCCAGCGCCGCGTCGAACCGGATCGGGCCGCGCGGCGTGGTGCCCGTGAGCGCGGCGAAGTGTGCGTCGATCGCTCTGCGGTCGATGACGAGGCTCCGCCCGTGGAACACCGCGCCGATCTCGGTCGAGCAGGGTTGTCCCGGCGAGAGCAGCGCGCCCTGCCGGCCCGGCGCGACGGCGAAGGGCTTGCCCGCGTGATGTCCGGTGGACTCCCCGCCGGCCGACAGGAGCAAGATGTAGTGATCCCCGACGGCGGGCAAAAGGGCCCGCCCTCCGCCGGTCCAGCCGGCCGTCACGACGCGGATCGCGCTGCAGGACGCGATCTCCAGCGCACAGCCGAAAGGCGCGTCGCGGCCGGCCTCGAGGGTCGTCTCCCCGTACAGGCTGCTGAAGGCCTCCCGGGCCTCGCCGACGTCGCTGGTGCGCACGAGCTGGTCCCGCGCGATCCCTGCCCTCGGCGCCGGCGCCGGCGAGCCGCCCTGCGCCGGGCGCTCGCCCCGCGGCGACCCTTCGACCCTGTGGCTTGCCTCGAAGGAACGAGGCGCACGATCCGGCACGGAACCTCCCCCCGTCAGCACCGGCATAACATCGGGCGGCCAGGCTCGTCGATGGCCTCGACGCCCACTTCATCGCCCTCCGGGTCGCTCGCTCGCCTACGCTCCGCGCGTCAGCGGACAGCTGCGCCTGGACACGAAAGGAGACCCTCTTGGCACCGCGTTCCCACGAATCCGAGGCGGACGATCTTCCCGAGGCGCCCGCCGTGCCGCGCGCTTACGCCTGGCTGGTCTTCGCCTTGAGCTTTGGCCTGCTGCTGTCCGACTACATGTCGCGGCAGGTCCTGAACGCGGTCTTCCCGTCGCTGAAGCTGGAGTGGGGCCTGTCCGATACCGAGCTAGGGGCCCTGAGCGGCGTCGTGGCGCTGACCGTCGGTCTGCTCACCATTCCGCTGTCGTTGCTGGCCGATCGCCTGGGCCGCGTCCGGAGCCTGACCCTCATGGCGACGCTGTGGAGCGTGGCGACGCTCGGGTGCGCGCTGTCGGCCGACTTCGGCCAGATGCTCGTCGCTCGTTTTATCGTCGGCGTCGGGGAAGCCGCGTATGGCAGCGTCGGTATCGCCGTGGTGCTGTCGGTGTTCCCGCGGCACCAGTGGGCCAGCCTGAGCGGCGCCTTCGCGGCCGGCGGCGCCTTCGGCGCCGTGCTGGGCATGGCGCTCGGCGGCCACGTGGCGGCGAGGCTGGGCTGGCGCTGGTCGTTCGGCGTCATGGCCCTGTTCGGCCTCGTCCTCGCTGTGATCTACCGCTTTGCCATCACCGAACAGCGGTTGCGACCAGCGCTGGAGGAGGGCCAGCGCGCCGCTGTCGCGCGGACCCCTGCGCGCCAGCCGATGACGCTCCGCTCCGTGCTGAAGGCGCTGTTTCCAACGCTCTCGATCGTCTGTGTCTATGTGGGCAGCGGCCTGCACCTGTTCGTCATGGGGGCCGTGCTGACCTGGATGCCCAGCTACCTGAACCGTTACTACGGCATGACGGTCGATCGGGCGGGCGCCGCCGCGGCCGTCTTCGTCCTGATCGGCGGCGCCGGCATGATCGCCTGCGGTGTGTTGACCGATCGGCTGAGTCGCGGCCAGCCGGCTCGCCCGCGGCGGATGGCGATCGCCTACAGCCTGATCTGTTGCACCTTGCTGGGCGCGGCTTTCCGGCTCGAAGCAGGCCCCGTGCAGCTGGTGCTCCTCGGGGCCGGGACGCTGTTCGCCGGGGGCACGGCCGGCCCGGCCAGCGCCATGGTCGCCGGCATGATCCGGGCGTCGATCCGCGCGACCGCGTTCGCGACGCTGGCGCTGGCCAACAACCTGCTCGGCCTGGCCCTGGCGCCGCTCGTGACCGGCGTCCTCGCCGACCGGATCGGCCTCCTCGGCGCCCTGCAGGTCGCGCCGCTGGCCGCGCTCGCGGCCGCGCTGGCCTTTGCCCTGGGCGGACAGCACCCTGGAGCCCGGCGCCGCGCGGGCGCGGCGGTGCTGCGATGAGCTCGCAGCCGAGCATTCCCCGGAGAGCGCCGCCCGATCGATCCACGCCGGAGAGCGCGTGGTTGCGCACGACCGCGAACTTGAAGGACGCGTCGAACCGCTCCCGCCCGATGAGCCGGAGGGTCGTCGCGGAGGTGGCGTGATGGAGGTTGAATCCCTCGTTCCTATCCCCCACCCCGCGCATTCCGCGGCGGGACGGCCGGGAGTGGGGCGAGGCGGCGCACGCTGTCTCCCGGGCCTGGACCCGGTGCGATTCAGATGGTTACGTCCGGAGGGTCCACGGGTGAAATGCGACTGCAGGCTCCGCATGGACGAGCCGCCGCCGCCGGCCCGCCTCGACCGTCTCCCCGCTTCAACCGAGCCCTGCGAGCGCGAGCGCTTCCACGAGGTCGTCGACAAGCGCCTGGTCCGCTGTCAGTCGGTGGACAACGGCCCGGGGATCCTGCGCGATCTCAGGCAGGATGGCGGCGAGCTCGCAGGCGGCGAGGCGGGCGTCGGCGAGGCGGCCGAGGCGGGCCAGGGCGACGGCGCGGTCGAGCGCGCTCCAGGCCAGGTGGAGGGGGGCGATGGCCTCTGCCTCGATGAGGGCAGCCGCGTAGTCGCCGCGGCGACAGGCGTCGAGCGCGAGGGCATGGTGGATCGCGCGGGGATAGCGCTTCGTCCAGCCCTGGTGCTTGCGGAGGATGACCGTGCCGCGCTCCCAGTCGCCGGCGAGCGCGAGGAGGAAGCCCGTGAGCATGAGCGGCCCGCCGAGCCTCAGGGCGATCTCGGCCTCGGCCAGCGCCCCTCTACCGTCGCCGGCGTCGAGCAGCACGAACGCGAGCACCTGGTGGGCATTGGCCAGCTTGGGCTCGAGCGCAACGGCCCGGCGCGCATCGCCTTCAGCCTGGCGAAGGTCGTAATCCCTGCCGGCCGCCGTCCACGACGAGAGCACCTGAAAGAACGACGAATACACGAGCAGCACCCCATCCTCGGGATCGAGGTCGAGGAAGCGCGCGCAGTGGTCCGCGAGCTCGACTTGCAGGTCGCGATCGAAGGTGGCGAGCCACCGGGGAAAGCGCAGGAGCACCTCGTACGACGAGCGGGGAAGATGGACAGCGCGCTCCTCGGACTCGATGGCATGGATCGCGCCCATGGGCAGCGAGACGAGCAGGGTGGTGATCTCGCAGGCGATCTCGTCCTCGACCGCGAGCAGACGGTCGTCGACGTCGAAGCGGTCGAACGTCTTGCCCCACACCTGGATACCGTGCGTCGTGTCGTGGAGCTTGACCGTCACGCGGAGCGCGCTGCCGACGATGCGCACGCTCCCCTCGACCACGTAGCGCGCGCCCCGCGCCTCGGCCTCGTCCAGGGTGGCGGCGCGCGAGAGCACGCGCACGCGCGGCGCGCGAACGAAGAGGTCGCCGAGCCGATCGGTCAGGCCGCGGGCGACGGCGCAGCGCCGCGTGCCCGCAGAGCCCGGCTCCAGCGGCTCGCTGTCCGGGGCGGCCCCGTTCGAGGAGGTGGAGACGGGGGTGATCGAGGTAAAGGGGAGGATCGCGACGACGGGCCCGTCGACGCTGCCCGGGATACCGCCCGCTCGGGGGGACAGTGGACCCGACCAATCGGCGGGCTGCGAATCCATCGGCGGGCGCGGGGAGGCGGAGGGCTGGGCGGGGTCGGGCGCGGCCGGCCCCGCGGCGAAGACGGGCGCATAGCGGCCGCGGGGC
Organism: Sorangium sp. So ce375; assembly: GCF_051473855.1. Classification (NCBI taxonomy): domain Bacteria; kingdom Pseudomonadati; phylum Myxococcota; order Polyangiales; family Polyangiaceae; genus Sorangium; species Sorangium sp. So ce375. The sequence continues at coordinate 7,893,801 of NZ_CP150335.1, forward strand.
AGCTCGATGCGCACCGCGGCGGCGGGGCTCGCGGCGTAGTACCGCCCGAGGGCGCGCCGGAGCTTGCTCATCTCGACACGCACGATCGAGTCCTCCGTGGAGTCGAAGCCCTCGGGCCGCTCGAAGATGCGGGTGGCGAGGAGGTGCGCGCTCAGGTCGGCGCCGCGCCCCGCGAGCGCCTCGCCGACAAGGAAGCGGAGCAACCGGATCTGCCGCGCAGACCCACCAAACACCGGACTCGTCACCACCCGCTCCAGCTCGGCCACGACGGCGGCGCGCTGGGCGCTCTGCGGAGAACGCTTCATCTGCGTCAGCATCCTCACCTGCAGGCCCCTCCGGACGCAACAGCGTGCAACCTGCCGGCTCCACACGCCGGGGGAGAGCGCATGGCCCCTTGCCCCGCTCCCGGCCGTTCCGCCGCGGAATGCGTGAGGAGCGGTGTGCGGCGTGAGGCGCGGACGGCGATGCGATTCACAGTGAATTCACTGTGAATTCACGGCGAGACAACAGTAAAACAACCTGATGGGCCGCTGACGCTTACCGTGCACGCCCCGGTATACGCGCCTCCGCCCCCGTCGCGAGGGCAACGCGGGGCCTCGAACCAAAGGAGCTTTCAGCGATGCGTATCTCTCGAGTTCATCTTGCAGCCACGGCGCTCGCCGCAGCGTCCGGGGGGCTCTTTGCTGGCGCCGGGGGCGCTCTCGCGGAGGGCACGGACTTCGCCGGGACCTACGTGGCGAGCCTCCCGGACCGAGCGGAGATCATGCACCTTCACCGGGACGGCACGGCCGGGATGACCCTCTCGGATCAGGTCACGTTCGGCGCCGGCGGGTTCACGTTCAGCGACAGCCTGGGCTCCTGGAGGCGCGCGGGGAACCGTACGATCTCCGTGCGCATGCTCAACCTCAACTTCGATCTGACCGGCGCAGCGCCCGGGTTCTCCGGGATCGCCGTCGTCGACTACGTCCTGGTGTTCGCTCCTGACAAGGAGACGTTCACCGCCAGCTGCCAGGGCAAAATCTTCGCCACGGGCGTCGACCCGCTCGATCCCGGCGCCACGCCGGCCACGGAGTTCGATTGCGCGTACCTCGATGGGCACCTCTACCATCGGTCGTCCGCGCCGTAGCTCCCCGCGCCAGAAAAGATACCGGCGGCGCTGCCGCCGTGAGACAAGAGATAGTCTCTTCACGCTCGTTTGAACGGACCATTCGCAGCGCCGTGGCGCGAGGGCGCGCCATGAGCACGCGCCCTGGTCCGTCGAAAGGATCGACACCCTATGCGCAAAAGGCTCCTGTTCGCGCTCCCGCTGCTCCCGCCCGCGGCCCTCGGGCTCGCCCTCCGGCCGGCGCCCACGCTGGCCGGCGGCTTCCCCTCCAGCTGCGCCGGGACTTACCTGATCTCGGAAGCGGGCGGCGCCAAAGATTTCTGGACGTTCGCGGCCGACGGGTCCTTCTTCGGGACCACGTCGACGCAGCCCCTCTACAATTTCTCGAACCAGCAGGGGAGCTGGGAGAAGGTCGGGAACGACGGCGCTCGAGGAGCCCTGTTCGCGTTCGTCTACGACGAGGACAACACCTTGATGACGACGGCCCGGATCGACATCGTCCTCGACACGGTCGGTCAGGGCTGCGACGAGATCGCCGGCTCTCTCGTCGTGCGCACCTTCGAGGACGGGGAAGATCCGCTCGATCCTTCGAGCGACACCGGCGATCCCATCGCCTCCGACACCTTCACCGGCCGGCGCGCGAGGCCGAGCCCCTGAGTCACCCGCGCGGCGGGGGTCCAGGAAGCGATCTCCTCCCTCTCTCCCCCACCCGTTCGAGAGGATGTCGACGAGGCTCAGCTCACGGGATGCAGACGCCGGCGGAGGCGGCGGCGCAGATCGAGGAGACCTCCGCGTCGCTGAGCTGCGCGGGGTAGAAGGCCGCCTCGTCGATGAGGCCGCGGAAGCGGCGGCCCGCCACGGTGTCCTCGCTGCCGATGGTGACCGGAAGCGTCGAGGACAGGTTGATCGTGCCGGCGAAGAAGCTCGAGGTCTGCCCGACGAGCGCGCAGTCGACGTAGAGCTTCACCACGTTGGCCTTTCGCGAGACCGTGATGTGGTACCAGGTGTGGAGCGAGAGCGACACCGGCGCCGAGAAGCCAGTGTTCACGCTCACGCCGTCGTTGACCGCGAAGCCGAGCTGTCCGCCGCTGAGGGACACGGCGTAGCCGGTGCCGCCGGTGCCCCGGTTCCTCGAGAAGAGGACCTGGTAGCCGGTGGCGTCGTTGATGTTGATCCACATGTCCACCGTCATGTCGTTGAGGCTCGCGAACGGCGCCGCCGTCGTCGCGACCGCCATGTCGCCGTTCTGGGTGCTGAACGCCTGCCCGACCTGGCCGGCGGCGAAGGCGACCCCGGTGCGCAGCGTCCCGTTGTAGCCGTTGCCCGAGCTGTCCGCGGCGTTGTTCTCGCCCTTCCAGAAGCCGGTCGGCGTCGGCAGCCCGCTCACGCAGCCCACCAGGTTCTGGCAGACGGAGTCCTGGTAGCCGGCGGCGCACGAGCAGGTGAAGCCGTTCACGCCGTCGGTGCAGGTGCCGCCGTTCAGGCAGGGGCTTCCGGCGCAGTCGTCGATGTCAGTCTCGCAGCTCGTCCCCGTGAAGCCGGCCGGACACTGGCAGGTGTAGCTGTTGTCGCCGTCGGTGCAGGTCCCGCCGTTCTGGCACGGGTTGGGATCGCACTCGTCGGTGTCGGTGCAGGTCACGCCGTCGCCCTCGTACCCCGCGTTGCAAGCGCAGGTGAAGGAGCCCGTCGTGTTGGTGCACGCCGCGTTCGCGTCGCAGTTGTCGGTGCCCAGGGCGCACTCGTTCACGTCGGTGCAGGTCACGCCGTCGCCCTCGTACCCCGCGTTGCAAGCGCAGGTGAAGGAGCCCGTCGTGTTGGTGCACGCCGCGTTCGCGTCGCAGTTGTCGGTGCCCAGGGCGCACTCGTTCACATCGGTGCACGTGCCGCTCTGGCAGGTGAGGCCGTCGCAGCACGGCACCGAGGGATCGCACGGCGCGTTCACAGCCAGACAGCCCTGGCCGCCGCAGGTCGGGTCGTAGCTCGGCGAGCTCGGGTCGGTGCTGGTGACATAATCGCCGGTGTGGGCGCTGTGCGCGTTGACGCACGCCTGCTCGCTGACGCGAATGATCGTGTACGGCTTCGTCGTGGAGCTGGTCCTGTGACAGAGCTGGACCGTACCGTTGACGTCGAAGTAGTTGCACTGCTCGGGGGTGAGCGCGTCATGGGCTTCGACCACGGCCTCGTCGTCATCGCCGCCGGCCACGGAGGGGCCGTCGCTGGTGCAGCTCACGAGCAGCAGGGTGGAGAAAGCCGGGATCGCCAGACAGCTGAAAAGAGAGATCTTGCGATAGGTCATCGTGTGTCCTCTGTTTTTGTTGAAGCGGGGTGCCGCGCGATGTTGAGCCTGCGCTGGCTGAAGAGATGTCAGGTCGTCCAACTCAACCAATTCAAGATCGATACCAATGTGAAGACGTACTTTGCGGAGGTGATGGCGAGGCAGGCCCCTGCGCGTCTTTCGGCGCGCCGCCGCACGAGCCGCCGGCTCCCGCGCTGAGCTCGCGCGAAAATCAGGACACACCGCCTCATCGGGCCCGTTTGCCCGGTACCACGCACATCATGGCACCGGGCACGAGCAGCCCCCCGCCCCAGTCGCGCTCTGCTGCTGCTGCTACTACTACTGTTACTGCTGCTGCCTGAATGCCTCAGCCGCGGAGCGCGCCCCTCACTGCCGCGAACGACTGCGGACACTCGGTCGAGAACGACGGCGGAGTGCCCGCCCGCATAGTACGGACCGGTCGAGTCACGTAAATCGAAAAATGCGCCGGCCCATGTGATTCACGTTTGCGATTCACATCGGTGGAGAGGCGCCATCGTTTGCCTGTTGCACAGACGGCGACGTTCGTGCATAGGCGACATGACACTCAACACGTCGCTGAACCGACCCGGGTGACCGAACACGGTTCCGCTCCGGACGGCGCCTCGGCGCTGCTCCAGCCGGCGCGCTGCTCTCCCGATTCCCACAGGAGGAATGAACGATGCTCCGCAACACGAAGATCAACACGCTGCGAATCGCCCAGCTCACCGCTGCCGCCCTCATGACCGCCGCAGCCCCGTTGTGCTTCACCCTCGCCGCGCCCGCGCCCGCGCGCGCAGCGGTCATCGACGTTCAATGCGTGGGATCCTTCAACCGATCCTTCAGCCCGGCCGTCGCCGTCACCCCGCAGACCGTCACGGTGACAGAAGCCTTCGACTACGACACCTGCGTGATCGGCCCCAGCGCCGCCGGCGCCGCCTCCATCACGCTGTCCCTCGGCTGCGTGCCCGTCTCCGCGGGGCCGCCGGAGACCGAGACTGTCACCTGGAACGACGCCACCGGCGGAGCCAGCACCATCACCTGGTCTGCCCCGACCGTCGTCGGCCAGACCGCGCTCTTCTCCGGAACGGTCACCGCCGGGCGCTACGCCGGAGACTCTGCCACCAAGATCACATCCGGGGTCAGCTATGTTGGCAGCGTCGTTGGATGCCTGCTCGGCACGCCCATCAGCAACACCACAGGCCTGGTCGACAGCATCGTGCTCACCCAATGATCGCACGCGGGAAGGAACATCACACCCGCCGGAGACGTCACGCCCCCACTGCGGAACCTGCCTTGATTTGACAGGACATTGTTCTCTGCGGTTCGCCGTGCGCCGCACCCTCGCGAGCGCACCCGCGCGCCGCCTGTCCGCTGCCCAGCCCCCTCTGTGCCGATCCGCAGCTTCAGACGCACGGAACCAGGGAGGAACCTAGGCGACGCTGCACTAGCGAGATTCCCCTGCCTATCAGTAGCTCGGCGGCAGCGGGCACGCCCGCGGAGTCGTCGCGGTCGTGCGCTCCGCTGCCAAGAGCGCAAGGTTCTGCTCGATGCCTGGCAAGTGCGGATTGGCGTTGCAAGCGCGACGGTAGCTTGCCTCCGCGCTCTCGAGATTACCGAGCAGCTGTTCGACGGCCCCAAGGCTGGCGTGGGCCTCGGACAGCTCCGGAAACAAGCCGGTGGCGCGGATGAAGGCTGCTCGCGCTTCGGTCAGCCGTAGCTGCCGGCGCCGTTCGTTGCCGACGTTGTATTCGACGACGCCTAGCACCTCGGATTGGCTGAGTGGACGCGCGTATTCTCGCGCCGAGCCGCCCGGTACCGGAAAGCGCTGGCCGTACCACGCGTCCGGCATCGCCTCACCGGCGCGCAGTAGCTCCACGTTGCGCGCGCCGCCCTGCTCCTGCACCCGGACGTAGAAGTGCCCAGGCATCATCACCCCGGACGCCGGATGGCCGAGCGCGTCAGCCAGCGCGAGAAACAAGGTGCCAAGGCCAACGCAGCTTCCGCGGCGGCGCTCCAGCACGCCGGGCAGGCACACGAAGGCTAGATTCGTGTCGGCCACCTCGCGCACGAAGCTCCAACGACCGAACAGGAGCTCACTCAACACCGTAGCAGGTGAGCGCTCGGGCGACGAAGCGAGCGCGCTCTCCGCCTCGTCGACGAGACGCGAAAGCTCCGTCAGGCTCCAGGTCACCTGGCTCTCGTCGACAAACGCGGTGTCACGGGCCAGGCCGATCAGGGCGCGGCCGAACGCGAGCTCTCGGCGCGGGACGCGAAAGCAGCCGCCGCCCGCGAGCAAGAGCAGGAGCGAGCGGCGCTTCATGGCTTCTTCAGCGGCTCCCAGTCTTCCCAGTAGTTGTAGAGATCACGCGCCGTCATCATCCAGATGACCAGCTTCTTCGTGCCGAGCGCCTCGACGCTGCGGCGCAGCAGCTTTTGCCGCACGTTGGGGCCGCCGCCGTAGCTCATGACCAAGTCGAGCGGATACGCGATGCCACGCGCGAGGTGCGCCGAGACGCCGGCGTGCTCGGCGTCCGTCAGCTCATAGACGGCGGTGAAACTGTCGCCCAAGAGCACGACCGGGCTATCCGGGTCGTCGTCGTACGGCTTGCCGCCGGCAACGACCCGGTGCGCCACGAGCGTCTCAGGCGCGTATTTCTTCTGCTCAGCTTCCGGCAGTCGCGAATGCAGATCGCCGAAACGGGTGAAGCTGGTCTCGCGCAAGTCGTAAGCGCGCTTCTGCTTCGCGAGCTCGGCGTACCAGGGGTACTTCTTCACGCGGGCGGCCAGGAGGTCTGCGGCCAAGCGCAGCCCCCGGTCGGTCCAGTGCGTGTCCTGGTGCTGGAACAGAAACGGCTCCGCTGCGCTCGTGACCTTTGCCTGCAGGAATGCCGGCAGCAGGTCCACGATCTCCACGCCTTCCTTGCCGAGGCTCTCGATCAGCTTGCGGAAAGCCGGATTGATGACCTGACCCGAGAGCGCCGTGAAAGCGGGGTCCAGCTTCTCCGGATACACCTCGAGCTTCGTCGGGACCGGCACGAACAAGAAGTCGACCCCCTGCTCGTCGAGCAGCTTCTTGAACTCGAGGATCACCGGTAGCGGGTTCTTGCCCTTGCGCTGCTGCTCGAGATCACCACCGCTGACGTACTCGAGGTCGTTGCGGTAGAACAGAAAGCCATCTCGCCCAGCCAGCGCCTTGACCTTCGGCGGCATGCCCTTGAGCCGTTTCTTCAGGGCGTCATGGGTCGGCTTGAGCTTGGCCATCCACACCGGCCAAGAGCCGCCCGCCTGGGCCAGCTCGCGCCGCACCGCCTCGAGCCCCGGCGCGGGATCCGGCGACGGACGTGTCTTGCTCAGCCGGAGCGCCGGCTCCGCGGGCGCAGCGGCCGCGAGCGCCGCGCCTTCGCCGCGCACCACAAAGACGTTGTACGTGGCTTTGCCTTGCGGCTTGCCGCGCAGCACGATGGTCGGCGCCGGAAAAGCGCGCCCGCCCAGCTCTTGCTTGATGTAGGGCTCGGTCTGCGCGTCCGGAAAGCTCGGTCCCGCCGGCATGAGATCGGTGTTGAAGGACGGGTACCAATACGACGAGAGCTGGTTCGCCCAAGCCTTCACCTCGCTCGGCGACAGCACTGGCGCCACGTAGTCCTTCTGAATCGCAGCCACAAGCACGGGAGTGACGACGCCAGGCGCCACTCGGCCATAGAGCTCGGGAAAGCCGTCCCCGTCCTGATCGGCGGAGTCCGCAAAAGGCTTGAACCAAGGCTGAAACTCCACCTTGGCCCACAACTCTACTGCGCCCGACGCGGCCTGATGAACGAACACCTCGCTCAGGAGCTGGCCGGAGGTGCCGGGCGGCAACTGCAAGCCCCACCGCTCGCTGCGCACGGCTGAGCCAACCTCGGCCAGCGCTTCGGCCCCCGCTACCTTGTGCGCTTGCAAAAACTCCGACAGCGGCGCGAAAGCCAGCGCTTGCTGCTGCTCGACCGGCGAGAGCGGCGTCCTCGCGAGATCGCTCGTCAGGCTGCCCTGGTCGAGCTGCCCCGCGAACGGGTGCGAGGTATCGGGCGTGCCCGCAGCCGACATGGGCGTCTCTGGCTCCGGGTCGGCGATCATGAAGTTGCTGTGATAGGCGGCGTAGTCCAACGCGGCGCGCGTCGGGCGTGCCACCTCACGCACCCAGACCTGCGAGTGCGTTCGCGCGTAGCCTTCGTTCAGCGTATGCACGTAAGCGTGCTCGACGCGCGTGCCCGCTCTCGCATCACCCCAGGGGAATTTCGCAGACCCGGCGTGACAAGCAACAATGCCAAGCGCCGATGCGGCGGCGAGCCAGCCCCAAACCCCAAGTGCGCGCTCACGCTGCGTCATAGCGACCTCGACGATAGTTCCACATCACCCGAAGCACCCGGAGCCCGTACGTCAGCGGGTTCAGGTGCGAGACCTCGTCCCCGTAGTGCGTGGGCACCGGCGCCTCGCCGACCGCGAGCCCACGTGCCCGCGCCGAGGCGATGACTTCCAGATCGAAATCGAAGCTGTCAGACAGGTCGTGAAACGGCAGCGCTAGCGCGCGCGGCCCATAGAGAAGGTAGCCGCTGTGGTAGTCAGTCATCGAAAGCGACAGCGTCCGGTTCTCGATGCGGTTCAGCAGCGCATTGCCGACGTACTTGTAGAGGGGCATACCACCCTGCAAGGCCGTGCCCGCAGCGATGCGCGAGCCCTGCAGCAGATCGAGCCCACGACGCGAAAGCTCCCCGATCAGCCCGGGCAAGGCCTCGGGCGCATACTGACCGTCGGCGTGGATACAGGCGACCAGCTCCGGCGCATCGGCGCAAGCCTTGGCCAGACCGTCTTTCATCGCCGCGCCGTAACCGCCGTTGTTGCGCCGCCGGAGCAAGCTGAGGCGAAACGCCGACGAGCTGTAGCGCTCGACCCGACGTGCCGTGTCGTCGCGGCTGCCGTCGTCGACGACCACCACGTGGGTGAGCCCCGACGAAGCCAAGCCGCCGACGCGCTCCAGCACCGACTCGATGTGCCGGGCAGCGTTGTACGCAGGGATGACGACCGTTACCTTCATGCGGAGCTCGCGAGCTGGGAGAGCGAGCATGCCGCTGCGACCCGACCGCCGTAGCGCTCGACGTAGTCGTGCACGATCGGCGGCAAGGAGGTGGCCAGGCGCCGCTGGGGCTTCCAACCGAGCAGCTGCTGCGCCTTCTGAACGTCGGGGATGCGTTCCTGCGTGTCGTCGTAGCCGGGGCCATAGAACTCGGCGGCCGACACCGCGCGAAACTGGGCAGGCGCGCGCTCGGGTAACCGCTCAGCGAAAGCGTCGGCCAACAGCCGAGCGAGCTCCGCGATACTGACGTTATTGTCTGGGTTGCCGATGTTGAAGATCTGACCTCTACTTTGGTTCGGCCGCTCGAGCACGCGGCACACGGCTTCGACCATGTCGCTCACGTCCATGAACGCCCGCCGCTGCGCACCGCCGCCCACGAGCGGCAAAGGCTCCCCTCGCAGCAGCGCGCTCATGAAGCTGGCCAGTACGCGGGGTGTCCCCTCCCCGTCGATGCCGGGCAGGAAATCCATGCGCGCGCCGATGGTGTTGAAGGGCCGAATGATCGTGAACGGCAACGCGCCGTGCTGACCGTGCGCCCAGATCACCCGCTCGAGCAGCTGCTTGGCGCACGAATACGTCCAGCGCTCGCGCCCCACCGGGCCGAGCAAGAAGCACGAGTCGTCCTCGTGCATACGCGCGCTCGGCAGCCCCTGCGCGTCCAGCGCGGTGCGCCCGTAAACCTCGGCGGTCGAGAAGTGAATCAAGCGCACGGCGCGCTCCGCGCAGCGTTTCACGAGCGGCAACAGGTGCGTGAAGCTGGCGTCGATGACCTCCAGCGGGATGGTCGAGTACTGGGCTGGGTTGCAGAGCGCCGTGAGCGAGATCACGACCTGACAGCGCTCGGTCACGTCCTCGACGAGCCCCGGCGCCTCGACGCGCGCCTCGATGCGCCGTACGCGCGCGTCCCAACACTCGAGCTTGGTCAAATCCACGTCGACGGCGTCGACCTGGCAGGCAAAGCGTTCAAGCAAAGCCGGCACCAGGTGCGAGCCGATGAAGCCGCCCGCGCCGACCACGGCGATGCGCGTTTCCCTCACGGTGAGCCACTCCCGGCGGACGGAATGAAGATGTCGGGCCAGCGATCATTGGCCGAGTTGTAGGTGAGGCGCGCAGCCTTCTCGGGCGGCGTGCCCACCTCCCACAGGTAAATCTCGTAGTCGGCGGTGTCGTGGTCGTGACCGCGCTGGGTGATGCCCCAGACCATCCATTTGCCGTCACGCGACAGCTGCGGGAAGTACTCGTGCGAGCGGCGACCCGGCAAGTCCATGAACTGGAGCTTGTCCAAGTCGACGTCCTTCGGCGGCGTGCCGTCATCGATCGGCATGCGCAGCACCCGGCTATCGCCATTCCCGGTCGGATGAACCCAGTAGATGGCTGTGTGATCCGGCGTCCAGTTCACCTGGCAGCCCAGCCCGGTCTGGGTCCAGGCCTTCTTGGCGATGTTCCAGATGCCGGTTTCGCGCTTCGAACCGCGCAGCGTGATGGCGAGGTACTTGCCGTCACTCGAAAGCTCCGGCTGCTGCAGCAAGGCGCCGTCCAGATCGGATACGCCCTCGCTGTCCATCAACTGCGTCTCTGCACCGCTGCCGACCTTGCTGCGAAAGACCTTCGTGCCGCGCACGAACAGGATCTCATCCTCCGAAATCCAGCTACCCCAGCTCGCGCCCTCGACGACCTTCTTCGGCTCGGAGCCGTCGGGCTTGACCGTGTAGATGTCCCATTTGTCGCTGGTGTTGGCGTCGCGTTCGCTCACCCAGCCTTGCTTGCTGCGGCAAAACAGGATTTGCTCGCCGCTCGGAGAGAACCTCGGAAACCAGTCGACCTCGTCGCCCTTGGTGATCTGTTTGACGTCCGAGCCGTCGGTCTTCATCGTGAACAGGTCGTGATTGCCCACGCGGGAGCTGGACCAGACGATGGTGCCGCTGGCCTTCCCGCCGACCTCGCGCATCAGCGCGACGTCCTCCGCGGGCGGCGCTTCGTCGGCACCCTTCGGAGGCTCGCCCGAAAAGGCCGAGCATCCGAGCACAGCCGAGCAGCACAGAGTACCAATTTGCTGCAGTGGGAAACGCAGGCTCATCTAATTTGTCCTTTCTCGAGCTTCACTCGCGCGGGGTGCGAGGGTGGCCGCCTCGACGGCGGGTGAAGGAAAACAGCGACGCAACCCAGCGCGCACGCCGAGCGGCGCGTAGCCGAGGTCGTTCATGGCTTCGGTCGGGTCGAGATCGGCGTCGTTGACGATGCCGGCTATCGCGCTCGAGGTGAGCGGGGGCCGCTTCATGAACACGGGGAGCACGGCCGCTAGCGCCCGGCACGCCCATACCGGCAGGTGCAAGAACGGCCGAGGCCGATCGTGATGAAGCAGCAGCAGCTCCGCGAGCTCGCGCATCGAAATCACCTCCGCGCCGCTGAAGTTGTAGGTCTTGCCGTGCGCGATCGGCGCATTGGCGAGCCGCACGAGGCCGTCGACGACATCCTCGGCCCAAACGGGCCTTTTGAGCGCGCCCCCGGCGCCGATGAACGGCACCACCGGAAACCGCCGCAAGTAGTCGAGGAACATCAGGAGCTCCTGACCGCCGCCCTGCTCGTAAACCAGCGTGGGCCGCACGATCGTGTAGGCGAGCCCTGAGCCCTGGACGAGACGCTCGGCCTCGAGCTTGGACTCGGCATAGCGCGTGCGACGGGGGTAAACGACGGATGCCGACGAGACGTACACGAAGTGCGGCACCCCCGCTCTTCGCGCCTCCGCAACAAGGTGCGCCGTGCCGTCGCGGTTGACGCGCTGAAACATCGTGGGGTCGTGGGTAATGATGATGGCGGCCAAGTGGTAGACGAGGTCGACGCCGCGACACACGCCGGCCAATGTGTTCGGATCGCTGATATCGCCTTCGCGCACGTCGCAGCCCAGCGCATCCATGCGCGCTCGCAACGGATCACCGGGCAGCACGAGCGCTCGCACTTGCCAGCCCGCTTTGCGCAGCCGCGCCGTCAAGCGGGCGCCCATCACGCCGGCGGCGCCAGTAACCAGGGCGGTCGGCATCCTACGGAGCCCCCGCAGGCTTGGGAGTCGGGAGATCCAGCGGAATCCAATCTCCGACCGACAACTCGCGCGCAGCGAACTCCCAGACCACCACGCGCTTGCCCGCCAGGCGATCTTGGCCGGCGTTCAGCTCGCGCGCGAGCGCTTGGCGCGTAGCGAAGGCACCGGAGTCGTTCTGCGCGATCACGTCGATGGGGCGACCAAGCGCCAGGGCCAAGTGCGGGGCCAGGCCGGACGCATTGCCCCAGCCCATTCCCTCGAGCGTGAAGATGTTGGTGAAGCTGTCGCCGAGCAGGAGCACGTCGGCGCTCTCGTCAGGCTCCCAAGGCGTGCCGGCCGCGTCCTGCACTTGGTGCACGACCACGCTCTCCGCTTGAAACAGGCTCTGATCGTCGGGCAGCTTGAGCATGTCGACCAGATCACCGACGCGCGAAGCCGGCTGCGGAACGCCGTGCAGCACGGGCTTCTCTGCCAGCTTTGGCAATACCCCAAGCCCGATCACGAGCTGGCCGAGGTCGGCGGCGATGCGCTCCATGTAGCCGGGCGTAAAATGCGTATCTTGAGCCAGGAAGAGCGGCTCGGTACGGGGCTCAGGCACGCTGCGGCGCGCGTCGAGCACGGCCACGCCGGCTGCTCGAAGCTCGCTCAAGAAGCCGTCGTAGTCGACATTCTGCGCCATTTCGACGCGCCCATCACGCCCAAGAAGTGGACCCGGCTCGATGCCAGCCTTGTCCGGCATCGGCAGGAGCACGAGGCGGATCCCGCGTTGCGCGAGCGCTTGCTGGAACGCGAAGATGGCGGGTCGCGGATCCGGGTGGATGGGCTCCTGGCCTGCGTCCAGGGCTTCCCTGGCGCGGCCCCGCAGCACCTCGGGCTCCAAGAATCCGGGCCCGCTGACGTGCTGCACACCGGGCGTGTAATAGAGCCAGCCGCCGTGTCCGACGACCGCGAGCTTGTTGCCAACACGACCTAGACGAGTGAGCAGCAGCTGCACGCGGGGCTGGACCCAGGACTTGGCGTACGAGGCATCCTCGATGCCCTTCTCGAGCTGACGCAGGTTCTCGGCCGTCGGTGGGCGGCGCACCAGATCTGCGAGAGGCGATTCCTCACCCTCGCTCTTCTCGAGGTAGGCCTGCGCGAGCGGAACAGCGTAGATCGCCCCTAGAAACAGCAGCGTGAGCAGCCAGGCCGCGCCGCGACTCACGTCGGTCGCGATGATACCGCGGCGCAGCTGCTCGTCGCCTGTGGGGTCGGTCGGACCGCCGCTGCGTTCGATGGCGGAGGACGAGGGAGGCAAGGTGCTTTGCATCGCGCGGCCTCAGAACTGAAAGTACAGAAATGGGTTGATGGTCTGCGTCCACATCATCAACGTCGCGAGCGTCATCGTGGCCGCCACGAACGCGGTACGGGGCAAGGACAAGCGCCGCGTGAGCTCCCAACTGTTGGGCATGCCGAAGATCACGACCGCGGCCAGAGCGAATAGCCCCACGTAGTACCGCGGGTGGAACGCGCCCGCCACGACGTCCGCCGCCGGCGAAACGGCGGCGAGCCCAAACAGCGAGCCCAGGTAGGTCACCGCCTGATCGAGCGTCTTGGCGCGGAAGAACACCCACGACAAGCACACGATCAAGAAGGTGAAGGCGACGCCGACAGCAGGCGGCAGGCGGCGCAGCGGATGAGCTTTACCGAGCCTGCGCTCCACCCCGAGCATGCCACCGTGAATGCCGCCCCAAATCACGAAGTTCCAGCTGGCACCGTGCCAGAGCCCACCGAGCAACATCACAGCCATCAAGTTGGCGTACGTGCGCAGCGGGCCTTTGCGGTTGCCACCGAGCGGGATGTACAGATAGTCGCGCAGCCACGTGGACAGGCTGATATGCCAGCGCCGCCAGAACTCCGTGATGCTGCGCGCCTTGTAGGGTGAGTCGAAGTTCTGGATCAGCACGAAGCCGAGCATCAGCGCCAAGCCCACGGCCATGTCTGAGTAGCCGGAGAAATCGAAGTAAATCTGGAACGCGTAAGCGACCAGCCCGAACCACGCGTCGTAGAAGTGCTTGGCGCCACCGGCGAACGCCGTATCGGCGATGTGCCCCATCGGGTTGGCCAGCAGAATCTTCTTACCCATTCCCAGCGAGAAGAACGCGACGCCGCGCGCAAACTTCTCGAGCGTGTGCTGGCGCACGCGCATTTGTTCCTCGATCGCCGCATAACGGATGATGGGGCCCGCCACCAAGTCGGGGAAAAATGCCTCGAAACACATGTAGTCGGTGAAGCGCCGCATCGGTCGGGCGTCACCGCGGTACACGTCGATGGCGTAGCTCATCGCTTTGAACGTGTAAAAGGAGATGCCCACCGGCAAAACGACGTGCAAGACCGGCACGATTTGCGTCGAGCTGCCGAAGAGCGCGCCAAGCGCGTTGATGTTCTCGGCGACGAAGCCCGTGTATTTGAACGCCGCGAGCAGCCCGAGGTTGGTGACGATGGACGTCGCCAGCACAAGCTTCATCTGGCGGGTCCGCACGACCTCGGGACCAATCACGGGCGGTAAGCCGTCGACGTCGGGCAGCCGTGACATCTTCAGAAGCAAGATGCCGCACACGTAGTCGACGCTCGAGCCGAAGAACATGATCACGGCCCAGCTCGGGTTCGCCCAGCCGTAAAATACGTAGCTCGACACGGCGATGAGGGCCGTGCGGGCCCGGCCCGGCAGGGCGTAGTACGCGGCCAGTACCAGCGGCAAGAAGTAGAACAGGAAGATATGGCTGGAAAAGACCATCTCAGCGGCTCACGGGGCCCACGGGCGCCAGCCCTTGTCCTTCATCGTCGCGAGCGCTCTTTGCACCCAGGTGCGATGGCCGTCCAGATTGAAGTGATGGTCGTCTTGCATGCCCACGCCCTCGGCCGAGACGAGCGCGAAGTTCGACACCACGCTCGGGCACCTTTCGATCTCGGGACGGATGGCGTTCGCCACGGCGCCGCCGACCACGAACTCGCCCGAGCCTTCCACCTCGTAGTCGTTCATCAACGCAGGCAGCGTGGGCTCGCCGACGTCGTTGCGAATGGCGGTCACGAGAGTGTTGATGCATTCGGGAAAACCGGAGCGATCGGCGGCACTGCCGTGTCGCTCGGTGATCCCGAGATAGATGAAGATACCGCCAAAGGTCACCCGCCCCTTGATGGCCTTCGGTGCGGCGATCAGCTGGTCGTAGTAGAGGCCGCCCGGAATGAACTGGGAGCAGTAGGCCGAGGGCCACCCAAACCCGAGCGAGATGAAATAGTTGTCGGGCGCGAGCATCGCGGCTTCCTTGACCAGCGCCGTACCCGGCCCGCCGGCGGCAGTGTCACCCGCGGTCTTCGGCTCGATCGCGAGCTCCGGCGCCGAGCCTGGGTGGTACATGAAGGCGTGCGGATGGGTCTCCGTGAAATGGAACGGGCGTGAGCTCTGGGGCCTCGTGGCGCGACCGGCCATGTTGGAGTGACCGATGTGAATGAAGGCGATCGCGCGCTCCCTCGGAACGTCGACGCCTCCAAGGTTGATGGTCACGCCCGACGGTCCAGACCCACCGCCGGACCCCACGTCGCTGCTCCCGCCGCCGCTCCCGCTCGCCGCAGTCATGGCACCGCCGACCGAAGCTCCACTCGTAGTGGTCGACGGTCCAGCGCCGCTCGATGCCGCGAAGTCGTCGCCCGTCTCGACGGCCTGCGTGTCGTGCGGGTGTTCGACGACCCCGCAAGCGAGCCCGCCGACCAGCGCGAACAAGGAAACGAGCGCCCACCGGGACCTGGACAGGCTCACGTTGAGAAGTGTTTTCATCGTCGACTCTCCTCCAAGTTCACCAGAATCCGCGTCGCTTCGGGGTCAAAAGGCCGGACACGCAAGGCACGCCGTAGAAAGCCCAGGCCTTGCGCCGATTCGCCCCTTCGCAGGGCGATCAACGCCATGAGATTCAGGCTCCCGACGTCGTCGTGCTGGGAAACCAAGCTCTGCCGGGCGAGCCGCTCGGCGGCATCGAGCTCACCCGCTGCGAAGCGAAGACGCGCTTCGAGGGCTCGGGCTTGCGGCGTGTCGAGGCCTGCGAGCGTACGCTCCGCTTGCTCGAACTGACCGAGCACGCCGTGCAACGTGGCCAGGCTCAGGCGTGCCGCGGCGTGCACCTTTGGGGAATCCGCGAAGCGCTGCCCCAGCTGGACCAAGGTGCGGTCCGTCTCGCTGGCTTCACGGAACGGCTGCTCCGCGACGCCGGGCGTAAGATCGCGGCGAGCAAACAGCACCTCCGAGCCGTCCGTGTAGAGTAGCTTCCAATCAGCGCTCGCGTAGAGGTGGCCAATCAAGCGCTGGTAGCGCTCGGGGAACATCACCGGCAAGACCACGTAGGCGAAGGAATGACGCGCCTGAAAAGCTTCGAAACGCTCTGGCTCGTCCGCAAGCCTCAGGTATTCGGCAAACTCGTCGGCGGTGCGCAACACGAGCCGAGTGTCAATGTACGGCCGGAACCGCGGATAGAGCCGCCAGATCAGGTAGCCTCCGTAATGATCGGCCGCAAAGACGTCGCCCCCGGGCAGCGCGTCGAGGCGCACGGCGCTCTCGGCCGGCACCCGGAACGGGCTCGGATCCGCCAGCGGCGACTCGCGCGCCGCCGCCGATGCCGAAACGAGCAGCAGCGCGCTCAGGAGCACCGCGTTGAGACCCACCGCCACGCGCACGCCCGCGCGGCGAAAGCTCGAGACACAAAGCCGTCGGAGCGCCGGGGCCAGATTGACCGCGAAGATCGGCGCCCCGACCCAGTACAGCAGGAGCACGTTACGATTGCTCATCAAGGCCAGCCCCGCGAAGCCGAGCAGCAGCAGCGCATGGCTCAGTCTCAAGCGGCGCCCGGCCAGGAGCACGGACAGAGCGAGCAGGGCCAAACCCCATTTGAAGTGCCAGAACTCGCCGTCTGACAGGCGTTCGAGCTCGAAGGGTGGCAGGTTCTCGGCCACGTCGTGGGCGAAGACCTGGTGCTCGCCGGGCAACAAGCGCCCGAGCAGCAGCGCCGGCAACGCTGCGCCGCGCAAGCCAAACGGCGTGAGACACGTCGCCAGCAAACACCCCCCTAGCGTCGCGAACAGCTGCTGTACCCGCTCCCACGGTGCCAGCGCACCAGCGTGTTCGCGCGCAAATGGCCACGCACGCGTCTGGCCAAAGCTCGCCCAGCCGAGCGCCGCCACCGCGTACGCCGCGATCATCGCGGGGCCAAGCGCCGAAAGTCCCTGGAAATTCGCCCAGACCAGCTGTGCCAAGGGCAATAGCAGCAGGTGCCGGACCCGGCCGTCGCGCCGAAAGCGCTCGAGCGCGAACCAGAAGAACGCGAGCAGGACGAGCGTGCCTATCACGGGCCGGACGAGCAAGAGCGAGCGAGCCGCCAGAAGCCCGCCGACCAGCGACGTCACGAGGAGCCCCCTCGCCCACGAGCCGCGCCGCGCTTCGAGCGCGAAGTAGAGGAAGCCCGCGCCCAGGCCGATCAGCGCGCACTTGACCAAAACAAGCCCGACGAGGCCGACCGCCTGGTGCACCGCGTACACCGCGAGCTGAAAGAGCCAGTGCACGTCGACCCAGGCACGCCCTTGCGCGCTGACCGAGAAGGGATCGGTGAACAGGAGCCCACGCCGAGCGACCATTTCGCGACCTGCCGCGAGGTGCCACCAGATGTCACCGTCGGCCGAAGGCGCGAGCCCCGTCGAGGCCGCACCCAGGCCGAGCAGCGCCGCGACGAGCGGCGTGCGATGGCGGAGCAGGGCGGCGACGGGCAACATGACCGCTTCTCAAAACGGTGAGACGGTGAAGCCGACGCCTGCCGTCCACGGCTGCAGGCCCGCGCCCTCGCTGCTGCTCTCGGCGCCGTCGACGACTCCGCGCTTGTCCCAGCCGAACGGCAGCGACACGCCCCCCAAGATCGCCAGCCAGGCGTTCGACCACTCCACGGCCAGCGTGCCGGTGACTGCCCACAGCTGCACCTCCTGGTCAAGTCCACGGTCACGATCCGCGCCGAAGAAATGCGACACCGACAGGCCGAGCGACGGCACCAACGGCCCCCAGAAATAGCCCGAGTAGCCGTAGAGCGCGGCCGCCGGTGCGCGGTAGTTGCCCAGCTCGTTTTCCCCGCCGCGGTAGGCGAACGAGCCGCCCAGCACGATCAGCCCCCACGTCTTGTCGATCGTATGGTCGAGCGTCATGCTGCCGCTCACCTTGCCAAGGCCAAGCTGCTTTTCCTGCGTGAGATAGTCGTTCTTGTACTGGGCGTCGTGCACGCCGGTCGGGACACCGACCAGCAACGTCAGGCTGGTGGAGTTGATTTCGCCGAAGCGCCGCGTGACGAACCCCGCGACGTCACCCACGCCGGAGTTCGAGACGTCCACGGGCAGGCCGTAGTAGTCGCGGTAGTACTTGTAGAGCAGCGGAACCACGAGCCCCACATTCCATTTCTCGCTCAAATTACGCGAGACTTGAGGGCTGAGGCTGAGGTTGTAGCCGTCGTCCAGATGCGTGTACGTGCCGAGTGTCTGCTGCTCAAATAGCCCCCCGGTCACGCTGCGGCCGATCCACTTGATTCCGCCCCCCGCGCCCGTGGAGCTACCGGCTCCGCAGCCGCCGATCGTCTCCCAGCTCGAGAGCAGGCCTTCCAGCCGTGAAACTCGTAAAGACAGCGCTGGTCCGAGCTCGGCGAGCGCGTCGCCTCGCTCGCCGAGAGTCGCCTCCAGGCGGGCCACTCGCACATCGTTTTGCCGAGCCGCGCGCTCGGCCGCAATGAACGGAAAGCTGGCGACCACGGCCAAACCAGATGTTACCAGCCAGGCGCCCGGGGCACGTAGTCGTCTGAAGTTCAAGCGAGTCTCTCCCAAGCGCAAGGTCAAGCCGGGTCGACTTGGAGGCACCAATAGCGAACGCTCCCGCGATCCGTAGCGGCATATTCGTCCACCAGCGCACCTTTCCAGATGGCTTTCAGATCAGCCGTCACTTTCATCTTGTGAACGTCGCCTTGGTTGAAGCTGCGCAGCTTGCCGCCGACCTGCTCCTTCATTTTGTCCTTGATCTTGGAGCGCGGCACGAGCGGCTTGTAGTGCGCGACAAGGATGAACTGCTTGTCGAGCGCCCCGCCCTCGACCTGGTAGCGCATCACGTAGGCGTAATCGTACAGGTCATCGGGGGGCATCTTGGAGGGAATTTCAACGAGCTTTGCCGTCAATTCCAGGGGTGCCACCCCGTCCGCTCGGGCGCTCCGCTCGACACCGGCTATCGCGAGCAGCAGCACGCTCATAAACGCTTGGTGACCAAAGTGGCGTCGGCTTGAAGGAATCATCGTCGTAGAATACGGCGAGAAAGGTTGATCTTGCAACAAGGCAAGCGCCGATTCTCGAAATCAAGCAATTCACTCCGGAGATCGCTCCAGACTGTCGGCATCTTTCCACCGTGAGGGCAGCACTGCCGCTGGTAATTCACGGCGGGGTGCGCGAGAGCCGCCATGGAGACCGAGCCCAGCATCATCGCCCGCTTCCTCTCCGCGCTCGGCGAGCCGACCGACGTTCCTGGTCGCTCACCCGACAGGGGACCGCCGCACTGGAAGATCACCGTCCTGCGCCATAAGGCGCTCGGCGACGCCGCGTAGCGCATCGCGACAACATCCCGGGCCAGGTCAACGACCGGAGGGCGACGTGTGCCGGCGGCACGCCGACGCGCCCCTTGTCCCGCTCTGCGCCGGCTGCCGTAGGAAGATCCTCGCGGATCAGGGACGGCCTTAGGCCAAGGTGACCCTCATCGGGAATAGCCCGATCGGCAGCTCGGTCACCGAGGCGCTGCCCGACATCTCCGGTCGATTCCGGATCATCCAAATGGATCATCAGAAGGACGTCAAGATCGCCGAGCTGATCATCAAAGGAGAGCAGGCGGCGAACATCCGATTCACGCGTCGCGATGAGCTCATCATGGAGGCCGGCGGGAGCTTCTTCATCGCACAGCTCCTCTGTTATCAGGCCGCCGTCAACGCCGGGATCCGGTCCGCGCAGGAGCGGCTCCGGGACGTCACGCTCGGTCCGACAGACGTCATGGCACGACGCCAGGTGGCTGCAGGGGACGAGCAGAGACCCGTTGCCTCGGTATCAGATCCAGCTGGAGTGACGCGCCGCCCACTGGCCGGCGCGCGCCGCCGCCTCAGATCACCCTGTCCACGAGCGGCTCCCCCCGCTCGAACCGCCGCAGGTTCGCCAGGAAATGCTCGACGAGCGCCATCTGCTCCTCGCGCCGGCCGCCGGCCGAATGCGGCGTGATGACGCAGCCCGGGGCGCGCCAGAGCGGGTGGTCCGGCGGGAGCGGCTCGGGATCCGTCACGTCGAGGTACGCGCCCGCGATCCTGCGCGCCTCGAGCGCCTCGAGCAGCGCGCCCTGGTCCACCGTGACGCCCCGGCCGACGTTGTAGAACCACGCGTCCGGCCGCATCCGCGCCAGCAGCGCGGCCGAGACCAGCCGCCGCGTGCCCTCGGCCTCGGGCAGGCTCGAGACCACGTGATCCGCCCAGGCGAAGGCGTCGCCCAGCTCCTCCCTCGCGACCACGCGGAAAGGCTCGCCGCCGCGGGGGCGAGAGCGCAGGACGCAGAGCTCCACCTCGAACGGGGCGAGCAGCGCGGCGAGGCGGCGGCCGATGGCGCCGAAGCCGAGGAGGAGCACGCGCCGGCGGCGCAGCAGGGCGCTCCTCGCGCGCACGGACACGTCG
Organism: Sorangium sp. So ce375; assembly: GCF_051473855.1. Taxonomy (NCBI): domain Bacteria; kingdom Pseudomonadati; phylum Myxococcota; order Polyangiales; family Polyangiaceae; genus Sorangium; species Sorangium sp. So ce375. The sequence continues at coordinate 7,914,090 of NZ_CP150335.1, forward strand.
GGCCAGCCGCGCGGGCCGAGCTGGTTCTCGAGGCACTCGGGCAGCCGCCGCGAGGCCGAGAGCAGGAACGCGAGCGCGTGCTCCGCGCAGGGATCCGCGTAGACGCCGCTGCTCGTCGTCAGCGCGGCGCCGCGGGCGGCGAGCGCGGCGCGCACGGCCGCCACGTCGTACCGGGCATACCCCGCGGTGCTGAGGTGCACCCAGCGGAGCCGCGGGGCCGCGCGCACGTCGTCCGGGTGCGGCTGGCCGAAGACGACCTCGGCGCCCATGACGGCCGGGTCCGGCGCGACGACGGCGAGGTTCTTCGCGGAGCGCGCCGCGGCCAGCGCGAGCGCGTGCGGCGCGACGCCCTCCGAGAGCGCACACGCCGCCTCCGCCGGGAGGACAACGGTGCTCGCGATGACAAGCCGGTCCACGGGCGCCTCCCCTCTCATCCGTGCACGGCGCGCCCGAACTCCCGCATCCACGAATCCTCGTCCGCGGTGAGCGGCCCCTTCGCGACCGCGTCGAGGTTCTGCTCCACCTCCGCGCGGGTCTTCGGACCCGTCAGCGCGAGATCCACGTGCGGGCTGGAGAGCTGGAATCGATAGCAGTCGCCCGCCGTCATCGCCGGGCGCTCCCACCCCTTCGGCTTCTTCAGCAGCCGCCGCCACGCCGTCGCCGTGTAGGCGAGGACGCTCGGCTTCGCGTCGCGCACGTGCGGGAAGATGTCCCGCTCCGCGCCCGGGTGCGCGGCGTTGTAGCGGATCATGAGCAGGTCGAGCGGCGACGACCGGGCCAGGCCGCCTGCCCGCGCGCGGTCGTGGATGCTCACCCCGAGCGCCCGCACCTTGCCGCTCTCGCGCAGGTGCACGAGCTCGCGCTCGGTCGCGCTCGTCCAGGCAGACCCGACGCCGAGCCAGCCGAGCAGGTAGACATCGAGGTGGTCGGTCCCGAGCTCCCGCAGCAGCTTCTCGGCCCCCCGGCGCACGCCCCAGCCGAACCAGCCGGCCTGCGCGAAGCCGACCACCGCCACGCTGTCGCGGCGCCCCTTCAGCGCCTCGCGCAGCGGATTGCCGAGCCCGCCCGAGCGCATCGTCCAGAGGAAGAGGTTGACGCCGCGGTCCATCGCCGCGCGCACGCCGCCCTCGTCGATGCCGTAGTTCGCCGCGAGCCCGAGCCGGAAGATGCGCTTGCCGTGAAAGGCGGTCGGCGCGCGGTGGAGCCAGTCGTCCATGGGCGGATCTTACCTCACCTCCGTCGATGTCACCGGCTCCCGCGCGCCACACATTCGCCGCCCACGGCCGCCCCGACCTGTGCGAGACTCCCTGGCCACCGATGGGCCAGGACACCTCTCCCCGGTGCGCCGGCTGCAGGGCTCCGCTCCCGGAGAACGCCCGCTTCTGCCCGTCGTGCGGCCACATGGTCACCGATCCCGGCCCCGACTTGGCCCCGACGGCGTTCCCCGAGACGCAGCCTGGCGCCGTGGGACTGCCGCCAGCGTCCCTGCCGCTGCCGCCGGTGCGGCTCCTGCCCGGGACGGAGATCAGCGTCTATCGCATCGAGTCGACGCTCGGCGAGGGCGGCATGGGCGTCGTCTACCGCGCTCACGACCGGGCGCGCGAGCGCGTCGTGGCCGTCAAATGCCTGCACTCGAACCTCTGCGGCAACCCGGAGATCCGGCGGCGGTTCGCGCGGGAAGCGCGGGTGCTCCGCTCCTGGAGCCACGAGAACGTTGTCGCCGTCTACGATTTCGTCGAGCGCGACCACCTGCTCGCGATCGTCATGGAGTACGTCGACGGGTCGACGCTTGTGCGGCACCTCGAGCGGTGGCGCGGGCGCATCCCCTTCCAGGAGATCCGCGCGCTGTTCGCCGGCGTCCTCGACGCGATGGACGAGGGGCACCGCATGGGCATCATCCATCGCGATCTCAAGCCCGACAACATCCTCGTCACGACCGGGAAGGACGGCCTCTCCCCCAAGATCGTCGACTTCGGCATCGCCAAGATCCTGGAGGGGACGACGTACACGCTGAGCGGCGCGTTCCTCGGGACGTGCTGTTACATGTCGCCCGAGCAGGTGAAGAGCCCGCACGCCGCGGATCGGCGCTCGGACATCTACTCTCTCGGCGTGACGCTCTACAAGCTGACCACAGGGCAGGTGCCGTTCGACAGCCCCAACCATTTCGCGGTGATGATGGCCCACGTCGCCGATGCCCCGGCGCCCCCCTCGTCGCTGCGCCCCGACATCCCGCCGGCCCTCGACCGGCTCGTGCTCGACGCGCTCTCGAAGGATCCGGCGGGGCGGCCCGCGTCGTGCGCGGAGTTCCGGGCGCGGCTCGACGAGGCGCTCGCGGAGTTCTCGCCCGCGCCGGCGCCCTCGTCCGACGGGCGCGACCTCGCGCCGACGGTCCGTGAGAAGACCGGCGAGCAGATGATCCTCGTCCCTGGCGGGCCTTTCCTGAGCGGGCAGCAGCGCAGGAAGGTCCATGTCGACGCCTTCTACATGGACCGGACGCCCGTCACGAACCGGCAGTTCAAGGCGTTCCTCGACGTGACGGGGTATCGCCCCGACGACGCCGACGCGAGCCGGTTCCTCTCCCATTTCAGGCGCGGCGAGATCCCCGCGGGCCTCGAGGACCACCCCGTTGTGTACGTGTCGTGGGACGACGCGCGGGCCTACGCCAACTGGGCCGGCAAGCGCCTGCCGACCGAGGCCGAGTGGGAGAAGGCCGCGCGCGGGACCGACGGCCGCAAATACCCCTGGGGGCGCGCCGAGCCCGGGCCCACGCGCGCGAACTACGATAACCGCGAGGGCGGGCCTGTGCCCGTCGGCTCGCTGCCGGGGGGCGCGTCCCCCTATGGCATCCTCGACCTCGCCGGCAACGTGTGGGAGTGGTGCGAGGACTACGACGATCCGCACTTCTATGCAGACGGCCCCTCCCACAACCCGCGCAACACGCGGCCTTCGGATCGGCCGCTGCTCGTGATGCGCGGCGGCTCGTGGATGTACGGCGCGCAGTCGCTCCGCACGTGGGCGCGCACGAGCTTCGAGGCGCACTACCGCTTCGCCGGCGGCGGCTTCCGCTGCGTGCGAACGGCCTCGTCGAGCTGAGCGCACGGGCGCGGCGGCGGTTCGGCGGGCGCGGCGGTTCGGCGCGGGCGGGCGGCGCACGAGCGCCTGGTCAACCCGCGGCTGCGCGGATAGAACGCCGGGCGCAGATGCAGACGAACAAGGCCAGGGCGAGCGGCGGCGTCCGCGTGCGGCTGACCGGCGTCCGGCGGGTCTTCCCTGTGCTGGACGACGCGGGCCGCGCGCCGGGGGGCGGCGCCCCCGGCGTGATCGCGATCGACGGCATCGATCTCGACATCGCGCCTGGCGCGTTCGTCGCGCTGCTCGGGCCGTCCGGGTGCGGCAAATCCACGCTGCTGCGGGTCGTCGCCGGGCTGGACCGCGCTGACGCCGGCGCGGCCGTCGTCGAGGCCGACGGAGCTCTGGACGGCGCGCGCGGCGCGGGCGGCGCGGGCGGCGCGCGCGCGCCCATCGCGTACGTCTTCCAGGACGCCCACCTCCTGCCCTGGCGGAGCGTCCTCGAGAACGCCGCGCTGCCGCTCGAGCTCGCCGGAGCGCCGCTCGACGAGCGCCACGCGGCGGCGCGCGCTGCGCTCGTCCAGGTGGGCCTCGCCGACGCGGACGCGCGGTACCCGGCCGAGCTCTCCGGCGGCATGCGCATGCGCGTGTCGCTGGCCCGCGCGCTGATCACGCGCCCGCGGCTGCTGCTGCTCGACGAGCCGTTCGCCGCGCTCGACGAGCTCACGAGGAGCCGGCTCGACGACGAGCTCCGCGCCCTCTGGGCCGAGCTCGGGATGACGGTGCTCTTCGTGACCCACTCGATCACCGAGGCCGCCTACCTCGCCGAGCGCGCCGTCGTGCTGTCCCCGCGGCCGGCGCGCGTCGTCGCCGACCGCGCGCTCTCGCTGCCGGCCGAGCGGACGGCCGCGCTGCGCACCGAGCCCGCGTTCGCGCGCGAGGTGCGCGCGCTGCAAGAGGCGCTGGAGAGCGGCGGGGCGTGAGGCCCCTCGAGCGGCGGCAAGTGCGCTATCGGACTTCTGCCTGTACGACACTCCCGCGATGGATCGAGGGCACGCTATCGAGCGAGGACGGCGCGGTCGGCATTCACACCTAGGTCACCTCCGATATCCTCCACGTCCCGGAGCTCCCGGCCCCACCGGGGCCGTCCCCACGGCTCGCGTGGCCTGCTCCGCCTCTCCCCCCATTCGCCGCTGACCCCGCCGCACGCGACGCCCATCGTGGGCAGAGCTCCCACTCGCCGCACGATCCCGCGCGTGAACGCGCTTCCATGCCGACAGCGCGCCCGTACAATCGCCTCATGCCCACGCGCCCCCGGCGGTTGCTTCCCCTCGCCCTTCCATGGTTTTTGCTCGCTGCAGCGTCCTGCAGCAATCCCGAGGTCGCGACCCCCCCCGGCGACGGCGGCGGGGGCAGCGGCGGCGCGAGCAACAGCACGAGCGAGGGCACGGGGTTCGTCGGAACGACGGTCGGCTCGGGCGGCGCCGGCGGCGACGAGGGCGGCTGTGACGGCGTGAGCTGCCGTGCGGATCAGCACTGCGAGGTGGAGGACGGACAAGGCATCTGCGTCAACAACACCTGCGACGACCTCACCTGCGACGCCACCGAGGTGTGCGAGACGCCCGCGGACGGAGGCGCCCGCTGCGTCGATATCGCCTGCCAGACCGACCTCCAGTGTGCGTTCAACCAGTTCTGCAACGGCACCATCTGCGTCGTCGATGCGTGCACCGCCGGCGAGCGGACGTGCGACGGCGATAGCCTCCGGCTCTGCGTGTCGAACGGCAGCACCACGAGCGAGCTCTTCACGTGCGGCGGAGAGGCCTACTTCGAGAGCACGTGCACCGACGACGGCGCGGGGCACGCCAGCTGCCCCTGCGAGGACGACTGGGACTGCCCGACGTACGCCTCCTGCGAGGTCGGCTCCTGCTCCGGCACCGGCTCCGCGCCCACGTGCCTCTTGCCGCCGGAGCCGTTCGCGGGCGCCCTGCCGCAGAACGAGATCCAGTGGGGAGGGCAGAACCGCGCCAACTCCGACGCGGCCGACAGCCCGTTCAAGACCTCGGCGCAGACCGTCATGACGCCGCTCGTCGCCAACCTCGACGACGACAACGGCGACGGGCTCATCAACGAGCTCGACTTCCCCGAGATCATCTTCACGACGTTCTGCGGCTCGAATTTCGGCAAGCAGGGCGTCCTCCGGGCGATCCACGGCGGCGGGCCCCGCAAGGGAGAGAACTACTTCGCGGTGCTCGGCGCGCAGGTCTGGCACGAAGGCGACCCCATCGACGCGCCCTACGCCTGCGCCGACGCGACGCTGATGCCGACCGCCGGGCTGGCCGTCGGCGATCTCGACGGCGACGGCGTCCCCGAGATCGTCGCGATCACCGCCGTCGTGGAGGGATCCGGATCCACGGAGGTGACGAAGACAGGGCTCCAGATCTTCAGCAACACGGGCGAGACCAGGCTCATCGCGAACGAGATCTGGACGGGATACAACGAGCCGTCGCCCGCGCTCGCCAACATCGACGGAGAGGGGCTCCCGGAGATCGTGGTCGGGCCGCACGTGTTCACGCTGCGCGTCGACGAGGCGACCCGCGAGCTCTCGATCGTCGACCACTTCAAGGGCGACAAGGCCCAGGGCCTGCAGGGGTCACCGGGGAACCCGGGCAACCGGCTCGGGCCCATCGCGTGCGTCGCCAACCTCAACGACGACCCCCGGCTGGAGATCGTCGCGGGCAGCACCGCCTATGGGCTGCCCCGCCCGCCGCCCGGCGTGACGAGCCGTGCCGGGTGCGCGCCGCCCTACGCCGACAAGGAGGCAACGGCGTACTGCGAGGGGAAGCTCATCGAGGTGTGGGACGGGCAGACCGTCAACGGCACGGCCGGGATCCCGAACGAACAGCGCGACGGCCTCTGCGCCGTGGCCGATGTCCTCGGGGTCGACCAGGCCGCCGCGCCCGGCCCGAACAACCAGCTCGATCAGCGCCCGGAGGTGATCCTGTTCAACAACGGGTACTTCTTCGTGCTCAACGGGCAGAACGGGACCATCCAGCGCCGCCAGATCATGGGCACCGGCGCCAACTTCGACGGCGGCGCCCCGAACGTGGACGACTTCGACGGCGACGGCTTCCCCGAGGTCGGCACGGCGTTCGGCCTCCGTTACATGATGTTCGATCTCCAGGCGCCGACGGCCGAGTGCCCGGCGTGGCCCACCGCGTTCACCGACACGGGCACGGGGCTGCAGGGCAACCCGCCGCGGACCCCGAACGGGAAGGCGTGCACCACGGACGAGGAGTGCGGCGCCCCGGGCGCGGCGACGTGCAACAAGCAGCGGGGCACCTGCGTCTGCTACCACAACGGCTGGCAGCGCGTGACCGAGGACGACTCGAGCCGCACCACCGGGTCGAGCGTGTTCGACTTCAACGGCGACGGCGCCGCCGAGGTCATCTACAACGACGAGTGCTACTTCCGCATCTACGACGGCGTGACGGCCGACGTCCTGTTCAAGGTGCCGTCGCCGAGCCGCACCCGGTCCGAGTACCCGATCGTCGCCGACGTCGACAACGACGGCAACGCGGAGATCGTGTTCGGCACCTCGAACGAGTCGACCCACTGCTCGGAAGGCACCGACTACAACAACGGCCTCGAGGTCTGGGGCGCGCAGAACGATCTCTGGGTCTCCGCGCGCCGCATCTGGAACCAGCACAGCTACCACGTGACGAACGTGCTCGAGAGCGGCGGCATCCCCCTGCGGGAGCCCGAGAGCTGGAAGGCGTACGGCGGCCGCGTCTACAACACGTACCGCTCGAACCCGCGGTCGTACGGCATCGCGCCGGATCTCGCGCTGAGCGGCATCCAGGTCTCGTCCCCGGACGCCGCCTGCGGCGAGCTCACCGACGACGTCGCCATCACCGTGCGCGTCGAGAACCTCGGCGATCTCCGCGTGGGCCCCGGCGTCGCCATCAGCTTCTACGGCGAGTGGGACACGCCGGAGGTCAACGAGCCGCTCTACGACGAGGCCCTCGCTCCGCTGCAGTTCGTCCTCCAGAGCAGCATCGAGCCGCACAGCTCGCTGCTCCTCACGGTGAACTACAACGCCGCGAACAACGCGCAGCGAACGCTGCCCGCCCGCGTGCGCGCGGTCGCCGACGAGAACGCCGTCGAGCGCGAGTGCCACGAGGACAACAACGAGCTCACCGCGCCCCTCGACGCCGGCACCGCGCGCCCGGACCTCCAGATCGAGGTCGGCCGGGTGACCACCGCGAAGTGCAACGTGAAGAAGGTCGACGTGCCGACGACCGTCATCAACGCCGGCTCCGCGCCGGCCAGCGACGTGCGGATCCGGTACTACGCGGGCGATCCCGGCCAGGGCGGGACGGCGCTCCACGAGGAGGTCATCCAGGGCCCGATCGCGCCGGCGGCGAGCGTGAATCTCACCGCGACCATCGAGCAGTTCCCGTCGAACCTGTCGATCCTGATCTACGCCGTCGTCGATCCGGACGGGGCGATCGACGAGTGCAACGACGGGAACAACAAGGACGCCGCCTCGGACAAGATCCTGTGCGCGGAGATCAACTGACGCGCCGCCGGCCGACCGGCGGGCCTCCCCGCCGGCGGGCGGACGCGCGCCGCGCGGGCGTCGCGCTCCGCGCGGGCGCACGAACACCGGCTCCCACGCGGAGCGCGGTGCTATGCCTGTGCGCCCCGCCGCGCCGCTGACGGCGCCCCGCAAGGCGCGCCGCGCGCGGTGAGGCGCGCGCCGCTCCCTGCGACCCAAGCCACCACAGCGTCATGCTCGGAACCTCGAACCTCTCGAAATCATTCGGTGATCGGACCCTCTTCGAGGGCGTCTCGCTCAAGCTGAACGCCGGGTCCCGGTACGGCTTGGTGGGCGCGAACGGCTCGGGGAAGACCACCTTCCTGAAGATCGTGGCGGGCGACGAGCCCGCGACCGACGGGAGCGTCAGCATCCCGAGGGACGCCCGCGTGGGCGTGCTCCGGCAGGACCGGTTCCTCAGCGACGACCAGATCATCCTGGATCTCGCGATGATGGGCGATCGCGTCGTGTGGGAGGCGCTCGTCGAGTCGCGCCGCCTCGCGGAGGACGGCGGCGACGCCGGCCGGGTGGCCGATCTGGAGGACCGCATCCGCGCCCACGACGGGTACACGCTGGAGGCGCGCGCGAGCGCCGTCCTAGAGGGGCTCGGCATCCCCGTGGAGGCGCACCGGAGGCCGCTCTCCACGCTGTCGGGCGGCTTCAAGCTGCGCGTGCTGCTCGCGCAGGTGCTGCTCGGCGGCGCGGACGTGCTGCTGCTCGACGAGCCCACGAACCACCTCGACATCCTCTCGATCCGGTGGCTCGAGAAGTTCCTCGCCGGCTACAAGGGCTGCGCGGTCGTCATCTCCCACGACCAGCGCTTCCTCGACAACGTCGCCACGCACATCCTCGACGTCGACTACGAGACCATCACGCTCTACACGGGCAACTACGCCGCCTTCGTCGTCGAGAAGCAGGCGATCCGCGAGCGCAAGCAGGCCGAGATCGCGCGCGCCGAGAAGATCATCGCGGACAAGCGCGCGTTCGTGGAGCGGTTCGGCGCGAAGGCGACAAAGGCTCGCCAGGCGCAGAGCCGGCTCAAGCAGATCGAGAAGATCGAGGTCGAGGAGCTCGCGGACACGTCGCGGCGCTCGCCGATGTTCCGGTTCGCGATCCAGAGGCCGAGCGGGCGCGACGTGCTCGAGGCGAAGGGGATCTCGAAGTCGTACGGCGCGAAGCAGGTGCTGCGCGACGTCTCGCTGTCGGTGCGGCGGGGCGAGCGGGTCGCGGTGATCGGGCCGAACGGGCTCGGCAAATCGACCCTGCTCAAGATCCTCGTGGGCCGGCTCGCGGCCGACGCTGGCGGCGCGTCGTGGGGGCACGAGGTCCGCGTCGGCTACTTCGCCCAGGATCACCGAGAGCTGCTCGTGGACGGGTCGATGACGCCGCTCTCCTTCCTCTGGGCGGCGTGCCCCGACGAGTCGCCGAGCTACGTCCGCGGCCAGCTCGGCAGGGCGCTGTTCTCGGGGGACGACGTGGAGAAGAGCGTCGGCTCGCTCTCCGGCGGCGAGGCGGCGCGGCTCATCTTCTGCCGGATCATCGTCGAGCGGCCCAACGTGCTCGTGCTCGACGAGCCGACAAACCACCTCGATCTCGAGGCGATCCAGGGGCTCGTCGAGGGGCTCAAGGCGTTCGAGGGGACGGTGCTCTTCGTCTCGCACGATCGCTACTTCGTGTCCGAGCTGGCGACGCGCATCCTCGAGGTCACGCCGAGCGGGCCGCGCGATTTCCCCGGCACTTACGAGGAGTATCTGGCCGGCTGCGGCGACGATCACCTCGACGCCGACACCGTGGTGCTGAAGGCGAAGCGCGACCACCAGAAGGCAGCCGCCGCGCCCGAGGCGGGCGGCTCATGGGAGGAGCAGAAGCGGCGGCGCAACCGGCAGAAGGAGCTGCCAGCGCGGCGCGACAAGGTGCTCGCGTCCATCGAGGCGGCCGAGGCGCGGAAGAAGGCGATCCACGAGCTCTACTGCAGCGACGGGTTCTTCGAGCGCACGGGCAAGGCGGAGATCGACGCGCTGAAGGCCGAGGACGAGGCGCTCGGCCCGCGCATCGACGCGCTCATGGCGGAGTGGGAGCAGCTCGAGCAGGAGATCGCGGAGCTCGGGGCGGTCTAGCGGCGGCGGTCGTGAGGTCTCGCCGAGCTGCACGGCCCCGGAGGTCTTGCCGAGCTGCACGGCCCCTGGAGAGGGAGCCCGCCGCGCGGCGCACTCCCCCTTCAGGGGCCTACGTTTGCTGCTCCGAGGAAACGACTCGTCGTTCCCCCCAGCGACGCGAGCGGCGCCTCGCCCGCACAGGAGACGGGCCCAGATCGGCGTTTTCGGCGCGGAAGCGCACTCCAGTGCGCTGAGCACCGAAAACGCCGAGGTGGGCCCGTATCCGAAGCGGGCGAGCCGCCGCTCCTCAGTGGCTTCTGGTTTTGCGGCTGGCCATGTCGATGCCGACGGCCAGGATGAGGATGATGCCCTTGATGATCGGCTGCCAGAAGCTCTCCGTGTTCATCAGGCTCATGCCGTTGTCGAGCGAGGCCATGACGAGCGCGCCGAGCAGCGCGCCCCAGATGGTGCCCTGCCCGCCGAGGAGCGACGTGCCGCCGATCACGGCGGCCGCGATCGCGTCGAGCTCCATCATCCGGCCGGCGTCCGCGGTCGCAGAGCCGACGCGGGCGGTGAGCACCACACCCGCGATGCCCGCCATCACGCCCATCAGCGTGAACACGGCGATGAGGTGACGATCGATGCTGATGCCGGAGTAGAACGCCGCCTCGCGGTTGCCGCCGATCGCGTAGAGGTGCCGCCCGAACGTCGTGTGCTTCGCGAGCACCGTGAACGCGGTCGCGAGCACGAGGACGACAAGCACGGGGAACGGGACACCCTCGTAGGAGTTCATCAGGGCCGCGAACGCGAGGGTGAACACGGCGAGCCCGATCCACGGGAAGCGCGCCGAGCCGGTCGCGCGCGCCGCCTTGTAGAGCAGCCCGACGCAGAGGACGCCAGCGCCCGCCCAGCCGAGGGTGTGCGGCACGTACGCCTGACCCACGAACAGGTAAGGGCGCGCCGGCGAGATGGACACACCGCCGGTCAAGCCGAGAATGGAGCCCTGGAAGATGAGCATCCCGCCCAGCGTGACGATGAAGGGGGGAATCCGCAGCCGCGCCACGAGGGTGCCCTGCACGAAGCCAAGGAAGGCCCCGAGCAGGAGCGGCAGGATGAAGGCGGCCGGCAGCGGCCAGCCGAGGCTCACGTAGATCATCGCCGACGAGGCGCCGAGCAGACCGGCGAGCGCGCCGACCGAGAGATCGATCTGCCCCGCGACGATGACCATCACCATGCCGATCGCCAGGATCGAGGTCACCGACATCTGCCGCGCAAGGAGCGTCAGGTTGCGCGGCGTCACGAACGTTCCATCGGTCGTGATGGAGAAGGCAATCCAGATCGCGATGAGCGAGCCCACCATCGAGAGGGCGCGCCAGGGGATACGCATGCGAAGCTTGGCCTCGCTCATTCCGTCACCTTCCTCGTTGCAGCAGCCATCACGCGCTCCGCGGTCGCGTCCTTCCGATCGAGGCAGGCCGTCGGCCTGCCCTGGTTGAGGACAAGCACGCGGTGGCTCATGCCGAGCAGCTCCGGCAGATCGGAGGAGACGAGCACCACGGCGAGCCCGTCCGAAGCGAGCTTGTAGATGAGCTGATAGATCTCTGCCTTCGCCCCGACGTCGATTCCACGGGTCGGCTCGTCGAGCAGCAAGACGCGCGGCCCCGTCATCAGCCATTTGCCGATCACGATCTTCTGCTGGTTGCCGCCCGAGAGCTGGTTCGCGAGCGCGAGCGGCCCAGACGCCTTCGTCTTGAGCACCTTCATCTGCTCGACCGCAGTGACCTCCCGCTCGGCGTGATCGAGGAAGAGCCCCTTCACGAACCGCCGCAGGGTCGCGAGCGTGATGTTGTCGAGGAGCGTCGCCTCGAGCACGAGGCCATAACGCTTGCGATCCTCGCTGACGAGCGCGATGCCCGCGTCGATCGCCTGCGCGGGCGAGCTGTACGGCGGCGTCTGGGGCCCGCCTCGCACCGAGATCGCGCCGGTGACGCGGCTCGTGGCCGCGCCGAAGATCGTCGAGAGGAGCGCGGTGCGGCCCGCGCCCATGAGGCCGCCGATGCCGAGCACCTCGCCGGCGCGCACCTCGAAGCTCACGTCGCGCAGCACGAACCGCCCGGGGTGCCCCGCGTCCTCGACCGACCAGCCCTGGACCGACATCGCGACGGGCCCCTCGGGCGGCGGGGGGCAGGGATAGAGGTTCGTCACCTCGCGGCCGACCATGTACGAGATGACCTTGTCGGGCGAGAGCGCCGCCCGCGGCTGGGTCGTGATCGACTTCCCGTCACGGAGGACCGTGATGCGGTCGGCGATCTCGAAGACCTCCTCGAGCCGGTGGCTGATGTAGATGCAAGAGACGCCGCGGGCGCGCAGGTCGCGGAGGAGGCCGAGCAGCGTCCTCACGCCGGACTCGGTGAGCGCCGCCGTGGGCTCGTCGAGGACGAGGATCTTCGCGTCCTTGAGGAGCGACTTCGCGATCTCGACCATCTGCTGCTGGCCGATGCCTAGGTCCTTGATCGGGCGCTCGGGGTCGACGTCGAGCCCGACACGCGCGAGCGCCTCCCGCGCCTGGGCCCGCACAGCGTCCCAGTCGATGAGGCCCCCTCGGACGGGTTCGCGCCCGAGCACGAGGTTCTCGGCGACGGTGAGATCGGGGACGAGCGCGAGCTCCTGCGCGATCAGCGCGATCCGGTGCTCCTCGGCGCTGCGCATGCTGCTGAACTCCACGACGTGGCCGTTCAAGCGGATCTCACCGCCGTAGGTGCCTGCGGGGTAGTAGCCGCACAGGGTCTTGATGAGGGTGCTCTTGCCCGCGCCGTTCTCACCACAGAGGGCGTGAATCTCGCCTTCCTGGAGGTCGAACGAGACACCATCGAGGGCTTTCACCCCGGGGAACTGCTTCGTGATCGATGCGAGCTCGAGGAGAGGCATTGTCCTGGGCGCAGGGGGCGGCGGCGCGCGGCCACGTTCACCCGGGAGGGGCCTGCGATGCAAGCACTTTGTTGGTGACGCCTGGCGATGCAAAAGGGGGCCGCGCGCCCGGGTCGTCGCTCGGGCTCCTTGGGAAGAGCGAGAGGCGGAGAGCGTGGGTTAGCCCTCTCCCTACTAGGCGAGGGCCCTACTACCCTACTAGGCGAGGGGTCCCTGCGCGGCCGGGGCGAGGGCGGTCAGTTGTAGAAGCCGAGGTCGTCGATGTAGAGGTCGAACTTGGGCGCCTGGGCGACCTGGAACTGGATGGAGTAGAGCTTCGACGCGTCGATCTCGTCGGTGCCCGCCGGATCGCCCCATCCACCCTGCTTCAGGGCCGCAAAGGGAATCGTGAACTGCTTCCACTCCTCGGTGACGGCAAGATCCATCTTCCACTTGTCGCACTGGTCCGAGCAGGCACCGCCGCTCGGATCCGTGCCCGGGTCCGAGATCATGACGCTCGCGGCCGTGCCGGAGCCCGCGCCGAGCTTGGCCCAGAAGGTGATTCCGGTGTACGCCGACGCGTCATAGGCGGCCTTGGCCCCATCGGGGCTGTTCAGATCGAAGCCGAAGCCGGCGCCCCACGTCTCGAAGCCCGCCCCCCACGAGCGCGCCGCGTACGTGCTCTGCGAGCGCGCCGGCTCGAGCGCCGTCATCGTGAAAGGCTCTTCGCCGGTCCCCTCCAGATCGGGCGGCGGGGTCTGCGTTCCCGTCGTCGTCCCATCATTGAAGGTGTACCAGTAACCGACCCGCCCCCCATCGGCCAGGATGGCGTTGTCGTTGTCCTCCATGTCGTCGATCATCTCGATCGTCTGAGGCCCGGCGCCCGAGCCCGTCGTCGCGGAGGAGCCCTCACCCGTCGAGGCCGTGGTGGGGTCCGTGGTCCCCGTGGTCGCCGCCGTGGTCGACGGGTCCACGTTGCCCGAGGAGGTGGCGCTTCCGGCGCCGCCCGTGCCCGCGCCCGTGCTCCCGCTCCCGCCGCCACCGTTGTCGTCGCCGTCGGCGCACGCCGCGAACGCCGCGACAGCCAGCCCACAGACCACCAAGGTAGAAGCACGCAAGAAAATTCTAGTCTTCATACGTTCACATCTCCGTATCTACGTTAGGCTAATCAACACTCGACTTGGGCCGGACGTCAATTGCATCGAGGAGCGTCCCGGCGCGCCGAGTATCGCCTGGAAGCTCAGGCCCCGCAACCTTCTTCTTTGCACGCTGCAATCCACCTTCCGCGCCGTGCGCCGCAAAGAGGCGGCTCGCGCGAACGTCCCTGTTGGGGCCGCTCGCAACGGCGGTGGCGTGTCGGGAGCGTCGTATTGCCGGCGCGAGTCACGGTCGCTCCGCGAGAACTCGAATCCTCGCCACGCGAGGGCGGAGGGTCGCCGCACACCCGGGCGCGTCGCCTGCGCCGCATCTCGGGTCTCCACGTCAAGGCTCCACGACGCCACCCCACGTTCAATCGGCCTTGCGAAGGAGATCGCCTCCCCGAAAGGCGCCCTCTCCGGCGGAGTCCCGGCTCCCTCGGCAATCGCGCTCCTCCGGAAATCCCCTGCGCCGGGGGCGAGAGGGGCTTGCGGGGCGCGGGCCCCGGCGGTCAAAGTGGTGCGTGGCGCGGCCCCCGGGCCGCCTCACGCTGGCGAAGAGCTCGCCCGGAGGCCTCCGCGAATCCGCACATGCCTGACCGTGGCTTCATCCTCACCCCCACCTACCGGGTCATCGCCGGGTGCCCGGAAATCCATCTCCACACGGTGATGGAGGACGGCGCGCCGGCGCTCGTCATCGAGGACAGGTTCAGGCCCTACTTCTTCGTGCGCGCCCGCGACGAGGACGTCGCGCGGCGGCTCGCGGGCGGCCGCGTCTCCCCCGAGCCGCTCGAGACGCTCGACGGGGAGCCGGTCCTGCGCGTCGACGCCGCGCACCCGCGGGACGTCGCGGCGCTGCGCGACAAGCTGGCCGAGGCCGGCGCCGACGCCCTCGAGGCGGACGTGCGCTTCGCCTACCGCTTCCTCATCGATCGGGGCATCCGCGGCGCGTTCGCCGTCTCCGGGCCGTTCGAGCTCCGCCCCGGCGTCGGGCGCGTGTACCGCAATCCCGCGCTCGTCCCTGCGACCTTCGTCCCCCGCCTCCGCGTGCTCTCCCTCGATATCGAGACGAGCCTCGACGGCGAGAGCCTCTATTCCATCGCCGTCGCTGGCGCGGGCGGCGAGCGCTGCCTCCTCGTCCACGACGAGCCCGCGCCCGGCGGGCTCCCCGCCTTCGTCGAGCGCTTCCCCGACGAGCGGTCGCTCCTCGAGCGCTTCCTCGCGCTCGTCGCCGACGCCGACCCCGACGTCCTCACCGGCTGGAACATCCCGGATTTCGATCTGCCCGCGATCCAGCGCTATTGCCGGCGCGCCGGGCTCCCGTGCGCGCTCGGCAGGGGCGATGACGAGATCGCGATCCTGCGCGATCCGGGCTTCTCGCGCGAGGCGCGCGCCGTCCTGCCAGGACGGGTGGTGCTCGACGGCCTCGCGCTCCTCCGCGGCGCCTTCCTGCGGCTCGACGATTACCGTCTGGAGACCGCCGCCCGGACGATCCTCGGGCGCGGCAAGCTGTTCGGGCCGGACGACCGCGGCGCGCAGATCGAGGCGTCGTACCGCGACGACCCGGCGCGGCTCGCGGAGTACAACCTCGAGGACGCGCGCCTCGTCCGGGATCTGCTGGAGAAGACGGGGCTCATCGAGCTCTCGGTGCGGAGGAGCCTGCTCACCGGCATGCAGGTCGACCGCGTGGGGGCGCAGATCGCCGCGATCGACTCGCTCTACCTGCCCGCGCTCCGCGCCCGCGGCAAGGTCGCGCCCTCGGTGGCCCGGGAAGGGTCGGAGGGAGAGGCGGAGATCGCCGGCGGCCTCGTGCTCGATTCGCTCCCGGGGCTCTACCGCAACATCGTTGTGTACGATTACAAGAGCCTCTATCCGAGCCTCATTCGCACCTTCAACATCGATCCGCTGACGTTCGTCGCCGGCGGCGCCGGGCCGCCCGAGGCGCTCATCGTGACGCCGGGCGGCGCGGCCTTCCGGCGCGGCGAGCCGGGCATCCTGCCCGAGCTCGTCGCGCGGCTCTGGGACGAGCGGGCCGAGGCGCGGCGGGCCGGCGACGATCGGGGCGCGATGGCCATCAAGATCCTCATGAACTCGCTCTTCGGCGTGCTCGGCTCTCCCGCGTCGCGCCTGTTCTCCCCGGATGTCGCGAACGCGATCACGCGCGCCGGGCAGCACGTCATCCGGCTCACGGCCGACGCGGTGCGAAAGGCCGGGCACCGGGTCCTTTACGGCGACACCGACTCTCTCTTCGTCGATATCGGGGAGCCCGACGCGGCGCGCGCCCTCGCCCGGGCCGAGGAGCTCCGCGACGCCGTCTCCGGGGCTGTCGCCGCCGAGATCGCGAGGACGTTCGGCTGCGAGAGCCGTCTGGAGCTCGAGCTCGAGAAGGTCTATGCCCGCTTCCTCCTGCCCGAGCTCCGCGGCGCCGCGCAGGGCAGCAAGAAGCGCTATGCTGGCCTGGTCGCCGGGGAAGGCGGCGACAAGCTCGAGATCGTCGGGCTCGAGGCGGTCCGGCGCGACGCGAGCGCCGTGGCGCGGCGCTTCCAGCGGGAGCTGCTCGACCTTGTCTTCCACGATCGCCCGGTGGAGGCCTTCGTGCGGACCTTCGTGGCGGAGCTCCGCGCGGGGCGGTTCGACGCGGAGCTCGTGTACAAGAAGGCGCTGCGGAAGCCGCTCGGCGCCTACACGAAGACGACCCCGCCGCACGTGAAGGCGGCCCGCAAGCTGGGCGGGGACGCGGGGCGGATCGTGGCCTATGTGATCACGCGCGCCGGCCCCGAGCCAGCGGGCCAGACGACGGCGCCGCCGGACTACGATCATTACGTGTCGCAGCAGCTCAAGCCGATCGCGGACTCGGTGCTGCGGTGGCTGGGAGGGGCCGATTTCGATGGGATGACGGGCGCGCGGCGGCAGCTGTCGCTGTTCTGACCCGGCGCTGGTCGCGCGAGCCGGATCCGGGGGCGGGCGGCCGCGAGGCGGTATCCCCGAAGGAGCGCCGGGAGATCACGAGCGCGCGGGCGCGCCCGGGGAGCTCACTTGGCGGACAGGGCGTCGGCGACCATCGCGCGCGCCTCGTCGAGCAGGCGATCGAGGTGCGCCTGGTCCTTGAAGCTCTCCGCGTAGATCTTGTAGACGTCCTCGGTGCCCGACGGGCGCGCGGCGAACCAGCCGTTCTCCGCGACGACCTTGAGCCCGCCGATCTCGCCGCCGTTGCCGGGCGCGCGCGTGAGCTTCGCGGTGATCGGCTCGCCCGCGAGGGTCGTGGCGCGCACCGCCTCGGGCGAGAGCTTCTTGAGCACGCTCTTCTGGCTCGGCGTGGCCGGCGCGTCGATGCGCGTGTAGAGCGGCGCGCCGAACCGCGCGGTCAGGTCGCGGTAGTGCTCCGCGGGGTCGCGGCCGGTGCGGGCGAGGATCTCGGCGGCGAGCAGGTCGAGGAGGATGCCGTCCTTGTCCGTCGACCACACCTGCCCGTTCTTCCGCAGGAACGAGGCGCCCGCGCTCTCCTCACCGCCGAAGCCGAGCGAGCCGTCGAGCAGCCCGTCGACGAACCACTTGAAGCCGACCGGCACCTCGCGGAGCGGACGGCCGAGGTCCTTCGCGACCCGATCGATCATGCTGCTGGAGACGAGCGTCTTGCCCACGGCCGCGTCAGGCCGCCAGAGCGGGCGGTTCTGGAACAGGTAGGACACCGCCACGGCGAGGTAATGGTTCGGGTTCATCAGCCCGGCGCTGCGCGTGACGATGCCGTGACGATCCGAGTCGGCGTCGTTGCCGAAGGCGAGATCGTAGTCGTCCTTGAGCGCGATGAGGTTCGCCATCGCGTGCGGCGACGAGCAGTCCATGCGGATCTTGCCGTCGTGATCGAGGGGCATGAAGCCGAAGGTGGGGTCGACGACCTGGTTCACCACGGTGAGATCCAGCCCGAATTTGTCGGCGATCGGCGCCCAGTACGCGATGTTCGAGCCGCCGAGCGGATCGACGCCGATGCGCAGCTTCGCGCCGCGGACGGCCTCGAGATCGACGACGTTGCCGAGATCGGCGACGTAAGAGCCGATGTAATCGTACGGGTGGGTCGTCGACGCGCGCAGCGCGGCCTCGTAGGGCATGCGCTTCACGCCCGCGTTGTCGGCGCGGAGCAGCTCGTTGGCGCGATCCTCGATCCAGCCGGTGACGGCGGTGTCGGCCGGCCCTCCGTTCGGCGGGTTGTACTTGATGCCGCCGTCGTCCGGCGGGTTGTGGGAGGGCGTGATCACCACGCCGTCCGCGAGCCCCGAGGTGCGCCCGCGGTTGGCGGTGAGGATCGCGTGCGAGATCGCCGGCGTCGGCGTGACGCCGTCGCGCTCGGCGATGAGGACGTCGACGCCGTTGGCCGCGAGGACCTCGATGACGCTGCGCTGCGCCGGCGCCGAGAGCGCGTGCGTGTCCATGCCGAGGTAGAGCGAGCCCGTCGTGCCGTGCTTCGCGCGGTAGTCGCAGATGGCCTGCGCGACCGCGAGGACGTGCGCCTCGTTGAAGCTCCGCCGCGCGGCCGAGCCGCGGTGACCGGAGGTGCCGAAGGCGACGCGCTGCTGCGGATCGCCCATGTCGGGGCGCTCGCTGTAGTACTGCGCGCGCAGCTTGTCGGGATCGATCAGCACATCGGGAGGGGCTTTGCGGCCTGCGAGGGGATGAAGCGGCATGAGCCTCCGCATAGTCGAGCGCGCGGGACGAGCCAACCCTTCCAAACGGGGCGCCGCGGGCGCGGCTGGGTTGCCGTGCGCGCGGCTGGATTGCGGTGCCCGCGACGCTCGGCGATGCTCTCGCCATGACCGCACCGCTCCGGCTGCTGCTCCTCCCGGGCCTCGACGGCACCGGCGCGCTCTTCGAGCCGTTCGTCTCGGCGCTGTCCGGCGACATCGCGCCAGAGGTCGTCTCCTACCCTGCCGACAGGGCGCTCGATTACGACGCGCTCGAGGCGCTGGTCGCGGCGCGCTTGCCCGCGGACGGGCCGTATGCGGTGCTCGGCGAGTCGTTCTCGGGGCCGCTCGCGCTCCGCCTGGCCTCCCGGCGCGCCGGCCAGCTCGTCGGCGTGGTGCTCGTGGCCACCTTCGTCACGAACCCGGTGTGGCCGGTCCCGTCGCTCGCGCGGCACCTCGTCGGGCCGTGGCTCTTCCGCCGCCGCGCGCCGGAGCTCGTCTCGCGCCACTACCTCGTCGGCGCGGGCGCGCCGGCGGCGTGGCTGGAGCGCGTGGCCGCGAACGTGGAGACCGTCGATCCAGCGGTGATGGCGGCGCGCGTGCGCGAAGTGCTCTCGGTGGACGCGCGCGCGCACCTGCAGGGCTGCGACGTGCCGCTGCTCTACCTGGGCGCCGCGGGCGACACGCTGGTACCGCCGCGCGTGGTCCGCGAGCTCCGCCGCCTGCGGCCCGACCTCGAGTGCGCCACGGTCGACGCGCCGCACCTCGTGCTGCAGCTCGCGCCGGAGGCGTCAGCGCAGGCGATCGAGGGATTCCTGAGGCGCGCGACCGGAAAGGCCTGCGCGTAGGCGCGGCGCCGGGGCGCATCCGATCAGCGCTCCGAAGACCGAATCAGCTGCTGCGACAGCGAGCTGAACCCACAGAGCAGCCGTGTCCTTGCTCCCTCAGCGCCTCGGCGGCGCGCCTCGCCCGCTCCCCTTCGAGCCGACGTCGGGACGGGCGCGCCGCGCCTTCGCCTCCGGCGAGGCGGCGCGGCGCACGAAGTCGACGAACGCGCGCAGCGCGGGGGGCGCCTGCCGTCGGCTGGGGTAATACAGGTAGAAGCCCGGGAAAGACGGCGACCAGGACGAGAGCACCTGGGTCAGCTTCCCGGCCTCGATCAGCGGCCTCGCTTGCTGGTCGAACACGTAGGCGATGCCCACGCCGTCCGCCGCGGCGCGCAGCGCCAGATCAGGGTCGTTGACGATGAGCGGGCCGTCGACGGCGACCTCCAGGGACTGCTTCCCCTTCTCGAACTCCCATCGATACAGGCTGCCGTCCGTCGGCCAGCGCGTGTTGATGCAGCGGTGCCGGTGCAGATCGCGCGGGGTCGCGGGGACCCCGTGGCGCGCCAGGTAGCCCGGCGAGGCCACCGCCATCAGCGACAGATCACCGCTCAGCTTCACGGCCACCATGTCCTTCTCGAGGCGCTCGCCCAGCCGGACGCCGGCGTCGAAGCGGCGCGCGACGATGTCGGCGATCGCGTCCTCGACCACCACGTCCAGCACGATGCCCGGGTGCGCCTCGAGGAACCGGCCGACCAGCGGGGCGAGCGCCCAGAACGCGGCCATCCGCGCCGTGTTGATCCTGAGCACGCCCGCGGGGCTGTCGCCCAGCGTCTTCACGTCGGCGACCGCCGCCTCCAGCTCGGTCAGCGCCGGGGCCAGCCGGGAGAGCAGCCGCGCCCCCGCCTCGCTCGGCGCCACGCTGCGCGTTGTGCGGTTCAGGAGCCGCACGCCGAGCCGCTCCTCCAGCGCTCGGATGGTCTGGCTCAGGGCCGACGGCGAGACGCGCAGGTGCGCCGCCGCGCGGGCGAAGCTCCCGTGCTCCACGATGGCCGCGAACGCCTTCAGATCGGCGAAATCTCTCCCGCGCATTGTGTATCCCTGGCTTAACAGGTCGATTCGATCATGTCCGATTCTTCGAGGAGCGCCAGCGCCTTAAGGTCCGGGTCCAGGCGAGGCGCCTGACGCGCCTGCCGCACCTGTGGAGCCAACCATGACCAACGCGCTCTCTCTCGACAGCTACCGGTTGCTGGGCCGATCGGGCCTGCGCGTCTCCCCGCTCGCCCTCGGCACCATGACCTTCGGCACCGACTGGGGGTGGGGCAGCGATCGCGACGAGGCGAGCCGCATCCTCGATGCGTACCTCGACCGGGGCGGGAACTTCATCGACACCGCCAACAAGTACACGAACGGCACCTCGGAACGGCTGATCGGCGAGCTCGCCGGCGACCGGCGCGAGCGCCTCGTGCTGGCCACCAAGTACACGCTCACCATGCGGCCCGGCGATCCCAACGCGGGCGGCAACCACCGCAAGAACATGGTGCGCTCGGTCGAGGCGAGCCTCGATCGCCTGAAGACCGATTACATCGACCTCCTGTACCTCCACGCCTGGGACGCGACCACGCCCGTGGAGGAGATCCTGCGCGCGATGGATGATCTCGTGCGAGCGGGGAAGGTGCTTTATGTCGGCATCTCCGACACGCCGGCCTGGCAGGTCTCCCGCATGCAAGCGATCGCGGACCTGCGCGGGTGGGCGCCGCTTGTCGCGCTGCAGATCGAGTACAGCCTGATCGAGCGCACCGTCGAGCGGGAGCTCATCCCGATGGCGCAGGAGATGGGCCTCGGGGTCATCCCGTGGTCGCCGCTGGCCAGCGGCGTGCTCACCGGGAAGTACACGAGGGCCGATCTGGACGCCGGCGGCGGCACGGCCGACGCAGCCGGCTCGCGCAAGAACGTCGCGGCCGCCAACGGATCGCTGACGGAGCGGGGCCTCGGCATCGCCGACGTGGTGAAGGCGGTCGCGGCCGAGAGCGGAAAGACGCCGGCGCAGATCGCGATCGCCTGGACGCTGCTCCACCCGGCCGTGACCGCGCCGATCATGGGGGCGCGGACCGTGAAGCAGCTCGAGGACAACCTGGCTGCCCTCGACGTGCGTCTGACGGACGGCCAGCGCGCCCGACTCGACCAGGTGAGCGCCGTCGAGCTCGGATTCCCGCACGACTTCCTGGCGCGGCCGCTGAGCCGGAGCGTGATGTTCGGCGACGTGAAGATCGCCGCGCGGCGTTGAGCTGAGCCGAGCCGAGCCACCCCGTGGCGGGCTCGGCTCTCTCGGCTCACAGGGGCCTGTCGTTCACCGCCGCCTCGAGCCAATCCGCGCACGCGCCGTCCTCGGCGGGCGGCTGAATGCCCTTGAGGAGATACCACGCCTCCCGGTGCTCCGCGCGGGCGCCGGGCGCAACGCGCTGGAGCGGACCGAGCGACTCGACCTCGAGCAGGTGTTCGTTCGTGAACGTCTCGAAGTTGCACCCCATGTCCGGGTACGTGGCGCCTTCGATGAACGGGAACCGCTTCAGGAACACGTTCCCGTGGTTCGCGTACGCCGCGTACCCCTGGCTCACGAGCGTACCCACCTTCTGCGGCCCCTGGCCGGCGACCTGCCGCAGGCGGATCACGCGCTTGCCCCATGTCCATCGGGGCTCGGCCATATCGGTGTACGACCACAGCACGAGCGGCCGCGCCGGCAAGACGCGATCGGGGTGCGGGAAGAACGGCGCGTGCGGGAACAGGCACTCGCCGCCGCCCGCCATCACGGAGAGCGACCAGGGCGTGAGCTCGACCGCATAGGCGCTGTGGTTCTCGATCGCATGATCGATGACGAACCTGCCCGCCGCGGCGTCCGCCGCGATGCGGACCTCCTTCTGCATTCCGTACCTGTCCAGCGCGGTCCGGAGCACGAGCGCGCCGTTCTCCTCCCTGTGCTCCACCGGCTCGTTGTCGGGCTGCAGCGTCCGCTGCTCGTCCTCGGGGCCGATCCAGAACCGGTGACCGCCGTAGAACCTGTACTTGGTCCCGCCTGTCGCGCCCATGTCCTCGGGGATCTCGAAGAACTCGTTCGGACCGCCGATGACGCCGTACCGGATGATCCGCGGGCCGACGTCGAGCGTGACGATGAGCTCCGTGTCGCCGCAGACGAGGCGCGCGGCGCGCTGCCAACCGCCGTAAGGGATGATCTCCATGCGGGAGGTCTCGTAGCGCAGAACCGGAGCGCGCATCAACCCCGACTGCCGCGCCCGCTCCCACGCCATCGCCCTGGACACCCGGCGCCGCGGGCGCGTCGCCCCGCGAGCGGCGCGACCGCTCAGGAGCGATCGGCGGCGAGGCGCTCCGGAGGCTCGAAGTCGGCCGGGCGGTCGCCGAGGCCCAGGGAGACGACGCGCCGCCAGCGGAGGTCGCCGAGGTCGAGCGCGAGATCCCGAAAGGGCGCCAGCGCGTGCGCGCGGCTCGACGCGGCGGCGAGCGCGCGGAGCAGCGGCACGACGAGGGGCGAGCGCTGCCGGGGCACGCCGAGCTGCCCGGCGAGCTCATCGCCCAGCACGGCGCGGGCGAGGCCGCAGGCGACGGCCATGAACCACTCGGCGCGCCGGCGCTCACCGTCGGTGCGCGCGCTGCGGACCCTGCGGGTGAGGAGCGCATCGACGAGCATGCGCGAGTCGTGGTCCGGCGCGCCCTGCGTCGCGAAGATCATCTCGGCCAGCCGCCGCGCCTCGGCGTAGGACCCGGGGATGAGCTCCGGCTCGACGCCGATGACGTGGGCCACGTAGCGCCAGAGGTGGACGAGGTCCTCTCGCTGGGCGGGCGAGATGCGGTAGGCGAGCTTGTCGAGGCCGTCGATGACCGCGACCGAGAAGAGCAGCGCCGTCGCCACCATGTCGTGCTGGTTGATCGGCTCGCCCCAGAGGGCCGTCTGCCATCGGCCGCTCGCGCGGATGAGGCGCCGCACCTGCGCGTGCATGATGCGCACCTTGACGGTGATCGCAAAGCCCTCGCCGGAGCGGCGCATTCCGTTCGCCTGGCTCACGGCGTAGACGAACCGGCTCGTCTCGGCGAGGCGGCGATCGGCCTGCTCGCGGAGCCTCCCCGAGAAGACGAGCGGCTTGTTCCCGGCGGGCGACGCGTACCCGAGGATGAGCGACTGCAGCGCGAGCAGGATGCCGCCGAGGACGCCGGTGCGCAGGAACGCCGCCCCGCCGCGGTTCACCGCCCCCCAGTCGACCCAGAGGGGAACGTGCTCGACCGCCGCGAAGAGCGCCCGCAGCTCGGCCGGCGCGCCCGACGCCGCGCGGTCGTCGACGCCGCGCGCGAGGGCGGACTCGAGGAGGCGGGACCCCTGGCCCGAGGGCATCGACGCGAACGCCTCCACGACCGCGTCGGCGACCGGATCGGCGCGGAGCAGGAAGGGCGCCAAGCGATCGAGCTGGTCACCGAAGCGGCGACGGGCTTCTGCGGTGTCCTGGAAGCGAGCGGGGATCGTCGCGTTCTCCATGCGCTGGTGCAGGCTTCCTTTGCACACCGGCGGCGCCCCGAAAAGGCGACGCCTTACGTTCCATCCCACCGCGGCGCGTCGCCGCGGCTCACGGCTCCGCCTCGCGCGGCGGCGCGTGCGGCCCGGTGCGCCGCGGATCACCGAGGTGAGATCGCGCGCTCCCGCTGCGCAAGGCAGAACTTGAGCCCCTCCCGCAGGCTGCGCATCGGGTTCAGCTCGTCGAGCGTGACGCCGATCGCGACGAGCGTCTCGGCGACATGGCCGCCCAGGCCGGTGAGGACGCAGCGCGCGCCGAGGAGCTGCACCGCCTGGGCCAGCTTGACGAGGTGCTGGGCGGTCATGGAGTCGATGACCGTGACGCCGGTCAGATCGAGGATCACCCACTCGACGTCGCTGTCGTCCGCCACGCGCACGAGGAGCCGCTCGGTCACCTCGACGGCGCGCACCGAGTCGAACAGCCCGACGAGCGGGAGCGTGAGGATGCCTCGCCATATATCGATGATCGGCACCGAGAGCTCCCGGATCGCGCACTCCTGGCGCTGGATGGTGTCCAGCTGGTGCTCGAGCTCGCGCTTCGAGGCAGCGAGCGCGACGAGCGCCTGGGTCTTCTGCTGCATGGTCGCGGAGAGCTCGGCGAGGAAGACGCGCAGCGCCTCCTCGATCATCCCGAAGGTGTCGTGTTCGACCGCCTCCAGCTGCTTCAGCGCGAGCTCGACCTCTCCCGTAGATGCCAGCGCAACCGCGTCGATGACACGTTGCATCCGGCGCTCCTCGATGGAGATCATGTTCTCGGGTTCTTGCATGGGCTCCTATGGACGCAGCAGGGGTTGATCGGGAGGGAGCGGGGGGGGAGTCGCCGGGCTCAAGCGCGGAGTCGACCTCGCCCGCGGCTCGCGTGATGAGGACGTGCTCGCGGTGACCTGATCTCGTGCGCTCGCTCGCACGGCGACACCTGTCCCAACATCCTACCCTCGCGACCGGCCGTGTGGACCTACCTTCGACAAAGCTCGGAGAGCTATCTTACCTCCGGCGCGGCTGGAACGAAGGTGGCCGGCGTGAACCAAGCTCTCGCCTGCCCGCTCCTCGCCCAGGCGAGCTCGTGCTCAATCGACCGAGCGCACGCAGCGGAACCCGGTCGAGACGTCCCCCGCCTCGCGATCGTACGCCAGCCGGAACGTCGTCTTTGCCGTGCTCGCCGAGAAGTCCCACGATCCACCCCGGAGCACGCCCCTGCTGCCGGTCGCCGGCACCTGGGGATCTGTCTGGGCGCCATTGGCATACACGCCTGGATCCCAGCCGTCTGCCACCCATTCCCAGACGTTGCCCGCCATGTCGAGCGCGCCCGACGGGCTCGCCCCGGCCTTCGCCGAGCCGACCTCCTGGGTGCCCTTGCCGCGCCCGCCGCAGCCTTGTCCGGGAGGCCGAGACACGATGGCGTGCGCGCACCCCGGCGGCTCGTTGCCCCACGGATACTCGCGGCCGTCGGTGCCGCGCGCGGCGTACTCCCACTCGGCCTCGGTCGGGAGCCGCTTGCCGACGAAGGCGCAGTACGCGGCCGCCTGCGCCTGGTCGACGCACGAGATCGGGTGTTGCGACTTCGCAGGATCCGCCGCGGTGCAAAGCGCGCCGCGCTGCTCGACGTCGGCGTCGGTCGCGCGGGGGCCGTGCACGCCGCTCGGCGTGCACCGGCCCGCCTCGACGCAGCGCTGGTAGCCGACGACCGTCACCTCGGTGCGATCGACGTCGAACGCGCGCGTCAGCGTCACCTCGTGGGGCGGCCGCTCGGATTTTCCGCCCTTCGCGCTGCCCATCGTGAAGCGGCCCGCCGGCACCCGGATCATGTCCGGCGGGGACGGCGCCTTCACTCGGGGCGCGGCCATGCCGCCGCGCGCGCGCGCCCGCGGCGTCTCATCGGGGGAGCGGTGCCGGACGAACGCGACGGCGCCTGCGCCAGCCGCGGCCAGCGCTACCGCCGAGACGAGCGCGGGCAACAGGCGCCGCCGCGGAGCGGCCCGGGCGGCCTGGGGCGCGGGAGGGGGCGATCCCGGGTTTGGGGCAGCCTGCGGCGGCGCGCTCGTGGCCAGGCCACGCATCGTCGTGAGGGACAGCGGCGGCGCGCCGGCGGGCGGCGGCGACGCGTGCGCCGTGCCCGCCGCGATGGGCGCGGCGGCGCCGGTGGCCACGAGCTCCGTCCCCGCCAGGCCCAGCGCGGCAGCGCCAAGCGCCGCACCTGCCGGCGGGCTGCCCTCGGCGCGCGCGACCGCGCCGGCGGGCGTGGCCGTCGCCATCGCTGCCTCGAGCGCCCCCCAGAGCTCGCCCGCCGTGCGGTAGCGCTCGCGCGGGTCGATCGCGAGCGCGCGCTGCACGACGGCCTCGACGGCGTCCGGCGCGCTCACGCCCGCGCCGCGCAGGCTCGGACGGAACGCCGGATCTGTCGCGGCGATGTAGAGCTGCGTGACGTCGCTCCCGAGGAGGGCGCGGTTCCCCGACGCGACCTCGATGAGCACCAGGGCGAGCGCGAAGACGTCGGTCCACGGCCCGGTCGCGCCGAAGCGCTGGTGAAACTGCTCCGGCGCTCCGTAATGGACGGTGAAGGCCCGGAGCGCGTTCCCCGTCTCGGCCATCGCCTGCGTCATGCTCGAGAGCTCGCCGAGCACCTTGGCGATCCCGAAGTCGAGGACCTTCAGCGTGCGCCGGCCGCCGATCTCCGCGAGGAACAGGTTGGCCGGCTTGACGTCGCGGTGGGCGACGCCCTGCGCGTGCGCGACCTCGAGCGCGTGCGCCGCGGGCGCGAGCAGGGCGACCGCCTCGGCGAGCGGGCGCGCCGCCTCGCCGCGGGCGCGCCGCTCGGCGATCTCGCGGTCGAGCGGCACGCCGTGGAGCCACTCGAGCACGAGATAAGGCGTCCACTCGCCCGACGGCGAGACCGCGGCGCCGGTGTCGAGGGCCTGCACGATGCCGGCGCTCGCCCGCGAGAGGCGGTGGAGGAGCCGCCCCTCGTCGAGGAGCATCCGCTGGAACGACGCGCGCTCGGCCGGGGCCAGCGATCCGAGCAGCTTCAGGCACTTGACCGCGACCGGCTCGTCGAACCCGAGGTGCTGGCCGCGGTAGACGACGCCGAACCCGCCCTCGCCGACCACGGCGTCGAGCCGGTACTTGCCGCCGATCGTCGCGCCCACCCAGCCAAAGGGATCCGAAGGTGCCATCTCGCGGCGCGAGTCTACACCGGGCGCCCAGGCCGCGCGGAGCTCGCGCCGAGATCGGCGCCGAGCGCCCCGACGTCACCGGGAGCTTCAGCGCCCGACGGGCTCCGGACGGACGCGGGGCGTGCCCGTGGCCCCGATCCCCTCACCGCGCCCGCTCCTCGAACCCGCCCGGCCTCAGCGCCTTATCGAAGAACGCGCACAGCTCCTCGTGCCGCGCCCGCGCGTCCGCGCGGCCTATCTCGATGAGCGCCCCGGCGAACTCCCCGTCGAACAGCAGGTAAGACAGGAAGTCGGCCTCGCGTTGCTCGTCTCCCTCGGCGAGGCGCCGCATCACGCGCCCGAGCACGCTCGTGGTCCGCGCGCGGAACGCCGGAGAGCGCACGAACTCCGCCGCCAGGCTGCCGATGTCCTTGGAGGCGCGGATGAGCAGCGACCGCATCGGCCGGAGCGCGCGCCCCGGCGGGAGCCCGAGCTCGTCGTTGAGCCCGTCGATGAAGCCCTCACCATAGCGCCGCCGCCCGGCCTCCAGGATCCCGTTGATGCTCTCGAGGCGCGCCAGATCGTTGTCGATCCGGTCGAGCATCAGCGCGTTCAGCGTCTTGCCGAGCAGGAAGAGGGGCCCGGGGAAGCCGGGCGCGTCGCGCTCGGCCGTGCTCGTGGCGGGCTCGATGTACCGCGGGTTGACCACGATGACCCCGTCGGCCCCGAGGCGCCGCGCCGGCGACAGCGGGACGTTCTGGCGCAGCCCGCCGTCGCAGTAGAGCTCTCCGTCGATGTTCACCGGGCGGAACAGGATGGGGAGCGCGGACGAGGCGAGCGCGTGCTGCGCGCGGATCGCGGTGGCGCGCGGGGAGATCGTCGGGTCGTGGCTCCAGGGCGGCAAGCCGGGCTCGCGGCGGTGGACGAAGACGACGGTGCGGCCGCTCTTGACCAGCGTCGTCGACACGGTCAGCGCCGACAGGAGCCCCCGCTCGAGGTGGCCGTCGATCCGCTCGAAGGGGATGGCCTCCGCGATCTGCCGCTCGAGGCCCGACGTGTCGAGGAGCGCGGCCCGGCCGCCGCTCGAGGGCGCGCTCGCGGCGCCCCCGCGGAGCAGGTCGTGCCCGACCGCGAGCACGCCGCGCACGTCGAGGCGCACGAGGTCGTCGATGCGCAGGCGGGTCCACACGGCGGCGAGCCGCCGCGCGCGGCTCCGCGCTTCGTCCGCGAACGCGGCGAGCCCACAGACGTTGATGGCGCCGACCGAGGTGCCGCACAGGATATCGAGCGGCGCCTCGCGGCCGAGATCGCGAGAGACGTCCTCGAGGATGTGCTGCGCCACGCCGACCTCGTAGGCGCCGCGGGCGGCACCGCCGGCCAGGACGAGCGCGATCTTGGGGGCGCGGCCACCCCGGGTCGAGACGGGCGCCAGGTCAGGCATCCTCGCAGAATACCATGATCGCCATCGCGACATGGGCCCTTTAGCGCGCTTCGCGCAACGTGCTACACCCGCCGTGAGCGCGGGCACGGAGGCGCCCGATGACGGCAATCTACCTGGCCTACCTGGCCCTTGCGTACCTCCTCGGAGCGATCCCGACAGGCTACCTCTTCGCGCGGTTCGTCAAAGGGGTCGATGTCCGCGAGGTGGGCTCGGGGAACATCGGCGCGACGAACGTCTTGCGCGCCTTCGGCTGGGGGCCGGGCCTGGCCGTCCTGGCCGCGGACGTGGCGAAGGGCGCGCTCGTCGCGGGGCCCCTCGCGTCATGGCTCGCCGTCGCGCCGGGCGGGTGGGTCGCGGCGGCGGGCGGCCTCACCGCGGTGCTGGGCCACGACTACACGGTCTTCCTCGGGATGCGGGGCGGCAAGGGCGTCGCGACGTCCTGCGGTGTCCTGCTCGCGCTGGCGCCGCGGTCCACGCTCGCCACGCTGGCCGTCTTCGCGGTCCTCGTGCGGGCGACCCGCATGGTCTCCGCGGGCTCCCTCGCCGGCGCCCTCGCCCTGCCCCTCTTCCTCTGGCTCCTCGGCGAGCTCTACGCCCCGGTCCTCTGCCTCTCGCTGCTCCTCGCCGCGCTCGTCTGGCTCAAGCACATCCCGAACATCCGGCGGATGCTCGCGGGCACCGAGAACACGATCTCGTTCGGGAGGCGGCGCGACGCTGAGCAGGACGGCGCGCCGCGCGGCGACGAGCGCCGCTGACGGCCCTGAACGCGGCGCCGCGCGGCGACCGAGCGCGGCGCTCGCTCACTTGGTGATGAGCGTCGAGTACAGCACCACGCCTTGCTTGTCGATGAACTCGAACAGCAGATTCCTCCCCTGGAACCGCAGGTAAGCGAAGCCCTCGATCGCATCCGTGAAGAAGAGCTGCCCCCGCTCGGTCGAGACCGGGGAGGTCACCTTGCGGGTCTTCGAGCCGGCGCCGCTGATGGGGAAATAGGTGTTCGGGCAGCGCTCGTCTCGCCCCTTGTCGATGAACTCGAGGTCGTGGTCGTGGCCGCTCATGTACATGTCCGCCCCGCAGTAGATCGCCTGCTGCATGGCGAACATGCCGCTCGTCCCGATCGACTGGTTGTCCGAGGCGTGGACCCCGGACGTGTAGCGCGGGTGATGGCCGAAGACGATCTTCCACGTGGCGTCCGAGGCGGCGACGCGCGCGCTCATGTCGCGCGCCTGGTCATCGGAGGTGAAGTCGACGGTATCGATCCCGAAGAGATGGACGTCGCCGACGCGAACGTCGTAATACGAGGCGGGCATGTGCCACTTGTCGGTCATCCGCGTGCCCGGCCCGTCGCCGACGGGCAGCAGCGAGTAGTCGATCTGCGCCTGCCGCACGCCGTTGCTGCTGGGGCCGTGGTCATGATTCCCCAGCACCGCGTAGAACGGGAGGCCGTTCAGGCCCGGCCTGTCGTAGGGCTGCTCGAACTTGGGGCCCCACTGCGCATCGCCCGTGTCGACCACGCCGTTATCATAGAAGTTGTCGCCGTTCATCATCACGGCGTGACAGCCCCCGACCTCGATGCACTTCTCGCTCATCCGATCGGCGACCTGGTTCTGCGCGAGGTTGCCCTCGCCGGTGTCGCCGATAGCGATGATCCTGACGACATCACCGTGCGGGACGACGGTCCCGATGGCCCGGCCGTGATCCGCTCCCGCGCTCGCCCCCTGGCCTGGGGCGGTCCCGCCGCTCGGCCCGACGCCGCTGCCCTCGTCCGCAGCGCCCGCGGCGCCCGAGCCGATCCGCTCATGGTCTATCGGGATCGGCACGTTGTCCGCCACGCCGCAGCCCGCGCCGAAGGCGACGGCCGGCGACGCGGAGAGGACGAAGGCAACAAGGGACTTCAGGGAGATCGCAAGAGGGCGAGCGGCGCGGAGAGGATTCATCCAGCGCTCATTGTACCCAACGCCGGTCTCTGAGGACCACCCGCTGCCCGCTTTGTTCGTCCCGGCGCGCCAGCGACCCCGATCATTACCGTTCTTCCATCCAGACCGGACCCAGGCGCCAACACGGTATTCGCGCCGCGCCGCGGCCGGGCCGAGGCCATCGCCTCGACCTGCGCGCGGATACCGATCCGGACCACGCGTGCATCACCATCCCCTTCCGACGGCGCCGCCCTCAGGGCCACCCACGACGCCCGGGCTCGACCACGTTCCCCTGGTGACCAACGCGGCGCCCGGGCTGTCCCCGCCAGAACGGCCCTCTCCGGCGGCACCCCTTTTTCGCTTGACATCAGCAGGAGCCAATCATATTGAAGTTGAACATCAATTTCAATATCAACAACGGAGCCAACGTGAGCCGAGAGATGCCTCCTGCCCCGAGCCTGTACCGATGCTCAGCGCTTGCTGCTTTCCTCTGGTCCGGCGCTCACCAGGGAGGAGCCCTGTGAGCTCACGCATACCGCTGTCAGTCGGTCGCCCGCTCCGGTCCGAGCTCTCGTGCCTGCCGGAGTCCGCCTGCGAGGAGGGCTGGCCTCCCCCGCCGCACGATCCTCGCGAGCGTGAGCTCGCGCTCGTCGTCGCGGGCTGGGAAGTGCGCCTCTTTGGGGGGCGGAAGTTCGACTACTTCGTCACGCACGGCTTCTGGCACCTCCAGCTCTGGCACCCGGAGGCGCGCGTCTCGATACTGACGCCGTCACGCCTCACGCGCGGGCTCTACGAGGCGTATCCGATCGCGAACTGGAAGGCGCAGGCGCCCGACTACGACAAGCTCGTGACGCTCCTCGGCGGCCTGGTCGAGGCGAAGCTCCTGGAGAGGGCCGCGGTGCTCCGCCTCGAGCTCGCGCTCGTCGCCGGGGTCATTCGAGGCAACGGCGGGGTGCCGTCGTGACGCGCCGGCCGGGCGCCGCCCGAGAGGGCGGCCGCACGTCGCGCGGCGATGGCCGCGCACGGAATCAGTACACGCGAAACTGCCCGCTCAGCGTCAACAGCGAGAGCAGGTGGAGCAACCCCGAGTAGTAGCGGGCCTCGTTGGTCCCCGGGGGCGTCGTCCACACCGCCTCGATGTAGTCGGCGCGATTGTTGGCCGTCGCGACCAGGCCGGTGACGCCGTTCATGAAGATGAGCGCCGACTCTGGCGTGGCATTGAGCGCCACGCCGTCGAGCTTGTATTTCGCGGGGTACTGGCCGATGCCCTGCTTCGAGAAGAACCCGAGCAGCCGGTCCGCCTCCTCCACCTGCCACGGGTCGACGCCGAACCAGACGTGGTCGAGCGCGAGGCTCAGCTGCGTGCGGTAGGCCTCGGAGCCGAAGAAGTCCCAGTTGAGCACCGGCCTGCCGTCGAAATAGGTGCGCGTCGGGATGAGGCCGGTGCTCGGGTGCGCGGCCACCTGCCAGTGCGCGCGCGCGCTGGCCGCAGCCTCGGACCAGAACGAGTCGCCCATGGCCTGCGCCCAGAGCTCGTAATACGCGGGCATTTCGATCGAGGGACGGGTGACGTCCCCCGCCATGACGTTCGGGAAATCGTAGACGAGCTTCGTCGTCGCATCGAAGGTGTTCGTCACACCGGAGTCGACTCCCCCGTTCAGGGCCTCCTTGTGGCGCATCACCTCGAGCAAGCCGATCGCCTTCTGCCCGTAGTCGATGGTCCCGGTGTCGCTCCCCCAGCGGCCGTGGGCGAAGAACAGCGCCATCGCGATCTGCTGGAGGCCAAAGGGATCGACGCACAGCACCGTGTTCCCCGGGGTGTCGCACCACGAGATGAGATATCCCTGATTGGGACCGGACGTGGGCTGGAGCGTGGACTCGGCGTACCGCCAGAGCCGATCGAACTGGTCTCGCTTGTCGAGCTCGACCGTGATGATCATCCCGAAGCCGATGCCCTCGGTGCGCACGTTACGGTGGTAGGCGTCCCAGATGTAGGCCTGATCCGTGCCGGGTATCGCGTAGTAGATGGGCGTGTTGCTGAAATCGCCGTAGAAGAGCTGATTGAAGCTGTCCTCGATCTTGGTCGCGATCTCCTCGTCCGTCTTGCCGAGCACGTCGCGGAACGCGTTCGGGTACTCCTGGGGGCCCGTCAGCGGGCTGAGCTCATCGCTGCTCATCCGGTCGTAGCCGAGCGAATCCACCGTGGTCACGCACCCAGGCAGCACGCACACCGCCATCCAGGCGCCGGCGATACCGGACGCAGCGCGGAACGAACGGAGGGGGGCAGGGCAACGCATGACCCAGATTTCAATCGTTTACATAGCGCCGGACCCTGGAGGCAAGCACGCTGTTCGGATTCCGGCGAAGAAATGCCGCGGCGCGCTGCGACGCAGCATCGGGGCGGCCGCTCTTCGCGAGCGCGTCGATCCGCAGGACCTCGGCCTCGAGGCCCAGCCGGCCACGGGGATGCGCCTTGGAATAGGCGTCCAGGAGCGAGAGCGCCCCCCGCGCGTTCCCGCTCGCGAGCATCGTGCGCGCCGCGTCCAGCGCGCCGAGCTCCGCCTCCAGGGCGGCGCCCGCACCGGACGGCTTCGGGTCGAGCTTCGTGGCCGCGACGCTGCCGCCATCCGCAGGCGCCGGGGCGGCCGTCTCCTCCGCGCGAGCCTCGACCTGCGCCTGCACCGGCGCCTGCACCGGCGCCTGCACCGCCGCCTGCGCGACCGGGCCGGCGAGCGCGGCGCCGAAGCGGTGCGCCGCGGCGACCTCCTGGGCGTCTTGCCCGCGCCAGGCGAGGTAACCCGCCGGGATGCCGGCGAGCATGCCCACCGTCGAGAGCGCGACGAGGATCTTTGTCCAGCCGAGCTTCACGGCGAGCGACGAGGACGTAGCGGACATCCCTGTCGCGGAGAGCGCCGCAGGCGCCGCCACGCTGGCCGACAGCGCGGCAGCGCCGGCGAGCCCCAGCGCGGCCAGCGTCTTCGCGCGCGTCTCCGGTGACGTGGAATACGACGCACCTGCGTTCAGCAGAGCGCGTTCGAGCGGGTTGTCGCTCTCCTCCAGTAGGCGACGTGGTTCAGTCATCGTCTCACCTCGCTCGTCGAAACGAGCTCCAGCGCGCGGACGCGCTCACGAAAATCGGCCCTGGCCCTTCGTAGCCGAGAGGCCACGGTGCCCTGCGGGATCCCCAGCACGCCGGCGATCTCCACCATGCTCATCTCCTCGAACTCGTACAGCACGAACACCGTCCGCAGATCCGACTCCATCTGGTCGAGGACCTGATCGAGCATCTGTCGCGCGTGTTTCTGGCTGGTGAGCTGCTCGGGTGTCGCAGCGTCCACAACCTCCGGCGGCTCGGCCGCGGGGAACTCTCGCCGACGCGCGGCGCTGCGGCGCGCGTGGGCGGCTACGTGAAGCGCGGTCTGGAGAAGAAAGCTCTTCTCGGCGCCCGGCCGGACGTCGTCCAGCCGCTGCGCGGCGGCGATGAAGGTGCGCTGCACCGCGTCGTCGATCTCGGCAGCTGGGGTCCCCGCGTTGCGGAGCACCCGCCCGATGAAGTCAAGATGAGCATCCACCATCCGTCGCAGGCGCGCGTCCCGCTGCTTCACGGTGGCCGCCGAGGGCGCCACGCTCACCGGCTCGCTATCGGGCAAAGCAGGCGATGTCATGACGTCGGCAACCATACTCACCGCGAGGCGAGGCATGAGACCAGTGAAGAACGGACACTACCGGGAAGCAATGGGCGACAGCCAGAGCGGAACATTGTCCTCGGGTCGGGGGGGGCAGCGCACCTGCGGCCCAGCTTCCGGATGCCGTCCATGGGTCATAATTCCCAGCGCGAGTCGGAGTGATCACAGAATCCCGGCTTAGAAATTATGCACGATTCCAATGCCGACGAGCGGCGAGATCGCCGGCGTTTCGCCGACGGTTTCGGCAGACCACCCCACAGTGAAGCGCCGGTGGACGAGCGGCGCGACAGCGCTCACCTCGAGCTCGAGGGCGGTGCCTTCGCCGACGAGCGCGGTGGCGCGCACGAGGCCTCCGGCGCTCCACCACGACCGCACAGCGGACTCCGGGTTCGATATGCCTCGCCCCGTCGCCTCGATCCAGCCGCCGGAGGCCACGACGCATGGCTCTGCGCTGAAGACGTGGGCAATCTGCCAGCGCAGCGGGCACGCGGTGAGCGCAGCGGCCGCCCACTGGACGAGGGCGCTGTCGGCGCCCAGCAGGTCGTTCCGCGCGTACATCAGCGAGAGGCCGAACGAAGGGCTCAGCGCGCCCTCGGTGCGCGGGGTCACGCGGGCACCGATCGCGCCGCCCAGGCTCGCATAAGGTGAGACGACCTGCGTCACCAGGACATGCGCGCCGAGCCCGAAGCTGAACGGCGGCGCTTCCTGCGGGGCGACCGGAGGCGCCGGGGGGACGACCGGCGGCGGCGCAGGGGGAGAAAGGGGCGCGGTCACCTCGGCCACCTCGTCGAGCGCGAGCGCCGCGGTGAGCGCGAGCGCCTGGACCACGACGTCGCACGACATCGCATCGACGGTGCGCGTGTCGGTCTCGCCGCCCGCGTGAACGACGCGGAGCTCGCCGTGGATCCCGGACCCGGCGCTGCTCAGCCGGACGCGGACCCCCCAGCCGTCCTCTCCGTCCGCCGCGCGCCGCACGCGGTCCGACCGGGCGCGGATGCCCTCGTAGAGCGCGTCGGCGGTCGAGCAGTCCGCTGGCGCATCGAAATCGATGCGGATGGGGATCGGCGCCGGCGCCGCGGTGGCCGACGACCAACCGAGGACGACGAGCTCGATGAGCGAGATGCCGTCACCGGAAGCCACGGGCCCGAAGGTGCCACGAACCGTTCGCGAACCGCCAGATGGTCATGCACCCATCAGATGTGCAGCGTGCAAAAATCCAGACGACGACGAGGCGCGGCGGCGGTGCGCACGCAGGCGCTGTGAGCTACCTCATCGTGCGGACGTGAGGTCGCGCTCACGACCCTCCGAGGCGAACGAGCACCTCGCGCAGCGACCCGAGCTCCTCGTCCGCGCCGGTGAAGTCCGACCGCGCGGTGAGCGGCGACGGGACGACCCAGCAGGTGAGGCCCGCGGCCTTGGCCGACCGGAGCCCGCGCTCGGAGTCCTCGATGACGAGGACGTCCTGCGCGGCGAGCCCCAGCCGCTCGCAGGCGACCCGGTACGGCTCGGGATCCGGCTTGGCGCGCGCGTACTGTTCCCGCGTGAGCGCGAACTCGAACCACCGCAGGAGGCCCGTCGTCGCGTGCGCTCGATGGAACGGCTCGGGCTTGCTGCTCGTGACGATCGCCATGCGAAAGCGCGCGGCGAGCGCCGCGACGACCTCGCGCACGCCCGGCAACAGCGTGTCTCCCCCCGCGACGAGCTCGAGGTACCGGCGATCCCTCTCGTCTGCGAGCCGCCGCACGCCCGCCTCGTCGACCCCGCGCGCGCTGGCGAGGTGCCAGGCGCCGCGCGCCTCGACGAGGAACAGCTGGCGATAGTCGTCCACGGTGAGCTCGACGCCGACCGACGCGATCGTCTCGCGCGTCGCCTGGAAATAGAGCCCTTCCGTGTCGACGAGGACTCCATCGTTATCCCAGAGGATGGCCTTGAACACGCCGGGGGTTCGTAGCGCCGCCCCTCCATGCCAGCAAGTGACGTCGTGGACACCCACAGCGGCCGCCCATCTGCCAGAGGCAGCAAGGGCCAGAGGCAGCAAGGGCCAGACGCAGCAAGGGCCGCAGCGGAGCGCGTCGACCGTCTCTCGGCGGCCCTTCCTGGCGGTGGACGAGGCGAACCGACGGGACGACGAGAGGCCGAGACGTAGCCCCTCGCGAAGTACAAAGTTCGTGACTGCGCCACCAGGGATGGTGCTAGCCTCGGTCAAGGTGGATTTGACAAACGCGTCCACCGAGGGGGTCCCATGGGTGACAAATCTCCGAAGGCCAAAGAGCGACAGAAGAAGCAGGACACGGCGGAGAAGAACCAGAAGAAGGCAGCCGCGACCGCCAAAGGGTCGCCTGCTCCGGCCGCGCCCGCCAAGAAGGGCAAGTAGTCGGACCGAAGCACGTCGCGCTCCGCGCGGCTCATCCCCCGCTTCGACAGAGCTCCGTTTCGACAGGACCCACCTTCCACCCGCCGTCGAGAGCGTTCCGGACGCATAGAGGCCGGCCGCGGGCAGCCCCCTGCGTGGCGCTCGACGCCGCCTCCTCCGAGGCTCTTCCGAGGCTCGGCGCGCGTCGATCACCGCCGGGCCGCGCCTCGGCTTGATTTCTTCCGCCGCAGCATCTTCCTGGCACGGCGGCCTCGCGCTAGAGAGGGCCGAGCCGTGCGACCCACCACGCTCCAAGCCGTCGCGCCGCCGCTCGCCGCGCTCGTGATCCTGCTCGCGCTCTGGGAGGTGCTCGCCCGCGCGCTCGGCATCCCTGCCTACCTCCTGCCGCCTCCCTCGGACGTGGCGCGGGCGGGCGCGGGGGACGCCGCCACCCTGCTCGCCGGCGCCGTCACGACGGCGAAGGCCGCTCTCGCGGGCTTCTTCCTGAGCGCCGCCGTCGGCGTGCTCGCCGCCGTAGCGCTCGCCTCGTCGCGCCCGCTCGAGAGGGCGCTCTATCCCTATACCGTCTTCCTGCAGACCGTCCCGATCGTCGCCATCGCCCCGCTGCTCGTGCTCTGGTGCGGCCCCGGCCTGCGCGCGGTCGCGGTCTCGGCGTTCATCGTCTCCGTGTTCCCGGTCATCGCGAACACCCTCACCGGCCTGCGCTCCGTCGAACCCGCGCTGCGCGATCTCTTCCGTCTCTACGGGGCCGGCCGCCTCGCCACGCTCCGCAAGCTCGAGCTGCCCTCGGCGCTCCCCCACCTCGTGACGGGCCTCCGGATCGCGGCGGGCCTCGCCGTCATCGGCGCGATCGTCGGAGAGTTCGTCGCCGGCTTCTCGGAGGACGCCGCTGGGCTGGGCATCCTGGTCCTCTCCGCGTACCGGCAGCTGCGCACCGATCTGCTCTTCGCCGCCGTGCTGCTCGCCTCGGGGCTCGGCCTCGCGCTGTTCGGCGCCGTCGACCTCGCCGGCAGGCGGCTCTTGCGGCGCTGGCATCCTTCGGAGATCAATCGCTGATGCACTCCTCCGACAGCCGCCGGTCGTTCCTCCGACGCCTCGCACGCTTCGCCTCCCTCGCCGCCGTCTCTCTCCTCGCCCCCGCCTGCTCGCGCTCGCAGTCGCCGGAAGGCGACGGGCGCGCGTCGTCCGGTTCCCCTCAGGGAAGCGCGCCGGCCGCGGCTGCCCAGAGCGCGCCTGCCGCGCCTGCCGCGCCTGCCCAGAGCGCGCCGGCCGCCAAGGTGAAGCTCGCCCTCAACTGGGTCCCGGAGCCCGAGTTCGGCGGGTTCTACGCCGCGCGCGAGTCGGGCGCGTTCGCCAAAGAAGGGCTCGATGTCGAGATCCTCGGCGGCGGCGCCGGCGTGCCGGTCGTCCAGATGGTGGCGGGCGGGCAGGTGGATTTCGGCATCTCCGGCGCCGACGAGGTGCTCACGGCCCGCGCCCGCGGCGCGGACGTGCTCCCCCTCTTCGCCGTGTTCCAGACGTCGCCGCAGGCCATCATGACCCACGAGAGCCGCGGCGCGAAGAGCATCGCCGACATCCTCAAGTCGGGCACGCTCGCCATCGAGCCGGGGCTGCCTTACGCCGCGTACCTCAAGAAGAAGTACGGGTTCAACAAGGTGAAGGTCGTGCCGTACGACGGCGGCGTCGCCCGCTTCGTCGCCGACAAGGACTTCTCCCAGCAGTGCTTCATCACCGCCGAGCCGATCGCGGCGAAGCGCAAAGGGAGCGATCCCGCCCCGTTCCTGGTGGCCAGCGAGGGGTTCAACCCGTACGTCGTGGTCGTGATCACGCGCGCGGCGTTGTGGAAGGAGAACCCGGAGCGCGTC
This sequence comes from Sorangium sp. So ce375, assembly GCF_051473855.1. Lineage (NCBI taxonomy): Bacteria > Pseudomonadati > Myxococcota > Polyangiales > Polyangiaceae > Sorangium > Sorangium sp. So ce375. The sequence continues at coordinate 7,952,405 of NZ_CP150335.1, forward strand.
CGCGCGTTCGTCCGTGCGACGGGCGAGGGCTGGCGCACGTACCTCCACGATCCGACGCGGTCCAACGAGGTCATGGCCAAGCTCAACACCTCGATGGACGCGGAGACCTTCGTCGCCGCCGCCGAGGCGCAGCGGCCGCTCATCGAGACCCCCGAGACCAAGGAGAAGGGCCTCGGCGTGATGACCCGCGAACGCTGGGAGACGCTCGCGAACCAGCTCGTGGACCTCGGCGTGCTCGAGAAGGCGCCGCCGATCGACGACGTGCTCGTCGCCGCGCGCTGATCGGAACGCTCGGCGGCCCGCGCGCGGCGCGCGGCGAGAGATCTCGGCGCGCGACTTCGTCTAGAATGTCGCACGCCGCCGCGTCCTCATGGCGCCGTCGCGCCTCCTCAACGCAAGGGAAGAACGCCCTCCATGGCTTCCACGCATCGACCTTGGGCCAGCCGGCTCCCGTTCGCCTCGCTGCCCCTCGCGGCGGCGTACGTGCCCGCCGCCGTCGCCATCGCCTTCGCCGCTTGCGGCGACGAGTTCACGGCGCGCCCGCCCGACGCGTCGACGAGCTCGAGCGCCGGCGGCGGGAGCGGCGGGAGCGGCGGGAGCAGCGGGAGCGGCGGCGGGTGTCCTGGAGGCGGGATGGTGTGCGGCGACGCGTGCGTCGACCCGATGACGGACGCGCAGCACTGCGGCGCGTGCGACGTCGCCTGCTCGGCCCTCGGCGGTCAACCGACCTGCCATGACGGCGTCTGCCAGTACCCGGCGTGCGGGGAGAACCTCGGCAACTGCGACAAGAACCCCGAGAACGGCTGCGAAGTGGACCTCCTCACGAGCACCGCGCACTGCGGCAGCTGCGACAAGCCCTGCAGCGGCCAGTGCGTGCAAGGCGCCTGCGTCGTGCCCAGGCACATCGCGGCCGGCGCGGACTACACGTGCGCGGTGCTCAGCGACGGCTCGGTCTGGTGCTGGGGCAGGAACACCTGGGGCAACCTCGGCGACGGCACGCTGCAGCAGGACCGGCCGATCCCCAGGCGGGTCATCGGCCTCAGCGGCGCCGCCAGGGTCACGGCGAGCGTCTCGACGGGGCGCGTGCACACCTGCGCGGTGCTGGCCGACGGCGCGGTGGCGTGCTGGGGCGCGGGCAACAGCGGTCAGCTCGGCGACGGCGAGGCGACGAACTCCCTCTTCCCCGTGCGCGCCAAGGAGCTCGCGGGCGCGACCCAAGTGGCCGTCGGCGGGACCCACACCTGCGCGGTGACGACGACGCACGAGCTCTATTGCTGGGGCGAGGGCAGCTCCGGCCAGCTCGGCTACGGCGACGAGGTCGATCGGCTCGTGCCCACCGTCATGCTGGACGACGTGAGCTCGGTGAGCGCGGGCCTCTCGCACACCTGCGCGGGCATGATCGAGCGGATGGGCGAGCGCAGGATGTACTGCTGGGGCCACAACGAGAGCGGCCAGCTCGGCATCGGCGGCTTCAACCAGAAGAACACCCCGCAGCTCCTCGAGAACCTGACCAGCGTCGCGCTCACGGCCGCGGGCGCCTTGCACACGTGCGCCGCGCCGGCGCTCGGCGCGGCCTCCTGCTGGGGCAAGGGAGCGCAGTACCGCCTCGGGACAGGCCTTGTGAACGACGAGGCGTTGCCCAGGGAGATCCCGGAGCTCGTGGACGTCACCCGGATCTCGCTCGGCGCGAGGCACTCCGGCGCGGTGGTGGCGGGCGGCAAGGTGCTCATGTGGGGCGACAACACGAAGGGGCAGCTCGGCGACGGCACGCAGGATCCAGGGCTCACCCCGCAGCCGATCGGGCTGACCGGCGTGGTCGAGCTGGCCCTCGGCGACGACCATAGCTGCGCGCTCAAGCTCACGGGCGAGATGCTCTGCTGGGGCGACAACAGGAACGGCGAGCTGGGCGACGGGACCGTCGAGCCCCGGCTGGTGCCGACGCGCGTCGCCTGGCCGGCGCAGCCTTAGCTCGACGGCTCGACCGCCGGAGCCGCACGCGCCTGATCCTGCGCAGTCCCGCCGAGCCGCCGAGTTGGCGGCGACGCCCTCGTGCGGCCGTCTCGCGGACGCGGATCGACCGACGCGCGTGCCTCGCGCGTGCCTCGCCTACAGCGCATCGCCCTGCGCGCATCAAGGACCTTCGGCAACTCTCGGCGCATCTCGGCGCATCTCGGCGTAACGCCTGACAACCCGACAACAACGCGCTCCCCCAGTTGCACACATCTGTCACCTCCCGACAGCACCGTGCAGCGCGGGCACAAACGCGCAACTACGCAGACACACACACGAAAAACTGCACCCAGGCGGCGCCGCTCAGCACCTCCCCCATTATTTCAGGAACTGAATAATTTGACTCGACAGCCAATCATCTCACCCTCATATACTCCAGCTATCATGGCCGCGTCGTCAGCCTGACGAAGCCAGGCAATCTGCATTCTGGGTTCTCGACGTGGCCTATTTCGACAACTCCGGTCCTGCAACCATGGACCCCTGGAGGACTTATGCCGCGTTCCATCATAGCAAAATCATCGCGCTCCAACGGAAAATGGTTGGCCTGCGGCGCGATGGCGCTCCTCTCCGCCGTGTCGCCGCTGAGCGCGGGTCCGGTGCTGGCGCAGGGGAACTGCTACGGGGAGACCAGGACGTTCGCGACGGTTCCGGCGGCTCCCGGGTTCCCCGAAGGCATCGCGGTCCATGGGAATCTGGTCTACGTCTCCGGCCCGGCGACGTTCGGCACGGCAGGCCAAGGCCCATCGAAGATCGCCGTGTTCGACAGGGACAGCAAAGTCCAGAAGAGCACGATCACGGTGGCGGGCGAGGCGCTCGGCGACGAGCATGCGCTGAGCTGCATCGCGATCGACGGCGATGGCCGCGTCTACGCGCTCAGCACCCAGCTCGGCCTCCTGCGCTTCACGAAGGCTGGACATAGATATGTCCAGGAGAGCTACGGCGCTCCGCTACCGGATCTGCCGGCGTGCGTGGCGGCCACGCCGGGTGAGGCGTGCTCGCCAACCCCCTTCCCGACGCCGCCGATACCGAACGATATCGCCTTCGACGAGGAGGGTTACGCCTATGTGACCGACTCGCTCCAGGCGACGATCTTCCGCTACCCGCCCGGGGGCGGCGCGCCGGAGATCTGGTTTCAGAGCATGGCCCTCGTCGGCGGCGGCGACCTGCCGATCGGCGTGAACGGGATCCGGCTCGATCCGCGGCGGGAGCACGTCTATTTCTCGGTGACCTTCTCCCTGTCGGATACGAGCCTGGGGGCCATCTACAGGCTCCCCCTCGTCGACGCCCCCGACGCGGACGATCTGGAGCTGGTCCACGCCTACACCGCTGGCGAGGCGCCCGACGGGTTCGCGTTCGGAAGGTCAGGGAAGCTCTATGTCGCGCTCGCGGGGGCCAACGCGATCTCGGTGCTCGACAAGCGCGGGGTCGAGGAGTCGCGCATCGAGAGCTCACCAGGGGACGAGATTCCCCTCGACGCCCCCGCCAACGTGGCCTTCAACGACCCGGCACAGACGCTGCTCATCGTGAATCACGCGAGCTTCACCCGGGACGCCTCGCACTTCGCGGTGCTGAGGACCTGGGTCGGAGACAAGGCCGATCCGCTCGAGAAGCCGCAGCTTCCCTGAGGGTCAGGCGAGCCCACCGCGCCGGCGCACGATCCAGTGCGCGCCGAGCGCCCCGGCCGCCGCCAGCGTCCAGGCCCAGGGAGGCAGGAGCGGCGCGACGTGGCGCTCGGCCGCCACCTGCGTCGCCGCGGGCAGCGACAGCGAGCCGGCGGCCGACGAGAGCACCGACGCGCCCCCCGTCGCCCGGGCGATCTCCTCCAGGCGGGCGACGTCGGGGCGCGGATCGGCCCACTCATCACCGCCGCGCTCGCACGCGAAGTCGCGCCGCGTCGTCGCCCGCTTCTGGTCGCCTCCGTCGCCAGCGGCGCCTTCCGGGACGATCTCCACCGTGGCCGCGTAGCCCCCGGGCTCGAGGCGACCGGCGGCGAGCTCGACCGGCTCGCCCCCCTCGCCGATCTGCGCGGTCAACGTCTTCACGACCGCGCCGCTCCCGAGGCGCGCGATCGTCACCCTGGCCTGGCCGCGCTGCCCCGCGAGGGGGCGCAGCACGAGCGCCGTCTCCTCGCCCGCGAGGCAGCCGCCGCGCGGCTCGATCGCGGCAGGCTCGAAGCGCGGATCGCGCATGAGCCAGCCGAGCAGCGCGTCCCAGAACGCGCCGTGCGCCCGGCCCGCGGAGCTCGAGGCAAACGCGCTGAAGAGCAGGCGGTGGCTGCCGTCGAGCGTCAGCGCGATGGTCCGGCCGCTCTCGTGCTCGCCCAGCGAGAGCACCGGCATCGGCGCGCCCGAAGCCGTCGTGCGGGTCGGGTGCGTCATCAGCACCGTCGCCCCGGGGAGCGGATCGCCGACGACGTTGGTCCCCGGCATCTCCGGCATCTCGTCGCCGATCAGCGCGAGCAGCGGCGCGAGCACCGGCGCCGCGCGGCCCGCGGCGGTGATGCGCGGGACGAAGGCGCCGAGATCCACCGCGGGCGCGCGGCCGATGTCGAGATCCACCGGCAGGACGCGGGCGAGCCGCGTGCGCGCATAGTTGCCCTGCACGAACGCGTTCGGGCCGCCCACCATGATGAGCCCGCCGCCCTTGTCGACGTACTGGGCCAGCGCCGGGAGGTGCTTGGTCAAGCCGTACGGCGCGGCGTCGAAGTCCTGCAGGACGACCGCATCGAAGCTCGAGAGGTGCACGCTGAAGAGCTCGTCGACCGGGAACGGGATCAGCGCGAGCTCGTCCGACGACGCGTTCACCTCGTCGCCGGGCGTGCGCAGGATGAAGAAGGCCACGACGTCGACCGAGGCGTCGGACTTGAGCCACATCCGGAGCGCGCGGACGTCGTACGTCGGCCGGCCCGCCACGTGGAGCACCCGGATGCGATCGCGCGCGACGTCGAGCGTGATGTACCGGACGTCGTTCTCGGGGAGCTCGTCGCCTTCCGGCGACTTGATCGACACCTCCAGGATGCGGGTTCCTGCGCGGTCGAGCGTCACGCCGAGCTCGACGGTGCCGACGCCGCCCTCGACGTGCGCCGTGCCCGTCGCGAGCGTCGTCGGCGCGCCCTGCTCGCGCAGCTCGCGGGCCACGACGGGGACAGCATCGCACGCGAGGCCGCCGCTGCAGCCGATGTCGATGCGGAGCGAGAGCGGCTGGTGGGCGACCGCGGCGCCGGAGGTCCGGACCGCGCGGACGCCGGCGTCGCGCACGGACTCGGTCGCGACCGCGACCGTGTGCACCGGGACGTCGAGCCCCTCCAGCGCGGCCCGCGTCGCCGCGGCGGTGTCCTCGGGGCCCGGGCGGTCGAGCCGGCCATCGGAGACGACGACGAACGCCGACGGCCGCTCGTCGGCGGCGCGGGCGAGCGCCTCGAGCGCGGCGCTGAGGTCCGAGCGGCGCTGCGGCCGGCCCCGCGCCGGCGACGCGGCGGCCGGCGCGGACGCCGCGGCCGGCGCCTCGGCGCCCGCGTCCCTGCCCGGCGCAGGCGCGGCGCCAGCGCTCCCGCCCGGCGCGGGCGCGGCGCCGTCATCGCCTGCCTGCCCGTCGGCCGGCAGCGGCGCCCCTTCGCCGAACAGGTAGCGGGAGAGCCGGACATCGGCGCGCTTCCCGAGCTCCTCGAGCGCCCGCTCGGCGCTCTCACGGCGGGTCCCGCCGATGCCCGGCAGGTCCATGGATCGGGAGCCGTCGACCAGCACCACGACCTTCGGGCCGACGAGGCTCCCGCGCGACGTGACCGCGACCGGGCGGAGGATGGCGGCGAGCAAGCCGAGCACGGCGAGCGCGCCCGTGAGCGCCGTGCCGAGCGCCGCGCGCGCGGGCGCAGCGCCCGCCGCCCCGGCGGCGCTGCCGCGCGCACGGACGAGCTCGAGCACGAGCAGGCCGAAGCTCAGGGCGGCGACGACGCAGGCGACGGCCACGACCGGCGACGAGAGGTCGCCCGAGGGCGCGAAGCTCCGGTTCACGGCCGCTCCGGGAGCAAGGGAAGCGTGGGCTGCGCGCGAAAAGAGCGAGGCCCGCAGGCGGCGCCGGCGAAGGCGAGCGACAGCGCTGGCAGCGAGTCGAGGGCGCGTGACACGCGCGGAGCCTAGTACATCGGAGCGGGCTGTCCCAGCCCGGCGCCGTCGATGCGACATCGCGGGCGACCTCGAACAACCTGCTTGGCCACCTTGAAACGCCGGGCACGCCGCGCGTAGGCTCGAAGCCTTGTCAATGGTGCGCGAAGAGCTGGACGAGGCCGGGCGCCTCAGGGCAGAGAACGCAGAGCTGCGCGCGCGCGTCGAGGCGCTGGAGAAGGCGCTGGCGGAGCGCTCCAACGGCCATGCGCGGAACGGAGCCGCGCCGCCAGAGGCGGCCGCCATGGAGGCCTTCGACGCGCTCGATGGGCTGCCCACGGCGGTGCCTGCGGTGATCCACTGGCGCCAGGATGGCGCGGTGACGCACTGGAACGACAGCGCTGAGCGCCTCTTCGGCTGGAGCGCGAGCGAGGCCATCGGCCGCCCGCTGGCCGACCTCGTGGGCGCAGACCCTGTGTCCGCCGCCGCGACGCGGGCGTTCAGCTTCGACCGGATGGAGAGCCGGTTCGCCGCGACCGCGAGCGAGTGCAGGACGAAGGAAGGGAACGCGCTCCTCTGCCGGTGGACCTACGCCGTGCTGCGCGACGGCCGGGGCGACGCGTACGAGATCGCGGCGCTCGTCGACGACACGGGCGACCGGCAGCGGAGGGAGAAGACGGTGCAGGGGCGGTATCAGCTGCTCCTGCAGCTGGTGGACAACGCGCGCAGCTCCATCTTCGTCAAGGACACCGCGGGGCGCTACGTCCTCGCCAACCGCATGCACGCGCAAATGATGGAGAGGCACGTCCTCGAGCTCATCGGCCGGGACGAGGCCGAGCTAGCCGCCGTGGACCCCGCGGCCACCGCGATGATCGTGGCGAAGGAGCGAGAGGTGCTCACCGGCGGGCAGGTCATGCAGTTCGAGGAGGTGGTGCCGATACACGGCGCCGACCACCATTTCTTCACGGTCAAATTCCCGATCCACGACGAGCGCGGCACGCCGATCGGCATGGGCGGCATCGTGACCGAGATCACGTCGCTGAGGCGCGCGGAGGCGGAGCGGACCGCGCTGCAGGAGCAGATCATCCTCACGCAGCAGGCCGCCCTCCGGGAGCTGTCCACGCCGCTCATCCCGCTCGCCGACCGGGTGGTCGCGATGCCGCTCGTGGGGACGATCGACAGCGGGCGCGCGGAGCAGATCATGGAGACGTTGCTCTCCGGCATCAGCCGCCAGGGCGCGCACACCGCGATCCTGGACATCACCGGCGTGCGCGCTGTCGACACGCACGTCGCGGACGCGCTGACGCGCACCGCGCGCGCCGCCCAGCTGCTCGGCACGCGCGTGGTGCTCACGGGCGTCCGCCCGGAGGTGGCGCAGACGCTGGTCACGCTCGGCGTGGATCTCTCCGGGATCACCACGCTGAGCACGTTGCAGAGCGGCATCGCGCACGCCCTGCGCCACGCCAGGCGGTAGCGGCGCGCCGTCGACCGGCTCGCCCGCGACCACGACACGTCGTGGTCGACATCAATACATCTCATGGAACGAACACGGCTCTTGCAGCCGGCACAATCTACGTCACAAAACGACGCACGCCGGACGAGCGCCCCCGAACACCGCAGCTCCCGGCCGCTCAGCCCTCCTGCGTGAGGTACCGGAGGAGCGCGGCCTCATCGCTCGTGATCAGCCGCTCGATGCCGTCATCCCTCGCGAGGCGCTGGATCTGGAGCGCGCCGACGACGCTCTGCACGAGCACGCCGACCCGCCGGAAGCCCCGCAGCCACTGCGGTCGGACGCGCTTCATCGTCGCCTCGAACGACGGATCGTTCCTGCCGGGGACGGCGCGGACGTCGATGAAGAGGGCGTGATGCGAGCGGCCCAGCCTGTCGAGGACGCCGATGAGCTCGCCCATCACGGCCTCGAGCTCCTCCAGCGAGGCGAACGGCTTGCAGCTGCGGACGGTCCAGATGACGCGCAGGGGCGCGTCGAACAGCACGGTGAAGTGGTCGTCCTGCCAGACCAGCTTCGGCGCAGCGGCGAGACGATCCGGCATCGCCGCGGCTCACGGGCGCGCTGGCGCGGCGCGGGGTCGGTTGTCGTCGACGGCGCGGCGGCGCATCAGGAACGGCGCGTGCACCTGGTCGTCCTTGTAGTTCGAGCAGAGCACGTACATCGCGATGTTCACGGCCAGGCGGAACGCGCGCTCACGCTGCGGCTCGCCCCCGGGCGTGACCTCGACGCTCGGCCCGCCGCCCTCCGAGCGCGCCAGCGCGCCGGCGAGGTCGTGGTCGGAGAAGATCACCTGCGGCATGCCGCCGCGCACGATCGCGGAGAGCTTCGGCGGGCCCTCGACGCGGCCGACGGCGCGCGGGAGGAGATAGAACGAGCGGAAGACGACGTTCTCCGTGCCGATCGGGATCGGAGAGCCCTCCGGCAGGACGCGGGCGAGCTCGCGCCGCGCGGCGCGGCCGAACGCGCCGCTCCCCGGGGCGAAGTCGTCGACGAGGAGCACGCCGCCGAGCGCGAGGAAGCGGCGCAGGCCGAAGACCTCGCGCTCGGTGAGCGGCGGGATGTCGCCGTCGCCGCCCCAGAGCGCGAACGGCTCGGCGAGCAGCGCCGGGTCGTCGGCGCGGACCGTGGTCGGGTTGCGGCGCGCTGGCGCGCTCGTCCGCCGCTCCAGCTCGAACGACCAGCGCGCGGGCGCGGTGGCGCGCACCCCCTCCCATCGCGCGTCGCCCGTCAGCAGCGGCCGCGGGTTCCACGCCCCCTCCTCGCCGAAGGCGCGCACGGGGCGCGGCACCGCGAGCAGGAGCAGCGCGGAGACAACCACCAGCGCCGCGGCCACGAGGCGTCGAGCGCGCGCCGCGGCCACGAGGCCTCGCGGTCGCGCCGCGGCCGCGAGGCGCGGCTCGGGCCGGGCCACCTCGCCGCCCCCATCGCGCGGCCGGCGAGCGCCGAGCCATCCTCTCAATCGAAGTCCTCGACCCGCCATACGCCCGCCTCGCGCCGGAGCTTCACCTCGTGCCCACCCGGGATCTGCACCGTCGCGGAGTCGCCTGCAATCCGTACCTCGAGGCCCTCGGGCTGAGCGAGCCCGTCGACGAGGGAGCGGAGGTCGCTCTCGATGGCGGCGCGCGTGGCCGGCGTGAGGACGCGCAGCAGGCCGGCGTAGCTGCGGCGCGCGAGGACGCGGCGGAGCTGCTCGAGCGCCTGCTCGGGGGTGCGTCCGCCCGCGGGCAGCGCGTCGGCGGCCGAGATCCGGAAGGCGCGCTCGCGGTCGTCGAGCTCGAGCGTCGCGATCTCGCCGTCCGGGTAGCGGACGCGGGCGCGGGTCTTGACGACGACCCCGGGCGCCGTGACGCTCCGCGCCTGCTCCGCGAGCTCGGCGCGCGCCTCGGCGACGCGCCGCCGCACCTCGTCGCGCGACATCGCGGTGCGGCTCTTGTCGCTCAGCATGCCGTAGATGGCGTCGGCGTCGCCGCGCGCCGCGGCGGCTGCGTACGCCTGCACCGTCTCCTTCGGGTCGGGGAGCGAGGACGAGGCGCAGGCCGCCGCCGCGCAGGAGAGCGGCAGCACGAGCGCGAGCAGCGAGGCAGGGGGGCGCGGCACGCGCCGAGCCTAGTACATCGCGGGCGGAGCGTCCCAGCGCCGTGGCGAGCGCGGCGAGCGCGCGGCCCGTCACGACCCCACCGCCGTGGCGGGCCTGGGTGTGGGAAGGCGGGCCCGCCCGCGCCTCGACGACCTCCTCGACGATCCGAACGAAGCTATCGAGAACCTGAAATCCGAGCTCCTCCGAGCGCCCATCGTCATTTTCCGCCGGCCGCTTCGAGCCCCGCCTCGGCCTCCCTCACGTCCTTCTCGAACTCCTTCACGTGCCGCGCTTTCTCTTCGCTCTGCCAATCGGCGTCGGAGAACCGATCCTCTGCGTACTCTTTCGTTTTGTAGAACGCGCCTTCGCGCGCGGCCATCAACTCTCGATCGGGGTCGTGGTCCTCGAGCAACAAAAATCCCTCCACATCGCGCAGCGTGAAGGGCGCCTTTGCCCGCTCATCGAGCACGAGCTTGCCGAAGATGCACATCCTCGCCTCGCTCGGGCCCGCCGCGAGGAGATCGTTGAACTCGAGGTATCCGAATGAATCGCCCTCCGCGTCGTCCACGCGGCTCACGACCACGTATCTACCCGGTTTGTCCACGGCGAGCTCCACGTAAAGACAAACCGAGCCGTCCTCGAGAGCTTCGCGGACCCTCCCCGTGAAACGAGCTGGCGCGGCCGGCGTGTAGATGACGTCGAACCGCGCGCGTCCCTCCTCGCCGTCGATGCGGAGCCTGAGATCCACGCCGATCGGCCCGTGATAGCGCCCCAATCCATGGTCCGCAGGGGCAAACGAGGCGGCCACGGCTGGGTCGCCGGCGAAGGAGACCGGGCTCGTCGGCCATTTGCCGAAATGCGGCGACGACGGCGGCGGACCGGCTTCGGCAGAGAGCACCTCGCAGCGCGCGGGGCCTTCGCTCGTGAGACAGTTCACGGTCAGCCGCGCGGCTTCGTCGCCCACGAGGAAGAGCCGATCTTGCTCCATCGTGACGCGCGCTCTCGTGACCTTCCCGTCCTTTCCCGCGAGAGGATGGGTGGCCTTCGTGACGGAATGAGGCTTTTCGAGGTCGGGTTTCTCCGAGAGCGGGCGCGAGGTCGGCGGATACCGCGTCGCGTGCAGATACCCTTCGAGCGTACGGCGCGCGCGCTCCAGCCGCCGCTCGGCGGTCTCGCGGGCCCCTTGATCATCGGCGTCGCCCGCAGGGGCCGCCACGCCGAGGGGCCTGCCATGTTTGGGATCGAAGACCTGCGGCGAGGGCGACCTCGGTCCCTCGCTTTTCGCAGGCGACGCCGAGCGCAGGGCATCCTCGGACGGTGTATTCTCGCCGTTCGACGAGCGGCCACGGAGGAACAAGAAGAGCGCGACGACAACGAGCGCCGCGGCGAGGGCGAGCCACCGCCGCGGCGTACGGGAGAGCGCCTTGTTTTTGTCTTTCTTCACGCGGGAGCGAATGACGCGGTCCAGCTACAGGGCGTACGCGACGACATCGGAGCGGACCGGGCCCACGATCCCCTCCCAGGCGCCGTTCGAGTAATGGTTGTACGCCTCCGAGGCGTCGACAAAATCTGTGTAATGGTAGGACCACTTGGCTTTCCCATTGCTCGTCGCCGAGGTGCCCGTCGTGAGCGTGCCGTCGCAGAACCAATCCCCGGCGTTGCAGAAGCTGCCCGTCACGGCGACGCCGCCGGTCGAGTGATAGGAGAGGGCCTCGTCGTCTTGACCCGGCAAGATCCCCGAATACAGCGTGCCCTTGGCGCCCGCGAACATGTAGAAGTACCTTCCGCGGGTCTGGTTGTGGTCGTAGAGCGCGCGCATCGTGGCCGTCTTCAGATCGTCCGTGAGCGGATCGCTGACGGCCCAGCTCCCGACGTTCGCGAGCTCGCTGCCGCCGGCGGCGCCGCTCGCGATGTCGACCCATTTGATGTTCCAGCCGACCTGCGTGGCGCCGGTCGCGCCACACGTGCCGTCAGCCGCGGGGATCGCGTCTCTGACGCCGCGCGTGCTGCCGCCGTACATCGCGAGCGCATATCCGATGTGCGCGTTGCCGGCGCTGTGCGCGGCGATGTAGCAAAAGTTCGAGCCGGTGCAGTAGCAATCGAGCGCGTTGCGGATCTTGTCGTTGGTGACGGAGATCTTGCTCTTGCCGTCCCAGTTGACGGCCTTCTTGTTGACGCCGGCCGCCGCCGACGACGATCCCCAGTAGGAGAAATCGTCGTAGTTGCCGGCCGTCGTCGAGCCGCTGGTGTTCCTGCCGTGGATCCACAGGGTGTAGTTGGTCGCCGAGGCCTCGCTCGTGGACAGCAAGGCAGCGGCCGTGACGGGAACGAGCGCGAGGAGATGGAGAGCGCGGGACATGGAAATAAAGGAAAGAGAAGACAGACGTCCCCTGTCAAGCACCATCTCAGCGTCCCGCAGGCCGCGGCGTGAAGGTGGCCCCTTCAATGCACAGATAAGCTATTGAAATAGCGACGCTTTCCAGGAGGACCGGATCGCACGGTCACGCGCCGCTGCGCCGGCGGCCCCGGATCCGCCCTTCTTCCAGCGCGTCGATCCGCCGCAGCGCCGCCTCGGCGCCCCCGCGCCATTCCTCCGCGAGCGATCGCCCGAGGATCATCCGGCAACCAGGCCGCGCGTGCGGCCGCAAAGGCGCACGAGGCCGAGCAAGCCGTCGATGGTCGGCGTGGGCACGCCGGTCAGCTTGCCGATTTCATGCACCACGGTCACCAGCGCGTCGATCTCCAGCGACTTGCCGGCTTCCGCATCCTGCAGCATCGATGTCTTGAACGCGCCGAGCTTGCGCGTGACCTCCATCCGGTCTTCTCCGCTCTGTGCAATCGGGCAGCCGATCCTCTCGCCGATCGCTGCCGCTTCCTGCATCGCACGGAGACAGAAGCCGCGCACGAGCGGATCATCGAGTATCCGATCGCACGTCGCACCGGTGAGCACCGACACCGGGTTCATCGTCATGTTGCCCCACAGCTTGTACCAGATGTCGGTCCGGATGTCGGCGCTGGCCTTGGCCTCGAAGCCGGCGCGCTGCAGCTGCTCGACCAGCGCGCCCGCACGGTCGGAGTGTCCGCCGGCCGGCTCGCCGAGGAGCAGACGGTTGCCGAGGCCCACGCGCACCAGCCCCGGTTCCGGGCTGCAACCCGACAGATGCACGACGCAACCGACCACCTGACGGAGCCGGATAGCGCGCGACACCACGTCGCCCGGGTCGAGCGACTGCAGCCGAGCGCCAGCATACGGCACGTTCTCGGGCGCGAAGAACCACCACGGCACGCCGTTCATCGCGGGGACGACGATCGTGTCCGGGCGGAGCAGCGGCGCGATGCGCGCGGCGACGTCGGTCAGCGCGTTGGCCTTGACCGCGATGATCACGACGTCCTGCGCGCCGAGCACGGCCGGATCCTGCGCAGCGCGGATCGGCACGCTGGTGATTTCTTCCTGGATTTGCAGCAGCAGTCCGCGCTTCTGCACGGCGGCGAGGTTCTCCCCGCGCGCGATGGCGCTGACGTCGCAGCCGGCCATGGCCAGCCGGGCGCCGAGCAATCCGCCAATGGCTCCGAAGCCGTAAACAGCAATTTTCATGATGGCCCCCCATCATACCCTTCGTTCGGCCTCTCATGGCCAGCTGCGGGAAGACGACGGACATCCTCGCGTCGCCGAGCCGCCGGCCTCGGCTCCTCGTCAAGGTCAACCCGACGCGACCCCGGCGGCCACCCCACGCGTCCACCACGCTCGCTCCACGGAAGCTCCTCCCGCTCCTGGAATCGGCGCGGACGTCCTTCCGTTATCCTGAGCGCGTCTCATCGGATCTCCTTCCGCCGCCGGCTCCACGCCGTCATCGCGGGTCCGATCCGATGGGGCGCCTGAGCCCGAGGAGGCGCTGATGAAGGTGAGGATCGTCGTGAGTTACGTCCCCCGCTATCGCCGGGGCCACCGCTTCCACTTCGTCCCGCCGGTCACCGGGATCCACCTCGCGGCGATCACCCCGCCGGAGCACGAGGTCGAGCTCTTCCACGAGCAGGTGCGCCCCGTGCCCGTCGACGCCACGCCGGACGTGGTCGCGCTCTCGTTCTTCTCCGGCTTCGCGCGCCGCGCCTACACGCTCGCCGATCGCTACCGCGCGCTCGGCGTGCGCGTCGTCGCCGGCGGGCCGCACGTCTCGTACTGGATCGAAGAGGCGCTCCAGCACGTGGACGTGGTGGTCACCGGGGAGGCCGAGGCCGTCTGGCCCGCGGTCCTGCGCGATCTCGCGCGCGGCACGCAGCGCCGCGTCTACCACGGCGAACCGGCCTCGCTCGCCGGGCTGCCGACCCCTCGCTACGATCTGCTCGAGAGCCGCTTTCTCGTCCCCCGCGTGCTCCAGGCGACGCGCGGCTGCCCGTTCACGTGCAGCTTCTGCACCGTGCCCGACCTCAACCCCGGCTTCCGCGTGCGCCCCGTCGACGAGGTGATCCGCGACATCGCCACCACGCATTTCCCTCGCTTCTGGCAGGAGAAGGTCGCCTGGTTCTGGGACGACAACCTGCTCGTCCAGCGCCGCTGGGCCAAAGAGCTCCTGCGCGAGCTCGCCGGGCTCGATCGCTGGTGGCTCACGCAGGCCTCCATCGATATCGTCAAGGACCGGGAGCTCCTCGACGCGATGGAGCGGTCCGGCTGTATCGGCATCTTCCTCGGCATCGAGAGCCTCGACGAGGCCGATCTGAAGAGCGTGGACAAGCGCCAGAACCGCGTGCGCGAGTACCGCGAGGCCATCCGCAAGCTGCACGATCGCGGGATCTGCGTGATGGCGGGCTTCATCTCGGGCTTCGACGATCAGACGCCGGAGGTCATCGCCTCCACGGCCGATCGGCTGAACGAGATCGGCGTCGACGTCCCGTTCCTGAGCATCCTCACGCCGTTCCGGGGCACGCCCCTGTACGATGAGCACCGGCGAGACGGGCGGATCCTGGAAGAGCGCGACTGGCCCCATTACAGCGGCTACGGGGTCGCCTTCCGACCGGCGCGCATGTCCCCCGAGCAGCTCCTCGCCGCCCACCGGCAGATGTGGAATCGCGCCTTCGGCCCAGCGGCGGTGATCGAGCGCCTCGCGCGCGGGGCGCGATCGTTGAGCCGCGGCGCCATGATGCTGTCGGCGGCGATGAACGGCTTTTATGGCCTGAAGCAGATCACCGGCAACGAGCCGGCCGCGCCGCCGCTCGATCCACACGATCGGCAAGGGACGATCCGACACCCCGCGCCCGGGGATGCTCCAGCCCGGCTATCGCGCCTCGGCCTGAAGCGGGCGGAGGCCGCCGTCGTTCACCCGGAGGGGTTCATTCACGAAGCAGCAGAGGTGCGACACCACCTCGGCCGATGAGGGACATCGGTCGTGGATCGGTCTCCGGTGATGCGGAAGTTTGTCAAGGGCCCGTCCGGCGTTCCAGCGGCGAGCGGGCAGGCGGCCGCCGCGTCGGTCGCTCCGGGGCAGCTCCCGCGCGAGCCCGCGCGCACCTTCCAGGGCAGCGCCGGGCGCGGCGGTGACTCGGAAGAGGGGGCGGCGGGAGCAGTCCACGACGTGCCCTGGATGCAGCAGGGCCGGGTGGCAAAGGGCACATCGCACCTGCACCGCACAGCTCGCCCGGCAGGGCCGGGCCCCGCAACGTGTTTGCACATCGGCGCGACATCGGCTCTGATGGTCGAAATTCGTCCGAGGTTCTCATGGCCGTGGCACCGCCCCTCGTCCGCGCACGACTCACGATCGATGGACTCAAGACCTCGCTCGAGGTGAAGGAGCTCGCAGGCGCCGAGGCCATATCCGAGCTCTACGCCTTCGACATCACCGTCGAGTGCGCCGACACCAACCTCGACCTCGACGCGCTCGTCGCCGAGTCGGCCGTGCTGACGCTCGATCACGGCGCCAGCGCCCGCCACCTGCACGGGATCGTCAGCCGGCTCGAGCAGGTCCTCACCCTGGAGCACCGCGCCGCCTACCGCGCCACCCTGGTGCCGGAGGTCTGGCTCCTCGACCAGCGGTACGATTGCCGCATCTTCCAGGGCGTCACCACGGCCGAGGTCATCGAGCGCGTGCTCAAGCTCGGCGGCGTCCGGCGCTTCGAGATGGTGCTCCAGCGCAGCTACGAGGCGCGCGACGTCTGCGTCCAATACCGTGAATCGGACTGGGCCTTCCTCAGCCGCCTCATGGAGGAAGAAGGCATCTTCTATTATTTCGAGCACACGGACGCCGGCGCGACCCTGATGATCTCCGACACGGCGCAGGTCCACGCGCCGATCTCCCCCAAGGAGCTCCGGTATCGGGCGGTGACGGGGGCGCTCCACACCGGAGAAGGCATCGATTCGTTCCGCTTCGCGCAGCGGGTCCGGCCGGGGAAGGTCACGACGCGCGACGTGCCGTTCGAGAACCCCGCGTCGGTCGTGGACACGGCGGCCGAGAAGGGACGCCACACGGATCTCGCCGTGTTCGCGTACCCGGCCAGCCCCGCGGCGGAGATCCGCCTCGACGCGCTCCAGGCGACCGCCTCCGTGGGCCAGGGCGAGGCGTGCACCGTGCGGCTCGCGCCCGGCGCGCGCTTCCGGATCGAGGACCACCCGAGGGAGAGCTTCAACGCGGAGTACCTCGTCACCCGGCTCCAGCACGCTGCCCGGCTCGACAGCAAGGAGGGGTATCGCTGCACCTTCGAGTGCGTCCCGGCCGGCGTCGCCTTCCGGCCCCCGTGCAGGACGCAGAAGCCGCGCATCGCCGGCCCGCAGGCCGCGACCGTCGTCGGGACGCAGGGGGCCGAGATCGAGACGGACAGCGACGGGCGCGTGAGGGTCAGGCTGCACTGGGATCGCAACGGCAACGCCTCGGACAACGCGTGCTGGGTCCACGTCGCCCAGATGGCGTCAGGGGCCGGTTACGGGGCGATGCACATCCCGCGCGTCGGGAGCGCGGTGCTCGTCGAGTTCCTCGACGGCGATCCGGACCGGCCTATCGTGACCGGGCGGGTGTACACGGTCGTGAGCCCCTACCCCTACGCGCTCCCCGCCGAGAAGACAAAATCGACCTTGCGGACCCGGACCACCCCGGGCGGCGGCGGGTACAACGAGCTCCGCTTCGAGGACCAGTCGGGCCGGGAAGAGGTCTACCTCCGCGCCCAGCGCGACCTCAAGGTCGACGCCCTGAACGACGCGCGCCACACCGTCGGAGGCGACGATGCGCTCGCGGTGACGGGCGACCACACGAAGACCATCGGCGGCGCGGAGACGGTGACGATCGCGGGCGCGCGCGCCGTGACCGTGGGCGCGGCCGAGACCAGGACGGTGGCCGCGGATCAGACCACCTCGGTTGGCGCCGACAGCTGGCTCTCGGTCGCGGGCGATCACACGGCGAGCGTCTTCGGGGACCGCCGCGACGTCGTCGCCGGGGACCGCAGCGCGTGCGTCGGCGGGGACGAGTCGGTCATGGTGAGCGGCGATCGGACGGTCACCGTCACCGGTGCGCACGCGATCTCGTCGCTGGACGACGAGTCGAGGCGCGTGGCGGGCAACCTCACCCTCTCGGTCGGCGGCACGATGCAGCAGGTCGTCGACGGGCACTGCACGCTCAGCGCGAGCTCGCTCGAGTGGGCGGTGACCGACGGCGCGCTGGAGATGACGTGCGCCGGAGAGGTGCGCGTCGAGTCCGAGCAGGAGGTCCAGATCGGCGGACCCGACCTCGCTCTGTTCGCCGACTCGACGATCCGGATCCGGGCCCAGAAGAAGATCGTCCTCGAGATCGGCAATGCGACCGACGCCGAGGGCAAGTCCGCGAAGATCGAGATCACCTCGGACGGGATCTACGTGACCAACGGGAGCGCCACGGAGAAGCTCGACGGCGGCACCGTGCGCCTGAACTGCTGAGCGCGGCGCCGCGGCGGAGAGGGCTCGATCCGTGAAGCTTCGCAACGAGACAAGGCACCCGGCGCTGCTCCTCAGGACGGCGTCGGCGCGCAGCGACGACCACATGCTGGGCTGCGCGATCGCGCGGCCCACGTTCCGTGTCGCCGGCGGCGCGCTCGTCGCCACGCCCGACGAGCCGTGGCCGATCTCGAGCGAGCCAGTCGCGACGGCGCTCGGCAAGATGCCCGGGGACAAGCCGTTCTACATGGGCGGGATCGACGTGCTGCTCGGCGGGAAGGTGCGCCAGCCCGGCGGCGCGGCGGGGCCGCGCCTCGACGTCGAGCTCGAGGTAGGGCGGACCTTCCGGCGGCGGATCGCCGTCTTCGGCGACCGCTCGTGGGTGCCTGGGCCCGGCGGCGCCCTGGTCCCGAGCGAGCCCGAGCCGTTCGTCTCGATGGAGCTCGACTACGGGCGCGCCTTCGGCGGGACCTGCCCTACAGACTACGGGCTCGACATGCCCTTCACGCCCAACCCGGCGGGGCGGGGGTTCTACCTCGACGCGAAGAGCGCGCTCGGGAAGCCGCTGCCCAACCTCGAGGACCCGAACCGGCTGCTCCGCTCGTTCGGCGACTCCCCCGATCCCGTCGGCCTGGGCTATTACCCGGGCGAGGGCGCGCTCCGCGTGAAGGCCGCGACGAGCGCCGCCGTGCCGGAGCCGAGCCGGCTCACGCCGGACAGGGCGCCCGAATTCAAGGTGGGGCACAGGGACATCCTCCCCACGTTCTTCAACATGGGGCACCCGGGCATGATGATCGAGGCAGGCGGCGAGCCGAGGCCGGGCGACGGGATCCGGCTAACGCACGGCCTGCGCGGCGGGGACCTCGCCTTCGCGATGCCCGACCTGCGGATGCACATCCATGTGCAGCTCGAGGAGCGGGAGTATGTCTTTCCCATGCACGTCGATCAGATAGGGATCGTCGCGGGGGAAGGGCGGGTGTTCTTCTCGCTCCGCTGCGTGTTCGAGTACCACGTCCGCAAGGAGGAGCGGCGCACCGCGACGCTGTACGGCGGGCCGGCGCCGGCGGTGATCCCGGCGAGTTACCGGGACGCGCACGGCCGGTGAGGCCGGCGCGCGCTCCCCTGCCGCTCAGGACGCCGAACAGGCTGAAAGTCCTCTAAATTCAATGGGTTGCGAAACCCAATGTTCCGCCGGGGAGTAAACTCCAAGAGCAAGGGAATGCGGGAAAGAGAACAACCGCAAGGGCGCAAGGGGCGCAAGAGATGAGAGATGAGAGATCAGAGAGTTTCCTGTCTTCCCCTTGCGCCCCTTGCGCCCTTGCGGTTGTTCTTCTCTTCCTTTGATATCCCCGAGACTCCACTGTAATCGGTGTTCTAGCGCTCTCCGGCGCTGTGGGCCACGTCGATGCCTCGCAGCGCCTTCTGCGCGATGCTCAGGAAATCGGTCTCGGTGATGATCCCGATGAGCTGCTCCTCGTCGCCGACCACGGGCAGACAGCCGATCTTGTGATCGAGGAGCATCTGGGCCGCATCGGCGGCCAGGGTCGTCGATCGCACGGTGCGGACACGCCGGGTCATGATCGACTCGATCGGGATGGGCTCGCCGTCGAGGCGGCTCACGTGGCGGAGCAAATCGCGATCGGAGACGATCCCGACGACGTGCCCCTTCGCGTCGACGACCGGAATATGCCGGATCTCCGCGAGCTTCATCTCGAGGTTTGCGGAGCTGATCGTGTCGGCCTCCTTCAGCGTGATGACCGCGGTGCTCATGTAATCCTCGACCCTGCGATTCTTCTTGAGCTTCATCGAACAGACTCCTTGCGCTCTCGGCAAGCATGAGTACGCCTGCCGTCGTTGCGAGCTCCGCTCCCTGCGCCCGCTCGACGGAGCATGCAAGAGGCCGACCAGCGCGCGCCCGCGCCCCGAAGCCGCTGCGCCGCTGCGCCACCGGGGCGCTCGCGCAAGGCCTGCGGACGCGGTGAAATTGCTGCGCGTCACGCGTGGTCCGAGCCACAAACGCCGCGCCCGCCTCGCTGCGTCCGACTGGCTCGCTCCGTCCGACTGGCTCGCTTCGTCCGACTGGCTCGCTCCGTCCGACTGGCTCGCTTCGTCCGACTGGCTCGGGTGCTCTTCCGCGAGCGCGCCGAGGATCGAGCGGCCCAGGGGCGCGATCCGCGAGCAGTCGCCGGAGGTGGGCGTCTTCGCGTCCCTGGGTGCGCAGCTCGCGCTCGGCCCCGGCTTTCTGCTCGTCGAGCTCCTCTTCGGGTGGGGGCCGCTCGCTCACGTGGCGACGGGCGCGTGCGCGAGGAGCGGGAGCGGATCGAGCCCCGGCAGCTCTGGGAAGTAGGACGCGCCGCGCCCCACGACGAGGAGCTTGAAGACCGAGTTCCCCACGAACTCGGCGAACGGGCGCTGATCGGTGGACGCGAGGACCCGAGGGAGCTCGCGGCCGGCGATCGCGCGTTCAGGACCAAAGTAGACGTGCTCGAGCCCGGCCTCGCGAGCCGCCAGCGAGAGATCGGTGAAGTTGACGTCGGCGGTCAGGTCCTGCGCGCCCGGACGCGAGTAGGGGTAATTGGGGCGCGGGAGATAGCTCCCTTCATCGCAGTAGATCCGAAAAGGAAACTGGCCCTGCCTGGCCCCTTGGATCAGGCCCCAGGTCGTGTCGCCGTAGTCGATGGTGAGGACTTGGCCCAGGCGCAGGACCGTGGCGAGCTCGCCGATGAAGCGGGTCGCGTGCACGTTCACATAGGCGATGACCCCGGACGGCTCGGCCGCCAAAGCTCGAGCGACCTCGGACGCGCCGCGCCGCAGGACCTCCGCGAGCGAGTCGAAGCAGGCGGCCGGAACGAGCACCTCGTCGAACCAGACTTTGTCGACAAGCGGCTCGCGCTGGCCCGCGGGGAGCTGGTAGAGGGCGGTCATCAGATCTCCCAGACAGCCCCGACCGAGCAGGAGATCACCCCGGTAGCGGGTCTCGCCGAGGAGCTGACGAAGGTGCGCGTCGGCCCGGCGGCAGGCGTCTCGGAGCTCCGGGCGGAGCGCTTCGAGGAGCTGTGGCTCGATGCGCGGAACGACGAGGACCGCCTCGGCGTCCCCGTCGGCCGAGAGACGGACCTTCTGGACCCCGAAGGCGTCCGGCAGCTCGTTGGTGACGACGAGCCCCACGAGCCCCTCGGGGAAGTCGCGGCGCAGGCAGGCTGCTGGTGCTCGCGCGTCTCCCACGAGCACGCGGGCGTCGGCGCCGAGCAGAGCCTGCTGCTTCGTGCGCAGGGAATCCGAGATCTCGTAGATGCGAACGTCGAGGAGCTCACGGAAGCGACGCCAGTCGTCGCTCGATCCGCTCAGGGTCCGAACCGCGTCCAGGACGTCGCGGGCGAGGCGCCCGTTGCCCGCGCCGAACTCGACGAGCGAAAACGGCTCCTCCCGCCGCAGCTTGCCGCTCGCCCGAAGCTCTCTCCACACCTCGAAGGCCCAGAGGGCCACCCAGCGGCCATAGTGCGGCGTCAGGTTCTCGGGATGGGTCGAGAAGTGACCTGCTTGTCCGATGACGACGCGGTTGGCGTAGTAACCCCAGCGCGGGTCGTGGAGGGCGTCGTCCATGAAGGCCTCGAAGCTGGGCAGGAGCGTCACGGCCGTGGCGAGGGCGTCGGGTGCGAGGCGCCGTCCGCCGAAGAGCTCCGGGTTGGCCAGCTCGCGGACGGGGCGAGCGCGGGACCAGCGATCCAGAGCGGCGAGCGTGCCCTCCTCCTCGGCGGGCGCGACGCCTGGACACAGAAGCCGGCTCGGTGGCAAGACTGCAATGCTCGGCAGGCGCTCTTCGAGCTCTGCGCGACTCCGGTATGGCCAGCCCTTAAACCAGGTGTCGGCGGCCGACGCGCACGCATCGGCCCTGAGGCCAGAGCTCTCGAGCAGGTCGAGCACCTCCCTGCGATCGACGTCGTTGACCGATGGCGCCGTGTCGGCGTCCGCAGGATCCAGAACGCCGACCACCCCGAGCAAGCGCTCGATGAGGGTGCTGAGCGGCGCTGCCGCTTTCTCTCCGCGCTCGAGCCGCAATCGGTCGCGGCGTTGTCTCAGCTCGACCAGGTTCCACCAGGGGCGCCGTGGGTCATCGGACTCCAAGGGTGGTGCGGAAAGGGGATCGCAATGGCGCTCGACCCAAGGGCGATAGGCTCTGCCTTCTCGAGAACGCGCGAAGGAATCGAGGAGCGCCCGAGCCTGCGCGACGCCGCGCGCCGGATCCTCGCCGAGGTCCAAGGAGCGCAGGCTCCTGCCCCGCGTGAAGCCGGCGAACGCCGCCTCGGGATCGGTGAGCGGAACGGGGAGCCCGAGCAGGTCGCCATCGACCTCCCAGTCCTCGTACGCCATGAGCTGCATGAGATAGAGCAAGAACCGCTCGGGGCCGACTCCGCTCTCCAGGGCGCGCGCCGCCGTCCAGCGGAGCGCGAAGCTGCCGTCGCGCTCCCGTTTCACCAGGAAGTCGCCGTCGTTGATCAGGACGTCGGCGATCATCGTCCCGCTCTCGAGGTCATAGTGGTAAGCCATGGCCGCGCAGAGCTCGACGAGGATCTCTCGGGTCGAGCGTGCCCCGAGGCTGATCCCCCAGGCACCGTCCTCGTCGACGACGTCGACGCGCGCGCGACCCAGACCGAAGGTCACGGGGAGATAGCCGCTCGGCAGCCGAAAGCAGGCCCCCGCTCCGCCGCCCCGGGCTTCGACGAGCTGGCCGGGAGCCAGGAGGTAGCGATCCAATCGGCGCTCGGTGAAGTGGCGCGCGTGCTCGAAGCAGCGCTCAGGCACGCGCGCCTTGCTGCGTCCGCCGACGCCCGCTTCGTCGAGGCCGAGCGGCAGGACCAGGAGGAAGGGGCCGCGCCGGTCCCGGCCGCGGACGTTCCAGGACAGCACACCGAGGTTCCCCTCCTCCACCGAGAAGTCTCCGAGCACCGAAGTCAGCGCGTCGATCTGCTCCTGCAGCTGGTCGACACCGACGCGCGTCGAGAAGGGCCCGGTGTAGAGACGAGACGGATCGGGGGTGATGAGGTTATCCCGCGACCAGCGGCTCGAGAGGAGGGCCGAGGGAACCAGGGGCACGCGCCCTTCGCCGGGTTGAGCCACGGAGGCGAGTCTACTGAGATCGTCCGGCGCGGGCGAGCCCCTGGAGGTCTGGTGGCCAGGCTCGTGAAGGGGCAGTGTGCGTGTAAGATTCGCGCTACAGCGCCGAGCTGTTCACGATCCAGGTGTATAGGCCGCTGGTCATCTTGCGGCCTTGATTGAATACTTCCCCGAGCCAGTCCTCCGTCGCGCCTTTGTGGACCCCCACGACGTAGCGAACGTCTGCGCTGTCGAACATGTAAATGGGCGCGCCGCTCTGCCCCTCCGTCACATCGATCTGGTACCAGAGCGCGTCGCCCTCGTCGGAGAGGTCGCCCCAGGCACCCCAGATTTGCGGCCAGTGAATCTTATCTCCGGGATAGCCGTAGAGGTATCCCGATTCGGCCTCGAGGGCGGCCGTGCTCGCGACCCACAGCCCGTGCCACCCGAGGACGGTTCCCGGACTGAGGTTGCAGCTACCCGGGTACATGGAGCTCAGCTCCATGATCGCGAAATCGTAGGAGACGGAGGTGTCGCCGTTTCGCCATGCGTCCGGGAGGATGGGCTTATAACAATCGAGTATCGGTTCGGTGCCGAAGTCCGGGTAGGTAGAGTCGCCCTGATAGGGGAACGAGTTCACGTCCTCGCCGTCCACGCCGGCGCTCCAGGATCGTGACGCGTACCAGCCGCTCCCAGTGTGAAGGCAGTGGGCCGCGGTGAGGATGGTCGAAGGGCCGATCAGCTGTCCGGAGCAACCGGTCGTCCATGACGAGTTCGTCATGAATACACGGGTTCTGCTCGGGAACGATGTGTTGTCCCGCTTCACCTCACGCTGGTCCCACCCGATGAGGACCTGCGGCTGGGTGAGCCCGGGCTTGAGGTCGACCTCGCCGGTGCTCGGGGCAGTGCCCTGACTGCCCTCCGTCTTCAGCTCCTTTCCTCGCGCGGCGATGATCGCATCGGCGAGCTCGTAGGCAGGCCCCTCGAGGATGTACTCGTGGTTCTTGTAGAGCATCACCGGCCGGAGCGCGTGCGCGAGCTCCTCGCGGGTCATCTGGTCCTCGGACCGGGCGCCACGGGCGGGAGAGGCCTTGTCGGACGAGCCCGGCGGCGGTCCCCCCACGGGGTCGGGAACGATCTTCGCGGGCCCGAGCAGCACGAAGCGTTGCCCTTTACCGCTGATGAACTCCCGCGGGATCTCGTCCGTGCCGATGATCCTGGCCTCCCCAGGGCCCTCGGCCACCTCGACTTCTTCCGTGCCGCAGCCGACCAGGGACATGGCAACCGGAGTGAACACAGCGATCAGGCTTGTCGTACGCATTCTCTGCCTTTCTACCCACGGTGGACAAAGCATCCGCGGTGGTCGCACAGCGAGCGAAGCTCGGGCCAGACGCTCCGATCGCCCACCGCGCCCCATGATCGTGCAGGAGGGACCTGCCATTCACAAAACGGTCAGCGAACCCAAACGCGATCCGGAAGTCAAGCTCATTGCCTCGGTCACGCCAGGTGCTGACCGTGAGGGTGCGGCGCACCTCGAGGGCAGCTCCCGGAGGAACGAAGACGAGCGCGGCGCCTCGCGCGAAGGAGCGCGAGCAGGCCGCCCGCGAGGACGGGGTACGCCGCGCTCCGCTGCGCGCCCCCGAGCGAGCACCGGCCAGCGTCGCGCGCCGGGGCTTCGGGCGTGACGGCCTCCCCCGGCGGGCTCACCTCGCCCGGCTCGCACTCCCCCGTGAAGCAGTCAGGGTCGGGAGCCATGCAGGCGCAGTCGCACTGGGTCCCCTCTCCGTACCACGAGGAAGGACACAACCAGTGTCCGGGCGGCGTCGGCGGGCAGTCCGGGCCGCAGGTGCGCCACTCGCCGGCCTCGCAGCCGCCGTCGCCGCACGCGGCAGCGCGGCAGTCGCCAGGACAGCTCGCCTCGTCCTCGCCGAGGGCGCATACCGCGTCCCCGCACGCGCCGGCGCGCCCGCAGAGCCGCTCGCTCGGCCACCCCTGCTCGCACAGCGATTGCACGGCGCGCGCCGCGACGAGGATCTTCTCCCCCTTCGTCTCCGACGCCGGCTCCACACGGGCCTCGAGACACCCCTCCTCGCTCACCTCGTAGTCCTGCCGCCCGGACACGACGATGCCCGCGAGCGCGCCCCGCGCGTCGAACACCCCTCCTCCCGAGAGGCCCGTGAACGCGTCGATCTGGGCCTCGGCGCAGGCGCTGCCCGTCGCGCACGCGCCGAGCCACCGCCCCTCGACATCGATCTTCCCGGGCAACCCCTCGCCGTACCCGATCGCCACCACCGGATCGCCCGGAGAGGGAGAGCCGTCGCCGAGGACCACCGGGAGGAGCGGCAGAGGCGCAGGGCGGTCCAGCTGAATGAACGCCGCGTCGAGCGCCTCCTCGCCGTCCGGCTCAAAGTACGCGATCCGCCGGCAGGCGAAGACGTCGTCCGGCCCGAGCGCGTGCAGCTTACCGGGAGCGTCGTAATAGTACCCCGCAGCGAACAGGAGATCCGCGCACGAGGTCTCGGCCTCGATGCAATGCCCCGCGACGAGCAGGAGGTCATCGTCGACGAGCACGCCAGAGCACACCGCCGCGGAGGGCTGTTCGGCGAAGCGCGCGCCCTCGCAGAGGCCGCGCGCCTCGCGCAGGCCCGGCGCCACGACGCGGACGCCCTCAGGACCGGCGCCGTCGAGGGAGGAGCGCCGGAATACCGCGAGCGTCGACGACCGCGCGAGGCGCCGGAGCTCCTCCGCGGGGGGCTCGAAGAACTCGAGCCGGCTGTCGACGCCATAGATGACCGGTGAAGCCGAGGAGTCGACCGGCTGCGCGCCGCCCGGCGGCTCCCAGGCGCAGCCCGCCCCGAAGGACGAGGCGAGCACGAGCGCGGCGAGATAACAGGCGGGCAGCGCGCGCAGCATGGACGGCCCCTCGCGCCTTACCAGGCTTCCTGAATCGAACCGAAATCCGTGTTGCTTCCGGACGAGAACGTGAAGTCGTTGTACCAGACGTAGACCGTCGGGGCGTTGCTCGCGATGTCGATCCCGGCGATCATCGCCGGCGTCTTGCCCGACCGCAGCATGTACCCGTACGACGGGGCGATGGATCCCAGATCCGTGACCGTCCCCTTGCTCGCGGACCAGTCGTTATACCAGGTATAGACCTTACCATCGGGATCCATCCCGATCTCCACGATCTTCGCGTACGTCTTTCCCGACGGCACGGAGTAGGAGAATGAGGTGGTGTACCAGCCGAGATTGGTGGTCGTCCCGACGCTCGCCGTGCCGTCGTTGTACCAGGTGTACACGCGATCGAGCGGCGTCGTGAACGCCATCCCAACGATCTGATCCACGGTCTTCCCGAGAGCGACCGAGTACGACGCGGACGCGACCGCGCTGTCCAGATCGTCCGTGGACCCGCCGGTCCTCTTGAGGTCCGAGTACCAGGTATAGATGGTGCCGGAGCTCGACCTGGCCATCGCCACGATGTTGGCCGGCTCCTTGTTCACCGGAGGAGAGTAGCCGTACAGCTCCTTGATCGAGCGGAGGTCGCCGGCGCTCAGCCCATCCCGCTGCGCCGCGAACGTGGCGTTGTTGTCCGCCCTGCGCATGGTCGCTTTGGTGGGATCCCCGGGATCGACAGAGAACGCGAACGAGCCGTAGAGCATGATCGAGTTGAAGTCGAACGCATAGAGATCGCGGTCCAGGCAGAACTTATCAAAGGCAAAATCATAACCTTCTACGATGTTCTCATCGTGGACGACCACGTAGTTATCCCGATCGCAGCGACTCTGTTCGTGATAGAGCCCGATGGCATGCCCGATCTCGTGGATGAGGCTGCCTCGGAAACATCCCGGCGCCATCGAAAATGGTTCAGCGCCGAACGCAAACGGATAGATGAATGTCCCTGAATACAGCGTCCCGTCAGAATACCACAGGTGAACGATGTTATTGGCATCCGTGTCCACCTCGACGACGTTGGACGCGCTTAATCCATACGGCAGGTCGAACTGGATCGACCCGCCGCTGATCGCGCCAAAGTTCGACGGCGAGCCGGTGCTGACTTTGCCATCCGAATACCATACGAGGACCTCCCTGTCGTCCGGGTCGCCCGTGTCCGCGAAGCCGATGCCGCGGATCCGCCCGATGTATTCGTCCGACGCCACAGTGTAGTCGGTTGGCCCCTGGATACTGTCAAGGTCGTATACGTCACCGATCGAGTATTTCCCGTTATCGTACCAGGTGTATAGGTGACCAAGGGACGTCGCCATCGACATGCCGGCGATGTCGACGGGATCGTAACCGGGCGGGAGCGAGTACGGGACCGAGAACCCTCCCGAATCGAGGTCCGTGCTGGTCCCCACGAACATGACGCCGTCATTGAAGTACGTCAGCGCGATGTCGAGCCCCTCCGCCCTGATATTGGCGAGCCCGACGATGGAGTTAGGGATCCGCCCCTTGGAGGTGTAGATCAGCTGCTCCCCGCCCTGCATCCCGATGAGCGACGCGCACATGTCGCTATCCTTGAAGCGAATGTAGTTGGTCCCCGGCGCCGGCGAAGCCACGTACTCGAAATCGAAATCCGTTTTCTCCTCCCAGTGAGCGATGGCGCTATTCACGTGATTCTGAATCTCCTCCGACAGATTCTCATCGAACAGGTAGGGCACATGCCGGTCCGGCCAACGAAGCGACCTGCTCTTGACGCCGGCCCCCTTCGACTCCAGCTCTTCCGCGTTGCCCAGGATGATGTCGCCCTGTGCGACGGCCAGGCCGTGGACCTCCTGATAATGAATCTCCTTGGGGCCGCTCTTGCCATGCGTGATCAGCGATCGCCATTCGCCCCGTTGCCCCATGCCGAGCTCGGCCGCGATCGACACGGCGCACTCCGGCTCCGTCGACTCTGGCCCGCACCGCCCTGCCTCGGGCGCGCCGCGCTCGGCTGCGGATTCGGCGCCGCACCCCGCCCCCAGCACCCCTCCGGCAAGAACGAGCGCGAATGACCCGATCGAACGCATGCACCTGCTCATCTTCAAGCCTCTCCATGTGACCGTAGTGAAGGAATCACCTTAGCGAACAGCGCGAATACCCCATGACGCCAAGTGTCACGCCATGCCAGGGCAATCAGCGTGCCAGGCTTGTGGCGCGCCACCTCCGTCATGAAGGTGTCCATCCGCCTCTCCAGGTCCTGAAAATGGCGCAGCAGCGAGCCATCGAGGTGCCGGTGCGGATGATTAAGGGGCGCCCCGACACCGTGACATGTCACGGTGGAGGCGTGACATGTCACGGCGGCGGCGTGACATGTCACGGAGCCCAGAGCGAGGTGCGCGGGGTGCAGAGCAAGTGCCTCGACCTCGACCCGGACACCCACGACGCGCGGGTGTGGGGCTGCGAGCCGGGCCGGCTGCGGGACTGGACCGTCGAGCTGAACACGGCCACCTCCTGGTCCTCCGGCTCGCCGACGTCGACGGCGACGGCTTCGCGGATCTGTGCGGGGGGTCTCTGGTCCGCTAACGCTGAACCAATGAGCTCAGCCATGCTTCGATATCGCGCGTCGGCGCGTAGCTGTCTTGCTCTCGCTCGCCATTGCCGCCGATCGAAAGCCTGAACATCGGGCAATCTTCATCCGGCGGAAAGATCTTCTTCTGGACGACGGCCCCGGTCCGCCTGTCGAGCACGGTGGTCTCGGTCTCCTTGAACCGGATCGTCAAGTCAGGGAGCGGCTTGTTCTCTCGGTCCTTGTACCCGGTGCACGTCTTTCGGCCCTTGATCTCCGGGAGCCGACGCGTGATCGCCACCAGATCGACGTCTTGCAGCAGGACCGCCTGGCCGAAGACCTTCATTGAAGCCGTCTCCAGGAGGAGCACGTTGCTCTGGCCGCTGTCCTTCTTCGCCTCCCCGTCGAAGAGGACCGGACCGTTCTTCACCCGCTCGAGCACCGACAGGACGGACATGGCGGCGTCGACCTGGCGCAGATCAAGGGACGCTGCCTGTCCGGAGGGGAGCTCGATCTCGAGCTTCGCCTTGGGCCCCAGCAGGTGGTCGCGGTACTTGGCGACCGGGATCTTTCCGAACTGGCCCTCGACATTCTCGAGCTTGATGATGTCATAGATATCGCTCTCGATGCGCCCGCTCTTCTCCGCGACCTTCCACTTGGTGCCTTCCGGGAAGCCGTGGAAGGTGATCTGGTAGCTGCCCTCGAAGACGGCGACATCGCCGTAGAGCGCTTCATCGGACTTGACGACGAATTTGCGCTCGTTCGACCACTCGAGCTCGAGCGGGCCGCGGAGAGCTCCGGGGACGCGGACGCCCCGCGGGACGAACATAACGGCGCTCGCGGCCATCGCGACGGCGATGGCGACCCCGATGAGGACCGCTGCGAGCGTGCGGTTGGGCGCGGCAGCGGAGCGAGGCGCGACCCCGGATGGGCCTGGGCCTGGGCGGCGCAGCTCGTTGGATGTTCCGCAGTAACGGCACACGATCGTGCCGGTGCCCGGCGGGACCTTTAGCGGCGCGCCGCATCGCTGGCAGTGGTAAACGTCGACGGGGCTCATCCGCTGCAGGCTCCCCCGGGAGCGCGAGGGCTCGTGGACAACCCGCACGCGGGTTCTGCGCCGAGGAGGGCGGGGACGAGCTCGTGGACGATCAGCCGCTCGTCCAGGAGGTAGGAGGTGCAGTCGAGGCCCATGGCGAGCTAGCGTACGCCGACCGCTACCTTGGGAAGCCGAGAATCATCAACAAGCGTTCGTCGCCTTGCCAGGCGGTTGGCCCGTCGACAACCTGAACCACCTGCCGCGGCTGCTCGGTCACGCTGCGCTCCGACGTCTCGGGCATGGACCAGACGATGCGCGTGGTGCTCTCGGGGCCGTCATAGTCCCAAAGCTCGGACCAGGCGTAATACCGATCGACCTTGCGCGACACCTTGTGAATGAAGTCGGGCGGCCCCGCCGTCGCGAGCACGTCGAGGGGGCTCGCGCCCGACGGCGTGGCCCTCGCGACGCGCCACGCGTCGGCGGGCGCGGCCGCCGGCATTTCTGGGTCGCCCTCGCGGGGGAAGCTCGCATCGGACCTCACGAACGCATAGTTGCCCCCCGCGGCCGGCTCTTGGCCCAGAGCCCGTAGCGCGAGCCGCGCCAGCGAGCGTGTCGACGAGCGATTCATGAAGTGCGAGCCCTTGCCGAGCACGGCCGAGGGCGACGGGAACGAGCCCACGCGGCGGGCCTCGACCCGGCGGAGCAGCGGCACCGCGCCGGGCGGGCGCCGCGCGATGACGACGGCGAGAGCACCTGCGACATCTCGCCAGCGCCGCCAGTCCGTTGACTCGGGCTCGGCCTGGGCGACGAGCTCGGAGAGCACGCCGAGGGCGCGCTCGGTCTCGGCGGCTTCGATCGCGGCCTCGACCCCCTTCGCGGCCCCCTCGTCGAGCGGGGCCATCGCCCCGAGGTCGACGACAAGGCGCCGGCCCCAGGCCGCCCGCAGCGAGAAGTACGTCGCACCGCCGTCGCAGACGAACGTCGTGAGCGAGCCTTGGCTCCACAACGGGCCGGCGGTCGAGGCGCACACGTGGCGGTCGGCCCAGAGCCCCACGCGCGGGCGCCGCTCGCGTTGCCGGTCCCGCTTCGGAGCGCGTTCGGGCTCGATGCCGGGGTCGGCGCCATCGGGCGCGATGACGGCGACGAGGGCCTTCTCGCCGGCCCGGGTAAAGAACAAGAGTTGGTCGGTCACCCAGCCGGGGGGATGGGCGTGCACCACGACGTAGCCATCATTCGAGACCCACACCGCCACGGGCGACCCTTCGCCTCGGTCTTGCCAGTGCTCCCACAGGGGGGCCTGGCTTCGCGCGTCGATCAACCGATACCGAAATTTCTCTTGAAAGACCCCGTACGACGACCCCTTCACGAGGACGCCGTCGCGAAGCAGCACGTTGCCGTTGTCGGCGGAGAGCGCCTCGAGGCAGAGCCCGCCGTCGGGCGAAGTCGCACGGAGGTCGGCGAACGAGCGCGCGGTCATGACGTCACGACGGCTGGTGGGCGGCGCTAAGCGCCGGACGTGGCGGCGTCGCTCGCGATCCACGCGAAGCGGTCGTCCACCCCCGCGCTCCCGCCGCTCTCCTGGCTCTGATCGGACCACGAGAAGCGCGCTCTCACGCGCGCCGTCGCGCCCGCGCTCGCGTCGCCCCTCCAGGCGAACCGATCGCCGATCGCGGTCTTGCTGGTCTTGTCGTCATCGTCATCGTCGTCGCCCGTGTCCCCCACCGGATCCCCGAGGTCGTCGTAGACGCCGCTCCTGCTCCCGAGCGCGAACGGCCCGAAGCTGTACCCGTCCGAGCCCGCGTCGAGATCCCCGATGTCGTGGTACTGCGCGTCGATGGAGCTGTAGACCTTCCCGCCGACCTTCTTCGAGTATTTGAACCCGTTCGCCAGGGCCGTGTACTTGAGGATGCTGCTCACCTTCCGCGATTGCAGGAGGTTCTCCTCGGTCACCTTCTTCCACGTCTTCACGGCGACGATCGTGTCCTTCACCGACTTCGCCGCGGCGCCAACGCTCTTCCCGAGCTTCTTCATGCGATCGGCGGCGCTCTCGCCGAGCTCCGCGGCGCCCTGCTTGAACGACTTCCACAGGCTGCCGTCCGCGGCCTCCGCGAGCTCCTCGAGCAGCTCGTCGCTCTGCGATCGCAGCCGGCCGAGCGAGTCCGAGAAGCTCTCCGCCGCCTGCTTGCCCACCTTGGACGCGACGTCGTCGGCCGCCTCCTCGGCCGACTCCTTGAGGATCTTCGCGAGCGTCTCCTCGGCGCTCTCCCGCGCGAAGGCCTTGCTGGCCCGCTTGATGAACGGCTGTGCCAGGTCCGCGCTCTTGGCGGCGGCCATCTTCGCGCCCTTCACAAGCCCCTTCCCCGCGGCCTTCGCGCCCTTCCAGAGCTTGCCCGCGATCTGGCCGCCGAACTTCATCAGGATGTCCATCGCGATCTCGATCGCGATGTCGACGAGACACGCAATGAAGTCGGTCCAGGTGAAGCCGGCCTTGGCGGTGCCCCAGACGATGGTGAAATCGAGCGGCAGGCTGACCGGGCTGTTGCACGCGAGGTGGAGCGAGAACGGCACGGTCTTGAACGGCGAGCACGCGAGATCGCAGACCGTCTCGCCGAAGATCGGGTTGTCGCACCCGATCGCGACCCCGCTCGTCCCCCAGACCGAGATGGAGCTCCCGAAGAGGATGGTCCAGGGCAGGAGCGGATTCCACCCCTGGACCACGTCGACGTGCGGGACGACGAGGCTCGCGTCGCTCCCCCGCCCTATCCAGTGCACGCCGTCGAGCTGTATCTCGTGCTTCTTCTGCTCCGACCAGAACGAGAAGAGGTGCGTGCCGCTGACAAGGCCCGTGTTGAGATGAGGCCAGTACTTCTGGGGCACGTAGGCCCCGGGCGGCGGCATCGGCCACCAGAACAGGGCCTCGTGCCACGAGAGGCCGAGGAACACGTTCCACCGCGTGACGGTCAGACAGCCGTACGACATCGTCAGCGCTCCTTCATCGAGGTCATCGAGCCACCGAGGTCCAGCGCACCTCGCGCCGCAGGTTCGTCATCTGCTCCTCGGTGAGATCCAGGGCCACGGGGGCCCGGGCGCTCCAGACCACCACGACCTCGCCCGGGACCGGCCGCACGACCACCGAGCAGAGGTGGGGCTCCGCCTCGGCGAGCGCCCGGCCAGGCGCGAGCTCCAGCATCACCCGGGGCACCTCGCCGGGCAGGTGGAAAGAGTAGACCTGCCGGTTCGGATGCACGTTGTGCAGCTCGAAGTACTCGTCCGGCGCAAGGTCGGAGACGCTCATCCCGGGCGACGCGATCTGGGCGTACTCCAGCCGGAGCGGGGCGCCGGGGTCCTGGTAGAGGGGCGGAATCGAGAGGATATCCCGCGCGGCCCAGCCGCGCTCGCTCTCCGCGGGGAGCTTGCCGTCGCTCTGGCAGTACGGGGCGAGCCCGAGATAAGCGAGCCGGGGAAACCACGCCATGGACTGGTAATCCCACCCTGCCGGCAGCGGCGCGTGGATCCACCGGAACGGCTTGCCCACGGCGAGTCGCTGGGGCGTCAGCGGGTCGAACGGGAACTCGAGGTTGGGGATCGGCCGCCCCGCGAAGCTCTCGGCGTCGAGCTCCATCGAGTAGCCGTAACCACAGGGATTTCTCGGGTAGTGGTACACCGTGTCGGCGAGCCGGTCGATGCCCCGCCGGGCGTCCTGCACGAGCTGCCCGAGCAGATCGCCGTTCCGGCCGAGCGCCGTCAGATCGACGCCGCCGTACGCATAGTCGTAGCGGATCGGGACCACCTCGATCGGCGCCGGCTCGGAGAAGCGCGGCCGGCCCGCCCGGTCGATCTCGCCCACGCGGTCGCCGTGGACGACGATCTCGCGATGGTGCTCGCCGAACCGGACGCTCGCGGTGAGCTTGCGGGTGTCGGGCTTGTAGGCGTGGGCGAAGGCTTGGATGACGACGTCGGTCGCGCGCCGGAAAGGGAGCATCTCGTCGACGGCGATCGGCGGGGAGACCCGCGGCGGCTTGCGCGCCTCGCTGTACGGGATCTCGTCGTCGTGCAGGACCTCCTGCCGCTCGGGGGCGTCGAGCTCGCAGCGCCCGTTGTGGATCCGGTAGGTGCGCTTCGAGATCCAGGCGATCCACCGCCTTCCGTCGGGCTCGCCCTGCAGGAGCAGCTCGGTCTTGCGGCGCGGTCTGCGCGCCGGGGCGGGCGCGGCGGGCGGGTTCGGGTCGTTGCTCACGGCCGCTGCGCCCCGCTCACTCGGCCTCGTAGATGCGCCAGCGGCCTCGCCAGAAGTTCTCCTCCGGCTCCTCCGCGTCTCCTGGCTGGCGCCGCGTGTCGGTGAGCAGCGGCTCCATCTGATCCCAGAAGCCCTGACCCACCGCGGGGCCGAAGATCGCCATCACCGTGTCGCGCATGAGCTCGTGGCGCTGCGCCTCGGGCAGCACGTGAAAGGGGTCGGTGAGCCTCGGCATGCGATCATGGTACCTGGCGCGCGCGGGCGGCCACTCTGTATTTTGTTTTGATCTCCCGACGCCGGCGGCGCGCACCCGTGGCCGAGCTCGGTGGCCAGGCTCCGAAGCGCGCCGCGCACCGCCGCGCACCGACGACGACAGTCCCCTGCGGATGCGAAGACGTGAACTTGACGAAAGAGCGCTTCTCCTGTGCGGCAGATTCCGATGTACGTTGTGGCCTGCGATCGCCCGCGCTCGCTGGATGAGCCCTTGACCTCGGGAGGCGCGGTTGCGACCGTCAGCGATGGAGACATGAGCGAGCCGAAGGGGACACTCCCGGTCGACACCGCGCAGGCCGCGCAGCTCGCGGCGCGCCCCTTGCCGTTCCTGCCGGCCAGCGCGGGCGGCGTCGCCTGCGCGTCGCTCACGCCGGCCGCGTCGGCGACGGCCGCGCAGGCGAGCGTGGACACGGTCCCCTGGCGCCACGAGGGCAAGCTCCGGCTGACGGTCGTCGTGAAGGCCAGCTTCTCGATCGACGCGTCGCCGATGCGGCCGGCGGAGGTGGCGGCGCCGTTCCAGGCGAAGGATGTCCACGACCGCCGCGGTCCGATGACCCACGTGACCGCGGCGAGCGATCGGGTGCCTTACCGCCAGTACGTGGACGTGACCGCCCTCGGGCACGCCGCCGCGCCGGGCGGCCGCCCCGTCGCCGAGATGAGCGCGCGGTTCGCGCTCGTCCAGCGCGGCGGGCCAGGCCTCGACAAGACGGTGCGCGTCGTCGGCCGCCGCAAGGAGCCCGGGGCGGAGCCGGAGCCGTTCGTGCGGATGCCGATCGTGTACGAGCGCGCCTTCGGCGGCGTCGGCGTGCCCGAGAACCCCCTCGGGTGCAGCGAGCGCGACGGCGAGCTGCCGAACGTGCTCGACCCCTCCGATCCGCAAAGGCCGGCGGGCTTCGGCCCGATCGCGGCGGCGTGGCCGGCGCGCAGCCGCCGCCTGCCGGCGGGCGCCCGCGCAAGGCTCGACGCCGAGGTGATGGAGGTGCCGGGCGCCGTCGACTGGTCGTACTTCCAGTGCGCCCCGCGCGACCAGTGGATCTCCGCGCTGCAGCCTGGCGCGGTCGTCGTGCTCGAGGGGTTCCACGCGGATCGCCCGAGCCTCCAGAGCGCGCTGCCGGACGCGCGCGTCGCCGGCGCGGTGTACGGCCTCGACGACGCCGATCCCGACGCCCCGGCGCCGCTCGTGTTCCACGCCGACGGCCTCCACGTCGACGCGGATCGTCTGCTCTGCACGATCACCTGGCGTGCCCACGTCGCGCTGCGCGACCCGGCGCAGCGGGAGCGCCTGATGGCGGTCGCCGGCGTGGGCGTCGGGAGCGCGCCGGCGGTTCCGCCGCGGCGCCCGCCGGGCCAGCGCCCCGCGGCGGCGGCGCCGTCGCGCTCCAGCGAGCCGCGCCCGCGGGAGGGGGCCGCGGGCGGCACGCTGGCGCTCGACGGGCCCGGCAGCGCGCCCGCGTCGGGCACCTTGCCCGTCACCCCGCCGCCCGCGGCCGCGACGCCCGGCCCATCGGCGAGAGCGCAGCTCGCCGCGCTCGACGTCGACGGCGCCTCATCGCAGCCGCCCGCCCCCGCGGGCGTCGCGCCGCGCCCCCCGGCGCCCGCGCCACCACCGCCGGCCCTGCTGAAGGAGCCGTCGGCGCCGAGCGCGGCGTGCCCGGAAGAGGCGGTCACCGTCGAGCGGTATGCCGCCGTCTGCGCGGAGCTCGCCGAGCGCGACGCGCCGCGCGGCGAGGTGCTGTCCGCGCACGACCTCGACGAGGCCACCTGGCGGAAGGCCGAGCGGCGCTGGCGTGACGAGCTCGAGCGCGCGCTGAAGCGCGGGGACCGCGCGCTGCGCGAGCGCTTCGACGATGCGTACGTGAGCGCCTGGGAGCGGCGCCACCCGGACGGGTTCGGGACCGAGCAGTACGCCCGCCTCGTCAGGGCCGAGCGGCGGGGCACGCTCGCGCTCGAGATCGCGGAGCAAGGGCTCGACGCGCCGTTCGGTCTGCGGCTCAAGCGCGTGTGGCAGCGGCGCGCCGCCGCGCAGGCCGCGCTGGCGGAGCAGGTCGAGCGCGCGCTCTCGGCGCTCAGCAGTTCAGCTTGATCCGCTCGCCGAGCAGCTGGACGTCATCGTTCGCCGCGATCTGCACGTCGCCGCGCGTGGCCTCGAGGTTCACCTGACGGGCCTCGGCGCGCAGCTCGCCGCGCACCCGCGTCGTCGCGTCCCCGGCGACGGTCTGCGCGAGATCGCCGCCGGTCTCGTGAACGATCCCGTGCTCGGCGCGCACATGGAAGCGATCGCAGTCGACGCGCACCGCGCCCGGCGACTCGAGCTCGAGCTCCGCCGCCCGGATCCGCAGCACCGGCCCGCGCGCGGTGAGGCGCACGTCGAGCTCGATCTCCCCGGAAGCGCTCCGGATCGTCACCCGCTCCTCGTCCCCTGCCGCGGATCGCACCTCGACGACGCGCCCCGACGGCAGCTCCACCTGCCGGCCCTCGACGTCGCGCCGCGTCTGCTCCGCGATCCGCTCGATCAGCGCCGGCAGCCGGTCCACCTGCTCGGGCTCCGTCACGACCTCTGGTGCACGAGCTTCGTAAAGGGGCTTCATCGCGGCGCGCTCGCGGGAGAGTCTCCCGCTTCCTGGCTCAAAGAAGAGCGCACCCCGGCGCGCCGGGCAATCGCAATCTGAACGCCCCAGGCGAAGGCCGCGCCACGGCGGCGTAGGCCGGGCAGGAGCCTTTCCTGGAGCGCGATCCGAACGCCGCCGGCCATGAGCCCGCAGAACCGTCGCGGAGTGGGTGGTGGGCTACGTTGGCCGAAGGTGGGGAATTTTTTGAACCGCCAAGGACGCCAAGGACGCCAAGAGAGAGAGAAAGAGAGAGAAAAAACCTTGGCGTCTTATGGCGCCTTGGCGGTTCCATTACTCCGGCTGGGTGAGGTAAGCACCCCACCACCGTAGATCGCCGCCCTCGGCATCGTGCTCCGTGAAGAGCGCCATCACTCGAGCGTCGGAGCTTCCCAGTCGATCCAGTCCGCCCTGCTGAGCGAGCCGCCCGAGCCCACGAGGAACTCTCCGAGCGCCTCGCCCTCGTGCTTCAGGAATTTTGTAATACTCTTGATGAGGAGATCGGCGTATTCGTTCTTGTACGAACAGTGCGGCGTTTCGGCGACCTTCGAGTGGTAACTCGATATTCTTCTCCACGCCCAGCGCCTCAATCGTTCGCACGGATGGACCTCCTGGCGCGAGCATCATCAACTTCGTCGGTTGAACTCACGCTCACCGGAACGGCAGCTGCTTCGCCGCGCAATAAGGCGTCCGACCGCACTTTCGTGTCAAGCACAAGGTAATGCCTTGATTCGGCTCACAGCGCAACGAAACAACCGTCGTGCAATCGGTGAGTCCCGGTCGAATGACAGCTCTGGAAGATTCAGTGTAGATGACCAACTTCAGCCCAGATGGACTGTCGCGAGTGCGCGCGGAGCAGGCCACGACAGTGCAGGAAGAACGGCCGTGCGTTACAGATCGTCGATGGCGAACAGCGGCAGCGAGCCCGCCGGCGACTCACAGCAGCAAGGTCGCAAGGGACAGGTCTCCGGAGGTGGCTGGTCTCACCGGGCGGCGAGGTGATCAGAGACGCCCCCCTCGATCCGGCGCCCAGGCCGCGCCGGCTCGATGATACAAGACGAGGTCGTACGCGCCATGAGCACCGCCCTCCCCGTCTCCTTCACCGATCTCCCGCTCCGCCAGGGCCTCAACCCCCTCGCCCGCCGCATCGAGACCCGGCATGGATTCCCCATCCTCGCCGGCCGCTTCCCGGTCGTGGGCCACATGCCGGCGATCGCCCTCGACGAGCTCGGCCTGCTCCGCGAGGGCCAGCGCCGCTTCGGCTCCCTCTTCTTCTGGAGCCACGGCTTCGAGTCCTGGCAGCTCGTCTACGCCTCGAACGAGGCCTTCTCCCTCTTCAAGAGCAAGGCCCTCGACTCCTCGTATCTGACCGAGGGCGGCGTCGGCCACCTCTTCGGTCAGACGTTGATGGCCCACGACGGCGCCTCGCACCGCCGGCTCCGCACGGCGATGAACGGGCCCTTCTCGCCGAAGGGCCTCGACGCCGCGGAGGTCGGCGCGATCATCGCGACCTGCGTCGAGCGCAGGGTCCGCTCCTGGCTCGGCCGGCGCGACGTCGAGGTGCTGCGCGAGACCCGCGAGCTGGCCCTGGAGGTGATGTTCAAGATCACCGGCGTCGAGGACGACGAGCTCCCCGACTGGCGCCGCCACTACGAGGATCTGATGCTCGTGATCCTCAACCTGCCCTTCGACGTGCCCGGCTCGCCGCGGCGCCGCGGCCTCCGCGCCCGCGACTGGGTCGACGCGCGCATCCGCCGGATCCTCGCCGACGTGCGCGCCCGCGGCGAGGCGAAGGGCCTCCTGCCCGCGCTGCTCGACTCCCGCGACGAGGACGGCGAGCCGCTCTCGGAGCAGGATCTCGTGGGCAACCTCCGCCTGCTCCTCCTCGCCGGCCACGAGACCTCGGCCTCGACCATGGCCTGGTGCGTCGCCCACCTCGCCGAGAGCCCCGCGGCCTGGCGCGCGCTCCGCGAGGAGGCGTCGAGCGCGCCGGATCTCCCGCGCTCCCCCGCGGATCTCCGCCGCTTCCCCTTCGCTGAGGCCGTGTTCCGCGAGGCGCTCCGCCTCCACCCGCCGGTGGCTCACGACGCCCGCCGCGCCATCGCCGATTTCGAGCTCGAAGGCCGCACCGTCCCCGCAGGGACCCACGTCGCGATCCCGCTGGTCCTGCTCTCGCGCGATCCCGAGCTCTACCCGGATCCGGACAGCTACCGCCCCGAGCGCTGGCTCGGCCGCAAGGAGGCGATCTCGCCGCTCGAGATCGCCCAGTTCGGCGGCGGCGCGCACTTCTGCCTCGGCTATCACCTCGCGTGGATGGAGATCGTCCAGTTCCTCGTCGCGCTCGCGCGGACGATCCCGGCCTCGGGCCCCAGGCTCCAGGACGGCTTCCCTGCCTCGCGCTACCTCCCCGTGCTCCACCCCGCGGCGAGCACGCGCGTCCGCTTCGACGGCTGACACGCCGCGGGGCCTCCCCCGGAGCTGCACCTCGCTGCCGCAGGGCCGACAAGCCGTGTGTGCGCGTCAGAAGACGCCGCGCATGGCGGCGCCGAGGTGCAGGATCTGGAGCGGCGTGTCCGAGGGCGTGCGGAGGGGGCGGAGCTGGTATTCGACGACGAGCGTAGGCTGCGCGTCCTCCTCGGGGAAGAGCGAGAAATCGAGGCCGGCGCCCGCGTAGAGGTCGGCGCGAAACGCGCTTCGCTCGCTACCGAGCTCACCGCCCAGGCTCAGAAAAGGGTCGATCCGCTCGTAGGCAGTCATCTTGGCGAGGGCGAGCGGCCGGAGCTGGCCGCCGAGCGCGAGCACGCCGCCGCCGCGCCCCTCGACCTGCTCATAGCGGATCGCGCCGGCGAGCCCGATTCCACGCACGCTCATCGAGGCGCGCAGGCTCACCCCGCCCGGGTCCTCCCAATCGCTGATCGCGGCCGCGGCGCCTATCTGGGCCTGGCCCCAGAAGCGGAGCTCATTGAGCGCCTCGACGACGGCGGAGCCCAGGCCGGTGAACGCGGGCGCCGAGTCCGAGGCGCTGGCCACGGCCGGAGACACGAGCGCGGCGGCCACGATCGCGGCGCCGAGGGCGCGCCCCGCGGCCCAGCGCGCGCGGAGGCTGCGGGGGGAGGACCTCGTCGAGGTGGGCGGCGCGCTCTGGATCTTAGGCATGAGCAACGCCATCTTGAAGGAGTTGCAGGGCGAAATGGCACTTTTGTACAACGGGGATGTACCCAACCTCTTGCGCATGAACGGTCAGTTGGTCCTCGGCGACACAGAGAGCTCTTGGACACCGGATTGGCTTCGTGAGATCAGCGAGCCCTGCACCATGGCCAAGCTTCATCTACTGTAGCAGGCCGGTGGGCGTGTCCTCGACGCGGTAGCCCTCGATGCCGGCCGCCCCCCGCGCGCTCATCCCGCCTTCGTGCACGAAGGCGGGATGAGCGCCCCCCTGCCGCGGCGTTCTCCCGCGGCCATGCCCGAACGAACGCAGCGCACCGTGATCGCGTGGCTCCTGCTCGCCGCGTGTACGCCCAGGCCAGCGAGCGACGACGAGCTCGCTTCCCCGCCCAGCGCGTCGAGCGCGGCGGCCCCGCTCCAGTGCGCTGACACGGCGCTGCCTTCCACCCCTGCCCTCGCGGCGTCGTCGGCGCCGACCGCGGAAGCTCCGGCGGCGCCCTACCAGCCGCCCCCCGAGCCTGCCGCGGAATCGACGGGCCAGGCGCCGCGCAAGACGATCGGCACGTTCGACGACTGGGTGAAGGCGTACGAGGGGCTCGGCGTGCCCGAGGCGGAGAAGAAGCCTCCTCGGCTCCGCCTCGCCAGAGACCTCGCCCTCGTGTCCGGACGCATCGCCTTCGTGCGCTCGGGCGACGTCTTCGCGATGGACCTCGCCACGGGCGTGGAGGCGCAGCTCACGCGGAACGCGCAGCGCAACGTCGCGCCTACCTTCCTCGGCGACGGCCGGCGGATCGCCTTTCTCAGCAACCGCGATGGAATGGCCTGGCGCGTCTTCCTCATGAACGCGGACGGCACGGAGCAGCGGTCGATCACCGGCAAATTCGCCGCATGGTACGGCGAGCCCTCGTTCGCCATCTCGCCGGACGGCGCTCGCGTCGCGTATGTCGCCAGGGCGCGAGCGCCCGCGGACGAAGGCCTGGAAGAGCTTCACCTCGTCGACGTCGCGAGCGGCGACGACCAGCGCATCGGCCAGCCGACGACGCTGCGCGAGTGTACGTTCTCGCCGCGCGGCGACGCGATTCATTGCGTCGCAGGCGAGTTCGACGCAGAGCACCTCCTCTCGGTGGAGGTCGCCACGAGGCGGGTCAAGCGCTTGCCGGACGCGGGCAACCACATGTTCAGCCCGGTCCGCTGGCTCGGTGATCGGCTGCTCTTCGCGGCGAGCGAGACAGGGGCTTTTTGCTGCCAGGGGTCGCAGCTCTACACGACGGCACCGGACGGCACCGGCATCAAGGGGTTCGGCTCGTTCTGGGTCGCGGGCTCGATGCGCCCGGAGCTCTCGCCGAAGGGCTCGCAGGTCGCCGTCGCGTGGTCCGTCCGCGATGGTGGGTTCGGCGCGGATTATCGGAACGAGATCACGCTGCTCGACGCGAACGGCCGCGCCACGCGCGACCTCACCAGCGCCTTTCCGCGCCCCTTCTACAGCGCCTACGATCCCGCCTGGGCGCCCGACGATCGCCACCTCGCCTTCACGCTCTCGTTGTGTCCTTACGCCGGCTGCGAGCCGAAGATTCGAAGCGTCGTCGTCGTCGACACCCGAGACGAGAAGGCCGTGCCCGCGTTCATCGCCTACGGCGGCGGCGCCTCGTGGAGCCCCGTTCACTGATCGACCGACCCGTCGCGCGCCTCGGCCCCCGGCATGAAGCCGGATTGAGGTGGTGGTAAAGCCCTCCTTGCGTTCTCCCGGCGTCTTGTGCCGGCACAGGGTGTGCTCAAGGCCGCGGGGGTCGAGACAGAAAGCCCCGCCGATCGGATCGAAACCCCCGCCCTGTCGAGGCTGCACGAAGGGTGATACTCCTCTGCTGAAGGCGGTCCGGGCGACCGTCCGCCGAGGAGGAGGCGTGATGAAGACGGACGAGCACGGGAAACACGCAGCGAACTTCGGGCGCGAGCGAGCGTTGGGCTACGACGACCAGGTGCACCGCTCCTGGGCGGGTTATGGCGCCATGCAGCAGGTCATCGCCGAGGTGATCGCCGCTGCGCTCCCCGACAAGGAGACCGCGTCATTGCTGTTCGTCGGCGTCGGGACCGGGAGCGAGGTGAAGCCGTTCGCGCGCTACGCGGGGGCCGGCGTTCGTTTCACGGGCGTCGACCCCTCGCCGGAGATGCTCGCCGTCGCGAGAGAGAGGCTCGCGGCGGAAGGCCTCCTCGAGCGGACGAGCCTGCACGCCTGCGAGCTGCGTGATCTCGCGCGCGGGCCCTTGTTCGACGGCGCCCAGATGATCGGCGTCCTGCACCACGTCCCGGGCGATGAGGCGCGCATCGAGCTCTTGCGGGAGGTCGCGGGGCGCCTGAAGCCGGGGGCGCCCTTCGTGATCGGCTGTCGGACTGAAGACGATCCGCTGCTGAGGGCCGTCGAGGACCGGCGGGCCCTCGCGGCGGGGCGGCCGCCCGAGGCGGCGGAGCAACGACGGAAGGCCTTGGCGTCGTTGAAGCTGCCGGCCTCGGACGCCGAGGTCTTCGCGCTCCTGGCCCAGGCAGGCTTCATTGCGCCTCGCCTTATCTTCTGCGAGCTGCAGATCAAGACCTGGGTGACGCGCTACGAGCCATCCACGCTCGGCGCGTGACGCGGCGACACGCTTCTATGCGCCCCGGCCCGCCTGGAAAAAGTGCTCGATGCCAGCGGGCATGTTGACCCGAGAGCGCGTGCGCTCCTACGCCGCCGCATCGCCCGCGGTTAAGGGTTCGTGGCATCACCGGTCCACCGTACGGCCACGCTGCACGCGCCGGTTGACATAGAGAACCCTACATGACCGCTTCAGTCGGCGGGATCGCACCGGCGCAGGGCGGACGGACGCGGCGGCCGAGACGCGGGCCATGGGCGGCTTGGCCACGGCAGGATCCAGCTGCGTAGAATCGACCGTTCGCGGACCACCAAACGTCCTGGCGCCGGCGCGCCGCCGTTGCGCGCCACGAGCGCGCTCGGTACCCTCGGGGGAAAAATGACGTCCACCGCGCCGCAGGGCTGCTGCGAGAGGAGCCACGTCCACCGTTCGGCTCCCCCTCTGACCAGAGCCCTGCCTCCCGCCGCCGCTCCCTCCGACCCGATGAACGAACGGCGCGGCGCCCCGTCCCCCCTCCAAGGCCGTTTGCACACAGCGGCGCACACCCACATGCGAATCAAGCACCACGCCAGGGCCGAACGCCGTGGCTCCGCAGACCGATGAAAGGAGTTCTGACGACATGAAGAGGTTCTTGGCTCTTTTGACCGCCTTGGGTTGCTCCCTCGCCACTTCGCTCGTGCTCGCGGATCCTCTCCCCGTGACCGGCCAGTGGCGGACGATCGATGAGCAGGGGGTCGAGCAGTCGGTGGTAGAGATTTACGAGAGGGGCGGGAAGATCTTCGGCAAGATCGTGAGCCTGAAGCAGCCGCTCGACGAGAAGGGGAAGCCGAAGATCTGCACCGCTTGTGAGGGGGCCGACAAGAACAAGCCCATTGTGGGGCTCGTCATCATCAGGAACATGGTCCGCGATGACGACGAGTACGATGACGGTACGATCCTGGATCCGAACAACGGCGAGACCTATAGCTGCAAGCTCGAGGCGATCGAGGGCGGGAAGAAGCTGAAGGTGCGCGGCTTTTTGGGCATCTCCCTCCTCGGCAGGACTCAGACCTGGTTGAAGAAGTAAAATCTTCTCATAAACCGGTCGTGGTGCACCTTGGCTGAAAGTGGGGTCATTTGAACCGCCGAGAGCGCCAAGAAGAACACAGAGATCTTGGTGTCACTGACGAGATCTCGACAATTTCAGATGACCCTGGCTGGTAGGCGAGAGACGTCATCGGCAAGCTGCAGGCGGGCTGGCCGCGCGAACGGTTGAACGAGCTGCTGCCCGACGCCTGAGCGCGCGACCGGACACGTGATGGCGGCTCGACGAGGCCGCCCCGCGTCTGATCCCGATCGTGACATCACGACGTCCACCGGCGCCTCCGCAGGCCGGAGTGAGCGTTGCGCGGTCGTGGATGTCCTCGTGTCACCGCCACCCGCCGATTCACATCTCACCTCGGCATGATGCTTGCTCAAACCGCGGCGACACGGCCGGGCGGCTGCCTTACCGGCCGGCCCGGACGCGACGCACGAGAGAGACTGTGGGTCCGCTGTGAAGCAGAGAGGCGATCGAGGAGGCGACATGAAACACGCTGACACGAGACGACGACTCCGCCGCCGGATAGCGCTCACGCTCGGTCTCCTCGCGAGCATGGCGCTCGCCGGCTGTGGCGGCCCGAGCGAGCAAACCATCTACGGCACGCGGCTCGCGCCCGGCACCGATGCGCACATCACCGCCGACGTCGACTCCGACGCCGCGACCACGCGGCTGGCGGTGAACGTCGTTCACCTCTCGCCGCCCGAGCGGATCGAGGCCGGCAGCAGGCAGTTCGTCGTCTGGCAGCGTCCGAGCTCCGAGTCCACGTGGCAGCGGGTCGGAGTGCTCGACTACAATGCTGGCGACCGAAGAGGCAGGCTGACCGAGACGACCGTTCCGCATGCCAAGTTCGAGCTGCTCATCACCGTCGAGAAGCAGAGCAACCCCCCGTCGCCATCGTATGCCGCCGTCATCGGGCCGACGTCTGTCGGGTAACATCGCGCTCGGCGGACGTGGCGTCGCTCAAGTCCGGTGATGACGCCGAGATGAGCGTCCCGGCGCCGAACGGCACGACGGCCGCGCATCGCCGGAAGGATCGGCAGAGCCTGAAGAAAGAATCGAGGATCGCGATCTATGGCGCCATCGGCGCCAACGTGGCGATCGCGGCGGTCAAGTTCATCGCCGCCGCCGTGACCGGCAGCTCGGCGATGCTCTCCGAGGGCGTGCACTCCCTCGTCGACACCGCAGATGGGCTCCTCCTCCTGCTCGGCAAGCACCGGAGCACCCGGCCGCCCGACGACGATCATCCGTTCGGCCACGGCAAGGAGCTCTACTTCTGGACGCTGATCGTCGCCCTCATGATCTTCGCCGCGGGCGGCGGCGTCTCGATCTACGAAGGCATCTTGCACCTCTCGCGCCCGCGCCCGATGGAGGATCCGACGTGGAACTACGTTGTCCTCGGCGCGGCGGCCGTCTTCGAGGGAGCGTCGCTCGCCATCTCGGTCCACGAGTTCAAGAAGAAAGCCGGACAGGGCTACGTCGCGTCGATGCGGTCCAGCAAGGACCCGACGACGTTCACGATCGTCCTGGAGGACTCTGCGGCGCTGGCGGGGCTCGCCATCGCCTTCCTCGGCGTCTCGCTCGGGCACCGCCTGGGAAACCCCTACCTCGACGGTGCGGCGTCGATCGGCATCGGCCTCGTGCTCGCGGCGGTCGCGATCTTCCTCGCGCGGCAAAGCCATGGGCTCCTCGTGGGAGAGAGCGCGGACAGGGATCTCCTCGCCGCGATCCGCGCGCTCGCGAAGGCGGATCCTGGG
The DNA here is from genome assembly GCF_051473855.1 of Sorangium sp. So ce375. NCBI lineage: Bacteria > Pseudomonadati > Myxococcota > Polyangiales > Polyangiaceae > Sorangium > Sorangium sp. So ce375. Next base: position 7,997,345 of record NZ_CP150335.1, read on the forward strand.
GTCTCGGCGGTGGGGCGACCGATGACGATGCACTTCGGCCCGCACGATGTCCTGGTCGTGCTGTGCATCGAGTTCGACCCCGCGCTCACGGCCTCCGGAGTGGCGGAGGCGATCGAGCGCATCGAGGCGCGGATACGGAGCGAGCGACCCGAGGTGAAGCACATCTCCGTCGAGGCCAAGGCGATCCGAAGGCGCGCGGGGGCGTGACGCGTCCGAGGAGACGCCGCCTCTGCCACGCTCCGCGGCGCCCGGGCTCAGACGGCCTCACCTCGTCCTCGCAGCGGGGCGCGCCTGGCGGGCAAACCGTGCAGACGTCGTTCTTCGATTCGAGGTACACAGGTTGCAGGTCATCATGCCCTGTCCCGAAGTCCGGCGGCGAACGAGCCCAGGCGGGCGCACGAGGGCGCGGCGAGCGCGGTCCTGAGGGGACGACGTCAGAGAGAGGCCATGGCGCACGGGGCGATGTTCGGTGGGCGAGATGACGGCGGGCGACGCGGTCTCCCCGGCGCCGACGCGCTTCGCGCTGCGCTCCAGCGCGGTCGATCGAGCGATCTCACCCGGCGACGGCTCATCGCCGCCGTGTCCCTCGCTGGCGGCGCCAGCATGGCGGTCGTCTCGCTGTTCCAGCTCGGGATCATCAGCCGCCTGCCCGATCCTCCGCTTCCAGGGTTCGATTCGGACAAGGTGACGAGCTCCGATATCGCGTTCGGGCTCACGCTGCCGGACGCGCCGCTCGCGCTCACCAGCTTCGCGTCCAACCTGGCGCTGGCTGGCTGGGGAGGCGCCGAGCGCGCCAGGAGTACCCCCTGGATCCCCGTCGCCGTGGCGGCCAAGGCGGCCGTCGAGGCGGCCGTGTCCGGATGGCTCCTCGTCCAGATGCGAAGGCGGGAGAGGTCCTGGTGCGCGTACTGCCTCGTCGCCATGGCGGCCAACATGACGGTGTTCGCGCTCTCGCTCCCGGAAGGGCGGGCGGCGCTCCGGCGGCTCGGACGGCGAGGCTCTCGCAACTCCGACCCGCCGCCGGGCGTCGGCAGTCGCCGATAGCGAGGCCCCTCGGGCAGGCAAGCGGTACCTTGGTCGAGCTCCCCCTGCGGCTCCAGGAGCTGAAGGACGAGCTCCTCGGGAGCGACGCGGCGTCACCACCAGGTTCGCCGGTGTTTGCGACGGACGCGTATCGCCACCGCCGCCGCGGCCCCCACGGCGATCACGGCGGCCGCCGTGATGGCGACGCGCTGAGCCGTGTGCTCTGCCTCGCCCTTGACGCCGCCCCACCTCGCCTTGGCCGCGACCAGATCGCGCGCGAGCCGCTCCTTGCTGTGCTCGATCTGCTCGGCAGGCCCCGCGAGCGCTGCGGGACCCGCGCCGGCGCTGACGTGACCTCGCTCGCTGAGGGGACGGGTGACCCTCTCCTCATCGAACCGGAGTGCACTGGATGGTTCCATGTGTCCCGAGCTGCAACCGCTGTTCCCCGCCAGCGCATCGGCGTGCTCGTCGGCTCAGCGCCGGAACGCCGCCGCCGCCCGCCCCGAGACGGCGGATCCGCTCACGACGACGGCCGACCCCAGCGCGAGGAGGGCGACGAACGTGAGCGTCATGGGATAGATGCCGACCAGGGCGAGGATGCCGAGCACGACCGCGCCGGCGCCGACGAGCGACTGCAAGCCGGCGGCGGCCATCGACGCCTGGCGAGCGAGGTGGGCGAGGTGCATGCGCGCGCCGTGTGTGTCGAGCGCGCCGAGGTCCGCCGTCGCGCCGCCGCCGAGCAGCAGCGCGCCGCCGAAGACGATCACCGCGATCGAGGTCAGCGTCACGGGGGCGAGGCCGAGGAGCGCGAGGACGCCGAGCACGACGCCGGCCGCGCCGCAGACGAGCTCCGCGCCCATGCCGCCGCCGAGCTCGGCGCGCGCGTTCCACTCGACGGACGGCGTGGTGCGGGTCAGCCCGCCGAAGTGCGAGGCGATCGCGCCGCCGTGCGCGATCAACGCGGCGCCGAAGACGATCGTGGCGACCGAGGTGAGCTCTCCTGGGAGGGTCCCCGTCAGCCCGATGATGGCGAGGACGATCGTCGCCGCGCCGCACAGCACCTCGGCGAGCGAGCCCCCGAGCACGACCTTCGGCGCCATCTTCTCCTCCTCCGATATGCGTCGCGCGCCTGAGAGCGGCGATATCTGGCTCTCCGGCTGTGCAAACCGTTCACGTTCCTCCGGTCCTGGTGTCTGCATCTGCATGATTCCCCCGTCCTGTGGTGAGGCGTCGTCGCGCCCCCGCGCGCTCCGACTTGCACGTGCTGCGCCGGGCTCACGCGAGGAGGCGCTGCCAGGGAGCGCTGCGCTGGGCCGCTGCGCCGAGCGCGGAGGTCCCAGCTGCCGCGCTCAGCTCCGTGAACCCCCACCTCGTCCCCGAGGGCGACGGCGCGGCTCGTCGTGCTGGCGAGCGCGGCGACCACGGCCGCCTGAGGCGGCGGCTCGGTCACGGCGAGCCCCCCAAGGACCGCAGCCGGACAGTTGGGCCCGGGTCGGGTCCGTGCCTCCCGAGCGAGCCATCCTCCCAACGGATCGCCTCGCTTGACCAAAATGGGAATACCCGGGCATGCTCCCACCATGAAGGTCCTCGTCCCGTCCCGTTGGTCGCTGAGTCCCCTCACCGCTTGCCTCATTGCCGCAACCTTCACGGGCTGCGCCGACTCCGGGGGGGTGAAGGACGACAACGGGAGCGGCGGATCGATCGCAGGAGCCACCGGAGGGAGCGGAAGCGGCGGTGAACCGGGCGCCGGGGGCGCGGGCGCCGCCCCCGATACCGGAGGCGCCACGGGGGGAGGCGGCGCGAGCAGCAGCAGTGGGCTCCCTGGTGCGGGCGGAGCGACGGGTGGAGGTGGCTCCACCGGCGACGGCGGCGCGTCCACCGGCGGCGCCGCGGACTCCTGCCCGCCAGCGCCACCCCTGACCGGAGGCAAGGAGTATTGCTCGAACAGCCGAGGCAATGCGGGCAATGGTTACGGTTATGAGCTCTGGGCGGAAGGAGGCGGGACGGGCTGCATGACCGTGCACGGCGTCGACGCCACGTTCACCTCGGAATGGAACAACGTCGAGGATTTCTTGGCGCGCGTCGGGCTCGACTTCAACCAGACCCAGAAGCACACCCAAATCGGCACCGTCTCGGCGGAGTTCGCGCATACAAAGACGGAGGAGAACGGCGGCTTGACGTACATCGGCATCTACGGCTGGACCGTCAACCCGCTGCGCGAGTTCTACATCCTCGACGACTGGGGCAGCGAAAAGCCGGCGGGTTTTTCTTCCGACGGGACGCCGCGGGACGAGGTGGGCACGCTCACTGCCGATGGCGAGACCTACGACGTGTGGAAAAAGACCCGCGTGAACAAGCCGGCCATCACGGGTCCAAGCGAGACGTTCGATCAGTATTTCAGCATCCGGCGGACGGCTCGCACGTGCGGCACCATCTCCGTTTCCGAACACTTCACCAAGTGGGAAGCGCTCGGCCTTCCCCTGGGGAACCTGCACGAGATCAAGCTGCTGGTCGAGGCCCAGTCCAACAGCGGGACAGTCAAGTTCACGACGGCGAAATTCGTCGTGAGGAAATGAGCGAAGGCGCCCAAGTACCTCGAGCTTGTGGTGCGGTGCTTACCGCACCACCGCCGCCAGGTTCTATAGCGGGGAGGATCGCGCCACCGGGCGGCCGCCAGAGGGCGAGCCCCCCTGGGCCGGGCTGCTCTTGTCCAGCCCTTGAAGCGCCTCGCTGCCAGGCTTGAAGAAGATGGCCCTGAGCTTGCCCGCGAGCTGGTCGAAGGCGCGGAGCGCCATCACCTCGTAGACCCGCTCATCGGGGGGTGCGTTCGCGAGGTTGGCGCCGAGCCCCGCCGTGCTCGTGTACTCCACGGTGAACTCATCCGGGGGCATCACCTTCAGCTTGAAGTCGAACACGTCGCGCTCCCCGGGGATCCGCATGGCCCCGGCGAAATCGACGAGGATGCCCACGAACGCCCGTGCGCTGCGCTCGCCCGAGTACATGGTGCCGGACCAGCCGATATCGTAGTGGATGAAGATCGTCGGGACGCTCAGGTCGACCTTGGCCGCGTCGGCGCTGCCGATCAGGCGCTCCCCCTGCTTGAGCTCGAGGATGTCCGTCGGGAATACCCGCTTGAAGCCGGCCGCCAGGTTGTTCACGATGGCCACCTCGCGAGGAAGGGAGTGCTCGTCATCGAAGTGGCCCGCGACGGGCGCCACGTCTCCGCCCCGGCTGCGCGCCTTCTGCTGCAAGACCGTGTCCAGCTTCGTGAGCATGTCGGAAGAGGGCGGGGCGAAGCGGACCTCGACGGTCGACCGCTCGCTCTTCTCCAGGTACGAGATCAGCTTCTCCATGAACCTCAGCATGCCCGGGTCGGACGTCGACGCTTGCGCGTGAAAGTCGGCCAGCGTCTTCGAGAAGAGCGCATGGACCGCGGCGCGCGTCTCTCCCTCCACGACCGATCCCGGGTACTTCTTCAAGACAGCGCGCAGGGCGGTGACGCTGCCCTGTCCCTTCGCTTCCTTGAGCGCGGCCCGGGGGAGCAAGCTGTTCTTCACTTCATCGAGATGCCGGCTGCCCGAATACACATAGGCCTCGTAGGCGCTCTCGCTCCCCTCCGCCTGGGCGCGACGGAACATCGCCTCGTCGCTCAGGAGGTTGCGCACATACCACAAGGGCAGCGCCAGGATCACCGCCACCAGCGTCGAGGCGCCCGCGACGAAGCCGGGGCGGAGGAACGACGGCAGCGTGCCCACGCGCGGCGCGCCGCCATGTGCGGCGTGCGGTGGGTCAACGGCCACGAGCCTGTCCCACGCGTCGTCGCACCGGACCTCGAAGAACGGGTCCAGCGCGATGAGCTTTTGGACGTCCCTCGACGCGACCGCGGCCTGGAGCGCCTGCCGGGACCACTGGAGCTCGCCGAGCTTGGCCTCGACCTCTGCCTGCGACCGGACGACGAACGACTGGCTGACATTCCCCTGGAAGCTGAACGTGATGACCGAGTGGGTGTAGACCCGGTTCGTGCTGTGGTGCACCGTTCGGACGTTGACGAGGGCCGACATCGGGATGATCGTCAGCTTCGGCCCTGTCGCCTCGACGTAGTCCGCCGGCAACAGGTACCGGCCCGCGTTGAACGGCAGGGCCGATTTGAGCTTGAGCCGCTTGATGGCCATCAGGGCCGACACGAGGAGCAGGAAGAGGCTGCCGGCATAGCCGAGGAGGTGCCCCGAGCCCTGAACGCCCGACCAAAGCGAGCCAAAGCGATTGCCGATCAAGAACAGGGTCACGACGGCGGAGGCCAGCGCGAGGACGACCCATCCGAAGACCGCCATGCCGACGTTCGACGGCTCGGAGAGGATGGGCCTCGGCCACCCCTGACCAGCGAGCGACCGGACGAGCCGCTCGCGGATGGGATCGGGCAGCGCATTGAACATGACGTGTCGTGCAGACATGGCACCCCCAGGCAATCACGAGAAGCTACCACCCGCCGCGCGCGCGCAGCAACAACGTTATCGCGGGGCGTCACGCTCCGGCGAGCCGCTTCGCTTCATGGACTCATTGCGGACGGCGCGGCGCGAGAGCCGCACAGGGGTGACGTTCACGCACCCACACGGCGAAGCGGCGCGCCCCGCGGCGCCTACCGCAGGGACCTGCGGGGAGCTCAACCCGGTTGCGCCCACAAGCACCGCACCCGTCGTGTCATCGATCGCGCTCGGTCGGGGTGCCCGCTTGTGTCCACAGCACAGACGCCGACCGTCACCAGGGCTCGCAGCCCGGCGGAAGCGGTCTCTTCGGTCTCTTCGATGAGCAGGTGCAGCACCGCCGCCGAAAGGTCGCGCGAGGAGCTCGAACGAAGCGACAAAGGAGAGGGCCAGCCGGTGTTCGCCGCCAAGGGGAGAGAAGCACCTTGGCGTCCTTGGCCACATGGCGGTTCATCTCTCGCTCGATCAACGGGATTGATTGGTGCCCTAGCGCTACCCGAACCGACATTTGCTCGATTTCTGAGTTATTTATCCAGGTTCAGGGTGATTCCCACCTGATTTTTGAATCGATTTTCTGGTTCAGGCGCGTGATTAGCCAGATCAGAGCGGCAAAATTCTAGTTGTGGCCCTCATTCACCTCGAAACCAGGACCCATTTTCTGGATTTGCTCGATTTATGTCTGGTTCGTTGGCTAGGATCTCTCGATGCCCCTGGTCCCTTCGCCCCCTGTCGCCCCGCGCGGTTACAGCGCCGTCGAGCTGGCGCGCGCCGCCGGCGTGAGCACTGGCACGATCAAGCACTGGATCGCCGAGGGCCTGATGGACAAGCCCGCGTTCCGCGGCCGCCGCACGACGTACGGCCGCGAGCACCTCGTCCGGGCGCTCGCGATCAAGAAGCTGCGCGAGCACAACCTGCTGCTCCCGGAGATCAAGCGGAAGCTCGCCACGATCCCGCTCGACGAGCTGGCGAAGGAGGTGCTGCCGCTGGAGTCGCCCGACGGCGCGGCGCCCCGCGCGGGGGAGCGCGGGGACACGGAGGAGATCGGACGAGCGTGGCGGCGCGTGGAGCTGATGCCGGGCTTGGAGCTGCACGTGCGCGCGGACGCGGGCGCGGTGGTGCACCGGATGGCGGTCGAGATCCGCGAGAAGTACGGGTGTGAGCGCGAGGAAGGGCGCGGCTAGCTCGAAAGAGCGCGGAGGCCTGACGGCTCAGCGACGGCGGGCGCGCTCCATCTGCTCCACGAGCGCGCGGTCGTCGGGCGTGCCCCGCGCGCGCAGCCCGGCGATGGCGCCGTCGCGATCCTCGGGGCGGCGGTTCTGCGAGAGCTTGAGCTTGCCCTCGATCCGCGTGATCTCCATGGAGAGGCCGACGATCGCGGGGAGCAGCGCGGTTCGCCGCTCCGGCGAGAGCTCCGCGACGCTCCAGGGGTCGGGCTGCCCGCGCTCGTTCACGTCGGAGAGGCGCGCGAGCAGCGCGAAGAGCGCGTCGTGGTCCTCGATGGCCCGCGGCGCGCCGTGCGCGTGGACGACGGCGTAGTTCCAGGTCGGCACGTCGTCGCGCGAGGCGTACCACCCGGGCGAGATGTACCCGTGCGGCCCGCGGAAGACGGCCAGGACCGGCGTGCTCCCGTCGAGCGCGCGCCGGATCGGGTTGGCCCGCGCGACGTGCGCGAGCAAGGTGCCGTGAGGGCCGCTGTCGCGATCGAGCAGGAAGGGCACGTGGGCGATCATGGGCACGCCGTCCTCCCCCGGCGCGACGAGCATGCCGAAGGGGTGCGCGTCGATGAGATCGTGGAGGGCGGCGAGGTCGTGCGCCTCGAAGACACCGGGGAGGTAGATGGATCGCGGCGCGCCCGTCGTCATGACTGCAGGGTGTACCACGGAGCGCGCGCCGACTTGACGGCTCATTTCCACGCTCGATCAACGTGAGCGGCGCTCTCGCTCATCTCTTCCGGGGCCCCGTCCCGAACTCCACAGCGTCGTCATGAGCTCGCCTCCGCTCCTCCGGCGCTCTCATGCCGGTTGATCGGCCGGCGGCGCAGCCCGCGGCTTGCGCGTCAGCTGGACCAGCTGCTCCGGGGAATCGAGCCTGTCCTCGGGCGCTTCGAGATCCTCCACGACGATCTCGAACAGCCCGTTGTCGAACGGCCTGCCCTCCGCCGGCTCGGTGGGCACGAGCCGCTCGCGCTTCCCCTGCGCGGCCAGGGTGCGCGCCCTGAAGTGGCAATACGGATTGTTCCCCGGCCGCCCGAAGAGCGCGTGCGCCGTGAAGGTGCACCCGCCCATGCACACCTCCGCGAACGCGCAGCCCCTGCAAAACCCCCAGAGGTCGTCCACCGTGCGCGCCCGAGCGAACGAGAGCGGCGGCGCCTCGTCCCAGATCTCCCGCAGCCCGCGCTCGCGCAGGTTGCCCCCTACGTAGCGGTCGCTCTGCAGCGATGGACACCCCTTCACCGCCCCGTCGGACTCGATCCCCAGCACCAGCTTCCCGGCCTGGCACCCGCGAAAGTGATCGCGCCCGCCCTCGCGCAGCGAGCGCAGGAGCGCCTCCTCAGGCCCGAAGTACCCCAGGTTGTTCCCAGGCATCACCGTGATCCCGTCCCGGAACGCCCGCCGCTTCAGCGCGGCGATGCGCGGCAGCACGTCGAGCAGATCATAGGGCTGGAGCAGCATCCCCGGCCGGTCCGCCGCGCGCCCGAGCGCCGAGGTGATCTGCACCTGCCACGCCCTGACCCCCTGCTCCCGCAGGAGCTCGTAGAGCGCCTCCAGATCCCCCTGGTTCACCCGGTTGACGTTGGTGTTCGCCGCCGTGATCAGCCCCGCGCCCCGCAGGTGCCCGAGCGCGGCGAGCGCGCTCCGGTGGCTGCCCGGCGCCTTGCGGATCAGGTCGTGGGCGCGCGCCAGCCCGTCGACGCTGACCGAGACGCTGTACAGCCCGGCCTCCTTCATCTGCGCCGCGAGCTCCGCGGTGATCCCCCGCCCCCCCGTGGTCATCGTCGGACGCACGCCCGCCGCCTTGAGCGCCGCGATGATCTCCAGAAACCCATCGTGCAGGTACGCCTCGCCCCCGATGAGCACCACCTCGCGAGCCCCCATAACCGCGAGCTGCCGCACCACGCCGAGCGCCTCCTCGGTGCCGAGCTCGGACGGCCGCGCCGCCCCTGCGCGGGATCCGCAGTGCCTGCAGGGCTGATCGCAGCGCAGCGTCAGCTCCCAGACCACGTACGCGGGAGCATGCTCACCGGGAGCGACCTCGAGACGGCGCAGCGCCATTCCCCGAGCATACCGCGAAGCCGAGCGCCCGCCCGGCGTTCCCCTGCGCCGGCCGATCTCCTGGGGACCGTGACATGGATGCCAGGACCGCCATGCCTTCCGCGTGCGGCGCCGGCCGGCTTTGCGTTACAAGGGACAGGCTGTCCCCCTCGGCTCGGCCCCTGCCAAGACCGAGAGCGGATCGGCCGCCTGGCCACCACGACGGAGACTCCCATGCTGACCCTCGGCGCTTGTGCTCACTGCGATGGTTTCCTTCCTTCCGGCGCCTCCGCCTGCCCGCACTGCGGCGCGGCGGCCACGGCCGAGCGCGCCGCGTGCGCGCCCCCGCGCCACGGGATCGCGAGCCGGCTGCTCGCGGTGGCCTCCGGCGGCCTCATGGCCGTCACCCTGATGGCCTGCTACGGCGCTCCCCCCTGCGACGCGCCCCCCACCGACAACGACGGCGACGGCCACCAGGCGACCTGTGATGGATTCGGTCCTGAAGAAGACTGCAACGACGAGGATCCGGCCATTCACCCCGGCGCCACCGACACGCCCGGCGACGGCATCGATCAGGACTGCGATTTCGCCGACGCCTTGCCCGGCGGCAACGGCGGCGGTGGAAACGGCGGAAGCGGGGCCGGCGCTGGCGGCGGTGGAAACGGCGGCAACGGCGGCGGGGGGACCGGCGGCTCCGGCGGCGGTGGAAACGGCGCCGGCGGCGGCGGTGGAAGCGGCGCCGGCGGCGGCGGTGGGACCGGCGGCGTGGGGACCGGCGGTAACGGCGGCGCCGGCGGCGCCTGATCAGCGAGCGCCGTCGCCCGGTTCGACCACGTCGACCCGTCCCGCGGGACACGTGATTGTCTTGGCGCGGAGGTCGATCTTGAAGTCGCGCTCGCTGAACGTGTGAAACGGCAGCAACACCGGGCCTCTCGAACGTATCCAGATTGCGTCTCTCAGCACGAATCCGACGCTCGGGGGCCAGCGCCTCAGGCTGAGAAGGTGAGTTCAGCTGCACGGACGCGCCGACGAGCGCGGCGACACCGCTCATTCCAGCGATCGCTTTCGCCTCGAGATCTGGGCGCGACCACGGCAGACAACTTGCATCGCCGCGCGGGTCACAGGAGGCATGATGGACGCTCACTCCGGGGCGCGGCTCACCGCGCTCATCACCATGATCACGGCTGTCGCTGCATGCTCGGGCTACTTTCCCGACGACCCAACCCCATGGGAAGAGCAGCCTGCGACGTGGGATGATCCTTCGCCACCTCCGCCCCCCCGCGTGTCCGCGGTGCCGCCTCCGCCGATCAGCGGCGGAACGCTTCTCGTGACCTCCGACAAGGCGTTTGCCGTCGCCGCGGATCCGGATCGCGACAGGATATCCATCATCGACCTCGCCACCTTCGACGTGGACACCACGATCGCCCTGGAAGAGGGCGACGAGCCCGGGCGCGTGATCGAGGGGCCGGCTGGCACGGCTCACGTCGCCCTCCGCCGCGGGGGCGCGGTGGTCACGATCGATCTCGCGACCGGGGAAACGCACCGCAGGCCTGCCTGCCCCGCACCGCGCGGGATCGCTCACGACGCCTCGACAGGCCTGCTCCACGTGACGTGCGCGGGCGGCGAGCTCGTGACGTTCTCCTCGGACCTCGCTGCCCCGCCGGTCCGCGAGCTCCGCCTCGACCGCGACCTGCGCGACGTGATCGTACAGGGGGATTCGCTGCTCGTGAGCCGCTTCCGGTCCGCCGAGCTCCTGGTCCTCGCGAAAGACGGGACCGTGACCGGGCGCCTCAAGCCGCCGGGGTACACCCAGACCGTGTACCTCGGCCCCAAGATGTACGGGGAGCGCGAGTTCGAGCCGGCGGTCGCGTGGAGGACGGTCCCGCTGCCCGGGGGCGGCGTGGCCATGGTGCACCAGCGCGGCCTCGTCACGCCCATCGACCTCGAGAGGGGCAACCGCTACTGGGCGAAGTTTTGCGACTGGAGCCTGGTCCTGTCGGCTGTGGCCGTGATGCGCCCGCTGCCCGGCGAAGCCCAGGCGACACTCGCGCTGCCCGCGCCCTCCGTGGGCGGCATCGGGACAGGGGTGCTCCCGGTCGATATCGCGGTATCACCGGACGGGCTCAGCGCGGCGGTCGTGCACGCGGGAAGCCGCACCCTCGTCGAGACGCCGCTCGAGACCCTCGAGCACTACGACGGGTTCGATACCTGCGAGCTCGCCGCCGAGCAGCGCGCCATCGCGCTCGAAGATCACGGCGAGCCCATCGCCGTCGGCTACGACGGCGAGCGAAACCTGCTCGTCCAGGTGCGGGAGCCTGCGAGCCTCCTGCGCCTCTCGGCCCTCACCGGCGAGGCGCTCGACAAGCTCTCTCTCCTCGGGGAGAGCCGGCTCGACGACGCCCATTTCATGTTTCATGGCGCGGAGTGGGGCCGCACGATCGCCTGCGCGTCCTGCCACCCGGAGGGGCGTGACGATGGCAGGGTATGGAATTTCGAGGTCATCGGCCCGCGCCGCACGCCATCTGTCGCAGGCGGCGTCCTCTCGACGATGCCGCTGTTCTGGGACGGCAGCCTGGCGAACTTCGACGCCTTCATGCAAGAGGTGTTCTTGTTACGGATGAGCGACCAGCTCGAGAGCCGCGAGTACCTCGAAGCGTTCGCGGTGTGGCTCGACGCGATCAAGCCCCTGCCGCGGTCGAAGCCGGCGGACGAGGACGCGGCACGACGCGGCGAGGCCCTCTTCAACGACCCGGCCCTCGGGTGCGCCACGTGCCATTCGGGCGAGCGGCTGACGAGCAACGAGACGGTCGACGTGGGCACGGGCAAGCCGTTCCAGGTGCCCTCGCTGAACGGGGTCGCCGCCCGCGCCCCGTACATGCACGACGGCTGCGCCGAGACCCTCCACGACCGCTTCGGTCCGTGCGGCGGAGGAGACCAGCACGGCGCCACCTCGGCGCTCACGCCGGCCCAGATCGACGATCTCGTCGCCTACCTCGAGACGCTCTGACGCGCGGAGGCTCCCCGCTGAACCGACGATGAGGCGGCCCTATCACGCTGGGGTCCCGAAGAAATCAACAGAAGGGAAGAGAAACCGCAAGGGCGCGAGGGGCGCAAGGGGAAGACAAGAAAATATCTCGTCTCTGGTCCCTCGCGCCCCTTGCGCCCTTGCGGTTTAACTCTTTCCCGCATTTCTTGCTTGTGCTTGGCGCTTGGCCGTCATGCCGAGCTGCGTGTCCCCGAAGCGCTGGAGCATCATCGCCATCGAGCGCAGGTCGCTGAGCACCACGTGGTGCTGGTGGCCCGGAAAGGCCTTATCCATCGAGCGTGACCTCGCCCCGCTCGATGGCGTCCGGATAGGGATGGGCCCTCAGCTGATCATCGATGCTCCTGAGCTCTTCGCGAATGTCCTTCACCAGCGCGGCCGCGGCCTTCATGGATGCCTCCTCCCGATCGAGCGCCATCCTACTACCGCGCCGCCGCGGAGATCCCGCAACCCGCGGGGCGCTACCCGCCGGCGCGCCGCCCCGCTTGCGCCCCCCGCACCCGCGCCATGATCGCGCCGGAGACCTCCTCGGCTGGCCAGCCCTTGGTGAGCCAGCGCTGCGGGATGCTGTGGGAGCGATCGTCCTCGCGGATCACCAGCGTGATCGGCTTGGCCGGCGGCTGCAGCTCCACGGCCTCGATGCGATCGAGCGGCACGGTGACCTCCCGCGCCCCCTGGAGCGGACGCATCGATGGCAAGGTGATCGATCGAGGGCCAAGGACGATCCGGAACTCCTTGAGCGCGGCGAACCGCGCGGCGGCGAGGACGCCGAATGCGCTGAAAACCCCTGACAGGATCGCCAGCACCGCATAGAAGACGTCGGCGCCTCCGGGCTCGAAATGGAGGATCCCGTTCAGGATCAGGCCGCGGTCGTTCGTGTGGGCCCGGTAGGCGAGGACCGCCGCGCAGACCGCGAAGAAGAGGGCGCTCAGCACGAGCTCCGCGTAGGGACGGCGGAGCGGGATCTCGAGGGAGTCACCCGCGGCGCGATCGTTCGGCTTCATCGATATTCCCCTCCGCCGGCGGAAGCTGCCTCGAGCAGCCGCGCGGCCAAGACCTCTGCGTCGAGCGCCGCCTGGTGCTCGGTCAAGAGGAAGGTGTCGCCGTCCCGATGGGCAGCGACCCAGGGCAGCGCGCGCGCGTCGCCGATCACCTTGTCCCGGCTGCCGACGAGGACGAAGACCCCCCGCCCTTCAAGGCCGGTGCCGAGGCTCACGCTGCGGATCAGGGCCGTGGGGATGGTGACGGGAGCGCCGTTGGCGGTAAGACGAACGGCGTCGGCCGAGATCGACTCCAGGCGGACGGATTGACCGTGGCGGGGATCGCGATAGACCGCGAGGTCACGCCGGAGCGCGAGGGCGACGCCGATCGCGCCGGCGCCATAAAGAAGCCAGGCAAACCAGGCGAGCGACGGCTTGAGGGCGGGCAGCGCGGCGCCCCACAGCCCGCCGGCCGCGAGGAGCGCGGCGGCAGCGACGCAGAGGCCCACGCCGGTGCGGATGCGCCGGATCCTGCCGAGCTCCTCGATCGACGTCCCCAGCGCCATGAGCGCCAGCGCGGCGACGCCCAGCCCCGCAGGAGACGCGAGGAAGCGAAGGACGCCCTTCGGGCCGGGCGGCGCCATGCACGCGAGCGCCGCACAGCAGAGCCCGATGCACATCGCTCGCGCTTGGAAGCTGACAGGTAGGCGGAGCACGACGAAGAAGGGACCATGAGATCCCGGCAACTCCGGGCTGTCAACGCCCCGCAGCCGCCTCCGCGTTTCCGCGTGTCGACGATGGATATCGGCCGCTCCCTTGCGGCGCTCAGGTCCCCTCTGGAGCGCGCGCCTCCGCGCGGTCGTCGAAGAAGCGGGCGTTGATCTCCCGGTAGCGCTGCCACTCGGTGGGCAGCTCGTCTTCATCGAAGATGGCGCCCACCGGGCACTCGTTCTCGCAGGCACCGCAGCCGATGCACGCCTCGGGATCGATGTAGAGCTGGAGACCTGCGAGGCGCGTCTTCCTCTCTTCCTCGGGGATGCGCGCGATCTCGTCGGCCGTCAGCGGACCGTGGATGCAGTCGACAGGGCAGACAGGGACACAGGCGGTATCGCAGGTGGCGATGCAAGGCTCGGCAATGACGTAGGCCATAAGGGTTCCTTTCGGCGGCGCGGTCGTCCGCGCGACCGCCTCGCCCGCCTCGCCCACCTCCTTCGCACAGCGCGTGCCCGCGGCCGGACCGGCGTTTCCCGGGCTCGCGCGGGCCTTGTGCGGCGCGTGCAACGCTCCTACGGTGCCGAGCAACGCCATGTCGGTGGCCTCGCTCCGCGCCCGATGACCGCCTCCGCCGATCGCGCCCTCCTGGTGCTCGCCGATCTGGGCGAGGCCTCGGCGCGCGCGCACACCGAGGCGACGCTCGTCCCCGCGGTGTGCGCCGCGCTCGCGCGCCATCTCCCGCTACGGCGGCTCGATCTGCGCCGCGGCGCGGTCGCGCCGGGCGCGCCGGAGGTCCGGCGCGGGGCGAGCGGCGAGACGATCGCCGTCTTCGCGCTCCGCGACGCGGAGGGCGCCCTCGGCTGCGCCACGATGGCGCTCGGCGAGGGCGCGACGCTCGACCTCTCGCCCGCCCTGCTGGAGGCGATCGGTCGCCTGCTCGCCGTGGCGCTGCGGCAGGTGCAGGTGCTCGGGCGCGTCGCGGCCATCGCGCGCCGCGCGCAGGGGGAGAAGCGGACGCTCCAGGAAGAGCTCGATCGCGTCGCGCTGCCGAGGGAGGTGGTCGCGGTAGGCCCGGCGATGCGGGCGATCTTCCAGCAGATGGTGCCCCTCGTCGCGCGGCAGGACACGACCGTGCTGGTGCGCGGCGAGACGGGCACGGGCAAGGAGGTGATCGCGCGCCGCATCCACGCGCTCTCACGCCGCGCGGAGCGGCCGTTCCTCGCGGTGAACTGCGGCGCGCTGCCCGAGGGGCTCGTCGAGAGCGCGCTCTTCGGCCACGAGCGCGGCGCGTTCACCGGCGCCGCGGCGCGGCACCATGGGATGTTCGAGCGCGCGAGCGGCGGGACGCTGCTGCTCGACGAGATCGGCGAGCTGCCCAGGGCGGCGCAAGCGAAGCTCCTGCGCGTGCTCCAGGAGGGCGAGATCGAGCGCGTCGGCGGCGAGGGCGCGGTGCGCGTCTCGGTGCGGGTGATCGCCGCGACGCACCGGCCGCTCGAGGCCATGGTGACAAGCGGAGCGTTCCGCGAGGACCTGTATTACCGTCTGCAGGTGTTTCCGATCGTCGTGCCCCCGCTGCGGGAGCGACCAGAGGACCTGGAGCCGCTCACGCGCGCCATCGTGGAGAAGGTCGCAGCGAGCTTCGGCCGGACGCCGCCGCGGGTGAGCGCGGCGTCGATGGCGCGCCTGCGGGCGCACGGATGGCCGGGCAACGTGCGAGAGCTGGAGAACGTGATCGAGCGGTCGATGGTGATGTCGACCGGGGACGAGCTGATCCTGTCAGCGCCGCTCTCCGCGGCGCCCGGCACGCCAGGGCGCACGATGACGTACCGAGAGGCGGTGCAGCGCTGCATCGAGGAGGCGCTGCGAGCGTCAGGCGGGAAGATCTACGGAGAGGACGGCGCCGCGGCGGGGCTGGGGCTGAAGCCGACGACACTGCAAAGCAAGATGCGGAAGCTCGGGATCCGGCGCGAGGGTGGAGAGAAGGCGTGATGACCGCTGGGCGGCGAGCCGCCTAGCGCCTGGCGAGCCGAACGCCCGTCGATGCGTCCCCGGCTCTCAGTCCGTGATCTCGGGGAACTCGCGCTGGGGGTCGCGACTTCATCCGCGCGTGCCTGGGGCCAGCCGAACGCCGTGGTGGCGAGCTGGCCCGTGCAGCTCCTGCGGGGCAGACGTCGCGCCCTCGCCGCGAGGCGCGTCCGTCTCGGAGAGCATCGATTCGGGAGGATTTGCCCGCACCGCGAACGCAGAGATGGTCAGCACAGCCATGATGGCCCCGAAGACGCTGAGCCCCATGAAGACCGCTATGCCGACGTGGAGCGCCACCGTGGCCGCTACCCAGAGCCGCCGGGTGCGCCGCGGCCAGATCATGAGAGGGTAGCCGCACTCGATGAACAGCACCGTCCAGCCCGCGACCACCGCGAGCCATGGATAGCGGGCCAGCCAGGTGAAGTCGTACTGGCGGTAATCCGGCAGGTTGAGCGTTCGCCAGATGGCATCGCCGTTCCACCACTGCTCGCCCAGCGCCTTTCCCAGCCCGCCCGTGAGGTAGACGATGCAGAGGTGTATCTGCACCACGCGCAGGGCGAGCCGCGCCGAGCTCGTGGGCCCGACGGGCGCGCGGCCGAGCCGTCGATCGAGCGACAGCGCCGCTCCCGCCGGCATCCACATGAGGTAGAACAGGAAGATGTTGGCGAACTGGTCTACACCGTAGTTCGTGCTGTCCGCCGTCATCATCAGCATCAGGTGGGAGAACCAGGCGCCTGCCGCGGCCACCCTCGTGTGCCATCCCGCGAGCAGCGCGGCGAGGGCGAGCACATACGAGGCGCCCACGGCGACGATGATGGGCCCCTCTCCGATCCCGAGCGTGGCGAGGCGGTCTATCAGCCAGCCGAGCCGGACGAAGCCCGGCCCTCCATGCGCGTCGAGGAGCGGGGTCTGGAGGATCCCCGATCGTCCGTAAAGCTCGAACAGCGCGGGCGCGACCATCCCCGCCTGGACGAGGAGAACGGAGGCGAGCCCGATCCGGAGCACGGCGAGCGGCGCTGCAGACGCAGGAGCGAAGGCGAAGCGCTCGACGGCCGCCCACGCTCGCGCGACCCCGCGCTCGATGGCAGCCCGGGGAGCGGGCATCGACCGCGCGGTCACGGCGCCCTCCCGTCGCTTTGCTGCGCGCGCGTGAGCTTCGCGTGATGCACGAATTTCGCTCGATAGTTCATCTTCCATCCCGCGGCCTTCCCGTCGCGGTATTCCGCCATCGAGGGGAGCTCGAACGTATCGAGTCGGACGACGACGCTGCCGGCGTCTGGATGCCTGGCGAGCACCTTGCCCGCCCAGGAAGCCACGAGCGAGCGCCTCACCATCTGATCCTCCTCCAACGAGAACATCCCGATGATGTTCCTGACCCGGATATCCGCTTCATGGCTCACCCCCGTCTCCAGGACATCGGTGGCGTTGTCCCCGTTCGCGCCGTTCACCTGAAAGCTCGCGGAGAGGTTCGTCCCGACCCCAGGGGCGAAGAATGAGTACCCGCTGTCGGCTCCTGAGAGCAGGCCATAATACTGCAGCGCTCGGCGCGCCCAGCCGCCGTCTCCGGCGTCAACCTGCAGGGCGCCCAGGCAGACCACCACGAGGTGGGCCGCCGCCGCGGCGAGCAGAAGGATGGCGCGCCCTCGGCCCATGGTTGTTCCCTTCATGAAGCTCACCCCCATGTGCCGACGACGCCGGCACCTCGCCCGACCGGATGACCCTCCTTGCCAGCACGGCGCCGCTGGGGCCGAGCCTCCGCTCGGCCTGCCAGCGGCGCCGTGAACCGTCAGGGCATCAGCGCTGACCAGCCGTCAGGCTCACGACCGGAGTCGGGAGCCCTGTCCGCGAAACGTCGGACCTGAAACCCCAATGGCCGTGGTGACCGCCGTGCCCGTGGTGACCGCCGTGCCCGTGGTGGCCGCCACCGTACCCGTGGTGGCCGCCACCGTACCCGTGGTGGCCGCCACCGTACCCGTGGTGGCCGCCACCGTACCCGTGGTGGCCGCCGTACCCGTGGCCGTGATAATCGCTGGACGAGCTGTCGCTCGCGTCCGCCGAGCTCGGTGCGCTCGTCTCCTCGACGAGCGTAAGGTCCTGAATCGGTGTCGTGCTGGCCGCACGAGCGAGCGGAGCCGCAGTAACGATCGCGGTGGACACCAGAGCGCCGATCAACCTGAACTGTGTCATCTTCGATTCCTGTCCTTCTACCTACCCGAACATGCTGACTGGTGCGTGCCGGGTGATGCACGGTGACCTTGCACACCGCGCGCCGAGCGAGACTTCAAGCACGAGTCGCCAGAAATCCCGGCTGCGCGAGGGGAAAACCGGCAACACACGGCGAGACGGCTGGGCTCGAGCGATGGATCCGGCGCCGCGCCGTCGACAGGCCGCTGCTCGGACACGCAACGACTTGCTCGAATGCGCAACGGGGGCTGACGCTGCTGAGCCCACCGGACGGGTAGGTATCGACGCGGCCGCCACGGCGCGACGCGCCGCCGCGGCCGCGCGACCGACGGCCTCGCTACCGGACCGAGCCCGGGCCGCGTTCGAGGCGCATCCCCCAGCGCTGACCGATGGGCATCGCCGTGCGTCAGGCGAGAAAGCACCACGAGAAGGTCTCGTCGTTCGCCTCTGGGCCGAAGCTCCCCGCCGTGCCTCTCGGCGAAGCTGCGCGCGGCCGGGAATGTCCCGCTCGCGCGTCGAGGAGGTGACGGGCTCGTCAAGCCCCTCGCCTTCGGGCTCGCCGAGGCCCATGGCCCGGCCCTGGCCAGCGCGGCGAGCACAGCACGGGCTCTCGGATCAGGTTCCTTCCGGCCATCCTCGCAGGTATGGTTCGGTCGAGCGCCAGGCTGCCCTCGTCGCAGACCGCTCGGCACGACGACCGCGCAGGCGGGCTTCGGGCTCGGCCAGATCACCCGCTACGGAGCTTCTGAGATGAGAGAGTACGCAGCAGTCCGGACGACAGAGCTTCTCGCGACGGTGACGGCCGCAGCGCTCGCCCTCGTGTGCGGGAGCGCGGCGTGCAACGCCATCTCGGGGGTCGACGCGCTCGACTTCTCGGGCACTGCCGACACGACGGGCGTCGGCGCGGCAGGCGGCGGTGGTGGCACGGCAGGTGGTGGCGCGGGCAGCGGCGGCATGGGCGGCGCCGGCGGCGCCGACGGCACGGGCGGCGCTGGCACGGGCGGCACCGGCGGCGCTGGCACGGGCGGCACCGGCGGCGCTGGCACGGGCGGTACCGGCGGTACCGGCGTCGACATCTCTTACGATATCTCCTGTGGGAACGGCAACGTGGCTGTCGGCGTCCACGGTCGGAGCGGCGGCTCGGTCGATCAAATCGGCCTGATCTGCGCGCCGCTCGCCAGCGACGGCACCCTGGGCACCGCATTCCAGACCGTGACCGCCGGCGGCAACGGCGGATCGCCGGGCAGCGTGATCTGCCCTGCGAGCCAGGTCCTTGTCGGGATCAACATCTGGGTCGACTCCCTGGTTTACCGGGTCGAGCTGCTGTGCCAGACGATCGAAGAGTGGAAGGCGAGCGACAGCAACATCAATGTCGGCCCTGGCATCGGCAACATGCACAGCACAGGCTTCGCGGTAAAGTGCTCGAAGGGGAGCGCCATCGGCCAGATCACCGGCGACGCCGACGAGCTCGTGCGCTCCGTGAATCCACGTTGTCGCGCGCTGTGACGGGCCGCTCTCATTCCTGAGCCGCGGCACGCCGTTCGATCGGCCCGAGGGCAAGGACGGTCGACCGCGCCGACGCTCGGCTTTCGCCATCACCGCCCGGCCATCGCCGCGGGTGTGGCCCCTCGCCGCTCTCGCCGGCGCCGACGCTCCTCGACGCGGGGCGGCCCGCGCTACGCGGCCACGCCGAGGGTGCCGATCTCCTCGAACTCGCGGATCATCCGAGCGATCCCGGCCTCGTCGACCCTGAGGCCGAGGGCCGCCGCGGCGTGGGCAAGGAGCTTCCTTTCCCGCAGCGACGCGACCTTGTCCATGGCCGCCGCGACCTCGAGCGCGCGCAGCAGCGGGGCGCGCGCGCCCTCCGGCACGGCGCGGAGGCGCTCGATCCAGGCGATGTCGTCGGCGAGCCGCTCGTTCAGGCCAGCGCGCGCCGAGGCCGGCAGCTGACCCAGCACGAGCGCGAGCAGCGCGGTCTCCTCCGGCGTGAGGCGGCCGTCGGCGGTGAAGATGAACCAGAGCCCGTCGAACAGCCGATCGAGGTGCGGGCGCAGCGCCTCGTCGCAGAGCGGCCCGCTGAACGCGCGCCGGTAACGCAGGTATCGGCGCGCGGTGTCCCCGAGGCGCCGGGTGACCACCCAGCTCGTGATCGACGACGAGGCGACCGAGAGCACGGGCACCAGGTTGCGCGCCACGCTCTCGCCGGCGAGCCGCGCCGCGAGCTGCTTGGCCACACCCGAGCCGCGCGCGCGCGCCGAGCGCGCGAGCGTGGCCGCAGGATCGTCCGTGTCCTGGGGGTGCTCCACGACGCCGAACGTGAGGGCGAGCAGCCCCCACACGTCGGCGGGCTCGTCCGGATCGAAGCGGAGCCCGAAGAGATCGGCGAGCTCGCAGAGCATCCGCACGTGGAGGAGCAGCCGGAGCACCGTCTCGCCGCCGAGCGCGAGCGCGGCGGCAGGGATCGCGACGAGCCCGCCGAGCCCGTCCGTCTGCGCCGTGGCCACGGCCGCGCCGGTCGAGAGCGCGCCGGTCGCGCCGCCCGCGAGCGCCGAGCGGACGCAGGCGCGCCGGATGACCGCGCACGCGTCGGTCGGCTCCGTCACGCCGGTCGACGCCGAGATGCTCGCGGGGCGAGGCCGCTGGTTGTAGCGGCGCACCGCGTGGGACAAGAGCTCCTCGAGCCACGTGTCGACCGGATGCACGCGCACGCCCGCTTCACGAGCCGCCTCGGTCAGCAGGAGCCCCTCGGCCCCCGCTGCGTCACCAGGATGCGCAGCCTCGTCGCTCATGGCTCATGGCGGGTTCAAGATGCATTCCGCGGCCGGCGGGCGACGAGGCCGAGCCCGCGCGCAGCCCTGCCGAGATCGGCCACCGTGGGTGGCAAGGCGCAGGCGCGATGGGCGCCAGCCCGCCGGGCGCCGCGCCGTCCGCGCTCACCGCTCCACGCAAAAGTTTACGGCCCTTCTGGACCCGGAAGAACGCCCCCCGAAACGCGGCGAATTCTGCTATAGCTGTGCGCCGCGCCGAGCGCTCGTTGGCGCCTCAGCGCAGCAGCGGTTTCTTAGAATCACCGGCAAACGTGCCGCGCTGCGGCAGCGCAGCTCCGGCAGCGGGCCTATCACCCTTCGGGCATCGACATGACTTCTTCTCTTCATCGCGAAATCGCACGCTTCACTTGGGTTGGGATCTCCTGTCTGGCCCTGTCCGCCGCGGCGGCGGGCTGCTCCGACGGCGCGAACGACTCCTCGGAGACGGGAGGCGCGGGCGGCAGCGGCGCGGGGACCGGCGGCGGCGCGAGCGTGAGCTCGGGCGCGGGCAACCCCGTCGCCGGCAGCAGCGGCAACGGCAGCAGCAGCACCACGGGCACCAGCGGCGGCGGCACCACCACCAGCGGCGGCGGCAGCACCACCACCAGCGGCGGCGGCAGCGACGCCAGCAGCACCAGCAACGGCAGCAGCAGCACCACGGGCACCGGGACGCCCGAGACGACCGCCGCGGCGAGCACCGGCAGCGGGGCGCCGACCGGCGGGTGCCCGGCGAGCGCGACGTTCTGCTCCGACTTCGAGGACGATGGGCTCCCCGACGGCGCGACGTACCGCCCCGCGTACCAGGCGGCAGATGCGCTGAAGAACATGGCGATCGACTCCTCGATCGTCCACGCAGGCACGCGCGCGCTGCGCGTGAACCCCGGAATGAGCGGCTACGACTGGAGGATGCTCTCCGTCCCGGCGCCCGGGCCGGCGTTCTGGGTCCGCCTCTACGTGCGCAGCAGCGTCGACCTCGGCCAGTCCGATCACAACGCCTACTTCCAGGCCATGACGGGCGACGGCGAGCCGAACATCGGCGACAACATGGAGGTCGCCGAGCAATACTGCCAGCTCGTGCTGAACATGCGCGACGACGTCGCCCTGTCCGTGGGCGGCGAGGCCCGGTGCGGGAGCAACGGTGTGAAGCTCCCCAAGGACCAGTGGCACTGCATGGAGGCCTACTTCGACGGCACCAAGGGCGACGTCCAGGTCTACGCCAACGGCACCAAGATCATCGACAAGACCAACTGGAAGAAGCTCGCCTACAAGACGTTCAGCTTCGGCTACCTCGGCTTCCACGGCCCGGCGCGGACGATGTGGTATGACGACGTGGCGGTCGCGCCGGAGCGGATCGGCTGCGCCCCCTGACACGGCCGAGCGCCGGCGCGCCGAGGGCGCCGGCGCGATGACCCGACGGCCGTCGCGTGCACGGCGCGGCGCCTTTTGGGCTCTCCCCTGAACATGAACACGGACCCCACTCCGGGCACGGCCCGCCGGCGGCGCGAACCGGAACGGCCTCGGGCACGCTTGCCCCCTCGCTCCGCCGGCGCCATAGCCGAGGTGGCCAGCGCCCCGCGGACACGCCAGCGCGAGCCATGGTTGACGATGGGATGACGACGCGACCGCGTTCCCGGCACGAAGGGTGATGTGATGCCGTACATGGCTTTCAGGAATTTCCCCGACAATACGCCGATCCCGGATGACTGCTATAGCTGCGACGGCGCGCCGGACTGGGCAGCGTTGCTGGAGTGGATATGCCCCGATCTCTCGCGCAACGATGCGGAGCGGCTCGCCGCGATCGGCGAAGCGAGCGGGAGCCAGCCCGACGTGGCGGGCCTGAAGCGGCTCGTCGACGAGCACCTCAGGACGTAGGGGCGCGATGAGGGAAGCACGGACGATCATCGACCCTCGGCGCCACACGTGGTGCGACACCCCGGTGGACGACGTCGGCCTGCTGGTCGACGCCGACGAGTATTACCCCGAGTTCTACGGGGTCGCGTCCAGGGCGCGGCGGTACCTGCTCCTCGCCGGCTGGCAGTTCGACAGCGACGTCGCCCTGCTCCGGGGCGGGAGGGAGGAGCAGGTGTCGAGCCCGATCACGCTGCTCAAGTTCCTGAACCACCTCTGCGAGCGGAGCCCCGATCTCCAGATCTTCATCCTCGCGTGGGATTTCCACCTCGTGTTCGCGCTCGAGCGCGAGTGGCTCCAGCAGCTCGTCTTCGAGTGGACGAACCATCGTCTCCACTTCCTCTTCGACTCCACCCACGTCGAGCGCGCCTCGCACCACCAGAAGTTCGTGGTGGTGGACGGTGAGCTCTCGTTCCTCGGCGGCCTCGATCTCTGCGACCACCGCTGGGACGACCGCAGCCACGCGGCCAAGAACCCGCTCCGCGTCAGCCGAGGAGAGCCGCACAAGCCGTTTCACGACGTGCAGGCCTACCTTCGAGGCCGCGCGGTCGCCCGAGCGCTGACCGAGATCTTCACGGATCGCTGGCGGCGCGCGGGCGGCGTGGACATCACGCTGCCCGACGTCGACGGCGCCGAGCCGACGTTCCCCGACTACCGGCCCGAGGGCGGCATCCCCCTCGCGACGGCGCGCGTCACGCTGAGCCGCACCGATCCGCACGGCGCGCCCACCGGCGTCCCGCAGTGCACGGAGATACGCGACCTCTACCTCGATGCCATCGACGCCGCCGACCGCTTCATCTACATCGAGACGCAGTATTTCAGCTCTCATGTCATCGCCGAGGGGCTCGCGCGGCGGATGCGCGCCGAGGGCCGGCCGCTCCTCGACGTGGTGCTCCTGCTCAACATGGAGGCCGAGACGATGAAGGAGCAGATCGCGGTCGGCCTCTCCCAGGCCAAGGTGCTCGGCGGGCTGCGCGACGTCGCCGCCGAGACGGGCCATCGCCTCGGCGTCTATTACACCCTGCCGGCGTGCGGTGAGGACGAGACCGCCGAGCGCGCCACGTACATCCACTCGAAGGTGATGATCGTCGACGACCGCTTCCTCACCGTCGGCTCCGCCAACCTGACGAACCGCAGCCTCTCGATCGACACGGAGATCAACGCCTCGGTCGAGACCGACGATCCCGACGACGCGCTCGGCCGCTCGATCCGCGCGGCGCGCGCGTCGCTCATCGGCGAGCACCTGGGGGACGCCGACTTCGACCGGGTGGACGATCTCGTCGCGTGCCTCGACCGGCTGGCGAGCCCCGCGACCGGGCCGCGCACGCCGGGGAGCTCGTGCCGGCTGAGGCTCCACCCCTCGCCCACGGTGGACGAGCGCGCCCTGCTCGCGGTGATCGATCCGCAACAGCTGCCGTTCGACCCCGCCGCGGTCGAGGACATCGACCAGCGCCAGGGCTCGCTCTTCGTGGGCGGGCTCGGCGCCCTCTGGCGGCACCTCTTCGCGAGCCGGAGCGCCGAGAAGTAGCCGCGCGCGAGCGCGCCGGGCGAGCGCCTGCGAGGCGCGGGCGCGGGCAAGGGTACCGGCGGCCTTCCTGGACCCGAGGCAGGGCGCGCCCCTTCCGGCCGCCGGGGGCGCATGGTAGGCTGTCCCGCGAAATTGCGAACGGTTTCTTCAGGTTGTCTCTCACAGTGGAAGCGTTGACGCGACGAGGAGTATGCAAGAGGCAGAGATCAAGATCGGGGGCATTTCGGTCCGCGACCTCGCGGAGCAATACGGAACACCGCTCTATGCCTACGATGCCGAGCGCATCCGGGAGAACTTCCGTCGACTCACGCGGGCGCTGCGGGGCAATTACCCGGAGGTGTCCGTCTTCTATGCCATCAAGGCGTGCAACAACCTGGAGATAGCGAAGCTCCTGGTCGACGAGGGCTCGGGCGTGGACGCCGCGAGCCCGAACGAGATCCGCCTGGCGCAGGCGCTCGGGCTGTCGGGCGAGCGGATCATCTACACGGGCAACAGCCTCTCGGACGAGGACCTGGCCGTGGGGCTGCGCGCCGGCGTGATCTTCAACGTGGATGATCACGGCATCTTGAAGCGCCTGTTCTCGCTCGGGAAGCCGCGCTGCATGTCGTTCCGGATCAACCCGAGCGGCGAGGACATCGCGACGCCCGATCTGAAGCCGTTCGCGGGGCCGTCCGCGAAGTTCGGGATCCACCCGCGCTACGTGGAGGAGGCGTACCGCACCGCGCTCGAGAACGGGGTCGAGCGGCTCGGGGTGCACATGATGCCTCACTCGCAGGCGCACAAGCCGGAGAACTTCGCGCACGTCACGGGCAAGCTGCTCGACCTCATCGGCCCGGTCGCCCGGAAGCTCGGCTTCGACCTCGCGTTCATGGACATCGGCGGCGGGCTCGGCATCCCCTACCGGAGGGAGCAGCCGGCGCTCGACGTGGAGGCCGTCGCCCGCGGGATCGCCGCGGTGGTCCGGCAGAAGTGCGCGGAGCACGGCCTGAAGGCGCCGCGCCTCGTCATGGAGCCGGGGCGCTACTTCGTCGGGGACGCGGGCTGCGTGATCGGGCGGGTGATCTCGATCAAGCAGGGATACAAGACGATCATCGGCACGGACATCTCGATGAACACGATGGCGCGCCCGGTGATGTACGGCGCTTACCACGAGGTTCGGATCAACGGCCGCGGCGGCCAGACGGCCCCGATGGCGATGACGGGCCAGGTCTGTGAGAACACGGATATGTGGATCACGGAGCGCGAGTTCCCCGCCGACGTCGCGGCGGGGGATGTGGTCGTCCTGATGGACGCCGGCGCGTATGGCCACGTGATGAGCTACGACTACAACGGTCGGCTGCGGCCGGCCGAGGTGCTCGTCGACGGCGGGAAGAGCCGGCTGATCCGGCGGCGCGACACGTTCGAGGACATGGTCTCGCGGATGTGCCTGTCCGACGACATCAAGGAGCGCCTGCGCGCCTCCTCGGCGGAGCCGGCGGGCGGGAGCGGCTGCGGCTGAGGCGATTGCACGCCCTCGGCGCCGGCAGATCGACGAAAACTGGTCCACGCCGATCGAGCGCCGGAACATGGGTCGGGACGGCGCCCGTCGTCCCGACCCGATGATCCCCAAGAACGCTCGTCCCTCCGGCATTCCCAGGCCGCCTCCACACCCGGCCACGGTCGCGCAGCCCAAGCGGCCCGTGCCCGGGATCGCCCCACGACCCCCGCACGCGGCGATGGTCGCGTTGCGCCGAGCCGCGCCGGCCGGAGCGGCCGCGCTGCCGCCGCACCCGGCCAAGCGCGCGGCGACGAGGCCCGGTCCGGCCGGAGGGCGCTCGCTCCAGCGAATGGAGCAGCCGAGCCGCCCGCTCCACGAGCTGCTCTGGGAGGTGCTCGCCAACGACGAGCTCTCCAGCGACGAAAAGCCGCGCCTCGTCTCGGCGTACAAGGAAGGCGGGGAGAGCGCGTTCTGGAGCGAGTACAGCTCGATCTTGAGCGGTCGGACGTACCATTACGAGAAGAAGGTGGTCAACGAGGGGAGGAAGGAACCGATCATCAACCACTCCAGCTCGGACGCGGTCAAGCTGTCCAACGACGTCCTCAAGCTGGCGAAGGTGGAGACGCAGGGCGGGAACCCGAAATGGGTGGTCGGTTGGCTCTCCGATACGATAGGCGAGCGCGGAATCAAGGTCGGAGAGAACAAAGAGTTTTCCTCCAAGTTCTCGCTCATCGGGGACGACGCCGAGATCGTGGTCTCTCAGGAAGATGGCGAGGTGGGCGTCCTCTCGTCGGCGCTCGCCATCCTACGGCAAAAGCCGCCGCCGGTCGTCCAGCTCATCATCCTGGGCCCCTATGGCCCGTGCGACGGGTGCAAGAGGCGGATCCTGCGCTTCGTCCAGCTGGTCCTCGAGATCGGGGAGGTCCAGCACGTGATCGTCCATTACCTGTACGGGCAGGTGCTGGAGAAGTACCGGGGCGACGAGAAGATCAAATCGCAGACCACCTACGGCAGCGAGACCGATGTGGTGATCGAGTACAAGGGGGCCCGGTTCCGTATCCACACCTGGGTGGGAAAGAAGTGAGCGCCCCCGCGTATTCCTGAACCGGGTTGTGCAGGGGCTCCGAGCGGCCTGCACAGGCAGCCAGGCGTCCTGCTTCTCCGCCGAACCCAGCGGCGGAGAGGCGGAGCCGCGGATCACCGAGAGCGGCGCCCTCAGGCCGCCGACGCCCGAGGCTTCGCCCCGGTTGCGTGGCGGTTCTCCGGCCGCGCCAGCCCGAGGTTCTCTCGCAGCGTGCGGCCCTCGTACTCCGTTCGGAACAACCCCCTCCGCCGCAGCTCCGGGATCACCAGCTCGATGAAGTCGTCCAGCCCGCCCGGGAGCCACGGCGGCATCACGTTGAACCCGTCGGCGCCGCCCTGCGTGAACCACGCCTCCAGCTGATCCGCGATCTGCTCGACCGAGCCCACGATCGTCCAGTGCCCGCGCGCTCCAGCCACCCAAAGGTAGAGCTCCCGGATGGTGAAGTTGCGCTTGCGGGCGATGTCGAACATCAGCGCTTGCCGGCTCTTGTTGTTGTTTGTCTCGGGCAGCTCGGGCAGCGGCCCGTCCACCGGATAGGCCGACAGATCGATCCCGCCCGACAGGCCCGAGAGCAGCGACAGGCCGACCTCCGGCAAGATGAGGTCCTGCAGCTCCTGGTACTTCGCCTTGGCCTCCGACTCCGTCCTGGCGACGACGGGGAACACCCCGGGCATGATCTTCAGCTGATCGGGGTGGCGCCCGTACTTGGCCATCCGGCCTTTGACGTCCACGTAAAAGGCCTGCGCGTCTTCCAGCGTCTGCTGCGCGGTGAAGATCACCTCGGCGGTCTCCGCCGCGAGCTCCCTGCCCGCCTCCGACGATCCCGCCTGCACGATCACCGGGTGCCCCTGGGGCGGGCGCGGGATGTTGAGCGGCCCTCGAACCGAGAAGAACTTCCCCTTGTGATCGAGCGTGTGCAGCTTTGCCGGGTCGTAGTAAGCCCCTGACGCCTTGTCGCGGAGGAAGGCGTCGTCTTCCCAGCTGTCCCAGAGGCCGGTGACCACGTCGACGAACTCGCGCGCCCGGACGTAACGCTGCGCATGGTCGGGGTGGGCGTCGAGCCCGAAGTTCCCCGCCGCCTCGCCCCCGCCGGTCGTGACCACGTTCCACCCGGCCCGCCCCTGGCTTATATGGTCCAGCGAGGCAAACTTGCGGGCCAGCAGATAAGGCTCCTCGTACGTGGTGGACGCCGTGGCGATGAAGCCGATGCGCTCGGTGACGACCGCGAGCGCGGAGAACAAGGTGACCGGCTCGAAGCTGGCCCCGTAGGCGGTGCGGCCCTGCGCTCCGGGCCGGCTCTGCAAGGCGAGCCCGTCCGCCAGGAACACGGCGTCGAACTTGGCCCGCTCCGCCGCCTGCGCGACGCGCTTGTAATGAGAGAAGTTGATGCCTCCGTCCGCCTGCGCCTGCGGGTGCCGCCAGGCTGCCACGTGGTGTCCTGCGCCAGGCAAAAAGGCGCCCAAACGGATCTTCCGCGGAGTGTCGCTCATGGGGTGTCCTCGGTCTCGGTCCTTCGCGATCGCGCGCGCGGCCACGTGGCCGCACGCGATCGCCTTTCCCAGAGCGCAAGCGCCGTGCCCGACGCCGGAGCCGCGGGCGCAGCGGCGGAGATCGAAGCGCCGCCCCTCCCCTGCCACCGCGGCGTGCTGCGAGGGCAGCAACGGATCACCAGCGCTGCGGAAACGTTGCTGTCAGGGAAACACCCGTCCGCGGCAGCTCACGGGTCGATGGGAAGGCCCCCGCTGCCCGCGGCGCGCGGGTGAGCGCGCGAACCCGATCTTCCGCTCAGCGCGGCGGCCGCGGTCCGTGATGTCCCCGTCGCGGAACGCTCCCCGGGTCGGCCGGGTCGCTGCCGGCGTCCCGCTCGTCGCCGTCGCGGAAGCCGTCGCCGTCGCGGTCGACGCCGATGCGCTCGCCCGATCCGGGCGGCACGCAGGTATACGTCAGCTCGCCGCCGCCTCTCGTGGCCAGCCAGCGGAGCTCGCCGTCCGAACGCCGCGACGCCCGCTCGCGGTCGGCGTCGAAACGGCCATCGCCGGTGTACAGAAAGCCCAGCTCGTCCCCGTGGGACCAGCCCTTGACCACGAGATCGCAGTCGCCGGCGTCGGCGCGCGCCATGAGCAGATCGACGCGCGGGCCGGCCACCGCCGCGTTCGACGCCGTGAGCGTGATCTGCTGGCCCACGATGGGCTTCAGGTTCGACTCCAGCGCCAGCATGTACTCCGCCACCTGGCGCTTCTGGAGCTCGCCCTCGGGGCTGATGGGGAATCCGCCGGGGTTCTCCTCCGTCTGGACGAAGTCGGAGAACGCGTTGAAGCGGACGAGCGTATCGACGGCGCCGTCGTGGAGGAAGCCAAAGCCGCGGACCTGGTCGCCCATGTGCTCGTTGGAGCCGCCGAACGGGAACACGAACGACTCGGCCATGCCGAACATCCCGACCTTCTGGTACTGATTGCGCAGGTGCGGGACCTTGAAGAGCTGGGTCTCGTTGGCGTTGGCCGATCCGCCGTCGCTGCCGAAGAAGCCCGGCGCGAAGTCGTCGGGGTTGGCGTCGGGATCGACGACGTGACACCCGATGCACGAGGCGCCGAGGATGCTCGACACGGGTCCCCCGAAGAAGTCGCGCCCCGCGCTCTGATCGGGCGTGAGCGAGTCGTCGAGCGCGCGGATGGGGTTGGGTGGATACGTGACCTGGAGGATGAAGTCCGTGAAATCGTCCATCTCCTCCTCCGGGATCGTCTCGTCCCGCCCGAGCAGATCGACGAACGCTACGCTGAACTTCTTGAACGCCGCCCGCTCGTCGAACACCCCGCTGTCCGGCTGGGACGTGGCCGCGTCGTGGCCGCCCGTGCGGTCGCCGCGCCAGTGCATCGGCCCGTGATTCGCCATGCCGCGCAGGCTCTGGGTCGTCATCGGCCCCTTCATCGGATGCAAGCTCGTATTTTGGCCGAAGAGATCGGTGCAGAACGGTCCCGGGTTCTCCACCGCGGAGCCGTCCGGGTTTCCGAGGTCCCACGCGAGGCTGTCGAAGTCGCCGAAGATATGGCAGCTCGCGCAGGACGAGTCGCCGTGGCTCGAGCTCCGCGCCGCGTCATAAAGGACGCGGCGCCCCCGGACGACGCTCGGTGGCTCCGGGTTGTGCATCGGCACGTGCGCGACCTCACGGCGGGTCCGGGTATCGATGACGGAGATCGCGTTATCGAAGCGCGCGAGCACGTAGAGCCGCTGCCTGTCTTCATCGAGGACGAGGCCGGTCGGCCCGCCTCCAGGAACGCGGATATGGCTCGCCGCGCTGGGCACGAACGTGTCGTTCTCGAGCTTCGCGGTGTCGAAGACGCCGATCTTGTCCGAGCCGAGCGCCGCGACATACAGGGTCGCGCCGTTGCGCGTCACGGCCATCTGCGTCGGTTGCGCCAGGCTCTTCTTGCTCTCGTCGTTCGGCACCGGCGCGCAGCAGCTGCTGTAATCGATGTGCTTGTTGAGGTGCCTCGGGGCGACGCCGCCCGGACCGAGGACGGTGATCCTGCTCTCGTGCAGGTGGCCGCGCACGCTGTGGCCAGCGAAGATGCCCGGCCCCTCGAAGCGCTCCTCGTTCCGGGCGTCGGTGTTGGACACATAGACCTTCCCGTTGACCGGGTTCACGACCATGTTGAACAGGACGGTCCCCACGCCCGTGAAGAAGCCGCCTGGCCCGTCCACCTGGCGCGGCGGATTGGCGAGCGCGTCGATGACGAAGACGTCCTTGTCCGGCAGCGAGAGGCGCACCGCGTCGTCCCATGGGCGGCCCAGCTCATCGACCCAGTGGGCCCCGTCGAACTTTAGGATGAGCCCGACCTCCGGCCGGGGGACTCCCTCGAAGTTTGTGTCGGGTCCGGGCAGTCCGCCCGCGTCCTCCCCGCCGTCCGGCACCAGGCTCTCGTCGATGGTGGTCGTGCGGTTCCCCGAGTGGAAGGCGGCGGCGTAGACCCGGCTGCCGTCCGGCGTCACCGCGAGCGCGCGCGGCGTGTCGCTGAAGAGCGTCACGATGGAGAGCGGCGTGCCGCCGAGCGACGTCCCGAGCCGCCTCGCATCGAACACCCAGACGTCCGCGCGCCCCACGCCGGGCGTCAAGAGCTGCGGATCGAAGGGCGCGTTCTGCCCGCGGTGGGCCGTGGTGATGAAGGCCCGCGAGCGCTGCGGCCCGGCGAATACGATGTCGCGCGGCTCATCGCCCACGAGCAGCGTGCGGACGACGTGCGCCCTTTCGGGGTCTCGGACGTCGACGACGCTCACGCTATCGGACAGGTGGTTCACCACCCAGACTTCGTCGTCGCCCCGGGCAGCCACGGCGATCGGCTCGAGCCCCACGGGCACCGACGCCTTGAGCTGCAAACGATTGGCTTCGACGCGGAAGATCTCCAGCCGGTTGTCGGGCGTGTTCACCGCGAAGAGCAGCTTGCCGTTCGACGACAGGGCCAGGGGGCGAACCTGGCCCGATTCGAAGGTCGTGAACGGCGTGGCGGCCGCCGCGGGGAGAGCGGCGGCGAGGAACATGGCCGTAGCACCTGCGCTCACAGCCAGAAAGCGGCGCGGACAGCATGATGGCAGCATGCTTTCAAGCTATGTAAAACAAAGACGATTAACAACACAAAAGCGCTCGAGCGGTCGCGTCCTTATGGCCATATCGCATGGCCAGTTCGCCGGCGGTGTTCTGGCTAACTCGTCTCACAGCGTGGCTGTCATGATATCGATTTTCCGTGTGCCGCCGAATGCCACCGTGTGCCGCCTCACCCGCGCGATCCCGCAGGCGCGCTGGCGTGACGGCGTCAGCGGACCTGCCGCAGCGCGTAGTCGATGCCGCTCCGGAGCGTCCCCCTGGTGACCACGGTGCTGAGATCGATCTCGAGCGAGACGAGCGTTTGCGCCAGCTCGGGGCGCAGGCCGGTGATCACCGTCGTCGCGCCGAGCAGCCGAAGCGCTGCCGCCGTGCGCATCAGCGTCCGCGCGACCGCGGTGTCGATGAGCATCACGCCCGTGACGTCGATGATCACGACGTCCGTCCGGTTCGCCTGCACGCAGTTCAGCGCCGCTTCGAGCGCCTGCTGCGCGCGGCTGGCGTCGATCGTCCCGATCAGCGGCATGACCATGATCCGCTCGGTGATCGGAATGAGCGGCGTGGAGAGCTCCGCCAGCCGCTCTTTCTGCGCCCGGATGATCTCCTCCTGCAGCGCCGCGCGCGCCAGCTCCGCGCGCTCGCGCTCGGTGAGCTCCAGCGTCAGCCGCTCGTTCGTCCTGCGGAGCTCCTCGGTCTGGCGCGCGACCTCGGTCTCCAGCTGCTCGTTCGACCTGCGGAGGGCGGCGTAGAGGAGAGCGACCTTCACGGCCACGGCCGCCTGGGACGCGAGGAGCCTCAGCGTCTCCAGCTGCGTCGGCGTGTAGGGGTGACGGACCGCCTCACGCTCGACGTACAAGACGCCTGTCAGCTCGCCCTGGTGCATCATCGCCATGCACAGGATCGACCTCGGCCCGCTCGCGCCGAGGTAGCGGTCCCCGGCGAGGCCCGGTTCGCCGCGTGTATCCTGGATGAAGACGGACTCCTTGGTCCTGGCGACCCCCTGGACGACCGTCACGGCGAGCTGCGCGTCCGCCTCGACGGGCGTCGCGAGCCCCAGCCGGACCGCGTCCGGGCGATCCCTCGTGATCGAAGCCTCCACGAACAGCCCGCCCTCGCGCGCGAGGACGAGGACGCACCTCTCGGCGCCGGCTTGCTCGAGCGTGATCCGCAGCAGCCGATCGAGCACCCTGTCGAGGACGACCTCGCCGGCGACCGTCTGCGCTGCGCGGATGACCGTCGCCATCTGGGCTTGAGCCTGCGTGAGCTCCTCCAGGGCCCGCTCGAGCTCGCCCGTCCGCGCCGCCACGCGCCGCTCCAGCTCGTGCGTGAGCTCCTGCAGCGCCGCCTCGGCGGCGACGCGCTCGTCGACCTGCGCCGCGAGGCTCTTCATCAGCTGCCTGAGCTTCGTTTGCACCCGGACGCGCGCGAGCAGCTCCTCGCTCTGGAACGGCTTGAGGAGGAAGTCCACGGCGCCGAGGTTCAGCCCCTTCACCTTGTCCGAGTTCATCTCCGTGCTCGCCGTCATGAAGATGACAGGGATGTCGCTCGTGACGGGATCCGTCTTGAGCCGCCGGCAGGTCTCGAAGCCGTCGATCCCTTCCATCTTCACGTCCAGCAAGATGAGATCCGGCGCCACGTCCTTCGCGAGCTGGATGGCTCGCAGGCCGTTCGTCGCGGCCGCGATCTCGAACCCCCAGCCCGAGAGATTGTCGGAGAGCAGCCTCAGGTTGCGTGGCTCATCGTCGACGATCAGGACCGTCCCCGTGTCACTCACATTCGTCACACTGCGCTCTCCCGCGGACATACTCACCCTTCGCGTCAGCGACGCTGCATGAGAACGACGACCCTCACGACCAATCCCACACCGACGCTCATGGGGCGCTGCCGCCGATACGCCCGCCGACGAACTCCTCTATCGACTCCAGCCGGAAGTCCTTGGAGAGCTCGCGCAGGTGCTTGGCGAAAGGCGCGAGCCGCGGATCGCCCTGCTCGAGCTTGTCCGCGTATTTCTCGATGTGGTTGACGAGCCCCTTGCGCGCGAGCTCGCGCAGGGCCTTGAGGTGCTCGTCCGGGGGCAGGACGACCTCGGAGACGCCGGTCACACCCGAGCTGGGGCTCGGCTCCGTCTCCCCGCCGGCGCCGTCCTGCCGCTCGTAGATCCACTCCAGCTTGAGGTGTCGCTGCAGCTTCTCGAGCAGCTCATCCATCTGCAGCGGCTTGGCCAGGAAATCGTCCGCGCCTGCTTCCAGGCTCTTGTCCTGGTCGGTGATGAACGCGCTGGCGGAGGACGCGATGATGACCGTCCCTGCGAGCGCCGGCACCTTTCGTATGCGGCGCATCATCTCCCAGCCGTCGACCACGGGCATCGCGAGATCGGTGATGATCAGATCGAACCTCTCGCTCGCCGTCCTGTCGAGGCCCTCCTGGCCGTCGCTCGCCTCCACCATCTCGAACCCGAGGGTCGCCAGCATGCTGACGACCACGGCGCGGTTCTCCGGCTTGTCGTCCACGACGAGGAGCCTCCGTCGCGCGCCCTTGTAGCCGACGATCTGCCCCTGCTCCGTGCGCCTCGCGGTGTCGGTCCAGTTGGGCGCCTCGGCGAGCCTCAGGTCCATCCAGAAGACGCTGCCTTTCCCGAGCTCGCTCCTGACCTGGATGGAGCTGCCCATCAGCGTGACGATGCGCTGGCTGATCGCCAGACCGAGCCCGGTGCCCTCGCGGTGACGGCTCTTGTCTCCGACCTGCTTGAAGGGCAGGAATATCTGGTCCAGGTGCTCGGCGCTGATGCCGGTCCCCGTGTCCTCGATCTCGAAGCGTATCCTGTGCGTCTTGGCTCGCGATTCGGGGCTCGCGCCGTCCTCCGGGAGCTCCTTGCGCGCGCCTTGCGGCCCTTCCGTCACCTCCACGACCGTGAAGGTGACGCTGCCGTTCTCGGTGAACTTGATGGCGTTGCCTAGCAAATTGAGCAGGATCTGACGCAGGCGCCTCTGGTCGGCGCGGACCCCCGCGGGCAGCGTGGGGCCGGGCTTGAACACGAAGGCGATCCCCTTCTGCTCCGCGCGGATCCGGCAGATCTCGGCCGTCGCGTGCAAGAACGAAGGGAAATAGAAATCGTTGGGGTGAATCTCCATCGTCCGCGACTCGATCTTCGCCAGATCGAGGACGTCGTTGATGAGGGTCAACAGGTGAGAGCCGGACTCGGCGATGACCTCGACGCCGCGCAGGTCCTGCTCGCCCAGGCTCTTGGAGCGCTTCAGGATCTGGGCGTACCCGAGGATGCCGTTGAGCGGTGTCCGCAGCTCGTGGCTCATGTTGGCGAGGAAGTCGCTCTTCGCCCTGTTGGCCGCGTCCGCGGCGACCGTGGCCTCCTTGAGCTCGGCGGTGCGCTGCTCGACGCGCTGCTCGAGCTCCTCGTTCGTCTTCGCCAGGGCGGCGAACGTCTCACGGAGCTGCTGGGCCATGCCGTTCAGCGCGTCGCCGATGTGCACGAACTCCCGGGTGCCTGACGCCTCGAAGCGCTGATCGAGGTCACCGCCCCGGATCCGCTCGGCCGCGGCGACGAGCTGCCGCACGGACGGCAAGGTCACGCGCATGATCACGAGCACGGGCAGCGCCACGAGCGCCAGGATCGAGAACGCCGCGATCAGCCAGTAGTCCCAGTACAGCCCCTTCACGGACGAGAGCAGCGCCGCGCGAGGAACGTCGGTGAGCAGATACCAGTCCGGCGCCGCGATGCGCGCCGCCACGATCACGCGCTGATCCGTGCGGCCGACCACGCGCGCCGCCATGGCGTCGTCGCGCTTCGCCGCCTCGAACGCGCGCTTGAGATCGTCGTCGCCGATGGAGTCGACGGTCAGCGTCCCTTTGCTCCCGTGGATCTTGTCCTGGTGCACGCTCGATACGAGCACCGTCCCATCGCCCCTCACGAGGGCGTGCTCCGTGCCCGGATACAGCGAGAGCTCCCGGAAGCTGTCCATCACCGTGTTGACCGTGACATCGTGCCCGGCGCTGCCCGCGAACACCCCGTTGCGGAAGAACGGCACCACGACGCTCACCATCCACTCGCGTGCCCCTGGGTCGTAGCTCGTCGGCGTCCAGCGCGGCTTTCCTTCAGGGTTGTTCGCCGGGAGGACGAGCGTCGTCCACTCCGAGTTGACGAAATCCACGGTCGTGTCGACCTGATCGATGTAGCTCGTGTAGCTCGGCCAGTACATCACGAGCCCGTTCCGCCTGGGGATGAGCCAGGTGTTGATGGGCTCACCGGGCGCCCCCGCCGAGTACAGCTCAGTCGTGCGCTTCAGCTGAAGGAGAAAGACCTTCTCCTGGTCGTCGAGCGGGTACCCCGCGGGCAGCCAGACGATGGCGTCTCGCTTGGGCTCGAAGCCCGCCTTGCGCGACACCATGCCGCCGTCGGGTGACGGCCCGACGATGGCGTCGAACTTCTGCGGGGTCTCTCCCTCGACTTCATGCAACGACGAGGTGAGCACGCGGCCGTACCGCGCGACGCTCGCCTCCGCCTGGATCAGGCGGTCGTTCATGCGGCGGGTCCACTCGTCATGCGTCCGCGCGAGGACGCCCAGCTCGTTCTTCAGGATCGCGCCCTCGATGGCCCACGCCGCGATCCACAGCCCCGGACCCACGAACACGAGCAGCGCGACGGCCAGCGGCCCCGCGACCCAGAAGGACAGACTCGGCGCCGTGCGAGGGCGCCCGCCGCGCCGCTCCCCCCGTTCAGTCATACGGTCATCGTACACGAGTGCGGGACCGCGCCGCTTTGTAAACACAATGTCCCGAACAGAAATAGACGACACGGTCGGAGCTCACGTGCCTCACGGGGACTGCGCCGCCACCACGACGCAGGTTGACTGATATGCACGCTGAACGAGGGGTCGAGTGGCGCACAGAGTGCGCCGGTTCGCTCGCGCACCGTGGCCCGGCGGCGCTGGCCGCGGCGCGGGGGCTACTGCCAGCGGAAGAGCTTGAGCGCGAGCGCGAAGGAGACGGCGCCCCACGCCACGAGCACCGCGAGCTCGGGCGCGAGCGCGGCGAGCGGCGCCCCCTCGAGCATCACCCCGCGGAGCGCGTCGTTCAGCGCGGTCAGGGGCAAGGCCTGGACGAACGGCTGGATCGCGTCGGGGAAGCGCTCCGTCGAGAAGAAGACGCCGGAGCAGATCCACATGGGGAGCGTCGAGAAGTTTGTCAGGCCCGAGATGCCCTCGAGGGTCCGCGGCCGCGCCGCGATGAGCAGGCCGAGCCCGACGAACGACATCGCGCCCAGCACGAGGACCAGCGCGAGCGCGGCGAGCGAGCCGGCGATCGGCACGCCGAGCGCGAGGACCGCGAACAGGAGCAAGGCCACGACCTCGAGCGCCAGGAACACGAGCCGCGCCACGAGGTGCGCCGCGAGGAGCTGCCACCGCCGCATGGGCGACGCGACGAACAGCTTCAGGAGCTTGCCCATGCGCTGCTGCACGATCGAGAAGCCGATCGCCCAGATCCCGGTCGCCATCACGTTCATGCCGAGCAGCCCGGGCACCAGGAAATCGATGTAGCGCGAGCCCTTCTCGGTCACCTCGAGCGCGGCCGGGCGGAAGGCGTCGGCGCGCCCCGCCGCGCGCTGGAGCGCCTGATCCACCTCGAGCCGGGCGAGGCGGCTCTCCGGCCGCGCCGGATCGAACCAGTACGTGGGCGGGTCGGTGGCGAGCACGACGAGCGCGACCTTGCCGGTCCGGAGGTCCTGCTGCGCCTGCGCCCGCGGGACCACCCGCGGGAGGACCTGCCCCGACGCCTCGAGCGCCGCGCGCCGAGGCTCGGCCCCGGCGCCCTCCTCGACGCTCACCCGCACGGGCTCCGCGGGCTGCTCCCTGAACGCGACGGACAGCGCCGACGAGAGCAGGATCGGGAACACGAACATCCAGAAGAGCGCCTCGGGCTCGCGCAGGAACTCCACAACCCGCGCCCGGATGAGCTGCGCGAGCGGCGAGGCGCGCAGGGACCTGAGCCACCGCGCCATCACGCCGCCTCCTCGCCCGCGAGCCGCCGCCCGGCGAGCGCCATGAACACGTCCTCCAGGCTCGCGTGGTGCGTCGCGAGCCGCCTCGGCGCGGCGCCGCGCTCCGCGCAGAGCGCGAGCAGCGGCGGGAGCACGCGCGCCACGTCGCGCACCGTCAGCCGGAGCGTCCCCTGCGCGGAGCGCGCGGCCTCCACCCCGGGCAGCCCCCGGAGCTCCTCCTCGGCGATCTCACCGTCCACCTCGACCTCCACGACGTGCTCGGCGCCCAGCGAGGCGACGAGCGCCGCCGGCGTACCGAGCGAGAGCAGCCGCCCGCGGTCGACGATCCCCACGCGATCGCAGAGGCGCGCGGCCTCTTCCATGTAGTGCGTGGTCAGGAGGATCGTGCGGCCGCGCGCCTTCAGGTCCTCGACGATGTCCCAGATCTCGCGGCGCGACGCCGGATCGAGCCCGGTGCTCGGCTCGTCGAGGAACAGCACCTCGGGATCGCCCGCGAGCGCGCAGGCGAGCGACAGCCGCTGCTTCTGCCCGCCGGACAGCGCGCGCACGAACGCGCCCGATTTCTCCTGCAAGGACACGAGGCGGAGCGCCTGCTCCGGATCGAGCCCGCGCGGGTAGAAGCTGCGGAACAGCGCGATCACCTCGCCGACCCGGAGCTTTTCCGGGAAGCGCGTCTCCTGGAGCTGGATGCCGAGCCGCGCGCGCAGCGCGATGCCGTCCCCCACCCAGCGCTCGCCCAGCACCTCGACCTCGCCCGCGTCGGGGCGGCTCAGCCCCTCGAGGATCTCCACCGTGGTCGTCTTGCCCGCGCCGTTCGGGCCGAGCAGGCCGAAACACTCGCCGCGCCGCACCTCGAGGTCGAGCCCGTTCACGGCCACGACGTCCCCGTAACGCTTGACCAGACCGCGACAGACCAGGGCGGGAGAGGCAGACACGGCACGTCTGTATCGCAGGGGACGGCGGAAAGGAACCGGCACACTTCAATCCATCGCGGCCTTCGGCGCGGCTACGCGTGCAGGGCGGAGGGGCGCTCTCGGATCGCCCTCAGCAGACGGAGCGCACCTCCACGCGCCCACAGGAGCGCCGGAAAATTCGACAGACGACGCGACGTATCGCCTCTCCCGAGAATCGAATCTCACCAGAGACCTGCGGCGAGCGCGTCGAGCGCGGCCCTGCAAGGAACCATCCGGTCCGAGATCGTGGCTGGCCGGTCTGCAATCTCAGAGCGACGGAGTGGGGGGCGCGTGGTGAGCGATGAAGAGGGAGTGGTGCCCGTGCACTGCGGCGAGGTCATCGCAGACCGCTACCGGGTCGAGCGGCTTCTCGGTATCGGCGGGATGGGGGCCGTCGTCGCGGCACGGCACTTGTCACTGGGCGAGCTCGTGGCCGTCAAATTCATGCGGCCGGAGCACTGTGGAAACGCGGCGCTGCTGAGGCGGTTCCAGCGCGAGGCGCGCGGGATGTTCCGGCTGAAGACGGAGCACGTGCCGCGGGTCTACGACCTGGGCGCGCTCGCGCCGAGGCCGGGGATCGCGCTCCCGGTGCCGTACATCGTGATGGAGCACCTCTCGGGCAACGATCTCCGGTCGATCGTGGAGCGCCGCGGGCGGCTGCCGGTCGATGAGGCCGCCGAGTACGTCCGTCAGGCGTGCGTCGGCCTGGCGGAGGCGCACGCGCTCGGGATGGTGCACCGGGACCTCAAGCCCGCGAACCTGTTCCTGACGTACCGGACCGACGGCACGCCGCTCGTCAAGGTGCTCGACTTCGGCGTCGCGAAGTTCACGTGCGCGAAGCCGGAGCACGACGGCCTCGAGATGACGACGGCGCGGTCGGTGATGGGTTCCCGCCGCTACATGGCGCCGGAGCAGATGCTGACGCCCAAGGACATCGATCTGCGCGCGGATCTGTGGGCGCTCGGGGTCGTGCTCTACCAGCTCGTGAGCGGCACGCTGCCGTTCGGCGCGGAGACGCTGGAGCAGTTCGTGCTGGTCGTGTCGGAGCAGGCGCCCCGTCCGCTCCGGAACGTGTGCGCCGATCTGCCCGAGGGGTTCGAGGAGATCGTGATGCGCTGCCTCGAGAAGGATCGGACGCGCCGTCTGGCCTCGGCGCGCGAGCTCGCCGCCGCGCTCGCGCCGTTCGCGCTGCGTGGAGCGCCCGACGCGACGCTGCCCACGGGGGTGCACCGGAGCCAGCCGACGTTCACCTGGCCGGACCAGGGGCCGCCCACGACCGCCTCCCGGCTGCCCATGGCGGCCGCGCGACCGCCCACGACCGCCTCCCGGCCGCCCACGACCGCCTCCGGGCAGCCCGAGACGAGGCGCGAGGGCCGCCGCCCCAGGCGGGCATGGCTGGCGGCCACGGCCGGCGCCGTCTCCGCGAGCGCCACGCTGGCCGCGATCGTCCTGTGGCCCGGATGGCCGCGGGCCGTGGGATCGACCTGGGCCGACGGCGCTGTCGCGCAGCACCGCGCGGGGGTGCCGCAGGGGCTCGCCGCAGAGCCGAACGGAAACGCCGTGGCAACCGGGTCGTTCCAGGGGCCCGGCGATACGGCCGACGGCGCGCTGCACGGCGGCGCTGCCAGCGCGTGCGGCGCGCCGCAGGCCGGCGCCAGAGGTGCGCACGCGGCCGAGTGCATCGGGGCCGGAGCCGTCCTGCCCACGAAGGACGCGCCGCCCGCGCGGACGAATGCGGCGAGGACGCAGCGCGTACCGGCGCGCGGGGTGCACGCGTCTGGGCCCTCGCCGGCGCCCGCCGTCGGCGCTGTCGGTCGGGCGGCGGCCGCGCCGGCGCCCGGCCAGGGTGCTGCGGTCGGCGCGCCGCCCCTCGTGGCAGCTCCCGGCAGCGGCGCTGACGTCGTGACGCCGGCGAGCGCGCCGGACAGCCCGTGGTGATCGCCATGCGCCGAGGAGCCCTGCCGAAGAACCGCCTCCGGTTGCGCCCCCGCGGGCTCGTTTGGGCCCTGGCGGCCCTGTCGCTGTCCCTCACGCCGGCGAGCGGCAAGGCCGGCGAGCCGAGCCCGAGACGACCCGACACGGCACAGGCGAGCCCCACGCTGGCCCAGCCCAACCTCGGACAACCCAACCTGGGACAGCCCAAGCCCAACCTGGGACAGCCCAAGCCCAACCTGGGACAGCCCAAGCCCAACCCGGGACAGCCCAAGCCCAACCTGGGACAGCCCAACCTGGGACAGCCCAAGCCCAACCTGGGACAGCCCAACCTGGGACAGCCCAAGCCCAACCCGGCACAGGCCAAACCCAACCCGGGACAGCCCAGCCCGGCACAGCCCGGCGGATACAAGGATCAGGTGCTCGCGCTCTATCAGATCGCGACGCACCTGCTCGCGGCGGGCCGCATCGCCGAGGCGTGTGCCGCGCTCGAGCAGGGCCGGAGGCTCGACCCGACGGCCATCAACCTCCTCCTGCGGCTCGGCGAGTGCCTCACGCGCGCGGGCGAGACCGCTAGCGCATGGAACGTCTTCAGCGAGACCGAGGCCGTCGCGAAGAGCGCGGGCGACCCCCGCGCCGCGCGCGCCGCCGCGCTCGCGGCGGCGCTGGAGCCGCGGCTCTCGCGGCTGGCGATCGCCGTGCCCCCCGGATGCGCGGCGCCGGGCCTGGAGATCCGCCGCGACGGCGTGCTGCTCCTGCCCTCCCAGTGGGGGCAGGCGCTCCCGGTCGATCCGGGGACGCACACGATCGAGGCGCAGGCGCCCGGCAGGAAACGCTGGTCCGTCGTGAGCGCCGTCCCGCCCGACGGCGCGGGCGTCGTCATCGACGTGCCCCTCCTGGAGCGGGAGCCGCCCCCGCGCGCGCTCGCCCCCGCGCCGAAGCGCCCCAGGAGGCAGACGCCTCCCCCCCTGTCGATCGCCGGCCGCGACGACGGAGCCGGCCCAGGGGGTGTCCAGCGCGTGATCGGGTTCGCGACCGGCGGGGCTGGCCTCGTCGGGATCGGCCTTGGCGTCCTGTTCGGCGCCGAGGCGCTCACCCGCAGGAACGCCTCGAACCGGGGCCACTGCGACGCGCGGAACCGCTGCGACGCCACCGGCGTCGCGCTGCGCGAGGACGCTCAGACGGCCGGCACCGCCTCGACGATCGCGTTCTCGACCGGCGCCGCCGCGCTGCTCGCGGCCGGCGTGCTCCTCTGGACCGCCCCGCCCAGCGCCGCCGGCCAGCCCTCGCGCCGCGCCACGGCAGCGGCGGCCGCCGGCCCCGGGGCGTTCTCCCTCGTCGTGGGCGGGAGCTACTGACGTGGGCGCGCGCGGTCCGATCGGGCTCGGCCTGCGGTTCGCCCTCGTGGCGCTCGGCTGCGCCGGATGCAACACGCTGCTCGGGATCGACGACGGCATCCTCGACGAGGATCGCTGCGAGCCGCTCTCGGTCACCGCCTGCTACAGCGGACCGCCGGAGACCGAGGGGGTCGGCGCCTGCCAGACCGGCCTCATGCGGTGCAATGCCGCCGGCGACGGCTACGGCCCCTGCCAGGGCGAGGTGACGCCCGCGCCGGAGCGCTGCGGCAACGCGGCCGACGACGACTGCGACGGCGCGATCGACGAGGCGGACGGCGACGGCGGCCGACCAGAGGACCCTGCCGACAGCGGCGGCGCCGTCTGCGCCTGCGCTCCCGACACCGTCGAACCGTGCCCGTACGGCGGGCCTCCGGGCACCGTGGGCGTCGGCGTGTGCAGCGCCGGCTGGCGGACGTGCGGGAGCGACGGCCGGTGGGGCGCCTGCGCCGGCGAGATCACGCCTCGGATCGAGGACTGCGCGACGCCGGCCGACGAGGACTGCAACGGAGGATGGGACTGCGGCGCCGTGCTCCCCGGCGGACCGCTCGGCGGGCTCCTCGGCGGCGCAGGCCGGGAGAGGGCGACGGCGCTCGCGGCGGGCCCCGAGGGCTCCGCGATCTTGGGGGGCGAGTTCGAGGGCACCCTCGACCTCGGCGCCGGGCCGCTCGCGACCGTCGCCGAGCAGGACATCTTCGTGGCGCGGCTCGAACCGGACGGCACCGTGAAATGGACGACGCCTCGGCTCATCGACGAGGGGCGAGGCTCGCTTCAGGCGCTCGCGGTGGATCGCCACGGCGGGGTCGCGATCACGGGCGAGCTCGTGGGGGTGATGAGCGCCGTGGGGCTCCCCGAGAACGCGCCGGTGGGGTTCGTGATCAAGCTGGACGCCGAGGGCGTGCCGCGCTGGGGGAAGAAGGTCCCCGGTAGGCCGCAGGACATTGCGATCTCGGCAGCAGGCGAGATCGTGGTCGTGTCGACGCAGATGGAGCCCAGCGGGACCGACGTGGCGGTGACCCGGTTCAGCGCGGCGGGCGATCCGCTCGAGGGGTGGGAGTTCGGCGGCACGGGAATCCAGGAGCCGACGGGCGTGGCGGTGGACCCGCGCGGGGATGTGCTCATCACGGGGACCTTCCACGACGAGCTCCAGCTCGGCCCGTCCGCGCCCCGGCTCTCGTCCCCGGAGAACAACGGCGACGTGTTCCTGGCCAAGTTCGACGAGGGCGGCCGGATCATCGGGTCGATGACCTTCGGCGACGGCCGCCGGCAGCAGGGGGGCGACGTCGAGATCGGGCCGGCCGGCGAGATCGCGCTGAGCGGGACGTTCGAGGGGCTGCTCGGGTTGGACGACAGCATGCCGCCCTCGGAGGGGATGTCGGCGTTCGTGATCGAGCTCGGGCCCGCGCGAGAGCACCGCTTCAGCCTGGCCTACCCGGCGGAGCTGCCGCCGCGCGTCGCGATCGAGGCGGACGGCGGGCTCGTCCTGACGGGCGACGTCGATGGCCCGACCGATCTCGGCGGGGGGCCGCTCGTCGGCGCCGGCAGCCGCGACGTCGTCGTGGCGAGGTTCGACGCCGGAGGGCGCCACGTATGGAGCAAGCGGCTCGGCCCGGGCGCGGGGAGCAGCGGCGGGAGGCGGTCCGCCGCCGGGATCGCGACCTTCGCGGACCGCGGCAACGTCCTGCTCGCCGGGACCGTGGAGGGCAGCGTGAACCTCGACGGCGCCACGGCGCAATCGACCGCGGCCGACATCCTGCTGGTCCGGATGGCGCACTAGCTCCGCCCGCGCGAGGCCCGGCAAGGGTCTCTGGCGCGCGGCACGACCGCGGTACGCGCCGGGCGGCGGGCTGCGCCGCTCACGCGAGCACAAGAGAAAACAGGACAGGCGTGCTGCGAGAGCTCGCCTGTCCTGTCCGGTTGGATGGGCCTCTGAGCCCGAGCCGATTACTCGCAGTCGTTGCCGCAGGTCATGAGCGCCTTGCAGTCGTCGGCCTCCGCACAGGCCGCCTCCGCCGCGAGGAAGCACTCATCCGCCGCCTGGGCCATGCAGATATCGCAGGCGGAGTTGTCGACGGCCACGTTGACCCCCCCGTCCACGCAGACATCGCTTGTGGCGTCGTCGGTGTCGCAGTCGGCCGCGCACGGAGCGTCCTCCACACAACCACAGTACCAGGCTTGCAGCTTGCTTAGCGCCTCCGCCTCGTCGGGGTGCTCGGTAGAACAGCACTCAAAGCACGCGTCGCCGGTCTCCTCGGCGCACACGTTGGCCCCGCCGGTGCCGCCGCCGCCATCGCCGCCGCCTTCACCCCCTGATCCGCCCTCGCCCGTGGTGGCCGACGACGTGGTCGTGCCCGAGGCGCCCGAGCCGCCGTCGCCGCTCGTATCGCCCTCGCCGCTCGTGACCGTACAGGCCGCCATCAACCCCACGCTGCTCAAGATCGCTGCGAAACCAAAAGCTTTCATGAATCCACCTCCAGACGAGTAGGGTCGCGCAGCTCGGCCTGTAGCTCGAAGCTCGTAAAGACATCGAGCGACGTCGCCGGGCGACGCTTCCTGTGCACTTCAGCGCCGCCGTCGGCGCCGGGCGCTGTTCCTACACCAGAATT
The DNA here is from genome assembly GCF_051473855.1 of Sorangium sp. So ce375. Taxonomy (NCBI): domain Bacteria; kingdom Pseudomonadati; phylum Myxococcota; order Polyangiales; family Polyangiaceae; genus Sorangium; species Sorangium sp. So ce375. The sequence continues at coordinate 8,041,342 of NZ_CP150335.1, forward strand.
TTACGTGATGGTATCTGCTTCGTGCCTACAGCTGCGCCTCCGCGCGGTGAGCGGTTGCGCAGGAGCGCGCATGCATCTGCACAATGTGCGTGCAACCACCAGGAGAGATCGGCTGTCAGCAGTTTTCTGCAGCAGAAGCAGACCCTAGCACAAGGCAGGTGCTGGAGATCAAGCGGCTCCGCGCGGATAACCTGCTCCAGGGGAACGCGATGGGCACACGGACGACCTCAACAGCAGAGGTGAGATAGGAGGTGCCGGACCGATCTCATCAATGGCTCGTCGCCCTCCGAGCGAGCGAGATCTCGATGGAACGGCGAGCTCTCGGCCCCTTTGCACACGTATGCGACGCTACGAGCCCCCGGTGGCGCGCCGCATGGCGCAGTCGAGATCGCAGACGGCGCTCGCCGGCGCGCCGCCCTGGCTCTTCGGCTGCGGCGCGGCGCCCCCGGCTGCCGCTCCGCCGCCCGCCGCGGCGCGCTTCGCCGTCGCCTTGCCTCCGGCCGCCGGAGCGGCGGCAGGCGCCTTCGCCCCGCGCTCGCGCGCCTTGTCGCCCTTCTTCTTGGCCGGAGGCGCCTCGGCGGGCACGGCCGCGGCCTTCGCCTCCACCTTCGGCAGGTGCGTCAGCGCCGCGCTCGCCGCGAGCCGCACGCCGGGCTGCGCGGCGGCCTGGAGCGTCTCGCGCGGGGCGCCGAGCCACACCGCGCTCGCGACCACGGCCGCCCCGAGGACGCCCGCGATACCGTATCGGATGCCCGCCGCCCGCCGCGCGCGCGGCGGGCGCAGGTCGATCGGGACCTCGGAGGGCACGGGCGTGAGATCGGGTGGCCTGAACGCCGGCAGCGCGGAATCGGAAGGCGCGCCGAACGGGAAGAGATCCAGGTAGCTGGCGCGCTGTTCGTCACCGGCGGAGAGGCCGTGGATATCCACCGTCCCGGAGCCCCTCGCGCCGTGTTCGGCCCGTGTGCTGCCCCCTTTGGTGTCCGCGGCCGCCTCCACCGCGAGCAGCGCGCTCAGGGAGATCACCACCGAGTTCTCGTCCCGCGGCCCGGCCGCGGCGCCGTCCGGCGCCGCACCGCCGCTCGTGGACCGACCATCCGTCTCGCCAGGCAAGTGATTCGTGCTTCCCATACACTCCACCCCGTCTGCCCTCCGTGTCGACCGAGCACAGGGCGCAGACAGCATCTCCAAGTGTACTTCCCATTTGCCGCTCTTGATACAAGTTTTTTACTACACTGGAGAGCGCACCTCCTCGCCACCCTCGCCACCGCGCCGGAGCGCTCAGCGCTCGTGCGCGCAGCGGCCAGAGCTCCCCACACCGTATCGGCTCAAGCGACATCGGGCGTGACGGCCAGGTACGAGGTGGCGCGAGCGCGCCCAACGCGCCGCGCGCGGCGCACCGCGCCCGACCCGGACCGGACCCGTAAGCCGAGCGGGAACGACGATGCCGCGCGAGCGCGCGACTCGCGTTGTGGTCGGATTGTGGTCGGAATTCCAAATGGTCTGCGGAAAACGCGCCCATTCTCCGGGCCGGGCGACATTTCACGTCGACGAAACCTCGGCGAAACATGGCACTCGGCATAAGGCCTTTCACCACGACATCGTGTGGCTGGCCCTTGTCCGGAGGCCGCGCTCTGCTGCGCAGGGCGGCCTGCCGGTATGTCCAGCCGGGAGTCTCTAGTTGCCGGCTCCCGAACTCACAACGGCTCTTGTGCAGTCGGATCGCCGCGCCGCGTCGATGCAGGTCATTGGACGCGCCCCCGGCACCCCAAGGAGGATGCGTTGAATATGTTCACGTCTGGGATGGGCGTTGAGGATCGGCCGGCGGCGGGCTCCTTTCGGCGTCGAGCGCTCTGCGTCGCGGCGGCGGCCCTCGCTGGCGCGGCCCTGCTCTCTGCCTGCGGCAAGGCGAACGAGGAGGCTCCTGCGCCGGGGACGACACCCGCGGCGCCCGCCGCCTCGGACGGCGCCTCCATCAAGGTCGGCGTGCTCCACTCGCTGAGCGGCACGATGTCGATCAGCGAGGTGGCCGTGAAGGACGCGACGCTCCTCGCCATCGAGGAGATCAACAAGGCGGGCGGCGTGCTCGGCAAGCAGCTCGTGCCCGTTGTCGAGGACGGCGCCAGCGACTGGCCCACGTTCAACGAGAAGGCCAGGAAGCTCGTGCAGCAGGACGCCGTGGCGGTCGTGTTCGGCGGCTGGACCAGCGCCAGCCGCAAGGCGATGCTGCCCTCGTTCGAGGAGCTGAACGGCCTGCTCTTCTACCCCGTCCAGTACGAGGGCCTGGAGCAGTCGCCGAACATCTTCTACACCGGGGCCGAGCCGAGCCAGCAGATCGTCCCCGCGGTCGACTACCTGCTCGAGAAGGGCAAGAAGCGCATTTATCTCCTCGGCTCCGACTACGTCTTTCCGCGCACGGCCAACAAGATCATCAAGGCCCAGCTCGCCGCGAAGGGCGGTGAGCTCGCCGGAGAAGAGTACCTGCCGCTCGGCGGCACCGAGGTCAGCACGATCATCAGCAAGATCGGCGCGGCCAAGCCGGACGCGATCTTCAACACGCTGAACGGCGACAGCAACGTGGCGTTCTTCAAGCAGTTCAAGGACGCCGGCTACACCGCCGACAAGCTGCCGGTCCTCTCGGTGAGCGTCGCCGAGGAGGAGGTGCGCGGCATCGGCGCCGACAACATCGCTGGACACCTCGTCTCGTGGAACTACTACCAGACCACGGAGACCCCCGAGAACAAGAAGTTCGTCGAGGCGTACAAGGCCAAATACGGCCCCACGCGCGTCACGGACGACCCCATCGAGGCGGGCTACTTCGGGGTCTATCTGTGGAAGCTGGCCGTCGAGAAGGCGAAGTCGACCGAGGTCGCCAAGGTGAAGGAGGCCGTGACGGCCGGAGGCATCGAGTACGCCGCGCCCGAGGGCCTTGTCCGGCTCGACGGGAAGAACCAGCACACCTGGAAGACGGTCCGTATCGGCGCGGTCCGGAAGGACGGCCTCATCGACGAGGTGTGGAGCACCGGCAAGCCGATCCAGCCGGATCCGTACCTGAGCGCGTTCCCCTGGGCGAAGGAGCTGGCCGCGAAGTAGCCGGGCGCGAGCCTGAAGCCTGAAGCCCGGACCACCGATCCGCGGAGGGCGCGGGGGCTCGTCACGAGCCCTCGGCGCCTCCGCGGCTCGAACCTCTCTGTGCGCGGCGTCTCGATCGGTTGGGTGCTCTAGAATGAACGAAGTTCTCCTCCACGCCTTCAACGGCCTGAGCCTGGGCTCGATCCTCCTGCTCATCTCGATGGGCCTCGCGTTCTCCTTCGGGCTCATGAACGTGATCAACATGGCCCACGGCGAGTTCATCATGGCGGGCGCCTACACGACGTACGTCGTCGGGCAGCACGTCGCGCCGCTCGTCGGGGGGACGGAGGCCGGGCTCTGGTTCCTGCTCGCGCTGCCGGCCTCGTTCCTCGTGGCCGGCCTGCTCGGGCTCCTGCTCGAGCTCTCGATCGTCCGCTTCCTCTACGGCAGGCCGCTCGACACGCTGCTGGCCACGTGGGGAGTCGGGCTCGTGCTGCAGCAGGCGGCGCGGAGCCTGTTCGGCGCGTCCAACGTGCAGGTCTCGAGCCCGTCGTGGCTGAGCGGAGGCGTGGCGCTCTCGGGCGGGGTGCAGCTGCCGTACAAGCGGGTCTTCCTCATCGCGCTCGTGATCGCGTGCATCGCCGCCGTCTACACGTACCTGCACCGCTCCGCGGGCGGGAGGCGGCTGCGGGCGGTCATGCAGAACCGCGAGATGGCCTCGTGCCTCGGCGTCCGCGCGCGCCGGGTCGACGCCGCGACGTTCGCGCTCGGCGCCGGCCTCGCCGGGATCGCGGGGTGCGCGCTGACGCAGCTCGGCTCGATCGGGCCGTCGCTCGGGACGAACTACATCGTCGACGCCTTCATGGTGGTCATCCTCGGGGGCCTCGGGAGGCTGCCCGGCACGGTGGTGGCGGCGCTCGTGATCGGCGTCGCGAACACGCTCCTCGAGCTCTCGACGACGGCGTCGCTCGGCAAGGCGCTCGTGTTCGCGCTGGTGATCGCCTTCTTGCAGTGGCGTCCGACAGGCCTGCTCGCCCTGCGCACACGATAGGAGAGGACACGGACATGGACGCTCGAGACTCCGCCCTTCGCAATTTCGTCTGGACCTGGGGAGCGCCGCTCGCCGTGGCGTTGCCGCTCCTCGTCGCGCCGCTCGTGCTCTCCGACTTCCGCCTGAACCTGCTCGGCAAGTTCCTTACGTACGCCATCGTCGCCCTGGGGCTCGATCTCATCTGGGGCTACGGCGGGATGCTGAGCCTCGGGCAGGGGCTCTTCTTCGGCCTCGGCGGCTATGCCATGGCGATGTACCTGAAGCTGGAGACGTCCGGCTCGCGCCTGCCCGATTTCATGAGCTGGAGCGGCCTCGAGGCGCTGCCGATCTTCTGGGAGCCGTTCCGCTCGCCGGTCGTGGCCCTCTGCGCCGTCGTCCTCCTGCCGATGGCGATCGCGTCCGCGGTGGGTTATCTCGTCTTCCGTAGCCGCGTCCAGGGGGTGTATTTCTCGCTGATCACGCAGGGGCTGACGCTTATCGCGTCGATCCTCTTCATCGGCCAGCAGGCGATCACGGGCGGCACGAACGGGATCACGAACCTGAAGACGATCTTCGGCTTCGCGCGGGGCGGAGCCGGGACGCAGACGGTGCTCTATTTCGTGACGCTCTTCTGCCTCGGCGCGCTCTATCTCCTGTGCCGGCGGCTCACCCAGTCGCGCTTCGGGCGCCTGCTCGTCGCGATGCGGGACGACGAGAACCGGGTGCGCTTCCTCGGCTACAACCCGGTCACGCTGAAGACGCTTGTGTTCGCGCTGTCGGCGGGCATGGCGGGCATCGCGGGCGCGCTGTTCGTCTGCCAGGTCGGCCTCATCTCGCCCTCCTCGATGGGCGTGATCCCGTCGGTCGAGATGGTGACCTGGGTGGCAGTCGGCGGGCGCGGCACGTTGATCGGCGCGGTCGTCGGGGCGATCCTGGTCAGCCTGGGCAAGAGCGCTCTGAGCGAGTCGTACCCCGAGGTGTGGCAGCTCGGCTTTGGCGCGCTCTTCGCGGCGTCGGTCATGCTGCTCCCGACGGGCGTCACCGGCTTCCTGCGGCGGCACGTCGCGAAGCTCTCGCGCCGCGACGCGGGCGGCGCGGCGGGGCCGGCGGGCGGGGGTGAGGTCGACGCGGCGGCGAGCTCCGAGGCCCCGGCGACGACCGGGCGTTGAGAGGGAGTGGAGATGAACGGAAACGAGCGCGGAGACGGACAGGGGAGCAGCGCGATGAGCCGCGGTAACATCGTCGAGGTCCAGCGGGTGACGGTGAGCTTCGACGGCTTCAAGGTGCTGGACGAGCTCGAGTTCTCCATCGAGCGCGGGGAGCTCCGGTTCCTGATCGGGCCGAACGGCGCGGGGAAGACGACGCTGCTCGACATCCTGACCGGCAAGACGAAGCCGTCGAGCGGGCGTGTCGTGTTCCACGGAGGTGGGGAGTCCGGACAGGAGGCCGTGGAGGTGAATCGCCTCCCGGAGCACGCCCTGGTGCGGCTCGGGATCGGGCGGAAGTTCCAGACGCCGGCGGTGTTCGGGAGCCTCACGGTGCTCGAGAACCTGGAGGCGGCGATGGGCTTCCGCGAGAGCGCGCCGGGGCTGCTCCGCGGGCTGTCTGCGCAGCAAGAGAGGGAGATCGCCGAGACGCTCGATCGCGTCGGGCTCCGGCGGCGCGCGGACGCGCGGGCCGCGGTGCTCGCGCACGGGGAGCGGCAATGGCTGGAGATCGGCATGCTGCTCGTGCAGCAGCCGAAGCTGCTCCTGCTCGACGAGCCGGTGGCGGGGATGACACGGCGCGAGCGCGATCGCACCGGGGAGCTCGTCCAGGAGATCGCGAAGCAGCGTTCGGTGCTGGTGGTGGAGCACGACATGGAGTTCGTGCGGCGCTATGCGAGCACGGTGACGGTCCTGCACGCCGGCAGGAGGCTGTGCGAGGGGCCGGTCGAGGAGGTCCAGGGCAACGCGGAGGTGATCGAGGTCTACCTCGGGAGGGCGCACGACGCGGGGCGCGCGCGGAGCGGGGTCAAAGCGGGGGCAGAGGCTCAGGCGGAGGAGCGGTAGCGAGCATGCTGGTGATCGAGGATCTCGCGGTCTACTACGAGGAGAGCTGCATCCTGTCGCAGGTCAGCCTGGACGTCGCGCCCGGCCGGGTGTCGTGCCTGCTGGGCCGCAACGGGGTCGGCAAGACGACGCTGCTCAAGGCGATCATGGGCGTGCTGAAGCCGCGGCACGGGAAGGTGGCGCTCGACGGGGTGGATCTCACCACGCGATCGCCAAGCGACAGGGCACGCGCGGGGATCGGGTATGTGCCGCAGGGGCGAGGGATTTTTCCCTACCTGACGGTGCGAGAGAACCTGCTCATGGGCTTCGAGGCGAAGAGCGATCCGACGCCTAGCCCGGCGGCGCTGGAAGAGATGATGGTGATGTTCCCCATCCTCAAGAAGTTTCAGGCGCGGGCGGCAGGCACGCTGAGCGGCGGGCAGCAACAGCAGCTCTCGCTCGCGCGCGTGCTGCTGAGGAAGCCGAAGCTGCTCTTGCTCGACGAGCCGACGGAGGGCATCCAGCCGTCGATCATGCAGGAGATCGGGGAAGTGATAAAGGGGCTCGGGAAGAAGGGCGACATGGCGATCCTCCTCGTCGAGCAGTTCCTCGATTTCGCGCTGTCGACGGCGAGCGAGTACTTCATCATGGATAACGGGGGGATCGCGCGGCGCGGGAGCGTGGCCGAGTTCAACGACGAGATCGCAAGGGAGTTCCTGGCCGTGTGAGGGCGCCTCCACGGGGCGCCCGGCCCCGGGGAGAGGCAGCTCGCGGCGCGGCGCTGCGCGGGCGCCCGGCCGAGCTCGCCTGAGCCGTCCTGTTCAGGCGCGCTGCGCACGTCGGATACAGGACGCGGAGGGACACCGCGCCTTCATGAGCCAGCAGGGGCGCCGCGAGCTCCTCGGCCAGCCGGCCCCCGCAGGCGGAGCTCGACAAGCACCTCGAGATGCGGCGCGCCCACCCATCAGGTGGTCGATGCCAGAGGGCACCACCAGCCCAGCTCGAGCGGCGGCGAGGGACGGCGCCCTCTCCCACGCCGCCATCGTCGCACGCGAATCGGAGAGCCACGCGATCATCGGCGCGTCCGGCGCGAGGCAGGCCACCGTCGATGGCCGGGAGATCCTCATGGACCGGAAGGAGGGAGTGGCAACGCTCTCGTCGACGAGCGATACGCGCGCAGCCGCGAGCCGCTCGGCGCACGCGCTTCGCCCCGCATCGCTCCCATGTTGAACCTGATCCTCTGCGTCCTCGACGTTTCATTCCACGACGGACGGCACCACCGTCGACGCGGAGAGGGAGGTTCCGTTCAGCCACACCGGCCCCATACTGTTCGCAGCATATGACGACCGTCGTTGGACAAAACGAAACAGTGGGAACGGTGTGTACACCCCGGCAGCGTTCTGCCCTGAGCGCCACGACGGGTCAATGCGTTGCGCCCCGAACGGCACCAAATACGTACGTCTACACGGCAAGATGCGTCTGGGATTAGCCGTACCCGTCGCCTCTGCAGCGTTTATCACGGCGGCGCGCCGAACGAGCCAGAGAGCGCGGCGCCTCGGCGCGGCGGCGCCGCGCTCCGCGGAGCACCTCGGGTGAACGATGGAGCGCGCGATAGCCCTCATGCTTCGCAAGCGCCGTATGACGATCTCAGCCGGCGCGCTCTCCTCCTGCACAATATCTCTGCGCGCCCGCGCTCGAGCCCCCGCCACGATCACCCCTTGTGTAACGACGCCCCTCGCCGCGTCCGTCGGGCGTTCGCAGGTCAGCAAGCCCATCTTCGCTCGCTGTGGGCGCTCGGACAGCGCCGCGCCGACGCGCGCGCTCGGCTGGAGCGCTGGTGTCATCACGGATCCATGGAATGGCTTTTGGTCGACGCCGGGGCAAACACACAAACAAGGCATGCGCACCGTGCACAGACAGAGCCGGGCACGCCACATGCTCATACCCGAGACAAGATGTTCCTGGGCCAGGTGGCCATCACAGGACATCGCAGGAGGCAACATGAGCTCGATTCATTACGGCACGTCGTTTTTGATGTTGGTCGCGGCCGCGATGGTGGGATGTGCGGCCGAGTCGGCGGACATGACCGATGGCGACATGGATGCGGACATCGAGAGCGTCGAATCGAGCGACGCGGCGCTCGAGGCAACGGATCTCACCGAGGCCGGGATGCCGGGCGCCCCCGACCCGTCCGCTGCGGTCGGGCCGCAGGGCGCCGGCCTGGGCACGCCCCCTCAGGTAGGCCTTGGCGTGGGCACGCAGTTCGGTTCGCAGTGTCCATTGCAGAAGAAGTGTGCACCGCCGTCGAAGTACTGCCCGCCGCCGTCCAAGTTCTGTCCGCCGCCGTCCAAGTTCTGCCAGACGCAGTATCCGCCTGCGCCCCCGCAGTACCCGTCGCCTCCCCAGTACCCGCAGAGGTAGGCCGCGACAGCGAACGGTAGCAGCCCATGGAGTCGCATCGCCACCGGTGACGCCGGCGGGGCGACGCGGCTCCACGGCGCCCCTCGACGGCGAGAGGGCTGTACCTAGGCCAACGCGCCTGCGCGGCAGGATCGCATCGAGCAACGACCGCCCGTCACTCCCCCGGGCGGCGCCGTTCCTTGCGATCCAGCGGCAGCCGTTTGCGACAAGCGGAGCGCGGCCCCACGCCGCAACGCATTCCCTGCGCAGCAGCGCCTCTTCAGATCATGGCCGCGACCCACGAAGCAAGGATTGTCCGCGCTTCCCGACCACCTTGGCCCGCCAGGTTCTCCGCGCTTGATCGCCAGAGCGCGCCCGTGACTCCCAGAGCCAGGCAAGTCGACACCAATCACCGCCCTCTCGTCTCGACGAAGAACGAAGTGGCTCGCGAATTCCTGGACGAGAAGCATCGTTGACGTGGACGGTACTCGGCTGCAGGAATCCCGTGTGGTCGCTGGATGCACCGTGAGGTCGGATCACGGCTGGACGGGGATGCGCATTCACCAGGCCAACCTCACGCGGCTCTCCGCGTGACCTCACAGGCACAAGGAAGGGGGCAAGTCATGATGAATTTCACGAGGATCCTGGCCTTTTGCGCGCTGGCAGCGGGGGCCTGCCTCGCCGCGCCGCAGGCGCACGCGCAACCGTCTCGGACTGTGCGGAGTGATTTCGTCCCGCGGCTCGGCGCCAGCGTCTCCAGCTACTCTGATCCCATCACCTTCGTCAGCGGCGTCATCATCAACTGGGTCGATCCGAGCAGTCCGCTGCGAAGAATGTACTCCGACTACTTTGGATGGTTCTACGCGGATCCTGGAGATATCATCACCTCGGCGAACGGCGTCGCGATCAGGGACGCAGCGCAGCTCAACTGGATCGTCGACAATGTTACCGGCAGGATGTCGATAACCGTCAGAGACGTGAAGAGCGGTAGAACCCTCAGCGGCTGGGTGACCTTCCGTTAGCCGGGGTGCGGCACGCCGAGCAAGCGGCGAGGATGCGGATCGACCAGACGGCCCGCAGCATCCCGCCGTGACCGTCCCTCCACCTACACCAGCGCTTCCTCTGCGCTGGCAGCGGTCACGGCCTGCTCGATCCATCGGTACAACGTGGCCAGGTCGGCGCAGCGGTCGATCTGCGCCTCCAGCGCGGCGCTGAGCGCGAGCCCGCGCCGCACCAGCACCGTGCGCAGCGCGGCGCGCGCCGTCGTCAGCTGACCTTGCTGCTGACCCTTCTCGATCCCCTTCTCGATCCCCTTTTCGATCCCCTTTTCGATCCCCTTCTCGATACCCCTCTCGATCCCCTTCTCGATGCCCTCCTGGATGAGCTCCTCCTTCACCTCGGGGCTGTCCGCGAGCAAGGTGCGCAAGATCCCCTGCCTGCGCGCCTCGATCTCTGGATCATCGGAGCGCGCGAACCGACGCTTCAGCTCTTCCTGGGTCCACGGTGACATCGGCATGTACTGTAGCATAGCGAGCACCCATTCCACCTCCCGCCGCGGCGCGACCCACCGGGCGAATTCGTCCAGAGCGCGCCCTGAGCGCGCCACCAGGAAAGGTACGAGCTCGTCCCGGAGCGGCAGCTCGTTGGCCGCGATCCACAGAAACTGAAACGGCGATGGGCCGACGCGGTAACAGCCGGGGGCGAACCGCTCCAGCAGCCGCACGCCGTACAGCCACGACGGCAGGTGGGGAGCGACGACCCAGAGCGGCTCCTCGCCCATCCAAGGCGGCTCGCGCTCCTCGACCCGCTCGACCTCGCGCGCCTGCCGGCGCAAGAGCGCCCGCTTGACTTCCCGCACGTCGACGTGGTCACCGGGCATTTTCAGCTCCATGAGCAGCTCTTGATGTACCCGAGCCTCAGGCCATGGCGCGGCCAGGGGAGCCAGCCCATCAGGCCGCAGCACCCGCAGGAAGCCGTCAGCCTGCACCCGATCGAGGCGAACCTCGGGCGCATCTTGCCATGCGGCAGCACCGCCCGTGACCCGCGCCGCCTCCTCGGCGAAGGTCTGCTTCGCGAACCGGTCCAGCTGTCCCACGCCGCCCTGATATCAACGCTGGGGCATGAACGCACTTGAAATAACCGCCTTGATTGGCAGAAATAGAGACATCATTTGGGCAGATCGCACGTAATTGCACGATCCTGGGTCCTCCGCTGATCGAACGGCACGAGACGCGGGCTGGAGACCGGGGTGCTTGGCATTATCCGGCCGGAGCTCGGCAGGCTTAACGAGGACGGCGCTGCGCGGAGCGCCGGGGCCGCGCGACGGTAGCCGCGCCATGGCATCTCCGCGCGCCGCGGGGACCGCAATCGGCTCGCGCAGCATGGCGCGCCGCGGTGGACAGCGGCTGCGGGGCGGCAGTAAGAGAAGATATGGCGAAGAGGAAGCGCGCGAGCTGGCTGTGGGCGGCGTGGGCTTTCACGGCGGGCGGGTGTGCGACGCTGGCAGGGCTAGAGGACAGCTATTACGTGCTGGGGGGCGGCAGCGGCGGGAGCGGGACCGGAGGCTATGCCGGCGCCGGAGGGCAGGCTGGCGGCGGGAGCGGGACCGGAGGCTATGCCGGCGCCGGAGGGCAGGCTGGCGGCGGGAGCGGGACCGGAGGTGATGCCGGCGCCGGAGGGCAGGCTGGCGGCGGGAGCGGGACCGGAGGTGATGCCGGCGCCGGAGGGCAGGCTGGTTACGGGCCGGGAGGCGGCCCGGGTACGGGAGGGAGCGGGGGAGCTGGAGGCGGAGAGGAGTGTACGCCCGGCGGGAAAGAGTGCGACGGTCAGACGTGCGTGGAGGGGAAGTGCACCGGGCAGTGCGGCCCGGAGGACGTGCGCTGCTGGGACAACCGGCCGCAGCGGTGCGATGAGCGCGGGGCGTGGGAGGACGCCGAGCCGTGTCGTGCGGCAGCGCCCGTGTGCAGTCGAGGGACATGCGTGACACCGCCGAGCTGTGTCGGACTGGCCGAGACGTGCGGGCCGGGTACGGATGAGAGCTGCTGCGCGACCGCGGACGCGGTGCCTGGGGGCACGTTCAACCGGGGCAACGAGCGAGCGTATCCAGCTACAGTGAACGGGTTCCTGCTCGATCGGTTCGAGGTGACGGTAGGGAGGTTCCGTAGGTTCGTAAAGGCGTATCCCGACAGCAAGCCGGCGGCGGGCGCGGGGGCGCACTCGGAGGTCGACGGGAGCGGGTGGAAGGCAGCTTGGGCGAGCAACCTGCCGGCGGACGCCGACGCGCTGAAGACCGCGGTGAAGTGCGACACCGACCACCAGACGTGGAGGGACACGGACGAAGGTACCGAGCATCTGCCGATGAACTGCCTGAGCTGGTACGAGGCGTTCGCGTTCTGCGCGTGGGACGGTGGCCGACTGGCGACGGAGGCGGAGTGGAACTACGCGGCAGCGGGAGGAAGCGAGCAGCGGGAGTATCCTTGGTCGAATCCGGCGAGCCCGACCACCATCGATGACAGTTATGCGGTGTATGACTGCACAGGGGATGGGTCCGCGTCCGGCGAGTGTACGTTCAGCGATATCCAGGTCGTCGGGTCGCGATCGCGGAAGGGAGATGGGAGGTGGGGACAAGCCGACCTGGCCGGGAACCTGTGGGAGTGGGTTCTGGACTGGTACGCAGAATACCCCGACGAGTGCATCGACTGCGCCAACATAGCCGCTATCTCGCCTCGGGTGATCCGGGGCGGGGGCTTCCGCAGCGATGCGTATGCCCAGCGCTCATCCACTCGCAGCGGCGAAGCCCCGGCTCTCCGTTTCCACAACGTCGGTGCCCGGTGCGTGAGGACACCATAAATTCACGGCACCACGATTGATGAACGAAGCACTTCCCTCGCGGCGCCACGCCCGTCGAGGGCACGAAGAACGCCGACGGCGCTCGCCGCGGGCTCCCCTGTGCCGCGCCGGCGCGCCGGCAGCATCGCGCTGTCAGGCGAAATCCCCAGCAGCGCCCCTCAGCTCGGCTCGTCGAGCACTTCGGCGAGGGTCTTCGCGCTGAGCACCCGCTCGGCCCACTGCTCGATCGCTGCGATCTCGGCCCCCTCGACTCTGGCGATGGCGGCTTCCGGCAGCTCGCCGAAACGAGCGCGCAGCAGCCGCAGCAGCACGGCACGCTCTCCCTCTCGGCGCCCCTGGTCACGCCCCAGCGCGACGTACTTCTTGGCGAACTCGCTCTGGTACTCGTAGCCCTTCATCATCGCCTCCAGGGCCCTCCGGGCCGCCTCGTTCAGGGAATTTAGCACGAGATCGCCGTAAAATCTGGCCGTCTCCTCGTCGAGCTCCCGGATCGCGGGCAGCACGGCGGCGGCGATCCTCGCCCCCTGCTCGCCGCCGCCGTGCGCCATGGCGGAGAGCACCGCCAGCTCGGGCCGGCGGGCGGCTTCGGCGGGGTCCGTCACGATCGGAACCGCCTCACGCCCCAGCACCGGCGGACGCAGGACGAAGCCGGGGGATGCCGGTCTCGATCGGCGCTGCGCACCACGCGGCGACGTCGGGGTCGGGAGCGACGACGAGAAGGCCCACCTGGCATCGGTGAGCGGCGCGCGCTCCCATCGTGTACTCCGGCCAGGTGAGGCGCTTGCGGGGGGCGATGTCGAGCTGGACCTCGACGATGAGCACCCAGACCGGGGTGTCGCCGTCGAGCAGCAGAACAACGAGGTCGGCGCGGTACTCTGCAGGCTGGATCTCCGTCAGATCGATCGAGGTGAGGCGCGCCCCGGTGTATGGCGGGAGCGGGGACGTGCGCTGCTCGGAGGACAATCGCCCGCAGCGGTGCGGAGAGCGCGGGGCGTGGGAGGACGCGGAGCCGTGTGGTGCGGCAGCGCCCGTGTGCAGCGGAGGAACGTGCGTCACGCCGCGGAGCTGTGTCGGACTGGCCGAGATGTGCGGCCCTGACAGCAACGAGAGCTGCTGCGCGACGGGGGAGGCGGTGCCCGGAGGCACCTTCAACCGGAGCAACGACGCAGCGTACCCGGCGACGGTGAGCGGGTTCTTGCTGGATCGGTTCGAGGTGACGGTGGGTCGTTTCCGGAAGTTCGTGGAGGCGTATCCCGGGAGCAAGCCGGCAGCGGAAGCGGGGACGCACCCGCTGATTGAGGGCAGCGGGTGGAATGAGGCGTGGAACAGCAACCTGCCCGTCGACGCAGCAGCGCTGAAGACTGCGCTGAAGTGCGACTCACGCTACCAGACGTGGACGGATGCAGCCGGTGATCACGAGCGCCTTCCGGTGAACTGCCTAAGCTGGTACGTGGCGTTCGCGTTCTGCGCGTGGGACGGGGGGCGGCTGGCGACCGAGGCGGAGTGGAACTACGCGGCAGCGGGAGGGGACGAGCAGCGGCCATATCCCTGGTCGGAATCGGCTAGGAATGACATCATCGATACGGATCACGCGGTGTATAACTGCGCCGCTGACGGGTCTGGATCGGACTCGTGCGCGTTCAGCGACATCCACGCCGTCGGGTCGAGGTCACAGGAGGGCGATGGGAAGTGGGGGCAGGCGGACCTGGCCGGGAACATGTGGGAATGGGTCCTGGACTGGTACGCGAGTCCGTACCCAGCCGGCATTTGCAATAATTGCGCCAACACCACCTCCACCTCGACCCGCGTGGTCCGCGGCGGGAGCTTTCACTACGCAGCGTCGAGCCTGCTCTCGTCCGCCCGCAACCTCGAGACGGAGGGTGCTGGCGGGATCGATGAGCCTCATGGCGGCGCTCCCCAGCGGCGACGGTTCACGGGCCTCCTGCATTCTTGACGCCGCCCGCCCGCGGCGCGACCGTCCTGCCGTGTCGGCCATAGCGCTTGCGGAGGGGACCGTCTTCGCGCGCCGCTACCGCGTCGTGCGCCTCATCGCCGCCGGCGCCATGGGCGCCGTCCACGAGGTCGTCCACCTCGAGACCGAGCGCCACCGCGCGCTCAAGGTGATGCACCCGCACCTCTTCCAGAGCGAGGAGATGCGCAGGCGCTTCAAGGCCGAGGCGTGCATCACGGCGAAGATCGAGAGCGAGCACATCGTCGATGTCTTCGACGCGGGCATCGACGAGGCGACCGGCGTGCCCTTCCTGGTCATGGAGCTGCTCCGCGGCGAGGAGCTCGGCGAGCGCATCAAGCGCGCGGGCCGCCTCCCGCCCGCCGAGGCGATGACCTACCTCCACCAGACCGCGCTGGCCCTCGACCGCACCCACGCCGCGAACATCGTCCACCGCGACCTCAAGCCCGCGAACCTCTTCCTCTCGCATCGGGAGGACGGCTCGGTCCGCGTGAAGATCCTCGACTTCGGCGTGGCCAAGCTCGTCGCCGAGGGCGCCACCGCGGCCGGCGCCACGAGCAGCCTCGGCACGCCGCTCTACATGTCCCCCGAGCAGTTCCACGGCCGCACCAAGCTCACCGGCGCCGCGGACGTCTTCGCGCTCGGCATGATGGCCTATACGCTGCTCGTGGGCGCCTCGTACTGGGATCCCGAGGCGAGCACCGTCGACGGCGTGTTCGCGTTCGCGATGATCGCCGTCCGCGGCCCGCAGGAGGCGCCGCAGCAGCGGGCGCGCGCGATGGGCGTGGCGCTGCCGCCGGCCTTTGACGGGTGGTTCGCCCGGGCCACGGCGGTCGATCCCGCCGCGCGTTTCCAGCGGGCCACCGAGGCGATACGGGCCCTCGGCGAAGTGCTCGGCGTCCCCGTGGCCGGCGGCCGGGGGACGCTCCCGAGCGCGCCGTCCTGGCCCGGCGTCGTCCCGGCCGCCACGGCGGTGCCCCCCGGCCTCGGGACGATGGATCCCGCACCGGTGGGAGCTCTGGTCCCGCCGCGCGACGCGCGCTCGTCGGGTCCGGCGCTCTTGGGGGCCTCGACCGGCGTCCCGGTGTCCGGCGTCCCGGTCAGGCCGGCGAGCTCGCGCCGCGGGCCGCTCGCCGCCGGGCTCTCGGCGCTCGCTCTCGTCGCGCTGCTGGGCGCTGTTGGCTGGCTCGCGCTGCGCAACGGACGCGGAAGTGAGCCGGTGGCGGCGCCCGACGCCCCCGCGACCGCTGCAGCGCGCGAGACGATCGCAGCAGCGCCCGAGCCGACCCCTGCGGCAGCGCCCGAGCCGACCCCTGCGGCAGCGCCCGAGCCGACCCCCGCCGTGACGCCGTCGACCGCTGCTGCGCCAGCGCCGACCCCCTCGACGACCTCGACGGGCGTTGCGGCTCCACGCGCGCCATCGCCGGCGGTGGCGCCCACCTCCACGGCACCGGCGCCCACGGCGGTCCGCCCCAACACCTCCGCGGCCAGGGTCGCGGGCAACGCTTCACCGCCGGGCACGAGGCCAGCCCCAGGCAACAAGACGCCGGCCACGCTGCAGAGCACCTCCACGTCCCCCTACGGGCGGCGCTGAGCTGCGCCCCACCGCGACGCCGCTCCGCGCCCAGCACACACGTGACCTGGCCTGCCGCCGAGCAACGCACGCGCCGTCCCGAGGGCAGAAAGCTCCATTCCTCCCGCCTTCCCACCTTCCCGCCACCGTGCTCCAATCGGCCCGCCCACCGCGCCCGCGCTCGCGTGTCCCGCGGGCGCTCCTCTCCTGTTGAGTGCCAGCGCATGACCCCTTATTTCCGACGCTCCACGCACCTCCTCGCCGTCCTCGGCCTGCTCTCTGTCTCCATCCCTGCGGCGGCGCAGGACATCGCGGCCGCCGAGGCGCTCTTCGAGCGAGGGCTCGCCGACATGCAGGCAGGCCGCTACGAGACGGGCTGTAAGGCCCTCGCCGAGAGCGAGCGCATCGACCCTCAGCCCGGCACGCTCTTCACGCTGGCCTCCTGCGAGGCACAATGGGGCCACGTCGCCACCGCGGCCGCGCACTTCAAGGATTACCTGGCGCGGTTCGATCGGCTGACGCCCGCGGAGCAAGCCCGCCAGGGCATACGCCCGAGCCTCTCGAAGCAGGAGCTCGAGCGGCTCGCCCCGCGCGTGCCGAAGCTCGCGCTCTCGCTGCCGCCCGGCGCCACGGCCGGGACCGTGGTGACCCGCGACGGCGTCGAGCTCGGTGAGGCCGCGCTGGGCCTCGCCCTGCCCGTGGATCCCGGAGAGCACCGGATCTCGATCCAGACGCCCGGAAGCCCCGTCCGGGAACAGCGGATCACGATCGCCGAGGGCGAGACGAAGCAGCTCACGCTGGGGCTGAGCGAAACGCCGGCACCGGCACCGCCCAGGCCGCCTCCGCCTTCCCCGCTGCCGGCGGGGCCCGAGGCAGCGCCTGCGCCGGCCGGACCGGACACGCCGGCGGGCCCGGGAGGCCGCCGGACGGCGATGGTCGTGGCGGGCGGGCTCGGTGCGGCGGGGCTCGCGCTGGGCGGCATCACCGGCGCGCTCGTGCTCGGCAAGAAGGGCACCATCGACGAGCACTGCGGCAGCGGGATCCACGCCGCGGACCCGAAGGCATGCGACACGACAGGGCGCGACGCCGGGAACAGCGCGAACACGCTGGCCACGGTGAGCACCATCGGGTTCGCGGTCGGCCTGGCCGGGGCAGGGACGGCGCTCGTCCTGTTCCTCACCGAGCCGAAGACCGCGCCACAGGCGGTCACCGCGAGCCCGAGGTGGATCAGCGCAGGCGTGCTGGAAGCCGGGCCAGAAGGGGCCGTGTTCGGCGCGCGAGGGCGCTTCTGACGCCGACGACAGCGCCTTCGTAAGAGCAGTTCCTGGGGACGAGACGGCCTCTGCATCCACAGGCCAGCCGGACGGGCGCACGCGATGTAATGGCGCCGCCTCCCGCGGGCCCACGCGGCGTCCGGCGAGCGATCCCGGGATACCGCCATGGGTCAGCCGTCGCTCTCATGACCATCCCGGGATGCCGCCACGGGCCCGCCGTCGCTCTCCCGGCGATCTCGGGATGCCGCCGCGAGCCAGCCGTCGTTCCTCCGGCCATCCCGAGACGCCCAAACGAGCCAACAGTCGCTCCTCCACCCATCCCGAGACGCCCAAACGAGCCAACAGTCGCTCCTCGCGCCGTCCGGCGATGCCCCCGCGAGCCGGCCTCTCTCCACGAAGAGGTCCGCTGTCCTGCGCGCATCGCGCAGGACAAGGCGGCGAGCGCGGCAGGTCAGCGAACGCGGAGGCCGCGAAGCGGGGGTTGGCAGGCGAAGCCGTTGCACTGAAGATGGTGCAGCGCTGCGCCGTGGGGTGGAGCGCACCTCGCGTCTCGACGATCTCTCTTCTGGCGGAGCGGGTGGATGAACGTACGACTCGTTGCAGGTCTCTTTGTGCTCGCGCTCTCGACGACCGCAGGGTGCGGCGGCGATGGCGCTGAAGGTGGCGATGGCGGCGCCGGCGGCGCCGGGACATCGGGCGCGACCAGCACGGGCGGCAGCGGAGGCGCCGAGCCCACAGGCACCGGCGGCTCGGGCGGCGTCGACCCGACGGGCACCGGCGGCGCCGACCCGACGGGCACCGGCGGCGCCGACCCGACAGGCACCGGCGGCTCGGGCGGCGCCGAGCCCACGGGCACCGGCGGCGCGGCCCCGACGGGCACCGGCGGCGCCGGCGGAGAGAGCTCTTCCCCCTATGGCGCGGCGTGCACCTACGACGCGGCCTGCCCCGAGGATTACTGCATCACGGAGCGCGAGTGGGGATGGCCGTCCGGAGCCTGTGCAGGCCAGTGCGATCCCGCCGTCGGGGACTGTCCCAACGGAGGCCTCTGTGAAGAGTTCGGCGAGGGCCTGGGGTTGTGCCTCCTCCCGTGCAGCGGGCCGGACGATTGCCGCGACGGCTACAGGTGCAGCGAGATGAGCGGCGAGCACATGGCGTGCGTCCCGGGGTGCACCGAGAACTCGCAGTGCCCGGCGCTCGGCGTGTGCGACACGCTCGACGGCCTCTGCAAGCTCGGCGAGACGGATTGCTCCGACGGCGAGGACGACGAGGGCGACGATCGCGTCGACTGCGCGGACAGCGACTGCGCCGCGACCTGCCGCCCGCTCGTCGACGCAGCCTGCGCGGACGCCGCGCCGGTGACGACGACGACGATCGAAGGCGATACGTCGCTCGGAACGCGCGTGTTCGAAGGCAGATGCGGGGGCGTGGGGCCCGAGGATGTCCACCTGTTCACGCCTCCCGCTGGGCAGTCGGGCATGCTCCGCGTGGTGCTCCGGTCGGGGAGGGATCACGCCCTCTACGCCCGCACGGCGTGCGCGGACGGGTCCACCGAGCTCGCGTGCAAGGATGCTATTGCCCCCTCGGGCGCCGGGCCTGAAGAAGAGGAGATCGCGATCGCCGTGCGCAAGGACCAGGAGGTGCCGATCTTCGTCGACGCCGTCACGTCCGCTGGCGGAGGGCCGTACACGCTGGATCTGTCGTTCTCACCGGCCACCTGCGGAGATGGCACCGTCAGCCGGCCCGAGGAGTGCGACGACGGCAACACCACCAACGGCGACGGCTGCTCCGCCGAGTGCACCGCGGAGCTCGACGACCTCTGCGCGGACGCGCCCGTGGCCATCCTGGGCGCCAACCCGGGCGACACGACGGCCGGGACGATGGTGTTCGAGGGCACCTGCACCGGGCCTGGGACGCGGGAGAGGATCCACGCGTTCACGCCACCGAGCGACGGCACGCTCAGGCTTGTGCTGTCCTCCGCGACCGACCAGGGCTTCTACGTGCGGACCGGCTGCATGGGCCCCCAGCTCGCGTGCATCGAAGGGGCGATCGCAGGCGACGACGAGAGGACCGATATCGCCGTCGACGGCGGCGTGCCCCTGTTCATCTTCGTCGAGGCGTACCGCTCGCGGGACGCCGGGCCCTACACGCTTAACCTCTCCTTCATGCCCGCCCGCTGAACCCCCGCGCCGCGGAGCGCCCCCTCACCAGCGCGAATGCGGTACGCTGCGCGCGTGCTCGCCGCCCCTCCCCCACCTCGCCTATCTCGCCCTGCGCGTCTGCTCGCCGCCGCGCTGCTCGCCGTGAGCGCGTGCCAGCCGGCGCCGACGCCGCCGGCGCGCGCCTCCCAGGACGCCGCGACGCGCCCCGTCGCGGCCGGCGCCGCGACGCCGACGCCTCAGGACGGCGCTCCGGCGCCGCAGCCCGCGCCACACCCCCGCGGCGACGCGCAGCCGGCGCTGGTGGCCGCGGGCGACGCCGCGGCTGGCACAGCGCTCGACAGCAGGTCTCCGGTGAGGCTCCCGCCGCCGCCGTTCGGTCAGGCGCTCTTCCGGCGCGCGCCGGCCGGAGGCTCCGCCGCGCCGCGCCTCGTGAAGGTCGCCGAGAAGAAGAACCAGATCACCGACCAGGCGGCATGGTTCACCACGAACGGCCTCTCGCTGCCGATGATCACGCCGGCACCGAGCGCGGACGCAGGCGGGGAGAGCGCCCCCCTCCCCTCCTTCGTTCCCGAGCGCTACCGCGATCAAGCGCTCGTCAAGGCGATCGGTCACGGGGACCACCTCGCGTTGTTCTACGGCCCGAGCTTCGCCGAGGCGCGCTTCGTCGCGATCCTCGACAAGGCGCACACGGTCGTCGCCTTCTTCGATTTCGAGAGCTTCCTCATGCCACCTGAGTTCGCGCCCAAGGAAGCCGGGTTCGTGAAGGGCCAGGTCGGCTGGGCCGAGGTCGACGACGGCGTGCTCTACATCTCGTCGGGGCACAGGACGTACGCCGCCTCGTCGAAGGGCAAGAACGCCTACCTGTCGGCCATCGATCTCGCCTCTGGACAGCTCCTCTGGCAGAGCGCGCCGCTCGTCTGCAACGCCGAGAACTTCCTCTTGCGCGGAGATCATCTCCTCTGCGGATACGGCTTCACAGCCGAGCCGGATTTCCTCTATGTCCTCGAGCGCGCCACCGGCAAGGTGGTCTCGAAGCTCCCGCTGAAGAGCGGGCCCGAGTTCCTTGTCGAGAAGGACGGCAAGCTCTTCGTCCGCACCTACGACACGGATTACGTCTTCGAGATCCGCTGAAGCACCCAGGCGCGGAGAAGCGAGCGCGAGATCAGGGCCAGAGCGGCGCGAAGGCAGGCTCCGGACGAGCGCCGCGGCGTCGCGAGGGCGAGCTGGGGGCGCACGGCGCAGCGCGGTGAGGCGCGCCGAGCGGAGGAGCGCGAGCCGGCAGCGCCCCGATGCTCGAGGCGCGAGCGCTCGCCCTCGTGCGCGCCGTCCTATCGCTGCTCCTGCGCCGCACGACGGCACTACGACACGCCGTGCGCACCGTGCTCCCGATCGGCACGGCGGGCGGGCCTCCGCGTCGCGCCTTCCCCCGGAAGCGCTCGCCCTGACCACCAGCCCGCGCGGCGCCCCCTGATGGAAGAGCTCGTCGGCAGTAGGCGGCACCGCTCCCGGACTCGACCCACGTGGAGCGCCGACGAAGCGCGATGGAATGACGTGAAGCGCGCTGCATGTCGCAAACTGCCCCAGGAGAGGACGCCCCGTCGCTTCATGCCACACCACCGCGCCAGCCTGGAGATCCACGAGGGACGCAAGAACTTGCTCCCTCCGCGCAGAGCCTGCGCCTCCGCGCGCGCGACCGGCGCGCTCGACCGTGAAGGTGCGCGCCCCGTGGCTGCCGCGCCGCTGAGCAGCCGTGGCAGCGAACTTGCTACCTGTTCACACCGAACACACGCGAGGTGTTCACGGTCGCAGGGACAATCCCTCGGAGCCCGCGCCTCCGGCGAAGCAGACGCACACCGATGATGCTACAGCGTGATTTGAAGCCGAACCACGTGTCCGGGCAGGACATCGGGGGCGGGCCCTCCCCCCTGGAGCCCAGCGTGGAGCGCGCGCTGAACATCGAGGAGCCAGCGCGTCGGGGTGGGGTCTTCGCCTCGGCCGATCTCCGGGAGATCCCGTTCCTGCCTGAGGAGGCCCGGTTGGTGCACGACGTCGTTGTGCTGGCGGCCCCGGAGCGGCGCGCGCCCCGAGCGTCCGCGCGGAGGATCGCGAGGCCGACAGCGTCCGGTCAGCGGACCGGAACTCCCACACATCTGCTCGAATCGGCTGATACGGATCAGCGACCCACAGCGACTGCAGCGACGCGTCCAAGCGACGCAGGATAAAAGGAGAGAGCATGCAAGTGGAGCTCACCTTCCGACACATCGGCAAAAGCCCCTCGCTCGAGGAGCTGATCCGGGAACAGGCGAACAAGATCCAGCGCTTCAACGACCACATCAACAGCTGCGCGGTGGTGGTCGAGCGTGACCACGCGAGCATGGGCACGGGCGGAGAGTACCGCGTGCGCGTCGACCTTCACGTGGCCGGCAAGCACGAGATCGTGAGCGAGGAGCGGGCCGCGAGGAACCTGCTGCCGGCGGCTGTGCGCGACGTGTTCCATCGCGCCACTCGCCAGCTCAAGAAGCTCGCTGACGAGCAGCGGAGCGAGGTGAAGTCGCACCCGGCGCAGGACACGGCCGGCGTCATCACGAAGCTGTTCAACGACTACGGGTTCATCACGACGACCGACGGTCGGGAGATCTATTTCCACGAGCGAAGCATCGTATCGGCGCCGTTCTCCGATCTCAGGGTCGGCATGGGCGTCGCTTACACCGAAGAGGACGGCGACGAGGGGCCTCAGGCGAGCACCGTGCGCATCGTCGACGCGCGCGGGGGCAACCGTGGCCGCGAGGAGATACCTACCCTCAGCTAGCCCGAGCCCACGCGGCGCGCGGGGCTCGAGCGCGCGGCGCGAGCCCCACGTCTCCCGCTCCCCTCCGAGTCCACGGCTATATCGTCGTGTCGTGCCGCCATCGCCAGCGGGGCGCCCGCCGTGGCCTCGCATCGACCGGAGGCTCGGCCGGCGGCGTCGCGCTCTCCTCTCGCTCTTCGTTTGAAGGGGCCGTGTCCCCGTCAGGGGGAGGCTCGGGGTGCGGCTGCGCCCTCTGCTGCCGCAGGGCGCACTCCTCGTTCTGCCTCTCCAGCGCCGCGATCTGCGCGGAGGCGTCGTCGAGCCTGCGCTCGAGCGAGCCCACGCGCGCGGACTCGCGCCTCAGCTCCGACAGGGTCGCCCTGAGCTCCTGCTCTCTCGAGCGAAGGGCGGCAATCGTCCTCTCGCGATCGCTCTCGGCCTGTCCGAGCCGCGCCGACAGGCGCTCGCGGTCGACCTCGAGCCCGGCGATCTCGCGCTCCATGGCGCTCCTCGACTGCTCGTAGCGCGCGTCGGCCTCCGCCTTCGCGGCGGCCGCGGCCTGGGCCGCGCGCCTCGCGCGGAGCTCGGCGCTCTCGGCCAGGCGCTTCGCCTCGGTCATCGACTCCCTGGCGGAGTTGGCGCTCTTCGCGTCGTCGCTCGCCTTCATCGCGAGCGCGAGCGCCTCTTCGGTGGCGCGCTGCGCCTCGGTCATCTTCGCGAGCGCTTCCTGCGCGGAAGCGTTCGCGGCCGCCTCGAGGCGGCTGTGCTCCCGCGCGGCGCGCTCCGCAGCCTCGGCCGTCGCGCGCGCCCGCGTCGCGTGCACCCAGAACACCGTGGTCGTCGCGACCATGCCCATCAAGAAGACCATGCCGAGCGCGAGGAGCACCCGCGTGAGGCGCTCGCGACGCGCCTCCGCCCCGACCGCCGCGTCGAGGAAGCTGCGCTCCAGGCCGGAGAGGTCGTCGATGTCCCGGGCCCACGCGGACAGCTCGTGCAGCGCCTTGCCGCGCGGCAGGAGCCTCGGGGCCCGTCCGCTCGCGACCCACCTCGAGAGCGCCTCGTCGAGCTCCTTCTTCGCCCGGCCGAGCCGGTGCAGCGCCGTCGCCACCTCCGCCATGCGCGGCCGCGCATCGGGGTCGAACGACAGCACCCGGTGGACGAGGGCGACGAGATCGGGCGGCGTGGCGGCGCTCATCGGGGGCGGCCACGCGCCGCGCGGCGCGTCGGGCGTCTGTCCCTCGAGCAGCTCGTACAGGATGACGCCGAGGGAGTAGACGTCCGCCTTGACGTCGACGCTCCCGGAGTGGCGCTCCTGCTCCGGCGCCATGTAGCTCCTCGTCCCGAGGCCCCACACGCCTTCCTGCGTGAACGGCATCGTGGGCTGTCCCGCGCCCCCGCCGCTCGCCGGGGGCCCGGCGGGCTCGATGGACACGCGCCCCGCCGCGGAGGAGACCACTCCGGGCGGGATCTCTACCGGCGCGGTAAGGAGCTCTATCGCGGGCCTCCCGAGGCTCACGCGAGGGAGGCTCCGGAGCGCGTCGTCCTCGCGCGGGTCGCTCTCCGCTGTCGAGCTCGTTCGGCTCTCCGCCGCCGAGCTCGCGCCGCTCTCTGCGCCGCTCGCGATCCCCGCCGAGCCGACGGCGCTCTCGGGCTCGGTCGCGCCCCCCGAAGACGCGGCGACGCTCGCGAGCTCGGTCGTGCCCCCCGCCAGACCGACGGCGCACGCGGGGTCGAGCGCGATCGCCACCGTCGGCGCCGTCGGCGCCGAGAGCTCGGTGCGAATCGTGGGCACGGCCGCCGGCACGAAGGGCCCGCCCGCATCCAGCTCCAGCACCTCGGGAAGGCCACCCCAGAGGACCTTCGCGATGCCGAAATCGAGGATCTTGACGCGGCTGCCCCCGGGGGCGAGCTCGTCGTCGATCACCATGATGTTCTCCGGCTTCAGATCGCGATGGACGACCTTGGACGCGTGGGCCGCAGCCATGGCCGATGCGATCTGGTAGCCGAGCCGCACGACCTGCCGCGGTCGATCCGCGGCAGGCACCGCCTGCACCCAGTCGCGCAGCCCCCGCCCGTCCAGGTACTCCATCACGATGTAGGGCGAGCCGTCCTCGAGCTCACCGGAGTCGAAGACACGGACGATGCCGGGGTGGTTGATGATGTTGACGGCGATCGCCTCCTGCCGGAAGCGAGCCACGACGTCCGGTCGGCGGGCGTAGTCGCCGAGCAGCACCTTGATCGCCGCCCGCGCCCGCGTCTTCGGGTGCCGCGCCCGGAAGACGCGCCCCATCCCGCCGCGGCCGAGCTCTCCCTCGATGAGCCAGCCCCGCAGGATCGCGGGGAACGGCGCGTCCTCGTCCTCCGCGCGGCCTTCGGCCTGACGCGTCTCCATGCCTGGCCATCCTGCACCCGCGCGGCCGCCGGCGGAAGCCCCGACGCGCGTCGGCGCGCCCGACCCGCCGTCTGCACGACGGGCCGTGGACGCGCCGGCGCGTGGGGCTCAGCTCACCCCGAGCTCGCGCAGTAGCCTGCCCACACCTCCGGGATGCGCCGCTCGCTCAGGCCCATGACGGGCGCCGGCGGCAGCCACTTCGGCTTCACCGGGGCGCGGAGCAGCTTCATGCCGGCCTGCTCCGGCGTACGCCCCCGCTTGGCGGAGTTGCACGCGTAGCAGGAAGCGACGATGTTGTCCCAGACGGTCTTGCCACCCTGCACACGCGGGATGACATGATCGTAGTTGAGCTCACGGGCCACCTTCTTTTCGCCGCAGTACTGGCAGCGGAAGCCGTCGCGCAGGAGGACGTTGAGCCTCGAGAACTTCACGCCGCGCTTCATCCCCAGCGTCGGCCGCTTCAGCCGCACCACCGCAGGCGCCTTGATGGAGAGCGACGGCGACCGGATCACGTCGTCGTACACCTCGATGACCTCGACCTTGCCCAGGAAGCTCATCGTGACGGCGGTCTGCCACGGGATGACCTTATGGGGCACCATCCATGGCGTCAAAAGCAGCGTCTGCGCGGTCATGGCCCACCTCTCTATCGTCTCTTTCTCTTCATGACGTCACTCCAGGTTAGACGCAATCGGTGCCCGGGGAGGGAGTCGAACCCCCAGATGGCTGGGTCTAAGCCAGCAGCGTTTGCCGTTTCGCCACCCGGGCAGGGTGTCACCGGTGGGACTCGAACCCACATACCCCGAAGGGCGCAGGATCTCAGCCTGCCACGTATGCCGTTCCGTCACGGTGACGTCTGCGCGACGCGGTCTGGGTGGGGGGATTCGAACCCCCAGTCCCCGGCTCCCCGAGCCGGTGCTCTACCAGGTTGAGCCACACCCAGAGGGTCTTCGTCGCGCGTCGCGGCGGGGCTGTCGCCCCTCCGCGGTCTGGGTGGGGGGATTCGAACCCCCAGTCCCCGGCTCCCGAAGCCGGTGCTCTACCAGGTTGAGCCACACCCAGAAATCTATCATCAAGGTGAAATTGGCAGGCTCGCTCGCTCGGGCGCGGGCTCCCGAAGTAGCACGCTGGCGAGCGGAGCGGCCCGGTGTCCCCAGCGGGATTCGAACCCGCGTCTCCGGAGCGAAAATCCGGCCGCCTAAACCTCTAGCGAGATGGGGACAGGGTCACGGATCAAGAGAGCAGGCCGGCGGGCGACCCCGGCGCCGCGCTATCGCGGAAGCGGGCCTCCGCGAGGTGCGGTCCCCTGACCGGAGCGGTGGAGGAGAATCGAACTCCCGTCGCGAGCCTGGCACGCTCGCACTCTACCGTTGAGCTACCACCGCGGGATCATCGAAAGAAAAAGGAGGCGGGCCGCCGGGCGCCGCGCGCCCACACGGTGTGCGGTCCGCCGGCCGGCGGCCCGCCTCGGCAACGAGACGAACGAACGGGCAAGGAACGCCGTGGGAAGGCCCCAAGGGGGAACTGCCAAGCGGCATGGTAACCCACGAGCTTTGGCCCGTCCGGTGGAGCGACGAGGGGTCGAACCTCGATCCCTGCCGTGCGAGGGCAGTGTTCTCCCGGTTGAACTATCACCCCGAAGCCAGAGGCGCTGGCGTCAGATCTTCATCATCGCACGCCCCTTTCCTTGTCCCCCCACTTCCCTCACCTCCTTGTTCATTGGACGATCATCCATCGATCTCATTGGGCCCGTCGCGCTCAATTTGCGCGGCGAGGTGCGAAGGAATCGAACCTTCTCGCAGGAGTTTTGGAGGCTCCGCCGTCTCCATGACGCGACACCCCAAGGCGCCCCCGAGGAGGATCGAACTCCCCTCACCTGATCGACAATCAGGCTGCCTCACCAGATGCATACGAGGGCAAACCAGCGCCGCCGACGGGATTCGAACCCGCGTCATCCAGATTAACGGATAACCGTCCTCCTTCGGCCCGGATCGGGCAAAGGGGTGGAGAACGGCATGTCAGGTGCTCTACCAGGCTGAGCTACGGCGGCAAGGTCGGGATCCGAGAACCGTCGTCCTTCGGCCCGGATCGGGCGAGAGAGCGGGCGACGGAGAGAGGATCCCGGCGCCCCCGGCGGGACTCGAACCCGCATCGACCGGCTTCGTAGGCCGGCCCCTATCCATTCGGGCTCGGGGGCTATTGCTGAGAGCGGGACGCTGGAGTCGAACCACGAGAACTGTCCCTCCGCGGCCCGGGAGAGCCCGGGCAAATTGGTGAAGGACAGGTGCCATCCATCATGGCGGCGTCCCGCAAAAGGAGGGCGCCTGTGCGGCGCCCCCGCGTCGGACGGACGGGCTGGCGGAGCCCGTCCGTCACGCTGTCTATCACGAGACACCCCGGGTGAAATCCGCCATCACCTGGGGGGCCGCCCCGTCGAACCCCACGACATCGAGCATACCGGGGTCCGCGGGATCGGCGATCGAGAAGCCGGTCGACGTCAACCCGACGACGATCAGCCTGGCCTGTCGGCCCATCGCCTGCCGGTACTCACTGAGCGCTTGGAACGGGTGAACGCCGCCCGCCCAGGTCTCGTTGTCCGTGTAGATGACGAACGAGTCGACCTCTACCCGGTTCCGCTTCGCCCAGATCATCGGTAGCGCGCAGTCGGTGCCGCCGAAGGGGAGGCCGTTTACCGAGCGCAACACGTCGTCGAGCCGCTGCTCCGGCGAGATCGACAGCGGCGTGAGGCCAGAGACGCCCCCGCCCCACTTGCCGCCGTACCCGCCCGACGCCGCCGAGAAGCCGACCACGCCGTACTCGCGCTCGATCCTCGCCGTCGCCATGGCCATCGCTGCGCTCGCCACGCGCGGCGTCAAGCCAGGGACGCCGGCGATCGAGCCGCTGGTCATCGACCCCGAGATGTCGAGCGCCAGGAGGTGCTTCTTCCTGGTCGGCTCGACCGCCCGGAACGCGAGGTAGAACGCCTCGTTCAGCGCGTCGACGACCTCGCGGACCGGGGTCCACGAGAGCGCGTTGGCGCGCCGGCGAGCGCGCTCGCCGTGGCCTTGCTCATAGACCTTGAGGGCCGAGAGCACGGCGATCGGGTGGACCCGCGCCGCGGACAGCCGACCGGCGTCGGTGAGCTGTTGCGCCACCCTGCGGGACGCTTCGCTCATCGGCGAGAGCAGGCCTATCGCGGTCATCTTCCCCAAGTTCCTGAGGAGCGCCGTCTGGGGCATGTGCTCGAGCAGCGCTTCCCAGACCGCGGGGTCGTTCTTCCACTCGGTCAGGAGCATCTCGTGCGTGAAGCGGTGTTGCCTGATCAGCGCGGTGACCTGCTTGCGGTTGGTCGCCGCGCGGAGCGACTCGAACGCGCGCACCGCGCCCGGAAGCTCGGTCAAGGGCAGCGCCTTGCCGCGCGTCGACTCCTTGCCGAGCGCCTCGATGCCGCCGACGATCCAGCGGTAAAGGGCGTCGTGCTGCGGGGTCGGCGCGACCGGGTGGGAGAGCCGCAGGAGATCGCGGTGGCTGAAGCCGTCGCGCTGCTGGTACTTCATCGCCTGGTACGCGACCCTATCGACGGGCTTGCCGTTGTACCAGGCGGCGACAGCGGACCGGAGCCCGCGCCCCCACTTTCGGAAGCCCTGCACGTCGCGTGCGAAGTGGAAGAGATCCGTCCCGGTGCGGCACACCTCGGGCAAGGCCGCGAGGGCGGCCTGCCGGGTCTCGAGCTTCTCGTTGGCGGCGGCCATCGCGAGCGCGAAGATCGCGGGCGCGTTCTTCGGCGCTCGCCCCGAGCCGCTGATGTCGACGATGCGCTGCACGGCGCGAGGACCGTCCGCGGCGAGGCACGCCTCGACGGCGCGGGCGTTCTCCACCGTGAGCTTCCGCTCGGTCGCGTAGTAGGTGCCCCCCTCCGCGCCGAGGATCAGCCAGCGGTCGAGCCTCGCCCACTCGTCGAGGGCGAAGGCGAAGCCGCCGGCGCTGTTCTTCACCTGATCGGCGCGGGCCTTCTGCCGCTGCGGGGTGACCAGCCCGGCGAAGTGCTTCACATAATTGGCCATCACACCACCTCCGGCCCGGGACCCCGGGCAAAAGAGGACGGATAAAGAGATCGCGCTCGGGTTGATCTCCCAAAGATAACCGAGCATGTCCGACCCGTCCTGGGTGGGCGTACGGGGATCGAACCCGCCTCCGCAGGGTCACAACCTGCCCTCCTCACCAGAAGAGAAACACCCACGCAAATCATCGTCGGGATGGCCGGAATCGAACCGGCGGATCTCCTCACCCCAGATAAGGCGCCTTCCCACTAGGCTACATCCCGCAGCGCCTGTTCAGGCCAGGCGCCTACGTGCCCCCAGGCCGGCGGCGAACCGGCGCCTCGCGTGAGCGAGGCGGGCCTTCCTCCGGGACGGGGGCGCGGCTCCGGCGGGAGGAATCGAACCTCCAACGACCCGCTTAACAGACGGACGCTCTACCATTGAGCTACACCGGAACATGGAGGCGCGACGCGCCTCCATCTACATCATCCTGGGTTGTCACAGATCAGGTGTCCCAGGACCGGCGCTGCTGCGCAGGCGAGACACAGGTGGACCCGAGAGGAATCGAACCTCCAGCCGTCCGCTTAAGAAGCGGCTGCTCTACCCATTTGAGCTACGGGTCCGCGCGGAGGGCACACCTCCGCCCGACCTGCCTTGTCAGCAGGCCAAAACACGCCTGACATTCCGCGAAAGCATTACCCGGCGTCATGAACGCGCGCCGTGGCGCTCATTCTCGAATCGAATGCTCCCAACGCATTCTCTGCCGCGCCTCCTTTCTCCGGGCGCAACTCCCCCACCACAGCGCGCGACGACATCGCGCGCTGCGCGCAAGACAACGCATCTCCTCGACCAGCCAGCAGCCAGCAGCCAGCAATCCACAGCAGGCCAACAGCCCACAGCAGATCTCCAGCCCACCAGCAGGCCGACAGCCCACGGCAGATCTCCAGCCCACGAGCGGGCCGATAACCGCAGCGGGCCGACAGCCTACAAGCCCCCAGAACGCCGAAGGCCGCCTGGGTTTCCCGAGGCGGCCTTCGCGAACGTCGTCGATCGACGCGTGCTTAGCTGCCTCTAGGCGCTATTCTCCGGGTTACCGAGCTTCCGCGACGGGCGGAGGCCGCAGGCGTAGCCTGGATTATGCGCCAAATGTTCGCCACCCAGCAGGCGATCCCATGCCACGACCGCATCGGGCGTTCCCGATTTGGACAGGGTGGAGATGATCTGCTTGTTGTCGCGGCGGCTAAACATGGCGAATCCTCGTGTCCGGAATAAGTACTCTCCTTGGACCGGCTGCGCAACAGAAAAGTTCCTCGAGTCGATTCTTTTTCTCGCCGCCTTCGACACCGGGACTCTCCTATCAGAACGTCCGGTTTCAGAGCGTCCGGGCGCGGTCGGTGCAATCGAGGGATCGCGCCGTTTTTTCTTTCCCGGTTCCCCGGTTCCCGGCGCCCGCCCCGGATATGCCGCGGGCGCCACGCGTGGCCTATGACGGCGATCAGCCACCCTGAGGCGGGGACGCTGGCGGCAGGCGGCCCGAGCGCAGCGCACCTCGTGGCCTATTTCGTGCTGGCGCTGATGCCGAGCCGGAATCGCTCGTTACAGCCGCCGCCAGAGACGACCACCTGACCGCCCTGCACCTTCACATCGGCCTCGCTCCCAGCCGACCAGCGCAGCGCCACCATCGCCCGGCCGGTGCGCACGTCATAGAACGTCCGCTCGCGGTAGCTCACGCCGTCCCGGCAGTGCGTCTCGTCGCTGAGCTCTCCGTCGATGACCGCGCCCGCGCCGTCGAAGGCGCCCTCGACCACGAGCAGATCCCCCTCGACCGAGCCGCTCACGCTGCGCGTTCCCTGGCAGCGCGCGGGCCAGCCCCCCGAGTGACCGCCGTTCACGACCAGGAACCCCTCCGGCTTGCGCGGAAAGACCACATGGTTGGTGTGGTACACGTACATCATGTAGTCGCGGGGGATGACCCACGGCGGATCGCCGGCGCACGGGCTGTGGTGCGGCCACCTCACGTCAGGGTTGCACACGCGCTCTCGCGCCGCCGCCTCGCTCGTCGCGTCGCCCGGCGCCTCCTCGGCAGGGCCGACGCGCGCGAGGAGCTCGAACCAGTCCTTCACGAGCTCGGCGTTCTCGAGGTCAGCCTTGCGAACCTCCACGGTGCACGTCGATCTGCCGGCGAGCTTGCCGCGCGTCGCCGCCGAGGGCTTGAGCAGATGCGCGTTCGCGTAGGCGACCCGGGCCGCCTCGGCATCACCGGTCCGGTCGCGCAGGAGCCCGAAGTTGAACCAGATCTGGGAGCGGAGCTCGGGATCACCTGCGCCCGCGAGCGCCGAGTCGAAATCGCCCCACGCCTCGTTGTTGTTGCCGCCGTTCAAGTGCACGAAGCCCCGCTCCGCGAGCGCCCGCGGGTCGCTCGGATCCGCGGCGAGCGCCTCGGTGAACGCCCGGGTGGCGGCGTCGAAGTCCCCCTTCTTTGTCGCGAGCCGGCCTCTCGCCAAGGCGGCCTTGTACGTGGCGAGGGCCTGCTTCTCCTTGTCGGTGAGCGGGCGCGCGCTCGGCGCGGGCACGACCGGCGACGCGGGCGATGCGGACGGCGCCGGCGGCGCAGCGCTGCTCGCCGATGCGACCGCGGCAGATGAGCTCGCCGCGACGGGCGGCGCGCTCTCGGCGGTCGGCCGCGGCGGCTGGTCACGGCAGCCCGCGGCGACGCACGCGGCGATGAAGCCGAACGCAAGGCGCCTCTCGATTTCGCGCGTGCCGTGACAGCCGGTGACGTCGGTGGTCATGGTGCGCATCCTCGCCCGTCTGGGTCGAGCCTGTCACCGCCGATCGACGCCGGTAGGCCGCGCTCCTCGCAGCGCCGGAGCGCGACGGAGCGCTACACGGCCCCGACGCGCTCCGCGGCCGCCTCGGCGGAGCGCACGGCGGCGTCGATCCCGGAGCCGTGGAACGCCGAGCCGGCGAGGAGGACGCCGCTGCCGGCGAGCGCCTGCTCGACCTCCCGGACCCGCGCCGCGTGAGCGGGGGTGGAGACCGGGAGCGCGCTCGACCAGCGCGAGACCCACGCGCGCTCGGACGGCCCGCACACGCGCAGCACGCGCGCGAGCGAGGCCTCCGCGCGCGCCGTCCAGGCGTCGTCGCCCATCTGCTCGAGATCCGCCGGATCGGGGCGGAAGAAGAGGCGAAGCGTGACGTGGCCGGCGGGGGCGCGCTCGGCGAACTTCGAGGTCGTGAACGTGCACGCGCGGAAGCCGTGCGCCTGGTGCCCCGCGGCCACGACGAAGCCTGTGCCGTCGAGCGGGTGCTCGATCGCGGCGCGCGGGTACGCCAGCGAGACGGTCACGCTGGAGAGCGTCTGGGCGTCGCGGAGCGCCCGCCCCGCCTCGCCGAGCAGCGCGGCCGCGCCGGCGGCGTGGGTGGCGAGGACGACCGCGTCGGCGTCGAGCTCGGCGCCTCCGGCGAGCGCGAGGCGTAAGCCGCCGGCCACCGGCGCAAGTGAGGCGACCGCGGCGGAGGTGCGCACGTCGACGCGCCCGGCGATCGCGAGCGCGAGCGTCTCGGTCAGCTGCGCCATCCCGAGGCGGAAGGTCCGGATCCCCTTGCCGAGCTCGTCGCGCGGCACCTGGAAGCCGAGGAACTCCGCCGCCTCGCCCGGCGCGAGCTCTCGCAGCGCGACGCCGTCGAAGCCGAACGACCGGTGCGTCTCCTGGCCGACGAGATCGCCGGCGATGCCAAGCGCGCTCGCCAGCCCGGGGACGGCCTCGCTCCGCGCGATGAACCCCTCGGCGCCGAGCTCGACGACGAAGCCAGAGGCCCGCTCCGTCCAGAGCTGCCCGCCGACCCGCGGCGCCTCCTCGACGAGCGTCACCTGGTCGCCCGCCATCGCTCGTCGGAACGCAACGATACAGCCGGCCAGACCACCTCCAATGACGGCAATGCGTCGCATCGCGCCTCTATACCACGAGGCGACAACAATGTGAGAAACACTGCATCCGGCGGGCACGATCCGCCCGGGTTCGCCCGCCGGCGATAACAGTGTGAGAACCACCGCGTTCGCCGAGCAGAATCCGCCCGAGCTCGCCCGCTTGCGCGCTCAACAAGGCTCGCGGGCGGGCGCGCATCGGTCTAGGATGCCTCCATGGTGAGGATCTCAAAGTATTTCGACGTCAAGAAAGACGCATATGGCCGCGAGTACATGGAGGTATACTTCGACGGTATCGCCCTCCTCAGGCTCGTCATGACCAACAAGGGGACGGCCTTCACGCCGGAAGAGCGCGTGAACCTCGGGCTCGACGGTCTGCTCCCGCCGCAGGTCAACACCATGGAGCAACAGCTCGCCCGCGTCTACGGCGGGTTTCGCCGCGAGCCGACGCCGATCGCCAAGTATCAGTATCTGCGGGCGCTCCAGGAGCGCAACGAGATCCTCTACTATGCGCTCCTCAATCGTCACCTCGGAGAAATGCTGCCTATCGTCTACACACCGACCGTGGGCGAGGCGGTGCAGCAGTTCAACTTCCTCTATCAGAGCGCGCGCGGCGTCTCGTTCTCTCCCGTGAACATCGATCGCGCCCAGCGCGTGCTCGCGAGCTTCCCGTGGGAGGACGTGCGCATGATCGTGGCGACCGACTCCTCCGCGATCCTCGGCATCGGCGACCAGGGTTACGGCGGGCTCGCCATCCCCATCGGCAAGCTCGCGCTTTACACCGCGGGCGGCGGAGTGAGCCCCTTCCACACGATGCCGGTGGTGCTCGACGTGGGGACCGACAGGGCCGATCTCATCGAGGACCCGTTCTACCTCGGTGTTCGCCAGCGCCGCCTGCGCGGCGATGCGTACTTCGACTTCTTCGACAAGTTCGTCGACGCCGTGAAGCACAGCTGCCCCCGCGCCGTCATCCAGTGGGAGGACCTCTCCAAGGAGGCCGCCTTCTCCGTGCTGGATAGGTATCGGAAGGTGATCCCCTCCTTCAACGACGATATCCAGGGGACAGGGGCAGTCACGCTCGCGGGCGTCGTCGCCGCCTGCCGGCTGCGCGGCGAGCGGCTCAGGGATCAATCGGTGGTGATCCACGGCGCGGGCGCGGGCGGCGTCGGCGTCGCATGGGCTATCTGCCAGGGGATGCTCCGCGAGGGGCTCACCGAGGAGGAGGCGCTCGCGCGCATCTTCGTCCTCGACTCGAAGGGCCTCCTCGCGAAGGACCGCCCGATGGAGGAGTACAAGCGGAAATTCGCGCAGGATCCGGGGAAGATCGCCCCGTGGAAGAAGGCCGGGGCCGTGCCGACGCTGCTCGAGACCCTGGAGAACGCGCGCGCGACCGTGCTCCTCGGGCTGTCCGGGCAGCCGCGCGCGTTCAGCGAGCCCGTGATCAAGGCCATGGCCGACAACACCCCTCGGCCGGTCATCTTCGCCCTCTCCAACCCGACGAGCGCCTGCGAGGCGCTCCCCGAGGAGATCCTCTCCCTGACCAAGGGCCGCGCGCTCGTCGCGACCGGCAGCCCGTTCGCCCCCGTGGAGCTCGACGGCAAGACCATCCCCATCGGCCAGGGCAACAACGCCTTCATCTTCCCGGGGCTCGGGTTCGGCGCCATCCTGTCCGACGCGCGCGAGATCACGGACGGCATGGTGCTCGCGGCGGCGTACGCGCTCGTCGACTACACGGCGGAGAAGCACCTCGACAAGGGGCTTATCTACCCGCCCGTGGAGGAGCTCCAGGAGGTCTCCACCCGCGTCGCAATCGCGGTCATCCGGGCGGCGTTCGAGGACGGCGTCGCGAGGAGCAAGAAGGTCGACCCCGGGAACGTCGAGGCCTACGTGAAGGCGCGGTTCTGGCAGCCAAAGTACCTGCCGTTCGTCCGCGGTTAGAGCCTTTCGTCGTGGGGCGCCCGCGGCCGCGCGGCGCGGGCGCTCCCGACCACGGCCGCGGCGCGCTCCGCCTCAGCCGAGCTGCGACAAGAACTTCCGGAGCTGCTGCGCCTCCACCATCGTCATCACCGGGACGAGCCAGGCCTCGAGCGAGGTGGTGTCGCGAAACGCTTTTCGGCTCGAGTTGTGCGCGTCCCGGATGAGCCGCTCGACCTGGAGCCCCAGGATCGCGTTCGACACCGGCAGCAGGTAGGCCGTCCGGTGCACCGTGGCGTTCTGGACGCGCATCATCTCCAGGAACTTCTCGGCGCTCTCCGGCGCGAGCACGTCGACCTGGAGCAGCTCGATGCAGACGACAGCGCCGTGCCGGTTCTGGGTCACGATGCCCTGGATCCGGGCGATGCACGCGTCGACCTCGCCAGCCGGAAGCGGTGATGCGAGCCTCACCTCGATGAGACGACCGGCTCTGTTGTCAACGGAGTACATGAGCGAAATTCACCCTACCGTAGACGTCCAGACCAGAGCGCGTCAATCAACGGCAGATCCGTGCGGCACCACTCCGTACGCACGCACACGTCATCGACGGTTTTTGTCGGCGCCCCATCAAGCGCTACAGAAAAAACCGTCCTAGGCGGCGCCTAGGCGTCGGACGAGAAGATCACCTTCCCGGCGCGCGCTTCTTCCTCGGACGCCGCCTCGCGCTCGGCCTCGAGGGCCTTCGCCTCGGTCTCCAGATCGGGAAAGCGGTACCGGATCCCCTCGCCTGCCTCGAGATCGACGTCGCCCCCGAGCGCGACCACCTCGCGGGTAATCTCCTCCGAGCGCGGCGCCTCCCCTGCCGCCTCCTGCCATGCCCGCTGGAGGACCGCGTCGGTGATCGGCTCCCGGCCGTGCCGCGCGTCGATGCGGGTAAGGACCGCGCGCAGCACGGCCCGCCGGGCGTTCCGCTGGGCGAGCCTCCGCTGCTTCAGCGGGCGCAGGAGCGCGCGGCCGAGCGGCAGCGCGAAGAGCGCGAGCGAGAAGACGAGCGGCACCACCCCGAGCGCGACCGCCGTCCCCGCGGAGGGCAGCTCCGCCATCGGGACGCCCCGGGCCAGGAGCCCGAGGTTGTCGAGCGTAAAGTGCGCACCGAGCGCATAGAGGCTCATCAGCAGGTTGAACCCGTTGAGCGCCACGATGAGCGCGTTGACCCCCGGCCCGTTGCCGGTCAACGGAGGCAGCTCCTCGCGCTTCGCCCAGACCGGCGGAGGCGCCCGCGACGGCACCTCCGCCGCCGTCCGCCGGATCGCCTCGAACCGGTACACGATGCCCCCCTCCTCCGACACGTCGACCGCGCCGTCGTAGTCGAGCATCAGCCGCGCCATCAGCGGATCCGCCTCGTCGCGCGAGAGCCCCGTCACGCGCATCACGTCGGCGAGCCCGATCCGGCCCCGCTGCGCGCGGATCTCGGCCAGAATGAGCTTCTCGGCTTCCAGCGGATCGCGCGGCGCCGGCGTCGGACCGAAGAAGAACCGGTTCACCTTCTCGTAGAAAGGCGTCTCGTCGCGCCGCTGCACGAACGCCCTGCGGTGACCGTACGACGAGGACCACGCCGGCTCGGCCGTCCACACGAACGGTGAGAAAGGATGGAACGTCCAGAAGATCGCGTCGAGGACCAGCCGAAAGAGGAAGTATCCCGCGAACGATCCGGAGAAGCCGTCGTGGTCGCGCGAATCGCTGCTCGAGCGAGCGAACAGCTGGGCGATCAGGATGCCGACGAAGATCACGACGTAGGCGATCAGCACGATCGCGATCCACGCCCGCACGACGAAGCGGGCCACGCCGGCGGCGGCGCCGAGGACGGCCTTGAGCGCGCGCGTGAGGCGCGTGCGGGTCTCCCACGGCTTGGTGAAGCCGTACGGGAAGCGGAAGAGCAGCTCACCTTCGGACGTCGCCTTGAGGTGCCCGCGGTGCTCGCTGACGAGCAGGTGCAGGCCGCTCTCCGCGTCGCGCAGCGGCAGGCCGCTCTTCGCCGACGCGTCGGCGAGCGTCAGATCGCCCGAGTGCCCGCGCAGGGCGGACTTGAGGATGCCGGCGGCGCGGCGGGCCTCCATCAGCTTCGGAGATTTCAGCGTCAACGGTCGCTCGCCCTTGTTCCGCAGCGGCGCAGCCGCGCCCGTCGGTACGGCATCGCCGCGATCATTCACGGGGGGCAGAAGCGCCCCCATGCCGAGCTTCATGGTGGCCCGCAGGGCTCCGCGCAAAGGCCGCAGCGACTTTTTTCGGGCGCCGAGGCGCCACCGCTCGGGCGGCGCCTCGCGTCAACCGCCACGCTCGCCGCGCCCTCATGTCAACCGCCCGCGCTCGTGGCCGAAGGCGGGCGCGATCTCGGCGTGGCGTCGACCATCCGCACCTCCAGGCCGAGCGCGTCGCGCAGCATCCCCGCCTTCGCGACGACCGTCCACTCCTCGAGCGCCCGGTCCTCCGCGCCCTGCACCTCGAGCACCAGCGTGTCGCCCTCGATGCGGGCGCTCACCTCGGCGACCTTGGCCCGGTGCTCGCGATCGAGCGCGTCGGCGATGCGGAGGATCGACGCCATCGCCTTCACCTTGGCGCGCGCGTCGCGCGAGAGCGCGCGGAAGTTGTCGTGGTCCATGCTGGGCGGCGATTTCCTGTGGTAGCGCGCGATGTTCGCGACGATCGCGCGCTCCTCCGGGGTCAGGCCCATGAGGTCGCTGTGGACGATGACGTAATAGCTGTGCTTGTGGTGCCCCTCGTAGCGGACGAAGTCGCCGATGTCGTGGAGCAGGGCCGCCGCGCGCAGCAGGATGCGGTCGCGCTGGCCGAGGCGGTGGCGCGGCGCGAGGTCGTCGAACAGCCGCTCGGCGAAGCGGGCCACGAGCGCGCCGTGCTTCTCGTCGAAGTGGTAGCGGCGGCCGAGCCGGACGCAGGCGTCGCTGACCGCGGCGGCCTCGCCGCGGAAGTCGGGGCCGAGGAAGTGGGCGTGGGCGAGATCGACGAGCACGCCCTCCTTGAGCCCGACCCCGGGCGCGGCGATGACCCGCTGCGCGAACGCCCGGGCGACGCGGCCCAGGATCGTCGCCGCGGGGACGATGGTGTCGGCGCGATCCGGGCGCAGGCCGTAGATCTGCGCGCGCTCCTCGGGCGTCTTCGACGCCATCTCGTCGAGCAGGCGGGACATCGCGGACACGTCGATCGCCCGCCCCTCCGCGGACGCGCCCGTCGCGGGGCAGAGATCCGCGAGCGTCTCGATGTTGCCGCCCGTGCCGACGAGCAGATCGACCCCTGAGCCCGACCCCTCGCCGAGCAGCTCCACGATGTCGCGCGTGGCCTCGACCATGACGCGATCGACGTACTCCTCGACGAGCCGCCGGTGCCCCGCGTCGACCGGGCGGCGATCCTCGAGGAAGGCCTCGACCATCCGCACCGTCCCCACGGGGAGCGAGCGCGAGAAGACGGCCCCGCGGCCTCGGAGCAGCGTGAGCTCGGTGGAGCCGCCGCCGATGTCGACAAGGAGCGCCGTCCGCTCGCCGAGCGCGACGCGCTCGCGGACGGCGAGCTGGACGAGGCGCGCCTCCTCGACCCCCTCGATGACCTCGATGTGGACGCCGGCCTCGCGCGCGGCGCGCTCGATGAAGAGGTCTCCGTTCTGGGCCTCGCGCGCGGCGCTCGTCGCCACGGCGCGGTAACGGTCGACCTTGGCCGCATCCATCGCCGCGCGGAAGCGCCGGAGCGCCTCGCAGGCGGCCCCGATGAGCCCCGACTCGAGCCGGCCCTTCGTGAAGACGTCGTGCCCGAGGCGCACCGACGCGCGATCCGCATGGACGTCGCGGAACGGGTGGAAGCGCGGCGCGTCGGGCGCGCCCGTCGAGGCCCCGGCGAGCGCCGGATCCCAGCCGGCGCCGAACGCCCCGAGCGCCGGAGGATCGACGTCGACGATACGAAGCCGGATGGCGTTGGATCCGATGTCGATCGCCGCGAGCCGCGCCATGTCGGGAGAAGTAGCGAAGCTCCGGGCGGTTGGCTACTCTCATGCCGCTCATGTCGAGGAAGCTTCATAAGGACTCGGGGGCTCGTCGTCTCGGCCCCCTTCACTATCGGCCTTCGGCGCGCGCGCTCGCGCCCGGGCAGGCTCGGGGCGCGCGCCGTCTCCTCGACGGCGCGCGCGAAGCAGCGCGCCTCGCGCTGGGGATCGCGACCGCGGCGCTCGCGCTGGCGGCGTGCAGCGGCGGCGAGGCGCGCGCGCCGAACCCGATGCGCGCCCTCGACGAGCGCAGGGCGATCGAGGTGATCCGCCGGGCGATGGCGCACGAGGGGGCGCAGCCGGCGCGCGGGCGCGAGGTCGAGCTCACCAGCGGGAAGAAGGTGCGCGTCGACGTCGGCGTGCAGAGCCGCTCGTACGGCGTCGTCTACGTGACCGACGAGGACGCCCAGGCGCTCGGCGCCGCGATCCCGCCGCCGAACGGCCGGGACGAGAAGCTGCGCATCGTCCGCGGCGGGCCGGACGGAGCCATCCGCCTCGTGCTCCTCTACCAGCAGAACTACCTCTACGACGATCTCGTCGGCGAGTCGCACGAGCGCACGACGATCACCGCCGAGCGCGAGCTGACGCGCGACGTGCAGGACTTCATCACCTACGCGCGGACGCAGAAGTTCCAGTGAGCGCGCTCGAGGAGGGCGGGGCGGCGCGCCGCCGGGTGCCCCGGAGGGGGCGAGAGATCGAGGAGCGCGCGCGACGCGCGCTCGGCGGCGGGGGATTGCTCCTCGTGGCCGGGCTCGCGCTTGTCGGCGTCGGGCCGTCGGACGCGGGCATGGCGCTCACGCTGCTCGCGCTCCTGGTGCTCATCTACGGCATCCACAGCTTCGGCCGGCTGGGGACGGAGCGGGACGGGCGGGGCGAGCGGGAGCCGGATCCGTCGCGTTGACGCTTGCAGAGCGCGGCGCGTTCGAGCAGCATCCGCCGCCATGAATCGCCCTACGCGCCAGCACCAGCACCTCACCCTCAAGGTCACCCAGAAGCAGGAGAGGAGCGCTCAGAGCTCCCGGAAGCCCGGCCGCAAGCACAAGCGCTGGACCAAGTTCCTCGCGCAGTACGCGCCGCTCGTCGCTGGCGCCGAGACGGCCGCCTCCGCCGAGAGCTGAGCTCCCGCCGCCGGCCAGGGACGCACCCGGCGCCCGGCCCGCACAATTCCTTCCCACGCATAATTTTTCAGCGCAGTAGCACACCAGCGCGGGCTGCCTCCGCTTCCGACGAGGCGGCGGCGCGTTTGCCGGCGATGACGGCTGCGCCTCCGCCCGCGATGGCGGCTGTGCCTTCGCCCCCGATGGCGGCTGTGCCGCCGGTGCCGCGACCGCGGCGACGTCGCCCATGTGCGATGCGGCCGTCGTGGCGCTCTCTCCATGGTTCGTGGATTTCGTGATGGCACCGCGCTCATCTCGCCACGTATCCAAGAGAACACCCCCTCTCGGCGTCTGATACGCGATCGCCAGGCGGCCTGTCACCCACTCCGCGCGAGACGGGCTGGCCGGCGCCGCGCGCATGCCGCGCGGAAGGGCCCACTCCATCTCTCGCGCAAGGAAGGATCCATGCCCGCTCGTCCTCCGTCCCGCGCTGCCCGCGCGGCAGCGTCGCTTTTGTGCTCTCTCGTCGTCGGCGGCACATCGCTCCTCCCAGGGTGCCTGAGCCGCCCGATAGCCCTGCAGGACACGCGCACGACTGGCACCGTCGTCGAGCGGCTCCCGCGGGGAGTCAACAAGATCGACCTCCTCCTGACCATCGACAACTCGAAGTCGATGAAGGACAAGCAGGACATCCTCGCGCTGGCCGTGCCCGACCTCGTGAGGCGCCTCGTCGATCCCCAGTGCATCGATCCGCTGAACCCCGCGGATTCGTCCCCGCCGGTGGGCGGCAGCTGCCCGAGCGGCAAGGAGCGCGAGTTCGATCCGGTCGTCGACATCCACATCGGCATCGTCAGCACGAGCCTCGGCGACCACGGCGCAGCGGGCTCCTGCAACGTGGAAGAGTTCCACTTCTCCAACAACGACAAGGGGCACCTCATCGCCCGGAGCGACAGGGACGACAAAAACAACGACGACAACAACCCGCCGACCTATCAGAATCTGGGGTTCCTCGCCTGGGATCCGGAGCAAAAGCTGAGCCCCGCCGGCGAGGCGATCCTCGACGACAGGGCGGGTGGCGGCCTCGTGCCGACGCTGACGAACATGGTGAAGGGCGTGGGAGACGTCGGGTGCGGCTTCGAGTCGCAGCTCGAGAGCTGGTACCGGTTCCTCGTGGACCCCGCGCCGTACGAGACCATCGAGGTGGTGGGCGGCAACGCCGTCCGGAAAGACATCGACACGAGGCTGCTGCAGCAGCGAAAGGCGTTCCTGCGGCCGGACTCGCTCCTTGCGATCATCATGCTGTCGGACGAGAACGACTGTTCCATCCGCGAGGGCGGGCGAACCTACCTGCTGGCGCAGTCGGGCCGGCTCCCCCGGCCGCGCAAGGAGTGCTCGGAGAAGGGCCCGGACGATCCGTGCTGCAAGTCGTGCTCGGTGGACCGGGGCGAGTGCCCGGTCGACGAGACGTGCGGTACGGACGCGACCGCGCTGCTCACGAAGGAGGAGGACCCGCCCAACCTGCGCTGCTGGGACCAGAAGCGGCGGTTCGGAGCCGACCTGCTCTACCCGATCGACCGCTACACGAAGGCGCTCACGGAGCCGAGGATCCACGATCACGAGGGCAACCTCGTCGACAACCCGATCTTCTCGGATCTGGACCCGACCGACGAGCTCAAGACCGTCCGGCCTTCGGAGCTCGTGTTCTTCGCCGGGCTCGTCGGCGTCCCCTGGCAGGACATCGCGCGCCAGAACGACGCGGGCGAGCCCGATCTCCGGAAAGGCGTGGACAAGGACGGCAACCCGGTCGGCGGCTTCAAGAGCGCCAAGGAGCTGAGCGCCCCGAACGCGGGCTTCGCGAGCACCTGGGACATCATCCTCGGAGATCCCAAGTCGCGCCGGAGCCCCAGTGATCCCCACATGATGGAGTCGCCGGTCCCCCGCGAGGGCGAGAACCCGATCACCAAGACGCGCATCGCCGGCCCGGACTCGCCTGACAACGCCAACACCATCAACGGCCATGAATGGAACCCCAACCCGGTTTTCGGTGACCTCCAGTACGCTTGCACGTTTCCGTTGCTCGAGCCCGTAGCGGGTGATGACTGCGCGGGCGTCGATGACCGAAACAGCCCCCTGTGCAAGGACAACCCCGACGGCACCGACAGCGACCTCCAGGTCAGCGCGAAGGCGTATCCGGGCCTGCGGCAGCTCCAGCTCATCCGGGACCTCGGGGAGCAGGGCATCGTCGGCTCGGTGTGCCCGGCGCAGCTCGACGACGCGGCAGAGGGCCGGCTCGACTACGGCTATCGGCCGGCGATCGGCGCGATCGTCGATCGCCTGAAGACGAAGCTCGGCGGGCAGTGCCTGCCCCGCGCGCTCCAGCCCGACGACGACGGGAAGGTCAGCTGCCTTGTCCTCGAGGCGCGGAGCACGGCCGAGGGGAAGTGCGGGTGCGACGAGCTCACGGCGCGGCGGGAGGTGCTCCACGAGAACCTCGCCGCGAAGCGGATGGTGCTCGACGATCCGGTGGCGGCAGCGAACGGCTGGAACTGCGTCTGCGAGGTCGAGCAGCTCGACAAGCCGGAGGAGCTCGCGGCTTGCCAGAACACGGTGCCTCCGGCGCCGGTCGAGGTCGGAGGCGAGAAGGTGCACGGGTGGTGTTATGTCGACCCGCGGCTCGGCCTCGGCCGAGAAGAGGTCGTCGCCAAGTGCCCGTCCACGGAGCGACGCCAGGTCCGGTTCACCGGTGACGGCGCAGCCCTGGACGGCGCGACGCAGTTCGTCATCTGCTCCGGCGACACCGCCAAACAGTAGCGCGGCGCGGGCTGCGGCGATCCGCTGCGCCGGCCGATGGATTTGAGATCTTCCCGCCCTTCGGAGCGGCGCTCGAGCGGGCGCCGCTCGCCCCGCACCTGCACCTCATGGATCTTTGCAATCTGCATGGATGGCCGCCTCCTCGGCGCGAAACCCGATAGACTGCGATGCGTGGACTCCACGACACACCACGGCGCGGAGCGGCCTCCGTCGATTCCGCCTTCGGCCAGGTACAACCCCGAGCAAGGCACGTTCGAGCTCGTGGAGACCGACGCCGACGGCCGTCCTTCCGGCGAGTGCCACGTGTACCGCGGGAGCGACGGCTCGTTGCTCTCGCGGTGCTGCTACGCGGGCGGGGTGAAGGATGGGCCGTTCACCCTGTTCCATCCGAGCGGTGAGCCCGCGCAGCGCGGGCGCTACCGGGGCGGCCAGCTCGACGGCGAGGTGGTGGCCTGCGGCAGCGACGCCCCGACGGAGCTCAGGCTGCGATCGTGCTGCGTGCCGCCTGGCGCCTGGGAGCTGCGAACGCAGTATCGGCAGGGGCTCATCATGCGCCAGGTCTTTCACGACCGCGCCGGGTACCCGATCTCCGCGGACGGCTCCCGCTGGCCCGACAAACCCGCCTGCATCGCCGAAGAGGCCGACTACGACCAGGGCTCGCAACGATGGCTGGTCCGCGAGGAGGACGACGCCTCCGCCTCGCTCATCGATCGCTACTTCACGCGCGAGGGCAAGCCCTCTCAGGAGATCGAGATCCGCGCTGGAACGCGTCATCGCGAGCTCCGGTACGACGCGCTGGGCCGCCCCTCCGAGCAGCGGCACTTCGATCCCCAGGGACGCTTCCACGGCCCGTCCGTCCGCTGGTTCCCCGATCCGGACGCGAGCCCTTACCTCGATCCGCGCGTGCGCGAGGAGCGCGGTCAGTACGCGCACGGTCACCCCGTCGGGGCGTTCACGGGGCTCGACGCGGACGGGGCGGTGGTGATTCGACGCGAGCTCGGCGCGGCCCTCGACGAGGCCGGCCTCGGGGCGTCGCCCGCGCTCGCCGAAGACCTCGAGGCGCGGGACGCCGAGCGCGTCTGGACCCTCGCGCGAGAGCTCTTGCAGGACGGCCGCGCGCGCGAGGCATGCTGCGCCGCAGCCCGCGCGGCGGTCCGTGGGGGCGAGCGCGAACGGCTCGCCGAGTTCCTGCGCGCCGCGACGCTGCAGCCAAGACCCGAGGACGCGGAGCGACGCGGGCGAGCGCTGCTCGAGGCGTCCGACGCGACCGCGCTCGGCGTCCTGGACGAGCTGGTGCTCGGCGCCGAGCCGAGCGCAGCTTACCGCACGCTCGCCGCCGTCTTCCGGGGCTCGCGCCGCGTCGCGCTCTCGCTCGTCGAGGCGGCGCTGCTGCTCGTGCCCGAGCGCCGCTCGACCTGCGTCACGCGCGCGCTGCTGCGGCTCGAGCTCGGCGAGACGCGCGGGGTGCTCGAGGACGCCGACCGCGTCGAGCCCGACGCCCCCGCCGTGGCCGAGCACCTCAGGACCTTCGTGCGGCTGCTGTACCCGGAGTTTGCCTTCTGGCCGGCGCGCCAGGCCATCGATCCGATGCCCGGCGACGCATCGGAGACGGTCGAGCTCGGCCAGCCGATCGCGCAGGTTCGGCAGAAGATCCAGCTCTACGCCACCCGCCTGCTGCGCCTGCGCGAGGCCGTGCAGCGAGGCCTGCCGGGCACGGAGCCCTGTCCGTGGCTGCCGCCCGACCTGTCGCGCCTCTTGCCGGACGGGCCGGT
The DNA here is from genome assembly GCF_051473855.1 of Sorangium sp. So ce375. Lineage (NCBI taxonomy): Bacteria > Pseudomonadati > Myxococcota > Polyangiales > Polyangiaceae > Sorangium > Sorangium sp. So ce375. The sequence continues at coordinate 8,085,482 of NZ_CP150335.1, forward strand.
GGAGCTCGTGCGGACGGAGGCGACCTTGACCGAGGAGACCGAGAACGGCGTCGAGACCGTCGAGCTCACCGTGGACGAGACGCTCGACACAGGGACTCTGCCGGTCTCTCTCCTGATGCGAAGGGCCCGAGCCGAGTGGACCGCGCTCTGCTGGCTTTGCTGGTCGGCCGGCCTCGACCACATTGCGTTGCCGGAGCGCATCGAGCACCGGCCCGACTTCACGGCGGCGGTCAACATGTCGCTCAGCCGTTGCTTCCGCGCGCGCGACCAGCTGCAGAGCGGCGGGCTCATCAGCCGGGCGCGCGGCGTGCCGGACTTCCGCTGGGAAGGGCACGACATCGGCGCTCTCGACCCCACGCTCGCGGCCATCGCGGCCGACGAATACTTCGAGATGCGCTGCCTCTTCGTGTGGCTCATGTTTCCGGAGAACATCTCCCCGTTCCAGAGCGACATCCGCGCGGCGTGAGCCGATGCGACACCTGCCCTCGCGGAGAAGGCGGGCAAAACGCCGGCGCTCGTGCTCGTCCATCGTGACGCACCATACCGCCACAGGGCTCGGGTCGAGGTGTGGCGGTCCTGCACGCCACGGGTGAGCACCGGAGCTCGCGCGTCGAGCCGATCTCATGCAGCCGCCGGTCTGGCGCCTCGATTGCATCCGCGTCCGCGCATGCACCTGCTGCGGATGAAGACTCCAGGTATCGCCCACATCGCCTACCTGCTCGGCAACAAGGGCGAGGCGATCGTGGTGGACCCGAGGAGGGACATCGATGCGGTCCTCGCGGCGGCGAGGGAGAGGGATCTCGTGATCAAGTTCATCCTCGAGACCCACCGCCACGAGGACTTCATCATCGGATCCGGCGCCCTGGCGAAGGCGACGGGCGCAAAGATCGTGAGCGGCGATCATCCGCTCTTCGGACAGAGCGACATCCGGATGCGGGACGGCGAGGAGCTCGATTTGATCGGGCTGCGCATCCGCGCGCTCCATACGCCGGGACACACGCCGGAGAGCACCTGCTACGCCGTGTTCATCCCGGACGCGCCCGGGCGGGCCTGGGGCGTCTTCACCGGTGATACGCTGTTCATCGGGGAGACGGGCCGCACAGACCTGCCCGACCGCGAGAAGACAAGCGACAACGCGCGCCTCCTCTTCGCCTCGGTTCACGAGAAGCTCCTCCCGCTCGGGGATCAGGCGCTCCTCTGGCCCGCCCACGGCTCCGGCTCGGTCTGCGGGGGCAACATCGCGGAGCGCGACGATTCCACGATTGGCATCGAGCGCGCCTACAATCCCGTCTTCGTGAAGTCGGTCGACGACTTCGTCCGCGCCAAGGTCGAGGAGCGCATCCCGCGCCCGCCCTATTTCAGCTTGATGGAGAAGCTGAACCTCGAAGGGGGCAAGCCGCTCGCCGCGAAGCCCGGCGAAGTCCCGGCCCTGCCGCCGAAGAAGTTCGCGTCGGACTCGAAGCAGGGGCTGGTGCTCGACGCGCGCGACCCCGAGGCGTTCGCGTCGGGCCACCTGCCCGGCTCGCTCAACCTCTGGCTCGCTGGGCTCCCGGTGCTCGGCGGGTGGATCGCGGACGAGACGACGCGCGTGTACCTCGTCCTCCCGCGCGCCGAGGACGTGGAGGCGGCGGTCCTGCACCTCGCGCGCGTCGGTGTCGATCATGTCTCCGGCGTGCTCGCCGGCGGGTTCGACGCTTGGCGAGACGCCGGCATGCCCATCGAGAAGACGGGAACGATGACGCCGCGAGAGCTCCGCGACGCGGGCGACGCGGTTACCGTGCTCGACGTCCGCGATGATCAGGAGTTCGAGAAGGAGGGGCACGTCGAGGGCGCGCGGCACATGTACGTGGGATATCTCGACGAGCACTTCGAGAAGATCCAGCCCGCGCTGCCGCGTCGTGGCCGCATCGCGCTCGTCTGCAGCGTCGGGCACCGCGCTGGCCTCGCGACGAGCATCCTCCGTCGCCGCGGCTTCACCGAGGTCGCCAACGTCCTCGGCGGGATGACGGCGTGGGAGAAGCTCGGCTTGCCGAAGCAGCAGGGCCCCGAACACACGGTGACCACCGTGGATATCGAAGGAGCGCGACGATGAGCCCGCAGGGAGGTACGCGCTGGGCGCCGGAGATCGCCGGGCTTGCGATCGGAGCGCTGGAGACGTTCGCGATGGGGACCGCGAAGCGGCCTCTCGGGGTGACGTCCGCGTTCGAGACGGTCGCGAGCACGCTGGCCCGCCGGATCGCGCCCGAGGCCAGCCGAGTGAACGAGTTCGTGGCCGAGCGTGAGACGACGCCGAAGGTCGACTGGGAGATGCTGCTCGCCCCGGGCATCGTTCTTGGCGCCTTCCTCGCGTCGCGCGCGTCGGGCGCCCGGGGATCCTCCCTGCCGGACGCGTGGCGGGCGCGGTTCGGTGAGAGCCGCGGACGGCGCTACGCTGCCGCGTTTTGCGGTGGCGCCCTGATGATGTTCGGAGCGCGGCTCGCCAAGGGATGCACGAGCGGACACGGCATCAGCGGCACGATGCAGCTCGCCGCGGCGAGCCTCGCGTTCGACGTCGCGATGGGCGTGAGCTCCGTCGTGACGGCGAAGCTCCTGTTTCGAGGAGGTGTGTGATGAAGCGGGATCCGCTCGGAAAGCTGGCGCTCGGCCTCGCGACCGGGACGGCGTTCGGCGCCTTTCTCCAGCGAGGAGGGGCCTCGGACGCCGACCTCATCCTCGAGCAGCTTCTGCTGCGCGACAGCGCGATTGCGCGGATCATGGGGACGGCGGCGGCTGCCGGCTCGTTCGGGACGCACGGGTTGCGAGAAGCCGGCGCGACCGAGCTCGACGTGAAGCCGTTCCAGGTACGTTCGGTGATCCTGGGCGGTGTGGCCTTCGGCGCGGGGATGGCGATCCTCGGTTATTGCCCCGGCACGACCCTCGCCGCCGTCGGCGAGGGCCGACGCGACGCGATGTTCGGGCTGCTGGGGATGGTAGCGGGAGCGCTCGCCTTCATCCGCGTGTACCCGCGCATCAAGGAGGTGGTCGAAGCGACGGACCTGGGCAAGGTCACCCTCCCTTCGGCGACAAGGACGTCCCCTTGGCCCTGGGTGGCTGGCCTCGCCGGGCTCGTCGCCACAGCCACGCTCGTCAGGCACGCGCGGGCGACGCGATGAGGCGGAGCCGCTGCATACCCAGCCCTCGCGCGCCTGCATTGCCGCGCGACGATGACCCCGTGCCAGACGGTCGTGGGGGCGCTCGGCGCTAGTTGCCTGCCGTGTGGGCGATCGCGAAGATGAGGTTGCGCTCGATCCTCGGAGCGTCGGGCTGACCTCGTATCTATCTTCTGTGCTGCTGCCCCCAAGTCCCCGGAGCTTCTTTCGCAGCCTGGAGTATCACTCGCCACGCCCCTATGCACCGCTCCTGCTCCGCCACGAAATCGTGCGGATCGAAGTGTGACCATCTCCCTGTCTGCACCGCCAGCTCCCTCGACAACCGCCTCCGGTCCTCGACCGGGAGCGCGAGCGTCGACAGCTCCTGAAGCGACACCGACGGCGAGTATCTCTGCCCGCGCCGCAACCGATGTTTCGGGTCAAAGCGTGCTCGGTGCTCCGACCAGTACGCCCGCCAGCGCGCAGGATCGGTCGACGGCACCCCCAGCGTCTCCTTCGACCCGACAGGCGCGCCATCGCGCGGATCACCCACCATCTCTGCGAGCGGCCGCCGTCCGCGAAGCGCCTCCGGATTCGGATCGATCACCACCACATCCTGCAGCGCCGCCGAGTCGATCTCCATCTCCTCGACGAGGCTCGCGCCGAGCAGCCGATCGAGCGCGGCGCCGGCGGCAAGCGCGACCTCCTTCTCTGCGCGCTCCAGCAGATCCAGCAAGCTCGGGATCGCCTCCACGAGCCCAGCCCACCCGACCGCCTCAACGGCCGGAGGCGTCGGAGAGCGCTGCATTCGCTCGAGCAGCCACCGGGCGTCCTCCTCGCCGGCGACCAGCGCCAGCCGCACCAGCGCCTGGTCCCCGAGCGCTCCCTGGGCCGCCCTGCGCGCGGCCTCGGCCGCGCGCCCGTGCGCCGCGATCAACATGGCATCGAGCCCCGCCGCCTGGACGTCGAGGCTCTCGTGTGCAAGCGCCCGCTCCAGCGCCCAGTCGCAGGACGGGTGCTTCGCCGCGGCGAGCGCGAGCAGCCCGCACGCGAAGACCCGCGCATCTTCCTCGTCGCTCAGCTCTTCCAGCTCCGCGGGCGTGAGCCAGCCGCGGTATGCCAGCAGCTCCACGGCGATCGCCCGGCAGCCGCGCTCGGACGACGTGGACAAGGCCCGAAGGCTGCTCGGCAAACACGGGCTCGGCGCGAGCTTCATGGCCGATAAGAACGCCTCAGCCACGACCGGATCGCCTGGGCCGAAACGAAGCAGCACCCGCTCGGCGCAGGCGAGCGTGTCACGCCCCTCGATGCACCCTCCGATCATCGCGGCTGCAAAGACGCGCATGGGATCGGCGGTCGGCGCATCCAGCGCCAGCGTCTCGATGTGCGCGATCGCCGTCGGACCGAGCGCGGCCAGCGCGTCGATGACAGCGACCATGCGTAGCTCCAGCGCTCGACATGAACGCCAATCGTCACCCGGGAGCGGCGCCCGCTGGACTCCCAACATCCCGATCTCCTCGAAGCACGCGCGCGCCCAGCGACGCACGAAGTCCCCCTCCGAGATCGCGGCCGACGGAGCGAACGCGAACCCGGGAGGAGCCGCTTCTCCGGCCGAGACCGGCTCGACCGGCCTCGGTGCCGGCCTGGCAGGACGAACGAGAGCCATCCTCCGCTCCGCTGCCAGGCGGCGCATCGCCTCAGCCATGGCCGCGAGCTCATCGAAGGTCCTCGGCTCCGCCGACGCGGGCTCAGGCGCTTCAGGGGCGGGCTTAGGTTCTTCAGGCGCGGGCTTAGGCACCTTCGGCGCGCGGAACGAGGGTACGAGCGAAGCCCGCTCGACGAAGTGCAGCCGCGGAAGATCGACGCCCGCGCGAAGGGAGGGAGGGCTAGCTCCTGCGAGCGACGCAGCGGAGAGCCGCTCCTCGGCGGCGACGAGCTCTGCGCATGCGTCCCTGAGCGAAGCGAGCATCCGAGGCAGACCCGCTCGCGCCAGGAGAACAGCCGCCGCCCACACATGCCCGTGCGCGCGCCCAACGGCCGTGCCACGATCGGCACGGCCATCAAAAGCATCGTACAGCGCGCCAAGGCCGCTCTCGAGCTCGCGCGCAGCAGGCGCAAGGTGGGCGCTCGGCTCGCGCTGTCCTTCGATGAAGCGCGCGACCGCGTGAATCAGTGAATGCGCGCGCTCCCAGTGCATGACCCAGGGCGCGCCTGCACCGCAGGAGACGAGGTCGTCGGACATGCGCGGCGCCTTACCTGAACCCTTCCCTGCGCGCGTCCCCTGCGAGGGCGACGCGTCTTCCGGTGATCGCCATGGTTCAAAGCCCTCCCTTGTTCAAGAACCCCGGGCTGCCGGTGATCCCCACCATGCCGAGCTCCACGAACACGATCGGCGCGCCCATCACGATGAACGACGGACCGCCCGTGTTGAGGCTGACCACCTCCTTCATCGTCCCTGGCTCGTTGCCGTGACATGCCTTGAAGCTCGCCCCCACCGTCAGGATCTTCGCGCCGCCCATCTTCGTCCGCACCGGCGCGTTCTTGATACCTTCGGCCGAGCTCGCGAACACCGGATAGGGCACCGGGATCGGGCTCGGCGCGGCCGGCGTCGTGCACACGCTGACCGCCAGCGGGACCATCTGGTGCCCTGATTTGGCCGTGATGCAATCCATCATGCAAGCCGTGATGCCCATGCTCACTCCTCTCTATCCGATGTTCCCGCCGCGCTCGCGAGCGCCACCGCCGCCCGCGCCCCGCCGTCGTTCCCGGCAGTCGCGATCGCCACAGGCGACGGCGCATACAAGTGCTCCCAAGCTGTCGCCGCCATCGCGACGAACAGCGGCATCGCCGCGGCGCCCAGATAGCCGATCCGCTGCGCTGGAGACTCGATGACGTACGGGCGGCCGAGCACATCCTGCAGCCTGACGAACGCCGCCTGCCACTCGCGGAGCCGCCGCATCTCGCCCGTGAGATCCGTCAACATCCACCCCGCCGTCTGCCCAGCCCGCGTCAGCGGCTCGGCCGCCTGCCGCGTCGCGCTGGTCAGCCCGAACGCCTCGTAGGCGGGCGCGTCGTCGTTAGGCCCAGCGCGTTCATGCCCGGTTCCCACGCCGAGCACACGCGCGACGGCGCGGAGCCCCCGTCGCTCCGCGTCCGCGTCGCGCATCAGCGCGAAGAACGCCGCCCCCTCCCCCGGGATGCGCGCGTCGAGGTTGTCGGGAGAGAAGAGCCGCCCGCTCTCCTCGAGCGCCGCAATCGCACGCGGGTCGTAATCGCTGTGGACGCCGCCCAGGATCACCGCGTCGACCCGCATCGACGAGAGCGCGTTCAGAGCCTCGAGCAGGAGCGGCCCCAGCGCCGCCTCGCCGCCTGCAACGATTTCCACGGTCGCCGGCGTCGAACGCTTCACCGCCGCCGCGAGGAGCTTCGTCGCCGTAGACGCGTCCGGAACTCCTTCATCCAGCGCGAGCTGCACGATGATCTTGCCGTCGCGGATCCGCGAGACGGCCTCCTCGAACGCGGGCGCCGCGAGCAGGACGAGCCGCTCCGGCCCCACGATGCGTGGATCGAGCGCCGGTACGAATCCCATCGTGATCGCCTCGCCCGCCGAGCTCGCGAGCGGCGCCTCGGCGACGGCCGGGAAGCCCGCGCGCAGCAAGAACCCCGTCTGCCTGGCGTTCAGCCCGATCGGCGTGTGTGCCCCGACCTCGACGACCCCGATTGCGCTCACGCGGCCTCCGTCTCGGTCACGACGATCTCGACGTCCTTCATGCGCCGCGGCGCCTGAAACGACGCTCGCCATACGAGCTCGACGACAACGCCGAGAGGAGCGAGCGCGTCGATGAGGACCGTGTCGAGCTCAGGGTTGAGGATCTCGGGCGCGCGCCCCCTGGCCTTCATGGCGACCGCCACGGCGGCCCTGGGCAGTCGAAATACCATCGTTCCCTGACCCGGCGTAAGGTTGAGCAGGACCACCTCTTCTCCACCACGCACCGCCGGCGTCGCGACGAGCCCCGGTGAGGCGCACGAATTGGCGCGATCGTCGTGGTCCAGGGGCAAGAGAGGTGCGCGCTGCCTTTGCCAGGCAGCATCATAGGTCCCCAGATGACGCCGCCGTGGCTCCCAGTGGCGGCCAATCGCGCCGAGCCCTGCAGGCGCCGGGCGCGTGCTCACCGAGCGGATGAGATCCGCCGGATCCTCGATGAAGGGCGCGGGCTTGTGGGTGAGCGCTTCCGGGTCGCGCGCGATCCCCATCCCCACCGGGTTCCTGGCCTCCTCCACGGGGTGCGACGGATCGCCCCGATCGAGCCCGCCCCACGCGTAATCGTACCGCACCTCGATACCGGTCGTAGCGCGCGGCCTTGAGAGCCCGGCGCCATTCGCCTCCCAGACACGCAATCCGAAGATCCGGACGACCTTCTCCAGGCTGCCGAGCCGCACGCCGGCATCGAAGAAGGGAACGGCCGTTCCGCCGGGCGCGTGCGCCGCCGCCACCACGATCACGTCCGTGCCAGGCTTGGCGACGCACAGATCTGAAGGATACTTGATGCTGCTCTTCTCCGGATCACCCCACGGCACGTCCGCGCTGCGGATCCGGCGCTGCTCCGCGCGGTCCGAGATCTCGAGCTCGCTCTGCCCCTCGACCGAGACGAACGTCGCCTTCACCACGACGACGAGGCGCTCGCCGTCCTTGCCGACGAGCAGGAACGGCGCAGCGACGAAATCGGTCCTGTTGTCCATGCGCGGCGGATCCATGGCTGCCTCACAGCAACGATACGTTGCGCTTCAACCTGACGTTCGGCGCGGTGATCGTGACGAGCCCGGCCTTGATGGTCACCCCTCCGCCGTCGATGACCACCTCGCTCGAGCCGCACTTCAACACGACGGCCCCCGCGGCGTCCACCTTGTGAAAAGCCCCGATGAACATGCCCTTACCACCCGCGATCACGGAGTGCGAGCCGCCGATCCTGTCGACAACGGCGCCGCCCACCATCGTCGTCCGACTGCCGCCGACCATCTCCGCCTCCGCCGCGCCGCTCACGACGACGAGGCCGGCCGCCTGCTCCGTCTTGTCGGCCAGGCACGTCTCGGCCCGCGTACCGGCGACGAGCTCGATCCGCGCAGCGCCGATCCGCTGCGACCGCGCGCCCCCAACCGTCGTGTGAATGCCGGCTGCCGCGATCGTCGCCTTCATGCCCCCGATGGTCTCGTCGTGCGTCGATGCGCACACGTTCACGGAGTGCCCTGGTCCGGTGGCGCTGTCCGACGCCGAGCTGCTCGCCGATGCGCCCTCTGGCGTCGCCCCGGAGGTGCCCGAGGGGCCAGCGCCGCCGTCCGCGCCGGGGACCGACGCATCGCCGGGACGCGCCGAACCGGCGTTCACCCCCCCTCCGAACAGCGCGTCGAACCAGCCGGATCCATCGCCCGAAGCCGCTGGCCCGCCGGCAGCTGCCCCGACGGACGCGCCGAGAGCAGCCGGCGATGGCAGGCTCGCCACCGCGTCGAGCGCCTTCGTGGTGGCGCCCAGGTCCCCGAGGCTCATGGCGTCCATAGCAGCTCCCAGGTCCCCGAGCTGGCTCTCCAGCGCGTGTACCGGCGCCATCATCTGGTTGACCTTCACCACGGCGGCCCGCTCGAGCGCCTCCAGTGCGCGGCGCGCCTCCGCCTTCGCCGCCTCTGTCGGCGCCTTCGCGGCGAGGGACAAGAGCGCGCTCGCCGGATTGCCGGTCATCTCCTTCTGCGTGCCGCCCACCGTCGTCGCGCTCGCCCCCTTGGCGGTGAGCCCGTAGACGGCGTTCACCTGCACCGACCGATTGCCGCCCACGCTCGCGGTCTGCGCGCCGTCGACGGTGGCAAGGTAGCCGTTGGTCACCTGGATCTTCTGATCGGCGCCCACGGTGAGCCGCGAGTCGACCTTGACGCTCTTCGACTCGTTGACGCCGGTGGAGCGCGTCTTGTCGTTCGCCGTCGCAAGCGTCGTGTTCCGCTGGGACCTGATGCTGATCTCCTCGTGTCCGGCCTTGTCCTCCAGGCGGATCTCGTTCGCGCCCGAGCCGCCCGGCGACGAGCTCGTCCGCAGCGCGCTGCGCGACTTCCCGTCGGGCAGCGCGTAGGGCGGCCTGAATCGGCCGTTGAAGACACGCCCCGTCACGACGGGTCTGTCGGGGTTTCCTTCCAGAAACTCGACGATGACCTCCCATCCCACGCGTGGCAGGAGGATAGCCCCGCTCGCCTGCGGCTGCGCCACGCGGACCCAGCACGAGGCCGTATCGTCGCTCTTGCCGTGGCGATCCCAGTGAAACTTGACCTTGCACCGGCCGTGCGCATCCGTATGGATGTCCTCGACAGGCGCGCCTCTCGGCGCGACGACCACGGCCGTCTGCGGGCCATCGATGATCGGCGCCGGCGTCCGCTGCGGGCAACGGTAATGGACGCCCCTCGGAATGGTCGTGGCGCGGACGAGGTACATCCCGTCGCGCAGCTCGTGCACGACGGCGGTGATGAAATGGTCGCCATCGAGATCATCGGGGGCATCGACGAGCGTGAACCACCGGCCCGCGGTGAGCCGCGCGCAGCCGGAATCCAGCGCGAGGCGTGCGCGCTCGGCCTGAAGCGCTTCCAGCCGCACCCGGGCGAGCCGCTCCCCCTCGCGTCGCTCGGTGTACCGCCCCGGGTAATCGTACACCTCGAGATCCACGTCCATATCCGCCGCTGCGGTCACCGTCTGATCGCTCTCCGGCGCCTCGAAGTCGTAGTCCCGCAGGACCACCTTCCCCGTCGCCGTGCGGCATCGCCGCACGAGGACGTGGATCGCGTCCTCGCCGCCGGTGAGCCCAGCGCCGAAGCGGTAGGGGACCTCCTTGTTCCCGTCGATAGGGTCGCTCGCGGTGCTGTCGTCCTCGAAGACGATGATCTCGCCAGCGTCGCCGGCTTCAGCGTGAAAGTAGATGCCCTCCTCCTCGAGGAGCCGCGACACGAACGCCAGCGAGCTCTCGTTGTACTGCACGCAGTACACGCGCTTCGGATAGCTGCTCACGAGGCGCCACGACTGGCGCTGTTCGTCGATACCAGCGCCGCGCAGCACGGCGGAGACGATCTCCTTCACGTCCTGGTCCTGGAAGATGCGGCAGTCCACCTCGCGCTCAAGCAGCCCCATCCACGAGGTGAGGTGGATCCGGTACGCGGTGCTCCGAACGCCGTCGTTCGCCGGCGTCGCGGCGATCTCGACATCCGTCACCACCCCGTGCATCTCGTGCTCTGGCTCTCCCCGGCCGAAGGCCAGGTAGGCGGGGCTGCCGAGCAGCTCGTCCGGATCGACGTAGATCGCGGAGCGAAGCTCGACCTCCGCCGTGGTGACGAGGCCGAGCTGGCGCTCGATCCGGAAACCGACGACATCCCTCGACTCGATCGCCTGGGCCCGGAAGAGCGTGAGCAGCGGTGTCATGGCTCAGTTCTCCTTGATGACGCCCAGCTCGTCGCAGTCGCCGTCGAACGTGATCGAGACACCGGCGAGCGACACCGACGCTGGGGTCAGGGTGATCGTGGATGCCCCCATGACGACGCTGAGCGAGGTTTGGGCCTCGAACACGACGTTTGCCGCCTTGACGATCTGCGCGCCCCCCGCGACTTCGAGGAAATCTGCCTCGCTCACGTCCTGACGGTCCCCGGCGACGACGTTCAGGATCGCGCCTCCGGCCTTCTGGCTCAAGCTCGTCCCGATCTCGACCGCGCGGCCGCCGCCGGCGAGGATCACCTTGGCCGCTCCCGCGACCTCGGTCCGGCTCCCCTTCACCGTCACGGTCCGGTCCGAGGCGGTCATCTCGATCAGCGCCGCGCCGACCGTGTCCTCCATCGTGGCCATGGTCGCCTCGTCGACCGAGCCAGCCGCGAGATCGACCTGCGCCCCGTCGATGGCGAGCGTCGAGCTCCCGGCGACGGTTCGCTTGTGATCCCCGCCCGCCTTGAGATCACGGCTGCCACCGACGGTGAGCGAATGGCTGCCGACGTCATCCACCATGAACGTGGAGGCGCGCACCCTCTGATCACCGCCGATCGCGATATCCTGGTTCGCCCCGACGGCGGCGGACATGCTGTCGGTCACCGCCAGCGAGTGATTGGCCCCGATGGAACGCGACTCGCTGTTCCCGATGTTATCCGTCACGTTGTTTCCCGCACGGACCGAGCCGTCCCGGGACGCGTTCATGAACACCTCCTCGGCGCCCGCCCGATCGTCCATGCGGATCTCGTTCGTCGACCCGCCGCCCGGGGTGGTGGCGGTCTGCAGCGCCATCCGGGTCTTGTGAGCCGGCAGCGGATACGGGGGCGGAGACGCAGCATTGTACAGCCGCCCTCCCACGAGCGGCCGATCAGGGTCGCCGTCGAGGAAATCGAGGCACACCTCCCAGCCAACACGCGGCGTCAGCATGCCACCACCGAGCGGGAGCTGGCTCGTCCGGATCCACGCGCTCGATGAATCATCGGCCTTATCACGCCGATCCCACGGAAACAAAACCTTCACGCGACCGTGCTGATCGGGGTGGATCTCCCTGCCCGGCGGCCCCGTCGTGACGGCCGACTGCGCGCCAAGAGCCTTCGCCGCCCGCGGGGCTCGCGGGGGACGATAGGTGCTCTTCGAGGAGGGGATCGCGCGGAAGGTGATGCGCCCCCCGCGCGTGCTCGCGTCTTCGCGCGCGTGGGGTCTCGGGCGCGCCTCCAGGGCGAGCTCGACCTCCACGAGCAGGTACTCCTGATTGAGCGGCTCGTAGGGGTGATCCGTCAGCGAGAACCTGCGCCCGGGGCGCACCCGGAGCGTGTTCGTCGTGCCGCTCGCGAGTGCGCGCCGGGCGCCGAGCGACTCCAGGAGCACCCTGGCACGATGGTCGCCCACGGCCGGGTCGGTGAACCGGCCAGGGTGCACGTACACTTCCAGCGCTCTCTCCTGGTCGTCGTCCCGTTGAGCCGTGGCGTCCAGCTTGACCCTGGGTCGCTCGAAATCATGGTCTCGCAGGTGTACGCGCCCCGGCGCGATCGTCCTGTCGTAGGAGATGGTGGTTATCGCATCGCGCGTTGCTTCGAGCCCGTCTGCCGGACGGAACATCAGCTGATTCCCACCATCGATGTCCTCGGGTTCGGTGTCGACGAAGGTGACCGTGTCGGTCCCGGCGCTCGAATCGACGAGGAAGGAGATGCCGTCTTCCGCGAGCAGCCGCATGACAAAGTCGAGATCCGTCTCGCGGTACTGCGCCGTCGTCTGTCGCTCCGGGTAGCTCTGCGTGAGCTGCCAGCGCTGCGCCGACGCGGGGATGCCCGCGCCCGCGAGGACCTCCTTCACGATGTCGGGAGTCGACATGTGCGGGAAGATGCGGCAGTCCGCGCGCTGGGTGAGCCGGAACAGCCGGGGACGCGCGACGAGCCGCGTCCCGGTCTCCTCCGTGCCCCGCGCCGTGGCGCGCTCTGCCTCGACGACATAGCCGGCCAGCTTGCGCTCCTCCCGGCCCTCGCGGCGCGATAGCGTGAGCAGGAGCGGCTTCCCCAGCAAGGTGGCCGGGTCCGGCCCCCCGGCGCGGTCGGTGATCTCGCACCGGAGCGAGCCGACGTCATCGAGCGCCTCGTGCGCTTCGAGCCAGAGGAGGGCGAACGGAACGCCGTCTATGGTGAGCTCGTGCTCGATGTCGATTGTGTCTGCCACGCTGTCCGTCCCTCACCCGATCTTGAGGCTCGCCGCCTGCCGGACGATGAGCGCCGCGTTGATGGCTATCTTCGCGCCCTGGAGCGTCATCGGGCCCCCGTCGAGCTTGATCGCGCTCCCGCCGCCGTGGAACCTCCCCACGCCGCCCGCGAGGACGATCTGCGGTGCCTCGACGATGTAATCGCCGCCCGCCTCGCGCAGATGGAGCCCTCCGATCAGCTGCTCCACGGCGCCGGCCTGCGTGGAGAGCGCGCCAACGCTGTGTATCTCTCCCGCGGACGACGTCTGATCCTTGCTCGCCGCGACGCTCTCGACGCTGGTGCCGGCGACGAGCTGAGCGATGAGCGCCCCAGCCGTCTCATCGTAGGTCGAGAGCATGTTGTCATCGATCGAGGCGAGCGAAACGCTGGTCTGGACCGAGCCGACGTCGCGCGTGAAGGCGCCGGTGATCTGCTGGCGGACGCCGCACGAGATGGTGATGTGGTCCCCGCCCACGGCGTAGTCGCGCGCCCCGCCGACCTTCTCGACGAGATCGGCGCTCGCGTGAACCTCGTCGTCGCCGCTCACGGAGATCGTCTGCACGCCGGCCACCTTGGTTTGGAGCGCATTGCCGACGTCGATCGACTGGTTCGCGCCCACCGCGACCGACTCGTTCGCGCCGATGGATACCGCGTAGTTGCTCCCGATGCCGTGCTCCTCGTCGCCGCCCACGGTCTCGTCCTTGTCGTGGCCAGTGGTGATCGTGAGATCCTTCTTTGCGGAGATGGAGAGCCCCTGGCTCGCGGCCGTGTCGCTCATCGTGATCTCGTTGTGCCCGGCGCCGCCAGGCGTGGACATGCTCTTCAGCGCGCTCCTGGCGGCCGCGCCGGGCAGGGCGTAGGGCGGCGTGTCCTCCGCGTTGAACGTGCGCCCGAGCACGAGGGGGCGATCGGGGTCGCCGTCGAGAAAGGCGACCGAGACCTCCCAGCCGACGCGGGGCAGGATCATCGATCCGCCGAGGCCGAGCTGCGATACGCGCAGCCAAGCGCTCGACGTGTCGTCCTGCTTTCCCGAACGATCCCACAGGAAGCGCACCTTGACGCGGCCGTACGTGTCGACGTGGACGGCCTGGGGCTCGCTCGACGGTCCGGTGACGATCGCTGTCTGGACGCCGCCGACTCGCGGCTTCCTGGTGCGGCGGGCCGGGGCGAACGGCGCATCCTTCGGTATGGCGGCGAACTCGTTCTCGCACGCCTCTCTGCCCAGCCGGCCTCGCGATCGGAGCTCGACGACGACGAACTCTCCCTCCAGGAACGGCTCCGTCGCCCCCTCGATCGTCATCGGTGTACCGCACAGGAGCCCCGCTGCGTTCGTCTTGCCGCGGCAGACGTCGACGTCGCCCCGGAGGGAGCTCAGCCGCCGCGCCGCCTTCCGTGTGCCCTCGGTGCCCGCGGTGAACCCGCCGGGGTACTCGAAGTGGTGAATGGCTCGGTTGCCGGGCGCCGCTGCCGAGGCAGCGGGGAACACGTCAGGCTTCTCGAAATCGTAGTCGCGCAGCGCGAGGCCCGTGGTCCTCAGGGTCTTTCTCCGGCGCAGATCGAGCACCGGCCGTGCGGACGCGCGCGCGCCCTGCCGGACGGAGAGCAGCACCTCGGGCGTCCCCTCCTGCGGCGCGAAGGCCGCCGGGTCGTCACCCAGGACGAGCCTGTGCCCGTCTGGGCCGTGGAGGAAGAAGTAGAATACCCCCTCCTCTTCGAGCAGCCGGTGAACGAAGTCCAGCTCTGTCTCGCGGTACTGGCACAGGAACTCGCGAGGCGCGTAGCTCTGCCGGAGCCGCCATTCGACGCCGCCGTCGACGCCGGCGTCGGCCAGGACGCTCTTGACGACATCCATCGGGCTCATGTCCTGGAAGATGCGCGAGCCCTCGCGGTGCTCGAGCGCGGCGAGAGCCGGCCGGAGCCGGAAGTGAAAGTGGTACTCGCCAGCCTGGTACTGGAGGAAGCCGACCTGGTCCGGCAGACCGTCGTAATACCGGACGCTCCCGTGACCATCATCGACCTCGAGCAGCATCCGGCGCTGGAGGCACCCATCGACACGAAACGATGGGTCGCTGGTCGAGATCTCGACGTGGACGGCGTACGGCAGCGAGATCGCCTCGTGCGCTTCGTAGGAAAGGACCCGGACGTCGCTGGGCAGACCGCCGCCCGTGAGAGTGATGTGGCCGAGCGTACCCTCCATCAAACGCACCCTCCAGTCTCCGGAACCCTCATGTGTATCGTGACTCGCGGCCCCTGGCAACGCACCTCACGCGGGGTCAGCTGGGCTCCCCGGAGGCGCAGGGGGTGACGGCGCGGGCTCAATTCAGCCTCAAGATGCGCCCGACGAGGCGGAACAGCCCACGAGAGGCGGCGCTGATGCGGCTGCCGATGACCTCGATGTCCCCGTCCTGACGGATGCGGACCGCGCCGTGCCCCGAGCGCAGGAGCACTTCCTCCTCCGCCTCGATGCTCACCGTGGTCGCCTGCAGCCGGATCTCGCGGGGCTTGCGCGTCATGAGCGCCGCGACGACGAGAGGCGCTTCCCCCTCGCAACACTCCACAAGCACCAGATCGCCGTTGGCCTGAGCGTCGGCGATCACCTCGGGATCCACCTCGGGCGCGAGCTCCGCCTCGACCGGCGCGGTCGCGCCCCGGAGCACGATCGTCGCGCTGCGGCCAGCCACGTCGAGGACGCGGGCGGTGCGGGTGCCGGCCGACGGTGCGGTAGCCGGCGCGCCGGGCGCGGCGCGGGGCGCTGGCACTGGGGAGGTGGATTGCGGGAGGAGATCGTCGATGGAGAGGCGCGAGGCCGGCGCGGCGTCCTCCTCCGGCTCCACGGTCACGCTGCCAAGCCCGTCGAAATCCTTGTCGTGAGCCCTCATCATGCCTCCGGTATCGCACGCGATGGTAGCACTCCACCGCGACGAGCTCGCGCTGCGCGCATGCTCCTCCAGGTCGTCGGTGCGGCAAACGACGCACGCGTCGAGCGGTGCCTCCTCGCCGCGCCGGTCGGTAGTCCTGACGAGAGCGTACGCATAGGTTCTGTAAGGCTACTCGGCACGCTAATAAAAATGAGGAGCGACCAGCCTCCAGAGCTCGTCGCATCGCTTCTCGTAGGCCGGATCTTTGGGGTCGACCTTGCGCATGGCGCGGAGGAACTTGACCGGCGGCTTGTAACCGTGTGTATCGATGTAATGAAGAATCTGGTCCGGGAATATAT
Organism: Sorangium sp. So ce375; assembly: GCF_051473855.1. NCBI lineage: Bacteria > Pseudomonadati > Myxococcota > Polyangiales > Polyangiaceae > Sorangium > Sorangium sp. So ce375. The sequence continues at coordinate 8,101,535 of NZ_CP150335.1, forward strand.
AAATGCAAGTTTTTCCAGGGACGCAGATGTTTCTCCAACCCAGATATGTCTCTTGCCCAGCAACGATGCGCCAGGGGGGCTCAGTGTCCGGATCGTCGAAACAGAAGCTGCACGCCTCCGTGCTCTCGATTTCCTCAGGCGTCCAGCCGTGTCTGATGAGCTGCTCCAGCCTCGCCACGTCCTCCGGATCCACGGCCCCTTGAGGGATTGGATGAGGCTTGCCCATCCAGCCGATCGTGACCAGCTTGGGGTGCTCGCAACTTCCCCACCAGTGCCCTCCATCACGGAAGTATGACATGGCACAACACTCCTGTTTTATTTGAGCGATGAGCGCGACAGCATCGGGACGGCCAACTACTTTGAAGCCGCGCGCCTCCAGTCGACCTGCGTCCAGATTTCTTTGCACCTCTTGCGATAGGCCGGATCCTTGGGATCGATCTTGCGCATGGCGCGAAGGAAATTGTCCGGCGGCTTGTAGCCGTGCGTATCGATGTAGTGAAGAATCGCATCCGGAAATATGTAAATGCGAGATTTACCGGGCACGCATACTTGCGCTCCACCCAGGCGCGTGTACCGCCCAGCGACAATACGCTCGGGAGGTTCCACATCCGGATCGCCGAAGCAGAAAGTGCACGCGTGGGCGCCCTCCATCTCCTCGGGCGTCCAGCCGTGGACGATGAGCTGCTCCAGCCTGGCGAAATCCTCCGGATCCACGGTTCCCTGAGGAATCGGGTGGGGCGCATCCATCCAGCCGATCGTGATCAGCTTGGGGTGCTCGTAGCTCTCCCACCAGTGCCCTCCATCACGGTAGTACGACATATCGAATGACTCCTATTCTATTTCGGGGCCTTGCGCTTCTTCGGTCCACCGCGGCGCTTGACTTCAAAAAATTTATCATCCAGCTCTGGGGTCGAGGGACGGTAGCCCGCCGGACTCGGGGCCACGTTCGACGTCCCCCCCTCACGCCAGAAGCCAGGCTCATAGCGCCAGTCATTCCGTGCGTTCTGAGTGTATATCGTGCTATAGTCCGTCCCGACGTGCAAGTTCTCCGTCGGAGCATAGACCTTGCTTCCATCTTTCGCCATCTCCCTGGCGAGGCGGTCAGCAATACTATTCTCCCCTTTGGCCGTCTTGCAGCTCGCCAGCCGGATCGTCATTCCAGGTCTGTAATCCGGGTGGTTCCGGATGTAGTCGGCGAGTTCAATTTCGTCAGAAAGCATGTAATACCGACTATCCTGACGGGCACTGTTGTCGAACGGCCGATTGAGACCAGTCGCGTTTCCGTGCCCGCGCATAATGAACTCGTCGGGGTGATCCGGAAAAGCGTTCTCGCGTTCACCAGCCAAGATAATGACCAGCCCGAATGGATCCGCCCATCGAAAGGGGTTGCGCGCATACCGATACGCGTTCAACCCGCCGAGGAGCCCCGTCGGGTCGGGGCTGATGTAGCGCCCCGTGTCCGGATCGTAATACCGGAACCGGTTGTAGAAGAGCCCCGTCTCCGGGTCTTCGTACTGCCCCTGAAAACGGAGCGGTGTCTCCGCCTCCGCGCTGCCGCGCGGCCTCACGCGACCCCAGACGCTCCGCTCGATGCTCCCCGCGATCGTCCCATCCAGGTTCACGAGCGCGTCCGGCGCGCCCGCCGGGTCGGTCAGGTAGCAGCGCCAGCGTCCATCGCCGTCGTGCTGATACTGCGCCATCGGGACGAACGCGTCATCCTCGTACACGTAGGTCCGGGCTCGCTCGGAATCGCCCGCGCGCGTCACCTCGTGGATGAGCCTGTGCCGATCCCAGACGTACCGCGTCGCCGTTACCTCGATCCACCGCCCGCCCTGGCCTCTCCTCGATACACGTTTGCCGATCCGCCTCGCCAGCGGATCGTACGTGAACTCCACGCGAAGGCCATCGGGCGTCAGGACGCATTCGAGCAGATCCCGATCGCTCCACTGGAAGCGCGTCACGAGCTCCCCGCCGGATGGCGCACGGACGCGCCGCTCGCTCAGCCGCCCCAGGGCATCCCACGTATATTCGATATCTCCGCGGCGAACCAGCCGGCCACCCGCCCCGTAGGACCAGGCGCCGCTGCCGCTCGCCTCGGCGATGTTGCCAGCGCCATCGTAACGGAAGCGCTCCTCCCGCCCCGCCCCGCCCAGCGCCGCGATGACCTGGCCACGCGCGTCGTGATCGTACCTCGTCACCCCGCCGTCGCGATCCCAGACCTCGAGGAGCTCCTGCCGCGCGTCGTACCGGTATGCCCGGCCCCACACCGCGTCGGGCAGCGGCCCGACCCAGTCGGGCTCTCCTGGCCCGATCCTCGGCGCACGCGCAGGGGACGTGAGCCACCGCGCCGCGATCTGACCGGCAGGTGTGTACGTGGTCGCGACAGCGCCGCCGTCAGGCGAGAACACGCGCCGCACCTCGCGGCCCAAGGGATCGTTCGCGTGGTCGATCAGGAGCCCTGCCGCCGCGCTCGTGCGCCTCCGCAGGCCGCGAGCATCCCGGACGATGGCCTCATCGTGGCCCCACGATGTCCGACGCGCGACCGCGCCCCCAATCGCGCCCCACGACGTCTCGATCGCGTACGATACACCCCCGACCGTCTGCTCCTCGCGCGTGATCCTCCCGCGCGCGTCGCGCTCGAACGTGAAACGCCCCGCCCCGCTCGAGGCCGCGATTACCGCCCCGTTCGCGTCGTGCTCGTACGTCTCGGTCCCGCCGCCCGGCCGGGTGATGGTGACCAGGTTGCCGGCGGCGTCGTAGGAGAGGTGCATTCGCCCGCGCTCCCCGTTCTCGATCGACTGGAGTCTGCCAGCCTCGTCGAAGCGGTACCTGAACGTCCGCCCGTCGAACGTCGTCTCCTTCACGAGGCGGTGCCATGCGTCGTAGTCCAGTCGGTGTACCTCGCCCACCTCGTTGAGCACCTCGACGAGCTCGCCGTCGCGATCGTACGCGAGCCGCACGATGTTGCCGTTCTGGTCCTTCGCCGCGCAGAGCTGCCTGTAGCCACCCCAGGCGAGCTCACGCACGTTGCCGGCCGGATCCTCGACCCGCACGAGATAACCCTCCGCGTCGTACGCATACCGCGTGACACCCTCAGGAGCTTGCGTCGCGAGCAAGTTCCCGAGAGACGAGTACTCGTGGCGGACGGTCCGCCCCATCGGGTCGGTCCTTGCGATCATGCGCCCGAGAACGTCATAACGCCACGACCAGCGTGCGCCGTCAGGGGCGACAGCACCGACCTGATTGCCATGCACGTCCCGCTCGATGCGCCATAAGCCTCCTCCCGGAGACGCCACCTCCACGACCTGACCTCGGTTGTCGCGCCGGTAGAGCGTCGCCGCGCCACCACCGTCGCGGTGAGCGATCACGTTACCGCGCCCGTCTCGATCGAGCTCGACCGTGTCTCCCCGCCTGTCGGTGATGCGCACCGGATTGCCAAGAGCGTCCCGCTCGATTCGCGTGACGCGGCCCAGCGGGTCGGTGATCGCGAGGATGCGGCCGCGCTCGTCGCGCTCGAACGTGGTCGTCGCCCCCAGGCCGTCGGTCCGCGACAGGAGATGTCCGTGCTCATCGTACGTCCGCGTGACGACACCGCGCCCGTCGACGCTCCTGTCGAGCGTCCCCATCGGGTTGCCGAAGAACCGGCGGCTCGTGGTGGAGTCGGTCACCTCGCTGTAGCCGCCGGCGCCGTACACGAGCTTGCAATGATAGATGCCCTTGGCCACCGTGGTCCCGTCACGGAGCCGCGGGGGCAACCCCTTGGCGAGGCAAGGATCCGCCTTGCCGGCGTAGTCGAGCCAGACCTCCACGCAGCGGCGCTGAGAATCATAGACGTAGTGCGACGTGAGCCCGACGCGATCGGTGGACGACACGAGGAGATGACCCCCGTCGTAAGCGTAGCGAGACGCGTGGCCCTCGGCGTCCGTCACGCGGACGAGGTCACCATCCTCGCCGCGGGTGTAGCTCGCGATCCGCAAGGAACGATCGTGCGTGGGTGAGGTCAGCACGTCGATCGCGGCGATCCTGCCGCCGGCGTCCGGCGTGACGCGCACGACCCTCCCCGCGCTGTCGACGACGCGAACGAGCGCGCCGTCGTGATACGTGAGCTCGATCCGGTTTCCGTTTCCATCCTCGATCGAGCTCAACCGGAGCAGGCGCTCATCGGGGCCAGCGCTCGCAAAGACGCGATCGAGCCCGTCGCCGATGTCGAGCACGAAGCCTCTGGCATCGCGACGCAACAGGTAGCCCCAAGGCCCGATCGTCTCCTCCCCGACGGCGAGGGGCTGCTCGAAATCGACGGAGATACCTTCCTCGGTCCACACCACGATGGAGCGGCGTCGCACCTCGATCGCCCACCCCCAGCTGTGCCCCCACCCCCACCCGAGCCCGAAGTCGCGCGCGGCCGCGTGCGAGCTGTAGGAACGCGTGAACTCGAGCGGAATGGGCCCAGGGAGTCGCAGATCGGTGACCGGGGGAGTGAAGACTCGTCCGGTGACGACATCGACCGGGTCGCTGGCGCTCTCGGTATCGGATGTACCGCTCGGCGCGCACTTCTGGTCACCGCTCGCGCCCGTGCCTTCACCGCCACGGCCGTCCCCGCCACCGTCGCCACCGCCGCTGCCGCCGCCGTCGCTTCCGCCCGCGCCCCCTCCTCCGCCCATCACGGCGATTCCCGGGCACATGCCCGGCGGAGCCGCTGCGTCCGGCGCAGGTGCCGTCGACATCGCTCAGCCCTCTCCTTGACGGCCCGGGCTCCCTCCTCGCTCGCCGCGGAGCGCGGCGTGAAACCGCCGCTCCGCGCCGGGATCCTCGGCCATCCGAGGGCTCCAGTGCTCGCTCCCGCGGACATAGTCGGCCAGGGTGACGCCCACTTTGGCGAGCGCCGCCTGCACGTCCCCCGTCTCGTGCAGCAGCGATGTCACTTGAGCGAACTGCTCGAGCGAGATCGGCGGTGCCGCCGCGCGCGATACCGCCTGGTAGGCCGCAGTACACGTCGCGAGCAGCGCCGGGATGCCTTCATGTTCGTTCGCCAGAGCGTCCGAGAGGAGCGCCTGCCAGTGCGCGTCTGCGGCGTCCCATCGCGCCTCGTCGAGCCCGTGTCGAGCGAGCACCTCCGCCCGCGCTCCCCCGGATGCTGCAAGCTGAGCCATGACCGTGACGTACGTCTCCAGATCGAGCACCATGGTTGATCGGGTCGAGCGTAGGCGATGCGGATGTGCTGTTCCAGAACGAAGAGCGACGCATTCCGACGCAAAGGTGCTCAAGGAGCGGGGTCGCGGCCCGAGGCGCTCCGGCTCTGTTCGTAGAGGGCGACAGCGCGATCGAGCGCCTCCTTCGCCCCTCGCTTCTCCCGGGGGAAGGCCTCCACGTGATCGCAACGAGGCCACGCCAGCGCGCGTGTGATGTCCGACAGTGCCGCCGCCGGCTCGTTCGGGTCGGCGTAGCGGTGCACCTGAAAGAGCACCGGTATTTGCGCCGGCTGCCGCCCCGCGGCGATCAGGTCGGCGCGCAGCGTCCTCGCGCGGTGCACGCCGAGGGCGAGCCAGCGCGTTCGGCCGTCCACCGGCAATACGACGACATCTGCGTGCTTCAGGGCCTCGAGCTCGGCGCGCACCTCGTCGCTCTCGGCCGCGAGGCCCTCGATGGGCTCGTGCCAGGCGACCCCGCGCGTCACGACCAGCGATACGCGCAGCGGGACGGCGGCGGCGCCGCGCGGCCAGAGCAGCTGGGCTCTCGCCGGCGTGGGGCCGGCGTCGATCGATGACGAGCGGGCGAGGCCGGCCAGGTGCCGCAAGAGCCGGTACGGGCTCCCGGTGGGGCCTGCGTAGTAGACGACGTGAAGCGGCTGCGGCGAGGCGGGGGTGCTCACCAGTCGAGATCCTCTTGCTCGACGACCACGCGCGCGTTGTCGAACAGCGCTGCGACGAGCTGCCGACGATCGTCGAAGACGAGGCCCTGGGCGTAGTCCACGATGCGGCCGCCGGACTCCTCGTTGACGCAGTGGACGCCCCAGAGCACCGGCTCGCCCGTGGCGTCGTCGCAGGTGCGAAGCGGCTCGGGCGCTCCGTCAGGTCCGCAGGCCGCGATGACGAGCGGCGCGCCGCCCTCGGCGGCCGCGCGGGCGGCGAGCTGACGGCAGAGGAGGTTACCTGGCTTCATGTTCGGCCTTCATCTCTTCGTAGAGCGCGATGGCGCGGTCGAGCGCTTCCTTCGCGCCGCGCAGTCCTTGCGGGAAAACCTCGATATGATCGCAGCGCGGCCAGGTGAGCACCTGAATGATATCGGACGTCGGCGTCTTTATGACGTCTTCCCGGCAATAGCAGTTGATCTGAAATACCACCGGAACAGTGTCTGGGTCCCGCCCTGCGGAGATGAGGTCGGCGCGGAGCCTCAGGAGAAACTGCCGGTTGCGCTTGAACCGGGACGCCTGATTGTCGGTCACAAAGACGATGGCATGGGCACGTTTCAGCGCCGCGAGGCTCTCGGCGAAGCTGGTGCTTCCGCGATTCTCGGCGGCCTCCAAGGCTGCAAAATCCGCCAGGGTAGGGGCTGGCCAGGTGCCGCGCAACCAGACGAAGAGCAGGTGGAGGGAGTACACGACGTCGCCGCACGGCCACAGGACGCGGCCCTCGCTCGGGACTAACTCGTCTGCCACCACGCCGTCATCGCCCAGTGTGCAGAGGTGCCGGAGAAGCGCTTCGGGGGCGCTCATCGTGGTCTTGTAATAGAGCACATCCAAGCGCGGGTGAGGCGGATGGGACGTCACCAGTTCCTCACCTGAAATCGACATCGATATGATAGCTGACATGGCGGTTCTCGAACATCGCCGTCGCATGCTGCTGGTAACTGTCGAAGACCATCCCTTGATCGTAGTCGACGATCCTGCCGTCGGGGTCCTTGTTCACCCAGTGATCAACCCATTTCTTGGGTTTGCCCGTGCTGTCATCCCACGAAGTAAGAAACTCGTTGTTTTCGTCTCCCATCTCCGGTCCGATGACCTGCGTAGGAAACCCTCCGCCGAGGTACTTCGCATCGGTGGCCACCTTCTCGCACAACATGGCGTTCTTCGGCGTCTTGATGGCGGCCTGACGCGCCTTGAGCACTGGATCCGCGTCGAACCTCGCCCGGGCCGCGTCGCGCATTGCCTTCCGCTCGGCGTCGCTGATCGGCTCGGGCTGGATGATGCGTTTCCCATAAACATCGGCCTCCGCCGTCGGATCCACGCCCCTCGCATAAAGATTGTTCCCCCCCTCCAGCCCGATCGGATCCGGGCTGATGAACCTCCCCACCTCCGGGTCGTAGTACCGGTGCCGATTATAGACGAGCCCCGTCTCCTCGTCCGCGTACTGCCCCAGGAAGCGGAGCGGCGTCGTGACGCCCCCCTCCCCGCTCCCCTCGATCCTCTTGCCCCAGGCCGAGAGCCGCAGCTCCCCCGCCACGTCGCCGTGCTCGTCCAGGAGCCGCTCCGGCGTCCCCAGGGGATCGTTCACGTAATGGTACCAGCGCGACGCCACGTCGCCGCCCACCCGGCGCGTCTCGCCATGAGCGAGCGGCACAGCGCTCCCGCCGTCGAAGACGTAGGTCCGCTCCTCGACGACCGCATCGCCCTCGCGCGTGCGCACCTCGTGCACCGGCACGTGCCGATCCCAGTAGAAGCGCGTGCGCGACACGAGCCGCGCCCCCGCGCCGTCCAGCGTCGAGACGCGCTTCTCGATCCGCCGCGCGAAGGCGTCGTACGAGAACTCCACCCGGCGCCCCTCCGGCGTCTCCACCCGGCGCAGGAGCCCGCGCCCGTCCCACGCGTAGCGCGTGACCCGCGCAGCGCCCTCGCGCTTCTCCACGAGCCGGCCCAGCTCGTCGTAGCGGTACGCCAAGTCGCCGCGCCGGATCAGCCGGTCGCCCGGCCCGTGCTCACGCGCCGGCGCTCCGGGGCCCGCATCGACAAGGTTCCCCGTCGGATCGAAGGCGAAGACCTCGGACAGGCCCGCCTCGGCGAGCACCTCCAGCAGCCGCCCGGCCGGATCGCGGTGGTAGACCGTGCGACCGCGGGTGAGATCCTCGACGGCCTCGAGCCGCCCCGTGGGATCGTAGCTGTAGCGCGCGTCCACGACCGTGCCCGCCGGGCGCGAGCCCACCCAGTCGGGCTCGCCAGCGCCGATCGCCGGGCCTTTCGTGGCGCGGCGCACGACGCGGCGCGAGAGGCGTCCAGCAGCGTCGAAGGCGCTGTGCACCTCGCCGCCCCCGGGCAGCACGCGCGCGATCTCCCGGCCGAGCGGATCGAAATGCCGGCGCACCACCTGCCGGTCGTCGAGCGTCACCCGAGCCGCGCGGCCGTCCGGCGCGCGCTCCCACGACAGCGTGTGGCCGAGCGACGTCCTCCGCCCGATCGGGCGCCCCTCGGCGTCGTGGCTCACCTCGACGGTGAACGCCGGGCCGCCCGGAGCCTGCTGCGTCTCGCGCACGATCCGACCCATCGCGTCGCGCTCGAACGCGACCGTCCCGTCCGGGCCCGACACCGAGGCCAGGAAACCGCGCGCGTCGTACGCGTACGCCTCGCGCTTGCCCTCCACCTCGCGGGCCACGAGCTGGCCGGCGAGGTCATAGACGAAGCTGGTGGGCGCGCCGATCCCTGGCTCGATCCGTGTCTGCTGCCCGGCCGGATCGTACCGGTAGCGCAGCACGCGCCCGTCGAACGTGCGCTCCTTCACCCGACGCAGGGCGGCGTCGTACTCGAACACGTGCTTTTCGCCGCGCGCGTTCTCGACCTCCAGCACCTCCCCCTCGCGCCCGTAGCGCATCCGCGCGGATCGGCCGGTCGCGTCGGTGACCTCGTGAATCCAGTGGTAGCCGCACCACGCGACGCGCGACACGCGCCCTGCGCGGTCGGCGACAGAGACCAGCCTGCCCTCGCCATCGTAGGTGGTGCGCGCCGTGGCGCCCGCAGGATCCGTGGTCGCCACGAGGTCCCCGCGCGGCGAGTAATGGAAGCGGCTGACCGCGCCCGTCGGATCTGTCATCGACAGCGTCCGGCCGAAGAAATCGTAGGTCCACTGCCACCTTCCGCCGCGCCGATCGACCAGGGAGACCACGTTGCCGTGCGCGTCGTACCTGATGCGCACGACGCCGCCGGTCGCGTCCTCGGCCTCGACCATCTGGCCCCGCCGGTCGTACCCGAAGCGCCGCACCGCGCCGGTGGGATCCGTCGTCCTCACCGGCAGGCCGGCGGCGTCGCGCTCGATCGTCGTCGCGAGCCCCGCGGGATCGATCACGCGCACGACGTCGCCCCGCGCGTCGCGCTCGTAGCGCACGATGCGGCCGAGGGGATCGGTCCGGGCCAGCAGCCGGCCGCGCACATCACGCTCGTAACGCGTGACGGCCTGGAGCTGATCCGCCTCCGAGAGCAGGTGCCCGGCGTCGTCGTAGGTCGCCGACACCGCGTGCCCGCCGTCCACCTCGAGATCGAGCAGGCCGTGGCGATTGCCGAAGAAGCGCTTCACCTGCCGGGAATTGGCGACCTCCCGGTAGCCGTCCGGCAGATAGGCGAAGCTGCAATGGTAGATGCCCCTGGCGCGCGTCGTGCCGTCGGCGAGCAGCGGCGGCAGCCCATCGGCGAGGCCCGGATCAGGCCGGCCGTCGCGATCTCCCCAGGTCTCGACGCAGCGCCGCTCGTCGTCGTAGCGGTAGTGGAACGTGAGCCCCGCGCGATCTGTGTGCTCGGTCAGGAGGTTGCGCTCGTCGTAGGCGTAACGCGAGGTGAAGCCCTCGGCGTCGACCGCGGCGACGAGGCGGCCGAGGTCGTCGTGCTCGTAGCGCGCGAACGTGATCCAGCGCCCCTGGGAGGTCGCGTTGTAGACGCTGATGGAGTCGATCCGCCGCTCGGGGCTCGACCCGAAGCGGACGCGCCGGCCGGCGCTGTCCAGCACCTCCGCGATCCTCGACCCTTCGTAGGAGATCGAGATCCGGTTCCCGGAGCGGTCCTCGATCGCCGTGAGCAGCCACTCCCGCTCACCGTCGAGCGGCAGCGCGAACGCGTGGTAGAGGCCATCGCCCTTGTCGAGACGGTAGCCGCCGCTCTCGCGCCGCAGCAGCCAGCCCCAGGGCCCGAGCGCCTCGGCCCCCTCGGGCAGCACGGGGAAGTCGACCGAGATGCCCTCGTCGGTCCAGACGCGGATCGCGCGCCGGGTGATTGTGACACGCCAGCCGAGGCTGTGTGTCCAGCCGTAACCGAGGCCGACGTCGCGGTCGGCCATGGCCGAGGAGTAGCGGCGGACGAAGGAGAACGGGAGCGGGCCGGGCAGCGAGAGATCGATCCGCGGCACGGAGTACACGCGTCCGGTGACCACATCGACCGGCTCGCCTTCGGACCTCTGCCTCCCTTGCCCGGAGGGCGCGTGCTTCTGATCGCCGCCCCCGCCCTCGCCGCTCCCGCTCCCCCCACCGCCGTTGCTGCCGCCGCCGCCGCTGCCGCCGCCGCCGCTGCCGTCGGATCCACCGCCGCCTCCCAGCACGGCCACGCCAGGACACATCCCCGGGGGAGCAGCGGCATCGGGCGCCGGTGCGGTCGACATGGCTCAGCGTGCCCTCCAGGCGGGTGTTTCGGTCGCGTGACTCGCGTGCTCGCGGCGCAGAACCACGCGAACATATCGCCTCCGCGCAGCGCGGAGCAACCCCGCCCGCCAGGAGGATGACCGCTCGTTGATGCGCCGCGGGTACTGGTCGAATTTGAACAGGGAGGCGGAGAGGCAGGGAGAAAAAACTTAGTAAATCTCCCTGTTTCTGCGTCTCCCTGTGATCTTTCTCGGGCAAGGTTGACCACCACCCGCCGCCGAAAGCGCCTGTTGACCTGTGCATGCCGGAGCGGTTGACAGGACTTGAACGCGAAGCGAGCAGGCAGGCTCGATGCGGCGCAGCGCAAGAGCGATGCTTCAGGCTAGGATGCGCGCGATGGGTACGGCGCTGACGGTGGAGCGCTACGCGGAGATGCGCGCGCAGATGGAGGCCGGGAGGCTCCGCGACGAGGTGCTCGCGCACGCCGGGCTCACGGCGGATGAGTGGACGGCCGCGCAGCGCGAATGGCTCGAGCGGATGGGCGCGGAGCTCCAGCGCGGCTGCTTCGAGCTGACCAACCGCTACACGCGAGCCTTCCTCGAGCACCAGCGGGCGTTCGTCGCGGCCTCGCCGCGGGTGAACGCGCCGCTCGGTCGAGCGCCGGCCGTGCCAGCGGTGCCGGCCGCGCCAGCGGTGCCGGCCGCGCCAGCGATGCCGCCCGCGCCAGCGGTGTCAGCGGCGCCGGCCGCGCCAGCGGTGCCAGCCACGCCCGTCGGCACGGCCCCGCTCCCTGACATGGCTGCGCTCGTCGCCGCCCTGCCCTTCGTGCCGAGCACACCGCCCGGTCGAGCGCCGGCCACACCGCGACCAGCGGCACCGGCCGCGCCAGCGGCACCGGCCGCGCCAGCGGTGCCGGCCGCGCCAGCGGTGCCGGCCGCGCCAGCGGTGCCGGCCGCGCCAGCGGTGCCAGCCACGCCCGCCGGCACGGCCCCGCTCCCTGACATGGCTGCGCTCGTCGCCGCCCTGCCCTTCGCGCCGAGCACGCCGCCCGGTCGAGCGCCGGCCGCACCGCGGCCCGCCCCGCCAGCGGCGCCCACCCCGCCCGCCGCGCCGGCCACGCCCGCCGGCACGGCCCCGCTCCCTGACATGGCTGCGCTCGTCGCCGCCCTGCCCTTCGCGCCGGGCGCGCCGCCCGGTCGAGCGCCAGCCGCATCGCCGCCCGCCGCGCCAACGCCGCGGCGCCCGGCGCCGCCCGGGCTCATGGGCACGTCTCCGCTCCGTGACATGGCCGCGCTCGTCGCCGCCCTGCCCTTCGCGCCGGGCGCGCCGCCCGGTCGAGCGCCAGCCGCATCGCCGCCCGCCGCGGCCCACATGGCGCCCGCCCTCTCGCTGGAGCAGTACGCCGCGCTCTGCGCGGAGCTCTCGCTGCAGCCGAGGAGCGCCGCGGCGATCTACCCGCGCTACGGCCTCCACGACATGGCCGCGTGGCACGCCGTCGACAGCTCGTGGCAGGCCCGGATGCGCAGCGACTCCGCCCTCGAGGCGCGCTGGCAGCAGCTCATCGCCCATTACAGAGCCCACTACAGGGCACGCTGAACCAACCTCTCGCCGAGCCCACGCGCGGCGACCGCGGAGCGCTCCTGCCCTGCTGTCGACCTGCCGCGCCACCCCACACGTCGAGACCGGCTCCACCCCCGGCCGAGGACGCGAGGCCCAGCAAGGCGTGTCTCACCGCCCCGGGCAGCGGCGTCCCATGGGGCATCGCCCTCCTCGGCGAGGCAACGCCTCGTCGCGCCTGACTTGCAAATCGAAATAGCTCAGGCAATTCTACATTCACTTCCAATGAACACACCGATGGATTCCATCGATCTGAAAGCGATCCACCTCCTTGCCCACGACGCGCGCCGGTCGTGGGCGGAGCTCGGCGAGGCGGTCGGCCTCTCCGCGCCCGCAGCGGCCGAGCGGGTGCGGCGGCTCGAGGAGCGCGGCGTCATCACGGGGTGGGAGGCGCGCTTCGACGCCCGGGCCGTGGGCGCCGGGCTCACGGCCTTCATCTCCGTCTCGATCGCGAACCGGCGGGGACGCGGCGAGTTCCTTCGCGCCGTCGAGCGCTCGCCCGAGATCCAGGAGTGCCACCACGTCGCCGGCGACGAGGACTACCTCCTCAAGGTGCGCTGCCGCGACACCGAGGCGCTCGAGCGGCTGCTCACGCAGGAGCTCAAGGCCCACGACGGCGTGGTGCGCACGCGCACGACGGTCGTCCTGTCCACCGCCAAGGAGACGGCGCTCCCGCCCTTGCCGCCGCCGTCCGAAGAGGCGCGCGACGGCGGCGCGCGCCCCCGCAAGGCGCCCGGCCGAGGGGCCCCCCGGAAGGAGGCGCCGTGAGCGCCGGCGCCGGACTTCCGCCCTTCGGCGATCGCGACGATCGCCGCGATCGACCGATCGACGAGCGCGACCTCGCGGCGCTCGCGGCCGCCGTCGAGGACGCCGCGATCACGCAGCGCGACTTCTCGCACGCGCGCCACCTGCTCCTCGGCCTCCACTACGTGCGCGCCCACGGGCCCGAGGGGGCGCTCGCGCGTATGCGCTCCGCCCTGCAGGCCTTCAACGCCCGGCACCCGCCGAGCAACGGTTACCACGAGACGATCACGGCCGCGTGGCTCGCCCTCGTCGCCCGCCACGCCGCCGACAACGGAGGCGCCGCCGTCCACGACCTGGCGGAGGGCCTCCTCGGCCGTTACCGCAGCAGCAAGGCGCTCTTCGCCCACTACTCCCGCGCGCGGCTGCTCTCGGACGACGCCCGCGCCGCGTTCGTCGCGCCCGACCTCGCGCCGCTGCCGGCTCCAGGCGACGGCGTGCGCATCCGGCTGGCGACCGAGGACGATCTCGCGGCGATCGAGGAGATCTATGCGCTCTACGTCGAGCGCTCGACCTGCACCTTCGCCACCACCGTCCCGACCCGGGCCGAGCGGCGCGCCTGGCTCGCCGCGCACGGGCCCCAACACCCCGCCACCGTCGCCGTCGAGGGCGACGGGGCCGTGGTCGGCTGGGGCTCGCTCTCCACGTGGAACCCGCGCGAGGCCTACGCCCGCTCCGTCGAGGACTCGGTGTACGTGCGCGACGGCCTCCACCGGCGCGGGCTCGGGCGCCGCATCCTCGCCGACCTCGTGAGCCGCGCGATCTCGCTCGGCCGCCGCACGATCATCGCGCAGATCGCCGGGGATCAGCCGGGGAGCGTCGCGCTCCACCGCGCGCTCGGGTTCGAGGACGCCGGGGTGCTCCGGGACGTGGGGTACAAGTTCGACCGCTGGCTCGACGTGATCCTGATGCAGCGGGCGATCCCCTACCCTGCGAGCGATGGCCCGCAGCCGTGAGATGGCTCGGGCGCCGCACCGGTACGTGAACGTCTGTCAGCGATCGTCGCGACTGCACCGGTCGGAGCTCGGTTGAGCGGGAGCTCGGGCCACGTGGGGAGCCACCGTGGCCGCGCCCCGAGCGGACGATCGGCCCGGCGGGCGCCCGGGAGAGCCCCCTGGAGCGCGCCCCAGCGCTCCGGCGGGCGCGCTACGAGGCCCTGGCGTCCTTCAGCGCCTCCGGGTTCCCCGGACCCTCGAGGTACTCGTCGTACGTGCCGTTGAAGATGCGCGGCTCCTTCGACGACAGATCGAGCACGCGGGTGCCGAGCTTGCCCACGAAGTGCCGGTCGTGGCTCGTCACGATGACCGTCCCCTTGTACTCGACGAGGGCCTGGAGGAGCGCGTCGATGCTCTCGACGTCGAGGTGGTTCGTCGGCTCGTCGAGCACGACGACGTTGTTCTTCACCAGGATGAGCTTCGCGAGGAACAGGCGCGCCGCCTCGCCGCCGGAGAGGTTCTCCGTCTTCTTGAGCCCGGCCTCGCCGCTGAAGAGCAGCTTCCCGAGCACCGAGCGGACGTGCTCCTTCGGCGCGGTCGGGTCGAAGCGGTACAGCCACTCGTAGGCCGTGAACCCCGCCTCGATCGCCTCGTGGTGATCCTGCGCGAAGTAACCGACGTTCGTGTCGTGGCCCCACGTGACGGACCCGGCGTCCGGCGTGTACTCGCCGACGAGGAGCTTGAGCAGCGTCGACTTGCCGATGCCGCTCGGCCCGATCACCGCGAGCTTGTCGCCGCGGTTCAGGTTGAAATCGAGCTTCTGGATCACGCGCCGATCGCCGAAGCTCTTGGAGAGGGACTCGGCGCGCAGCACGTCGCGGCCGGAGGGCTTCTCGATCTCGAACTTGATGTACGGGCGCACGACGCTCGAGCGCCGCACCTGGATGCCCGCCTCGAGCTTCTCGATCTCCTTCACGCGCGACTGCGCCTGGCTCGACCGGCTCGCGCTCGCGCCGAAGCGGGCCACGAAGTCCTTGAGCTCGGCGATCTTCTTCTTCTTCTGCGCGGCGTCGGCGTCCGACTGGCGCTTGCCGGTCGTCTTCTGCTCGATGAAGTCGTCGTAGTCGCCCGTGTAGAGCGTGACCGTCTGGTAATCGACGTCGGCGACGTGCGTCGCGATCGCGTTCATGAAGTGCCGGTCGTGGCTGACGACGAGGAGCGTGCCGCGGAAGGTGTCGGTCAGGTACGACTCGAGCCAGCGGATCGAGTCGAGGTCGAGGTGGTTCGTCGGCTCGTCGAGCAGCAGGACGTCCGCGCCCCCGAAGAGCGTCTGGGCGATGAGGACGCGGAGTTTGTACCCGCCCGCGAGCGTGCTCACCGTGCTCGTGTGCCGGGCGGTCGCGATCCCGAGCCCCTCGAGGATCTCGGCGGCGCGCGCCTCGGCGGTGTAGCCGTCCTCCTCGCCGATCGTCCCCTCGAGCTCGGCCAGCCGCATGCCGACCTCGTCCGTCATCTCGACCTCGTACAGCCGATCGCGCTCCTGCATCGCGTCCCAGAGCGCCCGGTTCCCCATCAGGACCGTGTCGAGGATGCGGCTGGACTCGTAGGCGAAATGGTCCTGCTTGAGCACGCCGACGCGGAGCTGCCTCGGGATCTCGACCGAGCCCTGATCCGACTCCTCCTCGCCGGAGATGACCTTGAGGAGCGTCGATTTCCCCGCTCCGTTCGCGCCGACGAGCACGTAGCGCTTGCCGGGGTCGAAGCGCATCGTGACGTTCTCGAAGAGAATTTTAGGACCGTACCGCTTGGTGAGCTTTTCGAGCGTGATCATCTCAGCGGCGCGGGGCGTAGCACGTGTGCGCCTGCGGTTCCGGTGAATTCCGGAGGCGGAGCGCCGCCCCGGCCAGGCGCATCACCTCGGCGCGCCGGGCGGCGGGCTGGCGACGCGCGCGGGCGCTTCCTCGAACACCTCGGCGTCAGGCAAGGAGAGGACCTCTCTGCCGGCCGATTCCAGCTTCTCTCTCGGCACGTCGCGGAACCGCGCGCGGAATGCCGCCGACGGGCGGAGGGTGACGGCCTGTCCGGTCGATCTGCGCCGGTACGTGGTCTCCACGCCGGCCTCGCTCGCCTCGACAAGGCTGAGGTTGAGCCTCCCGAGGCTCGCGCCCGTCGCCGCGGCGGCGCCGTCCGCGATGCAGGAGAACTGCACGTTCCGCGGGCTGTGGTGGATCACCTCGAGGTCGAAGCTCCTCGCGGGCAGCCCGAGCCTCGCGAGCGCAAAGCGCCCCATGCGGTAGCCGGCGACGGCCCACGGCCCCGCCCCGCCGTGGATCGCGGCGACGGCGCGCAGCTCGTCCTCCGGGGCCTCCGCGGGCGGCCGGCCCGGCGCGGGCGGGTGGCCGTGGTGCGGCGCGGGCGGGTGGCCGTGGTGCGGCGCGTGTCCCGCCGCGCGCGGCTCGCCGTGGTGATGGGCCGCGTGGCTCGGCCCGCGGCCCTCGCCAGCAGGCGCCCGCGACAGGCCGGCGGGCTCCTGCGCGGGGCGCGGAGGGGGATGGGCGGGATGAGCGCCCGCGCCGCCGCACCCGATCGAGGAAACGGCGGCGAGGAGGATCAACGCCGCGTGGCTCATCGTCTTGCGCATGCTCGCTCGAACCCCTGTGAGGCCGGCGAAGTGTCCCCGTTCGCGCGCGACGTCAAGGGCGCCCAGCCGCGCGCGCGAGCCGCACACGCGAGCCGCGTCACTGCCCGCGCCGCGGGGGATCCGCCCGATCCGGCGAGCGCGCGGGCGTACCTTGGACGGTTTCACGCACCGCGGCGCCAGACCAGGGTAACATGCGCCCGTCATGCCTCGCGCGCACGTCAGCCGTCCCGGTCGCTCCCTTCGCGCCGGCGTCGCTGGCCTCGCTGGCGAGGCGGCGGCCCGCGTGGTCCGGGCCGGGGATGGTCCTTACCGATGACCCGGATCCACCCGGAAGGCTTCCGGCCCGAAGCGCTGGTAGGCCAGGTCCTGCGCGGCAAATGGCGGCTGGAGCGCCTGCTGGGCTTCGGTGGGATGGCCATGGTCTACGCCGCGACGCACCGCAACGGGATGCGCGGCGCGGTGAAGATCCTCCGCCGCGAGCTGTCCGAGGACGAGGAGGCGCGCTCGCGGTTCCTGCGCGAGGGCTACGTCGCGAACCGCGTGGAGCACCCGGGCATCGTCCGGGTGCTCGACGACGACGTCACCGAGGACGGCTCCGTGTTCCTCGTCATGGAGCTGCTCGAGGGCGAGACCGTCGAGGCGCGCCGCGCGCGCGAGCCGGGCGGCGTGCTCGGCGTGAACGAGGTGCTCGCCATCGCCGACGACCTGCTCGACGTGCTGGCCGTCGCGCACGAGCGGGGGATCGTGCACCGCGACCTCAAGCCGGACAACCTGTTCCTCACGCGCCAGGGGCAGCTGAAGGTGCTCGATTTCGGCATCGCGCGGCTGCGCGAGCTCTCGTCCCCGACGAACGCCTCGACGCGCGCCGGCACCCTGATGGGGACGCCGCAGTTCATGCCGCCCGAGCAGGCGAGGGGGCAGTGGGACAAGGTCGACCCGCGCAGCGATCTGTGGGCCGTCGCGAGCACGATGTACCAGCTCCTCTCGGGGCGGTACGTCCACGAGGCCGAGACGCTCCCGCTGCTGCTCCTCGCGGCGATGACGCACCCGGCGCCGGCCATGGGCCGCGCCCTGCCGGCCCTGCCCACGCCGATCGCCGGCGTCATGGACGTGGCGCTCGCGTTCGACCCCGACCGGCGCTGGCCGAACGCCCGCGCGATGCAGCGCGCGCTCCGCCAGGCGCGGGGCGGCGCGGCGCTCGAGCCGGCCTCGAGCGCGCCCCCGGATCCCGGGCGCGCGCTCCTGCACTCGGATCCCGGGCGCCAATCGGCGCACGTGCGAGGCCCCGGGAGCGGGCCGCGCGGCACGGAGTTCGCCGCGGCGGACACGGCGAGCGGCGTCGCGGCCGGCGGCGCGGCGGCCGGCGGCGCGGCCGGCGCCGGCACGGTCTCGCCGGTCGTGGAGCGCTCGGCCAGCGGGGAGCGCGCCGCGCCGCGCGCGGCGGCCACGGGCGCGCTCCTCGCCGGCGCCGGCGTGCTCGCCGTGGGTGTCCTCGTCGCGCTCGTCTGGTGGCAGCGCGCGAGCGCCGCGGGCAGCGCGGAGGCTCCGTCGCACGGCTCGACGGTGGAGGCCGAGCCGCGCCCCGCCGCGGGCGGAGCGACGACGGCGCAGCCCGACAGCCCAGGCTCGCCCGGGGCCAGCGCGCAGCCGGCGCCGTCCGGCGATGCGGTCCCCGCGATAGCGCCGTCCGCGCCCGCGACCACGCCGGCGCCCGAGGCCACGACGGACGCGAGCGCGGCGATGGCGAGCGCGACCGCGACCGCGCCGAGGCCCGCCGCCGGGGGCAGGGCGCGACCGCCCGCGACCGTGACGAAGGCGCCTGCCGCGCCGACGCCGGCCGCCGCGCCGACGCCCGCGGAGGACCCGTACAACCGGAGACGTTGAGGTCGCACGGATGCGTAGATCGAGCTCGCGTAGACGATTCCCGGCCGAGGTGCTCGCCCTGGGAGGAGCCGTGCTCCTCGCCTGCCCCGACGCCTCCGCGCAGCCGCGCGATCCCGCGGCCGCCGAGGCGCTGTTCGACGCCGGCAGGGCCGCGCTCCAGGCGAAGGACTACGACGCCGCGTGCCCGAAATTCCGGGAGAGCTACGAGCTCGATCCGGCGCCCGGCGCGCTGCTCAACCTCGGCGACTGCGAGGAGAGGCGCGGCAAGGTCGCGACCGCGTGGTCGATCTTCCGCGAGCTCGCGCGCGATCTGCCCGCGAACGACGACCGTCGCCCCATCGCCCAGTCGCGCGCCGCGGCGCTCGAGGCCCGCGTGCCGAGGCTCACCATCCGGCTCGCGCCGGGCGCGCCCGCGGACACGGCGGTGCAGCGCGCGGGGGTCCCGGTCGGCGCCGGCTCGCTGGGCTCGCCGTTGCCCGTGGACCCGGGCGAGGTCCAGGTGACGGCGGCGGCGCCGGGCCGGAAGCAGAAGACCTTCACGGTGCAGCTCGCCGAGGGCGCGCAGATCGAGCTGCTCGTGGCGCCGGAGGAGCCCGCGGCCGCCGCGGACGCGGGGCCCGCGCTCCCCCCGAAGACAGGGCCGCAGGGGGCGGGGAGATCGCCCTGGCGCACGGTCGGCTGGATCAGCGCCGGCGTCGGCGCGGTCGGGATCGGCGTCGGCGCCGTGTTCGGCGCGCGCGCGATCGGGAAGAAGGGCGACGCGGAGGCGTACTGCGACCGCGACAACGTCTGCCAGGGCGAGGGGATCAAGCTGCAGAAGCAGGGCGTGACCGCGGGGACGATCTCGACGGTCGCGTTCCTCGTCGGGGCGGCGGCGCTGGGCACCGGCGCGGTGCTCGTCTTCACGGCGCCCTCCTCGGGACAGGCGTCCTCGGGACAGGCGTCGGCGGCGCCCCGGGCCACGATCGGCGTGGTGCCGGGAGGCGCCGTGGCGACCGTGGTCTTTTGACGGCAGCTGCGCGGCGTCGCCGCGAGGGAGGGGCCCAGGTGGAGAAGCGCGATCAGAGGAGCATCCGAGCCCTGTCCTCCGCCGCCTTGCTCGTGGCCGCGGCCGTGGGCGGCTGCAACGCGCTCATCGGCCTCGAGGTCGGCCAGCTGGACCCTTCCACGGGCGGCGCGGGCACGGGCGGCGCGGGCACGGGCGGCGCGGGCACGGGCGGCGCGGGCACGGGCGGTGGGGCCGAGGGCGGCGGTGGCAGCGACGGCAGCGGCTCTGGCGGCGGCGGCGGCGCCGGCACGGGCGGCAGCGCCGGGGGCGGCGGCGAGCTGCCGTTCTGCAGCGGGGATCGCGAGGGCGCCGTCCGCGGGCCGCAGGCGCGCTGGGGCGCGACGGTCGGGCTCGACGTCACCGACGTCGCGGCGCACAGCGATGGAGTGACGGCCATCGTCAACGAGAAGGACGCGATCTCCGTCGCGCGGTGGGCCCGCGGCGGCACCCGCGACGACGGGTACGGGCTGACGGCGAAAGATCTGCTGACCGGCACCATCAAGGCCACGCACCTCTCCATGAGCCAGGGGCTCGCGTATCTGGCCGGGTGGTCGGACAACGGCACCCAGCTGCCCGGCGCGTCCTCCGGGTGCCTCGTCAGCGGGCGCGCGCTCGCTCACCCGAGCTTCGTCGCCGCGCTCGACGAAAAGGGCCAGTGCCGGTGGACGTGGTCGCCGGACGGCGGCGCCACCTCCACCCCGCTCGGCCTCGCGGCGGCGCCGGGCGCGGTGGTCATCGCCGCCTCGGTGAAGGGGCCTGTCGCGAGCGAGGGCCCTTGCACCTTCGCGACGGGCAGCACGAGCACGGGGGCTTCGGTGGGGCTGGCCGCGCTCGATCCGGCGGCAGGCGGTTGCCTGTGGGCCATGCCGCTCGGCCCGACGCCGGCCATTACCGTGGGAGAGCTCGTCGTCGACGAGGCGCGCGACGAGGTGCTGGCGATCGGCCGCTACGAGGCGGCGCAGGGGCTCGTCTTCGCGGGAGCGCTGCTCCCCCCCTCGCAGGATCGCGATGTGTTCGTGGCGCGCTTCGCGCTGACCGAGCGGGCGTTCAAGGGCGTCGACGAGTTCCCCCTGCCGGGACGTCAGGACGTGGACCAGCGCGGGGCCGCGCTGCTCCCGGGCGGCGACGTCGTGATCGTCGGTTCCTACTCCGGCTCGCTCGATTTCGGCGAGGGCTGCCCGCCGGCGCCCGACGAGGACGCGCCAAACATGGAGAACTTCTTCGTCATGCGCGTCTCCGGGCCCTCCGTGGTCTGGGGCCGCGGGTTCGGCGACGCGGGCCATCGGCAGTGGGTCGCCAGCGTGGCGGTGGACCACGAGGGCCTGATCTACGTGACGGGGAACTACCAGGGCGAGATCGACCTCGGGAACGGCGGGAAGCTCATCGCTCCCGCGGCGGACGCCGATCCGATGGTCGGGTTTCTGATCGTGCTCGACGCCCGCGGCAACGTCGTCTCCGCCTCCGAGCTGAAGGGGACGGGCGACGCTTACGTGTGGGCCGCCGCGCCCGGCCCGGCCCCTGGAGACGCCCTCTATCTCGGCGGGGAGCTGGGCAGCACCCTCGATATCGGGCGCGACCCGCCGCTCACCAATGCCATGGGGAGCGGGTTCGTCGCCGAGCTCCCGGGCGTGCGGTGATCCCCGCTGTCCGGCGCCCCGGGCCCTGAGCGCTCGACGCCCCGCCCCCCGCATCGGGCGACGCGACCGGATCACCGCGGCGCGCGCTCCGGCCCAGGGCTGACGGCGGAGAGCGAGCGCCTTTCGGTGGGGGGCGCGCTGGAAGCCCCTCGACTCCTGGAGCCGCGCTCGGCATGAAGTCCATGGTGGCGAGCGAGGCGAGAGCTCTCGCTGGCGGCCGCGGCGGCGCCGCGCCACCGGGAGACGGGAGATGAAGCGCTATCTCAGGAGCACTCGACCCATGTTCGGCGCTGGGCTGCTCATCGCCGCGGCCGCGGGGGGCTGCAACGCGATCATCGGGCTCCAGGTCGGCGAGCTCGACACCTCGGCGGGCGGCGCGGGCGCGACCGCGGCGAGCGCGTCCGCCGGCGGCGCAGGAGGCGAAGGCGGCCGCGGCGAGGGCGGCGCCGGCGAGGGCGGCACCGGCGAGGGCGGCGCCGGCGAGGGCGGCGCCGGCGGCGAGGACGAGGCGTTTTGCAGCTACGCCCGCGAGGGAGCGGTCCAGCCACCTTCGGGAGAGTGGGGCACGCAGTCCGGCCTCGCGGTCGTCGGCATCGCGGAGCGAGACGGCGAGGTGACGGCGCTCATCAAGGAGAGCCGGGGGCTCGCCAGCGACCCCAGCAAGAACAGGACTGGGTTCTCCGTGGCGAGGTGGGGCTCATCCGGGATCCGCGAGAGCGCGTACGGGATGGCGACCGGCGACATGCTGGGCAGCGTCTCGGCCGAGCACCTGGCCATCGCCTCGGACCTCGCCTACGTGGCCGGGTGGTCGGAGGCACCCCTCACCTTGCTCGCGTCGGGCGGCAGGTGCACCGCCAGCGCGAGCGCGGACACCGGCCGCAAGCCGAGCTTCCTGATAGCGCTCGACGCGCTGGGCAAGTGCAGGTGGGCCTGGAGCGTGGACGCCGAGTTCAGCACCCGCCCGCTCGGGCTCGCGGCGACGGCCGACCGCGTCGTCGTCGCCGTCTCGCGATCGGGGGCGACGAGCGCGACCACCGACGGGTGCGTCCTCGGGGCCGCCGACCAGCGCGGCGTCACAGACCTCGTGATGTTCAACGCTGGCGGCAAGTGCCGGTGGAGCCGCGCGCTCGGATCCTCCGCGGCCGTACACGTCGCGGAGGTCCTCGCCGCGCCGGAGACCGGCGAGGTGCTCGTCGTCGGCGACTACGATGCGCTGGACGGGCCGCTCGAAATCCAGGGGAGAACGCTCCCCCTCGCGCCGGATCGCGACCTGTTCGTGGCGCGCTTCCGGCTCGAGGACGGCGTCCTGACGGGCCTCACCCCGCTCACGGCCGCTGGGACCCAGGCGGCGGCGCGGCACGGCGCCGCGATGCTCCCGGGCGGCGACGTCGTGGTCGCTGGCACCTACACCGGGCTGTCCTTCGGCTTCCAGGACGACTGCCCGCTCCTGCCCCCCACAGGAGATACGGAGAACTCGTTCGTCGCGCGCGTCTCGAAGGAGGGAGTCGTCTGGAGCCGTGGATTCGGCGACGAGAAGCGAGATCAGATGGCCGTCAACCTGACGGTGGGCGGCGCAGGCGCGATCTACATGGCGGGGACGCTCGAGGGCGAGATCGCCCTGGAGAACGGCGAGCGTCTCACGGCCGGGACGGATGAGCTCTCAAGCTTTCTGATCGTGCTCAGTCCCGGCGGCAACGTGCTCTCGGCGACCGCGTTCGCGGGCACCGGCACCGTGGGCGTGTGGTCGGTCGCGCCGGGCGCGAAGCTCGGCGATCCCTTCTATATCGCCGGTGAGCAGACGGGGACGTTCCCTCTCGTCCCCAGCGATCATGCCAGCGCGGCGCCGGGCGAAGGGTTCATCGCCCGGGTGAAGGGGTTGCCGTGAGCGCCGCGCGCGGACGTCAGCGCACCACGCGAGCAGCTCATGACATTTCCGCACGACGTTACGGAGCCTGCGACCGGACCGCAGCCGCGCGCATTCCAGCCCGGGTTGACGAATGGGGGACCGGAAGCTTCCATGAGAGGATGCGCTCGCTTCACCGCCTCTTCTGGTTCTGCCTAGCCCTCCCCGCCGGGCTCAGCTGTGGATTCCCCGACGCCACCTTCACGGAGCGCTCCAGCACCGGCGTGGCCGGCGGGAGCGGCACCACGGAGTCGGGGAGCACCGGTGCTGCGCCCTCGGACGCGGCGGGCTCGGGTGGCGCGGTGACCTCCGGCGACGGCGGGAACGGCGGCGGCTCGGCGAGCTCCGGCGGCGCTTGGGCGGGCTCCGGCGGCGGCTCGACGGGCTACGGCGGCGGCTCGACGGGCTACGGCGGCGGCTCGGCGACCTCCAGCGCGAGCGCCGGCCCGGCGACCTCCGGCTCCGGCGGCGGCTCGGCGACGTCCGGCTCCGGCGGCGGCTCGGCGACCTCCAGCTCGGCGACCTCCGGCTCCGGCGGCGGCACCGTCGACTGCGACGCCGACAAGGACGGCTATCTGTCGATCGCGTGCGAGGGCGGCGACGATTGCAACGACGGCAACCCCTTGGTCCACCCCAACCAGCCCAGCACCTTCTATGACACGCCGATCCCTCCGGGACGCAGCTTCGATTACGACTGCAGCGGTGAGGAGGAGGCGGAGTTCCGCTCGATCACCTGCAGCGGCCTCGTTTGCACCGCAGGGAACAGCGTGTTTCTGACGGAGGTCGCCTGCGGGAACCGGGGCCCGTTCGGCTCCTGCAGCGCGCTCTGCATGTCCAAATACACCTTTAATGACTACATCAGGGCATGCCATTGAGCCCGCGCTGCCTCGATGGCGGCGTCGAGGGTGCCACGCAACGGAGAGCCGACCGATGAGACCCGAACCTGGAGCGATCCGATCCGTCGTGTCCTGCGCCTGCCTGCTCGCCGTGGTGGCGGGGGGCTGCAACGCGCTCATCGGGCTGGAGGTCGGCGATCTGGCTCCGTCGCAGTCCGGCGCGGGCGCGGCCTCCTCGGGAGGCCCCGGCACCGGAGGCTCGGGCGAAGGGGGCGCGGGCGAAGGGGGCGCGGGCGGCAGCGGCAGCAGCGGCGGTGGGGGCAACGGCGGCAGCGACAGCGGCGGTGGGGGCAACGGCGGCGGCGACAGCGGCGGTGGGGGCAACGGCGGCAGCGGAGGCGGGGGTCCGACGTGCAGCGACGCCGAGGGGAGCATCGTCGAGCCATCGGCCAGCTGGGGACAGACGATCGGCTTCGATGTCGGCGATCTCGCAGCGTCGGACGGCGCGTTGACCGCGGTCGTCACCGACGTCCTCGACAGCGGGGCCTTTCGCTTCAGCGTCGGGAAGTGGAGCTCCGCCGGGGAGAACGATTCCCGGTACGGGCTCTCGGCGAACGATATCTGGGGCTTGCACCTGGCCACGGGCGGCGGCACCACCTATGTGGCCGGGGAGGCCGCAGGGTCCACCACGCTGCCAGGGGGGCTCCTCGACGGGTGCCGCGTCGGCCCTGCGCTGGTCGCCACCAACACCACGACGAGCTTCCTCGCGGCGCTCGACGCCAATGGCCGGTGCGGGTGGGCGTTCAGCCTCGACGCGCAGCACGGCACCACGGCGCGCGCCATGGCGGCGAGCTCCGAGGCGGTCGTCTTCGCCGTCGACGTGACGGACGCCGGCCGGAGCTTCGGCCCGTGCGAGCTGAAGAGCGTCCCGGCGGAGTCGGCGCTGCTCGCCGCGCTCTACCCGACGGACGGCGCGTGCAAGTGGCAACACCGCCTCGGACCGCGGGCCGCCGTGGCCGTCAAGGCGCTCCCCGTCAACCCGAGGGCAGGCGGCAACGTCGTGACGGTCGTGGGCGACTACGAGTCGCTCGACGGAGCGGTCACCTTCGGTGGGGACACCCCCTTCGCCGCGGAGCAGCGCGACGTCTTCGTCGCGCGCTACGCGGCGATCAGCGGCGCTCTCGTGGACGTCACCCCGCTGAACCTCGCGGGGGATCAGCTTGTGTCTCAGCATGGCGCCGCGCTGCTCCCGGGCGGCGACGTCGTGATCGCCGGCTCGTACCGCGGGTCGGTCGACTTCGGCGACGGCTGCCCGGCGTTGCCCGACGCGGGGGACACGGAGAACTTCTTCGTCGCGCGCGTCTCGAGGAAGGGCGCTGTGTGGAGCCGCGGGTTCGGCGACGACAAGGAGAGCCAGGTCGCGGCCGGCGTGGCGGTGGACGCCGCCGGCGCCATCTACGTCACCGGGGAGTTCACGGGCACCCTCGCGCTGGGGAGCACCGGGAGCCTCACGACGTCCCAGAAGCGGGCGGGGTTTCTGATGCGGCTCGATGCCCAGGGCAACCTGATCTCGGCGGCGAAGGTCGAAGGAGCCGGCGCCGTCGCCCTCCGGGTCGTCGCGGTGGACGGGGCGCTCGGCGGGCCCGTCTACGTCGCAGGCGCCATGACGGGCACGCTCACCCTCGACGGGCTCAACGGGCCGCTCGGGAGCGAGAGCGATCCCGAGTCGCGCGGGTTCATCGCGAGGCTCTCCGGCGCGCGCTGATCCTGGCCGGTCACTTGCCCCAGGCGATCGTCGATTGCTTGCAGGCGCTCACAGGCACCTTGCCGTCTTGCCCTCTGATGATGAGCACTTGATTGGCCGCGGACGCTGCGTACTTCGTGCCGCCCGGGCACTCCGCGCTCTGACCGGGGCCCAGCACGATCCTGGCGCCGACATCGACCTGGCACTCGTTGAGGGCGTCGAGGTCGTTCCACTCGACGCAGATGTTGTAGGCGCTCCGATAAGCCTCCAGCGCACCGCCGGGCCTCTGGAAGGTCCAGTACGCGCCGGTCGGCCCGGCCTTCTCCGTGTTCTCGTATCGGGCTGTGAAGACACGGTAGACCGTGAAAGGCTGTTTCACCGTGAAGACCCGTCCATCGCAGAGGGCGCCCTTCCCTGCCGGCTGGATGGCGAACGAGGGGGCCGGCTCGTTCACCGGCTCGGCGCCAGCGGGCGGGCTGTCGACCCTGCCGGCGCACGCCGGGGTCTGTGTGACCGGCTCGGGCGCGGCGGGGACAGGCGCGCTCGCCGGCGGCTCGGCCGCGGGGACGGGCGACGTCGCGGGCGCGGACGCCGAGGGCTGCGGCGCCGTGACCGGCGGGGTGGCCGCGGTGGTGCACGCGGCGAGGACGAATGTGGCAAGGAGGGCGGCAAGGATACGCATTGCCCCACGACAGACGGAACCGCCCGGGGCTGTCAAGCTCCATCCAAGGTTTGGCCGCCTCCTGCGCGGCACGAGCTGGCATCCTCCCCTGCCTGATGTTCACCCAAGCCTGAGCGCCACGCCCTCGACGACCTCACCAGCAATGATTCAGAAACCCTGTGGGTTTACGCTCGATCGGGCCGGCCGCGCGCTGATCCCGGTTCGAGCGAAATCAACGCCAAACGCTCGGCCGATGGTGTGAAATGCTTCGCATGGTGGATCCCGAGCCGACGGCGCCGATGGATTCCGGCGCGGTTCCCGCTTCCGCGCCTTGATGCGTGCAACTGCGCGCCTGGGCGCGTACCCTCGCCGCATGGCACGTCCGCACGTGATCCCGTTCACCTTGGTGTCGCTGGCTTCGCTCGCAGCCTGCGACCGCTCCGAGTCCACGAGCGCGGCTCCGTCCGCGAGCGCGACCGCGACCGCCCCGGCTGCGCCTGCCCCGATCGGCGCAGCCGCCGTGGCGCCGGCAGGGAGCTGTCCGGCGGGCAAGTGGGAATACGACTACGCCGATCTGTTCCTCGAGACGCTGGCGCGCAACTCCTCGGGTGCGCGCGTCGTCAGCGAGCGCGGGAAGTACATCTGCACGATCAGCGGCAACGAGCGCGGCAGCTACGTGTGCGAGACGAGCGAGGGCGGCGTCGAGAACGTGTTCGAGGCGCCCACGGCCGGGATGGCGCTGAAGATCACGGTCAAGATGAACGGCCGCTCGAGCGCGGAATTCGAGCCTGCGGGCCCTGGCCGCTGGAAGACGACGCGCGCCGACATGAGCGGCCTGCGCGTCGAGACGAAGGCCACGCTCGCCGGCCGCGACATGCCCGTGCCCGCGACAAACGCCTTCTCTGGCATGGACCGCCCTGGAACCATCTTCGAGTACCGCTGCGAAGGCGACGTGCTCAAGCTCAAGCCCATCGTCGACGGCATGGCGACCGACTTCATCACGATGAAGCGCGTGCCCTGAGAGGTCGGACGCGCAGGACACGCGCGGGGCTGCGCAGGAGCCTCGCGCTCCTGACACAGGGCCCCGGAGCGACCGCGCAGGAGGAGCGCAGGCCGCTCGCGCGCCCGGACACGGACGTTCAAGGAGCGTGGTAGGACAGGACTTGACCCTGGTAGCGGTAATCGCCGGCGTTGGACCAGAACACGCCCTGCCCCTCCGGGGCGATGACGCGCCAGGCGACGGGCTGTCCGAACGCCAGCAGCACGGTCCTATGGTTCTCGAGATCGTGCGCGTTGACGCTGCGGTTCCCGCGCGTGTCCGTCGAGAACAGCGTAGAGCCCCGCAGGGCCAGCCCCGACATCGAGCTCCCCTGATGGACCAAGGTCTTCTGCCCTCCGGCGATGGGCGCCTTGAACACGCCGCCGTCGCCGGCGTTGGCCCAGTACACGAACGCCGCGTCCACCGCGATCCCGGCCGGCTCGGCCTCGTTGTCGGCGATGACGGTCACCTCCCCGCCCGACTTCGCCACCTTGTAGACCTTGTTTGTCGCCGCGCCGCCGGTCCAGTAGAGGTTCTCGGCGTCCTGCGCGAGGTACGCGGGCCTGCCGGCGTCGGACGCGAGGACGACCGGCTCGCCGCCGTCGAGCGGCATCGTGTAGATGCTCTCGCCGTCGCCGTCGCCGAAGTAGATGGCCGACGCGTCGCCGATGACGCTCACGACGTAGCCGACCTGGGCCAGCGTCTCCACCTCCAGGCTCGCCTTGTCGACGCGCCGGATCGCCGACGGGATCACCGGATCATCGTCGCCGCCGCTCGCCCAGTACACGTGGGAGCCGTTGACCCACAGCGCCTTGGGATCGGGATCCGCGGGGATCATCGCCTCTGCCTCGGTGGTGCCCGGCCTCACGCGGTAGATGAACCCGTCGTTGTTGTCCCCGGTCGCGACGTCCTCGGTGCCGCCGCTCGCGAAGTAAAGGAAGGACTCGTCGGCGGCCAGCGCGCTCGGGTAGCGGTGCAGGCTCGCCATCGGGGTCGCCAGGATCATCCCGGGATAGATCCTGGAGAGGCGGTCCGTCTCCGTGACGACGCGGTCCCTGGAGACGTCGTGTCGCGCGAGCGGCGCGAAATCGTCCGAGCCCTTCTGAGCGGTGAAGCCATAGGCGCCGAGGACGGTGTTTTCGCCCAGCTCCGCTCTGAGCTCGACGGTGATGGGCAGCGTGAGCGTGATCGGCCTGTCGAACGAGTGGCCCTCCGGACCGAGGATGTACATGGGCCCCACCGCGCCCTCGGGGGCCCCCTCGACGCGCTCGATGGTGATCACCGTGTCCTCGCTCACCGCGCCCGGCGGCACGTCGATCGTGAATCCGTCGTCCGCGGTGAAGGTGCCGCCCTGCGCGTCGACGGAGAACTGCTGGCCGGGCCCTGGCTGCGCGCCGGTCCCCGAGGAGGCGCCGCCGCCCGTATCTCCGCCGCCCGTATCTCCGCCGCCCGTATCTCCGCTGCCCGTATCTCCGCTGCCCGTATCTCCGCTGCCCGTATCTCCGCTGCCCGTATCTCCGCTGCCCGTATCTCCGCTGCCCGTATCTCCGCTGCCCGTAGCCCGATTGCCCTTGTCCGTCCCTCCGCACGACGCGCTGCTCAACGCGGCAGCCGCGCACGCCAACACCACGAATAAGGTTCTTGTCATCGCTTCGCTCCTCCGCGGGCGGTCGTTGCCGCCATGTCATGGAAGGCCAGGGTTCTGCCGAGCTCGCCATGGGCGCGGCTGCGGCATCACCATTGATCAGGCAACATCGTAGCGCCCAATGCGACGGTGGCGAGCTGAGCCGGAGCACATGAGAGCATACAGCGTTTACCCGTCAGGGTTGTCCCAGGTGCGCAGTTGGACCACGAGTCGCGGGCGGCTCATGAATCGTCGCTGTGGGGCAACGGCGCCGCGCAGGCCACGCGCGACGACGGCTTGTGTCGCGCTGGCCGGCGAGGAGCGCGCCGGCACCGTCGGGACCTGGGGAGCGGCAGCCCAGCATGCGCCGAGGGGCGGGCCATCGCGGCCTTCGCGGCGACGCGCGCCCCGTCCGGCGTGCAGCCCGTGGCCGAGATGCGGCCCACCGTGCGGCCGGAGCGGCGACCCGCTGGCAAGTGTCGGGGCTTCCAGCGCGGCGCCCCCCGCGGTGTCGGGGCGGATTGAGTTCGTGGACAGTCCGCGTATCCTGGCCTCGCTGCACCGAAGCCACCCGCAGTTCCTTGGAGTCGTCGCGTGAGCGCGACGGGAGCCAGCATGCCGATCGGGCAAACGAAAGGGAGTATCGTACCGCTGCGCCGCCTCCGCGCGCCGCGCCGCTGGGGCGCGCAGGCCGCTGCGGTGCTCGCGGCGCTGCTCGGGCTCGCTACGCCAGCGGCCGCGCAGGCGCAGGCCGCGCCGCAGAAGCCGGCGCGCGGCGACGCGGCGGCGAGGCCCGCCGCGCCGGGTGTGTCGCCCGCCGCTGTCGCTCCCGCGCCCGCCCCGATCGCTCCCGCGCCCGCCCCGATCGCTCCCGCGCCCACCCCGATCGCTCCCGCGCCCGCCCCGATCGCTCCCGCGCCCACCCCGATCGCTCCCGCGCCCGCCCCGATCGCTCCCGCGCCCGCCCCGATCGCTCCGGTGGGCGGCGCGCTGGTGGCCCTCCCGCAGGGCTACTACCTGCCGCCGCCGTCGCTCCCGCCGTGGGCCAACCCGCGGACCATCGCGTACGAAGACGGGGACCCGATCCCGCGCGGCTACGCGCTGCGGACCAGGTCGGACCGCAAGCTCGTCGCGGCGGGGCTGCTGACGTTCGGCATCCCGTACGCGCTCACGTTCACGGTCGCAGGCGTCGCGGCGTTCGATAACGACAATTTCGACGAGTTCGGGCCGCTGTTCATCCCGTTCGCCGGCCCGATGATCGCCGCCGCAACCATGGAGGCGGAGGGCGCGGGCCTCTTCTGGCTCACGATGGACGCCGTGACCCAGATGGGCGGGCTCCTCCTGTACGCCGCCGGCCTCGCGCACGAGGACGTCTACCTCGAGCGCCAGTTCACGGTGAGCTCGCGCGACCCCGGGCGCGCCGCGTCCCGCTGGCCTTCGGTCTCGATCGGCGGGTCGTCCGCTGGCCTCCGATGGCGATTCTGAGCCGGCGCCCCTGCGCCGACAGCCCTCACCCCGAAGGGAGACGCACGTGACCGCGATCCGCACCGTCCTCTCGATGGCCGCGCTGTTCGGCGCGCTCGCGCTCTCAGCGCCGGCTACGGCGGAGAGCGACGCCCCCCCGTCCGCGCAGAGCGCGCCGCCGCCCGGATACGCGCCAGCTCCGGGCTACGCGCCAGCTCCGGGATCCGCGCCGCCCCCGGGCTATGCGCCGCCCCCGGGATACGCACTGTCGGTGCCCGGACATCCGTTGCCGCCTGGCGAAGCGCCGCCCGGATACGCGCTACCCCCGGGCTATGCGGCGCCGCCCGGATACGCGCCGTACGCGCCGTACGCGCCGTCCGCCATCTACGGCACGCCGCGGACGCTGACCTTCACGGAAGGCGGGCTCCGGCCGGCGGGCTATCGCCTCGAGACGCAGATGAACCGCCGGCTCGTGGTCGCGGGGGCGATCGTCCTCGGCAGCGCGTGGGCGCTCACGGCGCTGACGGCCGGGACCATCCTCAGCGAGGGAGAGAGCGGGAGCGCCGGCTATGCGCCGCTCCTCTTGCCCGTGGGCGGCCCGTTCATCACGCTCGGCACGGGCGAGGACGTCGATTTCGATGACGACGACGGCCAGGCCGCCGCCGCTATTCTCCTCCTCGACGGGCTCACGCAGGTGACCGGCTTCACGCTGCTCGTCGCGGGCCTCGTCTCCAACCAGCGCGTCTGGGTGCGCGACGACATCCCGCACAAGGTGTCGGTCCACGCCCCCGAGCTCCTCGTCGGCCCGACGAGCGCGACCCTGCGCGTCAGCTTCTGAAGATCGGACTCGCCTGGGCCAGCGCAGCGGGCTCTCTGCACGGCCCTTCGCGACGCCTCCTGCCGGATGGTGGTGTACTTCGGCCGAAGGTGGGGTCTTTTGAACCGCCAACCACACAGTCTTATAGATTTCCGAGAACTTTCCTCAAAGAATCAAGTTAGCACCCATGCTGCCATCCTGTCTCGAATGGCCGATCTGCGTGGGTGTCTGCACCGCAATCCGGACTTCCCTGAAGAGACCGCGGCCGCTGACGGCGCGTAGGCCGCTGGTCTTATTGCGCTACATCATTGTTCCAAGTCGAAAAACTTAGTTGCCTCATCGGCCTAGGCTTCGGAGCAGGCGGCTCTGACGGAGGCGGCTCCGGAGCGGGCGCAGGCGCTACAGGCGCAGATGGCGCGCCGCCGACCAGCCGGAGGAACCCACGCCCGTTCGGCAGCGCCCGTTGGGCGTTCAGTGGGCGGATTGCTGAACGGGTAAGCAGGATTACGCCGTCGGGTGGATCAGTGACGGCAGACCAAGGTCGGCGCTGTCGCCCCATTTGAGCTCACCCGCGTCGCGCCACGGCTTGAGCAGGTCGCCCACCTTGCACATCGCCAAGAACAGCGCCTGGAACGGATCGGAGCCAATCGCGTAGTCGAGAACCGGAGCCTTGAACGACTCCTCAATCTCGATGTCAACGATCCATTCGTTCTCTCGATGAACGGGACTGTGTGGCCTGCTGAGCAGGATGCGAACCTTGCGCGTGAAGCTCCCATCATTCGGCGTGAAGTCCAGATGCCTTGAGGCTACCACGTTTCCGTCGTGCATGCCCGGTAGATAGGGCAGCGCTGGCGTCAGTGGAAGTTGTTGATGCAGAAGTTCGTCCATTCCCGCCCGCCCTGATTCGCGGCGGACCAGCACTGCCTCTTGAGCCAACTTGGGCACGCGAAACGACAAAACATCTCGCGAGAACGCTGTCGCTTGCGGGCGAGCAAGCACACCTGCTTGAGGCGCGGCTCGGCTGCCGCATTAGCGTCTCTTCCGGTTCCGTGATCTCGGCCACTGGCTGGACCACGCAGGACGACATGAACACGGCGGCGATGATCGTCGCGATCCTCATGGCCCTCCGCGAAAGCGAGCCGCGGGCCACGCGGCCGTGAGCGCTCGGGTGACATGAGCGCGCCCGCCACCACGACCATTCACTGCGTATTCAAGCCTGGAATCATCGGCGATGAAGCGCCGAATCGTGACAGGAATGGACGTCTGGGGCGAGCCGATCGCCCGGGCGCTAGGCGGCCGGCGTCCTACTCCGCGCCGTCCGGCAGGTCGCCGAACAGGCTCAACTGCACGGGCGTCCGCGGCTTCGGCCGCCACGCGAACAGGTCGAGCTGACGGGAAGGGCTCCGGCGCGGGTGCAGCTGGCTCGACCAATTTGAATGGCCGTCTGCCCTAGAGGACCGATCACGTCGGAGTCGCGAGGAAATCAACAGAAGGGAAGAGCAACCGCAAGGGCGCGAGGGGCGCAAGGGGAAGGCAAGAAAATATCTCGTCTCTCGTCCCTTGCGCCCCTCGCGCCCTTGCGGTTGCTCTCCTTCCCGCATTCCTTGCCCTTGGAGCTTGCTTCCCGGAAGGACGGTTGGGCATCGCAACTTAATGAATTTAGACAGCTTTCAATCTGTTCGGCGCTCTAGGGCACTACCGCGCCGCGAGGCACCCGCCCATGTCGCGACATGCCCGCCGCTTGCTCCGCGAGGCACCCGCCCATGTCACGACATGCCCGCCGCTTGCTCCGCGGGTGGTGGCCTAAATAGGCCCGCGAATCCCGCATCTGGGCCACTCGAAACCAGCATCCGGACCACTCAGATGGGCCATATATCCCGGATCACGTTGAGCTGACGCGCTCCCCACTGCCGCAACAGGTGAGGCCGGTCACAAATTTTACTCGCGCGCGGCGCCTGCCTTACCATGCGGCGCATGTCGCACTCGCTCGTCTCCAGAGCTCTTCCCTTCCTCTGCGCCAGCGTTCTGAGGACGACTGCCGTGCAGTTCGGCCTCTTCGTAGCGCTTGGGGGCTGCTCGCCCAAGGATCGCGACTTCCGGCGCACGGGCACCGGCGACGCTGGCGGCGCAACTGGCGGCAGCGGTGGGCACGGAGCCGGGGCTGGTGGGGGCAGCGATAGTTCCGCGCAGGGCAGCGGCGGCGCGGGTGGAGAAGGGGGCGGCGTAGGCGGCGTAGAGTGCTTTGCTGACCAAGCGAAGTGCTCGGAGAACACGCAGAACACGCCGCAGCGCTGTGTCGACGGGCGGTGGGAGGACGCGGAGCCGTGCCCTGCCGCAGCGCCCGCGTGCGACGCGGGGAAGTGCGTGCCGCCGAGCTGTGTCGGACTGGCCGAGACATGCGGGCCGGATGGCAATGAGAGCTGCTGCGCGACCACCGCGATCCCTGGAGGGCGCTTTAACCGGAGCAATGACGAGAGGTATCCAGCGACGGTGAGCCGGTTCTTCCTGGATCGGTTCGAGGTAACGGTGGGGCGATTCCGGAGGTTCGTGGAGGCGTATCCCGGGAGCAAGCCGGCGGCGGGAGCAGGGGCGCATCCGCTCATCGAGGGGAGCGGATGGAATGCGGATTGGGCGAGTCAGCTACCTGATGGCCTGTCGGAGCTGACAGCATTGGCAATGTGCAACCCGAACTTCTCGACGTGGACGGATGCAGCCGGTGGCCATGAGCATCTGCCGATGAACTGCCTGAACTGGTATGTAGCGTTCGCGTTTTGCGCGTGGGATGGGGGCCGTCTGGCGACGGAGGCGGAGTGGAACTACGCGGCTGCGGGTGGAGACGAGCAGCGAGCATATCCGTGGTCGAATCCGGCGAGTTCGACCACGATCGATGACACGTACGCGGTGTACGGCTGCACAGGGGATGGGACTGCATCCGGCGGGTGTGCGTTCAGCGATATCCGTCCGGTCGGGTCGAGATCGCCGACAGGAGATGGAAGGTGGGGGCAGTCGGACTTGTCTGGTAGCCTGTGGGAATGGGCTCTGGATTGGTATGCAGATTATAACAGCGATTGCAGCAATTGTGCTAATACGACCAGTGCATCGAGCCGGGTGGTCCGAGGCGGGAGCTTCGACGACGATGCGTCGTTACCGTACCTGCTCTCGTCCGCTCGCAGCAGCACCGTGGACCCGTCGTACCGCAACGACAGCGGCGGGGCCCGGTGCGCGAGGAGCCCGTAGCCAGTGGCGGAGCCTCGCCGCGCTCGGCGTCGAACTCGACATTGGCGACGCAGCGCTGGAGCAGCGACTCCGCGGCAGGCATCTCGGGCAGTTCTACGAACTTGGGGATGGCGTGGCGGCAGCTCTACCACCGATACCACGTCGTCTGTCGGCGGTCTCCGTCCATCGCGCGAAAACGCCGTCAAACAGGCTGTAAACGCGCACGTTGGCTATGACATCCACTGTCCGACCGGGCTCATCAAGAGCGAGCCGGCGATCTCTCAAGTGGTACACTAAGGGCCTTAGCGAAAGCGCCCCGCCCTCAGTTCGCACCTGAGAGCGGGGCTGCAAACACACCCTGTGGAGGCCCACAGAGCGCGCATCGCAGCCGCATCATGGGCCGGCCCGGGGAGAGAGGCAAGGCCCGTCATGCCCGCTCCGCTCCCGCTGGAGATGCGCGTCCGCATCGCGTCCGCTCTCGTAGAAGGCAACTCCCTGCGCGCCACTGCCCGCATGGTCGAGGTGGCGCGGGGGACCGTGCTCGACTTCGCCCTGCGCCTCGGAGAGGGATGCATCCGGCTCCACAGCCGTAAGCACCCGGCCATCGCCATGGGCACGGCCCCTTGCGGCTCTCGCCGGGGTCGACGATGCTGGGCGCGGGGCGGCGTCGGCCCACGACTCGGCCCGGGCACAGGCGGTCCTGAAAGACGGCCCGGCGAGGTGGTCTCCGCCTGCGTCGCCGACCGAGGCTTGCGTTGTTCAGGTCGCGTCGGCGTCGCCGGCGACCGGGGCGGCGCGCGGCGATTTCGCCCATGCGTCGGGCAGCAGTTCGTCCAGCCGACCGCGTGGCCAGCCCGCCTGCAACTTGCCGATCACGTCCGTCGCCCAGGCGAGCGGGTTGACTCCGTGCATCCGACACGAGCCGAAGATCGTATAGCCAATGGCCAGGCGCTCAGCCCCCTTGTCCGAGCCCGCGAACAAATAGTTCTTTCTTCCGAGTGCTACACGTCTTAGCTGCCGCTCGACCTCGCCGTTATCTATCTCGAAGCGTCCATCCGTGAAGCAGCGCCGCCACGCAGCTTCCTGGTTGATGGCGTACTGGGTAGCGATGCAGAGCGGCGTGCCTGGTACGAGCCGAAGGTGCAGCTCGTGAATCCACTGATACAGCTCGTCCACAGCGGGGAGCGACCGCTCCTGCCGGCGCGTCAGGCGCGCCTCCGTGGACAGCGCCTCCTCCTTGCAGGCTGCCTCGATTCGGTAGATGGCCTTGAAGTACGAGAGCGCCACCGCGGCCCGCGTGTCGCCGCCCTTGGCCGCCTTCTCGAACTTGGCGCGGATGTGCATCCCGCAACCGAGCCGACGCTCCTCGGGCACGATCATCTCGCCGCCTTCGCCTCCGCGCAGCATCGCGCCATAGCCCGCGTACCCATCACCCTGCAAGTAGCCGGTGAAGCCCTGGAGCAGCGCGGCTGGATGCTTCGCCTTCCAGTCCGGTGCGTACAGGAACGCCACGAGACCCGTTCCGACGAAGGCCCAGATGTGGCCTCGCTTCACCCCCGCCGGATGATCGCGATCTAGCACCCGCATCCCGGTGTCGTCGGCGCACAGGTAGAACGAGCCCAGCACCCGCTCCTCGATCCTCTCAGCCACCGGAGCGAGCACGTCGAGCGCAAAGGCCGACCAGTCGCCCAGGGTCGACGGGGACAGCGACACGCCGAAGCGAGCGTATTGCTGCGACTGCCTATATAGCGGCATCGCGTCCTCGAACTTCTCGACAAGGATGCTGGCGAGCAGCCCCGGTCCCGGACGGCCTCGGTCCATCACCTTCTCGCTATCGGCCGTCGTGACGCCCTGCTCCGGGCAGCGCGGGC
Organism: Sorangium sp. So ce375; assembly: GCF_051473855.1. Lineage (NCBI taxonomy): Bacteria > Pseudomonadati > Myxococcota > Polyangiales > Polyangiaceae > Sorangium > Sorangium sp. So ce375. The sequence continues at coordinate 8,137,821 of NZ_CP150335.1, forward strand.
AGGCGAGCTTCTCCCGCTGCTCCTCGATGATCTTGAACTGCGCAGGAATAAACTCGAGCACTTCGCTCGTACGATGGCCAATGCACTTCTTCTCTGCGCCGCACTGCGGGCACGTCCGCTCCGCCTCAGGAACGGGCACCACGCGCGTCTCACGCGGCAGGTGCTCGGGAAGCGGCGCGCGCCCGCCCCGTCCTCGCGGCGGCTTCGGCGGCTCAGGGGGCTGCGGCACCAGCCCCTGCTCCGGCTGCGGCGGAGCGTCCGCGCCGAGCTCCGAGCCCGCCGCCCCCGGCGGCGCTTCCGCCCCGAGCTCGGCGAACATCAGCATCAGCTGCTCGGTGGAGACCTGCTGGCTCTTGCGGCCGTACAGGTCGCGCAGCGCGCTCGCGAGCCTCGCCGAGAGCGCGGTATTCTTGTCGCGCAGCTGGACCAGCAGCCCGAGCACCAGCTCGATGAGCTCCGGGATCTGCCCGGCGGCCGCCAGCTGCTCGAGCTTGCGCCGCACGTCCGCCAGATCGGCGGGCAGTTGTGCCTGGGATTGAAGAGGACTGGTCACGTGGCGCGCGAGATAGCTACCCCGCGCGCATCCATCAAGCTTTGCTTCGACGGAGCAACTTTTCTCACGCCGGGTCTCCAGCGCTTGCGCCGCACGGCCTGGGACAGGTCGAACCCTTCGAGCATCAGCGACAGCTCGGCCGCCTCGACCTCGACGTGGGTGGTCCCCTTGGGCAGGTCGCGGGCGAGATGGAATCGCCCGCGGGCCAATTTTTTCGCCACGATCATGTAGCCAGTGCGGTCCCAGAACAAGACGCGCACCTGGTCACCTCGCCGATTCCTGAACACGAACAGATGCCCGCAGAGCGGGTCGGCTCCGAAGCGCTGAGAGACCAAGGCCGACAGCCCATCAAAGCTCTTGCGCAGGTCCGTGGGCTCGGCGGCGACGTACACGCGCACCGACGGCGGCAGCGTCAGCACGGCGTCTCCTCGGCGGCGAGCGCCAGGACCCGCTCGAGCGTGGCCGGGTCGAAGCCCGGCCGGACCCGCACCACCCGCCCGTTGGGCAGCGCGATCTCGATCGGCTCCGGCGCGACGACCGATGCGTCCGTCACCACGTGGACCGGCAGAAAGCGTGGTGCCTCGGTCAACGACGACGGCGAGGGTTGCGAGGGCCGGTCAGCGCGCAGCTTCCAGCGCCACCAGTACAGCTGTTTCGGCTGGTACCCTTCGCGCCGCGCGAACTTCTCGGCGCTCAGCCCGCTGCGCTCCCACCGCCCCACCCGCTCGGCCCACTCCGCCTTCGTCGCCATCGCTTCCTCCTTCGTCGCGATGGGGACTGGTAACCGGCCCCGACGGGGTGGTCACGATGGCGTTGGTCGGGCGCTTACCCACAGCCGGAAGGTGCGCTGCCTGGCGGCGCATGTGATCCAGATGGACGAAATGTGGAGCTTTGTGCAGAAGAAGCAGGCCCGCGTGACGGAGAAGGACCCCGCCGAGCACGGGGACGCCTACCTCTATGTCGCGCTGGACGCGAACACGAAGCTGGCGATCTCCTTCCACGTCGGCAAGCGCGACGGGGAGAACACCGAGACGTTCATAAAGGATCTGCGCGCTCGGCTCACGGTCGTTCCGCACATCACGAGCGACGGCTGGCAGCCGTACATTGAAGCGATGTTCGCAAACTTCCGCGGGTCGGCCGACTACGCACAATGCGTCAAAAATTACCGCGGCGGGCCGCAGCGCTCCCCCGATCACCGCTACGAACCGAGCCGGGAAGTCTTCGTCACCAAGACGCCAGTCTTCGGTGTGCCCAATGAAGAGCTGATGTCGACCTCGTACGTGGAACGCTTCAATCTCCAGACGCGCCACACGGTCGGCCGGACGCGCCGCTTGTGCCTCGCGTTCTCGAAGACGCTGCGTGGGCACCGCGCAGCGATCGGCCTGGGGATCGCCTCCTACAACTGGGTCCGCGTGCACGGCACGCTCGGCACCACCCCGGCCGTCGCAGCGGGCCTCGCTGAGCGCCCCTGGACCCTCGCCGAGCTCGTCACCGCGGCTCTGGGCGAGGAGGAGGAGATGCCGCCGCCTGCGCCGCAACCGCTCAAGCTCCAGCCGCGCCACGGGGAGGCGCCTGCGCCCGCTCGCGAGCTCCCTGGCGGCCGGGGATGGCTCAGGCTGGTGCCGGGCGGGTCGTCGCCAACAGGACCCACAACGCCGCCGCCTGTGGCGTCTGTTGCGGCTCCACCGGAACCGGCGCCCCCGCCGTCAGAGCCGCCTCCCGCGCCGGGGCCGGGGCGGATGGTGCAGCTGGGCTTGTTTGGAGAGCTGTAGGGAACCACGGCAGCGAATGTGGAAGCAGCCGCTGTGCCGGCGTCAGTTCTATCACTCCGTCGTCCTGGGACCGGCTTGCGTAGCCTCTGTTTTGGTAGTTTCCGCGTCGGCGACAGCCTTCGGTGCGCGCACTACAACGCTCGATCGAGCGAGCTTCTTTGCGATGGCCTTAGTTTTCTTACCTCGCACTTCCGCATGTGCGAGGTTTAGTAGCTGAGGCACGGGAACCACCTCTTGCTCTAGCGAGCGCGCCTCTCCCGCAACGATCTGCGCCACGCCCATATACGGATACTCAGACAGGGACTCGTCTATGGTGCGCATAGACGCTCGATCTACTGACATGTCTGGGTCCGTAAATGCGCCAGATGACGCCGTGCCATCTTCCTTCAGCTGATAAATATGAAACCTTCGACTGAGGAGCTCATCGTTAGTGATGAGCATGACCGTGCCAACGCTTTCGCCGTCGAGTCCCTTACTCATGACGCCACCCCATCATGAAACCATGCCACCAACTCTAGAGCTCGCTCGCGAGAGACAGCGCCTTCCGCGGTTTCGCTACCATGCATTCGGAGGTGCCCGATCGCGCTACTATCGGAGAACTCCAACTCCAAATAGACAGGACCGACTTCCCACTCCAGCTGCACGTTCCCGCTGGGAAGCGGAGTCGCGAACGGCAGAACAAAGGCAGTGTCTCTGGCCCGTGCAGCGGACGCGGCGAGCAGAAGGAACCCGCGCGCATGCCGACGAGCCGCCGCGCTTGTTGGCAACCCGTCGTGTGTATTCCAATTACGCTTGAGCTTGCCGAACGAATCAATTCGTTCGATTATACCTGTGAGGCCTTTTGCTGCTTCGTTCATGGGCATGGCCGAAAACTCCGGTGCACCATCGTCGGCTGGCGTGACGTGAAGAACATCGACGATGTCCTTCACCTCTGGTTTCTTGCCAAGTGCAACTACAGACACAATCTGCCATCGGCTGCGGTCGGCATCCGCGGCGGCGAATAGCGCGGCGCTCAAGGGAGCGACGGCAGTACCTCTGCTGGTATCGACCCACATTTTGCGTTCGCGGGCATCAAGACGTCGAAGCCTCCCAGTAAATGTCAATAGCCACTCTTCCGGCGCAGGCAATGGCTCTTCGGTTTTATTCGGTGGCTCCGGCGACGTTTGCTCTGGTGGCGGCTGTGAGGCGATCTGGCGCGGCTTGACCTCAATTAATTCTTCAAGCTCCGATACTGGCGCGCGCGGATCGAGCGAGTAGACCGTGTTTCGCTCAACGAACGCGATTGGACGTTCCGGCGTAGAGAGTTCGGCGCAGCGCGACAGCAGCGCCATAACAGCTTTCTTGGCGCTGTCTGTTAACATCGGCGGGAACGGTTTGCCTGTAAGATGCCGCTTTGCGCTATCTATGGCGACCGCCAATGGCATGTGCGGCGCGTCGGCAGCATCCGCGGCGACCTGCTCAAAGGTCAGTCTGCACGAGCCACTTGTAAAATCTACCAGGTCTACGCCGCCTACGTCTCGGTCTGATACGCCTAGGTCGGCCGCGACGGCCTCAACCGTAGAGCGCAACTGGCTGAGAATCTGCTCCAGAACGCTGATGTCGATTCGTCGTGGGCTATCGTGCAGACCAACTGATAGAGCTCGTTGTACGGCGCGAGAGTGCGCTTCGAGTGGGCGAGAAGCCGCAGTAGGATCGGAGCTCGTCATGACGGCATGCTACATCGGTGCCGTGTGACAGGGGCAACATCGATTCGCTCGCGCGCCGCGAAGCATGCGTTCAGTGCGGAGCCGGGCGTTCAGTCGGCACGGGCTGGCTCAGGCCATGCCGCCGCCATCTTCAGCTATCAGCGCCATGAGGGCGATCTCGCGCAAGACCTCGCCCCGGGGTGGGTCAGACGGCGGCGATGCGCTTCGCGGCGCGCGCCCGGCAGCGCTGCAAGGCCCACTTGCCGGCGCGCTTGCGCATGCCTGCGGCGACGGCTGCCTCGTGGGCGAAGCGGAGCGCGCCGCCGACCCCGAGCATCGCGAGCAGGAAGCGCTGGGCCTGCGGGGGTTCCGCGCGGATCTCCGAGGCAAGTTCGAGCGCGGGCTCCACCTCGTACGTGCGCGCCTCCAGTAGCGTCTCCCCGCCCTCGCGGCTGTGGCGCCGAAAGACGTCCTTGAAGCGCTTGCGGTTGCTCACCATGCGCCACGCCATCGTCCGCATGTACCCGCCGATCTGCCCTTCGCGCTCGGCAGGGTCCGCGCAGAGGGCGAGGGAACCATCAGCGATGTTGCGGTACGTGAGGCAGGCGCACTCGAAGGCGAAGTCCTCGACGTCTCCGGAGGGCAGACCGCGGCGGCGCAGGTACGCCTCGACACGGGCAACCCCGTGCATGAGGGCGCGCCCGATGGCGTCCTTGGTGTGGCGATCGAGGTGCGGCGGGGCGGTGGTCGGACGGGTCCCGGGGTTCCTCGGCGGGCGCTTGGGCGCACCGGTCCCTTGGCCCGATCCGCGCGGATCGGTAGGCTGCATGCTGTCGGCTCCGTGCAAGCGGTGTCGGCCACGCGGCCCGGGTGCTGGTAACACCGCGGGCCGCACTTGCCTGCAAGTCTACGAGCCAACTATCGAGTCACAACAGATATCGATATCTGGTCCACTACATTGTTCGGTCTGGGCCACTAGCGGTGATGAGATGTGGTATCTGGGCCATCACCGCTCCGCGAGGCACCCGCCCATGTCTCGACATGCCCGCCGCTTGCTCCGCGAGGCACCCGCCCATGTCGCGACATGCCCGCCGCCTGCTCCGCGAGGTGGTGCGGCCTTTTGCCCAAACTGCTGCACCTCAGCAGGCAAAGTGCCGCACCCGATCGCAGGCTCAGCCCTCGGTGGGCGGCTCGTCGAACAGGGACAACTGGACCGGGCCGCGCGTCGGCTCGGGAGGAGGGGGCGGAACGACCTGGACCGGGGATGCCGGCGGAGGCGGCGGCTCGCTCTTGCGGCGCTGCTTCAAGGCGGGCGTCGGCTCGGTCACGAGGCGCAGGAAGCCCCGGTTGTTCGGGAGCGCCCTCGCTGGCGCGGAGGGCTCGCGATGAGTGAGCGGCTGCGCCTCGGGGGCTGCGGCCTCCTCCTCGACCAGGAGCGTCTCCAGGAGCTCGTCCAGCGACCACACGTGGTCGGTGATGCCGGCCTGTACCGCCGGGGTGACCCTCAGCGTCTTCACGACGTGGCAGAGGTTGTAGTAGGCGTATGTGAGCGCGACCGCCGCGCGGTGGTGCTCGATGCGCTTGGAGAAGGCCAAGCACAGACGCCGCATGCGCCCGTTCTGGTGCCGCGTGGTGCCGTTCAGACGCTCCACGTAGGACGTGGACGCCTTGGCCGGGTCGGGCGCGCCGTAGACCACAGACTTCGTGATGAAGGGGTCACGAGGCGGCTCGTACCGGTGGTCGTCTCGGCGTCCACGGCTGCCAGAGCGGTAGTTCTTCACCGTCTGCATGTAGTCAATCGACGTGCCGAACGAGGCGCCCACGGCGGGGATGTACGGCGCGAAGCCGTCGCTGGTCAGCTGGGGCATCACCAGCATGCGGGCGCGAAGGTCCTTGATGAAGGCGTCTGTCGTCTCCTGGTCGCGCTTGCCGACGCGGTAGGCGATCACCAGCCTGGACAGCGAGTCCACCGCAACGAACGTGTACGCCTCGCCCACGTCGGGCGGGTCAGCGGGCGTGACCCTCGCCTGCTTCTTCTGGACGTAGCCCCAGATCTCGTCGACCTGGACGAGGATGCACCGGAGGTCGCGCACCATGCGGTTGTGGAGCCGCTCTGCGCCCTGCCCGAGGGCCAGCGCGAAGCGGCGGATCGTCCGCTGGTGGACGCCGGTCATGCGCTCGGTCGCGCGCACGCTGTTGCCGTCTACGAGCGCCGCGAGCACACGCAGGCGCTTCTCCGCCGGGAGCACGTTCGCCACGGGACCCTTGCCTTTCCCCGGCGGAGGGCCCACGATCCGGTCTGCTAGGACGTCGGACGGGTCGCACCGCTCGGCTTCTGCCGCCCTGCCTTCGGGTCGCAACCGGAGGCGGGGCGCTTTCGTCTAAGGTCCTCTGATTATAGCGATTTTCCAGGCAAAAGCCGCTGGGAAAGGCGCGGTAGAGAGGGCGCTAGGACAGCAGGTGTCATAGCGGCTCTACCGCAGCCGGGTGGCCGACGCGTGGTCCGCTTCGCCCCGATCCGGCAACAATAGCAGCCGGACGAGCCGCATCATCCTCTGCGCCGCCTGTCGCCCACCCAACGTCATCCGATCCATGCTGCGGAACGATCCTCGCTACGGGCGTTTCACGGCAGACATCCGACGCGTAGCGTAATTCCAGCATTTGCAGCACCTACCCGCGGCACTGAACCAGCGGGCAGGTAGCTTGCCGAAGCAACCGGTGGTAGGATCCATCATCCTGCCACAACGGCGGCGAGGTTTCACCTATGGCGGTTCAAGTACGCAAGTCCGCGTCGTACCTGGATGAACTCCAGGACTGGTCTGTCGAGGTATCGCGTGAGCGCATAGAGTGGATCCTCGCCGACTGCAAGCGACTCGTCCGGGCTTCTTCTGCATCAACGGCCGACATTGCCGAGGCCTACCAGGTCATGGGGCACGCGTATGCCCGTATGGGGCGCGACGAAGATTCTCTCAGTAGCTACACGAACGCCGCTCGACTCGATCCTAGCAATCCACAGTATATCATGTGCACTGGCGCGAGCTTACTGTCTCTTGATCGCCCTTTGGAGGCGCTCAACGTCTTCGTGGCGGCCGTCGACCGCGTCGACGGACTCAACAAGATTGTGATGCTCGGAAATATGGCGGAGGCACTTTCCGACCTCGGTCAGATTGACGACGCGCGTGAGGTGTTTCTAGAAGCCGTGCGCGTTGCTGATTTTTCGTCTCCTCTATCGGTGTATATGCTCGCAAATCAAGCGGCAGAGATCGGCCTCGACGATGAGGCGATTGAACTTTTTGCGCGCTTCTTGTCGGCAAAGCAGGGGAAGAATCTCGGCGACACCCCTGCGCTCGAGTTCATCGAAGCCGCCCCTGAGGACCTTAGATCTGTGCTGAGGACCCCGTACGCCGCCCCGCTCTCGCAGGCTATATCGCGCGCGAAGGCATTCGGTGACCTCAAAAAAGTGGTCGGACGTAACATCGCACGATGCGCGTGGCCAGATCGCGGCGAGGCTGCTGATGATGAGTCAGCGGCCGTGTTCGAGGAAACTCGATTGGCTAGAATGAGAGCCAATTCGGCAGTCTTGACGGAGGATGATTATGCCTCCTGACTACAAGGCGATAGCGGCTAAGGCTAATGGCCTGGCGCCGGCTAGCTTAATTGCCAAGGCGCGGCCCGGCGCGGTGTTCATTGTAGATGACAAGCTTGTTGTGTTGCCTGATTCACGAAAGCCAGGTGTCAAGCGTACATGGCACGATGGCCGTCGTGTGATCATTGTGCAGTCGCAGCAAATGAGCAGGGCAGGCATCCCGAGTACGATTTTGGCGGTGCCGTGTTCTGCATCCGCAAAGCTCGCAGGGCCTTGGGATATGCTGCTTCCGAATGGCGAGGAAGGATTCGACTGCACCGGCGTCATAGCGTACGCCAGCCTCGTTCAGCCGTTTCTTAAGTCAGACTTGGAAAGGTACGTTGGTCAACTGCAAGACGACACCCTCATCGAATTGCAGCGCCTCGTCCTCATGAACCTTGGCCTAGTGCAAACGGATCAAGTGCAGCTTCCAGCGCGAGATGGCATATCCAAGCCCGAGGATGATGCGGCTCCAGCCGCTCAGGCGCCGACGGGGTAGGCCGGCCTGCCGCTCTTGGCGGGCCTGGAAGTCATCGCCACCTCCGCAGCTTCAGCGCCAGCGCCTCGCGGGCGATGCGGAGCCTGGACGCCGCCGTGTGCGGGTTCATGCGGCGCCGTCGGGCGTAGGCGGCAAGGCTCTCCGGGTCATCGACGGAGAGCAGCGCATCGACCTGCCAGTCCGGGAGCTCCGTCATCGCCTCCAGCACCTCCCTCGCTTCGATCTGCGCGTGCATGTCGATGCCGACGGGCTCGCGGAGCAGCCCGAGCGGCGACGGGTGGGGAACGACGCGGCGCACGTACGCGCTATGCACGTAGTGCGAAGCGAGGCGCCACGCGATGCCGTGGAGCCACTTCCGGAGCGCGTCGCGCGGCTTGTCCTTCGGGTCTGGCCGGTACATCCCCCGGCGGACGGCGTTCCACGCGTTGAGCAACACCTCGGCCTCCACGTCGCGACGGTCGCGCTTCGGGATGCCGGCGAGCGTCGCCATGACGATGCCGCGCTCGGCAAGGATCGCCTCCATCGTCGGCTTCTTCCTGGGATGTCGTGCGGCAGGCGGGCGTCCGGCCCCCTTCCGCGGGCGCTTCACCCGCTCCTCCCGCAGGTTGGGCAGCGGTCCGCCGCAGCGAGCCCGCCGAGCAGTTGCTCCACGGTGATGCCCGCTGCCTTCGCGGCGCGCTGCGCGGTCCCTGGCGAGCCGTGGTCACGCCCGCGGGCGATGCCTTCAAGGCACGCGACGGAGACGCCCATGACCTCGGCGAGGCAGGACCACGACCCGTACGCGGCGCGTAGGTTCTTCAGCGCCGCCCGGAGGCGCTTGCGCTGCGTAGGGGTGAGTGAGAGACAGGAGGCGGTTCGGCGACGTCGGCGCGCGTGCGCACCCTCGCCTTGCCCACCGTCGGGTGGGATCAGGTATAGCTGCACTGTCGGACCTCGTGCTTGCGGGGTTCGGCCACGCAGCCCGGTCGGTTGGCGCCGACGCGGGCTGCACTACTTCCGGCCGAACTTAGCCCGTAAGCACGGGGCCGGAGTCAAAGTGCTGCACCCAAAGGCAAAGGGCCGCACTACCCTCCGCGAGGCACCCGCCCATGTCGCGACATGCCCGCCGCCTGCTCCGCCAGGCACCCGCCCATGTCGCGATATGCTCGTCGTCCTCTCGGTGCAGGCCTTCGACGGCGCGCACCAGGACGCGCGCCCCCTCCCTTGCCGAGCTGCCGGCCTCGACGGCGTCCCCGCTCCGCGCGGCGCGCGCGCCGCCGGGCCAGGCCGGCGTCGCTCCGCGCCACGCGGGCGCCCCGTCAGCGCGAAAGCCGGTACGTCGCGTCGAACGGCGAGCCGCCCTGCGGCACCTCCCGCACGACGCCGCGCTCCGGGTTCGCCGCGAGGTGGCGCAGGATCCAGAAGACCGTCTCGACGTCGTCCGCGCCCGCCGCCTTCGCGACCTCGGCGAGCGACAACGCGCGCCCCGCGCCCGCGCCGAGCGCCGCGAGCACCTTGGCCTGCAGGTCGAGCACCTCCTGCGCGGCCTTCTTGCCGGCCTCGACGCCGGGCTGGTGGTACGCGTTGATGCCCACGAGCGACGCGTACAGGCCGACGGCGCGCTCGTAGAGCGCGATCAACATGCCGACGGCGCGCGCGTCGACCGTGTCGATCGTGATCGTGATCGACTCGCGCCCGCTCTCGGTCAGCGCCTTGCGCGTCCCCTGCAGGAAGCCGTCGAGGTAGTCGCCGGTCGTCACGCCGGGGTCGACCTCGAGCACGCCGCGCGACGGCGCGCGATCACGGAGCACCTCGATGAACGTGACGAAGAAATTGTCGAGCCCGTCACGCAGCTGCTGCACGTACGCGTGCTGATCGGTCGAGCCCTTGTTGCCGTACACGGCGATGCCCTGGAAGACCTCCTTGCCCTGCCGATCGAGCCGCTTGCCGAGCGACTCCATCACGAGCTGCTGGAGGTAGCGCGAGAAGAGCTCCAGCCTGTCCTTGTACGGCAGCAGCACCATGTCCTTCCGGCCCACGCCGCCCGTCGCCGCGTACCAGGCGAGCGCGAGGAGCGCCGCCGGATTCCGGAGCACCTCCTTCGAGCGCGTGACCTCGTCCGTCTCGCGCGCCCCCTGCAGCATCTCGACGATCGACAGCCCCTGGAGCGCCGCCGGCAAGAGGCCGACCGCCGACAGCTCGCTCGTGCGCCCGCCGACCCAGTCCCACATCGGGAAGCGGGCCAGGAAGCCGTGCTTCGTCGCGTAGCGGTCGAGCTCGCTGCCCTCCCCCGTCACCGCGACTGCGTGCGCGCCGAGCGAGAGGCCGAGCCGACGGTACGCCGCCTCGAGCTCGAGCATCCCGTTGCGCGTCTCCTTCGTCCCGCCCGATTTCGAGATGATCACCGCGAGCGTCGCGCCGAGATCGTCCCCGATGGCGTCCAGCGTGCGATCGATCCCGTCGGGATCCGTGTTGTCGAAGAAGTGAATCTGCATCCGATCGGCCGGCGTCCCCAGCGCCGAGGCGACGAACTGAGGCCCGAGCGCCGAGCCGCCGATCCCGACGACGAGCACCCTGCAGAAGCGCGCCGCCCGCTCCGGCCGGACCCGCGCCGCGTGCACGTCCGCCGCGAAGCTCAGGATCCGCGCGTTCGTCTGCTCGATCGCCGCGCGGAGCGCCGCCTCGGGCGCGAGCTCCGGCGCGCGCAGCCAGTAGTGGCCGACCCGGCGGCCCTCGTCAGGATTCGCGATGCTCCCGCCCTCGAGCGCCGCCATCTCGGCGAGCGCCGCCTGAATCCGCGGTTCCATCGTGGTAAAAAAGTCGCTTCCGAAACGGATCCGGCTCACGTCCAGCCAGAGACCGAGGCTGGGATCGTGGAACAGGTGGTCCCGGAAGCGATCGAAGGGGAGGACGGCGGGCGCCGCTCCTCGACCCTGGGTTCTGCGGTCTTGATCCATGGCCCCCCTTCTACCGCTTCTCCCTACCGTTTCTCCAGGCGCTCGAACCCCTTGCCCGGACGATGTTCCGCCCCACGAGGCGAAGTCATCGGAAAACGACTCTAGCGTGCCGGCCCGACACGCGTTATTTGCAGCCCGACCACGATGCAGCTTGATTTCGGAATCAATGCAGGGCTCGTCGAGGAGCTCTATGCCCAGTACCTCGAGAACCCGGAGTCGGTAGACCCCGGCTGGCGCTCGTTCTTCGAGGGAAAGAACGGCGGAGCGACGCCGAACAGGCTGCCCGCTCCGGCGGCGGCGCCGTCCGTCCAGCACCACGTGCTGCGGCCCGGGAACGGGTACGGGAACGGAAACGGCAAGACGAACGGCGAGGCCGCGAAGACGCTGGAGGCCGCGTTCGCACGGACGCTGAGCGAGCACCCGAGCTCGCCCGAGTCCTCGCGCGATCTCAAGGTGCTCGCGGAGGCCGCGATCAAGGCGCGCGTCTACGCCCTCGTGAACGCCTACCGCGTGCGCGGCCACCTCTTCGCGCACGTCGACCCGCTCGGCCTGCCGCCGGCCACGCCGCCCGAGCTCGACCTCACGAACTTCGGGCTCCGGGTCGAGGACCTCGAGCTGCCCTTCCCGACGACCGACCTCGCCGGCGTGCCGCCCGTCCTCACGCTGCGCGAGATCATCCGCCGGCTCGAGGAGACGTACTGTCGCTCGATCGGCGTCGAGTTCACGTTCATCGAGGAGCCCGAGGCGCGCCAGTGGCTCCAGCAGCAGATGGAGTCGACGCGCAACCGGCTCACGCTCGACCGCCAGAAGCAGCTCCGGATCCTCACGAAGCTCTCCGACGCCGAGATCTTCGAGCAGTTCATCCACAAGTCCTACGAGGCGGGGACGAAGCGCTTCTCGCTCGAGGGCGCCGAGAGCCTCATCCCGCTGCTCGACCTCATCATCGAGCGCGCGGGGGCGCACGAGGTCGACGAGATCGTGGTCGGCATGGCGCACCGCGGCCGGCTGAACGTCCTCGCGAACATCATGGACAAGAGCCTGCGCGAGATCTTCGCGGCGTTCGAGGACAAGAACGCGGAGCGGCACCTCGGCAGCGGCGACGTCAAGTACCACCTCGGCTACTCGACCGATCGCACGCTCGAGAACGGGCGCAACGTCCACCTCACGCTCACGTTCAACCCGAGCCACCTCGAGTTCGTGAACCCCGTCGTGGAGGGGCGCGTCCGCGCGAAGCAGGACCGGCGGCTCGCCGACGGCGCCGAAGACGCGCGCCGCCGCGTGATGCCGCTGCTCATCCATGGCGACGCGGCGTTCATCGGGCAGGGCGTCGTCGCCGAGACGCTCAACATGATGAAGCTGCCCGGCTACACGACGGCCGGCACGGTCCACGTCATCGTGAACAACCAGGTCGGGTTCACGACCGACCCGATGGAGGGCCGCTCGACCCGCTACGCGTCCGACATCACGCGGATGCTGAAGGTCCCGGTGTTCCACGTGAACGGCGAGGACCCGGAGGCGGTCGCCCACGTCGCGCAGCTCGCGATCGACTACCGCACGCGCTTCGGCTCCGACGTGATCATCGACATGTACTGCTACCGGCGGTACGGCCACAACGAGGGCGACGAGCCGCGCTACACGCAGCCGCGGATGTACGCCGCGATCGACAAGAAGCCGACGGTCCGACAGGTGTACGTCCGGCGCCTGATGGAGCTCGGGCAGGTCACCGAGGAGAAGGCCGACGAGATCGTCGTGCGGCGCCGCGAGGCGCTCGCCGCCGCGCTCGACGAGGTGAAGCAGAAGGGCTTCGCGCCGGTGCTGTACTCGATGGGCGGCGTGTGGTCGCACTACCGCGGCGGCGCCGATAGCGCGACGCCGGAGGTGCCGACGAGCGTGCCGGCCGACAAGCTCATCGCGCTGTCGGAGAAGCTCCTCGAGCTGCCCGAGGGCTTCAAGGCGCACCCGAAGGTGCTGCCGACGCTCCAGCAGCGGCACGACAAGCTCGTCGCCGGCGAGCCGTTCGACTGGGGCACGGGCGAGATGCTCGCGTACGCGTCGCTGCTCGCCGAGAAGACGCCGGTGCGCCTCTCCGGTCAGGACGTGCAGCGCGGCACCTTCAGCCACCGGCACGCGGTGCTGCGCGACGTCGAGACGAGCGCGCGCTTCGCGCCGCTGTCGCGCGTGGCCGAGGGGCCGGCGCGCTTCGAGGCGTACAACAGCCCGCTCAGCGAGGCGGGCGTGCTCGGCTTCGACTTCGGCTACAGCCTCGACTACCCGGACGGGCTGGTCATCTGGGAGGCGCAGTTCGGCGACTTCCTGAACGGCGCGCAGGTCATCGTCGATCAGTTCCTCACGTCGAGCGAGGACAAGTGGCACCGGCTGAGCGGCATCGTGCTCTTCCTGCCGCACGGCTACGAGGGTCAGGGGCCGGAGCACTCGAGCGCGCGCATCGAGCGCTGCCTGCAGAACAGCGCCGAGGACAACATCCAGGTGTGCAACCTGACGACGCCGGCGCAGCTGTTCCACGTGCTGCGGCGGCAGGTGCACCGGCCGTGGCGCAAGCCGCTCATCATCGCGACGCCGAAGAGCCTGCTGCGCGTCCCGGCGACGTCGAAGGGCCCGCACCGGCCGGTGTCGACGATCAAGGATCTCTCCGAGGGCAAGTTCCACCGCGTGCTGCCCGACACGAGCGGGGTCGATCCGGCCGACGTGAAGCGGGTCCTGCTCTGCTCGGGCAAGGTCTACTACGACCTCGCGCTCGCGCGGGAGACGCGCGGGCTCAAGGACGTGGCGATCCTGCGGCTGGAGCAGCTGTTCCCGCTGAACGACGAGATCGTGAACGCGCTCGCGCCCTACAAGGACGGCACGCCGCTCGTGTGGGTGCAGGAGGAGCCGCGCAACTACGGCGCCTGGTACTACATCCTCGCGGTGCTCCGGCAGCGCATCGGCGACCGTCTCCCGCTCTCGTGCGTGAGCCGCGCGCCGAGCGCGAGCCCGGCGACCGGCTCGCGCGCGAGCCACCTCCTCGAGCAGAAGATGCTGATGGACGAGGCGTTCGTCGGGGGCAGCCGGTGAGCGGCGACGCGGCGAGCCTGCAGGACAGGTACTCGCCGCAGGGCCGCTGCTTCGGTTGCGGTCCAGCGAACGACAAGGGGCTCCGGCTGAAGAGCCGCGTCGAGGGCGACGCGGTGGTCTGCGACTTCACGCCGGAGCCGCACCACGAGGCGTTCCCCGGGATGCTCAACGGGGGCATCATCGGGGCGCTGCTCGACTGCCACTCGAACTGGACCGCGGCCTACCACCTGATGAAGGCGCGGGGGGCCGACGCGCCGCCGTGCACGGTGACGGCGGACTTCCACGTGAAGCTGAAGAAGCCGACGCCGCTCGGCGGCCCGGTGCACCTGCGGGCGCAGGTCGCCGAGGCGGAGGGCGATCGCGTCGTGATCGAGGCGACCCTGGAGGCGGGGGGCCGGGTCACGGCGACGTGCCGCGGGACGTTCGTGGCGGTGAAGGAAGGCCACCCCGCCTTCCACCGCTGGTAGGCGCCGGCTGACGCACGGCGCGGGCGGCTGCCGCCGCTCGTTGACACGCCGGCTGACGCGCGGCGCGGGCGGCCCGTCCGCGACCGGGAAGGCGTTGCTCGCCGCCTCCGTGGCACACGCGATGCTCGCGCCCCGGCGCGCGGCGTTCCCGGCGTGGCGCGCGGATCGGATCCGCCGTCCTCGCGGCACCGCGCAGCGAGGAGGATCCGCAATGAAGGCAAACACGGGGGTCGCGATCGCCGCGGGTGCGGTCGCCGTGCTCTGCGGGAGCGTCGCCGCTGCGCAGGACTTCGAGGGCACCGTCCCGCCGAGCTACCTGCGCTCTCCGCTGAGGGCGCCGGCCAACGCGCTCGAGCTCGGCCTCAACCTCGGGTACGCGCAGGGGTTCGGCGACATCGGGAGCGAGCGGCGCCTGCGCGACGTGGCGGGGCCGGGGGCGGGCGTGGGCGTGAAGCTCGTCTACCGCGGGGTGCCGGGGGTCGGCCTCGGGCTGACGTCGAGCTACGAGCAGTACATGGCGCAGGGCGCGGAGCAGGGCGTGGCCGACGTGCGCGGCGTGACGCTGGGCGCGGAGGCGAGCTTTCACCTGGCGCCGTTCGAGCGCGTCGATCCGGTGATCTCGCTGGGCAGCGGCTACCGGGCGCTGTGGACCGCGGCGCCGCCGGGGGTGAGGGGCGACACGGTGACCCACGGGATCGAGCTCGGGCGACTCCAGGCGGTGATTGACGTCCGCATGTCCGAGAGCGTCGCGCTGGGGCCCACGATCGGCGGCGGGCTCAACCTGTTCCTCTGGGAGAATCCCGAGGGGTCGATCCGCGGCTGGGAGGTCCCGGGCAGGCGCGTGAACAGCTTCGTGTTCGCGGGGCTCGAGGGGCGCTTCGACCTGGGTGGGCAGCGCGTGCGGGAGGTCATCCAGGTCGCGCGGCGGCGCTAGCGCGGCGGGGAAAGGGCGTGCCGAGCTGCCCGGCCCGAGGAGACTGCCCGGCCCCCCTCTCCGGGGGCCTCACGTCGTCGCAAAAGGGACATCATCGTGGAGGGCATAGGTCGCGCGCCTTCCAGACCACGCAAGCGCCGGCGGGTGGTTCCGCGCGGCGCGGGCGGGCGGGCGCGGCGAGCACCGACCGAGGTGCCATAAGGTCCCAGGGGGCTCTGCGTCTCAGGCGCGCCTTGTGTGGCGCGCGACGAGACGTCCCAGGTGGCAGGGCCCGAAGGGAGACATGCCGGGCGGTGTTCTCAGCGCAAGCGCCTCGGTCCCCGTCTTGGCGGATGGCCGAGCGCCCGCCCGCCCGCGCCGCGCGGAACCACCCGCCGGCGCGCTCGGCTCGGGATCACGCCCCTCCCGCCCCGCCCCTCTCGATTCCGGCTCCGCGCCGCCCGGCCTCGGCTACCCTACGCCCCCTGCGCTGCGCGGACCGCGGCGCGCGCTTGCCCGATCGATGCAGCTGTTCATCGCGCTCGCACTCTTCGAGGGCTGCCCCTTCGACTTCCTGAACAGCCCGGCCGCGCTCCGCGCCGCGCTGGAAGCAGCCGTCGCCGCCGGGCCGTTCACGCTGCTCGAGATGGCGGTCGTCCCGTTCTCTCCGCAAGGGATCACCGCGTGCGCCGTCGTCGGCGAGTCGCACGTGGCGCTGCACTCGTGGCCCGAGTCGGGGCGGCTCTTCGTCGACGTCGCCTCGTGCAGCACGCTGGAGAGCGTCCGCCGCGCCGTGGCCGCCATCGGGAGCGCGCTGCCCGAGGGGCGGCTCGCGACCCTCGACGAGCGGATCGTCGACCCCAGCGGCGCGCGGGCGCCCTGACGCGGCGCCGCGCCCTCGCGGAGAGGGCGCGCGGCCGCGCCGGGCGCGGCGTGGATCAGTGGTGGCCGAGCACGCGGCGGAGCGGCTTGTTGAACGCGAACATCGCGACGCCCGCGCCCATGCCGAGCACGGTGAGCAACAGGAAGAACATGTCCTTCGACCAGCGCGTGTAGAAGATGCCGATGTAGCCGCTCAGCGTGTTGCCGAGGAAGCTCGAGACGAACCACATGCCCATCATCATCGACACGATCCGCACCGGCGAGACCTTCGTCACGAGCGACAGGCCGATGGGCGACAGGTAGAGCTCGCCGATCGTGAGGAGGAGCGTGCAGAAGACAGGCCAGAACAGGCTGCCCTTGCCGCCGCCGACGGCCTGCGCGCCGACGATCATCACGATGAACGACAGCCCGAGGATGATGCAGCCGATCGCCATCTTCGAGACGCTCGTCGGCTCGGTGCCGCGCTTCGCCTGCCAGCGCCAGAAGATGTCGAGCAGGGGGGCGAACAGGATGATGCAGAGCGGGTTCACCGACTGGAACCACGTCGAGGGGATCTGGAAGCCGAGGACGGTGGGCCACATCGTCTTCTCGTCGGCCCAGCTCTGCATCGTGTTGCCCTGCTGCTCATAGACCGCCCAGAAGACGATGTTGAGGGCGCAGAGCGCCACGAGCGCGCTGACGCGCTTCCACTCGTCGCTGGAGAGCGGCTGCTTCTGCTCGCCCGCCCCCTCCGCCGTCTTCATCAGGTTGTCCTTGGCGAGGTACTTCTGCCCCGCCAGGTAGACGACGAGCCCAAGGCACATCCCCACGCCCGCGGCGGCGAAGCCGTAGTGCCAGCCGTAGACGGCGGCCAGGGTGCCGCACACGAAGTTGCAGATGAAGGCGCCGAGGTTGATGCCCATGTAGAAGATGGTGAAGGCGCCGTCGCGGCGCGGATCACCCTCCGGGTACAGGCTCCCGACCTGGGTCGAGATGTTGGGCTTGAACGCGCCATTGCCGAGGATGAGCAGGAGCAGCGCGATAAAGAACGAGTTCTCGAACGCCATCACGAAGTGTCCGGCGGCCATCAAGACGCCACCGACCACCACCGTCTTGCGCTGCCCCCACACCTTGTCGGCGAGGATGCCGCCGAAGAACGGCGTGAGGTACACGAGGCCCGTGTACAGCCCGTAGAGCATGGACGCCTGCTCGCCGGGCGCGTCGGGGAGGAGTCCCTTGATGAACTGCCACGCGAACACCGTGGTCGGATCGCCAGCGACGAGATCGCATGGCGGCGTGTGCTGCCGGCACCCCTGGTAGGCCTCTCGCGCGGTGACGAACAGGAAGTTCGCCATATACAGCTTGAGGAGGCCGCGCATGCCGTAATAGGAAAAGCGCTCCCACATCTCCGCGAAGAAGAGGATCACGAGCCCCGGCGGGTGCTTGAAGCGCCTCTCGAAAGCGGTGACGGGGAGGGCCGGCTCGATTGCTTGCTCGCTCAATGCTGTCTCTCCACGAGCTGGGACCACGCTGCGTGGTGGTCGGGCGATGCGGGGGATCGTGGGGCGCGCTGCCCCTCGGCAGGCGGATGCTAGACGATCCGCGACGCCCACGTCACGCCCTTGTTGCGCACAGCGTCGACCCGGGTGAACGGGGTGTCCACGTGGGCGACCCCCCGGCGATCAGGTGGGCGGGGCGCGCCGGCTGGCGCTGCGCTGGCGGAAGCGACCTCGATCCGGCGAGCGGCCGCCGCGGTCCGGCGGGCGGACGCTGCCGCTGGCGGGCGTCGTCGCCGCTCGCCGCCCGGCGTCGGCGCACGACGGCCGCCGCGGCTGGAGCGCGTCGGCCCACGCCGTCCTCGGTTGTGCCGGGAGCGTCCCCCGCGCCGCGGACTCCGCCCTGGCCACGCGAGGGCCCCCTCCATCCGAAGGGGAGATCCATAGTCGAGGCTTCCGGTGAGCAGCTGTCAGCCGCAGATGCTCTGTGATGCAACATCCCAAAACCCGCTCTGTCCCGGGGGACAGAGCACGTTTGACGGGTCTTCCGTGGATTCTGCTTCTCTCTTCCTGCGCGGGGGTCGAGCCGTCGCCGCCGGCGGCGTGCTCTCCTGGCGAGGAGCTCTTTCGCGGGCGGTGCGTCCATCCCGCCGCCAGGTACGAGCCTGAAGAGCGCATTGACCAGGACAACGTCGTCGCCTTCGGCGCCGAGCTCACCCGGCTCGCGCTGCCGGAGCCGCCGCGCAGCGGCTTCAGGATCGTCGTGCCGCCGCGGATCATGGCGCCCGGCGAGGAGGCGACCTTCTGCGTGTCATGGCCTTTCCCCGCGATCCAGAGCAGGACCGTTCACGCGGCGCGCGTCTACACGACGGCTGGGCTGCACCACAGCAACGTCATCGCCAAGCCGGTCAATCCATCGTTCGGGCCGAACCCCTACCCGGGCTGCCACCCAGGCGCCGACGACCCCTTCGGGACGCTGCCGGCGGCCATCCCGGACGTCCTCTTCGCGAGCTCCACGCAGGTCGTCGGCGAAGAGACGCTCGTCTTCCCCGAGGGGATGGGCTTCACCCTCGACACGTCCCGCGAGATCGCGACGAGCGTCCACCTGCTCAACACGTCGCCCGAGCCCGAGCTCGTCGAGATCGCCTACGACTTCTTCACCATGCCTCTCTCGGAGCGCGCGGAAGAGCTCGTGCCGTTCGTCATGAGCGTCAACGACTTCCTCGTCCCTCCTCACGCCACCCACACCGTCGGCGCGACGTGCTCGACGTTCGGCGGGAACATCGTCTCTCTCATGCCGCACACGCACCGTTACGCCGACGCCTTCGACGTCGATGTCGTCCGCGCGGACGGCGGCGAGGAGCGCGTCTACGAGGGCGGGGCGTTCGATCTGGAGAGCGACATCGAGCTCTACCGGCCGGCGCTCGCGCTCGGCGAAGGCGACTCCCTCCGGTACGCGTGCAGGTTCCGGAACACGTCGGACCACGATCTCACCTTCGGCTTCGGGGACAACGAGATGTGCATGCTGTTCGGGTACATGTACCCTCCGCCGAAGCAGGTGGCGGGGATCTCGCTGCGCGACGGGGAGCCGTGCATATCGCTCGGCGTCGGCGCGCTCCGGTGAGGAGCTTCGTCGCCGCCTGATCCCACGCAGGGCGCGGGCCCAAAGCGCCGTGTCGTCGACGACCACGACCCCGTTGGGACCGAGGGCGGGAGCGGGCTTTGCGCCCCGAGCCCTCGACTGCCTGGCGACGGAGGGTCGTGTTCGGCGCCCTGACACCCCCGGACACGCCACCGCCCCCTTCCAGGCGCACCACGTCACATACGTGATCCAGATCACATTTTTTCACAATAAGATTGGACGACAGTTGAACAACTATGAACAAACGATATACCAGCGGACGCTCACCGGGAAGAAAAGTGAGAAAAATCACAACCAACTTCGCCCGAAGGCGACGTTCAGGAGATTCGACCGTGAAGCAAGAGCTCCTCCGTTCACCGCGCGTGATGCTGGGCGCAGCGCTCCTCGTCTCGGCCCCTGGAGGGCTGGGCGCCTGTCAACGGGCCTCGGAAAACGCCGCTTCGGGGGCTCCAGAGGCCTCCGTGACGCCGGATCGTTGCGTCTATACGAGCCCCTTCAGCCAGGCCGAGGAGTGCCGTGAGTACACCGGCGCAGGCTGGACCGCAGAGGCCGTGGAGGCCGACTGCGACGCGCTCCAGGGCTCCACCTTCACCAGGGGCGAGAGCTGCGCGTATCCGCAGACGCTCGGCCGATGCGTGCTCGGCGGCGGGACCGACGACGCTTACACCCTCATCTTCCCCGGCGGCGACACGAGCCAGTGCGCCTCGACCCAGCGCGGCTGCGAGACCTTCGGCGGCGGCCGGTTCGAGCCCGACGCCTGCGAGGGCGCGGCCGAGGAGCCTGGCGGCGGCGTGGGCACGGGCGGCGCCGTCTTCCAGTGGCCAGAGCAGGTCTGCGTCGACCCGAAGGCTGGCGAGCCGGCAGGGCAGAGCGGCGGGAAGGTCTGCACGTTCGGCGCGATCTCCGGCTGCACCGAGCCCGGCCGCCAGTTCACCGACTATGCGTCGTGCGAGCCGGTCCTCACGCAGCGGCCGTACTGGCCGGCGCCTCCCTCCGATTACAAGACCCCGAGCGACGATCCACGCCTCTCCGATCCACAATGGCTCGGCGAGCTCGCCTGGGTCACGGAGCAGACCGAGGCGTGCGGGTGCGTGTGCTGCCACTCGGAGAAGGCCGCGCCGGCCGCGGGGCCGTCGAACTGGTACATCGAGGCCGGACCGGTCTGGACCGACAGCTTCTATCCAACGGGCCTCGCGCTGGCCGCCGGCTGGGTCTCCTCGGCGGCGCTCGGCGCGTATCCGCCGGACCAGAACAACGGCTTCTCCCGCGACGTCAGCGGCCTGCCCTCCACGGACCCGGCGCGCATGGTCGCGTTCTTCGAGGGCGAGCTCCAGCGCCGCGGATTCAGCAAGGAGGACTTCGCGAACGAGACCCCGTTCGGCGGGCCGCTCCATGAACAGAGCCTCTACGTGCCAGGCGACTGCGCGGCGGGGGAAGGCGTGGACGCCGCAGGCAAGATCACCTGGACCGGCGGCGACGCCCGCTATGTTTACGTCTTGTCGGCGAACGCCGCGAACCCGGGCGCTCCGCCCAACCTCGACCTGCCCGAGGGGACGATCTGGCGGCTCGACGTGCCCTCGAGCGCCGAGCCCGTCAAGAGCGGTATCACCTACGGTAAGGTCCCGCCGAACACGGAGCAGGGTTATCCCGCCGAGGGGATCCCCGAGGCGCTCGTCCCGGGCACGAAATACTACCTGTATGTCTGGAAAGACGTCGCCGTCCCGATCACGCGGTGCCTGTTCGAGGTCTCGCCCTGAGAGGGAGCCCCACGGCGGGGCTCCCTCCCTCGGGGTTCAGCCGGCGTCAGTCCGCTCCTTTACCGCCAGCGCCGCCAGCGCCGCCGGCGCCGCCTGCCCCCGCGGTTCCGTCACTCGGGTCTCCGCCGCCGCCCACCGCTCCGCCGCCCGCTCCGGAACCGCCCGCGCCTCCAGCGCCGGCGTCGCCGCCGCCCGCTCCGACGCCGCAGTCCTTGGGAAAGCCGCACCAGCCGCCGCAATCGATCTGGGGAGGAGCGCAGAGGCCGCAGTCCTTGGGAGAGCCGCACCAGCCGCCGCAATCGATCTGGGGAGACACGCAGGGCTGCGGCTCCTCGCGATTCCTCTCCAGCTCCACCGGCAGGACCTCGAGCTGCTGGGTGATCCAGGCATCCAGCGCCTCGTATCGCGCCTCGTCGCCCGAGCGGAGCATGCCCTCGTCCGACAGCTGCTCGTAGATCCCCTTCAGCACCGCGTTCGGGTTCAGCGCCGCGAACTCCTCGATCACGTCCTCGCACGTCGCGATCGTGTCGGCCCAGCAGGCCGGCTCGCCCTGGCACCCGCGCGCCAGCGAGTTCGTGCCGGCCAGGGGGACCAGCGCATACCAGCTCTGCCCCAGGCTGATGTCGACCGAGTACGGCAGGTACTGGAACAGGCCGTCGGCCCGCTCGACCAGCACGACGTTGTTGCTGTTGTGGATCGCGTCGTCGCCGGTGGCGAGCACCCACGACAGGCACTGGAAGCGGTGGAAAGCCGGCCAGTCGATCCAGCCCTCGAGCGAGGCCTTGAAGCCCTCGCCAGGCGGTGCCGCGGCGACCGCCTCCTCGAGCTCCCTCACGCGGCTGTTGTCACACTCCTTGAGCTGGCAGCTCGCTGGATCGTCGAAGACGCTCATGCCGGGTGCCACGATGTCGATCGGGATCGGGCCGCCCCCCGGGACGTCGACGGCGAAGTCTCCAGCGAACTCCCACATGTTGGTGCAGCCGCCGCCGAGCCGGTCCCCGAGGCGCGTGCAGAACGACTTCTTGTAGCGCTCGACCACGATGTAGGGGATGGCCACATCCGCGCCCCAGACGTTGCTCGATATCCAAGCGTAGTTGGTCAGGGGGGCCGGATAACCGAGGCGTGTATAGAGCTCGAGCGCGAGGCGCTCGCGGAAGATGCTGCCGACCTGGCCGTTGTTGAAGCGCACGTGCTCGAAGCCGCCGAGCCGTTGCTGCTCGACGAACTCGTCGGCGTCGATGTTGAGGTTGGGGATGGTTCGCTTCGTCCAGGGCCGCTGCGTCGACTGGCCGGCGATCCCTACCTGGACCTTGCCGTAGTCGGCCGTCTTGCCCTCGTCGCCGGCCGTCGTCACCCACAGGTGATCCACGAAGGTCGCGTCCTCCCCGGTCGGTGAGTAGATGTCCCCGAACGCAGCATCCCTCTTGATGGGGCCCCCGATGCCGCCGATCCCTTCGTTCATGATCTCGAGCTGCTCTTCCGAGACGGCGAGCCAGTAGCGGTTGCCGATGGTGCCGAAGACGTCGAGCGCGAGCTCGGCCACCTCGGTGTCCGCGACAGGCGCCCCCGGGTACGCCTCGGGCCCGCCTCCGGGGCCCGCGCCGCCGCCGGCGCCGCCGGCCCCCCCCTCCCCGTTCGTGTAATAGTAGTTGTAGATGTTGTCCGGCTTGTCAGCACACCCCGCCGAGAAGACGGCAGACGGGAGGGCGAGCAGGGCGAGCAGGGCGATCGCCCCCGGGCGAGAAGATCGTGTTCGAGCAGAGGAAGACGACGACAGCTGATTGGACATGAAGCGCAACCTTTCGCGTCACGCCCAATGCAAAGAATGTACCGTTCACGGCGAAATAGTAACGTCTCGGTGTTCGTGTTCTCGAGACGGGGCGGCCCTGCGGGTCGGGTGAGATCGCCGAGGAGCCCGGGCCGCCCGTCGTGCGATGTGCGGGCGCGCCGCCAGCGTCCCGCTCATGACACGAGGATCAGAGCCTGGCACACTCTCCACGAGCTACGCGCGTCTGTGCCAACGCCGCAACGCGGCGTCGATCCGCCTGACCGCGGCTCGCAGCCTTGGGTCGCAGCAGCACCTTCAGCGCGTCGTACGCGTCCCTGATGGCAGGCTCCGCGAGCTGCGGGAGCGCGCCGACGATGGCGGCCGGGATCGCTTCCATCGAGCACCCCTCGGAACACGGACACCTTGAGGAGGGTCACGGTGCGCTCGGCCCGACCATGTCGCACGGCCAGGCGGAAGCGCCCACCTCGACGCAGCGCTCGCCCGAGGCCTCAAGCGCAGCGAGGGCCACGCCAGCTTCCATGTCCGAGCCGGACCGCTCGACTCAGGTCGTCGCGACCAGGAGCTCCTCTGAATTATTCGGCGGACGAAGGCCATCCGTCCTACCCGCGAAGTAGCGCTCGGCGAGCGCAGCGGCCGATACGTGCTGGACCTCGCTGAAGCCGGCATCTCGGGCCAGGGCCAGCATCTCTGCCGGCGTGAAGAAGCTGATGAAGGGCGTGCCGTTCGCTCTGGCCCCCGCTGCAGCTCGCTCGATCCCGGGGCGCACCTCGGGGTCCGCCAGCTCGATCGGGAGCATGAACGACATGGCGAGCGTGGAGCCCGGCGCGAGCGCGGCGACCTGGCGCAGCGTCGCCGTGATGGCGTCCCTGGTGAGGTACATGCTGACCCCGGTGGACGCCACGACCGTCGGCCGCCCCGCGTCGAAGCCCGACGCTGCCAGCCGCTCCCACCACGCATCGCCCGCCTCGAAGTCGACCGGCACGAGCCGCAGGAACGATGGGACGCCGAGGCCGAGGTCGACGAGGCGCTGGCGCTTCCACGCCTGAGGGCTGGGCCGATCGATCTCGAACACGAGCAGGCCGGAGGCGAGCTCCGGCCGACGCTGGGCGAAGGTGTCCAGGCCCGCTCCGAGGATGACGTACTGCTCGACACCACGGGCGGCGCGCTCCGCGACGAGATCTTCGACGAAGCGGGCGCGAGCCACGATGGAGGCCCGGAAGGGCCGCGTGAACGGGCTCATGTCCGGACGGCCGCGCCAGCCGTCGTCTGGAGCCGCCAGCTTCAAGCCGATTTCATCTACGAACACGTGCGGTGGCGCATCGGCCTCCACGTGCAGCGCCCGCCACAAGGCGACCCGCACCGCCGTGTCGTCTGGTTCCGCTCCTTGTTGTTCATGCATGGCGTTCTCTCTCTTGGCTTCTGGCTGTTGTTGGTCCAACGCGACGGAGCTGGGCGAGGTCTCTATGTTCCTCGTAAAATGGCGTCGATTCGAGACTCCGCCCACTCCTGGATGCGGGAATTTCGCGGCAGCAGCTCGGCGATGCGATCGTTCGGCGGGTAGCCTGCGTCGACCCACGCCTCGGCGTCACCAGCATCACATCGGCTCATGGTCTTGCGGGCGAAAGACTTCGTCTATGCGGGCTTGGAGCAGCCTTTTGGCGTCGTCACGAAGCGGCTCGCCATGAGCGCTGATAAGATGGCGAAACGGCAGGTCGGCGAGGCGGCGAAAATCTGAGACGTCGGGAGCGCACGCCTCTCGCCAAGTCGCGGGGATGTTCGCCGTACCGATCAACCCTTGAGCGACGAACAGCGCGCCCGTTTCATCGGAGAAGAAGGGATCGACGTGTGACCAGTTCTGGACGGCGTCACATGTAACGAGGATTCCGCCCTCCCGCGGAAGTAACACAGCGGCTTCAGGGAACCGCGCCGTTGTGAAGACAAACACGATTCCTCCGTGAGCCGGAAACGGGCCCCCTGCTGCGAGCGCTCGATCGGCAGGTGGGCCGTCGGCCGCCACCGCCTCGGGAAGGGCCCACAGGGCGGCGCCGTAACGGTCACGATAGAATGGATCATCTCGACCGTGAAATGCACCGAGCCGCACGATGTGGCGGACCTGGCCCAAGGCGTCGAGCTGGCGCAGCCCTTCCTCGTTCATGCGCACGGTGTTCACGAGCGTCAGGTCTCGGTCCTGCCGGAGCACGGTCATCGTGCGGCTCGTCTGGAGATCGATCCCAGCGTGGCGAGTCCTATTCGTACCCACGACGTAAAAGACCTCTGGGAAGGCGTCTTGAACCTCGCCGTGCGGCCATGCGGCGCTGTGATCAATCATTTGAAACGTCTCTCCACCGCTTGGATCCATTTTCGGTCCTCTTCATGTACGAGTCCAACGCACGCCTATATCTGCCCTGCCGTCGCCCGCGACCAGCAGCATCGCGTACAGCACCCGGATATCGCCCCAGAGCAGCTGATCCACGCGCCACTCCGCATTTCAACGAGAAAGGAGCCGGAATGTGAGGCTGATCCGCGGGCCCGCGGCTTCGACGGCGAGGACCGCGTGCTGCCACCCCTCCTGAACGCTGGCGCGCATGATCAGGAGCGAGCCGGGTGCCAGGGCCACGTCGTGCCTTTCGTCCCTTCGAAGGCACCGGCGGAAGGTGAGGACGCGAGGGGCGCCCAGCGACAGGATCGAGGTCGTCGTTCCAGCGACGACGCCGGCGCTGGAATCCGAGTGAAAGCCCATCTTCGCCGTCCCATCGACATAGAAGTTGGCGAGGCAGTTGTTGATCCGGTGCCCCACCACGCCGGCGATGCGGGTCGCGAGCTCCTGCACGAAGGGCGGCATCTCGCAGTCCGGGTAAGAGATGCCTGAGTAGTTGTACGCCACCCCGCACGAGGCGGTCCGGCGTGAATGCATCCGGTCGTCCCACGCGAGACTCCGCTCCGCCACGTCGAACATGGAGGCTGGATCCGCGACAAATCCCTCCAGGTACTGAACGTCCAGGTCTTCCGGCATGAGTCGCTGCGATCGAACCGGTGCAGGAATGGTCCCCCGCCCGCCCAACGTGCGGGTCTGCGGCCGACGGGCGGAGCCCGGCCGTCGGCAGCAGCCGTGAGTCACGGCTGAGCCTACTCCTTCCCGAGCAGCAAGTCGATCACCCAGCACCCGCGGACGTGGGGCGCGTGGCCGCGGCAGTGGGCCAGCACGTCGGCGTCCTCGCACCCGGCCTCTGCCAGGGCGTCACCCAGGATCGGCATCAGCCCGAAAACGCGGCTTTCGTACATGTGCCGGGCCAGCCCGACGGCCGTCTGGGCCCGCCAACCCGGGTCGAATGCCACCGCGCGGAACGGGTTACCAAAGATGTCGCGGAGCAGGTCGGCCTGGGCGCGCTCCTCCGCGGCACTGCTGGCATGGTATGAAGCATCCCCGGATCCGGCACCAGGATTGGCAATCCCAGCAGCCGCCAGATAAGCATTGGACGAGGCGTAGTACGCGGCCTTCGGAGCTTGTGGCCGAACGATCTGAAAGCTCAGGGCCAGCGCGTCGTGCGTCGGTTGGAGCGAGATACGTTCGGCGCCATGAGACGCCCGCCACCTACCCTCCAGAGCGTCAAGCGCCTGCCGGACCAGCGTCTCGGCTGCCTGGAGCTCTTCCAGGGTGGAGCGTCCATCGGCGTAACGGCTCGCTGTTTCCACCGTGGCTTCTGCAAGCTCATCTGGGAGCAGGGCGCGCACACGGCGATGACACTCACAGGCGAACAGGCGCAGCTTGCGGTCGCTCCCCCTGCACGCCGGAAACGTCTTGATGTCGATAACCCGAAGTTCTTTCGGCCCCAGTCCGAGCAGGAAACGGAGCATGGGGGTGGTTCGCGTACACACCAGCCATTCCGTCTCGGTCATCTGGCCACCTCCGCCCGGCATCTTCCCCGACGTGACCACGAGCATCCCTCGCAGACATGTCACTCTCTTACCACGGACAACGTTCGTCCTGTCGCAGGTTCAACACCTCGGCCTGGGTCGGGTCCTCGTGCGCCGCCCGCGCCTGCCCATAGGTGGGACCACCTTGGACCTGCGCGGCCCGACGCGACGTGAGCGTGCTACCGCGCCGCCGCGCGCAGCGGGGGCGGCGGCTCACAGCGAGCTCCAACCTCGGCACCTCTCCATCGCGATCCTCACCATTCGGCACGCGTCTGCCTCATCAATCGCCATGCCCTGGACCAATGCATCTGGCCATGGCGACTCGGCGGCCGACATCCGGTACGTGACCTGGAATCCGTTACCAGGCACCGCCATCACGGACACCAGCCAGGGCGCCGATGGATCGTCGGCTGCCAGCAACCAGAGGCGCATCAGCGATGTGAGCGCCCAGGCGTCACGGTCCGAGCAGGCGTCCCTCAAGAGCGGCAACAGCTCGAGCATTCCGTCGCCAATCGAGGCGGTGGTGCTGTCGGTCGAAGACTTCAGCTCGCCGTAGAACTCCTCCAGGCTCTTCGACTGCTGAACCGAGGCTCGGTTCAATGCCATGGCGTTCCTTTCCTCGCCTGCTCAAGAGGCATATGTACATCAGTCTACCTGGCCGCTGTGCTCCCGTCAGCTGGCAAGACACGAGGGCAACGATGGTCGACTTCGCAGCACACGGGGGCGATCCGCCCGGATGGCCGCCCGCCCAACGTTCGCGCTCAGCAGCGACGGCGGTGCGCAGCGCCGGCCTCGTCCGCCGCTGCGGGTTGTTGAACCACACGGGCCGCCGCGTCGCGCAGCTCGGACATCACTTCGCGGTACGCGGGACTACCTGGGGCGCAGTCCGCTACATTTCGCGGCCCCGACCACTGATTGTTCTCCAGTGCGCTGATGGCGCTGTCGATCGTATCAAAGTGAGAGAACCACCGCGCTGCGGCCGCAGCGACCCGAGGGGCGAGCAGCCGAAGGACCTCTACCTGCTCCGATTCCGACGGGCGAAACGACCAGAACGTCTCCTCCCAACCGAACGAATGCCCCGGCTGTGTGCGGAATTGGCAATCCCGCGGAGCCGGATTGTTTCGGACGGCTCGACGCAGCCCACAGCCAAACTCGACATGGAAGATGCCGGCGCGATGGCAACGAAACCAGACGACGTCAACGAAGTACGGACGAAATCGCCACATGGCCCGGCCTGGGTTGTTGAAACCGAGGTCGGCAAGTCGCGGGCCGACGATCCGCGAGATCAGCCGCTTCACTTCAGCCCATGAAAGCGGGTTCGGTTCGAACGGATTGTCAGGTCGCATTGCCCCGGTTGACGAACAGCTCGCGGCGCGCGGCGGCGTTGCCCAGGCCGTCTACGGGTGCGGGCGCCTGGTGACCCCTCATGGCGCCGCGTCCGGTCGGCCGTAGTCGAGTTGCCGATCAGTGTAGAGATCCGCCTGAATCAACCGCACGTATTCCGTGGGATATATTCCCACGATCTGTCCCCGCACGTCGGCAGGATAGCCGTACACGACGAACATGTCACCATCATGGATCTTCTCGGGAACGGACTCAAACGCTTCAAGGGGCATGGCCCATGCTGCCCTGATGGCCCCCTCCCCTTTCGGGGAGAGGAAGTAGCGAGCCCGCTGGAGGCCAGAGTCTTCGATCCAGTCGAAGTACCGATGCTCGATGTCGAACCGCAGCACCGTGGCGTCGTCCTCCTTCGACACCTTGTACGATCGCAAGACGCCCGCCCAGGCAACCAGTGTCTTGCCGTATCGACCAGGATTGCCGCGGACGTCGTCCGGATGAATATCCCTCGTTGCTCGAGCGAAGACCGCGGCTTCTTGCTCCGACACCGGGCGGTACGTGCCCGAGCCAGGCGCGAGTGAGGGCAGGCGGCCGGAGCGGGCCAGGAACACGAGTCCGGCCAAGCAGAGGCATCCGACCGCGAGGCCTGCAGCGAGTGCTCGTCGACCAGTCAAATTTCTCTGTGGCCTCCCCCACAAAATGTCTCACGGAACGGTCTGCGCCACAAGGCCCAAAGGGCGAGGGCTTGCTCCTCGACCTGCCGGCGGTCGCGGTCCGCCGCGGCGCGAGGCGCGGCCAGCACACGCCACCTGTTGGGCAATCGACACAAGACAGCTCGCCAGGCGAGCTGGCGCGGACGCAGGGGTCAGCTCTGCCGACGTCGCGCGGCGCACGACCTGCGTGCGGAGGGCGCCTCGACGCGCTTGACAAGCTCAGGCCACCGCGATACTGGTAACCAATAGGTTACCTATATGGCGCCCGCGAAAGCCGACATCGATGTGTTTTTTGTCATCGCCGATCCAACCCGTCGCGCGATCCTCGATCGTTTGCGCGCGGGTCCTGCCCCTGTGAACGAGATCGCGGCCGACTTCTCCCAGAGCCGCCCCGCGATCTCGAAGCACCTGCGCGTGCTCAAGGCATCACGGCTGGTAACCGAGGAGAAGGTCGGGCGCGAGCGGTTGTACACGCTGCGACCCGCGCCGCTTCAGAAGGCGATGGCATGGCTCGAGGGCTACCGCGCGTTCTGGGGTCGCAATCTCGAGTCGCTGAAGCGTTACCTGGAGGATACATGACAGCCAAGAGCACCCACGCCCGTTCGATCGCCGATGTCGCGCAAGGGACGATCCTCGCTCGCATCGAGATCGCCGCGCCACCAGAGCGCGTTTTCCGCGCGCTGACGACCGACGAGCTGACGAAGTGGTGGGGGTCTGCGGAGATGTATCGCACGACGGCCTTCACGATCGACCTTCACGTCGGGGGGGCCTGGCGAACCGACGGCGTGGGGGCGGACGGGAAGCCATTCCATGTCGGCGGCAGAGTTCTCGAGCTCGATCCGCCGCGAAGGCTCGTCCAGACATGGGAACCGTCATGGGACGCGGACGCGCCCCCGACGACGGTCTCCTATCTCCTCGACGCCATCGAGACGGGTACGCGCCTCACGGTCCGACACGCTGGATTCGGCGCTCGTGTGGCCTCGTGCGAGAGCCATGCGACAGGTTGGGAGCGTGTCCTGGGTTGGCTCACGAACCACGTCGCGCCGCGACCGGAGCTGCGCTTCTTCCTCTGTCGGCTGCTGCCGTCGCGCGCGACCTTCATGCAGGACATGACGGCGGATGAGCGCGCGGTCATGGCGGCGCACGGCAAATACTGGCGCGGCAAGCTCGCCGAGGGCCACGTGATCGCCTTCGGACCCGTCGCCGACCCAGCGGGCGGATGGGGCGTCGGCATCGTTGCTGTCCGCGACGAGGCCGAGCTCCGTACATTCCAGAGCGAGGATCCCGCGATCAAGTCAAACATTGGGCTGCGGTACGAGGCGCTGCCCATGCTCACGGCCGTGTACTGACGGCTCATGCGATGGCGGGCTCCGGCCGCGCGCTTCGCCATCCGAGCCGCCGACAGGGCAACGGGCCCATCACACAGACCACGAGAGTTCGCTGTTCGATCGGGGCTCACTGCAGAGGACAGACGCCGGCAGACCGATGTGCCGTAGGCTCACCGGTCGAGACGACCTCACAACGGCCCCGGTGTCAGGTTCAGCGGCTCGTCGGGCTGCACGAGCTGTCACTCCTGCGGGCGCCGGGTCATGCGCGCGGCCTCCGCCGGTGCTTCGAACCAAACGTTCCTCAAGTCTCGCACATAGACATGCTCGGGGTCGTGCTCGTCCTCGAACACGCGCCCCCGATCGGCCAGGATCCCGGCCAGGATCAGCTCTGAGATCGTTCGGTCCGTCGCGTCCCGAAAGGACGCGAGATCTGACTTCGAGCCCGGGAAGGGCCAGTCATCGTAGGTGTCCGAGACAAACGCAATTTGGTCGCCGAGGTGGTGGAGCAGGTACCAGGTGGTGATCGCGGCGGCAGCCGGAGACCCCGCGAGCTCGCGCAGGGAACTCGCGTCCACGTGCACAAAACCGACCATCTCGCGGGCGGAAAAGTTGACCAGAATATAACCGACACTCATTGGCGCTCCTTCGTGACGGCTAGCACGACAACGTGACGCCAGGGGTCGTCGTTCCAGTGAAGGCATCCCAGGCCCGAATGTAGGCTCGCGCATCGGCTCCCAGACGTGAGACGACGCGCGCAACGGCGGCAGGCGCATGAACACTCTGGGCACAGATTGCCTCCAGGAGCCCCGTGGCCACCGCATCCGCCTCCGGGCCGCTTCCTGACAACGAATGCTCCACGAGGCGCGAGACCTCATCGAGCGTGGCGTCATCGAGGTCGGATTCAAGCTGGACGAGAGCACGGCCGATGTGGCCGAAGCCGACCGTGATAGGGACCGCATCGGGCTCCCAGTAGGCGACGACCACAGACACCGCTTCCCGCAACTTCGGGTGGCAGGCGGCAAAATCCTGGTACGGGTCGAGTGAGTCTGCCATCGACGTTCTCCTACCTGGCGAGGGCTCCCCTCGACGTTCAGGCGGCACGGGGCCGGGGCCGGCCGGTAGGTTATCACTCTCCAGGGGGCCGTAGCGCCTGGAGGGGGCGCGGAGCAGCGGCCGCTACCGCCGGCCGCTGCTCCGCGCTACGTTCGCCGCCGTGGACGCCCCCCGACCGTCCGGCGCTCGTCGCGCGCTGCTCATCGGCCTCCCCGTCGCCGCGCTCGCCGCGGCGGCCTTCTTCGCCATGAGCCGCGACGAGCGCCCCGTACCGAACGCGCGGCCGTCGAGCGCGGCGCCCAGCGCAGCCCCCCGGCCGCAGCGACGCGACGAGGCGCCCGTCGTCCCCCCGGCTCCCCCGCCGGCAGCTGCCACCATGAGCGCAGCAGCACCGGAGTCGGAGCCGGCGCCGGACACCGACCCCGAGGCCAGCCTCATCGACCGCATGCGCGCCGCCCTGACGAGCAACCCCGAGGAGGTGCTCCGGCTCGACGACGCGGCAGCGCGCGACTTCGGCGACAGCCCCCGCGCCGCCGAGCGCGGCTTTCTCCGCGTGCGGGCGCTCGTGCGCCTGGACCGGATCGGCCAGGCCCGCAGCCTCGCGGAAGACCTCATCGAGCGCTACCCGGACGATTCCTCGGCGAAGAGCGCGGCCGCATACATGGGCATCCACCCGAGGCCGCGCGGGCCGGGCAGGTAAGCGGCAATACCGCACGTACCCTGGCAAGAGCAGGTGATCTGCGCCAGGACCGCTGCGACCATGATCTTGTAGCAAGAGCAGAACATTGCGCAGTGAGTCACTGAACCGATTAAGAGTTCGGGCTGGTCCGGCGCGCGTTTCTGATGATAATCGGGCATGCGCAACTGGCTTCTTCTTGTCGGGGTTCTCCAGCTCACCGTGGCTGGATTCGGCTGTGGCGACGGCTCGGGAGGCGGCGGCGAGGGCGGCGCCGGCGGCGAAGCAGGAGACAGCGGTCCTACCAGCACCGGCTCCTCGGGCGCCGGCACGCCCACCAGCACAGGCGCCGGCACGCCCACCAGCACAGGCGCCGGCACGCCCACCACCACCAGCACGGGCGCGGGCGCCGGCGAGCCCACGGGCGGGCCCGCGAGCACGGGCAGCGGCGATCCCCTGGCCGGCAGCAGCACCAGCAGCGGGGGAGAGCCCAGCGCCTGCGCCGGCGCCGACGAGGACGAATGTCCGTTCGAGGCAGGGGTCGAGATCGCCTGCCGCCTTCGCTTCATGTACGGCGTGAACTACGCCTGGCGCGACTTCGGCGCCGATTTCGGCGGTCAGTCCAAGTGGAGCCAGGCGGGCATCTCGGGCAAGAAGAGCAAGGTGCTCGCCGATCTGCAGGACATGCGCGCCAACGGCGTGGACGTTGTCCGCTGGTGGATCTACCCCCGCTTCTACGGGGACCAGATCAACTTCGACGCGCAGGACAACCCGACAGGGCTCGGCGGCACGTCGACGCAGGACATCCTGGCGGCGCTCGAGCTCGCGGACCAGGCGCAGGTCAACGTGATGTTCACGCTGTTCTCCTTCGACGGCTTCTACAAGACATCGTACAACCCGCCGAACGGCCTGTCGGTCAAGAGCATGGGGCCCATCGTCGCGGACGCGGGCCGGCGCGCCAAGCTCATCGAGAACGTCGTCCGTCCCATCGCGCGGACGGTGGCGTCGAGCCCGCACCGCGACCGAATGCTGGCCTGGGACGTCATCAACGAGCCCGAGTGGGCGATGACCGGGCCGAGCCTCTACGGAGACGACCCGGCGTTCGAGGGGGACTCCAGCAAGTTCGATCTCGTCACACACAAGCAGATGGAGGCGCTCGCCAAGGAGTCCGCCGCCGTGCTGAGGGGAGAGACCGGCGCGCCCGTGAGCGTCGGCAGCGCCGCGATCAAGTGGGGTCAGGCGTGGACGCGCTCGGACGTCGACTTCTATCAGGTCCACATGTACGGCTGGGTCAACGAGTACTTCCCGTACACAAAGTCCCTCTCCGACTACGGCCTCACCGACAAGCCGGTCGTCATGGGCGAGTTCCCCATCAACATGGCGGAGATGAACGTGCGCTACGACAAGTTCGTCGGCGACCTCTACAACATGGGGTATGCGGGCGCGCTCTCGTGGTCGATCACCGATACGAACTTCCCGTGGTCGTCCAACAAGACCGCCGTGAAGGCGTTCGCCGACCAGCACCCCTGCGAGACGCGCTACTGAGCGCCGCGTGAGCGCCGCTGCCCGCGGCGCTCCCCTGCACCGCCCCCCACACCTCCGAGCCAGGCCGCGTTGCCGATCTGGCGAGCTCATCCCGATCGGGACGAGCCGCGCACGCGTGACAGCTTGCCCCAGCGTGTGGCGTATTGTCGCGCGGCGGCGCGATCCGTCCCGCGAGGGCGTCTGTCGGGCGCCGGCGCTCCCTCTCCTCCCAACCGGGTTTCAACCGGGTTTCAACTGGGCACGTCGGTTGCTGACGGTGGCTGATCGAGTAGGGGGTGGGCCCGCGGCTCACGGTGGTGACCGCCTGCGTGAGCCGCGAGAGTTGTTCACCAGCACCCAGAGGGAGAGCGAGATGACACGAGATCGCTACGAGGGCCGGCACTTCCGTGACGAGGGGGCGCACGACGACTCGCGTCACCGGGACGAGCGGTGGCGCGCGCCGCGGGAGGACGATCAGCGCGGATTCCGCGGCCACGAGGGGGAGCGCGACGCGTTCGAGCGAGGGTCGTACAGCCGCGGCAACTACGCGAACCAGAGCGGCGGCAGCCGCCAAGGCGAGCTGGGGCAGCTGTCGCGGCCGTACGGCCAAGACGGGCGCCGAGACGGCAGGGACCGGTGGCGGTCCGGCGGCCAGCACGCACAGGACGACCGCGGCGGCCACGACAGGCGCTGGCACGAGCAAGGAGGGGGCGGCGCGCGCGGCTACCGCGAGGCCGAGGAGCACCGCGCCTACGGGCAGGACAGCCCCTCGTGGGAGCGGATCGGCGGGCGCGACGATCACTTCAGCGGGCGGGGCGCCGAGGACGAGCGCAGAGGGTTCGGCGCGGCGCATCGAGGGCACGAGGAGAACCGGGGCTATTACGGCCGCGACGAGGAGGGCCAGAGCCGGCGCTACCAGGGCCGCGACTACGGGCGCGACGATACCTACCAGGGACGCGGCACCACGCGAGACGACTACCAGGGACGCGAGCGCGTCGAAGGCCGCGACTACGGGCGCGACGACTATTATCAGGGACGCGGCACCACGCGAGACGACTACCAGGGACGCGAACGCGAAGGCCGCGATTACGGGCGAAACGACGCCTACCAGGGACGCGGCACCACGCGAGACGACTACCGGGGCCGTGACCACGGGCGAGACGACACGTATCAGGGACGCGGCTACACGCGGAGCGACTACCAGGGACGCGAACGCGAAGGCCGCGAGGGCCAGTACCGCAGCCACGCCTACGGGCGCGGCGAAGATCAGGATCGATATCGAGGCGGCGACGAGCGGAAGGCCCCTGGCCGCCACGACGGCCGAGGCGACGACGATCGCGGATACCAGGGCCGCGGCGAGGAGCGCGAAGGCCACGGTCGCAGCCAGGAACGCGGCGGACACGGCGACATCTACAATCGTCCGGAGCGTCGCCCCGGGTTCGGCCGCTTCATGGGCGACGAGCTCCCGCAGGGGTACTCGACCCGCGTGCACGAGCACGATGACCTGCGCGCCTCGCAAGGCCACGATCGCGAGCGCGCCCCCGCCGAGGACAGCGGCCCCGCCAGATACAAGAGCCAGGACCGGACCTGGAACTGAGATCAACCGATCTCCGCAGCTCTGCGCCCGCGCTGCGGCGCTCGCCGCGGCGCGCAGGAGGAATTTGGAGTTGTCCGCGCCACGGAGCTAGAGCATCCTCGCGCGCATGAAACGACAAGCTTACTCCACCCTCCCGAAGCTCGCTTCCGCCCTCTGCATCGCCTGGTCGGCGCTCACCGGGTGCGGTGACGACGACTCGACTGGCTCGAATGGAACGACGGGCTCCGGCGGTGGCACGTCCACCTCCACCTCGAGCAGCGCCGCCGGCACGGGCGGCGACGACGCGGGCGAAGGCGGCGGAGGCGCAGATCCGGGCGCGACCTCGTCGAGCACGAGCGGCGCCGGCGGCGCGGGCGGCGGAATCCCCTCCGGCGACACCATCCGCTTCATCGGGCGCTTCGATACGACGCAGGCCGAGGGCCCCCGCTTCTCCTGGGCAGGCAGCGCGATCGTCACGCGGTTCTCGGGGACGTCGATCAGCGTCCGCTTCAACGACGAATCGACCGCGGATCAATCGAACTTCTTCCAGGTGGTCGTCGACGGTCAGTCGAAGGGCGTCCTCAAGGTCAACAGCCAGGAGGATCTCTACACGGTCGCAGAAGGGCTGCCCGACGGCGAGCACGACCTCGTGCTCCACCGCCGGACCGAGCCGCTCGTCGGCGTGTCGCAGTTCCTCGAGTTCGTCCCGGCGCAGGGCGAAACGCTCCTTCCGGTCCCGGCGGCGCCCGAGCGCCGGATCGAGGTGATCGGCGACTCGATCTCCGCCGGCTACGGCGTCGACGGAGCCAACGAGACCTGCCCGTTCACGAGCGATACGGAGAACAACTACCTCGCCTACAGCTCCCTGACAGGCCGGCTGGTCGGGGCCGACAGCACGATCGTCGCCTGGTCCGGCAGAGGCGTGTACCGGAACTACAAGGATGACCCGGCCGACACCATGCCGGAGATGTACGGCCGGACGATCGCCGACGAGGCAGAGCCCGCCTGGAACTTCTCGTCCTGGGTGCCGCAGGTCGTGGTGATCAACCTGGGCACCAACGACTTCAGCCCCGATGTCCCGGGCGACGCCCAGTTCCGTGGGCCGTTCACGGAGGCTTACGCGGGGCTCGTCGAGACCGTCAGAGCGAACTATCCGGAAGCGTTCATCTTCTGCACCATCGGGCCGATGCTCAGCGACTCGTACCCGCCGGACGCCATGGCGCTCACAAGGGCGCGCGCCTACATCGGCCAGGTGGTCGAGGACCGGAACGACGACGGCGACGACCGGGTGCGCCTCCTCGAGTTCCCGCCGCAGGACGGCGCGGCGAACGGGCTCGGTTGCGATTATCACCCGAGCGTCAAGACAAGCGCGCTCATGGCCCAGCAGCTCGCAGAGGCCATCCGCGAAGAGCTCGGCTGGTAAGACCGGTCCGAGGCATCGTGCCACCGGCCCATCGCGACCGCTGGGGCACAACGCACCACCCACTCCCCGCCAGCGCTGCGCACGCCTCGCAGAAAGCCAGCACCGGTCCCATCCGCCCGCTGCAGCGCGCGCGGATCGGCCATCCAGGGTCATGGTACACGCGGTGCATCTCTCGCCATCAAACAGCGGAAGGGCGGCGGCGCGGAGAGCGCGTGAGAGCGCGCCGCCGAGCGAGGAGATCATCCATGCAGATCAAGCGAGACGGGTCCCGTCGAACCACGAGCAGGAGCCACGGCCAGAATTTCGTGGAGGCGGCGCGCTGGAGCGCCGCTCGCGCGGACAGCCGCGATGCATTCATCCCTGACCCGGGCGACGGCCCCCCTGAGGTGATGGACGAGCTCGCCGAGCAGATCGCCGAGCAGTACGTCGCCTCGGCGACATCAGGCAGGGGCGACACCACCGAAGATTACGAAGACAGGGTGGAGCCGGAGGAGATCGGGGGCCCCTTCATCATCACGACGGAAGAGCAGGAGATCGGGTACAGCAGGGACTCGACGAACCCCGATGACGCCGAGGTCGAGCCGTTTCCTCTGGTCCATCGCTCGCCGCTCCGCTGATCGCCCCATCGCCCGATCGCCCGCGCGTCGGCGCGCGACACCTCGCGCCCGCAAGACCTCCCGACCAGCGCGGCGCCCGCGCGCCACGAGCGGCGCGCGCCGTCAGACGGGCGGAGATCCGGGCGCGGCGGCACGGCTGGTTCTGCTTGGCGTCCGCCCTCGGCGCGCCTACGAGAGACGCCGCCGCACAGCTGCACACAGCACAGAGGAGGACGCGACCATGGCTGAGACAAAGTTCAAGGGAAGCCCCATCCACACCGCCGGCGAGCTGCCGTCCGTCGGCGCGACCGCCCCCGACTTCACGCTCGTGAAGACCGACCTCTCCGAGCGCAAGCTCTCATCGTATCCGGGCAAGAAGATCCTCAACATCTTCCCCAGCGTCGACACCCCGGTCTGCGCGAGATCCGTGCGCACGTTCCACGAGCGCGCCGAGAAGCTCCCGGGCGTGACGGTGCTCAACATCTCGGCGGACCTGCCGTTCGCGCACACCCGCTTCTGCGCGTCCGAGGGCATCTCGAACGCGGAGGGCCTCTCGACCTTCCGCGGCGATTTCGGCGAGAAGTACGGGGTCAAGCTTGTGGACGGGCCGCTCGCCGGCCTGCTCGCGCGCTCGGTCCTCGTGCTCGACGAGCAGAACAAGATCGTCCACGTCGAGCTCGTGCCGGAGATCGCGCAGGAGCCCGATTACGACGCGGCCCTCGCCAAGGTGCAGTGAGCCGGAGCGCCGGCGCCCGCCTCTGACGCGCCCGCGCGGCGCATGAGCGCACGCGCGCCGCGCGGGCTCACGCGCACGGGCGCCTCGTGAACCGGACGCGCAGCCCCTCCGGCTGCATCGCGAACGCCATGCGCTCCCGCACCGGCGCCGTGTGATCCGCGAGGTGCACCGTGAAGCTGCGGAGCACCATGCCGACCGTCACGGCGCACTCCAGGAGCGCCATCGCGCGGCCCGGGCAGACGCGCGGCCCGCCGCCGAACGAGAGCGCCATCCTCGGCTCGTGGGGCAGCATCGAGGGCGCGCCGCCGAGCCAGCGCTCGGGGCGGAACGACTCAGGATCGCCGAAATACTCGGGCTTCCGCCCCGTCGCTCGCGTGAGCACCACGACGCCGGCGCCGGCGGGCACGGCCACGTCGCCCACCGCCGTGTCGTGGTTCGCCTCGAGGAAGAGCAGCGGCGCCGCGGAGCGCAGGCGCAGCGTCTCCTGCGTGACGGCGCCCGTGTACTCGAGGCGCTTGCACTGCTCCAGCGTCGGGATCAGCGCGCCGCCGAGCACGCGATCGACCTCCTCGCGGGCGCGCGCCTGCACGTCGGGGCGCGAGCCCAGGTAATAGAGGATCCACGCGAGGGTGTTCGCGGTGGTGTCCTCGCCCGCGAGCAGCATCGTGAGGACGTTCGCGTAGACCTCGGCGTCCGAGAGCCGCGCCCTCGGGTCCTCGCCGTCCCGCGCGGCGATCATGAGCTCCAGCAGCGTCCGCGGGCGCGCGGGCCGGTCCGCGCCGCCCTCGAGCTCGCGCCGCGCGGCGGTCACGAGATCGAGGATGAGCCGCTTCACCGCGACGAGGGCGCGGTCGTAGGCGCGGTCGGCGGGGAGGCCCAGGTAGCGCCAGTAGGGCAGCGGCGCGAGCATCCGCCGGTTCAGCCCGAGGAACACGCGCTGGAGGTGCTCCTGGAGCGCGTCCGGCCCGCGCTCGAGCGTGTTGAGATCGCGGCCGAAGGCGACCGTCGAGGTCACGTCGACCGAGTAGCGCATGAGATCGTCGAGGACGTCGCGCGCGGCGCGCTCGTCGGCCGCCCGCGCCCAGATGTCGCGCAGCCGGCCCGTGATGTCCTGGATGCTCGGGAAGAAGCCCTCGACGTGCCTCGGGTGGAAGGTCGGGTTGATGAGCTGCCGCTGCTTCCGCCACACGTCGCCGTCCGCCGAGAACAGCCCGACCATGTCCGCCTCGCGCGACACGGCCTCGATGGCGTGCACCCGGCGGAACACCGCGGGGCGGCGCTGGAGCACGTCGCGCACGAGATCGCCGTCGACCACGACGAGGACCGGCTTTCGCCCCATCCGCACGACGAACAGATCTCCATGGGCGCGCCACCATCGCTCGAACTCGAGGTGCCAGCGGTCGGGATCGAGCGCGAGGAGGTTGCCGATCACAGGCAATCCCCTCGGCCCCGGGAGATCCGCGAGCGTCCGCCGCGGACGCGCAGCCGCATCGCCGCGGTGGATCGGGTCCTCCATGCCAGGGGGCGTGGCCTTCATTCCCCCTTCATACAGAGCCGGCGCGCTCCGACGCAAACCCGACAGGCGACGCCAGGCTCGTCACAGCGCGCTGGCACCTTCGGCAGAGACATGCCCTGCGTCCCCGTCCGACACCGGCGCCGCGGCGGCGAGTCGACGCCGGCGTGTGGAGCGCGCGCGGCGCGCGGGGCCCGCGCGATCGGGGGCGCGGTGCGCCGGCGCTGGCGGGGCGGTGTCGGCACGGAGTAAGACGCGGCCATGACGGAGCCGCTGGAGAGAGAGCTCGCGAACCTGTCCGGCGCGGAGATGGTGGCCGCGCTCGGCCTCGGCGGTGCGCCGGCGTGGGTGCGCCGCGCCGGGCGCGCGGCGTTCGCCGTCCCTTCGTGGCCGCTCGGGCGCGTGCTCGCGCGCTTCGATCGGCGCACCGGCGAGGCGGGGCTCCACGTCGCGGCGCGGGAGGCGCTCGCTGGCTTCGGGGCGCGCTGGACGGCGGACGCGGCGCCGCCGTCGCGCGGGGCGCTGCTCGTCGTGTCCAACCACCCTGGCGCGTACGACGCGCTCGCGCTGATGGCGGCGCTCGGGCGGGAAGACCTCATGATCGTCGCCGCCGAGCGGCGGTTCCTGCGGGCGCTGCCCCACGTGAGCCGGCGGCTGCTCTTCGTGCCGATCGACGAGGGCGGCGGCGCGCGCGCGCTCGCGGCGCGGACGGCGGGCGTGCGCCGCGCGCTGCGGCACCTGCGGGGCGGGGGGGCGCTGCTGCACTTCCCCGCGGGGCGGATCGAGCCGGATCCGGCGTTCTCGAGCGAGGGCGAGGCGCTGCTCGAGGAGTGGCAACCCAGCGCCGGCACGCTGCTTCGCGCGGCCGCGGCGGCGGGGGGGCGCGCCGCCGTGGCGGTCGTCTCGGGGGTGCACTCGCCGCGGGTGAAGCGGCTGGCCATCACGCG
The DNA here is from genome assembly GCF_051473855.1 of Sorangium sp. So ce375. NCBI lineage: Bacteria > Pseudomonadati > Myxococcota > Polyangiales > Polyangiaceae > Sorangium > Sorangium sp. So ce375. Next base: position 8,178,226 of record NZ_CP150335.1, read on the forward strand.
GTGGGCCGAGCGCCGCGGGATCACCACGCTCGCGCCGCTCCTGCAGGCGGCGCTGCCGGGCTTCGACGACGTCGACGTGCGGGTGCGCCTTGGCGAGGCGCGGGAGGCGGCAGAGAGGGCGCGCGGGGCGGACGACGACGCGGCGCTCACGCAGCGGCTGAAGGACGAGGCGGCGGCGCTTCTCGCGGGGGAGTGACGGGCAGCCCCCTGGCGCCGCGCGCGAGGGCGCCGCGCGCATGCACCTTCCCGGTCGCCGCCGAGCCCGTCATCTTCGTCGCGGCGCGCGCGCGGCGTGCGCGAGCGCCGCGCGGACCGCGGCCGCGGTGCCGTCCCAGGTGGGCAGCGTCGCGGCCCTCACGGCCGCCGCGCGGCTCATGCTCGCCCGGAGAGCGCCATCCTCGAGGAAGCGGGCGAGCGCCGGCGCGGGGCCCTCGACGTCGTCCCAGAGCAGCGCCTCCGCGCCGTCCTGGACCGCCTCCGCGATCGCGCCGGCGCGGGCGGCGAGCACCGGAACACCGGCGCGGACCGCCTCGGTGAGCACCATGCCGTAGCCCTCGAGCGACGACGGCAGGACGAGCGCGTCCGCCGCCGAGAGCTCGGCCGCGAGGGCTTCGTCCCCGAGCACGCCGGGCGCCGAGACGCGCGCCCGCAGGAACGCGGACGCGGCGATCGCGCGGCGCACCCGCCCGGCGTAGGCCGGGTCGCGCGCCGCGTCCCCGATGAGCACGAGCGTGGCATGCGCGCTCCCGACCCGCTCGAACGCCGCGAGGAGCTCCAGCAGCCGCTTGCGTGGGATGAAGCTCCCCACGAACAGGATCCGCAGCTGGCCGTCGTCCCGCCGGACGCGGGCGAGCAAGGGGAGCCGGTCCGCGCCCGGCGTCGCCACGTCGACCCAGGCGAGCCCGAGCTCGCGCCGCAGCCGCGCCGCGGTCGTCGCGCTCGTCGCCAAGTGGGCGTCGCACAGGTGGATCACCGCCGCCTCCGCGAGCGAGAGCGCCGCGCGGCGCGCGCCGCGCGGGAGCTCCCACGCGCTCAGGTGGTGCACGAGGAGCACGCGCGCGATCCGCCGCGGCAGCGCCGCGAACGCCGCCGCGAGCTCCGGGAAGCAGAGCTCGTCGCCGACCACGACGGCGGGGTCGAGCCGGGCGAGGCGCCGCGCGAGCGCGAGCCCGGCGAGCGCCCGCGACCGCGGCGCCGGATCGAGGGACACGACCTCCACGGCGTCGCCCCGGGCGCGCAGCCGCTCGACGACGAGCCGATCGTAGATGTACCCGCCCGTGGTCTGGTCGAGGGCGCCGTAGACGATCCAGGCGATGCGCATGGCTCAGGGAGCGGTCCGGCCTGATAGTCGCCCTCGCGGCGCGCGGCAACGAGCCGCGCCGCGCGTGCTGCACGCCGCCGCCCCGCGTCGCCCGCCGCGCGCACGCGCTGCACGCCGCTGCCCCCGCGGCGCCCGCTCGCGGCGCGCCACGGCGCTACAGGTCGCGCTCGAAGCCCGCGTACGCCGACGGCGACTCTCGGACGAGCACCCTCAGCGTCGCCCCCGGGAGCGGCGCCTCCGCCGCGGGCAGCCTCGCGATGTCCTCGGCGAGGAGCCCGGCCACGTGCTCGGCCACGCGCTCGGTCGTGGAGGTGCGCCCGGGGAAGGCCGGGTGCTCGTCGAGGTTCGTGTAATCGAGCGTATCGAGCGCCCGGCGCAGCGCCGCCCGCAGCGCGCCGATGTCCATGATCACGTGGTGCGGGCCGAGCGCCTTCGCGCGGATCTCGATCTCGACGGAGTACGTCGCGCCGTGCATCTGGGTCGCCGGGCCGAAGAACGGATCGGAGAAGCTGTGCGCGATCATCGCGTGATCGCTGACGCCGAGGAGGAACATGACGGTGACGGACCTCTAGGTTGCCTCTCGCGTAGCCGATCGCGCGCCGTACCGGAAGACCGTCTGCAACCGCGCTCCGGGCTCAGCCGCGAGCTCCGCGTACACCGACGGCGCCGCGTCGAGCGGGACGGGCGGGTCCAGCAGCGCGTCGAGCGCCGGGTCGTCGAGGACGGCGCGGACCAGCGCGAAGCGCCGGGCGTGGTCCCAGCGGGGCGCGCGCTCCGGCGGGATGGTCGAGACCTGGCTCGCGCGCAGGCGCAGGCGCCGGCGGTGGAACTCCGCGCCGAGCGCGACCGGGCTCGCGCGCGCCCCGTAGAACGACGCGATCGTCACCGTCGCCTCGCGCCCGGCGTGGGCGATCGCGCGGTCGAGCTCCTCCGGGTGGCCGGTCGCGGCGATCACGATGTCCGCGTCGCCGCGCGGCCGGTCCTCCTCGGGCCGGATCGCCGCCGCGGCGCCGAGCGCGAGGCCGGCGCGGCGGCGCCGCTCGCTCGGCTCGACGAGCCGGACCACGGCCCCGGCGCGCCGCGCGAGCGCCGCGATGAGCAGGCCGACGACCCCGCCGCCGAGCACCACCACGGCGTCGCCGAGCCCCACCCCCGCGTCCCACACGCACGTGATCGCCGTCTCGAGGTTCGCGGCCAGCACCGCGCGCTCGGCCGGGATCGAGCGTGGCAGGCCGCGCGCCGCGCCTGGCCCGAGCAGGTGCAGATCGCCGTGGGGCGCGAGCGCGAAGACGCGGTCGCCCAGCGCGAGCGCCGCGCCCTCGCCGCGGGCGACGACCTCGCCGACCCACGCATAGCCGTAGCGGCGCGGGTAGGTCGGCGCGCCTTCCGCGTCGAGCGACGGGTCGAACGGCGTCGGCCCCTCGCCGCGGAAGAGGAGGAGCTCCGTCCCCTGGCTCACGCCCGAGGCGAGCGCGCGCGCCACGACCTCGCCGGCTCCGGGCGCGCGCGGCGGGGCGCCCGGACGCACCTCGACGAGCCCTGGCCGGACGAACCAGAGCTCCCGGGCGAGCGGCGCGGCCGCATCGCCCGGCGCAGGGGCCTCCGGCGGCGCGGCCGCATCGCCCGGCGCGGTGGCATCGCCCGGCGCGGCCGCATCGCCCGGCGCGGCCGCATCGCCAGGCGCGGCTGCATCGCCCGGCGCAGGGGCTTCCGGCGGCGCGGGTGTGTCAGTCGGGATAACTCACCTCCCCTCGCACGAGCACGTTGCCTCCGAGGAGCTCGACCGCCGGCTCGCGCAGATCGATCGCCGACGCGAGCGGCGCCTCTCCCAGCGCGCCGACCGCGGGGATCGCCGTGTCGCCGAGGATGCGCGGCGCGATCTCGACCTCTGCGCGGTCGGCGAGGCGCGCGCGCAGGAACGAGGTGAGCACGGCGCCGCCCCCCTCGACGAGCAGCCGCCGCACGCCGCGCGCGTGGAGCTCGGCCAGCGCGTGCCGCAGCGAGACGCGGCCGTGGTCGTCCGCGGGCACGACGACCACCTCCGCGCCGCGCTCCTCGAGCCGCGCCCGCGCCTCGCGCGACGCGCGCCCGGCAGCGCCGAAGACGAGCACGCGCCCGCCGGCCGGCTGCCCGCTGCCGTGCGACTGCAGCAGGCGCGCCCCTTCCGGTACGCCGAGGGCGCTCGCCAGCACCACGCGCATCGGCTGGCGGCCCTCGCACGCGCGCAGGGTGAGCAGCGGGTCGTCGATCACGACGGTGCGGATCCCGACGAGCACCGCGTCGTGCTCCGCGCGCGCCCGGTGGGCGTGCACGATCCCTGCGGGCGTGCTGAGCTCGACGCGCCGGTCCGGGGCTGCGATGCGGCCGTCGAGCGTCTGGGCGAAGTGGAGCGTGACCCGCGGACGCGGCAGGCTCATGGCGCGTTCGCCTGCGCCGCGCGCGCGGCGCAGGCGAACGCGCGCGCGGCGCGGGCGAGGGGGGACTTTGCCTCTGTCCCGAGCCGGCAGTGGGGCCTCCGGAGCACGGCGCCACTCTAGACCAGAACGCGGGAACCGGGGAGGAGCGCACGTCCCTGGTCACGCAGCTCCACGCTCTCAGGGAACGCGTTCATCTCCGCGATCGTCACCCCGTCCTGATCGCGCAGCGCGATCTCGAGCGACCTCTTCAGCTGCCGCGCGGTGCGCTCGCCGCAAAAGCCCCTCGCGAGCACCGTCCGCCGCTCACCCCGCCGAAGGCGCCATGCTCACCGCGTCCGCGTCCGCGTCCGCGTGCGCCGCGCGGGGTCCCTCCCTCGTCGAACGCCGCGTCCGCCGCGAAGATGTCCGGCACCCCGACCCACGGCACCTCGCTCTCGCCGAGCGCATGTGCCCACGGATCGTCCGGGTTCCACCCCTCGGTGTTGGTCGTCGATGCGGACCGCTCTGAAACGGCGGCGGACAGCTTCAAGAAAGCGGATGCCCACCCCCGGCCCGTGCTCGGCGCTCCGTGCCTGCGCGCGGTCCGCCCCTCCCCAATCGCGCGCTCCGCGCGCTCAGGGAGGGGGACGCCATCTGGTACCTGCGACCGGGGTGCGAGGTTCGGAGGAGAGAGAGTGCACGAGATGCGTCACGACATCAGACCGAGCATGAAGAGCGCGTCAACCCAGAGCGGCCAGAGCGAGCGGAGCGGGTGCGTCGCCAGGATCACGCCTCCGCTGGGGAGGCGGCGCACGTGGAATGGCGCGTGCTTTCGCAGGAAGCGGACGTGAGCACGCGTGGCCGTATGTACCTCCCATGTAGGCGGGCCTTCGCCGGTTTCCGCGATATGGCTCGTCTGCTCCAAGATCTCTCGCGCGCGAGGCTCGGCGGCGCGCCACGCGTCGTTGGGCGCCGCCGCGGCCTCGAGCGCCTCCAGCAGGGCGGAGGGCGGCGTTGCCAGCGCCTTGAGGACGGTCTCGCGGGAGAGCGAGTGCGCGCGCTCGCTGCCTCCCTTGAGCGGGACGCGCGCCCCGGCCGGCGCGGCGTCGACGCGCGCGTGGAGCGCTTCCAGCGACAGGCCCGCGTTGCGCGATACCATCTCCTTGCCGTAGCGCTGCAGCCACGAGAGGGAGAGGTCGCGCGCGATGTCTCGGGCGTCCGCGTTGTACGTCGCGCACATGCGCACCGGCGCGATCCAGTCCCCTGCGTTCGCGCATGCGCCGGTCCGGATGCGCCCGCTCGCGTCCGGCGCGCAGAGGCGGAGCAGGAGGTCCTCGAGATCGTCCCGGAGCAGGTGCCACGCGACCGCGGCCTCGACCTCGATCGAGCGCGGGCCCCTGCCCCAGGCGAGCTCGAGGTAAGAGCAAAGGAAGTCTTCCTGGTCGCACGTGGACATGTCGATGGGGCCGGCTGAGATGCCGCGGCCAGCCTCTTCCGTGTAGCAGTCGCAGCTGCAACGGAAGAGACGTTTGGAGCCGCCCAGCATGACGTCGAAGATTGCTCCACCGGAAGGACCTTCGGCAAACTCGGTTCGGATCATCGCGACCGCCTCGTCCATGGATGTCGTATGGATGAGGGTAGCGTCGTGCGACACGCCGATACGAGTCCCTGGGCATACGAGAGCCGACAGCGCCGCGAGAAACGTGTCGAGCCTCTGTTCCCCATCACACCAAGCGAAGAAGAATGGTCCTGAGTCGCTCATAGCTGGATCACCCGGATGAATTTATTGAAACCCTGCAGGGCGACGTTCTTGCCCGTTTTCAGGTCGAAGAGGTACCCGTCTTTGACGATATAGGTCTTTTCAGGCTTGAATTTCCCGCCACGCGACATGATGAGCTCAACCTGCTCAACATCTCCGGCGACTCCCTTCTTCCGTAGCCCCTCCATCCCGTTCGACAGCTGCTCGATTACGTCCTTGGCCCTGACGGTATCGCCTCCTTTTACCTCGCTGACGATCAGTTTCTGCCCGCGGGATACCGTCACGAAGTCAGGAGCTCTCCCGCCCGACATACCGGGGAGTGAGTTGTCTGGAATCTTAAGCATATCTCGTACGGCGTCGTCGCCGACGCCGAGGAGCGCCCGCCCGTCACCGGTCATGAACTTGATCGCCGTTTTCTCGAAGGGGTTGAATCCGTTTTTCGTGACGTGCCCCGTCAGGTTCTTGTACCCGCGGAGCTTGCGTATCTGAAACCCCTTGACAACGACCTCATCGACCTCCGCGATCTCCCCAGCGATCCGGATCGCATCCGGTGTCATCCCGCCGACGCCCTTGACCGCGCGCCAACCAGGTCCGACCGCCGCGAGCCCGAAGCCCAGCCCCGAGAACATCCGCTCCTCGTCGCTCAGCTCCTGTCCCGACGGCAGGCACCACGCCTTGCCGGTCACCGCCTCGCACAGATCGAGCGCCGGCCCCACCACCGGCACGAACCCCACCCCGATGCGCGTCGTCGCGTGGACGAGCGTCTGCATCATCTCCGCGTACGCCTCGAAGCCCTCGCCGACGGTCGACATCGCCCCAGCGAACGCGCTGATCGTCTGGTAGAGCTGCGTCTGCTCGAGGTCGAGCCCGTCGCCCGTCCACTGGTTCAGGCTGTCCTTCATCTGGTCCGCGAGCGCGTCGAACCGCGGTTTGAGCACCGTGTCGACCTGCGCCCGCAGATCCGGCGGCACCGGCGAGTCCTCGAACCAGTCCGACGCATCCATGAACTGCCGCACGTACCCGGTGATCCGGTTCTGCGCCTTGAGGAACGCGTTCGTCTCCGCCACCGACACGCCCATCCGGTCGCGCAGCGCGATCTCCAGCGCCGCGCTGTTCGCCCGCCACGCTCGCACGCTCGCCACGAAGTCCGCCCGCGCGACCACCACGTCGCCGCTCACGTCCTTCTCCAGCGCCACGATCACGCCGTCCGCATACGCCGCGTACGGGTCCCTCCCCTCGTCGAACGCCCCGTCCACCTCCGCGATGTCCGGCACCTCGACCCACGGCACCTCGCTCTCGCCGAGCGCGTACGCCCACGGATCGTCCGGGTTCCACCCCTCGGCGCGCGCGTCCTGCGTCGCGAGGTCCGCCACCTCGTCCGCCTGTGCGCCGAACTCGTCAATGAGCCGCCCGAGCTCGTCCTCCAGGTCGCTGACGCTCTTCTTCAGGTCGTCGACGAGCTGATCCATCGCCGCCCGCGTCGCCGGGTCGACCACGTCCTTGTATCGGTCGAGGATCGCGTCGAGGTCGGTCCGCGAGATCTCGTCCAGCGGCCGGTTCACCAGGTCGTGCAGCTCCAGATCGAGCTGCCGCAAGACGTCCATCCTCGCCCGGAGGTCGGCGACCCTGGCGGCGTTCCGGAGGATCGCGTCCATCAGCTTGCCGAGCGCGACCTCCAGCTCCGCGATGTCGCGCGCCAGCGCCGGGTTGACCTCCGCGAGGCTCAGGTCCACGTCGGTGTCGCCCTCGAATCCGGTCCCATCGCGGCGAACGTTGAAGAGCGGCTTGTTGAGCCCGAGCGGCTCCGAGACGAGGTGCACCACGTCATGCGCGTGGGTACACCAGTCTAGGCCGTTCACGGTGTGGACCCCGAAGTGGAACGCGTTGGTGGCCGTGCGGAGCAGCACCGAGTCGAACTCCGCCTCGCGCGTGTTGCTCTGGGAGCCGTCGCCGTAGGTCTGCAGCGCGCCCGGGACCCCATAGGTGGGCAGCGGCGTCTGGTTCACCTCGAAGATGGCGTCGCCCTCGGTCTCCAGCTCGGGGATCCCGCACGAGTTGGCGTCATGGTGGCTCTGCCAGAGCACCGTGTACGGCGTGCGGGTGCGCGCCCACGCCGGCGACGGCGCCAGCGCCGCCAGCACCGTCACCAGCGCGACGACCTTCTGGAAGCCCGCGGCCATCCGCCCGCGCAGCGTGAGGGGATCCTTCGAGCGGTTCATGTCCCCTCCGCGCCGCGCACAGCGGCGTCATACGCGATCGCGGCGCCCTTCACGTCGCCCGCGTCGAGCCTCGCCTGCGCTGTGTCGAGCTCCGCCGCGGCCATCCCCTTCTCCCGCAGCGCCACCAGGCCCGCCGCGATCTTCTGCGGCAAGCCCGTCCTGAGCTCGTCCTCCGCGGAGTCGAACCGCCCTCGGAGCGCCGCACACCCCGCCTCTCGCCACGAGGACGACGCCGCCTCGCAGAGCGGCCGCATCTGCACCAGCGCCAAAAGCTCCCCGCACCGCTCGGCCAAGAGCGGCAGCCTGAGCTTCTCGCTCATCGGCGGCGCCGCCGACAGCGCCGCCGCCCGCGCGCTCGCTCCCTCGCTGAACGCCTCCGAGGCCCGGCGGATCCGCGACCGCGCGCTCGCCTCGCGCGTCACCTCGTCTGCCTCTAGCGCGACGAGCGCCTGCCGGCGCAGCGCGATCCCGCCGAGAAGTGCCGTCGCTGTCGCGTCGCTCCGGCCGACCCGCCGCTGCACATACCCGAGCATCACAGCCAGCGATCGCAGCGCCCCCGACGTCATGTCCGGCGGCGCCGCGCCGTGCGTCGCAAGGAACTCCCTGTGCGGCGCGAGCACCTCCTCCGACGAGACCGCGAACGCCTGGAGCTCTGCCGACAGCGTCATCACCTCCGCGGCGAGCTCGGTCGGCGCGCGGCTCGCCTCCCGCGCCGCCGCGAGCACCGCCTGCTCCACGCCGTCGAGCGCGTCGATCGCCGATCGCGACGCCTGTGCCGAGAGCGCCGCGTACGCCGCCGTCTCCGCCGCCTCGGTCGCTCGGTAGGCAGCGAAGCGCACCGCCGCGCCCGGCGTACCTGGATTGCAGCGGCGCGGCCTCGTCCCTGGCTCGATCGAAGATGGCCTGCACGGCGGCCATTGCCTGCTTGTCCGCCGCGATCGTCGCGATGAGCGGCTCCCGCTCGGCGCTCGCTTTGCCGGTCATCGCCTCGTTGAAGTTGTCGGCCGCGCGGATCGGCTCTGCGTGGAGGGCCTCCTCCTGGCGATCCCTGATCAGCCCGAGCAAATGACGGAGCTCGCCGCTCAGCGTCGCCCGGAGCGACTCGGCGTGCTTCTGCTCGTCGCGCACGTAGGACACGACCCGATCGATGGTGTCGAACCACGCCCTGAGCTCCGCCTCGCTCGCGATGAGCTCCTGTGGCGTCACGCGACCCGACCACCACGCCCACATGAATATCGGCAGCTCGCCGTCCGCCTCGGCCTTGCTCCACGCGCTGGCCGGGCCCTCGCTCGCATCGACGCAATGCTCGACAACACCGGTATTCGGTATCGCGCAGATCCTCCCGCTCAGCGGTTCCTCGCGATCCTCCCACAAGCACCCGGACGCCGTCGCGCCGAGCGCCAGGGCGGCAAGGGCCGCCGCAACGATCGTCGCCAATCGCACGGTTCTCATCTCATTGCCTCCACCCCGCGAATTTTCTCGCCCGCGCACGCTCGCCCGCACGTTCTCCAGACGCAAGCGTCCCCACGAAAGCGGTGGGACATTGCTCAACCGCGCAGCACCCCTTGCGCGCCATTCATCCGTCCTCAACGCATGGACCGTCGCCGGACTGGGAGGTCGTTGCCTGGAGAGGGGACGAGTCCTCTGGCGCGTCCGACGGGAGTCCTCGATGACGCCCGGGGGTCGTCGTCCACCGGAGCGCAGGGGAGACAGGGAAGTGGGGCGCTCGACGCAGCACCCGCTCTGGAGGCGGCGAGCCAGGGGAAAGACGACCCTGGAGCCGCTCCGCGGGCGGCGAGCCCAGGGCGAGACGGCCCTGGAGTCGTCAGAAAGGCGATGTCCGGCGGCGCCGGAGCTGCCGATCGCTTCGGAAGGGCTGCGCCCGCGGCGACGCCGGAGGGGAACGGCTCAGAACGCGCTTTGCCGCGGGATCATCGCGTTTCCCGGCCGTGGCAGCGCGATTTGGGGAGCGTGGGGGCCGCTTTCAGGCGCGGCCGGCGGTCAGTCGCCTTCGACGGGAAGAGCCGATTCGGGCGAGGCGGGCTCCTCAGCAGGCAGCGCGTCGTCCTCCTCGGCCGCGGTCCGGCCGGGCCTGCGGCCGGACGGGCGCACCTTGGCGGCGAGATCCTCGAGGCCGGCGAACGTGAAGCTCGCGGCGAGCAGCGCGGCGCCCTGGCCGAAGCTCTTGTCGCTCTTGCGCATGGCGTTCTGCTTCGCGCGCAGCGTCGCCTCCTTCTCGCGCTCCTCGGTCGCGACCTTCGCGAGCGCCTTCTTGAGCGCCGGCAGCTCGGCCGCGATCTCGTCGGCGAGCGCGGCGCGATCGAGCTTCATCGACGCGCGCCTCGGCTTCGGGAGCTTGATCTCCGCGTCCCGCAGGGCGCTCGCGACGCGCTCGCCGGCTGTGACGAGCACGGAAGGGTCCTCGGCGACGGCCCCGTCCAGCAGCAGCTTGCGCAGGCCCGCCGGCCCGAACGCCGCGTCGACGGCGGCGCGGCCATCGACGAGCACCGAGCGCAACCGGGCGGCCGCCTCGTCGCGCGCCTCGCGGGGCGCGGCGTCGTCGGCGAGCTCGCGCTCGTGCGCGTCGTCGGCCGCCACGAGCGCGGCCGTATCCGCGGCGAGCCGGCGCGCGACGAGGCGCACGAGCAACGCCACGTCGGGCATCTTCTCGCCGGACCTCAGGCAGGGCGCGAGCTCGGCCGCAATCCCCTTCGCGATCTCGTCGGCGTGCGTCTCTGCCGACGCGGTCACGGCGCGGCTGGACTTGTCCCTGTCGGTCACCAATTTCGACGCCATGTATCCCTCCTTCTCGGGGAACGCGGCCGGAACGGCCGCGACATGACCCGACAGGCTCGTCGATCCGCGAGCGCACCGCAAGAGCCAGCCCGTCCGCCAAGAGGCGGCCCGTTCGCCGTGGGCCGTCGGCGCCGCGCTCGCGCTCGACGCTGGCGCGCGCACCCCCGCCGTGCGGGCGCAGCGCGCGCAGCCCTCCGCTCGGCGAGCAGGGAGCCCTCCTTCCGGCGACAGAGGCCTTCCTACCGGCGCCCGACGCCTTCCGTCCGGCGATTCAGGCCCTTCGCGCCGGTCCAGGCGCCGCCTCGCTTGCCGCGCCGGTCCAGGCGCCCTAAGCGCGCCGCGATGCCCACCCGCTGGCCGGATCTCTCCTCGCGTTGCGAGCGCGCTGGCCTCACGCTGCGCGGCGGGTTCCACCCCTGCGAGGGCGACGGCGTCCCGGCGGCAGGCGCTCTCCCCGCGGGGACGCTCGTCCTGCTCGGCAACGCCGGTCCGTCGATGTGGCGCGCCTTCTCGCGCGCCCGCAAGGACGCCCCCGATCTCGCGCTCGACGACTGGACCGTCGCGGTGGTGTCCCCGCTCGCGGCCGAGCTCGGCGCGACCGCCTTGTTCCCCTTCACCGGCCCTCCCTACTGGCCGTTCCAGCGCTGGGCGCAGCGGGCCGAGGCGCTGTCCCCGTCGCCCCTCGCCATCCTCATCCACCCGCGTTTCGGCCTCTGGCACGGCTACCGCGCGGCGCTCGTCTTCGCGGAGCGGCTGTCGCTCCCGCCGCGCGAGGACTTGCAGAGCCCCTGCGCCTCGTGCGCCGACCAGCCCTGCCTGAGCGCTTGTCCCGTATCTGCGTTCTCCCCCGGCAGCTACGATGTCGCCGCGTGCGTCGGCCACCTCGACGCCGGGCCCGGCGCAACGTGCATGACCGGAGGGTGCCTGTCGCGCCGCGCCTGCCCAATCGGGCAGGAGCACATCTATCCCGACGAACAGCGCCAGTTCCACATGCTCGCGTTCCGGCGCGCGACGCCGGGCTCGGGGAGATAGCGAGGACCACGGCGGCCGGCGGGGCGCGCCGCGGCGCAAGGCAGGGCGCGCTGTCCCCCGCCCGGCTCACTGTTTCTTGATGCGATATCCCGCGCGCGGGAAGTGCACCGCGATCTCCCCCACCTCCGGATCGCGGCGCCGGATCGTGATCTCGGCGGCCGAGAGCCGCACGACCACGCCCCGGCTCTCCTCTGGACCGTAATCGTCGGCCACGATCGACACCGTGTCTCCCGGCGACAGCCCCTCTCCGGTCGCGCTCTCCCCGCCGGCGACGTCGGCCGGCTCGGACGCGCGGGCCACCGCGAGCGCCTCGGCGGCTTTCATCGGTCGGACGTCGCCCGGGCCGAACGCCTCGATGCGCGCGAACCACGCCGCGAGCGCCGGCCGCGCGTCGACCGCGGCGGACAGCCTGGCGCTCTGCTTCAGGAACCAGATCGGGTGGAAGCACGCCGCGTCCGCGATGGAGAACGCGTCGCCCAGCAGGAAAGGCCGGCCGCGGAGCTGGCCCTCCAGCCGATCGAGCGAGAGCAGCGCTTGGCTCAGCGCGTGCGGTGCCGCCTGGAAGATCGCGTCCTTGCTGAATCCCGGCGACATCGCCGCGCGATCGACAAGGATGCCGGGCGGCAGGACCGAGAACATCTCCACGATCACCGGAGGTACGGCTTGCGTCCTCAATCGACGATCCGCCCAGTCCTCGATCAGCTCGGCCAGCCCGGCCTGGCCCGGCGGGATGCAGCGAGGCTCAGGCCGTATCCGCTCCAGGCGCCGCGCGATGCACGCCGTGTCACAGTAGATGTCCGCGCCGATCTGCAAGACCGGGATCCGCCGATACCCCCCCGTGAGCGGCGTCAGCTCCGGCTTCGGCGCCATCATCGGCTGCTCGACCGATCTCCACGCGATCTTCTTGTACGCGAGGATCCGGCGGATCTTCTCCGCGAAGAGCGATAACGGATAATGGTGCAGGATGAGCTCAGACATAGACTACCTCGTACGCTGGCGACCTCTCGGGTCGGCGATTCTTCGCGAATCTAATGAGGGTGCCGCGCGCCGTTCTTGGGAGATCTTGCGATCCGCCCACCCTCGCGCGCCTCGAGTCGCCGGATCAGGCCGCCGGCGCGGCGCCCGGGCGAGCAGCCCAGGGCGCCGCGCTCCCCCGCATCTCCGCACACGCATCATTCGCTGCGCCGCGCCGCCCGCGAGCCGCTAGCCTGCGCTCGGGGGGCGGCGCCGCCGTCTCACGGCGCCCTCGAAGCGCCCTCCTGACGCGATGGATCCCCGCGCCTCGCGCGGGACGAGGAGGTACCGACCATGCTCGCCGGCCGCATGATGGATTACCCGCTCACGCTGACCCACTTCCTCGACCGGGCGCGGACGTACCACGCGCGCTGCGAGATCGTGACCCAGAGCCCGGACAGGACGGTCTCCCGCTCGACCTACGCCGATCTCCACCGCCGCGCGTCCAAGCTCGCGCACGCGCTCACGCGGCTCGGCGTCCGCGCGGGTGACCGCGTCGCGACGCTCTGCTGGAACCACGCCCGGCACCTCGAGCTCTACCTCGGCGTCCCGGCCATGGGCGCGGTCCTCCACACCCTGAACCTGCGCCTCCACCCGACCGAGCTCGGGTACATCGCGGCGCACGCCGAGGACAAGGTCGTCGTCGTCGACCGCTCGCTCCTCCCCCTCTTCCGCAAGTTCGCGCCGGAGGTCCGCAGCATCCAGCGTGTCCTGATCCTCGACGACGACGGGCCCGTGGAGCCCGCGAGCGGCGACGGGCTCGATTACGAGGCGCTGCTCGCGCCCGAGCCGGATCACTTCGAGTTCCCGGCGCTGGATGAGCGCACCGCCGCCATGCTCTGTTACACGTCGGGGACGACCGGCAACCCGAAGGGCGTCGCCTACAGCCACCGCTCGATCGTGCTCCACACGCTTGTCGCCTGCATGCACGACACGCTCGGCTTCCGCGATCGCGACGTCGTCCTGCCGGTGGTGCCGATGTTCCACGCGATGGCCTGGGGGCTGCCGTACGCGGCGGTCGCGGCCGGCGCGAGGATCGTCCTCCCCGGCCCGCACCTCGACCCCGCGTCGCTGCTCGACCTCATGGCCAGGGAGCGCGTCACGTTCGCCGCGGGCGTCCCCACGATCTGGCTCGGCATCCTCGCGCTCCTCGACGAGCACCCGAAGCGCTGGGATCTCTCGTCGATGCGCTCCATGGTGATCGGCGGCTCGGCGGCGCCCCCCGCGCTCATCGACGGCTTCCGCGCGCGCCACGGGCTCGTGGTCCTCCACGCCTGGGGGATGACCGAGACCAACCCGCTCGGCACCGTGGCCCACGTCCGGAGCAGCCTTGGCGGCCTCGCCGAGGACCCGGCCGCCTCGCTCGAGACGCGCGCGTCGCAGGGCTACGCGGTCCCGTTCGTCGATCAGCGCCACGTCGGGCCCGATGACCGGCCGCTGCCCTGGGACGGCAGGACGATGGGCGAGCTCGAGGTGCGGGGCCCCTGGGTCGCCTCGTCGTACTTCGGCGGCGAGGGCGAGGACCGCTTCACGAAGGACGGCTGGTTCAAGACCGGCGACGTCGTGACGATCGACGGCGACGGGTACATGCGCATCACGGATCGCTCCAAGGACGTGATCAAATCGGGCGGCGAGTGGATCAGCTCGGTCGCGCTCGAGAACGCGCTCATGAGCCACCCGGCCGTCCTGGAGGCCGCGGTGTTCGCGGCGCGCCACCCGCACTGGGGCGAGCGCCCGCTCGCCGCGATCGTCCTGCGGCAGGGCCAGAGCGCCTCGAAGGAACAGCTCCACGCCCTCCTCGAGCCGCGCTTCGCGAGGTTCTGGCTCCCTGACGAGTACCTCTTCGTCGAGCGGATCCCGCGCACATCGACCGGCAAGTTCCTCAAGTCGAAGCTGCGCGAGGAGTTCGCCGATCTCCTGGAAAAGAAGGCCTCGGGCTGACGCGCCCGCGCGCCCGGAGAGAAATCGCCCGAGGCCCCAGGGGCGCGTGTACTACGCTGCCGCCATGCCTAAGGGGGAATCCGACGACTTCGCCGCCGCGCTGAACGCCGCGGCCATCGACGGCTGGATGAGCGCCATGGGGCTCCGGCTGATCCGCGCGACGGGCGACGAGGTGGAGGCCGAGCTCGACATCGGGCCGCAGCACCGGCAGGCCTACGGCATCGTCCACGGCGGCGTCCACGCGGGCATCGTCGAGACGCTGGCGTCGATCGGCGCCGCGCTCCACGCCCTGCCGGACGGCCGCTCGGTCGTCGGGCTCGAGAACCACACGAGCTTCCTGCGCGCGGTCCGGTCGGGGCGGCTCCGCGCCACCGCGCGTCCGCTCGACCGCGGGCGGCGCACCCAGGTCTGGGAGGGCTCGGTCTACGACGAGGAAGGCCGGCTCTGCGCCTCCGGGCGCGTGCGCCTGCTCGTCCTGGAGCCGGACGCGACGCTCGCAGGGCAGCGCGCCGGCGCGCCAGGGTGACCGCCGACCGCGCGCGCCTGACCGGCGAACCGCCTGGCCGCCTGACGCTTTGATGGATCGATCGCCCGATTGCCCGATCGCCTGACCGCCTTACACCCTCCGCGAGGTGCCCCCGTTGCGCGACGAAGCCGCCCTTCGGATGATCGACCGCATTCCCAGGCTCGGCTGGATCGGCGCGCCCTCGCCGGTCACGGCGCTGCCGCGGCTCGCCTCCGCGCTGGGCCTCGAGTTCCTCGGCGTCAAGCGCGACGACCTCTGCGAGCCCCTCCACGGCGGGATGAAGATGCGGAAGCTCGACTACGTGCTCGCCGCGCCCCCCTTCTCGACCGCGGCGGCGTGGTCCGCGGGGGGCGGCATCGGCTCGGGCAACGTGGCGGCGCTCGTCGCCGCGGCGCAGCGGCTCGGCCGGCGGGTCCACGCGCACCTCTTCTGGACCGACCTCTCCAAGGGCGTGATCGACAACCTCGCGTTCACCGCCTCGGGGCCGACGTCGATCCGCTTCTATCCGTCGCGGATCGCGCTCGCCCTCGCGCGCCCGTCGCTCTTCCTGCCGCTCCGCGCGCGGGACGACGACGGCGCGGCGATCGTGCCGCTCGGCGCCACGTCGGCGCTCGGCATGGTGGGCGCCGCGCGCGCGGCGCTCGAGCTCTGCGCGCAGATCCGGGCCGGCGAGCTCCCCGAGCCCGCGCGCGTCTACGTGCCGTTCGGCTCCGGCGGCACCGCCGCCGGGCTCGCCGTCGGGCTCGCGCTCGGCGGCCTGCGATCGCGGGTCGTGGCCGTCGCCGTGGTCGAGCGCCTCCTCGCCTCGCGCTTCCGGCTCCGCGCCCTCACCGCCGAGCTCCGCGCCGCGCTCGCGCAGAAGGGCGTCGCGCCCGTGCCCCCCGCGGCGCCGATCGACGTCGTCCACGGCTACCTGGGCCGCGGGTACGGATCGCCCACGCCCGCGTCGCTCGCCGCCTGCGACGCCCTCGCCGCCGAGGGCATCTCGCTGGAGCCGGTCTACACCGGCAAGGCCATGGCCGCGCTCATGGCGCACGCGCGGGAGCGCCCGCTCGGCCCGGTGCTGTTCTGGCAGACCGCGCGGCGCGAGCCCCTGCCCCGGAGCGACGGTTTCTGCGAGCGGCTCCCGGCCGCGCTGTCGCGGCGCCTCGGCGCCCACTGCGGCGGCGGATCTCGATAAACGACCTACATCCCGGCGCCTCTCCGGCGCTCCGCGGCCGGCGCGCTGCTGCACTTTTCTGCGCTTCGGCCTCGAGCTGCGCTGCCAGGGCACGGCGCCAATTTTCTGGATCGCACAGCCATTGAGGCGAGATAGAATTGCGGGATTGCTCGCGCCCTCGGCGACCGCCCATCCTGGCGCCCGTCACGCCGCGACCCGCGCGCAAACTATGCGCAAACGACGCGCAGACCACGCGCGAACCACGTAGAACCGACGCGCAGACCGCGCACGATATCCCCCTACAGAAGGAGTCTTCACATGCTTAGACCGCTACATTCGAACTGGTGTGCTCCGCTCGCGACGATGCTGGTGTTGGCCGGGGTCGCGTGCGGGGGTGGCACCGACGGAGCAGACGGCTCCAGCGACAGCGCCGGCGCCGGGTACGGCTCGAGCACGGGCGGCGACGACTTCGGGTCCGGCGTATCGGCGGGCGCGGGCAACGGGAGCGGCAGCAGCGGCAGCGGCAGCGGGTGCGACGCGAACCTCACGGGCATCGTGCGCGACTTCCGCGCCTACGAGGGCGGCGAGGGGCACCCCGACTTCGAGACGTTCACGGGCCAGGGCCTGAAAGGCATCGTCGAGCGCGAGCTGGGCCCGGATCAGAAGCCCGTCTACGCGCACGAGGGGGGCACCGAGCACACGACCGGTCCGGACGAGTTCAATCAGTGGTACCGCGACGTCGACGGCGTGAACATGCCGATCCAGTTCACGATCACGCCCGAGGTCGGCGCGAACGGCATTGCCACGTACGAGAACCGGGCCTTCTTCCCCATCGACAAACAGGGCTTCGGGAACGAGGGGAGGAATCACAACTTCCACTTCACGTTCGAGCTCCACATGAAGTTCGTGTACAAAGGCGGCGAGGAGTTCAGGTTCTCCGGCGACGACGATCTCTGGGTGTTCATCAACAACCGGCTCGCCATCGATCTGGGCGGCCTCCACGGCCCGCAGGACGACAGGCTCGTTCTCGACGCGATGGCAAACGAGCTCGGGATCACGCCCGGCCAGGAGTACCCGCTCGACTTCTTCCACGCCGAGCGGCACACGTCGGAGTCGAACTTCACCATCCAGTCGACGCTCGCGTTCACGAACTGCGAGCCCATCTTCGTCGACTGATCCCGCTCGACTGATCCCGCTCGACTGATCCCGCGCCGCGAAGGCGGCGGGCCCGCTCCCGGCCCGGCCGCCTGGCTCGGTCAGGTCTTGTCCGGCGCTCTAGGGCCTGAACGATCCGCTGACGAACGTCGAATCGGCGAGGCGGTACGGCACGCCCATGATCTCCCTGGGCTTCGGGCCGCGCAGGAGCTCGCGCGGGAGCTCGTAGGTCTGGTCCATCAACCGGATCTCGATCGGCCCGGAGTCCTCGACCTCCAGCGACCACTCGATACCTCCCGGCGGCAAACCCATGTAAGTGAACCCCCAGCGGACACCCGCCTTCGCGTCCGCGCCGCGGACCGGCTCCTCCACGCCCTTGCCGTCCACCTCGGCGCGGACCACCCGGTTCGGCGACGTCAGCTCGGCGAACAGCCAGGGGGCTCCCCGGGGCGAGGCGACGCGGAGCCGGAGCGCCCGCACGCCGTCGCGCCGGACATCGCCGAGCACCGTGAGCGACGGCGTCGGGAGCGCGAGGGCCGGCGCCTCGCCCTGGCGCGTCACGCGCACGAACGGCACGGCGAACGACGGCGCCTGCCCGCGATCGTCCGGGAAGTACGCGGCGGTCCAGGGGTCGAGGTCGCGGTCGGCCGAGAGCCAGTGGGCCTCCCCGGCGGCGGCGTCGAGCGCGTAGGCGAGGCTCGCCGGCCGGGGCCGCGCCTCGGTGAAGCCCGCGGCGGCGCAGGCCACGAGGAGCGACGCCAGGCCCGGGACGGCGAACGCGAGCGCGAGCCGCCGCGAGCGGCCGCCGCCGAGCAGCTCGGCGTGCGGCAGGAAGAGACCGAAGACGAGCGCGACGGCGAGGGCAGGCACCGCCGCCTTCGGCAGGCCCAGCGCGACGAAGAACAGGTACGGGCCGGGCACCGCCAGCGCGACCGCCGGCACCGCGGTCGCGACGAGGAGCGCGGCGTCCGCGAGCGTGGGCGGGGCGTCGCCGCGCCGGATCGTCACCGCCGCGAGCCCGAGCAGGGCGAACGCGAGCGGCCAGGCGAAATAGAAGCTCGCGCCCGGCATGAGGAGGCTCGCCGCGAGGAGGAGCAGCAGCCACAGGAGCAGCGCGCCGAGCGCGAGCTCGCAGGCGCCGAGGCGCCGCCGGAAGTACCGGTAGCCCGCCGACGAGGCCGCGAGCGCGGCGAGCGCGAGCGCGAGCCGGTACACGGGCGCGTTGTACGGCTCGAACGGCATCACCCGCAGGACCGGGTGCAGGGCGCGGAGGATCCACGCGAGCCCGCCCACGGCCGCGGCGGCGCCGAGGAGCAGCGCCACGAAGGCGAGGAGCCCCGCGGCGATCCGGCCCGGGGAAGCGGCCCGCCGCCGCCCCGCGTGGACGACCACGCCGGCGAACAGGCAGGTGACGAGCGCGGCGATCGGGAGCGCCCAGCCGATCGGGTACGAGACGATGTGGGCGCCCCACGTGTTGAAGTACACCGCATCTCCGCGCCCGAGCTCCCGCAGGTCGAGCGCGCCGAAGCGCCGCGCGAGCGAGAGCGCGTAGTCGCCGGCGTGCTGCACGCTCCGGAGGTCGAGGTTGTCCACGGTGTCGGACGGGGCGTGGTAGTGCGCGGCGTCGTCGGAGAAGGCGAAGTTGAGCCCGGGGATGCCGGCCCGCTTGAAGACGCTGAGATCGGTGCTGTGGCCCATGCGCCGCGCGACCTCCGGGAAGAGCGACGACGCCACGGGGTAGGCCGCGGCGCTGGCGAGCTCGCGGACGGGGAAGGCGTCGCCGGGCCCGGTGTCGAACATCGCGACAACGCCGCCGGCCCCGCGGGCGTCGAAGTTGAGCGCCATCCCCACCTCGCCCCGCAGCGGGTGCTCGTCCATGAACGCCTTGCCCCCGAGGACGCCTCCCTCCTCCGCGTCGGTGAACAGGAGCAGCACGTCGTTGCGCAGCGGGGGGCCGCTCTTCAGGGCGCGCAGCGCTTCCAGGAGCGCCGCCACCCCGCTGCCGTCGTCGGCGGCCCCCGGGCTGCCGGGCACCGAGTCGTAGTGCGCGACGAGCGCGACAGCCCGGGTGCTGTCCGCGCCCGGCAGCCGCGCCACGATGTTCTCGACGTGCGCGGCGTCGTACGGCAGGCCCCACTGCCGGCTGAGGACCGAGGCGCGCTGGACCTCGGCCCGCACGCCGAGCTCCGAGAGCTCCGCGAGCAGGTAGTCGCGCGCCCGCCGGTGCCCCGCCGAGCCGGTGGGGCGCGGCTCGGCGGCGAGGTGCACGAGGTGCGCCCTGGCCCGCTCGGCCGAGAACACCTCGAGCGGGGCGCTCGCCGCGACGACGTCGGGAGGGCTCAGCTGCGCGATGCGGAGCGCGACCAGCGCGAGGAGCGCGAGGGCCACGGCGAGACGAGGCGACCACGCCATGGCTGCGGTCGACCTCAGCGCGCCCGCGCGGGCGGCTCGCCCTGGACGCCCTCTTCGTCGGGCCTGCGGGCGAGTCGCGCGGCCGCGCGCCGGTAGAGCTCCGTGAGCGGCGCGCGGTGCGCGGCGAGGAGCACCGTCGCCCCGGCCAGCCACAGGAGCACGAGCGGCACGAGCGCCGAGAGCGTCGTGTAGACGAGCACGGGGCGGAAGGCGCGCTCGCGCGTGACGAGCTCGCGGCGCGCCTGGACGGCCCGCTCGTAGTCCGGGAGCGACAGCGCGACCGGCGTCACCCCCTCCAGCACGGCGCCTCCAGGGGCGAGCGCGCTTCCGCCGCCCTTGGCCAGGTCGTCATCCTTGGCCCTGCGCGCGACGCCGGGCGCCGACGCCGGCGCATCGCTGTACGACGTAGCGTTCCATCGCTCCGCCTTGTAGCGCCCCGCCGAGACCGCGAAGAGCCCGACAAGGAGCGCCATGCCGCCCATGCCGAGCAGCACCACCATCGCGGCGGCGCGGCCCCGGCCCCCGAGGAGCCGCCCCGCGAGCCACGCGGCCACGGCCGTCGCGATGCCGACCACGAGCGCCACGAACGTGGCAGGCGCCAGGAACCACAGGCCCGCCATGAGCACCCCGCCCAGCGCGCGCAGCGCGCGCACGCGCCCGCGGCTCGTCGCCCCGCCGGGTCGAACGGCGATCCACGCCGCCACGAAGCCGATCGCCACCGCGAACGCGTCGCCCGCGTCCGCGAACCACACCGGCCGGTCGCCGCCGAGCAGCGCGAGCGGCACAACGCGCTCGGGCAGCCCGACCGTGAGCGCCACCTCGCTCGCCGTGAGCGGATAGCTCGGCATCGGCAGCTCCAGGGATCCCCCGAGCGAGTGCACCGCCGCCTGCGCCAGCGACTGCACCTGGATCGCGTGGCTCCCCGTCTGCAGCGGCACGAGCACCTCCTCCGCGGCCTTGCCCTGGTGCATGATCCGCTGGGCCTTCCCGTCGGTGGCGAGGTAGATCGGCCGCGCGCCCGGCGCGTAGGTCAGGTAATCGATGCCGTTGTTCTCGTAGGTCAGCGCGTCGTCGGCCACGAGGTCCCCGCGCTCGGTGAGGACCAGGGTGCGGCGGTGCGAGCGCACCACCGCGGCGAGGACCTCGACGCCCGCGAGCGGCTCGACCGCGACCTCGACGCGCTGCCCTCGCTGCACGAGCAGGAGCCGCGACGTCGCCTGGGTCCGCGGGATCGGCGACTCGGCGGCGTCGACCTGGCGCCCGTCGCCCGTCACGGTGAGGCGGTGCTCCGCGTCGGACTCGAACAGCCACCACTCGTAGGCGGAGCGCGGATCGGGCGAGAAGGCGCCGACCTTCGGGAGCGTGCCCGAGATCTTCATCTCCGCGGCGCGGCCCGACGTGGGCAGCACGAGCTCCCCGCCCTCGACCCTGAAGCCGCTCGCGCCGGCGACGTCGAGCACCTTCTCCCCGAACGCGAGCGGCAGGCGCACGACGCCGAGGTCGCTGCCCGACCGCATGACGAGCCGGTACTCGAAGCCGATCTCCCGACCGACCCGCACCGCGCGCGACAGCTGGAAGACCGTGGGGCCCGCGCTCTGCGTCCCGCCCCCCTCGGGCGTGAAGTGGAGCGTCGCGTCGCGGAGCCCCGAGAGCCGCGTGCCCTCGGCGACGGAGCCGCCGGTGATGTCGGCCTCGAAGCTGTTGAGCGGACCGGCGACAAGGAGCGTGAGATCGCCCTCGAGCGACAGGGAGCCCCGGAGCACGAAGCGGCGCGCGGCCGTCCAGAGGTAGTAGTGGTCGGCCTCGAAGCTGATCGGCGCGGCCTCGCGGCGCGACGCGGGCCGTCCATCGTCGAGCGTGGCCTCGATGCGGAGGTGCTCCGGCTTCCCGAAGAGCGGCACGGCCACGGGGCCGTCCGTGAGCACGCCGCCCGAGAGCTCGAACTGGAGCGGCCCCTCGCCCACCTCGCCGGTGATGCGCAGCCGATCGAGCGCATAACAGCGCTCCTCGCACCGCCCCGAGGCGCCGCGCTGGTCGACCCAGCGAGAGAGCATCTCGAGCTGTCCTGCCCACGAATCCGGCGGAGGCCCGTGCGCCTGCGCCGGCGTCGCGGCGCTCTTCGACGCAGGCGCCGCGGGCGCCGCGCCTGCAGCCGGCGCCGCCGTCGGCTCGCCCGGGGCCTGCCCCATCGAGAGCGAGGGAACTGCGAGCAGCGACAGCACCACGAGAAGCCACAACAGCGTTGACGGCGTGGCCTTGTTCCAGCGCGCGAGCGACATGGGGCGACTCCCTTCCTTGACCTGCCGAGCGAACGCGATGGCCGCCGCAGCGTCCTCATCAAACAACCTAGGGAAAACCGACTGCAACAAAATCGACATGAGGCCTTGACAGTTAACGCGTCGCGTCGCAGTGTCGTGGCGTCGCGATTGTGCCTCCGACAAAGCCACAAGGTGGCTCTGCTCGCGGGCACGGCCGTGCGGCGAGGCCCTCCTCGCTCCAGTGCACATCGCGTCTTGCGAGCCCGCGAGTGCGGGCGACGCGCGGGGCACGGGGGTCAACGTTCGATTCATCATTGCTGTACGCCCGCGGTCGTCGCGGGGGGACATACCGAAGTGGGAGGCAGACCATGAGTGAGACCCAGAGCATCACGGAGCCGAAGGCCGAAAACAGCGTGAACGGGGCCGCCGGGCCCGCGCAGGCCGCGGACGCCAGCGGGGCGCAGGCGGTCAAGCCGCCTTTCGTCGAGACGCTGCGCGAGCTGGGCACCTCCTGGGCAGAGGTGGCCATCGGGTATGGACGGATCGCGCTCGAGGGCGCCGCGCGGGCCCTCGATCGGACGGCGGTGAGGCTCGGCGAGCTTCAAGGGAAGCTCAAGAAGGGTGAAGTGGCCGCGGCCGAAGGCGTTCGCTGAGCCCACCCTCCAGCGCGCCTCCGGGGAGCGTTCATCACGGCGCTTCCAGCGGCGCGGGGACCGACGCGCCGGCGATGCCGACGGCAACGGCGTAGAGCGAGCCGGCTGCGCCTCCGACATAAAGGGTCCTCGTATCGAAGCCCGGACCCGCCCCGAACTGCGCATTGGCCACCCCGGTCGGAAAGCGCGCCAGGAGCTCCGCCTCTCCCAGGGCGGCACCGCCCGCATCGAGCCGCACCCGATAGAGCGTCCGGTTCTCGTTATCGACCGTGTAGAGGTGACCACACGTGTCGAGGACGAGTCCGTCGAGCACGGACGAAGCGACCGTGACCACGAGCAAGGGAGGCTCGCCAGGGTTGGCGAGGTTGATCCTGCGGATTTCGCCAGCAGAGGAGTTTGTGTAGAAAACGGCCCTTCGCGTCGGGTCGAAAACAATTCCGTTCGGCTTGCTCACCTCGGGGGCGCCGCTCGCGATCTCATCGACCGTGGCATTCGGATTGATGCGAATCACCCGGTCGCCGGCGGTTGCCCAGACGTTGCCCTGCGCGTCCGGAGCGAGGCCGTTCGGGTCCGCGAGGCCTGCTACGTAATCGCCGACGACGCCGGACGCCGAGACCTGGACCACGGCGCTCCGGGTCGGCAGCGCCGCCACGAGGGTCCCGTTGGAGCGGTACCGCAGCCCGAGCACGGTGCCGGGCAGGGACGCGAAGTTCGAGGTCCGGCCCGTGGCGTCGAAGCGAACGAGGTTTGGCCCCTGCTTGGCGACGAGGTAGCCCTGGCCGTCGAACGCGAAGTCGTCGCTGCCGCTGAACACGTCCGTGACCAGCACCGGCTCGAGGGGCCCGGGCGCGAGCGCCGCGCACTCGCCGCTCGGCCCCGCGCCCGCGCCCGCGGCGACTCCTGCCGCCCCGCCGCCTTCTCCGGCGCCCACCGCCCCGCCGCCCTCTCCGGCGCTCGCCGCCCCGCCCCCGCCTTCTCCGGCGCCCGCGTCCGCGCCCGACGTCGCGCTCGCCCCGCCGTGCGGCTCGGCGCCCACGTGGCCGCCGCTGCACGCTGACGGCGCCCCGGACAGGAGCAGCGCCCAGCCGAGCAGCCGGTACCCTCGCTTCATCTAGTGTCTCGCCTCCTCCCAGCGAACACTACACGCCGCCCCCCCGCATTGCCTACTTTCGACGGCGCGCGCCCGGAGCGCGAAGGCGGCTGTCGCGACGCGGCATCGGAGCCGACGCGGGGCGCGGAGCGGGGCACAATCCCGAGGAGACAGCGCGAGGGCCGCCCGCGCGAGGCCGCCGCGACGCGGCGCAGGAGTCCGGCCACCGTGACCGGCTCCTTTCGGGCGGAGCTAACGCCGCGAGACGATGACGACGCCGGCGCCGACGATGGCCGCCGCGGCCCAGGTCGTCGCGGAGGCGCGCTCGCCGCCGAGCAGGACGCCGAGCGCGATGGCGACGATCGGGTTCACGTAGGCGTAGCTCGTCGCGATCGCCGGGCGCGTGTTCCGGAGCAGGTACGTGTACGCGCTGAGGGCCACGATCGATCCGAACAGCGTCAGATAGGCGAGCGCGAGCAGCGACCGCGCTGACGGCGCCGCCGCGAGGTGCTCGCCCGAGAGCGCGCTCACCCCGAGCATCACAACGCCGCCCGCGAGCATCTCCGCCGCGACCGCCATCGGCCCTTCCGGGAGCGGCAGCGAGCGGCTGTACAGCGAGCCGAGCGCCCACGCCACGGGGGCCAGCAAGATGAGCAGGGCCCCGGCGTGCGCCGCGCGCAGGTCGCCGCCGAGGTGGAGCAGCGCCGCGCCCGCGAAGCCGACGAGGAGCCCGATCCACTCGCGGCGGGAGACCTCCGGGGCGCCGGCATGGCCCCGGCCTCGCGCGGTGGTGAAGAGCGCCAGCCAGAGCGGCATCGTGGACACCACGACCGCCGCGACGCCGGAGCTCACCCACTGCTGCGAGATGACGACGAGCCCGTTGCCGAGCACGAGCAGCAGCACCCCGATCCGCGCCGCCGCGCCCCACTGCCGCGGCGTCGGGTGAGGGGCGCCCCGCAGCCGGAGCGCGCCGTAGAGCAGCGCGCCCGCCACCATGAAGCGCGTCCCGGCCAGCAAGAACGGCGGCAGCGTCTCGAGCGCGACCGAGACCGCCAGGTACGTCGAGCCCCAGATCACGTACAGCGCGAGGAGCGAGAGCAGCACCAGCCAGCTGCCCCGCGCCCTCGCCAGCGCCGCGCGCGCCGTCTTCCCCGCCTCGCCCCTCGCCACCGCGATCTGCGCCGGCTCGAGCGCCTCCACCACGAGGAGCCCGCGCCCCTCGCCTCCATAGCTGGATCCCGCCTCCAGCACCACGTCCTCCGGCTCGCCCTCGCGGGTGATCCAGACCGCGCCGGCGGTACAGCTCAGGAGCAGCGGACCGCCCCGCAGGCGGTGCGTCCACAGGCCACCCTTCCCGAGCTCGATCCGCGACGCCTCTCGGAGGCGCGATGGCGGCTCCGAAACAAGTGAGGTCAATTTCATGCCCTGGAGAGTGGGGCCAAGCGAGCGACCGGTACAGAGGCAGTCGGCCAGTAATTGAGGCCAGCACAGTTGTGGGAACAGGCGACTGTGCTGGTCCTCACGCCCGGCAGCTGTACCGGTACCGCAGCGCTCGCCTGGCTGTACACTTCGTCTCGTGCAGGTCCAGGCGCCCATCGAGACCGAGGACGAGGCCCACCTCTACGACCGCGTCGCCGCGCACATCGCCGATCTGATCGCGCGCGGCACGCTGCGGCCGGGCGACCGGATCCCGTCGGTGCGGCGGCTCAGCCGGCAGCAGGGGGTGAGCGTCGCGACGGTGCTGCAGGCGTACCTGCAGCTCGAGAACCGCGGGCTCATCGAGGCGCGCCCGCAGTCGGGGCACTACGTCCGCGCCCGCCGGGGCTCGGCGCTGCCCGAGCCGCGGGCCGCGCGCGCCTGCACCACCGCCACGCGCGTCAGCGTGAAGAGCCTCGTCTCGAAGGTCTACCGGGCCTGTCGGGACCCGCACATCGTCCCGTTCGGCGCGGCGTGCCCGAGCCCGGAGCTCCTGCCGACCGACAAGCTGAACCGGATCCTCAGCGCGATCGCGCGGAGCGCGGGCGGCGCCGGCGTCTCGTACGATCCGCCGCCCGGCCTGCCGGCGCTGCGGCGGCAGATCGCCAGGCGCTCGGTCGAGTGGGGCGTCGCGCTCTCCCCCGACGACATCGTGACCACGGTCGGCGCCATGGAGGCGCTCCACCTCTGCCTGCGCGCGGTCGCCCGCAGGGGCGACACGGTCGCGCTGGAGTCGCCGGCGTACTACGGGCTCCTCCAGCTCATCGAGAGCCTCGGCATCAAGGCGATCGAGGTCCCGTCGCACCCTCGCACCGGCATGGACCTCGACGTGCTCGAGGAGATGCTGGGCCGCCACCGCATCAAGGCGTGCCTCGCGATCCCGAACTTCAACAACCCCCTCGGCAGCGCCATGCCCGACGAGGCGAAGGAGCGCCTCGTCGCGATGCTCGCGCGCCGCGAGGTGCCGCTCATCGAGGACGACATCTACGGCGACCTGCACTTCGGCGACGTCCGCCCCCGCCCCGCCAAGGCGTTCGACAAGAAGGGCCTCGTGATGCTCTGCTCGTCGTTCACGAAGACGGTGGCGCCGGGCTACCGGGTCGGGTGGACGGCGCCCGGCCGCTTCCTCGACGAGGTCGAGCAGCTCAAGTTCGCGCAGAGCGTGGCGACCGCGACGCTGCCGCAGATGGCGATCGCCGAGTTCCTCGAGATCGGCGGGTACGACCACCACCTGCGGACGCTCCGGCGCCGGCTCGCCGCCCAGGTCGCGCGCATGAGCGAGGCGATCGCCGAGCACTTCCCGCCCGGCACCCGCGTCTCGCGCCCCGCCGGGGGCTTCGTGCTCTGGGTCGAGCTGCCGTCCGGCACGAGCGCGCTCGACGTGAACGAGCGCGCGCTCGAGCACGGCATCAGCGTCGCGCCGGGGCCGATCTTCTCGGCCAAGCACCGCTTCTCGAACTACATCCGGGTGAACTGCGGCTACCCGTTCACCGAGCTGAGCGAGCACGCGGTCCGGACGCTCGGACGGATCTGCGCCGAGACCGCCGAGGGGTGACGCGGTCGACGGCGGCGCCGCGCGGCGGCGGCCGGCGCGCCCTGGATGCCGTAGCCGCGCTGAAGTAGAACCTCCTCTCTCGTTCGAGCGCCCCGACGAGCCCACGCCCTTGCGCCCCCGACATCCCGCGTCCCTTCCTTCACCCGCGCCGACGCCTGCGCCCATCCGCGCGGCCTGGGCGCTCGCGGCCTCGCTCGCCGCCCTGCCAGCCTGCCACGGTGGCGCGATCGCCTCCGCAGGCGCGCCGGCGCCGGAGACGCTGCGCGCGCTGCCGGATCGCATCGACGGCAGCGCCCTCCTCGGGGGCGACGCGCAGCGCGCAGCGCAGGCCGGCGCGAGCGCGCTGCGGGTGATCGGGGCGGACATGGCGTCCGACGGCGATCGGCTCGGCGCCTTCGTCGAGGTGCCCGCCGGCGAGTTGCATGCTCGCGATGGCGCGGGTCTCGCCGACGATCAGCGACGTCGACCTGTTCGCCTTCGAGGACGACGGCAGCGCCTTCTCCACGGACGAGGCCGCCGACGCGCGCCCCTCCATCCTCGTCTGCCCGCCGCACCCGCGGAGGCTCTATGTGATGGCGCGCGTCATGTCGGGCTCCGGGGCGGTGAGCGTCGGCGTGCAGAGCGTCCCGGTCAAGGCGGCCGACGCGGTCGCCCGCGCCGTCGGCGCGCGCGGCAGGTCCGGCGACGAGAGCGGGCGCCTCGAGTCGTGGCCCGGCCTGGAGGCGAAGGTCAGGGCGCACCGCGCCGCGATCGGCGCGCGCTGGGAGGACGTCCGGCGCGTCGCGATGCCCGTCGGATCGAGGGCCGCGAGCCGGATCGGCGCGAACCTCGACGGCGGCCGCTGCGTCGACGTGCTCGTCTCCCCGAGCGACGAGGTCGCCTCGCTCGAGGTGGTCGCGGAGGACGAGACCGGCAGGGTCGTCGCGCGCGCGCGCGAGCGGGGCCAGGATCGCTCGCTGCTCCTCTGCTCGGCGGTCTCCATCGAGCTGTCGATCGCGATCCGCTCGCGCGGCACGCAGGGCCTCGTGGCCGTTGTCGTGGGCCGCTCGCAGCCGGGCGCCGAGGCGGAGATCTCCGGCGCCACGCCGATCGAGCGCGTCACCGAGGGCCGCGACCTCGCCGAGGCGCGGGCCGCCCACGGCCGCGCGCTCGCCGGCCGGGGCTACGGCGCGCCGCGCGTGTCGACCGGGGCCGCGCGGCTCGGCAGCCGGACGACGCTGCCGATCGAGCTGCCGGCCGGCTGCGCCCGGATCGACGTGCTGGCCGGCAAGCCGCTCGCCGACGTGCTCGCGGAGCTCTGGAGCGACGGCCACGCGCTCCTCGGCCGCGCCCGGGGCGGCGCCCGGGCGACGCTCTTCACCTGCGGGCGCGGCGGCCCCGCCCGGGTCGATGTCGAGTCGATGGCGCAGCCTGGCCCGTTCGCCGTGGAGGTCCGCAAGGAGCCCGAGGCCCCGCCGGCGCTCGTCGCGCATCCGCTCGCCGCCGGCAGGCTGCTCGGGCGCATCAACGCCGCCGACGCCGCCGACGCCGCCGCGGCCGCCGGCGCGCAGGCGGTGGCGCTCGACGCCGCGCGCCTCAAGATCCTCCCGCTCCCGATCCCGGCCAACACGTGCGCCGAGGTGATCGCTGCGCTCGACGCCGACGGCACCGGCGTCGATCTGCGGCTCGTCGACACCTCGACGGGGGAGAGCTCGCTCGCCAGGGCGCGGCACGTCGTGTCCGACAGCCGCTGCGCCGGCCCGTCGCCCGTCCCCGCGTCGATCGAGCTGCGGCTCGCGGACGGCAAGGGAGAAGCCCTCGTGCTGATCCGCACCTCGCCCAGGTCGCGCTGACGGACCAGGCGCCGAGGCGCGGAGGCGCGCGCGCGAACGCTCGACCGTCCGCCGCGCCTTGACAGCGGAACCCCCGGAGCCCTCAGATACGGCCGAGGGGCCGTTCGATGTCCTCGGGTCGCTTCGCCATCGCCACCCACGCCCTCGCGTTGCTCGCGCAGTCCGACGAGAGCTGCGCGAGCGACGCGCTGTCGGCGAGCATCAACACGAACCCGGCCTTCCTGCGGCGCATCCTCGCGCGGCTCTCGCAGGCCGGGCTCATCGAGGCGCGGGAAGGCCGCTCGGGGGGCTATCGCCTGGCGAGGCCGGCGAAGAAGATCCGGCTGAGCGAGGTGTACGCCGCCGTCGAGCCGGAAGGCGCCATCGCGCCGAGCCCGTGCGAGCCGAACGCGAGGTGCCCGATCGGGTCGGGGATCCAGCGGGCGTTCGACGAGGTCGCGGAGGCGGCCAACGCAGGGCTGCTGCGCGGCCTCGCGCAGAAGACCGTCGCGGACATCGCGCTCCGGGCGCAGCACCTCGGCCGCCCGGCGCCCGTCAAGGCGGGCTGATCGCCAGGGCGCCTCGCCCGCGCGGCGAGGCCCCGCGCGGCCCGTGTCCAGGACGACAGGCGCGCTGCCCCTTGCCCCGACCTGCGCGAGGCCGTCATCGCGGCGGGCGGCCGAGCCGCTCCCCTGGCAGAAACTGAAACCGTACCTATAACAGTTGATGCGAGCGTGGCTGTCGAAGCTCGGGCCGGCGTCGCGCCGGCGCATCCCAGCCACGGCCCGTTCAATCCAGAGAAGACCGAAAGGACAGCGCCATGGGCAGCAGCAATGTCATCGAGATCAACGACCGGAATTTCGCGCAGGAGGTCCTGGAGACGGACACGCCGGTGCTCGTGGACTTCTCGGCGTCCTGGTGCGCCCCCTGCAAGCGGCTCGCGCCGATCGTCGATGAGATCGCGACCGAGACGGCGGGCCAGGTCAAGGTGGTCAAGCTCGACGTCGACCAGTCGCCCGAGGCCGCGCAGCGCTTCGGCATCCGCGGTCTGCCGACGGTGGTCGCCTTCCTGAAGGGCGAGCCCGTGGGGCGGCACGTCGGCCTCACGAACAAGAGGACGCTGCTCGCGCTCGTCGGACGTTGAGCACGTTGAGCACGCGGAGCACCTCGAGCGCGTGCGCGCATCGAGCACCTCGAGCGCACCGAGCCTCCGCGGGCGACCGCCGGCGCCGTAACGCGCCCAACAACGCTCACGCCGCGCGACGGAGATGCCACCACAGCGCGCGCCAGCGGCGCTGAACGCCCGACATCGACCTTCATTTCGCGAGCAACGCCTGCCTTCACCCCGGCCGCGCGTGGGGTGCGCGGCGCGCGGCCGTCGCATTGCCGGTCGGCCGTCTTCTACGGACGCAGCATCCCGTTGACACGACCACCCGATACGCGATTTCCTCGTCTAAAGAAGCCCAGCACTCCGCAACGCCGCTCGCTGCCGTCCGTCGAGGCGGTCGAGGGTCGCCACGCGGAGCCCTGCCGGTGTGGTTGTTTTCTGGCACGGCGCGACCGAGCCTGGCTTCCCCGACTCCATGGCCCTGTTCGACGACGACTTCGAGACGCTCGAGCAGCTCCCCGAGATGCGAAAATCTCGCGGAAAGGGCGGAGATTCGCACGGACAGAGCCCCACGCCCGTGAGCCTCGGCCGCGCCCGCGCCGAGCTCGCGGACCTGTCCAGCGACGCGCCCCGCTACGAGATGCGGTCGCTGCTCGGCGTCGGGGGGATGGGCGAGGTCCACTTCTGCAGGGACCGCCGCATCGGCCGCGACGTGGCCATGAAGGTCATCCGCGCCGAGCACCAGGGCGACACGACGCTGCGCCACCGGTTCCTCCGCGAGGCCCGGGTGCAGGGCCAGCTCGAGCACCCCTCGATCGTGCCCGTCTACGACCTCGGCGTGGACAGCAAGGGCTCGGCGTACTTCACGATGAAGCGCCTCCGGGGCCTCACGCTGGCGAGGATCCTGAACGAGCTCCGCGAGGGCGACCCGACGGCGCTCCAGAGCTTCTCGCGCCGCAAGCTGCTCACCGCGTTCTCGTCGATCTGCATCGCCGTCGACTTCGCGCACTCCCGCGGCGTGCTCCACCGCGACCTGAAGCCCGCCAACATCATGCTCGGCGACTTCGGCGAGGTGTACCTGCTCGACTGGGGCGTCGCGAAGCTCATCGACACGCCGCTCCAGACGATCGACATGGGCGAGGATCCCATGAGCACGCGGACCATCCCGGGCGACGTGCTCGGGACCCTGGGGTACATGTCGCCGGAGCAGGCGCAGGGGTGCGTCGACACGCTCGACGTGCGCAGCGACATCTACTCGCTCGGCGCGATCCTCTTCGAGCTGCTCACGCTCAAGCCGCTGCACCCGAAGAAGGACCGCACCGAGATGCTCGACTCGCTCATCCACGGCGCCGACGCGCGGGCGTCGGTGCGCGCGCCCGAGCGCGAGGTGCCCCCGGAGCTCGACGCGATCTGCGTGACGGCGACGCGGCGCGAGCCGTCCGAGCGCTACCCGTCGGCCCGCGCGCTCTACGAGGCCGTCGAGCGGTTCCTCGACGGCGACAAGGACGTGGAGCTCCGCCGCGATCTCGCGGCGCGGCACGCGGGGCTGGCCCAGGAGCGCGTGGCGGAGGCGCTCGCCGGCGGCAAGGAGGCCGAGGGCGCCCGGAAGGCGCTGCTCAGCGAGGTCGGCCAGGCGCTCGCCTTCGACCCGTCCAACGAGCGCGCCCTGGAGACGCTCCGGCGCATCCTGACCGAGCCCCCGCGCGAGATGCCGGCGGAGGTGCTCGCCGAGCTGGACGCGGCCGCGGCGGCGCGCCACCGGCTGCAGCTGCGCGCGGGCATGCGGGCCGAGCTGCTCGCGACGGCGATCGCGACGCTGGTCGCCGCCGTTTGGCTCGGCATCCGCGAGTGGCAGGTCTTCGCCTTCATCCTGGGCTTCACCGCCCTGGCGGCGCTGATGAAGTTCATCGCCGCGCGCGTCGTCCACCGCCCTTCCGCGGAGTGGTACGCCTACGCCGGCTTCGTCTTCAACGTGCTCAGCTTCCTGTGCATCGGGCGCGGCTTCGGCCCGCTGCTCTTCATGCCGATGCTGCTCGTCATCCTCACGTACGGCAACTCGTTCACGTACCGGACGGCCTACCGCTTCGCCGTCGTCGTGACGAGCTGCGTCGCGGTCCTGGTCGCCGCGTGGATCGAGTACTCGGGCGTCCTGCCCCGCTCGTACGAGTTCGCGGGCGGCGCGATGGTCATCCTGCCCCAGGCCGTCGAGCACTCGAAGATCGCGACGATGACGGCGCTGACGCTGACGACCCTGTTCATGCTGGTCGTGCCGGCGTTCATGATGGGCCAGCACCAGCACGCGCTGCGCGCCGCGGAGCGACGGGCTTTCCTCCAAGCCTGGCAGCTCCGCCAGCTGCTGCCGGAGCGGGCCCAGCCGGGCTCCGTGGCCAACCCCAGCCAGGAGCAGGCCCCGCGCCGCCGCCCGAGGCCCCCCCGCGCCGCGGAGTGAGCCGTCAGTCCATCGGCCAGACCGCGACGACCCAGACCGGCGAGCCGCCCCGCGCGGACACGCGGAGGGCGGCGCTCTCCTCGATCTCGGAGCAGAAGGCCACGCCGGCGCTCTCTCCGTTCTCGCCGGCGTCGTCGCGCCCGGCGCGGTCGCCGAGCTCGACGGAGAGCCGGAGCGCGCGCAGCTCTCCCCGGACCAGCGCCGCCGCCGCGAAGTAGCAGCGGCCCGGCTCGACCTGGACGGGGACGAGCGTGTCGCCCTGCGCGCCGACCGCCTCGGCGATGGCCTGCGCGCGCGGCGCGGGCGCGTGGCGGCGGCGCAGCGCGGCGGCCAGGTTTCCCCGGGCGCGCGCGCCGAAGTGCCCCGGCACGAACGCGGACATCGGCCACTGCGCGTCGGACAGCACGACCTTCACCGGCCCCGCGGCCCCCAGGAACGGCACCTCGACGACGCCGGGCTCGCCCAGACAGAAATCGAGCCGGGCGTCGGGCGCGTCCGACCTGTCGCGCTCGAGCAGCCTGCCCGTGCTCTCCTCGCGCGCCTCGGCGTCGAGGTCGGTCGCGCGGCGCAGCGGCGCGCTCGGCACCTCGGCCATCAGGTCGAGGCGGTGGCAGCCCTCGGAGAGCTTGACCGAGAACTGCCCCGTCCCGATCGACGAGGCGCGCATGTCGGTCGAAGCGACGCGCGGCGCCCCGTCCGCGCGCGCGCGGCGCGCGGCCCGCGCGACCCGGGCGTCGAGCGGCCCCGGCTCGGAGGGCCGCCCGGGGTCGCCGCGCGGCGCCACCGGCCCGGACGCCCGCTCCGGCAGGATGGCCTCGACGCGCTCCAGCGGCCCGCTCGACGCGGCGACGACGACATCGAAGGCGCCGCGCGTCGAGAGCACGTCGATCGCCACGCGGCGCAGCTCCTCGCGCGCGGCCCCGCACCGCGTGATCGCCGCGACGCCGGCGGCGCTGAGGACGCGGCGATCGTCCTCGGGCTCCGCGCCGCGCAGCCGGTGGACGAGGCCCTCGAGGGCGGTGAGGTCGCCCGGCGACCCTTCGGGCAAAAGCGTGAACTCCGCGGTGCGCGCCGCGAGGAACGCCGCGGTGAGGCACTCGTCCGCCGTCGCGCCGCGCGCGCCGCCCTCGCCGCCCTCGCCGACAGACGGCGGGTCGATCGCCACGACCCGGGTGCGGCCGTGCTCGAGGAAGACAGGAGGGAGGCGCGCGACGCGCGCGCCCGACAGCGACCACATCCGCGCGACGCGCGCGGCGTCGTCGCTGAGATCCGCGCGCGCCGGCGTCCCCGCGGAGAGCCCGGCGAGCGCGGTGAGGAGCGAGAGGACCGCGGCGCGCGCCACGCGCGCCACGCCGGGAGCCGCGCGGCGGCCCCGATCGACGGCGCCGCGCGCCGCGGCCATCAGGCCCCTTTCGCTACTTCGAGCCGCGCATCGCCTCGATGAGGATGCGCGCGACCTCCGGACGGGAGAACTCCGGCGGCGGCAGCTCGCCGCGCTGGAGCAGCTCGCGCACCTTCGTCCCGGACAGGTTGACCTGCGTCGACGCGTCGCCCGGCGCCGTCTTCGCGGTGGCCATCGCGCCGACCGTCGTCGAGTAGAACGCGTTCTCGAAGTTGAGCGTGGTGATGCCGAGCTCTCCGGGGCTGAAGGCATTGAAGATCTCCTGCGCGTCGTACGTGCCGTAGTAGCTGCCGACGCCGGCGTGATCGCGCCCCACGATGAAGTGGGAGCAGCCGTAGTTCTTGCGCGCCAGCGCGTGGAAGATCGCCTCGCGCGGGCCCGCGTAGCGCATCGCCGCCGGGTAGATCGAGAGGAGCACGCGGTCCTTCACATAGTACTTCGCGATGAGCTCCTCGTAGCAGCGCATCCGCACGTCCGCCGGGATGTCGTCCGACTTCGTCGCGCCGACGAGCGGGTGGATCATCAGGCCGTCGCAGATCTCCAGCGCCGTCTTGGTGATGAACTCGTGCGCCCGGTGGATCGGGTTGCGCGTCTGGAACCCGACGATGCGGCGCCAGCCCTTCTCGGCGAAGTACGCCCGCGTCGTCGCCGGGCTCCGGTCGTACGCCGGGAACGCCGAGTCGACCGGCCGCTCCAGCACGCGGATCTCGCCGCCGACGTACACGGGGCCCGTGCCCATCAGGTACGCGACGCCCGGGTGCTTCGTCTCGGTCGTGCGGAACACCTCCTGCGCCTCGAGCTCCTTGTTCGGCCGCCACTTGTCGCTCAGCTCGATGACCGCCACGATGCGGCCGTCGCGCGCGCGGAGCGCCGCCTCGGAGCCCACGCGGAGCCCCTCGGCCACCTGCTCGGAGACGGCGAGGGTGATCGGCATCGACCACGGCAGGCCGCTCTCGAGCCGCATCTCGCGCACGACGCGCAGGTAGTCCTTCGAGTTCATGAAGCCGCGCAGCGGCGAGAACGCGCCGATCGCGATCATCTCGACGTCGCTCTCGGTCCGCTCGTCGAGGTCGATGACCGGCAGCCCCTTCGCCCGCTCCGCGAGCGACGCCTTCGCCGCGCCCTCGACCCACCGGTTCACGAGCTCGCCGCCGTGCGGCGCGATCAGCCCGCGAGCGCCGCCCGCCGCCGCCCCCGCGGCGGCCGCGCCGGACACCGCGACCGCGGCGCCGCGGCTCGGGACGTACCCGAGCTCCTCGAGCTTGGCGAGGATCTTGCCGAGGCTCTCCTCCTTTGTCTCCTTGCCCGTGTCGACGACCACCTCGGGGCTCTCGGGCGCCTCGTACGGGTCGTCGATGCCCGTGAAGTTCTTGATCTCGCCCGCGAGCGCCTTCTTGTAGAGCCCCTTCGCGTCGCGCTCGGCGAGCACGGGGATCTCGCAGGAGCAGAACACCTCGACGAAGTGGGGGATCTGGGCCCGCTGCTCGTCACGGATCGCCTTGTAAGGGCTGATGGCGGCCGTCATCGCGCACGCGCCCGAGCGGGCGATGAGCTTCGCCACGTATCCGATCCGCCGGATGTTCGTATCGCGGTCCTCCTTCGAGAACCCGAGGCCCTTCGAAAGGTTCGTGCGCACCTCGTCGCCGTCGAGCACCTCCACGTGGACGGAGCGGGCGCGGAGCTCGGCCGAGAGCATCGCCGCGAGCGTGCTCTTGCCGGCGCCGCTCAAACCGGTGAACCAGACAACAAAACCTGACATTTAGGCAACTCCTTCGATGATCAACTGACGACTACGGACTCGGCCTCTCCGGCCTCGGGTGCAGATCCCTCGACGAGCGGATGGGGGCTGCGCGAAAGCGCGGGGACACACGTCCCGGCGCGATGGGCTCAATCGACGACGGAGAACGTCGACGCGACGAACGCGGCGCCGTCCCACACGAAGAGGCGGTGCTCGGCGATGCGGGGCGTCTCCTCCGGACGCCCCTCGCCGGAGCCGCCGCGCACGCTGGTGACGAGGAACGCCAGCGGGAACGCCGGCCCGGGCCCCAGCACGATCTGGCCCCCTTCCTCGGCCGGCGGCTCGCCGCCGCTCATCATGGCGGCGTCCGTGGGGCTGAAGTACGCGCCGGCGTCGAGGTGGGAGTGGTAGAGCACCTTCACCGGGCGCCCCGCCGAGGCGCCCTTCTCGACGGCGTCGGAGAAGCGCTTGCCGTTGAAGTCGAAGAACGTCCGCGCCGTCCGGAAGTACCGCTCCGGATCGATGGCGTGGAGCTTGTTCGCGATGTTGTCCATCCGGACGTGCTCGTCGCAGAGCAGCGGCTCGCCCGCGGGCCCCTTCAGGTAGCCGCAGGCCTCCTCGTCGCGCGCATAGCCCGCGAGCGCCTCCTCCTCGACCGCCTTCAGGACGCTCGCCTTGAGGACCACCCCACCGGCGGTCCACGGCTGCGGAGACATCACCATAAGTAACGCTTCTCCCATTTCATGGGCGCAAAATAGCGGTCGCCCCGGTCCGGGACAATCGCCACGACGCACCCCCCCTGCTGTTCGCGGTGCAGGCGCTTCGCCACCTCGAAGGCCGCGAAGACGGCCGCCCCGCCCGAGTGCCCCACGTGCAGCGCCTCCTCGCGCGCGAGGCGATCGGACATGTCCCAGCCGTCCTCCGTCGTGATGCGCATCGTCTCGTGGTACGCGCCCGCGTCGTGGATGGCGGGCACGAGCGAGCTCGGCAGGTGCTTGAGCCCCTCCAGCCCGTGGAGCGCGTCCGCGGGCTCCACCGCGATGCAGCGGATCGGGCGGTGGTGCTCGCGCAGCCGCCGGCTCGTCCCGACGATGGTGCCGCTCGTGCCGATCCCGGCCACGAAGTGCGTGATCCTGTCGCCGACCGCCTCCAGGATCTCGCGCGCCGTGCCGTGGTAATGCGCGAGCGGGTTGTCCTCGTTCGAGTACTGATCCGGGTAGAAATACCGCTCCGGATCCTTCTCGACCAGCGTGCGCACGAGGCGGATCGCGCCGTCGGAGCCCTCCATCGGATCGCTGAAGATGAGCTCCGTGCCGAACGCGCGCGCGATGTCCTTGCGCGCCTTGGACACGTTCGACGGCATGACGAGCGCGACCTTGAAGCCCATCGCCGCGCCGAAGAGGGAGTAAGCGACCCCGGTGTTGCCGCTCGTCGAGTCGATGAGCGTCTTCTGGCTGGTGAGGCGGCCGTCCGCAGCGGCGCGGGTCATCATCCGCAGCGCCGCGCGATCCTTGACCGATCCGCCGGGGTTCGCGAACTCGAGCTTGGCGTACACCTCGACCGACGGCGTGTCGCGGCCGACGCGCGAGAGCCGCAAGAGCGGCGTGTCGCCCACGGCGTCGACGACCGACGCCATGCGGCGGGAGCGGGCGAGCGAGCGCCTCATGACGGGTCGACCTCCCCCGCGCTCCCCTGCCCCGCGCTCCCCGCAGGCGCCGCGGCGCCGCCCAGAGCGAGGGCGGCGCGCATCTCGGCGAGGGCCGCGCGCGCGCCGGCGAGCACGGCGCGCGCGGCGGGCGCGGCGACGAGGTGCGCGGGCGCGAGCGCGTCGAAGTCGATCGTGCCCACCGCGAGCGCGCCGAAGCCGGCGCCGCGCGCGTAGCGCTCCGCCACCTCGTGCGCGAGGTGCGGCGCGTCGCCGCCCCCGCCGCCGAGCACGCGCGCCGTCGCCGCCCCGAGCCTCGCCTGTCCCTCTGGACCGATCTCCGCGAGCAGCACCTGGCGGAGATAGCGCGGGTCGTCCACCTCAGCCCCCAGCGATCGCGGGCACGATCGCGACCTGATCGCCGCCCTTCACGGGCGTCTTGAGCCCGTCGAGGAAGCGGATGTCCTCGTCGCCCACGAAGATGTTCACGAAGCGGCGCACGCCCTTCTCGTCGAGGAGTCGATCGCGGATGCCCGGGTAGCTCTTCTCGAGGTCCTCGATCAGCTCGCCGACGGTGCCGCCGGCGGCTTTGACCTCGTCCTGTCCGCCGGTGAGCGTGCGGAGCGGGGTCGGGATGCGGACGGTCGCGGTGTCAGCCATGGTCTTGCTCTCCAGTGTTGTGGTGCGTGGAGGATCCGCTCTCGCGGTCCTGTTCAACGGGGGTCGGGGATCCGCTCTCGCGGTCCTGTTCAACCTGGGTCGGGGATCCGCTCTCGTGGGTCGGGGATCCGCTCTCGGCCGCGCACGCGACGACGTAGCGGGACGCGTCGATCGTCGCGATCGCGGCGCTCGCGCCGCACAGCGCGCAGCCAGGCCGCGCGGAGACGGGGACGCTGCGCAGGGTGTCCTTGAGGCCGTCGTATGTCGCGATCCGGCCGAAGACCGACGTGTCGCCCTCGAGGATCGCCAGCGCGCGATCCGCCGCGAGCGCGCCGGCCACGCCGCACACCGGGCCCGCCACCCCGGCCGTGGCGCAATCCGGCGCGTCCCCGGTCGGGAGGTCCTCGAAAAGGCAGCGGTAGCAGGGCGCCCCTTCCCCCGCGACCGCCATCACCGTCGCGCGCCAGCGGATCGCAGCGGCGTGGACCACCGGCGTCCTCGTGAGGCGGCACACGTCGGCGATGAGGAACCGCGACGCGAAGTTGTCGGTCGCGTCCACCACCACCGAGACGCCCGGCATCAGCCCCGCCGCCGCGCTCGGCGCGAAGCGGCCGTAACGGCGGTCGACGCGGAGCCCCGGGAAGCGGCGGCGCAGCGCCTCCGAGAACGCGTCGAGCTTCGGTCGGCCGACGTCGTCGTCGTCGAACAGGATCTGCCGGTGCAGGTTCGTGAGCTCGACCTCGTCATCGTCGGCGACCCGGAGCTCCCGCACCCCTGCCGCGGCGAGCGCGAGCGCGGCGGGCGCGGCGATGCCCCCCGCCCCGACGAGGAGCACGCACCCGCGGATCACCTCACCGCCGCCGCCGCTCATCGGAAATACTCGTCCAGGCTGAAGTAACGCTCGCCGGTGTCGCAGAGGACGGTCACGACGTTGGCGTCGGGGCCGAGCTCGCGGGCGACGTCGAGCGCGACGCGCACCGCGGCGCCCGCGCTGATGCCGACGAGCAGCCCCTCCTGCCGGGCGAGCGCCACCTTCGTGTCGTACGCGGCGCGATCGCTGACCGTCCGGACCTCGTCCACCACGCTCCGGTCGTAGTTCGCGGGGATGAACCCGGCGGCGAGCCCCTGGATCTTCGTGGGCCCGCGCTCGCCGCGCGAGATCGTCGCGCACGACTCGGGCTCGACCGCGATGACGCGGGTCGCCGCGCGCAACCGCTTGAGCACGCGCCCGACGCCGCTCACCGACCCGCCCGTCCCCACGCCGGCGACGAACGCGTCGATCGCCAGCGACTGCCGGGGGCCGGGCCGCCCCGGCGCGTCCAGGCCGGCCATCGCGTGCAGGATCTCCCGCGCGGTCGTCTCCGCGTGGACGCGCGGGTTGTCGGGGTTGTCGAACTGGCTGAGGATGAGCGCCCCCGGGATCTCCGCCGCGAGCTCGCGCGCCCTCGCGATGGCGCCCTCCATCTGCAGCTCGGGCTCGGTCAGCACGACCTCCGCGCCGTAGGCCTCGAGCAGCTGGCGCCGCTCCAGGCTCATGCTCGCCGGCATCGTCAGGATGCAGCGGTACCCCTTCGCCGCGCACGCGATCGCGAGCCCGATCCCGGTGTTGCCCGACGTGGGCTCGATGACCACGCCGCCCGCGCCGAGCAGCCCGCGCGCCTCGGCGCCCTCGATCATCGCCAGGCAGATCCGGTCCTTCAGCGAGCCGCCCGGGTTCTGCTGCTCGGCCTTCCCGAAGACCCGCCCCCGGGGCGTGGCCGCGTCGACAAGGCGGATCTCGAAGAGCGGCGTGTCGCCCACGAGGTCGAGGAGGCTGTCGACGACGCGCGGGTGCGACGGGAGTGGAGGGAGCTGCGCCGCGACCTCCGCGGGAGCGCGGGGGACGCCGGTGGACTTTGCGGATCGGTCGGGGCTACTCATGGTGTCGGCTCAGATCACGTAGGTCGAGCGCTCCGGCCGCCCCTTGCGGCGCACGCCGAGCTCGACGCCGCGCTCGCAGACGTCGGCGATCGACACCGAGTCGAAGCAGCGCTCGATCGCGAGCGCCAGATCGTGGAACACGGCGGTCGGCGGGTCGAGCGGCGAGCCCTCCGACCTGCCGTCGTCATCCGGGGCGATCACGGCGACCGGCCCCTCCAGGGCGCGGACGACGTCGCCCAGGCTGATCTCGCTCGCGGGCCGCGCCAGGTGGTAGCCGCCGCGCGGCCCCCGCTTCGAGCTGATGAGCCCGGCCTTCTTCAGGTCCTGGAAGATCTGCTCCAAGAAGCGCGCGGGGATGACCTCCCGCTCCGAGATCTCGCGGATCTGGGTCGGCCGCCCGTCGTTGTGGAATGCGATATCGAACAATGCGCGCACACCGTAGCGACCCTTGTTCGAGAGCTTCACCCGCAGCCATATGCATTGGTGCATCGGAGAAGTCAAGAACTGCACATTCAGCGACTTCCGCTTCTCTCCGTGCGACACAGCACCCGAACAGCGCACAAAAACCGGCCGCTGCAGCGAAATTCGCAGCAGAGGTTCACCGTTCGCTGCGCCGGCTCGACGCCCCCTCGGCTTCCTGTTGAACCGGATGGGACGGGTTCAGTAGGTTCGAGCTTTATACGAGGCTGCGAGTCGCCGCGTGTGCCCCCAGGGGCGCGCGGAACGTGATCGGCGCGCGCGCGCGTCACACGGTTCTGGCTGCGGCGCACCAACCTAGGAGTCGGCCGGTGGCTTTTTATCAAGACCCTCCCACACTCGGGAACCAGTACGACGACGACCGCGTGCTGCGGTCCTACCTCGCGCGGGTGCTGCCCCGCGAGGTGGCCGCGTCGATCACGCCCTCGCTGCGCGAGATGGGCGAGCTCGCCGGCGGCCGCCTCTACCGGCTGCAGCTCGCCGATCGCCCGAACGAGCCCAAGCTCACGTCGTGGGACGCCTGGGGAAGGCGCGTCGATCAGGTCGAGCTGACCCAGCTCTGGAAGGAGGCGGCCCGGATCGCCTGCGAGCAGGGGGTCGTCGCGACCGCCTACGAGCAGGCGCACGGCGCGTTCTCCCGCGTCCACCAGTTCGCGCTCGCGTACCTCTTCGACGCGTCGAGCGACGTGTACACGTGCCCGCTCGCGATGACCGACGGCGCCGCGCGGACGCTCCTCGCGAGCGGCAACAGAGCGCTCATCGATCGCGCAGTGCCCCGGCTCACAAGCCGTGACCCCGCGACCGCCTGGACGTCGGGCCAGTGGATGACCGAGCGCACCGGCGGCTCGGACGTGGGGCGGAGCGAGACGGCGGCGCGCCCGGGCCCCGACGGGGCTTACCGGCTCCACGGGACGAAGTGGTTTGCCTCCGCCGCCACGTCGGAGATGGCGCTCACGCTGGCGCGCCCCGAGGGCAACCCGGAGGGCAGCCGCGGGCTAGCGCTCTTCTACGTGGAGCTCGCGGGCGAGGCGGGGCGCCGCGAGGGTGTGGTGATCAACCGGCTCAAGGACAAGCTCGGCACCCGCAAGGTGCCGACCGCCGAGATCACGCTCGACGGCGTCCTCGCCACGCCGGTGACGGGCCTCACGAACGGCGTCCGGGCGATCGCGCCGATGCTCAACGTGACGCGCACCTGGAACGCGATCGGCGCGATCGCGGGGATGCGCCGCGGGCTCGCCCTG
This sequence comes from Sorangium sp. So ce375, assembly GCF_051473855.1. Lineage (NCBI taxonomy): Bacteria > Pseudomonadati > Myxococcota > Polyangiales > Polyangiaceae > Sorangium > Sorangium sp. So ce375. The sequence continues at coordinate 8,219,439 of NZ_CP150335.1, forward strand.
GCGCGCTCGTACGCCCAGGGCCGCGTCCAGTTCGGCACGCCGCTGGCGGAGAAGCCGCTGCACATGGACACGCTCGCCGAGCTCCAGGCCGAGTTCGAGGGCGCCTTCCACCTGACCTTCCGCGCGATCGAGCTGCTCGGGCGCGAGGAGACGGGCTCGCTCACCGACTCGGAGGCGAAGCTCCTGCGGCTGATCATCCCGCTCGCGAAGCTGACGACCGCGAAGCAGGCGGTGTCGGTGCTGAGCGAGGTGCTCGAGGCGTTCGGCGGGGCCGGCTACGTCGAGGATACGGGGCTGCCGCGCCTGCTCCGGGACGCGCAGGTCCTCACGATCTGGGAGGGCACGACGAACGTGCTCGCCCTCGACGCGCTGCGGGTGATCCTGAAGGACAGCTCGCTCGACGTCCTCGCGGCCGAGGTGGCGCGCCTGCTGACCGGCGTCGTCGAGCCGAAGCTCGCCGAGGCCGAGACGTCCGCGTCGCGCGCGGTGTCCCACGCCCGCGCGTGGATCAAGGAGATGGCCGCCGCCGACCGCCCCGGCCTCGAGGCGGGCGCCCGCCGGGTCGCGATCACCCTGGGCCGCGCGCTTCAGCTCGCGCTGCTCGTGCGACACGCCGCGTGGGCCATCGACCGCGAGCGCAGCCGGACCGCGCTGGCCGCCGCCATCCAGTTCCAGCGCAACGGCGTCGACTGCATCCGAGATCACGATCGCGACACGATCGAGGCCCTCGCCGAGACGCGACAGCGGCCCGACACCTGAACAAACGGTGGGGCCGACCCACTGAACAGAATCCCTCGCCGACCCGGGTGCGACGGCGTCGCAACCCGGGTGATGCGCCCCGATCCGCGCCCCGCCGGTGAGCTCCGACGATTTTTCCGCGAGCCCAGCGCGTTCTGTAAGTACGGAATTAACGTTTAGTTTCAGATAGTTGCGGATGAGATGCGACCGCGGAAGCGGGACGGCATTTGTCCTAGCGGCGTCCGAAGCCACTAGACGAGACAACCTGAACGGGCATACAGTAATGGACAGCTGCGGCGCTGAACGCGTGCCCGACTCGGGCGACGTGCGGGCGACCCCGTCCATGAAGGCGGGCTTCGTCGGCGCTTCGTCCGCTGTGGGGTGAGATCCGCCTGCGCGCGCCTCCGGCGCGTGCGTGGGACTTCGTCCGCCTCCTGGACGGATCGGGCTCGCGTGGCCCCGGGCACGCGTGCGGCGCGCGGTGTGGGCGAGCGCACACGACGAGCTGCGAAGAGGCGAGATGAAGACGCAATACACGCTGCTGTCCGGCGAGACGGTCGAGTTCGCGACGCCGACGGGCGAGCTGGGCGCCTTTCTGTCCCGGGTGCTGGCGGCGGTCAGGGATCCCTCGGTGTCCGACGTCGAGCTGCTGGATCTCGTGCTCGGTCCGGAGAACCCGCTGCTGGACAGAGCCTCCGTCGCGGGCCGGGGCATCGCGACCGCCGACGTGTACCGCGACCCGACGTTCCACGTGATGCTCGACTGCGTGGCGCGGAAGCGGCTGCCGCTCGAGGTGGCGCCGACGACGCCGCGGACGCGCTTCACGTTGACGGTGCCGGACGCGGCGCAGCAGCTCGGCATCTCGGAGAGCGCGGTGCGCCAGGCGATCTACGCGGGGCGGCTGCGCGCCAGCAAGGAAGGCGGCACCTACTACCTCGATCCGCACTCGGTCGCGAGCTACCGCGTGAGCAAGCGGGGGCCGCGACGCCAGGACCAGCTGGCGAAGGGACCGCCCGGGGGCGCGCTCGACGCGCGCATCGGCTCGGGGCCGGACGCGAGCTTCCGGGTGAAGCACAGCCGCGACGACTTCGAGCTGACGGAGAAGCGGGGCCCGGAATGGACCGGGATCGTCCCGGCGGGATGGCGGCGGATCGCCGTGCTCGGCACGTCGAAGGATCGCTCCCGCTACTGGGAGATCGAGCCCGCCGACGGCGAGAGCGTCCTGCACTTCGAGGGCTTCTACCTGCGCGGCGGCTTCCGCATCGTCGAGACCGTGAGCACCTCGCCGCGGGCCGTGGCGGCGTTCAAGGCGTTCCAGCCGCGATGAGCGCCGGAGGCGGGCGCGCGGTGAGCGCGCGGCGCGGCGGCCGGCTCAAAAGCGGGCCTGGGCGCTCGTGCCGAGACCGAAGAAGTCAGGGTTGACGAAGGTGCGCAGGGCCACGGTGCCGTCGGAGGGATCGCGCTCCATGAACGTGCCGTTGTTGTCGCGCACATACTGGACCCACGCGACCGCGGAGAGGATCGTGCTGATATCCCACTTGAGGCTCACGCGCGCCTGGAAGATGGGCACAGCCGAGGTGTCGTAGGGGAGGATCGACACACTGCCCTGCTCGCGCACGACGACGGTGCGCGCGATCGGCGCGCTCATGATGTCGAAGGACATCGTGCCGAACGAGGCGGGGAGCTGGAGCCCCGCGCCGATGCCGGGCGTGAGCCGCGCGGACGCGATGTAATAGTCGGCCGCGAGGGCGATGAACATCTCGTCATCCGTCGAGGAGCCGCCGGTCTCCGGGATGGACTGGAACGGGATGAAGCTCGGCTGGTTGCGCAGCACGAACGGCAGATCCCGGAACATGCCGGTGACGCTCGCGCGCGCGTAGCCGGATTTGACCACCGCCTGGAGGGCGGCGGCGCGGGCCGGCTGTCGGGTGGTCGCGCCCGCCGAGTCGAAGTCCTTGAGGTTCTGGAAGAGGTTCGAGGCCTCGAGGATCACGGCCCACGTCGTCTTGCCCGGCGTGTACGACTCGGCGTTGAAGAGGATCTGCGGCCTGTCCGGGTCGTTGCGATAGAGCATGAAGTCTACCGACTGCGGGACGGGCTCGCCCTTCGCGTGGGCGACGACGCGGGCCGAGGCGCCGTAGGTGTAGACCGGCTTGCCCGCGACGTCAGGCCAGTCGAAGCGGCCTTGCTGGAAGTAGCCGGCGCCGAGGTCGACGTGGACGTAGGGGTGAGGATCGGCGCCCCCGCCGAGGAGAACGCCGTAGTTCGTCTGCGCGATGCGGAACTCCTCGACCTCGCTCGTGCCGGGGGTGAGCACCCGCTGCACCTGCGTGAGGCTCGCGATCTTGAAGCCCGCGTACACGCTGAACCGCTCGGTGTCGAGCTGCACCTTCGCGCCGGGCGCGGTGCCGATGAGGCGTGGGAAGATCGATTGGTTGATGGACGCGTTCGTCCCACCCCACGAGATCTCGTACAGGTATCCGAGGCGAAACCGGTCCGTATCGAGCGGCCAGAGCGTGACGCCGATACCCGTCTTCCCATCGGCGCTGCCATCGGTGTGATAGAAGGCGCGAATGTACGAGCCGGCGTCGTAGAGCGCCTGATTGACGTTGTTGTTGTTCCGGGACAGCGCGGCGAGGTCGAAGCGCAGGACGAGCGAAGCCTCGGTGTCCAGCCCCTTGATGAACCCCGGCATCCGCTTGTAGAGCGCGAGGTGCGTCAGGTTCTCGCGCCCGCTGAAGCGGGAGTTGAGGTTGTCGAAGAAGAGCCGGTATTGCTTCCGATCGCCGATGCTGAGGTTCGGCGAGAGCGGCTGCGCCTGGCCAGTGTCGTGGAGCAGGTCGTCGTCGCCGAGGGTCCAGGTGAGGCGCGTGTCCATCGCATCCCCCGCGCGGACGGGCGGCTGCTCGGCCACGGGCGGCGGCGAGGGCGTGAGCCGCGGGAGGATGGGAGCCACGGGCGCGGGCGGCGCGGCAGGCGCGGGGGCAGGCGCGGCGAGGGCCGGGGCCGGTGCGACGGACGCGGGCGCCGGCGCGGCGTGGTCGGAGCGGGGTGCAGCGGGCGCGGGCGTCGGCGCGGCCTGGTCCGCGCCCGGCGCGGCGGGCGCCGGCACGGCCGGCGCAGGCGCGGGCGGCGGCTGCGGCTGACCAAGCGCCGGCGGTGCGAGCGTGAGCACCAAGGCCGCGGAGACAGCAGGGGCGCGGAGCGCGCTTCGGTTCATGGCGGGCGGTGGCTTTCCTGGGCCTGGGTGATCCGGCGAGCGCGGCGCGGCCGCGGTGAAGGGAGGAGGTGGCTAGTTTGTCTCCGCGTCGCTGTCGTCGAGGCTGCGCGTCCGGACGCACGCCTCCTTCGAGGACTTCGCGGCGGGCGCGCAGCCGGGCGCCGCGCAGACGAGATCGTCCGGACATCGGGCCTCGATCGTCCAGTTCAGCGAGCCGCCCGAGAAGTTCCGGAGCGTACCGGTCACCGCGTCGATCACCTCGCCCCGGTGAGACGTCGGATCGAAGGCGCTCACCGCGCCGGTCTGGATCTGGATCGTGCTCGACCCGTCCGTGATCTTGTAATTGCCGCGCGCGGAGTAGCTCGTCCATTCGCTGCACTCGGGATCGTCCGAGCACGCGTTCGCGCAGCTCCGCTCGGCCGGGCTCTCGAAGTCGACCTGCCCATCGCCGTTCAGATCGCAGCTCGACTGGTCGGCGGCGAAGACGTTGCCCCTCGCGGGCTTCGGGCCGAAGCGCTCGCTGATGTGGAACCCCTCGACACGCACGAGCCCGCTCTCGAGGCCCTCCATGGCCGAGGCGCCGGCGATCGTCGGCCCGTCGAGCACCGTGGGCTCCGGGACCAGGCACTCCGCTCCTTCCTGGACGGGCGCGATCTCGTAGGAAGGGAACGAGAGCTCGGTGAAGCCGAAGAACTCGTTGACCGTGCCCGCGAGGTACTCGAGCCGATCGCAGATACGCATGTTGGCAGGAGTGTTGAAATTGAAGGCGAAGAGGTGGTTGTAGCCGCCGCCCTGGCCGGCGAGATCGGTGACGTAGAAGCCGTCGCTCGAGACGCGCGTGACGACGACCTGCCGGGGAGCCGCGGTGTCGATCTGCATCGCCGCGGACGGGTAGGGCGTCGCCGAGCCGCCGCCCTGCACGTCGGCGATGCGCGGCAAGGCGTAGGCGACCGGCTTCGAGACGCCGGCGGCGAACGTGCCGCCCTCCTCGGTGTCGTCGTCGGCAAAGGCGCACCCGGGATCGGCGGGGAAGTCGATGAGCACGTCGCCCGGCGCGTCATCGTTGGCGCCGTTCGAGCACGCGGGCACGTCGCCCCGGGACACGGGCCGGTAGCCGAGGTCCTCGACCCACAGCCGGGTGGGCCCGTAGACGGCCACGACGCGGGCAACGCCCTCGGCGACCCCGGCCGTCAGCCGGATGTTGCGGCCGACCGCGACGCCCTCGTCGTCGGCCTCGACGTCGAGCACCGCCCCGGGCTCGACGCTGAGCCTGACCATGCCGTCGAACGGCGCCCGGCGGCCGGCAGCGTCGCGCGCCTCGATCCTGAACGACCAGGTGTCCACCGTGTCGCCGCGGTTGGCCGGCAAGGGCTCCTCGGCGGAGGGCGGCGCTTCCCCGTTCACCTGCACGACCTGGACCCAGAAGCTGGAGACGCCCCGGGGCGGCCCGCCGTCGCTGCCGCACCCGGCGACCACCGCGGCCGCGAGCGCCACACGGAGCCGCGCCCGCGGCGTCACTGCCCCACCATCCGCAGGCGGCCGTCGGAGAAGTTGCCGAGCCGCCGGTCGACGCACGCGAGGTACTTGCACTGCTCGCCCGCGGCGCTGCACGGGGCGAGCGCGCTCTCGCACCGCTCCCGCACGAACGAAGTCGGCGCGTCGGCGCAGACGGCGCGCTGGTGAGCGGCGACGTCGTCGCGGCAGCGGGAGAGCACACACGCGCCCCGAGAGCACGGCGCGGAGCCGGTCTTGCACGCCTGCCCCTCGACCACCGACTCGGGGCACGCGCAGACGAAGCCCTCGCCCACGCCCGCGCAGTCGGCGTCCCGCTGGCACGACGCGAGCTCGCCGCGCTCGTCCGCGCCGCACGGGCTGCCCGCGCGGATGTAGTCGATCAGCGCGTCGCGCTGCTGCACCTGGGTGTCGAGCTGCGTCGTGTTGCGCTGGAGCACGCGGAAACCGCCGCCGCCCTGGGCGAGGTAGCTGGACGTCGCGAGCTCGTAAGTCGCGATCGGATCGATCGGCCGCCAGCACCGCCGCGCCTCGACGTCGCAGCTGCCCACCTCCCCGCCCGGACAGTCGGCGTCGCCGTTCGGGCACGCGATCGCCGGCTGGCGCGCGCCGATGTACACGTGGGTCGCGACGCCGGGCGCTTCGCCATCGGAGGAGCGCGCGGCGCAGTCGATGACGACCCGCGCGCCGGCGATCTGCGCCTGCGATACGCACCCTCGGCCGCTCGATCGGCGCGCCACGAGGTCGAAGAGATCCTGCACCTCGAGGCCGGAGAGCTGCATCTTCGAGATCGAGTTGTCGAAGGGGAAGATGTTGAACATCTGCTCGACCGTCACCGGGCCGGGCACGAGGTCGGCGCGGATGCCCGTCGTGTTCGTGAGCGCGAAGTCGGTCTGGACGCCGAGGCGCAGCCACATCGCCCCCGCGATCAGGTTGCCGAGCGGCGAGTCGCCGCCGCTCGGCGCGGCGCGGCGCGAGCCGTCGAGCGCGTAGCCGACAAGGAGATCGAGGTTCGCGAGCGCGTCGAGCCCCTGCGCGTACGGCTCGAGCACCGAGGCGACGATCGGATCGGCGGGGACGTCCTCGGTCACCGGGAAGAGCTCGTACCGATCCGAGAGCACCTCGTAGCCGTTCAGCGGATCGTAGCCGCCGCCGAGCTCGGAGGCGTCCCTGGACAGCACGAGATCGAGCCGCCCGACGAACTGCGCGAACGCGCCGGAGTGCGCGAGGACCACGTCGCGCGGCGCGCAGTAGCGCCGGCGCTTCGCGCCGTCGCCGGGGGAGCGCTCGTCGTTCAGGAGGATGTAGTGGCTCTGCTCCTCGTCGTCGTAGTACAGCGAGCAGTCGCGGACGCGCTTCGGCGGCTGGAGCACGATGTGGTTGTGCCCGCCGAGCACGACGTCGATGCCCGTCGTCGTCTCGATCATCCGCTCGTCGCCGTCGAGGCCGAGGTGGGTGACGAAGACGATGACGTCGACCGTGGGGCGGAGCAGATCCACGTAGAACTGGGCGACCTCCGTCGTGTTCAGCGGGGTGACGCCGAGCCGGTTCGGCGCCTCGAAGATCGACGTCAGGCTGGAGAGGTTGCCCATCCCGACGACGCCGACCTTGAGGCCGGCGAGGTCGAAGACCGTGAACGGCTGAAGGATGGCGCCGAGCGGCGAGGCGCCGGGCTGCGCAGGGTCCTCGAGCAGGTAGTTCGCCGCGAGGATGGGGAAGCCGGCGTTTTGCTGGAGCTGGATGCCGAGGTTCAGCGCGCCGCGGTCGAACTCGTGGTTGGCGACGATCATGGCGTCGACGCCCATGGCGCCGAGGGCGCGGATCTCCGCCTCACCCGAGTAGAAGTTGAAGATCGGCGCCCCCTGGAAGCAGTCGCCGCCGTCGAGGTGCAGCGCGCGCGACGACCGCGCGCGCTCGCGGCCGATGAGATGGGACATGCGCGCGGCGCCGCCGACGTTCGCGATCGAGGTCGCCGCGCCGAGGCCGAGCGCCGCGTCGACCTGGCCGAGCTGCAGGTTGTACGGGAAGAGCCGAGAGTGGATGTCCGACGTGTGGAGCAGCGTCAGGTGCACCTGCCCCACGAGCCGCGTCGGTGGCGCCTCCTCCTCGCAGCCCGCCGCGCACAGGCCGAGCGCCACCGCGCAGGCGGCCAGCATGGCTTTTCGGGACTCCATGAAGCGGGCTCACGCTAAGAAGCCCACCGCGCAAGCTCAAGCAGAAAGGGGGTGCTGACGGCGGGTCGGACGGCCCGCAGCGCGGGTCACCGCGTGGCGCGCTCTCCCGCGAGCAGGTCGTAGAGGTCCGGCGCGAACGCCGCGGCGACGCAGCACTCGACCTCCTCCGCCGTCGCGCAGGCGAGCGCCTCGGCCGCGACCGCCTCGGCGTCGGCGACCGTCACGCGCCGGAGCGTCTCCTTGATCTCCGGGATCGCCGCCGCCTCCATCGAGAAGTCGCGGAGGCCGAGGCCGAGCAGGAGCAGGGCGGCGAGCGGATCGCTCGCCATCGCGCCGCAGAGGGAGACCGGCCTGCCGAAGTCCTGACCCGCCTGGATCACCTTCGTGATCAGGCGCAGGATCGACGGATCGAACGGCGAGGCCAGGTAGGCGAGCGAGCGGCTGGTCCGGTCGACCGCGAGCGCGTACTGGATGAGATCGTTCGTCCCGAGGCTCAGGAACGCGGCCTCGCGCGCGAAATGATCGACCATGACCGCCGCGGCGGGCACCTCGATCATCACGCCGAGCGGGATCTCGTCCGCGCACGGCTGGCCGCGGGCGCGCACCTGCTCCTGGGCGCGGTGGAGCAGCGCGCGCACCTGCCGGAGCTCGCCGAGGCCCGCGACCATGGGGATCATGATCCGCACGTCGCCGTAGGCGGAGGCGCGCACCATGGCGCGGAGGTGCTCGAGGAAGACGTCGGGGCGCGAGAGCGCGAGCCGGACCGCGCGGAGCCCGAGCATCGGGTTCATCTCGGGCGGCACCTGGAACGTGGAGACGAACTTGTCGCCGCCGATGTCGAACGTGCGCAGCGTGACCGGCTTCGGGCGGAGCGCCTCGACGACGGCGCGGAAGATCTCGAACTGCTGGTCCTCCGAAGGGGGGGACGTGCGATCGATGTAGAGGAACTCGGTCCGGTAGAGGCCGATGCCGTCGGCGCCCTGGTCGCGCGCGAGGATCGCCTCGGCCGGGAGCTCGACGTTCGCCCGGAGCGACACCTTGACGCCGTCCTTCGACTGGGCAGCCCGGTGCCTGGACTCCGAGAGCTCCTTGGAGAGCGCGACGTAGCGCTCGGCGCGGGCGCGCGCCTCCGCGAGCTCGACGGGGCCGGGGCGAACGACGACCGTGCCGCGCAGCCCATCGATCACCACGATGTCGCCCGTGATCACGCGCTGCAGCACGTCGCTGACGCCGACGACCGCCGGGATCTCCAGCGCGCGCGCCATGATCGATGTGTGGCTCGTCCGGGTGCCGACCTCGGTGACGAAGCCGACGACCGGCTCGTCGACCATCGCCGCGGTGTCCGCCGGCGAGAGGTCGTGCGCGATGAGGATGGTCGGCCCGGAGAAGCGCGGGAGCGCCGCGCCGAACGTCGCCGGCATGGCGATCGAGTTCTGCAGCTCGATCAGGCTGCGCGTGGAGAGCGGCGAGGTGTCGCGCGAGGACGGCGGCTCCTGGGGCGGGAGGCTGAAGGCGCGCAAGAGGCGCTCGCCGACGAACATGACGTCGTGGCTGCGCTCGCGCAGGTACGGGTCGTCGAGCGCCGCGAAGCGACCCGCGATCGCCTCGCACGCGGTCGCCACCGCCCACTCGGCGCAGCGGCGCTCCTCGATGACCTGGCGCTTCACGGCGTCGGCGAGCGCCTCATCGCCGAGCATCAGCAGGTAGGCTTCGAGGATCGACGCCTCGGCGCGGTGATCGCCGATGCGCTTCGCCATGTCGCGGAGCTCGTCCTGCGCGCGCTCGACCGCGGCCTCGAAGCGCTCGAGCTCCGCCGTGATCTCGCTGGAGCCGACGCGACGGCGCGGGTGGTTCGTCCGGTGCCCGCCCATCACGACGGCCGCGCCGATGGCGACCCCGGGCGATCCGGAGATTCCCCGCAGCGTCTCGGTCCGGGAGCCGGGCGGCATCGAGTCGACGCGGGCGGCGGGCGCCGCCGAGTCGCTCCGGGCGGCGTCCGCCGGTGCGGGGTGCTCGCCCGGGGCGTCCGAGGAGAGCGCGCTCGGGCCCCGCGTCACTCGTGCTCTCCGAAGCGCGAGGCGATCAGCTCGCCGATGGCGGAGACGGCGTCGGTGGCCTGATCGCCCGTCGCGCTCACCTCGATCTGGGTGCCCATCGAGCCGCAGAGCAGGAGCACGCCCATCACGCTCTTCGCGTTGGCCGACTGCCCGTCCGGCCCGGTCAGCGAGATCTCGCAGTCGTAGCGCCCGGCGAGCTGCACCAGCTTCGTCGCCGCGCGCGCGTGGAGCCCGCGCACATTGATGATCGTGAATCGCCTCTTCACCGCCTCGGTCGTCACCGATCGCCCCCCGTCACGCTCGTGTCCGTTGCCGGTCGAGGTTCCGACGGGGTCGCTCCCGGCTGCGGCAGCCGGAGATCCACGCCGGGCGTCCCGGCCATGCCCTCTCCCACCCCCGAGGGTACACCACTCGTGCTCGCCCGGGCGACGTCCCTGTGCACGACCGTGATCGGGAGCCCCGTCTTCCGCCGCAGGCTGTCGCTGAGCGCGTTGGTGAGCACGACGGAGCGGTGCCGGCCGCCGGTGCACCCGATGCCGACGGTGAGGTAGCTCTTTCCTTCGCTGGCGTAGCGCGGCATGCAGAACGAGAGGAGCTGCTCCGTCTTGCAGATGAACTCGAGGGCATCTGCGTTCTTCAGGATGTACTCCCGCACCGGCTCGTCGTTCCCCGTCAGCTCGCGGAGACCGTGGACGAAATACGGGTTGTCGAGGAAGCGGACGTCGAAGAGCAGATCGGCGTCGAGCGGGATGCCGTACTTGTAGCCGAACGAGACGAACCGGGTGGACATCCGGGGCGCGTCGACCTTCGCAGGGCGCAGCCGCTCGATGACGACGCGGCGCAGATCGTGCGTCGACAGCCGCGTCGTGTCGAGCTCGATGGTGGCCCGGGCCCGCAGCGACGCGAGCCGCTCGCGCTCGAGGAGGACGCCGTCGAGCATCGCGATGGCGCCGCTGCCGCCGGTCGTCAGCGGGTGCGGGCGCCGGGTCTCGCTGAAGCGCCGGAGCAGCGTCTCGTCCGAGGCGTCGAGGAAGAGGATCACCACGTCCCGTCCGGTCCGGATCGAGTCGAGCGCGGCCGTCGCGCCCGCCAGGAAGGAGCCCACCCGGACGTCGATGCCGAGCCCGATCCGGGTGATCCCGCCCGACTCGCACGCCTCGACCGCCGGCTGCACGAGCGACGTGGGCAGGTTGTCGACGCAGAAGAAGCCGAGGTCCTCCAGGGCGTGGAGCGCCGTCGACTTGCCCGCGCCGGACAGGCCCGTGACGACGACCACGCGCCCCGACGCGCCGTCGAGCCCGTGCAGGCCGTGCTGCTGCTGATCGCCTCCGTTGCTCACCCTCGCCTCCTCGGCCGCGGCAGGCTCACGGACGACTCCGTGGGGCTGAACCCGGAGCTCGGACGATCAGGGGGCGGCCTGCCCCGATCCCCGGGCGGCCGGAAGGCGCTGCTCGGGGGGCTCGGCGCGTCCACGCCGCGGCCTGGCGGCGGGGGGCGAGGCGGGCCGGGCGGCGCGGCGCTCCGCGAGGCGCCTTCCTCCGCGAGCCTCGCCGGCGGCGGGATCGACGACTCCTCCGGCGAGCGCTCGCGGAGCAGCTCGCCCTCGACGTTGCCGAAGAACTCGCGGGCCGCGTGGAACCCGGCGTTCTTCAGGAGCTCGTTGCGGGCGGCGACCTCGAGGATCGAGGCCATATCGCGGCCCGGGCGCACCGGGATGACCAGCTCCCGGATCTTCACGCCGAGGATGGTGTGGTACCGCTCGTCCAGCCCGAGCCGATCGTACTCGGTGTCCTTCGACCACTCGACGAGCTTCACCACGACGTCGATCCGCTTGCGCTCGCGGATCGACGTGACGCCGAAGAGGTCCTTCACGTTGAGGATGCCGAGGCCACGCACCTCGAGGTGGTACCGGAGGAGCTCCGCCGGGGCGCCGAAGACCATGCCGGGCGGGCGGTAGTCGCACTCCACGGCGTCGTCCGCCACGAGCCGGTGGCCGCGCATCACGAGATCGAGCGCGCACTCGCTCTTGCCGATCGCGCTCGACCCCATGAGCAGCAGGCCCACGCCGAAGACGTCGACGAGCACGCCGTGCAGGCGGAGGCGCGGCGCCAGGCGATCGTCGAGCAGCGCGTGGAGCGCGGTGATCGTGGCGCTCGATCGCACCGCCGACACGACGAGCGGCGTCCCGCTCTCCTCGGCGCACTGCGCGAGCTCCGGCACGGGGACGAACCCGATGCCGGAGCCGTTCGCCTCGAACGGCTGATCGCCCTGCGTGACGATGACGCAGCACAGGCCGAGCTCGAAGAAGCCGCGCAGCGACAGGAGCCGGTCCTCGCGGGAGAGCTTGTGGAGGAACGAGAGCTCGGTCTGCCCGAGGATCTGCACCCGCGTCGGGACGATGCCGTGGAAGTGGCCGACGAGCGCGAGCCCGGACTTCTGGATGCGGGTGTTCATGATGGGCCGGTCGAGGCCCGCGGCGCCGGCGATGAGCGTGAGATCGATGCCGAGCCCCTCGTCGGCCATCAGGCTCCGCACCGCGATGGCGGGGCGGTCCGCCCGCCCTCCGCCGGTCGAGGGGGGCATCCGGCCGCCTCCTTCCCCTTCATGTCCGCCGCTGCGCGAGCCGCTCATGACGCCGACCTCCCTTCCTCGGCGGCGATGAGCTCGAACGCCGCCCGCCCCGTCGAGGCGCCGAGCAGCCGCCGCCGGAACGCCTCGTCTCGCAGCAGCCGGGAGATGCGCGCCAGCGTCTTGAGGTGCTCGCCCGTGGCGCGCTTCGGCCCGATCACGGCGACGAGGATGGACACAGGCGCCCCGTCGATCGCGTCGAAGTCGATCGGCTTCGGGCAGATCAGGACCGCGCCGGTCAGCCGATCGACGCCCTCCATCGCGCCGTGGGGGATGGCCACGCCGCTCCCGACGCCGGTGGACTGCAGGCGCTCCCGCTCGCCGAGCACCCGCTCGATGTCGTCGGCCTTGACCCCTTGCTGTCCTGTCGCGAGCAGGGCGGCGAGCCGGTGGAGCGCGTCCGCCTTGGAGCGGACGACCCCCTCCTGCTCGCTGGCGACGGATACCTGGTGCGCGGTCAAGATGTCGCGGACTTGCATGCTGATTTCGGCGCTCGGGCGAGGTGAGAGGGCTCAGGAACGGCGCGCGTGGCACGGTCGGCGCGGCGCTCGGCCAGGGCCAAGCGAGCCGATGTGGCCATCGTACCCTGGGCACTTCGGGTACGCGACTCAAGGACGCTATCGCGGCGAGCGGTTCCGGAGGGAGAGTTCTTCGCGCCGCGATCGCTGGGCGACCGCCGCGGCCCCCCGGGCAGGTCGCGCCCGCCGGGTGAGCCGATGGCGGCGAGCGTGGCGGGAGCGTGCCGCCTCGGCGGCGAGCGGCGGCTCTTGCGGCGAGAGCGCGCCGCGGCGGCGACGCGCGCGGCGGCCCTGGCCCCGAGGCATGCCGCCTACGCCGAGCGGCGGCTCACGTGGCGGGAGCATGCCGCCGCGGCGACGCGCGCGACGGCCCTCGCTCCGGTTCGCGCGCCGCGCCTCGGCGACGCGCGCGGCGCCTCACGATCGGGTGCGCCCCGAGGCGGCCACCGCTTCGCGCTCCACCTCGACGGCGTACTCGCCGGCGCTCGTACCGCCGCGCTTGCGCGCTATGGTGTGCCCCTTCCCATCGCGGATCTGCCGCTCCAGCTTGTCGTGGACCATGTCGATCGATGCGTACATGTCCTCACCCCGTTCGGTCGCATGGAAGGCCAGACCGCCGGAGGAGATGCGAACGTCGGCGACGTGCATCAGCCCCTCGACGGAGAGGGTCACCTGCGCCGTCATCGCCTGCCTAAGGAACTTCTGGAGCTTGGCAACCTTCTCATGGGCGTACTTCTTCACGGCCTCGGTACCCACCATATGCCGGAACGTGATCGTGATGTTCATCGGGTCCAGCCTTCCTTCCCTGATGCGTAGATGAAACAATCGACTACGGCTACAGAGCACCCCTCCATCTCCATAGTAACACTGATGTAGAGCTCTGGTCTGCACTCAACGTGCGTGGCGCTTTCGTTTTTGTTTGGCGTCGTTCCGTTTCCGCTCACCGTGACGTGTTTCGCCGTGTTTCGCCGTGTTTCGCCGTGACTTGCCGCGTCTTGCCGCGGCTCGTCACCTCTCGGGCACCTCGGCGTGCCCGCGCGTCACCGCGGCTTGCCGCGCCGCGTCCTGAGCGGCCGTGCGCCTCCTCTTCAACAAGCCTTGGCACGCCCCGCTTGTTCCAGCGCCCGGCGCACCGTGTGTGGTGCATGGCCCGAGGCCAGCGCGATCTCGCCGATCGTGGGAGTGCGCCCGAGCTCGGCCGCGAGCCGCCTCGCGCTCACGAGGACGGCGCGCAGCACCTCGACATCGCCCCGATCGAGCGGCTCGGCGACGCGGAGGCCCTCGGACTCGAGCCGGTCGATGATGTACTCCACCTCCTCGTACGAGACCGGCCGGCGGTCGACGACTTCGGCGATGTCGTTGAGGTCCACCCGACCGGTCGACCTATGGCGTGTAAGGAGCTCCTGGATCATGTCGTCGATGACAGGCGGCACGGGGCTAGGGTGCCACCTTCGCGCAGGCGGTGCACGCGCTTGCGCGCGCAAAAACAAGCGTAAAGCCGAGCGCAAGACCGAGCTGATCGAGCGCCTCGACGCCGCGCTCCGCGGAGCTCCCGCGCAGCCTCGCCGCGCAGAGCCTGGCCAGCCGGCTCGCCCGGCGCGGGCCCGTGCTCACAGCGCTCTGCGGTCGCCCTCTCCTCTCCTCGCCTCGTCCCCCTCGGCATCTCTATCTGTTCAACAACGTTTCCGTCAGGATACGCGAGGTGTGATAGACACGTAGGCGTCATCGAGCGGATACATATCAGGAGATCTTCCATGCGCTGGGCCCCTCCCGAATCGCGATCGCGCTATGCGATCCGCGACCATATCGAGGCGAACCTCGATCCGGTCAAGGATCACCAGGAGATCGCATTTCTCTCGACCTGCTATGATTTCCCGTGGGACACGCAGCGCGCCCTCGAGCTCGCGCTGTTCCGGGTATTCGGCGTCGCGAAGGGCACACCGCTCCTGGTGCAGACAGGGGAGTTCCTTCAGCGGACCCAGAAGCGCTACGACGACACGGTCCTCATCCTCTCCGAGATGCTGGAGAACGGATACGACAGCGAGCGGGGCCGGGCGGCGCTGCGGCGCATGAACCGGCAGCACGGGCGTTACACCATCCCGAACGACGAGTACCTGTACACGCTGTCGACGTTCATCTTCGAGCCCATCCGCTGGAACGCGCGCTTCGCCTGGCGGGCGCTGCTCGAGAAGGAGAAGCTCGCGGCGTACCACTACTGGAAGCAGGTCGGGACGCTGATGAACATCAAGGATATCCCGCCGAGCTACGAGGCGTTCGAGCGGTTCAACGTCGATTACGAGGCGGAGCACCTGCGGTTCTCGGAGGACAACCGGAAGCTCGCCGTCGCGACGCGGGACCTCGTGCTGGGCTGGGTGCTGCCGAGGGCCCTATGGCCGCTCGGGACACCGGTCATCCATGCGATGATCGATGATCGCCTGCTCGACGCCACCGGGCTGCCGCGGCCACCGCCCGGGCTGCGCGGCGTCGTGGAGGCGGCGCTCCGGGCGCGCGGCCCGCTCTTGCGGGCCATGCCGCGCCGGCGCTCGCCGCGCCTGCTCACAAAGCGGAGGAACCCCACTTACCCGGACGGCTACCGCATCGAGGACCTCGGCGCGCGGTGACAAGCGCGCGTCCACGCGCCGGCGAGCCCAGCCGCAGCGCAGCGCGAGAGGCCGCCTGCCGGCTCAGGGCAGCTGGCGCCGCAGGAATTTGAGCGCCTCCCGGGCGGCGGGGTTCACCGGCTCGTAGACGTCCGGGGTCTTCCTGAGCGGCGCGCCGATCGGCTCGCCGGGGCGGACGCCGAGGATGCGCTCGAGGTCCTCCAGGAGCGATTGCATCGAGTCGTAGCGGTTCCCGGGGGCCTTGCGGAGCGCCGTGGCGACAAGCGCCTCGAGGCGCCGATCGATGCCGGGGCGGATCGTGCTGAGCCGGGGGGCCGGCGTGCAGGCGTGCTGCGCGACGACCACCACGTCGTCCGGCGAGGAGAACGGCAGCTGGCCGGCGAGCATGCGGAACATGGTGACGCCGAGGGCGTAGACGTCGGTGCGGCCATCGATGGGATCGGCGAGGGCCTGCTCCGGGGCCATATAGGGGACGGTGCCCAGCACGAGGCCAGCGGCGGTGGCCGGGCCCGTCTTCACCTTCGCAAAGCCGAAATCCATCATCTTGAGCACGCGTGGGCCGCCCTGGGAGCGCACGAGGAACAGGTTGTCCGGCTTCACGTCGCGGTGGATGATCCCGGCCGCGTGCGCCGCGGCGAGCGCCGACGCCGCCTGCCGTATCAGCGGCAGCGCGACGGCCTCGCTCACGGCCACCTCGCGGCGGAGCAGGACGCCGAGCGACTCGCCGGTGAGGAGCTCGAGCACGATGAACGGGGACCCGTCCTTGCGCTCGCCCGCGTCGAGGACCCGGACGATGCTGGGGTGCCCGAGCGCGGCCGCCACCTCGAGCTCGCGGAGGAACCGCTCGCGCTGGGCCCGATCGGCGGCGAAGCTGCGGTTCAGGATCTTGATCGCGACCTGCTCCTTCGTGCGGCTGTCCGCGGCGAGGTACACGCGCGACATGCCGCCGGCGCCGATGAAGCCCTGGATCACATAGCGATCCTCGAGGATGGCGCCGAACTGCCGCGTCGGCTGCGCGGGCGGCGGCGCGGCCGACAGCGACTGGACGAGGCGCGCGCCGTCGTCGGGGCAGAAGCCGTACGAGCGATCGGTGTACGCGCGGTGGCAGCGCGGGCAAATCATGGGACCCACGTCATGATGGCGGCGGCGGCGGGGATCCTCAAGGGACTTGCGGGCGGGCGGCGCCCTCCGCGGCCCCGGCGAGGTGGATCGCGGCGCGCACCTCGGCTATGCGTGCGCCTTTCCTCGTCGACGCGACGATTCACCCCGAGATCGAGAGACAGCCCGTGACCTCACAGAAGCACCCTGCGACCCTCATCCCCGGCGACGGCATCGGCCCCGAGATCATGGACGCGACGCTGCGCGCCCTCGACGCGCTCGGCGCGCCTTTCGAATGGGAGACGTGCGTGGCCGGCATGGCCGGCGTCAAGGAGGCCGGCGACCCGCTGCCGCGGGCCACGCTCGACAGCATCCACCGCACGAAGCTCGCGCTCAAGGGGCCGCTCGAGACGCCGATCGGCGGCGGGTACCGCTCGTCGAACGTGCGCCTGCGACAGGAATTCAAGCTCTACGCCAACGTGCGCCCCGCGCGGACGCTGATCCCGGGCGGCCGCTACGACAACATCGACATCGTGCTCGTGCGGGAGAACCTCGAGGGGCTCTACGTGGGCTTCGAGCACTACATCCCGATCGGGAGCGACGAGCAGGCGGTGGCGATCGGCTCCGGCGTGAACACCCGGGTCGGCTCGCGCCGCATCGCCGAGTTCGCCTACGACTACGCGGAGAAGAACGGGCGCAAGAAGGTCACCATCGTCCACAAGGCGAACATCATGAAGGCGCTCACGGGCATCTTCCTCGAGACGTCGCGCGAGGTGAGCAAGTCGTACGAGGGCCGCGTGGCGACCGATGAGCGGATCGTGGACGCGTGCGCGATGCAGCTCGTGCTGAACCCGTGGCAGTTCGACGTCATCGTCACGACGAACCTCTTCGGCGACATCCTCTCGGACGAGATCGCGGGGCTCGTCGGCGGCCTCGGCATGGCCCCGGGGGCGAACATCGGCCAGCACGCAGCCATCTTCGAGGCGGTGCACGGCTCGGCGCCGGACATCGCCGGCAAGGGCGTGGCGAACCCGATCGCGCTCATGCTGGCCGCCGCGATGATGCTCGACCACGTGGGCCACCGGGAGCTCGCCGGCCGCCTGCGCGCCGGGATCGACGGGGCGCTGAACGGGGACGGGGTGCGCACCCGCGATCTCGGCGGCAAGGCCGACACGAAGGCGCTCACCGACGCCATCGTGGCGCGCATCAAGAACGGCTGAGCGGGCGCCGTTGCGCGGCGGTCCCCGCGCCTCCGCTGCCGGAGGCCGCGGGGGTCACCCGTGGCCCGGTGACGTCTCCGTGAGCGGGAGCGTGAAGTGGAAGGACGTCGTCTTGTTCACCTCGCTCTGCGCCCAGATCCGACCGCCGTGCGCCTCGACGATGCCCTTGCAGATGTAGAGCCCGAGGCCCGTGCCCGACGGGCGGCTCCTGGATCGATCCGAGGAGAGCCGCTGGAAGCGCTGGAACAGCCTCGGCAGCTCGTCCGGAGGGATCCCTGGCCCACGGTTCTCGATCGCGACCTCGAGCTCGGCGTCGCGGAGAGAGAGCGTCACGCGGGTCGGCGCGCTTGGGTCGCCGTACTTGGCGGCGTTGAGAAGGAGGTTTCCGAGCACCTGGTCCATGCGCGCCGCGTCCACGAGGACGGGCGGCACGTCCTCGTCCGCCGTCAACACGATCGCGCGATCCGGCCTCTCAGCGGTTGCGAGCTCGACGGCCGCGTGGAGCAGGCCGCGCACGTCCGTCGGCCGCCGCTCGAGGGAGAGATGCCTCGCCTCGATCTTGGAGGCGTCGAGCAGGTCTTCGGCCATCCGATCGAGGCGCCGGACGTTCGACAGGATCTTCTGGCTCCACGCCGTCGCACCGGCGGACTCGGGTAGCCGCGACAGCATGCCCGCGTAGGCGGAGATGGCGGACAGCGGTTGCTTGAGGTCGTGCGCCACGAGGGAGGTCCACTCCTCGCGGAGCCGTTCGATCTCCCTGAAAATAGTGACGTCCTCGTAGCTCGCGATGGCCCCGTGGATCGCGCCGTCCTCTCCCCGGATGGGGCCGGCGCTCACTACAACAGGGACGTAGCTCCCGTCCGTCCTTCGAAACCACAGCTCCTTACACGTCGTCCCCTCGCCCCGCGCTGCACGAACGAGGGGCATTTCAGGCAGCAGGAGCGGCCGTCCCCCCGGCTCGCACAGCAGCGCGCACGGCCCGATCTCCACCACCGCGAGCGGGTGCGGCCCGCCGCAGAGCTCCTGGCAGCGGCGGCTCGCGAGGAGCGAGGGGCCGCCGCGCTCGTCCAAGACGGCGATGGCGACAGGGAAGTCTTCGATTACGCTGCGCAGCCATCGCCGCTCCTCCGCGAGGCGCCACTCAACCTCGCGAAACGCAGCTTCGAGGGGCTCCAGCGTGCTCGCGCCTCCGACGTAGTCAACGCTCCCGGGGCGCGTTCGAGCGGGCGCAGCGGGCTCAGCGTCGGCGAGCGCGAGGGCGAACAGCGCGCAGAGGGCCCGCACGCACGGGAGGATCTCCTGGAAAGGCGCGCTGCGGCTCCCGAACGCGCAGAAGAGGACGCCGAACAGCCGGCCTGCGCTGAGCAAGGGCGCCGCGAGCACCCAGCAGGGCGCCATGCTGGCCGCGAGCGCGCTGAAGTCGGAGAAGCGCTCGCAGGCGGCCTGGTCGACCACGGCGTGCTCGACGCGGCGGCTCTCTGCGGCGCGCAGCACGAGGGACGACGTGCCGGTGAGGTCCTCGAGCTGTGCGGCGAACGTGCTCGACAGGCTGGAGGAGGCGAGCAGCCGGACCGGGCGCCCTTGGTCTTCCACCGCGACGCCGTACAGAAGCGAGAGGTCTGCGCCGAGCAGCCGGGCGGCCTGCTCGGCGATGATCTCGCGGAGCGCTTGCGGCTGAAACTTCCCTGAAAGCGCGGCGGCCGCCTCGACGACCATCTCGGCGAGCTGGGCAGTCGCGGATTCAGGCTCGCCGTCATCGTGGCCGAGTCGGTCGTGCGCTGAAACTTCCGCCACGCTTTCCCTCGCAGCCATGCCCATAGCACCTGCGCTGGCACGCGCCGCTCGACGAGCGACGCGCCATGTCTGCTCCCAGGGTACAGCATGCGCCGTGTGCCGAGGGAGGGCTATGTTCCTGTGCAGCGACGACTCGCGCGGCGCGGCGCGCGCTGAGCGCCCTGCGAGGGCAGAGAGGAGCGCGCAGACTGGTCAGCGGGAGGGGTCGAAGCGGCGCTTCGCCCAGCTCACGAGCGGGCTGTTGTCCCGGGTCCGCACGGCGCCGGGCGCGCCGCGGCGTTTCCGCCAGTCGCCCTCGCGGACGCGTCGACAGCCGGCGGCCTGCTCCATGGAAAGGAAGTAGGTCTGGGCTTCGCGGCCGTCGGCGAGGCGGATGGCTGCTCTCCGGTGCAAGACGGGGTGTCCGCGGTGCACGTCGAGCACGGCCAGAGCAGCCGGAGCGATGGCATAGAGCTCGCCGGTCACGGCGATGAGCCCCCCCTGGACGAGGGCGCCGCTCGTGCCGAGGTCGACGAGCGCAACCTGCGGTGTCGTGGTCGCCTCGCCGAGCGGGCGGGCTGACGCGACCCATTCGTGCTGGTCCTCGCCCTTCATGAGGTTGTCGTAGACGAAGAGGACGATCTCGTGGGTAGTCATTGGCGTGGTCCTCGGGGCGGGCTCGACGGCCCGGCTCAGACGCTCGCAAAGGGAGGGCGCGAGCGCAAGCTGGTCGGCCCCACGCTGACGTGCCGAGGGACGCTATAGCTCCAAAGGAATGTTGCACCCGCGTACCGTGAAGGCTGCGGCCCTCGCGGCGAATTTGCCAATTCCAAGGAGCATCCACCAGCTCCTGAGTTGCTCGACGCTCGCGTGACTCTCTCGTTCGACTCACGCGTTCGTCGTCGCGCCCCTTCCTGACACGCAGTGTACGAGCGTCGTTCGAGCGCCGTAGTCACGGGCAGCGTGCTCGCGAATAGAAGTCATTCACGGCCCCATCATCTAGCTTCAATGGCATCAATTCTCGACCGACTCGTGCTGGAGCGATGGTGTATTTGCCCCCCAGGCTCCCTCAGACGACCGCGAGCAACCTCAACCACTGTAATATTGTGCTGTCTACTGCACGCGCCCTGGTCCTGCGCCCAGCCGTTCGACACGCACGTCCCTCGTCGTCGGCCCCCCTCGTCGTGGCCCCCTCACCGCCGCGACCGGATCCCCCTCCCCCTTACCACCGTAGCGCCGGCGGGAGGGTGTGCGCGGCGGGGGCGGGTGGGCGCGGCGAGCACCGACGATGAGGCAGCCCTGAGGTCCCAGCGGGCGCGACGTCTCAGGCGCGCCTTGTGTGGCGCGCAACGCAACGTCCCAGCCGGCATGGCCCGAAGGGAGACATGCCGGGTGGTGTTCCCTGCGCAAGCTCTTCCGTCCCGGTCTTGGCGGATGGCCGAGCGCCCACCCGCCCCCGCCGCGCAGACCCTCCCGCCGGCGCGGGCTACCAGCTGACCACGAACTGCAGCGCGTCCGGCCCTCGCACCTCGACCGAGATGGTCGGCTTGGCGCCGTATCCCATGACGAGCGCCTCGAAGTTCCCCAGCGGGTATTCCAGCGTACTTCGGTGGTTGCTGATGTCGATCTGCACCTCCGAGGGCCCCAGCTGCCGCGCCCTGGCCAGCGGCCCCTTCACGAGCGCGCCCAGGCTCCCCGTGTAGCGCATCAGCGCTGCGCCCGGGTCGGTCGCGAGGTTCATCGTGATCCGCCCGAGCGCGCTGTCCCTGAACGCCGCGACCTGCTGCCGCGCGAGCCGACGGTAGCCCTCGCGCGAGCTCCGGTTCGGGTGCGAGAGCCGCGCAGCCGCGTCGTAGAGACGCAGGAAGTCGCGCGTCGGATAGTCTGAGAACGGCAGGTACAGCCCGCCCCTCGGCGGGCTCGACAACGTCGACACAACCTGTGCAAAACGCTCCCCGAGCGTCGCCGCCAGCGCGTTGAAGAACATCCCCTTCATCGCGTAGGACTCGGGGACCCCCGCCACCACCGCGTCGATGTCGATGTTGCCGAGGAGCGGATCGGACGGACGCACCTCGAAGGAAGCCCCGTTCGGCCCGACGAGCGGCCCCTGGCTGGACGGTGAGCTCGGCGGCACGACGCTCCGAGGCGCGGCGCGCATCACACCGCTCCTGGGGATCGGCGTCTCGTTCGCTTGCCGGTGCTGGTCGCTGCGGACCTCTTTCATATGGAGCTCGCCGCGAAAAAAAGACTCAACACAAGGGCCGCTTGCGGCAACCACTGCAGCGAAGGGCACACGCTCCACCTAGCAACGGCCATGCCGGCGGCGCGCCGTGCGAGTCACGGCGCGAACACGAGGTCCAGGGCGCATTTCCCTTGCATGGATGAAACGTTGATTCAGCGGTGCAACCGCGTGGTGACGACCGGGACGGCGCTGATCTCCGCTCCGGCCGGGGCACGCGTTTGCGAAGACACACCTTCACCGGCGTGCCGAGCCAAAGGCACAGCGCGTCAGCGCGCCGCGAGGCCCGCGTCAGCGCGCCGCACGTCTTGCGTCAACGCGCCGCACGTCTTGCGTCAACGCATCGCGAGACTCGGGTCAGCACACGGCGACTGCCGAGCTCGCGGATCCGCACCTCAGCGTCGAGCGCAGGGTGCCTGTCGATCAGGCGTTGTCCTGCGCCATCCACAGCGATGGGGTGAGGGCGACCATGCGCGGGCGTGTCGCGCCTCGCGCGCTCGCGCACGGCCATCGAGCGCGGCTGCTGACCGGACGCTGTCAGCAGCGCCGTCGTAGGATGCCGGCGCGCGTGGGCAGGAGCCCCGAGGAGGACCTCATGAATACAGGACTGGGAGGCGTGATCGTCTATGTGCCCGATGCGGTGGAGGCCGCGGCGTTCTACGAGCGCGCGTTCGGCTTCGAGCGCAGGTTCGTCTCCGGCGGCAAAGAATATTGTGAGCTGAAGGGCAGCGTGCCGCTCGGGTTCGTGCAGGAGGACTTCGCCCAGAAAGGCCTCCCCGAGATCGCGAAGAACCGGCCAGGCAATCGCCCCGCCGGGTTCGAGATCATCGTCACCAGCGAGGACGTCGACGCGGCGTTCACGCGCGCCGTAAAGGCCGGCGCAGCGCCCGTATCGGAGCCCCACGACAAACCCTGGGGCCAGCGTGTCTCCTACGTGCGCGACTTGAACGGCGTCCTCGTGGAGATCTGCTCGCCGTGGACCTCCCCATGAGCTCGCCGTAGCTCACCGCAAGAGGTCGCCCTCGCTCCCCCGATGGGCTCACCATGGCTCACCCCATGAGCTCGTACGGCCGTGAGCGCGCGAACACGAGCGACGCTGTGCGCCGTCCGCGGCAAGGATGCGCCAGCGCCCCTGACGGAGCTCTCCTGACAGGCTTCTACGGCAAGTCCTTGCCTCGCTTGACGCGGCCTGCTTAACCTCCCGCCGTGAACGCGAACGGACGGACACGGGTGCACCTGCTCGTGGCAGCAGCGATCGCCCTGCTCGCGGCCGGCCCCTCGGGGCTCGGCGGCGGGCCCGTCGCGGAGGCCAAGGAGCCGACCCGGGCAAAGAAGACGAAGAGCTACGAGTGCCGCGTGCAGAGCCCGCAGAAGTTCCTGAAGCGGCGCACCTTCGTCCAGAAGGGCATGCTCAACCCGAAGAAGCACGCCCGGGCGGTCCGCTACCTCGCCGAGAACTACGGCCACGTCGAGACCGAGGAGACGCGGCGCTACAACTCCGAGAGCGCCCACTCCCAGGCGACGGCCGTGCAGTTCATGGGCCTCCCGCTCTCCATCCACGAGAAGATCGCGCCCGCGCTCCACTGCGTCGAGAAGCGGATCCGCGCGACGTGCACCCGCAAGTCGCGCCGCTACACGCCGCGCGCGGTCGGCGGGTTCCGCACGGCGAACAGCTACCGCGGCGCCGAGATCTCGAACCACCTCTTCGGCATCGCCATCGACATCGATCCCGACCGGAACCCGTGCTGCGGCTGCGTCGATCCGTGGCCCACGAGCCCGCTGTGCCAGGAGAAGAAGCGCACGGCCTACGAGCGCACGGCGCTGTCCCGCTGCTGGATCAAGGCGTTCGAGCGCTACGGCTTCGACTGGCTGGGCCACGACGACCTCGAGGACACCATGCACTTCGAGTTCCTCGGGGATCCCGACCGGATCAAGAAGAAGTAGCGCGCGGCGATCGCGATCACGCGCCGCGGCCGCCCCCGCGCCGCGAGAGCCGGCGCGCGCGCCGCTCCGCCGCGGCCTCCGCGAGACGGCGATCGTCGTCGGTCTCGAGGCGGAGGGGCGGCACCGCGGTCGGCCGCAGCGACGCGTCGACGGCCACGAATGTCACGAAGGCCGTGACCGTGGGCCAGACGTCGCCCGTGGTCGCGTCCTCCCCCTCGACCGACACGAGGATCTCGAGCGACGTGCGGAAGGTCGCCGTCACCCGCGCGGTCAGGCGGGCGACCTGACCGACCCTGATCCCACGATCGAACGAGAGGTCGTCGATGCCCGCGGTGACGACCGTGCTCCCGGTGTGCCGCTGCGCGCAGATGGCGGCGCACAGGTCGATCCACGCGAGCACCTGCCCGCCGAAGATCGACCCGAGCGCGTTCGTGTGCGTCGGCAGGACGTACTCGGTCATCGTGGTGACCGACTCGGAGACGCGCTTCTCGTGCTGGGCCTTCACGCGGCATGCGTATCACGGGCGCCCCCTCGCGCCAGAGCACGCCGGCCCGCGCGAACCGCCCGGCCTCAGCTGGAGGTCGATGCCCTGCCAGGGTTCGGGAACGACGGCTCCTCGGGGGCGGGCGAGCGGCCCGCGGTCGCGCCGACCGACGACTTCGTGGGGATCGACTGGCCCGGGGGGCCCGTCGGGAGCGTGGGCTCGTCCTCCAGGCGCACCGACGTGACCTTCAGCCGCGCGAAGATCGCCTCGGCCTTCTCGTTCATCGTCACCGCCTCGCGCCGCGCCGCCATGTTCGCCACGAAGCTGCGGTCGGTCGTCAGGAACCGCGCGTAGGCCTGGAACGTGCGCGCGAGCTCGAGCTCGTTCCCCGTCTCCTCGAAGATGCTCACCGAGCGCGCGAAGTACGCGCGCGCGCTCTTCGTGTGCGCGCTGCCCCAGCCGCCCGCCGCCGTGATCTCGCCGAGCGTCCGGAGCGCGATGCCGAGGTGCACCTTGCTCCGGACCGAGGCGAACAGATCCACCGCCCGGCTGATCGAGTCGCGCGCCTTCTCCAGATCGCCCCGGAGCATGTAGGCCTTCCCGAGCGCGCGCCGCGCCTCGGCGAGGCCGAGCCGGTCGCCGAGCTCGTCGCAGAGCTCCTCGGCCTGCTGCAGCACGCGCACCGCCTCGTCGGGATCGCCGCTCCGGTAGAGCGTCCCGCCGATGTTCGTCATGATCAGCGCCGTCCGGTTGCGATCGCCGACCTGACGCGCCACCTCCAGCGCCTCCTCGAAGAGCTCGAGGGCGCGGCGGTGATCGCGCTGATCCTGCGCGATCATGCCGAGGTTGTTCAGGCTCATCACGACGCCGAGCAGGTCCGAGATCTCGCGCCGGATCGAAAGCGAACGCTCGAACGTGTTGAGCGCCTGCTTGAACTCGCCCGAGTCCTGCAGGGCGAGCCCGAGGTTGTTCAGCGACAGCGCGATCGAGCGGCGATCCCCCATCCGCTCGCGGCGGACGAGCGCGTCGCGCAGCCATTTCAGCGCCTCCTGGTACTCGCCCCGGAGCCAGTGCAGCTTGCCGATGTCGTCGATCGTCGAGGCGATCCCCCGCTCGTCCCGCGCGCCCTCGAAGAGGCGGAGCGCGGTCGTGAGGTGCTTGCCGGCCTCGTCGAGCGAGCCGCTGTCGCGGAAGAGCCGCCCGATGCGGTTGTGCGCGGCCCCGCCCTTGCGCCGGTTGTCGAGCCGGTAGGCGAGCGTCAGCATCTCGCGGAACGCGGCGAGGGCGTCGTCGATCCGCCCGGCGAGCTGGAGGACGTCGCCGTAGTCGTGGAGCGCGTCGATGCGCCGCGCGACGTGCGCGTCGCCGAGCAGCGACAGCCCGCGCGCGTAGTACTCGGCCGCCTTCGCGTTCGAGTAGCGCCCCCGCGCCACGTCGCCGGCGTCGAGCAGCGAGAGGCCCGCCCGCACCGCGTCGCCGATGCGCTCGCGGTGCGTCGCGAGCTCGGCGAGGAACTCCTCGCTCGCGCGCACCGCCACCTGCTGCTCCAGCCACTCGGCGATCGCGTGGTGGTACCGCCGCTGGGCCGCGGCGCTCATCCGCTTCTGGAGCGCCTCGCGCTCCTTGGCGTGCACGAACACGTACTCGTCCGAGCCCGCGAAGCTCGACTCGCTCTGCTTGCGCAGGTAGCCGCGGTCGCACAGCGCGCGGAGCGCGGCGTTGATCCGGTCGAGATCCTTGTCGCTCTGCTCCTCGCCCCACAGCTCCGGGGCCTGACAGCCGGCCCTGCCGAGGACGAACAGCGCGCCGCTCCAGAACACCGGGCCGATCGTCGCGGCCTGCTCGAGCAGCTGCCGGCCGTCGTGATCGAGCGCGGCGAGGCGGACGTTCACGGCGTCCTCGACCGTCATCGGCAGGCGCGCCGTCGACAGCTTCCCGAGGTGCACGCGCCAGCGCGCCCCGCCCGCGGAGTCGGGCGCGAGCTCCTCGATCACGCCCTGGTCGTGGCAGATGCGGACCATCTGCTCGAGCAGCGCCGGGTTGCCGTTCGCGAAGGAGCAGGCCGCCTCGACGAGCTCGGACGGCACGCCCGGCTGGCCCTGCGACTCGGCCCGCCTAACGTCGACGACGTCGACGACGTCGATGATGACGACGTCCTCGCCCCCGCGCGGCGCGCAGGGCGCGAGCAGCGCCCTCGCCAGCTCCGCCGCGGCGCCCTCGCCGAGCGGCGTGAGCTCAAGGAGCGTGTGGCGCCGCTCGCCGACCTTGCCCCAGTCGTCCTGGCGCGTGAGCAGCTCCGGGCGGGCGGCGCAGACGAGCAGGACCGGGCCCGCGAGGTACTCGATGAGATAGCGCAGGAGCGAGAGCGAGTCGTCGTGGGCCGCGTGGAGGTCCTCGAAGACGAGGCACAGGGGGCCGTGGACGGCGTCCGCCTCGAGGAACGCCTTCAGGACGGCGCGGCGGATGAGGTCGGCCTGCGCGGGATCGTCCTGCACCGCGCGGGTGAGCGGGCTGTCGCCGAACGCGAGCCCGATGAACTGGCCGAGGAAGTAGATGACGTCCCCGACCTTGCGGTCGCCCATCACCTGCGCCACCTGCGCGCGGACCTCGGCGCGGGCGGCGTCCTTGTCCATGCCGTCGAAGAGGCCGAAGCGGGCGCGCAGGAGCCGCGTGAAGACGCCGTACGCGGACGCCATGTCGCCGGCGCTGCCCGTGATGACGCGCAGCGCGGCCGAGCCCTGGCGCCGCCGCTCGAGGAACTCGCGCGCGAGCCTGCTCTTGCCGATGCCCGGCGGGCCGACCAGCGTCACGGTCCGCGTGGAGCGCTCCCGCTCGACCGCGTCGAGCGCGCGGGCCAGGGCCGACAGCTCCGCCTCGCGCCCGATCAGCGGGGCGAGGGCGGGGAGCGCCGCGCCAATTGCACTGTCCTCTCGGCTCATCTCCTGGCCTCCACGTCCCCGGGTGCCGCAGCGCCGGACACGATGTCCGGAGCCTATACCAGGTTCGGCTTCGGTGGCGCGTGCGGTAAGCTGCCCGGCGTGGATGGCGAGGGCACGGGGACGTCGCGGAGCACGGGGAGCACGGCGCACAGCGCCGCAGAGATCCGCGGGCGCATCACGGCCTGCTTCAGCCTGGCCGAGCTGCGCCGCTTCGCGGAGGAGCTCGGGGTGCCGGACATCCCCTGGGAGCGGGGGATCCAGGGAGCAGCGCACGAGCTCGTCCGGCGCTTCGAGCAGCGGCGCGAGCTCGGGCCGCTCGTCGATCGGCTCCGCGCGGCGAGGCCGCTCGTCGAGTGGCCCGACACGCCGACGGTGCCGTCCGCCGCGTCGATCGAGCCGGCGCACACGGACATCCCGCGGCCGGCGCCGCTGCCGAAGCTCCCGCAGATGCCGACACCCTCGCCTGCGCTGGAGGTCCCGACGCTGGCGCCGCCGGCGATCACGCCTACCCCGCGGACGCCGAACGTCACCGGGCCGGAGCCCACGAAGGCGCGGTCGCCCGGCGCCGCGGGGCCGGGAGGTGCGCCGGCTCGCGCCCCGCGCCGCATCGACTCGCGGCTCGCGCTCGCCGCCCTGGGGCTCGTCGCGGCCAGCCTGATCGTGGCCTTCCTGATCGGCAGGGCGTCGAGCGCGTCGGGCGACGACGCGGCGCGCGGGGGCGCCGCGAGCGCCGCGTCCGCGAGCGCCGCGTCCGCGAGCGCCGCGCCCAAGGGCGCTCCGCCGTCGGCGGCGCGGCCGGACGGGGTCGCGTCGCGCGCGGCCGCCGCGATCGACCGCCGGATCGAGAGCTTGGCGCGGGCGTGCGAGATCCAGCCCGGCTCGGCGGAGGACGTGATGCGCCGCGCCCTGGAGCGCTGCGGGCCGTCGTCCGCCTCGGCGGCGCACCGGACCGCCCCGGCGCAGCGGAGCGATCCGCCGGCCGCGCAGGCGCCGGCCGCGCAGGCCTCTCCGGGGGCGGAGCCCCGCGCGGCGGCCGCGGCCGGCCTTGCGCCCGCCGGCGGAAACACCGGGTGCGTGGGGGCGTGCGAGCGGCGACACAAGGCGTGCAGGGCGACGCAGTGCGGTAAAGAGCCCACGCAGAGCACGCAGTACCAGCGTTATCAGAGCTGCCTGTCGGACTGCCTGGAGCAGGCGTCCAAGTGCCGCCTCGGCTGCCTCTGAGCCCAGGGCGGCGCGTCAGAGCGACGGCCCGCTGCGGCGCATCACGCTGACCGTGGCGGTCGGCTCGTGCTCGGGGCAGCCGGTGCGACCGGAGCGGCTCGGGTCGAAGTCGATGCGGAGGCAGGTCTTGCAGACGCAGAGATAGGCTTCGTGGAACTCGCGGAAGTTGAGGATGTCCGCGGCAAAGAGGCTGAGGACGATGTCGCTGAGCAGGTCGTCCTCGCGCGGGCACGGCTCCCAGGGCCCGGGGCCTCCGGTGGGGCGCACGCGCCCGCCGTCGACGGCCGCGGCGAGGAAGCGATCGTCGGCGGTGGGCGGCATGAAGGCGCGGAGCGCGGCGAGCACCCGGAACCGCGCCGCGTCGACGAGCTCCTCGATCTCGGACGCATCCGGGGCCGCCGGGACCTGAAGGCCGAGCGCCACGTGCTTGGAGAAGCCCTCGGTCACGTACGCCGGCCGCTCCATCTTCCCGGGCGCCACGAGGTGCTTCTCGAACCAGCTGGCGAGCGCCGCCGCGCTCCGGGGAGGCCTGCCGACGAACGTGAGCGCCGCGAGCAACGCGCGACGATCGTGATCGCTGGCGACGAGCGATGGCGCGGATGGGAGCGTGGGAATCGCGGTGTGGAAGTCCTCTTGCCGCATGAACCCCTCTTGTTCCGCCCCAGTCTGCCCGAGGACTTCTGTCGGGGTCTAGGCGCCATAGCGCCCTGGTCAGAGATTGCGGAACTCCCTGCAATGCACCGCGTTACCCGCCGTTCGCCGTCATGGTGAGTGGCGCGCGGCGCACGGAGGGTCTCAGTCCGTGATCTTGAGTGCTCCGCTGTCGTCGAGCGCGCCGCTCGCGTCGGCGCCGTCCGAGTCGGCCTCGATCTCCACCTCGGACGCAGCCGGGCGTAGGAAGGACAGATCGAGGCCGCCCATCGGCTGCTGCTCCGCCGCGCGCGCGGCGGCGAGCGGCAGCGCCTCGGCGCCTCCGGCGCGCGGGGCGGCGCGGCGCGCTTCCCGTTGAGCTCGCCTGTCGTCAGGGCGCGATGGCTGCGCCGGCTCGCGCCGGCTCGCGCCGGCCTCGCGAGCCCGCTCCGTCGCGGGCGCCGCGGCGGCCTTCGGGGTGCGCGCGGCCTCGGCGCGCGCGGACGGTGACGGTGTCCGGAGCGCCCTGTCCGTCTTCCTCGCCCTCGCTACGCGCGCGCGCGCGTGGGAGGGTGCGTTCTTCGCGAGCTCGATGCAGCTGCCGCGCATGGCCGCGGGGCAGGAGATGCGCACGTGCATGTGGTCGTCGTGCGCCTCGGCGCCCGTGGGCTGCATCATGGCGAGCTGCGCGCGGACGATCAGCGCGCGGGAGACGCCGATGCGCTTGGCGTGGGCGATCAGCGCGGACCGGAGCGGATCGGAGATGAAGATGTGGCTCACGCGGGCGCGGGGATCGGTGAGCAGGTGCTGGACGAGCAGCCAGTTGCGCGGCAGGTCGAAGCGCGCCCCGGGCACGTTGGTCGAGGTGAGCCGGGCGTCGAACCGGAGGAAGAGCGGCGCGTGGACCTGCTTGCCGCGCGCGTCGAGCGCGTAGAAGCCGAGGTCGACGTCGCGGCCGCTCTCGTGGGAGTTGTGGCGGTGGACCTCGCCTCCGCGCTGGCGCGACAGGTCGCCGACGTCGAGCACGGCGCCCGGGAAGCGCTTGGCCACGCCGCGCGCCGCGCGCTCGATCATGCCGACGAGCGCCGGCAGCCCCCAGCGGACGTCGGCGCCGGCGTAGGCGGGCACGACGCGGAGGTCCTTGCGCGATGTGTCGAGCCGCACGCCGCCCTCGAGGCGCCCTTCGTTGGGGTGGCCGACCGACGAGGCGGGCGCCTTGGGCGCAGCCTTCTCCCTGGCCTTCTCGGGCGATCGCGGGCCCACATCGCCGGCGCGAGGCCGGTGCCCCTTGCTCTCGTCCTTCGCGAGCCGCGCCCGCGGCGCGCGCGGCGTCGCTCCGCGCGCCTTGGAGGCAGCGGCGACGTGGCGCGGCGGTGCTTCCGCGGTGGGGCGCGCGTGCGAGCGCGCCGGCGCTTCGGGCGCCGCGGCGGCCGCCCGGGAGCCAGGCAAGGAGAGCGCCAGGATCGTGAACAGCAGGGAGAGCGGTCGAGGCACACGGCTGCGTTACGGGGTTTCGTTAGGCCGGGCCAAGAAGCCGGCGCCGCCTGACCGCGCCCGTCGAGGGCCGCGCCGGAACCGTGCGCTAAACACGCGCGAAACACACGCGGAACACGCACGGAACACGCGTTGATGGACGCGACAAACACCTCTTGCACCTCGGACACACACGAGGGCTCTCGGCGAGCGCGGCCGAAGCGCGGCTCACCTCGCGGCGCCGCGCCGCGGCCGGCGCCGCCCGGCCCCTGTGCCGCGCTGCGGCGCCGGCGCCACGGCATACCGCCGCGGCAGCGGAGGCTTTTGCCTCGCGGCCAGTTGGGCTACCTCTCGGTCGGCCATGGACAAGGTCTACAAGAGCGCGCTGGACGCCGTGAGAGACATCCCGGGCGGCGCCACGATCCTCTCGGGCGGCTTCGGCCTCTGCGGCATCCCGGAGAACTGCATCGCGGCGCTCCGGCAGCTCGGCACGAAGGATCTCGTGGTCGTGTCCAACAACTGCGGAGTCGACGCCTTCGGCCTCGGGATCCTCCTTCAGAACCGGCAGATCCGGAGGATGATCTCGTCGTACGTCGGAGAGAACAAGGAGTTCGAGCGCCAGTACCTGAGCGGCGAGCTCGAGGTCGAGCTCACGCCGCAGGGCACGCTGGCCGAGCGCATCCGCGCCGGCGGCGCCGGGATCCCTGCGTTCTACACCCCGACCGGGGCGGGCACGGCCATCAGCGAGGGCGGGCTGCCGGTGCTCTATGGCCCGGACGGCGCGGTGAAGAGGTACTCCGAGAAGAAGGAAGTGCGGCAGTTCGACGGCCGCGACTACGTGCTCGAGCCCGCCATCCGCGGCGACTACGCGCTCGTGAAGGCCTGGAAGGGCGACCGGTTCGGCAACCTCGTCTACCGCCACACCGCCATGAACTTCAACCCGATGATGGCGATGGCCGCGAAGGTGACGATCGCCGAGGTGGAAGAGCTCGTCGACGTCGGCTCGCTCGACCCGGACCACATCCACACGCCCGGGATCTTCGTGCACCGGATCTTCCAGGGCGAGCGCTACGAGAAGCGGATCGAGCGGCGGACGGTGCGCAAGGCGTCGGCCGCCTAGGCGCGGGGACAGGGGACACGATGGGACTCACGCGGGAACAGATCGCGCAGCGCGCCGCGCTGGAGCTCAAGGACGGCTACTACGTCAACCTCGGCATCGGGATGCCGACGCTCGTCGCCAACTACATCCCCGCCGGGATCGAGGTGGTGCTCCAGAGCGAGAACGGGCTGCTCGGCATCGGCCCTTACCCGATCGAGGGCTCGGAGGATCCGGATCTCATCAACGCCGGCAAAGAGACCGTGACGATGCTCGCCGGCTCTGCGGTCTTCTCGAGCTCCGAGTCGTTCGCGCAGATCCGGGGCGGCCACATCGACCTCGCGATCCTCGGGGCGATGGAGGTCTCCGAGAAGGGCGACCTCGCCAACTGGATGATCCCTGGCAAGATGGTGAAGGGGATGGGCGGGGCGATGGATCTCGTGGTGAGCGCGAAGCGCGTCGTCGTGATCATGGATCACGCGGCGAAGAACGGCGCGCCGAAGATCCTGAGCGAGTGCTCGCTGCCCCTCACCGGGCGCGGCGTCGTCCACCGGATCATCACCGATCTCGCCGTGCTCGATGTGACGCCCGAGGGGCTCGTGCTGCGCGAGCTCGCGCCCGGCGTGAGCGCCCGAGAGGTGCAGGAGAAGACACAACCAACGCTCCGGGTCCCCTCCGACGTGAAGGAGATGGACCTGCGGAGCGCCTGAGGGCTCGCTGATGACCTGGCCTGAAAAGACCCTGCCGACGACCGACGCGAGCGAGAAGCGCTCGCTTGGAGCGGGCGTGTTCCGTCGCTGCGACGGCTGCTCGCACACGCACGACGCCGCCGAGCTCGCGCGCACCTTCGAGGTGTGCTCGCAGTGCGGCCACCACCACAAGCTCGACGCCGACGGCTGGCGGAGGCTCCTGCTCGACGACGGCGAGCTCGCCCCGTGGGACGAGCACCTCGTCCCGAACGATCCGCTCCGGTTCAGCGACGGCAAGAGCTACCGGGACCGCGTCGCGGCGCTCCACAAGAAGGGCCGCGCGAAGGAGGCCATCGAGATCGGCCGGGGCAGGCTGGGCGGGCGCGACATCGCCTACGGCGCGTTCGTGTTCGCCTTCATGGGCGGGAGCATGGGCTCGGTCGTCGGCGAGAAGATCACCCGCCTGTTCGAGCGCGCGACGCGCGAGGAGCTCCCGGTGGTGCTCCTCCAGTCGTCGGGCGGCGCGCGGATGCAGGAGGGCATCCTCTCGCTGATGCAGATGGCGAAGAGCGTCGCCGCGCTCGAGCGGTACCGCAAGGCGCGGCTGCCGTTCCTGTCGGTGCTGCTCCACCCGACGACGGGCGGCGTCGCGGCGAGCTTCGCCTTCCTCGGCGACGCGAACATCGCCGAGCCCAAGGCGCTCATCGGCTTCGCCGGCCCCCGGGTCATCGAGAACACGATCCGGCAGACGCTGCCGGCGGGCTTCCAGCGGTCCGAGTTCCTGCTCGACCACGGGATGGTCGACGCCATCGTCCCGCGCCTCGAGATGAAGGCGTACCTCGGGACGCTGCTCCAGCACCTCACGGCCAATCGCCGGGCGCGGCGATGACCTCGGCGGCGCCGCGGCTCCCCGCGCTGCTCGAGGCGCTGGGACAGCGGGCGCCGCGGGGCATGGAGCTCGGGCTCGGCCGGGTCCGCGAGGCGCTCTCCGCGCTCGGCGATCCCCACGAAGGCCTCCCCGCGGTGCACGTCGCCGGCACGAACGGCAAGGGGAGCGTGTGCGCGATGGTGGAGTCGATCGCGCGCGCGGCCGGGCTCCGCACCGGCCTCTACACGTCGCCGCACCTGTCTCGCTTCGCCGAGCGCATCCGCGTCGGGGGCGAGATGATCGGCGACGCGGCGCTCGAGCGCGCGCTCGCGGCCGCGCTCGAGCGGGTCCCCTCGCCGCTCACGTTCTTCGAGGCGCTGACGGTGGCCGCGTTCGTGGCCTTCCGCGAGGCGGACGTCGACCTCGCGATCCTCGAGGTGGGCCTCGGCGGGCGGCTCGACGCGACCAACGTGATCGCCGCGCCGCTCTGCACGGCGATCACGTCGATCGCGCTCGACCACCAGGCCGTGCTCGGGACGACGCTGGCCGACATCGCCCGGGAGAAGGCGGGCATCCTCAAGCCCGGCGCGCCCGCGGTGCTCGGCCTCCTCGATCCGGAGGCCGACGCCGCGATCGAGGCGACCGCGCGGGCGATCGGCGCCGGGCCCCGCCTCCGCGTCGCGCGGGCGGAGCGCGGCGGGCGCGCGGCCGAGATCGCGGTGGAGCGCAGAGGGCGCGCGGCGCACGTCGCCGGGCCGGGGCGCCGCGAGCTCGAGGTGCAGCTCGGCCTCCGCGGCGCGCACCAGGCCGAGAACGCGGGCGTCGCGGCCGGCATCGCGTGGCAGCTCGCCGGGCGGTGGCCCGAGGTCGATCAGGCGCTCGCGGGTGGGCTCGCCGCGGCCCGCTGGCCCGGCCGGCTGGAGCGGATCGACGCGGGAGGCGCCCAGGTCCTGCTCGACTGTGCGCACAACCCGCACGGCGCACAGGCGCTCGCGGCGTGGCTCGACGAGGAGGGACCCGGCGCGGCGCGCACTGTCCTCGTCTTCGGAGCGATGGCCGACAAGGGGTGGGGCGAAATGCTACAGGCGCTCGCGCCGCGCGTGCACCGGCGGTTCTATGTGACGCCGAAGGGCCGCGCGGCCGCCCCGCTCGATGCGCTGCGCGAGGTCGCGCCGGGCGAGGCGCTCGGCGATCCGCGCGCGGCGGTGGCGCGGGCGATCGAGGTCGCCGGGCCGAGCGGGCTCGTCGTCGTGGCCGGCTCGATCTACCTGGTCGGCGAGGTGCGGTCGGCGCTGCTCGGCATCGCGCCGGATCCTGTCGTAACGCTCTGAAGCGGGCGCGAGCGGCGCTGATGTGCAGGCGCGTCGCTGCCCGCCTGCGTGTGCCGGGTGGCACGGGCGATGCCGGTCTGCGGGGCATGACGTTCAGGAAGCGGCGTTCTCCGGTGCTCTTCTCTGTGGCGGCGCTCGCGGCGGCCGCGCTCGCGCGGACGGCGTTCCGCGCTTTGCGGCAGCTCGATCTGCGCGGTCGGGTCGTGGTCATCACGGGCGGCTCTCGCGGCCTCGGGCTGCTGCTGGCCGAGGAGTTCGGCCGGCACGGCGCCCGGGTGGCGATCGCTGGCCGCGACGCGGAGGCGCTCTACCGGGCGGAGCAGCGGCTGCAGGCGCTCGGCGTCGAGGTGCACGCGGCGGCGTGCGATCTCGGCGACCGCGCCGCGGCCGAGGCGTTCATCGACGGCGTGGCGAGGGCGTTCGGCCGGATCGACGTGCTCGTCAACAACGCCGGCGTCATCCAGGTCGCGCCGATGCAGGACCTCCGGGTGGAGGAGCTCGACGAGGCGATGCGCTCGAACTTCTGGAGCGCGGTCCACGCGACGCTGCGCGCCCTTCCGCACCTGATGCGGCAGGGGCGCGCGGCGCGCATCGTGAACGTGGTGTCCATCGGCGGGCGGGTCGCCGTGCCGCACCTGCTCGGGTACAACGCGTCGAAGTTCGCGATGATGGGCTTCTCGGAGAGCGTGCAGGCGGAGCTCACGCACGGGGGCGCGAGGGGCCCGCGCGTCACGACGGTGATCCCGGGTCCGATGCGCACGGGGTCGATCTACAACGCCGCGTTCGGCGGAAGCCGGCAGCACGAGTTCAGCTGGTTCGGCCTGGCCTCGTCCCTCCCGATCGCGACGATCGACGCGCGGCGCGCGGCGCGGCGGGTGGTGGCGGCGGCGCGCGAGGGGCGCGCCGAGGTGAAGCTCGGGCTGTCGTCGCACCTGCTTAGCTGGGCGCACGGGATCGCGCCGCAGGCGACGGTGCGGCTGATGGGCCTCATCAACGCGCTGCTGCCGCCGCCCGGCGGCGGCGAGGGTACGACGCGGGGCAGAGACCTGCGCACGCCGGCGCAGGGGTCGGCCCTGCTGCGCCTGAGCAACGAGGCGGCTCGGCGGAACAACGAGGCTCCGCCGGAAGCGGCGCGGTAGCGACTGCAACGGCGGCGCTATCGCGACCGCGCTGCAAGAGCGGCGCTATCGCGACCGCGCTGCAAGAGCGGCGCTATCGCGACCGCGCTGCAAGAGCGGCGCGATAGGGACCGCGCCGCAGAAGCGGTGCGATAGCGACCGCGCTGCAAAAACAGCGCAGAAGCGGCGCTATAGCGGCTACGCCACAAATCCGGCGCGACGGCGGCCGCCCCCACGGTCGCAGCGCCTGCGATTGGCCGTAGGCCGTCTTGGCAAAGGTTGCTAAGGGTGGTCTCCTCAGCCCCACACCACAGAGAGGGACCGTGCCGAAGCAGACCAAGAAGGATCCTAGGGAGAGCGCTCCGTCGGCGACGGGCGAACCGCAGAAGCAGTCCGCAGGCCGCAAGCTCTTCGGCACCGACGGGGTGCGCGGCGTGGCGAACCAGCCGCCGATGACGCCCGAGATGGCGCTGCGGCTCGGGCGCGCGATCGCGTTCGTCGCGAGCCACGGGAAGTCGCGGCAAGTCCGGGTGGTGATCGGGAAGGACACGCGCCTGTCCGGCTACATGCTCGAGACCGCGATCGCGTCCGGCGTGTGCGCCATGGGCGGGCGCGTGATGCTGAGCGGGCCGATCCCCACGCCGGCGGTCGCGCAGCTCACGCAGAGCATGCGGGCCGACGCAGGGGTCGTGATCAGCGCGAGCCATAACCCGTATCAGGACAACGGCATCAAGATCTTCGGGCCCGACGGCTACAAGCTGCCCGACACCGCGGAGGAGGAGATCGAGCGGCTCATGGAGAGCCACGAGCTCGACGAGGCGCGGGTGGTCGGGGCGGCGATCGGCAGCGCGGTGAAGCTCGACGACGCGCGCGGGCGGTACGTCGTCTTCTGCAAGAGCACGTTCCCCGCGGCGCTCTCGCTCGACGGCGTGAAGGTCGTCGTCGACGCGGCGCACGGGGCGGCCTACCGCGTGGCGCCCTCGGTGTTCACGGAGCTCGGCGCGAACGTGACGGCGCTCGGCGTGAAGCCGAACGGCCGCAACATCAACCGCGAGACCGGCGCCCTGCACCCGGAGCACGTGAAGGCCGAGGTGCTCAAGCGCGGCGCGGCCATCGGCATCGCGCTCGACGGCGACGCGGACCGGGTGATCATGGTCGACGAGCGCGGCGAGGTCGTGGACGGCGACGCGATCATGGCGCTCTGCGCGCTCCGGATGCTGCGCACGGGCAAGCTGCCGCGGAACACGATCGTGACGACGGTGATGTCGAACCTCGGCCTCGAGCGGGCGCTGAAGGCCCAGAACGGGCACGTCGTCCGCACGGCGGTCGGGGATCGCTACGTCGTCGAGGCGATGCGCAACGGCGGCTACTCGTTCGGCGGTGAGCAGTCGGGGCACCTCATCTTCCTGGACCACGCGACGACGGGCGACGGCATCGTTGCGGCGCTGCAGGTGCTCGCGATCATGATGGAGGAGGACAAGCCGCTGAGCGAGCTCGCCTCGAAGGCGATGCAGCGGGTGCCTCAGGTGCTGGAGAACGCGACGTTCACGACGCGGCTGCCGCTCGACAGCATGCAGCGGACGCGGGTCACCGTGGATCGCATCGAGAAGACGCTCGGCGACAAGGGGCGCATCCTCGTGCGCTGGAGCGGGACGGAGCCGAAGCTCCGCGTCATGGTCGAGGGCGAGGACGCGTCGACCATCGGGGCGTACGCGCTCGAGATCATCGAGGCCGCGAAGCAGGACGTCGCTGGGGCATCGGCGTAACCAGGGGCGTAGCTGGGGCTGCCCGGCCCCCGGAGAGGGTGTCCTCTGCGCGGGGTGGGGGCCCCGCCGAACTCGGCGCACGGATGGATCATCCGGCGTTGCCGGATGATCCATCCGTGCGCCTCAGACATCGGCCCATCCCCCACCCCGCGCAGAGGACACCCTCTCCGGGGGCCTACCGTTTTCTGAGGGACACCACGGCGCTGGCTACAGGGCGCGGCGCATGAAGAGGTCTTCTAGCGTCTCGCGGCGCGGGGCCACCTCGACGACCTGCGCGCCCGCCGTGAGCGACGCCTCCAGCACGTCGCGCACGCGCGCCTCGCCCTCGACATCGACCACCACGACGCCGCCACGGCGCGTGGTCGCGAAGCCCTTCGCGCCGAGATCCGAGAGGAGGCCTTCGCTCGCGCCCGCCAGCGTGACCTCGGTGCGCAGCACGTCGCCCCGCAGGAGCTGGCGGATGGCGCCGCTCACCACCACCTGGCCCTCGCGGAGGATCGCCACGCGATCGCACATCGCCTCGACGTCGCTCAGGATGTGGGTCGAGAAGAAGATCGTCCGGCCCTGGTCGCGCTCCGCGAAGATGAGATCACGCACCTCCTTGCGGCCCACCGGATCGAGGCCGCTCATGGGCTCGTCCAGGATCAGCATCTCCGGATCGGAGACCAGCGCGGCCGCGAGCCCCGTGCGCTGCAGCATCCCCTTCGACAGCCGGCGCACCTGCCGATCCGCCGCGTAGGCGATCTTCACCTGATCGAGCACCTCCATCGTCCGCTTGCGCAGCGCCGCGCCGCGCATCCCGGACAGGCGGCCGCAGAGCTCCACGAACTCGCGCGGGGTGAGGTAGGGGTAGACGTACGGGTTCTCCGGTAGAAAGCCGATCTTCCGGCGCGCCTCGGGCGACGGCACGCGCGCGCCGAACAGGTACGCCTCGCCGCCCGTCGGGGCGATGAGGCCCGTCAGCATCTTGATCGTCGTCGTCTTTCCGGCCCCGTTCGGCCCGAGGAAGCCGAAGATCTCGCCGCGCCGTACGCAGAAGCTCACCCCCTTGACCGCCTCGACCGAGCGCCGGCGCAGGAACCCCACCTGGAACGTCTTCAGGAGGCCGCGGACGTCGATCAGCAGCTCGCCGTCCGGCGTCCCTTCCTCGCCGGAACGGGCCGGCGCGGCGCCCCTGTCGCGCGCCTCGACGACGGGCTCGGCTCCGGTGCTCATGCGCCCTCCTCGCCCTCGGGGCTCTCGCCGGGCGCGCCGTCGCCCGGCCGCGCGCGGCCGCGCGCGTTGGCCGCGCTGTACTCGTGCAGCTTGTACTGGATCTTGCGCGGGCTGATCCCGAGGATCGTCGCCGCCTTCGAGGTCGAGCCCTTGCACGCCTCGAGCGTGCGCAGGATCGCGTAGCGCTCCAGATCGTAGATGGTGCTCCCGGGGACGCGCGGCATGCCGTCGACCGCCTCGGCCGGCTCGGACGACATCTGCGCGGGCAGGTGCCGGAGCTCGATGCGCGCGCCGTCGCAGAGCACCGCCGCGCGCTCGATCGCGTTCTCCAGCTCGCGCACGTTGCCGGGGAACGAGTAGGACGTCAGCGCCGACAGCGCCTCGTCGGTGAAGCCCTCGATCCGCTTGCCGTTCTCCTGCGCGTAGCGGCCCAGGAAGAACGTCGCGAGCTCGGGGATGTCGCTCCGGCGCTCGCGGAGCGGCGGGATCTCCAGGGTGACGACGTTGAGCCGGTAATAGAGGTCCTCCCGGAACACGCCCTCGGCGATGCGCTGGCGCAGATCGCGGTTCGACGCGGCGAGGATGCGCACGTCGACCTTGAGCGTCTCGTTGCCGCCCACCCGCTCGAACGTCCGCTCCTGCAGGAAGCGCAGGAGCTTCACCTGCGTGGCGAGCGGGATCTCGCTCACCTCGTCCAGGAACAGCGTGCCGCCGCTCGCCTGCTCGAAGCGGCCCTCGCGGCGGCCGATGGCGCCGGTGAAGGCGCCGCGCTCGTGGCCGAACAGCTCGCTCTCGAGGAGCGACTCGCTCAGCGCGGCGCAGTTCAGCCGGACGAGCGGCGCCTTCGCCCGCGGGCTGGCGCGGTGGATCATCTCGGCGATGAGCTCCTTGCCCGTGCCCGTCTCGCCCACGATGAGCACGCTCGCGCGGCTCGGCGCCACCTGCTCGACCAGCCGGAGGACCTTCGCCATGCTCGGGTGGCTCGCGATCACGTGCCCGAACGCGTTGCGCTCGCGCAGCCGCTCGCGGAGCCGCGAGTTCTCCTGGAGCAGCCGCGCCCGCTCCACCGCGCGCTCGACCACGACCGCGAGCACCGAGAAATCGAGCGGCTTCGTCAGGTAGTTGTACGCGCCCTTCTTCACGGCCTCGACGGCGCTAGAGATGGTGCCGAACGCCGTCATCACGACGAAGGTCGCGTCCGGCAGCGCGAGCTGCGCCTTCTCCATCATCCGGATGCCGTCGAGCCCAGGCATCTTCAGATCGGTCAGGACCACGTCCGGCGCGAACTCCTCGAGCTTGCCGAGCGCCTTGAAGCCGTCGGCCGCGGTCTCGGTCGTGTATCCCTCTTCGCGAAGGATCTCGGAGAGCGCCGCGCGCGCGTTGGCCTCGTCGTCGACGATCAGGATACGCCCCCGGGATGCCATGGTGATTGGCTTTCCTAGCACGCGCGCCTGCAGAATTGGGCGGCGGGTCGGCCCCGGCCGAGCGCCGCCGGGATCGCGGGCGCTTGGGTCGAGCACGTTTGCGACCGGGTCGCCGTCGCAGCGGCGCGCCGCCGCGACGCACGCAGCGGACGCCGAACAACCGGCCTCCCCGCGCGGTGAGGCCGCACTTATCGAGGCGTGCGGCGCGCCTGTCGCGGAGCTGCCACCGATGAAAACCGCTGTTTCACGCGCCGCCCGGAGTGATACAACGGGCCGCGCGCGAGGTCTCCACCGTCCCGATTGGCGGGCGTTTCCTTGATCGATCTCGCGGGTGAGGCTCGATGCATACGCTTCGGAAGGTGTTCGCCGACAGGCCCCGGCGCGCTGCGCTCACGGCGCTGCCGCTCGTCGGCTCGCTCACGCTCGCGGGCGCTGCCGAGGCGCAGCAGCCGCAGCCGCCCTTCGGACCTCAGCCGCTTCCGGGCCAACCGGCGCAGCCGCCGGGATCGTTCGGTCCCGAGCCTCTTCCCGCCCAGCCCGGTCCCTTCGGGCCGCAGCCCGCCCAGCCCGGTCCCTTCGGGCCGCAGCCCGGCGCCTTCGGGCCGCAGCCCGCGCAACCCGGCGCCTTCGGGCCGCAGCCCACCCAGCCCGGCGCCTTCGGGCCGCAGCCCACCCAGCCCGGCGCCTTCGGGCCGCAGCCGGGCTTTCCGGGCGACGCTCCCCCGCCGCAGCTCGGGCAGCAGCCGGGCCAGCCGTCGCCGGACGCGAGCTTCTCCTTCGGCGCGCAGGCGTCGGTCGGAGATCAGGGCCTCCAGGCCGGCGCGGCAGCGCCGAAATCCACCGCGTGGGACGAGGAGGAGCGGGCGCTCTCGCTCACCGCGCAGCCGAACCTGTGGGGCTCGACCGGCCTGCTCAGGACGTCGTACGCAGGCTCGGGCGCGCCGGGCACCTTCCGTGTGTCGTTCCTGCTCGACTGGTTCTCCACGAGCGGCTTTCTCTGCGATCCCGCCGAGTCGACGCTCGCCGGCTACCCGATCACGTGCGGTCCCGATGCGAAGGAGGACTCGGCGAGCCACGTGGGGGCGTTCTTCGCACTGAACGCGACCCCGCTGCCGTTCCTCGAGGGGTACGCGTCGATCCGCACGTTCGCGAACGCGAACGACCAGGGTCGACCGCGGCTGCTGCAGGTGCTCGGCGACACGACGTTGGGCGTGAAGGCGTTCACGCCCACGAAGATCGGCAAGCCGTTCTCCTTCGGCGGCGAGGCGCAGCTGCTTCTGCTCAACGGGACGGGCGACGTCGGCCTCGCCGGCGGCGGCACGAGCGCGGTCTTCCGCGGGCTCGCGACGCTCGATCTGCGCAAGCCGCAGGGCAAGGGGTTCCCGCTGCGGGTGAACGTGAACCTCGGCTACAAGCTCGACAACTCCGGCGTCCTCGTCGAGGAGGTCGAGAAGCAGCGGGCGAAGGCGTTCACGGACGACCGCGAGCGGCAGCCGATCACGCGGATCGAGCGGTTCGGGCTCGGCATCAACCGCGTCGACTTCTTCCAGACCCACCTCGGCGTCGAGATGCCGCTCCCGAAGGTGCAGCCGTACCTCGAGTACACCCTCGACATCCCGGTGAACCGGCAGGGTTACGAGTGCCACACGAAGACCGTGTCGCGCGGCGACGTCTGCCTCGGGCTCGACGACTTCTCGTCTCCTGACCCGCAGAACCAGGGCGGACCGGGTTATGCCGCGGCGCCGTCGCGCCTGTCGCTCGGCGTTCGGGTGACGCCGTTCGAGAAGGCGTTCCGCGGGCTCTCCGGGCACGCGGCGTTCGATCTCGGCCTGTCGGCGACGTCCGTGTTCATCGAGGAGGTCGCGCCGCAGGCGCCGTGGACGCTCTATCTCGGCGTTGGCTATGCGTACGACACGAAGCAGAAGGAGCCGCCGCCGGCCCCTGCGCCGCAGATCATCAAGGAGCCGCCGCAGCTCGTGCCGGCGCCGCAGAGCTTCGTTCGCGGCTTCGTGCACGAGCAGAACAGGCCGGACGCGGCGGTGGCGGACGCCATCGTGGCGATCGAGGGCGTGGCTCAGCCGCCGTACGCGACAGGGCCGGACGGCCGCTTCCTCACGCGGCATCTCGAGCCGGGGACGTACACCTTCAACGTCCGGGCGAACGGGTACAAACCCGGCACCTGCCAGGCGACGATCCTCGCTGGCGGGGCAGCGCCGGGGCAGCCCGGCGCCTTCGGTCCGCAGCCCGGGCAGCCCGGCGCCTTCGGTCCGCAGCCCGGGCAGCCCGGCGCCTTCGGTCCGCAACCCGGGCAGCCCGGCGCTTTCGGTCCGCAACCCGGGCAGCCCGGCGCTTTCGGTCCGCAACCCGGGCAGCCCGGCGCTTTCGGTCCGCAGCCTGGGCAGCCCGGCGCCTTCGGTCCGCAGCCCGGGCCCTTCGGTCCGCAACCCGGCCAGCCGGGCGCCTTCGGTCCACAGCCTGGACAGCCTGGGCCTTTC
Source organism: Sorangium sp. So ce375 (assembly GCF_051473855.1). Taxonomy (NCBI): domain Bacteria; kingdom Pseudomonadati; phylum Myxococcota; order Polyangiales; family Polyangiaceae; genus Sorangium; species Sorangium sp. So ce375. Next base: position 8,261,930 of record NZ_CP150335.1, read on the forward strand.
GGTCCGCAGCCCGGCGCTTTCGGTCCGCAACCTGGACAGCCCGGGCCTTTCGGTCCGCAGCCCGGGCAGCCGGCTCCCTTCGGTCCGCAGCCGGGAGGGCCTGGCGCTGCGCCGAGCCCGGCACAGCCGCAGGGGCCGACGTTCGTGGACGTCGACTGCTCCCTCGAGGCGCTGCCCAAGACGGGCAACGTCGTCGGGACGGTGAAGGACGCGGAGAGCGGGGACGCGGTCGCTGGCGCGACGATCCGGCTGGTCGACGCGGCGGGCCGAGAGCAGACGGCGACGACCGACGGGAGCGGCGCCTTCCGTTTCGCCGACCTGCCGGCCGGCGCGGTGACGCTCAAGGTCGAGGCGCAGGGCTACATGAACCACGTCAACGAGGCCGACGTCCGGACGAGCGAGGACACGCGCGCAGCGCTCAGCGTGAACAAGCGGCCGAAGGTCTCGCTCGTGAAGGTGCTGGGCAACGAGATCAAGATCTCGCGGCAGATCCACTTCGAGACCGACTCGGCGAAGATCCTGGGCGACTCGAACGCGCTGATGGAGGAGATCGCGGACGTGCTCCAGCGGAATCCGAACATCCGCAAGGTCGAGATCCAGGGGCACACCGACAACACGGGCGGGCGTGAGCACAACCAGACGCTCAGCGAGGCCCGGGCGAACGCGGTTCGCGCCTGGCTGATCCGGGCCGGCGTGGACGGCTCGCGGCTGCTCGCGAAGGGCTACGGGCAAGACCGCCCCGTCGCGCCGAACGTCACGCCCGCGAACAAGGCCAAGAACAGGCGCGTTCAGTTCATCATCGTGGAGAAGTGAGCCAGGCCCGCCCTCGGGCGGGCGCGGCGTCCGCCCGCGCCTCGGCATCGCTTGTCGGCGCCGGGGCGCTGCGATAGGGCACGCGCATGATCAAGCAGGTCGTCGCGGCCGCGCTGGCGGTGGTGGCGGGTTGCGCGGCGCCCACACCGGCGCCCGACGCCCGGCCAGCCGAGAGCGCCCGGCCCCCCTCGGTCGGCGCCGCGCCCGCTGCGGCGACAGCGACGCCAGGCTCTGGCGCGGCCGAGGTGGCGTCAGCGCATCGCGCGGAGGACGCAGGCGCGCAGGAGCCGCCGCAGGACGGGGGCGGTCGCGAGACGACCGAGGCCGCCGCGCCGCCCGGCCCGGGAGCGGAGCCCACCGCCGGAGCCGCCGCCAGCGCCGCGGCGCCCGTCAGCGCGGACAACAAGATCTTGCCGGCGCTCGAGAGCAAGGAGCTCACGGAGCAAGCCAGGGCGTTGTTCGACGCCGTCGTGAAGAACGAGCCGGCGCTGGCCGAGCCGTTCTGGTTCCCCAAGGCGCCGTTCATCCCGCTCAAGGACGTGAAGGACCCTGGCAAGTACTGGGACAACCTCCACGCCGCCTACGTGAACGACGTGAAGTCGATGCACCGGAAGCGCAAGAGCTGGGAGGGGGCGCAGTTCGTCGGCTTCGTCGTCGGCTCCAAGCCGAAGTGGGTGCCTCCGGGCGACGAGGTCAACAAGATCGGCTACTACCGCTCCTTTCACGGCAAGCTGAAGTACGAGATCGACGGCAAGCCGGCGAGCCTGGACGTCCACACGATCATCTCGTGGCAGGGCCGCTGGTACATCACGCACCTCGGCGACTTCAAGAAGCGCTAGGCGTCCGCGCCCGCTCCTGCGAGGAGCTCGGTGTGGGCCAGCACCTGGCGCTCGCGCCCGGCCAGCACCTGGCGCTCGCGCTCGCGATCGCGATCGAGCGCGCCGGGCCATCGAGCCGGCGGCGCGCGCCCTTCTCGTGCGTGCGCGCGCCCTTCTTGTGGACGCTGCGCGGGTGCGCCGCCATGGTCTCCGTGTGGCGCCGCTCGTCTCCGTCTTGCTCCCGTACCGGCAGGCGGAGACGACGATCGAGGAGGCCCTGGAGAGCGTGCTCGCCGAGCGCGCGGTCGCCATCGAGGTCATCGCCGTGGACGACGGCTCGACGGACGGCGGGCCGAACAAGGTCGCGCGCATCGCGCAGCGCGACCGCCGCGTCGTCCAGCTCGCGACGGGCGGCGTGGGGATCGCGCGGGCGCTCGCTCGCGCATCGGAGGCGGCGCGCGGCGAGCTCCTCGCCCGCATGGATGGCGACGACATCTCGGTCGGCGAGCGCCTCGCGCGGCAAGCGGAGATGCTCCTGCGGGATCCCCGGCTCGGCGTCGTCGGGGCGCGCGTCGAGGCGTTCGCCGCCGGGCCGATCGGCGAGGGCATGCTGCGCTATGTCGACTGGCTGAACTCCATCGTCACCCCCGAGGACCACGCGCGGGAGATGTTCGTGGAGTCCCCGCTGTGCCACCCGTCTGTGATGCTGCGGCGGAGCGCGCTGGAGCAGGTCGGCGGGTTCCGGGAGGTCCCGTGGGCGGAGGACTACGATCTGTGGCTGCGCCTCGACGCCGCGGGCGCGCGCATGGCGAAGCTCCCGGAGCTCGGCCTGCGCTGGCGGCACCGTGAGGGCCGCGCCACGTTCGCCGATCCGCGGTACGCGATCGCGCGCTTCCTCGAGGCAAAAGCGCACTATCTCGCGAGGAAGCTGGGTCCAGCGCGCCCGCTCGCCGTGTGGGGCGCAGGCAAGACAGGCCGGCGGCTGGCGAGGGCGCTCGCCCGAAACGGCGTGACGCCCGCGCGCTTCGTGGACATCGACCCGCGCAAGATCGGCCGGATCGCGCAGGGCGCGCCCATCGTCGACCCGTCGCGGCTGGAGCGCGGCGCAGAGACCGTCGTCGTCGCCGTCGGGGCGCGGGGGGCGCGCGCGCTCATCCGCGGCCACCTCTCGGCGCGCGGCTTCGTCGAGGGCGCCGATTATGTGTGCGCCTCCTGAGCGCGCGCCCGGCGACGCTTTGCAACCGCGCGTTCTTTTGGGAGGATTCGATCTCACAGCGATGCGGGTGCCGGTGCTCACGAGCAAGCTCGACTTCCCTCCGCCAGAGCGCGCGACCCCGGAAGGGATCGTGGCCGTGGGCGGCGACGCCTCGCCGGAGCGGCTGCTGGCCGGCTACCGCCGGGGCATCTTCCCCTGGCCTCACGAGGGGCTGCCGCTGCTCTGGTTCTCCCCGGATCCGCGCTTCGTCCTGCCGCTGCGCGAGGCGCACCTCCCGCACTCGCTGCGCAAGCGGGTGCGCCGGGGCGAGCTCGAGGTGCGGACCGACACGGCGTTCGAGCAGGTCATGCGGGGCTGCAGCGCCGCGCCGCGGCCGGGCCAGAACGGCACGTGGATCACCGAGGAGCTCATCGCCGGATACACGGCGCTGCACGCCGCCGGGGTCGCGCACAGCATCGAGGCGTGGTCGAACGGCGAGCTCGTCGGCGGCCTCTACGGCGTGTCGCTGGGGCGGATGTTCTTCGGCGAGTCGATGTTCACACGCGCGCCCGACGCCTCGAAGATCGCGTTCGCGACGCTCCTCGGGAACCTCGTCGCCTGGGACTTCGCGCTCGTGGACTGCCAGGCGTACACGGCCCACCTGGAGCGATTCGGCGCCGTGGAGTGGCCTCGGCGCGAGTTCCTCGGCGCGCTGAAGGTGGCGCTCGACGCCCCGACCCGGATGGGACCGTGGCGCTTCGACCTCGAACCGGCGCAGTCGATCGAGCGGCTCATCTCCCGGTGATCGCGCCCGAGGCGCGGTCTCGGCGCCGCTCTACAGCGGCTCCCGCCCACCTCTGCACCATGCAGCGCAGAGCGGCGGTCACCCGCACAGGAGACGGGCCCAGATCGGCGTTTTCGGCGCGCAAGCGCACTCCGGTGCGCTGAGCACCGAAAACGTCGAGGTGGGCCCGTATCCGAAGCGGGTGACCGTCGCTCTAGGAGCGCTCGCCGCCCGAGCCGCCCGAGCCGTCCTTGATCTCGCGGAGCAGCTCCTCGATCCGCCGCTCGGCGTCGGGCCCCTCGTCGTAAAAGAAGCGCAGCGTCGGCACCACGCGAAGCCCCATCGTGCGGGCGACGTCCCTGCGCAGCCGGCCCGACGCCGCCTCTAGCCCCTTGAGCAGGGCGCGGCGCGCCGTCGCGTCCTCCGCCCCGAACTCGTGGCGCACGTGGACCTTCGCGCTCTGCAGGTCGTCGGTGATCTCCACGCGCGACACGAGCACGCCGGCGATCCTCGGGTCGCGCAGCTCTCGGAGCAGGTTGGACAGGTCCTCGCGGAGCCGCTCGGCGACCCGCGTCGCCCGCTTCACCATGCCGCTCATTCGTCGTCCTCTGTGTCCTCGAACATGTCCGAGGACGCTCCCAGATCCCCATCGTCGCGGCCGAGCACCTGCTCGATGCCGCCCTGCACCCCCGCTCCTCCATCGCCGAACGGCACGATCTCGGTGGCCCGATCGGTGAGGACGGCGTGCGGCAGCGACCCCGCCATCGCGGCCACGTCCGCGAGGACCTTGTCGCACATGACCGCCGAGTTCGAGACGACCGCGACCCCGAGCGTCGCCCGCCTTGGATCGTCGAGCACGCCGACCTCGGCGATCGACACGCGCATCCGGCTCTGCGCCCGCTCCTTCAAGGAGCGCACCACGCTGCGCTTGTCCTTGAGGGAGCGGGCCCCGACGATATCGAGGCGGAGACGGAGGACGCCGACGAACATCGGGTGAGGCTCAGAGCTTCGTCTTGACCTCTTCGATCTCGAAGCTCTCGATGATGTCGCGCTCCTTGATGTCCGAGTAGCCCTCGAGCGAGATACCGCACTCGAACCCCTCGACCACCTCTTTCACGTCGTCCTTGAAGCGACGCAGCCCCGAGAGGCGCCCCGTCCAGATCACGGCGTTGTCCCGGATGAGGCGCGCCTCGCCGGTGCGCTTGACCGAGCCGCTGATGGCCATGCAGCCGGCGACCGTGCCCGCCTTCGTGATCTTGAAGACCTGGCGGACCTCGGCGCGGCCAAGGACCTTCTCCACCTTGGTCGCGGGGAGGAGGCCCTCCATCGCGCTCCGGATGTCATCGACGGCGTTGTAGATGATGTTGTAGGTCCGGATCTCGACGCCCTCGTTCTCGGCGAGAGCCCCCGCCTTGCCGGCCGGCCGGACGTTGAAGCCGACGATGATCGCCTTCGACGCGACCGCCAGGTTGACGTCGCCCTCGGTGATGCCGCCGACGGCGCCGTTCACGATGGTGACCTTCACCTTCTGGGTCGAGAGCTTCGCCAGCGCGTGGACGATCGCCTCGACCGAGCCCTGCACGTCGCCCTTGATGATCAGCTTGAGCTCGAGCTGATCGGCCTCCTGCAGGTTCTTCGTGATGGACTCGAGCGAGACGCGCGAATCCTGCGGGATGAGCGTCTTCGACGCCTTCTTGCGGCGGGTCTCGGCGATCTCCTCCGCGGTCTTCCCGTCCTTGACGGCGTGGACGGGATCGCCCGCGCTCGGCACCTCGTTGAGGCCGAGGACCTCGACCGGCGTCGCGGGGCCGGCCTCGGCGACGGAGCGCCCGAGCTCGTCGGTCATCGCCCGGACCTTGCCCCACGCGGCGCCGGCCAGGAGGATGTCGCCCGTGCGGAGCGTGCCGTCCTGGACCATGACGCGCGCGACCGGGCCGCGGCCACGATCGAGCAGCGCCTCGATGACGGTGCCGCTGGCGCGCTTCTTCGGGTTGGCGCGGAGGTCCTGGACCTCGGCGAGCAGCAGGACCGACTCGAGGAGCTGGTCGATGCCCTGCCCCATCTTCGCCGACACGCTGCTGAACATCGTCTCGCCGCCCCACTCCTCGGGCTGAAGCCCGAGCGCGGCGAGGTCGCGCTTGATCTTGTCGGCGTCGGCGCCCGGCTTGTCGATCTTGTTCACCGCGACGATGATCGGCACCTTCGCGGCCTGGGCGTGCGAGATCGCCTCCTTGGTCTGAGGCATCACGCCGTCGTCGGCCGCGACCACCAGGATCACGATGTCGGTGAGCGAGGCGCCGCGGGCGCGCATCGCCGTGAACGCCTCGTGGCCCGGCGTGTCGAGGAAGGCGATCGTTCCGCGCGGCGTCTCGACGCGGTAAGCGCCGATGTGCTGGGTGATCCCGCCGGCCTCTCCCTCGGCGACCGTGGCCTTCCGGATCCTGTCGAGGAGCGACGTCTTGCCGTGGTCGACGTGGCCCATGACGGTGACGATCGGCGGACGGATCTCGACGTCCTCGTCGGTGTCGGCCCCGGCCTGCATGGCCGCGGTCAGCGTGTCCTGCTCGCTGACGGCCACGTCCTCGACGCTCCAGCCGAACTCGCTCGCGAGGATCTTCGCGGTTTCGGCGTCGAGCGTGCTGTTGATGTTCACGCCCGTCATGCCCATCGACAGGAGCCGCATGAGCACGTCCGTCGCCTTCAGGCTCATCTTCGCGGCGAGCTGCTGGAGGGTGACCTGCTCCTCGATCTTGATGACCTTCTTGTGCGAGGCCATCTCCTGCGTGGAGACCTGGACCGGCTTGCGCGGCAGCCCGCCGCCTCCCGGGCGCTGCCGCCCGAACATCCCCGGGCGGGTGTTCCGGCCGCCCATGGGCCGGCCGCCGGGCCCGAAGCTGGGACCACCAGGCCGCGGTTGCTGGGCGTTGGCGCGCGGATCGTAGGTCGTGCGCCGCGCCGGCGGCGTGCCGGTGCGGGCAGCCGGCATCGTGACGCCGGGACGCCCCTGCCACACCTCGATTCCGGTCTTCGGCGGCGAGGACGGGCGACGCGGCGCCTGTCCCGGCGTGGCGGCCGGCTCTTCCGGCTTGGCCGCGGGAGCCGACGCAGGCGGCGTCGTCGGCCGCGTGCCCGGACGGGCCGCAGCCGGCGCTGCAGGCCGCTGCTGCGCGGGCGGCGCCGATGTCGGCCGCGACGCTCCCTGCGCCGGAGCAGGCGCCGAGGGCGCAGCTTGCGGTCGGGCCTGTGCCACCTCGGGTGCTGCTGGCGCGGCCGCTGCTGCAGGCGCCGGCGCTGCGGGCGCAGGCGCTGCGGGCGCGGGCGCAACGGTTGCCGCGGGCGCAGCAGCAGGCGCCGTTGCTGCAGGCGCAGCGGCAGGCGCGGGGGTCGGCGCAGGCGCGGCTGCCTGCGTCGGGGCGGGAGCAGCCGCCTCGGGCGCAGCCGCGGCGGGGGCAGGTGGGGCAGCGGACGCCGGCGCGGCGGCTGGGGCAGGCGGCGCCGCGGTGGGCGGCACAGGCTTCGGCTCGGGCGAGGTCACCTTCGTCTCCTCCGCGACCGCGGACGCCGCGACTGGCGCGGTGGCTGCGGGAGCGGGAGCCGCCGGGGGCGGCGGCGCAGGGGGCGCAGCCGCAACGGGCGGCATCGCCGGGGCAGGCGCGCTGGGCGCGGGGGCGGGAGCAGGCTCGCGCGGGCTCGCGGCGATCGGCTCGGGGGCCGGCGCCGGAGGCGCTGCGACGGGAGCAACGGGCGGCGGAGCAGGTCGACGGGGCGGCGCTTCTTCCTGAGCGGCGCGCTCGGGCGGCGGGGAAGCCGGAGCGGACGCAGCCGCAGGCCGAGAGGGCGCAGGCTCCGGAGCGGCGCGCACGGGCGCCTCGGACAGGTCAGGCCCGCGGCCCGGCGAGGACGGCTCGGGCTCGGCCCCGGGCCGCGCGCGGCGCTTCACGACCGTAGGACGGATCCGCTCCTCCACCACCTCAGGCGACTTCTGCCGCTCGAGGTGCCGCTTAACCCGCTCGACGACGTCGGACTCGACGGCGCTCATGTGATTGCGCACGTCGCCTATACCCATGGACTGGAAGAGCGCGACCAGCGTCTTCTGGTCCATGTTCAGCTGCTTGGCGACCTCGTAGACCCGGACTTTGCTCATGCACCTCGCTCCACGTTAACCAATCCGCCTCACCCATCCGCGCGGGCGACGATTTGCGGCCACTCTGTCCACCGTCGAGGCGCGTCCGGTAGGACCGGACACCGCCACCCTGCCCCCGACCGCGCCGCCTCCCCCAGTGCCCGGCGCAGTTGCAAGAAGCCGACCGGACCCACACTCTGGCACCTGCCGCTCCTCGCGGCTGGTAAGCCTGCCCTCAGGACCGCCAGGTCTTCCCTCGACGTCCTCGGACCCCGAGCCAACCCCGGGCGCGGGGAGCTCGCGCTCCACGCCCGGAGCTCCTGGCCCACGCCGACGCGAGAGGCCAGCATGGCTGGTCGGTACCTTCCGCAGCTCGGGGCTCCCGCCCCCCTCCGATCGGGCGGCCGCGCTGCGCGTCGGCCGCCCCCTGCGACCGGAGCCGCGGCGCTCACCTTCCGCTGCGTCCTCGCCCCGCTCGACGCGCGCGCACGTGTCCACCACGTGCGCTGCGTCCGCGACGGCGGCCGCGATCGGCGCCGACGAGATCGCCATCACGGCCACGCCGCGCTCTCGCGGGCCACCCGCCAGGGCGCCGAGCACCTGCTCGCTGCCCCACGCGACGGCGCGCCCTTCGGCGATGGCCCGCTGGACCTCGGGCAGATCCGCGCCCGCCGCCGCGTCGCACGCGACCAGGACGAGCGCGGCCTCACCCCGCACGCACGAGCCCACGACCGCATCGGCGCCGATGGCCACGCTCTGAGAGCGGACGGCGGCGCGGACGAGCCCCTGGAGCCGGCGCTCGGTGGCCTCCCGGATCGCCCGCGCCAGCGAGACGGCCGTGAGCGGCTCCGCGCCCGGCGCGGCCTGATCGCCGGCGCCCTCGGCGCCTCCTCCCGCGGTCGCGGTCCTCACGATCGCGTGGACCCGCGCCTTCGCGGCGCGGGCGAGCCCCCGGGCGACCGCCGCCGAGAGGCAGTCCTTCCGCGGGTGGACGTGAGCTCCCCGCCCGAACCCGCCGTCCCCCGGATCGACAGCGATCACACCGCCGGGACCGAGGATGAGCCGGACGAGCGGACGAGCGCCGCGGACGTCGTCGACGCCGACGCGCTCCCCGCAGCCGACGCACGTGCGCACTCGCCCCTTCTCGAAGGGCTCGCGCTCACCCGCGTCGCTCTGTCTGCTCACCGCTGATCCCATCCTCGACCCTCTGCTCCGCCCCGCAGCCTACGCGTGCCTCGCCTCTACGGCGCGACGAACGTCCGCCCGCGCTGCATCGAGCACCTTCTGCTCGCTTTCAACAAAATCCCGCGCCCCCTGCTTGATGGCGCGCGCCTTCTTGATGCCGAGGCCGGTGCGGATCGCCAGCCGATCCTCGTCCTCTCGCAGCACGTCCTCGACGCTGCGGTACCCGGCCTCCTCCAGCAGCACCACCGTCCGATCGCCGACGCCGCGGATGAACATCAGCCGCTCGCGGTCGGTCAGCGGCTCGGTGCGCGAGCTCGCGGAGCGGATCCGCTCCTGCCGCAGCCGCTCCATCGTCGTGTCCGCCTGCGACTTGATGCGCTCGGCGGCCTCGACGCCGCCGAGGCCCGGGATCGCCGCGAGCTCTTCGAGCGACGCCTCGCTGACCTCCTCGAGCGCCCGGAAGCCGAGCCGATACATGGACTTGGCGATCTGCTCCGTCACCACGTCCATCTGCTGCAAGGCGGAGATCGCCTCTTCTTCCATCTGCTTGAACTTGGTCTCGCTGATGATGTCGAGCTTCCAGTTCGTCAGCTGCGCGGCGAGCCGCACGTTCTGGCCCTTGCGCCCGATCGCGAGCGACAGCTTCTCGTCCGGGACCACGAGCTCCATGCGCCCGTCGGCCTCGTCGACGATCACCTTGTGCACCTCGGCCGGCTGGATCGCGGCGATGACGTAGCGCGCCGGATCCCGATCGAACGGCACGATGTCGATCTTCTCCCCGCGGAGCTCCTGGACCACCGCCTGCACGCGCGAGCCCTTCATGCCCACGCACGCGCCCACGGGGTCGACGTCCGCGTCGCGGCTGGTCACCGCGATCTTCGAGCGGGCGCCCGGCTCGCGGGCGACCGACACGATCCGCACGATGCCCTCGTAGATCTCGGGGACCTCGGCCTCGAAGAGCTTCTCGACGAGCCGGGGATCGGAGCGCGAGAGGATGACCTGCGGGCCGCGGGCCTCGCGATCGATGTCCTTCACGTACGCCACGATGCGGTCCCCGGGCCGGTACGTCTCGCGCGGCGTCTGCTCGCGGAACGTGAGCACGCCCTCGGTGCGGCCGATGTCGACGATGATGTTGTTGCCCTTCTCGAACCGCCGCACGATGCCGCGGATGAGCTCGCCCTTGCGATCCTTGTACTCGTTGAAGATGAGATCGCGCTCGGCGTCGCGCACGCGCTGCAGCAGGACCTGCTTCGCCGTCTGCGCGGCGATGCGCCCGAAGGTCGTCCGGCCGTGCTTGAGCTTCAGGATGTCGCCGTATTCCTTGTCCTGATCGCGCGCCTTCTCCGCGTCCTCGGGGCGCCAGAAGACCTGGAAGCCGAGCTCCTCGCCCAGGGTCGCGTCCAGCTTCAGCTTGTCCACGTCAGTGATGGAGATCTCGCGCTCCGGCTCCGTCACGGCCTCGACCACGGTCATGTACTGGAAGAGGTCGATCTGCCCGGTATCCTCGTTGAAGCGCGCCTCGAGCTCGCGGGTGGGGCCGAAGACGCTCTGCGCGGCCTTCAAGATCGCGGCCTCGATCGTCTCGACGAGGATCTTCTTGTCGATCCCCTTCTCCTTCGCGACCTGATCGAGGATGCTGCCGAGGCTCGTCTCCGAGGTCGGCATCGCTGCCATCGTTGCCATGACGTCCCTGTCTCCTGATCTTTCTTCTCTCTACTTGCGCTTCTCGGAGCCGCGCTCGCTCCGCTGTGGGCCCGACCGCGGAGCCGCCTCCGCCAGCCGCTTCGTCTGCTTCGACTCCTTAGCGGGCTCCTTGCCCTGCCGCTGCCCCTTCTTGGGCTTGGGCTGCGACGTGAGCTCGAAGACGAGGCGCGCCTCCACGACATCCGCGAACGGGACCTCGATCCGCTTGCCATCGACCAGCACCGCGACCTGCCCCTCCGGAGCCTCGAGGAGCTCGCCCCGGAGCAGCCGCTGGCCGTCCGGCGCGGGGCGCGACAGCTTCACCTTCGCTGTCCTGCCGAGGAAGCGGGCGAACTCGGCCGCTGTACGCAGCCGCCGATCGAGGCCAGGAGAGCTGACCTCGAGGTTGTAATGGTTGGGTATGAGATCCTCGACGTCGAGGACCGATGAGACGTCGCGCGACACATCCGCGCAGTCCTCGAGCGTGACCCCACCGCCCACGTCGTCCGCGTGGTTCGCGTCCAGGCGCTCGATCGTGACCCGCAACGTCCAGCCCGCCGGCTCCGTGGTCCACTCCAGATCGACGAGCGTGACCCCGTGCGAGGCCAGCGCCGGCGCGACGGCGTCGCGAACGCGCTCGAGATCGAACACGGCTCTGGTCGAAGGCTCCATCGGTTGCTGCATGTGAGAGACGTCACCTTCGGCGGATCCGGGGCTTCCCAGCGCGATGTGCCCCGAGCGACGGTGCCCGGCGCCTCTGCGCCAAAAAAAAAGAGCCGATTCCCCGAACTGGGAACCCGGCTCGCGGATCCGCCTAGTTGTCGGCGGACAACCTAGTCGAATGCGGGCCTTCATGCAAGGGGGGATACGGGCAAACCGCCCCTGCGCGGCCGGGGATCTCCCACCGGTTCACCCCGAGTCGGCCCGCGTCACCGCCGGAGGGCTCGCCGGCGGTCGCGGCAGCCTCGCGTCGCGCCCGTCGGGTTCGTCAGGTCCGTCAGAGTTACGCCAGATTCGGCAACGCGACGATATCCACGTGCAGGACCTCCTCGAACGCCGCGATCTCCTTCAGACAGGCTTCGCTCGGCCGGCCGGAGACCCGCATCTTGGTGCAGGTGGCAGTGGCCCCCTCGAAGACGGTGTTTGAAATCTCCTCGATGTTGATCCCGTGCCGTTTCATCACGCTGAGGGTGTTCGCGAGGACGCCGACCTTGTCCATCATCCGGACGACGACCGCGTAGCGAGCGGGCGAGGTAGCGCAGATGTTGACCACGTTGGGCAGCTCCTCCTCCGTCATGAAGGCGCGGATGATCCGGGCCGTCTCGAGGGCGACCGCGCGCTGCGCCTGCTCCGTCTGCGCGCCGACGTGCGGGGTGCCGTAGACGAGCCCTCGCCCGAGGAGGTGCGACTCGAACGGCGCCGAGCCCTTGTCAGGCTCGGTGGCGAAGACGTCGAGGCCGACCCGCAGCCCCTTGCGCGGAATGAGATCCTCGAGCGCGGCGTAATCCATCACCTCGGGGCGCGCGGCGTTCACGACGATGGCGCCGTCGGGGAGCGCCTCGAGGACGCTCCGGCTGACGATGCCGCGCGTCTGGGGGGTGGCCGTCAGGTGGATGGTGAAGATGTCCGAGCGCGCGGCCAGATCCTCCAAGGTCCGCGCATAGCTGACGTCCAGCTTGGCGGCGCGGCCCGGCGTCAGCGAGCGCGACCAGGCGTGCGGCTCGAGCCCGAACGCGCGGGCGCGCAGGAGCACCTCGCGGCCGATCGCGCCGAGCCCCGCGATCCCGATCCGCCGGCCGAACAGGCCCCGGGCCACCGAGTACTTCGCCTTCTCCCAGCGGCCAGCCCGGAGGTCCGACGTCGCATCGACCAGGCGGCGGTCCAGCGCCAGGATGAACCCCATCGTCAGCTCTGCCACCGCGGTCGCGTTCTTGCCGGGACAGTTCGCGACGTAGACGCCGCGCGCGCTCGCGGCCGCGACGTCGATCGTCCCCACGCCGACCCCTGCCCTCACGATCAAGTTGAGCTGCCGCCCGGCCTCGATCGCCTTCGCCGTGACCTCCGTGGAACGAACGACCAGAATGCCGATCCCGTCGAGGGCCGCCGGCAGCGTGTCTCTGGTGAGCTCCGGCCGGGACTCGATCTCCATCCCGAGCACCTTGAGCTCTTCCAGAGCCGAGAGGTCCATCTTGTCGGCTACTAGCAGGCGCATGCGGACGGGAACCGTAACAGAAAAGCCATCGCAGACGATGGGCGTTCTGTTCGTCGTCTTCGCCAGTTACTTCGGTTGCGTCAGCTCCTGCGCCAGCGATCATCAGGTTTCTCCCTGGGGTACCGCAGGCAAGCCGCCGCTCGGCGCGTTCGTCGCGCCCCCGGACCTCGACGCTCGGCTGCGCGCCATCGACGCGGAGGCCGCCGAGCTCGGGCTGGAGCTCGAGGTCGAGCTCCGCGGCGCGCTACGCCGCGACGGCGAGGTGGTGCTGCGCGGCTACAGCGGGACGGACGCGCTCGGGCGCCGCACGTCGGCGGTCCGCGTGGCGACGCCGCACGGCGTGGTCATGGCCGCGGGGCCCCTCGACAGCGGGCGCGTGGATCGCAGCGAGGCGACCCAGCTGGTGCCGTCGCTCCTCCCGGGATCCGAGCCGGACCCGACGGAGCAGCTCGGGGTGTTCCGCTCCGGGACCGATCTCAACCGCGACGGCGCTCCGGACGTCGTGCTCAGAAACGAGGCCGGTGAGCTGGAGATCTGGGCCGTGCAGCCGTTCGGCGCGGCCCGGTACGCCGTCGAGCTCGCGGCGCCGCCGCGGTTCTCGGTCGACGTCGACCAAGACGGCACGCTGGAGCTCGCTGGGCGGATCCCCCTGGACGAGGGGGATCCCATCGCGCCGGATCTCCTCGACGTCGCGGGGTTCGAGGGCGGTCGCTACACGAACCGCGGCAGCGTCGCGCGAGCCTTCCACGAAGCGCGCGCGGGAGGCCCCGGCGCGGAGACGGCCAGCCAGGGCAAGCGGCAGGAGCCACCGAAGGACGACGCCGCGCGTCTGCAGGGAGCGCTCGAGCGGGCCTGGCACGCGCTGCTCGCGGGCAGGCCGGCGGCCGAGGCGCTCGCGGCGCTCGACCGAGAGCCGGTGACGCCCGCTCTTCGAGGCGCGTTCTCGACCCACCGCGCGCGGGTGGCGAGCGCGGGCGCGGCGGCCCCGAGCGGCGCCCCGGCCAGGGGGGCGCCGCCGGGCGCGGGCGCCGCGCCTACTCGTCCGCAGGGAGCATCGGAAACGCCTGCTCGAAGGTGACGAGGATGTCGCCAGGCAGCGCGTCGGGCTCCCTGTAGCCGCGCGTCAGCGGCACCCCCCAGTCGGCGCGCATCACGACGCGGTTGAGCTGCGGGAAGAGGGCCCGGACCCCGAAGCCCGCCGACTGCTTGAGGCGCAGATCGTCGAAGCCGTCGAAGGCGTCGCCGGCGTCGAAGAAGGCCGCGCCCGCGACCTGGCACGACCAGATCTCCAGCGGCCGCGTGCGGAGCTCGAGGTTCGCGGAGAGCACGTCCTCGCCGATGAACGCCGCCGTCGGGTACCCGCGGAGCCGCGTCTCGCCGCCGAGCACCAATTTCCTGTTGAGGTAGTTCCTGTATCGGTCGAACAGGCGCACGTCGAACACGAGCCGCCCGACCCCGAAGCTCGGCGTGTGGATCCGCGCGCGCGCCTCGATGGAGGCGTCGAAGATCTGCGAGCCGTCCAGCTCGGTGACGGACTCGACGACGGCGCGCGCGAGGCCGTCGCCGAGCGCGACGGTGTACGCGGCCGCGGCGGAGACCCCGAGGAAGCTCCGGGTGGAGTTGAGCGCGGTCGTGACCGGATAGATCAAGATCGCGAGCTCGTGCCCCAGCCGGTAGTCCTCCTGCAGCGCGAGCGTGTTGAAGTCGAGCACGCGCAAGAAGCGGGTCGAGTACGTCGCGTACTTGAACGTCGGCGCGACGCGGGTGTCGCTCACCGGCATCACGCGCCGCTCGAACTCGGCGATCGCGGCCGGGGCGAGGCCCGCGGGCGCGTCGAAGCGATAGACCTTGCGGCTCGCCTCGACGCCCACCGAGAAGTCGTGCTTCACGGCCGAGGATCGCGCCCCGCCCCCGCCGAAGCTGCGCGTGACGGCGTAGCTGCCCACCAGGAGGTCGCTCCGGTAGCGGTACGGGACGCCGTCGTCCCCCGGCGTGGCCGCCGCGTCGAAGGTGTCGAGCTTCGTGCCGACGAAGCGGCGGGTCACCTCGTCGCGCCAGGAGATCTCGGCCTCCCAGGCCCACTCCGCCTGCGTCGCGTAGAGCGGCTGCCCGTAGATGAGCTCCCCGCTCGTGCCCTCGAACTCGCCGGTCTTCCGGTCGAGGATCGCGTTCAGCTCGGTCCGCAGCCGCACGTGGCTGCCCCCGATGCGCGGCATCGTGTACGTGACGCCGAGCGCGAGCGCGCCGGGATCGAGCTCGATCTGCCCCGCGACGGCGTGGTGGACGCCGAGCAGGTTCTGCTCGCTGGGCTGCAGGAACAGGTACTCGAGCTGGCCGCCGGCGATGCGGTAGTCCGAGTTGAGGCGCAGGCTCCAGACGTCCTTGGTGACGACGGCGACCCGCACCCGATCCGGAGCGCTGCCCCGCACGGCGAAGACGAGGACGAGCGACAGCTGGCTCAGGTCGCGGAGGTTGCGCGCCGACTCGTCGGCGAGCGCCTGCTCGTAAGGGCGCCCGACGGCGAGCAGCACCTCGCGCCGGATGACGTGCGGCCGCGAGAGGGCGTGGAACCAGTTCAGGAAGGCCGGCGCAGGATCGCGGTCCTCGATCACCTTGAGCGGGACCACGTCGATCCCCTCGACGGTCTTGCCCTCGGGGGCAGGATCGAGGGTCGCGCCGAGGCGCGACAGGACGCGCTCGATCGTGGCGCTCTCGTAGCTCGAGTACTCCGCGCGCCGAGCCGGCTCGGCAGACGCCGCGCCCTGCTGCGCCTGCGCCTCGATCGGGAGGAGCGCCCCGAGGACGGGAATCGCGCAGCGCACCAGCACGATCAATGCGCTACGCACGAGCCGCTCGCCTCAGAAGGACTCGTTGGGAGGGTACGTCGCCATGACGTTGATCTTGTACTTCACATACTGGTGCGGGATCGTCCCCCAGTCGGGCGTCGGCATGGCCCGCTTCACGCAGCGGAGCAGCTCCTTCGTCTTCGCGCGGCTCACCGTCGTCGACTTGCCCACGTAGAGGTTCGTCCGCTTGCGCCGGAAGTCCGTCTCGAGGACGAAGCTCACGGTGACGCCCGACTTGCCGGAAGGGGCGCACTGGACGTTGTCGCGGATCGCGCGTGACAGGCCGTCCTCGAAGAAGGTGACGTGATCGCAGCGCTCGGGCGGGGTGGTGCCCGGGCCGGGGTTCTCGCACTTGATCGTTGTGAACGGCGAGAGCGTGACACCCTCCGGCAGCTCGGCGCCCGCGTCGGCGAGCGCGCCCGCGTCCCAGGTGTGGACGCCGGCGTCGGCCGTCGCCGCGTCCGCAGACGGGATCGACTCGGGCTTCGGACGCCGCCACAGGTAAAGCGGCACCGCGACCAGGATGAGGCCCGCGACGAGCGCGATGATGATCTGGAGCCGCACCGGGCGCTCGCTACCGCCGCGACCGAGGTAGCGGTACGGCGAGGGCTGAGACGGCGGGCTGGAGGTGGACGGGAACGGAGGCCGGCTGTTCATCGGACACGCTCAGGTTCAATCGATGAGCGTCCGCGCAGGGCGCCCGGGCTCGCCCTTGACCAGCGTCGCGCCGAGCTCGAGCGTCTCCGGGAGCAGCCCCTGCACCTGCGCGACCACCTGCTCGACGACGTGACGGGCCTCGTCGATGCTCGGCCCCACGATCGAGACCACGAACTTGAGCGGCCCCGTCCGGCCCGCGACGGCCGGCGTAAGGCTGAGCAGGAGCATCTCGGTCAGGTCGATCACCCGCTGCGCCGCCTTCCGCAGGGCGAGCATCTCCAGGATGGTCGGGCGCTCGCTGACCTGACGGTTCGGCCCGCGCAGCTCGTAGCGCGCGACCTGCATCGGCACCTCGGCCCAGTCGGCGAACAGGCCGTCCTCGTCGATCGCCTTCATCAGGTGCTCGCGCACGAGCAGGCCCGTGAGGCCGTCGCGCTTCGCGAGGTACTGCTTCGCGCGCCGGTGCTGCGGCGAGTCCGGGCCGAACGTCACGAGCTTCATCCGGCACTCGCCGACCTGCATCTCGCCGCCGTGCATCAGCGAGATCTGCGACTTGCGCTCGTAGTTGAACTCCGCGTAGCTGCCGTTCGTGCTGCCCTGGTCCTCGATGAGCCACGAGCCCGTCTGCCACTTCAGGATCGCGTGCGCCCCCGAGACGGTCGCCTCGGGGACGCACAGGCTCTGATCGCTGCGACGGCCGAGGCCGAGCTTCGTGTCGTGCAGCGGCAGCAGAGAGCCGACGATCTCGGGCGCGTTCGTCGCGTACGTCACGAGCAGCGACTGCGCCCCGGGGGTGAAGTTCAGCTTGCTCAAGCCGCCCGGCGGCGGCCCCGGATCGAGGCGCTCGCGCGGCAGCTGGATCGGGCTCGTCGTGAGCTGCGACGGGTTGAAGAAGCGCATGTGCCGCGCCTGCGGCCGCATCGACGGGTCCTCGTTGAGGCCGCGGAAGATCTGCCTCACCTCGTCGATCGACAGGCCCGCCGGGACGTCGAACATGATCTGCTGCTTCATCGTCTTGAGCCGCGGCTTGTAGCCGGGCTCGGGGACGCGGCAGGTCCACATCTCCCAGAGCGTCAAGGCCATGGCGTACACGTCGTCCTCGGGGCTCGCGCCGCCGTTGCGCAGCCGCTCGGGAGACATGTAGTTCGGCGTGCCGCCGTCGGGCGGCGCGCCAGGACGGCGCGCCGAGGCGCGCGCGCGCTCCTGAGCGAAGCCGAAGTCGAGGATCACCGCGCGGCCCTCGGAGACCATCACGTTGCCGGGCTTCAGGTCGCCGTGCACGAGGCCCTGGGCATGGATGGCCGCGAGCCCGTTGCAGACCTCGCTCGCGATCTTGCGGAACTCGTCCGCCGAGTAGCCGCCCTGGGCCTTGCGCTTGCGGATGTGCGTGTGGAGCGTCTGCCCGGGGATCTGCTCCATCACGAGGATGGGGCCCCATGGGCTCGGCGCGAGGTCGTGCACGCGGCAGACGTTCGGGTGGCCGACCGAGCGCGCGAGGAGGAGCTCCTGGCGAAGCGCCTCGTCGTCGCCCGGCATGCGCGACTCTTCGCGGACCACCTTGAGGGCCACGGTCTGCTGCGTCGAGCGATCGAAGGCTAGGAAGACCTCGCCCATGCCGCCCTTACCGAGGCTCTGACGGATGTCGTAACGGTCATTGATGACCGTTCCGGCAGTGATGGGAGGAGGGGGTGTCTTGGTCACGGCCCGCGGTGGATAAAAGGAGCGCGAACCGGAGCGTGCCCGACACCGGCTGCGGCGCACAGCGTCGTCCATCTGAACGTCGAGCGCAACGGTCGTTCGGAGGGATGGGCCGGACGCAGCGCCGCGGCGGCCGCTGCCCCGCTGTTTTGGGCCGAGATCGCCCCTTCGGACGCCCGCACCGCCAGGATCCCTTGACGAGGGCCGCTGATTTGTTTAGCCGGCCCGACCAGCCCGGCGCGACCGCCGCGCGCACGCCCGCGCTGGCGTGAAGTGCGCCGGGCCAACGAGCCGTTGAAGCCGCGACCCGCCTGCCGGACGGACGGGGAGATCGGGCTCTCCTCTGCGATCTGAGGACGAACCGACTGCGATCTGACGACGGACCGACGGGCTGATGTTCGTCCGGGACGATGCAGAGGGCGCGGCGGACATCGTCCGGCTCACGCCGCCGGAGGGCCAGAACGGGGAGCTCACCGCGGCGCGGACGAAGATCGACGCGGGCGCCCTGCCCGCGCGCCGCGCTCCTCGGCGCGCGAGCCGTGGATGAGCCCTTCTTCGAGTAGCCCGCGACCTACGAGGCGCTCGCGCCGCTCGCCATCGGATTCGGCGACGACGGCGACCGCGTGCGCGCCGACGGCTCCTCAGCTCCGTTCATGGGCCTCGCGACGCATCGACCGTAGGGACGGCAGCGCACCACGCACCGCGCATTTCCCGGCTGTATCGTGGCACTGCAGATTGACACCTCAGAGTCGCCTCAGTCACACTGCTCCCGAGGCGGCTGTTGTGTGTCCAATCTTCACCTCCTCCCGCTGCCCGAGGAGAGACGCGACATGCCCGATAGCCGACAGCGAGAGGGAACCGGCAGCTCGAAGGTGTCGAAAGCTGCCGCGACGGACCCGCTGCTGGGGCGTGTCGTCAACGGCCGCTTCAAGATCGTCAGCGTCATCGCCCGCGGCGGTATGGGGAAGGTGTACCGGGCGGAGCAGGCGCCGCTCGGCCGCATCTGCGCGCTCAAGGTGCTGAGCCCCAAGTACGAAGGCGACCACGACCCCGAGTTCCACAGGCGCTTCTTCCTCGAAGCGTCGACCGCGGCGAAGCTCACGCACCCGAACACCGTCACCGTGTTCGACTACGGGCAGAGCGACGACGATATCTACTACATCGCGATGGAGTACATCGAGGGGAAGACCCTCCACCGGGTGCTCCGCGAAGAGGGGCCGTTCTCGGAGGCGCGCGCGGCGCACATCGCCCGCCAGATCTGCCGGTCGCTCCGCGAGGCGCACGGGCTCGGCGTCGTGCACCGCGATCTCAAGCCGGGCAACGTGCTGCTCGTCGATCACGAAGACGAGCACGACCACGTGAAGGTGCTCGATTTCGGGCTCGTCAAGGACACCCAGAGCGGCGAGGACCTGACGCAACAGGGCCTGTTCATGGGCTCGCCCAAGTACATGGCGCCCGAGCAGATCACCGGCGACGAGGTCTCCGCGCGCACCGATATCTACGCGCTCGGCGTGATGATGTACGAGATGCTGTCGGGCCAGGTGCCCTTCGACAAGGGCGCGGGCGTCGGGACGCTCATGTCGCACGTCCACGAGCAGATCCCGCCGATGCAGGCGCACAACCCGCAGCTCTCCATCTCGCAGACGATGGAGGGGATCGTCTATCGCTGCCTGGAGAAGGACCCGGCGCTGCGCTTCTCCTCGATGAACGAGCTCGTCACCGCGCTCAAGTTCACCGCAGGCGGCATCTCCACGCGGGACACGGGCGAGATGCTGTCAGGCGCGCCGAGCTACCGCGCCTCGGCGCCTTCCTATCCGTCGGCGCCCTCGTCCCCGCTCGCGCATTCGAGTCCGCCGGCAACGCCGTTTCCGTCGGCACCTCCGTATCGGTCGGCCACGCCGTTCCCGTCGGCGCCTTCGTATCCGGCGACCACGCCGTATCCGTCGGCCCCTCCGTATCCGGCGACCACGCCGTATCCGTCGGTCCCTCCGTTCTCGACGACGGGAGATTTCCCGGGCCTCTCCACGCCGAGCTCGTCGCCCCCCACGAGCTCACAGCCCACCTATACAGGCCCGCTCGCCACGGACAGCGCCCTCAAGCCGCCGGCGGCGCCCGTCTTCGTCCCCCCGTCGATCACCGACGCGATGGGGCCTCGCCCGACGTCGCCCGCGGAGGGGCTCTCCTCCACCCAGACGGGCGCGAGCCCGGGTCGAAAGGTCGTCCCCTGGGCGCTCGCCTCGGTCCTCGCGGCCGGGGTCAGCGCCACCGCCGTCGTTTTGACGCGCGCGCCGGCCGCCGAGACGGGCGCGGCGGCGCGCGAGCAGGGCGCCGTCAGCCCGCCGCCAGCAGAGACAGCCCCGGCAGCGCCGGCGCCCGCCGCGCGGGCGCTGGAGATCGAGAGCACGCCGCCCGGCGCGGCGGTCAGGGAAGGCAACAAGGAGCTCTGCGCCGAGACGCCGTGCAAGATCGTCTGGCGAGGGGCCGCGGCCGCGCTCGCGCTGGAGCACGAGCTCGTGTTCGAGAGGCCGGGCTACAAGCCCGCGACGGTCCACGTCTCCGGCGCCGAGGAGAAGGTGCGCGCAAGGCTCGACCCGGCCGCGACCTCGGCGCCGGTAATCCCGAGCAAACCCAGGGCGAACGCCCAGAAGCCCGAGCCGTACAAGAGCAACCCCTACTGACGAGGGCGCGCACGCGCGCCGGCCGCTCTGTTCGAATTGCAGCGCTTTCGCAGCTGCAACCTCGTACCATGGCCGCAGTCGCTTCGCGCTCGCGCGAGGAGCGCGCCGAGCGCCCCTCGCGTCGGCTCGTCGATGAAGTGTTCGGTGTGATGTGGGGAGCAGCGCTGTCAGCGCTCCCGAGCTCTCGTCGGGATCGCCGTCGATCCCCCGGCCCCGCTGAGGACAGGGCGAACTCATGGCGTCTTCCGATTCCTGCTCGCACCACCGCCGCGCCCCTTTCCCGGCGCTCGCCCCGACGAACGACGCCCGCGCCGCGCGGCCGCCCGGCGCGCCGGCGCTCGCGCGGAAGCTCCTCGCCTGCGCCATCGCCCTCGGCTCGCTGACCGCCGCGCGCGGCGCGCTCGCCGACGCCCGCACCGAGGCGCGCCTCCACTTCCGGGCAGGCATGGATCTGATCGCCCAGAAGCAGTTCGACGAGGGCATCCGGCAGCTCCAGAAGGCCAACGAGATCCTCCCGCACCCGAACGTCGTCTTCAACATCGCGCGCGCGCACGCCGAGGCCGGCCACATCGAGCAGGCGATCGCCGCGTACCGCGAGTACATCGGGAGCGATCCGGCGGACCGGGAGGAGGTGACGCGGATCGTGGAGCAGCTGGAGAAGCGCCTCGCCGCGCAGCGCGCCGCCGCGGGCCCCGAGCCGAAGCAGCCGCCGGCGCCCGCGCCGCAGCCGCCGGCGCCGCAGCAGCCCGCCCCGGGCGAGGCGCCCTCCTCGCCGCCCCCCGCCGGGGGACCCGCCGCGCAGGGCGCGCCCGCGACCCCCGCGACGAAGGCGCCCGCGCCCGCGCCGGGATCGAAGGCGACGCCCGCCGACGCCGCGGGGATCGTCGGCGCCGCCCGCACCGAGGACGTCTACCAGGAGACCGTCATCACCGCCTCGCGCGGCGCCCAGAGCCCGCTCGACTCCCCGAACTCGACGACGATCGTGACCCGGCAGGACATCCGGCTCTCCGGGATCACACGCATCCCCGAGCTGCTCCGGCGCGTCGCCGGCATGGACGTGATGCAAATCACGGGCGGCGACGAGAACGTCTCGATGCGCGGCTTCAACAGCCGCCTCGCCAACAAGCTCCTCGTCCTCGTGGACGGGCGCACGGTCAAGAACGACGTGCTCGGCTCGACCTTCTGGGAGGCGCTCTCGATCGACGTGGATCAGATCGAGCGCATCGAGGTGGTGCGCGGCCCGGGCTCCGCGCTCTACGGCGCCGACGCGTTCGCCGGCATCGTCAACATCATCACCATCGAGCCCGGCGTCGGGAAGAGCGGCTTCCGCGCGGGCTACGGCGATCACAGGCAGGGCTACGCCTCGGTGTGGGCCTCCGCGCGCGAGGGCGACTTCGCGTACCGCCTCTCCGCGGGCTACACCCGCTACCCCCGGTGGAGCCGCGAGGTCGCGGACGACCGCATCGACCTCGAGACGAGCGGCCAGAGCCAGGATCTCGGCGCGCAGAACGTCCGCATCGACCTCCGGACCTCGCAGCGGCTCGGGCCGCAGCGCGAGCTCACGGTGGGCGCCGGCTACGCCCGGAGCGAGCTCGACATCTACGGCATCGGCCCCTTCAACGACTACAACCTGGAGGTCGCCAACGCCGACGTCGCGGTCGCGTACCGCAGCGAGAACGTCAACGCGCGGACGTACTACTCGAACCTCGACGGGTACTCGCTGCTCAACGCCGCCTACCTCGGGCACACGCTGTACGCAGGTCGGCCGCAGCAGCACATCCTGAACGCCGAGCTCGAGTTCGTGAAGACGCTCCGCGCGCCCGCGCCCGTCGTGCACGATTTCCACATCGGCCTCGGCTACCGGCTCAAGGCGACCGCGTGGAGCTACCTCGAGGACGACACGCTGCTCGAGCACCAGGCCTCGGTGTTCCTCCAGGACTCGATGAAGCTCGGCGAGCGCGTCACGCTGGTCGCGTCCGGGAGGCTCGACTACGTGCCCTACCTGCAGCGGCTCATCCCGTCGCCGCGCGGCTCCGTCATCGTCAAGCCGACCGAGCGCCAGGCGATCCGCCTCTCCGGCTCGACGGCGTTCCGCTCGCCCACGTCGCTCGAGGCCTACGTCGACCTGCCCATCCAGCTCGCGCTGCCCGGCCTCGAGCTCCTCTCGACCACGAGGCCGTCGGACAGATCCGACATCATCATCGACCCCGAGCAGATCATCACCGCCGAGGCGAGCTACCTGAACCAGCAGAGCGATTACTTCGAGTTCGAGGTCACCGCGTACTACAACCGCGTGAGCGATCTCATCGTGCTCGCCGAGCCGCAGCGCACGACCCTCTCGCAGCGCGCCCACGGGTACGGGGGGCTGAACCCGGAGACGGGGCGATACACCTCCGGCTTCGGCGGCTTCGAGAACCAGAGCGACGTCTACCACGTCTTCGGCGGCGAGCTCGGGGGCCGCGTCTACCCCGTCGAGGGGCTCGACATCTTCGCCAACTACGCGCTCAACCTGTCGGAGCACCAGCGCCCGGACGGGCGCGACGCCATCGAGGACGCGCGCACCAGCCGGCACAAGGTGAACGTGGGGGTCCAGCTCCGCACGCCGATCGGCATCGACGGCGAGATCACGCTCCACTACCAGTCCTCGCAGCTGTGGACCGAGCAGGTCCCGACGGGGACGGTCATCGCCACCCGACAGTACCCGCTGCCCGCGTACACGCTGCTCAACGCGCGCGTCGGCTACCGCTTCCTCCACCGCGCCGAGCTCTCCGCGACCGTGTTCAACGCGCTCGACGGGCTCGGCGACGAGCCGCTGCAGATGCACCCGTTCGGCAACCGCATCGGCCGGCGCTTCATGGGATTCTTCAGCTACTCGCTCTAGCCACCGCCATGCTCGGACCCAGCCCCCGCACCCGTCTCCTCGTGCTCGGCGCACTCCTCGCGGCCCTCCAGGGCTGCGACGACGTGGAGGTCTTCGTCCCGCTGCCGGAGGAGAGCGGCCCCGCCGGGGTGCTCGACGGCACGGTGACGTACTCCGGCCCCCGGCCCTGCACGAAGGACGGCCACGTCGTCGGCGCCGCGATCGTGCTCGGCTTCGACACGCGCCTCCTGCCGCCGCCCGAGGGGCTCGGCGCCTCGGCCGCCAGCATCGACGTGATCCCCGGCGACGAGCTCTTCGGAGGCCTGGGCGCCGCGCTCGATCGCTCGGAGGACGGCGCGCTCCACTGCCCGGAGCCAGACGAGCCGCCCGTCACCGTGAGCGCCACCTGGAGGCTCTCGCCGCTGCCCGCCGGCACCTACCAGGTCCGCGGATTTTACGACTACGACGGCAATTTCGACCCCACCTTCAGCATCGCCAACCTGCCGACCCGGGGCGACGTGGCCGGCGGCGCGCTAGAGAACGCGACAGAGGTGCTCGGCGGCGCCGCCCCGCGGTACCGCGCGATCACGATCGCCGCCCCCATCCCCGAGACGGGCGCGCGCGTCAGCGGCATCGCGGTCACCCTCGGCCTCCCGCTCCCGCTGGAGCGGCCGCTCTTCCACGTCGCCGAGGTGCTCGCGCCGGCGTCCGGCGTCACGCAGAGCCCGAGCGAGGTGGTCATGACGTCCGACTTCCAGCTCGAGACGTTCAGCCTGGCCGATCCCGCCGGCACCGAGGCGTCGCTCCTGCGCCTGCGGCTCGCCGCGGGGCTGCCGGACAGCGAGGTCGCGAGCGCGGCGAAGCCCCCGCTCTCGCTGCCGGTCGGCGGCGAGGCCGCGCCGACCCTCACCTACGCGCGGCAGGACGTGAACGGCGATGGAGCGCTCGACGGCGAGGACCACGTCCCCGACTCGACCCTGATCCCGGCCCTGTTCCCGATCTCGGTGTTCGCGAAGCAGGACGACGAGGCGCCGCTGACCAGCCAGGCCGCGCCCGTGGTGCTCCTCCAGGGGCTCACGATCTACGACGACCTCGTGACCACGGCCATGCTCGGCCCGGAGCCGCTGAACGAGCCGCGGGACAGCGCGCTCATCGGCGTCCGGCCCGCGGCGCTGTGCATGCACCCGACCGCGCCGGAGCAGGGGGGTGTCCTCGTGCTCAGCCACCAGACCGACAGGGAAGGCAACGACATCATCGCGGAGCAGGACGTGGCCAAGGTAGAGGAGGCGCTCAGCCGGCAGTTCGGGCGCGAGATCAAGGTCGTGTACGGCTGCCTGCCCGAGGGGCGCTACGCGCTCAGCCTCATCTACGGCACCGGTCAGGCCTGGACCGTGCCCAACGAGGCCGGGGTGTGCGCGCCGTCGGAGGCCGCGACCTCCGCCGACGTCTGCGGCGCGCGGCCGCGCCTCGCGTCGCAGGACGTCGTGCTGCGCATCGGCGCGCCGGACGACGAGGCGTACTGCGCCGAGCACCCGACGCCTCCGCTCTGCGTTCGCTGAGCGCCGCCGCGGCGCCCGGTCGCCCGCGGCGCGGAGGTCGCCACGATCCGGGCGCGGGCGCGGTGAAAGCGCCGGTTTCCTGCTGGAGGCGCCGGTTGCCTCGCGCGCGCGGACCGATGGTAGGGTCTCGGCATGCGCTGCACTTGCTTTCCCTCGCTTGCTCTTCTGGGGGCGCTCGGCGGCGCCGCCGCGGGCGCGCTCGTTCCATCCGACGCGTCCGGCGGCTGGCCGCCGCCCCCGTCGGCCAGCGCAGCGGACATGGCCGATCCCGCGCACTGGCCGAACGACCCCGCCTACGGCGTCTCGGCCACGCAGAGCGGGCAGTGGAGCTTCTACTCCTTCATCCCGGCCCAGAGCGCGCGCGTCCGGCCGGAGGAGTCCGCAGCCGGCATGGCGATCGATCTCGCCTGGCGCTTCACCCAGGGGGATCCGCGCGTCAGGATCGCCGTTACCGACTCCGGGATCCTCTGGGGAGAGGGGGACCTGCTCGAGAAGGTGTGGCTCAACCCGGGCGAGCTCGCGGCCCACAAGCCGCGGCGCGCGGACGGCGCGGCGTGCGCCGGCGCCGGCGCGCTCGACGGCTTCGACTGCAACGGCGACGGGGTCCTCACCATCGCGGACTACAGGGACACGCCGGACCTCGCGCCCGCGGCGTCGGAGGGGCGGCCGCGGGGCGATCGGAACGGGAACGGCCGGCTCGACGCCGGCGACCTCATCCTCCACTTCTCGGACGGGATCGACGACGATCGGAACGGCTACGTCGACGACATCGCGGGCTGGGACTTCTTCAAGAACGACAACGATCCGTTCGACGACGCCCGCGACGGCCACGGCACCGAGGGCGCGAAGACCTCGGCGGCGCAGACGAACAACCAGCTGGGCGGCGCGGGCGTCTGCCCGCGGTGCAGGTTCATCCCGCTGCGCGTCGGCGAGAGCCACGTCGCCGACGCGCAGGACCTCGCGAAGGCGCTGCTCTACGCGGCCGACAGCGGGGCCGACGTGGTGCAGTGCCCTGTGACCGCGGTCGACAACACCGGCTTCCTCCAGGAGGCGCTCGACTACGCCCACGCCGAGGGGACGCTCGTCGTCGCGTCGATGGGCAACGAGGGCTCGCGCCACCACAACGTGCCCGCGACGAGCAACCACGCGCTTCCCGTGAGCGCCGTCCGCTACGACGGCCAGAGCGTCTGGGCGTCGACCACGTTCATCGACGCCTCGCCGTGCTCGAGCTTCGGCGGCAACAACGCGCTCGCCGTGTCGAGCCCCGGCTGCGCGAGCGACGCGACGGCCGAGCTCGCCGGGATCGCGGGGCTGCTCTACTCCGTCGCCCTCGATCGAGGCGTGTCCCTGTCCCCGGGGGAGGTGCAGGCCCTGCTCATCGCGACCGCCGACGACATCGCCGTGCCGGAGTCGCAGGAGCCGGGGTCGCCGTACCGCTTCTCGCAGACGGGGTTCGAGCAGCGCTTCGGCCACGGCCGCGTCAACGCGAGCCGCGCCGTGGAGGCGCTCGGCGAGGGGCGCGTGCCTCCCGCCATCGACATCACGTCGCCGCGGTGGTTCGAGGTCGTCTACAAGGATCGGGTCCAGGGGCCGGTGCCCATCGAGGGCACCATCTCGGCGAAGCGGGCGACGGCGTACGACTACCAGGTCGAGTGGGCGGCAGGCGCGCAGCCGCTCAACGCGGATTTCAAGCTGATCCACAAGGAGAAGAACGTCGCGCCGACGGTCGTCACCGGCAGCGAGGGCCCGATCGCCTCGCTCGACGTGCGCACCATCGACACGTCCCACGTCCGCGACCCCGACGGCATCCTCGGCGAGGACGATCGCGCGATCACGGTGCGCGTCCGCGCGACCGCCCACTACGGCACCGGCGACGTGGAGAGCGAGGCGCGGCGCACGTACCACGTCGACAGCGATCCGACGCTGGTCGAGGGGTTCCCCGTCCACGTCGGCGACAGCGGCGAGGGCAGCCCGAAGATGGCCGACATCGACGGCGACGGCGTCCGCGAGCTCGTCTACCCGACGGCCGGCGGCGCGCTGCACGTGCTGAAGATGACGCCGAAGGGACCGCGGCCGCTGCCCGGGTTCCCGTTCATGACCCGCGTCACCGACGGCCTGCTCAGACCGCCGGCGTCCCCGGCGACGCCCGCTTACCGCGGCGCCCCCGCGTACAGCGAGGTGGACTGGGAGCTCGGCCGCGAGCCGATCCTGAGCGCGCCCGCCATCGCGGACCTCGACGGCGACGGCAAGCAGGAGATCGCGATCTCCACCTGGCCGGGCACGATCTACGTCGTCGGCGCGGACGGGGGCGACCGGGAGGGGTGGCCGGTACGCCTGCCCGAGGTCCCCTCCTGCCCCCTCGATCCCGGGGCGCCGGCGAGCGCGCCGTGCATGTCCGCGGTCGCGCGGATCGCGCGCGGTGCCTTCGCCTCGCCGGTCCTCGCGGATCTCGACGGCGACGGGCGGCTCGACGTGATCCAGGCGGCGTTCGACGGCACGATCCACGCGTTCGACGAGCGCGGCAGCCCGCTGCGCGGGTTTCCCGTCGAGGTGCACTACACGGGCCCGCTCGCCGAGGAGCCGGCGCGGAGCCGCCTCCTCGCGACGCCCGCCGTGGCCGACTTCAACGGCGACGGGCTGCCGGATCTGCTTGTCGGGTCGAGCGAGCGCCTCGGCGAGGACGGCGAGGCCGGGGCGGTCTACGTGATCGACGCGCGCGGCACGACCGCGCCCTCCGGGCCCGTGCTCGCGGGGTGGCCGATCACGGTGCCGTCGCTCTCGCTCCACCCGCTCGCCGCGAAGGGGATCACGGCCTCGGGCGTCGTCGGGCGGTTCGGCGGCGCGCTGGCGGGCGTCGTCCAGGGCAACGGCGCGCCGCCGCTCGTCCTCCCTGCCTCGCCCGGCGAGCAAAGCGAGCTCCTGGGGACGCCGGCGGGCGCGCTGCCGCGGGCGAGCGGCTCGCAGGCCGGGCTCGACCCGACGTTCGGCGCCCTCTCGCCCGCCGCCGGCGCCCGGACGATGATCCCGCTCCTGTCGCAGCCCGCGCTCGGCGACATCGATCAGGACGGCACCCCCGACGTCATCGCCGCGGGCGCATCCGAAGCGGCCGCGCTCGCCCTCGCGGGCGCGCAGGGGGCGGCGCCCCCGGAGCCTCACCTGCTCGCCGTGTGGAGCGGCCGATCGGGCGCGATGCTGCCGCGCGCCCCGTTCGTGCTCGAGGATTACGCGATCTCGGGCAGCCAGGCGGTCGTCGATCTGAACGGCGACGACTACCCGGAGGTGCTGAGCGGATCGAGCGGCTACTTCCTGCACGCCTTCGACGGGTGCGGCCGGGAGCCGCGCGGGTTCCCGAAGTTCACCGGCCAGTCGATCGCCACGACGCCCGCCGTGGGCGACCTCGACGGCGACGGGAAGCTCGAGGTCGCGGTGGGCACCCGCGACGGCTGGCTCTTCGCCTGGCACACCGAGGCGACGACGAGCGCGCTCATCGCCTGGGAGAGCTTCCATCACGACAACCGGAACACGGGCAACCTCGACACGCCGCTCGATCAAGGGGGCGCGCGGAGGGCGTCGCGCCCGCTGACGGTGGACGTGTGCGAAGGCCCGCAGCAGGCCCCGCTCATCCTCCGGCTGGGCGGGGGCTGCTCGTGCGAGGCCGCGGGCGCCGAGCCGCGGGGCGGGTCCGGCGATCGCGGCGCGGGGGCGGCGCTCGGAGCGGCGCTGGTCGGGGCGATGGCGCTGTGGGGGAGGCGGCGGAGGACGTAGGCAGCACGCTCAGCGCCACCCGACCTGCAGCACGCACGCCCCCATTCCGCCGGCCCCGCAGCGCAGCTCGGCAGGACATTGCGCGTCATCGAGCGGCGAGAGTACCTCGCCGGAGAGGGGAGGAGCACAGGCGCCGCTGCGGCGCGTGAGGTTCGAGCCGCGGAACCTCCGCGCGCCGCCGCTGTCATTCCGCAGGCACGACGGACAGCCGGCCAGCGCGGCCGAGCGCCCGCCTGAAGCACGCGGATCCACGTGTCCTCCGCCGGATTCCTGACGACGTGAGCGCGCCGCCCCGCGCGGCGCACAGGAGAGATCTATGCCCAGCGCGAACACGACGGACGCCGTGGATGGCGTCGCCGCCGCCGCCGATCCGAACCTCACGGCCGCGAGGCAGCCCGGCGCGGCGAGCGCGGGCGAGGCCGCCGAGGCCCCGGTGCGCTCCGTGGAGATCGTCATCTCCTGGGGGGCGACCGTGCTGTTCGTCCAGCACCTGACGCCGCCGCGAGCGTTCGACGTCGGCGAGGGGCGCGACGACGGTCGCCCGTGCGACTGCTTCCTCCCCGAGCGCGTTCTCGGCGCGCGGCGCGCGCCGCTCCTCGAGGTCGACAGCGCGGGGCGCGTCCGGTTCGTCCTGCTCGGCGCGGCCACGGGGACCCTCACGCTCACCCCCGGCGCGCCGCTGTCCGCGGCCGCGGCGCGAGAGCTGCACGCCGGCGCGGCGCGCGCGGCGATCACCGGCGCGGCGCGCGCAGCGATCGTTCCCCTCCCCGCGCACGGCCGCGTGGACGTCGACATCGCGGGCGTGCGGATCCAGATCCGCGCGGACGCCGCCGCGGGCGAGCGCGTGGGCCGCTCGTTCGTGAGCCGGAAGAGCCTCGCCCTCCACGCCGCCTCGGCGGCCCTGCACCTCGGGCTCCTCGGCGCGCTCGCGCGCTGGGCGCCGCCCCTCGTCGACCCATCCACCGGCATGAGCGCGGATCGGATCGCGCTCGTGCAGCGGTACCTCGCCTCCGCGGACGAGCGCGAGATGCTCGAGCGCGAGGGCGAGCGCGCCGCGGAGCCCGCCGCCGACGCAAAGGAGGGCGGCACGGGGACGAGGGCGAGAGGCGAGGAAGGGTCGATGGGCCAGCCGTCCACGTCCCGCGCGGCGGCGACGGGGAACCGGTGGGGGGTCCAGGGCCCGAGCGACAGCCCCGATCCGTACGTGCGGCAGCAGGCGCTGCGCGACGCGGCCGAGTTCGGGATGATCGGGCTGCTCAACGCCGGGGGCGGCGGCGATCCGGGCGCGCCCACCGCGCCGTGGGGGCTCGACGGCGCCCCGGCGGCCGCCGGCGCTGGAGGCCTCCCCCTCGACGGCCTTGGAGGCTTCGCGGGCGGCAGCGCGGCGCTCGGGTCCATCGGGACGATCGGGCACGGCGCGGGCGCCGGATCGGGGCAGGGGTTCGGAAGCGGCCGCGGGCGCGCCGGCGCGAGCTCGCCGCCGGTCTCGACGCGGAGCGCGGCCGCCTACGCCCCGGAGCCCGAGGTCGCCATCGATCCGAACGGCCGCTTCGCCACGACGTACCGGCCCGGGGGCGGTCACCTCGCCGCGTTCGAGGCCGCCCTCGCGCGCGGCGTCGTGCCCGCGGCGGAGCGCGAGCTCGTCGGCGACGTCGGCGCCCGCTACGCCCCGGCGGTCCCGCTCGATCCGGGGAAGGCGCTCGGCCTGCGGACCGACCTGGAGCGCGCCGCGCTCGGCCCGGGCGGCGGCGCCTTCCACCTGCGCCTCGCGCTCCGCTCCTCGGCGGCGGCGGCGCCCGCGCGGCCGCACCTCTCGGTGCACCTCGTCCTCGACACGAGCGGCTCGATGGCCGGCGCGCCGATCGACAGCGCCCGCCGCGCGGCGCAGGCGCTCGTCGACCGGCTCGCGCCCGCCGACGACTTCTCGCTCACCACCTTCTCCAGCGACGCCGAGGTGGTGATCGAGGACGGACCGGTCGGCCCGCGCCGCGAGGCGATCCGCCGCGCCGTCGACGGGCTCCGCGAGGGAGGCGGCACCAACATCGGCGCGGGGCTCTCGCTGGGCTACGCGCAGGCGAGCCGGCCGGGCATCCCCGAGGACGCGGTGCGCGTGGTGCTGCTCGTGTCCGACGGCCGCGCGACGAGCGGCCTCACCCACAACGAGCGGCTCGCCCGGCTCGCCCTCGACGCCTTCCAGCGAGGCATCCAGACGAGCGCGCTCGGCCTCGGCGACGACTTCGACGGTCAGCTCATGAGCTCGATCGCGAGCGACGGGGCCGGCGGCTACTACTACCTGCGACATCCCGAGCAGATCGCGCCCGCGCTGTCGACCGAGCTCGACAAGCGCCTCGACCCGGTCGCGACCGCCGTCGAGGTGCGCGTGCGCCTGAAGGCGGGCGTCGACCTGCTCCGCGTCTACGGTTCGCGCCGGCTGGACGACGCCGAGGCCTCCCGCGTCCGCGCCCAGGAGATCGCGGCCGACGTCGCCGCCCTGTCGCGGGACCGGATCGCTGTCGACCGGCGCGACGACGCCGAGGGCGGCATGCGCTTCTTCATGCCTGTGTTCGCCCGCGATGACCGCCACGCCCTTCTGCTCAAGCTGAGCGCCGGCCCTGGCGCGGGGAAGCGCGCCGTCGCGACGGTCGAGCTCAAGTACAAGGACCGGCTCTCCAGAAAGAACGTGATCGAGGAGATCCCCGTCGAGGTGCGCTTTGCAGACAGCGACGCAGGGAGCGCTGCGTCCGTCGACGCGTCGATGACGCGGACTCTTCAGGGCTTCGCCGCGGGCGAGTCGCTCGCCGATGCGGCCGCGCGCGTGGCGCGCGGCGATCGCGCCGGCGCCGCCGCGCTCCTCTCCGAGCGCGAGGACATCCTTCACGAGGCAGCGACCCGGCTGAACGAGCCGCTGTTCCTGGAGGACGCGGCGCGCCTCTCGCGCCTCCGCGCGCACATGGGCGCAGAGCAAGGCCTCGGCGATCCGCTCGTGCTCGCGATGTTGCTGGAGACGGCAGGGCGATCCCACCTGCGCTGATGCCCAATCGCAGCGCGCGCACGGGCGGAGGCGTCGCCCAGGTGGTAGGCTGAGCGCGGCCATGACAGAGAGAGTCTCATCGACCGGGCGCGCTGCGCTGCGAGAATCGCTGCTCCAGTTCTCCGCCTTTGCCGACGCGCTCGAGTCCCGCTCCATGCGCGAGGCCATCGATGCCTGCATTGCCGTCCTGGACGCTCCAGGGCCGCTCGACAAGCGCGACCTCGCCCCATGGCTCAAGGTTGTCCACGAGCGCGCGGCCGATGTGTTTCGGCGAGGTATCCGTCAGACCACGGGGGTGCTGCGCCAGCAGATGATGCACGGCCTGAAGCAGGCGGAAGAGGACGCCGTCTGGATGCAGCAGGCCATCGACGAGCTCAGTCGAGACCGCGCGAATTGACATGCTTGCCTGAAACGGCGCTCGCCGCCCCGCGGGACAGGGGCCTCTCCAAACGCTCTGGAGTCCCCGATCCACGCTAAATAAACCAAATAGAGGAGAGCGCGAGCGCATGCGCGCACCGAAGGACGATCGCTGTCATGGCCGCGAGCGCGCCTTCGAGGCCGCGCCGACCGGCTATCGCCGCGCTGCGCTGGTGAGCTCGACGAAGCGTCCTGGTGGCTGAGCCCGCGCTGGCGACGGCTCACCGCGACGAGACCGAAGCTGGCCGGCGGGGAAACGGGAGAGGGCGCCGCGCGCCGTGGCACGACATGCGTGGTCCGTGCTACGAGACGGGCCATGCTCGCCTCGGCGTTTCCGCTGCTGCTCCTCGGCTTCTCCCTCGGCGTGCGCCACGCCACCGATGCGGACCATGTGATCGCGGTGGCGACGGTCGTGAGCCGGGTGCGGAGCCTCGGCACGGCGCTGCGGATCGGCGCGATGTGGGGCGTCGGCCACACGCTCACGCTGATGCTGATCGGCGGTGCCATCCTGCTGTTCGGGCTCGTGGTGCCGCCGCACGTCGGCCTGGCCATGGAGCTCGCGGTCGCGCTGATGCTGATCGGCCTCGGGGGGTATCACCTCGCGCGGCTCTACCGCGCGGTCCGGCGGGGCGAGCCGCCGGCGCACGGCGCGGATCATGCCCACGGCCACCGGGACGACCTCGGCTGGGCGGACCGCGTGTTCGGCGGCTCGCGCCTCTATTCGAGCTTCCGGCCGCTGCTCATCGGCGTGATTCACGGCCTCGCGGGCTCGGCCGCGGTGGCGCTCCTCGTGCTCACCACCGTGCGCGACCCGCGGTGGGGCATCGGCTACATCGCGCTGTTCGGCGTGGGCACGATCGCCGGGATGACGCTCATCACCGGGGTGCTCGCGCTGCCGTTCGCCTATGCGCGCGCGCGCACCAGCGGGATACACAACGCCTTCGGCGCCGTCGCCAGCCTCCTCAGCGTGGGCTTCGGCCTGTTCCTGGCTTACGATATCAGCGTCGGCTCCGGGTTGTTCACGGCGAACCCGCAGTGGATCCCCGGCTGACGGCGCCCGGGCGGGCCGCGTCGGTCTCGCGCGACGGCGCCGGCGCGAGGTGCGCGTCGATCTGGGTCATGAGCCAGTCCAGGAACTCCTCCTTCAGGATCGTCTGCGCCACGTGCAGATCGGTCCAGACGGGCGCGCGCGCGGCCGCCCGGTCGCTCGTCTGCACCACGACCGGGATCGTGTAGAACCTCGCGTCGTCGCGCATCGCGCGGATGAGCTCCACCCCGTTCATGACGGGCATGTGGACGTCCACGATGGCCAGCGCCACGGGCTCGCGCGAGAGCAGCGCGAGGGCGTCGCGCCCGTTCTCGGCCTCGAGCACGGTGAAGCGCGGCTCGAGGATCAGCCGGTAGCACGCTCGGATGTCCGCGTCGTCGTCCACGACGAGGATGGCGACCCCCTCGACGGCGCCGAGCACACGCTCGACAGCGGCGCGGAGCTCCCCCGCCGTGACGGGCTTCCGCACGTAGCCGGCGACCCCTTGCAGGATCGCCTCCGCCGGCTTGTTCGCGACGGAGACGAGCATCACCGGGATCCGCTCGTGCGCCTGCACCAGCCGGTTGAAGGCGAAGCCATCCATCTCGGGCATCAGGAGGTCGGCGAGGATGAGATCCGGCCTCCAGGTCCGGACGAGCTCCAGCGCCGCGCTCCCGCCGCTGACCGTGCGGACGTCGTACGCCGCGCCTTGCAGCGCCTCGGCGATCCACACGAGCGTCCCCGAGTCATCATCGACCAGCAAGAGCTTGGCCATGGCCGTCATTCCCCTTGCGCCGCTCCCTGAGGCCCCGTGCCCGCCGCCGTGTCTGCCCCGCCGACGCGCCGCAACCGCAGCCAGAACCTCGCCCCACCTTCCGGCCGCGCCTCGTACCCGATCGCCCCGCCCCACCGCTCCACGGCGATGCGCGCGCCGTAGAGCCCGAGGCCGCTGCCCGCGTCCGGGTCGCGCCCGTGCGCGAACTTCTGGAACAGCTGCGGCGCGATGACGGGCGAGACGCCCGGCCCCTCGTCCTCCACCGCCACGCGAGCCCACCCGGGCTCGTCGTGCACCGAGACCCGCACCGACCCGCGCGCAGGCGTGAAGCGGAGCGCGTTCTCGACGAGGTTGGAGACCGCGCGCGCGAGCCTGCGCTCCTCACCGACGACGCTGTACGGCTGTCCTCCGATCTCCGGCGGTCCCTCCAGGCGAACCCCCCGGCTGCACGCCACGGGCAGGAGCGCCTCGACGACCCGAGCGACGGTGCCGCGCAGGTCCGCCACCACGGGGGGATCGGAGGGATCGGAGGCCATCCCCTCGGCGGTGAAGACGTCGAGGATCTCGCGGATGAGCTCGCGCTGCCGCAGGGCGGCCTTCAACGCCAGCGCGGCGAGCGCGCCGCTCTTCTCCGGGAGCGGCTGCTCTCCCAGCAGGGACAGGGCGCCGAGGAGGCTGTTCAGCGGACCGGAGAGGTCGTGAACGATGCAGTGGACGAGGACGTCCTTCCGCTCGACCTCCCGCGACAGCGCCTCGTGCAGAAGGCGCAGCTCGCGCGCCCGCTGGAGGACGCGGCGGCGCTCGTGGAACAGCGCGTCGTTCCGGGTGATCACGAGCACCCGCGCCGGGCCCACACGGAGCGCCGTCGCCTCGAGGTGCAGCGCCTCGTCGTCCTCCGTCATCTGCGTCCAGCAATCGGATTGCACGCTCGGCGATCCTTCGGCGGACCAGGCTCGCTCCGCCTCGGGGAGGAACACCTCCAGAAATGGCAGCGCGCGATCGATCGGGAGCGGCGCGCCGCGCCACGGCGGCGCGAGCCCGAGCCGCCGGAACCACGTCGGCGGCTCGCCGCAGACGACGAAGGTCCCGTCGTGCAGCCGCTCGAGTACGAGCTTGTCCAGCGCCGCGAGGAGCGAGGTGTCCACGTCCATCAGCCCCGCCACAAAGGCGCATCGGTCGCGATCATGGCGCGCGTGAGCGCGCGAAACGCGCCTTCGACCCCGGCGCCGGTCTTGGCGCTCGTCCTCGTGACCCAGAGGCCCGCCCTCCGCAGCCTGGCCTCGGTGGCGTCGTCGATGTCCCACGCCACGGCGAGATCGGCCTTGTTCAGGACGACGACGGTCGGGACGTCTCCGACGGCCGCCCGCGCGGTGGCGAGGAGGCGGAGCCCCGTCTCCGCCGTGATGCGCCGCGTGCCGTCGACGACGAGGAGCCAGCCCGCGGAGCCGTGCAGATACGATATCTGGACGGCCTGGAACTCGTCCTCTCCGCTGAGGTCCCAGAGGATGAGGTCGAGCTCGCCTTCATCGCACCTCACGCGCCGTGTCTCGATCGTCACACCGATCGTCGTCCGGTAATCTTCGGAGAAGATGCTGCGCACGAAGCGGGCGACGAGGCTTGTCTTGCCGACCCCCGTCGCGCCCAGCACGCAGACCTTGCGTTTCTCCGCCATGACTCAGTCCTTGCTCGCCGCGCGCAGGTCCACAAGGAAGATCACGCTGCGCGCGCGGCGCTCATCCGCGCCGGAGAGGCACTTTGCCCGCGCCGCGCCCCCGGCGCAGGACGGGGGCAGGACATCACGCCGCAGCCCCTCGCCGCTCGCTCGCAGGCGATCGGCCGGGACCCCGCGCGCCACGAGCTCGGCCGCGACGTGCTCCGCGCGAGCCTGGCTGAGCGCTCGATTCGACGCCTCCGATCCGACGGAATCCGCGTAGCCGATCTCGCGGATCTCGGCGGTCATGCCGGCCTCGAGCGCGCGCGCGTTCAGCCGCGCAACCGCGGCCGCGACCTCGTCGATGCGGGCGGCCTGGTCGCCGGAGAGCCGCGCGGCGCCGCGGCGGAAGAGGAGCTCCATCCCCTCGAGGGATCGCGCCGCGGCGCGCGCTCGGTCGATCGACTCCTCGGTCCTCAGGCCCTCGCCGTCGAACCCCGAGACGCCCGGGAGCACCGCCGCCGACCAGCGCGCGCGCTCGATCCAGCGCTCCGGCGCGACCCCGCTGACCACGACGACGCCGCCGCGCAGCGACAGGGTGATCCCGGGCGGCGGCTCCAGCGCCCGCGCCACCCTGCGCTGGACGATCTGCGGATGGAGAGAATAGAAAGGCGCGAAGCGCAGGGTGACCGACGGGGGCACGGGGCCGCCGCGCTCGAGCACCGCCCTCGGGTCCGGGGCGAGCGGATCGCGAAGACCCGTGAACGCGAGCTGGCCAGCGCGCCGCTCCGCCGCGGTGACCAGCAGGCCGGGCTCGCCCTGCAGCGCCCCGCGCCAGGCGTCGAGCCGGCGCTGCTCCTCCCGCGAGGCGCGCATCCAGAAGGCGAGCGGGATCGCGACGACCGCGACCAGCAGGGCGGCCACGGCGCGCAGGGCACGACCTCGGCGCGGGATCGGCTGGCGTTGCTGCTGGAGGCAGCGCGAGAGCAGCTCGCGGGAGCTCGAGAACGGCGCCCGATCGCCGCGGAAGCCGGCGAGCTCACCGCCGTACGTGAGGTGGACGCGCTCCAGCGTCTCGCTCAAGACGAGCCCGTACGCCGGCGGCGCCATGCCGCGCACGATGGACACGAGGAGCGCCGACGGGCCGTGCTCGACCCACCCCGTCAGATCGCCGACGCGGAAGCGCTCCAGCCGCGCGTCGGTCCGGAACGCGTCGTGGGCGAACGCGTCGATGGCGGTGAGCATCGCCGTGACCTGATCGGGATCCCTGTAAGGGATCTTGTCGGCGCTGAGGTGCTCGAGGACGAGCCCCGTCCCGCGGTGGACAAGGAAGAGCTGCTCGGTCCGGTAGACCATCGATCGAAGCAGCACGACCTCCGCGAAAGGACGCCCCGTGCGGCGCGCCTCGACGCGCCAGCGCACGCTCTGCCAGGACAGGCCGTGGGCGAGCGCCTCGTTGAAGCGCTGGATCATCGCCCGGAGAGCGCAGCGCACGGCCCTGCGGATGGCCGGCCCCATGGCGGGGGAGATCGCGTCCGCGAACGAGCCCGGGTCCTGGCGCACGCGCTCCTGGATCGCGCTGGCGAGGAGCGGCTCCAGCGCCCAGGAGAGCGCCTCTCCCTTCTTTCGGCTCTCGATCACGGCCTCGGGCAGCACGCCCGCGACCATCTCGGCCATGGACTTGTCCAGCCGCTCCTCGAGCTGCCGGATCCGGTGCTGCTCGGGGCCCACGAGCAGGGGGCGCAGGTCTTCGAGCGTCTTGCTCGGCGGGGGCGTCCCGCGACGCGCTCTCGGCTCTCGCATCGTTCCTCTCCGGACCGCCGCGCCCGCTCCGTCGGCCGGAGCGGCGCGGCCGCCTCACGCGGCCTCGTCCGAGCGGCGCTCCGTCTTCTTGTACCGCTCCGACTCCACGGCCGCCTCGCGCGCCGGCGGCGTGTCCGGCGCGACCGCGTCGGCGCCGTCGCCCCACACGGCGGCCAGCTCGCGCTCGACCATCGCGCTCAGCTCGCTCCGCGTACGCTGCGTCTCGTCGAGGAACGATTTGGACTGATCGAGCAGCTGTTGCCGGAGCTCGCGCTGCGTGTGCCCGACGAGATCCTCCAGCCGCTGGACCCGCTGCGCGATCAGCTCGAGCGCCTCCCGCGACTCGCGCGCAGCGTTGCCCAGCGCGGCGGCGGCGGCCGCGCGCTCGGCCTCGATGGACGCGCCGAGCGCCTCGATCTCACGGCGCAGGTGCGTCTCCAGCACGTCCAGACGCCGTCGCGCTTCGGTCCGCAGCTCCTCCGCCTGGGCGGCGACCTGAGCGTCGGTGTGCGAGAGCCGGCGAGCGAGCTCGCGGAACTGGGCGCCAAACAGGATGTCGCGCACCTGCTCCAGGCTGTTGATGATCGCGGACTCTGCGTGTCCTGCGGCGGCTTCTTGCTCCGCCCGCCCGCTCGTCCTCATGGTCATGATGACGCTCCCCTCTCCGTGTGTGCCGCGTGTGTCGCCTTCTGCGAGCGGAGCTCGCTCGTCATCGCGCTCTCGTATCGCTTCGTCGCGCTCGCGACGCCTCACCGAGCTCGCTCCCCCACGTTTTCTGCGCCGTTTGGACACGAGGCCCCTCGCACATCACGTCACGTGCTGCGCAACATGGGTCAGCACCCTGGCAACTGGTAGCCCTCGGGAGGGCGCCGGGGCTGGCCACGGCCCGGCCAGGGAGCCGGCCCGGCCAGGGAGCCGCTCGGGCGCTCCGGGGCGTCGCAACGCACAGGGGATCTCGGGACCCGGTAGGATGCCCCCATGCGCACTCCGCGAACCTCCCTGATAGCCACGGCCTTGCTCGCGGCCTGCTGCGCTCCGGCCTGCGGCGCTCCTTCCGCGAGCGCCGTCGGCGGCTCCAGCTCGCTCCCGGCGGCGGGCGGCTCCACCTCGCTCCCGGCGGCGGGCGGCTCCAGCTCGCCCCCGGCCGCCCCGCCCCCCGCCGCGCAGGTCGCCGCCCCCACGGCCGCGGCCTCCCCTGCGCCGGCGCCCTGCGGCGCGCTGGGCTGCCTCGCCTTCGATACGCCGGCCCAGGCCCTCGCCCACGTCCTGGAGAGCGGCCCGCGCGTGCTCGCGGTGGGCGAGGCGCACGCGCAACAAAGCTCGGAGGGCGTCCCCTCGACGACACGGCGCTTCACGGAGCTCTTCCTGCCGGCGCTCGCCGGCCGCGCCTCGGATCTCATCGTCGAGCTCTGGGCGGTGGATCCGCGCTGCAAGAGAGAGCAGGTGGCGCGGGTCGAGGAGGAGCAAAAGGCGGTCACCCAGGGCCAGTCGGCGGGCAATCAGGGCGAGTTTCTCGCGCTCGGCAGCGAGGCGAAGCGGCTCGGCATCCGGCCCCACCTGCTCACGCCCTCCTGCCAGGAGTACGACGCCATCGTGCGCGCGGGGCCGGACGCGGTGACATCGATGCTCGAGATGATCGCGCGCCTGACGGCCGCCGAGGCGAAGGCGCTGCTCGGCCGAGAGGACGCCGCCGGCAAGATGGTGATCGCCTACGGCGGGGCGCTGCACAACGACGTCGCCCCGCGCCCCGGGCGCGAGCGCTGGAGCTTCGGACCGGAGCTCTCCGCGGCGACGGGCGGAAAGTACGTGGAGCTCGATCTCATCGTCCGCGAGTTCATCAAGGAGTCGGAGTCCTGGCGGGCGCTGCCGTGGTATCCCCATTTCGACAGGGAGAAGCACCCGGACAAGGCGGTGCTCTTCAACCCCGCGCCGGGCTCGTACACGCTCATCTTCCCCCGCTCGTCCTGAGCCTGCGCCGCCGCTCCGAGCCGGGCAGACGCTCGCCCGGAGCAGCGGCCGCCTGGACGACGAGGGCCGCCCCTCGCGCGTCGAAGGGAGCGGCGTCGAAGGGAGCGGCGACGTCGCGCCCGATCATCGGGCCGATGGCCGACCGCTCCCCGCGCGCCGGGCGGGAGCGGTCGCGATCGACGGCCGCGCGCGCCGCGCGACGACCTCAGGGCTGGATGGAGAACGTGAGCGGCTCGCCCGAGAACGGCCCGCCGCCCTGCACGATGCGGTTGTTCTCGAACACCGCGTTGATGACGCTGACCGTGATCGGCGCGCCGGCCGCGCGGAGCTTGTCCCAGGCGGCCGCGTCCGGCGTGTAGCTCAGCTTGGTCGTGAAGACCCGGAGCAGCAGCTCTCGCTCCGCCGTCGCGAAGACAAGGAAGTAGGCGCGCCCGTTGATGGGCGTCCCGTGAGCCCACGCGGCGCGCGCCGGCCCGAGGAGCGCCCCCAGCTCCGCGACGATCGACGCCCCCGGCGCGGCGAGCTCCCTCGTCCCCGGCGCGGCGAGCTCCCGCATCCCCGCCGCGAGCCCGAGCTCCGGCGCTGCCCCAGGCGCTGTTCGCCGCGCCGTGCCCGCGACATGGAACGTCAGCTCCGGCGCCGCGTCGCCGGGGAGCGCCGCGCCGTCCTCGGGCGCGTCGAACACCGTGCCCTGCGAGGGCTCATCCTTCGGCTCCACCGCGAGCAGCGCCTCCAGCGCCTCGTCGGTCGTGCCCCCCTCGTAGATGACGTCGGCCAGGCTCGGGTCGGACGACGTATCCCCGTGCTCGTGGCTGTCGCCGCACGCCCCCGCGTACATCGCGACCGACGCGAGCGCCGCCAGCGCGGGCACGAGGAGCGCCCGGCTCAGGAAGGGCCTTCGGCTCATGGCGCCTCCACCCACGGATCCGCGAAGCGCGGATCCGTCAGAAATTCATCGTCCGTCAGGGTCTGCAAGAAGGCTATCACGTCCGCTCTCTCCTCTTCTGTGAGATCGAACCCGCTGATGAGCTCGCTCTTGAACTTGTTTTCGCTCCCCACACCTGCATTGGGGCCAGCCTCGATCGTACGCCCTCCCGCGGCGTAATGGTCGAGCACCTCCTCGAGCGTCTCGATGCTGCCGTCGTGCATGTACGGCGCCGTGAGGGCGATATTGCGCAGCGTGGGCGCGCGGAACCGGCCCATGTCCGCCTCCTTGTGGGAGATCTCGTAGACTCCCCCGTTGCCCTCCGGGTAAGCGCCGTCCCCACCGACGTTGTAGAGCCCCGTGTTGTGGAACATCACCTCCGTGAAGGTGGTGCCGTCGTGCTCCACCGAGTCCGACAGGTTGAAGCCGCCGTGGCAGTGGAAGCACTCCAGCTTCTCGGAGAAGAAGAGGTCCATCCCGCGCAGCGCCGCGTCCGACATCCCGGAGGGGTCGCCGCCGTAGCGGTAACGGTCGTAGGGCGATCGGTAGGAGAGCAGCGACCGCTCGAACGCCGCGATCGCCTTCGTGATGTTGGCGAGGCGGATGGGCTCGCCGTCGCCGGGGAACGCGTCGGGAAAGAGATCCCGATACAGCGGCTCGCCCTCGAGCCGCTCGAGCAGCTCGCTCTCCATGCCGGCGAGCCCGAGCTCGACCGGCGTCTCCCCGAACATGGGGAGGAGCGCTTGCTCCTCGAGCGCTTCCACGAGCGGATTCGCCCACGTCAGCGTCGTGAGGTAAGCGACGTTGGCCAGGCTCATCGAGCTGCGCGAGTGGAATTGGCCGGTCGAGCCCTGCGCGTTCGCGCGGCCGTCGGTGAACGCGAGCTCCTGGCGATGGCACGAGCCGCACGAGTATGTGTCGTTGCCGGAAAGGCGCACGTCGTAGAACAGCCGCCTGCCGAGCTCGACCTTGACCGACGACATCGGGTTGTCTTCGGGGACCTTGGGCACCGGGAAGCCCGGCGGCAGCCCCCACGCATAGGCGTCCGAGTCGCCTCTCCCCTCGCCTCCCCCGCCCTGACCGCCGGCGCCCTCGCCCGTCGACCCGCCCGCGCCTCGCAGACCATCGCCGTCGCTGCAGGCGCAGCAGAGGGCCGCGAGCGCGGCGAGCACGGAGGAGATCGCCGCGCGGCGGAGAGCGATCATCGCAGCGGAAATCGCCATGGCGCCTAGTCTATCCTGAAGAACGACTGCTGGTCGGCGCGCGGCGAGCCGTCGGTGCTGTCGATGCCGAGATGGGTGAAGAGCGGCACACAGTCGAGATCCGACGGACCCGACATGCAGCCGGGGGTGTCATCGGCGCTCGCGGACACGTCGCTGTCCGAGACGAGCGCCGCATAGTCGACGAGCACCTTCGCCTTGAGCGGATCGACGTCCTGGAAGGCGATCTCGGCGACGTTGGGGCGATCGCACGCGGTCACCTCGCGGTCCGCGCCATCCACGCAGCCGGTGCTCCCGAGGTGCATGAGGAACGGTTTGTCGTCCGCCGTGGAGATGCTGTCGACGCGCAGGAACTTGTAACCGGCGTTCCAGCTCCAGAACAGCCCCGACAGGTTGAGCGGCGACGGCGCGACCGATACGTCGGCGTGATTGAGCTCGAACGGGACACCCAGCTTGAACGACAGCCCATCGTACTCCCCTGCCGGGACCGTCCCGCGCACCAGGCCGTTCGTGGGCTCCGTCCCGTTGGCGCAGCTGCCCGACTTGTCCTCGAAATCGAGGAGCACGACGTCCTGGAACTGCCACAGCCCGTCCTGCTCGAGCGAGAGCGGCACCTCCTCGCCGTCCGCGCGGCGGAGGCGCACATCGTGGATGTAGAGGCGGAAATCGTCGAACCGGACGTCCGTCGAGGGGGTGCCGACAGGGTACGTCTCGCCGCAAGAGAACACCTCGTCGCCGACGCGGCCTTCGAACTGGAGCTCGACGGCGACCCGATCGCCGCCGCCTTCGCCGCCGTTCCCCCCTCCGCCCCCGACGCCCGTCGAGGTGGATGTACCGTCGACGGGGTTCACCTCGTCATCGCCGCCGCACGCCATGAGCGCGAGCGCCGCCCCGACAAGCGGGAACCAGAGCCGTGATGCACGAAGACCGGATTGCATGAGCGTCCTCCCGGGGAACCGCGCGCCACGATAGGCCGCATCGCCCCTCGCCTGAATGCGACATGTTGTCGCTATCGCGATCCGCCCGAGAGCGCGAGTCGATCCGGCGTCGAAAGGGGGCCCGCGGACAGCCCTGGAGCGGCCTTCGACGATCGGCGGACAGCGACCACGGGCCGCCGCGCGCGCCGCCTGGGATACCGAGCCAGCGCGCCGGCGCGTCCGCCGGGCGAGCGCACGCATCCGTCTTCGTAACACGAATCAACAAAGTCGTGCTACTGACCGGCCCCTGTGGTCCGTCCCCTGCCCACGGCGCTCACGGCGCTTCTTCTCATCGCGTGCGCCGCGCCGGCGCGCGCCGGCGAAGGCGCGGCGCCTCCGCCCGCCGCCGAAGCGGCAACCTCGGCCGAGGGCGGCGCCAACGCCGCTGCGCCCGCCTCCGGCGCGGCGCCCGTCACGGTCGTGGTGCGGGGGGCGCCGCCGCCGCGCAGCGCCTCGGAGTCGGTGCGCGGACAGGCGGAGATCCGGGCGGCGCCTCACCGGACGGCGAGCGACGTGATGCAGCTCGTGCCGGGCGTGTTCACCTCCCAGCACAGCGGCGAGTGCAAGGCGCACCAGATCTTCTTCCGCGGCTTCGACGCGGTCCATGGGCAGGACCTGGAGGTCTGGGTCGCCGGCGCGCCGGTCAACGAGGTCTCCAACGTCCACGGCCAGGGCTATACCGACCTCCACTTCGTGATGCCGGAGGTGATCGGCGAGCTCCGGGCGCAGCCGGGGTCGTACGACCCGCGTCAGGGCGACTTCGCGGTCGCCGGGACGATGCGCTTCGAGCTCGCCTATGGAGAGCCGGGGATCACCGCGACCGCCTCCGCGGGCGCCTTCGGCGCACGCCGGCTCTTCCTCGCCTACCACCCCGAGGGCGCGGACGAGGAGACGTTCGCCGCCTTCGAGGCGTACGGGACCGACGGCTTCGGGCCCGCCCGCGCCGCCGGCCGGACGTCGCTCGTCGCGCAGGCCGTCTACCGGCCGCTCGCCGGCGTCTCCGCGCGGGTGATGGCGTCGGCGTTCGCCTCCCGCTGCGGCTCCGCCGGCGTCCTG
Source organism: Sorangium sp. So ce375 (assembly GCF_051473855.1). Lineage (NCBI taxonomy): Bacteria > Pseudomonadati > Myxococcota > Polyangiales > Polyangiaceae > Sorangium > Sorangium sp. So ce375. The sequence goes on from NZ_CP150335.1 coordinate 8,305,656, forward strand.
CGCCTCTGCGACATCGAGTCGGGCAAGGTCGACCGCTTCGCCTCGTACGATCCCGATCAGGGCGGCGACTCGTCGCGCGCGCAGCTGGTCGTCGATCTGCGCGGCTCGGGCGACGGCGCCGCCCGCGGCGAGGGCCTCTCGCTGACGCCGTTCGTCGTGCTGCGCGCGCTCCGGCTGCGCTCGAACTTCACCGGGTACCTCACGGATCCCACGAACGGCGACGCCACCCAGCAGCTCAACGAGGCGATCACGGCGGGCGCCACCGCGTCGTACCGGCTCGCCTTCCCCCTGTTCTCCGATCGCGACACGTTCGAGGCGGGCGTCGTCGCGCGCACCGACTGGATCGAGCAGTCGCAGCGGCGCCTCGCGGCCGTCGACGGCAGGCCGACCGCCACGCTCGTCGACGCGAAGATCCGCGCGACCGACATCGCCGGATACCTCGACGCCTCGATCCGGCCGGCGCGGCGGCTCACGCTGCGCGGCGGGCTGCGCGCCGATGGCCTCGCCTACCAGGTCGTCGACGACGTCGGCCAGGGCGCGGCGGCGCGCAGCGCGCAGGGCGTCCACGTGGGCGGCAAGGGCACGGTCGACGTGGCGCTGCTCCCCGGGCTCCGCGCGCTCGCCAGCGTGGGCCAGGGGTTCCGCTCGCCCCAGGCGCGCAGCCTCGGCGACGGCGAGCGGACCCCCTTCACGCGGGTGCTCTCCGCCGAGGCCGGGCTCCGCTACGCCGACGAGCTCGTGCGGGCGTCGGCGGCGCTGTTCCACACGCGCCTCAGCGACGATCTCGTCTTCGACGAGGCGACCGCCCGCAACGAGCCCGTGCCCGCCACGGCCCGCACCGGCGTGGCCCTCGACGCGGTGGCGCACCCGGCGCCGTGGCTCGTGTCGAGCGTCGGCCTGACGTACACCCGCGCCGCGTTCACCGCCTCCGGGGGGCGCTACGCGGCGGGCGATCTCCTCCCCTTCGTGCCGCAGATCGTCGCGCGCGCGGATCTCGCGGTGACGCCGCGCCTCGGCGCGCTCTTCGGCCGGCGCGTCGAGGCCCGCGCCGGCGCCGGCGCGACGCTGCTCCACGGCCGCCCCCTGCCGTTCGGAGAGCTCGGCCACGACGCGCTCGTCACCGACGTGACGGCGCACGTCCGCTACCACCACGTCGAGCTCGGGCTCGACGTCTACAACCTCCTCGACGCGGCGTGGTTCGACGGCGAGTTCGTCTACCCCTCGAGCTTCACCCGCGGCGCGGCGCCCGACCTCCTGCCCGCGCGGCACGTCACGGTCGGCGCCCCGCGCAGCTTCCTCGTCTCGCTCTCCCTCTACATCGGCTGAGGTCCTCGATGACACCCACCACCCCACAGGCCCGATCCCGCCGGCGCGCCGCCCTCGCCGCGGCGGGGCGGCTCGCCGCGGCGCTCGCGGCGGTCGCGCTCGCCGCCGGGTGCGGCGCCGGAGGCGACGGCGCGACCTCCGGCAAACGCCTGACGCTCGCGACGCAGATCGCCCCCGACGCGCCGTCGGTCGAGCCGTTCACGAACGCGCTCGGCTGGACCATCACGCTGTCGAAGGCGCACCTGTCGATCGGGTCGCTCCACTACTTCGAAGGCGCCCCGTTCACGGCGCGGCGGGCCGCGCCGGGCGGCGGCCCCTCGCTGCTCGAGCGGCTCGCCCGGTGGGCCGTGCCCGAGGCGCACGCGCACCCGGGCCACTACCAGGCCGGCGAGGCGAGGGGCCAGATGGCGCAGCCGACCTCGGTCGACCTGCTGCAGGGCACGACGGCCCTCGCGGACGCGGACGCCGTGAGCGGCGTCGTGCGATCCGCGCGCTTCACGCTCGGCGCGCCGCCCTCGGGCCCGCTGGCCGCGGCGCTCGACGGGCATGTCGTCGCCGTCGAGGGCCGCGCCGAGAAGGGCGAGCTCGCGCGGGTGTTCCGCGCGCGCGCGCTGGCCTCCGACGTCCTCGACGACGCGACCGGCGAGCCGTCCGTGGAGGGGTGCGTCTTCGAGGAGGCCTTCCTCGACGGGCCCGGCGTCGTCACGCTCGTCGTGAAGCCGACGGTCTGGCTCGATCAGGTCGACTTCGAGGGTGTCGCCGAGAGCGATGACGGCGCGCCTGTCGAGCTCGATCCCGAGGGTCTGGCCCGGCGCGGCTTCACGCGGGGCCTCAAGAAGGGGACCGCCTACGCGCTCTCGTTCGCGCCCGGCTCCCCCGAGGAGAAGGAATGAAGATGAGAGCGACGAAGAGAGTGTGGGGGGCGGCGGCGCTCGCCGCGGCGGCGCTCACCGGCTGCGGCGAAGGGGAGCTCGGGGCCGGGAGCGTGGCGTTCTCGACGTGGGGAGAAGAGTACATCGAGCAGGAGATCCCGGCCGCCGATCTCGCGGACGGCTGGAGCATCCACTACGAGAAGTTCCTGTTCGTCCTCCGGAACGTGACCGTCGCCGATCGCGAGGGGAACGTCGGAGCGCGCATGCAGGGCTCGATCCTGTTCGACCACACGAAGGCCGGCGCGAAGCCGGTGGTGACCTTCGACGACCTCGAGGCGAAGCCCTGGGAGCGCGTCTCCTTCGAGATCGGCCCGGTGGACGCGGACACCGCGCTCGACGGCGCGACGGAGGAGGACAAGGCGCTCATGCTCGCGGCGGGCGCGTCGGTCCACATCGAGGCGATCGCGCGGAAGGCGGACGGCGACGACGGCGACGACGGCGACGACGGCGGCGCCGTCGAGAAGCGCCTCGACTGGACCTTCTCGCTCGCGACGCGCTACGCCGACTGCAAGGGCGAGAAGGCCGGCAAGGAGACCGAGGGCGTCCTCGTCACGAACGGCGGCACCGACGCCGTGGAGCTCACCATCCACGGCGACCACTTCTTCTACGACGACCTCCAGGCCGCGACCGCCGCGCGCCGGTTCGCGCCCATCGCCGCCGCGGACGCCGACGACGACGGCGCGGTCACCCTGGAGGAGCTCGCCGCCGTGCGCCTCGTCGCGATCGAGGAGGGCACCTACGGGACGGGAAGCGCCGGAAACATCAATGATCTCGGGGCGTTCGTCGCGGCGCTCTCGCGCACGCTCGGGCACTTCCGCGGCGAGGGAGAGTGCGTCTCCGAAGACCTGTGACGGGAGCCGGCCGCGCGCTCGCCTGCGGCGATCACTCGATCGCGACCGCCGTCGTCACGTCCTTGAGCTCGCTCCCGTCGAACGCTGGCACCCGCGCGGAGCCGAGCAGCATCTGCACGCAGCCCCCGGCCGGGGTCATCGCGACCTGCGGCTCGATCGCGATGCGCTGCACGGCGCCCGCGGGGTTGAAGAACACCCGCGCCGTCACCGCCTTCGGCCCCGTCTTGCCCTTGCAGTGGAACCGCGCGCTAGCGCCCTTCGCCTGCAGCGCCGCGTGGGCCGCGCCATAGTCGAACGGCCTCGCCGCGCTCGGCTGCGCCGCCGCCACCGCCGGCGCCGTGTCTTCGCGCGAGGGGCGGGGCGCCCTCGGCAAGGGCACCGGCGCCTGACGAGGGGCGGGCGACGGCTGTCGGTCGCCCGCGCTGGCCGTGTCGTGCGCGTCGCCCGCGGCGCCTTCCATCGCCGACGGGCGCGCCTCGTCGCCGCGGCCCGAGCTGACCACCTCCGGGTGCGCCGGCGCTGGCAGGCGCTGCGCCATCCGGACCTCGCGCTGCGCGCGGCCAGCGTAGAAGGAGACCGCCGCCAGCGCGACGCCGCCGAGCACGCCGCACGCGACGAGCAGCGGCCACCACCGCGCAGGCTTGCGAGGGGCCTCCGGAGGCGCGCTGCTCACCATGACGGGCGCGGGTGATGCCGGCGTGCGCGCGGAGGCGCCCGACGATAGAGCGCCGGCGGGCGACGACGGCGGGCGCTGCGCGTCCGAGGCCATCTCGGTCGGTCCGCTCAGCGACAGGCGCGCGGCGGCCCCCGCGGCGGTGCTCGCCGCGGCGCCGGGCGGCACCACCGAGATCGCGGCGCCGGCGGCGCGCACGCTGCGCGGGTCGACGAAGAGCGCCGGGCCGAGCGCGTCGAAGGCCTCCTGCGCCGTCTGGAACCGCTGCGACGGCTCCCGCGTGAGGCAGCGCGCGAACCAGGCGTCGAACGGGTGCACGATGCAGCCGGCGCGCCCGAGCGCGGTCGCGCGCACCGACGCCGGATCGAGCGGCTCGAAGAGGATCTCGCGGAGCAGCACCGGCATCGCCGTGCCCATCGGGTCGTTCGCCGCGCGCCAGTACATGCGCCCGGTGAGCATCACGAACGCGATCAGCCCGAGCGCCCACACGTCGGTCGCCGGCGTGATGTGCCCGCGCGCGTCGGTCTGCTCGGGCGCCATCCAGAGGGGCGTGCCGAGCGACGCGGTCGCCATGGTGCTCGCCTCCGCGGCGATCTTCGCGATGCCGAAGTCGAGGACCTTGACCGACCAGGGCGCCGTCGCGCTGCGCGTCTTCGCGAGGAACACGTTCTGCGGCTTCATGTCCCGGTGGATCACGCCCGCCCTGTGGGCGGCGCCGAGCGCGTGGCAGAGCTGCCGGAAGATCTCGTGTACGTCCTTCGCCGGGAGCAGCCCGCTGCGCCTCATGCGCTGCGAGAGGTCCTCCCCCTCGAGCAGCTCCATCGCCAGCCAGGGCACGCCGCTCGCCGCGTCCACGCCGGCGCCGATCACCTGCACGACGTGATCGCTCTCCACCAGCGCCCCGACGCGCGCCTCCTGCTCGAAGCGCTCGCGCAGCCGGGCGTCCGCGCAGAGCTGGGGGTGCATGAGCTTGAGGGCCCGCAGCTTGCCGGTGCTCGCCTGCTCGGCGACGTACACGGCGCCCATGCCCCCTGCGCTGAGAGGCCGAACGATCCGGAACTCCCCGAAGAGCGTCCCGACCGCCGGCTGGAACGGCGCGACCATGGCGAGCGATGCTAGCATGGCGATCGTCGGGGGGGTGGCGGGGCTCACGCGCGCTTCGTGCGCTTCGCGCGCGGCACGCGAGGCGCGCACGGCGCACGTCGCGCTTCGCTAGCGACGCGCTCCGTCGACGCTGCCTGCGCCGTGCGCGCGCGGCGGGAGCGACGCGACGAGCCGCTCGATCCCGATCCGGCCCGCGACCAGCGCGCCCGTCGCCGCCGCGCGGAGCGCGTCGCCCGCCGGCTGGGATCTGCCGGCGAAGTGCCGGATGCCGAAGCGCAGGAACGAAGGCTCGCCGAGGAGGTAACGCTCGACGCGCTCCCGCGGCGCGCCGTAGAACGCGCGCATCACCCGGCGCCGGAACCGCAGGTCGAGGCCCAGCAGCGATCGCTCGACGCGCCGGCCCCAGTCGTGGAACCCGAGATCGCGGGCCTCGAGCTTCTCGGCGAGGTACTCGCCCGCGAGGGCCCCGTACGCGATCGCCTGGGCGATCCCCTCCCCCAGCATCGGATCGATGCCCGCGGCCTCGCCGACGAGCAGGGCCGCGGGCCGCGCGATCGTGGCCCTCCGGTCGAGGCCTCGCTCGGCGAAGCGCTTTCTTCGGTAGCGGTCCGGGTCGAGCCCGAGCGCCTCGAGCCTGCTCCGGAGGACGCGCTCGGCGTCGGGCGCGGGGCGCGCTGCGCCGAGCGCGCCCTCGTGCAGCACGTACGCCCCCCGGCAGACCAGCTCGCGCCCGCCGACGATCGTGGGGAAGTCCCACAGATAGCCGGCGAACGAGCGGTCCCGCATCTCGAAGTGCAGGAGATCGCGCGCCCGGTCCGCCGCGACGGGCTCGGTGTCGACCTCGACGGCCTGCGCGCGCAGCCTGCCGAACGGCAGCCCCATCACGCGGCGAACGACGCTGCCGACGCCGTCCGCGCCGACGACGACGCGGCCCTCGAAGACCCCGGCCGAGCTCTCGACGCGGGCGCCGCGCTCGCCCAGCGACGCGCCGGTCACCCGCGCCCCCTCCACGATCCGGACGCCCCGCGCCCGCGCGGCGAGCGCCAGGGCGCGATCGAACTCGACGCGCCGGACGACGCGGCCGATGTTCCCCTCGCGGAGCGCGATCTCGCCGGTCTGGAACGCCGCGCTGATGCCGTGCACCACGACCGAGGGCACGTCGACGGTCACCCCGATCGCCGACAGCGCCCTGTCCGCTCGCTCTCCGAGGCCGCCCGCGCAGCACTTGTCCCGCGGATAGCGCTCCTTTTCGAGCACCACGATCCTGTCGGCGAGGTCCGGGCGATGGTGGGCGAGGAAGAGCGCCGTGCTCACGCCCGCCGGCCCGCCCCCGACGATCACGACCTCGTGCGCCGACATGCGGCGCCCTCTAGCACGGCGCCTGCGTCGGCGGGCCCACGGACGCTCACCGCCGCTCGTACAGGGGCACCAGCGTCCGATACGGGAAGAGATACGCGCTCTTCCCCGCGAGATCCGGGTGGGTCGCGGCCAGCTCGCGGACCTCGTTCAGGACCTCGTACCGCTCCTTCAGGGGGAGCGCCGAGATGTAGCTGATCGACGCGACGCGCTCGAGGAGCCCCTCGAGATCGAGCTCCTGCGTGTGGGTGAACTCGTGCTCTCCGAGCGGCGCGAAGAGGCGTGAGTCGGAGAACGACCGGCGCCACGCGCCCAACCTGTGTATCGGAGCGTCCCGGCCGTGGCGATCGAGGATGTGCGAGATGCGGGCGACCCAGTCGACGCGCTCGTCGCGCAGGTTGAAGAGCAGGGAGAGGCGCCCTCTCGGCCGGAGCACGCGGTGGATCTCGGGGAGCGCGAGATCGCCGTGAAACCAGTGGAAGGACTGCGCGGCCACCGCGGCGTCGACCGAGCTCTCGGGCAGGGGGATGGCCTCGGCGACCCCATCGAGCAGGACGGCGGACGGGACCATCTGGCTCAGCTTGCGGCGCATCCCCTCGACCGGCTCGAGCGCGAGCAGCCGGGCGCCCGTGGGCGCCAGGAGGCGCGTGAGCTTGCCGGTCCCGGCGCCGAGATCGAGCACCGTGCTCGCGGCGTCGACGCGGAGCGTGTCGCGCAGGAGCTCGATCGCGGCGCGCGGATAATCGGGGCGCCCCTTCTCGTAAGCATCCGCTGCAGTCGCGTAGCCCTGTGCAGCGAGGCGATGGAGAGTCATGGCCTGCGTCCGCTCCGCGTTAAGGAGGATCTCGAGCAGCGCCGGAGGGACCACCCACCCCGACGGTCCATCGAGAGAGGCTACGCAACCGCGGGCCGTGTTGGAAGCGGGTTGTCTCTCAAAATGCGCATCACGTTCTCCCGAAGCACCTTGGCGATCACACGCTCGCTCAAGCCAGCTCGCAGCAGCGCATCCGTCAAGAGCGGAAGATGGGCCGCATCGCGCAGATCACGTGTGGGAATGATGAAACCGTCCCAATCGGATCCGAGCGCCGGGGTGTCCTCGCCGGCAACGTTGATGATGTGGACGAGGTGCTTGACGACGGGCGCGAGCCCGTTACCGCCGAGATAGAGCGGGCAAAAGATGATCCCGGCGCACCCGCCGCGGTCGGCGAGGGCGCGGAGCTGCTCGTCATCGATGTTGCGCCAGTGGTCGAACGCGCCGGCGATACCGGTGTGGCTGACCACGGGTGGGCGGCGGGCGATCGCGCACGCATCGAGGAAGCCAGCCCGGTTGATGTGCGCGAGATCGACGATGACGCCGAGGTCCTCGGCGCAGCGCACGACCTCGCGGCCGAACGCGGTGAGGCCTCGACCGTCGCTGCGGCCGCGGCCGAAGGCGGGGTAACACGCCTCGTTGGCGCTGAAGTGGCAGAGCCCGAGGTAGCGCACGCCGCGCCGCGCGAAGCGAGCGAGGGTGTCGAGGTCGCCTTCGAGCGCGTGCGCGCCCTCGACGCCGAGCAGCGCCGCGACGGCGCCGCGGGCCCGCGCCGCCTCGATGTCCTCGGCCGTGAGCGCCTTCACGAGGCGGTCGGGCTGCGCGCGGACGGCCTGCTCCAGGAGATCGATCTGCTCCTCGACGACGGCGGCGAGCCCGCGCCGCTGTCCGATGGGCAGCGAGACCAGGCCGAAGAACTGCGCGCCGACGCCGCCCTCGCGGAGCCGGGGGACGTCGACGTGCCCGCCGAGGGCCGCGAGCGGCAGCGGCGGCTCGTGGCGCTGCTGCAGATCGTAGCCGACCCAGCGCGCCCACATGAGGCTGTCGGCGTGGAGATCGATGGCGGGGAACTGCGCGTGCAGGGCGCGGGCTTCCGGGGTTCCGTGCATGGAAGGAAGGCTAGTCGACCCGAGGCGGCCGGTCGCGCGCCGGGCGACGGCGGCTCAGGGGCTGGCCACCTTGAGGCCTATGATGGACACAACGAGCAGCGCGAGGAAGCCGAGCCTCGCGGCCGTGGCAGGCTCGCCGAACAGGACGATGCCCGCGATCGCCGCCCCGAACGCGCCGATGCCGACCCAGACGGCGTACGCCGTGCCCATGGGCAACGTCCGCGAGGCGGACTCGAGGAGGAGCAGGCTCGCGACGATCGCGCCGATCGTGAGCGCGGTGGGCAGCGGGCGAGTGAACCCCTGTGTGTACTTGAGACCGATGGCCCAGCAGACCTCGAGCAGACCTGCCAGGAGCAACGCCAGCCAGGACATGACGACTCTCCTCGTAATGCGGCTGCGTCGTCTTATCCTGACCGGGTACGGCGCGTCTCGTCCGGGACGCCTTCGCGAGGCGCCGCGGGGAACCTAGCAGGGGTGGCGGCCTGCGCAACGCGCGGGAAGATCGGCGCCGCTATTGCGCCGGCGCGCGGCGCCCCTCGACCGCTGCGAGGTAGTCGAGCACGGACTGCTTCATCCCGACCTCGAGCGCGTGCCCCACGAGGTGGTGCCCAATCGACACCTCCTGAATCTGCGGCGCCTCGCGGACGAGCGGCGCGAGGTTCTCCACGGTGAGGTCGTGCCCCGCGTTGATCCCGACCCCGGCCGCCACGGCCGCCCTCACGGTGGCGACGATCTTGTCGAGCTCCGCGCGGTGATCGCCGCGATCGAACGCCTCCGCGTAAGGACCAGTGTAGATCTCGATGCGATCTGCCCCCATCTCCGCGACCAAAGGCACCACCGCCGGATCCGCCTCGACGAAGAGGCTTGTCCGTATCCCCTCCTCCTTGAGCCGCTTCACCACCGGCTGGAGGACGAAGCGCCATTTCGCGACGTCCCAGCCGCGGTGCGAGGTGAGCTCACCCGGCGTGACCGGGACCAGCGTGCACTGCGTCGGCCTGAGCTCGAGCGTGAGGTCGAGGAACTCCTCGCGGAGGTCACCCTCGAAGTTCGTCTCCACCGTGGTGATGTGGCGAGTCACCGCCCGCGCGTCGTCGGGTGTGATGTGCCGCCGGTCCGCCCTCGGATGGATCGTGATGCCGTGGGCCCCGTAGTCCACGATCTTCCGGGCGAAGGAGAGGACGTTCGGGGCGTCGTGTCCCCGCGAGTTTCGCAGGAGCGCGATCTTGTTCACATTGACGCTGAGCTTCATGGGGCATCCTCTCGCCGGCTCGTGCGCGGCGCTGGCGGCGCCGCTATACACGATCGACGCCGCGAGGCCTACACGCGCGGCCGCGAGGCCTACACGCGCGGCGTGGACCGCGAGGCCCGCACCGCGACATCGGTCGCAAGGAGCGACACGACGAGGATGGCGACGGCGACGAGCGCGTTGTTCCACACCGTCGCCATCAGCAGCGCCGGTATCGTCCAGGCGCTGACGAAGAGCCAGACCGCCAGGATCGCGGTGGCGTAACGCGCCCTGGGCGCCCAGAGCGCGATCAGGGCGAAGAGGACGCACAGCGCGCCTACCACCCAGGTGTTCGTGAAGTCCTCCCGGCCGTGGCGCCAGAGGAACGCCGAGAGGAACAACCAGATCCCGAGCGCGATGTTGATGCCACGCAAAGCCGCCATCCGATGCTCCATTGGCTTTCTCCTCACGAATCGCCGCGCTGACGCCTCGCCGCGCGACGCTCTCGCTCCCTCGCTCTGCCCGCTCGCCTCGACCTCGGGCCAGGCTCCACGCCCCGAGCGGCACGTCGACCGCTCGATCGCCGAGCGCCGAGCCCGCTCACCCCACCTGCCGAGCGCCGGCGTCCCTGCGCCCGGTCCACACACCCGAGAGCTCCCCCAGCGCCGTGCGAATCCAGTGCCACGGACGCGCCTCGCCCCGGAGCGGCCGCGCGGCCGCAGGCCGCGTTCGTGAGGGCCGCCGCGCTGCGGTTCGGCTACAAGCCCCGTCGCCATGGACTTCTTCGCGACCGCCGCCAAAGGCACCGAACCCGCCCTCCGCGACGAGCTCCGAGAGCACCGGTTCCGCGGCGTCCGCGCCGATCGCGGCGGCGTCCACTTCTCCGGCCCGCCCGACGAGGGCTTCCGCGCGTGCATCGAGCTCCGCACCGCCGTGCGCGTGCTCGTCGAGCTCGCCTCCTTCGACGCGCCCAGCGGGGACGCGCTCTACGACGGCGTCTCGCGCGTCGACTGGGCCCCTTACCTGAGCCCGGTCCACACGCTCGCCGTCCGCGCCTCCTGCCGCTCGAGCGCGCTGACGCACACCCAGTTCATCGCCCAGCGGACCAAGGACGCCATCGTCGACCAGATCCGGCGCCGCGTCGGCGCCCGCCCGTCGGTCGACCTGGACGACCCGGACCTCGCCCTCTTCCTCCACCTCGTCCGCGACCGCGCGACGCTTTACGCCGATCTCGGCGGCGCCGCGCTGCACCGCCGCGGCTACCGCACGCACATCGGCGGCGCGCCGCTCAAGGAGACGCTCGCCGCGGCGCTGCTCCGCCTCTCCGGCTGGGACCGCGCCCGCCCGTTCGTGGACCCGATGTGCGGCGCCGGCACGATCGCCCTCGAGGCGGCGCTCTGGGCGCGGGACATCGCCCCCGGCCTGCGCGCGCAGCGCTTCGGCTTCGAGCGGTGGGCCTGCCACGATCAGGCCGCCGCGCAGCGCACGGCCGCGCTCCGCGACGCCGCGCGCGCGCGCATCCGGCCCGAGGGCCCCGCGATCGTCGCGGCCGACATCGACCCGCGCGCCGCCGAGATCACCCGGGGCAACGCCCGGATGGCCGGCGTGCAGATCGAGGTCCGCTGTCAGCCCATCACCGCGCTCGCCCCGACCGCGCCGCCGGGCCACGTCCTGACCAACCCGCCGTACGGCGAGCGCCTCCCGGGGACGCTGGCCCTCTACCGCGACATGGCGGCCGCGCTGTCGCGGCTCGCGGGCCACCGCGTCGCCATCCTCGCCGGCACCGAGGACATCGAGCACGCCATGCGCCGGAGGCCGGAGCGATCGCTCGCCGTGTTCAACGGCCCGATCGAGTGCCGGCTGCTCACCTACGACATCCCCTGAGCGGCCCGCCGCGGCGACGCGCGCGCGTCGCCGGCGCGGCGTGCGTCGCGCGCGCCGGCGAGGCGCGTCAGGAGAGCAGGCGCATCAGGACGACCATGGCCAGCGCCGTAAGGAGCATCCCGGCGACGAAGCCGATGATGAGCCCCCGCTTTCCGGCGAGCCAGCTCGGCTCCCTCGCTTGCGCAGGCGCAGGCGCAGGCGGCGCCTGCGGTCCCACGACGTGATCGGGGATCGTCGCGCGGCGCTCCAGCGCGCTGCGCTGCTCTGCGACGGTCGTGGCGAGCTCGAACGGCGACGCCGCCGGGACCGACGGCAACGGCGCCGCCGGGGCCGCCGGCGACGCACCGTCCGCCATGGAAGGCGTCCTCCGTACCGCAGCCGCGGAGCCCGCGGCGACCTCTGCGCTCGCCGAGCCGGACCCCATCGCCCCGAACCCCTGCGGGCTCGCCGCCTGGAGCTCGCCGGGCGTCACCGTCGGCATCTGGCTCTCGGCCGGGGGGTGGGACGAGACAAGCCGGAGCGTGTTGGCGACGCGCGGCGGCCTCTCCCACACCGCCGCGGCGCCCCCGTCGAGCAGCGGGCTCTGCGGCGTCGGCGGGACCGGGGCGGAGTCGACGCGCACAAGGCCGACCTCGGCCCGCTTCGCCGGCGTGCCGAGCCCGAAATCCTCGGCGGAGCGGAGCGTCGCCTTCACCTCGCGGCCAGGAGGCGTGATGTCCAGCTCGTCCCCCTCGTCATAGGCCGACGTGTGGACCCGCACCCTCGCCGGGGCGAGGAGCTCGTCGCGGCGGACCATGGTGAGCGTGCTGTCCTCGCCCGCGTCGTCCTCCGAGCCCGGCTCGGCCAGGCCGTTCCCCGAGAGCAGCGCCTCGCTGGGGCCATGCGACCAGGACGGCAGCTGCAGCGAGATCTCCGGCACCGACTCCCCGGCCCAGCGCTGCGGCTCGACACCCGCCGCCGGAGCCACCCGCTGCGGGTCGAGCGTCTGCGGGAGCTCCGAGGGAGGCGCGTGGAGCAGCACCGGCGGCGGAGGGCCTGCGTCGGCGCCGGCCCTCCCGGAGACGAGCGTCCGGGCCGACTCGATCGAGAGCTCTGCCTTCGGCCCCAGGCCGGAGATCGGCCCCGACGTCGAGCTCGGCAGCGACGTCAACGGCGGGAGCGACATCGGCCCCCGCAGCGACGCATCCCGAGAGAACAGCGAGCTCGGCTGCCGGCGCGAGATCGGCCCGAGCCCCACGGCCGTGTCGGGCAGCTCGGCGAGCAGGCAGTGCAGCGTGTACCCGAGCTCGCGCGCCGTCTGGTACCTGTCCTCCGGCTGCTTGGCGAGCGCCCTCACGATCAGCGCCTCGAGGCGAGGGTGGATCCCCGGCGCGCAGCTGCTCGGCGCCGGCACCGGCGCATGGATGTGCAGCGTCGCCGTGTGGAGCGGCGTCTCGCCCTCGAACGGCAGCCGCCCCGTGACGAGCTGGAACAGCAGGACGCCGCAGGTGTACAGGTCGGCCCGCTGATCCACCGGCAGCAGCCCGCACTGCTCCGGAGACATGTAGGCCGGCGTGCCGACGAACGTCCCCGCGCGCGTGACGACGGACAGCGGGTCGGCGAAGATCTCGGGCTCGTCGCCGGACGAGCCCGTATCGAGGATCTTGGCGATCCCGAAGTCGAGCACCTTCACCCGCTCGCCGTGAGGGTGCATGGGGTCGGGGACCACCATGATGTTCTCGGGCTTCAGATCGCGGTGAACGACGCCCATCTCGTGGGCGACCGCGAGCGCCTCGCACACCTCCGAGAGGATGCGGACCGCCCTCGCCTGACCGACCGCGCCGTGGCGCTCGAGCAAGGCGTAGAGGTCGTCCCCCGAGAGCAGCTCCATCACGATGTAGCTGAGGGCGCCCTCGACCCCGTACTCGAAGATCTTGACGGAGTTCGGGTGCTTCACCCGCGCCGCGGCCTTCGCCTCGCGCTGGAAGCGACGGATGAACGCGCGGTCCGCGGTGAACTCCGGGTTCATGATCTTGATCGCCACCCGGCGGGGCTCGGCGTCGCGCTCGGCGATGAAGACGCTGGCCATGCCGCCCTCGCCGAGGAAGCGGGTGATCGTGAACCGCCCGGCCACCTTGCGGCCGAGGAGCGCCTCATGCCTCATGCGAAAGGCACCTGCCGATGTCTGCCCCGCTCGCCCGCTCCCGGGCGGCCGCGCCGCTCGCCCGCTTCCAGGCGGCCGTGCCCCTCGCGCAGGAGAGCGCAGCGCCCAGGGCTGTCCACGCGCCCGCGCGACCCGCGCGTCCGATGCGAGGGAGAGTGCACGCGGCGACCATACCAAAGAACTCGACAGCCGACGACTTGTCGGCCCCCGACGACGGCCTCCCGGGGCGCCGCGCGCCCACGACGGCGCGCCAACGACCGTCCCGAGCACCGCTCCCGACCGCCGTCACCCCGGAGGCGGGCGCCGGTCGCAAGCCCGATCGGCAACAGTTAACTCTTTAACGCCACCCCCGATGCGTATGTGCGACAGGTGCTTAACTTATCGAAAGAGCTCGCCTTCGAACGTTGGCGAACGTTGGCAACGTTCTTGCCTGGGGGGATTGCCTCGCGCTGCGCCGCGTGCGTCGCGAAGGGCCAGCTTGTGCGTCGATCTCGACAGGCAGCTTCCGGAGGATCGTTGATGAATCGAATTTTAAGGCGTGCGGTGCTCCTCGGCACCGTCGCGCTGACCGTCGTGGGGGCGGGCTGCGCCGAGGAGCGGCCGTCCATCAGAAGGGTGCAGAGCAATGCGCTCGCCAAGTCCTTCTTCGTTGGAAAGGACCTGAAAGACATCGTCGACGACCCCGAGTTCTACATGCGGGGGACGGTCGTCGACGTCGGGTACGGCGCCGCCCAAGATGGGCTCTTCACGTCGACCTACGCCCAGCCCGTCTCCCGGATCAAGTGGGAGGTCACCGAGCACCAGCTCAACGCCCGGCTCGCCTACGAGCGCATCGAGGGGACCGACGGCAAGGGCAACAACTATAACGGGCTCGCCAAGAAGACGACGAACGACGGCCAGATCGTCGCGAGCTACGCGATCGAGTCGCATTTCGATATCGTCCGCGACTACAACCCGTCGACCGGGGAAGAGTCGAACGTCATCGTCGAGAACGCGAGCGACAGGCCCTGGTACGAGCGCGAGTACTTCCGCGTCGACTGGTCGCGGAACCTCGCCACCGACGCTTACAACTTCGACACCCTGTCGCAGATCGGCCTCTACGGAGGTGTCGAGTACGAGCCGCTCGCCTATTACATCAGCGATCCCGCCTCCGCCGACGCCCCGCAGTTCGACCCCAAGAACGGCTACTTCGACGTCACGACGAAGGCGTTCGCCACGCCCCTCATGCTCGACCTGTCGAGCCTCGGCTGGGGCATCGACAAGTTCCCGGCCTGCATGCTCCCGGGCGACTTCGCCGGCGGCACCGACCCGTACGGCAACTGCAACCCGGTCGAGATCACGATCCGGCAGTCGTTCAAGAAGGTGGTCGACAACGACTACGAGCCGGTCGACGTCGACGGCGTGAGGTTCCAGGCGTTCGGCATCTTCACCGCCGATTCCCGCTACGGCTACGACCGCAAGTACGGGATCGTGGACAACCAGTGGCGGCGCTTCGCGGCCCGCTACAACCTCTGGGAGCGCAGCCACTTCTACGAGGACCCCGAGGCGATGGAGGGCGCGCTCCCCTGCGCGACCTCGGAGGCGGCCCAGGCCGCCGATCCGAACCTCGACGAGGACGGGGACGGCACCGCGGACGTGTGCGCCGCGGCCGGCGCGGGCTCGCAGTGCGACGTGTTCAAGCAGAAGTGCACGCTGCCCTACGCGGAGCGCAAGGCCGTCGTCATCCCCTGGTACATCGGCGGCAACTCGTCGGAGGACCTCTTCGAGGCGACCCAGTGGGCCGCCGAGGAGTGGGATCTCGCGATGAAGACCGCGATCCAGACGTCGCGCCTCGTCGAGTGCCGGAAGACGGGCGGCGAGGACTGCGACGCGAAATTCCCGATGTGGAAGGGCCAGCAGGACGACATCGACGAGGCCGTCGCGATCTCACGCGACCTGAACGCGTGCCGCCGCAGGGACGGCTGGGACGCGCCGGCGTGCGACGACCAGGCCAGGGCGGCCGTGGAGGCGCTCGTGGAGCGTCGCGGCGGCGACCAGGCGACGCGCGCGATCGCCAGCGTCGTCACGCAGCCATCGGTGATCGTGCTCTGCCACAACCCCATCATCGAGGGCGATCACCCGGCCTGCGGCGACACGAGCGTTCCCCTCGAGGAGCGCGTCGCCCCGCGGCTCGGCGACCTCCGCTACAACAGCGTGCTCATCGTCGACAAGCCGCAGACGCCGTCGCCCTGGGGCATCATGGCCGACGCGGACGACCCGATCACCGGCGAGAAGGTGGCCGCCAGCGTCAACATCTGGAGCCACGTCACCGACTCCGCGGCGCAGCAGCTCGTCGACATCGTCCGCTACATCAACGGCGAGATCCCGACCGCCGAGATCACGAATGGCAAGTACATCCGTGACTGGGCGCAGGCGAGCCGCGCCTCCGGCGGCGGCCAGGGGCCCACGATGACGAAGCGGGAGGTCACGTCGCGGCTCGCGAGCGCCACGAAGCTCGACCCCGAAGCGTACGAGAGCCTCGTCGCGCAGGGCGTCTCCCCCCAGCTCCAGGCGCTCATGGATCCGATGAAGGCGAGGGTCGCCGACGTCGCGGTGCGGGGCGACGTCCCCTCCCCGCAGCAGGCGGCCGTGGGCGCCCGCATGAAGGCCGCCCGGGGCAGCATCGCCGAGGCGGACCTCATGAACCCGGCGATGCTGAAGCACGCGGGCATCCCCGCCGGCCTGCCCATCGAGGGCCCGCTCGCCGACGCGGCGTCGCCGTTCGCGATGAACAACCCGAAGATGCACTCGCAGCTCCGCCAGATGCACGACAACGCGCTCGCCGAGCGCGGCGCCTGCATCCTGCACGAGGCCCCCGAGGCCTCGGCGGTGACCGGCCTCGCGGAGGCGCTCCGCGACAAGTTCCCCATGGGCAACAAGGAGACGGCCGAGGAGAAGCGCGGGCGCTACGAGCAGATGTTCAAGTACATCCAGCGCCGCTACCAGTACGCGGTCATCGCGCACGAGATGGGGCACTCCGTCGGCCTCCGGCACAACTTCGTGAGCAGCTACGCCTCGCTCTTCTTCCGGCCCCAGTACTGGCAGCTCAGGACGAAGAACGGAAAGATCAGGGCCCAGTGCGCCGGTGAGGCGGACGAGACCCCGGAGGAGTGCGTCGGCCCCCGCTACTACGACGCGATCACGGACGAAGAGCAGAAGAACATGATCTGGATGTTCCAGCACTCCACGGTCATGGACTACCCGGGCGACGTCTCCCAGGACCTTGTCGGCCTGGGCGTCTACGACTTCGCCGCCGCGCGCTTCTTCTACGGCGACACGGTGAGCGTCTACGACAACCGCGACTCCAAATACCTGGCCGGCGGCCGGGTCGGCGGCGGGCTCCTCGCCGCGACGGACAACTTCGGCGGGCTGGCCGGCATCAAGTACGGCACGTTCTCGAAGGGCACCGCCACGAGGGCGCCCAGCGTCAACGACTTCCACTACTCCCAGCTGCAAGCGCAGTACGGGGTCATCCGCGACTGCTACGACGTGCCGGCGACCCCGCCCGCGACGTGGAACGAGGAGCTCGACGGCAAGTGGCACCCGCTCCTCGACGGCGGCATCGTCACGGTCGGCGACGAGACGAAGCGCTGCCGCCAGCAGCCGGTCGACTACGTCGGCTGGACGCAGATGCGCAAGCCGCAGGACGGCGAGACCTCGCTCCCCTCCTTCCGCGGCGGTCCGGCGGTCGACGACAAGCTCCGCGTCCGCGTGCCGTACGCGTTCGCGACCGACAACTGGGCCGACACCGGCAACGTCTCGGTCTTCCGTCACGACAACGGCGCCGACCCGTACGAGCAGCTGATGTTCCTGATCACCACCCAGGAGAACAGGCACATCTTCGACAACTTCCGGCGCAACCGGACGACGTTCAACGTCCGCGCCGCGGCGGATCGGTCCTACTCCCGATACAGCGAGAAGATGCTCGGCATCGCCGGCGGCATCGGGTTCTACGGGACGATCTACCAGGACATCGCGACGAACCAGGGCCTGTCGTTCGACACGCTGTGGCCGCTCCTCGTCGAGAACGGCCTGCAGGAGAACGTCGTCGCCGCGACGGTGGCGTTCGATCACTTCGCCAGGCAGCTCGCTCGCCCGGAGGAGGGACCGCACTACCTGCGCGATCCGCTGTTCAACGACCCGGTCCTCCACTCGGACCTCGACGGCGACGACTACGGCGCCGGCACGAGCTTCGAGAGCGACGGCGGCACGGCCAACACCGCGGTGCTGGTCCAGATCCCGAACGGCTCGACCGGCTACCTGAAGGACATCGGGTTCGGCGGTCACCCGCTCGAGAACAGGAACTCGGACGATCACGGCGACTTCGACACCGACTACTCGTTCAACGCGGGCAGCTACTACGACAAGATCCACACGGCCATCCTGCTCTCCGAGTCGGAGGACCGGTTCGTCAGCAGCTCCCGCCGCGACTTCTACGACGCCCGCTTCCGCGCGGTCGGCATGGCCGACGTGCTGCCCGAGGGCTACCGCCGCGTGCTCGCCAACGCCCTCACCGGCGACCGCTCGCTCCTCGCGCCTCGCCTCGAGGCCGACGCGGACGGCCGGCCGGTGCTCGACGCGGAGAGCACGGATCCCGACCCGCTGGCGAAGGAGTTCCCGGCGCGCCCGATGGGCTGGGTCAGCTGGTGGCCGAACGAGGGGCCGCAGGTCTGCTTCCCGACCAACGGGAGGAACCTCTGCTCGAACTACACCGGCGGCGACTTCGACCCGGCGACCGTGGACCGGACCATCTCCGTCGATCCGCAGATCGGCTGGGAGGTGCAGAAGTTCCTGATCGCGTGGACGCTCGCGTACATCCCCGCCAACGGCAAGACGAACTGGCTGGACATGATGCGCGTCTACCGGCTCGGCAGCGACGCGGACCCGGGCTTCGAGCAGCGCATCGAGTGGCAGGACCCGACGTCCGGTCAGGTCTACTACGCCCGCACGTACGGCATGGAGTGCCTCTTCGGGGCCGGCAAGAACAGGACGGCGTGCGAGGGCTCCGGCGGCAAGTGGGTGCAGAAGGGCATCGCGGCCCGCGTGATCGAGTACGCCAACGCCCTCACCGCGAAGGGCTACCAGCTCGACGAGCAGAGGTACGACGGCAACCTGGTGCCAGGCAACGCGGGCGACAACGTCCCCGCGGATCCGGCGTACGCCGCCGCCTATGGCCCCGGCTTCAACAAGTACGGTCGCGCGATGATCACGTACCACCCGGACGGCACCGCGATCATCGTCCCGGATCGCGCGATCAAGGACCTGTCCCCGGTCGGCTCGTTCACCGAGGTGCCGGCGTGTGATCAGAACATCAACCCGAACTGCACGCAGCTCACCATCTACAAGAACCACTACGCGTACGAGCTGAAGAGCTACAAGTCGGTGCCCGACTACCTGCTCAAGATGATGGCCCAGTTCGGCCTCGCCGACCCGGAGCAGCTCGGCGTGTACCCCGACTGATCCGCGCCTCGCCGCGCCGGGGCCCCGCGTCGGGGCCCCGCCCTCCTCTCTTCCCCTCTCTCCTCCCCATTCCCGCAGCCTGAGCGCGCGCCGGCCCGGCCCTGCGCGGCGCCCGTGCCCCTCCGGCCCGAGGTCTCACCGGCCGAGCCCGCCCTGCTGCCGTTGAGGGTCGCGCGGGCGCCAGGGCGGCACTACGCTCGCCGTGGCGCCGCGCGCGCCGCGGCATGATCCCTTCCCCCGCCCTCCCCGTCATCGTCCCGGCCCAGCGCTCGGACGCGCGGGCCTTCTCGACCTACCTCATCGAGCACGTGGCCGAGTCCGGCCGGCGCGGCGTGCCCCATTTCGCCGTCGCCACGTCGCTCGCCCCCGACGAGGTCGAGCAGAGCGCGCGCGACCGCTGGGGCAAGGCGCTCGACGAGCCGCTCTGGGGCCGGGCCTGGCTGCTCCGGTCGAGCGAGCCGCGGGCGCGCGTCATCGGGCACGTCGAGCTGCGCGGCGGCCGCGTCCGGTCCGAGGGCCACCGCGCCGTCGTCGCGATGGGCATCCTCGGCCCCCACACCGGGCAGGGCCACGGCCGGCGCCTGCTGGAGACCGCGATCGCCTGGGCCCGCGATCAGGCGGGCCTCTCGTACCTCGACCTCGGCGTCTTCTCCAACAACGAGCGCGCCAGACGGCTCTACGCGGGGATGGGGTTCGTCCCGATCGGCACCCGAGAAGACGCGTTCCGGGTCGACGGCGCCATCCTGGATGACGTCCAGATGACGCTCGCGCTCCGCTCTCCCGAGCCGCGCGCCACCCCGGCGGAGCGCTGAGGCGCGGGAACGGGCGCGCCCGGGTCCGCCCGTGGCCCGGCCTACGCCCCGGACGAGCGCTGGAGGGTACCCGCCGCGGCGCAGATGCGTCATGAGGACAACGCCGTCCAGGCGCCCGCCCGAAGGCCCGGCCATCGCCGGCGCGGATCGCCGTCGGTCGCCACCGCAGTCCATCGCCACCGAAAGCCACCATGCTCCGCTCGCCGCTCCTGCCGATCTTCCTCACCGTCTTCGTCGACGTCCTCGGCCTCACGCTCGTCCTCCCGCTCCTCCCGTTCTACGCCGAGCACTTCGGCGCCAGCGAGCTCGTGGTCGGCGTGCTCGCGGCGAGCTACGCGGTCTGCCAGCTCGTCTCGGGCCCGATCCTCGGGCGGATCTCCGACCAGGTGGGCCGCAAGCCGACGCTGCTCGCGAGCCAGACCGGCACGTTCATCGGGTTCCTCGTCATCGGCTCGGCGAGCTCGCTCTGGATGCTCTTCCTCGGGAGGATCATCGACGGGCTCACGGCCGGGAACCTGACGATCGCGCAGGCGTACATCAGCGACGTGACCCGGCCGGAGGAGCGCACAAAGGCGTTCGGCCTGATCGGCATCGCCTTCGGCTCCGGGTTCCTGCTCGGCCCGGCCATCACGGGGGAGCTCGCGAGCCGCTTCGGCTACGGCGCGCCGGCGTACGGCGCGGCGGTGCTGTCGCTCCTGTCGGTCCTCCTCACGGCCACGCTGCTCCCGGCGAAGCCGCCCTCGCCGGTGGCCCAGGACGGGGCGGCCGCCGCGGCCGCCCGGCCGGCGTCGATGGGCCGCGGGGACGCCTTCCGCCGGTACTTCGACCGGCCGCTCCCGCGCCGCCGGCTGCTCGAGTTCTTCGCCTTCTCCCTCTCCTTCTCGACGCTCATCGGCGGCCTGGCGCTCTTCCTCGAGCGGCGCTTCGCGTTCGGCGTCAAGGAGACGGGCTACCTCTACGCCTTCTCCGGCCTCATCGGCGGCAGCATCCAGGGCGGCCTGATCGGCCGGCTGGCGAAGCGGTACGGCGAGGAGCGGCTCGCGCTGCTCGGCTTCGGCACGATGGTGATCGGCTACGGCCTGCTCGGCGTCGCGTACACGCTGCCCGTGCTGCTCCTGCTCGTGGGGATCGCGGCGTTCGGCGCGGCGGTGGTGCGGCCGGCGATCACCACGCTCCTCACGAAGAGCGTCGGCCGCGACGAGCAGGGCGCGGCGCTCGGCGTGAGCCAGTCGCTCGCGAGCATCTCGCAGATCATCGGCCCCATCGGCGCCGGCTGGCTGATCGAGCACCGGGCGCTGGCGGCGTACGGCTTGATGGCGGCGAGCTTCGCCGCCATCGGCGTCCTCCTCGGCCTGCAGAAGATGCCCGTCGGCGAGCCGATCGAGCTCTGAGCGGCGCGCCTCGTTTTTCGCGGAGCTAGGCGCGCGCGCCCTTCACGAAGGGCAGCAGGGCGTCGACGAGCGGCGGCGTGGCGTCGTCGAGCCGCCGGGGGTTGTGCCAGGCGAACGGCTCGACGAGGCGCGACGGCCGGAGGCCGAGCTTGCCGCGCGAGCACTCGACGAGGAGCGACAGCGCCCCGTGGCGATCGTGGAGCCAGTCGATCTCCAGGCCCGCCTTGCGGATACCCCAGGCGAAGCGGACGTAGGACATGGCGCGGTACGGCCTGCGATCCGCGGCGCGCGCGACGCGCAGCGCGAAGGCGCGGTGCTCGGCGGCGTCGGCCACGGGCCAGAGGCTGTGCGCCGGCGGGTACAGCACGGCGCCGCCGGCGCTGTGCAGCGACAGCGCGCGGTCGATCCGGCGCGGCGACAGCGCGTGCGCGATGGCCTCCACCTCCGGCTCGCTGGCGGGGCGGCTGCCGGGCGAGAAGACGAGCCCGATGAGGCGCTGGATGAGGCCCCGCTCGTACCAGCCGGCGTCGAAGTTCCGGTTGAGGTCGACGCCGCGGGCGTTGCCCCGCACGTACCGGTGACGCCCGGCGCGGAGGTTCATCTCGACGCGGAGGAGCCCGTCGGGGTTCACGATCGGGACGGCGAGGATCGACCTTCCGCCGAGGTCCTGGGTCGCGAGGCGCTCGAGCAGCGCGAGGTGGGCCTCGATGCCGATCCACTCGAGGGGGTGGATCCCGGACAGGATCACCGTCGTCCGCTCGCGCTCGCGCAGCCCGGCTGCCCTGGAGAGGCGCGGATCGAGCGGGCCGGCGCGCTCGGCCGACGAAGCGACGGCGGCGTCGCTCGCCGCCGGATCGTCCGCGCCGCCGGGCGGGCCGCTGTCGTCGTGCGCGCCGTGGAGGGACGCGCCGTTCATGACGCTCCGTCCGCCCTGGGCGCCCAGCGCCAGGCGCTCCGCGGCCCGCCCCTCGCCGCGCGCAGCGGCCGAGCTGGCTGCGCCGAGGTGAACGGCGAGCAGCGGCTCGCCCCGGATAGAGCGCCCGATCAGCGAGAGCTGCGCCCCGCGGTCGGCGAGCCGCTCGATCGCCTCCAGGAGCTCGCCATACCCGCGGTATGGACCGAGCCCGCGGCGGGCGAGCAGGCGGGAGAGCGGCGCGCGGCGGTGTACAAAGAGGGCCGCCCTCAGGGCAGCCCGGCCTTGCTCTTCCGACGCCTGATCGGACTTCGGCATGCAGGGCTCACCTTTACCCTAGATGGCATGGACTATAGAGCACCGGTCGCCCCTCCGTGCGATCTGGACCAGGTCAAACCAGGGATTACCGTGGCAGCGGGCGCGCGAATGGAATTCGACGGCAGCGGGTGGGCACAAGGACGTATCGAGCTGCTGCCGCCGGGCCAGGGCTGGTCGTTGTTATCGCCGGAGCCCGAGGCGCGGATCGACGAGCACCGCTGGGCGCACCAGGCGCGCGTCTTCTTCGGCGCGGAGCTCACGCTCGTGCAGAAGAAGGCGTACCCGTCGGGGACCACGCCGATGGCCGACGCCGTCGAGGTGGACATCGCGCGCGTCTCCTCTTCTTCTTCCACGCCGCGCGCGACGAGCCGCGTGCTCGTGCTGACGGTGCCGCTGGATCGCGCGCCGCTCGTGCGCGCGGCGGCCGCGGCGGGGGTGCGGGCGATCGGCGGAGCCGGGTTCGACGCGCTGCTCGCGCGGGCGCGGCGGGCCTGGCAGGTGCGAGAGCCGAAGGTCGCCGGCGACGACGCGCGGGCGCCGCTGGTCGTCACCGCGGTGCTCGCGGCGGTGCTGCTCGCGCCCGTGGTGCCGCCGGGCGAGGAGACGATCTTCGGGGTGAAGGGGGCCAGGGAGCGGCTGCAGCGGCTCGGCTGGTGACGGGGCGGCGCGGGGTGGCGCCATCCGCCGAGCGCCCGTTCCGTTCCTCGGCTAGATTTGCTGCCGGGCCCGCATGAACATCGCACCCACCCTCGTCCGCCCGGCCACGCTCGCCGATCTGGAGGCGCTGCCGCCGACCTGGCGCGGCGAGATCCTCGACGACACGCTGTACGCCTTCCCTCGTCCGCGCGCGCCGCACGCGAGCGTCGAGGGTCTGATCACGACCGACCTGACGAACCCGTTCCAGCGAGGGCGCGGAGGCCCAGGCGGCTGGTGGATCCTCCCCGAGCCGAGCATCCAGCTGCCGGGCGCCGCGGAGATCTCCCCCGACCTGGCGGGCTTCCGCCGGGAGCGCCTTCCGACGCTCCCCCGCGAGGGATCCATCACCTTGGTGCCGGACTGGGTCTGCGAGATCCTGTCGCCCAGCACCGCGAGTTACGACCAGATCGTCAAGCGCCGCTTCTACGTCCGGATCGGCGTCCAGCACATCTGGTACGTCGACCCGCGCGACAGGACGCTCCTCGTCGCCCAGCATGTCGAGGGCAGGTGGATGGAGCTCGGCCTCCACGGCGCGGACGAGAAGGTGCGCGCCGCGCCGTTCGACGCGATCGAGCTCGATCTCGGCGCCTGGTGGGAAGGGATCGAGCCGGAGGCGAGCGCGGGCCCCTGACAGCCCGCTCGCCCCCGCGGCGGCACGCGGCGAGACCGGGCCAGTCACGGGCCGGCGCGGCTCCCGGGCTCCCCCGGCGCCGCGGCCCGTCGCGCCGCGAGCCCCAGCGCGACGAGCGTCGCGACGTACGGCAGGAGCTGCACGAGATCGCCCGCGCGCGACGCGCCCCGCGCCGCGGACTGGAGCGCGATCTGCAAGGCCTCCAGCGCGCCGAACAGGAGGCACGCGAGCGCCGCGCGGCCGGCGCGGAGGCCGCTGACGACGACCGCCGCGAGCGCGATGAAGCCGCGGCCGTTCGACATGCCGGAGTCGAAGCGGCGCTGGTCGTACGCGAGGTGCGCGCCGCCGATCGCGCAGATCGCGCCGGACAGCGCGAGCGCGGCGCAGCGGACGCGGGTCACGGGGACGCCCGCGGCGGCGGCCGCGGCCGGGTTCTCGCCCGCGGCGCGCACCCGGAGCCCGAAGCGGGTGCGCGCGATCAAGAGCGGCGTCGCCGCGATCGCGAGCGCCGCCGCGAGCGAGACGGGATCGAGGAGCACGCGCGCGAGCAGCGCCGCGCCGCTCTTCCCGGTCGGGCCGGCGCGGAAGCCCTCGATCGAGGGCGAGCTCGAGGCGCTGTCGTAGAGCCCGCGCAGGAGCAGGCGCGTCCCGGCGTAGGCGAGCAGGTTGAGCGCGATGCCGCTGACGACGGCGTCCACGCGGGCGCGCTCGACGAGCAAGGCGTGGCCGAGGGAGAGGGCGGCGCCCGCGGCGATCGCCGCGGCGAGGCCGGTCGCCGCGCTGCCGGTCGCGTGGGCGACCACCACCGAGGTGAACGCGGCGGCGAGCAGCACCCCCTCCAGGCCGATCTGGACGATGCCCGAGCGCTCCGCCCAGATGCCGCCGATCGCCGCGCAGGCGTACGGCGCGGCGATCCGCAGCGTCTCCGCGAGCATCACGAGGGCGGTCGAGCTCATGCAGGCGGCTCCCCGGGGCGGCCCGCGCGCTCGCCGCCGCCCGCCGCGGCGGCGACGAGGACGATGGCCAGCGCCTCCAGCACGTCCATCGCCTCCTTCGGCACGCGCGCGTTGATGGCGAGGCCGGCCTGCTCGAGCGTGCCGAAGAGCACCGCCGAAAGGACGAGCCCGAGCGGCGTCCCTCGGCCGAGCAGCGCGACCGGGATGCCCGAGAAGCCCGCGCCCGCGCCCAGGCCGAGCTCGTAGTACCCTTTGTAGCCGAGCGTCGTCGCCGTCATGGCGGCGCCCGCCGCGGCGCCGGACGCGAGCATCGCCACGAGGCGCCGGCGCGGCACGTCGATGCCCTCCGCGCGCGCGACCTCGGCGCCCTGCCCCACGAAGCGCATCTCGCGGCCCGCGCGGCTCCGCGACAGCGCGCGGTGCGCCGCGAGCGCGAGCGCCACCGCGAGGGGGAAGGCGACGCTCGCGGCGCTGCCGTGCAGCGCCGGGACGATGCGCTCGAGCCGCGGCAGCGTGGCCGCGGGGATGGCGTCCGCGGTGCGCATCGCGGCCCTGCCGAGGACCGACGCGAGCAGCCACGGCGCGAGCACGTCGGCGACGCGGTTCATCATGATCCCGCTGATGATCTCGTGGGCGCCGAGGCGCGCGCGCAGGAGCGCGGGGACGAGCGCGACGGCGGCGCCCGCGGCCACGGCGCACGCGATCGACGCCGGGACGGCGACGAACCACGGCGTCCGCGGAGGGAGCTCGGCCGCGACCACGGCGCCCGCGAGGCTCGCCATCGTCACCTGCCCCTCGGCGCCGATGTTGAAGAGGCCCGCGCGGAGCGCGATCGAGAAGGCGAGCCCTGTGAAGAGGAGCGGGGTCGCCTTGAACAGCACCTGACCGACGCCGTACGGGGTGCCCCACGTGCCCTCGAAGGCGCGGCGCAAGGTCGACGCGGGCGCCTCGCCGAAGCCGAACGAGATGAGGTTCAGGGCGAGGAGGATGCCGGCGAGCACGAGCGCCGCCGGGAGGGCGGCCCCTCGGAGCGCGCGCAGGCGGCGCCGCCCGCGCGCGCGTCGGGGCGGCTCACGGGCCGAGCTCACGCCGCCTCCACGCCGAGCATCGCGCGCCCGATCTGCTCGTCGGAGCACGCGGGCGGGAGGGTCGCGACGATCCTGCCCTTGCGCATCACGAAGAGCCGGTGGCAGAGCCGCCGGAGCTCGGCGAGGTCCGCGCTGACCACGAGGATCGCGAGCCCCGCCCTGGCGGCCTCGGCGATGGCCGCGTGGATGACGGCGGCGGCGCCGACGTCGACGCCCCGGGTCGGCTGGGCGAGGATCGCGGCCGCGCGGCGCGGCGCCCCGGTGGCCACGCCCGGGCCGGGCGCCGCCGGCGCGACGCGATCGAGCGCCCGCGCGACGACGATCTTCTGCTGGTTGCCGCCGGAGAGCTCGCCCGCGAGGCGGGACGGCTCGGGCGGCTCGACGCCGAAGCGGGCGATGCGGCGCGCGACGAGGGCCGCCTCGGCGTCGCGGCCGCGGGCGCCGCGCGGCAGCGCGCCGAGGTCGCCGAGGACGAGGTTGTCGCCGACCGACGCGTCGAGGAGCAAGCCCTCGGCGTGGCGGTCCTCGTGGACCACGCCGAGGCAGGCCCGGCGCGCGCGGATGCCCCACGAGGACAGCTCGACCCCGCAGACGGCGACGCGGCCGGCCGCGCGCGGCTCCATCCCGGCGAGGGCGCGCACGAGCTCGCGCTGGCCGTTGCCCTCGACGCCCGCGACGCCGGCGATCTCCCCTGCGCGCACCGCGAGGGTCACGCCGTCGAGCACGAGCCGGCCGCCGGCGCCCACCACGGTCAGCCCCGCGATCTCGAGCGCCGCGGGCGCCCCCTCGGCCAGCGGCGGCCGCTCGACCCGCGGCGGCGGCTCGCCGCCCATGATCGCGCGGGTGAGCTCTCCCTCGGCGTCCGTGGACCAGCCGACCGCGGGCCGCGACAGAACGACCTGCCCGCGGCGCATCACGGTGACGTGGTCCGCGAACCGGATCACCTCGTCGAGCCGGTGGGTCACGACCGCGACCGTGCGGCCCTCGCGCGCGAGGCGCCGGAGGGTCGCGTACAGCGCGCCGGCCTCCAGCGGAGAGAGCACGGCCGTGGGCTCGTCGAGCAGGATCGCCCGTGCGCCGCGGTAGAGCACCCGCAGGATCTCGAGCTTCTGCCGCTCGCCCACGGTGAGCGACGAGGTCACGGCGTCGAGCGGGATCTCGATCCCCGCGTCTTCCATGAGCGCGCCGGCGCGGGCGCGGGCGCCGGCGAGGTCGAGCCGGCCGCCGCGGAGCGCGGGCTCGCAGCCGAGCACGATGTTCTCGAGGGCAAGGAAGCTCCCGACGAGCATGAAGTGCTGGTGGACCATGCCCACGCCGCGGCGGGCGGCCTCGGCGGGCGTCGCCGGCCGCAGCGCGGCGCCGTCGACGCGGACGACGCCGGCGTCGGGCGCGAGCACGCCGGCCGCGAGCTTGAGCAGCGTGGACTTGCCGGCGCCGTTCTCGCCGACGACCGCGTGGAGCGCGCCGGGCGCGAGGCGGAGCGAGGCGGCGCGCACGGCGATCTGCGCGCCGTAGCTGCGGCTCACGCGGTCGAGCTCGATCGCCGCGCCGCCGGGGGCGGGCGGCGCGGGGACCTCCGGGGCCGGCGGCGCCGTCATGGAGCGAGGCTCCGCGGCGAGGGCGGTCGTGCGAGGGCGGGGCGGCGCGGGGCGACCACGCCGGGGATCAAGCGGCCTGCCCTCTCGTGGCGCCAGTCGCGCCGGCGCGCCTTGGGCGTCCGGGTTCGCCGGACGGGCGCCGCCGAGGACGGCGCGTCGCCCGCCCTCGGCTGCCTGGTCGTGGGCGGCCTCGAGCGGCGCTCTGAGGTGCCTGCTCGTCGGGCGCCTGTACTAGCGTGCGCGCCCGTGCGCTCCCGCTTCCCGCTCGTGGCCGCCCTGTTCTTCGTCTCTGGCGCGACCGGCCTCCTCTACGAGGTCGCCTTCTCCAAGCTGCTCGCCTACGTCTTCGGCGCCACCGCGTATGCCGTGAGCACGGTCCTCGCCGCCTTCATGGGCGGCCTCGCCCTCGGCGCGCACCTCGGCGGCCGCCACGCCGCGTCCGCGCGCCGCCCGCTCGTCGTCTACGGCGCGCTCGAGGCGATCGTCGGCGCGATCTGCGCCGTCTCGCCGTTCCTGTTCGAGGCGCTGACCTCGGCCTACGTCGCCGTCGCCCGCGCCGCGCCCGACTCGCTCGCGCTGCTCACCGCGGCGCGCGCCGCGCTGACCGCCCTCGTGGTCGTCGTCCCCACGGTCGCGATGGGCGCCACGTTCCCGGTGCTCTCGCGCATCCTCCGCGCCGGCGCCGCGCCCCCCGCCGAGCACGACGCCGCGCGCCGCCTCGCCTCGCTCTACGCCATCAACACGGCGGGCGGCGCCGCCGGCGCGCTCTCCGGCGCCTACGTGGTCCTCCCGCACCTCGGGATCCGCGGCGCGCTCTGGTCTGCGGCGATCGCCAACCTCGTCCTCGGCGTCATCGCGATCTCCGCCGGGCTGCGCGGCCCGGCGCCCGCCGCCGCCGAGCCCGAGGCCCGCTCCACCGACGCGCGCTCCCCCGAGGCCCCCTCCTCCCCCGACGCTCGCTCCTCGGACGCCCCTCTCGCCGCCGTCGGCCGGGCCGAGCCGCCGTTCCTGCTCCTCCTCGCGTTTGCGTCGGGCTTCCTCGTCTTCGCCGCCGAGGTGGTCCAGACGCACCTGCTCGCGCTGCTCATCGGCAACAGCGCCTACGCGTTCGGGCTGATGCTCGCCGTCTTCCTCGTCTGCCTCGCGGCCGGCGCCGCGCGCTCGCCTGCCCTCGCGCGCCGCCACGGCGAGGGCGCGCTCTTTCGGGGGCTCATCGCCACCGCGCTCTCGCTCGCCGCCACCGTCCCGCTCTGGGACCAGCTCCCGCGGCTCTTCGCCTTCGCGGGCAAGCACGTCGACGGGTGGGCCGGCCGCGAGGCGTGCCGCGCGCTCGCCGCGCTCGCGATCCTCGCGCTGCCCACGCTGTGCATGGGCACCACCTTCCCCCTGCTGCTCGCGCGCGCCGCCGCGCACGCCGACGTCGCCGCGCGCGTCGGCAGGCTGACGTCCGCGAACACCCTGGGCACCATCGCCGGCTCCATCGTCACCGGCTACCTCATCTTGCCTGCGCTCGGCTCGGAGCGCGCCCTCCTGACGATCGCGCTCGCCTTCGCCCTCACGGCCGTCCTCGCCGCCGCGCGCGCCGGCGCGGAGCTCCCCCGCGCCCTCGCGATGGCCGCGGCGGCGGCGGTCCTCGCCGTGCTGGCGCCCCGCTGGGACATGGCGCGCCTCACGAGCGGCGCGAACGTCTATTTCGCCATGGGGCCGCGCCCCGAGCGCATCGACCTCGTGCGCGAGGACGTGCATGGCGGCGTCACCACGGTCGCGCACCGCGCCGGCATCACGACCATGTACACGAACGGCAAGTTCCAGGGCGACGACGGCCCCGAGATGACGGCGCAGCGCCGGTTCGCGCACTTCCCCTCGCTCTTCCTCCGCGACACGCGCGCCGCGCTCGTCGTCGGGCTGGGCACCGGGACGACGACCGGCACCATCGCGGCGTACCCCTTCGAGCGCATCGACGTCGCCGAGATCTCACCCGCGATCGTCGAGGCCTCCCGCCGCTTCTTCGCCGGCCCGAGCCTCGGCGCGCTCGACGACCCCCGCGTCCGCCTCTCGCTCAACGACGGCAGGAACGAGCTGCTCGTCGCCGCCCCGGGCCGCTACGACCTCATCGCCATCGAGCTCACCAGCGTCTGGTTCGCTGGCGCCGCGAGCCTCTACAGCCGCGAGTTCTACGAGCTCGCCCGGTCCCGGCTCAGCGAGGGCGGCGTCCTGCAGCAGTGGGTGCAGCTCCACCACATCCGGCGGCGCGAGCTCGCCGTCGTGGTGCGGACGATGCGCAGCGCGTTCCCGCACGTCGCCCTGTTCGTGGGCGGCGCGCAGGGCATCCTCGTCGCGAGCGGCGCGCCGCTCGTCGCCTCGCAGGCGCGCCTCGCCGGGCTCGACGCGCGCCCGTCGCTCCAGGCGACGCTCGCGGGCGCGCGGCTGGAGGAGCTCCTCGACGCCCTCGTGACCTCGGGCGACGATCTCGACCGCTTCGTCGCCGACGCGGCCGAGGACGGCGGCCCGATCCTGTCCACGGACGACAACCTCTATCTCGAGTACGCCACGCCGAAGGGCAACGTGCTCCCGTACGGCGCGTCGCTGGACGCGACGCTCGCGCTCCTCGATCGGTACCGGACGCGGGCGCCGCGCGCGCGGCACCTCGCGCCCTGAGGTCGCTCAGCCCCCGCCCCCGGGCGCCGCGCGCGCGGCACCTCGCGCCCTGAGGTCGCTCAGCCCCCGCCCCCGGGCGCCGCGCCGCCCTTGGCCGGCGCGGTCGGCGCGGGGGGCTCGCCCTCCTGCGCTCCCGCCGGGGCCCGCGGCTTGGCCGGCACCGGCTTGATCTCGTCGCCCGTCGCCACGAAGCCCTTGCGGGGCGGGGGTGCCTTCAGCTGCGCGGCCTTCTCCGCGCGCAGCTTGCGCTCCTCTAGGCTCAGCACCTCGAGCGCAAGGCCACCTTTGTACGGGTCCTGCCCCAGGAAGGGGCGCCCGTTCACCTCGGCCACGTGGAACTCGACCCGCCGGTTCTCGCTGCGGCCTTCCGCGATCTCGTTCGGCCCGAGCGGCCGCGACTCGCCGAAGCCCACGGCGATCAGCCGGACGTTCTCGACCTCGTGATCGACAAGCCAGTTGGCGACCGCGAGGGCGCGCTGCGCGCTGAGCTCCTGGTTGTGCTCCTCGCTCGACTGCGCGTCGGTGTGCCCCTCGATCCTGAGGCGCGTCACCTCGGGGTGTTCCTTGATGAACTTGAGCAGCGTCTCCAGCGTCTTCTCGCTGCCCGGCCGGATGGTCGCCTTGTTGTTGTCGAAGACGATCTTGCCCTCGATGTAGACCTGGCTCTCTCCGTCCTGCTCCGACCAGGGCTTCTCCGGGTACCAGCGCGGGAGCGCGCGCTGCTCCTCGGCGCGCGGCAGCTCCCGCGGCGGCAGCCGGTTGTCGCCGCATCCCTGGCCAGCAAACGCGGCGGCCGCGAGCGCCGCCGCGAGCGCGAACGGCAGGGAGGTGAGGGCGGCCTGCTTCCTCTTCGGGTCCATCTCGCCCTGCAGCGTGTCAGAACCGGCGCTCGAACCGCAAGTAACCTGGCGGACGCCGGGTCGACCAGCGCGGAACGCGGCTTGTGGTAAAGGGAGGATCGCCATGTCCGCGCCGTCGTCCACGCGCTCGTCCACGCCAGAGGGCTCGCCCATCGATCCCAAGCTCGCCGGCCTGCGCGCCCGGCTCCGGGAGCTCGGCTCGGTCCTCGTCTGCTACTCCGGCGGGGTCGACAGCGCGTTCATCCTCGCGGTCGCGCACCAGGAGCTCGGCCCGAGGGCCGTCGGGATGACGGCGGTCTCGCCGAGCCTCGCGCCGGCCGAGAAGGAAGAGGCCGCCTCGATCGCCCGGCTGATCGGCGCCGACCACCGGCTCGTCGAGTCGTCCGAGATCGACGATCCGCGCTACGTCGCGAACAACCCGGATCGCTGCTTCCACTGCAAGAGCGAGCTCTACCGGATCGCCGCG
This sequence comes from Sorangium sp. So ce375, assembly GCF_051473855.1. Classification (NCBI taxonomy): domain Bacteria; kingdom Pseudomonadati; phylum Myxococcota; order Polyangiales; family Polyangiaceae; genus Sorangium; species Sorangium sp. So ce375. The sequence goes on from NZ_CP150335.1 coordinate 8,336,956, forward strand.
CGAAAGCGATCCGAGTGGGCGCTCGCGGCGATCGTGAACGGCACCAACACCGACGACCTCGGCGACTACCGCCCCGGGCTGGAGGCGGCGCGGGAGGCGGGCGTGCTGAGCCCCCTCGTCGAGCTCGGCTTCAGCAAGGCCGACGTCCGCGCCGGGGCGGCGCGCGTCGGCCTGCCCATCTGGGACAAGCCGGCCGCGGCCTGCCTCTCCAGCCGGATCCCCTACGGAACCAGCGTCACGCGCGAGCGGCTCGCGCAGATCGGCGGCTTCGAGGCGGCGCTGCGCGGCCTCGGGTTCCGCCAGGTCCGCGTCCGCTACCACGACGACCTCGCGCGCATCGAGCTCGACGCGGGCGAGCTCGCGCGCGCCGCCGAGCCGGCCGTGCGCGCCGAGGTCGTGGCCGCCGGCAAGCGGCACGGCTTCCGGTACGTGACGCTCGATCTCGGCGGGTACAGGACCGGAAGCCACAACGAGGTCCTCGTCGGCCGCGCCCTCAAGATCGTGAGCTGATCCAGCTGGAGCGTGCTTCGCGGACCCCCGCAGAGCCCGCCCATCCGGACACGCCGCCCGCCCATCCGGACACGCCGCCCGCCCATCCGGACACGCCGCCCGCCCATCCGGACACGCTACCCGCCTATCCGGACACGCTACCCGCCCATCCGGACACGCTACCCGCCCATCCGGACACGCCACACGCCCATCCGGACACGCTACCCGCTCATCCGGACACGCCCCCGCCCATCCGGACACGCCCCCACCCCGCCTGCGCGCCGAGTCGCGCAGCTCGGCGGCGCGGCCTCACATCAGCGATGAGCGCGCGGCCTTCGCGCGCTCGTCGCGCTCGGTCAGGTGCTCCAGGATGATCACCGCCGTCTCCTCGATGGCGCGCCGGGTGACGTCGACCACCGGCCACTCCGGGTGCGCGGCGAAGAGCCGGTTCGCGTAGTCCAGCTCCTGCCGGACGTGCTCGCGCATCGCGTAGTTGGTCTCGGAGGGCATCCCGAGCTGGCGCAGGCGCGCCTGCCGGATCTCGCAGAGCTGATCGAGCCCGATGGTCAGGCCGATGACCCTGTCCTGCGGTGCCTCCGTCAGCTCGAGCGGCGGCGGGACGCCGAGCACCAGGGGGAGGTTCGCGACCTTGAGGCCGCGCTGCGCGAGCAGCGTCGACAGCGGCGTCTTCGAGGTGCGCGAGACGCCGACGAGGATGATGTCCGCCCTCTTGAAGTTCCGAGGCTCCTTGCCGTCGTCGCTCTTCACCGCGAACTCGACCGCCTCGATGCGCCGGAAGTACTCCTCGCTCAGCGGGAGCATCGCGCTCGGCAGGTTGATCGGCTCCCGGTCGAGGAAGGTGCCGAGCCGGACGATGAGCGAGCCGATCAGATCGATCGCCTCGATGTTCAGCTCGGCGGTGGAGGCGTGCACGAACTCGCGCAGCTCGGGGCTCACCACGGTGAACACGACGAGCGCGCCCTCCCGGGCCGCGCGCTCGAGCACCGGCCGCGCGATCTCCGGCGTGCGCACCCGCGTGTGGAGGCGGATCTGCACCCCCGCGTCCGGGTACTGGAGGAGCGCAGCGCGCACGGCCTTCTCCGCCGTCTCTCCGGTGGAGTCGCTCAGGACGTCGATGAACTTCGGCTTGTCCATGTCCGATGCCTCCGTCGCCAACTCGGCCCAGCGCTCGAGGCAGGGCTCGTGCCTCGCCGCTCAGACAACGCGGAGGATCGCGCGCGGCCGCGCGCCAGGTCAACCAAACAGCCCCTTCAGCTTGTCCATGAAAGTGGCCTGATGAGGCTGCACGTTCTCACCGAGCTCCTTCGCCAGCTGCGCGATGAGCTCCCGCTGCGTCGGGGTGAGCTGCGTCGGCACCTCGACGCTCACCTCGACGAGCTGGTCGCCGCGCCCGCCGACGACGCGGCGCGGTATGCCCTTGCCCTTGATCCGGAGCACCGCGCCCGGCTGCGTGCCCGGCGGGATCCGCAGCCGGCCCTTCCCCTCCAGCGTCGGGATCTCCAGCTCGCCGCCGAGCGCCGCGCGCGCGAACGAGATCGGCACGGAGCACACCACGTCGTCGCCGACGCGGCGAAAGAGCTCGTGCGGCGAGACGCGGATGGTGAGCTCCAGATCGCCCGGCCCCCGGTCGGAGCGAACGGCGTTGCCGCCGCGCTCCACGAGCCGGGTCGCGCCGTTCTCCACGCCCGGGGGGATCGTCACCTCGATGGTCTTCTGCTTGGCCGCGAGGCCGGCGCCGCGGCATGTCCGGCACGGGTCCGTCACGATGCGCCCCGTGCCGCGGCACCGCCCGCAGGGGCGCTCGATGGCGATGGGGAACATCCCCTGCTGCATCCGGACGCGGCCGCGGCCCGAGCACGCCGCGCAGCGCTCGGTCGACGCGCCCGGCGCGGAGCCCGAGCCGGCGCAGTCGCCGCACGGCTCGACGCGATCGTAGGTGATCTCCTTGGCGCAGCCGAACGCCGCCTCCTCGAAGGAGATCCGCACCTCCTTCTGCAGCGTCCCGCGGTCGCCGACCCGGATGCCCAGGGCGCCGAGCAGATCGCCGAAGATGGCGTCCAGGTTGAGGTCCTGCATGTCGAAGGGGACGCCCGGGACCCCCGAGCCGGCGGAGGCGCCGACGGCGGCGGGGCCGAACCGATCGAACGCCGCGCGCTTCTGCGGATCGCTCAGGATCTGGTAGGCCGCGTTCAGCTCCTTGAAGCGGACGTTCGCGCCCTGATCCCCCGGGTTCTTGTCGGGATGGTGCTGGCTGGCGAGCCGCCGGAAAGCGCTTTTGATTTCATCCTGCGTCGAGGAACGCTCGACGCCCAATACTTCGTACGGATCCCGCACGAGGTGCGAAATAGCATCGATCGCCCTCCCGGGACAGCGGCTACCGGGCCGCCTATTCCGCCGATTTCCCTTCGGGCCCGGCGAGTTCGCGCTTCATCACCTTGCCCGTCGGGTTGCGCGGCAGCGCGTCGACGAAGACGATCTCGCGCGGGACCTTCGGGCCCGCGAGCTGCGCGCGGCAGTGGGCCACGATCTCGCCCTCGCTCGCCGCCGCGCCGGGGCGCAGGGCGACGACCGCGCGCACGCGCTCCCCGAAGGCGCGATCCGGGACGCCCACCACGGCGGCCTCGGCGACCGCCGGGTGATCGTGGAGGACCGACTCCACCTCGGCGGGGTACACGTTCACGCCCCCCGAGATGATGAGGTCCCGCTTGCGGCCCTCGATGTGGTAGCAGCCCCGCGCGTCGCGGCGCGCGAGATCGCCGACCGAGAAGTAACCGTCCCTCGTGGATGCGCGCGTCGCGCCGGGATCTCTGTGGTAGCCGGAGACGAGCAAGGCGCTCCTTACGAACAGCTCGCCGACCTCGCCGTCTCGGCACGGGGTCCCGTCCTCGCGCACGAGCAGGAGCTCGCTGCCGGGGACGGCGCGCCCGATGGTGCCCGGCGACGCGCGCAGATCCTCCGGGCCGGCGATCGTCACGATGCCCGTCTCGGTCGCGCCGTAAAAGTTGAAGAGCCGGTCGCCGAACACCGCCATCACCTCCGCCGCGAGCGCCGGCGAGAGCGGCGCGCCGCCCACGAAGATGGCGGTGAGCGACGACGTGTCGTAGGCGCGGATCCGCGCTTCGCCGAGCTCGAGGACGCGGTGGAGCATCGTCGGGACGACCGCCGTGGTGGTCACGCGGTAACGCTGGATCGCCTCGAGGAAGAGCTCGGGCCGGAACTCCGGAGGGATCACGATCGTGGCGCCGACGATGAGCGACAGGTTCACGAAGCCGAGCGCCGTCAGGTGGTAGAGCGGGCACACGGCGAGGTGCACGTCCCCCGCGCGCATCGGGGTCGCGCCGATGGCCGCGAGCGCCGGCGCGACGATGCCGCCGCCGAAGCCGCGCACCGCGCCCTTGGGCTTGCCGGTGGTGCCGGACGTGTACATCACCACCGCGGCGCGCTCGCTCCGATCCGGCGAGGCCACGCGATCCGGCGAGGCGCCGCGCTCGGCGAGGAGCTCGTCGAGGTGCGAGAAGCCCGGGGTGCGCTCGCCGACCGCGATCATGCCCTCGGGCGCGATCCCCTCGAGCCGCGGCGCGGCCTCGCGGATCACGCCGGCGAGGTCGGAGTCGAACAGGAGCAGGCGCGCCCCGGAGTGGCCGGCGAGGTAGGCGAGCTCCGCCGGGGTCGATCGCCACGAGGTCGTGACCACGGACGCGCCGACGCGGGCGAGCGCGACCTGGCACATCAGGAACTCGGGGCGGTTCTTGAGCACGAGCAGGGCGGTGACGCCCGGGCCGACGCCGCGCCGGTCGAGCGCGTAGCCCAGCCGATCGATGGCCTCGTTCAGCGCGAAGAACGAGTAGACCCGATCCTCGGCCGGGGCCCCCGCGCCCCCCTCCGCCGCGCGGCGCGCGAGGCTCAGCGGCTCGATCACCGCGATCCGGTGCGGGCTGTTCTCGGCGTGGAACCGGAACAAGAGCGACGGATTTGCCTTACCTTTCGCGAGCTCGCGCGCGAGCACCTTGAGCCCTGGCCAACGCAGCGCGGCGAGCAGCCCCGTCCGCGTCACCGCCCGCCCGGCGGCGATCGTCGCGTGTGTCGCGTCGATCACGCGTCGCCCGGTCGCCAGCGCGGCCCTGACACCACCGAGTTCCATAAGCGGCGACTTTACTCTGGCCCGCATTGGCCCGCATGCGCCGTGGTAGGGTGACGCCGTGACGGAGACTGACCGCCGCTCAGCCCAGCGCGCCGCGATCGAGCTGAGCGTAGAGTACAAACGGCTCAACACGTTCTTCGCCGATTACACGCGCAATATCTCGAAAGGCGGGACGTTCATCCGGACGGAGCGCCCGCTCGCGATCGGCACCGAGTTCGTGTTCGCCCTCTCGATCCGCAACCTGACCGAGCCGCTCCGCCTCCGCGGGCGGGTGAAGTGGGTCGTCACGTCCGCCGAGGCGACGGAGTCGTCCCCGCCGGGGATGGGGATCGAGTTCCAGTACACGAGCGAGGCGGAGCGCGCCGCGACCGAGGCGGTGGTCGAGCAGCTGATGATGAGCGAGCTCGGCGAGACGCTCGCCTCCAAGCTGCTCGGCCGCAAGCTCGGCGACGGCGCGCGGTAGCGCCGGAGACGGAGCGGCCCCCGAGGGGATGCGCGCACGCTCCCCCCGTGTACACTGGCTCGCAATGTCGCTGCCGCCCCTGTTCCCTCGGCGCCGTCTCGGTCGGGGTCTCGCCGCGCTCGCCCTCGCGCTCTCTCCCGTCGCCTGCGCGGCCTCTGGCTCGCCGGGGGCGAAGGGGCCACCCGGCGCCGAGGCCCGCGTCGCTCCCGTCGAGGTCCGCGACGCCGATTTCTCCGCCAGCCTGTACACGATCGTCCGCGACGGCAAGCAGAGCCCGCAGCGCACCGGCCTGCTCATCGGCGTGATCCGCAGGCAGCTCGCGCACGCCGCGGGGCGCTTCAACGCAGGTCAGCCCGATCGTGCCGTCGCGAGCGTCCTCGGCGCGCTCTACCTCGTCCGTCCCGGCGAGGGGCGCGCCGAGATGATCGACGCCGTGGGCGAGCGCGCCATCGACGGCGCGATCGATCGGCTGAGCCCACGCGGCGACGAGGGGCGGGTGCAGGCCCTCATGGAGATCCGCGCCGCCGCGCTGCCGAGCGGCAGCCGGGCCCGCGCCGAGAGCGACGAGCACCGCGCCGCGCTCGAGCAATGGATGAAGGAGACGCGCACCGGCGGGCCGCTCGAGCAGCTCGGCGCGGATCAGCGCGCGGCCGTCTCGCGCGCCCTCGTCGACGGCCGCCCCGAGTCGATCCAGCGCGCCGCCGCCGTCACCGCGGCGTGGATCGATCGGGCGATCGAGTTCAACATCGAGTACCGGCAAGGCAACGCGAGGCCGGAGCGCGAAGAGGCGGTCGAGGCCGCGCGCGCGCTGGAGTCCGGCGGAGCGAGCCTGGCGGCGCTGTTCCTCCGCTACGGGGACGCGAAGGGCGCGATCGAGCAGATCGACCGCACGAGCGCGCGCCGGGTGATCCCGCCCGGCTTGTACGAGCGGCTCAAGGCCGCCGCGTCCGACGACGACGCGGTCTCGTGGCAGGCGCTCGCCGCCGCCTTCGCGCAGCACGAGGCGCAGGAGCGCGACGCCGAGACCGGGATGCGGCAGGACCTGCTCGACGGCGCGATCTGGGGCACGGCCCTCGAGGCTTACCGGCGCGATCCGCTGAACTACGACAGCGCCACGCTCCTCTCCCAGGTGCTGATCCGCCTCGGCATGTCCGAGGCGGCGCCGCTCGTGATCGCGAGCGCGCTCGGCGACCGGCCGAGCCCCGGCGCGCTCGGGGCCGCGCTCGGGCTCGTGCTGAGCGCGCTCTCGGAGGAGGCGTCGAACGACGACTTCGAGGCGGCCCGGCGCACCTACAACGCGTCGGGGCCGCTGCTCGTGCTCGCCGATCGGGCGGTGCGCGGCGGCGCGGCGCTCGATCCGTCCGGCGCGCGCGTCCGCTCCCTCATGGCGTCGCTCGAGCTGCGCGCCGGCAACCTCGTGGCCGCGCTGCCGCTGCTCCGCGCGGCGACGGCGGCCGAGCCGACGGTCAACGGGCTCACGGTGCTCGCGATGGCCGAGCGGCAGTCCGGCGAGCCCCAGGCCGCGCTCGAAGACGTGCGTCGGGCGCTGGGAGCGCCGGACGCGCGCGCCGCGCCGCTCGAGATCATCCAGGCGCACCTGCTCGCCTTCGAGCTCCACCGCGACGCTGGCACGCAGGACAGGGCGAAGGAGTCGCTCGATGCGGCGCTCGCCGCCGCGCTCGACGCCCGGCAGCGCGCCCGGGATTCCGGCGCGAAGGCGCGCACGGAGCGGCTGCTCGGGCGCGTCCTCGACGGCTATGGCGACGAGAAGGCCGCGACCCGGGCCTACGAGCGGGCGTTCGCCCTGGTGGCGGCCGAGCCGCCGCAGCTCGGCGCCACGATGCTCGACGCCGTGGGGCGCGCGCTCGTCGAGCGCGATCTCCCCGCCGCGCGGCGGGCGCTGAAGCGCGGCCTCGAGGCGAACGTGGACGAGGAGGATCTCGTCTATGGCGGGCTCTGGGTCATGCTGCTGGAGCGCTCCCTCGGCGTCGCGACCGACGGCACCGCGGGCCGCGCGCTGGACGGCACGACGAGCCGCGCGTCCTGGACGGGGAAGCTCGCGGCCTGGGCGAACGGCGGGCTCAGCGACGCGGATCTCGGCAGGCTCGCTCGGAGCGCGGCGCAGCGCGTGGAGGCGCAATTCTACACGGCGATGGCGAGGAAGGTGGCTGGCGACGCTGGCGCGGACGAGCGGCTCCGTGCGGTATCGAAGAGCCCCGTGATCGACCTGCTGGAGGTGCACCTCGCGCGCGAGATGCTGGCGCCCACGCTGCACCTCGACCTGCCCCGCAACGCGGTGCTTCCCTGAGAGCGCCGAACCAAGCCTCCCGTCGCCCGACGCGCTCAGGGCGCGTCGACGACCGCTGGCAGGACGGCCGCTCCTCACCGAATGTGCGATATGGTCCCCGCTGGTCAGGTGGCGAGTTGGTCGGATGACCAGCGCGCGGCATGGAGCGCGCAATGCAGCACGCGAAACAGCCTGTGGGAGGAATAAAGAGCTTCCACGCGTGCGCGTTGTCGTTCAATCATCGGTGAATGTCCGATGACCGGAACGACCCGCTCGAGAAGCTCGCCTCCGCTCACCGGAGCCTGGAAGAGAACCTGAACGATCTCGCGCGCGCCGCGCGCGCGCTCAGCGATCCCCGCGGGCGCGCCGCCGCGCTCGAAGGTCTCTCCAGCGTGGTCTCGTACTTCGAGCGATCGATGAGCCGGCACCTCGAGGACGAGGAGCGCTCGCTGTTCCCGCGGCTCGCGGTGCTCGAGGCCATCGCGCCGACCCTCGAGCGCCTCCGGCAGGAGCACAAGGCGCATCAGCGCGCGATCGACGCGCTGCGCGCCGCGATCGAGCGAGATGGAGGCCCGGAGGCCGTGGAGACGATCCCCCAGCTCATCGAGGACCTGCGCGCTGCGCACCAGCGCCACGTGGCTTGCGAGGAGCAGGAGGTATTCCCGGCCGCTCGCCGGTTCCTGCAGGCATCGGCCAAGCAGGGGATCATGCACGAGATGGAGACGCGCCGGGGGCGCGGCGGGCAGGGCAACCCCGCCAAGGGCATCAGCGGGCGCCCGTCCCGCCCCGGCGGGATACGCCGGGGCCCGTAGCACGGCCCTCGGCGATGCGCGGCGGCTCGGCGCGGTCGACTGGAGGCTCCTCCTAGAACTGTTCCTCGCGAGCGCGCTCGAGCGCCGCGCGCAAGTAGTTCTGCGCTCGGAGGGTGTACGCCCCGTCGGGGTGCTGGTCCAGGTGGCTGCGGAACGCCTCCGCCGCCTGCATGAAGCTCCCCAGCCGATAGAGCGCGACGCCGCGGGCGAGCTGCCTCGGATAGGACGGATCGAGCGCGGCGAGCTCGTCGATCTTCTTCAGGCGATACCGCTCCTCGGCGCGCTCGGCCTCGGCTGCGCGGAGCGCCGCCGCGGCCGAGCGCGCCCCCGCCCCGCCCGCCTGCGCGAGGCGCGCCGCCGCCTCATCGGCGGGAGGAGCCGGCAGGTCCTGCGCGCTCCTCGCAGCGACGAGCGGGTACGAGAGCAGGAACTTGAACAGCGCGCGCTCCTCGTCGAGCGAGGGCGTGAACGGATCGCGCTGGATGCCGACGATGGCGTTCCAGCGCTTCTTGAAGAGCACCCCGAGCACGGTGCCATCCACGGCGACGTGGCGGGCCTTGCTCCCGTCGCCGCGCTGCCCCGACTCCCCCCGCCTCAGCCAGGCGCTCCGGCGGAGCAGCCCGGGGAAGTCGCCGCCGAGCTCACGGAGCTCGTCGGACGCCTCGCCGGTCGCCTCGAGGCGGCGCACCTCGCGGACGAACGACCTCAGCTGGTAGGCGCGCAGCCGGAGCACCGCCTCGTCCCCCTGGGCGAGCGCGGGGCCCACGGCGTCGATCACGCGCGCGCGCGCGGCGAGGAGCTCGGCCTCGGTGTGAGCCGCATCGGCGTCCACGAGCCCGAACGCGCGGATGGCGGAGCCGAGCTCGCGCACCTCGGCGTCGAGCCCGAGCCGCTCGGCCTCGCGGGCGCGGGTGATGTCCGCGTCCTGCACGCGCGCGAGGGCTCGCGCGTCCGCGAGCGGCAGCGGCAGCTCGGCCGGCTCGACCGGCCGCGGCACCGCGAGGATCGCCGCGGAGCCCGCGATGAACACGGCCACGAGCCCCGGCTCCCAGCCCTCGAGGTGCCGCCTCCAACCGCGGCGCGCCCTCTCCCCGTCGCGAGCGACGGCGACCGCGGAAGCGCGCATCGACCCGCTCGCGCCGCTCGAAGAAGAACCCGAGCGCGGCTCCCGGCGCTTGACAGCGACGCTCTCGGCTCGCGACATTGATCGTCTCCTCTGCACCAGAATACCCCACGCGGCGGCTCTCCGCGCCGCGCAGCTAGCCAGCGAGGAACGTGCGAGATCACCGGAAGCACCCGCGCAAGCTAATCGAGCTCTCGATCGCGTTCCGGATCGGCGACGGCCCGCGCGTCGACGCCATATGCCGCGACCTCAGCCTCGGCGGGATGTTCATCGAGACGAGCTCGCCGGCTCCCTTCGGCGCGACCGTCGAGGTGCTGCTGTCCCTGCAAGGCCTGAAGCAGGCTGCCGTCATCCCGTCGGTGGTGCGATGGACCACCCCGGAAGGGATGGGGGTGCAGTTCGGCGTGATGGGCGCGCGCGAGACCTACGCGCTAACGCAGCTCCTCGGCTCGCTCTAGAGCGGCGGGCACCCGCTTCGGAGACGGGCCCATCTCGACGTTTTCGGTGCTCGGCGCACCGGAGTGCGCCTGCGCGCCGAAAACGCCGATCTGGGCCCGTCTCCTGTGCGGGTGACCGCCACTCGCGGGTGACCGCCACTCCAGAGGGGGCTCAGTCGTCGATGGTCAGCGGGATGGCGAGCTGCCTCGATCCGCCGGCGAAGCGCCCTCGGTAGAGGGCCTCGGCGCACGCCTGCAGCGCCGGCCGGAGCGGGGGGTCGAAGCGCACGGCGGCGACGCTGCCGTCGGGGCGCACGGAGACGTGCAGCGTCGAGACGATCGACCGACGGACCGAGGACGAGCCGCCCGCGCTCTCCCGCGCGAAGCAGCTCGACAGCAGCGACTGCACGGAGGCCGGCGTGAGCGCCGGCGGGGGAGGCACGTTCTGCGTCTCCGGGACCGGCTGCGCGGCGGTCGGCGCGGGCCCGGTCGCCAGCGGCGAGAGCTGCGCAGGCGGCTCGGCGACCGCCGGGGCGGCGGGCTCCTCCGCGCGAGCGACGACCGCCGGAGCGGCAGCGGCTCCGCCCGGCGGACGCGCGCCGGCGGCCGGCTGGGGCGGAGCGGGCGCCGTCGCCGGCGACGCGGCCGAGGCAGCGCCGTCCTGCGGCGCGGGGCGCTCGAGGAGGCGCGCCTCGCGGCCGCCGTCGAGCGAGAAGGTGCCGCGCGACGGACCGACGAGGAGGTGCGCGGTGGTCGCGCCGCGGTACGCCGCAGAGCCGACCGCGACGGTGCCGTGCTCGACGTCGACCTCCACGCGCCCCTCCAGCCGGGTCACGGTGAAGAGCGTGCCGTGCACCGCGACGCGGGTGCCGCCCACCTCGACGGCGAACGCCTCGACGAGCCCCTCCTCGGGCGCGCGCGTGACGACGTCGGCGCGCACCGAGCCCCGCTCGAGCGAGATCACGTGGCCGACCCCCTCCGCACCCACGGCGCGCACGACGGCGCGGCCGTTCGGCAGGAGCGTCCAGCGCACCGAGCCGACGTCGACGAAGGAGACCGCGTGCCCGGCGGTCTCGACGGAGTCGCCAGGCCGAAGGGCACGGAAGTCCAGATCACCCGACGCCCGGTCGCCGCCGGCTGCCGGGGGGACCTCCGCGAGATCGCGGGCGCGCGGCGGCGTCGACGTCGCGACGACGGGCGGGGCAGAGCGCCCGGTCGCGAGGACCGCGAGCGCGATGGCCGCCGCCGCCGCCGCGAACCCGAGCGCGCGCCCGAGCTGCGAGCGCTGCGGCGGCGCGGCGCGGCGGACCGGAGCGGCCCGCTCGATCCGCGCGAACAGCTCGCGCTCGATGGCCTCCCAGCGCGGCTCGGGCGGCTGCTCGGCGCGGAGCAGCCGATCCATGTGCTCGCGTGCCCGGTCGTAGCGCTTTGCGCCGCTCATACGTCCTCCGCATCGACAGCCGATGGATCCGCCGCGGGATACCCGACGGCGGCGCCCCCGACGGATACGCCCGCGCGCGCCGGCGCCGGACCGGCGCCGTCCGCCTTGGCCGCGCCGCCCTCCGCGAGCTCGGCGGCGAGCTGGGCGAGCGCCGGCTCGGCGCGCATCATCGCCTCGATCTCACGGCGCGCGTAGAACAGGCGCGTCCGCACCGTCAGGACCGGCGCCCCGACGATCTCGGCGATCTCGGCCGGCGCGATCCCCTCGAGCTCGTGCAGGATGTAGACGACCCGCTTCTTCTCGGGGAGGCGCTCCAGCACCCGTCGAAAGGCGTCGATCCTGCGAGCCCGAGCGGCGTCCTCGTCCGGGAGCATGCCGCGGTCCACCTCGATCTCGACGCCGCTCTCGCCCACGAACACCGGCCGACAGCGCGCGGCGCGCCGGGCCATCAGCACGGCATTGACCGTCACCCGGTGGAGCCACGTCGTGAACTTCGATTGCCCCCGGAAGTCGCCCAGGCTCCGGTGCACCTGGATGAACACCTCCTGGATGACGTCCTCGGCGTCGGCGGTCGGTCCGAGCATCCTGAAGACGAGCCGCGCGACGTCACGGCGGTAGCGGCGGAAGATCTCCGCGAACGCCGTCGGATCGCCGCTCTGGAAGCGGCGGATCCACTCGCCCACGTCATCGGGCTCGGTCACCTGCGGAAGCCTACCCGCCCCCCCGTCGCTCATGGAGCTCGACGGTGAGATGACGAACGCGGGACGACGGGACCGGTCACCGCCCGCGAGCACGGCGTCGAGCGCCACGTGGGCGTCTCTCGCGGCTCGCCCGGACAGGCCGTCGTCGCCACGACCGTCCCGCTCAGCCGTGTCAAGGGAGAAGAACGACCGCGAGAGGTGCGCCCACAGCGCCCCTGTCTCGACCGCCACGGTATGCACGGAGAGCTCGGATGCGCCGGGCCGCCGGATCATTCATGGCGCAGCACGGCCGATCACCCCCAGACGGCGGTTACGCCGAACGCAGAAAAGTTGTTCCTTGAGCCACATTGGCGCGACCTTCCGGCGCATGATCTTCATCGCCGTGTCGCTGACCGTGGCCCTCGTCGCCGCCGATCTGCTCGATCTGGGCTCCCGCCGCCGCGAACGCGCGTAGCGAGCGGCTTCAGCCCCTGACAAAAAGACGCCCGGCTGAAGCCCGCGTCGGCCTAGGGCCGACGTGCGCTCCAGCCGGGCGAGTCGAAGATCGCGGTGCTGTCCGGGTCGTCCCCGTCAGCTTCAGCCCGCGGCCTCTGCTCCCTCCGCCGCAGCGCCGCCCTTCTTGGGCAGCTCGAAGAGCGCCGACAGCTCGACCTTCTCCTGCTTCTTCTGCTCCAGAATGCGGTTGACCGCGCGCAGCACGCGCGTCTTGGCGGGGCCGCTGATCGGCTTGCCCAGCAGCGCAGCGCTGATCGTGCGGTCGGTCACCGGACGGCCGCTGCGCGGCTTCTTGGTGCCGGCCGCCTCCTTCTTCTTCGCGGCGTCCTCGCTGCCGCGCGCCAGCCGCTTGGTCAGGCGGATCGCCCGATCCTCCGGCTGCAGCCGCTCGATCTTCACCGACGCCGCGATGATGCGGCGGGGGTCGATCTTCTTTTCCTTCAAGAAATCTTCGATCTTGGTGCCCATCGTCGTCACTTGCCCCGAAAGGGCGGCGACCCTATCACGCGCGGCGCCGCTGTGCATCCGCGACGTTTACCCCCTGCGTCGCCCTGGGGTAGCTTGTCGCGGTGACCCTCCTGCCTGAGCTCGACGAAGCCGCGCGCGTCATTCGTGAACGAATTCCAGTGCCTCCGCGCATCGGCGTGGTGCTGGGCTCGGGGCTCGGCGGCTGGGGCGACGGGCTCTCCGAGCTCGTGAAGGTGCCCTACGCGGACATCCCCGGCATGCCCAGACCGGCCGTCGCCGGGCACGCCGGCTTCCTCTGCGCAGGCCGCGTCGGGGACGTGCCGGTCGCCTGCCTTCAGGGGCGCGCGCACTTCTACGAGGGGCACCCGCTGGGGAAGGTCGTGTTCGGCGTGCGCGTGCTCGCGCGGCTCGGGTGTCGCGCCGTGCTCCTGACCAACGCGGCCGGCGGCATCCACCCCGGGTTCGCCGCAGGCGATCTGATGCTGCTCACCGATCACCTGAACCTGATGGGGGCGAACCCGCTCGCCGGACCGAACGACGACGCGCTCGGCAAGCGCTTCCCCGACATGACCTACGCGCACGATCCCAGGCTGCTCGAGCTCGCGAGGGCAGCCGCGAACGACGCGGGGATCTCGCTGCGCGAGGGGGTCTACGCCGCGCTGCTCGGGCCGACGTACGAGACGCCCGCCGAGATCCGGATGCTGCGCACGCTCGGGGCGGATGCGGTCGGGATGAGCACGGTCCCGGAGATCATCGCGCTCAGGCACATGGGCGTGCCGGCCGCGGCCATCTCGTGCATCACGAACCTCGCCGCGGGGATGACCAAGCGCGAGCTCGACCACAAGGAGGTCGAGGAGACCGCACGGGAAGCGCGCGCCCGGTTCACGGCGCTGCTCTCGGCGTGGGTCCGCCGCGTCGGCGCCGACGTCGCCGGCGGGAGCTCGGCCTCGTGAGCCGCCCTCCGCACGACGTCGGCGACGCGCCCGCGCCCGCGCGCGCCGACGACGCGGCGCAGGCGATCGACTGGGACGCGCTCGACCAGGCCGCCCTCGCGGTCCGGACGCGGGCGCACGCGCCCTACTCCCGCTACCGGGTGGGCGCGGCGATCCTCGTGCGATCCGGCCGTCTGTTCACCGGCTGCAACGTCGAGAACGCCTCCTACGGGCTCACCATCTGCGCAGAGCGCTCCGCCATCGTGCAGATGGTCGCGGCCGGCGAGCGCGATCCGATCGCGCTCACCGTCGCCACCAGCGGGCCCGTGCTCGGCAGCCCGTGCGGCATGTGCCGGCAGACCCTCGCCGAGTTCGCCGTGGATTTCCCGATCCGCCTCATCGCCGCCGAGGCCGACGGCGTGCCGCCGCGGACCACCTCGCTGTCGGCGCTCCTCCCCGAGGCGTTCGGGGCGGCCGCGCTGTCGCGCTGATCGCCCCGAGCGCTCCAGGAGCGCCGAGGGCTCACTCGAGCGACAGCGCCTCGGCTTGATCGATCTGCGACAGCGCCGCGGCGAGCGCCTCCCGCGCGCGCTCGAGCGAGACGCGGTCCTCACCCCACTTCGAGCGCGCCTTCTGCAGGCGGGCACGCTCGACGGCGAGCTTCTCGGTGAGCTGCTCGCCCTGCGCCCGCAGGGTGTCGCGCTCCTCGGTCCGCTGCGAGAGCTGAGCGCCGAGCTCGGTCCCGCGCCGCTCGGCCTCGGCGAGCCGGCCCTGGAGCTCCTCGATCGAGCGCGCCCGATCGGCGAGCTCGCCCAGCAGGCGTTCGCGCTCCTCGGCGGCCGCGGAGAGCTCGCCCGCGCGCTGCTCCAGCTGCCGATCGAGCTCCTGCGTCCGGGCCTCGAGGTTCGCGATCTGGCTGCGCGCTTGCCCGAGCTCGGTGGAGAGCCCGCGGGCGTTCTCGTCGAGCTCGCGCCGCTGCGCCGCCCAGGCGGCCTCCCGCTCGGCGGTCTCGGCCTGGTGCGACGCGCGCGTGTCGGCGAGCGCCTGCGCGTGCGCGGCCTCCATCTGCGCTTGCCGCTCGGCGGCGCGCTCCTCGAGCTCGGCCACGCGCTTCGCGTGGGCCTGCTCGGCGTCGCGCACGGCCTGCTCTCGCTCCTCGATGAGCTCGCGCTCCCGCGCCGCGAGCTGCGCTGCGAAGCTCTCGCGCGCGGCCGCGATCGCCCGCGCGTGCTCCTCCGTCTGCTGCGCGACCGCCCGCGCGTGCTCCTCTGCCTGCCCCTCGAGAGCGCGCGCGTGCTCGGACCGGAGGCCATCCAGCGCGCTCGCGTGCTCGCGCTCCCGCCGCCCGATCTCGTCCGCGTGCTCGCCGCGCAGCGCCTCCAGCGTGGATGCGTGCTCGCCGCGCAGCGCCTCCAGCGTGGATGCGTGCTCGCCGCGCAGCGCCTCCAGCGCGGACGCGTGCGCTGCCTGCTGCTTCTCGAGCGCGGCGGCGTGCTCGCCGCGCGCCGTGTCCAGCGCGGCGGCGTGCTCCCGCTCGCGCTGCTCCATCGCGCCCTCGTGCTCGCGCCGCAGCGCCTCGACGGCGGACTCGTGCTCGCGCCGCGACGCCTCGATCGCCGCGGCGTGCTCGGCCCGCAGCCCCTCGATCGCGGCGGCGTGCTCCGCCTTCGCCCCCTCCGCCGCCGCCGCATGGTCCGCCTTCAGTCGGTCCAGCGCAGCGGCGTGCTCGCCGGTCAGCTTCTCGATGGCGGCGGCGTGCTCGCCGGTCAGCTTCTCGGTAGCAGCGGCGTGCTCGCCGGTCAGCTTCTCGGTGGCAGCAGCGTGCTCGCCGGTCAGCTTCTCGGTGGCGGCGCGGTGCTCCGCGGCGTCGCGCTCGCGCTGGGCGGCGTGCTCGGCGTTGAGCCGATCCACCTCCGCCCTGTGCGCCGCGCTCGCCTGCTCGAAGCGCTCGCGCTCGGCCTGCGCGCTCTCCTCCATGTCGCGCTGCGCCGAGGCCTCCACGGCGGAGATCGCCTGCGCCTTCTCGTCCGCCGCCGCCCGCAGCGCCTCCGTGTGCGCCGCTTCCGCGTCCATCAGCGCCTGCCGGGCCGCCGAGATGTCCGCGTCGCGGGCCGCGATCTGCCCCTGCAGCTTCTCGGCGCGCGCCTTGAAGTCTTCGGCGCGCTTCGCGGCGAGCTCCTTGTCCGCGCGGAGCGACGCCACCTGCGCGTCGAGGTCCTCGCTCGCGCGCTCGAGCTCCAGGATCTTGTCGACCTGATCGGCCTTCTCCCGCTCGAGCGACAGCGACTGATCCCGGAGCTCCAGGAGCTCCTTGTCCTTGCGCGACATCTGGTCGCGCAGCGCGAGGATCTCTTTGTCCTTCTTGTTCAGCGCCTCGCGCAGATCGAGGAACTCGCGGCTCGACACGCCGCCGGGCCTGGAGCCGGCGCCAGCGCCGGCCGCGAGCTTCGCCTTCAGCTCATCGAGCTCACGCCGCAGGCGAGCCGCCTCCTGGCTGCCGTCGCTCGAGGAGGAGAGCTCGCCCTCGAGGCGGAGCGAGGTCGCGCGCGCAGCCGCCACCTCCTTGGTGAGGCGGACGATCTCGCCCTTGGATCGGTCCAGCTCGGTGCGCAGGCGCTCGAGCTCGACCGCGTCTGCGTCGGAGCGAGGCGGCGCGGGCGGCGCAGGGGTCAGCCGCCCGCGTTCGGAGACCGGAGCTCGGTGAGAGGCCCCGCGCTCGGAGACCGGAGCCCGGTAGGCGGCCACCGGCGACGAGCTCACGGGCGGCGGCGCCGAGGCCGGCACGGGCGTCTTCGTGGGCGCCAGCGTCCGCGCCGATGGCGCGACCGAGGGCGACGGCACGACCGAAGGCCTGACGTCGGTCCGCTCCTCCTCCTCGTCGCGGATCAGCCGGGTGAACGCGCCGCCGATGAACTCCTCGATGTCCTCGTCCGGCTTGCGGACGTCCGACCGCACCGGAGCGCCCTGCGGGGGCCTCGGCGCACCTGACGCCCGGGCGCGCTCCGGCGCTGCGGCGATGGCCGGCGCCGGCGGCACGGCAGACGGTCTGACGGCAGGCGGAGGCGGCGGCACCGCGGACGGCGCGACCGCCGCCGATGGAGGCGGCGGCACCACGGACGGCGCGACCGCTGCCGGCGGAGGCGGCGGCACGGCGGAAGGCGCCCTCGGCACGGCGGAAGGCGCCGGCGGCGGGGCCGACGGCGCGACGGCGGGCGGAGGAGGCGGCGCGACGCTCGCGGACGTGCCGTTCGAGCCCACGGCCGCCGTGATGATCGTGGGATCGCCGGCGTCCTCGTCGATGTCGGCCTCGAGCACCTCGGCCTCGTCGATCATGATGGGGTCGGCCTCCGCGTCGTCCCCGTCGAGCGGGACGTAGTTGCGGATGTGCTCGAGGAGCTCGCCGAACGCGATCGGCTTGTGAATGTAGTCCTCTGCGCGCGTCCTGAGCTTCCGGTGCTGCTCGAACGTCTCCTCGCTCGACTCGCTCGACATGATGACGAGCGGGACGTCCTTGAGCTGCACGTCCTTCTTGAGCTTGTTGCAGACCGAGAAGCCGTTCATGCGCGGCAGCTCGATCGACAGCAGGATGAGGTCGGGGCGCTCGGCAGCGGCGGCCTGCAGGCCGACGTTGCCGTCGTCGACCACCTGAACGGTGCAGCCGAGGCGTCCCAATTCCGTGCGGAGCTCTCCGGCAAACGCCGGATCGCTCTCAAATACGAGGACTTTCGTCATGTTCCGGGGTGTGCGCGGGTTCGGAGGGGAAACCAAGATATCGGCCCCCTTCGACGAGTGTCAAACACGAGGCTGGCCGCGCAGCTCAAGTCGTGCGGCCGCCGTCCGCCCGCCGATCCTGCCGACGGCACGCCCGGCGGAAATCGCCCAGTCTGGGCGCGATACCGCACATCCCTACATGGCTCTTGCAGGGGCGAGGCGGACGGCGGGAGACCCGCGCGCTCGTCTCCCGACAGGGCGATTCAGGGCGCGACGAAGTGGCCGGACGGCTCGTCTCCGAAGCACAGGCCCATCTCACGGGCCGTGACGACCGCGTCCGAATCGAGCGGCACCGTCTTCGTCTTGCCGGCGACTTCCTCGAGGGGGACCAGCTCGATCTGGTTCGATCGCAGCGCCACCATCCCGCTGCCGCAATCCTCGACGAGGAAGCGCGCCGCGGCCGCGCCGAAGCGGAGGGCGAGCAAGCGATCCGCCGTGGTGGGTCCGCCGCCCCGCTGGAGGTGACCGAGCACCATCGAGCGCGCTTCCTTGCCCGTGCAGGCCGCGAGCTCCTTGGCGACGCGCTCGGCCACGCCCCCGAGGACGGCGGTGCGGCGGAAGGCGTCGCCCGCGTCCTTGATGATCAGCTCACCCCCTTGCGAGTACGCCCCCTCGGCCGCCACCACGATGGAGAAGCGCCGCCCCCGCGACTCCCGCTGGCGGATCTTCTCGGCGATCGGCTCGAACCGGAACGGGATCTCCGGGATCAGGATGACGTCGGCTCCGCCGGCGATCCCGGCGTTGAGCGCGATCCAGCCCGCGTGCCGCCCCATCACCTCCACGACCATGATCCGCTCGTGCGCCTCGGTCGTGGTGTGCAGCCGATCGAGCGCCTCGGTCGCGATGGAGACCGCCGTGTCGAAGCCGAACGTGAGGTCCGTGCAGCAGACGTCGTTGTCGATCGTCTTCGGCACGCCGATGACGAGCGGCAGCCCGCGCTGGAGCAGCTGGTGCGCGATCCGCATCGATCCGTCGCCGCCCACCGCGATGAGCGCATCGAACCCCTCCGCGCGGAACCGCCGCACGAGATCGTCGGAGCGATCCCGCGGCACGAGCCCGTGCTCGCCCGGCGTCGGGTAGTGGAACGGATCGCCGCGGTTCGCGGTGCCCAGGATGGTGCCCCCGAGGTGCGCGATGCCCCGGACCTGCTCGCGATCCAGCCGGATGAGCCCGCCCGGAGCGTCTTCGAGCAGCCCGCGGTAGCCTTGCCGGATCCCCCAGACCTCCCAGCCGCGCTCGAGCGCGCCGAGCGTGGCCGCGCGGATCACAGCGTTGAGCCCCGGCGCGTCGCCTCCGCCGGTACTGATAGCGATCTTTCGTGCCGCCATGACGCGCGCAGCATCGCGAGCCGCCCCCGGCGACGCAATAGACATCTCCTCGACCCGGGCTCGAAAGGCGCGGACGTGCGCGGCGATGCGACGGCGCCGCGACGACGGACGGCCCCGAACGCGGCGCGTGGACGAGCCGGGCGCGCGCGCCGAGGTGAGGAGCCCTGCGCGAAGCGCCCTTCGCACCCGGCGCGCGTCGTGTGGTCGGGGCCGCCCCGGGGAGGGCGTCGATCCGGAGCAGCGCAGGCATGACGGCCGCGAGCGCCGGCGGCAGGGTATAGGGGCGTGCGCACGCGATCACCCCGGCTGCGCGCCCCTGTATGAACCGCGCCACCCTGATCCGAGGCATCCAGATCATCGTCACGCTCACGCTCGCGTCGTTCGCGTACGTGCTCTACCGCGAGATCCACGACAAGCAGGCGAGCCTCGCCGCCGCGTTCGCGCACGTGCGCCCGGGCTGGCTGCTCGTCGGCGCCGTGCTGGCGCTGCAAGAAGGCCTGTTCGGGGGCCTCAGGATCTGGACCCTCGGGCGCGTGCTCTGGCCCGAGCTCCGCGTCCGTACCGCGGTGACCTCGGAGTTCGTGCTGATGTTCTGCGCCGGGGTGACCCCTGGGCAGGCAGGCGCTGCGCCGTCGCAGGCCGCCGTGCTCGTGCACGGCGGGATGCGGCTCGTCGACGTGGCCACGGCGGAGCTGCTCACCGCCTCGTGCACGATCACCTTCTTTCTCCTCTCCGCCTTGGTCATCTTCACGTTGCAGCAGAGCGGGATGCTGGTCTTGCAGGCGGGCCAGGAGATCGAGTGGCTGCTCTTGTTCACCGTCGCCATGTTCGGCGCGGCGCTCGTCGCGCTGATCATCGCGGCGGCCTACCCGCCCCTCCTCAAGGGGATCGTCCGCGCGCTGTCGGTGCCGCTCGGGAAGCTCCTGCGCGCCGCCCTGCTGTGCGCCCGGCGCGTGCCCCGGCTGCGGGCCAGCGCCGAGGCCGCGCTCGCCAGGCCCGGCACAACGACCGCGCGCCTGCTGCGGAGCGTGGACGAGTTCCACCAGGGCTTCCGCATCTACATGCGCCGGGGCAAGCGCGCCTACGCCGCCGCGCTGCTGCTCACGTTCGGCTTCTTCTGCTCGCGGTTCGCCGTCGCCTATTTCATCCTGCTCGGGCTCGGTATTCCGACCACGCCCTCGACGTTCGTCGCGGTAGGCCCGCCGATCGTGCAGGTCGTCCTGATCCAGGCGCTGCTCAACTTCGCGCTCTACATGACCCCCACGCCCGGCGCGAGCGGCGTCGCCGAGCTCGGCTCGAACGCGCTCATGTCGCCCTGGGTCCAGGGAGCGTTCGTCGTGCCGTACGTCGTCCTCTGGCGCGTGCTCACCCTGTTCCTCTGCATGTTCGTCGGAGGGCTCTACGTCTTCCGCTATCTCGGCACCGACGTGCTCGAGGAGCGCGTGAAGCAGACAGAGGCGGAGAAGCGCGCGCTCGAGGAGGCGGCGCGCGCCGCGAGCGAGAGCGCGCCGCTCCGCGAGGAGGAGACCGCCGACCGGCAGCGAGGGATGGGGTGACGCGGAAGAGGGGCTGGCGCGGTCGGGCTCACGCCCGCCGCGCCGGTCGCGCTTGGCGCAGGATCAGCGCGCGGGGACGGGCACGGCCGCGAACTGGACGAGCTTCCCGCGCCGCACCTTGAGGAGGGCGACGGACCCGTCCTTGAGCTTGGCGACGGCCGCGCGGAGGCTGGCGACATCCTTCACAGGGGCGCCGTTCACCTCGAGGATCACGTCGCCCACCTCGATCTCCTGGACGTTGCTGCCCGACGCGAACCCGTCGACACGCACCCCGCCGCCGGGGGCCTCGGAGACCTGGACGCCGAGCTTCTCGGCGCTCTGCTGTCGCTCGGGCCGTGCGCCCTGGCTCGGCCGCTCGCGGCCCGCCGCGTCGCCCTCCTCGTCCTGCAGCGCGTCCAGCTTGGCCACGATCTCCTGCCGCTTCTGGGCGCGCACCACCGTCACCGCGATCTGGGAGCCAGGCGCGTTGCGCGCCACGTTGCGCCGCAGCTCCTCGGCGTGGTTGATGGGGACGCCGTTCACGTTCACGATCACGTCGCCCGGCTTGATGCCGGCGCGCGCGGCAGCGCCGCCCGGCTCGACCTCGGCGACGAGCGCGCCCCGCGGCCCGTCGAGCTGGAGCGCGGCGGCGAGATCGCGCGTGACGGGCTGGAACAGGAGGCCGAGCTTGCCGCGCTCGACGAAGCCCTTCTCGCGGAGCTGCGGGAGCACGTCCTTCAGCGCGTCGACGGGGATCGCGAAGCCGATCCCGTTCGCGCCCGCGCGGATCGCGGTGTTGATGCCCACGACCTCGCCCCGCCAGTTGAACAGCGGACCGCCGCTGTTGCCCGGGTTGATCGAGGCGTCGGTCTGGATGAAGTCGTCGTAGGGCCCCGCGCCGATCGCGCGCGCCTTCGCGCTGACGATGCCGAGCGTGACCGTGTGCCCGAGCCCGAAGGGGTTGCCTACCGCGAGCACGTGCTCGCCGACCCGCAGCTGCTCGCTCGCGCCGAGCGGCGCCACCGGCAAGCCGCTCGCGCCCTTCAGGCGGAGGAGCGCCAGATCGAGCTTGGGATCGCGGCCGACGACCTCGGCGTCGAACTCCCGCTCGTCGGCGAGCCGCACGCGGACGCCGGACGCCTCGTGAATGACGTGCTCGTTCGTCACGACGTAGCCGTTCGGGTCGATGATGAAGCCGGTCCCGAGCGCCGTCTGCGTCGGCCGCGGGCCGCCCCCCCGGGGATTCATCCGGCCGCCCCCCTGCGGGCCGAAGAAGAACTGGAAGGGGTCGAGCCCCTCGGGCCCATCGGCCTCGTGTGTCGTCGTGATGTTGACGACCATCGGCCTGACCCGCTCGGACAGGGCGGCGACATCGAAGGTGGCCGGCACCGGCGCCGCCGGCGGCGGGAGCGTCACGGTCGACACCGGCGGCGCCGCGGCCTGCGGCGAGGCGGCGGCGGCTTGGGTGGAAGGAGGCGCGGCGTGGGCCTGTTGACCGCAGCCACCAATGGCCAGCGCCGCCGCCGAGAGCAGCGCGAAGGCCGAAGCGCGAGAGCGATAGGAAACCGCTTGAATCATGGAATCTCCGTCGGGCACTCCAAAGGTCCCGTCCTGCGATGCTCGAACATGGGACCGACTGCGTTCATTCCGCCGCACCAATAACGCCGCAGGCCAAGCCGACAAGAGCGCTCGCCTCGGTCCGGGCGGGTCCCGCGCGCCTGCCCGCCCGTCCCTGGCGCACGCCGCCGCGCGGCGGTGTCCGTCGAGATTTGAGCCGCGCGCTCGTCAAGGCTGCTAGGGTGCGCGCTCCTGGAGGCGAGCGATGCGGAGCGATGAGGGTCTGCTGCGAGGGCGCAAGATCGGGTTTCTTGGCGGCGGGAATATGGCGGAGGCGCTCATCCGAGGCCTGGTTCAGGGCGGCGCCGTGGGCGCGGAGCAGATCCGCGCGAGCGATCTCAAGAGCGATCGGCTCTCGTTCCTCCATGGGCGCTATGGCATCGAGACCACGGAGGACAACGAGGCGCTCTGCCAGTGGGCCGACGTCCTCGTCATCGCCGTCAAGCCGCAGATCGTCGATCGCATCCTCGCCCCCATCTCGTCGGGGCTCGGCCGCTCGGACGTCGTGATCTCGGTGGCGGCCGGCGTGCCGATCGACGCCATCGAGGCGCGCCTGCCCGAGGGCGCGCGCGTCATCCGCAGCATGCCGAACACCGCGGCGATCGCGCTCGCCGGCGCCACGGCGATCGCCGCCGGGAGCCACGCCACGAGCGAGGACGTCGAGATCGCGCGGACCCTGTTCCAGGCGGTCGGCCGCGTCGTCGTGCTCGACGAGTCGCTGCTCGACGCGGTGACCGGCCTGTCGGGCAGCGGCCCCGCCTACGTCATGCTGATGATCGAGGCGCTCGCGGACGGCGGCGTGAAGGTCGGCCTCGGCCGGGACGCGGCGCTGCTGCTCGCGGCGCAGACGGTGTACGGCGCCGCGAAGCTCCAGCTCGAGACCGGCGAGCACCCTGGCCGCCTGAAGGACATGGTGACGAGCCCCGGCGGCACGGCCATCGCAGGTCTCCACACGCTGGAGGCGGGCGGCCTCCGCCGCACCTTGATCGACGCGGTCGAGGCGGCCTCCAACCGCTCGGCCGAGCTGGGCGCCCAGATGGCGCAGAAGCTCCGCCGCACCTGAACGCCCTGGCGGAGCGTTTGCTATCTCTGCCGAGAGGCGGTGTGTCCACGAGGCACGCTGAGCAAACACGCCACACGAAGCGCGTTTCACCCGGTATCCCGACAGCGCTCCCGCTCACGCCCCGCTGAGACGTCGGCCACATCGAGGCCGCGTTCGATCGAGATCCCCATGCGCTGCCGCCATGGACTCGGTTCGAACTCTTTCTCTCTGGTTCGTCCCTGCTTCTTCTCTCGCTCTCTGGTTCGTCCCTACTTCTCGCGAACCGCATCAGGTGCAGTGTCACCTCGCCGATTCGACCCAGTCGAACGACGCTCGCGACAGACCTCATCCGGCATATCGCCGCGAAGCTTGACCCCGAGAGCGGAAGGCAAGACTCTTCATATCATGCAGACACTACGATTTTTCCTTGCAGGCATGTTGACGGTGTTCGTCGCGCTCCCTGGCTGCGGCGACGATGGAGACGGCGGCAGCGGCGCCACCACGAGCTCCAGCACAGGCGGCGATGGCGGCGGCGGCAGCGCGCCCGAGGTCAGCTGTTCCACGTACTGCACGGCGATCATGGCGAACTGTAGTGGCGACGGCGCTCAATACAGCAACCAGGCATCCTGTGAAGCGTTCTGCGCCAATCTCCCCGAGGGGACCGCGGGCGACACGACGGGCAACTCGCTCGCCTGCCGCGCGTACCACGCCGATGCGGCAAAGACGGACGCGCCGACGCACTGCATCCATGCGGGTCCGAGCGGCGGCGACGTCTGCGGCACCGCGATCGAGACGTTCTGCGAGGTCGCGCCTGCGGCGTGCCCCGAGGTCTACGCGGACAAGGCGGCCTGCGACGCGGAGGCCGCCGGGTTCGATAACGCGGCCCCCTACACCGGGCCCGGCAGCATGGGCGACACCCTCGCCTGCCGCCTCTATCACCTGACGGAGGCCGCGGCCCTCGCGGTGGCGCACTGCCCGCATATCGGGGAGAGCTCCCCGGTCTGCATCGCCCAGTGAGCCGGCCTCGGGGAGGCGTCGCTTCGCGCCGCGCCTCCCCGCTCGCGCGGGAGCCGCGCGGCCGTCCCGCGCGCGCACGCGAGGACGCCTTCCCCTCACGATGGCTCCGCGCCGTTCGCGCCTGCGCTTCTCCGCCATCGGGTGTTGGCGTCCTGCCTGCTCTTGACTATGTTCGCCGCGTCGCAGCGGGACAGGCGATCGCCGGCGGCCGGGGAGACCCGTCCGCGGGAGGAAAGTCCGAGCTCCACAGGGCAGGGTGCCGGGTAACGCCCGGTGAGAGTGATCTCGAGGAAAGTGCAACAGAGAACAGACCGCCGCGCCGCGCGCTTCGCGAGGGCGAGGAGCCTCCCGCCCGGATGGGCCGAGCTCCGAACCTCCGCTGGCTCGCCGCGCGGCAAGGGTGAAACGGCGGGGTAAGAGCCCACCGCGCCCTTGGCAACAAGGGCGGCACGGCAAACCCCACCTGGAGCAAGGCCGCGTAGGGAGGCGTCCGCGACGGCGACAGCCGGCGCGGCAAGGGCTGCCCGCCCCAAGCCTCCGGGTTGGCTGCTTGAGGCGCGTGGCGACGCGCGTCCTAGAGGAATGATCGCCAGCGCGAGGGGGGCGACTCCCCGCGCAACAGAACTCGGCTTACGTCTCCTGCGACCACGAAGCTCCGCCCCGGCGGGGCTTCGTGCTTTTGTGCTGTGCTCGCCCGCCGCTCACCTGTGGCAAGTCGCTACGCTGCCAGCGGCTGGAGGCGGTCGCGCAGCTTCTTCTTGGCGCGCGCCTCGAGCTGCCGAGCCCGCTCGCGGGACACGCCCAGGCGGCGCCCGATCTCGGCGAGCGACAGCTCTTCCTCGGGATCCGCCATCATCCGGGTCTCGACGATGTACCGCTCGCGCGGGTCCAGGTTCTCCACCGCCTGCGTCAGCCGCTCCCGGAGCAGCGCCCCTTCCTCGGCGCGGGAGAAGCGCTCCTCCTGGTCCTGATCGTCCGCGGGCAGCGTGTCGACAAGCGACCGGGCGCCGTCCTCGAACACCTTCGTGTCGAGCGAGACGTCCCGGGCTTCGAGCCGGTGGGCCATCTCCAGCACCTTCTCCGCGGGCGCGCCGAACTTCTCGGCCAGGAGCCGATCCCCCTCCTCCCCTTCCCCCACGAGGCCGGCGATGCGCGCCCGTTCCCGCCGCAACCGGAAGAACATCTTCGACCGGAGCGGGCCCGAACCCACGCCGACCAGGCTCCACGAGTGAATGACGTGGTTCAAGATGTACGCCCGTATCCAGTAGGCCGCGTAGGTCACGAAGCGGTTCCCGCGGTCGGGGTCGTACTTGCGGATCGCGTGGACGATCCCGAAGTTTCCCTCGGCGATGAGGTCGGCGAGCGGGATCCCGTAACGCCGGTAGCTGATCGCTATCGAGACAACATGCCTCAGGTTTGCGAGCGCGAGCGCAGCTGCGGCCTGCTCGTCGCCATGGTCCCGCCACCGTCGAGCGAGCTCGACTTCTTCCTCGCGCGACAGCTCCGGGATCTGCCGAACATGCGTGATGTAGCGCGAAACTGCGCTGGCCTGATCTCGGGACGTTTGCACAGGGTTTCCTTCGAGGTCCGAAGACCCCGGTTCGGTTGATGAGGCCGGCCAACGCCGGACCTCGGCTCCTGCTGTCGAGGCCGGCCGGAGCCGGACCTCGATCGCGTTGATCGCCTCGCCGGCACTTGCCGCCGAAGTGGTTGGTTCGAGATTCCGAAGAGAGCAGCCCACCCAGGCTGCGATGCAGCTGGCATGCCGCCCCGGGCGGGCAGCTTGTACACCATGGCTGCGAAGCGCTGGCGCACGCGCCTCAGGCTCACCCGAGCGAACGACGAGGCAAACCGAAGGCGCTAGAGAGCCAGGAAGATCGCGATGCTCCGGGCAGACGCGCTCACGCGGCCCGTGTGCATCTCGCGTCGGCCGCTCCAGCGACGAGCGGCGCGAGCCAGGACGGAAGCGGCGCTCAGGAAGAGCGCCGGGCGACCGTTCCGCAGATTCAGATGAAATTAAACGGAATCTGACGGAATCAGACGGAGAACGAGGAGCCGCAACCGCAGGTGCTCTTCACCGACGGGTTGCTGAACTTGAAGCCCGAGCCGTGGAGGCCTTCCACGTAGTCGATCTCGGTGCCGTCCAGGTACTGGAAGCTCAGCGGGTCGATGTAGAGCTTGATGCCCCTGTCCTCGAACTCCTCGTCGAACTCCGTCGGCTTGTCCTCGAAATACAGATCGTACGAGAAGCCCGCGCACCCGCCGCCCACGACGCGCAGGCGCAACCCTTGCCCCAGCAGCTCCTCCGCGGTCGCGATCTCCATCACCTTCTCGGCTGCCTTCTGCGTGATCGTGATCATCCTGGAATCTCCTCTACGTACTTTGTCGGGCGGGGACGGCAGGTCCTATCTCGAGGGGGGCGCTCGCCCCGCTGGAGGGCGAACCCTGCGGTGAGCCCGGCCGGCCGTGCCCTGGGGTGGGGTGCTCAGGGCTCGCCAAGGATACGCACCTTCAGCGATGTCCGCCAGTGCCTCAGCCGGAGCGGCGTCGGGCGGCACCCTGGCCGTCCATTCGTCCAGGTGGGGCCGCCAGCTCGCGGTGCGCCCCGCCCGTGCGCCCAGGCGCGACAAGCCGGCCGTTCATCCAGCCGCGTCGCAGCGCCGCGAAGTCGACAGATGAGCCCGCGGTCAGGACCGCCGCCATCGCCCGCTCACAGCCGACGCTTGACTCCGGCTGGTAGGCCCGGCAGGTTTCAATCTGTTAATCCGAATTAGCGGATTAAAAACCTCGATCCACACCCGCCGCGTGAGACCGGCCTCGCCCGCCACCCGGACCGCAAGCCTGGCGACGTCGGGCCCCGGGCCACCCGGCTCGCGCAGCAGAACGGTTGCCCTGCGGCCGCAACACCCACGGGAAAGAAGCCCAGCAGATGAGCAGAGCCATGAACGGAAGCGAACGCCCCGCGCGCCTCGAAGAGCTCCTCGAACACCGGATCCTGTGCCTCGACGGCGCGATGGGCACGATGATCCAGCGCTACCGCCTGGGCGAGGCCGACTACCGCGGCGAGCGCTTCCGCGATCACGCGATCGACCTCAAGGGCAACAGCGATCTCCTCGTGCTGACGCGGCCGGACGTCATCGCCGAGATCCACGGCGCATACCTCGACGCCGGCGCCGACATCATCGAGACGAACACCTTCACGGGCACCTCGATCGCCCAGGCCGACTACCGGCTCGAGCCGCTCGCCTACGAGATCAACCTGACCGCGGCGCAGATCGCCCGGAAGGCGGCCGACGCGTGGACGGCGCGCACGCCCGGCAAGCCGCGCTTCGTCGCGGGCTCGATGGGGCCGACGCCGAAGACGCTGTCGATCTCGCCGAGCGTGAACGACCCGTCGTTCCGCGCCGTCAGCTTCGATGAGCTGCAGCGGGCGTTCGCCGAGCAGGTGCGCGGGCTCGTCGACGGGGGGGTCGACGTGATCCTCGCCGAGACGTTCCTCGACACGCTGAACATGAAGGCGTGCCTCGTCGCGATGGAGGAGGTCTTCGCCGAGAAGGGGCGGCGCCTGCCGATCATGCTCAGCGTGACGATCACCGACAGGAGCGGCAGGACGCTCTCCGGCCAGACGATCGACGCCTTCTGGACGAGCGTGGAGCACGCGAGCCCGCTCAGCGTCGGCCTCAACTGCGCCCTCGGCGCGAGCGATATGCGCCCGTACCTCGTGGATCTCGCGAAGCTCGCCCGGGCGCGGGTGAGCTGCTACCCGAACGCGGGCCTCCCCAACGCGTTCGGCGAGTACGACGAGCTCCCGGAGACGACGTCGCGGCAGCTCGCGGAGTTCGCGGAGAGCGGGCTCGTGAACATCGTCGGCGGCTGCTGCGGGACGACGCCGGACCACATCCGCGCGATCGCCCGGGCGACGGCCGAGCTGAGGCCGCGGCCCGTGCCCGCGGAGCGCGACGGATTCGGGCGCTTCGCCGGCCTGGAGACGCTCGTCATCCGGCCCGACACGAACTTCTTGATGATCGGCGAGCGGACCAACGTGACCGGCTCGGCCCGGTTCATGGAGCTCATCAAGAAGGGCGACTTCACGACCGCGCTGGAGGTCGCGCTCGATCAGGTGCGCGGCGGGGCCAACATCCTCGACGTGAACATGGACGAGGGCATGCTCGACTCCGAGCAGGCGATGACGACCTTCCTGAACCTCGTCGCCACCGAGCCCGAGATCGCCCGCATCCCGATCATGGTCGACAGCTCGAAATGGTCGGTCCTCGAGGCGGGGCTCAAGTGCATCCAGGGCAAGGGGATCGTCAACTCGATAAGCCTCAAGGAGGGGCCGGAGGACTTCCTCAAGAAGGCGCGCGCCATCCGGCGCTACGGGGCCGGGGTCGTGGTGATGGCCTTCGACGAGATCGGCCAGGCCGAGACGGTGGAGCGCAAGGTCGCGATCTCCCAGCGCGCGTTCAAGCTGCTCACCGAGGAGGCCGGCTTCGATCCGCAGGACATCGTCTTCGACCCGAACATCCTCGCGATCGCGACAGGGATCGAGGAGCACAACGACTTCGCCAAGAGCTTCATCGAGGCGACGCGGATCATCAAGGCGACCTGCCCTGGGGCGCGCGTGAGCGGCGGCGTGTCGAACCTGTCGTTCTCGTTTCGCGGAAACAACGTCGTCCGCGAGGCGATGCACTCGGCCTTCCTGTACCACGCGATCCGGGCCGGCATGGACATGGGCATCGTGAACGCGGGGCAGCTCGCGGTCTACGAGGACATCCCGAGGGACCTGCTCGAGCGGGTGGAGGACGTCCTCTTCAACAGGCGCCCGGACGCGACCGAGCGGCTCGTCGAGTTCGCCGAGCAGGTGAAGGGCAAGGGCAAGAAGAAGGAGCTCGACCTCGCCTGGCGCGACGGCCCGGTCGAGGAGCGGCTGTCGCACGCGCTCGTGAAGGGGCTCGTGGACTTCATCGAGGCCGACGTGGAGGAGGCTCGGAAGAGGTACGCGAAGCCGCTCTCCATCATCGAGGGGCCGCTGATGGACGGGATGAAGATCGTCGGCGAGCTGTTCGGCGCGGGGAAGATGTTCCTGCCGCAGGTGGTGAAGAGCGCCCGCGTGATGAAGCGCGCCGTCGCGTACCTCCTGCCGTTCATGGAGGCCGAGAACGCCGCCGGGGGCTCGTCGTCGCAGGGGAAGATCGTGATGGCGACCGTGAAGGGCGACGTGCACGACATCGGCAAGAACATCGTGGGCGTGGTGCTCGGGTGCAACAACTACGAGGTGATCGACCTCGGCGTGATGGTGCCCCAGGACAGGATCCTGGAGACGGCGCTCCGCGAGGACGCCGACATGATCGGGCTGAGCGGCCTCATCACGCCTTCGCTCGACGAGATGGTCAGCGTGGCGCGCGAGATGGAGCGGCGGGGCATCCGGCTGCCGCTGCTCATCGGGGGGGCGACGACGAGCCGGCAGCACACGGCGGTGAAGATCGCGCCGGAGCTCAGCGGGACCGTGGTCCACGTGCTCGACGCGTCGCGGGCCGTGGGCGTGGTGTCGAGCCTGCTCGATCAGGCGAACCGGCCGGCCTTCGACGCGCGGAACCGGGAGGAGCAGGCCCGCCTGCGCGAGCTCTTCGCGAGGAAGCGGGCGAAGCCGCTCGTGACGCTCGCCGCGGCGGACGGGGGGCGGCTCGAGATCGCGTGGCGGCCCGAGGACATCGCGAGGCCGTCGTTCACGGGGCGCCGCGTGGTGGACGACGTGTCGCTCTCGGCGATCGCGAGGTACATCGACTGGACGTTCTTCTTCACCGCCTGGGAGCTCCGGGGGCCGTTCCCGCAGATCCTGGAGCACCCGCAGTACGGCGAGGCGGCGCGCGAGCTGTTCGATCACGCGCAGAAGGTGCTGCAGCGGATCATCGATGGCCGCCTGCTCGAGGCGCGGGGCGTCTACGGCTTCTGGCCCGCGAGCGGCGAGCAGCGGGACATCGTGCTCTACGCGGACGAGGCGCGGGAGCGGGAGCTCCTCCGGTTCAACCTGCTGCGCCAGCAGCAGGTGAAGGGGCAGGGCGGCGCCGAGGAGGACGGAGACGGCGGCGAGAGGGCCGCGGGCGGGGTAAGGCCGCACCTGTCGCTCGCCGACTTCGTGGCGCCGCGGGAGAGCGGGCTCGCCGATCACGTCGGCGCGTTCGCGGTGACGGCGGGGCTCGGGCTCGACGAGATCGTGCGCGCGTACGAGAAGGACAAGGACGACTACAGCGCGATCATCGCGAAGGCGCTCGCTGACCGGCTCGCGGAGGCGTTCGCCGAGCTGCTCCACCAGCGCGCGCGCAAGGACTGGGGATACGGCGCGGGAGAGGCGCTGACCAACGAGGAGCTCGTCGAGGAGAAGTACCGGGGGATCCGGCCTGCGTTCGGGTATCCGGCGTGCCCGGATCACACCGAGAAGCGCAAGCTGTTCGCGCTGCTCGACGCGCCGTCGATCGGCATCGAGCTGACGGAGAGCTGCGCGATGACGCCGGCGGCGAGCGTCAGCGGCATCTACCTCGCGCACCCGAAGGCGCGGTATTTCATGGTGGGGCGCCTTGGCAGGGATCAGGTGGCGGACTACGCGAAGCGCAAGGGGATGACGGTCGAGGAGGTGGAACGGTGGCTGTCGCCGAACCTGGGGTATGACCCCAAGGCCGCCGTCGAGGGGTGAGCGCCGAAGTGAACGAGTGACGGCGGAGGGATGCGGCGATGAGGCGATGAGCAGAGGAGCGCACGTTCCATCGCAGGGACGGCGCCCGAGCGCAGCAGGGACCCGACGCGGCCCGCGCGACGGACGTTGTGATAGAGATATCCCCATGTCCGAAGCTGACTGGTTCGCGCTGAACCGCGCTGCCTGGAACGCGCGCACCCGCGTGCACCTGGCCTCGAAATTCTACGATCTGGCCTCGTTCCGGGCCGGCGCGAGCTCTCTCAAGCCGATCGAGCTCGAGCAGGTCGGCGACGTGCGCGGAAAGACGCTCCTCCACCTGCAATGCCATTTCGGGCAGGACACGCTCTCCTGGGCGCGGCTGGGCGCGCGCGTCACCGGGCTGGACCTCTCCGACGAGGCCATCGCGGCGGCGCGCGCGCTGGCGCAGGAGCTCTCGGTGGACGCGCGCTTCGTCGAGGCCAACGTCTACGACGCCCCCGGGGCCGTCGGCGGCGAGACGTTCGACATCGTCTTCACCTCGTACGGCGTCCTCGGGTGGCTCCCGGACATGACGCGCTGGGCGCGCGCGGCCGCTGCGTGCTTGAAGCCCGGGGGCGTCCTGCACCTCGTCGAGTTCCACCCGCTCGTGTGGACCTTCGACGACGCGTTCGAGCAGATCGCCTATGCGTACGACGGACACGGGGAGCCGATCGCCACCGAGCAGACAGGGACGTATGCCGACAGGAGCGCGCCCGTGACGCTGAAGGAGATCGGCTTCAACCACGGGATCGGGACGGTGGTGTCAGCGCTCCTCGACGCGGGCCTCGCGCTGGAGCGCCTGCGCGAGCTCGACTGGTCGCCCTACGACATCTTTCCGGACATGGTGGAAGGACCGCCCGGGCAGTTCCGCATGAAGAAGTTCGAGCGCCGACTGCCGCTCGTCTATGCGCTCGCTGCGCGGCGGCGCTCCTGAGAGCGAAGCGCCCTTCAGGCGGCGATCTCGTTCAGCGGGCTCTTCCGGCCGAGGCCACCGTAGAGGTCCTGGACGCGGCCTAGCCACACGAGGAGGGGATCGTCGACCTTGAGGAAGGGGGCGGTGGCGATCGACCCCACCCACAGCAGGAGGCCCGCGACGATGTAGTCCGCATAGCCGGGGTGCGCCCCCGCGAGGAACGGCGCGCCGCCCTTCAGCGTGAGCCGGACCGAATCGAAGCCGGCTCGCGCCGCGCCGAGCCGCTCCGCGCGGCCGCTGGCAAGCTCCTCCAGCGTGGAGCCGAGCAGCTTCTCCCGGGTCTGCCGGAAGTAGGCGCGATCTCGCTCGTGAGCGTGGTCGTGGATGTCCTTCACGTAACTCATCAGGAGCGATCTGCCGGCGCTCACGAACAGGCTGGCCTCGACGAAGCGGCAGAGCTCGCGCTCGGACGGCGAGGCGAAGAGGCGCGGCCGGTCGGGATAGGCCTTGTCGAGGTGGTCCGCGATCGCCCAGGAGTCGGAGACGGTCTCTCCGCCATCGTCGATGATCGGCACGGTCTTGTGCGCGCCGCCGGCGATCCCGGGGATGTCCGTGAGCCCGATCGGCACGGTGTCGAACGGAAGGCCCTTGTGGGCCAGCGCGTACTTGATCCGCCAGCAAAAGGGGCTCGGCCGGCGGTCATCCCGCACCTGCAGATCGTAGAGTCGGATCGCTGTCATGGCGGCGGCCATCTTCCGGTCGATGTGCACGCCGCGGCAAGCCCCTCGCACGCTCAGGGCGCCGTCGCTCCTCCGCCGCGGCCGTCACTTACCGTCGCTGGCACAGGACGCGCTCGTCGAGGGGGAGGCGCGCGCTGCGCTCCGGGTGCGCGAAGCTGTCGGGCGACCGCAGCGCGTCGCTGAGGCGCGCGTCGGCCAGCGCCACGAGCGCGGCCGGCGCGGCAGGCAGCGGGCCGTCGCACGCGATCGGCTGCACCATCGCGTAGACCATCGGACCGCGCTGGAGGAGGCTCTCGTACAGCGCGTGGCCGAAGACGAGCACCGCGGCCTCACCCTGCTGCACGGCGTCCCGAACCTCTTCGGCGCAGCGCTGCAGATCGGAGGCGTCGCCGAGGAGGGGCGCCGCGCGCGTGTCGGCGAGCAGCAGGAGCCCGCCCTCGTCGAGGAGCGCGAGCCCGTCCAGCTCGCGCGTGCGCGCCGGAGGGAGCGCCTCTGCGCCGGGATGGAGGCGCGCGGCGATCGCCCGGTGCTGGCGCGCGTGGAGCTCCGCCTTTGCGCGCGGGAACGCCGCCCACACAAGCATGTTGAGGAAGTCGTGCCAGTTCCTCGGACGCGTGGGCACGCAGCCCTCGACGTGGATGCGCGCGTCGTAGAGGGCGGAGGGGTCGACGGGCCCGCGCCGCCCGCGCCGGCGCGGCCGCGGCCTCTGCTCCGCGAAGCGCACGGGGAACCCCTCGCCGAGCGCCCGGTTGTAGTCCTCGACCGGCGGCCAGCCGGCGCACCCCGCGAACGCTTCAGCCAGGGGACGGATGGGCCAGTAGAGCCGGCTCTTCTCGTAGAAGAGCGGCTCCCAGGGGACAGGGGTGCTCCCTGATGCGCCGCTCGGGTGCGGCGCAGCTCGGCCGGCGGCGCTCACGCGGCGCAGCGTAGGAGCGGAGCGGCGAGAGCTCAAGCTGCGCGCAAGGCGGCGCCAGGACGCGCTGAGCGCGCGAGGCGACGACGGGAAGCTCGGCGCGCGTGAGGCCGGGTGCTGGGACCAGGGCCTGCCGGTCGCCCGGCAGGCCCCTTGTGGACCGAGCGCACCTGAGCGGGACAGCGAAGCGCTGGTATCCCGAGACTCCCTATTTCACCTGCTCGGTTTCCGAGAGCTCCAAATCCTACCATCAGGCGAAGAGAATTTGCGCCAAGCCGGGAGATCCGCTGTTCGCCATGGACGTTGTCGTGACGGATCTGCCCCCACGCCCGCCGTCCGCGTGTCATCCTGAGATAACGAGATGGCTCGCCTCGAAGACCGTTTGCCAGAGAACGTCCACGGCGATTATTTCGTCGACCGGTCGTGCATCGACTGCGACGTGTGCCGTCAGATCGCCCCCTCGGTGTTCGCGCGCGAGCCCGCCGTCGAGCAGAGCATCGTCGCTCGCCAGCCCGCGACGCCGGGCGAGCACCTCCGCGTGGCCATGGCGCTCGTGTCGTGCCCCACGGCGTCCATCGGCACGGCCGCGCCGGGGGGTATGGCCGCCGCCACCCTCGCCTTCCCCGAGCCGATCGAGGAGGATGTCTATTATTGCGGCTATACCTCGTCGTCCTCCTATGGCGCGGCGAGCTACCTCATCCGGCGACCCCAGGGCAACGTGCTCGTCGACTCGCCCCGCGCCGCCAGGCCGCTCCTGAAGCGCATCCGCGAGCTCGGCGGCGTCCGGACAATGGTGCTCACCCACCGTGACGACGTCGCCGATCACCGGATCTTCCACGACACCTTCGGGTGCGATCGCGTGATCCACGAGGGCGACGTGGAGGACGGAACAGCGCTCGCCGAGGTGAAGATCCAGGGGCTCGACCCCGTGGCCCTCGCGCCCGATCTCACGTTGATCCCCGTCCCGGGCCACACGCGGGGCAGCGTCGCCCTCCTCCTCCGGGACCGATACCTCTTCAGCGGGGATCATCTCTTCTTCTCCGGAGAGCTCGGGCGCCTCGACGCCTCGCGCGAGGTCTGCTGGTATTCCTGGGCGGAGCAGATCCGCTCGATGGAGCGCCTCCTCCAGCACCGGTTCACGTGGGTCCTTCCCGGCCACCTCCGCCGGTACCGCGCGCCCTCCGAGGACGCCATGCGCGCCGAGCTCGCCGAGCTCATCGATCGCATGAAGAGGGGGTGAAGCGGGCGCGGGCGAGCGCGCGCTTCGAAGGGTGGAGGTGGGCCCGCGCTTCAGGGCGCGGAGGCGGGCGACCGCCTCGACGAGCGGCCCGCCTCGGTCCGCCGGGCGCCGTGGTACCATCGCGCCCCTGATGACGCCGGACCTCATCGTTCGCGGGTTGCGGGTGGTCACCGGGGGCGCCGTGCGGCCGGCCTCCGTGCACATCCAGGGCGGCACCATCGTCTCCGTCGCTGGCTACGACGAGGTGCCGGAGGGCTGCCCCGTCGTGGACGCCCAGGGCGCGGTGGTGATGCCCGGGTTGGTCGATGCGCACGTGCACATCAACGAGCCGGGGCGGACCGAATGGGAAGGCTTCGAGACGGCGACGCGCGCCGCGGCCGCGGGCGGCGTCACGTCGCTCGTCGACATGCCCCTCAACAGCATCCCGCCGACGACGACGGTCGCGCACCTCGAGAAGAAGGCGCGCGCGGCGGAGGGCCGGTGCCTCGTCGACGTGGGCTTCTGGGGCGGCGCCGTCCCGGGCAACGCCGGAGAGCTGGTTCCGCTGCTCGAGGCCGGCGCGCTCGGCTTCAAGTGCTTCATGGTCGACTCGGGCGTGGCGGAGTTCGGCCACGTCGCCGAGGCGGACCTCCGGGCGGCGCTCGCGGTGCTCGCGGGCACGGGGGCGCCGCTGCTCGTCCACGCCGAGCTCCCTGGCCCCATCGACGCGGCGCGCGCGGCGATCGCCGGCCTCGATCCGCGCACGTACGCCGCCTACCTGCGCTCGCGCCCGCGCGAGGCGGAGGACGAGGCGATCGCCCTGCTCGCGTCGCTCTGCCAGGCGACGGGCGCTGCGGCGCACGTCGTCCACCTCTCGTCGGCCACGGCGCTCGAACTCCTGAGGCGGGCGCGCGACGGAGGCGCAGCGCTCTCCGCCGAGACGACGCCGCACTACCTGCACTTCGCCGCCGAGGAGATCCCGGACGGCGCGACGCCCTTCAAGTGCGCTCCGCCGATCCGGGAGCGGCAGAACCGCGAGGAGCTCTGGGCGGCGCTCGCGGGCGGCCTCATCGATTTCGTCGTCTCCGATCACTCCCCGTGCACCCCCGAGCTCAAGCGGCTCGAAGCCGGCGACTTCGACGCCGCCTGGGGCGGGATCTCGAGCCTGCAGCTCGGCCTGTCGATCGTCTGGACCGACGCCCGCCGCCGGGGCATCCCGCTCGAGCGGCTCTCGACCTGGCTGTGCCGGGGGCCCGCGAGGCTCGCCGGGCTGCGCCGCAAGGGGGAGATCGCGCGCGGGTTCGACGCCGATCTGGTGATCTGGGATCCCGAGGTGACCTTCCGGGTCGAGCCGCCGATCCTCCAGCACCGGCACAAGGTGACGCCGTACGCCGGAGAGGAGCTCCACGGCGCCGTCCAGGCCACCTACCTTCGCGGCGAGAAGGTCTATGAGCGCGGGAGCTTCCCCGCGGAGGCGAGAGGGCGATGGCTGAAGCGAGAGGGGTGACGGGGCCGGCGTTCGCGGAGGCGCTCGATCTGGCCTCGGAGCGCCTGGGCGGCGCGGTGCTCGCGGCGAACGACGAGTTCTTCGCGCCGAAAGAGAACCTGCTCAAGCCAGGAAAGGCGGTGTTCCTGGAGCACGAGTACACAGATCGCGGGAAGTGGATGGATGGCTGGGAGACGCGCAGGCGCAGGACTCCCGGGTTCGACTGGGCGCTCGTCCGGCTGGGGCTGCCCGGGATCGTCCGCGGGGTCATCGTCGATACGGCGTTCTTCCGGGGCAATTACCCCGAGCACTGCTCCATCGAGGCGTGCGCGGCGCGGACCGACGCGCCGGTCGAGGAGCTGCTCGACCCGCGGACCCACTGGGTCGAGATCCTGCCGCGCTCGCCGCTGGCCGGCGACTCGCAGAACGCGTTCGAGCTGAGCTGCTCTTCCCGGTTCACGCACCTCCGCCTGAACATCTACCCGGACGGCGGGGTGGCGCGGCTCCGGGTGCACGGCGATGCCCTCCCCGACGTTCGCCGGCAGGGCCGCGCGGGCGCGGAGATCGACCTCGCGGCCGCGGAGAACGGAGGGCGCGTGCTCTCGTGCAGCGACATGTTCTTCGGGGTTCGCCACAACCTCATCATGCCCGGCCGCGCGGCGAACATGGGAGACGGCTGGGAGACGCGCCGCCGGAGGGGGCCCGGGTACGACTGGGCGCTCGTGGCGCTCGCGGCTCAGGGCGAGATCGCGCGGATCGAGGTCGACACGAACCACTTCAAGGGCAATTACCCCGACAGCTGCATGATCGAGGGGATCGACGCGGCCGGACGCTCCGCGGCGGAGCTCGCCGGCGCGGCCGACTGGCTGGAGATCGTGCCGCGGACGAAGCTGCAGGCGCACACGCGCCACCTCTTCGAGGAAGAGCTCCGCGCGGCGGGGCCGTTCACGCACGTGCGCCTGAACATCTATCCTGACGGCGGCGTGAGCCGGCTCCGCATCTTCGGCAAGGCGACCCGGAGCGGCGCGGCCGAGCAGCGGCTCCGCTGGCTCGACGCGCTCACGGAGCCGGAGGCCGAGGCGGAGCTCCGCGTGGCGTGCGGCTCGTCGGCGTGGGCGTCGCAGGTGGCGGCTGCGCGGCCGTTCCGCGGCGAGGAGCACCTCTCCGCGGCGGCGGCGCAGGCCTTTGCGCGGCTCGCCCCGGAGGACTGGCTCGAGGCGTTCCGCGCGCACCCCCGCATCGGAGAGACCAGGCCGCAGGCGGAGGCCGCGGAGGCGAGCGCGACGGCGCGGCGCTTCTCCAGCCAGGAACAGGCGGGGATGAGCGCCGCGGCGCGCGAGACGCGGGAGGAGCTCGCGCGCTTGAACCGCGCCTACGACGAGAAATTCGGTTTCATCTACATCGTCTGCGCCACGGGCAAGAGCGCTGACGAGATGCTGGAGACGCTGCGCGCGCGGCTCGAGCACACGCCGGAGCAGGAGCTGCCCATCGCCGCGGACGAGCAGCGGAAGATCACGGCGATCCGGCTGAAGAAGCTGCTGTGGGGCGGCTAGATCCAGGGGGGCGCCGCCCCGAGGCGTGAGCTCGAAGCGCGAGGGGCGCGTCGGCGCCGGCGCATCCTGTCCGAGCGGTCGGGTCGTCCGAGCGTCGGGCGATCAGCGGGAGAGCTGGCCTCGCAGCGCGCCGTCCGGGAAATCGGCGGTGCGCACGGCGACGTAATACCTCTCCGGATCGCCGAGCAAAGCGCTCAGGTCGTCGCGGGCCGCGCTCACGCAGCCGCTGGAGCTGCCGCCGGTCGGCGGCATCAGCGTGATGATCGCGCGGCCCGCGCCGCCGCCGGAGCCCTCCTGGATGCGCGCCGCGGTCGCTGGCGCGATGCCGGCCACCGCGAGGTCGAAGCAGACCTCACCTCGATCGAGATCGAGCGTGACGCGGGCGGTGCCGCTCCCCTTCGGATCGCCGGCGCCGGGCACCTCGTCTCGCCCCGTCAGCGCCGCCGTGAGCAAACCGACCGGGCGCTCAGGCAACGCCGCGCGCGCCAGCGACGTCGCGAGGACGACGGCGCCCGATACGAACATCGTGAGGTGCTGCATGTCTCCCTCCTGCACATCACGGGGATGCGCGATGCGAGGGCGCCACGAAGAGCAAAGACGACGCCGTCCACGCCGCACATGCCGCCCCGCACGTCGGCCGATCGCTCGAGCGGCGAGGTTGCCGCGACGGACACGACGGATCGCGAGCGCGGCCGGAGCAGCGGCGGAGGAATCCGCATGAGCACGCCCGGCCCGTTGCGGCCAGGGCTCAGGGTTGACGACGAGCCCGCCTTCTGCCACGAGACGGGCGCGCGCGGGGCGCGCAGCGGAGGCACACGATGAGCACAGAGATCTCGAAGACCGACAACAACGACTGGACGATGCCCAAGCTCATCGCGCTCGCATTCACGACGCTCTTCGTGGCTTTCTCGGTCATCTACCTCATCTCGCCCTGAACGGCGCCTCACCGCGCAGGCGCCCACAAGGGCCGCCTGCGCTATAGCTGCCTCGCGCAGCGAAACCCGAGGGCGTCCGTCACATCGGCCGGGTCCCAGCCGTCCCGCAGGCGACTGGAGATGTCGTCCCCTTCGGGCTGCCACCAGCTGCCGCCGCGGATCACCCACGCGGAGCCGCGCTCGACGTTCGCGCAATCACGGCACGGCTGGGGGTATGTCCCCTCGAAGTCCAGGGTCCACTCCCACAGGTTCCCAGCGAGATCGGCCTGCCCCCACCGAGCGTCCCCCCTCGGTGATTTCGATCCGACAACCGCGCTGCCCGTCACGTCGAACACGGCGTATGTCGAGTTCGGAAACGCGTTGCCCCACGGATACGTCCGCTGCTCGCTCCCTCCGGCCGACGCGAAGTTCGACTCCGCCTCTGTCGGGAGCCTCCCGCCGTCCCAGGCGCAGAAGGCGAACGCGGCGGCGCGCTCGCGCGCTCCCGGTGGATGGGACGACGCTCTCGCGCGGACACGCGCTCAGCTGCCGCGGTACGTCGTGTAGCCATAAGGGCTGAGGAGCAGCGGAACGTGATGGTGCTGCGCCGGGTCCCGGACCTCGAAGAGGATCGACACCGTGGGATAGAAGCTCTCGTGTCCGAGCGCCGCGTAATAGGCGCCGGTGTGGAACGTGAGACGGTAGCGTCCCTGGATGGGCCGCTCGCCGGGCGGGAGCAGGCCTCTCTGCCGACCGTCATCGTCCGTCGTGCCGCGTCCGACCTCCCGGTAGCCGTCGCCGTCGCCGACCTCCAGCACCACCAGCACGCCCCTCGCCGGGCAGCCCCGCGACGTGTCCAGCACGTGCGTCGTGATCGCGCTCATCGGTCCTCCTCGCCGCTCGGGCTCTCCGCGAACCGGTCCACTCCGCTGCTCTCCTATCACGCGCTCCGGCGCGCCACGATGGCCTGAAACGATCGGCCCCTGAGCTCGTCCGGCGTGAGGCCCGTCCTCTCCACCGCCTCGCCTTCCGTCATCGCCCCCGCGCCGATCGCGCGCAGGAAGAAGCCCAGGAGCCCCTGCCCCGTCGCGGCGTCGTCGAACACCGTACCAGCGACGGTCGCCTGGGCGGCCCGCTCGACGAAGCTCCGCAGCCGAGCGGCGGCCGCCTCGACGCCCTCCAGGAAAAACGCGTAGGTGGCGGCGTAACGCACCGGGAGCTCCGCGGGGTGGAGGTCCCAGCCCTGGTAGTAGCCGCTCTCGAGCGCGCGGCGCACCTGCCCGTACTTCAGCCGCCATGCGCCCACGACCGCGCGCCGGTTCTCCTCGCTCTGCTGCGGCGTGAGCGGCGCGCCGCCGGGCCGCACGCGGTGCGGCCCCACGGGCAGGAGGTTGCTCGCACCGTCGGAGAGCCAGAGCCCCGAGCCGGCCAGGGAGACCTGCATCACGTGCCTCGCGAAGTCGCACGCCGGGTGGGCGAGGTGCTGGTGAGCGGCCGTGATCTCGCAGCTCGCCGTGTAATCGTACGCGCCGAAGTGCGCCGCCACGCACCGCCCGCGGGCCGCCTCGACAAGCCCGGGCAACGCGATCTCCCCGCGAGGACCGATGATCGAGGCGGGCGTCTCGACCATCAGCTCGATCCGGATCGAGCCGGTCGGCAGCCGCAGCGCGCTCTCGAGCGCGTCGAGGGCGTCGGCCAGCGCGGAGACCTGCTCGGGCGCGACCACCTTCGGCAGCGTCACCGCGAAGGCGGGCGGGAGCGCGCCGCCCGACGCGGCGGCGAGCGCGGAGAAGAAGACGTCGAGCGTCCTCAGGCTCCGCTCGGCGCACCCGTCGCCGAGCGGCTTGATCCTGATCCCGAGGAACGGAGGCAGGCCGCCCGCGGCCATGCCGAGGGCGACCTCGCGCGCTGCGGCCGCGGCGTGCGCGTCCTCTTCGTGGCCGGGGCGCACGCCGTACCCGTCCTCGAAATCGATGCGCAGGTCCTCCACGGGCTCGCTGCGGAGCTTGTCGAGCACGCGCGCGTACACCGCATGCGCGAGCCGCGCCGGCCCGAAGCCGCCCTCGGCCGCGCCTCCGCCCGCCTCGATCGCGGCCGCGAGCGCGAGGGCGTCGGCGCGCCCCTCCGGGAGCCCCTCGGCCCCCGGCAGGCCGATCGCCCGCGCGAAGGCGGCGAAGTCGGGCGCGTGCTCCTCGACGGCGCGGAGCGCCACCGCCCCGAGCTTCCGGGCGGTGTCGGCCTTGAACAGGTGGGCACCGCCGTAGACGGTATGGATCGGCTGGCGCCCGCCGGTGTGGTCGAAGACAGGACGCCCGTCGCGGAGGCGCGAGAGCGCGCAGCGCAGCGCTTCGGAGGAGAGGCTCGTCTGGAACATGGTGTGCCTTCAGCAGGGTGAGCGCACACGAGATGCCGCCTGATTCGGCACGTCAAGTAGCGCTCGCGCTCCTCGCGAGGAGGCGCCATGCTGCGGGCCGCGCCGCTCGAGCGAGCGCGAGGAGCGCTGCGCGCGCAACGGCGGCGTGAAGCGCGCCCCGGCGCCGCCGTTGCGCGCGCAGCGCTCGGGGTGTATCCGTCGTTGGAGGACTTCAATCGATGATGAGACGCCGAGACTTTCTTCGCGCCACCCTGGTGACCGCTGGTTCGGTGGTCGTACCGGCTGCCTGCACCGATGATGTGAAGCCCGCCGGCGCGTGCGCGGTGCACGAGGACGACGCGTTCTTCCCCCAGTCGGTGGCCTCCGGAGACCCGAGGCACGATAGCGTCGTGCTGTGGACCCGGCTCGTCGACGGCGAGCAGCAGGCGGATCTCAACCTGGCGCTCGTCGTCGCGCTCGACGAGGCGTTCACGCAGCTCGTGGCGCTCGAGCCGAGCTCCGACACCGTGGCCACCGTCGGGTCGAGCAGCACGCAGTTCCGCGTGACCGCCCGGGCGGAGTTCGATCACTGCGTCAAGGTCAAGGTGACCGGCCTGAGCCCCGGGACCACCTACTATTATCGCTTCTACTATACGACGGGAGAGGGCTGCGTCAGCTCACGCGTCGGGCGGACGCAGACGGCGCCCGCGCGGGACGCGGACGTGCCGGTGCGCTTCGCCTTCGTGTCCGGTCAGGACTACATCGGTCGCTATTACAACGCTTATGCGGCCCTGGCGAAAGAGCAGCTCGACTTCGTCGTCCACCTCGGGGGCTATATCTACGAGACGACCGGGGACCCGAGCCTCCAGGCACCGTCAGAGCAGCGCAGCATCTCCTTCTCCGACGTGAACGGCGCCATCGCCTTCCAGCCGGCGGAGGGCGCCGCCTACCACGCCGCCAAGTCGCTGAGCAATTACCGGGAGCTCTACAAGACGTACCGGTCCGACCGGGCGTTGCAGCGGGTACACGAGCTCTTTCCCATGATCGCTGTCTGGGGCGATCACGAGTTCTCCAACGATTGCCACGGCGCGACCGCGGCCTATCTCGATGGCCGAGAGCCGGAGACGGACGAGTACCGGCGCAAGGCGGCGAACCAGGCCTGGTTCGAGTACATGCCGGTCGACTACCCGAATGATCCGGCGGGCGACGACTTCCGCTACGACAGCGCGGTCGCGTATCCGGCGGACATCACCATCTACCGGGACTTCCCGTTCGGGCAGCACGTCCACCTCGTGATGACGGATCTACGCTCCTACCGCGCGGATCACCTGATCCCGGAGGACGCCTTTCCGGGGAAGGTCGTCGCGCAGAAGGCGGACCTCGATCTCGCGTTCGAAGGCGCAGCGGCAGAGCGCGCGGCGCTGGCCCCGTACATGAGCCTCTACATCGCTGACATCGACGGCATCGGGTGGTCGAAATACAAGGACGCGCTGGAGAAGGCCGCTCCCCTGTTCGGCTTCGACCCGCACCTCGGGTTCGCTCAGAACGAGACGCCGCGCCCCCTCAGCGCCGCCGTCGTCAACCAGATCGTGGCGAAGCTGAACGAGCAGAGCGCCGACCAGGTGCCCCTCATCAGCGCCGGCGACATGGCCTCCCTGGACCTCGGGATCGCCTACGCCGATCTCGGAAAGACGGACTATTACAGCGCGCTCGGGTCACGTTACTTCGTCGTCAAGGATACCTTCGACCCGGTGTCGACGATCGCCCTCACGGCCGACGCGGCGCGCGGTGTCGTTATGGGAGAGGCGCAGAGAGCCTGGTTCGAGAAGACGATGTCCGAGTCGCAGAGCACCTGGAAGGTGTGGGGGAATGAATACCGCCTTTCACAGCTCGCCGTCGCCATCACCGAGGACGCCGAGCCGGAGCCGCTCACCCGGCACATCTACCTGAGCTGTGACGGCTGGGACGGCTTCCGCAAGGAACGCAACGAGCTGCTCGAGGTGCTCGCCTCGGTCCCGGGCAACGTGGTGTCGATCACCGGCGATCTCGGCGCCTTCCTCGCAGGGACACCGGCAGTGGACAACACCGCCTCCACAGCCAAGATCGTGGAATTCGGCGGCTCCGCGATCTCGTCGGCCACGTACAGCTCGGTGCTGGCGAAGCAGGTGGCGAGCCATCCAGCGCTGAAAGGCGCCTTGAGCGAGAAGACGATCGACGGCCTCCTCGTCGACAGCACGACGAAGGTCAATCCGCACCTCGCCTTCAGCAACGCCAGCAGCAACGGGTTCTGCGTCGTCGAGGCGAATGCCGACGAGCTCGTCGTGAGCATGCACATGATCCCCGAAGACGCGCTCGCCGCCCCCCTGTACGAAGAGACGGACGCGGCGGCGCTCGAGGGTCAGATCACGATCGCGCGGTACAAGACGAAGGCGGGCGAGCCCGAGCTGTACTGGGACGACGCGGGCAGCTGGAAGAAGTGGAACCCGGACACCGCGACCTGGGACGTCGACGCCTGATCCCTTCCATCGGCCGTGCTGGTCGGCGGCACCGGCCGACCAGCGCGCGCAGGGGGCGGCACGCGGCCTCAGGCTCCGAGCAACGCCTCTAGCGCGCCAGCATCACCACGGTGCCGTCACGGCAGGCGATCGCCATCCTCTCCTCGCCGGCAGGGACGACGGCGACCGGCGCGGAGCAGACGCGCTCGGCCGCGATGGAGACGTTGCCGTCCGCCTCGACGACGCCGGCGCGTCCGCCCGCGCGCACGAAGCCGACGCGGCCGGTGCGATCGATCACGACCGGTGGGCTCGACTTCGCGTCCGCCGGGCCGAAGAAGCCGGAGAGCCCGGCGTCGGCGGGCGCCGTGCCGCCTGGGGGCCTGTCGATCACGACCCGGAACGCCTGATCGCCCGAGGCGTTGACCCCGAGGAGCAGGCCGGTCGTCGACAAGACCACGGCCACGCCCCCGACGCCGATGGCGGGCGGCCCGTCGAGCGCGCTGAAGGCCGCGCCGGCCCGGACCACGGCGGTCCCGGTCGGCAGATCCAGCGCGACCAGGCGGCGGCCATCGACGACCGCGAGCAGCGTGCGGGCGTCGGCGAGGGCGGCGCCGCGGCGAGGCACGCCGCCGAGAGAGCCGACGCGCCTCGGCGCGCCGGGCGGGCGCCAGGCCAGCACCGCGCCCGACTCGGTGGTCACGAGCGTACCGTCGGGGCCCGCGAGCAGGGCGCCCGTCGCGCGCTCCGCGATCTCGGCGCGGGCGCGCACGCTCCCGTCCGCGGCGAGCTCGACGAGCGAGCGCCCGAGGGCCGCCACGAGCCCGCCGTCGTCGAGCGCGAGGGGCGTCACGTCGGCGTCGCGCCCGCGGAGGCCGAGGGGGACAGCGAAGCGCACGCTGCCCGCAGGCGTGAGCCCGACGGCGACGCCGGACGAGGTGATGAGCGCGACGGTGCCGTCGCTCGTGAGCACGGCGGGCGCGAGCGGCGCGCTGTCGCCGATGCGCACGCGCCAGCGCTCCCGGCCGTCCGCGCCCAGCTTGACGACCTCGGGGACCGTCAGCGTGAGGACGAGATCGCCCGCGGCGTCCGCGAGCGGCGCGGCGTCGATGCCGCCGCGGAGCTGTCTTCGCCATGCCTCGCGCGCGGGGAAGGGCAGCCGCGCGGCGGAGCGGCCCGTGCGGCGCGCGTCGAGCCGCTCGCTCGGGGCGAAGCCGCGGGGCGCGCCGACCACGATCGTGTGCGGCCGGCTCGTGTCGACGGTGTCGGCGAAGGCGAGCGGCGCCGCGGCGGAGAGCAGGATCGCGGCCGCGGCGAGGCCCGCCCTCCGAGCGCGGCGTGGCTTTCGCGGGCTGCACGCCGTCGTGCGCGCGGCGCTCATCGGGCGCCCTTCACGGTGAACTCGACCCCCACCTCGGGGATCTCGGCGCCGCCCGGCGCGACGAACGGCGGCGCGACGCTGCCGTAGGCGGTGAGGATGTCGCCGCGCTGGGCGGG
Organism: Sorangium sp. So ce375; assembly: GCF_051473855.1. Taxonomy (NCBI): domain Bacteria; kingdom Pseudomonadati; phylum Myxococcota; order Polyangiales; family Polyangiaceae; genus Sorangium; species Sorangium sp. So ce375. Next base: position 8,381,865 of record NZ_CP150335.1, read on the forward strand.
GTTGTCGGCGCCGTGGACGAGCCGGACCTTGCACGCGTCCGGAGAGCGCGGCGCGGCGCCTGCGCTCGCGGCGGTCGCGCCGCCCGCCTTGCAGCCGGACGCGGGCGGCACCGAGAGCAGGATCAGCGTCGCGTAACCCTGCCGGCGCACCTCGAGGACCTCGCCGGTCACCGCGATCGGCTTGCCGATGTTGTCCTTCGCGCCCGCGGCGAGCTCCGCGTACCCGATGGGGCCGCGGCCGGCGAACTCCTTCGCGGCGGTGTCGAGCCGGTCGACGCGGCGCACCGCGATCTTCGCGATGCGCGGCGCCATGCCCTGCATCTTCGCGCGCACCTCGAACTGGGTCGCGCCCACAGACGAGACGTTCATCACGTGCGCGAAGGTGCCGTCGGGGCGAACCGCGATCGGGTGCGCGCCGGCGAAGATCTGCGCGCCGCGGGCCGTGCGCCCGGCGAGCACGAAGCTCTCCTTGTCGATGACCACGCTCGGGCCGGGCGCCTCGATGCTGAGCGGGACGATGCCGACCGCGACGCTCACCATGCCCTGCTCGCGTGGGCCGTCGGGCGGCGTGACGGTGTACGGCACCTGCCGGCTCAGCGTCTTCGTCTCGTCCGAGAGCCCCTCGACCGCGGCGGTGACGTCGATCGACTCGATGGCCCGGCCGCTCGTGAGCGCGACCTCCTTGCCGTCGAGGAGCACCTGCGTCCCCTTGCTCGCCTCGACCACGACCTGGATCGAGGGCCGCTCCCCTTGCAGCGTGCCGAGGTCGGGGCGGATCCGGTAGGCGACGTGGATGGCGACGCCGACCGTCTCGTCGCGCCCGCTGCCGGGGCGGTCGATGGCGACCTTCATCCGGTTTTCGCCGACGGAGAGCGGGCTCGCGAGCGGTATCTGCGCGACGCGGCCGGCGATGGTCGCGCGCCCCTCGCCGATGGAGACCGCCGTGCCGTCAGGGCAGCTGTCGCACCGGAGCTCGATGAGCTCGCGGCCTTCGGCGTCGGCGCGTGCGCGCGCGGTCACCGGCGGAGCGCTCGGCCAGAGCAGCGCGAACAGGACCGCGCCGAGCGCGAGCACGCCGCCCGCGACGACGACCGCGACGGCCCGACGCGACGTGCGCGGGCGCCTTTGGGCCTGCGGCGGCGGGAGCCGCTGCTTCAGGCGGTGGGGGCGCATGAGCGCCGGGTTCTGCAGCGGAGGTGCACGGAAGCGCGCCGGCGCGATCGTGGCGCCGAGCTCTCCGGCCGGCTGGTAGCGCGCGTCGAGCTCGAGATCGGGCTCGGCCGGGGCGCCGGGCGCGAGCGGCGCGATGCCCGGCCGCGCGACGCCGACCAGCGTTCGGGACACGGCGGGCAGCGGCGCCGGACCGCGCGACGGCGCGAGGCCGGGGGCGATCGGCACGGTGTGATCGAGGCGGAGCTCGCTCGGCGCTCCGTGCAGCGGCGCGACCGGAGTCGCGTGCGCCGGCGCGATCGGAGCCGCGTGCGCCGGCGCGGTCGGAGCGGCGGGCGCGTCGAGGCGCGCTCCCGGGGCGGCTGCAGCCGGGGTCCCCGCGACAAGCGTGCCCCCGGACAGGCGCGGATCGGCCTGCGCGGGCGCCGCGCCGAAGATCGCGGCGGGCATGCCGACGATCGTGCGCGAGGCGGCGCCCGGCCCGCCGGCCATGGGCGGCAGCGCGGCCTTGCCCGGGCCCGCGCCCCCCGGATCGGCCGGCGTGGACGGCGTCTGTCGGAGCAGGTCGGGGAGCGTGACCCCGACCATGGTGCGGGCCGCGGGCTTCATCCCATAGTAACCGGCTGCTCCGCCCGGCGGCGCGAGGGCGGCGCCGCAGTGCGGGCACGCGATCGAGCCCTCGGGTACGGGTCTCCCGCAGTGCGGGCAATGCATGGCGCCATGGTAGCGAGGAACCGCGGCGCGGTCAGGCTCCGGGCGCTGCGGCCGGCGCGCGGCGCCTCCCGGGCGGCCGGAAATGCCGGCAACGAGCGGGAGAGGACGCTCCCCGCGGCTCTGGAGCGGGCGCACGGCGCAACAGTTGGCCCAGGCGCGGCAAGTGGGCTAACGCGGACGTATGCTCGCGAAGCGCATCATTCCGTGCCTCGATGTCAAAGACGGCCGCGTCGTGAAGGGCGTCCGCTTTGTGGGGCTGCGGGACGCCGGCGATCCCGTCGAGGCCGCCCGCCGTTACGACGCCGAGGGCGCGGACGAGATCACGTTCCTCGACATCACCGCGTCGCACGAGAAGCGCGGCATCATCCTGGACGTCGTGGCGCGCACGGCGGAGGTGCTGTTCACGCCGCTCACGGTCGGAGGCGGCGTCCGGTCCGAGCAGGACATCGAGGCGCTCCTCAACGCGGGGGCCGACAAGGTCGCGATCAACACGGCCGCCGTCAACGATCCCGACCTCGTGCGGCGCGCCGCGGACCGGTGGGGTGCGCAGGCGATCGTGGTGGCGATCGACGCGCGCCGGATCGCGGATCCCTCGCGCGTGGCCTGGACGGTGGTGACCCACGGCGGCCGGCGGGACACGGGGCGCGACGCGGTCGCGTGGGCCGAGGAGATCGCGCGCGCGGGCGCCGGCGAGCTGCTCGTGACGAGCATGGATCGCGACGGCACGCGGGACGGCTACGACCTCCTCCTGACCGCCGCCATCGCGCGGGCCGTGCCGGTCCCGGTGATCGCGTCGGGCGGCGTCGGGACGCTGGATCACCTGCGCGCCGGCCTCGTCGAGGGCGGCGCCGACGCCGCGCTCGCCGCGTCGATCTTCCACGACGCCGAGTACACGATCGGCGAAGCGAAGGCGTACCTCGAGGCGGCGGGGGTGCCGGTCAGGCCGGCGCGCGCGGGCGGGCCGGGCGATGCTGCAGGTCGGGGGCGCTCGTGAGCGCTTGCGTCACGCTGGAGGAGGTCGTCGCCGCGGCGCAGGCGCGGAGCGCCTCGCTGGTGCCGGAGACCTCGGGTTACCTCGCGCTTGCGGTCAGCGACGCGACGTCCCGCCTGCCCCTCAGGCTCGACGATCGCGCGGTGCTGCTCACGACCGAAGGCACCGTCACGGTGCGCGCGCGCGGCGAGGCGGTGGCGCCGACCGAGGCCGCGCGGCTGCTGCGCGACCTGCTCGCCCGGCTCCTCGCCGCGTCCGCCGGCAGCATGCCGAACCTCACGGCGACGGCGCGCCCGCGCCCCGCGTCCGAGCAGGACCCGGAAGCGGTCGCGCGGGAGCTCGAGGCCGCGCTGATCCCCGTGAACCGCAACGCCGCCCGGCGGGCGCTGGCGCGGCTCGCCCGTGAGACGCTGCGCGCCAAGGAGGCGGGTCGGCTAAAGCGCCCGCGCCCGGACGTCCAGGCGAAGCCCGCGGCGCCGGAAGCGAACGAGACGCAGCCGCCCGCGCGACCGGAGCACGAGCGGCGCGACGCGATCTCCGCTGCCCCGCGCGGCGACGTCTCCGCTGCGCCCCTGGCGCCTCCGATCGTGGAGCTCACGCTCAGCCCCGGACCGGTCGCACCTGCGGTCGTGGAGCTCACGCTCAGCCCCGGGCTGTTCGCGTGTGAAACGGCAGCGGCGATTCCGGCGCCCGCGGGTGCGAGCGATGGTGCCAGGGCGGTGGCCGTCGAGGCGCGTCCCGAGGTCGCATCGGAGCTCGCGCGCGCCGGCGAGCACGTCGAGGCGCCCGAGCGCTCATCGTTCGCCGGAGAGCATGTCGAGGCGCTGCCGGAGCCGACCCCGACCGTCGTGCAGGCGGTGGTGGAGCTCGATGAGGGCGCACCGGCCGAGATCCCGGCCATCCCGGAGCTCATCGAGCCGGCTCGGTCGATCGCGCCCGTGGCGCCGATGGCGCGCGCGGCGGAGATCGCTCCTGAAGAAGCGCGCGCCGCAGCGGCGCCATCGCTCGTCGCCTTCAGCCCCTCTGGCTGCGGCGAGGCGCTCACGAGCCCCGAGGGGATCGAGGTGCTCCTCGTCGACTTCTCTCCTGGTCCTGCCGGCGTCGCGCCGTCTCCCCGGGAACCGACGCCGACCGAGTCGATCCTCGTCGAGCTCTCCCCGGATCCCGCCGACGTCGTGCCGCTCTCGCAGGAGCCGACGCCGACCGTGGCCACGGCCGTCTGGACGGAGGCGGTTGCGGCCGAGGAGGCCGTGCTCGCCCGCGTGGCGGAGGCGCCCGCCGACGAGACCGACGTCCCGGAGCCCATCGAGACGTCGCGCGCGCCCGCCATCCAGTTCATGGCGGCGGAGGCGGCGCTCCAGGTCACACCGGCCTATGGCGCCTGGCCGCTCGTCCGTCGGGCGGAGCTCGCCGTGCCTGCGGGTCCTCGATCGGCTGTCTCGCCGTTCGACGAGACGCCGGCAGCGCGGCACACGCTGCCCTGGCCCCTTCCGGCGCGGCGCGATGACGGCGCTCAGGCCGCGCCGGTCCCGACGGGTCCGGCCGCGCCGGTCGAGGCCTTGCTGGCGACGGAAGCCGACGGTCCGGAACCCGCGCACGCCGCTGCTGCGCCTGCGGATGCAGCGCCATCGCAGCTGCCTGCAGACGCAGCGCCAGCGGAACCGCCTGCGGACGCAGCGCCAGCGGAACCGCCTGCGGACGCAGCGCCAGCGCAGCCACCTGCGGACGCAGCGCCGTCAGCGCAGCCACCTGCGGACGCGGCGCCCGCGCAGCTACCTGAAGCGCCAGCGGAACCGCCTGCGGACGCAGCGCCAGCGGAACCGCCCGCGGATCTGCCTCCCGCGCAACCGCCCCTGGACGCAGCGCCGGCTCAGCCCCTCGCGGACGCAGCGCCCGACGAACCGCCCGCGGACGCAGCGCCGACGGAGACGCCGTGCCCGCCGGAGCTCGGTCCCGTCGATGCGATCGTGTGGAACGCCTCGCGGCGATCCCGGAGCGCTCGCCCTCCTGCAGATGCTGTCGGCGCAGGCGCTTCCCGGGTCGACGAGCTCGTCGCGCGCTTCGTGGCGCAGTCCGAGCACAGCGCGCAGCGCCGTGCGGCGCGCAGCATGAAGGCGCTCGCTGGCCTCGACCCCACCCTCACGCCGCCTCCGGTCGCTGCCATCTCCGCTGCCTCCGCGCTCGGCATCCCCGGTGCGCGCCCACCGCTCGCCGGGGTGGTGCGTCCTGTTGCATCCGAGCCCGCCTCGCCCGAATCCGCTCGGGTCGTCCTGGTTGACGACGACGACAGGCCGCCTGCGCCGCTGGTCGCCCCGCGCCGGAGGGGTCTGTCCTTGTGGCTTGCGCTCCTCGCGCTCGCCCTGCTCTTCGCCGGGCTCGCTGGAACGCTGCGGCCCGATGTCTTCGCCTCGCTGACGGAGGCGCTCGCGCGGGGAGCTCTCCACGCCATCCCGCGCGCGGAGGCGAGGACGCCTTCCCCTCACGATTGACGTTGCCCCTGGGGAGCGACGACACTCGACGCCATGCAAGAGCAGAGCATGGCGATCGTGAAGTCGCTCGTGAGCGTGGCGTGGGCGGACGGCGAGTTCCACGACGCCGAGCGAGAGATGGTGGAGGGGCTGATCGCGGCGTTCGAGGCGAACGAGGACCAGGCGAAGGAGATCCGCGCCTACGCCGCCCAGCGAAGGACCCTCGACGATGTGGCCCTCGGCGAGCTCGGCGGCGACGATCGCCGCGCGCTGCTGCAGCACGCGGTCCTGCTCACCTTCGTCGACGGCGAGCAGCACGACGCGGAGAAGCAGTACATCGCCGCGTTGAGCAAGAAGCTCGAGCTCTCCGAGCCAGAGTCCGAGCAGATCATCCAGGCAGCCGAGGCCCGCGCCCGACGCCTCCTGACCTTGCTCTGACGCGGACGGCGGAGCTCGGCGCGCCCCAGCAGCGCCTGACGCACCGAAAAGCGCGATCCGCTGCGCCGCCGGAGAACGTTCCCGAGCGCTATCGCCCCACACACGGAACAGGCGGGCCACCTGGCCGAGGGTGATCCTGCGTTCGTTCTCGACGGCCCCGGATCGCCGGCATCCACCCTTCCACGCGATGTTGCCGCGCCGTCGCAACCACGTCGCCCCCTCAGCGCATCTTCCCGCCGCTCGAACCGCCCTGGAGCGTTCGTCGTCGAGGAGTGCTCATGAATTACGACATCGGCATGATCTGCCCAGCCTGCGGCTGCGTCACCATCTTTCAGGCCGGCACCAACACCCCGCGGCGATGCGCTCGCTGCCACGACATGGACGCGGATACGCCGCTCCCGCCGCCGTCGTACGAGCGGCCGACGTGCCCCGGCGGACGCGGCCGAAGGCCTGAAGCCGGGCAGCTCGACTGGATGGAATGATCAGACCGGCGCGCCGAGCTCTCGAAGGAGCTCCCGCACCACCCCGCGAGCGCAGTGCTCCCGGTACGCCCGCGTCGAGCGCACGTCGTCGATGGGCGAGACGTCCTGCGCCACCGCGGCGTCGACCTCCGCCGCGGTGAGCTCGGCGAGCGGGCGGGACAGGCAGAGCGCGCGCACGCTCGGCAGGAGCGCCGTCGTCGGCGCGACCGACGCCATCCCCAGCCCGAGCCGCACGGGCCGCCCGGATCGCACCTCGGCCACGCCCGCGAGCGCGACCTTCGAGATCGCCTGAGCCCGCCGCGCGCCGATCTTCCGCCAGTACCAGGGCGACCCAGGCGCCGGCAGCGCGATCTCCACGGCGATGATCACCTCGTCCGGCGCCCGCGACGTGCGCTTGTAGCCCGTCTGCAGGGCGCTCATCGGGATGCGCCGCTCCCCGCGGACGCTCTGCACGACGACGGTCGCGTCGTAGGCGGCGAGCGCGGCGACGCCGTCCGCGGCCGGCGACGCCGTGGCCAGGTTGCCGCCGAGCGTGCCGCGCGCCTGGATCTGCACCGCGCCGACGTCGCGGCTCATCCGAGCGAGGAGCGGCGCCCGCTCGGCGATCGCGTCGCTCCGGCGCATCTCCAGGTAAGTCGTCGCGGCGCCCACCCGGAGCGTGTCGCCGGAGAGCGAGATGCCTCGCAGGTCCGAGAGCCGGGACACGTCGACGACGAGCGGCGGCGCCGCCCCGCTCCCCGCAGCGACATCGAGCGGAGGCCTGAGCTCCTGCTCGACGACCCAGTCGGTGCCGCCGGCGAGGAGCGTGACCGGCGCGCCGAGCGCGGCCCGCTCCGCCACGATCTCGCACAGCAGACCGAGCCCGGAGACGTGCCGCATCTCGAACAGCCGTAGATCCGCGAGGCTCACGGGGCCGCCCCTCCCTCCCCGCGGCGCAGCGCCGCGGCGGCGCGGACGCTCTCGACGATCCGCTGGTAACCGGTGCAGCGGCACAGGTTGCCGGCGAGCGCCTCGCGCACGTCGAGCTCCGACGGATCCGGGCGCCGCGCGAGCAGCGCCTCCGCGGAGAGGAGCATGCCCGGCGTGCAGATCCCGCACTGCGCGCCGCCCTCCTCGACGAAGCAGCGCTGCAGCGGCGACAGGTGCCCGGCGCTGGCGAGGCCCTCGACCGTGGTCACCTGCCGCCCCTCGCACTGCCCGATCGCGACGAGGCACGCGTTCACGGGGTCCCCGTCGAGGAGCACCGTGCACGCGCCGCACTCGCCCTCCGCGCAGCCCTCCTTCGTGCCCGTGAGCCCGAGCGGGCCCCGGAGCGCGTCGAGAAGCCGCGAGAGCGGCGGCAGATCGACCTCGCGCGGCGAACCGTTGACGACGAGCGATACCTTCATGCGCGCTCCCCTCTCCCTGCCAGCGGGCGCGGCCCCGCGCCGCCCCGCGCCGCCTCGAGCAGGCGCTCCGGCGTGAGCGGCAGCGAGCGCGCGGCGATCCCCGTCGCGTGCTCGACCGCCGCGGCCACCGCGGGCGCGCCGCCGTCCATCGGCATCTCGCCGATGCCCTTGGCCCCGCCGCCTGGACCGAAGGGGAACGGCTCCTCGACCAGCACGACATGGAACGGCGGCGCGTCGAGCGACGTCGGGATGATGTAGTTGGTCATCCGCGGGTTCTTGATCTTGCCGCCCTGCCAGACGATCTCCTCGGAGAGCGACCAGCCGATCGCCTGGAGGCTGCCGCCCTCGATCTGCCCCTTGCACATCACCGGGTGGATCGCCTTGCCCACGTCGGTGGCGGACCAGAAGTCGACGACCGTCACCTCGAAGGTGTCGAGGTCCACCTCGACCTCGACCACGTCGCACGCCCAGCCGAAGCACGGGTACGCGTCTCCCTTGTACGCCTCGTCGTCCCAGCGCACGTAGTCCGGCGGCTCGTACTGCTTCAGCGACGTCACCGGGCCCTCGCGGGCGATCAGCCGGTCGGCCGCCTCCTCGAAGCTCAGCGCCGGCGATCCCGCCGCGGCCGACTGCTCCTCGCGCACGCGGCTCGCCAGCTCCCGCGCCGCGGCCTCGACGATCGAGCCGACCACCATCACCGTGCGCGACGCCACCGTGGGGCCCGAGTCGGGCACCGTCGTCGTGCACGGCACGGCGAACTCGACCCGATCGAGCGGCAGCCCCGCGGCGTCGGCGGCGATCTGCCGGAACACCGTCTCCGTCCCCTGGCCGATGTCCGTCGACGCCGTGCGGATGCGGAGCCGCCCGCCGGGCGCGAGATCCAGCGCGACCTTTCCCTTGTAGTAGCGCTCTCCCGACCCGGTGAAGCCCGCGCCGTGCATGAACACCGAGAGCCCGATCCCGCGCGCCACCCGGCCTCGGACGACCGGCCCGGCCGCGCGCTTCTGCCGGTAGCCGCTCGCCGCGATCGCCTGCGCGATGCACTGCTCGCCCGCGACGCTCACGCGGAGCACCTGCCCCGTCGCGGTCGCGTCGCCGGGGCGCAGCACGTTCTTCTCCTTCACGTCGAGCGGATCGCACCCGAGCTCCCGCGCGACGCGGTCGAGGTGCCGCTCGATCGCCCAGATCGTCTGCGGCGCCCCGAAGCCGCGGAAGGCGCCGTTCGGCGGCGTGTTCGTGGCCACGGCGGCCGCGTCGATCCACACGTCGTCCCAGCGGTAGGCGCCCGCGGCGTGGAGGGCGCCGCGCGACAGGACCACCTGCGTCAGCGTCGCGTACGCGCCGCCGTCCATGAGGATCCGGATCTTCAGCGCGCGCAGCGTCCCGTCACGATCGCAGCCGCTCGTGATCTCGCAGGACGCCGGGTGGCGCTTCGTCGTCGCCTCGATGTCCTCCGTCCGGTCGTAGATCATGCGCACCGGACGGCCGCTCTTCTTCGCGAGCAGCGCCGCGTGGAGCGCGATGATCGACGGGTACTCCTCCTTGCCGCCGAAGCCGCCCCCCGTCACCGACTGGGTGATGTGGATCCGGTCGGAAGGGAGGCCGAACGCCTTCAGGAACGCCTTGTGGACGTAGAACGGGCACTGGATCGAGCCCGTCGCGTGCGCGCCTGCCTCGTCCCACCAGGCGATGACCCCCTGCGGCTCGATGTAGAGCTGCTCCTGGTGGTGCGAGGCGTACGTCCCGGTGACGACCACCTCGCAGCGCGCGAGCGCCGCGTCGATGGCGGCCTCGCTCGCCTCGCCGCGCTCCCGCGCGACGTCGGCGCCCCCCTTCGTGATGAGGTACCGCTTGATCAAGTTGTCGGCGCCCCAGATGATCTCCCCGCCCTCGAGCGCGGCGCGCGCGTCGAGCACCGGCGGCAGCGGATCGATGTCGAGCGCGACGGCCTGGACCGCCCGCGCGAGCTTCAGCCGATCCGCGCAGCCGAGCAGCACGATCGGCTCGTAGGCGTGGTTCACCTTTCCGGCCGCGAGGACGGGCTGATCGTCCTGGATCAGCGCGACCACGTTGACCGGGACGTCCTCGGCGAGCACGACGGTGATGTCGCTCCAGTCGAACGCGGGGTCGAGCCGCACCCCCCGGAGGATCCCGCGCGGCACAGGGCTCCGCACGGTGCGCCCGAAGATCTCCCCCGGCATTGCCGGGATGTCGTCGACGTAGCGCGACGCCCCCGTGACCTTGGGTGGGCCGTCCGTGCGGGGCACGCTGCTCCCCACGGTGCTCGCTGACGCTGGAGGGCTCGTCGCCATTCGTATGCTCCTCCTCACCGACGATAGCCCGGTCCCCCAGGAGACGTCGACCCGAGCGCGCCGCGCGGCGTGACCCGCGAGGTGGGCGATCGCCAGCCGCCTTCAGGCGAGAAAGCGCGGCGGCCCCCCGAGCACGCGGATCACGTCGACCGGGACGTTCAGATCGTGCAGCACCCCCGGATCGTCCACCTCCTCGTCGACGCACCTGTTGCCGAGCGCCCTCAGGTGATCCCGGAGCGGCGGCGGATCAGCCTCCAGGTAACGCTGGAGCGCCTCGGTGCGCAGCACCACCGGGTGCCCACCGCGGCCGAGGTGCCGCGGCCGCACCGCCAGCGGCGGCGTCGCCGAGGACGCGTCCGCCTCGAGCCGGGCGAGCAGCCGCGCCACCGTCGCGGTGCGCGCGGGCGGCACGTCGACCGGCGTCACGACGACGGCGTCGGCATCGCCGATGCGCGGCGCAGCGACGGCCAGCGAGCCCGCCGGCCCGGCGTCGTCCGGCGCGGTCCACGAGACCAGGTCGATGCCCGGCTGCACGTGCGCCAGCAGCGCGTGAAAGACGGAGCTGCGCACCACCACGAGCACCCGCGCGCTCTCGGCCGAGAGCCGGGCCTCCGCGTGCGCGATCGCCAGCGGCCGCTCGGCCCCACCCTTCGTCGCCGACGGCCAGGCCAGGAGCGCCTTCGGCCCACCGAGCCGCTTGCCCGCACCCGCAGCCAGCACGATCGTGATCACGCGCTTCATCCAGCCTGCTCCTCTCCCGCTGCCGTGGGGCCGGCCGGCGACCATCGAGCCCGCTGCCGCCCCGCGCGCCATGCAACAAGCTCCGCGGCGAGGGCGACGCCGATCTCGGCCGGCGTGCGCGCGCCGATGTCGAGGCCGACCGGCATCCTCACCCGCGCGGCGTCGCCCTCCGGCAGCCCCTTCGCCTCGAGCCGCGCGCGCGTACGCGCCGCCTTCGCGCGGCTCCCGACGCCGCCCACATAGCCGAAGCCGCGCGCGAGCGCCCACGCGATCGCCTCCTGATCGAGGGCGTGATCGTGCGTCATCACGAGCGCCGCCGCTTCACCGAGATCCCGCGGCAGCCCCGCGAGCACCTCGGGGTCGTCGTGCTCGGCGAGCACGAGCCGCACCTGATCCCCAGTCGCCTGCGCGAGGCCCTGCAGCGCGCCGTCGTGGGCCGACAGCACCCGGGCGAGCGGCGCGGGCGCCGGCACGCGGGCGGGATCGGCGGCGGCCGCGCGCGCGTCGCAGAGGGTCACGCGGAAGCCCAGCGACGCGAGGAGCGGCGCGGCGAACACGCCCACGTGCCCGGCGCCGATCACGAGGGCGTGCACCGCGGGCAGCATCGGCTCGATGAGGACCTCGACCGAGCCGCCGCAGCACATGCCCAGCGTCGGGCCCAGCCGGAACGTCTCGAGCTTCGGCGTGCTGGCGAGCTCGTCGAGCGCGCGCCCCATGATGCCGAGCGCCGCCCGCTCGACGGCGCCGCCGCCGATCGTGCCGATCGCCGTGAGATCGTCGAAGAGGCAGAGCTTCTGCCCCGGCGTCGACGGCGCCGAGCCGTGCCGGGCCACCACCGAGGCGAGCACCACCCGCCGCCCTGCCTCGAGCGCGCCGAGCGCCGCCCGCAGCACGTCGTGCGGCAGCGCCGTCCGCGGGATGACCTGGCTCAGATCCGGCATGGAGAAACTCTAGCGACCCGGCGACCGAAAACGAGAGCGCCGGCGCCCTGGCATCGAAAGAGCTTGCTGGAGCGCCGCGCTTGTCGCGAAAGTCGAGCGCGCGCGGAGAGCGGCGCAGGCGCCGCCCGCGATCCCGGCCCGCTGACCCCGCCGGGATCCTAATGAAAACGCGGAGATCCAAGCCACGATGACCCCACCCGCCACGCCCGACCCCGACCTCCAGCACGCCCTGTCGGATCCGGGCTTCACGCCGGGCCGCCGTCACTTCGCCGCCTTGATGGAGATGCTCGAGGCGGCCGGCGAGCCCGCCGAGCTGGCGGAGCGGGCGCTGCGGCGCGCCGGCGCTGCGGCGCTGCCCGCCGCGCTCGAGCGCGCGGCCGGCGCGACGCCGGCGCTGCGCGCGCCGCTCACCCGGCTCGTCGGCAAGCTGATGGCCGCGGCGCCGCTCGACCCCGACGTCTCGCAGCGGGCGCGCGACTACCTGCTCGCCTGCCTTCGCGACGACGATCGCCGCACGCGCCGCATGGCCGCGGTGGCGCTCGGCAAGCCGCACGCGGCCGATGCCGGGCGATCGCTCGTCGAGCAGGCGCTCGCCGACGCGGCGCGCGGCGAGCGCTCGCCCGACGTCCGCCGCGCGCTGATCGACGCGCTCGGCAAGGTCGGCGGCAGCGCCGCGCTCGACGCGCTGGCCGAGCTCGGCGGCGACGACATCGCCGGCGTGCGCGCGCGCGCCGAGCTCCTCGCCAGGAGGACCCTGACGCGCGGCGAGCCGTCCGAGATCGCCGGCGATCGCGCGCCGGAGCGCCCCCTCCGGGTGGCGGTGCGCTGCCGGCGCGGGCTGGAGGCGATCCTCGCCGAGGAGCTCGCGGCGCTCGACGCCGGCTCTCCCGGCGGGGCGCTCGTCCCCGAGCTCCGGAGCGATCCGTGCGGCGGGACGCGGGTCGAGGTGGTGCTGAGCGGCCGCCTCGACGCCCTGTTCGGGGCGCGCACGATGCTGTCGTTCGCGCTCCCGCTGCCGCTGCGGAAGCTCGACGAGGGCGCCGATCTCGCCGCGGCGGTCGCCGAGCGGCTGATCTCGCGGGAGGCGCGCGAGATCCTGCGCCGCTTCACGCAGGGCGCGATCCGCTACCGCATCGACTGGGCGGGCGGCGGCAAGCGCCGGGCAGCGGTGTTCCGCGCCGCGGCGGCCGTGGAGGCGGAGGCCCCGGAGCTCGTGAACGATCCGACCCAGAGCACCTGGGACATGGTCGTCTACGAGGGCGGGGGCCGTGTCCGGGTCGAGCTCGCGCCGCGCCTGCCCGACCCGCGGTTCGCGTACCGCCGGGGCGACGTGCCCGCGGCGTCGCACCCGACGATCGCGGCCGCGCTGGCGCGCATCGCGGGGGTGCGCGGCGACGACGTGGTCTGGGATCCGTTCGTCGGCTCAGGCCTGGAGCTCTGCGAGCGCGCCCTGCTCGGGCCGTACCGGCGGCTCGTGGGCTCCGATCGCGATCCTCGCGCCTTGCAGATCGCGCGCGAGAACCTCGACGCCGCGGGCGCGCGCGACGCGGAGCTCCTCCAGCGCGACGCGTGCGGCGCGCCGCCCCCGGGAGAGCCGCCCACGCTGATCCTGACCAACCCCCCCCTCGGGCGGCGCGTCGAGCGCACGGGAGATCTCGACGCCATGCTCGATCGCTTCGTCGAGGGCGCCGCGCGCGCGCTCGCGCCGGGCGGCAGGATGGTGTGGATCTCGCCGTTCCCCGAGCGGACCGAGGCGACCGCGCGCCGCTCAGGCCTCCGGCCCGAGGCGCTCCTGCGCGTGGACATGGGCGGCTTCGACGCGCAGATCCAGAGCTTCCACAAGGAGGCGCTCCGACCGCACGCGAGCCACGAGCGACGCGTGGACCGGCGCGACCGCCCCGTTCCGGGGCGCGGAGGGCGCGGCCCCCAGCAGGCCGAGCTGCGCGGCGAACAGCATCGCCCCCACCGCCAGGAGCAGCGCGACCACCACCGCGATGATGATCCCGAGCCGCCCCGAGCGGTCAGGCGGCACATCGGTGATCAGCCCGATGCCGTCGGCCGCCCCGAGGGGCGACGCCGCCGGCGCGGCTGAGCCCTGCGCTGCGCTCTGAACGGGAGCAGCGCCGGGCTGCGCGGCGAGGGCGCGCTGCGGGGGCGGCGAGGCTTGCTGCGGGCCGAGCGCGCCGGCAGCGGCGGCGCTCGGCCCGAGGAGCGCGCCGCCCCCCGCGGGCGACGCGGTCGCGGGCGCCCCCGCGGCTCGTTCGAGCGGCGCCGCAACGGCGCGACCTGCGGCCGGCGCATCTGCGAGCGCCTGGGGCGCGCCGAGCGTCGGCGTCGCGTCGATCGGGTGCGGCACGACAGGCGTGGCGTGGGTCGCCTCGCGCGTCCGCGTGGGGACATCGTCGTCGTCATCGTCCCCGTCGTCGACGATCGTGGGCGCGTCGAGCGTGGGTTCGTCGAGCATGTCCTCGCCGAGATCGCCGAGGAAAGGCCGCTGGCGGCCCTGGGGTTGAGGTCTTGCGGCAGCTTCGTGCTCTGCGTCCGGACGCTCGCGCCCCAGGGACGCCGGCGCTGGCGCTCCGGCCGTCGACGCACCGAGAGGCCCTCCAGCCGGCGACGCCGCGCTCGAAGCAAGCCGCCCGGCGTCGCCCGCGCGGTGCGCGGCGGACGATGTCGCTCCGAAGCGCGCGGGCGATGGCCCACCGGCCCCGCGGAGGTTCAGGGGCGTCGCCTCCCGCATGGCCACCACGGGCTCCTCGCCTGCGCGGGCGCCGCCGAACGACTGCGTCAGCGGGACCGCCCCCACGCCCGGCAGGTTCCCTCGCGCCGCCGGGGCGCGGCCTTGCGCGGCCGGAGCCACCGCAGGCGCCCTCGGGCTCGAGGCGGCGCCCGGCCTCGGGAGCGACCCGGCGGGTTGCCCCGCCGCGGGACGCGGGCGCTCCGGCGGAAGGGGCGGAGTCGGTTGCCCCGCCGCCGCGGCCGCTGCCGCCGCGCGCTGCGCGATGGCCTCGTCGAGCTGGCTCGAGCTGAGCGGCGAGACCCGCATCAGCGTGCGCACATCGTCGTCGTCCTCGTCGTTCGTCGCGTCCTCGTCGTCGAGCGGGAGCAGCGCGCGCACCGCAGGATCGGGGTGCCATTCCTCGAGGGCGCGCCGGAAGGCGGCGGCGTTCGTCGTCCGCGCCGCGCGATCGCGCTGGAACGCGTCGTCGAGGACCCGCTGCAGATCGTCGTCGCCGACGTCGAAGACGGCGAGCGGCGCCGGCGAGGAGCTCGCGATCCGCTGCCGCGTCTCCGCGTCGCTCCCGCCGCCGAAGGCGCTCGTCCCGGTCAGCACCTCGTAGAGCGTCGCCGCGATGGCCCACACGTCGTCGCCGGCCGAGAGCGTCCCGCCTCCTACGCGCTCGGGCGACTGGTACGCGATGCGGCTCGGCGTCTGACGCAGATCGGCCAGGATCGCCCTCGAGGTGCGGTCGACCGCGGTCGTGAGCACGCACTCGGGCGAAATGGCGCCGTGCGCCACGCCGAGGGCGTGCAGCGCCTCGATCCGCTTCGCAAGACGAATGGCCCAGCCGACGGCATCGAGCTCGTTCAGCGGCCCATCGCGCAAGATCCGAGTTGCAAGCGTTTCCACTTACGATGCCAGGGTAGTACCTGTCCGCCGAAGTTTGTACCTGGATCCGCGCGCCGTTCGCTCCCGGAGCGACCGATCCCGGGGTGCGCGCCTCGCCGCGTACGCTCCGGGGCGGCGCCCCCGACGGACGGCGCTGGCCCGCGGATCCGCGCCACAAGGGGCCGCGTTCGTCACGACCGCTCGCCCCCGGCCGCGTCGGTGGGGACGATGCGAACGCGCCGAACCCGCCGGCCGGCGACATCCATCGCCACGAGCGTGTAGCCCTCGCACTCGACGCGCTCGCCCGCCTCGGGCGGGTGCTCGAGCCGGCCGAGCATATAGCCGCCGACCGTCTCGACGGTCTTCACCTCGGGCAGCAGCACGATATGGGCGTCGCGCTCCAGGTCCGCGAGCAGGACGCGGCCGTCGACGTCGACGATGCCGCCGCCGCGGCGATGGATGGGCGGCACCTCCTCATCGTTCTCGTCGCGGATCTCACCGACGATCTCCTCGATGAGGTCCTCCATCGTCACGAGCCCCATAAACTCGCCCGACGCCGACGTGATGATCGCCACCGGCACCTGGCGCGCCTGCATCTCGAGGCGGAGGCGCTCGACCGACGTGTTCTCGCGCGCGAAGATCGGCTTGCGGAGCAGCTCCGCGACGCGCGCCGCGCGGCGGCGGTGGCTCAGGACGTCGAACAGATCGCGCAGGTGCAGGTAGCCGAGCACGTTCTTGCCCTGCTCGTCGAGCACCGGGTACCGGGAGTACCCGGCGTCGGCCACGATCCGCACGGCCTCGTCGATCGTCATGTTCGCGCGCAGGGTCGCCGCGTCGGAGCGGAGCGACATCACGTGCCTCGCCGTGCGCCGGCGCAGGTCGAAGATGCGCACGAGCATGCTGCGAAGCGCCGGATCGAGCCCCGCGGGGCTCTTGGTCAAGAGCAGCCGGAGCTCCTCCGACGTGTGCGCGATCTCCTCCTCGCCCACCGGCCGCAGCCCGAAGAGCTGGACGAACCCGTTCGCCAACGAGTTGAGCACCCAGATGATCGGCCACATCAGGACGAAGAACCCGTGCAGCGGCCGCGCTGCCCAGAGCGTAACCTTCTCCGTCCGCTGGATCGCGAGCGACTTCGGCGCGAGCTCTCCGATCACGGTGTGGAGCGACGTGATCAGGAGGAACGCGATGCCGATGGCGATGGCGTGCGCGCCGATCCCCGACCAGGCGTCGAGCGGCGCGAGCAGCGGCTCGATGAGCTGGGCGATGGCCGGCTCGCCGATCCAGCCGAGCCCGAGGGACGCGAGCGTGATGCCCAGCTGGTTGGCGGACAGATACGCGTCGAGCCGCTGCGACATCTGGAGCGCGAGCCGGGCCCGAGCGTCCCCCTCGCGCACGAGCTGCTCCAGCCGCGTCGGCCGCATCTTGACGATGGCGAACTCGGACGCGACGAAGAACGCGTTGAGGAGCACCAGGAGCGCGGTGCCCAGGAGGTAGACGAGCGTCATGCCGGTCGACGTCCTCCCCCGTGTGCGCCCGCCGCCCCGCGCCGCCTCGGCGACGAGCCGCGCTTAGATCCTCGCACGTTCGAGGATCTTGCTTCGCAGGTCCGGATCGTCGTTGCTGAGTCCATCGACGAGGGCGTCGGCCGGCGATTGCCCCTTGGCGACGAGCGCGCTGATCCGATCGAGGTGGACGCGCTCGTCCTTGCCTTTCTTGTTCAGGCGCGCGCGCCGCTCGAGGCCGCCCGAGGCGATCGAGAGGAGCCGCTCGGCCAGCGACGCGAGCGGCTTGCCGCGGAATGTAGCGCGGAGCGCGCTCTCGGCGATCTTCGGGCGCACGGCCTCGAGCTCGTCGAACCGGAAGCTCTCGGAGAGGGCGTCGGCCTCGTCGAGCGCGCGCGCATCGTAGAGGATCCCCGTCCAGAGCGCGGGGAGCGCACAGACGAGGTTGGCCGGCTGCGAGTCGGCGCCGCGGACCTCGAGGGTCCGCTTCAGCCTGACCTCCGGGAAGAGGGTGTTGAGGTGCATCTCCCAGTCGGCGCGGGTGGGCCGGTGCCCCTCGAAGCCGTGCTCGAGGAAGTCGCGGAAGGTCTGCCCCGTGTTCTCGATCACCGCGCCGTCGCGCTTGAAGAGGAACATCGGCGCGTCGACGGCCCACGCGACGTAGTCCGAGAAGCGGCGGCCGCGCTCGAGCACGTTGCGGATCAGCCCCTGCCGCGCGGCGTCGACGTCGAGCCAGACCTTGGCGCGGTAGCTCCGGCCGCCGAACATCGCCCCCTCGTAGAACGGGGAGTTCGCGAAGATGGCGGTCACGAGCGGGGAGAGGCGGAGCGACACGCGGAGCGCGCGCATCGCCGCGTCCTCGCTGGCGTAGTCGAAGTTCGCCTGCACGGTGGCGGTGCGGCGCATCATGTCGAGGCCGTAGGCGCCGCGCGTCGGCAGGTAGCGCCGCATGATCGCGTAACGCGCCTTGGGCACCCAGGAGAGATCGGCCTGCGCCGCGAAGGGGTGGAACCCGATGCCGAGCCAGACCAGCTTGAGCTCGGCGGAGATGTCCCGCAGCTCCGCGAGGTGCCCGCTCATCTCCATGCAGATCTGATGGATATTCTCGAGGGGCGCTCCGGACAGCTCGAGCTGTCCGCCTGGCTCGAGGGTCACCGAGGCGCCAGCCCGGGCGAGCGCGATCAGCGGACCGCCGGGGGTCTCCTGCTCCGGTGCCCATCCGTGCCGCTCGACGAGCGCCTGGAGCACGGAGAGGATGCTCCGCTGGCCCTCGTATGGGATGGCAGCGCCTGTCTTCGCGTCGACCCCGAACTTCTCTGCCTCGGCGCCGATCCGGTGAAGAGATTCGGGCTTCGTGGCTTCGTGAAAGGGAAACAGCAGATCGTCGAACGTCTCCAACGGTTGAGACTTCGACTCACTCCCGTGGCTTGCATCGGCCATCATCACGTTTCCGGTTGGTTGCGTTCTCGCCTAGAGCGCGCGCCTAAGCAGAGGCGCGCGCTGCGCCGTACGGAGCATCTTCGCCAGCGCGCCTAGGTGCGCCAGCGTTGTCCCCGTCCCTCCCCCAAGCATTCGCGCGCCCGCCTCGATGAGCCGCGCCGCTGAAGCCGCCCAAGCATCGCAGATCTCGGCGGGCGCGAGGCGGTCGGCCCCATCCGCCTGCACAGATTCCGCGCCGAGCAGCATGCCGACCTGAACCTCGTGCGCGATGCCCTCGAGGCGCCGGAGCACGTTGAGCCCGAGCTCGAGCGACACGACCTCGAAGAGCAGCGCGTCCGCGCCGCCGTCGAGGGCCGCCCGGGCGACCTCCTCGAAGCCCTCGCCGTCGGCGGTGCGTCCTGCGCCGTCGAGCTCCACGAGAGCCCACGTCGCCAGCTGCGTCGTGCTGGCGCTGACCACGGCCGCGCGGCGCGCCAGCCGCGCGACCGCGGGGCCGACGCACGCCGCCTGAGCAGGATCGAAGCCGCACGCGACGAGGATCTCGCAGCCGGCCGCCGCCAGCCTCGCCGCATGGACGGCGTAGTCCTCCGCAATCCGATCGGCCATGGGCGCGGCAGCAGTGTGGCCCAGGATACCGGCCACCGCCACGCGGCGCGCGGCCGCGCCCGCCGCCGCCTCCGTCGCGAGCTCGACCGCGGTTCCGGTCAGCGCTGCGGCGCGGAACGCCATCCCGATG
The DNA here is from genome assembly GCF_051473855.1 of Sorangium sp. So ce375. Lineage (NCBI taxonomy): Bacteria > Pseudomonadati > Myxococcota > Polyangiales > Polyangiaceae > Sorangium > Sorangium sp. So ce375. Next base: position 8,400,798 of record NZ_CP150335.1, read on the forward strand.
GGCGCCAGGGCGCGCGTCGTCGTCGCGGACGTGAGCGCCCGGACCACGTCGATCCCCAGCGCGATCTCCTGCTCGTGCAGCTCGGCGATCGCCCGAGGCGACTCGCGGAGCAGCCGGCCGAGGGCGGTGTTGGAGGAGACCGCGGTGCCTCGTCCACGGAGCGAAGCGAGCGGATCGCCGCCGATGATGAGCGGACGACCTACCGGAGGCCGAGAGGTGGAGGCCTCGGGCGCATTCACGTCCTTCGCTGCTTTCCAGGGCTCCTCTACCACCGGTCTATAAGGGGAAACTAGCCCAAGACGGCCCTTCCGCGTCGCGAAATGGTGCAGGCCAGCGGGCTGGAGCACAGCGTTCCACGCAGTGCGGTCGGGGACAACCTGACAGGCGCGCACCGGCGCTGGGCGCGACACCGGGGAGGAACGGGGGATCAGCCATCACGAGGGGGCTCTGCTCTACCATGGGCCGTCATGTGGCGGGGAGGCGCCGGCCCCCCACCCCTCGGCCCCGGCGCGCGACGAACTTCCGGTCGAAGATCCGCACCCGGCGGACGAACAGATCGAGCAGGAAGACGACCATCGCGGCGTAGATGAACCGCTGCCAGAGCTCCTCGTGGAACGTCACCTTCTCCCCTGCCGGGTCGAAGATGGCCGCCACGCCGTTCGGATCGACCGTGCCGCCGGTTGACGTCGCGGCCCTCTCGAGGGTCGCGAGCTCGGGCTCGAAGCTCGCGTACTCGCGCGGGTAGGGGTTCGAGACGTGGCCGTAGCTGACGGCGACGGGCCGGAGCGAGCCGTCCTCGGCCTCGCGCAGGTGCTCCGCCCGCAAAAGGAAGGAGCCGTACCGATCCAGCGCGAGCGCCGTCTCGTACCGACCCGGCGCGGTCTGACGCATGTCGACGACCCGCGTCGCGCCGCCCGGCTCGGGCCCGATGATGGTGAGCCGGGAGGTCAGGTTGTTCTCGAACCGGTCGTCGGCCCCGAACGCGTCGACGGACGCGCGCAGCTCTCCGTCGACGATCTCGGCCTTCATGTCGAGCTCGCGCCGGTGCTTCTGGCGCATGTGCTCGTGGACGAGCTGCCCCCAGAATTTCTCGAAGCCTGGCCACCTCAGCCACTCGACGGCCCAGCGCGCCTTGACGTCGCTCGTCCAGGCCAGCGTCCACCCGAGGCCGACGCGCCAGCGCGCGAGGATCGGCTCCTCGGCGTCGCTCGTGAGCAGCTCCTGGGCCGGCGCCGGCTTCAGCTTGGTCGAGACGTAGCCGTGCAGGTTCGGCGCCGTGCGGACGTCGACGCCGCGGAGGAACGCCGCGTCGCCGACCTGCGTCACCGGAAACCACTCCTCGACGGCGGCGGCACGCGCGACCATCTCGGTCTCTTTGGTGAAGATCCGCGGCAGGTTGTTCGGATCCGGGACCGCGTGGAAGCGCCCTCCGCCCACGTCGGCGATCATCTTGAGCAGCTGCTCGTCGAGGTCGTTCCCGAGCCCCACGGTGGTCACGGTGATCGACTCGGCGATCATGGCGGACACGAGGTCCCGGATGCCGCCCGTCGACGCCTTGCCGTCCGTGAGGAGGATGACGTGCTTCTTGCGCGCCTGCGTGACGGTCATGTCCTGGTAGGCGGCGTCGAGCGCGGAGAAGATCTCGGTCCCGCCGCCCGGCTGGATGCGCGCGATCTCGCCGGCGATCCGCGAGCGGTTGCGCGCGGGCTGCATCTTCACGTAGCGGGTCGGCGCCGAGTCGAACGCGATCACCTCGATCAGATCGTCCGACGACAGGACCCCGGCGGTCGCCTTCGCCGCGGCCTTGGCCATCTCGAGGGGCAGCCCCGTCATCGATCCCGAGCGATCCATGACGAGCGCCATCGCGACGCTCGGCATGTCCTTCTTTCGCTCGTTGTCCATCCGCACCGGCAGGATCCGCTCGATGGTGGTGCGGTACCAGCCGCCGAGGCCATACCCCGACTCGCCGCCGGCGAAGAGGAACCCCCCGCCGAGATCTCGCACGTAGCTCTCGATGATCTCCTGCCCCTGCAGGCTGAGCGCCTCCTTCGGGGTATCGGACACGATCAGGAAGTCGTAGCGCTCCATCTCCTTGAGGGAGCCGGGGAAGCCGGCCGGCGGCCTGACGTCGACGTCGAGCTGCTGCGCGGTGAGCGCGCTCGAGAGCGGACCGGCGTGCTGCGGCGTCCCCTCGACGTAGAGCACCGACGGGCGCCCAGGCACGTCGATGGTGGTCGCGTACCTGTTGTTCTCCTTGAACTTGTCGTCCGCGATCTGGTCCAGCTCGAGCGCGTAGGTCACCTGCCCCGCGATGCGCACGACGCTCTTGAACACGACGTCGTTCGGCCCTGCCTTGAGCTCGAGGTCCCGGAGGCCCTCGAGGCCGTTCAGCGCCTCCCCCTGGAAGAGCCGCGCGCGCGCCCTTGTGGCGCGGCTGGCGTAGATGTCGGCGTGGATCTCGAACGTCTCCCCGACCTTGACCCGGTCGGGCATCCTGAGCTCTCGCACCGCGACCTCGGGCGGCGCGGGCCGCCGGTACGGGATGGCGAACAGCCGCACCCCGACGTCGCGCGCCCGGTTGGCCTCGGCGAGCACGTCGCCGTCGGTCTGCACGCCGTCCGACATCAGCACGGCGCGCTTGAGGTAGCCGGGCGGATACAGCCCGTAGGCGAGCTGCAGCGCGGCCTGGAGGTTCGAGCCCGCGCCGAGATCGCCGCGCTGCCCCTTCTCGTCGAGGTGACGGCCGATGGGCGGCGGGCGCCGCTCCGCCTCGCGACCGGCCGCCTCGCCGGCCGCGCCCTCGGCGAGCCGCGGCCGCCGCGCGAAGGTGATCACCTTGATGACGCCGTCCGCGGGCTTCTCGGCGAACGCCTTGTCGAGCGTCGCGCGCGCGTCGTCGAGCGCCTCGTCCGTGACGGACTCGGAGACGTCGATGAGGTAGATGGTGGCGACCTTCTCCGTGGTCGCGGTCCTCGCGAGCCGCGACAGGCCGAGCGCGATCAGCGCGACGAAGGCGACCCGCAGCAGCACCGAGAGCACGCGCTGCGGCAAGGGAAGGTCGGCGAGAGAGCCCGCGAGGACGCCGACGAACCAGGGCGCGAGCAGGAGCGCGCCGAGCATCTTCGGGTTGAGGAGCTCGTACTTCACCCCCTCGCGCACCCACGTCAGCGTCGGATCCGGGTGCAGGAGGACGTACCTCCGGTACGCCCAGAACAGGATGCCGCCGAGCGCGGCGCAGGTGATGGCCCACGCGACGACGCGGAGCTTGCGACCACGGAACGCGCTCACACCGTCACCCTCCTGTGGTACGTGAACCACTCGATCGCGGTCACGAGGAGCACCGCCGCGAGCAGGTAGACCCAGAGCTCACGGCGAACGCCGATCTTGAACTCGCTCACCGGGCCCGCGCCGCGGCCGTCGACCTTGAGCTCGGCGGCGGGGGCGATCGCGCTCTCCTGCGGCGCCGAGAGGTTCGCGGCGAACATGCTCTCCTCCTGCGCGCCGGCGGCGCCGACGCGCAGCGTGTAGAAGCCGGCGTGCTGCCCGAGGAACACGGCGCGCCCTTCCTGGATGGGGACCGCGCGCGTCGTCCCGTCGGGCTGCTCCAGGCTGGCCACCTCCGCGGACGACGACGCCGGGATGTGCCAGACCGAGCCCGTGCGGAAGGAGGAGATGTAGTTCGTGTCCTCCTCGACGAAGTTGTTGATCGCGTTGAGCAGGAAGAGCGGCCAGGCGATGCGGAGCGGGAGGTCGCTCTCGCGAACGTCGAAGCCGAGCGCGACGAACTTCACGCCGCTGCGCCGCCCCTCGAGGAGCAGCGGGCCCTTGTAGCTCCGGCCGACGACCCTGTCTTCCTTGTTGCCCTTGAGCACGTGGGCGCGCGCGACGTTCACGTCGCTGAGCGCCGTGTAGCGCAGGAGCGGGTGCTTCGCGTCGAGCTCGTCGAAGCCCAGGCGGTAGTTCGGGTCGTCGTCGAGGATCTCCTTGCCCACCTCGAACGGGACGCTGCTCCCGATCGGGTTGAGGTAGAGCAGGCTCCCGCTCCCCGGCGCGACGCTCGGCGCCACGCCGTCGAAGATCGTCACGTCGAACGAGGAGGCCGCCGGGTACCGCTGCGGATCGACGAACGTCACGTCGAGGTACTCGTCGAGGAGCAGCGCCGCCTCAAGGAACATGTTCCCTGCGGAGACGACCTGGACGCGCGCGCGGCGCCGCTCGGGGAGGAGCGCGTAGGCGCGGTTGTCCGCCGGCAGATCGTCCGAGCTGCCGTCGGCCAGCGCGAGCTTCGCCTCGAGCGTCTTCGACGCGCCGGAGAGGTTCGGGTAGAAGCGGGGCAGCTTCTCCTTGGGCTTGAGCCGGATGCGCGTCAGATCGGTGAGCTGGCCGTCGCCGAGCAGCGACAGCTCGAGATCGAGGGGCTCGTCGCTCGTGTTGGTGACCTCGAGCATCACTTCGTAACGGCTCTTGTCGAGCGGGTAGCGCCGCACCGAGAACTCGGTGATAGCGGCGTTCCTCGATCCCTTGCCGATCGGCAGGTAAGAGAGCTTGAGCTCGCCGAGGCGCACGGGCCCGCCGGCGTCGGTCGGCTCGCCGAGCGCGCCGTCGCTCACGACGATGACCTCCGGCGACGGGAGCCCGCTCAGGGTGTCGCTCGCGAAGCGGAGCGCGCGCGCGAAGTCGGCGGTGGCGTCGGTCGGCTTCACCGCCGCGACGGCCGCCTCGAGATCGGAGATCTCTCCGGTGAGCGTCGACAGGGGCGTGACCGCCGCGTCCATCTGGGCCAGCAGCATGCGGTCGCTGCCGGACAGGCCGCGGACCATCTTCCTGACCTCTTCCTTCGCGAGCTCGATGCGCGAGGGCGCGACGTCGATGGCCTGCATGCTCGCGCTCGCGTCGATGAGGACGACGATGTTGCGCCCCTCGACGAGGTTCGCCTGCGGGCGCGGATCCCCCAGCGCGAGCAGGAGCAGCGCGAGGAGCGCGAGCTGCAGCAGCAGCGACAGGAGCCGCTTCAGCTGCGAGAACAGGCTCGTCGCCTCCTTGTCCCGGAGGATGCGCTCCCAGATCTTCGAGAAGGGGACCGCGACGGGCCGCCGGCGCAGCTTGAGGATGTAGAAGACGACGACCACGGCCCCGGCGAGGGCGCCGATCTGGAGCAGTGTCTGCAGCGGAACGCCGGTGAAGTGCAGCATCGCTACCGGAGGAAGCCGCCTCGGCGGAACACGCGAAGGATCAGCTCGTCGAAGGGGACGGACACGTCGGCTTGGAAGTAGCTCACCTGCCGCGACGTGCAGAAGCGGCGGATCTCGTCGAGGTACTGGCTGTAAGCCTCGGCGTAGCGATCGAGCACCTTCGCGGTCACCGTGACCTCGCGCTCGTCGCCGGTCTCGCAGTCGTAGACGCGCACGTCCCCGCGCAGCGCAGGCCGGGCCTCGCGCCCGTCGACGACGTGGAGCACGAACGGCTCGAACCGGTTGTACCGGAGCACGTTGATGCCGCGCTCGAAGCCCGCCGGATCGTAGAGATCGCTGAGGATGACGGCGAGCCCGCGCCGCTTGTGCTGCGCCACGAAGGTCTTCATCGCCTCGCCGAGGTCGGTCGGTCCGTCGGCGCGCGCCTGCCCGAGGAAGCGGAAGATCCTGAAGATGCGCGCCTTGCCGCGGGTCGGCTGCATGCGCCCGCTGATCTCGTCGGTCGCGGTGACGATCGCGATGCGGTCGAGGTTGGCGAGCCCCACGTACGCCAGGGCCGCGGCGAGGCGCTTCGCGTGCCGCAGCTTCTCGCCGTCGCCGAACGCCATCGACGCCGAGGTATCGAGGATGAAGTAGATCGAGAGATCTTCCTCCTCCTCGTAAAGGCGGATGAGGAGCCGGTCGAAGCGCTGGTACGCGGCCCAGTCGAGGTACCGGAAATCGTCGCCGGGCGCGTAGTCGCGGTGATCGGCGAACTCGACCCCGGAGCCGGTCTTCTTGGTCCGCCGCTCCGCGCGCATCGCTCCCGAGAAGACGCGGCGGCTCACCATCGCGAGGTAGTCGAGCTTGCGCTGGAACTCGTCGTCGAAGAGCTCCTCGTCGGGGGCGCTCGCGGAGAGCGCGGAGAAGCGTCGCAGCGGCGCGGCGGCCCTCTTGAACGCGTCGAAGAGCCCCATGCTACCGTCGGCGGCGCCTCATTTGCTCTCCGGGAGGTGCTTGAGGATCGCCTGCAGCACCTCGTCGGTCTTCACGCCCTCCGCCTCTCCCTCGAAGTTGAGCAGCACGCGGTGGCGAAGGGCGGGCAGCGTGCACGCGCGCACGTCGTCGACCGACGCCGCGAACCGCCCCTCGAAGAGGGCCCGGATCTTCGCGGCGAGCAGGAGCGCCTGCGCCCCGCGCGGCGACGCGCCGAACTTCACGAACCGCTTCACCTCGTCGAGGCCGCCTCCCTCGGCGGGGTGGGTGGCCTGGAGGAGCCGCACCGCGTAGTCCTGCACGTGCTTCGCCACGGGCACCTCGCGGACGAGCCGCTGCATGGCGATGATCCGCTCCCTGTTCAGCACCGGCCGCACCTCGATCGCTTCGGTCCCCGTCGTCCGCTCGAGGATCGCGTTCAGCTCGTCGCGGCTGGGGAACGGCACGTGCAGCTTGAAGAAGAACCGATCGAGCTGCGCCTCGGGCAGCGGGTACGTGCCCTCGCTCTCGAGGGGGTTCTGCGTCGCCAGGACGAAGAACGGCTCTTCCAGCGTGTAGCTCTGCCGCGACACGGTGACCCGGTGCTCCTGCATCGCCTCGAGGAGCGCGCTCTGCGTCTTCGGCGTGGCCCGGTTGATCTCGTCCGCGAGGACGATGTTCGCGAAGATCGGCCCCTTGCGGAACGAGAACGACCGCTGCCCGCCCGCGTTCTCATCGATGACCGTGGTGCCGATGATGTCCGCGGGCATCATGTCGGGCGTGAACTGGATCCGCGAGAACTGGAGGTCGAGCGCCTCGGCCATGGTGCGGACGAGCATCGTCTTGCCGAGCCCCGGCACGCCCTCGAGCAGCGCGTGCGAGCCCGCGAGCATGCACGTGAGCACCCCGTCGACCACCTCGCGGTTGCCGACGATGACCTTCCCCACCTCCTCGCGCAGCTCACCGATGCTCGCGCGGAACACGTCCACCTCGGCCCGCGCTGCTTCCTTCGTCTTCTCGGCCATGACTTCCTGCTTCGCGCCCGCTGTCGCGGAGCGTCGGTAGAGGCGCGGTCGCGCTCGAGCCCCCGGCTCGACTCACTCGCGCGGCCTGATGAGCTGGAAATACCGGTTCACGTAGAACCGGTATCCATCAGGGATCTGATCCTTGTTGATCTGCTGCTCTGCGACGGTGTGATAGTCCGTGAAGACCTTCTTGTAGCCGGTCCCCTTGAAGCCCCGCTCGGCCGCGCTGAGGATCACCTCGCTGTTCGAGGGCCCTTGCTGCGTGTCGAGCCCCTGCGCCTGGACGTCCTGGGTCCCCATCTTCGGGTCGGTGCGCTTGCCAGCGATCTCGCCGCCACGGCCGGAGCCGACGCCGTCGCCCCCAGGCTGGTTGCCGCCGTTGCTGTTGCCCTGGCCGCTCCCCTGCCCCTCCTGACCCTGCCCCTGCCCGCCGGGCATGAGGATCTTCTTGCCGCCAGGCCCGATCACCAGCTCCTGCCCCTGGCCCTGCCCGCTCTTGCTCTGACCGCCCTGGCCTTGCTGGCCCTCCTGCCCTTCCTGCTCGCCGTCGCCCTGCCCCTGTTGACCCTGCCCCTGCTGCTGCTCGCCGCCGCCCTGGTTGCCGCGCGCGCGCTTGCCGAAGCGGAGCATCCTGGCCATCCGCTGCTTCCCCCCCTGCCCTTGCTGGCGCACGAGCTCCCGGAGCTCCTCGAGCCGCTGGCGCAGCTCTTCCTTCTCCTGCTCGGACATCTCCTCCTGCTGCATCCGGTTGATGTCCTCGGCCGCCTGCTCGAGATCATCCGCTGACATCCCGAGGTCGCGCATCAGATCCTCGGCGGCCTTCGCGAGCTCGCGGTCGAGCCGATCGAGCTGGCGCCCGGTCCGCTCCTTCTGTTCGGCCTCGCGGTCGAGGCGCTCCAGCTCCCGCTCCTTCTTCTTGAGCAGCCGCTCCTGTTCGGCCTTCTGCTGATCGTTCGCGGAGGGCTTCTGCTTCTGCTTGAGGAGCTGCTCGCGCGCCTCGGCGCGCTTCTCGTTGATCGCGGCGAGCGCCTCCTTGCGGCGCGACGCCGCCTCGGAGAGCGCCTTGCGGAGCCGCTCGATCTCGGCCTTGTCGAATTTCTGCTTCTTGTCGCGGAGCTTCTCGGCGAGCTCCTTCAGGTCCTTCTTCGTCTTCTCGAGATCCTTCTTCTCGAGGGACTCCCCCACGCCCTTCGCCAGATCGCTCTTCTTGAGGTCGAGCCCGGTCTCCTTCAGCGCCTCCTCGAGCGCCTTCAGATCGGCCTCGGCGCCCTTGAGGAGCTCGCGCTCCAGCGCCTCCATGCGGCGGAACGCCTCGGTGCGATCGAGGCGCTTGTTGGCGATGTCCTCGATGAGCTGGTTGAACCGCTCGACCGCGGACTTCATCTCCGGGCTCTGGTCCTGCCGATCGAGCGCCTTCGCCGCGTCCCTGAAGAGCTCGATGTCGTCGGGCGACATCGTGAGCGCGTCGATGGTCGCCGCGACGGGCGCCTGGCTCCGCGGCGTGCGCACCTCCAGCAGCGCCACCGCGAGCACGCCGAGGCCCACCGCGGCCGAGGTCCAGAGCTCGCGAGGGACCGCGAGCGGCGCGGCACCGGCGGGGCGCAGCCCTGCAGCGTGCTCGCAGGCGTCGTCGATCGCCGCCTCCATCAGGGGGGTGCGCTGCGCCTCGGGCAGCGCCTCGAAGGCGAGGGCGATCGTCAGCCGGTCGTGGAGGTCGTGGTGCCGGTCGAGGGCGATGGTGCCGGCGCGGGGAGGCAAGCGGCGCAGCATCGCCACGACGAGGGTGGCCAGCACGAGCACCCCTGCGCCGAGGAGGAGCTGGCGCGCGCGCGGCTCGCCGAGGTACGCCGGGAGCGCCTTGTGCACCGCGAGCGTCCCGGCGGCGAGCGCAAACGCGACGGTCAGCGCGCTCGGAAGCGCGCGCAACGCGCGCCCGAACCGGAGCCTCAGCTCGACCGCGAGCGCGGCGCTGCGAATGCGGTCCAGTTGCTTCGTGCGAGAGTCGCTCACGGTGCTCAGCGCTCCGGGCGCCCCCCGCGGGGGCCCTCGAAGGGGAAACGTCGCCGCATTGTACCTGCTGACGGGTCAGGCGCCCGAAAGTTCCTGGGAGGCTGCGCGCAGCGTACGAAGGGATGACGCGCGGCGAGCCCTGATGATTCCCGTGCAGGGCAGCCTCTGAGCCCAGCGGACCGCCCGCATGGATGCACGCCGGCGGTGGTGCGCGGGGGTCGTCCCTCCGCGCGCTGACCGGACGGTTCCTCTGCGCCCCGGATCGGCGGCGGCACGCATGCGTTGTGTCGAAACGAGACGGCGGGCCAAGGCGCACGGCGCCGGCCCCGGATTGGATCACTTCATCGACTTCTTCTTCGATGCCGCCTTCGTGGCGGCCGGCTTCTTCGCCGCCTTGGCTGCCGGCTTCTTCGCCGCGGCCGGCTTCTTCGCCGCCTTGGCTGCCGGCTTCTTCGCCGCGGCCGGCTTCTTCGCCGCCTTGGCTGCCGGCTTCTTCGCCGCGGCCGACTTCTTCGCTGCCTTGGCTGCCGGCTTCTTCGCCGCGGCCGGCTTCTTCTCCGCCTTGGCTGCCGACTTGTTCGCCGGGGCCGACTTCTTCGCCGGCTTGGCGCTCGACTTCTTCGCCACGGCCGACCTCTTGGCAGCCGCCCTGCTCGCCGAGGCACCGTTCACCGCCGACCTCTTCACGCCCGTCGCGCGTGCCCCGGACGACGAGGGCGCCCCGGCATCACGCGGCTCGCCAGCCGTGCTCGCCTGGGCCTTGGCGCCGTTCGCTTCGGGCACCTGCTTCGCATAACGCGCGAGCGTCTCGCGCACCCGCGCATCCAGATCCGCGAAATCGAACGGCTTGTTCAGCCAGGCGTCGGCGGCGAAGAGCGGCGACGTCATCTCGTTCAGGTTCTCGCCGATCCCGGTGAGCATGATGACGCCGGTGCTCGCGAACGGCCGTCCGTCGGACGTATCGCTCTTCAGCCGCTTGCAGATCTCCCAGCCGCTCATGCCGGGCATCATCACATCCAGGATCACCAGATCCGGCCGGTGCTCCCGCGCGAGATCCCAGGCGGCATCGCCCTCGGAAGCCTCGATCACGGAGAACCCTAGGTTCCTGAGGTGACGCGCAACGAGGCTCAACATCGCCGGTTCGTCTTCGGCCACCAGCACACGGGGCGGCATCGTGCTCGCGGAAGGCATCGTGGATGCGGATGAGAGTACGTGCGCGCGAACCGGTCAAGAGAGAACGAGACGGCGAGGCCGCGACCAGCGCTCCGCGCCGTCCTCGCGAGCGGCCCCGAGCGCCGTGAAGGATGCGATCATGCGGCGCGCGCAAGGGCGATTTTTTCCGTCTGCCCCGCTGCATAGAAGCGTCGCAGCGCAGCGAGCAGCTCGGCATGACGCCCATGGCGGGCAAACTCGGCCTCGATTCGACCTGCGAACCGCGCCGCCAGATCGTTCGCGATCCGGTAGCGATCGCCGGTCTCGGTGCCCGGGGGGTCCGTGAAGGTGACCCGCTCGAAGAGATGGGCGCGGATCCGCGCGGCGCGCTCAGGCTCGAAGCGCCCAGCCCCTGACGGGTCCGCCTCGTGGCGGCGCCGGAGCGGCGGACCCGGGAGCTCGACCTCGTCAGCCAGACCGCCGTAGACCAGCAGCACGTATTTGTCGACCTCGGCCTGGAGCTCGAGCTCGAGCTGGGTCGCCGGCAGCTCCCTGCGGGCCCGCTCGGCCACGTAGAGGAAGTGGCTCACGCCCTCGACGATCTGGCAGATCTCGTCGAGCGTCCCCTCTCGCCCACGCGTCATCGCCCCGCGGGGCAAGTGCAACGCGACCTCGATATCCCCGTCGGCGTGCCGGATCAGCAGCGCCTCGCGTGCGCTGCCGTCCGTCAGCCGGATGAAATCGTCGACCGCGGGCGCGTCATCGAGCGCGTAGGTTCGCGCCAGGTGCTGCTGGATCCGGGCCGGGAACGTCGCGCCGCGCATCAGTTGAGCCCGCCCGCACCACGGCTCGGCACGAGCCCTCGTGCACCGAGCTCATCCGCGAGGCGGCTCGATCCCGTGCGGACCCAGCGCTCGTACAGCCGGAGCACCGAGCGCTCGTCCCGCGCTCCCGACGCGAGCGTGCCGTCAGCCACATCGTTCAGGACGCTCACGAACCGCTCGAACTTCTCCGCCATCTCCGCAAGGACGTCGGGCCCCTGGCCAACGCGCGCGTTGAGGCGCAACATCGCGGCCGCGTGGTGGTACGCCGTCGACCCGACCCCGACCACGTAGCCGCGGTCCACACCCTTGACGTCGATGTGACCACCGAAGAAGCCGACCACGTAGAGGACGTTGTCGCCCAGGTTGCGCAGCCGCCGGAAACGCTCGGCTCCGGAGGCTTCCAGGGCGTCGCGCAGAAGAAAGGTCAGAGGCTGGTTGAAGGCAGACTCGGCGTGCTCGTCCGGGTGAGCAAAGGCACAAAGCAGACCGACGAGGTAACTCGACGCCGCCTCGGTGGCGGTGACGTTCCGAACTCGGAGCGCCTCGTCCACAACCTCCTGGAAATAGCGGGTCATGCTCGGGGACACAGAGATCGCTTGGCTCACAGCGGCACCTCACTTAGGCGGGTGCCCTGGATACCTACGTAACCCGGGCCACCGCGCGCTCAGGTCAACCAGACACGTCCTGTCGGCCTCCCTCGGGCGGGAGACCGTGAGGGCGTCGCATCACCGTGCTGCCGCAGCTTCGCCCTCATAGGCTCATTTTAGCCGAGGGGTTCCGCCGAGCCCAGCCTTGTGCCACGCACCTTCCCCTGCGATCTCCAGGACTTACAGCCACCTCCGCGCCTGGCTGCCAACGCGCAAAGTGCCGGCCTAGGGCCACTCTTGACACCCTCCAGGGGGTGGCTATCTTCCGCGCGCTCGCTAGCACTCGCCCTAGGTGAGTGCTAGCAAAGTGCCCAGACTGCAATCGTATGGGGCCTTCCGGTGCGCTCGGTCGCGCCGGCTGGGTCTTGCCGTTCGTGGGACGCGGCGCTCGTCCCCGGAGGATTTGCAAAGATGAAGATTCGACCGCTCCAGGACCGCGTGATCGTTCAGCGCGTGAAGGAAGAAGAGAAGACCAAGGGAGGTCTCTACATTCCGGACACCGCGAAAGAGAAGCCGATCGAGGGCACCGTCGTCGCCGTCGGCAACGGCAAGGTCGCCGAGGACGGTACCGTGCGGAAGCTCGACGTCAAGGAGGGAGATCGCGTCCTCTTCGGCAAGTACTCGGGCACCGAGGTGAAGATCGACGGCGAGGAGCACCTCATCCTCCGCGAGGACGACATCCTCGGCGTGATCGAGAAGTGACGCGGGCGACAGAAGGAACTTAGGAGAGACACCATGGCAGCCAAGGAAATCATCTACAACGAGTCCGCCCGCAGCATGATCCTCGCGGGGGTCAACGCCCTCGCCGACGCGGTCAAGGTCACCCTCGGCCCGAAGGGGCGCAACGTCGTCATCGAGAAGAGCTTCGGCTCGCCGACGGTCACCAAGGACGGCGTGACGGTCGCCAAGGAGATCGAGCTCGAGAACCGCTTCGAGAACATGGGCGCCCAGATGGTCCGCGAGGTCGCCTCGAAGACGAGCGACATCGCCGGCGACGGAACGACCACCGCGACGGTGCTCGCCCAGGCGATCTACCGCGAGGGCTCCAAGCTCGTCGCGGCGGGCCACAACCCGATGGAGATCAAGCGCGGCATCGACAAGGCGGTCGAGGCGATCGTCGAGCACCTCCGCGGCTCCGCCAAGCAGACGAAGGACGCGAAGGAGATCGCGCAGGTCGGCACGATCAGCGCGAACGGCGACGAGACGATCGGCAAGCTCCTCGCCGACGCCATGGAGAAGGTCGGCAAGGAGGGCGTGATCACGGTCGAGGAGGCCAAGAGCGCCGACACGACCCTCGACGTGGTCGAGGGCATGCAGTTCGACCGCGGCTACCTCTCGCCGTACTTCGTGACCGATCCCGAGGCGATGAAGGCGAACCTCGAGGACTGCTACATCCTCATCTCGGAGAAGAAGATCTCCAACATGAAGGACCTGCTCCCGGTGCTCGAGGCGATCGCCAAGAGCCAGAAGCAGCTCCTCATCATCGCCGAGGACGTCGAGGGCGAGGCGCTCGCGACCCTCGTCGTGAACAAGCTCCGCGGCACGCTGCACTGCGCGGCCGTCAAGGCGCCGGGCTTCGGTGATCGCCGCAAGGAGATGCTGAAGGACATCGCCACCCTGACGGACGGCCAGGTGATCGCGGAGGAGCTCGGCCTCAAGCTCGAGAACGTCACGATCAGCGATCTCGGCCGCGCCAAGACGGTCATCATCGACAAGGACAACACCACGATCGTCGGCGGCCAGGGCAAGAAGGACAAGATCAAGGCCCGGCAGCAGGAGATCCGCGCTCAAATCGAGAACACGACGAGCGACTACGACCGCGAGAAGCTCCAGGAGCGGCTCGCGAAGCTCGTGGGCGGCGTCGCGGTCGTCAAGGTCGGCGCTGCGACCGAGACCGAGATGAAGGAGAAGAAGGCTCGCGTCGAGGACGCGCTCCACGCGACCCGCGCGGCCGTCGAGGAGGGCATCGTCCCGGGCGGCGGCGTGGCGCTCATCCGCGCGCAGAGCTCGCTCGAGAAGCTCAAGGTCAACGACGAGCAGCGGTTCGGCGTCAACATCATCCGCCGCGCCATCGAGGAGCCCCTCCGCCAGATCTCGGCCAACGCCGGGGAAGAGGGCTCGATCGTCGTGCAGAAGGTGCGCGACGGCAAGGACTCGTTCGGCTACAACGCGGCGTCGGGCGACTACGGCAACCTGCTCGAGATGGGCGTCATCGACCCGGTCAAGGTCGTCCGGTCGGCGCTCCAGAACGCGGCCAGCGTCGCCAGCCTGATGCTCACCACCGAGGCGCTCATCGCTGAGCGGCCGAAGGAGGAGAAGCCGGCGGCTGGTGGCGCCCACGCGGGCCACGGCCACGACTTCTGATCGCGGCGCGCCGCGCTGACCGCTAAGCCCGGCGGGCAAGGGCCGGCTTCCTCTCAGGAAGTCGGCCCTTCGCCATTTCGACTTCCGGCAGGCCCCGGCGCATGATCTGATCCGGCGCAGGTTCGCGATGAGCACCCTGACTACCGAGCGCCTGGCGCTCACCCCGGTCTCGCTGTCCCTGCTCGAGGCGGTCATCCGCGGAGATCGCGCCGAGGCCGAGGCCCTGTCCGGCGCGCGCTTTCCTGACGCCTGGCCTGGGCGCGCGCTCGTCGAGCGCGCCTTCAGCTCGCCGCTCGACCGGCTGCGCGACGATCCTGACGCGTTCCTGTGGGGCACGCGGCTCATGGTGACGCGCGAACAGGAGGAGCGCGTCGTCGTCGGCAGCGTGGTGCTGAATGGCCGGCCCGACGCGACCGGCACCGTGGAGATCGGCTACGGCGTCGAGGGCAAGTCCCAGGGCCAGGGCTATGCGACCGAGGGGTCGCGCGCCGTGCTGCACTGGACGCTGCAGCAGGCGGGGGTGAGGCGCGTGATCGCCACCACGCCGGCCTGGCACCGCGCGTCGCTCCGGGTGATCGAGAAGCTCGGGATGCGCCCGGCTGGCACGCTCGATCACGACCTGCTGGGCGAGCTCCTCGTCTTCGAGCGCTTCCGCGAGTAGCGCCCCGCCCGCGGCGGAGGGCCGTAGCGGCGCGGCTCAGCAGCCTCCGGCGCGGCTCAGCAGCCTCCGGCGCGGCTCAGCAGCCTCCGGCGCGGCTCAGCAGCCTCCGGCGCGGCTCAGCAGCCTCCGGCGCGGCTCAGCAGCCTCCGGCGCGGCTCACGCCGCCGCGCGGGTCGCGCCGCCGAGCCCACTCGCACATGGTCATGCCCGCCGCGATCGCCACGGGGTACGAGTGGTTGATCCCGTACATGGGGATCGCGATCACGTCCTCGCAGGCGTCGAGCAGCACCTGCGGCAACCCGTCGTCCTCGCTGCCGAAGAGGAAGACGAGCCCGTGAGGCAATGGCGCCTCCCAGAGGGTCCGCCGCGCGTGATCGCGCTCGACGCCGATGAGCGGGCGGCCGCGCGCTGCCTCGAGGAAGGTCGCTTCGTCGGGGCACTCGACGATGGTCTCGTACTTCTGCATGCCCATCGAAGCGCGCTCGTAATAGGGCTCGGTCCCGATCAGGAAGATCTCCCGCACCAGGAACGAGTGCGCGACGCGGATGATGGCGCCGATGTTGAACGGGTTCTTCGCGCGGCAGACGGCGATCGAGAAATCGTGCCGCAAGGGGGCGAGCTCTTCGCGGATCTCCCGGGTGGTGAGCCCGAACGGCGGGATCTTCACGGCGCGGTGGCCCCCTTACTCGGCTGCGGCAAAGCGATCGAACAGCGGATAGATGGGCCCCTCGTGGACCCTGATCCGCTCGGTCGTGCCCGTGGCGTGCTTGACCAGGAGCACGAGCCCGGCGCTCGGCACGGCGTCGAGCGCGGCCCGGATCGCCGCGACGGACATGCGCCGCAGCGGCTGCCCGGCGATCTCCAGCACCTCGTCGTCCTTGCGGAGCCCGGCGCGCTCGGCCGGCCCTCCCTCCACGGTCTGCGAGATGAATGCGGAGCCCGAATGGATCTGGTACCAGAGGCCAAGGCCGAACTTGGCGTGCGCCGGCTGAAACGCCAGCGTGAGCGAGCCGCCCGCATCGAACTCGACCTCGATCTCGCCAGCGGCTCGCTGCGTATCGCTCGGGCGACCGATGTCGCGCACCCCGATCGGCTTGTCGACGAGCGGGTCCGCCTCCCAGAGCTCCACCCGGAGCCGGTCCTCGGGCAAGATTTGGAAATTCCCGCTGGGTCCGTCGGGCCAGGTCGGCTCCAAGGTGTTGGCTTGCTCCGCCGTGTGAAAGATCTCCTCGCCGTTGACCAGGACGCGGACATAGGGATCCGGGAGGTCGCCGGCCCCGGAATCCCAGGCACGTCCGTCCCGAGTGCGTTCCGGAACCCTCGCCCGGACGACGCGGAGCCACCGGACGTCCTCGGGCGGCGGAGGATGCAGCTCCTGGTCTGAAGGAGGCTCGCGGAGCCGGGCCGAGAGCTCGGGATAGAGGGCCGAGCAGCCGCCCGCGGCGAGCGGTATGCCAGCTGCAACGAGCAGCATGGTGAACGCGGGCAAGCAGAGCGATAACGCGCGATGCTGTCGGAGGACCAAGATGCCGCCATTTTTGGCCGGAGCCGGCGTCAGCCGCAACTAAACCGTGCTATTTCGGGCGCCCATGCAGGACTCGCCCGTCATTGCTACCAGCGACCTCAGCGCGCACGTCGGCAGCACTGTCGTGCTCCGCGGATGGCTCTACAACAAGCGCTCGAGCGGCAAGCTCCACTTCCTCGAGCTGCGCGACGGCTTCGGCACCGTCCAGTGCGTGATGGCGAAGAGCGACGTCGGCGACGAGGTCTTCGCGGCCGCCGACAAGGTCACCCAGGAGAGCGTGATCGATGTCGTCGGCGAGGTAAGGGCGCACCCGAAGCGCGCCGGGGTCTACGAGATCGCCGCGTCCGGCTTCCGCCTGCTCGGCCCCACCACCGGCGAGTACCCCATCTCCCCGAAGGAGCACGGGACCGACTTCCTCATGGATCACCGCCACCTCTGGCTGCGATCGAGGCGCCAGCACGCGATCTTGCGCGTGCGCCACACAATCATCCAGGCCATCCGCGACTTCTTCGACGGGCGCGGGTTCACGCTCGTCGACGCGCCGGTCTTCACGCCGAACGCGTGCGAGGGGACGAGCACGCTGTTCCAGACCGACTACCACGGCGAGAAGGCGTACCTCACCCAGTCGGGGCAGCTCTACATGGAGGCGGCCGCGGCCGCGTTCGGGAAGGCGTACTGCTTCGGGCCTACGTTCCGCGCGGAGAAGTCGAAGACCCGCCGCCACTTGGCCGAGTTCTGGATGGTCGAGCCCGAGGTGGCGTTCATGGACCTCGCAGGCGACATGGACCTCGCGGAAGACTTCCTCTGCTTCATCGTCGAGCGGGTCCTCGAGCGACGCCGTCCCGAGCTCGCGGTGCTCGAGCGCGACGTCGGGAAGCTCGAGGCGGTCAAGAAGCCGTTCCCGCGCATCCGTTACGACGAAGCCGTCGCCATCCTGAACGAGGCGCGGGCGGAGAAACGTAAAACGACTGGAGACGCTGGAGTTTCGGACTTTCCCTGGGGCGAGGACTTCGGCGGTGAGGACGAGACGATCATCTCCGGCCGGTACGATCGCCCCGTCATGGTCCACCGCTATCCGGCCCAGGTGAAAGCCTTCTACATGAAGCGCGATCCGACGGATGACCGGCTCGCGCTCTGCGTCGATGTCCTGGCGCCGGAGGGTTATGGCGAGGTGATCGGAGGCGGGCAGCGCGAGGATGATCTCGCCACCCTCGAGCGGGCAATCGAGGCGCATCGGCTGCCCCCCGAGGCGTTCGGCTGGTACCTGGATCTGCGCCGGTATGGCACCTTCCCGCATGCGGGCTTCGGGCTCGGTGTCGAGCGGAGCGTCGCCTGGATCTGCGGCCTGCCCCACGTGCGCGAGACGATCCCGTTCCCGCGCATGCTGAATCGTCTCTCGCCTTAGTGCCGCGCGTCAGAGCTGGTGCGGGAATTTCTGGGCGCCGCTCGGCAGCCCTCGCGCACGGCGCGATGCGCCAAGGCGCCGACGCAACGGGCCGACGCACGGAAGCAGACGCAGACGAGGCTAACCGCTCCGCGCGTACCCACGCGTCCGAATCGCCACTCTGTGCGAGGAGCGTGAGTAAGAGGTAACGCGACCGGCAGCGCGACCGGCAGCGCGACCGGCAAACTGCGCGACAACGGCGGGCAGTGTGGTCAGGCCGTGCCCGCGCCCCGCCGCGCCGCTGGGGATCCGTTTTTGCTCCGCTTGCAGGGCGACTCTGTCGTATCAAGAAAGCATAGGGCGCAACCCGCGACCCACGCTCACTCGGCCGACCGACGGAGCCACCCCTGCTTGCAGATGAGGGAGCGCTCTACCGGCGAGCCGGACCCTGCCCCCGCCTCCCCGACCCAACTCGCGAGGACAAAGCTATGGCTCGTCTCGTCGGCTTTATCGGTAACCGTCCGGATCTCGGCGCGCGTGCGATCGAGCTCGAAGATCGTGCCCTCACGGTTCGCCGAAGGGAGGGCGTGATCCCTGGCTGGGGGGTCGGCTTCTACCAGGGAGGAGAGATTCTCCTCAAGCGCCGA
Organism: Sorangium sp. So ce375; assembly: GCF_051473855.1. Lineage (NCBI taxonomy): Bacteria > Pseudomonadati > Myxococcota > Polyangiales > Polyangiaceae > Sorangium > Sorangium sp. So ce375. Next base: position 8,419,183 of record NZ_CP150335.1, read on the forward strand.
CCGATCGACGATCGACCCGAGATCAGCCTGGTCGACATGACCAAGGACGTGCGCGCCGACATCCTCGTGGCGCATGTCCGGGCTGCGACCGTGGGCAGCCTGCGCACCGAGAACACGCACCCGTTCCGCTACCGGCAGTGGCTGTTCGCCCACACGGGTACGGTCGAAGGGTTCGCCCGCCTGCGAAACCAGCTGAGCGACTCGCTGCCGCAGTTTCTCCAGCGCGACGTTCGGGGCGAGACGGACAGCGAGATCCTCTTCCACCTGTTCCTGTCCTTCCTCCACGACAGCGGCCAGCTCGATCGGCCCAACGTGGACGCGGCGAGCGCGCGGACGGCCCTCCGGTCCTCCATCGCGCTCGTCGATCGGCTCTGCGCGGAGGAAGGGGCGGGGCCGAGCGCGATGAACATCGTGGTCACGAACCCGGAGTACCTGCTCGTCGCCCACGGCGGCACGCCGATGGCGTACCGCATCTACCAGGGCAGCGACGACATGGAGCGGCTCCTGAGCGACGGCGGGTTGGGCCGAATGCGCATGCCCGACTACGCCGCGAGCCGGTTGACGCTCGTCGCGTCGGACTTCGATGACGACCAGGCCCCCGCGGGGTGGACCCACGTCGGCGAGCGTGCGATCGTGACGTTCACCCGCGCCGATGCTCCAGCGATCGAGCCGATCTGAACGCCCGGAGGGCCCGCCGGAGGCCACGGTGCATGCACCGCCCACAGGCTCCCCGGACATCTCGCGGTCGCCAGCGTGTCCTTCGCTGCTCGTCGCCGTGCTCATGGGCTCGTTTCTCCTTGGATGCGGGCAAGGAGGACCGGCTTCCTTTCCCACCGCCGCCGAGCTCTCTGACGAGCGCCGCCGCCCCGATGGCGTGGCGCTCGATCCGGTGAGCACCTCGCCGCCACCGACGAACCAAGCCGACGTCGGCGACAGCGTCGTGACCCTCCGGACACCGCTCGGCATCGGCGCGGCGCTGGACGTCGTGGACGAGTTCTTCCGGCGGGTGGTCACCGAGGACAGCGAAGGCCTGAGCGAGCTGCTCACGCGCGACGCCCTCGCCATCCAGACCGGCTCGGGCGGCTCGGGGCAGCCGCCGATCGCCGGGCTCTGGTGGGAGCAGCGGTTCCGGCGGCTCGAGTACGGGAAGCTCGCCGGAGAGCCGGTCTACCGGGAGTCGGAGCTCCAGATCTTCCGAGCGGAGGACGTGCTCACGACGCCGCATCACCCGGCGATCCAGCCGGACACGCTCGACGACCAGGACGTCGTGATCCGGGTCCCGATCACGACCGCTAGGGTCGCGGCAGATCGCCTGCTCGGCGACGAGATCGTCGTCTGGCTGCGCCGCGACGGTCCGCGATTCAGGATCTACCGGCTGCTCGAGGACTTCCAGCTACAGTAGGCTTTGCGCTTGTGCCATATCTCCGACAAGATCGGGGCTCGATGAGCCGCCTCAAGATCGCGTTCGTGGGCTCCGGGGGGGCGGCGCGAGGCCTTGCGCACCTCGGCGTGCTGAAGGCTTGCGAGGAGCTGGGCATCCATCCAGAGATCTACGTGGGCGCTGGAGCGGGCGCGCTGGTCAGCGCGACGTACGGACAGGACATCCCGCTCGACGTGCTGCTCGACGCATACCGCCTCCCATGGAGACGGCGTCACCGCGGGCCTCGCCTCCACGTGTCGAGCTTCTTCGGCGCGCCCGCCCTGCGCGATCTGCTCGACCCGGGATACCTCTGCTCGGGGGTGTTCTCGATCGACAGGCTCGAGCGCTACGTGCGCCGAACGCTGCCGATCAACGACTTCCGACAACTGCCGCACGCCGTCTACGTGACGGCGGTCGACGTGGACAGCGCCAAGCGCGTCGTGTTCGGCCCGGGCTACGATGAGTCCACGCCGATCAGCCAGGCGGTCGCCGCCAGCTGCTGCGTGCCCGGCCTGTTCCGGCCCTACCGCATCAACGGCCGCTATCACCTGAGCGGCGAGGTGATCCGGACGCTCTCCGCGGACCTGGCCGTGAACGCCGGCGCGAACATCGTGATCATCTCCAACATCTACCGTCCCGAGGAGCGGGACGAGTCGCAGCGCTCGATCGCGAGGAGCGGCGCGCCCAGCGTCGTCCGGCAGTCGCTCAGCATCCTGCTGGCCGAGAAAGAGCGCCGCGGCGTCGAGCTCCTCTCCAAGCTCTACCCGAACGTCACCTTCCTGGACGTGGCGCCCGCGATCGGCCGGTACAGCTACATGAACCGGTTCGCCGCCAAGCCGCTCGTCCTGCGCGGCTACCGCACGGCGCTCCGCGTGCTCGCAGCCGCGAAGGAGAAGGGCGTCTTCGATGCCCCCTCCTCGAAGAGCGCGCTGAACTAGAGCGGGGCGCCGTCGCGCGGCGCCCGACCGCTACATCCCCTACATCCCCGCGACGATGCGGTACTCGTCCTGGTACTGGACCAGCTCCAGCCGGTTGTCGTCGACCTTGCGGCGCCACTCTTCGCCCTTGCCCCCCGGGATGCGGTAGCTCGCGCTGTAGGTGTAGTCGACGTAGATGACGTCATCCCCCTTGAGGACGCGTCGGTAGCGGATCTCGTAGCGGATGGCGCGCGCGTCCTGGAACTTGCCGGTGAGGTACGCGCGCAGGCCAGCGTAATCGAGGTCGTCCGCCGCGTCGATGTTGCCGCCGTCCTCGTAGTACTTGGGCGAGGCGAGCTTGAGCAGCTCGCCCACGTTCTTGCTCTCCACCGCGTTGCGATACTTCTCGCAGAACGAGATGATCTTGCGGTTGTCGTCGTTGTCCTCGACGTCTGTGTTCGGGATGTAGTGGGTCGCGCAGCCGGCGAGGACGGCCGAGGCAACGACGAGGAGCGAAGCGACAGCTTTTGTTTGGCGGCAGAACATACGCGGGCAGGACAACGCTCGGGGGAAGCAGCTGATTCCAGCTGGGAACCTTGCCAGATCGAGGCGCGGATCGGCAAGCGAAGCGATCATGATCACCGCGCGATGACGGGGACGGGCGCGCCGCTACGCGTGCTCGTCGATCCAGCGGAGGAGGGCGAGGTGGCCGACCGGACCCTCGTGGTCGACAGGGAGGTCGGGATCGACCTTGCGCAGGCGCTCGGTGTCGCCAGGAGCGGCCTGTAGGAGCAACGCGACGGCGCCGCAAGCGAGCGTGCGATGCTCGGCGCCGGTGAGGCCGAGCAGCTCGCGCGCGACCGGCCCCGCGTCGTCGGCCGCGAGGACGACCATGCGGTCGGCGTCCGAGGACGCGACGAGATCGGCCGCGGCGCGGAGCGCCTCCAGCGCGCCGCCGAGCCCAGCGCCTACCGCGAAGCTCGGCCCGGTGAGCTGGTAGGCGATGGCGCACTCGCCCGCGATCGCGTTCGGCGACGTCGCAGGGAAGAGCCGCGGCTCGACGAAGCGGGCTCCGCGCGCGCGACGGCGGGCGTCATAGACCTCGTTGGTGTCGATCGTCGCGAGCGCGTGGCCCGCGACGATGCCGGCGCCCCGCAAGCTGTCGGCGCCGACGATGGCAGCGAGGGCTGCGACCGCGGTCAGCCCGAGCCGGCAGAGCGCGTCGAGGCGCGCCAGGCGATCGCGCGCGATGCCGGTCGCCTCGGCGAGGCGCCCCAGATCGGAGCCCGTCACGCGCGCGTGCGCGCGGAGGACCACGGCGCGGGGCCGCCGCGGGCGGCGCCCGCTCGCGGAGGACGTGAGCAGGAGGGCGGCGTTGGCGCCGCCGAACGCCGCCGAGAGCTTGAGCGCCGCAGAGAGCGGGCGCGGCTCGGCGCGCTCGAGCAGGTGAGCCGGAGCGTCGGGGTCGAGCTCGCCTTCGGAGGCCGCCGGCGGGGCGATGGACGCGTTGAGGGCGGCCGAGGCCGCGAGCGCCTCGAGCACCCCCGCGGCCCCGAGCGTGTGCCCGATCTGAGCCTTGAACGGGTGGACCACCGGCGGAGGGGCGCCTGCGCCCGGCGCGTCCGACCGCTCCCCGGGGCCGCGCGTCGCGAGCAACGCGGCGATCGCGCGCGACTCCATCGCGTCGTTGTACGGCGTCGCCGTGGCGTGGGCGCTGACGAGACCGACGCGCGAGGCAGGCCACCCGGCGTCCGCGAGCGCCGCGGCGCCGGCGCGCGCGAGCCCCGAGCCCGTTCGATCCGGGGCGGTGATGTGCACCGCGTCCGTGGACGCACCGAAGCCGGCGACGCGGACGATCACCGGGGCGCCGCGGCGACGATCCTCGCGGACGAGGGCGACGACGGCGGCGCCCTCGCCGAGCGCCATGCCGTCACGGCCGACACGAAACGGGCGCGATTTTGACGCCGTGGTCGCGCGGAGCGCCTCGAAGCCGGCGGCGACGAAGGTGCTGAGGGCGTCGTAACCGCCGGCGAGCACGAGATCGCAGGCGTCGCGATCGAGCCAGCGGAGACCGAGGCCGATCGCCAGGGTGCTCGCCGCGCACGCGGCGAGCAGGTGCGTGCGCAGCGGGGTCCGCTCGAGCCCGAACGCGGCGAGCGCATCGTTGAACGGCGCGAAATAGGTCGCACCCGAGGCCAGCGCGGCGAGCGATCCGGCGTCAACCCCCTCGGCGCGGGCGGCGAAGAACCGCTCCGCGGTGAGCATGCCGCCGCTGGAGGTGCCGAGGGCGATGCCGATACGCTCGCCACGAAAGCCGGGGCGCACGGCCTCCAGCGCCGCGAGGGTCTGCGAGAGCGCCGCCTTCAGCAGATCCGTCGCGCGATCGGTGCCCGGAGCGACGCCGAGCTCCGCGGGCGCGCGGGCGGCGAACGGCCGCAGCAGGCCGGCGCGATCGAGCTCCGCGTCGCGAGTGATCGCGACGGGCGCGGGCTCGCCAGCTCCGGGGACGCGGTAGGCGAGAGGGCCGAGGCCGAGCGCCGAGACGGCGCCCGAGGCGATCACGCAAGCGTCGGTCATGAGCCGTCCCCCGGCCGCAGCGAGTCGGGGTCGACGAACGCGCGCGGATCCGGCGCGCGTTCGCGCTCCTCGGCCTCGCAGATGACCGTGATGAGCAGCCCGGTCGAGGCTTGCGCGTAGCGGACGTTGCCGCAGCCGATGCCCTCGGCGATCACGACCTCCTCGTCGAGCCGGCGCCGGCGTGCGCCCTCCGCCGTCGACCACGTGGTGCGGCGCGCGCCGATCACGCCCCGGTCGTTGACGCGCAGATCGATCACGGCGTCGCCGTCGCGCAGGACGAAGGAATCCGTGCTCGCGGCGCGCGAGTACCAGAGCAGCTTCCCCGCCGCCGGGTGGAGCATCCACCAGCGCAGGAAATCTACCGGTAGACCGCGGAGCGAAGCCCGAGGCGTCGAGGCATCGCCGCGCCTCAGCAGATCGAGCGCGGGGACGGCGAAACGAAAGCGATCGCCGCGTACCCACAGGTCGAGCGCGGTGGTGCCGCCTGGGCCGAGGAGGATCATCCGCAGCGCGCCTTCCGGCTCGACGACGTCGCTCCCCGCCGTGCGCGCGCGCCCTTCGAGCGCCGGCGGGGCGACCGCGATCGCGCCGCGCGCCTCGAGCATGTGGCCCGTGCGCGGCTCCCGCAGCGCCAGGCGGACGCGGAGCGTGCGCGGGCCAGCCCCCTCGACCTCGCGGCGGAGATCTGCGAGGCGCTCGCGCCCTTCGCGCCACGCCGATGGATCGGGCCGCGCGGCCGACGCGCCCCCCGATGCGCGAGGCAGGAGGCGCGCGAGCTCGGCGTCGAGCGGGCCGCCCCGCTGCGGAGCGCTCGCGGCGCAGGCGGGGACCCACGCGAGTGAGAGCAGGAGGCGCCCAGCGCCGACGATGCGGCGCGCACGACGGCCGGGAGCGGGCAGCGATGTCGTCACGCGTCGCCGGGAGCGACCAGCAGGATGGCGTATCCGCGGTCGGGTGCGCCACCCAGGACGAGCACGCTCGCGAGGTCGCGGATGGCGAGCGCCGCGACCGCCGCAGCAGCGGCGAACCCGCCAGCGCCCTCGTGATCACCTGCGCGCGACGCCAGCGTGGAGCGCGGCACCTCGGCCCACGGTGAGCCGTGGAGGCAGGCGATGAGGCGCTCCTCCTGCCGTCCGACGAACACGGCGGCCGGCCACGGGACGGTGGCCTGCGCTCGCGGGGCGGCCTCTCCTGGAGCGCCGAGGCGCGCCGGCGCTGGCGCTCCGGCGAGCATCCCCACGCCGTCACCACGCCAGGAGCTCCACCAGGACACCGTCGCCACCGGGCGCGCCCCTCGCTCACGCACCCGCGCGGCGCTCTCGAAGAGCAGCACGGCCGCGCCCTCGCTGCGCACGCCGCTGCTGACGACCTGCGAGCAGATCGGACCGAGGCACCGCTCGATCATGGGGCTCGCCTCTTCGACGCTGCCGGCGACGAGCACCTCCCCTTCCCCGGCCGTGATGAGCTCGATGGCCGTGACCATGGCCGCTTCCGCGGTCGCGCCGAGATCGGCCATCGCGAACACCGGGCCACGGAGGCCTAGATAGATGGAGGCGTGCCCGACCGGCGATGAGGGGACCAGGTTGGGGAAATCCGCGGGGCTCGCGTACTTCGCGCCCTTGTCGTAGATGCGCCGCATGTAGGCGGTCGAGGCGTCGACGCTCCCGAAGGAGGCGCCGACGATGGCGCCGGGCAGGGTGCGGCTCGGCGCGACGTCGGCCGCCGGCTCGCCCGCGCCGGCCTCGGCCTGTGCCGCGCCGCCGAGCCCGGCCTCCGAGAGCGCCGTGAGGATCGCGGCCGTCGTCAGCCGGCCAGCTCGATCGAGCCGCCGCGCCCGCGCGAGATCGAGGTGCGCGGCCGTGTTGAAGGGGATGGCCCCTTCCGCTGGTGGAGGCCCAGGCTCGAGATACGCGGCGCCTCCGCGGGACGCGAGGACACCGAGCGGGCCGATGGTCGCGGCCGCGGTCACGACGACCGAGCGCCGCCGCGGCGCGCTGCCGGCGTCGAGCGGCGGAGGAAACCGGTCGGGCTGCGCGAGCACGAGCACGCTGTCGGTGCCGCCGAAGCCGAAGGAGTTCGACATCGCCGCCCGGATCGGCGCCTCGCGCGCCTCCTTGAGGTGCACGAGCTGGCACTCCGGATCGACCTCTTCGAGGCCGCCCGTCGGGGGCATCACGCCACGCGCGATGGCGAGGGCGGTGATCGCCGCCTCGACCGCGCCCGCAGCGCCGAGGGTGTGCCCGATCTGCCCCTTGGAGGACGAGACGGCGATGCGGCTCACCTCGGCGCCGAGGCAGGCGCGCAGGGCGGCGCTCTCCATGACGTCGTTCAGGGGCGTCGCGGTGCCGTGCGCGTTGATATAGTCCACGTCCGAGGGCGCGAGCGCCGCGCACCGGAGCGCGTCGCGCATGACGCGCGCGGCGGTGCGCCCCTCGCGCTCGGGGTTCGTGATGTGGTGCGCCTCGGCGCCGGTCGCCCACCCGCGGAGCTCGACGATCGGCGCCGCCCCGCGTGCGCGCGCGGCGTCCTCGGACTCGAGGAGGAGGAACGCGGCAGCTTCGCCGAGGTTCAGCCCGGCGCGCCGCCGATCGAACGGGCGGCACGGATCCGGATCGACGGCCGCGAGCGCGCCGAAGCCGGTGTAGGTCAGCCGGCACAGGCCGTCGGCGCCCCCCGCGAGCACGCGGGTCGAGAGGCCGGCGCGGAGCCAGGCCGCGCCCAGCAAAACGGCGTTCGCGCCGCTCGAGCAGGCGCTGCAGACGCTCCTCACCCGCCGGAATGGGCCGACGGCGGCGCGGACGTGATCGGCCGTCGAGGAGAGCGGATGCGAGAGCATTCGCTTCAAGGGGGCGATCGCGCTGGGATCGTGCGACAGCCAGGCGAGCAGATCCTCCGTCTCGAACATCCCGGCGGTCGTCCCGCCGACGACCAGGTCGACCGGAACGGCCCCCGGATCGATCCCCGCGTGCGCGAGCGCCTCGCGGGCCGAGAGCACGGCCATCGCGTCGGTTCGAGACCACCCTTCCGCCTCGCCTGGCGGAGCGACCTCCTCGGGGGAGAGGCCGCGGATCTCCGCGGCGATGCGCCCGCGGGTGCCGGGGATCTCGAACAAGGAGAGCGGCGCGAAGGCCCGATCTCCCGCGACGAGCCGGTCCATCGTCTCCCTCGCCCCGCGCGCCAGAGGCGAGACGATCCCGATGCCCGTCACCCAGATTCGCACGCCCGAACGGCTCTCTGCGGCGCGTTCACGCCGCCGCGGTCGACTTGACGATGTGGGCCACGAGCGCGTCTACCGATGCGAAGATCGGCCGCGCCTCGTCGCCCTCCGGGATGCGGACGCCGAAGCGCTCCTCCACGCTCATGGCGAGCTGGAGCGCGTCCAGCGAATCGAGGCCCAGCCCCGCGCCGAACAGCGGCGCGGCGTCGTCGATGTCGGCCGGCGTCTTCCCCTCGAGGTTCAGCTCCTCGACCATGAGTTCTTTTAACTTCTGCCGCACGTCCTGCGCGTTCATGAGCACGTCCCTGCGGGGTAGCACAATTCCGCGCCTTTCCACCAGGGGGCAGCGCTTTTTCTGACGGTTTGGTAAAGAGCGCCCATGGCCCTCGTCGACTACGCCACCTCTGCAGGCGTCGCGCTGCTCACCCTCAATGATCCGCCCGTCAACGGCTACACGCACGAGATGATGAAGGACCTCGACGCGGCCATCCTCGAGGCCCGCTTCGACAACGATGTGCATGTCATCGTCATCACCGGGCACGGCGAAAAGTTCTTCTGCGCGGGAGCGAACATCAACATGCTCCGCGAGTCGGACCCGACGTTCAAATACTACTTCTGCCTCCACGCGAACGAGACGTTGAGCCGCCTCGAGCACACGCCGAAGCTCTGCATCGCGGCGCTGAACGGCCACACTGTAGGCGGTGGTCTCGAGATCGCGATGGCCTGTGACCTACGCATCGCCCGCAAGGGCGCCGGCAAGATCGGCCTCCCGGAGATCGCGCTCGGCGTCCTGCCAGGCACGGGCGGCACTCAGCGCCTCGCCAGGCTCATCGGGAAGTCTCGGGCGATCCAGCTGATGTGCGAGGGGCAGACGTTCGATTTCGAGACAGCGCTCGCGGTCGGCCTGATCAATGACGTCTGGGAGACGGCCTCCCATGGCGAGTTCATGGACCGGGTCCTCGCGTACAGCCACACGTTCACGCTCCCGAACCGCGCGGCGCTGGCGGTCGGGCGCATCAAGCGCGCCGTTCAGACAGGCTTCGAGGTGGGGCTCGAACAGGGGCTCGCCCTCGAACGAGAGCTGCAGGCCGAGCTGTTCGCGTCGGAGGATGCCCGCGAGGGGCTCACCGCGTACATGGAGAAGCGGAAGCCGGTGTTCCAAGGCAAGTGAGCGCGCGCCCCACGTCGAGCCATGCGCTGCCTCGCCGCTTCGTGCACGGCGGTAGCCAGGCACACCCAGGTTGAGATCGCCGCTGCACCGAGGTCGGGCTCGGTGACCCAGGAGCAACCCTCACAGATGTAACGGAACCCACTTTTCTTGTGGCAACGTTGAGGGGGTTGGACGATTTTCAAATCAGCGGGGGCTGCTGCACGTAAGTTCAGGCATGCAACAGCTTGTTGAGCATGTACCCCTCCTGGAGCGGCCCAGCTTCGAGACCGTGTACACTGTCGGGCTGTCATTCCTCCGACAAGCGCTGCGCTGGCTCGGGGTGGCAGAGCGCGACATCGACGACGTCGTGCAAGACGTCATGATCGCTGCGTACCACGCGCTGGACGGCTTCGATCCGAGGCGCTGCACCGACACGACAGGCACAAGACATCCCCCTTGCAGGCAGGACCGAGGCCTGGAACGCCGGGTGCCACAAACCGCGAGCCCGCTCGGCGACCCCATCAGGCGCTGGCTGTTCGGCATCGCATGGCGACAGGTCGGCCACTACCGTGAGCGTGCCCACCGCCGCCGAGAGGTCGCGGTCGGCGCGGGGACGAGCTGGCCGTTCGAGCTCGCCGATCCTGGCCTGAGCTCGGAACAGCTCCTGGCACGTGAGCAGAGCGGTCAGCTCGTCGGCAGGCTGCTCGGCGCGATCGACATCGAGCGACGCGTCGTCTTGATCATGCACGATCTGCTCGATGTGGCGACCGCCGACATCGCGCGGGACCTGGACGTGAAAGAGAACACCGTGCGCAACCGTCTCCGGCTGGCTCGCGAGGACTTCCGCGTGGCGGTGAAGCGCATGAACGCCGAGGACCGACGCGCGCTCCACGATCCGTTGCGCCTCCCGGTCGCGGAGCGCTCCCGCGCGGCGGACGAAGAGTCACTCCTGAGCGAGGCCAGGCTCATCCCCGAGGTGCCAGACGCCACCCGGCTCAGCCTCTGGCTCGCCGTGACGCGCGCGATCGCCGACACGCACGCCGCGGGCCCGAGCGCCCAGGCCTGCGCCGCGCCGCCTCCGTAGGTGAGCACCGGACACACCGAAAGGAGGTCGCCCCACACGACGCCCCCGGGTCAGCCGCGCTCAGTGCTCCAGCATCCTGCTGTAGTGCTCGGCGAGCGCTGTCCCTCCCAGGCGGGAGAAGAACGAAGAATAACATATCCAGATCGCCAGCCCGCTCATGTCGTCGAAGATCGGCGGGAGATAGGGAGGCGGGCGGATGATCCCATCCGTCACGTGCGCATGGAGGACGGGGACGTCCTCGTGCGCGACCTTCCCCACGAACAGGAATGGAATCAGCATCGCCCGATCGTGCTGAATGGCCGCCCGCATGAAGGCGTAGTTGAGGACAATCCCCTTACAGTAGCAGGCGTCCTTCGTGAACGGCGCCCCTCCCGCGAGCACGCCGCCGCGGAAGACGCGCCTGGCATTCTGGAAGCACTCGTCTTCTTCGTAACCTTCGGTGCGGTACCACTCGAACACGTCGAGGAACGACGCCCCGTCCTCCGCCTTGTCCACCGCGAGGATGCGATCATTCAGCTTCTTCGCACGACGCGGAGTGCTCCTGAACGTGAGGATTTCCACAAGAACGGCGAGCCCTTCCTGAACCGCCGTGGTGCGCGGAGGCCCCTTTGCGAGCCAACGCGCCACCGGCTGAGCCTGCCCGTTCAAGCTGGTCGCCACGTGCACCCACCCCTCGTGCGCCTCGAGGATGTCGACATCGCTCTTGGAGAACATCGCGCCGCTCCGGATCTTCACGTAGTCGCTGCCCGCGGCGGCGTCCGCGAGGAGCGAGTCGTCCACCTGCACGCGGATCGACGCGCCGCCAAAGAAGCGATCGAAGCGGGCGTTCAGCTCGAGCGCCGCCATCTCTGCCGTGATCTCCCGCTGCTGCGATGGGCCGAGCCGCTCACCACCGATCGCCGTCAGGAGGTCGTAGAGCACGAACCCCATGTCCCGCACGCTCGTCTTTCCGTCCGGCAGCTTGTCCTTCGGGGACCCGTAGAGCTCGCGGGACAGCGCGTAGAACGTCTTCGTTCCGCGTCCCATGAGCATGCTCACGACCTTCCGGTACTCGTCCGCCGTCGCGCGGAGGATCTGCCCGAGCCGATCGCGCTTGCCGAGCTCCCGCTCGGCGTCGCGGAGGATCTCCTCGAGCTCGCGCTGCTTGGCCGCCGGGTCGAACCCCAGGTCGTCCGAGTAGGTGACCTCGGGCAGCTCGCGCTGCTTCGAGCGGAGAAATTGCTCCTCGACGTCCGCCTCCCAGCGGAGCGCCTGGAGGATGCGGATCGGGCGCTGCGCGTCGAGCACGCGCTGGGCCAGCGTCGCGAGGATCTCCTTGTAGGAACGCCACGGCCCCGCGACCGGCGGGACCGGCGCGTGCGGGATCGGTCCGTCGCGCAAGCGCAGGGACTCGAGCGGAGCCGACGGCGCTTCATCGTTCCCGCCGCCGCCTTCCTCAGGGCCGCCTCGGCCGCCCGCCGCGGCGGCTCCCGCGCCGTCCTCGACCACGCCGGCTCCGCCGCTGTGCGGCTCGTCCGCCGGCTCGCTCACCTGGAGCTCACGCTGCGCGTCCACGTCCGCCGCGCGCGCCCCTCTCCTCTCCCGGGCCTCAGAGCTCTGCGCCATTGCGATCGATTGCTAACACTGGCTCACCTGTCCGAGCAAACCTCCACAGAGCAGGACCGGCGCCGGGGAGAGCCGCTTCGTCGGATCCTTGTCGGCATCGCCGCCTCGGGGTACGAGCCCTGCCCGTATGAGCGATCCCGAGCACAGGAATGACGCCGAGACGACCGCCGATGAGGGATCGAGCGCCCTCTCGGATGCCGCGCTCCTCGAGCGCACAGCAGACGGGGCCAGGCGGCTCCGCTCGGCGATCGCGGCGGCGGTGGTGGGGCAGGACGATGTCGTCGAGGCCATGCTGATCACGCTCGCCGCGCGCGGGCACGCGCTGCTCGTCGGCGTCCCGGGGCTCGCCAAGACCCTGCTCGTGTCGTCGCTCGCCAGGGCGCTCGACCTCAGCTTCGGGCGCGTCCAGTTCACGCCGGACCTGCTGCCCGCCGACATCACGGGGACCGACGTGCTGCACGAGCAGCACGGGTCCCGGAGCCTGCGCTTCCAACCCGGCCCCATCTTCCACAACCTCGTCCTCGCGGACGAGGTGAACCGGACGCCGCCGAAGACGCAGGCCGCCCTGCTCGAGGCGATGCAGGAGCGCAAGGTGACCGTCGGGACGACCACGCACGTCCTCCCCGACCCGTTCCAGGTGTTCGCGACGCGAAACCCGATCGAGCAGGAGGGGACGTACCCGCTGCCAGAGGCGCAGCTCGACCGCTTCTTGCTGGAGATCCACGTCACGTACCCGAGCGAAGCCGAGGAGCGCGAGGTGGCGCGGCGGACGACCTCGGGGAAGCCGCCGGCGATCGCGGCGGTGCTCAAGGCGAGCGAGGTGCTGGCGATCGGACGCCTCGTCCCGAGGATCCCGGTGACCGACGAGGCCGTGGACCTCGCGGTGCGCCTCGCCAGGGCGACCCGGCCGGGCGCCGAGCGCGCCGCGCAGGAGGTCCGGGACTACGTGCGCTACGGCGCGGGGCCGCGCGGCAGCCAGGCGCTGGTGATCGCGGCCAAGGCGCGCGCGGCGCTCCGCGGTGAAGCCGCCGCGGACGTGGACGACGTGAGGGCGCTGCTGATCCCGGCGCTGCGGCACCGGATCGTGCTGTCGTACCGCGCCGAGGCGGACGGCGTGCGCGACGTCGACGTGCTGAGCGCCGTGGAGAGATCGGTGCGCTGAGCGGCGGAGAGGCGCGGACGCCCCTCACCGGGAGCGAGGCGCCTTCTGCTACGCTTCCTTCACCGGACTGACCGCCTTCATGGCCTTCAGATCCAGCGCGAAGCGCAGCGTCCCCGGCCCGCGCCCGTCCCAGCTCACCGCGACGACGCCGCTCTTCTTCAGGCTCTGGCCGGTCCAGCCGATGTCGCCGAGCAGCGACGTCACGAGCGCCGACAGCGAAGGCTCGTGCCCCACCAGCGCCAGCGGCTGAGCCCCCTGGTGCTGCGAGAGCAGGCGAAGGATGTCGGCCGTGCCACGTGAGGGAGAGAGCTCGGCGACCACCGAGACCTCGTCGGTCAGCCGGGCGGCCTCGGCGATGATCTCCGCCGTCTGCACCGCGCGCACGAGGGGGCTCGTCCAGATCGCCGCAGGACAACGGTCCTTCTGCTTCGCGAGCCATTTGGCGACACGCCGGGTCAGCTTGCGACCCTTGCCCGTCAACCAGCGACCGGCGTCGCCGAGGTCAGGCGCGTCATCCACGGCGTGACCGTGGCGGATGATGAGGATCTCCATGACCCGACCTTAGCCCGGACGAACGCGAGCCGGGGAGCGCGGTGCACGCGAAAGAGGCAGAGGCGTCACCTCGCCGCCCCTCAGAATTCGCACTGATGGGTCGCCCCGTTGCAGTGCGACCCCGACGCCACGAACGGACAGACGCTCCCGAGGAAGCTCTCGCACGGAAGGCCGCACGTGTACGTGGTGTGCGTGTAGCAGATCTGCCCCTCGTCGCAGTCCGCATCTGAGGCGCATCGACAGTTGAAATCGTCAGGGAACCCGTTGCCGTTTTCATCGAGGCCGTTGCAGCACTCGGTCGTGTAGAAATCGCTCGCGCTGCAGTCCTCGTCAGCGCAGTCGAGCGCGCCGTCGCAGTCGTTGTCGATCCCGTCGGTGCACGCGGCGGTCCCGAACTCGGGGGATGGCGCCGCGCCCTTCGCGCAGCTCCGGCACGGGCCGAAGGCGGCGCAGCCGGGATCAGCGCAGTCGACGTAGTGATCGCCGTCGTTGTCGAGGCCGTCGTCACAGATCTCGCGCGGGTTCGGGGTGATCTCGACGTTGAGCACGAACGGGCCCTGGTTCGGGCCGCTCGCGGGATCGATCGTGAAGCCGTCGAGGAAGACGAAGTACGTGCCCGGGTACAGGATGCTGAAGTCCAGCAGGGAGGCCCACGACCCGCCGCTGTCGTCGTCGCAGCCGATCTCCCGGCCGGAGTTGCAGACGCCGGTGCGAACGTAGAGCGCCGTGTCGAAGCTCGACCCGCGCGAGTCGAGGTGCACGCGCGACGGCGCGGTGAGCACGAAGAAGAAGACCGCCTCGCCGGCGTCGCCGCCGCACGCGCCCCGGGTCTCGCTCACGTGCCCGGTCGTGTCCCCCGTGTAGGTGCCCGTCCCAGGGATGCGCTTCGGCGACAAGCAGTTGGCCTGCTCGAGCACGCACACCGGGCTGCTCGCGCAGTCCGGGTCCTGGCAATCGATCAGGGCGTCGCCGTCGTCGTCGACGCTGTTGTTGCACCGCTCCGGCGTCGGCTCGCAGCCCGGCGCGAAGGCGCAGGCGCTGTCCGCGCAGTCGACGCGCTCATCGCAGTTGTTGTCGACGCCATCGTCGCAGACCTCCGGGACGCAGCGCTCGCAGGCCGGCGCGGAGATGCACTGCGGATCCGCGCAGTCGACGCGCCCGTCGCAGTCGTTGTCGGCGCCGTCATCGCACCGCTCCGGCGAGCCGGGCGGCTCGCACGCGCAGGGGAAGATGCCGCGGCAGTCCGGATCGCCGCAGTCGACCAGGAGATCGCAGTCGTCATCCTCGCGGTTGTCGCAGCGCTCGCCCTGGGCGCTGCAGGCGCACAGCGGCTCGGAGCGGCAGTCGGGGTCGTCGCAGTCGAAGGCGCGATCGCAGTCGTCGTCGACGCCGTTGCCGCACTTCCCGGCCTCCGAGTCGGAGCAGCCGCAGACCGGCGTCCCCGAGCAGTCCGCGTCGAAGCAGTCGACGATCGTGTCGCAGTCGTCGTCGACGCCGTTCTCACAGCGCTCGCCGGCAGGGCTCGGGGTGCAGCCGCAGATCTCCCCTGCGGCGCACGCGGGATCGAAGCAGTCGCTCACGCCGTTGCAGTCGTTGTCCGCCGCGTCCGTGCAGATCTCCGGCGCGCCCGGGAAGACGGACGGGTTGAGGTCGTTGCAGTCGTCCCCGCCGCAGATCGTCGGGCCGAAGCCGTCCCGATCGTCGTCGCGGGGACGATTGTCGCAGCGCCCGTCCACGCACTCGTCGCTGGTGCAGTCGTCCCCGTCGTCACAGTCCGTGGGGCCGCCGCACGCGTCGTGGCGTCCACCACCGACGTTCGACGAGGTCGGCACGCCGCTGTTCGTGCTGGCCGAGCCACCGAAGCCGCCTCCTCCAGCGCCTGCGCCCGAGGGGGCGAGGAGGCTCGTCCGGCCGCACGCTCCCGCCAGCGCGCCGAGAGCCGCCCACGCGCCGATCGCGAGGAGGTACCGTCGAATCCCCGGAGACCGCAGAGGCGTCCCCCCGACCCACGCTGAAGAGCCCGGCTTCATCGCTCACCCTCTCGCACTGGCCGCACGGTGCCCGCGCTTCGATGCACTTTACAAGTCCGAGTTTCCACGAAAGCAAGTTTTGGTCCGTTGACGCTGACCGCTCCTCGTCACGCTGATTCGAGGCCTTCTTCCTCGATCTGCGCGGCTGGACCGAACAGCAGCCAGGGCTGCTCGCGTGGGGTCTTGCGCGCCGATCCGGCCCGCTCGCGCCGCGGATCAGTTGCGGGTCGATGCATCCGCGTGTAACGAGGGCCGGTGGGCGTGCAGCTCCAGATCGAGTACGAGCGGCCGCCTCCTGGCCTTCAGCGCGGCCGTTACCCTGCGCCACAGTGGGTCATCCTGGGGATCGGCGCCGCGGTGGTGCTCGTCGCGGCCGTCGTCCTGATCTGGCGAGCGCGGCGCGCCTTGCGCGCACGCGGGAGCGGGAGCGGTGGACCGCGCTCCTCGAGACGCGGGTGACGAGGAACGTGACGTGGAAGGCGTCCGGGCGATCGCTTCCGGGGATGAGGAATGATCGACTGCAGGTGCGATCGCGGGTTGACACCGAGCGGACCGGACCGGTAGGCACCATAGAGGGATGCGTTCCCGGTCGGCTGACGTAGACGCCGGCCGAGCGCGCGACGAGCCTGCAACAACCGGGGCCCAGAGACGCGGCCCCAGTGAGGCCCTTTGGGTCCTGAAGAATACCGCGCAACCGCGGGTCGTGGAACCATGGCACCGATCGAACGTGGCGTTGAGCTTGTGCATCGCGTGATCGCGCAATTGAAGAAGCGCCCTTCGAGCCATGGCGCCGTGGGAGCGAGCCAGGCGGCTCTCGATGCGCTCGAGTCGAAGCTGATGGTCGAGCTGCCGCCCACGCTGCGGGCGTTCCTCGAGTTCGATTTCACGCTCGACAGCCTGGGCCCACGGTTCAAGGGGCGGCATCGCTTCGGCCGGGACCCGTCGGCGCCTCGACCGAAGCTCACCTCGGTCCGCAAGCTGGCCGAGGCGAAGACCGACCTCGGCTGGACCGAGTCGCGACTCCGGGCCAAGGTCGTGAGGCTGCCCAACCTCCCCCGTCAGCCGTGGAACGCGCTCTACCTCGGGGAGGCCAGGCGGGACGGCGAGCTCGTCATCCTCGGCCTCGACAACGAGGACACGAACGTGCGGGTCTTCCCGCGCTACACAGCGTTCGACCTGTACCTCGCCGAGCAGTGCGGCCTCGTCAAGCTGTCCGAAGCGCGGCGGCTCGAGGACCTCGAGTCGCACGTGGCGCTCAACCCCGAGCTCGGGACAGCCGAAGAGGACGACGAGAGCGACACGGAGTATTGATCGCGCGGCCGCGACGCCCTCGCCCTGGCGCCGCTCGGCCGTGAGCGAGGTCCGTGACGAACGCGATGGCTGCCGGTGCAGAAGCGCTCCACTTCCAGTTCCAGGTGGACGACGGCGACCCGCGCGACCGGCTCGACAAGCTCGTCGTCCACCTGCTCGATCGCGCCGGCCACGCGGCCTCGCGCGCGGCGGTGCAGCGGTGGATCGCCGCAGGGAGGGTCCTCGTCGACGGGGAGCCCGCGCGCGCGTCGGTGGCGGTGCGCGCGAGCGCCCTGATCGAGGTCCGCCCCGAAGCGCCGCCGCCCTCCGCGACGGCGGCCGAGCCCGACGTGCTCATCCCGGTGGTGTACGAGGATGAGCACCTGCTCGTGATCGACAAACCCGCAGGGCTCGTGGTGCACCCGGCCCGGGGGCACGAGTCCGGCACGCTGGTCAACGGGCTGCTCGCCCTGCCCGGGTTCGCCCTGGCGCCCGCCGATCCGCGCGACCCCATGGGCCATGTCCGCCCCGGGATCGTGCACAGGCTCGACCGAGGGACGAGCGGCCTGCTCGTCGTGGCCAAGGACGAGCCTACCCGCGAGGCGCTGAAAGATCGGTTCGCCAGGCACGCGATCGAGCGCGAGTACGCCGCGATCGTCGCCGGCGAAGCGCGAGACGCCACCTACGATACGCTCCACGGCCGCCACCCGACCGACCGGCTCCGCTTCACGTCATGGATCCAGAGCGGCGCCGGCGCGCCCGGCTCCGGAGCCGGCGGGCCCGGCTCACGCGTCACGGCGCCGCGCCGCGCCGTGACGCACGTCCGCGTGGTCGAGAGGCTCGGCGACGCGGCGACGGTCGTCGCGTGCTCGCTCGAGACAGGGCGCACCCACCAGATCCGGGTGCACCTCGCCGAGCGCGGCAGGACGCCGGTCCTCGGGGACCCCCTCTACGGCAAGCCGCCGAAGAAGCCGGCGATACGAGCGATCGCGGAGGAGCTCGGGCGGCAGGCGCTCCACGCGCGCGTGCTCGGGTTCATCCACCCCGCCACGCAAAAGCCCGTGCGCTGGGAGAGCTCGCTCCCAGCGGACATGCGCAAGGCGCTCGACCAGCTACGGGCGCTCGCTACCAGATCTTCGATTTGATGTGGCCCTTGGACTTGATCAGGATGTCGACGAGGGCGCGGTCGTAGAAGTTCTTCTGGTAGAGATCCGGCGAGACGCGGCTCTTGTAGAGGGCGCGCCCTTCCTCGATCTCTTCGGACAAGACCGTGAAGAGGTCATCCTGCTGGATGCCCTGCACGATCTTCTCCTCGTTGTAGAGCGAGAGATCGCTCGCGATGGCGCGCGCGAGGCGGCGCGCCGCCTCTTCCGTTTCAATCAAGGGCATCCGTCTCTCCTCCGGGTTCGCCAGCCGGGGGCACGCGCTCCCGAGCCGACGGGGGCCTAGGATGCAGCAGCCCAGGCGGCGCTGTCAAAGTAGCTCGTCGTCCGACCCGAAGCCGCGCGGCTGCGCGAGGGGCGCGGTGCCCGTGGGGGCGGTCGCGCGCGCCGCGCCGGCGGCTGGCCGATCCGTGTTCTGGCGCGCCGCGGCGAGGGCGGCGAGCCCCGAGAGGAGCGGGAACGCGACCAGCGCGTAACGCCCGGCACCGAAGAACACGGCGTGCGTCGCCGCGGTCGCAGCGAGGACGGCGAGCGCGGCGCCTACCAGCACCGGCGCCCCGAGGAGCGCGCGGCCCCGGAGCAGCGCCAGGCCGAGGAGCGCGACATAGCCCACCCATGCATGGACGTGCAGCGCGGCGACGACCCCCAGCGCGAACAGCGCGAGCCGAGCAAGATCGAGCGCGCGCTGCGCGAGCGAGGGGCCGCGGGCAGCGCCGGACGCCCGCGCGGGCCTGCGCGCCGCCCAGACGAGCGCCGCGAGGAGGACGACGCGCTCGAAGACGGTCTCGACAGCGCCGAGGGCGACCTTGTCCGCCTCGCTGAAGGCCGCCGGGTTCGAGGCGTGGAGGTACCACCCGGCCGCGCCGCAGTAGTCGAACGTCGCCGCGAGCTTCCGCGGCACGAGCCCGAGCCATGCGCCCGGGCGCTCCGCGATCATCCGGCGGGCCTCGCGGCCGAAGCAGGCGTCTTTGCCGGCCTCGTCGAAGACCTCACGGCACGCCTCGGGTACCTGGACCGGCGACCAGGCGCCGGTGGAAGCCGGGTCGGCGCCGATGAGGAGATTCCAGCCGCCGTTCACGCTGACCAGAGCGCACCGGTTCATCCGCAGGCAGTTGCGCGCGGTCCAGGGCGCGCACACGAGGAGCGCCGCGAGGACGGTCAGCAGGACGGGGGCCGCGCGTCGCGCCGCGCGCGAGGCCAGCCGCGCCTCGGGCCGGGAACCGCCCGCGGGCGGAGCGCCCGAGAGGGAGAGGCCGGCGAACAGGGGCGCGAGCAGGAGCACCTGCGGGCGGACGAGGGTGGCGGCGCCAAGGAGCAGCCCGATGACGGCGAAAGGGGCCAGCGCGGGGCGTCGCTCGCGCGCCCTCGCGGACGCCCACGCCGCGCAAGCGACGAGCGAACCGGTGACGCCCTCGGTCATGAGCGCCGGGGTGTACGCGACGAGCCCGGGGTGGAGGGCGACGAGCGCGCCCGACAGCGCCGGCAGGGCGCGCGAGCGCGGCGCAGCGCGGGCCGCGAGGCGATGAACGGCGAGCGCGCCGAGCGCGCCGAGCACGGCGTTCAGCAGCATCGCGACCGCGGGGTGCGCGCCGAGGAGCGCGTAGAGCGCGCCGACCGCCCCCGGATAGCCCACCGGGTAGTGCGCGGCGTACGTGACGGCGCCGTCCGGCCATAGCCACGTGTAGCCGAGCCCCGCCGCGATCCGCTCGGCGACGCGCTGGTAATAGGTGCCGTCGGCGGTCGGCGGGAAGCGCCCGGCCGCCCAGACGACGACGGCGATCCGCGCGGCGAGGGCGAGCGCGAAGATCGCGCCCCCGTCGCGCCGACGCGCGGCGACCGAGGCGCCGTCGCTCATGACGAGCGCGCGATCGACAGCGGGAAGCGCGCGAGCAAGCCGGCGGCTCGCAGCGCGGCGACGACCTCGCACGCGGGCAGACCGACGACGTTCGAATAGGAGCCGTCGATGCGCGCCACGGCGAACGCGCCGATGCCCTGAATGGCGTAGGCGCCGGCCTTGTCGAGCCCCTCGCCGGTCGCCGCGTACGACGCCACCTCGTCGTCGTCGAGCTCGCGGAAGCGCACCCGCGTCACGACCGTCTCTGCGTGGAGCGCCACGGCGCGGCCCGGGACGGCCGCCGTCGCGAGATCGTCCCGATCGCCGTCGGCGAGCGCAAACCGGGTCCAGACCTGGTGCTCGCGGCCCGAGAGCGCGCGGAGCATGGCGCGCGCGTCCACCTCGTCCCGCGGCTTGCCGAGGATGGAATCGCCGAGGATGACCGACGTGTCAGCGACGAGGATCGCGCCGGCCCCGGCCGCCTGGCGCAGGCGCCGCGCGGCGGTGAGCTTCGCCAGGGTGACGCGCTCCAGGTAGGCGGCAGCGCCCTCGCCGGCGCGCCCCGCCTCGTCGACCTCGGCTGCCGCGACGCGGAGAGGCAGGCCGAGCGTGGTCAAGATCTCTCGCCGGCGCGGCGAGCCGGAGCCGAGCAGGAGCGGGTGCGAGTCGTCGATCATGGTCGTGCGGACGCCGGCGGCGCCGGCCCCGGCCGGGCGTGGTCCTAGCACGGCGCGAGCGCGACCGCGGAGCACGACGCACCCGAGCCCCGGGCGCCGACGGATCGCGGCGAGGCGATTGCTGTTTTGACTCTCCCCCCGGCAGTAGTAGAGGGTCGGGCGCGATGCGCGCCGACTGGAGGATGCCTGCACGATCAAGCGTCCCGCTGCTGATGGCGTCTGGGGTCTTCATGGCGGCCCTCCTCCTCCCGGCGCAGGCGCGCGCGGACGACTGCGCGCCTGCGAGCAGGCTGTCGGGCTGTGTCGATGCCGACAACCTCTGGCCTCACGCCGGCGGTGGCCCCTTCTTCGCGGTCGGGAGCACGGGGACGGCTCCGAGCGCGAAGGCCTCGTTCGGCCTCGTGGCGAGCTACCTGTCGCGGCCAGTGGGCCTGCGCACCTCCTCACCCGACCCCGACGGGACGGTCATCCATGTGCTGGACAACATGGTCGACGCGACCTTCCTGGGGTCGCTCGGACTCACCGATCGCCTGGAGGTCACGGTCGCCGCTCCCGTGACCCTGTACCAGGACGGATCGGGCTTCTCCGACGTTCTCGGCACCGACACGAAGCTCCCGCGCAGCGTGATGCGCGACGCTCGCCTGGGCGCCGCGTTCGCGATCTTGCCGCCGGCCCAGCGTGGTCCTCTCGATGGCCTCTCGCTGGCAGCGCGCCTCGAGCTCGGCCTGCCCACCGGCGACAGGGCGGTGTTCGCCAGCGCCGGGACCGTCACGCTCGCGCCGAGCGTCGCCGCTGCCTACCAGCTCGGCGCGGTCCGGATCGCGACCGAGGTCGGAGCCCGGCTCCGTGGCGCGAGCACGCTCGTCCACACCGAGGTCGGACCGCAGCTCCTCGGCGCCCTCGGCGCCTCGGTCGATGTGCTCCCGGACCGCTGGCTCACCGCCTCCGCGGAGGCGTTCGCCCTCTACACGCTCGCCGAGCAGCCCGCCGGAGCCCCGGCGCTCGTGCCGGCGGAGTGGATCCTCTCGGCCACGAGCGCACCGCTGCTCGCCGGCGACGTCTCGCTGTCGGTCGGCGGCGGCAGCGCCATCCCGTTTGCCTCCGAGGGCGCGCTCACCGCGCCGCGCTTCCGGTTCAACCTGGGGCTCCGCTATGCGCCGACGGGGCGCGATGCCGACGCCGACGGCGTCCTGGATCGCGACGACGAGTGCCCGCTCGTCGCGGAGGATCGCGACGGCTTTCAGGACGGCGACGGCTGCCCCGATCCGGACAACGACGGCGATCGGATCCCCGACGGGCGCGACAGGTGCCGGGACGAACCCGAGACGATCGACGGCTTCCAGGACGGTGACGGCTGCCCTGACGCGGACGACGACAGCGATGGTGTGCCGGACGACACCGACAGGTGCCGGAACGACGCGGAGGACCGCGACGGCTTCCAGGACAGCGACGGCTGCCCCGATCCCGACAACGACGGCGACGGGATCCCGGATGCGCGCGACACGTGCCCCATGGGCGCGGAGGACATCGACGGCTTCAAGGACGACGACGGCTGCCCGGATCCCGACAACGACATCGACCAGGTCCCTGACGCCAGCGACCTGTGCCCGGGCAGCGCCGAAGATCGCGACGGCTTCCAGGACGACGACGGCTGCCCCGAGCGCGACAACGACGAGGACGGCGTGGACGACGCGGTCGACGCGTGCCCCGTGACGGCCGAGACGATCGACGGAACGAACGATGCCGACGGCTGCCCTGAGCCGGGCGGCAGGTCGTTGCCGCGGTGGTCCGGCGATCAGGTCGTCTTCGACGGCCTGGTCCGCTTCCCTGCAGCGAGCGCCCGCGTGCCGCCCGCCCTGGCAGCGCAGATCGGCATGATCGCCCAGCTCATGCGCGGGCGCATGCCCCTCGACATCGTCATCGTGGAGGCCTACGCCGATCGTCAGGGCGATCAATCCACGCGCGCGCTCGATCTCGCGGGCGCGCGCGCGAGCGCCGTCAAGGATCTCCTAGCAAACGCAGGGTTGCCGGCCGACCGCATCACGGCCGCCGCCGGCGACACATCAGCCAAGCGCGCGCCAGGCGCGCCTCAGATCGAGGTGACGGCGACCCGCACCCGGCGCTCAGAAGGAGCCCCGGGCGCTCCGACCGCTGCCCCCTCGACGACCGGAGAAAAGAAACAGCGATGAATGTCCTCGAGGCACGCCGTGCCCGCCATCTGATCATCCGTCTCGACCGCGGCGAGGAGCTCCCCGCGGCGCTGGTGCGCGCCCTCGACGAGGCCGAGGCGCGCGCCGGCTGGATCGAGGGGATAGGCTCGCTCGAGAAGGCCGAAGTGGCGCTGTTCGATCAAGCTTCCCGCACCTACGCGAAGACGCGCGTCCTCGACGGCCCGTGCGATGTGGTGGCGCTCTCGGGAAACATCGCGCTCCAGCAGGGAGAGACCTCGCTCCGGCTGTCGGCCACGCTCGCCCGCGAGTCCGGCGTCGGCCTCCAGCTCGCCGCCGGCGAGCTCGTGTGGGCGCGCGTCTACGGGCTCGAGCTTCGCGTCACGGCGTTCGACGATCTGCCCCTCGCGCGGGTGTTCGACGATCGAACAGGCACGATGCAGCTCGCGGCCCAATCGTCCGCCCTCCCCGCGCTCACGGGCGAACCGCCCCGCCTGGCGCCTCCGGTTCACGCCGCAGAGCTGCCCCGCGCGACGCCTCCAGCGCTCGCCGCCGAACCGCCGCGCGTGGCGCCTCCGGTGCACGCCGCCGAACCGCCGCGCGTGGCGCCTCCGGTGCACGCCGCCGAACCGCCGCGCGCGGCGCCTCCAGCGCTCGCCGCCGAACCGCCGCGCGCGGCGCCTCCCTACGCCGCGGAGCCGCCGCGCGCGACCTCACCGAGCTCCACCACGGAGCTCGCCGCAGCGCCGCTGCCGCAGCGCCCGGTCCGTCCTCGCCAGGAGGACGAGCCCTATCCGGAAGTGGGCGACGGCGTGACCCACTTCCACTTCGGCGACTGCATCGTGATCAGCTCGGACGGCGAGCGGATCCGCCTCCGCCAGGAGCGCGACGGCCGTGTGCGCGAGGTCTCGCTGACGATGCTCCGCATCGAGCCTCCCACCGTGGACGCGGCGACAGGCAGGAAGCAGTTCCGCCTCGCGCGGAAGAACTGACAGGAACGCGCCCGCGCCACCTCGGCCGAGAGGTGGCAGACGGCGTCTCGGCGCTCAGAAGACGCGCTGGGCGACGTGGATCGAGTCCCCTGCCTGGAGCGGCACATCGGGGATCTTGTTGTCGATGATGTCCTCGACCGAGACCGTGGCAAACACGGTCTTGCCCTGAGACTTCCTGCGGATCGTGACCCGATCCTTGTTCGCGATGGTGTTGAACCCTCCCGCCATCGAGATGGCGCGGAGCAGCGTCATGCCGGGCTGGAGCGGCAGGGACCCGGGCTTCTGTACCTCGCCGAGCACCTCGACCCGCTTCGAGTTGTACTCTTTGATGCTCACGCTCACGCTGGGGTCGGTGAGGATCTGCCCCTCCATGAGCTTCGCGCGCACGAGCTCCGCCACTTCCTGCGGCTCGAGGCCCGACACCCTGAGCCGCTTCACATAGGGAAAGTCGACGGTGCCGTCCGGCGCGACGGTGAACGTCGAGGGCAGCTTGTCTTCTCCGACGATGCGGAGCTCGAACACGTCGCCGACCCCCATGGTCGTCGCCTCCACCGGCGGCGGCAGGTTCACTGGCTGAGGGGTTCGCGATGAGCACGCAGCGAGCGCCAGCGCGAGCACGGCGGCGATCCACCGACGGGGGCGCCGCATCACATGAACCAGCGCACGCCCAGGTACGCTTCGAACTGCTGCCATCCGAGATGGTTCTCGATGGGGCGGCCGCCCGACTCGCCGGGAGTCGCTAGAGCGGTGCTGCTGATGTTGTTGCCATACCGCAGGGTCGAGTTGATCCCCAGGGAGTCCCCTATCCGGTACTCGCCGAACAGAGAGGCATCGACGCGGACATCCGTCCAGGGTTCCGGCGGCCCCACTGTGCTGCTGCTGCTCGGGATCTCGGGATACACGTGGGCCGCCACGCCGCCGTCCGCGATCAGCAGAAAGCGCCCGCCGAAGAAGTAGGTGAGCTTGAGGTAACCGCGATCGCGCTCGAAGTAGCTCCCGAGAAAGCTGTCGTGGAAATCGCGCGTGAAGCCGGCCGACAGCGACGACAGCGCGAGCGTCGCCGCCTCGGGATCGGTCGACGGGTTCGGCGTCAGGAACCATTTCAGCTCTAGCTGACCGATGACGCTGTCGAAGTCGTGCACCTCGGCCTGGCTGTCTGACGTGTAGAAGCTCGCGCCCCAGCCGGCCATCGCGAGGAGGCCGAACGACGGCGTCACGAGACCGTTGATGCCGAGCTGGGCGCGCAGTGGATGAGAGGAGAGCTGGGCGCCGGGGTTCGGGTAGTCCACGAACCCGAGCGACGCGTCGTAGATGAGCGCGGTGCGGGGCAAGAAGCGCCAGCGACCCCGCGTCCGGATCGTGTGTTGCAGGTTCGTCAGGCCGTTGAACTCATCGACTTCGAAGAACGTGCCCAGGAAGCGATAGCCTAGGCGCCAGTCGAGCAGCCCGCCGCCCGGAGTCCACACGAGCTCCGCCCCCGCGTCGGCGTGGACGCGCCGAAAGCTCTGGTTGGAAATCCCGAGATCCGAAGAGGCGATGGTCCGCCCGAGCGACGCATCGAGGATGCCGGACCAGGGGCGCCGGGGCAGGATCGTCAGCCTGGCGTCGAGCAGGCCGCCGATGTTCCGCTGCTCGCTCAGCCGGTCCTTCCCTACCTCGCTGCCGGATACCGGGAAGAACTCGTCATACGTCGCGGCGATGCCCGCGCGAAACTCGACGTCCGGCGGCGGCGCGTCGGGCGTCACCTCTTGGCGCTGATGGCTCAGCGTCGAGAGCGAAAACGACGGCGTGATCCGGAGCCGCAACGAACCGACGGGCCCGACGTCATTGAGGCCGGCATCATCGTCCTCGTCTCGCCGGAAGAAGTTGGAGTCATAGCCGAACTCCGCCGCGACCCCGGGATGCAGCTCGAGATCGCCGGTGCGTATCCCGATGCCCTCGGTGTAGCGCCGATCCTTGAGCCACGGCTGATCCTGCGCCAAGGCCAACGCTGGGGACAGAGTGAGTGTGACTGCGGCAGCAGCTATGGTGTCACGAATTTTCATCGCCTATTGGGCAGTGGCAATCCGAGAGAGGCGGTCGCCTACCGAAAACAGCTACTGCACGCAGGCGGCTCGATGATGATCTGGGGGACGGGATACTCGGAAGGATCCTCTTTGGGGAGGTTCGGATCGATCGTGGCCGTGACGGCGCTATCGCCGATAAAGCCCGCTTCCTGTCCGATGCACTGGTTGGCCTCGGCCGTCAGTTGCTCGGCCCGCTGCCGCAGCACCGTCAGGATCGTGAACTCATGGTTGGAGAGGTCGGCGTCTCGCCGATTCACGGCGAGCTCCAGGCCCTGCCGCCGCTCGCGGGCGGAGCGGATGGCGACGTCGATCTGATTCAGCTTGTCGTTGAGACAGAGCGTCTTCACGACGTCACGCTGCGACCGTGCCGTCTCGAGCTGACGGCGAACCGAGGTGCGGGCTCCGTCCATCCGGGCGACGTAGGTCTCGCTCTGCGCGAGCTGCTCCGCCGGTGAGAGCGTCACCTGCCGTGCGAGGCCGGCGGAGGCATCCGGCGGAGGCGCGGTCTGCGCCTGCGCAGCGGCGATCCCGTGGCCGATCACGACCGAGATCAGCGCCACTGCGGCGAATCCAGGGATCTGTTCACGCTTCATGGAAGCCTCCGAAAGTCAGACCCGCGCAGTATAGGTGCGGGTAGACGTAATTGTCAAAACGCAATGAACATGCCGCGCAGCGACCAGCACGCATCCGTCGGGAGCATCCGTACGGTGCTCCCCGGTTCGATGCGCGCCACCAGCACGTCATTCACGTCCAGGCGAGGAGAGACGATTGCGTCTTGTCCACGGACCCGCGAAACGTCGGGGGCTATTGGCTCACGAACGTGACAGGAATCACAACCGTCGCGCCGCCGCCCTCGGGCGGCGCGAACTGCGCGCTCTGCACGCGCGCGACGACGCAGGAGACCACCGTACCGGACAGGCCGGAGCCGCCGGATGGGGTCGCCGAGAGCACCTCGCCGTTGGGGCCGATCTTCGCGGTGATGCGGACCGACCCCTTCATGCTCGGGTCCTCTTGAAGGCCCTTGTTGTAGCAACGACGGAAGCCGGCGGTCATCCCGGCCACGACGGAGGGCGCGTTCGAGACGCTCCCGCCGGAGACCGCGGCGCCGCCCACCTGGGCGTTGCCCACCGGCCCCTTGACCGTCTGTGCCGAGCCGGCCGTCGCTGGGCCGCTGCTCCCGGTGTTGCCAATCGTGGCGAGGCCGCCACCGCCGGCCGCGCCAGGTCGCACAGTGCCACCCCCCGCGCCGCCCATGTTCAATCCCGCCACACCGCCCTTGCCGACGCCGGCCCCTGAGGCGGCCGCGTTTTCGAGCAGGCCGGTCGGCACGTCGCCCGAGCTCAGGACGCTGGCGGTCGCGTTCCCGCTCGAGTTGAGCGCGCCCAGCATCTGCATGTCGAGCTGCGCGAGCTCGTTGGTGAGCGCCGACGCGCGGGCGTCGCTCATCCCGCCGGAGCCCTTCCCCGGGCTGGCAGCCGCGCCCTTGTTCCCACCGCCCGCGGAGGCCTTGGGCGCGTCGGCCACAGGCGCCGCCGTCGCGGCCGGCGCCTGGACGTCCTCCTTCGGCTGCTCGACCGGCGGCGGGGGCAGCTGCTTCACGGATTCGAGCAGCTGCGCGACGTCGATCTCATCGTCGACGACCGGATCCATCCAGTCGGAGTAGATCGACCCCACGGCGCCGAAGTGGAACAGGAACGAGAACGCGGCGATGATCGTGGTCGTCCAGTCGATGTCGTTCGCGATCCCCGACTTCACCGAGACGGGCAGCTGCGGCTTGGGCTGCACCGGCGGCGGCGCGACGAACTGGAAGAGGAACGTCGTCTCCCCCACGACGAGCTTGCCGCGCGCCTCCTCGCTGAGCTGGACCTGGTAGGCCTGGACGTTGCCCACCGCCACCCGCTTGGCCGACGATTTGAGCGCGGAGAGCTCCGAGACGCCGGCCTTGAAGGCGACCCGGCCGGTCATCCCGTCCAGGAAATTGAGGAAGTACTCGCCCCCCACGAGCTCGAACACCCGGAAATTCGGCGGGATGCTCTTGCTCGGGATGACGAACATGCTCTTTTCGCTGGGGCCGATGGTGACGTGGGTGCGCTGCTTGATGACGCGCTCCTCGATCACCTTCCCCCCCTGAACCAGGCCGATCCTGAGGACCTTCGGGCCGGTCACCGGTGCGACCGCCCGCATGACCGCGGTCATCTGCCCGGGCTGGCCGGGGCGCGACGGGGTGGGGTGCGGGGGTTGCTGGGTCATTCCAAAGGACTCCGAGAGAGAGGGGACGAGACAGGCGCCGACCGCGATCGCGCGCGGCTGGCGGAGCCGCGCTCCAGGGCCCGGTGGACCTCGGGCCTGGACCCGCAACAGGAGCGCCGCGCAGCGGAGGGCACCACAACTCGCGAGGGTACACGGACAGCTGTGGGTGGTCCAGGAGAGCGCGCCGCGCTCAGCGGGGCGCGCGGCGCGAACGTCGATGTAATGCGGAAGGGGTCCCGGAGCGCGCGTCGACGCCATCGACGCCATCGACGCCATCGACGCCATCGAGCGGTTCCAGAGCGACCCGGACGAGCGCGTCGATCGCCTCGCGCCTCCGCACGGCGGCGGCGCGGCCGGCGCGCCCCGCGGCCGCCGACGCGATCGCCCCGGCACCGCCCGCGCCCAGGACGAGCGCGACGACCGAGGGCCCGGCCTTCGCCAGGTACGAGAGCGTGGCCAGGAGCAGCGCGGCGAGCGCCGACAGGCGCGCCGCCGCGCGCGGCCACCCGGAGCCGGCATCGAGCCGCTGCTCGATCTCGACGAGGAGCTCGTTCGCCGCCGCGATCTTCGCGCGCAGATCAGCAGCGGACATGACCTCGAGCGCGAGGCGGCGCTCCCAGCTCTCCGGCGGTGACCGCCTCGCGAGCTCGGCCAGCCGCGCCTCGGCGGGCAGCGCGCGGAGCGAGCGCGCGAGCGCCACCAGATCGCCGCCGGTCGCGCGCTCGACCTGCGCGGCGTGCTTCCACGAGATCGCGGCGCACGCGGCGCTCGCCGCCGTCGAGAGCGCGATCAAGAGCACGGCGACGGCGGACACGCCGCCGCCTAGAACGGCTCCTTGAAGATCGCCTGCTCGATGCGGTCCAGGAACGGCTGGCGCAGCTCGGCGAGCGTGAGCTTCGGCTGGATCCGGCTGACGTCGACGGCCGCGATGGGCTTCTGGATGCGGCCCGTGATCGTCACCTCCGCGAGCGTGATGACCCCGCGCTGCTTGCCCTTCTCCTGCGCGCTCGCCGGGCCGCCCTGGCCGAGGACCGCGAGCAGGACCGAACCCAGCGCAAGTGCCTTGTACATGCTCATGGTCTCCCTCACTTGTCGGTCGCGGCGTCGGGGACGCCTCCATCCGCCGCGGCGGCAGGAGGAGCCGCGGGCTGAGCCGCGGCGGCAGGGGGCGCCGCGGGCTGAGCCGCGGCGGCAGCGGCGTTGAGCTCGCCTTCCTTGAGCTTGGCGCGGTTCAGGAGCTCCTCCGAGTCGTCGCGCTGGCCCTTGTTGCGCAGCTCCTGGAACCTCGTCAGCGATTTTATCGCCTCGGCCACCTGCTGCTTCGGCGTCATCCCGGGCACGGCGGGGGCGAACAGGTACAGCAGGCCGAGGTCGTAGTGGACCTGAGCCAGGTTCGGGTCGCGGCCGAGCACCCAGTCGAACTCGCGCTTCGCGTCGGCGTAGCGCTCGAGCAGGCGGTATGCGTCCCCGAGGTTGAGGTGCGCGGCGACGTGCTCGGAATCGAAGCGGACGGCGCCCTCCAGGAGCGGCAGCGCCTCCTGGGCGTTGCCCGCCTCGAGCAGGTAGGTCGCGAGCTGCACCCGCGCCTCGACGAGATCGGGGCGGCGCGTCACCGCCTTGCGGAACTCCTCCAGCGCCGCGGCGCGCTGCCCCTGCTCCCGGTAGATCAGGCCGCGGAGCAGCAGCGCCTCGGCGTTGTCCCTGTCGCGCGGCGGGTTCTCGCTGACCGGCTCGAACCCGTCCAGGATCGCCTGGAGCGCGTACAGCGCGAGATCGAGGCGACGGTTCCTGTAGTGGTCGCGGGCGATGATGACCATCGCCGGCCGGTAGTCCGGGTTGATCTTCAGCGCCTCCTGCGCGATCCGCTGGGCAGAGCCGGTGTCACGCTGGAGCGACTTGATCTCCGCGAGCGTCGCCGCGATGGCCGCCGACTTCGGCATCTGGCCGCGCTTCTCGTTCAGGAGCCGCTCGGCCTCGCCGAGCTGGCTCTTCCTGGCGAGGAGCATCGCGTACGCGACGATGGCGGGCTCGTAGTCCGGCACGAGCGTGAAGGCCTGGCGGTAGCTCGCGCCAGCGCCGGCGTCGCGGAGCCGCTCCTGCACCACGCCGAGCGAGTAGAAGGCCTGGTGCGCGCGCGGATCGGCCTGCGTCGCCTGCCCGAACTGGGCCCTCGCGTTGACGAGGTCTCCGGTCGCGAACGACTGCAGGCCGCCTTGATAGAACGCCGCCGCCCGGGCGTTCATGGCCGGCTGGCCCGTCTCGGCTGGCAGATCGTAGGGGCGCGCCGAGCTCGGCGTGTCGTTCATGCCGTACGGCGCCTGGACGGGCGCGGTCGCGGCGGGCCCCGCGACGGGACGCGTGGGCGCCTTGGGCGGCGGCGTCGCCTCCTCGCCGCAGGAGGCGAGGGCGAACGGCGACGTGACCGCGAGCAGGCTGGCGAAGAGGGTGACAGGGAGGCGGCGCTTCATGGGACGACCGGCAGGGGCAGGGGGAGGCCGTCAGGCGTGAGCGGCGGCGTCATGCCGGGTCGCGTCCGGAGGAAGAGGCCATCCTTGTACTCGAACGGGCGCTTCGTCTCGGGATCGATGACCCCCTGGCTCCACTCGCGGAGCTTGGCGTCGCCGAGGATGTCCGTGAAGAACGCGAGCCGCTGGATCGCGAGGTCGACCGCTGGATTCCGGACCTTCCACGCCTTGGCCCAGACAACGGACTCGACGTAGAACTTGACCATCGCCTTGTCGGCGTCGGCGAGGAGCCGCTCGCGCGCTGCGCGCCATTGCTCGCGCCGGTTCTGCCGGAGCGCGTCGGCCGTCTCCTGGAGATCCTCGCGATCGCTCGTCTCGGCGAGCTTGAGCAGCTTCTCTTCCTTGTCCGTGTAGAGCCTCAGCCCCGGCGGGCGGGCGTTGTAGAGGCCGGTGCGGCAGGAGTCGTAGAGCGAGCCCTGGCGCGCGCGCGCGGCGACCGACCACGGCCGCGACTCGTAGGCCGTGATGACCTCCTGGAGCTCCTTCCAGTACTTGTCGTTGGCCTTGGCGATGTCCGCTTCGAAGGCCCGCTTCACCTGATCGATGACGCCCTCGTAGCGGTGGTGGCCGGTGTCGTAGTCGAACTCGGCCTTGATGCGATCGTCGATGGCCTTGTAGGCGCACTCCGCCGCCATGTCGGCCTGCACCGATCCGAGGGCCTTCACCTTGTCGCCGGTCGCCGAGCTCCGGAAGGACGTGAACGCCGTCATGGTGTTCTTGCACCAGTCCCGGGCCTTCGGATCGCCGGCGGCGGCGCGCATCTTGGACGCGTGGTACGCCGCCTGGACGACATAGCCGCTCGCGGCCGGGTTGCTCTTGTTGGCCGCGTAATAGGCCTCCATCGACTGCGTCGCCTTGGTGCGCGCGGCGCGGTTCGGGCCCTCGTCGGCCCCCCGCTCGTCCCAGGCCTTCAGGTCCGCCGAGGCGACGAGGAAATCGATGTCGGCCTTCTGCTCCGGGGGCGGGCTCAGGCTCATGAAGGTGGCGCGCGAGGCGGTCATCTTGTCGCGCTCCCCGATGTTCGCGTAGAGCAGCACCGAGTTCCGGGCGGCGTCCCGGCGCGCCGCCTGCTCGAACCGACCGTTGCGAGCGATGGTGTCGTAGGTCTCGGCCGCGCTGCGGTAGTTGAAGAAGAGGACGTACGCGGCGGAGAGCGCGTCGTAGGCCTGCTTCAAGTACTTCACCCGCTCGGCGTAGCGCTTCGGATCGGGGTTCTTCGGGGGGTTCGCGCCCGGATCGCCCTTCTCGAGCTTCGACAGGTTCTCTTCGCTGCCGTACTCCTTGATGAACAGGGAGTACATCTCGATGGCCTGGTCGTAGTCGCCCACCTGCTTGTAGCAGTAGGCGCCGTTCATCGCGGCCTCCGGCGCCTCGTCGCGGGCCGGCGCCTTCTCGAGCGCGACCTTGTAGAGCGCCGCGGCCTCGCGCCAGGCGGCGACGCGCGCCGGGCCATCCGGCATCTTCTCGGCCTTCTCGAAGGCCCTCGCCGCGTCGATGTAATAGCCGCGAGAGATCGTCGGGCGGGCGATGTCGCCCTCCTTCAGCTTCTGCTCCTCGCTGACGGCGCAGCTCCGCGTGAGCGCCGCCTCGGCCAGCTTGCGGCTCTCCTCGACGTTGTTCTCGAGGTTCGACATCGTCGTGAGCCGCTCCCACGCCTTGTAGCCGAACTCGGTCTTGCCGCACTGCGCTTCGTAGATGGGCGTGAGCCGCTTGCGCGCCTCGGCGAACTGGCCGTAGAGGAAGTGGTAGTCGGCCGCCTGGAACGCGTAGAGATCGATGTTCTTCGGGGCGTCGAGCGCGGGAGGGACCCGCTGGATGTACTCGTCCCGCGCGGTGACGGCCGCCTGAACCTGAGCGGGCAGCGGCTCGGCGACGACGCGCTGCTGGTCGCCCTCGCCGACGATCTTCACCTTCTCGCGCGGCTCGATGCCCTCGGCGCCGCTCGTTCGCTGGAAGAGCTTGTGTCGATCCAGGAGCGCCTGGTGCGCGGTGTCGACGACCATGTACGCCGCCGGCTGCAGGTACTTGTCGTCCTCGTTGGAGTCCCGCACGCTGACCGCCGAGCTCCTCGCCTGCTCTATCTCGTGAGGCGCGGGCGAGCGATCCATCGCCACCGTGATGACCACGACCATGTGGTTCGCGTCGGCGAGCCAGTACCGGCTCTCGTACGCGTCCGGGGCGTTCTCGTCCTGGGCCAGGTAGCCGGCCCAACCCTGCGCGGCGAGGCGGTACTCGCCGAGCGCCCG
Organism: Sorangium sp. So ce375; assembly: GCF_051473855.1. Taxonomy (NCBI): domain Bacteria; kingdom Pseudomonadati; phylum Myxococcota; order Polyangiales; family Polyangiaceae; genus Sorangium; species Sorangium sp. So ce375. The sequence goes on from NZ_CP150335.1 coordinate 8,452,108, forward strand.
CTCGAAGATCGGGTCGCGCGTCTCCTTCTCGCCGACGGTCAGCGCCTGCTGCACGAGCGCGCTGCCGGCGTTCGTGTGATCGGCGGCTGCCCGGCGCAGCCCGCCGCGCACGAGCCGCTCGGCGGTCTGGATCGCCTCGGGGTCGTCCTTGTTGGCCTCGACCCACGGGGTCGTCCCGACGTACTGGGCGAGCTTCGTGCGCGCTTCGAGCGCCTTCGCCGAGTTCTGCGCCCGCTCGGCCGTCCCCTCGCGCGACTGCGAGGTGAGCGTGTCGTAGATGTCCGCGATCTGGTTCTGGACCACGGGCGCGTCGCGGTGCATCGGCCACTTCTTGAGGAGGATCTCGCTCACCTCGATCGTGTTCCGATACTGGTTGAGCTCCTTGAACTCCAGCGCGAGCGCCTTGTAGATCTCGACCGTCCACTTCTGATCCTGCGGGATCAGCTTGGGATCCTGGACGCGCTCGATGGCGATCCGCATCTTCTGCTCGGCCATGCGCGGGTCGGTCTCGACGTCGAGGACGTCGTTCCGCGGGATGTAGGGCTCCTCCGGTCCGGGGCCGACGAAGTCGAGGTACGTGAGCGAGCCGGCGATATAGGTGTACGCCTCCGCCCGGAAATCCGCGCCAGGATCGCCCGTCAGCTTCTCCTGTTCGTCGGTGTAGCGGAGCAGCTCGATGAACTGGCGTACCGAGGTCTCGTACCGCTGCTGCTTGAAGTACGTCCAGGCGAGCTTGTACATCGCGACGCCGTGGACAGGGGGCTTCTTGTACTTGATGGACTGCCGGTACGCCGACCCGGCCCTGTTGTAGTTGAACGGGCCGCCAGCGCGGTCGATCTCGTTGAAATGGTAGTCGCCGATCTGCCACCAGACCTCGGCGATGTAGCGGGGCTCCGCGCCGAGCGCCGTCTTCTGCGGGATCGGCTGGCACTCGTCCGGATACGGATCGACGTATGCCGTCTCGTCCTCGGTGACGGGCGCCCGCGCGCCCCGGCGCGTGGTCTGGAGCGCCCGACCGCCCGGCGTCGACCCGATGGGCGTCGGGTGGCGCGCCTCCCAGCCGGTCCAGTAATCGTTGTCGTGGTCCTGCGGGAGCTTGCCGACGGTGTCGCGCGTCGGATCCTTCGGGTCGGCCGCGACGGGATAGGGATACTTGTTGTGGCACACGAGCGAGCGCCACACCTGCTGCGCTTCGGGGAACCGGACCGAATCGTTCAGCGCATGGCCGAGGTAGTACAAGATCCCGGCGAGCTCACGGTACTGGGGGAACTCGCGGATGACGCGCTTGTAGAGCGCGATGGCAGGGAGCAGCGCGACGCTGAGATCCTCGCTCGCGTCGCTGTCGGTGCGCGCGCGCTCCTCGTAGAGCGCGGCCAGGCGGAACATCGCGTCGGGCGTGTTCTCGGGGTGCGCGTTCGGGCCGCTGTAGCGCTCGACGAACACCTCGAGCCGACGGATCGCCTCTTCCCGGGCGTCGCGGAGCCCCTTCCTTTCCGTCTCGATCTCGCGGTCGAGCGCCGAGAGGATGCGGCGGCGCCTGTCCTCGTAGTGGTGCTGCACGATGCGGGTGATGGCGCTCCGGTAGTCGCGGGCCGCCTTCTCGTAGGCGGCCGCCTCCTTCTCGAGCGCGGCGAGCGCCGCGAGCTGGGCCGGCGTCGGAGGGGGAGGCGGCGGCACGTGCTTGCGCCCGACCGACATCGGCGGCGCGAAGGGTTGCACCGCGGGCAGCGCTGCTGGCGCAGCCGGCGCCGAGACGAGAGGAGCGGCGGTGGCCGGCGCAGCCGTGGCGGCAGGCGCCGTGGTCGGCGCAGCCGCGGGAACGGCAGACGCCGCCGGCGCTGGCTGCCCCCCCGGCTGGGAGAGCGCGAGCGGCGCGACCGCCAGCACCAGGGCGAGGCTGGCAAACCCGAGCGCGCCGCGCGGACGACGGCGCGCCGTTCGCACGACGTCGCCGAACGGCGCGCCCGCCGATCCGAAGCTCTGCGTCCCTGCCCCTCTTCGCGGCGCGTCAGAGATTTGCGGTGCGCGCGCGCCGCCGTGCTCTTTGCTCACTTCTCGTCCTCCGGATCGCCGCTGTCGTCGAGGACCTCGTTGAGCTCCTCCTTGAGGACCCGATCCTCGCGAGCGCGCTCGACCTGCAGGCTGCGAACGCGCGTCATCTGCTCCTCGCGGACCTCCCACGCCTCCTCGGTGATGCCGACGTCGGCGCGCAGGATGATGTTCTTCAGCCGATCGCGGACGAGGCCGAAGTTTCGCATCGCGACCTCGCCGACGACGACGCGCGCCTCCCCGTCGAGCGCGTCGAGCTGCACCGAGTAGTGGACGATGTTCGCCGTCTCCCGGCCGACGATCTGCCGGAGCCCCGAGGACTTCTGGGCGACCTCTCCCTCGATGTCGCGGAGCGCCGCCTCGACCCTCGCGTCCGCCGCGTCGCCGGCGCGGAGCACCGGCGTGATCCGCTGCGCGTACGCCGCGAGCGCTGGACCACCAGCGCCCGCCGCAGCCAGCTCGACCTCACGCGTCAACGCGTCGCGGTGGGCCTTGCGCGTCTGCGCGTCCTCGATGAAGCGCTGATCGCCGAAGCCGACCTGGACGCGGCCCGCGCTGACCTGCTTGCGGAGCACGTCGGCCTCCTGGCGGTAAAGCGCGAGGTCGCGCTCGTTCTGCGCGAGCTCGTGCTCGAACCGAGCGATGCTCGAGGGATCCCGGACGATCCCGGCGTGCGGGCCCTCGCGGAGCAGCCGCCTGAGCCCGTTGACCGTCGCCTGCAGGCTGTCCATCTGCAGCGTGAGCTGCTGCAGGCGCTGCGACTGGGTGTTCCACTGCTTGAGCGCCTGCGTCTCGCGATCCTGGAAGTCGGCGTCGGTGACGGGCACGCGCGCGAGGCGCTTCTCCAGCGCGCGGCGCCTGGCGCGCACGCCGCCGATCTCGCCCGAGAGCGCGTCGTCCTCCACGTCGTCCATGCCCTGGCCGAGCGCGAGGCGCGCCAGCGCGACCCGGTTGAGCAGCGCGAGCGCCCTCTCCTCGCCGGCCTTGAGCTCCGGGAACGCGCGCACCCGGTTGGGCGAGCTGAGCACGGCGTTCAGCTTCTCGATGAGCTCGTTCGACTGCTTGATCAGCTCGCGGCAGTGGTTGATGTCGTCGATCACCGCGAACGCCGCCGGACCGTCCTCGGCCTCGCGCGCCCACTGCACCGCGAGCGGCGGGAGCGACGTGGTGGTGTCGAGCGCCTCGAGCTGCTCCTGGCTCAGCTTGTCGTAGTAGACCGCGGGATCGCTCGTCGAGCCGAGGAAGGCGTCCACGCGCACGCGCATCGGGTCGTAGGTGGCGCGGACGCCTTCGTACACCTTCAGCGCCTTCTCGAAGCGGCCCGCGCGCAGCATCAGATCGCCGCGGAGCAGCGAGCCGTCCGCGATGTTCTGGCTGTCAGGCTCGGCGATCGCGAGGATCTCGAGCGACCGCTGGGCGCGATCCACGTCGCCCAGGCGGACATACACCCACGCGAGCTCGTAGAGCATCGTCCCGAACTCGGGCGAGACGCGGTCGATGTGGCCGTAGGCCTGCACGGCCTGGGACCACTGGTCGGCCTCGTAGAACAGCCGCCCGATCGCGAGCCACGCGAGGTCGATGACGCGCCGGTGCTCCGAGGTGTCGGCCGGGAGCTGCGTCACCTTCTGGAACAGATCGATCGCGGCGACGTAGCGGGTCTTGGGCACCGCCGGGGGCGCCTCGCCCTCCTTGAGCGGCTCGGGCGGGGGCGTCGCCTCCTTCACCGCGATGAGGCCGAGCAGGTACCTCGCCTGGTGGAAGTACTCGCTCTGCGGATCGACCCCGCCGAGCGCGGCCTTCGCGCCGCCGAAGTCCTTCTTCACGTAGAGGCCCTTGCCGCGCGCGTACGCGAGGGCGCTCCCCGCCGTGGAGGCCGGGACGCTGTTCATCGACGCGAAGATGGCGTCGAGCGCGTCGTAGTCCTTGATCCGGAGGCAGATGTCCACGAGCCGGCCGAGCGCCTTCGCCTGGTAGGCGGCGAAGCGCGGCTCGGCGCCGCTCGCGACGATCTGCTGGAAGACCCGGCGGGCCGAGAGGTACTGCTTCGAGCGGAAGTACGTCTCCCCGAGCAGCGAGAGCGCGTCCGGGAACGCCGTCGGATGGTCGGGGTACTTCTCGACCACCTGGTTCAGCACGTTCGCCGCCCGCTCGTAGTCCCTGGAGCCCATCAGAAGGACGGCGTCCGCGATGCGCTGGGCCGGCGTGCGCTGCTCGCCGCGGGACTTGTTGATCGCCGCCTGGATGGCGCCAAGCCCGGAGGAGACGCTGCCGATCTGCTGAGAGGCGCTCGTGTAGGCGCGCTCAGCGTCGAGGGCCCACGCGTCGGCAGGGGCCACGGTCGTGGCCGCGCCGAGCGCGAGCAGGCCAAGCAAGGCAGGGAGTACCCGCGATCCGGAGTCCCAGGTCATGGCGACTTGTCCTAACGAGCTCGATCCTATTTCCCACCCGCGGCGGCGGGCGGCTGCCCGGGAGCATCCGCGAGGCCGCTCACAATCTTTTCAACGAAGCGGACGGCCGGCCGCTCTTCGAGCGGGGTCGTGACGCCGCCCTTCTCGAACGCGACGGCCTGGAGGTTGATCGTCTTGCCCTCGACCGCCGTGAAGGAATGGCTGGAGCGCACCTCGAAGCGGTAGCCGCGGAGGTAGGAGAACACCCCGTAGCCGTTGCCCTGCAGGTTCACGAGCACCTGGAGCGTGTGATCCCCCGGAGGAACCGAGCCGTTGAAGATCGGGATCTCGGTCTGCTCGGCGAGGGCGCCCGACTGATCGGTCTTGTTGTACTGGACGGCGCCATCCAGGACGATCAGCACGCGGGTCACGCGGAACGCGGACGACAGCTCGTTGTTGAACCGGATCGAGGCGCGCGAGCCGGCGCCGCCGCCGGAGAGGATCGTGTCGCTGAGGAGCGAGAGCCGCGTGTGGCTGCGGCGGATCTGCTCCTTGAGCTCGTCGATGCGCTGCTCCAGATCGCGCAGCCGCACCGCGTAGGTCGGACCATCCATCGCCGGAGCGGCGGCCGCGCTCGCAGCCGGAGCGCTCGTCGGGGCGGGAGGCGCCGCCGCTGCGCCCGCGGCCGGGGCGCCCGCCGCGGCCGCGCCCGCAGCCGGGGCGGCCGGCGCGGAAGCGGGCGCCGCCGCCGCTCCCTTCGCAGGCGCGCCAGCGGCGACCGGCGCGGTGGAGGCCCCCGGCGCCGTCGAAGCCGCAGGCGCCACCGAGGCTGCGGGAGCAGCGACCTTGTCCGCCGAGCCACCCGGGCTCTGCGCGAGGGCGGGCATGGACATCAAGAACGAGGCTCCCACCCCGACAGCCAGCATCTTGATAAGTCGCATCGAAAGGTAACCTCGTGGTTGAACCCTCGTCAGCAGAGGGGGGCGATCTCACGCCCGGTGCCGGGGAGTCTAGTGGCGGCGGGCTTCCGAGCGCAACGACCTGGACACCCGTCTCCCCGCCCAGAGCAGCCTCCCATCGCTCGAGGCGCAACAGGGGCGCGACGTGGCGCGCCCGAAATCGTGCGGAGCCCCTCCCTCCGCGGGCGCGGACGGCGTCCTCAGCCGGGCCGCGGCACGCTGCCCCGAGAACGTCACGCGACCGCGACCGGCTCCTTCCTTGGCCCCGCGCGCAGGTCCACGCGCGGCCAGCCCCCTGGCCTTCCACGGCCGCGGGCGCTGCGGGCGAAGGGGGCTCGCTCGCTCGGGGCCGGATCCGCTAAGGTGCGCTTGTGTCAGGGGAAGGAGAGCTCCTCAGATCTTCGAGCCGCGCTGCGCGTCCGATGCGACGCCGCGGTCGCCGCCACGAACACCCCGCCGCCCGGGCCACCGAAGGAGCGCCGCACAGGCTCGGCCGCTCCGGGAGCTAGGATGGTCCCGATTTCTCGAGAGGAGGTCACGGACGAAGCGCTGATGATGCGCTTTCAGGGCGGTGACCGCGCCGCGTTCGCCGGGCTCGTCCGGCGGCACAAAACGTCCATCTACAACTTCATCCTGCGACAGGTCCGCGGGCCTGCGATCGCCGAAGATCTGGTGCAGGATGTGTTCGTGAAGATCGTGCAGAGCGCTTCCGACTTCAAGCACGAGGCGAGGTTCACCACCTGGGCGTTCGCCATCGCGCGCAACGTCTGCATCGATCACCTGCGCAAGATGTCCCTCCGACGCCACCCGTCGCTCGACCAGGGCTCCGGCGAGGGCGGCGACGGCCCGACGCTCGGCGAGCGGACCGCGGACCCGGCGCCCCACGCGGCGGTGGACCGCGTCGCGATCGGGACCGAGATGGGGCAGCGCATCGTCCGCGCGGTGGAGGGGCTCCCGCACGATCAGCGGGAGGTCTTCCTGCTCCGGGAGATCGGGCACGTGCCGTTCAAGGACATCGCCCACATCGTGGGGGTGCCCGAGAACACGGTGAAGAGCCGGATGCGCTACGCCCTGGAGCGGCTCCAGGAGGCCCTCTCGGAGTACGAGGATTACGCGAGGGCGCTGCGCTAAGCGCTCCGGAAGAGCTGTTTATGGACTGCGAGAAGTTCGACCGGCACGTGATGGACGCGCTCTACGACGAGCTCGACGAGCTGACGTACGCGGCCATGAAGCGGCACATGGACGGCTGCGCCCGGTGCGCCTCGGCGTTCGCGGGGCTGCGCGCGGCCCGCGACGTCGGCGCCTTGCCGATCGAGGAGCCCAGCGAGGAGCTGGAGGCGCGGATCCTCGACGCCGTCGAGGTCGCGCAGAAGAAGACGCCGTTCCGGCGCAAGGCGCTCCGCGCGCTTGCGTGGGCCGGCAGCCACGCGATGCGGCCGCAGCTGGCGATGGCGGCGCTCTTCGTGCTCGTCATCGGGTCGAGCCTGCTGCTGCTGCGGCCGAAGACGGGCGTGGCGCCGGTGCGGGTCACCGAGTGGGGCCAGCCCGCGTCGGATCAGCACGAGCCGCCCCGCAGCGTCGCGCCTGCCCCCGCCGCCACCGCGATGGAGGACCCCGACGGCCGGCGCTCGGCCGAAGCCAAGGCGGGCGAGGCGCCCAAGGCCGAGGCGGCGAAGGAGAAGAGCGCACGCGCGTCCGCGTCTGCGTCCGCTGACGACGGCGCGAGCGCCGCGCTGCACGAGGCGCAAGCGCTGCAGCGCAAGTCGGGCTGCGCGGCCGCCGTCGGCAAGCTCGACGAGGTAGGCACGCAGTACCCGGGCACGCCGGCCGCGCAGGCCGCGATGTGGGAGGCGGCCCGGTGCTACAAGGCCTCCGGGGACACGGAGAAGGCGCGCGAGCTGCTGCTCGCGCTGCGCTCCGCGAAGGGCTACGGCGACCGCGCCGAGCAGCAGCTCGCGGACATGGAGGCGAACGCCGCCCGCGTGCAGGCCCAGAACTCGGCGCCGGCGACCGCCGCCCCCGCCGCCGCGCGGCGCGCTGTGCCCAAGGCGGCCATGCCCGCGGCGCCGCGGCGCGACGCCGACGAGCAAGGAGCAGCGGGCCCCTCGCAGGCAGCGCCCACCGACGCCGCGACGTCCCGCTGACGGGCTGCGGGCGCGGGCGCCCGCACGGCTCGCGCCGCCGCGATCCGACGCGCGCAGCGCGGCCCGACCCCGCCGCTCGGGCCGCGCCGTGAGGGCGCTCTCGTCAGTTCGATCTCACCGGTGCATCGCGGATGTAGGCGATCGTCCTGATCGTGTCGACGATGCGCTCGCGATCGTCCGGCGTGAGATCGACGAAGCGGATGCCCATGCCCGGGTTCGGGTTGTCGTGGAGAGGGCGCACCTCGTTGATCCACTGCACCGTTCCCTCGAGCACGTACGAGCCGTCGGTCCCCGGCGGCGAGAAGCGGAGCGTGAGCCGCGTGCCGATCGAGAGGGGCTGCGTCGTGCGGACGAAGATGCCCATCTCCGAGATGTTGGCGATGGAGGCGTAGAGGAACGTGTCGTCGGTCTCGCAATCCACGAGCCACGTGACGTCGAGGCGCTCGGACGAGCGTCGGTTGAGCGAATCCGGGTCGGGGATCTCGTGCTCGGCGTCCTCGCCGGCATGATGGGCATCGCCGTAGGCGCAGGATGGCGACGCACCGCCCGGCGTGTCGGGCGGATGGCTCGAGTCACCACGGCCCCCGGTCATGTGTCTGCGACTAGCCGCTTTCCGCACGCGCGTCGAGGGCGCTCGACACCGAGGAGCACGCGCGCGTCGCCGGGCCGCGCAAGAGAGGCCGCGCGGTGCGAAATGCGTCGGGAACCCCACGATGGCCGCTCACCGTACACGGATGACGCCGCCCCGGACGCGGTCCTCGTGCTCGGGCCCGCGCGTCACCTGAAAGCGCGTCTCACCGGCGAAGAAACCAAAGTAAAGCGCATAGTCGCCCGGGGTGAAGTTGGGCTCGAGCTGGAGCTCGTGGTCGTCCACGACGATGTCGCCCGGCTGCCACAGGCTCAGCGGGTAGCGCCCCTCGAGCACGGGATGGTCGCCGTTGTACCGGCGCTGGAACCCGTCGATGTGGACGAACATTTTCCAGTTGCCGGTGATCGGCCGGTGGACTCGGAGGTAAGTCCGTAGGTGGTAGCTCTTCTGAGGGACGACGCTCGAGACCTTCTCGCCGTCGTCGTCGGTCAGCTCCCAGCCGAGCACCTCCAGCTGATCCTCGAACATCGCCTCGGTCGGGTTCGCGGGAGCAGGTGGCTCATCGAGGACGACACGGCCGAGCCAGCTCTCGTTCGGCCTGCCGCCGAGCTCGTTCGACGCGAGGAGGATCTGGCTGGATCGACCGTCGAGGACGGGCAGGTTTCGCCCGTAGCGCTTGCGAAAGAGGCTGTTCAACCTGGGCAGATCGTCGGACTTCACGACGAGCCAGCGGCGAGCGGTGGGGGCGACCGGAGCGGCTGCGCCATCCGCGGAGCTCCCCGTGGCGGTGAGCCAGTCGAACGCCGGCAGGACCTCGGCGAACGAGGTGACCTCGCCGCCCTGGTAGTAGGCCGCCGTGCGGCTCCGGATGCCGAGCGTCGCGATCGGCTCGCCGGGCTTGCGCAGGGACTCGTAGGACGCGAAGACCTCCTTCGGCGAGAGCTGCGCCGCGAGCGCCGGGTAGTACCAGAAGCCCAGCGCAAAGCCGGCGACGAGGCCAGCGATCAACGTGCCGACGGCGCGTGGGACGGAGGCGCGCGCGACGGCGTGGCGGAACGCGTCGCGCGTCGCGAGGAGCAGCACGGGGCTCGCCGCGAGCAGCAAGGGCAGCGCCCACCAGGCGTTCATCCCGTACGCGGCGAGGTGGTTCGGCATCCGCGCCACGGTGCCCCACCCGATGCGCTTGCCGACGAAGAGCATCGCGCCGACGCCGACGAGCGCCGCCTCGATGACGATCAGCAGGAAGAGCAGGTTGCCGTTCCAGATGCGGGCGAGCTCCGCGGCGCCGGCGTGGACCTCGTCGAGGAGGCGCCGCGCCCACGCGCTGAAGCTGCGATCGAGCTCGCGGGGCTGCTCCTCGAACCAGGTGAGCGCGACGAGGCCGGCGAACGCGAGCAGGACGAAGCGCATCGCCGAGGCCGCTTCCTCCTCGAAGCTCTTCGGGAAGACGGGCTTGTCGACGGAGAAGACGCTGAGCGCCCTGTCCGGCGAGGTGACGAGATCGCGGTAGAGGACGAAGGCGAGCACGGCGCAGCCCACGGCGAGCGCTCGCGAGGAGGGGGCGCCGCGCTCGTGATCGCGGATGGCGAGCGCGGCGATGGCGGCGAGGAGCGCGGGGCCGCTGAACGGGAGCGCCCCGGCGTGCGGCGCGAGGAGCGCGAAGGCGCCGTAAGCGAGCGCCGACGTGACGATAAGGGCGATCCGGACGCCGGCCTCGCGATCGAGGCGGGCGGAGACGTCCGCGGCCGCTCGCTCCGCGGCGGGGGCGCGGAAGAGCCGGCCGACGGCGAACGGCAGGAAGGCGCTCCACGGGAAGAGCGCGTGGCCGAGCTGGCGCAGCGTGAGATCGAACGTGGACTCGACCGGCGGCTTTTTGAGGAGCGCCACGCCGAGGGCGCGGGGGAGCGGCGCGTCGGCGCTCGAGCTCGCGAGCACGAGGACGCCCTGCGCTGCCGCTGCGACGCCGAGCGCGAGCGCAGCGCCGCCGACGAGGTCGCCCATCGTGGGCCCCCGGCCTTCTGGCTCAGGCCAGGCGCCGGACGTCCGGAGCAGGAGCCAGGTCAGCCCGGCGCCGAGCGCGGGGACGGCAACCCCGATCAGCAGGCCGCGGCTGAGGTATCCGGCGACGACGCCGAGGATCCCCACCGCGAGCCACGCGGTCGATGCCAGGAGGGCGCCGCGCTGCGCCCTTCGCCCGCCCTCCAGCAGCGCGCCGGTCAGCCCGCAGAACGCCATCGTGAGCGCGGCCATCGTGACGATGTCGCCGAGCATCGTGCGAGCCTGCATCACGTAGAGCGGCATCGTCACGAGCACCGCGACGCCGTAGAGGCCGGCCCTGCGATCGACGAGGCGGGCGAGGAACTCGTAGAGGACGAGCGCGCCGGCGAGCCCCCAGAGCGCGAGCGGGAGGCGCCCGGCCCAGTCGTGCAGGCCGAACCATCGGAAGCCGAGCGCCATCGAGGTGAACCCGAGCTCGCCCATCCCGAGATCGGTCAGGGTCGGCAGCTGCCCGGGGGTGTCCGCGAGATCCACGCCGCGCGCGCCGAAGACGTGGATGGCGATGCGGCGGGCCAGGTCCGCACGGTCGAGCTCGTAGGGGTCCCAGATGCCGCTCTTGCCGATGAGGGGCAGCAGCGCGAGGGCCGCGAGCGCGAGGGCCGCGAGCCGCGCAAGGCCAGCGCGCCCGCCAGCGGCGGCCACGCGGTCGCGATCCGCGGCCGGAGCGTCGCCGGTCTCAGCCGGGCGCGCCTCGCGAGGTGGTGGCAGCTCCTCGCGGGGCAACGTTCCGCTGGCGTGCGAATCGGGGCCGGCGGGCGGGGCTCCGCTCTGTGGGTCCCCTCGGTGGACGCTCGACATGCAGGGCATCCCCTTACCGCCTTCGCGCGCGCGTGACCACGGATCGTGGGGAAGCGTTTGTAGCCCCCCTGGGCGTCTGCTATCGCGCGCGGCGTGGTGAAAGCCCGTCCCCAGAGCGCGCCCCAGGGCGCGAAAGCGCGCCCGCAGGCGCCGAAGCCCGCCCCGGCTTCCCGTGGCCCCCGTCCTGCCAAGAACGAAAGCCGAAGCAGCCCCCGGGGAGCGCAGTCCAGCGAAGCCCCTCGAGCGGGCGACGCGGCCATCCCGCAGGGGCGCCCTCCCCGGCGCGAAAACCAGGCGCACGCCGACAAGAGGTCGCGACGCGCAGGCGAGCAAGGCGGCGCAGGGCGCGCTGCCGAGCGGGGTGAGGAGAGGCGGGGCGGCGCAGGGCGCGCTGCCGAGCGGGGTGAGGAGAGGCGGGGCGGCGCAGGACGCGCTCCCGAGCGGGGTGAGGAGAAGCGGGGCGGCGCAGGACGCGCTGCCGAGCGGGATAAGGGGGCGACGCCTGCCAAGCAGAGAAGCTCTGCGGCGCGCTCCTCCGGGGCGGCCCGCAGCCGGGCCGGGCGTGGACCCCGGGCTGGCAGCGCCGAAGGGCGATCGCTCCCGGACCAGAGAGCCGCTGCGCGAGGCGGCGCGCAGCAGCAGCGCAGGAAGAGCGCCGAGCCAAGGCGGACGGAGGAGGCCGACGCCGCGCTGCCGCGACGCTCCGGGCGCGTCGCCCTCGTCGGGCGCCCGAACGTGGGCAAATCGACGCTGCTGAACGCGGCGCTCGGCCATCCGCTCGCGATCGTCTCGCCGACGCCGCAGACGACGCGCGACGCGATCCTCGGGGTCGTCCACCACGGCCCGGCGGAGATCGCGCTGCTCGACACGCCCGGCCTGCACCGGCCGCGCACGGAGCTCGGGCGCGTGATGAACCAGGCGGCGCGCGAGGCGGCTCGGGGCGCCGACGTGATCGTGTTCGTGACCGAAGCGCCGGATCCGGCGCGCCTCCCGCGGCGCGTGAAGGAGGGCGAGGACGGCCCGCCGCTCGCGCCGCACCCGAGCGATCTGACGCTGCTCGCGGACCTCGGGAGCGAGGCGCCGGTGGTGTTCGTGCTCAACAAGGTCGACCGGATGCGGGACAAGGCGCTGCTCTTGCCGCTCCTCGACGCGTTCGCCAAGCTCCGGGAGTTCGCGGCGATCGTCCCCATCTCGGCGCTGCGCGAGGACGGCGTCCAGCGCGTGCTCGACGAGGTGGCGAAGCTCTGCCCCGAGGGGGACTGGGGCTTCGCGCCCGATGAGCTCACGGACAGGCCGACGCGCTTCTTCGCCGCCGAGTACGTCCGCGAGCAGATCCTGCGCGCGACGAAGGCCGAGGTGCCCCACGCGAGCGCCGTGCAGATCGAGCGCTACGTCGAGCCGACAGGCGATGGAGCGCTGCACATCGACGCGACCATCCACGTGGAGCGACCCGGGCAGAAGAAGATCCTGATCGGCGCGGGCGCCGAGCAGCTGAAGCGGATCGGCACCGAGGCTCGGCTCCGGATCGAGGAGCTCGTCGGCCGGCAGGTGAACCTCAAGCTCTGGGTCCGGGTGACACCGGAGTGGCGCGAGTCGCGAGAGCGGCTGGACGAGCTCGGTTACAACAAGGGAGAGATCTCGTGAGCGCGGCAAAGCCAGCCCTTTCCAAATCGAACAAGCGCAGCAAGGGGCCTGCCGGAGGCGGCCGGACGGCGAAGACGGGCGACGCCCCTGCGAAGCGGGGCGGTGCCACGCCCCGCAAGGCCGCCGCCGCGTCCAGCAAGGGCGCTGTCGCGCCGAGAAAGAACGCCGCCGCGTCCGCCAAGGCGGCCGCCGCGCCCGGCAAGGGTGCGGCAGCGCCCGGCAAGGGCGCTGCCGCCGTGAAGAAGAAGAGCGGCGGCTCGCGCGTGAGCAGGGGGCGCGCTCCCTCCGAGCAGAACAGCCACGATCCGGCGGAGGACAGGGACGAGCTCGCCGAGGAGGCCGTCGCGGCCGTCGAAGACGCTGCAGCAGACGCGCCTGCGCCGATCCCTTCGGCCGGGATCGTGGCGCTGGTCGGGCGGCCCAACACCGGCAAGAGCACGCTGTTCAACCGGCTGGTCGGCAGGCGGGTCGCGATCGTGCACGACGAGCCCGGCGTGACCCGCGACCGCCACTACGCCGACGTCACCTCGCGGGGGCGGCGCTTCACGCTCGTCGACACGGGCGGGTTCGACCCCGAGAGCGACGACCCCATGCGGCAGGGGATCAAGCGGCAGATCGATCTCGCCATCGCCGAGGCCGACGTCATCGTCTGCGTGCTCGACGCCGTGACACCGGTGACGCCCTCGGAGCACGCCGAGCTCGGCCTGCTGCGCCGCGCAGGCAAGCCCGTGATCTACGTCGCGAACAAGGCGGACTCGCCGCGGGCCGAGGCCGAGGCGGCGGAGCTGTACCGCCTCGGGATGGAGCGGCTCATCCCGATCAGCGCCCTCCACGGCCGCGGCATCTCGGATCTGGAGATGGCCATCGAGGCGGCGCTCCCCAAGGAGCCCGCGGCGCCCGAGGAGTCGGCCGAGGGGGCGCTCCGCATCGCCATCATCGGGCGGCCCAACGCGGGGAAGTCGTCGCTCGTCAACCGCATCTCGGGCGAGGAGCGCATGCTGGTCGACGCGCAGCCGGGCACCACGCGCGATCCGATCGACACGCTGGCCGAGCGCGACGGGAAGCGGTTCTTGCTCATCGACACGGCCGGGATCCGCCGCAAGTCGAAGGTGGCGAAGGAGGACAGCGCGGTCGAGGCGGTCAGCGTGATGCACGCGATCCGCGCCATGGAGCGGGCGGAGGTCGTGCTCCTGCTCTGCGACGCGGCCGAGGGCGTGGCCGAGCAGGACGCGAAGATCCTCGGCCTCGCGGTCGACCGCGGGTGCGGCGTCGTGATCGGCCTGAACAAGATCGATCTCCTCGACCGGAAGACGCTCACGAAGGCGGAGCAGGACGCCCGCGACAAGCTCTCGTTCGTGCCGTGGGCGCCGATCGCGCAGGTGAGCGCGCGCAGCGGGCGCGGCGTGGCGAAGCTCCTCGAGACCGTGGCCCAGGTGGCCGACGCCTACCGGAAGCGCGTGCCCACCGGGGAGCTCAACCGCTTCTTCGAGCAGATCCTCCTCACGCACCCGCCGCCCACGCACGGCGGGCGCGCGCCCCGGCTGTTCTTCGTCACGCAGGCCGAGACGTCGCCACCGCTGTTCGTCGTCGTCGCGAGCGATCCGGACAAGCTCCACTTCAGCTACCGGCGCTACGTGGCGAACCAGCTCCGGCAGGCGTTCGGGCTGGAGGGCGTGCCGGTCCGGGTGAAGTACAAGGAGCGGAGGCGGCGGGGGTAGGTCGGGGCAGCCCTTGCCTGCTCCAGACCGTTTCCGGTTACCCCAGGGCAGCCAGACGAACGGACGGCTGCCCTCTGCTACCCCGCCGTCCCGGGAAGCGGCGCCAGCACGTCGGCGATCCTCGCGAGGCCGGCCACGTCGTGGATGTCGTACGGGAACGCCGGGACGTCGACGCGGACGCTGCCGCTGCTCTGCTCGTCCTCCAGCGCCGCCTCGAGGGCGATCAGGTTGAGCTGGTCGAGCTTGCCCATGCGGCTCTCGTCCCGGGCCGCCTGGAGCAGGCGCGCCGCGGCGCCGGGGGCGAGCGCGAGGTTGCTCCCGTCGAGCGCGGCCGCGATCTCGCCGACGCCGGGCAGCGCGCCGTACACCGGGTGGACGCGGTTCACGACGAACGCGTCGCGGCGCATGTCCTGCTCGCGCAGGCGATCGGCGAAGTACAGCACCTCGCGCACGCAGAGCGGATCGGGCGTCGTGACGAGCACGTAGGCCACGTCGGGGCCGCGCAGCGCCGACGCCACCGCGTCCGCCCGCTGCTTCCAGCCGCCGAAGACCGCGTTCATCTCGCTGATGAACAGCGCGATCTGCTCGAGGAAGCCGCTGCCGGTCAGCTTGCCGATGCCCCGCAGCACCGCGGCGGTCGAGCGCGCCAGCAGGTTGAGCGAGAGCTTGCCGGAGCTCTGGAAGGCCTGCACGAACCACCGCGTCGCCGCGCCGTCGATGGCGCCGACGAGGCGCTCCGGCGCGTCGAGGAAATCGAGCGCGTTCGCCGTGGGCGGCGTGTCGAGCAGGACGAGGTCGTAGCTCGGGTCGCTCCTGACCGCGTAGAGCTTCTCCATCGCCATGTACTCCTGCGTGCCCGCGAGCGACGTGGAGATGTACTTGTAGAGGACGTTGCCGAGGATCCGGTCGCGCTGCTCGGGCGACGGGGCGAGCGACGCGACGAGGCTGTCGAAGGTCGACTTCGTGTCGAGCATCATGACCGTCATCGAGCCGGGCACGTCGACCCCCGCCCTGACGAATCGGGCAGGCTCGATCGTCTGCGCCTCGGTCGTCATCTCCTCGAGCCCGAGGCTCTGGGAGAGGCGGCGCGCTGGATCGATCGTCAGGCACAGCACGCGCTTGCCGCGGCGGGCGGCGGCCAGACCGAGCGCCGCGGTGGTTGTCGTCTTGCCGACGCCGCCGCAGCCGACGCAGAGGATCACCCTGCGGGAGGCGAGCAGCGGGGCGAGACCGGCGTGGTCTGCCTGGAGGGACGCGTCGGCGGCGGGCGGGCTGTTCCGAGGGGGTGCGAGCGGGCCGGGCATTGCGCGCGGCCTGAGGCCGCGGCCCCTTGTAGCACGAACCGGGAGGGTGCGAGCGCTCAGCCTGCGGCGCAGCAACCGCTCAGCCTGCGGCGCAGCAACCGCTCAGCCTGCGGCGCAGCAACCGCTCAACCTGCGGCGCAGCGACCGCTCAGCCCGCGGCGCAGCGACCGCTCAGCCCGCGGCGCAGCGACCGCTCAGGCGGCGGCGCGGAGGATGCGCAGGCACCCCGCGGCGGCGCGGGCGATGGAGGCGCCGCGCTCCGCGGTACCGCCACGGCCGCAGAGCAGCACCTCGCCGCCCGCGACGGAGAGGCTCTGGACCTCGACATCTGCGGTGAGCACGGCGATACGCGAGCCGACCGCCGCGCTCTGAACGGCGTCCGGGTTGGCGAGGAGCGGGGCGTAGGCGGCGAGCTCTTCGCACGCCGGCCACGCGCCCGCCCCGGCGACGAGGCAGCCGCTGTCGTCCACGAGGACCACGACGTCCAGGTTCGCCTCGGCGCGGGTCGTCGAGAGCTGATAGTGCAGCGCGGTGACCGGATCGTCGCTGCGGCGGCGCCGCCGCTCGGAGGTAGGGGTCCCCTCATCCAGGGCCGGCGTACCCTGCTCGATCGAGGGCGCGCCCGGATCGACCGGGCGCTCTGCGCGGCCTCCCGGTCTGCCGCCGCGCTGGCCGCCAGCGCAGCCATCCGACACGAGCTGAGGCACAAGCTGCTGGTTCGATAACGAGAGCGACACGAACACCTCCTCGACGCGAAGGATGGTCGCAGCGCACGGGGGCGGCCAACTTTGCTAAGTTCGGATCGACGATGCGCGGCTTCATCGATCTGCACTCCCACTGGGTCGCGGGCATCGACGACGGCGCCCGCACCGTCGAGGAGAGCCTCGCCCTCCTCACCGCGCTCCGCGGCGCCGGGTTCGATACCGTCGTGGCCACGCCGCACATGCGCCCCGGGATGTTCGACAACACCCAGCGGAGCCTGAGGGCCGCCTACGACGCGACCTGCGCGGCGCTGCGCGGCGCGGCCGGCGCGCGCGACCTGCCCGCGCTCGACCTCTCGTCGGAGCATTTCTTCGACGACATCGTCTTCCAGCGCCTGCTCGACGGCAGCGCCCTCCCCTACCCGGGCGGCCGCGCCGCGCTCATCGAGTTCCCGACCCGGAGCTTCCCCGTCCGGGCCGCGGAGCGGATCTTCGACCTCAGCCGCCGCAAGCTCCGCCCCGTCATCGCCCACCCGGAGCGCTACGAGCCCGTCTTCGACGACTTCTCCTCGCTCGATCCGCTGCTCGACGCGGGCGCGGTGCTCCTCCTCGACGTCGCGGCGCTCACCGGCAAGTACGGGCGCACCCCCCGCCGGGCCGCCGAGCAGATGCTCGAGGCCGGCTACTACTACGCCGCGTGCAGCGACGCCCACGCCGCGAAGGACGTCCCCGAGGTGCGCGACGGCATCAAGGCCCTCTTCGCCAGGGTCGGCGAGGAGGAGGCGACCTTCATGCTCGTCGACGGCCCGCGCGCGATCCTCGACGGCACCGTCGACCCCTGAGGTCTCGAGCCGTCCGCTCGCTTGACGGGTCGGCGCCCGTCGCTATAAGCGAACGACGCGTTCACTATTCGCCATGGCGCAGTACCTCAAAGACGACATCCAGGAGAGCATCGCCGCCGCCGCGCTGACGATCTTCGCGCAGAAGGGGTACGAGAGCGCGACCATGGCCGAGATCGCCCGGGCGGCTGGCGTCTCGACGGGCAACATCTACCGGTACTTCGCGAACAAGGACGCGCTCTTCTACGGGGTCGTGGACGACGGCTTCGCCCGTGCCTTCACGCTCCTGCTCCGCCGCCGGGTGAAGGCGCTCGCCGGCGTGGAGGACGTCCGGACGCTCCCGCCGACGGCCGCGTACCACATGCTCTCGGAGGAGCTCCTCCGCTTCTGCATCGCGAACAGGCTGCGCGTCGTGATCCTCCTGGGGCGGGCCGGCGGCTCCAGGTACGAGCGGTTCTCCGAGGAGACCGTCGAGCGCCTCATCGAGCTGGCGATCGAGCACTTCCGAGCGCTCGACCCGTGCCTCTCGGTGACCGAGGTGATGCGGTTCAACCTGGACCAGATCTACCAGGGCCTCGTCAGGACGATGGTGAGCACCCTCGTCCGCTTCGAGGACGAGACCGCCATCCGAGAGGCGGTCCACGGTTACTCCAAGTACCACCTCGTCGGACTCAAGAGCTTCTTCACGTGATCTTCGCTTCGCCTCAAAAGTGAACGAACAATTCACCGTCACCAGCACGACCCCTCGCGGGGGCGAGGGAGCAAGGGGGCCCATCATGTTAGAGAGCACGCTTGACCTGCCCGTTGAGGCGCGCGCCGTCCTCGAAGAAGAGGCGACGCTCCTCGAGCGCGTGCGCGCCGCGCTGGACAGGGCGCAGGAGCGCGCGGCGCGCGTCGACCGGCGCGCGCCGCGCGAGCTCAGGTCCATCGCGGCGCTCCGGGAGCTCCGCGACGAGGCGGCCGCGACCTCGGCCGACGATCTGCCGGCGGTGCTCCTGGAGATGAGCGTCCGGCAGCGCCTTATCGAGCAGGAGCCCAGGGAGACGCTGCCCGACCCGCTCTGCCCGTACCTCGCCCACCTCCGGGTCGACGAGGGCAGAGGGGCGAAGGACTACCTGCTCGGCCACGCGACGTTCCTGGATCCGTCGGCCGACGTGCGCATCCTCGACTGGCGCGTCGCGCCGGTGGCGCAGATCTTCTACCGGTACCGCGAGGGCGACGAGTACGAGGAGACCTTCCCGGGGCGCGTGGCCGAGGGCGTGGTGAAGGCGCGCCGGATCGTCGTCGTGGAGCGCGGCGCCCTCACCCGGATCGTGGGCGACGGCCTGGTCCTTACGCGACGAAGCGACGGTCGCTGGACCCTCGCGGAGCGCGCGGCGCTCGCCATGCAGCCGGGCGGCGCGGGCACCGCCGCCCGCCCCGGGAGCCTCGGCGTCGGCGCCGGCGCCTCGGACCGCGCGAAGGCCGCGGACGTCACCGCCCTGCTCGACGCCGACCAGTACGCCGCCGTGTGCGCGCCCCCCGAGCAGCCGCTCCTCGTGCTGGGCAGCGCCGGGAGCGGAAAGACGACCGTGGCGCTGCACCGCCTCGCCAGGATCGCCGCGAACGATCCGGCGCGCTGCCCGCTCGCGGCCATGAACGTCGTCGTCCCCGAAGAGGGGCTCGCGCGGCTGTCGCGCCGCCTGCTCGCGCCGCTCGGCGCGGGGGAGGCCCAGGTGAAGACGCTCGACGCCTGGTCGTCCGCGACCGCGCGCGAGGTCTTCGGCAAGCCGATCGCCCTCTGCTCCGATCCCCCGGCGCTCGTCTCCAGCCTCAAGCGCCACCCGGCGCTCTACCGCGCGGTGAAGGACCGCTTCGCCGAGCTCGCCCCGGCGAGCACGACGCTCCCGCGGCTCCGCCGCCGCCTCGCCGACGTCTTCACGGATCGAGGGTTCCTCGAGGGCATCGTCGCCGCCTCGGGCGGGGACCTCCCAAGGAGCGCCGTCGAGGAGACCGTCCGGCACACCCTGCTGCAAATCGCCGAGCCGCTCGACCGGCAGCTCGCCTCGATCACCGTGGCCTCGATGAAGCGGGCGCTCGACGGCCGCCCCATCGCGGAAGGGACGCCGGACGAGCTCGCGGGGACGCTCGACGTCGACGATCTGCCGATCCTGCTCTTCCTGCGCGCCTCTCGCCGCGGCCTCGACGGGGCCGGGTGGTCGCACCTCGTGCTCGACGAGGCCGAGGACTTCTCGCTGTTCGAGCTGTTCGTCCTGGGGAAGCTCCTTGGCGAGACGCGCAGTGTCACGCTCGCCGGCGACGAGGCGCAGCAGACGTTCTCGAGCTTCGCCGGGTGGGACGCGGCGCGCGCGGCGCTCGGCGTGGGCGACGCGGCGATCTGCCGCCTCGCGGTGTCGTACCGGTGCCCGCGGCCGGTGACGGAGCTCGCGCGACGGCTCCTCGGCGAGCTCGCGCCCGAAGCGCCCGCGCGCGCGGCCCGGGAGGGCGCGCCGGTCGGGCTCTTCCGCTTCCCGAGCGAGGCGCAGGCGCGCCTGTTCCTCGCCGGCGCGCTCCGCGACCTCGTCGGACGGGAGCCCCGCGCCTCGGTGGCCGTCATCGCGCGGGACGCGGACGCCGCGCGGGAGCTCCACGCGCTGATCGCGGACCTGCCGGAGGCGAGGCTGGTGCTGGAGGGAGCGTTCTCGTTCGAGCCGGGCATCGACGTCACCGACGTCGACAGCGCGAAGGGGCTCGAGTTCGACTACGTCATCGTGCCCGACGCGACCGCGGCGGCGTACCCGATGAACCACGAGGCCCGCCGGCGGCTCCACGTCGCGGTGACGCGGGCGTCGCACCAGCTCTGGCTCATCTCCGGAGCGGCGTGGTCGCCGCTCCTCGGCGACGTGGGGTCGAGCTGACGCTCGCCGCGGCGCCCTGGGGGCGCGGTCCGGCCGGCGCGGTGACCGCGGCGGGAGGGATCGGGCTGTCCCCTACCGCCGCGGTCCCTGCAAGCGCGACCCCGAGGACGGCGGCCCCGAACGCCAGCATCACCTGCAGCCAGCGCCGCGGGCCGGACCGAGGCTCCGGCGCGTCCTCGACCGAGCTGTCCCCGGGATCGAGCGACTCGAGCGCGGCGCGCAGCTGCTGCGTGCGGAGGTGGGACGTGTGGCCCAGGATCTGCCCGATCCAGCCGGCGACCAGCGCGTCGCTGCCCGGGCTCCCGGCGCCCGGGATCGCCTCCTCGAGCGCGCGCATGAGCTTCGCGGCCGTCGCCGTGCGCGCGGTGGGCGACTTGGCGAGCGCCTCGGAGACGAGGCGATCGAGCGCAGGCGGGATCGGCTCGGGCGGCGGCGGCGCGCTCAGGCGCTCCGCGAGCCCGCGCCGGGACGGGGCGGCCCGCGACGACAGCGGAGCCGCAGGGCGCTCGCTCGCGATATGGGTCATCGTGCTCTCGCTGTCGTCGGCCTGGAAAGGATGAGCGCCCGACAGGAGCTCGTAGAGGAGCACCCCGACGCCGAAGAGATCGGACCGCCGATCGCACGGCTGCCCTCGGATGTGCTCCGGCGCCATGTACGGCGCGCTGCTCCTGAACAGGAACGCGCCCGCCTCGCCGCCCGCCGCGCCCGCCGTCGAAGCGCGCCCGCCGTCGCCGCGCAGCGCCGGGGGGCGGCGCTCGGACCTCCGCGCCTCCTCGAGCTTGGCGATGCCGAAGTCGATCAGGCGGACGAGCCCCTCGGACGTGATGAGGACGTTGTCGGGCGAGACGTCGTAGTGCAGGAGCTCCCGGGGGTTGCCGCCCTCGTCCCGCAGCTCGTGCGCCGCGTCGAGGGCCGCGCAGATCTGGTAGGCGAGCCTGGCCGCGACGAGCACCGGCGCCGGGCGCCCGCGCGCGGCGCGCAGCACCGACGAGAGCGGCTCTCCGCTCACCCACTCCATGACATAGAAGAACGTGCCGTCCGTCTCGCCCAGCTCCACGACGGGCACGACGTTCGGGTGCCTGATGCGCGCGGCCAGCGCGGCTTCGTCGAGGAAGCTCCGCACGGCGTCGGGATCGGGCGAGAGCTCGGGGCGGAGCACCTTGATCGCGAAGAGCCGCTGAAACCCGTGCTCCCGCCTGAGCCGCGCCGCCCAGACCTCGCCCACCTCGCCTGCGGCCACCCGCAGGACGAGCTCGTACCGACCCAGGGAAAACCCCGGGAAAAAGCGCCCCCCGCCCCCCACGCGGAAGGTGTGGCCCACAGTTGAAGAGTCCGCCAGTGCTCCCGCTGTGGGACGATCACGATTGTTACCTGGGTTGTGAGACTCGACCGCAATCAGGGGATCCTCGCGATCAGCGCTTCCGACCACGACATCACCGCCCTACAGAGGGCCGGCCGGGTCAGGCCGCTGGGCGGACGTTTTCGGTCCTATCCGGGATGCGGGGGTCTTGATTCCTGAACAACCGGACAGTAAAGCTGCCGGAAACTGTTGCCCTGCGCGGCGCGGGTCCACCTCCGCGGTCCCCTTCGTCGCCCCCTCCCATCGCTCCCTCCCGAGGTACGCATGAGTGACGAGAAGAACACCAAGCAGAAGTCTGCCGCCCTCGAGCTCGCGATCGCCAGCGTCGAGAAGGAGTACGGCAAGGGGGCGATCATGCGCCTCAAGGACGGGCAGACGCTCCACGACGAGGTCGCGGCCGTGCCGAGCGGCTCGCTCGGCCTGGACATCGCCCTCGGCATCGGCGGCTACCCGCGAGGCCGCATCGTCGAGATCTACGGGCCGGAGTCGAGCGGCAAGACGACCCTCACCCTCCACGCCATCGCGGCCATCCAGCGGGCGGGCGGGACGGCGGCGTTCATCGACGCCGAGCACGCCCTCGACGTGAACTACGCGAAGAAGCTCGGCGTGAAGACCGACGAGCTGCTCATCTCCCAGCCCGACTACGGCGAGCAGGCGCTCGAGATCGCCGACATGCTGGTCCGCTCGAACGCCGTCGACATCATCGTCGTCGACTCCGTCGCCGCGCTCGTCCCCAAGGCCGAGATCGAGGGCGACATGGGCGACAGCCACGTCGGCCTCCAGGCCCGGCTGATGAGCCAGGCGCTCCGCAAGCTGACCGGCACGGTCTCGCGGTCGCAGTGCCTGCTGATGTTCATCAACCAGATCCGCATGAAGATCGGCGTCATGTTCGGCAGCCCGGAGACGACGAGCGGCGGCAACGCCCTCAAGTTCTACGCCTCGGTCCGGCTCGACATCCGCCGCATCGGCGCCATCAAGGAGGCCGCCGCGGGGGGCAAGGAGCCGGCGGTCGTGGGCAATCGGACCCGCGTCAAGGTCGTGAAGAACAAGATGGCTCCCCCGTTCCGCGAGGTGGAGTTCGACATCCTGTACGGCCAGGGCATCAGCCACAGCGGCGACGTCATCGACCTCGCGACCGAGGCGAGCATCATCGAGAAGAGCGGCTCGTGGTTCTCGTTCCAGGGCGAGCGCATCGGTCAGGGCCGGGAGAACGCCCGCACCTACCTCGAGCAGCACCCGGCGGTGCTCGACAAGATCGAGGCGATGGTCCTCGCGAAGCAGGGGATCTCACGCGCCGGCGGGGCCGTCGCGACGAACGGCGCCGCGAGCCCCGGCCCGAAGGGCGGCGCGGCCGCTGCCGAGCCCCCCGCACAGGCGAAGGGTCGCGGCGAGGCAGCCTCGTCCGGCCAGGACGCCCGTCGTCCCCCGGGCAAGACGAACTGACGCCTGGCTGCTCCCCGACGTCATGCACCTCTACGTGATGCGGCACGGCCCGGCGGAGGATCGGGCGCCGAGCGGGCGCGACGCGGATCGAAGGCTCACCCCCGAGGGCCGCGAGCGCGTGGCGCGGGTCTCGAGCGCGCTCCACCGCCTCCGGGGCGGCGCACCGCTGCCGCTGGTGCTCGCGAGCCCCCTCGCGCGCGCCCGCGAGACGGCCGAGATCGCGGCGCCGCTCTGCGGCGCGCCGGAGGTCGAGCTCCGGGACGAGCTCGCGCTCGACGCCGACCTTCCGATCGCGCTGGCCACCGCGCTCGCCCGAGGCGGCGCCGATGCGCTGCTGGTCGGGCACCAGCCGAACGTGGAGCACCTCGTCCGCGCGCTCCTCGACACGCCAGGCCGGGGCGCGACAGGCTTGCTCCCCGCCGGCTTCTGTACCGCCCTGGTCGTCGCCCTCGAGCCGGAGGCGTCGCAGCGCGCGCAGGGCCGATGGCGCATGGCGCAGATCCTCGATCCCCGTGCGCTCGCCTAGCCGAGAGGAGCGGCGCGGCGTGTGCGCGCCGTGTCGTGACGGAAGAGAGAGAACAGGAGCAGAAGACGCGCGTCCGAGGCGGAAGGCGGCCTCGCCGGAGCGGCATCCCGTGGCCTTCACTACAAACTCATGAATTTGCAGTGGAAATCCAGATCACCGGCGAGCGCCGGCCGAGGCGTCCTCCCACCCCCACCGGGGGGGCCGGCCGTCCGCTTACATAGTCATAAATCCGAATGATTTCGACGTTCTCGGCCGCTCGCTTGACAAGGATCCCACCCGAGAATACGCCCAAATAAGGAGGATTGAGATGGCGGGACAGATGGCCTTCCCCTTCGCTCAACCCCCTCCAGGCCGTCTGTCGCGCAGCGGTGGGAAGGGCGCGGCGCGTACTTCCCTGTTGCCGCGTGTCTCCCGGGCGGTCGTCCGCGTGCCGGATCCCCGCCACCATCCGATCGACATCGACCTGCCGCCGGGCCAGCCGCACATCTACGTGCACGAGGGGGCGCGCCAGGCGCTGATCCGGCGGCTGGAGCTGGCCCAGAAGCGGCCGGTGCTGCTCTCGGTGACCGACAACTTCCGGCAGATGATCTCCTCCTCCCTCCGGGAGGGCATCCTGCAGGCGCGGGTCCACCACATGTTCCTGGATGCGCCGGCGGTCGTCCAGGAGGCGCTCGTCCGATACGTGGTGACCCAGGACCGGGCCGCCTCGCTCGTGGTGGGCCAGTACATCGACGAGAACGGCCACCGCATCCGGGCGAGCCGGCCGGTGAGCACGCCGCTGTCGACCCAGGGGCGCACGCACGACCTGCTGATCCTGTTCCAGAAGCTGAACCACGCGTACTTCGGCGGCGGGGTCGACGCGCTGATCACCTGGGGCAAACGGACCAAGGCGCGAAAGCCGAGGCGCACCATCAAGCTCGGGAGCTACTCGGCGGTCGAGCGGCTGATCCGCATCCACCCCGTGCTCGACCGGCCCTGGGTCCCCCGCTACTTCATCTGTTACGTCATCTACCACGAGATGCTCCACCACGTGATGCCGGCGAGCCACGGCAACGGGCGCAGGATGCTCCATCCGCCCCAGTTCCTCGCCCGCGAGCGGCTCTTCCGCGACTACGAGCGCTCCCTCTCCTGGGAGAGGGACCACGTGGGGCGGCTCCTCCGCACCTGACGCACTCATCGCCTGCGGACGCACCGCATCCGGCGGCGCCGAGCGACGAACCATTGCGCGAAGGTGCGGCTGGCTCTAAACCGGCGGACCCCCGTACGGGCCGCGCCAGCCGGCGCCCCGTGGGCGACCCCGTAACCTCGAAAGTGTGGAAGGCCAGCGTGCAGGAGATTCTCACCCAGGAAGCGAGCCCGAAGCGGGCGATGGAGGCACTCGAGTGGGCCGTCCAGCGAGCAGAGAACGCCGAGGCCGAGCAGCCCGAGGCGGGCGCCGAGCGACACGCCTCGTCCAGGGTGATCTCCGGGCGCCCCGCCGATTTCAAGGCCGCGGCCGCCGCTTACCTGCCTGACGTCCGCAAGCTGCTCGACCGGGTCATGATGAGCGACGACGCCGAGGCCGGGCTCGACGCCCTGCTCGAGTCGGGCGCCCTGGCCGCAATGCTGCCCGAGGTCGAGGCGATGGTGGGCTTCGGCGACGGGGAGTGGCGCCACAAGGACGTCTGGAAGCACACGAAGCAGGTGGTGCGTCAGGCTGTCCCGAGGATCGAGGTCCGCTGGGCGGCCCTGCTGCACGACATCGGCAAGACGAGGACGCGCTCCATCTCGCCGACGGGCGAGGTCCACTTCTTCGGTCACGCCGAGGTCGGCGCGCGCATGTTCGACAAGATCGACCGGCGGCTGCCGCTCTTCACGAAGGAGGAGGCGCTGAAGAACAGCATCCGCTTCCTGATCCTGCACCACCTCCGGGCGAGCCAGTACGATGCGTCGTGGACCGACAGCGCGGTGCGGCGGTTCGCCAAGGAGATGGGCAGCTGCCTGAAGGACGTGCTCGACCTGTCGCGGGCGGACATCACAACGAAGCGGCCCGAGAAGAAGCGGAAGGGGCTGAAGCAGATCAGCGAGCTCGCCGAGCGGGTGCTTCAGGTCCAGGCCGAGGACGCGGTGGTGCCGCCGCTGCCGAGCGGCATCGGCGACGCCATCATGCAGGCGTTCGGGCTGCCGCCGTCGCGGCGGGTCGGCGAGATCAAGCGGGCGCTGGAGGAGGCGGTCGAGGCGGGCGAGGTGGCGTCGCACCAGGAGGCAGACGTCTACATCGCGTTCCTCCGGGAGCACGCGGGGCGATTCGGGATCTGAGGGCGTAGCGCGGAGGGCCGCGGGAGGGGAGCCGAAGGGCACGGCCCCCATGAAATCGGACCGCTCAGGAGCGGCGGTCGTTCGCGGCGAAGAGCACACGCTGACCGGTCGCCCGCACAGGAGACGGGTCCAGCTCGGCGTCTTCGGCGCGGAAGCGCACTCCAGTGCGCTGAGCACCGAAGACGCCGAGATGGGCCCGTATCCGAAGCGGGCGCTCAGCGCAGGGGGGCTTCGCAGGTGACGCAGCGGGGGGGGACGCCGTCCTTGTGGTAGTGCTCGCCGCAACGGCCGCAGAGGCGAGCGTCGGCCTCGAAGGCGATCAGCTTGTCGGTCGCCTTGCAGCGAAGGCCGGCGAGCTGCGGCGGCTCCAGCGAGCGTACCTCGCCGGCGGCATCGTCAGGAGGAGGCAGCGCGCCTTCCTTGAGGTCAGCCACACGCGCGGGGATGCGCGACCTCGCCTCGGCCAGCACCCGCGCGGCCGCCGGAAGGTGCGCCCGCAGCGGGATGGCGATCGCGGTGCCGTTGCCCTGGACTGTGAGCGCAGCCTCCGTGAGCAACAGGCCGGTGACATCGTGCCAGCCGATGCGCTCGAGCTCGCCGGGTCCGGCCTCGAGCCCGACGCCGGCATCGCCGACACGGATCGACTTTATCGACCACTGACCGAAGAGCAGAGCCGCCGCCCCGAGGAGCAAGGCACCGAGGAGCAGGTACGGGGCAGCCGGGTGCGCTCCCGCCTCCTCGCCCCGGAACCACTCGCCGTAAACACCCGCCCCGGCCAGGAGCGCCGCGACGGACATGCCCAGCAGGGTGAGGCCAAGCTCGAGCGACGCCTTCGGCTCGAAACGTCGCTCGCTCCGCGGATCGGTCCGCTGCCGCAACACAACCTCACCGCCCTGCCCCGTGGTCCCCGAACCCTTGCGCCTGCGCTTCACCGGTCTGTCGGCTGCCATCGGCGGCTTCCTATCGGAGGAGACGCCCGGACGCAAAGGGGCTCGCCCATGCCAGCGCTCCGCGCGAGCAGCCAGGCAGGTGCCGCAGCCCGAACGCGCCGCAAGGACGGAGAGGTATGCTGGGACGGCGATGATCCCTATGCCCAACGCAGCGACGTACGTCCTGCCCGCGCTGGGCATCGGGCTCGCAGCCCTCGCGATCCTGGGACCAGGCTCGACGCGCATGGCCATCGGCGTGCGGGTGTGGGGGACGCCCGTCGCCGGAAGCGAGGCGCTGGCGCTCCGTGTCGAAGGGGTGCGCCGTCTCTACGGCGCCGACGATCCAGCAGCGCTCTCGCAAGTCGAGGTGAGCGCCACGTCTGCGGGGTCGCCGCTCGAGCGATGGACCGGCTCGCTCGGCGAGGACGGCATCGGTGAGGCGCTGCTCCGCGCGCCGACGGGGCTGGAGGACCCGGTGACCGTGCGGATCGCGCGGGGCAGCGACACGCTCCTGGAGCAGCGGCTCCCGCTGCTCCATCCCCTTCCAGCGGCGCAAACGAGCGCGCCGCCAGCCGCGGCGCACGCGACCGCGCTGCCAGGCACGGCGCACGGGGAGCTCCGCATCCGGGTGACAGCCGCGCGAGGAGCCCTGGCAGCTCCGTTCCCGGAGCCGGTGCGCGTCGCGATCGAGGCGCAGGACGGAACGCCCGCGGCAGGGGCGCGCCTCGAGGCGAGCGCCGTCGGGGCAGAGCTCGATGGGCGCGGCAGCGTCGAGGGGCACGGTGGCGTCGAGGGGCACGGCGGCGGTCCGGTGCGGATCACGGCCGACGCGCGCGGCACCGCGGAGCTCACGCTCAAGCCGCTGGCGCACACGGTCGAGCTCACGCTCCGCGCGACCCAGCCGGGGAGCGCATCGCCAGGGATACGGGGCGCGGACGGCACCTGGGAAGGGAGGCTTCCGGTGATCCCGGGAGCCATCTGGCTCGATCCGGACGGACTCGAGGGCGAACCGCCGGAGCTCCGGTTGATCTCCCCGGCGCCGAGGCCGCGCGCCTACGTCTCGATCGAGGGCGCGCGCGGCCGTGCGCTCGGGACGATCGTCCCGCTGGCGGCCGACGGGGCGGGCTTCTTCTCGGGGAGGGTGACGCTCCCGGAGCCGGTCGCCCGCGGCGCGATGGACGACTGGGCGGTGGTGGCGGGCGACCCCTACGAGCAGGGCGCGGGTACGGTGGCCTGGCCGCTCTCGTCAGCAGCGGCGCCGGCCTCGCCGCGGCGCGTGGAGCTGCTCGCGGACGGGATGCCGGCGGCCGAGGCGCGCGAGCGGGCCCGCGCCTCGCAGACGCGGCGCGCTGGCCTCCTGGTCCTCGGCGCCACCGGGGTCACCCAGGTGCTGCTGCTCGCGCTGCGATCCCGGACCGCGCGGCGCCGCCTGGAGGCGCACGTCGCCGCCGCCTCGGGCAGCGAGGGCAAGGACGGACCCCACGGCGCGCCGCTGTCCAGGGAAGATCGCGACCGGCTGCTCGCCGCCGTGCGGGCGGAGCCGCTGCTGTCGGTGCTCGCCCTCGCCGCGCTCGTCGGGCTCTCCTTCGCGGCGATCGCGGCGCTCGCCACCTTCCGATGACCCGAGGCGGACGTGCCGCGTCGTGGATTTGATCCGCGGCAGGCCCCGAGCCGCTAGACTGGGCGGCGGCACGGGGCGGGAGGACGACAGACAGGGCATGTCCGAGCAGCAGCGGTACCGGGTCATCAAGCGCCTCGCCTCCGGAGGCATGGCGGAGGTCTTCGTCGCCGAGAGCGCGGGGATCGAAGGGTTCAAGAAGCAGGTCGCCATCAAGCGCGTCTTGCCGCAGCTCAGCAAGAAGGAACAGTTCATCGCGATGTTCCTCGACGAGGCGCGCCTCTCGGCGCACCTGTCGCACTCGAACGTCGTGTCGGTGTTCGACATCGGCGTCGGCGACGGCACCTACTTCATCGTCATGGAGTACGTGGACGGCGCCGACCTGAGGGCCCTCCTCGATCACCAGAAGAAGGTGGGCCGGCCGATGACCGTCGAGGTCGCCGCCTTCATGGCCGCGAAGATGTGCCAGGGCCTCGCCTACGCGCACGAGCTCGCGACCGGGGACGGAAAGCCGCTCCAGATCGTGCACCGGGACATCACCCCGGCCAACGTGCTCATCACCCGCTACGGCGAGGTGAAGATCGTGGACTTCGGGCTCGCGAAGGCGTCGAGCCAGCTCGCCGAGAGCGACGCGGGCATCATCAAGGGGAAGTTCGGCTACCTGGCGCCCGAGACGGTGCTGGAGCAGGGCGTCGACAAGCGCGTCGACATCTTCGCGCTCGGGATCATCCTCTGGGAGATGCTCGCCGGGCGCAGGCTGTTCCTCGGCGACTCCGACTACATCACGGTGCGGCTGGTGCGCGACGCGGTGATCCCCTCGCTCCAGCAGATCAACAGCGAGGTGCCGCGCGAGCTGGAGCAGATCATCCGCCGCGCGCTCGCCCGCGACCCGGCGGCTCGCTACCTGACGGCGCGCGAGCTCGGGCACGACCTGACCCGCTTCCTCTACCGCTACGGCCGACCGGTGAGCGAGGACGACGTCGCCGCGCTCGTGGAGCGCGCCAAGGGCGGGCCGGCGCGGACGGTCGACGGCACGCAGAAGATCGCCGAGCTCATCGACATGATGCTCCTCGAGTTCAAGTCGCTCACGAAGGAGCCGACCGCCGGCGGCAGCGGCCTGAGCCTGCTGCCCACCCTGGAGGGCCCCACGATCATGATGCACGGGGAGGAGCACCCGAGCTCGCCGCCCCCGCGCAGCGAGGCGCCGCTCGGGGGGCTCGCCGACGAGCTGGAAGGCCCGGACTCGCTCCAGGACGAGTCCTCCTCCTCGGTGACGGCCTGGTTCCGCGGGCTCATCCCGCGCTAGATCCCCGCGCAGGCAGCGGCGTGACGTCCGCGCCGCTGCGCTTCCCATCCGCCCCATGACCGGCCACCTGCCAGGAGGAGCGTTCCTCCGGCCCACAGCAAAGGCAAAGAGAAGATGAGCGTCGAGATTGGAAAGCCGTTTCCGCGCTTCGCCCTGCCGAACCAGGACGGCAGGACCGTGAAGCTCGAGGATTTCGCGGGCAAATGGCTCGTCGTCTACGTCTATCCGAAGGACGACACGCCGGGATGCACGATCCAGGGCAAGTCGTTCACGGCCTCCAAGAGCGATTTCGACAAAGCGAACATCGCCGTGATCGGCGTCAGCGAGGACGACGTCGCGTCGCACAGGAGCTTCTGCGACAAGTTCTCGTTCACCATCGATCTGCTCGCCGACACGCGCCACGAGCTGCTCAAGGCCGCGGGCGTCGGGCAGAGCGAGTGGAAAGGCACCCTGTACTGGGACCGGACGACGTTCGTCATCGATCCGTCGGGCGTGCTGCGGAAGACCTACCTCAAGGTGAAGCCGGACGGGCACGAGCAGGCCCTTCTCAACGACATCGCGGAGCTCAAGGCCCAGGCCTGAAAGCCGCGACGGCCTGCAGCGGGCAGGGCGCAGGGAGGAGACGCGCCCCCTGCGCAAAAACTTGCTCACGCTGGATTCGCGGGCATGTCGCCCCTACCCTGTCGCCCTTGTGGCACCACGCCCTTCTCTTGCTCCCGGTCGAATCGTATCGCTCACGGCCTTCGCGGCGATCACCGCGGCGGCGCTCGCGACCGCTGTTGCGGTGGGCGCCTGCAAAAGCTCGGGGGGCGGCGGGTCCGGCGGCTCGGGGACGGGCGACGCCAGCGGCTGTCCGATGGGGCCACGACAGGCGCTGTTCACCATCACCGTGCGCGCGCCAGGCACCACCGTCCCGCCGGACACCACCGTTCACATCACGTGGAGCGCCGCGGACGAGCCGCTCTTCGTCCTGAGCGATCCGACCACCTGGAAGACGCTCGACGAGGCCAACCTGGTGTGCGCCGTCGATCGCGCGCAGCCTCCTCCCGAGGCGCTGGACGCGCTCGTCTGCGAGCTATGGACAGCCGGGGTGACGCGGGTGGAGATCTCCGGGACAGGCTACGACGACTTCGAGCAGACGCTCACGCCCGTCATGAACGAGGAGTGCGAGAGCTTCTTGCCGAAGAACGTCGATATCGAGCTCGTCCCGGCGGTCGACGGGGGCACGGGCGAGTAGCCGGCGGACGCACCTGGGCGAGGTGATCGCTGCCAAGCCCAGGCGCCCTCTCCTGTCGAAGGCAGCATGCGCCCCCATCCCCTCTTGGCCCTGCTCCTTCCCGCTTTCCTCTCCGCCTGCAGCTCAGCTCCCGAGGCGAAGGCCCCGGCCCCCCGCGGGCAGACGTTCCCCGAGGCGGTCGCGGTGATGTGCGATGTCGACAGGCGAGCCGGGCTGGATCCGGAGGCCGATCCGATCAGCGTCGGGCAGATGCGGTCAGCGTGGATCGCAGAGCACGTGGAGAGCCCCGATGGAATCGAGCTCCGCACGATGCTCAGCGTGAAAGGGGCCGCCGAGCAGGGCGCGATGCTGCGCGAAGAGGCCAAGAAGGCGGGACTCGCGCGCTGCGCGCTCGCGGACTCGCTGGAGGCGGACGGGACAGGCGGGCTATCGCCATAGGTCGGCGGCCCTTTGAAGCATCTCCGGACATGATCACGGATTTGATGCGCTGCTACAGCTCTCCGCCGCTGGCCGCTTACGGTCCCACGAAGACATCAGGAGACCGTGTTTCATCGCCTCGTCGGGCCGCATCCGTTCACCGTCAGGAGAGCACGTCCGTGGCCTCCTTCGCCCCGAGAACGTTATCGATCCAGCGGTCGAGGGTCGCGATGTCCGTACACGCCTGGACGCGCGCGCTCTCGCACTCGGAGAGCATGATCCCTGCGCGCGCGAGCAGCCGGAGCAGCGTGCCCCTTTTGGCCTTGAGCTCGCCCTCACGCAAGCCCTCGAGCTTGCCCTCACGCAAGCCGTCGAGCTTGCCCTCACGCAAGCCCTCGAGCTTGCCGCGATCGATGAGCTTCTGCACGAACGGGGGGAAAGTTGCCTCGCCTTCGATCTGCCGTTCCATGACCAACGCCTCCAGAGCCCGCCGCATGGGCTCACGCAACCCGTTCCAGATGACGTGAAAATAGACCGCCGCGTGCTCCTGGTCGAGCCGACCGAGGGCGGCGAGCGCGGACTGAACCACGGTGAGCCCGTTCGGCCCGTTGCCGTGCACCACGGCCGAGAGCACGGCGAGCTCGATCTCTTTCTCGGCTTCGGCAGGGTCGGTGATCTCGGGCACTACGGCTGGACCGAGCACCAGCGGCTCGACGTGGCCCAACCCCAGGCCGAGGTCGATGTTCTCCGCCGCCCAGGTGGCCACGCCCGCGTCCGGCGCTACGACAAGGACGATCGTGCCGCAGCGCTTCCTGGCGCGCACGACCGTGACGTACGTCGGCCACGAGAACTTCTTGTCGGGATCCTCGTCGCGCTGGACCTCGAGGACGATCGCCAGCGTGAGCGCGCCGCTCGCGTCTCGAAGCTCGAGCACCAGGTCGGCGCGAAACTCGACTGGGATGAGCTGGTCGAGCGACGACTCGACCACCGCAACCGAGACGTGCGGCGGCACCTCGACGTGGAAGAGCGTCGCGAGCAAGCGGGGCGCGAGCTCCGGGTGCTCGCGGAATATCTCGACGAGGGCGTTGTGCTCGAGCGTCGGCATGACGAGGGGCCTCGAGCACGGACCGTGCCGGCATGAAACGACGGGAAAACGCGAGGAGAAAGCCGACTCCGGGGTGGCGGCGCCATGGCGAACCTGCGAAGAGGCCCCCGCGACGGAAAGGCGGCGGCCCATGGGAGCTCGGAAGTGCGCGCCCTGTTGACGATCCTCGGAGGGCTCGCCGCCTCTGAACCGCGGCGGCCTCGCCGCCGCCGACAAGAAGCGCCCTCACTTCGCCGCGTGGCGAGCACCTCCCGCTCTCGCGCCACCTCACTGGCTCCCCCTCCCCTCCCCGCCTATCCTGCTCTCATGGCCGCGCCGACCCCGCTCCGCCTCGCCTGGGCGACCGACGTCCACCTCAACTTCCTCTCCCGCGAGGAGCTCGCCGCCTTCTGCTCCACCCTCGCCGCCACCGCCTCCGATGCCGTC
The DNA here is from genome assembly GCF_051473855.1 of Sorangium sp. So ce375. NCBI lineage: Bacteria > Pseudomonadati > Myxococcota > Polyangiales > Polyangiaceae > Sorangium > Sorangium sp. So ce375. The sequence goes on from NZ_CP150335.1 coordinate 8,484,860, forward strand.
CTCTTCACCGGCGACATCGCCGAAGCCAAGAGCCTCCGCCCCCTCCTCGAGACCGTCGCCCAGACCATCGAGCGCCCGCTCTACTTCGTCCTCGGCAACCACGATTTCTACCGCGGGAGCATCGCCGCCGTGCGCACGATGGCCGCCGAGCTCTCGGCCGCCTCCCCCTGGCTCAGGTGGCTCCCGTCGATCCCCCACGTCGAGCTTGGCCCGGACACCGTCCTCGTCGGCCACGACGGCTGGGCCGACGCCCGCCTCGGCGACTACGAGAGATCGCCCGTGGAGCTCAACGATTACGTGCTCATCCAGGAGCTCGCCTCCCTCGACCGGCGCCGCCGGAGAGAGGCCTTGCACCGCCTCGGCGACGAGGCCGCGGAGTATCTGCGCCGCGTCCTGCCCGTGGCCCTCGAGCGGTACCGGCGCGTCATCGTCGCCACGCACGTCCCCCCGTTCAAAGAGGCCTGCTGGCACGAAGGCCAGATCTCCAATGACGATTGGCTCCCGCATTTCAGCTGCAAGGCCACAGGCGAGGTGATCCGCGAGGCCGCTGAGCGGTACCCCGAGCGGCGGATCGAGGTGCTCTGCGGCCACACCCACGGCGCCGGCGTCGCGGAGATCCTCCCGAACCTCGTCGTGCGCACCGGCGGCGCCGAGTATGGCGAGCCCGCGGTGCAAGGCATCATCGCGACCGCGTAGGCCACCATCGCGCCGCGCGGCCCGCTTCCCCGCCGCCGTCGCGGGCGTTCATCCCACGGATCTTCCGGCCCCGACACGATGTATCCTGCGCGCCACGACCTCCGCCGACCGCGGCAGATCGGTGAGCCATGCCGACGAACGACCCCGATAGCCAGCTCGACGAGCTCCTTCGCGCGCTCGACGCGAGCGCTCGCTCCGCCAGCGTCTTCTATCCCACGCGGGTGCTAAACAGCCCGCCTGCCGGCGCGACCGACTACGACATCCCCGTGGCACCCGGGGTGACGCTCGGCGCGCGCTGGCACCTGTCCGACCCGGGCAACCCGACCGTGCTCGCCTTCCACGGCAATGGCGAGACCGCCCCCGATTACGACGAGATCGCCGTCGCCTGGCGGGACATCGGGCTCAACCTCTTCATGGTCGATTACCGCGGCTACGGCTGGAGCAAGGGTGAGCCGACGCTGCGCTCGCTCCATGAAGATCCCTTGAAGGTCTCCGACTTCTTCCTGCGCGAGCTCGCCGAGAAGAGCCGCGCCGCGGGCCTCGACGGGCCCCCGAAGCCGCTGCTCTTCGGCCGCTCGCTCGGCAGCTCACCGGCGTCGCGAATCGCCGCGAACCGCGGCGACTCCTACCGCGCGCTCCTCCTCGAGAGCGGGTTCAGCGACGTGCGGCAGCTCCTTGCCCTCTTCGAGATCGAGCTCGGCGAGCTGCGCGACGAGGCGCACCGCCGCTTCTCGAACCCGGAGCTCCTGAGGCACGTCGAGATCCCGGTCCTCGTCCTGCACGGCGCGCGCGATAGGCTGCTCCCGCCGGACCACGCCCGCGAGAACCACGCGGCCGTCCCCCACGACAGGAAAACCCTGCACCTCATCGACGGCGCCGGGCACAACGATATCCACCTGTTCGCGTCCGACTATTTCGGAGCGATACGGGCCTTCCTGCAGAAGCACTGAGCGAGAGCACCGAGCTCCGCTCGTCAGACCTCGAACAGCAGGAACGACTTCCCCGTCAGCTTCCTGAGCAGCGGCATCGCCACGTTGTACACCGGCGTCCCGTTCGACGTGTGCCCCTCGAGCGCCCCGTGGTGCGCGTGGCCGTGGAAGACCACGTCGGCGCCGTACAGATCGATCGGCGCGGCCAGCCGGCTCGTCCCAAGGAAGGGCCTTATCTCCACGTTCTCGCCGACGGTCGTCTCGAGGACCGGCGTGTAATGCATGATCACGATCCGCTTTTCGCTGTCGAGCTGGGACAGCGCCGCCTCGAGCTTCAGCGCCTCGGTCACGGCCTCCTGGACGAACGCCTTGAGCGGGCCCTCGCCGAACGCCTGCAGCGTCGCGCTCCCGAACCCGCCCATGAAGCCCTTCACGCCGGCAACACCGATGTCGTCGCGCAGGATCAGGTGATCCCCGTCGAGCACCTCGACGCCCGCGTCGCCCAGGAGCTTCGAGATCTCGGCGCTCGCCCCCCGGTCGAGGTCGTGGTTGCCGAGCACGGCGGCGCACGGCACCGAGAGCCCCGAGAGCGCGTCGGCGAGCACCTTCGCCTCGTCGGGGTGGCCGCGATCGGTGAGATCGCCGCACAGCACGAGCAGCTCCGCCTCCGCGTTCACCGCCTTCACGAGCTCGCGCATCCGGGCGCCGTGCTCCGGCCGGCAGTGCAGATCCGAGGACGCCGCGATGCGGCGCTTGCCCGGCTCCCCGTTCCCCCCGGCGACGGTGGCGCTCATGATCCCGGCTTGCGGGCCCGCACCGCCTCGACCGCCACCTCCGACCCCTCCGCGCCGCCCAGAGCCCTGTCGCAGTCCGACCTCCCCTTGCCGAGGCGAGGCCGCCCCGCCGCAGACCGGCGGCGCTTCCGGCACAGCGATCCCCGCGCCTCCTCGGGCGCAGCTGCAGCGGGCCCCATCACGAGCCCGAGCTTCTCGTAATCGTGCGCGTACTGCCGCCGGCTGATCAGGTTCCCCCGGCAGACCCGGAGCGGCGCGTCGCCGGCCCGCATCTGCTCCAGCGTGCGCCGGCAGAGCTCGTCGACGAGCCACGCGGGCACGCGGCTCCGCGCGCCCGGATAGACGAAGCGGTACAGCGTCAGGTGCGCGAACAGGACCTCCCAGTAAGGACCGAACCTGGCGAGGAGCCTCTCCCAGTCCATCTCGTCGCCGCACGCGTAGATCAGATGGTTCACGTCGGCGCCGTCGTACCGCTCCCGCTCGTCCACGAACGCCTTCGTGAAGATGATCTCCTCGACCGGCGCGATCAGGCAGGAGTGCCCAAGGATCGTGGCCGGACGCGCGTGCTCGAACCAGCCGCCGTCCACCACGGCCAGGCCGTTGCTCGACGAGAAGATGAGATCGATGAAGCGATCGCCGGCGTACGCCTTCCCGATCCACCGCGGATCGATGAGCTCCGTCGTGAAGCCGGCCCGCTCCAGCGCCCTGAACGCCGCCGGCACCTCCCGCTCGTCCAGCATCACGTCGAGATCCTTCGTGTCCCGGAAAATGCCCGTGTACGCAAAAAAGGCATACGCCCCTGCCACCATGAACGGCACGCCGGCGCAGAGGAGCGACTCCATCGCCCTCACCCTCACCTCCAGCTCGCCCGCGCGGGAGAGCTGGCCAGCGGGGTCGTCGAAGGCCGGAGGTGCGAGCGCCGCGCGCTCGCCAGCTCGCGGCGCCCGGGCCGAAAGCGCGTGCTCCGCGTCGCCTGCGACAGGGGATCCGCTGCGGACCATGCCCCTCTGCCTAATGAACAGGACGTGCGATGGCGACCCCCCTCCCCCCTCACGCGCCCGGAACATGCGCGGAACTTGCGTGGACCACGTCGGAAGACGCCGGAACGAGGGAAGAGAAGCGGGCTCGTCCTCGCTGACCATTGCACGACGTGGCGGGTCTGGCTCAAGCTCGCCTGCCGGGACCGCTCGGCGCGCCCCGAGCTGGCTGGCGACGGGGCACGGCCCCCGACGCTCGAAGAGGAGGCACATCCGTGAACACCGCCATCGCGACGATCAATCCAGCGACCGGAGAGACGCTCGAGACGTTCGAACCCCTCTCGTCAGCGGCGCTGGAGCAGAAGGTGGCGCGGGCGCACGCCGCGTTCCGCAGCTTCCGGCAGACCCCGGTCGCCGAGCGGGCCGAGAAGCTGCGCCGTGCGGCCATGATCCTGGAGGCCGAGAAGGATCAGCTCGGGCAGCTCATGACGATCGAGATGGGGAAGACCATCGGCTCCGCGATCGCCGAGGCCCAGAAGTGCGCGACCGCGTGCCGGTACTACGCCGACAACGCCGAGCGCCTCCTCGCCCCCGAAGAGGTCGCCACCGACGCCGGCAGGAGCTACGTGGCCTTCCATCCGCTCGGCGTGGTGCTCGCCATCATGCCGTGGAACTTCCCGCTCTGGCAGGTCTTCCGCTTCGCCGCGCCGGCGCTCGTCGCCGGCAACGTCGGCCTCCTCAAGCACGCCTCCAACGTCCCCCGCTGCGCGCTCGCCATCGAGGACATCCTCCGCCGGGCCGGCTTCCCGGAAGGCGTCTTCCAGGCGCTGCTCACGGGGACCGACGTCGTGCCTCGCCTCCTCGCCGACCCGCGCATCGCGGCCGCGACGCTCACCGGCAGCGAGAACGCGGGGCGCAGCGTCGGCGCCCACGCCGGAAAGCACCTCAAGAAGGTGGTGCTCGAGCTCGGCGGGAGCGATCCGTTCATCGTCCTGCCGAGCGCCGATCTCAACGCCGCCGTGGGGACCGCGATCCGGGCGCGCATCATCAACAACGGCCAGTCCTGCATCGCGGCGAAGCGCTTCATCGTGCACGAGGCGATCGTGCCGGAGTTCGAGCAACGCTTCGTCGCGGCCATGCGGCGCCTGCGGGTCGGCGATCCGATGGACCCGTCGGTCGACGTCGGGCCGCTCGCCACGGCGCAGATCGCCGCGGAGCTGGAGGAGCAGGTGCGGGCGTCGGTGGCCGCGGGCGCGCTCCTCCTCACCGGCGGCAAGCGGCTGAAGGGGCCGGGCAACTACTTCCCGCCGACCGTGCTCACCGACGTCCAGCGCCCTTCCCCCGCCGCCGACGACGAGCTCTTCGGCCCGGTCGCCGCGGTCTTCCGCATCGCCGACATCGACGAGGCCATCGACCTGGCGAACTCCACCAGGTTCGGCCTCGGGGCGAGCGCCTGGACCCGCGACGCCAACGAGCGCGAGCGCCTCATCGCCGACCTCGAAGCCGGCCAGGTGTTCATCAACGGGATGGTCGTGTCCGATCCACGGCTGCCGTTCGGCGGCGTCAAGATGTCCGGCTACGGCCGCGAGCTCTCCTCGTACGGCCTGCGCGAGTTCGTGAACGTCAAGACCGTCTGGATCGCCAAGGACGAACGGCCGAGGGGCTTGCCTGCATCCGAGTGACCGGGTGACCGAGGGACGGAGCGCTCGAGCGACCGAGCGGGCCGCGCGCCAGAGACGGCCAGGCGCCGCCGCTTCCCCGGCGTCCCGGGACGAGTGATGATGGAGGCCATGTCGCTCCCCGGCTTCACCGAGACGCAGTTCACGGACGACGGCGTGACGCGCGTGGTCTACCGCCGCGGCGCCGGCCCGGGTGTCGTCGTCATGCACGAGATCCCGGGCATCACCCCGTCGGTCGCCGCGTTCGCCGAGCGCGTGGCGGACGCCGGCTTCACCGTCTTCATGCCGCACCTCTTCGGGACGCCCGGCAAGCGGGACACGCCCCTCTACGTGCTCGAGCAGGCGGCCCGCGTGTGCATCAGCCGCGAGTTCCACGTGCTCGCATCCAGGCAGGCGAGCCCGATCACCGACTGGCTTCGCGCGCTCTGCCGCGCTGTTCACGCGGAGCTCGGGGGCAGAGGCGTCGGCGCCGTCGGCATGTGTGTGACGGGCAACTTCGCGCTGGCGCTGATGGTCGACCCCGCCATCGCAGCGCCCGTGCTGAGCCAGCCGTCGCTGCCCATCCCCGTCTCCCGCGAGCACCGCGCCGGGCTCCACCTCTCCGACGACGGCCTCCGTGCCGTCAAGGAGCGCGTCGCCGCCGGAACCCCGGTGCTCGGGCTCCGCTTCACCCACGATCCGCTGTGCCCGAAGGACCGATTCGACCGGCTCCGGGCAGAGCTCGGCGACGGCTTCGAAGGGATCGAGATCGACTCGTCTCCAGGCAACCCCCATGGGATCGCGCGCGCCGCCCACTCGGTCCTGACGCGCGATCTGGTCGATCGCGAGGGCCACCCCACACGTGAGGCGCTCTCGCGCGTCCTCGCCTTCTTCCGCGAGCGACTCCAACCCTGACCGCCCGCAGCGGACGCCGCGCCCTGGTCCGGGTCATGCGTGCTTGTCAAACGGCCGCCGCGAATCGAACGAATCGAGCGCATCGAACGGACCAAGCGACCTGAGCCGAAATCTGGGCTCGGCCGGACGTCACCGCATGTAGCCGGACATCATCGGACGTGCCCCGGCGCGCCCCGATGTGACCGATGCGTTCCGATGCGCCTGCGGCGAGGACACCTGCGCCGAGGATACCTGGGCAGATAGCGCCCACGCTGGAACACGCGAACGTCACGCGACGACGCGCGACGACGCGCAACGACGCACAGCCGGTTGCGTCTCCATGAACATCGACTTACCGTCATTCATTGTGTCGGACGATCCGGCCGTAGCCGCTCTGTTGAGCGAGTACCCTCCCGAAGCGCAGCAGCTGACCTTGCGCGTGCGCAAGCTGCTCCTCCGCGTCATTCCCGACGTCCACGAGCACGTCTATCCAGGCTGGCGGCTCATCAGCTTCCGGATGGGCGACGGCGACAAACACAAGATCTGCTGGCTCGCCCCGCAGCGATTCGGCGTGAACCTCGGCTTCGAGCGCGGCGCCGAGCTGCCGGATCCGAAGGCCCTGCTCACCGGCGACGCCAAGCAGGCCAGGAACATCCGTATCCGCTCCGCCAAGGACGTGGACGTCCCCACGATCGCCGCGCTCGTCGCGGCCGCCGTCGAGCTCCATCGGGGCCGGTGATGGTCGCGCGGAGCGCCGCGCCGACGGCTGCGAGCGCCGCCGCGGCTCAGGCGCGCCCCTGGACGACCCTCCCGCCCATCTTGCCGAGCGCGTACGAGAACCCGAGCTCCAGCGTGGAGCGGGTGACGATCGCCCCGAGATCGAGCCCCTGCGCCACCATCAGCCGCGCCGCCTCGGGCGAGATCCCGACGAGCACCACCTCGGCCCCGAGCAGCCCGGCCGCGCGCGCCGCCTGCACGAGGTGGTGCGCCGCGCTCGCGTCGACCACCGCCATGCCGGTGACGTCGATGATCACGACGCGCGCCTGGTGCTCGGAGATCTCCTTCAGCATCGACTCGATGAACCGGCCGGAGCGCTGCGTGTCCAGCGCGCCCACGATCGGCATGACGAGGACGCCGCGCGCGATCGGCACCACCGGGCTCGACATCGCGGCGATCGTCTCGAGGAGCGCCTCCTGGCGCCTGCTCAGCGACTCGAGCGCCCTCGTGCGCTCCTTGATCCGCGACAGGAGCCGCGCGTTCTCGATGACGACGGCGGCCACCGCGGCCACGCGCTCGATGAGCGCGAGATCGGTCGCCGAGCACGCGTCGGGCAGCGGGCTGGCCAGGACGAGGACCCCGAGGACGGCCTCCCGGGAGAGCAGCGGCACGCCGACAAGCGTGCGCGCGCCGCGCCGGCGCGCCTCGGCGACGTCGCCGAAGCGCTGGTGCTCGCTCGACGCGGTGTCGATGACGAGCGAGCAGCACGAGCGCATCACCTGGCCCACCAGGGAGTCGTCCGCGACGGGCGCGCGCTCGTCGTCGACGAGGCTCTCGCGCTCGGCCATGCCGATCACCAGGAAATCCAAGCTGCGCTCGTGCCGCCCCGCGCCCAGCCTGCGGTTCGCGATCTTGCGGGCGGAGCTCGACGCGAGGTGATCCGAGAGGGCGCTCGAGAAGGGCGTGCGCTCGAGGGTCACGAGGTCGACCCCCGTGTCGATGCAGCGCGACGCCGGTAGGTCCGCGAGGGCCTCCGGGACGCCGCGCGTGGCCAACTCGTAGAGCGCCTGCACGCCGCGGTACCCCATGTCGTACTCGCGCTGCACGACCACGGCGTGGATCACGCCGTCCTGGAGCATCGCGACCGTGGAGGTGACGAGATCGAAGGCGACCACCTTGAGATCGCCGGACCGCCCGAGCCTCACCGACGCCAGCCCCAAGCTGGGGCCGTTCTCGCTGCACACCCCGAAGGCGCCGGCGAGGCCGGGGTTCGAGCGCACCGCATCGACGGCGAGCGCGCTCGCGCGGTCCACGTCGAACAGGTTCTCCGAGAGCGAGCCCACGCGGACCGCCGAGCCGGCGATCGCCTCGCGGAAGCCCTCGATGCGCCCCTGGGCGTTCGGCACGGCGAAGGACTCCGCCTGGACGGTGATCTCGCCTCCCTGCGGCAAGAGCCGCAGCATCGCCTCGCCCGCGATCCTCCCGGCGGCCCGGTTGTCGGTCCCGACGTAGAGCAATGACCGGCTGCCCGGGGCGGCCGGCGTGTCGATCGTGATGACCGGGATGCCCGCCGCCATCGCGCGGCCGATGGCCGGCTCGAGCGCCACGGGGTCGATGGGCGCGATCGCGATCCCGTCCACCCGTCGGCGGATCCCTTCCTCGAGGAGCGCGTCCTGACCCGCGGCGCCGGAGGACATGACGCTCCTGAACTCGACCCCGACCCGGAGATCACGCCCCGCCGCCAGCGCGCCGTCCCGCACGTTGTTCCAGTACGCCGTCAGCGGCCGGCGCGGAGCCTTGTAGGTGCGGATCATCGGCTGGTCTCGCGCGCCGCTCGCGTCGCGCGACCCGCGCGAGCCATCGACGAGGCGCCCATCGCCCCCCGCGTCCTCCAGGACGGCGAGATCGATCGCGCTCCAGCGCGGTCCGGTCTGCACGCTCCGGATCCCGTCCGCGAGCGCCTCGATGAGCTCGAGGAGATCGACGGACTCGGCGACGGAGCGCAGCACCTCCTCGAGCAGGCGCAGCTCCTGGGCGCTCTGCGCCTTCTCCTCGAAGAGGCCGCGCCGCTCGAGCGCGGCGCCCACGCTCACCGCGACCGACTCCACGAGCGCGCGACGCGGGCCCGTGAGCGGCGCCGCGTCCGGCTGCTCCAGGGCGAGGTACGCGCCCGGCGCGCCGAACATAGGCACGGGGACGACGTGCACGTGCACGCCGTCGGACGGCCAGCCAGGCGCTTCCGCGAGCTCGGGCAGGTGCGCCCGGTACCAGGCGGCCGCGGGGACGAGGCACGGGCCGAGCGCGGCCTCGGGCGCCGCGGCGGGTCCGAACGGCGCCGAGGCGCTGAGCGCCCCGCCGTCGGACGGCATGTTCACCCGGAGATCGTCGAGCCCGACGATCGCCCTGTACGAGAGGCGCCGGCCGGTGTGTGCCAGCAGGCTCCCACGCCGCGCGCCCGGGAGGCCTTCCATGGCTCGTCGCACAAGGTCGTGGAGAGTCGAGAAAACGTCCAGTCCGGTAGTCATGCAGATCCGTTCAACCGCTCGCTCGCTCGCTGCGCAGCGCACGTGCGGGCGCATCCCGTAGCAGGCGTGAGCGGGCTCGTGCTTGTCAAGCGGAGACGATGGGACCACCGTAAGGCCACGAGGAGCTCGCACGCGCATGAAGCTCGCCTCTCTCCGCGGCCCCGGCCGCGATGGCACGCTCGTCGTCGTCCGCCGCGACGGCCTCGCCTACGCGCCCGCCGGCGCGGCGTTCCCCACGCTCCAGGCCGCGCTGGACGACTGGGAGCGCGCCGAGCCCGCGCTCCGCCGCATCGCGGCCGACATCGAGCGCGGCGAGGCAGCCGTCGCGCCGCTCGTCGCGGAAGAGCTCGCCGCGCCGCTTCCGCGGGCCTACGAGTGGATCGACGGCTCCGCCTACATCCACCACATCGTGCTCGTGCGCAAGGCGCGCGGCGCCGAGCCCCCCGAGACGCTAAGGACCGATCCGCTTGTGTACCAGGGCGGCTCCGGCGTGCTCCTCGGTCCGACCGACGACATCGTCCTGCGCGACGAGGCCTGGGGCCTCGATTTCGAGGCCGAGGTCTGCGTCGTCCTCGGCGACACCCCGCAGGGCACGCGCCGCGAAGAGGCCCACCGGCACATCCGCCTCTTCCTGCTGGCCAACGACGTGACGCTGCGCAACCTCGTGCCCGCCGAGCTCGCGAAGGGGTTCGGGTTCTTCAGCTCCAAGCCCGCCACCGCGTTCTCGCCGTTCGCGATCACGCCCGACGAGCTCGGCGACGCGCTCCGCGACGGGCGCGTCCACCTGCGGCTCCGCTCGATCTACAACGGCGCGCTCGTCGGTGATCCCGAGGCCGGCCCGGAGATGCACTTCTCGTTCTTCGATCTCATCGAGCACATCGCCAGGACCCGCAGCTTCACGGCGGGGACGCTGCTCGGCAGCGGCACCGTCTCCAACGAGGACCCGGCGCGCGGAGTGTCTTGCCTCGCCGAGCGGCGCATGCTCGAGATCCTCTCCCACGGGGCGGCGAAGACGCCGTTCATGAAGCCAGGAGACACGATCATGATCGAGATGCTGAATCGCGCGGGAGAGAGCCTGTTCGGGCGCATCGCGCAGCGCGTGGTGGCCGGATGAGCGCCGCGATCCAGGGGCTCACGCTCTACGGCTACTGGCGCAGCTCGTGCAGCTGGCGCGTGCGCATCGCCCTCGCCCACAAGGGCGCCCCGCACGCGTACCGGCCGGTGAACCTCCTCCGGGACGGCGGCGAGCAGCTCCGCGACGACTACCGGACCAAGAACCCCATGGCGCAGGTGCCCCTGCTCGAGTTCGAGCAGGGCGGCGCCGTCCGGCGCGTGTCCCAGTCGGTGGCCATCATCGAGCTGCTCGAGGACCTCTTCCCCGCGCCGCCGCTCCTGCCGGCGGATCCGTACCTGCGCGCCAAGGCGCGGCAGCTCGCGGAGATGATCAACTCCGGCACGCAGCCGATGCAGAACACCGCCACGCTGAAGTGCGTGCGGGACGAGCTCGGCGGCGACGAGAAGGCCTTCGCCCGCCGCTTCATCGCCTCGGGCCTCGCCGCGTTCCAGGCGGCGGCGAGCGAGCTCTCCGGGCGGTTCTGCGTCGGCGACCAGGTCACCGTGGCGGACGTGTTCCTCGTGCCCCAGCTCTACAACGCGCGGCGCTACGAGGTCGACCTCGCGCCGCTCTCGACGCTCACGCGGATCGAGGCCGCGTGCATGGAGCTGCCCGCGTTCCAGGCCGCTCACGCCGACCGCCAGGTCGACGCGGTCGCATAGCTCGCCCCTGCAATACCCCTAACGAAGGAGGTTTCGGATGGCCAAGGTGGAGTCGATCGGCATCAAGCGGGTGGAGGCGCTGCACTACTACGTGCGCGACCTGGAGCGGAGCCGCAGGTTCTACACGGAGCGGCTCGACTTCGCGGAGATCGCCGCGAGCTCACCGGAGCTCACCGCGGCGGCGGCGCAGCGGTCGGTCGTCTTCCAGGCGGGCGAGTGCGTCATCGTCTGCTCGCAGCCGGTCGGCGAGGGAGGGCGGGCGTGGCGCTACCTGCGCAAGCACCCCGACGGGGTGGGCACGGTCATCTTCGAGGTGGAGGACATCGACCGCGCCTTCCGGCTGCTCGACGGCCGCGGGGGCACGCCGATCGACGAGATTTACCGGGTCACGGAGGCGGGAGGCACCTTCGCCTCGTTCTCGATCACGACGCCGTTCGGAGACACCACCTTCCGCTTCGTGGAGCGGCGCGGCTACGGCGCGCTCTTCCCCGGCTGCGCGGCCTACGACGCGCCGCGCGGGGGCGCGAACCGGTTCGGGATCACCCGGTTCGATCACATCACCTCGAACTTCCAGACGATGGCGCCCGCCCTGCTCTGGATGGAGCACGTGCTCGGGCTCGAGCCGTTCTGGCAGATCGCGTTCCACACGAACGACGTCTCGAAGGGCGCGGATCACGGCTCGGGCCTGCGCTCGGCCGTGATGTGGGACCCGGCCTCGGGCGTGAAGTTCGCGAACAACGAGCCCTACCGGCCGCACTTCAAGAGCTCGCAGATCAACGTCTTCAACGAGGAGCACCGCGGCGACGGGGTGCAGCACGTGGCGCTCGCCGTGGACGACATCCTCGCCGCCGTGCGCGCGATGCGCGCCCGGGGCGTGGAGTTCATGCCGACCCCGGCCGCCTATTACGAGATGCTGCCCGAGCGCCTGCAGCGGCTCGGCATCGGGCAGATCGACGAGGACGTGGCGGAGCTGCGCGAGCTCGAGGTGCTTGTCGACGGCGACGGCGCGAGGTCGTACCTGCTCCAGATCTTCCTGAAGGAGTCGGCGGGCACGCACCGCGATCCGGAGGCGGGGCCGTTCTTCTTCGAGCTCATCCAGCGCAAGGGGGACCGCGGCTTCGGCGCCGGCAACTTCCGGGCGCTGTTCGAGAGCATCGAGCGGCAGCAGAAGACGGAGGGGCGCGGCTGATGCTCGATCGCGTCGTCGTCGGGATCGTCCCCCCGAAGCACCACGTCGCCCTCCGGAGCGAGGCGGGGGATCTCCGCTACGAGGAGTGCCTCACGCGGGCGGGCTTCGACGGCCCCTACACGATCGCCTACCACGAGCGGCGGCCGCACGAGCACCGGGTCGCGAAGGCCGAGCACGGCTTCGCGCTGCCGGTCGCCGCGCCGGCGCGCCCGCTCGCGAAGCGGCACTACAGGTCGCAGGATCTGCCGCGGCAGGGCGGACCCGCGGTCGACTGCCGCGTGCCGCTGCTCTTCAACGACGACGTGGTGATCGGGCTCGTCCAGCCGGACGCGGCCGATCCTGTGTACTTCGCGAACGCGGACGCCGACGAGCTGCTCTTCATCTTCCACGGGGGCGGCGTCCTGCGCACGATGCTCGGCGATCTGCGCTTCGAGCAGGACGACTACGTCGTCATCCCGAAGGGGCTCTTTTACCGCTTCCTCCCGGACGCCGCGCCCCAGCGGTGGCTCTCGATCGAGGCGGCGGACATCCACCTCCCGGGCAAGTGGCGCAACGAGGTCGGCCAGCTGCGGATGGACGCGCCGTACTGCCACCGCGATTTCCGGCGGCCCACGTTCGTCGGCCCCCTCGACGAGGGCATCCGCGCGCTCGTCGTGAAGCGCGGCGGTGCCTTCCACGGCTTCGCCGTCGAGCGCTCGCCGCTCGACGTCGTCGGCTGGGACGGGACGGTGTACCCGTTCGCGTTCCCGATCCTGCGCTTCCAGGCGCGCGTCGGGCTTGTCCACCTGCCGCCGGACTGGCACGGGACGTTCGCCGCGCGGGGCGCGCTCGTCTGCAGCTTCGTGCCGCGCCCGGTCGACTTCCACCCGGAGGCGATCCCCTGCCCGTACCCCCACGCGTCGGTCGACTGCGACGAGGTCCTGTTCTACTGCCGCGGCAACTTCACCTCGCGCCGCGGCGTCGGCCCCGGCAGCGTCTCGCACCACCCCGCCGGCGTCCCGCACGGGCCGCACCCCGGCGCGTACGAGGCGAGCCTCGGGGCCCGCGAGACGAGCGAGCTCGCGGTCATGCTCGACACCATCCGCCCGCTGTCGGCCACCGCGGCCGCGCTCGCGGTCGAGGACCCGGGCTACCAGGACAGCTTCATCGCGCGCCCCTGAGCGGGTCAGGCGGAAGGAGCATTCCGTCAGGGCCTAGGGCTTGTTGAAGCACTCGTTCGTGCACTCGTTGAAGCGCTGGGACTCCTCGAAATCGATCCCGCTCACGCCATTGCAGGACATGCCGATGACGCAGCTGGCGTTGCACGCGAGCGCCCCGGTGCACTCGTCCGGGTTGGGCGAGAACGGGGTTCCCAGCCCGCAAGCCCTGAAGACGTCGTTGCCCTCCTCGCAGACGCTGCGGAAGACCGAGACGCCGCAGCTACGCATGCGTACCCGCTGGTCTTCGCAGCCCTCGAACGAGTACCTCTCGTCCTCGCACTCGATCGCCTCCTCGACGCAGGTCACGTACTCGTCGAAGGAGACGGCGCAGCTCGCCTTCGCCGCGGCCGCCCGCGCGGTCTCTGCCATGTCGACGCACTCGAGGTACTTCGCCTCGCTGCAGCCGGTGCAGTCGCAGATGCGGTCGCAGGTGCGCTCCTCGGGCGAGGGGCAGCCCGCAAACACGAGCGCACAGCCGGCGACGGCCAGGGAAAGGAGCGCGCGGTGGGCGCGCGGCAGGCGGCGGATGGCAGCAAGCACGGGGACCTCCTCCCCCCATTTTATTTTATTTCGGCATCTTGCCGAGCCGCTCGAGCAGGGCGCGTACGAGGAGCGGCCAGGCGACCGTGGCGTCCGCAAATACCTCGGCAAAGCGCCCGCCCTCGTGCGGCGGGGTGAACTTCCCCCAGCTCACCCCCTCGGAGTAGGTGCAGCCGGACAGGCCGCCCCAGTGGACGGGCTCCGGGCAGATGCGGACGCCGTACTGGAACCGCGGGTGCTCGACCTCGATGCCCAGGCGATCGCCGACGATGTCGTAGAACGGCGCGACCTGCTGGGCCCAGTTGCGCGGCACGCCGCCGCCGATGGTGAAGATGCCGAGGCGCTTCTTCTTGCGGACCAGGCGGGCGTAGCTCAGCAGATCGAGGAACGGGTTGTACGGGGGCGGCACGGCCTGGCGCCACACGTCGAAGCCCGGCTTGTCGCCGTGCTGCTCCTTCACCCTGCGCAGCATCCACGTCGCCACGTCGAGGCCCATCTCGCTGTCGGTGAAGGCCGGCACGTAGACGGGCACGTCGCGGAGGTACGCGCTCCGGAGGACACCCGGCGAGTCGCCCATCTCCGCCAGCGCCTTGCCGAGCTGGCGGCAGATGATCTCGCTCGACCAGGGAGAGCCGGGGTCCAGCTTGTCGAGCTCCTGCCGGACGAAGACCTCGATCGCATTGAGGTTCTTCTCCATCTCGAGCGTGTCGTAGACGCGGTTGTACCCCTTCTCGAAATACGTCTCGTCGGCGATGGTCGGGTTTGCCTTGTAATGGGTCAGGCCGACCGCCTCGCTCAGCCCGTGCGCCATGAGCGCGCCCGTGCTGATGATGCAGTCGATCATGCCGGCCTCGATCATCCGGACGATGACGACGCCCATCTTGGCGACCGTCATCGCGCCGGAGAACGTCGCAACGACGAGGCAGTCCTCGTCGCGCACCATCGTTTCGAGCACGTCGCACGCCTCGCCCAGCGCGCGGCCGCTGAACGCGGTCTTGCTCATCGCGCGGAGCAGATCGTCGAATGAATCAATCTTCAGCGGGTCGAGCGCGGCGAGCGGAACGAGCTTGTCTTCGACGCCATCGCCGAGGTGGCGGTGCGAGGAACGAGGGTGCTTCGGAGAGGACATAGAGCGCGGACATATACCCGTGCGGAGGGCAGGCCGTCGAGCGCAAAGCTCGTCGCGAGAGCGGCAAACTCAGGGCCGAACAGGCAACGAGCACGCGAGGCGGCGCGCTGGTCGCCCCTCGGATCGACCCTCTCGTCGACGCTCTGTTTCGCCAGTTGCGCCAGTTGCGCGTGTTGCGCCTGCAGCGCCTGTTCCTCCGAGCCTCCCAGCGCCGTCGCCGCTCCAGCGCTCGCCGCCTTCGGCGCGCCGGGCCGCGAAATCGGCGCGCACGAACGCGAGCGGGCCTGCGCCGGCCTGCCCCTCGGTCCGCCGCTCCGGATCGATCAACGCGGCCATCTTCGCCACGCAGACGTCACCACCTGACATCCGAACGTCATAAACAGCCGTGCTCGTTGGCGCGCGTTGGCCGTCGATCGTCGCGGGTGCGCTCACGCGGTCGAGCAGGAAGCGTGTGCCGCGCGGGCGCGCGGCGCACTCCGGAAAGCGGGTGAGCTCGGTGCGGACATTCGGGACGATGTCCCAGCCGTCGAGCGGCAGGAGCGGCGCGGCCTTCGCGATCGCTCCCTGCGCTGTCTTCGCCGCGGGGGGGATCGGCACCGTCCGGCCGAGGGTCAGGCCGCGGAAGCTGAGCAAGAGCGGCACGCCGGCGCTCGTGGGCTGCCCGAGCGCGGGCTCGCCGAGGTTCGCGAGCGAGGCGATCGGCCGCGGGACATCGCCGGAAGACCACGCGACGAGCGACGCGCCGCGGAGCCACGCGACGGGTCCATCCGCCGCCTCGCTGAAGGCGACCTCCGCCTCGGGCATCAGCTCTTGCGGCACCTCGGCGACCTCGGCGCCGCGGCCAGGCCTCACCTGGATCAGCAGGTCGCGGCCCGAGGCGCGCACCCCGAACAGGATCCGGTCGCCGGACGCCGCGAACCGGGCGAGGATCGCGTCCCGGCCGACGCCCTCGGGCGCGGGGCCCGTCCACGAGCGGACCCTGCCCTGGAGCTCGGTGGGGTCGAGCCAGCGCAGCGTCCACGTCGCGCGTGGCGCAGCGGCGGCGCCGCGCGCCGGTCCGGCGCCTCTGGCAGCCGCGCCGCCGGGCGCGCGCGCCTCGAGCACGGCGACGGTGGAGAGCAGGCCCCAGCGCCTGGCGCTCACCGACGAGACGCGCCGCTGGCCGTCGGGGCCGGGCTTCGCGCCGCGGGTGAGCATCGCGAGCGCCTCCTGGGTGCTGCGCGGCGGGGGCACGCCCACCGGCGAAGGCGGCGGCCCCGGCTGTGTCGTGCAGACGAGCGCGCGCTCCGGCAGCGCCGGCGCCGGCGGCAGGCGATGAGGCAGGATGGGCGCGGCCCCGAGCGCCGGACCGCCGGGAGGCGCTCCCTGCGCGGGCAGGGGCGGCCCCCAGCCGACGCGGAGGTGGGTCGCGATCCTCAGGCCGACCTCGTTGACGGCCAGCACCCCGGGCTCGGGGAGCTGATGGCCGATCTGGGCGATCTCTTCCGCCATTTCCGCGGCCTTGGGCGGGACCTCGACGGGCGACCACGTGCGGCCGGCGTCCTCCGACGCGAGCACCTTCCCTTCCCCGACGGCCACGCCGTGGCCAGCATGGACCACCGCGTGCGCCACGCCGGCCAGGCGAGCCCGCGAGGCCTCGCCGCCGGGGGGCAGGACGACGGCGGTGAGCTCGCCGGCCTCGTCGGCCACCACGAACGACAGCGCGCCGTCGGCCCCCTCCTCGATGGGGCTGACCACGTTGACGTCGTCGCCTCCGCCGCGCAGCCAGTCGAGCGGGAGCAGCGGGGTCTCCCTGCCGCCGGCGTCGATCACCGCGACATGGGCGCCGGGCGCGGCGCCCTCGCGGCCGTCGCCGCCGCGCGGCGCGGGCTCCTCGCCGGGCGCGACGTCGCTGTCCCAGAGCCCGCGCAGGATCGCGATGCGGCCGTCGGCGAGCGCGCCGGCGCCGCGCCAGCGGATGTCCGTGCCCGGGCGGACCGTGCTCCACCGGCCGCTCGGCTGCCGCACGCACGCGCTGCCCTCGTCGTCCGCGTCGCACGGCGCGAGCAGCAGGGCGCCGCCGCTCGGCGACACGCGGAGCTCCGCCTCGCCGCTCCGCACGAGGACGGGGGGCTCGCCGCCGAGGGGGCGGTCCGGCTTGACCTGCAGCACGCCGAACGGGTCGTGGCGGCCGTCCGACCCGTCCTCGCCGAGCGCGCAGGCCACCCACGCCGCTCGCCCCGCGCGGCCGACGCCGCAGGCGTCCAGCCAGTCACCGCGGCCGAAGGGGGCGATCTCGTGGAGCGCGCCGGACGCGAGGTCCACGCGGGCGAGGACGCCATGGCTCGCCGTGATCGCGGTGGACGCCCACGCTGCGCCGCTCGAGATCGCCGCCTCGAGCGGGTGGCGCCCCGTCGCGCGGATCCAGCGGAGCAGCGGCGCGCCTGCGCCGGGCTCGGGCGCCTCGCTGGCGGGCGCGAGCCGCGCCTCGGCGACCAGGATCCGCGCCTCGCGCTGCCCGGACGACGAGGCGCTCCCCTGCGTCACGGCGAGCAGCTCATCGTCGCGCACACGGACGTCGACGATGCGGAGCAGGGCGGCGGGGTCGACCTCCTCTCCGTCGCCGCCCGGCGACGCGGCGACGGGGCGCCACGACGCGCCGCCGTCGGCCGTGACCGCGAGCCCTGCCGCCTCGAAGAGCCCGGCGCCGTGCCGCCCGTCGCGGAACGCGAGGGCCCGGAGCGGCAGCGCGGGCAAGCCCGGCAGCGCGCGCGGCTGCCCCGTCTCGATGTCGAGCAAGCTCGGGGAGTCGGAGATGGCGTCCCAGACGGCGACGACGGCGGGCCCGCCGCCGATGCGCTGGAGATTGGCCTCGGACCGGGCGAGGATCACGGGCGCACCGAGCGGGTCGTCGAACCGGTAGACGCCGCGGTCGCCGCGCCCGACGAGCCTCGGACCGGTGGCGGAGGGCACCAGCACGAGCTCGATCAGCGGCTCGGGGCACGGCGCGGTCTCCGGACGAGCCGCGCCGTCCGCCCCCACGAGGACGCGCTGGCCGCCGACAAGCGCGATCGTGCCGCCGCCGATCCGGGGCCCGATCGCGGTCGCGCCGCTCGCGTCGACCCAGCGGGCGGGCACGGGCGCGGGCGGCGGTGGGAGCGCCGCCGAGGGCGCGCGGCGCTCCTCCGGCGCGGGTCG
This sequence comes from Sorangium sp. So ce375, assembly GCF_051473855.1. Taxonomy (NCBI): domain Bacteria; kingdom Pseudomonadati; phylum Myxococcota; order Polyangiales; family Polyangiaceae; genus Sorangium; species Sorangium sp. So ce375. The sequence goes on from NZ_CP150335.1 coordinate 8,503,060, forward strand.
GGGCGGCGCGCCGCCGCAGCGGGCGAGCGCGAGCGCAGCGAGGAGCGCGGCCGCGCGACGCGACCGGCGCGGTGGCGCTGCGAGGCGGGGGACGCCCGCCGCTCTGGACTGCATCATCGGGGTGTAGCCTACCGTGATCGCGACCGCCGCAGCGCCGGGGACGGGCCGCGGGCGTCCAGCGTCCGTCTGCCAGGGGCGCGGTGTCCACGGCGGTGCACGGACGCAGCGAGCGCCAGAGGGACACCGAGCGCGACAGGGACCCAGCGAGCGCGACAGGGACCCAGCGAGCGCGACGAAAGGCTCAGTGGACGGTCGATCCCGCCGGGATTGGGGCGGTCTCCTCGGTCGGCACCGCCTCCCTGCGGGCGAGGAGGGTCATGAGCCCTCTGGCGCCGAGCACGGCACTATCGGACACGCAGTTGTTGAAGATCGCGTGGACCTGCTCCGCCTCCTGGGAAAGCCGGGCGACCGTCTCCGCCCAGGGAGCGAGCTCCGCGGGGTCGTAAAGGTACCTGAACTTCTCGTTCACGCTGACGGGGGCGTCCCACGTCTCCTCGCGCCTGCCGTGGAAGCGCACCACGGCGAGGCGAGGATCGGCGACGAGGGCGGTGGGAGGCATGCTGTTCTGCTTGCCTTGCGGTTCGTCGACGATGACGTAGAACGCGCCGAGATCTCGCAGGAGGTCCACGACGCGCTCGATGCGGTCTGGCGCGCCCCACGAGCCGTGCCGGAGCTCGACCGCGAACGGGAGCCCGTCCATGCGCGTGCGGCAGTCCTCGATGACACGCACGTTGCCGCGCGTCGCCGTGAACCACGGAGGGAACTGGAAGAGCACGACCCCGAGCTTGCGCGCCTGCCGCAGCGGATCGAGCGCTTGCCGGAAGCGCTCCCAGAGCGCGTCTCGGATCTCGGCCGGCAGGTCTGCCGGGTAGAGGCGCCGCTTGTCGAGGAGCGCCGCTGGCAGCGCGCGCTGGACGTCCGGGGGGAGGCGGGCGGGCTCCACCGGATGCTGGGTGAGCGGCGCGAATGCCTTCATGTTGAACACGAAATCGGGCGCTGTCCGCTCGACCCACTGCGCCACCATCCTAGGTCCCGGGAGGGCGTAATAGCTCGAGTTGACCTCGACCACCGGGAACTGGGACGCATAGAAGCTCAGCCGTTGCGCCGGGCTCGACACGCCCTTCGGGTAGAAACGATGGCTCTTCACCAGGGTCGGATCGGTCCACCCGGCGGTCCCAGCCAGGACGTTTCCGAGGCGGGCGGGCACGGGCGTGCAGGCCGCGAGGGCCATGGCGCGCGCGAGCCGTTGCTCCTGCTGGTGTGCGGTCTCCTCTGAAGGCGACCGCGGCGGGTCTCGCAGGGCTTCTTCGTGCATCTCAGGCACACTTTAAAGCCGCTCTTCGGCGATGGAAGCCCTGTGCACCCCCGCGCAGCCGAGCGACGCCTCTTCGAAGCGCCGAACCCTGTCGCGCACAACCGCCCGTGCTTGCTCGGTCTGGTCGGTGCACACCCGCCAAACATCGGACGAGGCTCACGCGTTCTGCGAGCGCCCTGGTCATCACGGGCAGCGGATGTCGATCCTGAGCAGGCGGCTCTCCTCACGCCCTCTCGTCGCAGATGCGCTGCGATTGCAAAAGATTCCCGAAGGCTGCCGAAGGCGCCGGAAGCGGACGCGGACGACGAAGCCGAAGCCGAAAGAAAGCCGGATAGCGGCATGGAAATCCCAGATTGTCCATGCGCTAGCCGGTCGCCTGCGCTATACTGAACAGGGGCAGGGGCGCAGCGCAGTCCTGCGCGGCAGAGAGGTGGCAGATGTACTCAGCGAATCGTCGCCGGAATATCGAGCGGGAAGAGCGCATGCTCCTCCGCGGGAAGCGGGAGCAGGCGGCAGGCAAGCTTCTTCAGAAGGTGCCGGAGCTGGCGAGCTTGAACCTGGAGATCCGCGAGACCCGGCCCAATGCGCTCACGAATGACACGCAGTACATCCGTCGTGTCGTTGTCGAGCATGCACATGCGCTGTTCGAAATGCCGTGCTCGTACTCTTCCTGCGACAACGGCGGCTACGACGTGACGCAGGAGATCCTGAGCGCTCTCGCTTCGCGCTCGGCGCGGTTCGAGGGGGAGTGTGCCTGTCGAGGGAGCTGTGGCAGCGAGTTCTGCTCCCGGGTCCTGCGCTATGTCGCCACGGCGACCTACCACGGCCCCGAAGCCTAGCGCAGGGCGCATCTTCATGCGTTACGGGCTCATCCGCGCCGTTCGGTCCGCAGCGGCGTGCTTTCACTTTCGTACGCTGCTGGGAGCCGGACGGCGCAAATGGGCTAGTTACGCACGAACCTGCTCCCCGCTATAGCGGCCGAGCCCGTTTCACACGAAGCTGCACCACTCTACTCGGCGAGTGTTTATCGCTCGAGTCGACGCACATCGCGAGACGCACATCGCGAGCGGTGTGCCGGGGCGCTCTCCGCGCCCCAACTCGGCGCTGTGCGCCTCACTCGATGGGAGGCTGAGGCCCCGGAACGATCCCTGCGATGTCCGGATCCTCTCCCGGTGTCCCTACGTCGCCGGGGCCCTTTTCCTTGCGGCGCGCGAGGCGATTCGCATCTTTCTCGCGCTGCTTCTCTTGCCGGGCGCGTTCTTTTTGCCGCTTCAATGCTCCCTGCTTCTGCATGCGGAACCAGGCCTTTCAGCGCCTCCGGGCGCGTTCTTCAGCACATTCTGGCGCATCCTGACGGCGCGGGCGCAGCGGCGCACGAGCGCCGCCGCGCCGCACTCGTGATCAGTACCGGTCGCGACCGCCGCCGCCGCCGCCGCGGCCGCCGCGGCCGCCGCGGCCACCGCCGCCGCCGCCGCCGCCATAGCCACCGCCGCCGTAGCCACCGCCGCCGCCGCCGCCGAAGCCGCCGCCACCACCGCCGCCGAAGCCACCGCCGCCACCGCCGCCGAAGCTGCGCGCCGGGCGCTCCTGCGCCTCGTTGACCTTGAGCGCGCGGCCATCGACGACGGCGCCGTTCAGCTGCGAGATGGCGCTGTTCGCGGCCTGGGCCGAGCCCATCGTCACGAACGCGAAGCCGCGCGGCTGCCCCGTCTCGCGGTCGGTCGGCATCGCGACCTCACGAACCTCGCCGGCCGCGGCGAACGCGGACTCGAGGGTCTCGCGGGTGGTGCTGTACGAAAGGTTGCCTACGTAGAGACGATTTCCCATGCCATCCTGCTTTCCTACGGCTTTCTGGTGCGCCATGAGGCGCTCTCGGCCTGCCATCCGACGAAGCCGTAACGGATCGAACGGAGACGTGCCGCGCGGAACCCCCGCGCGGTCACACGGTGCGTCGTCCAGTCGTCCGAGCGAGCTGCAGTCTCCCTCACGAGAGAGGGAAGAGGGAAAGCGTCGTATCGAGGGCCAGGGACGTTCGTGAGAGGGAGCAGCCTAGCCCGATGCGTCGTCATCCGCAAGCGAGCCGTTTCGTCTTCCCTCCCCTTCCCTTCCCTTCCGGGTTCCCTCGGGCGTCCTTCTTCCTTCCGGGTTCCACCTTCCGGGTTCCACCTTCCGCGTTCCGCCTTCCGCGTTCCGCCTTCCGCCGCTGCGCCTGCCGTGGCGAGCCGTCTTTCGATCTCCCCGCACATGGAAGCGCGTCTCGAGCGCGCGCAGCCAGCCTCTTCTCACGCTCTCACGCTTTCACGCCCGTCCCGGCGCTCTTCGACGGTTTCCGGTCGCGCTCTCGGCTCTCGACCGGGTCGCACACGCATGGACATTTCCGACTTCTTCTGCGCGGGACGCGTGTTCACGACCTCGTGCGGCGCGATCGCGCGGGCGTCGGCGGCCGATGGGTCAAGGGCTGAACTTTGTCCAGCAGAAATGCGGTGAACGCTATCGCACCTCGGGCGCGCTCTCCTGGCTCCCCGTCGTCGCCGCGGTGCCTCCGTGCGGCGCGGGCGAGGCCGCCGCGGCGCCGGCCTCGGCGGGGGAGGAGCGGCTCGCGAGCCAGAGCCAGAGGACGAGGGCGCCGAGCGCCACGCGGTACCAGCCGAACGGCGCGAGGCCGTAGCGCTTGAGGTAGCGCAGGAAGACCGCGATCACGAGCAGGGCGACGGCGAACGAGACGGCGAGCCCGACCACGAGCGCCACGATCCCGCCGGGGGCGTCGAGCAGGGCGCGGCCGTTCTTGACGAGGTCGAAGACCGTCGCGGCGCCGAGCGTCGGGATGGCGAGGAGAAACGAGAACTCGGCGGCCGCGGCGGTGCTGAGGCCCGAGAGCTGCCCGCCGACGATGGTGGTCATCGAGCGCGACGCGCCGGGCCAGAGCGAGAAGCACTGCGCGAAGCCGATCGCGAGCGCGCGCTGGAGCGTGACGTCCTCGACGCGGGGAGCGCCCTCATCCGGTCGTCGGCGGCGGACGGCCTCGACGCCGATCATCAGGAAGCCGCCGGCGATGAGCGCGGCCGCGACGGGCCCCGGGCCGAAGAGGTACGCCTTGATGGCCTTGTGGAAGAGCAGTCCGACCACGGCGGCAGGGAGGAACGCGAACGCGAGGGCCAGCGCGAGGCGGAGGCTGTCCGGATCCCGCCGGACGATGCCGCGCACGGTGGTCGAGAGGCGCTCGCGGAAATAGACGACGACGGCGAGGACCGCGCCGAGCTGGATCACGATATCGAGCGTCTTCGCCGCTTCGCTCTGGTGGCCGAGCCACGCGCCGAGCAGGATGAGATGACCCGTGGACGAGACGGGAAGGAACTCGGTCAGGCCCTCGAGGACCCCGAGCAGGACGGCATCGAACCAGAACATTGCGCCGAGTCTACCCGCAGGCGGGCGCGAGGTGCTCGAGAGCGCGCACGAAGCCCACCTGCGTGGCGAAACCGCGGCGCCGCGAGGGCGACGAGGTGGCGGGCCCACAGGGGATGGCGCGACAGGGGCGCAGGTGGCCAAGGCCCTGACCCGCCAGAGCGGGCGCGAGCACTGACCGTCCCGAGTGCACAGGATGCTCCCGCGGAACAAGGACGAGCTGAACCCTACAGACCAGCTTCCGCCGCTCGGCTCCTGGACTCACCAGAGCCGCTGCGCGATCCGGCGGGCGAGCTCCCTTCTGGCGGTCCGCAGCCTGCTGGCGGCCGTTGCCGGTTTCAGACCGTGCGCCCTGGCGTGGGCGGCGATGCTCCCGGGACCGGCTGCGGCGACGAGGGGATCGCGATGGCGGGCTGGCAGCTCCGCGAGCGCGCGGAGCGCGGCGCGGGCGAGGAGCCGACCTCCCGGGTCGATGCTGCCCTCATCGATGAGCGCGCGCGGCTCGCCGACCGGAACCTCGCGGCGAACGCAGGCGCGCCCCAGGTAATGGCCTGCCTGCCGCCACGTGATGCCGTGCAGCCACGCCTGTATCGCCCGGCGCGGATCGGTCTGCGGATCGGGGCGGTACCTGCCCGACTGGATGGCTTTCCAGGCGGCGACGAGCACGATCTGGAGAAGGTCCTCGCAATCGCGCGCGGGGATGCCGCACGCGACGAGCCTGGCCGCGATCATGGGCCGCTCCGCGACGAGCACGTCGAGGGATGGAAAGACCGCTACCCGCGGCGGCGCAGGGGACGCAGGCGGCGCGCCGCGCTTGCGATGGCTCACCGGGCTCTCCGGCGCATCGGGGTCCGGTCGACCGGCCGACGGCTGCAAGGATGCTCCTTGTCATGGATAGTGGAGAACCCGGCGGGACGCCGGAGCACGGCGACGCGGCGTCCTCGGGTGAACCAGCGCTGCTCCTCGAATGACGCATCCATGCGCGCGAGTTCCGCGACGGTCTCGCGATTCGCTGCGAAATGGAGCAGGCACGCTCATTATCCCGCCCTTGATTCCGACGCGGCGCTCGCGCCGGCGTGGTTGCTGGTCGGGCGCGATCTCCCGCCGAAGGAGCCCGAGAGAGGGCGAGTGGGCTCGAATCGCTCAAGGCGCTATGGACGCCAGCACAGGAGCAGCTCTCCTGGTGTCCACGGTGGCTTGATGGCGCTCTGTCCCGCTCGAGGGGCGCGGGCGAGCCCGGTCGAGGGGCGCGGGCGAGGCCCCGTCTTCGCGGAGATTCACGGAGGGCCGTTCAACGCGTCCTCGATGGCAGGCAGGTATGCGCTGCCGGGGAACGCCTTACGGAACCGGGCGGCTCGCGCTGCGGCCTCGGCGCGCCGGCCGGTCTGCTCGAGGGCCTGGATCGCCAGGGTCTCTCGTTGCTGCGCTCTCGGGCTGCGCGGGTAGCTCCGCGCATGGCGGTCGAGCGCGCCGAGCGCCTCGCTCGCTCTTCCCGCTCCGAGCGCGGCGATCGCGCGCTGGAGCAGGGTCAAATCGGTGTCCATCGGCGAGAGTGCCGCCTTCGCGCCGGTCGCGGCGGGCGGTGGCGGCGCAGGCGATGCCGGGGACGGCGCCGCCGGGACGTCGGCGAGCGCGGCTGTCGCGCCCGGGCCGACCGGGACCGCCGCGAGCGTGTCGCCGCGAACGAGGGCGATCTCCGGCGGGGCGGTGCGCGGCAGCGCCGCGTAGAGCGTGCCGGCGCCGACGCCGGCCCCGCCCAGGAACAGGGCCACGCCTGCCGCCACGAGCTTCGCCCGCGTGACCTGGATGCCCACCCGCGCGAGGCTCGCCGGTGCGTGGCGCGCTTCCCACGCAGGGACGGCCTCCGCTGCGCCTTCGCCGGGCGGAAGGGCTCGTGCAGCCTGGCCGGCCGGCGCGCCGCCGTCGCCCTCCGCAGGGGCGAGCAGCGCCTGAAGCTGGGCCCAGAGCAGCTCGCCGAGGCCTTCCGGCAGATCGAGCCGGGCGTCCCCGAGCTCGAGCAGCAGCGGCGCGTGGGCCAGGGCGAGCGGCGCCAGCGCGAAGCGCGCGCCGTACACGCCGAGCGCGTCGCGCTCCCTCGCGCCCAGCCGCCTGACCGCCGCCGCGAACTCCTTGCGGGCCCGCCGCAGCCGGTCCCACGCGGTGTTCTCCGAGATCTGGAGCGCCGCGGCGATCTCGCGCATCTCGATGCCCTCGATCTCGTACAGGAGGAACACGACGCGCCGGTCGCCCTCGATGCGCTGGACGAGCTCGCGGACGATCCGCTGCGTCTCGGCCTGCGCGAACCGCTGCTCCGCGTCGTACCCCGGGTCCGCGATGTCGATGCGCTCGCCCTCGGAGCGCGCGAGCAGCTCTCGCCGGTTCCGGGAGAGCCGCAGGTGCCGCAGGGCGAGGTGCGACGCGATGCCCGCCACCCACGCCTTCATGGAGAAGCGAGGGTCGTAGTCCCCGAAGCGGCGGTGGACGACCAGGAACACCTCCTGGGCCACATCGCGCAGGTGCCGCGCCGGGACCCCCATCCGCCAGAGCACCTGCAGGACGTACTGGAGCAGGCCCGTGTAAACCTCCTCGAAGGAGGGCCGCGGGGGCGGCTCGGCCGCCGGTCCGCGGTTGGCGTCGGCCATCGACCCGGGGGCAGCGTCGGCCATCGACCCGGGGTCGGCATCGGGTGCCGATCCAGGGTCGGCATCAGGGGCGGGGGCCGGCGGAGGCCGGGGGGGTTGAGACTCCGTCATCCCTACGTGTTCCGGCGAGACGAGCCGGATTGTGGCGAAATCGTACGCGGGGCAGAAAAAAAATCGGGCCCGGCGGCCCCCCATGCGGCCGCGCCCGCAGCCGCCTCGATGGCCACCGCCGTTCTGTCGAATTACATGATGTTTCCGCGTACCGTTGCGAAATCAACGAGGCGCATCGGCGAGCAGCCATCAACGAGCCCGTCAGCACCTCTCGGCACGCCCTGCGCGCCGTACGACGAGATTCGCTCGGCGGGCACGTGATGGATGCGAGCTTTTTGCGAGGATCATTCCGAGAAGAACCTGATGGCGTACGCAATGCGGACTTGCGAGCGTCCATGAGGGGGAGGCCTTCTCGCGCCATTCTTCCCGTGCTTCCCTCCGGACTCGCTCGCGGGAGCACCGCGCTCGGCAGCTGCGCCGTCAATGAAGAGGTGAGACGATGACGATGTGGAGGTGGGCTCGACGGGAGAAGCGGGGGATGGTGCTGGCGTCGGGCGCCACGGCCGTCGTGCTGGGGGTCTGGGTTGGTGGCTGCGGAACGACCGAGCACTGGGATTGCCCCTGGGATCCCGAGCCTGGATTCAAGGACCATCCTTGTCTTGTACCGTGGGAGGAGCCCGTGGATGGTGGCGCCGGCGCCGACGCGTGCGGCGATGCCGGTCCTGATGCAGGCGACGCCTGCGCGGAGGCGGGAGCTGGCGCCGATTTCGACAGCGCGACGGTCCCCGGGTTCGATCCCACCCTGCGGGAGACCTGCACCGGGCAGTGCGTGCCGCGGGAGCCGCTCGGCTGGTCCGAGCCGGCGCTGGTCTGGATCGGCCCTCCGGATCGAGCGCCCGACTGCCCCGCCGCTGCGCCGAGCGTCGGCTACGAGGGCCATGCGGATTTCACGGCGGCGGCGCCGCGCGCATGCCCGGCATGCCAGTGCGATCCGCCGGACGCCTCGTGCGAGCTACCGGCGGCGTGGAACGCCTACGCCGGCTTTCCCTGCGACGTCCCCGGCGCCGCCGAGACGCCGTTCGCCGCTCCCGAAGGTTGGGACGGCTCCTGCACCTCGGCCAACGCGGCCGCCGCCGGGCAGATGTGCGATGGCGCCCCGTGCGCACAGTCGCTCGCGATCCCGGCCCCCCGCGTGCTCCCGGGGAGCTGCGCGCCCAGGATCGCGGAGAGCTCCGAGGAGCCGGAGAAACCTGACGGTGCCGGGAGCTTCGCGATCTTCGCCCGGGCGTGCACCGGCACCGCGCTCGCGCCGTGCGCCGATCCGGGGATGACCTGCACCCCGGCGCCGCCAACCGGCGATGCCGCCCCTCCGGAGGGGTTCCTGACGTGCATCTATCACGAGGGCGAGCAGGACTGCCCAGCGGCCTACCCGGATCGGCACGTCTTCTTCGCGGGCGCCGAGGACACGCGCGGCTGCGCCCCCTGCGGCTGCGGCGAACCCACTGGGGGCAGCTGCAGCGTCCTGGCGTCGGCGTTCAGCGATGGTGCGTGCTCACAGCTCGCCGTCGGCGTGGTGGTGAGCTCCGATGCCGCCTTCTGTGGCACAATCTCCCCCGGGACGGCGCTCGGGAGCAAATCCGCGAGCGTTGTGCGCTTCGATCCGGGCGCCTGCGAGCCGACGGGCGGCGAGCCGACCGGCAGCGTCACGCTGCTCGGCGCAGCGACGTTCTGCTGCCGCCCTGAGCCGATCCCTGATCCGGTGCCTGCCTGAGACAGGCGGACCAGGCCTCTCACGCCCGCATCCACGCGGAGTCTCGTCCAGATGCTTCCAACAGGCCTGATGCTCCAGGCCCGCGCGCCCCGATCGGCTTACCGTCGAGCCCAGATCAGAACGAAGCGACGAGGTGCAAGGCTCCCGCCTTGGAGGAACCGGCCACCGACCAATTCGCCCCCCCACGGAGATGAAGCGTGGGACGCTCGACGTTGGCCACGAGCTCGCCCGTGAGCCGTGCGGCAAGGGAGTACGAGAACGGCACTTCCACGCCACCGCGCAGCCCGAGCCCCGCGTAGGGCGACAACGCCTCCCCCACGACGTTGACCATGCCGAAGTGCCGCACGCGGCCCGCTGTGGCGACGCCGCAGCCGAAGAACCAGGCCACATGCCCGCAGGGGACAACCGAGCCACCGCGCCAGGACACACCGTAGAACCTGCCCCGATACCGCTCGGCGGCGACCGGCAGGTCCACGCGTCCCTCCAGCGAGAGCGAGAACGCCTCCCACCGGGCCCCTACGAACCCCGAGAACCCGACCGCTGGGGCCGGCGCCAATCCATCGGCGATCAGCGCCCCCGCCCCGACCTGAAGGCGCGGCCACGCCAGCGACGGGCCACGGCGCTCCCGGGGCCGCGCCGGCGCGGCGGGCTGGCATGGCGGCAACGGCGCCGGGGCCGGCGCGCGTGGCGGACCCGCCAGCGCCCTTCCCAGGGAGCCCGTCTCCGGCGGCTCCAGCGCGGAGGCTGCCTCCGCTGGCGCGGGAGCTGACGGCGACGGCGGCGCCGGCGCCGGCTCCCGCGCCGATCGCAGCGGCCGCAGCGCGATGGCGAGGGCGGTGCCGACGTCCTCCACCAGCGCCCCGCAGGCCGCGCCCGTGAGCTCCTGGCCGCCGAGCCCCCGGCCGTCGCTGTCGTAGAGCGCGATCTCCCCCAGGAAACGCCGCCCCTTGCGCGAAAGGACCACCTCGACCCGCCGGCCGCCGCCGCCGGCCACGAAGGGATCGGTCCCGCCGAGCTGTGCGGCGACGACGTCCCGGAGCGCCTGCTCCTCGGGGCACCCCTCCGCGCCCGGGCCGCGCGTATAGGACAGCCGCGCGCCGCCCGACGAAACCTGACCGGCGGCCGGCGGCGCGGCCAGCACCAGGGACACGGCAAGGCTCCACCCGATGGCGTTCAGACGTGGATGGCGCAAGGGACTCCGCTCGAGCGTCAGGCAAAGGGTGCGGGGCAGCGCCGAGAGGCCACGACCGGCTGTGCCATGCACCGAGTGGAATTACGGACCAAGACCGGCGCCCGGCAACGGATTTTTCCGGGCCGCGGCGCCCCGACACGCCGGCGCGGGCGGGCGCCGGAGGCCTCGAGGTCTGCCGGACGGGTCGATCACCCGTTCCGGGAGGCCTCCGGGCCTGTCCAACAGGTCGGCGACCTCTGGAAAGAACCCGATCGGTGCGCTCCAGCACGACGGCAACCCGTTCCGGCACCCCGTCGGGTATGTCCGAGCGTGCCGGCGACCCGGCGAGGAACCCTCGGCGTATCTCCGAGCGTGCCGAAGACCCGGCGAGGAACCACCGAAGGCGGGTGGCCCGCCTCGGCTGCCGCCCCGCCCTGCTCCGGGATGCCACCGGCCCTGACCGCCCGCGTCAGGCCCGCGCTCCAGCACGTCTGTAAACATTCGCTGGACTACGCACCAGCGCAGTCCATAGCAAGTTAGCGACGATAGCAGCGGTGGACGGAGGAAAGAGCGGTGCTTAGCGTGCCACGATGGACCAAACGTTCGATGCTTCGATCTACGTTCGCGCGCCCATCATCAACATTGCCAATGGCGTGACCCTCGCCAACGCGCTGGTCGCAGCCTGTCCGGAGACGGCGCCGGAGAACGTCGCCAAGGCGTGTACGAAGCTGAAGGCCGCCGGGGAGGCAGGCCAGAAGGCGCTCACCGCGCGCCGCCGGGAGAACGGCGCCCTGTCCGAGGACGACGTGCGCGTGCTCGACCGGGAAGCCGACGGGAGCTTCGGGGCGCTGCGCATGCGCCTCATCGCGACCTCGATGCTGCCCGAGACGCGCTTCCCGCAGGCCCGGCGCGCCGGAGAGCTCGTCCAGGAGCTGTTCGGCGATGACGGCCTGTCGTTCCTCACCACAGAGTACGCCGCGCAGAACACGGTGATGGCCTCCATCGTCGCGCACATCGAGGAGGCGGGCCTGAAGCCGGAGATCGACGCGCTCGCCGGGCCCGAGTTCCTCGAGCAGATCGGCAATGTCCTGCCGCGCTACGACGCGATGGTGAAAGACAAGCTGCAGAAAGAGGCCGCCGCGACATCGAACCTCGCGACGTACGTGCGCGCCATCCAGTCCGCCATCGTCAACTACGCGACAAAGGTCGCCGGCATGGTCGATGAGGACGAGCCCGAGACCATCGAGGCCGTCCGGAAGGCCCTCCGGCCGCTCGACGCGCACCGCGAGGCCGGCGCCCGGCGGGGGCAAGCGGGCGCCAAGGGCGAGGCGGAGAACGGCGCGCCGGCCGCCCCGCCGGCGACCGAGACGGGGGCCAGCGGCGGCGGCGCGCTGAGCGCGCCAGGCTGAAGACCGCGGACGCCAACCGGCGCATTCCGTTCCGTCGCGTCGCTCCGGAATGTGGGTATAGCATGCCACCGGATGCAACCCGCCCCGATGCTCGCGCAAGCGCCGCAGCCGCGGCATGACCCACAGCCATCTTGCCCCAGGCGTCGCCCCGCGTGGATCGTCGTGTCGATCGGCGGTGTAGCCGCCGGCGTGGCCGAGCCCGCGATTCTCGCCGGCGATGCCGTTCGATCGCCGGCACGATCACCACGCAAGATCCGTGTGTGTGGGCCCGCCGAGCGCCCCCCGCCCAAACGCCTGCTCTGGCCCCTGGGGGCCGTCGAATGATCTCCGAGCTATCTCGGGGAGCGATGGGGGACTCCGCTCCGTCCACCGTCGAGCGCGCGCGGTGGCCGATCGGCTCCACCGTCAAGCACTACGAGATCATCCGCAAGCTGGGTCAGGGGGGCATGGGCGCCGTGTTCCTGGCGCGCGACACCCGGCTCGGCCGCCGTGTCGCCATCAAGATGTTGCTGGAGCACAGCGGCCGGGGCGCGGACCGCTTCCTCGTCGAGGCGAGAGCCACGGCCCGCTGCGAGCACGAGAACATCGTCGTCATCCACGAGGTGGACGAGTTCGACGGCACCGCATACATGGTGCTCGAATACCTCGAAGGCCGCACGCTGCGCGAATGGCTGAACAATCGCGGGCACGCCCCCGCGTCGCCGGGCCTCGCGGCCGAGCTGATGATTCCTGTGGTGCGCGCGCTCGGCTGCGCCCATCGGCTCAGGATCGTGCACCGCGATCTCAAGCCGGAGAACATCGTCCTGACCGACGCCGGGCCCATCAAGGTCCTCGACTTCGGCATCGCCGCGCGGCTCGGGCAGGAGGAGATCTCGCGGGTCGCGGGCGCCGCCAGCGCGATGCCCAGCACGACCGCCGTGACCGACGAGGCGACGATCGTCGGCACGTTGCCGTATATGTCGCCCGAGCAATGGCGGTGCGAGGAGGTCGATCCTCGCTGCGATCTCTGGGCCGTGGGGCTCATCCTGTTCGAGCTGTGCACCGGCGAGCACCCGTTCGCGCCGCAGATCGCGCAGCGGCTGTCCGAGACGGCCGATCTCGATCGGCCGATGCCCAGGGCGAGGGAGAGACGGCTCGACGTGGGCCCGCTCGGCGACATCATCGATCGTTGCCTGAAGAAGCGGAGGGAAGAGCGCTTCGGCTCGGCCGAGGAGCTGTGCGCCGCGCTCGAGCTGCTCGCGACCAGCCGACAGACACCCTCGCTGGGTGAGGATGGGAGCCCGTTCGCCGGCCTCTCGGCGTTCCAGGAGGCCGACGCGGGGCGCTTCTTCGGTCGCGAGCGCGAGGTCGCGAGCCTCCTGGAACGGCTGCGCAACCAGCCGGTCGTGGCCGTGGCCGGCGCGTCGGGCGCGGGCAAATCGTCGTTCGTGCGCGCGGGCGTGATCCCGGCCTTGAAGCGGTCCGGGGAGCGCTGGGAGGCCTTCACCCTCCGGCCTGGCCTCCGGCCGTGCGCCGCGCTCGCCGATGTGCTCGCCCAGGCCGGGGGCGCGTGCCTGGAGGGCGCCGCGCCCGGTCCGATCGAGCGGACCGACCCCGAGGCGCTGCTCCCGATGCTCCGCGCCCGGCCCGGCCTGCTCGGCGCCGCGCTGCGCGCGCGGTGCCGGCGGCCGGGAGGCCCACAGCATATCCTGCTCTTCGTCGATCAGCTCGAAGAGCTGTATACGCTGAGCGCAGATCCAGCCGAGCGAACCGCGTTCGTCGTGTGCCTCTCGGGCGCGGCCGACGACGCGTCCTCCCCGCTGCGCGTGGTCGTCTCCCTCCGCTCGGATTTCCTCGACCGCGTGGCCGAGGATCGATGGCTGATGACCGAGGTGACACGGGGGCTCGTGCTGCTGCCGCCCATGGGGCGCGCCGGCCTGCGCGAGGTGCTGACGCGGCCCCTGGAGACGGCCGACATTCGCTTCGAGCATGAGGGCATGATCGAGGCCATGCTCGACGCGCTCGAGAAGACGCGGAGCCCGCTGCCGCTGCTGCAATTCACGGCCACCAGGCTATGGGAGGCGCGGGATAGCGAGCGCCGCCTGCTGACGCGCGACAGCTACGAGAGGCTCGGCGGGGTCGCGGGTGCGCTGTCCACGCACGCGGACACCGTCCTCGGGGCGCTCTCGCCGGCCGATCAGCGTCTCTGTCGGGCGGTGTTCCTGCGCCTCTGCACGCCCGAGCGCACGCGCGCGGTGGTGGGCATCGCCGAGCTGACCGGGCTCGCGGAGGACAGCGGCGCTCTTCAGCGGGTCGTCCATCATCTCGCCGACGCAAGGCTCCTCCTTGTCGAGGCGTCTGCCGAGCGGGACGGCGCGACGGTGGAGCTCGTGCACGAGTCCCTGATCGACACGTGGGCGAAGCTCCGGCAATGGCTCGACGAGAGCGCGCAGGACGCCCAGTTCCTGGCCCGGCTCCGCGCGGCGGCACACCAATGGAAGGCCGGCGCGGAGGCCGAGGGGCTCCTCTGGCGCGACCGCGCGGCGGACGAGGCCCGAGCGTGGCTGTCGCGCCGGCAGGCGGAGCGCGGCGCGGGCGCGGAGCTCGGTATCGATCGCGGGGAAGAGCGGTATCTGCGCGCGGTCGTCGCCCTGGTCGATCGCGCGCGGCGCCTGCGATGGCGGATCGCGGCGGGCGTCATCACCGCGCTCTCCGCGACCGCCGTCGCCGTGTCGCTCCTCGCGGTCCGGGCGCAGAGCGAGGCTGCGCGCGCCGACCGGGAGGCGACGCTCGCGCAGGAGGAGGCCAGGCACGCGCGCAACGCCACGCGCATGGCGGCGGCGCGCGAGCTGGAGCGGAGCGATCCCACGACCGCGCTCGCCCTCCTGCGCGAGGTCGAGCCGCCGGGCGTGCCGCGGGGCTGGTCCGATCTGGTGTTCGGCGCGCTCCACGGCAGCATCAGCAGCGTCGTCCTCCGCCATTCGAGCAAGCTCTGGTCCGTCGCGTGGAGCCCGGACGGCGCGCGCATCGCCACCGCGTGCGACGACCGGGCTGCCCGCGTGTGGCGCGCCGATGGAACGGGCGAACCGCTCGTGCTCCGCGGTCACGACGACGCCGTGTACTCGGTGGCGTGGAGCCCCGATGGAAAGCGCATCGTCACCGCGTCCACGGACAAGACGGCGCGCGTGTGGAACGCCGACGGCGCGGGTGAGCCCATCGTCCTCCGAGGTCACGAGGACGTCATCCAGCTCGCGGCGTACAGCCCCGATGGCCGGCATATTCTGACCGCATCTCGTGACGAGACGGCACGAGTGTGGAACGCCGATGGCACGGGCGAGCCCATCGTCCTCCGAGGTCACCGGGGCTGGGTGAGCGCTGGGGCGTGGAGCCCCGATGGAAGGCACATCGTTACGGCGTCCTGGGACAACACCGCGCGCGTGTGGAACGCCGATGGTACGGGCGAGCCCATCGTCTTCAACATCGAGCTGGGGGGCGATGTCTACTGGGCGGCGTGGAGCCCCGATGGACAGCGGATCGTGACCGCTTCCGAGGACGGGAGGGCGCGCGTGTGGAATGCTGACGGCACGGGCGAGCCCATCGTCCTGAGCCGGCATGGGCTCCTGCAGCTGTCCGCGACCTACCTGCTGTCCACGACCTTCAGCCCCGATGGGAGGCGCATCCTAGCGACGGACTGGGACAAGAAGGTATGGCTGTGGAACGCCGACGGGACGGGCGACCCCGTGGTCCTCCACGGGCACGAGAACGCGGTGTTCGTGGCGGCGTGGAGCCCCGACGGAAGGCACATCGCCAGTG
Source organism: Sorangium sp. So ce375 (assembly GCF_051473855.1). NCBI lineage: Bacteria > Pseudomonadati > Myxococcota > Polyangiales > Polyangiaceae > Sorangium > Sorangium sp. So ce375. The sequence continues at coordinate 8,518,673 of NZ_CP150335.1, forward strand.
GGTCGTGGGACGGTACAGCACGGGTGTGGAGCGTGGACATCGAGAGCTCGCCCCCCGTGCTCGGCGACCACGAGGCCGCGGTCACGGCGGCAGCGTGGAGCCCCGATGGAAGACGCATTGTCACCGCCTCGGAGGACCGCACCGTGCGCGTGCGGAGCGCGGACGGCACGGGGACACCCCTCATCCTGCGCGGCCACGAGGGCAGGATCTTCTCCGCGACGTGGAGCCCCGATGGAAAGCACATCGTCACCGCCTCGGAGGACTACACCGTACGTGTGTGGAGCGCGGACGGCACGGGGACACCCCTCATCCTGCGCGGCCACCAAGAGAGGGTGAACTTCGCGACGTGGAGCCCCGATGGGCGGCGCATCGTCAGCGCCTCGGACGACTTGACAGCGCGAATCTGGAATGCCGACGGAACGGGCGAACCGCTGGTCCTGCGGGGCCACGACCTCCTCGTCAAGTACGCTTCCTGGAGCCCCGACGGCCGGCGCGTCGTCACAGCTTCCTACGACACCACCGCCCGGGTGTGGAACGCCGACGGGACGGGCGAACCGGTCGTCATCGCCCGCCACGAGGCCTTCCTCTCCGCGGCGGAATGGAGCCCCGACGGGAAGCGCGTCGTGACCGTGTCCACGGACAAGACCGCGCGGGTGTGGAACGTCGATGGGAGCGGCGAGCCCGTGATCCTCGGCGGGCACGACAACGAGGTCGTTCGGGCGGTGTGGAGCGCCGACGGCAAGCGCATCCTGACCGCATCAAGGGACGGCACGGCACGCATCTGGAGCGCGGACGGCACCGGCGAACCGCTGATACTGCGCGGTCACGCCGGACCGGTCTACTCCGCCGAGTGGAGCCCCGACGGCCGGCGCGTCATCACGGCGTCTGCCGATAGGACCGCGCGGGTGTGGACGGACCTCGAAGTGCCCCGGGGCCCTGACGACCCGAAGCTGTGGTTGGCGACCCGCGATTGCCTGCCCATCGAGCGCAGGGTCGAGTTGTTGAACGTATCCGAGGCCGCGGCCCACACCGACTGGCAGGCCTGTCAGCGCCGTGTGGAGCAGCCGATCCCGTAGAACCGAGCGCCCCTGCTCACCCGGGCGACGGCAGCCGGAACCGAGCCTCCCACGACCGGTTACGGCAGCTTCGCGGCCCGCGCAGGGAGGTCGCGGAAGAAAGGATCGGAGTCAGCGCTCGCCTGGACACGGTCACGAAGCTCCGCACCCGGGCCGGATGCCGCGGCCCGACGCCACCGTCCCTCGCCCGCACAGTCGCCATGCCCTCCGACGTGAGGGCGAGAAACGCGACCATGGCTGTCGACGCTCGTCTTACGGTTGAGGCCGGCAACCTCACCGATCGCCGCGCACGCCACGAGCACGAAAACGACACCTCGACAGGAACAGGGCAGCTGGGACAGGGGAAGTCCCGACGGAAACAGGGAAGTCCCGATCGCTCGGAGGCGCCGGCCGAGCGGAGGACAGATAAAGAGCATCAAGAGTGCCGTAGCTCACACAATGACCATGTGAAGATTCGAACAATGCGCATTTGTTTCCGTCGTGCATCGCGGCCGTGAACCCCAGGCGCGCGCCGCAGCCGCACTGAACTGAGCCGTTCGCGCTGCACCCTCGACGTCCAGAGTGCCTCGACAACACCATCGACGCAGGTCGAACGGAACTCGAGATCTCAACCTGTCCTGTCGAGAGAGCGTGTTGCGCGGTTGACTAGAACAAACTTCGTCGTGTACACCTCGATAGAAGAGGCCGTCGGCGCCGGGGGGTGCCGCGCAGGCCCTCGACAACACGCAAGCGCGCTCGCGCACTGCCGCGGCACAGCGGCATGGGATGCGGGTCCGCCATCGTCGCAGGGAGGCAGCCACCGTGTCATCGACCGTAAGAGCCTATCGCACCTCTTCGCAGGGTCAGCACAGGGACGCCACGATCTCGTCTTCCCGGCGAAAGTATTGTGTCCTCGTCGTCGACGACGATGAAAGGGCGCTGAGGTCCATCTCGGCGGTCCTCTCCGGGGACGTCGACGTCGTGGAGTGTACGTCGGCGGAGCAGGCGCTCGCGCTGCTCGAAACCAGGGAGTTTCACCTGGTGTGCTCCGATGTGATAATGCCTGGGATGAAAGGGGACGAGCTGCTCCGGCGGGTGGCGAACATGCCCGTTTACACGAGCTGCCTCCTGATCACTGGAGCCGAGGAGTACACGCGCTCGAAGGAGGCCGTGTATCACCACGTTTTGCTCAAGCCGTTCAATCCGTCGCGGCTCACGGCGATCGTGCTTCAGCTGGCGCGCCTCACCGAGATGAAGCGCTCGGTCCACTCGATGGCGGATTCCCTCACGCCGACGGACGCCAGGAGCGAGCTCGTGTCGTGCGGCTGGCCCGAGGCCGGGGTGGCGCCGGAGTCGTCGCAGGCGCCGAGATCCACGAAGCTCGAGGCCTGCGCGACGTGCGGCGCCACGCCGCACGAGCTGCCGCACGATCCGGAGCCGGCGAGGGCCTTCGCGCCGCCGCCGCGCGCCCGGAAGCGTTGGGCCCGGTGAGCCCGCGGGCCGCACCGTCCCGCGGCCGTCGCGGCGGCGGCGGCGGCGGCGACGACCGACGGCCGACGGTCGCGATCGACGCCGGGCGGGTCAGGCGCCGCTCGGGCCTTGCTCTTCCCACCACCTGGCCATGCGAACCTTCATCTCGTCCACGGAGACGTCCTCGATGACGGCCGACAGGATCCACTGGTGCCCGAACGGGTCCTCGATCCTGCCCTCCCGCCGGCCGTAGAACTGGTCCGCGATCGGGTAGATGATCTTGGCCCCCGCCTCGACGGCGCGCGCGGCGACCGCATCGGGGTCCTCGACGTTCAGCGTGATCACGATCGGCGAGCCGCCGAGCGCCTTCGGGCCGCGCGCGTTCCACTGGGGGGCCTCGTCGGCGACGCTGACGATGGAGTCGCCGATCACGAGCTCGGCGCAGACGATGGCGCCGCCGAGCTTCGGATCGGCGAGGCGCATCTTCTCGGTCGCGCCGAACGTCTTCTTGTAGAACGCGATGGCGTCCGACGCGCCGGCGACGACGAGGTGCGGCACGACGGTATGGTACGGGGGCGGGGCGATGGGGTGTTTTCGCTGGGTCATGGGCGAAGGATGCCCACGCGGCCGGAGCGGGTATTGTAAAAACGTGCCGCCGGCTGAGCCGTCAGCGCCGGCCGAGCCACCGGTGATGACTCCGCCGGCAGCGCCGGCTGAGCCGGCGATGATGGCTCAGCCGTCGAGCGGCACGTGGTTTCGCTCGCGGCGCCTGGCCGCGTACTCGGTCGGCGTGAGGCCGGCGAACGCGCGGAAGTCGTGGATGAAGTGCGCCTGGTCGTAATAGCCGCACACGGCCGCGACGCCCGCCCAGGAGACGCGGTCTCCGCGCTCGACCGCGGAGATCGCCTGCTGGAAGCGCTGCACGCGGCAATAGCGCTTCGGGGTGAGGCCGACCCGCTCGGTGAAGCTCCGGATGAACCGCTTCGGGCTCATCCCGAGCTGCCCTGTCACGTCGGCCACGGTCCATGCGCGGGACGGGTCGGCGAACGCGGCGAGCGCGAAGTCGACAGAGGGATCGCGCGCGAGCGGCGCGCGCGGGCGCAGGAGGGCCGACGCGAGGGCGGACTCGAGCGCGCGGAGCTTCTCGTCGGGGGTCTTCGCCTCGAGCACGCGCTCGCGCACGAGCCCCGCGTCGCGGCCCCAGAGCGCGTCGAGCGAGACGTGGGCGCCGCCGAGCGCCTCGGTGTCCGGGCCGAAGAACGGGGACGCGCCGCCCGGGGAGAACTCCGCGCCCACGATCGCGCGCTGCTCCGCCGTGTCGATCGCGAAGTGCTCGGCGTGGGCGCCGCAGACGGCGATGCCGGAGAGGCGGTGGCAGCGGGCGGGAGCGGCGGTGCTGGCGGCGGCGCCGTCGGCACCGCCATCGGCCGCGCCGTCGTACCAGCGCAGCTCGTCCTCGGCGAGGTTGATGAGGAGGCTCATGGCGCCGCTGGGGAGCACGCGCTCGAGCAGGTCGGGCAGCTCGGGGGCGGCGTAGTACCAGAGCTGGCGGACGAAGCGGCCGAGTGGGGGAGGCGGGGTGTACGTGACGAAGCGCATGGGGCGGCCCGTGAGGAGCAGCATGCCATGGGCGGAGGCGTGAGGGAGCCGTTCCAGACGCGCGGCGTAGCCCGGGAGCCCGATCGGGAGGACGGCGGTGCTCGGCGGCTGGACGGTGAGGTAGGCGATCTCTAGGATGCCGGCTCGTGACCGCGGCCGTACGAGAGGCAAAGACCCGGGCGGGGCGAGGCAAGACCGTCGGGGCGAAGCGCCGCTCCAAGGTGGAACCTACGGCCACGGAGTCCCACGAAGCGGTGCTCGACACGGTCTTCGCCGAGGCGCCGGAGACCCCTCGAGCGAGCGGCGACCTGCCCGAGATGGTCCGCAAGAACCGGCGTGAGCGGGCGAGGCGGCGGCTGCTCGATGCGCTCGAGGCGCGGGGGCCTTATCCCGTTCCGGAGGGGCTGCGCGGCGAGCTGCGCGCGCTGGTGGAGCGGTGGGGGCAAAAGGGCTTCGAGGATGCCTTTCCGGACGCCGACGCGTTCGAGATCCGGTGCGCTGAAGAGCGCGCGGTGCTCGAGGCGGCCGCCAGGGGCGACGAAGAGGCGCGCTTCGCTGCCGCGGAGCGGGCCTACCGGCGGGAGATCGAGGCGAGGCACGGGCAGATCGAGATCCGCGGACTCCAGCTCAGCGCGCGCGTCCGGCAGGATCTCGAGATCGCCTATGTGCCGCTGCACGTCGAGGAGCCCTCCGAGGAGCCGCGCGCGGCGAAACCCAGGAAAGGGGCGGGCAAGCGACCCAAGGGTGGAGCGACGACAGCCGAAGCGAAGGCAGCGAGCGCCATGCTGCACGCCCTTGAGCGGCCGCGGGTGCTCGCCACGGACGCGCTCGTGAGCCACCCACGGCTCCTGATCATCGGTGAGCCGGGGAGCGGAAAGTCGACGCTCCTCGCCTACCTGGCCACGCGCGCCGCTCGGGGCGAGCTGACCACCTCGACCCAAGGACGCGATCGGGCATCGATTCCGTTCGTCGTGCCGGTGCGGGCACTTCAGGAGGCCGCGGCGACCCCGGAGGAGCTCGCTCGCGCCGCCGGCGCCGAGGCCTGGTTCGTGGAAGCAGCGCTGCAGCGCGGCCGTGCGCTGCTCCTCGTCGATGGCCTGGATGAAGCCCGGACGCACGTGGCGGGGAAGGTGCTCCCGGCCCTCACGGCGATGCTGGATGCGTATCCGGGGATCCCGGTCGTCGTCACGACGAGGCCGACCGCCACGCCCGGGAAGGACGAGGCCGCGCCCAGGGGCTTTGCGCGCGCGCGGCTCGTGCCGATGACGCGCGACGAGGTCGCCGACTTCGTCGATCGCTGGTGTCTGGCCGCCGAGCTGAGCCTCAACAAGCCGCGCGGACAGGCCGAGATCGACGCGCGCGCCGCCGCAGACGACCTGAAAGAGCGGGTGCGGGCGAGCCGGGCGATCGAGAAGCTCGCGCAGACTCCCCTCCTCTGCTCCGTCATCTGCGTCGTCCACCGCTTCCTGGGTCAGCGGATCCCGGAGCGACGGGTCGCCCTGTACGAGGCGATCACCAACGTGCTGCTCTATGAGTGGGACCGAGCCAAGTTCGCGGACGGCGCCGCCATCGGCAAGCTCGACGCCCACGCGAAGCGCGCCCTGCTCGCCCGGCTCGCGCTCTCGATGCACAAGGCGCGCGTGGCGGAGCTGCCCGCGGACGAGGTCGTCAAGAGGCTCGCGGCGCACCTGCCGGATCTCGGCCGTCCGGAGGAGGAGGCGGAGGCGATCGTGGCCGAGATCCGCGACCGCAACGGCGTGCTCGTGGAGGGGGTGCCGGGCTCCTTCGCGTTCTCACACCTGACATTCCAGGAGTATCTCGCCGCGATGGAGCTGGTGAATGCGCACGCTTACGACGAGCTGCTGCGCAATTATAAGGCCAAGTGGTGGCATGAGGTCATCGTCCTTTCCGCCGGGTTCCCGGGCGCGCACGCGGACCGGATCATCCGTGGGCTGCTCGACAAGGACGGCGAGGACGTGGCTGAAGGGACGATGCTCGCGGCGCAATGCGCCGAGACCGCCATCGAGGTGAGACAGCCGCTGCGGAAGGAGATCGAGAAACGCGTGGCGGCCATGGTTCCACCGACGAGCCCCACGGAGTTCAACACGATTTACCACCTTGGTGAGGTAGCTGGACCGGTGCTCGTTCGCTGGCTCGACAAAGGGACGACGGAGGACAAGGCTTCGATAATATTCGCCCTTGCATATATTCGCTATGAGCCAGCAACGAGGGCAATCCTAAAATTTTTGAAAGACCCGAACCAAACAAGTCGTCCGTTCGCTGTCTTCGCCCAAATGGAAGCTGACCCTTACACTCTCGCCATGTGCGCCGCAGTATACATAAAATGCTTAATTGAATCCTCAGAGAGAGCGTTTTCTATCTTTTACGACGCAATTCCCTCCGCGGATCCGAGCGCCATTCAAATTCTGCGAGGATTCAGAATAATCGAGAAGATTCCTCAGGAATGCGACAAACTCGACGCGCTCATCACGCGCGCCGAGGCCGCGCACGCGAGGGCTTCCTCTTCCGCCGCCCGTTCGCCCAAACGCGCCGCACGTTCTGGTTGATCGCCTCGGAAAACTCGTCAGGGCCGTCGATGAGCAGCATCTCGAGCGGAAAGCCAGGACGGCCCATCAGCGGAACAACGATCTTGAGGTGCCTCTCGATGGCCTTTCCCCGGTGCCAGGTCAGCCAGTAACGCCTCAGCTCGAGGTCCTCGATCGTGCGCTTCGCCTGCTCATCCCCCTTGCGGGCCCTGATCGCGCCGCTCCTAGCAAACACGAAACGGCTACCCGGCTCGCCCTCGTCGGGCCTGACATATCCCCCGCTCGGCCACATGTCGCCCTTGGCGATGTTGCACGCCATGCACGCCAGGAAATAGTTGTTCCAGTCGTAAGCCTGCGCAGGGAAGCGCGCCTTAGGTCGGAAGTGATCGACCTGCCCCGGCGGCCTGTCCTTGCCTCTTTTTCCGGGGTGCGTCGAGCTGACCGGTGACTGGCAGTACGCGCAGATGCCACGCGACATCCCCGCAATGGCCGCCCGGACGCAGGCCTCGGTGCGCCACACCGGAGGGAGATCCCGCTTCCCCTTCCGGTTGGATGGCAGCACATCCGGCGCGTAACGCGTAAATCCCTTCTTGCGCGTCGCCCCTTGCTCGGTGAGCTTCTCGAATGCCTTCGCTTTCTTCCAGAAGGCCGCCGCATCCGGGAACGCCGCATCGACCGCCTCTCGCCAGTCAGCGGGCGCTTCGACGCCTTCTCGCCGGAGCCGGATCATCCCGTCTTTCTCCCTTCTCGGAGAGCTGTGAGTCCAGACGCTTTAGCAGAGCGATCTGCGTCCGCGCGATCCCGGACAGAAGTGGTCCCTTGCCCTCCCGTTCCTCCTCCCGCGCGAGCACGCCCTGGAGTTCATCCAGGAGCTTCAGCAGCGACCGCCGGTCGCGCGCCGTCGCCGTGCCGTCCTCAACCTTCCGTGTCAGCTCGGCGACCTTCACCTCCAGCGCCTCGTACGTCGGCGACAGGCGTGACGGAACACCAAAAACAGCATCATCGACCATCACCGAATCGACCTCGGCGCCGTCGAGCCTCTCCAGGTCCCCCTCGGTCAACCGCCGCACCGTCGTGCCCTCGCCCGGCTTCTCGTCCAGCACGAGGACCGCGATCGCGCGCTCCTTGTCGTCGATGGCGGCCTGCACCACCGCGGGCGAGTGCGTGGTCAGCACGAAGCGCGTGCCCGGAAACAAGCTCGTGAGCCGGTCGATGATCCGCCGCTGCCAGCGAGGGTGAAGGTTGAGGTCGACCTCGTCGATGGCCACCAAGGCCTCTCCCGCGAGGGGATCTTCGAGCGCAGGGAACGTCTGCGCGTAGCGGATCGCGAGATCCAGCACGACGGAGAGCATGGCGCGGTACCCGTCGGAGAGCTCGATGATCGAGAGCGAGACGCCCGAGCGACGGAATGCCGCCACCCGGCGTCCTTCCTGCTCGACGATCTCCACATCTTCGATGCGCCTGTCGAGAGCCACGAGCCACTCGTGGAGCCGCGTCCAGACCGCCCGCGCAGCGGGATCGTACTCGCCCCGCTCCTCCAGGAGCGCGACGTAGGCGGCGAGGTCCCGGAAGAGGTACTCGTCGAAATCGACGAGCGTGCGCGTGGCCGGCCGGCGCAGCGCGTCTTCGAGGTGCGTCGGAAGCGGCCGGATGAGCGCCGGCTCCCACTCCGGACCGAGGAGCGCGTGCCCGGCCGCCTGGCGCGGCCTGACCGGCGGGCGCAGGGCGCGATACTGCCCATAACCGAAGACGTGGTGCCCACGCGGGAGCCGCGCGCGCTCGGAGCGCGCTGCCCCATCGGTCCAGCGCGCGATCGGCTCGGGGCCAGCGCCGTAGAGCGCGATCGACCCGACCGACCCGCCGTGGCGCAGCGGAAACCGGTCGAGCCCCTCGCCCTCGCCGGGCGCGAGCGAGGCGATCGCCTCGACGATGCTCGTCTTGCCCGAGCCGTTCTGCCCGATGATGACCGTGACCTGCGCCCCGAGCGGCACCTCGCTGCGCACGAAGCAGCGGACGTTCTCGAGGACGAGTCGTGCTCCACCGGCGGTGCCCGCTCCCACCGGGGGCGCGGGCGCCGACTTGCTCTGCTTGCGACGCTTCGTCACCCGCCGACTATAGCCAGAAGCACCGCAGAGAGCGCGCTTCCCGACGCAGCTTCGATAAGCCAGAGCACCAGCTCAGCCGCGCATCTCGGAAGGCGCGCCGAGCGTGCATTGCCGGCACGGCCTTCCTCCCGCTTCAGTAAGGCGGCAGCATCCTCCGGAATCCGTGCCCCAGCGCCAGCGCCAGGAAGACCCAATTGCGCAGCGGCAACACGGGCCAGAATAGGCCGAGAGGCCCCTCCGCTCGGGCATTTCGCTCCTCCCCTGCCGCGGCGCCCTCCCCTAGCTCGCCCCGGAACACCCGCGCGAGCCGCGCGCCGAGCCGCCGCATCCACGCGATCGATCGCGGGAAGTCTGCGATCCCGTCGAGCCACGCTCCCGGGATCCCGCGCGCCCCCAGCGTCGCGCCCGCGAGGCCGCCGACGATCGCGCCCGTGCTGTCGGCGTCGCCCCCGAGCAGGATCACGTCCTCCACCGCGCGCCGGAAATCGCCCGGGTGCGCGAGCCAGCAGAACAGGGCCGCCGGCGCGGTGTCCACGATGAAGCCGCTCACGCCCTCCTGGAGGCCGATCGCCCCGGCGAAGTCCTCCGCAGAGGCGCGCCGGCCGAGCAGCTCCGCCGCGCAGTCGAGCCGGCGGCGGAGCTCCTCGTCCTCGACGCGCTCGCGGAGCATCAAAAGGAGCTCCGCCGGATTCACCTGCTCCGGCGTGCGCACCGCGGCATACGCTGCCGCGAGGGCGATGATCCGCGCGCCCTCCTCGGCGCGGGGATCTGTGTGCGTGAGTCGCGTGGACGCGCGCACCATCGAATCGATGCGCGACGGCGTGAGCGCGAGGGCCGCGCCCAGGATCGGCGCGCGCATCGCGGCGCCGTTGCCGGCCGAAAAGACGCCGCTCCGCTCCGGCGAGAACCCGAGCCACAGCTTGAGGATCGCCCGCAACGTGGCGTACCCGATGCCCGCCGGCAGCGAGGCGAGCCAGCCGCGGAGCTGCCACGCGAGCGCGCGCGCAAACCGCGCCGTGTCCCCCGGAGCGGCCAGGAGGGCCTGGGCCGTCATGCACGCGTGCTCTGCGTCGTCGCTGATCATCCCGCGGCCGAGCACGAAGCGGTGCTCGATCGGCGACGCGCCGAAGAGCCGAGCCGCGCGACGGCGCGACAGGCCCTCTCTGGGCAGGCCGAGCGCGTCGCCGACCGCGGTGCCGAGGAGGACGCCGGCGAGCCGGTCCTCGCGATCGATGGGAGTCGTCTCGATGGGCATGCGAGCGCGCGTTCCACGTTCCGTGCCCGGAGAGCGCAGCGCAGATCCGCGCTCCTACGCGCCCGGCCAAGGAGCCGGCCTGCCAGGATGGCAGTCACTCGCCAGAAGGATCGACACCGTGTCGCGAGGGCGGCGAACACCCGCTCCGGATACGGGCCCTCCTTAATGCGCTCGACGCTCGACGCGCCGAGCTGCGGCTCGCCACGCTCGGCGGGAAGCCGGAAGAGACCCACCACCGGACCGACGGAGGACGCCTGCGCCTCAGGGGCAGCGCGGTGCGGTGTACTCCCCGCTGGGATCGCTCTCCCAGAGCGAGCCCATGGTGAGACGGAAGCGCACTTCGGCCGAGTCGATGGCGAGGATCTCGAGCGTGCCCGGTCCGAACGACCCACCTCCCCACGGGCAGTCGTCCGGTTGCGGAGAGTAAGGCTGACCCGTCTCGCTCATGGAGCTATAGAGGCCGATCACGGAATCGTCGAGATCGTAGACGCCGACCTGCTGATAGGCGGTCGGCAGCACGATGTGTACCTGCCAGTGCCCGCCGCAGCTCAGATCCGTGGTCGGGGAGCCGCACGAGACGCCGAGATCCGATGCACGAAGGAAGAGGTCGTTGGGATCTAGCTCTGGAGCCGGGCCGCCCGACCCGGAGCTGCCGGTGATGTCACCCCGGCCCTCCCAGTACTGCTCCCAAAGCACGTCCATCTGAGCGCGCGTCAAGGCGACGGCCGTCGACGCAGCGCCGCCCCCGGAGCCGCCGCTGGCCGCAGGGTCCCCCGAGCCGCCCTCATCCGGCGGCTCGCCGGGGTCGTTCGCGCTGCTCTCGCCCGTCGGCTCGACGGGCTCGTTCGCGCCGCCGTCCTCCGTCGCCCCCTCGATGAAGGTCATGTTGCAGGCAGCCAGCAGGAGGGGCATCAGGACAGAGAGCAGGGAGGCGTTCTTCGTCGTCATGGCATCCACCATTGCACAACCAGCGCCAACCTGAAGACAGGCAAAAACCACGGCAAAACGACGGTGTGACGTGCACGGTGTGCCGCGCGTGTGCCAGCGTGCGCCTTGAGCGCTGGCGTCGTCCTGCGGGTGCGCCGGTTCACCTCTGAATGAACCGCCATGACGCCAAGGACGCCACGAGGCTTCTCTCTCCTTGGCGTTCTTGGCGCCTCCTCGCCTCGAGATTCTGCCCTGTTCTGGCGGTTTCAACCCGTCTGTCGCGCCAGCAGCGCGCGCCGCGCGGCCGCGCCGGCGCCTCCGGGCCCGTCGAGCAGCGCTCCGACCGCCGCGAGCACCGCCAGGAGGACGGCCGCCCCGGCCCACAGCGGGCCCGCCGCCATGCCCGGCGATGCATAGAGGAACGCTATCGCGCCGAGCAGCGCCGTCACGAAGAGCGCCCCCGCGAGCGCGCGCACCCCGCGGGGGCGCGCGACGTCGTGAAGGGCGTAGTCCGGGTCGGTGCGCAGCGGGCCCTCGTCGCGCGGGGTCGCGTTGGATCGCCACTCCGGCGGCCTGAACCAGACGAGCAGCTTTCCGGAGAGGCGCGGCTCCGCCGCCGCCATGCGCGCCAGCCTCCGCCACGGGGCGACGTTCGCGCGCAGCGCGCTGAAGCTGGCGAGCGGCTGGACCACGCCGTACCGCGGGGGCGCCCCCTCGGCGCAGAAGGTGCCGAACAGGCGATCCCAGACGATGAGCACGCCGCCGTGGTTCCTGTCGAGATACTCGGTATCGACGCCGTGGTGCACGCGGTGATGAGATGGCGTGTTCAGCACCCACTCCAGCGGACCGAGCCGGCGGACGAGCTGCGTGTGGATCCAGAACTGATAGAGGATGTTCAGCGTATACGTCGTGACGAGCATCGCCGGCGGGAAGCCGAGCACGGCGAGCGGCCAGAAGAACGGCCAGAAGAGGGCCCGCTGAAGCCAGCTCTGGCGCAGCGCGACCGAGAGGTTGTAGTCCTCGCTCTGGTGATGAACCGCGTGGGCCGCCCACATGAAGTTCACCCGATGGCTCGCGCGGTGCGCCCAGTAGTAGCAGAAGTCGACAGCGACGAAGCAGGCCGCCCAGCTCGATACCGCGCCCGGCGGCAGCCGCACGAGCGCGGCGCGCTCGAACAGGACGACATAGACGAGGACGCCGGCGCTCACGATGGAGACGACGATCTGCTGCCCGACGCCGCACGAGAGGTTGGCGAGCGCGTCGGAGAAGCGATAGTCGCGGCGCCCGCGGCGTCGGCAGAGCCAGAGCTCGACGCCGATGAGCGCGAAGAAAGCCGGCACCGCGAACAGGATCAAGCTCGGCGACATCCCCCGTCCTCCGCGGAGCCGCCGCGCAGCGGACCAGCCCACGCCCGCCCAGTCTAGCCTGAACCCCCCCGGCGCGCATCGAGGCGCGCCTCCCCGGCCGGCCTCACCACCACGCGTCACCCCTCGATCTCCGCCGGCTCACGACGAGCACCGGCGCCGAGCCCGAACGCCCCGCGAGGCGGCGCAGCCCGGCCGCCCGCCGAGCTTCCGCAGCGCACCGAGCACCAAGCCCGCGCGACAACGCGCAACGCCGGCCGCCCTCTTCCCTGTTGACGCTGAACCGTTTAAGTGGTCTGCCACCACCCACGCTGGCGAGCGCGCTCCCACCCGGAGCGGAGATTTGTATCGTCGCGGAATTCGGGGGAGCTCACCGGGTGCCTCCGGCGATGCCACCCCGCGACGGTGGCACAGCAGCTCGGCAGATGCCTGCGACCCGGCCATGTGCTCGGGGCGACAGGGCGCAGCGTTCCGTGAGGAACGACACTCGAACCACGTAAGGAACCGACCATGAAGAAGACCTTCTTGCTCGCTTTGGGTTTGCTCTCCCTCGCCGCGTGCTCCTCCTCCGATCCGGAGGAGCCCGCGCCCTCCGGCGGCACGGGCGGGTCCGGCAACACCGGCGGCAGCGACGCGACCGGCGGCAACGACGCCACCGGCGGCAGCGACGCCACCGGCGGCAGCGACGCCACCGGCGGCAGCGACGCCACCGGCGGCGGCGGGGACGGAACCGGTGGGGGCCCGGCGCTCGACTGCGCCCAGCAACCGGAAAAGTGCTACGTCCGCGCCGAAGGTAGTAAGCTGCTGCTCGACGGGAAAACGTACCGGTATATGGGCACGAACTTCTGGTCGGCTCCTTACATCAGCCGCGAGCGCCTGCGCAACGAGCTCGACATCCTCGAGGCCCACGGCGCCCTGAACCTCAGGATCATGGCGCTCAGCGAGGGCGACATCCCGGAGGCGCAGCAGAACGATCAGCAATACGGCCCACAGCGTATCTTTCCGGCGTCGTCCAACGAGCCGTGCGCCGATGCGGAGCTCGAGGCGTTCGCCGACAAGCTGGCGACGGTGCTCGACGAGATGCACAGCCGCGGGATGAAGGCGGTGATGACCCTGAACGACTTCTGGCACTGGTCCGGCGGGATGCCCCAGTACATGAAGTGGGCTCACGAGCAGCCGACCACCTCCTGCGGAGAGGACTTCAGCGCGTACCAGGTCGGCCTGACCCACCCCACGACGGGCGCTGCCCTGCTCGAGGCGGGCTACCACGTGCCGTTCGCCGGCTCGATCCGGTTCCAGGAGGGCACCGGCGAGGACTGCCAGGCCGTGGCCATCAACGAGTGGGCCATCCCTCACTCGGGCACGCTCGATCCGAACACGAACCCCTGGCCCGACCAGATGGATCTCTCGTCGCTGTTCTTCTGCAACAAGAAGGCGCAGGAGTTCTACTTCAGCCGGGCCAAGGTCATCATCGAGAAGCTCAAGGACCACCCGGGGATCATGGCGTGGCAGCTCGGGAACGAGCCGCGATCGTTCAAGGGCTGGGGCCCGCTCTTCAAGCTCTGGGTCGAGAGGAACGCGAAGTTCATCAAGGACATCGACCCGAACCACCTCGTGTCCATCGGCTCGGAGGGCGACCTGTCCTATAACTGGGGCGACTACGCCAACAGCGATTACAAGGCGTTCCACGACGTGCCCGGCATCGATTACCTCACCTTCCACGTCTGGCCCGAGAACTGGGAGTGGTACGACCCGTCGCTGCCGATCGGCAGCGCCGCCGACAAGGGGCTCCTGGCCGCCATCACCAAGAGCAACGGGTACATCGACGCGCAGCTCGCGCACGCCAGGGCGCTGAACAAGCCGATCGTCGTGGAGGAGTTCGGGCTCGCGCGGGACGACAAGGCCGAGCCGGTCTCGTCGCCCGTCGCCAAGCGGAACGAGTATTACGCCTCCATGTTCGACGCCGTCGTCGAAAACCCGGAGCTCGCCGGCGTCAACTTCTGGGCCTGGGCCGGGACGGGGAGGCCGTCGGACGACGGCAACGACTACTGGCTCCTCGGGAACGACTACATCGGCGACCCGCCCCACGAATACCAGGGGTGGTACTCGGTGTACGATGACGACACTGAAACCCTCAATCTTATCATGAGCTACGCCGACCAGCTCAACTCGACGCAGTAGCGCCGGCGGCCACAACACAGCCCCTATCCATTCATCTCATGCGGAGGTCACCTTGATTCGTCGCTCCACCTTTCTCATGGCGTTGTTCTCTCTCGCGTTCTCGGCCGGCTGCTCGAAGCCGGCGTCCGAAGGCGGCGCGAGCGCGGACAAGCCCGAGGCAACAGCCGCCAAGGGCGCGGAAACCAAGGGTACGGAGAAGAAGAAGGAGAAGCTCACCATCGGCTTCTCCATGGATACCCTCAAGGAAGAGCGGTGGCAGCGCGACCGCGACCTGTTCAAGGCGAAGGCCGAGGCGCTCGGCGCCCAGGTGCTCGTGCAGTCCGCGAACAGCGACGACGCGCTCCAGAACTCGCAGGCGGAGAACCTGCTCACGCAGGGCATCGACGTGCTCGTCGTCGTGCCCCACAACGCCAAGACGACGGCGACCATCGTCGAGTCGGCGCACAAGCAGAACGTGCCCGTCATCGCGTACGACCGGCTGATCCTCGACTCCGATCTGGACCTCTACGTGTCCTTCGACAACGTCAAGGTGGGCGAGCTCCAAGCCGAGGCCCTCGTGAAGAAGTTCCCGAAGGGGAACTACATCCTCATCGGCGGCTCCCCGACCGACAACAACGCGAAGCTCTTCCGCGAAGGGCAGATGAACATCCTGAAGCCGCTCATCGACAAGGGCGACATCAAGACGGTGGCGGACCAGTGGGCCAAGGACTGGCAGCCGGTCGAGGGGCTCAAGATCACCGAGAACGCCCTCACCAAGAACAACAACAGCGTCACGGCGGTCGTGGCCTCGAACGACGGGCTCGCGGGCGCGGCGGTCCAGGCCCTCGGCGAGCAGAAGCTCGCCGGCAAGGTCGGCGTCTCGGGCCAGGACGCCGAGCTCGCCGCCTGCCAGCGGATCGCGGCCGGCACCCAGAGCATGACCGTCTACAAGCCGCTCAAGCTGCTCGCCGAGAAGGCCGCCGAGCTCGCCGTCAAGCTGGCGAAGAAGGAGCCCGTCGGCGAGAAGACGCAGACGGTCAACAACGGCAAGAAGGACGTCCCGAGCGTGCTCATCACGCCGGTCGCCGTGGACAAGGACAACCTCGCCTCGACGGTGATCGCGGACGGCTTCCACAAGGTCGAGGACGTCTACAAGGACATCCCCAAGGATCAGTGGCCGTCCAAGTAGGCCCCCTGCTGGACATCCCGAGCCCAAAGAGCGCCCTGGCCGCCACGAGGCGGCCAGCCGCGGGCTCGGATCCGCCCCCCTGCCCCACCTGCGCCCCTCTCGATCACGACCATCGTCGGTGATGCCGAGGATCCTCGAATCCGGAGCTTCCTGGGTGGACCGGATGCGCGCGCTGGTCATGATGCGTCGCCCTCATATCGCTGCGCGAGGCAAGGAGATGCGATGTCCTCCATGAAGCGACGACAGCCCCGGAAGCACGATCCGGCCGCGACGGGCTCGCGGCATTCCAGCCAGGTGGCGTGATGAAGGAGGCCGTGGACACGTGTCCGGCCGCCCCGAGCTCGGCCCCTACCCTCTCCGGCGCCGCCATCCCCAGGTACACGCGCCCGCTGCTCATCCCGCAGGTCATGCCCCAGGCCACGGGTCCCGGCGCGGGCAGCGCGGGCCTCGATGGCTACGAGATCGCCGTCCGGCAGATCGAGCAGCAACTCCTGCCGCCCGAGCTGGGTTTGCCCCCGACGACGGTGTGGAGCTACGGCTCCGTCCATCACCCGGAGACGTTCGCGACTCCGGCGTTCACCATCGAGGCGACGTACCGGAGGCCGGTGCGCGTGAAGTGGATCAACGACCTCAAGGACCCGGCGACCGGCCGCTTCCTCCCTCACCTGCTCCCGGTCGACCCCACCTTGCACTGGGCCAACCCGCCCGGCGGGGCGCAGGGCCGCGACCGGCGGCCCACGTTCCCGGGCGGCTGCCCGCCGGGGCCGTACCAGGGACCGGTGCCGCTCGTCACGCACCTCCACGGGATGGCCCGGGTGGCCCAGGAGAGCGACGGTTATCCCGAGGCCTGGTATCTCCCCGCGGCGATCGACATCCCCGCGGGGTATGCGGCGACAGGCACCTTCTACGATTACTACCAGCGCACGTCGCCGCTCGGGCGCCTGTGGGAGCCGGGCGCGGCCGTGTTCGAGTACCCGAACGACCAGCGGGCGGCGACGCTCTGGTATCACGACCACGCGCTCGGCATCACCCGGCTCAACGTCTACGCGGGGCCAGCCGGCTTTTACCTGCTGCGCGGCGGGCCGGACGACCTGCCGCAGGACGTCCTGCCCGGACCGGCCCCGCGATCAGGAGACCGCCCGGGAGCGAGGGTGTACGAGATCCCGCTCGTCATCCAGGACCGCTCCTTCAACGACGACGGGTCGCTCTTCTATCCAGCGTCGCGCGGGCTCGCCCCGCCGCTCGACGCGCTGTACACCCCGAAGGGCGATATCCCACCGATCTGGGTCCCGGAGTTCTTCGGCGACGTCATCGTCGTCAACGGCCGACCGTGGCCCTACCTCGAGGTCGAGCAGCGGCGGTACCGCTTCCGCATCCTGAACGGCAGCGCCTCGCGGTTCTTGATCCTGAAGATGGGTAACGGCCTCCCGTTCTGGCAGATAGGCTCGGACGGAGGATTCCTCCCCTCCCCCGTAGAGCGCGGGACCCTCCTGCTCGCGCCGGCCGAGCGCGCGGACGTGATCGTCGATTTCAGCGGGGTCCGCGCCGGCGCCGAGATCGTCCTCCTCAACCTCGGTCCGGACGCGCCGTTCACCGGCCGCCCCCAGCCCCCCGCCGATCCGGCGACGACCGGGCAGGTGATGCAGCTCCGCGTCGTGTCGGCGACCGGCACGGATACGAGCACGCCCCCGCACCGGCTCGAGCTGCCACGGCTCGCGCCCTTCGGAGACGCGTCGCTCGTGCGGCAGGTATCCCTGAACGATCTGGGCTCCGCGCTGCAGCCCGACGCCGGCCTGAGGGTGGCCGCGCTGGGCACGCTCCAGCCTCCTCCGGGCTCCAGCACGCCGAGGCCGCTCTTCTGGCACGATCCCATCACCGAGAACCCGTCCCCGGGATCGACAGAGGTGTGGGAGATCCACAACTTCACCGTCGACGCGCACCCGATCCACCTCCACGAGCTCCACTTCGAGATCATCGATCGCCAGCCGTTCGACGGGGCTCCGCGCCCGCCAGAGGCCGGAGAGGAAGGCTTGAAGGACACCGTCGTCGCGCTGCCGTTCGAGATCACGCGCATCAAGGCGAGGTTCGGGGGGCCTGGCCGGTTCGTGTGGCACTGCCACATCCTCGAGCACGAGGACAACGAGATGATGCGGCCCTACCAGATCGGCCCCATGCCTCCCGGGATCCCGACGCGCTGATCCCGCCCCGCCTCACGCTGCGCGATGTCGCGCCGCCCCGCGCACGCCTCGCGCGGCGGCGCAGGTCCTGCGAGCGCGTCCGGCCCGGCGCCGTACCCGCGCTCATCAGCCCGCCGCCGCCCCCTCGAAAGCCAGGGATCCGGCCGAGGCCCGTGCTGCCGCTGGAGCAGGCTCGTCAGGCATGCGGCCTGCTTCTTGCTGTGCGCATGGTCACGCGAACACGCCACCATGCCTTCCCGAGGAGACCATGAGCGCCCCGTCGGTCCTGCCTGACCCCGATCCCGCACGCCCGGTCCGCCAGCTCATCGAGGCAGCGTTGCCCGACGCGCGGATCGAGGAGATCACGACCCTGGGACCCGACAACCGCTCGGGCCATGACCAGACCGAGAAGGCCGCCGGCTACGGCGTCCCCCTCCGGATCACGGCGGTGAGGCCTGACGGCTCCAGGCAGAGGCTGGTCCTGCACACGTCGACCGCGGACGCGTTCGGGCACGACAGGCGGTCGGATCGCGCGGCGGAAATGCTGCTCGCCTTCGACACCTTCGGATCGATCCCGTCGCACGTCGAGGTCGTGGACGTCGGCTCGCTGACGCGCGACGGTCGCTTCCTGTCCCTGCGGGACGCGGGCGAGTTCTACCTCCTGACCACGTACGCGGAGGGAGACGTCTACGCCGCGGATCTGCGCCGGATCGCGAAGGAGCGCAGCGCGCGCCCGGAGGATCTCGCGCGCTGCGAGGCGCTCGCCAGGTACCTCATCGCCCTCCACAGCGGGAAGGGCGCGCAGGGCAGCTACCGCCGCGCGGTGCGGGATCTCGTGGGCCACGGCGAGGGCATCTTCGGCATCATCGACGGCTATCCGGACGACGTGCCCGGCGCGCCGCCCGAGCGGCTGGAGGCCATCGAGCGGCGCTGCGTGGCGTGGCGGTGGAAGCTCCGCGGCATGGACCGGCGGCTCGCGCGCACGCACGGCGATTTCCACCCCTTCAACATCGTGTTCGACGGGTCGTCGCGGCTCGCGCTGCTCGACACGAGCCGCGGATCCCAGGGCGATCCCGCGGACGACGTCGCCTGCCTCGCCATCAACTACGTGTTCTTCGCGCTGGACGCGCCCGGCGCGTGGGAGGGCGGCTTGCGCGCGCTGTGGCGCCGGTTCTGGGAGGTCTACCTCGGCTGGAGCGGCTCCGCGGGCGTGCTCGACGTGGCGGCGCCGTTCCTCGCGTGGCGCGCGCTCGTGCTGGCCAACCCCGGATGGTACCCGGCGGTCACCGCGCGGGCGAGGGACGCCCTGCTCTCCTTCGTGGAGCGCGCCCTCGACGCCCCGCGCTTCGATCCGGACGACGCAGAGAGGCTCTTCGCGTGAGCGGCGGGGTCGTCTGGATCACCGGGCTCCCGTCGTCGGGCAAATCCACGCTGGCCGCACGGGTGCACCGCGCGCTGCTCGGCGAGGGGCGGGCGAGCTGCGTCCTCGACGGCGACGAGGTCCGCGACGCCCTCGTGCCGCGGCCCGGCTACGGCCCGCGCGCCCGCGACGATTTCTACGAGACGCTCGCGCGCCTCGCGGCGCTGCTCGCGCGCCAGGGGGCGTTCGTGATCGTGGCGGCGACGGCGCACCGCCGCGCCTACCGGGAGCGCGCCCGCGCGCTCGCGCCGCGGCTCATCGAGGTCTACGTGGACGCCGCGCCAGAGACCTGCAGGGAGCGCGATCCGAAGGGGCTCTACCACGCGGCGGGCGCGGGGGAGATCGGCGCGCTCCCCGGCGCGGGCGTCGACTACGAGGCGCCGCTCGCGCCGGAGCTCGTCGCGCGCGGCGGCGAGGACGCGGCGGCGCTCGAGGCGCTGATCGAGCGCGTGAGATCCTGGTCCGCGCCCGCGGGAGCGGGGCCGTGGTAGGCACGGGCGCCGTGGCCGCGCAGGAGACGCTCTTCGACGAGATCAAGCGGTACGTGCGCTTCAGCGAGGAGGACGCGCGCCGGCTCGCCGCGCTCCGCGCGCACGCGGAGCCGCACTTCCCGCGCATCGCCGACGAGTTCTACGATCGCATCCGCGAGCACGAGGGCGCGCACGAGGTCTTCACCGGAGAGGCGCAGGTGGAGCGGCTCAAGCGATCGCTCGTCCGCTGGATGACGCGGATCTGCACGGGGCCCTACGACGGCGCGTACTTCGAAGAGAGCGCGAAGATCGGGCGGATGCACGTCCGGGTCGGCCTCCCCCAGCGGTACATGTTCACGGCGATGACGCTCATCCGCCTCGCGTTCGACGAGATCGCCGAGGGCGCGCTCGGCGCGGAGGTGACCCCGGTCAGGGCGGCGGTGGGCAAGGTGCTCGATCTCGAGCTCGCCATCATGCTCGAGACCTACCGCGACGATTTCCTCGCGCGCGCCCAGCGCGCCGAGCGCATGGACCTGGAGGAGGTCGGCCGCACGCTCGCGCGCACGGAGCACCGCTACAAGAGCGCCGTCGAGCTGGCCCGCGTCCTCGTCGTGGGCGTCGACGCGCACGCGATCGTGCGGCTCTTCAACCGGGAAGCCGAGCGGATCACGGGGCTCGGGCGCGAGGACGTGCTCGGGGTGCCCTTCGTCGAGGCGCTCCTCCCCGAGGAGATCCGCGCAGACCACGGCGCCCTCGTGGAGGACGTCGCCGCGGGCCGCCGCGCCGGCGTCGATCTGCTGGAGAGCAGCGTCCGCACGCGCGCCGGCAAGATCCGCGAGGTGCGCTGGCAGCTCGCGTACGCCCCTTCTGCGGCCGACGACGAGGTGGTCCTGTTCGCGATCGGGCACGACATGACCGACGAGAACGCGCTCGCCGCGCGCGTGCGACAGAGCGAGAAGCTCGCCGCGGTGGGGACGCTCGCGGCCGGCCTCGCGCACGAGATCAGGAACCCGCTGAACGGCGCGCAGCTCCACGTGACCTTCCTCGAGCGGGGGCTCGCGCGCGCCGGCGTGAAGGACGCGGAGACGCTGGAGGCGATCCACGTCGTCCGCGACGAGATCCGCCGCCTCTCGGCCCTCGTCAGCGAGTTCTTGGACTTCGCCCGGCCGCAGCCGCTGCACCTCCGGCCGACGCCGTTCGTCCCGCTCTGCGAGCGTGCGGCGCGCGTCGCCGCGTCGCTGGACGGCGCCGGCGGGCAGGCCGTGGTGAAGGTGGATCTCCCCTCGACCGACATCGTGCTCGACCTCGACCCTGCGAAGATCGAGCAGGTCCTCCTGAACCTCCTCCGCAACGCGATCGAGGCGGTGGACGCGGCCGGATGCGGCACGGTCACCCTCCGCGCGCGGCGGCAGCCGCGCCACGCCGTCATCGAGGTGGAGGACGACGGCCCCGGGGTCGCGAGCCCGGACGCGCCGATCTTCGATCCGTTCTTCTCGACGAAGCCCAACGGCACCGGGCTCGGGCTGGCGATCGCGCACCGCATCGTCACCGATCACGAGGGGACCATCGAGTTCCAGAGCCGCCCGGGGAAGACGCTGTTCCGCGTGACGCTGCCGCTGCGCCGCTCCGGCTGACCTCCGCCGCTCACCTCGGCGCGCGCGCCTCCCCCCTCGGGCGCTGGCACGCAACTTGGTAGGGATCCGGGCGTGGAACCGCGCAGCACCGAACATCCGCTGATCCTGCTCGTGGACGACCACGTTCAGAGCGCTTGCATGCTCGAGCGTCTGCTCGAAGAGGACGGCTTCCAGGTGGAGCTGGCCACCGACGGCGCGCTCGCCATCGCGCGGCTGTCCCGCCGCCCGATCCCGGACATCCTTGTGACCGATTTCCGGATGCCCCACGCCGACGGGATCGCGGTCGCGCGCTTCGCGAGATCGCTCCGGCCGGATCTCCCGCTGTTCTTGCTCACCGGGTATCCCGACCTCGTTGCGCGGCTCGGGCGAGAGTTCAAGCCCGCGGCGGTGGTGCACACGAAGCCGATCGACTATACGGCCCTGAGCGACGAGCTCCGCGCCATCGCGGACGCAGCGCTCCCTGGCGCCGCGCAGCCGAGCTCCCCCTTTCCTTCCCACGCCTGAGCGGGGGGAGCGCGCCTCCCCCGGCGAACGGCTTGCGCCCGCGTGCAACGGCTGCGGCCCACGCGGTGTACAGGGGCTGGCGCGCCCGTCGCCCCGCCGGCGGCGCGGCCCCTCGCCGCCGGCGTCTCCGGGCCGCGCGGCCGCGCGGCCGCGCTGCAGCGGAAGGGGGATCGCGGCGCCTCGCGGACACGGTATCTTTGGAAGGAAGACATGAACGCTGAGAAGAAGCAGAGCTCGAGGGTGCTCGTCGTGGACGACGAGGCGAGCGCGCGATCGGGGCTGGAGAAGCTCCTGCGACAGGAGGGCTATACCGTCGACACGGCGGCGGACGGCGTCGAGGCGCTCGAGGTCGCGGCGGAGCGGCCGCCGGACATCGTCGTCACGGATCTGAAGATGCCGAAGATGGACGGGGTGGCGCTGATCGGGAAGCTGCGCGAGCAGGATCCGGCGCTGCCGGTGATCGTCGTCACCGCGTTCGGGGACGTGAGCTCGGCGGTGCAGGCGATGCGGGCCGGGGCCGAGGATTACCTGACGAAGCCGGTCGACTTCGACGCGCTCCTCCTCACGCTGGAGCGCGCCCTGGAGCGGAGCGCGCTCCGGGTCGAGGCGGAGAACCTCCGCCGGCAGCTGCGAGAGCGCCAGGGCGAGGGCGTGGAGGGGCTCATCGGGACGAGCCCGGCGATGCAGAAGGTCTACCGGATGGCCAGGCAGGTGGCGGGCGCGCGGGCGACGGTGCTCATCACCGGCGAGAGCGGCACGGGCAAGGGAGAGCTCGCGCGCGCGATCCACGCGAAGGGCCCGCGCGCCAAGGGGCCGTTCGTGACGCTGCACTGCGCGGCGCTCGCGGAGTCCCTGCTCGAGAGCGAGCTGTTCGGGCACGAGCGCGGCGCGTTCACCGGCGCCGACAAGCGGCGGATCGGGCGGTTCGAGCAGGCGCACGGCGGGACGCTCTTCCTCGACGAGGTCGGCGAGATCGCCCCCTCGACGCAGGTGAAGCTGCTCCGCGTGCTCCAGGAGAGGACGTTCGAGCGCGTCGGCGGGAACGACACGGTGTCGGTCGACGTGCGGCTCATCGCGGCCACGAACCGCGATCTCGCGGCGGCGGTGCAGGAGGGCCGCTTCCGGGAGGACCTCTACTACCGGCTCAACGTCGTCCACATCGACATGCCCCCGCTGCGCATCCGCGACACCGACGTGCTGCTCCTGGCGAATCACTTCCTGCGCCGGTTCGCGGCGGAGAACCACCGCAAGATCGACGGGTTCACCGACGAGGCCCGGTCGAAGCTCGTCGCGCACCGGTGGCCTGGGAACGTGCGCGAGCTCGAGAACGCGATCGAGCGGGCGGTCGTCCTCTGCGACGACGCGCGCATCGACGCGGAGCACCTGCCCATCGACGCGGCGCCGGTCGCCAAGGGGGCCCTGCGGGTCCCGGGCGCCACCATGGCGGAGATAGAGCGTTATGCCATCCTGTCGACGCTCGAGGCGACGAACGGCTCGACGACGCGCGCGGCCGAGATCCTGGACATCAGCATTCGCACCATCCAGTACCGCCTGCACGAATACGGCATGACGGCGAAGTCCAAGCGATCGCCGGCCGCGGAGTAGAGCGACGGTCGCCCGCTTCGGATACGGGCCCACCTCGACGTTTTCGGTGCTCAGCGCACCGGAGTGCGCTTCCGCGCCGAAAACGCCGATCTGGACCCGTCTCCTGTGCGGGTGACCGCCGCTCTGCGACGCTCGCACCAGGGGCGGGTGGGAACCGCTCTAGCCTCCGCCGTCGCGCGGAGGCCTCGCCGGGGCGCGCCGGTCAGACCACGTCGTGCATCCAGCCGTGCCGGTCGGGGGCGAGGCCGTGCTGGATGTCGAGCAGCGCCTCGCGGAAGCGCGCCGCCACGGGCCCCGTCTCGTTGTTGTGGATGGCGAACGTCCCTTCCCGGGACTTCACGGCGCCGATGGGGGTGATGACCGCGGCCGTGCCGCACGCGAACGCCTCGGTCATGCGGCCCTCACGCACCGCCGCGCGCCACTCGTCGAAGGTGACCTTGCGCTCCTCCGCGGCATAACCGAAATCCCGGGCGAGCTGGATGATGCTGTCACGGGTGATACCCGGCAGGAGCGTGCCTGTCAGCTCGGGGGTCACGAGCACGGGGCGCCCCTGCTCCTGGTAGACGAAGAAGATGTTCATTCCCCCCATCTCCTCGACCACGCTGCGCGTGACCGCATCGAGCCAGACCACCTGCGCACAGCCCTCGGCCGCTGCGTTCATCTGCGCGAGGAGGCTCGCCGCGTAGTTGCCGGCGAACTTGGCTGCGCCCGTGCCGCCCGGCGCCGCCCGGACGAAATCCTCCGAGATCCAGACCGTCACCGGCTTCACGCCCTGGGGGAAATACGCGCCAGCCGGCGACGCGATCACAAGGAAATCGTACTCGCGCGACGCCCTCACCCCGAGCGCCACCTCGGTGGAGAACATCAGCGGTCGGATATACAGGCTCTCGCCCACCGGCGAGGGCACCCACGCGCGATCCTGGCGGATCAGCGCGTCGACGGCGCCAACGAACAGGCCGACCGGCATCTCCGGCATCGCCAGCCGGCGGGCAGAGCTATTGAAGCGGAGCGCGTTCGCCTCCGGCCGGAACGTCTTGATGCGCCCGTCCGGCTGCCGATAGGCCTTGAATCCCTCGAAGATCGCCTGACCGTAATGCAGCACCATCGCCGCGGGATCGAGCGTGATCGGGGCGTACGGCTTGAGCTGCCCGCGCAGCCAGCCCTTGTCCGCCGTGTACGGGATCACGACCATGTGCTCGGTGAACACGCGCCCGAAGCCAGGGTTCTGCATGCGCTGCGCGCGCTCCGCGTCGCCGAGGGGGTGCGGCGTGGGCAGGATCTCGAGATCGACCTTCGTGGCGGGCGCGCTTTCGGTGCTCATCGTGCTCGACTTCCGCGGCGGACAGCGGTCGACCCGGCTCACGTGGGCCGGCGCGCGTCATCGTCGCGCGGCATTTTTCGAAAGAATCCTGGCGGGATGCAAGCACTTTCTCGCGAGAAAGCACCACGCCGACGCGTCCAAGTGGGCGCGAGCGGGCGGCGCGTCACGACCGCAGAAAAGGATTTCTGTCGCGCTCCTCGCCGATCGTCGTGGAGGGGCCGTGTCCTGTCACGACCCGGGTCGACGGATCGAGCGTGAGCAGCTTGCCCCGGATGGATGACACGATCGCCTGTGAGTCGCCTCCCCACAGATCGGTCCGGCCGATGCTGCGCCGGAACAGGGTGTCCCCCGTGAACGCCACGGCGCCCGTCTCCGCGAGCACCAGGAACGACACGCTGCCGGGCGTGTGCCCCGGCGTGTGGAGCACGTGCAAGTCGAGCCCGCCCGCCTTCACGATCGCGCCGTCGTTCAGGTCGCCGTCGATCTCGCACCGCTCCGGCAGCGCAATGCCGAGCATGGCCGCCTGGACGGGGAGCATATCGTAGAGGAAGCGGTCGGCCTCGTGAATGCGGGCCGCGGCGCCCGACCAGCGCTGGAGAGGCGCGGTGGCGCCGACGTGATCGATATGGGTGTGCGTGTGCACGATGGCCGCGACCTTCGCCCCGGCCTGCTCGACGCGCGCGCGGATCTTGTCGAAGTCGCCCCCGGGGTCGATGACCACCGCGCCCTTGCTGGCGGGGTCGACGAGGATTGAGCAGTTGCACCCCAGCGGACCGACGGAGAACGTCTCGAGCAGCACAGGGCGAGCTTGTAGCACGCTGCGCCTTGACCTCCACGCGCGTCGTCGTCGACGTCGACAGCCGCGCGGCGGCGCCTCGGCGAGGCGGCGCCGCGAGCGCCGGTCGACCACCGCCGACACCGCCCGGAGCGCCGGGCGCGGCGGCGCTGAAGGACGCGCGGGAGCCTCGGATCCTCGGATCCTCGGATCCTCGATTGCGCGCGCCGACCGCCCGCGGCCCCTACTTCGGGGCGCTCGCGATGGATCCGTTCGAGCTGAGCTCGTTGGTCCAGTAGACGCGGGTCGCGTCGAGGGCGATGCCGAAGGGCGACGGCTCCCCGGCCACCACGGCCCCGATGATGCCGTTCGGCAGCATCCTCATGACGTTCGGCGAGGTCGGGTCTGTCCAGTAGACGCCCGTCGCGTCGGCGGCGATGCCCCTCGGGTTCTGCCCGGTGGCGATCACCGTGGGCTCTCCGCCGGTCTTGGCCACGCGCATCACGTTGCCGGTGCTGCTGGTCGTCCAGTAGACGTGCGTCGCGTCGATCGCGATCTCGCGCACCTCGCCTTGATCGGTCGCCAGCGTGGTGAACGGGCCCTCGCCCGTGGAGTCCTTGGGCGCGGACATCACCCGGCCGATTTCGTCGCGCACGGTCCAGTAGACGTTCGTCTCGTCGACCGCGAGGGCGTGGGTCGTCCCCCCGCGATTCGAGATGACGGTGAGCTGCCCGTTGCCGTCCGAGTCCTTCCGCGCGCGGACCACGGAGCCTCCGCGCTCCCGGTTCGTCCAGTAAACGAACTCGTCGTCGAGCGCCACGCCGAACGGATCGGACTGCCCTGCGGCGATCACCACCGGCGCCTCCTGGCCGCCGATCCGCGCCCTCACCACCTGGCCGTCGTTCATGCCGGACACGCCCTGGTTTGCCCAGAAGACGTGGGTGGCGTCGACCTTGATGTCCGCCGGCAGGACCTGCCCGGTGGCGATGTTGACGGCCGCCGCCTCGCCCAGCGTCATCTGCCTGACCATGCCCCGCTCACCGTTGGTCCAGAACACGGTGCCGTTGGAGACAGCGATGTACCGCGGCTCCTCCAGGCCCGAGACGTGGACCGAGGCTCCGGCGCAAGTGCCATCCCGGCAGATGCCATCGCACACGACGGGGCAGGAGCCGCAGTGGAGGGCGTCGTTCCTCACGTTGACCTCACAGCCGTTCTCTTCATCCGCGTCGCAATCGACGTAAACATCCCCGCAGACCGGCGGCTCGTCGATGATGGGCCCGACGCCCCCGCTCCCCCCGGTCCCTGCGCCGACGCCCGCCGCGCCCCCAGCGCCCTGGCCGCCCACGCCCGCCGCGCCCCCGTCGCCCGACGCGCCGCCCTCGCCTCCTCCGGCGGAGGCCGTGCTCCCCGGACCGGAGCCGCCGGTAGCGAAGAGGCTCGACGCGCCGGGCGCGGAGCAAGCGGCTACGGCGAGTCCTGAAACGAGCCCGAGGAGAACGGTGCGGCGCATTGTGCTGTGCATGGAAACCTCCACCCTTATAGGCTACACGAGCCTGTCGAGAAAACGCATCTGTGAACTTGGCGTGTCTTCAAACCTAGTTCGTCCATGCACGACAGGGCACGCTTCGTGCGGATCTCGCGGTTCGGGCGGCTCGCGCGCGGCTCGCGCGCGGCTCGCGCCGAGGAGGCGAGCGCGGGCGCTCGTGGCAGGGCAGCAGGCCCGATACCGGCGCGCACGCCGCTCTGGTCCGGCCACCCTGCCTGCCGGCGCGCGGCTGGCGCTCCGGCGATGTCGCCGGATCTACCGACAAGTGGTCGCGCGCCGCCGGCGACGCGCGAGCGCCGCCCGGCGCGCAACGGGCTCTCGACACGTCGGCGGCGCGGTCGCGACTCCGCATCTCGCGCGGCCGGCGCCTCGCCCTCGCGCGGCCGCGAGCGAAAGGCGATGAGGCTCTCCGCGCGCCCCGGATCGAGACACGATGAGGCCGCGTCACCAGAGCAGGAGACGGCGCAGCCAGGCGACTCACCATCACGGCGGAGCGGGGGAATCTCGAGCGCGCGGCCGCGACGTCGGGCGCGGTCCCGCGATCCACCGACGCCCGCTCGGGAAGCCTGGCTCACGCGCGCTCCGTGAGCTCCAGCCTCCGCGCTGCCCGCGCGCTTGCGAGCGCGCGCCCGACGGGAGGATGGCGCTGGGCGCGGAGGGGCGCTACCCTCGGGGCGCCGCGTGTGTGAGCGTACGATGTCATCCAGGGTGGATCCGCTGTTCCGCCGTGAGGCGCCCGCTCACGGGGGAGCGCGCGGCGCGGCTGTGCGTGCCCTGCGCCGCGGCCTCGCCGGCGCGCGTGGGGCTCGGCCTGGAGGCGCGGCCGCATGAGCGAGTCCGTGTTCATCGCGGGTGGCCAGGCGAGCTCCGCGGCGCGAGAGCGCGCGATGACGCTCGTCGGGCGCACGCTCGTCCATCGCTACCGCCTCGAGGAGCTCGTCGCGATGGGCGGCATCGCCGCCGTCTTCAGGGCCAAGAAGCTCGCGACCGGCGAGGACGTGGCCGTCAAGGTGCTCCACCCCGACGCCGAGGAGCTGCCGGAGCTCATCGAGCGCTTCGAGCGCGAGGCGCTCGCCGGTCGCCACATCTTCCACCCGAACGTCGCGGCGGTCTACGAGATCAACCAGCTCGACGACGGCTCGTGGTTCATGGTGATGGAGTTCATCCGCGGCATCACGCTGCGCAAGCTCATCGACCAGGGCCCCGTCCCCCCGCCGCGCGCCGCGAACATCGCGCGCCAGCTCGCGAGCGCCCTCAACGCGGCGCACGACTTCGGGATCGTGCACAGGGACGTGAAGCCGCTCAACATCATGGTCCTCGACGGGCCGGAGGAGCGCGTGCTGCTCATCGACTTCGGCCTCGCCAAGGTCCCGATCGAGCAGCTCTCCCTCACCGACGAGGGCTCGCGCCGCTCGCTCACGAACGCCGGGGTGCTGCTCGGCACGGTGGCGTACATGGCGCCCGAGGCGGCGCTCGGCATGCGCTCGGTCGACCGGCGGGCCGACCTCTACGCGCTCGGGGTCATCCTCTACGAGATGCTCGCGGGCAAGCACCCCTTCACGGCGGTCGAGCCGTCGGCGCTGTTCGCGCAGCACCGGTCGGCCGTGCCGCCGCCGATCGCCGAGCGCTCCCCCGGCATCGTCGTCCCGCCCGCGCTGGAGGCGGTCGTGATGCGCCTGCTCGCCAAGGATCCGGACGACCGCTTCCCCCACGCGCGCGCCGTGCTCGTGGCGCTCGAGGCCGCCGCCCAGAAGATGAGCGCGCCGGACAGCGGCATCGCCATCGGCGCCCCGGCCAGCCTCCGGGCGGCGGCCAGCTTCATCGAGCGGCGGACCTCGCGGGCCGTGCTCGCCGGCGCGGGCATCCTGTTCTTCGCGCTCGGGAGCGTGATCGCCTGGCTGCTCGCGTCGCGCTGACCGCGCGCGGCGTCGTCGCGCGCGCGGTCAGCGGCGCTCAGCCGGCGCGCAGGTCCCCACGCGGAGCCCCGCGATCGCGGTCTGATCGACGCACCGCTCGCCGTCCGGGCACGGCTCGCCGCGCTCCCCGCGCGGATCGCAGAGGGCCCTGCAGGTGGTCGAGGCCCCGTCGCACACGCTGCCGGGCGCGCAGGCGTACGACGCGTCGCACGGCTGCCCGTCCGAGCCCGCGCCCGCGTACCAGCACGACGTCGAGGCGTTGCCCCAGAACACACAGGCAGCGCCGTTCTCGCAATCCTGCGCGAAGAGGTCGCAGCCGTCGCCGTCGGTGCAGGCCCCCCCGGTGAACGAGCTGCCGTCGAGGAAACACGCGCTCCCCGGCGCGCAGTCCGAGGGGGCGTTGCAGGCCGCCGCGCAGACCTGCGCCTGGTTGCACGACTGCGCGGGCGCACACTCCGACGCGGCGAGGCACGTCTCGCCGGGGCGGGCGCCCGTCCTGGGCTCCCGCGTCAGGCTCGTCTTGCGCGGCAGCGCGAGCGCCTCGCGATCGAGGAGGGCGCCCGACTTGTAGATGCGCGACACGCGCTCGAGCGCGCGGAGGTCGGCGAGCGGATCGCCGTCGACAACGAGCACATCCGCGAGCGCGCCTTGCTCGATGCGCCCGAGATCGGGGCGCCCGAGCACGTCCGCGGCGCGGCGCGTGGCGGCGGCGAGCGCCTCGAGAGGCGGCATCCCGGCCTCGACGAGGAGCGCGACCTCGCGGCGCAGGCTGAGCCCGTGGAAGACGCCCGGGTTGCCGGCGTCGGAGCCGGCGGCGATGGTGACACCGGCCTGGTAGCAGGTCTTCAGGTTCGCGATCCCCTGCTCGCGCCATGCCTTCACCTGCTCTCGGAACCGCTCTGTCCTGACCTCCTCGAGCAAGGACGGGTCGCGCAGGGCGGCGATCACGCTGGCCGGCACGTCGTCGGCGAGGGCGGGGTCGTCGAGCTCGGTGAGCGCGCCGTTGACCGTGCGGTACAGGCCATCCTGCACCACGAGCGTGGGCACGACGACGGCGCCGGCGGCGGCCATCCTCTGCGCGAGCTCCGGCGAGATCCGGTCCTCGTCCGGGACGTGCGCGAAGAGCGTCACGCCGGCGTCGAGCGCCATCTCGATGTCGGCGGCCCCCGTTGCGTGCGCGATGACCCGGACGCCCGCGGACACGGCCGCCTGATGGATGGCCGCCACGGACGGGGGCGAGAGGTGCGGGAGCGACCGCGATCCTCCCGACTCGAGCACGATCTTGATGAAGTCGGGGGCGTTCGGGAGGAGTGTTTCAAAAGCGCCATCGACGTCGGCGGGAGAGTCGATGAAGACGCAGAAATCGCCGGGCGGGTTGCCGTGATAGCAGGGATGCCCTCCGCTCGGCGTGAGCAGCGGGCCGACGGCGAAGAGCTGCGGAGCGAGGAGGTCGCCGGCGTTGATGCGCGCTCGCTGCTCGAAGATGACGCGCTGGGATGAGCCGAGATCGAGGTACGAGGTCACGCCTGCCCGGAGCATCGCCTTCGTGTGATCCTCGAGGTGGAGGTCGCCGTCGTAATAGCCATAGGGCCCGGCGCCGCTGAGCGAGTGGACGTGGAGATCGATAAGCCCGGGGAGGACCGTCTTGCCGGCGACGTCCACGACCTCGCCGCCCATGGCCTCGACGCCGAGCTCGGCGTCGCCGAAGACGACCTGGCGCACCCTCTCGCCCTCGATCACCACGGTTGCCCTGGCCGCGCGCGTGCCGTCGAACACCGTGCCGCCCTTCAGCACGATGCAGCCCGCGCACCCGACCTCGGTCGCGCTGGGCGCCTCCGGGCTCTCCGCGACGCCGCAGCCAGCGAGCCACGTTGACGCGACGACGATACACAAAGCGAGACGACCCATCGCCGATCCGAGCGAAGTACGACGCATGACACTCCGTTGTTGATGGGCGCCTCCGGCACCCGCGAAGAGGCGGACCGGGTACCGGAGACAGCACCGAAAAGCAATCGAATGAGGCGGCGCGCACAGTCCGGTGCACGCGCGCCCGCAGCATGCCGCGTTATCCAAGATTGCTCGCGTCGAGGGGGCGACGCGAGCGAGGCGCTGCGTCCCCGACGCCCCTTTCGGCTTCACGGCCCGAGCGGGTGAACGCGCCAGATCGCTGCGAGCGTGACAAATAGGCCTATCACGGAAGCGCACCCGCTCGAGCCCACAGAGGGAGCGCCGGGAGGCACGCTCGATGTTGTTCCGGCCTTCTCGGCTCCTCGGGCGACGATCAGGGCCATCCGGGAGAGCCGCCCGGCGTGGGGCGGGCGAGAGCGGGGAGCACGCGGACAACCTGCTTTAGCGGCCGGATCTCTCGCGCTCGGGTCGCCCTGGATGATAGGGAGTCGGCACAAGCTTCCGTCGTCCTGCGATGAGCCCCATATTGACGAAGACCCTTTGCGTGCCTCACCTACTTGTGGGAGGCTCTGCGATGAGCGATTCGAACAACGACAACAATGCTCCGAAGGATCTGGATGTAACGGTAAACGAGATCCGCAATGCCATCGACGAACTGTCGGCCAGGCTGGATGAGGTGGCAGTAGCGAATCCGACCAGCCGCAACTGCAGCTGTAGCTGCAGTTGTAGCTGTAACTGTAGCTGCAACTGTAGCTGTAGCTGCAATTGCAGCTGTAGCTGTAGCTGTAGCTGTAGCTGCCGTTGTAGCTGCCGTTGCAGCTGCCGTTGCAGCTGCCGTTGCGGCGGCGGCTGTCGCTGCGGCGGCAGGTGTCGCTGCAGCTAGCCCTGAGGCTGGCCAAGGCCGAGCAATAGAGCTCTGGAGGGAGACGAGGAGCGCGAGGGATCGAGAAAGGCACCTTCCCGTCTTCCCGGGCTCACCACGATCGCGCGACGTCGCGCGATCGTGGTGAGCCCGCGAGCTTCTTCTCTTCTTTCCCTGTCGGGGCCCCACTCCCCGAGCACCAGAGTTGAACCTCTTTACCGAAGGTGCAGGACGGCGCTCGTCGAGGCGCCGCCGTGCTGCCCTTTCCTGGAGATCTCGCGTGGCCACTCAACTGCCCAGCTCAGCGACCACCGCTCCCTCGCTCGAGGGGACCGCCCCGCCTGCGCCGACGGAAGCGCACGAGAAGCTCGCGCGCTCGCGCGTCCTCGTGGTCGGGCTCGAACCGTGGGGCGCCGTCGCGGCCATCGAGCTCGCGCGCCTGGGCGTCGGCGCGCTCCACGTCCTCGACGACAGGGAGGTCACGACCGACGATCTCGGCCCCTTCGCCGAGGCGGATCTCGGGGAGGATCGCGCGCGCTCGCTCTCCCTCGCGCTGTCGCGCACCGCCCCCGGCTGCGCGGTCACGCCCGGAACGCTGCTCGCCGCTGCAGATCGCCCGATCGTCCAGGAGGACACCGGCTGGGACCTCATCCTCGCCTGCGTCTCGGGCGATGAGCTCCTCGTCCTCCAGGGCGTCGCCCGCTTCGCCGACGCGGCCTCCACCCTGTCGCTCAGCGCGCACATCGAGGGGCTCGACGCGGTGATCGGCCCGGCCGTCGTGCCGGGAGAGACCGCGTGCTGGAACTGCTGCCGTCTGCGGAGGCTCGGGACCAGCGATCGGCCCGAGGCGGATCACGCGCTCCAGGCGTCGCTCCTCGCCGCGCGCCCAGGGCGCCGCGCGCGCACCTACCTCGCGCCGATGCCGGCGTTCCTGGGCCACGCCGTCGCGCTCGCGGCCGTCGATCTGCTCGTGAACCGGGCCGCGTCGCGGCTCGCGGGCCGCTTCATCGTCCAGAACCTCGTCGATCCGGAGGCGTCGCTCCACGCCGTCCTGCAGATGCCCTGGTGCCCGGTCTGCGGCGGCGCCGCCGCCCGCGCGCCGAGCGCGCGCCGGGGCTCGACCACGCGCCTCCACGAGGCCCGCGATCCCGCGGAGCTCCGGCGAATGCTCGCCGGCGTCGTCGACGCGCGGGCAGGCATCGTCCGCCGCCTCACGCTGGACGCGACGAGCCCGGCGCTCGCCCCGCAAGCGCCCATCACGGCCGCGGCGGTCCTCAGCGAGTACACCGACGGCTCCCCGCACGCTCACCGCTCGCACGAGCCGCAGGCCGGCACCGGAAAGGGCTTCACGGCCGTCGAGGCCCTGATCAGGGCGACCGGCGAGGCCGTCGAGCGCTACTCCGCCGAGATCGTCAACCGGAAGGAGCTCCTTCGCTCCTCGGTCGCCGGGATGACAGGCGACTTCATCGCTCCGGAGCAGCTCTGTTTCTACAACGAGGAGCAGTATGCAAAGCCCGGATTCCCGTTCGTGCGGGTCGACAAGGCCGCGCCGATCGACTGGGCCCTCGGGCGCTGGATGGACACGGGCGCGCCCGTGCACGTGCCGGCGCTCCCGACCTACTTCAACTACTGCGGAGGGCACGACGCCCACTTCTGCCAGGTGACCTCGAACGGGCTCGCCGCGGGCGCGACGCTCGAGGACGCCGCGATGGGGGCCGCGCTCGAGCTCATCGAGCGCGACGCGTTCATGATCTCATGGCTCGCTCGCCGGCCAGCGCGACGGATCTTGCCCGACGACTCGATCGATCCCGAGGTGCACGAGATCGCCCGGCAGCTCGAGGAGCGCGGCGCTCGGATCGAGCTGTATCTCCTCGACGGGGGCGTGTCCGTCCCCGTGGTGATGTGCGTGGGTTACGGCGACGGCAAGCGCTGGCCCGGCGCGGTGGTCTCGATCTCCGCCCACCTGAGCCCCCTCACCGCGATCACGAAAGCCATCCTGGAGCAAGGCCAGATATGCCATTACATCTTCCGCCTGATGATGGGTGAGGCCGTCGCCATCCCCGAGCGGCCCGAGGACGTGCTCACGCTCGAGGATCACGCGGTCTACTACCTCCCCCCGAGCCGCGCCGCGGCGTTCGCCTTCCTCCGCGAAGGAGGCACGGTGACCGCCGCCGAGCTGGAGGAGCCCGAGGAGGTCTCTCCGTCCGAGCTCACCCGGCGCGTGCAGGCCGCGGGGCTGCGCATCGCGATCGTGGACGTGACGTCGCCCGATCTCGCGGCGACCCCCTTCCGCGTCGCCCGGGCCGTCGGGCCCTATTTCCAGCAGATCCATTTCGGCCACGAGCTCGCCCAGCTCGGCAACCCGCGCCTTCGATCGATGGCCCCCCACGGCATCAACCCTGACCCGCACCCGATGGCCTGAGAGAGGACACCATGGCAAGGAGCAAAGAAGCGGACGTCGCGCGGCTCTATCATCTCCAGTCCTCCCACGTGAGGGCGCGGCCGCTGGAGCCGCCGTTCGACGCGGATCTCCAGCCGCTCCGCTTCCGCACCTACGTCGGCTCGACGCGCACGCCGCTGCCCGGGCGCGATTTCGCGATCGACGCCCCGCTCGGCGCGGTGCTGGAGCAACGGCGCTCGCACCGCGAGTTCGCCCTCAGGCCGATGCCCATCGAGACGCTCGGGCGGCTCCTTCACGCGAGCTACGGCGTCCGCGGCATGCGCAACGTCGACGGGGAGTGGAGCTGCGATCGCCCCGTGCCCTCGGCCGGCGCTCGGTATCCGCTCGAGATCTACGTCGCGACGCAGGCCGTCGAGGGGGTCCCGGACGGCCTGCACCACTACGACCCCCGCGCGCACGAGCTCGAGCTCCGCCGGGAAGGCCTCGCGCACGCCACGCTCGTGGATCTCACGTTGGCTCAGGACATGATCCTGAACACCAATGTCGTGGTCATCATCACGGCGGTCCCGTTCCGCACGATGTGTAAATACGGCCAGCGCGGATATCGCTTCCTGTGGCTGGACGCCGGGCACGTCGGTCAGAATCTCTATCTCGTCGCGACGGCCATGGGCCTCGGCCCTGTGGGGATCGGCGGATTTTACGACGAGGAGCTCAAAGCCTTCCTGGCGCTCCCGGCCGAGGAGGACACCATGTACGTCGTCTGCATCGGTCAGCCCACGCCGGCCGAGAGCCGGAAGGGGCCCTAGCGTGCCTGAACCAGAAGCGTCGGAGAGCATCATGCCCAGCATTCGACTCAGCCGCTCGGCCAGCATCACACCCACCGACGTGGGCGTCATCCTCCGCTCCGATCTCGGCACCTTCCAGCTCACCGGCCTGGACGTGAGCGCGTTCGTCGAGCGGATGGTCCCGTTGCTCGACGGGTCGCGCGACCGGGAGGCGCTCGTCGAGGCGCTCGCGGACTACTCGCGGAAGAGCGTGACGGCGTTCCTCGACCTGCTCGAGGCGCGCGGGCTGATCGAGCCGGTGCCCGACCACGCGCCGTCCGGCGAGGGCGAGCGCCTCGACGGGCAGCGCGAGTTCCTCCGCAGGTGGTCCTCGGCCCCCGATCAGGCGGCGCAGCGGATCGCGAACGCGCGCGTGCTCGTGGTGGGCCTCGAGCCCTGGGGCGCCTCGGCCGCCCTGGCGCTCGCGGGGGCCGGCATCTCCGCGCTCCGGCTGCTCGACGGCGGCGCTGTCGGCCCGCGCGACGTCGCGGTGGTCCGCGCGCGCGGCGAGGCGGCGATCGGCGCGCCCCGCCGCGGCGCCGTGGCCGCGCTGATCCGCGAGCACGCGCCGCTCTGCCGGGTGGACGAGGGCTCCCTCGCCGCGCTGGAGGGGGACGACCTCCTCTCGCCGGAGGAGCGCCCTCACCTCCTCGTCGCGGCGGTCCGCGGCGACGACGCGGAGCTCCTGGAGCGCGTCGCGCGGTTCGGCCATCGCGCGCGGATCGTCTCGCTCTTCTCGCACTTCGCGGGGACGACGGCCGTCCTCGGCCCCCTCGTGTTCCCGGGGAAGACGGCGTGCCGGGTCTGCGCGACGACCGAGGCGCTCAACCCCTTGCCCGCGGCGCGCTCCCCGGCCGAGCCCGCGCCGCACGCCGGGACGATGGTGCAGCTGCTCGGCCACCTCGTGGCGATGGAGGCCCTCAAGGTGCTCTCGGCATACACGCCGTCCAGGCTCGGGGGCCGGTTCCTGATCCAGGACCTCGCGACGTTCGAGACATCGCACCACACGCTCGTCAGGCTGCCCTGGTGCAAGATATGTGGCGAGGGATGACGCGGGGGCAGAGGTGCTCTAGCCTGCGGCCGTGAAGAGGGCTCCCCTCCCAGCCGCCTCCCACATGGCCGACACGCTCGCCGCGGGCGCCCCCCCGCAGCCGGACCGCCGGGCGGTCCTCGACCGAGCGGGCGTGTCGCGCGCGAGGGCCGGCGCCGACGGCTCGGGCCTCGCGTCATGATCGGTCGAACCCTCGACGACCGCTACACGATGATCCGGCTGCTCGGCCAGGGCGGGATGGGCGCCGTGTACGAGGCGCGGCACGCGGGCACGGGCCGCCGCGTCGCGGTGAAGGTCATCCTCGGCCAGGCCGCGGACGACGACCTCCTCCGCCGCTTCCAGCGCGAGGCGC
This sequence comes from Sorangium sp. So ce375, assembly GCF_051473855.1. Lineage (NCBI taxonomy): Bacteria > Pseudomonadati > Myxococcota > Polyangiales > Polyangiaceae > Sorangium > Sorangium sp. So ce375. Next base: position 8,555,109 of record NZ_CP150335.1, read on the forward strand.
GCGCGGTCGGCGCGGTCGAGTCGGAGCACATCGCGCAGGTGTTCGACACCGGGCGCGACCGCGAGACCGGCGCGCCGTACATCGCGATGGAGTTCCTCGAGGGCGAGGACGTGCAGGCCCTCATCGAGCGGCTCGGCCCGCTCCCGGTCGATCTCGCGCTCCGCATCGGTCTGCAGGCGTGCCTCGGGCTCGAGCGCGCGCACGAGGCGGGCGTCGTCCACCGCGACATCAAGCCGGCGAACCTGTTCCTCGCGAGGAAGCAGGGCGGCCAGCGCGTGATCAAGGTGCTCGACTTCGGCGTCGCCAAGGTGACGGACAACAGCCTCGGCAACGGCGGGATGACGAAGAGCGGCGCGCTCCTCGGCTCCCCCCTCTACATGTCGCCCGAGCAGGCGCGCGGCAGCGGCGTCATCGACGCGCGCTCGGACATCTGGTCGCTCGGCATCAGCCTGTACCACGCCCTCACGGGCCATCGGCCCAACGAGCACCTGACCGGCCTCGGAGACCTCGTCCTGGCCATCTGCACGACGCCGGTGCGCTGGATCCAGGAGATCGCGCCGTGGGTGCCGCCGGAGGTCGCCCACCTCGTGCACCGGACGCTGGTCATCGATCCGGCGGGCCGCATCGGGAGCGCCGGCGAGCTCGCGGCCGCGCTGCGCGCGTTCCTGCCGGGCGGCGAGGCGATCGTCGAGGCGATGCTCGTGCCGCTCGACGCCGCCACGCGCGCGTCGCGCGCGTCGTTCGGCGGCGCCTCGACCCCGCCGCACGCGTCGAGCGGGCCGTTCGGCGCCGCCCTGACCCCGCCGCGCGCGTCGAGCCCGTCGTTCGGCGCCGCCCCGGGCGCCCCGCACGCTTCGAGCGGGCCGTTCGGCGGCGCCTCGACCCCGCAGCGCGCGTCGGCCGCTCCCTTCGACGCCGCGGGGCGCCCGTCGGGCGCGCACACCGGACCGCATGCGCTGTCGGCCACGGCGCCCGCCACCAGCGTGAGGCTGTCGAGCCGCCCCGAGCGCCCGGCGTCGCGCCCGCCCGTCGCCCTCCTCGCCGGCGGCCTGCTGGGCGCCGCGCTCGCGGGCGGGGTGGGCGCCTACCTCCTCGCGGTGCGCGGCGCGCCGCCGGCCGCGCCCTCGGCCGAACCGGCGCCGCCCCCGCGCGCCGAGGCCGAGCCACCGCCGCCGTCCGCGGGCGCCCCGGCCACGCCGGCGCCGCACACCGAGGCCGAGCCGCCGCATGCCGACGCGCCGACGCCGGGGGATCCGCTCGCCGCGGCCTCGTCGACGCCCGAGGCGGCGCCCTCTGCTGCGACGACCGCGCGTGTCGCCGCGTCGGCGTCGGCGAGCGCCGTCGCTCGCCCGCCCGCGCAGAGGCCGCCCGCGCAGAGGCCGGCGCCGCCCCCCAGGCCCCCGAGGAATGACGATGACGAGACATCGAGGAAATAGCCGCGTCGCGTGGTGTGTCGCCGCGCTCCTGTCGCTCGGCGCGGGCGTCGCCCGCGCTGAGCCCTCCGCGGACCAGGCGGCTGCGGCCGAGGCGCTCTTCCGCGAGGGGCGCGATCTCGTCGCGAAGGGCCAGCTCGCCGAGGCGTGCCCCAAGTTCGCGGCGAGCCAGCGGCTCGACCCGGGCTACGGCACCCAGTGGAACCTGGCGGACTGCCTCGAGCGGCTCGGCCGCTCCGCGAGCGCCTGGGCGGCGTTCCGCGAGGCGGCGGACATGGCGAGCCGCGCCGGCCAGGCCGACCGCGAGGCGAAGGCGGCGCGCCGCGCGGCGGATCTGGAGAAGAAGCTGGAGCGCCTCGCCATCGCGGTGACCACGCCGGCGGACGGGCTCGTCGTGCGGCGCAACGGCGCGGTCCTCGACGCAGGCGCGTGGGGCGCGCCGCTCCCGGTCGATCCGGGCAAGCACCGCGTCGAGGCGACCGCGCCCGGCAAGAGGCCGTTCTCGGTCGAGGTGCAGACGGCCGGCCCCGGTCAGGTCGTCACGGTCGAGGTCCCCCCGCTCGAGGACGACCCCGCGGCGACCGCGGCGGCCCCGTCGCCGTCGACGTCGCCGACCGCTGCGCCGCTGCAGCCGTCGGGCGGCAACGGCGACGGCGGCGCCGGCACCCGCCGAACCCTCTCCTTCGTGGCAGGCGGCGTCGGCGTCGCCGGCGTCGTGACGGGCTCGATCTTCGGGCTCCTCGCCAGCTCGCGGTGGAACCGGGCCCAGGACGAGCACTGCCGGACCGAGGCGCTCTGCGACGCCCGCGGCGTGGCGCTGGTCGACGACGCCCAGAGCGCCGCGAGGCTGTCCAACGTCGGCTTCATCGTCGGCGGGGTCGGGCTCGCGGCCGGCGTCGCGCTGTTCGTGACGTCGCTCGGCGACGCGGAGCCCGCGGCGGCGCGGATCGTGGTCACGCCTGTCGTCGGGACGACCGGCGGCGGGCTGGGGCTCCAGGGCCGCTTCTGACGCGCGGCCGCCGAGGCGCGGCGGCCGCCCGGCGCACCGTTGCTGCCCGAGGCGCGGCGGCCGCCGGGCGCACCGGTTGCTGCCCCAAGCGCCGCCAGGGCCAGCCGCGACGCCCGGGAGCGCGACGCGCCCCCGGGCGAGCGCGCCTCACTCGTCGATCACGAACTCCACGCGGCGGTTCTTCGCCAGGCTCGCCGGGTCGTTGCCCTCGGCCAGCGGCCTGTCCGACCCGAAGCCCTCGGCCGTGAGCCGGCCCGGGCTGACGCCCTTCTGGATCAGGTACTTGCGGACCGTCTCGGCGCGCTGCTGGCTCAGCTCCTGGTTCAGCTCGGGCGCGCCGGTCTCGTCGGTGTGCCCCTCCACCCGCAGCCGCTCGATCTCGGGGTTCGCCTTCATGACGAGCGCCACCTGATCGAGGGTCTTGTACGACTCCGGCTCGAGCTCGGCCGAGCCTGTCCGGAAGCGGATCGTATCCCGCATCACGAACTCGCCCTGCTCGTACTGGACCCGCGGCTCGCCCTTGTCGGGGCAGCCGTCGTCGTCCTCGACGCCGTTGATCGTCTCCTTCTCGTCCGGGCACTCGTCGTCCGCGTTCGACACGCCGTCGTGATCGTCGTCGGCGTCCTCCTCGGGGCAGCCGTCGCTGTCGTAGTCGCCGTCGCGATCCTCCGCGACGTCGGGGCACTGGTCACGCTCGTCGTCGACGCCGTCGTGATCCCTGTCGTGCGAGGTCGGCGTGTACTTCACGCCCGCGAACACGCGGAAGATCGGCACGCCGTAGCCGGCCAGCGCGCCGATCCCCGGGCCCGCGCTGATCTCCCACTCCTCGCTCGGGTTGATCTTCACGTAGCCGAGCGCCTCGAGCGGCGTCTCTTCCTCGTTCAGGTCGTCCGCGGCGATGCCGATACCGCCGTTCGCCTCGGCGCCGATCTCGACCTTCCCGCCGATGCCGCCGAAGCGGTAGCCGAGCGCCGCGGCGTACGTCAGCTCGCTCGCCGCCTCGACGTTCGCGTACGTCGTCCCCTCGCGGATGGCGACGCCCGCGTTGACGCCGAACCTGAGGCCGGGCGCGAACCGGTGATCGAGCACGATGCGCGGCCAGAACACGACGTTGCGCGCGCCGCCCGCGAAATCGCCGGTGTGCGTGGGCACGCGCAGCTCGGCCACGAGGCCGAGGCCGATGGAGTCGCGGTCGTCGAGCAGGCGCAGCTTCGGCACGAGCCGGATGTCGCCGAGGCCCGCGAACGACGGCGAGCCCTCGCCCGACTGCGCGAGGAAGAACGGGACGTCGAGGCCGAGCGCGAACGGCTCGGCGATCGTGACCGAGGCCATGAGATCGGCCCCCAGGCGGCCGCTCACGATCTGGCTCCGCACCTTGCCGTCGCCCGTCGCGACGATCAGCGGATTGTGGGCGTAGTTCAGGAACAGCCCGAACTCCCATGGATCGCCGGGCTCGCGGACGCCGGAGCCCTCGGTGACGACGAAGGCGTCGTGCGTGACGGCCGGCTTGAAGCGCTCGACGTCGATGTCCGTGCTCTGCGCCGACGCGGTCGTCGCGGCGGCGAGGATCGCGCAGGCAGCGCAGGCGGTGGCGGCGAGGATCGGTGCGCGCATGGATCTCCTCTTCATCGGCCGGCTCCGGGTCCGCGGCGCGGGCGCCTCCGCAACCGGAGCGCGAGCCCGCCGGCGGCGAGCAGCGACAAGGCTCCCCCTCCGTACGGCGCGGGCCCCGCCGCGCAGGCGCAGGCGCCGCCCTGGACCGCATCGCCCGGCAGGAGCTCCGGGTCGCCCGGACCGCCCGCGCCGCTCGACGCCGCGCCGTCGACGCAGCGCCCGGTCGGCGCGCAGCGCAGGTCCGCGCCGCACTCGGACGACCCCAGCGAGCACGGGCCGCACTGCCCGCTGACGCACACGAGAGCGCCGCACTCGGCGTTCGACGTGCAGGTGTCCCTGGGCGTCGGGACGCACCGGTGGTCCGGCGAGCAGTCCTCGTCCCCGTCGCAGTCCACGTCGTCGACGCACGACACCGGCAGGACGCAGTCGCCGTCCACGCAGACGCCCGCGCCGGCGCAGTCCGCGTCGCGGGTGCAGCCCGAGGGCGGGACGATCACGTCGGGCACGCGGTCGCCGTCCGCGTCGCCGGCCACGCACGGGGCGGAGAGGCCGATGTCGAGATCGCCCTGCCCGAGCCCCGCCGCGTCGTTCACCGACCGGAAGTACAGGTTCGCCTCGCACGACACGCCGATGCCCAGGAGGAGGTCGAGCGCGATGGATGCCTGCGCGTACCCGTGCGTCGCCTCGTTGATCAGCAGGGGGTCGACGTCCGTCCCCGCTTCGGTCGCGATCTGCGCGTCCGTCACCTCGACGGGCTCGTAGCGCCCCGACGGCTCCGCGAAGGACCAGACCCCCGCGCGCGTGCCGTCGCCCTTCACGCCGAGCACGACCTCGTAGCCGCCCGGCGACGCGTCGTTCGTGAACCGGTCGTCGATCCCCGCCGTCGCGGCCGTGCCGCCGGTCTGCCGGTTCCTGTCGGTGTCGATGAACACGAACAGCGTCGCTTCCCTGCCGATCGCGGCCGTCCCCGACACGTACCCGCGCACCCAGAACCGCCCGTCGGCGGCGACCGCGTACGCGGAGCGGAAGTCGATCGATCGCTCCGGCGCGTCGAAGGTCGCCTCGCCGTCGCCCGCGACGTCCTCGCGGCCGTAAGGCCATCGCGGCTCCCCGCTCCTGTCGATCGCGACGATCTCGTGGAGCACCGGCGTCGTCCGTCCGGCAGTCCACGTCTGCGCGGCCGAGCTCCGTGGAACGAGCGCGACGCCGAGCGCCGCGCCCACAGCCAGCGGCGCGACCCACGAGCGCCCCCGCGCGCACCCATCTCTGTGTTGTGCCATGGCGGGGAGCATCCTCGCACAGGTCGCCGCAACCCTTGCAAATGAAAGGCGATTCGCGCCCAGAGTGCGCAAGGGTGCGCGCCTGCAACACCGCGCGTCTCCCCTTCCCGCACGCGCGTGGAGAAGCGCGATCCGCGCGAAGTCCGCGCGAAGATCACGGAGCTCGCTCCCCGTCGGCCCCTCCCGCGCGGGAAAGGAAAGAGCGCTTCCCTCCGCGCTCCATCGCTGGTTGCGGCGCGGATCATCGCGCCCTTCGCGCACGCGCGAGAGGAGCGGAGCGAGCCCGGTGGAGCGGCGATCACGCACACCGGAAGCGCTGGCCCACGCGCGGCGGCCTGCCGCCGAGCGACGGTGACGCGGGCGACCGAGCGCCCCGCTTTTTCATCGCCGAGCCGCTCAACGCGGCCTCAGGCGCGCTCACCGTGCTTGGCCACGCGCCCGGGTTCTGTAACTGTCCCGCGGTCAGTTAGGCGTCGCTGCGCCGCCGTGGGCTCGGGGGGTCCGAGCGCAAGCGCCCGGCCTCGCGAGATGAATCCCCTCTTCCGCTCGAAGGAAACCCGATGCACTTCACTGTCCAGAAACACCGGCCCGGAGCGTTCCGGGTGGCTTGCCTGCTGCTGGGATCGCTCGTCGCCGCGTGCTCGGGCGAAGGCCCGGCGCCGCTCGAGGGGAGCGCGTTCGACGTCGAGCGTTACGACCTCCAGGGCGAGTTCGACTGGGAGCGGAGCCGCCTCGTGGCGACGCTGGGCCTCACGCTGTCGCTCACCGGAGACGGCCCGAGGACGGTCGTCCTCGACAGCGCCGTCGCCGAGGTGAAGGAGGTCCGGCGCAAGGGTGGCGCCGCGCTCCCGCACGCGCTCGATCCGGAGCGGAAGGCGCTCGCGATCGACCTCTCGAGCGAGCCCGAGGCGATGAGCGGCGCGCCGATCGCGCTCGAGATCGACTACGAGGCGCTCTCCGGCGACGCCCTCCGCGCGGTGCCGGCGCGCATGGGCGATCCGGTCGCCGTACGCACCGTCTACACGGTGTCGGAGCCGCTCGGCGCGTCGCGGTGGATGCCGTGCCACAACGCGCCCTCGGACCGGGCCTTCTTCTCGGTCGCCATGCGCGTCGACGGCGGCGAGGCGATGATCGCCAACGGCGATCTCGTCGGCGACGAGGATCTCGGGGCTTCGGGCCACCTCGTCCGGTACGAGACCGCGTACCCGCTGCCGCCCTACCTCATGGCGTTCGCGGTCGGCGACTTCGAGGTCGAGCGCGGGGCGAAGGGCGATCTCCCCGTCGCGGTCTGGCACCGCCGCGGGTTGCCGGGCGATCACGGCAGGATGGTGGACGAGCTCGCGCGCGCCATCGGCCGCTTCGAGGAGCTGCTCGGGCCGTACCCCTTCGAGAAGTACGCGCTCGTGCTCCTGCCGGACTTCTCCGTGGGCGGGGTCGAGCACGCGAGCATCAGCTTCCAGCGCGAGGAGCGGAGCACGCAGCCCGCGCTCGCCTCGGATCTCCTGCTCACCACGCACGAGCTCGCGCACCAGTGGTTCGGCGATCTCGTGACGCTCGAGACCTGGGACGACCTGTGGATCAAGGAGGGCATGGCGACGCTGCTCGAGCAGGAGGGCGTCCGCGTCTACACGGACGAGAGCGGGACGGGGACGCTGAACGGCGACGAGCTCGGCCCCCGGGAGGGCGACGCCATCCGCGATCCGTCGCTCGCGCCGGGCGAGAAGTACACGAGCGGGCCTTATGGCCGAGCCGCCTGGCTGCTCACCCAGATCCGCAGCCTCGCCGGCGAGGAGGCGTTCTGGTCGGCGCTCCGCGGGGTGCTCGAGGAGCACCGCTTCGGGACGGTCGGCACGGACGAGTTCCTCGACGCCTTCGCGCCGGCGCTCGGCCCCGCGGCGGCGGCGCGCGCGCGGCGCGCGGTCGTGGCCAAGGCGCTCCCGTGGCTCACGGTCGACCCCGCGCCCTCCGGCGGGGCCTTCGTGACGGTGCACGACCCGGAGGGCGCGCTCGTCGCGCCGCTGGAGCTCGCGTGGGTGGCCGGCGACGGCCCGGCCCGCGTGCAGACGCTCGCGCCCGGCGAGCGCGTCGAGGTCGCGCCCGCGCGCCCGGGCGAGATCCTCGTCGTCGATCCCCAGGACCGCCACCCCGAGTGGGCCTTCCTGAGCACCGATCGCGATCTCGAGACCTACGTCGCGACGCTCGCCCCGCGCCGCATCCCCGCGGATCCCGAGGGCGTCTCGTGCTTCCTCGACGTGGGCGGCGCCCACCAGCTCGCCGCGCTCCAGGACGGCCTGCCCGAGGGGCTCGCGCCCGAGGAGTTCCAGGCGTTCGTCGAGGGCCTCGACGGCGAGGCGGCCAGGGCCGTATCGCTCGCCGCGGCGTGCGACGCCGCGTGCCAGCCGGGCCTCGACGCCGACGTCCGCCGCGCGTGGTCGAGCGTGCTCACCGGCATCTTCGCCGGAGCGCCGTACAGCTATGGGCTCGACTACGTCGGCAGCTATGCGGCGTGCAGCGCCGTCGTATCGCCCGAAGAGCTGTTCGCCGAAGACTGGTCCGCGCTCGAGGCCGGGCTCACCTCGGGCGGCGTCTCCGACGTACGGCTCCAGTACCTGTCCAAGTTCATGCTGCCGCCCGAGGCGGCGCTCCGCACGTGGGGCAAGGTCGCGCAGGCGGCGAGCTCGGTGCGCGCGCGCGTTCTCGCGATCCGGCACCTCGCGACGTACCTCGACGGGCTCGACCCGGCCGCCCTCCCCGCCTTCCGAGCCTTCTTCGCCGGCGTGCTCGGCGCGACCGACGTCTCCGATGTCCTCGCCGCGGATCTCCGCGCCGTGGTGGCCTCCGCCGCGCCCACGCCGGCCGGCAACCAGGAGGCGCTGGGGGGCCTCGCCCGGGTGCTCCGCTCGCCCGCGGCCCGCTCGGCCCACCCCGCCGCCGTCTGCGCGGCGTTCGCGCTGACGCGCGGTGACGAGCAGGCTTTCGGCCGCTTCGCCGCGGGGCTCGAAGGCGCCGAGTTGACGGACAGCGCCGCCGACCTGCTGCGCTCTCCCGTCGACTGCCTCTGACGCTCGCTCGCCGCGACATCGCATCTCGCTCCCGCCGGCCTCGCTCCGTGGCGAGGCCGGCCCTCTGCGCACCCGCCGAACGCTGCTATGCTCCGCGGCCCATGTCGGAGCTCGCCCAACTTCTTCGCCAGAACGCCCCGATAGCTCGCATCGCCGAGCACCTCGACGGCCTGACGCACGAGGAGCGCCGCCGCGCCCTGTCGACAACGACGCGCGCGGATCAGCGGGCGCTCTATGCCGCCGCGGGCCACGCGCTCCCGCTCACGCTCGACTTCTTCGTCCCGGACGGCACCCCGCCCCGCGTTGCGGTTCATCACGAGGGCAGGAACAGCCTTCCTCTCCCGTCCGCGCTCCGCTCCTTCGAGAAGCGTTTTGCCTTGCCCGAGGACGGCAGCGCCCGGCTCTTCGGCTACAACGAGGGACTCACGCGTCCGTGGATCGGCCCGGGCTTCTTCGTCGCGGTCCCGACGGCCGGCAATCCTGTGTGGCAGGAGCGAGGCGCCGTCGTGATCGACTACTTCCAGGTCCCTGACGGCCCCGTGCCTGACGGCTGGCCCCGGGTCGTCCCCAACAGCAGAGGACTCCAGTTCTTCGTCTACAACGGAACACGTGATTTCATGCGTCGGGTCTCGAAGGACGTGTCGATCGGCGCCGCGTTCAAGGGCGAGACCGCGCTCGACCATTACTTCACGCTCTGCCGCTCGCCGTCCGCTTTAAAGCCCGATCTCGTCGATCGAGCGCAGAAATGAGCCGCCAAGACGCCAAGAACAGAACATGTTCTTGACGTTTTTGGCGGTTCACCTCTGTTGCATGCAGAGCAGAGCGGCGGTCACCCGCACAGGAGACGGGCCCAGATCGGCGTTTTCGGCGCGCAGGCGCACTCCGGTGCGCTGAGCACCGAAAACGTCGAGGTGGGCCCGTATCCGAAGCGGGTGACCGTCGCTCTAGTTCGGCTGCGTCCCCCCGCCCAGCCGCGCGACCATCCCCTTTCGCAGGAGCCCCACCTTGTTCCGCATCGCGATCACTTGCTGCCGCATCCCGTCCGCCTGCTCGGCAAGGTCGACGATCCCCGCGGCCGTCGCCGCCTGGGCGAGGGCGCGCGCGTCCTCGGCGAGGCGCCCCATGCGCCCTTCCACCTCGTCCATCGCCGCCACCACCTCGTGGATCTGCTCCGGGGTCGTCGCGTCCCGCTGGCGCGCCGCGGTCTCCTGCACCAGCTGGTTGATGCTCCGCCCTTCCTCCCCGAGCGCCGCGAAGCGCTGGAACAGCTCCCCGAGCTGCTCCGCCCGCCGCTTGATCTCCTCGCCGCGCGCCGCGAGCGCCGTGGCGGTCGCCTCGTGCCGATCCCGCGCCGCGGCGATCGCCGCGATGAGCGACCCGAGCGCCATGCTCACGCGCTGCTGCGCCTCGGCGGCCTCGGTCGTCGACTTCGCGGCGCGCTCGATCCCCTTGCGCGTATCGAGGGACAGCCGCCGCGCCGACTCCGCGAGCTCCTCGAAGCGGAGGAGCTCGCGCTCGAGCGCGCGCGCCGACTCCGCGAGCTCACCCCCACCCTTTCCGTGATCGTCCTTCCCGCCCCCGCGGCCGTTCTTCTCACGCTTGTTCACGTTGCATCCCCTCGACCGCCCCCCGCGTACGTCCGCCTGAGGCGCCCTGCATCCTGCACGATCCCCGGCCCGCGCGGCAGCCCCGACGCCGCCTCCGGCCCGTTCCGCCGGGAGGAGAGCGGCGACTGCGCAGCTCCCACCGGTGTCAGAAAACCCACCTCCCGGAACGGCTCCGCCGTTTCGCCGGCGGGCGATGTGCGGACCGGTGTACTGTATCAAGACGGCGGTTCGTACGTCGGACGCACCTCGGAGGAACGGATGCGAAGCGCGTGGCTCGTCCTCGTCGGAGTTCATGCCCTGCTGGGCTGCGGGACGGCGCCTCGGAGGGAGCCGACCGCCGACGCCGACCCCGCGCGCATCAGGGTCGCCGCCCCGAGCGCGGTCCCGGAGAGCTCGACCGGTGAGGCGCGCGCCGCCCTGCGCGCGCCCGAGCAGAAGGAGCGCGCCGCCCTCCGCCCGTCCCGGAGCCAGCGCGCCCGCGACAACGCGCCCGCGGCCCCCAAGGAGCGCGCCCCGATCCCCCTGCCCGACAAGGCGAGGGCGCCTGTCCGCTCGCCTGGGAACGACCGTCCGCCCGCCCGCTCGCCCGCGACGGAGCGCGCCCCGATCCCCCTGCCCGGGAAGGGCAGCGCCGCGCGCTCGCCCGACGCCGACTGCAAGGCGCTCGGCCCGGAGGTGCAGAAGGCCTCGCGGATGATCGAGGTGCTCCGTCAATCCGACCTGAGCACCCCGCCCGACGTGCTCGGGAGGATCGCAGATCGGCTCGATCTCTGGGCGCGCGCGGCCGCGGCCCAGGCCTCCGATCCGGAGCTCGCCCAGGGCGCCAGGGACATCCGGGAGAGCTTCGCCCGGACCGGCGCCGCGGTCCGCAAGCTCCGCGCGTCGCTCGACGCGCGCGATCGCAAGAACGCCGGTCTCGCGCGCGCCGGCCTGGAGCGGGAGCTCGACCAGGACGCCAAGGTCGTGAGGGCCATCGCCGCCCGCTGCAAGAGCAACCCGTATGAGCCGATCAAAGGCAAAGCCCACATCCCGCCTCACGTCGTGCGGAGCGTCGTCCAGGAGCGCTTCGGCGAGATGCGCGCTTGCTTCGAAAAGGGCCTTCGCCAGAACCCCAAGCTCGAAGGACGCCTGCCCGTCCACCTCGTCGTCGATGGCGAGGGGAAGGTCACCTATGCGGGTGACGCCGACCGCCCGCCCGCGGACGCGCCTCTCCTCATCGCGCTGCCATCGCCCGGCGCGACGCCGTCGTCGTCACCCGCTCCTCCGCTCCGCGATGCCAAGGTCATCGGCTGCGTGCTCGAGGTCTTCCGCAGCCTCCGATTCCCCTCCGCCGCTGACCACAAGAGCGTCGCCACGGTGGTCTATCCCGTCGTCTTCGGTGTGGACGACAACCGCTCTCCAGCTACCTCTGCCAAGTGACGCAGGGCGCAATCCCAGCGGCGAGGCGCTGCAACCTTGCCGTCCGAGCGAGGGCGACGCCAAGCACGCTCGAGGCCTCACCTGCAAAGTTATTTCCTTCTTTGGGGCCCAAGGGTAAGCATTCCCCCGATGAAGCTCTCGCTCACCGAGCTCCAGGACGTCCGCCGCACGCTCGCGGCGCGCATCGTCTTCGGTCTCTCCACGCCCGGCACCGAGATCGCCGCGCTCCCTGCCTACCTCGCGCCGCCGCCGGAAGGGATGACGGGGCGCGCCGTGGTGGTCGACGCGGGCGGAACGAACCTGCGCGCCGCCGTCGTGGAGCTCTCGCCGGGCGGCGTGTCGCGCATCGTCGCCGGGCCCGAGCCCGCGAAGTTCCCGGGCGGGCCGGAGATCGCGGGCGATGCCTTCTTCGACGTGCAGGCGGAGCTCGTCGAGCGCCTGGGCGCCGTGCACGGCTTGCCGGTGGGGTACTGCTTCTCGTACCCGTCGGAGACGCTGCCGTCGCTCGACGCGCGGCTGCTCCGCTGGACCAAGGGCGTCCAGGTCCCTGGGGTCGAGGGCACCTGCGTGGGCGAGCGGCTCGGCCGGGCGCTCAGCGCGCGGAGGCTCCGTCCCGGTCCGGTCCGGGTGCTGAACGACACGGTCGCGAGCCTGCTCGGGGGCGCCTTCGCGCACGGCGGATCGCAGCCCGGGGCGTTCATCGGGCTCATCGTGGGGACGGGGACCAACATGGCCACGTTCCTCCCGGCCGGACGGATCCCGAAGCTCAAGACGGGGCACTTCGTCGCGCCGATGGCGGTCAACCTCGAGAACGGCAACTTCAACCCTCCGCACCTCCAGCCCTTCGACGCGGAGCTCGACGCGAGCTCCGAGAACCCCGGGGCGCAGCGCTTCGAGAAGGCGGTGTCCGGGGCCTACCTGCCCCGGCTCTTCGGGCGGCTGTGTCCGGATCATGCCCCCCTGACGAGCGCCGCGGATCTCGTGCGGCTCCGCGACGAGGGCGCCGGGGATGTGCGGCGGGTGGCCGGTGACCTGCTCCAGCGCTCGGCCGATCTCGTGGCTGCGGCGCTCGCGGCCGTCGCCGACGTGCTCGAGAGCCCTCCGGGCGTCGGTATCCTCGCGGAGGGCAGCCTCTTCTGGGGCGATCCCCGCTACGCGTCGCGGGTGCAAGAGACGCTGCGCACCCTCGTCGGCTCGCGCGTCGAGCCCCGGGTCACCCGGCTCGAGCATGTCAACCTCATCGGGTCGGCCTGCGCCGCGCTGTTCGCCTGATCGGCCACGCGCGCCGCCTCCCCTCGCCGCTCCCTCCGCGGCGCGGGCGGCGCCGGCCCCGGCGGCGCGCGGGTTGAGCGGTCAGGCGGGGAGCACTGGGATGCCCGGCGACCTTCGCCATGTCCTGCCTTCGGGGGGCCGCTTCAGCGCGGCCAAGGCCATGTCCGCCTGGCTGCGCGGCGGTCCCCGGGCGGCAAGATCACACATTTCTGGCCGAATCCGTTTTTTGCGACCACCATGGCGCAGCGTTGACCCCCTGGAAGGAGCTCGACCGGTGATGTGTGGAACCATAGCGCCCTTCGGCCTTGCCGGACCGGTCGGGCTGGCGGGGCGCGTCCGGTCGTCGCGGGCGAGCCCCGGTAGCCGGAATGGCTATTGTCATTAGAGAGATGCTCCCGTCGAACCGCAGACTCGCGTTCCGCAGGCAGCCGCACCTGCTCGATGACTCCGGGAGCGTCGGCGTGTGGATCACGCAGCCGGCAGGCATGGTCGTGCAGCTCCTGCGGGACACCGTGGCGACGGGCGACATCGCGCGGTTCATCTCGGTCGACGCGTACCAGAGGCTCGTGAACGTCATGCGCCCCGGGGAGCGGGCGTTCTTCATCTACGACATGGCGCTCATGGTGCGGTACGAGAGCGAGGCGCGCGTGGTCCTGACCCAGTGGGGGCTCAACGTGCGCGACAAGATCGAGCACATCGTCGTCCGGCCGCCCCCGGAGATGAACAAGCTCGGACGCATGGGGATCCAGACGATCGCGGCGGCGATGAGCCTGGCGGGGGTGCAGCTCGACATCGTGGACGACCTCGAGCCGTTCCTGCGCGAGCAGAACCTGCGGCCGCGGATCAGCCTCACCTGAGGTCGAGTTATTCGGATCGCCCTCCGGGGGCTTTTGCGATGTCCTCGGCGGCCTCCTCTCGGGCGGCTCGCTCCGCTCTGCAGTGCTCGCAGTAGCGCTCAGCGTCCCACTCCACGTCCTCGAGGCCCAGCCTCCGCACCCACGCGAGCTCCCACCTCTCCCTCGCGCTCAGCTGCTTCACGTTCCCTGAGCGGGGCATGTCGCTCGTGTTGTTCCGTCGATGGTTGGACATGGGCGGGCGCTCCTCCCGATCTGCCGCCGCCCATTCTGCCGTCAACGACGCTGCCCTCCAAGGGCTCTCTCGCCCAAATCACCCACAAAATCGATAACTTACGTTTGACTGTCCGAAACTCACGGCATCAGATGATTTCTTTTCATTGCTCGCGGCGCTCGTCTGTTGCTCGTCTGTTGTCGTCAGTTGTCGTCAGTTGCGAGGCTCCATCAGACCCCGCTCGCCCCTGCCGCGCCGCCCGCTCCCGGCGAACCCCCAGGCGCGACAGTCCTGGCCGTTCGACAGCTGCTCTGCCGCTGCTAGCGCGCATAGACGCGACGACCGCCCTCGCCCGCCGGGCGGCGCTCAAGCCGTGATGCGGAGCGCGCAAGCTCGCGCTCCCCCCTCGGGCCGAGGGGACCCAGAGCGGCGGTCACCCGCACAGGAGACGGGTCCAGATCGGCGTTTTCGGCGCGCAAGCGCACTCCAGTGCGCTGAGCACCGAAAACGTCGAGATGGGTCCGTATCCGAAGCAGGTGACCGCCGCTCCAGAGCCCGTTCACGCCAGAACGAGGAGGAGAGCGAGCGCCGAAGAGGATGAGGCGAGAGACGGGAGACAGGAGACGGCAGCGGGAGGGCGACGGGGATCGCGCCGGGCGTCAGTGCCCGCCGCCGGTGCCCTTGATGTCGAGCTGAGGACGGGAGGGATCCGGCCAGTCGAGGTGGAAGAACTTCCCACGCGGCTGATCCGTGCGCTCATAGGTGTGCGCGCCGAAGTAGTCGCGCTGCGCCTGCAAGAGGTTCGCAGGCAGGTGGGCCGCGCGGTACCCGTCGTAGTACGAAAGGGCCGACATGAACGCAGGCGCCCAGACGCCGTTCTGCGCGGCGATCGACACCACCTTGCGCCAGTTCGCCTGCCCCTGCTTGATCTGATCGTTGAAGTACGGATCGAGCAGCAGGTTCGTCAGGCGAGGATTGCGCGTGTACGCCTCCGTGATCTTCTGGAGGAACCGAGCGCGGATGATGCAGCCGCCGCGCCAGATGCTCGCGATCGTGCCGAAATCAAGCTTCCAGTTGTACTCCGCCTGCGCCGCCGCCATGAGCTGGAAGCCCTGCGCGTAAGCGCAGATCTTCGAGCAGTACAGCGCGTCCCGGATCGCCGTGATCGTCCCCTGGCGGTCGGCGACCGGGGCCGGGATCGGGCCCGAGAGGTGCTTCGAGGCCTCGACGCGCTCGTCCTTCAACGCCGAGAGGCAACGGGCGAACACCGCCTCCGCGATCGCATTCGCAGGAATGCCCATGTCGAGCGCGTTGCTGCTCGTCCACTTGCCCGTGCCCTTCTGCCCCGCCGTGTCGAGGACGAAATCGACGAACGGCTTGTCCTTCTGGACGGGATCCTTCTGCTGGAGGATATCGGCGGTGATCTGGATGAGGTACGAGTCGAGATCCCCGCTGTTCCACTCCGAGAAGACCCGAGACATCTCGTCCTTCGACATCCCGAGCAGCCCGTCGAGGAGCGTGTACGCCTCGCAGATGAGCTGCATGTCGATGTACTCGATGCCGTTGTGGACCATCTTCACGTAATGGCCCGCGCCGTTCGGCCCGATGTACGCCGTGCAGGGCACGCCGCCCTCCACCGGCTTGCCGGGGGCCGCGCCCTCGATCGGCTTGCCGGTCGCCGGATCGACCTTGGCGGCGATCGCTCGCCAGATCGGCTCCAGGTGCTGCCAGGACGCGGGATCGCCGCCGGGCATCAGCGAGGGGCCGAAGCGCGCCCCCACCTCGCCGCCGGAGACGCCCGAGCCGAAGAACTTGCACTGCTTCGCGTAGTCCTGCTCCCGGCGGATGGTGTCGGTCCAGAGCGAGTTGCCCAGATCGACGACGATATCGTCCGGCTCGACGCCGGCCTCGATGAGCTGCTTGACCACCATGTCCACCGGCGGACCGGCCTTGACAAGGATCACCGCCTTGCGCGGCTTCTTCAGCGCGCGGACGAAGTCCTTCAGCGTCTCGCAGTAGACCAGGCCGCCGGGCGTGCTCGGGTTCCTCGCGACGAAGTCCTTCGCGACCTGCACCGTGCGGTTGTACACGGCGACCTTGAACCCGTGGTCGGCCATGTTGAGCGCGACGTTCTCGCCCATGACGGCCAGCCCGATCATGCCGATGTCGCAGCTGGATGTGGCATCATTCATCCCGGTTCTTCTCCTTCACACGTGGCCCTTTCGCCGTCAGCGACCGCTGTGCTGCGCGGCCAGGACGACGGGTCAGCAAGACGCGAGCCGCGAGCCGCGGGCCACAGGCCCGCGCGCTGTCGATCTCGTTGGGTCGGCTGGGAGCCACGGCCGCGCATTCTGAGCAGGCCGGCGGCGCGGCGTCCAGTGCGCTCGCACGCCACGCTCGCGCCGTCCCGCTCGCCAAGCTCTACCGCGTGAAGCTCGACGAGGCGCTCGCCCGCGCCGCGCGCGGTGAGCCCCGCGCCCCGCCGGCGTTCGCGCGGCCCCTCTACGCGCTCGCGGCGCCGCGAGCGGCGGTCCCCGGCGGCGCGCGCGAGGTCGACGAGGCGACGAGGATCGCGGTCTCCGGCAACTTGTCCTTGGGGCTCCGGCTCCGCTTGACTTCGCACCTCAGCCGGCTCCGCGTGCTCATCGCGCTGTCCTGCGACGTCGAGCGATCGGCCAGGGTATCACCTCGAGCACCCGCGCGGCCAGGCGCGGGTGCTCGAGATGATTTTACACGGCCTGCCGCAAGCTCGATATCGGCGGGTCCGACGTGTTCCACGGATCCCGGCTGCTCGCGGTGCTCGTGCTCTGACGATGCCTCTGGTGATGCCTCCGGCGATGCGGTGTGTCTGTCGTGAAAAACGATCGGAACGGACGGGCGCCCCATCGCGGCTGCGGGGCCCTTTGTCCCCTGGAATCACGGGGTTTTCTCGCCGACGACGGTCAAGACGCGGCGCGAGCGGCGCGCGTGGCGTGCGTGGGCGTGCGTGACGCCGAGCAGCGCAGGAAGCGCACCCGGCGCAGACCTGGCGAGCATCACCTACATTGGGAGTTCGATGTGGGGAGTCTCACTGCCCGCGAGTTTGTAAGGTCTGCAAGTTAACGAGTGCGGTCGTCCGACCAAGTGGTGTAACCTCGTTCGACGCGGGTGAGACTATGTCGCTGAACTTCAACGAGGGGATGCTGTTCGCTGGTAGGTACCGCGTCGTGCGCAGCATCGCGACGGGTGCGATGGGGGCGGTCTACGAGGTCGTCCACGTCGAGACGGATCGCCGGCGGGCGCTCAAGGTCATGCACCCGCACCTCGCCGAGAACCCGGAGTTCCACGCGCGGTTCAAGCTCGAGGCGCGCATCGCCGCACGCATAGCGACCGAGCACATCGTCGAGGTGTTCGACGCCGGGATCGACCTGGACACCGGCATGCCGTTCCTTGTGATGGAGCTGCTCCGGGGCGAGGAGCTCAGCAAGCGCATCCGCCGCGGCGGGCGTCTGCCGCCGGAGAGCGCCATCGCCTACCTGCGCCAGACCGCGCACGCCCTGGACAAGACGCACGCGGCCGGCGTGGTCCACCGCGATCTGAAGCCCGCGAACCTCTTCCTCGCGGCGAGCGACGACGACGACGAGATCCGGATCAAGGTGCTCGACTTCGGCATCGCGAAGCTGGTCGCCGAGACCGCGGTCGAAGGGGCGAACACCGCCGCCCTCGGGACGCCGCTCTACATGGCGCCCGAGCAGTTCAGCGGCGAGGCGATCACGCGGGCGGTCGACCTCTTCGCGCTCGGCATGATCGCGTACACGGCCCTCGTCGGCAAGGCCTACTGGCTGAACGACATGCGCGAGTACAGCAACTCGCTCGCGTTCGCGGTGATCGCGATGCACGGCCCGCAGGAGCCCCCGTCCGTGCGCGCGGAGAAGGAGGGGGTGAAGCTGCCCCCGGGCTTCGACGCGTGGTTCGCGAAGGCGACGGCGCGCGAGCCCGGGGCGCGCTTCCCGAGCGCTTTGTCCACGGTGGAGGCGCTCGCCGAGGTCTTCGACATCGCCCCCTTGACGGTCAGGTCCTCGCGCCTGGCCGTACTGGAGACGCCGATCCCGCGGATGAGCCACGCGAGCCAGGGGCCCGCGTCGTCGATGCCGGTGGCCGCCCAGTCGTCCAGCACGGGCGTTGAGACCCGGGTCGGCACCGGCTCCGGCTCCGGCACCGCCGCGACGCCGAGGAGCCGATCCGCGCTTGCTGTCGCGGCCATCGCCCTGGTCGGTGGCAGCGCCATCGCCTTCGCCGCGTTCAGCAGGGGCGGGTCCCCTGCCCCCGGCCACACCGAGCATGCACAGGTGACGCAGGCCGCGGCCGTCGCGCCGCCCTCCACGCCGCCCGATGCCGCCCCTGGCGCAACGCCGCCCGAAGCCGCCCCTGGCGCAGCCCGCCCCGAGGCGTCCGGCGCGCCCGGGCCGACCGACCTCGCGGCGTCCGCGAGCCCCGCCGCCGCGCCGCCCGCGAACAGCAGCCTGGCGATCGCTCCCGAAGTGCTGGCGACAGCGAAGGCCTCGCCGGCGCCGCGCACCCCGGCGCCGCCGCCCGGCGCCTGGCGCAAGATCGCGCCGACCCCGACCGCCTCCCCCTCCCCCTCGCCGAAGCCCCGGGAGTCGCTCTACGGAGCAGACTGAACGCGGCCCCACAACCCGCTGATTTTTTGCCTCGGGCGGTCCCAAAGGAGGTATCTCATGTTACCTCCGATGCGAACCTTCTGGCCCGGCTCCATCTTGAGCGGATACCTGTGCCTTGCTATCGCCGCTCCGGCGAACGCGCAGCCTGACGCCGTGGCCGTGGCCGAGTCGCTCTTCAACCGGGGCCTCGCGGACATGCTGGCGGGCAAGTTCGAGAGCGGCTGCCCTGCCCTCACCGAGAGCTATCGGCTCGATCCTCGCCCGGGGCGCCTGTTCACGCTCTCCGAGTGCGAGGCCAAGTGGGGGCGCACAGCGACCGCTGTCTCGCGCTACAACGACTTCCTCGCGCTCTACTCCCGCATGTCGGAGTCCGAGCAGATCAAGCAGTACGATCGCTACAAGATCGTGCTCGAGCAGCGCGACGCGCTCGTGCCGCTCGTTCCGCAGCTCACGCTGTCGCTGCCGAGCGACGCGCCCCCGGGGACGCTTGTGCAGCGCGACGGCATCACGCTGGAGGGGCCTTCGCTCGGGATCGCGCTCCCCGTCAACCCGGGGGAGCACGTCGTGACGACGAGGGCGCCAGGCGGGCCCACGCACGAGGTGCGGTTCACGATCGAGAAGTCCGAGCAGAAGACGATCGAGCTCGAGGTGAAGCTCCCCGAGGCGGCGCCCGCGACACCGACGGATCAGCCGCCTCGGCAAGGCGCCTTGCCCCCCTCGCACCAGGACGAGGGCGCGTCGCGGACGCCGGCGCCAACGGGGACCAGCGGCCGACGCGTGCTGACCTACGTGACGGGCGGGCTCGCCCTGGGCGGGCTGATCGCCGGGGGGGTGACGGGGGCCATGGCGCTCAACGAGAGCCGCCGCGCGGACGAGGATTGTGACGACGTCGGCTCCGGCAGGTCGGTGTGCAGGACGCCCGAAGGAGAGGCCGCTGGAAAGCGCGCGAAGGACCTGGGGCTTGTGAGCACGATCGGCTTCGGCGCCGGGGCGGCGCTGGCCGGCACGGCGCTGGTGCTCCTCTTGACGGAGCCCTCCCCGTCCAGCTCGCAGGCCAGCGCGGCCACCGGCGCGCACGCCGGCGCCGCGCCCCACCCGAAAGCCGGCGCGGTGAGCTGGTCGCTGCTCGCGGGGCCGACCGGCGGCGGCGTCGTGCTGCGCAGCCAGTGGTGAGCGAGCCCGCGCGGTTCACCGCTTTCGCGCGCGCACGGTAGCGCGGCGCAGGCGCGGCGCCTCACAGCCACGTTGCGGGGTGGCGTTCAAGGGAAATCCACGACGAGCTCGCCACGCATCGTCGAAACCTTGCGCCTCGTCGTCGAGGCGCGGTCGAGTGTAGTATTCATGCAAAACTACAGACCGACGCGCCCGAGCGGGTGAGGCGGTGAGGAAAGGGCAACTCATGATCACGAAGACCACGATGGCCATGTTCGCGGTCGCAGCCTCCGGTCTGCTCGCAGGCTGCACGGAGACGCTCGACTCGCAGCAGATCAAGACAGGAGGGATCTCGGCGACCCTGGAGGCGATCGCCGAGAGCGCGTCGTCGACGACCCTGCGGGCCACCCTCAAGGCCGGCGGCGACGAGAGCAATACGTACATCATCCTCAGCGCGGGAGATCGGATCTCGGCGACCGTGGACGGCGACGAGGTCGAGATGGCCGCCGAGAGCGCCGGGGTCTACGAGGCCGGCGTCAACGTCGGCGCGGGAGGCACCGAGATCAAGGTGCTGCTGGACCGAGACGACGACGACGACGACGACGCGACGAACAACGTGGGGACGCTCCCCGACCCGTTCGACCTCGAGGCGCTGCCCCGGGAGCCGGTCCCGCGCGGCGAGGACCTCACGGTCGCGTGGTTGCCCAGCGCCTCCGGGGACGACATGGTGATCGACGTGAAGGGCGACTGCATCTTCTCCAAAACGTTCGATGTGGGGGGCGACCCGGGGACGTACACCATCGACGCGGGCGAGCTGGAGGCGACCAGCTCGCAGGAGCCCGAGAGCTGCGACGTGGACCTCGTGATCCGCCGCACGCGCAACGGCACGACGGACAACAACCTGGACCCGGAGAGCTCGTTCGAGCTGAGCCAGGTCCGGAAAGGCCGCTTCACCTCGGCCCCCTGAGGCGCCGCGCCCCTAGACGCTTCGGGCCGCGGCGCCACGGCCGAGGTCGCTCGTCCGAACGCGACGAGCTCAGCCAAGCAGCGCGGCAGACTCAGCCAAACAACGCGGCAGACTCAGCCAAACAGCGCGGCGGACTCAGCCAAACAACGCGGCAGACTCAGCCAAACAACGCGGCGGACTCGGCCGAACAGCGCAACGAGCTCAGCCGAACAGCGCGGCGTAGTCGTCCTCGCGAAAGCCCACAAGCACCCGGCTCCCCTTCACCAGCACGGGCCGCTTCACGAGCTTCCCGTCCTCGGTGAGCCACCGAGCGACCTCGTCGTCGCTCGCGGCGTCCACCCGCGCCTTGCCGAGCGCGCGGTAGCTCTGTCCGCTCGTGTTGAGCCACCGGCGCACCGGGAGCCCGCTCGCGGGGACCCACCGGGCGAGCTCCGCGGCCGTCGGCGGCTCGTCGACGATGGGGCGCACGGCGACGTCGATGCCGCGCTCGCCGAGCCACTTCAGCGCTCGCTTGCAGGTGCTGCAGCCGGCATAAGAGAGGATCTGGACCTTGCTCATGCCGGCCCTTCTGCCCTCTCGGCCCCGCGACATCAAGCGCGGATGAGCGTGAAAAAGGGGATAGAAAACGCGCCCATAGCAGGAGAGAAAAAAAAGGGCTCCTGTGCAATGCGCCCGAGGGCGAGCAATGCATCGATTGACCGCGGGTCACGGCGCGCGCCGTGTTCAAGGCCGCCTGCGACGGAAGAAATGCCACAGCGCGCGACGGGCCGTCTGGTATAGGGGGCGCGGAAAGGAGCCGCCTCCTGCGGCAGCGCCCTCGTGATCCGTCTCGATTCCATCAGCAAGCAGCACGGCAAGCAGATCCTCTTCCTCGAGGCCTCCGCGGCGGTGAACCGCGGCGAGAAGGTCGGCCTGGTGGGGCCGAACGGCTCGGGCAAGACGACGATCTTCCGGATGATCACCAAGGAGGAGGCGCCCGACGGCGGCCAGGTCGCGATCGACCGCGGCGTCACCATCGGCTACTTCAGCCAGGATGTCGGCGAGATGACGGGCAGGAGCGCGGTCGCCGAGACCATGGACGGCGCCGGCCCGGTCTCCGTCGTCGCCGCGGAGCTCCGCGAGCTCGAGGCCGCGCTCGCCGACCCCGAGCGCATGGATGAAATGGAGAGCCTGATCGAGCGCTTCGGGCAGGCCCAGGCCCGCTACGAAGAGCTCGGCGGCTACGCGCTCGACGCCAAGGCGCGCGAGATCCTCGCGGGGCTCGGCTTCAGCCAGGCCGTGATGGACGGCGACGTGGGCGCCCTCTCGGGCGGGTGGAAGATGCGCGTCGCGCTCGCCCGCATCCTCCTCATGAGGCCCGACGCGCTCCTGCTCGACGAGCCGACCAACCACCTCGACATCGAGTCGATCATCTGGCTCGAAGGGTACCTGAAGCAGTATGCCGGCGCGCTCGTCATGACCTCGCACGACCGAGAGTTCATGAACCGCATCGTCACAAAGATCATCGAGATCGACGGCGGCGAGCTCACCAGCTACTCCGGCAACTACGAGTTCTACGAGCAGCAGCGCGCCATCAACGAGCAGCAGGCCGAGGCGCAGTACGAGCGCCAGCAGGCGATGCTCGCGAAGGAGATGCGCTTCATCGAGCGCTTCAAGGCCCAGGCCGCCAAGGCGGCGCAGGTCCAGTCGCGCGTGAAGAAGCTCGAGAAGATCGACAAGGTCGAGCCGCCGAAGCGCAGGAGGACGATCCGCTTCGAGTTCAAGCCCGCGCCGCGCTCGGGCGACGACGTGGCGCGGCTCGCCGGCGTGAAGAAGTCGTTCGGAGATCGCCCCATCTACGACGGGTTCGACCTCCTGATCCGCCGTCGGGAGCGCTGGTGCGTGATGGGCGTGAACGGCGCCGGCAAATCCACGCTCCTCAAGCTCATCGCGGGGGCCGCCGCCCCGGACGCGGGCGAAGTGAGCGTCGGCGCGAGCGTCAAGCTGGGGTATTTCGCGCAGCACGCGATGGAGCTCCTCGATCCGACCCGCTCGGTCTGGGAGTCCATCGTCGCGAGCTTCCCCCAGGCCTCGATTGGGTCGCTCCGCACGCTCGCCGGCGCGTTCGGCTTCTCCGGCGACGACATCGACAAGCCCTGCCGGGTCCTGTCCGGCGGCGAGAAGGCCCGCCTCGTGCTCGCGATCATGCTCTACGATCCGCCGAACTTCCTCGTGCTCGACGAGCCGACGAACCACCTCGACATGGCGACAAAGGAGATGCTCGTGGACGCGCTCGCCTCCTTCGAGGGCACCATGCTGTTCGTCTCGCACGATCGCCGCTTCCTCGCCGCGCTGTCCAACCGCGTCCTCGAGCTGCTGCCCGACGGGCCGCGCGTCTACGGCGGGGGATACCAGGAGTATGTCGCCCAGAGCGGCCATGAGGCGCCAGGCATCCGAAGCTGACCTTGGCCGACGTGGGCGCGTGAGCCCGCGGAGCGCGAGCTCCGTCCGGGCTCCATCCTGTTTCGTCGATTCGACTCGACGCGAGGGGAACACGTGCCCGACGTTTCGCGCTATCGTGGGGATCCCTGATGGATTCGCTCGGTAGACCGACCTCAAAGCGGCTCTCCGACTTCGTGCAGCGCCAGCACGACGCGATCCTGGAGGCCTGGAAACATCGAGTCCAGGCGCTCAGCCCGGCGCGGCGGTCGCCGGCGCCGATGCCGACCGACCAGCTCCCGGACGTCCTCGCTTACATCGCTGAAGGCACGCGCAGCGCGGACGCGAGGGCCACAGTCGACCGGAGGCTCCGGGGGGTCCCCGGGCTGCACGCGCTGAGCCGGCTCGCTCACGGGTACGACCTCGCCGACGTCGTGATGGAGTACGCGGCGCTCCGCGCCGTGATCCTGGAGCTCTGGGAGCGGGACGGCGGCGGGAGCGGGGGGCGCGAGCTGATCCAGCTGAACGCGACCATCGACGAGGCGATCGCGGACGCCGTGTCGCGCTACCAGACGGCGCGCGTGCGCCTGCTCCAGGTGCTCGACGCCATCTCGACGGCCGCCCTGGGCAGCAGCGATCTGGACACCTTCCTGAGGGCGCTCCTCCGCGCCACGCAGGAGGTGGCGGCGGCCGTGGACGTGGCGCTCGTCCTGCTCGGAGACGGGGACGCCCTGGAGGTCCACGCGACCGCCGGCCTCGACGGCGGGCCGCTTCTCGGGCCCTCGCTGGAGGCGACGCGGGAGTTCGCCCGCGCCGTGCTCGCGCTGCGCGGGCCCACGTCGCTCGACGCCGCGGTCGGGCTCCTGCCCATGACCGCCCGGGAGATCCGGGCGCGGGGGATGCGCGCCGTCTACGGCGTGCCGCTGATCCACGAGGGGCGCCCCATCGGCGTCGCCGTCCTCGGCTCCCGCAGCGCTAAGGAGTTCTCCGAGGACGACACGCTGATGCTGCGCACGATGACCTGCCGGGCGACCGGGATCATCGTGCAGGCGCAGCTCGTCGCGAAGGAGCGCGCGTCGCGGCGCCAGGCGGACGACGCCCGCGCGCTGCTCGCGGCCGTGGTCGAGCAGCTGCCGGCGGGGCTCGTCATCGCCGAGCCGCCGACGGGGCGCATCCTCATCGCGAACTCCCAGGCCTCGGCGATCTTCCGGCTGCCGCGCATCAGGGTCGGGGGCCTCGACGACTACGCCGTCGGCCTGGGCTTCGATACGCAGTCGGGCAAGCCGTACGAGGCCAGGGATTGGCCTCTCGCGCGGACGATCATGACCGGCGAGACCGTGATCGACGAGGAGATCGACATCCTCCGCAGCGACGATACGCGGGGGCGGATCCTCGTGCGCTCGGCGCCGGTCCTGGATTCGGGCGGGCGCGTCGAGGCGGCCGTCGCGACCTTCTTCGACATCACCGAGCGGACGCGCGCGGAGCGGGGGGAGCGCTTCCTGGCCACCGCGAGCGCCGCCCTCAACGATTGCCTCGATTTTCAGGGCACGCTCGATCGGATAGGCCACCTCACGGTCCCCGAGTTCGCGGACTGGTGCGTCATCCAGACGCTCCCGGACCT
Organism: Sorangium sp. So ce375; assembly: GCF_051473855.1. Lineage (NCBI taxonomy): Bacteria > Pseudomonadati > Myxococcota > Polyangiales > Polyangiaceae > Sorangium > Sorangium sp. So ce375. Next base: position 8,579,692 of record NZ_CP150335.1, read on the forward strand.
GGAGGAGGCGCGGGGGGGAACGGCGACGCACGCGCGCCCGGAGGATCTCCAGAGGGCGCAGGCGCTGCTCCGCGAGCTGGATCCCCCGCCGGCGCTGACCGCGCTCCTGGAGCGGGCGCTCTGCAGCGAGCGGCCGGAGCTCGTCCGCGACCTGTCGCACCCGGCGCTCGCCTCGCTCGACGAGCACGGCGCCTTCCGGCGGTTCGTCCAGGCGCTCGGGATCTCGTCGGCCATGGTGGTCCCGATGGTCGCGCGCGGCCGCACGTTCGGCTGCATCACGCTGGCGACCACGGGGTCCGATCGGGTCTACGACGAGGTGGACCTCGCGGTCGCGCACGATCTGGCGCAGCGGGCGGCGCTCGCCGCGGACAACGCTCGCCTGTACGAGACGGCGCAGCGCGCGATCGAGCTCCGGGACAACGTGCTCGCCACGGTGTCCCACGACCTCAGGAACCCCCTGAGCGCGATCCTCACGGCGGCCGCCGTGATGACGAAGCGCGCAGCGGCGCGGGAGGAGAAGGGCGACACGAAGGCGATCCAGGCGATCCAGCGCTCTGCGCACCGGATGGATCGGCTGCTCCAGGACCTGCTCGACTTCGCGAGCCTGCGCGCGGGCCGGCTGGCGCTGCGCCCGCAGCCGCAGGATCCGCGGGAGATCGGCAGGGAGGCGGTGGAGACGTTCGAGTCGCAGGCCCACGAGAAGGGGGTCCAGCTGGGGCTCGTGTCGGCCGATGACGTCCCGCTCGTCGCGTGCGATCGCGATCGGGTGCTCCAGGTGCTCACGAACCTCCTGAGCAACGCGCTCCAGGTGACGGGCGCCCAGGGGGCGATCACGGTGCGGTGCGAGCGCCGGGAGGAGCACGTCGTCCTCTCGGTGGCCGACACCGGGCCGGGGATCCCGGAGGACGAGCTGCCCCACCTCTTCGAGCGGTTCTGGCGCGGCCAGCGGAACGGCTACAAAGGCACCGGGCTCGGGCTGGCCATCGCCCGGGAGCTCGTGGCGGCACACGGGGGGACGATCCACGTGGAGAGCCGCGTGGGGGTGGGGACGACCTTCAGGTTCACGATCCCGGTCCTGGACGACGACTGAGCCTGGGGCGGCGGGCAGACAGGGCAGCCGCCGCAGGGGAGGAGTGGACGATCGAGCGCGCCGGTCCCAGGAGTCCTCGGGAAGGAGGGAACATGGGAGTCGAAAAGACGCACGATCCGCCGGGCGCGCCGCGCTCCGGGAACGAGGTCAGCCATGAGAAGCGGCCTCCGCCGCAGGCGGATGTCCCGGGCGTCCGCGGGCCGGTCACGCCGTCTGGCGAGCTCGAGGACACTCCGCCCGACGAGGTCGACAGCTGGGGCAGCGAGGGCGGCGCCGGGTCGTACGCGGGGGGACCGATCGTGTCGGCGACGATGCAGCAGCGGAAAGCAGGTCGCCGGTAGGCCTGTAGGTGCAACAAGCGGGTCGCGACCGGGCTTGCACCACCTGCAAGCGGGTCGCGACCGGGCTTGCACCACCTGCAAGCGGGTCGCGACCGGGCTTGCACCACCTGCAAGCGGGTCGCGACCGGGCTTGCATCACCTGCAAGCGGGTCGCGACCGGGCTTGCACCACCTGGTGCAGCTCGTGGCGCCCGATGAGCCACTGAACTTTATCAATGGGCGGCCTCGGACGAGTAGTAAGGAGCGCCCATGCCGAAGGGTCGCAGGAAACGGACGCCCGATCGAGAGCTGCCGCTCAAGGCAGCTGCGCGGAGCTGGGTGCACACCGCTTCATGTAGGCCGGCTCGGGGCAGCCGTCGTGCGTCAGGATCTCGCCGTCCAGGCACTTCACGAGCGCAGCTCGGATATCGAGGCACCTCCCCCGCCCCGCCGCGACACATCGGTGCTCCGTGGTGGTCCCGTTGGCGCAGCCGTCGAGCTGCCCCTCGGGGCACTCGAGGAGCGGCCCAGTCGAACAGTCGTTGTCGCGCCGGTCGCCCGCCGCCGTCGTCGACGTCCCCTGGGTCGGCGGCTGCTGGCTGGAGCAAGCCGCGCTCGAGACGAGCGCGAGCCCCGTGAAGACGAGCCCCGTGAGAGAGAGGCTCGGGCCCCGACGGGGCGAGTCGCTGCGCGTGTTCATACCGTCGTTCTCCGTGGATGAAGCCCGGCCGCGGGACCCCGAAGGCGGGTCGCCGCCCAGGCGGCCGGCAGCGTACTCCACTCCAGGGGACGACATGGTCCCGGCGCGCGCTCGCCTGGTTCCGCGAGCGCGGCCCCGGTCAAGAGCCCGATGGCCCAGGCCAAAACCCGATGGCCCAGGTCAAAACGCGCCGCCGCCGTGCGCGAGCAGCGACCAGCTGTCGCCGCCCGTCCGGTTCGTCACGCCGCCGATGGTCAGGTCGTCGAAGAACGCGGGGCGGAAGTTGAACCGAGCGCCCACCTTGACGTTGCGCGTGACGAGCCGCTCCACGCCCGCGGTGAGCGGCACCGACACCGCGAACGCGTCGCCGCCGCGGCCCGCCCAGCCGATGTAGCCCACGCCCCCGACCACGAACGGCTGCACGATCGCCTCGTCCGCGCGCAGGATGTTGTAACGCAGGCCCGCGTCGAGCGAGGTCATCAGCAGCGACTTCCCCTCGATCGTTCGCTGGTTCACCGAGCCGGTGTAGTTGGCCTCGACGGCCACGCGCGGCGACATACTCCCGGTCACCCGCACGTTCCAGCTCGGCCCGATGCCCGCGGCGCCGCCCACGTAGCCCAGCACGCCGAACCCGCCCTCGACCGCGACGGTGGGCTCCGGGATGCGCCGGATGAGCGGTTGATCCGCCGGAGGGATGTTGCCTGTCGGTCGGAGGGGCTGATCCCGCCCCGCCGCGCCCTGCGCCTCCGCCGCACCAGCCAGCGCCATCATTCCGGCGGCGGTCATGGCAGCCGCCGCGAGTCGTCGCGTGCTCATTGCAGTTGTCTCCGGTTGGCTCGTTCCGTCTTCGACGACCGCCTCGTGCACACAGCAGGCCACATGCGGCTGTGCAGCGCAGGCCCGGAGGACGTCGCCCTGCGCCGCGCACAGCCGGCTGCGCCGCGCACAGCCGGCCGCCACCGAAACCACGGCGCGGCTCGCACGTATCTCGGACGTGGAACCGAACATGGAACCTGATGTGGAGCCGCACGCAGCGCCGTGCGCACGACCGCTGCTCTCGAGGCGGCCCGCAGGGCGAGCAGCGCCTCGGCGAGCGCTCTGTCGATCCCTTAAGCCGCGGCGTCGCCTGGGCCAGGCGACGCGTCGAGCGGGCGAGCGAGCGGCGACGACGACCCCGATCTCCCTTCCCGTGCGCCGGCCTTCCTGGTCAAGTGGAGGCCGCCGCGCGCCGTCGTGCGCCGGCGCGCAGCAACCCGAGAGAGCCAGGAGGCGAGCGTGAAGACGATCCGGACAAGGACCTTGCTCCTCCTCGCGCTCGCGGCCGCCAGCCAAGGCGCGGCCGCGTGCCAGGGGGAGCAGCCGAGCCTCGCGCCCGCCGCGACCGAGCTCAAGGCGCCGGAGGCGAAGGCGCCCGCCGCGGCGGGTTTCGCGATCGACCGCGCGAGCAGCAAGGTCGAGCTCGTGATGGACGCGCCGCGGGAGAAGATCCGCGGGCGCATCACGGGCGCGGCCGGGGGGACTTTGCAGGTCGACCCCGCCGACATCACGAAGACGACGGGCCTCATCACGGTCGACCTCGCCACGATCGAGCTCTTCCAGACCGCCGTGGGCGACGACGGCAAGCCCGGCGAGGAGAAGAAGAGCGATCTGCAGAACGAACACGCGCGCACCTGGCTCGAGATCTCGAAGGACACGCCCGACGACATCCGGGCGAAGAACGAGAAGGCCCAGTTCGCGATCCGGTCGATCTCGACCTCCGGCGAGAAGGACCTCTCGAAGCTGTCCGGCGCGGAGCGGACGGTGACGGTCACGGCGTCGGGCGACCTCCTTCTGCACCAGCGGCAGTCCCCGAGGACGGTGGAGCTCATCGCGACGTTCAGGTACGAGGGCGACAGGCCCGCCAGCGTCACCGTGAAGACGGCGAAGCCGTTCCCGGTGGGGCTCGCCGAGCACGACGTCCGCCCGCGCGAGGCGTTCGGAAAGCTCGCCCAGAAGACGCTCGAGGTGCTGTCGCCCAAGGTCGCCAAGGAGGCGATGGTGTCGCTCGATCTCACCGCGACCGCCGGCGCAGCGGCCACGGCGCCGGCGCCGGCCGCAGACGGCGGCGCGCGGTGAGCGCCGCGCGAAAGTAGGCCGTTGCGGCGCCGCAGCGGCTCTGGGATGCCACGGCGATCCGGATGCCGCCGGGGAGCCGGATCACGCCTCGCCCCCCGGTGGGCGCAGGCCCTTCGAGACGACAACGGCGGGCGCAGGCCCGTCGAGACGACAACGGCGGGCGTAGGCCCGTCGAGACGAGAACCAGAGGAGCCACACGATGCTGTCGAAGAAGAGCATTTACGAGACCCTCGCCGCGCTGAGCGCTGGCGCCATGGTGATGAGCGGCTGCGCCGGCGCGCAGGCGCCGGTCAACGCAAGCGAGGTTCCCGCCGAGCAGACCGCCCCCGCGCCGGCCGATCCCGCGCCGGCCGAGACCACCTCCGGCGATGCCGCCGCGGGCGCGAACGTCCCCGCCTCCCCGGCCGATCCCGCGCCGGCGCCCGACGCGCAGCCCGCCCCGACCTCGCCGCAGGTCGCGCCCACCGCCACCCCGGCGGCCACGGCCGCCCCGCCCGTGCCGCCCACCGCCGCCCCGGTCAAGCCCGCCGCCAAGAAGACGGGCGCCGCCGCCAAGAAGCCCGGCCACGCGGGCTGCGGCCAGGGCACCTGCGGCTGATCGCGGCCTGCCGCGCCCTCCCCGCACCCCCATGACCGGCAGCGCGCTCACCGGCGTCGGCCTCGGGCTCCGATGGGAGTTCCTCGACGAGGTGCTCGCGGCGCTCGACGCGCCCGATCGCGACGCGCGCGACGCGGCGCTGCCCGTCCCCTTCTTCGAGCTCTCCCCGGAGAACTACATGCGCCGCGGCGGCTATTTCCCCGCCGCGATCGAGCGCGTCCGGGAGCACCGCCCGATCCTGACGCACGGGCTCTCCCTGTCGGTCGGCGGGATCGATCCGCTCGACGCCGGCTACCTGCGCGCGCTCGGCGGGTTCCTCGAGCGGCTCGATCCCCCCTTCCACAGCGATCACCTCTGCTTCTCCGGGGTCGACGGCAGGTTCGTGCACGACCTCCTGCCGCTCCCGCACACGCCCGCGGCCGCCGCCCACGCCGCGGCCCGCATCCGCGAGGCGGAGGACCGGCTGGGGCGCCCGATGGCGATCGAGAACATCACCTACTACCTGGTCCCGGGCCGCGCCTCGCTCGACGAGGCCGACTTCCTCGTCGAGGTGCTCGAGCGCGCCGGCTGCGGGCTCCTGCTCGACGTGAACAACGTCCACGTCAACGCCCGGAACCACGGCTTCGACCCGGTCGCCTTCCTCGAGAAGATCCCACCCGAGCGCGTGGTCGCGATGCACGTCGCGGGGCACGAGTGGCGCGACGACGCGGAGGTCCTCGTCGACACCCACGGCGCGCCGGTCATCGCCCCGGTGCTCGACCTGCTCGCCCGCGCGGTCGCGCGGACCGGTCCGGTGCCGGTCGTGCTCGAGCGCGACAACGACGTGCCGCCGCTCGGCGCGCTGCTCGCGGAGCTCGCCGAGGTCGACGCGGCGTACCAGCGGGGGCTCGCCGCGCGGGAGGCGCGGGCGTGAGCGCGCGCGACAGCGAGGCGCGCGGGGTGCCTGAGCCGCGGGAGACGGCTGAGCCGCGCAAGGCGCCGAACGAGCCGCCGCCGGAGCTCGTGGCGCTGGAGCGGGCGCTCCAGCGGAGCGTGAGCGCGCCGGACGGCGAGGTGCTCGCGGGCGAGCCCCGCGCGTGGCTCGCCCGCGCCGGGCTCGAGGGGCCGGACCTCGAGGCGATGGCGGCGCTCCCGCCGAAGCGGCTGCTGCTCTACCGGAGCCTCATCCGCCGCGGGCTGACGGGCGCCATCCGCGCCGGGATCCCGCGGACCGCGGCGCGGCTCGGCGCGCGGTTCGAGGCGGACGTGGCGCGCTTCATCGAGGCGGAGCTGCCCCGGTCGCGCTACCTCCGCGACGTCGCCTTCGAGTTCGTGGGCTTCGCTGCGCCGCGCTGGGCCGGGGATCCGGAGGTCCCCGCGTACCTCGGCGACCTCGCGCGCCACGAGCTGGCCGCCTTCGCGGCGGCGTGCGCCGAGCAGGACGACGACGAGGCCGGGGCGCCGGGGACGCCGGGTGATGCGGCGCCGCCCCACGAGGAGCTATCGCTCGACCGGGGGGCGCGCTTCCAGCGGGCCGCGGCGCTCGTGCGCTACGAGCACGCGGTCCACAGGCTGCATGGCGACGAGGCGGCGCGCGACGTGCCGGCGCGCGAGCCCACGCGCCTGCTCGTGTACCGTGACGCCGCGCACGACGTGCGCTTCCTCGAGCTCACGCCGCTCGCGGCGGAGATCCTGGGCCGCCTCCTCGCGGGCGCCGCGCTCGGGGCGGCCGTGGTCGAGGGCTGCGCCGCGCTGGGGCGCCCGGTCGACGGGCCCGTGCTGGAGAGCACCGCGGCCCTCCTGAGCGATCTGGCCGAGCGCGGGGCGCTCCTCGGGCCATCGGCGGCGCCGCGATGATCGCCGGCGCGCAGACGGTGTATGCCGTCAGGACCGCCATGGACGAGCTCGCCCTGAACGAAGCGATGGACCGGTACGCGTGCGGCGACGCGCGCGCGTTTCCGGAGCTTCACCGCGCGCTCGCGGCGCGCCTCCTCGCGTACCTCACCCGCATGTGCGGCTCGGAGACGCTCGCGGGCGACCTGACGCAGGAGACGTTCCTGCGGATGCACCGCGCCCGATCGAGCTTCGCCCGCGGCGGCGCCGTCGCGCCCTGGGCCTACGCCATCGCGCGCAACGCGTACCTGGATCACGCGCGCGCCCAGAAGCACCGCAGCACCGAGCGCCTCCCGAGCGATCCGGGCGCGGAGCCGCCGGACGCGCGCGGCGCGGACGCCGAGGCGGTCGCGATCGCCTCCGAGACGGCGCGGGCGGTGGAGCGCGCGCTGGCGTGCATCCCGGCGTCGCAGCGCGAGGCGTTCATCCTCCTCCGGTACGAGGGGCTGAGCGTGCAGGACGCCGCGGCGATCCTGGGGACGACCACGAGCGCGGTGAAGCTCCGCGCGTTCCGCGCCTACGAGGCGCTGCGGGCGGCGCTCGACGATCTCAAGCGGCGGCCCGAGGCGGAACGAGGCCCGGAACAACGCGTGGACAGGGACGACGAACAGCCCGCTGCCGCAAAGCCGGAGCGGGGCGGCCGCCGGAGCAAGGGGCAGGGCGGCGTCCGGGGAGGTGCCGATGGCGAATGAGCGCGACTTGCTGAAAGGCCTTAAGGACATCCCCGATCCCGCGGCCCACCTCGCCGCCCGCCCACCGCCCGCGGTGGTCGAGGCGCCGACCGAGCCGTCGCCGACGCGCCCGGCGCGCGAGCGCCGCGTCGTCGGCGCGATCCTGGCGGGGCTCGCGTGGATCCTGCTCCGGACGTGGGTCGAGGGGTTCCGCGACGACCTGGGGTCGCCCCGGGTCGCCCTCCCGCTCGTCCTCTGGGCGGCGCTCTCCGGCCTCGGCCTGCTTGTCGTGTTCGTGCCGCGCGCCCGGGGCCTGCCGGCCGGTGTGCGGGCGCTCCAGGCGCTCGTCGCCGCGGTGCCGCTCGGGTTCCTGGCCGCGGCGGTCGTGACGACGCGCGCGGCGGACCCGCCGGCGCCCCTGGAGGTGCACCTCGAGTGCAGCGCGGTCGCGCTCAGCATGGCGCTCGTGCCGCTCGCGCTGGCGGCGCTCTTGCTGCGCCGCTCGTTCCTCTCGGCCCCGGCGTGGCGGGGCGCCGCGATGGGGGCCCTGTGCGGGCTCGCGGCTGCGATCGGCATCCACGCGCACTGCTCGCTCGACGAGCTCGTCCACGTCAGCTTCGCCCACGGCCTGCCCATCGCCGCCGGCGCGCTCCTCGGCGCCGCCGCCGGGGCGCTGCGCGGGCGAGCCTGAGGCGCCGCGAGGCGTCGCGGACTCTCCTCCCCGGCCATCGCCGCGGGGCGGCGCGTCCGCCGCGGACCTGTCGCCCCGCGCCGCGAAGAGGATCGCGCCGAGGCGCTTGCGCCGCGGCCCTGGCCAGGGCTAACGCAGCAGGCAGGAGAAAACAGGCCGATGCAGCGCGCGCTCCTCTTTCTGGCGGCAGGAATGTGGCTCGGATGCGGCAGCTCCGGCGCTGGAGCCGCGAACGATGGCGCCACGACGGGCGTGACTGCCGGCGGCGGTGACGACGCGATCCAGGGCGGCGGCGCGAGCGGCAGCAGCACCGGCGGCGGCGGCGCGGCCGGCGGCGGCGTGACCGGCGGCGGTGGAGCGGGCGGCAGCGGAGCGGGCGGCGGCGCGCAGGACGAACGCGCGTTCATGGTCTATGTCGGTGGTCATCAGGGCCTCTTCGTCTTCCGCCTGGACGGCGCCGACGGCGCGCTCTCGGCCGTGCAGGGCCCGCTCGACGCCGAGATGAACCCGACCTTCCTCGCCGTCGACCCCGCGCACGAGCACCTCTTCGCGGTGAACGAGCTGAACGAGGTGGACGGGGAGCTGTCGGGGGCCGTCAGCGCGTTCCGGATCGATCCGCAGGGCGGGACGCTCGCGTTCATCAACAGGGCGTCCTCGAAGGGCGCGGGCCCTGCCCACCTGTCCACGGATCGCGCCGGGCGCTTCGTCCTCGCCGCCAACTACGGCGGCGGGACGGCGGCGGTGCTCCCCGTCGGCCCGGACGGCGCGCTCGGCCAGGCGGTCAGCGACGTGTCCTTCGGGCGCCGGGCGAGATCGCACCACGCCGTGACCGACCCGGCGAACCGGTTCGCGTTCGTCACAAACCTCGGGCTCGACACGATAACGCAGCTCACCTTCGACGCGGACACGGGCCACATGGAGCCGAACGACCCGCCCGCCCTCGAGCTCCCCGCGCGCACGACGCCTCGGCACCTCGAGTTTCACCCGAGTGGCCGGTTCGCGTACGTGATCAACGAGTCTGCCGGCTCGATCACCACCCTGAGCTACGAGCCGTCGCGCGGGACGTTCTCCGCGCTGGCGACCGTCTCGACCTTGCCGGACGGCGTGAGCGCGGAGGATAACGCCTGCGCCGAGGTCCAGGTGTCCCCGTCGGGCAAGTTCGTGTACGGGTCGAACCGCGGCCACGACAGCATCGCCATCTTCGCGGTCGATCCCGAGCGTGGCACGCTCACGCCCGCCGGCCATGCGTCGACGCAGGGCATGACGCCTCGCCATTTCCAGATCTCGCCGACAGGCAAGCTGATGCTCGTCGCGAACCAGGACTCGAACAACATCGTCGCGTTTCACGTGGACGACGCGACGGGCGCCCTCGAGCCGACCGGCCGCGTCACCGAGGTCCCCGAGCCCACCTATGTCGGGATCGTGGCCCTGCCGGACCGGTGACCGCCGGGGCGCCCTCTCCCGCGCCCTGCTCCGGCCGGATTGAAAGACGGATGCGCGCGAGCAGACTTCGTTAGGCTGTTCGTATGATTCCGACGAAGAACAGTTGGCTAGTCTTCGGTCTCGTTGCGATCGCCGCGGGATCGACGTTGGCCTGCACCCCCGAGAGCGCGTCGTCCACCAGCACATCGGACACGTCCGGCAGCGCCGGCACCTCCGGCGGTACGGGCCCCTCCGGCGGAGGGGGCGCTGGTTCGAGCGGCTCCTCCGGCAGCGCTGGCACATCGGGCGGCACGGGCTCTTCCGGCGGCGGTGGCTCGTCCACCGGCGCGGATGCCCTCCCCGCCGGCACGTTCCTCTATGTGCGCGCAGAGACGGCCGATCACGATCATCTCATCGCGCGAGACTTCGCGACGGGCGCCGAGCGCGTAGTCACCGATCTGCGCGGCGACGGCAGTGAAGGTTGGGAGATCTGGGGCCACACCCTCTCGCCCGACCGCACCCGCATCGTCCTCGCTTCGCTCTACGGCCCCACCAAGGAAGACAACGACACCCACCTCGCGACCCGCCGCCTCTGGAGCCTCGCCACCGACGGGACCGACTTCCGCCGCCTCACGCCGGTGTTTCCCAACAACGGCGAGGGCCGTACGAACTTCGAAATCTCGGTGGACGCACCGATGTTCACGGCCGATGGCACCGGCATTCTCTATGACTTTGGCAACTGGTGGTACGAGGGGACGAGCCTCCAAGGAGGCTCGTTCCCGTGGCGCGTGCCCGCGGGAGGTGGCTTGCCGGATTCCTTCCCCACGGTGACGAGCTGCACGGTGATAGAACCTTCGGTCAACCCGGCCACCGGCGAAATCCTCCTCATTCACAGCGTGTGCGTGAATTCGGAGGATGAGGGAATCTTTCTCTATCCGAGCACGGGCGGCACCACCCCTGAGAAGCTCGTGGATTATGGCTACGGCGCAGGCCAACTGCGGCCCTCCCTTACCACGGCGAGCTGGGTCGGCGACGGCAGCGGCTTTGTCTTCGCCGCGGCCGTCGATATTCCGGCCAACGACACGACGGTAGAGACAAGCGCCCTCTTGGCCTACGACATGGCCACAGCCACGATATCCCCCCTCGTGCTCGCCGAGCCCGGAACCTACATCACGAGCGCGACGATCGCTCCCGACGCGACGTCCCTCGTCTACTGCCTGCGCCATGACGACGTGACGGATCTCCACGCCATCGACCTCACGCAGGCCGAGCCCGAGGACAAACCGATCACCACCGACGGCAAGAGCTGCTACCCGGCCTTCTGAAGCGTCGCTAGCGACCTCCACCGCTGTCCGCGACCGATACCGGCCGACCCGGCTTCTTTCACTTGCGCGCCGGCATGCGGAGGACGAATCCGCTCGTGCTCGGCGACGCGACGGGACCCGAGCCGACGTCGATGGACCCGTAGAAGGTGCCGGCGACCCAGAGCGTGCCGCCGGAGGTGAGCGCCATGCCTTCGGAGGAGCCGGCGCTCGACGCGTAACGGTGGAGCGCCGTGACCTCCGAGGGCGCGCTCGCGTGCAGCGCGAACGGGGTGTAGTCGAAGGTGACGAGATCGTCGTAGCGACCCGCCGCGTAGACGCCTCCCGTCATGTCGGGCGCGAGGCCGTACATCGTGCCGCTCGGCTCCGGCGTGATCACCCACTCGGCGGTCCCGCTCTCCGTGAGCTTCGCGACGAACGGCGCGCCCTCGAGGTCCGCGTCCACCGTCGTCCCGAGCACATCGCTCTCGCCGCTCACCGTGCCTGCGAGGAACGTGCCCTCACCGACGGCGATCTCGTTGCCCATGTCGAACTCCGGCCCGCCGAAGCGCCGCGCGAACCGGCTCTCCCCCGCGCTCGAGAAGCGGGCGATGAAGCCCATCATCGTCGAGCCGGCGGGCAGCGACAGCGCCGTGCCGTCGATGGTCAGCGCCCCGTCGGCGTAGCCTGTGATCGACACGTCGCCGCCCTCGTGGACGGCGATGCCGGCCACGGCGCTGCCGGCGCCGCCGGCGTTGTTGAACACCTTGGCCCAGGCGACATCGCCGTCCGGTGTGAGCTTCACGAGGAACGGGGACTCGCCATCCACCGTCAGGGGGCCGTCGCCAAAGTCGATATCGTCGTCGACATAGCCCCCCACGTACACATGGCCCGTGGCGTCGGTCGCGATCGCAAAGCAGCGATCCGCGGCCGCCGAGGCGAAGCGCTTCGCCCAGATCACGTTGCCGTCTGCGTCGAGCTTGGCCACCATGGCGTCGGGATCTTCCGTCGCGCCGGACAGCTTCGTGCCCCCGATCGTGACCTCGCCATAGAGCTCGCCCGCGAAGAGCACATTGCCCGCTCCGTCGACGGTCACGGCCGTCGCGGCGGACTGCTGCGCCGTGACGATGGGCGCCGACCAGAGGAGATCCCCCTCGGGATCGAGGCGGATGAGGAACGCTCCCAGCTTGGTGATCGTCTGGTCGCCCAGCGTGATCTCGCCGAACCCCTCGCCGCTCACGTAGGCGCCGCCGTCGTCGGCTCCGGCGATCGCGATGTGAAACACCATGTTGCTCCCCGCCCCCGCCGGGTGGAGGAAGATGGCGTCAGGCGCGGCGAGATCGACGCCGACGCCCGACCCTCCACCGGTCGCGTCGCCCCCGGCCCCGGTGCCGCCGCCGCCGGTGCTGGCGGCATCGCCGCCGCCGCCTCCCGCACCGCCGCTGCTGGCCGCGGTCGCCGCGGCGGCCCCCCCGGCTCCGCCTCCTCCCGGGCCGAACAGATCGCCGTCGTCACCACACGCCGCGCACAGGAGCCCCAGACCCAACCAGGTCAAGATTCTCATCCACGCACCGTAGACGAGCGGAGCCCGCCCTCGAGCGTCCTTCGCGCTCCGGCGCTCGACAGAGCACGTTCCCCGCGCCAGATATCGCTGAATTTAATCAGCGAGGATGAAAGAAACAGGATCCCGAGGCCGCCCAGCGGCTCCTCCGGGAGGTTGGTATAACCTATTGGAATTAGACAATTTTCAGCACGTTTGCCGCCCTAAGGGATCTCGGGGTCGGTGTGCTTTCGCCACTCGTTCCGCGCGCTCGAGTAGGCGGTCCGGGCGGCGAGCTCGCGCTCCACGCCGGTGATGGCGGGCATCTTGCGATGGCGCATCTCCCCGGGAAGGGTGATCTCCACCTGAGTTCGTGCTTCACGCATCGTGCCGGGCCATCCGCCGGCGGCGGGGCGGCCTTCTCGATGGAGGTCTTGACGCCAGCGCCTGGCCCACGCCTGGCCCAGCGCGTTTGCGCTCTGCTCGATGAATTGTTGCCGTACGGTCGTCAGCACCGAGCCGTCCTGGTCGGCAGCTGGCTCTGACGGGGCGCTCTCGGCGCCCTGGCTCGGCGCTGCGCGCTTCACGCGACGACCGCTGGCTGAAGCCCCGGGGCGATCCGCGCGATGTCCGGATCCTCTCCCGGTGTCCTGCTATCGCCGGAGCCCTTTTCCATGCGGCCCGCGAGGCGGTTCGCGTCTTTCTGGCGCTGCTTCCCTCGCCGTTCGCGTTCCTCTTGCCGCTTCAATGCTCCCTGCTTCTGCATGCGGAACCGGCCTTTCGGCGCCTCCGGGCGCGTTCTTCAGCACCTCGTGGTGCGTCCTGAAAGCGCAGGCGTGGCGGCGCACGAGCGCCGCCACGCCGCGCCCGCCATCAGTACCGGTCGCGCCCGCCGCCGCCGCCGCCGCCGCCGAAGCCGCGCGCCGGACGCTCCTGCGCCTCGTTGACCTTGAGCGCGCGGCCATCGAGGAGGGCGCCGTTCAGCTGCGAGATGGCGCTGTTCGCGGCCTGGGCCGAGCCCATGGTCACGAACGCGAAGCCGCGCGGCTGTCCCGTCTCGCGGTCGGTCGGCATCGCGATCTCACGGACCTCGCCAGCCGCGGCGAACGCAGACTCGAGGGTCTCGCGGGTGGTGCCAAACGAAAGATTTCCTACGTAGAGACGATTTCCCATGCCATCCTGCTCTTTTACGGCTTTCTGGTGCGCCCTGCGGCGCTCTCGGCCTGCCATCCGACGAAGCCGTGACGGATCGAACGGAGACGTGCCGCGCGGAACTCCCGCGCGGTCACACGGTGCGTCGTCCAGTCGTCCGAGCGAGCTGCAATCTCCCTCATGTAGAGAGGGAAGAGGGAAAGCGTCGTTATAGAGGGCCAGGGACGGTCGTGAGGAGGGGCATCCTACCCTGGTACATCGTCGTCCGCAAGCGAGCCGTTCCGTCTTCCGTCGCCGAGCCTGCCGCCGAGCGCGCGCGGCCGGCGAACAACGAGGTCGCATCGGGGCGAAGTGGCCGATGTCCGCGATCGCCGCGCTCCGGCACGCGGCGAATCACCGCGCTCGGCGAGCCCACTGACGTTCCAGCGGGCTCACCCGAACCGTGGGCCGCCGTACTGGCCGTACTGGAAGCGCACCGTCCTCCGCCGTCCATGCCGGAGCGGCCAGGCCTGGGGTGGTCCGCGGCTCAGATCGCGATTCGGCTGTATCGGACTAGAGGATTCATGAAGCCCAGTACCCAGAAGACGACGCCAGCGTTGCGGCCTTCGTGTACATGGTGGTGCACAAAGACAGGCTGACAGCGCCGAGCCTGTGGGCACAATCGTGCGCGGCAAGCGACGCGCTGCCGTGGATCACCGCCCGAAATGGCGCTTCGGCTCCTCCCCCGACTTCCGCAGCATCACGATCTTCCCCGTCGGCGTCCCCACGGTCTTCACGAGGGCGGCCCGCTGTCGCCCGAGGACCCAGCTCGCCTCGGCGAGCTCTTCCTCGGCGCGCTGGCCCTTCACCAGCAGAACGATCCCGTTGGGCCGCACGAAGGGCACCGTCAGGGGGATCAGCATGACCAGGCGCCCCACCGCGCGCGCCGTCACCGCGTCGAACGTGCCGCAGAGATCGCCCTTGCCGAGCTGCTCGGCGCGCTCGGCGCGCACCGACACGTTGGTGAGCCCGAGGGCCGCGGCCACCGCGACGAGGAACGAAGCCTTCTTCTGCGTCGCCTCCACCAGCGTCACCTTCAGATCGGGCCGAGCGATGGCGAGCGGAAGGCCGGGTAGGCCCCCGCCCGAGCCGATGTCGGCGAGGCGCGCCCCCGCGCTCAGCTCCTCCAGCAGGGGCACGAGCGTGAGCGAATCGAGGACGTGCTTCTCCCAGGCCTCGACCGGATCGGTGATCGAGGTGAGGTTGACGAGCTCGTTCATCGCCAGCAGGCGCGCGAGGTAATCGCCGAGCTTGGCGATCACCGCGGCGTCGAGGGTGACGCCGATCGCCGCGAGGCGCTCCGCGAAGCCCTCCGGAGGCGTGAGCGGGGCGGGAGCCGGCAGCGGGAGAGGAGCGCGTTCATCAGGGAGCATGGAGGTCCGCACACCCTAGCAAGGTCCCGCTCGTGAAGCGGCGCAATCCTCGCGCTCGCCCTCCCCGCCCGCTCTGGGCCGTCCTACTTTTTCTCGATGTCGGGATCGTAGCCCTGCCGGACCGGTGACCGGGGCGCCCGCTCCCGGGCGCTCGTGCCTGGTCGCTACATGGCCGAGAGGCGCCTCTGCAGCTCTTCGGGAGAGACGTCCTCGATGCGGCTCGAGAAGGACCAGCGATGGCCGTACGGATCGCGGAGCCAGACCACCCGGTCTCCGTACGGCTTGTCCTGGGGCGGGCGCTCGATCGTCGCCCCTGCCGCCGCGGCCCGTGCGGCGAGCGCATCCACGTCGTCCACGTAGACGATGACCGCCGCGCTGCTGCCGCCCAGCGTCTCGGGGCTGACGGCGCCGAGCTCGGGATACTCGTCCGACAGGAAGAACCGAGCTCGACCGATGGACAGCTCGGCGTGCCCGATCCGCCCGTCGGGCATCGGGATACGCGAGTCCTCGCGCGCGCCGAACGCACGCTTGTAGAACTCGATGGCTTCCGCGGCGCTCCTCGCGCTCAGGTAGGGGAAGCACGTCTGCCCGTCCGGGACGGGGTGGATCTTGCTCTTCGTCATCGTCGCGCTCCTTCGTGCTCGTGCCGGATCGTGGCCTTTCCCCGGGCGATCCGGGTTGTCCGCCATCGTAGGAGCCCGCGCCCGCCGCGTATTGGACGAAATTTACCTGGCGCCCGGCCGCGCGCGCCACGCAGGACGACAACGTCCCTCGCCCCGAGCCGACCTCGTGGCGCGATGGCGCACCGAGAGCTGAGGAGCTGGCGCGCTCCCGTCCCGCAGCGAAGCGAAACGAAGGAAGGCGACCTCTCGATTGAGACGGAGGCCGGCTCGCTGGCAAACGATTCACCTCGTCGTCGCCGCCTGGCTCAGCCCGGCACGAGCACCGGCTTGCCTTCGCCATTGCCGAGCGTCGCCATTGCGTCGTCGATCTGGGTGAACGAGAACGTGCGCCCGAGCGGCGTCTTGAAGTGAGGCCAGCGGAGCAGCTCGCCGATGTGAACCAGCGCGGCGTCTAGCTGCTGCGGGTCGCGGACCGTCGGGCTGGCGAAGTTGGCGAAGCCGCGCAGCGTCAGCCTCTTTGTCGTGAGCAGGGTCGTCGGGAGCTGCACTGGCACGTGGTGACCCCCGAGGTAGCCGTAGCTGTAGACCGTGGAGCCTTGCGCGAGCTGCGGCACCATGCGCGTGAGCAGGGCGCCGCCCACCCCGTCGAAGATCGCCGTCGCGTGGTGGCGCTCGACGGCGTCGGCGACCGCCGCGTCGAAGCCCGCGTCGCTCTGCGCCACGCTCTCCTCCGCGCCGAGCTCGCGCAGCTTCCTGCGGCCGGCCTCGTCGCGCGCGACGGCGACCGCGGGCACGCCGAGCGCGCGCGCCACCCCGACGAGGGCGATCCCGGTGGCCGACGTGCCGGCGGTCACGACCACGCCGTGGTGGCCATCCGCGATCGCCTGCTTCGCGAATGCGTAGGCGGTCATCACGTTCACCAGCGAGCCGCAGTAGTCGCGCGCGTCGAGGCCCTCCGGGATGAGCGCGCAGCACCGCATCGGCATCTGCGCCAGCGTCGACCACGTGCCGACGGTGTGCTCGCTCGGCCACAGCGATCGATAGACCGCCACGCGCCGACCCAGCCAGTCGCTCGGCACGCCCGCGCCGACGGCGACGACAACGCCGGCGCCCGACGCGCCCCACACGTCGTGCTTGCTGCGCGGCACCGCGCGGAGCGGGAGCGGTGGCGCGCTGAGGAAGAACTTGTCGCCGGGGTTGATGGCGCACGCCTCCACGCGGAGGACGAGGTGCTCCGGGGGCGGGTCGCTCGGCTCGGGGACGTCGCGCACGGAGAGGGTTCGCTCGGGGGTGACGCAGAGGGCTCGCATGGTGGGCTCCTTCGACGCGGCATGCGTTCGTGCCCTCACGGTGGTGTCCCGCGCCAGCTCGCGGAAGTACGGAAATTTTTGTTAGTATCCGTTCGTGAAGCCGTCGTCGCTCGAGTGCCCCGTCTCGCTGACCTCGCGCATCATGGGCGGCAAGTGGAAGGCGCGCATCGTCTGGACGCTCATGCGCCTCGGTCGTCAACGCTTCTCCGATCTGCGTCGCGCCGTTCCGCCCATCAGCGATCGCATCCTCACGCGCGAGCTCAAGGAGCTAGAGCGCTGGGGCCTCGTCGAGCGCACCGCGTTCCCCGTCGTCCCGCCCAAGACCGAGTACAGCCTCACCGCGTTCGGCAAGACCCTCGAGCCGATCATGGCCGCGATGGCCTCGTGGGGCACCGCGCACCGCGACCGCTTCGACGACTGACCACAACGGCCAGCCCCTTTCGTCGCGCGGCGGACCGCCGCGAGCCAGTGCACTTTCGCCGGATCGCTGTCCCACGGCGGGGCCTCCGGTAGAGCGCAGCTCCTGCTGGAGTGCCAGTATTCCTTGGTATGCGTGCAGTGACTCGACGCGTCCCAGAGGGCTCGGTTGCGCACCGCGAAAGGGGAAAACCGCAAGGGCGCAAGGGGCGCAAGAAATGAGAGTTGAGAGTTGAGAGTTGAGAGTTGAGAGTTGAGAGTTGAGAGTTCATATATTTTGCCCTCTTCCCCTTGCGCCCCTCGCGTCCTTGCGGTTTTCTTCTCTTCTGTTGATTTCTACGAGGCTCTCATGTGTTCGGCGTTCTAAGCGTCGAGCTCCGCGGCTCTAGCTCTCGTCAATACGGCTCAGCTTTGGGAGAGAGAGCGCGCCATCGCACGGATGCACGCACAGGCCGCGGGCGCGCGCGGTCGTCGTGCTCGTCAGCGCCTCGCTGCTCGCCGACGACGACTTCGCCGAATCTCGCCTTCCCGAGCTCGTCGCCCGCGCCGACGCCGGATCCGTCTGCCTGCTCTCGCTGATCGTCAGCGCCTGCGCGTTCGAGAGCACCGAGCTCGACGCCTATCGCCCGCTCAACGATCCGAGCGAGCCGCTCGACACCTTGCCCGCGGCCGAGCAGGGCAGGCGCCTGCTCGCGGCGGCCGAACAGATCGCGGCCGCCGTGAGCGCGCAGGCAGGGAGCTGATCCACGCTATCTCACCACGTCGAGGGCCGCCGGGGCCCATCGCTCCCAATCGCACGCTCTCGCCGGGCGCGGCCCTCCCCCTTCAGAACGACGCATCGAGCTGGAGGCGGCCGACGTGGCGCGCGTCAGCGTCCTCTTTGCCGAAGATGTAGAAATAGTCGCCCTGGAACTTCAGCGCATATCCGTTCAGATACACATTGAGCCCGCTGCCGACCTGCTTGCCCTGCGCGTCGACGAGATCGACGAGCTTCGGATCGGTGCCGCGCTCCGCGAAGATCTGGTCCCAGCGCGCGGCGACCTCGACCCGATCGGTCAGCAGGTAGCCCGCCTGGACGAAGTAGCCGTACCCCGACCGGGTCCACTCCCGCACCGCCGCGCCGTCGGCCTCGCCCTCGAAGGAATCCTTCTCGGCGTGGCGCACGATGGCCTCGCCCGCGAGCGAGAAGCCGGCGTATTTGAACACGAGATCGGCCGCGCCGTGCAGGTAGTCGGCCGCGCCGAGCGTGAGCGTCGTGCCGAAGGTGCTGTTCTGGCGGTTGGTCTGGTGGTTGTAGGCGCCGGTGACGCCCACCGCGAGCCGGGGCTTCGCCTCGCGGGAGAGGTCGGCGTCCTGGTCGTCGTCGAACGCGCCGAACGGGCGGAGGGCGAGCCGCGCCACAGCGAGCGGGCCGTGCTCCTGGCCGCCGAAGCGATTGCGCCCCTCGCCGCCGCCGACGAAGAGGTTGTACGACAGCTTGCCTCCCAGGCCGAAGAGATCGGGCGACGAGAACATCAGGCCGACGTCGCGATCGAGGTTGAACTCGCGGACGGCGATCGGGCGATCCGTCTGTTGGAGGGAGACCTCGCGCAAGGTCCGCGCCCGGTTGAACGGGGTCAGGAACTGGCCGACACGCACGTTGAGATCGCGGATCCCGGTGTACTCGACGAAGGCGTCGAAGATGGGAGAAGGGCTGTCCTTCTCGAAATCGTTTCCGCCGAAGGCGAGCTGCACGTTGTACTTGAGATCGGGCGAGAGGAGTTGACCGCTCGTCGTGAGGCGCACCGTCCTCACGTTGATCTCGTTCGTGTCGTCCTCGCCCACGTGGGTGATGGTCTCGCGGATCTGCAAGCGGGCCCGGATCGTGGACGAGAAGCTGTCGTCCGCCGTCTTGACGGTGAAGCCCTTTCCAGGAGCCGCCGTCACCTTGACGCCGCCGCCCTTGTCCTTCGCGGCCTCCGCCTGCTGCTTCGCCGCGCTCGCCCGCTCCTCGGCGGCCGCCTTGCGCTCGGCCTCGAGGCGCTCGAGCAGCGCGCGCTGCTGCTGCTCGAGCTCCGCGACCCGGCGGCTCAGCGGATCGACGCCGGCCGCCGCCCCGGTCTCCTGCAGCGCCGGAGGCGACGCCGGGGCCGGGGCCTGCGGCGGCGCCGCGGGCTGCTGGGCGGACGCCTGCAAGGGGAGAGCGGCGGCGAAGAGCGAGAGCGCAGCTGCCGCGCGGACCGTGTGCGACTTCTTTCCGTTGATCGATTTCAAGCGCCTTTATCCTCGGCTCGAACCAACTGCTGACGGCGCACGGCGCACGACGCGCGGCGCGCACGGCCGGCACCAGCCGCCGGTGCGAAGGCACACCACGCCCTCGCCGGCAGCGGACCATCGCTCCCCGGCCTGCGCTCCGCGCCCACGCACGACGCGCAGACGAGAGGCCGCGGTTCACGAGCACCCGGCTGGCCAGCAGCGACGCCAGCAGGGAACCACCGTGACAACGTCCAATATAACGGACGCCGATGGCTGTCAAGCGATGGAGGACGCCGAGAATGGCGCTCGAATGAGGGCTTCCCTACCGTCAAACGGTCTCGAAACGTCCGCCTTGGCGGACGCCGAGGAGGGGCAGCGCCTCCGGCCCGGCGAGGGCGCCGGATCGCGCGAAAGGGTTCCAACCGACCGCGAGGCAACTAAGATGGCCCCGACGCACGCACGAGGCCTCCGATCGGCGCCCCGTCGCGGTGCGTAGGGATCTCATGAGCCAGAACCCGGACCGCAGCGACCCGCTGAACATCTCCGGCAGCCTGATCGCCGACAAGTACAGGATCGGCCACGCCGTGGGCGAAGGCGGCTTCAGCGTCGTCTACAGGGCCGAGCACGTCATCTGGAAGCAGCCCGTCGCCCTCAAGTGCTTCACCCTCCTCGCGGACGCGCCGGCCGAGCAGCGGGAGCAGCTGCTCCAGTCGTTCATCCAGGAGGGCAAGCTGATGACCGAGCTCTCCAGCCGCTCGGCCGCGATCGTCCAGGCCCGCGACATCGGCACGTTCAACGCGCCGGACGGGCAATGGCTGCCCTACATGGTCCTCGAGTGGCTCGACGGCAAGCCGCTCGATCAGGTCCTCTTCGACGAGACCAGCGAGGGCGCGCCGCCCCGCGACCTGCGCGCCACGATGGCGCTGCTCGAGTCGGCGGCGATCGCGCTCGATCTCGTGCACTCGCGGAACATCGCGCACCGCGACATCAAGCCGGCGAACCTGTTCGTCATCGGCCAGCCGCGCGACGCCTCCACGTTCGTGAAGGTGCTCGATTTCGGCATCGCCAAGGTGATGGCCGATCACGCGGCGGCGGCGACGGCGCTGGCCCACACGGGCAAGGACATCACCGCGTTCACGCCGAGCTACGGCGCCCCCGAGCAGTTCAGCCGCACGCACGGCGCGACCGGGCCCTGGACCGACGTCTTCGCGATGGCGCTCATCATGATCGAGGTGATGCTCGGCGGAGCGCCGGCGCTGCAGGGCGACGACTACCTCCAGCTCGCGGTCGCGAGCCGCGATCCGTCGCGCCGGCCGACCCCGCGGACGCTCGGCCTCACGGTCAGCGACGAGGTCGAGGCGGTCTTCGCGAAGGCGCTCGCCGTGGCGCCGGCGGACCGCTTCCCCACCATGGGCCGCTTCTGGTCGGCGCTGCACCGGGCGCTCTTCCCCGAGGACCCGGCCTGGGCGCTCTCCACGGGCGGCGGCTCGCTCGCGCCGCCGTCCGGCGCGTCGTCGGCCCGCGCGTCCGCCCCGCGGCTCCCGTCCTCGCCGCGGATCTCGCTGCAGGCGCAGACCGCGCCGACGATGGCGGCGCCCTCCACGGCCCCGGGGCCGCTGCCCTCGCTGACCTCGCAGCCGGTCTCCGTGGCGGGCGCGACCACCGCGGGCGGCGCGGCGGCGCCGAAATCGAAGGGCGCGCTGGTCTTCGGCGGCGTCGCGCTCGCGCTCGCGGCCGGCGGCGCCATCACCTGGAGCCTGCTGCGCAGCGCGCCGCCCGGCGAGGACGCGTCGCGGAGCGCGCCGGTCGCCACCGCGTCCGCGGCGGCGCCGACGGCGAGCGCCACGGCCGTGGCAGCCGCGCTCCCCGCGCGGCAGACCGAGTGCCCTGCCGGCATGGTGCTCGTCCCCGGCGGCAAGTTCTTCATGGGCTCCGACGAGCCGGACTTCAAGCTGTGGCAGCCCGCGCACAAGGTGACGATCGACACGTTCTGCATCGACGTCCACGAGGTGACGGCGGGCGACTACAAGGAGTGCTCGGACAAGGGGGAGTGCAAGCGGCCCCCGCCCGCGCCCGACTTCCCGAACACGAGCGGCGCGCCCGCCGCCGCGCACCAGAAGACGCTGAAGGCCCTCGCCGAGCAGTGCACCTTCGGCAAGCCCGAGCTCGCGAAGCACCCGATCAACTGCCTGCCGTGGAGCCTCGCGAACGCCTACTGCCAGGTCCACGGCAAGCGCCTGCCGACCGAGGCGGAGTGGGAGTACGCGGCGCGCGGCTCGGACGGGCGCAAATTCCCCTGGGGCGACATGGCCGGCGACCAGACCTTCATGAACGCGTGCGGCACCGAGTGCACGGCGTGGGAGAAGGCGCACGGGCTCACGCCGAGCGATCGCATGTACGAGGCCGACGACGGGTTCCCCGGCACGGCGCCGGTCGGCTCGTTCCCGAACGGCAGGACGAAGTTCGGGGCCGACGACGTGGTCGGCAACGTGTGGGAGTGGACCGCGGACTGGTTCGAGACCTACAAGGACGAGGAGCAGGTGAACCCGAAGGGGGCGCCGGCCGGCGATCGCAAGGCGATCCGGGGCGGGGCCTACAACGGCGGCTTCGCGCTCTGGCTCAACCCGGCGTTCCGCTACCACCAGCTCGCGGCGGCGAGCGCGCCGGGCATCGGCTTCCGCTGCGCCGCGCGCCTGTAGCCGTGCCGGTCCCCGCGTCCCAGCTCGCGAACCCCTCGATCGCCGGCCCGCTCGGCACGCTCGCGTTCTCGCAGGTGCGCCCGCTGAGCTCGTCGCTCGCGCTGCGCGCGATCCGCTGGCACCAGAGCCTGGAGCGGCTCGGGGTGGTCCTGCCGTTCGCGCTGGTGCACGACGCGGGCCTGCTCTTCTCGACGCCGCGCGAGCAGCTGGAGCTCGGCCCGCGCTGCGATCCGCGGGAGCTCGCGGGGCGGCTGCGCGACCCGGAGCGCATCGTGGAGGGGTACCGGGCGGTGCTCCGGGAGCTCGCCGAGAGCGAGGCCGCGCGCTGCGCGGCGCAGCTCCGGATGAGCGACGACCTGGTCACGGTGGTGCTCTCGCGCCTGTTCGGCGCGGTCGCGGCGCGCACCCACGCGCCGCCGGCGTACCGCGCGATGCTCCCCGCGGACGCGTCGCTCTTCGAGGGGATCGAGCCGCAGCTGCGCGGCCTGTTCCTGTCGGCGCGGCGCGAGTTCGAGCAGCGGGCGCTGGAGGCGCTCGACGTCTCGAGGCTGTACGTGCTCACGATGTCGGACGCGCTCGACATCGAGACGCTGCGCCTGTTCGGCATGCTGGGCTCGGAGGCGTCGGCCGGGGCGCTCGCCCAGGTCGACCTGCTCGCGGCGCTCTCGTCGCCCGAGGCGAACGACATCGTGAATTTCTCGCTGGAGATCCTGCCGAGCGTGCTCGAGACGAAGACGCGCCCGGCCGCCGGCACGACGGCGGCGCACGGCTACTCGGGGCTGGGCACGCGCGGCTCGATCGACAGCATGGTGCTGACGGAGCTCGCCTGGGACGACATGGAGCTGGCGCGCCGCATCGCGGACAACGAGGTGCTGTATTTCGCCCGCGAGCAGAGCCGGGACGAGCAGCGGCGCATCCATTATTTGCTCATCGACGCGTCGGCCTCGATGCGCGGGGATCGGCAGACGTTCGCCCGGGGGATGGCGATCGCCACGGGCAAGCGGCTCCTGCTGGAGGGCGAGGACGTGGCGTTCCGCTTCTTCGACGCGCGGCTCTACGAGCTCTACCGGGCGAAGAACGGGCAGCTGCCGACGGCGCACCTCCTGTCGTTCAAGGGGGAGCGCGGCAGGAACCCGGCGCGCGTGTTCGCGGAGCTGGCGACGGATCTCGATCTGACGCGGCACCACGATCCGCGCACGCCGGTGGTGCACCTCTTCACGCACGCGGCGCTCTACATTCCGCGGGAGATGGTGCAGGCGGTGCAGAGCCACGCGCACATCTCGGCGGTGTTCATGCTGCCTTCCGGGGGGCAGCTCGACCTCGAGTACCTCGACTTGCTGGACGCGCACTGGGTGGTCGACCACGCGACGGTGGCGAGCGGGGCGGCTCGGGCTAGCGCGGCCAAGGCGATCCTTGGAGAGAAAGAGCGGCCGGACCGACAGGAACGGCCCGAGGAGGGAGG
Source organism: Sorangium sp. So ce375 (assembly GCF_051473855.1). Classification (NCBI taxonomy): domain Bacteria; kingdom Pseudomonadati; phylum Myxococcota; order Polyangiales; family Polyangiaceae; genus Sorangium; species Sorangium sp. So ce375. Next base: position 8,603,321 of record NZ_CP150335.1, read on the forward strand.
TGCCGCCGCACGGCGCCTGGGGGCCCCGCCGAACTCGCGCGTGGCCTGAGCCTTGCCCGTTGGGCAAGGCTCAGGCCACGCGCTCAGACATCGGCCCATCCCCCAGGCGCCGTGCGGCGGCACCTCCCTCCTCGGGCCTGCGGTTAAGGATAAGCGGGCGGGAGCGAGGGGCGCTCGTGGACGTCGTTGGCTTTTTTGGTCGAGACGGTGCGACACCAGCGGGCCGTGGCGATGGAGAGGCAGGGGGCGCGGCTCGGGTTACCGCGCCGGGAGGCGCTCGCGCGGCTCGGGGCCGACGGTGCGTGCGTGCTGGAGGAGCCCCGCCCAGACACCCACGCCATGGGCGAAGTGAATTATCGGGAAGATCGCGCAGAGCAGCGGGAGATCGCTCAGCGCGCCGCGCCGCGCGGCGCGACCCGACTCGACAAGGACAATGACAGCGTAGGCGGTCGCCTGCGCACCGAGCACCGGCCAGAGCGACGGCACGACCACAGAGCCCGCCGTGAGCAGCGCGAAGCTCGTCACCATGAGGAAGGGGATGAATGGGCGCACGGACAGAAGACGACGATGAGTCAACAGCGTTCGCGCACGCCCCTTGCCATAGGCGAAGTACTGCCTCACGACAGCGGAGATGGATGAGCGTGGGTAGTAGTACACCTGGATGTCCCGCGACAGGTAAACTTTGCCTCCGGCCTCGATGATCCGCTGGTTCAGCTCGGCGTCCTCGTTTGTCACCGCGTTCGTGTCGTAGAGTCCGACGACATCGAACACCTCACGACGGAAAGCGCCGTTGAACACCGACTCCACGAACCCCTCTCGAGACGCGTCCCGGTAGGCCGATCCGCCCACCCCGAGCGGACTCGACAGGACCGCACACAGCACCCGCTGGAAGTCGTTCCGACTCCGCGGGCGGGCAGCGCCCCCGGCGTTCACTGCCCCGGTCCTGCGCAGCGCGGACACCGAGGCCATCACGTAGCTCTCGTCGTACTCGGCGTGCGCGTCCATCCGGATGATCACGTCACCGCGCGAACGCTCGATGCCGATGTTCATCGCGGCCGACTGGATCCGCCGCGGGTTGTCGACGAGGACGACGCGCGGATCCTCGGCCGAAATGCGCGCAACGATCTCGCGCGTCGCGTCCGTCGAGCCGCCGTCCACGACGAAGATCTCGATGCGGTCAGCCGGGTACCGCTGCGCGCGAACGCACCGGAGCGTCGACTCGATATAATGCTCCTCGTTGTAACAAGGAATGACAATTGTACAAAAAGGATGCTCTGGAAGCGGCGGAACATCGATAATACTGCCTCGACGTGATTCCGTATGCTGATGCATGAGCTGTCCCCCTTGCCGCAAACACAAAGCCTGGGGCGTGCCCTGAAGCAAAATGAGCTCAAGCCCCTAGCTCATCGCCACGTTACGATGTCGCTGGACTCCAGACCTCCGCACCGCCGGTCGTTCGGGTCGGACCGCACGCAACGGGTCTGCATCCGAGATGCAGAACAGTACCCGGAGGCGAGATTCTCCGCAAGTTTCACCGGTTTTCTGGCCAAGAAAATTGCCAGGGATCTCATCTGCCAACTCGATACCTCCGGACACACCCGTGCAGGCCCATCGGTCGCGCCATGCACGCTGTAGGCGTCGCGAGCTCGTACCGCGCCCTATCCGCGAGGCGCGCTATCGCGAGGAAGTCCCGGGATACGTCGCAGGTGACAAGGAGCCCCGGGGCCATGGCGAGCTCAGCAACGTGGGCCGCAGGCACCTCCGCGAGCACGCAGGCTCGGTCATCATCGCCGAGTGTCACCAGCCCATGTAGGTGCGCGTGAGATGGTCATCCCAGCGGCGCGTCACGAACAAGGCTAAATGGTGCCGTGACTGGATCCATGGAGCAGTGAAGTCCGCGGCTCCTCGACCCTGGCCGTGAACGCCGCCTCGTTCGTTCGTTGTCTCGAAGCCGCGTCAGCGTCGACCGCCTCCGCAGATGGGCTTCGTACAGCGAAAACAAAACAAACCGTCTCGGAGCGCTCTTTCACGCGCGATTTATTATTGTTTCATACTTCACATTGTCAAGCTGCGCGCGGCGGGAATGGCCTCCGCGCTGACCAGGCCGGACAGCGTGCGTCCAACGCGATATCGGGAGCCCGATCGGACACCGAGGCGAACACGCGTTCGAGGGAGCTCGCGCTCAGCGTCGGGCGCGCGAGCTGCGTATGCGTAAGGCCGATTTCATGTGAACGCTGCGCCCGGAGCAGACGCATCGCACGCGTCCGGCCGGAACGGCCGCGGCGCTTCGCTTCCGAGGTGTCCAGCGGCGCCGCCCTTGTCGCAAAGCGGGCTCACGCGTTCGTGTGTGTCTGTCCACGCCACGATGACTCGGGCTGCCGGCTGGTGCTCACGCTGGCGCGCCATGGGCCTTCGGATCCGACCGGCGGTGATCCCTACGAAATTCGTCCCTAATACGCCGGCTCATTGCCGGGTTTCCACTTGATGTTGCAGCCGATGCTCGGGCGCTGATCCGAGGGGACGGGCGCCGAGGAGAGCACCGCGTCGATGGCGGCGCGGAGATCGCGGCCAGTCACGGGGACGTCGTTGCCAGGGCGGCTGTCGTCGAGCTGACCGCGGTAGACCAGCCGGCGATCCGGGCCGAACAGGTAGAAATCCGGCGTACAGGCGGCCCGGTAGGCCCTGGCGACCTGCTGCGACTCGTCGAGGAGGTAAGGGAACGTGTAGCCGACCTCCCGCGCCTCCCTCGCCATCGCCTGGGCGTTGTCCGCTGGGTACGCGACGACATCGTTCGAGTTGATGGCCACGATGGCGACGTCGTCAGCGCCATAATCGCGCCCCAGCCTGGCGAGCTCGTGGCGGATGTGTTTGACGAACGGACAATGATTGCAGATGAACATCACGAGGAGCGCCCTCTGCCTCGTGAAATCCGAGAGCGCGACTTGCTTTCCATCGAAGTCGGGCAGCCTGAAGTCGGGCGCCGGGGTGCCCAGCTCAAGCATCGTGGACGGGGTGCGTGCCATGACAGGGTTCTCCTCTCGCTGTGACGGCGCGCACCCTACCACGCCGCGGCCCCCGCCGCGGAGCGCCTCCCTCGGATCACCTCGGGAAGTGGCGCTCGATCATCGAGAAGAACGCCGCCCCGCCCGGCTCGCCGCCGATGCTCCAGTACGTCACCCCGCCGAGCCCGCCCTGCTCGGCTGCGACGACCTTCTCCTCGAGCGACGCGAGGTCCTCGAAGAAGACGTGCTCTCCGCTCGCCAGGACCCGGTTCGGCGACCTCCCCGACGCGGTCCGCCCGCCCTCGTCGTCCGGGCAAGAGCTCATATGATCGGTGCTCGTCTCGTAGCGGTCCCCCGCGAGCTCCAGGCACTTGCTGAGCGGCTCGCACCCCACAACGGAACCCCCGCTCCCCGGCGCCGCCCCGACGAGCCCGTAGTTCGGCAGCCCGAAGATGAACTTCTCGCGGCGCGCGCCGCCGTCGAGCGACCCGATGTACGAGACGGTCTCCTTCAGCCACCCGAGCGGCGCGACCGGGCCGACGTGCGCTCCGCCGTGCCAGTGGTAGTCGTAGCCCATCACGTGCACGTGATCCGCCGAGGCGCTCAGCGCCTCGTAGTCGAACACGCCCCTCGCGGACGCGACCGCCGGCACCGCGAGCGAGAGCTCCTTTCCGCGCGCGTGGAGGGCGCGCGCGAGCTCGTCGACGAACGCCGAGAACGCGGCCCGCTCGGCCCGGACAGCCTCGCCCGGCCCGAGGACGGACGAGAGGTGCTCGTAATCGATGTCGATCCCGTCGTAGCCGTTCTCCATCACGAGCGAGACGATGCCCGCCACGTGCCTCTCCCGGAGCGCGGGATCGTGGAGCATGGCGTGCACCGCGACGACATCGGGCCGGTCGATGGCGGCGATGAGGGGGATGAGCCGGGTCCGCGCGCCGCCGGCCGTCGTGCCGTCGAGGACGCGCCGGTCGTGAAAGCCGGCGAACGGAGCCTCCCGGCCGCGCGGGTGGTTCTCGAACGTCGTCGGCGAGGCGACGCGCCACCACTTCGGGTGGACGGCGTCGAACGCGCCGGCGTGCGCCGCGAAGGTGTCGTATCCGAGCTCCGTCGACTCGGGATCTCCGAGGAACTCGTGCAGCCATCCGCAGAAGCGGTGATCGCCCGGCGCCTCCCCGCCCGGCGCGCGCGCCGCCTGGCCCGCGCGCCGCGCGCCGGGCGCGGCCGACGCGGAGAGCTCGGCGCTCCCGACCTCGTCGAGCAGCGGCGCGCGCTCGCCCGCGCCGCCGCAAGACACGGAGACAGCGGCGGAGCAGGCGAGCATCAGAGTCTTGTGGAACAACTTCATATCGGCCGCGCTCTAGCAGCCCGCCGCCGCATCGACAGCCCGGTTCTCACGCTTGCGCGGGCCGCCTCACGCCGAGCCCGCGATGCGCCATTTGACGGCTACTCCATTCCCGCGCCCCTAAGGGATCGCCTTATTTTGCAGCCCTTTTCAGCGGAGAGATCGAACAGGGAGGCGAGGAGACAGGGAGTATTTTGAAGATTTCTCTCCCCGCCTCCCCGCCTCCCCGTCTCCCTGTGAATTTTCCGAAGAATTCGAGGGGATGCCTCGGCCCTCGCGCCTCGCTCCGCCGGCGGCCGGGCCGGCGACGCCCGCGCGAGCGCGCGCCCGCCGCTCCCTCGGCCAGGGCCGTGGTGTACTACGCTCGCTCCCGGCATGACCCAAGGCGTCCGCCCCCTGCACGAGCTCCGCGACGAGGCCCGCTCCGCGCTGGCCAGGAGCGATCTCCCGCGCGCGCGCGACGCGCTCTTCAGCGCCCTCCAGCACACCATCGCCCGCGAGGAGGAGTACGTCGCCATGACGGACGAGCTCCGCGACGTGCTGGTCCGGCTTGGCGACGCGCGGAGCGCGCTCACGGTCTCCTGGTACGCGGGCAACGAGCAGAGCCAGCGCCCGCTCATCGCCCAGGTCCCGCCGATCGACCGCGCCCGCACCGTGCTCGCCTGGGCCGAGCGCGAGCAGGATCCCGAGCGGCAGAAGCGGCTCTACGGCCGCGCCGCCGACGAGTACGAGGCCGCCGGCCTCGTCGCGCAGGCCGCCATCGCCCGCGAGCGCGGCCAGGACTTCGCCCGCGCCCGCGCCCTCTGGTCGCGCCTCGCCCAGCTGCTCTCCTCGTCGGGCAGCGACCTCTACGCCGCCGGCCTCGCCCGCTTCAACCTCGCCCGCACCTCGCTCCGCACGGGCGACGCCGCGGCGGCGCGCGAGGCCGTCTTCGCCTCCGTCCACCTGCTCGAGGAGGCCGCCGACAGGTACGAGACCATCGGCCAGCGGGAGCGCGCCTTCGACTGCTACCAGGTCCTCATCGCCATCGGGCGCGAGAGCCGCGCCTTCGAGCACGTCCTCGAGGGCTACGTGAACGTCATCCGCATCCTGCGCGAGGACCACCTGCGCTACTACGCGCTCCAGTCCTACGAGGAGGCCGTCGCCGCGGCCGAGAAGCAGGGCGAGATCTCCGCCGCCGCCACGCTCGCCCGCGAGATGGCCGCGTACGCCCGGAAAGAGGGCCTCGCCGCCGTCGCCAACTTCGCCGTGCTCGCGCAGGCCCGCCTCTGGCAAGAGGTGTCCACCGTCTCGCAGAAGCGCGCCGCCCCGCCCGAGATCGCCGAGAACGCGCTGCTCGCCGCCGTGATCGCGCTCGGCGAGGCGGGGCAGTACAGCAAGGTGGGCGCCGTCTACCGCGCCCTCACGCAGCTGCCGCTCGAGGAGGCGCGGAAGAAGCACTACGCCCGCGCCGGCCGCCGCTACGTGAACGCGCAGGACCTGCCGATCGACGCGTCGCCGCTGCCGGCCCACCTCCGCCACGAGCTCGGCTTCCCCGAGGTGTGGCACATCGACCTCGTCGAGTGGGAGCAGGCCGGCAGCGCGGCCCAGGCGTGCGGCGACATCGTGCTCGATCCCGCGCAGTGGTCCGAGGTCACCCGCCGCCGCGCCATGCTCGCCCGGCTGACCGCGCTCGCCGTCGAGGGCGCGGCGCCCGAGGCCGCCCCCGCGCACCGATCGCCCGCGCAGCAGCTCATCAGCCTCGCCGAGCAGCTCGCGACGGTCGAGCTCTACACGATCCTCTCGCCGCTCGAGCACCTGTTCCGCCGCCCCGAGCCGAAGATCCGGGTGGCCGTCGTCCGCGCGCTCTCCCGCTTTCTCTACAAGCGCACGTTCATCACGCTCCGCGACGCGCTCATGGATCCCGACCCCACCGTGGTCCACGAGGCCGCGCGCGCGCTGGAGGAGCTCCGCTTCGCCCACGCCTTCGATCCGCTCGCCCGCATCTACCGCGAGTCGCAGGCCCCCGCCGTGCGCGCCAGCGCCGTGCGCGCGATCGCGAAGATCGACACCCTCGAGGCCGGCGAGATGCTCCTCGGCATCCTCCAGCACGAGGGCGCCGAGGAGCGCGCCGCGGCCGTCGAGGCGCTCAAGCGCGCGCGCGGCATGAAATTCGTGGAGCTCGCCCGCGGCTCGCTCGCCGAGCTGCCAGGCTCCGCTCAAGCGGTGGTGCGAGAGATCCTCCAGAGTCGTGGGCTCAACCCCTGAGCGCACGAGCGCGCCCGTACGACGACAGCGCGCGTTGACCGCGGCGCGCCGCGCCGCGCCGCGCCGGGGCGCCACAACGGACCACGACGGAACAGCGCGGCGGTGATCTCCTGTCTGGACAACGAGCGCAGACTGCGCCTGCCTCCTCCCCTCACTCACGCGCAGAAGACCGCCTCAGACGAGCAACCCCGCGATTGCGCGCTGCGGCAAAGGGATTCCCCTAACGACTTTGGATCTCCCAGTGCCTGTTGAGGGTGCACGTCGACATCCAGTCGGGATACCCTGCACGCGCCAATCCAACTCATCCCGAAGGATTCTCGGAGCGCGATGGCGTAAGCATGGAAGCGGACGGAGCGCTTGGGGGAGCGCAGGGAAACCGCCGTCCGGGGCTCCCGATGGTACGCTGCTCGACACCGGTCGACTTCTCAGCGCGCCACCGGCGGCTCTTGTCGTGTGGGCAGCAGCTGGGCGCCGTACCGCGGCGCCCAGCTGCCCGCCTAGAAGAGCGCGCGCGCCGGCCTGGGCGCCGGTCCGCGCTGAGAGCTCGGCGGGCCGAGCTCGACCTCTGCCCGAGCGCTCAGCCGCGGAGGATCGACTCGAGCGCGGGCACGATGCGGGCGTAGCGGAACTCGTATCCCAGCTCTTCCGCCCGCTTGGGATAGACGCGCTGGCCGGTGGTGACGATCTCGGCCGCGTCGCCCATCCCCAGCTTCACCACCGCCTCGGGCACACGGAGCCACGACGGCCGGTGGAGCACGGCGCCGATCGCCTGCGCGACCTCGTCGCCGGTCTGCGCGTTCGGCGCGGTCATGTTGAAGGGGCCGCGCACCGCGTCGTTGTCCAGGGCGAGCAGGGTCATCCCCACGACGTCGTCGCGGTGGATCCACGAGATGACCTGCTTGCCGTCGCCGACCGGCCCGCCAAGGAAGAACCGGAAGGGGGCGATCATCTTGTCGAGCGCGCCGCCGCCCTCGCCGATCACGACGCCGATGCGCAGCTGCACCGACCGGACGCCGTGCTGCTCCTCGACGGCGCGGGCCGCCTCTTCCCAGCGGACGACGACGTCGGCGAGGAAGCCTTCCCCGGGCGCCGCGTCCTCGTCGAGCACCTTGTCGCCCGGCTGCGGGCCGTAGTAGCCCACGGCGGACGCGCAGAGGAACGCGCTCGGCTTGCGCTTGGCCTTGCCGATCGCCTCGCCCATGAGGCGGGTCGTCTCGACGCGGCTCCTCACGATCTCGCGCCGCGCCTCCTCGGTCCACCGCTTGACGATGGTCTCGCCCGCGAGGTGGATGACGGCGTCGACCCCGTCGACCTCGTCGAACCACGGCCCCGGGCGGTCGGAGCTCCACGACACGACGCGCGCCCCGGGCAGCGCCGCCTGCGTACGCCCGACGTCGCGGGTCAGCACCGTCACCCGATCACCCCGCGCGAGCAGCTCCTTCACGAGACCGCGCCCGATAAACCCGCTGCCGCCAGTGACAAGAACCGTCTTCACGGGATCTATCTATCACGGCTCGGACGGAGGCGGGGCTTCCCTTCGAGCGCCGCCCAGGGGGCGCTCGGACGGCCGTCAGCTGTCCAGTCGTGACGCCGAGCGCTGGAGACGGTAAGACCCCGGACGTGATGGATGACCTAGAGACCTTCAAGAAGCTTCCTCTCGGCGGCCTCGATCGCCGCTCGCTCGTGGGCTCGCTGGCCGAGCACGGCGCGCGCGTGGCGACCGAGCAGCTCGCGGCGCACCGCGCCCGCATCAGCCCGGCGGGCGCGCGCATCGCCCCGGACACCGCGGTGCTGATCCTGGGCGGGTCGAACGGCATGACCCGGGCGCTCGCCCTGCAGCTGCTCTTCGGGGAGCGGGCCGCCGTCTTCGCCGTGCACTTCGACAGCGAGAAGATGCAGATCGGCCCGCACCACGTGAAGGCGATCTCGGACGCGGCGGAGGCCGAGGGGCTCACCGCGCGCTTCTGGAACAACGACGCCACGCGGCCGCAGGTGATCGACGAGGTGGTCGCCGCGCTGAAGGAGCGGTATCGGGCGGTCCACCTCGTGAACGGCATCGCGGCCGGCGCGATGAAGCGGTACGCGGAGCACGGGCCGACGAAGGTGAAGGATCTCGACGTCGCGTTCGATCCGGTGCTCCAGACCCCTGATTTCTCGCGCCCGGAGAACATCCGCAGGCTCGGGCTCGTCGAGGTGGACGTCGCGAACGAGGCGGACATCGAGCGGACCAACAAGTTCATGGGCACGTCGTCGCTCCTGTGGGTCGAGCCGCTCGCCGCGGCGGGGCTCATCGCGAAGGGCGAGAGCGTTGTGTCCTTCTGCGACTACGACTACCCGAGCGACGATCCGGTCTACGCGATGGGCCCGCTCGCGGGCGCGAAGATCCTGCAGCGCAAGACGATGGCGGAGATCCAGGAGCGGTTCGGGGCGAAGACGGCGCGCATCTGCTATCCGGCCCTGGCGACGACGGCGCTCGGGGCGATCCCCGGCGGGCTGCTCATGTACGGGCTCAGCACGCAGATCTTGAAGGAGCGCGGGCAGTTCAAGGACGTCATCGACCTCGCGCGCGAGACGATGGAGATCTGGCGTCCGAGCTGGGATGGGAGCGATCTGCGGGTCGACGCGGCCTACCAGGCGTGTCTGCCGGAGTTCAACAAGCGCAAGGAGCAGATCGGTCCGAAGGACGTCCCTGGCGCGTTCCGGCTGCTGTTCGGGTGAGATCCCGGGCGCGGGGCCTCGGCTCCGCGCGCCGCGCTTCACGGCCGGCCGCGCTGCTCGCGCGGCCGGCGGTCATCCCCCGTGGGAGAGCGGGCTCTATCCCTCGGCCTGCGCGACCTCGGGCTCCATCCGGGCGACCTGGACCTTGTCGGACATCCGGATGATCCCCAGCAAGGCGAGCACGCGAATGACCTGATACGCCGGGTCGATCTCGAACCACCGCACCGCGAAGTTCGGGCTCATCGCGTACTTGTGGTGGTTGTTCTGGAAGAGCTCGCCGAGCGTCACGACGTCGAGGACCAGCGTGTTGCGGGAGTCGTCGTCGCTGTTGAAGTTGCGGTAGCCGTAGCGGTGGCCGCACCAGTTCACGATCGCCCCGTGCAGCGGGCCCATGGTCCAGTGGAGCGGGAGGAACAGGAACTGCCACCAGTGCGAGGCGAAGGCCACGTAGAAGAGCACGTAGCCGGCGCCCCACGCGATGCGGCCGATCCACGCGTTGCCGATGCGATCGAGCGTGGGCCACTGGGGGTAGCCGCCGAGGAAGCGCGGCTCCACGTCGGCCGTGCCGTCGTAGATCGCGTCGTAGCGGTGCGCGGTGTCCAGCATCATCCGGACAACATTCGAGTAGTACCGCGGCGAGTGCGGATCCTTCGGCGTGTCGCTGTACGCGTGGTGCATGCGGTGCAAGATCGCGTAAACCCAGGGGACGAGGTACGACGAGCCCTGCGTGAGGTACGTGAGGAAGTGGAAGATCCGCTCCCATCGCTTCGACATCGTGAACATCCGATGCGAGGCGTACCGGTGCAGGAAGAAGGTCTGGAAAAAGACCGAGAGCGTAGAGTGGGCGATGAGAACGACCGCGATCTCCATGTTCGCGTCCTAACCTGGCGGCGCGCGGCAGGGGGTCAGCTCACGGTCACGTTTCCGTAACAGGCCCCGGGTCCGAGCGGCCTCCGGTCGCCTCTATGCGCCGTGATTGCCCGTGATTCCGCGTGATTGCACGAGTCCGTTCATGGTAACAGCGGTGTCGTGAAGGCCGTGATCATCGGGGCGGGCCGGGGCAGCCGGCTGCGTCACCTGACCGAAGAGCTGCCGAAGACGCTGGTCCCGATCCTTGGGCGCCCGATGCTCGACGGCATCCTCGAGGCGCTCGCCGCGGGCGGCTTCCGGCGGTCGGATATCGTGTTCGTCTGCGGCTACAAGGCCGACGTCATCCGGGCCGCCTACCCGGATCTGACGTACGTCGAGAACCGCGACTGGGAGCAGAACAACATCCTGCTGTCGCTGCTCTGCGCGCGCGAGCACCTCGAAGGCGGCTTCGTCTCGACGTACGCCGACATCGTCTACCGGCCCGAGATCGTGGCGGGGCTTGTCCGCTCTCCGCACGACATCGCGCTCGCCTGCGACACGGACTGGCGGCGCCGCTACGTGGGCCGCTCGCAGCACCCGGAGACCGACGCCGAGAAGCTCCGCGCCGGCGGCGCCGAGGCGGATCGCGTGCTGGAGATCTCGCGCCGCATCCCCTCGGAGTCCGCGACGGGCGAGTTCATCGGGGTGATGAAGCTCTCGGCCCGGGGCGCCGCGCAGTTCCTGACCGCCTTCGACGCCGCGCGCGCCGCGTTCTCGGAGCGGCCGGAGTTCCGCGAGGGCCGCACGTTCCGGCGCGCCTACCTCATCGATCTGCTCCAGCACATGGTCGAGTCCGGCGCCGCCCTCCACAAGCTCGACACCCACGGCGGCTACATGGAGATCGACACCCTGGAAGACGCGTCGCTTGCCGACGCGTGGTGGCGCGGCGCGCCCTGAGGGGCGCGCTGCCCTACAGAGCGTCGGCGAAGGCGGCGCCCTGGGCGAGGAGGCCCGGGAGGCCGCCTGTGTGCAGGAACAGCACCCGCTTGCCGGAGAGCTCGCCTCGCTCGGCCATGTCCCAGAGCCCGGAGAACGCCTTGCCCGTGTACACCGGGTCGAGGACGAGCCCCGACAGCCGCGCCGCCTGCAGGATGCGCGCTCGCTGCCCCGGGGTGGACACCCCGTAGGCCGGGCCCTTCGCGGAGTCGTCGATCACGAGGTGGGCGGGTGAGCCGAGGCGCGGCTCGAGCGCGCGCGCGTCGTCCATGATGCCGACGACGATCCGCGCGAACGTCGCCCTGTCCTCGCAGACCGCCATCGCGCGCACCTCGCCCGCGACCTCGTAGCGGGCCGCGCCGAGCGCCGTGCCCGCCGCCGTCCCGCCCGAGCCGCACGCGTGCACGATGACGTCGAACGGCTTGCCCCCCGCGAGGCCGAGGTCGAGCTGCTTCCGGATCTCCTCCATGGCGCGCACGTAGCCGAGCGCGCCGAGGCCGTTCGAGCCGCCCTCGGGGATCACGTACGGCCTGCCGCCCGCCGCGCGGATCTCGGCGGCCGCGTCGGCCATCAGGGCGCTGCGGTCCAGGTAAGCCTCGGGCGTGATCAGGCGGATCTCGGCGCCGGCGAGCCGGTCGAGCAGCACGTTGCCGTCGAGCGGCGCGGCGGCCGACGGGTCGCTCGTGCGCAGGAACAGCACCGAGCGCAGGCCGAGCGAGGCGCTGAGCAGCGCGGTCGCGCGCGCGTGGTTCGACTGGAGGCCGCCGCAGGTGATGACGCGGTCGGCGCCCTCCTCCCGCGCGGCGGCGAGCAGGTACTCGAGCTTGCGGATCTTGTTGCCGGCCTCCGCGCCCGCCGTCATGTCGTCGCGCTTCACGTAGAGGTCGACGCCGAGCGCCTCGGCGAGCCGCTGCGGGCGCTGGATCGGTGTCGGAAGGTGGCTCAGCGCGAGTCGTTTGCGCATCGTGTCTCCCCGCTGTCTGCGAGGGGCCCGCGGCTGCGCGCCGGAGGGCGGCCCTCGCCACCGCCCTCTAGCACCCTGGGCGGCCCTCGTCTGCTGTGTCGCGCGCGGGCTCGACCGAGGGCCGGGCGAGCGCTGGCCGGCTCAGTGGATCACGCCGAGCTTGAGCGTGAGCAGGTACTGATCGGGGAGCTCGGCGCCGGCGGCGTCGTCGAAGGCGCCGCCCGGGAACAGCACGCCGGCCTCGGTGCCGAGCTGGATGGTGACGAGCCTGCCCATCGCGATGCGCGCGTCGACGCCGAGGTCCAGCTCGACGCCGAGATCGCGGCGGCGGCTGTCGCCGCCGTCGTAGTTGGCGAGGCTGCCGCCCGCCCGCAGGGCGCCGTAAGGATCGACAACGTCGGAGGTCGCCTCGGCGATGACCGCGCCCGCCTTGAGGTCGAGCCAGCGCGCCGGCCGCACGATGATGCGGGGGTTCACGTAGGCGGCGCCGGGCACGCCCCCCTTGGACGGCAGCGATCTGATGCCCGGCTCGGGGGACGCGGCGAAGAGCTCCCTCTCGGCGATCGTGGCCGCGCGCGCCGTCTTCCAGGCGAGCACCTCGTCGAACAGGAGGAGCCCGACGTTGTGGCTCGGATCGAAGGTGAAGCGCCGCGACACGCCGTCCGTGGGGTCGTCGTCGCCCGAGGCGTAGCCGGCCTCGATCTCCGTGACGACGCGCCCCCACCGCCCGCCCGGCCGCGCCCCGCTGCCCGCGACGTGCACCGCGCCGAGCGTGGCCGCGCCGCCGACCGACCGCACCGCGGTGGGCGAGCGCCCGAACGCGGGGCCTGAGGGCGGCGCGGGCCCGCTCGGGGCGAACGAGGATGAGCCGAAGATCACCGCGGCCTCGAGCTCGCCGTAGACGTGGGCGCGGCCCCCCGGCACCGGCGCGTCGAACCTGCCTGCCACGTCGAGGATGCCCGCGGTGAGCACCTCGCTGAACCGGGCCGGGCTCGTCTTCGCGCGGCGCTCGCGCGCCTGCCGCCGCATGGCGCCGTAGATCCCGATCTCGCCGCGCCGCTCTCGCCAGAGCGCCGACACGACCGCCTGGAGGGCGCGATCGCCCTCGCCTTCGTCCTGCCCCTCGACGTCGTTTCCGAGCAGATCGGCCGCGTTGTCCTCGAACACGAGGTCGCCCGCGACGGTCACGTGGAGCGGCCCGCCTTTCCCCATCGGCGTGGCGGAGAAGAGGACGCGCTCCATGAGCGATCCGCGCTCGGGGTCTCCGAAGACGCTCGCGCGCTCGCCGTCGTTGACGACGAGCCCCATCCCCCAGTGCGCGCTCTGCTGGCCCACCCGGACGACGCCGAGCGACCACGGCACCTCCAGGTAGAGGGTGCGCGGGTGCATCTCGTACCACGCCAGGGCGGCGCGCGCGTCGCGCACCTGCTCGACGTCCCGCGTGGTGTCGCCGGCGATGAGCCCGCGGACGACGTCGATCTGCGCCACGATCGAGGCCTTGTCCTTGAAGTGGAGGCGCGGCGAGAGGCGCAGCCAGTGGGCGAGGTACTGGCTCTGCCCGAGCGTCGTCGCGCTCCGATCCGACAGGGGCGGCGCCCGGAGCGGCAGATCGCTCATGGCGCGGTGGCGGAGCTGGTACTCGGCCTGCAGAGAGAACGTCACCCGCGTGGGATCCGGCGGGGGCGGCGGCTTGCGGCCGGTGTCGAGCACGAGGCGCTCCTCGAAGGCGTCGACGTCCGGCGCGGCCGGCGCGAGCGGTGCGGCCGGCGCAGCCGGCGGAGAGCCTGGGCCTGCGTTCACCCCGTCGATGGGCTGAGCAGCGCTCGGGGAGCCTGGCCCTGCGTTCGCCCCGTCGACGGGCTGAGCGGCGCTCGGCGAGGCGAGCGCGACAGCAAACGCAAGGGGGGCGAGGGTGACGAAGGCGAAGCGCATCGGAAGCAAGCAGCCGCTCACCGGCGCCCGGCCGGGAACGCGCGCCCGAGAGGATAGGCGGATCGATCCCCGCGGGGCACTGGATTCTTCCGTTTCCGGCGCGCGGCTGGCTTTTCGCGGGGCATCCGCCGCTCTAGCGTGCGCCTTCGTGACCCTCTCCACGCCGAGCGCCGCCGCTGGTCCTGCCGCTTCGTCACCTCCGTCACCTCCGTTGCTCCTCGGCCGTCCGCTCTCGCTCGCGGATCTCGAGGACGTCGCGCGACGCGGTCGCCCGGTGGCGATCTGCGCCGAGGCGCGGGAGCGCGCCGCGGCGTCACGGCGCGCGATCGACGCGATCGCCGCGGCGGGCGACGCCGCGCCGGCTGTGTACGGGATCAACACCGGCTTCGGCGCGCTCGCGGAGACGCGCATCGCGGATCACGACATCCGGGCGCTCCAGCGCAACCTCGTGCGGAGCCACGCCTGCGGGGTCGGCCCGGAGCTCGGCGAGGCCGAGGTGCGCGCCATGATCGTCCTGCGCGCGCAGGTGATCGCGCTGGGGCACTCGGGGGTGCGCACGGAGGTGCTCGATCTGCTCGCCGCCTTGATCGAGCGCGGCGTGTGCCCGCGCATCCCTGCGCAGGGCTCGGTCGGCGCGTCGGGCGATCTCGCGCCGCTCGCGCACCTCGCGCTGACGCTCATCGGCGAGGGGGAGGCGCGCTTCGAGGGGCAGCTCCTGCCGAGCGCGGTGGCGCTCGCGAAGGCCGGCCTCGCGCCGCTCGAGCTCGCGGCGAAGGAGGGGCTCGCGCTGATCAACGGGACCCAGTACATGACGGCGCTCGGCGCGCTGGCGCTGCGGGACGCGGCCGCGCTCTGCACGGTCGCGGACATCGCCGGGGCGGTGAGCCTGGAGGCGCTGATGGGCTCGAAGCGCCCGTTCGACGAGCGGCTGATGCGCGTCCGCCCGCACCCCGGTCAGGCCTGCACGGCCGGCAACCTGCGCGCGTTGCTCGCGGGCAGCGAGATCATGCAGAGCCACGCGGACTGCCCCCGGGTGCAGGACGCCTACTCGCTCCGCTGCATGCCCCAGGTCCACGGCGCGACGCGCGACGCGGTCGCCTGGGCCGCCGAGGTGCTGACCCGCGAGGTCAACAGCGTCACGGACAACCCCACGGTGTTCCTCGGGGACGGGGGGGATGGCGGCGCCGAGCTGATCTCGGGCGGCAACTTCCACGGGCAGCCGGTCGCGCTCGCCCTGGATCTCGCCGCGATGGCGGCGGCCGAGCTCGCGAACATCAGCGAGCGGCGGGTCGAGCAGCTGGTCAACCCCGCGCTGTCGACCGGGCTCACGCCGTTCCTGGCGCCGCACAGCGGGCTGCACTCGGGGTTCATGATCGCCCAGGTGGCGAGCGCCTCGCTCGTGAGCGAGAACAAGGTGCTCTGCCACCCGGCGAGCGTCGACTCGATCCCCTCGAGCGCCGGCCGCGAGGACCACGTGAGCATGGGCAGCATCAGCGCCCGCAAGCTCGCGCAGGTGATCGAGAACGTCCGCAGCTCGCTGGCGATCGAGCTCATCACGGCGGCGCAGGGCGTGGACCAGCGGCTCCCGCTCCGCCCGAGCGCAGGCGTCGCCGCCGCCCACGCCGCCATCCGCCGCGTGGTCCCCGGGCTCACCGAGGACCGCCCCCTCTACCGCGACATCGCAGCGGCCGCCGAGCTCATCCAGAGCGGGGAGCTCATCGCCGCGGTGGAGGAGGCGGTGGGGCCGCTCAACTGATTATTTCTGTCGGAGCGGTCAGAGCGGTCAGAGCGGGGCGTTCATCGCCACGGTCGAGGGGGAAGAAGAGGTGGTGGGGCCGCTCAACTGATTATTTCTGTTACGAAAGTTACATCTGAGACGATTTAGAGGAAAACTTACGCGAGATCAGGGAATGCGATCGCTCCATTGGGCGGCGAGTTGCTGTACATTGGCTCAGTGCCCATTCCGGTCAGCGCGCCGCCGTTTCCCTTCGATGCCGTGCGGGATCTGCTCGGGGTTGTGCGGACGATCTACGTGGCGGCGAAGGAGGGGGGCTCGTCGCGGGAGGAACTCGCTCGCATCGCGCAGGTGGGCAAGGAGCTGAGCCGAGCGCTGGATCTGGCGGGGTCGCCCCAGCAGGGGGCGTCGGGGCTGACGGCGGCGTGGAAGGTGGCGGACAGGGCGATGCTCCAGGTGAACGACCTGGTGGATCCGCTGACGCCGGCGGCGCCGCTCCTGATGGCAGCCCGGAGCCGGGTGACGGGGAGCCGGCTGGCCCTGCGGAGCAAGCCGCAGGGGCGGTGAAGGGAGAGGGAGAGCGGGGCGCCGAGCGGCCCGGGCGTCGGACAGGTTGGCCGGGAACGGAGCCGCTCAGACGAGGAGAGGCGAGGAGAACGGAGGCCCTTCAGGGCTTACCGTGTGGATAAAATCGTCAGCTACGGCCGAAGAACCTGCGGCCTCGCGACCGCTCGGCGTCGCGCCGGATGCCCTGCATCACCACGCGAATGAGCTCGCGGTTGTAAGCGCGCTTGTCGTGGCGCTTGTGCTCAGGAAGCTTGACGCCCAGAGAGTGCGCAAGGCGCTCTACGTTCTCTACCTTCGCCTCACGCAGACAGTCGATGTCCAGATCCATGTAGTGGCGCTCCCCCTTACTCGAACCCAAGAGCCTTGTCGAGCTCAGAGGAGCGGAGACGAGCGGGTTCTTTTCTTTCATCGCACTGCCACAGGGTTCCATCAGCCCGTGACGGGCGCGCGGCGCCCAGGGCAAGTCGGCGCGGCGATCATCGGACCGTGTGAGCCGACATGGCCGGAGCGCAGAGGGTGTAGCCGCCGTGGTCCTGGCCGACTGTCCCAGGCAGGAGAAGGGCGCCTCGGAGCACGGACAGACGACGCCACGCCGCAGGAAAACCTCCCGCCGGCCTCCGGGGAGCGTTGCAACTCTCCGGGGAGGCTCACGGCAACCTCCGGGTTGAGTTGCAACTCTCCGCGGAGGCTCGCGACAGCCTCCGGGTTGAGTTGCAACGGTCCGCGGAGACTCTCGGCAGCCTTCGGGTTGAGTTGCAACTCTCCGGGGAGGCTCTCGGCAGCCTCCGCGTTGAGTTGCAACGGTCCGCGGAGGCTCTCGGCAGCCTCCGCGTTGAGTTGCAACGGTCCGCGGAGGCTCTCGGCAGCCTCCGAACGTAATTTAGGTCACGGAATGCGCAACGATGCGGCCGGTCATGGGCCTGCGGACAGTCGGAGACGAAGGGACAGTCCGGCTCAAAAGGAAAAACCCAACGTAGCGAGAACGGGTCAGCACACCGGCGGAGCCTGCCAGCGGGAGCGATGTACGTGGCGCGTGTGGACCGGTCCATCGCCATGCCTGCCGGGCAGGCCCTTCTGGCCGGAGAGCATGACCCCGCCGACGAGCACCTCCCCTGCCTGGTAGCCCCGCCCGGACTCGAACCGGGACGCCCGCGAGGGCCGCGGATTTTAAATCCACCGCGTCTGCCATTTCGCCACGGGGCCAAGATGTTGATTTAGCTACTACTTTCCGTTTCGCTGTCCCGCCCCCGCCCTCCTCCGTGCCGCTTCTTGTGACGTTTCCCCCGCGCTCGGGGATCGTCTCGGCGAGGGAAGCTAGCTCGCCGAGGCCCCGCTCTGCAAACGTCCTGGCCGCCCGGCGGTATCTCTGGGTCATGACGGAGCTCCGGTGCCCGGTTCGGTCGGCGACCCAGGTCTCGCTCCGGCCGTTCGCCAGCCCGGCTGTGATGAAGGTCGAGCGCGTGTCGTGGGCGCGTACCTGCTGGCGCTCGTCGGAGTCCTCGAAGAGCTCCGGGTGATCGAAGCCGGCGAGCTAGAGGTACGCGCGAAACCGCTCGGCCGCGTGCTCGACGCTGAAGCGCTCGCCGTCCTCGTTGACGAAAAGCGGCGCAGAGGGAGCTGGGTTGTCGCGCAGCGCGAGCCAAGCGTGGGGCGCTGGAGCGACGCGGGACGACAGCGCCCACGCGCGGGGGTCATTCGTCTTGTTCGTCTTCAGGCGTAGCCCACCGCGTTCGAGGTCGACCTACTGCACCTGGAGGCGCGCCGCCTCAGGATCTCTCCGCCGCTTGCCTCCGCGGCGGGCTCTTTATTGCGTGGTGGCGACGGATGGAGTCCTCCGCAATGACGAGTTGATAGACGCGCTTGCGACGATTCGCGTGCTCCTTGAGCCGCCGACGACTCCATGGGACATTACTGCTCATTCAGCAGGGAAACGTGAGGCATTGCCACAAGGCTGTCCCCGCCTCCGGATTCAGCGCGCACGTGCAGCGCACGGAGGTGCAGCCGGGCGCCTTGGGGCACTCGAGGCCGACGTGGTCCGGACACGCCGTGCCGTCCAGCATGAGCAGCTCCTCGCTGTCCGTGGGGCACACGAGGGGCTGACACGCGGCCGGCGTCGTGCAGGACCACGCGCCGCCCTGGCAATGACAGACCGGCCCACAGTCCGAGTACCCGCCGCAGGTCATCCCTTCCGTGTCGCAGCACGCGCCGTCCGGCGGCGGCACCGTAGGCCCGCGGAGCTCGAGCGGCTGGAAGGTCTCGGCGTCGAGGCAACCCACGGCGCTGCCACTGCACGAACATGTGGCCTTGGGCGCCACGCACTGAGCCGTCGTCGCGCAGAGTTCGCCGGAATCACTCCATGGCGTACACGCGCCGCCCGCGCTGCCGGAACCACCCGCCGCACCCGCGCCGCCCGCCGCGCCCGCGCCGCTGGAGCTGGCCGTCATGCCCGCGCCGCTGGAACCACCCGCCGCGCCCGCGCCGTCGGAGCCGCCCGCTGCGCCAGCGCCGCTTGTCGTTTCAGCGCTGAGATTCGAGGATCCGCAGGCCGCTGAAACACTCAACGCGAGGAGGAGGAGAAACCAGGAGCGCATGCCCCAGCTTAGCAAGCGGAGCGTTCCTCTCCGAATGCAGCGTGCGTTGCTACGCAGACGACCCAGGTCGCCGAACCGCGCTCACCGCTCACCAGAAGACGGCGCCGATCCGGGCGCAGGCGAGGCTCTGCTCGATCATCGCGCAGCGCGCCGCTTCCCCGCGCCGTCGGGCGCGAGGGCGCGGCGGAGGTGATCGGTGAAGGCGCGCACCTTCGGCAGGACGTGGCGGGTCGGGAGCGATACGACCGAGATCGCGGCCGCATCACACGCGGTGTCCGGGAGCACTTCGACGAGCTTCCGCGCCTTGCCCGCGCGCGCCAGCATGAAGTCGCAGAGCCACGCGAGGCCGGCGCCCTCGATCGCCAGCTCGATCAGCGCCTCGCCGTCGTCGACGACGAGGCGCCGCGTGGGCGCGATCTCGCGCACCTTCGCGCCGTCGCGGAGGCGCCACGGGATGAGCCGGCCGTGCAGCGCGTACCCGAGGCGCACGTGGCGCTCGAGGTCGTCGACCGTGCGAGGCCGGCCGTGCTCGCGCAGGTAGCCGGGCGCGCCGCAGACGAGCATCCGAGAGCGGCCGACCGGGCGCGCGATCAGACCCGAGTCCGGCAGCGTGCCCAGCCGGACCGCGACGTCGATCCGCTCCGACGCGAGATCGGCCGGGTCGTCGCGCAGCACGAGCTCGACGTCGACCTCGGCGTAGCGCTCGGCGAAGCGCGCGAGCACCGGCACGATCACGTGACGGCCGATCACCGTCGGCGCCTCCACGCGGAGGAGCCCGGCCGGTCGATCGCGCAGACCCGAGGTGGCGCGCTGCGCGTCGTCGAGCTCGCGCAGCGCGGCGCGGGCGCGCTCGAAGAACCCGCGCCCTTCGTCGGAGAGCGTCACCGCGCGCGTGGTGCGGTGGAAGAGCCGCACGCCGACCTCGCCCTCGAGCTGCTTGATGCGGCGGCTGAGCGCGGACGGCGTGACGCGCAGCCGGCGCGCGGCGAGCGTGAAGCTCCCGAGCTCCGCGGCCTCGACGAACGCTTCGATCGCTGCGAGCCGGTCCATGTCGCACCTCGATTGATGCGTATCATGCACGAAAGTTGTTCGCCTTCGGCGATGGTTTGCGCCGCGCGCACGAGCCACGGTGCCCTGCATGAGCACCGTGAACGTCGGCGCCACCTCTCCCAGCCCGCGCGCCCGGGCGGTCATCCTCGGAGCGATCACGACGCTCGTCGCGACCGCGATCCACCACGTCTACGGCAGCGTTCGGTACGCGACGCCGTGGCGCCTCCACGGCGCCGCCGTCGCGCTCGCGCTCTGCGTCCCCATCACGCTGGCGTACTCGGTGTACCGGCGGCGCCCGGGCACGCGCGCCGGCTGCATCTCCGGGGGCTCGCTCGCGGCGCTCGCCCTCGCGTTCCCGGTGACGTCGATCGGGCTCTTCGAGGGCGCATACAACCACCTCGCGAAGAACGTCCTCTTCTTCGCGGGCGCGCCTCGCGACCTGCTCCTCCGGATGTTCCCGCCGCCCACCTACGAGCTCCCCAACGATGCCTTCTTCGAGATCACCGGCGTCGGGCAGATCGTCCCCGCGGCGATCACCGCGATCGCGGCCCTCGGCCTGATCGGCGACCTGCGCCGCCGTGTCACGAGGCTCGCGCCCGGGGCCGTGCTCGGCGCGCGCGAGCTCGTGGGCGTCCACGGCGAGCGGATCCGCATCCCCGATCCCACGCGGATCGTTCACCTCCAGCTCCGTCGCTTCGCGGGCTGTCCGGTGTGCAACCTCCACCTCCGCTCGGTCACCGTGCGTCACGACGAGATCGCGGCGGCCGGGATCCGCGAGGTGGTCGTGTTCCACTCGAGCGCCGACGAGCTCCGGCTCCACGCCGGCGGGCTCCCCTTCGCGGTGGTGCCCGATCCCGAGAAGCGGCTGTACGCAGAGCTCGGCGCCGAGCCGTCGCTCCTCTCGGTGTTCGATCCGCGCGTGTGGCCCACCATCGTCCGCTCGGTGGCGAGGAGCGCGATCGCGATCCTGCGCGGGCGCGAGCGGCCGCCCGCGCTGATCCCGACCGGCGGTCGCTTCGGGCTCCCGGCCGACTTCCTCGTCGCGCCCGACGGCCGCGTGCTCGCGAGCAAGTACGGCGAGCACGCGGGCGATCAGTGGTCGGTCGACGAGATCATCGCGCTCACGCGTGCCCCTGCGGTGTCGAGCGTGCGCGCGGCCGCCGAGGTGTGCGCGCCGTGATGGAGCACCCGAGGGCTCGGCCGAGGACGCTCACGGCGGCGGGGGCCGAGGCGCGGTCGGCCTGACGGGGCGCACCTCGATCTCCGAGCCGAAGGCCAGGTTCGGGTAGCTCTTCGCGATCGCGACGGCGCGGTCGAGGTCGGCCGCGTCGACAACGAGCACCGCCGCGATCGCGCGGTCGGGCGGGACTGGGCTGACGCCGGCGTCCGAGACGACCGTTCCGGCGCCCGCGTCGTCGAGTGGGCACGCCAGGCGGAGCGTGCCCTCCTCGTGGCGCGCGAGCACCCAATCGCGCGCGGTTGCATTGCGCTTCGGCAGCTCGGCCGCGCTCGTGGAGCGTGTGGGACGAAAGATCAAGACGAACTCGGGCATGGTACCTTCCTTGGTAGCGTGAGGTTCGCGAGGCGCTCGGGTCTCGACGCGCTCACACTGGCTGGCCCGGTCCCGCCTGAATTGTACGAATTCATCGATCTGCTCGGCGGGCGCTCCCCGATCCGGTACGATCCACAGGCGATGAAGCTCGTCGCACCCAGCGCCGCGCTCGCGCCGTTCGTGCGCGCGTTCATGCTCGTGGAGGTCGACGAGGAGACGACGCACCTGCGTCTGCCCGAGCTGGGGCTCGTGCTCGGCGTGCGCGATCGCGGCGCCGCGAGCGTGCTGGACGGCGAAAGCGCCTCGCGCTTGCCCGACGCGATGCTCTCCGGGATGACGAGCACGGCGCGGCTCATGCGCACCAGCGCGGGCGGCCGAATCACGCTCGCGCTGTTCCGGCCTGGCGGGGCCGCGGCGTTCTTCCCTCAGCCGCTCCACGAGCTCTTCGGAAAGACGTCGACGCTCCTCGACCTCGTCCCGCGCGCGGACATCGAGCGCCTGAGCACGCGCGTCGCGGAGGCGAGCGACGACGCCACGAGGATCGCGGCCCTGGAATCGATGCTGCTCGAACGGTGCCAGACCGCGGTCCTCGATCCCGTCGTCGCTGCGGCCGTGCGCACGCTCGAGGAGGCGCGGGGCGCGGTGCGCATCCGCGCCCTCGCGCGGCACCTCGGCATCAGCCAGGATCCGCTAGAGAAGCGGTTCCGGCGCGCCGTAGGCGCGACGCCGAAGCAGCTCGCGTCGCTGCTGCGCCTGCGCCACGCCCTGGAGGCCTGGAGGCCGGGCTCGAGCCTCGCCGAGCTCGCGCAGCAGGCCGGCTACTTCGATCAATCCCACTTCACACGCGAGCTGCGCGCTGTCACCGGCCAGCCCCCCGGGCGCTTCCTGCGTTCAAGTGTGCGACGCTGAGCGCGCTCGCCAGGCCCGTCGCAGGGGTTCGTGCGGAGGCGCCGGCCGCCGAGCGCGCCTCCACTCTGTTCGATATCGGGGCCACCGCCCCAAGCTCCAGTGCCCTGATCAACAACGGCGGCTCCGCCCCGGCAAGCGGCGGGCCCCCCAGCTCTCCGAGGTCCCGATGAGGTTTTCGCACTTCGTTTCCATCCTTGCCACCACGGTCGCGCTCGGTCTCTCGCACGCCCCCGCGGCGCTGGCCGACGACGCCGCCGACAAGGCCCTGGCAGCGACCGAAACGGCCATGAACAAGGCCAAGACGCTCTACTTCGAATACGAGGCCAAGACGACGGAGAGCGGCAAACCCGACAAGACCGTCGGCATCAACGTGTGGATGAAGGGCGAGAAGCGCCTCGCCGAGTTCACCGCTCCCGCGGACCTCAAGGGCACAAAGGTCCTCATCCTCTCCCCTTCCGAGATGTACGTCTATCTGCCGTCCTTCGGCAAAGTCCGCCGCATCGCCAGCCACACCAGCGATCAGAGCGCCTTCGGCATGGCCTTCAGCCAGGAAGACCTGGCCACTCAGAAGTACGGCAGCTACACGCCGGCCATCAGCTCCTCCAGCGGCAAGGAGGTCAAGCTCACGCTCACCCCCAAGAGCGGCCAGACAACCTCCTACGCCAAGATCGAGATGACGGTCACGAAGGACAAGAACGTCCCCAGCGAGATAAAGTATTATAACACCGAGGGCAAGCTGGTGAAGACCGAGACCCGCACCGGCTACTCCTGCGACAGCGACGTCTGCACCCCCGGCACCCTCAAGATGGTGGACCACACAAAGAACCTCACCACAACGATGACGCGCAAGAAGGTGAAGGTGAACGAGTCCATCAACGACGACACGTTCTCCAAGCGCAACCTGGAGAAGTGAGCGACCGGGGCAGCGCAGGAGCTGCACAACCGTACGATAGGACACCAAAGTGGACGCGCCGCAGGGTCGCGGGGGCTGCGCAGGAGGGCGCCGAGGCCGCTGAGCAGGGTCGCGGCGGCTGCGCAGCAGGGCGCCGAGGCCGCGCAGCTTGCGTACGAGCGGAGCGTTCGGGAGCTTGTCGACCGGCAAGCGCCCATCGCCCTCGCGAGCTCGTCGCCAGAAAGCCCAGTCAGGTGTTCAGGTAGGGTGCTGAGAGATCACCTACCTCCGCCGCGCTCAACGCGCCGGCGCGGCCTCGCATCCAGGCGGCCGAAAGGGTGGCAGCAACGCCGTCGCATCCGCAAGCGCGCGCCGATACCTATCCGGGCTGCTACCTTCTCCCCATGCCCTCCACGCGCCTCTCTGACGCCGAGATCCTCCGCATGGTGCCGCCACGCGACCGCGCCGCGCTGCTCCGGCTCGGCCTCGACCTGAACAATCCAGCGGACGCGGCGCTCTTCGTCTCGGGTGTCCGCGCCGCAGACGACGCTATCGCGGCGCAGGAGCGCTGGGAGCGCACAGCGTTGAGCAGCCCCTCGAAACGCGTGCGATCGCCCCTGTAACCGGTCGCCGTCTGCAGCCAGAGCGCGCGCGGCACGTTGTCCCGCGTCGTGCTGACGTCAATGCGGGGCCCACGCGCCGTTCGCGCTGCGCGCTGCGCGCCGCGTGCCGCGCGGTACAGCGGACCGCGCTGGCCTGCCCTCTCCGGCGCCGCTTCACCCGGCTCGCGTGCCCCCGCGCGAGGTGAGCGCGACCCGCAGCCCCGTCCTGTCGAGCTCGGCAGAAGGCAGCCACTCCAGGATGCCGCTTATGGCCCGATCGATGGCGCCAGGATCGGCGCCGTCGCTGAGCATGTACTCCTCCGCGACGACCTGTCGCGGCACGTCGATGGCCAGCAGCGCCGCCGCAATGACAACTCCGGTCCGGTCTCTCCCCGACGTGCAGTGTACGTAGACCGGCCAGGCCAGCTCGGGCGTCGCGAGCACGGCGAGGGCCTTGCCGAGCCAGCTCCTCACCCGACGCTGCCGCGTGTCGTAGTTCTCGATGTCATCCTCCGCGGCGACATGTACATGCTCGATTCCCATCAGATGAGCAGGATCCGGGCCACGTCGGAGGTTCAGTATGGTGCCGGGTGCGCCGAGATCGCCGGCCGTCGTCATGAGGTCGAACCGCCCGCCTCGGAGCAGCCGGCCAGCAGGGATCGGCGATACGTCGAGCCAGAGGCCGAGGATCTCGCCGACATCCCGGTAGTTGGCCGGTCGGAACGTCTCGCTCATACGCTGCCGTACTCTCGGCTGAAATACGGGCCGTGCGCAAGCTCGCGCTCATCACGGGCGCAACCCACGGTATCGGGGTATCGACCTCGAGCTCACGCTTCGGGGGCTCGCCGCCCGCTCCTCGCGGGGCGGGCGCACATCACATCTCCTCGAGCTCCTTGCCCTTCGTCTCGGGGATGAAGGCGACGACGAACACAAGCGAGGCCGCGGCGGCGGCTGTGTAGAGCCCATAAGCGATGCCCAGGCCGGCCGCCTTGAGCGCGGGGAAGGTCGCGCTCACGAGGAAGTTGGCCAGCCATTGCGCGGCGGCCGCGATCGAGAGGGCGAGGGCGCGGATGCGGTTCTCGAACATCTCACCGAGCAGCACCCAGGTCACCGGCCCCCAGGACGCCCCGAAGGAGAAGACATACAGGTTGGCAGCGAGCAGCGCGGCAGGGCCGGCGGCGCCCATCAGGACGGGGTTGCCCGCGGCGTCCTCGCCCGCGGCGCCGAACACGGCCGCCATGGCGCCGAGCGTCAGCGTCATGCCGATCGATCCCGCGATGAGCAGCGGCCGGCGACCTACACGGTCGACGGTCGCGATGGCGACGAGGGTGGTCACGATGTTCGTGATGCCGGTGATGACCGTGATGGCGAGCGAGCTCCGCTCGTCGAACCCGACCGCCTGCCAGAGGACGCTCGAGTAATAAAAGATGACGTTGATGCCGACGAGCTGCTGAAACAGCGAGAGGCCGATGCCAATCCAGACGATGCGGAGCAGCCCAGCGCGCCCCCGCAGATCCGCGAGCCTGGGCCGGTGCTCGGACGAGATCGTCCTCTGGATCTCGAGCAGCTTCGTCTGGGCGGCCGCGCCGAGCAGGCCACGGAGCACGGCGAGCGCCTCGTCCACACGCCCCCTCGCGATGAGATAGCGCGGAGACTCGGGGATCAGCAGCGCGCCGAGCCCGTAGAGGAGCGCCGGTGGAATGGCGGTCCAGAACATCCATCGCCAGGCGTGTAACCCGAGCCAGAACGGATTCGCCGCCGAGCCCGCGGCCGTCGCGATGGCGTAATCGCCGAGCAAGGCGACGAAGATGCCGACAACGATCGCGAGCTGCTGGAGCGA
Organism: Sorangium sp. So ce375; assembly: GCF_051473855.1. NCBI lineage: Bacteria > Pseudomonadati > Myxococcota > Polyangiales > Polyangiaceae > Sorangium > Sorangium sp. So ce375. The sequence continues at coordinate 8,629,109 of NZ_CP150335.1, forward strand.
TCCGAGGCGGCCCCGCAGGTGAGCCGGCGCGATCTCGGCGATGTACGCCGGCGCGACGACGCTGGCCGCGCCGATGGCCACGCCGCCGAGCACCCTCCATGCGCTGAAGTCCCAGGGAGAGATGGCAGCCCCCGAGCCCGCCGCGCTGACGACGAAGAGCAGCGATGTCGCCACCATCGTCCGCGTCCGGCCGTAGCGGTCGGCCAGCCTGCCTGCGAGCACCGCGCCGACAGCCGCGCCGAGCAGCGCCGAGGACACCGACAGGCCCACCGTGCCCGCGTGCGCCGTGAACATCTTCTCCAGCGCGCCGACGGCCCCGTTGATCACAGCGGTGTCGAACCCGAACAGGAAGCCGCCCAGCGCGGCGACGGACGCGATAAGGGCGATCCGTACCGTCGAGAGCTGCTCCTCACCGCCTCCATCCCCCTGCTGCCCCGCGGGCTCCCCCATGCCCGCGGTGAACCACGAACCGTGCCGCCGAGCTTCATCAGCTCGAGCGCCACAGGCGCGCATGGATCTCGAGCCATGCGATCCCATCGCCTGCGGTCACCCCGAGCGTCCGAGCGCCAGATAGGGTGGCACAACACCTGCTTCCATAAACGGCTAACAACGACCGGCAAACGGCGCGGCGGTGAGAGCGATCGAGCGCATCGCCAGCTGAAAGGGAGGCCCATGCATGAGCACGGCATTGCCAGCCGGGGTGACGCGCCTTCCGCGCGCGGACGCGCGACGTCGGATCGAGGCCTTGCGCCGCGAGATCCGGGGCCACGACCACCTCTACTATGAGCTCGATCGGCCGGTCCTCTCGGACGCCGAGTACGATCGCCAGCTCTGCGAGCTGAAGCGGCTGGAAGGGCTCTATCGGGAGCTCGTGACGCCGGACTCGCCGACGCAGCGCCCCGGCTCCAAGCTCGAGAAGGCCAGGGCGCTCGGCATCACCCTGCTGACAGAGGACGAGTTCCGGAAGCTCGTCCAGGCGTGAACGGGGGGCGCATGGAGAACATCGAGCTCGCTCGGATCTTCGAGGAAGTGGCGGATCTGCTCGAGATCCAGGACGAGAGCCCGTTCCGCGTGCGGGCCTACCGCACTGCAGCGCGCACCCTGACGGCGCTCGTCGCGCCCGTGGCCGGGCTCGTGGAGCGCGAGGGCCCCGGCGCGCTCACGGCGCTGCCTGGGATCGGCAAGGATCTCGCGGGAAAGATCGTCGAGCTGCTCGGGACCGGCGAGCTGGCGATGCTGAAGGAGCTGACGGCGAAGACCCCCGAGAGCCTCGTCGAGATGATGCGGATCCCGTCGCTCGGGCCAAAGCGCGCGCGGCTCTTGTACGACAAGCTCGGCGTCGAGACGGTGGACGAGCTCGAGCAGGCCGCGCGGTCGGGCCGCCTCGTCGGCGTGCGCGGCTTCGGCGAGAAGCTCGCCGCGACGATCCTCGACGGCTGCGTGAAGCGACGCGCGACCGCCGGGCGCGCGCGGCTCGCGGACGCCGAGGCGCAGGTCGAGCCGCTGCTCAGGCACCTCCGGGCCGCGCACGGGGCCCTGGCCGTCGAGGTGGCCGGCAGCCTCCGGCGCCGTAAGGAGACGGTGGGCGACGTCGATATCCTCGTGTCCGCGAGGCACGGCGAGCCCGTCGCGTCACGCCTGATGGAGTATCCGGACATCGAGCGGGTGCTCGCCCGCGGCGCGACGAAGTGCTCTGTCGTGCTGCGGTCCGGGCTCCAGATCGACGTCCGCATCGTGCCGCCGGAGTCCTACGGAGCGGCCCTCCACTACTTCACCGGCTCGAAGGCCCACAACATCTCGATTCGCACGCTGGGCGTGAGTCGAGGGCTGAAGATCAACGAATACGGGGTCTTCCGGGGCGACCGGCGGATCGCGGGCCAGGCGGAGGAGGACGTCTTCCGGGCGGTAGGATTGCCCTGGATCCCGCCCGAGCTGCGCGAGGACGCGGGCGAGATCGAGGCCGCGCGCGAGCGGCGGCTCCCCGAGCTCGTCGAGGTCGGCGCCATCCGGGGCGACCTCCACGTGCACACGACGTACACCGACGGACGCGACGCGCTCGCGGCGATGGTGGGGGCGTGCAAGGCCCGCGGGTACGACTACGTGGCCATCACCGATCACACGCAGGCGATCCGCGCGGCGGGCGGGCTCGACGCGTCGGGGTTCCGCGAGCAGGCGCGGGCCATCGAAGAGCTCCGCCGGACGATCGGCGGGATCACGATCCTGCACGGGGCCGAGGTCGACATCCTCGAGGACGGGGCGCTCGACCTCGATGACGCGACGCTGGCGACGCTCGATTACGTCGTCGCCAGCGTGCACTCGAAGCTGACGATGCCGGAGCCGGCGATGACCCGCCGTGTCCTCCGCGCGCTCGAGAGCCCGTTCGTCACGGCCCTCGGCCACCCGACCGGGCGCCTCCTCGGCAAGCGCGAGCCCTACGCGCTCGATATCCCGCAGCTCGCGCGCGCCGCGCGCGAACTCGGCGTGCTGCTCGAGATCGACGCTCAGCCCGAGCGCCTGGACCTCTGCGACATCCATATCCGCCTCTCGCGAGAGGCCGGCGCGAAGCTCGTCGTCGCCTCCGACGCGCACGCCGTGGGGGAGCTCGGCTTCATGCGCCACGGGATCGATCAGGCGCGGCGGGGCTGGTGCACCGCGGCCGACATCGCCAACACGGCCCCTGTCGCGGAGTTCCTGGAGCTCATCGGCAGGCGCAGGCGCGCGGCGAGCGCCGCCCCGAGGTCGCGTTCGGCGAGCGCCGCCCCTGCGCGTCGACGAGCACCGGCATGACGCGCTACAGCGCCGCCGTCGCCGGCCCCGCCACGATCGCATCAAGGCGCTGGAGCACCACTTCGAGCCGCTCGATCGTCGCCTTCAGATCCGCCCGGTAGGCTCGATCGTCGGTGTGGACCAGCTCGTCTCGCATCCCCACGAGCCGTGTCGACAGGGCTGTCCTCGTGTCATCCGCTTCGCGTTCGCTGAGCTCGAGATGAAGATTGCTCATATCTCCCCCTGACTCACGATGGGCAGTTTGCGCTGCCCGAGGGGAACATGGTGACGCGACGCCTCGCTGTCATCGGCCGCCGCTGGTCCTCCTTCCCGCTTCCCGCGCCCTTCAACATGACATCGCTCGGGGGCGTATGGCCGCTTGCAATGGCCGGCCAGCGAGGTCAGGGTCAGCGCCGATCATGAGCTCTCCGCCAGAGTGCAACTCGAGCTCGTCCGTTATGCGTTACGGAACAGCCCTGATTTCCGGCACAGTCGCGCTTCTCCTGGCCACCCAGGTGCCCCCGGTGTGGGCATTGAAGCTCCCCCTCGTCATGTTCTACGCGGTGCTGATCATCGCCAGCGCCTGGGTGGGCGGGCTCTGGCCGGGGCTCCTCGCGACGGTGCTTTGCGTCGCGGGTGCCGCTTACTGGCTCGAGCCGCATGGAGCCGTTCAGATAAGCCACCCCGCCGATCTCGTCGGCCTGGTGCTGTTCTTCTTGATCGGCGCGATGCTCAGCGCGCTCGGCGAGAGCGTGGCGCGGGCGATGCGGATCGAGCGCGCCTCGCGCGAGCGCGCCGAGGACACCGCGGCGGCGGAGCGCTCGACCGCGCAGATCAGAGAGCATACGCTCGCGATGGTCGCCCACGATCTCCGGGATCCGCTCGCCGTCATCGATCTGAACGCCGGGCTGATCGCGAGGGCTTCGACCGCGGGAGCGGCCGTCGAGATCTCGCGGCGCGCGGCCGTCGTGCACCGGACGGTGCAGCGGATGAACCGCCTCCTCCGCAGCCTGCTCGACACGGCCTTGATCGACTCCGGAGGGATCGCGCTCGACCTCGCGCCCGAGTCCGCGGCGATGTTGCTCGCCGAGGTGGTCGAGACCCACGCCGATGAAGCGGAGGCGAAGCGCATCCAGATGCGCTCCGAGGTTCAGGTGGGGCTCCCCCCCATGCTCTGTGACCGCGATCGAATCCTCCAGGTGCTGACCAACCTCACCGTCAACGCACTGAAGTTCACTCCACCCGGCGGGACGATCACCCTGCGCGCCGGCGTGTCAGGCCGCTTCGTGCGGCTCAGCGTGATCGACACCGGGCTCGGGATCGACGCCGATAAACTGGCCCGGATCTTCGAGCGCTACTTCGGCGACCGTCGCAAGCAGGGCGGCGGGCTCGGCCTCGGCCTCTTCATCGCGAAGGCGATCGTGGAGTCGCACCACGGCACCTTCGAGGTCGAGAGCAGCGTCGGGGAGGGATCCTCCTTCGCGTTCACGGTGCCCATCCTCCGGCAGGCCTGCGCGACGGACAAAGCCCGCGGCGCAGGCTCGACCACCACGAGCGCGAGCGGCCCTCCCCCGGCGTGACGGCGCGAGGCAGGCGGCCGACGTCGGGCGGCCTGTCTCAGACCTCAGTCCACTGCGCTCGCGCAGCCGATGCGACGGCGGGATGCCGATCAGCGAGGCGCCTCCGGGACCAGATACGGCGTGGCCACCCAGCCGACGCGGCCGCTCTCGACCACCTCGACCTCGGACCACGCCAGCTTCTCGGCAATCTGCGTGCGACCGGTGAGGCGGAGGGCCGTGCCGTCAGGCAGCGGGAGCCTGTCGCTCCCCGTGGACGGGACTGCGCGCAGGAAGACGCCGGCGCCCCCCGTGTTGCCGATGGACGCGCGCTGCGCGAGCACGGCGCAGGGCTGGGGGCGCGGCCCCGCGGTCGCGCCCTGGGTCGCGAGCAACCTCGAGGTGGCCAGCACGCCTGCAGCGCAGGCGCCGGCCGCAGCGACCGAAGCGACCGAGGTGAAGATCCTCCTGCGCCGAGCCCCAACCTCGGTCGGTCGCCCGCCCCCAACCTCGGTCGGTCGAACGGCCCCAACCCCGGTCGGGCTCCCCGCCCCAACCCCGGTCGGCGCCCCTGCCCCAACCACGGTCGGTCGCACGGCCCCAACCCCAGTCGGCCCCCCTGCCCCAACCCCGGTGGCCCGCCCGGCCGCTTCCTCGATCACCCGCGCTACCGCGGCCCGGCCAAGGCCCAGCGCCGCCCCCGCCCGGTCGAGCCACGCCCGCTCCGCCGCGCTCAGCGCGCCGTCCCGGAGGCGCCCTCGCGCGTGCTGCCCGAGCCAGCGGATCCGCTCGGCCTCGGGCGCCGCCGCCGGATCGCGAACCCGCGCGATCGCGCGCTGGTAGCCCTGCCCCGCCGGGAACAGATCGATCCCGGTACGCTCCCGGCGCTCACACCACGGGCAGCGCGGGAGCCTCTTGTCATGGAGATGCGCCGCGCTCCGCCCGCACCGGACCATCTCCCGCTGCGCCCGCACAAGCGCGGCCCGCCACGCCGCCGCGCCAGGGCGCTCGGCCGGCGCGCCGTGGCCAGGCCCGAAGCAGCGGATGAACAGCGCCTGCAGCTCCGGATGGAGCGTCGCGAACGGCATCGCCCCCGCCGCAGGGCGCACCCCCGTCACGCCGGGCACCAGGGGACAGAGGCCCAGCCGGATCCGGGCCGGGATGCGCTCGGCGCCGCGGGCGCCGCCCGGCGCGAGCTCACCCTCGAACGGGTGCGCCCCGCCGAGCAGGAGCTGGTGGATCAGCACGGAGAGGGCGAAGGCGTCCGACGCAGGGGTGCGCTCCGCGCGGCCGGAACCGGCGCCGCAGAGCTCCGGCGCCGTGTACTCCGGCGTGAGCACCTGGCACCCGTGGAGCTCCCCCGCCTCGGGATCGCGGATCTGGAACGAGTCGGCGTCCACGAGGGCGACGCGCCCGGAGAGCGGGGAGACGAGGACGTTCTGCGGCTTCAGGTCGCCGACGCAATGGCCGGCGCGGTGGACGCCCTCGACGAGGCGCGCGAGCCTGGCCGCGAGCCGGCAGAGGTCCCGCTGGGTGAGCCAGCCGGCGATCTGCATGCGCTCGTCGGGCACGAGGCAGCGGTGGAGCTCCATCATGCCGCGCTGCATGGGCATGAGGAACCCCGCGAACACCGCGGGCCCCTCGGCCTGGATCAGCGGCGCGACAGGCCAGGCGAGCGCGCGGCGGAGGAGCCACGAGGGCCGGCGCTCCAGCATCACGCGCAGCTTGCGCTCGCGCTCTCCGGCCCGGTCAGACCGGTAGATCTTGGCGCACAGCGCCCGGCGCCCGCGGACGGCGAAGACAGAGCCCTCGCCGCCCGCGCCGAGCTCCTCGCCGAGCTCGACGACCCTCCCCGCGGGATCCCGGTACGCCCTCGCGCCCATGCGCCCTCACGGCGAGGCGCGCAGCAGCGCGACGGCGAGGGTCTTGTCGTCCCCCGAGCTCCGCCGCAGCGGCTCGGCGTCGAGCAGCCGCGCGACCTCGCCCGAGGCGGCGCCGGCGTCGGTGACCTCTGCCGCGAAGTCGAGCAGCGGGGCGCAGAACGGCGCGTACGGCGCGAGGGCGCGGCCGCGCACGAGCGCGGCGCCCTCGCAGCCGTCGGTGAAGGCGCAGAGCGCGTCGACGCCCTCGTGGACCCCCACGCGCAGCCGCGCCTCCCACGACGGCGACGAGACGAACCAGGTCTCGTTCGCGTACTCGCCGCGATCGGGCGCGCTCAGCACCACGAGCTCCCCGCCGCGGCGGCGCCCGACCACGGCGCCATCGCCGAGGTGCGCGACGGCCACGGCGTCGCCCCACGCGGCGACGGCGACCAGCGTGCAGGCCAGATCCGCGGGCGCGAGGGCGCGTGCGTCGGCCTCGCGGAGCAGCGCCTGCCGGCCGGCCGCGCAGGCGGCGCGCACCGCGTCGCCGAGGGCCTGCGGGCTCTCCGGCGCGAGCTCGCGCAGCGCCTCCACGACCGCGGCCGCGACCGCGGCGGCGCCGATCTCCGGGTGCGCGGCGGATCCGGCGCCGTCGCACAGGCACAGGCCGACCCGGCGCTCGCCGGCCGGGCCCCACGCCCAGACGTCCTGGCAGGGCGAGCCCTCCTGCTCGTGCTGCGGCCCGCGCACCGACGCGCCGAACACGAGCCACCCCGTCACGACGGCAGCGCCCCCCACCCGCGCGGGCCGGTGGGATCCTCGAGCGGGACCTCCTCGCCGGGCCGCGAGCGGCTCCGCGCCTGGAGGCTCCGGCTGAGCCACTGAAACATGGTGTCCCACTGCGCCTCCTTGAGCCGGAGCGGCGCGCGATCGGGGGAGAGCTCCTTGAGGCGGCCGAAATTGGCGGTCTTCGTGCCGACCGCGAGGAGGACGAGCCTCCTGTCGCGCTCGGCCTCGCGGACGCGGCGGACGGCCGCCGGCCATCGGGCGGTGTCGGTGGGCTCGCCGTCCGTGAGGAGGAAGACCAGCGGGCGATAGTAATCGAGGCCGCTCTCGCGGTAAGCGCGCTTCTTGGCCTCCAGGAGATCGAGGGCCTGCTCGATCGCGGCGGCCATGGGCGTATCGCCGGCCGCGGCGAGCGCGGGGGGCTCGAAGACGGCGGCCTCGCCGAAATCGCCGTGGACCGCGACCTGACCGCCGAAGGTCACGACCGCCAGCTCGACGCGGTTCCTGGCGACGGTGTCCCGCGCGAGCGCGGCGCGGAGGCCGTCGAGGCCGGCGGCGAGGTCGGGGAGGTCGGCGGTCATCGAGCCGGAGGTGTCGACGAGCAGGACCAGCGGCTGGCGGGGCTCGCGGTTGTTGTCGTTGACCCGGACTCGATCAACCAGGGAGGGGGCGACCTGGGACGGCGGCATGCCGGAATGGAAGTGCAGGCGGCGGCAGAGGGACAAGAAAGCGGCGGGCTCCTGGGGGAGGCGCCTCGGCGCTCGCGGTGCGGGGCGCTCTTGCTCCGTATGCCCGACCGCCTACCGCCGCTCGCTCCGCTGCCGGCACAGCGCCGCCGCGCCCTTCGGCGCGCTGTCGCTCGTCCAGCACATCTGGCTGCGGTCCAGCCGGATCTCCACCTCCTCCGGCACCTCCTCCGGCAGGAGCAGGCGCCACGCCTCGTCCTCCGGCTGCTTGAACAGCGCGTAGATCGCCACCCGCCCCTTCTGCGGGACCGGCATCGTGAGCACCTGCTTCACCCCCGGGAGCACCGCCACCGCGCTCAGGACCGAGTCGTCCGGCGCCATCGCCTTGCCCGCCACGTCGTCGTACGACTCCGTCGAGAAGGCCTTGCCGTCGATCGAGCGGGCGAGCACGTAACACGAGCGGGCGTCGTTCATCTCGGCCGCGGGGGTGAGGGTGAGGCGGAGCTCCCTGGTCGAGCCGCCGCAACCCGGGAGCGCGAGCGCCGCCCCGAGGATCGTCAGATACGCGACGCGCATGGGATAGTCATCTTCCCGCGCCGGGGGCGACGCGGGCAAATAGGGCGCCATCTGGCGATGGTGCGTGCCGTTCCACCGCCCGGGCGGTGCGCCCTGTCTGCCGCCGCGGCGGCGAGGCGACGCGGTGTTTCTTGGTCTCGACTGGCGCCTCTTCTATGCTCGCCCCGACCTCGGCGCGTCTCCGCGGCGACCCCAGCCCCATGCCCCCGCACGACCACCGCCGCGCCCCCCGCCCCGCTCACCCGGCCACGATCGCGCAGCCCAGGGTGCGGCCGGCAGCGGTGCAGCGCATGGACGCCGTGAAAACCACCGAGACGACCTCGGGCAACAGCACGGCCTCGAGGGCGCGCCCCCCTTGCTCGCGCTCGTGACCGGCGTGAGTAGCACGGAGCTATCGAGGTATCTTTTGAGCTTCTCGCGCTCGAGGATCTGTGGACCCTGGCCGCGGTCTGCTCGGCCACGCGAGGCCCAGCCGAAGGCGAGATCCTCAGGAGGCTCGATCCAGGCGCCCGCCACATCGAGCTCGGCGCCGGCAACATGGCCTCGGCCTTCACGTTCGGCCTGACGGAGACCCTCACGGCGTTCACCGAGTACGACAGCTTCGATAACCTCGTCAAAAAAAATACCGGTTCGAGCTCCTCGACAACATCGAGATTGAAGACGAAGAGGGGTTCAAGCGGAACAAGAACGTCATCAGGTATGGCATCGACGCCACCAAGGTGGGCCGATTCCCCCACCGCCGCAGCGCGAGCGGGCAAATCGAGCTTGGTGAGAGGTTCTGGACATGGCGCTTGACGGTGAACTCACTCACCCCGAGCTCGCGCGGGACGCCGCGGTTGCTGAGGCCGCGCGCCACGAGGCGCAGCACCTCGACCTCGCGCCAGCTGAGCCGGCGGCCTTCTAGGTCACCCCCCTGGGCCTGCACCCAATAAGGTCGCCAACCCGAGAGGGTTCCTCCACGGCCGCCGCTCGCCACCCCGGCGGATTCCTCCCCCGGCCGTAACCGGCCCCCCGGGTCGTTGTCCAGAGTGCGTGCCACGCGCTACCGTGCCGTGCGCAATCCCTATCGCAGAACCGGCTCTCAGCACCGATCGCGCTCAGCTCAGGAGGACCTCACGATGAAGGCTCCACGCATCCTCCCTCCCCACCCGGCGACCGTCCTGCAACGACACACGCGGCCTGGACCACCGGCGCGCCCTCCGCACCAGGCGACCATGCACCCCCACAGGGGAGCGCAGCCGCAGGCCCGACCCGGCGACGAGGGCATCCCGTCGCTTCACGGCAGGGGAACGGAGAGGACCGCGCAGCCGATGGAAATCACGAGGTTGGTGAACGCGACCGACGATGCCACGTTTCAAAATCCGTTCGACAACCTGCCCGACCCGGCCACGGCGCAGCGTGAGCTCATCCGGATCATCTTCGCGTGGTTCCACCAGCTCGATCATCAGAGGATCGTGACGATCTACGAGCTCAATGGCGGCTGGGAGGGCTGGGCCCAGGTCGAGCTTGCGCTGTCCGTCGACGTTCTCCTACACCGGAAGTTAGGCAAGCACCTCGTCGAGCGAGAACCGCAGGGGAAGTACATCGGGCTCCAGCGCGCGGATCTGCTCATCCGCTCGAATGAGGCGTACCGCGGTCTATTGCCCTTCGTGATCGAGCTCAAATGCGAGTCCTACAAGCAGAGGGACAATTTCAATAGAAACGTTTTCGGGGACATCGGCAAGCTGAGTGAAATCAACCGCAATACCCTGAAGGCAATTCCCATTCTGATCGTGATCTCGATCACGATGGAAAACACGGACTACATACGCAATTTGTTTTCGAAATACCCGAACTTAAACGGCATCAGCTCGCAGAGCACCGTCACTCAGTTCATCACGACAACGCCGGCAACTGTGTCGCCCGCCATCCACATCGCCATCTACCAATAATCGGACCGGGGAGCGGCCGCGCACGCCTTGGGCGCGTACCCGGGTCGACAACGAGGGCCACCTCTCGCGGCGAAACGCACCCGCCCGTCAGTCCCCCGCCGCCACCAGGCTCACGCACCGCCGCCCGCGGTTCCCCGGCGGCACCACGAGCGCCCACGGGTCAGGCTGCATGTCGAACGAGACCGGCGGATCGAACGGCCAGGTCACGACCCCCTCCGATCCCCCGGCGGCGCGGCAGAGCAGCCGGTAGAACCGCCACGCGGAGCCGCTCACCTCGATGGTCTGCGCCCGCGGCTCGCTGGCCTTGACCAGGGTCTGCTCCATCCCTGCACCGGCGGAGCTGGAGGTCCACCACGTCACCGGCAGCGGGCGCCACGCCGGCACCTGATTGAAGCCGTACACCGTCGTCTCGCCCGAGCGCAGGAACGATCGCGTCACGCCGATCTCGGCCCCGTACTGCACCTCCGGCAGCATCTGCGGCCGCACCTGGAGCGCGATCGCCTTGGGCTTCCCGCCGTCATCCCACAGCGCCGCGGAGAGCTTGTCCGCCCACGCCGAAAGCCCCACCGCCTCGCCCGGCACCTTCACCGCGCGCGACCCCGCCGGCGCCTTCGGCGTACACCCGGCGGCCTTCGCGCTCCGACACACCGGCCCCAGGATCAGATCCACCCCCGACCGGAACGTCCCCTTCGGGCCCACCGTCGCCAGCAGATCGTCCGGCGACACCTCCGTCTCACCTCGCGGATCCAGCGGGAAGCGAGCGAGCAGCGGCGCCACCTGCGGCCGCATCTGCTCCCGCCACGCCGAGTCGATCGTCCGCTCCACCCGCTGGAGCGCCATCTCGTAGGCCAGCTCCACCGGGATCAGGAACGGCTCGCGCTGCGCCTTCTCGTGGATGCGCGCCCCGTCCAGCCACGCGGTCACCTGCTGCAGCGGCGCCGGCTTGTCGAGGTCGAGGATCGCGAGCCCGAGCTTCCCGATCGGCGGCAGCCGATCCGCGAGCGGCGCGTCCGCCGCGCCAGGCGCCGCCGGCGCGCCGTCGTCGAGCGAGGGCAGCATCGGCGAGATCACCGCGTAGTACTGGTCGAGCGCCGGGTACTTCCCCTTCTCGCCCGTCATCACCTCGACGATCGGTCGAAACGCGGCGAGCGCGTCCGCGAGCACCTGGAGGTAGGTGTTGCCCTCGGGCTCCACGCGCGCGTTCTCCGCCACCGTCACCCAGAAGTCCGTGAACCAGGACGCAGGGCCGACCATGGCCTCCAGATCGGCGCGGAGACCCGCGGCGGAGCTCACGTCGAGGTGGAAGCTCGAGACGTACGCCCACAGCGCCGCCCGGTGCTCGGACGCGTGGCGCGCGATCCCCTCGGCGACGAGCCGGGTGAACGCGGCGCGGTCGTCGCGGGGCACGCGCGCGGCGTCGAGCGCGGCGTCGAAGGCGAGCAGCGGCGGCTTGATCTCGGCGTCCACGGCCCGCGCCGTGAACGTGCCCGGCAGGCTCCGGGTCGGCCCGCGCAGGCGCGTGTCACCCAGGCCGACCGCGGGGTAATCCGAGGCCCGAGCGAAGAAGAGCGACCGCCCCGCGGCCGCCACGTCGTCGATGAACGCCCGCACGTACAGGCCCGACCGGCTCGATCGGAGCAGATCCGAGAAGGCCCCGGTCTGGTAGGTGCGCGTGGCCTCGCCGTCGACGACGAGCGCGATGGCGGCGTCCTTCGCGCCGGCGTTGCCCCCGGCGACCGCGAGGTCCTTCAGCGCGTCGCGGAGGCCCTTGCCCTTCGCCGAGGGCACGGCGAGGCTCCCCTGCTTCACCATCGCCAGGAGCCCCTCCAGCCCCTCGCGGTTCTCACTCACCCACCGCGGCGCCTGCTGCCGGGTCGCCCCCGACCCGAGCAGCGCGTCCACCTCCTCGTCGCCGCGCACGGCCCGGAGGTCCTGGATCACGGCGTCCAGCCCGCCCACCTCGATCGCGCCGCCGATCGACTCGGACAGCTCGGCTCCGCGCTTCTGGAGCGCGTCGAGCGCGTCCTGGGTGATGGTCTCCCGCCGCAGCGCCTCGTCGAGCGCGTCGAGCCAGCCGTCCCAGTCCGCCATCGAGACATCGGCCTCGCCGCCCGGCCGCGGCTCCACGGTGCCGGACCAGGAGCGGTCGCTTCGCTCGATGTAGTCGAGCGCGATCCGCGACGGGATCTCGAGCGCCGCCGCCCACGCGTCGGGCGCGCCCCGGATGCGCTCGCCGAGCGCGTTGTCCCTGGAGGCGTAGAGCAGCGAGAGGGCGTAGATGCGCCGGACGCGCTCGCCGCCGCGCGCGCGGGGCAGGAGGTAGAGCTCGCGGAGGTTCGTCAGGAAGCGCTCGACCTGGTCCCGCTTTTCTGACGAGAACGCGACGCGCAGCGGGGGCCAGAGCGGGCGGAGCGCGGAAGAGAGCGCGTCGGCCGCGGCGGCCTCGGCCTCACGGGCCTTCGCGTTCGCGGGCCAGCTCCTCGGCGGCGCGCGCCGCGCGTCCTCCACGGCCCCCGCCAGCCGATCCACCGCGTCGCCCGCGCGCCCGAGCTCGCGCGCGTGCCAGGCGTAGGCGCCGAGGAGCAGCGCCGCCCCGGCGATCGCGGCGAAGATCGCGGTCCGCGACCGACGGCGGTCGAGCGCGAGCGCGTCCCGGTCGACCAGCGCGCCGTCGAACGAGAGCGGATCGCCGAGGATCGAGGCGCCGACGTCGCCCTCCGCCGGCAGCCCCGCGAGCACGATGCCCTGGAGCGACGGGGCCGCGGCGCCGCGGCCGCCGAGCAGCGCCTCGAGGAACGGCGCGAGCGCGCCGAGGAGATTGGGGCCGCACACGTTGAGGAACCGCGTCGCCCGGCCGAGCGCCTCGGGGGACAGCACCGCGAGCGCCGGGGAGAGGTAGGTCCCGAGCGGGGCGATCGCGGCGGAGAGCTCGGACGCGCTGCGCCCGGCGGGGATCAGCTCCGCGGTGTGGCCGGCGTCGCGGGCGATCGGCGCGAGCTCGCGGAAGCCCACAACCGCCTCGTCGAGGCGGGTCAGGCACACGCGCACGCTCGGCGGCGTGCCGCGCAGCGCGGTGAGCAGGTCGATCTTCTCGCGCGCGAGCGCGCCCAGGCGCCGCAACCCGCCCGGCGACCACGAGGGCGCGCGCGGGTCGAGCACGACCACCACGAGCGGCACCTCCAGCGCGAGCGGCTCCCAGAGCTCGCGCAGGGCGTCCCGGGCCTCGGCGCGCGTGTCCTCGAGGAGATCGCCGGAGATCTCCTGGACGAGCACCTGCCGGCCGGCGAAGAGGGTGAGCCGCGCGTCCTCGGGGGCGTCCGGCGCCGCCAGCGCCGGGGTGCCGCCCTGCTCGAGGGCGGCGACGGCGAGCCGAGACTTGCCCGCGAGCCGCTCGCCGAGCACCACGACGATCGGATCGCGCCGGGCGCTCGCCGGCAGCCCGTCCAGGAAGTGCGACCACGACGCGCCGAGCGGGGGCGTCGAGGGCACCTTCGGCGCGCGGCGGCGCTGCCGGACGAGCAGGATGACGGCGAGCACCACCAGCGCGACCCCGACCACCGCGAGCGCGACGATCATCCAGAGGCTCACGGGGGCCAGCTCCCCTCGCGGCCCGGCGGTGCCGCGCTCGCCGCTCGCATCAGCCCTCCCTGGGGGGCGGGGTCCGCGCCGCGAGGAGGAGCGCCTCGAGGAGGTCCTCCGCCTGCTCGAAGGCCAGGAGGAGCGCCGCGGGATCGCGCTCCGCCTCGGGCACGCCCAGGGCCGCGCGGATGGGATCCAGCGCCGCGCGCGCGACCGGCACGACCGCCGGCGGCGCCGCCGCGGCGATCGCCGCGTCGAGCTCGGCGAGGAGCGCGACGGGATCCCGGGGCGCGGCCTCACCCTTCGGATCCCGGGGCGCGGCCTCACCCTTCGGATCCCGCAGCGCAGCCTCACCCTTCGGATCCCGCAGCGCAGCCTCACCCTTCGGATCCCGCAGTGCGGCCTCGCCCTTCGGATCCCGGGGCGCGGCCTCACCCTCCGGGACGCAGCCCTTCGGGTCGACCGGATGCACGGGCGGCGGCGCGGCCTCACCCTCCGGGACGCAGCCCTTCGGGTCGACCGGATGCGCAGGCGGCGCGGCGGGCGGCTCGCGCGGAGCCCGGTCCACCGGCCACGGCGCGCGCGGCCGCGCGGCCGGCTGCGGCGCCGTCTCGCGCCAGCGCTCGAGCAGCGGCGACGTGGGGGAACTGCGCTCGGGATCGGCCGCCATAGCGGCCAACTGCATCACATCCCGCGGGTGATGGCCAACAGGACGACCTGCAGCGCGAGGAGGGCGACGACCGCGGCCACCGTGTACTGCCAGCGCGGCCGCGCCTTCCGCGACGCGGCCTTCTCCGGCTCCGCCGCGAGGGGCGCGGCCGCTGGGAGCCTCGAGGCGAGGCGCTCTTTCCATCGCGGGATCTGGGCCGGATCGTCGACGAGGCGCCCCTGGAAGCCGGCCTTGAGGCAGTACAGGTAGGCGCCCGTCACGAGCGCCGGCGGCGCGGCCTGGCGCAGCAGGGCCGCCGCCTGCTCGTAGAACATGTCGCCGCCGTCGCCCGCAGGGAACAGGTCGCGCTGGAGCGCCGGCCACTCGGGCGGATCCTCGGCGTCGATCCGGCCGAGCCGGCCCTCGACCCGCTCGTCGAACAGGAGCACCAGCGGCACCAGGGCGGAGACGGCGTCGTCCTCGCTCGCCGGGGGAGAGATCGCCGCGAGCAGCTCGTCGAGCCGGCGGCGCAAGCGCGCCCTGAGCGCCGCGACGTCGAGCCGCGACGCCCGCTCCCCGAACTCCGCGGCGATGATGCGCTCGCCGTCCTCGTGGGCCGCGACGATCTCCGCCCAGATCCGGGGGGTCACGGCCGCCCCCCGCCGGCGGGGAGCGCCCGCCGGGGCGCGTCGGCGCGCGCGTCGACCTCGACGTCCACCGGATCCTCGGTCCACGCGTCAAGCAGCTCGACCACCTGCACCGCGAGCCGCCGCAGGAGCGGCGCGTCTTCCGGGCTGCGCCGCCGCAGCGCGAGGCGGTAGACCCGCCGGATGCCGGCCGCGCGCCGCGCCGGATCGGGCGCCTCGGCGACCTCGAGCGCGTCGACGAGCGCGTGCGCGCCCCGGTAAGGCCCGTCGGCGCCCGTGCCGAGGATCTCCAGCATGCCCACCAGGTCGCGCTGCGAGAGCGCCGGCCGCATCCGCAGCGAGAGCACGTCGAGGCAGCGGGCGGGATCGCGCGCGAGCGGGCTCTCCTCGGGGCGGCGCAGCGCCCCGAGCGCGCGGAAGGAGACCGCCGGCAGGTGCCGCGTCTGCGGCACGATCGCGAGCCGGCCCACCGCCGAGGACCAGAGGGCGGGCTGAGACCAGCGCGCGTCCACCTGGACCTTCGCGGGCTTCTCGAACGCGCCGGCGATCTGCAGGCGGAGCCGCGGCGGGCCGCCCTCCTCGTCCTCCTCGAGCTCGTACGTGTCCCCGCTCTGTCCACCGCCGGGGCTGCGCCCGGCCCCCTGGGCGAGCGCGGCGGGGAGGATCGGCGAGCGCCCCCGGTCGTCGCTCCGGTAAACCCCGCGCACGCCCGTGAGCTCGACGGCCTCGAGGACGGCGCTCGGGCTCTGGACCGGGTAGCCGTCCCGGGTGCCGTCGCAGAGGATGGGCGCGGAGAGATCGGTCCAGGCGTTCACGGCGGGCACGACGAAGAGGTGGAACGCGTCGCGCGACACCCCGAGGTCCGCCGGGAAGGCCTCGTCGAGCTCGACGTGGATCGCGAGCGCGCTCCACGGCGAGGGCGCCGCCGGCACCGAGACGTGGACGAACAGGTCCTGCTCCGGCTGGTGGAAGAACGCGCGGATCCGCGCGAGCGCGCCCGGCTCGCCGGCCTCGTCGACGAGCCGCCGCGGCGGCTCCGCGCCGAAGGAGATCCCGCACGGCACCTCGCGCCCGCCGCCGTCGATCTCGGCGAAGGCCCGCACCACGTGCTGCTCGATCGCGTCGTGCAGCGCCAGCGAGGCGCGGTAATCGTTGAAGCGCCGCACGTAGATCGGGAGCTCCACCGCGCCCCGGATCGGCCGGAGCGCGCGCAGCCGCAGCGTGAGGCGCAGCCGGCGCCGCACCTCGGAGAGGGCCGCGCCCTCGATCTCGATCGGCAGCACCATGAGCGGCCGCGCGGTGGAGAAGAGGCCGACCTTGCCCTCCGGCGTCGAGACGCGCAGGAGCGTGCCGGCCGGCAGCCCCGCGGGCTCGAGCAGGCCGCCGTCCGGCACCGCCTGCACCATCGTCGCCGCGGGCGACACCGCGAGCAGATCGTCGAGGGTGCCCGCGGCGATGCGCCGCACCGCCGCCCGGGTGGCGGCGGCTGCGGCTGCGCGCGTCCGCGCCGAGAAGAACGCCATCGCCTCGAGGATCCGGCGGACGTCGGGGTCGTCGCGCCCGGGAAGGAGGCCCCCCTCCGCCTCGCGCCGCGCCGCGAAGGCGTCGAGCGCCTGGAGCTCCGCCAGGAACATCGCGGAGAGCTGCTCGCCGATCGCGCTCATGCTCCCTACCTCACCCCAGGTTGACCAGGTTGCCCTGCACGTTGGTCAGGCTGCCCTTCAGCGTGGCGACCCCTGTCGACTCGAGCGACATCATCCCGTCCGCCTTCACCTGGACCTGCACCCCCGACATCGCCGCCTGCGCCTGCGACAGCTCGAGCTTCCCCCCGGAGGAGAGCGTCGCGCCCGCGCTCGCGAGGGACAGCTTGCTCGTGGACGCGCCGGTCAGGCTCACCTCGGTCTGCCCCTCCGCCGAGATCTTCTGCCCGGAGACGCTCACGTTCGCGTCCGACGAGAGGGTCATGTCCTTCGCGCTCTGCACCGTGAGCGCGTCGCCGCTCTTCCACGTGGAGGCCTTGCCCGAGGAGAGGGCGATCGTCTCCTCCGCCTTCACCTCGAACTGCTTGCACGTGATGGTGATCTTGTCGGCCACCTGCTGGATGACGCTCGTCGCCTGATCACCCGCGACCTTCAGCTCGATCATCGTGCCGTCCATCTTGACGGTCTGCGTGATCTTGCCGTCGGCGTTGGCGATCGTGACGGTCAGCCCCGCGGCCTTGTCCATCTCGATGGTGCAGACAAGGGTCCCCATCGCGGCTAGCCCTGCTTCTCCTCGACCTTGAGGGTGAGCTTGCCCTCCTCGAGCTGGAGGAGGACGGTGTCCTTGTCGTTCGTGCGCAGGACGCGGAGCACGGGCTTATCGTCCTGGTAATCGTGGCGCACCGACGTGCTGTTCGTGGCCGATTTGCCGAGGAACAGGTGCTGCCCCTGCCCGTCGAGGGGGACCCGCGCGTCGGCGCGCCAGTCGAGCAGCGTCTGGACGCGCGCCCGGTTGAAATCGAGCGCGCAGAGGACCCGCTCGCCCTTGTAGAGCGGCAGGTAGAGCGTCCCCGCGCCGGAGGTCGGCTCGTAGGGCGCGGTGATCTCCTGGTCGTCGAAGAGGGGGATCTTGATCGTGTAGCGCTCGACCGAGGTGCTCGAGTCCGTCGCGAACTGGTAGGTGATGAGGGCGTCTTCGCCGACCGTGCTCACCACCTTGCCCTCCAGGTAGCCCGGGAAGCGCGGATCCACGATGGGCGGCAGCCGCTGCGCGGGCTCGGCCTTGGCCTCGAGGCGGGCCGACATCGAGACCTCGAACCCCGTCGTCGGCTCGCCGTAGCTCTGCTCCGGCCCCTCGTCGACGGCGCGTGCCTCGATCGAGAGCCGGTACACCCGCCATGGATCCGAGGCCAGGAGGAGCGCGGCGCTGTGCCCGCCGCCGGTCGCGGTGATCGACACAAGGCTCCCCGGCGCCATGGCCACGGTGGGGAAGCGGCGGAACACCACCTCGACCTCCCGCCCCGGCAGGAGCGGCCGCGACTTCTCCAGCGCCACCCGGCCGTCGACGTCCGCGGCGATCGGCGTGCGGATCAGCACGTCGCGGAACACCCCGTCGGCCGCGTTCGCGTTGTCGCAGACCTCGGTGCGCGGCGACTCCGTGTACGAGCAGCGCACGCGCGGCTTGTGCCGCGGGATCGCCGGGAAGACCGAGCTGACCCGCGCGACGTCGTCCGCGGGCAGCTCGGCGGCCGTGCCGCTCGTGTCCTTGGCCCCCTTGATCGCGTACGTCCGCGCCGCGTGGTCGAAGGTGAACACGCCCACCCGGTGCCGCACGTACCACAGCACGAGATCGTAAAAGCTGCTCCCCGAGGCCGGATCGAGGTGGAAGAAGAGCAGCGGCTCCGCGGTCGTGATCGGGTCGAAGTCGTACGTCAGCGTCGCCTTCGCCCCCTTGTGGGCCTCGATGACGTCCTTGAACGACTTGTTCGTTGTGAGCTCGCAGGGGAAGTGCTGGCGCCACAGGGCGCGCGCCGGGTCGGCGAAGCTCACCCGGTAGTACCGGGAGAGCGCGTCCGCAGACTCGCGGTCGGGCTGGTGGACCTCCTCGCGGAGCGCCCGCTCCAGCACCACGCCGCCCGTCTCCACGACGGCGTCCGAGGCCTCGGTGTCGGTCTCGAGGTGCCCCGCCTGGAGGGAGAGCGAGATCTCGGCGAGGTCCGGCTTCTGGAAATCCTCGAAGATCGCGTCGGCGTATTTCCCCTGCCGGCCGTCGTCGGCCTGCACGACGAACTCCACCCAGCCCTCCACGCCCCAGGCGTGCATCTCGAGCCCGAGGCCGCGCACGTCGCCGCCGGGGATCTCGTGCGCCGTCCCCGCCAGCGTGAGGGTGAGCGAGATCTGAAGGCGCTCCCTCACGGCCGCGCCCCTCCCCCCGGCGCTACGCCGCGGGAAACACCCGGACGCCGCGCAGGACGCTGTGGAAGAGGATCGCGAACGAGCAGGGCTGGCCCCGGCAGCGCCCGCTGAGCTGGAAGCGCACCCAGAGCGCGCGATCCCGCCCCATCAGCGTGAGCTGGGGCTCGGTGAGCCGCGGCTCGTAGCGCCTGACCTGCTCCAGCATCTCCTGGGTGAGCGCGGCGACGAACGGCTTCGCGGCGTGCGTCCCGTCGTAGCTCCCGATCCCGAAGACCTCCACGGCGCCGGCGTGCCCGCGCTTCGCGTTGAGCACCGCCTCGAGGTTCCGCGCGATGCTCTCGAGCGGCCCCTCGTCCGGATTGCCTGCGAGCTTCCCGAAGAACGACACGATCCAGCGCCTCCGCGCCCGAGTATAGAGCCATCACGGCCGCCTCCAGCAGAGGACGACCTGGTGCCCCTCGAGGTGCGGCGGCGGATGGAACGCGAGGGCGCGCTCGCGCGTCGCGTGCGCCCACTCGCCGCCCTCTTCGCCGGCCGCGCCGCCGACGACCCGGTAGAAGTCGACCGCCCCGCCGAAGCCGTGCCGGAAGGGCGCGCTCGACGTGGGCGTGAGCCGCAGGCCGCGCAGCGCGTGCTCGCGCACGATCCGCAGCCGGCTCGGGCTGGCCAGCCGCACGCCCTCGAGCGGCACCCGATCGGCCGCGCGCGCCTTGAGCACGGCCACGTAGACCTCGGGCGCCGAGAGCGCCTCGTCGGGCACCTCCGCGACGACGAGGCGGCCGTTGTCCGGGAGGAAGGCGATGGCCGGCGAGGACGGCTGCGGCGCCGCCATCCGGCGCCCCAGGTGCGCGAGCACCTCGCCGAAGCAGCGCGCCGGCGCGTCGTGGTCGTAGGCCGGCGGCCGCCACGGCGCGTCGCGCTCCTCGAGCAGGTAGATGTCGAGCGAGAACGCGCGCAGCGCAGAGAACACCGCGTAGGGGTGGAGCGGCACGCCGCGCTCGAGGTCCTCGAGCAGCGCGGCCAGCTTGCGCGCCTCGAGCCGCACGCGCTGCACCGGCCCGAGCGACTCCCCCCGGCCCAGCGCGTCGATCGCCCGCGCGTCGAGCGCGCTCTCCAGGCTCGCGAGATCGCCGCGGAGCGACGCCAGCGCGCGGGTTAAGTAAGGGGTGGTGTCGAGGCGCAGGAGGGGCGGCGCCGAGGCCTCGTCGAGGCGGAACGCGCCGCGCTGCAGGGTGAAGCGGCCGAGGGGGACGCGGCCGCGGGCGCCGGTCAAAGCGCGCTCGGTGGAGAGCTCGATGACGTGGAACGCCCGCGGGATCTCCCGCGGCGAGGGCAGCTCCATCGGCGCCTCGCCCTCATCGCCGTCGCCGCCATCGCCGCCATCGCCCGCCGAGTCGAGCACGTGGGCGAAGACCTCCACCTCGCGCCGCCCGGACTCCTTGAGATCGAGCGGCGCGCGCACCCTGGCGTTGCCCGGCACGTCGACGAGCGCGCCCTCCGGCAGCACCGCGGTGAGCCCGGTGAGCCAGAGGACGCCGTCCGTCGGATCGTCGCCGTTCCACTCCAGCCGGGCCACGCCGTAGGACGGCGCGCTGAGCCCCGCGCGCAGCGCCGCCTCGGCCGCGAGCGCCGCCTCGAGGCCGAAGAAGTGCTCGGGCAGAAGGATCTGCCCGATCCGCCACGTCGGACGAGCGAGGGTGGAGGCCGCCATGGTGCTCCCAGCGGCCGGCTCAGCCGACCGTGAGGCCCCAGGCCTTGGCGAAGTTCTTGCCGTCGCCGACCGCGACCTGGAGCGCCTGCGCCGTGGGCTGCGGCTTGATGCCCGTGGTGGCGGCGTAGTTCTCGGGCGATTGCACCTGGGTCGACGCGTCGTCCGCCACGGCCAGGTTGAGGTCGTCCCCGTTCTTCTCGAGGATGCCCTTCATGTCCGTCTGGTTGCTGTGGAAGCAGAGGAAGTACTTCTTCGCCAGCGGGTCGTAGTCATAGACGGAGAACTGGAACTCCGCGAGGACGTTGGTCATCGACGTGTAGACCAGCGTGAGGATGTTCTGCTTGTTGCTGACGGAGACCTGGCCGGAGAAATAGATCGCGTCGGTGATACCCGTGTCCCACTGGATATCCGACAGCACGGCGACGGCCTTCAGATCCGTCGTCGGGTTCGTCGGGTCCTTGCAGGTCTGGTCCGCCGTGAGATCTGTGTCGCCGAGCTTCAGCTTCGTGATGAAGCCGACCGGCGTCTGCTTGTCCTTCTTGTAATTGTATCCCTGATAGATATCGAGGATTCTACGGAACGTCGGCATGGCCGCTCATCCTTTCTCGCAATGGGGGCTCGAGCGCGTGGCCTCGCGGGCTCAGGGCCCGCCGAGGGCCGCCTCGAGGCGCAGCTCTACGTCCATCCCCTCGAACTGGACGTGCGGCAGGACCGACAACGTCGCCTTGTACCAGCCGAAGGGGCCCGGCTTCGGCTCCACCTCGACCGCCACCGCCTTGAACGGGTAATAGAGCAGCGTCAGGTCGTCGGGGTTCGTGATCGTGGTGACGTACTGGCCGAGCCAGCCCTCGAGCACCCGCTGGATGTACGGCCCGTCGGCGGTGCTCCCGATGTAATCGCGCATCATCCGCTTCACGTAGTGGGCGATGCGGGTGATCGAGAACGTGTAGGCCAGGTTCGTCACGAGGTGCGCGTTCTTTGTCTGGATGTCCTCGTCCGCGACGAAGAAGCGCGGCTTCTTGATCGACTGGGAGCTGAAGAACGTGGCTGTGGCCTCGTTCTTCTTGTGCACCAGCGGGACGAAGCCGTTCTTCGCGAACTGGAGCTCGCGGTAATCGGGGACGGCGATCTCGACCGGGGGCTGGATCTCCTCGTAGCCGTTCTTCGTGTACGTGTGGACGGTGAGCCCCTCGACGATGCCGCCGCCCTTGGGGCCGCGGATGTGCTGCGCCCAGCCGCTCTGCTCGTAGGAGCGCACCATGTTCCTCGCGAAGAGGATCGCCGCGTTCCCCCATAGGAAGTTGCTCGCGTCGTCGGTGCGACCGGGGTGGACGGTCTCGCCGAACCCGATCTGGTTGCCCTTCCGGACCGACGCGCCGTTGGCCCAGGGCCGGCGGAGCAGGTAGCGCGGCAGCGTGAGGGCGATGTAGGCGGCCGCGTCGGTGTCGCGGAGCTCCTGCCATTTGCCGAACCTGGGGTGCGCGAGCACCGCGTCGAGATCGCTTATCTGCGCGACCTCCTCCATCGTCTTGCTCGGCTGGAAGAACGTCGGGTGCACCGAGGACACGAAGGGGCAATGGCTCGCGTTCGCGACCTTGCTCATCACGCTGAGCCACTCGATGTCCTCGTCCGAGGACGTGAACTCGTAGAGGCCGATCATCGAGGCGAACGGCTTGCCGCCGTAGCGATCGTACTCCTCGATGTACACCTTCTTGAAGAGCTCTCCCCCGAAGATGTCCGACTTGTGATCGACGAGGTCGTTGTAGAGCTCGTCCTTGCTCACATCGATGAAGTCGATGGTCACGTCCTCGTCGTTCACGCTCGACGCGAGGTCGTTGAGCCCGAGCCACGCGGCCTCCAGCGCCTGGAAGTCGTCGTCGTGGTAGACGCGATCCAGGTAGGTGGAGATCTTCTTGTCGATCGTGGCCGTGAGCCGGGTGATGGTGTCGAGGATATCGCTGAAGCTCTTCAGGTCACGGTTGATGTCGGCGCTGTTCACGAGGAGCACCGCGAGCGCGTTCATGAAGCGCGAGCCCTCGTTGAGCTCCGTGCTGCGATCGTCGAAATGGAGCGGCGGGGCCACGCCGGCCGGCGCGACCGCGCCGCCGTCCCCACCGAAGGTCATCGGCCCCCCGGCGGCGGCCCCCGCAGGCGTGATCGCCGTGCTGATCACCGCCCTGGGATGATCATCCTTGTAGAGATCCCCCGGCGTCTCCCCGAGCGTCTCGAGGAGACGCTCCTGCAACTCTTTCGCTTTGTCCGTCAGAGCCATCGCTGATTCTCCCGCCTCGTCTTGCCGAGCGCTCTCATCCTAGAGTCCGGGGCTCACGAGCCGCCGGCGCCGCCACCGCCTGCCGGGGTTGCACCGCCGCCTGCCGGGGCCGCGCCACCACCGCCTGCCGGGGCCGCGCCACCACCGCCTGCCGGGGCCGCGCCACCACCGCCTGCCGGAGCCGCGCCACCACCGCCTGCCGGAGCCGCGCCACCACCGCCCGCCGGGGCCGCGCCGCCGCCCGCCGGCGCGGCGACGGCGGTCTGCTCGATCCGGAGCAGCGGGAAGCTCTCGCCCGCCCATTCCTTGAGGTCGCGGAAGCCCTGGAGCTTCGCCTCGATCGCCGCCGGAGGCTCACCGTAACCCGGGAGCATGTCCTTCAGCCGCTTGCGGAGATCGGGCCGGTTCCTGAGCCCTGATTGCAGCTCCAGAAGGAGCTTCTTGAGCACCTGCAGGCGGTACACCTCGGGGATGCTGGCGGCGACCTCGTCCGGTGAGAACGCGTCGACGGATCGGAACGGGATGGTCCGCTCCGCAAAGACAGGCTCCGGGCCCTCGACCTGGACGGTGAAGACCTTCACCTTCCGGTCCCCGGCGGCCGCGGCGGCGTCCTCATCGTCCTCGTCCGCCGGCACGACCTTCACCCGTTTGTCGTCGAGCGCGAGGCCCCGCGTCTCCAGGAGCCCGGTGACGCGCATGACTTCCTTGTTCGTCGACGGATCCTCATAGGCCCCTTCGACTGCGCCCGTCAGATCGATCTTGACGCTCTTCGCCGTCGCCGTGCGGTTGGCGATGGTCACCGTGACCGAGCCGTGGACGCGGACTTCCTCGCCGGTGATGTCGGTCATCCCGTTGTCGGTCGCCTTGCTCTCGAAGCGCGCCGACCCGGTCAGGCTGAACGCCTTTTCGCCGTCCTGCTCGAGCGCGGTCAGGGGAATGCGGACCGTCACCTTGTCGAAATGGATCTGCCCGGGGATGGCGCTCCGGAGCGGCCGGAGCGCCTCGTCGTCCTTCGGGATTCGCCACATCGGGGTGACCTCGCGGTCGCGCAGGTGATCGTTCACCGTCGTGCCGCGCTTGATCGTTCGGATGCTCCGCTTCGCCAGGTCGGGAAGCAGGCCCGCCTCGCGGAGGGATCGGCCCGCGAACTCGCCCAGGACGAGCAGTCGATAAGGCAGCTTCTCCTGCTGGACTGTCCCGGTGATGTTGGTCCGATAAGTAATCGTCAGGCGCGACTTGAAGATCTGCTCCTGGATCGGCTTGCTCAACGCCGTCCTCCTTCCTCGCTGGGGCACAGGGGCGCTCGGGTGGCGCGCTCTGCACACGGCGCTGCCCCCGGACGACACATAGGCTCACACACTCATCGCTCGCGGAACAACTTTCAGGTCACGCCGTAGGGACGCGCCCCTCGAACAAGAGGATCGCTTTGGGTGGGCGCGCCCGCACGATCGGCTCGAATCCCAGGTGGGATTTGCCTACGAGATCGAGCCGGCCCTCGGCCTGGCGATCGATCAGGATGACGCGCAGGTGCAGGCCTGTATCGCGGAGCGCCGGCAGCACGCGCGCGGCGAGGCGGCGCCGCGCCTCCGCGGCCCAGGGCTCGCCGCTCCACGTGGTGGACTCCTCGGCGATGAGGAGCGCGTCGAGCCCGGGCGCCGCGACCTCGGCCTCGCCCCCGAGCGCCGCGTAGCCGAGCACCGCCTGCCCGAGGCGCGGGTCCTGGGCCGGCATGCCGCGCCGCACCGGCGCGCGGCGCACGCTCACGGCGAGCTCCGGGTAGACCTTCTCGAGGATCCAGTGCAGCGCGAGCGGCGAGGCCGGCCGAGCCAGCGCGAGCGCGTCGCGGCGCACGTCCGCCGCGCGGGGGAAGAGCCGCTCCGCGAGCTCGGGCAGGAGGGCGTCCACGCGGTCGCGGAGCAGCCGATCGTCGAGCAGCGCGAGGATGCCCTCCAGCGCCGGGCCGGCGCGCGGGTGCGCCAGCAGCTCGAGGAAATACGAGGGCAGCGGGCTGGTGCTGCTCCGGAGGCCGAGGTTCAGGGTCACGACCACGTGATCGGGCGCGATCTCGACGTCGTGAACGATCGCGGAGCGGGTGGAGAGCGACGGGTGGCAGCGGAACCGGATGGCGCGGCCGGGGAGCTTCTCGCGGAGCAGCGCGATCAGCGCGGGCGGGTCGAACGCGTTCGCGCGCCGGCGGATGGCGGCCTCGAGCGCCTCGGGGCCGCCGTCGTCGGCGGGATCCTCGTCGGGGGGCTTCCGGGCGGCGGCCATCGCGTCGCTCACGGATCGAGGAAGGCGTCGAGATCGACCTGGTAGAGCTGCTCGAGCGCCTCCCACGCCGGGCTGCCCGCCGCGGCCCAGTGCGGCGCGATCGCCTCGATGTTCGCGCTGAGCAGGCGGAAATGGGGCGCGAGGAGCGCGGGCAGGTAGACGCGCGGATCGAAGTCGTCCACCGCGGCCTTGATGTCCCGGGCCACGATCGCGGCCTTGCCCATCTCGCCCCGCTCGACGAGCCCGGCGAACGCCTCGAGCTTGCGGATGAAGCCAGCGAGCGCCGGCGACACCTCGATCACCTGCGCCCCCTGCGCCTGCGGCGCGGGCTCGCCCTCGTGGCTCCCGGCGGCGGGAGGCGCCGCGTCCGGCGCCGCCGGCGCGTCGCCCGCGGCGGTCGCCTCTTCCGGCTCTTCCCCGGCCTCCGGCTCCTCTTCGGCGGCGGCGGCCGGCGCCGGCGGGGGCTCGCGCTGGGGCACCCGCTGCAGGTACAGATCGATCCGCGCCTTCAGGCCGGCGAGCTCCACGGCGCAGCGCGGGGACGCGATCCGCTCGGCGGTGGCGGCCTCGAACGCCGCGGCGGCCTCGAGGCAGGCGCGCACCAGATCGCGCTCGATCCGCTGCGCCCACGCGCGCCAGGTCGCGTCGCGCGCGCTCTCGTGGAAGTCGATGCTCGACTTCACGCTCCGGAACAGCAGGCAGAGGGCGGAGTCGACCACCCGCTCCCGCCGCGCCGCGGGTCGGAGCGCCTCCCAGCGCCGCCCGATCGCGCCCGTCAGGACGTCCAGCACCTCGGGGAGCGCCGGAGGTCCTCGCTCCACGAAGGCGCCGAGGAGGAGCGCGGTGATCGCCCGGACGTCGGTGCCGCCCGCCGCGAGCGCCTTCGCCGCCTGCCTCGCCGCCTCCCGGTGCTCCCCCGTCTGGATGAGGCGCACCATCTCATCGATGGCCGACTCGGCCACGTCCTGACCGGGGCCGTCGAGCGCGCGCGAGACGATGGCGAGGTCGATCATGCAGCGGATCCGTGCGGTCGCCCGCGCTCAGGCCCCGAGGACCAGGCCCCGCAGCTCGGCGAGGCGGCGGAACACCGGGTGCTGCGCCTTCGCCGCCAGGAAGCCCGACGAATATTGCCGCTCGCACCACGCGGCGTCCACTTTCCGGCCCTTCCTGCGGGGGTAGAGGGGGAGCACGGTGACACGATCGGGCAGGAAGTCGTCGCCCAGGTCCTCGCGGACGGCGGCGTCGATCGCGGCCGAGAGCGCGGCGTGCGTGGGGGTGCGGCTCGGCGGCGCGCCCGCGAACGCGAGGAGGACGAAGGCCCAGCGCCCCCCCGGGTCCCCGGTGGGGGCGGGCACCGCGCAGGCGCCCGCGACGCCGGGCACCTCCGAGATCCGCTCCGCGAGCTCCGCGGCCGGGAAGACCCGCCCTGCGCGCCGGGGGACGAGCGTGCCGCCCCACAGGAACTCCGTGCCGCGCCGCGCGAGCACGAACCACCCGTCCTTCTTCGGATCGCCGTCGGGCACCGGCACGAAGACGCCTGCGCCCCCGATCGCTGGCTCGCCGCTCCCGATCGCATCGAAGAGCGTATAGGGCTGTCCGGCCGCCGGCAGCGCGAGCGCCTGGACGCTGCCGGGCCGCCGCGTCGAGAACAGCACCGCGCCGCCGGCCGCGGCGTCGACGAGGAGATTTGTCGACGGCACCTTGGCGAGGTCGTTCTTCTTGACGAGGTCGTTCCACGCCACCCAGTCGAGCGGCTCATCGACGCTCCGCACCCACTGGCGCAGCTTTGGCGGCCGTCCGATCGGCGCCTTGCGCAGCGCCTCGCAGAGCGCGGGGCTGATGCCCAGGGTGGTGACGGGCTGCTCCAGGAGGAGGGCCGGGCGCGAGAGGACGTCGGCGTGGGTGAGGTGCACGAAGGTGGCCCCCGCGAGCAAGGTCGCGAGGAGCGCCGCGGGGTGGTGCTGCTGGGGGTGGAAGCCGGGGAGCGCGAGGGCGTCGCCGGGGCCGAGGCGGTACGCGAGCACGGCGTCGTGGAGGGCGCGCTGCCACGCGGCGGCCGCGGGCAGGTCCACCGGCTCGGCGAGGGGCGCGCGCAGGGGCGAGAAGAGGCGCGCGCAGGGCTCGTCGGGCGCGTAGGCGTACGGCGGCGCGGCGTGCGGCGGGCCGTCACCGGTGAGGGGCAGGGCGAGCTCGGCGAACGGCCCGATGGGCGGCGGCGCGTCGGGATCGACGACGACGTGGGCGGGATCCAGCGCCTTCAGGCGGCGGAGCAGGGCGCGCTCGCCGGCGGGGGCGAGGAAGGAGACGGCGAGGCCGAGGCGGAGGGCGGCGCCGAACGCGACGAGCCAGGGAATGCCCAGGGGGAGGACGAGGGCGACGGCGGCGCCGGGGGCGACGCCGTCGGCGGCCCACCGCCGGGCGCACGCGGAGGCGCGCGCGGCGAGCTCGGCATAGGAGAGCGACCGCCAGCCGGCGCGGCGCTCGTAGCCGACGAAGGCCGCGCGCCCGGCGCCGGCGTGGCGGGCGATGGCGTCGTGGTAGAGGTCGTGGGCGTCGCCGGGGCGGCTGCGCGGGGCGGGGCCGGCGCGGCGCGCGTGCTCGGCGAGGGCGGACCAGAAGGCCGGGGGATCGTCGTGGCTCGCGGTGAGCCAGGCGAGCTCGGGGACGTCGTCCTCGCGGGAGAGCTCGAGGGAGCGGAGGGCGGCGGGGATGTCCACCAGGGGCGGGAACCTAACGGCCGCGGCTGGTGGATGGCAACAATGTGCCGGGAGCCGCTGGTCGGAGGGCCTGGCGGGCCGCCGGTCGGGGCTCAGGCGAAGGGTGTCTCAGACGAGCACGTCGGCAGCGGTCTTTGCCCGGAGAACGTTCTCCGCCCACCGATCCAGGGTGGCGCCGTCCTCACACGCCAGGATGCGGCTGCGTTCGCCGTCCGAGAGCGCGA
Organism: Sorangium sp. So ce375; assembly: GCF_051473855.1. NCBI lineage: Bacteria > Pseudomonadati > Myxococcota > Polyangiales > Polyangiaceae > Sorangium > Sorangium sp. So ce375. The sequence continues at coordinate 8,657,238 of NZ_CP150335.1, forward strand.
TCCCCGCCCGCGCGACGAGCCGGAGCAACACATCGCGTTTTCCCTTCAGTTCGCCTTCGAGTCCTGGATCTGCCGCGGCTCGGGTACCGCCTACCCTGGCAGCGCAGCGGCCGATAACGCGCCGCGCTCGGTCACCTACCAAGCGCCTCGTTCGGACGTTCCGCTTCACCCATGCCACGATCTGCTTCGCAGCACGGTCAGATCGAGCGAGACCGCGATCGCCATTTGAGCGCTCACCACCCCTTTCCCCGCCGATAGCACCGGCTCCGCGTGGGCCGGCGCGCGCCTCCGCTTGGGCACAGGCCGCGCGTCTTGCACGAGCTGGTCTATTTTGTCGTCACACAGGACACGTCGTCCGTCGGAGAAGTCCAGTCCCCCACCTTTAACTCTAGCTCTTGAGACGGATAGTACATCACGAAATTATAACACATCTCATCCAGCGTCCGGTCCCCGAATTCCACGACACTGTTGCCCGGGTTGTCCCACGCGCAACGCGTCCTCACGGTGTCTCCGCCTCGAAGGATGGTATCGTTATCGTACCAGATCTGGTTGTCGAAGTTCCACGGATCGGCGAGCCCCAGGTTGCTCGGCTCGCTGCCGTCCGTGGGCACCGTGTTGCTCGACAGGTGCTTGCCGAGGGTGTGCATGTGCGGCATAACACTGATCACCGAAAGCGCCCCCATATCCCGCGGGAACTGGTAATCGCAGCTCACGTCGAGCGAGCCGTGAGGCGGGATGTTGATGTCTTCTGTGCCGAACGCGAAGATGCCGGCGTCGTTGGGGCGGAGCTCCGTCGTCGTGCAGACGTCGAAGCCGGTGCTGTCTTGCTGCCCGTCGAGGCCCTTGATGTTGCTGTAGTGCACCTGGATTGTGAAGTGTGCCGTGCCTTCCAGCGGGAAGCCCGCCTCTGGCGGCAGCTCCGTGGCCTTGCCGCCGGGCGCCCAGACGGCCAAAAGAGGCCCCATGATGTCGCCCCCACTGCACGGCGTGGGCGTCGAGGGAGACGCCTCATCCGCCTTGAAGAGCAGGATATGGTGTACAATGGTGCTGTTGTCGATGTGGGGCACGACCCCGACGAGGTGTCGTTTCTGGCCGATCTCTACATCGACCCCATAACACATATACTGGTCCTGGACGCCCTTCGGCATGACGTAAGGCGCGGACGGCGCTAGCAGGACATCCGGTGTGCAGCTCAGGGTCGGAGGGTCGATGGTTCCGCCGCCGCCCGGGTCGACGCACGTGTCTTTACCGGCCGGCATGCCGGCGGCGATCCATTGATCGAAGATCGCGAGCTCCGCGGCGGTCAGGCGCTCGGTCGGGGGCGGAGGCATGGGGCGCGCGGTGTCGCGGGCGCGTGCGGCGACGAGCTCGTAGACCTTCTTGTTGGGATCGCTCACCGCGGGCGCGACCAGATCGCTCCGGTCGACCAGCGGGAACGGCGCGCCGAACTTCGGGGACGCCCCGTGACAGGTCTGGCACTTCGTGGAGAGGATCTTGTCGACGTCGCACGGCAGCGCCTCCGCGTTGCCGTTCTCCGGACCGGAGCCGGATGAGCCGCTGCTGCCCTTCTCGGCGTCGCTGCACGCGACGACCACGAGAGCGGATAGGAAGGACAGCGCCGAGAACAAATAACGACTACGATTCATGCGAGCTCCTCGGGGAAAAGTGCGACCTGAATCGGCGTTCGAGGGTATCGAGCGCTGATCTGCAGCTTTTCGAAAGGGCGGTCGAAGACCGAGATTCCGAAAGACGCCGTCGAATTGGGTGGAAGGAGAACGCGCGCCGCGAGCTCCCGAGAACAGCGGGAGACTTGGCGCGTGAGAGCACCGGCGACCCACGTCTACGGACGGGCCGGCGACCTGGCGTCGGTGCTCCTTCGGTGAGTGCCCGCCCGCTCTGAGATCGTTCAACGGTGCGCTCACGCGGAAGGTATCGAGGCGCTCGCGCGCCAGGAGGCGCGGTGCCGTCTGGTCAAAGCTCGGCTGCGGACTAGTCTCGACTGGGGCACTTTTCTCGAGAAAATCGCTAGCATCCTTGCCTCGACGAGGACCAGCTGCCTGACACCGCGCAGCTGTGCCCAAGTCGAGAATGGTGCGGCTCCACGTAATGCTGTCGCACGTGCGCAGCAGAGGCAGGTAGCAGGTTTCTGGGGCCTCCGCGGGCGGGCGTGATATCCTGATCACCATCGGCCATGCGTCCCGCCGCGCTCCCCCGCGTCATCCAGGCCTTCTTCCCCGAGCGCCGCGTCCCTGCGGGCACCGCGGTCCAGCGCTTCGCCCGCACCGTCCTGCCGCCGCACCCGGCCACCGCCGCGCAGCCGCGCGCCGCCATGGACCTCCGCCAGCGGCCCCCGCACCCCGCCACCGTCGCCCAGCCGCGCCCCGGGCTCAGCTTCGCGCCGCGCCCCCCGCACCCCGCGACCGTCGCCCAGCCGCGGGTGCCCTTCGGCGCGGCCCCCCGGGCCGCCGGCGTCGCGCAGCGCAAGGAGGCCGACGTCCACGCGTTCCAGCCGCCGGCTGGTTTCCTCGAGGGGCCCGCGAAGGCAGGGCACCGGCTCCCGCCCTCCGTGCAGCTCCGCATGGAGCGCTATTTCGGCGCCGATTTCTCCGACGTGCGGGTCCACGTCGGCCCGGAGGCCGCGTCGATCGGTGCGCTCGCCTTCACGCTCGGCTCCGACCTCTACTTCGCGCCCGAGCACTACCAGCCGCACACGCGGTATGGCCAGGAGCTCCTCGGCCACGAGCTCACCCACGTGGTGCAGCAGCGCGAGGGGCGCGTCGCGAACCCCTACGGCGACGGAGTGGCGGTGGTGCAGGACTTCGAGCTCGAGGCCGAGGCGGATCGGCACGGAAAGGCCGCGGCGGAGGGCAAGATGGGGCCTGGCTCGTCGGGACCGGCGCCTGGCGGGGCGGGCGGGCCGGCGGGGGCGCAGGCCAAGGGCAGCGCGCAAGCCAAGGGCGGCGTGCAGGCAAAGGGTGGTTATCGGCTCCTGGTCGGCGCCTACATGCACGACCAGAAGCTGCCGGAGCCGCTCTCGGGGCACAGCTTCGTGGCGATCGAGGAGCCGAGCGGGCAGCGGCGCGCATTCGGGTTCTCGCCGGCCCGTTATTCGAGCTACGACCCGCAGCGGGACCTGGGCCGGCTCAGGATGGGTGTCGAGGGCGTCGTCCACGACGACAGGGACGCCTTCGAGAGGCCGGGGGTGAAGACGCGGGCGTACGCCATCACGCCGCAGCAGGCGCGCGCGGCGATGGCCAAGGTGGCCGAGTACGAGTCGGGGCGATACCGCTACAGCCTGGAGAAGCGCCAGTGTTCGACGTTTGCGCTCGACGTGCTGCGCGCCGCGAGCGTGCCGGTGCCCGAGGACGGGGCGGCGCCCAGGCCGAGGGTGATGTACGAGGCGCTGGACGACGAGAGCTGAAGACCGGAGGAGCCGAGGACGAGAGCTGAAGACCGGAGGAGCCGAGATGGAGCGAGCCCAGACGAAGCCGCCGCACCCCGCCACCGTGGCGCAGAAAAAGACTCCTCCCTCCAAGCCGTCGAGGCCGCCTCACCCGGCCACCGTGGCGCAGAAAAAGGCCGCGCCCTCCAAGCCGTCGAAGCCGCCTCACCCGGCCACCGTGGCGCAGAAAAAGGCCGCGCCCTCCAAGCCGTCGAAGCCGCCTCACCCCGCCGCCGTGGCGCAGAAGGCGGCGCCCTCCAAGCCGTCGAGGCCGCCCCACCCCGCGACGGCGTCCACGAAGGGGCGCGCGACGCTCGACCAGAAGGGCGCGCGGACTGCGCTCCAGCCGATGAAGCTGCGCGAGCGGCGATCTTCAAAGCCGGACGCCAAGCTCAGTGTCATCAAGGTAGAATGGATGAAGCACCCCAATGGGGGGCCGACGACCGCTCAGTTCTACATCAAGATCACGGTGTACTTCGGCCTCGAAACGGGCCACAAGGCCGAAGATTACAACTACGACAACTGGAAATACGAGCAAGAAGCCTACGACGAGACCATCATCATCGATGGGACCCACAAGGGTCACAAGGACAAGAGCACTTGGAGCAAAAAAGAGCCATATACCTCTGAATGGAGCGAGTCGGCGACGCTGAACGAGTGGGTCTTCATCGATCAGCCGGGATACTCGAAGGGCAAGGGCATCGCGGAGGATGACGACATCGTCTACAAGTTCGCCGCGAAGTGGACCGTTTGGAACGAAATGACGGGGGAGACCGTCTCGCTCGGTCCATACTATGGTCAGATCACCGGAGCTCACCCGAGGAGCTACGAGCCCGACGAAGTCGCCTGGATCATCAAATCCGGAAACGTAACGCTCACGTGGCTGCACGGAGAGCTGGCGAAGGGGAAGCCAACGGGCTGCCCCTGGTAACGCCATCCCTGGTCCGCCGCTCCGCCCACGTCACCTGTTCGACAGGAAACTTCGCCCCCGCCGCCATCTCTCCTATCCTCCCCTGCTCTATGGCCGTTCAAGTCTGCGCCGGCGCCACCATGATGTGCAGCTTCGGCATGGCCCCCGCCACGCTGATGGTCCTCCCGGTCCACCAGGCCATGGCCACCCTGCCTGCCGGCAACGTCTCGGACTGCGCCCCGATGGTCAACGTCATGCCCTTCGGCGCCTGCACCTCCCTCGCGAACCCCACCGTCGCCTCGGCCACCGCCGCTGCCCTCGGCGTCCTCACCCCCATGCCCTGCGTCCCCGCCCCCGCCGGCACCTGGATCCCGGGCAGCGCCAAGGTGCTCCTCAAGGGCATGCCCGCCCTCGACAACGCCGCAAAGCTCATGTGCTCCTGGGGCGGCGTCATCCAGATCCTCAACCCCGGTCAAACCAAGGTCATCGACGGCTGAGCGCGCCGCCGCGCCCGCGCTCGCCAGGGGCCCCGCGCATGCGCCTCACCCTCGAGCTGTCCCGCACCGAGCGCCCCGACGAGGCCTTCCTCCAGCCGGAGGGGGCCACCGACTACGTCCTCCGCACCGAGGGCGGCGGCGCCGAGACCGCGACGCTCGACTGGAGCCGCGAGCTCCACGCCGACCTCGACGCCGTCCGCCGCCCCGGCCGCGATCCCGCGGTGGTGCAGCGCCTCGGCAACCGGCTCCGCAGGTTCCTCGCGCCGGCTGGCTGGGCCAAGCACGAGGCCGCCATCGCCGCCGCCAGCGAGCGCGGCGAGCCCGTGTGCATCACCCTGCGCGCCAGCGCGGCCGAGCTCTATGGCCTGCCCTGGGAGCTGCTCACCCTCAAATCGACAGGCCAGCACCTCGGCGAGCTGCCCGACGTGCTCCTCCGCTACGCCTGGCCCGACAGCCGCACCCGCCCCGAGGAGCCCTCGCCCCTGCCCGAGGGCGGCCGCATCCTCGTCGGCTGGTCGGCCGCCGCCGGCGGCATCCCGCTCAAGCCGCACCTCGACGCCATCGGCGGCGCCTGCGCCCGCGGCGATCACGCCTTCGACCCCTCGCGCGACGTCATCGACGGCCTCTCGCTCGACCGGCTCGCGAGCGCGCTCGACGACGCGCCGCGATCCGGCCAGCTCGTCACCGTCCTGCACCTGCTCTGCCACGGCGGCGAGGCCGGGTCCTCCTACGGCCTGTGCTGGGACGCCGACGACGGCAGCGGCGACCGCGCCCTCGTGGACGCGGCCCGCCTCCGGCAGATCCTCGCGCCTCACGCGGGGAGGATCCGCCTCGTGGTGCTCTCCGCGTGCGACAGCGGCAACGCCGGTCGGATCGGCAATCACCTGGGCAGCGTCGCCCAGAACCTCCACCAGGCCGGCGTCCAGGCCGTCATCGCCTCGCGCTTCCCGCTCTCGGCCGAGGGGTCCAGCCGCTTCGCCCAGACCTTTTACGAAGCGCTCCTCGCCGAGCCCGCCTCGGTCGAGCAGGCCTTCCTCGCGGGCCGGCGCCGCCTCGCGCGCGACCCGCAGAGCCTCGACTGGGCGGCGCTCACGCTGCACGCGCGCCCCGAGGACGGCGACGACACCCGGCCGATCGCCGTCCGGCCGTACCGCGGCCTCCTCGCCTTCCACGCGGCCCACAGCCGCTTCTTCTTCGGCCGCCAGGCCGAGCGCGACGAGGCGCTGAGCGACCTCGCGGCGCTGCGCGAGGGCGGGAAGCCGCGGCTGCTCGTCGTGGCGGGCGCCTCGGGCACGGGGAAGTCCTCGGTGGTCCTCGCCGGCGTGATCCCCGCGCTCGTCGCGCGCGCGCCCGGCGATCACGAGCCGGCGCGGGGCGACGAGATCGAGGCCCTGCAGCGCACAGTGGGCCGGCTCTCCCAGCTCCTCGGCGACAAGCGCCGGAGCGGCGCGGTGCAGCAGGCCCTGCAGACGCTGGCGCGCGAGGCGGCGGCGCTCGCGGCCGCGGAGGGCGGCTGGGAGGTCGTCGTCACCCGCCCCGGGTCCGAGCCCGCCGCGGCGCTCGAGGCCGCGCTCGCGCGGCGCCTGCGGCCCGAGCTGCCGCTCTTGTTGGTGATCGATCAGCTCGAGGAGATCTTCACCCACACCGCCGACCCGGCGGCGAGGCAGGCGTATGTCAGGCGCCTCTGGGCGCTCGCGAGCGAGCCGGGCGGGCCCTCCGTCATCGCCACGCTGCGCGTGGACTTCCTCGGGCAGTGCGGCGAGCTGTCGCTCGACGCGGAGGCCGGCCTGCGCCTCGACGCCGTGGCCTACGACGAGGACCACCGGGTGTTCGTGGCGCAGATGAAGCCCGCGCAGATGCGCGAGGCCGTGGAGGAGCCGGCCCGGCGCGTGGGGCTCGCGCTCGACCCGGGGCTCGCGGCGCGGATGATCGCCGACGTGGGCGTCGAGCCGGGAGCGCTGGCGCTCCTCGAGTACACGCTCGACCTGCTCTGGCAGCGGCGCGCGGGGCGCACCCTCTCCACGGAGCGCTACGAGGAGCTCGGCGGCGTGTTCGGCGCGCTCGAGCGCATGGCCGACCAGGTGCTGGCAGGGCTCGACGAGGCGCAGCGCGAGGCCGCGCGGCGCCTGCTCCCGCGCCTCGTCGGGGTCGGCGAGAGCGGCGCCGGCGACACGCGGCAGCGGGTGCCGGTCGCGCGGCTCCTGCCGGCGGATCCCGAGCTCCGCGCCCGATGCGAGGAGGTGCTGCGCCGCTTCGTGGACGCGCGCCTGCTCACCCGCGGCGAGGAGGGCGGCGAGGTCGTCGTCGAGGTGGCCCATGAGGCGCTGATCCGGCGCTGGAAGACGCTCGGCGCGTGGCTCGCCGAGGACCGCGCGAGGCTCTCGGAGATCGCGAAGATCGAGCGCTGGTCGGTGGATTTCAAGGGGCACGGCGCGGTGCTCCGCGGCGCGCAGCTCGGCTACGCCCGGCAGGTCCGGGACCAGCAGGAGGACACGCTGAGCGCGGACGCGGCGGCGATGATCGCCGCGAGCGAGGAGGCCGAGCGGGAGGAGGCCGCGGCGAGGCAGAAGCGGGACGAGGACGAGCGCCGGCGGCTGCGCCGGATCGCCGTCGCCGCGCTGGCCGCCGCGGCGGTAGCCCTGGTCCTGGGCGCCGCCGCGCTGAACGCCCGCGAGAAGGCCGAGAGGAGCCAGCACAAGGCCGAGAACGCGAAGCACATCGCGGCGGCCACGGCGCTCTACGCCGCCCGCCATTACCTCTGGGCGGCCAGGGCGCTGCACTTGACGGACGAGGAGGCGCGCGGCGAGCCCCAGTGGAGGAACCTCGCGCAGCAGCTGCCGCTCTACTATGCGCCCGACGTCGCGCTCGACGACCACGAGGGCTTCGTCGAGCGCGTCGCGTGGAGCCCCGACGGGGAGCGCGTCGCGACGGCGTCCCGCGACGGCAAGGCGCGCGTCTTCGGCCGCGACGGGTCGACGCTGGCCACCCTCGTGCACGGCTCCCGCGTCCACGCCGTCGCGTGGGGCCCGAAGGGCGACCACCTCGCCACCGGGGCCGAGGACGGCGTCGTCAGGATCTGGAGCGTCGGCGCCCCCCAGGGCGAGCTCCTCTCCGAGGCGTCCCCCGGCGGGGGCGCCGTGGCGTCGGTGGCGTGGAGCCATGACGGCGCGCTGCTCGCGGTGGGCTCACACGACGGATCCGTGACGCTGTGGAAGGCGGGCGACGCGGCCCAGCTCATTGCCCGTGAGGTGCTCCTCGACCACGACGACGCCGTCTCCTCGGTGGGCTTCAGCAGCGATGATCGGCGCCTTGTGAGCGCGTCGCTGGATCACTCCGCGCGCGTCGCGTGGATCGACGGGGGCAGCGCCCCGATCGCCCTGGAGCACCCGGCGCCGGTGAACGACGCGCGCTTCGACGCGAGGGGCACGAGGATCGTCACCGCCTGCGCGGACCACCAGGCCCGCATTTTCCCGGCGGACGGCGCCGGCGACCCGCTCGTGCTCTCCGGCCACCTCGCGTCCGTGAACGCCGCCGCGTGGGGCGGCGATGCCTTTGTCTTCACCGCCGCCGACGACAACACCGCCCGCATCTGGAGCGCCGATGATGGATCCCGCATCGACGTCCTCCGGCACCACACGGCCGACGTGAGCTCCCTCGATGTCGTGGAGGGCCGCGCTCGCGGCGCGGAGATCACGCTGCAGCTCGCCACCGGCGCCTGGGATCGCTCCGCCGCGCTCTGGACGATCGACGGGATGAGCCGGCCCATCTTCCCGCAACCCACCGCGCAGGGGGGCGCCGGCCGGCGCCGGCTCGTGACCTGGAGCCCCGACGGCGCGCGCGCCCTCACCGCATCCGCCGATGGAACGCTCGAGGCGTGGGAGAATCGATCGGCGCTGCCCGCGCACGTGCGGGCCGACGGCGAGCTCGCCGCCGCGGCCTTCGACGGGAGCGGCCGCCGGCTGCTGCTGGCGTCCGGCACGAAGGCCGCGATCTGGACCCTCGACGGCGCCGCTGAGCCGCTCGCCACGCTCGAGGCGCGGAGCGGCCGGATCGCCTTCGCCGCGTGGAGCCCCGACAGCCGGCGCGTCGCCCTCGCCTCCGGCGCGACGGCCGAGCTATGGAACCTGGACACGCCCAGCGCGCCGGAGATCACCCTCCGCTCGGAGGTGGGCGGGATCCAGTACGTCACGTGGAGCGCCGACGGCCGGCGCGTCCTCACGGCGAGCGGGACCATCGCCGAGGTGTGGAGCACCGACGCGCCGGGGGCTCGCCGCGCGGTGCTCCATCACGCGCGGCCCGTCACGAGCGCCGCCTTCTCGCCCGCGGGCGACGGGATCATCGTCGGCACGGAGGCGGCGACCTGGGTGTGGACCGGCGACATGAGGGAGCCGGCGGGGTTGCACCTCGAGCACGACGGCCCCGTGGTGTCGTTGAGCTTCGATGCATCGGGCCGGTTCGTCGCCGCCGTGTCCGATACGGGGGCCGTGCGCCTGTGCACCGTGAGCCCGCGGCACCGCTGCGATTTCGACGTGCAAGGCGAGGTGGCGCAGGCGTCGCGGGCGATGTTCAGCCAGGACCAGAAGGAGCTCATCGTCCTGGGCAGCAACGGGGTCAGGTGGAGCATGGAGTGGATCACGGACCCAAAGCCCCTCGCGTCGCTCGTCGACGAGGAGCGCCGCAACTGCATCCCGGCGGAGATCCGGGAGAGCCACCTCGGCGAGGACGAGGCCACGGCCAGGCAGGCCTACGAGGCGTGCCGAAAGGCCGGCGGCCCCGCGAAGCCTTGAGCGGGAGCCGCCCGGCGCCGACAATCGGAGCGATGAGCGCATCGAGCGGCCTCCACCTGCTCCTCTCCCACGCCGACACCGGCGAGCCCGTGCTCTCCGGCGGCCTGTCCGGCGGCGCGTCGGACGCGCCGCCGCCGGCCGAGGAGCGCCCCGGCCCCGAGTACCTCTGGGACGAGGGCGGCGATCCGAACGATCTCGCCGCCCAGCGCTGGGGTGTCATCGCGCCCGAGGGCAGCGCCGGCGACCGCCTCCTCGAGATCGCGCGGCCGCTCCTCGAGGCGCGCCGGGAGAACCAGGGAGGCCACGAGATCAAGATCTTCCGGTCGCCGCCGAAGCTCGACATGGCGGGCGCCTGCCGGTTCCGCAAGGACGTCTTCGACACGGGCGCCGATCTCGCGCTCGAGCTCCCGCGTTATCAGCTCATCCTCGGCGATCTCGATCAGGTGCCGCTCGCGGTCCAGCAGGTGCAGGGCGCGGACGGCTACGTCGGGCGCCTCGCCTTCGCCGACGAGCGCGGCTACGAGGCCTACATCGACAAGCTCCTCCGCGCGGAGCGCGAGCCCGCCGCGGCCGCCGAGGCGCGGTCGCTCTTCTACACGGTGCACGACGGCACGCCCGCCACGGCGCTCGGGCACAAGGCGCTTGTCGCGCCGGGGCTCGATCTCGCCAGGAGGCGGCAGCGCGCCGGGCAGTTCCCGGCGCGCGAGATCCTGGAGCTCGGCGCCCCTTCCGACCCTTCGCCCTCCGCGTTGCTCGAGGCGGCGTCGCGGCGCGAGCTCGGCGTGCTCTTCACCATGAGCCACGGCGCGGGCGTCCCGACCGAGGGCTGGCGGAGCGCCGCCGAGCAGCGGGAGCTTCAGGGCGCGATGGTCCTCGGCAAGGAGGGGCGGCTCACCGCCTCCGACGTCGCCGCGCGGCCGTTCCTGCCCGGTGGGGTGTGGTTCATGTTCTCGTGTTACGGCGGCGGCACGCCGGACACGAGCGCGTACCGACACTGGCTGGAGCAGCTCCGCCAGGTGGGGCAGTTCTATGGCCAGGCCGCGGCGGTGCTCAAGGCGCTCCCGCGCGGGGCGCCCTTCATCGCCGCGCTGCCCCGGGCAGCGCTCGCCAACCCGGACGGGCCGCTCGCCTTCCTGGGGCACATCGATCTCGCGTGGACCTACAGCTTCGAGGAGCGAGACGCGGGCAAGGCGCCGATCACCCGGCCTGCCAGGTTCCTCTCGGTGCTGCGCGCGCTGCTCCGCGGCGACCGCGCCGGCGTCGCGTTCCGCGAGCTCACCCGGGCGTTTCAGCAGACGAACGTGGAGCTGACGAGCCTGTACGATCGCGAGGCGCAGCTCGGGGCGTACGCGCGGGAGCCAGCGCGGCTCGTGCACCTGTGGATGCTGCGGCAGGATCTGGCGGGCTACGTGCTGCTCGGGGATCCGGCGGCGCGGCTGCCGCTGGCCCGGGACGCGGCGAGGGCGGTGTCGAGCGCCGCCGTCGCGCCGCCGGCGCCGGTGGCGGAGGAGCTGCCTTGCGATCTCGAGACGCTCGAGGCGGCGATCGGCCATGTGCTGATCGGGGAGCGAGGGACCCGGGAGATCGCCGAGGAGCACCGGATCGACCTCGGGCAGCTGAAGCGGCTGGCGGAGGCGTACCGGCGTGGCGGGCGGGCCGCGCTGGGGCGGTGACGAGGCCCGGCAGCTCGTCGCCACGCCCTCCTGCCGGCGCGCGGGCCACCCCCCTGAGCGCCCGCCCCGCGTCAGCCCCCGCCGCCGCCGACCTCGCGCCAGCGGATCTCCACCCGCTTCGCGCCGAGCTGCGTCGCGAGCGCCGTGATCTGCCGCTCGGCCTGCGCCTTCGCGCGCACCATCACGTTCCCCTCGAGCGCGGCCTTCTCGATCGCGGCCGTCGCCTCCTTCCGGGCCCGCGCCTCGAGCTGCTCGTTGCGCCGCGCGAGCAGGCTCGTCGCCCGCGTGTACACGTACGTCTCGTCGTCATCGAGCCGGGTCGAGAAGACCTCGGGCGCCGGCAGCGTGAGCCGCGCGACCCCGGTCTCCGGATCCATCGCGATGTCGCCCTCGCCGATCCGCGCGAGATCGACGCCGATCGTGACGTGACCGACCGCGACGAGCAGGAGGGCGTCGGTGGCCTGCACCAGGCCGAACAGGCGGCTCTGCCGGTCGGCGAGATCCACGACCTTCTCGACGTGCACCTCCGTGGTCTCGAGCCGCGACAGGTCGCGGATCGCGATGAGGAGCGCAGGCGACGGCCGCGCGACGATGACGCTCGACGGCGCGGGCGCGCCGAGGCGCGGCGCCACCACGAGCGCGCCGACCCCGACCGACGCGAAGAGCGCCACGGCTAGCAGCGCGATCCTCAAGGCGCGGCCCGCCTGCGCGCGGGGGCGCGGCGCGTGAACTGCGACCGAAGCGTAGGGATCCTGGAGCGGGCCTTCCATCGGGTCTACCTCGGAGGATCACGGGCGCGCAGGAGGCGCCCTCGGCAGCTCGGCTGGACACCGACCAGAGGAGCCGCGCGTCCTCTACGGAGAGTAATGAGAACCGGGAGGCCGGAGGGCGAGAAGAATCGAAAAGCCCCGCACAGCGCAGAGGCCGCCGCGGCGCAGAGGCCGCCGCGGCGCCGCGAGCGGCCTCACGCCGCCCGGGCCGGGGATCGCGGCGCAGGCGCTGCCTGCACCGCCGAGGACGAGAGCGCCTGCTCGAGCATCCAGTCGTCGACGTCTCCCTCGGCCGCCTGCTCCAGGGCGAGCCGCACGTCGCGGTTCGCGCACCCCTCGGCCGCGATCCGCAGCCGCTCCTCGGTCTGGCCGTCTCGCGAGCCGGCGAGCGCGAGCGCGGCCCCGATGCGGAGCTCGGCCGGCGCGCCGCCGTCCTCGAGCACCGTGAACGCCTGCTCCCGCGTGAGCTTCGCCGTCCGGTAGTCGGCGCCGGCCTCGCCCACGAGGCGGCGCAGCGCCGCCCGCCAGGCAGACGCGGGCAGGCCGCGGCGCCCGAGGAGCGCCACCGCGCGCCCCGCCTCGTGAGCGCCGCGCCCGCACCGCTCCCGAAGCAGCGCCAGCAGGTGCTCGCGGCGCCGCTCCGCGAGCTCCATGCTGAGCCCCGTCTCGCTGGGATCGCGCAGCAGCTGCGGCGGTACGAGGGTGAGCGAGATCTCCTCGCCCCCCGAGAGCGCGAGCTCCACGCCGAGCGCGGTCTCCTCGACCCGCTCGATGGATCCGAAGGAGATGAAGCGCTCTCCGGTGTCAGCCCGGAGCGAGAGCCCGTCGCTGCCCGCCACGAGCACGCGGCGCGCGGAGCCTTCCCGGAGCAGCGCCGCGAGCACCCACGCCGAGGCGCCCGTGACGACGCCGAGCGAGAGCGCCACGTCGAAATCGAGCACCGACCAGCAGATCAACGACATGAGCGCCGCGACCCCGACGAACAGGCGGCGCCGGGGCAGCGACGGCGCGTCGTCATAGAGCCGCGCGCTCCACGTGCCCCGCGCTCGCCCGGCGGCGATCGCGCCGAGCAGCCGCTCCGCGTCGCCCGGATCGTCGACGCGCACCCGGATGACATCGCCGTCGTCGGTCTTCAAGGCGACCTCGCCGCCGGAGCTCGAGAGGCGCGCGCGCGTGAGCGAGAGGAGCGGGAACGACCGCCGATCGCCAGGGCGCTCGATCCACAGCGCGTTGCTCACCCGGACGATCGCCGCGCCGGACGAGCCCACCGCGGCCCAGAGCCACGCGATCGGCGTGTAGAGCAGGCACGCCAGGCAGAGCAGCGCGAGCAACGATCCGAGCAGCGCGAAGGGCACCATGAGGGCCGCCACGAGCGGGCCCGCGATCGGCTCCACGAGCGACGCGACGGAGAAGACGACGAGGAGCCAGGCGAGCGCCGAGGAGAGCAGCCGGCCGATGGATCGAACGTCCGCGTAGGGCTGGATGAGGACCCCACACCGCTTGAACACGCCGTCTCTTCCAGCGGTCCCTGCCACCCCATCACGGTGATGGCACCCGCCGGCGAGTTCAAGCGTGCAGCGCAATTTCAACGCAGGAGGAACTCTTGCGCCGGCGCGGCGGCGACCGCCCTCAGTACGCGTCCGCGGGGGCGCGCGCGTCCGCGGGGAGCGTGAGCGGGAGCATCTCCACGGCCGCGTCCCCGCCGGCCAGCCACTGATACCGCGCCAGGTTCGCGAGGACGCGACCCACGTAGGTGCGCGTCTCGTCGTAGGGGATCCGCGCCACCCACACGTCGGTGTCCCGATCGATGCCGCCCTCGAGCCAGTGCGAGACGGCCTTCGGCCCGGCGTTGTACGCCGCCGTCGCGAGCGGCAGGCTGCCCTCGAACGTCCGGAGCAGCTTGCCGATGTAGAAGCCGCCGAGGCGCAGGTTGAGCGGCGCGCTCTTGAGCTGATCGAGGTCGAAGCCGAGCGAGAGCTCGCTGGCCGCCTTCTGGGCCGTCGACGGCATGAGCTGCATCAGCCCGACCGCGCTCGCGGGGCTCACCACGACGGGATCGAACGCGCTCTCCTGGCGCATCAGCGCGTGAACGAGGCCCCTCGGCAGCCCGTGCTGCGCCTCGAGCGCGCGCACCTCGCCGACGTACGGCTCCGGATAGACGCACTCCCACGCCCAGCGTTCGGCCTGCGAGGGCGCGCGCCGGAGCGCCGCGGCGGAGACGGCCTGCGAGCCCACGCGGTAGCGGCGCTTCGCGGGCGAGAGCATGCCGTACATCCGGCAGAGCGCCTCGCTCTCCTGCCCCGCGTAGGCCGCCGTCGCCTCGCGCTCGTTCTCGGCGAGGTAGCTCTCCGCGTCGCCGTCGAGCCCCATCGACGCGAGCAGCGCCGCGGCCGGCGGCAGCTTCACCTCCGCGGGCCGAGCGCCCCCGGGCGACGCCGGGACGAGCAGCGGCGGCACGGGCGCGCCCACCGCCGAGAGGCGCGAGCGCGAGAGCAGCGCGCCCCACGAGAGCGGCTGCTCCCGCATCACCTGCGTCCAGAGCCGCACCGCGCCGTCACGATCGCCGCCGCGCAGCGCCGCGAGCCCCGCGAGCTCGCGCAGCCGCGCCGCGTCGGCCGGGCCCGCGTCGCGCGCGAGCTGCTCCAGCGGCCGACGCGCGTGCGCGGCGCTGCCCGTCGACAGCGTCGCGAGCGCCCGCTCGTAGAGCGCGTCGTCACGCCGATCGCTCCGCGGATACGCGCCGATGAACCGGCCGTACTGCGCGACCGCCTCCCCGTAGCGCCCGACCTGCATGAGGAGCCGGGCGGCGAGCAGGCTCGAGAGCTCGCCCCACCGGGTCTTCTGGAACTTGCGCGCGACCGCGAGGTGCCGCTCGATCGCCTCCGCCTCGCGCCGGAGCCGCGAGAGCGAGCGCGCGGCGAGGTGCAGCTGCTCCGCCTGGCGCGCCGACGGCGAGGCGGCGACCTTGAGGAACGCCGCGGCCGCGGCCTCGTAGTCGCGCGCCTGGTAGAGCGCCGTGGCCCTGCGGTGGTGGAGCTCCGATGCCGGGACGCCCGACATCTTGTCGAGCTCGGCGATCGCCTCCGTCGCGCTGCCCCCGGCGACCATGGCGTCGACCTTCTGGAGCCGCTCCGCCTGCGAGAGCTGCCCCGGGACCGCGGCGAGGAGCGCCGCGGCCTCGCGCCCGTCGGGCGACGACGGCGCGCTCTTCACGATCCACCGGAGGTCGGCGTGCGCGAGGGCCGCCGCGGCGGCCTTCTCCCCCGGGCGCTCGGCGGCGTCGCGCACGCCGAGCTGGACGCGCGCCCGCGCCATCCGCGCCGCGGCCTCGTCGCGCGATCTGCGCGCGCGCTGCGCCGCCGCCACGGCCCGATCCGCGAGCGCGCGGGCCCGCTTGAGATCGCCGCCCTTCAGGTAGGCGAGCGCGGCGCGCGCGAGGCCGGGCGCGCTGCCCGTGCCCTCGAAGTACGCCGCCGCCACGAGGAACGGCCCCGCCACGAACGCCGCCTCCGCGCGGTAGCGCGCCACCTCGCGGGCGAGCAGCGGCAGCTCCTGCTCCAGGCCGTGGAGCAGCTCCACCACCTTGCCGTGATGGCCGAGCTCGAGCGCGACGCGCGCCCGCGCGTACTTCATCGAGGGCAGCGCGCGCTGCTCCATGGGCAGGGCGTCGAGCCGCTCCGCCGCCTCGGCCCAGCGCTCGAGCCGCACCGACTCGACCCACGCGCCGTCCACCACGGGCGCGAGCGACGCGAGGGCATCCGCCGCAGGCGGCGCGAGGCCATCCGCCGCAGGCGGCGCGACCGCCGGCGCGCGCGCGGTGCTCTGCGACGGCGGCGGCCCGGCCGCGTGGTGCTCCGCGCACGCGGCGAGCGAGAGGCCGAGCGCACACGCGGCGGCGAGCCCGCGGCGCGCTCCCCGCAAAGACGGCTTCGGTGGCGACGGAGCCCGTTTCATAGCCGACCCGGCGCGTTGGACGATCCGCCGGCAGCGCGCCGCGAGGACGGAGCGACGCAGGACGGCGGCCTCCGCGCGCAGGCCGCTCGAACTGCAGCGCGCGCGCTGCCGACCCCTCTAGCTAGCAAGCTTGGGTACCAGGTCGCAAACAAAGTGTCGGGGCCGAAGCGATCCACTGCTTTCCGATCTCCACGTCCTCCTCGAACAGGAAGACCGCGATCTCGTCGAGCGAGCCAGCGCGGTTCGGCGGCGCACCCAGACGGAGCGCCGCGGCCTTGCCGAACGCGGCGACCACCGGGTGCGGCGAGCTCGCGAGCCCCAGCAGCTCGGGCACGAGCTCCGCCGCCCCGAGCGCGCCCGCGAGGACGGCCGCGAGCGGCCGCGGGTCGGCGGGGCAGTCGTGGCTCCACGACAGCGCCGAGCGCAGCGCCGCGATCGTCTCGGGCGCCGCCGCGCGCGCCGCCGCCGTGCGGTAGCCGCCCCCCGGCAGCGCGAGCTGCGCGTCGCCGCGGCTCGTCGCGCAGATGCCGTCCGCCGCTTGCAGCAGCGCCGCGGCGATCGGCTCGGTCACGCCGTCGCCGAGCGCCGTCAGCCCCTCGATGTCGGCGGCGACGGGCCGCGACGCCTCCTGCGCATACCCCTCGAGGTTGGCGAGGAGCCGCTCCAGGTCCACCGCGCCCGCGGCGCGGCCTGCCAGCACCTCGTGCGCGGCGTGGACGGTCACGAGGCTCGACACGATGGCCGGCGTCCCGCCGCGCATCGTGTGCGACACGTCGACGCTCACCCGCGTGATGGCGGGCCACCGCAGCACCCGCGGCTCCGTGTCCGGATCGACGACGATGCCCCACGGCACGACGGCCATCGTCACCTCGCGCGCGCCGCGCTGGATCGGGGGGCGGGGCTCGGCGCGGGCCAGCGCCAGCAAGCCGAGCGCGCTCCCCATCGCGATGAGCCCCAGCGAGAGCGCGTAGCTCCCGGCGCTCCAGATGGCCGCGGAGGCGCCCGCGAGCCCCGCGGTCCCGGCCGCGGCGAGCGCCCCGGTCGAGCCGGGCTCCGGGCGGAGCCACACGTAGCGGAAATCCGGCGGAGGCAGCTTGCGCAGCACGGTGACGACCCCGGACGACAAATCTAGGCTGCCGCGCCCCCGCGCGCCACCGGCAGCGCGGGAGCCCTCGCGCGCGCCAGGCATGCCACGGCGCGTCGTCGATCCGCGCGCTCGCCGCGCCGCCGCGCTGCCGTGGGCGGCGCGGCGCGGCGCCCACGGCAGCGCGGCGTACCGCGCGCGCTGCGCGGTGGTAGCTTCGCGGGCGGTGCTGCTCTCCCGCGTCCGCCTCGCCCATGTCGGCCCGTTCGAGGACCTCTCGCTCTCGCTCGAGGACGCCGCCGGCGCGCCGCGCCGGCTCGTGGTCCTGTTCGGCGGCGACGGCGTGGGCAAGACCTCGATCCTGTCGGCGATCGCCTCGACCCGGCCAGGGTACGCGGTCGCGCAGCCGAGGCCGCGCGGAGACGACGGCGCGCAGCCGCTCGTGGTCACCGACTGGCTGCTCGGCACGGACGACCCGGCGCGCGCGCACCCGCTGCGGGTCACAAGCCCGAGCGCGCGCCTCGACGAGCCCGAGGACGCGGCGCTCCTGCGGCGGAGGGAGCAGTCGCTGTTCGAGCGGCGCGCGGCCGAAGGGGGGTTCGTCCTCGTCGCGCTCTCGGGCGCGCGCTGGTTCTCCCGCACCTCGATCGTGCTGACGACGCCCGAGCGCAGCGTCCTCCGCTACGACGTGCGCGCGGCCGCGAGCTTCGACGACGCCACGCGCACCGACCTCGCCCGCGAGACGAAGCAGGTGCTCTCGTTCATCCCGATCGCGGCGGCGCTCGCGCGCGACCGCTCGCAGAGCGGGCCGGAGGCGCCGTCGAACGTGCCGCCGGACGCTCGGCCGGGCGCCCAGGCGGAGCGGCTCGGCGCGCTCGATCGCGCGCTCAAGGAGGTGCTCGGGGCGCTGCTCGAGGGCCACGGCGTGGCGTACGCGGGCGTCGATCCGCTCCGGCTCGAGCCGATCTTCGAGCGCGCGGACGGCCAGCGCGTCGACTTCGACGATCTCGGGCGGAGCGCGCGGCACACCGTCGCCTTCGGCGCGCTGGCGCTCCGCGCGCTCGCGTCCGCGCACCCGAGCGGCGATCCGCGCCTCGCCGAGGGGGTCGTGCTGATCGACGACATCGAGGTGCAGCAGCCGGTGCACCGCCAGCGATCGCTCGCCGCGCGCCTGCGCGCCGCGCTGCCCAACGTGCAGTGGATCGTCACGACCTCGTCGCCCGCGATCGCGCTCGGCTGCGAGCTCTCCGACGTGATCGCGCTCCGCCGCGAGCCGTCGTCGGGGCGCGTCGAGCTGCACGAAGGCTCCGACGCCGTGCTGCACTGAGCGGCGCGGCGCGGCGCGCCTCGACGAGGGGGGCGCCGCGGGGGGCGCCACGCCCCCTCGGTCCCCGGGCCCGCGCCGCGCGCGTCAGGCGAGCGGCACGGCGAGGAGCACGACCTCCTTGCCGCGGACCTCGATCTTGTAACGCATCGGCTTGCCGTGCTTCCGCCCGAGCTCCTGCTCGCTCGCCTTGAGGCGGGCGACGAACGCGTCGCGGGCGATGTGGTCCACCGGATCGCCGAGCGACTTCTTCGCGGCGATGTACTCGGCGAAGATGCGCGCGTAGTAAGCGTCCTCCGGCTCCTCGAGGAGCGCCTTGGCGTCGGCCGGGATCTCGCCTGCCGACAGCGCGGCCATCCGCTCGTCGACCTCGAGGGCGTCCCGGAACGACGCCGACGTCGGCGCGCGCGACGGGCGCCCCTCGGCGTCGGTCTCGTCCTCCTGCACGCCGAACAGCTGGTTCAGGAGCGAGTTCAGGCGGAACACGAGCCCGCCGAGCTCGGCGTGCTCGATCTCGAACCGGAGGTCGGTCCGGCCGTTCATGATCGCGAGCAGGCCGTCCTCGATCTCGGAGACCGGCTGCGAGATGTACGCGTCCAGGAAATAGGCGGCGATCACGACGAGCACGAGCCCGAGCGCGGTGACGCCGAGCAGCGGCCAGAGCAGCGCGCTCGCGAGCCCCGGCGTCCGGAGCTGCGCGATGCTGAGGAGCACCGCCCGCCGCCCGTCTCCGTACCCGTCGAGCGCGTGCCCGACGGCGCTGTACTCACCGGACAGCCCGCCGACGTCGACCATCTGCCCGGAGCGCAGCGCCTTCAGGGCGCCGTCTTTCGCCGGCGACGCCGTGAGCGCCGCGACCAGCTGCGGGGGCGCGTCGCGCGATTTCGCCACGACGTCGAGCCCGTCGCCCGACTGCATCGCGACGACGAGGAGGCGCCCGCTCGTGCGCTCGCTCGCGTTGGTCAGCCGCTCGTCGTTGAGCGCGGTGCCCACCGCGACGGCGCCGATGATCTGCCCGGCGTCGCTGCGGATGGGCGCGTAGGACGCGAGCAGCTGCTCGTTGCGCGCCCTGCTGACCCACACGTCCGAGCCGGTCACCCCCTGCTCGATGGCGAGCTTCAGCGACGGGTAGACCGCGCCGAGGTTGTCCCCGCGCATGAGCGCCGAGGCGTTCCGTCCGAGCACGACGCCCTTCGTGTCCACAAGGACCACGAGGGAGGGCGGGGTCCTGGCGAGCTCGGGCGAGGCCGCGACCGCCTCCCGGATCGCGTTGGCGGCGCTGGTGGCCGCCTCGGCGCGGGCCGGGGCGGTGCCCGCGTTGAACGGCTCGCGCAGCTTCGGGTCGCTGGCGTGGGAGTCGAGCCACCGCTCCAGCACGAGGCCGTCCACCTGGAGCTGAGCCATGGCGGCCGCGAGCGCGCGCGGCGCCTCGCCGGGGCGCCCGATCTCCGCGAGGGAGGCGCGCGTTAGGGCGTAGAAGAGCCCTCCGACCATGAGGACAACCACGGCGAAGACTGCGATGATCTTTCCGCGCATCCTGCGTCTCCACTCCTTTTTTCCGGGGCTCAGGGCAAGCTACCATCCGCTGCGGCGCTGCTACAACTCTCCACCCCGCTCATGGTGCACTTGAATCAGCCGCACTCCGAAGTCCCGCGCCTGTACGTCGTCGACGACGCGCTGTTCGAGCAACATCGCGCGCGAGGTCCGCACCCCGAGCGCCCCGAGCGCCTCGAAGCGGCCCGCCGCGCCATCGAGCGCTGCGCTGCGGCTGGCCTCGCGCTGGAGCGCGTGGCGCCGCGCGACGCCACGGACGAAGAGCTCGCTCGAGCGCACGCCCCGCGGTACCTGGAGTCGCTGCGCCGGCTGAGCGGCCACTACGCGGCGCTCGACCCCGACACGTACCTGGCCCCGTGCTCGGTCGACGCGGCGAAGCGCGGCGCCGGCGGCGCGGTGGCGCTTGTCGATGCGGTGCTCGCCGGCCCCGGCCGGCTCGGCGTCGCGCTGCTCCGCCCGCCCGGTCACCACGCCACGCGCGACGCCGGCATGGGCTTCTGCATCCTGAACAACGTCGCCGTGGCTGCGCGGGCGGCGCTGAGCAGCGGGCTCTCGCGCGTGGCGGTGATCGACTTCGACGTGCACCACGGCAACGGCACGCAGGACATCTTCTGGGACGATCCGCGCGTGCTGTTCTGCTCGCTGCACCAGTGGCCGTTCTATCCTGGCACCGGCGCGGCGGACGAGCTCGGCGTGGGCGACGGCGCCGGCTACACGGTGAACGTGCCGCTGTCCGACGGCGCGACGGATGCGGTCTACGAGGCTGCCTTCGACGAGCTCCTCCTCCCGGTGCTCGACGAGTATGCGCCCGAGCTGATCCTTGTCTCGGCGGGGTTCGACGCGCACGAGCGCGATCCCCTCGCGGCGATGAAGCTGTCGCGCGCGGGGTATGCGTGGATGGCCCGCCGGCTCGCGGCGATGGCGACCGCGAAGGCGGGGGGGCGGCTCGCCATCTTCCTGGAGGGCGGCTACGACCTGGCCGCGCTCGAGAGCTCGCTCGCGGCGGCGCTGCTCGCGGCCTCCGGCTGCGAGGCAGCGGAGGAGCCGGCCGGAGCGTCCGTGCCGCCGGCGCAGCCCGCGCAGCGCGCGCCGATCTCGACGCGCCATCGCGCGGACCTGGACCGGGCCCGCCGGGCCGCGCTGCGCCGGTGGACGACGCTCTGAGCGAGGGTCGACCGGCGGCGCGCGCCTGGGGAACCGCGGAGGAACGGAACCGCGGAGGAACCGAGGACCGAGGCCGAGGTGCGAACGGGGCCAGGGCGGGGGCCGCCGGGCGGGCCCCTGCCCGGCGAGGCCCCGGCGGATCCCTCTGCCTGCCGGAGGTGGCCGGCGCCTCCTTCTTCCCAGGAGGGACCACGGCGGAGGAAGCGGGGGAAGCGGGGGTACAAAGACCGACGCGCCTTGCGTTTACCTGATTGCACTCCGCGCGAAGCTGAGTATTCTGCCAGGCCTTCGCAGCCCGCGGGCCGCGAAGAACGGTGGGTATAGCTCAGTTGGTAGAGCACTGGATTGTGGCTCCAGTTGTCGCGGGTTCGAATCCCGTTACTCACCCCAGGTAGAACAGCCCGAAATCGTTGGCGAAAGCGGCGACCCGAGGGCTGGCGAGGTGGACGAAGCCGGGGGGGCTTGGGTCCGGCGGTGGATCCAACCCCGGTCCTTTGGCGTCCTGGGGCGGGTGGATCATGCGAGAAGGCCACCTGGATGCAGGGGGCGGTGTTCGCCGGCGGAGCGGTCGAAGCGCCCGTGTCGACGCGGCGGTCGGCTACCTCGCCCAGAGGACCGAGAGATCGAGCTCGATGGCCTCGAAGGGCTCGACACGAACACGCGCGTCGTCGCGGTGGATCAGCGCGGGCCCCCAGCTCCGGCCCGAGACGAGCGAGAAGACCTCCAACGTCCGCTTCAGGGGGTCGACCAGCCACGCGTGCCGCACGCCCTCGCGCGCGTAGATCGGCATCTTCTCGTCGCGGTCGACGTCCTCGGTCGACGGGCTCAGCACCTCGCAGATCCAGTCCGGGGCGAGGGCGAAGTACGCCGTCTCGGGAAGCTCGGGCATGCGTTCTATCCGCCAGCCGGCGAGGTCGGGCACGAGCGCGTCGATCTCACCAGGCGCATCCGGGTCGGGGAAGTGCAGCTCAGGTTCGACCAAGATGGTCCAGCCGCCGGGCCCGCCTTCGCCCAGGTCGAAGGGGCCGGACAGCTTCCCTCCGAGCCTGGACGCGGCTCGTGCATGTCGCGGCGCTGGCCGGGGGAACACGTGCAGGGTGCCGCGGACGAGCTCCGCCACCTTGTTCGGCGGGACGGCTTCGAGATCGGCATACGTCGCGCGGCGCTGCCTCTCGGCGGGCTGGCCCATGGGCAAAGCCTGCCCGGGGGCAGGTGGCGCGGCAAGGCGGCGAGAGCAAGCCCAGATCGACGGCCTGCCGGGGCGCTCATCGACGGCTGGCGAGGGCGGCCGGCTACCTCGCCCAGAGGGCTGAGAGATCGAGCTCGATGGCGCCGAAGGGCTCGACGCGAACGCGAGCGGCGTCGCGGTGGATCACCGCGGGCCCCCAACGGCGATCCGCATCGAGCACGTACACCTCGAGCGTCCGCGCGATCGGATCGACGAGCCACGCATTCCGCACGCCCTCGCGCGCGTAGATCGGCATCTTCTCGTCGCGGTCGACGTCCTCGGTCGACGGGCTCAGCACCTCGCAGATCCAGTCCGGGGCGAGGGCGAAGTACGCCGTCTCGGGTAGCTCGGGCATGCGCTCCCGGCGCCAGCCGGCGAGGTCGGGCACGATCGCGTCGATCTCGCCCGGCGCGTCCGGGTCGGCGAAGTGCAGCTCGGGCTCGGGGAGGATCCACCACCCGCCCGGGCCGCCGCGACCGCGGTGGAATGGGCCGAACAGCTCGCCTTGCAGGGCTCCCTCGGCGTTGGCGTGTCGCGGCGCCGGCCGGGGGAAGACGTGCAGGGTGCCGCGGACGAGCTCCGCCACCTTGTTCGGCGGGACGGCTTCGAGATCGGCGTACGTCGCGCGGCGCTGCTTCCCGGCGGGCTGGCCCATGGGCGAAGCCTGCCCGGGGGCGGGCGGCGGGGCAAGGCGGCGAGCACCGTTGCGACCCGCAATGACGGTCCTGCGCTGTTGCCGCGGCGATGAGTGATGAACCGCGTCGTGTCGCGCACCTCCACACGCAGGACTCCTCCTGAACGCCCCGGTCCGAGGCTCGACGCGCCCGAGGCCATCCATGAGCGCGCTCGCACGTCACAACGAGCGCTCTCGCGCTCCATGCATGAGCGCGCTCGCACGGCTTCACGAATCGCCGCTTCGATAAGCATCTTTCGCGCGCCTCGGAAATATCGATTCATGGATATCTACCCACCACGGTGGGCAGTTACCCATTCTGCCGGAGACATCTAGTCTCATTTTTGTAACCAATTCGCCACAAACCACGCGTAGCGTCGGCGCGCATGAAAACCACTCTCCCTGGCAGCCGCGCGCTGACGACGCGCCTCATCTCCGCCGCTTTCGTCGCGTTCAGCGCACCTCAGCTCGCCGCGTGTGCCGTCGAGTCGAGCGACGCGGCGGATCCTACCGAGTTGCCGGCCCCCGGCGCCGTCGATGTCGTCCGCCCGCTCACGCTCTCGGAGCGCGCTCGCGTGCCCGAGAAGGAGCCGGGGTTCGTCGCCGCGGTGCTCGAGGACCACGAGCTCGTCATCACGCACGACGGCAGCATGCCGCCCTTCGCCGCGGGCGACGTGCTCGGCGGCACGCAGGGAGGCGGATACCTGGCGCGCGTCGTCAGCGTGCGCGCGCTCGACGCGACGCGGGTGGCGCTCGAGACGACGCCCGCTCCGCTGACGGAGTTCATCACCGAGGGGCATTTCCACGTCCACTACGACGCGCGCGAATACGCGCGCGCCATCGACGATCACCTCGCGCGCGCCCGCGAGCTCGGCGCGGAGGACGGCGAGCAGATCGCGAGCGCGGCGGAGGCCCTGAAGATCGCGTCCGGCGCCTCCATGAAGCTCCTCGACCTCTCCTCGGCCTCTCTCCCGGCGTCGTGCGGGGTCACCGCGCACGGGACGGCGGCGCTCGACGTCACCGCCGAGCTCTCGCCGGCGCTCGACCTCGAGGTCCACATCGGCCCGAGGGGCAAGCTCAACCCGGTGCCAGAGCTGAAGCAGCTCCGCCTCGTCGCGTCGGGTCAGCTCGACGTGAGCGCCAGGCTCCACGGCGCCGGCACGGTCACGGGGAGCTGCGCGGTCGATCTCCTGGAGCTCGCCGGAGGCGCCCTGAGCGTGCCTCTGCCGACGCTGACCTTCTGGGTGGGCCCCGTCCCCGTCGTCGTCACCACGGACGTCGTGCCGCGAGCGAAGGCGGATCTGGGGCTGTCCTTCACGGCCGCGGAGGTGGAGGCCGAGGCGCAGGCGACCGCCGAGATCGAGGCCGGGGTCGACTACAGGAACGGCAAGTGGAGCACGATCTGGGAGCCCTCCGGCTCGGCCTCGGGCTCCGCCTCCATCGGGGCGCCTGGCCAGATCACGGCCTCCGGCAAGGTGAGCGCCGGCGCGGAGCTCCGGGCGCGCCTGTACGGCATCGTCGGCCCGAACGTCGGACTCGAGGCGTACGCGCGCGTCACGGCGGAGACCGCGCCGCCCTACTGCTCGTACGGCGCGCGGATCGACGGCGGCGTGCGCGCCTACGCCGAGGCGGTGGCCGGCGTGTCGGTCGGCCCGCTGGATCTGACGCTCGCGCGCCTCGATCTCGTCGATCTCGAGCTGCTGCACTTCGACGGACCGCACGCCTCGGGCCAGCTCCGCGACGCGCCCGAGTGCGACGTGGAGCCCTGATCGCGCGGTATCTCACCCGGCCATCCGTCCGTCCGCGAGGCGGGGCGCCCCCGCCTCACGCGCGGCCTCGGGCGCTGCGCTCAAGGGTCCGCGCACGCGACGAAATCGCAGGACGCCTCGTTAACGCACGCCTCGGTCCGCTCGATGAGGTCATTCCCCTCGATGCCGAGGCACGCCGTCTCACAGCTGGTCTTGCTCGGCGGCGGAACCTTGTTCTCCTCCGCGCAGAGGATGCGGTGCTTGCAGAGCTCACTGCACGCGTTCAGGATCTCTTCGTCTTTGCACCCGGCGGCGAAGAGGCCGAGAGCGGCGGCGATGACGAGGGGGATCGTTCGGAGTTCTGCGTTCTTCATGGGCAGCTCACCTCGGTTGTGGAACGGCGACTCTCCCCGGCGAGCGACCCGCTGCCGACCGGCAGCCCGCGTCTGCGCACGAGAAGAAGGCGAGCGCGCGACCCGGCACGGTAGCAGCGCTTCGCAGAAGGCCAGCGCGCCTCACCATGAGGCCACGCCTCCGCGCAGAGCATAGACGAATCCCAGGCCGCCGCCCACCGCTCGACGGCGTGCGCGCGCACCGGCATCACGTCAGCGTCGGCTTGAGCCAACGCTTCCGCTTCCGCGCCTCCCCCGCGCTCGGCGCGGCAGCGAGCGCGGCGCCGACGGCGCGCGCTGGCTCGATGCGCCCGGCGTGGTACATTGCGTCATGGCGCCTCCTGACGCGCCCTCGACGATCGACGACGAATGCCCTCCAAGGAATCCGACACCCTGCTCGAAGCCGACCCAGCCGAGCGACCCGATCGTGAGACGCCCGAGTCCGCGCGGCGTCCTCTCGTGCTCGTGGTCGACGAGGACAGGAGCATCTGGCAGCCGCTCGGCGCGCTCCTCTCGAAGCGATATCGCCTCGTCATGTGCTCTTCGGCCGTGGATGGGGTCGCCGCCTTCACCGAGGACACGTGCGCGGTGATCGTCGATGTGCGGATATCAGGACAGGAGGGGTTCTGGGTCTGTGACCAGATCCGCAAGGTGCAGCCGGAAGTCCCCGTGATCTTCTATTCGGCTTATCAGGACGAGAAGGACTCGTTCGAGGTCATCAACGCGTACCGGCCTTTCGCCTATGTCGACAAGCACGGCGCCGAGCAGGAGCTCCTCGACGCCCTCGAGAAGGCGACGCGGATATTTCAAAGCACCCTCCGCAGCCGACGGATCATCGAGCGGCTGCAGCGCCGCCGGCTGGAGGCGGTCTGACGCCTCGACAGGGCGAGCCGCGCCCGCACGGCGATCGCCGAGATCTGTGGCGCACGCTGGTCCAGCTCGCGCTCAGCCTGTCCGCGCTCTTCGGGGTGATCGCGCTCGCGGCGTACCTCGCGCGCGATGAGCTCGACGCGCTCGGCCGCGGGTTCGTGCAGCGCTTCGGCGTCGCCGGGATGTTCGTCGGCACCTACCTCGCCGATGCGTTCTCGTTCCCGATCCCGCCGCAGTTCTACATGCTGACCGCGATCACCGCGGGAGGCTCGCAGATCGCGCCCCTGATCGCCATCTCGGCCGCCTCGCTCCTCGCCGGCTGCACGGGTTACCGCCTCGCCAGCCGCCTCGCGCGGCTCCGTCTCTTCGCGGCGCGCATCGAGCGGACGCGACCCAAGATAGACCGGCTCTTCGAACGTTACGGGTACTGGGCGATCGCGATCGGGAGCGTCTCGCCGATCCCCTTCTCGATGCTGTGCTACCTGTCGGGGCTGTACCGGGTCCCGCCGCGCTATTTCCTCACCATGGTGCTGTTCCGGGTGCCTCGGCTCCTCCTCTTCTACGCGCTCATCCGGGCGGGATGGAGCCAGTGAAGCCGGAGGCGTGAGCGCTACCTGGGGCTCTCCGTCTCCTCGGACGACGGGTTCACCCTGACGCGCTCCAGGATCTGATCGACCATGCCGAGGTCGATCCCGGAGCGCTCCACGACGTTCCTGGAGAACAGCCGAGTCGCCTCTTTCGCGAGCTCCTCGTCCGGGAGGAACGGCCGCGCGGGCGACCGCGGCGCCGGCAGGCCGATCTCCTTCTCGAGCTCGGAGATCGCCCGGATCATCTCCTGGTAGCAGGCGGAGGCGATCTGCACGGCGAACGGGAACACCTGGACGTTGCCCCGGCCGGCGCGCACGGCGTGCAGCGTCGCGGCGGCCTGCTCGGCGAACTGGCGACTCCCGAACGCGTTGGCCATCTGCGCGTACATCGCGATCGACTCCTGGTCCGCCGCGAGGTCCTCCTCCTTCGTGCGCGGCCCTCCGGACGCGGGCACCGACGACCACCGGACGACCATCCGCGCGTAGTCTTCGAGCGCGCGGCGCTGCAGCGCCAGTCGCTCCAAGAGCGCTTCTCGCCGCTGTCTCTGGACCTCCGCTCTCTCCTCGTGCTCGGCCCGCCGGTCCCCGCTGAGATCTGCCGATCTCCGCGCCAGGTAAGCGCCGATGAAGAGGGCCACGCCGTTGCTCACGGCGATAAAGAGCATCTCCAAGATCCTGGGATCCATGCCGGTGCTCGAGACTTCTATCACGTTCGCGCTGGACGCAGTGATATGCCGCGTGATGCGGAGAAAAGTTGGCCGCCGCCCGCCTCCCGTGGGGGTACGCCGTCATCCCACAGGCGGCCGTGTCCAGGCTCGGAGCCGCGGGGCCGACGTGATAAGATGTTGGCATGACCGGTTCGCTCGACGCCGGGGCCGGCCCGCACGTGGCTGGGCTCGCGGGACCGTTGCGCGAGGCGCTGGAGAGGAGCCTCGCCGACCGGCTCGCGCGCTGCCCCGGGGCGGAGCTCAACCTGGACAACGCGTTCTGGGGCGCCCCCGAGCCGCGCGACCTCGGCGACGCGCTCACCCGGCTCGGGCCGACGTGCCTCAACGTCGTTGTGCGCATCTTCGAGCGCGTCCGGGACATCGACCCGACGCTCGGCCTGTGGACGCAGATCAGGTATCTGCGCAACGTCTGGTGCGGCGGGAGCGCGGGATTCAAAGTGGTCTACGTGGAGCCGGCGGCCATGCGCGAGCGCCTCGACCGCCGCTTCGCGGGAGCGGGCGGCCGCCGCGTCGCGCGCGACACGATCCTCGGGGGGCTCGAGCACCAGCGGGGCGCGCTGTTCGGCTCGCTCGCGGCGAGCATGGGGGCGCTCCTCCGGGGCGGCGAGCCGCGCGACGCGGACAGCTGGCGCGAGGTGCACAAGCCGGATGAAGAGGCGGTCCACCTCTGCGTGGGCAAGCACGAGCCGCGGCCGCCGGAGCTCGACGACATCCATCTCGACTGGAGGTCGCCGGTGGTGGGCGTGGACGAGGAGACGCGCCGCTGCCGTTATGGGGTCTTCATCGGCGCGGTCCACTGGGTGCAGGCGCGATTCGGGCTCGGAAAGCCGGTGTTCCCGTTCCAGAGCGTCGATGACAGGGTCGCCGCCCTCGCCGGGCGCCCCGAGGTGCCGGCGCGCTGGGCCGAGTTTGCGGCGCGCTGGCGCGACGCGCGGTGGCCGCTCGCGATGCGCGGCGGCGCCGGCGCAGAAGAGGCGCGGACGTGGCTCCGCGAGTGCGACGAGCTGGCCGCCGCGCAGCCGGCGGACGCGTGAGAGGCCATCGGCGGCCGGCATGCCCTACCCCGCTCCCGACGGCACCCAGCTGATCGAGCACCTCGGCGCCGGCGCCACCTTCGACGTCGCGCTTGTCCGCCTCGGAGGCTCGCCGCCCTTCGCCACGCTTGTGTGCAAGCGCCTCGTCCCCCGCGTCCTCCACGAGCACGCCGGGCGGGCCGCCATCGTCCGCGAGGCCAGGGCGCTCTCCCTCGCGCGGCACCCTGCCCTGCCCGCGCTCGCGCGCGTCGGCGCCGATCGTCACGGCCCCTTCCTCCTCGAGAGCCGGCGCGAGGGCACCTCCCTCCGCGACGTGCTCGACGGATGGCGCGGCCGCGGCCGTCCGCCGCCCGCCTCGCTCGTCGTCCACGTCGCGAGGACCGCGATCGAGACGCTCGCCGAGCTCCAGGAGCTCGAGGACGCCGGAGGCCCGATCCGCTTCGTTCACGGCGATCTCGGCCCGGATCACGTGCTGCTCGGCCCGCTCGGCGACATCGGCCTCGTCGATCTCGGCGCCGCGCGGTTCCGCGGCATGGATCCGGACCTGGAGACCGCCGACCGGGGCACGGTGCCCTTCGTCGCTCCCGAGATCGCCCGCGGCGAGTCCCCGCCGACGCCGCGCGGCGACGTCTACGCCATGGCGGCGACCCTCGTCGCCTTCGCCACCGGCGCGCCGCTCACGCGCGCCCGCGAGCAGGCCGCGGCGCTGATCGAGATCAGCGAATCGGGCGTCTGCCTCGACGCGCTCTCCGCCGCGGACGCGCTCTCGCCGGGGCAGCGCCGAGCGCTCGCTCGCGCGCTCGACCGCGATCCGGAGCGCCGCGCGGGGAGCGCGCGGGCGCTGCTCGACGCGTTCGACGCGGCCGCACCGCGGGGCTAGGGCGGCGCCGACGCGGCGCGCTCGGCCGGCCCTCCCGCCCGCCAAAACCGTGGACGCACGCGGCTCATGGGATAAGTCTCGACCGCATGAAGCCCCACCTAGGTCACGACACGCTCGGCCTCGACACGCTCGCGATCCACGCCGGACAGCCGCCGGATCCGACGAGCGGCGCGGTCATGACGCCGATCGTGCTCTCGAGCACCTTCGCCCAGGAGCGGCCGGGCCACCACAAGGGGTTCGAGTACTCCCGCAGCGGCAACCCCACCCGCAAGGCGCTCGAGGCGTGCCTCGCCGCGATCGAGGGCGGGCGCCACGGCTTCGCCTTCGGCAGCGGCTCCGCGGCGACCACCACCCTGCTCCACACGCTCCGTCCCGGCGATCACGTGCTCTCGGGCGACGACGTCTACGGCGGCACCTTCCGGCTCTTCGACAAGGTCATGCGGCCGATGGGCATCGCCTCGACCTCGGTCGACATGAGCGACCTCGACGTCGTCCGCAAGGCCCTCACCCCGGCCACGCGCATGATCTGGATCGAGACCCCGACGAACCCGATGCTCAAGATCTTCGACATCGCCGGGCTCGCCGAGATCGCGCGCGCGCACGGGGCGCTGCTCGTCGTCGACAACACCTTCGCCACGCCGGTGCTCCAGCGGCCGCTGGATCTCGGCGCTCACGTCGTGGCGCACTCGACCACGAAGTACCTGAACGGGCACTCGGATGTCGTCGGCGGCGCGCTCGTCACGTCCGAGGACGCCCTCGCCGAGCGGATCGGGTTCCTGCAGAACGCGATCGGCGCCGTTCCGAGCCCGTTCGACTGCTACCTCGTGCTCCGCGGGATCAAGACGCTCGGCGTCCGCGTGCGCCAGCAGTGCGCGTCGGCGGCGCTCATCGCCGGGCGGCTCGCCGAGCACCCCGCCGTCCAGGCGGTGAACTACCCCGGCCTCCCCACGCACGCCGGCCACGCGCTCGCCGCGCGGCAGATGCGCGCGCCCGGCGCGATGATCTCGTTCGTCGTGCGCGGCGGCCTCCCCGTCGCCTCGGGGTTCCTCGAGCGGCTCGCGATCTTCGCCTGCGCCGAGAGCCTCGGCGGCGTCGAGTCGCTCGCCGAGCACCCCGCCCTCATGACCCACGCCTCCGTGCCCGCCGCGGCGCGGGAGGCGCTCGGCATCGCCGACGGCCTCCTCCGGCTCTCGGTGGGCCTGGAGGCGAGCGAGGACCTCTGGAACGACCTCGCGCAGGCGCTGGACGCCGCGCACGGGCGCGCGGCGGGCACGTGAGCATGCGCGGAGCGTGAGCACGCGCGGCGCGGCCGCCGTTTGATCGCGGGCCCCCGAGTACGATAGAAGCGAAGAGCGGCCTTGGGGCCGCCACCTACCACCGGAGCTTTCCATGCGTCTCGCTCGCCTCGGCTTCGTGCCCGTGCTCGGCCTCCTACCCCTGCTCGGCCTCGGCTGCAGCGGCTCGGAGCCGCCGACCCCGCGCGGCGGATACACAATGAACTTCGCCGACCCAGGCATCGACTGCGCCGCGCCGGGACACCTGGCGGTCCTCGGCGAGGTGAGCGCGGGCCAGAAGGTCCGGCTGGTCACCGACGGCGAGGACGACGTCACGGTCGACTGCTCCGTCTCCGGCTCGGGCACCTTCTCCGTCTCGGCGATGGCCAAGAACCCCGCCGAAGCCTCGGACATCCGCGTCAAGATCGACAGCATCGCCCCCGCGGCGACCAAGGACGCGCCGGCCACCGGCGACATCGCCTTCTCCTCGGCGAAGACGGGAGGCCAGACCTTCTATTCGGATCCAGCGGCCCCGTGTAAGTTCTGGTTCGAGGGCAAGCAGGGGGTCGACGCGGGCAAGATCTGGGTCGGCTTCGAGTGCCCGGCGATGCTGAACGAGGGCGAGACCTGCCAGCTCAGGCTGGGCGTCCTGGCCTTCGACGGCTGCGGGGGCTGAGCGGCCCGCCGGCTTGTTGGCGTGTTGAAAGGGGCGCGCGCGGGGGGCGCCCCGCGCGTCAGCTCTTCTCGGAGCGCGAGGCCGATATCGCCGGGACCGTCGACCGGTCGCCCATGCTGACCTGCTGCGAGTCGGCGGGCGGGCCGATCGTCGCGCTGTTCGGGAGCGCGACGTCGTCCTGTTCGTCGATCCGGATCACGAGCGCCGTGATGTTGTCCTCCCCGCCGTTCTCGTTCGCCTTGGCGATGAGGCGGCGGCACATCTCCGGGACCTCCTCGGTCGAGCTCACGATGTGGAGGATCTGGTCGTCCGAGAGCATCCCGCTCAGGCCGTCGGAGCAGAGCAGGTAGACATCGCCGGGCTGCGGCTCGTCGCTGATCAGATCCACGGAGACGCTGTCGTGCATCCCGAGCGCGCGGGTGATGACGTTGCGAGGGAGCTCGGCCCGCTGCTCCTCGGTGAGCTCGGGCATCGCCATGATGTAGTCGTTGAACAGCGAGTGATCGCGCGTCAGCTGGCTGATCGAGCCCTTGCGGACGCGGTACGCGCGGCTGTCGCCGACGTGGCCGACGTAGATCCGGTTCTTCTTCTTCGAGAAGAGCGCCCCGACGACCGTCGTGCCCATCCCGGCGCAGTCGCGCGATCGGATGCTGCGCTCGAAGATCTGGCGGTTGGCGACCCGGATGCCCGCCTGGAGCCGGTTCTCCTCCTCCGACAGGCTGGTGTCGAAGTGGAATGGCCAGGTGGCGTCCTCCCGCGACGTGGACCGGAAGAAGTCCGCGATGGACTCGGTCGCCAGCTTGCTGGCTACGTCCCCCGCGCGGTGGCCCCCCATGCCGTCCGCGACGATGAACAGGTCGTACTCCGACAGGACGGCGTAGCTGTCCTCGTTGTGGTCGCGTTGGAGACCAACGTCCGTCATTCCTGAAGCGATCGCTCGCATAACCTCGGGAATCCTTGAGACGGCTCCGGGCCTTCGGCTTCGAACACCAACCATTTCACGCTAGCGAAAACCTGTCAAGCAGGGCCTCTCGCACCGTAATGGGCGTCTTCAGAGTCTTCACGTTCACGTTCGTCTTCACGTTCGCGTTCGCCTTCACGTTCGTCTTCACGTTCGCGTTCGCGCGCGCCCACTCGCCGACCTTCCTGATCCTACCGACTCCGACCGGGGGGACCGCAAGCCTCTTTTTCACTTCTTCGCTTCACGGGACGGTCTGTTGTGGGCTGGGCTGGACCCGGACGCGCCTCGTGGGTTCAGGCGCGCCTCGTGGGCCCGGGCGCGCCTCGTGGCGCTCGGGCGCGCCTCGTGGCGCTCGGACGCAAGCGAAGGCGCGCCGGGGGTCGTGGGTCGTGTGACGGCAGGACAGCAAGGCTACGGGCGTCTCCGGGCCAGGCTCGGCGCGGCGCACGCGGCGTCGCCACGCGCCTTGCGTTTGCCCTGAAGGCGATGGCCTCCACCGCGCGCTGCCTCGGGACGGGAGCCTCACCGGGACAGGGGCTTGGCTCGGTCGCCGACGCCCGCCCGGCCGAGGACCCCGCTCACACGTCCAGAATGTCCTTTTCCTTGCCCGCGATCACCGTGTCGACCAGCTTCGTTCCCTCGGCCACCACGTCGTCGACCTTCTTCTTGGCCCGGTCGGCCTCGTCGCCGCTGACGTCGCCGTCCTTCTCGAGCGAGTCGATCATCTCGTTCGCGTCCCGGCGGTGCTTCCGGATGGCAACTTTACAGTCCTCTCCGTTCTTCTTCGTCAGCTTCACCATCTCCTTGCGCCGCTCCTCCGTCAGCGGCGGGATCGGCAGCCGGATGAGATCCGCATCCACCTGGGGATTCAGCCCGAGATCGCTCTCCCGGATCGCCTTCTCGATCGCCTTCACCTGGTTCTTCTCCCAGGGCTTGACGCTGATGAGCCGCGGCTCCGGCACGGACACCGTGGCCATCTGCACGATCGGCGTAGGCACCCCGTAGTAGTCGACGCGGATGCCGTCGAGCATGGCCGCGTTCGCGCGCCCGGTGCGCACCTTCGACAGGTCCCGCCGGAGAGCTTCGATGGCCTTCTCGATCCCTTCGCGCAGCTCCTTGATGACGTCCTCGAGCATGATCCGGCTTCCTCCGTGTGGGGCTCGCCCAGCCCGCCCTCTTCGCGGGCGGGCGCGGAGCTTACCGCGTATTTCCGGGCCGGCGGAGAAATCGATCCATCCGACGCCGCCGGCGTCGTGGTCGGAAGAGCGCTCGCCTCCGCCTGAGCGCAAGCAGACGCGCACGCGCACGAGCGCCGCCGTCCCACCCGCCCGGCGCGGCAGGCGCGGAGGCCGACGCGCGCCCGGGCGGCGCGACGCGGGGCGGCGTGACGCGGAGGCACCGCAGGGTGCGCGGCGGCGCTCGGGCGCGCGGGCGCGCGGCGGGAGCGCCGCGCTGGCGGCCGAACGCGCCACCTCCGCTGTCACGATCGCGCCGAGCTGTAGTAACTCTGGAAGGCAGGGCGACCCGATGCGCGATCTGGACTGGAACAGCTTCGACGTCCTCGTCGTCGATGACGAGCAGGACAACCTCGACGCGTTCCGGTTCGCCTTCAGGAAGTCGTTCAAGATCCATTACGCGCTGGGCGGCGCCGAGGCCCTCTCGCTCCTCGATCGGCTCGACCCTGCGGTGATCGTGGCGGATCAGCGAATGCCGGGGATGAGCGGTATCGAGTTCCTCAAGCAGGCGAAGGAGCGGCGACCGGACGCCGCGGGCGTGCTGCTCACGGCCTACGCGGACATGACGGTGCTCATCGACGCGGTCAACTCGGGCGCCGTCGACCGGTACGTCCAGAAGCCCTGGAACTCGAAGGAGCTCGCCGTCATCCTCCGGCAGGCCATCGCCGGGGTCGCCACCCTCCGGGAGAACCGGCGGCTGCGCGAGCAGCTCGCGCAGTACGCGGGTTATCTCGAGCGCGAGCAGCGGGACCCGATCGATTTCGGCGAGATCGCCGGCGAGAGCGAGGCCATGCGCGAGGTCGCCGCCCGGATCGGCGAGGTGGCGAAGGCGGCCACACACGTGCTGATCGAGGGCGAGGAAGGGGCGGAGAAGGAGGTCGTCGCCCGGGCGATCCACGTGGGCTCCCCGCGGGAAGAGCAGCCGTTCGTCAAGGTGACGTGCGCCGCGTTCCGCGGCGACGCGCTCGAGCGCGAGCTGTTCGGCTGGCGGCGAGGCGCCTTCGACGGCGCGTTCGCCGAGCGCGCAGGCCGGCTCGAGCTCGCCCACCGGGGGACGATCTACCTCGACGAGCCGGCGCCGCTCACGCCCTCGCTCCAGGCGCGGCTGCTCCGCGTGCTCACCGACGGCGAGGTGGAGCGGCTCGGGTCGACGGAGACCACGCGCGTCGACGTGCGCGTCGTGCTGTCGCTCACGCCCGGCATCGACGACGCCTGGGCGCGCGCGGGCGTGCTGCCGGAGCTCGTCTCCCGGCTCTCGGTGTTCCCGCTCAGGCTGCCGCCGCTCCGGGAGCGGCGCGAGGACATCCGCGCCCTCGCCGAGCACTTCCTGCGCAAGGTCGCGCGGCGCAACGCCCGCGCGGCCACCGCGCTCTCGGAGGAGGCGATCGCGAAGCTCACGGCCTACGCGTGGCCGGGGAACACGCGGGAGCTGGAGAACGTGGTGGAGCGCGCCGCCATCCTGTCGCGCGGCGACGTCATCCTGCCCGAGCACCTCGCGTTCACGGCGCGCCCTCCGCCGGCCGAGCCGCCCGCGCGCGCGCCGAAGGCCGCCGCGACGGCGGAGCCGGAGGTGGACCCGGCCGGAAAGGCGCCCGCCGCGCCGGCGTGCGCGCGGCCGAGGCTCGATCTGAGCTCCCAGCTCGACGACATCGAGCGGCGGGAGCTCCTCGCCGCCCTGGACCGCTGCGGAGGGAACAAGGCGGAGGTCGCGCGGCAGTTCGGCATGCAGCGCACGACCCTCTATTACAGACTGAAGCGGCTCGGAATCGACACGTGACCCGTGACACACGACACGTGACGCGACCTGACGTGACCCGTGACACACGACACGTGACGCGACCTGAAGACCCCGCTGGAACGCCGCGGTGGGTGACCCCAGTCGACGACGGCGGCGACTTGCGGCAGATTGCGTCGGCATGCTGAAGGTCGGCGAGCGCGCGCCGGAGATCGACACGCTGGCCATCGACGGCCAGCGCTTCGTGCTGTCCGCGCAGGGGGGTCTCTGCACGGTCGTGTACTTCTTCCCGAAGGCCTTCACGCCCCACTGCACCGTCGAGGCCCAGCTCTTCCGCGACAACCACGCCGAGATCGCGCTCGCGGGCGCCAGCATCGTCGGCGTCAGCACCGACGACCACACGACGCAGTGCCGGTTCGCCGAGGCGCAGAAGGTCCCTTACCCGATGATCGCCGACCGCGATCGCAGCGTGTGCCGCGCCTACGGCGTCCTCTGGCCGCTCATCGGCATCGCCCGGCGGATCACTTACGTCATCACGCCCTCCCTGGAGATCGCGGCGGTCTTCCACCACGAGCTCCAGGCCAAGAAGCACCGCGACGACGTGCTCTCGTTCATCGACGAGCGCTTCCGGGCGGCGCGTCCCCCCGAGGGATGAGCCCGGAGCCCGCCGTGCATCCCACGCTCGAGCCCCCCGCGCCCAGCGAAGTTGCCGAGCTCCTCGAAGGAGCGGCGCCGCTGCCGCGTGACTTCTACGCTCGCCCCGCGCTCATCGTCGCGCGAGCGTGCATCGGCAAGGTGCTCGTCCACACGACGCCCGAGGGCACCGCCGCCGGACGCATCGTCGAGACCGAGGCCTACCGCGGCCCGAACGATCTCGCCGCGCACAGCGCGGGCGGGCGACGGACCGTGCGGACGGAGGTCATGTTCGGCCCGGCGGGTTATGCCTACATGTTCCAGCTCTACGGCATGCACTGGGCGTTCAACATCGTGGTGGCCTCGGAGGGAGAGCCGCACGCGGTGCTCATCCGCGCGATCGAGCCGCTCATCGGCCTCCCTCTCATGAGCCTCCGGCGGGGCGTCGCGCCTGGGCGGATCGAGCTCACGAACGGGCCGGGGAAGCTGTGCAAGGCGCTCGGGCTCGACCGCTCCGCGTACGGGATGGATGTCTGCGGAGCGCAGCTCTCGCTGCTCCCCGGCGCGGCGGGACCCATCGGAAGGTCTCCTCGCATCAACGTCGACTATGCAGGTGCATGGGCGAAGAAGCCGTGGCGATTCTACGAGCGCGGCAATCGCTATGTCTCCGTTCCTCCTCGCCATTGAGCGGACGTGAGGGCGCGAGCGCTCGAAGCGCTCGCGCGCGGGCCCAGGATCGCGCGACAATGGCGCGCATGGGATTCTGGCCTTTCGGGGGGCGTGAACCTGCCAACGTCGAGAGCGCGTCGCAGGTCGTCACGGCAGACACGCGTCGGGAGACCGTGCGGGGAAAGTTAACGCTCTATTTCAAGGAGCCGCAGACGCGCAGCTCCGCGGACAGGGCCGCGGAGCGGTGCGCTCAGCTCGCCGGGGACCTGCTGCGCGAGACCGCAGAGCAGGAGGCGCTCCTCGGCAAGGAGGCGGAGCTCGCCGCGGCGATCGCGGCCCGCGCGCCGCGCGGCATCCCGGCGCTGCGCGCGATCGAGCTCGCGTCGCTGCACGTCGTGGCCGATCGCACCACGCAGTCGCGACGCAGCGGGCCGGCGCCGGCGCCGCCGTCCATCCAGGAGCCCGCGCGGACCGCCGGCTCACGCACGCCGTCGAACAGACCGCCGCCGCCAGGCAGCGTAGGCCGGCCCACCGGCG
Source organism: Sorangium sp. So ce375 (assembly GCF_051473855.1). NCBI lineage: Bacteria > Pseudomonadati > Myxococcota > Polyangiales > Polyangiaceae > Sorangium > Sorangium sp. So ce375. The sequence continues at coordinate 8,694,257 of NZ_CP150335.1, forward strand.
TGCCGCCGGCCAGCAGCCGCGGCTTCGTGCAGGCCCCCGGCGCGCCGCCGTCGGTCGGTCGCAACACGCCGTCGAGCATCCCGCCGCCCATCAGCGTGCGCTCGCCGCCGAGCTCCGGCGCGTACCGCGCCCGCGGCGGGGGTGCGGGCGCAGCGCGGGGGTCGAGCCCGGGGCTCATCGGCTCGCCCCCCACCGTGATCGCGGCCGCGCTCTCGCCGCTCCTGCGCGACGCGTCCACGCGGCTGCTCCTCGGGTGTCTGCGGGCACACGATCTGATCATCGTGCGCCGTGTCGCGATCGATCCGGGCGCCGCCGAGCAGCTGGCGGCGCTGCTGCCCGTCTCCGAGGCGCCGCCGGGCGAGTTCGAGGCGAGCCGGGCCGCCGAGCTCTCCCGCTGGCACACGGCGCTCGGCTCGCCCGTGATCAGCCAGCTGCGCACGGAGTCGTGCGCGATCAGCGCGCAGAAGGCCCGCGTCGCGCTGGGCGCCGCGCAGATCGCGCCGGGCGTCGCGGGGGAGCTGATCGACGCGCTCTGCCGCACCGCCTTCCCGGGCCTCGCGCTCTCGAGCGCCCACATCGATCGGTACGCGGAGCAGGATCTGAACGAGCTGGCGGCCGAGAGCATGGCGCGCATCCTCCGGCACCCGAACTCGAAGCAGCTCCGCCTCGCGCTCGGCCCCCTGCTCGACGCGGTGCACGGCGACGTGGACGGCATCTCCCGCCTCGCGAAGGCCTCCCTCGGCAGCGCGCCCTGAGGCCGATGCTGCCCCTCGGCACGTTCCCTTCTCGGCGCGCTGGCGCTAGGAGGCGCAGGTGCGACACCATGGTCCCTTCGATGCGCTCTCTTTCGCCCGCAGATCGCTCCGCGGCCACCTCCCCCTGCTCATCGCGCTGCTCTGCGCGTGCGGGTCGACCGAGCCCGCCGTCCCGCCGCCCGCAGGGCCCGTCACGAAGGTGGCCGTCGTGAGCCCGGCCGACGCCCGGCCCGGAGCCGCGGGCGCGGAGGCCGGCGCCGAGCAGGCGCTCGCGGCCTTGTCGGCGCGCGTGCTCGAGGGCTACCTGCGCGACGAGCCGGTCCGCGCCACCGAGGCGGGAGACCACCGGTACGACGCCGTGTGGCCGGACATCTCCGAGCAGGGCGAGGCGGCGCGCCGGCGCACGATCGAGGCGGCGCTGGCCGAGCTCGGGGCGCTGCCCGCGGCGAGCCTGGGCGTCGAGAGCCGCGTCGACGCGGCGATGATGGAGAACCAGCTGCGCTCCTGGCTGTTCGCGATCGACGAGCTCCGCGAGGCGACGTGGAACCCGATGGTGTACACCGGCCTCATCGGCGACGGGCTCGACCCCCTGATCACGAGGAGCTTCGCGCCGCTCGAGGAGCGCCTGCGCAGCCTCGGGGGTCGCCTCTCGGGCGTCCCCGCGCTCGTCCAGGCCGCGCAGCGGCGCCTCACGGCGGCGCCGCCGCGCATCCACACCGAGACGGCGATCGCGCAGAACAAGGGGCTCATCGCGCTCTGCAAGGCCGATCTACCGGCGCTGTTCGCGTCGGTCCCGGCGCAGCGGGCCGAGCTCGACGCGGCCGCGAGCGCGGCGGCGGCGGCGCTCGAGGGCTTCGAGGCGTTCCTCGAGAAGGACCTGCTCCCGAGGAGCGACGGCGACTTCCGGCTGGGCCGCGCGCGCTTCGAGAAGAAGCTCCGCTTCACGCTGGACGACGCGGCCACCGACGTCGACGGCGTGGTCGCGAGCGCGCGCGCGCTGCTCGCGGCGACGCACGACGAGATGCTCGAGACCTCGAGGGAGCTCTGGCCGGCGCTCTTCGGGAAGCAGCCCTTCCCGAGGGTCGAGGCGCACGACGAGAAGATGGCCGCGATCAGGAAGGTGCTCGACGCGCTCGCCGCCGATCACCCGACGAACGCGACCATCGTGAAGGCGTCGGAGAAGCTCCTCGCGGAGGCGACCGACTTCGTCCGCGCGCGCGACCTCGTCCGCATCCCGGACGAGCCCTGCCGGGTGATCGAGATGCCCGAGTACCGCCGCGGCGTCGCGATCGCCTACTGCGACGCGTCCGGCCCGCTCGAGGCGAAGCAGGAGACGTTCTTCGCGATCGCGCCGACGCCCAAGGACTGGCCGAAGGCGCGCGTGGACTCGTTCTACCGCGAGTACAACACGAGCATGCTGGCCGACCTCACCGTCCACGAGGCGATGCCGGGCCACTTCCTGCAGCTCATGCACAACAACGAGTTCCCCTCGAAATTCCGCGCGGTCTTCTCGAGCGGCTCGTTCGTCGAGGGGTGGGCGGTCTACACCGAGTGGCTGATGGCCCACCACGGCTTCGGCGGCCCGAAGGTGCGGATGCAGCGCCAGAAGATGGTGCTGCGCCTGTCGGTGAACGCGATCCTCGACCACGGGGTGCACGCGGGCGCGATGAGCGAAGGGGAGGCGCTGGCGCTCATGACGAAGGAGGCCTTCCAGGAGGAAGGCGAGGCCGTCGGCAAGTGGCGGCGCGCCCGGCTCACGAGCGCGCAGCTCACCACGTACTTCCACGGCTTCACCGAGATGATGCGCCTGCGCGCCGAGCACGAGCGCAAGCCGGGCTTCACCGAGCGCGCCTACCACGACCGCCTGCTCAGCCACGGCTCGCCGTCCGTGCGGCACCTCCCGGCGCTGCTCGCGGAGTAGCGGCGATCCGCGCGCGGCAAAAGGGCCGCGCGCGGCGGAAGGTCATACTGGAGTGATCGAGCCGCCGAGCTCGACGAAGCGCGCCTTGGGGAACGCCTTCTGGCAGGACTCGAGCTGCCAGTCGCCCTTGAAGAGCACGACCGGGTTGCCGTGCACGTCGAGGGCGCCGTAGCCGTAGAGGTTCGACTCGAGCTCGGCGAGGGGCACCGGCTCGCCCTCGACCCAGCGGGCCAGGCTGAACGAGAGCCGCTCGATCCTGGCGTCGACGCCGTACTCGGCCGAAAGGCGGTGCTTCACGACGTCGAACTGGAGCTCGCCGACGACCCCCAGGATCGCCTCGCCCTCCCGCCCCTCCGGCGGCCGGAAGAGCTGGACCGAGCCCTCCTGCGCGAGCTGCTCGAGCCCCTTCTTGAGCTGCTTGCGCTTCATGGGATCGATCATGAGGACGCGGGCGAACTGCTCCGGGGGGAACTGCGGCAGCGGGGCGTACTTCACGGGCGAGCCGCTGCACAGCGAATCGCCGATGAGGAAGAGCCCCGGGTCGAAGACGCCGATGATGTCGCCCGCGAAGCCGTCCTCCACGAGCGTGCGCTCCTGGGCCATGAACTGCACCGGGTTTGTGAGCCGGATGTCGCGGTCGAGGCGGACGTGGTGCACCTTCATCCCGCGCTCGTAGCGGCCGGAGCAGACGCGGAGGAACGCGATCCTGTCGCGGTGGGCCCGGTCCATGTTCGCCTGGATCTTGAAGACGAACGCGGTGAAGCGGTCGTCGTCCGGCGCGATGGGGCCCTTGTCGCTGCCGCGCGGCGCGGGCGGGGGCATGAGCTCGATGAAGGCGTCCAGGAACTGCGGCAGGCCGAAGTTCGTGATGGCGCTGCCGAAGAACATCGGCGTGACCTCGCCGCGGGCGAGCTTGTCGCGATCGAGCGCGTCGCCGGCGGCGTCGATGAGCTCGATGTCCTCGCGCAGCTGGCGGGCGCCCTCTTCGTCGAGCGCCTCGACGAGCTCGGGCGCGTCGAGCGACACGACCTCCATCGGGGCGATCTCGGCGCCGTGCGCGACGAGCTCGAAGAGGAACACCTGCTTGCGCTCGCGGTGGTAAACGCCGCGGAATTTGCCGCCCGCCGAGATGGGCCAGGTGACCGGGTAGACGCCGATGCCGAGGACCTCCTCGACCTCGCCGATCAGCTCGAACGGGTCGCGCCCGGGGCGATCGAGCTTGTTGACGAAGGTGAAGATCGGCATCTGCCGGAGCTTGCAGACGCGGAAGAGCTTCTTCGTCTGCGTCTCGACGCCCTTCGCGCAGTCGAGGATCATGATGGCGGCGTCGGTCGCCATGAGCGCGCGGTAGGTGTCCTCGCTGAAGTCGGCGTGGCCGGGGGTGTCGACCAGGCTCAGGAGCCGACCCTTGTACGGGAACTGGAGGACGCTCGTGGAGATGGAGATGCCGCGCTCGCGCTCCATCTCCATCCAGTCACTGACGGCGTGGGCACGCGCCTTCTTCGCCTTCACGGCGCCGGCGAGCTGGATGGCACCTCCGTAAAGCAGGAGCTTTTCGGTGAGGGTGGTCTTGCCAGCGTCGGGGTGGGAGATGATCGCGAACGTCTTTCGACGGGCGATCTCGCGGGTGAGCATCGGGTCGGGCACGGCGGCGCGGCAGGATAGAGTCCGCGCGGGCTGCGTCAACCCACGGGGCGACGGAGCCAGGGCGGGCGGGGGTGGCGCGCGAGCGGGCGGCGGGGGGCCTCCCACGAACTCGGGCCTTTTGGAGGGCTATTGCCGCACTGGACGGAGCCAGGGCGGGCGGGGGTGGCGCGCGAGCGGGCGGCGGGGGTCCCCCCACGAACTCGGGCCTTTTGGGGGGCTATTGCCGCACTGGACGGGAGACACGATCCGGGAGGTGGGAGCTGCGATGCGGGCCGGCCCTCGGGTTCGTGGGGCCCACCCCCGCCGCCCGCTCGCGCGCCACCCCCGCCCGCCCTGGCTCTTTGTAAGGGGGTATTTTTAAGGGAAGGGCCGCGATGCGGGGCGGCGCTTTGTCGCGCCGTGGACGCCTGCTCGGCGGGGCGCGGGGGAGCGTTATTTCGGGGCGCGCAGGGAGAGGGTGACGGTGACGCCCACAGGGTCGGAGCTGGGCGTGCCGATGGGCTTGTTCTTGAGGAGCTGACGGATGCAGCGCTGCGCCTCGGAGGTCACGCCGCGGGAGTCGAGGATCTCGACCCCCTCGGCGCGGCCGCGCACACGGACCAGGAACTGGACCTTGATGCTGCCCGATACGCCGGAGAGGCCGCCATTGTCGGCAACACACTTCGCAAGATCAGGGGCGACCTTTTCGAGGCGCTTGGCCACGTTCGGAACGTCGCCGTTCATGAACTCGGGCTCCTTGATCTCCACGAGCGGAGGCGGGGCCGACACGATCGAAGCGTCAGGCACGCCGCCGTCGATGGGGCCGGCGTCGCCGGGAGCGCCGCCGTCGGGCGGGGGGGCGCCACCGTCAGGCGGCGGGGCGCCGCCGTCGGACGGCGGCTCGGGCTGCGGAGGCGGCGGGAGCCAGCCGGCGTCCGCCTCGCCCGGCTCAAGGCACCGGACGAAGCCACGGTGCGGGTCCTCCAGCGCGCCGTGCGGACACCGCGGACCGGCGCCCGCGTCGGGCGTCGCGGCGGTGATCCACCCCTGCTCCGGTGGCTCCTGCCGCGGCGGCGCGCCGCCCTCGGCGACCGCACCCACGCACGCGCCGACGGCGGTCATCGACAACGCCACGGAGACCACCCACTGACCCAGACGCCCACCTGCTGCTCTCCACCGCATCGGCCGCTGTGATACTGCGGAACGGACGCGCGTACAGGGGAAACCGCGGGGGCGCCCGTCGAGGCAGCGCGAGGCGCCCGCCGCTGCGGCGACGACCAGACCCGGAGAGCCGACGAGAGGGGCTCAGAGAGCGATATGCGCGAGCGATCCCGCCGAGGCGTCCCAGAGCGCCCGCGCGCGGGACAGGGCGTCCGCGCGCGCCTGGGTCCCCTCGGCAGGCCCTGTGACCGAGATCACGCCGGCCGGGCCGAGCTCGATCCGCTCGATCCCCGCGTCCGGGAGCTCGTCTCGGAGCTCCTTCGTCATCCGCTCGCCGATGCGCTGGAGGAGGCGAGCGAGCCGCTCGGGCGTGATGTCCCGGAACACGAGCACCTGCGGGAGGGTGAGCTCCGAGACGAGGCGGGCGCGATCGGAGAGGCCCTGCTCGCCGAGCCGCCTCTCGATGAGCGCGGCGAACACGCTCCCGTACGCTCGGTCGACCTGCTCCCGCCGGAACCGCTCGTCGATCGCCGGCCCGAGCCGCGTCTCCAGCTGCGCGACGCCGTTCAGCCCGTTGGCGAAGCGCCCCTCGTTCTGCGCGAAGTACTCCCCGCGCGCGCGCAGGTCGCTCGCCAGCGAGGTGAGGTGCTCGCCCATCGTCGAGAGGGCGCGCAGCACGAGATCGGTGAACCTGAGCTCCTCCCGGATCCAGCCCACGTCCGTCACACGATCGGCCATGAACGGCCAGACGACGAGGTTGTAGTAGTTGTTGAAGTCGAGCAGGTACTTCAACCGGTAGAGCTCGAAGCAGCCGAACACCGGATACATGCGCTCATAGAGCCGGAGCGTGCTGTCGTACTTGAACCGGTAGTACGCGTCGTACGCCGCGACCTTCTCCTCGAACCCGGCGCGATCGCCGCGCACGTCGGAGAGGATCATCTGCGTGATGAACTCGTTCGCGGTCGCGATGAAATCGGATCCTGGGCTGTAGAAGGGGTCGGTGAACGCGCCTGCCTCGCCGGTGACGGCGTAACGGTCTGTCGAGAAGTACTGCTCCGCGTGGTACGGCAGGTGGGCATAGCTCTGGAAGTCCTCGAGCTCTGCCCCCTCGAGCAGCTCGCGCGCGGCGCGGTGGGCGCCCAGGAAGCGCTCGAACTCCGCGCGCGTGCGCGGCCCGGGCAGCGCCCCGGCCGGCGCGTTCCCCGCGCCGATCCGGTCCTTGTCGAACACGACGCCCACGCTCATCAGGTCGCCGGCGAGCGGGATGAACCAGATCCAGTACCCGTCGTACATGAAGTGGTTCGTCGACAGGTGGCGCGACGTGTACCGCGCGCGCGACCGCCACGCCGCGTCGGTCACCGCGTCGAGCCCCGCGACGCCGCGGTAGCGCCCCCACGCGGCCGCCGTGTTGAGCCGCGCCTCCTTGTGCACCTTCACGCCGAGCTTGCGGAAGAGCACGTGCCGCCGCCCCGAGGCGTCGCACACCCAGCGGCAGGCGACCTCGCGCCGCTCGCCGCCCTGCTCGTAGACGATCTTGTGCCGCCCGCGCCCGTCGATCGCGACGTCGACCACCTTGGCGCCGAGCTCGACATCGGCGCCCGCGGCGCGGTTCATGGTCACGAGATCGCGCTCCAGCCGCGCGCGCTCGAGCTGGAAGCTCGGGTGGAACGGCATGTGGTCGGAGCCGATCTCGCTCATCCGGGGCAGCGGGAGGTCCTTGCCCGGAGAGTCGAAGAAGAAGCGGAGCCCGTTCTTGGGCAGCTGGTGCTGGTAGAGGTACGTGCCGAGGTTCAGCCGGCGAACCATGTAGTTCGCCGCGACCTCCACCGTGCTCTCGCCGACCTTGTAGTCCTCCATGGCCTCGGCGGCCTCGAGCACGAGGACCCCGAGGTCGGGGCACGCGAGGCGGAGCTGCCGCGCGAGGAAGCCGCCGGCGATGCCGCTGCCGATGATGACGATATCGAACGTGCGCATGACCCTGGCCCTTATACCCCGCCCGGCGGCCCGGGCTCGCCGAGCAGCTCGGCGCGGAGCGCCTCCGGCATCGCCGAGGCCTCGTCCGGACGGAGCAGCCCGTCGCCGTGGACGATCGACGCCGAGAGGCGACCGCCGAAGCGGCTGAAGATCACCTGGAAGCCCGGCGGCGCGACGACCGCGGGCAGCGGGTACGCCGAGCGAACCGGGAGCCCCGCGAACCGCTCCACCGTCACCGCGCCCGGGTTCGAGACGATCAGCGAGGCGAGCTCGCCATGGAAGGGCTGATCCCCCAGCCAGCGGTAGATCGGGCCGGGGAGCCAGCGCGCCAGATCGAGCGCGGCGATCATGGCGAGATCGAGCCTGTCGCGCACCATGGCGCGCTGCTGCTCGGCCAGGCGGGCCACCGCGCGCGCGTCGTCGCGGAGCTCGTCGCGGCCGAGCGAGAGCAGGGCCATCGTGAGGTGATTGCCGAAGAGCCGCCGCGTCCCCCCCTTGGGGTCGAGCGAGAGGGGCAGCGGGATCACGTGGTGCGGCGGGGCGAAGCCGCGCTCCGCGAGCGCCCGGTCGGCGAGCCGCGTCGCCGCGATCAGCATGAGGCTCGTCTCGGCGAGCCGCGCGCGCTGGCGCACCCGGAGATCGAAGGCGCGGGTCTCCTCCGCCGAGAGCGTGAGCCGGAGGACGCGAGAGGCCGAGGGCCGCACCCCCGGACAGGCGCGCGCGAGCGACAGGATGGGCGCGCGGCCGAGCGCCAGCACGTGGGCCTTGTACGCGCGCGCCAGCGCGATCCGCTCGTCGCGGCTCATGGCGGCCAGCAGGCGCTCCGGCGCGTCGTGCCGCTCCTGCCGCGGCGGCGGGTCGTCGGGCGCGTCGCCGCTCCCGGAGCCCAGCCAGGCCGCGAGCCGATCCGCGCCCCTGCCGTCCGTCAGCGCATGGTGATGGCGGAGCACGACCGTATCGCCGCTGCCCACCTCGCGCACGACGTCGAGCGCCCACGGCCGCTCCGCGGAGATCCGATCCCCGAGCAGCACCTCGATGTGCGCCGCGCGCTCGCGCTCGCCCGCCACCTCGTGGAGGCGCGGCCCGGGGGCGCGCCGGTGGTGATCGACGACCCAGCGGGGGCGCCCCGCCCGCCCGAGCACGCTGTTGTCCAGCCGGAACCGGAGCTCGGGCAGCGCCCGGGTCGCGCGCTCCAGCCGCGCCGCGAGCCGCGCCAGATCGAGGCGGCCGTCGAGCTCGATCACGAACAGGCAATGATTGCCCGCCTGGCCGCGCGATCGCATGGCGCGATCGTTCATGAGGTGAAAGAAGTCGATCCCCCCGAGCAGAACGGGCGATGTCATGGTCTCCGCGAGGCGCCGCCAGTCAGGGGGGAGCCGCGGGCGACCCTAGCAGCCACGCGGGCCACACGACAGCGCCCGCAGGCGCGGGATCGCGCCTCCTCGCCACACCTGCCGCACGCCCCGCAAGAAAACGAAAGTATCCACATCGTGGATACATATTTAACAATATATTCTCTCTGTGAATCTTTCGTCGATCGACGTCAACCTGGTGATCGCGCTCGACGCCTTGCTCCAGGAGCGCAGCGTGACGCTCGCGGCCCGCCGGGTGGGCCTCAGCCAGCCCGCCATGAGCCACGCGCTGACGCGGCTGCGCGAGCTCTTCTCCGACCCGCTTCTCGTCCGGGTCGGCCGGCAGATGGCGCTCACCTCGCGCGCCGAGGCGATGACGCCGCAGGTCGCGGCGATCGTCCACGATCTCGCGGGCCTCTTCGGCGAGACGGCGCCGGCCTTCGACCCGGCCACGAGCGATCGCACCTTCCGGATCGCCGCCACGGAGTACGTGGAGCTCGTGCTCCTGCCGCGGCTCAACGCGGCGCTCGCGCAGGGCGGACCGAGGCTCGCGCTCCAGCTGCTCCCGCTCGACGCCCGCGTCGTCGACGCGCTCCGGAGCGGCGAGATCGATCTCGCGATCGGCGTCTTCCCGCAGGAGAGCCTCCCCTCCGACCTGCGCCGCGCGCCCCTCTTCGACGATCGCTTCGCCGGGCTCGCGCGCGCGAGCCACCCCACGGCGCGCGGGCACGTGGATCTCCAGACGTACGCGGCCCTCCCCCACGTCGTCGTCCCCAGGCGCGGCGCCCACGACGGGGCCGCGGACGATCTCATCGCGACGCGCGGCATCGCGCGCCACGAGGCCATGGTGGTGCCGCACGTGTTCCTCGTGCCGCACGCCATCGCGGCGTCGGACCTCGTGGCCACCGTGGCCACCCGCCTCGGCAGGGCGTTCTCGAGCCTGCTGGCGCTCCGCACCTTCGACCTGCCGTTCGAGCTGCCGCCCATCGAGATCGCGATGGCGTGGAACAGCCGGACCGAGGGCGATCCCGCGCGGGCGTGGCTGCGCGGCGCCGTGACGGAGACCCTCCCGAGCGCGCGGGAGCCGGCACGGCGCAAGCGCGCCTGATGGGTCGAGGGCGCGCCGCGCCTGGGGTCGAGGGCGCGCCGCGCCGGGGCTACCGGCCGAGCGCCTCGGCGCGGTTCACGATGCGCGGCGTGAGGAAGATGACGAGCTCGTTGCGGGTGTCGCTCGCGCGGCGTCGCTGGAAGAGGAGGCCGAGGATCGGGATGTCCCCGAAGAACGGCACCTGATCGAGGTTGCGGCCGGTGTTGCGGGTGAAGATCCCGCCGATCACCGCCGTGTGCCCGTCCATGATCAGGAGGTCGGTCTCCGCCTCGCGCTTCAGGATGGTGGGGTCGCCGCGGGCCGACGTCTGGTTGAAGTCCGGCTCGTCGCGGTTGATCTTCACGTGCATCGCGACGCTGCCGTCCGACGTGACGTGCGGCTTGACGAGCAGCTGGAGCTTGGCCTCCTGGAAGGTCGTCTGCACGCCCTGGGCGCTGATCTGAGAGAACGGGATCAGCGTCCCCTGGCTGATCCGCGCCTCCTTGTTGTCGAGCGTGAGGATGCGCGGGCTCGAGACGACCCGCAGCATGCCGCTCGCCTCGGCCGCGGAGAGCCGGACGCTGAGGTTGACGGTGTTGTTGATCGAGCCGAGCGTGAAGCCGAGCGCGCCGCCGGAGCCGGCGCCGACGACGGCCGGCAGGTTCACCGCGAAGTTCGGGTTGGAGACCTGGTTCGAGAACGGCGAGAGGCCGCCGGTCGGCGTGTTCGAGTCGGTCGCGCCGCCGGCGACGCCGATCGCCGAGGGGAAGACGAGCCCCGTCGGGTTCCCGGTCGCCGCGCTGAACGTCCCGTCGCCGCCCCACTGGATGCCGATGTCGCGCACGTAGCGGCTCGTCGCCTCCACCACGCGCGCCTCGATCAGCACCTGCGGCGTCTGCGTGTCGAGCGAGCGGACCAGCTCCTCGATCTGGTTCAGGTTCCCCGCAACGTCGCGCGCGATGAGCACGTTGGTCCGCTCGTCGACCGCGAGCGAGCCGCGCGGCGAGAGCATGTCCTTCGAGCGATCCTGGAGGTCCTTCGCGTCCGCGTAGTTGATCGGGATGAGCCGCGTCTCGAGCGGCGCGAGCTGGAGCTCGCTCTTGCGCCGCGCGATCGCGAGCTCCCGCTCCTTGTTGAGATCGGCGATCGGGGCGACGCGGATCATGTTGCCCTGCCGGACGACGCCGAGCCCCTTGGCCTGGAGAACCGTCTCGAGCGCCTGGTCCCACGGGACGTTGCGCATCCGGATGGTGACCGTCCCGGTCACGTTGTCGGCGGTCACGATGTTGACCCGCCCCACGTCGGAGATCAGCCGGAGGACGTTGTGGATGTCCGCGTCCTTCAGGTCGAGGTCGATGCGCCGCCCCGTGAACCGCCGCTGCTGCCCGGCGATCGCGGGCATGAAGGCGCCGGCCTGGTCGGGCTCGACGAGCGACTCCTGGCTGCTGGCCGCGCCCTCGAACGAGGTCTCCACCTTCGGCGCCCCGTCGTCGAGGACCGCCTCGCGCGCGACCGTGCGGGTCCGCCTCGCCGCGCCGCCGTCCGCGGCGATCCCCGAGAGCGTCGGGGGCAGCGCGCCCTTCGCGACGCTGAGCACGAGCGCGTTCCCCTCGCGCGCGACCACGCCCGAGGTGCCCTCGGCCTGCTCGACCTCGACGACGACCCTGGAGTCATCGCTGTTGCGCCGGAACGTCGAGATGGCCCGCACGGGGCCGCCGAAGGCGCCGACGTCGAGCTTGCGCTGGAGGGCGTCGGGGAGCCGGACGCCGCTGAGCTCGATGACGCGGCGCCCCCCCTTGCCGGTCGACTCGCGGTAGCTCGGGATCGACGAGAGCTCGATGATGACCCGATCGAGCGTCGCCTGATGCTCGAAGCGCACGTCGGTGATCGCCGCCGGCTCGCGCGCCGGCGCCGCCGCCGCGGGGCCGACCGGGGCGCGCGCCGCCATGGGCGCCGTCGCGTCGGCGGCGGCGAGCTCGATCACGAGCGCGCCCTGCTCGGCGCGGATCCGGTAGGCCGCCGGGCGCGCGAGCTGCACGAGCACCCGCGTCGTCCGCTGGGTCGCCTTGCCGAACCCCTGCGTCATCACCCCCGCCACGATCGCGTTGCCGCCCGTGATCGCGCCGGACGCCCCGCCCGCCTCCGCGCCCTCGAGATCGACGAGGAGCCGCTTGCCGCCGTCCGCGACCCGCGCCGAGAAGCGCGGCGCGCCGCTCGTCGCGACCACGATCTCGGCCTTGCCCTCCCCCGGCGCCGTGAGCCGGACGTCGCTGACCTTGATCGGGGCGGCGGCGTCTGCGTCTCCCGCAGGAGCGCCGAGGATCAACATCACCCCGAGTGCCGCAGCACGGCGAAGCGCGCCCCGCCTCGGGCGATAGTCTCGATTGCTCTTCATTGCACTCCCGCTTCGCGGTGACGCGAGATCTGCGTCACGCTGCCGGGAGGCTACTTCGGGTGCCCGGCGCGGGCCCAATTCGTGGCGTTCAAGGGGCGCCGAGGGCCGCCTCGCCCTCCTCGCCGAGCGGCCTCAGCGCGATCACGCGCGTGGTCGGCGGGATCTCCGGGTGCGACGGGTCCTCGCGGATGAAGACGACGTCGGAGTCGCGGATCCGATCGATGCGCCAGTTCACGGCCACGTCGACGCCCGTGGGGCCGCCCGCGTGAACGATCTCGGCCTTGCCGACGAAATCGCCCACCTTCACCACCCACCCGAGCCCCGTGGGATCGGTGAGCAGCGCGCGGGCGGGCGCGCGCGAGACGACGCCGACAAGCCTGAGCTCGTCGAGCGCGAAGCGATCCACGAGGACCTGCCGCTGGATCGTCACCCGCCCCCGCGCCTGCGTCGCGAAGAGCGACTCGAAGCTCCGGAACGGGTCGCGGCTCCGGTCGCTCTCGGAGAAGTCGGCCTCCTGGAACTCCCGGAGCGGCAGCGGCGGCAGCTCGGGCGCGCTGGCGGACGCGGCCGCGGAGGCGGCGCCGGCCGCGGGTGCGCGCGGCGGCGAGGCCGAGGCCATCGGCTGGGCTGCCGCGCCGGCCGGGTTGGGAGCGGCGGTCGGCGGATCCTCCCCGCACCCCGTGAGCGCGAGGGCCGCGGCGGTGGTCGCCCCGAGGGCGAGCAGCAGCATCCGGCCGACCTTCACCGGACACCTCCGCCGCGCCGCTTCACGCCGCTCGTCGGGGTCTCCCCGGCGCGCACGGCGCGGAACGCGGTCGCGAGGCACTCCACCTCGACCTCCACGTCGGTCCCCACGACCTTCGGCTCCTTGATCTGGACCTCCTCGAGATTGATGATGCGGTCGAGCTGCCCCACGCCGTGGAAGAACTTCGCCACCTGGTGGAACTTGCCGGAGAGCGTCAGCTTCATCGGCACCTTGGAGAAGAACTCCTGAGGGATCTCGTCGGTGGGGCTCCACGACGTCAGGTTGACGCCGGAGACGGTCGCGACGCCCTGGATGGCGGAGAGGAAGGCCGGCGTCTCGGACTCGTCCGGGAGGATCTTCTTCTGCTCGCGGCTCATCTGCTCGCGGCGGGTCTTCTCGTCGAGGTCCTTCTGGTAGGCGGCCTTCGACGCCTGCGCCTTTGTGAGCTCGGCCTGGAGCGAGCCCTGCTTCTGCACGGCGCCCTCGATCTGCGAGTCGACGTCGGCGTAGAAGCCGACGAAGTACAGGATGCCGACGAGCGCCGCGAAGAGCGCGCCGACGCCGAGCTTGGCGACCGTCGGCAGCCGGTCGAGCGCCGAGCCGGCCTGCGCGGGCATGGGCTTCGTGGCCATCAGTACCTCACCTTCAGCTGCAGCGCGAACGACACGAGCTCGAGCCGCGACGCCTTCTCGTTCTCCTTCTTCCCCGGGAGCAGCTGCACGTCGTAGAAATACGAGGACAGCTTCAGCCGCTGGGCGAGCTCGTAGACGTCGGTGCCGTCGCGCGCGAGCCCCTCGACGCGCACGGTCCGCTCGGACTCGACGTAGCTCGTGAGCCAGAGCCGCCGGCTGTCCCAGGAGGGGTTGTAGACGGCGAGCGGGTTCTCCTTGCGGAGCTGCGCGAGCTTGTCCGGGTCGGCGGTCGGCCCCTTGCCGTTCGTGAGCAGCTGCGCGAGCTCGAGGAGCACCGCCGTCGGCCCGCTGCGCGCGGCCTGGAGCTTCGCGATCGCGTCCTCGCGCGCGCGGAGCACCACGAGCGCCTTCTTGATCTCCTCGTGGTTCGCCACGAGCGTGCGGATGTCCTGGATCTGGCTCTGGAGCAGCGAGTTCTTCCGGTTCTGCTCCTCGAGCTCCTCGACCTTCGTCTGGTGGAAGAGGAAGAGCGCGACGATCTCGAGGATCACGACGCCGAGCGTGACGAGCAGCCACCGCTGGCTCGCCTGGGGCGCGGCCCCGCGCGTGCCGCGCCGCTGCGGCAGCAGGTTGACGCGAATCACGAGCGCTTCTCCCGGTCCTTGCGCATCGCGAGCCCGAGCGAGACGCAGAACTGCGCCGCCCGGAGCCGGAGCAGCTCCTGGTTGACTTCCTTCGCTTCCACGGTGATGCGCTCCATCGGCTGGATCAGCTCGACGGCCACCCGGGCGCGCCGCCCGATCGCGGCCGGCAGCGCCGGCAGGTTGGAGGAGCCGCCGGTCAGGTAGATGCGGTGCATGTCGCCCTCACCGCTGGTCGCCAGGAAGAAGTCGAGCGAGCGCTGGATCTCCCCCGCGATGGAGTCGCACACCTGCTCGATGGTCTCGATGACCTGCGCGGGCACGCCGCCCGGGCCCGAGGTCACGCTGGCGCACTTGAACTCCTCGGCCTGCTCGAAGCTGATCCCGAGCTTCCGCTGGATCTGCTCGGTGATGTAGTTGCCGCCGTTGCCGATGTCGCGGGTGAACGCGCTCGCGCCGCGCGACACGATGTTGATCGACGCGAGGCTCGCGCCGACGTTGATGATGGCGAACGTCTGGTCCGGCGGGATGCCGCGGTTCACCTCGAACAGGTTCTGGACGGTGAACGCGTCGATGTCGACCACCATGGGCTTGAGCTTCGCCGTCCTGGCGATCTGGGTGTAGTCGTTGATCTCGTCGCGCTTCGCGGCGACGAGCAGGAGGTCCATCTGCCCGGCCTCGGGGCGACGGCGCAGGACCTCGTAGTCGACGTGCACGTCCTTGATGTCGAAGGGGATGTGCTGCTCGGCCTCCCACTGGATCTGCTCGTCCAGCTCGGCGGCGGTCATGAGCGGCACCGTGATCTTGCGGATGATGACCGCCTGACCGCTGATGCTGAGCGCTATCTCGCGCTGGCGGATCTTGGCCTCGGAGAAGGCCCGGCCGAGCGCCTCGACGATGGCCTGCGCGTTCATGACGTGGCCGTCGACGATGGCCTGCGGCGCGAGCGGCGCGTAACCGAGCCGCACGAGGCCATAGCCCCTGCGACCTTCTTTGATCTGAGCGATCTTGATCGCGCTCGATCCGATATCGACCCCGATCAAGTTCTTGCCTTCCGACATCCCGTCCGTCCTGATCCGCGCCCAGCTGGGTGAAGCAAGGGAAGCCCGGGCCGCGTTGCCCGGCCCCCGGGCGCCCGATCCCCTGTGATCGCTTCTGGTCGCTTCTGGCGAAGCTTCGCACCACCGCCGATCGCTGGGCAAAAAACCGCTTTACGCTCGCCTGCCGCCCGCCTATCGAAGTCCGATACGCGGCGCGGCGCCGCCGGTCGGCCCGGCGAGCGCGCGCCAGCCCAGGGTAGCACTGTCCGGGGCTCGGTCGTCGGGCACGGATGACGGCAGGTCAGAGTCCCCTCATGCATCCGGAGTTCTCCCGTTTCTGCGGCATCGGCCCCCGCGCCGGGGCCGCGATGGAGCCGCCCCCTCGGTCATCGCGGGTGCGGTGTGTGCTCGCCGCCCTCGCGGCGGCCTTTCTCCTGAGCGCCGCGCCCGGCACGGCGGTCGCCGAGGATGGCCAGCACACCGTCTACGCCGGCCAGACGCTCGGCAAGATCGCGAAGCGGTACCGCATCACGGTCGACGCGCTCCGCGAGGCGAACGGGCTCAGGCCTGGCCAGCGGATCCACCCGGGCCTCGTCCTCGTGATCCCGGAGCGGGGCGAGCCCGGGGCGCGCGCCAAGCGCGCCGCCCCCGGCCGGGGGGCCGCGCTGCGCGACGAGCCGGAGCGGAGCCGCGGCACCAGCGCGAAGGAGCGCGACGCCGACGCCCGTTCCCCGGGAAAGGGGTCGAAGAAGGACGCGAAGGCCGATCCCCGGTCGACGCCGCCGAACAAGCGCTATGCGCAGCGGCCCAAGCGCCCCGGGTGGGTCCGCCTCGTGCGCGGCGGGGAGCGGCTGGACCTCCAGCTGCTCACGCCGAAAGGGCGGCTCGTCCCCAAGGCCCTCCCCAAGCTCAGCCGGCTGATGCGCGCGTCCCCCACCGCCTCGATTCCCATCGATCCGCGGCTCGCCACGC
Source organism: Sorangium sp. So ce375 (assembly GCF_051473855.1). Classification (NCBI taxonomy): domain Bacteria; kingdom Pseudomonadati; phylum Myxococcota; order Polyangiales; family Polyangiaceae; genus Sorangium; species Sorangium sp. So ce375. The sequence goes on from NZ_CP150335.1 coordinate 8,710,558, forward strand.
TGATAGCCATGGTGAGCGACCACTTCGGCGGCAGGCCCCTCCGCGTCGTCAGCGGTTATCGTCCCTACTCCCCCACCCAGTACACCCCACACTCCAACCACAACCACGGTCGCGCCGTCGATTTCATGGTCGAGGGCGTGCCCAACACCGTGGTCCGCGATTTCTGCCGAGGCTTCCGCAACGCGGGTGTCGGATATTATCCCAACTCGACGTTCGTTCACCTGGACGTCAGATCAGATAAGGTGTACTGGGTGGATTACTCAGGGCCTGGAGAAGCACCCCGCTATGAGGGGGCGAAGGGCTCTGTCGCGGCGGACGAGGCGGCGCGCGATGTCCCCGTCTCCGCCGAAGAAGAGGTGTATGGGTCAGGCGAGCCCCGTGCGGCTCAACCGCAACCCATGAATACTACAGGGACAAACTCGGGCACGGTGGGCAGTGGAGGCGGAACGGAGAAGGTCCTGGGGTCAGGTTCACCCACCCTTGCTCCTGAAACTCCGCCCGCGGGAAAGTGAGCTGTCGCGCCCGCTGGCTATAATCCACACACTGAACATCCGCACCAGACACAATTGCACGGCTCTGCCTTGCACGCTGCGAGAGTTGTGGCACCAATCCACCTCACGTGCAGCAATCGACCCGACTGCAGCGGGAGGGGCTCCCTCCCAGGTCACTCCCCCCATGCTGTGATGGGGGCGAGTTCGTCCAGCCGGTCGCCCTTGGCGGGACGTGTCCGATCGTCCCGTGCGAGCACGCGCTGCTCGAAGCGCCTTCCGTGCTCGATCTCGATGCGGCGCCGGGCGTCGGGGTGCAGGAGCCGGGCGCGTCGCTCGCCCGTGAGCTTTGGGAGTCCGCGGAAGTCGCGTCAAGGTGCGCGCACGAAATTTGGGAGTCCGTGGAGGCCACGTCTCCCTGCGCCTACGAGGCGGCGTGGCCGTCGTTGGAGCGAAACGGCGAGCCGGACGGCGGCTGTAGCCCGCCGCGCTGTATCGACGCCGCCTGCGGGAGCGAGCCGCGCGGCCACGAGCCGCCGTGCGCGCCGCTCCACCCAGAGGTGCTGAAGGGGTACTTCCCGCTCGTTCGCAAGCTGGTGCGGCAGGTGTCGCGCCACCTGCCGCCCAACGTGCAGCGTGACGATCTGCTGAGCGCCGGGATGCTCGGGCTCGTCGACTCGCTCCGCAAGAACGGCGGGAACGACGGCGAGACGTTCGCCGGTTACGCGAAGCTCCGGATCCGCGGAGCGATCGTCGACGAGCTCCGCGCGCAGGACTGGCTGTCGCGGCGAGCGCGCGAGGCGGTCGAGGCCGAAGCCGCGGCCGCCAGCAAGGTCGGCGGCGCGACCGTCTTCGTGAGCCTGAGCGAGGTGACCCCGGCCGAGGAGTCGGTGCACATGTCGGGCGAAGACGACCCGATCGAGGCGATCTCCGCGCTGGCGACCCGGCGGGCGCTGTCCTTCGCCATCGCGCAGCTCCCGGAGCGGGAGCGACGCGTGATCGGCATGTACTACTTCGAAGGGGCGAAGCTGAAGGACATCGGCGCGGAGCTCGGGATAGGCGAGCCGCGCGTCTCGCAGCTTCACACGCGCGCGCTCGGCATGCTGCGAGGCATGCTGTCCCACGCCTGATCGCCGCCCAGCCCCGTCCCCCGGAAGAGCCGGCGAGGAGGACCGGCCATCCTCGCCGCTCCGCGGCCGCTTCGCGCGGGCAGGGCAGCGCTCAGGGGGCGAGCCGGCGCGCCCGGCCGGGCATCGCGACGCCGACCGCGAAGAGCGCGGTGTCCTCGTAGGCCTGCTGCAAGGCAGGGTCCCCGGAGGCCCGGTGCACGAACGCATTGCGGTGCGCGCCGCGATCGAGCGCGACCACGCGAGCGCAGCCGAGGTCGAGCAGCGCCTCGGTCGTCGCCTCGTCGCTGTCGAAGGTGGTCGTGGCCACGAGCAGCGTGCCGTCGTCGAGCACGCAGGCAGCGCTGCGCCGGCGCATGGTCCCGATCTCGCGCGCCTCCGGCCGCAGCCGGCCGTCGTCGGCGGTGAGCGGCAGCTCCGTCGCGTCCGCGCCCGGCGCGAGCGGGGCGCCGCCCGCCGGGCGGATCTCGACGCGGCCCTGGCGGACCAGAAGCAAGCCTCCCTCGCCGCGGAAGCGAAGGCCGACGGTGCCGCCCACGGCGAGCCCGCGCGGGCCGCGCCGCCGGCCGGTGCCGACGCCGATCGCCGCGAGGACCTGCCGCCGCTCGTCGGCCGGCACCTCGGCGTCGAGCTTCGGCGCGCTCCGCGGCGAGATCTCGCGCGAACCGGCGCGGAGGCGGAACAGGAACCGGTCCGGAGCGAAGGCGTGGACGCGGACCTGCGCGCCGAGGTGCACGCCGTCGGCGGCGTACACGGCCGGGCTCCACGCCGGGGGCGGCTGCGCGCCGCCGTCCTGCGTCCAGCCCATGCGCTCGCCGGGCAACGACAGATCCGGCGCCGGGGGCCCCTCCGCCGAGCGCGACTCGAAATAGAGGAACGGGCGCGGGGACGCGGACGCGACGTGCGCCGGCGGCGCGATCGACATCGCGGGCGCGAGCCGCTCGGCGGTCAGGCTGCCGTCCTGCTGGCGGCTCAGGAACGCGACGCCGAGGGGGTCCGGCGCCCTGCCCAGCGAGACGCCGGCGAGGCACCGGGCGCGCTCGAGCGCCGCCCTGAGCGCGGCCGCGTCGAGGGCGCTGCCCCACGCATGGACCACGAAGCCGCGGTCGGTCATGCACAGCGCCGCGCGCTCGACGAGGAGGTCGTCCCCGTCGCCGGGCGAGAGCGTCGCGTCGGCCGGCGCGCGCTCCGCGGGGGAGCCGGCGGGGGGGACGGCGAGGACGGCGAGCGGGGCCGCGGCGCTCCCTGCCTCGAAGAGCGAAGGGCCCTGCCAGAGCGCCCAGGGAAAGCGCGCGGCGCCCTCGGCGCGGGGTGCGCCAGGGTTCCCTGACGGCGGGCGCTGCCAGAGCGCCCAGGGCACGCGCTCGAGGTCGCCGCCGGACGGCCACGCGCCGAAGTACGGCCGGCCCGAGAGATCGACGCCGACCGTCGCCGCGCCGTCGCGCGGGGGCACGAGCGCGCGGCCGCCGACGACCATGCCGAGCGCCTCCGTGTCTGCCTGGGGCGCGCCCGGCTCGCGCGAGGGCGCGCCGAGGCCGATGGCGCCCCGGAGCGTCGAGGCGTCGGGGAGCAGCCCGGTGCCGCGCGGGCCGACGGTCGGCCTGGGCGCCTCGTAGCCGGCCTGCAAGGTGAACTTGATGTGCCGCGTGTCGATCGCGAGCAGGTGGACGCGCACCTCTGGCCGCCGCGGGTCGGGCCGGAGGGTCGTCGCGGCGAACGGGCTCGCGGGGCGCTGCGGATCGCTCTCGATGCCGGGGAGCACACGCGGGAGCGAGGGAGCCACAAGCACCCACGCGCCCTCCCCCGGGAGCGGGGGATCGACCGCCGGCGCGACCGGCGGCGGCGGCCAGAGCGAAGGCCACCCCTCGGGCGCGGGCTCCGGAGAAGCGGCGCCGTGGGTCAGGTACGCCGCGTCCGGCGAGGCGAGGCTCCGCGCCGCGCCGGACACGGCGAGCGCGAGCCGCTCGACCGCGGCGGCCGCCGTCGGACCGAGCAAGCGCTCGGCGGACGGCGCGGCGAGCTCCCCGAGCGAGGGCACGCGGCGCGGGACGTGGTGCGCGCGGGCGACGAACGGATCGCGGCCGCCCGTGTCGACCTCGCCCGTGCTGGCGTTGAGCGCCGCCGGCACCGCCTCCGGTCCGAGCGCCATCACCAGGCCCTCGTCGACGAGGTCGAGCCGCGCAGACGCGGGCGGGTTGTCGAACGAGATCTCAACGAGCGACGCGCCGTCCACGCTCCCGGTCTCGATCCAGCCGTCGATCGCCGCGCGGAGCCGCTCGCCGAGGGGACGCGCGCCCGCGCGCCCGCCGCCGCCGAGATCGAGCAGCGTGATCCCCTGCACGGCGCCGAAGGCGGAGGTGGTCACCGCGACGCGGCTGCCGCGCGCGACGAGGCCGCGATCGTCGCCGAGGGGTGTCCTGGTCAGGTTGCGCACGCCGTCCAGGCTCACCGGCCGGCCGGAGCGGGTGAGCCGCACGCGCGCGCGGTACAGGTCGGCGGCGCCGCGCCCGTCGGTCCCGCGCTCAACACCACGCCCGCGCTCCGCGTCGGGCCCGCGCTCCGCGCCACGCCCGCGCTCGGCGTCGGGCCCGCGCTCCGCGCCGTCCGGGCGCGCGACATCGGCGACGCCGAGGAACAGCACCCGGCGGCCCAGGAGCGCGTCGGAGAAGAACCCGCCGCGCTCCTCCCAGACGAAGTCGTCCGGGCTGACGGTGCCGCCGATCGCCCCACCGAGCATCCCGGCGATGGCGTCCGCGGTCCGCGCCGGCGGGGCCGGCGTCGAGAGCCGCGCGACGGCCCCGAGCAGGGCGACGCCGAGCGCGATCGGGAGCCGACCGCGCAGGTGATCGATCCATGGGGAGAGCGGTCGGTCGGTCATCCCTGCGCGCGCGCGCTCCCTCCACCGGCCGCGCCGGCCTGGGCCGCCGCGGCGCGCGGGCGGATCCCGAGGAGCTGCCGCGCGCGCTCCGGCTCGACCACCTCGCGGCCGACGCTCCTCGCGAAGGCGGCTGCGCGGGCGACGAGCGGCGCGCTCCCCTCGGCGAGCACGCCCTTCTCCAGGTAGATGTTGTCCTCCAGCCCGACCCGCGCGTGCCCGCCGAGCTGCATGGCGAGCTCGGTCATCGGGCGCTGATGTCGGCCGACGGCGGCGACGCCCCAGGTGGCGCCTTGCGGGATCTGGGTGATCATGAACCGGAGCACGTCCTCGCGCGCAGCGATGCCGCCGGGCACCCCCAGCACGAACTGGAAGTGGAGCGGGTCCGAGAGGATCCCCTCGGCGGCCAGGCTGAGCGCCTCATGGATATGGCCGACCTCATAGCACTCGAGCTCGGCGACGCTCCCCGCCGCGCGGATTCGGGCCGCCATGTCCCGGATGAGGGGCCGGGCGTTGTCGAAGATCCCGTCGCCGAAGTTGATCGTGCCGCAGTTCAGGGTGGCCATCTCGGGGCTGCAGAGCAGCGGCTGGGCGCGCTCGTCGACGCTCATCCCGACGGCGCCCCCGGTCGACGTCTGGACGATGACGTCCGTCTTCTCGTTGATCGCGGCGATCGCCTCGGCGAACAGCGCGCGCGACTGGCTCGGCGACCCGTCCGGGTTCCTGACGTGCAGGTGGACGACCGAGGCGCCCGCGTCGCGGCAGCGGGCGGCCTCGTCGGCGAGCTCGCGCGCCGTGATGGGCAGGTGCGGCGTCTGCGCCCGGGTCGTCTCCGCGCCGACGATCGCGGCCGTCAGGATGAGGGCGCTCTGCGGCGGCGTGACAAGGATCCGGGGGGGCGGCGTGATGATCGGCCGCGGCTCCGGGAGCTGCGCGTGGTCCGGGGGCGGCGCCGACAGCGCCGGCAGGACGAGGCGCGGCCGACGCTGAAGCTCCTTCGGGACGACACAGGTGCCGAGCGCCCGGCACACGATGATCGGCTCGGCCAGCGCGTCGGCCGCCGAGGGCGCCACCCCGGCTTCGCGGACGCTGGCGACGACCTTGCGCGCCTCGAACGCCATCGTGCGCGACGTGGCGCCGACCTTTGTGACCACCCCGGTCGCCTCGATGAAATCGCCTGCTCGGACCGGGGCGAGGAACTCGACCGCCTCGTACGCGCGGAAGAGCCCCTCGTCGCCGTCGAGGCGGATCAGGAGCTCGGTGGCGACATCGCCGAAGAGCGCGAGTATACGCGCTCCATCGCACAGCTCGCCCGCGTAATGTGCGTCGTGCGCGCCCATCCTGACGCGCAGCGTGACCGTGAGACCAACCCCTGTGCTCATGGGCGTGAAGACTCAACAGTCGACAGTCGGTAGTCAACAAGGGAAACTGCCCCCGCCGATGAACCTCGTAGAAGCCAGAAATCTCCCGCGCCACGTCGGAATCATCATGGATGGCAACGGTCGCTGGGCGGAGCTGCGCGGCGAGCCGCGCGAGGCCGGGCACAAGGCCGGCAGCGCCGCCGTGCGGCGGATCGTGCGCGTCTGCCGGAGGCTCGGCGTCGAGGCGCTGACCCTGTACGCGTTCAGCGAGCAGAACTGGGCGCGGCCTCAGAACGAGGTCGACGCGCTGATGGGGTTGCTGCGCGAGTACCTGATGAGCGAGCGCTGCGAGATCCTCGAGAACGACATCCGCCTTGTCGCGATCGGCGACATCAGCCGGCTCCCCGAGGGCGTCCGCGACGTGCTCGACCCGCTCCGGAAGGCGTCCGCGACGAACCGGCAGATGACGCTCGCGCTGGCGCTGTCCTACGGGGCGCGCGAGGAGATCGCCGCCGCGGCGCGCGAGCTCGCGATGGAGGCGGTCGCCGGCAGGCTCGATCCGGAGTCGATCGACGGGGCGCTGCTCGCCGCGCGGCTGCCGAGCCTGAGCGTGGGCGAGCCGGATCTCATCATCCGCACCGGCGGCGAGCAGCGGCTCTCCAACTTCCTGCTTTACGGGGCCGCGTACGCCGAGCTGTCGTTCACCGAGCGGCTGTGGCCCGACTTCACCGAGGACGACCTGTTCGCCGCCATCGCGGCCTACCAGCGGCGCGACGTCGCCGCCGAGCCCACGCACGGCGCGGAGGGCGGCGGCGGCGAGCCGTCCGCGCCGCGCGCGGGCGCGCTCGACGCGGACCTGGCGTGGCCCACGCGAGAGATCGCCGCGCCTGCCTCCCACGCTTCCCACAACGGCTCACGGACGGGGGTCTGAGATTGGCTGCTTCCAACCTCGCGACGCGGGTCGTCACCGCGATCGTGGCCGCGCCCCTGCTCCTCTCGCTGCTCTACCTCGGCCCGAGCTGGGGCTGGGCGGCGCTCGTCGCGATCGCCGCCGCCATCGGCGCGCTCGAGCTCTTCGCGATGACCCACGCGGACGACGGCGTCGCGCGGGCCATCGGCGTCGCGCTCACCCTCGCCGTCCTGGGCGTGATCTGGCGATTCGGCAGCTCGCCGAGCGCGCTCCTCGCGCTGATCTTCCTGCTCCCGTTCGCCGCGATGCTCGTCACGCTGGTGCGCCTCGGCGAGATGCGCACCGCGGCGCTGCGCGTGCTGGCGATGAGCTTCGGCCCGCTCTACGTGGGCGGCGGGCTCGGCGCGCTGGCGCTCCTCCGCCGCGACGGGGGCGCCGACGGCCCCTCGTTCGTGGTGCTGGCGATGCTGCTCTCCTGGTTCTCCGACACGGGCGCCTATTTCGCGGGCCGCTTCCTCGGCCGGCGCAAGCTCTACGAGGCGGTGAGCCCCAAGAAGACCGTCGAGGGCGCGCTCGGCGGCCTGCTCTTCGCGGTGATCGGCGCGCTCCTTGCCCACTTCTGGTTCCTGCGGTCGCTGCCGCTCGTGGACGCCCTCGCGCTCGCGATCGTCGCGGGCGGTCTCGGTCAGGCGGGAGACCTCGGGGAATCCCTGTTCAAGCGCTCCTTCGGGATCAAGGACTCTGGCGGGATCGTGCCCGGCCACGGCGGCATCCTCGACCGCGTCGATGCCCTGCTCGTCACCGGGATCATCACGTATCTGTATGTCCTGTGGTCGAGGTCCTGAACGGCGCCCCGCGCCGCGCCCGTCCGAAGACCGCGCCCCCTCGACGCGCGCCACCCACACGGCGCGCCCGCGCCGCCGCCTCGCCCAACCGACGCTGCGTACCCGCCGTCAACGCGGCGCCTCATCGCACACTGGCAGCCTGACGCATCGCCCCGCCCGTCCGGAGCCGCTTTGACGCGATGCATGGTTGCGCCCGACGTTGAACGGAAGCGCTCTGCGCACTAGAAAGTTACATAGCCATGGAAGAACAGCTCAGTACCAAGACCGCGACTCCGCCGGTGAGCACCCCTGCTGCTCCCGGCCACAGGCACAAATACGAGTTCTTCAAAGTCGTCCAGGGTTATCTCGACGAGGCCGCCCGGCTGATCGAGCTGCCGGGATACATCACCACGATCCTGAGCCAGCCGAAGAACGAGATCATCGTCAATTTCCCAGTGCGGATGGATGACGGCAGCATCCGGCTCTTCAAGGGTTACAGGATCCAGCACAACAACCTCCTCGGGCCGTTCAAGGGGGGTATTCGATATCACGAGACGGTGTCGCTCGACGATCTCAAGGCGCTGGCCGCGATGATGACGTGGAAATGCGCCCTCATGAACCTGCCGCTCGGCGGCGGAAAGGGAGGTATCAAGTTCAACCCGAACGAGGTGTCGCGCGCCGAGCTCCAGCGGATCACGCGCCGCTTCTTCCATGCGCTCGGCGGAAACATCGGCCCGGAGACGGACATCCCGGCTCCCGACATGGGCACCGACGCGAAGACCATGGCGTGGGCCATGGACACGTACATGAACACCGTCGGACAGCTCTTCAAGCAGGCGGTGAAGGGCGTCGTGACGGGCAAGCCGGTGGCGTCGGGGGGCACGTACGGTCGCGAGAAGGCGACGGGTCAGGGGGTCGTCCACTGCATCACCGAGTGGGCCGAGGACAACGACGTGAACCTCGGCGGCGCGACGCTGCTCGTGCAGGGCTTCGGCAACGTCGGCTCGCACACGGCCGTGCTCCTGTCGAAGCTCGGCGCCTCGACCGTCGCGGTCGGCGATCACACCGGGTATCTCTACAATCCGGAAGGGTTCAATCCCCACAAGCTGCAGGATTACGTGAAGAAGAACCGCTCGATCGCGGGTTATCCGGCCGGCAAGCCGATCAGCCGCGAGGAGTTCTTCCGTCTCAAGGCGGACATCTTCATCCCGGCGGCCCTGGAAAACCAGGTCGGCGTGGAGGAGGCGAGCTGGCTGCAAGTCCGTCTCGTGGCCGAGGGCGCCAACGGTCCGTGCACGCCTGAAGGGGAGAAGATCCTTTTGGAGCGCGGGATCCACATCCTCCCGGACGTCCTCGCCAACTCGGGCGGCGTCACGGTGAGCTACTACGAGTGGGTGCAGAACAAGCGCTCGGAGACATGGACGCTCGAGGAGGTCGACTCCCGGCTCGAAAAGGCCATGAAGCGCGCTTACCGCGAGGTGACCGAGATGGCGCGGCAGAAGAAGTGCACGCTCCGCCTCGGGGCCTATGCCGTCGCGCTGCAGCGGCTCGCCGCGGTGTACGGAGAGCGCGAGATCTTCCCCTGAGGTGGGCTTTACCCGGCGCTCCCCCGGCCCGCCGTCCGGCGGCGCCGGCGCGGAGCGCTACGCCTTCGCGCGCACCGGCCCGGCGGGAGCGCGCGTGATCTCGGCCGCCCGGCCGGCGATCCGGAGCGCGGTGCCCTGGACCGCGTGTTTGTACTTCACGTAGCCGAGCGCGAGCAGCCCCTTCCCGCGCGGGTCCTCGACCTGGCTCGTGACCTCGCCGACGGCCGCGCCGTCGGGCAGCGCGATCTCCGCGCCCGCGGGCACGCCGCCCTCCCCCTCGACGGCGAGCTGCACGAGCCGCTTCTTGGCGTGACCGCGCGCCTGGAGCATGAACACCGTCTCCTGCCCCAGGTAGCACCCCTTGTTGAACGAGACGGCGCGCTCCTCGATGGAGGCCTCCTGCGGGAAGTTCTGGTCGTCGAAGTCGACGCCGAACCGCGGGACGTTGTTCTCGACCCGGAGCACGTCCCACGCCGCCGCCGTCACGGGCAGGACGGGGCCGGCCTCGCCCGCGGCGAGCAGCGCCTCCAGGACGGCGCCCTCGGCCTGCCGGGGCGCGACGAGCAGCGCGCCCCCGAGGCCCGTCCAGTCGACGATCGCGGCCTCGGCGCCGGCGGCGCGCCCGGCCGCCGCGAGATCGGCGGACCGCGGGCCGTGGGCGAAGACCCAGGCGTGCTCGCCGGAGGCGTCCTGGACCTCGGCGTCCTCCATGATGAGGTGGCGATCGAAGAGCTCGCGGAGCTGCTCGACGCGCTCGCGCAGCGCGCCGACGTAGATGCGATCGGCCGCGATCACGATCCACACCTCGGCGAAGATCTTCCCGGTCTTCCCCACGTTGAGCCCGTACGCGCCGCCCGCGGGGGGCGCGGCCTTCGCCCCGGCAGGCAGCGGCTTCTGCGGCGCGAGATCGCAGGTGACCAGGCCGTTCAACCAGGTCTGCCGGTCCGAGCCCGTGACGATCAGCGTCCCGAGCTCGGGCATGGCCTGCACGAGCGCTCCTTCGCGGAGCGCGCGCCGCGGCTCATCCAGTTCGTAGGCCTTGCTCATCGAGGCCGAATCGTGGAGGAGGGAGCCCCCGCCGTCGAGGGGCGGCCCGACATTTCAGCGGTCGGGGCGCGCGCTCAGGGGTCGACCTCGGCGACGAGGCCCGGGAACTCGGCCGACTTGTGGACGCCCGGCGGGACGATCGCCGCGTCGACGTGGCCCACGAGACGGCGGAGCGCGTCGGCGTCGGCCGAGAGCACCTCGGCGACGACGGTGAGCGCCCTCGGGAGCGACGCGACGGCCTCGATCACCGCCTCCGCCGACGCGCCCCGGACCAGGACCGCGCGCGCGCCGACCTTCGCGGCGGCCTCGGCCCCCTCCTTGCCCTCGGCCAGCGCGAGCGGCAGCATGCGCATCGTCCTCGCCCCCTTCGCGAGGCGGTCCCAGTCGTCGAGCGGCAGCGTCGCGTCGATGCAGACCCCGTCCGCCCCGTAGTAGCGCGCCGCGAGGGCGCCGTCCCGATCACCCACCCGGGAGAGGCAGAGCGACGGAACCGTCCTCGTCGCCCGCGCGGCCCCCTGCATGGCGAGCCCGGCCTCGGCGAACGCGAGCGCGGAGATGTTCAGCTCGTGCAGCCGCGCCGCATCCTCCGCCGGCGTGTCCGAGCCGACGAGCCCGACAAGGGCCATGTTCTTCCTGCGGGTGGAGATCACCTGGAGAAGATCGCGTGTGGACGGCACGATCGATCCTGCATCGAAATCCGACATGGGGAGGGCGGGTAGACGAGACGAACGCGAGGGTCAAGCGAGGGATCGCTCGGGGTCCTCGATCGCGGGTCGGGAATCCATCGCTGGAACGTCCTGCACGCGCATCCATACGGCCGTCTGATCGCCCTCGTAGCAGACGCTGCCTTCGTGACGGAACTCGAACGAATAGCGGATCATGTGCCGCTTGACGCCGAGCCGGGAGCGCGTCGCGACGCACGTCGCCTCGATGGGCGCGCCCGGCTGCACCAGCTTGCGAAAGACCACCCGGTGGATGTTGGTGCCATAACCGATCCAGCCCTCGCGGTGGCGCAGCCCGAGCAGGTGGTAGGCGTGCACGAAGCCGAGCATCCCCGTCGCGTGCACCATGATCGCGCCGGCGACGTGGCGCGGGTGCAGCAGCGGGTGCGCCCGCTGCGCGTCGACGAGCGGCATCGGCCTGTCGGTCGGCATGCGGCAGCGCACGAGGCCTTTCTCGGCGTCTACCTCGATGAGCTCGTCGAAGAACAGCACCGAGGGGTCGTAGGGGAGATCCGCGAGGAACTCGGCGTCGAACGGGCCGAGCTTCACAGGAGAGGGCGCGCCGCTCGCCGCGCCGGGTGCAGAGGTCGTCATCGGTATGGCTGTGGGCTCCCGAATCCCCCGATCCGGCTCCTAGCAGCGGCCGATCGCGTGGGCAACGACGACGCACGCACCGCGCCCCCTCGTCAACGCGCGGCGAGCCGCTCGGCCGGCGGGCTCGGCGCGGCGCTTGCCGGCGGGCTCGGCGCTGCGCGGTGCGCGGTCAGCGCGCGCACCTCGCGGGGCGATCGCGCCCTGCGCCGCGCGCCGCGCGTCATGCCATCGGGGGGGGACGCACGCCCGCGCGCACAGGCGTCCTTATTTGACGCGTTGCCCGACGTCGCGTAATCCACTCGGCCATGTCACGCAGTCGTGGTCCTCGCGGGCCTGCAGCGCTCGCGCTCAGCGGGTCGCTCCTGGGACTCGCGTTCAGCGCCTCATCGACGTTCGATTACATCCGGCACCTCGACCGGCAGGTCCACGACCTGCACTGCAGCTTCATCCCCGGGCTCGGCGCGCAGGCGGGCGCCGACACCGCGTGCCGCGTGGCCATGTACAGCCCCTACTCCGCCCTGTTCCGCGAGGGCTTCTGGGGCGGTATCCCGATCTCGCTGTTCGCCCTGGGCGCGTTCGCGTTCTTCGCGGCGTTCGCGCTCTACGTGCTGCTCTCGGGCCAGCACGCGCCGCGGCGCGCGGCGCACTTCCTGTTCCTCGCGGGCCTCACGCCGCTCGCCGTGTCGATCCTGATGGCGACCATCTCGGCGGTGCGCCTCGGGGTGTTCTGCAAGACGTGCGTCGGCATGTACATCTCGTCCGTGCTGCTCGCGGCCGGCGGCGTCTGGGCGTTCCTCGAGGACCGCAGGGCGGCCCGCGCCGCGGCCTGGTCCAGCGCGGCTCCGCGCGCGCCTTCAGCGGCAGGCGCGGCCGGGGTGGGGCCCACCGTGCCCGGGGCGCCCCTCGGGGTCGACGGGCCGGGTGGCGGCCCCGCCGCGCCTGCCGAGCCGCCGCGCCGCATGGGCTCGGCGCTGCTCCTGCCGGGGTGGCTCGTCGCGCTCGCCGTGTGCGCGGTGACGCCGGCGCTGCTCTACGCGAGCGCGCTCCCGAGCTACGCGAGCTACATGACCGGCTGCGGCAAGCTGGAGAAGCCGACCGAGCCGAACGGCGCGCTGATCCACGTGACGCGCCCGGGCGCGGTGCAGCCGGCGACGATCTTCGTCGATCCGCTCTGCCCGACCTGCAAGGCGTTCCACCAGCGGCTCGTGTCCGAGGGGGTGTTCGACAAGCTCGACGCGACGCTCGTGCTCTTCCCGCTGGACAGCGAGTGCAACTGGATGCTCGACCGGCCGGTGCACCCGGGCTCGTGCCTGCTCTCGAAGGCGATCCTGTGCAGCGATCACCGGGCGATGGATGTGCTCGAGTGGTCCTACGAGAACCAGGAAGAGCTGCTCGCGGGCGCGAAGGCCGGGGCGGGCACCGCCAACGTGCAGGCGGCGATCCGGCAGCGCTGGCCGGGGCTCGACGCGTGCATGGACTCGAAGGAGACGGCGCTGCGGCTGAACCGGATGCTCCGCTACATCGTGGACAACAAGCTGCCTGTCTCGACGCCGCAGATGTTCCTCGGCACGACGCGGCTCTGCGACGAGGATACGGACATCGGGATGTCGTACGCGATAAGGCAGCTCGCGCCGGCGCTCCGGACGAAGTGAGGAGATCATGAGAGGCGCAGGGATCATCGGGATCGTGGCCGGGTGCGCGCTCCTCGTCGCGTCCGGGGTGACGGTGCACAGCGAGGTGCAGGCCGCGTCGCAGCGCCTGAAGACGGGCTTGGCCGCGGCGGTGAAGCCGGCCGTGGCCATCGCCAACGACGCCGAGGCGCCGTACTGCACGCCGGCGTTCAAGACGGTGCTGCAGCGGGTGCTCAACGCGTGCGGCCTGGTCGGGGCCGAGGCGCGGCGCGGGTGCCAGCCGGCCGACGTGAAGACGCTCGCGTCGATCAGCGACGACGACTTCAACGCGCTCTTCACGCCGCTGAAGCAGCGCGGCGGGGTCGTGATGTTCGACGACGCCTCGGAGAAGCTCGACGACGACGGGAAGAAGATGATCGAGGAGATGTGGCTCGATCGGCGCGGAGCCCGCTATTTCTTCATCGTCGCTCGCGCGTCGAAGACGGGGGGGCCGGAGTTCAACCGGACGCTCTCGCACAAGCGCGCGAACAGCGCGTTCTTCGACATCTCCGACAAGTTCAAGGAGCAGGACCTGGAGAAGAAGGTCGGGATGCTGTGGCTCGGGAACGAGTTCGCGCAGCTCGGCGCGGAATACTGCCAATGGAACGTCTCGCGCAAGAACAAGGCATGTACGGCGGAGGCCATCAACCGGAGCGCGTTCGTCTCCTGGGTGGACTGTCAGCTGTGAGCTCCGAGGAGAGGAGCGGCGCGCTCCGGGGCGCCTTTGTCGCCCTCGCCCTGGCCGCGGGGCTCGCGGGCGGGTGCGACGCGGACCAGAAGGCGGATCTGCCGCCGCCCCCGACGCCCGGCCAGGGGCGGAGCAACGCGGTGACGGCGCCGGTGGGGGCGGCGACCGCGAGCGCCAAGGCGCCTGCGAGCGCCGCGGCGGAGGCGGCGCCGGCCGCGCCGCGGCTCTTGTGCGCGGGGCAGTCGCCGCGGCCTGCGCCCTCGTCGGGCGGGCTCACGGCGGTCGCCGCCAGCGGCGCGGAGAAGCTGCCGGCGAACATCGGGTTCGGCGTCGGCAAGTGGGTTTGGGTGAACTTCTGGGCGGCGTGGTGCAAGCCGTGCATGGAGGAGATGCCGCGGCTGCTCGGATGGCAGCAGAAGCTGCGGGCGGCCGGCGTGCTCGTCGATCTGGCGTTCATCTCGATCGACGACGACGAGCGGCAGCTGTCGCGGTTCCTGGAGGCGCAGCCGGGCACCGGGGTGCGCGCCTCGTACTGGCTGCCCGACGGGCCCCAGCGGGCAGCGTGGCTGCGGTCGCTCGGCGTGAAGGAGACGACCGAGCTGCCGATCCACGCGCTCGCGGCGCCGAGCGGGCAGGTGACGTGCGTGATCCAGGGCGCCGTCGAGGACAGCGACTATCCGACGATCGCGGCGCTCCTCGCGGGGAAGAAGTAGCCCATCCATCGCTACTTGCTCGGCCTGCGCCTGCGCACAGCCCTCGAGCGCCTCCTCGGCGGGGCCCGGAACCTGACGGAGCTGGCCCTGGACCTCGGCTTCGCCGATCGCAGGCGGCCAGAACACCGATCGCCTTCGAGTCTCGGGGAAATCAAGAGAAGAGAAGCAAACCGCAAGGGCGCGAGGGGCGCAAGGGGAAGACTGGCAACTACCTCATCTCTCATCTGTTGCGCCCCTTGCGTCCTTGCGGTTTTTCTCTTTCCCTCATTCACTTGTCCTTGGAGCTTGCTCTCCGGGGGAGCGTCGAGTTTGGCAACTCATTGAATTTATACGACTTGCAACCTGTTCGTCGCTCTAAGACAAGCCAATGCGCTCCGCAAAGTCGAGATTCTCGAAGCCGTCCCTGGCCCGCGCAGTCAGACTGAATGGACCAGTCGACAAGACGTGTCTTATGCGATCAAGCTGGCCCCCACACACCTGAGCCGCCTGCAATCACCGCTGCTTCATGTTCAAGCGGGAAGCGTCGTACCGTATACCTGTATCCATACTGAGGCTATCACCGCTTGACCTGGCCCCGTCCGCGGCGGCGGCAACGGCGATCGACGCCCATCACTCCGAGGCCCGCGCGAAGCGCTCCAGGGCCTCGCGCACGCTGCTCAGCGTGGTCAGCCCCCTCACCTCGAAATCAGCGTGCACGATGGTCCTCGCCAGCTCGCTCCCGATCCCCGTCAACGCGCAGCGTGCGCCGAGCAGCTGCACCGCGCCGGCCAGCCGGAGCAACCACCGCACCGTGTCGATGTCCATCCCGCTCAGGCCGGTCACGTCCACCACCACACAACGCGCACCGCGCTCCGACACGGCCGCGAGCAGCGCGTCAAGCACCCCCTCGCTGCGCTCCGCGCTCATGATCCCCACGAGGGGCAAGCAGAGCACCCCACGTCCCACCTCGATGATCGGGCTGGAGATCTCCCGGATCGCGGCCCGCTGCAGCTCGATCGTCGTGCGCGCCTCCTCGAGCTCGTCGCGGTAGACCGCATTCCGGCGCCGCTCCCGGACGAGCACCTCGAGCATGGCGTTGATTCCTTCATGCACCGGAGCGAGGGAGTCGTCGGCCGGCAGCGCCGCGAGCCTTCCATCATACGCGCCCTCGCGAACCTCGGCGAGGAGCGCGAGGATGGTCGCGAGCGCCTGGTGTCCCTTGTCTTCCGCCACAGGAGAGCTCACCTTCCCCCCGCAAACCTCCATGACATACCACGGCGGGCGGTGAGCGGTCCACGGGGGCGGCGCGCGCCTGACCGGCTCCGACCGGCTCCGCCACGGCTGCTTTCGACCGCCGACCGCCGCCGACCGCCGCGCTCTGCGCCGTGCGGCCGGCGCGCGTGACCCGGTGCACGCGGCCTCGACGAGGCTGGGCAGGTGTTGTTACCATCATCGTGCGGCCGCGCGGCTCGCGCCCGTACCGCCTTGTCGACAGAGGGGCTCATGCAAGCGTTCAAGGCAATACGAGATGGTATCGAGGTGCGCGGCCAGGCCATCGTCGGCCTGACCATGGCGACGGGCTCGTATTCTGGCCTGGCGCTCAAAATCCTGGCCAGGCACGGGATCCGGGAGATCGACGTCAATGCCTGGTACCCCCAGCAGGCCTGCCTCGACGTGTACAGGGACGTGCTCCGCGAGATCGGGCCGCAGACCATGTTCCAGATCGGCAGATACATCCCCGACAACGCCCTGTGGCCCGAGGAGATCAAGGACGTCGAGGCCGCGTTCCGCTTCATCGATGTCGCTTATCACATGAACCATCGCCTGGACGGGGCGCCCATGGTCGATGTCCAGACGGGCGCGATGGCCGAGGGCATCGGCCACTTCCGCTGCGCGCGCGTGGGCAAGCGTCGTATCGACGTGGTGTGCGACACCCCCTACCCGAGCGAGAACGACCGCGGCGTCATCGTCGGCTGCGGCCGCAAATTCGAGCCGACGCTCGACGCGGTGCTCGACGAGAGCCAATCTACGCGCCTGCGCGGCGCCAGATCCTGCACGTTCATCACGACCTGGTGAGCCCCCCATCGCCGTCAGCAGATGGGTTGGCCCGTCGGCAGGTGTCGACGGACCCCGCACAGCGGCCGCGCGCTACCAGGGTCAAGGCCAACGTCGTTCGCGCTTGAGCTGCTCGCGCAGGGTGGAGAGCTCCGGTCCGGCCATGGCCTCGAGGGTCGCCTCGCGTTCCGGTGACAGGGCGATGCCGAGCACCTCGCAAAGATCCCGCACCGCGATCCGCAGTCCCTGAATGTGCCCTTCTTTCCTGCCCTCGTTTCTGCCTTCTTTCCTGCCCTCGTTTCTGCCTGCTTTCCTGCCCTCGTTTCTGCCTTCTTTCCTGCCTTCTTCCCGGACCGCCTCGATGTCTTCATAACCCCTGCGCTGGAGCAGGTTGCGCAGGGTCGCCTCGTGCGCGGCCTCGCGGTCGTAGAGCGCCTCGACGAGCACCGGGTTCTTCAGCACGCCCGGCGCGAGCAGCGCCTCGCCCGGCAAGGCGACCCGCGCCGGCAGGCGCCGGGGCGTCTGCGCGCGGGCGCTCGCCTGCGACCTGCGCTCCGGCGCCTTCTGCCTGGCCGAGATGGAGGCATCATAGACCTCGACGCGACGTGCGCCTTGAAGGCGCACCACCCAGATCCAGCGCGTGCCGGCCGCCAAGAGCTCGTCTATCTTGTTCTGCAGCTCCACCTCGTCCTGGCCGGTGTCCGCGTACTCGACGGCGAGCGGCGGCGCTTCGGTAGCCCAGCCGGGCTCGTCCGGGATAGGGCCCACGGCGATGTCGGGGGCGCGCAGCATCTCCGGCTGCGGCGAGACGCCGAGATCGACGGCGGCGGCCTCGGCGAGCGGATCGCTGTCCAGCACGCCGAACCCGGTGCCGTTGCGCCGGCCGCCGCGGCGACCGCTGGGCAGGCACTCGACTACCCGGCCCTCCGACAGCTCGTAGGGGTCTCCCGGGCGGAGCTGGTCGGCGGTGACGGGGTGGCGGGGCGGCGCGGTCATCGAAATTCTCATATGGATCTATTCCGGGTAGGGCCCGGCGTCCATCAGGCCGCGTGCGAGCCGACGTGGCCAGACGTCTGGCTGTCCGTGGGCAGACGTGTGGCTGTCCGCCTGCGTGGACGGACACCGCACGACGGCCGCGCGCTTACAGGGTGAAGACCAGCGTCGTTCGCGCATGAGCTGCTCGCGATACGCGGCCTCGGCGCGGAAGCGCGCATTGTCGTCGTTCAGGGCAAACCAGCCGGAGCCCGAGAGGCGGACCGAGCGCAGGCGCAGATCCATGCCCGGCACGAAAAACGTTCGGTAGGCGAACGTGGGGTCGTAAACCGCGGGCACACCGGATCTCGCGCCGGTGATCGTGTCACACGGCGCGAGGGTCGAGCGGGGCGTGGCCGAGAGGATCCGCGCCGTCGGTCGAAGCGTGCTTGGCGGTCCCCACCTTCGCGAGGAAGCGGTTCACCGCCGCGGCGACCTCGGCCGTGTGCGTGAGGTGCGGGTTGTGCCCCGCGCCCTCGATGCAGACGATCTCGGCGCCCGGGACGTCGACCACGAGCGGCTCGCGCGCGGCGTGCACGATCAGCATCGGGAGGCCGCGCGCCGCGATCGCGCCGATCGCGCCGCGCAGCGCGGCTCGGCGTCGCTCCGCGGTCGCCGCGGCGAGCGCCCGCGCGACGCGGAGCGCGCCTCCCCGGCGCGAGAGCGCCGCGCGCGCGGCGATCGCGGCAGGCGACGGATCTCCCCCCGACACGAGGCGGCGTTCGATCTCGGCGGGCCCGAGGCGCGCGAGCGCGAGCGCGACGATCCGGGGGAAACGCAGGAAAAGAGGCGCCGGCGCGGTGAGGAAGGCCGGCGCGATCAGCACCAGCGCCGAGACGTCGCGCGGGTGCGCGGCCGCGTGCTCGACCGCGACGCCCGCGCCGAGCGAGTGCCCCACGAGCACCGCGGGCGCGCGGCGCGGGCCGAGGATCTCGCCGAGCCAAGCGCGATCGAGGCTGCGCGACGGACCCGAGCGGCCGAGGCCTGGCAGATCGATCCGCGCGCTCTCGCGATCGAGGCTTTGCGCGAGCGGCGCCATCGCCTCGGCGTCGAAGGGCAACCCATGCAGGAGGACGACGTCGGCGCCGCTCGGATCGCCGGCGGTGAAGATCCCGCCGCGAAGACTCGCCGCGGGGACGGGCGGCTGCTCGAGGAAGCGCGTGGCCACGAGGTGCTCGCACCAGCGCGCGAGCGCGGCCGCGAGCGGCGGGTGGCGGAGCTTCATCGCCGCGGCGTGCGCGTCGCCCGCCGCGGTGTCGTAACGGTCCTCGGAGAGGAAGCCCAGGCTCTCGCGGTGAACCCCGGTCAGCGCCGACGGCAGGGCGCGGAGGATCGAGACGGGGACGGCGCGGCGAGGCAGCGCGACGCCGAGGTGCTGCGCCACGCGGGCGAGCAGCTCGAAGAGCGGCGGGCTCGCAGGATCGAAGACGACGAGATCCCGCCCCACGGTCGCGTCGGACTCGGGGACGGTGGCGAGGTACTCCGCGAGGTAATCCACGGTCACCACCGGGACGAAGGTGCGGGGCGAGCCCGCGAGCGCGGGGAGCTCGCCCTCGTAGAGGCGCTTCACCGTGTCGCCGAGCCCGGTGAGCTGCACGGTCTCGCCGGTCCGCGAGTCGCCGATCACCGAGCTCGGGTGCACCGCGGTCCAGGGCACGCCGAGCTCGCGCGCGCGGGCGCGGAAGGCGGCGTGCGCCTCGAATTTCGATCCCTCGTACGCACCCGAGGCGTACGCCGCGCGGAGCGCCTCCTCGTCCAGCGCGGCGGGGTCGACGCGGGACATGCGGTAGCCGCCGAGGAACACGAAGCGCGCGAGCGCGGGCCTTCGCGCGGCCCAGGCCAGCGCGTGACGCGTGCCGTCGACGTTGGCACGCCGCGCGTCCTCCGCGCCGAGCCCGAAGGCGAAGCGCGCGGCCAGGTGGTAGACGACGCGCACCGCGGGGAGCTCCTGCGAGAGGCCAAGCCCCGGCGCCTCGACGTCCCCCTCGACGACCGTGAGGCGGCCCGCGTCCCCGCCGAGGCGCGCGACGAAGCGCGAGAGCTCCGCCTCTCTTTCGCGAGCGCCGCGCACCAGCGCCGCGACCGATCGCCCCCGCCGCGTCAGCGCGGCGAGCAACCAGCGGCCGACGAACCCCGTCGCGCCCGTGACCAGGATCTCTGCTCCTCTCGCCCTCTCGTCGTAGCTCATGCCCCGAGGATGGACGCGACGATGTATGATGAAAACTGAAGCTTGGTCATACCAGCCATGAGCGATTTCGATATCCGCCGGATCAACCTCAACCTGCTCCCCGCGCTCGAAGCGCTGCTCGAAACGCGGAGCGTGAGCGCTGCTGCTCGCAAGACCCACGTGTCGCAGTCGGCGATGAGCCACTCGTTGGCCAAGCTGCGCGAGGTGCTGGGCGACCCGCTGCTCGTCCCCTCGGGCCGCAGTCTGGTGCCGACCCCGCGCGCCGCGCGGATGCGCGAGGGCGTGTCCGCGGCGCTCGACGCGCTCGCGCGCGCCGTCGCGCCTGCGCGGGCCTTTTCGCCCGCTGACACCCAGCGGACCTTCCGCATCGCGACGCTCGACTACTTCGAGTTCGTGATGCTAGGGGATCTCCTTGCGTACCTGCGTGCGCACGCGCCCGGCGCCGGGCTGTGGATCGAGCGCTTCACGAGCGCGAGCGTGCCGGCGCTCGAGGCCGGCGAGATCGACGTGGCGCTCGTGGGCGACGCCTCCATCGCGCGCCAGCCCGGGCTCTGCCGCGCGGAGCTGTTCCACGACCCGTTCACGGTGATGCTGCGCCGCGATCACCCCGCCGCCCGGCGCCGCTCGCTCACGCTCGACGCATACCTCTCGTACCCGCACGTGGTGGTGACCGTCGAGGGCCGGATGGACGGCGCCGTCGACCGCGCGCTGGAGCGCGTCGGCGCCCGTCGCAACGTCGCGGTGCGCGTGCCGCATTTCGCGACTGCGCCGCTCGCGGTGCTCGAGTCCGACGCGATCTGCACCATCGCCACCAGCGTCGCCCTGCGCGCGCAGGCGCTGCACGGCGTGGCGCTGCGCCCGCCGCCGATCGAGCTTCCCAGCACGCCCATCTGCGCGGTGTGGTCGAAGCGCGTGGATGAAGACGAGGGGTGCCGCTGGCTCCGCGACATCTTCCTCGCGGGCCGCGCCGTGCCGAAGCGGCTGCGCGCGCCGATGACGCGGCGCTGAGGGCGACAAGCTTCTGTCGGAGCTCCTGGCTCGACCGAAGCCCTGACCGGGGCGTCAGCGCCCCGCGCGCCGGCGACGATCGATGAGCGCGGTCACGATCGGGAACAGCGGCAGCGCCATCAGCACGTAAAACCCCGGCTCATCGAGCGCGGGCCCGCGCGGCCGGTAGATGCCGCCGCCGAGCAGACACGTCGCGAGGTACGCCACCAGGATGGCCGCCCCGCACAGGCTCCACAGCCGCAGGTCGATCGGTGCGGGCGACGAGGCACGCGCGGCCCGCGGCGTGGCGTCCGGCGCGTCGAGGACGCCGCGCCACCGCTCGACGTCCCACAGCGCCAGCCCGACCAGGCCCGCGAACATCAGCGTGACGACCATCGCCGTCGGGACGACCGCCGTGCTCCAGCAGAACGCCAGGATCGCGCCTGTCACCGGCAGCGCCATGAATGCGCCGGCCGTCGCGAACCGCTGCGTCATGAGCAGCGTCGCGGCCACCAGCTGGACCACGCCCACGAACGTGTAGAAGTGCCCGGTCGCGTGGAACGCGTGCAAGAACTCGTGGAACGGGCCGCGATTCCCCGGGTCCGTGAACGGCTCGCCGAGGATCTTCTTCAGCCCCGCCGGCAGGAACGCGAAGCCGATCAGGATGCGCAGGTTCACCACGGCGAGGTGCGCCCACCGGCGCTGCCGGAGCCAGGCGACCATCACCTCGATGCGGTCCATCACGGAGTCCACGGGCCGCTCAGTGTAGCCGCCCCGCCGCGCCGCGCCGCGCCGCGGATCTGCTAGAGCGCCGGACAGGTTGAAACTTCCCTGAATTCAATGGGTGGCGAGCCCTACCCGACCTTCCAGGAAGCAAGCTCCAAGCACAACGAATGCGGGAAAGAGAGCAACCGCAAGGGCGCAAGGGGCGCAAGGGACCAGAGATGAGATATTTTCTTGCCTTCCCCTTGCGCCCCTCGCGCCCTTGCGGTTGCTCTTCCCTTCTGTTGATTCTCGGAACTCCAACGTGATCGCTGCGCTAGCCCTGCAGAGGCTCGACGTCCGACCTCGATCTCCCCGCGCGTCTCGCCGCGTACCGCGGGGAGCGGCTCGTGTGTAGATCCTGGCGGTCCGAGAAAGTGCGGCGAGCGTGTCCTGTCGACGAGGATCCGGTCGCTGTTTCCAGTCCTCCCGGAGCAGGGGCCCATAGCTCAAGGAAGTGTCACCGCAGCTCCCGGTCAGAAGTGTTACCAGGGCTCCGCTCGTACACTGCGCAGCTCCCGCGACCCTCCTGCGCAGGCCCGGCGACCCTCCTGCGCGGCATCGGCTCCCTCCTGCGCAGCCTCGGCGGTCCTGCAGCGCAGCCCCGGCAGCCCTGCTGCGCAGCCTCGGCGCTCGCCTGCGCAGCCCCCTCGACCCTCCTGCGCACCCACTTTGGTGTTCTATCGCACGATCGTGTGGCTCCTGCGCGGCCCCGGCAACCCTCCTGCGCACCCATTTGGAGTTCCTATCGTGCGATCGCGTGGCTCCCGCGCGGCCCCGGCAGCCCTCCTGCGCACCCATTTGGGCGTCCTATCGTGCGATCGCGTGGCTCCACTGTGCAGCCCCAGCGCCCCTCTGCGCGCCCAGTTGGTGCCCTGGGTGATCATGGCTCGACGCCTGCCCGTGGCCGTCGCCGCTGCTGTGCAGCCTCGGCGTCCGCTCGCGCGGCGCCTCTATCTCCTTGCGAGCTTGCGACGAAAGCGTCGGTAGGGTGCTCTCCTGTGACCCGAAGCCTCGGCGGCGCCGATTTCCCCATTGAGCGAGTCTTGACCAGCTGGATGGACTTCGGATCCCGGGCGCCGTCGAGGAAGCGACTATCCGACGATCGCGGCGCTGCGCGGAGCGAGGAAGCAGGCGCCTTCGTGCGCGAGCAGCCACCGCTTCCTCTCCAGGCCGCCGGCATACCCCGTGAGCTCTCCGCCGGCCCCGATGACCCGGTGGCACGGGATGATCAGACAGACCGGATTCCGGCCGTTCGCCAGGCCGACAGCGCGCGACGCCGACGGCTGGCCGAGCGACGCCGCGACCTCCCCGTAAGCGCGCGTCGCGCCAGGCGGGATGCGCCGGACCTCCGCCCACACGCGGCGCTGGAAGCCGGTGCCGCCGGGCTCGACGGGGACGTCGGAGAGCGCGGCGAGATCGCCGCCTAGATAGGCCCTCATCCGGCTGGAGAAGCCGCAGGGATCCGCGGCGCCGTGGAGCGCGACGGCGCCATAACGCGCCTCCAGCGACCCGCGGAGGCGCGATCCGTAGTCCGCGAAATCCAGGCCGTGAATCGCGCCCCCCCCGACGGCCAGGAGAATGACGCCGATGGGCGACTCCACCTCATCCAGCGAGAGATCCATCCGATATCTCCTTCTCTGCGGGCCGCGCTCCCTGCGCGTCCGCCGTCCACAACAACACCGCTGCGTAGGCGCGCCACGGGCGCCACGCCTCGGCCATCGCCGCGAGATCTGCGCCAGAGACGCCGCCGAGCGCGCGCCGCAGGCCCAGATCCGTGGCCGGGAACGCGTCCGGCTCGCGCAGCGCGCGCATCGCGATGTAGTGCGCGGTCCACGCGCCGACGCCCGGCACCTCGCAGAGCGCGCGCACCGTCTCCTCCAGGCCGCGCGAGGCGTCGAGCGCGACCTCGCCACGGGCGACGCGCGCGGCGAGCGCGGTGATCGTCGCGGCGCGCGCGCGCGGCAGGCCGAGATCCGTCAGATCGGCCGCGGCGAGCGCCTCGGGCGTCGGGAAGACGAAGCGGAGCCCCTCGGCGCCCTCGGGCAGGCCGCCGCGCACCGCGAGCGGCTCCCCGTGCCGCTCGACGAGGCGGCCCGCGAGCTGCGTCGCGGCGCGGACGCTGACCTGCTGGCCCAGGATCGCCCGCACCGCGAGCTCGAAGCCGTCCCACGCGCCGGGCACGCGCACGCCCGGCATCGCCGCGACCCGCGGGGCGAGCCGCGGATCGGCCCCGAGGTGCGCGGCGATCGCGTCGGGATCGGCGCCGAGGTCGAAGAGCCGCCGGAGCCGCTCCGCGCAGTGGATCAGCCCCTCGGTGCCGGGCAGCCTCAGCCGCGCGAGGAGGTACGGCTCGCCGGGCTCGGGGCGCACCTCGATGACGCCGTGCCCGCCGGCGACGCGCACCGTGCGGCGGTACACGCCGGGGCCCGCCGACTCCACGCCGGGGATCGCGCGCGCCCCGAGGAAGCCCGCGAGCGCGCCCCAGTCGAGCGGCGGGCGGAACGGGAGGCGGAGCGCGATGTCGGGCGCGCCGCCCGCCGCTCCCCCACCCCGCTTCGCTACGGCCTTTCGCAGCTCGCGCGGCGTGCGCGCGTAGGTCTCGCGGATCGCGTCGTTGAAGCGCCGGACGCTCGAGAACCCAGCCGAGAGCGCCACCTCGGTCATCGAGAGCGCGGTCTCGTCGAGGAGCTTCTTCGCGAAGAGCAGGCGCCGCGTCTGCGCCACCGCGAGCGGCGAGGCGCCCACGTGCCGCAGGAAGAGCCGCCTCAGGTGGCGCTCGCCCACGCCGAGCCGCGCGGCGAGCGCCGGGGCGTCCGCGTCGTCGAGCGCCCCCTCCGCGATGAGCCGGAGCGCGCGCGAGACGAGCGCCGACGTGCCCAGCCACGCGGGTGTGCCGGGCGAGGCCTCGGGGCGGCAGCGGAGGCACGGGCGAAAGCCGGCCTCCTGCGCGGCGGCCGCCGAGGGGAAGAACACGCAGCGCTCCCGCTTCGGCGTGCGCGCGGGGCAGATCGGGCGGCAGTAGATGCCCGTCGATCGCACGCCCGTGAAGAAGCGGCCGTCGAAGCGACGGTCGCGGGTCTCCAGCGCTCGGTAACACGCGTCCTCGTCGAGCCGCATGCAGAGCGTCGTAGCGCGGGTGGCGCCGCGGCTCTGGCGCTTTTCGGACCTGTGAGGGCGGACGGCCCCGCCGCCCCTGGCCGTCCCGGCCCGACAGGGCGTCCCGGCTCGCCGGGCCGCCGCGCCGCGGGCCGCCCACCGAGCGCGCCGGCCCAGGCGCCGCGGAATGGTACGCTCGGCGTGGCATGAAGAGCGTGTTCGACACCCTTGCCGCCCTGGGGCACGAGCAGGTGCTGTTCTGCTCGGACGAGCCCGCGGGCTACCGCGCGATCATCGCGATCCACAGCACGGCGCTGGGCCCGGCGCTCGGCGGCACGCGGCTCCTCGCGTACGCGAGCGACGAGGAGGCGCTCGTGGACGCGCTGCGCCTGTCGCGCGGCATGACCTACAAGAACGCGCTCGCCGGGATGGACGTCGGCGGCGGCAAGGCGGTCGTCCTCCGCAGGGGCGCGGAGCCGCTCGACCGGGAGAGGCTGTTCCGCGCGCACGGGCGCTTCATCGAGCGCCTCGGCGGCAGGTTCATCACGGGCGAGGACGTGGGCACCACCCCCGCGGACATGGAGCTCATCCGGCGCGAGACGCGCCACGTGAAGGGCCTCGCCAGCGAGGGGGGCGACCCGTCGCCGTGGACCGCGCGGGGCGTGCTCCGCGCGATCCAGGCCGCCGCCCGCCACCGCTGGGGCAGCGACGAGCTCGCGGGCCGGACCGTCGCGCTCCAGGGCTGCGGCAGCGTCGGCAGCCGGCTCGCGGCGGAGCTCCACCGGCTCGGCGCGCGGCTCCTCGTCGCGGACGTCGACCCGGATCGCGCCCGCCACGTCGCGGCCGAGCTCGGCGCCACGATCGTCCCGCCGGACGCGATCGCGTCGGTCCAGGCCGACGTCTTCGCCCCGTGCGCGCTGGGCGGCGTCCTCGACGACCGCGCCGTGCAGGCGCTGAGGGCCGAGATCGTCGCCGGCGCGGCCAACAACCAGCTCCTCGAGCCGCGCCACGGCGACGCGCTCGCCGCGCGGGGCGTCCTCTACGTTCCCGACGTCGTGGCCAACGCAGGCGGCGTGCTGAGCGGCGGCGCGGATCTCTTCGGCTGGTCCAGCGCCGAGGTCTACCGGCGGGTCCACGCGATCCACGACACCGTCCTCCGGGTCCTCGAGATGGCGGCGAGCGACGGCGTGTCCCCGCAGCTCGCCGCCGAGCGGCTGGCCGAGGCGCGCCTGCAGGAGCGCGCGGCGGCCGGTTGATCGCTACCGCGTCACCGCTCCTGGCCCAGGCGCCGGCTCCGTGGCCGGGCCGTTCTTCAGCGCCTTCGCCGACTCGACCATCAGCGACACCGCGAGCCCGATCAGCGCGAGCCCCACGACGCCGTTCATCGTCGTCGCGTTCAGCGCGAGCCCCTCGGTCCGCACGGCGGCGAACGCGGTACGCACCTGGAGGATGAGGGCCCACACCGTGATCGTCATGACGAACACCATCGGGATCGCCGTGTACCAGATGCGCCGCTTCTCGCGGTGCAGCCAGACGGTGACCGCGAGGAGCGTCAGCGCCGCGAGCAGCTGGTTGCTCGTGCCGAACAGCGTCCAGAAGTCGAGGTACGCGGGCCGAACGCCGGGCGCGGGCGGGCGCGCGGTCATGATGAACAGCGTGGGCGGCGCCAGCGAGATCGCGGTCGCGGCCGCCGACGCCACGCGCCCCTTCCAGCTGAACAGCTCCTGGAGGATGTAGCGGGCGAGGCGCGTCGAGACGTCGAGCGTGTCGAACACGAAGGTGGAGAACGCCATGGCGCCGAACGTCGCGGCGAACAGGAAGTGCTCCTTGCCGATGATCACGGTAAGGAACTTGCCGATCCCGTCGCCGTAGATCTTGCCCGGCCCGGGCAGCTTCGTCCCCTGCGCCACGATGACGAGCGTCGCGAGCGCGATCAGCGCGACGAACGCCTCGGCCAGCATCGCGCCGTAGCCCACCGAGTGGGTGTGCGACTCCTTCGAGATCTGCTTCGACGTCGTCCCCGAGCAGACGAGCCCGTGGAAGCCGGAGCAGGCGCCGCAGGCGATGGTGACGAACAGGAACGGGAAGAGCATGCCCGTCGCGCCGCCGGCGTTGAACGTGGTGAACGCGGGCTGCCGCAGCTCGAACTCCCCCGGATAACGGAGGTTTCCAAAGAAGATCCCGATCACGCCGACCGCGAGCGCGATGTAGAGGACGAACCCGCCCAGGTAGCCGCGCGGCTGGAGGAGCAGCCAGACCGGCAGGAGGGAGGCGATGAGGCAATAGACGAGGATGATGAGGCCGAACGCGCGCTGCGGGTTGTCGAGCGGCAGCACGAACGCGGTCGAGATCTTCGTGCCGAGCCAGACGACGCCGAGGGTCGCGGGCACGAAGATGAGCGTGGTGAGCCACAGCTTCGGCTTGAGGTACCGCTCGACCACGCCCATCACGATGGAGAGGCCGAGGTAGGCGGCGCTCGCCGCGGCGACGGCGCCGCCGGGGTTGAACTGGAACGAGCCGCCCTCGAACTCCTCGGTCTTGCCGACGAAGGTGCTCGCCGTGATGTCCGTGAACGCGACGATCACGTAGGAGAGCGCGAGCCAGATGAAGATCATCATCGACAGCCAGGCGCGCCGGCCGATGTGCCGCTTCGCGATCTCGGCGACGCTCTCGGCCTCGTGGCGGACGCTCGCGATGAGCGCGGAGAAGTCGTGCACCGCGCCGATGAACACGACGCCGAGCGCGATCCAGAGGATGCACGGGAGCCACCCGAACGCCTGGCCGGCGAGGATCGGGCCCGCGATCGGCCCGGCGGCGGCGATGGCGCTGAAGTGCTGCCCGAAGAGGTAGAACGGCTTCGTGGGGACGTAGTCCTCGCCGTCGTTCACCTTGACCGCGGGCGTCACGACGCCGTCGTCGAGCGCGTAGTTGCGCGCGACGACCCTCCCGTAGAAGCGGTAGCCAAGGCACAGCACGACGATGACGGTCAGAGCGAGCAGCGGCAGCACGCGGCGGAGTATAAGGCCATCCGCGGGCGGCGGTGATCTGGCAAACGAGGGCGCCGGAGGGGCGCCGGCCGGGCGGCTCGGCCCAACCCTGGCGATCGCGAGGGGCTGCAGGAGCGGCCCTGAGCCACCCTCGCCTGGCGCGCTCCGGGGCGGTCTCACGATGCACCGGTGCTCCACGTCGCCGCGGGCGCCTGGCCGCCTCTCCCGTTCCGCTGGGCTATGCTGGCGCCATGGCCGAAGCCGCAAGGGATCTGCCGAAGACGTGGGAGGATCTCGACGCCGTGCCCGAGGACTACGTCGGCGAGATCATCGGCGGTGAGCTCGTGATGCACCCGCGGCCGAACGATCCTCACTCGGCCGCGCAGTCGAACCTGACAAGCCTGCTCGGGGGGCCCTTCCGGTTCGGGAAAGACGGCGGCCCCGGGGGCTGGGTCTTCCGTGTCGAGCCGCGCATCGATTTTGGCGGCGACATTCGCGTGCCCGACCTCGCCGGATGGCACCGCACGCGCTTCGCGGCGCCCAGGAAAGGGCCTCTCACGGTCATCCCGGACTGGATCTGCGAGGTGCTCTCCGGCGACAGCACGGCCGCGACCGATCGCAGCGAGAAGATGCCGCTCTACGCCGCGAGCGGCGTGAGCCATCTGTGGCTCGCCGATCCAGAGCTGCGGACCCTCGAGGTCTTCCGGCTGCTCGGGGGGAAGTGGCTGCTCGTCGACACGTTCCACGGAAACGTGGAGGTGCGGGCCGAGCCGTTCGACGCGATCGAGCTCGATCTCGCGCCGCTCTGGGACGAGGGCGCATAGCCTCGCTGGAGGGCGAATGGCTTCGTCCGCGTCCCCGAGGGGCGGCGCAGGGCGCCGGCCGGGAGCCCTCGGCCTTCAGACACGCTCCGCCCTCAGCGGCTGGCTTGCAACGTGTCCCAGTAGCTGTGCAGGCCGCGCATGTTGTTCCCGCCGTCGACGAAGACCGTATCGCCGGTGATCCAGCGCGACTCCTCGCTGCAGAGGAACGAGACCACGGGCGCCACGTCGGCCGTCTCCCCGATCCGCCCGAGCGGCGTGCGCTCGAGGAACCTCTCTGCGCTGAGCCCCGCCGTGAGCCCGATCTCGTCGACGAGCGGGGTCCGGATGAGCCCCGGCGCCACCACGTTCACCCGGATGCCGTGGCGCCCGAGCTCGGACGCGGCCACCTTGGTGAGCTGCGCGAGGGCCGCCTTCGAGGCGCAGTAGTGCGACAGGCCGTCGGTCGCCAGGACCTGGTTGATGGAGGTGATGTTGACGAAGGCGCCCGGCTGTTTCGCGGCGATGAGGCCGCGGGCCACCGCCTTCATGAAGAGGAAAGGGCCCTTCAGGTTGACGTCGAGGACGCGGTCGAAGTCCTCCTCCGGCAGGTCCGTCAGGAGCGCGAGCGTGGCGATCCCCGCGTTGTTCACGAGGATCCCCGGTAATCCGAACGCCGACGTCGCCGCCTCGACGGCGCGCGATACGTCCTCGGCGCGGGACGCGTCGCCCAGGAAGGGCAGCGCGCGCGCCGCGCCGTCGGCCGCGCGGTTCAGCTCCTCGGCCGCCGCCTCGACCTTGGCCGCCGTCCGGCCGAAGAGCAGCACGTTGCTGCCGCGACTCATGAGGTCTTTCGCGATCCCGAGACCGATCCCCTGACCACCCCCGGTAACGATCGCGCTCTTGGAAATAAGCTTCATATCGAACTCCCTCCGTGGATGCGGAAAGTAAATACAATTTCCTTGATTGCCTAGAACCGTCACACGGACATGACACGTTCGGGAGAGGTCTCGTGAGCCGCCGAGGGGGTCTCGTGAACGAAGACCCGGGTCTCGTGAGCCGCCGAGGGGCTCTCGCGAACGAAGACCCGGGTCTCGTGAGCCGCCGAGGGGCTCTCGCGAACGAAGACCCGGGTCCTCGTGACCGCCACCGACCCCGCCGCGCGGCCTCGAGACCCCGGATCGCGGTCGCTGGAGCCGCCCTCCCGAGGGCGCGAGCCGGAAATACGATCGGCCGAGCGCTGCCCGCGCTCGCCAGGCCCGCGCCACGAGACACGCGACCCCGAGCTTCGGCCGGCCGAGCGGCGATCTCGCTCAGGCCGGCAGCATCATCGGCGCCCGCACCTTCGCCGCGATTTCCTCGCCGCGGAGCCGCGCGACGAGCGCGAGCGCGAACGCCATCGCGGTGCCCGGCCCCTGGCTCGTGACGAGCTGCCCGTCCTCGACGACCGGCCTCGCGACGAGCGCGCCGTGCGCCGACACAACGTCGTTCACGGACGGGTGGCACGTCATCCTCCGACCCTGGAAGAGCCCGTGCGACGCCAGCGCGATCGGCGCGGCGCAGATCGCCGCGACGAGCCGGCCAGCCTGCGCCTGCGCGTGAAGGCGCTCCCCGACGGCCGGCGCGCCGGCCAGCCGGTCGGCCCCGCCCTTGCCGCCCGGGAGGACCACCACGTCGAAGTCGCCCGTCACCGCCGAGAGATCCACGTCCGGCACGAGGCGCACCCCGCGGCTGCAGCGCACCGGACCCGGGCCATCGAGCCCGGCGAGGACGACCTCGACCTCGGCGCGGCGCAGGACGTCGACGATGATCGTCGTTTCCATCTCCTCGGCGCCCTCGGCCAGGATCACGAGCGCTCGCGGCGTCTTCATGAGCGCGGGCATGGCGCCGCGCGCCGCCGGATGCAAGTCGGATACGACCCGTACGCTGGCGGTACCCTGGCCCGACGCAAGCCGGACGCTCGCCGGAACGAGCGCGGAACGAGCGCGGAACGAGGGCGGAACGAGCGCATGCGGGCCGATGCGAGCCGATGCGAGCGCGCCCGAGCGCGTGCGCGCGCCCTGCCGAGGCGGGCGGCGCTGAAGCCCCTTTGCCTGGGGGCGTCGACGCGCTAGGAGCGGGGCATGGCGGAGCCGTCCGACGATCCGTTCGGCCTCTCGGGGCAGACCATCGAGGGGAAGTACCGCGTCGCCGCCGTCATCGGCGACGGCGGGTTCGGCGTCGTCTACCGCGGGATGCACGAGGGCTTCGGCGAGCTCATCGCGATCAAGTGCCTGAAGCTGCCGACCTCGCTCGACATCGCAGAGCGCGACGCGCTGCTCGAGACGCTGCGGGGCGAGGGGCGGATCCTGCACCGGCTGTCGCGGGCCACCTCGGGCATCGTGCAGGCGCTCGACGTCGGCGCGTTCACCACGCAGGCCGGCGTGTGGGTGCCCTACCTGGTGCTGGAGTGGCTGGAGGGCCAGACGCTCGGGCAATACCTCCGGGACCGGCGCGAGCGGGGCGAGGCCGGCATGTCGATCGCCGAGGCGATCCAGCTGCTCACGCCCGCCGCGCGCGCGCTCGCCGTCGCGCACGCGCACAAGGTCGCGCACCGGGACGTGAAGCCGGCGAACCTGTTCCTCACCCACGTCGGCGGGGCGCGGACGCTGAAGGTGCTCGACTTCGGCATCGCCAAGGTGCTGTCCGACCACCCCACGTTCACCGAGGCGCTCGCCGCGACCCGGCAGGGGCCGAGCGCGTTCACGCCGCGCTACGGCGCGCCCGAGCAGTTCAACAAGGCCCGCGGCGCGACGGGCCCGTGGACCGACGTGTTCGCGCTCGCGCTCATCTTCGTCGAGCTCGTGAGCGGCAAGCGCGCCCTGGAGGGGGACGACCCAACGCAGCTCTACATCGCCTCGGCCGACCCGGCGGTGCGCCCGACGCTGCGCGCGCGCGGGCTCCCCGAGGCGCCGGAGGCGATCGAGCGCGTGCTCGACAAGGCGCTCGCGATCGAGCCCAAGCACCGCTTCACGAGCGCGGGCGAGTTCTGGGACGCGCTCTCGGCCGCGGCGAGCGGCGAGCGCGCGGGGGCTCTCGCCGGCCGCGGCGCTCCCTCCGCGGAGCACGCGGCGGGGCTGTCGACCGCGGAGTACGCGGCCGCTCAGGGGCTCGGCGTGGCCGTCGGGCCGAGCGAGCCGACGATGCTCGCCGACGCGCACGCGCCCGCCCCGGCGCGGCCCGCCGTCGTCAAGGTGAGCCACGGCGGGAACGCGCCGGCGAACGCCGGCATGGGCGGCTCGCCGGCCGCCGGCGCGACGGGCGGCGCGGCGCCTCGGACGGGAGGCGCGGCCGCGGCCGCGGCCGGCGCGCTGGCGACGGGAGGCTCCAGGACCGCGCAGGTCGAAGACTCCATGATCGAGACGGTCGCGCCCGCCAGGCACCCCGCGGCCGGCGCGCCGCCCCCGCACCCCGGCGCGGCCGCGCACCTGCCGCCCGCGGCGGGCGGGCCGCCGCACGCAGCGCCGCCGCACGCAGCGCCGCCGTACGCCGCTCCGCCGTACGCCGCTCCGCCGTACGCCGCGCCGCCGCACGCCGCGCCGCCGCACGCCGCGCCGCCGGTCGCTGCGCCGCCGCGCCGCCGAAGCACCGCGCGCGCGGCGCTTCCCTGGTTCGTGGCGGCGCTCGTGCTCGGCGGCGCCGGCGCGACGGCGTACGTCCTCACGCGGGCGCCCGAGAAGAAGCCGGCGCGGGCGCCGGCAGCGCGCACCACCGCGGCATCGTCGGCCGGCCACGCCCCGACGGCCGCCGCGGTCGGCGCGGCGCTCGCGACCGCCGCGCCGACCGCGAGCGCCTCGGCCCCGGCGCCTTCCGCCGCGCCCGCCGAGCCCGCGGCGCCGCCGGCGGACATGGTCTTCATCGGGCCCATCTCGACCACGATCGGCGCCGCGGGCGAGGCGCGCCAGGTGACGCTCACCCGCGGGTTCTACATCGATCGCAACGAGGTGACCGTCCGCGCCTACCGGGCGTGCATGCAGCAGCGCATGTGCGGGCCGGCGGATCACGTCTCGCTGACGCCCGAGCTCCTGCCCGGCGCGAAGGCGCCGGCGGCGCCCGAGGAGCAGCGGGAGGTCGAGCTCTGGACGCGGCGCTGCAACGAGCCCCGCAACGCGACCGGGCACCCGATCAACTGCGTCGACTACTCCCAGGCCGAGAGCTACTGCCGCTTCCGCGGCCGGCGGCTGCCCACCGAGGCGGAGTGGGAGGTCGCCGCGCGCGGCGCGGCCGGCCGGGCCTTCGTCTGGGGCGACGACGCGCCGACCTGCGAGCGCGCCTGTTACGATCGCAACGAGGGCTGCCTCGCGCGCGGCACCGAGGTCGCGACCTGCGCGTCCGGCGCCCACCCGAGCGATCGCACCCCGGAGGGCATCTACGATCTCGCCGGCAACGTGTCCGAGTGGGTCTCGGACGGCCTCGTCTTCCCGCCGCCCGGGGGCGAGAACCCGCAGGGCGACCCGTCCTTCCCGCTCAAGGTGGTGCGCGGCGGCAGCTTCCTGGACGGCCCCGAGAAGCTCTCCGCCACGTACCGCACCGCCGCGGCGCCCGTGACGGCGCACGCGTGGATCGGCTTCCGCTGCGCCATGGATGCGCCGGCGCAGGACGGCGCCGCCGCGCAGCCGCCCGCCCCCGCGCAGCCGGCAGCGCCGGCCGCGCAGTGAGCGGCGGCGCCCTGAGCTGAAGCGCCGCGCCCCTCGTCGTCCCGGCCGCGAGCCCGGATCCGGCGCCGTGCGTCCGGCGATCACCGATCCGACGGGACGCGCGCGGTCCGATTCGCTCGATTCCTGGGCGCTTTCTCTGAATCCTGGGTGGATTGAACGGGTTCCCAGGGTCGATTCTCTCGATATGGCTTTTCATGAACCGAAATCGAGGAATCAAACTCCTGATTGGGCTTTTGTTTAGGGGTGCCTGAAAAAATCCCCCGCCAAACATCACCCTCCCCCCGCCAAACAAAAACCACCATCGCCCTTCTCTCCGCCCTTGACAGCCGTGCCCACGTCCTCCGAGCATGGCTTCCGTCCATCGTTGTTCACGGGCTGACCGACGCGAGGGACACGCGAGGCGGGGACGAATGTTTCATGACCTGGACAGCACGCTAGCCGAGCTGCTCAAGCGGGAGCTCTCGCCGGCGCTCGTCGAGCAGGTGAGCATCAGCTTTGCGACGCCCGACGGACAATTTCCGCCTTCCACCGTTCCCCTGCCCGCCATCGACCTCTTCTTGTACGAGATCAACGAGAACCGCGATCTGCGCAGCCACGAGCCGGAGATGGAGCGGCTCTCGGGGGGGCGCGTCGTGCGCACGCCCGCGCCGGCGCGCGTCGATTGCCACTACCTCATCACCGCCTGGGCCAAGGTAGGCGTGCAACAGCCGGAGCAGGACGAACACAGGCTGCTCGGCGAGGTCATGCGCGTCCTTCTCCGCCACAAGGAGATCCCCCGCGAAGCCCTCCGCGGATCCCTCAAGGCACAGCCGCTCCCCGTCCGCGCGCGCGTCTCCCCGCCGAGCAATCAGCAGAGCCGCGGCGATTTCTGGCAGGCCCTCGGAGGCAAACCCAAAGCGGCGTTTCACTACACCCTGACCATCGCGATGGACGTCAAAGAGCCCGAAGACGCCGGCTCCGTCGGCTTCACGAGCGGAGGCTAGCGTCACCGATGGGGGGATTTCTTCGCATCAAGCCAGCCGTCCACCGCGTCGCCATCGCTGGCAAGGTGATCGACGCGTTGACCTCGCAGCCGATCGCCGGCGCAATCGCGTCGATCACCGCGAGCCCCGGCGCGTTCCAGCGCGCGCTCGCGATTCACGCGCAGCAGCGCCGAGCGCGCGAGGACGACGCCACCGCCCGCCCGGATCGCGCGGTGGCGGCGGCCGACGGCTGCTTTTGCTTCGCCGACCTGCCCGACGGCGCGTATACCGTCTCGATCGCGGCCCCGGCCGGGCTGCGTTATGGCGTCGTCGCCCGAGCGTTCACCGTGAAACGCGACGCCGAAGGGAACATCGCCGCTTCGATCGTGGCGATCCCGCTGCCACCGACCGGGGCGCGCGGGCTCGTCAAGGCCAGCGATACGTCGCTGCCGCTCCCGCTCGCCCGCGTCCGCGTCGAGGGCGGCGCGGAGACGGCCTATTGCGACGCAGCCGGCCGCTTCGTGGTCAGCGGCGTCCAGGAAGGCGCGCGCCGCCTCTCGATCAGCGCCTCCGGATATCGCCGCGACGCCATCGCGGCCCAGATCTCGCCAGGACAAATCGTCGACGTCGGAATCATCCTTTTGCAGCCCGCCGGGGCATAACGCTGTACGAGCACCAAAGTCGTGGAGTGAGACATCATGGCGGACTATTCCAGTAAAGCACCGGGAGTCTACGTCGAGCAGGTCCCCTCGGGCTCGGCCCCTATCGGCGGCGTCGGCACCAGCACCGCCGGCTTCGTCGGCGTCGTGCCGGATTCGGTCACCATGCCCGAAGGTCAAACCATCGCGAAGGTCGGCGAGGTCAAGCTCGTCACCAATTTCACCGAATTCAAGAATTCTTTCGGCGATTTCTCGAAGGACCGCGGCCAGAGCCTCCTCGCCCACGCGGTCTACGGGTTCTTCCTTAACGGCGGAACGCGCTGCTGGGTCACGCGCGTCGCCCCCACCGCCCCGGCGGGCGGCGGCGAAGTCGACTATGGCACGATCCCGATCGCCGACGCGCTCGCGCTCTTCGAGCCCATCGAGGAGATCGCCATCGTCGCGGCCCCGGGCCTCTCCTCGAAGATCCAGACGGGCGCCCTCTCCGCCCATTGCGAGAAGGTGGAGACCCGCGTCGCCGTGCTCGACACCCCCGAGACGCTCGAGACCGACGGAGGACAGCCGGATTTCGGCGTGAAGCTCGCCAAGAACGGCGCCGCGATGCCCGACAACTCGGATTTCGCCGCGCTCTACTTCCCCTGGATCCAGGTCTACGATCCGGCCTCGAAGAAGCCCAAGTTCGTCCCGCCGAGCGGCCACGTCGCGGGCATCTACGCGCGCGTCGACGCGCAGCGCGGCGTCCACAAGGCGCCCGCGAACGAGACCGTGCTCGGCGCGCTCGAGACGAAATACGCCATCAGCCGCGCGCAGCAGGACGGCCTCAACGCCCACGGCGTCAACTGCATCCGCCGCATGAACGGCAACATCCGCGTCTGGGGCGCCCGCACCGTCGGCGGCTCCGCGAACACCGAGTTCATGTACCTCAACGTGCGCCGCGTCTTCAATTACCTGCGCGGCTCCATCGATCAGGGCACACAGTGGGCCGTGTTCGAACCGAACGATCCCGACCTCTGGGCGAAGATCACCCGGAACGTCACCGCGTTCCTCACGAACGTTTGGAACGCGGGCGCCCTCTTCGGGAGCAAGGCCGAGCAGGCGTTCTATGTGAAATGTGACGCCGAGACGAACCCGCCCTCGCTCCGCGACATCGGCCAGGTGACGACGGAGATCGGCGTCGCGATCACGCGGCCGGCCGAGTTCGTCGTGTTCAAGCTCGGGCAGAAGGCCGAGAGCTAGGCGCGCGGTGCCGCTCGTGGTCGGGAATCGAGCGCCGGGGGTCCACCTCGAGCAGGTGGCGAGCCGCCCTTCGCCCGTCCTCGAGACGGGCGTGCCGGCGTTCGTCGGCGCTCGCCCGTCGGGCCTCCGCCCGGGGCTCCAAGACCTCGCCGGCAAGCTCGGGCTCGCGGCGCTGTACGGGGAAGAGCCGCGACCCGTAACGCTCGACGCCTCCACGTTCACGATCCTCGACGGGGCCCTCGGCGCGGCCTGGGCCGATGGTCTTCTGGGCTTCGCCGTGCGCGGCTTCTTCGAAAATGGCGGGCGGCGCTGCCACGTCCTCCTCCACGCGCCCGGCGGCTTCGAAGCGGCGCTCGCGCGGCTCGAGGCGCTCGACGATTTCGACGTCGTCTGTGCGCCCGACACCGCCGGCGCGCCCGACAGCCAGAGCGCCGCCCCGGCGCAGGAGCAGATCCTCGATCTCTGCGCGAAGCGGCCCGGGTGCTTCGCGCTGCTCGACGCCCCGGGGACGCGCCTGCCCAATCCTTCGGTCACCGCGGCCGCCATCGTCGCGAGGGCGAAGGCCATCCGCCAGGACCGGCCCCGCGAGTCTCGCTTCAACGGCGCGCTGTATGGCCCTTGGATCAAGGTGGGCGGGGCGTGCCCCACGTGCGCGGGCAAGGGCTGCGCGAGCTGCGCCGGGACGGGCCAGGGCCTCGTGCCGCCGAGCGGGCACATCGCCGGCGTCCTCTCACGGCTCGATCACCGCATCGGCGTCCACCGGGCCCCCGCGAACGAGCCCCTCGAGGGCGCGCTCGACGTGCAGCTCGCGCTCGACGACCCGGCGATCGCGGAGCTCAACGCGGCCGGCTTGAACTGCGTCCGAGCGCTCCCGGGGCGCGGCATCCGGCCTTGGGGCGCGCGCACGCTCACGCCCGACGATGCCCATTTCGCGCACGTCAACGCGCGCCGCACGTACCTCACCGTCGCGCGCTGGCTCGAGCTCGCGGCCGCGGACATGACGTTCGAGCCGAACGATCTGCGCCTGTGGCTGCGCATCAATCGGCAAGTGACGGCGTTCCTCGACGGCCTCTACCGCCGCGGGGCGCTCCAGGGCGCGACGCCCGTCGAGGCGTTTTACGTGAAATGCGACGAAGAGACCAACCCGCCCGCGCTGCGGGAGCGCGGCATGATGGTGGCGGAGATCGGCCTCTCCCTCGCGCGGCCCAGCGAGTTCATCGTGCTGCGCCTCCTGACGGGCGCCGGGAGCGCCGCCGTGACCGGCGCTTGAGACTTTCGAGAGTGCGATAGCGATTTTCCGAGAGGAGCGTTCCACGATGGATCGAAAAGACCCGTTTGGTGGCTACAACTTCGCAGTGGAGATGGACGGGATCACCCGCATGGGCTTCAAGCAGTGCTCGGGCCTCGACAGCTCGACGGCGGCGACGAAATACCGCGAGGGGACGGACCCGACGCTCGCGCCGCGGCAGATCCCCGGCATGCTGTCGTTCTCGCACATCACGCTCCAGCGCGGCATCACCGACGATCACGCGCTCTGGGATTGGCGCGACAGCGTGGCCAAGGGCAAGGCCGTCCGCCGCACCATTTCGATCATCCTGCGCGACGAGGCCGGCAACGAGAAGATCCGCTGGAACATCAAGAATTGCTGGCCGAGCAAATGGTCCGGCCCGGCGTTCGACGCGACGAGCGACGCGATCGCCATCGAGACGCTCGAGCTCGCGCACGAGGGGGTCGAGGTCCAGAAATGGTAGTCGGCTCTCCCGAGCGACCCGTGGACTTTCCGTTCACGTTGCCGAACGGGTACGTGGGCCCGGACGGCGTCGTGCACCGCGACGGCGCGATGCGGCTCTCGACGGCGTACGACGAGATCGCGCCGCTCAAGGATCCGCGCGTGCAGAGCAATCCGGGGTATCTCGTGATCATCCTGCTCTCGCGCGTCGTGGTGCGGCTCGGGTCGCTCGAGTTCATCAACCCCAAGGTCATCGAGGGGCTCCTCTCCGGCGACTTCATCTTCCTGCAGGGCTTCTATCGGCGCATCAACGAGCAGGGGCACGCGCGGCTCGTCGTCGCCTGCCCGCACTGCCAGGGCGAGTTCGAGGTGGAGACTCGAGCCATGGGGGAAGCCTGAGCTACCCCTCGGAACGCCTCTCCGAGGAGGTAGCTTATCTCTCCCATTACCTGCACTGGACGTACGACGAGGTCATGAAGTTGGATCACCGCGAGAGGCAGCGGTGGGTGGCCGAGGTGGCGCGCATGAACACTCGAATCAACGAAGCATCCGCGAAGAGCGGCTGAACGGAGCGAGCCCGTGTTTGGTCTGCCCTTCGGAGTCAACGCCCTCTTCGCCCTCTCGGGGGCGAGGCTCGATCCGTACCTCGGCTACAACTTCCTCGTCGAGGTGGACGGCCTTCTCGTCGGCGGGTTCCGCGACGTCCGCGGGCTCGAGGCGAGCGTCGAGGTCAAGGAGTACGCCGAGGGCGGCGTGAATGGGTACATCCACAAGCTGCCGGGGGAGACGCGGTTTCCGAACCTCGTCCTCTCTCGCGGGCTCACCGATCTCGACACGCTCTGGGTGTGGTTCAACGACGTGTCGGAGGGCGTGATCACGCGCCGGAACCTCAGCATCCTCCTGCTCGATCAGGAGCGCTTGCCGGCGATGTGGTGGGACGTTCGGGACGCGCTCCCCGTCAAATGGACCGGGCCGCAGCTCCAGGGCGCCGCCGGGACCGAGGTGGCCGCCGAGTCGATCGAGCTCGTCCATCGCGGGATCACCAAGCCCACGGCGAGCCGCGTCTTGTCAGCGGTCCGCGCGGCCGGGTCGCTGATCTCCGGGTGACCATGGAGGAGCGATCCGCACCCCAGGCCTGGCTCGAGGGCGTCGATCCGGCGCTCCTCCGGCGCTTGTTACGGCCGCTCCTTGGGCCGGGGGTGATCTCGTTCGCGATTGCTCGGCGCATCGTGGCTTGGGTCGATTTCTTTTCGGGGCGCCTCCCGCTCCTGGGCGATCTTTCGAAGCGTCGGGGCCAGGGAGGGACGTTGCGCGTGAACGATCTGCCGCTCGTCCATGCGCGTTGGGTGACGGGGAACGCGGCGCCGGCGGGCGGGGGCGCCGCGAGGATCGAGAGAGAGCGCGTCGTGGTCCATGCATCGACGCTCGTGGCGCGCGAGGGGCAGGCGGCGACGGTCGCACGGGCAGAGGCGACGCGGGCGGCGACGGGCGTAGTCCAAGGCGCGGCGCCGTCGCCGGGGCTTTCGGCGCTCCCGCGAGACGCATTTCGGCTGCCGGGCGACGCGCTCGAGCTCCCTTCCGCCGCGCCCGCTTCAACCACGGTCGGGGCGACGCCGGAGGCCGGCTCGCCCCTCCGAGATACCGTCCGGACGCCGCCAGAGCCGATTTCGGCTGCCGGAATGGCCGCCGAGCCGCCGCGACGGCCGCTCTCCCCGAGCGGAGCCGCCCGCGATGCGGAGCGAACGCCGCTCCCGCAGGTTGGAGCCGCAGGCGCAGCAGAGCGCGCGTCGTTCCCCCTGGTTCCAGCGGGGGCTGGAGCGGTACGCGCACCATTCCCACCGAGTGGAGGCGCGGGAGATCCAGAGCGCGCGCCGTTCCCCCTTGCTGGAGCCGCCGACGCGCCGGAGCACACGCCATTCCCACCCGCTGGGACCGCCGCCGCGCCGGAGCGCGCGCCATTCCCACCCGCTGGGACCGCCGACGCGCCGGAGCACGCGCCATTCCCGCCGGTCACCGTCGCCCCTGCCTCGCCGCCGAGCCCGCTCGCCCCCCTCGTGGACACCGGGACGCCTCTGACCTCCACCGCCTCCGCCAATCCCTTCGCCCGCGCGCATCGCGCGGTCGCCCCCCGAGGGCTGCGCCGGGTTCCGGATCGAGCGACGGACAGCCCCCGTGGGGTCCAGGGCGACGCCCCGGCGCTGCGCCACCAGGCAACGCGACCCGTCGTCGCGCCTGTCGCGACCGAGCCTCCTCCGCCCGTGGCCCTCGCGGAGGCTCCGCTGCCCGGCCGACCTCGCGTCGCGCCGCGCGCGGCGGCCGCCTCGACGCCGCGGCTCGCCGAGCTGCCCCATGTCCGCGCGGCCGCTGCGGCTGTCGCGGCGACGCCTGCGGCGCCGGAGGTCCCGACGGTGGCCCGCGCCGCGCGCGCCGTGGCGACGGCCGTCCATGCGCCGGAGCGCGCGCAGGGCGTGACGGCGCGACCTCGCCCCGCGCCCGAGGACGACATCGAGGCCCTCGTCGACAAGGTCGAGCGAAAGCTGCTGCGGAGGATCGCGGCGGAGCGGGATCGCCGAGGAGGCCTCGGATGAGCGCGGACAAGACCGTCGAAAAACTCACCATCTATTACGAGCAGAAGAAGGGGACCAAGCCGGGCGAGGTGAAGGTCGGCTTCAATCCGGCGCAGCTCGCGTTTTCGACGTCGGCGACCTGGGAGCACGTCGAGCCGACGCTCGGCTCGACGAGCGCCTCGTCGGGGATGATGGTGTTTCGGAGCGTCGCGCCGGAGACGCTCACGCTGAACCTCTTCTTCGATACCTATGCGCCCTACCCGTCCGACTCTGCGGGCGGCATGCTCGCGGCCGCGGCGGCCTCCATGGCGAGCAGCGTGACGAGCCTCGTCGGCGGCTCGCTCACCCCGCCGGAGAGCGTCGTCAAGAAGACCGACGAGGTCATGGCGCTCATGCGCGTGAACGCCGAGCTGCATCGGCCCCCCAAGTGCCAATTGATGTGGGGCAAGAGCACGCTCTTCCATGGCGTCCTCCAGCGGGCGAACCGCACCTATACGCTCTTCATGCCCGACGGCACGCCCGTCCGCGCGACGATGGAGTGCACGTTCATGGAGGTCGTCGGGTCGAACCGGGTCGAGCTGCACTCGGCCGACGTGGCGAAGGTGTACGTCGTTCGTGCGGGCGACACGCTGATGGGCATCGCGGCGGAGCATTATGGCGACGGCGGCCACTGGCGGCTGATCGCCGACGAGAATGGCATCGAGAATCCGCGCGCCCTCGTCCCGGGGCGCACGCTCGCAATCCCGAAGGTACGGTGAAAGGACGCGCGATGGAGTCTGGGAGCGACGTCCCCTCGATCGAAGTGAGGCTCGACGGCAAGCCGTGGCCGGCGCCCTACTGGGACGCGCTCGTCGACGTCGACGTGCAGGACGACACCGAGGGGCCGAGCGCTTGCAAGATCTCGTTCATCGCTTGGGACGACGAGAAGACCGACGTCTCACGCGTCGACGACAAGCTCTTCGACATGGGGAAGGCGATCGAGATCGACCTCGGCTACACGAGCAACCTCGAGACCGTCTGCAAGGCCGAGATCGTGAGCGTCGAGCTCGACCTGTCGAGCGGGCAGGCGCCGCGCTTCACGGTGCGGGGCTACGATCGCCGTCACCGCCTGCGCCGCGGCACGTCCACGCGGACGTTCGTCGACATGAAGGACAGCGACATCGCCGCGCAGATCGCGAACAAGAACGGGCTGTCGCCGAAGGTCAAGGACAGCGGCGTCGTCCGCAAATACGTCCTCCAGGACGGCAAGAGCGATCTCGAGTTTCTGCGCGAGCGCGCGAAGGAGATCGATTACGAGGTCGTGGTGGACGGCGAGGTGCTCTTGTTCCAGAAGAAGAGCACGACCCAGAAGACCGTGGTGCTCTCGGCGGACAAGGATCTCAACGACTTCTCGGCGACGGTGAAGGCGGCCGATCAGGTGGGCTCCGTGGAGGTGCGGGGCTGGGATCCCGCGACGAAGAAGGAGATCATCGGCACGTCCGGATCGGCGAGCGCGGCGCCGCCCGGAGCGAGCGGGGACGCGGCGTTCGGCAAGGCGAAGCTCGTGCTCACAAGGCAGGCGATCGCGACGCAGGAGGAGGCGGACCGCGCGGCGTACGCCGAGCTCGAGAGGCTCGCGCGCCGAAGCATGAGCGTGCAGGGGAGCTGCCTCGGCCGCACGGATCTGCGCGCGGGCGTCGAGGTCGACATCCAAAACGTCGGCGCGCGGTTCAGCGGCAAGTACCGCCTGGGCTCCGTGACGCACCGGTTCTCGGCGAAATCCGGGTTTCAGACCTCTTTCTCCGCGGAGAAGCAACTGCCGTGAGCGATTACGGGGCGTTCAAGGACCTCTTCGCCGCGCCTCGCCGCGACGAGAGCCGCATTTATGGCGTCGTCGTCGGCATCGTGACGAACAACCAGGACGACAGCGGCCTCGGGCGCGTCAAGGTCAGGTTCCCCTGGCTGTCGGACGCGGACGAGAGCAACTGGGCCCGCGTCGCGACGCCGATGGCAGGCAAGGACAGGGGCGTCTACTTTTTGCCCGAGGTCGACGACGAGGTGCTGGTGATGTTCGAGCACGGGCGCGTCGATAGTCCCTTCGTCGTCGGCGCGCTCTGGAACGGCGAGGACACGCCGCCGGCCGACAACGCCGATGGGAAGAACAACGTGCGGATCGTCAAGTCGCGGAGCGGGCATACGGTCACGCTCGACGACACGGAGGGCTCCGAGAAGATCACGATCGCCGACGGCAAGCAGAAGAGCACCATCGTCTTCGACGCCGCGAAAGGGGCGCTCTCGATCACGTCCGAGGGCGATTTCACGGTGAAGGTCAAGGGCAAGCTCACGCTCGAGAGCGACGGCGACGTCGCGATCAAAGGCGCCAGCGTGAACATCAACGACGGCAAGCTGAAGGTGCAGTGATGGCCGCTCGGAGCGACGATTTCCTGGGCAACGGCTGGGGATTCGATTTCACGACGGGGGGCGTGGGCCTCGACGAGGCGCGCCGCGTCGCGGAGGCGGGCGGCGAGGCGAAGATCCGGCAGGCGATCTGGATCCTCCTCTCGACGGCGCGCGGCGAGCGCATCGGCCGCCCCGATTTCGGCTGCGGGATCCACGAGCTCGTCTTCGCGACGCGCTCGTCCGGCACGATGGGCGACATCGCCCGCGCCGTGACGGAGGCGATCCAGCGCTGGGAGCCGCGCGTCGAGCTCGTCTCCGTCGACGCGCGCCTGCACCCGAGCGATCCGCAAGGCGTCCTTGTCGACATCCATTACGAGGTGCGCGCCACGAACAGCCGGTCGAACCTCGTCTACCCCTTCTACCTGTCGATCTGATCGGAAGCGGACGATGCCCATCCCGAGCCCCCCCGTCCTGGGATCCGAGTACGACGACATCGCCGAGCGCACCGAGAAGCTCGCCGCCGCGTTCACGCGGACGACCGACGCGCAGGGCAATTCGGTGCCCGGCTGGACGCCACCGGCCGGCGACGAGGTGGATCTCGGGCGCGCGCTCGTCCGCGTCTTCGCGAGGA
This sequence comes from Sorangium sp. So ce375, assembly GCF_051473855.1. Taxonomy (NCBI): domain Bacteria; kingdom Pseudomonadati; phylum Myxococcota; order Polyangiales; family Polyangiaceae; genus Sorangium; species Sorangium sp. So ce375. The sequence goes on from NZ_CP150335.1 coordinate 8,753,912, forward strand.
TGGCGCGCCATGCGATCGACCGCGTCAACCGCGTGCCCGAGCGGAGCTTCCTCGCGTTCCTCGATCGGACGGGCGTCACGCCCGCCGAGGCGCGAGCGGCGCGGGTGCCTCTGACGTTCACGCTCGTCGCGCGGGGCGACGCCGAGCCCACGGTGCCGGGACAAACACGCGTCGGCGCCAAGCCGCTCCCGGGCGACGCGCGCGAGGTCGTCTTCGAGACCGAACACGACCTGCGCACGACGCGGGCGAAGCTCGCCGCGGTCTTCGTGCGCCAGCCGGACGGCGATCGCCTCTCGGAGCACACGGCCGAGGCGACCGGGGCGCGCGACGCGTTCTTCGAGGCTTTCGACGGCGGCGCAGCGGCGCCGCACATGATGTACCTGGCGGCCGACGACGTGCTCGGATTGCCCGCGGGCACGCCGGTGACCGTCACCTTCACCGTCGACGACGCCGCGAAATGGCAAGCGCTCCACGCGCCCCAGGCGCCGCTCGTGCGGTGGACCTACTGGAACGGCGCCGCCTGGTCTTCGCTCACGCTCGACGCCGTACCGACGACGAGCATCACGTTCAAGATCCCCTCGGACATCGCGAAGATCTCGATCAACGGGCGGAGCGCGCGTTTTCTCCGCGCCGAGCTCCAAGCATGGCCGGCGGCCGGGGTGCCGAAGCTCCTCGGCGCGCAGGTGATGACCACGCAGACCCAGACGAACGTCGCGCCGACCGCGGCGCTCTCGAGCGGGCGCGTGCTCGATCTCTCGCTCGACTTCTACCCGTTCGGCGAGCAGCCGCGGCTCAACGACCATTTGCTCCTCGCGTGCGACCAGGTGCTCCGCCCGGGCGCGAGCGTCACCGTGAACGTGACGTTGAACGACACGACGCAGCCGCTCAAGGCGACGGACGCGCCGGTGCTCACGTGGGAGATCTCGACGGGGACCGGCTGGAAGGTGGTGCTCGCGGACGTAAAACCGACGAGCGCGACGGCGAAGGACGTGCTGCGTACGACGACGCCGTTCGTCGTGCCCGCCGAGGCCGCGCCCATGACGATCGGCAGCACGAAGGCGACGTGGCTTCGAATCCGCCTCTCCGGCGGCTCGTTCGGCAAGGGCTTGGCGATCGATTACAACCTGACACCGCCGAAGATGACCGATGACGGTTATCGCCCGCCCATCGTCAAATCGATCACCCTCACGTCGACCGCGACGATCAAGAACACGAAGCCGCTCTGCACGACGGAGGACGAGCGCGCCTGCGTCGATCGCGACCTCGCGGCGCCGTTCGCGCCGTTCACGCGCTCGGGGGAAGCCGCGCGCACGCTGTACCTCGGCTTCGATCGCGCGTTCGCCCCGCTCGACACGTACCTCTACTTCCAGGTGGCCCCGCTCGATCCGGTGAGCGCCGCGAAGGAAGCGAACGCGGCGGTGAGCGGCAGCGTGACGTGGGAGTATTCGTCGTCCGGCGGGGCGTGGACGCCGCTCGTCTGCGAGGACGGCACGGGCGCGTTCTCCGCGAGCGGCCTCGTCCGCTTCGTCGGTCCCAAGGATTTCGGGAGAAAGGCTCTCTTCGCGCGAGACCTCTTCTGGATTCGCGCGCGCTCGCAGCTCCCCGCGGGGGTGTCGTCGCCGAGGCTCGGCCACGTGCTGACCAACACGGTGTGGGCCTATGACGCGACCGCCAGGACAAACGAGATCCTGGGCTCGGCGGACGGGAGCGCGGGGCAATCGTTCAAGCTCGCGGCGCGGCCCGTGCTCGCCGGGCAGCGCGTCGAGGTGCGCGAGCCGAGCGCGCCGGAGGGCGAGGAGCGGCGCGCGCTCGTCGAGGCCGAAGGCGACGACGCCGTGTCGAGCGAGGTCGATCCGGCCTTCCCCGGGCAGGTCTGGGTGCGCTGGCACGAGGTCGAGGATTTTTATGCTTCGGGACCGCGAGACCGGCACTACACGATCGATCGCGAGGCGGGCGTCGTGCGCTTCGGCGACGGCCGGCGCGGCATGGCGCCGCCGTGGGCGAGCCGCAACGTGCGCGCGAAGGCGTACGCGACCGGCGGCGGCGCGGACGGCAACCGCCCGGCCGGGACCGTGGTGGCGCTCAAGACGACCGTCCCGTACGTCGACGGCGTGACGAACCACGAGCGAGCGACGGGCGGCGCGGACGCCGACACGCCGGGCGACGTGAAGACGTGGGGCCCGAGCGTCGTTCGCCACGGCTACCGCGCGGTGACTGCGCAGGATTTCGAGGACCTCGCGCTCGAGGCTTCGCCCGCGGTGGCGCGCGCGCGGGTGATCACGCCGGACTTCGACGTGATCAAGGCGGCGGACAACCCCGACACGGCCGGGCTCGGCGCGCTCGCGCCGGGCGCGCTCGTCTTGCTCATCGCGACGAACGGGCCCGATGTGCCGCCGGCGGCCACGACGGGCCTGCTCCGCGAGGTGGACGCCTACCTGCGCGCGCGCTCGGGCCCGGCCGTGACGCTCCGGATCGCGGGTCCCTCGTGGATCGAGGTGAGCGTCACCCAGCTCGACGTCGTGGCGTCGTCCGCGTCCGGGCTCGAGGCGCTGCGGGATCGCATCGAGCGCGCGCTGGTCGCGTTCTTCCACCCCATCACGGGCAACACCGACGGCGGCGGTTGGGCCTTCGGGGCGCTCCCGCACGAGTCGGACGTCTATCGCTTCGTGATGGCGATCCCGGGCGTGCATCGCATCGGCGCGCTCACGTGGACGATGTCCCCGACTGGCAGCAGCGCCGGGCCGCCGGAGCCCGACAGCCCGACGCGCGCGCGCGTGCTCATCTATCCGGGCCGCCAGACCGTGCAGATCTTCTCGCCCGGAGGGACGTGAGCCATGGCCATCAAGCTCCCGGTGCTCGACGACAAGACGTACGCGGAGCTCGTCGAGGAGGCGCGTACGGCGCTGCCGGCGATTCACCCGGGCTGGACCGATCACAACCCGTCGGATCCCGGCATCGCGCTCATCGAGCTCTTCGCGTGGCTGACCGAGATGCTCATCTTTCGCGCGGGTCGCATCCCGGAGAGCAGCGAGCGCGCCTTCTTGCGGCTCCTCAGCGGCGGCGCGCACGGGGGCGAGGCCGATCTCGGCGCCGCCACGGAGGCCACGCTCCGCGACCTGCGCGAGCTCTACCGCGCGGTGACGGCCGACGATTACGAGCGCCTCGTCGCGTCCGCGTGGCCTCGCTCGCCCGAGGCGCTTGAGCTCGAGGCCAAGGACGCGGGGTCGAGCGAGATCGCGCGAGCGCATTGCGTCCCCGAGCGCGACCTGTCGGCGGCGAACAAGCTCGCGGCCGCGCCGAGCCACGTGAGCCTCATCGTCGTGCCTCGCCCGAAGACGCCGTGGATGGCGCCTTCGGCCGCGCTCCTCGGCGCGCTGACCGCTTTTTTCGCCGAGCGCCGCCTCATCACGACGAGGCTCCACGTGGTCGGCCCGACGCCGGTGCCGATCACGCTCGAGGCGACGATTCATTTGCGCGACGACGCGCCGCCAGGCGGCGCCGGCGTGCGCGGGGCCATCCAGCGCGCGCTGCTCGAACATTTCGACCCCTACCCCGACGGGCGGACGCGGCGCGGTTGGCCCTTCGGTCGCGACGTCGATCTGTCCGACGTTCTCGCCGTCATCGACGACGTCGAGGGCGTCGAGTACGTCGCGACGGACGCCACGCTGAAGCTCACGGCGCCGGGCGATGTGCTCGGCAGCCGACAGAACACGAGCGGCGGCAAGCTCCTCGGGCTGCGCATCGAGGCGCACGAGCTGCCGCGCTTCGAGCCCGCGAACATGAAGCTCACGTTGATGGAGCGGCGAGGGAGCACGTGGTGGCCGATCCCATGAGCAGTTATCTGCCTTATTTGCCTGCGGTGTTGCGGCAGAGCCCGTTCCTCGGCCGCTTCTTGCTCGCGTTCGAGGCGGTGCTCTCGGGCGTCGACCCGGCGTCGATCCCCGACGACGCCTCGCTCGACGACGTTCGCGACCTCAAGGGGATCGAGCGGGTCCTCGACGGGATCGACCGTTATTTCGATCCTCTGCGGACCGATCCGGAGTTCTTGCCCTGGCTCGCGCAGTGGGTGGCGACGAGCCTGCGCGATGATTGGAGCGAGGAGACGAAGCAAAAATTCCTCGCGAACATCGTGCCGCTCTACCGGGAGCGGGGGACGCGCGCCGGGATCGAGAAGGTGCTGCACCTGTCGGGGGACGAGGCGCAGGTCGTCGATTTCCACGACGGCCTGCACGAGAGCCTCGAAGCCGTGCATTTCCCGTTCAACCCGAAGCCGCCTCATTTTTTCGGCGTGATCCTCACGGTGTCCGAGCGTGATCCGGCGAAGCTCGCGCGCCAGACGCGCCGAGTGCGGGCCATCGTCGACCGCGAGAAGCCCGCGCACGCGGTGTATGGGCTCCGCATCCTCTACCCGGCGATGCGCATCAACAACGCGAAGAGCAACACGGCCTTCGGGCCTGGGCTCACGATCAGCAGCACGAACCCGCTCGTGCTCGGGACGACGAAGGTTTGAACTTCAGCCCCCATTGCCCGTATTTGATTCGAGGAACAGGCCATGGCCGATAAGTACGAGCTCCCGACCTACACGCTCTCTCGCGTTCGTTATTACGACGGCGAGTATCTCAAGGACGACGAGTTCATCGACGAGCAGAAGTATCATATCGATCGCCGGCAGCGGCACGACCGCCTGCTGCACGTGGCCGGGGTGTGCGAGGGGCTCGGGCTCGCGCTCGCCAATGCGACGACGGTCAAGGTGTCGGCGGGCACGGCGATCGACGCTCAGGGCCGCACGATTCTGGTGGGCGCGGACCAGACGCTCGCGATCAAGCCGGAGAACAACGGGGCGCTCTACGTTCAGCTCTCGTTCGGTGAGGTCGCGGACAGGCCCGCGGACGCGAACAGCGCCGTTTCCTCGAATACGCGGTTCACGCAGGCGCCCACGCTCGTGCTCGCAGCCGCGGTCCAGGCGAACGCTGTGGTGCTCGGGCAGGCGGTCATCGCGAACGGGCAGGCCTCACAGGTGACGGCGACGGGGCGGACGTATTCGGGGCTGCGGCTGCCTGGCCCGGCGAACGCCGGGTACGCGCTCCACGCGCGCGGCGATGCGTCGCCTGGCCTCGTCGATCTCGAGTGCAACCTGAACGTGACGGGAACCGTCCAGGTGTCGGGAAACCGGGTCAAGAGCAAGACGGGGCTCGGCATCTTGCAGACGGACGCCACGGATTGCCTGCGCGTCAATCCCGACGGGGATTATCCCTTCACGGCGATCTACAAGCCGGTCGCGATCGGGACCGGCGGCCTCGCCGTCGGCGACTGGACGCAGCTCCCGAGCGGGCAGCTCAAGACCACGAGCGACGCCGTGATCGGCGGCGCGCTCCAGGTCTCCGGCAATCGGATCAAGAACAAGACGGGGCTCGGCATGTTGCAGGCCGACGCGGCCGATTGCCTGCGCGTCAATCCCGATGGAGATTATCCCTTCACGGCGATCTACAAGCCGGTCGCGATCGGGACGGGCGGCCTCGCCGTCGGGGATTGGACGCAGCTCCCAGCCGGGCAGCTCAAGGTCACGAGCGACGCGACGATCGGTGGAAAGGCCACTGTCCAAGGCGACGTTTATGCCGCGAACTCGGCGCTCTACTTCACGAGCACGACGCACGACCATTCGGGGATCGGAAATACAACCGGCTACGCCGCCATCGAGAACTCCAAGAACTACGAGGCTCTGATGATCCTCGGTCGGGCAGGGACCACGAAGGGTCGGCTCGTCAAGCTCTGGGACTACCTGCTCGTCAACGGGGGGCTCGAGGTGGCGGGCGACGCACAGGTGACCGGGAGTCGGATCAAGAACAAGAGCGGGCTCGGCATGTTGCAGGCGAACGCGGACGATTGCCTGCGGGTCAATCCCGATTCCCATTATCCGTTCACGGCGATCTACAAATCGGTCGCGATCGGAACCGGCGGCCTCGCCATCGGGGATTGGTCGCAGCAGCCGGAAGGGAATCTCAAGGTCACGGGGAGCAGCTACATCGGAGGCGTATTGAGCTTCGGCGCGACCGTCCGGCAGATGATCAACCTGTGGAGTAACGACTACGGCATCGGCGTCCAGTCCTCGACGACGTATTTTCGTACAGGTGGCAACTTCGCGTTCTACAAGGGCGGCACCCACAACGACGCCGAGTGGAACGCCGGCGGCGGCGAGCGCATGATGGCCATCTATAACGGGAACGTGAAGATCCCGGGCAACATCGGCACGAGCGGGTACGATCCGGTGGGCGGTTTGCCGGGCGGCTGGGGCGGCGGCGTCCACACGTGGGACGTCGCGGTGCGAGGGACCGGCAAGAGCGTGCATGGCTGGCAGACGGGTGGATGGGACCTCGCCGAGAAGTTCGACCGGCACGATCCGTCGCTCGAGCCTGGCGACGTCGTCGTCGCGGACCCCGAGGTGCCGGAGCGGCTCATTCGCTCGTCGGCGCCCGAGCAGACGACGATCCTGGGCGTCATTTCGGAGAAACCCGGGTTCTTGCTCGGCGTCTCGTGGGAGGACCCGAAAAACCCGACCGCGCTGGCGCTCGCCGGGCGCGTCCCCGTCAAGGTGACGCTCGAGGGCGGCCCGATCCGAATCGGCGACCTGTTGACGAGCGCGTCCGAGCCGGGGCACGCGATGAGGGCGAGCCGCCCGGCGAGGGTCATCGGCATGGCGCTCTCCGCGTTCGACGGCTCGCAGTCGGATCGCGGAAAGGTCATCGTGCTGATCAACTTGCACCAATGGTCGCCCGTCGAGCGATAGGAAAACAAATGAAGCAGGACATCGAATCCAGGCTGCAAGAGCTGCAGAAAGAATATGAAGCCGGTCAGAAAATGCTCGCCGAGCTCGACGCGAAGAAGCAAGCGATCACGGCGACGCTGCTCCGCATCGAAGGCGCGATGCAGGTGCTCCGGGATCTCCTTGCGCCACAAGCGCCCAGCGACGGCGCTGCCCCCGCGCCGCCCACAGGCTGAACCCGCCAGCGCCGGATGACCGCCGCCGCGCCGTACGCGTCCTCGATCGAGCACCTCCTCGCCGAGGTCGCGCGCGTCGATCTGCTGCTCGCCGTCCATGCGATCGCTCATGCAGAGCCCGCCCGCGCGCGCCGTGCGTCGTCCGCCGAGGAGCGTATCCACGCGCTGCTCGACCGCGCCGCGGCCCGAGCGCCCGCGCCTTCGGCGGCCGTGCTCGCGGCGCGCGCCGAGGCCGATCGCTCGGCCCGCGAGATCGAGCGCCGCGCCGCCGAGAACGCCCGCTCGGGTGTTCCCCTCCGCCTCGCGGAGCTCGCGGCTCGCTTCGGGCTCGATCGCGTCGACGTCGATCTGCTGCTCGCGACGCTCGCGCCCGAGGTGCCAGGCACATCGAGCGCCAGCGCCGCGCGGCCCACCGCCTCTACCGTGCTCGCGGCGCTCCTGCCGTCGATCGAGGCGCAGATCGCCGCGCGGCGCCGCCTCAGCCGAGGCGCGCCGCTCCTGCGCCACGCGCTCGTGCACCTCGACGACGAGCCCGCGAACGCGCGATTGCCGCTCCCCGCGCGCGCCCTCTCCATCGACCCGCGCATCGCCGGCTTCCTCTTCGGCGACGACGCCCTCGACGCGCGCGTCGCGCCCTATGTCCGCGTGACGCGCCCCCAAGGCTCGCTCGACGCGCTGCTCATGCCGGCCGAGCTCAAGGAGAGCCTCGCGGGCCTCGTCGCGCTCGAGCCGCGCGACGGCCCCTCGGCGATCGTCACGATCGCGGGCCCCGCCGGCGCCGGCAAGCGCTCGCTCGCCGCCGCGATCTGCGCGGCCTCCGGTCGGCGGCTCGCGCTCGTCGATACCCCGGCCCTGCTCGCCGCAGGCGACGACGCCGTCGCGCTCCTCTTGCCGATGATCCTCCGCGAAGCGATCCTCGCCGACGCCGCGCTCCACTGGATCGACGCCGGCGCCGCGCTCGCGAGCCCGAAGACCCCCGCGGCGCGGGCGCTCGCCGGGGCGATCCGCGCGCACGCGGGCCTCACGTTCGTCTCCGGCGCGGCGCCCTTCGCAGGCGCGCTCGGCTCCGGCGACGGCCGGGCTGCGCACGTCGAGCTGCAAAGGCCGAGCGCCGCCGATCAAGCGCGCCTCTGGGCGAGGGCGCTCGGCGGCGACGGCGTCGAGCGCGTCGATCTCTCCGCGTTGACGAGCACGTTTCGCCTCACGGGCGGCCAGATCCTCGAGGCGGCCGCCGCCGTGAAGAGCCAAGCTCGCTTGCGCGAGCCCGGCGCGCGCCCGACGACGGCCGACGTCGCGGCGGCGTGTCGATCGCTCCACGATCAGAGGATCGGCTCGCTCGCCCGCGCGATCTTCCCGCGCCACGGCTGGGACGATCTCGTCTTGCCCGCGGACAAAAAGGCGCTGCTCCGCGAGCTCTGCGCGCAGCTCCGCCACCGCGGCCGGGTGCTCGACGAGTGGGGGTACGAGCGAAAGCTCGGCCTCGGAAAAGGGCTCTCCGCGCTGCTGTCGGGGCCGCCCGGCACCGGAAAGACGATGGCGGCGAGCGTCATCGCCGGCGAGCTCGGCGTGACCCTCCTGCACATCGATCTCTCGACGGTGGTGAGCAAATACATCGGCGAGACGGAGAAGCACCTCGCGGAGCTCTTCGACAGCGCGGAGGCCGCCAACGCGGCGCTCTTCTTCGACGAGGCCGACGCGCTCTTCGGCAAGCGCACCGAGGTGCGCGACGCACACGACCGGTATGCCAACCTGGAGACGAGTTACCTGCTCCAGCGCGTCGAGTCGTACGAGGGCGTGGTCCTGCTCGCGACGAACTTCATGAAGAACATCGACGAGGCGTTCGTGAGGCGCTTCGCGTTCGTGATCGAGCTCCCGTTCCCGAACGCGGCGGATCGGCTGCGTATATGGCGGGGCATCTGGACGCCCGAGACGCCGCTCGACGCGGACGTCGATCTCGCGTTCCTCGCCGATCGCATCGAGCTCTCCGGCGGCTACATCCGCAACATCGCGCTCGCGGCGGCGTTCATCGCGGCCGAGGAGGGAAAGCCCGTGGCGATGCGGCACCTGCTCCACGCGACGCGGCGCGAGTTCCAGAAGATGGGAAAGGTGGTGGACGCTGGTTTCTTCGATTTCCCCCGCTGACGCGCCGCGCGACTGGCACGGGGCGAACCACCGTTGGGTCGTCGCGGCCCTCGCCGTCCTGCGCTGCCGCGTGGAGCGCAAAAGCGACGAGGCGCTCGCGAGCGCGCTCGCGGCCCTCGGAGCGGCCGAGGAGGCGATGCCCGCGCCGCCGGCGATCGCGCTCGTGGCGAATGCATTTCGCTTGTCGCCCTTCGAGCGGGATCTCTTGCTGCTCTGCGCGGGCGTGGAGCTCGACGCCGCGCTCGCTCGGGCGTGCGCCGAAGCGCATGGGGATCCGCGGAGGACGCAGCCGAGCTTCGGGCTCGCGCTCGGCGCGCTGGCGGACGCGCATTGGAGCGCGATCGGCCCGTCGAGCCCGCTGCGCGGCCATTGCTTGATCGACGTGGCCCCGGGCGACGGCCTCTCGACGAGCCCGCTGCGGATCCATGAGCGCGTGTTGCATTTCCTCGTCGGCCTGGATCAGCCGGAGGAGCGGCTCGCGGGGTTTTACGAGCGCGTCGAGCCCCCGCAGGACCCGAGCGCCTCGCAGCGCGCCGTCGCGGGGCGAATCGTGGACGCGTGGAGGAGCGCGGGGGACGGGGAGCTGCCCGTGATCGAGCTCTGCGGGCCGGCGCGCGCCGAGAAACCCTTGATTGCAGCGGCCGCATGCGCCGCGCTGGGGCTCCGGCTCGACGTGCTCGCGCTCGCGGCGAGCGGCGCGAACGTGGACGACGATCGTCTGGCGCGGCTCGTCACGCGCGAGACGCTGCTCCGCGGCAGCGCGTTGATGCTCGATGGCCAGGATCTCGACGATCGAATCGACGCGGCGCGCTGGCTCGCCTCGCGTCGATTCGCCGAGCGCTTCGCGGGGCCCGTGCTCGTCGCGACGCGGAGCGGCCTCGGGCCTGTGCGCAGGGCGGCGGTCTGCATCGAGATCGAGCGGGCGAGCAAGGACGCGCGGTCGCCTTCGGATTTGCGCGACCTGGCCGAGCGCGTCGCGTCGAGCGCAGGGTGGGACGACCTCGTCCTGCCCGAGCCGGAGCGCTCGGCCGTGCGCGAGATCGCGGTCCACGCGAGGCAACGCGCGCACCTTGGCGAGCGGTGGGGTTTTGCGGAGCGAGGCGGGCGCGGCCTCGGGGTGAACGCGCTGTTCGCGGGGGCGAGCGGGACGGGAAAGACGCTGGCGGCCTCGGTGCTGGCGCGCGAGCTCGGGCTGGATCTCTACCGGATCGATCTGAGCCGGGTGGTCAGCAAATACATCGGCGACACCGAGAAGAACCTGCGGCGCGTGTTCGACGCGGCGGAGGAGGCGGATTGCATCCTGCTCTTCGACGAGGCCGACGCCCTCTTCGGTCCGCGGAGCGACGTGAAGGACAGCCACGATCGGTATGCGAACATGGAGGTCGCTTACCTGCTCCAGCGGATGGAGAGCTACCGCGGCTTGTCGATCCTCACGACGAACGTGCGTGACGCGCTGGATCCGGCGTTCTTACGGCGGCTACGGTTCGTCGTGGATTTTCCATTTCCAGGCGAACCCGAGCGCGAGCGGATCTGGCGGCGCGTGTTCCCGGCGGAGACGCCGACGGACGGGCTCGACTTCGAGCGGCTGGCCGCCATGCACCTCGCGGGCGGCAATATCCGGAACATCGCGGTCGCCGCGGCGGCGCTGGCGGCGGAGGAGGCTGCGCCGGTGCGGATGAGGCATGTCCAGGCGGCGGCGAGGACGGAGTATGGGAAGCTCGGGAGGGGGATGCCGGAAGGGATGGCATCCACCCGAACGTAAGTCGGTTGGATCGTCTGTTTCGGCAACTATACCCGCTTCACGGGCGCACTTTGATCGTAGATGTAGGGCTCGAAATCCCGCAGGAGCTCACTCGCCGATCGGCCGTGCTCCAGCTTGTCCTGACCCGCCATCTTCGCGACATCGTCGAAGAATCGCTTGGGATCGAGCCCATCGTTCTCCACGTTTCGCCACGCGCTCGTGAGGATCATAGCCGTCTGGTAATCATCCAGATACCGCTCGGCGAGCACTCCCAGGAGCAGGAGCGTCCGCAGCAAGCCGGGTTTTTCCTGCGCGGGTGACTTGGAAAGCAGCCACGCACGCTCGTCGAGCAGAGACCAGAGCTCGAGTGTCGCGCGGCGACGCTGTGCAAAAATCTCGCGAATGGCTCGTCTCTCGTGATCGCTTCCCTGCGCATAGGCGTCCAGCACGCCGGGGATGACGAAATTCCGAAATTCGGAGAGGAGACGACCAAAGGGAGTGGCGCCGCGTCGCGCGAGAAAGTCGAGGTAAGTGGAGCGATCCATGCCGTCGACGTCTGCGAGATCCTCTTCGAAATCCTCTCGGTCGTCCTCCAGGTGCGCGAACCGCTCGTCGAACTCGCAGATTCTCTTCGCGATGTCTTGCACATCCATGATCGTCCTCCACGCGCCGGGAGCGTCGCATCTACGCGGCCTCAGGGGGCTGCGAGCACCCACGCGCCGGTGATACCCTCGAAGTGGCCCGCAGGCGTCTTGTAGGGTACCCAGACGTAGCCCATGCTCGGCAATTTCGCTACCTCCGATGGAGGTACCATTCGGCCCGAAATGCCTCGAGTGCCTAGGGCGCCCCTGGGCCCGACGTCCTGCACGAAAGCGTACCCGTGCCGCTCGAGCGCCTGTAGCTCGCGCCCGAACACGCTCTGCACCCGATCCCCGGCTCCGCGCCCGAGCTTCGTTTCCAGCAGGCTCTTCGCCGTGGGGTTCGACACGATCTCGAAGACGCTGTTGTTCTCCACGTGCCCCACGATCCAGGCGTCGTTGACCTGATATTGCCAATTGCTCTGCGGAACGTTGAGGGGGTAGAGCTCGGGCAGGTTGGTGACATCCGCGCCGGGGACGGCGCGCGCCTCGCTTCGAGCGCCGACTGCCGCTCTGACCTGCTTGAACTCGCCAAGCGCGGGTCGCGCCTGCGTCGTTTTCGCGTGCTGGTACCACTGCCACGCGGCGTCGAGCGTGCGCTCTGGTTCCGCTTTCGCGCCCGCGGAGAATGCGTTTGCCTGCTCGAACCACCCGGGTCTCCCCGTGCCACCCGTGGCCGCGATGAACTCGTCCTTCGTCGTGGCGTTGATGAGCCCTGCCGGCTCGGGTGCATGCGGCGCGTAGGGACGGACCGTTAGGCCTTCGAAGAAGTTGCTGAGTGACCACCCGAGATCAGGGTGGGTTTGGGCAGCGCTCTCGACGCGTTCGGCGAGCGCACGCGTCTCTGCCGCGATGTCGTTCACCGCTCCCTTGTTGATCCGTGTCTGGAGGTCCGCCGCTTCCTGAGCGAGCTGCTGCGCCTGTGTCCTGGCGGGTCCCGGGGGAAGGCTGCTGGCAAGGGCTTCCAGGCGGTCCCGAAGGGCCCAGCAGTTGGAACAGGCCGTGAGGAGGATATCGCCCGTCGACGTACGTTTTGCGGCGATGGTGTGGTGTCCCTCGCCGACTTTGATCTTGCGAGACGCGCCAGGCACGGCGGGGACATCGACATTGGGCGCCTCCGCGCCCGCAGCGGGATCCTCGCCCTTCGACTTGGCGGTCGATGGTTCTTCGCGTGTCTTCGGCGGAGGTTCCTCATGCGTCTTCGGCGGAGGTTCCTCGTGCGTCTTCGGCGGAGGTTCTTCGCGCGCCTTCGGCGGAGGTTCTTGTTGCGTCTTTGCGGTCGGCGCCTCCTCGTGGGTCTTCGCGGCCGGAGGTTCCTCGACCCTCGCCCTCCCGCCTTTGGTCTCCGTGCTCGCGGCTTTGCTCTCCACGTTCGCCGCGGCCGCTCGCGTCTCCTCCGCGGCCTTCACGTCCACGCGCCCCGCTGCGCCGGCCGCCCTTGCGCCCGCTTGCGCCGCTCCCTTGGCCGTCGCCGCCGTGGGGAGCTTGCTGATCGCCCGCACGCCCGCGGCCTCGATCTCCTTGAACAGCCGCTCCAGCGCCGTGATCACCGTCTTGACGGCCGGGATCTCCGAGAACGCCTTCAGCGCGCGGCCGAGCGCCTTCTGGACCGGCCCGAGCATGTGCAGGATCGCCTCGAAGACCTTGCCCATCGCCGTGTGGATCTTGACGATGAGCTGAAGGATTCGCGCGATCGGGCCCCTCGCCGCCGAGAGCGCCGCGGAGGCGCCGCCCGTCAGCACCGCCAGCGCCACCTCGAACATCACCGTCCCGGCGACCCAGCCGAGCTTCGATCCGAGCTCGAAGTCGGGCTTCATGATGAAGCCCATCAGCGCGCCCGCGATGGCGCTGCCCACGCTGGCGGCCGCGCCGGAGATGGCGCCCCACGCCGCCTCGAGCACGCGGAGCACCTTCTGGAAGCCGCTCCCTCCGCCCGAGAACACCGACTTGATCGCGGGCCAGAAGGCCCCCTTGACGCCCGCCGCGGCGCCTTTGACCTTGCTCCAGATGCTGCGGAGCTCGGCGGACATGTTCTCCGACGCCTTGTCGAGGTATTCGCCGATCGCGGCGACGCCCTCGATGACGTGCACGACGAGCTCGATCGGGAAGACGAGGCCCTCCCATATCCCCGTCAGGATCCCCTTGCCGAAGCCGAGGGCGAAATCGATGCCGCCGCCGCCCGCCAATTTCGCCACGCGATCGGCCGCGGCCACCGCGTGATCGACGTCGGAGCCGCTCTCGCCGTAGATCTTGCGCAAGAAGCCGAGGACGCCGTGTTTCACGAGCGACGCGAGAGGCCCCATGCCCGCCGCGATCGCGCCGTCCGGCAATCGATCGAGGAAACGAATCAAAATGTCGAGGACGAAGCTGACGACGACGACCTTCAGCCAGCGCGGAGCGCTGCGCCAAACGTGCGACGCGACGAGCATCGGGAGGCCGAGCGGGTTCGCGACGACGAACCCGACCTTCACCACGACATCGAGGATCGGCTTCGCCCACGCCCAGATCGTCGTGAAAAAATCACCGACGCTCTTCACGAAGGGCGGCACGTTCTCGCCGACCCATTTGATGCCCTTCTCGATCCCCTCGGCGAGGTGGCGCACGCCCGCGGCGACGAGCTTCAAGAAGCCCGTCGCGCCGAAGATCTCCGTGACCTTCGCGAGCGGCTTCGAAATGCCCTCGAGCGCCTTGTTGATGTCGTTCGCGAGGGCGCCGAGCTTCGCCGATGCTCCCTGAAGGAATGCGCTGAGGCCGTGCAGGACGCCGACGACCTTCTCACGCGCGCGCGGGATGTTGTTCGGATCCGCTATCGCCTTCCACAGGTCCTTGAGCCAGTGGACGACCTTCGGCCCGTACTTCAGCGCGAGGACCATCGGCCCGAACGGCGAGGTCACGACGAGCACCTTGGCCACCGTCTTCAGCGGCTCGACCCAGCCGAGCACCGTCGGTTTGGCCTTCTCCCACTGATCGCCGGCCCATTTTTTGATGCGATCCCAGAGCCCGCCCTTGGAGCTGTCGTCTCCGCCGAAGCCGAGCGCCTCCTTGATCGACTTCCATACGCCGGAGAGCGTCGTGCCGACCTTTTTCCCGATCGACACGACGTCGTCGACGAACCCCTCGAGCGCGCTCCACGCGTCCTTCGCGAGGCTCTTGACCACGTCGAGGATCGGCTTGCCGACGGCCTCGAACGCCTTCGCGAGGCCGCCCGAGACCGCCTTGAAGATCCCCTGCACCGGCGCGAGGACCGCGTCCGACATCTGCGAGAACGCTTCGATGGCGCCCTGCACCGCCGCCACGATGCCGGCGTGGTCGTCCTTCGAGATCGATTTCGTCAAGCGCGCGAGGGCCGGGACGAAGGTCTTGAAGAACGTCGCGACGGCGCCGAAGATCCCGTCTTTCGGGAGCGCGCCGAGGACTCCGCCGACGAGCGCGTCGATTCCTCGGCCGACCGCAGCCTTGATGTCCTCCCACAACCTGCCCGGGTCGCGTAGATACGGCTCGGCGGTCGGCGCAATGGCGCGGACGAGCTTCCAGAATTGTTCGACGAGCACGTCTCGTCCGGCCTCGGCGACATCTCCGATGACCTGGCCGGCGCCTCGGACGGCGCCGACGACGCGGTCTTTGAGGTCGTGCTGCACGCGCCCGCCGGCGACCGGCGAGAGGCGCGAGACCGCGCCGCCGCGGACGGCCACATCCGCCGCCCGATCCGCCTCCGCCTCGTACGCGTCCTCCGACACGCCCGCGCCTTGCACGGCGCCCGCTCCGCCCGCCTGCTGCACCACGTGCGCGAGCTCGTGTGCGATCAGCCGATCGCCGTCCCCCGTGCCGGGCCGGTATTCGCCTGGCGCGAACACCACGTCTCTGCCCGTCGTGAAGGCGCGCGCGCCGACCTGCGCCGCGAGGCCGCTGTCCGCGTGCACTCGAACGGCGGATAGATCGTGCCCATAGGCCGCGGAGAACCGCTGCGCGACGGCGACCGGCAACGGCGCGCCCGAGCCGAGCCGCCGCCGCACCTCGTCCGCGTCGACCATCGGCGGGCCCGCGTGGCTCGGCTCGGCCGCGGCTTCACCGGCTTTGCCTCCGGCGCCCTTCGTACCGTTGTCTTTTTTCTGGAGCCCGATGCTCTCGAACAGGCTCGCCCGACCGGCCGAACACTTCGCGCAGCCGCAGCTCGCCCCGCACGCCATCTGCAGCGGCGCGCGCGCGCCGCTCGCGTGAGCCAAGGCCGGGAAGATGCTCGCCTGGGCAAAGGTGTCTCGAAAACGCCCAGGGCCCGCAGGCGCGGCCTCGTCGAGCGCGCGCGTCGCGCCCGCGTCGGCGCGCGTCGCGCGCGAGGGAGCGAAAAGCTCGCGCTCGTGCGTCGCGGATGGCGTGACTGCGGAGGGGCGGATCCGCTCGGGTGCCGGAAGCTGTTGTCTGAGCCGCTCCATGACTCGACGCGCGTCCCCCTCCCTCCACGACCAGCTCTCGAACGAAGCGGTCGACATGATGCTCGCCGCGTGGCTGCACCACAAGCGCGAAGTCCGAGCGCGCGCCCTATTTCACCTCGATCGTGCTGCCGGCGTCGGTGATTTCGATGCTCCCGGTCCACTGGCACGTGCACTTCGAGTCGTCGGTCAGCGCTTTCTGCTGCTGGAACGTCACGCTCGAGGCGCCGGGCGACCACGGCGCGGGGATCACCGGCACGCACGGCTGCGGCGTGAGCGTGCCCTGCGCCGCTGACGTGGCGGCCGCGACTTGCGGGTTTGCCTGCGTCTTGCACATCCCGAAGGGCGCGATGTTCGCCATCGGCTTCTGGTCCATCACGGTCGCGGCCGGCATCTCGGAGGAACCGGAGCCGATGGCGGGCGGCACGGTGAGCGTCGAGGGCGACATCCCCTCGCTGCAACGCAGCTTCGCGCCGTTGACGACGAGCTTCGGCATGGATGAACGAGCGCCTCCCGCGCCGGACGGTACCGCTTTCCGGCGCGAGGTGCACGAGCGAGCGTCGGCGCGGTGGGCGCGCGTGCGTAGCATCCACATGCACCCGTGAAAGCGCTGAAGGCGTTGTACCCCCCTCGAAGGAGCGCGGGATCCGCCGCGGGCAATGGCACCATCGCGGTGTCACGTTGTTCGTCACTGGCCGGACCCGCGGCCGGCGCAGGAGGGCGCCGCCGCGCAGCCGCCCGCCCCCGCGCAGCATCCCGTGGCCCCCGCTACGCCAGCGCCCGTGACGGGGAACTGGCTGTTCAGCTGCGTCGAGCGGCGCTTTCCGCTCCGCTCGACATCGCGGAGCGCAGCGGAAAGCCGGGGCGAGAGGCGCGCCGGTTCTATGCGATTTCGAGGAGATCGGCCCTGGGCGGCGAAGCCACTACTTCGCCCAGAGGACCGAGAGGTCGAGTTCGATCGCCTCGAAAGGCGCGACGCGAACGCGTGCGGCGTCGCGGTGGATCGGACCGCGCTCCCAGCTTCGACCGGACACGAGAGAGAACACTTCGAGCGTGCGTGCGATCGGGTCGACCAGCCACGCGGACCGCACGCCCTCTCGCGCGTAGATCGGCATCTTCTCCGTGCGGTCGACGTCCTCGGTCGACGGGCTCAGGACCTCGCAGATCCAGTCCGGGGCGAGCGCGAAGTACGCCGTCTCGGGCAGGTCGGGCATGCGCTCGCGGCGCCAGCCCGCGAGGTCGGGCACGAGCGCGTCGATCTCGCCAGGCGCCATCGGGTCAGGGAAGTGCAGTTCGGGCTCGTCCAGGATCCACCAGCCGCCCGGGCCGCCCTTGCCATGGTCGAACGGGCCGGTCAGCTCGGCACCCAGGCCTGAGCTTGCGCGCGCGTGCCGCGGCGCAGGACGGGGGAACACATGGAGGGTGCCGCGGACGAGCTCGGCCACCTTGTTCGGCGGGACGGCCTCAAGGTCGGCGTACGTGGCGCGGCGCTGCTTCTCGGCGGGCTGGCCCATTGGCAAAGCCTGCCCGGGGCGGGGCGGCGGGGCAAGGCGGTGAGGAGCGGGCTCCCGGCGGCACGCCGACCGGGGCGGTCACCCGCGCAGGGCTACGACGGCGAGGCGATTTCTCGCGGCGTCGCGCCAACCCGGCGGGCGATGATCCTCAGCCATCCACCCGCGCTGCCCGCGTCGCTCCCTCGGCGCTCGCCAGCCGGACCAGCAAGCGCTCCTTCACCGCAGCCCATTCGCTCGCCAGGATCGAGAACAGCACGCTGTCACGCAGGCTACCGTCGGCGCGCCGCATGTGCGACCGCAGCACCCCCTCCCGGGTCCCGCCGATGCGCTGGATGGCGGCCTGGGAGCGCAGGTTGCGGACGTCGGTCTTCAGCTCGATGCGCTGGCAGCCGAGCTGCTCGAAGCCATGCGCCAACTGGAGCAGCTTGGCTTCCGTGTTGACGCGGGTGCGCTGCCACGCTGGCACGATCCAGGTGCCGCCGATCTCGACGGACGGCAGCGCGGCGTCCACCAGGCGAATGCTGGTGCCGCCGATCAGCTCGCCCGTCGACGCGAGGCGGGTTCCGAAGGAGATGGCCTCCCCGCGGCTCTGCATCGCGAGCGCAAGGCGGATGACCTTCTCGACGTCGGCCGCATCGCGCATGGAGTAAGGGATGAACCGCCAGACGTCGGGGCCGGACAGCGCGGCCCGCGTGATCTCGGGCAGCTGATCTTCAGACAGGGGCTGGAGCACCACGGCTTCGCCGCGGAGCGTGCTCGGGGTGAGGTGCATGTGGTTCTTTCCGGGAGGCCGACCCCACCAGCGAGCCGCGCCTCTCCCGGATGGTTAGCGCAGGCTGGATGCAGCATTTCGTCCAGATGTGCGTTTATACTTCGACCAGATGGGCTCCTCGCCGAAGCCACGCAGCGCCGTCTCCCGCGACGGTCGGCCCACGCGCTGGGTGCCAGTCGCCCAGGCGCTGCGCCGGGCGCTGGCGAGCGGAAGCCGCGTGGCGGGCGAGCTGCTACCGTCCACGCGCGAGCTGGCGAGCACGTATGGCGTGCACCGGCAGACGATCATGGTGGCGCTCGACGCGCTGTGCGCGGAGGGGCTGCTGTGTGCGGAGCCGCGCCGCGGCTATCGCGTCGCCCCGCCCGAGCCCGGGCCGCCTGCGCCGCGGCACGAGAAGCGAAGCGCGGCGCGCTACCAGTTTCGCGTCGTGCGCGAGCCCGGGCCACCACCCCCGGCGCTCGGTCAGGTGCGGTATCCGCTGCACGCCGCGACGCCCGATCCGGCGCTGTTGCCGCTGCGCGAGCTGCGGGCATCGTACGCCCACGTGCTCGCGCGGCACGGCACGAGCGCGCTGCATGCTGCCGACGCGGACGGCAATCCGGCGCTGGTGCGCGAGCTGCTCGCGTACTTGCGGCGCGCGCGGGCGGTGCAGTTCGAGCGCTTGCTGGTCACGTGCGGCTCGCAGGAGGGCATCGCGCTCGTCGCGCACACCTTGCTCGGCCCCGGCGACGTCGTGGCCGTGGAAGATCCAGGATACTTCCCCGCCTGGCGGGCGTTTCGAGCGGCGGGAGCCGAGGTGGTGCCCGTCCCCGTGGACGCGCGAGGCCTGCACGTCGGCGCTCTCGAGCGGCTGCTGCGGCGGCGGCGCGTCCGGCTCGTGTACGTGACGCCGAATCATCAGTATCCGACCACGGTCACGCTCTCGGCTCCGCGCCGCCGCGCCCTGCTCGACCTCACCCTCGCGCACGGCGTGCCCATCCTCGAGGACGACTACGATCACGAGTACCACTATCGCGGCGAGCCTCAGCCTCCGCTCGCCGCCAGCGCGTCGGCGCCGCACGTCCTGTACGTCGCCAGCCTCTCGAAGCTGGTCGCGCCGGGCGTTCGCGTCGGCATGCTGTGCGGCAGCGGCGAGCTGCTCGACGTGCTCACTCGGCAGCGCCAGAGCAGCGTCAGGGCGGGGGACGGCGTGACCCAGGCAGCGCTCGCCGATTGGATCGCGGAGGGAGGCTTCGAGCGCCACGTGCGGCGTGCCCGGCGCGCCTACGCCGAGCGCCGCGACGCCGCGCTCGAGTCGCTTTCGCGCGCGGCGCGGGAGGTCCCTCTCGAGGTCACGCCCCCCGACGGAGGCCTGGCGGTCTGGACGCTCTGGCCCCGGCACCCGATCGTAGAGCTGGCGCGCCGCGCCCTGGTACGCGGCGTCGCCGTCCTGCCGGGCCCGCTCGCCACCCTCGAAGCGAGCAGCGCGGGCATGCGGCTCGCTTACGGCCGGGTCAGCCCCGCGCAGTTCAGCGCCGCGGTGAGCATCCTGGTCGACGAGGCAAAGAGGATGTGATCGGTGGCTCCCGAGACACTCGAAGGCGGCGGCGCGTTCGAGCCCGCCTCAGGACCCCCGGAGCGCCGCGCCCATCGCCTGCGGGCCGGAGCCCACCCCGCCCTGCAGCTCACAGGACGATGAACTTGTCGTCCGTGTACACGAGGACGAAGCGCGTGTCCGTCGGCGCGCCGCTGGCATCGAAGCAGGCGACATTGACGTTCGTGTTCGTCTCGGTGCCGGACCAGCCGACGACCTTGCAGTACTCCGGTCCGGCGCCGTACGCCGTGATCTGCACGTTCGAGCCCGACGCCGACATGCCGGGCAGGCTGACGGAGTAGCGGCCCGCGGACGTGCGCCCTATGGTGATGTCGGTCTCCACCTCGCCCAGGTCCCCCGCGATGTAGCCTTCCTGATAGGAGAGGCTCGGCGTGTACGCCGCCGCCGTGGCGTTGTTCGCCCAGGCGTAGCTGTAGGAGAGCCCGCCGTTCACCTGCCTCGAGCGCGCGAAGTTGAGAGTGAACTGGCTATCCGACGGGGCGCCCGAGCTGTCGAAGCAGCGCACGCGGACCAGCGCGTCGTCTCCGGACTGCCCCCAGCTGCTGACCTTGCAGTGATCGCTGCCCGGGCCGTAGGCCGTCACCTCGACCGTCGCGCCGCCCGCGGTCTGCCCCGGCAGGGTCACCGCATAGTAGCCCACCCCCTCGCGCGCGATCGTGTTGTTCACGCCGCTCGAGTTGAACTGGTAGGTCGCGGCGGGCGTGTACGCCGACGCCGTCGGGTCGTTCGCCCAGACGTACGCCTCGTCCGAGGATCCGGTGCCCGACTTGTGGACATAGGCGACGCTGAACTGGGTGTCGACCGGCGCGCCGCCGGCGGTGAAGCAGTTGACATAAACATCCACGTCATCGCCGCTCCTGACCCAGGAGTTGACCTTGCAGCGCTCGGCGCCCGCGCCGTAGGCCGTGACCTGGACATGCCCCCCCGGCGCAACGCCCACGTCCGGAAACCGCACGCGATATTGGCCCGCACCGAGCTGCGTGACAGTGTTGCTCACGCCCTGCCCGAATGCGTCTCCGGAGGAGTTCCGCGAGTAGCTCGAGCTCGCGGTGAACGAGCCCGTCGCCTGGTTCGCCCACGCATACGCCCACGCATGGGACACGAACGCTTGCTGGGCGTCGCCCACCTCGCCCTCGTACGCCACGGCGCAACCTGCGCCCATGATACCGACGACGAGCGATCCCAGCAGCAGTGCTTTGCTCCTCATGACATGCTTCCTTTCCACGAGTTCGATGTTGGATAACGGCCATCGCTGCCCCGGCGCGACCGCGACAAGACGACTGCAACGCGCATGCCGCGTGCGGCCACCCGGCGCGTCCAGCGATGGCTCTGCCTCCTGTTCCGGAGGCGAAGCGCCGGATCGGGCGCGATCAGGCCGTGGTCGCGACACGCCGGCCGCGGCCAGCGACCGGGTTGCTGCACGTCGCTGTCACGCGCTCATGACACCCTCGCTGTCACGCTCCCATGACAGGCGTCGTCTCCGCGTGTCAGCGGTCACCTCAACCAGGGTCGGGTCGCGCCGCCGGTCGCCGAAGGCTCGCCGGGCGCGACACGGCCCCGGCCGCCGCTACCCCGGACCGGGAATGCTGCGATGTTGTACCGCGGTCGCCGTCCCTGACACGCTGTACGTGTTCATGACGCCGGGGCTCGCCGGCGAAGCTGGACGCCAGCGACCCAGGCAACAACCGAGATGGAACGAGGCGCATGCCGAGCAGAACGAAAGAACGACCGGAGTCTCCACTTCCGAGGGGCATCGGGAAGCCGGCGCTTCGGGCGCTCGCTTCGGCCGGCGTCTCTCGCCTGGACCAGGTCGCTCGGTTCACAGAAGCCCAGCTCAAGGCGCTTCATGGCGTGGGCCCCAAGGCGATCGGGGTCATCAAGGCTGCCCTCGAAGCAGAAGGGAAGTCTCTTGCCAAAGACGCATAACCCCCGTCGTCCAGGCGCCGCATCCCGCGTGCGCCTGCTCCCTCCGGCGGCGGATCACCGGCGCTTTCGCGATCGTCGGCCGGTGATGGTATAGGGCTCCATCAGATCGCGAAGATCCGGTCCACCGCGCGCGGGTACGCGTCGAGCAAGGCGTTCGAGCCCGCCTAGCGCCGAACAGACTGAAACTTGCCTGAATTCAATGGTTTGTGAGCCCCAACCGATCTGCCGGGAAGCAAGCTCCAAGGGCAAGGAATGCGGGAAAGAGAGCAACCGCAAGGGGCGCAAGGGGCGCAAGGGACCAGAGACAAGATATTCTCTTGCCTTCCCCTTGCGCCCCTCGCGCCCTTGCGGTTGCTCTTCCCTTCTGTTGATCTCCTCGGAACTCCAGCGTGATCGGTGCGCTAGGACGGGACCTCCGCTCGAGCGCGCCGGGGCGCAGCCCCGCTGCTGCCGCGCTTGTTCGCCGCTACGCTGCCGGGGGAGAAAAGGAGGGGAGTTTACAATGAAACCCATGATGACCCACGTCGCGCTCCACGTAGGCAACCTCGATGCGACGATCGCCTTTTATCGCGAGTTCTGCGGGCTCAAGGTGGTTCACGAGCGCAGCGACGCCGGCACGCGGGTCGCCTGGCTCGCCGAGGACGGGAAGGAGCGGACGTTCGTCCTTGTGATGATCGAGGGCGGCCAGCGCGCGCCGCAGGCGCCGGAGGACATGAGTCATTTCGGGTTTGCGCTCGAGAGCCGCGCCGCGGTCGACGAGATCGCGCGCCGCGGCGAAGCGCACCTCGTCTGGCCGCCCAAGGAGCTGCCCTATCCAGTGGCTTATTTCTGCGCGCTCAAGGACCCGGACGGAAACTACGTCGAGTTCTCCTACGGCCAGCCCCTCGGGCCCGGCGCCGAGGCGCACGACGCGGCGTTGCTGGCGGCTTCGGGCTGAACCAACCAGGATCGACCACGTCGCCCCCTCCGGGCCTCCTCCGTGCCCCGTTCCCGCGCGATGACAGCGCGCTGCGCCTTCGGCGGAGCAGGCGCTCACCTCAACCTGGGTCGGTCACCTCAACCTGCGCTCACCTCAACCTGGGTCGGCCACCTCAACCTGGGTCGGGTCGCACCGCCGGCCAGACCGACGTGTCCAGCGAGACGACGCCTCCCTCGAAGCGGATCGGCGCGGCAAGCAGCGCCCGGAACGCCTTGTACCCTACCCTTCCCGGGCGGAAGGCGTGCAGGAACACGTAATGGCGCCCGTCGGCGCCCACGGCCACGGACGGGTGCCCTGGCCCCCACCATTCCTCGCTGGAGCTCAGGAAGACCTCCGACGACTTGCGGTACGGGCCCGTGGGAGCGTCCGCCACGGCCGCGCCGATGCCGTAGTACGCGGTCGAGAAGTCGTTCCCGGCGTAGAGCAGGTGATAGCGCCCGCCCTCCTGGGTGATCCAGACGCCCTCGATGAGGTGCGCCTCCCAGGGCTGGTCGTTCTCGAGGATGACGGCGGGCTCCCCCTCCAGCCCGCGGCCGTCCGCCGACAGCTGCTGGGCGTAGATGCGGGTCCTGAGCGCCCGCGATATCGCGGCGATCTCTTCCGCCTGCGCGCCGCACGCCCGCGCCCGCGCCCGCAGCTCCTCCAGCCGCCCCGCGAACGCCGTGAACTCCGCGGTCGCCGCCTCGATCAGCGGCTGCAGGACGTAGAATTGCTCCATGGGCTCGAGGGTCGCGACCCACGGCCACAGCGTCAGCGCCAGGACCGCGGTGCGCTGGTCTTTGCGGGCCACGAACAGCTCACGCACCAGGGCGGGCTCCCGGTGAAGCAAGGCGGCCAGCTGGCGGGGCCACACGCCGTTGTCATCCTTCTTCCAGACCAGCCAGGGCGTGCCGTGGGCGTCCACGAGGATGTGGGCGTCGATCACGTCCCCGGTGACGATCGGCGCGTGCTCCGCCTCGAACGGGCCGTCCGGGCTCGCGCCTCGGGCGAGGCCGATCGCGAGCGACCGGTCCTGCGCGCGGGCCGTGAAGCAGAGCCAGGTTTCATTCCCGACCAGGTGCATCTCCGGCGCCCAGAAATCCGCCCGGTCGCGGCCGGTCAGCGCCCAGGCCGGCGCGCGCCCCTCCGGGAAGACGAAGCCGGTCAGCCGCCAGGTCGTCAGGTCGTTCGTGGCCAGGATGGGGAAGGCGTTCGGCGCGTCGTTCGAGGTCACGAGCAAGCGCCACGCGCGCTCGCCCACCCGCACCACGCACGGGTCCCCATAGCCGTAGAGGATCTCCGGCGCGATGGCCTCGGTCAGCAGGGGCCGCAGCGGCGCCCCGCCCTTCCGCGGCGGCGGCGGGGTGCGGGCGAGCGGCACGCGGGTCCCGAGGTCGCGCGCCATCGCCTCGAAGAGGTCGACGTAGTCTGTCTGCTCTACCCGGGCGAGCTCATGGCGCCACGCGCCCTGCCCCGGCTCGGTCACCTGGAAGCTGCGCGGCCCTCGGCGGGTGACGGTGACTCCGAAGGTGAACGGTGCGCCTGGCGGCGTCTGCAGGACGATGGCGTCGGCGTTCATGCGACGGGCTCTCGAGGACTGCCATGCTCGGCAACAGGGACCTGGGTCCGGTCGCGCCGCCGTCATCCCACGAGGGCGGTCGGCGTGGCGGGCGGGCTACGGCGCAGCGTCGAGGGCAGCGTCGAGAGCCGCCACCGCGGCGTCGACGCCGCCCCCGCGCAGGATTCCATAATGATCAAAGGGGAGGCGCACGACCTCCATTCGTCCGCGGACGAGCTCCCGGAATGCTCGTTCTGCACGCGCTTGCCCGGGTGACTCCGCCAGCAACAGGAGAACCCGACAAGGAATGGGCTCGAAGCGGTAGGTCCAGCCGGCTCGCAAGTTGGCCTCGAAAATAGCCAGAAGACGAGCAAACACGGCGCGCGGGAGATCCGCGGGGACGAGACCCAGCGCACGCGCGACCTCGTAAGGCTCTCCCCTGCCGAGCTCGCCCTCCAGCGCGCCGAGCGGCGCGTTCCTCGATAAACCGAGCTCGGCGAGGAACAGCGCGGCATAATCGACACGCGCGAGGTCGGCAGGCGCGGCGCGGAGCTCGTCCGGATGTGTGTCGATCACGACGACGAGGCCCACCTCGCGCCCCTTGCGGAGGAGCTGCCTCGCCGTCTCGAAAGCGACAGCGCCCCCGAGCGACCAGCCGAGCACGTCGCACGGCCCTTCGGGCACGAGTCCGGCAATCGTGTCGGCATGATGCGCCGCGAGATCGACAAGGCTCGAGAACGGCGCGCGCTCGCCGTCGAGGCCGGGCGCAGGGAGGCCGACGACGCGGCGACCGGAGCGGAGCTTCTGCGCGATGTCCCGGTAGATCAGCGCACCCCCGCCGGCCGCGTGCACGCAGAAGAGAGGACTGCCCGGGCCCGCGCGGAGGAGCACGCTGCGCTCGCCGGCGAGCGCCGTCGCGCTCGAGAGCGCCTGAGCGATCTTCGAAATGCGACCGTCCGCCAGGATGGTCGCGAGGGGGACGCGCCGCCCGAACCGCTGCTCGAGACGCGCGGCGAGGCGCAGCGCGGTGAGGGAATCGCCCCCGAGCTGATGCCATGGCGTCTCCACGCCGAGGGGTCCCCGCGCGCCGAGCACGTCGGCGACGATGCTGGCGAGCCGCGCCTCCGCGTCGTCCCGCGCGGCCACAAACGGCGTCGCCTCCGGGACCCCTCGTGTGGATTCGACGAGCGCGCGGCGGTCGATCTTCCCCGTGGGCGTGAGGGGCATCTCCTGAATGCAGTGCACCTGCCGTGGAACCATGGGCGCCGGCAACCCGCTTGCGACGCGCTCGCGCAGCGCCTCGGGCTCGATCGCGGCGCCGGGCCGGAGCACCACGAACGCCCGGAGCCCGGCGAGATCGTCGGCGACGACGGCGGCCTCGGCGACCTCGGCTCGCGCGAGGAGAGCGGCCTCGATCTCGCCGGGTTCGACGCGAACGCCGCGGATCTTGAGCTGGCGATCCATGCGCCCCATGAACTCGATCGCGCCGTCCGGGCGCATGGTCGCCAGGTCCCCGCTGCGGTACATGCGCCCCCCAGGGACGGGGCTGTGGGGGTCCGGCAAGAAGCGCTCTGCCGTGAGCCCCGGGCGCCCGAGATAACCACGCGCTAGGCCGGCCCCGGCGATGAAGAGCTCTCCCGGGACACCCACGGGCGTGGCGCCGAGCTCGTCGCCAAGGATGTACAGGCGAGCGCGCGCCACGGGCGATCCAATGGGCACCGTCTCGCCGGGGGAAAGGGAGGCGCAGGTGTACCCCGACGCCTCGATGCAGGTCTCGGTGGGCCCATAGAAATTGGTCAGGAGCGCGCGCGTCTGGGACGCACAGCGCTCCACGAGCGACGCGGTGAGCGCCTCGCCGCCGCAGAATATCTGCTTCAGCGCCGTCGCCTCGGCGAGCACGCCCTCGTCGGCGAGCAAGCGCAGCAATGGCGGAGAGACCTGGATGCGCGTGACCTGCTGTTCGACGAGCAGGCGCGAGAGCTCGCGCAGGGGCGGCTGTCCGGACCATGTCGGCATCACGAGGCGCGCGCCCACGGCGAGCGGACCGAAGCACTCCGCGACGAACGGGTCGAAGGCGGGCGGGATGAGCTGAAGCTGGCAATCGTCGGGCAGCAGGGGAACCACCTCCTGCCTCCAGAGGCGATGGTTCAGCGCGCTCGCGTGCGAGACCGCGACGCCCTTGGGTGCGCCGCTGGAGCCGGAGGTGTAGACGACGAAAGCGATGTTGTCCGGATCGGCATCACACGGCGGGGGCAGGTCGGCGACGTCCGGCCCCACGGCGAGGACGCGCGTCGCCTCGTCGAGCAGCTCGGGAGGTGGCGTCCCGTCGGCGAGGATGTGCTTCACGCCCGAATCGGCGCGCTGGGCCGCGAGGCGCGTCACGGGCAGGGTCGGGTCGAGCACGAGGAAGGCCGCGCCGGCCTTCATGATCGCATAGATGGCCACGATGAGATCGGGCGTGCGCTGGGACCACACGCCGACGATCACATCGGGACGCGCGCCGAGCTCCTGCAATCGATGCGCGAGCGCGTTCGCGCGGCCATCGAGCGTCGCATAATCGAGGGGTGCGCCCGCCGCGACGAGCGCCGCCCTCGTCGGGGCGACGCGGGCCATGCGCTCGAAGGCGTGGTGCAAGAGCTCTCGAGGCCGCTCCGGGCATGAGCCGGCGGCGATGGATCCGGGCGTCGAGCGTGTGGCCCAGAGCGCCGCGTGGGGCGCCTCAGGGTCTTGCGCGAGCGCCTCGAGCGCCTCGAGATACCACCTTGTCAGCTCCTCGCAGTGCGCCGGGGTGAAGCGCTGGAGATCGAGATGGAGCGTGAGGGTGAGATCGTCGTTCCGGGGATCGAGGTTGAAATCGGCGCCCAGCGCGAAGTGCGTCTCCCCGTCCGCCGTCGCGCTGCCGATGTCGGGCGCGCCCGCGCCGATGGCGCGAAAATGAGAGAAATTGAACGCGCTCTCGAGCGGGGCGACGTGGGGGCTCTCCCTCAGGATGGCGGAGAGCGGCAGGAACCGATGGGCCATCGCGTCGCGCTCCACCTCGAAAGCAGCGCGTACGAGGCGCGCCCAGGAGCCGGAGGGCAGCTCGACGGAGAGCGGCAAGGTGTTCATGAAGATGCCGATCGCTCGATCCGCGGAAGGCCCCTCGGGCCGCGTCGATACGGTCAAGCCCGTGCAAACGCGCCGCCGGCCGGTGAACAGGGCGAGCGCGCGCAGATGGACGGCAAACAGGACGCTCTTCAGGGGGACCCCGAGGCGCACGGCTGCCTGTCTGAGCCGTTGCGCGTGGACGACCTGGAGCAGGCGGCGATGCACCCCGCTCGCTCCGTCGCTCCGCCGCGGCAGCGGCAGCGCTGCGCTCGGGGCGTCGGCGAGCACGCCGGCCCAGAAGCCGCGGTCCTCCTGCCGGTCGAGCGCGTCCCGCTCGCGGCGCGCGAGCTCCGGCATCCCCACGAGCGGCGGCGGCGGCAGCGCTTCGCGCCGGAGGATCTGCATCAGCTCGGCGAGGAGCGTCGCGACGCTCCAGCCGTCGAGCTGCGCGTGGTGATACGCGAGGACGAGCTCGGGCTCCTGGCCCTCCGCAGAGCACAAGGCGACCCGGAGCAGCGGGGCGACGGTCCAGGCCTCGCGACGCGCGAGGTCGCTCCGGGCGTCCCTCGCGAAGCGCGCCGCGTCCTCTCCGAGGGAGATGGGCACCTCGACGGCCGCGTGCACCCGCTGAATGCCCTCATCGAGAGCGAACGAGCTGCGCAGGACCGGGTGCCGGGCCGTGAGGAGGGCGAGCGCTTCGCGCAGGTGCTCCGGGGCGACGCTGCGGCGTAGGCGGAGCGTCGTGACGTTGATGTACGCCCCGTGCTCGCTATGGAGCAGCATCGCGAGCTGCAGTTGCGTGAGCGGATACGCGTCCTCGACGTCGCCAGGCAAGGCGCTCCGCGCGGCCGTGCCGAGCACGGCAAAGGGCGCGCGCGCCGGGATGGCGGAGGGGGGGCCGACGCGGTCGGCGAGCGCGCGGATCGTGGGGGAAGCGTAGAGATCGGCGAGCGAGAACGTGAAGCCTTGCGCGTGTGCTCTGTGGACCATCTGCAAGCTCAGCAGCGAGTCGCCGCCGAGCTCGAAGAAGCTGTCGTCGACACCGACGCGATCGACGCCGAAGAGGCTCGCCCAGATCTGGACGAGGAGGGCCTGCTGGGAGTCTTGCGCCGGCGCGACGAGGCGCTCGGGAGCGGCGCGGCGCGGCGGAGGCGGCAAGGCGCGCCGATCGACCTTGCCGTTTGTGTTCATGGGGAGCGCCGGGAGCGCCACGATGTCGGACGGGATCATGAAAGCGGGCAGCGCCCGGCGCAGCGCTTCCTCGACCGACGTAACCGACGTAACCGACAGGGCGTCTCCGGGCCCGGGGACGAAATAAGCGACGATGCGTCGCCCCGCGTCGTCCTCCCGGATCACGGCCGCCGCGGCTTCGACGCCGGGCACGCGGCGCAGGGCCGCGTCGATTTCCCCGAGCTCGATGCGGAAGCCGCGCAGCTTGACCTGATCGTCGAGGCGCCCGAGGAACTCGATCGCGCCGTCGGGGCCGCGGCGCACGCGATCTCCGGTGCGATACAGGCGCGATCCCGGCTCTCGCGCGAACGGGTGCGGCACGAACGCGTCCGCGGTCGCGGCTGGCTTGCCGAGGTATCCCCGGGCGAGGCCAGGTCCCCCGATGTAGAGCTCACCAGGCGTGCCAGGGGGGACGCGCCGCAGGAGACAGTCGAGGACGAAGGCCTCCGTGTTCGCGATAGGGCCTCCGATCGGCACGCTCGCCGCCCCCTCCGCGACGGCATCGACGCATTGATATGTGGCGAACGTTGTCGTCTCCGTCGGACCATACACGTGCACGAGGCGCCGGGGACGACCGTCGCGCAGGACGTCGGCGACCCTGCGCGGGTCGACGCGCTCGCCGCCGAAGAGCAAGCTCGACAGGCTCGAGAACGCGCCCGGGCACTCCGAGGCATACTTGTTGAACAAGGCGGTGGTCAGGAACAGCGTCGTGATGCCGGACGCTCGGATGTGCGTGGCGAGCTCGGAGGGCGTGAGGGCGGTGTCGCGCGGGACGCCCGCCACCGACGCCCCCGCGAGCAGCGGGGCCCAGATCTCGAAGGTGGCAGCGTCGAAGTTGAGGGTGGCGGCGTGCGCCACGACGTCGCCGGGGCCGAGAGAGACGTAGTCCGTTCCACACGCGAGCCGCAGGATGGCCCTGTGTGGAATGGCCACGCCCTTGGGCTCGCCCGTGGAGCCCGACGTGTACACGACATACGCGAGCTCGTCGGGGCCCACGAGAGCTCCGGGGGCGCTCGCCGCGGCCCGCGTGAGGGCCTCGGATCCCGCGTCGAGGGCGATGACCTCGGGGCCGAGCGCCCCGGCGACCTCCACATGCGGTCCGCGGGCCAGGATGGCGTGCATCCGGGTATCCGAGGCGATGAACCGTAGCCGCGCGAGGGGGTACGCGGGGTCGAGCGGCACGTAATACGCGCCCGCCTTCAACGTGGCCAGCATGCCGACGATCGCCTCGGCAGAGCGCTCCATGCACAGGCCGACCGCAGCTCCACGCCCGACGCCTCGGCTCACGAGCACCCGAGCGAGCGCGTTCGCCGCGGCGTCGAGCTCCCGGTAGGTGAGGCGCCGGTCCGCGAAGACGACGGCGTTCGCCTCGGGGGTGCGGGCGGCCTGCAGAGCGAACAGCTCGTGGACCGTGCCGTCCGCGGGATACGGCGCAGCGTTGCGCTCCCAGCGCTCGATCCGGGAGAGCTCGTCCGCTCCGAGCAGAGGAGCGTCGGCGATAGGCGCCTCGGGTCGCTCGACGAAGCACGAGAGAGCGCGACCGTAGACCCCTGCGATGGTCTCGATGTCGGCGCGCGCGAGGACACACGTGTCGCAGTCCAGATCGAGGCCGACGCGCTCGTCACGGGGATCGACGTGGAACTGCGCCATGAGCGGCAGGCTGGTCGGAGCCGCACCATCGACGCTGGAGACGGCGCCCCGCAGGGCGGCGGCGGCGACGTGGAAATGGGTGAAGTTGAAGCCGACCTCGAAGAGGCGCTCTCCGAGGCGCTGCTGGAGGTGCGCGACGGGCACGCGCGCGTGCGACAGGAGCTCGAGCTCTCCGCGGAAGCAGGCGCCGGCGAGCTCGAGGAACGAGCCGCGGGCGGCGTCGATCGCGAGGGGGGCGAGCTGGATGAAGAGGCCGAGCGAGCGGTCTGCGCCGTCGACCTCGGCGCGACCGTGCATGCTCACGCCGGTGACGACGCGCTCCTTGCCGGCGACGAACGCGAGGACCGCCGCATGGACCGCGAGGAGCACGCTCTTCAACGGCACGCCGGCGCTGCGCGCGACGCTCCGGAGCTTGTCCGAGATCTCCGGCGCGATGGGGACGGCGACACGCCGTACACCCTCGCCCCGATCGGCCGGATCGAGCGGCCACCTCGGCAGAGCGGCGGCGTCCAGCCCGGCGAGCGCCTCGCGGAAATACCGCTCGCTCTCCTGCGAGGCGATCGCGGCCCGCTCCCGGGCGACGAAATCCCGCATGGTCGCGCCTTCCGCGTCGGCGCCGAGAGGGCAAGGGCGGTCGCCGTGCGCGAGCCGGTGCTGGAGCGCGCGGAGCAGGTCGTCGACGAAGACGGCGAGGCTCCAGCCGTCGAGGATGGCGTGGTGCTCCACGATGACGAGGTCGAAGCGCTCGTCGCCGCGCACGAAAGCCACGAGGCGAAGGAGCGGCGGGCGCTGGAGGTCGAAAGGCCTGCTCCGAAGCTCGCTGAGCCGCTCCGTCACGGCGCGCTCCTGCTCTTCGTCGGACAGATCGCGCAGGTCACGGACCTCGACCGGCAGGTCGGCGCGCGCATGCACGAGCTGCAATGGCTCCTCCGGCCTCGTGAGGTCGAAGCTCGTGCGCAGCGCGGGGTGACGCGCGGTGACGTCCGCCGCCGCCGCGGCGAACGCCGCAGGCTCGAAGCGGAGACCGATGCCGAGGCGGGCCGCGTTCTGATAGGCGCCGTCACGCTCCGAATGGAAGATCATCCCGCTCTGGAGCTGCGCCAGCGGGAAGGCGTCCACCACGTCGCCCGGGAGCGTCGCCCTCACCTCGGGCGGGCAGAGCTCGAACGGGCGCGTGCTCGGTACGGGGGAGGCCTTCGCGGCGCTCACGTGCCGCGAGAGCTCGCGGATCGTCTGGCTCCGCATCAGATCCTGCAGCGTGAAGTCGAGCCCGCGCTGTCGAGCCCTCGCGCGGACCTGCACGCTGAGCAGGGAGTCGCCCCCCAGCTCGAAGAAGGACTCATCGATCCCGACCTTCCCTCGCCCGAGGACCTGCGCCCAGATCGCGCACAGGGCCTCTTCCACGAGGGTGCGGGGGGCAGCGCCCTGGACCTCCGCGCGCCACGCGCCCTCGCCAGGGGGCGGCAGCGCGGCGCGATCGAGCTTGCCGTGCTGCGTGAGCGGCAGCGCGTCGAGCACGACGATCGCCGCTGGGACCATGTAAGCAGGCAGGTGCTGCTCGGCGTGAAGGCGCAGGAGCGCCCTTGGATCCTCGGTATCGTCGCCCCGCGCGCGGAGACAGACGTAGGCGACGAGGCGACGATCGGACGGGACGTCCTCGCGCACGAGGACAATCGCCTCGCGGACGTGCGGTTGCGCGAGCAGGACCGCCTCGATCTCCCCGAGCTCGATGCGGTGCCCCCGCAGCTTGATCTGATGGTCGCCGCGGCCGAGGTACTCGATGTCCCCGTCGCTCAGGCGGCGCACGCGGTCGCCGGTCTTATAAGCCCGGCCTCCGCGGGGCGAGGGGGCGAAGCGCTCGGCCGTGAGGGCGGGCCGACCGAGATAGCCGCGCGCGACGCCGGGGCCGCTGACGTGGAGCTCCCCGGCGACACCCGTCGGTACGGGGCGCCCGCCGCTGTCCAGCACGTCGAGCTGGAGATCGGGGATCGGGCGGCCGATCCGGCTCGCGCTCGCGCGCGCGTCCTCGGCGCGGAGAGGTCGATAGGTCACGTGGACGGTCGTCTCCGTGATCCCGTACATGTTGACGAGCTCGGGGCGCGCGTCGCCGTGCCGCTCGAACCACGGGCGAAGGGATGCGAAATCGAGCGCCTCGCCGCCGAAGATCACGAGCCGCAGACGCAAGGCGCGCGGATCGCCCTCCGCTTCGGCCGCGGCGAACCCACGGAACGCCGAGGGCGTCTGGTTCAGCACCGTGACGCCCTCGGCACGGACGAGCGCGACGAACGCGTCCGGGCTCCGGCTGATCCCATAAGGGACCACGACGAGCCGGCCGCCGCGGGCGAGCGCGCCCCAGAGCTCCCAGACCGAGAAGTCGAACGATATCGAGTGGAACAGCGTGAAGACGTCGTCCCGGCCAAACCCGAACCACGCGTCGGTCGCGTCGAACAGGCGCTCGACGTTGCCGTGCTCGACCTCGACGCCCTTGGGCCGCCCCGTCGAGCCCGAGGTGTAGATCACGTAAAAGAGCTGGTGACCATCGACCGGACGCAGACAGGGGGAAGGATCCTGCGCGTCGATCGAGGCGGCGATCTCCGGATCGTCCACGCAGAGGACAGGGGCGTCGCCGAGCTTGGCGCCGTGCTCGCGCTGGGTAACGACCAGCGAGAGGCGCGCGTCACGCGCGAGGTACTCGAGCCGCTCCCGCGGGTAGTCGGGATCGAGCGGGACGTACGCTCCGCCTGCGACGACGATGCCGAGCAGCGCCCACACGAGCTCTGCCGAGCGGCCCAGGCAGAGCCCCACCCGAACCTCCGGGCCCACGCCGCGCCGCCGGAGCTCGCGGGCCAGGCGGTACACCCGCGCTGCGAGGTCCCCGTAGGTGACGCGCCTCGCGCCGTCGACGAGCGCGATCGCGTCCGGCGCGCTCGCCGCGTGGGCCGCGAAGCGCCCGGCCATCCCCATCGAGCCCTCCCTCCGGGCAGGCGGGAGCGGCTGGCTCGACGGCTGGCTCGACGTGAAGCGCGCGTCCTCGGACCCGCACAGGTCCACCCTGCCGAGGCGGCGGAGGGGGTCGCGCTGGATCAGGCGCAAGACGCGCTCCAGGTGCGCGAGCCACTGCTCCGCCGCTCGCGTGGCGAAGCGTGCCGGGTCGTAGCGGAGCTCCAGGTGGACGCCACCGCCGCGCAGGGAGGCCACGAGCGTGAGCGGATAGGGCCTGTGCTCGACGACATGGGCGCCTTGCACCTCCAGGCCAGAGATGTCACCCCCGAGCAGACGCGAGTCGAGCGGGTAGTTCTCGACGACCACGAGGCTCTCGAAGAGGGGCGCTCCCGGCGGGAGATCGCTCGAGGCCTGGATCCGGGAGAGCGAGTCCCCCTCCCGCTCGCGGACGGCTGAGAGGCGCAGACCCAGCTCGTCGAGCCAGGAGGCCACGGTGATGTCGTCGGGTACGCGGACGCGCACGGGCAGGGTGCTGATGAACAGCCCCACCGCGTCGTCGACGCCGGGCATGTCCGCCCGCCTGCCCGCGCTCGTGACGCCGAAGAGGACGTCGGTCTGGTCGGAGGTGCGGGCGAGGACGATGGCCCACACTGCCTGGAGGAGCGTGGCGAGCGTCCACCGCCGCTCGCGCGCGAGGGCTTGGAGCCCGAGAGCGAGCGCAGAGGGGAGCTCGAGCGTCGCGGCGCAGAGCGCGTCGCGGTCGCGATCCGGATCGGGCGGCTCGGCGAACGTGGCCAGCGGAGTCGGCGAGGACAACGCAGCGAGCTCCCGGCGCCAGAATGCGTCGGCCTGGCCCGCGTCCCGCTTGCGCAGCCACGCCACGTAGCGGCGGAAGGGCATGGCCGGAGGGAGCGCGGCGGGGCGGCCGCGGCGGGCCGCGTCGTAGAGGGACAGCGCCTCGGAGAGGACGCGCGAGAGCGACCAGCCGTCCGCCACGATGTGGTGAACGGTCCAGACGAACCCCCACGCCGCGTGGTCCAGGCGGACGAGGAGGAAGCGGAACAGCGGGGCGGCGTCGAGCGGGGCGCCGGTGCGCCGCGCCGCCGAGGCAAGGTCCTCGAAGCGACGCTCGCGCTCGTGCTCGGGGCAATCGCGCAGGTCGACCTCGGACCAGGGCAGCTCGACGTGGCGGTGGACCACCTGGACGGGGTGATCGATGTCCTGCCAATGGAACGACGTCCGGAGGGCCGTGTGGCGCGCGATCACGCCGCGAAATGCCTGCGCGAGCGCGGTCGAATCGAGGTGGCCGCCGAGGCGCAGCCGCACCTGATCCACGTAGACCGAGGGGTCGTCCGCGTAGAGGGCGTGATACAGGATGCCCTCCTGGAGCGGGGTGAGCCGGTAGATGTCTTCGGGCAGCTGGCGGTCGTTCATCGGGGCTGTCGGGGCAGGCGCGCGAGCAGGCGGGTCAAGTCGCCCGCGTCGAGGTCGGCGTCGGGGAAATCGTTAGGTGAAGGGGGGCGGTCCGGAGGAGGCGGCGCGCCGGCGAGAGCGGCGAGCTGCGCGAGCCAGCGCTCGCCGAGCGCCACGATGGTCTCCCGCCGGTTCAGCGCCGCGCTGTACGTGATCCTCAGCCGGAGGCAGCCCCCCTGGAGACTGCAGCCGATCTCGAGGACATGGCTGCGCGGGTTGCCGCCGGCGCGCAGGGGCCCCGGCTCTTCCGGGAGCAAGCGGAACGTCGACGCGACATCGCCGAGATCATCGATGTTGCCGAGGTAGTTGAGCAGGATGTCCGCGGGCGGAAGCCGCGCGAGGCGGGCTGCGATGGCCGCGTCGCCGCGCAGATGGCGCAGCAGAGCAAAGCCGTGCCCCTGCCCTGGCACCTCGCGCAGGGCTGCATCGGCGGCGGACACGGCGCCTTCGCCCCGGAGCCCGCGGAGGTCCAGCGCGAGCGGGACGATGGCCGTGAACCAGCCCACCGTACGCGAGAGGTTCACCTCGCTCGAGAGCTCTTCCCGGCCATGGCGCTCGAGGTCGATGCGCGTCCCTGCCTCGCCGACCCACGGCGCGAGCGCCCCGGCGAGGGTCGCGACGAGCACGGCGAGCGGCGAAGCGCCGAGCCGCGTCGGCACATCGAGCAGCGCGATCCGCGACGGCTCCTCGGCGAGGTGCAGCTCGACGTGCTCGGCGCTGGCTTCGGTGTTCTCCCCCTCGCGGTCCCGCGGCAGCGGCGCGCAGGGTAGCCTCTCGAGCGCGCCCCAGTGCTCGAGCTCCTCGAGGATCTCGGGGCTCTGGCTCCGCTTCTCGAGCGCCTCGCAGAAGTAGCGGTACGAGGTGGTCTTCGCGGGGAGCACCACGGCCTCGCCTCGATCGAGCTGCGCGAGCGCCCTCGCGAGATCCTGAAGGAGCACGCGCCAGGAGACGACGTCCACGAGGAGGTGGTGCGCAACGAGGGCCAGGCGCGCCGCGCCCCCCTCGTCCCGGATGAGCAACGCTGCCCAGAGCGGCCCGTCCTCGAGGCGCAGCCCGGCGTTCAGGCGCGCGAGCGCCGCGCGGAGGGACTCGGCCCGCGCGGCTCGGGGCAGCGCGGCGAGGTCGATCTCCGCGAGCGCGCCCTCGTCGGCGCGCAGCCCCGAAAACCGCTGGCGAACGCCCTCCGGACCGCGCGAGAAGCGCAGGCGGAGGGCGTCGTGGTGGGCCACGAGGGCGCGCAGGGCGGCCGCGAGCCGGTCGAGCGAGAGCGATCCCGGGGCCGCGACGAGGAGCCCGAGGTTGTGGTGCTCCGGGCGCGGCAGCCGCTGCTCGAAGAACCAGGCCTGGACGGGGGAGAGGGGCGCCTCGCCGACGATGGTCCCCTGCTCGGCGTGGTGCGCGTGTCCCGCGTCGAGCGCCAGAGCCACCGAGGCCAGCGTGGAGTGGGCGAGCAGGAGGCGCGTCGAGAGCAGGAGCCCGACCTCGGCGGCCCTCGCGGCGACCCGCATCGCCGCGATGGAGTCGCCGCCGAGCGCGAAGAAATCGTCATGACGCGCCACCGCCTCGACCCGCAGCACCTCGCTCCAGACGGCCGCGAGCCTCAGCTCCGTGGGGGTCGCGGGTCGTTCGCGGCTCTCGCTCACCCCGGCAGGCTCGGGCAGGGCGCGCCGATCGAGCTTCCCCGAGGCGGTCAAGGGCAGCGCGGCGAGGTGCACGAACGAGGCGGGGATCATGGCCGGCAAGAGCCGCGCGGCGAGGTGGGCGCGCAGCTCGGCTGCGGTGGTGGTCGACGGGGCGACGACATAGGCCATCAGCTGCGTCTTTCCCTCGACGGCGCGGGCGACCACGGCGGCCTGCGATACCGAGGGGTGGGCGCGCAGCGCGTCCTCGATCTCCGCGGGCTCGATGCGGACGCCCTGGATCTTGATCTGATGATCGATGCGCCCCAGAACCTCGATGGCGCCGTCCTCGCGCAGACGGGCGAGATCGCCGGTCCGGTAGAGCCGGGCGCCTGCGGCGAACGGATCCGGGACGAACGCCCCGGCCGTCAGCGAAGGAGCCCGGATGTAACCACGCCCGACAGCGACGCCGCCGATGCAGAGCTCCCCCGGGGCGCCGATGGGCACGGGTCGCAGGTGCGGATCGAGCAGGTGAATGCGCGTGTTGGCGATCGGGCGCCCGATCGGCACGGGCGCCTCGCCGCGGCGGCAGGCCCAGGCCGTGACGTCGACGGCTGCCTCCGTCGGGCCGTAGAGGTTGTGCAGGGAAACCGCGGGGAGGCGCGCGAAGAACGCGTCCGCGAGCGACGTGGAGAGCGCCTCCCCGCTGCAGACGACGCGCCGCAGGCGGGGCAGCTCGGGCAAGGGGCCCGCCTGGAGGAAGCGATCGAGCAGCGACGGTACGAAGTGGACCGTGGAGATCGATCGCGCCGCGAGGAGGCGCGCGATGGCGCTTGGATCGCGGTGCTGTCCTCTCGGGCAAAGCTCCAGGCGCGCGCCGGTGATGAGCGGCCAGAACAGCTCCCACACGGAGACGTCGAAGCCGATCGAGGTCTTGTGCAGGACCCGATCCTCGTCGGTCAGGCCGTACTCCGCCTGCATCCACGAGAGCCGATTGCATATCGCCCGGTGGGTATTCATCGCGCCCTTGGGGCGGCCCGTCGATCCGGACGTGAAAATGACGTAGGCGAGCCCGCCCGGGTCGAGCTCCGGCGTGCCGGGCGGCGCGCTCCTCTGCGCGAGGGCGCCCAGATCATCGACCTGCGCGACGCGCGCCGCAGCGAGCCCGAGCTCGTCGCGCAGGGCGGCGCTCGTCAGGAGCAGGTCGATGCCCGCATCGGCGACGTGCTGGGAGAGGCGCTCCGGAGGCAGCTCCGGATCGAGCGGGACGTACGCTCCGCCCGCCTTGAGCACGGCGAGCAGCGCGACGACGAGCGCGCGCGAGCGGTGCAAGCAGACCCCGACGAGCGTCTCGGCGCGGACCCCCGACGCGCGCAGCTCGTGCGCGAGGCCGTTGGCGAGGCCCTCGAGCGTGGCGAAATCGAGCTCCCCGTCCTCGTCGGCGACGGCGATGCGAGCGGGGGTGCGGAGCGCCTGTTCGCGGAAGAGCTCGTGGAGGCAGCGATCCGGACCGAACGAGCGCTCGGTCGCGTTCCAGCGGGCGAGGCTCGCGAGCTCGTCCGGGGGCAGGTCGGGGAGCGCGTGGAGCGGCCGTGAAGGAGCCCGCAGGCCCGCGTCGAGCAGGTGGAGCGCGTGCGCCGCGAAGCGGACGGCGGGGCCGAGGTGCGCCGCCGCGGCCTCGACGCGGATCTCGGCCCGGGCGGCGTCGAAGGCGAGGCGAAGCTCGAGCGCCGCGGGCTCCGCGGGCGGCGGGTGGATGCCCGCCGCGGCCACGACGCAGGAGAACGCGCCGGCGACGTTCACCCCCGCCTCCTCGAGCGCGGACGCGACCCGCCTCCACGGGCAGCGCGCGCGCGCCGCGGCGGCCAGGATCTCCGCGCGCGTTCGCTCTAGGAGGCTGCCAAAGTCCTCGTTTTCGTGGATGGCCAGGGAGACGAGGCCCCGGTCGTCCTCCCCGGCTGGCACGGCGAGCGCGGCGCGGGGGCCGCCGTTGTAGCGGCGCAGGGCGAGCAGCGAGGTCGCGACAAGCGCCGCGTGCGCGAGGGCCAGATCACCGCCGGTGACGCGGAGCCAGCGGCGATGGAGCGCCACGGGGACGGGCAAGACCTCGACCGCGCGCTCGCTGGCGCGCTGGCGGTCGCCGCCAAGCACGTCCGGGAAGGGAGGAGGGGGAGCGGCAGAGAGCTTGTCCAGCCAGTACGCGCGATCTGCCAGGCTGTGCTCGTCGAAAGAGAAGAGCTCGTCGTGACGGTTCATGTCGTTATCTGCGCCGGGGCGAGCCCGGGTTTGCCGCGGAGGGATCGGGCGCGCAGCGGAGCTGGTTGAACGAGAAGGCGGGAAGCTCTGCGTCGTTCTGCATGCTGGCGCCTCGACGGTTCAGGTGAAGTCGGCCTCGGGGTCCTCGATCCGGTCGAACCGGAACATCGCGACGGGCGCGACCGGCTGCGGCGCGGAGGTCCGCGTTCCCTGGCCCGCGAGTGGCAACGCGAGCACGGGGGTGTCGGGGCTCGCGACGACGGCGGCGAGCAGCGCCTGGTAATCGCCCACGAAGCGCTCGATGCGCGCCGCCTCGTAGCGCTCCGTCTGGTAGGTGACCGTGCCGGCGATGCTGTCGGGCGTCTCCCATAACCAGAGCTCGAACGGGAGCTTGCTGGCGCCGACGTCGAGCTCCACCGCCTCGATCTCGAGGCCGGCGCGCCGGTGCGCAGACAGCACCTCCGCGAGGGGAGGCGCGTTCTGCAAGACGAAGAACGTATCGAACGGCGGCGCGCCGCCGCGCCGCCCCAGGGCCCCGGCCCAGCGCTCGAAGGGGGCCTCCTGGTGCGCGAACGCCTCGCTGCACGCGCCGTGCAGGCGGGCGAGCAGCGCACGCGCGCTCGGATTTCCGCGCAGGTCGCAGCGCAGCGCGAGCGAGTTCGCGAACAGGCCGACGAGCCCCTCGAGCTCGGGGCGGGTCCGGTGCGCCGTGACGGTCCCCAGGGTGAACAGCTCGCCGCCTGTCGCCCGCAGGCCGAGCACGGCGAGCGGCAAGAGGAGGACCGAGAAGAGCGTCACCCCCGCGGAGCGCGAGAGGGCCCGTGCAGCCTCGGCGAGCGCCGGATCGAGCGCGAGGTGCCGGCGCGCGCCGTGGTAGGTCGGGCGAGGCGGGGCGGGCCGATCCGGGGGGAGGAGCAGCGCGGGGGGCGCCGGGGTGAAGGCGCCGCGCCAGTAGGCGATGTCCGCGTCGCAGCGCCCTTGCTCGCTGCGCGCCTGCTGCCAGGCGCAATAGTCGAGGTAATCGATGGGAAGCGGCGCGGTTGTCGGCGACCCCTCGCGCTCGGCGGCGGCATAGGCGTCGAGCCAGTCGCAGAGCAGGCGCCCCATCGACCAGCCATCGGCGACGATGTGGTGCAGGCACAGCGCGAGCAGGTGGTCGTCCTCTCCGAGCGCGAGGAGCCGGGCGCGCCAGGGCGGGTCGCGCTGGAGGTCGAACGGATGGCGGGCCCACTCGCCGAGCTCGGCGAGCACGTGCGCGAGGGATCTCTCACGGGCCGAGCCACGGGGGAGGTCGGCCGGCGAGCTCTCCTCGATGCGCATCCTGGGGATGCCGCCCTCGACGACCACGCGGCTGCGCAGGACCGCGTGGCGCGCGAGCACGCGGCGAAGGGCGCCCTCGAGCGCGCGCGGATCGAGCGGACCTCGCAACCGCGCTGCGGCGCCGAGGTTGTAGAGGGGCGCCTCCGGGGCGAGCTCCTGCGCGAGCCACACGCCCATCTGCGCGTCCGACAGCCGTACCGGGCCGCGCGGCCGCGGCGCGGGCAGAGGGCCGAGCTCGAGCGCATCGACGCCCGCTTCCGCTGCGAGGCTCGCCCATAACGAGCGCTGCACCGGAGAGAGGGTCGAGAGGGCTCGCGCGAGCTCGGCCGCGCTCATCGTCCCGGGGGTCCGGGGGGAATGACCTGGCCCTTCCTGGCGGAGGCGCCGTCCCTCCTCGCGCGGCTCGAGCGCATCGAGCATGCGTTGCGCCTCGTCCTCGCCGAGCGCCGCGACGCGCGTGGCGATGCGGTGCGAGCGCGCGACGGGAGGCTCGGGGCCTCCGTCGTCGGTGACCGGGGGAGCGTCGGGGTCGGGGGGACCGGCGAGCAGGCCGAGGACCAGCAGGTGATCGGGGCCGAGGTCGAAGCTCTGGCGCGCGCGCTCGACGTCGAATACGCCGAGGTGGCAGAGCCCGAGGCCACACCGCACGGCCTCCTCGTCGAGGAGCTGCGCCATGAGCCCTGCTTCCACGGCGGCGAAGCGGGGCGCGAGCTCGCCGTAGACGGGCTCGATCGCGGCGAGGTCCGCGAACAGCATCAGCGTGAGCGCCGCCTCGTCCGCCGCGGTGGCGTTTGTGCGCGCGTGCATGGCCGGATGGCACTGCCGCGCCGCGGACAGGCGGGCGAGGCGGTGCTCGCGCGGGTCGTAATAATAGGTGCCGGCCTGGACGCCTTCGACCCTGCCCGGCTTGACGTGCAGGTACAATTGCACGGGATAGAGCCCCCCGGCCGAGGCATACCGGCGGCGCCCGACTCCATCGATCTCCGCTCGTCCGAGCGGCGAGAGCAAGCGGCCCAGCGTCGCCGCCGGGAGCGGGCGGAGGCCGAAGCGACGGTGGCTGCGCCGGGCGAGCGCCGCAGGCTGGCTCCGCGCCTCGAGCGGGACGAACGAGGTGTCGTCAGCGAAGCGCCGGAGCCCGCGCTCGGAAGCCTTGAACGCAGCGCGAGCGCCCGCGTCTCCGAGGAGCTCGTGCCGGGGGCGGTGCGCGGCGTCGGCCGCCTCCGGGCTCGGCGCCGCTGGAGCTGGCGCGTAGAAGTCGACGAGCGTGCGGAGCCGTGGGCTCCGGAACACCGCCTCCATGGTCGGGCGCGAGCCGAAGGTCTGCTCGAGGCGATTGAGCAGCCGGAAGATATCGAGCGAGCTGGCCCCGAGGCGAAACAGGTCGTCATCGAGCGAAGGCGCCCCGCTCTTCAGGACCTCCTCGGCCAGGCGGGTGATGGTGGCGGTCACGCCGGCGTCGCTCGACGGCGCGGGCGCCGCGCGGCCGTGAAGCGGCAGCCGCGTCTCGGCATCGAGGAGCGACTCCCCGGGGCTCTCCAGCAGGGCGCGCCGATCGACCTTGCCGTTGCTGGAGAGGGGCACGGAGGCGATCCGATAGAAAGCCGCGGGCAGGAACGCCGCAGGAAGCCGATCCGCAAGGAACGCCCTGAGCTCCGCGACGGACGGCGGCGCGTCGCGGGGGACCACGAAGGCGATGAGCCTCCGCTCCTCGCCGGGCCTGCCCTGCGCGGCCGCGACAGCGACGCGCACCGCGGGGTGCTGCTGCAGCGCGGCCTCGATCTCTCCCAGCTCGATGCGATGACCGGCGACCTTGACCTGCGTGTCCTCGCGGCCGAGAAATTCGATGATCCCCTCGGGCCACAGCCGGCCGAGGTCCCCCGTCCGGTAGAGCCGCTCGCCGGTGCGCGGGTGGCGAATGAAGGAAGCGGCCGTGCGGGCGGGATCACCCCGGTAGCCGCGCGCCAGCCCGACCCCTCCGATGTAAAGCTCGCCAGGGGCCCAGACCGGTCGGTGCTCCAGGCGATCGCCGAGCACGTACATGCGCTGGTTGGCCAGCGGCCGGCCATACGGAACGCTGCTCCACGAGGGGGAGATCTCGCCAATCTCGAAGGCGTTCGACCAGATGGAGGCCTCGGTCGCGCCTCCCAGCGCGACGAGCCGCGCGCCGGGGGCGAACGCGCGGATGCGCGCTGGCAGGCCCACCGGGATCCAGTCGCCGCTCAGCAACACGGCGCGCAGGGAGAGCTCCGGGGGCTCGCCGCGAAGGTCCAGGTGATCGACGAGCACGCCGAGGAGCGCCGGCACGGTGTTCCACAGCGTCACGCGCTCGCGGACCAGGAGCTCGACCCAGCGCGCGGGCTCCATGCGCATGGAAGGCTCGGGCAAGACGACGGCGCCTCCTGCGGCGAGCAGGCCGAAGATGTCGTACACGGAGAGGTCGAAGCCGAGCGCGGAGAGCGCCAGCACGCGATCCCCCGGGCCGACCGACAGGCGCTCGTTGATGTCCTGGATCGTATTGACGGCGCCCCGGTGCTCGATCTCGACGCCCTTGGGCGTGCCGGTCGAGCCCGAGGTGAAGATCACGTAGGCGAGATCGTCGGCCGATTGCGCGACGCGCGGGGCGACGTCCGGGTGGCCCGCGAGCGCTGGATCATCCGCGCAGACGATCGTGAGGGCCGCGCTGAAGGAGAGGGTCGCCGAGAGCTCCCTCGACGTGACGGCGATCGTCGCGCCGCAGCGCTCGAGCACGTCGGCGCGCCGGGCGTCGGGCCATTGCGGATCGACGGGGACGTACGCTCCGGCGGCCTTGAGCACCGCGAGCGCCGCGATGACCTGCTCGACGCCCTTGTCGAGGGTGACGGCGACGCAATCACCTCGCCGCGCTCCCGCCCGCACGAGCCGGTGCGCGAGCTGGTTGGACCGCCGCTCGAGCTCGCGGTAATCGAGGCGGCTCACGCCGCACGCGACCGCGAGCGCGTCCGGCGTCCGCAGGGCCTGCTCCGCGACGAGCTCGTGCAGCAAGCCGCCCGGAAAAGAGCGATCCGTCGCCTGCACCTCCGGGTGCGCGAGCGGACGATCGGTGGCCAGCGCGTCCCACGCCGCCTCGTCGTCGGCGAGGGCGAGGAGCCGCGCGTGGTGCTCCGCGAACATCGCCGCGATGAGGCCGGGAGGGAATCCCGCGTCGATGCTGTCCCACTGGACGACGAGGTCCCCCCGGTCCTCGAGGAGCTGGTAGTCGAGCGAGACCTGCGGCGTCTGCGTCACGCTGTACACGAGCTCCCCGAGCCACGCCCACGGCAACCCGGGCGCGGCGTCGCCCTGGCTCGGCAAGAGGCTCGTGAACACGACGGGCATGGCTTGCCGGCCCACCGTTCCGCGGCGCCGCCCGAGCTCGCGCAGGACCTCGAGGCCGGAGATCTGGCTGTGCTCCAGATCCCGCAACATCCGCTCTTGGAGCGCCCGCGCGCGCGCGCGAAAGGGCGCCTCCGGCACGTCGACCGCCAGCAGCAACGTCGAGGTGAACTCACCGAGGATCGACTCCACGTCGGGGTGGAGCGGCAATCGTCGGAACAGCGTGAGGTTCAGGGAGAAGCGCGGACGCCTGGCGTGGTCGGCGAGGACCTCGGCGAACGCCGCGCAAACGGCCGCGGAAGGGGTCACGGCGGCCTCCTTCGCCCGCGCCTTCAGCCTCTCCCAGGACGCGCGGTCGATCCGGGCGCTGCGGCGCACGAAGCGCGGCGGCTCCGTCACGCTCCGCTCCGGCAGCTCGGGCGCAGGGGGGAGCTCGTCGAGCCGCTCGAACCAATAGGCGCGCGCCGCCCGGGCGGCCGGGCCCTCGGAGAGCGCGAGCTCTGCGAGGCGATAATCGCGGAACGTCAGCGCGGGCGGCGCGCGCGTCGCCTCGGGGTGGTCGTGGCACTCCTGCCATTCGCGAAAGAGCCGCAGGGCGCTCGCGGCATCGATGAGCAGGGCATCGAGGCTCACGTGCACGCGGGAGCGCTCCGGGAGCAGGCTCACCCGGACATCGAAGAGCGGGAAGCGGCCCGGGTCGAACCGCTGGTGGGACATCTCGGCGCGGACGGCCGCGAGGGCCAGCTCGGCTTGCTCGGCCGGGCGGCGGCGAAGGTCGAGCACCGCGACGCGGTACGGAGGCGTTTCGGGCAGGACCCGCTGGGCGCCCTCGGGGGTGATGATCGCGCGCAGCATGTCGTGCCGGTCGATGACGCGCTGGAGCGCGCGCTCGAGCGGCGCAGGATCGAGCCCAGGGACGCGGTCGAACTCGAAATAGCCATGACAGTCGACCTCACCGAGCCCCAGCGCGCCGCTGCGGCCGATCCAGTAAGCCTCCTGGATATCGGTGAGGGGGAAGGGCTCGTTTCGGCGCGCAGGGTCCGGCGTGATGGCCGGGAAGGTCGACGGTCTCCGCGAGAGGCGCGCGACGAGCGTCTCCTTGTGCTCGCGCAGCGCCGCGAGGAGCTCGGGTGCGATCGCGCCGCGAGGCGCGCGGCAGCGGATCTGTCCTCGGTCGTCCACCGAGAGCGTCGCGCCCAGCGCGCCGAGCGCATCGAGGAGCTCTTCTACGTTCATACCGTGATCTCCTCGAGCTCGTCCTCGCCCGCGGCGGTCTCGTGGAGCAGCGCCTGCACGCGCTCGACCAGGGCGTCGAGGGTGATCTCCGCGAGCAGCTCGACGAGCGTGACGCGCACGCCGAAGGTCTGCGCGATGCGGTCGCGCAGCTCGACGGCCATGAGCGAATCCATGCCGTGCGCGGCGAGCGGGCGCGCCGGATCGAGGGGCATGTCGCCTCCGCCGAGCACCGCGGCGACGAGGGCGAGCAACGCCTCCCGCGGGCGCGCCGGGCGGCCAGGATCGGCCCCGCCGCGAGGCGGCGGAGGAGCCGCGAGGGGTGGAGCGA
Source organism: Sorangium sp. So ce375 (assembly GCF_051473855.1). NCBI lineage: Bacteria > Pseudomonadati > Myxococcota > Polyangiales > Polyangiaceae > Sorangium > Sorangium sp. So ce375. The sequence goes on from NZ_CP150335.1 coordinate 8,798,671, forward strand.
CGAGGCCGCGCAAGAGCGAGGCGCGAGGCGCGAGGGGATGAGCCGCCGAGAGGGGCGCCAGATCCGGAGGAAGGACGACGCACGACGGCTCGTTCCCGGCCAGGATGCTCTCCAGCGTATCGAGCGCGACCTCGGGGTCCAGAGGGGCGAGCCCCCGAATGGAGAGCGCGCCCGTCGACGCGCGGCGCGCCGCCATGCCCGCGCTGGCCCATGGCCCCCACGCGACGCTGCGCGCAGCGCCCCCGGACGCCGCGATCTGCCGGGCGAAAGCGTCGAGGAACGCATTCGCGGCGCCGTAGTTTCCCTGCCCCGGCGCGCCGAAGACGGCCGTCGCCGAGGAGAAGAAGACGAGGAAATCGAGCGGCTGGTGCCCGATCAGGGCGTGCACGTTCGCCGCTCCCGCCGCCTTGGCCCGCATGACGGAGGTGAGTCGCTCCGGCGTCAAATTGACGAGGACACCGTCATCCAGCGCGCCGGCGGCATGGACGAAGCCGCGGGCAGGCGGAGACGCGCCGAGCACGGGCTCGAGCGCGGCGCGGAGCGCCGCCCTGTCGGCGAGGTCGGCGGCGACGAAGCGCGCGCTCGCGCCGCGCCGGCCGAGCTCGGCGATCGCCTCGTCCGCGCTCCGAGCGTCGCGCCCGACGAGGACGATGTGCCGCGCGCCTCGATCGGCAAGCCGCCGCGCGACGGCGCCGCCGAGCGCGCCGAGGCCGCCGGCGACGATATAGGTCGCATCGGGGGAGGCTCGCCACGCTGTCGGGCGCGGCCCGGGAGAGGCGCCGAGCGGCGGCGACGGAGAGGCGCTCGCCTTCGAGGCCTGGGTGAGATCGATCATCCGCGCGGCCTGCAGGCCGGCGGAATCGACGCTCAGGTGATCCTCCGGGACCTCGGCGGCCAGCGCGTCGACGAGGAGCCCGAGAGACGCGGGCGTCCTCGTGTCGACCTCGACGACGCCGCCCCACGCGCGCGGGTGCTCCCACGCGAGCGTCCGCGCGAGGCCCGCCGCAGCCGCAGAGGCGGCGTCCCCGGCCGGGACGACGAGCCAGAAGCGATACGCCCCTTCGGCGACAGCGAGCGCCTGGATCGCCGGGAGCAGATCCGCGCAGAGCTGCTCTGCGCGGACGTGAGGCGTCCGGTCGTCGGCGGGCGCGTCGGGCAGCACCCAGAGCACCACGGCGGACCCGTGGGCAGGCTCCCCCGCGAGGGCGTCACGCAGCGACGAGCTCGCTGCGACGACGGACGCGGAGGCGCGCCGCGCGTGCAGCGCACCGCAGAGCTCGCCTGCGAGGGCCGCGCCGGCGCCGCAGACGAGCCACCGTGAGCCCTCGAGATCGGCCCGGGGGGGCGGCGTCACGGGGACATACCGCAGCGAGCAGACGCGGGGAGCTTCCTGGGCGACGAGCCGCGCCACGGCCTCGGCCGTGGCGCGCTTCAACCAGAAACCTCGCAGCACGGCGAGCGGTGCGCCCGCCTCGTCGAGGGCCAGCGCATCGCCGCGGATGAGCTCGTCGGTCGGACGGGGGGCCGCATCCAGGCGGACGTGCACCCACGCCGGCGGGCCTGCGCCGTGCACTTGCATGGATTCGACCCGGACTGGCAAGTAGAGCGCCTCGTCGTCGCACCCCGGGGTGTGCATGCGGATGGCCTCGACGAGCTGGAAACACGCGTCGAGGCCGAGGAAGAGCGGCGCGACGCCGAACGCTCCGTCGCGAGGCCGCGGGATGGTCGCGGCGTCGAATCGACCCGCGGCCTCCGCCCGATCGACCCAGAGCGTCGTGAGGCGCTGATGGGTCGCCCCCGGGCGCGGCCCGTCGCCTCCGATCTTGCGCAGGAGCTTCGTGTAAAACCGCTCTCCCGAGACCGAGGTGGGGGCCTGCCGGCGAAGGGAATCGATGTCGACAGGCTCGGCCTTCGCGCGGGCGCGCGCGAGCGTCGCGCTCGCGTGCTCGGTCCAGGGCGAGGTCCCCTGCCCGACCAGCGCGCGGCTGAAGATGCGGAACGAGGATCGGTCCGGCGAGAGGGGAGCCGCCAGCGATTGCAGGATCCGCGAGCCGCTCGCCGGGAGGAGCAGGGCCTTGTGGATCGACACGTCCTCCACGGCGTACGCCTCGGCGCCGAGGAGGGCCCGCGCGGCCGAATCCATGGCCTCGAGCAGGGCCACGCCAGGGACCAGCGCCGCGCCGAAGACGACGTGGTCCGACGCGACGCCAGGGAGCCTCTCCGCGTCGATCTCCGCCTCGAAGCAGGTTTGACCATCGGCGAGCCCTCTCGCCGGGCCCAGGAGGGGGTGCCCTTCGATCCGCCGCGGCGTCGAGGCGGGGGCCATCCAGTGGCGCTGGCGCTGGAAGGGGTAATGCGGCAAGAGCTCGGAGCGGCGGCGTCGCCCCGGCTCGTGGAGCGCCTCCCACCGCGGCGACGCGCCGCGTACATAGAGGGTCGCGAGCGCGCGCACGGCGTGCGAAAGGGCGTCGCCCGAGCGCCGGAAGCTCGGGACGAACGTGTGCGCGTCGTCGAACGTCCGGCGGCCGATGGCGGACAGCGAGCTGCCTGGCCCGACCTCGAGAAACACGCGATGACCGGCCGCCGACAGCGTCCGCAGCCCATCGCCGAAGCGCACCGGGGCGCGCACGTGGCGGACCCACGCGTCCCCATCCAGGGCGGTCTGCCACTCGCCGGTCGTGTCGGAGACGAACGGCACAGCGGGCGCCGCGTGGCGCAGCTCGCGGCAGAGCGCCGCGAACGGCGGGAGCATCGGGTCCACGAGGCGACAGTGGAAGGCGTGCGAGACAGGCAGCAGCCGGACGTCGACGCCGGCTCGCGCGAGCGCGGCGCTGGCCGCCTGGATCGCCCTGGAGGTGCCCGCCACGGCGACGTTGTCGGGCCCATTGATGGCCGCGATCTCGACGCCCTCGATCCCCGCCTCGCGCAGGATCGCCGCGACCCGATCAGGGCCGGCCAGGGCGGCAGCTGTCGCGCCTCTCTCGCAGCGCTCCTGCATGAGCCGCCCTCGCGCGGCGACAAGGCGGAGGGCGTCCGCCGGGTCGAGGATCCCAGCAATGCAAGCGGCTGCATAGGCGCCGACGCTGTGGCCGAGCACCGCCGCGGGTCTCACCCCCCAGGAGGCCCATAGCTCTGCGAGCGCGAGCTCGACAGCGAGCAGCGCCGGCTGGGTATTGGCCGTGGCGCCGAGCAGGGCTTCCGCGTCGGAGCCGAAGAGGACATCGAGGAGCGGCCTGTCGAGGTGCTCGTCGACGAGCCTCCCGAAGCGCTCAAGCGCGCTGCGGAACACGGGCTCGGCGGCGAAGAGCTCGCGGCCCATGCCGGGAAACTGCGCGCCCTGCCCGGGGAAGACGAACACGGGGGCGAGCGGCTCCGTCGACGAGGTCTCGCCCTGGACGAGGTCGGCATGAGCGCCCGTCGTGGAGAGATCGCGCAGCGCCGCCGTGACCACGGCCTTCGCCTCCGCGACGATCGCGGCGCGGTGCTCGAGGTGGGCGCGGCCGAGCTGGCTCGTGAAGCAGGCGTCCGCGAAACCCTCGGGCGAGCATGGATCGAGCGCCTCGGCGGTCCGCGCCGCGAGCTCGCAGAGGGCCGCGGGATCTCGCGCGGAGAGCGTGAAGAGACGTGGGCGGGCCGGCGACGGCGCGGCCTCCGGCTCTGCGGGCGGCGAGCCGAGAATGGCGTGCGCGTTCGTCCCGCTGATCCCGAAAGCGCTGACCCCGGCGAGGAGCTCGGGGCCGCTCCCGGGCCATGCACAGCGCGTCTTCGGGATCGCGATCCGGCCCGCGACGTCGCGAAGGTGAGGGTTGAGCTCGAGCAGGTGAAGGTGGGGCGGCAAGGCACGGTGACGCAGCGCGAGCGCCGTCTTGAGCACCCCCGCGATCCCCGCGGCAGCCTCGAGGTGGCCGAGGTTCGTCTTGACCGATCCCAGCCAGAGCGGCCGGTCCGGGCGGCGTGACGCGCCGAAGACCTCGAGCAGCGCTTGGACCTCGATGGGATCTCCCAGCCTGGTCCCGGTGCCGTGCGCCTCGACGTAATCGATCGACGCCGGCGGCACGCCCGCATCGGCGAGCGCGGCGCGCAGCACGTCGACCTGCGACGGTCCGTTGGGGGCCGTGAGGCCATTGCTGCGACCATCCTGGTTCGCCGCGGTGCCGCGGACGACGGCGAGGATCGGGTCGCCCGCGGCGAGCGCATCGTCGAGCCTCCGCAGGACGACGAGCCCGCAACCTTCGCTTCGGACGAACCCGTCGGCGCGAGCGTCGAACGTCTTGCAGCGCCCGTCCGCGGCCAGCATGCGAGCGCGCGAGAAGGTGATGGCGATCTCGGGCAAGAGGATGACGTTGACGCCGCCCGCGAGCGCGAGATCGGTCTCGCCTCGGCGCAGGCTCTGCACGGCCTGGTGCAGGGCGATCAGCGAGGAGGAGCAGGCCGTATCGACGGCGAGGCTCGGGCCGCGCAATCCGAAATAATAGGACAGCCGCCCGGCGGCGACGGCGAGGGCGTTGCCCGTGCCCATATAGGCGTCGATCTCGGAAGGATCACGCCGGAGGTGCATGTGCAGGTAGTCGCTCGTGCAGATGCCGACGAACACGCCGGTGCGGCTGCCAGCGAGCCGATCCGGGGCCAGCGTCGCGCTCTCGAACGCCTCCCACGCCACCTCGAGCAACAAGCGCTGCTGCGGGTCGAGGTGCTTGGCCTCGCGGGGTGAGATGTTGAAGAACGCAGCGTCGAACGCATCGACGTTGTCGAGGAAGCCGCCCCAGCGGAGCTCCTGGGGCGACTCCAGCAGGTGCGCGTAGCGGGCTGGATCCCAGCGATCCCGCGGCACGTCCCGGATGGCGTCCACGCCGTCGCGGAGCATGCGCCAGTAAGCGTCGAGGCTCGTGGCGCCGGCAGGGAAGCGACAGGCGCCGCCGATGATGGCGATAGGGGCAGGCTGCGCGCCACGCTCGAGCTCGGCCACGCGCGCCTGCATTCGCTCGAGCGCGAGCAGCGCCCGCTTCAGCGGAGAGAGCGTGGCCTCGTCGGGTTTCGGGGAGGGTGGCTTCTGCGTCATGCTTTCAACGCCTCGAGCTTTTCGAGCAAGAGCGCCTCGGCTTCGTCCTCGGAGAGGCGTGAGACCGCGTCCGCGTCGAGCGCCCGCTCGGTGGGCGCCGCGCCCGAGGGCTCGGGGAGCCTCGAGAGCAGCGCGTCGGCCGCGCCCGCGAGCGTGGGGTGGTCGAACCAGAAGGTCGCGGGGAGAGCGCAGTCGAGCAGCGTGGCGGTCGCCGTGCGGAGCTCGACGGCGAGCAGCGAATCGAGCCCGAGCTCGCGCAGCGGTCGCTGCGACGGCACGCGCTGCTCGGGGGGGAGCCGCAAGACGCGCGCGGCCTCGCGCTCGAGCGACGTGATGAGCGCGCGCCGCCGCTCCCCTGGCGGGGACCGCAAGAGAGCGTCGCGCAGAGATCCCCGGGCAGGAGCGACCTCGCGGCGCTCGCTCTCCGCGCGGCGCAGGCTCGCGAAGAGCGGATCGGAGCGCCCTCCGGGGAGCGCAGCGACGAGGCGCGGCCAGTCTGCGCGCATGGCCGCGACGTCCACCTCGCCCCGCTCGAGGACGCGCGTGAGGAGCTCCTGGGCCTCGGCGGGCGAAAGGCTCCAGAGCCCCCGCGCGCGCCAGGCTTCCTCGTCCGCGCGGCGGGCCGCTTGCCCGACCTTGGACCAGGGGCCCCATTGAACGCTCGAGGCCGGGATCCCCATCGCCCTCGCGGCGTGCGCGAGGGCGTCGAGGCCCGCATTGGCGCCGGCGTAGGCGGCCTGTCCAGGCGAGCCGAGCGTCGCCGCCGCGGAGGAGAACAGCACGAAGAAGTCGAGCCGAGCGCCCCGCCCGGCGATCGCCTGGAGGAGCGCGAGCGCGCCGAGGAGCTTGGGCCGGACGACCTCGCGCGCGCGCGCGAACGTCATGCGGGTGACCGCGGCGTCGTCGTGCGCCGCCGCGCAATGAAGGACGCCGCGGAGCGGGGCAGCGGAATCGACGCAGCGAGCGACGAGCGCATCGACGAAGAGCGGGTCGGCCACGTCGCCGTGGACGATCTCGACGTCCGCGCCCCGCTCGCGCAGGCGGGTCACCGTCGAGAGCGCCTCCGCCCCGGGAGCGCTGCGCCCGAGCAAGACGATGCGCCCGGCTCCCCGCTCCGCGAGCCACGACGCCATCACGAGGCCCACGCCGCCGAGGCCGCCCGTGACGAGGTAGCTCGCGTCCCGGCGAACGACGTTCGCCGCAGGGCGAGGCGGCAGGGTCAACGCGATCTTGCCGACGTGCGCGGCCGCGGCCATCTGGCGAAACGCCTCGACAGCGCGGCTCCACGGCCATGTCGACAAGGGCGGGAGGGAGAGCTCCCCCCGCTCGACGCGCGCGAGGAGGGCCTCGAGCCGCGCGCCGAAGCCGGCCGCGTCCTCGGCCATGATCTCGCCCAGATCGAGCGCCTCGAACATGACGTCGGGGCGCACGGCGGCGACCTCCTCTCTCGACCAGAGGCCACGCTTGCTGAGCGTGACGTAGCGCCCGCGGGGCGCGAGCGCGCGCAGGTTGGCCGCGGTCGCCTCGCCCCCGAGCATGTCGAGGAGGACGTCGACGCCCCCCCCCGCGGTGACCGCGAGCACGCCGTCGGCAAACGAGAGGTCGCGCGAGGAGAAGACGTGGCGTACGCCGAGACGACCGAGCAGAGCGCGCTTCTCCTGGCTGCCGGCGGTCGCGATCACCTCGGCCCCCAGGCGCCTCGCGATCTGCAGCGCCGCCAGGCCGACGCCGCCGGTCGCAGTGTGGATGAGGATGCGGTCGCCGCGCCCGAGCCGGGCGAGCCCCTCGAGGGCGTGGATCGCGGTGAGGAACGCGACAGGCAGGGTGGCCGCCTGCGCGAAGCCGAGGCTCTCCGGGATCGGCGCGACGAGCGCGGCGGGCGCCACCACGCGCGACGAGAGGCTCCCGGGGACGGCCGCGACCACCCGCGTACCCGCCGTCAGAGCGACCGAGGCGCCGGCCGACACGATCACGCCCGCGCACTCGCTGCCCAGCTCGAAGCGAGGCCCCGGGTACATACCCAGGGAGCCGAGCACGTCCCGGAAGTTGACCCCGGCGGCCCGTACGTCGATGACGACCTCGTGAGGGCCGGGCGCGCGGTCGCCGATGGGCCTCTGCTTCAGGCTGTCGAGCGCGCCGGGCGTCTCGGCGACGAGCGCGACGTTGCCCGGATGCGCCTCGTCGTCGACGGGCACGAGGCGCGGAGCGAGGCGGCCTCCACCGCGGAGGAGGATCTGATCGTCGGTTGCGTCGGCGCCCGAGAGCTCCGCGAGCAACCGCAGCGCCTCGTCCTCCTGCGGGCTCGGGTCGAGGTCGACACGAAGGGATCGCAGCTCGGGGTGCTCGCGCGCGACGGCGCCCGCAAAGCCCCAGAGCATCGCCTGGCTGGGCGCCGCCGAGGCCCCCTCGTAGGCAGCGCGCGCGCCGCGCGTGACCCAGCAGAGCCGAGGGACGACAGGGAGCCGCGCGAGCGCCTGGACGAGGTGCAAGGGGCCCGCGAGCGACGTCGCGGCGCTCGCGGAGGTGATGCTCTCGGCCGCGATAGGGCCCTCGGAGAGAGCGCCCAGCCAGACGACGACCTCGTCCGGCGAGAGCGAGGTCCCCGCGAGGAGGGCGTGAAAGTCCTCCGGGAGCTCCGGATGGGCTGCCGGCGAGCTCTCGCCCTCGCCCATCGAGACCCGCACGCACCGCACCCCTCGCTGCGCAGCCGCCTCGGCGAGCCGCGCGGCGAGGCCGTCGCGCTCGCCGAACACCCATACGCGACCGGGGAGCTTGCCTTCTCCGGGGCGGCCGCCGGCCGGGACGAAGACCGCTCGGTAGAGCGCGTCCGCGAGCGGGCGGCGCCCGATCCTCGCGACGTCGATCCGGCGCGCTCGGACGCCGAGGAACGACGCCACGATCGAGCCGTCGTCCGTGAACAGAGACCCGTCGACGACGGCAGCGTCTTCCGCGGGTCCCCCTTCGCGCAGGCGCAGATGACTGAAGAGACGCGTGAGGCCGGTCGCGCCGCCGAGCGAGACGCGGTCGATCGCCACGGGGACGAAGGCGGCCGGGGCTCCGTCGGGCAGCCAGGCGGAGAAGAGCTGCAGCGCGGCGTCGACCAGCGCGGGATGGGGAGCGTCGTCGAGGGCCGGATCTCCCGCCTCCGGCGGCAAGACGATCTCGCCGAGGACCTCCTCCGGCGCCGTCCATACGCGCTGCACCCCTCGGAAAGCGGGTCCATACGTGAGCCCGGCAGCCTCACAGCGCCGGTAGAGGGCGCTGGGGTCGATCTCCTGGCGCATGCGCGCGCGGAGCGCCGCGAGGTCGACCCTCGGAGGAGGCTCCAATTCCAGCTCCGGCGAGACCGCCGCGCGCGCGTGCGCCTGGAAAGCGCCGCCAGGCTCGGGGCCACGCGCGAAGATCTCGACGCTCGCAGCGCCGTCGGAGGTCACGTCCACGAGCACGTGCACCTCGGACGGGGCTTGCCCCACGACGAGAGCCTCTGTGAGGACGACGTCCGTCAGGGCGCGACGTCCGCCGAGCAGCCGCGAGGCGGCCACGCTCGCCATGGCAACGAGCGCGGCTGCCGGCACCACCGCGCGCCCCCCGATGCGGTGATCCGTGAGATAGGCAGGGGCCGTCTCCGCGAGCTCGCCCGCAAAGCCGCGCACCCGCGGGGATACGATCGGCGCTCCCAGCAACCCCCTGCCGGGCGCGTGGGCCCGCGCGGCGGACGCGCGCGGCAGCCAGTACCGAGGCCCAGCGAAGGGATACGGGGGCAGCGACGTGGGAGCGCCACGGCCATTCGGGGTCCGCGCCCATTCGACGGGTAGCCCGCGGACATAGAGCGCGCCGAGCGCCGAGAGAGCAGCCTCCATGCCGTCTTGATCGCGCCGTTGCGCCGCGACCGCGCAGCCGTGCTCTCCGCGGACATCGGTGAGATCACGCTGGAGGACGGGGTGCGGGCCGAGCTCGAGGAAGGCCGAGCAATGGCCCGGCAAGGAGGCCACGGCGGCCGCGAAACGGACGGGCTCGCGCAGGTTGCGGGCCCAGTACGCTGCCCCGAGCTCCGTCCCTTCGCAGCGCGACGCGGTCACCGTGGAGAAGAAGGGGATCGTCGCCGCGCGGGGGCGAATGTCGCGCAGGCATGCGCGCAGCGCGGCAGCCTGCGGTTCGACGAGGGGACAGTGCGAGGCGACCGACACGGCGATCCGACGGGACTCGACGCCGCGAGCCGAGAGGTCGCCGAGCCACGCCTGGAGAGCGATGGCGTCACCGGCGACCACCGTCGAGCGTTGCCCATTGACGGCCGCCAGCGCCAGGCGATCGGCAAAGCCGGCGAGCAGCGCGGAGACGTCGGCCTCCCCGAGGGCCACGTGCGCCATGCCTCCTCCACGCTGGCTCGAGAGGAGCCGGCTGCGCTCGGCGATGACGCGGGCTGCGTCACCGAGATCGAGCGCCTCGGCCACGTGCGCAGCGGCGACCTCGCCGAAGCTGTGTCCTACGACCGCCGCAGGCTGGGCCCCCCAATGACGGAACAACGCCGCGAGGGCCACCTGCACGGCGAAGAGGGCCGGCTGCACGACGGCCGGATCCTCCCAGGCAGGCGCGCCTGCCGGGAGGCGCAGCGCGTCGGCAGGGCGCACGGACAGGAGCGACGCGAGCGCCGCATCGCAGGCCTCGAACGCGTCACGAAACACCGGTTCGGACGAGAGCAGGTCGAGCGCCATGCCGGCGTGCTGGCCCCCTTGCCCGGGGAACACGAAGACGAGCCCGGCGCAGCGGTCTTCGTTCACCGTGCCCACCGCGACGCCGGGCGCAGCCTCGCGGCGGAGGTGAGCCGCGAGCTGCTCGACCACGTGCCCCGCGGTCCGACCGACCACGGCCAGGCGGTGCGCGCGATGATCACGGCGCGCGCTGGCCGTGAAGCAAGCGTCGGCGAACGTCGATGGGTGCTCGGTGAGGTGCTCGCGCAGCCGCGCGGCGAGCGCGTCGAGCGTCGGCGCATCGTGCGCCGACAGCGGCAGCAGACGCGCCGCTTCGCCTTCGCCCGTCGAGGACCCCGGCCCCGCCGGCTCCTCGAGGACGACGTGGGCGTTGGTCCCGCCAAACCCGAACGAGCTGACGGCAGCGCGGCGTGGTTGTCGATCGTCGTCCCACGACCCCTGCGCGGTGGGCACGTAAAAGCGCGTCCCCGCGAGCTCGGCGTGCGGGCTCAGCCGCTCGAAGTTCACGTTGGGCGCGATCGTGCGGTGGCGCAGCGACAGCACGGCCTTGATGACCCCCACGACGCCCGCGGCAGCCTCCAGGTGTCCCACGTTCGTCTTCACCGCGCCGAGGGCGCACGGCCGGTCTCCGCGGCCATACACCTCGCGCAGCGCCTCGATCTCGATGGGATCCCCGAGCGCCGTGCCCGTTCCATGCGCCTCGATGAAGCCGATCGACCCGGGATCGACCCCCGCGCTGCGCAGCGCCGCCCGGATGACCGCCTGCTGCGCGAGGCCGCTCGGCGCGGTGGGCGTCGCCGTCAGGCCATCCTGGTTGATCGCGCTACCGCGGATCACGGCGTGAATCCGGTCTCGATCGCGGCGCGCGGCGGAGAGCGGACGGAGGACGAGCGCGCCGCACCCTTCCCCGCGCACGAAGCCGTCAGCCCGCGCATCGAACGTCTTGCAGCGACCGTCGGGGGCCATCATGCCCCACTTGCTCAGCGCGATCCCCGTCTCCGGCCCGAGGACGAGGCTGACCCCGCCGACCACGGCGGCGCTGCACTCGCCGCTGCGGATGCTCTGGCAGGCCAGGTGCAACGCGACCAGCGACGACGAGCAAGCGGTGTCCACGACGAGGCTCGGCCCCCTCAGATCGAGGATGTACGAGAGGCGGTTCGCCGCGCCGCTCGCGGCGATCCCCGACGCGGTGTACGCGTCGATCTGCGGGAGCTCGGCGAGCTGCATGCGCGCATAGTCGTTGGCGTAAGCCGCGACGAACACGCCCGTGTCGCTGCCCGCGAGCTCGGCCCGGGTCAGGCCCGCGTCTTCGAGCGCCTGCCAGGCGACCTCGAGGAAGATGCGCTGTTGAGGATCCATGTGCACCGCCTCGCGCGGCGAGATCCCGAAGGCGTCCGCCGCGAAGCGGTCCGCATCGGAGAGGAACGCACCCCAGCGCATCGCGGGCGAGCGCGCGCCGAGCGCACCGCCGTCCCAGCGCTCGGGCGGGACCTCTCCGACGGCGTCCACCCCCCGGAGGAGCATGTCCCAGAACTGCGCGACGGTGCCCGCCCCGGGGACCCGACAGGCCATACCGACGATGGCGATCGGCTCACGCCGGCTGCGCTCCAGATCGGCAAGGCGCGCCTGGAGCGCCTCGATGGCGGCATAGGCGCGCTGCAGCGGCGAGGGCACCCCTGGATCCTGCGAGCTCGTCACGCGTCGACCTCCCTCCCCCCGCGGCCCACTCAAAACCCGAGCTCCGTCAGCCGCGCGAGCAGGAGCGCCTGCAGCGGATCATCGCCCGACGCCGCAGGCTGCGCGTCTCTCCTCTCGCCCGCCGCATCTCCGCTCGCTGCGCCGCCGCTGCCCGCCGCCGCCCCCGGCCGATCCGGCGCCTCGCGAGCCTCGGCGAGCTTGCCCTCGAGGTGCGCGGCGAGCGCCTGCAAGGTGGGGTAGTTCCAGACCAGCGTCGCAGGCAGCGCGAGGCCCGTGGAGACCTCGAGGCGCCGCCGGATCTCGAGGGTCATGTGCGAATCGATGCCGTACCGCCCCAGAGGCGCGGCCGGATCGAGCACCGTGGCTCCGAGCCGCAGCACCTGTGCGATCTCGCCGCGCAGATACTCCAGCAAGCGGGCTCTCCGCGCGGGTCCCGGCGGGAGCGCGGCGAGCTCTGCACGAAGCGGCGGAGCGACGGCGGACGAGCGGGGCTGCCCGAGCTCGCACAGCAGGCGCGGACCGAGGTGCAAGGGGTGAGCCTTGTCCCAGCGCCGCCAGTCGATCCGCGCCACGAAGGCCTGGCTCCGTCCGTCCTCGAGCACGCGGCCGAGGAGCTCGAGCGCCTCGTCGGCCGAGAACGCCCGCAGACCGTGCTCCGCGAGGGCCGCTGCGCTCCGCGCTCCGCCCGCGCTCTCGGCCAGGCCGAGCCCGCCCCACAGGCCCCAGTGCACGACGAGCGCAGGCAGGCCGAGGCCACGCCGGTGCTCGGCGAGCCCCTCGAGATACGCGTTGGCCGCGGCGTACGCCGCCTGCCCGGGCTGTCCGAGCAGCGCACCGATGGAAGAGAACAGCACGAAGACGTCGAGGGGCTCACCCCTCAGCGCCGCATGGAGGTTCGCGGCGCCGTACGATTTGGCTGCGAGCGTCTCGCGCAGGGCGAGCTCCCCGAGATCGCGGATCAGGGCGTCGCGCACGACGGCCGCGGCGTGGAACACACCCCGCACGGGCGCGCGGCCGGCTGCCCGGCGCGCTTCGAGGAACTCGTGCAGCGCGCGGGCATCGGTGATGTCGAGCGCTGGCGCTTCCACCTCGACCCCCCGCTCGCGCAACCCGGCGAGGGCCGTCGAGCGCGCGTCGTCCGCGGGACCGCGTCGGCTCAGGAGCGCGAGGTGCCTCGCGCCGCGCTCGACAAGCCACCGCGCCGTGCAAAGGCCCACGCCCCCGAGCCCGCCGGTCACGACGTAGGTCGCGTCCGGACGCGCCCGGAAGGCCGCTCGTCTGCTCGTCGAAGGGGCCCGCACGAGGCGCGGCACGAGTCGGTCGCCGCCTCGCAGCGCCACCTGGTCCTCGCCGTCATCACGCAGCAACGCCTCGAAGAGCGAGCGCGCGGCCTCGTCGGGCGCGACGCGAGGATCGAGGTCCACAAGCCCGCCCCAGTGCTCGGGGTGCTCCTCGGCGACGACGCGCCCGAGCCCCCACACGGCGGCGTGGCCGGGCTCGACCGGGCCCTTCCCCACGGCGTGTGCGCCCCGCGTGACAAGGAAGATCCGGGGCGTCCGGCCCTCCTGCGCGGAGGCGGCGCAGGCCTGCGTGAGGCTCACGGCGCTCGCCACGAGGGCCTGCGCGTCGGTGGCATCGAGCGCGCGCAGATCGACGATCCGCGCGGCCGCGCGGAGCGCCTCCGGCGAGGGCAGCTCGCTCCACGCCTCGCAGGGCACGGACGCGGCGCGCAGGTGCGCGACGAGCGCGGTGCCCACGCCCAGGCGATCGTGGAGCACGAGCCAGCGCCCTGGCGTGGCCCCGCGCTGGCCTTGCGGTCCCGCTTGCTTCCATGCCAGCTCATGGATGCATCCGTCGAGATCGTCCGCGGCGGTCCCGCTCGCGACGCGAGGGTGGAGCACGAGCGACGCGACGGACCACACGGGCTGCTCCCGCTCGTCGAAGGCGGCGAGCGAAGAGGTCCCGCCCTCGCCGCGCGCGACATGAACCCACCGCGCTCTCCAGGGCGCCTGGTACGAGCGTACCCCGGCCGCTCCGACGAGCACGGGGAGCGCCCCCTCGAACAGCGGCACGAGCGCGTGCAGAGACGCCTCGATCGCCGCAGGCGCGAGGTCCTCGTCCCCCTCGGGCCCCTCCTCGAGCGCCGCCAGGACCTCGTCCGCGGAGCTCCAGACCCTCGCGATGCGCGGCGCCTCCGCGGACACGGTGAACCCCCGCTCCGCCGCGACAGCGTACAGCGAGGCCCCCGAGCTGGGCTCGATCCCCTCGAGGCGCGCGCGAGCCGCACGAAGCGCCTCGAGGCCGAGCTCCCTCGCTGGAGCACGCCGCCCCGTGGCGCGCGCGACGCGCTCCCAGCCCTCGTCGCCCGAAGAGACGAACAGCTCGATCTGCAGGAGGCCGTCTGCGCCCTCGAGCGCGCTCGTCTGCACGTGCAGCTGCCCGTCGAGCTTCATCGGAACAGCGCGCTCGAAGGCGGCATCGTCGAGCATCACCTCCGCGCCGAGGACGGCCTCGCACGCGGCGAGGAGCCGCGCGAGGGTGCTCGATGCCGGAAGAAGGGCGCTGCCATCGACGGCGTGCGTGAACGCCGTCGGCTCTCGCTCTGCGCTCAGCGCGGCCTGCCAGACACGGAGCCCCGGCCGCGCGGCGATCCTCAGGGCGACGCCGAGCAGCGCGTCCTCTTTCTGGCCCCCCGCGTGGCCGCGGCCGAGGGCGAGGCGCTCGTGGGCGAGGAGCGTCGAGCGAGGGAGCCGAAAGGGCCGGCGCTGGAAGGGGTACGTCGGGGCGTCGACGGGGCGCGCGCGCGCGCCGAGCAGCCGCGCGGCCGTGAAGTCCGTCCCGGCGCAGAAGAGCTCGCCGCAGGCCGCGAGCACGCTCGCCAGGCCGTCGTCGCCGCGGTGGAGCGCGGCGATGACGCGCGCCTCGCCCGCGCCGGACGCGGCGAGCGCCTCGCGCAGGGCAGACGAGAGCACCGGGTGCGGTCCGATCTCGACGAACGACGAGGCGCGATCGTCGTCGAGCGCGCGCGCCACCGCCTGCGCGAAGCGCACGGGCTCCCGCAGGTTCCGGAACCAGTAGCCGTCGCTCATCTCCGCCCCGTCGCAGCAGGCGCCGGTGACCGTGGAGTACAGCGTCACGGCGGCGGATCGCGGCTTGAGCCCGGCGAGCGCGTCGAGCAACGGCGCGCGCAGGCGCTCGACGCCACGGCTGTGGCTAGCCACGTCGACGGCGACCCGTCGGCAGTACACGTCGCGGCGCGCGAGCTCGGCGAGCAGCGCGTCCAGCGCGGCTGGCTCGCCGGATACGACGGTCGTGCGCGGCCCGTTGTACGCGGCGACGGAGATGCGCCCCTCGTGCGCCGCGAGGACGTCGTGCGCGGCCTCCGCAGAGAGCTCGACGACCGCCATGCCCCCCGTCCCGCGTAGCTCCGAAAGGAGCGCGCTGCGCCTGCAAATGACGCGCGCGGCGTCGTCGAGCCCCAGCGCGCCCGCGACCACCGCCGCGGCGACCTCGCCCATGCTATGGCCGATCACCCCGTCGATCAGGGCGCCGCGGCGACGGAGCAGCTCCGCGACGGCTACCTGGATCCCCCACAGGACCGGCTGCAGCAGGCCGATCGGCGCCGCTTCGACGTCGCCGTCGCGGAGCATCGCCAGGAGGGCGTTGGCCCCGAGGTAAGGCGCGCACGCCGCGTCGCAAGCGGCGAAGGCCTCGGCGAACTCGGGGGCCTCCCTCATCAGCGCGCGCGCCATGCCGGACGACTGCCCCCCCTGGCCGGAGAAGACGAGCACGACGCGCGACCGATCGCCCTGCGAGGTCCCGAGGCGCGCGCCGGGGTGCGCGGCGCCGGCCGCGACCGCGGACAGCGCCTCGGCGATGGCAGAGGCCCCATCGCCGACGACCGCCGCGCGGTGCTCGAAGCGCGCCCGGTGGTCGAGGGCGGTCGTGCAGAGCTCGAGGAGCTCCGCTGGGCGCTCACGCACGACGCTCGCCCAGGCGGCAGCGAGCTCTCGCAGCGCGGAAGGGGAGCGCGCCGACAGCGGCAGGAGCGCCGCGGCCGGGGCGCTCTGGTCCTGCGAGGCGGCGCCCGGCTCGCTCGGCGGCGCGCCCTCGAGGATCGCGTGCGCGTTGGTGCCGGACCACCCGAACGCGCTCACGCCCGCGAACCGGGCGCCCTCGCGCGGCCAGCGCTCGAGCTTCGCGGGGATCTGCAGCCGGGTGCCCGAGAGGCGGATGTGCGGGTTCAGCGAATGGAAGTGGAGATTCGGCGGGATCTCGCCGTGCTGCAGGCAGAGCACGGCCTTGATCACGGCGGCGATCCCGGCCGCGCCCTCGAGGTGGCCGAGGTTCGTCTTGAGGGCGCCGAGGAAGCACGGGGACGCGCCGTCGCCGAGGACCTCGGCGAGCGCCTCGACCTCGATCGGATCCCCCAGCGACGTCCCGGTTCCGTGCGTCTCGATCAGGGCGATCGCGGCCGGATCGATCTGAGCTCGCGCGAGCGCGGCGCGGATGACGGCTCGTTGCGCGGGGCCGCTCGGCGCGGTCAAGCCGCTCGTCCGGCCGTCCTGGTTGACGGCCGTGCCGCGGATGACGGCGAGCACGCGCTCTCCGTGCGCCGCTGCGTCCGGGGCGCGCCGCAGCACGAGGGCGCCGCAGCCCTCGCTCCGGACGATGCCATTTGCGCGCGCGTCGAACGCCTTGCATCGCCCGTCCGCCGAGAAGAGCCGGCTCTTCGACGAGGCGATGCCGAAGAGCGGCGACAGCACCGCGTTGACGCCCGCGACGACGGCCATGTCGCACTCGCGCGCGGCGAGGCTCTGGCAGGCCAGGTGCATGGCCACGAGCGACGACGAGCAAGCCGTGTCGACGACGATGCTCGGGCCGTGGAGGTCGAGGGCGTAGGAGACGCGGCCCGCGAGCATGTTGTGCGCCGTGCCCGTGCCCGTATAGGCGTCGATGCCCTTCGGATCGGCGAACTGCATCCAGGCGTAGTCGCTGCTCTGGCTGTGCGCGCCGACGAAGACGCCCACCGAAGCGCCGCGCAGCCGAGGGCCGACCCACCCCGCGCGCTCTAGCGCGGTCCACGCGACCTCCAGCACGAGGCGCTGCTGCGGATCCATGCGCTCGGCCTCGCGCGGCGAGACGGCGAAAAAGTCGGCGTCGAACGCGCCGATCTCCTCGAGAAACCCACCCCAGCGCGTGCTCATGCGCCCGGGCCGATCCGGATTGGCGTCGAACAGAGCGCTCGCGGGCCAGCGATCCGGCGGGATCTCCGTGATCGCGTCCCGGCCTCGGCAAAGCAGCTCCCAGAGGGCTTCGGGGCTATCCGCCCCAGGAAAGCGGCACGCCATCCCGATCACCGCGAACGCCCCCGAAGGGCCGGAGGAGGGAGACGGGCCACCGAGCCTGCCCTCGAGCAACGCCCGCCGCTCCGGGGACAACCGCGCGACCCGCGACCCGTGCTCATCGTTCATGCGCTGGTTCCTCTCATCTTCGCGAGGCGGGCGCGCACCTCGTCGTCGGACAGCCCATCGATCTCGTCGAGGAGCGCGCCGACGTCGGGCCCTCGCTCCACGTCGGCGCCCTGCTCCTCGTCGAGGTCGAGGAGCCCGCCGAGGTACGCGCAGAGGTCCTTCAGCGTGGGGTGATTGAAGATCATCGTCGCCGACAGGGGCGCCCCGATCCCTCCTTCGATACGCCGCTTGAGCTCGAGCGCGAGCAAGGAGTCGACCCCGAGCGCCCGGAGAGGCGCAGCGGCGTCGATGCGGCCGCCATCCATGTGCAAGACGGCTCCGATCTGCGCCCTGACGAAGGCCGCGAGGCGCTGCCGTCGCTGCGCCGGGGTTCCCGCGAGCTCGAGCGCGGGACGCGCGCCCGTCATGGTCTCACGCGCCCCGGGCGGGCGCGCGTCGAGCAGCGGCTCCTCCGCGGGCCCGCCCCTCGCGGCGAGAAAGGCCTCCGGCCGGAGGTCGAGCGCGGCGACCACCGAGGCCGAGCTCGACAGGATCGCCTCGAGCATGTGCAGGCACGTCGACACGGGCATGGCGCGGATCCCCTGACGTTCGAGCCCCGCTCGGGTCTTCGCCTCTGCCGCGAGCCCGATGTCGGCCCACGCGCCCCACTGGATCGAGGTCCCCGGAAGGCCGAGCGTTCGACGATGGCGCGCGAGGGCGTCCAGGAAGGCGTTGGCGGCGGCGTAATGGGCCTGCCCCGGCAGCCCGAGCAGCGCGGAGACGGAGGAGAACAAGACGAACAGGTCGAGCGCTCGCCCCCTCGTCGCCACGTGGAGGTTCCACGCCCCCGTGACCTTCGGCGCGAACACTGAGGTCACCGTGGCGGGGTCGAGCCGCTCGAGCGGCGCGTCGGCGATGACGCCGGCCGCGTGGACGACGCCGCCGAGGGGGCCGAGCGCTTCCTCGATCCGATCGAGCGTGCGCGCGATCTGCTCCGGATCTGCGACGTCGGCCGCGAAGACGCGCACATCGGCGCCGGCGCCCTCGAGCTCCGGAGGCACGCCCCCTCCGCGCCTCCCGACGAGGGCGACGCGCTGTGCCCCGGCGGCGATCAGCCACCGGGCGACCGCTCTTCCCAGCCCCCCGAGCCCCCCGGTGATCACGTAGCACCGATCCGGGCGGAGCAGCGGCAACGCCGCCGTCTCCGGGGCGCGCACGACGAGCTTGCCCAGGTTGTCGCCGCGCAGGAGCGACCGCAGCGGCTCCTCGGCGCGGACCAGCGGCGCCACGGCGAGGGGGAGCTCGCGCGCCCACGAGGCCCCTGTCCAGGTGAGCGCCGCGCGCAACAGCTCCCCTGCGCGCGCCGGATCGACGGTCAGCCAGGGGAGCAGGTCGACGGTCGAAAAGGAGCAATTCCCCTTCAAATGCCAGAGATCGATGGCTGTGTGCGCGAGGAGGTCGCGCTTGCCGATCTCGACGAACCGGCCGCCTGGGGCGAGCAGGCTCAAGCTGAGGGGCAAGGCCGCGCCCGCGAGCGAGTTCAGCACGACATCCACGCCGCGCCCCCCCGTGTGCTCGCGGACGGCCGCCGCGAAGGCGTCGGGGGAACGCGAGTCGGCCACGCACGAGATCCCGAGCCCCCGGAGGTAAGCCCGCTTCTCGGGCGTACCCGCGGTCGCCAGCACCTCCGCGCCCAGCGCCCGCGCGATGTGGACGGCGCAGAGGCCGACGCCCCCTGCGGCGCTGTGCACGAGCACGCGCTCGCCCCGGCGCACCCGCGCGACCTCGACGAGCGCGTGGTGCGCGGTCATGAGCGCGATGGGCAGGGCGGCAGCGCGCTCCGCGGGGAGCGAGGGCGGAGACGGCAGGACGAGGGCGGCCTCCGCGAGCACGTGCGTCGCGAGGCTGCCGCGCGCGACGGCCACGACGGGCGCGCCGGGCTCGAGGGAAACTCCCGGACCCGCGGCGACGACCGTGCCGGCGCACTCGAGCCCCAGGGGGACGGCCGCGCGCGGGCCTTCGGGGGAAGCGCCGATGAGCGCGAGCGCGTCGAGGAAGTTCAACCCCGCGGCCGCGACGGCGATCTCGACCTGCCCGGGTCCGGGAGGCCGACGCGGCTCCGTGCGCAGGGCGGGCCCGGTTCCCTCGTCGGCCTGGGCGTGGAACGAGAGCCGCTCGTCGGGAGAGCGCCGCGGGGGGATCTCCGGCGCCGACGCACGACCCAGCCGTGCGACAAGGCATCGCTCGGCCTCCAGGCGGACCATGCGCTCGCGCGGCGAGCTCGCGAGGAGCGCCGCGAGCCGGTCCATCGTGCTCGGAGCGAGCTCTGGCTCGACGTCGACCATGCTACAGCCGAGCTCCGGGTGCTCGCACGCGACGACCCGCGCGAGGCCCCAGAGCGGTGCGCCTGTCAGCGCGGAGGAGCCCCGCGCGGTCCAGACCCCTTCCGTGACGATCCAGAGCCGCGGTGGATGACCAGGGCGAGCCGCGTCGAGCCAGGCGCGAACCCACGCGAGAGCGTCGTCCAGCGCCCGGCGTGCCGCGTGCGCGAGCTCGGCCGCTGCCGAGGCCGCCGCGACCGCGCCGCTGGAGATCCCGCCGAGGTAGACGAGATCGGTGACGGGCTCGCCCGAGGCGAGCTCTTCAACCGAGGCGAGAACGTCGGTTGCGCCGGTCCCGATGCAGCGGCCGTGAAACCCGATCTCTCGCCCCCGCGCCGCGAGCGCCCGTCCCAGGCCCCGCGGATCTCCCCCGACGACCCACCTCCCCGAGGAACGGCCGCTCCGAGGCGGCAGCGCCAGCGGCTCCCAGGCGAGCTCGTAGAGGGCAGGCCCTCCGGCCCGCAGCTCCTGGAAGCGGACCCCGCGCAGCGCGAGCACGAGCGCTCCGGACGCATCGTACAGGCCCACATCGCCACGGGCGACGCCCGCTTCCGCGTGGACCTCGACGTGCGCCCACGCGCCCCCGGAGGGCTTTCCCTGGAGGAGGACCTCGTCGATCGCGACGGGGAGGGCCAGCTCGACCGCGCCGAGCCGCGGCTCGCCGCCGGGGAGCATGAGCAACAGCGCCTGCAACGCTCCATCGACGAGCGCTGGATCGAGCGCGAGGTCTTCTGCTTCCGGCCGTCGACCGCCGCCGATCCAGGCGAGAGCTTCACCCGGCCCGAAGCGGAGCTCGTCGATGACCCGGTATCGCCTTCCGTGCTCGATCCCGCGACGAGCGAGCGCCGCGTAGAGCTCTGCGCCGTCGAGCCTCCCTTCGAGCTGCGATCGTTTCGCCGCCACGTCGAGCTGCCGCGCGTCGCGGCGGCCTGGGCCCTCGACGTCGGCGCGGGCGTGCAACGTCCATCCGGAGTTGTCTGCCGACGCGCTCGAGAGGCGCAGGTGCGCGGACGCGGGCCCGGTCGTGAGCCGCGCCAGCTGCGTCGTCGTCACGCCCTCCTCTGGCACGGCGAGCGCCTCCGGCATCTCCAGACGCACGATGCGCTCGGCGGCGTCGGGGCCGAGCCGCAGCGCCCCGATGGCCATCGCCACGATGCCGGCGGCCGGGACGATCACCCGTCCGCGGACGAGGTGGTCGTCGATCCATGGCTCTCCGCGCCCCAGGGTCCGCTGCCAGAGGCGCACGCCAGGCGCGTGCGCAGGATCGAGCGCGACGACGCGCGGCGATCCTCCCGAAGGGACGCCTGCGCGCGGCCGGGGAGACCAGGAGCGCTCGCGCTCGAAGGGGAAGGGCGGCAGCGAGACCACGGCGCCGGGCCGGGCCACGCGCGGGAACGCAATGGCAGCGCCGCCCGCGAAGAGGGCGGCCACGGTGCGGAGGAGCGTTGTGCGCTCGGGGACGCCGCGCTCCATCGAAGGGAGCACGGCGGCGGTCGCGCCGGCCTGCTGAACCACGTCGGCGAGCGCGGGCAGGAGCGTCGGGTGCGGGCTGATCTCGACGATCGCGTCGTAGCCATCGGCGAGCGCCGCCGTGACGGCCGGGGCGAGCAGCACGGGCTCCCGCAGGTTGCGCGCCCAGTAGTCGGCCCCGAGCGGCTCGTCGCTCAGGCGTCGGCCGAGGACGGTCGAGTAGAAGGGGCTCGCGACGGCGCGCGGCTGGAGCGCCTCGAGCTCGGCGCGGAGGGGATCCAGCAGCGGATCGACGAAGGCGCTGTGCGAGGCCACGTCGACGTTGATGCGTCGACAGAACAGGCCTCGCCGTTGCAGCGCCGCGAGGCAGGCGTCGATCGCCGCGGGCTCGCCGGCGAGGACGCACGCCCGGGGGCCGTTGATCGCCGCGACGCACAGGCCGGGGACATCGCGCACGAGCGCCTTGGCGGCGTCGGGGGCGAGCTCGACCCAGGCCATGGCCCCGCCGCGGACGCGCGACAGGAGCCGACTGCGACGGCAGATGACGCGCCCCGCGTCCGCGAGGTCGAGGCCCCCCGCGGCGACCGCAGCGGCGACCTCGCCCATGCTGTGGCCCACGACGCCGCTCGGGTCGACGCCGAAGCTCCGCCAGAGCGCGGTGAGCCCCACCTGAATCGCGAACAGCGCCGGCTGCACCTGGTCCACGCCGCTCGGTGGGCTCTCCTGGTCCAGCCAGCGGAGGACCGACGCGCCGAGCTCGGGCTGCATCGCCGCGTCGCACGCGAGGAGCGCCTCACGAAATACGGGCTCCTCGGCGAAGAGCTTCGCCCCCATCCCCGGCCATTGCGAGCCCTGACCGGGGTACACGAAGAGCACGCGCGGCGGGCGCGCCGCAGGCCGAGCGTCCGGAGCAGCCGCGACGGCCTCGAGCCCGGCGCGCAGCTCGTCGAGGTCGAAGGCTTGCACCGCTGCCCGGACCTTCTCGTGGTCGCGGCGAGCAGCGCTCGTGTAGGCGAGATCGAGCAGGCGTGGCGCATCTCCGCGATCGAGGCGCGCGACGAGCGCCTCGGCCGCGCGCCGGAGCCCGGCAGGTGATGGGGCGGAGAGCGCCACAAGGGCCGCGTCTGCCTGGCGCGCGGGGGGCGGCGCCGGGACGAGCTCCGCTGGCACGCGCTCCCAGCGGACGTGGGCGCCGGCGCTCGCGAGCGCGGCGGCCGTCTGAACCAGGGTCGCACGGGGATCGTCGCCGCGGCGCATGGCCGCGAGCACGACCGCTGCCCGGCCCGAGGAGCTCACGATTTGCCGCAGCGCTTGCTGCAGGATCGGGTGGGGGCCGAGCTCGACGAAGTGCGTGCAGCCGTCGGCGAGGGCCACGTCGACCGAACGGGAGAGCTGCACTGGCCTGCGCAGGTTGTCGGCCCAGTACGAGGCGCCGAGCTCGCGCCCATCGACGGAGCGTCCGTGGAGGGACGAGATCTGCTTCAACGCCCCCGCGCGCGGCGCGATCGGGGCGAGGGCCTCCCTGAGCGCGCCGAGGACCGGGTCGATCCGCGGGCTGTGCGCGGCCACGTCGACGTCGATGCGCGCGGCGAACACCCCTCTGCTGGCGAGCGCCGCGATGAGCTCGTCGAGCGCGCCGGCGTCGCCCGAGAGGACCGTCGAGCTCGGACCGTTGTACGCGCCGATCCACACCCCGGATCGGTCGGCGATCCACGGGTCCACCGCGTCGGCTGCGAGCTCGACGAGCGCCATGCCCGAGCGCGTGGCGGTGCGCCCCTGCACCGCGCTGTAGTGGTGCACGGCGAGGCACGCATCCTCGAGGCTCAGCGCGCCGGCGACGTGGGCAGCGGAGAGCTCGCCGATGCTGTGTCCGATCACCACGTCAGGCCGCACGCCCCAGTGCTCGAGCAGCGCGGCAAGGGCGACCTGCACGGTGAAGATCATCGGCTGCACCAGATCGGTGAAGCCCAGGCGCGGATGCTCGACGAGCCCCGTGAGCAGCTCGACCAGCGAGACCCCGAGGTGCGGCGAGAACGCAGCGTCGCACGCCTGC
The DNA here is from genome assembly GCF_051473855.1 of Sorangium sp. So ce375. Taxonomy (NCBI): domain Bacteria; kingdom Pseudomonadati; phylum Myxococcota; order Polyangiales; family Polyangiaceae; genus Sorangium; species Sorangium sp. So ce375. Next base: position 8,821,494 of record NZ_CP150335.1, read on the forward strand.
GCGGCAGCCCGGAACACGGGCTCCTGCGCGAGGAGGGCGCGCCCCATCCCCCGCCATTGCCCCCCCTGCGGCGCGAAGACGAACGCGATGCTCGGCGCCGCTTCGCTGCCTTCACCGGCCCCTGCCCAGGCGATCCTCGCCGGGGGCCTGCTCGTTCCCTCGAGGATCGCGTGCGCATTTGTGCCGCCCCATCCGAACGAGCTCACGCCCGCGAGGAGCGGCACGCCAGCGGGCCAGGCCTCGTGCTCGGTCTGCACGGTCAGCCCGAGCTCGCGGAACGGGATCAGCGGGTTCGGGTCCTGAAAATGCAAGCTCGGCGGGAGCTCGCGCCGGTGCAACGAGAGCGCGACCTTGACGAGCCCGGCGATCCCGGCCGCCCCCTCGAGGTGCCCGATGTTTGTCTTGATCGAGCCGATCCGCAGCGGCCTCTCCGCGGGCCGGCCTTGCCCGTACACGGCGCCGACGGCCTGCGCTTCGATCGGGTCGCCCAGGGCCGTGCCGGTCCCGTGCGCCTCGACGTAGGCCACCTCGGCCGGATCGACGCCCGCGCGAGCGCACGCCTCGCGGAGGAGCGCCTCCTGCGCGGCCGGATTCGGGGCCGTGAGGCCATTGCTCGCTCCGTCGCTGTTGACGGCGGTGCCGCGGATCAAGGCATAGACCCGATCTCCGTCGGCGAGCGCGCGGACGAGCGGCTTGAGCACCACGATCGCGGCCCCTTCTCCGCGCCCGTAGCCATCGGCGCGCGCGTCGAAGGCCTTGCAGCGCCCGTCCGGCGCGAGCCCCCCGAATTTCGAGAGCGCCACGTGCGTCTCGGGGGCGAGCATCAGGCTGACGCCCCCCACGAGCGCCGTCTCGCACTCGCCGCTCCGCAGGCTCTGGCACGCCAGGTGGATGGCCACGAGGGACGACGAGCACGCCGTGTCGACAACCAGGCTCGGGCCGTGCAGATCGAGCACGTACGACACCCGGTTCGCGATGATATCGAGCGCGCGGTGCCCGGTGCCTGCGTGCGGCGTGATCCCGGCCAGATCACCGTCGTGCAGCGCCGCGTAGTCGAGCCAGATCGCCCCGATGAACACACCCGCGCGGCTGCCTCGAAGCGTGGAGGGGCGGGCGCCGGCGTCCAGGAGAGCCTCCCAGGCGAGCTCGAGCACGAGGCGCTGCTGGGGATCCATCGATGCCGCCTCGCGCGGCGATATGCCGAAATGGCGAGGGTCGAAGGCGTCGACGCTCTCCAGGAAGCAACCCCGCCGGACGTGAGATTTCCCCTCCGTGGTCGGATCGTCGTCGAAAATCGAGGGGGGGAAGCGATCCGCGGGCGCCTCGCGCGTCGCCTCCCGGGCGTCGCGCAGCAGGTCCCAGAGCGCCGCCGTGTCGTGCGCCCCCGGAAAGCGGCAGGCCATTCCGACGATGGCAATCGGAGCCTGCGTCGCGGAGACCGCTCGATGGAGGCGCTCACGCTGCACGCCCGCGAGGTGACGCGCGAGCAGCTCCGGGGTCGCATAGGTCCAGAGGAGCGTGGGAGGGAGCGACCGCCCCAGCGTCGCCGCGAGCTCGGCGGCGAGCCCGACGGCGCCGCGTGAATCGAGGCCGAGCTCGCGGAAGCTCGCGCGTGGGTCGAGCGCGCTCGCGGAGACGCCGAGGCGCGCGCCGAGGCGATCGAGCAGCAGCTCGTGCAGGGCGGAGGGGTCGAGCGGAGGGGGCGGGGACACGTCGACGGTTCAGCGGAAATCGTAGCGTCCTGGAGCGAGGATATCGTTCGGATCGAGGGCGTGCTTCAGCGAGGCGAAGACCGACGCGGAGTCGTCGCTCGGCGGAGGCACGAACCGCATCGACTGGATGCCGAGCCGGAAGGGCAGATATCCCTTTCCGATCAGCGCCTCGAGGATCGCGTCGTGACAGGCCAGCGCCCGCTCGTCCTCGCCCTCGGCGTCGCGGTCGAAGAGGATGGCTGCGCAAAAGGACACGAACCGCTCGCTCATGAAGAGCAGGGCCAGGTTGGGCTCGAAGCCGCGCTCCAGGCAGAACTCCCGGACGACGTCGACCGCTGCACGGACGTCCTCGCCCGTGAAAGGGACGGCCGGGGTACACCAGAGGACGCCGCAGCGATCGAGGTCCGGGTGCAACCTCGGGCTGGGTGGCGCCGTCTTCCGCCAGTAGGTGCTGCGTATGCTCACCTCGGTGGGAAACCCGAGCAGCGGGCTCTTGCGGAACATCAGATCGAGGTGCGGGCCGAGGTCGATCCCCCCGAGCCGCATCAGCCTCGAGGGGACGAGGCGCAGGAGCCGATCGACGCGATCGTCCAGAAAAATGAGGCGCCTCGCCCTGCCCCTCAGCGCCTTCTCGACGAGCCGGCGCTCGGCGTGCCCCTGCTCTCGCGACGCCGCGTAGATGGCGCCCGAGCCTGCCCAGGGGCCGACGCCCACCCGCGCGCGGAAGGCCTCAAGCAACGCCGCGGGGAGCGGCCTGCGCCCGCCCGCGTCAGCCCAAGGGTATTGCTGGGTGGAGGCCATCATCTTGTAATCGTTGGCGAGGCTCAACGACGTCCGCGGCAGCGCCATCTTCAGGTTACGAAGGGCTTCCACCACGGAGGGCAGGGCCGCGTCGTCGTCGAACGTGAAGGTGAACGTCGCGAAGTACGACGGACGCGGGCTCAACCACAACGTAAGTTTTGTTATAATTCCCAGATTGGACTGCAGGAAAATCCCATCGAGCGCCGGGCCCACCCCGTGTCGGTAGATCGCTCCTGCCTTCGCCCCGTCGAAGCGCCCGAATCCGGTATGAATACAGCGTCCGTCGGGCAATATGACTTCCATATTGCACACGTGCGAGCTGCGATCGCCGTAAGGCCCCGGGCCATCACCGCGCTCCAGGACGTTGCCGACGATGCTCGCGAGCGGGCTGCCGCCAATCGAGGTCGGCATGAGCGCGGATTTCCGATCCCGGAGAAACTCGTAGAGCTGTTGGAAGGTGACCCCGGGCTCGATCGTCACGTGGGCGAGGCGCTCGTCGAACTCGAGGATCCGGTTGAGCCGCCGGAGATCGAGGAGCACGCTCCCGTCGCGGGCCGGGACACGGGAGCCGTAGCCCCAGTTGCGGCCGGCGCTGGTCGGGTACAGCGGGATCCGGTGCTCGTTGCAGACGCGCACGATCCGCTGCACCTCGTCGCAGCTCGCTGGCCGCACGATGGCCGGGATCCTCTGGCGGGTCGCGAACGTCGCGGTGCCCGCCTCGTCCAGCGCGCGCGCGTCACGCACGACGTGCTCGGCGCCGACCGCGTCCTCGAGCGCAGCGATGACAGCCTCGGGTAGCTTCATGTCATTCAGCCGCGGTCGTCGAGGCGTGCGCCTCGTGCAGCTTGGTGAGGTATTCGCGATGACCGGGGAGCGTCTCTGCGAGCTCGCTGCAGCGCCCGCGGATCGCCCGGAACCTCCCCTCGGCCGCCTCGATGGCGCCCGGCCTGTGCTCCAGGATCGGCGACGACTGCGCCGGCAGGTAGTTCATACCCGCCAGGATCGAGATGTAATTGCTGTTGGTCCAGAACCGATCGAAGCTGGCCTCGAACTGCTCGTAGAGTCGAGGCCCGGAGTAGCTGCGCTTGACGGGCATGCCCGAGCGATACTGCTCGAGCGTCCACTTCAGCGACTCTGGCACCATGAGGTCGTGCTTGTTCGCCCGCCAGTACGGCGTATCCTCGCGGCTCGTCGTGCAGTAGTGCATGACGATGAAGTCCCGCACGTCGTCGATCATGTAGCCCACGCGCTCGTTGAAGCTGTCGCGCAAGGCGGGCTCCATGGCCAGGCTCGGGAAGTGGCGGACGAGCTGGTAGAGCGCGGCGTAGATGAAGTAAATGCCAGTCGACTCGAGCGGCTCGATGAACCCTCCGGCGAGCCCGATCCCCACGCAGTTGTTCACCCACGCGCGCCGGTGGCGGCCGGTCCGCATCCGGATATGATTCGCCTTTCCCTCGTCGGGGCCGAGCCCGAGGAAGCGACGCAGCTCCTCCTCGGCCGAGCCAGGATCGATGTACTGGCTGCTGTACACGTAGCCGCAGCCGCTCCGCGAATAGAGGGGAATCTGCCAGACCCATCCTGAGGTCAGCGCCGTCGCGGTCGTGTAGGGTCTAATCTCGTCGCCGCGGTGGGGCGCGAGGATCGCCACGGCACGATCGTTGAGCAGGTTCTCCGAGAAGGGCATGAAGGGCTCCTTCAGCGTCTCCGTGAGCAGGAGACTGCGGAACCCGGAGCAGTCGATGAAGAGATCGCCGTCGACGAGCGATCCGCCTGCCGTGCGGAGCGAGGTGATGTTCCCCCGCTCGTCCTGCAAGACCTGGACGACCTCGTCGACGACCTGCATCACGCCTCGCGCCATGGCCCATTCACGTAAGAAGGAGCCGAGGAGGCCCGCGTCGAAATGATACGCGTAAAAGGTCTCCGTACGGCCGTCGAAATGGCGCGGCGACTTGCACCGCTCGTTCAGGAGCCCGGTCACGTAGCAGGCGCGGTGAAGCGGCTCATCGCTGCCCATCAGCCGCTTGCGGAGCCAGAAATGCGAGAGCGGCATGCCCTCGATCTCTTCGATCTCGCCGAAGTTGTGGAAGTAGTGCGGTTTGCCGCTCGAGGGCGGCTCCGCCCAGTTCTCGTACCGAATCCCGAGCTTGTAAGACGCATTACAGCGCGGCATCCACTCGGACTCGTCGATGCCCAAGAAGTCGAAGACCTCCTGTTTGATGCTGGGCACCGTGGCTTCCCCCACGCCGATCGTGCCGATTCGGCTCGACTCGATCAGGGTGATCTGCACATTGCCGTGGAGCGCCTTGTGGAGATAGGAGGCCGCGAGCCAGCCAGATGTGCCACCACCCAGAATTACGATTTTCTGAACTCTACTCATCGAAGGTCGGTCTCCGGGGCGAAGAAGCGTTGGCTCGCATCTCCAAGGTTGCACGCCGCTCTCCGGCCGGCGATTCGACGAGCTCGAAGTCGGCCGAGCGCAGACGGGCTCGACGAATGCGTCGTCTGGCAATCGATGCAGGAGCGGGCTCCGAGGCGGGAGGTGCGGAGCGCTCCGCCCCGTGGGGGGGCGGCAAGGCATGAGGAAAGCAGTGCAGCAAGGGGCCAGCGGTCCCTCTTCCTCCCATCGACTCGAACATCGGCCTGTCCCGTGTTCGTCCGGGCGTGCGTGCGGTACAGCTGGGTCGCCAAGGTAAAACGAGGTGAGCTTCTCCCACTATTTTCGCGGTGTCAACAACATTGCCGTCTCACGCTCCTCCAGCTTTCAGCCGTTGTCTCGTCGTCCGGCTTCCAGCCGTCGTCGTGCGCCGGGACAACCCGCGCGAAGTCGAATCGCGCGACAGCGGTCCGGCCGACCCCTGTCGCCGCTCGATTTGTACCAGGTAGCGATTACAAGCTCGTTCGAGACAGCTCAACGACCCGCGTCGCGCGCGCGGTACTCGGTGATCATCTCCTGCGTCACGTCGTGATCATAACAGAGAGGCGCTGCGCCTCCCGGCCGCGAGTAAGCGCTGCGCTTGCCACACCGTCTGCCCGCTCGATCGGTATCGTAAGGGCACGGGCAGCTCCCGCTGTACGCCGCTCGTGACTCGGCGATGAGGGCCTTCCGAATCGCGGCGTCCGTCTTCGGCGCATCTGCCTTGGCCGAGGTCGCCGCAAACATCGCCATTCCAACGACGAGCCAGTACGCGTGCCGCATAACCTGGCATCGTACCGGCCCTCCGGAACCTCACAACATGATCTTTCGCTCAGGTGCCCCCGTGTGGTCCCATCGGTCGAACGGCTCCCTCGCGCGGCCGTCACCGCCCTCTCCTACTCCAGCGACGCCGCTCCCCCCGGCGCCTCCCGCGCGGGGGCGCGCAGCACGGGATCGTCGCCCCAGAGCTGCGGCAGCATCGCGACGAACGCCCATTCTTGCACGCCCGAGTCGTCGAACGTCAGGTGAACGCGGTCGCCGCCGCGCTCGAACGTGATGGCGAACAGCGCACCGTCGAGCGCTGCGTCGTCCGGCGTCGTCGTGAACTGCTCCTCGTAGCCCTCCTCGACGAGGAACTCGCCCGACGCCGCCGCGCGAGCCTGCGGATCGTCCACGCGCACCAAGAGCTGCGGCCAACCGGTGCAGCGCACCGCGCCGAGCCCGCGCAGCAGCACCGCACGCAGCCACGCGTCACCGAGGTCGAAGCCGCCGCCCCAGAAGAACACCAGGCGATCGACGCGGAGCACGTTCGCCTCGTCCTCGAACAGGCCCTTGAGCAGGACCCGCGACGTCGAGTCGCCCGGCCACGGCACCCCGTGCCGCCGACCGAGCTCGACCAGCGGCCCGGGCACGGCGTCGTCGCTCCACGGCGCGTCGGCGGTCTTCTCGTAGGTAATGTAGTCCGCGACGAGCTGCAGCAGCTCGGCCTCGGCGCGCGCCGCCGCGTCGACCGTCGAGAACTCCGCTGCCTGCATCACGACGTGGCTCACGTATGCAGTTGTACACGAGCCCGCCGGCGACAGGAAGGACACCGCCTGATCACGACGGCCGCGCCGAGGGATGGGCCGAGCGCGCCAGTGCGGGCCGGCAACGTGCACGTCACTCCGAAGGACGTCGGCTCCTCGGCGCTTTGCGTCGTGACACCTCGGGAGGTGCGCGATGTCGAAGGCGTAGAGCTCCTGATTACCAGACGCCCGGGTTACCCGGCGTGCGATCGACCTGCTCGACGCCACTCTTCGCCATGATCTTCGCCAGGTTCGCGTAGAATCGAGCGGAGTGAGCAGATCGTCGACGTCACCGGGACCTCTCATCGACGCACCGCAGCGGTCGCTCACCCAGGCGGGTGAGCAGCACAAGCTGCGCGCGAGCTGTCAGGTCGTCGAGGCGACGGTGGATGTTGCGGTAGGCTATTGGAGCTCCATGGCCACCGCGGTCTGGCTGAAGACGACCCACCCGCACCACGCCACATCCCTGAAGACAGCGATCGTCGGGGCGCAGGCGAGCTCCCCGTCCCGCAAGGTGTGGCTGCTGCAGATCGTGACCCCCGAAGCCATCGTGCCCGACTCGCGCAGCCGCGCCGCTCTCGCCGGGATGTTGTGCGCGGTGGATGGCATCGTGTCCCACTCGGCGGTGATCCACATCGGGTCGGGCTTTCGGGCGTCCATCGTGCGCAGCATCGTCACGGGGCTCAACGCCCTGGGACGCCAGCAGTTTCCACATCATGTCTTCGCCAGCCTCGAGGAAGGCGTTGCCTGGCTGGCCACCCACGGCCTGCCGGACCCGGCGGCGGCCCATCACGACCTCTCGGCGTTCTATGAGGCCGCGGTCGCGGGCCAGCTCACGAGCGTTCGGACGTGAGCGCCGGGCCCAGGGCATCGTGGCCTCCCGCGCGCCCGCGGCGCCACCTCCGCGGCCGATCGAGAGGCTTCTCCTCGTCTTGACGGGCGCGCCGCGACCAGGGATCCTCGCCGGCATGCGTCTCGCCGCGTTCGGGGTGATCCTGTTGCTCGTGGGCAACGCGCACGCCGAGTCGACGGCGCCGGCGCCCGCCGTCGACACCACGCGGCGGGACGTGGGCACCGGCCTCTCCGTGGGCGGGCTGGTCCTCGGCTCCGTCGGAGCAGGCATGTTCTTCCTCACCCGACGGAGCGGCGACGATTCCTGCGGTTGCGCGTCTCACGCATGGGTCTTTCCCACCGTGCTCATGAGCGTCGGAGGCGCGATGGCCCTCACGGGTATACCGCTCTGGATCACGGGTCAGATGAAGCTCGATCGCGCCACGACCCGGGCCGAGCTGCAGCTCGGTCCGCTCGGCGGAGGCGTCCGGGTCCTGTTCTGAAGGCGCGCGACGCTCGCCCCGCCGCACCCCGCCCTCACGCGACCGCGGGCCCCGCGGCGAGCCCGCCGCTCACCGCTCCGCGGGCGCCCCGTCCCGTATCCCGAGCGTCTCCTCGCGCGCCGACAGGCACGCCTCGCTCCCCACGACGAACGCGCGGCAGTTGTCCGGCCTGATCTCGTAGATGGCGCAGCGCTTGTCCTCGCAGAGGTGCTGGCACCGCCCGCTCGCCGCGAAGCGCAGCGTGATCTTCCCGTCCCGCGCCCGCCGCACGTAGGTGCGCCCGGTGAGGTCGCCGCGCCCGGCCTCCCGGAAGCGCGCGAGGTCCACCTCGTCGAGCACCACATTCGCGTCATGGCAGCAAGCGCCGCACGCCAGGCAGTCGAGCGCCACGTCGCGCATCGCCCCCGGGTGCGTGCTGTCGCGCTCGCACCAGTCGAGGACGGAGCCCTCGTACTGCCGCTTCACCCGCGCCGTCGCGAGCCCCTGGGCCGGCCCCTCGCTCACGCGGCGGAAGCGCTGCTGCTCGATCGACAGGAGCGACCACAGCCCGAGCTCCGTGAGCTTCCCGTCCTGGCCGATGGAGAGCAGCAGGTCCACCCGTTCGTCCGGAAGCACGATGGCCGCGTGTCCGCCGGCCCTCACGTGCGCCGCTGCGCGACTCAGGAAACGCGGACGAAACCGGCGCCAGACGGGGCGAGACACAACATAGGCGGACATCGGGGCGCATCTTCGCGCCACAGCCTCGCTCTGCCAAGCCCCGGCCTCGCCCGGCGGGCGCGCTGCGCTATGTTGGAAGGGTGCGACATCGCAAGAATCTCGTCATCGTGAAGACCGGTGAGCCCGTCCAGCCGGTCCTCGAGCGGCGCGGCCAGTTCGCGGACCTGATCGAGCAGACGATCGGCGCCACCTGGAGCGGCGGATACACCACCGTCGACGCCCTCACGGGCGAGCTCCCCGCGCCCGACGCCCCCGAGACCGCCGCCTTCGTCGTGACCGGCTCGTCGGCCAACGTCCCCCACCGCGAGCCCTGGATGCTCCGCTGCGAGTCGTGGCTGCGCGCCGTCGTGCAGACCGGCACCCCGACGTTCGGCATCTGCTTCGGCCACCAGATCCTCGCCCAGGCCCTCGGCGGCGAGGTCGTCCGGAACCCGCGCGGCCGCGAGATCGGCAGGATCCGCGTCCAGCGCCGCGCCGACGACCCCCTCTTCGACGGCCTGCCGTCGAGCTTCGAGACGCACGCGACCCACCTCGATACCGTCGGCACGCTGCCCGAGGGCGCCGCGAGCCTGGCGTTCACCGAGCTCGATGACCATCAGGTCATCCGCTTCACGAGCACCTGCTACGGCGTGCAGTTCCACCCCGAGATGGACCACGACGTCATCGCCGGCTACATCATGCATCGGAGCGACATCCTGAGGGACGAGGGCCTCGACGTCCCGTCGCTGCTCGCGCCCATCGCGCCCGATCAGCTCGGCACACGGACGCTGCATAATTTCATCCGCCACATTGTCGTGCGCGGCGCCTAACCCTGATCCCTACGCTGCCAGCCGGACCGGGGTAGTGCGCGCCCTGACTGACGCGCCGGTCAGCCCCGACTGACGCATCGGTCAGTCTCTCGACCTGGCCCGCCGGCCGCGCGCCGGGCTCACCCGCTCCGGCGCCTCGGCCGAGGCGTCGCCCGCGCCGGGCGCGGCGCGCTCGCCCTCCGCGCGCTGCGCCGCGAGCCCGGTCGCGGGGTCCATCCGGAGGTAGCCCCGCCGCAGGAGATCGTAGAGCGCCGTGACGATCCGCTCGCGCGGGCGGGCCTGGTCCTCGAGGGCGTTCTCGAACAGCACCTCTTTCAGCGCGCCGATCGTGAACGTCGCGTACAGCTCCGTGTCCCCCGGCTCGATGATGCCGAGCCGCTGCCCCTCCGTGAGGCTCTGCTGCAGCAGGACCTTCACCTCCTGGCGGAACGCCCGCAGCTCCTTGACGAACGCCGGGTCGAGCCCGGCCGCGTGCGACAGGAGGATGCTCGTCAGCGCCGGATCGTCGAGCAGCACGGCCACGATCGCGCGGATGTTGTGCTTGACCTGCGCCTCGACGTCCGCCGACGGGTCCACGCGCAGGATGGCGCCGCCGAGCCGCGAGAAGAGGCCGCGCACGAGCTCGCCGAACACCGAGCGCTTGTCGGGGAAGTAGAGGTAGAACGTCCCCTTCGCGACCTTCGCGAGCGCGACGATGTCATCGACCTTCGCCTCGTGATACCCCTTCTCGGAGAACACGGTGCGCGCCGCGCGGAGGAGCGCTTGGCGGCGCTCGGCCTTGTCCATGGGCCGGTCGCTTTACCATCACCGGCCTGCCATCTGGGGATCGATGTCTCCCCGCCGGCGTCTCCTGGGCCCGTCGCCCCAAAAGATCCGGAAAAATCGCGGCACAGCGCACGACACGCGAGCGCCGAACGCGGCGGAACGGCGCCGCACGAGACCGAGCGAAACCGAGCGTGACGTCGGAACCTTGCGCCCTGGACGCAGAGAGGGCCCGAGATGGCAGGAAACCCGCGTCGGGCGACGACCAAGACGCACCGGATTGCTTGATTTCCCGGGCATCCCGTTGTAGCCATCACGACTGACCAGCCAGTCAGTCGGACGCTGGGACCGGCGACGGCGGTGGGAGGAGCCCCGATGGGAAGGCAGATCCAGGATCCGGTCGTGGTCGGCATCGACGTCGGTTCGACGACGGTGAAGGCGGTCGTGCTCGATCCGCAGACGCTCGAGATTCTCTGGAGCGACTACCAGCGGCATCAGACGAAGCAGCCGGAGAAGGTGCTCGAGCTCCTCGAGACCATCGAGGCGTCGTTCCCCGCGTCGCCGAGGGAGAGCTGGCGGGTGTTCATGACGGGCTCCGGCGCGGCGCCCCTCTGCGCCGGCCTCGGCGCCAAGTTCGTCCAGGAGGTCAACGCGGTCACGCTCGCGGTCGAGAACCTGCACCCGGACGTGGGCAGCGTCATCGAGCTCGGCGGGCAGGACGCCAAGATCATCATCTTCCAGCGGGACGCGAAGACGGGCGACAAGACGGCCGCGCCGTCGATGAACGACAAGTGCGCCTCCGGCACGGGCGCCACCATCGACAAGTGCATGATCAAGGTGGGCCTCCCCTCGACGGAGGTGGTGAAGATCCACTTCGACGACTCGAAGCTCCACCACGTCGCCGCGAAGTGCGGAGTCTTCGCCGAGACGGACATCGTGAACCTCGTGAAGAGCGGTATCCCCTCGACGGAGATCCTCTGCTCTCTCGCCGACGCGATCGTCCTCCAGAACCTGTCGGTGCTGACGCGCGGCTCGACCTTGAAGCACAAGGTCATCCTGCTCGGCGGCCCCAACACCTACCTCCCCTTCCTCCAGGAGTGCTGGCGCAAGCGGATCCCCGAGACCTGGGACGAGCGCGGCTACGCCTGGCCGAAGGACCAGCCGGTCGAGGAGACGATCTTCGTCCCGGAGAACGCGCAGTACTACGCGGCGTTCGGCGCCTGCGTCTACGGGCTCAAGGAGGCGCCGGAGGTCGGCCTCTACGCCGGCAAGTCGGGGCTCGTCGAGTACATGACGAACGGCAGGAAGGCCCGGCTCGGCGAGAGCGCGGGCCCGCCGCTCGTCAAGACCCGGGACGAGGTCGACGAGTTCCGGAAGCTCTACAGCATCCCGAGGTTCACGCCGATGAAGCTCGCGGCCGGCCAGGTCGTGCGCGGGGTCATCGGCCTCGACGGCGGCTCCACCTCGTCGAAGGCGGTGCTCATCGACGAGGACGGGAACATCGTCTGCAAGGCCTACCAGCTCTCCAAGGGCAACCCGATCCAGGACGCGAAGGAGCTCCTCTCCCAGCTCCGCCAGTACGTGCTCGATCAGGGCGCGACGCTCGAGGTGCTCGGCTTCGGCGGCACCGGGTACGCGGCCGACGTGCTCCAGGAGTGCATGCGGGCCGACGTCAACATCGTCGAGACCGTCGCCCACATGATGAGCGCGGTGAAGTTCTTCGGCGACGTCGACGTCATCTGCGATATCGGCGGACAGGACATCAAGGTCCTGTTCATGAAGAACGGCGATATCGCGAACTTCCGCCTCTCCAACTCGTGCTCTGCGGGCAACGGCATGTTGCTCCAGGCGATGGCCGACCAGTTCGGCCTGAAGGTGACCGAGTACGCCGACACGGCGTTCGGCGCCGAGCTCGCGCCGAAGTTCAGCTACGGCTGCGCCGTCTTCCTCGACACGGACCGCGTGAACTTCCAGAAGGAGGGCTTCTCGAAGGAGGAGCTGCTCGCCGGCCTCGCCCAGGTGCTGCCGAAGAACGTGTGGCAGTACGTCGTGCAGATCCCGCGGCTCGCGGCGCTCGGCACGCGCTACGTGCTCCAGGGCGGCACGCAGTACAACCTCGCGGCGGTCAAGGCGCAGGTCGATTACATCAAGGAGCGCGTCCCCGGCGCCGAGGTGTTCGTCCACCCGCACACCGGCGAGGCCGGCGCGCTCGGCGCCGCGTTCGAGACGCTCCGGGTCGTGAAGCGCAAGGGCCGGTCGACGTTCATCGGGATCGACGCGGCGATCGCCCTCGAATACACGACGAAGAACGACGAGGAGACGGTCTGCCACTTCTGCCCGAACGAGTGCAAGCGGACGTTCATCGACACGAAGCGGCCTGACGGGACGACGAGCCGCTACATCTCGGGCTTCTCGTGCGAGAAGGGCACGGTCGAGAGCGAGCAGGCGATGCTCGCGCTCGTCGCCGAGCGGAAGAAGATCGCGAAGCAGTTCCCGAACCTCGTCGACTACGAGTCGAAGCTCGCCTTCCGGCACTTCTACGACACCGCGCCGCTCCCGGAGGACGGCGCGCCGGTGAAGGACACGATCGTCAAGAAGGGCTTCCTCGGCATCCGCCGGGTGGAGACGACGCGCCCGTTCCGGCGGAGCGGCCTCGACGCGCGAGAGCGCCTCCGCCGCGTCCGCATCGGCATCCCGCGCGTGCTCAACATCTACTCGACCGGCCCGTATTACCGGGCCTACTTCGAGGCGCTCGGCATCCCCAAGCAGAACGTCGTCTTCAGCGACGCGACGAGCGAGGAGATGTGGGTCGAGGGCGGCAAGTACGGCTCCATCGATCCGTGCTTCCCGTCCAAGGTGGCGCAGGCCCACGTCCACAACCTGCTCTTCCACCACCACAGCGACGAGAAGAAGCTCAATTACATCTTCTTCCCGATCCTCACCCATGTTCCGAGCTTCGGCGAAGGGGTGATGGACAAGACGAGCTGCCCGATCGTCGCGGGCGTGCCGGACGTCATGAAGGCGGCGTTCACGAAGGAGGTCGACTTCTTCAAGACGCGCGGCATCGAGTACCTCGATCCCGCGCTCACGTTCTCCGAGATGACGCTGACGGCGCGCCGGATGTTCGAGACCTGGGGCCCGCGGCTCGGCATCACCGAGGACGAGAGCGATCACGCGCACCGCGAGGGGATGCGGGCGCTCTCGCAGTTCGAGCGCGACCTCCAGGACAAGGGGCGGGCGATCCTCGAGACGGTCGAGGCCGAGAATCGCGTCGCCATCCTGATGATCGGGCGGCCGTACCACTCCGACCCGGGCCTGAACCACGGCATCCCGGAGGAGTTCCAGGTGCTCGGTTATCCGATCCTCTCGGTGCGGTCCATCCCGCGCGACATGGAGTACCTGGCGCGGTACTTCAAGGAGGAGCTCGCGACGGGCCAGCACCCGCTCGACATCAACGATGTCTGGCCGGAGAACTACTCGGCCAACAGCGCGCAGAAGGTCTGGGCGGCCAAGTTCGCCGCCCGCCACCCGAACGTCGTGCTGCTCGATCTCTCGAGCTTCAAGTGCGGCCACGACGCGCCGACGTACGGGATCATCGACAGCATCGTGAGCTCGAGCGCCACGCCGTACGCTGCGCTGCACGACATCGACGCCAACAAGCCGGGCGGCTCGATCAAGATCCGCGTGAAGACCTACGCGCACAGCCTCAAGCTGCACGAGGAGGCGCTCGAGGACGCGGCGAAGAAGAAGGCGCAGCTGGTCCACCGCATCGAGGAGAAGCGGCTCGAGCTGCTCCAGCTGAAGCGCGACCAGCAGGCGGCGCGCAAGATCACGGATCCCGCGCTCGAGCGGGAGATCGCCGCGCTCGCCGAGAAGCTCCGGAGCTACGTCGCGCCGGCCTCACCGCCCGAGGCGCCGAAGACGGGCCTCGTTCAGCTGAAGAAGAAGCAGTCCGACGGGACCGTCGTCCCCTTGGAAGCCTGAACCACGTCGAAGGTCGAGGGGGGGACGGCGCGGCCGCCCTTCCAGCATCCAAGCGAAGGGAAGCCACGCCATGCAACAGACGAGCACGACGAGCACGACGACCACGCAGAAGACGCGCCTTCCTCTGGTGGGCGAGGCGCGATCCATCAAGACCGACATCGACATCGAGGCGGAGCTCAGGGCGTTCGAGGAGGCCGAGCGGGAGCGGCTCGGGCTGAAGGCCGAGCGGCGCCAGTGGGTCGACAACATGCTCAAGCCGAAGATGACCAAGAAGGAGCGCGACAACGTGACGCTCCTCATCAGCGGCCTGACCGCCGCGCAGGACTTCCTGTGCGAGGGCGCGCTGAAGGGCCTCGGCTACAACGTCCACTACTTCGGGATGAGCGACAACGCGGGGCTGCAGACGGGCAAGGAGTTCGGCAACCGCGGGCAGTGCAACCCGACCTACTTCACGGTCGGGGGCCTCGTGAAGTACCTCATCGACCTGCGCGACAAGCAGGGGATGTCGACCGAGGACATCATCAAGAACTACGTGTTCCTGACGGCGGGCGCGTGCGGGCCGTGTCGGTTCGGCATGTACGTGACCGAGTACCGGAAGGCGCTCCGCGACGCCGGCTTCGACGGCTTCCGGGTGATGCTCTTCCAGCAGACGGGCGGGCTCTCGCAGGCGACGGGCGACGACGTCGGGCTCGAGATGAACCCCGCCTTCTTCATCGCGATCATCAAGGCCATCGTCTGCGGCGACACGCTGAACGCGCTCGGCTACCGGATCCGGCCTTACGAGGTCGAGCCGGGCGCGACGAACCGCGCGATGGAGAGCGCGAAGCGCATCGTCTACAAGGCTCTCTTCGAGCAGACGAACGTGTTCCGCGCCCTCTACGAGGCGCGCAAGGAGTTCGAGCGCGTCCAGGTGGACAAGCTCCGGCCCAAGGCGAAGACGTCGATCATCGGCGAGTTCTGGGCGATGACGACCGAGGGTGACGGCAACTACGCCCTGCAGAGGTTCCTCGAGAGCGAGGGCGGCGAGAACGACATCCAGCTCACGACGGCGTGGCTCCTCTACAACATCTGGGAGTGCGCCCGAGACACCCGCGAGCGGCGCGATCTGCGCGGCGCCGACGAGGGCAACTACGGCCTCGCCGGCCTCGACGAGTTCGGCGTGGCGAAGCGCCTCGCGACGATGCGCCTCGCCGAGGGGGCGCTGCGCGTCGGCTTCCAGGCGTTCGCGCTGCCGCTCGGCCTGCTCGACTACCACCTTCCGGACATGGATCTCGTGGCGGAGGTGGCGAAGGACTACTACTCGAACGACCTCCGCGGCGGCGAGGGGCACATGGAGGTCGGCAAGCTCATCGTGAACGCCGTGAAGTCGAAGGCGCACGTGACGGTGAGCGTGAAGCCGTTCGGCTGCATGCCCTCGTCGGGCGTCTCCGACGGCGTCCAGTCGCTGATCACGTCGCGCTACCCCGGGACGATCTTCTGCGCGGTGGAGACGAGCGGCGACGGCGCGACGAACTTCTACTCCCGCATCCAGATGTACATGTTCAAGGCGCGCATCCTGGCCGAGCAGGAGCTCGCCCGCGCCTACGAGGAGGCGGGCGTCACGGAGGCCGAGGTGCGCGCGTTCCTCGCGAGGAACCCGAAGTACGCGAGCCCGCTTCACCACGCGCCGCACCGCGTCGCCGGCTCGGCTGCCAACCTTGTGTACGAGGTGGCGCCGCTCATCAAGCAGACGGCCGCCCAGCGCGCCGTGGGCAAGGCCAAGGCAGCGGCGGGGGCGCTCCGCGACGCGGTGATGGCCGCCCCGGCCAAGGCGAAGGCGGCAAGGGAGTTCCTTACGAACCCGGAGACGCTCGCCCGGGCGCGCGAGGACGTCGCGCTCGTCCGCGACCTCGTCGGCGGCAAGGCCGCGGAGCGGTTCAGCCCGCTGGTCAAGCGCCTGGCCGGCAAGGCGTACTTCGAGAACAACCCCGAGGTGCGCCACGTGAGCCACGGGGCGAACAGCGTGGAGCCCATCGCCGCGGAGTGAGGCGGACGCCGCCGGGCGAGCTGCGCCCGGCGGCCTTCTGGGCATCTCCGCGCCTTTCCACGCCTCTCCGTGCCTCTCCGCGACCGACGCGCCGCGCGGGCCGCCCGGCGCGCGGTCGGGCCGCGACGCACGCGCGAAATTCTGCTAGATATCGCGCGCCATGACTGAACTGCGCTCGTTGTCTCCCGATGCTCTTGCCTCGCTCACCCGTGAGCTCGAGGCACGTTATGCTGCCTTTGAAGCCCGCGGCCTCAAGCTCGACATGACGCGCGGCAAGCCGTCGTCCGAGCAGCTCGACCTCGCGAACGGCATGCTCGGCCTGCCCGACGCGGGCGACCTCGTCGCCTCGGACGGCTCGGACACGCGCAACTATGGCGGCCTCGACGGGCTGCCCGAGATGAAGGCCATCTTCGCCGAGCTGCTCGAGGTCCCCTCGGAGCAGGTCATCATCGGCGGGAACAGCAGCCTGACGATGATGCACGACGCGGTGGTCCGCGCGCTCGTCCACGGCGTGCCCGACGGCAGCGGCGCCTGGGTGAAGCAGCCCAAGGTCAAGTTCCTGTGCCCGAGCCCCGGCTACGATCGTCACTTCGCGATCTGCGAGCACCACGGCATCGAGATGATCACGGTCGACCTCGGCGCCGCCGGGCCGGACATGGATCAGGTCGAGCGGCTCGTCGCCGAGGATGCGGCCATCAAGGGCATGTGGTGCGTCCCGAAGTACTCCAACCCCACCGGCACCACGTACGCCCCCGAGGTGGTCCGTCGGCTCGCCGGCATGAAGACGGCGGCCGCGGACTTCCGCCTGTTCTGGGACAACGCCTACGCGGTCCACGACCTCTACGCCGAGGGGGAGAAGCTCGAGAACATCGTGTCGGCGTGCCAGTCGGCGGGCCACCCGAACCGGCCGCTCGTCTTCGCCTCCACGTCGAAGATCTCGTTCGCCGGCGCCGGCGTCGGCGCCATGGCGGGAAGCCCCGCGAACGTGGCGGACGCGAAGAAGCACCTCGGCATCCAGACCATCGGTCCGGACAAGGTGAACCAGCTGCGGCACGTCCGGTTCTTCAAGGATTACAAGGGCTTGCTGAGCCACATGCAGCGGCACGCCGAGCTCATGCGGCCCAAGTTCGAGGCGGTGACGACCGCGTTCGAGCGTGAGCTCGGCGGCAAGGGGATCGCCAGCTGGACCTCGCCGCGCGGCGGCTACTTCGTCAGCCTCGACACCCTCGACGGCTGCGCGAAGGAGGTGGTGCGCTTGGCCAACAAGGCGGGCGTGAAGCTGACCGGCGCCGGCGCGACGTACCCGTACGGCCGCGATCCTCGCGACCGCAACATCCGGATCGCGCCCTCGCTGCCGCCGCTGGATCAGATCCGCGTCGCGATGGAGGTCGTCGCGATCTGTGTCCAGCTCGCGAGCGTCCGCAAGCTCGCTGGCTAGAGCGAGCCCTTAGCGCACGAAGACGCGCCCCGCTCTAATCGCCATCATCGTCGTTCGCCTGCATTGCGGACGACGCACCGCAATGCAAGGCTGGGCGCTTCCTCCCGGAGCGCCTCGTCATGCAGCAACTCACCCCCGAAGGCCAGCAGAGAGTTTCCGATCTGTCGCATCGCTATTTCGTCAGCACCGACGCGGTGATGACGTTGTTGCAGGCGCTCGTGAACGGCCATGGAACGATGGCGCAGTTCTACCACCCCGAGCTTGGCGGCGGAGGGCAGTGGATGCTGGGCGGCATGACCATGATCGGGGACATGTTCAACAACGGTCTCAAGGCCAAGGTGGACGGCCTGTGCTCCGAGCTGTCCAGTTTGCTGGCCAGCCAGCCGTTCGTTCCAGCGCCTGCGAGATATCCATCGCAGGGCGGTCAGCAGCAGCAGCAAGGTGGCAGTGGAGGTTTTGGGGGATCGCCGGTCAGCCTGTTCGTCCCGGGGTCGGGAGGGGGCTCGGGCAGCTGGTGGCCCGGGGAGCTCGGCGTGCCGAGCTCCAGCGGGTCGCAGAACAACGTCCGATATGCCTACTTCCCCGGCGCGAGGCGCCTGGCCGTCGAGGTCAACGGGCGCGTCAGCGTCTACGACACGCTCGATCACCAGATCGGCGGCGTATCGCAGCAGCAGGGGTCAGGGTCGTCGGTGACGTTCACCAGCCAGTACGGCCTGGTGAGCGTGCTGAGCTTGCCAATCATCTCCGGCGACCTTGCCGTGCAGCAGGCGCCGATGACAGCGCCAGCGCCAGCGCCTGCCGCCGCTCCGGCGCAGGCCAACGCCGCCCCGCCCCGCCCCGCTCCTGCTCAGGAGGCGGATATCTTCGCTGCCATCGAGCGGCTCGCCGATCTGCGGCAAAAGGGGTTCATCACCGAGCAGGAGTTCACTGCGAAGAAGTCAGAGCTCCTGAGCAGGCTCTGAGCGCGAGGAGAGGACGGTCGCCGAGGGCGACCACGAGCGGGCGACCAGCGCCGGACCAGCGCCGGAGAAGATCGCTCGCCGAACTCCCGTCAGCCCTCAGCCGCCGTGGCACACCGCTTCGATGTTGTGCCCGTCGGGATCGCGCACGAACGCACCGTAATAGCCCGGGTGGTACTGCGGCCTGAGCCCCGGCGGACCGTTGTCGACGCCTCCAGCTGCCAGCGCGGCCCGGTAGAACGCGTCGACATCGGCCCGCGTCTTCGCGACGAAGGCCACGTGCAAGCTGCCCTGCAGGGGAGTCCCTGTGCCGATCCAGAAATCCGGCTTCCCGGGGGCCCCGAGGCCGGCGTGGGAGCCCGCGCCCCCGGTCATCTCGGGCGTGACCTCCATCACGAGCCCGTAACCAAGGGGGGCCAGGGCCGCCAGATAGAACGCCTTGCTCCGCTCAAAATCCGAGACTGGAAAACCGATGTGGTCGATCATCATGTGTACCATCATCGCCCAGACTGGCATGCGCCAGCCGAAGAAATGACTGCGCCTCTCCTTCCCGTTTTCCGTCGAGGCGCGCAACAGACGACACGCTGTGCACCTCTGTGCACCGTTGCGATGAGTCCCCCAGGATTACCATCGTCAGCAGGAACTCGGCATGGCGCGCCACGGCCGCTTGTGTGCCGGACCAGTGATCCGTCCACACACGATTTTCGCTCGGCGCCACCGCTCCGCGGGCGCCCCGCTGCCGGGCCTACCGCGCGGGCCGCGCGCTCTCGCGCTCGAGACCGCGGAGGGTTTCTTCCAGCGCTTCCTGGGTGATGAGACCCACGTACCGGAACACCTCCCGGCCTTCGGCATCCAGGACGATGACGCTCGGCACGTGGTGCAGCCCGGCGAAGGGCCCCTCTCCGGCGATCGTCGGGGCGTCGGCGAGCGCCACCGGATACGGGAGCTTGAGCGTCGCGACGAAGGCCTCGACGAGCGGCCGGTTCTCGCTCGCCTCGAGGACGAGGAGCGCCGCGTTGACGCGCGGCGTGTGATCGCGAAACAGCCCCGCGATGAACCGCGCCTCCGCCTGCGACGCCACGTCGTACGTCGCGACGAAGCCGATCACGCTGAACCTGCCCGAGAGCGACGCGGTCGAGAGCTCGCGGCCGTCGAGGGTCTCGTAGGAGAAGCTCCGCACCGGGCCGCGCGCCGGGACAACCGCGGGCGCCGGAGGCCCCGCCGCCGGCTCCCGGACGGCGTCGCCGCCCCCGCCGCAGCCGATCGCGAGCAGCAAGAGCGGCGTGCAGACCGGCGCGCGAGGCCTCATGGCAGGGGATCGCCCTCCAGGTGCGCGTCGAAGAGATCCGCGCAGAGCTGCAGGGAGGGCGGGAGCTCGGCCCCCTTGCGCTGCTGCGCGAGGACGGCATGGCACAGCTCCTCGATGACCAGCTTGATCGGCGTGGCCTCGAGCTGCGCGCCGTCGAGCACGATCCCGGGACCGGGAGCGTCCTCCGCGCGGACGATCGGGTCGTGCCGCGCCCAGGCGATGCCGTCCTCGGGGAGATAGCGACACCAGAGCACCCGCACGAAGCGCAGGTAGAGCGGCGTCACCAGCGCCACCACCCGATCGCCCCCCGCGGCGACGCCGCGCAGCGCGAATCCGCCCGCCGGACGCGGATCGAGGTCGTCCCCCCCGATCGCGACCTCGATCCGCTCGCGGCGCCCCGCGTCGCCCTCGACCGACAGGAGCGGCGCGTAGATCGCGACCGCAGGGACCTGCAGCTTGGGCGCGTCCTCCGCGAGGACGTCGAGCCACGCGTCGCGCGCCTCGGGGCCGAGCTCCCCGTACACGTGGGCCGCAGCGATGGCGGCCTCGGCGTCGGTCGCGAGCGCCGCGAGCCACTCCCTCCACGCGGCCAGGATGCGCGGATCGAGCAGCGCGCCGGACGGCGCGGGCAGGCCCTGCGCCGCGCCCTCGTGAGAGGCAGCGTCCAGCGAGGGCTCCTGGGCGAGATCGACCGAGCTCGGGTCGCGGCGCTCCGTCATGCCCCCCTCAGCGCAGCGCATCGCGGCGCCGCGCCCCGACGTCCCGCTCCAGATCGAGCAGGAGCTCGGCGAACTCGTCGCCCCGACCGAGCGGCGCCGCGAGCGTGAGCTCTCCGCCGCTATACGCGAACAGGAGCGCGACGCCGTCGCTCGCCTCGACGATGCCCTTCACGAACACGACGTCCGCAGGATCGACCACGACGTGCTGCACCAGCATCCCGGCGCTCGCATCCGCGATCGAGAGGGGCCCGCGCGCGGGCCCGAGCTGCCCCACGCCGCCCGAGGGCTGACCGCCGGCCGGAGACGAGGACGCGACGCGCCTGGAATTGCTGTCGTTCCGGCCCATGGACGGCGGAGCTAAGCACCGCTCGCCTGAGGGATCCAGCGGGCACACCCGGCGGGGATGGCCAGCCCCCTCGCCGCGTCAAGAGGCCGCGTTCGTCCCGCGATCCGTGGACCCCAGGGCGTTCTCGAGCCCGCCGATGCGCGGTGAGGATCGTCGGGCCGCTCACCTTCACCGCTTCGTCATCATCCGCGCCGGCGGCTCGCCGGCGGCGCCGTCGGGACGCGACAGGACGCAAGCCCGAACCAGACGAGAGCCGACGAGAGCCGACGAGAGCCGACGAGCGCCGACGAGCGCCGGCGCCTCGATCCGGGGCAGACGGGCTCTGGAGCCCATGGATCGCCCGGGAGATCGCCGCGCGGGGCGAAAGCGCCGCGAGGGGCGCTACACTCCCGCCGATGTCAGCCTCACGAGCCTGCAGCGAGCGAATGGCGGAGCGCCGCGAGACGTGCCCGGCGCCGCAGCCGAAGACCGCCGTCGACGACGACGAGCGCGAACACGACGAGCACGACGAGCACGACGGCAAGCTGCTCGACCTGCCCCCGCTCGGGCACGGCGAGGAGGAAGGGGGCGACGAGGGCTTCGACGACCTCCTGCAGACGCTCGACGACGCGGAGCACGGGCTCGATGACGCGAACGCGAGCGACCTGGAGATCGGCGTCGAGCTCACGGTGGACGACGAGAAGACCGGAGAGGATGAGCCCGCGGAAGAGGGCGTCGACGTCGGGGCGCTCCACGAGGGGATCGCGGACGCAGACGCGGGCTCGTGGCTGGCCGATGAGGCCGTCGAGCACGACGACGCCGAGCAGGACGATCTCGACGACCACGGTGGAGCGCATGGCGACGACGGCGGCGCGGAAGGGACGGGAGAGGACCCGTCGAACGACGTGGACGAGGGCGAGCTGCCGGCGCTGGACGCGGACCAGGACGGCGCGTACGAGGGCGAAGATCTGCTCGCGGAGCTGCCCGATCTCGCGGACGACCCGGCCCCGGGCTGGGATGCGCTGCCCTGGATCGTCGTCGAGGGCGCAGGCGCCGCCGTCCCGTGCAGCACGCTCGCGGTGGCCGGAGGCTACGTCATCGCAGGGAACGCGGGCGCAGAGCCCGGGATGACGAGCGAGCCCCCCGCGCGAACGGGAGGCCGCCCGCGCCGCGCGGAGCGGGCGGGCGGCGATCGCGGGACCGTCCTCGTCGTCGACCCGGGCGCGCTGTCCGCGCGCCGCGCCGGCATCGACGCGTCGGCGTCCTCGATCGCGCTGGCGGAGAGCGCGATCTTCATCGCCACGCGCCGCGGCAACCTGCTGCTGAGCGACGACCGCGGGAAGACCGCGAGCCCGCTCGGCGCGTGGGGCACGGGCGGCGCGCCGGTGACGCTCGCGACGACGCCGGGGCGCCTGTGGGTGCTGGCCGGCAAGACGCTGTGGTCGCCCGCGGCCGGCGCGGTCGTCGTGCCGCCGGAGGCCGACTCCGTCGTGACCGCGAGCTCGCCCCGCCACGACGCAGCGCCGTCGCCGTCGCCGTCGAAGGGCGCGCTCTCGCTGTCACCCGGGCCCGCGCTGCGGGACGGCGTGCTCCGGATGAGCGCGAGCGAGGGGGTGATCGTGGCGCTCACGAGCGCGGCGGATGGACCGCAGATCGAGCGGCTCCGTGGCGACGACGAAGGCTCGCCGGTCGTGCCGCTGTCCGGCGCGGCGCGACGCGCCGCGGAGGCCGACGACTGCCGGCTCGCGGCGGCGGCCGGCGGGCGCTCGATCGCGATCTCCGGCGCGGGGCTCCTCTGCGTGTCGCGCGACGGCGGCGAGACCTTCCGCGTGCTGGAGGGGCTCGCCGTGGTGGTCGCCCTCGCCTTCGCGGGCGACCACAAGGCTTCGCCGCTGCTGGCGCTCGTCGCCCGCGAGGGCGAGCGCCGTGCGCAGCTCGTCCACGTGCCGTCGAGCGCCGCCCCCACGCTGGTCGCCGAGATCGGGGCGACGCCCGCCGGCACCCCCGAGGAGGAGGCCGCGTCGATCGGGCCGGCGGCGCTCGCCTGGGACGCGTCGCGCGAGGTCGTGTGGGTCGCGTGCTGGGCGGGCCTCGTCGCGCTCACGCGACAGAGAAAGCACTGACGGTCGCCCTCCGCCGCGCGAGCGGCGGCAGCGCGGCGCCGGCTCGCCGCGCTCGTGCGACAGCGCGAGCGCGCGCGGGCCAGCCGAGCGCTCAGCCCTCGACGAACGACGCGTGCAGCAGGCGCTGCGCGGCCGCGACGTCCGCGGCGTCGACGAGGGCGCCGAGGCGCAGGGGGCCTGCGACCGTGAACCGAGGCGCGAACCCGGCGCGCCCGAGGACCTCCACGAAGCGCGCGAGCGGCTCCGCCGTCGCGGAGAGGCCGTCGCCGACGACGCTGACCGCGGCGAGCCCCTCGACGAGCTCGAGCGACGGCAGCAGCGCGGCGAGCTTTCGCTTGGCCCCCTGCCACTCGGGCACGTTGAGGAGCGGGATCACGAGCGCGCCGCCGCCGGGACCGAAGGAGAGATCCCGGAAGCCCAGCCCGAGCTCGCCCGCCGCGCGGAGGAGCTCGTCGAGCCGGAGCCCGCCGTGAGCCCGCGCCAGGACGACGTTGCCCTCGGCGACGATCGCGCGCGCCGTGAGCGTCGGAGACGCCGATCCCGGCGCGAACCGGCGCACCACCGTCTCCCGCGCGCCGGGGCCGGCGTCGAAGGTCGACCGTGCGTACAGGGCCACGCCGGAGCGCCGCGCCCACTCGACCGCCTGGGCGCAGACGACCTTCGCGCCGCACTCGGCCATCTCCTGGAGGACCGCGCAGTCGAGCTCGGGCAGGTGACGGGCGTCCGGGACGACCCGGGGATCGGCCGAGTACACGCCGTCGACGTCGCTGTAGATCTCGCAGCGCTCGGCGCCGAGCGCCGCCGCGAGCGCCACGGCCGTGGTGTCGGAGCCCCCGCGGCCGAGCGTCGTGATCTCGCGGCGGTAGCTCATCCCCTGGTAGCCAGCGACGATCACGATGCGGCCGCGGGCGAGCTCGTCCTCGATGCGGAACGGACGGACCTCGATGATGCGCGCGTCGAAATGGCGATCGTTCGTGAGGATGCCGGACTGGGAGCCCGTGAACGAGATCGCCTCGAAGCCCCGGGCCTGGATGGCGATCGAGAGGAGCGCCATCGAGACGCGCTCGCCGGTCGAGAGCAGCATGTCGAGCTCGCGCCGGGGAGGATCCGCGGCCGCGTTCGCCGCCTGCCGGGCGAGCGCGAGCAGGCCGTCCGTGGTCTTGCCCATCGCGCTGACAACGACGACGACGTCGTTGCCGGCCCGCTTCGCGGCGACGACGCGCTCGGCGACCTTGCCGATCCTGTCGACGTCGGCGACCGATGAGCCGCCATACTTCTGCACGATGATCGGACGGCCCGCCTTCGCGGGCGAGGCGCCCGGCTCGCTCGGCGAGCCCTCCTGCTGGGCGCGGTTCGACGGCTGCTCGGCCATGCTGCACCTCCAAGCGCTGCGCGCGCTGCGCAAGAGCTCGGGCTATCACGGGCGCTGCGCGCGGGCCAAGCGCGCAGCGACGCGCCGGCGCGGGCGGCACGCGGGGCGCGAGGGCGCGCTCAGCCGAGCTCGCTCTGGAGCAGCATCTCGTAGAGCTCCGCCTCGGACTCGCGCCCCTCGGCCCGCGCCCTCGCGGCGAGCCGCGCGAGCACGTTGCGCCGCCGCGGCGCGACCACGTGGCGGACGGCGTCGTCCCCCTCCTCCATCCGCGCCGAGAGCAGGGCGAGGAGATCGAGATCGCGGCCGAGCCGCTCGAGCACGTCGGCGAGCGCCATCGCCACCTCCTGGTCGGTGGGATCGGCGCGGACCCGCTCGGCGAGCCGCTCTGCCAGGAGCTCGTCGTCGACGCCGAACACGCGGGCCAGCGGCACCTGCCCCTCCGCCAGCGTGACGCTGCTGGGGATGGGCACCGCGAGGTCGGTCGACGTGTCCGTGCCGTCGAGCGTGGGCATCTCATCGATGATCCCGGGGTCGACCGGCGCGACCTTGGGCGGCGCGGCCGGCGCGCGCGGGCCAGGGGGCGGCTTGATCGGCGCCGAGGCGACCACCACGGGCTCGGGCGGGATCGTGCGCCGGCGCGGGGCGGCGACGTGGACCTCGATCCGCTGCTCGCTCGCGCGGGGCCGCTGGACCGGGCCAGGCGACGCCGCGGCAGGGGGCGCGGCGGGAGGCGCGATCTCGCTCGAGACGCGGCGGAAAGCGGCGGTGATGCCAGGATCGCGCGGCCGGAGGCGCAGCGCGAGGCCGAGGTGGCGCTGCGCCGCGAGGAGATCTCCCCGGGATCGCTCCTCGATCTCGGCCGCCTCGACGAGCAGGGCCGCGACGGCGGCGGCGCGGTCGCCGAGCGGCGCTCCCCTCGCGCGAGCGGCCCCCGCGTCGTCGGCGCGGCCCTGCAGGGCGAGCTCCACCGCGTCGCGCAGCCGCCCGAGCGCGACCGAAGCTCCCCCGAGATCACCGAGCCCGGCGCACCAGCGGCCCTCGAGCAGCCGCGCCTGCATCGCCTCCGGCACGCCGGGCGGGATGCCCCGCACGCGCGCGATCGCCGCCGGGAGATCCCCCGCGATCTCTGCGAGCCCGCGGCCGAGCTCCAGGTCGAGCGCGCACGCGGACGCGCCGCTGCGCGCGGCGAGGACGCGCGCGCGGGCGAGGAGGTCGAGCGCGCGCCTCCCCTCCCCGGCCGCCCGCAGCGAGCGCGCGAGGCCCGCGACCGCGTCAGGGTCCTCCGGCGCGTAGCGGAGCGCCCGCTCGAAGAGCACGCGCGCGTCGGCGACGTGGCCCTGCGCGAGGAACGCCTCCGCCGCCCTGCGAGACACGGCGTGGCGCGCCTCGGCGCCGTGCGCGGAGGCCTCGAGGTGCTCGGCGTCCGCGAGCGCGCCGCGCACGTCGGCGACGTCGAGCCGCGCACGGAGCCGCGCCCAGCGCAGCGCCTCGATCCCGGGCGCGCGCGCGACGCCGAGGTTCAGCGCGTCGAGGCGCACGTCGACCGCGTCCGCGAGCGCCGCCGCGCGCAGCCAGGCCAGCGCGGCGAGCGGGCCATAAGGCTCCGCGTGCGCGGCGCGGGCGAGCGCCGAGAACGCGCCGTCGCGATCGCCGACCGCCTCGAGGAGCGCGCCGCCGAGGAGGCCGGCGTCCACGGCGGGCATGGCGTCGATGACGGTCGAGAGCGCCCCCTCGGCGCGCTCGCCGATCACGAGATCGATCCAGGCGAGCCGCGAGGAGAGCTCGGGGTGCCGCGGGGCGCGCTCCAGCGCGGCGAGGTAGGCGCGGCGCGCCTCGTCGAGCCCGCCCGCGGACGCGAGCTCGTCGGCGGCGCCCGCGAGCTCGGCCACCTCGAGCGCCCTGAGCGCGCGGTCGCCCAGCGCCGGAGCCGCCGCGCCGAGCGCGCCCTCGGCGCGGAAGCGGCCCGCCTCCGCGGTGACCGCGGCCCACTGCACCCCCGCCACCGCGGGCGCCCTCGCGCCCGCTTCGGGCAGGAGCCGGCGGATGATCCGCTCGACCGCGGCGTCCAGGACGATCGCGCCCTCGACGAGGCGCCCGTGCGCGCCTGCCATCATCGAGAGCGCCTGGAGCGCGAGCGCGTGCGGCGGGGCCGCGAGGCCGATGCCGCGGGCGCGCTCCGGCAGGAGCCTGAGCGCGCGCTCCCCCGGCGCCACGGCGACCTCGAACGCGAGCGCCGCCTCGCCGGATCGCAGCGCGACGAGCGCGCCGTCCTCGATGGGCGCGATGATGAGCTGCGGCGCGCCGTCGCCGAGGAAGCCGCGGAGCCGCGGCGCGGCCCAGCCGGCGAGCGCGGTCCCCTGCGCCTCGACGGCGAGCCGCACGAGCTGGCCGCGCCGGTGCCGGAAGCGCGCCACGCCGCCGGAGAGGTCGACGGGGAACCGGATCCCGGCGAGCCGCACGACGAGCTCGGTGACGCGGAGCGGACCGAGCGCGAACGGCTCCCCGAGCTCGATGGCGAGCGCGCCCTTGCTGACGGCGAGCCGGAGGACGGGGCGGTCGTCGGGCGGACGCGGGGCGGCGCCGCCGCCGGGCGCGAGCGCGCGGATCGACGGCGCAAGGCCCAGCGCGCGCGCCGGCCGGCCGCGCCTCTGTCCAGCAGCCATACCCGCCAAGGGTATCAACCCGGCGGCATTTCAGGCGAGTTCACGGCGATCGCGCCGGACGAAGCGGGGCGGGGCGGGTCAGAGCTCGCCCTTGGCGAGCTTGTCCTTCATTTTCTGGATGAGCGCCGGGAACCCATCCTTCTTGATGATCTTCGTGAACTGCGCGCGGTAGCTCCCCACCAGGCTGACGCCCTCGGTGACGATGTCCTGCACGAGCCAGGTGCCCCCCTTCTGGGAGAGCTTGAAGGCGATCTCGACCGGCTCCTCGCGCGCGTCCTTCTTGGAGACGGCCTTTGTCTTGACCGTCATGACGCCGCCTTTCTCGGCCTCGTCGAGGTACTCGATGTTGAAATCGAGCGTCTTCTTCAGGTTGCGCTCGTAGGCCTTGCGCACGAGCTGCTTGAGGAGCTCGCTGAACTGCTTCTTCTCGGCGTCGGTCCGGGCGGCCCACTCGCTGCCGAGCGAGCTCTCCGCCAGCGCCGAGTAGTCGAGCATCTCGTCGAAGACCGCGCCGACCTTCTTCTGGCTCTCGCCCCCTCCCTTCTTCAGGAGGTCGAACAGGACCGCCTGCTTGGCCTTGACGACGTCCGTCGCCGGCCCGGCGCTGGCGAGGCCCACCGGGCCGAGCGTGAGCGCGAGCAGCGAGAACGTCGCCGCGAAGAGATGGTTCATCCTGCGTGTCACGTGTGGTTCTCCTTCTGTACCTGCGGGCCGCGAGCGCGCCTCGGGACGCTTCTACTGCTCACCCTGTCCTTCAGCAAACGGCCTGGCAAACGGCCTGCCAGGTGGGACGGGGGGCCCGGCGGCCCGGCGACGTCGTATCCCTGCTCTCCACGAACACCGCGAAAAGAAACGGCAATCCGCCTGCACTGGCCCGCTTCCCAGGGGCAGACGAGGGTCTCGGCGGCCTATTCACGCGCCGGGGCGGCCTCTGCACCGATCTCCCGCCTGGGCGCTTGGGGGGGAAGCTCGGGGGCGACTCGGCGGAGCGTGAACGGCGCGCCACGCCCCCCATGTGACGTGCAGCGAGCGCGGCGGCGCGAGCTCCGCGTCACCACGACGGGCGCGATCCCGGGGCGAGCTGCGCGGCGCCCGTGAGGCGCTCCGCGTCGCCTCCCCCGGGCGGCCGGTCAGGGATCCGCACCCGGAACGCGGTGCCCTCGCCCTCGCGGCTGTCCACCTCGATCGCGAAGCCGTGATCGTCGAGGATCCGCTTCACCACGGCCAGGCCGATGCCCATGCCGTGCGTGCGGGTCGTGAAGAACGCGTCGAAGAGGCGGTCGCGGGCGCCCACGGGGATGCCTCGCCCCTGATCGCGGATCTCCAGGAGCCAGGCGCTCGCGTCGCGCCAGAGGCGCACGGTCACGACGGCGCCGGCCGAGCTCGCCTGGATCGCGTTCCGCACGAGGTTCCAGACGACCTGGCGCATCTGGGCTGCGTCGGCGGTCACCGGCGCAGACGGCGGCCCATCGAAGCGGACCTCGACGTCGCCGCCGCGGCCCGAGCGCCCCGCGAGCACGACCACGTCGCGGGCCGTCGCCGAGAGGTCCACGCCCTCGAGCGCCGGCACCCGCGGGCGCGACAGATCGAGCATGTCGCCCACGAGATCGTTCAGGCGCGCCGTCTCTCGCTCGATGATCTCGCAGAGCTTCCGGTCCTCGTCGGAGAGCGTCCCCCCCGTGCGCAGGAGCTCGATGGAGCCCGCGATCGAGCCGAGCGGGTTCCTGATCTCGTGGGCCAGCCCCGCGGCGAGGCGGCCCAGCGCCGCGAGCCGCTCGGCCTGCTCCGCCCGCGCCGTGGCCTGCACGAGCCGGCCGCCCGTCGCGCGCAGCCGCTCTGCCAGGTAGCTCGCGAGCAGCGTGACCACCACGATCGCGAGCAGGTTGACGAACATGGGGTACCGGAGCTCGCCCCACTGCGTCACGTACGCCCCGATGGGCTGGTCCGGCGGCACCCCGACGAGGTGCAGCCCGAGCGCCGCGCACAGGACGAGGTACGCCGCCGCCCCCGACGCCGCGGCGACGATCGCGCCGGGGAGCCCGAGGAGGATCGCGCCCGTCAGGCAGGTGAGGCCGTAGAGCGACGTCGCGCCGCTCGTGGCCCCGCCGGTGATGTACACGAGCGCGGTCCAGGTGATCTGATCGGTCACGAGCTGCGCCCGCGCGATCGCGCGGAGGGCGCGGTTCATGCGCAGGAACACGGCGTAGATGCCCGAGACGCCGTACGCGGCGGCGACCGTGACCAGCGCGACGATGCTGGAGAAGCTCCCCGGGGTGAAGCCGCCGAGGTACACCGCCGCGGTCACGACGAGGAAGACCGTGAGCACCGCGAGGCGCAGCGCGATGAGCCAGGTGAGCCGGCTCGCGAGCGGCGCCTCGGCGCCGCCGGGCGCGCCCGACGGGAGCGGCACCGCGGGCGATGAGCCGCGCGCGTCGATCGACGGCGCGGCCTGGACGTGATCTCGCGGCGCCCCGGCCTCGCCGCGCAGGCTCGCCGGGGAGGCCGCGGGCGACATCACTCCGCCTTGATCTTGCCGGCGAGATCGAAGATCGGCAGGTACATCGAGATGAGCACGACGCCGACCATGCCGCCGACGATGACCATGAGGAGCGGCTCGAGCAGCGACGTCAGCGCGGAGACGGCGACGTCGACCTCCTCTTCATAGAAGTCGGCGATCTTGTTGAGCATCGTGTCGAGTGCGCCGGTCTGCTCGCCGACCGCGACCATCTGCACGACCATGCCAGGGAAGACCTGCATCTCGCCCAGCGGCTCGGCCATGTTCTTCCCCTCGGAGATCTTCTGGCGCGAGTACATGAGGCCCTCCTCGACGACGACGTTGCCGGCCGTCTTCGCGACGATGTCGAGCGCGTCGAGGATCGGCACGCCGGAGCCGAGCAGCGTGCCGAGCGTGCGGGAGAACCGCGCCACGGCGATCTTCTGCATCACGGGGCCGAGGATGGGGAGCTTGAGGATGAGGCGGTGCACCATCCGCTTGCCGGCCGGCGAGCGGTAGAAGTAGGTGCCTCCGACGACCGCGCCCACCGCCAGAACGATGATGAGCGGGAGGTAGGTCACGAACACCTTCGAGGTCGCGATGACGATCTTCGTGAGCTGCGGGAGCGCGTCCTTCGCCCCGAACTCCGCGAACATCGTCTCGAAGGACGGGATGACGAACGACATCAGCACGACCATGACGACGATCATGATCACGATGACGGCGATCGGGTACGCGAGCGCGCCCCGCACCTGGCGCGCGAGCTTCACGCGCTTCTCGATGTAGATCGCGAGCCGGTTCAGGATGCTGTCGAGGATGCCGCCCACCTCGCCGGCCTGGACGAGGTTGACGAACAGGTCGTCGAAGATCTTCGGGTGGCGGCGGAGCGCGTCGCTGAACGTGGCGCCCTGCTCGACGGTGTTCTTGATGTCGCGCAGCGCCACCTGGAAGATCTTGTTCGGCTCCTGGTTCGACAGGATCTCGAGGCACTGCACCAGCGGGAGGCCCGCGTCGATCATCGTCGCGAACTGGCGGATGAACTTGACGAGGTCCTTCGGCTCGACGCCCGAGCCGAAGGACAGGCTCAAGCTGAGCGGGGTGCCCTTCTTCTTGACCCGGGTAGGGTTGAGCTGCTGAGCGCGGAGGCGGTTCTGCACCGCCGCCTCGTTCTCGGCCTCCATGGTGCCCTTCCGGATCTCTCCGGTGCGGCCGCGCGCCTCCCAAACGAACTCCGCCATAGTGCTCCCGGTCTTCTCCCTGGTCCACGGCGGGCCGAGCCGACGCGCCGGGGCAGCCCCGCCTCGGGGACGCCAGGATAAAGTTGCGGGAGGTCCAGGGTCAAAGACGGTGGGGCGTTCTCTGATCCAGGGGGCGAGGCGGTGGGGGACGGTGCGACGGGGGAGGCGGCAGGGAGAGGGCGCCGCGCGGAGACCCCCGCCGGCGCTCACCTCGTCCCAGCCGGATAGCTCCCGCCGATCCTGATGCGCCGGGATGGGGGACACGGCTCGCCACAGCTCGCACGCTGGCACAAGGGGCGGGTCCTTCGGCCAGGGTGGTGGGCCATCTGGACACGACGGTGTGCCATCTGGACAGGGTGGTGGGTCATCCGGACACGAGGGTGTGCCATCCGGACAGCGTAGAGGGTCATCTGGACACGAGGGTGTGCCATCTGGACAGCGCGGCATGCCATCAGGACACGATGGGCGTCTCCCACGGACATGGCACAGGTTCCCCCTGACGAAACGCGTCGTCGCCACCGGATCGTGCGATCGCTCCCGTCATGTCGAGAACGTGGCGTCCGGTCCGGATGGGTCGCCACCGAACGAAGGAGCCGTCGGCACGTGGCCGCAGCGAGAGCTAGCTACGCCCGCGCTCCGCCACGTAGCGGACCGCGCCGTGCACCTCGCGGAGGAGGGCGCCTTCCCGGCGCTCGACGCGCACGAGGTCCTGGTGGCCCTCCCACGCGCCGACCGGCGCGACCAGGATGCCCCCGTCGCTCAGCTGCTCCTCGAGCGCCGCGGGCGGCTCGGTCAGCGCGTACGTCACCGCGACCTTCCAGGGCCGCTCCGACGGCGACGTCGCCTCGCGCGCGAGCACGCGCTCGGCGAGCGCGCGCCCATCGCCGCACAGCAGCGTGACGCCCGCGCCCTCGTCCGACGGACCGGCGCCGCTGGCCGCGAGCACCTCGTCGCCTCCCCGGAGATCCGGCCGCGCGCCGAGCAGCCGCACCGCGCGCGCGTACAGCAGCGGGTCGATCTCGATGGAGGTGACGTGGCCGCTCGGGCCGACGATGCGCCGCGCGAGCGCCGCCCCGTAGCCGGTGCCCGTGCCGAGCTCGAGGAGGCGATCGCCCGGAAGGAGGCCGAGCAGGCTGTACGTGAGCAGGTACGCGTGCGGCGCGCTCACCGTCGCTTGCCCCGCACGGTCGAGCGGCAGCGGGGTGTCGTCCGCGGACGCCGCGAGATCCTCCGGCAGGACGAAGCGCTCGCGCGGCACGAGCAGGATCGCGTCCAGGTAGTGCGCGAGGAACTCGAAGCGGCGCGCGAGCTCGGCCACGAGCGGCGCCCGCGCGACACGGCCGGCCTCGGCCAGCTCGACGTCGCCCGCGATGGCCGCGTCGAGGCGCTCGGGGACCGGCTCCCAGCGATCGGGCCTGCGATCGTCGTACCTCGCCGCGAGCGCGGCGAGCGGCGCAACGGCGGCGCGTGGTTCGGTGCCCGCGGGAGAGGCCACGGGGAGATCCTGAAGCAGGACCGCCCGTGCCGCTCGCTCTTTCGAGGAGCGCGCTGCGATTGTCCGCGCGGATTGTCCGCGCGTCGGCCGGCTCATCCGGCGCGCCGCCAGAGCTCGTTTGACAGGGGCGCCCCGCCCTCCCCATCCTCGGCCATGACCGCCGTCGATCTCACGCCGATCGCAGCGCTCGCGATCGAAGCGCACCGCGCCGCGCCGTGCGCGTGCGTCGCCGCTGCCGTACGCACGCGAGACAACGTCCAGTACGGAGCGGGCGCCGCAGGACGCATGTGGCTGGAAGGAAGCGCGCCGGCCGGCGCCCGCGGCGCGACGCCGCCTGCGGCGACGGGCGACGCGATCTTCGATCTGGCGTCGGTGACGAAGCCGTTCACCGCGCTCGCGTTCGCGCGGCTCGCCCGCGCCGGCAAGCTGGGGTTCGACGAGCCGCTCGAGCAGGTGCTGCCCGAGCTCGCAGGCTCGCGATCGGCGCGCGTGCCGATCGAGCTCCTCGCCGCGCACCGCGCCGGGCTCGAGGCGCACCGCCCGCTCCATCCGCCCGGCGACGACGCGCCGATCGATCCCCTCGGCGCGCTGCTCGCCTGCGCGAACGGGCGCCGCGAGGAGTGCGCGGGGGATCCGCCCGCGGGAGGGTTCCCGCCGGTGTACAGCGACCTCGGGTACCTGCTCCTCGGCGCCGCGGTCGCGCGGCGCGGCGAGGCCGAGCTCGACGAGGTCATCGCGCGGGAGGTCACGGGCCCGCTCGGGCTCGCGGTCGCGCCGGTCCGCGCGCTCCGCCGCCGCGATCCGCGGTTCGACGAGCGCGTCGTCCCCACCGAGGACGTCGCGTTTCGCGGGGGCGTGATCCGCGGCGCGGTGCACGACGACAACGCCTGGATGATCGCGCGCGACGGGATGGCCGGACACGCGGGCCTCTTCGGCGACGCCATGTCCGTGGCGCGGCTCGGGGTCGCGCTGCTCGAGGCGCTCGCGGGCGAACGCCCGGAGTGGCTCGCGCGCGACGAGCTCCGCCGGCTGATCGAGCCGCGCCCAGGCGGGTCGCTGCGCGCCGGGTTCGACGGCAAGAGCGGCGAGAGGCCGAGCTCCGGCGCGCGCTTCGGCCCGCGGACCTTCGGCCACCTCGGCTTCACCGGGACGAGCCTCTGGATCGACCCGGAAGCGGAGCTCGTCGGCGTGCTGCTCACGAACCGTGTCCACCCGACGCGCGCCTCCGACGCGATCCGTCGCGCGCGGCCCGCCGTCTATGACGCGATCGCGGAGGCGATGGCGCGGGCACGATGACGCGAGGGGCGGATGGCGCGTCGCATCGCTCCCGCGTTTTCGCGGGCCGGCGCGGAGCGATGCTAGGCTGCCGCGGTGTCACACGGCGCCGTCCCTGAAGAGCTGGGCCCGTCCTCCGGGCTGGTTCGCTCGCCCGCAGAGCCGCCGCGCGCGCCCGGCGAGCCGCGCCCCGGCGCGGTCCAGCGCGAGCGCGGCGGCGCGGGCGGCGCGCCGAGGCCGCCCGGCGGCGCGGGCGACGCCCCGCCGCCCAGGTCCGCCAGGGCGCCGCTGCGCCCGCAGGGCCACGCCGTGCAGCCGCGCTCGCTCCGCCAGAACGCCGCGCAGAGCGGCCGCTTCGTCCGCGCGTACCTGACGACGTTCACCGTCCTCGCGAGCTACCTCTGGTTCTTCTTCCTGCGCCGCCTCTTCGGCGAGACGTGGGCGAACAACCGCGTGGACGAGGTCCACGCGAAGAACGCCCGCCGCATCGAGCGCACGATCGTCGAGCTCCAGGGCCTCTTCATCAAGGTCGGCCAGATGCTCAGCATCATGGCGAACTTCCTCCCCGCGACGCTGCGCGCGGGGCTCGAGGGGCTGCAGGACCAGGTGCCGCCGCGCCCCTACGAGGAGATCGAGGCGCGCATCGCCGAGGAGCTCGGGCGCCCCATCGGCGACGTCTTCGCCCGCTTCCACAGGGAGCCGCTCGCGAGCGCTTCGCTCGGCCAGGTGCACGAGGCGTGGCTCATGGACGGCACGCGCGTCGCCGTGAAGGTGCAGCACCGCGACATCGACGAGATCGTCCGCCTCGACCTGCTCACCATCCGCCGCATCATGGCGATCGTCGCGCAGTTCGTCCCCGTGCAGGGGCTCGACGCCTACTACCACCAGATCCGCTCGATGATCCTGGAGGAGCTCGACTTCGTGCGCGAGGCCAGGAACATCGTGCGCATCGCCGACAACTTCGCGAAGCAGCCGCAGGTCCGGTTCCCCCGGCCGATCGACGCCTACTGCACGCGCCGGGTGATGACGACGACGTTCGTCGAGGGCATCAAGGTGGGCGACGTCGCGGCGCTCGAGGCGCACGGCGTCGATCGCAGGGCGCTCGCCCGGCAGATCGTGCAGGTCTTCTGCCAGCAGATCTTCATCGACGGCATCTACCACGCGGATCCGCACCCGGGGAACATGCTGGTCGGGCCGGGCGGGGAGCTCATCCTGCTCGACTTCGGCGCGGTCGCCGAGCTCTCCCAGGAGATGCGCGAGGGCATCCCCGAGTTCCTCGAGGCCGTGATCCGCCGCGACACGGAGGGGATCATCAAGGCGCTGCGCAAGATGCGCTTCTTCTCGCGCCGGGACGCCGTCGACGTCAGCGAGAAGGTCGTCGAGTTCTTCCACCAGCGCTTCCAGGACGAGGTGAAGCTCGAGTCGTTCAACCTGAAGGACATCAAGCTCGACCCGCAGAAGGGCATCGAGAGCCTCATCGACCTCAGGCGCATGAACATCGGGCTGAAGGAGCTCTCCGGCGCGTTCCACGTGCCGCGCGACTTCGTGCTGCTCGAGCGCACCCTCCTCCTCTTGACCGGCGTCTGCACGCAGCTCGATCCGGATCTGAACCCGATGGACGTCGTGCGCCCCTACCTGCAGGACTTCGTCCTCGGCAGCCGCGACTGGGCCCAGATCGCCCTCGAGGCGGCGAAGGACATGGGGATCAAGGCGCTGACGATCCCGGACGATCTGCGCAAGTACCTCACGCGCGCCAACCGCGGCGAGGCCGAGGTGAAGATCCGGGGCCTCGCCCAGGCCGCGTCGCTCGTCTATACGGGGGTGCGCCAGCTGATCTACGCGTCGCTCGCCATCGCGGCCGGCTTCGCGGGGCTACAGCTCTACCTGGCTGGCCACGCGGCGCTCGCGCGCTATTGCCTCTACGGCGCCGCGGCGGCCGGGGCGCTGCTCGCTGGGAGCATCCTGTTCACGAACCGAGGGTGACGAGACGCCATGAGCTCGATCGATCTGTCGCAGTACGAGGCCGCCCTCGCGGCCGCCGAGGCCGAGGTAACGCGGATCAGGGAGGCGAACGCCGCGCTCGCCGAGGAGTACCGCGGCTCTCGGGCGGAGGACGCACGCGAGATCCTCCGCCGCGGCGCGGCGTCGCTCGCCGCGGCGCGCGACCGCTGCGAGGCGGCGCGGGTCGCGCTGAAGCTCGCGCAGGCGACCGGCTCGCCGCACGGGCTGCTCGCGCAGGACGGCGTCGTCTCGGGCTCGGTGGCCGTCGCCATCCCCGCCGGCGCGCCGAGCGGCGAGCGGGCCCGCCTCGTCGAGGAGGCGCTCTCGGCCGAGCTCACCGGCATCGCCCGCGACCTCGGCGTGGTGCTCGCCGCGCCCGCCGAGCGCTACACGCGGGAGCGCCCCGGGCGCGACGCGGAGGGGCGCACCATCCTGGACGTCTCCGGCCACGTGGAGGGCGACCTGCTGATGCCCGCCGTCTCCAAGGCGGCCAAGAACGCGCGCAGGAGCTGAGCGCGGCGCCGGCGGCCGGCGCCTCTCGAGCGAAGGCGCGAGAATTCAACGCAAAGTCGCGAAGGCGCGAAGGCGCAACGAGAAGATCTCTTTTTTGCGCCTTTGCGCCTTTGCGTTGATCTCCCGGCTTCCAAGCCGATCGGTGCTCCAGCCCGGCGCTCAGGCCTTGAACGCGGCGATGATCGCCGCGGCCCGCTCCTCGACGCGCGCGCGGAGCGGGGCGAAGCGCGCGTCGGCGCGCGCGGCGTCGAGCACCCCGCAGCGCTGCATCCAGAGGGCGTCGAAGAGCCCTGCGTCCACCGCGCCGGCGAGCACGCGGAAGAGCGCGTCGTGCTCGCCGAGGAAGGCGAGGATCTCGGCGTACATCTGGAAGATGAGCGGGCGCAGCCGGCTGCCCGGCTCGGAGGTGTCCGCCTTCGCGCTCAGGAACGCCCGCTGCTCGTCCGAGAGCCGCGACGTCGCGAGCACGTCGCGGTAGATGCGCGCGTACTGGATCGGGAGGGTCTCCGTCGCGAGCGGCAGGTCGTCGATGGGGAACGGGGCGCCGCGCCACAGCCCGAAGCGGGCGCGCATCACCGCCTTGTGATAGCGGCTCGACGGGTCCTCCGCCGGCAGGTCGAGCAGCACGCCGGCCGCCGGCCAGTCGCCGAGCAGCGCGCGGCCGCGCGCCAGCTCCCAGCGCGGGAACGGCTCGCTCGGATCGAGCGCCAGCGCCGTGTCGAGCCGGAAGAACGCCTCGTCGACGAGCCCCGCCTCGAGGAGGAGGCGGCCGAGCAGCTCGTGCGCCTTGGCCAGGCTCGGCGCGCACTGGAGCGCCTTGCGCAGCGCCGGGACGGCGCCGACCGGATCACCCGCGCTGAAGCGGACCGTCGCGAGGGCCACCCACGGCTCGCCGAGCGCGGGGGCCAGCGCGATCGCCCGCTCGGCGGCCTGCTGCGCCTTCGCGAACTGCGCGGCGCCGTCGCCCCGCGCGCCCATCAGCCGCGCGGAGGCGATCGCGTAACCGGACAGGATGTTCGGATCGTTCGGAGAGAACGACAGCGCCTCCTCGAAGAGCGTCACGGCCGGCGCGGCGTCCCCGTACCAGAGGCGCCGCATCTGGTGGCGCGCGCGCAGGTACAGGTCGATCGCGCGCGGGTCGCTCGGCGCCTCGCGCTCGCGGCTGGCGGCGTCGACGGTGAGCGCCGCGGCGATCGCGCCCGCCGCGTCGTCGCTCACCGTCAGCAGCGCCTCGGGCGAGCTGTCGAACCGCTTCGCCCAGAGCTGGAACCCGTCGTCGACGCCGATGACGCGCACGGTCACGCGCACGCCGCCCGGCGGCGTGCGCGACGCCGACCGCGAGTACGGCGCGGAGGGCTGCGAGCGCGGCCCGTCCGGCCCGTAGCCGCCGCCGGTGCGGCGGATCGATCCCTCGACGACGACCTGCACGCCGAGCTCGCGGCCGATGTCCCTGGGATCGCGGCCGTCGAGCCGCACCCGGGACACCGCGGCGCGCGGCCGGACCTTGAGGCCGGCGGTCATCGACAGGGTGTCGGTGAGGTCCTCGGTGAAGCCGTCGGCGAGGTATTCGTCGTCCGGTGCGCCGACGTTGCGGAACGGGAGCACGGCGACCGTCTTCAGCAGGGACGTGGGCGTCGGCGCGGGCGTCGGCGCGGGGGCCGACAGCGTGGGCGACATGAGCCGCCGCTGCGGCGCCGTCGTCGCCTCGTGCGACGAGGCTGCGACCCGGGTCGGGTTCTGCTGGGTCGGGTTCTGCTCGATCGGCTGCGGCGCCGTCGGCGCGGCCGTGGCGGAGGACGCGGCGATGGCGGACACGAGCGACTGCGCCGGCTGCGGGGCGATCGACAGGCGCGAGCGCGCGAGCAGGAGCGCCCGATGGGCCTCGGCCGCGCTGGCGTAGCGGTCCTCTCGGCGCATCGCCATGCACCTCAAGACGACGTCCACGACGGCGAGCGGCACGTCCGGACGGACGGAGCGCGGGTCGGGCGGCGGGGACTTGAGCCTGGACATGGCGGCCGCGATCGCGCCGGAGCCCGGCCACGCGCGCCGGTGGGTGAGGCACTCGAAGAGGATCATGCCGAGCGCGTAGATGTCGGTGCGGGCGTCGAGATCGGGCTCGCCGGTCAGCTGCTCCGGCGACATGTACGCGGGAGAGCCGAGCACGAAGCCCGACGACTCGCCGGCGCTCGGCCCGGACGAGGTACGCGCGATGCCGAAATCGGTGATGACGACGCGCCCGTTCCTGTCGATGAGGACGTTCTCGGGCTTGAGGTCGCGGTGCACGATGCCCGCGGCGTGCGCGGCGCCGAGCCCGTCGCAGAGCGCGCAGCCGATGCCGATGGCCTGCTGCGACGGCATCGGGCCCGTCCGCGCGAGGACGCTGTGCAGCGATTCGCCCTCGACGCACTCCATCGTGAGGAACTTCTCGCCGTCGTGGTCGCCGAAGTCGAACGTCCGCGCCACGTTCCTGTGCGTGACACGGCGCGCGAGCTTCACCTCCTGCCGGAAGCGCTCGAGCATCCCGGCGGAGTCAGCGAGATCACGCCGGAGCATCTTGAGGGCGACCACCTCGTCGAGCTCGACGTCGCGGACGCGGTACACGCTGCCCATGCCGCCGGTGCCGAGCAGGCCGAGGATCTCGTAGCGCCCGGCGATGCGCTGGGGCGCGGCGACGAAGCCGGACCCCTGGCTCGGCTCGCTGCGGGGCGTCGGCTCGGAGGCCGTCAGTCGCCTATCGCTCACGAGCTCAGTCTACCCACGCTGAAGGGTAGAAGTCAGCGCAAGCGAACCAGCGAACAGAAAACATGAAATCCGCCGCGTCCTGCTCACCTCGACATACCTTCTTCCCGCTTCCGCTCCCGGCGTCGCTCCGTTATATGTACGTGCCTCGCGGGTGGACGAATGCAGCATCGCACCAAGCATGAGCCGTCGTCCTCGCTGCTGGAGGTCAGCCTCGATCCGGGCGAGGTGTTGATCGCGGAGGCGGGCGCGATGGTCGCGCGCTCGCCGAGCCTGCGAACGGAGGTCCAGCTGAACGCGGGCCGCGCGGCCGGGCTCCTCGGGCGGCTGAAGGCGTTCGTCATCGCGCTGCTCCGGAAGCTCGCGGGGGGCGAGACGTTCTTCGTGAACCGGATCGAGGCGCCGGAGGGCGGGTGGGTGTGGCTCGCTCCACCGCTCAGCGGCTGCGTCAAGCACGTCCGCCTCCAGGGAGAGCCGGTGCTCTTCAGCGCGGGCTCGTACCTCGCGAGCGCGGGCGACGTCGATGTCGAGGTGCGCTGGGGTGGGCTGCGCGCCATCCTCGCGCGGGAGGGCGTCTTCTTCATGGAGGCCTCCGGCGTCGGGGACCTCTGGATCACGAGCTACGGCGCGATCGAGGAGCTCGCCTGCGACGGGTCGCTCCTCGTGGACGGCGGGCACCTCGTCGGGTTCGATGCGTCCCTCGCGCTGAAGATCAAGAGCCCTGGCGGCGGGCTCACGGGCCTCATGGTCTCTGGCGAAGGCGTCGTGTGCGAGCTCTCGGGCCGTGGCCGCGTGCTGATCCAGTCGCGCAGCGCCGGCGCGCTCGTGGGGTGGCTCGCGCCGCTGCTCCCGCCCTGAGCGCGCGGCGGAGGCGTTCGATGCAGGTGAATCTCCTCTACCGTCCCTCCCAGGCCCTCGCGCAGTGCCGGCTCGACCCGGGCGAGCGTGTGTTCGCCGAGAGCGGCGCGCTCGTGGGCATGTCGACCAACGTGCGCGTGGAGACGCAGTCGGGCGGCATCATGTCGGGCTTGAAGCGGATGCTGGCCGGAGAGTCCTTCTACAGGAACGCGTTCATCGCGGAGGGCGGGCACGGAGAGGTGCTGTTCGCGACACCGCTCTCCGGGGACATGGCCGTGCTGGAGGTGGGTGACAGGCAATGGTGCGTCCAGAGCAGCGCCTATGTCGCGTCCAGCCCCGATGTCGAGGTGAAGCCGCGCTCTTCGGGCCTGCGCGGCTTCTTCTCGGGGGCGGGGATCTTCGCGCTGGAGACGGCCGGACAGGGTCGGATGATCATCGGCGCGTTCGGCGCGCTCGAGGAGCTCGCGGTGAGAGGGCACGTCGTCATCGACACGGGGCACCTCGCAGCGTGGGAGTCGACGCTCACCTGCAGGGTCGGCAAGAACACGTCGACGTGGCTCGGCACGTGGCTCTCGGGCGAGGGCCTCGTCTGCCACGTCGAGGGGCACGGCAGCCTCTGGGTCCAGTCGCGCAATGCCGGCAGGTACGGCGCGGCGATCGGCGCGCGGCTCGCCCCGCGGCAACCCTAGAGATCGGGGGACGGCGTGCGCGACGAGATCCGAGACAACCCAGAGTTCGGCGTCCTCCACGTGACCTTCGAGCACGCCGGCGAGCAGATCGTCGCGGAGAGCGGCGCGATGGTCGCCCGCGACGCGGCCATCGACATGAAGACCAGCCTGCAGGGCGGTCTCGGCAGCGCGCTCAAGCGCAGGCTGACGGCCGGAGAGAGCCTCTTCCAGAGCACCTTCACGGCGACGGCGCCCATGCAGTCGATGCGGCTCGCCCCGGCCCCCGAGGGGTCGATCGAGCGCCTCGTGCTGCGCTCGGGCATGGAGGTCTTCCTCCAGTCGGGCGCCTATCTCGCCTCCACGCCCGGCATCACGCTCGACGCGAAGTGGCAGGGGGCCAAGGGCTTCTTCGCCGGCGGCCTGTCGCTGCTCCGGGCCTATGGCGAAGGGCTGATCTGGTTCTCGAGCTACGGCGGTATCCACGCGATCGACGTCGGTCGCCAGCACGAGGGATATCTCTGCGACAACACACACCTGCTCGCGTTCACCGAGGGCTTGAGGTATCACGTGCGGAAGCTCGCGGGCCTGAAGGGCCTGTTCCTGTCCGGCGAGGGGCTCGTCTGCGAGTTCCGGGGGCACGGGAGGCTCTGGCTGCAGACGCGGAACCCGGGGGCGCTCTCGGCGTTCCTCCACCCGTTCCGGCCCGTGGGCGGCCAGTAGGCCGCCGCGCGGCGCTGCCCGCGGATCCTGGACGGAACGCGCGCGGCGCGGCGCCGCGGCTGCGCGTCCGGCGAGGAGGGCCGTCGAGCGGCCGGCCGCTCGCCTCGGCCCGGCGGGCTTTCTCGCCCGCGATCGCGGATTTCGGCGCTGGAGACGGCGCGGTCCCGGCCGCCCGCCACGGGCCGGCGCGCCGTCATTGCCTTCTCGGAGGCGGACTAGCTAAAGTAGTCCCGCCTCGCTGAGGAGGCTCGTACGGCGAGCGGTGGTGCCACGGTTCCGCAGGGGCTCGCGGGGCGAGCCTGGCCCCGCCTGAGTGCCCCGAACCCGCTATGTGGAAGCTGACGATCGAGGATGACGAGGGGAAACAGACGGGGCTCCCCCTCGCCCATGAGGAGTACGCGCTCGGACGCGGAGAGTCGAACTCGATCCGGCTGACCGATCGCAACGTCTCGCGCACCCACGCCACGCTCGCCAAGAACGGCCAGGGCTGGGTCATCCGCGATCTCAACAGCTACAACGGCACGTACGTCAACGGCGGGCGCGTCAACGGCGAGCAGCACCTGCGCCACGGCGACCTCGTGCAGCTCGGCGACTACCGCATCGAGATCGTCGATGAGGCGCTCTCGTCCGCCGTGACGAGCCCGACGCCGCCGCCGGGCAGCCGCAGCACGGCGCACCTCCCGCTCCACACCCGCCCGAACCGGCTCGTCATGGTCGTCGGCCCGACCCCCGGCGCGGAGTTCCCGCTCGACGGCGAGCGCTTCACGATCGGGCGCTCCGAGGACGCGACCATCTCGATCAACCACAGCTCCGTGAGCCGCCTGCACGCGGAGCTCATCAGCCTCGGCAACGGCCGCTACGAGGTCGTCGACAAGCAGAGCGCGAACGGCGTGCGCATCAACGGCGTCGAGCTCAAGCGGGGCCTGCTCGAGGCGGGCGACGCGCTCGAGCTCGGCGACGTCCGCCTCCGCTTCGTCGCCGCTGGCAAGATCTTTCGTGCCGGGCCGGACGGCGCGTCCGGCACGGCGGCGCCCGGCGCCTACGGGAGCGTGGCCCCTTCCGTGCAGTCGTCCCGCTCGTTCGGCGGGGCGAGCAAGGCGATGGGGCTGCTGCTCGCCGTCGCCTTGATCGTCGTCATCGCCGTGATCGCGGTCACGCGCGCCCGGTCGCACGGGTCGACGTCGCCCGAGCCGGACGTGCAGCCCGCGGCGCCGGCGCTGGCGGGCGACGACGCGCAGATCCTCGACGCGGCGGAGGCGCAGTTCCGTTCGGGGAACGTCGACGCCGCGCACCGCAAGCTGCAGGAGATCGCCGAGACGTCGCCGGTCCGGGAGACGCCGCGCTTCAAGGAGATCGAGGAGCGCTGGGCGGAGGGGATGTTCCAGCAGGTCGAGCAGGCCGGGACGAAGGCGGAGAAGCTCGCGCTGCTCAACGAGATCGCCAAGACGACGGGCGTCCCGACGGCGCTCCGCGCGCGGGTGGCCGAGATGCGGCGGCAGGTCGATCCCGAGGCGCCGCCGGAGCCGGAGCCGGTGCCGGTGCCGGTGCCGCACCTCGGCGCGCCGCCGTCCTGGCCCGCGCAGCCTGCACCGGCGCCCGTGCCCTCGGCCTCGGCCTCTGCCGCGACCTCGGCGCCCGCGCCCTCGGCCTCCGGCGCCGCGCCGACGAGCAGCGCCCTCGACTCGAGCTCGTACCCCGCGCAGCGGCGGGCGCTCGAGCCGAAGGTCTGGAGCGGGAAGGCGTCGGCCAGCGAGATCAAGCTGCTGCGCGCGATCTGCATCCACCAGGGCGACGCGGTCTGCCGCGACAAGGCGACGGCGGCCCTCGACAAGCTGGAGAAGCGCACCGCCGAGAAGACCCCGTAGCCCCGGGCGCTTCCCTCCTTCTTTCCGCGTGCGTCGATGACCTCCACGAGCAGCACCAGGGCTCACGAGCCGGACGCCCACGGGCCGGACGTCCACGAACCGGCGGCCCACGAACCGGCCGCTCACGAGGCGCGCCCGCACGGCGGTCGCGGTGTTCCTCCGGCCGAGCGCGGCGGAGGCCTCGCGCCCGTGGGCTCACCGGCGCGGAACGGGCTCGCGTCGCCGGCTGCCCTGGCGATGGCGACGCTCGCCCTGCTCGTGCTCGTCCCCTACGCGCACCCGAGCCTGTCGCGGCTGCGGGTGCTCACGCCGCTGCCCGAGGGCGAGGGGCTCGTCGTGGTCCCTGCGCCGGCGCCGGTGGCGTCGGTCGGGGAGACGACGCTCGCCACAGAGACCACGGAGCAGGCCGAGCTGCGCCAGCCCGAGGAGGTCGCGCTGCCCGCCGCGGCCGCCGAGCTCCTGCCGGCCGCGGTCGCCTCCGAGGGCAAGCCGCCGCGGCCGATCGAGGACCCGAGCGGCAAGGCGATGACGCCGTTCTTCCGCGCGCTCGCGGCGGTGGAGCGCAAGGCGCCGCAGTCGATCGCGCGCATCACCTACTTCGG
Organism: Sorangium sp. So ce375; assembly: GCF_051473855.1. Taxonomy (NCBI): domain Bacteria; kingdom Pseudomonadati; phylum Myxococcota; order Polyangiales; family Polyangiaceae; genus Sorangium; species Sorangium sp. So ce375. The sequence goes on from NZ_CP150335.1 coordinate 8,864,993, forward strand.
CGACTCCATCGTGGCGAGCGACTTCGTGACGGCGACGCTGCGGCGCAAGCTGCAGAAGCGGTTCGGCGACGCGGGCCACGGGTTCATGCTGATGGCCAACGCATGGCCTGGATATTTCCATAACGACGTGGTCCGCTTCGCCGGCCCTGGCTGGCAGGTGAGCCGCGTGGTGGGCCCGTTCGCCAAGGACGGGCTCTACGGGCTCGGCGGCGTCTCGTTCCGCTCGCAGGGCGCGGGGGTGTTCTCGCGGTTCGCCACCGCGGAGACCGGGAGCTACGGGCGGGCTGTCTCGCGGTTCGCCGTCGATTACCTGAAGCACCCCGAGGGCGGGCGGATGGAGATCAAGATCGACGGCGAGAGCCGCGAGATGATCGACACGCGGGCCGACGAGGCCGGCTCGGCGATCGCGACGTACGAGGTCCCGGACGGGCCGCACGGCATCGAGGTGCGGGCGCACGGCCCGGGCGTGCGGGCGTTCGGCGTGTGGATGGAGCGGGACACGCCGGGGGTGGTGCTCGACGCCATCGGCATCCAGGGCTGCCGCATCCGCTTCCTCGACAAGAGCGACGACGCCCACTTCGCCGAGCAGCTGCGCGCGCGGAACCCGGCCTTGACGGTGTTCCACTACGGCATGAACGAGAGCGAGGACGGCGAGCTGTACCCGCTCGATCAGTACGAGGCGACGATGAAGGCGGTGCTCGAGCAGGTGACGGCGGCGCTGCCCGGGTCGTCGTGCCTGCTCGTGGGCCCGATGGACCGCGCCGACAAGAAGGGCGAAGTGTACCGGAGCCGCCCGGTGATCCCGAAGCTCGCGGCGATCCAGCGCAGGGTGGCCGGGCAGGTCGGCTGCGGCTATTTCGACACCTTCGGCGCGATGGGCGGCTCGGGCTCGATGGGGATCTGGGTCCAGCGGGGGCTCGGCGGCGCCGATCTCGCGCACCCGTCGGGCGCGGGGGCCGAGGTCATCGGCCGCTGGCTGTACCTGTCCTTGATGGAAGCGTACGAGGGCTGGAAGGCGAGCGCCGCGCGGCCCTGAGGCTACGCGGCCCTCGAGGCTACGCGGCCCTGAGGCTACGCGGCCTTGAGGTCATCGGACGCAGGCGGCGCAGGCTCGTCCGCGGCGAGCCGCCTGTGCTCCCGGGCGATGCCGGCCACGACGCCGAGCCACACGAGCGCGAGGGCCATGTTGACCATCGCGAAGTGGCGCGTGGAGAGCGCGAGCACCTGGCCGGCGATCACGCCGACGGCGGCGAGCACGTCCCCCGCCCGGACGACGAAGGTGTCGATGGCCGCCTTGGCGCTGTACTTGGCGTCGCGGCCGACCGGCAGGAAGAGCGCCTGCCGCGCGGTGTTCTGGATGGAGTAATCGGCGCTGTTCTCGGCGATCTTCGCGACGCGCACGACGGCGAGCGCCGGCAGGACGGCGAGGGACGCGTACCCGAGGAGGGCGATGGCCGGCAGGATGAACAGGGCGAACCGCACGCCGAGGTACTTGAAGATGCGGGAGACGAAGAAGAGCTGCAGGACGACGCCGAACGTGTTGACCCAGTAGAAGAAATCTCCCTTGAAGGTCCCGATGATCGCGCCGAGCGCCGCCTTTTTCCCCTTCTCGGTGCGCGGGTGGACGAGCCCCGCCTCGGCGCCCTCGACGATCTTGCCGCCGGCCTCGACGTCGAACGCGCCGCCCTTGACGGCGGCGATCTTCCCTTCGAGCAGGCGCGACGCCTGCGGATCGACGAGGTAGACCGGCGCGCCCGCCGCGAGCGGCGCGCCCGCGGCCGCGCCGGCGGCGGGCGGCTCGGGTGCGCCGCGCTGCTCGCTGCCCGGGTCGAGCGCGCTCTGGGCGAACTCGATCAGGGTGCGATCGAGGATGTACTCGCCGGTCGAGTTCACCCAGTTGAGGACGAGCGTCAGGCCGGCGATGAGGAGGAGATAGCGGTTGTGCGCGATGATCTTGAAGCCGCCCGCCGCGCCCCCGGGCGGCGCCTCGGCCTTGTCCGCCGCGCCCCCCGGGCGCGCGAGGTCGTCGCGGTGGACGAGGTAGGTGAGCCCCAGGCAGGCGAGCAGCACGCCCGCCGCGACGAGCATCATGTTGTAGGGGCCGATCGGCACGTAGATGCGCTTCGCGATCTGCGCGCCGAGCATGGCGCCGAGCGAGCTCCCGATGCCGACGATCGCGAAGAGCCGCTTGCCCTGCTCGGGCGTATAAACATCGTTGGCGAACGACCAGAACTGCGCGATCACGGTGAGGTTGAAGCAGCCCACCCACAGATAGAAGGGCACCCCGAGGGGGACGCCGAGGCGCGCGAGGAGGAAGAAGAGGACGAGGTTCGCCGCGAAGAAGAGCGTGAGGGCGGTGGTGAGCTGCATGCGCCCGAAGCGCCTGGCGAGCGCGCCATACGCGCGGACCACGCCCACGAGGAGGAGCGCCTGGCCCGCCGCCGCGTAGGCCTTCACCTCGGGGCCGTCGAGATCGAGGCGCTGCCCGCCGATCTCGAGCCCGCCGCCCGCGAGGATCAGCGGCTCGCGGACCACCTTGAGGAGATAATAGCCCGTGAGCAGGAGGAACACGTTCAGCGTCAGGACGAGGACGCTGAAGACCTCGCGCGGCTTCACCTCGGCGAAGATCGAGAGGAGCCTGTGAAGCACGCCTGGGGCCCGTGTCTCGTTCTCACCTGTGCTCGCCACCCGCCGCTCCATCCCCGGAAAACCGCCGTTCTGGCGCTGCCGGAACAGCACCGATGGCCGGGCGCGCGAGGCTATCGAGCCTGGTCCCGGCCGGCAACCTCCCTCTCACCGCCGGGCGTGTGAACCGTCGCACAAGCGTTCGACAGGGGCGCTCCGCGCAGACAGGCGTCTCTCGGGCCGGGAACTCCGCTATGCTCCCGCGCCGCGACGTGTTTTCGTGCGAGAGGCGAGGCGGATTGGGCACCAACGAAGAGGGACGGACGCGCGCGCTCGGCACGGCCTGGCGGCGGCGCGCGGCCGCGCTCGCGAGCTGCGCCGCGCTGTCGCTGAGCGCCGAGGCGCGGGCCGTTCCGCAGGCGGGGGGCGCCGCTCCACAGGCGGGAAGCGCCGCTCCCCAGGCGGGGGCCGTGGATCGGCCTGCGGCAGGAGCTGCACCGCCGCCCGCAACGACGCCCGCGGCCGCGCCGACGGCCACGCCGACGCCCGAGGTCCAGCGGACTCTGCCGTTGGTTCCTCGCGCGGCGGCGGAGCCACGGCCTCCCGCCGCGGCGCCGCTTGCGCCCGGCGCGAAGCGCCCTGTGACGGACTACGATGGTCGCCCGGACGAGGCGGCGAGCGCCGGCGATGCGCTGCTCTGGGTGCCGCGCGTCGTGTTCTTCCCTGCCTACCTCGTCAGCGAGTACCTGGTCCGGCGGCCGCTCGGCTACATCACCGTCGCGGCGGAGCAGGGCGAGTGGATCAAGGAGCTCAAGGACATCTTCACCTTCGGGCCGAACGACACCATCGGCATCGTCCCGACGGCGCTCTTCGACTTCGGGTTTCGCGCGAGCGTCGGCGTTTACTTCTTCTATGATGACCTGTTCGTCCCAGGCAACGAGCTCCGCGTCCACGCCGCGACCGGCGGAATCGGCTGGCTGAGGCTCACGGTCGCCGATCGCATCCCCCTCGGTGCGCGCGCTCACCTGAAGCTCCGCGGCGAGGCGGACATCCGGCCAGACTGGCTGTTTGCGGGGATCGGCCCCAGGTCGCTGGAGCGCGACTGGGCCCGCTACAGCGCCCGCAGCGTCGAGGGGACCGCGACGCTCCACGCCGATTTCGGCACATTCAGCTTCGTCGAGGCGAGCACCGGCGCGAAGACCGTCGACTTCCACGACATCTGCTGCCGGCCGACGGTCGGCTTCCGGGTCGCGAGCGGCCGTTATCCGATGCCGCCGTCGTTCGACACCGGATACACGGCCTACCGGATCGGAGGCCGGGCCGCCCTCGACTCGCGCCGGCCGCGCCCGGCGCGGGGCCACGGCGTCCGGCTGGAGCTGTTCGGAGAGCACGCCGCCGATCTGGAGCGGCCGCTGGAGAGCCGGTGGGTCCGCTACGGCGGCTCGCTGGGCGGGTTCGTCGACCTCACGGGGCACGACCGCATCCTGAGCCTCGCCCTCTCGACGGCCTTCGCCGACCCGCTCGGCGCCGCGGAGGTCCCCTTCACCGAGCTCGCCGAGCTCGGCGGCGACGCGCCGATGCGCGGCTTCCGCGAAGGGCGCCTCCGCGGGCGGAGCGCCGCCGCCGCGACGCTGGAGTACCGTTATCCGATCTGGGCGTTCGTCGACGGCACGGTGCAGGTCGCCGCGGGCAACGTGTTCGGCGAGCACCTCCGCGATTTCGATCTCGACCTGCTCCGCATGTCGTTCGTGCTCGGCCTGCGCACGAGCGGTGAGCGCGACCACTCCATCGATGTCCTGATCGGCTCGGCCACCGAGACCTTCGAGCAGGGGGCGGGCCTCCAGGAGCTGCGCTTCATGATCGGCGCCACCCATGGCTTCTGAGCGAACGGCGGTCACCCGCAGAGGAGACGGGTCCAGATCGGCGTTTTCGGCGCGGAAGCGCACGAAAGGGCGCTGAGCACCGAAAACGTCGAGATGGGCCCGTATCCGACGCGGGAGAGCCTCAGTTGGGCGGATCGGCCTCGTCGGGGCGCTCGATGCCGACGAGCTTGTAGCCGCGGCGCGGGCCGAGGTCGTAGAGGTGGGCGCGCAGCGGGCCGGGCGCCTGCCCGTTCAGGATATCGACGATGGCGTAGCGCGAGGGCGCGTCGTCGGGCGCGCCGCCATCCCCGGCGATGTGGGGGAGCGAGAGGCACACGCCGCCGTCCGGCGAGGGGCGCACGGCGGGCCGCGCGCTCGGGGCGAGCGCCTCGCCGGCGTACATCGCGGCCTCGTAGCGGAGGTCCTGCGGGCGCGCGACGCCGGTGCGCCGCGCGAGGTCGACGCCGCACAGCACAGCCGGCGAGGCCAGGGCCACGTCGGCGATGGGCGACAGGCGCGTGAGGTACCGTGTCATGATCGCGCGCTGCCGCTTGAGGAGCTTGTCGAGCAGGAACGCGGTGTGCCGCGGCGCCGTGAAATCGCCGCTCCGCACCGCCGCCTCGATGAGCTCCGGCGTGAAGCGCGCGAGCGTCCGGGCGGCCCAGGCGCCGTCGAGCTCGGTCATTCGCCCGAAGGCCGGGTTGGGGTAGCCGCCGCGCCAGGCTTCCGGCCGGAAGTCGCGATCGCTGAAGAAGCCGAAGATGTCGCCCCGCGGGTCGTGGCTCGCCCGGTCCCACGGCCGCTCGGGGATGCCGAGCGTCGCGAAGTCGAGGAGCACGTACTCGGCGTCGAAGTAGAAGGCGTGGCCGAGGCGCTTCGAGATCTCCTCCCACTCCCACTCGCTGCCGAAGCAGTCGCCGAGATCGATGTAGTAGTGGCGCACGTGGCCCGGCGATGCGTCCTTGTCCTTCGGGTCCTCGGCGAGCCAGACATCCATCGAGTTCTGCTCGCGCGAGTCGAAGTGGTTGAGCCAGGCGGCGAGCAGGCGCCCCCCGCGCAGATCGCGCCGATCCTCGTGCGGGATGACGTCGTTCGGGTCGTCCTCCCGCGTCCCCTCGTACCTGAACGGGCCGAGGGCGCGGCCCGGGAGCCACCGCGAGGCCACCATGCGGACCCGATCGCCGCGCTTCGACGCCTTGGCGAGCACGCCGTCGAGCGCCGCCTGATCGAACGGCCTGGCGACGCCGCTGTTGTCGGTCACCGTGAGCCCGGGGGACAGCTTCAGGACCGACGGCTTCAGGTAGACCACGGAGTCGCACGGCGCCCAGAAGCCGGCGGCGTGGTAGAGGCGCGCCGCGATGGAGGTGGCGCCGGTGGCCCGCTCGGGCTGGTCCGATGGGTCGGCCTTGAGCATGAACTTGCCGACGCCCTCGACCTTGATCCGGAAGCCGGGGTTCGCGCCGTTCGGCTTGCCCATGTCGATGACCCAGGACCCGTCCGGCGCCTCGGGGTCCAGCGTCTTGTCGCCGCACGGCCCGCGCACGAGCTCTTCGACGGAGAGCGGCCGCTTCCCGATCCGGTTGGTGAACCAGCTGGAGTCCGGCACCTCGTCGACGCTGTTCACGTTGGCCGCCTCGCCCCCTGGATCCACGGCGAAGAGCCGCGTCACCGGCCGGAAGACGAGGTTGTCGGCGGCGTCCCACGCGAACGAGGACTCGTACGGCGCCGGCGAGCAGAGGCGGTGCTGCGGATCGTCGCCGGGGGCCTCGGGATCGGGCCGGCAGGGCAGCGAGACGGGGCTCAGGTCGGCGTCGCGCCAGACCGGATCGCGCAGGGGGAACCGCCGCACGTCGCCGCTGCAGCCCGCGCTGAGCGCGGCGAGCAGCGGGAGCGAGCTTTTGAGCAGCGCCTTGAGCATCGGCGGGGGATGGTAGTGGAGAGGGCGCCGCTCGGGGCGGTTTTCAGCGGCCCGAGGGCGGGCGAGCGCGGACGACGGCGGCCTCGTCAGAAGCCTTCTTGCCGGAGCCGCGCGATCACGGACCGGTAGAAGTCGATATAGAGCCACGGGTTCCCGTCGCCCGGGCTCTGTCCGAAGAGCTGGCCGATCTCGTCGAAGTGGTCGGCCGGGATACAGCCCCAGAACTCCCCCCATCGCGCGTCCCGCGCCCGCACCAGCCCGTCGTTCGGGAACGACTCGCCGATGCCGCCGTCGAGGAGGGTCTCTGTCAGCGACAGCAGCGGGTGGACCGGGTCGAGGCCGTCGTCGAACCGCGTGACGAAGGGCGCGGGGGTGAGGGTCGAGCAATCCCTGCCGCCGCGCGCGCGGCCCGACCGCCCGCCGAAGGAGGCATAGAAGACGCCGGGCGAATCGGTGTAGGTCGCGTTGAACTCCGCGATGCCGGGCGACGAGAACTGCTCGAGCGAAGCGAAGACGCTCGTCTCGTTGCCTATCTGATCGTAGAGCGGCGCGCCGATGGCGTTGATGAGATCGTCGAGGATGTCCTGCAGGCGCTCGTCGGCGATGAGCTCGAGCGCCACGTCGGCGACCTTCGAGCCCAGGTGGGGTGTGGCGACGGTCACGATGGAGGCGACGAGATCGGGCCTGTCGTGCGCGACGACGCGCGCGTCGAGCCCCCCCTGCGAGTGGGCGATGATGTTGACCTTCTCGTGGCCTGTCGCGGCGAGGACCTGCTCGATCCGCGCGAGCAGCTGTGCGCCGCGGACCTCGGAGCTGTTGAACGGGTCGACGGAGGGCGTGAACACCGTCTCGCCGCTCTCGGCGAGGGCCTGTTTGAGGTTGTAGAAGTAGCTGACGTATCCCGCGCCCGCGAAGTCCTCGAATCCGAAGAAGCCATGAGCGAGGACGATCGGATACGGCGGACCGAGCTTCCCTGACGGCCAGCCGCCGCCGTTGCCGCCCGGGTCGTCCGACGAGCCCGACGAGCCAGACGAGCTCGCCCAGACGCCCGAGCCGGAGCCGCCCCCGGCGCCCGTGAGCACCTCACTGGTGCCCGGCGGATCGAACTGCTCCTCGGCCGCGACGCAGCCCGCGAGGAGCGCACAGGAACCGACCATCGCACACCCTACGAGACAAGCGATCACCCACTGTCGCATTGACGAGCCCCCGTGTGAGACTTGCACTTACGCGAACCACCAACAGGCGATGACGAGGATGCCTACGAAGAAAGATCCAGCACGACCACCTCCTGCCGGAATCAGCTCAGACTCTGCTGATGGGATGCTGATGTCAAGCGCTGTCGGAAATTTGCACCATTCGAGGTGTTCAGCGCATTGCGTCGCGGGCAGCAGCGGGCTTTCTGCCAATGCGCCATGCATTTTGACGCCGCGTTGGCGCATTGCGTCGCGGGTCGCCGTTGTTTTTCCATGCGGAGAGCCGAGCTGGCTCCGGTAGGTTCGTCGGCCATGCGATCTGTCCAGAGCTCGTTTGCGCTTGTACTGCTGATGGCTTCCCTGGCCGCTTGCGGCGGCGCGGCGCCTCCTCCGTCGGAGCCGGATCAAGCGGCGTCCGACGTGGCTGCTGCGGCGCCGGCGGCGAAGGAGGGCGGCGAGGCGGCGGAGGGAGAGGGTGGGAAGAAGGAGGAGGACGCAGCGGCGGAGGCGTCGCGGCAGATCCCGACGACGTGCGAGCAGCGGGGCAACGAGTGTTTGCCGCCGGTGGCGTTCGTGAAGCGGCTCTGCAGCGGGTTCCATCCGGACGTGGCGCTCACCCTGTTCGCGAAGGGGTCGCCGTTCACGCGCGGGTACCTGACGCGGGACACCGATGCGGTGAACGCCTCTGGCGGGTCGTCCTCGAACGACAAGCTTGTGTTCGATGAGGAGGTGCTGATCCTCTATCACCGCGAGCCCGAGACGGGGGGCATGGTCGTGAGCGGCGCCGGGGGCGGATACGAGGTCCTGCGATGGGACGGGACGTGCGCCACGCTGATGGCGGAGGAGGTCCGGCAGCACGTGCCGCCGAAGCCGAAGTTCGCGCCGATCCCGTGGAAGAGCCTCGATCAGAAGACGCGCGACGCGTTCCTGGCCGACGAGAAGACGGGCAAGCTCATCATCGAGCGGAAGAGAGAGTGCAAGGGCGCGACGATGGGGGCGGTCACCGCGAAGTGCGAGAAGGTCGACAAGCAGATGGCGGCGGCGCTGATCGACTACGTGCGCAACGGCGGAGCGCTGCCCACGCCGGGGCCGCTGCCCTGAGGGGCGGCGGGCGGGGGGCACGATCACGGTGACCGAGGGCGGGTGGGACGGCCGCCGGGCAGGGCCGGCGGCGGGCGGGTCGGCTACTCTGGCTTGTCCTTGGGCGCCACGTAGTCGGGCGGGAGCTGCGCGGCCTCGTTCCCGCCCGTGAAGAAGTACTTGTCGAGCTCGGTCATCCAGATCCGCTGGCCGGCCTCGGAGATGAGGTCGAGGCGGTACTCGTTGATGAGCATCTTCGAGTGCTCGAGCCACATCCGCCACGCCTCTTTCGAGACGTTCTCGAAAATCCGCTTGCCCAGCTCGCCCTTCAGCGGCGGCTTCTCCAGCCCCTCCGCCTCACGGCCGAGCTTCACGCACTGGACCATCCTCGACATAAGTTGCCCGACTCCTTTTCCTTTTCGCGGGCTTCTTAGCCGAGCCACGAGGAGCCGTCGAGAGCAGCAGGCACGCAGGCGAGGTCAGCAGGTGGGCGACCAGAGAGGGGGCCGCCCAGAGCGGACAGGCGGGCGGGTTGGCGGCTGGCGGGCTGGCGGGCGGCACCACGGGCTGGCGGGCGGCACCAGGTTGAGGCAGGTGCCGATCGGGCGGGCGGCACCAGGTTGAGGCAGGTGCGGGTTGAGGCAGGTGGAGAGGGCTGGGCTGACGGAGGTGCGTGGACGGTCGAGGCAGGAGCGCGGGGAGCGCGGGGAAGGATTGGACAAAAACGGGCCCCAGGAGAGCACGGCGACGTCAACGACGGAGCGATCTGGCAGCGAGGGGTTGACGGCAGCACGGTTTCTAGCAATATTCGGTCCGTCTGAACGAACCACGAGGGGGCGATCGGCTTCGACGTGGGGACTGAAGGTCTGTCTGCGTGCTGGCGGCTCCTGCTCCGCCTATCAAGCGGGACGTTACAAGTGCGAACGACAACGCATACGCTGTCGCGGCCTAATAACCGCTAAGCCATCTGAGGAGAAGGTCGTCCTAGTACTCCAAGGGTGTCAACCACAGGGCTGGGTCGCGTGAGGACGCCCTCGATAACGCGACTGAGATTCAGTGAGGGATAGGTCGTAGCCGAATCTACGAACGCCGTCGCCGGCGCATGGCGACTACGCACGTGAACGAAGGTAGACTGGATGCCTTGCGGACCCGGGTTCGATTCCCGGCGCCTCCACCAAGAAGACACGGCGAGAGCCGTGTCTTCTGCTTTTTGTGTGCCCTGCGTGTGACCTGACAAATCTTGGCGACCCTGGATTTGGGGCGGGCACGGCGTGGGCGGGACCACCGAGAGCGGCCGCGGCAGGTGACGCGAGGGTACGGGGCTCCACGGAGCGCCACAGCTGGCACCATGCGGGCGGGGGTGGATCCCGGGTCCGAGCCTGCGTGTTGCGCAGCCCGGAGCCGAGCGAGCAGACGCTGCCTGCCGGGTCCGCGCGGATGTAGGTGGCGGGTGGGGTCCCTGCCCTGCTGGCCGGCGCCGGACCGTGCCGGCCCCCTACCGAGCGCGTGCCCCATCTTGACACGGGACGGTATCTCCGCTCGCCTCAGACGATAGTGGCCATGGGGTAGCTGGAGCGGCAACGACGACCAGAAAGATGCCTTGGAGCGCCTGCGCGAAGCTCACGTTTCCCAGCAGAGTCTACTACTGATTTTCGAGAGCAATTATGGTTGACGCAGAACAGATCGCGGCAGTAGTCACAGGCGTTGGGAGTGGCATCCCGATCGCAGCCAGCATACCGATCATAAAGAGGCTCATAGGAGCAATTGAAAAGGGCATCGGTGCCGTCGCCACACCATGGCAGATGGATCGGCTAGCCAAAGACGAGCAGAACGCCAGACTTATCCAGGCACGCGGCGAATTCGAGCTACGTGCGTTGCAGCACAAAGGCAACTAAGAACCAGAACAGCTTAAAGCATCGCGATCATCCGGGCAACTCGAGGCTCCGGGCGACATCTGGCACCGTAAGCGCTGCATGAAGCGCCGTCGCCCCCAACCTCGGCCAACGGGAGAGAGCGCGCCGGGGTAACAGAGCCGGACGGACGGGATCATCGGGCAGGGCACCGCAGGACGGATCCCGTGACCGCGCGCTCCAGGCCCCGATAAGACCACCCGGCGGGGAAAAGTGGCACTCAGAAAGGGGACACAGCACTTGCCCGCCTCTTCACATATCTCAGGTACCTGGATACAGTTCCTTGTAACGCTCAAGCGTCATGTCAGCCACATCCTGCGCTGCGATGGCACGAACAGCAGCATCAAACGACTTGTAGGTCACGCCAACGGGGTCACCCTGAATGAGAATCTCGATGTAATTAAGGAAAGTGTCGTAAACTCCCGCAGATACCGCAAAAACAACCTTCCGACCGGCTTCGGTCCAGACATCGACGAGGTCCATCAGAACGTAGAGGTTTTGACTTGGTATGAGCCGACCACGCCAGTGAAATACCATATCTCCTCCAAGCCGACCCTCTCTGAATTGCTCTCTAATCTCATCCACCTCTCCCCACAATCCAAAGCCAGTGACAAGGCTGTCAAAAATCTCTAATCTCACGACCACGAATCCATCAAACTGGTGAGCTGCCAGCTTGTTCTTGTGCCCCGACCTATATAGTATGGCTCGGATCGCACAACCCTTATCGCTGCGAAGCTGTTCGAGGCAAGACGCGTGCTGCCTCGCGAAGAGGAGTCCTCGCCCGCGCCTCCTGCGGGGCTCCGATCTGAGCAACTGTTCCTGCTCTTGCAGCTTCGACGCTAGATCGAACACTCTTCCCGGCGGGTTAAAAATCGAGATGGTCACATAGACGCGTGTAACCTCGATCTGGATTGTTACTACCTCCGAGGCGTCAACACATCCGTGCTCGAACGCGTTGCGGGTAAGCTCCGCATAGATCACCTTCACTTTTTCGATCAGAATCTCGGGATATCTCTGCTGCAACATCGCAGTCAGCAAGACCTCCATGACCAGCAGCGCCTGCTCGTGGTGGCTCGCCTGGATGCTCCGCTCACGTGCGAATATTTCCGGAAACGAGAGCGCATCGCCTATCATTGCGGTCGATGACGTGTCGTCATATTGGCGTGGGTCGGGACCGTGCGTGCGTGCCTCTGCAACAGATGCGGATGAAATCGACCCGAGGGGTAGCTTCTCTGTCGCGGATGCGTCCAACAACCGCTTGCTCGCGTCCAGCACGATCTCGAGAGCGGCCCACGCAGAGGCTGCATTTACATACCTGTCTTTCTGATCGCGCGCCACGCAGCGACCAAACCAAAGATCGAATCCCGGTGGAATTCGTTCTTTGCAGCCGTACTCGGCGGCTCGCGCAGAGGCTGTCGGCAGTGGACGCACAAAGGCCTCCATCGCCAGCATCATTAGCGTTGCCGACTGCTCGTACGCAGTTTTCCAGAAGTAGCGTCCTGTGAGGGCCCAAAAGGCGATTAGCCCCAGCGCCCACACGTCAGTTTGCGGAACGATGTGTCGACCCGGCTCAGCTTGCTCGGGTGCCATCCACAGGGGAGTTCCCAGTCCCGTACGCGTCTTGCTCGATGTGGTCTTCACTTCTGCAACCATACGCGCGATGCCGAAGTCGAGAATTTTAACAACAAATTCTGCGCCGCGGCGCCGCGCTTTGGCAAGGAAGATGTTTTCGGGCTTGAGATCTCGATGCACGATCTGTTGATCGTGAGCTCTGCTGAGCGCGTGCGCAGCCTGATCAAATATCTCAGCAACGCTTGGTATTGGGAGTGGCCCATTGTGCCGGACATGGGAATCGAGGTCTTCGCCTTCCAATAGCTCCATGGCAAGCCATGGACATCCTGTAGCGTCATCGACACCGGATGAAATTACCTCCACCACATGATCGCTTTCGATCTGAGCGCCGATCTTCGCTTCAAGATCGAAGCGCTTGCGGAGCGCGGGCTGTGTTACCAGCTCCGGCTGCATCAACTTCAGCGCGCGCAGCTTCGTCGTCGAAAGTTGCTCGGCGACGTACACAGCCCCCATCCCGCCCTCCCGCAACGGCTTCACGACGCGGAAGTCTTGCGCGAAGATATCCCCTGGTCTCAGCTGTGTGAGTCCACCCATGGCGACATGCTACTCGAACCGGTGGCGCTGGGGAAGTCGGCCGCGCCGCTCGACCTCGCCTCCGGCGGCGCGACCACCGTCACCACAGCGAACGGGCTGCCTAGAGGAGATCGCAGCAGAGCTTGGTGCCCGTCCAGGCACAACGAACAAGCGACTGCACCGCGGGCGAAAGCTGCTGCGGAAGCTCCTCCGCTGAACGAGGTGCTGAATGACCGTCCCGCGCCCGGAGCCCCCGCGGAAGCCGGACTGGCCGCTCTCTCGTCAAGGCAGGCGAGCTACCGTCCGCCCGTCATGACCCGTGACCCGGCCTCCTCCACCTTCGCGAGCCGCTTCTCGCACCTCTCGATCGCCTCGACGATCTTCGCCTTGCGCTCGCGCTCCGTTCGCCAGCGCCGCGGCTCCGGCAGACCGAGCCACCGGGCGAGGCGCTCCAGCGCAGCGACATCGGCGCGGAAGAGACTCTCACGGCGCAGGCGGATCACGATGGCGGCAGGGTAGATCCTCGGCGCCGGCGCGTCCGCATCTCGCTCGGCGACCATCCCACGTGCACCGCCGCCTGCATGCCCTCGCCGCTCCGGGCCGAGCCGACCGCGCGGCACGCTTCGGGTGGGCAGGGGCGGCGTAGCTCGCCCAGCCGAGAACCGGACCGACGCCTTCGTCCCGGGGGTATGGCTGGTCAGCCCGGCGGCCTTCTCGGGCGCCGAGATCGCCCGGGAGCGAGCGCGACGCACGGCGTCGAATGGATCGCTCCCGCGACCGTCGAACGCCGCGCCAGCGCGCCCCCCGGCGACGAAAACGTGCTCCGGCGGGCGCGTACAGGTCGGCAGATCGGAACAGGAGGGTTGTATGCGGCTGAATTGGTTCGCAAGCACCGTCGTGGTGATGTCGACGATCGTTGGTTGTGGAGGCGACGACAAGGGCGCTGGGGGGCAAGCGCAAGGGGCTGGGGGGCAGATGCAAGGGGGCGAGGGCGGGGCCGGCGGGAGCGCGGGCAGCGAGACCGGCGGGGGCGGACAGGGGCCCGCCGACTGCCCAGCAGCGCAGGTGTCCTGCAATGGCGCGTGCCTCCCCGTGGGCGTGTCGGCCGGCGGCTGCACGGTGCTCGCGCACGCCGGGAAGTACGTGTCCATCGATCACGGCATCGCGGTCGACGCGTCGCACGTGTACTGGGTCGAACAGCTCTCACACACCGCCGTCGCGCGCGTGGCGAAGGCGGGGGGAGGGCGCGAGGAGATCTACGATTCACCCTATATCCCCCTGTCCGTCGCGGTGGACGAGAAGAACGTGTATTGGGCCGAAAACTCGGTCACGCACTGGGTCCGCGCGATGCCGAAATCGGGCGGTGCCGTGTTCGATCTGGTGACGCTCGTCGACGACTTTGGCGACATCGAAGATGTCGTGACCGATGGCGAGCGCGTTTTCTTCACGCAGCGAGTGCGCTCGGAGCCGCTCGAGGTCAGGAGCGTCGGGCTCGACGCCGGGGACGAGGTCGTGCATGGTCCAGCCGGCGACGTCTTGAGCACGACGCTGGCCCTGGATTCCGGGTTCGTCTACTGGGAATCCGCCGAGTTCTTCGACAACGACGAGATCCTGCGCTCCCCCCGGACCGGCGGCGAGCCGCAGGTGATCGTGACCGTGGACAGTGGCACCCTCCTGGGCTTCGCGATCAGCGGCGAGTTCATTTATTACATGAGCCCCGGCGCGATCTGGCGCGTGCCCGTGTCCGGCGGCGATCCGACCGAGGTGCTCTCGTCCCCCGACGTGGAGGGCACCTTCTTCGTCGCCCACGCACAGGCGCTCTACTGGGCCTCGTCCGGAGCGCTGTGGCGCGTCGGCGTGGACGGGAAGAATCCCACCCAGCTCGTCAAGACCGACGATTCCATCTCCCACATCGCGGCCGACGCGAGCGGCGTCTACCTGGCCATCAACAAACGACCGGGATCGACGTCGGACGGGTTCATCGTCAGCGCCGAAGACTGAGGGTGAGGGCAGGAGGCCACCCGCCGAGGGCGGCGAGCGCGGGCCCAGCCGGGGCTACCCGCGGCGCCGGGTGCGCTCGGCGGCGAGGTTGATGACGCCGGCCGCGTCGTAAGCGGCCGAGGTGTGGCGCCCCGTTCACGCGTCGCGTCTCGCGCTGCGATTTGGACGGAAAATTCGCATGGGTCGGGGAGGTACGAGCTTTGCTCCCACCGCGGCCATGAGTAACTGCTTTCGTTCGCTGGTTCTCGTGGGGGCTCCTTTCATCTTCGTCGCGGGCTGCGGCGGATCGGATGGCGACACGCTCGCTGAGCCCACCGCGGCGCCGGCACCCCCCTCGACTCCGGCGGAGGTAGACACCGCCTATGAACAGATCGGGCGCGGCTGCGGCGACAACGGCTCCCTCGTTCGCTCGCTAGCGCACGTCCCCGAGCTCACCACCAACAACCTCTGGATCGCCCCAGACAACGACGCCGCCGGCCTGGCCGCGTCCAAGAACGACAATGGCTGGGGAGCGAGCGTGGGCGTCTACGAGCTCGGGTTCGAGTCGAGCGGGGACAACATGGAGAGCCACTCCGCCGAGCAGGCCGCACGGTGCGACGCGGTCAGCGAGATCTTCGACCCCGCCGGGGACGGCGCGCGGCACCGCTTCCTCAACGTCCTCGTCTACGCCGGCGATCACCCGCACGCCGAGGCGATGCCCGCCGAGGGTCTCCCCGCCGCGATCGAGGCGCCGGTCCGCCTGAAGGGCTATCTGGACGTGGCCGCGGGCACGCGCGAGGAGATCGAAGACGGCGTCGTGTACCGGGACGCGCAGCACCAGTATCTGCCCATCTACGTTCGCTGCGAGAAGCCCATGAAGATCACCTACGAGGAGCGCCTGTTTTCGCGCGAGGAGGTCGAGGCGCTGAAGATCGACACCCGCATCTGTCGCCCCGTCGCCGAGGACGGCTACGGCTGCCTCTTCGAGCGCCCGCAGCCGATCGAGGGTGCGTGCACGTTCGTGGCGGCCGACGCGAAGTACGTGGCGACGAGCGGCGAGGAGCACAACATATCGCTCGGTGGCCGCATCGAGCGCGGCGAACAACCCAGCTACGAGATCACGGTCGACCGCTTCGCCTTCCACTGAACGAGGGTCCTCGGTCAGGGAGCGTGACGTCGGAGCGCGTGCGGGGACCTCCAGCCTGCGGGCCTCAAGAAAGGAAAGGACGCGCACCGGGGCCGTCGATACCGGCCGCCGCCGGATCAACCGTGGAGTGCGGCGGTCAGGTCCAGCTCGACCAGCTGACCTGTGAAGCCGAGCGAAGCGACCCCGAGCAGGGTGCTGGCCGTACTGAAGGCCGGGCCGAGCGCCGAGTCGTTCAGTCGCTGCCACACCGCGCCCAGCACCTGGTCGTCGTCGCTGACCACGTAAATCACCGAGCGCACCACGTCGGCGGGCTGCGCCCCAACCGCGTTCAAAACGGTCAGCGCGTTCGCTGCCACCTGGTCGGCCTGCGCGAGGTAGTCGCCCAGGCCAACCACGTTGCCGTCGAGGTCGAGTGGGCACTGGCCGGCGAGGAAGGCCAGCCGGCCGGCCTCGACGATCGTGACGTGGTGATAACCGGGAGTTCGGTGGACGTCGGGCGGGTTGATCTTGACCGAGCGCACTGAGGGAGAAAGGAAAAGCAAACCAATCCGAGGATGTCAAGCGCCGTGCGCGTCGTGGGCCTGGTAAGGAGATCCGAAGTGACGCGCCGATCCCAAAGCCTTGCGTAAGATCTCCGTCGTTGGAAGGCGCCGAGTTCCACGACCCGCACGCGGACGCCGAACGGCTTGGTTTCATGAAAAGGGCCTCGGGCATACCCACGAGCGCAAATCGTGGGTCCCTCGTGGGCGATACGCGCTGCCTGCACGTCCCCCGCCGCGAGGCCGCCGCAGTGGGCGCTACCCGCCGCGCCGTCGGGCGTGACGAAGCGGATGCTGGTGTGGCGAGCCGCTGTCGGGCTGCATCGGCGTCCTGGCCCCGCCCTCGCTCCTCCTCGGCGGCGCCCTGCTTGACCCACGGCGCGGTCGCGCCGACAGTCGAGCGATGCTCCGCGACATCCTGTACGCCGCATCAGCGCTCCTGCTTGGCGCCTGCGGGCCGTCGCAACCGCCGTCGCATGCTCCGGCGCCCCGCCCCACGGCGTCCGCCGCCGCGGCGCAGGGTACGGCGGAGCCGGCGGCGACCGTGGCCGCCGCGCAGATCACCGTGCGCATGGAGATCAACCAGGTCCTCCCCCAGGTGCGCCGCGCCCTCGACCAGGAGGCCGCGCGCGCAGGGGCTCCGGGGGAATGCGTGCTCGCCTGGGGAGCGGTGCCGCCCGCCGGCCCATCGACGTGGATTGCACGCGTCGCGTGGCCTGGCGGCTCGCTGGACGGTCAGGTGCGGTGCGGCGCGGATGTCGATGTGATGTTCAGCGGCGAGCGCATGCGGGACGCAGGTATGTTCGCCTTCCGTCGCGGCGTGCTGCACGCGGCGCACCCCTCGGATCTCGACGACTCGCGGCCGGTCGAGCGCGTCCCGACGTGCGAGACCCCACCCTCCGATCGGACGCTCGCGATCTTCGAGTCGACCGACGAGGCGGATCGCGATCAGCCGGCTGCGCCCGCGCTCGACGCGATCCGTGACCTACGCTGCATCGCCGCGGCCGCGATCTGGCCGTTCCGGTGAGCGCGACCTCACGCCAGGTCGGCTCGCCCCCTCGTCGTGCGCGGTTCACGCCACAGCCAGCCTGCGGTGAAGTGACCCGGGCCAGCGCTGGCGCCCCGGCGGGGCGCCGCGGCGTAAGCGCCCAGCGATCGCCATGGGCGCGCCCCCTTGCGGCTCTCGTCGGAGTCGACGACGCTGGGTGAGGGGCAACGTCCACCCACGACCCTTGTGGGCACGGGCGGATACGGGCGGACACGAGAGGGCCGGCGAGGAGCTCACCCCCAGCACGAAGATCGAGCTCTGCGTCGTTCAGGACGCGTCGGCGTCGCTGGCAGCCGGAGCCCGCGGGAGCAGAGGAGGATCAACGGCCGGGAGGCCCCCTCCGCCCGCAGCTTCCAGCGCCACCAGTATACCTGCTTCGGCTTGTACCCTTCGCGCCGCGCGAACTTCTCTGCGCTCAGCCCGCAGCGCTCCCATCGCTCCACCCGATCGGCCGGCCCACTCCACCCTCGTTGCCATCGCTTCCTCCTTCGTCGCGATGGGAACTGGTAACCGGCCCCGACGGGCTGGTCACGATGACGTTGGTCGGGCGGTTACTGTGCCCCGACGTCAGGGCACGGGGCTCCCGCTGCGAGGCCGGCGTGGGTGAGGAGATCCCGGGCGTCGCTGACGATCGCGGCACGGCGGATCCCGCGGTCCGGCTCGGCCAGGCCCGTGCTCGCGAGGACGCGCTCCCCCGCCGCCGCGGGCCGTGAAGATCTCCAGCTCGCGGGTCGTAAGTGGATAGCCTGGCAGTCTCACGGGGACACAGGTACCGTAATAAGGCGCCCTAATCCGCATGCCCCTCCCGCTCCCACACGTGCGCTCCATATAAGCGAGCGGGGGGCAGGTCATGCTCAAAACCGCGCTCGTAACGTTCACGCTGTTGTTTACCCCTCGACCTGGAGCACTCGCAGCAGAGGATCCGGAACCCGAACGAACATCACAAGGGCGATGCGACAATGCAGTAAACGATGGATCGGACGTGTGGCAACTCATGTGCGGCGCTTTGGTGGCACCTCCTGAGACCAAACAGCAATGCCATGCAGAGCACAACGAAGGCCGCGCAAAGGCTGTAGCCGCTTGCCGATTTGCCACTTGCGAAAACGCCTGCAGAACGCTCGATGAACGATGGGTTCTGTATTGCTCGGAGAGAATTCCACGTAAGCACCGAAAAGTGTGCGACAGAGCACGCACGTTCGGCAACGGCAGATGTCTCGCAGTATGCAGAGGACGGACGCTTGACGATGCCGAGGACGATGGCACCATCGGCGCATGCAGCTCCCCATCGCAGAGCGAGAGCTCACGCTGAAGCGGCCGGACGGTACCGAAGAAGCGATCCGTGTTCTGCTGTGGAAGCCGGAGTTCAGGCATGAGCGCGGCTGGGAAGTTGATTTCGAAATCCAAGGACCAGGTAGTGAGGTCACGCGCTCCCACGGTTCAGGGCTCGACGCCTTTCAAGCCCTATATGGCGCGCTACATATGATACCGATCCTGATGGACAGCCTTGGTGCATTGGGTCAGGTGAGCGCCCAGGGGGACGACTGGCACTGGTTCCCGGCTATCCCGCACCTGACGAAGCCGACGCCGGGCAAGCCCCGCTCCGAGTAGCGGGTACGCGAGGGCCCTCGACACAGCACCGACCCCGGGTCGTGATGTCGAGCATGGGCCCGCGAGCCGAATCCCGGGTCCGCCCAGCTGGAAGCCAGGACCAGTCGAGCAGGACCGGATGTAGGTGGACCGGTGGCGACCACAATCTCCCTACCTACCTGAGACGAGTCTGCCGACCGGGCTCTGCTTGACACGGGACGGTATCTCCGCTGACCTCGCAGAGGGAGCTGGCCATGGGGTTCCCAGGCGTAGACCCACACTGCCCAAGTGTCTATGAAAGCGATTTGGGATCGTGCCGATATCGAGCAGATGAACCCGCCAGGACCGGGCCAGGCCGTCGCCCCCCTGTCGCATCTGCTCCGAGTAGGGGCCGCCAGTTACAACCTCCTCTGCGAAGGCGCGGCCCTAATGGAAGAAGCGGCGGAGTCGGAGCCGTCCGTGCTCTGCTTCGCACAGCTCCCCTTCCGGGTCCGTGGATGCCCACGGAGGACATCGGGCCAAGGAACATACCGACAAGCTCGTTTCGAGCTATGGCTTCGTCCTGCTCGCATTCTCGTCGATTCGAAGGGGAGCATGAGGCTCACCCTCGACGATGACGCAGAAAGGGACGCACCTGCCTCGCGGCCA
Source organism: Sorangium sp. So ce375 (assembly GCF_051473855.1). Classification (NCBI taxonomy): domain Bacteria; kingdom Pseudomonadati; phylum Myxococcota; order Polyangiales; family Polyangiaceae; genus Sorangium; species Sorangium sp. So ce375. The sequence continues at coordinate 8,884,675 of NZ_CP150335.1, forward strand.
GGCCCGAACGACGATCTGCGGGCCCTGGGGGTCGAAATCACGCAGGTGATTGCATCGGTCCATCTCTGGGGCGCGAGGTCGAGGCATTACCCGAGGTACCTGGAAGCCGTGACAGACCGCGGCCTCCTCCAGCGGCAAGTCGTGGCGGCGCACGAGAGCTGGGACCATCGTCGACCCATGAGCGCTGCGCAGTTCCAGGCCGATGTGTCGCGAAGGCTTCTCCCCGAGTTCCACGAGGCCGTGGAGAAGGCGCTCTCGGAGGCCGATCGCCAACTGCTGAACGAGCTCGGCGCAGCGGATGTACTGTGCGCGTACTTCATCATGCCTGCACCAGGGCGCGTCGCCTTCCACGGGACCCCGGTGCCGACTCTGCGCCTGGTGCGTTCTGGGCAACCCGTGAGTGAAGGCTTGACGCTCTATTTCGACACACGTCTCACGCCGTTCCACAGGTACCTTCTCGACGGGACCATCTTCGGGGTCCTCGGCAAAGACACGGACTGTCGCATCGTACAGTTCGAGGAGCGCGGCACGGCGGCGGTCGTGCGCCTCATGGCATCTCGGCGCGCGGACCTCGACGCGGTGGCGGAAGCGCTGTACCTCAAGGTATGGGAGGCGCAGAAGGCACACCCGCTCGTGAGGCTGGCCGGCGCCCTCCAGGGAGACGCGGTGCGGGAGGGCCTGTCCGAGATACGCCAGCATCTGGACAGGATCACGCTCAGCCTCGCGGGCGTCTCTGCTGCGCAGGGGGCTGGAGACGAGCATGGCCGCACCGGGGCCACGACCCAGGCTTGGTCGTGGAACCTGAAGGCGGATCGGGTGGAGCTGCTGCGGCCGTTCAAGGTGTTCATCGGTTACGCGAGCGAGGATCGAGAGCACTGCGAGCAGCTGGAGACGCATCTCTCCCAGCTGCGTCGCAAGGGGCTCATCGCGACGTGGACGGAGCATGCCATCGCGCCTGGCCTCGAACGAGATTCCGAGATCCGCGGAGCCCTGCAAGAGGCAGATCTGTACGTCTTCCTCGTGAGCCCTGACTTCCTTGCATCTGATGCGATTGACGAGGTTCAAGTGAGACTCGCGATGGAGCGCCAGGCGATAGGGGCCGCCGGTATAATTCCAGTGCTCGTCCGACCGGCACAATGGGAGCTATCGCCGATGAGCCAGTTCAATGCGCTCCCCCCGGGGACCAAGCCGATCACCAAGTGGCAGGACAGGGATGAAGCATGGCTCGAAGTTGCGCATGGACTGCGGAGAGTCATCATGGGCATGGCAGCGACAGCGGCGGCGCGTAGCCGGCTGATGCTCCCGGCAGGTGGAGCATAAAGAGCGAGGTTGCGGCAGCGCACCGGGCGCCGCTACGGCGCGCGCCCGCCGTTCAGCCTGGCGCCTGCCTCGTCCCCCCCGCCGACGGCGTCCCCGCCTGCGCGGGCACCTGCCTCGCCCAAGCGGGCGCGCAAGGGCGCTCCAGCACCTGCCGACGGCCGAGGCGGCGCTGCACCGTCGCCGGGCAGCAGCGGTGAGCGCCCGCGCGCCGTCGGGCAGCGCTGGAGCGACAAGCCGGACTTCGGCGCCGCCGTGGGCCGAGTCTCCGGCGGCGTACGCGCCCCACCGCCCCTGGAGTCATCGCGGCGCCACGAAGGTCGCGAGCTTTTCGGGGCTCATCATCCAGTAGATGCGCTCGATGCCCTCGGCGGACGCGTCGATGGAGGCGAGCGCCAGCGCGACGCCGTCCCGGCGGATGAGGGCGGACGGCTGGCCGTTCGTCTCCAGCCACGTGACGGCGGTGCCCGGCCAGAAGCGGCTGGCGAAGCCAGCGACGAGCTTCGCGACGCGCTCGCGGCCGTGCACCGGGACGCGGGCGGCCATCCGCACGCGTCCGTTGCTGTCCGTGTACGACGCGACGTCGGCCGCGAAGAGGCGCTCGAGCGCGGAGAGATCTCCCTTCTGCGCGGCGGCGATGAAGCTCTCGAGGAGGCGCCGCTGCTGCTCGACGCCGACCGGGGCGCGACGCTCGCCAGCGAGGTGCTTCCGCGCGCGGGCGAACACCTGGCGCACGTTCGCCTCGCCGAGATCGAGGATCCCGGCGATCTCCTCGTACGGGTAGTCGAACACCTCGCGGAGCACGTACACCGCGCGCTCCGTGGGCGTGAGCTTCTCGAGGAGCACGAGCACGGCCAGGGCGAGGCCTTCCTGCGTCTCGGCGCCGAGCTCCGCGCTGGGGCTCGTGTCGATCGGCTCGGGTAGCCAGGGCCCGACGTACGCCTCGCGGCGGACACGCGCGGACTGGGCCACGTTGATCGCCAGGCGCGTGGCGGTGGTCACCAGGAATCCCGTCGGCTCCTGCACTGTCGCTCGGTCGATCGCCTGCCAGCGGACCCAGGTGTCCTGCACGACGTCATCCGCCTCGGCCCTGCTGCCGAGTATCCGATACGCGATGCCGAGCAGCCGGGGCCGCAACGCGACGAACGGGTCGGCGGCACGCGGTGAGTCTTCAGGGGCTCGGGGCGCCGTCACTTTTCTTGCTCCGACCTGTCACAAGGCGGCGGGCTGTCCGGTCCTCCCCGCAACGGAGCATCCGGTCGGGATGCGCGAACCAGGAGAATCGTCATGAAGGTCGTCGTGTTCGGGGGTAGCGGGCTCATCGGGAAGAAGCTGGTCGGGATCCTTCGGGAGAAGGGGCACGAGGTTACACCGGCGTCGACGTCCACGGGCGTCGACATCTTGAGCGGCGCCGGCGTCGCCGAGGCGGTCCGCGGCGCCGAGGTCGTCGTGGACGTCGTCAACGCGCCCTCGTTCGAGGACGATGCAGTGATGGGCTTCTTCCAGAGGGCGGCCGGTGTGATCCTGCCCGCCGAGGCCGCCGCGGGCGTTCGCCATCACGTCGCGCTCTCCGTCGTGGGGGCCGACCGCCTGCCGACGAGCGGTTACTTGCGCGCGAAGGTGGCGCAGGAGGCGGCAATCCGCGCGGCAGGGGTGCCCTACACGATCGTGCGCGCGACCCAGTTCTTCGAGTTCGTCAGCGCGATCGTCGACTCTGCGACCAAGGGCGACACGGCCACGCTGACGCCTGCCCTCCTCCAGCCGATCGCGGCCGACGACGTGGCGTCAGCGCTGGCAGCCATCGCGGAGGAGTCGCCCAAGAACGGCATGGTCGAGCTCGCCGGCCCCGAGGCGATCGGCCTCGACGAGCTCGGCCGCCGGTGGCTCGCGGCGAAGAAGGACCCGCGCAAGGTCGTCACGGACGCCGCAGCCGAGTACTTCGGCGCGCAGCTCGACGACCGCGCGCTCACCCCCGGCCCGGCCCCGCGACTTGGAGCGCTTCGCTTCGATGCGTGGCTCGCGCGGGCGTGAGGAATCAACCGCGGTATCCGGCGTCACCGGCGAGACGCGGTCGGACTACATGTCTTGGACGACCGCGGACGCCTGCTTCAGCGCGCGGCTATCGCGCAGCGGCGAGTCGCCGAACATGCGCGAAACCTCGCGGCGGGCAGCTCGTGAATCCGCTGTAGAGCTCGTCGACAAGGCCGAGCGACAGCCCCTGAGGAGCAGCTCTCCATCCGGGAACCGGAGCGGCGGCTACGGCCACTGCAATGTTCCTCCGCAGGTATAGCTGGTGAACGCGTAGGGCTGGGCCCGTGCGAGCGAGACCTTCCCGTCAAGGTTGCCATCATTGCAATAGACGAGGGTATAATCCATATTGCTCACCGGAACCTGGAAGGAATAGACGCAAAGGTCCTCGACGTAGCGATTGACGGTGATCTCCGCCCAGTCATCACTGCTGAGGCTGCCTGAAGAGTTATCATAGACCCGGATGACCGTCCCAGGCTGGACTCGGAACAGCCTGATGGAGCGGGCTTCATCGTTCACCCAACCCGAGCCGCTGGTGTTGGGCATGGACAGATACGAATCGTAGTACGTATACCAGCCGACCTGGTCTCCGCCGCAGCCGTTGTTCTCCCAAAACGTGATGACCGAGGGGGCGAGGCTCATTCTGGCGCTGGCTGCTTGATCGAGAGCCGAGAGCGCCTCGCTGGTCTCGTCCGTCGCCTCAGTCTCCTCATCGAGGTTGCTCTGCGCCTCGATCATGTCGGGCTGGTCTTCCTGGTCGACGGCGCACGCGGGGACAGTCACGAGGGCGAAGAGCCCGAGCACAGACGACAGAACGCGGTCTTTGCGGTTCATGCAATACCTCCACCGGCTCGCGCTCAGCGAGCGCGCTTTGTTTCGCGCCGAGTGAAGCAATCGCTGTGCCTGTACCGAGAACGCGTCGTCGCGACCACGCTCGCTCTGGGCTGCGCGGCCATGCTGCAGCCGGTGGTCATCGTCCGGGTGCCGCCGCTCGCCGCTGTGCCCGCGGCGCTGGCGCACGGAAGCTCGCCGGCGCGCGGGACGCGGGAAATCCATGGCGGTGAAGGCTGGAGCTACGTCGTCACGGTGCGGGAGGAGCAGGGAGCGCGGATCCGGGCAGGTTGCGCCGACTTCGCTCAAGGTTGCGCCGACTCTGCTCAACGTCGCGCGCCGACGCTGCTCAATTGGCCGCCGTAGGGTGCTCGCGAGGACGCGCTCCCACCCCACCGCGGAGAGCTCAAGCCCGCGGGCCTCGAGCAAGGCGAGCACGGCCTGCGCCTTCGCCTCGCGGCTGCCCTCCGCAGCGGGTGCGCGTGCGGCACCGACGGACCGCAATCAGCCTGTCGATGGCTTGCCGGTGTTAACCGCCAATTGAGCGTCGAACGCTCGCTTGTAGGCGGGCCGCGCTTCGCCGCGGGCGACATAAGCGGCCAGGTTTGGGTATTCGTCCAGAATGCCCGATGCTCTCAACCTGAGCAGCACCGACACCATCATCAAGTCGCCAGCGCTGAACGCACCATCGAGCCAGTCGGAATCGCCCAGGCGAACGGAGAGCCGGCCGAGCCGATCGCGGATGCGATTTTCGACCAGAGGCAGGCGCTCCGCAGACCAGGGTTTGTCGCCCTCCAGGATCCTGGCGGTTACGAGATCAAGAATCGGTGGCTCTACCGTGTTGACCGCGGCAAACATCCATGTGATCGCGCGCGCCCGAGCATTGGCATCGTCCGGCAGCAAGCCCGCATGTCGCTCGGCGAGGTGAAACACGATCGCCCCTGTCTCGAACAGCGCGAGATCGCCTTCCTCATAGGTCGGAATCTGGCCAAAGGGATGAAGCGCCAGATGCGCGGGTTCCTTCATCGCACGAAACGAAACAAGGCGAACCTGGTAGGGCTGGCCGACTTCCTCGAGCGCCCAGCGAACGCGCGTATCACGCGCCAGTCCCTTGCCGCCATCGGGTGAGCGTTCAAAGGCGGTAATGGTGATCGTCATCGAGAGGCTCCTTCTTGGCGAAGATCATAGGCTGCGGGGGCACATCTTTGCAACCATGGCCGAGCGCTTGCCATGGAACGTGAGGCCACGCCTCCAGCCCTTCTGCATCACCCTGCCCTATCTACGTCCGACGCCATCGCTTCAGCACAGCGGCAAGGCGTAGACGTACCCGGCGGGGCCGCGCGATGCCGGTCCCGGTGCGCGCTACGTCGCGGCCGAGCCGGCTGACCTGAGGAAAAGCTTCGATGGCGTGTCGTCGTTTGTCTCTCAGCGCTTCGGAGCCGACCCGCTCCGCGGACTGCCAGCTCGCGCTCTCCACAGGCGGCGGCGCGCGCCGAGGAGGGAGGAGGAGGTCCCGGCGACCTGACCCGCCGGCGAGCGCCCCGGTGAGCGCATGCCGGAGTCGCGCCGTCCCGACATACGCCGTGATGCCGGCATCCCGCGACTTGACACAATTGCTCAAGGAGCGGTTTACTATCCATTCATGGACACCGCATCGCCGAGCTCCACGCACCCGTCCCACGGAGACGTTGACGGCTCCGAGGTCGGGGTCATCACCTTCAACGCGGTTCCGCCGAAGAACCCGACCTTCAAGTACGAGAAGCTCGGCGTGATGGCGCTGGAGAACCGGCGGCAGTACTGCGCGCGTCACGGCTATCGGTTCATCGACGACGTACCGGTCGCCGCCGATCGGCCGGCGTGCTGGGCGAAGCTTCCGGCCATACTCGATGCGTTCGAGCGTCACCGCTGGGTGCTCTGGGCGGACAGTGACACCCTGGTGTTCAACCAGGCCCGCCGGGTCGAAGAATTTTGCGATCCCGCGTACGATCTGATCGTTCAGTCGCACGACGAGTACCTCCGTTTTCTCGGCGTTCCGCTGGCCGAGGGGCTCGCCCGAATGCCCATCAATACCGGTGTGTTCTTGATGCAGGCGACGGCCTGGTCGAGGGATTTCCTTCGCGAGGCCTATGCGCAGGTGCAGTTCGTCTCGCAGGGCGAGATCTGGGACGGGATCGGCGAGCAAGAGGCGATGATCTGGCTGCTCAAGCAGCACCCGGAGGATCTTCGCCGGATCAAGTACGTCGATGGCCTCCAAAACCACCCCAGGTTCTATCGATCGAGCGATCTGTTCGTCCATTTTCACGGGAACTTCGCGCGTCACCGGATCCCGCTCTCCGAGTGCGACGAAGTGTTTCGCCGCTGGGAGGAGGCGAACCAGCGCGGCGAGCCGCTTCCGACAGACCTCGCGCGCTTTCACTGGTGCTGCATCCAGAACAAGGATCCCGACGGGCCCATCACGCGGGGTGACGTCTCGCAGTATCTCTATCGGCCCGAGCACATCGAGGCGCGCTGCGCCGACGCGCGATCGTGAGGGAGCGTGAGTTGAACGCACGGGCGAAGGTCGTGTTCGCGTTCGCCGGGCTGGGGCCGGGACGCTGGGGAATGGGGCAAGAGCTCCTGGAGCGCGAGCGGCTGTTCCGGGAGGTCATGATGGAGTGCGACGGGATCGGTCGGCGCCATGACGCCGGGCTGCGGATCCTCGACGCCCTCACCGACGAACGTTATCGTGAACAGCTCGACGAGTGCGGGCTCTGCTACCCGGCGACGCTGGCCGTGGAGCTCGCGCTCGCGCGGCTGTGGCGCGCGTGGGGCATCGATCCCGACGCGGTCGTGGGGATCAGCGGCGGCGAGCCGGCGGCGGCGTTCGCGGCCGGGATCCTCGACCTCGAGGACGCGCTGGCCGTGGCGATCCACACAGGCCGCCTCGTCCAGGCGCACTCCGCCGGGCGGCGCATGGCCACGGTCCAGGTCTCGGCAGCCGAGGCCGCCGACGCGGCGCGGCGCGCCGGCGGTCGCGTCTCGGTCGCGGCGATCATGGATCCGGCGTTCACCGTCCTCTCCGGCGACGCCGACGCGGTGGAGCAGGTGCTCCGCGACCTGAAGCGCCGTGGGGTCAAGAGCCGGCCCGTTCGGCTGGGCTGGGCGGCCCACACGGCCCATGCGCGGCTGTTCCGCGGCAAGCTGCTGAGCGCGCTGCGCGCGGTCCGCGCGCGCGCCGCCGCGGTTCCCATCGTCTCGACGGTCACCGGGAGCTGGCAGACGGAGGAGGAGCGCTTCGACGCCGACTACTGGTGGCGGAACGTCAGCCGCCCGGTGCTGTTCCAGCAGGCCGCCCAGCTCCTGATCGAGTCCGGGTACCACGTGTTCCTCGAGATCGGACCGCAGCCCGTGCTCTCACGCTCGTTGACGATGCTGCTCGAGCGCGCCGGCGAGCGGGGCGTCGTCCTCCACTCCCTCAACCCTCCCGAAGGAGAACAGGCATCGATGCTCCGGTCGCTCGACGTCCTCCGGCGAGCTCGAGCCGCTTGATATGGACTACGACCCGTTCGCCCCCGCGGTGCAGCGCGATCCGTATCCCTATTACACGGCGCTGCGCCTCGACGCGCCCGTGCACCGGCTGGCCTCCCGGGGTTTCTGGGTGCTCAGCCGTCACGAGGACGTGAGCCTCGCGCTCAAGCGCCCGGACGTGTTCTCGTCCTCGATCATGGCCGGCCGCAAGCTCGCGCCCAGCGAGACGCTGCTCGGCTCGGACCCACCCGCGCACACGCGCCTTCGCCGGCGGGTCGAACGGGCGTTCTCCCCGCGCAGGATGCGGGAGCTCGAAGACCGGCTCGCGACGCTGGCGCGCGAGCTCGTCGGCGACTTCGCTCCTGTCGGCTCGTGCGACGTGATGGCGGAGCTCGCCGCCCCGTTCCCGATCGCGGTCATCGCCGGGATGCTTGGGGTCCACGCCGACCATCACAGCGATTTCAGGCGGTGGGCCGACGACGTGATCGCCCACGGGACCGGCCGAGTGATGGCCGGAGATCGCGGGCGAGTGGAGCAATCCATCGCGCAGTTCGAGGCCTTCCTGCGCGCCGTCCTCGCGTCCAGGCGGGGCGCGCCCGGGGACGATCTGATCGGCGCCCTGGTGCGGGAAGACAGCGATGGCAGCGCCCTGTCGCCGGAGCAGGCGCTCGACTTCACAAGGCTGCTCGTGCTGGGCGGCAGCGAGACGGCGACGAACCTGATCGGCAACGCCTTGCTCGCGCTGTTCGAGCACCCGGGCGAGCTCGATCGCGTGCGGCGAGACCGCTCGCTCGTCCCTGCGCTCGTGGAGGAGACGCTTCGTTACGATGCTCCGGTCCAGATACTCCTCCGGCGCGCCACGCGCGACATCGAGATCCGGGGCAGCCTTATCCCGGCCGGCGCAACGACGCTGCTCCTCCTGGGATCGGCCAACCGGGATGAAGCCATTTTTCCGGATGCCGACCGCTTCCTCCTCGGACGCGACGCGAGCCGCCACCTCGCATTCGGGCTCGGGCATCATTTCTGTCTCGGCGCGCAGCTCGCCAGGATGGAAGCGCGCATCGCGCTCGACGCGCTCCTGGATCTGCCCGGCCTGCAGCCGGCCCCTGGAGAGATCGAGCGGATCGGCTCGTTCGTGCTGCGCGGCCCCCGCGCGCTGCCGCTGCGGTTCGACGCGCGGGGCCCTCACGGGTGAAGGCGCGCGTCAGCGGACGGAGAGGTGATAACCGCCCGGACCGGATACGGGCCCAGCCGCAAACACGCGCAGCGTGTAGTCCCCATTCTCGGGGACAGAGATCCGCTCCACATCCGAGACCCCCTCGCTTCGCGCTGCGATCGCGCCGCCTTCGTCGAGCAGATGGACGTCGATGTCGACGCCCGCGCCCGGCGTGAGCTGGAGCTCGATCTCCTGCCCGGCCTTCCCCGCGAGCGCGAACCGATCCTCGCCGTCGCAGAGGGCCAGCTCGTGCTCGCCCCGGTCCAAGGCCGCCTCGGGGCTCTCGAGCAGATCTTCGAGGACGCCTGCGCCGCCGCCGTCTCCGCTGCCGCCAACGACGTTGAAGTCGTAACAACAGACCGGCACCTCGATCGTGACGCTCCCGTTCGTTGCGCCGTTCCCGCCGGCACCACACCCGAGCGCGCTCCCTCCGGCGCCACCGGTCGACCGCACGGCCCCCGACAGGAACGACTCGGTGGTCGTCGAGACCAGGACAGCGCCCCCGGGGGCGCCTCCCAGCTGCTCTCCGTAGCCGTCGGGATGACTCGGTCCCGAGGTATCCAGGAGCCCTGCGAGGAGGAGCCGAGCGCTGTTCACCGTGAGCGCGCCTGACGCGCCCACCCTCGCGGTGCCGCTCATCTTCAGCGTGGTGCCTCCCGCGGTCGTCACGGTCCCGAGCACGAGCAGCGTCTCCGCCGAGATCTGCAAGTCCACGCCGTCGCCGCCGTCGCCGTCGCGCGAGGGCTCGCCGCCCGCCTGAACGGTCGCTCCCGGACAGACAATGAGCTCGCCCGAGATCTGGAGGGCGGCCGGCTCGACGACACGGACGACCCCGCCCGGCGCTACGCGCAGCGTATTGGCCGTGAGGCCGTCGGCATGCACGGTCAGCACCTCTCCGCAAGCGACGGTGACGTCCTCCGGGGTGGACGGCGGCGCCGGCTCGACGCAAAAGGACGGTACTTCGTTCACGAGGGTCAAGACCGGTGTCTCGCCGCTGCCGTCCGGCACCGTCACGTCGGTCGGGGCCGGCATCCGGAGCTTGGCGCTCAGCGCCTCGATCTCGGCCGGCGCGCACGCCCGCGCGCACACGTCGTCGCCGTCGACTTCCCCGTCCAGATCGTCGTCGAGGCCGTTGCACTCTTCGGCGCGCGCGGGGGCCAGAGGGGCCGTTGATCCCTTGTCGCGCAATGAGGCGCCGTCGCAGACGACGACCGCGCCTTGCCCGGCATCGAAGACATCGCCGCCGCAAGTGCACTCTTTTTCCAGGATCTCATTGATAGGGCAGGTGCGCGCGCTCGGCTCCGGGGCGGAGCCGCAACCAGCGGTCGCGAGGACAACAAAGAAGAACCGACTCCATCGCGTCAACCACGATTTCACGAGAATCCAAGTCGACATAGGGAATACCACCCACCCCGTCGTCATTCTGTCCTCGCTGACCAGCGCGAGCTTCCCCGGCGGGCTGCCGTGAGCCTCATAAAGGGCACGTGCCTCCTCGGAGGCGGTGGGCACGCGCCGTACCGTGCCGATCGACAGTAGCACGACGAGTCGGGAAAGCACCCTGCATCTCGGACACGTGGCGCGGTAGAGGAGCACCGCGCCACGTGCGCTGGGACCCCTTGCGCCAGGCATCAACCCAGCGCCTCCGACAGCGCGCAGAGGGAGCTCGCGGTGGTGATGATCCCGGCCGGATCAGCGTAGAGGCGCCCGCGCGGTTGCTCCCAAGGTGCGGTGCATTGCGGATCGGTCACACGGAGGTTGAGTCCGCCCGGCCAGGACCCGTCCGGCCTCTGAAGTTCGCAGAGCTCCGAGGCGAGCGCGAGCGTCAGATCGCTCGCGCCCAGGTTGATCGCCGAAATGGCCACCACGAAGGCCAGATCGAACGCCGTGTGGATCGAGAGCGTCTCCTTCGCCGAGACGACCGGGGGGAGCGCGTCGGCGGGGCACCCCAGAGACGACAGCATGCGGAGGTTCCAGTAGGTGCTGTAATGGGCCGTCCTCCACCAGTAGGCCGGCCATGTGCCGTCAGGCAGCCGGCAGCGTCGAGCGTAGCTGAGGAGATCCGATCGCAAACGCTCTCGTTCCGGCTGCCGGAGAGCGCTGAACGCGGTCGCCGTGACGTCCGGGTGCGCATCGCCCCACGCGTCGGCGCGATCGAAGGTCGCGAACCCTCCCTCCTGCTTCCAGCGCGCGAGCAGCCATTCGATGTCCCCAGGATGTGGATCTCTGCCGGTCGCCGTGAGGAGCATCACGGCATAGGCCGTGGAGTCGGCGTCCGGCCCGGTGTGGGCGTTGTATCCCCACCCTGCCTGGTAGTGCCTCGCCTTGGCGAGCCACCGGGCGCCGCGCTCGGCCGCCTCGGCCGCCCCGGGCGCGCGGGCGCTGCGCGCCGCGTGCGACATCGCGAGCCCCGCGTACGCTGTCACCCAGGCGTCCGACGTCCCCACCGGCAATCGATAATCCTCCCAGTGGCCGTCTCCCCGTTGAGCGCGGATCAGGAAATCCACGCCCGCCTGCAGCGCCTCCAGCAGCGGTCTCATGCGCGCGCCTTCAGGTAGGTGTTGAGCCGTGGCTCGGCGTGCCGATCCAGGCCGAAGCCGATGAAGGCAGGCTCGGCGGCGCCCGAGACGAGCGCATCCTCGATGGGCGGTGGACGGACGCCGGCGGCCGCGCAGAAGTCGGCCACCCGTCGGGCCCATTCCGAGGGGCTCAGGCGGATGCAATGCCCGCAGAGGTCGACCTTGACGTCGGCGAGCTCTCCTGTCATGAGGCCAACTCCGACGCTCACGACGAGTCCGTTCAGCAGGATCGTCTGATCGCCGGCGAACGTGTGGAGGAATCGATTCATCGCTGGCGCCGACATCCCTTCGATGCGGAGCGCCGAGAGGGGAGCCGGTCGTCGCAGGCGGAAGTAGAGCTTCCCTCGCGCGCTCGCGCCGTCTGCGCCCTCCAGCGCCGCGCTCGCGAGCTTCATGTCTTCGCTCAGGTGGCTCACCAGGCGCTCCGCGATCCGCGGATGACGAGCGATGGTGGTGAGCCAGCGGCCCGCGGCTGCCCATCGCTCGCGCGGATCTCCGTATCGACCGCTGGTATAGAGCGCGATCCCCGGGGTGCCGAGCCCGATCCCCAGCCAGAACGTCCCGTTGTCCAGCCGATTGAGCTCCTCCTGCGACGTGGGGAGCAGCAGGCGGAGGGTGCTCTCGCAGAGCTCCGCCACCTCGGCCGTCGCCCGCTGCGGCAGCAGCCGGCGGAGAGCCCGCCGCGCCAGCCGAAAGCCCGCGGCAGGGCTCTCGCCGGTCGCGGCGGGGTCGCAGACGAGCCGGGTCCGCAGCGCGCTCGGGCTCGAGGTGACACACGCTTGCAGGGGTGATCCATCGTTGTTGAGGGACGACCGCACGGGGCGGGGTACATCGCTGCCCGGACGTCGCTCGGCGCCGGCCGCGGCCTGGGTTCGCGGCAGATCGAGCATTTCGTGGACGGCCGCGCTCACGGCCGCTGCAGGGGAGCCTGCGATCTGCGCGACGGCATCGATGAACGTGTCCATTGCGCGTGGAAGGGGCATAGAGGTCTTCATCTATCTGGCGTTCGTCCGGGAGGCTGCCCTGCTCTGAAAGCGCCTACGCGTCGGGATCGGGGCCGGCGAACACTTGCCCGGGTGTGCCGGGCAGACCCGGATCACCAGGGCCGTTCGGAGATCCGGGGGCGCCGCCCTGCGCCCTCACGCCGTCACCTCCGCGGCGGCCGCCGAGCCCGGGTGTGCCCGGATCGCCGCCCTGACCGGCGGCGCCGCCCGCGCCGAGCTCGGACTCGCCGCCGAACGAGCCGCCGCCCGCTTCGCTCTTGTAAAGAAGGAAGATGTTCCCTCCATTCGCTCCCTTCCCGCCGTTGCCGCCCTTGCCGCCGTTACCGGCACCGCCGCCGGCACCGCCGTTCTGCGGATCCTCGCAGCCGCTGCCGCTGCCGCCGTCTCCGCCGGGACCGCCGTCGCCGCCGCGTCCTCCCTTGCCACCGGGGCCGCCGCGTCCCCCCTTGTTGTAACCGTTGATGGTGCCGATGAGCTGGTTCACCTTGATAACCAGGTCGAGCGGCGCAGGAGCGTTCCCGCCGTTCCCCCCGGCTCCGCCGTTGGTGCCGGGCCCGCCCGTAGCGCCCCCGACCCCGGGATCGTCGCCGTCCCAGTGGCACTCGGCATTGTACCCGGCCCCGCCGGTCGACCCCGTCCCGCCGTTGGCGCCGTTCGGGCCGGGAGCGCCGTCTGCAGACTGTACCTCGAATTCGCTAGGCATGGTTCATCCTCGTTCAGAAAGAAGTGTTTGCCAGGAGCCGCGCGCGGCACAGCGCGCGGCGCGCGTGCGTCCGACGACGCGCCTTCAGGCGCCTTGCAGAAGGGAGCAGTTGACCGTCAGGTCGCCCGACGAGCTGATCTTGCCGCCGTCCTTGACCCAGACCTTGCTGGCGAGGAGCGTGTGCATCCCCGCGCCGAAGTGCAGGACGGCGCCGGGCTCCACGATCACCTCGCGGAACAGCCAGAGGGGGACCAGAAACTCCTTGAAGTGCAGCTCGATGTTCTTTTTGTACCGCGCGACCGCAGAGGACGGGCCGCGGAGGTAAGCGTACGTCGCGCGGCCGATCGCCTCGTGATGACGCGCGCTCAGCTTCTGCTGCGGCTCGTCGCCCTTCGTCACGTCGTCCGCGATGCCCGGAGGGAGCCAGTTCGTCGGGACCGGGGGGCACTTCAGCGCGCACCGCCCGTGCTGCTCGAACAGCTTGTCCGGCAGGCCGACCCACCGCTTCAGCGTGTCGAGATCGCTCGTCCTCAGGACGTGCGGCTCGACGAAGCTCTTGTCGCGCTTCTGCGTCGACAGGACGATCTTCGTGTCCCGCTCGACGTACAGCTTCTCGTATCGAATCGACGACTCATCCATGCCGTAGACTTCCATGCGTCGCTTGAAGTCGTCCGCGTCAAATCCTTCTTTGAGTGCCATCGAGACCTCCGTTGGCTCCCGGGTACGCGCCATTCTCGCGGCGTGCGCCTCGCCCTCCGCGGCCAATCCAGCGGGGCCGCGCGCCGCCACGAATCGACGAGCGGCTCTCGTCGACGCCCATCCCGGTATTCATAGTGAAGCGCGCCGCGGGTGTCTCTGTCAACTCGGATGAAGCGCGGCATCGTCGTGATCCGGTCGTGCGCACGATCATCAATGAGCGAAAATTATCGATTCGTCGGCGGCCGGTCGCGCGCAATGCGCCGATCTCGTGATGGAGGTCCTCGACGTCGCGATCGATCCTTCGATGAGGACTTGCGCGATGCCTATCGGGGCAATGCGCCCGGCCAATCGCTCTCAGGGAGCCATGGCCGTCGGCGGAGCTCCGGCGGCACGGCGGCCTCCGGCGGCGCACCTGCCGATCGCGGCGTCGCTGCCCTCGGACCCGAGACGATCGGCCCCACCGCTACCTTCCAGAGCACGGCGGCGTCAGCGACGAGCGCGCTGCTCGACGCGAGCGCCTCGTACGAGTTCATCCAGACGCAACAATTGCGACATTTCTGGTGTTGCGATCTGGTGCACGTTCTCTCGTACGCCGCGCAGCGAGGGCGTTACCCTCCCGGAAGGAAGAGGAGAAACAAGACATGCGACTCGGCACTTCCCTGCCCGCGATGACAGCGATGTGGTTGGCGCTCGCCGCGTGCGGCGACGACGATGAAAAGGTGACGCCGGTGCGAACGGCGTCCGGCGCGGGGGGTGAGGGCGGCGCTGGCGGCGACGACGGCCCACCGGAGGATCCCGAGGAGGGTAGAGCGAACGGGGAGCCGTGCACTGCAGACGAGGATTGCCGCGGGGGACTGTGCTTGACCGAGGGGGACCTGGGCTGGGCGGGGGGTTACTGTACGGCGCTCTGCGGAGAGCCGATCGCCCCGTGCGAGGATGGCTCGATCTGTGTGGCGACTGGCAACGACTTCTCGCTCTGCTTCCGCTCCTGCGAAGAGGCGGCCGACTGTCCGGGCGCGGCGCAGCGCTGCCGCGTGGTGGACGAGCTCCGCGCGAGGGCGGCGTGCGTGGGCGGCTGCGACAGCGACGATCAGTGCCAGGGCGCCTGCAACAGCGAGACGCAGCGCTGCTCGCTCGAGGAGGCGTGCGACAACGACGAGGACGACGACGGGGACATCCTGCAGGACTGCGAGGAGCTCGACTGTTCCACGCAGGAAGCGTGCGTGCACGGCATCGCCACGGCGTGCGCGGGGGCGATCGACGTGTCCGCGGGGGGCACGTTCACGGGCAACACAAGGGACGGCACGAACGTGTTCGCCACGATCTGCCCTGCCCGCCTCGGCACCTATGCGGTCGGCGTGGGCTCGAACGAGCAGGTCTTCCAGTTCGTGGCGCCGGCCAAGGGGGCGCTCGTCCTCGCCCCGAGGTCCGCATCGGGAGGCGACTACGACTGGTACGTCCGGACGAGCTGCGACGACGCGTCGACGCTGCTCGGCTGCTCGGTCGCGTTTGGCCCGGACGAGCTGGCCGTCGAGCTGCTGGCCGAGGCCGGGGACACGTACTTCCTCTTCATCGATAACACCGCCGGAGAGGACCCGGACTATGCGCTCGAGGTGGCCTTTGCAGAGCAGGTCTGCGGCGATGGGGTGAGGGTGGGCACGGAGGAGTGCGACGACGGCAACGACGCCGACGGGGACACGTGCTCGAGCGAGTGCGAGATCGACCCGGAGGTGGCGTGCGCGAGCGCGGCGCCGTTGACGGCCGCGGCGGTGACGGGCGACACGTCCGAGGGCACGCGCGGCTTCACGGCCGCGTGCGCGGGCGACGGCCCGGAGCTCGTGTACCGCTATTCCCCTGAGGCGGACGGCAGCGTGACGATCACCGTGACGCCCGAGGGCTCCGCCGATCTCGTTCTCCACGTGCGGGCCGACTGCAGGGAGGAGGTGAGCGAGATCCACTGCCTGGACGACGGCAACTCCGGAGACCCCGAGTCGCTCACCGTGAATGTGACAGCGGGGACGCCGATCGACATCTTCGTCGACAGCTACAACAATGTCTCCGCGGGTTCGTTCGAGCTGAACATCACCCCGAATTGACCTGCTGACACGAGCCGTCCCCCCGGACGGCCGGCGCCGGAAGGTCCCCATAACACTCCCCACGGGAGCCGGCGCGGGCGTGCGCGCCCCAGAGCGAGCCGGCCGCGGTGTCCACCCCGTCGACGTCGACGCGGCCTGCGACGCGCTGCGCCAGGGGGCTGCGAGGAAGATGCCCCCAGCTCCGCCGGTCCGGGCGGCCCGATCCGCGCGCTTGACAATCAATAAGCGTCGGCTTATAAGTAACGGATGCAGCGCGCGGCCGTGATCGAAGACAAGATCTTCCAGGCGCTGGCGGACCCCAGCCGCCGGGCGATCTTCGAGTCGCTCACGCTTGGCGAAGCGGCGGTGAAGGACCTCACGGCGCGCTTCGACATCTCGCAGCCGGCGATCTCGCAGCACCTCGCCACGTTGAAAGACGCCGGCCTGGTGAGCGGCCGGCGCGAGGGGCGCTGTGTCTACTACCGGGTGGAGCCGCAAGGGATGAAGCCGCTCATCGACTGGATCACACACTACCGCGCCTTCTGGACAGAGCGCGTCGATCGCCTTGAACGACTGCTGGAGAAAATGGACAAATGAATCTCACCGACACGACCGCACAATCGCAAACGGAATCCATTTCGTTCGAATTCGATCTGCGTCATGCGCCGGAGAAGGTGTGGCGCGCGCTCACCGACCCGGAGCTGCTCGCGGAGTGGCTCCTGCCCGCCATCGATTTCAAGCTCGAGCACGGGGCGGCGTTCACGTTCAAGACCCAGCCGTATCCCGGCTGGGACGGCACCGTGAATTGCCAGTTCGTCGAGATCGAGGTGCACCGGAAGCTCAAGTACACGTGGAGCGTCCCCTTTCTGGAGACCGTCGTGACCTTCACGCTCACGCCCACGCCGTCGGGTACGCGCCTGTCCCTCGTGCAGTCGGGCTTCAAGCCGGACCAGAAGCAGAACTTCGCCGGCGCGCGCTACGGCTGGAAGATGATGGGCGGGAAGCTCGTCGACCTGCTCGCGAGGGTCGCGTGAGCCGGGCGAGGGTCGTGGCCTACTGGGTGACCACCGGCCTGGTCGCTTCGTCCATGGTCTCGGGCGGCGTGGCCCACGTCCTCCACGCGCCAGCGAGCGTCGACGGCTTCGTGCGCCTCGGCTACCCGCTGCACTTCGTCACGCTCCTCGGCATCTGGAAGATCCTCGGCGCGCTCGCCCTGCTGGCGCCGAAATTCCCGCGCTTGAAGGAGTGGGCGTACGCGGGCCTCGTCTTCGACCTCACCGGCGCCGCCTTCGCCTGGGCCGCCGTCGGTGCCAGCGACTCCACGAGCAATGCTGGCCACATCGTCGCGCCGCTCGTGGTCCTCGCGCTGGCGGTGACCTCGTGGGCGCTGCGGCCGGACTCGCGCAAGGTGCCGGGATCCCTTCACAAACCGTCGATGTTGATGGCATGATCGGGAACATGGCCTCCTCCACCAAACAGCACGCCGCAGACAGCCACGACCTGATCCGCGTCCAGGGCGCGCGCGAGAACAACCTGAAGGACGTCAGCGTCGAGATCCCCAAACGACGGCTGACCGTGTTCACCGGCGTCTCGGGATCGGGCAAGTCGTCGCTGGTGTTCGGCACCATCGCGGCAGAGTCGCAGCGGCTGATCAACGAGACGTACAGCGCGTTCGTGCAAGGGTTCATGCCGACGCTGGGCCGGCCCGAGGTCGACGTGCTGGAAGGGCTGACGACAGCGATCATCGTCGACCAGGAGCGGATGGGTGCCAACTCCCGCTCGACGGTCGGCACGGCGACCGACGCCAACGCGATGCTGCGGGTGCTGTGGAGCCGCCTCGGCAAGCCGCACATCGGCTCGTCCAACGCCTTCTCCTTCAACGTCCCGTCGGTCCGCGGTGTCGGGGCGATCTCGGTCGAGAAGGCCGGCGGGAAGAAGACAGAGAAACGCGAGTTCGTGGTCAACGGAGGCATGTGCCCGCGGTGCGAGGGCATGGGATCGATCTCCGACTTCGACCTGTCGCAGCTGTACGACGACAGCAAGTCGCTCAACGAGGGTGCGCTCACCATCCCCGGTTACTCGATGGATGGATGGTACGGGCGCATCTTCAGCGGCTGCGGGTTCTTCGACCCGAACAAGCCGATCCGCAAGTTCACGAAGAAGGAGCTCCACGACCTGCTCCACAAGGAGCCGACAAAGATCAAGGTCGAGGGCATCAACCTGACGTATGAGGGGCTGATCCCGAAGATCCAGAAGTCGATGCTGTCCAAGGACGTCGACGCGATGCAGCCCCACATCCGGGCGTTCGTGGAGCGCGCGGTCAAGTTCTCCACCTGTCCCGAGTGCGGCGGCACGCGGCTCAGCGAGGCTGCCCGGTCCTCCAAGATCAAGGGGATCAACATCGCCGACGCCTGCGCGATGCAGATCAACGATCTGGCCAAGTGGGTGCGCGGTCTGGACGAGCCGTCCGTCGCGCCGCTGCTGACGACGCTGCGGCACACGCTGGACTCGTTTGTGGAGATCGGGCTGGGCTATCTCAGCCTCGACCGGCCGTCGGGCACGCTGTCGGGCGGCGAGGCGCAGCGCACAAAGATGATCGGCCACCTCGGGTCGTCGCTCACCGACGTGACCTATGTCTTCGACGAGCCGACGGTCGGGCTGCACCCCCACGACATCCAGCGGATGAACGAGCTGCTGCTGCGCTTGCGCGACAAGGGCAATACCGTCCTCGTGGTCGAGCACAAGCCGGAGATGATCGCGATCGCCGACCACGTCGTCGACCTCGGCCCCGGCGCCGGCACCGCCGGCGGCAAGGTGGTCTTCGAGGGCACCGTGGATGGGCTGCGGGCGAGCGGCACGCTCACCGGGCGTCACCTGAGCGACCGGGTCTCGCTGAAGCCGTCGGTGCGCAAGCCGTCGGGTGTGATGAAGGTGCGCGGCGCCCGCTCGCACAACCTGAAGAACGTCGACGTCGATATCCCGCTCGGCGTGCTGGTGGTGGTGACCGGCGTGGCGGGGTCGGGCAAGAGCTCGCTCATCCACGGATCGGTGTCTGGCCGGGAAGGCGTTGTGTCGGTCGACCAGACCCCGATCCGTGGCTCGCGGCGGAGCAATCCGGCGACATACACCGATCTGCTGGAGCCGATCCGCAAGGCGTTCGCGAAGGCGAACAACGTGAAGCCCGCCCTGTTCAGCGCCAACTCCGAGGGCGCCTGTCCGACCTGCAACGGCGCCGGGGTGATCTACACCGACCTCGCGATGATGGCCGGCGTCACCACGGTCTGCGAGGACTGCGAGGGCCGGCGGTTCCAGGCGTCGGTGCTGAATTACCGGCTCGGCGGGCTCAACATCGCCGAGGTGCTCGACCTGCCGGTCAAGGAGGCGGTCGGCTTCTTCGGTGCCGGCAAGGCGCACACGCCGACCGCACACGCGATCCTGCAGCGCATGGCCGACGTGGGGCTCGGCTATCTGCGGCTCGGCCAGCCGCTCACCACGCTGTCGGGCGGCGAGCGGCAGCGGCTCAAGCTCGCGACACACATGGGTGCCGACGGCGGCGTCTACGTGCTCGACGAGCCGACCACCGGGCTGCACCTGGCGGACCTCGAGCAGCTGCTCGGGCTGCTGGACCGGCTTGTCGACTCCGGCAAGTCGGTCATCGTGATCGAGCACCACCAGGCGGTGATGGCGCACGCCGACTGGATCATCGACCTCGGACCGGGCGCGGGCCACGACGGCGGGCGGATCGTGTTCGAAGGCACCCCGGCGGACCTTGTAGCAGCGAAGTCGACGCTGACCGGCGAGCACCTGGCGGCGTTCGTCGGGAGCCAGCCGAAGGCCGCCCGAGCTGGGCGATCTCGCTGAGCGAGCCCGCGTTTCCCCCTCCAGCGCCTCGATCTACGTGGTCGCCGCGAACCACGAGGGCGCGATCGCTATCCTTGCGCTCCTCGTGGTGCTCCAGGGCTGCCCCCCGCTCCGCTTCATCGCCAAGCACGCGCTGCTCTGAGTCCCGCTGCTCGGCTGGTGCATGCGCCTCTACGGCCACACGCCGGTCGATCGCGAGAGCGCCCGCAGCGCCCTGGAAGAGCTCGGCGCCGCGCGGCGCAACGTGATGCCGCGCTGATCGACGGTGTTCTTCCCGAAAGGGACGCGGAGCACGACGGGCAAGCTCCTGCCGTTCCGCCTCGGCGCGTTCCGGACGGCCTCTGCGGCGAACGCGCGCATCCTGCCGGTCAGCTGCGGCGGGAGCCCAACGGACGCGGGATCGGCGCGTGACGTGCTACAATGCATGCATGTCGTTCGCTCCGGACATTCTGGTCACCTCCCGCGACGGTACGAGCCGCTCGCTCGTCGTCGAGGTGAAGCTGTCGATCCACGATCTCCAGGCGTCGGAACAACAGCTCAAGGCGTACATGGTGCGCCATGGCTACGCTACCGGGATGCTCGTTACGCTGGACGCAGTGCGCATCTACCGCGATACGTTTGCGAGCTACGAGGAAGGGTCGGTGGAGCTCGTCGGGGCGTTCTCGACGGCCGGCGTCTTCGAAGCGGACGTGGCGTCGACAATTCGCTCGATTGAAGAACCAGGACTGCGCGGATTTCAATTCGAGAACGCAGTCCAGCGCTGGCTGGAAGGGCTCACGAATCCATCCAATCTGGCCGCCTTGGCGCCAGACTTGCGTGAGGCCGTCGAGGATCACGTGGTGCCCGCGCTGGAGCAAGGAGAGGTGCGTGCGGCTGGGCCGCGTGCGAGCATGAGGCGTACCGGGACCTGAACGATGCGGCACGTCTTCGTCGAGACCAATTGGGTCGTAGATTATGCTGCGCCTGCGCATCACAAGAAAAAAGCAGCGGTTGATCTTCTCGACCGCGCTGCCACGGGAGAGCTCAAGCTTCATCTTCCGTCCATTTGCCTGAACGAGGCACGTCGTCCAATCCGGGAGCTCAAGCCTCGGCATGAAGCAGATGCCATTCGCCAGTTTCTACGCTGGGGCAAGGCAAGCGGAAGAGTCTCGATCGACGAGGAAGCCACGGCGCTACGGGTGCTCAGCATGTTCGAGAGCAGAGTGAAAGAGGAGCTCAAGCAGCTCGACACGACGCTCACGTCGCTGCGCAAGCACCCAGGGCTCGATGTCTTCGCGCTCGACGATGCCATGCTGGAGCGCGCGATCGAGCTGAGCGGCGGCGATCTCGAATTCGTCAAGCCGTTCGACCAAGCCATCTTGGCTGCGGTACTGGTACGGGCCGAGACGCTGAAGGCCGCTGGGGCAACAGATCTTTCATTCTGCGAGCTCGACGGGGATCTCCAGCCGTGGGGGAAGAATGGAGTCTCCAAACCAGCATTGACGAAGCTCTACGATGCCGCCGGGATCTGGGTATACGGTGACTTCGATCTTGCTGTGCCAGCGCCCCCCGCGAGCTAGAGCACCGAACAGGCTGAAAGTTGCCTGAATTTAATGGGTTGCTAGGCCCGACCGATCTGCCGGGAAGCAAGCACCAAGGGCAAGGAATGCGGGAAAGAGAACAACCGCAAGGGCGCAAGGGGCGCGAGGGACCAGAGACGCGATATTTTCTTGCCTTCCCCTTGCGCCCCTTGCGCCCTTGCGGTTGCTCTTCCCTTCTGTTGATTTCCTCGGGACTACAACGTGATTGGCGCTCTAGCTAGGTCGTTGCCCGTGAAAGCGCGCTCGCCGACGCGACCCCGAGCACCAGGCCGACCGCCGCGCCAAGGAGTCCAGTCAACCCGAGCCCGGCGCAGCCCAGGCTCGCCGCCAGGACGGCAATGCCGCTCGCCGCGAGCCAGGTCGAGGCCGGCGCCGCGCCCCGCGCCAGGCGGCGGCCGAGCCAGACCCCCGATGGAAGGCCCACACCGAGGCACACCGCGGTGCACACCGACACGAGCGGCGCGCCGGCGCAGCTGGGCGCGATCCGGGCGACGAGCAGTCCTGCGACGAGCGGCAGTGCACCGGCGAGGAGCCCGTAGCGCACGGCGTCCGCTCCTCGTCGGTCGCGCCAGCGCAGGAAGACGCTCGCGCCGAGCAACAGCACCCCGATGCACGCGCAGGTCTCGCCCGCACCCGTCTCGAGCGCACAGACGAGCACCGTAGGCACGAGCACCCACGCCGCGCGCGCGGCGGCGCGCAGTCGGCCGGCCTCGTACGCGCGGAGACCACCGCGCTTCAGCTGTTCACGGCTCACCATAGATCTGCCTCCAGATTCCGCGCAGCCGGTCGAGCGCGCGCTGCTTGCGCTTGCGAAGCGTGGCGCCCACCGCGTCGGACGCCCCGTCGAGGAGCCCGAGCGACGCTCGGTCCTCCTCCGTGAGGGCCCCCATGGCCTGCTCGAACGCGAGCGCGATCTCCCGCGCCAGGAGCTGCTCTTCCTGCGACGCGGAGCCATCGACGTGCGTCGCCACGGACACTTCGTCGGAGACCTCGCGGCGGCGTTGATGGCGGCGGCGGTGCGTCATGATCTCGTAGCTGGCGATCCCGAACGCCCAAGAGAGGCCACCGCGGCTCCGATCGAACTCGGCGATCCGGGCGCAGATCTTGTAGAAGACCTCCTGCGCGACGTCCTCGGCGTCCGCACCGCGGCCGACTCCACGCTCCGCGAACGAGAGGATAACGGGCCAGAGCTCGTCGAGCAGGACGTCGAACGCGGTCCGGTCTCCGTCGGAGAGCCGAACCATCGCGTCGTGGATGGCTTTCCGGCGCGATGCGTCCATTCGTACTTTATCTTACCTCGACGACTCCGAACGTCAGAGATCCCTCGGGAACGCTACGGTAGGCCGGGGGGGCCCCGGCGTGACCAGAAATCGTCTGGTCCTGCGGGTCACGCTCGGTGCGAGGCCGCCTAGTGGGACGCGCGGCTCACGGGAGCCGCCCAAGGAGCCCACGCATGAGCACGTCCTCGATCCAGAAGTCAGAGCCCATCGTCTCCAAGCGCCGCCTCGGTCTCGCGGCCGTGGCGGCGTTCATCGGCTGCGCCGCTTGCTGTGCCATCCCGTTGCTCGCGGCCGCGGGGCTCGGGAGCGGCGCCGTCGCCACGCTGTCGTCGGTGTTCCGGCCAGGCTCGGAGCTCTTGGTGGGCGGGAGCGTGTTCGTCATCGCGCTGAGCGTGATGGCCGCCCTGAGCCGGCTCAAGAAAGGCGAAGCGTCGGGGTGCGGTCCTGCATGCAAGGTGGACGGCAGTTGCTGCGAGCGCGGCGCAGCGCAGAGGAGCGCGTGATATCGAAGATCGGGCGCCGCGAGCATGGCTGAAACGCCACCATCGGTCTACGCTGCCCGCGAATGAACCCGCTCGTCGTCGTCCCGTTGTTCGTGACCACTGCACTCGCCGAGATCGCCGGCTGCTATCTCGTGTTCCTCTGGATGCGAGGCGGGCGGTCGCCGCTGCTGCTCGTCGGCGCGGCCGCGTCGCTCGGGCTCTTCGCCTGGCTGCTGTCGTTTCATCCGAGCGCCGGGCGAGCTTACGCAGCGTACGGCGGCGTCTACGTCGCGTCCGCGGTCGCATGGGGGTGGCTCGTCGAGAAGCAACCGCCCGATCGCTGGGATCTGATCGGTGCTGCGGTGTGCCTGATCGGCACGGCAATCATCACCTTCGGACCGCGCGTGTAGGGAGTCCCCGTTTCCAGTGGTCACGCGCGCCAGCTCACCTGCGACTTGCCGCGGGGAAAGCAAGCGCGCATCGTTGCTCCTGATCGGAGGTCGACTTGGAGCTACTTGAGAATCTGCTGTGGCTGTGCAGGATCCCCTCGCCTACCGGTGAGGAACGCAACCTGGCCGACGAGCTGGCACGACGTCTCGCGGCGCTCCCCTTGGCTGCAGCGCCACGCCGCTACGGCGACTCTCTGGTAGCGCCGCTCACGCGCGGGTCCGGAGGCCCCAAGGTCCTCCTCGTCGGGCAGCTCGACGTGGCGAACCCAGGGCACCGAGGCGAAGCGCGGACGGAGAACAAGCGCGTGCTGGGCGCTGGAGCCGCCGAGAAGAGCGGCCTCAGCCTGATGCTCGATCTGGCCGAGCGCCGGCCGCAGGTACACGCCGATATCACCCTGGTGTTTCACGCGCGCGGAGGGTGCGGCTTCGACGCGAGCGAGCTCAGGGTGGTCATGAAGAAGGACGCCGAGCTCCAGGGGGCCGACTTCGCCCTGGTGCTCAAGCCCACGGACAACAAGCTTCAGCTCGGCTCGGGAGGCTCGACGCACGCGACGCTGGCGTTTGCAGGCCGCACGGGGCACAGCGGGCTGCCCGGGGCCGGCGTGAACGCGATCCACAAGCTCGCGCGCGTGCTCACGCACGTGGCCGCGTTCGAGCCTGTGCCCGACGTCGTCGACGGCCTCACCTGGTACGAGATGATGAACATCACCTCGGCGCGCGGGGGCCGTTCCGGCAGCGTCCTGCCGGATGAGCTGGAAGTGAACGTGCACCACACGTACGGTCCGAGCACGAGCTCCCATGACTCGCAAGATCGGCTGATGGCGCTCGTGGACCGCGTGGGCGCCGTCCGGTTCGAGGAGCTCTCCCGCGCGGCGCCGCCGAACCGGAGCCACGCGCTCATCGCCGCTCTCGAACAAAGCGGCGTTCAAGGCGTCGAGGCGCGGCAAACCTGGACGGAAGTGGCAAGCTTCACGACGCTCGGGATCGCAGCGGCGAATTTTGGGCCGGGCACGGAGCGGACGATGCACGCGCTGAACGAGGTGACGGAGCTCTCGGAGCTCGAGCGGGCGCAAACCATCCTCGATCGCTGGTTCACCAAGATGACGTGACGTGTTCCGTGCGTCGGTATCGTCGACCCCGGCGAGCGCCGCGAGGGGGGCAAACTCCAGGACGATGGCCGGGCGCATGCGGTCCAGCGTCGCCCGGCGGGCCGCCCTCCGAAGGACGTGCCTGGCCCGTCATTCGACGGGCCGAAGCGAGCGCTGGCCAGCAGCGCCCATGGAGCGAGCGTCGTTGCGACCGGACAACAAGCGCCGAAGCCCATCCTGGAGGCTCGCGACGATGGGGACGCCATCGAAGCCGAGATCGCTGTCGATCAGCAGTCTCGCCATGGCCGGCGAGACGCCCGCGATGACGCACCGCGTCCCGAGCAACGAGGACGCGCGCACCGTGTCGCGGAGGTGGCGTGCCCCTTCCGCGTCCACGAAAGGCACGCCGGTGACGTCGAGGATCACGTGCTCCGCCTGCGTGTCCACGATGGCCTGGAGCAGCACCTCGAGGATGCGGGCGGCGCGCTCGGCGTCGACGCGACCGATGAGCGGCAGCGCGAGGATGCCGTCCCAGAGCCTGAGCACGGGCGTGGACAGCGCGGCAATGGCGCGCTGCTGCTCCTCGCTCACGCGGAGCTGCTCCTCGAGCCGCTGGGTCCGCTCGGCGACCGCGGCCTCGAGCTGCGCCGTCTGGACCCGCAGCTCATCCTCGGATTGCTTGAGCTCGCCGACATCCACATGGATCTGCAGCACCTCGCGGACGCCGCCCGCGGCGTCGTGGATGGGGTGAAGCGAGGAGGCGACCCAGCGGGCCGTCCCCTTCTGCAGCGTATCCGCCTGTACCGGGTCGTACCGGATGGTGGGCAACGCCGTGGCCTCGCCCCGCCAGAACGCCTGCTCCACGAGGGGCATCGACCCATTGGCGGATACCTGCTCGTCCTTCAGCAACCGCCACTCGGCGAGATCCCCGAGGCGCAAGCTCCAGAGCTGCTCCCACCGACGATTCACCTCGATGGCGCGGCTCTCGCCATCGTAGATCATCATGCTCACGATGCCCCCGTCGAGCAGGGCCTTGTAGCGGCGCGCAGGGATCTCCAGCTCGGCGACGCGTCGCCGGAGCGCGTCGATCTCGTGCTCGAGCTCGGCGATCGTCGGA
Organism: Sorangium sp. So ce375; assembly: GCF_051473855.1. Taxonomy (NCBI): domain Bacteria; kingdom Pseudomonadati; phylum Myxococcota; order Polyangiales; family Polyangiaceae; genus Sorangium; species Sorangium sp. So ce375. Next base: position 8,910,488 of record NZ_CP150335.1, read on the forward strand.
GTTGTCTTCTGTTCCATGTTCCTTCGGCCCGCGTGCTCCATGAAAAGCATCCTCCCCCGGGGAAAGGCGCCCTCGGCGTGGTCTGGGTCGCATCCAACGAGCGCGACAATGGCGCGTGTCGATGACATCACCGCCCACGCCGACAGGAGGCGCGCAGCGTTGTATCTCCGGTCGCTGCGAGCTTCAACCTGGTGAGCGTCGGCAGGAGGAGCAGGTCCGGGTCATCGATGTCGGCTATCACCTCAGCCCGGGTCGGGCTCACGGCCCCTGTCGGGTCCGGCTCAGGGCGACCCGGGCTTCGCGCACGGGTCCGCCGCCGCGGCCGCGCTGCGGCCCTCCCAGAGGCGAGCGAGAGGGCTCCTCGGGCCGACCGCGCCTGCGCCGGCGAGCGCCGCCCACGTCAGGACCGGGCCCTCTCCCTCGAGCACGCGCAGCGGCGGCGGATATCCGGTCGCGGCGAGCTTCAGCCCGGCGGGCGTCGGCAAGACGAGCAGATCCGGGTTGTCGAGGCTCACGCGCTCCCGCAGCAGCTCGAGCACGGTCGCGTCGCCGTCGGCGAACGGCGCGAGGCAACGCTCGATCAAGGGCCGGAGGGCCTTCTTCGACGCGGCGGACCGGTCGAGCAGCTGGGTCACGGGCGCGCCCGTGCGCGCGTCGAGCACCTGCCAGCGCTCGGGCCCAGGGTCCCAGGGGTGTGTGCCGCCCTCGTACCGCATCGCATCTCGGGACCGGACCGCGAGGAGCCCCTTCTCGTTGAGGGCGACCTCGAACGTGCGCGACGCGGCCATTCGCTCGCCCGTCTTGCACGCGCGCAAATTCGCCTCGTCCCCCTGCCCGAACACCCACGCGCCGCTCTCGAGCGCGCGGTTGAGGGCCGCCTCGCTCGTCGCCGTCGCGGCGCCGAAGACCTCGGGCCAGGCGAGCTCCTCGCTGCACGCCTCGGCAGGCTCGAAGGGGATGCCGAGCCCGTCCGGCGGGCCATCGGGGTTCGGCCGCGGCGGGAAGCGGCGCGCCCTCTTCTTCGTGGCCACGAGCAGCACGTCGCGCGCGCCGACCGAGGCGAGATCGAACGGCAGCGAGGCGCCCCGCGGGCTCGTCCACGTCCCGATGAGGTGGCCGTCGGCCCGACACGTGCCCGCGAACTGGCCCGTCGGGCGCGCCGGGTTGCCCTCGATAAACGCTATCTCGCCGGCGTCGGTGACCGACCCGGCAAGCGGGATGTCGACGCCGACGTGGGCATAGAAGTAACGCCCCCGCACGGTCCCCCCGTCGCGCTCGAGCCGCGCAAAGACCTCGAGCTTCGGCCCGATCGTACCGTGGAAGCCGCGCTCCAGGGCGCAGGCGCTCTGCGGCGCCGGCGCGGCGCTCGCGGCAGGCGCGGGCGCGACGCCCGCGGCGGGCGCCGGCGGCAGCGACGCCGTGGAGGCCGCCGCGGCCTTGGCCACGGCGGGCGGAGCGCTCGCGGAAAGCGCGGGCGCAGCCGCCGGGCCGCACGCCGGCAGAGCGAAGACCAGCGGCAGGAACGCTCGGTATCGCATGCTGACGAATCCCTTCATGATTGTTGGCACTTTTAACAAAAAAGAATTTGAACGGGGAGACGGGGAGAATTGTGGGATTTTACTCCCCGTCTCCCCGCCTCCCTGTTCAATTTTCCCGGAGATTCGAGGGGATACCTCAGTATCGCACGGCGCAGCGCTGCGCTTCAGGCCGGCTTGAAGCGGAGCGGCAGCGACACGGGGCCGCGCACGGTGAGCGTGCGGTTGTAGGGGATCTCGCCCGGCGCGCGGGTCACCTCGCCGATCCTCGGGAGCAGCACCTCGAGCGCGACCTTCGCCTCCATCCGGGCGAGCGCCGCGCCCAGGCAGAAGTGCGCGCCGTGCCCGAAGGTCAGGCTCGGCTGCCCGCGGTGCAGATCGAAGCGATCGGGATCCGTGAAGTGCAGCTCGTCGCGGTTCGCCGAGCCGACCAGGGCCAGCACGAGCGATCCCGCGGGGATCGTCACGCCGGCCAGCGCGACGTCCGACGTCGTGAGCCGGGGGACGGACTGGGTCGGGCCGTCATAACGCATCATCTCCTCGATGAACCTCGGGATGAGCTGCGGGGAGGCGCGCAGCCGCTCGAGCTCGGCGGGGCGCTCCGCGAGCAAGAGCATCGAGCTGCCGAGGAAGTGGGTCGTGGTCTCGAGACCGCCGCCAAGGATGCTGACGAGCAGATCGATGATCTCGCGATCGCCGAGGAGCTTGCCGCCGGCCTCGGCGCGGACAAGCTCGCTCACGAGATCGTCGGAGGGCGAGCGCCTGCGCGCCTCGATGACGTCGGCCATGTACCGGTCGAGCTCAGCGATCGTGGCGCGGACGCGGGCGGCGTGCTCGGCGCTCGCCGGCTCGGGCGTGACGGACAGGAGATCGTCCATCCACCGCTTGAAGTGCGGCTCGAGCGCGTGATCCAGCCCGAGCAGCGCGCTGATCACGAACGCCGGCAGCGGCGCAGCGACCGCGGCGATGAAGTCGACGTCGCCGTCGAGGCCCCCCGCGAGCCGCTCGCACAGGCCGCGGGCCCGCTGCTCGATGCGCGCGATCGCCGGCGCCCCGAAGGCCCGGTTCACGAGGCCGCGGAGCCGCGCGTGCTCCGGCCCATCCATGGCCAGGATCGAGCTCGCGAGCGGGTTGTGGCCCACCCACGCCGGCTGCCATGCCGCCCTGAAGCCCCGTGACGAGAACCGCTCCGGGCTCCGCAAGACCGCGGCGACGTCGGCGTACCGGCTCACCGCCCACATCCCGCCGGGATCCACCTGGCAAACCGGCGCCTCGCGGCGCATCGCGGCGTACGGCGTATACGGATCCGCCCGGAAGGCGGGTGTCATGATGTCCACGCGCTCGCTCATGCAAAGAGACCTCCCGCGACGACCCCGAGCACGCGCCGGGCCCGCGCCCGGGAGGCCGCGTTCCATGCGAGATCCGGGGCTCGCCCGTGGCACCTCGCGGGCCCGCCGGTCAGGGTGACCGGTCACCCCTGTCGTCTTGAAGGAAAGGTCGTCCGATGCGCGCAGCCGATCTCGACATCCGGAAGCTGCTCGACGTCGACGCGCACGGCGGCGTCGTCCGCTTCGCCGGGGAGCGCGCGGTCATCCTCGACGCCGGGGCGCTCGGGAGGCTTCGCGAGGAGCTCGTCCGGCTCGCGGGATACGCGGGGGCGCGCGCCGTGCTCACCCGCTTCGGCGTCGAGCACGGCGCCCGGATGGCGGAGGCGATGACGTCCCGGCTCGCCTGGGACAGCGACGCCGAGCTGCACGGCGCAGGGGCCCTGCTCCACACGCTGCAGGGGTTCATCCGGCTCGCCCCCGGGGACACGACGCCGCTCGCCTCGCGTGGCGCCACGCTCCTCTCGTCGTACGAGGCCGAGCAGCACCTCCTGCGCCTCGGCCGCGCGGACGAGCCGGTCTGCTGGATGCTCGCCGGCATCGCGAGCGGCTACATGACCCGGGCGACGGGCGAGGCGGTCTACGTCATCGAGGACCGGTGCATCGGCCGGGGCGACGACGTCTGCCACTTCCAGGGCCGGACGCGCGCCGCGTGGGGCGGCGCGCTCGAGGAGCACCTGCCGTTCTTCCGCGAGAGCGACCTCGATCCGTCGCCGCGCGAGCCCGCCCGGCCGCGGAGAGCCGCAGGGCGCGCGCTCGTCGCGAAGGCGAGCGCCCTGCCCTTCGCGGCGCCGCGGGGCGAGCCCCCGGCCGCGCTCGTCGCGGAGAGCCCGGCGATGCGGCGGGCGCTCGACCGCGCCCGGCGGGTCGCGCCGGTGGACTCGACGATCCTGCTCACGGGCGAGAGCGGCGCCGGGAAAGAGCGGGTGGCGCGGCTCATCCACGGCGCGTCGGCGCGCGCCGCGGGCCCGTTCGTCGCGATCAACTGCGCGGCGATCACCGAGACGCTGCTGGAGAGCGAGCTCTTCGGGCACGCGCGCGGCTCGTTCACCGGCGCGACCCACGACCGCGCCGGCCTGTTCGAGGCGGCGCGCGGGGGCACGCTGCTGCTCGACGAGGTCGGCGAGATGCCGCCCGGGGTGCAGGCGAAGCTCCTCCGCGCGCTCCAGGAGCGGCAGGTGCGCCGCGTCGGCGAGAACACGAGCCGCGCCGTCGACGCCCGGATCGTCGCGGCGACGAACCGCGCTCTCGCGGCCGACGCCGCCGCGGGCCGCTTCCGGCGGGACCTCTACTACCGGCTGCGGGTCATCGAGATCCGCCTTCCCCCGCTCCGCGAGCGCCGGGAAGACATCCTGCCGCTCGCGCGCGCGCTGCTCGCGGCGGCGTCGCGGAGGCTCGACCGCCCCGTCGCGGGCTTCACGCCGGAGGCCGAAGGCGCGCTGGAGCGCCACGGGTGGCCCGGCAACGTGCGCGAGCTGGAGAACGCCGTGGAGCACGCGGTCGCCCTGGCGCGGGGAGGCGTCGCCGATCTGGACGATCTGCCGGACGACGTCCGCGGCGCCGATCCCGAGCTCCGCGGCGGTGCGAGCGAGGAGCCGGCCGAGCGGACGCTGGAGAGCGTCGAGCGACGGGCGATCCTCGCGGCGCTCGAAAGGCACGGCGGCAACCAGGCGCGCGCCGCCGCGGAGCTCGGGATCGGCGCGTCGACGCTCTACCGGAAGCTCAGGCAGTACGCGCGCGGCGCGGGGTAGGCGCCGAGAGCTCCGTCTTAAAGAAGCGTCACGGCCGCGCACATCGGTGCTTGACTAGGGCGACGCCGGTTGATACTCCTCCGCCCCCATCGACGGAGACGACCTCCGAGGACGTCCCGGCGCGCTCGGCCTCGTCGCTGACACGCGCCACAGGAGCCTAGTTTCCTGCTCGATTGGGATCGCCGTTTGCGGGAGTAACTCAGTGGTAGAGTGCAACCTTGCCAAGGTTGACGTCGCGGGTTCAAATCCCGTCTCCCGCTCCACGATATAGACGCTGCAACACCGGCCGCCGCGGAGCACGCGCTCCGCGCGTCTTCGTGGCGCGTCAACCATGTCCCTCGCCCATAGCGGGGCGCAGATTCGTGGGATACGGGCTCAGCCGCTAGGCAGGCGAGTGAGGCGTACGAAAGTACGCCGCAGCGAGCTTCACTCTGCGGATGAGCCCGTAGCGCACGAAGCTGCGCCCCGCTATAGCGCGAGGAGGGCGAAGCTCGCTAGCCAGTGCTCGCCCATGTAGTCGCCAGCGACGTGCGGCAGGCTGGCGTCGAGGTGCCGCTCGGCCGCGTCGAGGGCGCGGGCGCGGACCTCGTCCCCTTCGGGCAGCGCCGCGGCGAGCGAGCGCCAGCACCAGGCGCGGCTCAGGTTGAGCCCGTCGAGGTGGGCTATCTTGCCGTCGCTCCGGTCGCTGACCGTCGCGGGCTCGAACAGGGTCGCGGGCTCGCCCCGCGCCGCCCGCGGCAGGAACCGCGCGAACCAGCCGTGGAACTCCGGTCCGGGCAAGGCCCGGCGCATGCACTCGGCCTCCACGAGGGCGGGCGAGAGGAAGTCGTCCTGCGACGGCTCCCATGCCTGGCAGTCCTCGTCACGGCCGTACCAGGCCCGCGCGGCCTCGACGCAGCGCCGCGACAGCCGCTCATCGCCCTTCACGGCGGCGTACTCCTGCGCGAGCGCCAGCGCAAAGGCGGTGTTCGTGTGCGCGCCGGCGCGGACCGGGTACGTGGCTTTCGGCAAGAACGCAAGGAGACGCCCGGCGAACGCGTCGCCGAGCGGGGCCAGCGCGGCCGACCAGCGCCGCCCCTCCTCGGTCTCGTACCGCGAGAGCTCGGCCGCGAGCATCAGCAGCCACGCCCATCCATAAGGCCGCTCGAAGCCGCGGCTCGATGGCCGCCGCAGATAGGCCAGCTCGCCGGCGACCCTCTCGCCCGTGAGCTGCGCGTCGAGCAGCCGCCGGACGGACGCGGAGGCGGGCGCATCGGGGAAGAGGCGGTGGATCCGCGCGAGGAGCCAGTGGCCGTGAACACACGAGTGCCAGTCGAAGCTGCCGTGAAAGATGGGGTGTAGATCGCGCGGGCCCTTCACGTCCTCGGGGCCGGCGATCACGTGATCGAGCTTGTTCGGATACTCCCGCGTCACGTGCCCGAGCGCGATGGCGGCGAAACGCGAGGCGATGTCCGGTGTCAGGACGTGCGTCATGGAAGGGCGACCTCAGCGCCGGAAGACGAGAAGGTACATGAGGAGCGTGTTCCCGATCAGCAGGAGCAACGCCGTGGGGAGCTGGACCTTGATCACGCCGTCACGATCGGGCAGCCCGAGCAGGGCCGCTGGAACGATGTTGAAGTTCGCGGCCATGGGGGTCATCAGCGTCCCACAGAAGCCGGAGAGCATGCCGATGGCGCTCATGATCGCCGGATCGCCGCCGAGCCGGCGCACGATCAAGGGAAGCCCGACGGCCGCGGTCATGACGGGAAACGCCGCGAACGCATTCCCCATGATCACCGTGAACAGCGCCATGCCCACGGTATAGGCTGCCACCGCGGCGAGGCGGCCGCCGCGCGGGAGCACGCTCCCGGCCAGCTCGCCGACAACGTCACCCACGCCCGCGGCCGCGAACACGACCCCGAGCGCGGCCAGCAGCTGGGGCAAGATCGCCGCCCAGCCCACGGTGTCGAGCAGGCGCCGGCCCTCCTGCAGAGGCGCGAGCAGCGGCGGGCGCAGCCACGCGACAGCGACCGCGAGCGCCAGCACCACGCCGAGGGCGAGCGAGATCAGCGTCGCCTGCCCGGGGTGGAGCAAGGGCGCTCCGTGGATCTCGACCCGCTTGAGCACCAGCGCGCCCAGGAGGGCGGTCGCCGGGATGATCAGCGCCGGGACGAAGAGGAGGTCGCCGCGCCGCTCGGCGCTGGCGCGCCGCTGCTCGGGCGTCGTTGTGGCGGGGCGCCCGCAGCCCAGGCCCCGGATGCCCCCGAGGAGCACGAGCGAGATCACGAGCACCCCGTTGCCGAGATCCCCGAGGCGCGAGCCGAAGAGGAAGCTCGTCGCCAGGAGACCCCAGAACAGGGTGTTCTTCCACCGCCTCGAGTTCTCGCGATCGGCCGCGCTCAGGACGGCCGACCCCGCGAAGAACAGCCCTCCCACGAGATAGGCGGCATCGAGCGTGATCATTCGGCCGCCTTCCCGGCGCCCGCGCGGGCGAGCTCGCGATGGATCCGCCGGTCGAGAAGGAGGAGCCGCGTCCCGTGGATCAGGAGCGCCAGGACCGCCGTAGGGATGGCCCAGATCGACAGCTGGAGCGGCTCCAGGAGGATGCCGTTCTGCTCGAGGAACGCCTTGATGATCAGGATCGACGCGACGGCGAGGAAGATGTCCTCTCCGAAGAAGAGCGCCACGTTGTCGGCCGCCGCCGCCGAGGCGCGGATCCGCCAGCGCGTCCTGTCCGGCAGCGGCCCGTGGCGGTTCTCCGCGGCGCCCTCGGCCATGGGCGCGATCAGCGGCCGGACCATCTGCGCGTGACCGCCCAGCGAGGTCAGGCCGAGCGCCGCGCTGAGCTGCCGCACCACGAAATACGCCAGCAGAATGCGCCCGGCCGTGGCGGTCTTCACCCGCGAGATCAGCGCGCGCGCCCGCTCCTGGAGGCCCGAGCGCTCCAGGAGGCCGATGACCGGCAGGACGAGCCAGACAAGGCTCACATAGCGGTTGTCGTTGAACGCCTTGCCCAGGGCGGAGATCCCCTCGACGAGGCTCATCCCCGCCGAGAGGCTTGTCACGAGGGCGGCCGCCGCGACGACCAGGAGCGGATGGATGCGGGCGATGAAGCCGACGACCACGACCACGACCCCGAGGAACGTGAGCATGCCCTCTCCCTCGTGTCCGCAGGCGACGCCGCAAGCCGGCGACGGCCCGGTCCGCGGCGCCTCGCGCGCGACCGAGGCCCCCGCCTCGAATTTCAGCTTTTCAATCCACCCTGGCCCGGCGCGACGGCCTCCGGGCGATCACCCCGCGCCCGCCCCGTCACAGCCCCAGGCGCCGCAGCGGGAGCTCCCGCGCGCGCGTCTTCGTCAAGGCGAACACCGCGTTTGCTATCGCGGGCGCCACCGGCGGCACCCCGGGCTCCCCGACCCCGCCGGGCAGCGCGTCGCTCTTCACGATCTCGACGTGGATCCGCGCCGGCACCTCCGTGCTCCGCACCACCGGGTAGTCGCGGAAGTTCGTCTGCTCGACCGCGCCGCCCTTCACGGTGATCGCGCCGTGGAGCGCGATGCTCATCCCGAAGACGACCGCGCCTTCCATCTGCGCGCGCACGCGGTCCAGGTTGATGATCGTGCCGGGGTCCGCGACGAGCCACACCTCGTCGACCTTCACCTTGCCGAGCTCGTCCTTCGAGACCGCGGCGACGACCGCCACGTACGTGAGGAAGCTCCGGTGCGCGGCGAGGCCCAGCGCGCGGCCCGCCTTGCGCGCGGCGTCCCACCCCGAGATCTCCGTCACCCGCTCGATGACGTGACGGAGGCGGCCCACGTCGACCGGGTGCTCCTCGATCGACGCCCCGTAGTTCGGGACCTTGTCGACGCCCAGCTCGGCGGGCGTCGCCTTCCGGGCGGGGCCGAGCACCTCGAGCAGCACGTCGCGCGGATCGGCCTGCCGCGCGTGCGCGATCTCGTCGATGAAGCTCTGCACCGCGAAGGCGTGGAAGATGTTGCAGACCGACCGGAGCCACCCGATCCGGATGTGCGCCGGCGCGTCGCACGCCTCGGCGCGGACGTTCGGGGCCGAGAGCGCGAGATCGAGCACGCCGAGGCCGAGCTCGTTCTCGCTCGGGGTCTTCACCTTCGCGTCGAACGTCGACGGGATCGGCGGGAACGCCGTCCGGTGCAGCCAGGCGGTCACCTTGCCGTTCGCGTCGAGCCCCGCCGTGAGATGCTGCGCGCTGACGGCGTGGAAATAGTCGCTCTGCACGTCGTCCTCGCGGGTCCACTGCACGCGCACCGGCGCCCCCATGGCGCGCGCGACAAGCGCCGCCTCGGCGACGTAGTCCGGCTTGGACTTCCGGCCGAAGCCGCCGCCGAGCAACGTCACGTGCACCGTGACCTTGCCCTCGTCGAGGCCGAGCGCCCGCGCCACCTCGGCCCGCGCCGCCTGCGGGTTCTGCGTCGGCGCCCACACCTCGCAGCCGTCCGCGTCGACCTTCGCCACCGCCGAGGGCGGCTCCATGGCCACGTGCGCCTGGTGAGGCACGTAGTACTCGGCCTCGACCGTGCGCGCCGCCGCCTTGAGCGCCCCGTCCACGTCGCCGACCTTCCGCACGACCTTGCCCGGCGCGCGCACCGCGCGCGAGAGCGCCTCGCGGTAGCTCGCCGAGTCGTACGAGGCGTTCGGGCCGTGATCCCACACGATCTGCAGCGCCGCGCGGCCGCGCATCGCGGCCCACGTCGTGTCCGCCACGACCGCCACGCCCCCGAGCGGCTGGAACCCGACCCCGGCGCCCTTCGGGGCCGGCAGCTCCACGAGCTTCTTCACGCCCGGGACCGCCAGCGCGCGCGCGCCGTCGTACCGCGCGACCTTGCCCCCCACGACCGGCGGGTGCGCGATGACCGCGGTGAGCATGCCCGGCAGGCGCACGTCCGCGCCGAACTGGGCCGCGCCCGTGACGATGGCCGGGCCGTCGAGCAGCGGGAGCGGGCCGCCGACGCGCTGGAGCTCCGAGGCGGGGCGGAGCGGGACCGCCTCCGCGTCGGGCACCGGGAGCTTCGCCGCGTCGGCCACGAGCTCGCGGAAGTCCAGCGAGCGCTTCGACTTGACGTGGTGGACGGCGTGCTGCTGGGCGACGCACTCCGCGGCGGGGACGCGCCACTTCTTGGCGGCGGCCGCGACGAGCATCGCGCGCGCGGTCGCGCCCACGCGCCGCATCGGCTCGTAGCTGCCGCGCACGCTGCGCGAGCCGTCGGTGTTCTGATCGCCGTAGACCTTGTCGCCGTCGGCCTGGACGATCTTGACCCGCGCCATGTCGGCGCCGAGCTCGTCGGCGACGAGGACGGGCAGCGAGCTGCGGATCCCCTGCCCCATCTCCGATCGATGGCAGACGATCGACACCGTCCCGTCGGGCGCGATGTGAAGGAACACCCCGGTCCGGAGCCCCGGCTGCGCCTGCGCGCCGCTGGACGTGGGCGGCGCCGGCGGCGGCCGGCTCACGTCGCGCGCGGGCGGCGCGGCCTCGGCGACCCCGAGCGCGAGCCCGCCCACCGCGAGCCCGAACCCCGCGAGGAAAGAGCGGCGGAGGAGGACGACGCGTTGCTGTTCCATCTTCACTCCGTGGGAAGGCCGGCGGCCTTGCGGACCGCCGCGCGGATGCGCGTGTACGTGCCGCACCGGCAGATGTTGCCGGCGAGCGATCTGTCGATGTCGTCGTTCGACGGGCGCGGGTTCTTCCGCAGGAGCGCGGCCGCGCTCATGATCTGCCCCGCCTGGCAGAAGCCGCACTGCGGGACGCCGAGCTCGACCCACGCGCGCTGCAGCGGGTGATCGCCCGTGGGGCTGAGCCCCTCGATCGTCGTCACCGAGCCGCCCGCGGCGCGCTTCACCGGCGTCACGCAGGCGCGCACGGTCTCGCCGTCGAGGTGCACGACACACGCGCCGCAGAGCGCCTGGCCGCAGCCGTACTTCGTCCCCGTGAGGCCGAGCACGTCGCGCAGCACCCAGAGGAGCGGCATGTCCGGATCCACGTCGAGCCTCTGCTCGGCGCCGTTCACCTTCAGGATGATCATGGTCGGGCCTCCTCGGGCGGGCACGCCGCGCCCGCCTTCACCCACGCGTCGACGAGCGCGCCGAAGGCCGCCTGCGAGCCGGGCGCCTTCGTGCGGCCATGGCCGGGCGCCCACCCCCACGCCACGAGCTCGTCGCGCGCGGAGTGCTCGACGATCTGCGCGAGCGTCTTCTTGCCGTTGCGCGCCGGGTCCTTGATCTGCGCGCAGATCGCCGCCGGCGACCGGCCGAGCCACGCCATCTCCGCCGGCGCGAGGTGCCAGCCCGGCGCCCCGGGGACGCGGGCGAGCTCGAGGTTCTGCGCCTGATGGCACGACGTACACTCCATCGCCGCCACCCCGCGATCGCTCGGGCCGCGCTCGGCCGGCGGGATGTGGCGCTCGCCGGCGTCGCCCTGGCGCGGGACGCCGTCGTGAGGATGGCAGTTCACGCAGCGCGGGTGGAGCATCACCTTGCTCGCCTCGAGGAAGAGCGAGGCCGCGCGCGCGTCGTCGTCCCGGATCGACGCGAACGCCTCCGGACTGCGGAGCTCGCCCGGGGCGACGGGTGGGAGGTCGACCGGCCTTGGCGCCTCCGCGGGCGGCGCTTCGCACGCCGCGGCGAGGAGGCCGAGCCCAGCCAGCAGGGAGCAGACGAGGAGGGGCTGCATCGCCCGGCCTACCCTGGTGACTCGGCGCGCGGACGACAAGCCCCGATTCGACCTGCGCCCGCGTCGCGTCCCCCGTCGCGTCCACGGACAGCGCAGCCCGTGTTACGTCGCGATTTCCGGTGACAGGCGACGCGTGCAGCGCGCGCTGACGGAGGCCGTGAACCGTCCGTGAGCCGGTGTCGACAGCGCGCACCGCAGCCGCGACCGCGCCTGTAGCGAACTGTCACGAGGGCGCCATGCAGCGCGGCTCCACGCCACGACTGGACACCCCGACTCCGGCGCATGTCCCCGCAACCACTCCGTCGGAGCGCTGGCTCGCCGCGTGCAAGCCAGCTCCGGCATGAGCAAGACGCTAGGAATAGGCGAGGCCACCCAGCCATCGCCCTGCCTGATCGCCCCAGCTGAGGCAGGCTGCCACACCGCGTCGAGCTCGGAGCGCGGGCCGCTCCCGGGGATGCACGTGGGCCCGCAGCTCCGGCTGATCCGCGCGCTCGGCCAAGGCGGGATGGGGAGCGTCTGGCTCGCCGAGCACGTCGCGCTCAGGACCCATGTCGCGGTGAAATTCCTCCGCGACATGTACGTGGACCACCCGCTCGCCGTCGTGCGCCTCCACCGGGAGGCCGAGGCCGCGGCCCGCATCCAGAGCCCGCACGTGGTCCGCGTGTTCGACGTGAGCTTCACCGACCAGGGGGTCCCCTACATCGTGATGGAGCACCTCGACGGGGAGACGCTGCAGGACCTCGTCGAGCGCCGCCGGCGGCTCTCGCTCGAGGAGACCGTCTCCCTCCTGCGCCAGCTCTGCGCCGCGCTGGGCAAGGCGCACGAGGCGGGCATCGTCCACCGCGACATCAAGCCCGAGAACATCTTCCTCGTGGACGGCGAGCCCGAGCCCTTCGTGAAGGTGCTCGACTTCGGCATCGCCAAGAACACCGTCGAGGAGGCCGAGCGGCTCACCGTCACGGGCGCCATCCTGGGGACGCCGCACTTCATGTCGCCGGAGCAGATGGCCGGCGGAGCGCGGGTCGGACCGCACAGCGATCTCTGGGCCCTCGGCGTCGTGGCCTACTTCTGCCTGACCGGGCAGATCCCGTTCGGCGGCCCCACCGTCGCCGCGGTGGCGGTGGCGATCGACCGCGGGCCTCCCCCGCCGCCGTCCCGCCTCGCCCCGGGTGTGCCGCCCGCGATCGACGCCTGGGTCCTCTCGCTGCTCGAGCCCGACCCGGCGCGACGCCCCCGCTGCGCCCGCGCCGTGCTCGAGGCGCTGGACGCCGCCGTCGCCGCCCCGCACGCCCCGCGGCCCGGCCAGACCGAGCCCATGCCGCCGCGCGAGTCCCTCGGCTCGGTCGAAGGCTTCTCGTCCCTCGTGACCACGCTCATGCCGTTCGGACCGCTGGGTGTGATCGCGCCGCGGCAGCGGGCGCGGGGGCGCACCTGGGCCCTGGCGGCGGGCGCCGTCATGGGGCTCAGCACCCTGGCGTGGGCGGGGGCCTCCGGCGTCACCCGGACCGCGCCGGCAGCGCAGACCGCATCGCTCGCCATGGTCGCGGCAGGGACGTCGGACGGCGCCGCCCCCGCCGTCGAGCCCGCGGCCCTGTGCGCGACGCGCGGGCCGCAGCCCGAGGCGCCGGCCGCGGCCCCGGCGCAGCCTGCGGCCAGACCCCAGCCCGAGGCGCCGGCCGCGGCCCCGGCGCAGCTCGCGGCCACGGCCCATGCCGAGGCGCAGGCAGCGGCCCCGGTGCAGCCTGCGGCCACGCCCCACGCCGAGGCGCCAGCATCCCCGGCGCAGGCCGAAGCCAGGGCGCAGGCGATGTCCGGCGCGCCGAGCGCCCCGCAAGCGTCGCGGCCGGCGCCGGCCGCGACGCTGAGCAAGACGGTCGCGACGCGCGCGCGCTGGCGCCGCGATCTCGGATTCTGACAGGGAGCTGACAGGAGAGAGACCATGCGCCCCGGGCCCAGGACCCTGATGCTGATCGCGAGCCTGATCCTCGCAGCGCCGCCGGCGCTCGCCGGTGACGCGGCGGACACCGCCGGCGGCGACACGGACGAGAAGGCGCGGCGCGACGCCCGGGAGCTCGTGTACCAGGGCGACGAGCTCTTCATCCTGAGGAGGTACGCGGAGGCGCTCCGCGCCTACCAGCGCGCCGAGCAGCTCGTCCGCGTGCCCACGACCTCCATCGAGGTGGCGAAGGCGCTCGCGGCGATCGGCCGGCTCAGCGAGGCGCGCGAGATCGCGTCGGCGATCGCCTCGTCGCGCGCGCTCCCCGGGGAACCCTGGCCGTTCATGCAGGCGCGGCGCCGCGCCGAAGCCCTGCGCGACGAGCTCGACGACCGCATCCCCCGGCTGAAGGTGCGGCTCGTGCCGAGCCCCGCCGGCGCCAGGCTGCGGGTCGACGGCCAGGTGGTGAACGCCTCTTCGCAGGGGACCTTGATCGATCCGGGCAACCACTGGGTCGAGGTCGAGGCCGACGGCTACGCCGGCGCGCGGCAACGGGTCTACGTCCCGGAGCGGGAGGTCACGACGCTCGACGTCGCCCTCACGCCGGAGCCCCGCCCGGCCGGCGTCTCGCCGTGGGCCGTCGGCGGGTTCGTGGCGTCGGGCGCCGGGCTGGCGGTGGGGCTCGGCGCGGGCGCGGCCTACCTGAGCGCGAGGGACGATCTCGCCGAGGCGTGCAGGCAGGGCGCCACGGGCTGCTCCGCAGGCGCGCGAGGCGACGCGAACGCCCTGGGCTGGGTCTCGAACGTGGGGTTCGGCCTTGCCATCGCCGGGGCGGCCGTCGGCGGCATCGCCCTCGGCATGGAGCGCTCGAAGGCGCCGGCGTCGAGCGTCACCTGGGCGGTCGGTCCGGGCTACGTCAGCATGCGAGGGACGCTGTGAGGGCGCGCCGTGCTGCCGCCTGCGCGTTCGCGGCGTGGGTCGCCGGGTGTCAGCTCGTCGCCCCGCTGCCCGACGGCGAGGACGGCGCCACCTCGGCCGAGGGCGACGGCATCGACACCGGCGCCGCGGCGGGCGACGCCGGCGATGGGACCCCGGAGAGCTGGACTCCGCCCGCCCAGGAGACCGGCCCGTGCGAGATCGCCGCGTGCTCGACGCACTGCGCCCGGTCGATGGATCTCTGCGAGCTCACGCCGCAGTACCCGTCGGTCGAGGCGTGCTGCACCGTCTGCGAGGCGATGCCGTCGCCCGAGGGGTATGCCGGGTGCCGCGCGGTGGAGGCCGGCGATCCCGCGGGCTGCACCGCGACCGGGCCGCTCGGCCCGGAGGGCGACGCCGCGTGCGTCGGGCGGTGCGAGGCGATGTGCACGCTCTACGCGGCCGTGTGCCCGCTCGAGCTCGCGGACATCGCGGCCTGCGAGTCCCTCTGCGCGGCCTTGCCGGCGCCGCAGGTGTTCGACGCGTGCGGCCCGCTCACGGCCGAGGGGTCGCTCGGGTGCAGCACGCAGCAGATCTACGCCGCGCTCGGCGCGCCCGACAAGAAGGACCGCGACAGGGTGTGTCGCGACATCCTGGAAGGCCGCTGCCCTCCCCCGGCGTGCAAGGGCGGCGACTAGCTCGATCCTGCTTCGCGAACGGCACCGCAAGCGGGGGAGTCTGCGTGCTCTGCGCCGGTGCGTTCGCCTGGGCAGCCGCTCCTGCGGCCCTTGGAGAGAGAGGGGCAGGCGCGGGGGCCGCTCTCGCCCTGAACGGCCGCACGCCGCAGCGCCGGCACGTGGGACGGATGGGCACGCGAGCAGCCAGCGTCCCGCGTCGCCGGCCAAGCAGACGCTACGCTGGAGCGGCGCCCCGGGTGGACGGCATCCCCTGGCAGGCGGCATACTGCCGTCGTGCGCAACCGACGCGAGGTGTGGCGGGATTTCATGGGCCGGTTCGAGCCGAGCGCCGATCCGCGCGACGCCGTCGAGCGCGGCTTCTACGTGCCGCGACCTGGACCATCCATCGCCGAGCAGCTGGCAGCGCGCTTCGAGGTGAAGCCGTCCGCGTCTCACGTGCTCGTCGGCGGCATCGGCTCGGGCAAGACAACGCAGCTCCTCGTGGCGCGCGATAGGCTGACCGCCGCCGGGGACGTGTGCGCAGTCTATATCGACGTGAGCCTGTGGGGGGACCCCAGCCGGATCGACAGCGCAGCTCTCCTTGCAATTGTCAATATCAAGCTGGGTGAGTGGCTCGATCCCGCGCACGTCAGCCCCGACCTGAACAAGCTTCTGGAATCGTACGGGTCGTACATCAACTCCGATGACCCGTGGTTCGATGATTCTATCGATTATTTGTCCCAGGGTCTGCAGCAGCTACGCGACATGATCACACCGCGGTTGCCGCACATGGTCCTGCTCCTTGACGGGCTTGATCGCATGTCCGATCTTGCCAGGTTCGCAGCCATCGTCGAGCGCGCCATCACGAGCATTCGGGCCCTCGGCATCGGCACCATCCTGGTGGGTCCGCTGACCGCTCTTTACGGCGTGCAGAGGGTCACGCTCCAGCGATTCGATCGCGAATGGCACATACCGGCGGTCGACGTCCTGGATGATGCCGCGGGGCGTGAGTTCCTGGTACGGGTGCTCAGCGCACGGGACACGGAGCACCAGATATCGGACCGCGCTGCGGAGCGACTCGCGGTGCTGTCAGGCGGGGTGCTCCGGGATCTCGTCGCCTTGACGCAAGCTGCAGGCGAGGAGGCGTATGTCGACGGCGCCGACGCCATCGAGCTGCACCATGTGAACATCGCCGCGGACGTGTTCGGTCGCAAGCAGATGGTCGGCCTCGACTCGCAACAGCTCGCCGTGCTCCAGTGGGTCCGAGCCAAGGAGAGCTTCGTCCAGACCTCGGAAAAGGACCTCGCCCTGCTCGCGACGAGGCGCGTCCTGGAGTACGCGGCCACCTCCGGCAAGCCCCGCTTCCTCGTTCA
Source organism: Sorangium sp. So ce375 (assembly GCF_051473855.1). Classification (NCBI taxonomy): domain Bacteria; kingdom Pseudomonadati; phylum Myxococcota; order Polyangiales; family Polyangiaceae; genus Sorangium; species Sorangium sp. So ce375. Next base: position 8,926,745 of record NZ_CP150335.1, read on the forward strand.
CCCGACGATCGCGCCGATGCTCGATCAAATTGCGAGGAGCGCATGACGGTCGCGTTGATGCCCATGGGCGCCGCCGAGCTGGCGCTGCGCCTCATGGCGCGGCGCGGCCGGGGGGACTGGGCGGTGCTCGTCGTGGAGCCCGTCCATGATGCGAGCCAAGCTGCCGAGGAGCTGGCGCAAGAAATGGCTGCGCTGGGCGACGCCGACGTCGTGCGCGTCCAGGGCGCGCGTGACGCGCTGGACCTGTGCGAGCGCATCGCTCCAGCGCGAGGCCCGGTCGTCATCTGGGGGCTCGACAGCTGGCAGGCCCCGGAGTGGTCACACCTAGACCATCTGCGCAGCCGGCTCGCCAGAGATGAGCGCACCGCCCTCGTCGTCTCGGCACCGGCGTTCGACGACATCATGCGCCACGCGCCCAACTTTTCGAGCTGGCTGGGCGCGAGCGTCTGGACCTACCGACCCCGCGCCGAGGAGCTGACCGAGGAGGAGCAGGATCGCCGCCTCGCAGCACTGCAGGCGTGGTCGGGGCTGTCGAACGAGGAGGTCATCGCGCGCGCCGAGGCGAGGACGTTGCCGAGCGATCCCGAGTACGCCGAGTGGTTGATGCTGCTCGACCGGGGAGACCTGCTTGAGCGCTGAGCACAGGCCGTACGACCGGGCCGCATCTGCGCAGGCGCTGCAAGCGCACCTGTGCGGACGCGGAGACGGCCTGACGCTGCCCGAGGACCCTGATGCCCTGATTCGAGAGATGAGAGACTGCCTCCTCGACGCGACAGACAAGGGCGACCTCAAGATGAAGCCCCACGAGGTGCTGCAAGCGCTGAAGCGGAAGCGCAGCCCTCTGGGTGACCCGCCCGAGTTCACGGGCATCTACGGCGGCGAAAAGGATCTGAAGCGAACCGGTGAAAAGCCGCACTTCCGCAGGCCCGACGGGGCCTGGTTCTTCTTCACCCTCACCCTGAGGACGCGGAAGGGACAGCCCCTGGAGCTGCTCGCCTATGATTTCGAGCTCAACTTCCCGCAACATTCCTCCGGGGCGGATCGGCTCCCGCGGTTTTTGCGCTTTGATCTGAACCAACCAGGTCACAGGAACGAGTCCAGAGAGCTGCGGGCACACATGCATCCGGGCCACGACGACCTGATCGCCCCGGCGCCGATGTTGAGCCCACTTGAGCTGCTGGATTTGTTCATCACCGGGCTGGTGATCCCCGAGCGGCTCCGGAACGCCTGATTGCCGGCCTCGCGGGACCACCTTGCCGGGAACGCTCAGCCACCCGTCGCCTGGTTGCCGATTATCATCTGGAGCGTCGCCGAAATCTCGAGGAGAGCGGCGTCCGCACCGCTCGTGTTCGCGGCGAGGACCGCCTCGCGGGCGGCCGCTGGCGCGCTCGTGCGGCCGGCGGCGTCGAGCTCGCCGAGATTGTCGGACAAACACGCCGTCGGGGCAGACGAGGGCGGCCGAGCGCGCTTGCCCCCCGGTACCGCCGACAGCCCGAGCAGCCGACCGATCGCCTCGTGAACGACGCGGGCAGCTATCTCATCTCCAAGCGCGACGGCGCGGGTAAGCGTCTCGGCAAGCGAGGCGACGACGGCGGCCCGATGTGTAGGCGACCACCGCAAGCTCCCCGAGCCCGGGGCTTGCCGGTTGGGTCCATACCGTTCCGAACGGGGTGCGATCGGTGGTCTGGTGCCCCGACAATTGCGGCAAAAGCGACGGCTCGTGACGGTTCGGCACGGCAAAATCGTTGCCCAAGGACGAATTTGCGGTGGCGAACCGGGGCGATCCGTCGGTTTCCTGGGGATTCCCGGGGGACCTGACGACGGATCGCACCCGCTCAGAAGGCATGGACCCAGCCCGGGCCCAACCGGCGAGCCTCGGGATCGGAGACCTCCCGCAGACCGATCCGCCGCCGCGCGCCGCCGTGGTTGCCTCGCTCGCCAGCGCCCTCAGCCGCGCCGTCGCCCTCGGAGATCACGTTGCGGCTCGTGTCGTCCACGAGGCAATCGGCCGGCTGCTCGTCGTGCCCGCGGCGTGCGGCGACGGGGGCGGCCCCGCACCGATCGCAGACCTCCCCCACGAGCGGGGTCGGTTCACTCGAAGGTAACGCCGAGCACGCACCAGGCGGGGACAAGGCACGCCTGGTCGCCCTCCATCTCGGCCGTCCGCCTGCTCGAACGAATCGACGCGCCCCAGGCATGACGCCGGCCACAGGCGGAGTCCGGCGCGTCGCGCTGGTCCGCGCAGCACCCGAGCGTTAACGCGTGACGCTCTGCTGCGCTCCGGCGTGCCGAGCGAAGCGAGGTCCGACGCGGCGTCAGCAGCAGCGGCGAGTTCGGCGGCGGCTGCACACGACGGCACCGGGACTACAGGCTCACAATCACAAGCCTGCTCCCTCATGGCTCGCACAGCCGCGCGATGGAGAGCTAGCATCGAGCTTCATGCGAACATCCTCTCACGCTGTGGGTCCTCAAACCGATCCACTTCAGACATAGAAAAACAGTTGATCAAGCGTCAGGAGCAAGCGCAAGCAGAAGATCGGCTCGGCAGCCTGAGCATCAGGCCCAACGCCATGCGCAAACGCATGCCGCGAGGGTGGTAGCACGTTCGACTCAAGATCGAACGCTGCATAGTAGAATGTTTCCAGGTAACGCACGAATGCTTCCGGAAGGTACGCGGTGAATCCCTCAACATCCGCTCTCACCCGCTCAAACAAGTTCGTCCGAAGCGAGCGCGCGGTCGCCTGACCCTTACCGACATGAAGATGCCTAAGGACTCCTTCAACCTTCGGCAGCAGCAGGATTGACGCAGCCATATACTGACCGGTCGCGTAAGCCTGGGCCGCCGCCCTAATAGCTTCCATGTGGGGAGCAAACACGGGCTTGTTTGCCCACTCCTTAATCCAGTTTTGGATGTTACCCGAGAGTACGCGCACGATCTGCGCCTCGATACTAGAGTAATCCCATCCAATTTCGAAATGGCGATATAGATCCATCGCGATCTCGTGAGGCAGGCGCACGAAGGGGAACCACCCGGCACGCGACATCTTGTCCAAGACGTCGGCGCTCATCCTGATACGCTCTCTCAGCAGAAGCGCCGTGTGTAGCGAGCCAAACAGTTTAGGGAGGTTGTGGCGCGCCTCTTCAGGGCCCTCCCCTAGATAGTCTACGAAATCGAAGTAAAAACCTCTTCGCCAGCCATGCTGAAACGTGTATGCGATGGAGCCGCAGTCTGGAAGTTCGATTCCGGGAAAATGCGCCTCTCGCACGTCCGCGATGTCGTCGAGGGCAACTGGATGACCGTTTGCGAGCTCTCCTTTTGCAACGAAGGTTAGCTTTGTCGGAAAGTTAATCCACACCTTAACGTGCGTCCCGTAGACTACGTTAACGAGGCAGTTGTCGATGTCTTCGATTCGTACGCCCCGGGAAAGTACGGTACGACCAAGCAGAGCTACGAAGAGCTGATCAAGATACGTATACAATTCGGGTCCGTCGTCAGAAGTGTAGAAGCCGCGTGGCAGTATCTTGACACTCTGGCCGCCCTCTGGTCCGGACTTCACGTTCTCCATCGCGAACCCGACCGGAACCATGTCGAGTTCGCCCGTGAGCATGACGGGTCGGTGCGCTGGCGTGGGAATGTCGATCGTGATCATCTTGAGCGTCCCTCATAGGGAGGAGGCACGGGATCGTTGTCGCTGTCAAGGCTCGCGTGCGCGACCGCGTATCAGCGCCCTGGTTGGCTTCTCAGCCGCCAACGAGTAGCCGTGCTGCCGCGGTCCGCTCGGCAGCGCGACCGTGGCTGCGCGGACCATTGGTCAGCAACGGCCCGCAGGGCGGGCCCTGTGACCGCCACGGCTCCGTGGTTCAGTCCCTCGTTCGGCAAGGGAGAAGGCATTGGGGCCTGCTACACGAGGCTTCGCAGATGGTCGAACGCCGTCCCGTTGTTCATGTCGTCCGTGGCTGTGTATTTCCCTGCCTTGCGTCGCTCATTTCGGTCGACGGCATCATATGCAAGAATCGCCCGAAAGCCGCTCAGGGCGATCGTACGGCACATCTCGTACTTCTCGCTGAAAACGCGACCATCCTCCTCGATTAGCTTCGCCATCTCATGGAGTGCCACGTTCCGGCTCTTAGCCCATTCTCTGATGTCTTGAATGGGGCCGTAAAACGCGTGCCAATCAGGTGCAGCCGCGGCATTCTCGCCGAGCAACTCCGTGCAAAGTGGCCCGAGCGTATTGAACCGTACCGCCAGGCTCTTCCCTTGAATTTCTCGAACCCACGCCAAGCGGCTCTCCAGCCGCGTCGCCAACAGGCTCTCTACCAGCGTGATTGCCTCGAGGTAGAAGCCGTGCTTAAATGCCTCGGCGGCCTTGTCGGCGGCTGCGCGCAGGAGTGAAAATCGATTGGTTCCGACGTCGTTCTCGCCAGGCCTGGAGATGGCGTGCACCTTCGGCTTGTTTTCTGTCTCGCTCATGTGGGGAGCCCTGTCATTGGCCACGCCATTGTGCCACGTCGGTTGTGAGATCGGAACCCGGTCTGTTGGAGCGGCCGTTCACGCCCGCCGCCACGCTGCGCCTAACGACTGGCTGGTCTGCCGCCGCGCCCAGCGCGGTCAGCAGCAACGGCCTGTTGGGCCCGCCCCTTCGTGTCATGGTGCCAGCCCAGTCAGCCCCTGGGTGGTCGCGAAGAACTCGAAAGTTGAATAGAACATCATCCGCACCATCGGTATACCCTGCTCGTGCTCGACTAATTGGTACCAAAACACCTCGGGATAAGCACCTTGTGCGGGTGCGACTTTTCGACGGAGAAGTTCGTTGAATCCTTCGGATAGCTGCTGGAGCCGCGATAGGATGCCCGCGTACTCGGGGTAGCCGTACGTGTCCTGGTAAAGTCTCGGGCAATGGACTGTGCAGGAGCCAGGCCACCTGCGACCGGTCTCATGAAAGTACAGCGCGCGCGCCGTTTGCTCAACGACACGGAAGATGCGATTGACCTCGTACCTAATAGCAAGGGTATCTCGACCCTCTTCGTTTTGAGCTGGTTTCGCAGTTGAGAAGATTCGCTTCCCGAGGCTTGCCTCGTTGCGCATCATGGCGCGGAGCCGTGTGCCTTGGAAGAGGGTAGACGCCATTTCGCTGCCCTCCGCATTCATCGCGATACAGCAGGCGGCATACTCGTCGTCACCAGACTTGTCCTGGTTATGTACTCGGCAGGACGGCACCTTCACCAATTTGGACCTCCAGCTCGGCGCGCCGGGAGGAAGGTCGCGGGCGTCAGGAAAGAAACATTTGGGCGGGGCGTGCTCTTCGGAGGTCGCGGGCTCTTCGCACGCGTAGCACTTAGGTTGAACTGTCATATCGTCACTCGGTTACTGCGGCGTAGTCCGAAGGTCGGCACAACGTTGCGGTATGTCGCGGCCGAGGTATACCCCGCCCGTCGGCACCAGCGCGGAGTTCCGCGGCTTCTGGGCCTGGTCCGAACCTGTATCCCACGAGACATGGGCTCTTCGCTTGTAATGCTCAGGCACCCCACCAGTCTTTCTTTCTTGCGGCCTTCTCGATGCGAAACTGGTGCATGTGCCCACACTGGTCACAGACCAAAAAACGCCATTCTTGCCCTGAATAATTCGTATTTTCCACGAAGCCTCTCTCCTTGACCAGGTACCGCCCAACCCCGCAAAATGTGCACAGCTGAAGTCCAAGAGGTCGAACGACTCGGTAGTTTGCGGCGATTAGACTCGACGCTGCACGGGCAAGGTGAGCAAGCTCAGTGGCATCTTTGCATCGACCGGCAGGGTCATGCACAATACTTACATCCAGAATGCGGTTCACGTGCTCGAGTGCCTCGTTGCCCGTGCGGTTCACCAGTTCAAAGCCCGGGCTGCGATGCTCCTCACGATCGAAGATGTCGTTTGAAAGCATATTATACAGCAACTTGCCCAGTGAATACACGTCACACCGCGGCGTAATCTTGTCATCCGAAGCGCGCCCGTGGGCCAGTTCCGGCGCCATGTACCAGCGTGCGCCGACCGCCTCCTTCATCTGAGTCTGGCGGTCCGTGTCTTTCATGTGGCAAAGGCCAAAATCTGTCACAATTGGCTCGTCATCAGCCGCGAGAAGAACGTTCTCGGGCTTGATGTCTCGATGGATAATGCCTTTTTGGTGCGCTGCCCCAATTCCGTCGCAAATCTTCGCGAAGATGAGCAGCGTACGAGGCGGATCTTGGGCAATTCGCTCGACATGCTGCTCAAGAGTGCCCCTGCTGTAGTAGTCTGTCACATAAAAGGGCTTATCACCGTCGACGCCATCATCGTGAATCTTGATGATGTTCGGGTGATCGAGAATCCGCAGCGCCTCAACCTCTTGTTTGAATCGAGCGACACGGTTCGGATCTTGCGCCTTCTTCAAGCGCTTCAACGCAAAAGTCGCCGTCTGATCAGCGGCCTGGAGATCGACCACCTCGAAGACATGTGCCTGGCCACCTTCTTGTGCGGCCTTGCCGGTGGAACGCCATCGCTTTCCGAAAGTAGTTGCCATTCTGACCGAGTCCTCCGTGCGCAACACGACATGCCGTGAGAAGATTTACGCTTGCTTGCCCGCCGAACTATCAGTCGATCGATCAACCGAAGCTGCCGGACCAGGTCTGTCTAGATCGCTGCCTTCTGTAACCTCTCCCACGAAAAGTCTCACGGATCGGCTTGGAGCCGCAAGGCTCAAATGCTGTCCAGCCGCCATAGCGGAGATCCGTCTAACGCCGGCGGCGGTCGCCGCCTTTCCGGGGGCCGGGGCGCGGCGGACGCGCACCCGGAGGCGTCGCGCCTGGGTGACACGGCGCGGGCCGCCTCATCGGGAGGCTGCCGGACACATGCCGGTCCGTTCACAACCTCGGATCGAAGGGGCCGTCGAGGGCGCTGCGGACGGCCAGGCCGCCGCGGTTCAGCATGTGCTTCATCGTCGAGAATTGACCCGCCTCCGGTCGCGAAAGCTGGTCCACCCCGGCTGACGGTGGTCGCGTCGAGCGCGCCACCGCCGCGTTCGGTATCGAGCCGGTGGTGAGCGCGCTGGCCGCAACGGGGGGCGAGGTGCAACGCTCGGGGGATGCGTCGCGCGCGGCCGTGCCGGGTCTGCCGGTTATGGTTCCAACCTGCTCCTCGCGTTGGCGATCGGCAGCACGTGTGCTCGTCGCCGTCCTGCCACGTGGCGGGGCGGACGAAGACGCAGGGATCGCGGCCGGAGCGCAATCCGGACTACTTCGTAGCGCGGCGGCTGAAGCAGCGGACGGCGATGGCGTGGCCGCCTGCGCCGCTGCCGGTGCCGCCGCCGCTCGACCGGCTTCCCTGGGACAGCGCGCAAGACGAGTTCGGGCTCCAAGGCGCGGATTTCCCTGGGGTATTCGGCCGAGTCCTGGTGGGCCCCACGCAAGACCAGAGGCAGGCGCAAGTCGTAGATACTTCATGAGAAACGGGGGGACACTCCGGGGGGCCCGAAAAGACCCGAGCCGGGGTGTGCGAGGGTCGGCCTGCGCCGCGGAGCTGCGGCGCTCCGGTCCCCGATGGATCTGGCGTTCCGCCAGCTCGACCGTAAGCGCCCGACGCGTGGGCGCGAGCGTCGCTCGCGGCTCCGGCCGCCAGCGGCGCCGACGCGACCTGAACAACGCGAGCCTCGGCCGGCGACGCGGGTGGAGGCCGCCTCGCCGGGCCCTCTTTCAGGACCGCCTGTGCCCGTGCTGAGTCGTGGGCCGACGCCGCCCCGCGCCCAGCATCGTCGACCCCGGAGAGAGCCGCAAGGGGCCATGCCCATGGCGATGGTCGGGCGCTTACGCTCCAGGCACGACGCCGGCTGTTACCGACCTGGCTAGATGATAGTCCTGGCCCATTTTTCGCTCGCGCTGGTTGATGGCCATCCGGTGCCCGGAGCCCCCGCCGGAGGCTCCGTTCGCCCATCGCCCGCACGGGACGGTTGCCGGGGCGCGGAGTGCGGGTCAAGGGCGGCGTAGCCGCCGCGCCCCCGGCGCGGGCACCCTTGACGCGCCCGAGCACTCCGGCAGCCTCGGCCGCGGGATGGGCCGACCATCACGGCCGTGACCGGGAGCGTTCACCCTCGCGATGGGGCGCCATCAGCGGCGTGACCGGGAGCGTTCACCCTCGCGATGGCCAGCAACCAGCCTGCGCAATCGAGCAGCAACCATCGTGAGCGTCAACACCGGCCAAAGGCGGCGCTCCGACGCGTCGCACCGTCCGGCGCAGCACCCGAGCGTTAACGACTTGGCAATCACCCGTGCGTGCACCCGTCGGCTGCATTGCATCCTTGTGCCGCTCGGCTCACCTGACATTCATTTCTGCCGTCACGACCATACGAGGCCTACTCACTCTGACGACCATGACAGCGTTCGAATCCCTTCCCAGAACCGCAGGGGCAGGAGATACCCGGTGCCATATCTACCCGCAGTTCGTTCTCCAGCGCGACATCCTTCGTGGTCTGCTTTCCCGCACCCGACTGATTTGGTTGCTCGGCTTCTGCGGCCGCAGCGATCTTCTTGGCGACCCCGTCTGCGAGCGTACGGGCTTTCTGGTAGCCTTCTCGCAGCACCTCGTCCTGATACTGCGCAAAGACCTCGTCAAGCTCATTAGACAAGACTCGAAAGCGATCCTGGAGTGCCATAAGCGTCGCATCTTCGGTCGTACCAGATGCGCGAAGAGCGTCAACTTCATCGCCCAAGCGACCGATGTCGCGCAACACCGAGCGAAGGTCTGCCCCGAAGTCCATTAGGTATGCTCCGAACGGTGGACGATCGGTGCGACGTGCATCGTAAAGATGCGGTAGCGAATTCAAGATTCCGCCAATAAAGCCGATGACCTCCGAGAACTCGTACCGCTCAGGCCACGCTCGGAAGGTCTCACCGTCCAACCACCAGTAGCCGCGGCCGACTACGCAGAACGCGGAAAGGCGAGGACGTTCTTGAACCAGAAGTTCGGCATATCTGCCAATCTCACTCTTGCCGCCAAGAGTGAGATCCGTATCGAGCGCGAACACCGACGCGCATGGGCGAGGCCCAGTGTTGACCATATTGCCGCCCTTGTCGTGGATCATGAGCGAGGCGAGCGCTTTTGCAGCCTGATGAGAAGAGAGCAACTCCTGCCGGGAAAGCACACTTTTTACTTCGATCGTGTGCAAGACAGACTCGATCGGAAAAATGCCGAGCTCGGGATCGAAAAGGGCAGGAGGAAGAGTTGATCGATCGTACAAGACGATGTCTTGTTGAGTAGAGACCTCACCAGCCGCACCCACAACAAAACCTGTCCCAACACCCAAGTCACTGGGGAGCAATGGACGAAACATCGAGCGGAGAAGAATTTCGCGAATGCGGCCCTTTTCACCCGAGTGCTGTAACGGGCTGACGGTGCGGCACGCGGCGATAGCTCGCTCAACGTGCGACAAGTATACTTGATGGTAAGGACCCTTGCGTTGTTTTGCGAACTCGGTGACCATCACGTCTCACGCTTCAGTGTGAAGTTTGCTTCGGCAGCAGACGTCCGGTTGCCGTACTCTCGCTTCATCAATCGGCGGCCCAACGACCTGCGGGTGAGCCCCGAAGCCAGGCGAGGGGATCCTTGCGATGCGCCACGTGCCAACGGTTCCCCGGAAGGGTCCGGTCTTCCAGGCGGGATTCGTCGGCTCCACTCGCTTACTGAACAGTTCTTCATGGAGCAGCGTCCTCTCGCGACTCGTTCAAGTGGTAATCGGTGTCCCCGATCTTGAAATGCGTCCCAAGGGCAAAAATCGTCTCATATGCATTCGTTATCGCTTGCTCGGTATTTTCGCGAGTTGGCCGAAGTGCATCTTTGTGCACAACCTTATTGCGGAGCTGGGCGATCTCTGCCTCAACAACGCGTAGCAATAATTTGCTCCGATTCAGATTGGCAATAGACTCTACCTCTCGACGCAGGACTGCGCCCGGCTTCTTGGGCAGTCCGGCGATGTAGCCTGCCGCCGCCGCGCGACTAGTCAACTTATGTCTATCGAGCGCGACGCGGAGGAATAGGCGGCGCATATCTTCGAACGCGTGCCGCTGCGTTTTCTTGATGAGCAATTGAGCATGATCATTAAGCCATTGTATCTCATCGACCGAAAAATCAATGTCGCGGAGGTTTGGCCGGAACAGAAGTTCCACGCGCAGAAAGTGAGCAAAGAAAAACTCGTACGCGGTAGCCGCACTCAAAACGGCCTGAATGTACCGCTTCTCGCGGAAGAACGACCAGCTGTCCAAAAGAAGCATCTCGTGGCCAGGGTTGATCAAGTCCCCCACGACATAGAAGAATGCGCCACACTCACCGTTGAGACATATGACGCGGTAATTGGAGATTGCGCGAAAATGCCCGATATCGCTGGCTCGATTGTAGACATTGTGCTGCTTACATGACGGACAAATTGCGGAGATGTTCTCGTACGTCGGCTTGATATCCGCGGCTCTTATATCTTGAGTCATTGTGATCTCCGGCCATTGAATCCGCCGCTGCCTGTCCAACGCGGTCTTCTGCTGCGGGTGTACTACGGCGCGCCCGCCAGCAGCAAAACCTTGTTAGATTCCATGGCGTTATCATCCTGCCTCATGACGCTTGAATTCGTCGACCGATGCCAGAACTGCTTCTTCTACTACATCGCAAATGAGCGCGGTCTCTGCGAGATAGCCAGTGACAGTTGGCCTCTGGTCCGGAGCTGTATAAATTCCGGCGAGGTCACAGACCCGTTTGACGCGAGCTTTGGTGGGTGGATGAGAAGCTACGGTGGACGTCTTGGGTATCGGCGCGCCTCCCACTCGCTCACGAACGAGCTCACATAGCTCCACCGATCGAAAAAAGAGCAACGTCGCGGCCCCGCAGAAGGCGGACCAGTTATTATGCTTGTTGCCGTATGCCCTGCACAACAGATATCCTATGGCGTCTGCGAAGTGCTCCTCCGCTGTGCTGCGCTCGTCTTCTGGCACATCACCAATGTGACCGGTGCCCTCCTCCAGAAAGAAGTGGCCGTACTCATGTCCTACTGCGAACACCTCCATGGCCGTGAGCAACTCCATGCGGAGCGCACTCCGCTGCATCAGTGGGCCGTACCCAACCAACGTGCTATTGGCTGCGTAGTACAGCGTCATCGTGAGGGGGAGCAGCACAAGATGCGGATTCGCCATGAGGGCGGATCTGACCTTTGGGCGGTCCATCTGTACCGTACCGTGCGCTTCCGAGAGACAGTTGAATGTCTCCGACCACATCTTGCTCCAGTAGTTACAGAACGAGTACGTTCCCAACCCGGCGAACAGATGGTGCACGTCTGAGGAAGGAAGCGCCAGAGGTGTTATGTCGAGAGCTGTCGATGCGGCCAGAACAACTGGGCGATTCAGCTTGACGTCCCACGCACCGCAGGCCTCATCGACGAGCTTGAGGACGCCGCTGAAGATCGCGTTTGCTTCGAATGTATCGTACTTTGTTTTGGGGACATAGCTGGCCATCTCCGCTTCAAACTCGCGGACAAGACTCTTGTAATGCTGAGGTGCCTCACGGCGGGCCATCTCCTCCCGAATAGTGCGAGACTGTTCGAGCCACTTCAGGGCGAATGAGTGATCGAACCGATGCTCTGTACCCTCGGTCATCATCCCTTTCTGGAAGTACTCGATGTACCGCTTGGCGTCGTCCTCGCTCATGCGTTTCCTCTGGGGGTGAACCTAACGCCGTGCCGGTCATCCGCGACGCGTCTTGCCGCGCGGAGCGCGGCAAGACGCGTCGCGGATGCAGCGGTTTGATGGGAAGTACAGTTCCGCAGCGTCACTGTGCCCACCTTCGCGGGTTCCGCCTTCGCGGGCTCCACCCACAACAACTTCATTGCTGTAGCAATAGCGATGAAGCACGCCAACCAGAGAACCGCAGGTCCGGATGAGCCCTTGAACTTAAAGCTAAGACCCTCGAACTCCAAAGGACCGGACGTAGACTCCAGGATGGTAACGACGGCGAATGCTGCAAGACAGGCGAAAGGGAGCCCTATCGTGGCTGCGAAGTTCCTTTTTGCGATCTCGACCAGCCAAGGCGAACTCAGCATCGACAAGCCCGCGCCGAGGAGAAACACAATCGCCATCAGCGTAGTGCCAAGCCAGACGGACCATGTGATCAAGCGCTTCAAAGTTCGGGAAGCGCTATCTATCATGTCATTTTCAATAGTCGAAGGTTGGGCATTGCTGCCGGAACTACCGCTTCGTTCCTGCTCCCTCCGACCGTCCGCGGTCGCCGCTGCCTTTTCACCATTGTTGTTGTTGTTCGCGCTTACGTCCATCCTGAAATCCTCTGCGGTCCTTTGGGAAAGACAACACTGAAACTACTGCCAGAACAGGGGCGTCATCAACGCCGGCGCCAACATCCTGCGTGAGCGTACCGTCATCTGCTGCACCAGCCGTTCGCTTATTCTGCGCTCAACATCGCGCGAGCGCGCCCTGCCGCTTAACTATCAGTCGATTGTTCAATCGAAGCCGCCGGACCAGGTCCGTCTAGATCGTCTTTGTGACATCCCCTACAAAATCTCATGGATCGGCTCTGCGCCTCAAGGCTCAAATGCTGTCCAGCGCCATAAGGTAGATCCGTCTAACACCGGCGGCAATCGCCGCCTTTCCGGGGGACCGGGGGCGCCTGGAGGGGGCGCGGCAGACGCGCCGCCGGGGGCGTCGCGCCGCGTCGCGCCTGGGTGACACCGCGGGCCGCCTCATCGGAGGCTGCCGGACACATACCGGTCCCTTCACAACCTCGCACCGAAAGGGCCGTCGAGGGGGCTGCGGACGGCCAGGTCGTCGCGGCGCAGCACGTGCTTCATCGTCGAGAGTTGAGCCGCCTCTGGTCGCGAAACTGGTCCATTCCTCCGGCTGACGGTGGTCGCACCGAGCGCGCCGCCAGCGCGTTCGAGATCGAGCCGGTGGTGAGTGCGCGGGCCGCGACGGGGGCGAGGCGCGACGCTCGGGGGATGCATCGAGGCCGTGCCGAGTCTGCCGTCGGTGGTTCCAGCCTGATCCTCCCGTTGGTGATCGGCAGCACTTGTGGTCGTCACGGTCGTGCCACGTGGCGGGGCGGAAGACGACGCAGGGGTCGTGGCCGGAGCGCAACCCGGACTACTTCTCCGGGCGGCGGCTGAAACTGCGGACGGTGATGGCGTTGCCGCCGCCTGCGTCGCTGCGGGTGCCGCCGCCGCTCGAGGCACTTTCGCAGGGACATCGCGCAAGACGAGTTCGGGGTCCAAGGCGCGGATTTCCTTGGGCTATTCGGCCGAGTCCCGGTCGGCGCCGCGCGAAACCAGAGGCAGGCGCAGGTCATGGATACTTGAGAAACGGGCGGACACCCCGAAGGGTTGCCGAACAGACCCGAGCCGAGATGTGCCAGGGTCGGCCTGCGCCGCGGAGCAGCGGCTCTTCGGTGCCCGATGGATCTAGAGTTCCACCAGTTCGACCTTCGCAACGAAGAGCTTCGCAGCCGCAGCCCGGCGCAGGAGCGGCGCCCGTTTTCGTCGCACGCCGAGGTTGGACACCAGGCGCCCATCATCGTCGTGAGCCCGGCCTTGTCCGAGCGGCCCGTGGTGATCGACGGCTACAAGCGGGTGCGGCTGCTTCGTCCCCTGGGGCAGCACACGGTGCGGGCAACGGCATGGGCTCTTGGCGCGGCGGATGCGCTGTTGCTCGAGCGGATGCTGCGCGCGGGCGACGCGGACAACGCGCTCGATCTGGGCTGGTTTTTGCGCGAGCTGCGGGAGCGATTCGGCTGCAGCGGCGAGGAACTGAGCAAGCGATTCGGCCGGATGCCGAGCTGGGTGAGCCGGCGTCTACCGCTGGTCGCGGAGCTGCCCGAGGCGGTGCAGGCGCACGTGCGCGCGGACACGCTCGGAGCGCACGCGGCCATGAAATGCCTGGTGACCTTGGCGCGTGCCAACCGCGCGTGCGGCGAGCGGCTCGCGGACGCGGTGGCGCCGCTGCGGCTGACGACGCGGCAGATAGCGATCGTGCACGCGGCGTGGCTCGGCGCGAATGCCGAATGAATAGGGTCACGGCACGCGGACGATCGTGCGAGCGCTCGGGATCTCGCGCGGCCCGGTCAAGGAGGTGCTCGCGGCGGGCACCGCGGACGTGCCCGAGATCGCGCGCGCCTAGAAGGCCGAGCCGTACCGCGAGCAGCTCCTGGAGCTCGTGCCGCGGTGCAAGAACAACCTCGCCCGCGTGCACGAGGAGCACGTCGCCGCCGGCGCGAAGCTCTCGACGCACGAGTGACCGCGCCGAGCACCGACCGCCGCGCAGCGAAAAGGTCTTCGCGCGCGACCCGCCGTCGCCAGAGGAGCGCGAGCTTTCGCGCGGCGTCGATGAGGTGATCGCGTATGTCGCGCTGCTCAAGCGGCGCGGCCGGTCGCTGCGCACGCTGCGCAGGCTGGCGGTCATGATGCGTGACTACTCGTGCGAGCCGCTGCTCGCCGCGGTGCGGATCGCGACGCACTACGGGCTCGACGACATGGACCGGATCGAGAGCCTGCTGCTGCCCCGTGTCGCCGGCGACTTCTTCCCCCTGCCGCCCGAGGCCGAACGAGCTCGGCTCGGGGGCGCTCCAGCCGAGCTCGACGCCTATTCTTCGCCCACAAGCGCGAGGATCTTGTCGCGCAGCTCTCCCTTGACCTGCTGCCGGTTCAGGTCGTCCTTGTAACCGGTCGCAACAGGTGACACCTTGATGACCCTTTGATCATCATGAGAGCGCCGATGGTTCGCTCGGCCTCATGGTCGTCCAAGTCGCGCCGGAAGTGCACAACCAGGCCTTTGATGCTCATTGCGACCCCACTCTCCGGGCGAAGTTCTCCATGGCTACCCGAAGCCCGATGATGTCGCGCAGCGCACCCATGGCCTTTGTGCGTCGCTTGTAGAGCGTAGAGAGAGGTAGCGCCGCGTCTTCTGCCACCTGGGCCATCGGGATCCCTTCCAGATCGTGTGCCACGAGAACAAAGCGCAGCTGCGGATCGAGCTCGTTCACCGCACCGACGACGTCCGATCTGATGCTGTCGGATTCCATCGCAGCAGCGGCATCCGGTGCTGGATCGGCTACATCGATGAAATCGACTAGCTCCTCCCTACGGTGCTGCATACGCTTGTGATAGTGCGAGGCAACGTGTACGGTGATCGCGTTCAACCAGCGTTCCGGCCTGCCACGCTTCGGGTCGAACCTGGGCCAGCTCTCCCAGGCGTTGAGCCAGACTTGGCCTGCGACGTCGGTACGATGGCCCGGTGGGACCCCCAGCCTCCCCAGCCAGCGCAGCACGGCGCGTACCACCGCCGGGCAAAACAGGCGCGCGCACGCGGCGGCGCGCTCGTCTTCATTCGACGGACGACCCATGGCTTCACCGTCCCCCGCGGGCATTCGCCCGTAATCTGATGATGCCGCGTCTCCGGACACATGCGGCACCGGCTCGAGGACTTCCCCGTAGGCGTCCGCTACCAAAGGAAGACGTCAGCCGTAGCTGCTCAGTTCCCGTAGCGGAGGCATGCTTGCCAGCAGGCTCCTGATGGCGTGTAGTTGCGAAGCGCGGCGGCGCTCATCCATGGCTCCCTACGCCCGGCAGTGTCGTGTTCAGCGGGGAGCGCTCTGCGTCCTCCCAGTCGGACGCGTTGGCGGAGCTCGTCCCCCCTTCGTCACGCTGTAGCGGGAAGCTCGTCAGCGAGGCGGCGCGCTCGGCGAGCTCCGCCCCCGTGGCGGCGCGGACAGGGAGCGGCGACCGAAGCCGCGGCAGCGGAGGCGGCGGGAGCTTCGCCCGCGGGCTCCTGGCCGCAAGCTCGGGAGACGGCACCACGGGCGGAGGAACGTCGAGCGCGCGGGGAGGTATCGTCGGCGGAGTCGGTGGCGCGGAGCTCGGCGCGGGTGACGACACCGGACGCGCCGAGCTCTCGCGCTTGGTGACGGGCTCGCCGACCTGGATCACCACGGTCTCCTCGGCGTCCGTCCGGTGGTCGTCGTGCAGCTGCCAGAGGCGCTCCCAGTACCGCGCCGGCGTGCCGGTGAAGGCCTCCAACTGCCGAGCAAGACCGGGCGTCATAGGAAGCTCGCTCCTCAGCAGCTGCTCCACCTCCCGCGGGTCCAACCCGGTGCTCTCGGCCAGCTTCCTCCTCCACGAAGGCATCGTCGCGCAGAACGACTCGAGGATCCTTCCTGGCCAGGGGACCGGGCGCGCGTGGACCTCTGTCAGCTCTGCGAGCGCCGCGTCGACGTGACAGTCCAGAAGGCGCCGGTATCGGTCCCGCTCGTCCGCGACCTGCTCCGTCGCATCGGTCAGGGCGGCCTCCTCGTCATCATGCGCGTGCTCGCGCGCCTCGCGAAGCCCGCGCTCTCGTCCCAGCGCTTCGCGCGCGGTGACCGCGAAGCCGATCGCGACGCACGCGATCATCGCGAGCCCGAGCGGCGACACGAGCCACATCGCACCCAGCATGTCTTCCATCATATTTCGCCTCCTGGACGTGAGCGTTCTTGTCCGACACAAGACGGATCTCGGCATTGCGCTGCGCGAAAGCAGCACCGTTGTCCCCGCCTGCCTGGCTGTTGATGGGTGGCCGACGATTCAGCGAAGCTGCCTGAGCAGCTCTTCGCGCTCCGCGGCGAGCCGCCCTCGCGGGAACTGTCGCGCGTGGGCCTCGAGCAGCCGGCGAGCCTCGACGTCGGCCATGACGTCGTTGGCTTCGATCGCCCTCCGAGCCTGGTTGACCAGGCTCCTCTCGATCTCGCTGACAGTCCTTCGAACGGGGCTCGCCGGAGGCGCGGCCCGGGGACTTGTCGTGTTCGAGTTCGAGGGAGCGGGCGTGCCGGTCGCCATCGCCTCGCCGTGCGCGCTTCCGTGTTCCGTCGGCGACGAGATCTCGTGCGCTGTTGCCGCTGTGGGCACCGCGACGTCGCGACCGCCGTCTCCGCTGGCGGGCCCCGCGGCGCTGTGGGCACCATCTCGCACGGGGCGCGCCACGGCGTCCTGCGCCGCGGGCGCGGTGGCAGGGGCGTGGACCGCCGCCGCCCTGATCCTCGATTCCAGGCCGGGCAAGGGCGGCACCGCGGAGACGAGCGCGCCCGTCAGCAGGACGAGCGCGGCCTGAACGAGGATCCTCATGCCCAAACGGCGCAGGGAGGCCACCCACGACGCGCGGCGGCCGAACCCCAACGCGACCGGCACGCAGGCGCTGTCGTCCCATCCATGAGAGCGCTGCCGCGCCCGCCGCCGTCCGCCCTGCACCTCGAGTTCCTCGAGCGCCCGCCGGTGTCGCGTCTTCACCGTGTCGAGCGGGATCCCCTGCTCGGCGGCGATCTGCGCGAGCGGGATGTCCTCGAGGTCGTGCTTGATCACGAGATCCCGGTACTTGGGCTCGAGTTGGTCGATCAGCTCCCGGGCGAGCTTTTCCCGCTGCCGTCTCCTGAGCAACTCTTCCGGCGTGAGGCACTCATCTCGGATCTCGCACTCATCGAATGACGTCAGCACCTCGCCGCGGCAGCGCGCGTCACGGACGTGATTGCGCGCATGGTTGACGGCGATCGTGACGCGGTAGGGCCCCGGGTCGCCGCCCGGTTCGATCCGCTTGTCGGCGTCCAACCCCCGCAGCAGCGCTTCCTGGGCGACGTCCTCGGCGTCTCGCGCCGGGACACCGTGGCGCCTGGCCAGGCGCCGGAAGAGCTCGAAGCCGAGGGAGACGGTCGCTGGCTTGGCCACGGTAAGCAGCACACCTGAGGCGGCCCAAAGGGTTCAGAAAATTGAGTGGAGGAGCAACTTCGGTCGGATAGTGTGCCCATTTGTGGCTGCATGGACCACATCCGGCCGGGCCTGGCGGATGGACGAACGCATTCCGTCATCCGACCGCCAATTCTCGCCAAAACCGCCGAGACGTGGCGGTTTCCTGCCGGTTGACGCCGAGCAGTCGGCGTCAGTACCGTCGCTGGATGCGTTCCACTGCGCATTCGCTCTCGATTCTTCTCATGCTCGGGGCTGCAACAGGCTTCCCGAACTCGTCCAGCGCGGACGATATCCATCCGAAGGCGGGACCGAGCGACGGGTCGACGGTGAAAGAGCATGTTCGCCGTGGTCGCAGAGCGCGCAAGGCCGGGCTGTGGATCGAGGCATATGCTGCCTACAAGGCGGCTTTCGAGGCCGCAGACGCGGCGACCAGCACCGAGGTGGAGCGCGCGGAGCTCGCGGGCGAGCTCGGCCTTTGCGAGCTTGCGCTGCACAAGTACCGTGATGCGGCCGAGCACCTGGCCAGGAGCCTCGAACAGCGCGAAGCGTTGCCAGAAGCGCTCCAGCAGCGATTCGAGGCAGGGCAGCGCAACGCAGCGCCGCACGTCGCGCGGCTCGTGCTCGGCGTCGATCCGCCCGACGCCGAGGTGCTCATCGACGGCAAGCGCATCGCCAGGACCGCGCGGACCTACACGCTGTTCTTCGAGCCGGGCCAACACATGGTGCGGGGCCGTGCACCGGGCTGCAAGGACGCGCTTCATTCCTTGCGCGCCGTGGCAGGCGCGGAGCACGAGTTCACGATGCCGCTGCTGTGTGCGGCGGCGAGCGGCACCAAGGAGGCGAGTGGCGCCAACGGGACCGCAACCGCGACGCCGACCCCCGTGCGCGCTTTGCCCGCTCCGCGCGCGCAGGCCCTCAGCCCGTGGGCTTCCTGGCCGGGGACGCTGCGTGTCGTGGGAATCACGCTCGCGACGGGCACCGTATCGACAGGCGCCATCCTCATGATCAGCGCCAGCAAGCTCGACCAGGATATGAGCGCTCGGCGTGACCAGCTCAAGAGCGACCCAAGCTCGAGCTCGTCCATGTGCTGGCAAGCGCCAGAGCGCTCGCCCTGCGGCGAGCTGCGGCGCCTGCGCGACGCGCGCAACCTGTCCGACCGGGTGGGTACGGCCCTCGTCATCACCGGCGGTGTGATCGGCGCGGCCACCGCCGCGTCCTTCTTCTTCACCGACTTCTCCTTCCTGGGGCGCACGCCAGCGCAGGATCGGGTCAATGTATCGCCCGTCGTGACCGGGCACGAGACGGGCGTGAGGATCGAGGGGGTGTGGTGACCATGCCGGGTACCGAGGGGATGCGGCAACGGGAAAACCGAAGAGCGTTGGCCGCCGCCGTTGCTGTCGTGGTCTGTGCGTGGGGAGCGAGCAGCACGCTGCTAGCTTGCACTTCGTACCGCGACGATTGCTGGGAAGTGATGGAGTGCGCCCCTGCGCCTGAGCCGACTCTCTGTGACGGCGACCCAGCGACGACAACGGCGCTCGACGAGTGCGGCGTATTCGTCAGCCCGTTGTCGGGTGACGACAGGAGCCCTGGCACGAAGGACGCACCGGTGAAGACCCTGCAACACGCGATCGGGATCGCCGCGAGTGGACGAGGCAACGGCGAGGCAGCGACCCGGCGCGTGTATGCGTGCGGCGGGTTGTTCGAGGAGGAGGTCACGCTGCCTTCCGGGGTCGACCTCTGGGGCAGCCGCAACTGTGATGGCGGCGGCGATTGGTCGTATGAATGGTCGGCCATCGGACCGAAGGCGTCGACCGTCATCGCACCGCCTGCGAGGATCCCGGTGCGCGTCCTCGCGGGTGAAGATGCAGGCATCGCGGGGGGCAACGCGACGTCGTTGATCGTCGGCGTGCGCGCCGTGGCGGCCGACGCTTCCGCGATCGATGGAAAGTCGTCGATCGCGATGATCTTGAGCTCGGGGGCCCGGGCGATCGTGCGGGACAGCCAGATCATCGCGGGCAACGGCAAGGACGGGGAGCCCGGAGAGGACGCGCGCAGCGAACCGACCAGCGACGGCGTGCAGGGGAACGACGGCGCGGACGCCTGCACCGCGGACTTCGCGAAAGGCGCGCTCCCCGTCGTGACGGTGTGCGACGACGGCATCGAGTCAACGGGCGGATCTGGGGGCTACGGCGACCTTGAATCGGGGGGCGATGGCGCTGCGGGACAGCCCGCACCTGCGGAGACTTCGGAACTCGACGGCCATGCGGGGCTCGGCCCGGATCTCACGAGATGCACCGACGGAGGCGATGGCGCACACGGCGCCCCCGCCGATCGCGCGGGTGGCGCCTCGGGTCCAGGATTCCTCAGCGAGGATGGATGGATCGGTGTCCGTGGTGAGGACGGGAAGAAGGGCGGCGTCGGCCAGGGCGGCGGCGGCGGTGGCGGCAGCAAATCGCGAGGCGAGATGACGGCGTGCCCGGCGGGCCGACCGCAAGCCGGGGCGGCCGGCGGCTCGGGAGGAAGCGGGGGCTGCGGCGGCCAGGGAGGCAAGGGCGGCGGCTATGGCGGGGCGAGCATCGGCATCATTGCGTTGCACGGGAGCGCGCTGACGCTCGAGCGCACGGAGGTGTTTGCAGGCAACGGCGGCGGCGGTGGCGTTGGCGGGACGGGTCAACCAGGCGGCCTGGGGCTTCAGGGCGGTGACGGTGGGGTCGGCTATAACAACATGTGGAGAGCGTGCAGCGGCGGCCGTGGGGGCAACGGCGGTCGCGGAGGTGATGCCGGGGGTGGCCTCGGCGGCCCTTCGTACGGCGTGGCGTCCATCGCTGCCTCCGTGAGCTTCGGGCCGGACGCGCCCGCGAAGGCCGGAAGAGGTGGGGACGGCGGACTGGCCGGCAATGCCGCGCCTGATGACCATGTCGGCAGGGGTCTGCAAGGCGACTCCATGTCTTACCGTCAATTCGACGTCCCCGATCCCCCACCGCCCCAGTGAATGTCCCCCATGCACGACACGACATCGAGGGAGAACGATGCGAACCACAAGAGTGATCTATCTGTCCCCCGCGCTGCTCCTCGTCGCAGCCGGCTGCGGCACCGCACCGGGTCCCAACGAGCCGGGCGGAACGGGGTGCGACGGCACCTCGTCGTGTCAGGGTGACGCCCCGCCAGAGTCGTTCTGTCTCGAGCGCCTCGCCGCGGACGTGTGGGAGGATGGCTGCGGGGTGTTCGTGGCCGGCGTCTGGGGCGACGGCGACGACGCGAGCCCGGGAACGAAGGAGCGGCCCGTGCGTACGTTGCAGCGTGCCGTGGAGCTCGCACGCACCGCACGAGGGCGCGTGTTCGCGTGCGCCGACGGCTTCTTCGGGCCCCTCGCGCTGCCTTCCGGCGTGGATCTCATCGGCGGCTTCAGCTGCATCGACTGGGATCGCATGCTCGACACGCGCTCGCTGATTCAGATTGCAGCTACCGATGGCATCGCTCTGACCGTCGTACCGGCGAGCGCCGGAGATACGGGAGCCGCGGACGCGGTATCGACGATCGTCGACATGCGGTTCCAGTCGGGCGGCCCGATCGGAATGCTCGTGCAATCCGGCACGGCCGTGGAGCTCATACGGAGCGAGGTTCGCACGTCGTACGGCTGGGCAGGCCATGATGGGGGGCGCGGGCCACATCGTGCAGCGGACGGACCGGATGGCCTGTATGGTGACGATGCGTGCTCGGCGGAGACCGTTCCCGGCGGCCCGGCGGTGGTGAATCCGTGCGACGGTGGAATCCCGAGCGTTGGCGGCAAGGGAGGCGACGGGCTCCCTGACGGCGCGGAGGACGGGAACGACGGGGAGCCGACGCCAGACCCAAACTCCAGGCAGGGTGGCTGGGGAGGACGCGGGGACGTGCCAGGCGCCCAGTGCAGCAATGGCTCCCCCGGGCTCTCCGGCATGATCGGCGCCGTCGGCGCCGCGGGTCAAGGCATCGGACGCATCACCGAGACAGGCTGGGTGAGTGAGTGGGCAAGCGACGGCGGCAGGGGGATGCCGGGTCAAGGCGGCGGCGGGGGCGGCGGCCGTCGAGGCGAGCTCGCGGTGTGCGGCGTGGCCACCAAGGGAGGCGCCGGCGGCGGCTCCGGCGGCGCTGGCGGCTGCGGTGGCAGGGGTGGCCGAGGGGGCGAAAACGGGCACCCGACCATCGGCATCGTCGCGCTTCATGCCAAGGTGACGCTGCGCGATAGCGTCATCACGACCATCGACGCGGGTCCAGGCGGCGACGGCGGGGAGCCCGAGGAAGGTGGCAAAGGCGGGCGAGGCGAGCTCGGCGGCGCCGTGGGGGACGGCACGTGGTCCTGCGACGGTGGCGACGGCGGCCGAGGGGGCGACGGCGGCTATGGCGGCCCAGGGCGCGGCGGCGACTCGATCGGCATCGCCTACCTCGACGAGGACCAGCTCACGCTGGAGGGCGTCACCTACGAGCTCGGTCCGCCGGGCAAGGGCGGCATCAGCTGGGACTGGTCGGGCGAGACGATCACGGGGGAGGATGGCATCAAGGTCGAGACACTGCGTTTTCCTGAATAACTGGATTGAAGCTTACCGCAGCGAGCTATCCGGCTCGATAGAACCGGGCGCGAAGGCCGAAGGTCCCGTCGGCGAGCTCGGCCCGCTCTGGACGGTTCGAGCCCGGTCCGCTGCGCTTCATGCTCTGCCAGATCGCTTGGGATGTCGGTGAGTGTCGAGGTTGAGAGCATCACCGGCTTACCATGCGTCTGAAAAAAGGCAATCGTATAGCCTGGCCTCTCCCAAACGTCGTAGATTGGTCGCCACGTCCGGCACGACCACGTTGCCGACCTCCGGCGGCATGCGCTCGTATCCCCATGTCGCTTCGATCTCTTGGGCGATCCCTGCAGCGTACGGCTGCTCATCGGGCGATAGCTCAAAGGAGATGACCTGCCGCGTGGGTTTATCTTCCATCGAAGGTGGTTCGACAAGCTCGGGCTTCACCAGCTTGATCAGCTTGCCAACCCAGGCGGGCAGGATGTAGGCCGTGTCATGGACGAAGATGGTGACAGCACGAGGTGGCGTCGCGCGGAGCGATTTCTTCCTCTCGATCCCCTGGAGATCATCAACGAGGCGCGAGCTGTAGACGATGTAATAAGGGACCAGGAAGCTCACCCTCAATTCAATTGCATGTCGGTGTTCTCCGGTGGCCTTCGGAAGATAGAGAGAACCGGAATAGCAGCCGTCGTGACTTCCCATCGCGAGATGAGCTGAGAAATTGTCGACCTCGTTCTCGGGGAACTGCTCGCGCAGGCGCCGCAACATGCCAAGCCACTGTTCGCAATCGGCGCCGGCTCGGCGACGGGCGTCCACCAGCCGTCGATCCTCTTCTGTTTGCACGCGACCAAGATCCTCGTACGGAACTCGCCGAGGGTAGTATCGATATACGACGCTGAACAACTCCTCGACCCCGTGCTTCATGGCTGTGTGACTCTGGACCCATCCACGCGCTTGCGGAGGCTGATGTCCATCTCGTCCTTTAACATGGTACAGTAGATTCCTCGCGGAATAGTGGGGTTTGCCCTCATTATCTTACGCGAAGCTCTGGTCGCCACGTCGGCACTGATGCGCGCAGCCTCGTCCGCTGGAATCTGCCCCTGAGCTCTGTTTCGCAGTGGCATCCTGAACGTCATCTGTGGACATTCCCAGAACTCCGGATATATTTCAACCCACCGCTTGACCTTCAGACGAACGGTGGCTTTTTGCCAGCCTCCCGATTCGCCTGTTCCGTCGTCGGGGATCGTCGTGACGAAACTGAAGATGGTTGGCGAGAAGCCGTTCACTCCGGCCGGCGGACACTTCGAACTGCAGATGTCGCTACAGAATACGTAAGTCTGGCCGTCTCCGGCGGTGTCACCGGGGCCTGAGCATGTGCCATTTGTCGGACTCTCCGAGCTGTCTTCCGGGCGCTCTTCTTCCTCTTCGTCTGGGCTATCCGTCTTGTTGCACTCGATCTTTTGCTCGCCGGCGCCTTGCCGTTCTCCCGATGGCACATTTCCGAAGTCACCGGATGCGCTGGAGCTGAAGACCGGAACGGGCTCCGAACCTGGTCCCGCACCTGCGCCCGAGGTCCATTCCTCGCGAGGGTAGCAGTCTCCCACCGTCCAGTTACATGCCGCCAACACCCAGATCGCGATAGCTACGATGAAAAACAGGCTCGTCCTTGAGCTCATCTGGAACTCCATCGCATCACGGGGCCGGCAACGACAACGACGGATGCGTAGCCTGGTAGAACAAGACTTCTTCCGTCGATCCAATCCAGATTGGCGCTCGCCGATATGCCCAGCGGCCCCGCAATGTACGCGCTGGCTTGCGCATGTCCGCCCACCGCCATCCCGGCAACCTGTCCACACAAGGTGCTTCCGCACGCTGGCATGAAGTAGAGCGCAACCGATGGGCCCACGTCAATGTCGCCATCCCTCCAGCTGTATCCAAGGACAACGGAGGTGTGATTGTAAACGCCGGGCCCGCCTATCTGGATTGGAGGCACAACGCTGCACAGATCATGAATCTTCAACAGGAGGTTCTTTTTGAGGTGCCACGATATCCCAGCATGCGTGCCTACCGCGAAGCGCGGCGCAGTGCCAGCCTGGATCCAACCGAGGCTTACACCGGCGCTCAGCTCCGATGCCTCTACCTGCGTCGAAGCAACACCGAGCACGAGAGCGAACATCGCCGCCGATGCGACCCGTCGGCATTCCGTTCTCATCGGTTACTTCCCCCTTTGCCATCGCCCGGAGAACGTGGCGATGCAACCAATTCTTCTGATGGCAGGATTGGGCGTCAAATGCAACCTAGAGGAGGGCATCCCAATGGACATGGGTCTTACCGTCCAGAGCGTGGGCCACTGCGCAGCTGTCTGCGGTGCCAGTGTTCGGCAGCCTGCTGTCACTGGCGGTGTGTCCACGTGGCCGTGAGCGCGCTCGGACGGCGGTGCGCCCTGGGCTGCACGACGTCGCCCGCGTGCCAGCGCCACGAGCGAGCGCGACCCGCCGCGGCGCCCTGGGCGGGCCGCCGCCGCGGTTGACGGTGCGCCTGTCGGTGATCATCGCGTCCCGCGTCGGGTCGGTTAAGATCGCGGCCACGTGATCGCCGGCGTTCACCGTTCACCCCCGGCACCTACGCCGACCTTGGCGCGTTCGCCTCGGCGGCGTAGACGTTGCGTCCGCCGAAAAGTCGAAGGCCCGAGGGCTGACGCCCGAGACTCGGCACCTGATCGGATCCGCGATCCTGGCGCGAGCGCGCCGTGGCGGGGTGCTGGTCAACATGTCCAGACGCGAGGTCGTCGATCACGACGCCGTCCGGCGCTCCCTCGACGAGGGGCTGCTCGACGGGTACGGCTGCGACGTGCTCGATCCGGCGCTGGACGTGGAGCTCCTCCAGCACCCGCGCGTCCTTTCGACGCCGCACATCGGCGGGCGTGCCGCCGACGTCCAGGAGGAGATCGCTCACGCCGCGCTGGCCGCGATCGTCGTCTGGGCTGCGCGCGTTCCGCGTTGAGAAATTGTTTAGTTGGTGGATCCGGCGGCGACATCGACCGTCGCCGCGTCGAACTCTTCCCAGAACCGCTTGACGGATGGGTGTCGCTCCGCTGGATCCGGTCTGGTCGCCCGGAGGAGGATGTTTGCCAGCTCGGGAGAGCACCGGAACCCTTCGCGCCAGTCCTCGCCAGCGCGGTCGCTCAGCGCGCAGATGGCATAACGCCCGAGTTGAAAGACGTTCGTCCGGCCGTCGATCCACGATCCCTGGATGAACTCTTCAGGGGCCATGAGCCGGGTGGAGCCGTAGTTGCGCTGGGCCTTCAGCGTGAAGCCCTCGCCCCGCTCGAACAGCTCGAAATCGTGGATCTTGACCGTTCTGTGGGCGAAATCGTAGATCACATTGCCTTCGTAGAAGTCGACGACGACGTAGCCTGATCCGGCGATGGCGTCGATGGCGCCGAAGATGGAGCGCAGCGCGCGCATCTTCTCGGCCACCGGGAGCGCGTTGAACCGACCGCGGTTCTGTCTCTCGATGAGCGGCGTCCCCTCTATCTTCTCGAAGACGAGCGCCGTCCCGTCCCGCGCTTCGAGCACATTGTACAGACGGACGATCGCCGGGTGAAGGCCGAGCGAGCAGATCTCCGCGTCTTTGCGGAGCGTCTCGTCGAAGATTTCGCGCTTCGCCCACTTCACGAAGAAAGATCGTCCCCCCAGGTCGACAAACCAGGCGCGCAGCTCGGGGTTGGACGTCTTCACATCGCTCCTTGCAGCGCCCCGGAGCCCGTGAAGGAAGTCCTCGACGTCGAGAGCGGTTCGCCTCGTGTCCACCAAGTCGTTCACGCCGCCCTCGACCCTCGCGCCTTCAATTCGGCCGGAGCCTAGCACGGGCGCCGGTGTCACCGACGCGTCGGGTCGAAATACTTTCGCTCCGCCCGGTAGAGCTCGTCGGCGCCTTGGAGGCGAAAGAGCTCCTCCACCGAGGCGATCCGCCCCTCCACGGACATGAGATCGGCGCTGGCGCGCAGGGTGCGCAGGTTCTCTCTCAAGGCGGAGACCACCGTCCGGATGGACTGATTGGCAAAGATGAAGTTCCAGATCCCCTCGGACATGAGACGATCCAGACGAACCGAAGGGTATGTGGTCGGGACCACGACGAGGGGCGTGTTCGAGTGCCACTGGCGGGCGAACGCCTGGGGCTGTGCACGATGCCGCACGTATAGCAGCGTTGCCCGCCAGCGCGGCCTGGCGACCGCGCGTCTGGAGCCGCCCACGGCGCGAGGGTAGCTGCTCCTGCCACATCCGAATCTCCGTCGTGGGGGGTCGGGATCGGGACGGAGCCTGAACGAGAGCCCGTGAGGAGGCTCGAAATGGTAATTCTGACGAACCGGTATCTCGTCGCGAGTTACCGGGATCTGGTCAGGTGTGGAAACCGCTTTGGTGACGCGCAGTTAGACGGCTTCGAGGGAGCGCCCGAGGGGCCGATTTGGGGGGCGCGAAGGGGGTCGATTTGGTAATTTTGCGCGGGGTCGGCCGAGGGGCTCCGGCGAGCCGCCGACCTCCGTTTCGTCGCATACGTATGCAAGGGCGGCACGCGGCGGGCACGACCGCGGGGCGGCGGCCCGAAGGGTGCGGCGTGAGCTCTTCCCGGCGGACGCCGGAGCGGTCTGGGCCTGGAGCCGAACACGCCGCGGACGCGAACTCGGCGCACGGGGCCGCGGAGCTCGTCCAGGCGGGAGGCTGGCGCAAGGCGGAGCTCGCCCAGGTGGACGCCAGCGCGGCTCGCGGCCGCGGCGCCGGGCGAGCTGGCCCCGCTCGATGGCCGGGCCGTGGGATCGCCGGGAGGGGTCACCCCGCACACCGAGCTCACGTGATCGGGTCCCAGCGAACGCCAGTCAGGGCACGGTGCCACGTGAGGACCGGCGTTCTCTTGGTCGCACGCTACATCAGACTTTAATGCCGTCGCCCTCGCCAGGAGCCGACTCTTGTACTGTGCTTTAACGCTCTTTAAAGTTGAACGGAAAATGAAGGCTTCGCTCTGGCAGGTTTGTGGTTCGGTGCTTTTGTAGACGCATGAGCTCGCGTCGCTGGTACGAGCTCGCGTGCGGAGTTGTCCGCGCGCCGAGCCACGTCCTGGAAGAGTGTTTCCAGATGAACAAGCAGACCCGGTGCCACCTGCGCGCGATCGCACGGCTGCACCCCGAGCTCGGCAACCTGTGTGATCAGCTTGAAGCACCCTGGAACGCCGTGCGAAGGATCGCGCACGCGCCGGGGGCGGCGGCGCAGTGGGAGCGCGCGGAGCAGGTGCTGGGTGAGCTCGTGGAGAAGCGCCGGGCGACGGCGCCGCGCCGGTCGAGGCTGGAGGCTGCGCGCCTGGAGGTGCTGAAGCGAATGGCGCCGCCGATGGAGGGGGGAGAAAAAGCTGCCAGCAGCCTGCGCGCCGCGTGGGAGGCAGCGGAGCGCGGGAGGCCCGAGGTCCCAAGCCCACGTTCGGGCGATCGGCATGCACATCTGCCGTACGATCGGATCCTGCGCGGGACTACTTGGGACCAACAACGATCTTGAGCTTCACAACCATGCCATTGATGGTTGCGCGCGAACCCAACACGGATGGAGGTACAGCATGACACGAACGGCTCTCGCGCGTGTATCGGCACCCCTTGCTCTTCGTCAGGCAGACAACGGCATGCGCGTGGTTGAAAGAACAGTCCCGGACGTGTCCGCCAGAGGCCCGGGCAGCCCCCGAGGGCTCGCCCCGCCCGCGACGACGACGGCAATGGCGACGCTCGCGATCCCGCTGGAGGGGCTCACGCTCACTGCGCCGCAGCCGGAGATGCTCTCACAGAAGAACGTCGAGTCGGTCACCGGGATCCCGGCACGCGTGTTCCTCGACACGATCCGCGGGCCGGGCTTCCCGCTGCCGGTCACGAAGCTCGGCAAGCTGCGCCTTGTCCAGCGCGAGGCGTTCGTTGCCTACCTCCAAGCGCGGGCCGGTGATCCGGCGTCGCGCCGTGACGCAGAGGCGGACGAGGGCACGCGCGTTGCCGCCGTGCTGGCAGCTGCCGGCCTGGAGCCCGTCCTGTGCGCACGCACCGGCCGAGCCGGTGCCGAGAATGCCGGGCGAGCGCTTCATCGGCCCCGACGAAACCGGAAACCGACCCATGACTGATCTCGCCCAGCGGTGGCGGGCGCGGGCGGAGCGCTCGCCTGCGCCTCCTGCCGCGTTCGCTCCCGAGCCGTCGTCCGCCGAACCGGCGAGCGCACTGGAGCCGCTCCGGCGGGCGCCCGTCGTCGTCCAAGGAGATTCCCGTGCCCGACGCGGACTGGCCAGCCCGGCAAGCTTGACGGGCTGCCCGAAGCCGACTGCTCGCACCGCCCGCAAATCAACGGGCAGCGATGCGCACCGAACGGTGTGGGCTCCGCCCGGCTGTGCCGTGCTGATCACGAAGCTCGGCGAGCTGTGCTTGGTCCAGCGCGAGGCGTTCGTCGCCTACCTGCGGTCGCTGGCCAGTGAGCCGGCCTCGCGTCGCACTGGCTTTGGCCTAGAAGTCCTGAATGCCCGAGAGCTTCCCGGGGGGTTGCCTCGGAACGATCAAGACCGACGCGGCGCGCCAAATAGGCTTGTACTACGCTCTCCTACATGAACTTCCATTCATTTACGTACGGCGCAAAAATCTATGCAGGCGAGATCCACAACTTCGAGTACGTCGAGGGGGTGATGCAGTTCGCCTACGACTACCTCGACGAGGGCGTCCCCGTGCATGGCTCGTTCACTGGCGAGGACAAGGGCGACAAGGTCATCGGCACTTGGAAGGAGCAGGGCCCGAAGAGATGGCAGGGGAGCGCGGAGCTCAACTCCATCGAGGCTGATAGACGCCGCCTGTTCTTCGGGACGTGGACGGATCGGGGTGAAACCGGCCGGTGGACGCTCGACGTGGCCGCCCCGTAGCTCACCCTGATGTAGGCAGATCCCGCAGATGGTTCCCTGACTTACCGCATGAGTGCCGAGCACCATGACCTTGGATCAGGGAGCATCCCCCGGGATCTTCCACGACGAATGCTGTCGGGGAGCTTCGATCGGGGCGCCTCTATCCTCCAGGATAGGTCTTTATCTTCACTGATAGGCCCCGGGGCAGCCCTCCCGCTCTCCACCCTCATCTCAGGGCGGAGCTGAGATTGGCACAAAACCTGCTAGAACGATTGATATGACCGAGAAGTTGGTTCATGCGGACTTTCCGCGGAACGTGCGCGAGCAACTCGCGCACCGCCTCAAGTTGAGCGGGATGTCTGTGGATGCGGCCCTTGACCCTTGGGACGTGGCTGTCAGGTACTTCGACTACAAGCGGCGGTATATCCCTGCGAGACCACGCAAGGTCGCACGATCACGAGAGTTCAACAAACTCCTCCTGTCCAGCGACCATCAAGCCGGCGTGACCGCCATCATCGAGGATGCGGTCGCTGGTCGCACGCTCCTGCCATACTTCTCTAGAACGTGGATGAATCTCGAGCTCCACGACATCCTCTTCAACGATTGGCGCGTATGCCACATGCATCTGGGTGGGCGAACTATCGAAATTGATGGTTTCGTTAAGCGTACAGGCCCAGTGCTCTTCGTCTTCGTGACCTCCGACACCATCTACTTGATCGATGTGATGGAGCACGGTTCAGGTCATCCCACCACTTTCGCCAAGGGTCGCATCCTCCAAATCCTTCACGACAACTGGCCGAAGCTCATCGAGCACGGGAAGCTTCCCGGGGTGTCGGATCTTTCCCTGAACGACGACGAGTCTCGCAGAGTCTTGTCTCGCAGACGTAACAAGAGCCACTTTGCACTGGGCGCTGAGGTCGACGATGGAACGGTCTACGGAATCGTTGGCGATGGTTATGTGTCCAGTGGCCGAAACATGCTAGCAGTGAACATGGCCAACTTGTTCTTCAACCGCCTGTACAGGTTGCAAGAGAATCTTCGGACTCAAGGCCCGCAGATTCGCGCTGACATCAACCAGCGCCTTGGTTGGTCGCTGAGCGAACTGCACCTTCATATGGATCTCAAACACATCGTTCGGGGGATTGAATACTCCGTTCAAGAAACTCAGTCCAAGGAGATCGTACACAAGGAAGGACGCATTTCCTTCCCTCCCTGATCGTTGTGCTGCAACTGTCGATCGCATCTTCAATCCACCTGGAGAATCGCGCGACGGGGACCGATTGGGAACCTCAGCGTGATTGTCACACCGCCGTATCGTCCGGGGAGCTTCCCACGGTTCGTCAACGGCAAGCGGAGGCAACATGGAAGAGAATGCAAGCAGGCACGTTGAAGAAGTACCGATACACGTGGCAGCGCTAATCTTAAAAATTCTGGACGGCTGGGCGCCGTCTGTACCTTCCTTTGCTCTACCAGTTCAATTCCTCTGGAACGGACGAGACCTGTCCAACAAGGCGAGCGGCATCCTCATTGAAGCCGGATCTCTCAACGTCATCTGCAGCGATATAGAATCCATCTTCTTTGATCATACTGAACGTAACGATCTAAGAAACAAGCCCTTCGAAGGCGTCCTCGCAGATGGTGCTCGCTTTAAGGCCGACAGTGCATTCCTGGACGTCGATCGTGCAAATGGATTCTATTGGTCGGTTATAGATGCGCGTCGTCCTCCGCGGCTTTGGGTGACTTATGTCAAAGGATTCAATCCGCCGAAAGGGGCAGGCAATCTGCTGATTCACCGAACAAAGACAAGCGCGGACGGAACAGTGAGCACTTGCATGGATGCGGACGGCTACCGTTTCCGTGGTGTCTATACATATTACTTCGTTAAGCGCGACCTGTTCGATGATGAACGCGAGCGCAACAAGTCGGACGAGAACGCCTGGTTCCTCATCATTGATACCGGGAACGAGTCCGCACCATCTCGTTCTCATGTTTATCCGGACGTCTTAGGTCTACAGTTTGTGTTTGGCCGGGCGTTCTATTTCGATCTCATCTTTGGCATTGACGAGTCCTACGGACAGGTCGCGATAGTAGGAGGACGCCACGGTCGGGATCATTCCCACAGACCGCGCGCCAAGCCACCGATACCACTTGACTTCTGCGCAGAACATTGGGCACCCGTTTTCTTCGCTGCGATCAGCGATACATATCATTCACGGCCCGAGCTGCGCCTCTACATTGCTCTGACCTTCTACTTGGATGGCCTTGCCAGCTACCACGTTGAAGGTGAATATATGACCCTACACGTTGCCCTCGAAGCCTTCGCATTTTGGCTGCTCAATCAGGATCCCGAAGCTGAGCGGCCGCTGGTTGACAAATCGAAATGGCGGGAGTGGCTTCGCGAGAACAAGGACAAGATCAAAGCCTTGGCGAGTCCTGGATTTGGTGAGACGTTGTACAGTAAGATCACGAGCATCCCTGCACGCCGCGCAGCGAGCCGGGTGGTCGAGGATGCTTTCCAGCTCATGAAAATTGATATTACGGCTGAGATGGCGTCTGAGCTTGATGACGGCCGTGGCACCATAGTACACACAGCCTTGATGTTTCAAGAGTCACAGGAGAACGTAGAGTCCTACACGTCTCGAATCGCCGTTGTGCGCACTATGCTCGTGGCGCTAATTGCGCGGGCAGTCGGCTACAGGGGAGCGATCTTAGGTTGGACTAAAAAGCCAGGACGGCCGTATGATGAACCGGCTACCACGTGGTGGCCTATTGACGATGAAGCTCGGGCTGATGCACGCCAGAGATTCATGATCGAATCTATCTTGTAGTGCAAGTGGTTGGAACCATTCCAGAACAATATCGAGCAATTGCGCCATGGCGAACATTGACACACTGATCGACACAAAGTCATTGACTGACCTCGATTTGGACGACGCGATCGCTCTGCTCGCCAAGCTGATCGACGGCTCCGAAGACGCCGGCCGCACAGACGGCCTACAGAATGCCATTCGTCTTGCGGACGATCTACTTCGCAATGGTACCAGGCTCAACGCGGAGCCCCTCCTACACTACTTCGTCGGGAATGCATGGGCCGGTCTTCGGTACCTTCGGCGAGCCTCCGACCCTGACACAGAATGGACCTGGGAAGACCAAGAAGCACGAGAGGAGATCCTAGCGCTCAGACGGGCATTCTCCCACCAGCGATTCAACCAACTTGAACCGATCCGACGATGCCAGATTGCTACCAACCTCGGCAACCTCATGTCTAACGTGGGAAGATTTGTCGACGCGCTCGCCTACTACGATGCGGCCCGCGGCGTAGACCCCAACTTCGGAATGGAGCACGCCAATCGCGGCGTGTGCCTCCTACATTACGCTCGTTCCCTCTATGACGATGGTCACCAGGCAGTCTTCGCCACATCCGTCGTGAGCATTCTAGAACGGGCACTGTCGCTGCCATTAGAGCCCGGGCTTTCTCCTCGCCTGCGAATGCATCACGAGTACGCATCTCAAAGGGCGGGCAAAAGTATCGAGGACGTAGATCGCAACGGCGCTTGGCTGGCCGAAAACGAGCCGACCGAGAAAGCATTCCAGCTCTGGGCGCTGCGAGAACGTCTATACCTAAATCCACTGAACGATTTGGGAGCGTTTTCGGTTGCAGCACGAGATGTTCTGCACCTTCCGACCATGAGTGTGTCCGCCGAACACGGCAGCGGTTTTCACGGCTTCTATAACCAGCTCAAGCAAGAGTTCGCAGTAGCCCGATGGCTCCTGTACGAGGGGCTCCACCCTGGTTCGGGACGCCACTTCGCCGACAAGAACCTTGGGCTGTTGGATACTTGGAACGACACGGTGTTCGGTCTTGCCACGGAACGCGTGAAGCTGGCATTTCGGGTGGCGTACTCGCTGCTCGACAAGGTGGCGATCTTCCTCGCGCGGTACTTCAAGATCGTGAGGCCACTCCATAAGATCAACATTCGGAGCCTGTGGCACGTGAACGGTCAGCCCGAGAAGGGAATTATCCCTGACTTCGAGAACCGGAAAAACTGGCCTCTGCGTGGCCTGTTTTGGCTCAGCAAGGATCTGCACGAATGGGATCAGCAATATCATCAGGCGATCGAGCCGGACGCACGAGATGTTGCGAAACTCCGGAACCAGTTGGAACATCAGTACGCGAGAGTGGTCGCGCCCCGAATAATCAGGCGACTCGATGAGCCGAGCGCAGTTCCCCAAGACCTGTTCGGTTTCGTCGTAGATAAGACCGAACTAGAGGCAAAAGCGCTGCGGCTCCTCAAGACTGCTCGTGCAGCGCTCATTTACCTATCGCTCGCGATCCACCAAGAAGAGATCCAGAAGACCGAATCGGCATCGGGTGGTGCCTATCGGGGTCAGTTTCCTGTGTTCGACTGACGGCCCCCATCTTTTTCACGGTTTGCGGATCAAGCTGCCCGCTCGCCTCACAACCCTGCCTCCAAACACGGATCTAGGACAAAGCCCGTCGCACTACAGAAGCGAATGAGCGCGCGCGGGTTGCCGCCGTGCTGGCCTCTGCCGGCCTCGAAGCTGTCCCAGGTCCGGGTCCGCGCACCGGCCGGGCGAGCGCTCATCCCGCAGGCGCAAGCCGTGCTAGGCTGCCGCCGAAGTAGAGCGGGCCCGCTCGGCGCTACCAACGCCGGACGGGCCCTTGATCGACCCCCGCCTTCACCGGAGACCGACCCATGACCGACGTACCCCAGCGACGGGCGCGCGCCAAGCGCTCGGCTTCGATCCCCACCTCATCCCTCCCTGCACAGGCATCGACCGACCGACGTTTGCGCTCGAGCCGCTCTGGCGGACGCCCCACCCCGGCGGAGGCAGCAGCAACCGTTGCCGATTCGCCGCGCCCGGCAAGCACAACGGAGCGTCCGAAACTGGCCGCCCGCGCCCCCGGCAGTCCAGCAGGAGAGAAGCGTGCCAATGGCTCCGGCTCGGTCCGGCTGCGCCGGAACACGTGGACCGCGCGCCTCAGCCTTGGCGAGGCCGGTCGACGCACCTTCAGCCTGCCGACGTGCCGGACCGAGCACGAAGCCAACGCACGCCTGGAGGTGCTAGCCGACCTCGCGGGCCACCTGCTCGCAGCCGGCCAGATTGTGCTCGGCCTGCCATTGCTGGAGCAGGCTGCCGCGCGCGAGGGGAACGCGCTCCGTGATGTCCGGCTCGCGGTCGACCAGTTGTGCCGGGGCGAAGCGCGGGCCCGCGCAACCGGGGAAACGACCTTCGCCGAGTTCGCGGAGCGGGTTCTATCCGGAAAGCTCGCCGAGCAGTATCCGGATCATGTGAAGGCGATTCGAAGTACCGACGATTACAGAAGGAGACTCGCTCACGTCCTTAACGTGCTCGGCCCCGTCCCTCTCGTGCGATTCACGCTCGACCACGCTGATCACGCGATGTCGTTGCTTCCAGGGCACTTGCAGCCCGGAACGCGTCAAAAGATCGCTCAAATCATCCATCGTATGTTGACACTCGCGACCTATCCAGCGCGCATTATCGCTAGCAACCCCTTGCCGCGGGGGTGGATCCCCAAAACCGATGATGAGAAGGCAAAGGGATACCTCTACCCCGACGAGGACCATCGCCTGATGCGGTGCAAGGCCATCCCCCTGTGCTTCCGGATCTACTACGGCTTCCTCGACCGGGAAGGCATGCGGGCTGATGAGGCCGGCAGACTCCAGTGGTCGGATCTGGACCTCGACCGGGGGGCCGTAGTTCTCGACGAGAACAAGACGGACGATCCCCGGGCCTGGGCACTCTCGCCCGACGTGGTGCGCGCGCTCCGCAAGTGGCGCGAGATCTGCCCGGACAAGGTACGCGTCTTCGTCGGCAAGTGGGGCAACGCCTTGCCGGGGCACAACGGGGCGAAGAACTTCAGAGATCACCTCCGCCGCGCCGGAGTCGATCGGCCAGAGCTGTTCGAGACCACGGATGCGAGGCTGAACATCCGCCTGCATGACACCCGTGCGACCTTCATCACTGTCAAGCTCGCGAACGGCCGCACGGAGACGTGGATCTCTGATCGCACCGGGCATAGTTCGAGCGACCAGATCCACAACTACAAGCGCGCCGCGCGCAAGGTCGCGGAGCTCGCTCTGGGCGACTTCGCCCCCCTGGACGAGGCGATCCCTGAGCTGACCGGCAAAGGCGGCTCGGTCGGAGGAAGCGGTCGCGCGTCCGAGGAGTCCGAGGAGCCGGATGCGGGCTCGACGAACGACGCGGGCTCCCTCGCCTCCGCGCCGTCCGACGGGGAGCTGGCCCTGGGCGACGAGGCCGCCCTCCCCGAGGTGGACACTGTGGTGGCCGAGGGGCGCCAGTTGGGCCCGCGTTGGGCCACACCGGAAGGTGGCCCGCTCGACAATGGAAGTGAACCCGATGAAGTTGTTCTATTTCCCGCCGCACCCTCGCCGGCACCAGGGAAGAAGCCCAAGTTCCTCCCTGGTTGCGGGCGCAAGGTCTTGCTGAGCCGCTCGGCCCTCGGGGAGCAAGCTCTCCGCGCGGTGCGGCGAACAGGGTCTCCTCAAGCCGGGCAGCTCGGCACGACCGCGTGCGACCAGGAAGGGACTCAACGCTCTACCAGTGTTCAAGCGTGAAGGGTCGTGCCGTATGCCTTTACCATACCGGTGCGTCACCGTCTCTCTTGACCTGGCTCACAGAGGATTGATATATTCCTGAAAGCTCGACAGGATCCATGCCGGTCTTCTCATCACCCCCCATATGACGAATTCCTGGCTCAGGAGATGGCCGGTCTTGGACTTCGGCGAGCGCATATACCTCGTGCGCGCGCTTCACGCAGCC
This sequence comes from Sorangium sp. So ce375, assembly GCF_051473855.1. Taxonomy (NCBI): domain Bacteria; kingdom Pseudomonadati; phylum Myxococcota; order Polyangiales; family Polyangiaceae; genus Sorangium; species Sorangium sp. So ce375. The sequence goes on from NZ_CP150335.1 coordinate 8,962,776, forward strand.
GACGATCTATCCAGGGACCGTCTCGAGCCCGTCTCGCCCCTGTTCACCTCGCCCGCCATCGATGCTCAGCGGAACGAGAACTTCTATGTCCTTCAGGAGGTTTACTGCGAGCTCACCTGCTGCGGCGTGTCCAGCCTGCGTCCGCAGGATCAGCGAGAGCTCCGCGATCGGATCTCCGCGCGCGTACGCCGGGCGTTGGAGTACGGAGAGCTCGTCGCGCTGCGCGAGATCCGCGCCTGTGTGTCCGCCGCGCCCCGAAGAGAGGAGGCCCGCGCGCCGCACGCTGGACCGGCAAGGTCACGGTCGGGCCGACCTCCCGAGGCGGGGACCGAGCTCTCGTTCTACGAGATCGTCCTGCTGGACGAGCTCGAGACCCCGATCGCCGATGTGAGCATGCGGGTGAGCACGCCTGCAGGGGAGGTCGTGCGCAGAACGAACGAAAGCGGGCGCGTGCGCGTCGATGGCGTGCCGGCGGGCTGGGGAAGCGCCGCAATCGCCAGTGCCGATGAGCTCGCCAGGGCGCTCGCCGGCCGGGAGCGGGGCCTGCGCCGGACAGCGCCGTTGCCCGAGGGAGACACGTGGCACGTGCGCGTCCCGAGCCGCATCGGTGATGCCGTGAGCCTGCCGGATGCCGAGCCCCAGAAGCTCCTGCTCGTGACGCGCACCGACCTCGTTCATATCGCCCAGGCATCCCCGTGGGCCGCGCTGTCCCTGGTCGAACCGGCGGGGCCATGGCAGCTCACCGTCGCCGAGGAGCGCGCGATGCTCGCGCTCCACTCCGCCGCGACGGGCGCTCAGGCCGTCGTGCAGGGGATCGCACCGGAGCCCTCGCCAGCATCGCCGCCGCCGATCCCCCCGCCGCCGGTCGATGCCGGGCTGTGGATCGCGCCCAACGTGCTTGTCGTCCAGAGCGGCGACACGCTGGCGCGGATCGCGGCCCGCTACCTCGGGGACGGTGCCCGCTGGAGGGATATCTGGGCGCTCAACCAGGAGCGCTACGCAGGGCGATCGCCCGACGTGATCTTCCCTGGGGACACGCTCGTGATGCCGGCGGAGGCGATCCCGGAGTGGGTCGCGCTGCCGGTCAGCCCTGCGCCGCCGCCGGATGCGCCTGCGCCCGCCGCGCCTGCGCCCCCGGAGTGGCTCCGCGCGGCGGTGGACGCGCTCCACGATGCGCTGTTCCAGGCGCAGCTGGACCCGGTATGGCGCTTCCTGGAAAGCATCCCGCTCGACCTGCCCGCGCCGAGCCTGGACGCGCCGCCGCCGTTCGTCGAGGAGCTCGTCTACAGGTCGACGATGGTCGAGCTGGCCCTCGAGGGGAAGGTGTATCCCGTGTTCCAGGAGACGGAGCAGGTCTGATGCTGAAGCTCAGGGTCATCTGGCCAAACGCGGGGCACGCGCTCCTGCCCGAGGCGGGGGCCGACGTTCGCCTCGAGGCCGGTGGGGCGCCGCTGCCGCTCGCGTCCATGTCCCCGGGCGTGCGCGAGTTCGACATCCCCGACGGCACGGCGCGGGTCGTCCTGAAGGCCACGTTCACGGCCTCGTTCGGCGCGGTCGGGCGCGTGGGCCCGATGAGCCACCCCGTGCTCCAGGTGGAGCAGCCCTACGACGTGGTCGCGGGGGGAACGATGCTGGAGGCGGCGAACATCCCCGCCTACGTCAAGAGCCACCCCCTCGTGGACACGAAGGTGATGGCGAACGTGAACGGCGCCGCGCTGGCGCAGATCCGGACGGAGTTCGTGAACATCACGCCGTTCTGGATGGCGTACGCCGCGTTCGCGTCTGAGTACATCGCCGAGCATCAGCCGGGCGATCCCGAGCTCGTCGCCCTCGGATACACCGGTGGGAAGCCGCTCATCTGGTTCGCCAGCGTCCCCGCCGCGTGCGCCGCGCCTCCTGCGCCCGGGGTCGGCTGCATCGTGTTCTTCCGGCCCGAGAGCTACACGTATACCCGGATCGACGAGGCCCATCACCAGATGTTCGGGCTCAACCGCTATCTGCTCAAGCCCGTGGACGATCTGTTCGCGGAGGTCTGGCGGATTGACAGGTTCCGCCCCGACCCCGCCGATAACAACAATCCCTTTGTGCATCTGCGGGCTGGCTTCGAGGATGCGCTCTCTCGGAGCCAGAAGCCCGTGGTCATCCTTCACCCCTGGCCGAGCGGCAGCGACTTCGGCGCTGCGATCGGCGCCTCCCTGCCTGCCCTCGCCGGCGGCGCGCTCCGGCTGCTCTGGGCCGAGCAACGCCTCGCAAGGAACCGTGGCGCGATCCAGCTCGGACGCCTCGGCGTCGCGGGTTACAGCGCCGGCGGGCTGTCCCTGTGGGCCGCCTTCGCCAGCAACCGCCAGCGCGTCTCGGAGGTGTACGCGTTCGACGCGCGGGGCACGTCCTCGAATGCACCCGCCGTGATCCAGTGGTTCAACGCGCGGAGCGACGCAGTGCTGCGGATGACCGGGGGCTATCAGCTCACGGCGAACGAGGGGATCCGGATCAGCATCGAGAAGCTCGCAGGCGGCCCCGTGGCGCGGGTCACCGCGACGCCACCGGACAGCAAGGCCTACGAGGCCGGCAAGAACCCGCTCTGGGATCACGTGATCGCCGCCTACCCACACTTGCGCGAGGGGAAGGACTACTGGCATCAGTTCGCGATCTTCGGTGGCTACGTGGCCATGCCCGGTCCCTTCACCCTGACCTTTCTGCAGCAGTTCTTGCAGGACTCCCTGTTTTGAAACGCGCCGTCGCCTCGCCCACCCTCGTCGTGCTCGCGGCGGTCCTCGCAGCAAGTCAGCCGGGTTGTCATCGAGAGCGAGAGTCCCAGGGCGACGCGTCGCCGGGCGAGCTGGGCTCGTCGGCCACCACCACGAGCGCGCCCGCGGCGTCGGCCTCGCCCGCCGGAGGCGCCTCTGCTGGCGGGGCTGGCCCGGTCGATCTCGATCTCGATGCCGCGCTCCCGGGCATCACCGGGTCGTCGAGCGCGGGAGCGCCGCCGCCGTCGACGGCTGGTGCGGGGGCAGCGTCGCCGGCTCCTGGGATGAACCCCAACCCGAGCACGCCGGTTGGCAAGCCGTTCGACCAGAATGCCTGGCTGGCCGCCCGCGGCGCCGTGTGGCGCCCCGATGCCTCATGCTGGTCGACCCTCGCCACGATCCCGCCTCAGCGACTCAACATGTGCTCCTGCCACGGGGCGCTCAGCCTGTCCGACGTCGAGCTGATGGAGTGCTCGCGCGGACGCGAGCAGGATTCCACGGCGGTGCCTTTCGTGACGCACACGGTGCTCTACGCAGCGCGAGGCGGCGCGCTCCAGCCCGTGCTCGACGTGCCCACCAGCGCGACGCTCGACGACTGCGCGCCGGGTACCCCGATCCCCTGCTCCGTCGCGCTCGAGCTCCGCATCGAGGGGGGCGCGGTCCGATTCGCGGATCCGGCTGGGATGACCCCGGCGTGCGACCACCCCTCGATCGCCGCGAACAAGCCCCTCCCGGGCGCCTCCGGCTGGAATAGCGCCTCCTGGCATCGCGCGCGTGCCACCTACCGGCGTATCTGCAGCGCCCGCGGCCGGTACGTCTGGCAGCGCGGCGCGCTCCGCCGCGCGCCATGATGGCCGCATGGTCCGGCCGAGCGGATCGGTGGTATGTCCCCCGCCGCCGCCACCGCCCTGATTGCTCGGCGCCTGCGGGCCCGGCGCGCCCGGTCCGAAGGGGGTGACCTTGCTCGAGATCCGGCGAGCGTAGCGGCGTCTCGATCTGGCGGTCCACGCGGTCCGCGAACGCCTTCAGCTCCGGCAGACGACGTCTTCGCCGCCGCCGATAGGAAGATGCCGAGGTTCATGCCGGGGCTCGCGGGGATGTTGGGAACCGGAGCCGTGCGCGCCATGACGCATGGTCGCGAGCGGCGTCGAGATGGCCGCGACGAACGCGGGAGAGGGTGAGGTGACGTGCTGGCTGCGCGTGGAGCGGGGTTGGCGGCGCGGTGGCGGTCAGCTCTCAGCGCATGCGCGATGTCTCCGCCGGTGCGTTCGCCTGGGCAGCCGATCCTTGGGAGCGGGAAGCGCTCGCCGCGGAGGCGGGCGGCGATGTCTCGCCGGCAGGCGCCGCGCCGTTCGGCGCGGCGCCGGGCACCGCGGGCGCTGCCGCGCCGTTCAGCGCAGCAGGCGTTGCCGTGCCGTTCGGCGCTGCGGGGGTCGCCGCGCCGGGCGCAGCCGGTTCAGCCGGCGCCTCGTCGCCCGGGGCGGCGGCGGTGTCGCTGTGCGCCGTCGCGCGGCCGGTGCGGCCCTTGTAGAGAGAGGGGGCGATCGTATCGGCGTCCTCCTCGTCCCAGCGCAGGTACGCGACGGCGCGGCGGGTCTGGTCGTAGGCGTGGACGAGCAGCGAGAACGCCCGCGCCCTCCTGTCCGCGGCCTCGGTCGGCCCGGGACCTTTGCCGTGCTCCCGCACGCCGAGGGCCGCGAGCAGCTGCGGCCCGATCTCCCCGGCGCGCCTCACCTCCTCCTCGGTCGCCGCCGTCTTGTTGGCGACCTCCGCCCAGCTCGCAGTGAACAGCGCCGAGAGCGCGACAAGGTCGTTCGCCATGTCGATGTGCCCCAGCCCCGCGCGGATCTCCGCGACCGTGTCCGCGTCGAGCAGGCCGCGCCGGGCCAGCGCCTCGGCGTCGCTCAGCAGGTTCTCGCGCAGCGGGGCTGCCTCCGCGAGCAACGGCTTCAGCGCGTTCTCGGCGCCTCCGCTCGACAGCCACGCGAGGTGCGCGTACCAGGCGGCCAGCGCGTAGGCCTCGAGCCGGTCGAGCAACGCGACATCGTGCGTCGGCACGTGCTCCGCGATGGCGGAGCGCAGCGCGAGGAGGCCGGGCAGCACGCCCAGCACTTGAGAGACGACCCGGGGAATATCGAGGTTGATGGCGATCAGCCGATCCGGGCTCAGCGCCTCGATCTCGGGCAGGATCTTGTCGAACGCCGCCGCCGCCTGGGGCGGGGCCGCGGGCTTCTTGGGAGCGGGCTTCTTCTTGAGCGGAGAAGGCTTCGTCATGAGGGGATGACCTCTCGTTGTTCGTCGTCGCGGAGCAGCGGAGAACAGGTACGAAGCGCTCCACCCCTGCGCGCTGGACGTGTTGAGAACGCCAGGCCCACGCCGGACGTTCCGGGCAGGGATAATCACCCCCGCGCCCCCGTCAATCGACATGCCGGCTGATTTTCTGACGGCGTGCCGCCGGGTGGTGGTCAATTTTGCCCAGAGAGAGTCCACAGGAAGGCGGGAAGATCATTCATGTTTTCTTCCCGGCTTCCCGCCTTCATGTTCCAATTGGATCACGACCTGGGGCCGCTCGTCGTGATCTTGCGACATGGACTGGGCCCCGCGAGGCTCGCGAGAAGTCGCCTGAAGGTGTCATGTGCCCGGCGCGCGGCGGGGTGGCGTCGAGTGTGCTGCTCTCGTCACGGCGTCTGGTAGCTGTCAGCACGCATGTCGGCACGCACCGTGCCATCCACGTGTGGTGGTTCGCGGCCGACCGTTTCCGTTGCCGGCAGGGCTGCCGGCTGCCTCCCCCAGACCGTTTCCGGGTAATGGTCAAGGTGCCAGTCGATTGGTCAAAGTGAGCACTTCGCGATAGCGGAGCTCGGATCGGGCCCGTAGGTTCGGCCGGAAGAAGTGCGGGGCGCGACGCTTGCCGGCGTCCGCCCCGCGTGGCCGAACCCCGAGCAACCGAGGTCCGACAGTGCAGCTATACCTGATCCCACCCGACGGTGGGCAAGGCGGACGTGTACCCACACGGAGCCGCCGCTCCTTCGTCACCCGTTCCCTCACCGAACCCGAGCGCAAGCGCCTCCGGGCGGCGCTGAAGAACCTGCGCGCCGCGTACGGCACGTGGGCATGCCTTGCCGAGGTGATGGGCATGCCGACCCGTTCGATCCGCGCGATCGCCTCGGGCCAGTTCGCCGGGTCGCCAGGCACCGCCATGCGCGCCGCGCGTGCCGCTGGAACCACCATCGAACGCCTGCTCGGTCGGCCCGTCGCCGCTGACCGCTGCCCGACGTGCGGGAGGTCTGGGTGAAGCCCCGGCGGAAGGGGGCGAAGAGCCCGCCTGCCGCTCGACATCCCCGGAAGAAGCCGACGATGGAGGCGATCCTTGCCGAGCGCGGCATCGTCATGGCGACGCTCGCCGGCATCCCGAAGCGCGACCGCCGCGATGTGGAGGCCGAGGTGTTGCTCAACGCCTGGAACGCCGTCCGACGCGGGCTCTACAGACCAGATCCGAAGGACAAGCCCAGGGACGCGCTCCGGAAGTGGTTGCACGGCATCGCGTGGCGCCTCGCCTCGCACTACGTGCACAGCGCGTGGGCGCGACGCGCCGTGCTTCATCCGTCGCCGCTCGGGCTGCTCCGCGAGCCCGCCGGCATCGACATGCACGCGCAGATCGAAGCCCGCGAAGTGCTCGACGCCATGGCCAGCCTGCCGGGCTGGCAGGTCGACGCGCTCCTCTCCGTCGACGACCCTGAGAGCGTCTCGGCGTACGCCAGGAAGCACCGCATGAGCCCGCACACGGCGCTCAGCCGGCTGAGGATCGCGAGGGAAGCGCTTGCGCTGCGGCTCAAGAGGTGGCGGTGGTGAGTCAGCCCACTCCGACCGCAAGCAACCTGAGCGACATCGCCTCGACGCCCGCTACCTCATCCCAAGGCGATTAACGCCAGCGATAGCACTGGCAATCTCGTTGAGTGCGACTTGCCTCGTGAGAGTCGCCGGGTCCAGAGATTTCACCGCAAGAGGCGCCTGGCTCGATGTCCCCGTCAGGTTGGTGACATACAGCACCAGTCGGCGCTTTGACTCATCAGCAACGAAGCCGACGTCCGGCATATACAGGACGGCGAACCCATTCGTCGGATGCCAGCCATCTGGCAGCTGGAATCGCATGGATATCAGCGACGTGGCCTGGCCAGCGACCTTCGCCTGAGCAGACAATTCGCCATCGCATGTGATCTTCTTGCCTTCGCCAACAGTCGCACTCAGCCCACTGCCTTTGTATCGGGCCTCAATCTCGGCAAACGCCGGCCTCAGGGCGTCGTTCAGCCTGTCGGACACGGCCTCCAAGAACGTGCTCGACTCGCTGTCTTGCTGTTCCTGTGCGGCTCGCGCCGACTTCTCGGCCTGCTTGTACATACCCATGAGATCGTCGAGTTTGTTGGGATTCTTTGCGCTGTCGGACATTATATGAGCACCTCGATCGACTCCGCGGTTGCAGGCACAGAGCTAGCGTTCGCCATAGAGCATGGCCTTGAGGCAGTGGTCATAGTGCCATGCCCTGGGTGGGTGGTTCTGTCCGTTCGTCGCGATGGCGTGGCGCTGCGAGTTTGGACGGACGCCGCCGGAGTCTGTTAGCAGCCGCCGTGGCCACCGAGACTTGGTCCGGGTCTTGTGTTTGTCAACGGATCTACTCTTCGAACAACCTGAGCTGCATCATCCGCCTCGGCTGCGGTGCGGGCGGGGGCTCCGGCCCCTCGGGCGGCGTAGGCGCCACAGGCGCAGCCGGCCCGCTCCCAACCAGCCGCAAGAACCCGCGCCCGTTCGGCAGAGCCCTGGCGGGCGACGTGGGCGCCCCGGGTGGCGGCGTCCGGAGCTTGAGCGGCTGCGGGGTCGGCGGTTCGGTCTCGGGCTCCGCCAGGGCGGCCTCGACGAGCTCCGGGATGGACCAGACGTGCCGCTCGATGCCCGCCTCCATGGCCGGCGTACAGCGGATCGACTCGTGGATCCGAGCCAGGTTGTACCAGGCGACGTGGAGCGCGACCGCGGCGCGGTGATTCGCCAGCTTCCGGGAGAAGCCGTTGCAGAGCCGGGTGAAGCGGCGGATGTGCATCCGTATGGTCCAGTTCTGGCGCTCGATATGGCTAGTGGAAGCAGCATCCACGTCGGGAACGCCGAAGACCGGCGTCTTCGTGATGAACGGGTCACGCGGAGGCTCGTACCTGTGATCGTCGTCGCGCCGAGCCTTCCGGTTGTAGCGCTTGACGACCTGGCAGTAGTCGACGCCGCCAGTGAACGACGACCCGACCGCGGCGATGTACGGCTGCCAGCCGTCGGTGTAGAGCTGCGGGATGGTGGTCAGTCTAGCCCGCAGATCCTTGATGAAGGCGGTGGTGTTCTCCTCATCGCGCTTCCCCACGCGGTAGCTGATGATCAGCTTCGACGCGCTGGCCATCCCAATGAACGTGTACGCGTCGCCGAACTCAGCAGGATCGGCGGCAGTCACCCGAGATTGCTTCTTCTGGACGTAGCTCCAGATCTCGTCGCACTGCGCAACGTGGCATGTGACGCCACGGACGATGCGATTGTGCAGCCGTTCGCACCCGGCTCCGACGCGGAGCAGCAGAGCGAGCACGGTCGGCTTGCTGACCCCAGTCAGCCTACACGTGGAGGCGATGGAGCAGCCTTCGACGAGCTGAGAGACGACGCGAGCGCGCGCCTCCGCTGACAGCAGAGACATGGCCGGGCCTTGCCTTTCTCAGCGGCATGGCCCATGCTCGACGTTGCGGGCGACGGGCGGGCCTACCGCTCGGTGCTCTGGCGCCATGCTCGGGTTCCAGCCGGACATGGCGCTTTTGCTTGGTAGGCCCTAATTCTAGCTGATTTCGCGATTACTCGCCGTCAGAGACGTGGGTCAGATAGGACAGCTTGTGTCCGACCATTGGTCAAGGTGCCAGTCACCTTGACCATTACCCGTTTCCGTTGCCGGCAGGGCTGCCCAGCAGCCTCCACCAGACCGTTTCCGTTACCGGTAGGGCTGCCGGCTGCCTCCCCTAGACCGCTTCCGTTGCCGGTAGGGCTGCCCAGCAGCCTCCACCAGACCGTTTCTGTTGCCGGCAGGGCTGAACGACCGGGAGCCCTGGTAACACTTTAGACCGGGAGCCTAGGTGACACTTTCTGGGCTCCCGGGATCGCGGTCCGCGAGGCTCGGAGCCGCGGTCCGGGTGGCTGCCGTCACTTACCGGGGGGTGAGTAGACGCAGACCAATACGATTGGTTACGCGAACGGGGTTCTTCGTCGTCACGTACCAGCAGCCTATTAACGCAATCCGAGTCTCAAGACAAAGACAAAAGCCGTCATCGTCTCTCTTTGCGCGCGGTCGCGCCAGTTGACGGTGCCGAGGCGAGTGCCGCCAAAGGCTAGAAGCGAAGCTCATTCGAGGGGGGGCCGGGGGGGAGACTGGCAACTTGTGAGTTTGCTGTTGGTTCGTTGTGAAGGCGCTCAGCGCTGCTTCTCGAAGCGGAGCTCCTTGTTCTTGAGCGTGACCTTTGCAAGCAGAACCGGCCCGTAGTAGAGGTTCCAGCCATCTTCCTCGACCGGATCGAGCCCCACCGGTTCGTAAGCGAGCAGCCGGGACACTCTCGTCTTCGAGGTCTGCCCGGCGAAGCTCAAGCGGCCCATATCGTCCAGTTTCCGCACCTTCATCGTGTCGGCATACTCGGGCGACTTGGGTCTCTCGGGCAGGCATCGACGAGATGGCGTGTACCGAGACGACGGCGTCTTCATCTCGAGTGCCTCATGCGGACGCTCCGTGTTGTACACCCGTCGGAACTGATCGAACGCGCGCTGCTGTGCGAGCATGGACGCGGCCGGCGGGCTTGCCACTTCGTCCTTTAGCGTGCGATGCATCCGCTCGTGCCGACCGTTCTGCTCCGGATGGCCGGGCTCGATTCGCTCCGGCGTAATGCCGAGCTGAATCCACCAGACGGACAACGCGGAGAGCCCACCGATGCCCGGGCTTGCGAACGGAGGCCCATTGTCCGAGCGGATTCGCGCCGGGAGGCCAAACTCTCGAAACGCTCGCTCGAAGTGAGGCCTTACAGCGATGTCATCTGCCTTGACGAGACCCTCGCACTTGAGTAGAAAACGGGTCGTGTGATCCGTGATGGTCAGCGGGTAGCAGCGCGTCTTGTCGCTGACCACGAAGTGCCCCTTAAAGTCCACGCACCACGTTTCATTCGGATGCGCTGTCGGCGCGATCGGCAGCGGGTGCATGGGCGGATGAACCCGACGGCGGCGCGGCGGAATCAACCCGTGCTTCTTGAGTGCGTCGCCGATCGTGCTGGCGGCTGGCAGCTCCTTGACGCCTAGCGACTCCAGTCGCGCACGCAACTTCTTCGGCCTCCACTTCGGGTGCTCCTTGCGAAGCTCGATCAGCTTGTCGAGCACTTCCGCCGGCGTCCGATGCGGGCATGAGTGTGCCACCGGCCGATGCTCTGCGAGCCCGGCAGCGCCACGCGCTTCATAGCGCGCGACCCACTTGTAGCCTGTTTTCCGGCTGATCCCGAAGCGCTCGCAAAGCGCCGTGAACGTCTCGTCGGACTCGTTGACCAAACTGACGAAATGAACGCGCTGATCCATGGGACAGATCGCTTTCCAGGGCACCGACACCTCCGGTCGGTTTCCTACAAAAACCGAGAGCCTGTTACCTAGGCTCCCGGTCTGATCTGTCACCCAGGGTCCCGGTCAACTTTGTAACCCAGGCCCCCGGTCTGTACCGGCTGCCGGCTGCCTCCCCCAGACCGTTTCCGGGTGGTGCTGCACTTTGGGGGAAAGTGCAGCACCACCCGCGCGTGCCCGCCCCGGAGGAGGGCGAGGGTACTATGCGGGGTTCACGGCAGCAAATTGCGCCAACCGCCTGCAACACGAGCACGCTCGACGCCGGCCGCATGACGGCGGCCATCTCGCCCGGTGACGGGCGCGCGCCGCGCCGCCCGCCGCCGGACGAGAATGCACGGCACAACGTCATGACGACCGGGGGCGAGCGCCTCGGAGCCGCGCGCCTGCCCAGGCGCACGGCAGCGCGATCGCGATGTTCGCGAGCGAGTACCAGGCCGGGCCGAGGTCCCACATCGCGATGGCGCCCAGGGTGGCGAGGGCGAGGCCGACGACGCCGAGGGCGAGGGCGTGGCGCGTCGGGCGAGCCGGAGCGAGCCGGGCCGCGACGTGGCAGCCGGCGGTGTTGAAGAGGATGCGGTAGGCGAGCGCGAGCACGAACAGCGCGTCGCTCATCCGCTCGCCGTGGGGCGGGAAGACGCCGGAGGCGTGGAGCGCCATGTCCACGGCCGTGGTGACGACGACGGTCGAGAGGAGGCCGGCGAGCACCGCGCCGACGCTGCGGAGCGTGGTCCGGGCCGGGGCGGCGTCGGTCGTGGCGGTGAGCGTTCCTTGGAGGGCGTCGATCGTGTTCATGGTGTCCTCATCCGGGTGATGTCGCGCCGTCCTCGGCGCTTCACGGAGACGTCGGAGCCGCCGGCGCCGCCTCGACATCGGCGGCGACTTTTTTTTCGCCAGGCCGCGGCCGTGCGGATCGCGGCCGTCTCCCACATCCACGGCAACCTGGCGGCCCTGGAGGGGGTGCTGGCGGATAGGGTCCGCCGCGGCGCCGGCGTGACGGTCGACCTGGGCGACGTCCTCTCGGGCCGGCTCCAGCCGCGCGAGACCGCTCGAGAGAGAATTTGAACCACAGAGGCACAGAGGGCACAGAGGGAACAGAAGAGATAAAGCAAGCGTTCATGGCCTCGCTCGCGCCGCTGATCCAAGCCCGCGAGGAGGAGGTTGCCGCCAGGCTTCGCGCCGATATCGCCGCCGCAGAAGACCAGGCTCGAGCGGACGGGAGGGACGATCCCCATCCCGAGCAGGAAGCCTGGCGCACCGAGGTGGCGGTGGGGATTGCGCAGCTCATGGGCCGCGAGAAGCTGGGGCTCGGGGCCCGGTTCGAATACCTCGGGCACTGCCGCGTCCGGGTCACGACGGCTGGCCCGCCGAACACCCTCTCGCTCCGCTTCCTGGACCGCGAGCTGCTGGCGAACGGGGAATGGCACGACACGACGGGCTTGGGCGTCATCTATCGCATCGTCATCGGCGACCGCAGCGCCCAGAAGGGCGAGCGTCTGTACATGGGCAGCTTCGACGCCGCTCAACAGGTGGTGAGCGGCCTGGAGAATCTGGGGCGCTCCTGCGGCGCATTTTGAGCGGCTGCTCGTCCAGCCGTGTGCACCGGGTGATGGTGGGCTCATTGCTGCGCGGTAGGCGCGCCGCTCGCGCCCCCCTCGGAGGCGACTGCCCCGGGACGTGAGCGCCGCAGGCGAAGCCCCTTCGCCCGCAACGCCGACGTGCTCCCGCGGAGCTGCCCGCGCCGCAGGTTCGCGGCAAACGCGCTCGATCGGAACGCCGCGTAGGAGCGGCTCAGGTTCTACTTCGACGGCGGGGCGTTCCCTCGACCGGGGCCGGACGGGTTGCCGGTCGTGCTCGGCCAGTTGCCGCCGCCCCCGCCTCCCTTCCCGCCGCCTCCCCCGCCCTTCCCGCCGCCACCACCGCCGCCGCCACCCCCACGACCACCACCACCTCCTCCGTGGCCGCCACCGCCGCCGCCACCCTTGCCACCACCACCGCCGCCGCCACCCTTGCCTCCGGACATGGTTCCCTCCGTACCCTCAAGGCCGAGGAGCCGCGTCCATGCGGCCGGATCGGCTGAGAGGGATCGGGGAAGGTAACGCCTCGGCAGGCTTCCGCCATCCCTTGCTCGACAAGCCCCGGCCAACGTCGTAGCCGCGGCCGAGCGGTAGGTTCCGCCGGACAGCCCTTCGCTTGACCGACGCCGCGGTTGGAGACACGGCATCAGGCCCATCTACTTCCACGATTCCACGACGAAGAGAAGCGGATCATGTACCGCGTGAGCGTGCAGTCCCCACCGAGCCCCCCGCCCAAGGCGACCAAGCGGAGCCGGCGGCCGGAGCCGGTGGTGTTGACCTTCTGGGCCGACGTCTCTGCCATGAGCGAGTCAGCAGGAGGGCGCAGCTTCACTGCTCCGCGCCAGAACGTCACCTCGCCGCCTGACACCGCCGACGACGCGACCAGGTACTACATCCAGCGGATCGCCTCCGGCCACGGCAAAAAGATCGACGACGGGGAGGGCGCGCGGACCCAGCGCTGAGCCGGGACGTTCATCGCGCTTTCGCAGCGGAGACCGGGTCAGAGCACGTCGGAGCTCACCCCTAGCCGTACCAGCGACAGCATCGCGTGCGCGCCTCCAATGGTGCGTCGCACGCGGCGCGTCTCTTCGACGTCGAAATAGCTGTAGGTGTCCTCGTCCCGTATCACATCGGCTTCGGCCGCGGCGGCGATGCCGATCTCGAAGTGCGTGGGACCTTTCCCGGAGATCCAGCTCACCCCGGCGCGAGCCCCGACGAAGAGCGTTTCGCCGTCCCCGCCGGGATCCGCGTCCAGGAACTTGCTGCCGACGCCCTTGTAGCCGTGCGCCCCGAAGGCGCCCGCGAGCGAGAGCCGGAGTCCGAAAGGCGCGCGCCACGCGACGCCTGCGGTCGCGCCGGCGCCGGTGAAGCTGTACCCGAAGAGCTCACCCCCCAGCTGGCCAAAGGCGCCCAGCTCGAGGAGGCCTATACGGTACGTGGCCGCAACATCGACGTATATCCCGGGAGCGTCCGGGGTCACGAGGATGCCGGCACCGACGAGCAGGCCGAGATCCATGGGCGGGGCGGCGCGGGGCGCAGGCTCGAGGCCGGACGAGCCGCCTTCCTGCGCGCGCGCCGTCCCGGCGAGGAGGAGCAAGGTCAGCGCCGTGAAACCAACGAGAATCGGTTGAAATCTAGGCATGCCAGGACCCATCGCACCTGCCGTACCAGGGGCGCCGCTTTCGTGCGCTCCCGTCGCCGACTCGACCCGCGCCGGTCGCCACGGCGCGCGAGAACACGAATCCTTCTGCATGGCTGCCGCGTGCGCCGTGCATCCCGGGCTCCCACATCCCGGAGGAACGGGAGATGACCACACCGTTCATGGGGACCCGATCGTCCTGTTGTCGAAAGATCACACGTGTAGCGCAGGGACGACGGCCAGGTGTGGTGAGCAGGAGCCGACAGACTGGGAGCGCGCCGTGTCGCGGTCGGCGCCGGCCGCGTGATGCGTGGCGTGCGATCTCGCCGTTCCGCGCCGAGCTCGCGCTGGACCGCCCTCGACATCCTGGTCGAGATGGACCTGACCGCCGCCCTCCCCGATTGATCCAGCGGCGCCCGGACCACTCGTTCAGCTAGACCGCCATGACGTAGACGGATCGCGGTTGGTGACGGCGCCGCGCCGCAAGCGGGGCGGCTACCGGGCGGTCGACGACCCGCGCCGAGCTTCTGCGCCGCACGTTTGCGCTCGATGTCCTCGAGTGCCCGGCCTGCAAGGGCAGGATGAAGCTCGTCGCCATGATCGCCGAGCCGATATGCCTTCAAGCACGGAGGGCTCGACGCCCTCCGTCCGAAGCCGCGCTCGGATCGCTCGACTTGAGGTGCCGCCGCCACGCGCCGGGGGCCATGCCGGCCCACTGCCGGAACGCGTGGCTGAACGAGGCCTCGGACGAGTAGCCGGTGAGGCGCGAGACCTTCGCGAGCGGCGCGCCCTCGCGGAGGAGAACCGCAGCCTTCTGCATGCGGAGCCGCGTGAGGTAGCCTAGCGGCGGCTCGCCGACGAGCGCTGTGAAGCGCGCCGCGAAGACCGAGCGCGAGAGGCCTACTTCCTTCGCGAGCGAGGCCACCGTCCACGGCTCCTCGGCGCGCCGGTGCATCGCGCCGAGCGCCGCGGCGGTGCTCGGATCGCGGAGCGCGCCGAGGAAGCCGCCGCCGTCCTCGGGCAAGCGCGCGAGGTACGCGCGGAGGATCTGGATGAACATGACGTCCGCCATCCGGAGAAGGACGATCTCGGACCCGGGCCGGCTCGTCTCGACCTCGCGAGTGATGAACTGGATGTTCTCGAGGAACGACGGCACCGCCTGCTCCGTGTCGGGGGTCATCCGGATGAGCGGCGGCAGGGTCGCGAGGATCGGTGTCGCGAGCGGATCGTCGAGCACGAAGCCGCCCGTGATGAAGGTCGTCTCCGGGCCTTTCGTGCCGATGTCGATGTGGATGACGTCATGGGTCGGGTTGGGGGCGCATCGCACGAGCTCGGCGAAGCTCCGGGGGGAGCTCCGCGGATGGTCGCGCAGCGCATGGGCGTGGCCGAGCGGAAGTACCGCGAGATCGCCACCGGAGAGCGCGACGCGCGGCTCGTCCGTCTTGTCGACGCTGAGCCAGGCGCTGCCGCGCACCACGTAGTGGAACCGGATGCAGCTCTTGACCACCGGCAGGGCGACGCCCCACGGCGCGCGCCCGACGGTGGAGACCCAGCGCGTCCGCCGCAAACGAACCGGGGCGAGCACCGCGCTCAGCGCATCCATCGCTCGATAGCGTAATGAGCGCGGGCCGCGGTGTCCAAGCCGTGCGGACGATTTCGAAACTTTCCCAGACGACTTCGCATGGTTCGTGCGGATCGCGAGCCGTATGAAGGACGCGTTGTCCTCGACGAAAGGAACATCATGTCCAGCAAGCTCGATCTCTCGAAGGAGTTCATCGGTCGCCGTGCCCTCGTCACCGGAGGCTCGCGCGGCATCGGCGCGGCGATCGCGCAGCGCCTTCTCGATTCCGGCGCCAAGGTCGTTGTCGCCGCGCGCTCGCGCAGCGACGTCACCCCCGCGGCGGCGACGTTCGTCTCAGGCGACGTCCGCACGAGCGAAGGGGTGAAGGCGATCGCCGCGGAGGCGCTCGCGGCCCTCGGCGGCCTCGACATCCTCGTGAACAACGCGGGCGGGTCGCGCGGGTTTCTGGGAGGCTCCCCGACGATCCCCGACGAGGAGTGGCAAGACACCCTCGCGCTCAACCTCCTCTCCGCGGTTCGCCTCACGAACGCGGTCCTGCCGGCGCTCCGCGCCTCGAAGGCCGCCGCGGTCGTGAACATCTCGTCGACGGCAGCGACGATTCCGTACGGCCCGTTCGCGCATTACTGCGCCGCGAAGGCGGCGCTCGACACCTACTCGCGCACGCTCGCCGTGGAGCTCGCGTCGAGCGGAGTCCGCGTGAACGTCGTGACGCCGGGGCCGGTGGCGACACCGAGCGCCGACGAGCTGCGGAAGACGTTCACCGACGGGATGGGCATTCCGGCCGATGCGTTTGTCCAGCAGGTGCCGCTCGGACGCCTCGGCACCACCGATGACGTCGTGGAGGTCGTCGCGCTCCTCGCGTCGGATCGCGGGAGGTGGCTGACCGGCGGGAACTACCGCGTCGACGGCGGAATGACGGCGCGCTGACGGTCAGGCCCTCATCGGGCCGCCGACCTCGTCGGCCGCGCTCCCTCGCGCTTGGCTCCCCGGCACAGACCCGCCGATGCGTTTCGCTTCTCCGAGTCCCACATGTCGGGTGAGGAATAGGCCCCCTGGGTTGGGCCGGGCGCGACTGGCAGGGATGAGCGGTTTGGTCAGCGTTGCGCCGCTCGCCGCGTTCAACCGAGCGACTGCAAGATCGAGCTGAATCCGTTCTGGCCGTGGCGGCTGCCCTGCGGGGACAGCCACGCTTCGTAGGTGTCGCCGCTGGGCGAACGGAGCTGGATGAACTCGAGGCTCACGAGAGGGTTGAAGGGGTTGCCGGGGCGGGGGCCGATGTCTTGGCCGGGATACGCCGCGTCTTGGTTGAAGGCGCGGGTGCCCTGATCGAAGGCGGCCAGGTGCTTGTAGTTGCCGCGTTTGCCGAAGTCGCTGTACTCGCGAGAGACGACGACGCGGCCGCGGTTGGTGAGGCCGACGTGAACGTTGGGAACGTAGGTGGAGACGCCGATCACGGCGGCAGATGCGGCGTTGAGGACTCCGCCGGCGATGCGGCGGGCCGTGCCGGCGGGCGCCTGGTACTCGACTCCGCTCCAGTTGCCGATGATGCGCTCGCCGGGCTGGAGCTCGTAATACTGGGCGTAGAAGTCGCTGAATTTTTGCTCGATCTCCTCCGGGGTCATGTTGGCGGCCTCGGCCAGGGCCTTCTTGCGGGCGTACATCGAGTACGCGAAAGCGGCCGCCATCAACACGAGCGGGAGCAAGTAATACATCTGCATGACCATCTCCTAGAGAACCCACGCTCCACTCTGGAGCCACCGAAGGCGATGGTTACGCGGCGGCGCACGCCAGGTCAAGGGGGCGCACTTCGAGTGAGCAAGCCATGCTCACGCCCTTGATGACATGGAACGACTTACGCGCACGTAGGTAAAAGAAGCCGGATCGCTGCGCGAGGGAGCATGGCGCGGCGAACCGATGTGGCGGGCCAGCGCGCGTCGCGGCGCCTCGTTCACGGGTCGAAAGCGCGGCCCCGCGCGGCGCCGAGCGCGCTGCGCGCTCGGCTCAGTAGGGGCGCTGGCCGATGAAATTGCCGGGAGGATCATAAGTGCACACCCAGAACTGCCAGGCGCTGCCCCCTTCGAACGGTGAGCCGTCCGCACAGCTGGCGATCCCGCAGCCGAGCCGCAGGGAGTCGGCCCAGACCACCTGGGTGTAATGGCCGCACGTGGCGGCGCTGCAGGCGTTGCTCGCGAGGTCGTAGCTGACCGCCTCGTCGATCCACGAGCCGACGACATCCTCGGGGGCGGGTGAGGCGCCGCTCGACGTCGCGAAGAGGTTCTCTCCGTAGCCGTTCGCGCTGTGGCGGAACACACACTTATCGGCATGGGCCTGAGCCACCGCGGCGAGCTCGGACGACCACGAGAGCGGGGGCAGCGGCGGATCGGCGGGCGGGTCGACCGCGGCGCGCGCCTCGTTGTGGGCCGCCGTCATCCCGGCCATCCGGGACGGCTCGTCGTCGCCGTCGCTCGCCGGGGCGTCGGCGTCGTCGGACGAGCTGCCGCACCCGGCAACGAGGGCGAGCATCAGGGAGAACAGCGCGAACCCGTGGAGACGTGAGCCGAGCGTATTCACGGAACAATTGTCCTACAGCTCGGCCGCGCGCCGCAACAATTAAGCGGCTCTCGATCTGCGGCTCGGGCGTATCGAGGAGCGCGAGCGCCACAAGCGTAGCCTCGAACGCCGCGTCAAAAACTCCCGCGTCGCCGCCTTCAAGCCGATGACCGACTTTGACTGGTCCTGGCCCAAGAAAATCGACCGCGAGGCCGTCGACGACCTCTTCGCCCCGGGCTTCATCGCCACTGGCCACAACGCCGTGCTCGTCGGCCCCAACGGCGTTGGCAAGACCATGATCCTCAAGAACGTCGCCCACCAGGCTGTCGTCCGCGGCCACACGGTCCGCTTCTCGACCGCGAGTGACATGCTCGCCGACCTCGCCGCGCAGGATTCCTCGGCCGCGCTCGCGCGCCGGCTGCACCGCTACACGGTTCCCGCCCTTCTTTGCATCGATGAAGTCGGCTATCTCTCCTACAATAGCCGCTACGCCGACCTGCTCTTCGAGGTCGTCACCCGTCGCTACGACGCACAGAAGCCGATCCTGCTCAGCACGAACAAGGCCTTCGCCGACTGGGGCGAGGTCTTCCCGCATGCTGCCTGCGTCGTCACGCTCGTCGACCGGCTCGTGCACCGCGCCGAGGTGATCGAGATCGAGGCCGAGAGCTACCGGCTCAAGGAGGCCAAGGAGCTGAGCGCCCTTCGCACCAAGCAGCGCCGCACCAAGAAGCACTGAGCGGCCTCTTCACCGGGAACCTTCACCGGCATCGGACGCGGATTTCACCGGTGAACTTCACCGAATTCCCGCGGGTTGTCGAGATCATCTACAGGTGCCGCGGCCTGATCGAGCACGCGGGGGCCGCGGGGTCGAGGTGGACGCCGGCGAGCGCGGGGCCGTCGCGCAGGTCGAGGGCGACGTCGGGCGCTGGTGACTGGACACCGGTGCTAAGCGCCGGCGAGCTCGTGACCGTCGCCATCCACCTGGTCGAGCTCGGCCACGTCGCTGGCGGGCTCCTCGAGCGCGGACTTGGCGCCGCTGCCTGGTCGACCACGGAGCGGCCGCGGGCGTCGAGCTGGACGCCGGCAAGCGCGCGATCGCGGCGCTGGCGTCGTACATGGCGCCGGAGCAGGCAGCGCGGCGGTGGCGTCGAGAGGGCGCTGCCCGGCCTGCAAGGGCAGGGTGAAGCTCGTCGCCATGATCACCGAGCCGAGCAACATCGCCCGCTTCCTCACCGCGCTCGGTGAGCCGAGCGACGTTCCAGGCTCCTGAGACCCCCGAACACGCGGGAGCGCGTCGAGCTGCAACAGGACGGCCTGGTGCGGCTGTCGCTCAAGCGCGCCTTTGCCGACGGGACCGTCGCGGTCGATATGGACCCGCTCTCGCTCCTGTCATGAAGAGAGATACCGGTACGAGCGGCATCGACTCGGAATTCTTTCGATGAATCACGGCTCGATGATCTGCACGACCACCGTTCCGCTCTGGCTGGTGACCCCCTGCGAGGTGAGGCACTGCAGCGGGCTAATGACCGTGTAGACCCATACGACCGTCGCCACGGCGCCGGTGAACTCCCCCGACGTCACTGTCCCCACACCGGTCACCACCTCCATTCCGCCGACGACCGCATCGGTCAGGGTCAGCGACATCGTGCTGGACTGGCCGTTGTTCCAGGAGATCGTATAGGTGGGGACATTCGGGTAGACACCCGCGGTGTTGCACGACGCGACACCCGTGACACTTAGCGACGAGCTGCCCGCCGTCAGGCTGGTGTCCGTGGACGTGCAAGAACTGTGGGTGTCGGTCAAGGTCCAGCTGACCGACTGCGACGAGAACGTCAGCCCCGGCGAGTAGCCGAGCGCGGCACTGCCCGTGCACGTCGTACTGGACGCCGCATGGGCCGACGACGCCGAAACGCTCACCCCCGCAACCGCCAGCACCGCAACGGCCAGACACCGCGCCACCACTTGCGCCGGCCGCTTCAAAAAGAACGTTCGCATCATCGCCTCACTCCGTTGGGGATCGGCCGCCAGGCAGGCCCCGATGGGCGGACGTGGCCCCGAGCCGCCCCGCATGGCCGGCCCTGGATCACCAGAGGGCGACGTTGGTTACCATCCCCTCCGCCGCTTTTTCCAGCCCCTCAGGGACCAGACTGGCACATGGTCTTGGCAACCGTCAAACGAATACTTGGACCAAGCCGATTCGAGAGAAAACGGCCGGAGCGCTCTCTTTGTGGGTCCAGCTCGGTGAGTCGAGCGACGTTCCAGGCCGCTCACCCAGCGCCGACGCGGCGGCCGCCGTACTGGGGGTTCGGGGCGCAGGGCGCCGCACGCGACCCGGAGCCCCGAGCGTTGAAGAGCACCGTCCTGCGCCGAAAGGCGCTCGGGGACGCCCCGTAGCCGCCAGTACGTCCCGGGCCAGACCAACGCCCGAAGGGCGACGTGTGCCTGCGGCACCCCGATGCCCCCCTTGGCGTGCTCTGCGCCGCGCGGGGCCCGCTCGTTGGACCCATGAACGAGGCGTCGCGACGCGCGCGGTCCCGCCACTTCGGTTCGTCGCGCCACACGTCTTCGCGCAGCGATCCGGCTTCTTTTACCTACGCGCATAGGTCCTTCGAGGCAACGAGGGAACATCCAATGACTCGATCGACGCGCATCGCGCGAACGGAACTCGTGTCGACTGCGACACTGGGCCTGTTCCACTCTCTGCCCGTCCATGCACAGGGCGGGGTGGATCCGTCGAGTGACGCTCGGGGCGCACCGTGATACGGAGCGATCCATGAAGTTCCCGCTCATCTTCGGCACCCGCGAGCGGGTGGAGCGATCGGGGGAGAAGTTCCGGGGCGAGTGTCCGCAGTGCGGGACCGCCGGGGTCTTCTACCGGGCGAAGAAGACGTTCAACGTGAGCCTGTTCATCGCCGTCTCGCTATGGGACAGCGCCGAGGACGTCGTCCAGTGCGGCGAGTGCCTGACGGCATTCGACCCGGCCGACGTCCCGCCGCTCCCGGAGGAGCCGAAGGCCTCGCTCACCGAGCGCGTCGCGCGAGCGATCGGCCTCGACCGTGAGAAGCCCGCGCCGGCCGCCCCTCCGGAGGAGCCGTCCCCGAGCTCCGCCCGGGAGCTCCCGTCGAGGGACGTGGACGCCGAGATCGACGCGGAGCTCGCGGCGATGAAGAGGCGCGTGGGGAAGAAATAGGAAATAGGCTCTGGCTTCTTTTCCCTACGCGCCAGGCGCTCGCCGACGCCTTCGTGAACAACTTCAACGATCCGGCGCGGCTGACGGCGGTTGTCGAGGACGTCGGGCGGGTGCGCGCCTTCATCCGACAGACGACCGGGCGGCCCTGGCCGCTCGCGCTCGCGGCAGGGGGTATAGCTGTCCCCTACTGGCGAGGGCGCCCGACCCGGCCTGCGGGACCCCGCGCCTCGCGGAGTCGGCGCGGCTTCAGCGCTCGTCGGCGCCGATGTCGATGCGCGTGCCGCTCGTCCGCGCGCCGCCGTCGATGTCGGTGGCGCCGCTCCGGCTGCCCAGATCGATGCCGGCGTCGACGGCCGGCGAGCCGCTGGTCAGGTGGAGGTCCGACGGGGGCCCGACGAGGAGGGGGTCGACGAACCTCGCGTGCGGGTCGGAGAAGGCGCCCGCCGAGCTGCGGCTCGCGCCGAAGAAGATGTTGTTGTCGACGGTCACGTTCCTGTTGTTGCTGCCGCTGCTCACGTAGCCGTTGCCCGACGTGGCGCGGAGGATGTTGTTCTGGATGAGCACGCCGTTCGAGTTGTTCTGGATGATGATCTCGCCGCCGGCGCCCTGGTAGAGCGTGTTGTTGAGCACCGCGATGTCCGCCGCGTTGCCCCTGCTCGTGTCGTAGCCGCCGATCATGATGTTGCCCTGGTAGCTCCGCGACACGAAGTTGTTCCGCACGGTGATGTTGCTGGTGGTCTTGCCCGCGTGCTCGCTGGCGATCTCGATGCCGATGTCGCTCGAGTCCACCTTGTTTCGCTCGATGACGATGTCCTTGCCGCCGTCGACGTAGATGCCGTCAGCCGACCGCTCGCCGTCGTACGCGGGGTTTCCGGCCGAGGAGATGTTGTAGACGATGTTGTCCACGCACACGCCGCCTCTCGCCTGGTCCGAGCCCGAGGGGCCGGTGCCCTCGAAGCCGATGAAGTCGATGCCGATGTTGTCGTTGTCGTGGACCGTGTTGCGCGAGACGACGAACTTTGTGACGTTGCCGTTGAGGACCATCGCCTCGCTCGAGCCGAGCTTGCAGTTCCGGATCTCGTTCCCGTCGATGAGGAGGTCGGTCATCGGCGTCGCGGACGTCCCGTAGAAGGCGATGCCGTGGGCGTCCTCGGAGCTCTCGATGTGGTGCACGAGGTTGTTGCGGATCTCGAGGAAGCTCGAGCTGCCGCTCACGCTGATGCCCATCGGCGTGTCGCCGCTGCCCTTGAAGTTCTGCACCGTCATGCCGGTGACCTTGATGTAGTTCTTGCTGGAGATGTCGATGCCGACGCCGCTCTTGCCGGTCCCGTCGAGGATCGCGCCGGCCTCGCCCTTGAGGGTGATGCAGCCGGCTGCAGCGGTGCCGCTCCTCGTGAAGGAGACCTTCTCGTTGTAGGTGCCCGCCTTGACGACAACCGTGTCGCCTGCGGCCGCCGCGTTGAGGCCGGCCTGGATCGTCCTGTGGTCGCCGCCCGATGGCGCGACGGTGATGGTCCTGCCGCTCGAGCGATCGCCGCACGCCCCGGCCACCGGGCTGGGGGTGGGGTTGGGGTCGGAGGTGGAGCCGCACACGCCAGGCGACCCGCCACCACCGCACGTCTGGGTGCCAGAGCACGTTCCACAGCTCGCCACGGTGCGGGGGTTGCCGCAGCTGTCATTGGCGGAGAGCGGGCCGCAGCTCCTGGCGAGCCGCGAGCAGAGCTGCGCGTCGGTCTCGGGGACGCACTCGGGCGGCGGCCCGCTGGTGAGGGTGGCGTTGAGGACCAGCAGGTCGACGTCGGACGCGTCGGCGGTGCTCGTGGTTCCATAGCGGATCTTGAGCTTGCCGCCCGACACGAACCGAGCGTGCGGGGACGGGAGCGCGATGGTGGCGGCGCTCCAGGCCCAGGACGAAGCGAACGCGTTGTCGCCGATCTTGACCCAGGTGCTGGTGCTGTAGTCCCAGGCGTCGAAGGTCCAGAGCATCTGGGCCTTCGCGGGTCCTCGGTAGTTCACCGACAGGCTGAGCGCCGAGACGTCGGCGTCCGAGGCGCCGGCCGGCAATGCGTACTCGCACTGAGCCTGGCTGCCGGGGTTGAACTCGACATACTTGCTCCACGTATCGGCCGTGCCGCTCAGATCTTTCGTCGCCAGGGCCTGAGCGCCCTGGCCTCCGGTGGACCCCTTGAGGACGGTCAGCTTCGAGCAGGTCATCGTCGCGCTCGCGGCGAGCCCGGCGCCGAGCGCCTCGGAGTCCGACTCATCGGGCCCGCCTTGCGTCGCGCATGCGGGAAAGAGCCCGACGGCGAGCAGCAGGGCGCCGGGCGGAGCGTACCGATGCATCGTAGGAGTCATCCGGTTCTTGCGCGATCGGTTCATGGGTCGTGGTCCTCGTTGTTTGGCTGATGACGCTGGAGCCGCGTACACGACGCGTGCACCAGGTGCTTCGACGCGAGGACATTGCAAGCAGGCGGCCATGACGCTCATCGTGGCGGAACGACGAGGAGATCACCTCGATGGCGCGATTCGATGGCTGGAGCGATCACGCGATCTTGCGCAACGATCGTACAGTTGCGCATCGTTCGGACAGCCTTCGGTTCGCGAGGCGTCGGGGCGAGGAAGGGTTCAATCCGAGCGAATAAGGCTGGCGACAGTGGATTTTCACCCTGTCAGAGATTTCTGACTGCGTGGAATTCAACCGGGGTCGGGTCGCCGCTCGCCCAACCTGGGTCGGGTCGCCGGCCGGCAACCTGGGTCCCTCGCTCTCGATCGCGCTCGGCTGCGACGCATCGCGGTTCGATCCGGACGCGCCGCTGCCCGAGATCCCGCCCACCAACGCCGGCCAGAGCGGGCGCGAACGCGCGATCGAGCTGGCGCGTCGCGAAGGGCTGACGGTGCGGCAGCTCGCGCAGCGCCTCGGCGGCTTCGGGGGGCTCGCGTTCGTCGGCACGCCCGGGACCATCGCGGACCAGATGGAAGAGTGGCTGGTCCAGAGCGGCTGCGACGGCTTCAACATCATGTTCCCCTACTTGCCGGGCGGCCTCGACGATTTCGTCGATCGCGTCGTCCCCGAGCTCCAGCGCCGGGGCCTGTTCCGGCGTGAGTACGAAGGGCGAACGCTGCGCGAGAACCTGGGGCTCGCGCGGCCCCCCAAGCGATTCTTCCCGCCCCCCGCCGCGGCGCGCTGAGCGCTGCCGGGGCGCCCGTTCGATAACCCGTCAACTCGGCGCTCGGGGCGAGACGGCGCGGAGGACCTTTTCGATCTTCGGTTTCTCGAAGAGCTGAATCGGGTGAAAGCCGCCGTCTCGGGCAAGTCGTAGAGGCGTCGACCCAGACGCTCCCGATGCGGTGTCTCGGCCGAAAGGGACGGGAGCCGAGATCGGAAGGGAGCGATCAGGAACGGGGGATTGGCTTGCACCGAGAATGCTCCTCGCTACCCTACGCTCGTCTTAAGATGGGGCGCGCTTCGAGGTTCGCGAAGCGCGGTGTACGGCGAAGAGGGGATCGACATGGAACAACATTTCTGGAAGAGGACGGGGCCTCGCCGTCTAGCGTTCACGGGCGTCCTGCTCGTCGCGGGGGCGCTCGTCTTCGCGTCCAAGGCGAACGCCGACCACGACCGAGATGACGAGAGCTGCCAGCATGGGTTCACGGATGCCAGTATACGAGGACGCTACGCGTTCTCCGTCCAGGGAGAGCTGAACTCCGCTCCGGCCGCGGCCATAGGTTTCCTCATTATCGATGGCCGTGGGCACATCACCTCGGCGGAGCGAACGCTCAACGTCGGGGGGACCATTTTTCAACAGACGTTCATGTGCAGCTACCACGTCGACGCCGACGGCACCGGCACCACCGATTGCACCATCGATGACGGGACGAGGGAAGTGACCGATTTCGTCGTGGTAGGCCAGGGGAACGAGATTCTCTTCCTTCCTAAGCCGCTGCCTGACTCCCCGAGCTTCGTCTTGTTCGGCTCCGCCAAGAGGAAGTAGAAGACGCGAGCGAAGACAGGACCGCGGCGATCTGCGCGCGGCGTCGCTCCCGGCGATCGGAGTATTGTTGTACCGATGCGCCACCCGTCGGCCGATCCCCTTCGCTTGCGCTTGCTCCTCTCCATCGGCGTGGTCTTCCTGGCGGGGCCTGGGTGCAGCCGCGAGCCGGCGCCGGCGCCCCCAGCGGGGTCGGCGCCCGCGCGTCCATCGTCGGAGACGCCGTCAACGGGGCCGGTCGCGCCTCCGCCGCCGGCGGGAGCGCCGGGGAGCACCACCCGGGGCGAGATCGCGGGCGTGCGCTACCTCGAGCACATGACGGGCGGGGCGCGACCCGACGAGCGGGTGCCGATGATCGTCGCGCTGCACCCCATGGGCGGGGATCCCGCGGACTTCCTGCAGCTGCTCCTGCGCTACCGCCGCCGCGCCCGGCTCATCCTCCCGTACGGCCACCCGAGCGGAGGGATGTACATCTGGTACGACGCCGTCGGCGACGACGTCGCCGCCCCCCTGGTCACGCGGGAAGCAGATCGGATCGCCGCCGCGCTCGCCGCCCTGGCAGCCGCCCGCCCCACGGTCGGCAAGCCGCTCGTCACCGGCTTCTCGCAGGGCGGTATCATGACCTTCGCCCTGGCGGTCACCCACCCCGAGGCGCTGGCGGCCGCCTTCCCCATCGGCGGTCTGCTCCCGCCGTCGCTCTACCCGTCGGCGGCGCTGCGCTCGGAGCCGCGCCCGGCGACGCTTCCGCCGATCACGGCCTTCCACGGCGCCTCCGACGTGGCGGTGCCGACCGGAGGCGCGCGCGCCTCGATCGCCGAGTTGCGGCGCGCCGGGTTCACCGCGGAGCTGCGCGAGTACGCCGGGGTCGAGCACGACACCTCCGACGAGGAAGTGGGCGAGATCCTGGAGCGGATCGGGCGGGCCGCCGACGGCCTCGCGGACGCGGCGCCGGCGCATTGAATCGACCGAGGGTTGCCGCGCCGCGTGGAGCTGGCGTTTCCTACCTACCTGGCGTGCAGGGACTTCTCGCGGGGATTCTGCCGTTCTCATTGCGGCGCGTGGGGTCACGACTTGCTCGTAACCTTTTCGTGTAAGGGACGCGGTCTCTGCCCGAGCTGCGGAGCACGGCGCATGTCGCGCAGAGGAGACGAGCGAAGCGAGGCAGCGCCGTCGGCAGTGTCGGAGCGAGGCGCTCGCATAGGGCCCGTCCTGCCAGTGAATTCATACAGTCGAGCTGCACGAGTCAGGAACAGCCATGTGAACGTTAACTTTGTGAACCGCGTTTGCTTGTCCTATCCGTTTGCGTCACTGCACTGTCGACGCGCGAGCGCCAAGGTGGCCGCTGCGGTTCGGAGGAGCAAAGATGAACCTTTCTCGCATTTGGGTGATGGGCGTCGCAGTGGGCGTCTCGCTGGCTTTCGGAGCAGGCTGCTCTGGAACCGGCGATGACGGCGGAGCCGGAACGAGCAGCGGCGACACGGTGAGTCCTCCAGGTTCGGGCGGCGTCACATCCGGCGGAGGAGCGGGTACCGGAGGAGGAGCGGGCACCGGCGGGGGTGAGGTCGCCGGCAATGGCGCAGGCGGAAGCGGAAGTGCGACCAGCGCGGGCGGCAGCGCCGCGGAGGGTGGGGCTACCTCGGGTTCGGGCGGTGATGCGGGTGGAGGCTCCGGCGGGGCCGCGCCCATCGATTGCGACTCCGACGGGGCAGTGATGACCTACCCTACCCTCCCCGGCGCCTCCGAGAGCCCGCTCTATACGGTGACGGCCAACGGGGCGGCGCAATTCGTCGAAAAGATGACCAAGTTTGGCCAGGAGATGCAGGTGCACTACGCCCACTTCGGCGTGGCGAGCGGCTGCAAGGCGACCGTCGCCGTTACGGTGAACGGCGGCTTCAGCTCCTACACCTTGAGCCCGAAGAGCCGAATGCTGTCGGCGACCAAGAACGGTGACACGCTCACTTTCGACAGCGGGCCCAACTACTTGATCCTGCAGATCGCCTCGAAGGAATTGCTGTTCGTCCTCATCGACGACCAAGAGGTCGATCCGCCGAAATTGGGCGATGTCGACGTGAAGAACCTCGCAGACTACGACGTGGACAACACGGGCGCTGCGCTCGTCACCTCCAAGGTGCAGTCCGCCATCGACGCCGCCTCCGGATCCGCGCAGAACATCCTGTACGTGCCTCCCGGACGCTACAAGACCGGGGAATTGTGGCTGAAGAGCAACATGACCCTGTACCTGGCGGCCGGCGCCATCCTGGACGGCTCGACCAGCACGGGCGACTACAATGGCACGGGCGCACCGGCCGTCGAGAACACCTCCCACGGCGTGGTTCACATGAACAAGGTGAGCAACACGAAGATCCTCGGTCGGGGAGTGATCGACGGCAACGGTTCGAAGATCCGTGGCACCGACAACGATACACCCTCTTTCAAGATCAACACCCTCCGGATCGACGACAGCACGGACGTCTTGGTCGACGGCATCGTCGTGCGCGATCCAGTCTTCTGGAACACGCTGATCTTCGACAGCGACAAGGTGACCATCCAAAACTTCAAGGTGATCAATCGCCGCCCCACCACGACAGCTTACAACCAAACCGACGGAGTGGACTTCGACTGCTCCACGAACGGCAAGCTCTACAATGCCTTCATCTACAGCGGTGACGACAGCATGTCGCCGAAGCGCGAGCAAGAAGGCAAGCTGGACACCAAGGCCATCACCTACGAGAAGGTGGTTGCCTACAGCAACTCAGCGGCGACGAAGATCGGGACCAAGACCTACGGTCAGACGATCGAGGACATCACCTTCAAGGACCTCGATATCGTCAAGGCCGGCCGGGCCCTCGGGATCAATGCGGACGACACCGCTGTGATCCAGAACATCACCTGGCAGGACGTCAGGGTCGAGACGGTCGACGGCAGGATCATCGACTTCGAAGAAGATGCAACGGCAACCTGGCGCAACGCTCCCAACCGGGCCACGGTCAAGGAATTGTTCATCAACAATGTTGCCTCTGCCGTGAACAAGGAGATCTACATTCACGGCAAGTCGAGCACCGTGAACTTCAATGGGATTCACTTCGACAATTTCACGATCCAGGGCAACAAGGTCACGGGGCGAAACGGCTGGAACGTGAACCAGTACGTGTCCAACATCACGTTCAAGTGAAAGAACGCCGAAAGCCAAGGCGTCGAGGAGGCCGCCGGGCTCGACCCGAGCGAGGACGGCGCCTCGTCGCCGACCGTCTGCGCGTGCTCGAGCGGAGCCTGCCCTCCGAACATCCCGGAGAGCTCGCACCACCGGGGCGCCGGCGTGTGGGATGTCATCCCCCAGGATGCCGTCGCGATCGAGCCCTCCGTAGCGCGCCGCGGGGCTCGTAGAGCGCGGGCTCGCTCGATCCAGAAATCGACCGAGCCCGTGTCGGGTCTTCCTCTCCGTTTGCGGAGAGGGTTTGAGGCGCGTGGAGCGAGGGGCATCGGCGCCCCCAGCGCCCGCGCGTCCGACCTCACCCTGCAACGAATGTTCTGGGAGGACCCCCCATGCGACAATTCACCTTTCTGGCTCGCCTCTCTCCCCTGGCCC
The DNA here is from genome assembly GCF_051473855.1 of Sorangium sp. So ce375. NCBI lineage: Bacteria > Pseudomonadati > Myxococcota > Polyangiales > Polyangiaceae > Sorangium > Sorangium sp. So ce375. Next base: position 8,991,292 of record NZ_CP150335.1, read on the forward strand.
TCACCCTCCTGACCGCCGCGGGCTGCGGGGGCCTTGCCCCAGAGACCCAGGCGGATCCTTTCCTTGACGATGAGCCGGGCGCCGCGGAGCCCAGCGGCCCGGCCGCGGAGCCCAGCGGCCCGGCCGCGGAGCCCGCCGCTGCCACGATGGGCCCTGTCGTCGCTCTCACGTCCATTCAACGCGAAAAGGCCCCTCTGCTCGCGGAGCTCATGGACGGCGCCCCTTCGAGGTTCCGGGCGGACCTCATCGCGAACCCGGGCCCCGCGAGCCGCGTGGCAGAGGCGTCCGCCGTGCTCATCGACGCCGAGGCCGCGAGCGCCGACGACATCCGCTCCTACGCGTCCCTGCTCCGGGCAGCGCGCCTCGCGGGGGTGCCTGTGATCCTCGAGAACGCGCGCGACGCCGAGAAGGTCGCGCTGGCGCTGGGCATCGGGATGTCCGCGCAAGTCGTCTACGCGGCGCCCAGCCCGGGCGGCCAGCACTTCGACGTGCGCGTCTTTGGCGACGTCACCGGCGAGGAGACCGAGGAGCACAGCTCGGTGCGCTTGCCGGCCTCCGCGAAGGCGAGGTACGCCCGGATGACCGCGGGCGAGCGGGCCGAGCTCGGAAAGAAGCTCGAAAAGAGCGAGGCCGAGCTCGACGCGCTGTTCGACGCGGCGCCCGAGGCCGAGCCCATCACCATCGACGCAAAGCCCCGGATCGCCTCGAGGTCCGAGGTCGCGCAGACGGCGTTGCCTGACCGGGGCGAGCTCCTCGCCGAGATCAAGGGCCTGCTCGCGGACCACAAGGCCCACGCGCTCGCCCAGATCGTGACCGAGCCGCTGCCCGAGGGCACCTACCGCTCGTACAACGTGACGTCCCCCTCCATCAGCTGGGAGTGCGGCGGCGACGGCCAGCGCTCCGTCATCGACCGCAACTTCACGGTGACGCTCCTCGCCTCCAACGCACCGGAGGGCAAATACGTCGTCTTCGCGGGCAATGGCACCCAGTACAACCCCGGCGGGCTCAAGTGGAACTCGGGGGACAACCGCGGCTACTTCCAGGAGGCCCTCCAGCACTCGATTCGCCCCCTGTCGGGTGGGCTCTCGCCCTACGCCCACAGGCCCCACTCGGCCAACGAGTCCTCGACGTTCACCACGTCGAACGGGTTCTCGGTCGGCGCGGGCGTGGACGCCGACGGGCCGTCCACGAGCTTCAGCTTCGATGCGAGCCAGCAGGCCTCTCAGTCCTTGAACGACTTCGACGTGATCGATTTCTCCTCGGGTTCGATCTTCGGCTGGCAATACAGGCTGGCCTCGGTGAGCGGGCATTCTTACAAGAAATGGGAGGACCTCCACAACGACACGTGGGGCGGCCTCTACGGCCTGCCCAACCTCGCCAAGAGCACGCTCACGGACGAATACGAGGGTATCTACGCAGCGGGCCTCCAGGATCAGTCGCTCTACCCGGTGGAGAACGTCAACCTGCAGTCGGTGCGGCACACCTGGGTCTCCCACGATTACCTCCTCTGGGAGGAGATCAAGACCACCTCGTGCGGGAAGGCGGCCGGCTCCGTCGTCACCGTGGACCTGAGCTCGGTCAACGTGGCCAAGCTGGGCACCATCCCCTTCAAAGAGACGTTCGATCAAGGCGTCGCGCCGAACGTCTGGACCGTGATCAACGAGGGCATCACCGACAGCTCGCCAAACTGGAGGGGGGTAGGCGGAGCGGCGACCGAGACGGGCAGCGCGTTCGATTACCCCCAGACCGCGGCCGACGGCGCTGTCGACATGCGCGGGACCTACCTCGTCGCGCCCCGCACGGCCTTCGGGCAGGGAGCGCTCTCGGCGAAGATCTACGCGGGCGACCCCGACGGCTTCGGCCTCATGTACGCCATCAACGACACCGGCTCGAGCTACTACCGGGTGATGTTCGACGCGAGCTTGAGCGTCGCGCGCCTGGTCCGGGTGGACAACGGCGTCTTCACCGAGCTCGCGGTCAACACGAGCTATGTGCCGCCGCAGAACACATGGATGACGGTGCGGGTCGAGCGCGAGGGGACGACGCACCGGATCAAGGTCAATGATCAGGTGGTGCTGGCGGTGCCGAGCGAGGTGACGTACGCGTGGGGTTCGGTCGCCCTGTTCTCGTGGGCGATGAGCGACGTGCGCTTCGACGACGTGACGATCACGACCCTTTGACGCGATCCTGAGGCGCCTGGGCGGCGCGCCCGGTACACCGCGGAGCTGCGCGAGTGCGTCGGGGTCGAGCACGACACCTCTGACGAGGAGGTGGGCGAGATCTTGGAGCGGATCGGGCGGGCCGCCGACGGCCTCGCTGACGCGGCGCCGGCGCCTTGAAGCGGGCCAGATGCGCTTCCCATCGCAGACCATTCACCTCTATTGGAACGGGTCTGTAGCGAAAGCCCTGGCCTCTGAGAAAACCAACGAGTTCATAGCGCCCAATCCCAACCCTCTGGCTCACTACCGCGCATAAATGGAATGATCTGATCCGCCTCGATCCGCCAATCTTCAGTCTTTCGAGGTCGATCGGTGGCTTCGTCGATCGGACAAAACAGAGAGAGAGACCAGACGCGATGCCCAGCCGAACGTACGTTGCCAAGTAGACTCCGCGCAGCGGATCTCGCGCAGCGCGAGCGCAATCGAGCAGGACCTGCGAAGCTTCACTCAGCGAGTCGGGGTGAGTTTCGATGTCGTCAAAGAAGGGACTTCCCTCAATGACTTCCCATGCAGCGTCACAGCTGCCTGTTGCCCTGAGACGGAGTTTCAGCTCACGCGCGAGCGGGTCCATCGTTTCATCTACCTTCCACAGGCGAACCAGGGTCAGGTTGCCCCAACCACGGGGTCGCCGCCTGCGTTATGCGCTACGGCCGCGAGCGGACGCAGAGGACGTGCAGCGTGCTCTCCAGGGTAAAATTTGCCGTGGCCGCGGTCGCCTCGGCGGTACCGGTGGCAAAGTCGAGCATCCAAGCCGAATTCGGGTCGGCGGCCTCGAGCGACGAGGTCCAGAAAGGGATATGCCCGGATACCGCTGCTGGAAAGCTGAGAAATGCGCTTTGGTCGATCCATGGACCATTTGGCTTTGAGTCGAACATGAGAGTATGCAGCTCCTTCAAACTGGGAACTCGAAAACCACCCCCATCCAATTGCAACCCTGCACACATCGAAGCGGCATCCGCGTAAGTTTGCTTGCTCGTTGCTCGCGTCCAAGTGAGGCCGGTGCCCAAGTCCCTCGCCAAGTCAGGTGTGAGCTCGTAGCGACTGCCGTCGCTGTCGGGGACCCCTCCCCCGCGAACGCACCGCACCCTGTCCGGGCCCGCGATGGTGGGCGATCGCACACGAAGGCCTCCATCAATGCCAAGGCGAAAGAGCCGCTCAGGGTTTCCCGACCAAAGTACAAGGTCACCGTCTATATCCGAAAAGGCCCCTGGGTCGAAGGAAGGAGGCTTTCTCTGTAGATCGAGCAAACTGACCCCTTCAACACGGGTGGGCAGTCGCCAATCACAGTGCCCGCCCAGGATGAGCTCAGCGCAGTATTCCGCAGCATGCTCATCTGTGAGTGAAACCGGCGCTAGCTGCCGCTGCCAGTCGAGTCCGGTGATCTGGTCGTGGGTGACCTCCTCGTCCACCCGATATTGAACGGAGTGGTCTTCCCCGGTCGAACCGGGCATCGGCCACTGCGCCATTTGGAAGAGAGCAGGATCGGAGGAGGAGCAGTTCTCGGTGCCGTCGTTCTCGGTGCTGTCGTTCTCGGTGCTGTCGCTCTCGGTGCCGTCAGGGCTCTCGGGTGAGGTCGGATCCTGATCGGTACTGCAATTCTCCCCGCAGGTTTTCGGTGAACTCGCCTCCAACGAGCTGTCACAGCCCAGGATAGTGAACCCCAAGAAAAGGAAAGGGGCGGGAATTAACCGCCCCTGCCCTCGCCTTCTCTTCTTCTCATCAACGGATGGCATCGAGGTAGATTGAACCATTGCAAGGATCATTCAAGTAGAAATTGACGCCGATTTCTCTAGCGGATAGCACGAGCAAACGCGTTCCTCAAAGGTAAGAATCTCGGAGCCGCTCCTGAATCGTGCAGTCCGACTGTACGAGATCATCGGCAGAACGGGCCTTCTTCGATCAGGCAGGCCTTCCACTCGTCAAACGCCCGCGATTACCGCGACGTAGCACCGAGCGGAAGGCATCCTACTGTATAGATGTACACTGCTGATCTCGTCCAAACGGCCGCCGTCGCGGCTCGCGGCGCGTCGCCTGATCACACGGCGAAGGAGCTCCGACGCGTCAGTCAGGTCGAGCGCTACTTGCGCATCAACAGCGGCCCCAGAGACATCAGCTTCGCCTCGATCCAGAAACACACTCATTGCACAGGGGCGACGTCGCCTTCGTATCAGCGCTTGAGTGAGTGGCTCGACAAGTCCTTGAGGCCTGGGGTCGCGTGGGTCAGCTCAGGGCCGGGGTGAGCTTGGCCAGCTGTGCAACGCCCTCCTGGAGCGTGATCGCCCGCGTGCCGAAGCGTCCGGTGTAACTCGAGTCGTCCACAAGGTAAGGTTGTTCCCATTGTGGCAGCATCTCCACGATGCCGCCCGCCGACCTGGAGAACAGGCCTGCCACGCGCAAGAGCCAGCGTTTGGCCACGATCGGGCGCACCGCCACGTGCATGGCATGGGCCACCGCTTGCACGAGGTCGCGCTGGCTCACGTGAATGACCGGCGCATGAAACACCCTGCCCTCCACGTCGTCGCCCGCGAACGCCAGCTTGATGAGGCCGTTCACCACGTCGTCGCGGTGCGTGAAGGCGTGCGGTGCGTCGGGGTTGCCGATCAGCATCGGGCGCTTCCCGTTCTTGAGCCCGCGCAGGCCATCGCGCGTGAGCAGGGCGCTGGTGAGATCGGGCCCCCAGAAGTCGCTGGCGCGGAAGATCACCGCACGCAAGGTGCCCGCGCGCTGCGCTGCCGTGTACAGGTCGGCGATCTGCATGCGGATCTTACCTTTCTCGGTCTCGGCCGCATGGCGCGTGTCGGGCGAGAGCGGGCCCTCGCGCAAGGTGTACAGGTAGAGCGCGTCGAGCAGCACCAGGCGCACACCGGCACGGCTCGCGCCCTCGATCAGGCCACGATGGAGCGGAGGCAAGGTCTCGGCCCAGACGTTGGCGTCGTAGGTGGCGGGATTGACCGCGGCGATCATGGCGTGCGCACCACGCGCGATCTCCGCGAGCGCCTCGCCGTCGCGAGCGTCGACCGAACGGTGCTCCACGCCCATGGGCATGGAAGCGGGCTTCGTGCGGCTGCACCACGTGACCCGGTGGCCGTCTGCGGCCAGTTGCTCCACCAGGGGCGTGCCGATCTGGCCAGCGCCTACCACCACGATGTGCTTGGGGCTTTCCGTTTCGCTGCGCTTCGACATGGGAACCTCTCCTCGGTCCGCAACATGCCCTGCTCTCGACCATGCCGAAAATCGATTGTCGGCCTATCATGTATGCTTTCAAAGCATGGATGCACCCGTCGACCTCTTGCCTGCACTGCTCGCCCTGCTCGAGACCGAGAGCGTCACGCTGGCCGCTCGCCGCATGCGCGTGGGCCAGCCCGCCATGAGTCGCACGCTCGAAAAGCTGCGCCAGGCCACGGGCGACGAGCTGCTCGTGCGCACGGGCAGAAAGCTCGTGCGCACCCAGCGGGCCAGCGAGATCTTGCCCGAGGTGCGTTCGCTCCTGGCGGGCGCCCAGCGCGTGCTCGGTCCACCCAGCGCGTTCGTTCCGCGCACGGCCCAGGGCGTGGTCACGTTCGCGTTCGGCGACGACATGCAGGCCGTCTTGGCGAGCCATTTGCTCGAGCGCATGCGCGCGGCGGCGCCCGGGCTCGACATCCGCGTGCGCCCGCTGGTGCTCGAGAGCGCGCACGAGGCCGTGCGCGGCGTTGTCGATCTGGCGGTGCTGCCCGACCTGCGGGGGCAGGTTCGAATTCCCATGCTCGACGAGCTGGTGATGAGCGTGCAGTACACGCGCCGCTTCGTCACGGTCACACGCAAGCGTAAGAAGCTCACACTCGAGGCGTTCCTCGCGGCCGAGCACGCGCTGGTGTCGCCAGGCGGCGAAGAGGGCGGCTACGTCGACGACGCGCTGCGCGCCCTGGGCAAGCGCCGGCGCGTGGCGGTGACGGTGCCGAGCTTTCAGGCAGCCATCACGCTCGTGCGTGAGCTGGATCTGGTCGCCACGCTGCCCGACGACATCGTGCGGGTGCTCGCTCCCAGTCTGCACCGTCAGGCCTGTCCCGTGAGCACGCCCGAGCTGCCCATGTGCGTGGCCTGGGCCCGGCGCTTCAACCAGGACGCGCGTCACCGCTGGCTGCGCGAGCTGGTGAGCGAGGTGGTGCGCGAACTCGGCCGCGGCTTTCCCGGGCGCGCGCGGCGCAGCGAGCCGGCCACCGTGCCCGCGGTCGGATAGAGGATGCCGACGACAGCGCGCCGCGCGCTCGTGCGTCGCACTGTCGTACTGCGCACATCCATCCACCGTCTTCCGCAGGGGGTCCGTCGACGGGCGCGCGGGGTAGCGAGCGAGCGGCTTCGAACAGCGCCCCGCGGCAGGAGATGCTACCCCCTCGCGCACCGTGAGCCCCCGCGTTCCGCAAGAGCAGTCCCCCGCGCCGCCCGCCCCCCGCGGCCAGGCCTCGTCCCCGCCTGCGTCCGGGGGCCCGGTCCGCTTCCCCGAGGAGCTGCCCATCTCGGCGCGGGTGCTCGACATCGCCCGGGCCATCGAGGCGCACCAGGTCGTGATCGTCGCGGGCGAGACCGGCTCCGGCAAGACCACGCAGCTCCCCAAGATCTGCCTGGCCATGGGCCGCGGCCTCTCCGGCCGGATCGGCGTCACCCAGCCGCGCCGCATCGCCGCCACCAGCGTCGCGGCCCGCGTCGCCAAGGAGCTCGGCGTCGAGCTCGGCAAGGAGGTCGGCTACAAGATCCGCTTCTCGGACAGGACGAGCCCAGCCACGTACGTCAAGTACATGACCGACGGCATCGTCCTCGCCGAGATCCAGGGTGATCCGCGGCTCTCGGGCTACGACACGCTCATCATCGACGAGGCCCACGAGCGCAGCCTCAACATCGATTTCCTGCTCGGCTACCTCAAGCGCCTCCTGCCGAGGCGCCCGGATCTCCGCGTCATCGTCAGCTCCGCGACGCTCGAGACCGACCGGTTCGCGACCTACTTCGGCGGCGCTCCCGTCATCGAGGTCTCCGGCCGCACGTACCCCGTGGAGGTCATCCACCGCCGCCCGGAGAGCGGAGAGGCCGAGGTCGCCGACGCCGTCGCCGCCACGGTCGAGGAGATCACCTCGATCGATCCGCGCGGCGACATCCTCGTCTTCCTGCCTGGAGAGCGCGAGATCCACGACACGATGGCCGAGCTCACGCGCCACGGCCTGCCGCACACGACGCTGCTGCCCCTCTACGGGCGGCTCCCTCAGGGCGACCAGCAGCGCGTGTTCCAGTCCTTGCCGGGGCGGCGGATCGTGCTCGCGACAAACGTGGCGGAGACGTCGCTCACCATCCCGGGCATCGTGTACGTCGTCGACTCCGGGCTCGCCCGCGTCAACCGCTACAGCCCCCGCACGGGCGTCACCCAGCTCCAGATCGAGCCCATCTCGCGCGCGAGCGCCGATCAGCGCAAGGGGCGCGCGGGCCGCGTGCAGAGCGGCGTGTGCTTCCGGCTCTACGACGAGCAGGACGACCGGGCGCGGCCCGCCTACACAGATCCGGAGATCCTGCGCGTCGGCCTCTCGGGCGTCATCCTCCAGATGAAGGCGCTCGGGCTCGGCGCCATCGAGGATTTCCCCTTCCTCGACGCGCCCTCGAAGCGCGCCGTGGACGAGGGCTACCGGGTCCTCGAGGAGCTCGGCGCGCTCGACGACGCGGGCGAGCTCACGGACATCGGCAGGAAGCTCGCGCGGCTGCCGCTCGACCCGCGGCTCGGCCGGATGGTCCTGGGCGGCGAGAGCGAGGGGGCGCTCGCCGAGGTGCTGATCATCGCCGCCGCGCTCGGCGTGCAGGATCCGCGGGAGCGGCCGCTCGCCGCGCAGAAGCAGGCCGACGACGCGCACCGGAAGTTCAAGGACGAGACGTCGGATTTCGTGGGGCTCCTGAAGCTGTGGAGCTTCTACCAGGACGCGCAGGGCCGGCTGACCCAGAACCAGCTCAGGAAGGCCTGCCGCGACAATTTCGTCTCGTACCTCCGCATGCGCGAGTGGGCCGACGTGCACCGGCAGATCAGCCGGATCACGAAGGAGATGGGGTTCACCCCGAACGACGCGCCCGCGAAGGGCGACGCCATCCACCGCGCGCTCCTGCCCGGCCTGCTCAGCCGCATCGGCATGTGGAACCAGGAGAACAGGGTGTACGTCGGCGCCCGGCAGACGCGCTTCCAGCTCCACCCCTCGTCGGGCCTCGCGAAGAAGCCGCCCGCGTGGATCATGGCCGCCGAGCTTGTCGAGACGTCGCAGCTCTTCGCCCGGATGGCGGCGGCCCTCGATCCCGCGTGGATCGAGGCCGCGGCCGGGCCGCTCTGCAAGCGCAGCCACAGCGACCCGCACTGGGCCGCGAAGCCCGCGGCCGTGATGGCCCGGGAGCAGGTGACGCTGTACGGGCTGCCGATCGCGCGGGATCGAAGGGTCGATTTCGGGGCGATCGATCCGAAGTCCGCGCGGCAGATCTTCCTCGTCCACGCGCTGGTCCGGCAGGAGTACGCGACGCGCGCGCCGTTCATGGAGGCGAACCGGCAGCTCTTCGAGGAGGTCAGCCGGCTGCGCGACAAGGCGAGGAGGAGCGAGATGCTGGCCGACGAGCACGCGCTGGAGCTCTTCTTCGATCGGCGCGTGCCCGAGGGCGTCTTCAGCGGCAAGACGTTCGAGGCGTGGCGGAAGCAGGCCGAGGCGGAGGACCCGCGGGCGCTGCACCTGTCGCTCGCCGACGTCCTGCTCGACGAGGCCGCGGAGCTCACGCCCGAGCGCTTCCCCGACTCGCTCGACCTCTACGGCGCCGCCGTGCCGCTCTCCTACCGCTTCGATCCGGGCGAGGACGACGACGGCATCGCCCTCTCGCTGCCGCTCGTGCTCCTGCCGCAGGCCGATCCCGAGGAGCTCGAGTGGATGATCCCCGGGTGGCACGCCGAGAAGATCGCGCAGCTGCTCGACTCGCTGCCGAAGTCGCTCCGCAAGGCGCTCGTCCCGCTCGCCCCCCTCCGCGAGGTCGCCCGGGAGATCGCGGCGGAGCTGCGGCCGTTCCAGGGCCCGCTGCGGGCCGTCCTCGCGCGCGCGGTCGAGGATCGCACCGGCGAGCGCGTGCCGGAGGACGCGTTCCGGCCCCAGGATCTGCCGCCGTACCTGCGCTTCTATTTCCGCGTGCTCGACGAGGAAGGCCGGGTGATCGGCGAGGGGCGCGAGCTCCGGGAGCTCAAGGAGCGGCTGTCCGGCCGGGCGCGCGAGGCGTGGGCGCGGGTCGGCAAGGCGGGTCTGGAGCGGGACGGGCTCACGTCGTTCAGCGTCGAGGCGCTGCCCGAGCGCGTCCAGGTCGACGCCGGGCGCCACAAGGTGTTCGGCTACCCGGCGCTCGTCGACGCGGAGACGTCGGTGTCGGTGCGCGTGCTCGCCTCGAAGGCCGCGGCGGCCGAGGCGACGCGCGCCGGGCTGCGGCGGCTGCTCTTGCTGCAGCTCGGGGGCAAGATGAGCCAGCTCGAGCAGCCGCTGCGGAGCGCCGTGGCCGTGAGCGGCCTCGGCGCCAAGGTGGCCCCCGGCGAGCCCGGCCTCGCCCGGCAGATCGCGCTGCGCGCGCTGGACGAGGCGTTCCAGCTCGGCGATCCCGGCGCCTTTCCGAGGACGAAGGCCGCGTTCCTGGCGCGCCTCGACAAGGGCCGCGGGTCGCTGCAGGGCGTGCTGGGGAAGCTCGCGGGGCTGGCGCGCGAGATCGGCGTCGAGCTCGACCGCGTGCAGGCGATGCTCCGCTCGATGACGGGGAAGCCTGGGGCGTCGAGGCCGGCGCTCGACGACGTGCGCACGCAGGTCGACTTCCTGCTGCCGGTCGGGCTCTTCTCGCGCGCCCCGCTCGACCGGCTCGCGCACCTGCCCCGCTACCTGCGCGCAGCCCAGATCCGGCTCGAGCGGCTGCCCAACGGCCCGCAGAAGGACCAGACAAAGGCCGCGCAGGTGCTGCCGTTCTGGCAGGACTACCTCAAGCACCAGCAGGGGCTCCGCGACAAGGGCGTGCCCGCGGAAGAGCTGGAGTCGTTCCGCTGGCTGATAGAGGAGCTCAGGGTCTCGCTCTTCGCGCCCGAGCTGAAGGCGGCTGTCCCGGTCTCGCCGCAGCGGCTCACGGAGCAGTGGAAGCGGCTGCTGGGATAGCGGCGCAGGGGCTGGTTGGTCACGCGGCGCGGAGCCGCCGCCGTCCCGGCGCTCAGCGTACCTGCCGGAGACGTCCAACGAGGCCATTCGCCTCGTCGTTCGGGCCCGAGGCGAAGAAGAGGCTCGGGTTGGGGCCGGGCGCGGGCTGGAAGGTGAGCCCCCAGAGACCGTCGATGACGAGAGGCTCACTGCCACCGTCGGTGCAGCGCTGGAGCTGATCGATGAACTCGCCCGAATCGAAGTCGAAGGAGCTGATGTGGCCGTCGCCGAAGTTCCCGACGAGGAGGGTCTCGCTGAAGCGGCCCAGCCTGCGCGGGGCCTTCACCATCGCCCACGGGGCGTTGAGCGGCCCCTCCGAGGCGAAGCGCCGGATGAACCTTCCGGTCAGCGAGAACTCGTCGATGAAGCCGTTGAGGGGCGCATTGTCGATGGTCCCTGGCATCCGCTGCGCGAACGACACGTACACATGACCTTTGATGACCGCGACGTTGAACGGCGCGAACTGGCTGTTCTGCGAGGCTGGCACTCCGGGCGAACAAGGATCCATCGTCGAGAAGAGGCAATCGTCGGTGAAAGAATCGAGGAATTGGTACCGTCCGTTGTACCGCTCGACCTTCCCGCTGACGAAGTTCGCCAGGTAGAGGAAGTCGCGCCCTGTCCGGGCGCTGTGCCCGATGGCGAGGCCCTTGTAGACGGCCGGTTTAATGGCGTTGGAGTTATCGATCACGATCCGGGCCTCGGTCAGATCGACGAACGGGTTCCACGCTGAGACCGCTCCGTCCTCGCTACATGTGAGAAAGAGCGCGGATAAATCGAAATTGCCGGGAACCCTGAAGCTCGTTGTCTCGTTCAGGATGAGGCCCGTCGGCGCCGACATGGATCTCGCCACCCCGGCCGGGATATCGATGATGAGCTGCGGGCTGCCGACCGGCTGACCGTTGGTTTGATAAACGGTGACCACCCCGGTCCCGTTGTCCGCCACCCAGAGAAGCTCCCCCGCCGACGCCTGGATCCCCCAAGAGTTCTTAAGATTGGAATCGACGAATTGCGCGTTGACATCGGTCAGATTCGAGACGAGGTTCCGCTGCCGAAAACAGAGGTCGCTCTCCGTCGCGCCGACGTCCGCCGCGCCGACGTCCGCCGCGGACAACGCCAATGTCGCGAGGGCGCATCCGCCCACCAAAGCGCTCGCTTTCATGTGTATCCCCCCAGCTCCGAAAGGTAAACGGCAGAGCGAACGGATAACCGCACCACCGCATGAAAAGCCCCAGGAGCGCTCTACTAAGGCCTCATGAGACTTCTTCGTCAAGCAGGAATCGCCGATGCTCCTACACGCGAATGTCGCTTACGACACCGGAATTCCAGGAGCGATAGCCGGTTTGACCGCGCGACCGCCCATGACCCGCCGCGGAGCGGCAAGGCGGACGATCCGTTTCGACTGAGCGGTGAGCCCCGGCGCGAGGTCTACGAGCTCGACGTCGGCGGCTGGGCTTGGGTGGGTCCACGCCTTCCGAGGCGGTGCGATCCGCCGTCACGATCCTCCGAGATCCCGGCAAAAGTGACGAATCGCGACAGTTCGGCGCCGCACTTTCGTCCTCGGGGGACACGTGATTGGGCGGCACCTCCACGGTCCCGCTCACCCCCTGCCCAAGGCCGGCGGCATCCACGTCTCCCCCGTCTCGCAATCCACGTGTCGGAGCGCCACGCGCTTGCGATCGATCTCGACCACGCCGAAGACGATCGGCAGCAGAAATCGGCGCGGCCCGATGGACCCCGGGTTGAACGCCGTCAGGCCACGATCGCGGCCCATGAAGGGCACGTGGGAGTGCCCGCACAGGACCAGCGACGCGCCCACCTCGGCAGCCAAGCGGATCACCTCGGCTCGGAGCTTGCCGCCGTAGAGGGCGATGTGGAGGAGCAGGGCGGTGAGCACCGTCTCGTCCCCATCGCGGATGTCGAGCGCGATGGAGTCGGGGATGTCGGGCGCATGGACATCGATGTTGCCGCGCACCGCGGAGAGCGGCGCGATGCTCCGGAGCCCATCGAGGACCGTGAGCGCGCCGATGTCGCCGGCGTGCACGATGTGATCGGGCGTGAGCGCGGCGATCCGCCGGGCGCTGTCGGCGTGCGGGTGGCTGTGGGTGTCGGCCACCGCGACGAGGCGCAGGGACCCATCGCGGAGCTGGATCGTCTCTCGGCGGTGCACGCGCTTGGCCATGCGCGGGTTTGTAGTCGTGAAGGCCGCGCCTGACCAGGCGGAGGCCTCGGGGATGAGGCCCGCTACTTGTTCGTCTGGTGCTGGCGGGCGCGATCCCCGATCGTTTGCCCGCCGGCGACGCCGCGCGCCTCGCGGTTCTGCCACTCCAGCATCCAGCCGGGGTATTCGGGCGACAGCGCGCTCGCCTCGTCGAGCTGCTTGACGTTCTCGGGAGAGAGCGTGACCTCCGCGGCGGCGAGGTTGTCGGCGAGCTGCTCCCGCGTCTTTGCGCCGATGATGACGCTGGTGACGAAGGGGCGAGTCAACTGCCACGCGAGCGCGACGCGCGCGACCGAGAGGCCCGTGGCGCCCGCGACCTCGCGCAGCGCGCCGAGCACGCGCGGCAGGCGGGCGCGGTCGACGGGCGGGAAGTCGAAGCTCGCGCGCCGCGCGCCGTCAGGGCCGCCCGGCTTCTCCGGATCGAACTTGCCCGACAGCATGCCGCCCGCGAGCGGGCTCCAGGGGAGGATCGCGATGCCCTCCGACTGCGCCAAGGGCACGATCTCGCGCTCGATGTCGCGCCCCGCGAGCGAGTAGTAGACCTGGGCGCTCTCGAACCGCGCGAGGCCGTTCGCCTGCGCGAAGCCGATCGCCTTCATGGCCAGCCACGCGGGCAGGTTGCTGAAGCCGACGTAACGGGCCTTGCCCGAGCGCACCACGTCGTCGAGGGCGCGCACCGTCTCCTCGATGGGCGTCACGGGATCGACGCCGTGGATCTGGTAGAGATCGACGTGATCGAGCCCGAGCCGCCGGAGGCTCCCGTCGATGCTCGCGAGGATGTGCGCCCGCGAGAGGCCGATTTGGTTCACGCCCGGGCCCACGCGCCCGCGCACCTTGGTGGCCACGACGACCTGCTCGCGCGGGCGGCCCAGCGCCTTGAGCGCCGCGCCGACGAGCTGCTCCGACTCGCCTTCGGAGTAAACATCCGCCGTGTCGATGAAGTTGACGCCGCTGTCGAGCGACGTGCCCACGAGCGCCTCGACCTCGCTGGTGCCGAGCGCGCCGATCACCTGCCAGAAGCCCTTCCCGCCGAACGTCATGGCGCCGAGGCAGAGCTCGGACACGTAGAGGCCTGTCTTCCCTAGGAGCCTGTATCGCATCGTGCCTTCTCCCTTGTGTGTGCCGGAGGGGTAAGTCTTCGAGCGCGCTCGAAGTCAAGGGGCGCCTGGCGTCGAAAAACGAGGCCTGGTGCGCCCTTGACTTCGAGCGCACTCGAGCTTTTACCGTGACGGGTGCCGAAACGCCGCCGGCCCTCCCCGCGCGGCAAGGAGGACCAGTGCAGCCCCGCCGAGCAGCCGATCGCCCTCCGCTCCCCGCCATCGACGTCCGCCCCCCGCCCGCGGAACCTGCCGAGGTGCCCTCGGGAGCGATTGGCAGGTTGACCATCGCCGAGGTCGCTGCCGCCACCAGCACGAGCACGCACACGCTGCGCTACTACGAGCGGATCGGCCTCATCCAGCCGATCGCGCGGGCCCGCAGCGGCCACCGCCGCTACGGCCCCGACGACGTGCGCTGGGTCGTCTTCCTCCGCAGGCTGCACGAGACGGGCATGCCGATCCAGCGGATGCTCGCTTACGCGACGCTCGCGCGCCGGGGCGACGCGACCATCTCGGAGCGTCGCGCCCTGCTCGAAGCGCACCGCGACGAGGTGGCCAGGAAGCTCGCCGAGCAGCAGGCGCACCTCGCCGGCATCGAGAAAAAGGTGCGAATGTACGAGGAGCTGGAGCGTCAGCTCGCCGAGCGCCGTTCGACGCCTGGCTCGTGCCATGTTGATGCGGTGTCATCCCCGTGAGGGGAGGCCGACGCTGGCGAGGTAGGCTTCCAGAGCCGGTGCATGATCGGACGACACGATGGCGCCGATATATCCGTCCGGCCGCACGAGCACCCAGTCGCCGAGCGACACGCCATAAGCAGCGCGCAGGTGGCCGCCGTCATCGAGAATGTCGCCGTGCGGCCCCACCGCGTGGATGTGAAGTCCGGGGCGCGGCTTGACGGCCGAGCGCCGGTCCAGCCCGTAACCCAGCAAGGTCCAATGCGGACCCTGGAAGAGCTTGAAGAGCCGTGTCGGCATCCCCGCCGCACCGCGGACGGGCGCGTCCGGCGCTCGGCCGCCCGCGAGGACGCCGCCGCTGCGCTTCGGCTTTTCCATGGCCAGCGACGACTCCGGGTATCCCAGATCGAGCTGGTGCACCTCGCGACCGCGGCGCATGACGCCTTGCTTGGCCGCCTCCAGGAGCTTCGTCGTCAGGCCGAGCGTCTCCGCGGCGATCGGCCGGCGCTCCTCCTCGTAGGTCGCGAGCAGCGTCTCCGGCGCGCCTGCCAGGACGGCGGCGAGCTTCCAGCCGAGGTTGTAGGCATCCTGCACGCTCGTATTGAGGCCCTGCCCACCCGTCGGCGGGTGGATGTGCGCGGCGTCGCCGGCGAGAAAGACGCGCCCGTCCCGGTAACGGTCGGCGATGCGCGCGTTCATGGTGTAGGCGGAGGCCCAGGAGACCGAACGGATCACGATGTCGCCTCGGCCCGTGCGCCCCTGGACCATCGCTGTAAGGCCTTCCGCGGAGAGATCGACATCGCCCTCCAGAGGAACCGGGGCCTGCAGCTGGAACATGTCGGTGCCGGCGAGCGGGCACAGCGATATCTGCTTTTCCATCGACCCGTTGTTGAAGCGATGCCAGGCGGCCCTGCTGAGCCCATCCAGGACGACGTCGGCGACGACCGCGCGCACACCCATGGTCTTGCCGGGAAAGTCGATCGCGAGCGCGTGCCGTACGACGCTGCGGCCGCCGTCCGCTCCGACGAGGTAGCGGGCGCGGACTGTCTCCTCGCCCGTCGGACCGGCGATGCGGGCGTCGACGCCCTCGCCATCCTGCTCGAAGCGCTTCAGCTCGCGGCCGAACTCCGGGCGCTTCCCGAGCTCCGCCAGACGCTCACGCATCGCGGCTTCGGTCAGGAATTGAGGCACGAGGAGCGGCAGATGATAGGGCTCGCCGGGCGTCGGGTCCTGAGGCGCCATGAGCTGCGACTCCTCGTAGCTCCCGTCGTCGCGATAGTCCCGCGGGGGTGGGTACAGGCCGCCGGTCGCGACGACGCGGTCGAGGATGCCCAGATCCTCGAACACCTCCTGGCTGCGCGGCTGGATCCCTTTGCCGCGCGAGCCGCGAAATGGCCCGTCCAGCCGGTCGATGAGCCGGAACGCAACGCCCCGACGGGCGAGCTCAATGGCGAGGGTCAACCCGGAAGCACCTGCGCCAACGATCAGTACATCCGTCGAAAAATTAGATTCCACGGCGAGCTCCGTTTTTTTGGACCGCGTTTCAGATATGTGTACTATGCATATAGTTGCGCCCTCCGAAGCGTCAAGAGAATTTGTGCAAAATACACGGAATACAAAAAAGAAGCTCCGCGAGCTCCACGGAGCCATGGTCGATCTGGTCGCGCTCATGAATCAGCCGCAGCGCGATCAGGCGCTGCTCGCGGAGGCAGGCATCTCCCTGGATCAAGCCCTCTTCCGGCTGCTGATCGGGATCGAGCGCTTCGGGCCGATCGGCGTGGTCGAGCTCTCGGACCGGGCCGGGCGCGATTACACGACCGTCAGCCGCCAGGTCGCGAAGCTCGAGAGCCTGGGGCTGATCGAACGTCGACCGAGCCCGGCCGATCGTCGCGTCCATGAGGCGGTGATCACCGACAAGGGGCGGCAGGTGACGGACGCCTTGGACGCCGCGCGTCAGAGGCTTGCGGCCCCTATCCTCGCCAAGTGGAGTGAGGAAGACTTCAGCGATCTGGTGCGCCTGATGCGCCGGTTCGTGGACGACTTGATGACGTCGTCAAGCGGAACGGACAAGACCTGAGGGGGTCGCAGACCTCCTGCGGCGCCGTCGTGGTGCCGGCAGGCCGTGGAGCGAGAGCGGCCCCCTGTGAGGCATCGACTAGCTCCCGGAGCACCCGCTCGTGCACAGGACGAACGCCTCGCACTCCTCGCTTTGCATGCAGTCGTCCCCGCTGGAGGCGTAGCAGGCGGCGTCCGCAGAGAGCGCCGCCACGCACTCCACGCACTCGGCGTTGTCCCGCAGCGCCGCGGCGTCGATGCCCCCCTCCTCCACACAGGCATCTGTCGCCTCATCCGCCGTATCGCACTTGGCGGCGCACGGAGCTCCGGCCTCACAGCCACAGAACCCGATCGTCGACGCGAGGAGCTCGCCAGCCCCAGCCCGGTGCGCATCGATGCAGCACGCCGTGCACGCGTCTCCGGTCGTGCCGGCGCACTCGCTGCCTCCGCCAGCGCCCCCCTCGCCCCCCACACCTGCCGCGCCCCCCTCCCCCGCGGTCGATGAGACCGCAATCGAGACGGTCGCGCCGGTCGCGCCGCCCTGGCCGTCTGCACCGCCCGGGTCGCCCGCGTCGCGAGCGCCGTCATCGCCGGAACACGCCGCAAGCGCGCACATCGTGGTCAGAATCGCCGCGAAGCCGAACGTCTTCATACTGCACCCCCTCTCAAGAAAACAGCGCACGTCCGGCTCGGACGAGCAGACGCCAGGCGCCGCCGGTCTCAGAGAGCCGCGCCTGCGCGCAGCGCCATGCGATGATGCTCAGGCTCTGCCCTGTACCGGATGTCCCTCGGATATACTCTCTGCCGCACGCACGGCCATGTCGATCGCCGCACCAGCGGCGCTCCATGTGCATCGCTTCGCTCTGGCCGATTGCGCCCATGACACGCGACGACGGGTCCGTCATCGACGCTTCCTTCAGCGAGCGCGGCCAGCGCCCCTGAGCGCGCCAATCGACGAGGGGCGAGTCGCTCTCACGCCCCCGCCCTTCTTCACGTTCGAAGCGTCCATTGGCGGCCCCACCCGGAGCGCCGCGAAGGCGCCTGTCGCGCCGCCCCGCCCGTCCTGTCGCGCTCACCCGCGCTCGCGCTCGCGCGGCCGCCCATCCCGATCGGGATTTTCCTTAAGACGTACGCCCGCTTGGCCGCGACGCGCGCCCCAATGAGCACTGGACGCAGCGCTCACCTCGCTGGCAGGCTGCCCGCCGGCGAGGCTCCTCGTCAGGGTCCTCGGTGAGCGATGCAGGCAGGAGACATCATCGACGGCCGGTTCTGCATCGAGCACCTCGCGGCCTCAGGCGGGATGGGGTCGGTCTACCGGGCCCGCGATCAGGAGACCGGCGAGGCGGTCGCGATCAAGCTCCTGACCACCGAGAGCGCGCAGCACCTCGTCCGCTTCGGGCGTGAGGCCCACGCGCTCGCAGCGGCCCGCGTGCCCGGCGTCGTGCGGTACGTCACGCACGGCACCACCGCGTGGGGACAGCCGTACCTCGCGATGCAGTGGCTCGACGGCGAGACGCTCTCCGACCGGCTCATCCGCCAGGGCCTCACCCTCGAGGAGACCCTCGAGCTCGGCCTCCACGTCGCGAGGACGCTCGGCGCCATCCACAGGCTCGGGCTCGTCCACCGCGACCTGAAGCCGAGCAACCTGCTGCTCGAAGGCGGCTCGCTCGATCGCGTGCACCTCATCGACTTCGGCCTCGCCCGCGCCGTCACCGACGAGCCGCTCACGGCCGCGGGCCTCGTCCTGGGCACGCCCGGGTACATGGCCCCCGAGCAGGCGCGCGGCGAGCTCAGCGTCGACACCCGCGCCGACGTGTTCGCCCTCGGCTGCATCCTCTACCGCTGCCTCACCGGCCGCGCCGCCTTCCAGGGCAACGCCGGCCTCGCCGTGCTGATGAAGGTCCTCCTCGAGGAGCCGCCCCGCGCGCGCGACCTCCGGCCCGGCACCCCCGCCGCGCTCGACGATCTCGTGGCCCGCATGCTGGCGAAATCCCCGCTGGATCGGCCGGCCGACGGCGGCGCCGTGGCGGCCGAGCTCGCCGCGATCGGCGCGCCCGAGAGCAGCGTCGGCAGGCCCCGCTCCTTCGCGCCGCGCGCGGTGGAGCTCACGACCGGCGAGCGACGCGTGACGTGCCTCGTCGTCACCCGCGAGCGTGTGGGCAACGAGAGCGCCGCGGCGGAGCCGCGCCGGGCAGAGCTCTGGCAGCTGCACGACGTGGCCGAGCAGTACCGCGGCGAGCTCGAGCTCCTCGAGGGCCGCTCGCCGCTCATCGTGCTGTCCGGCGCGGGCACGCCGACCGACCTCGCGGCGCGGGCCGCCCGGTGCGCGCTCGCGCTGCAGGAGCTGCTCGGCGGCGCGCCCGTCGCGCTCGCCACCGGCCGGGCGGACCTCTCGGCGCGCGTGCCCGTCGGCGAGCTGATCGACCGCGCCTTCCAGATGCTCGCGGCCGACGACGATCACCCCCCCATCGCGGGCGTCCGCATCGACGAGGTGACCGCGGGCCTCATCGGCGCGCGGTTCGACGTCACCGAGGACGCCGCGGGGCGCGTCCTGCACGGGGCGCGCGACGAGCGGACCGCGCAGCTGCTCGGCAGGCCGACCACCTACGTGGGCCGCGAGCGCGAGCTCGCCATGCTCGTGGCCGAGGTCGATCGCTGCATCGACGAGGGCGCGGCGGGCGCGGTGCTCGTGACGGCCGAGGCGGGGATGGGCAAGTCGCGCCTGCGAAAGGAGCTCATCCGCAAGCTCCGAGAGCGGGGAGACAGGATCGAGGTCTGGATCGGCCAGGGCGACCCCGTGGGCGCGGGCGCGGCGTTCGGCCTGCTCGCGAGCGCGCTCCGGGACGCGCTCGGCGTCGCCGACGGCGAGCCCCTGGAGACGCGGCAGCGCAAGATCCGGAGCCGCGTGGAGCAGCACGGGGACCTCGACGCGCCCCGCGTCGCGGCCTTCCTCGGCGAGCTCGTCGGCGCCCCCTTCCCCGACGAGCACGACGTGCAGCTCCGGCTCGCGCGGCGCGACGCCGTGCTGATGGGCGACCAGCTCCGCCACGCCTGGGAGGACTTCCTCGGGGCGGCGTGCAGCGCGGGGCCCGTGCTCCTCGTGCTCGAGGACCTCCAGTGGGGCGACCTCCCGACCGTCACGATGGTCGACGAGGCGCTGCGCCAGCTCAAGGACCTGCCGCTGCTCGTGCTGGCCCTGGGGCGGCCGGACGTCCGCCGCCTCTTCCCGAAGCTCTGGGAGGGCCGGCTGGCCCACGAGCTCCACCTGACGCCGCTCCCGCGCCGCGCGAGCGAGCGGCTCGTGCGCGAGGCGCTCGGCGCGCGCGCGGGGCACGACCTCGTGGCGAAGCTCGTCGAGCGCGCGGACGGCAACGCGTTCTTCCTCGAGGAGCAGATCCGCGCGGCCGCCGAGGGCAAGAGCGAGGGCCAGCCCGAGACGGTGGTGGCCATGGTGCAGGCGCGGCTGGACACGCTCGACGCCGAGGCGCGGCGGCTCCTCAGGGCGGCGAGCATCTTCGGCGAGACGTTCAGGTCGAGCGCGGTCTCGGCGCTCCTCGGGAGCGCCGACATCGCGCCGCTGCTCTCGGAGCTCCTGCGGCGCGAGGTGATCGTGCGGCGGGGCGAGGGGCGGCCGCGGGACGACGCGGAGCACTGCTTCCGCCACGCGCTCGTGCGCGAGGCCGCCTACGGCATGCTGACCGCGCGCGACCTCCGCATCGGCCACGCGCTCGCGGGCAGCTTCCTCGAGGCGGCCGGCGAGGGCGATCCCAGGGTCCTCGCCGAGCACTTCGAGCGCGGCGAGGAGCCCGAGAAGGCCGCCGAGTGGTACCTGCGCGCGGCCGACAACGCCCTGCGCGGCAACGACCTCGCGGAGGCGATCGCCTGCGCCGAGCGCGGCATCGCCTGCAGGCCGGATCCGGCCGCGGTCGGCGCGCTCCGCCTTGTCGAGGCCGAGGCGCTGCTCTGGCGCGGGGAGGCGGCCCTGGCGCAGCAGCGCGGGCTCGAGGCGACGCGGCACCTCGTGCCGGGCTCCGTGGCGTGGTTCTCGGCGTTCACGCAGCTCGCGGGGGCGGGGCACAAGCAGGGCCACTACGAGCGGGTCGAGCGCTGGATGATGGTCGTGCTCGGCACGGAGCCGCTCGAGGGCGCGCGCATCGCGAGGAACGCCTGCCTGCTCGAGGGGGCGATCGTGCTCCTGCTCGGCGGCCGCTACGCGTGCGTCGACGCGCTGATCGACGCGGTCGAGCGCGCGACGGAGGACGCGTCGGCCGCCGATCTCATGATCGAGGCGAAGCTCCTCTACCTGCACGGGCTCCTCCGGCAGCACAACGGCGATCCGAGCGCCTGCATCGCGAGCATGAGCGCCGCGCTCGCCGCGTTCGAGGACATCGGCGATCGCCGCGAGGCGTGCCGGGCGCGGCTCAACATGGGCCTCTGCTACGTGCAGTTCGGGTACTTCGAGGCGGCGGCGGGTGTCCTCCGCGCCGGGCTCGCGGAGGCGGAGCGGATGGCGCTCGACGACCGGGTCCCGAACGCGCTGCAGAACCTCGGCCTCGCGCTCGCCCACGCGGGCGAGGTCGACGCCGCGAGGGCGGCCCTGCGGAGCTCGATCGAGGCGCTGGAGCGCCGCGGCGACCGGCGGCGCGAGTGCGAGAGCCGGCTCCAGCTCGCGCGCGTGCTGCTCCTCGCGGGCGAGCCCGCGCTCGCCGAGGCGGAGGCGCAGGCGGCCGAGGCGCTCGCGCGGGGGGTGCCGGAGCGCCTCCCCGCGGCCATCGCGGCGCGGGCGCGCGCGCTGCTCGACCTCGGGCGCGCCGGCGAGGCGCTGGCCGCCACGACGGAGGCCCTGTCCCTGCTCGAGTCGGACCGCCGCGACGAGGACGGCCCGCTGGTGCGCCTGGTCCACGCCGAGGCGCTGGCCGCAACAGGCCAGATGGCCGAGGCCAAGGGCGCCATCGCCCTCGCCCGCAACGGGCTGCTCGTGCGTGCCGGGAGGATCGGCGATGCTGTCTGGCGCGAGCGCTTCTTGCGCGATGTCCCCGACAACGCGCGGATCCTGACGCTCGCGCAAGGCTGGCTCGACGGACACGCGCCCTGAAGCGCCCCTCGTCGTGCGGAGAGGCGCCGGTTCTTCGCGGAGGAGAGCGCCGATTCCACGGCTCCTTTGGCAGGGCGGCGGCGCCGGTGGGCAGGGCGGCACCGGCGGACAGGGTGCCGGCACCGGCGGGCAAGGCGGCACCGGCGGACAGGGCGCCGGTACCGGCGGGCAAGGCGGCACCGGCGGACAGGGCGGTGAGGCTGTGCCGAGCTGTTCCAACGGCGTGAAGGACGGCGACGAGACGGACGTCGACTGCGGCGGCACCTGCGCCACGCTCTGCCTGGTGGATCAGGCGTGCGCGGAGCCCGCGGATTGCTTCTCGGGGCGGTGCGAGGAGGGCGGGGGGGCCGGCGCCGGGCGCACGTGCACCGCGGCGCGATGCGATAACGGCGTGAAGGACGGCGACGAGACGGACATCGACTGCGGCGGCGCCGCCGCGCCGCACGGCGGCAACCCGGCGTGCCCGCCGTGCGCGACCAGCAAGCGCTGCGCGGCGGGCTCGGATTGCGGGTCGTTGCGCTGCGTGAACGGCCAGTGCCTGGAGCCGACCTGCAGCGACGGCGTGAAGAACGGCCAGGAGACC
The DNA here is from genome assembly GCF_051473855.1 of Sorangium sp. So ce375. Taxonomy (NCBI): domain Bacteria; kingdom Pseudomonadati; phylum Myxococcota; order Polyangiales; family Polyangiaceae; genus Sorangium; species Sorangium sp. So ce375. The sequence goes on from NZ_CP150335.1 coordinate 9,013,434, forward strand.
GACATCGATTGCGGCGGGCTCTGCCCCAGCTGCGCCCCTAGCAAGGCGTGCTCCAAATCGACCGACTGCCGTGAGCTCGTCTGCCGCGAGCTCGTCTGTCAGGACGCGAGCTGCAGCGACAGCGTGAAGAACGGCCGAGAGACCGATATCGACTGCGGCGGGATCACTTGCAGTACACGGTGCCCCGCGGGGCAGCGCTGCGCCGCCAACACCGACTGCGCGACGTCGATCTGCAACACCACGACCCACACCTGCGCGTGCCCCGAGTCGATGGTGATCTCGCCCGTGGCCGGCGGCGGGAGCTACTGCATCGACCAGTATGAGGTGACGAAGCAGGAGTACGACCGCTTCCTCACGGCGAACCCGGTGCTCGCCGGCATGCCGGCCGAGTGCACAGGGAACGTCTATCGCCCCTCGAGCGGGTGGCCCTACACGGAGGGGCGAGAGCCCGTCAATTACATCGATTGGTGCGATGCCTTCACGTACTGCGCTTATGTCGGCAAGCACCTCTGCGGCAGGATCGGGGGCGGAGAGAACTCCGTCGCCGAGTTCGACAACCCCGCGCGGAGCGAGTGGTACAACGCGTGCTCCGGACAGGGGCTGAACAACTATCCGTACGGTGACGACTACGAGTCGACCAGGTGCGTGGGCGTCGATTTGAACACCGGGCTCTCGAAGAAGCCCGGCCCGCCCAGTCCGTCTCCGCCCATCCCGACGTGCATTGGCGGCGTGACGGGCCTGTACAACATGAGCGGCAACGTGGCCGAGTGGGAAAACTCCTGCGACGCGACAGGGAAATGCCTTATCCGTGGCGGCTCGCAGCTCTCCGACAGGGATCACCTTCTTTGCGGTGTGAAGACGCCCACGATGAGTGAGGAAAAAGAGCTGCCGCCCTCCAAGGATCGGCTCACCGACGACGATCCGACCAACGGCTTCCGCTGCTGCCTCTGAGTGTTCGCGGGAGGCGGCGCCGGTGAAGCGCGGCCGCCGCGCTCGCGACGGCCGCGCAGGGCGCTCGACGCGCCCCGCGCCGGCCCCATCGGGCGGCGGCCGCGCTCACCGGCGCCGCCGCCCGACCGGGGAGCTCACTGCGCCGCTTCGGGGTCGCAGCCGTAGAGGACGTCGACCGCCGCCGCGGCGTCGTCCTGGACCAGCTGGCACGCGTCGGGGCAGAGCGAGATCATGCCGTTCGCGATGTAGAAGGAGCCCGGGGCGCACGCTTGCACGCTCGCCACCTGCTTGAACGATTGCGGGTCGCTCCCGTCGCCCGGCGTGTACTGGACGACCACGGTCGAGAGGTCGATGACCTCTCCCGGCGGCGAGTCCGGCACCTCGAAATCGCACGCGACCACCGCGCCCGTGATGACGCCCTCCGCGATCGCCTGGAACACCATGTCATACGAGCTCGTCTCGCAGAGCGGGAACCTGAGGCCGCCCGTCCTCTTGCTGAGCGTCTGGTAGCCCGTGCCCGGCGCGACGGCGGTGCCGCACATCTCCTCGACCACGGCGGCGTCGGGCGCGTAGGCGTCCGTGGCGGGCTCGTTCTCGTGGAGCCCGACGATGCTGTGAAAGACGTAGTTGGGCGCGGTCGCGTCGCCGAAGACCGCCGGGTCCAGGCCGAACAGCATCTCCTCGAAGTCCGTGGCGACATCCTCCCAGGGCTGCCGCGTGTCGTCGATATAGATGTTGCGCTCGAGGTGCGTCGACTGGCAGCCCACATGATCGTCGGTGATCACGGTGATCACCTTGAGCGAGTCCTCGCGCACCCACTCCGACCACCCGGACGGCGCCACGCCGTGCTGGTCGGGCATGCCGCCGTTGTAGCTGCCGAGGAGCACGCAGAGCGCGTCGTTGCTCCTGATCTCGTGGCTGTAATGGTAGAAGATGGGCGGGTTGTTCCCCGGAACCTCCGGGACCGGGGAGCAGGTCGCGGTGCTGAGCGGGGCGCCGATGCAGATCGAGTCGTCGACCTCCGCAGCGCCGTGCGCGGAGATCATGATGACGCGGTAATCGATGCCGCTCTCGCCGATGATCGAGGCGAAGCTCTGATTGATGTTGTTCTGTACGCTGATGATCTCGTTTGCCATGCTCGACGAGTTGTCGATGACGAACACGATGTCGACCGGCCGCTTCGTGAGCGTGGCGTGGGCGACCGTGGCGACACACGCGGTATCGGGCGTGACGGGACCGCCGCCCCCCGTGTTGGAGCCGCTGGAGCCGGTGCCGATCGTCCCCCCGTCGTCGCCGCCCTCGCCGCCTTCGCCCGTGCCGCCCGCGGTGCCGTCGCCGCCCGCGCCGCCTCCGCCGACGTTCGCTCCGGCCGTCGCGTCCACGCCGCCTTCCGCCCCGGAGCTGCAGGAGCACCCTGAAGCGCCGGTCAACAGCAGGACACCCAACCCAAGAAGCGGAACCAACACGTTGGACCGGGAGAGCTTCACATGAACCTCGACCGCTATGGCGCACGAACGCGCCATTCCAGATTGCACAACTGCAACGAGATGTGGTGACGATTTTGACCCGAGCGCGATTTTTCCCGGAGGCTGTTCCATGACATGTGTCATGGAAGGGTCGCTGTCACTATACATGGTGCGCGCGGCGAGGCGCGGTGGGCAGAGGCGCGGGCGCTGACGTCGCGGGCGCTGAGGGCAGGCGCCGGATGGAGCGGGGCGCCGCGACGCGTCGGGCGCGTCGGTTCCTCCGACGTTCCCCGTGGGCTCGATGGTCTCTGCACAATGCGCCCCTAGGATGCAGGTATGAGCCTACGTCATGACTTTCCTCGCATCGGCATCGATGCGATCGCCCTCGCCGTCCCGCGCCGGTTCGTCGAGCTCGCCGAGCTCGCCGAGGCGCGGGGCGTCGCGCCATCCAAGTACCTGAGCGGCCTAGGGACCCGCCGGATGGCGATCGCCGCGCCCGACGAGGATCCGATCACCCTCGGGGCCAACGCGGCCCGCCGGCTGTTCCAGCGCTCGGGCGCGAGCCCTGACGACATCGGGCTCTGCGTCGTGGGCACCGAGACGGCCGTGGATCACGCGAAGCCGGCGGCCTCCTTCCTCCACGGCCTGCTCGGGCTGCCGAGCGCGTGCCGGGTCTTCGAGGCCAAACACGCCTGCTTCGGGGGCACCGCGGGCCTGCTCAACGCGGTGGACTGGATCGCCTCGGGCTCGGCCCGCGGCCGCGCCGCGCTCGTCGTGTGCTCCGACGTGGCGCGCTACGCGCTCGGCTCGGCGGGCGAGCCCACCCAGGGCGCCGGCGCCGTGGCGCTGCTCGTGCGCGAGCGCCCGCGCCTCGTCGAGATCGAGGTCGGCCAGACCGGCACGTACGCGCGCGACGTCTACGATTTCTGGCGGCCGCTCCACCACAAGGAGGCGCTCGTCGACGGCCACTACTCGGTGCAGTGCTACCTCGACGCCCTCGCCGGCGCCTACGGCGAGTGGCGCCGCGTGGCGGGCGACGGCGACCCCCTCGCGCGCACCTGTTATCACGTCCCCTACGGCAAGATGGCCCGCAAGGCCCACCGCCACCGGCTGGCGATGGACGGCCTGACCGAGCAGGCCGCCGACGAGAGCTTCGCCGTCGAGGTGGAGCCGTCGCTCGATCTGCCGTCGCGCGTCGGCAACATCTACACGGGCTCGCTCTACCTGGCGCTCGCGTCCCTGCTCAACGCGGAGGCCCGCGCGCTCGAGGGGCGGCGTATCGGGCTGTTCAGCTACGGATCGGGCTGCTGCGCCGAGTTCTTCGCGGGCAGGATCGGGCCGGAGGCCGGAGCGCTGGTCGCCGCTCTCGAGATCGACGCCCCGCTCGACGGGTGCCGTCGCGCCTCCGTCGCGGAGTACGAGGCGCTGCGCAGGGGCGACGAGGCCGCCGACCGCCGGCCGGCGCCCGAGGGCGCCGAGCGCGGGGGAGCGAGCCTCGACAGCCGGGTGGTGTACCTCGGGCTCGACTCGAGCGAGCGGCGCGTCTACGCCAACGAGTGAGCGCCGGAGCCGGCCGCCCGCTCAGCCGGACGAGAGGTCCGAGAGCTTCACGAAGAAGAGCTCCGCCCCGCCGGCCGCGGCGACGACGACCCGCAGCGTGGCCGAGGGGGCCGGTCGCTTCAGGCGCGCGGCGACCGCGCGCGTGACCGGCGAGAGCGGCGCGATGATCTCGGCCAGCGGCGAGCGCGCCATCATGCCGACAAGGATCGGCGTGCGCTCGCCGGCGGCCAGGGCCGAGCGGAGCGTGCGCTCGGGCTCGAGATCGGGGTCGCGCTGCTGCAGGCCGATCGCGATGAGGTAGCCCGTCGGCTCCCTCAAGGAGAGGAGATAACCCGTCAGCGACGAGGGGGCGCCGCTTTGGGCCGGCAGGCCTCGCAGCAGCCGCGCGAGCTCCAGACGGTGTTCGGCGAGCAGCTCGGCCCGCTCCTCGTGATCAGACATGCCCGCCTGCCCTTGCTTCGCGTGGGCGTTCGGCGTGAGACCGCGATTCCGCGGGGTTTTCGTCGCTGCGTCTTTCGGGACCATGTTCCTCCAGCGAGGGCACCTGCCCTCCCTGTTGTTTGTTCCGGTCACCACGCCGCGCGTGTCACGAAATCGGACGCGGCGGCGCGCCGCTCGTGAACGCCGGCCGCAGGGCAGCGGCACCGAGGCGAGCGCGAAGCGCCCCGGCGCGCGCGGCCGGCCGGCGGCCGTCGTCGCGTCCGATGGCCGGCCAGAGGCCGGGAGCGGACCGCGAGCGCGCCCTGGAACCGACCTCGATCGGCAGAGGGCGCGCCGCGCCGGCGGCGCTCCTCTTCCCTGGCGACGGCGCCGGACCCCTGTCCCTGGCGAGGGCGCGGACCTTGCGATGGAGCGCCGCGAGCTCGCTGCCCTCCGGCGTGGAGCGCTCCGGCGCCCGGAGCGCCCGCGCGAGGGAGCGTCAGCCAGATGGAGAGCCAGCTTATGGGACATCGCATGGGGAGGATCGGACAGGTGATGGCCGCAGCCGCCATGGTGGGGGGGTGCGCCTCCACAGAGCCGCCGCGAGAGCCCGCGCCGTCGGTGGACGGCGCGGCGGCGGCGCCCGCGGCGCCCGGCGCGGCGGCACCAGCGCGCCTTCGGGCGGCGTACATCGAGGCCGTGCAGGCGTCGGCGCCCGAGAGCTACAGGGTGCTCGAGGGCTCCCCGGGCGCGACGGGGGCCAGCCTGCGCGCGCCGAACCCGGCGCACCGGCTCGCGGCCGACTTCAGCGCCTCGGGCGTGCGGATCGCGCCGGAGGAGGGCGACGCGCGGTGGAGCTTCTCGATGGCCCCCGCGCGGTACGGGTGCGCGGGCGATCTGCGCGAGGTGCCGCGCGCGGCGCCGAGCGCCGCGAAGAACCGCGTCGAGCTACGCCGGCAGGGCGCGTCGCCGGGCGAGGAGCTCGTGGAGTGGTACGTGAACGGGCCGCTCGGGCTGGAGCAGGGCTTCACGGTGCCCGGGGCGCCGCCCTGCCTCGCCCCGGGGGACCAGGACCTCGTGATCGAGCTCGCCCTGGGCGGCGATCTCCGAGCGACGCCGCTCGCCGGCGGCGAGGGGGTCGCGCTGCGCGAGGCGTCCGGCGCCGTGGCGATGCGGTACACGGATCTCCACGCCAGCGACGCCACGGGGCGGGCGCTGCCCGCGTGGATGGAGCTCGGCGTCGACGCGCGCACGCTGTCGCTGCGCGTGGACACCGCCGGGGCCGCGTACCCGGTGACGGTGGATCCGCTCGCCGCCTCGGAGCGGACGGCGCTCATCGCGGTCGATGGCTCGACCCCGATCCACCTGAACGGCGACGCGATCGCCATGTCGGGTGACACCGCGATCGTCGGGGCGCCCGGGAGCGCGGCCTACGTGTTCGTGAAGAGCGGCGGCGCCTGGACGCAACAAGCCAGGCTCGTCCCGGGCGACGGGGCCGCGGGCGACGGCTTCGGCGCCTCGGTCGCGATCTCGGCGGACACGGCCGTGGTCGGGGCGCCCTGGGGGACCGGGGGCACAGGCGCCGCCTACGTGTTCGTGCGGAGCGGGGGCGTGTGGTCCGAGCAGGCCAAGCTCGTCGCGAGCGGCGGGGCGTCGAACCCCGTGATCGGGGCGGTCGCGGTCGACGGCGATCGGGCCGTCCTCTCCGCCGAGGCGTCGGTCTACGTGTTCGCGCGCAGCGGCGGCGCCTGGAGCGAGGAGGTCGAGCTCGTCGCCCCGGCCGACGGAAACACCTGGAACACGCCGCCCGTCGCGATCGAAGGCGGCACGGTGGTCGTCGGCTCACCCGGGGACAAGTGGTGGCTGGAGAACGACGGCGTCGGCGCCGCGTACGTGTTCGAGGCGAGCGACTGGAGCGGCGCGCACAGGCTCGCGGCGGACCCGCCGGAGCCGTACGATCGCTTCGGCAGCTCGGTCGCGATCTCGGGCGGGCGCATCGCCGTGGGCGCGCCGGGCGTCATGAGCCCGCCGATGCCGTGGTACGAGCTCGGGCGGGGCCTCGCCTACGTGTTCGACCGGGGGGCGACCGGCTGGAACCAGGACTCCAGGCTGATCGCGACCGACGGCAGGACCGGGGACGGCCTGGGCAGCGCGGTGGCGATCTCCGGCAGCATGGCGATCGCCGGCGCCATCCTGGCCGACCGCTTCGATCAGCCGGACGCGGGCGCGGCGTACGTGTTCTCCCCGGCGAGCGGCGAGTGGATCGAGATCGAGCGGGGCAAGCTCACCGGCGGCGGCCGGACCGGCGGCGCCTTCGGCAAGGCCGTCGCCGTCTCGGGGAGCTCGGTCATCGTGGGCTCTCCCGCGTACGCGTTCGAGCTCGCGCAGGACAGCGACGGCGACGGGGTGGTCGACGAGCACGACAACTGCCCTGCCGCCGCGAACCCATCGCAGGTGGACGGCGACGCCGACGGACACGGCGACGCGTGCGACCCGCGGTGCGTGACCTTCCGGCGCGGCTTCGGCGGCGACGTGGCCGACGCGACGCTCTGGCAGGTATCGCCCACCTGGAACGACGGCGCGAGCACCTCGCTCACGACGGGCACCGGCACGGGCGGCGTCCGGCGGAGCCTGCTCTGGTTCAACCTCGCCGGCATCCCGGCGAGCGCGGAGATCGCCTCGGCGACGCTGTCGCTGTACCAGACGTACAAGATCGAGAGCAGCGCCGTGCGCGTCCACCGGGCCACCGCCGCGTGGACGGAGTCGGGCGTCACGTGGGGCAACTTCGGCGGCGGCGGCCATTTCGATCCGGCGATCGAGGCCTCCTTCGTCACCGGCGGGCCCGGCGGCACCACCGGCTTCCGGAACGTCGATGTCACCGCGCTCGCGCAGGCCTGGGTGAGCGGCGCGCTCGCCAACAACGGCGTGCTGATCGAGGAGGCCGCGGTGACCCGGAGCACCCTGCGGAGCAGCGAGAGCGCGAGCACCACGGAGCGGCCGGCGCTCACCGTCTGCTACAACGACACCTGCGAGGACGGGATCCAGAACGGCGCCGAGTCCGGCGTGGACTGCGGCGGCCCGAGCTGCGCGCCGTGCGCCCCCGGCAGCGTCCTGTGGAGCCGGCGCTTCGTCAACGGCTGGCACGAGTCGATGCACGCGCGCGCCGTCGCGATCGACGGCGCGGACAACGTGATCTTCGGCGGCTACGCCTACGGCGCGATCGACTTCGTCGGGCAGGGCGGGCCGCTCCCCTCGGGGATGTTCGACACCCAGTTCCTCGCGAAGCTCGACGCCGCGGGCAACCACGTGTGGGACAGGCGCCCGGAGAACGGCACGTTCTTGAGCGTCGCCGCGTCGGGATCCGGCGAGCTGTTCGCGGGCTCGAGCGTCGGCGTCCAGCGGTTCACCGCGTCGGGCGATCTCCTCGCGGAGATCGTCGGCCTCTCCCAGGTCGAGGTCGCGCGCGCCGGCTCGGGCGCCGCGCTCGCCGGCGTCCTCTGGGACACGGTCGATCTCGGCACCGGCCCCCTCGGCGGCGGGCCTGGCAGCGATCTCCTGATCGCGAAGCTCGGCGCGTCGGGCGCGCCGATCTGGGTCAGGACCTTCGCGGCGGACCCGTACGACAGCGACCCCGCGAGCGTCGCCGTGGACGGCGCGGGCAACGTCATCGTCCTCGGCCGCTTCTCCGGCGCGCTCAACCTCGGCGGCGGTCCGCTGGGAAGCTCGCCGGCGGCTCACGGCATGTACCTGGCGAAGCTCGATGCCGCCGGCAATCACGTCTTCAGCCAGGTCGTCTCCGGCGCGCCGGGCCGGGGCGACGTCGCCGCGACCCCGTCCGGCGACCTGGTCGTCAACCTGGGCACGACCGTGACCAGGTTCACCGCCTCCGGCGCGCCCGTGTGGAGCGTCGACACGACGGGCCTCGGCCTGCTCTCCAGCTACTGGAACCTCCCTGCCGTCGCCGTCGACGGCGCCGGCAACGCGTTCATCAACCCGCGCGGCGCGGTCGCGAAGCTCTCGCCGTCGGGCGCCGTGTCGTGGTCGGTCGACCCGATCGGCAGCGCGGACCGCGGCGAGATCTTCGATCTGGCCGTGGACAGCGCGGGCAACGCCGTCGGCGTGGGCACGTACAACCACGGGGACGCCATCGTCGTGAAGCTCGCCCCGTAGCCGAGCTGCGCCCCGGCGCGCTCGCGGTCGTCGCGGGCTCCTGGCCTCCGGGCCAGGAGCCCGGGGCTCACGAGCTCCGCGCGCGGGCAGTCGTCTCCAGCCCGCCGGGCACGAAGTCCGTCCCCTTCTGGACACGGTCGTTCCACGTCTCGGGAGGCTTGCCTGAAGGCACCTCCTTCATCGTGATGCACCCCGGCACCGGGCAGACAAGCGCGCACAGATTGCAGCCGATGCACTCCTCCTCGTCCACGAACGGGACCCGCGACGGAGCCGCCTCCCCGCTCGGATCCGCCGTCACGGCGCGATCCGGGATGACCTTCGGGAGGTGGGTGTGGCCCGCCGCGCGCGCCTCCGCCTCCGTCCTCCCCGGCAGGTGGATGCACTGGTGCGCCCCATCCATGCAGGCGACGTAACAGAGCTGGCACCCGATGCACTTCTCGGCGCTGATGTCCGCGATCACGCGGTACGAGAGGTCGAGCTCGCCCCACTCCTGGACCTGCGGGATCGCCCTGCCGCGCAGCTCGTTCACCGAGCGCATCCCGTGATCGTCGAGCCAGTCGCTGAGCCCCTCGATCATCTCCTCGACGATGCGGTAGCCGTAGTGCATCACCGCCGTGCACACCTGGACGCTCGTCGCGCCGAGCGCGATGAACTCCGCGGCGTCGCGGGAGTTCGAGATGCCGCCGATGCCGGAGATCGGCAGCCGGCCGACGCCGGGGTGGCGCGCCAGCTGGCTCAGGAGGTGGAGCGCGATCGGCTTGACCGCGGGCCCGCAGTAGCCACCGTTCGTCGACGCGCCGCCGACGCGCGGGAGCGGGACCATCCGCTCCAGATCGACGCCCATCAGCGACTTCACCGTGTTGATCAGCGAGACGCCGTGCGCTCCCGAGCGGAGCACGGCCTCGCCCGGCTCCAGGATGTCGCCGACGTTGGGCGTGAGCTTCACGATGACCGGCGTCGTCGCGAACTCGACGGCCCAGCGCGCGATCTCTTGGAGGACCGCCGGCTCGTTGCCGACGGCCGAGCCCATGCCGCGCTCGCACATGCCGTGCGGGCAGCCGAAGTTGAGCTCGAGCCCGTCGGCGCCCGTGTCCTCGGCCTTGCGGATGATCTCGCGCCACTCGTCCTTCGTCTCGACCATCAGGGAGGCGATGAGCGCGTGGCCCGGGTAACGCCGCTTGATCTCGCGCATCTCCTTGAGGTTCACGTCGAGCGGGCGATCGGTGATGAGCTCGACGTTGTTGAGCCCCATGAGCCGCGTGTTGCCGTAGTCGATGCCGCCGAACCGGCTCGACACGTTGACGATGGGGTTCCCGAGCGTCTTCCAGACGGCGCCGCCCCAGCCGGCGTCGAAGGCGCGCCGGACCTGATCTCCGGTGTTCGTCGGCGGCGCCGAGGCGAGCCAGAACGGGTTCGGGCTCTTGATCCCGGCGAAGTCGATAGACAGGTCGGCCATCGCTCAGCTCCCTTGCCGTGAGGATCCGGGCGCCGCGCCGCCCGTCCGCGTCGTCATCGCTTCGTGCATCGCCCGCGCGGCGATCTTCGCCTCGGCGACCGCGTTGACGACCTCCTTGCCGCCGTTCACGCAGTCGCCGCCGCTGTAGACCTTCGGGTTGCCCGTGCGGTGCGTCGCCGGGTCGACCACCACGCGCCCCCGCGCGTCGAGGACCACGCCCTCGAACGCGAGCGCCACCTGCGTCGCCCGGCTCTGCCCGATCGCGATCGCGACGAGATCGGCGGGCACGAGCTCCTCCGCGCCCGGCGCGGGGCCTCGCCCCTCGGCGTCGGCGGGCGCGATCCGCAGCGCGACGACCTTGCCGCCCTCGCGCACCACCTCGACCGGCACCCGGTTCTCGATGAGCCGCGCGCCGGCGACCCGCGCGCCCTCGAGCTCGTGCGCGTAGCCCGACATCTCGGCCTCGGATCGGCGGTACACGACGGCCACGTCGACGCCGAGCAGCGCGAGCTCGTGGGCGACGTCGAGCGCCGTGTTCCCGCCGCCGATGACGACCGCGCGCCGCACAGCCGCGAGATCGAGGCCCGGATCGGCCTTGAGGCGCTCGATGAACGCGGTCGCTCCCACCACGCCCTCGCCGTCCTCCCCGCGGAGGCTGAGGCGCGCGTCGGCGCCCAGGCCGAGCCCCAGGAAGACCGCGTCGTAGTCCGCGAGCAGGTCGCGCGCGGAGATCTCCCCCGGCCCGGCCGCCTGCGCGACGACCGAGACGCCGGCGCGGAGCTCGACGTCCCCGAGCGACAGCACCCACTCGAGCTCGCGGAGCGCCTCGTGCCCCTTCATCTTGTAGGGCGCGATCCCGAGCGTGTTCAGGCCGCCGGGGATCGCCTTCCGCTCGAAGATCACCGCGCGGTGCCCCTCGAGGGCGAGGTAGCCCGCCGCGGCGACCGACGCCGGCCCCGCGCCCACGAGCGCGACGCTCCTGCCGGTGGGCGGCTTCGCCCGGAAGATCCGCGGATCGCGCGCGAGGGCCGACTCGACCGCGTAGCGCTGGAGACGGCCGATCGCGATCGGCTCGCGCCCCCAAGCGTTGTAGACGCAGTCGCCCGCGCAGAGCACCTCGACGGGGCAGGCCTGCCCGCACGACTGCCCGAGCAGGTTGGCCGTGAGGATGGTGCGGGCGGCGCCCTTCACCTGACCGGCCGCGATCTTCCGGATGAAGGTCGGGATGTCGATCGCCGTCGGGCACGCTTTGACGCAGGGCGCGTCGACGCAGTAGAGGCACCGGTTCGCCTCGGCGATCGCCTCGGCGTCGTTGTAGCGCGGGCTCTTGTCCTCGAATCGCTCTTCGATCCGGCCGGACGGGAGGGCTGAGAGGCGTATCGGGGCTCGGGTCATGCTGGCGCTCGCGCGGCTCCTCTCGGGTGGGGCGTGGAGGGTGGTGACTAGAAGGCCTGGGCTCCCTGGGTCGGGCCGAGCCGGCGCGGCAGGTAGCGCCCGGCGCCGCGCTCGACGTCGAGCTTGCCGTCCACGCACTGGACCCGGCCGTTCACGATGACGTGCGTCGGCCGCCCCTTCACCTCGAAGCCCTCGAAGATGCTCCGGTCGCACCGGTGATGGTGGGTCTTCGCGGAGATGGTGCTCGTCCCCTTCGGGTCGAAGACAACGATATCCGCGTCGCCGCCCGGCACGATCGAGCCTTTGCGCGGGTACAGCCCGAAGATCTTGGCCGGCTGCGTGGAGAAGAGATCGACGAAGCGGTGGACGTCGATCCGCCCCTCGAGCACCCCGTAGGTCCAGAGGAGGGCGAGGCGGTTCTCGATGCCGGCGGCGCCGTTCGGGATCCGCGAGAAATCGTCCTTGCCCATGTCCTTCTGGCCGACCTGGTTGAAGGGGCAGTGGTCGGTCGCCACGGTCTGGATGAGCCCCGACGAGAGCGCGGCCCACAGCGCGTCCTGGTGGCCCTTCGGCCGGATCGGCGGGCTCATCACGTAGGCCGCCCCCTCGAAGCCGGGCTTCTCGTAGACCGAGTCGTCGAGCAGGAGGTACTGCGGGCACGTCTCGGCCATGACCACCTGGCCCCTGCTCCGCGCCTCGGTGACCGCGGCGAGCGCCTCCTTGCAGGTGAGGTGGACGATGTAGATGGGCTCGCCGATCATCCGGGCCAGCATGATCGCGCGCCCCGTCGCCTCGCCCTCGATCGGCGCGGGGCGGCTCTGCGCGTGGTACCGCGGGTGGGTCTTGCCCTCCTTCAGGAGCTTCTTCTGGAGCGCGACGACCGCGTCGCCGTGCTCGGCGTGGACGGTCACGAGCGCGCCGAGGCCCTTGGCGGCCTCCATCACCTGGATGAGCTCGGGATCGTCGACGCCGATCGCCCCGCGGTAGGCCATGAAGGTCTTGAACGACGGGATGCCGTGCTCTCGCGTGCAGACGGCCATCTCCTTGAGCGTGTCGTCGCCGAACCAGGTGACGGCCATGTGGAAGGCGTAGTCGGAGACCGCCTTCTTCGCCTTCTCGTTCCACATCGCGAGCCCGTCGAGCAGCGCCTGCCCGCGGGCCGGGATCACGAAATCGATGATCGAGGTCGTGCCCCCGGCGACGCCCGCCGCCGTGCCGGTCTCGAAATCGTCGGAGCTCTCCGTCCCCATGAACGGCAGCTCCATGTGAACGTGGGCGTCGACCCCGCCGGGGAAGATGAGCTGCCCCGAGGCGTCGATCACGGTGTCCCCCGCGCGCTCCTTCGCGAGCCCCGCGCCGACGGCGGCGATCTTCCCGTCCTCGCAGTAGACGTCGCCGACGAACCGGTCGCTCGCTGTGATGATCTCGCCGTTCTTGATCAGGATGCCCATGTTGCTCCTCCGCCGGTGAGCGCCGGGCGGCGGGTCCCCTCCGGGGGGCGGCGCCGCCATGGCGAGGGAAACGCCGGGGGAGAGGGCCGGCCGCGACCAGCGCCCCGGCGCTGCTTGTGTCTTCGCGGTGGACTTCGCATCGCTCGTCGCGCTCGTCGCGCTCGCTGGCTGACCTCGCCGTCCTCCCGCCGCCCCGGGCCCTCAGGGCAGCTGCTTCATGAGCTCGCCGTACGTCTCGGGCCGGCGATCGCGGTAGAACTGCCACGTCCTCCGCACCTCCTCGATCATGTCGAGGTTCATCTCGGCGACGACGAGCTCGTCCTTGTCCTCGCTCCCCGTCGCGAGGAAGCTGCCCCTCGGGTCGCAGAAGTAGCTCGTCCCGTAGAACTTGCCGATGTTCCACGGCGCCTCGGTGCCGACGCGGTTCGAGGCGGCGATGAAGTATCCATTGGCCACGGCGTGCGCGGGCTGCTCGAGCTTCCAGAGGTACTGGGAGAGCCCGGCGACCGTCGCCGAGGGGTTCCACACGATCTCGGCGCCGTTCAGGCCGAGCAGCCGCGCCCCCTCCGGGAAGTGGCGATCATAGCAGATGTACACGCCGATCCGGGCATACCGCGTCTGGAACGTGGGATAGCCGAGGTTCCCCGGCTTGAAGAAGAACTTCTCCCAGAACCCGTTCGTGTGCGGGATGTGCGTCTTCCGGTACTTGCCGAGGTACGTGCCGTCGGCGTCGACCACGGCGGCCGTGTTGTAATAGACGCCCGCCATCTCCCGCTCGTAGATCGGGATGATCATGACCATCTTGTACTTCTTGGCATACGCGGCGAGCCGCTCGACCGTCGGGCCGGGGACGGGCTCGGCCACGTCGCACCATTTCGCGTCCTGCGAAGGACAGAAGTAAGGTGTATTGAAGACCTCCTGCAAACAGAGGATCTGCACCCCCTTCTTCCCCGCGTCGTCGATGAACGGAAGGTGCTTCTCGAACATCGCGTCCCGGATGGCCGCCACGGAGGCGCCCTCATCGCCGATCGGGGTCGAGCACTGGATCAGCCCACCAAGTACATTCCGTGCCATCAGAACCACCTCGTGATGACGATCTTGCGCTCGGTGTAGAAGTCGATGGCCGTCGGGCCGTGCGCCTTCAGATCGCCGAAGAAGCTGCCCTTCTGGCCGCCGAAGGGGAAGAAGGCCATGGGCGCCGCGACGCCGATGTTCACGCCGACCATCCCGGCGCCCACGCGGTGCTGGAACTCGCGCGCCGCGCGGCCGCTCGACGTGTAGATCGACGCCGCATTGCCATACTCGCTCCGGTTCGCGATCGCGATCGCCTCGTCGAGGTCGTTCGCGCGCATCAGGCACGCGACCGGCCCGAAGATCTCCTCGGTCGCGATCACCATCCCTGGCCGCACGTCGCCGAAGACCGTGGGGCCCACCCAGTTGCCGTTGGGATACCCCTCGACCGTGGCGTCCCGGCCGTCGAGGAGGAGCGTCGCCCCCTCGGCCACGCCCTGGTTGATGTACGAGAGCACGCGGTCCCGGTGCGCCGCCGAGATCAAAGGGCCCATGGTCACGCCCGGCTTCGCTCCGTCGCCCAGCACGATCCCCTTCGCGTGGCGCACGAGCCCGTCGCGCACGGCCTCGTACGTGTCGCCGACGCACACGACGACGCTGCCGGCCAGGCACCGCTGACCCGAGCAGCCATAGATGGACTCGGCGACGTTGGCGACCGTCATCTGCCGCTCGGCGTCCGGCATCACCACGAGGAAGTTCTTGGCCCCGCCGAGCGCCTGGACCCGCTTGCCCGCCTCCGCGGCGCTCTTGTACACGTGGCGCGCGACCGCCGACGAGCCGACGAACGACACACCCGCGATGTCCCTGTGCGCGCAGAAGGCGTTCACGACGTCGCGGCCGCCGTGGACCAGGTTCACCACGCCGGGCGGCAGCCCGACCTGCTCGATGAGCTCGAAGATGCGCTGCTGCGAGAGCGGGACCTGCTCCGACGGCTTGAGGACGAACGTGTTCCCCGTCGCGATCGCGTAGGGCAAGAACCAGAGCGGCACCATCGGGGGGAAATTGAACGGCGTGATCGCCGCGAAGACGCCGAGCGGCTGGCGGATCGTGTGGCAGTCGATCCGGGTCGCCACGTCCTCGAGGCCCTGCCCCATCATGAGGGCCGGAATGCCGGCCGCGTGCTCGACGTTCTCGATGCCGCGCCCGAAATCGTTCCGCGCCTCGCCCAGCGTCTTGCCGTGCTCGGAGGTGCAGATCGCCGCGATCTCGTCGCGGTGGGCGTCGAAGATCTCGCGCAGCTTGAAGAGGTAGCGCGCCCGCTGCACCGGCGGCGTCGCGCTCCAGCCGGGGAACGCCGCCTGCGCGGCCCTCACCGCCGCGTCGACGTCCGACGTCGTCGAGAGGGGGACCTCCGCAAGAGATTCCCCGGTCGCCGGGTTCTTCACTTCGAGGCGCGTCGTCTCTGAAGCTCGAGACCAGGCTCCGCCGACGAAGTTTTCCAGCACACGCATCGCGAAAAACCTTTCCCCCGGCGAGGTGGTCACATTGAGAACCGCAGCAAGCAGGGCGCCGGCCCTGTCTGCTGGACAATACAACCCACCGATCGAGCGCTACATGTGGTGGGGGTCATCCGTCAAGCCTCGGTGCAACATCGAATTGCGCCGAAGCGCGCTGAGAAGACCTCCACCGCACATTCCGTAGTATAGACCACAGCGCAGCTGGCAACCCCCGGTGCAACTGCCCAGCAGCACGTCATGAAATCCTTTGGAAACAGCTCGGGTATGCCCTGGATGCGCCGCGCGATCGCCGACGCCGTCCCGCTCGGGCGGCGTCATCGGCAACGGCCCTTCAGGTCGAGCCAGGCCGATGCCATGGCGCGACGGGAGCGCGCCGCCGTGCGCGGCCTCGGCCCCCACCGGCTCGCGGTTCTCGCGGTCAGCGCCGCGACGAATGTCGCCTCGAGTCGTTGCTGCGTCGATCGAACCGTCCTAGGTGCAACGCCGTGGCTCTCGCGCCCCCTCGCCCCGTCGCAGGCGGCACGGCCGTCCCAGGAGACGGATGCGTCCGCGATCTGGCGGCTCGCCGGCACGACGACGTAAGCTACGTGTGCGCTCGGTGAGACGATGACCCTACCCACCATGCTGTTCGACACGACGGAGCACGTGCTCATCGCCGTCCATGGCAGGGAACAGCCGTGCGATGAGGACTGGGAGCTCTACATGCAGACCGTGCTCGCCCTCCCACCCACCTGCTCCAAGACGCTGGTGGTGACGGCCGGAGGCGGCCCCAACGCGAAGCAGCGCGCGTCGATCAACGATTTCGTAAGCAGCCATACACTCACTGTGGCAATCTGCACCGACGCGCTGCTCGTCCGGCAGATCGGGATAGCGCTCAGCTGGTTCAACCCGAGGGTCAGGTCGTTCCGGGGCAACGACATCGCCTCCGCCCTGCGCTATCTGGAGGTCGGCGGGCCCGAGGCCGCCACGGTGCACCACAAGGTCGCGAGGATGAGGCTCGAGATCGAGGGTCGGGCGCCCCGCACGACGAAGTGACCCGGAGCGGGCCGGCGCGCTCGCCGAGCGCCGCGCGCCGCGACGTGCCGGAAGAGACCGTGATACCACGGTGGCCATGACCAGGTGGCAGCAGCTCCTCTCGGAGCATCAAGAGCGGTACACCGAATCGACGGAGTGGCGGCCTCGCCTGTTCCGGCCGACGCGCGAGGCCGACGCCGAGCAGCTCGGGCGCCTGCTGCGCGACGACGCGCGCCTCCAGATCTGCGACGCGATCGACCGGCAGCTCGCGGATCTGGTGAAGACGCGGCACCCCCGACGGACCCTCGGCGAGCCAGAGATCGCGCGGCTCGTGGAGGAGCACCTCGCCGGCGTCCCTCGCCAGGCGTACGGCGCCTGGGTCCACTACCCGTGGTCGCGCCGCCTCGTGCACCTGCTCGATGAGGCCGAGTTCGTCGAGCTGCGGACCAACCGCAACCGGTACAAGATCAGCCCCGAAGAGCAGGAGACGCTCGCGCGCCGGCGGTTCGGCGTCGTCGGGCTCTCCGTGGGCCAGTCGGTGGCGCTGACGGTCGCGCTCGAGCGGAGCGCCGGCGAGCTGCGCATCGCCGACTTCGACCACCTCGAGCTCTCCAACATGAACCGGATCCGGACCGGCGTGCACAACCTCGACGTGCCCAAGGTGGTCGCCACGGCGCGCGAGATCGCCGAGCTCGACCCGTTCCTCGAAGTAAAGTGCTTTGCCGAAGGGGTCACTCCGGACAACATCGATCGCTTCCTGCTCGAGGGGGGCAAGCTCGATATCGTCGTGGACGAGTGCGACAGCCTCGATATCAAGCTGGAGCTCCGCCTGAGGGCGCGCGCCCACCGCATACCCGTCCTGATGGACACGAGCGACAGGGGGCTCATCGACGTGGAGCGCTTCGATCTGGAGCCGGATCGGCCGATCCTCCACGGGCTCGTCGGCGACCTCAGGCCCGAGCGCATCCGCGGCCTGTCGACCGAGGACAAGGTGCCTTATGTCATGCAGATCATCGGGCAAGACACGCTCTCTACGCGGTTCAGCGCCTCGCTCCTGGAGGTGCAGCAGACGGTGAGCACGTGGCCCCAGCTCGGCTCGGCGGTCGTCCACGGCGGGGCCGCGGCCGCGGACACGGCGCGCCGCCTCGCCCTGGGAGAGCCCGTGCGGTCGGGCCGGTACTACGTCGACCTGGAGCAGATCATCAGCGGGCCAGAGGGGGCAGAGGGGGCGGAGGCCGGCGCGCCGGGCGCGTCCGAGGCGCGGGGCCCGGCGATCGCCCCGGCATCGCGGCTGCCCCCGCTCGACGGGGCGACCGGCGCCGTCGCGCTCGACCGGGAGCGGCTGCGGCGCCTCGTCGAGGCGGGGATCGCGGCGCCCTCGGGCGGCAACTGCCAGCCCTGGCGCTGGGTCTACGAGGGGCGCCGGCTCGGGCTATTGCACGACCGGGCGCGCTCCGAGTCGCTCGCCGACTACCAGGGGGCGGGCGGCGTGGTCGCGCTCGGCGCGGCCGCCGAGAACGTCGTCCTCGCCGCGCACCGCGAGGGGCTCCACGTGCGCGTCTCGCCCTTCCCTCGGGACGGCGACGAGGAGCTCGCGGCGACGTTCGATTTCTTCGGCGCGCCGGTGAGCGGCGCGGAGGATCACGCGATGGATCCCCTCGCGGACGCCATCGGGCTCCGGTGCACGAACCGGCGCACGAGCCAGCGGGCGGAGCTCGCGGACGAGCACCGCGCAGCCCTCGCCGCCGCGGTCAGGTCCATCCCCGGGGCGGACCTCCAGCTGCTGGAGTCGCCGGCGGCGCTCGAGGAGATCGCCGCCCTCCTCGGCGTCGGCGATCGCATCCGGCTGCTCGCGCAGCGCACCCACGCCGACCTGATGAAGGAGATACGCTGGACCGAAGCCGAGGCGGAGGCGCGCCGAGACGGCATCTTCGTCGGCTCGTTCGAGTTCTCGCCGGTCGATCTCGCGGGGTTCAGGATCTGCCGGGACTGGCGCACGATGGAGCTCGTTCAGCGCTGGGGCGGCGGAGGAGCGCTGGAGAAGTCGGCGCGCAAGGCGATCGCCGGCGCGATGGCCGTCGGGCTGATCACCCTGCCTCGCGCCGGGCTCGCGGACTATTTCCAGGGCGGCAGGGCGGTCGAGCGGGCGTGGCTCACGGCGACGCAGCGGGGCATCGCGGTCTACCCGATGGCGACGCTGCCTTACCTGTTCGCGCGGCTGATCCGGGGCCACGGCGAGGGGATGGATCCGGAGAGCGTGGAGGTCGCGAGGGCGCTCCGGGAGCGGTACGTCCGGCTGTTCGACGTCACCGACGCGACGGCGGAGATCCTGCTCTTCCGCCTGTCGCTCGCGGGCCCGCCGTCGACGCGCTCGCTCCGCCGTCCCCTCGAGGACGTGCTCGTCGTGCGCTGATCCCAGGGCCGGGGCGCGCCCCGGCCCTGCCCGCGCCGGCCGGGGCGACCCCGGGCGGACGCCGGCCACGGTCCCTACCCCGGCGCCGCGCGATCGCCGAGGAGCCAGGTGCGGGCGGCGCCCTCGTCCTTGAAGACCCGCACGAGCTCCGCGATGCCCGCCTCACGGGCGATCCGGCCCGCCTGGAGCGCCGCGAGATCGCTCTGGACCAGCTCCGCGGTCCGGATCACCCCCATCGCGGCCGCGGTCGTCCCGATGTCGCGGAGGAGCTCCGTCGCCTCCTCGGACGCGATGGAGAACCCACGGAAATCCACGAAGACGCGGATCCTCCGGCCGTAGAGCGAGCCGAGCGCCTTCTTGTAATCGGCGGCGTACGCTTGCGCCTCCTCCGCGCGCACGACGCCTTGCAACGTGACCTCGATGAGGGCGTTGATGAGGTCGATCTTGAGCTGGTACATGCCGCCTCGCCTGGGGAGTTGAGACAGAGAGAGACGATAGCGTCGCGCCGCGGGGGATCCAGGCCGTCATCGCTGCGGCAGCTTCGGCTCGGTGATCCGGTAGACGTGCTCCACGAACGCCGGGACGAGCTCCCTGCCGACCATCCACAGCCGGCCTTCGCCGAGGTCGTGCAGGCCGGCAGGACCTTCGTAGGTCAGCTTGCCGCGCTCGCCGAAGTAGATGAACGACGGCCGAGCGTAGCTCCGGAACCAGTCGCACGCCGCGTCGAGCAGGGGGCCGAACGCGGCGTCCCCGCCGGGGCGCATGGGGAAGAGGCGGACCGAGTCGAGGAGGCGGAAGAGGTTCGTGCCGAGCTCGCCGAGCTCGAGGACCGCGGCCGCGAGGGGCTCGCCGTGCTCGCGCGCGACGAGGACCGCGCGCTCCCGCTCCAGGCCCGCGCTGCGCCAGCGCTCGACGCAGGGCCCCAGCGCGAGCCTGCCGGGCACGAGATCGAGCGCCTCCGCGTAGATGCGCGGCACCGTCTCGCCCAGCTGGCCGAGCAGCGCCGCCTGCTCCAGCTGGGTCGCCTCGCCGATCTCGAGCCGCGCGCCGTCGCCCGCCCGGGCGCCCTCCGGAGGCCGCGCCGGGACGTCGATGCCGATCAGGCGGAACGGCAGCGCGAGCGCGAGCCCCGTCGCCTCGTGCTTGCGGGCGAAGTCGAAGAACGACCGCTCGTTCCACGCGACGTGCGCCTCGGCGTAGACGATGACCGACCGGCACTCCGGGTCGGCCAGCGCGTACTCGCAGCAGCGCGTGAAGATGTCGCGGAGCACCTGCCGGGAGCTCAGGTTCGAGGCGCTCTTGGGCCGCTTCGCGAGCTGATGAAACATCCACGTGCCGTGGTAAGGCTTCATCACCGAGAAATTGCCCTCGATGCCGTGCTCGGAGAGGCAGGTGACGTTGTAGAGGAGGTGCGGCAACGCCGCGGCCCTCTGCGCCATCTTCACGAAGCTCGGCCGCATGGCGTCGAAGTTCTCCGGGCGCCGCCCGGAGAGGTTGAAGTAGCCCGACGAGGCGAAGAGGTCCCAGAACTCCGCCTGCCACGCCGTCCCCCCGTAGGTGGTCGCGTGCAGGATGCGGGACACGAGCCGCAGCCAGCGCCGCTCGTCCTCGCGCTTCGCGGCGACGACGTGCACGCTGCAGAGCTGGGCATAGGCGCCGTCGGCCGCCGACACCGACCGCACCTCGCCCTTCAGGTGGATCACCCCGTCGTCGCCGTCCGGGAGCTCCAGCGCGAGCTTGAGCCTCGGATCGAGCGGCGGCTGCCCCTCCCTGAGCGCGAGCCGCAGGCTCGAGAACGACACGTCGACGACCTCGACCTCGACCGGCGGCAGGTGGAGCCAGTAGGGGTGCATGAAGCGCGCGGTGAGCTCCACCTCGACGCCCCGCTGGTGGAGGCTCTGGCGGAAGCGCTCCACCCTCGCCGGCAGCTCGGACACGATCTCGCCCGGGCGGACCTGCTCTGCGCGGATGTTGAACCGAAAGACGGAGCTGTGTCCGGCGATCTCGACCGCGGCGGCCTCGCTCCAGCCCTCGATGCCGAACCACCTGACGGTCCCGATCCCCACCTCGCTGAGCATGACGCACAGCGAGGGCGCGCCCTCGGCGGCGCGGCGGACGATGCCCTTCCTCCGGAGGAGGACGCTCAGGATGTTGCGCACCCGCCGCGGGTCATCGATGATCTCGCGCACCTGCCCGGCCTCGGGCGCCGACGACCTGAAGAGGCTCGCGGCCGCGGCCTTGGCCACGCCGGCCTCGACGAGGGCGTGCAGCACGTCGCGGATCTGGCCGATCGCGCGGGAGGGCGCTTCCTGGAAGGACAGCCCGATGAGCGGGCCGCGCAGGCCCATCGACTGCAGCACCACGAGGGCGGGGAGCGGGCCGATCTCGACGCCATGGAAGTACAGCTGCGCGCTGACCACGCTGCCGAAGGGGAACGAGGTCCGATAATCGGGCTCGATCCAGGCGCCCATCGAGCCGAGCAGGACGATCGGGTAGCCGCCCGGATCGAGCCCGTCGATGCGCAGCCAGACCGCGCCTCCGTCCAGCCAGCACGCCTCCGGCACCTCGGCCGCGGGCTCGCTCCCGAGGAGCGCCCGATCCAGCGACACCCCGTCAGCGCCGCCGCCGGTAGCCCAGCGCGCTTCCTGCCCGAAGCCGATCTTCGGAACCACGGTCACGCGGTCGCCCCCTCTGTCGTGAGACTAGCCGTTCCACATGAGGAACAGGCGACCATGCCGCTTCGCCAGCATGGCGAGGAAGCACGGCACCGATCGGCGAGCTCGACAACACCCCGCAGGAGCTCACCTGGAAGCCGGGAAGGAGGCAGATCCACTTGCGCGTACTTCCATATCATCTGTACCGGATGTCAACATCCTGCGTCAAGCGCCCCCGTGCCGCGCGCGTCGACGGGGTTCCACCCACGTTCCACCCACGTTCCACGCACGCACGCGTCCATCGACGTTTCACCTTCCCCGCTCCACGCTCCACGCCCCCACGAACATCGACCATTTGCGTTCGCGGTGCTCGCTCTCGCCCCGCACCCTGAACACGGGAGCAAGATCGCCTGGGATCCAGCGGAGAACAGGCGATGCCGTAACGTGGCGGGCGGCCGCTGCTGTCCATGCTACAAAGCGCCAACCCGATGCCCGAGATGAGCGCCTTTCTGCACGCCGACGGCTGGATCACGCTGGCGACCCTCAGCGCGCTGGAAATCGTGCTTGGAATCGACAATATCGTCTTCCTCTCCATCATGACGGCGAAGCTGCCGCGGGAGCAGCAGCCGCTCGCGCGCCGCATCGGCCTCCTGCTCGCCCTCGGGATGCGGCTGCTCCTCCTTCTCGCGATCTCGTGGGTGATGGGGCTCAAAGCCACCCTGTTCAGCTTGCTCGGACACGATTTCAGCGGGCGTGATCTCATCCTGCTCGGCGGCGGCGTGTTCTTGATTGGCAAGGCGACCCACGAGATGTTCGACAAACTCGAGGTCGACGATCCCAAGGAAGAGCAGCCGAAGGGGAAGGCGTCGTTCGCCGCCGTCATCACGCAGATCGTGCTGCTCGACATCGTCTTTTCGCTCGACTCGGTCATCACCGCCGTCGGTATGGCGCAGCACATCTCGATCATGATGGTGGCCATGTTCGTCGCCGTGGGCGTGATGCTCGTCTTCGCCGGGAGCATCGGCGCGTTCATCCAGCGCCACCCGAGCATGAAGATCCTCGCGCTGAGCTTCCTGCTCCTCATCGGCGTGGTGCTGGTGGCCGACGGCATGGGCCAGCACATCAGCAAGGGCTATATCTACTTCGCCATGGCGTTCTCGCTCGGCGTCGAGCTCATCAACATGCGCCTCCGGGTGCGCCAGAAGCCCGTCCAGCTACGCACGAAGAGGGGAAGCTCTCCAGACCTCTCGCCAGCGCACGAGCAGGCGCCGCCAGCGGCCTGAGCCACGCCGGGATCTCCGCGGAAGAGCCGGAGAGCAGCCGGAGAGCGTGGCTCTTGGAGCGAGCTCCGGGAGAGCCTGTAAACAATTCGCACAGGCGCGGTGTCGGAGGGTAGACGGCGAGAGCGGCCGGTCCCAGAAGTGACACCGGGGTTCTCCACCGAGGTGAGCGTGAGCGACGATCGAGACGACCAGGGAGACTCAGAGCGGGGAAAGCGGCGGCGCATCGTCGTCGTCGACGACGACGACGCGATCGTCGAGACGCTGTTGGAGGTGCTGCTGGCGGAAGGGTATGACGTCGAGGGGTATACCGACCCCCTCGAGGCCCTGGAGCGGCTGCGCTCTCAGGCGTCGCCCGACGCCATCGTCATCGACTGCGTGATGCCGTTCCTGGACGGGCCGCGGCTCATCGAGACGCTGGCGGCCGAGGGGCGAGCGGCGCCGGTCGTGCTCGTGACCGCGCTCAGCGATCCCGGCTTCTGCATCGATCCGAACCACCCGGACGCGACCAGGATCATCAACAAGCCGTTCGATCTGGAGCAGCTGCTGGAGACGCTCGACGACATGACGAGCGCGCCCCCGGTGAGCGAGCCAGGCGCGCGGCGGCGCACGCAGACCGCGTCGACGCAGCGGACCTAGCGGCGCCGGACGCGAGCAGGCCGGGCGCGCCAGGACCACGGCGCGCCGGCGCACGGCGCACGCGCGCGCGCGGCGGACCGCGCAGGGGCCGGCGCGCCGGTTGCGCCGGCGCGCGCCCATACGCCGCGTGGGGCGGAGGCGTTCAGCGACGGGGGAGCGCGGAGGAGAGTTCGTGGACGGCGTCGGCGCCGACGGGGACGGTGACGTTCGACCCCTTGAAGTCGTCGCCGATCGGCTCGTACGAGCCGTCGAGGCACTCCGCGAGGAAGGTCTCCGCGATCGCGTTGAACGACATGGAGTTCTCCGGGCGGGCGAAGCCGTGGCCCTCATCGGGGTACAGCACGTACGTCACGGGGATCCCCTTGCTCGTCATCGCCTTGACGATCTGATCGCTCTCGGCCTGCTTCACGCGCGGGTCGTTGGCGCCCTGGCCGATGAGGAGAGGCCGCTTGATCTGGTCGGCGCGGTAGAGCGGCGAGCGCGTGCGCAGGAGATCGCGGCCGTCCTCGGTGCGGGGATCTCCGACCCGCTTGGCGAAGAGCTCGAGCATCGGCGCCCAGTAGGGCGGGATCGACTGGAGCAGCGTCACGAGGTTCGACGGGCCGACGATGTCGACGCCGCAGGCGAAGGTCTCCGGCGTGAAGGTCAGGCCGACCAGCGTCGCGTAGCCGCCGTAGCTGCCGCCCATGATCGCCACGCGAGCCTTGTCGGCGATGCCCTGCGCGACAGACCAGTCCACCGCGTCGAGCAGATCGTTGTGCATCTTGCCCGCCCACTCGAGGTCGCCCGCGTTGACGAACCTCTTCCCGAAGCCCGTCGAGCCCCGGAAGTTGACGCTCAGCACGGCGTAGCCGCGGTTCGCGAGCCACTGGTGCATCGGATCGAGGCGGAACGAGCTGCGCGCCCAGGGGCCGCCGTGGACGAGGAGCACCATCGAGAGCGGCCTGTCCGGCTTGCCGTCCCCGTCGGGGTCGGCGGCGCGCGGGAGCGACAGGTAGCTCACGAGCTCGAGGCCGTCGCGCGCCTTGATGACCACGGGCCGCATCTTCACGAGCGGCTGCGACTCGAGCGCGGCGCGGTTCGTGAAGAGGAACATCGCCTTCTTCGTGTCGCGCTCGTAGAGGTAGTACCGGACCGGGCCGTCGGAGACTGTGTATCCGACGGTCCAGCGCTTGTCGTCGAGCGAGCGGCTCAGCACGTCGAGCTCGCCGTCGGCGACCGCGCGCAGGGCGTCGAGGTCCGGCTGGATGCTCCTGTCGAGCACCTGCCAGCGCTTGCGCTCGCGCTCCGAGGCCGCCGCCTGGACCTTGCCCGTCTTCGGGTGGACGATCACGTCGCTGACATCGGCCTTCGCGTCCTCGGCGAGCACCGCGGGCTTCGCGGTCCGCAGATCGAGGGAGACGAGCGCGGAGGTGTCGCGGCCGCGGCTGTCCCGGAAATAGAGCGTCTTGCCAGCCGCGTCGAAGCCGACGGCCCCGCTCGTCACGACGTCCTCGGGGCTGAACGCGACGAACGGCTTCGGCTCCTTGCCGGTGATGTCGAGGAACTCCTGGCCTCCGTCGCGCGTCATCCGCGCCGCGAGCCGCGCCTTGAAATCGTCGTCGGCGACGAACCCCACGAACCCGTCGTTCTGGCGCACGAGCTTGCGCTCGCCGGTGCGGACGTCGACGCGGTAGAGGTCGTGGACCTTCTTGTCCCGATCGTTCATGCCGATCAGGATCTCGTTCGGGATCTTGGGGCTCATCCCCTCGAACGTCGCGGAGATCCCCTCGAAGGGGGTGATATCCTTGATCTGCCCGGTCTTGAGCTCGACGGCGTAGATGTGCCAGTTCTCGTCGCCGCCTTTGTCCTGGCGATAGAGGACGTACTCGCTCGTGTAAGGGAACTGGAAGGTGCGCACCCCGCGGCTCTGCTCCTTCGTGACCGGCTTGGCCGACGCCGGCTCCTGGGCCGGGCCGACCCACACGTTGAGCACGCCCTCGGACGGGGCGAGGAACCCGAGCCGCTGGCCATCCGGGCTGATCTGGGGGGACATGCGATCCGGGTTGCCGAAGAGCACGCGCCGGGGCATGAGCGTCGCGTCGGCGCGCGGCCCGGCCTTCACCGGCGCGGCCGGAGCCGCAGCCGCCGGGGTCGCCGGGGCTGCCGCGGCTGCCGGGGCTGCCGGGGCCGGCGCGGCGGCCTGCCGGGGCGGCGCCGGGGCGGGCGCTGGAGCGCCGCCGCAGGCGAGCGGCGCGATCAAGGGCAGCAGGAACAGCGATCGGAGCTTCTGGGGCAAGTCCATGGGTTCACCCGGGGCACGGAGCCGCTGGCGGCACCCGCATGCGCCGGGCCCGCACGCCGAGCGTCATAACCGAGATCCCGGAGGCCGGTCTACGGCGGCGCGTCGAAGGCGCACGCGATCCGCCCAGCTCGGATCGCCTGATCCGGGGTATGCCGGCTCCGCGTCAGGCGGCTTGCTGCGGTGTCGTGCTGGTGGGCTCACCGCGCGCGTCGAGCGCGAGCTTGCTCGAGAGCCACGCTCGCACGCGATCGAGGTGGAGCGCCTCCTGCTGCTCGGCCACGCGGAGCTCGGCGGCCAGCTCGTCCTGGCCGTAAGCGATCGCCAGGTCGATGAGCATCCGCCAGCTGTCGTTGTCCGTGAGCTCGGCGACGAGCAGCGCCTGCAGGCTCTGCCCGAGGCCGATCCTCGGCTCGACGGCGACCGCGAGGACGCCGGCCGACGCCAGGCCGATCACGTCGGCGCTGGGCGTCATCGCGGTCGGATCGGCCCCGAGCCGCTCGATCGCGCGCTTCAGCAGCGCGAAATGCCGGAGCTCGTCGTCGCGGATCGCCTCGAGGTCCGCGCGCGTCGGGCCTCCCTCGAAGGTGCCCTCCGCGTCGTGCTTGGTGATCACCGCTTCGTAGAGGCGCGTGCCCGAGCGCTCGAACTGGAGGCGCTCGCCGAGCTTGTCGATGAGGAGCGCGGGGGGCCTGCCCTGGATGAGCTCTCCGGCTGCCTTGACCACCCCCTTGAGGCTCGCCGGCGGCGGCACGGTCCCGACAGTCCCCGACTCCCTCGCGTACTCGCTCCTGACCGCCGCGGCCTCGGCCTCGCTCCCGGGGGAGCTCGGCGGGATCACCTGCGCAAACTCGATGAGCTCCTTGCTGTCGATGGGCGAGGTCGCGATGCCCGTGGTGTTGGTCCCCATCCTGATCTGCTTCATGGCGTCGCCTCCTTCTGTCCGTCGATCTTCTCGGCGCGCCGCGAGAGCTCGGTGCCCGGCGTGAACCGGTAGCCCGCGGCCACGATCTCGGAGGGGGAGCCGGCGGAGTTCATCTGCTGCCGGTAGGCGATCGTCGCGGCGCTCTCCGGGATCACCCTCGGATCGACGATGGCCTCGCCGACGGCGCGGAGCTGCACCTCCGTGGACAGCACGTCGCGCACGAACTGGCGGTGGCTCTTATGGGAGACCGGGTCCGGGAGCGAGGCGGGGAGGATCTCGGCGGCGTCGCGCCGCTCGATCCGGTTGAAGTGCTCGATGGCCACGTGGAGCTGCCCGAGCTCGTAGTCGAGGAACCGCTCCCAGATCCGCTTCACGCGGGCGTTCTGCTCCTGCTGGAGGCAGCTCCAGTAGTTGTAGACCTCGTTGGCCTCGTGGAGGACCCATTTCTCGAGCCAGGTCTCCTCGGGGTCGATGATCGCCTCGTACTGCGTGACGTGCTGCTCCTCGATCGAGGCGATCTCGGCGTAGAGCTGCCGCGCCACCGGGTCCGCGAAGAACGGCCCGACGTTGACGTAGTAGTTGTGCGTCTGCTGCTCGGCGGACATGATGGTGAGCGCGTTGAGCTTCGTGATCGCGCTCGCGCTCCGCCGGTCGTACGGCGCGCGCACGTCGTCCTCGGGGGCGCGGTGCTCCACCGCGGTCGGACGCCCCGCCGTCACGTCGGTGTACGACTGGAGGATGTTGTTCGCGTCCTTGCCTTCCAGGCGGTCCAGGAGCGCCGCGTACCGGTACAGGTGATCGTAGTCCTCGAGCATGCCGAAGCGATAGACCTGCGCGAGGTACGGATCCGGCTCGGAGAGCGCCACGTGCGCGGTGATCTCGATCGCGACCTGCTCGTATCCGATGGTGGTCTCCAGCGGCGACTGATCCGGCGGGTTGAGCCAGTTCACCACCGTGGTCTGGTGGTGATCGACGCGCCGCACCTGGGCGAGCACGCGCCGCAGATCCCGGTTCATGCGCGCGAAGCTGTGCAGGAACCGCACGCTCTCGAGCTCGATGCCGTTCATCAGGATGACGCGCACCCGGGTGAACGCGTCGTCGTCCAGCTTGCTGAACGGCACCTGTACGAGATCACGCCAGTTGAACGACTGGCGGTCGAGCGGTGTCCCCCGCTCTCTCAGGAGATCAAGAGCCATGTTGCCCCTCCTCGCGCGTCGTGCTCGTACGCCGATGAACGACCGCTGCGGCGGTACCTGAAGCCGCCGTCGCGACGGCGCAAGCGTGGGCATATCCCGAGAGGCCGGATCCACGCGCCGCTCCCTCCCACATGAATCCGCCAGACACATCTGCGCGCCCCTGTCCGAGCTGTGCTAGAGCACCGCTCGCTCTGAAGAGAGAGCAGAGCGCCGAGGCCGAGAGAGAACCGCGCTTCTCTGGCGTCCTTGGCGCCCTGACGGTCCGCCCCTCCGTCGCCCCAGCTCCGCGGGGCGCGCTGGCGGGCCGGTCGTGAAGGAGGTGTCGTGATCTCCAGCAGCGTCCCCGAGCTCCGGATCCGGACCCGCAACGCGATGCCTGTCCGAGAGGACGGCGACTACGTCCTTTACTGGATGATCGCGAGTCGCCGGACACGGTACAATTTCGGTCTGGAGCGCGCGATCGCCTGGTCGATGGCGCTCGATCGACCGCTCGTCGTGCTGGAGGCGCTCCGGTGCGGCTACCGCTGGGCGAGCGACAGGATCCATCGCTTCGTGATCGACGGCATGGCCGACAACGCGCGCCGCCTCGCGGCGGCTGGCGTCGTGCATCACCCCTATGTCGAGCCCGCCGAGGGGGCCGGTAAGGGCCTGCTCGGCGCGCTCGCGGCGCGGGCGTGCGTGGTGGTGACGGACGACTACCCGTGCTTTTTCCTCCCCCGGATGGTCGCCTCGGCGGCGCGGCAGGCGCCGGTCCGCCTCGAGCAGGTGGACTCGAACGGCCTCTTGCCCATGCGCGCGGCCGATCGGGTGTTCACGACCGCGCGCTCGTTCCGCATCTTCTGGCAGCGGGTGATCGGCGAGCACCTCGCCGCGCAGCCCGCGGCCGATCCGCTGAAGCGGGCGAGGCTCCGGCCGGCGGCACCCCTCCCCCGCGCGCTCACGCGCAGGTGGCCCGCGGCCTCGCCGGCGCTGCTGGCGGGCGACCCTGCTGCGCTCTCGGCGCTCCCCATCGATCACGCCGTCCCGCCGGCGCCTCGCCGGGGCGGCCCGGAGACGGCTGGCAAAGAGCTCGCGCGCTTCGTCTCGGAGCGGCTGCCGCGCTACCTGGAAGAGCGCGATCACCCCGACGCCGGCGCGACGAGCGGCCTGTCGCCGTACCTGCACTTCGGCCACCTCGCGGCGCACGAGGTCTTCGCCGCCGTCGCCCGGCGCGAGGGCTTCCGCCTCGATCGGCTCGGCCGCCCCGGCGACGGAGTGAAGAGGCCGAGCGGCAGCCGCGAGGGGTTCTGGGGGATGAGCGCTTCGGCCGAGGCGTTCCTCGAGCAGCTCGTCACCTGGCGGGAGCTCGGGTTCAACGCCTTCGCCCTCGGGGCGAGCGAGGGAGACGGGCCGCGCCTCTCGTGGAAGCGCGATCCGACCGACTACGAGTCTCTCCCGGACTGGGCGCTCGCGACGCTCGAGAAGCACGCGCGCGACAGGCGCCCGCGCGTCTATCCGATCGAGGCGCTCGCGGCCGGGGCGACCTACGACCGGATCTGGAACGCGTCGCAGGTCGAGCTCCTGCGCGAGGGGCGAATGCACAATTACCTGCGGATGCTCTGGGGCAAGAAGATCCTGGAGTGGTCGCGGACGCCGCGGGAGGCGCTCGAGATCATGATCGAGCTCAACGATCGATATGCGCTCGACGGCCGCGACCCGAACTCGACGTCGGGCATCTTCTGGGTGCTCGGCCGCTACGATCGGGCCTGGGGTCCAGAGCGGGAGATCTTCGGCACGATACGTTACATGTCGTCCGAAAACACGGCCCGGAAGCTGCATCTCAAGGAGTACCTGGCGCGTTATGCGCCGTAGCGCGCGGCCACCGCCGGCGCGGGCGGCACGGCCGGGCGAGCTCGCGCCCGAGGTTGCTGGGAGCGCAGCCGGGGCGCTCGCTCACGAGCCCGAGGTTCCGGGCGCCCTACCTGGCGCGCTCACCCCATGGTGATGGAGGAGCCCGGCGGCGCGGTGAGTCGCGTCACAGTCGCGTCACATTGCGCGGGACAACCCACCGCCGGCGGCTCCCGTCGGAACGGACGCGTTGGACGCGCCGGACGCGCCGGACGCGCCGCACGCTGGCGCCGGGAGCGCACGCAGGGTTCGACGCAGCCGCCGAGGTGAGCTATCGAGTGGCCGTGGATCTCCTCCGTGAATTTTTCAGCAGGCTGAGAGAGCTCGAGTCGCTGCTCGAGTGGGGCGGCTACCCCGTCCTGATGTTCATCATCTTTGCCGAGACGGGGCTGCTCGTCGGGTTCTTCCTTCCCGGGGACTCGCTGCTCGTCACCGCCGGGGTGCTCGTCAACGCGGGGCTCATCAACCCGCTCGATCTGTCGAACTTCCAGAACCTTCTCCTGATGAACGTCACGCTGATGACGGTGGCGATCATCGGCGACGCGGTGGGCTTCTCGATCGGGCGGCGCGCCGGGCCGAAGATCTTCACGCGCGAGCAGTCACTCCTGTTCCGCAAGGATCACCTGGTCGCGACGCAGAAGTTCTACGAGAAGCACGGCGGCAAGACGATCATCATCGCGCGCTTCATGCCGTTCTTCCGGACGTTCGCGCCGGTCGTGGCCGGCGTGGGGCAGATGCAGTACCGGCGCTTCGCGATGTTCAACGTGGTGGGCGGCGTACTCTGGATCTTCTCGATGACGTTCCTCGGATATTTCCTTGGCAAGATCTTCGACGCGAAGCAGATCGAGCGGATCGTCTACCTGATCATCGCCGTCACGATAGCGCCGGCCGTCTTCGGGGCGATCAAGCTCAGGCTCCAGCAGAAGAAGGACGCGACGCGCGTCGAGGCCGAGCCGTAAGCGCTGTCCGACAGACGTCGCGCGCAGATCGAGCCGAGTCACGTCGTCGCCCGAGCGTCCCTGTTTGTCCGCACGGGCATCGGGGCTCTCGGCATGATCCTGTATCGCATGCTCACGGGGCGACACCCGTTCGACGGCGACAGCCTCACCACGGTCACGGCGGCCATCATGATGGATGCGCCCGCCTCCCTCCTGACCCTGCGGCAGGACGCGCCGCCGGCCGTCGCGGAGCTCGTGAGCCGGTGCCTCGTGAAGGACCCGAACGCCCGCGTCCAGAGCGTGACCGAGATCGCCCGCGTCCTCGCGCCTTTCGGGGCGCAGCGCGCGCGGCTCTCGTTCGAGAGCATCGACCGGCTCCCGCCGGCACGGCGGGCGGACAAATCGCCACAACAATCAACAATTTCGTACACTTAACAGAATCTCAAAAAAAGATCGCCCGGCGTGTCGATCCCGCGTCCCGCCGTTCGTCGTGACGATGAAGCCAGGGTTCGCACCGGGCGAGAGACCCTCTGGAGCCCAGCTCCACCACGGAAGCAAGGAGACACGACCATGCGATTCATGATCCTGATCAAGGCCACCAAGGACAGCGAAGCGGGCGTCATGCCGAGCGAGCAGCTCCTCACCGAGATGGGGAAGTTCAACGAGGAGCTGGTCAAGGCCGGCGTGCTCGTCGCGGGCGAGGGCCTCCACCCGAGCACGAAGGGCGCGCGCATCAGGTTCTCGGGCGAGAAGAGGACGGTCGTCGACGGGCCCTTCGCCGAGACGAAGGAGCTGATCGCGGGCTTCTGGATCTGGGACGTGAAGTCGAAGGAAGAGGCGATCGAGTGGGTGAAGCGCTGTCCCAACCCCATGCACGAGGAGTCGGAGATCGAGATTCGCCAGGTGTTCACGGTGGACGACTTCGGTCCTGCGCTGACGCCCGAGCTCAGGGAGCAGGAGGAGCGGCTGCGCGCGCAGGCGGCCAAGAAGCAGTAGCCGCGGCGCGCCTCCGGGCGTGCGCCGGCGGAGGGGGCTTGCGCCAGCGGAGGAAGGTGCTCTGATCGGGCGCCGTGACGGCCCCCGATGTGCACCGCGCGATCCACGCCGTCTTCCGGATCGAGTCGGCCAGGCTCATCGCCGGCCTCGCGCGGATGGTGCGCGACGTCGGCCTCGCCGAGGAGCTCGCGCAGGACGCGCTCCTCACGGCGCTCGAGCGGTGGCCTGAGTCGGGCGTCCCGGACAAGCCGGGCGCGTGGCTCATGGCCACCGCGAAGCGCCGCGCGATCGACGAGCTCCGGCGGAGCAAGCGGCTGGAGCGCAAGCACGAGGAGCTCGGCCACGAGCTCGAGGCACAGCACGCGCTGGCCGCGCCGGATCTGGACGCCGCGCTCGACGATGACGTCGGCGACGACCTCCTGCGCCTCGTGTTCACGGCCTGCCACCCTGTCCTCTCGACCGAGGCGCAGGTGGCGCTCACGCTCCGCCTGCTCGGAGGCCTGACGACCGAGGAGATCGCGCGCGCGTTCCTCGTCCCGGAGCCTACCGTCGCCCAGCGCATCGTCCGCGCCAAGCGGACCCTCGCCGAGGCGCGCGTCCCGTTCGAGGTCCCCCGCGGGGCCGAGCTCGCCCCTCGCCTCTCGTCGGTGCTCCAGGTCATCTACCTCGTCTTCAACGAGGGCTACTTGGCGACGGCCGGCGGCGACTGGATGCGGCCCGCCCTCTGCGAGGACGCGCTCCGCCTCGGCCGCATCCTGGCCGAGCTCGTGCCGAAGGAGCCGGAGGTCCACGGCCTCGTCGCGCTCATGGAGATCCAGGCGTCGCGCTCCAGGGCGCGGGTCGGCCCGTCGGGAGAGCCCATCCTGCTCCTGGATCAGAACCGCGCGCGCTGGGATCACCTGCTGATCCGCCGCGGCCTCGCGGCGCTCGAGCGCGCCGAGGCGCTCGGCGGCGCGCTCGGTCCCTACGCGCTCCAGGCCGCGATCGCCGCCTGCCACGCGCGCGCGCGCACCGCGGCGGAGACGGACTGGGCGCGCATCGCGGCGCTCTACACGGCGCTCGCCCAGGTCACGCCGTCGCCCGTCGTCGAGCTGAACCGCGCCGTCGCGCTCTCGATGGCGTTCGGCCCGGCGGCGGGCCTCGCCGTCGTCGACGCGCTGACCTCGGAGCGCTCCCTCGAGAGCTACCACCTCTTGCCGAGCGTGCGCGGCGACCTCCTCGCGAAGCTCGGCCGCCTCGCCGACGCGCGCGTGGAGTTCGAGCGCGCGGCGTCGCTGACGCGCAACGCGCGCGAGCGCGACCTGCTCCTCGCGCGCGCCGCCGAGTGCGCGCGCGGCTCGGCGCCGCCGTCGCGGTAAAGGTGGGGCGGGCGCCGCCGCGGTGACGGGCTGGCGCCGCGCCGAGGAGCGCTCCCCGGAGGGCGCGGCCCTCGGCCGCCGCCCCTACCTGGTGGCGGACGGCCGCCGGCTCACCCTCGATCCACGGCCGCCGCGAACGCGGCCCCGCTCGCCGCCGTCGCCGCGCTGGCCAGCCATCGCTCCAGCGCTGCCGGCGCCTCGCACGCGAGCACCCGTGCCTGCACCGCCTCCGGCACCGCGAGCCCCCGCGCCGAGAGCACCGCGAGGATCGCGCGCGCCTGCGTGCGCGCCTCGACCCACTCGTCCGTGAACCGCGCCGCGTCGCGCTCCTCGAACAGCGCCGCGACCGGCACGGCGCCGAGGCCGTACTTGCCGAGCTCCGGCAGGAGCGGCACCTCCGCGCCCGGACGGTAGGTGATCGACGCCGTCCCCGGCCGCACGACCTCGAGCTCCCGCCGCTCCGCGTGCGCGATCCACACCCACGGCCACTCGTGTTCCAGGTAGAGCTTCACCTTCTCCTCGAGGTAGCGCCTCGACTGCGTGCCCCGGATCTCCACGGCCAGCACCGGCGTGCCGCGGTAGGCGTCGTTCCGCGGCGACGAGAGATCGCCCACGACCACCACGTCCGGCGCCCGGAGCGACGGCCCCCCCGGGTCGCTGAGATCGCAGTACACGTCGGTCATCACCGTGAAGCCCTCGCGCGCGTGCGTGCGGAAGAGGGCGGCGAGGAGCGCCATCACGATGCCATGGATATCCTTGCTCCCCATCTGTTCGATCAGCTCCCCGCGGTGCAGCTCCCACGGGCTGCCGTCGTAACAGTCGTCGGGCGTACCCAGACGGCGGCCGGTCGGGCCGAAATCGCGCAGCTCGATCGGCCCCGTGTTCCGGGGCGGACGGGTCGGCAGGCCGTTCGTGCGTGCAGTCATGGGCACGATGGTAGCACGTCGCCGCGCCCCCTCGCCGGGCGCGCCCGCGCCAGCCACGGGCGTGCTCTTCCGGCGGCCCGTGACGGGCCGCCTCGCGCTCGACGCCCTCAGGCCGAGAGCCGCTGATCCGCGATGTCGAGCGCCGCGTCGAGCGCCGCGATCCCCTCGTCGATCTCCGCCTCGCTGATGATGAGCGGCGGCGCCACGAGCAGGTGGCTCACCCACCCCATGAGGGACACCCCGCGCTTCGCCGCCTCGGCGACCACCGCGTCGACCACCAGGGGCCGCCGAGCCGCCTTGTCCTGCGGCACGTTGAACGGCTCCTTTGTCGCGCGGTCCTTCACGAGCTCCACCGCCCAGAACAGGCCGATCCCGCGCACGTCGCCGATCGAGGGGTGCTTGTCCTTGAGGGCGCGGAGCTTCGCGCCCACGATGTCTCCCATCTTCGTCGCGCGGTCGAGGAGGTCCAGCCGGCGATACTCGTCGATCGCGGCGATGACAGGGGCCAGCGTGAGGGGGTGGGCCTCGTACGTGTGGCCGTGCGCGAACATGTTGTCGTCGAAGTAGTCCGCGATCGCGCGGGAGGTCGCGACGACCCCGAGCGGCGCGGCCGCGTTCGTCACGCCCTTCGCGGTCGTCAGGATATCCGGCACCACGCCCCAGTGATCGACCGCAAACCACTTTCCGGTCCTGCCCCAGCCGCTCATCACCTCGTCCGCGATGAGGAGCACGCCGCGCTTCCGCGCGATCTCGGCGATCTTCGGCAGGTAGTCGGCCGGCGGGATGAGGACGCCGTTCGTGCCCACGACCGGCTCGACGATCACCGCCGCCACGTTCTCCTCGTGGTCGATCATGTAAGCCAGGTAGTCGGCGCACGCGACGCCGCACTCGGGGTAGCTCCGGCCGAGCGGGCAGCGGTAGCAGTTCACCTCCGGGCCGAACACAACGCCCGGGATCTTGCCGGCCGGCTCGATGAACCAGCGGCGAAAGTCGCCGGTCGCCGCGACCGAGCCCGCGGTCGACCCGTGGTACGACGTGTAGCGCGCGATGATCTTGTGCTTGCCCGTGTAGAGCCGCGCCATCTTGAACGCGGCCTCGTTCGCCTCCGTGCCCGAGGTCGCGAAGAAGAACTTGTCGAGCCCCTTCGGCATCACCTCCAGGAGCTTCTGCGCCACCCTGGCCCGCACCTCGCACGTGTGCGCCGGGCTGATGTAGGCGAGCTGCCTCGCCTGCGCGCAGATGGCCTCGATCACGGCCTCGTTCTGGTGGCCGAGGTTCGAGCAGATGAGCTGCGAGGACAGGTCCAGGTAGCGCTTGCCCGACGCATCCCAGAACGCGCAGCCCTCCGCGCGGGTGACATGGATCGGCTTCCAGCCGCGCTGGGCGCGCCAGGTGCCGTAGGTGTGCTTCGTGGTCAGCTCGACGATGTCATCGCTCATGGCAACCTTCGCGGTTCGAGGAGGCGCTCAGCGTAGAGGGTGATCAGACCTCCTCGCACGCGAATTCCCCAGCGCCGCTCGCCCGCTCCCGCGCGCCGCGCCCGCGATTCCGTGCGGCACATCGCCTCATCGCCGCAGCGAGGCCCGGACGGATCGAGCGCGCTCACGCGCCGCGCGCGATCCCATCACCGAGGACGTCGTGATCCGTCCTTGTCCACGGCGCCCGCGGGCGCGCCGCGGCTTCAGCCCGCGGCCCTCACCCACAGGGCGCGCGCCACGTCCTGCCGGCGCGCGATGCGGCCTCTCCGGCCGGGATCCCGGGACCGGGGGCGGGCGAGCTCGCCGCCACCCAGCCCGCTTTACATAGTAGAGGTTACTAATATGGTGCGGCGCATGACCACGAGCCACGAAGCCCCCGCTCCTCCCCCCGTTTCGCCCTACCTGACGGTTCACGACGCCCGCGCGGCCCTCGATTTCTACAAGCGCGCGTTCGGCGCGACGGTGACGGCCGAACAGCCGACGCCGGACGGCAAGAAGCTCATCCACGCGGCCCTCCTGGTGAACGGCGGCCTCGTGATGCTCAGCGACGATTTTCCGGAGATGTGCGGCGGGGTGAGCCGCACGCCGAAGTCGCTCGGCGGCACCGCCGTGACGATCCACCTCGATCTTCCCGACGTCGACGCGACGTGGAAGCGCGCGGTCGAGGCGGGCGCCACCGTCGAGATGCCGCTCGCGGACATGTTCTGGGGTGACCGGTACGGCATCGTGATTGACCCGTTCGGCCACCGCTGGTCGCTCGCGACCCGGAAGAAGGCAGCCACGCAGCAGGAGCTGGACGCCGGCGCCCAGAAGCACTTCCCCTCAGCGACGTGACGTGATTGAAGAACCCCCGCTCGCCCAGCGGGATGTCGGCGCCGTAATCGCAGTGAAACGGCGGCTCGATCCAGGCGACCACGGGCGCGCCGAACAGCCCCTGGATCATGGCCGGCGACGCGCGGTGAAGCGGTGAGCGGCGCTCAGGAGAAGCCCATGGGGCACCGCCCTGCAGGCTGCGGGGCGGCGTGCCCGAGCGCAGGCTCCGCCGGGCTGCCCTGGACCGCAGCTGCGCGGCCCTTCGCCCTCGATCTTTCCCGCTCCCCTTCCAGGATCATCGCCACATCCCCGCTCGGCCCCATGGTGAGCCCGCGGCGCACGTGCCGGATGGGCGCCTGGCTCTCGAGCCGGAGCCGGTACTTCCCGAGGATCGTGCCGAGCACGACCTTCATCTCGTACAACGCGAACGCGGCGCCCAGGCACCGGCGCGCGCCGCCGCCGAAGGCGATGAACTCGAACGGCGTGAACTTCCGCTCGAGGAATCGAGAAGGGCGGAATCGCTCGGGCGACGGGTAGAGATCCTCGCGGCCGTGCAGGACCAGCGGCGAGGCGGCGATCGCCTCGCCCGCCGGGACGGTAAAGCCCTTGAGCTGGAACGGCCTCTTCACGACGCGGGCGACGTCCACCACCGGCGGGTGGATGCGGAGCGCCTCCAGGCACACAGCGTCCAGGTACGGCAGCGACGCGAGCGCGTCCGGCTGGGGGGCGGGGCCGAGCGCGTCGAGCTCGTCGAGGAGGCGCGCGAGCACGGCCGGCTCGCGGTGCAGCCAGTACATCGCCCACCCGAGCGACATGGCCGTCGTCTCGTGGCCCGCGAACAGGATCGCGCGGAGCTGGTCCGCGATCTCGACGTCGCTCATGCCCCCGCCGTCGTCGTGGCGGGCGCTCATCATCAGGCCCAGGATGTCCTGCGAGGCGTCCCCCGCCGCGCGCCTCGCCCGGATCTCCTCGACGAGCAGCGCGTCGAGCGCCCTGGCCGCGCGCTGGTTGCGCGCGTACGGGCCGAAGCCGGCGAAATCGCGCCGGAGCGCGGGGAGGATCATGAAGCTCGGGCTCAGCGACTCGATGAGCCCGAGCACGGCCTCGCGGGTCCTGCCGACGCGCTCCGCGCCCCTCACGCCGAAGACCACGCGGACGATCACGTCGAGCGCGATCGCCTGGGTCGCCGCGAGCATCGAGAACGAGCGGCCCGGACGCCATCGCGACGCGACGTCCAGGCTGATGTCCGCGATCGCGCCGCCATACCCCCGCATCGCGCCGGCGCTGAACGGCGGGGCGAGCAGCCGCCGATCGCGCCGGTGCCGTGCGCCCGCCGTCACGACCACCGACGACGTCCCGAAGACCGGCTCCGTCAGCTGGGCGCCCCAGACCTCGAACTCGTCGGGGTCGGCCGTGTAGACCGCGCGGATCGCCTCCGGATCGCCCGTGATGGTCAGCATCCCGCTCGGCGACTTCACGCGAAACGTGGGGCCGTACTCGGCGGCGTAGCGCCTGAAGAAGGGCTCGGAGGAGATGAATCCTGAGCGGATGTAGTCCATGAGGCTGACCGACTTCGGCCCGGGCGGCAGAGTTCCCATCGAGCTGCTCCGTGAGTGGTAACGAGGGTTGTCGGAGTGTCCCCGGCCCAAGGAGACCAGGGCGCCGGAGACATTCCGACACGCGGGCCGGCGTTCGGTTCCGTCGATTCCGACAGATCGCCGGCGCGCGTTCAGGCGAGCGGCGCGCTCCGCCGCACCACATCGACGACGGCCTCGTCGAGCGGCAGCTCGCGCTGCTGGCCGCCCTCCCGCTCACGGATCGCCACGGAGCGGCGCTCGGCTTCGCGCTTTCCGACCACCGCGACGAGCGGGATAGACGCCGCGTGCGCGAGGGCGATCTTCCGTGAGAGCGTGTCGTCCCCAGCGTCGAGGATCGCGCGCACCCCCTTCCGCCGGAATTCGAGGAGGACCTCTTCAGCATAGGCGCGCTGCGCGTCTGTCACCGGAACGACGACGAGCTGCTCGGGAGATAGCCAGAGCGGCAGCGCGCCCCGGTAATGCTCGAGCAGGATGCCCAGGAAGCGCTCCACGCTGCCGAACAGGGCACGGTGCAGGATGGCTGGTCGCCGCCGCGCGCCCGACGCGTCGACATAGGTGATGTCGAAGCGCTCGGGCAGCACGAGATCGAGCTGGATCGTGCCGCACTGCCAGCTCCGCCCGAGCCGATCGCGCAGCACGAACTCGAGCTTGGGTCCGTAGAAGGCCCCTTCCCCGGGCTGCAGCCTGTACTCGAGCCCCGCGCTCCTCGCCGCGCCGGACAGCGCGGCCTCCGCCCTGTCCCACACGGCGTCGCTCCCGTAGCGCTCGGCGGGGCGCGTCGAGAAGCCGACCTCCATGTCCTGGAAGCCGAAGCCAGCATAGAAGTCGCGCAGCGCGCTCGCGAAGCGCACGACCTCGGCCTCGACCTGCTCCTCGACACAGAAGATGTGCCCGTCGTCCTGAGTGAACTGGCGCAGGCGAAAGAGGCCGTGGAGCGTGCCGCTCGGCTCGTCCCGGTGCACCATGCCGAGCTCGCCGATCCGCAGCGGGAGATCCCGGTACGACGGAGCCATGCGCGCCACGATCTGCATGTGACCCGGGCAGTTCACGGGCTTGATGGCAGCGGCGTTATCCTGCTCCTGGAGCCGGAACATGTTCGAGGAGAAATTGTCCCAGTGGCCGCTGGCCTTCCAGATCGCCTGCCGCAGGATGAGCGGCGTGCGGACCTCTCGATAGCTGTCACGCATCATCTGGCGTCGGACCGCCTCCTCCAGGAGGCGAACCAGCGTGAACCCACGCGCGTGCCAGAACACCATGCCGGGCGCCTCCTCCTGGAGGTGGAAGAGGTCGAGACGCTGGCCTAGATACCGATGATCATCTTCGTCGAGCATGTCAGTCTCCGTCGGCGGTGGCCGGCCAGACGGAGCGCTGCATAGCGACGTGCCCCGTCCGGATCCCGGCGGGGCTTGGTTCCTCGTGTGTTCGTCAGCTCACCGCATGCACACGAGACCAATCCCGCCGGTGCGGGTAGTGGTCGTCGTGGTCGCGGTGAAGCCGGAGCTCACGAGGACAGGTGTATCGCGCCATCCAGATCCCGTCAAGCGGGACGTCGCGGTACCATCGACGTTTACGTTTGCGCTTACCGCATCGCGGTGCGCCGCGCTGGCGGCTGCACGGCTGCATGACTGCGCGGTTGGGGGGCACGGCGTCAGCGCGAGGGGGCCGGCTCGGCCCGCGTGGCCTCGGCGCCGGGCGGACGGACGGCGACGGCGCGGGACAGGAGCAACGCACCGGTGAAGAGGTAACCCGAGCAGGATCGGAAGACATCGTAGGAGCGGCCGAGCAGCGGAGCGCTCCGAAGGATGTCCCCGATGCGCCACATCTCCTCATGGCGCGTGATCTCGAAGCTCTCGCCGCCGTCGATCATGTCGAAATCGTAGGTCAGGATCACCCGCACGGGATACGTGCAGCGCGGGAACGGCCTCAAGTACAAGGTGCTGTCGACCAGCGCCCGGCCTGCGTCGCGCAGCTCGAAGAGCCGGACGTTCAGCTGGGAGACGTCGAGGTCGAAACGGCAGCCGCCGCGAACTCCCGAGAGGCCGACCTGGTACGTCTCGATCCCGCGCACCCGCCGCCATGGATTGACGAACTCGATGCCACGGGCGAGGTAGGGATACACCTCCTTCTCCAGCGTCGCGATCGGAACCCGCGTGTCGTACATGAGGTGCGATAGGCGCCTGAAGCGATCCTCGAGATCGGCGAGCCTGAGGCGCGGCATCGTGGGGATCGTGAACGGGAGGCAGTTCACTTTTGTCGCCATGTCGTGACTCTCCATCCGGATGCGTCCCCGGCCCGGTGTGAAGCGCCGGTCCGGGCGCGGAACGTCGAAGGCCGAGACGCAACGGATGGGCCGAGGCGGAGCGTGCTCGTGGAGCGTGCTCCGCGGCGCGTCGCTCCGCCCGGCGCCGCCGCGTGTGCGCCGCCGCGCAGAGCGCTCGAAAGGCCCTGTTCTCCGCGCGGTTCAGGGAGAGAATCGGCGCATCCGCCGTGGATTGGGCTGGTCCGTGGAGCGCGCGCGGCTATCTTCCCGCGCCGTTCGGCACGACGAGGCGCGCAGCGTTTCGCCCTCTCTGCCGCCGGCGAGTCGCGAGGAGAGGAAGTGTCACCGGTTGTGCAGCGCGCCGCAGAGTCCGCCGGCAGTCTCACGGAGCCGCGCAGAGCGGCGGCGCGGCGGGTCGCCGCCTTCATGGCGCTCGCCCTCGCTTCGGGGGGGTGCGCCGCGCAAGGAGCGCCGGCGCGCGGCGGCGCGGAGCCCAGCGCGAGCGCGCTCGCCCCGGCGCGCGCCGCGCGCGGCGGCGCGGAGCCCAGCGCGAGCGCGGCGGCCGAGCCGCTCGTCCGCCATGCGGAATCGCTCTCGAGGCGCTACCGCGCGATCGGCGTGCAGCTCTTCGTGCTCGACCAGGTCGCGGAGGCGGGCGCCGCGGGCGCGCGCGACGCGGCGCGGAGAGCGGCGCTCCAGACAGAAGCGGCGCGGGTGCAGAGGGACGCCGCGGCGGCCTACGCCGCGCTCGTCGACGCGCCGGCGCTGCGCGCGGCGGAGCAGCGGCCTCCGGCGCTCCTCGCGCTCGCACGGGCGCTCCAGGACGCTGGGGACGCGCGCGGCGCCGAGGCGCGGCTGCGCCAGCTCACCCTCGAGCACCCGGCGTCGCGCGAGGCGCCCGAGGCCTACCTCGCGCTGGCCGATCTGGCGTTCGCGGCGGGGCGCCTCGACGAGGCGGTGAGCGCCTGCGACTGCGCGCTCCGCGGCGCGACGGGGACGGCGCTGCGCAAGCGCGCGCTCTACGTGAAGTCGTGGAGCCTGCGGGGCATCGGCGGCCGAGGCGCCACCGAGCAGGCCATGAGGGCGCTGCGCGCGATCGTGCAGCTCGACCCCGCGCCCACCGGCTCGCCGGAGGCGACCATCGACGAGGCCGCGGAGCGAGAGCTCGTCGAGCTCTACGCAGCGCACGGCGACCTCGCCCAGGCCCGCGCGTTCTTCGCGGGCGCGGGCGAGCGCGCCGGCCCGAGGCTGCTCGAAGAGGTGGAGGCCCGCGCCGCGCGGCGGGGGCGCCCCGAGCCGCTCGACCGGCCAGCCCTGTGAGCGCCGCCGGCCGCGAGCCCATCCTTCGCCGGCGCCGACCGGACGGCCTGCGAGCGCCGCCGCCCGCGAGCCTCATGCTTCGCCGGCGTCGACCCGGAACCGCGGCGCCTCGAGGCGCTCCCCCCGGCACGCCGGGCAGCGGCTCGGCTTCGCGAGCGACCGCCGCTCGTCGAACGCATAGCCGCAGCGCAGGCAGCGCGCCGGCGCGACCGAGAGCCGCTCGCCGCGCGCGCGCAGCGAGCGCGCGAGGTGCTCGAGGTGCGGCGCCACGTCGCGCTCGCGCATCCCGAGGCGGGTGGAGAGCTCCCACGCGGTCGCCGCTCCCCTGCGGAGCTCCTCCAGGAGCGCGTGCCGCACCGTCTCCGACCGGGGCGCTGGGCTCGGCGGTGGCTTCGGGTCGCTCATCGATCTCGGCGAGCGTGACACCGCGGCCGCGCCGGTCCAGCGCCGAACGCTCGCGCGAGCGCGCTTGCGCGCCGGCCCTGCCGCGCTTCGACACGGCGCGGCCAGGACGGGCGCGCAGGTGCTGCCTCTCACGACAGCGGAGCGGCGCGGTGCGGCAGAGCACGCGCGGCCATTGCGCTGCCCACAGCGCACATGGAGAATGCCGCTCCGGAGAACAGCAGCGCATGATCCCGTGTCCGTCCGACGACGCCCTGGCCACCTGGCTCGCGGGCAACCTCCCGCACGACGACGCGGCGAGCCTCCGCGGGCACGTGGCCGGCTGCGACGACTGCCGCGCGCGGGTCTGGAGGCGCCCGGGCGAGGGCGATATCGAGGCGCCGCTCTTCGTCCACGCGACGCAGCAGCGCCTCGGCGAGAGCGACCCGCCGCCGCCCCCGGTCGATCCGCCGCCGCCCCCGGTCTCGTGGACGCCCCCCTCGGCCTTCGACGACTACCGCGTGCTGCGGCCGCTCGGCCGCGGGGGCATGGGGCAGGTGTACCTCGCCCACGACGAGGTGCTCGACCGGCCCGTCGCGCTCAAGTTCGTCGCCGCGGACAGCCCGGATCCCAAGACCATCGAGCGGCTGCGCGTCGAGGCCCGCGCGATCGCGCGCCTCCAGCACCCCAACGTCGTCGCTGTCTACCGGATCGGCGAGGTGCGCGGGCGGCCGTACATCGCCTACGAGTTCGTCGAGGGCGAGCCGCTCGAGCTGCTCCCGAAGCCGATCCCGTGGCCGGCCGCGCTGCGCCTCGCGCTCGGCCTCGCGCGCGGGCTCGCCGCGGCGCACCGGCGGGGCGTCCTCCACCGCGACATCAAGCCGGCGAACGTGATGCTCGACGCGAGCGGCGAGGTGAAGCTCCTCGACTTCGGGCTCGCCAAGCTCGGCGACCAGCCCGGCGCCACCGCCCTCGACGCCGGCCGGCACGCCGCGCCGAGGGCCACCGTCGCGCCCGCCCCCTGGGCGCTCTCGGACATGTCCGCGCTGACGACCGCGATCCCGGTGGCGCTCGACGTGGCCTCTGCGCTCGGGACCGCGACCCTGACCGACGGCGGCATGATGATGGGCACGCCGCTCTACCTCGCGCCGGAGCTCTGGGCCGGCACCGCCGGGACGCCCCGCTCCGACGTCTACGCGCTCGGGCTCGTCCTCTACGAGCTGTGCGCGGGCCGTCTGCCTCACGCGGGCCTCGACGTGCACGCGATCGCCAGCTGGGTGACGGCGCGGGCGCTCCCGCCGCTGCGCTCGATCTGCCCCGACGTCCCGGAGATGCTCGCGGCCGTCATCGATCGCTGCGTCCTGCGCGATCCGGAGGCGCGCTTCGCGTCGGCCGAGGAGGTGCAGGCCGCGCTCGAGGAGACCGAGGCGCTCTGCCGGGCGTTCCAGATCGTGCGCCCCGGCTCGGCCCCTGCGGGGCCGCAGGACGCGGGCGCGGACGTCGTGCGCGCCTCCTTCGCGCGCCTCGCCCCGCGCGCCGAGGCGCTGGTGACGCGCTTCTACGAGCGGCTCTTCACCCGCGAGCCGGCGCTCCGGGCGCTGTTCCCGCCCGACATGCGCGAGCAACGGCTCAAGCTCGCCGCGGCGCTGCAGCTCGTGATCGACAACCTGCGCGCGCCGGACAAGCTGGTCGGGATGCTCGAGGCGCTCGGGCGCCGCCACGCGGCGTACGCCGCGTTGCCCGAGCACTTCGACGCCGTGGGCCGCGCGCTGCTCGAGGCGCTCGAGGAGCTCGAAGGGGACGCGTGGTCGCCCGCCGTCGCGCGCGCCTGGGCAGACGCGTACGCGCAGCTCGCCGAGGCGATGGGGCGCGGGCTCGAGGCCGCGCGGGAGGGGGTGGTCTCCTCCACGCGGGCGCCCGCGCGGCTGCACGCGGCGGAGACCCGGTTCGCCACGAGCGCGGACGCGAGCCTGGCCTACAGGGCCGCGGGCGACGGGCCGATCGATCTGGTGCTCGTCCAGGGGTGGGTGACGCACGTGGAGGCCGCGTGGGAGGGCGCGCGCATCTCCCGGTTCTTCGCCGAGATCGGCGCGTGGGCGC
The DNA here is from genome assembly GCF_051473855.1 of Sorangium sp. So ce375. Lineage (NCBI taxonomy): Bacteria > Pseudomonadati > Myxococcota > Polyangiales > Polyangiaceae > Sorangium > Sorangium sp. So ce375. Next base: position 9,057,288 of record NZ_CP150335.1, read on the forward strand.
GGCTCATCGTGCTCGATCAGCGCGGCACCGGGATGAGCGAGCGCGAGGGCGCGGGCGCTCCGGCCGAGCAGCAGGCGGAGGATCTGCTCGCGGTGCTGGACGCGGCCGGCGTGGAGCGGGCCGCGCTCCTCGGCGTCGGCGCCGGGTTCGCGCCGTGCGCGCTGCTCGCGGCGGCGCACCCGGAGCGGGCGCGCGCGCTGATCGCGCTCGGGAGCGCGGCGCAGATGGCGGCCTGGCCGGGGTGCCTCTTCGGGCTCGCCGGCGAGGACGCCGAGGAGGCCGAGCGCGCGCTGCGGAGCGGCTGGGGCGAGCCGCTCTTCCTCGATCGCCTGGCCCCGTCGGCGGCGGAAGACGGCGCTTTCCGTCGCTTCTGGGCCGCGTACCTGCGCCACGGCACGAGCCCGAGCGGGGCGGCGCGCATGCTCCGGGCCCACGCCGCCGCGGACGTCCGATCCATGCTGGACCGGGTGAGCGCCCCGACGCTCGTGCTCCACCGGGCCGGCGATCGGGCCGTCCCGGCGGCGGCCGGGCGCGACCTCGCCGGCCGCATCCGCGGCGCGCGCTACGTCGAGCTGCCGGGCGAGGATCACCTGCCCTTCGTCGGCGAGCCGGGCCCGCTGCTGGCCGAGCTGCGGGCCTTCCTTGGCGCGGATGCCGGCGGGAGCCCCGTCTCGAGCCTCGTGCCCTCCGCGGCGCTCGGCGCCCCCGGCGCGGCCTCCGGCGGCTGACACGCCCGCGCGGACCGTCAGATACGCGCTCGCCTCTCGGACGCTCGCGCTCGCCGCGCTCGCTCAACCAATGTTCGACCGCGTCGCGATGAGCTCGAGTTCAGCGTACGGACGTCCGTGTCTCCGGCTTCACCCGATACGACTTGAGAGTTCTCCCTATCTCGATGTCTCACTGAAGCTGAATGAAATATCCTATCTGCCTTGCGGTCGCATGATCCGCTCGCTAGCTTGAATGGATGATGGGATGGTCACGCGCGTTGACCTGCTATATCGCTGCCGTGCTCGGCGCATTCGCGAGCGCTTGCTCCGGGACGGAGCAGGGCTCTGCCGCAGCGGCGAGCGCAGCAGGCGCCGGCGAGGCCGGAGGCGACGGCAGCGCCGAGGGCGCGGGCGACACGGGTGGTGACGCCGAGACCGCGGGCGCCGATGCGGGCTGCCCTCCCGGTGAGGGAGGCTGTCCGTGCGGGTCTCTGGGCCAGTGCGGCGACGGGCTCCCCTGCGCGGACAGCGTGTGTTTTTCGGGCTGTGCCTGCGCCGGTGACGACGCGATGGGCGACGGCGAGTGCGTCTCGCAGGCAGGCCTGCGGGACCCCTCGTTCCAGCGCTCGGACGCCTGGAGCACCACGGGCGCAGCGCTCGTCTCCCCCGAGGTCGAGGGCAACGGCAACCCGGGTGCCGGCGTCATCGGGAGAGACGCGGTGTGCCAGATGGCCGGCTTCTATCAGCGGCTCTCGATGCCGGACCTCGCGTGCGCCGGGCCGCTCCTCCTCACGTTCGCCGCGCGCATCGGCTGCGGGCCCGCGATGGACTGCCTCGGCCTCCCGGGGGTCGGGGTCCGGATCGGCGGAGGCACCAGCGACATCGACCTCATGCCCTCTTCGTCCTTTTCCCCGCAACGCGTGTGCCTGGGAGAGCGCGCCTATGGCGGGCCGATCGAGCTGCTCCTCGGGCCCGCCCGGCGTTCTCGCCTGTGCGACGAGGACACCGGACAGGGCTTCACGCTGACGTTCGATGACGTCGCCATTCAGCCTGATGAAATGAGCGAGTGCCCGCGGCCTGGCCAGGTGCTGAACGGCGACTTCGAAGCTGGAGTCGCCGGCTGGACGGCGACTCCTGAGAACGGCGTCTCCGAGATCGAGGTCGGCCTGGGCCAGGGCGGCGGCAAGGGCGGACATCTCGCCACCTCGCTGTTCTGCCAGTATCCCTCGCTCGAGGGCACGGCCTCGGCGCCGCTGCCGTCCGCCGCGCTGCCGAGCCCGGCGCTCCGCATCTGGAGCCGGGGCAGCCCGGGGGCGATCGTCGACGTGATGCTCAGCACGCACCGGCTGACGGCCCTGACGGGCACGGGCGAGGCACAGGTCTCGCATGCCTGCTTGCCCCGGTGGGCCCTCGGCATGGCACACCGCCTCGCCTTCGCCTTCCGGGACCGGAACAGCCAGCCGTGCACCGACGAGAACAAGAGAGATTTCACGGTCGACGACCTGGCCATCGTCTCTGACGACCGCTGCCCCGGAGACGCGCCGCTCTTCGATCCCGGCTTCGAGAACGCCAGCGCCGGCGCGGGCCTCTCGCCGACATGGGTCCTCAACGCGGAGGACCCCGCGCGCGGCAGCGCCAGGCTCGCCGTCGACGCGGCGGCCGCGCACGCCGGCGACGTCTCGCTCTCGCTGTCCGTGCGGAAGCCGTGCCGCGAGCCCTCGGCCTCCACCGTGTTCACCGTCCCCGAGCCCCAGGGGACGGCCGGTCCGGCGCTGAAGTTCTGGTACCGCACGAGCCACCTCCGCGCGGCGACCGCCTCCTCGACGCCGGGAGCCGCCCTGCCTCCCAGCGAGCGCTGGACGCAACAGACGATCTGCCTGGATCCGCGCACGGCCGGCAGGCCCCAGCAGCTCTCTTTCAAGATACGAGCCAGCGGCACCTGCGACGCGCCGCTCGACGACGAGGCCTTGCACGTCGACGACGTCGAGGCGACGACCGACCCCTCCTGCCCGGCCGCGCCGCTCCCCTGAGCGGCGGAGCCCTGGCGCGTCGATCCAGCCGTTGCGCAGGGCCGAAGGCGCCTCTCCGTTCAGCCGCGCTTTCGGCCCACCAGGATGACGATCGGATAAGCGAAGTGGACCTCGTCGCCCCGGAGCTCTGCGCCGACGCCGAGCGCATCGACGCCGACATCGGCGCGGTAGAGGGCCCGGAGCCGGTCCGCCCCGCCGGGCTCAGGGAAGGAGGCCCGCAGCGCCCCCTCGAGCTCCACCTCGAGCCGGTACCGCCTCGTCGTCTCGATCTCCAGCCCCGCCGCGTCGAACAGGGCGCGGAGCTCGCTCTCGGTGAGCGCGCTCGCGTGCGACGGATCGCGGATCTTCTCGGCGGCGTCGTACGCGGCCTGCTTGTCCTCGGCGGGCGCCACGTCGATCACGGCGACTCGCCCGCTCCTCTGGCACACGCGGGCCATCTCGCGCAGCGTCACGAGCGGCTCCAGCAGGTGATGGAAGCTGTAGCGCGTCGTGACCAGGTGATAGCTCTCGTCCGGATAGGGCAGCCGGGTCGCGTCGCCGAGCTCCCATGTGACATTGGAGACGCCGAGGCTCGCCTGCCTCTTCCGCGCCTCGTCCAGCATCGCCGGGACGATGTCGAGCCCCCGCACGCTCGCCACGCGCTGGGCCAGCGCGCAGGCGACGATCCCCGGCCCGCAGGCCACGTCGAGGGCCGCGTCGCTCGGCGCCGGGGCGAGCGCGTCGAGCAGCAGCTCCATGGCCGATTCTGCCGAGTGGGCGCGGACCTCGGCGAACGGCCTCGCCTGGCGGGTGAACTGTTCCTGTATCAACGCATCGTGCCCCGTGAGACTGGCTTGCTTCATGGGGCTCGAAGGTGGACGCGATCCGGCTTTACGGCTGCCGGCGAACGGACAAAGATCGCCTCCGAGAGGCCACGCCTTGCAAGCCCACGTCCTGACCCCAACGGAGACCGCCGATCACCTCGCGCGGCTCGGGCTCGACCACGCCCGCGCGCGCGCGTTTTCCTACGAAGACGAGCTGCGGGGAGCCGCCTACGGCTGGCACACGCACGCGCGGCACCAGCTGCTCTGCCCTCTGGCGGGCACGGCGCGCCTCGATATCGAGGACGCCTCCTTCCTGCTCCCCCCGCAGCTCGCCGCGCTCATCCCCGCGGGCGAGCGGCACGCGACCACCCGCCGTGACGCGTCGATCGTCTCGATCTACTTCGAGCCCGCGGCGTTCCCCTCCCCCCTCACGGCGGTGAGGATCTTCGAGATCCCCGCGCTGCTGCGCGAGATGGTGATCTACGCGCGCCGCTGGCCGGTCGCGCGGCGTCCGGACGACGCCGCGGCCAACACGTTCTTCGCCGCGATGGCGGACCTCATCGGCCCGCTCCTCGATCGCGGCGCCACGTACCGGCTGCCCCGCGGCAGGACGCTGCCGGTGCAGCGCGCGATCGAGTGCGTGCTGCGCGACGTCTCCAGCGCCGATCTCCCGCGGGCCGCGGCGTTCGCGGGGGCGACGGAGCGCACGCTGCGGCGGCGTTTCCGCGAGGAGACCGGCGTCACGTGGCGCGCCTTCGTCACGCGCGCGCGCGTGCTCCGGGCGATCGACCTGCTCTCCGGCCCGAACGCGAGCGTCACTCGGGTCGCGCTGGACGTCGGATTTCAGAACCTCGGCGCGTTCGCCGCCGCGTTCCGCGCCGTCACCGGCCAGACGCCGAGCGAGTTCCGCAGGACCGCCCGACCCTCGCCGGGCGGCGGCGGACACGAGAGCTGACCTGAGCTGACCCGGCGGCGCGGACGCGACCATCGAAGCGCGCGCCGCGAACGGCGGCCCGCGCGGCGCGCGCCGCGCGGTCCCGGGCTACTGCGTGATGGCCCGGAGGTCGAGCATCTCCTCGACGCTCGGGACCACGATGAGATCGCACCGGCGGTTCTTCTGCCGGCCCTCGTCGGTGTCGTTGGTCGCGACCGGATCGGTGTCCGCGAAGCCCGCCGCGCTCCAGTTCGCGACCGGGAGCGCCCCCCCGCCGCCCTTGACGTCGGCCGGGCTGACGAGGAACACGAGCACCTCGCGGGCGCGCATCAGCGACAAGCCCCAGTTGTCGCGGAACTGGCCGCCCGCGAGCGGCTTGTTGTCCGTGTGGCCGGCGACCTGGTAGTCGCGCTGGAGCAGCGACTTGTCGTTCTTGACGACCGTCGCCACCTTGAGGAGGATCTCCTTGCCCTCCTTCTTCAAGGTCTCGCGCCCGGAGTCGAAGAGGACGTCACCCGGCAGCGAGATGACCATCCGGTTGTTCCGGATGTTCACCGCGAGGCCGAGCTTCGTGAGCTCGTCCAGCTTCTTCTTGAGCGTCTCGAACCGCGCCTTGATCGCCTCCAGCTGGCGGGCGCGGGCCTTGAACTCCGCGAGCGCCTTCTCGCGCTCCTCCAGCGTCGAGCTCAGCTGCGACACCTGCGTGCTCGTCGCCTGGAGGTTCTCGTTCAGCTTGCTGATGTCGACGCCGGCCGCCTCGAGCTGCTTCGTCAGCTCCGCGACCTTCGCCTGGGCGGCCTCGAGCTCCTGCTGCGTCTGGGCGAGGCGGCCCTCCGTGGTCTGGTGCTGGCTCTGAAGGCGGTTGTACTTGTCGAGCTGGGCCTTCCACTCCTCCTCGGAGTAGCCGCACCCCAGCGAGGACGACGCGATCACGGCAGGCAGGAAGGCCGCGAAAGCGGTTCTGCGACCTTTCAAGACACGAGGGTGCATGAGCACGCTCCTTCACTCTAGTTTTGTGAACGTGAGCTGGGGCCGATTGCCCGACCCGCGCCCGGTTCCAGGTGACAGCGGCCTGTCAGGCCGTGCGGAGGCGTACCCTACCGAGGTCGCGCGCGATTGTAAAAGGGCGCATGGATCCGCCCGACCTCGCTGCCCCGTGCGCCTCTCTCCGTCGCTGCGTCGGCGCAGGCGCGGCGCGCTGACGCGGCGCGTGTATGCGCCATCGCAACACCGGCGCGCTTGTCCATTGTTCCCGCCTGCGCACCTGCTAATGGGTCGGCCCATGGCCTATCGCATCACGCTGATCCCGGGCGACGGCATCGGCCCGGAGGTTGTGACGGCGACTCAGGATGTGATCTCTGCCGCCGGCGTCGCCGTCGACTGGGAGATCCACCACGCGGGCATCGAGGTCGCGAAGCTGACAGGCTCGCCGCTCCCCCTCCCCGTGATCGACGCTGTGCGGAAGAACCGGATCGCCCTGAAAGGCCCGGTGACCACGCCGATCGGGGGCGGGTTCCGCTCGGTCAACGTGACGCTCCGACAGGCGCTCGACCTCTACGCGAACGTGCGGCCGATCCGCAGCCTGCCGGGCGTCGACGCGCGGTTCGACGTCGACATGGTCATCGTCCGCGAGAACACCGAGGGGCTCTACGCCGGGCTCGAGCTCATGATCCTGCCCGGCGTGGCCCAGAGCATCAAGCTCACGACCGAGCGTGGCTCGACGCGCATCGCCGAGTTCGCGTTCCGGTACGCGAAGCAGCACGGCCGGAGCAAGGTGACGATCGTCCACAAGGCGAACATCATGAAGATCTCCGACGGCCTCGCGCTCGACTGCGCGCGGCGCGTCGCGGTGGGGCACCCCGAGGTCCAGCTCGGCGAGATGATCGTCGACGCGGCGGCCATGACGATGGTCCGCGATCCGAACCGGCTCGGCGTGATCGTGACGGAGAACCTCTACGGCGACATCCTCTCGGATCTCGGGGCCGGCCTGGTCGGCGGGCTCGGGATCGTGCCCGGCGCGAACATCGGCGACAACGCGGCGGTCTTCGAGGCGGTGCACGGGTCCGCGCCGGACATCGCGGGCAAGGGGTACGCGAACCCGACGGCGCTCGTCCAGAGCGCCGTGATGATGCTGCGGCACCTCGGCGAGCACGACGCGGGCGATCGGATCGAGCGGGCGCTGACGTCGCTCTACCGGGCAGGTCAGGTGCGCACGCGCGACCTCGGCGGCACCGCGAGCACGACCGACTTCACCCGGGCGCTCTGCGCGGAGATCGAAAGGCCTCGCGCGGAGTCGTAGCGGAGGGCATCCTGATCCCGCAGACGTGGGATCCGCCTTCACGTGGCTGCTCGAGTGGTGCGCCGAGGTCGTCGGCGCGACGGACGGGGCTGCCGGCGCCGCGACCGACGACGCGAGGCGCCGGCGGCGGCTGCTGCTCTTCCTCGCGGTCTCGACGATCGTCGCGGCGAGCTACTTCCTCAGCGAGGTCTGGGGCGTGAAGGGCCTGCTCCCGGCCGCCCTGCTCTTCCTGCTCGCGGTGCAGGCGACGCGCGCCGTCCTCGACGCGCGCGCGTCGCTGTGGCGCGCCGCCGCGCTCGATCTCGAGGACCCGGCGCAGCGGCCGCGCGAGGGCGCGGATCCGTGGTTCTCGCCGCCGACGGCGAGGGTCCTGCGCGCGCTGGCCGCCGTGATCGACGCCGCGCGCCGCGAGCGCTACGCGGCCGCGCTGGAGCGGCTCCCGTCGGTCGATCGGGCCGCGCTCCGGCCCGACGAGGCGCGGCTGCTCGACGCGGCCCGCGCGCTGCTCTCCCTGGGCCTCGGCGATCCGGCGCGCGCGGCGCAGCAGGCGATCGTCGCGCTGCCCACAGGGATCGACGCCATCGACGCGCGGCTCGGCCGCGTGGTGATCGCCGACGCGTGGAACAGCCCGGCGCGGCTCGAGGCGATCGATCGCGCGTGGCGGCAGGAGCTCCAGGGCGGCGCGGCGTCCGAGGCGCTCGAGCGCCTCCTGTCGCTCTCTCGGCTGCGCTTCGCGCCGCAGGCGCTGGAGGCGCTCAGGCCCGTCGAGGCGCGCGCGCTGTCGGCCGAGGCCTGGTCGATCGGCGAGGAGGAGCTCGCCGCGGCGCTCGAGTCCCGCGCGCGGAGCGGCGTTTACCGCTGAGCCGGCGGCTCGTGCCGGGGCGGCTCAGCGCCGCGGCTCGTCACGCGGCGGCTCTGCGCAGCGGCTCACGGCGGCGGCTCTGCGCGGCGGCTCACGGCGGCGGCTCGCGTGGCACGGCGGGCGCGATCTCGCGCAGGAGGCGGAGGCCGCCGAGCGAGATCTCGACCACCGCGGCGAGCCGCTCCGCCACGAGCCGCTCGGCGGAGGGCCCCGCGGCGCGCGTCTCCGCGATGAAGGCGAAGCAGCGCCGCCCCGAGCCGCCGAAGGCGACCGCGAAGCCGTCGATCGGCGCGCCCGGCGGGGTATCGGCGACGCCGATCGCCACGACCGTGTCGAACCCCTCCGGCACATCGATCCGGCGCTCGGCGGCGGTGAGGCCCTCGCCGGGGCGCGGCAGGTCGCGCCATAGCCGCGCGCGCGCCTCGCACGCCGCGCGGCTCGCGCGGCCGTCCTCGCGCCACGTGCGCACGAGCAGCGACGTCGACGACGCGGCGTGGGTCGCGACGAGCCAGGGGCCCTCGCCGTCCTCGACGCGAAAGCCGCGCGCGTCGGGCAGCGGGAGCCGGAGATCGAAGCGGTCCGAGCGGTACGCGCCGAGCTCGCCGTCGCCGAGCGTCGCCTCCGGCTGCGCTGGAGGCGGGGGCCTCGGCGGCTCGTGCGGCGCGGCCGGGGCCGGCGCGCACGCGGGCGGCAGCGCGAGCAGCGCGAGCAGCGCGGCGGTCGGCGGGAGGGCGCGGCGCGCCGCGCGCTCCTTCGGATCGGGCCCGTGCCCCGGCGCTCCGGCGGGCTCGGCGCGCGTCGGCCGCCTCATCGCGTGAGCAGCACGAGCACGGCGCCGGCGCCGCCCTCGACGTCCGGGGCCGTCGCGAAGGCGGCGACGTGGCGGGCGACGCGGCCGTTGCTGAGCCAGGCGGCGATCTCGCCGCGGAGCACGGCGTGTCCGCCGGGCGAGTGGTTGCCCTTTCCGTGGACGATGGCGACGACGCGGTCACCGTCGCGCTGGCGCTTGCAGACGAACGCCTCGACCGCCTCGCGCGCCGCCTCGAGCCTCAGGCCGTGCAGATCGAGGGTGCCATCGACGGCGTAGCGCGCGCGGCGGAGCCGCCTGAGCTCGCGCGGGTCGACGTCGAGGCGCCGGCCCTCGATGCGCTCGCTGTCGTCCGTCATCTCGAACTTGATCCCCTCGATGACGAGCGAGCGCATGCGCGAGCGCGCGTCCGCGTCCGGATCGAACGCGATCGCCGGGAGCGCGGCCCGCTCGACGCGGCTGGCGGTGACCGGGATCCGGGTCGCGCGATCCTCGAGCACGCGGACGCCGGCCATGTAGATGGCGAACGTCTCGGGGTCGACGGGCCGCGGCGCCTGCTCGGCGCCTGCCCGCGGCGCCGCGCCGTTGTTCGGAGGCGCGGCCGATCTCGCCTTGGGCTTCGCCTCCGGCGCGGAGGCCGCCTTGGGCGCGGAGGCCGTCGCCTTGGGCTTCGCCTCGGGCGCGGAGGCCGCCGGCTTGGGCTTCGCCTCGGGCGCCGGCTTGGGCTTGGTCAGCTGCCGGAGCGTGGAGAACGGCTGGTAGAACGCCTCATTCGCCTTGCGCGCCGCTGCCTTCGCGGCTCGCGCCGGGCTGGCCGCCGATCTCGGGTCTCTCTCGCGCTTCGCGCCCTTCGCCATCCCCCAGAACATCGCTCGCGAGGCCGCGGAGTGCAAACCGGACGGCTTCGATGCCGGCGAGCTGCCCGTCCTCGAAGTGCCAGTCGGGGTCGTCGAGGCCGGGGAAGTCGTGCGGGTTGCGGATGTCCTCGGCCGTGAGCGTGGGGATGAGGCGCCGCGCGAGGTCGACGACCTTGGCCCTCTGCGCCCCCTCCATGTCGGCGAGGAGCTCGAAGATGCGATGGAAGAGCTCGGCGGGCGAGGGGGCGGCTTGCGGGGCGCCGGGGTGTGCCGCGTCGTGAGAGCGCATCGGGCGCAGCATACGTCATCGGCTGGCCCTGCCGCGGGGCGCCCGACCGCGCGCAGCTCGACCGTCGCCCGCGCGTGGGAGCTCAGCCGCCGCCCGCGCGTGGGAGCTCGGGTCGCGGCGACGGGGCGCGGGGCTCCGCGGGCACCCCGAAGGCGGCCAGGGTGAGCACCGGCATGATGGCGCCGAACACGCCGAGCCCCATGAAGGCCGCGATCCCGAGGTGCAGCAGGGAGGTGGCCACGACGACGGCGCGCCGGGTGAGCCGTGGCCAGATCAAGAAGGCATATCCGAGCTCCACGGCGAGCACGGACCACCCTGCGGCCTGGGCGACCCAGGGGCGACTCGCCAGCCAGGAGAAATCGAGCTGGCGGTACTCCGGGAGCATGACCGAGCGCCAGATCGCCTCGCCGTTCCACCAGGAATGGCCACAAGCCTTTTCCAGTCCGCTCGCGAGGTAGACGATGCAGAGGTGCAGCTGGACTATGCGCAGCCCGAGCCGCGCGCCCGGCGTCGGCTCGTCGGTCGCGCCGGCGAGCGCGCGACGTGACCGACGCGCCCGCTGATCGAGGGACAGCGCCGCGCCGGAGGGCACCCAGAGGAGATAGAAAAGAAAGATGTTGGCGAACACGTCCGCTCCGTAGACGGTGGGGTCCGCCGTCACCATCAGCATCCTGTGGGTGCTCCAGGCGAGGAGGGCAGCGACCCTCGTCTTGAGTCCGCAGAGCAGCGCGGCCAGGGAGAGCACATAGAGGGCTCCGGTACCCACGAGGATCGGGGCCTCGCCGATCCCGAGCGGCGCGAGGAGCTCGGTCAGCCAGCCGATGCCGGGCAGATCGTGCGGGGTGAAGGCGTCCCGCAGCGGCTCCTGGAGGATGCCCGCGGGGCCGTAGAGCTCGAAGAGCACCGGAGCGACGAGCGCCGCCTGCGTGAGGAGCACGGCCGCGAGCCCGATGCGGAGCGCCGCGAGGGGCGCCGCGGACGCCGGGGCGAGCGCGAAGCGCTTGATCACCGACGCGAGCGCACCGCGCTCGATCACCGACGCGAGCGCACCGCGCTCGACGGCCGCGGAGACGCGGGACAACCCCGTCCTGCCGGAGGCGCCGCTCGGCTCGCTCACGGCGCGCCGCCCTTCGCGCGCGAGGCGGCCCGAAACCTCTGCTTCCGGACGAGCTTCGCCCGGTAGATCAGGCCCCACGTCGGCCGCTCGCCCTCGCGGTATTCCTGCATGGATGGGAGATCGCAGACCTCCAGCCGCACGGTCACGCTCGCGGCTCCGGGGTACCTCGCGAGCACCTTGCCCGCCCACGAGGCCGCGAGCGAGCGCCGCAGCGACTCGTCTTCTTCGATCATGAAGAGCGCCACGATGCTCCTGACCCGGAGATCCGCCTCCTGGTTCGCCCCGGACTCCAGGACGTCCGGGATCACCCTCCCCCGCGCGTCCGTCACCTGGAACCTCGCCCAGGGCAGCGCGCTGACCGAGGGCGCGAAGAAATTGTAGCCGCTGTCGGCCCCGGAGAGCGCGCTGTAATAAGCGACCACGCTGCCGAGCCGCCCTGCCTTCTGCAGATCGACCTGAAGCGCCCCGAGCAGGACGCAGCCGATGTGCGCTGCCGCGGCGGCCATGGCCAAGGGGGCGAGATCCCGACGTCGTTGTCTTCGTCTTCCACGCATGAAGCCCCCCTACGCCGGCCCCCGCGCGCGAGGTCCGGCCCATCCCGCGCGACGCGAGGAGCGGAGTCCCGGGTTCTCCGGCTAGACCGGCCCTGCGACGCCCCCCGCACGGCGAGAGGAGCGGAGACCCACCCAGCCCCTGGCGTCACACCTGGAGCGAGATCAGCGAGGCTCTCCGAGGCTCATGACGGGCCCGGGCTGGTCTCCTGCAGGCGCTGCCTCGGACCGCCCATGGTCGAGGGGCAGCCCGTAGGGATGGAAGCTCCCGTAGGGCCGGAATGGTCTGAACGGCCGGAAGTGCCCATAAGGCCTGTACGGCCAGAATGGCATGAACGGCCGGATGTCCCCATACGGCCTGCTCGGCTGAAACGGCCGGAAGTATCCGTGATAGGGGACATCGTCTGGAGGAATCCGGGCGTCGGGGGACTCCAAGCTCGTCGTCTCCTCGACGAGCACGAGCTCCTGGATCGGCGTCGTGCCCTCCGCCGCAGCGATCTGGGAGGCGCCGAGCGCCATTCCGGACAGCGCCAGGACCCCGAGCGCTTTCACCAGCTTCATCACGGACTCCTTTCACGAGCGTCTTGGCGAGTGTCATCCCGTGCAGGCTGCGTCCACGGCGATGCAAGCGTCAGGCCCGTTCGCGGCAGACCGCCGGAGCAGCGCGCGGCGGCGCGGGTCCCCGATAACCGCGGTTCGGCGCCCCGCGCGCGATCACGTGGCAGCCCGCAGGGCGTCGCGTGTGCGCGCAGTGGACAGCGGCCGGCGCTGAGCTGAGCGCGCGCGCGTCGGTATCGACGTGAACGGCGCCCTGCTCGGCTCAGGGCGTGATCAGGACATTCGACAGATCATCGACGATCCTGCCGACATCGCCGCCGTCGAGGTTGACGAGCACGGTGATAGAAGCATCCTTGTCGACCGCGTAATAAGACGAAGACGTGAATCCCCAGATACCGCCGTCGTGTCCCACCTGGACGCCGAGCGGAGATTCACGGCGCGACAGCCCGAGGCCGTACCCGGTGACCTCGCCGAGGGGCGCGTCGACCCACGCGGTCATCTCTTCGAGCTCGGCGGGGCCGAGAAGCGTGCCGTCGAGCACCTTGCGGTAGAAGCTCGTGAGGTCGCCCGTGGTCGAGACCAGCGCGCCCGCCGCGCCGGCCGCGGACACGTCGATCGCGGAGGTCATCTCGACGAGCTCCCCTCGGCTCCGCCCGTAGCCGTGGACGAGGCCGGGCAGGGCCTCCTGGGCGCCGTCGAGGTAGGTGTGCACGAGCCCCGCCGGCTCGAGGACGCGGGTGCGGAGCAGCTCGCCGATGGGCTCTCCCGAGGCCGCTTCGACGATCAAGCCGGCGATGATGTAGTTCGTGTTGGAGTAAGCAAAGCCGCGCCCTGGCTCGAAATACGGCGGCTTCGACGCCGCGAGATCGATGAGCTCCGCAGGCGTCCACGTGTGCGTCGGATCGTCGAGGGCCGCGGTCCAGAACTCGTCGATCGCCGTGTAATCGAAGATGCCGCTCGTGTGGTTCAGTATCTGTCGCACGGAGATCCGATCTCCCTGGGGAATACCGTCGACGTACGCGGAGACCGCGTCGTCGAGCGACAGCTTGCCTTCTGCGCGGAGCCTCAGCGCCAGCGTGGCGACGAAGGTCTTCGTGATGCTCCCGGCGCGGAAGAGATCACCGGGCTGGATGGCCACATCGGCCTCCGTGTCCGCGACCCCCGCTGCGCCGAGCCAGCTGCAACCGACGAGGTTCACGGCGGCTGCGGCGCCGGGGAGCCGCTGCGCTTCCACGGCGGCATCGAGCGCTCCCTGGAGCTCGGCCGAGAGCTCGTTGCAGCTGGCGCCCGGCGTGTCGTCTGAACCGCCCGGCCCGGCGGCGTCGCTCCCGACTCCGACGCTCCCAGAGCCATCGTCGTCTGTGGTGGTCACCGCGTCGAGCGGTGCGGGCGAGGAGCTCGTACACCCCGCGAGCAGGAGGCCGCCGACGCAAGAGAAGAAAGCGGTCGGCCGAAGAACACGGCTCATCGATCGGATCTCCATGGTTTCCCCGTGAGGTCCACTGCTGTGCTCCGCGGCGCTGCTCCCAAGGGGCTCCCGGGACGGCACCGCGGCGGGCGCGCATCAAGACGCGAGCAGTTCGCCCGTGTCAACCGGCGCGCGCAGGGGCGAGTGCTCTCGCCCACGCTGGACATCGAAAGTCCGCCTGCACGCTGTGGCCGTGCAGCGTCAAGGCGGACGTGTGCCCGTTCACGCCGCGCTGGTCAGTGCCTCTTGAGAGAGAGCACGAATCAGGCGGGGGTGCGCTGTTGTGTCCCAGCGGAGCGCGCCGATACTCTCGGCACCACCGGAGGATCATCTCATGGCCAAGCCCAAGTCCCCGAAGAAGTCATCCGCCAAGTCCACAACCGCTGTCTCTTCCGAGGAGGCGCTGCCGCCGCTCGTCCTGACCGCCGCGGAGCAGGATCTCCTGGAGCGCTCCCTCAAGCTGCTTGTCAACATCCAGACCGTGCCCTTCAACGCACGCGCCCGGCGCGAGGGCTACACCGCCGACGAGCACCGCGAAGGGTGGCGGCTCCTCAGGCTCGCCTCGGGCGAGGCGAAGCCGCTCGATCACCTCTTCGCCGAGGTCGCGAGCGGCGGGGCGCTCGAAGGCGCAGAGCGGCTCCGCCTGCTCCAGGACGTCGACGCCTTCGAGAACACGTGGTTCCCCCGCACGCGCGTCATCATTCGCCGCGCCGTCCCGCGCGCCCGCCGGGAGGCCTTCGAGGCCGCCTTCTTCAGAAACCTCGAGCAGCAGCCCCTCGGGCCGGCTGTCATCGTGTCGGTCGGTACGTTCCTCTCCCGGCTCGACGGCCTCGCCCGGAGCGGCGAGGAGGACGCGAAGAAGGTCCGGCAGACCCTCGTAAAGCGCGGCCTGACCGACGAGAAGCTCAAGGAAGTCCGAGGCATGCTCGGCAAGCTCGAGGTCGGCGGCGGCCCGCTGCCCCAGCGCAAGGTGTCCGCCGCCGAGCTCGCGAGCGCCCAGCAAGCGCAGCGAGAAGCCCTCGACGATCTGCGCGACTGGTTCAACGACTGGGCGACGACGTTCCGGCAGGTGTTCGGCGTCAAGGCGCAGCTGAAGCTGGGTCTCACCTCGGCCAAACGCACGTCGACCGGCAAGACGGAGGCGGTCGCGGAAGAGGAGGACGGCGAGGAAGACGTCAGCGACGAGGAGCCGGAGCTCGACGAGGAGGAGACGGGCGAAGAGGAGACCGACGAGGAATCGGGCCCCGACGAGGACGAGGACGAGTAGGAGAGCGTCCCCTCCACCAGATCGCTGGGCACGCCGGGCTCCGCGCAGGGGCGGTCCAAGCTCGCTTTCGAGCTTCTCGCCGGCGGCATCATGCCCGAACCCCGGCCAGATGGAAGGCAGCGCCGCCGCGCCTCGACCTCGAGGCCGCTACCGCGCTGTCTGCTCCGGTGCCGTGCGCGGATCTGCGCTTCACTTCGCTGCTTTGTACGGTTGCTCCTCGATCAAAACTCGAGGGAACCAGTGTCCTGTCGCGCCTTCCTGCGTAAAAAATTCCCCTTCTTCTGCGACGCTCTCCAGGATGATCGGAACGAGATACAGCAGATGCGTCAGCGCCTGGATCGAGTCCTCGCCTGTTCCGAAGCGACGCTGCACCGCGCCCTTCGGCCCGACAATTTCGCACGGAGCACGCCAATGGCCTCTAGACAGGTATGGGTGTCCGAGGCGCACGACAACCTTTTCCTCGCTGCCATCCTTCCTCTTCAGCGTCAGCTCTCGCTCACCAAGAACGTCCACTTTTGCAAGCATCAGCTCGCTGCTGGACGTGGATCCGTACTCCGATGTGTTTCTCGGCACGAAGCGCCAAGCTTCCGTTTTCTCTGTAGACTCTTGCTCTACGGGTCCGTTGCCGTCGGACAGCTCGATGGGTCCACGGTCCGTCATGGCCTCAAGCTGAGCATCGAGAATCAGGAACGCGTGCAAGAGAGCCTGAGCCTGGTCCAGGCCGTGCGCTCGGTCTACTGTACCGGCTTTCCCTGCTTGCTCCACTTGAACGTCTACCCACCATGTGCCGTTGCTTCCTGGTTCTGGATGGCCAAATCGAGCGACTACCGTTTGAGCCGGTGAGCCGTCGGCAGGCTTGAAAACCAGCTTCCGCTCTCCGAGGATTTTGTCCATGCATCGTCCGATACACGCTTCCAACGCCTAGTCAAGCTGGAGAAGCGTCCGCTCAAGCTCAGACGAAATTCTCTAACTCTTCAGAGCGCGACCCGTTCCACACGCCGCACTCAGCCGCACTCGCGATTAAACACCACGCGCCCTAGCCTATTGCGCAGGTTACATTCGCCTTTGTAGTACCACGGACAACGTTCGTCACAGTACAGCTCCCATCTATCATACATAGCTGAACCGGCAGCTTCGCACCCGTTGCGACAATTTTTCTGACAGAGACCGTATCCTTCCATGGATTCAGAGTGACACTGTCGCACACCGCCCCCTGGAAGACGACCACAGAACTGGCTCCAATGCCGATGATACAGCTCACACGCATCCTCACAGGCACCTCGCGACAAGGGTTCGTCGAGCGCTTCAGCAGCTAGATCCAGCGGCGCAGACCGAGCGGGAGGCGTACCAATGTCGCTCGTTTCCTGAATGTGCCGCTCTGACGGTTCATGGGCTGTTTGTTCGGTTGGACTCACCACGCAACCAACGCACAGCATGAAAAACGCAGCCGCGATGAATATAACAGTATTCATGTACCCTCCCGCGAGGCTCGACCGATCCTCAGCGGCGTCTATAGGGCACTATCGAGATTCCATAAGTAGCTTCGTGTTACGCTCAGAGTTGCTCCACGGTTCGTCCATGAGGAACACATGAGATCTTGGCGTTCAGGCACCGGCGGCGCGTCCGTTGACAGCGGAACGTCCCACGGTGGAGGTGTTCGTCAACCGCTCGGTCGACAAGCGCCCAAGGGCTAGCCGCGCCGAGCCCGGCGAGGCGGCCGCCCGCGGTACCTCAGCAGCATCGTAGACGCGATCATTGGCTCAGGGGGAGTGGAGGCGATCCCTCTCGTCCTGCACGCTGACGCCGCGCCGGGTCAACGCTGACGTGGGCTCGTCCACGCCGCCCCGATCCGGACGATCCCGCGCGCGAGCGCGAACCCGCGGAGTGCGAGCTCTTGTGTCCCAGCGGGATGCGCCGCTACCATCGCCCCTCACCGGAGGATCATTTCATGGCCAAGCCCAAGTCCCCGAAAAAATCATCTGCGAAATCCGCTCCGACCGGCAACGCCGAGGAGGCGCTCCCGCCGCTGGTCCTCACCGCCGCGGAGCAGGATCTCCTGGAGCGCTCCCTCAAGCTGCTTGTCAACATCCAGACCGTGCCCTTCAACGCACGCGCCCGGCGCGAGGGCTACACCGCCGACGAGCACCGCGAAGGGTGGCGGCTCCTCAGGCTCGCCTCGGGCGAGGCGAAGCCGCTCGATCACCTCTTCGCCGAGGTCGCGAGCGGCGGGGCGCTCGAAGGCGCAGAGCGGCTCCGCCTGCTCCAGGACGTCGACGCCTTCGAGAACACGTGGTTCCCCCGCACGCGCGTCATCATTCGCCGCGCCGTCCCGCGCGCCCGCCGGGAGGCCTTCGAGGCCGCCTTCTTCAGAAACCTCGAGCAGCAGCCCCTCGGGCCGGCTGTCATCGTGTCGGTCGGTACGTTCCTCTCCCGGCTCGACGGCCTCGCCCGGAGCGGCGAGGAGGACGCGAAGAAGGTCCGGCAGACCCTCGTAAAGCGCGGCCTGACCGACGAGAAGCTCAAGGAAGTCCGAGGCATGCTCGGCAAGCTCGAGGTCGGCGGCGGCCCGCTGCCCCAGCGCAAGGTGTCCGCCGCCGAGCTCGCGAGCGCCCAGCAAGCGCAGCGAGAAGCCCTCGACGATCTGCGCGACTGGTTCAACGACTGGGCGACGACGTTCCGGCAGGTGTTCGGCGTCAAGGCGCAGCTGAAGCTGGGTCTCACCTCGGCCAAACGCACGTCGACCGGCAAGACGGAGGCGGTCGAAGAGGAGGACGGAGAGGAAGACGTCAGCGACGAGGAGCCGGCGGCCGACGAGAACGAGACGGACGAAGAGGAGACCGACGAGGACGAGGACACCGACGAGGACGAGGACGAGTAGGCGAGCTCTCCCTCCACGACCTCGCCGGAGGTACTGGGCGCCGCGCACGATTGAGGCACCATCGACGCGGGCGCGGCGCCCCCGGGCGGGCTGCCGCTCCTGCTCCTGCGGAGCAGCCCTGCCGTAACCCAGGCAGGCCCAGCCTGCCGGGGATCGCCCTCACAGGCGAGCGAGCCGCCCATCTTCGAGCAGCACCCAGGGGGCCACAGGTGAGTACGCCTCGGCCCCAGCTACGGGAAGGCGCGGCGCGTCCGCGAGCTGATCAAGTCCCCTGTCTCGGAGCTGCGCGCCACGTTCGGTGAGGCGGTAGACCTTCGAGAGCAGCGGGTAGTCAGGCGGCTTCGGGCCAGGAGCGCGCTCCACCGCGGCGCCCGAATCGTGCTTGGCCCATTGGGCAAGACGATCTCCCAAGTACAGGTCGCCTGTGCAGGAGACGAGATCCCGCAAGTCTTCACCAAGCTGCGACCTATTGCAGATTACCCTTACTGGAGTCTGCCATTCCTCCACGGACAGGATGGCAAGAATAAGGTCGTCATATCGGCTGAGGCCCAGGGCACCTGTCGTGGCTCTCCGTGGGAAAAAGCAGGAGAGGAGCGCCCACAGCGAAGCGAGCTCTGAAAATCCTTCGACACCAGCGATGCAGCTTTCGACGAAAGGCAGCGGGTTCTCATCCGCGTAGCATTCCCAGAGGCCGACGGCACGTTCGTAACGTTCCACCGGCCAGGGGCGCGCCTTGTCGAGGCGATCCAGAAGGATCTCGTCGGCGTGGTGGGCTATCGTTCCGGAGCAGTCGAACGGCGGGATCCTCGGTGGCTCAGGGAATCTTTTCATCGTACCGTAGACGCGCTCGAACTCCATGATGAGGACGTCACTGCACCGGATCCCCAGGCTTCGCAGGTAGCTACAGATTCTCCAGAGGTTCACCTGGTCATCGAGACTCTTTGTTGCCCACAGGACGATGGGCGGATTCCACCGAAGATCGGATGAATAGAGCTGATCCCATTTCTCGCCCGCATCGTCACTGTCCGAACATTGTTCGCACCAGGAAAACCACGCCTCGCGCATCCGGACATGCTCTGCGGGAACCGGGCGACTCGGTCCAATCAGAAGGCTCTCGTGCGCGCGCACGACATTGGTCGCACCGAGCTGCGCCAGACGCTCTGCGCCTGCCGCGTCGAAGGTAACGTGAGTCGCGCTCAGGAGGATCGGGGCGACCGTCATACTCACTGGAATCCGCACTGAAAACAAATCACATACGTATATGGCTTATCTTGCTGACATTCGTCACGACAGATCTCGCAGTAGCTATAGCCGTGACTGTTCCTGCGCGTGCAGCGCCCACCAATTTCCTGGCATTTTTCGCACATATCGGTACAATCGTGAACTGGCGTGCAGCCTGCCATTAACGCGGACGAGTCGCTGCCCACGTCTTCAACTCCGCCTTCGTCGTCTTCGCCGCTACTTGGAAAATCTCCCGCTCCTGCGGACTCTGTCGGGTTTCCAGCACCCGCGCTTCCCGACTCCACTGTGTCGCAAGTGTAGGATAAGTCGCATGCCGACACGAGCATCGCTGCGAGCCCGCCGCACAGCACGAGCGCGCTCGCCTTCATCACCAACCCATGTTCCATACATTTCCCTGTTTCGGATGCGCGCATCGATCCACTACCGGAAAAGCAGCGTCAACCGGCGATCTGCAATCCCGCCCTGCGGTCATGCGCCAGGGGGTGGGCTCGACGGGGTGCGTCGGGATGTTGAGGCGTGCGCCGGCGAGCTCGGCACCAGCGCCCTCCGTCCACTGGGCAAGTACGTCCCGCGCGGATCTTATGACGCCTCTAACCGGACCTTACGGGCGTCGCCCTGGGCTCGTGTGCCTCCGCGGATCGTCTGCGGACCGCGTCGTCCTTCCGAGAAGATCCCGACTAGTCAGGAAACCGGAACGTCTCGGCGGCGATGCCCTCCTCCCCCGTGACCTCGTCGCCGGACCAGATATCCCAGCTCACGCCGCTCTTGCCTGGCAATCCGAGCTCATAGGAGACGCCCTCCAGCGTGAGCTGGTCCTCGTCGAGGTAGGCGATACCGATCGAGTCGCCGCCGCGCCCGGGGCCGCCGTAGCCGCCGGGGCCCCCGTCGCCCCCGTTGGCCCCCTGACAGGACCACAGGCCGCCCCCCAAGGCGCCTCCCGGAGCGCCGCGACCGCCTCGGCCGCCTTCCTCGGGGGGCCCGCCGTCGCCGCCCTGCCCGGCCTCGGATGTCTCGATCTCGCTATCGCGCACGGTCAGCTTGGCATGAAGCGCGATGATACCGATCGACGGATAGCCGTTCTCGCCACCTCGGCCGCCTCGACCGCCGCAGCCGCCGGCGCCGCCGGAGCCGCCGCCGGCTCCTCCCTTCGACCCCGCACCGCACACGGAGAGCCCTCCCCGATGGCCGCCACCCCCGCCGCCGCCCTGGCCTGGCATGCCCCTGCCCCCGTCGCCGGCTTTGTCGGATTCCCACCCTGCCTCGGTGATGCGCCCCATGCCCTTGCCGGCGGCACCGGTCACACCTTGCGCGCCGCTGCGCCCGACAGATCCCTCGTCGCAATCGACGCCTGTCACCTCCCCGTGTCCCCCCCGCCCGTAGTACGGCTCCTCGGAGGCCGAGAGCGGCAGCCCGTCCCCGCCGTCGCCGGCGCCGTCGGGAAGCCCGTCCCCTCCCTTCCCGCCGACGCTCGGGATCCCTCCTTCGCACGGGTTCACCGCCGCAGCGCCGCCAGGGACGACGGCGGCCGAGCACGCGTCGCCCCCGTACTGCCCATCGGGCCCCTCCGCTGCCCGATTCGGATAGGGCCATTTCTCGGCATCGCGGCCTCCCCATGCGGACGAGGCGTGAACTCGGCTCCGGATGAGCTCCACGGTCGTGCCGGACTGGACGAGCATCGTGATCGAGCCGTGCGAAACGAGCCGCATGTCGACGATCGTCGATACCCCGTCCGCGGCTCCCGTGTCGCCGGGGCTCGCGGGCACGACGGTCACGGTGATGTCGAAGGTATCCATCTGCAGCGTCGGGCGCCCGCCGGGCTCATGCGCAAAGCTCAAGCAGTGGTATCCGCCGATGAGATCCACGCCGGACGGCAGCACGAGGGCGTCGAAGAACCCATCGTTGCACGCGAAGACGCGCCCTCGTCCGGTGCGCGCGAGCTCGACGCCGCGCTGCAGCGTGCGCACCGGCTTGTCCTTCGTGCCGGGGTTGGCGTCGTCCCCGTTCCCGAACATCCCCGCGACGAACACCCCGCAGCCATCCTCCAGCACGTTGGCGGCGAGGCGCTCGAGACAAACCGACTCCGGCGGCGCGTCGCCTGGACACCACGACGCGGCGTCGCACGCCGCTCCGCCAGCGTCGCTCGGGCCTGGTGTGGTGCCGCAGCCGGCCGCAACGAGCAGCACCGCGGGTAACAGGGTGATCGCTCCTGTGATTCGCATGGTTCTCCCTCGGTGTGACGCGGCGTGCTCCCGGCCCTTCAGCGGGGCGGTTCAGGCTCGGGTGCCTCGAACTGAACGTAGGGCAACGAGTGGCCCCAACAGGTTGGAGCCCGGCGCGGCCCGCCTGCCTCGACGAGAAAAGCGGGCTTCCAGGGGTCTGCGCCGACGTACGCGTCAGCGCATCACTCCACGCCCTGCGTGGCGCGCTCTTCAAGTAGCTGGATGCGCTGGTGATCTGTGTCGTCGTCCACCACCACCCAAGGAGCCAGCGGATCGTACGCTGTGGCACCCCACACCGGCACCGGTGGTCCTTGGGCGATGTCTGCAAGACCGTGTCGCTTTATTTCATCGCCGGCAGCCGTCAACCTGTAGCGAGCCTCCAGCATGGGTCGTCTGTCCGTCCTATAGGGCACACTCTCCAGCGCCGCCTCGGCCCCACGGTGATCTGCCCACTGGCGCAGCCGCATGGCGATAAAGACGTCGCCGATGCGTTCCCCCCAACCACTGCGCAGCTCTTCGCCAGCCGATGAGCGGTGCATGAATACGTCAGCGGGCGTCAACCAGTCTTTTCCTAGACACGCGAACAAGAGCTGGTCAACCCAAGACAGGGTGAGCGCGTTGCCGTCCACCCGAGGAAAGAATGCAGCTTGGTGGGTGCCCAGCTCTACGAGTTCCTTCCGTGCTCGATCTGCGCGCCCACCCTCGGTGGACAGGATCGGAGACCGACCGGATAGCTTTCGCCAAGAGCGCGCCATGTGCTGGACGCGTGTCCGAGACTGAGCGCACGCGTCGTCCTGACCGCGGCGTGCGTCGGCCGGCTTCACGCGGACGAATCCACGGCTAAACCCATCCTCCGGCGCATCTCCCAGGACGACCATGTCGAGGTCAGGGTGCTCGGGCCGATAGCGGAGCCTCCACGCGCAGAGCGCCCACAGCATCAGCCTATCCCTCCACAACCCGGACGTCCACACGACGATTCTATGCCGCGATCTCAACGCATCGATAACATCGTGAAACCGCGAACGAAATTGTGCCCTTTCCCGCCCTTGGAGGTTCCAATAATCGCACCGCTGCTCACAATGGTCTTCGGGTCCGGACGCGCACGGCCCCTCCAGCACGTTATCGCGCATGAACCGCACAGGAAGGCGAGACCCGCGTCGGACCGCGCTCCGAATGTCCTCATTTGTAGTGACGTGAATAGCCATTGGAACCTCAGAACAAACACTTTTTGCACTCCGGCGATGTAGGATCCCCGGACTTGCACCGTCCATAGCAGGTTCGACACATCGTCTGGCCTGCGTCTCCAGAATTTGGCCTTGCGCAAGACCGCCATGGAGCGCGGTCCATGCAATCCTGATACTTCTCGTCACAGCTCTTATTGCTTGTCAGCTCGCAACCTTCTCGACAGCTCTTATATCTAGCGTATGCGCTATCCCGACACGCTGTCCGCTGCGCTTCGTCCTCGATCTTTCCACACTGAATATTGTCAGACTCGGAGTCCGCCTCGCATTTTTCCTCACATGGTGTCTGGCTCGCGATGTTGCAGACGGGAGGAGAAGGAGGATCCATGTCCTGCGGCTTCAGCGGCGGCACAGGCCCGAAGCCGCCCGAGCCTGTCGGGCCGAACCCGTAACCGCCGACCCCTGTCGCGGTGATGATGACGCCGCCGGCGCCGCTTTCTCCCTCACTCCGGAGGTAGCAATCCCCGACATCGAAGTTGCACCCCGCTAGAACGAAACATAGAACAGCCAACAGCTTGTTCATTTCGACTCTCCCCCGAATCTCCAGATAGGCCCAGCAGTTACCATTACAACCACGCTGCCAGGAAGAACACGACTTCTCCCACCAGCCCAGTCCACGTTGAGGCTCGTGGATGCCCCCAGACGCCCAGCGAAGTACCAGTCGGACTGTGCGCGCCCGCCTGGAGCGAGCCCCATCACGCGGTCACAGATCACGGCACCGCATACCGGCATCGAGTAGAGCGACAGGGATGGACCAAGGCTGACGTTGCCCGTCTCCGTGACGTAGCCAACGGTAACCGCCGTTCGATCGTAGACCCCTACGCGTGCCCCCGGAATGATGCTGAGCATGTTGTGGACTTCGATCCGGAAGTCCCTCTCTTTTCGCCAGAGCCAGCCGGCGAAGGGGCTCACGGCCAGCTTGGGTTCGGTCCCGACCTGGATCCCGCCCACGCTCACGCCACCGCTGAACTCGAGTGCCTGCGCCGACGCCGGAACAAGGACGAGCGCACATGCGCAGAGCAGGCGGACGTTGCCGTGTAAGCGCAACGACATGGTGGAGGTCCCCCGCCGAGCCCCGACACGCGCCACGCGGGGATGCGACCAGTTTTTCTGGGTGAGATTCGGGTGTCAAGGAAAGTTGAGATCCGGCTAGTCGATGTAAGGGCCGTTCGACCCTCCCGGGCGCATCTGGTGCGCAGGCGGCTACGCCGCGGGAGTGTTCGTCAACCAAACGGTCGACGAGCGCCCAAGGGCCAGGCGCACCTCGCTCGGCGAGGTGGCCGCCCGCGCTACTCCAGCGGCAGCGTAGACACGGTCAGGGGCGCCGGGGAGGTTCGGGCGGCGGTACCTTCGGCGAAGCGCCCACGGCAGCGTGGGCGCACCGCGGAGGTGCCCGAGGGGGGAGCTCGGGCAGCTCGACTCAGCGAGGGGGCTCGTGTGGCGCGTACGGATCGCACTCCAAACCAGGAGGTGTTCGTCCGATGCGCTCTGATCCTGCTCACTCAGGGAACCGAAACGTCTCGGCGGCGATGCCCTCCTCCCCCGTGACCTCGCTGTCGGACCAGATATCCCAGCTCACGCCGCCCTTCCCCGGCGATCCCAGCTCGTAGGTGACGCCCTCCAGCGTGAGCTGGTCCTCGTCGAGGTAGGCGATGCCGATCGAGTCGCCGCCGCGCCCGGGGCCGCCGTAGCCGCCGTAACCCCCATCGCCCCCATTGGCGCCGTGACAGGACCACGTGCCGTCCCCCAAGGCGCCTCCCGGAGCGCCGCGGCCGCCTCGACCGCCTCGCTCGGGGGGTCCGCCGTCGCCGCCCTGCCCGCCGTAGCGTGCCTCGATCTTGCTATCGCGCACGGTCAGCTTGGCGTGAAGCGCGACGATGCCGATCGACGGCCAGGCGTTGTCGCCCCCTTGGCCGCCTCGACCACCGCAGCCGCCGGCGCCGCCGGAGCCGCCGCCGGCGCCTCCCTTGGACGCCACACCGCACGCGGAGAGCCCTCCCCGACGGCCG
The DNA here is from genome assembly GCF_051473855.1 of Sorangium sp. So ce375. Classification (NCBI taxonomy): domain Bacteria; kingdom Pseudomonadati; phylum Myxococcota; order Polyangiales; family Polyangiaceae; genus Sorangium; species Sorangium sp. So ce375. The sequence continues at coordinate 9,081,427 of NZ_CP150335.1, forward strand.
CCACCCCCGCCGCCCCCCTGGCCGGGCATGCCCCTGGCCCCGTCGCCGGCCTTGTCGCCTTCCCACCCTGTCTCGGTGATGCGCCCCATGCCCTTGCCGGCTGCACCGATGAAACCGTGCGCGCCGTGGAGCGCGACCTGTCCATCTTCGCAATTGGTTCCCGGCACGTCCCCGCCTCCACCACGCCCGTACGTCGGCTTGGACGCCTCGAACGGCTGCCCGTCCTCGCCGTCGCCGGCGCCGTCGGGGAGCCCGTCCCCTCCCTTCCCGCCGACACTGGGGATCCCTCCGTCGCACGCGTTCACCGCCGCAGGGGCGCCAGGGACGACGGCGGCCGAGCACGCGTCGCCCCCGTACTGCCCATGGGGCCCCTCCGCCGCCTCGTTCGGATAGGGCCATTCCTCGCCATCGCGGCCCGCCCAGCCCCAGGAGGCGTGAACCAGGCTCCGGAGGAGCTCCACCGACGTGCCGGACTGGACGAGCATCCCGATCGGACCGTTCGAGCTGAACCGCATGTCGACGATCGTCGATACCCCGTCCGCGGCACCCGTGTCTCCGGGGCTCGCGGGCACGACGGTCAGGGTGACGTCGTAGCCTTGTACAATCTGAAGCGTCGGGCGCCCGGGGAGTTCATGCTTCCAGTACAAGCAGTTGTAGCCGCCGATGAGATCCACGCCCGACGGCAGCGCGAGGGGGCCGTAGAACCCGTCGTCGCACGCGAAGACGCGCCCTCGTCCGGTGCGCGCGAGCTCGACGCCGCGCTGCAGCGTGCGCACCGGCTTGTCCCTCGTGCCGGGGTTCGCATCATCCCCGTTGCCGAACATCCCCGCGACGAACACCCCGCAGCCATCCTCCAGCACGCCGGCGGCGAGGCGTTCGACACAGACCGACTCCGGCGGCGCGTCGCCTTGACACCACGACGCGCCGTCGCACGCCGCGCCGCCAGCGTCGCTCGGGCCCGGCGCGGTGCCGCAACCGGCCACGACGAGCAACAGCGCGGGGGACAGGGTGATCGCTCCGGTGATTCGCATGGCTCTCCCTCGATGTGACACGGGGTGCTCCCGGCCCTTCAGCGGGGCAGTTCAGGCTCGGGTGCCTCGAACTGAACGTAGGGCAACGAGTGGCCCGGCTCTCCCTTGCCCACAGGGTCATCGGGAGCCGCATTGCCTCCGGACCCGCCATCGCCGGCGCCTCCAGGCTTGAGCGAAGCATCCGGGCCGATGCCCACATAGGCGCCGATGGAGGCGACGCCGTAGGAGGAGCCCCCGAGGCCGCCGCCGGCATCGCCCCCGCGACCGCCGTTGCCGCCCTTGCCACCGGGGCACGCATCCCACAGGCCATCCATGCCCTTTCCAGCGTCCCCGCCCGGTCGTCCGACGCCGCCCGGCTGGCCCGTTCCGCCGACGCCGCCGTTGCCGCCCTTGCCCGCGGTCACGGTGGTCGCCTCGAGCGTCACCGAGCTCCCCTGCAGCGCAACGACACCGATGCTCGCCCCGCCATAGCCGCCGCCATAGCCTCCCCGGCCGCCGCAGCCGCCGCTCCCGCCCGAGCCACCGGCCGCGCCGCCCTGAGGCCCGCCGGTTCGGCACGCGACCATGTCGCCTCGCCCCTTGCTGCCGCCACCGCCGCCACCGCCATGGCCGACGCCGCCTCGCTTCCCGTTGTCCCCGAGCGTACCGACCCAGCCGTCCTCGGTGAGGTAGCCCATGCCCGCCGCACCGTCAGCGCGATCGGCGTTGGCGCCGTTGGGGCCGGGCTTCCCTTCGTCGCAGATCGCGACGTCCGCGCCAGCGCCTCCGAGACCCGTCTTCTCCGGGTCCTGGTTCCCCGCCGGCATCGGCTGCCCCGGCGCGCCATCGCCCCCCGCGTCGAGCCCGCCGTCGCCCCCGTAGCCTCCGGTGGACTCGGCGCCGTCGTCGCACGCCGTCACGACCGGAAGGGCACCCGTCGGGGAGTCCTCCGTGCAGGCGTCCGCGCCGTCGATTCCCAAGACACCGTCCTGGGCCCGCTCGCTGTCCGCGTCCTTCCCCGGCTCCCCGTCCTTGCCGTCGCCCGCGACGATCGTGCTCGATCGCACGCTCGCCTCGGCCCCCGCGCTCAGGATCACGGCGATCGACGACCTGCCGTCGCTCGCGGAGGCGTCCGCCGCCACGACGCGCACGCCGAAGATCACCGACGTCGCGCCGTCGCCCCCCACGACCCGCAGCGGGATCCCCGAAGGCGGGGCGATGATCGTCGGGTGGTTGGCGCCATCGAACGACCACGCGCCGTCATCGCAGCTACGGCCGCCCCAGAGGTGGATCCCCGAGACCAGGGTGACCTCTTCCTCGAACGTCTCGCCACACGCATAGACGTGGCCCAAGCCCCGCGCTTGCGCCTCCACGATCGCGGTCTGCAGCGAGCCGAACGGCTCGAGCCGCGTGCCCGCGCGCGCCCCCTCCGCTGGAGCGTTGGCGCTGACGAACACCCCGCACTCGTCCATCACGGGCCCCATGCCCGGCTCGTTCACCTCGCACGGCGATGGCGGGGGGGCGAGGCACATCCGCTCCTCGCCGCAGTCCTCTGTGTACGTGCAGCCGGAGAGCCCTCCCGCGCCGCTCGTCGAGAAGGCGGCGACGGCGCACAGCCGCCGCACGTGTCGTCCCTGGAGAAAGTGCATGTCCCTGGCTCCTCGGATCACCACACCCCGTGCGCCACGAGGCCGATCTGCCCTGGCGTTGCGGCCGGCGAGAACGCGACGCGGGCTCCCGTGGGCTCGGACTGCAGAAAGGAGAAATCCGTGAAGAACGAGGCGACCGTCATGGCGCCGACCACGCCGCTCGCCACCACCATCGCCGTGCCGAGGGCGGCGAACTGATCTCGCTCTCGCCGGAGGACCGCCAGCTCGTTGCACGCTGAAGGCGGCGACGGTTCGCGGCACGCCCACGGCGTGAACCCAAGCGCGTCCAGCTTGCTGTTGCGCTCCTTGAGATCGCCGTCGGATGCGCTCGCGCGGACCATGAACAAGACGCCGAGGGAGGCCGTCGCCGTGGTCAGACCGATGCCGGCGACACGCGCCGGCCCGAGCCACGGTACCGCCGGCCCGGGGGCCTCCGTGCGCGCGGCGGGCGCCGTGCTCGCGGGCGTCGGCGTCGCCGGCGCCTCTGCCTTCGCGCTGCTCTCCGCCGCGTGGGGCAGGTGCAGCGTGACCTCGTGCTCCGCGCTCGCCACGGCGCGCAACGTGTGGAATCCGTCCTCACGCCCTGGCGCCCGGGCTCGCACCATGTGTTGGCCCGGCTCGACGAACAGCTCGTAGGTCCGCGCGGTCCGGCCGATGGGCTTGCCATCGACGAAGACCTCGGCGTCCGGCGGATCCACGGCCAGAATGAGCGTCGCCACGAACGACGCTGCTCTGCGCCGCCCCTCCTCGAACCTCAGCTGCAGCGGCAAAGGGAGCGTCTCGCGCTGCTCGAGGCTCCAGGCCAGGTGCTCGGCCGCATCACGGTACTTGTGCAGCGCGAGCTCGCAGAGCCCGAGCTCCCCGGCGATCTCCTTGCGCTCGCGCTCCGTCCCAGACGCCGCGTCGGTCGCCTCGAAAGCCGCCTTGAAGGCGGCGTGGGCCTCGGTCCAGCGCCCGGCGTCGCGCGCTCTCTGGCCACGGCGGATATGGGCCTTCACCGTCGAGCTGCCGTCCGGTGTCACCTTCGGTTTGAGCGCCTGAGCGCTGACCGAGCTCGTGAAGGATGTTGCGGCCCCGAGCACGAGAAGGATCGAGAGCGCATGGGCGACGCGGCGCATGCACGACGGTACTTGCGGCAGGCGCTCGGCGTCAACCAGCGCCAATCGCCACAGAGCGGCCGTTTGGCTGAGAAATTATCCCCCGAGCCGCAATGCATCTCTGTACCCAGCTGGCGCGCCGCCCCTCGGCGCGTCCACGCCGCTGTTGAGGCGCGCCGAGCGCGGCGAGGCGGCCGCCCGCGCTATGCTCGCGGTAGCATAAGGCGGTCAGGGGCGCCGGGGACGTTCGGGCGGCGACGCCCTCGGCGAAGCGCTCCACCGCAGCGTGGGCGCACCGCGGAGGTGCACGAGAGGGAGAGCTCGGGCGGCTTCCACTCAGCGAGGCGGCTCGCGGCGCGTACAGCGGCCGCGTCAGCGCCGTAGGGGGAAGCTCGGCAGCTCGCTCTCGGCGAGGGGATCATCTCCTCCAGGTAGAAGCACCCCAAACGCTGGGCTCAGGTGGCCTCGGCATGGCCATCCTTGCGCCCTCACGAGCGCCGCCTCTGCCCCAGCGCCCCGATGCCGGCTGCGCCGCGCTCCACAGGGCCCAGAGGCTGTCCGCGACGTGCTCGCTCGGGTGGGCCTCGATACCGGCGTGCTCGATGAGCTCGCCCGGGTGCGCCTCGACGCCGATGCACTCAACGAGCTCGCAGACATTGGGTCTCAATCTACGGTAATTACACGATAGTCAACTATAGCGACGGGCGCACTCGTCACGTTTTTCATCACCGGTGCGGCAGCGGGTGGCACAACAGGCAGCAGCCAGGTATGTTCGTACATACAATGACACAGCGCAATGGAGACGAAGGTGCTCCGCCGACGATAGAGCGGCTCATGCGGTGGGGCGAGGGGTTCTTTGAAGGCGTTGCAAGCCTTGAAGCGCTCCTGAACTGGATCAGATCCGATTCCTCTTCTGTAGCGGATCTAGCAGTCGAACCTTCAACGTTGAGTAGTCGAGCAGAGGCATTCGAGAGCGCACTATCGGAACTAAAGGAAGGCGTTGCAAGCGGAGAAATGGAAGGAGGACCTCCCGTAGGCGACGACGACATCGCTCGGGCGCATCGCCTCAAGACGCTGCTGAAGACCTGGACACCAGGCAACGATCTACCTTCAGAGGTCGAGACGCTTGTCGAGCAGCTCGTCGCGAAGTTCGGCGACGAGCAAGAACAAAAACACCCACTCAACCGATAATCATCTCCTACCGCCCACGTACACACAATACGCACGCCCTGTATTGCGAACAAGGAAGCACCCGTCGCCGTTCGATGAATAGTGGTAGACGCAAACTTCCTTTGGCTTCTTTATGCAGCCAGTGAGGTCGCCGTTCCCTGCGTTGTCCTTGTACGGATGCTTATACGATGGTCGACATGGAACGCCCGCCTCGGCGCATTTAATCATACATTCCACAGAATCCAAATTCTTACAGTGTACCCACCAGTCCAATTCCTGCGCGCCCACTGCAACCGGCTCCTCCTCCGTCGTATCTGTGGGCGGTTCTTCCACGCCTGCGTTGTCCTCCGCTTCCGTCTCGGGAGCGACGCTGCACGCAGCGTAGAACAAGATCACCAGCGGCACCGCGCACACGATGACGACAACCGACTTCATCGTGATTTCTCCTTCGCCTTCTCGCGTCACGGCACGGACCATAGGCTCATGTGGTTCACACTGGCTTTGCGTATGCGAAGAGCAGATCAGACGCAGATCTGGCGCCGGATTAGCAGCCCCGATTCATGGTAGCCAATCGTGATGTTGGAGACCGTCAAGAGTAGTTGAGCTGGCACATCCCATACCGGCGGCCGAAGGACGCGGGGGTAGGTCGTACGCCGTCGCGTCCGTCGGTAACGGAACGCTCTTGCTGGGGGTGTTCGTCAACCGATCGGTCGACGAGCGTCGCAAAAGTCCAGGAGCGCCGCGCTGCTGCGGAGCGGCGCCTGCTCGAGTGCCTCGGCGCCAGTGCGCTCGCCAGCTCGCGCGCCGGGACCTCCATGCCCGCCGCGCCGCGCGATTCCCGAGATCAGCTGTCGCGCGTCCCTTGCTCGCTGCGACGCTCGAAAAATTCGGTCCGTCGACCGGCTCCGGCGGTCACGCGAACGAAAAATCCATTCTCGAGAACCGCCGGCGGGGGTCTCGCGCACGGAAAGAGGGGTCTCGAGCTCCGACGAGGGGGTCTCGGGAACAGCCGGCGGAGGTCTCACGAGCGGAATTTCGGCTCTCCAGAACGAAATCGGGGCTCTCGAGAGCGGCGCGCAGGATCTCGAGGTGTGCCTCGAGCCCGCCTCGCGAGCTCGAGACCTCCGGCCCCGTTGACCGGAGCCACTTTTCAGGAGCCGCGACCCGAAATCTCGTTCAAGCGACCGAAATTTCGTTCTGCGGAGCGTGGATCCCGTTCTTCCGCCCTGGAAATCCGATCCCTGGACCTCGGGAGCAGCTCCGCGGCCGCCCAGGCGGCACCGGCTGCCCCTCTCGCGGGCGCCGCGGTCAGCGCGGAGCCGCCGCGACGGCGAGCGCCCGCAGCAGGGTGATCACCGCGATCACGTGGCTGATCCGGCCGTCCTGCATCGCTGCCATCACCTCGTCTGCGCGCATCACGACCGCTTCCGTGCTCTCGTGCTCGTCGCCCTCGGGCTCGGCGACCCGCCGCGCGCCGCGCGCCAGGTAGAGGAAGCAGCGATTCGCCTGGAGCGCGGGATTCGGGTGTACCCACCCGAGCGTCTCGAGCGACTCCACAGCATATCCCGTCTCCTCCAGGAGCTCGCGCGGCGCTGCCGCCGCCGGCTCTTCCCCGGGATCGACGATGCCGCCAGCCGTCTCGATGGTCACCGCGTCGACGCCGTGCCGGTACTGCCGCACCAGGACGAATTCGCCGGCATCGGTGATCGCGGCCACCGAGATCCAGTCGGCGAGCTCCAGCGTGAAGGCGGGATAAGACGCGCCCGCGGCCATGACTTCATGGCGATGGACCGCGAGCGGACCGAACGTACCGGCGAGCGCCGAGGCGTGGCGGCGAGGAATCGTGATGCCCATCGCGCCTCCCTACTACGGCGCGCCCGTCGCCGCCTTCTCCGGTGCGGCGCTCGCCCTCTCCGGTGCGGCGCTCGCCCTCTCCGGTGCGGCGCCCGCCCTCTCCGCCGCAGCTCCCGCCTTCTCCGCCGCAGCTCCCGCCTTCTCTGCCGCAGCTCCCGCCTTCTCCGCCGCAGCTCCCGCCTTCTCCTGCGCGGCTCCCGCCGTCTCCAGCGCAGCTCCCGCCTTCTCCGGTGCAGCGCTCGCGACCTTCTCCGCCGCAGTGCTCGCGGACCTCTCGCGGCGCTCCCGCCGGAGCACCTCCTCCCCGTCCTCGCCGGGCGTCCCCTCGGTCGCCGCCCGCGCCTCGTCCTGCGGCGGCGGCCACGCGGCCACATAGCGGGGTGCCTCGCCGGGTCCGGACGCATCGATCCACGAGACGCTCCCCGTCCCCGGCGCGCGCACGTCCACGTGTACGAACGAGCTGTTGGGATAGTAGCCGCAGCCCGTGTCGGCGAGCGCGCGGCAGGCCGCCGCGAGCTCGTCGTTGCGCACCCCGGCGATGCGCAGATCGAGCGCTCGCCCCGACTGGTGCAGGCTGCCCTGGCTCTGCGGCCGGTACCCGCTCACGAGCGACACGAGCCGGCCCGGGTACCGCCGCGCGAGCGTGTCGATGCGAGAGAGCAGCCCGGGATCGAGCAGCCGCACGCCGGGCGCGATCTCCCCCGCCTGCACCCCGCTCGCCCTGCCCCCGGCGGCTCGCGGCTCATCGCCCGCGCGCCGCCCCTTGCGGCTCGCCGCTTCCGGCTTCCGGACAGGCACGCTCTCGTCGGACAGGATCGGCCGCGGCGTGCCCCACGGGCGCGCGAGCAAGGAGAGGGCGCGCCGCGCCTCCTCGCGCGGCTTCCCCTTGCAGTCGACCAGCTCGAAGCGATCGAGCTCCATGCCGCTGCGATCGATCGAGAGCACCGGTCCGTGGCACGGCTTCGGAGGCGCCTCCCTCTCCAGGCCCTTCTTCGCCCCGCGCCGCTTGCTCTCGGCCGTGCGCGCCGCCCGCCTCTTCTCCTTCTTCTTCTCGCTGCCCGTCTTCTTCTCGCCGACCGTGTTCTCCGCCGCGTCTCCCGCCGCGTGCTGCACCTTCTTGTGGGTACGGGCCCTCCCTCCCCGGTCTCCCGCCCCGCTCGTCTCCTCGTCACCGGTCGCTGCCGAGGCGCCCTTCGCGCGGCCGTGGAGCGAGCTCTCCCGCTTCTTCGTTCGCGGTGCTCGCTCCGCGCCTGCAGGGCTCGCGGGCGCACGATCCCGACGGGCCCGCTCCCCCTCCTCTTCCCTGGACCTCTCGGCAGCGGCGTGCGCCCCGGGCAGCGGCTCCGCCCAGAGGGGCGCCGGCACCGCGATGCTCACCAGGACCGCGAGCGCGGCCGCACGAGCACGCCTCAGGCGCGCGCGCGGCTCCGCGCTGCGCACAGCGCCCCCGGCGTCCCGCGGCGCCGCGCCTGCAGTGCTCACGGATCGAAGGCTCATCATGGAAAGCTCCAGTCGGGTCGGGTGCGAGTGACATCCACCACGGATCGGATCTCCCGAACACGGCGTCGCCGCCCGTCCGCAGGATGTGGGATTGGGAAGGGCAGTCGGCGGTCCGCTTCTTGAATCGACCTGGGACGAGGTCGGCGACCTCGAAACAGCGTCTCCGAGGCGCCCCTCGCGGAAGCTCGGAAGCGCAGAAGCACGGAAGGCAACCGCAGAAGGGAAGCTCAGAAGGGAAGCTCGGAAGGAACCGAGCCGTGAGGACAGGAATGGCATGAAGTGCGGAGGGCAGCCCAATTTTCTGCGGCGCTGACCAAAGGCTGTGGTAGGAACCAGCTGCCTCGCGACTGCGGTTGGGTCGTGAGCGCGGTTCCGGGGTGCATGGGGGCAGAGCCCCTCGTCACGCGGTCCGCGGTCGGGTATCGCCCGGCGCACCACGCACTGCGGCGTGGCCCTGCCTTCACGATCAACGCGGCCAGCGTGATCAGCGCGGAGATAGGGGCGCGTCCCTTGCGCAACATCGTCCGGGCCATCGCGGTTCGCGGGGGAAGCGCCCGGCCCAACACGCACCAGCCTCATTCACCACACCATCGATGCAAGCGGGGCGCCACACGCGGGATGCGGAAGCCGATCCCGGCGGCGCGTCCATGATCATCGCTCCGAGGTCAGCAGGGGCACGACATGCGGCGAATTCGTAGAGACGCAACCAAGGTCTGGCACAATCCCGAGCTCCACACGGCCTATGGCCGTGGTCAGCCGAACAGCGCGGGGCTGCCGCGTCCGACGCAGAGCGGCGAGGACCGGCGGGCAGCCAAGCAACACCGCGCCGCGCTCGAGGCGCTGTTCTCTCCGCGCAAGGAGCCGGAGGCAGAGGACGGCAAGGGCGGGCGCGTCAAGTCCGGACGCGACGCCGCGTCCAAGGCGCCGGGGCGCATCGTCCTCGCGCCGCCTCCGCAGAGCGATCCGAAGGCCGTCGAGCGCCAGCGGCTCCTGTCGAAGCTGCTCTGCGCGTCGGGCCGGCCCAACATCTCCAAGGCCGCGAACGATTTCCTCCGTGCCGGCCACACCTTCCCCGCGGAGCAGGACGTGTACCTGCAGCTGCTCGAGCACAGCGACGAGCAGCGCATCCAGGAGGCGATCGACGAGCTCGCGGGCATCCTCGCCGGCGAGCTGCCGAAGCGGCGCGCCGTGCTCGAGTCGCGGCTCCGGCGCATCGAGGAGTTCGCGGAGGAGCCCGCGACGCGCGAGGCCGCCGAGCGGCTGCGCCGCCAGGTGAGCGGCAGGCCCGAGGCCCCGGGCGCGGACGGCGCGGCCCGGCGCGGCGCGGGCGGCGGCATCTCCGAAGCGAGCGGCGAGGCGGAATGACGCGCGCGGAATTCGAGGCCGAGCTCCGCAAGCTGATCCAGACGTTCGAGACGGGCACCGGCAACGAGCGGTGCGTCGCGTGCGTCTCGTGCGAGCGCTGCGTCGACTGCACGTTCTGCCGCGGCTCGAAGGCGCTGCAGCGGTGCCACTACTGCGTCGACAGCCAGCGCTGCTCGGACAGCACGCACTGCCGCGGCTGCCGCGATCTCATCGCGTGCAGCCACTGCGTCGCGTCCGAGCGGTGCACGCAGTCGTCGTACCTCGTGCGCTCGGTCGACTGCACCGGCTGCACCTACTGCTTCGGCTGCGTGGGCCTCGTGCGCAAGGACTTCCACATCCTCAACCAGCCGTACGATCGCGGCACCTACTTCAAGCTCACGGCCAAGCTGATGCGCGAGCTCGGGCTGAGCGCGGGCAACGGGGCGGAGCCCGCCGCCGCCGCCGCCGCCCCGCGCGCCGCGCAGCGCTAGCGATGCGCGCGGTCGTTCAACGCGCGCTCGGCGCGCGCGTCGAGGTCGGAGGCCAGGTGGTCGGCGCGATCGAGCGCGGCCTCGTGGCCTTCGTCGGCGCCGCGAAGGACGACGAAGAGGCCGACGCCGACCACGTCGCGAGCAAGATCGCGGGTCTCCGGGTGTTCAGCGACGACGCCGGCAAGATGTCGCGAGCGCTCGCGGACGTGCGCGGCGGCGGCGTGCTCGCGATCAGCCAGTTCACGCTCTTCGGGGACGTCCGTCGCGGCCTGAGGCCGAGCTTCGACGGCGCCATGGAGCCCGTGCGCGCCGAGGCGCTGTACGAGCGCTTCGTCGCCGCCTTGCGGGCCCGCGGCCTCACGGTGGCCACCGGCCGCTTCCGCGCCGACATGCGCGTGTTCGTCGAGAACGACGGCCCGGTCACCATCCTCATCGACTCGAAGCGAACGTTCTGAGGGCCTCCGTCGCGCCCGGCGACGGCCGCCCCCTTTCCCCCCGCCGGTGCGCAGGCTACGGGGGAGCCATGCGGGTCAGCATCGTGGGCGCGGGCGCGCTCGGGCGGGTCTACGGCGTGCGCCTCGCGGTCCGGGGAGACGACGTCACGTTCGTGGTCCGTCCCGAGCGCGTCGACGACGTCCGGCCGTTCGTCATCGAGCAGGTGAACGGCGCCGATCGACGCGACACGCTCGATCGCCCGCGCCTCGCGGCCGAGATCCCGGCCGACACGGACGTCGTCCTGATCACCGTGCGCTTCGATCAGCTCGTCCCCCGAGGTGACCTCGGCGGCGCCGCGCAGCGGGCGGCGGGCGGCAGGTCGGTCGCGGATCTCCTCCGCGGCGCGGAGGCCGCGCCCGCCGTGGTGCTCACGCCGCTCCTGCCCAGGGAGCGCGCCGATCTCGAGGAGGCCGCGCAGCGCCGCATCACCCCCGCGATGCCGGGCGTCTCGGGCTACCTCGACGAGCGCGGCGTGGTCCGCGCCTGGATCACCGAGCTCGCGCCGACGCTCATCGACGAAGCGGGGGGCGCCCCCGCGGAGCGACCGCGGCTCGAGGAGCTCGCGCGCCGCCTCACGGGCGCCGGTCTCCCGGCGCGGCTCGAGCGCGACGTGGGCGCGCAGAACGTCGCCACCACGACCGCGTTCTTCCCGCTGATCGCCGCCATCGACGCGGGCGGCGGGGCGAACGCCCTCCTCGAGAACGACGTCGTGCTCGGCACCGTGATCGAGGCGACAAGGGAGTCCGCGGCGCTCGCGGAGCGGCTGGGCAAGGTGGCCCCGTGGACGAAGCTCCTCACCCGTTTCATCGGGCCGCTGACGCTGAAGCCGGGCATCGCGCTCGTGCGCCTGCTGGCGCCGGAGTTCTTGCGGTTCCTCGACATCCATTTCGGCCCCAAGCTCCACGCGCAGCACCTCGCGATGGGCGCCGCCGTCCTCGCGATGGGCCGGGAGCGCGGGGTGAGCATGCCGGCGCTCGAGCGGCTGCTCGCGCTCCTCGACGGCCGCGCCCGGGCGCGCTGAGCCGCGTGTTTCTACGTCGGTGACGTCGGTGACGTCGGTTACGTCGGTTACGTCGGTGCGCGCGTCGGCGTGTCGTTACGTCAGCGCGCTCGCGCGGCCGCGAGCTGCGCCGCGAGCACGATCGCCTCGCGCATGCCGCGCGGGTCGGCGCGCCCCGTTCCCGCGAGATCGTACGCGGTGCCGTGGTCGACGCTCGTGCGCACGATCGGCAAGCCGAGCGTGACGTTCACCGCCTCGCCGAAGCCGAGGAGCTTGCTCGGGATCGTGGCCTGGTCGTGGTACATGGCGACGACCCCGTCGAGCGCGCCGCGGGCCGCGAGCCGGAACGCCGTCTCCGCGCCGACGGGCCCGGTCAGCTCCGCCGTCGGGCCCGAGCGCGCGAGCCGCCGCGCCGCGAGGCGGATCCCCGGCGTGATCCGCAGCTGCTCTTCGTCGCCGAGGAGCCCGCCTTCGCCTGCGTGCGGGTTGAGCGCCGCGACGGCCACGCGCGGCCTCTCGCGGCCGAGATCGGCGAGCAGCCGCGCGAGCCACACGGCGGCGCGCGCCACCTCGCGCGGGCTCACCGCCTCCGGCACGTCGCGCAGCGGCAGGTGGGTCGTCACGAGGGCGGTCACGAGCTTGCCCGAGGCGAAGGCCATCGTGACCTCGCGCGCGCGGAGCCTCCGGCCCAGGTGCTCGGTGTGCCCCAGGAAATCCGCCGACCCCGGCGCGCCGCTCGTGGCGATCGCGTGCTTCGACGCGGGACCCGTGACCAGCGCCGCCGCGACGCCTTCGCGGACCAGGTCGGTCGCCGCGTCGATCCACGCGAGCTGCGCCGCGCCGTCTTCGGCCTCGGGCCGGCCGAACACGCTCGGCCGCGAGAGCGGCGCGCTGCCTGCCCAGAGCCCGATCGCGCCGGGCGCGAGCTGCTCGATGGCGGCGCGCCCATCGACCACGACGAGCCGGCGGGCCGCGACCCGGACGAGCCGCGCTGCGCGCCGGAGGATCGCCTCATCGCCGACGAGCACGCAGCGTGCGCCCTCGACGGACGCCGCGCCTGCCACGGCCACTTCGGGGCCCACCCCGCTCGGACATCCGACGCTGATCGCGACGATCGGCGGCGCGGCGGCGCGCGAACGACCGCCGCCGCGCGCCGTAGCGGCGCCGGGAGCGCCGCGGCGGACCGGCGACGTCATCGGGTGATGCGCCGCTCGCGCCCGGGGGGCGCGGCGTCGTGCGCCGAGGTCGCCGACCGGGGCTTCGCTTCCGCGGTCTCCTCGTCCTCGTCGTCCTCGTCCTCGTCGCCCTCGTCGTCGCCGACCTCGTCCTCGTCCTCGTCGCGCAGCTCCCCGCGCTCGTCGCCCTGCGCCTCCGCGCCGGCTCCGCTCCGCGGGAGCGCCCTGCTCGGGTCGCCGCCCTCGGGCCCACCGGCGCCGGGGATCGGCGACTCGAGGCGGTATCCGGCCCCGCGCAGCGTGACGAGCGGCAGCGCCGCGCCGAGCTTCGCCCTGAGGCGCCTCACGTGGATGTCGACGGTCCGCGCGCCGCCCTCGTACTGGCTGCCCCAGACGCGGCGGAGCAGCTCTGTCCGCGACACAACTTTTCCGCGGCGCTCGCACACGTACGAGAGCAACGCGAACTCCTTCGCGGTGAGCGGCACGTGCATGCCGCCGACCGAGACGTCGTGGGCCGCGCGGTCGATGACGATCGCGCCGACCTTCACCCGCTCCTCGGTCGCGAACTCGCTGCGGCGCCACTCGACGAGGCGCACGCGCGCGTAGAGCTCGGCCGGCACGTACGGCACGAGCAGGAAGTCGTCGAAGCCGCTGGACGGCTCGATCCGCGCGATCTGCGCGACGCTCACCGCGACCAGCGCGCCGACCTCTTCGAGGCGCGGCTCGCGGCGCAGCGCACGCAGCGCCGCCGCGGCCAGGTCCGGCCGATCGAGCGCTTCGACGACGATTGCCCGCGCCTTGCTCTCGTCGTCGTGGAAGAGCCGCGGTGGATCGTCCCAGAGATCCAGGGTCCGCACGTCAGCGCCCAGCGAGCGCAAGACCGATGCGGCGCCCTCATCGCGCTCCAGGTCCGGTCCGTGTCCAACAATGGCAATGAACGAACGACGCGCCATGTCCGCCCCGTATACGGGTGTCACGACGAGCCTGCAAGACGCACCGCGCTAAACCCACCAAACCAGCTGCAGGGCTTACCTTCTGCCCGGTGCTCCAGCCTTGGAAAATCAGCCGATCCGCGTTCCGCCGACCGTGATGAGATCGATCTTGATTGTGGGGCAGCCCACACCCACGGGGACGCTCTGTCCGTCCTTGCCGCACGTCCAGATGCCGTCGGAGACGGCGACGTCATGGCCGAGCATGGTGACGCGACGGAGCACCTCGGGGCCGTTGCCGATGAGGTTCACCCCCTTGAGGGGCGCGGTCAGCTTGCCGTCTTCGATGAGGTAGCTCTCGGTCAACGAGAACACGAAATCGCCGTTCGAGATGTCGACCTGGCCGCCGCCGAACTTCTTCGCGAAGACGCCGCGCTTCACGGACCTCACGATCTCCTCGGGATCGTGGGGGCCGGCGAGCAGGATGGTGTTCGTCATCCGGGGCATCGGCGCGGCGGCGAAGCTCTCGCGCCGCCCGTTGCCGGTCGGCGTGAGCCCGAAGTGGCGGGCCGAGAGCCGGTCGTGCATGTACCCGACGAGCTTGCCGTTCTCGATGAGCGTGCTGCGCTCGGGCTCGTGGCCCTCGTCGTCGACGTTGATCGTGCCGCGCGACTGGAGGAGCGTCGCGTCGTCCACCACCGTGCAGAGCGGGCTCGCGACGTCCTTGCCGATCTGCCCCGCGTAGTTGCTGGTCCCCTTGCGGTTGAAGTCCGCCTCTAGCCCGTGCCCCACGGCCTCGTGGAGCAGGATGCCGCTGTCGCCCGGGGCGAGCACGACGTTCATCTCGCCCGCGGGCGCGTCGCGCGCGTCGAGCATCGCGACCGCCTGCCGAGCGGCCTCCTCCGCGTGCCACTCCGGCGATTTGCCCTCGAAGTAAGCCGTCGTCATGCGCCCGCCGCCGCCGCTCGAGCCTTCCTGGCGCTTCCCGCTGCGCTCGGCGAGCGCCCGCACGCCGAAGCGGATGAGCGGCTGGACGTCGTGCGCCATCCGCCCGTCGCTCGTGGCCACGAGGACCTCGCGCACCTCCTCGACGAAGCTCGCCTCCGCCTTGACGATGCTGGGATCGTAGGCGAGCGCCGCTGCGCTCGCGCGCTCGAGCAGCGCGCGCTTCGCGAGCCCCGGGGCGTCGAGCGAGATGCTGGGCAGCTGGTAACGGGTCGGCAGCTCGCGGCGCCTGAGCTCGATCTTCTCCTTGCCGCCGGAGCTCGTCGCGATCTGCGCCGCCGTCTCGGCCGCGCGCCTCATCGCGTCCCACGTGAGGTCCTCCGTGTAGGCGTACCCGGTCGCATCTCCACGCTGGACGCGGACGCCGACCCCCATCGACACGCCGCGCGACGCCGCCTTGAGGATGCCTTCGTCGAAGGTGAACCCGCCCCCCGCCCGGTACTCGAAGAAGAGGTCGGCGTAATCACCTCCCTTGGACAGGGCGACCGAGAGGAGCCGCTCGCAAAGCGCGGCGTCGACGGCATTTTCCTCTCCAGGAGCGAACGGGGCGCGGTAGGCCTGGCTGAGCGACATGGTGCCCAACTCTAGGTCCATTCGCCGGGGCGGTCGAGAAGCGGCGGCGCTCCGAGGCGCCCTCCCGCCCACGCCCGTGCTCGCCCCGCTCTCGCCCCCGACAACGGCCGAGCTCGCGACGTACCCCCTGCCCTCTCATCCGGCGCGCCGCCCATACATCACCCGGCGGGCACGCCGAAGTCGCGCGGTCGCCCACGCGGCGGGCGGCTGGCGGCTGGCGGCGACGCCTCGCAGAAGATCGCACGAAATGTGCAACAAGGCCGCTCGACTGCTAGGCTTAATGCTGTCTTCGCGGGGACGGCGGCGCTCGCCACCTTCCCCCGCGATCTTCGCGAATCCCTGGCTGTTCAGCGCGCTCCTACGGGATAGGGCGCGCTGTTCGACGCGCCTCGACCGGACCGCCCAGCGTCCGACCGGGGCGGGGGCTCGCGGCCACCGCGCCAAGCGGTCGCCGCGTCGCCCAGACAGGGGCCCCCGGGGGCCCGCACGCTGCAAACAAGCACCTTGGCGGTAGCTTCCGGAACTTCCGGTGCCGCGCGCTTGTACGTGGTGGCGGGATTGGCTAGGTGTTTTTTAGGCGAAGTGAGGGATGCCGACGGGGCGCCCGAGCAACGCCTTGCTGTCCTCAGCAGGAGATTCCCATCGCCGTGGCGGTCGATCGCGACAAGGTACTCCAGACCGCGCAGAAGCTTGTCGAGCGGAAGCGCTTCGACAAGGCCATCGCCGAGTACCAGAAGCTGGTCGCAGACGATCCGAAGGACGTCCGCACGCTGCTCAAGATCGGCGACCTCTACCTGAAGACGGAGGAGTACGTCGAGGCGATCACCACCTACGAGCGCGTCGGCCAGTTCTATTCCCTTCAGGGCTTCGCGCTCAAAGCGATCGCCGTTTACAAGCAGATCCGCGAGATCATCCACAAGCACGTCCCGCAGTACGAGGATCGCTTCGGCCACATCGTCCCGCGCCTCGCGGAGATCTACACGCAGCTCGGGCTCACGAGCGACGCGCTCGCCGCCTACGACGAGGTCGCGACGCGCCTCCTCCGCGCGGGGCGCGACCGCGACGCCATCGACATCTTCAAGCGGGTCGTCGACCTCGACCCGAACAACCCGCTCGCCTATCTCCGCCTCGCGGAGGCGCTCATCCGGGTCCGCGACTACGACGCCGCGATCCAGCGCTTCGGGACGGCGGCCGAGCTCCTGCTCAAGCTCGGGCGGCGCGACGACGCGCTGAAGGTCGTCGAGCGCCTGCTGCAGCACCGCCCAGACGCCCGCTTCGCCCGCATGGCCGCCGAGATCTACCTCGATCGCGGCGACCCGAGCGACGGGATGTCGGCCCTGACCAAGCTGCAGATCGCGTTCAAGGAGAACCCGAAGGACCTGGAGACGCTCGCGCTCCTCGCCCGCGCGTTCGACCTGCTCGGGCAGCCGGCCAAGGCGATCGAGGTACAGAAGGAATCGGCGCGCATCGCCAAGGAGGCCGGGCGGGTCGATCAGTTCACCGCGCTCGTCTCGGCCCTGATCACGCGCGCTCCGAACGACGAGGGCGTGCGCCAGCTCGCCTCCCAGATCGCGCCCTCGTCGAGGAACACGCGCGCGTCCATCGACGTCGAGCTCGAAGAGGAAGAGGACGACGAGGCGGAGGAGCTCGACGTCGAGGACGACGAGCCCGCGTCCGCGGTGCCGATCCCGCTCCGGGCGTCGCAGCCCTCGACGTCGCCGATCGCGAGCCCGCGGCAGCTCGTCGCGCACGCCGAGAGCCTCCGGCGCGACCGGCAGTACGACAAGGCGATCGCCCTCCTCAAGGGCGGCGTCGCCCGGCTGCCGTCCGCTCGAGAGCTGCGCGAGAAGCTCTGCGATGTCCTGATCGAGGCCGGAGACCAGGACGGCGCCGTCGAGCAGATGCTCGGGTTCGCGCAGCAGCTGGCCAGCGAGGACGCCGTCGACGACGCCGCGAGGCTCCTCGACGAGGTGCTGCTCCTCGAGCCCGGCCACGCCCAGGCCACGGAGATGCTCAACCTGCTCGGCTACGCCGTGCCGCAGGAGGACGAGCTCACCGACGAGGAGCACGGGCCGGAAGCCTCGCCGGCGGCCGGCGAGAACGACGCGTACGCGTCCGAGGTGCCGAGCCAGGACCTCTACGACCCCGACGCGCCGCTGCCCGCGTACACGCTCGACGAAGACGGCGTCGTCGAGGCGCTCCCCCGGCGGCCAGAGCTCGTCACGCACCTCGACGACCCGTTCGCGAACGAGCCGCCGCTGCCGAGCTTCCCGATCGAGGACGTCGAGGAGGTCGAGGACGTCGAGGAGCTCGAGGCCATCGACGACGAGGAGGAGGAGACGGCGTCGGTCAACCCGAGCCGTTCGCCCGAGCACCCCCTGGCCGTCGCCGCGTCCCAGGCTCCGCCTCCGGCGTCCTCGATACCTCCGCCTCCCGTGCTCGCCGCGCCGCCGGCCCTGTACAGCCCGGTGTCGGGCCGTCCGGCGTCGGTCCGACCGGCGTCGGGCCGCTCCGTGCCGCCGGGGTCCCGGCGCGCGGACGCCCTCGACGAGGACGCGCTCGAGGAGGTCGAGTTCTTCGCGCAGCACGGGATGTTCGAGGAGGCGCGGAACATCCTCGAGGAGCAGCTCGCGCGGCTGCCGAACCACCCGCTCCTGATGGAGCGGCTGCGCGAGGTCACGGAGCTGTCCTCGGAGCCGGAGGTGGGGCGCGCGGCCACCGACAACGAGAGCGGCACGCGGGTCGTCCCGCGCGGCAGCGAGCGGCCGGACGAGGACCGCGCGTTCGACATCGCCGAGTCGCTCAAGATGATCGACGAGCTCGAGGTCGCGCCGGGCTCGGTGACCGGCGTCCAGGACGACCCTCGGCAGATCAGCGTCGAGAGCGTCTTCGAGCAGTTCAAGGCGGGCGTCGCGGCGCAGATCTCCGAGTCCGACGCGTCGACGCACTACGATCTCGGCGTCGCCTACAAGGAGATGGGCCTGTACGCCGACGCCATCGGCGAGTTCGAGCTCGCCGCCCGCGACCCCGGGCGAGAGTGCGTCTGCCAGTCGATGATCGGCGTCACCCACCTCCAGATGGGCAACATCGAGGCGGGCATCGACGCGCTCATCCGCGGCCTGCACGCCTCGCACAAGACGGTCGAGCAGGAGCTCGCGCTGACCTACGAGATCGCGAACGCCTACGAGATGCGCGGCGTCCCCGAGCAGGCGCTCTACTACTTCCAGCGCGTCGCCCGGATGAGCCCCAGCTACAGCGACCCGCGCGGCAGCGTCGCTGAGCGGCTGCGCCGCATCGACGTCCCGAAGCCGGCCGCACGCGCCGTCGGCGCCGAGATGATCGCGGACGAGTTCGACGCCGCCTTCGACGATCTCCTCCCGAGCGGCAAGCTGCCCTGACCGCGGCCCGCGCGGCGCGGCGCCGCGCGGGCGCGCCCTGGAAACGCCAGAAATTGGGCCATGGCCGGCGCTCTCCGGTAGCGGAGGGGCATGAACCGACCGCTCCTCTTCGCCTTCGCCGCCCTCACCTCGGTCCTGGCTGCTGGCTGCGGCGCCGGGATCGAAACGAACGCTCGCTCCGGTAGCGCGCAGGACGCCTCCGCCAAGGTGGCGGCGCGAGCGCGGCGCGAGGCCCCGCAGCGGGCGAAGGGCTCGACCGAGGAGCGCGGCCCGATCGCGGAGGAGACGGCCGGCGCGCGCAAGCCCGGCGATTACGTGGCCTACCGGTTCTCCGGCAGCTTCAGGAAGACGCCGCTGCTCCTCACGCAGCGGGTCGTCGCGCGTGAAGGGGACGTGCTCGTTGTCGACGTGACCCTCGAGGACGGCAAGCAGACCGAGGCGCTCCGGGTCCGCATGAGCGACGCGCCCAGCAGGCGCGGCGAGATCCTCGGCGCGGCGTGGATCGACGACGGAGCGGAGCGGCCGGCGACCCTCTCGGCCTACGACGCGATGATGGCCAAGACCGCGCTCGCCGCCGACGAGAACGAGGACGTGCTCGGCAGCGAGGCGGTGAACGTCCAGATCGGCGGCTCCTCCATCCCGTGCCAGAAGACGAGCTTCCGCGTGCGCATCGGCAAGACGAAGGCGACGATGCGCACGCTCCAGAGCGAGGACTTCGCCTGGGGCGACGTGGGCGGCGAGATCACCGCCGAGGACGGGCGCGTGCTCTACCGCGCCGAGCTGATCGACAGGGGCCACGCGGACACGCGCGGACGCGCGGCCGCCGGCGCGGAGCCGGGCCCTTCGCCCCAGCCGGCGACCGTGGCGCGCTCCGCCGACGAAGCGGACGAGGCGGACGACGACTACGAAGATTGAGTCGACAGGGGCGCGTCGCCCCGATTCCCCTTCGCGACGAGGATCTCGAGCGAGCGCGCGGCCGCCGCCTTGACCAGGTGGCCCATCTTCGGGTGCTCGGGCTCGAGATCGGGCTCGATCCCCTCGGCGCGCAGCGCCTCCGTGCAGACAGGCCCGATGGACGCCACCACGCCCCGCGCGAGCGCGGCGCGCAGCCGCTCGACGAGCCCCTCCTCGGCCGCCACGAGGAGCGCGTGCTCGACCTGCGCGCGGCTCGTGACGAGCGTGATCGCCGCGCCGCCATCCGAAAGGAGGCGCAGCGCCTGCCGGAGCGGCGCGGTGTCCTCGGGGAGCGCCCAGCGGTACACCGGCACCGGCGTGACCTGCGCGCCGGCCGCCGAGAGGCTCGCGTAGAGCTCGTGGCTCGGCGCGCCGTGCTCCTGGACGGCGATGCGCTTGCCCCTCAGGTCGCCGAGCGCGCTGACGGCCTCGACGATCTCCCGCCAGGTGTTCGGCTCGCGCACGGTGCTGAAGCGGGTCAGGCCCAGCTCGCGCAGCGCCGCGGCCGGCTTGGGGCCACGCGCGACGAGCTGCACGGAAGAGAGCGCCGCCGCGAGGCGAGATACGCCCTGGGCGTCCGCGTCACCGCCGTCGCTGGACGCTCCGCCGGCGCCCTGGCTCGGCTCGAGCGCGGGCGCCGCCTCGGCCACGAGCGCCCGGGTCCCGACGCCGGTCATCAGGATCACGAGGTCGAGCTCGGCGCCCGCGAGGCGCCGCGCAAAATCGAGAGCGCGCTCGTTCCGTTCGATGGGCACCTCGCGGAGCGTCGGCGCCGTGACGGGCACACCGCCATACCGCTGGATCAACGAGGCCATCTCGGCGGCGCGACGGCTCTCGAAGGTGATGACGCGACGCCCGGCGAAGTCAGACGGCGCAGGCGGAGAGGGACGGTCGTTTCGGGGAGGGGTGGGCGTGCTCACCCGAGCAGCATAGCCCGGGTCCGGCGCTGGCGGGTTTCGGGCGGTGGACCAGTTTGCTAAGCTCCTCGTGTGAGCCATCCGATGAGCAATGAGGCTTCCGGGGTCCAGGGGAGCGGGCTCTCGCGTGCGACGTCGGAGAACGACGTCGGCCCCGATCCCGTCATCGGCGCGGGCTTCGCGCTGCTAGGCATCTTCCTGATGGGGGTGGGAGGCGCGCAGGGCGCGCACTACCTCTTCAACTTCGGCGTGCTCGTGGCGGTGCTCGGCGCCGTCCTGTTCGTCCTGTTCGTGGCGCTCACGGCGCTGAAGCAGCGCCGCGCGCTCGGCCTCGCGAGCCGCGCCCCGAGCGCTGACGGCGGCGCCGAGCAGCGCGACGCGCGCGACTGATCAGCCGAGCGGCGCTGGCGCCCGGCTCACGCCGACGGCTCGCCGTCCGGCCCGCTTGCGTCATCCGGCGCCGCCGGTGCGCCGGCCTGATGGCCGGCGTCGGCGGAGAGGTCCGGCTCGATGTCGAGGAGCGAGACGCCAAGCTCCTCCGCGATGCGCTCGATCTCGGCACGCTCGGCCGGCGTGGGCGCGCCGTCCGCCGCCGCGAGCCGGATCAAGAGGCGCACGACCTCCACCCGCTCCCTCGCGTTGCAGAGCGCCTTGAGCTCTCGGTAGCAGCGGTCGACCTCGCCCTCCTGAAGCGCGGGCAGCTTGCCCTGGAGGGCGTTGAACACCGCCTCGACGCCGCTCGGCGCGAGCCCGTCGATGTGCGCGAGCAGCTCGCGGAGCAGCTCGTCTTCCTTGTCGGAGAAGCGGCCATCGACGCAGGCGACCTTGCCGAGCAGGACGATGACGGTGGCGATGTAGCGGAGGACGACCGCCTCGTCGTCCGGGAGCGCCGCGCGGAGCTCCGTCAGGAGGGCGTCGAGGTTCGGGAACGAGCCCCCCTGCTTCAGGCCGAGCCAGGCGAGGAGTCCCACGGGATGAGGCTACCAGATCCTCGCCGGGCAGGGCAGCCCCGGGCAGCCCCGCCCGACACGCCCGGCACCGCGGTCGTCCTTGGCGCCGTCGTCGCCGTGATCGCTGTCGTCGTGGTCGTCCATCCTCCGGCGGCCTAGTCCTCGCCCCCGCGATCCGCAATCCAGTCGTCCACGGGGTTGTCGGACTTGGGGGTCTTCAGGATCGAGCCGTCAGGCCCGTCCTTGCGCACCACGAGCGTGCGCCGTGTCGTTGTGTCGGGCGTCTCGCGCGCGACCACGGTGATCACGTTGACCCCCGGCCGGAGCGGCGCCTCGAACGAGAAGTCGGCCTTCTTCGGGTCGGCGCCGTCGCGGTTCGACTTGTAGTAGAGCTTCCGCGACCCGACGAAGATGAACGTGTCGAGCAGCCGCTCGCTGTCCGCCGCGGTCCCGGTGATCTTGACGGTGCCGGCGGTCGTCGCGAGCGCCGCCGCGGCGATGTCCAGCGTCGGCGGCGCGTGCGAGTAGAGGTCCTCGAACGCGATGGCCGCCGAGGCCGGCCCGCCGCCCGGGGTCACATCCCGCGACGCGACGAACGCGAAGCGCCCCGCGCCGAGGTCGACCTTGAGGAACCCGCCTGGCGCCTCGCCGAGCACCTTGACCACGGCGCCCGCCGAGAGCCGGCCGAAGCCGCGCGCGCTCGCCTCGGGCGACGGGAGCAGCGTCGCCCCCTCCGCCCCGGCCTTCACGGTGGAGCCCCCGCCGCTGAGCTGGACGCGCGGTGAGATCGGGATCTTCACCTTCTCGCTGGCGAACTCGCGGAGATCGCGATCGCCGACCGAGAGCGTGAGGGTCGCCTCGGGCTCCGACAGCTGCGACTCCACGTCGAAGCTGAAGACCACCTTGCGCACCTCGCCGGGCTTGATGTTCGAGATGTCGAAGCGCCCTGCGTGCAGCATGAGCCCGTCGCCCGAGAGGTTCGCGATGTTCGCCTGCGTCTCGTAGGACGGCCCCTTGCCGACGTTCTTGACGGTCAGGTACATGCTGGCCCGCTCGCCCTTCTGGATGAGCCCGTCGCCGTTGCCCTCGCGATCGTCGACGATCTGGTAGGCGTACTGGAAGAGCGGCCGATCGAGCGCGCGCACCGTGGGCCGGATCTCGACGGCGGGCGGCTCCGGGGCGGCGGCGACCTCGAACTTCACCTTGAGGCCGTCGCTTCGCGAGAGGGCGTCCATCGGGATCGTGCAGACGCGCTTCTCGTTCGCCTTCCTCGGCTTCGTCGAGCCGACCTTCCGGCCCTCGACCTCGCACCAGCCGAGCGGCGCCTTCGCGCTCTTCGTCTGGCCGGGGCCGATCTTGCCGAAGATGAGCTCCTTGCTGTCGAAGTACGGGTTGTCGCTCTCCGTCGTCCCGCGGAGCCGGTAGACGGGCTGCTTGCCGTTGTTCTTGACGGTGACCCGGAGCTCCATCGGCTGGCCCGCGGTCACCTCGGCGTTCGGGCGATCGGTCTCGACCTTCACGTCGAGCTCGGACTTCGCCGCCGGCGTGACCCCCTCGGGCGCGTCGGACCAATCGACGCCGAGCTTCGTCAGCTCGGCCGCGACCTTGCCCAGCTCCTCCTTGCCCGCCTGCTCGATGTAGTCGTGCATCGCCCGGAGCTGCTGGAGCCTCGGGGTGGAGGGCGGCATCCGCGCGGCGAGCTCCCGCGCGAAGCGGATCGGGAAGTCGACGGAGAAGTCCTCGTCGATGTCGCCCCCGCGCTCCCGCATCTGCTCGCGCTCGGTGCTCGTGAGCTGGTAGCGGACGACCTCGGACGGCTTGCCCGCGGCCGCCGCCCGCGCGTTCGAGAGGTGCGCCGAGAGGTCGCGCTCCCGGAGCCCGTCCTTCTGCACCGTGAGATCCATCTCGAGCTCGTCGACCGTCATCGGATCGAGCTCGATGTCCGGCGTGACGCCGACGCCCTGGATCGAGATGTCCCCCGGCGTCAGGTACTGCGCGATCGTCAGCTTGAGGGCCGCCTTCTCGGCCGTGACGTCGGGGAAGACGAGCTGCACGCTGCCCTTGCCGAACGTCTGCGAGCCCACGATGACGGCGCGATCGTTGTTCTTCAGCGCGCCGGCCACGATCTCGCTCGCGCTCGCGCTGTTGCCGCTCACGAGCACCACGATCGGGTACAGCGGCTCCGTCCCGGGCCCCTTGGCGCGCTTCTCCTCGCGCCCCTCGGAGGCGCCGACCGTGGACACGATGACGCCGTCGGCGAGGAACTTGTCGGCGATGCGCGCGGCCTGATCGAGCAGGCCGCCCGGGTTGCCGCGCAGATCGAGCACGAGCCCCTTCAGCTGCCCCTTGCTGCGCAGCCCGTCGAGCGCGGCGTCGAGCTCCGCGGTCGACGTCGCCTGGAACGTCTTGAGCCGGACGTAGCCGACGCCGCCCTCCAGGGCGCGCGACTCGACGGACCTGACCTTGATCACCTCGCGGGTCAGCTCGAAGGCCTTCGGCCCCTGCCACCCTCCCTCGCCGTCGCGGGTCACCCACACGGTGACCGGGGTGCCAGGATCGCCGCGGAGCCTCCGCACGGCGTCGTCGAGCGGCATGTTGAGCGTCGACTCGTTGTTGATCTTCACGATCCGATCGAGCCGCTTCAGGCCCGCCCTGCCCGCGGGCGTCTCGGGCATCGGGTTGAGGACCGTGAGCATCTGGTCGCGGATCGAGATCACGACGCCGAGCCCGCCGAACGCGCCCGACGTGGAGAGGTTCATCTCCTTGTACGCCTCGGGGCTCAGGAACGTCGAGTGCGGGTCGAGCGTGTGCAGCATGCCGTTGCACGCCGCGTACTCGACGTCCCGAAGATCGACCTCCGTGCCGCGGAGGTTCTTCTGGAGGAAGGTGAAGACCTCGCGGAGGCGCGCGGAGACGTCCCAGGGGCCCTGGATGTTGTCGATCCGGAACTTCTTCTCGCTGGTCTCGACGCGGACGGTGACCTCGTTGGGATCCTCGTTGAGGACGATCACCTGCGCGACGTCGCGCTGGACGGCGTTGAGCGCCGACAGCAGCATCTCCTTCGGCTTGACGCGATCCGGCTCGACGTACTTGTCCCGGATCATCTTCAGCGTCTCGTTCACGGCCTCGAGACGGGTGAGGTCGTAGGGCGCCTTGGCCACCTGCCCGGTGACCGCGAGCGCTGGCTCGAACCCACGCCAGAGCCCGCCAGGGCCGAACTGAAGGACGAAGTACGCTGCCAGCGGGAACGTGGCGGAGACGACGAGCGCCTTGGCGATGCGCTCCAGGGGTCGGTGAGGCATACGGCGCTCGAGTATAGACGCGCCTCGGCGAGCGTCGACCGACGTCGACCTGCGCTCGCGCCGAGCGCCGCGTTCCGGCGCGGGCGCTACACCGGCTTCTGGGAGTCCTCTTCCTTCGCGTCGGGCTTCGCCGGGAGCTGCTTGGCGGCATCCTCTTCTTCGTCGTCGCGGAGCCCCTTCTTGAAGTTGCGGATGCCCTCGCCGATCCCCTTCCCGACGTCCGCGATCCTCCCCGCGCCGAAGAGGAGCAGGGCGAGGCCGATGAGAAGGGCAATTTCGAGCGGTCCGATGCGGCCCATAGCGTTGTTCCCTTGAAGGCTGCCGCGCGCGGCGGCAGGTCGGCGGGTCACGGCCCGGTTAGGGTCGACCCATACCACCCCTCCTCCACACCGGCAATGCAGCGGTTCGACGCGCTGAGACCCGTGCTAGGCTCGCGCGACCGGCTCCGCTGGCGGAGAGACGAGGCGCGTGAGCCCCGCTCGCTCCGCCAGCGGTTCACAAATCGAGAACGGCGCGACGGCCCAGGCAAGGTCGCCAGCCGGCCGGCCCGGACGCCAGCCTCACGGAAGGCCGGCGGTGATCCATAGCTTGAGCCCTCGCAGGCGTTGCGACAGTCGACACGGGGAAAACACGATGCCGATGAACCGCTTGAATTGTAAGGCAGCGCAGTATCTCGCAGGAGCGTCGGTCGCGGCGGCGGTGCTCACCGGCGCCCCTGGGCGCGCGAGCGCTCAGGAGGCGAGCGGGGGCGACACGGTGAGCGTCGACGGCAAGGGGATCGTCGGCGGCGCGCTGCTCGGCGGCGAGGTCGTGATGCTGACCATGGGGGCGATCGGGGTCGAGCGCGCCTGGCCGTACCTCGTGTTCGGCGGGCTCGGCGCGGTGGGCGGGGGCGTCGCCGGTTACTTCGTCGAGGCCGCGGAGCCGCCCGCAGAGGTGCCGCTCTACATGCTCGCCGGGGGCATGGCGCTGGTCATCCCGACCCTCGTCGTCACCCTGAACGCCACCGCGTACAAGCCCCCCGAGTCCGACCAGAGCGAGCCGATCCGCAACGAGCCGGCCGCGGAGCCGCCACAGCCGGGGATCAACGTGCAGATCACCTCGGACGCAGCCCCGTTCCTCCGGCGAAGCCGCTGGGAAGAGCCCCGGCTCGGGCTCGTCGACATCACGCCGCGCCGGGTCGCGCTCGGCGTGCCCGCGCTCTCGCTCAAGCCGCTCTACTCGCAGGACGAGATGTTCAAGTTCGGCGTGGCGCAGGGGCACGAGGTCCGCGTCCCCGTCCTCCGAGCGAGCTTCTGAGGCGCCCGGGGTCGCCCTGGGCGGCGGCGCGGTACGGGCGCCCCCCTGCCCCGCGCGCCGGTCTCTGTGCCGATCCCTACGCTCGGCGTTAGGCTCTCGCCGTGGCCGACCTCCACGATCCCCCGCTGCCCTGGTCCACGAGGCTCTGGTTCGCCTTCGCGTGCTTCTTTCGCGTGCTGTTCGATCCCGGGTTCGCCGCGCGGGCGTGGCAGGCGCGCGAGGTGGTCGCCGCCCTGCCGCCGGCCGAGCGCGCCGAGCCGCGGCAGCTCGAGCGAGATCGAGCGGGCGGCGCGCCCGCCGCCCCCGACGCGCCCGCGGCGGCGAGGAGAGAGCCCGCCCCGGCGCCGCAGGCCGCCGCCCCCGCGCCGCAGGCCGCGAGCGCGGTGGGCTCGGCGCTCCAGCTGCTCTCGCTGCTCCAGCGCGAGGGGCGGCTCGTCGACTTCCTCGAGCAGGACATCGCCTCGTTCGGCGACGCGGACGTCGGCGTGGCGGCCAGGATGGTCCACGAGGGCTGCCGCAAGGCGCTGCGCAGCCACGCGAAGCTCGCGCCCGTGCGGCGCGAGGACGAGGGGGCGAAGGTGACGCTCGAGGCCGGCTACAGCCCCTCCGAGATCAAGCTCATCGGCAACGTGTCCGGGACCGCGCCCTACAGAGGAGTGCTACGCCACCGGGGCTGGCGCGCCGACGAGCTCTCGCTGCCTACGCCGGTCGCCGGCCACGACGCCAGCATCATCGCCCCCGCGGAGGTCGAGCTATGAGCGCGCGCTACATCATCGGCATCGACCTCGGCACCACGCACTGCGCGCTCTCCTACGCGCGCCTGCCCGAGGACGGCGCCGACGCGCGGCTCGCGCCGTCGCCCGAGGTGATGGCCGCCCC
Source organism: Sorangium sp. So ce375 (assembly GCF_051473855.1). Classification (NCBI taxonomy): domain Bacteria; kingdom Pseudomonadati; phylum Myxococcota; order Polyangiales; family Polyangiaceae; genus Sorangium; species Sorangium sp. So ce375. The sequence continues at coordinate 9,108,418 of NZ_CP150335.1, forward strand.
CCAGCTCGTGGCGCAAGGGACGCTCGAGGCGCGGCCGCTCCTGCCCTCCTTCATGTACATCCCCCACGAGAGCGAGGGCCCCCAGGCGCTGCCCTGGGACGCCGAGCGGCGCTTCGTCGTCGGCGAGCACGCCCGGGCGCGCGGGGTCGACGCGCCGGCGCGCCTCGTCTCGAGCGCGAAGAGCTGGCTCTGCCACCCCGGCATCGATCGGCGCGGTCCGACGCTCCCGCTCGGCGCGCCCGAGGACATCGAGAAGATCTCGCCGGTCGAGGCGTCGTGGCGGTACCTCGAGCACCTCACCGAGGCCTGGGACCACCTGTTCGCGAAGGACGATCCGGCGCTCGCCCTCGCGAAGCAGGAGATCGTGATCACCGTGCCCGCGTCGTTCGACGCCGCCGCGCGCGACCTCACGGTCGAGGCGGCGAGCGCCGCGGGGTTCGAGGACCTCACCCTGCTCGAGGAGCCGCAGGCGGCCGTGTACGCCTGGATCGACGCGGTCGGCGAGGCATGGCGCAAGCACCTCCAGCCGGGCGACGTGCTGCTCGTCGTCGACGTCGGCGGCGGGACCACCGACTTCTCGGCGATCGCCGCGGTGCCGCGCGACGGCTCGCTCGAGCTCGTCCGCGTGGCGGTCGGCGACCACATCCTGCTCGGCGGCGACAACATGGACCTCGCGCTCGCGCACGTCGTGAAGGCGAAGCTCGCGGCCGACGGCAAGGAGCTCGACCGCTGGCAGATGACGTCGCTCACCCACGCGGCGCGCGTGGCGAAGGAGCGGCTGCTCGGCGATCCGTCGTTGACCGAGGCGCCGATCGTGATCGCCGGCCGCGGCTCGAAGCTGCTCGGGGCGTCGATCCGGACCGAGCTCACCCGGGACGAGATCACCCGGACGCTCGTGGACGGGTTCTTCCCCGAGGTCCCCTCCTCCGCGCGCCCGGCGACCCGCGCGCGCGCCGGCCTGACGCAGCTCGGCCTCCCGTACGCGCAGGACGCGGCGATCACCCGCCACCTGGCCGCGTTCCTGGGGCGGCAGGCGGGCGCGACGTCGAAGCTTCCGGGCTTCGCCCCCCAGGGAGGGACGGACGCCGAGCCCGGCCGCGCGCCGCGGCTCCTGCACCCGACGGCGGTGCTCTTCAATGGCGGCGTCATGAAGAGCGCGGCGCTGCGCGAGCGGCTTGTCGCGACGCTCGGCGCCTGGCTCGAGGAGGACGGCGCGCCCCGGCCGCGGGTGCTCCCGAGCGACGATCTGGATCTCGCTGTCGCGCGCGGCGCCGCCGCCTACGGCCTCGCGCGGCGCGGCCGGGGGCTCCGGATCCGCGGCGGGACGGCGCGGGCGTACTACGTGGGCATCGAGGGCGCCGTGCCCGCGGTGCCCGGTCTGGAGCCGCCGATCACGGCGCTCTGCCTCGCGCCGTTCGGCATGGAAGAGGGCACCGAGGCGACGCTGCCGCCGCAGGAGTTCGGCGTGGTGGTCGGCGAGCCGGTGCGCTTCCGCTTCTTCAGCTCGTCGGTGCGCCGGGACGACCAGGCCGGGACCGAGCTCGAGGCCTGGAAGCCCGGAGAGCTCGAGGAGCTCTCGCCGATCGAGGTCACCTTGCCCACAGAGGGCCGCCGGGAGGGCGACATGGTGCCGGTGCAGCTGCGCGCGTCGGTCACCGAGGTGGGGACGCTGCTCCTGGAGGCGATCCCCCGCGAGGCGCAGAAGCCGAACGAGCGCTGGCGGATCGAGCTGTCGGTGCGCGCCGAGGCGTGAGCGCAGCGACGTCCGCGTCAGGCGCGGCCTGAAACATCACAACCCGTCCGTCCGGAACCGGATGCTGAGCGCGCCCGCCCGCGCTACCCTCGCGCCGCGCGGCGCGAGGGAGCGAGCGCCCGGGCCGAGGCGATCTCATCAGGACACGACATGGCGCAGACGACTCGCAAGCTCCGTGTCGTCCATACGACGAAATACACCTACGATCGCCCGGTGGAGCGCAGCGTGCACAAGCTGCATCTCTGCCCGATGCACGACTGGGATCAACGCGTGCTCTCGCACACGCTCACGATCGATCCCGAAGCGCCCACGGTAGAGCTCGAGGACGTCTTCGGGAACTGGGTCACGCGCTTCGAGATCACCTCCCCGTATACCGCGCTCACGATCGCGGCCGACTCGATCGTGGAGCTCTGCGACGTCGATCCGTTCGCGTTCGCGAAGAAGAAGATCCGGCCCGCGTTCCCGCTCGTCTGGATGCCCTGGGAGCAGGCGATGATCGCGCCGTACGTGCGCCCAGCGGAGCTCCCCGACACCCAGCTCCAGGAGCTCTTCGATTACGCCATGTCGTTCGTCGCGAAGAACGACGCGGACCTGATGGAGACGCTCTTCGCGATCAACCTGACGCTCTTCCGCGATTACCAGTATGTTCCGGGCTCAACGACCCTGGCGACGACTCCCTATGACGTCTTCGTGAACCGGCGCGGGGTCTGCCAGGATTTCGCGAACCTGTTCATCTGCATGGCGCGGCTCCTCGGCATTCCGGCGCGCTACGTGTGCGGGTACATCTATACCGGCAATGTCGGCGCGAATCGCGCAGGCTCCGACGCGACCCACGCGTGGGTGCAGCTCTACATCCCGAACATCGGCTGGAAGGGGTTCGACCCGACGAACGGTGTGCTGGCCAGCATCGACCACGTGCGGGTCGGTTATGGACGTAACTTCACGGATGTTACGCCCACGGCGGGAACGCTCTACACCGCCGCCGTCGAGACGATGACGGTCGACGTGACGGTGGCCGAGGTGGACTAAGCTCCTCCGCGAGAGCGCCCGCTCACCGACGGGCGCCGGGCGCAACAGTCGCACAGCGAGAGTGGAGAGCACGGAACAGCGGCCGCTGGGGAGACAGGCGTCCCGCCTTTCCCTGCGGCCGCCGCGAGGCTCGCCGAAGGGCAGGCGGACGGATCCGCGAGACCTCGGCGCGTCGACATCACTCCGGCCTGTCGTTGAGGCAGGCGGTGCCCTGCTCCAGGCACGCGCCCCCCTCGGTGGTGGCGGCCTCCATGCCGCACGCCGTGCACTCGTCGCTCGGCTCCTCGTCCCCATTGCACGAGGCAAAGCAGGCATCGCCCTCCGCCGCGCCGCAATTCGCGCAGATACACTCCGTGAGCGCCTGGTACTTCGGCACCGAGGACTCGCACAGGTCCGCCGTATCGGCATCACCGAGGAGGGGCTCCGAGCAGGTCACACACTCCGCGTCGCCACCGCCGCCCTGGCCGGCGCCGCCCTGGCCGGCGCCGCCCACGTCGCCGCCGCCACCCTCGCCGGCGCCGCCCTGGCCGGCGCCGCCCTCACCGGTCGTGCTGCTCGCGGTGGTCCCGCCGCCCGAGCCCGTCGTTTCGGTGTCGTCCCCGCACCCCGCCGAGAAGGCGGTCGCGCCAAGCATGAGAGCCATCGAGCCAATGCTGATAAGATTGATATTCCGCATGTTGTCCTCCGGCGCGCTTGAACAAGCGCCCGTCGTCGATCGTCGCTTCGTCTGTCAGTCCCAACGGGACTCGCCGGTCGCGACAACCCCCGCGTGCCGGCGGCGGCACACTACTCCACCCAGGCTGTGACGCTCAACTATCTTCCATGCGGCGCAGGATGCGGCGCAGGAAACAGCTGTACGCGCCTTGCCCGATCTCGAGCGACCCCAACTACCATGGCATGCGCTTTGATGACGGGCCCACCAGCGCCCGCGGCTCAGGGATCACCCGACTCCGGCGCCCTGACGAAGCATCGACGAAGCATCACCGCAATCCCGCGTCGCGAACCGAGCGCATCGCCGTGGCCGCGGCGCTCGCGGCCCACGCTCACAGCACGACGCACGCGCGCCTGGAGCGTCGCACCGAATCCAGCAAGTCGCGAGTTCCGAGCGTCCTTGTGCTCCACGGAACGCCGCGCCGTCGCCGGGCGCTGCGCCGCCCGCGCCGAGCGCGCCTGCGCCGCCTGATGCCTCAAGCGAATCTGGAGATGGCGGCGGACATCGCCGGGAGCGCGCGCCTTCGACGACTTGAAGGTGGAAGTTGGAAAGCGCTCGTGACAGCGGCCCTGGAGCACGGATCTGCTATGATCAGAGGCGCGGCGCCTGCGTCGCGCGCGATCCCAGAGCCCGATCTCACGCTGCGATCACGCGCGCCGAGCGCCAGCGATACGGCCCCTCGCGCGCCGCGGAGCTACGGCGACGCGCGGGGCTCGTCGCGCGTCACGGGGGGAGGGCACGATGGGCTTTCGGTTGCGTGTGTTGCGCGTGTTGCGCGTAGTGCGCGTGTGTCTGTTGGCGACGCTCGCGGGCCTGTGCGCCTGCGCGAGCACGCCCGTGCAATGGCCCTCGCCGGACGGGCAGCCGAAGCCGCCGCCCATACGGGAGATCAACGCCGTCGCGCGGCCAGACGCCGCTCACACCGTGGCGATCGTGGGGGCCACCCTTATCGACGGCCGGGGAGGGCCGCCCGTGCGCGACGCCGTCGTCGTGGTCCGCGGCGACCGCATCGTCGCCGCGGGCGCGCGCGGCGCCGCCGGCGTCCCGGCCGGCGCGGAGGTCGTCCCCGGCGCGGGGCTCTGGGTGCTGCCCGGCCTCATCGACGCGCACTTCCACCTCGACGGCGATGACGGGCTGCCCGGCGTCGTCCTGCAGCGCGGCGTCACCTCGCTGCGCGAGCCGGGGAACTGGATCGAGGCGTACGATGCCGCGCGCAAGCTCGGTCCGACGCCGCGGCTCTTCCTTGCGGGGCCGCTGCTCGACGGGCTGTATCCGGCCTATCCGGACAGCGCGATGCTGGTGCGCGACGCGGCCGAGGCCCGCTGGGCCGTAGATCAGCTGGTCGAGCGCGGGGCGTCCGCGATCAAGGTCTATTTCCGCCTGCCGCTCGGGCTCGTCGAGGAGATCGCCAAGGCCGCGCACGCGCACGGGGTGATCGCCGTCGCGCACCTGGAGACGGTGGACGCCGCGGCGGCGGTCCGCGCCGGGCTCGACGGCATCGAGCACATCACGTCGCTCGGCACGGCGCTTGTGCCGCCGCGCGAGGCGGAGCGCTACCGCCAGTCGGTGATCGCCGACAACGACGCGCGCTTTCCGGGACGCTACGAGATCTTTCGCGGCGTCTCCCTCGAGGCCCCGCGGACCCGAGCGCTGCTCCGGCTGCTCGCGGCGCGAGGCACCTTCCTCACCCCGACGCTCGCCGTCTTCGAGCGCCGCGCCGGCGACGCGGGCGCGACGGAGACCGAGGTGCGGGGCTTCGCCAACATGATGAAGCTCACCCTCGCGGCGCGCCGCGCAGGCGTGCGGGTGGTCGTCGGCTCCCACGGCAAGGTGCCGGGCGCCGAGCGAGGGTGGGCCTACCAGCGCGAGATGGAGCTGCTCGTCGAGAGCGGCCTCTCGCCCATGGAGGTCCTCGTCGCTGGCACGATGGAGAACGCCAGGTACTTCCGCGTCGACGACCGGCTCGGCAGCGTGGAGCCGGGCAAGCTCGCCGACCTCGTGCTGGTCGAGGGCGACCCCCTCGCCGACATCCGAGCGATGCGCCGCGTGAAGCGGGTCATGTTGAACGGGAGATGGATCGGCCCAGCTCAGGCCGACTGAGCCGCACGCGCTCGTCACGCAGACAGCTCGTCACGCGGACGGGACGAGCGCACGCGGAGCGCGCCGCGCGGTGGCGGCGGCGCGCTCCGACAGAGGGCCTTCAGCCCATCTCGATCTCGACGCGCACCGTCGAGCCGGCCGGCGACAGGGGGATCACGTTGCCCGCGACGGGCTTGCCGTCCACGGTGAGCTTCTTCACGCCCTTGCACACCCCCGAGTTCTTGACGCTGATCTCGTAGCTGGCGCCCCGGAAGCGGCGGGAAATGGAGAAGCTCTTCCACGACTTGGGCACGCAGGGGTCGAGCTTCAAGCCGTCGTACTGGGGCTGCACGCCGAGGATCCCCTGGCTGACGGACACGAAGGTCCAGGCCGCGGTGCCGGTGAGCCAGGCGTTCTTGGCTTCACCGAAGACCGGGGCGTCCTTGCCGGCGATCATCTGCGCATAGACGTAAGGCTCGGCGCGATACGTCTCGATCTGGCTCTCCTTGGCCGAGGGGCAGATGGAGAGATAGTACTCCAGCGCGCGCTCCCCTTCGCCCAGGAGACACCAGCCGAGGTGGATCCAGGTGTTGTTGTGGCAGAAGATGCCCGCGTTCTCCTTCACGCCCGGCGGGTACGAGGTGACCTCCCCGAGCTCGAGGTGATAGGTCGAGTACGCGGGCTGCTGCAGCACGATACCGTTCTTCGTGTAGAGGTGCTTGTGCACGCTCTCCATCGCCTGCTTGGCGCGGCCGTTGTCCGCGCCGGCGCCGCCCAGCACACACCAGCCCTGGCTCTCGATGAAGATCTTCCCCTCTTCGTTCTCCTTGCTCCCGACCGGCCGGCTCTCGGCGTCATAGGCGCGGCGGTACCACTCGCCGTCCCAGGCCTCCTTCTCGACCACGGCCAGCATCTCCGTGTAGTGCTCGCGCATGCGCGCCGCGTCGGGCTTCTGGCCCAGCCAGTCGTACAGGGCGGCCATCTCGCGGCTGGCATAGAGGAAGAGGCCGGCGATCATCACGGACTCGGCCTTCGAGTCCTTCACGTCGCCCGCGGTCTGGAAGCTCTCGTTGGGCTCGGTGCTGAAGCAGTTCAGGTTGAGGCAGTCGTTCCAGTCCGCGTGGCCGATCAGCGGCAGGCCGTGCGGGCCCCGCTTCTTCATCGTGTAGGCGATCGACGTCTCCAGGTGGTGGAGGAGATCCTCCTTGGAGCCCGCCTTGTCGGCGTAACCCACCGACTCCTTGAGGATGCTCTTGTCGCCCGTCTCCTTGATATACGCGCACGTGGAGAGGATCAGCCAGAGGTGATCGTCGTAGAAGTCGCCGCCGATGTCGGCGTTCCCCTTCTTCGTCAGCGGCTGATACTGATGGTAACAGGTCCCGTCGCTGAGCTGGGTGGCGGCGATGTCGAGGATGCGCTGGCGGGCGCGCTCGGGGACGAGGTGCACGAAGCCCAGGAGATCCTGGTTCGAGTCGCGGAAGCCCATGCCCCGGCCGATGCCGGTCTCGTACATGCTGGCCGACCGAGAGAGGTTGAAGGTCGCCATGCACTGGTACTGGTTCCAGGTGTTGAGCATGCGCCGCGCGTGCTCGTCCGGGCAGTCGGCCTGGAAGTTCGAGAGGATCCCGGCCCAGTCCGCCTTCAGCTGGGCGAACGCGCCGTCCACGACGCCGGGCGCCGAGTACTTGGCCAGGATCTCCTTGCCCTTCTGCTTGTTCAGGACGAAGGGCGCCTTGAACTTGGGCAGATCCCCGTGATCCACGTACGAGAGCACGAAGCTCATCGTCTCGCTCGCGCCGGGCTCGAGCGAGAGGCTCACCTGGTGGCTGCCGATCGGGTTCCAGCCGAACGCCTTGGAGTTCGTGGCCTTCCCCTTGGCCGGCACCTGGGCCTCGTGGAGGCCGTGGTGGACGCTGCCGCAGAAGGCGTCGCGGCTCGTGTCGAAGCCGTCGATGGCGCGCGTACAGGCGAAGAGCGTGTAATGGGAGCGGCGCTCGCGGAACTCGGTCTTGTGGTAGATGGCGCTCCCCTCGATCTCCACCTCGCCGATGGAGTAGGTGCGCTGGTAGTTCGTCATGTCATTGAGCGCCTCGAAGAAGCAGAACTCCTGAAAGGAGAAGAGCTGGATGTCCTTCTTCGAGCCGCTCTTGTTGGTGACCCGGGTGCGCCAGATCTCCACGTTCTCGCCGGGAACGATGAAGAAGAGCACCTCGACCTCGACGCCGTTCTTCTCGCCCGTGATCTTCGTGTAGCCCAGGCCGTGGCGGCACTCGTAGCGATCCAGCGCCGTCTTGAGGGGCTTCCACATGGGGTTCCACACCACCCCGCCGTCGTTCACGTACAGGTAGCGCCCGCCGAGATCCATCGGCACGTTGTTGTACCGGTAGCGCGTGAGCCGGCGCAGCTTGGCGTCCTTCCAGAACGTGTAGCCGCCCGCCGTGTTGGTGCAGAGGCCGAACATCTCGTCCGAGCCCAGGTAGTTGAGCCAGGGCAGCGGCGTGTCGGGCCGAGTGATGACGTACTCGCGGCTCTCGTCGTCGAAGTGGCCGTACTGATTGCTCATGGACGCGCGGTCTCCGTGGATAGCGACAGAAAAAAACCCGGAGGCAGCGCTGCCCCGGGTCGGATAAGCCTAATGATTGTTGGGCCTGGGGCCTCCGAGCGAGCTCAGAGGGCCGCCACTCTAGACCCCGGCGCCTCCGCTTGTCAACGGGGCCAGAGGGCGCGCTCGCCGGCGTTTTTCGAGGCAGAACGCCGCACATCCGCCGCGATCCATCGCGCCGGCATCCCATGGGCATCCCACGGGCATCACACCGGTGGATGTGCGGTAGACAACCCATGATTGCAGCAAGTAGAAAATTTTACACAACGACGTTCCGCGCGCGCTGCGCCTCACCCGCAGGGCCGCGCATCCGTGGGTTAACCGGCCTTGAAGGTGTCGTAACGACCGGCGCGCGGCGCGACGCGCGACTCCAGCGCGGCGCGCTCGGCGGGCGGCATCGGGAAGGAGAGCGACCGCGCGCCCAGGTTCTCGCGCACCTCGGCGACCGACGAGCAGCCGACGATCACCGTGTCGGCGTGGCTCGCCGCGTAGCGGATGAGCTCGCTCGCGCTCGCGGCGCGATCCTGGAGCAGGCGGCCCGCGGCCATGACCTTCATGCCGATGACGCCGACCCCGCGCTGCCGCGCCTCCTGGACCACGGTCGTCAGGAACGGGAGGCGCGCCGGATCTGCGGGGTTGATCGCGCAGAGCACGGTGTCGACAGGATAACGTCGCATCGCCTCCACGAGGATCCGCGGATCGTGGTGACCGGTGATCCCGACGTGGCGCACGCGGCCGTCGGCCCTGGCCTGCTCCACGGCTTCGATGGCGCCCCGCTTGCCGAAGATGGCGTCGAGCTCCTCGATCTCCCGTAGATCGTGCAGCTGCCACAGATCGAGGTGGTCTGTCCCGAGCCGACGCAGGCTGTCGTCGAGCAGCCGCAGCGCGCCGTCGCGATCGCGCGCGTGCGTCTTGGAGGCCAGGAAGACCTGCTCGCGCGCCCCCGGGCCCGCGGCGCGGAAGGCCTCACCATAGTAGTCCTGACTCTGCTGGTACGCAGGCGCGGTGTCGCAATACCTGACCCCGAGGCGCAAGGCCTCCAGGATCACCGGCACCGCCTCGCGGTGACGGCCGGTCGTCCGGAGGATCCCCTCGCCGCCGAGCGACACCGGCTCGACCTGCGCGCCGGTCCTCCCGAGCGCGCGCGCCGACGCCCCCGCGGCCGCAGGCGCCGCCGGCTGCTCGCCGCCGGCTGCTGCTCCGACCGCGACGGCGGGCGCTGTCGGGGCGACCGCTCCCAGCACGCCACGGCGGCCGCCGTCGGTACCTCCGGTCTCGCTCGGCTCGCGCATACGGCCCTCCTCGAGAGGACTCTATCAACCGACGGGTCGCGCGTAAACCGGGGCCGTCGCCTACCACCTGTCGTCGGAGTCGTCGTCCGATCCCCTGCCCCAGCCCGACCGGTCGTCGTCTTCGAACACCAGCCTGCCGATCACCACCTGGCGCACCGTCGCGGGGTAATAGGCCGTGACGGCGGCCGTGCTCCAGGTGTGCCCGACGATGGTATCCGAGGTGTTCGTGTAGAGCCGCATCACGCCGTAGCCGGCGCCGGAGGTCCAGCGGCCGCCCGAGGAGTACCGGGAGTCGGACGAGCCGTGCTGCGTGCTCGTCGAGTCGACGACGCTCACCTCGAGCTGGAACGTGCCAGCGACGAAGGGGCTCACGGGGAGCTTCACCCTCGGCGCCCGGCGGAGGATCGCGATATGCCCGGTCGACGACTCGCCAGCGGGGTAGCGGATAGCGATGATGTCGGCGGCGCGCGCGTCCATGGGGTCGCGGATCCTCTTGAATCCATTCTCCGCGACGATGGCGTCGTAGTAGGCGGCGGCGCTCGGGCTCCGGCTGCCCAGCCAGTCGTCGAGCGACGCCTCGGTGAAGCCGTAGCCCCGCTTGAGCAGCTCTGTCAGGAAGGTGGCGCACTGCGTCCGGTTCGCATAGCGCCGCGCGCCGCCCACGCCAGCCCAGGAGATGAAGCTGGGACTCGAGTTGTATTCGTTGTTCTCGGGGCTGATGTTGTCCACGAGGCTCTCTGCCCATCTGAGATGATCGACGTGCTGCGCAGCCGCGGTGCGCGGCGCCGCCCACACGAGCCCCGGCAGGGCGAAACAAGCGATCTCCAGCAAACGACGACGAACGCTCGCCATGATCCACCACGCAATGCATGAGTTGCTCGAACTGACGCGTCGCACTCAGCGCGCGGATTCCCGTGATGTATTAAGTACGATCGAGAGGCGTCGTTCAACACAATTTTGCCGTACGACCATCTTTGGGAGTCGCTTGTCCCACAGGCGCACAGACGGACAGGCATCGACTTGCGCCGTACGCGGTTGCGTTGCGCGCGGCGCGACGACGCAACACGCGCAACGCAACCGCGAGCGACGGTAAGCAGTCGATTTCGAGGAAGGACCTGTGTTAACCTGGCCTGTTGTTCCGACGCTCGGGTGGCTCGGGGAGCAGGCGCGGGGGGACGTGTCGTCCCCGGAGCGACGCGCGGGCGGCCTCGATCGGCCGCCGGCCGGTCACTTCGTCTTGATGCGGAACTCCACGCGCCGGTTCATGGCGCGGCAGCCCTCGTCGCTCGTGAAGCAGAGCGGCGCGCCGGCGCCGTACCCCGGCGCCGTCATCGGCGTCGCGACGCCGCGCTGGACGAGGTAGCGGACCACGGCGTTCGCGCGGCGCTCGGACAGCTTGATGTTGTGCTCCACGCTGCCCTGGTTGTCCGTGTGCCCCTCGACCGTGAGCGCGGTGATCTCCGGGTGCGTCCGCAGGATGTTCGCCACCGCGTCGAGGACCGAGAACGACTCGGGCCGGATCTCGTCCTTGTCGAGGTCGTAGAAGATCGGCCGGGCGATCTTGATGCGATCCCCCTCGATGACCGCCTCGGCAGGCGCCGCCGGCTGGGCGACCACCGGAGGAGGAGGCGGCGGCGGGGCCGCGCTCGCCGCCACCGACATCTCGGTCTTCGCCGACCCGCACCCCGCCGCAAGGACGCCCAGGACCACAAGCCAGATCGCTCGGTTCGCTCGCATTTCGCGCGTCTAGCACGGGGAATCGCCCGGAAGAACCGGAAGAAGCACGCGAGCGCCCGCTGCCCCTGCTGACCCCGCCGGCGGCGCCCGGGCGCGGACGCGCGCGGCCGGCGGCCCGGTGAGGCCGCCGTGCTGCACCCGGCGAGGGCGCGCGCGAGCCGACGCGGAGGCGCGCCGGACCTGCGCAATGCGCGGCGGCGATCCAGTATCGTTGCTGCGCGCACGCATGTCCGCCCCCGCGAAGAGCCCGAGCCTGATCGTCGGAATCGACCTCGGCACCACGCACACCGTCGTGGCGTGGGCCGAGCGCGACGCCGGCCCCGGCGCGATCCGCGTCTTTTCGATCCCGCAGCTCGTGACGGCCACCGAGATCGAGGCGCGCCCGCTGCTGCCCTCCCTGCTCTACGCGCCCCTCCCCGGCGAAGCGCCGGCCGATCCGTTCGGTGACGCGCCCTTCGCGCTCGGTGAGCACGCGCGCCGGCGCGGCGGAGAGGTCCCCGGCCGGCTCATCGCCTCGGCGAAGAGCTGGCTCTGCCACCCTGGCGTCGACCGGACGGCGCCCATCCTGCCATGGGGCGCGGCCGAGGACGCGCCCTCCCTGCCGCGCGCCTCGCCGCTCGACGCGAGCGCCCGGATCCTCGCCCACGTGCGGCGCACCTGGGACGACGCCTTCCCGGATCGCCCGCTCGCCGCGCAGGAGGTCGTGCTCACCGTGCCGGCGTCGTTCGACGAGGTCGCGCGCGAGCTCACCGTCGAGGCCGCGCGCCGCGCCGGCCTGTCGGCGCGCCTCCTCGAGGAGCCGCAGGCCGCGTTCTACGACTTCATGCGGCTCGCCGGCGCGGAGGGCCTCGATGCCCTGCTCGACCGCTCGGGCGGCGAGGCGATGGTCCTCGTCTGCGATGTCGGCGGCGGCACGACGGATCTGTCGCTCATCCGGGTCGCCCGGGGCGCTGGCGCGGCGAGTGGCCACCCCGAGGTCTCGCGCGTCGCGGTCGGCCACCACCTCCTGCTCGGCGGCGACAACATGGACCTCGCGCTCGCCCACCTCTGCGAGCCGCGCCTCGTGGGCGGCGCGGGGGAGAAGCTCGACCCGGCGCGCTTCGGTCAGCTGGTGCTGGCCTGCCGCGCCGCCAAGGAGCGCCTGCTCGCCGGCGGCGCCTCCGCCGAGGGCGCCACCGGGGCCGCGCCTGCGCCGCCGGAGGAGGCGCCGGTCACCGTGCTCTCGCACGGGGCGCGGCTCGTGGGCGGCGCGCTGACGACGCGCCTCGGCCGCGAGGAGGTCGAGGGCGTCGTGCTGGACGGCTTCTTCCCGGAGGCGCCTCGGGACGCCCGGCCCCAGCGCGGGCGGAGCGGGCTCGTCGCGTTCGGCCTGCCCTACGAGCGGGACGTCGCGATCACCCGGCACGTGGCCTGGTTCTTCGCTCGCCACGCCCCGGAGGCGCGAGGGCCGACCGCGCTGCTCCTGAACGGCGGCGTCTTCCGCGCGCGCCGCGTCGCGGAGCGCCTCGCGCAGGTCGTCGAGCGCTGGGGAGGCCCGCCGCTCGATCTGCTCCCGCACGCCGATCCCGACCTCGCGGTGGCGCGGGGCGCGGTCGCCTATGGCCTCGCGCTCGCGGGCCGCGGCGTGCGCATCGAGGGGGGCGCGGCGCGCGGCTACTACGTCGGCCTCGAGCCGCCCGCCGGCGGGGGGCCGCGGCCGGCGGTCTGCGTCGTGCCGCGCGGCGCGAAGGAGGGCAGCGTCCACGCCGCGGCCGGGCGGACGTTCGCGCTCGTCGTGGGGCGCCCCGTGCGGTTCGACCTGTTCGCGTCGGACGACGCGCGCGCCGATCGCGCGGGCGACCTGGTCCCCCTCGAGGACGACCGGTTCGACGCGCTGCCGCCGATCGCGGTGGCGTTCGACGCGGGGGACGCCGCGCGCGCCGCGTCCGGCAAGCAGGCGGAGGTGCGGGTGCAGATCGAGGGAGAGCTCACCGCGATCGGCACCCTGGATCTCGCCTGCGTCGAGGTGGACGCCGCGGCGCCGCGCCGCTTCCGGCTGGCGTTCCAGCTGCGCGAGGACGGCCGCGGCGCGCGCGCCGCCGAGGCCGAGGGGGGCGCGGCGGGCGGCATCCCGGCGGAGCGGGCGCAGGCGAGGCCTTACGCCGCGGCGACGCCGGGCGGCAAGCGCCTCGAGGAGGCCCGGGAGGCGATCGAGCGGGTGTTCGGCAAGGGGCGGCCCGACGTGGCGCCGCGAGAGGCGAAGAACCTCGTGCGCGAGCTGGAGCGCGTGCTCGGGGAGCGCGCCACCTGGACGACGGAGACCGCGCGGGCGCTGCTCGACACGCTCGTCCCGAGCGCGCGCTCGCGGCGGCGCTCGGCCGATCACGAGCGCGTGTTCTGGTCGCTCGCCGGCTACTGTCTCCGCCCCGGGTTCGGCGACGCGGGCGACCCTGCGCGCGTCGCCGCGCTCGCGCCGCTCTTCGCCGAGCGCCTGGCGTTCCCGCAGGAGGCGCGCTCCTGGCAGCAGTTCTGGATCGCGTGGCGCCGCGTCGCGGGCGGCCTCGACGAGCCGCTGCAGGTCGCGATCCGGGATCTGGCGGATCCGTTCCTGGCCCCGGCCGAGCAGCGGTTGAAGAAGCCGAAGGGGGTGAAGCCGGAGGCGCTCGACGATCTGCTCGAGCTCTGCGCGTCGCTGGAGCGCGTGCCCGCCGGCCGGAGGAGCGAGCTCGGCGCGTGGATCCTGGAGCGCACGTGGACCGACCGCGACGCGCGGCTCTGGGCGGCGATCGGCCGCCTCGGCGCGCGCGTGCCGGCGTACGCGAGCGTCCACCACGTGGTGTCGCCGGCCGCGGCCGAGCGGTGGCTCGACCACCTGCTGCGCGAAAAGTGGCAGGAGCTGCCGTCCGCGGCGCCGGCCGCGGTGCAGCTCGCGCGCAGGACCGGGGACCGGGCGCGCGACGTCTCGGACCGGATCCGCGGCGACGTGGAGCGGCGGCTCGTCAAGGTGGGCGCGCCCGAGGCGTGGGTCAGGGCGGTGCGCGAGGTGGTGGCCGTCGAGGAGGCCGAGCGCGCCGCGTTCTTTGGAGAGGGGCTGCCGGTGGGGCTGCGGCTCGTGAGCGAGTAGGGATCCTCCGCGTCGTTCGGCTCGCTGCGGCGTACTTTCGTACGCCTCACTCACCTACCTGGCGGCTGGGCCCGTATCCCACGAACCTGCACCCGCTCTAATGGCCAGAAGCCGCCTCGATGCACGCCTCGAGCTCCGGCGTCGCCCGCCAGCCGCACTCGCCCGACGCGCCCCGCTCGCACACGCTGTGCTCCTTGTAACACGCGTACTCCTCGAGGAACTCGCACGTCGTGGCCACGTCCTCGTCGGCGCACACCTGACCGCTGCAGCCGGTCACCACGCACGGGGCAGGCTTGTCGCCGCCGATGCACGCCTCGAGCTCCGGCGTCTCGCGCCAGCCGCACTCGCCCGACGCGTCCCGCTCGCACACGCCGTGCGCCTTGTAACAGGCGTACTCCTCGCGCCACTCGCAGGTCGTGGCCACCTCCTCGTCGGCGCACACCTGACCGCTGCAGCCGGTCACCTTGCACGGCGCAGGCTTGTCGCCGCCGAGGCACGCCTCGAGCTCCGGCGTCGCACGCCAGCCGCACTCGCCCGACGCGCCCCGCTCGCACACGCCGTGCTCCGCGTAACACGCGTATTCCTCGCGCCACTCGCACGTCGTGACCACATCCGAATCGGCATCGGCGCAGACCTGCCCGCTGCAGCCGGTCACCACGCACGGGGCAGGCTCGCCGCCGCCGAGGCACGCCTCGAGCTCCGGCGTCGCGCGCCAGCCGCACTCGCCCGACGCGCCCCGCTCGCACACGCCGTGCTCCTTGTAACAGGCGTACTCCTCGCGCCACTCGCACGTCGTGACCACATCCGAATCGGCATCGGCGCAGACCTGCCCGCTGCAGCCGGTCACCTTGCACGAGGCGGGCTCGCCGCCCGCCACCCCCCCGCCCCCATGGTCAACCCCCCCGTCCACGACCGTGCCCTGACAGCCTTTGCCCTTGGCGCCGGTGAGCAAGGGAACGAAGAGCATGAGCATCGAAACGACGAGCCGGTGACGTTTGCTGAAGAGATCCATCGTCAAGCCTCCTATCAAGAGATTGGCTGACCCTGCCATTCGGCAGCCACGGGCGCCAGGATCCACACCTCGTGCCAAGCACGGCGCCGGCACGCCCCCAGCGCGCGGAGGGGATGCGCCAGGATCACGAGAGCTCACCCACGGATCAGGGCATCGAGCAGCGCCACGGCGCACGCCTTGCGGGCAGGTCCCTGACCGCCGGCAGCCCGCCGACCGCACACTCTGGCACAAGCCGCAGGGATACCCGCAAAAATCCTCCGCCATTTCGCGGAGTTTTACATGGCCCGCGGCTTGCTAAGTGCGCCGGACACGGGACCTGAACAGTGCGCGCGCACCGGCGCAGGCATGACGCCAGTGTCTCGTCATCAACGAGGTAACCATGACCTTCCTGTCTAGAACTTACGCCGCCTGGCTCGTCCTCGCGGCGGGGGCGGTCTCGGCCGGACTCACCGGCTGCGATGGAGGTTCGACGGGGCCTTCATCCGAGACCGGTCAGACCGACTTCATCTCTGACAATCCGAACGGCGGCGATGGAAGAGATACGGCAGGGGAGGGAGCCAACGCCGCGGCGGCGAGCTCCGGCACCGGCGGCGACGGCGCTCCGGTCGGGGACGATGCAGGTGGCGACGGGGACGCGGAGCGCGCGATCACCGAGGCCGACATCATCCAGGTCAAGGACGGCAAGCTCTACGCGCTCTCGGAGTACTCGGGGCTCAGCATCATCGACATCTCGCGGCGCGACCGGCTGAGCCTCCTCGGGCGCTACCGGGCGAGCGGGATCCCCTTCGAGATGTACCTGCGCGACGGGGTCGTCTACGCGATGTTCTCGTCGTGGACCCACTACGTCGTCGACGCGGCCACCGGCGACACCTCATATCAGCAGACGAGCCATATCGAGGCGCTCGACGTCTCCGCCCCGGCGGATATCCAGCAGATCGGCTCGTTCGACTTGCCGGGCGCCATCTCCGATTCGCGCATCGTCGGCGACGTGCTCTATACCGTCACGTTCGAGGACGGCTATTGCTGGGGGTGCAAAGACGCGCGGAACACCACGATCACCTCCCTGGCCGTCGGCAATCCCGCCCAGATCGCCGTGGTCGATCAGCTGAGCTACGACGACGAGGACCCCGACAGCCACGGGTGGCAACGCAGCGTGAGCGTCACCCAGGACCGCATGTACATCGCGGGCATCGAGTGGGACGGCACCGGGGAGGGGCACTCCACCATCCAGGTCGTCGACATCTCCGACCCCGGCGGCGCGCTCGTCGAGGGCGCGAGCGTCGAGGCCGCCGGACAGATCCAGAGCCGCTGGCAGATGGACGAGCACGAGGGCGTCCTCCGCGTCGTCAGCCAGCCCGGCGTCTGGTGGAACAACACGGCGATGCCCGGCGTCCAGACCTTCACCGTCGCGTCCTCGCAAGAGCTCACGCCGCTCGGCTACACCGAGCTCGCCCTTCCCAAGCCCGAGACGCTGCGCTCGGTCCGCTTCGACGGCGACCGCGCCTACGCGATCACGGCGGAGCAGACCGACCCGCTCTTCACCATCGACCTCAGCGACCCGGAGCACCCCGCCCAGGTCGGCGAGCTCGAGATGCCCGGCTGGGTCTACCACATGGAGCCGCGCGGCGACCGGCTGCTCGCCCTCGGCTTCGACAACGCGTCCACAGACGGCGCGCTCCACGTCTCGCTCTTCGACGTCTCCGACCTCGCGAAGCCCACGATGCTAAAGCGCGTCCATTTCGGCGGCGACTGGGGGAGCTTCGCCGAGGGCCAGGACCAGATCCACAAGGCCTTCACCATCCTCGACGACCTCGGCACCATCCTCGTGCCCTACAGCGGCTTGTACCTCCACGAGAGCACGGGCTGCGGCTCGTACCGCAGCGGCGTCCAGCTGATCGACTTCACGGACGACACGCTCACGAAGCGCGGCTCCGTTCCGTCGCGCGGTCGGGCGCGGCGCGCCTTCGTCCACGACACGCGGCTCTTCGCCGTCTCGGATCAGGAGGTCGGGACGTTCAACATCGCGGACCGCGACGCCCCGACCGCGGTCGCCGACCTCGATCTGGCGACGATCGTCACCAACACCGCCGTCACAGGTGATCTCGTGATCCGCATGAGCGCGGACTGGTGGACGAATGGCGCGGAGCTCGCGATCGTGTCCGCCGCGGATCCGAGCCGCGCCGAGCCGATCGGGACGCTCGACCTCGCGCAGCTGGCGTCCGGATCGGCGGACGACTGCTATGGCTCCGGCCTCTCCAGCGCGCGCATCTTCACGCACGGGCAGTACGCCTACCTGCTCTGGCCCACGTACGCGGACTGGACGCAAACGCAGCTCGCCGTGATCGATCTCAGGGACCCCGAATCCCCGCGGATCGCCAGCAAACGCGCTCTGCCGATCCCCAGCAACGCGCTCTACGATTACGGGTACTACGGCAATGTCCTCGCCACGGGCGATTCCGTGGTCCAGGCCGGGAGCACGCTCGTGCTCCGCAATGCCGCCAACCAGTACTACGACGAGGATGGCAGCGGCGCCTCGGAGCCAGTGCCGCGCGATCCGTCGCTCGAGATCATCGACCTCTCGGACCCGTCGAGCCCAGTACACCGCTCGGTGCCCGTGCCCGAGGGCGCCGGCCACACGGGCCTGCAGATCGACGGCACCACCGTGCTGACCTCGCACTGGGTGCCGCTGCCGAACGACAGCTCGAGGGCGCGCTTCTACCTCGACCGCATCGACGTGGCCGACCCGTCCGCGCCGGTCGTGCGGACGCCGGTCAACGTGCCCGGCTCGCTGCTCGCCTTCGATGGCGCGTCGAAGCGCGCGCTCACGGTCGACTACGAGACGATCGAGGTCGAGGCCGCGAGCTGGGAAGAGTGCCGCGACACCTTCCCGAGCTACGGATTCGTGCCGACGGACCCGTACAACTACGAGGGCCCTGGCGTCTGCCGCGGGACGCACCACACCCTCATGATGCTCGACGTCGGCAGCACGACCGCGCGCCTCCGCGACGAGAAACGGCTCGACGACGCCGCCATCGGGCAGGTGCTCGTGGGAGATGACCGCGTGTTCATCTACAGCTACGCGATCTACACCGGGTCCTCGCCCGAGGTCGTCGTGGCCAGCGGGCTCGCGGAAGGCAGCATCGAGCTCGCGTCGAAGGAGCTCCCGTCCGCCGACGTCGGCTGGCCGCAGGCCGTCGACGGGACGCGCATCGTCTTCGGGAGCTACTACCCGCCCACGCTCTCCGTCCTCGACGCGGCCGACCTCGACGAGCTGACCTTCGAAACCAAGCGCGAGCTCTCGGGGTATCTCTCCTCGGTGACCGTCTCCGGCGACAGCGCGCTCTGCTCGCTCGGGAACTACGGCCTCCAGGTCGTCGACCTCGGCGACTGATCCGCGCGCCGCGCCTTCGCCGCGCTGCCCGTGACGAGCAGCGCGCGGTGAAGGCGCCCCCTCGCTACCCTCCCCCGTAGATCTGCCCGATCTTCTGCACCGAATCCCACACGTACACGCAGCCCGAGCTCAGCAGGAGCGCCGGCAGGATCACCGCCGACCAGGCGAGCGAGAGCCGCGCGCTCGGCGCCGGATGCTCCGCCTCGTCCACGAGCGCGGCGCGGGCGCGGAGCCGGACCGCGTCGGCCCGGGCCGGGTCGAGCGGGACGAGCGGCAGATCGGCGAGGCTCCTCGCCAGCGGATCCTCTCCTGAGAACGGCTTCATCGAGAACCTCCCCGCGGGTGTCGGTCCGCCGCGTCCGCGGCGGCGATCGGGGTCGCCGATCCCCGCCGGGGCCGCTCAGCATTTCGCCTTTCGAGGCAGGCCGCAAGCTCGGCGCGGGCGCGCGACAGGCGCTTGCGCGCGGCGTCCTCGCGGATGCCGAGGACCTGCGCCACCTGCGCCGAGTCGAGCCCCTCGACGGCCCCGAGGAGCAGCACCTCGCGGTGCGCCGCGGCGAGGTCGCGGAGCGCCGCCTCGAGCGCCGCGACGTCGGCCCGGGCGTCCGCCGCGATCTCGGGCTCGGGCGCGGCCGGCGCGGGCTCGCGGGAGAACAGCGCGGCGCGGGCGAGGTCGATCAAGGCGGAGCGGCGGTGGCTCCGGTAGCGGTTCCTGGCGATCGTGAACAGCCACGCGGCGAGATCGGTGTCCTCGGCGAGCCGGCCGGCGTGGCGCGCGACGGCGAGCCAGGTGTCCTGGAACAGGTCCTCGGCGACGTCGCGCCGGCCGCAGAGGCGCACGAGGAAGCTGAAGATCCGGGGGTGGTAGCGCGCGTAGAGCTCGTCGAAGGCGCGCGGATCGCGGCGCCTCAGGCGCGCCGCGAGCTCGGCGTCGGACGGAGCTGCTGCGCCTCCCCTCTCCACGCCGACATAACGCGCGAGCGCGGCGGGCGTGACAAGGAAGTTTTCCGGTCACGGGATCCACGGCGCGGCGTTGGGGCTCGTGAAGGCCGGCGCGCACGGCGGCGGCGGCGACACGCAGCAGAAAGAGAAGCGCAGACGAGAGGGAGGCACCGATGTTCGATTTCTTCGTCGAGGGCGGCTGGGGGATGTGGCCTATCCTTGTCTTCGGGATGGTCACGGTCGGGGCGGGGCTGCAGTTCGCGCGGCGGCCGGAGCCCGGGAAGCTCCGGTTCATCGCGGCCATGGGGCTGACGACGCTCGTCGCGACGATCCACGCGACGTGGATCGCGCTCGGCGCGGTGTTCAGCTACCTGTCGGATCCGGCGAAGGTTCCAGACGGCGAGCTCGCGCGGGTGCTCGTCGTGGGGCTGAAGGAGAGCACGCGGCCCGGGTCGCTCGGCGGCTTGCTGCTCGCCCTCGCGTGCCTGCTCTCCGCGCTGGGCGTCCTGCGCGCCGGCCGGGCGCCGGCGGGCGGCGGCGCGCTCCGCGGCGAGCCGCGCGACGCGCGGTCGTGAGCGTCGACGGGCGTCGGCGCGCTCCGCGGCGAGCCGCGCGGGCTCCCGCTCCCCGGCGGAGGGCGCGGCCGGGCTCGCGACCGCAGGCCTCACAGGGCGCCGGCGCTTGGCACCGGGGCCCGGGTGCGGCACACAGGGTCGATGGGCAAAGCCGAGCTCGCGCAGCTGATCGACCGCGAAGGCCTCGACGCCTCGGACGGCTCGCGGGGCCGCCTCGCGCTCGCCGTCCCGGCGGCGTGGGCGCTGGACGGCGCGGACATCGAGATCGCGGTGCCCGCCCGCATCACCTGCGCCCGCTGCGACGGCGGCGGCTGCGACAGCTGCGCCCGGAGCGGCGCCCACCGCGCCCCGACGGAGCTCGCCGCGAGGACGCTGAGGCTCCGGCTCCCCCCCGACCTCGCCGGCGGCGTGACGCTCCGCCTCGTGCGCCCTTTCGGCGAGCACGCCCCGCTCGATCAGCTCCTCGTCGAGCTCCGCGAGGACAGCGCGGCGTCGCCAGGGGTGCGCCGCATGACGCCGCCCCCGTCGGACGCGCTCGCGCGATCCCCGAGGGCGAGCGCCGGGCGTGTCCGTGTGCTCGGCGCGGAGCTCGGCGCGCCGGCCCTCATCGCGACCCTCGCCGCGATCGCGGCGGTCGTCGGTCTCCTGCTCGGCCGCTGAGCGCACCGGAACGCCGCTCCGGCGCGCGGTCAGGCGCGGCTGGAGCACCTCGCTGCCGTACGTCGCTCATGCTAGCGAGAGGCCCGCGGACGCGCGCCGGAATCGATTGCGCCGCCACGGCCACAGAGGGAGAGCAAACACATGAGCCTCAGCGAGCCCATGCGGGCCAGGATCGCCACCATCATCCGCGAGAGCGATGTCGTCCTGTTCATGAAGGGCACGCGCACCATGCCGCAGTGCGGGTTCTCTGCCGCGGTGGTGAACATCCTCGACGAGCACCTGCCCGAGTACGTGACGGTGGACGTCCTCTCGGATCCCGCGCTGCGCGACGGCATCAAGGAGTTCTCGAGCTGGCCCACGATCCCGCAGCTCTACATCCGCGGCGAGTTCGTCGGCGGCTGCGACATCGTGAAGGAGCTGCACGCGACAGGGGAGCTCGTGAAGGCGCTCGGGCGCGCGCACGGCGAGGCGCACGCGCCGCCCACGCTCCGCGTGACCGAGGCGGCGCTCGCCGCGTTCACGGCCGCGAGGGAGTCCGAGGCCGACTTCGTCCACATCGAGATCGACGCCTCCTACAACTACGGTCTTTACTTCGGCCCGCGGCAGGCAGGTGACGTCGAGGCCCAGGCGGGCGGGGTGGTGTTCCTGCTCGACGGCGCGAGCGCGCGGCGCGCCGAGGGGCTGTCGATCGACTTCGTCGAGGGCCCCTCCGGCGGCGGCTTCAAGCTGGAGAGCCCGAACGAGCCACCGAAGGTCAAGCAGATCTCGTCGACCGCGCTCAAGGCCCTGCTGGACAGCGGAGAGGCGCTCGATCTGTTCGACGTCCGGACCGAGCAGGAGCGCAAGATCGCCACGATCGAGGGGGCCCGTCACCTCGATCAGGCGGGGCAGCGGTACCTGGAGACGCTCGCCAAGGACGCGCGGATCGTCTTCCACTGCCACCACGGCGGCCGCAGCCAGGCGGCCGCTGAGCACTACCTCGCGAAGGGCTACAGGAACCTCTACAACCTCCAGGGCGGGATCGACGCGTGGTCGCAGGACGTCGACCCGTCGGTGCCGCGGTACTGACCACCTCCGCCAGACGCGGAGGCGCGCCCCCAGCGGGGAACGCGCAGGCATCGCGCTTCGACAGATTTTTTCACCTACACTGACCGACCCTACGGAGCCTTCAGAGCCGCCGTAGGATCATGTATGCGTAGAGTGTGGGTGCCGACGATCAGTCGACGATCAGGGCGTCCGACACGCCGCGGGCGGCGTTCCCCGAGGGGACGACGCCCGGCCTCGTGGTCATCTTCACCCGCGGCCGGCCTGCGTGCGCGCCGATCCCGCTCGAGGGCGGGGCGGTCGTGCTGGGCCGCGTGGCTGCGGACGACACGGTGGTCGTCGAGGACGAGCAGGTGTCGCGCCGGCACGCCCGCATCGCGCTGTCGGGCGAGGGCCTCCGGATCACCGATCTCGGCAGCAGGAACGGCACCTTCGTCGATGGAGCGCAGATCGAGGATCACGTCTTCTCGTCGCCCCCGCGCGTGATCCGGCTCGGGAGCACGCTGCTCCGCTTCACCACGGACATCGCGCCGTTCCGGCGCGCCGGGGTCCTGGAGCACGAGGACGGCCTTGTCGGCCCCACGCTCCGCCAGGTCCGCGAGGCGATCCACCGCGCGGGGATGCGCGGGGACACGCTGCTGCTCACCGGGCCGAGCGGCTCCGGCAAGGAGCTCGCGGCGCGCGCCTATCACGCGGCGACGGGGCGGGGCGGCCCCTTCGTCGCCGTGAACTGCGCCGCGATCCCGGAGGGCCTCGCGGAGCGGCTGTTCTTCGGGGCGCGGCGCGGGGCCTACTCGGACGCGACGGCCGACGCCGAGGGCTACGTCCAGGCTGCCCACGGCGGCACGTTGTTCCTCGACGAGATCGCGGAGCTCGACCCGTCGGTGCAGCCCAAGCTGCTCCGCGTCCTCGAGACGCGGGAGGTGGTCGCGCTCGGCGACACGCGCCCGCGCAAGGTGGAGTTCCGGCTGTGCGCGGCCACGCTGAAGGATCTCCAGGGCGAGGTCGCGGCGCGCCGGTTCCGGGAGGACCTCTATTATCGGATCGGCCGGCCCGAGGTCCGGATCCCGTCGCTGGTAGAGCGGCTCGAGGAGCTCCCGTGGCTCGTGACGGCGGAGCTCAGGCGCAGCGGCGCGCAGCTCACGCCGGGCGCCAGCTTCCTGGAGTGCTGCGCGCTGCGCGCGTGGCCGGGCAACGTGCGGGAGTTGCTCTGCGAGGTGCGGCAGGCGGGCGCCGCGGCGCTCGAGGCGGGGCGCTCCGTGGTGGACGTGATCGATCTCGCGCCGTCCGCGGGCCTCGACATCACGGAGGTCGCGCGGCGCACGCCGGCGCCGCCGGAGATGCGGCGGCTCGCCATCGAGACGGCGCTGCGGCGCGAGCAGGGGAATGTCACGCGCGCGGCGCGCTCGCTCGGGATGCACCGGAACCAGCTGCGCCGGTGGCTCGCCCGCCATGGCGTCGACTCGGCGGCGTTCGCCGGCGCGGACAAGCGCAAGGGCGGCGCCCCCTCCGCCAAGGACGGCGAGCGCCACGAGCCCTCCTGACCGGCGGCGGACGAGCGGTTGAATCCGCCGGCCGACAACCTATGAAAACGGAGAGGGAGTCTTCATGAGCTCAGAGATCAGGACCACGGATCTGTGCGACGAGCACCCGGACGTCGTCGTCGCTGACCCGATCTTCCGGGATTACGGCGGCGCTCGCCTGTTTCATGGGCGCATCACCACGGTGAAGGTCCACGAGGACAACGTGCTCGTCCGCAAGGCGCTCGAAGAGCCCGGCGACGGGCGGGTGCTGGTCGTGGACGGAGGCGGCTCCCTCCGCTGCGCGCTCCTCGGAGACAACATCGCCGCCATGGCCCATCAGAACGGCTGGGCCGGCGTGATCGTTTACGGCTGCATCCGCGACGCGGAGGCGATCGCCCGCATCCCGATCGGCGTGAAGGCCCTCGCGACGCACCCGAGGAAGAGCGGCAAGAAGGGCGCGGGGGACCGCGACGTCGCCGTGACGTTCGCCGGGGTCACGTGGGTCCCTGGCGAGCTCGTCTATGCCGATCACGACGGGATCGTCTGCGCGCAAAAGCAGCTTGCCTGAGAGCTCGGACGCGCGCTCGCGCCCGAGGTGCGGCAAAACGCACGTCCCTGGGCGCTTTCGCCACACCTCGTGAGGAGGACGCGCGGTGGCAGCGCCTAGGATTGATGGGCTCGGATCCAGCCAGGACGCGTGGATGTCGCGCGCTGCGTCGAAGCGCGCCAACTGGCGCGGCCGATGCATCAAACGCAACCAGACGCAGACAGACGCAGAGGCAATCAACACCTCGTGCGAACGGGAGGACAAGAATGAGCCACATCACGTCCGAGCTGAAGAGCGATCTGAACAAGAGCCTGGAGTCGCTGCAGACCCTGCGCGACGAGATCCGCGTCAGGCTCCACCTTGCCGGCATGGACGCGAAGGACGCCTGGGACAAGCTGGAGCCCAGGCTCCTCGACGCCGAGAAGCTGGCCGAGGACGTCTCCGAGGCCTCGCGGAACGCGCTGCGCGAGATCGTGGAGAAGGTGAAGGAGTTCCGCTCGTCGCTCCCGTCCTGATCGCCGCGCGGTCATCACGAGAGGATCGCGACGAGGACGCGGTGGGGACGCGACGCCGGATCAGCCCCGCAGCGCGGCCGACACGACGCGCGCGACGTTGCCCCACCGCGGCTCCGCCGCGCAGGCCGCGAGCCTCTCCCCGACGACGTGGGAGCGCCGGTGATCGCAGAAGCCGGGCGGCCGCGGGAAGGCTGTGAGCGGCGCGCGCAGGATGGTCTTCTCGACCTGCGCGAGCATCGCCGTGTTGTGCACGAAGCCGAGCCCGCTCTGGATGTCGGCGAGCGTCGAGCCGGGGTGGCCGCCCCAGGGCGGGACGACGGCCGCGTGCGCGGCGGCGGGCGCCTGGTTCACCGCGATCACGCCGTACCGGAGCTCGAGCAAGGCGCGGTCGAGCGCGGCCCCGACGGCGGGGTCCTCCTCGCTCATCGGGTGCACCACGATCGTCGCGCCAAGGCTGCCCTGGAGCCGGTCGTTGCAGAAGCGGGTCGCCGCTTCCAGGAACTCTACCGGATCGCTCGAGCCGACCTCGACGACGGAGAGCACGCCGCCGATCGGCTCGGTCGAGAACAACGGCTCGGCGGCGTCCGACGCCGCGAGCCCGGCGATCAGCGTCCAGGGGAGCTCGCCCGGCCCTGGCGCGCCGATGCGCGCGACCCCGTACGGCAGCGGCACGTCGGCGGACGCCTCGAGGCGATCGGGCTCGATCGGCGTGCGCCCGGCCGTCAGCGCGGCGTGACGCGCCTCGACCTCCGGGTGGGCGGCGCGCCGCGGCGGCACGGCGGCGAGCGCGCGGTGGAGCATCCGGAAGAGCAGCGGCCGCTGCACGAAGCCCCGGGGCAGCACGAGGAGGCTCGCCGCGTGGCTGCCAGACGCGGCGCCGCTCACGATCTGGCTCGCGAGGCACCTCGCCTGGAACCAGAGCTCGTCGCCGCCGTAGAGCCACGGCATCACGAGGACCGGGCTGACGCCGCCGAGCGTGGAGGAGACCGGCTTGTCGAGCAGCCGCTCTCCCGAGGCCCGCCGGCGCGCCTGCTGCGGGCCTGGCGGTCCCCAGACGAGCGCGTCGTGCGCGGCCGCCGGGCCGGTGACGTGGACCTCCGAGACGGCGGGGTGGGCCGCGAGGGATGCGCCCACCTCGGCGCCGCCGTAGACGAAGCGGAGCAGCCCGCGCGAGACGAGCGGCGCGAGGGCGCGCTCGATGATCGCGCCGAGGGGCGCGCTGCGCGGGCTCATCGCGACCACCACGACGCGCCCCTCGACGAAGAGCTTGTGCAGCGCGTCCCGGAGGGGGACGCCCGCGACATCGCCCGCGCCGAGCACCAGCGCGACGCCCCCCTCGGGGTCGCGCTGCTGGTAGAAGCGCGCCTGCCCTTCCCGGACGCTCTCGCGCGTCGCTCCGGGCTGCATCAGCACGCGCGCGCGGAGCGGCCCGTGCAGGGCGGTGTCCTTCAGGCACGTCGGGAACACCTCCACCTCGATCCGGCCGTCCGCGCGGGCGCGCACCACCCCGCGGCCGAGCCGGGGGCGTCCGCGCGCGGCGATGTCCTCGAGCGCCTCGGCCAGGCGGCGCGCCTGCGAGAGCGTGACGCAGGGCCCCGCGAGCCACGCCTCGCCGCTCGCCGACGAGCCTGGATCGAGCCCCCTGTCGGCGCATGACGCCTCGACCTCGGGGCGCGCGGCGGCGAGCAGGCCCGGGAGCGATGAGCGGAGCAGGGAGGCCTTCTCGAGGAGCGGCATGCGAGCGAACCCGAGCGCTGCGTCGCCCAGCTCGGACAGCGCACGATCGAGCTCGGCCGACGATGTCTCGGCGCCGCGCGCGGCGCGCGGATCGCCCGCCGGCACGGCTGCGGCTCCGCTGGAGGCGGCGGCGCTTCCGGGCGGGAGATCGGCGGCGACGGCTTCGGGGATTGGCAGCATCGGAACGGAGATTACAGGCTGGAGATCGCGCGCGCGAGCGCGGCGACGGTTCGCGGCGCGCGTGTAGCCGGCGTGCTCGGGATTCGGTACAGTCCTCCGCCATGGATTGCGCTTTCACCATGGGTCTGGGCCCCGCGCGTGCGCCCTCCTCCAGGGAGGCCCTCCGCCCGGCAGCTTGCGGCGTCCTTCTCGGCCTCGGCGCGCTCCTCCTCGCGCCGGCGGCGACAGCGCAACAAAACGGTCAGCCGCTACCGCAAGGCCAGGCGCAGCCCGGTGGAGCTGCCCAACCGCCGTCGGGGTATCCTCAACAGCAGGGGTATCCTCAGCAGCAAGGCTATCCTCAGCAGCAGGGGTATCCTCAGCAGCAGGGGTATCCTCAACAGCAGGGGTATCCTCAGCAGCAAGGCTATCCTCAGCAGCAGGGGTATCCCCAGCAAGGCTATCCTCAACAGCAGGGATATCCTCAGCAAGGCTACCCTCAGCAGCAAGGATATCCTCAGCAGGGCTACCCTCAGCAGCAGGGATATCCTCAACAGCAGGGATATCCTCAACAGGGCTACCCTCAGCAAGGTTACCCTCAGCAAGGATATCCGCAGCAGCCGCCCGGCTATGGTCCGGGGTACGCCTTGCCGGCCGGGCCACCGCCGCCCCCGAAGCCCCCCGAGTCGACCTGCTGCCGCTGGTCGGTCCGCTACAACGCCCTCGATCTCCTTTTCGGAAAGATGACCTTCGAGGGCGAGGTCGCCGTCATCGGACCGCTCACCATCGGCATCGCGCCGTCGTGGATCTGGGGCTCGCTCGAGGACGCGTCGATCGACACGACCGGGTACGCGCTCGCGGCCGACGTCGGCGTCTACGTCGAAGGAAAGCCGCTGCGGGGGTTCTGGGTGAAAGGGCGCGTCGGCTACGAGTCGTTCGAGGCGACCTACACCCCTCCCCGCGCATCGACGGTCGCCGCGAGCCGCGACGTGAGCAGCGCCGTCCTCGGCGTCATCATCGGGAGCACGAACATCTTCGGCCGCGACGGCGGGTTCGCCATGTCAGGAGGGTTCGGGCTCGGCGTCGCGCTCGCCCCTCCGGCGGAGCTCACCCCCACGATCGTGTTCTACGACAAGGCGGGGAAGATCAAGCTCATGGGGTCGCTCTCGCTCGGCGTCGCGTACTGAGGATCACATCCGCAGTCTCCTGAGCGGCGGCGGCGCAGGGCAGCGCGGCCCCCGCCGCGGAGGGCTCGGCGCCGGTCGGCCGGCGCGGGCCAGGGAACTTGGCCCCGCGCGCGGCGCCGTGGGACTCCTGCACCATGCCCTCTCGCATCGCCCGCCGCCCCGGGCCGGCGCTGCTGCTCCCGTTCCTGGCGGCGCTCGTGTCGATCGCGTTCGCCCGCCCCGCGCGCGCGTGGGTCGAGGCGCACGTCGCCGGAGACGACGTGCGCCTGTCGATCGACCGGGCCGGCGCCGCCACCGTCGAGCACAAGGTCACGCTGAAGATCTCGGGCGGGCCGCTCCGCGCGCTCGACATCCAGGGCGTCGACCCGGACGCTCAGCTCGATCAGGGCAGCTACGCCGTGCCCTTCAAGGCCGCCGAGGCGGGCTCCCTCGCGTCCGCGGCGCCGGTCGCGATCGAGCTCCTGCCGCCCGACCCCCGGCCGCGCGAGGACGGCACGCGCCGCCCGCCGGCGCTGCGGGCCCGCTTCGACGGCAAGGGCCTGAGCCGCGGGGTGTTCGTGCTCTTCTTCCGGTATCGCACGGACCTCATGAAGCGCGGGCTCATCCGGCAGGATGGCCCGAGCACCCGCGTCTCATGGACCGGCCCCGTCTGGGACGACGGCTACGACTCGGCGCGGCTCACCGTCGCGCTCCCGGCCGCGCCCGACGAGCCGCGCGTCGACGAGGCGCGCGCCGGCGCGGCGGGCGAGGCGCCGTCCCCCGACGAGCTCGCGGCGCCGACGACGCTCTCCACGCTCCGTCGCGCGCTCGACAAGGACGAGCTCGAGCTGCTCCGCCCGTACGCCCCCAAGGCCGAGCCGATCCGGTGGGCGATCCGCGCCGACGCGCGCGCCTTCCAGCCCGAGCCCGCCGCGGCGCGGCCCGGGGCCGACACGCTCGGCCGCATCTCGGACGCCGCGGCCGGCAGCCCCGATCGCGGCCGCACCCTCTACGTGGCCGCGGGCGTGGTCCTCTTCGCGCTCTACAGCGCCCTCGTCGCGCTCAAGGCGCGCGAGCACGAGCGCCTCGCGCAGGCCGCGGGCGTCGCGCCGCGGCCCCTCGTCCCGATCCCGCTCGCGCCGCGCGCCGCGCTCGCGGGGCTCGCGCTGGTCGCGGGCGTCGCGCTGGAGCTCCTGCTCAGGGACGGCACGCCGGGTGCCGCGCTCGTGGCCGCGGCGACCGCGCTCGCCGCGCACCGCACGCCCCGCCCGGAGCGCGCGAGCGCGGCCCTGCGGCGCCCTGGCAAGTGGCTCCCCATCGCGGAGGCCGAGGCGTTCCGCGAGCCGCCGCGGGTGCGCGGCGTCTACCTCGACGTCTCGACGCGCGCCGGCAAGGCGCTGCTCGTCGCGCTGCTCGCCGGGCTCGGCGCGGGCGTCCACGCCGTGGCGGCCGCCTCGCCGTACCACGCCCACCTGCTCGCGCTCGACGCGACGGCGCTGCTCGCGATCTTCTGCACCGGCCGGCTCGCCGAGCTCCCGGCCGATCCGGCGGCGCGGCCGGTCGCGTTCCTGCGCGACGTCGCGCGGCGTGTGCGGCGCTCGCGGAAGGCGCCTGCCCGCGCCGCGGCCGCGGCGCAGGAGCTCCGCATCGTCGGCCGCCTCCGCATCCCGGACGGCAGCCCCGACGCCGACGAGCTGCGGCTCGGCCTCTCGCCGCGCGCGGCGCTCCCCGGGTTCGTGGCGATCGAGGTCGGCGTCGTCTACGCGCCCGGCGCCGGCGGCGCCATCGGGCTGCCCGAGGTCCTGCTGCGCGTCGCGCCGGGCTCGCCGTGCGAGCACGCCGTCGAGCGGCTCGCGAAGAGCGGCCGGTCGTCGCGCGGCCGCCGCCCCGGCGAGCGCGTGCTCGCGTTCACGCCGCGCCTGCCGACCGCGCGGATGACGGCGGCCATCGCCGCCGCGCTCGTCCGCGCCGTGTCCACCCCGCCCGCGGGCGCCACGCCGACGAAGCCGTCCGGCGTTGGCGCGGCCGGCGCGACCCGCGCGCCGCGCCCCCGCAAGAAGGCCGTCTCCGCCGCGGCGTAGCGCAGGGTCGGCCCGCGCCCCGACGTCCCGAAACGATTTCGCGATCCGCGAGCACCTCGCCAGCGTTCGTAAGCGCTCGTACGCGTTCATAGACAACGCGCGAGCACCTCGATATATGGCCGCGCGATGAGCTTTGGAGTTGCGGGCTCGAGCTTTCTTACGCGGTTCCAGCCAGTGCGCACGCCGCTGCTCGTGAGCGAGCGGCTCTATGCTGCTATCGGGGGCTTGCTCGGGCTGCTGGTCACCGGGCTCGTGATGAACGCTTGCGTCGGCCCCACCGCGCACGCTCCGCTCCTCATCGCGCCGATCGGCGCCTCGGCCGTGCTCGTGTTCGGGGTCCCCGCGAGCCCGCTCGCCCAGCCCTGGTCCGTGCTCGGCGGCAACGTGCTGGCGGCCGTGATCGGCGTGACCGCTGCGCGCCTCATCCCCGATCCGCTGTGCGCCGGAGCGGTCGCGGTCGCGGTCACCATCGCCGTCACGAGCCTGCTGCGCTGCTTGCACCCGCCCGCGGGCGCGGTGGCGCTCACGGCGGTCATCGGCGGCTCGGCCGTGACGAGCCTGGGCTATCGCTTCGCGCTCATGCCGGTCGCCATCAACTCCGTGCTGCTCGTGGCCGCCGGGCTCGTCTTCAACAACCTGGTGCGCCGCAGCTACCCGCACGTCGTGACCTTGCCGGTCTCGCCCCACGGCACCGCCGATGCCCCGCCCGAGCTCCGCGTCGGCTTTTCGCCGAGCGACATCGACGCCGCCATCGAGCGCCTCGGTACGCCGCTCGACGTCGAGCGCGAAGATCTGATCGCCCTCGTTCGGAGCGTCGAAGAGGAAGCGCAGCGGCGCTTGCGCGGAGGCATCACGTGCGCCGAGATCATGTCGCGCGATCTGGTCACGATTCACCCCGACGCTCCGAGCGCGCTGGCGCTGCGCCGCCTCCGCGAGCGTGCCCTGCGCGTCTTGCCGGTGGTCGACGAGCGAGGCGTCGTGCACGGCGCGATCGACATCTCGATCGCGTCGGCCATGCCCGAGGCCACCGTGCGCGATTTGCCCTCCATCTACTTCGAGATCGCCCGCGAGAGCACGCCGATCAACGAGCTCTTCCAGCTCCTTTCCCGCGGGCGCGTGCACGAAGCGCTGATCGTCGACGCCGAGATGCGCCTGCGCGGCATCGTGACCCAAACCGATCTCCTGGCGGTGATCGGCCGCGCACAGCTCGCCAAAGGCTCGGCGCTGTTCAGGTAGCCAGCGCGCGCTGCCGGCCGGGGGCGGTGCGCCCCCATGCGACACAGGCGCGCATCGCCACAGCGCACCGTCCATACACGCGCCTTCACGTGCCTTTACGTGCAAACACACCTCGTCAAAACGACAAATCGCAGGCGGCTCCATTCGAGCGTATAGCGGTCGATGACCGGAGCATGATAGTCTCGCACTAATCGTCTTTGTCTCAAACGCCAGCGCAGAAACGGCTCGAATCGTGCATGGGTCGGCGCTCTCGCGGTCTCTCCAGCGAGGGCTGAGCGGCCAGTCGACGCTCGCGACCCCATCGTCGGCCTTGGTCACCTCGGAGTCTCGTCGCACAGCACATTTGCACGTGTTCGACCGACCCCGGCGGAGCTCTGGCCATCACGCCTGTCGATGACATCCATCCTCGAACAGGCCTCAACCGATCGGGAGCGACCATGGCAAAAAGACCCGTTGTCCGCATCATCACATCCACGCCGCTCTCCGCGTGCGCCGCGGCTTGCGTCTGGCTCGCCGCCGGCGATGGGCTGGCGGCGTACCGGTTCGACGCGACCGAGGCCACGTACGACGCCACCTACGCGGCGGCCCCCATCGATGTGACCGGCGTCGTCGTCGACGAGGCGGGGTCGCCGATCGTGGGGGCCGAGGTGACGGCCATCGGCTGGGGGAGCGGCGCGGTCAACGACGGCGAGATCGCGTTCACCGACGGCACGGGCGCGTTCACGATGGCGGCGCTCGCGCGGCGCTCGATCCTGCTGCGCGTCGAGATCGACGGGTACTACAGCGAGATCATCCCTGCCGATCTGCACCGGCCGCTCGCCGAGGCGGCCGCCGGGGTCGGCCGCGTCGCGCTGACGGTGCAGCGCGCGGGCCGCGCCCGGATCCTCGTGGGAGGCGACACGATGTTCGGGCGGCGCTTCATCGACAGCGACGAAGACGGCATCGAGGGAGAGGAGGGCGACCTGATCCGCCCCGCCACGCGGCAGGCCGACGCGAGCGCCATCCTCACCTTCCTGCGCGACGTCCTCTCGTCGGCCGACTACACCCAGGTCAACCTGGAGTGCCCTGTCACTTCCAACCCGACGACGCCCCACCCCTACAAGTCGTTCACGTTCTTCTCGTACCCCGAGGCGGTCAGGGCGCTCGCGCTCTCCGGCGTCGACGGCGTGAGCCTCGGCAACAACCACATGTACGATTACCTGGAGGCAGGCGTCGCCGACACGCTCACCGCCGTGCCGAACGCCGGCCTCGACTGGTTCGGCGCAGGGCTCGACGAGACGATGGCGAAGGGCACCGTGCTGTACCGGACGCTCCGCGGCGTCGACGTGGCCTTCCAGGGGTTCAGCCAGCTCGTCAACGACGGGACGACGCTCCCGGAGTACGCGCTTACCGCCTCCGACGGGCCCCCCCCCAAGGCCGGCGCGCTCGAGCTCGGCCTCACGGAGATCAGCGACTTCATGGCCAAGGACGCGGTCGGGCGCTTCGCCATCCCGGTGGTCCACGGAGGCATCGAGTACAGCGACTATCCGTCGTCCGGCATGCGGCGGCGGTTCACTCAGCTCGTCCAGAAGGGCGCCGGCATGATCGTGGCGCACCACCCGCACACGATCCACGGCGTCGGGCTTTACAACGTCGGCGCCGGCCCCCGCTACATCTTCATGTCGCTCGGCAACATGGTCTTCGATCAGGACGTGTTCGAGACGTACCAGTCGTACCTCGCGGCCATCGACATCGACGAGGACGCGAGCGGCAACCGCGCGGTCCACCGCGTGCAGCTCATCCCGTTCCAGAACGAGGACTATGTCCCGAAGCTCGTGGGCGGGGCCTGGCTCGGCCGGGCGATCCGCCACATCGGTCACCTCTCCACGACGCTCCCGGCGGCGCCCGCGCCCGGCGAGGCGGCGGACGGCTTGACCGGCGCGGTCGTGTTCGCGAGCGGCCCGCGGGCCGCCGCGGTGAGCGCCCCCTCGCAGTACACGACGAGCGACGCCGTCGAGACGCGCACCGTGCCGCTCACGAGCCGCCGCACAAGCCCGCTCGCGCACCTGCGCTCGAGTCCGGCGGACTCGCTCGCCGCCGTCCGGACGACGGCCGCCGCGAGCTGCGATTACGGCCGGGAGATCATGCTCTACGGCGACTTCGAGGACGGCGACGTGGACGACACCTCCCACGAGGGCTCGATGTGGTCGATGAGCGAATACCGCTACATCGAGAACAGCGTCGTCCATGGCGGGACAGGGGCGATGGTGTTCCTGCGCAAGTCGAACAGCACGTCCGAGGTCTCGACCTACATGAACAACCGCGTCAAGTTCGAGCCTGGCCGCAAGCTGACCCTGACCGGCTACATGAAGGGAGACAACGCCGGCCAGATGCGCGTGCAGGTCTACTGGTACACGAGCGGCGGGACCAGCCTATCGAACAGCGTCGTGCTCACGCGCGCGGGCGGAACGTACGATTGGCAGCAGTTCACCATCGACCTCACCCCGCCGTCGAACGCTGGCTCCGTGCGGTTCTATTTCAGGGCGGGCGTGCCGACGAGCGGCGAGGCCACCGCGTTCCTCGACGACGTGTCGCTCATCGAGTGGGAGGGCACCGTCGCCGACAGCTCCCTCGGGTTCGGCCTTGCCACGCCGAACGACTGGAGCTTCGTGCGTTGCACCGCCGCGGACCCGGCGCTCACGAGCCTCGGCGTGACGATGACGCACCGGTCGTACGCGCTGGCCCCGGCGACGCCCTGAGGGCGCCGCGGCGGCCCGCGAGGGCGGCGGGCGCAGCAGGGCCCCGCGGGGCTGCGGGCGCGCGAGGACGCCGAGCCGCGTCGACGAGGCCGAGCTCGACGCCGAGGCAGAGCTCGGGCCCGCCGCCGACCTCGAGCGCGCCCTCGCCCCGCAACGTCAGGTAGCCGCCGGCGCAGACGAACGGAGAGAGCCGCTCCGCCAGCGCGTACGAGGCCGAGACGCGCGCCTTCAGCACCTCATTTCGCCCGGGGAGATCCCCTTGGAACGGGCC
Organism: Sorangium sp. So ce375; assembly: GCF_051473855.1. NCBI lineage: Bacteria > Pseudomonadati > Myxococcota > Polyangiales > Polyangiaceae > Sorangium > Sorangium sp. So ce375. Next base: position 9,142,322 of record NZ_CP150335.1, read on the forward strand.
GCGGTGGTAGGCGCCGACATCGGCGCTCAGCGAGAGGGGCTCGACGCCGATCGGCAGGCGTGAGCCCATCGCGAGGCCCACGGCGTACAGGGCCTCTCGCTCCGCGGCGCGCTCCTCGTCGACACGTTGCGCGCGTGGCGCGCGCGGCTCGCTGTGGAGCCCGAAGCTCAGGATCGTATAAGCGTACCGGCTCGAGAACTTGAGGCCGGCGTTGCCGTGCAGTCCGGTGCTCCCCCAGAGCGCCAGCCGGATCCCCCCCTCGCGCGGCAGCGGGATGAGGCCGAGCGACTCCCCCCGGAGATGGTCGGTCACGTTGATGACGCCGATCTGGAGCCCGTCGATCTTGCGGGCCACGTTGATGAGCCCGATCTGGAGCCCCCGCTGCTCCTGCGAGACGTTGATGGCGCCGATCTGGAGCCCGTCGACGCGGCCGATGTTGACCGCGCCGGCCGCTTGCACGCCCGTCACCTGTCCGCGAGCGACGTTGACGGCGCCGGCGGCCTGCAGGCCGTCGACGTCGGCGTACGTCTGGTTGGCGACCCCGGCGATCTGCGCGCCTGCGACCGCCGTGCTCGCCCAGCCGAAGAGCCCGGCGACCTGCACCCCCGCGAGCGGGGCGTCCGCGAGGGCGAACCCCCCCGCGAGCTGCAGCCCCTCGGCGCGCCCCGAGACGACGCTCGCGACCCCGAGCTGGAGCCCGCGCAGATCCCCCGACGTCCACGAGAACAGGCCGACCTGGGCGCCGTCCACGAACCCGACACGGCCGAGGAGGAGCGCCAGATCGAGGTGGGTGGCGAGATCGGGCGCCGTGGCGTTGGTGCTGAGCGGGAAGAGGAGCGACAGGTTGACCGGGAAATAGGGCGTCTCCGGGCCACGGCGCGCCGGCTCACCTTCCACGCCGCCGTCGCCGGACAGGTCGCTCGACCACGCAGAGCGCGGCGGGGCGCGCCCAGGCGCCGCCTCCGCCAGCGCCGGCTGCTCCGCGGAAGCGCCGCGCGGAGTGAGCGCGGCCGGAGCGAGCACGCAGGCCGCGAGGGTCAGCCGTGCAGGGAGAGAGCGCCTCGCTCGGCGCGCGCGCGGCGACATCGCAGCATCGTACACGCGCGCAGCGCCCCTGACCTCGACTTCTGCGCTCTGCTTCGATAGCGTGAGCGAGCGGCGCTGCGCCGTGGCCTCGCCACCTTCGCTGCGCCCGCGCGCCGAGGACTCGCCACCATGAAGCCATCGTCCCTCGCGCCCGTGCTGGCCCTCTCCGCGCTCGCCGCCGGCTGCGCCTCGGAGCCCGAAGGCGCAGACCTCGTGTGGCCGATCGGCGGGACGGACGAGATCCAGCCGATGTCGTCGAGCTTCGGCCCCCGCCTGCAGACCTCGCGCGATGGCGTCTACGACTTCCACCGCGGCATCGATATCCCCACCGTCATGGGCACCCCGGTGTACGCGGTCGCCGACGGGAAGGTTGTGCGCGCGGGCCGCTACCAGGATTTCGAGGACGTCGTGGTGCAGATCGAGCACTGCGAGCAGCCGGGCGCGTGCTTCTACAGCACCTATATCCACCTGGCGATGCCGCTCGTCGAGGCCGGCGAGCAGGTCGGGCGCGGTCAGCACATCGCCTATACAGGGCTCGCCGCCAGCAGCCTGTTCCCTCACCTGCACTTCGAGATCCGCGAGGGAGGGCACGAGAAGGTGTACTGCGTGCACCCGCTCCGCTTCCTCCCGACGCCGGGCGGGCTGCCCCCGGCGATCGCCGTGCGCCGCACCGACGAGGACGCCACGACGAGCGTCTCGGTCGAGGTCGAGGCCACCCTGCCCGGCATCGCCCCGGGACTCGTCGAGGTCGCCGTCGCGACGTCCGCCCGGTCGACCGGGGAGCTCATCGAGGAGCGGGTGTTCAACTACGAGGAGTGGAACCGCAAGTATACGGGGGAGGGAGACGCCGCGATCATCGACGAGCAGAGCCTCGGAGGCATCCGGATCGAGCCGGCGAAGTTCAACGCGCAGTCCTCGACGTACGTCATCGCGTTCCGCTTCGGCGACATGAAAGGGACGGCGTCGGCCGACGACCTCCAGATCACGGCGCGGGCGCGCGACGTGGACGGCCATGTCATCGAGGCCAGCGCGCCCTGAGGCGGCGCGCCGCCCGGGCGAGGCGCGAGCGCGGCGCGCCACGCTCGACAGAGGCGCGAACGCGCCTTGAGGCGGCGCGGCGCCCGGCTCAGGCCTCGCCGACCAGCGCGGCCATGTCCGCGGGCAGCGGCGACGTCACAACGAACGCAGGCACCGCGTCGCTGCCGCCCCACCCGATGTAGTGCGCGTGCAGCGCGTGGCGGCTCAGCCCCTCGACCACGGGCCCGCCGTAGAGCACGTCGCCGGCCAGCGGGTGCCCAACCGACGCGAAGTGCGCCCGTATCTGGTGCCGCAGCGCCCTCGGCGCCCGCGCCTCGACGAGCTCCCAGAGCCCCACCTGCCGCACGCGCTTGTACATCGTCGCGGCCGGCCTCGGCGCGTAGCGCGCCACGTCGCGCGGGTGGATGCACGGGTAGACGCGCTTCTTGTCCTTCGGGTGCGGCGCGAGCGGCACCTCGATCGAGCCCATCTCGGGGAGATCGCCGATCTGGCAGACCAGCAGGTAGCGCTTGTCGAGCCGGCCCTCCTTCAGCCCGGCGCCCAGCGCCGCGAACGCCGCGGCCGTGCGCGCCGCGAGCACGAGGCCGCTCGTGTCCGTGTCCAGCCGGTGGCACAGCCCAGGCTCCCGCGGAGAGAAGCCGATGCCCGCCATCTCGGGGTACCGCGCCACGAGCGCGTTCGCGACCGTCCCGCGCTCGCCCGGCTGGAGCGGCGCCGTCGGCACCCCGGCGGGCTTGTTCACCACGACGAGGTCGTCGCGCTCGAGCACCACGTCGAGCGGCGCCGAAGGATCCGGCGTCGCCGCGCCGGAGGCCTCCGTGGGCTCCACGTCGACCTCCAGCACCTCTCCGGCCGCCGCCACGTCGCCCTTCGACGCGCGCCGGCCGGCGCCGCTCTTCCCCACCCCGAGCACGCGCACGCGCCCCTCGGAGAACAGCCGCTTCGCGCCCGCCCGCCCCAGCCCGGGGAGAAGCTGCACGAGCAGCTTGTCGAGGCGCGTCCCTGCATCCAGCTCGGTGATCGTGATCTTCATAACTCCTACGGAATCGTCCCCTGCCACCCGAGGCCGAGCGCGGGCGCTCGCCGGCTCCCGACCACGCTCTCTCCTATCACTCCCAACATGGGCAGGCCGAACCGGTTCCACGAGGGGCCCGCGCTGCGGGCGCCGACCGCGGAAGGGCGCGTCACGCGCCAGGCGACGCCCGCCCCGAGCAGAAAGCCCGCGGCCGTGGCGCCGACCCAGGCCCGCTGCTGCGCCTCGGTCGGAGACTCGAACACGAGCGGGCTGGCCAGCGCGGCGGCGCCCAGCCCGCCGAGCATCGCGCCCACGTCGATCGCCAGGACCTCCGACGCCGTGACGTCGAGCTGCGTCGCCGCCGCGGCCGCCCCCAGCCAGCCGAGCGCCGCGCCGTAGCCCATCCCCGCGATCGGCGTCCGCTGCACGTCGCCCCGCCCCGCCCACTCGACGAGCCCGCCGAGCAGGAGCCCGAGCCCGCCGCCCGATTGCGCCATCAGCGCGCCGCCCTCGGACATGTGGCCCAGCGAGAGCCCGAGCGCCGCCAGCGTGATCCCGGCGGTCCCGCCGATCAGCCCGGACGCCCAGCGCTCCTGCGCCGGATCCTGGGCGTGCTGCGCGAAGCGGCCCTCGTAGATCAGGTGGCCCGCGATCGTCGGCCACCACGTGCCGGACCCGAGATACCACGCGTCGGCCATGCCGACGTCCCACTCCTCTGCGATGATGATCGCCCCGCCGAGCCCGACGCCGGCCCCGACGGCCAGGAGCGGGTAGAGCAGGCGCGGATCGTCCGAGCCGCTCGATCGCTGGATCGAGAAGCCCACGAGGCCTCCATAGAGCGTCGCGTTGGCCGCGAGCGTCGCCTTTCCCACGCTGCGCGCCGGCGTGGCGAGGCGCCCGCGGCACCGCTCGGAGCACGGCGCCTCGCGGGCAAGAACCGTGGCCGCGGCGCCGCCGTCGAGCTCGGCCAGGAGGTCGCGGAGCATCACCGCGGCGCGCACCGCGAGGTCATCACGCGCGACGCGCTCGACCCGCACCCTGAGCGACCTCGATCCGCCGGACGCGAGCGAGAGCCTGAGCTCCACCTCGTCGCCGCGCAGCTCGAGGCTCGGCGCGATGAAGAGCTTGTCGCTGGAGCGCGCGCGCTCGATGAGCTCGGCCTCGTCGGGCCGCGATCGCGCGTTGACGCGGCCCGCGAGCTCCACCGACAGGCCGAGGTCCTGCGCCGTGTCCGAGAGGAGCGCGTCGAGCGCGCTGGCGAGCGGGGCGGCGCGCTCCTCGGCCTCGGGCGCGACCGCCGTCGCCAGCACGACCGCCGACCTCGAGGGCCGCGGCGGAGGCGCCGGCTCTCCGGAGCGCGCGGCCTGCGGCGGCTGCGCGGGCTGCGGCGATCGCGCGGGCTGCGGCGGTCGCGCGCGGTCTCCGGAGCGCGCGTGCGGCGCCGCGTCTTCGGGCTGAGCCGACGCTGGCAGCGCCGCAGCGAGCGCCGCGGCGAGCGCCAGAGCGCCCACGCCACCGCGGAGGTGCCTGGGGTCGATCATGGGGTCGCTGCTTCGGCCAGAGGCGGCGAGCGCCGCGGCGGCCACGGCGCTCGGGGCGTCGATCAGAACATGAACGTGCCGCTCGCGAAGAGATCGAACGTGTTGCTGTCGTTGACGTAGAAGCGGCGGCCGACCGCGTTGATGGTCGGGCGGTAGTTCGGGTTCGGGCTGCCGGTGACGGTGAGGCGCCCGTCCTCGTCCTGGCGGCGGCAAGGCCCTGCCGCCCCGAGGCTGTCCTTGTACTGGGAGTTGCACGGCTGATCGCCGCCGATGCCGTGCCCCCCATCGTGGCGGAAGCCCGCGCCGATCTGGAACTTCACGAGCTCGGCCGCCCTCCACGTCACGCTCGCCGACGCGCGGTACGAGCCGTACGGCTGGACGTCGCTGAGCCCCGTGAAGTACGTCCGCTGCGAGCCCTCGTCGACGACCGACGGCGCGCAGGCCCTCGCGTCGCCCGTCCTGCACAGGTCCGGGTCGTACGCGTCGTTGTCGCGGAACGCCGCCCACTGCGGCTGGCGCAGCGAGCTCGCGTCGCTCGATCCGAGCGCGTCGAACAGCTCCGAGTAGTCGCGCCCCTCGGAGTGGTACTCGCCGGTGAAGCGCAGATCGAGCGTGAGCCCGGTGTACTTCTCGCGGTTCTCCCAGGGGACGATCAACATGCCGAGCATCACGGTGCCGACGAGCGGCGGGTGGTTCACCAGCGACGTCTTCAGGTCGGTGAGGCCGTAGTCGCTCGACTCCTGCTGGAACTCGAACAGCGCCTTGAACCCGCCGTACGGCTCGACGTACTTGATCCGCTTCGACAGGTACGTGTGGACCTCGAGGCCGATGGTGCCGCGCGACACGCCGGGGTCGCGCTGGGCGATCCTCTCCCCCTCGAACTCGTTGTCGCTCGTGTTGTTCCGGTTGATGTCCGTCGGATCGGCGCACTTCACCTGGCCGCTCTTCGGCGCCTCGGTGCAGGCGTGCATCGGCTCGCTCACAGGGAAGCGCCCCTCGACCCCGAACAGCCAGGTCGGCTTCGTCCGGTCGCGCGCCTGGTTCATGATGTTCACGTCGAGCCCGACGGCGAGGTACTCGATGCCGCTGCGGTTCGGCGACGTGAACGGCAGCTGGAACAGCTGCTCCCCGGGGGCTCCCGCGAGCGCGACGGCCTGCGCCTCCGCCCCGGCGCTGCCGTTGAGATCGGTGAGCTCGCGCGCGTGGTTCAGGATGAGCGGCATCCTGAGGTAGAGCGCCAGGTCCCGGTAGAGGCCGACGTCGAGGCGCATGTTGAGCTTCGAGGTCACCTCGTTGTAGCTCGCCACGTTGAGCAGGTTCGACGTGTAGCCGCCCGACGACAGCCCCGGCCCGGCGATGCTCGTCTCGCGCCGGATCTTCGCGCTCTTCGTCGCGTACTCGAAGCCGAGGCTGAGGTTCAGATCAAAGGTGTCGCCGTCGTCGAAGGCGTCGACGACGCTCGTGATCTCGCCCGTCTCCGTCATGAGCCGCGGCTCGGTGGCGCTCCGCGGCTCGTCGGCGGCCGCGGGGGACGCCGCGAGGAGAGCCGCCGTAGCGAGCGCGAGCGACGCGAACGCCGAGCCCCCAGCCACGTTGATGGCGACGCGAGCGAGATGGCCTTCGCAGTACGTTCTGCCGTGCATGCTCATGGTTATCCGTCGGACGGACGCTACCGGCCGGGGTAGGAGGGTGTCAATCCGCGAATCGCTCGCCCGGCTCGCGCGGCCGCGCCCCGTCGTCCGCGCCGCAGCAATCCAGCTCTGTCCCGCGCGTCGGCCGCGCCCGCGACGGGGCGGCCCGCCGGGGGCGCCGTTCAGCGCGCCGAGGAGCGCTCCTCGGGGGCGAACGGGCTCTTCCCCTCCTCGCTGTCGGGGAAGATCTCGCTCGTGATGTCCTCCGCGGCCAGCTCCTCGCGGGCGGTGCTCAGGTCGCGCGACGTCTGGTCGAGCCGGTCGGCGAGCACCCCCAGGAACTGCCAGAGCAGCTTCACGGCGAGCTCGTGCTCCTTGCGGAGGATCTCGAAGAAATCGGCGCGACGGACGGCGATGAGCTCGCTCTGCTCCACGGCCGAGACGGTGGCCGAGCGCGGCATGCTGCGGATGAGGGCCATCTCGCCGAAGTGCTCGCCCGGGCCGACCTCGCTGAGCACCGACTCGCCGCGGATGATCCGGACGAGGCCCGAGAGCACGATGAAGAGCTCGTCGCCGCGATCTCCCTCGCGCACCACGATCTGGCCCGGCTCGAACGAGAGCACCTCGGCGACCTGCATGACCCGGAGCATCTCGCGCTCCTGCAGGCGCGCGAAGAGGGGCATCTTCGCGAGCACGTCGCGCTTCAGGGCGAGCAGCCGGGCGCGGACGCTGTCGCGGTGGTCGCCCTGGCCGAGCCGCACGAGGACCGCGGTGATGTTGTCCTTGCCGCCCTTCCTGTTCGCGAGATCGATGAGGCCGTTCGCGGCGACCTCGCCGTTCTCCTCCTCGAAGAACGGCTCGAGCTCCGCGGTGTGCGCGATGTACCCGTGGAGCCCGTCCGACGCGAGGAGGAACTGGTCGCCCGGGAGCACCTCGATCGTGAGCGTGTCGACCTCGACGCGCTCGTACACGCCGACGGCGCGGGTGATCGCGTTCTTCTGCGCGACCTTCTCGATCTGATCGCGCGTGAGCTTCCCGCGCTTGATGAGCTCGTTGTAGACGGTGTGATCCTCGGTGACCTGCTGGATGCGGCCCTCGCGGAGGAGGTAGATGCGGCTGTCGCCGACGTGCGCGATGTAGCCGTGCGAGCCGGCGATGAGGAGCGCGGAGAGCGTCGTGCCCATGCCGCGCTTCGTCGCGTCGGCCTTCGCCTCCTCGTGGATCCGGGCGCACGCGCGCTGGACGGCGTGCTCGAGCAGGCTGAGGACCTCCTTCATCGCGGCGCGCCGCACGTTGCTGCGCGCCTGGTTCTCGATGAGGTCCCGCTCCTTCTTGAGCTCCTCGTGGATGATGCGGACCGCGAGGGCGCTCGCGACCTCGCCCGCGGCGTGCCCGCCCATCCCGTCAGCGACCACGAAGAGCGCGAGCTTCTTGTCGACGAGGTAGTTGTCCTCGTTGTGGTCCCGCATGCGACCGACATCGGTCGCCGCATAAAACCTGATGTTTTCGGACAGGCCCATCGGTTCGGGCAGGCTACCCGAGGGCGCGGGAGGAAATCACTATCGATTGCGCCCACCACGAACCGTACGTCGAGGGACGTCGACGGACGTCGACGGACGCCAACGGGCGACCTCCTCCCGTCCATCGCGCCCTCGCCGCGCCCAGGGCGTGGGGCCCGTGCGGCGCGTGCGGCGCGCCGTCGGGGGGCGCTCGGGGGGCGGGTGGGGAATCGACCGCGTGGCCGCGGTTGCGAGCGGCGGTACATTCGGAGCGTGTAGAATGGGGGGTTGAATGCGGCTCGTTCTCTTCGATAACACCGACGTCGGGTGGGGTGGCGCGCGGCGGGCGAACGGCGCGAGGCGGCGCGAAGGCGCGGCGAGCGCGCGCCCCGCTTCGACGGCTTCCGCCGGCTCCGCCGAGACCGGGGACCTCGAGATCCTGGGTGAGGCGGTGGGCGCGACGATCGGGCTCACGCCGATCTGGCGCGCCGGAGCGCTCCTGCACCGCATGACAGGCGCGGCCGACGCGTGGCAGGCCGCCTCGAGCTGGGCCGAGGCGCTCGGCTGGGCGGCGCGCACGGCGCGGGAGCGCGGCCAGAAGATCGCGTCGCTGCAGGCCTGGGGGCACGGCGGCTGGGGCTACATGCGCATGGGCGCGACGCGGCTCGACGAGGCCACGCTCCGGCCCGGCTCGCCGCTCGACGGCGCGCTCGACGCCCTGAAGGCCGAGCTCGCGGGGCCGGACGCCGTCGTGTGGCTCCGCTGCTGCAGCGCCTTCGGCCACACCGGCCGCGCTTTCGCGCAAGCGCTCGCGGGCCGGCTCGGCTGCCGGGTCGCGGGGCACACGTACATCATCGCGTTCTACCAGAGCGGGACGCACTCCCTGCGCCCGGGCGAGACGCCGTCGTGGGATCCACACGAGGGCGTGCGCTTCGACGGCGGGGCGCCGGCCGGCGCCAAGTGGTCGTCGCGCGGGGCGCCGAACACCGTCTCGTGCCTGGCGGCCGATCTCCCGCGGGGGTACTGACGCCGCCCTGAGCGGGCGAGGCCCCGCCCGCTCAGGCGCTCGACCCGCGTCGCCGCGCCGGCGTACGCTGCCGCCATGACGTCGTCCGGAGCGCAGCGATCGCGCGCGCTCGATCTGCTGAGCCGCGGAGACATGGCGGGCGGCATCGCCGGGCTCGAGGGGCACGTCGCGGGCGCGCCGGACGACGCGGGGGCGTGGCTCGCGCTCGGGGCGGCGTACGCGGCGGAGGACCGCTGGGCGGACGCTGCGAGGGCGCTCGCGCGCGTGGTGGAACGGGGCGGAGGCGACATCGAGGCGCGCCTCGCCTACGCCCGCGCGCTGGTCCGCCTCGGCCGGCTCGACGAGGCGGCCGCGGAGCTCCGGCAGGGCGCCGCGAACGATCCGCCCGACCCGCGGGCGCTGCGCGAGCTCGGGGTGGTGCTCTATGACCAGCGCCTCTATGACGAGGCGGCGCGCTGGCTCTCGCGGGCGTGCGAGGCGGCGCCGGAGGACGCGCGGGCGGCCTTCGCGCTCGGGCTCGCGCACGAGGCGCGGCGGGAGATCGCGCCCGCCATCGCGGCCTACCGCGAGGCGGTGAGGCGCGCGCCTTCGTTCACCGACGCGCGGCTCACGCTCGCCGACGCGCTCGCGTCGATCGGGGAGCACGAGCGAGCGCTCGGCGAGCTCGAGGCGCTGCTCGCGCGCGAGCGGAGCCACGAGCAGGCGGCGAGGAACCGCGAGGTGCTGCAGCGCGCGCTCGCCGAGATGCGCGCGCGCCGGCTGCTCGGCAAGACGGAGCGCGAGCTCGCGCGGTCGGCGCTCGTCGTGGAGGCCCAGCTCAGGCGCCGTGAGGCGCTGGCGACGCTCGCGCCGGGTGGACGAGCAGCGGCGCGGCAGGTCGTCCGCTACACGGCGCCGCTCCTCGAGCTCTACGTGACGCTCGACGCGAGCGCAGGCGCCGGTAGCTACGCGATCGAGGCGCTGCACCTCGCGCTGACCGATCCGGACCGCGCCGGGCGCGCCGAGGACGACGTCTTCAAGGTCACGGTGATCGGCGAGGACGGCCGGCAGGCGCCGGTCAGCTACGCGACGGCCGCGTCGCTCACGCTCGTGCGCGAGGCGATCGGCTGCCCGATGACGCAGGCGAGCGCGCTCTATGCCTCGCTGCTCAAGGGGAGCCCGTCGGTCGACTGGGGCGGCGCGACGCTGCGGTTCGCGAGCGTGCCCGGCACGGGAGCGGCGCCCGGCGGAGAGCGGCACGGCCTCCTGGTCAGCCGGCGCGCCTGATCTCGGCGCGGGCGCCGCGTCAGGGGCGCGGCCGCTCGGCGGCGCCGCGCGGCGCGTCGCCGGGCCCGATCATCCCGAGGTCGAGCAGCGAGGAGTAGTGGCCGTCCGGCGCGAGGATGACATGGTCGACGAGCGGCACGCCGATCACCTCGCCGGCGGCGGCGACCGCGTTGGTCATGGCCACGTCCTCGGGCGACGGCGCCGAGTCGCCGCTCGGGTGGTTGTGCACGAGCACGAACGCCGAGGCCGCGTCCGAGAGCGCGGCGCGCAGGATGTCCCTCGCCGCGACCGAGCACCCGTGGAGCCCGCCCTGCGCCACCCTGCGCGCTCCCCTCATCCCGTTGCGGCCGTCGAGCGAGATCACCCACATCTGCTCGTGATCGAGCGGGCCGAGCTGCGCCGCGCACCACGCCGCGATCGAGGCCGAGGTCCGCACCGGAGGCCGGGGGCGCACCGCGCGCTCGAAGGCGCGCCGCCCGAGCTCGAGCGACGCGGCGATGCGGAGCGCCTTGGCGAGCCCGAGGCCGGGGTGCTCGGCGAGCGCGTGCGGGCCGAGCCGCGCCAGCCCCTCCAGCCCGGCGAAGCGCGAGAGGAGCGCGGCGGAGACGAGCGTCACGGGGGTGCCGACCAGCCCGGTGCCGAGCACGATCGCGAGCAGGTCGGCGTCGCCGAGCGACCAGATCCCCTCCTCGAGCGCTCGCTCCCGCGGGCCGATGAAGGCGGCCAGCGCCGCAGGGTCGTCGGGGCACGTCTCGGAGAGGTGATCGGAGAGGAGGGCGGTGCGCTTCCACGGGCTCATGCGCGAGCGACAAGCACGCGGCGGGCCCGCCGACCGGCGCGCGGCGCCGCGGGGACGCGCGCGCCGGCGAGGCGGCGGAGCGGCGGCGGAGGGTGGCGGCCGCCAGGCCCTCGCGCGCTCGCTCAGAACACGACGGGAGACGCGCGTCACTCGACGCGGACGATCGTCTCCGCGGGGAGGCTCTCGGCGAAGGCGTCGCGCGCCGCGCGCACCCTCGCCTCGACCAGGCCGTCGAACGTGAGCTTCGTGCGGTAGTCGACGCCGGACCACCTCGGATACGAGCCGATGTCGACGTCGCGGTGGGCCTCGACCACGCGGTCGAGCATGGGCTTGAGCTGCCCCTCGTCGAGGGTGGTGAACACCGCGAGCGAGACGAACGGCGCCCCGCCGGAGAGCTCCGCCTGGATGAGCGCCTGCTTCGCCCGGAAGATCTGCGGCACGCCGGGCAGCATCCACACGTTGCGCATCACCACGCCGGGCCACGCGGCGCTGCCGCCGGTCACGAGCCGCGCGCCCTCCGGGATGCGGGCCATGAGCAGGTGCCCCTCGGTGAGCCGATCGCCGTAGTGCTCGCGCAGGAGGCTCTCGATGTTGGGCGCGCTGACCACCGGCACGCCGAACGCGCGCGCGACGCCCGCGATCGTCAGGTCGTCGTGCGTCGGGCCCACGCCGCCGCTCGTGAAGACCCAGTCGTGCGACGCCGCGAGCGCCCGCACCTCGGCGGCGATCACCTCGAGCTCGTCGAGCACCATGACCGCCCGCTCGAGCTTGACGCCGAGCGCGCGCAGGGTGCCCGCGAGCACGAACAGGTTCTCGTCAGCGATCTTCCCGCTGAGCAGCTCGTTTCCGATGATCAGCGCCGCTGCCGTCCTCATGTCACCTCTTCCGCTCAGCTCTCGAACTCGCGCGTCACCGGGCGCCCGTCGGCGTCCATCCCGAGCAGCTCCTCCACGCGCTTCTCCGCGCGATCGAGGCGCTCCTGCGCCGAGCGCGACAGGCGAATGCCCTCCTCGAAGAGCGAGAGCGCGCGCTCGAGCGGCAGATCGCCGCCCTCGAGCTCCGCCACGATCTTCGCGAGGCGGCGCGTCGACTCCTCGAACGACATCGCGCCGGCGCCCGCGTCGCCGCTCCGCGGAGCGCGGTCGGCCTCGGTCACGGGCGGAGCCCCGGCGGCGCGGGGCTCCGCGCTCGGGTCGACGCGTGATTCGACGCGTGATTCCACGCCCGTGCCGCCCTCGTCCGTCGCGTTGCTCATCGTCGTCATGAGCCAGAGTCCCCCGGGGGTGCGGCCGGCGCAAGCAGGACGGCGCTCGCGCCGGGCGGCACCGCCGGCACGAGGAGCACGCCGTCGGGATCGGCCACGACGGGGACCGCCAGCCCATCCGGCCGGACGAGCCGCGCCGGACGCGAGGAAGCGCTCCCGGACGCGCTCCGGTCGTTCGGGACGATGGCCACCCACACGACGCCCGTCGCCAGCGCGGAGCGCGGCAGATCGAGCGACCGCGCGTCCGCGCCGGAGAGGGCGGCCCGCGCGAGCGCGCGCACGCCTTCGTCCGGATCGAGATCCCGCGCCGCGACGAGGACCTGCCTGCGCTGCACCTCGGTGCGCCGGGACAGGCCGCGGACGATCGCGCGGCGCACCGCGGGGTCGTCCTCGAAGCGGTAAGCGCGGGCGAGGAGGGAGACGCTGTCGGGCATCGGATCGCTCCCGAGGCCGAGCGCGACGTGCGCGCGCACGACGGGATCGCTCCCCTCGAGCAGCCGCTCGATCCTGCCGCGGATCACCTCGTCGTCGCGGGCCGCGAGCGCGCGGGCCGCGAGCGGCGACAGCGGGCCGCCCGCCTCTGCGAGGGCGGCGAGCCGCGACGTCGCGATCGCCCCGCCCCCGGGCTCCGCGAGCAGCGCGACGCCGGCGGAGATCGCCGCCGCGTCGGGCGCCTCGTCGCCGCTCTTCGCGGCGCTCGCGGCGCCGGGCGGCGACGCGGCGCTCGGCGCCGCGAGCGCCGCGAAGAGCGGCGCGAGCGCCGCGAGGGCGCGCTCTCCCCGAGCGAGCGCGCCGCGCGCCGCCGCGTGGACCGCCGCGCGATCGCAGGAGGACGGAGCACAGGCGCCGACGACGTCGCCCGCGTCGCGGAGGCCGAGCGCCACGGCGCCGAACACCCCGACGGCGCGATCGCTCGACCCCTTGGGCCCGGCGAGCGCGGCGAGCAGCCGCTCCTCGAGCGCCTCGGGCGCGTCGCGCAGCACGAGCGCGCGGACCACGCCGGCGCGCAGGCCGAGCCTGCGGAGGTCCGCGTCCTTCGCCGCGCGCGGGCCCTCGAAGAGCTCCGCGACCGCGGCCCGCGCCTCGGCCCCCGGCATCGTCGCCAGCGCGAACGCGGCCGACGTCGCGAGCTCTGGGCGCTCGGTCGAGAGCCGCCGCAGCTGCCGCGCCGCCTCCGCGCCGCCCGCGCGGCCGATCGCCGCGACGGCGCGGGGCCGCGCGTCGTCCGGGAGCAGCGGGAGCGCGCGCGCGAGCGCGGGCACGAGCCGCTCGGCCGGCGCGAGCTCCGCCAGCCTGAGCCCCTCGATCCGCCCGAGCTCGGATCCGAGCAGCGCGGCCACGGCGTCCGGGGCCTCCGGCGCGCCGAGGTAGACGAGGATCTCCGCGGTCGCCTCGAAGAGCCCCGGCTCTGGCTTGCGGAGCCACGCGCGGGCCTTCGCCAGCGCCGCCTCGTCGCCGAGGCGCGCGAGGGCGCGCGCCGCGGCCACCTGCGCCGCCCTGTCCTTGCCCTCGAGCATCGGCCTGAGCGCCGCGATCGCCCGGAGATCGCCGAGATCGCCGAGGAAGCTCACGAGCGCTGGCTCGAGCCGCTTGCGGCTGCCGAGCAGGAGCTGGAGCGACGCGGGCGGGTGCGCCTTGATCGCGCGCGCGGCGGCCTCGCCCGCGGCGCCGCCCTGCACGATCGCGTTCACGAGCACGCCGAGCGCGCGCCGCTCGCCGGTGCGCGCGAGCGCGAGGGCGGCCGTGCCGCGCAGCACCTCGCCGAGCGGCGAGGCGGCGCCGCGCGCGGGCGCGCTCTCCGAAAGCTCGCGCGCGAGCAGCTGCCGCACGCTGTCGCGCTGCGCGTGCGGCGCGAGCGCCCGCACCACCGCGAGGCGCGTCCTGGCATCGCGCGCCCCCGGGCCGTGCTGTTCGAGCGCGGCGAGCAGCGCGCTCACCGCCTCCTCGGTGCCGATCGCCCCGAGCCGCTCGACGCCGCGGAGCCGCGCCGCCGGGTCGCTCGACGAGAGGAGCCGCTCGCCGACGGGCACGCCCAGGCTGCCGCGCAGCGGCGTCGCGCCGGCCTCGGCCCCAGCGGGCGCCTTCCCGCCGTCCTCCGCGGGCTGGGGCGCCCGCGCGCTCCGCGCGACCGGCTGAGGCGCCGCCGGGCCCGCCATCACGGTGGCCGCGAGCGCCGCGGCGAGGCCCAGGGCGCGGGGGGTTCCAGGGAGGAGTCGCATTCGCTCCGCCGCACTATCCCGCGATCGACGGCCCGCTGTCACGCCCCAGGCCAAGCCGCGTCAACGCCGCGTCAGCGCCGCGTGACAGCCTGGAATTTGATGGAAGCACGCGCTAGGTCCACCTACCGTGCAGCCGCGAAATGCGGCTGTGAGAGAGGTGACGCTTGATCGACCTGGTACGGACACTGGAAAAGGCCATCACGGTCTCCGCCGACAAGGCGTGGCTGGTCTTGCAGCGACTGAGCCGCCTCGGCGGCGAGCCCAGGCCGTTTCACCCGAAGTGGAGCGACAAGCCGATCCCGAGGGGCGGCGAGCGCACGAAGCCCCCGCTCGGCTGGCCTCGAGAGACGGACAGCCTGTGCCCGCGCTGCGTCAAGGAGGCGCGCGCCGAGATCCTGAGTGGCAGGGCGGACTGGACCAAGCTCATCACGGACAAGCCCGGGGAGATCCGCGCCAGCATCGTCGCGCGCGACGGACGCGTGGTGATGGAAAAGACGTGCCCGAAGCACGGCTCCTTCTCGGACACGATCTCGATTGATCCGGCGTTCCTCGCCCGGATCGAGCGCCTCTTCGGCGGCCGCGACGTCGAGATGACGAAGGACAGGATCCACGACCACGGCTCGAGCACCATCCGCTACGGTCGCGGCGCGGTGCTCACGGTCGACCTGACGAACCGCTGCAACATGATGTGCGACCCGTGCTTCATGGATGCCAATCAGGTCGGCTACGTACACGAGCTCTCCTGGGAGGAGATCACGCGCATCCTGGACGACGCGGCGGACGTGCGCCCCCGCCGTCAGATGTCGATCCAGTTCTCCGGCGGCGAGCCGACGCTGAGCCCGCACTTCCTCGACGCGATCCGGTACGCGCGCAAGAAGGGGTACTTCGCGGTGCAGTGTGCGACGAACGGCATCCGCTTCGCGGACGAGCCGGGCTTCGCCAGAAAGGCCAGGGAGGCGGGACTCCGGATGGCGTACCTGCAGTTCGACGGGGTCACGAACGCCGCGAACGGCCACCGGAAGATCGGGAACCTCTACGACGTGAAGCTGCGGGCGATCGAGGAGCTCTCGGCCGCCGGGATCGACGTCATCCTTGTCGTGACGATCGTCAACGGCGTGAACAACGATCAGGTGGGGCCCATCATCGACTTCGCCGTCCAGAACGCCGACAAGATCACGGTCGTCAGCTTCCAGCCGGTCAGCTTCACCGGCCGCGACGAGGACATCTCGGACGAGCTGCGCGAGAAGCAGCGCTACACGCTGAGCCACCTCGCGCACGACGTCGCCCGGCAGACCGGCGTGACCGACCCGCTCCGCGACTGGTTCCCCCTGTCGGCGCTCAGCCCCTTCGGCAACGTGACCGACCTCCTCGACGGCCCCGACAAGGACTGGGGGCAGATCAACTGCGGCTGCCACCCGAACTGCGGGATCGGCACGGTGCTGTTCGTCCACAAGAAGACGAAGCAGATGGTCCCGCTGCTCGACTTCATCGATGTCGAAGGGCTGCTCTCCGACCTGCGCGCGATCTTCGACGCCGGGCGCGGCCGCACCCTCACGAGGGCGCAGGTCGTCGCCGCGCTGCTGCGCCATTACCAACCCGAGAAGGCGCCGCCCGGCTTCCACCTCGCGACGCTCGTGAAGCAGTTCATGAGCCAGACGGGCGCCGCGCACGCCGGCGAGGGGGACGCCCGCGAGTACGAGTGGCGGGTGCTGTTCGTCGCGGGCATGTGGTTCCAGGATCTGTTCAATTACGATTTCCGCCGTACCGAGATGTGCATCATTCCGTACGGAACGCAGCTCGGCGAGATCAGCTTCTGTGCGTACAACACCGGGGCTGGATGGCGGAACATCCTCGAGAAGATGAAGGCCAACGCCACGGTGGCCGAGTGGTACAAGAAGCACGGTAGGCACCCTGTCTATGCAAAGAATCAGGATCTTCCTTTACCGGCCTACGACAACCCCCTCACGATCATCGAGCACGACCTTGCGTTGCGCGAGCGCGAGCAGGGCGGCGCGCGGCGATCGGCCAGGCGGCTGCCGATCGTGAGCTGATCGCGCATCTTCCTCCTGCCCAGCGCGGGCGGCACAGCCGCCGATCGCCGCCGCTCGTCGCCGATCGTTGCCGATCGTTGACAGACAGGTGATGTGATCCCCTGGACTCGACGGTCGGTCGTAGGACGTCTCACATCGACACAGAATCCGGTTTCTCTCACGGCCGTGTGGGAGGGGTGCGCGCTCGCGCAAACAGCGCGGGACTCGTGGAGAATGCACCACGCATGGTGTAGTCTCGCCATGTGACCTTGCACGCGGGCCGCTATGAGAGCTTGCGCGCCATCGCGTCAGGCGGCATGGCGACGGTGTATCTCGGGCGTGCCTTGGGCGCCGGCGGGTTCGAGCGCCTCGTCGCCCTGAAGATGATGCACCCGCACATCGCGGCGGAGCCCGAGTTCGTCGCGATGTTCCTCGACGAGGCGCGCCTCGCGGCGCGGGTCCGCCATCCCAACGTCGTCGCGACGTTCGATCTCGTCGAGGACCCGCTGTTCCTCGTCATGGAGTACATCGAGGGTCCGTCGCTCCACAACTTGCTCCGCACGTGCGCGCGGGCGAAGCGGCCCATCCCGCTCGGGATCGTGCTCCGCATCTTCCTCGACGTGCTCGCGGGTCTCCACGCGGCGCACGAGCTCACCGGGGGCGACGGCGAGCCGCTCCACCTCGTGCACCGCGACGTCTCGCCGCAGAACGTGCTCGTCGGCATCGACGGCATCGCGCGCATCACGGACTTTGGCGTGGCCCGCGCCGAGACGAGGCTCGTGTCGACGCGGGGCAACGCGCTCAAGGGCAAGCTCGCGTACATGGCGCCCGAGCAGATCCGGGCCGCGAACGTCGATCGCCGCAGCGACGTGTACTCGGCCGGCGTGGTGCTCTGGGAGATGCTCACCGAGGAGCGCCTGTTCAAGGCCGACAACGACGGCGCGCTGCTCGCGCAGATCCTCCAGGGCGCGCCCACGGGTCCGCGCGGGGTGGTGCCATCGGTACCCGCCGCGCTCGACCGGATCTGCCTGCGCGCGCTGCGCACCGACCCCGACGACCGCTTCCCGACCGCGGCGGCGTTCGCCGAGGCGCTGGAAGAGGCGGCCGCGAGCACGACGGGCCTCGCCGTGTCGTCGCCGCGGGCGGTGGAGGCGCTCATCAAGGAGGTCGGTCTGCGCGGGCCGCCGGAGAGCCTGACCGCGCCGGTCAGCGCGCGGAACGGTCCCGCATCCGCGCCAAGGTCGGCGCGCTCGCCGCTGAGCCAGCGCTCGCCGTTGAGCGATCCTCTGCCCCTGAGCCAGCGCTCTCCCCTGACCCAGCGGAGCGTCGAGGCGGCGCCCGACAATTCCGGAGCCGAGGGCAGCGCGCCTGCGCTGGGCGCCGTCGTCTCCGAGGCCGTGTCCCGACGGCACCACATCGTGCGCCGCCGCGTGATCGCCGGCGCCTGCGCGCTCGCGCTCGCGGTCGGTACGGGCGCCTTTCTCGCCGCCGGCGAGCGCGAGCCCGCCGCTCGCGTCACGCCGGAGGGCGCCTCTGTCTCCCGGATCTCGTCCTTCCTCCCCGCGGCCGTCGCGGCCGGCGCGCCGCTCCAGACGGCCGCGCCGGGGCAGCCCGGCGTACCGGCCGGCTCGCCGGTCCCCAGCGAATCCGCTCAGGGCGCGACCGCCGGCGGATCCGCTCAGGGCGCGACTCCCGCCAAAGCCGCCCAGCCCCCCGCGCCCGGCCGATCCCACCACGGCTCCGCACCCGGCAGGCCCGCACAAGGCCCTGCGTCCACCGCCGCCCGTGCTGCGACGAGCGCCGCGCCGCGGCCGAGCTCCAGAGCGGCCTCGCCCGCCGCCGCCAAGCCCGGGGCGAGCCGGCCCGACACGCGCACGGCCAGCGGATCCACGACCTCGACGGCGAAGCCGGCCACCCGCTCATCGACCGTTCAGAGCGCGGCGCCAAAGACCCCGCCGAAGGCGCCAGAGCCGAAGCGGAGCGCCCCGCGGACGACCTCCCGGACGCCGTTCAAACCATCAGGCCTGTGACGCACGCCCCAGCGGGGCGGTGACGCACGACGTCACGACAGCGGCAGTCCGAGACGGCGCTTGCGCATGGATCCGGCGGGCGCTCCGAGGGCCGAGCCATGATCCTTTTCACCGCCTCGTCCAACACTCCGACCATGGAGACACGTCCAACACTCCGGCGCCCGCGAGCTCCCGCTACCTCGGCGCCAATCGAGCGACGCCAGGTCGCGTTGTCCCACATTGAACGCGCCGCGGCGTCGCCTACATGCTCACGGAAAACAGCAGAACGTCAGTGGTCGCCTCACGAGCGCGATATAGGAGGTAGGCTATTCTTGTCGTAGGGCGGTATGTGCTCGCCCAAGTGAAAGACGCGCCGCGCGTCGGACGTTACCCCGGGGGGAACCAGCTCATGCGCTCGCTTTTCGAGCAGGTCGTCGAGTGCTGTGGCCTCGCACCCGCGTTCGCCAGAAGGATCATCCAGGAGGCCTGCGAGCGGTGCGACGTGTCGCCGCCCGAAGCGATGACGCCGGCCGATCTCATCCGCTCGCTCCCTCACATCCGCCAGGCCCTCGGCGTCTTCCTCGATCCTGGGGAGGTCGCGCTGAAGACGGCCGCGATGCGAGCCCTCGTCAAGGGCTCCTGGCCGTCGATGGCCGCGGTCGTCCCCCCTGGCGCGAACCAGGAGAGCCGGACGCCTCAGGACGAGCCGAAGGCAAAATCGAGCTCGTAGAGCTCGTAGTGCGAACGCTGCATTCCGAGCGCGACATAGGTCGACTGCGCGCGCACGTTCGCGGTCTCCACGTACAGGCGGATGCCACATACGTCCCCCGCGTCCGCCGCCATCTCCTGAACTCGCCGATACAGCGCCCGGAAGACCCCGCTGCGCCGATGCGCGGGGGTCACATAGACGGACTGGATCCACCAGAAAGTGCCGTTTCTCCAGTCACTCCATTCGTAGGTCACCATCAGCTGCCCAGCCGCCTCGGATGCGTGCTCGGCCACGAGATAGAACCCTTTGGCATCATCCGCGATCAGCGCGGCGGCGCCGCGGAGGGAGGTGGCGGGATCCAGCACCTTGCCCTCCGTCTCGAGCGCCATGGCCCGGTTGTTCGCCGCGATGAACGTCGCATCGGCGGGCGCCGCCCGGCGGATCACGAGATCGGTCACGGGGCAACCTCCCGGCGGGCATCGCAGGGACGTTCTCCGGTCGTTCGGCCGGAAAGCTCGGGAGTGCGGCGTCGGATCGACATGGCCGACCCCATACCGCGGTCAGCACGGCTGCTCAATGGCGACACCTCGATCCAGCGACGAGCGCACAACCGGCAGAGATCGGCCGCGAAGGCGTCGCCGCGGCGCGTTATGTTTCGAGAATCGATCATCGACGATTCCGGCCGGTGCTCCGGCGCGCGATCCATGGATCCCCGCGCCGGCCCGGCGCAGTCCGGTCGCCGCCTGCGCGGGCCGGCGGAGGTTGTGCTCCTCGCCCGATCGCGCGTACCCTCCGGGCGCCCAAGCCTCCCGGAGCGTGACCCTTGACACTGCTCGTCAGCGACTCGATTGCCCAACGCGTCCAGCAGCTGGAGATCCCTTTCAACAGCTTCGGGGTCGATCCTTACGGCATCTCCCGAAAGCACCTGGGTCTCTTCTTCTCCCTCCTGGACTTCTTCTATCATCATTACTTCTCGGTGGGCGTGGCAGGCATGGAGAACGTCCCCGGGCGCGGGCGGGCGATGCTCGTCGGCAATCACTGCGGGGGAGTCGCCATCGACGGTGCGATGGTGGTCGCGTCGATGTTCTTCGAGATGGATCCTCCGCGCCTGGCCGAGGGGATGGCGGAGAAATTCATCAATCGCCTCCCCTTCACCTCGCTCTGGTCGAGCCGCACAGGGCAGTTCACCGGTCTCCCCGAGCACGCGAGCCGCCTCCTCGAGGACGAGCGGCTGCTCATGGTCTTCCCCGAGGGGGCGCGCGGCACCGCCAAGCTCTACAGCGAGCGCAACTCGCTCGTGCACTTCGGGTCGGGGTTCGTCCGGCTCGCGATGAAGACGAGGACGCCCATCATCCCCTTCGGGTTCGTCGGCGGCGGCGAGGCGGTGCCCACCATCGCCAACTCGTACACGATCGGGCGGCTCTTCGGCGTGCCGTACATCCCGATCACCCCGTACCTCGTCCCCGCGCCGCTGCCGGTCCAGCTGGAGATCACCTACGGCGAGCCGATGACGTTCGCCGGGACCGGCGCCGAGGAAGACGAGGTGATCCTGGGCCACGTCGAGCAGGTGAAGACGAGGATCGCCGAGCTCATCGAGGCCGGGCGAAAGCGGCGCCGCGGGAAGCTCGCGGTGGACTGGCGCGGCGCCACGCCGGCCAGACCCGCCTCATCGAAGGAGCACGCATGAGGGTCCTCATCCCAGGGATCACGGGCCAGCTCGGCCGCATGGTCGCGACGCGCCTCCTCGAGGAGGGGCACGAGGTGATCGGCATCGACCGGCGGCCGTGGCCGACCGCCCCGGCCGGCGTCGAGATGCACAACGTGGATCTGCAGAAGCGCGCCGCCGAGGACGTGTTCCGCAAGAGCCGGCCCAACGCCGTCATCCACATGGCGACCGTGACGCACCTCGTGGAGCAGACGGAGGAGCGGTATCGGATCAACCTCGGCGGCACGCGCGTCGTCTTCGACAACAGCCGCGCCTGCGGGGTCGAGCACGTGATCTTCGTCGGCCGACACACGTACTACGGCGCCGGCCCCGAGTCGCCGCTCTACCACACGGAGGAGGATCCGCCGATGGCGGTGTCCACGTTCCCCGAGCTCGCCGACCTCGTGGCGGCCGATCTCTACGCCTGCACGGCGCTCTGGCGCGCCCCCGAGCTCTGCACGACGGTGCTCCGCATGTGCTACACGCTCGGCCCGACGGGCCACGGCACGCTGGCCAACTTCCTCCGCGGCCCCCGCGTTCCGTACGTCCTCGGCTTCGACCCGCTGTTCCAGTTCATGCACGAGCAGGACGTCGTGACCGCCATCTGCCTCGCGCTCGAGAAGCGCATCCGCGGCGTGTACAACGTCTCAGGCCCGCAGCCCGTGCCCCTGTCGCTCATCGTCCGGGCGGCGGGCAGGGTGGCGGTGCCCCTCCCCGAGTTCGTGCTGCGCAACGCGCTCGGCCGCTTCGGCCTGCCGAAGCTCCCGCGCGCGGCGCTGACCCACATCAAGTACCCCGTCGTCGTGGACGGGACCGCCTTCCGCACCGCCACCGGGTTCAAGCACGCCGTCGACGAAGCCCAGGCCATCCGCGAATACCGCGACGCGCACCCGATCGAGGCGAGCCGCTCCTGAACCGTCATAGCGGCGGGGCGCAGATTCGTGTGATACGGACCCAGCCGCTAGGCATGGCGAGTGAGGCGTACAAAAGTACGCCGCAGCGAGCCGAACGACGCGGATGAGTCCGTAGCGCACGAATCTGCCCCCGCCACAAGGAGGTCCCGTTGCTGTCTGATAAGGTCAAGCAGTTCGCGCCGGCCAGGCTCACCGCGGATGTCGGCGATCTGCCCGAGTCGGAGAGGAGGGCGCTCGACAAGCTCATCGAGGCCTCGCGGCAGCTCGATCCCGTGTTCGATCGGCAAGCCTACGCCGGGAACCCGGAGCTCCGCGGGAGGCTCCTCGCGGACGGCACCCCGGAGGGGCGGGACAGGCTCGCCTACTTCGACATCATGCGCGGCCCGTGGGACAGGCAGGATCACCACCGCCCCTTCGCCATCGACAAGCCCCATCCGCCCGGCGCCGGCTTCTACCCGGAAGATCTCTCGGCCGACGAGCTCCACGCGTGGATCGAGCAGCACCCGGGCGACAAGGAGGCTTTCGAGAGCCTGTTCACGCTCATCCGCCGCGACCAGGGCAGGCTCGTCGCCGTGCCCTACAGCCAGGCTTACGCGGCGTGGCTCGGCCCCGCCGGCGCGCTGCTCGCAGAGGCAGCGGCGCTCACGGCGAGCGAGAGCCTGCGAAGGTTCCTGAGGTCGCGGGCCGCGGCGTTCCGCTCGGACGACTACTATGCATCCGACAAGGACTGGATGGACCTCGACAGCCGGGTCGAGGTGACCATCGGCCCTTACGAGACCTACGAGGACGAGCTCCTCGGCCTCAAGGCCTCGTTCGAGTCGTTCGTCACGGTGAGCGACCCGGAGGCCTCCCGGAAGCTCTCGAAGTACAAGGAGCTCCTCCCGGAGATGGAGCGCAACCTGCCCATCCCCGAGGACGTGAAGACGGCGCGCGGCGGAGAGAGCCCCATCCAGGTCGTGGACCTCGTGTACAGCGCCGGTGATGCCCGCAAATCGGTCCAGACGATCGCGTTCAACCTGCCGAACGACGAGCGCGTCCGCGCCGAAAAAGGGGCCAAGAAGGTCCTGCTCCGCAACGTCATCGAGACGAAGTTCGAGCTGATCATGCGCCCCATCGCCGAGCGCATCCTCGACCCGGCGCAGCTCGATCACCTGTCCTCCGACGCGTTCTTCAACGAGACGCTCTTCCACGAGCTCTCGCACAGCCTGGGCCCGGCGTTCACGAGCGTGGGCGGCGAGCGCGTCGAGGTGCGGCTCGCGCTCGGCCCGACCTACTCCGCGCTCGAGGAGGCCAAGGCCGACGTGATGGGCGCCTACAACGTCCTCTTCATGATCCGGCGAGGCGACTTCGCCGCCGATTTCAGGGAGAAGCTCCTCATCTCTTATTTCGCAGGGCTCTTCAGGAGCACCCGCTTCGGCGTGGCCGAGGCCCACGGCAAGGGGGCCGCGCTCCAGATCAACAGGTTCCTCGAGGAGCGCGCCGCCCGCTTCGACCCGGCGACACGGCGCTTCACCGTCGACCCCGCGGAGCTCGAGGCCGCCATCACCCGCCTCGTCCGCGACCTCTGCATGGTGCAGCACCGCGGCGACAGGCAGGCCGCCGGCGAGCTCCTCTCCCGGTACGGAGAGGTCTCGGCGCCGATGCAGCAGGCGCTCGGCGGCCTCGAGGGGATACCGATCGACATCCGGCCGATCTACCCGCTCGCCGGCGAGTGAGCCGCCGGCGAGCGGCGCTCACGGCCCGATCTGCACGAGGAACGCGTCGCCGGCGCCCCGGCTCGTGGCCGCGGATGCCCCGAAATCCAGGACGCCGTCGAAGCGACCGGTCACCCAGCTGTCGCCGAGGAGATCGACGGCGACGGCGGCGCCCTGCTGCTCGCCCGAGTCGCCGAACGAGCGCGACCAGATCGGGTTGCTGGCAGGGTCGAGCTTGACCACGAACATGTCCGCGGCGCCCGTGGCAGAGCGCTCTTCCTGACCGATATCGAGGCTGCCCAGGAAAGAGCCGGTCAGGAGGATGTTGCCCGCGAGATCGACCGCGACGGAAGCGCCTTCTTGGTCCGCGTCGTCGCCGAAGTCCTCGCACCACTGAAGGACGCCGTTCTCGTCCAGCCGGATGAGGAGGATGTCCTTGTCTCCATTGCTCGTGAGCAGCGACTCGCCGAGGGAGACCGCGTTCCGGAACGAGCCGGTCACGAGGATGTTGCCCGCGCCGTCGACGGCCACGCCGAGCGCTTCGGCGGTGTTCGTCGCGTCGGCCGCCTTGCTCCAGACGTGGTCGCCCGAGGGGTCGAGCTTCACGACGAACAGGTTGGTCTTGGCGTCGGTGGTGAGCGGCTTTTCGCCCCCGAAATCGATCTCCCCGCTGAACCGGCCGACCACGACGATGTCGCCGTCGCCGTCGACCGCGACGCCCGTGCCGGCCTGCTCCCCCGCGCCGCCGAACCGCTTGGCCCAGTCGACGTGGCCGGCGGCGTCGAGCTTGACGAGGAAGACATCGCTCTTGCCCTGGCTCTCCAGGGTGAACCGCTCGCCCTGGCGGCCCTCGCCGAAGTCGAGCGTGCCCGAGAACTCGCCGGTGACGAAGGCGTTCCCCGCCTCGTCCACGGCGACGGCGGTCGCGTGCTGCGTGGCGCCGTCGCCGAAGCGCCGGCTGAACTGGTGCGCCCCCGTCGCGTCGAAGCGCGCCACGACGACGTCGGCGCGGCGGCCGGAGCCCTTGAGCACGCCGCCGCCGAAATCGACGTCGCCGGACGCGCTGCCCGCGAGCACCACGTCGCCCCCGGGCGCGAGCGCGACCGCCCGGGCGACGCTGTCCGCGAAGCGGCGGCCGAACCGGAACCGCCCCTCGCGCGCGGAGGCGTCGCGGGAGAACGAGACGAGGAACGAGTCTGGCTCGGCGAGCGCGCCCAGCTCGTCAGAGGAGCCCGCGCCGAGATCGGTGCTGCCGGACGCCGAGCCGACCACCACGACGGCATCGGCGGAGGTGGCGATGCCCAGGCCCTGCTGAGCGCCGGCGCCGCCCAGCGCAACGCTGTGGACGGGATCACCCGTGCACGCCCGCCCGTCGCAGTTCTCGTCCTCGGGCGTGGCGCAGCTCTCGAACGTGGGCAGCACCTGGCCGACGCAGGCGCCGATGTCCGTACCGTCGTCGTTGCACGTCGCGACGCCGCCCGCGCAAAGGCCGACGCCCTGCGTGCCCTGCGGCCCCTCGTAGCAGTCCATCTCGACCCGGGCGACGCAGATCTCCGGGGCCTCGCTGCCACCGCCCGCCCCACCGCCGCCTCCCGCCTCACCCGCCAGCACGGGATCCGCCGCGACGTCGGGGAACGGCGCGATGAAGGCGCACGCGCCGAGGCCGCTGCAGGCCAGGGCGAGCGCCGCGACGACGCCCTTTCCGGGGCGAGGTGCGCGGCTCACAGCGCTCCCTGCACGGCGACCCCGGCGCCGTCCGCGCCGACCCATGGAGCGACCGCCGTCGGGCCAGGGGTGCGCGGCGCGGGCGAGAGCCGCCGCCCGGCGGCGTCGGACGGCGCCGCGGGTGAGGAGGACGATGGCCAAAAGAGGTAGGCCGCGTAGCCGCCCGCGATAAGGAAGGCCCCCGTGAGCACCGTGCTCGTGACGCCGAGCGCCTTCCCGCGGTTGTACAGCGCCTGCCGCTCGCCCAGCGAGCCCGGGGCAGGGTTGTCGTTCTTCTTCACGAAGCTCTCCCGCACGTCGTACGCCATGGTGCCCGTGACCACGGCGCCAGCGGCGAGCGCGGCCGCCGTCCCCACGACGAGCAGCGGCGAGACGCGCGGGCCCGCCGCGGGCGCGAGGTGCGGCGCCTGGCGCACGGGCGCGCTGGGCCGCACGACCGCGAGCGGCCGCCTGCGGCCGAGCTCGGCTTGCAGCTCGACGACCGCGCCTGTCTCGGCCTGCACCGTCGCCTCGAACCGCGCCGCGTAGTTCTCCGCCGCCACCACGACCCGCCGCGCCCCGGGGCTCACGAGGATGGCCGCGCCGACGAGCGCGGCGTGGATCGGCTCGCCATCGATCTCGACGCGCACGCCGGTCGCGTCCTCGGGCAGCTGCAGGACGATCTGCGACGTCTTCACGCGGAGCTTGTCGAGGCGTGAGCGCGACTCCCTGGCGAGCGCGAGCTCCTTCCGCGCGGTCGCGCCGGACGCGGCGAGCTCAAACGCGTTGAGCGCCTCGACGACATGGCCGAGCGCCTCGTGACAGACACCGAGGTGATACCAGAGCGACGGGGACACGACGATCTTGCTGATGCGCTCGTACGTCTCCAGCGCCTCCGCCCACCGGCCGCCATCCTCGGCGGCGAGGCCGAGGGCGAAGAGGCGCCGCGCGGACGCGAGCTCCGCGGCGCTCGGCGTACGGGACGCAGCGGGAGCCGCCGTGTCGCTCGCGACCGCCGCAGGCGGCACGCGCTCGGCGCCCTCCGGAGAAGGAGCGGCGAACGCAGCCGGACCGACGCCGACCACGGCGAAGAACACGACTCCGCCGATGGTGATCCGATGCTCCACCCACGCCTCCTTCCATCACCAAGCGATAGAGGCAGTCTAACCGTATTCACGCCGGCTGATCCTCGACAACTGGAAAATTGTTTGAGATCAGCGCTCGTTCCTGGAACGCTCTCGCACGGCCGGCCTGGAACGCTCTCGCACGGCCGGCCTGGAACGCTCTCGCACCGTCGGTGAGCGCTTCAACACGGTCGGATTCACGACGACACAGGAGTCGCAGGTACGAGCTGTGATAGCGCCCGTCGATCTTGTGCCAGGCCAGCTTCTCGGCCGATATGAGCTGCTGATCGCTATCGCGCAGGGCGGAATGGGCACCGTGTGGGCGGCCCGAGAGCGCGGCGGGGCGGCGGGCGACAAGATCGTGGCCGTCAAGACGATGCTGCCGGCGCTCTCCAGCGATCCGCGCTGCAAGCGTATGTTCCTCACGGAGTCGCGCATCGCGGCCCGGATCAAGCACCCGAATGTGTGCGCGATCCTGGACCAAGGTGAGCAGAGCGGGGTGCTCTACTTCGTGATGGAGTGGATCGACGGCGACGCGCTCGTGGCGCTGCTCGGCGGCAGCACGCGCAAGCAGGGGAGGCCGCTCCCCCTTCCCGTCGCGGTGCGGATCGCGATCGAGGCGGCGCGGGGGCTCCACGCGGCCCACGAGCTACGGGACGACGACGGCGCGCTGGTCGGGCTCGTTCACCGGGACGTCTCGCCGCACAACATCCTGATCACGCGGGACGGCTCGGTCAAAATCGCCGATTTCGGCGTGGCCAAGGCCATGGCGCAGGCGGACAACCCGACGACAAACACCGGGCACATGAAGGGCAAGATCCTCTTCATGGCGCCCGAGCAGGTCTATAGCGAGCAGCTGGACCGGCGGTCCGACATCTTCGCGCTCGGGATCGTGCTCTATCAGCTGACGACGGGCACCCACCCCTTCGCCGCGAGCCACGACCTCGCGACGATGGCGCGCATCGCGCGGCCCGAGCCGGTCGATCCGCCGGGCGCGCTCGTCCCCGGGTACCCGCCCGCGCTCGAGGCGGCGGTGATGCGCGCGCTCGCCAAGGATCCGGCCGAGCGGTTCGCGACGATGGCCGAGCTCGCGGACGCGCTGGAGGCGGTGAACGCCGCCCTCGGCAGCCGCGCCGACGAGGTCACGGCGTACCTCCGCGACGCGCTCGCCGCGCGCACCACGCGCTGCGCGGCGATGATCAAGGACGCGCTGCGCGCCGCCGAGGGCAGGTCGCGCGGGCGCACGCCCTCGCGCCTGGACCCGCGCCGCCGCGCCCGGACGATCGCCACCGCGGCGGCGCTCGTCGCGTCGGGCGCGCTGCTCGGGGCGGCGATGCTCCTGTGGATCGGCCTCGGGGAGGGCCCCGGCGCGCCTCCCGTGGCGGTGCCCGCGGCGCCGGCCATCACGGAGGAGCCGCCCCCGGGGGTCCGCACCGCCGAGCCGCGCGCGCCGGAGCCCCCGCGCGCGCCGGAGCCGGCCCCGTCCACCGCGCCCGTGACGCCGCCGTCCTCGGCCCCCGCCGCGACCGCGAGCCCACCTCGCTCGCGATCGCCTGCCGAGACCGGGCGAGCCAAGTTCCGCGAGCCCGGCTTCTGACGCTGCGGAGCGCCGAGGCCCGCCTCGCGCCGAGGAATATTCGGGCCGCGCCGGTTGTCCTCGGGCGGCCGGGC
The DNA here is from genome assembly GCF_051473855.1 of Sorangium sp. So ce375. Taxonomy (NCBI): domain Bacteria; kingdom Pseudomonadati; phylum Myxococcota; order Polyangiales; family Polyangiaceae; genus Sorangium; species Sorangium sp. So ce375. The sequence continues at coordinate 9,170,267 of NZ_CP150335.1, forward strand.
TTGCTATGAGCTCCCACCCGTTATGCACGACGTACGCGCCCTGAACGAGCTGGTCGCAAAAGAGAGCGCCTTCATCGACACCCTGCTGACCGAGGTCGGCAAGGTCATCGTCGGTCAGACGTACATGATCGAGCGCATCCTCATCGGGCTGCTGACCGGGGGACACGTCCTTCTCGAGGGCGTCCCGGGCCTCGCCAAGACGCTCACGGTGCGGACGCTCTGCGACGCCATCCACGCGAAGTTCTCGCGGATCCAGTTCACGCCGGATCTGCTGCCCGCCGACCTCATCGGCACCGTCATCTACAACCACCAGAAGGGCGACTTCACGTCCAAGCTGGGCCCGATCTTCGCGAACCTCGTGCTCGCCGACGAGATCAACCGCGCCCCGGCGAAGGTGCAGAGCGCGCTCCTCGAGGCGATGCAGGAGCGGCAGGTCACGATCGGCGACACGACCTACCCGCTGCCGAGCCCGTTCGTGGTCATGGCGACCCAGAACCCGATCGAGCAAGAGGGGACCTACCGCCTCCCCGAGGCGCAGATCGACAGGTTCATGCTCATGGTCAAGGTCGGGTACCCCGCGCGGGCCGAGGAGCGGCAGATCATCGACCGCACGACGGCGGTGATCGAGGGCAAGGCCGCGAAGGTGACGACGCCCGAGGAGCTCGTGTCCGCGCGCAAGGTCGTGCGCGACGTGTACATGGATGACCGCGTGAAGGACTACATCGTCGACGTCGTCTTCGCGACGCGCGAGCCCGGGCAGAAGGGGATGCGGGAGCTGAGCAGCCTCATCGAGTACGGGGCGAGCCCGCGCGCCTCGATCGCGCTCGCGCTCGCGGCGCGCGCGCACGCCTTCCTGCGCCACCGCGGCTACGTCACGCCGGAGGACGTGAAGGCGATCGGCCCCGACGTGCTCCGGCACCGGGTCGTCCTGACCTACGAGGCGGAGGCCGAGGAGGTCACGTCCGAGCAGATCGTCCGGCGCGTGTTCGAGGTGGTCGAGGTGCCGTGATCAAGGCCTCCGGCTCGAAGAACCCGCTGCCGCCGGAGCTCCTCAAGCAGCTCCGGCGCATCGAGATCCGGACGCAGCGGCTCGCCAACGAGCAGCTCTCCGGGACGTACTCGTCCGTCTTCAAGGGGCAGGGCCTCTCGTTCCGCGAGGTCCGCGCCTACATGCCGGGCGACGACGTGCGCTGGATCGACTGGAACGTCTCGGCCCGCATGAGCGAGCCGTTCGTGAAGGTGTTCGTCGAGGAGCGGGAGATGACCGTCATGCTGGTCGTCGACGCCTCGCAGAGCGAGCAGTTCGGCACGCGGCGCGCGTCGAAGGCGCGCGTCGCCGCCGAGATCGCCGCGCTCTGCTCCTTCAGCGCCATCAAGAACAACGATCGCGTGGGCCTCGTGCTCGCGACCGAGGCGATCGAGAAGCTCGTCCCGCCGAAGAAGGGGGACAAGCACGTGATGCGGGTCATCCGGGAGATCCTTGGGCACGAGCCCAAGTACACGGGGACGAACCTGAAGCTCGCGCTCGAGACCCTGGTGAAGGTGGCCAAGCGGAGGAGCGTGGCCTTCGTGATCAGCGATTTCTTCGCCTCCGGCTTCGAGCGCTCGCTCTCGCTCGCGAGCGCCAAGCACGACGTGATCCCGGTGATGCTCGTCGACCCGCGCGACGAGGAGCTGCCCGACGTGGGGCTCGCGACGTTCGAGGACCTGGAGACCGGAGAAGAGGTCGTGGTGGACACCGGCGACCGGGCGGTGCGCGACCACTACCGCGCCGCCATGCGCAAGCTCCGGGGCGACCGCGACAGGCTGTTCAAGAAGCTCGCGCTCGACGCGGTGGTGGTGAAGACCGGCGAGAGCTTCGTGAGCCCGCTGCGCGACCTGTTCGCCAAGCGGGCGCGGAGGCTCAGGCGATGAGGCCGCGCCGCTCTTCGGTCCACGACGCGCCCGGCGCGAGCCCGCGCGGGTGGGCCACGCGGCCGCTCGCGTGGGCCGCGCTCGCGGCGGCGCTCGCGTCCGCGGCGCCGGCGAGATCGCAGCCGGGCGCTGGCGGCGCCGGCGGGCCCGCGGCGGACGACGCCCCCCCGCCGCCGCCAGCGCCGGCGCCGATGCCGACGGCGACGGAGCGCGGCGGGAGCGTGTGGGCCTCGTGCGCGGAGCACGTGCCGCCCGGCGCGACGCGACCCCAGATCACGGAGGCGTTCCCGAGGAACGGGTTCAGCGGGTACGCGGCCCACCTCGAGATCACCGTCGCGCACGGCAAGGGCGAGACGGTGCTGCCGGAGGGCTTCAAGGTCCAGAGCGACAGCGACGCCGCGCGCGCGATCGAGAAGGCGGGGTTCGTGCTGCCCGAGGCCGACGCCGGCGCGGGTCCGACCAGCACGACGACGGCGACCGACACCGGCGCGACGACCAAGCTCGTCATCCCGTTCGTCCCGCTGCCCAAGGAGCCCGGGAGGAGCGCGCTCCTGCTGCCGCCGGTGCCGATCGCCGTGTCCCGCGCGAGCGGGGAGCTCGTCACGGTCTGCACCCAGCCGCACGAGATCGTGATCGAGGACCCGATCGCCAACGACCGGGATCCCAAGGTCAAGCCGAACCCGCCGCCGCGGCCGCAGCGGGAGGAGTGGGTGCTCGCGAAGCAGCTCACCGTCGGCATCCTCATCGGCGCGGCGCTCGCGCTGATCGTGGGCTGGCTGGTCTGGCGCTGGATGCGCCGGCCCCGCGTGGTGGCCGCCCCGCCGCCCAAGCTGCCGTGGGTCGCCGCGCTCGAGGAGCTCGAGGCGCTCCGGCGCTCGGACCTGCTCGGCGAGGGGCGGACCGACGAGTACTTCGACCGCGTGAGCGACTGCGTGCGCAAGTACCTCGGCGCGCGGTACGGCTTCGACGGCCTCGAGACGACGAGCGACGAGATGCGCGCGCTGCTCGCGCGGGTGCGCCCGCCCGTGCCGGTGCTGACGCAGATCGCGCGGTTCCTCGCCAGCTGCGACCTCGTGAAGTTCGCGCGCCTCCAGCCGACCGAGGCCGACTGCCTCACGGCGCTCGACGACGGCGAGATCATCGTGCACCGCACGATGCCGCCGGCGGCGCGGCCCGGCGAGGGCGCCGGCCCCGGGAGCTCGCCCGCCGGCAGGGAGCAGACGCCCGCTCGCCCGTCCCGGGCGCCGGAGGAGGCGCCTTGAGCCGCACGAAGCGCGCGGCGCTCGCCCTCCTCGCGACGCTCGTCGTCGCCGCGCTCGCCTGCGTCTACCCGTACCTCGCGCGCCGCGAGGCCTGGTCCTCGCCGAGCTGGCAGAACCCGTGGCTCTTGCTCGCGCTCGTCGCGGTGCCCGTCGTCTGGTACTGGGGCATCTTCGCGGAGGACGCGCGCAGGCCTCGGCTCCGGCTCGGCACGGTCGCGCCGCTCGCGCGCGGGCCGCGCGGCCTGCGCAGCCACCTGCGCGACCTGCCGGGCGTGCTGCGCGCCGTGGCGCTCGCGCTGTTCGTCGTCGCGATGGGGCGGCCGGTCAGCGTGCTCCGCGAGCAGCGCTCGGACGACAAGGGCATCGACATCGTCGTGGCGCTCGACCTGTCGGGCTCGATGCGCGCGATCCTCGACGCGCGGGCGAGCGATCTCCCCGGCCAGCCGAAGCTGCCGCGCGGCAAGCGGCTGACCCGGCTCGACACGGCCAAGCTCGTCCTCCAGGACTTCATCAGCCGCAGGAAGACCGATCGCCTCGGCGTCGTCGTCTTCGGCAAGGCCGCTTACGTGCTGTCGCCGCCGACGCTCGACTACCACCTGCTGACGCAGATGGTCTCGCAGATGACGCTCAACGTGATCGACGGCAGCGCGACGGCGATCGGCGACGCGCTCGGCACGGCGGTCGCCCGCCTGCGCAGGAGCGACGCGCAGTCGAAGGTCGTCATCCTCCTGACCGACGGCGACTCGAACGCCGGGGCCATCTCCCCCGAGTACGCGACCCACCTCGCGACCACGCTCGGCGCGAAGGTCTACACGATCCAGATCGGCACCGACGACGAGGTCGAGGTCGAGGACGGCATCGATCTCTTCGGGCAGCCGCGCTACGTGCGCCACCGCTTCCCGGTGAACCCCGCGCTGCTCCAGGAGATCGCGCAGAAGACGGGCGGCGCGTCGTACGTGGCGACCGACGCGAAGGCGCTCGCGGACAGCATGCACGACGTGCTCGACCGGCTGGAGAAGACCCGCTTCGAGGCGTCGAGCGCCGCGTACGAGGATCTGTTCCCGTTCCTGCTCCTGCCCGGGGTGTTCCTGATCGGGCTCGACGCGCTCCTGCGCGCGTGGCTGCTCCGGAGGTTCCCGTGAACTTTGCGGCCCCCTGGTTCCTGCTCGGGACAGCGTTCGCGGCGCTGATCGGCCTCCTGCTCATCCTCGGCGGCTTCGGCGTGGCGCGCGCCATCAAGCGCTTCGGCGACGAGGATCGCGTGAAGGCGCTCACCACGGCGGATCCGGCGAAGCGCCGCGCCTGGAAGGGCGTCCTGCTCGTGCTCGCGACGGCGCTCGCGTTCGTGGCGGCGGCGCGCCCCCAGTACGGCAAGGGCACGCGGCTCGTGCCGGCGACCAACGTCGACGTGGTGATCGTGCTCGACTACTCGAAGAGCATGTACGCGCGCGACGTCGAGCCGTCCCGCATCTTCCGGGCGAAGGTCGAGGTCGCCCGCCTCATCAAGGATCTCGAGGGCGCGCGCTTCGGCGCGGTCGCGTTCGCCGGCGAGCCGATGGGCTTCCCGCTGACCGCCGACGGCGCGGCGATCGCGCAGTTCTTCCGCCAGCTCGATCCGAACGACATGCCGATCGGCGGCACCGCGATCGCGCGCGCGCTCGACCAGGCGAGCGAGCTCCTGAAGCGCGATCCGAAGTCCGCCGAGCACAAGCGGATCATCCTGCTCGTCACGGACGGCGAGGACCTCGAGGGCTATCCGCTGAGCGTCGCCCAGGCGATCGGCGCCCAGGGCACGACGATCCACGTCGTGCAGATCGGCGGGCGCACGCCGGAGCCGATCCCGGAGATCGGCCCGGACGGCCGCATCGTCGGGTGGCGGACGGATCGCCAGGGCAAGCCGCTCACGACCGAGCTGTCGCTGTCGGGCGAGCAGCAGCTCGCGTCGATCGCGCAGGCGACGCCGGGCGGGCAGATCATCCGCGCGGAGAAGGGGACCACGGGCATCGACACGATCGCCGCGGAGCTCCGGCGGCAGATGAAGAGCGAGTTCTCGGAGCGGGTCGAGACGGTCTACGCGGACGTCTATTTCTACCCGCTCGGCCTCGCGATCCTGCTCCTCATCGCCGAGGTGTTCCTCAAGGACGCCCCGCGCCGTCGCTTCGTGGCGACGCGCCCCGAGGCCGCGCCGAAGCGCGCCGCGCTGCTGAAGAGGCGCCCGGCCGGCGAGGACCTCGCGGCGGGAGCGGGGCAGGCCGCGGGGAGCAACGCCGGAGGGCAGCATGCCGCGTCGTGATCGCAAGCGGGTGGATCTCGCCGGGTTCTTCGCGCGCCGCGGGCGCTGGATCGCGATCGGGCTCGCCGCCGCGTGCCTCACGGGCGCCGCGTTCTCGGCGGCGACCGGGTGCAGCGGGTGGGATCCGACGTCCCCGTTCGAGCGGAACGCGCCGGCGGTCGACCAGGCGATCCGCGATCTCGACGCGGGCAACCTCGAGTCTGCCGAGCAGGCCCTCGAGAGCTACCTGGGGACGGGCCCGTGCAGCGACGCCGGCATCGGGCTCCCGGACTCCGTGCGTCAGAAGCCGAACGGCTCGTTCGATCTCGGGCTGACGCTGTTCCATCTGGCCGAGCGCTACGGTCATCGGTTCGGTGACGAGGAGCTCGCGGACGGCGGGCCGGAGCAGGAGCAGAACGATGCGCTGCGCGGGATCGAGATCGACTGCGCGCAGATCCTCCTGAAGGCGATCGGGGCCGATCCGAGCGTGCCGGCCGACCTGCGCGCGCGGGCCCGCTATCTCTCGGGCAACCTCGAGTTCTTGCGGCAGAAGTACGAGGATGCCGTGACGTATTACGACCAGGCGCTGGCCATCATCCCCGGGATCCTCGAGGAGGCCGGCGGCGACGGCGTCGGCCGGGACGCGGCCTGGAACCGGGCGATCGCCCTTCGGCGCATCGAGGACCAGAAGGACGCCGCCCCGCCGGACGCCGAGCCCGATGCGCCGCCGGACGCCGAGCCCGACGCGCCGCCGGACGCCGAGCCCGACGCGGGCGACGACGGCGGCGACCAGGACGCGGGCGACGACGGCGGCGACCAGGACGCGGGCGACGACGGCGGCGACCAGGACGCGGGCAACGACGGCGGCGACCAGGATCAGAGCCCTGACGCTGGTCCGCAGGATCAGGCGCCCGACGCCGGCTCACCCGAGCAGCCCGAGCCACCGCGCGAGCAGCCCCAGCAGCAGCCGCAGACCGGTCGGCAGGACGATCGCATCCTCGACCAGCTCGAGGAGGCGCCGACGTACCAGGAGCAGGAAGCGAAGAACAAGGCCGGCATGCGGCGCGGCCGCGGGATGGAGGACAAGTGACGCGCCCGCCGCGCTCCCTCGTCCATCACGCGCTCGCCGCGCTCGCCCCGCCGCTCGCGCTGGCCGCGCGCTCCCCTGCCCCGCCCGCGCTCGCCCTGCCGCGCCTTGCGCCGCTCGCGACCGCGCTGCTGATGGCGTTGGCCGCGCTGCTCGCCCCGCTCCGCGCGCGCGCCCAGCAGCCGGAGCTCTCGGCGCACGCGAGCGCCACCGAGGTCGAGGTCGGCGAGCCGTTCACGGTCGAGGTGAAGGCGCTCGTGGAGCGCGGCGGCGACATGCCGTCCGATCCGCAGCTGCGCGTCCCGCCCGACCTGTCCGTCGTCTCGGGCCCGAGCATCGGGACGCAGATGATGACGCAGCTCGGGGGCGGCGTGATGAAGACGCAGCTGGGCATCAGCGCGACGTGGCAGATCGTCGCGAACAAGCCCGGCCGCTACACCATCCCGGGGCCGACGATCTCGTGGAACGGCAAGCGCCTGCCGGCGGATCCGATCCTGATCAAGGTCGTGCCGGCGAGCGGGCGGCCGCGCCGGCCGAGCAACCCATTCCTGTTGCCTGGCGGCCCGCTGCAGGGCTTCCCGTGGCCGTTCGGCGGTCCGGGCGGCATCTTCGACGACGATGACGTCGAGAAAGAGCCTGAGGATCAGGCGCCGGAGCTCGCGATGCCGAGCGAGCCTGCCCCGATCGTGTTCCTGCGCGCCATCCCCGACAAGACGACCGCGGTGGTCGGCGAGCAGGTCACGGTCTCGTTCTACCTGTACTTGCGCGAGAACGCCGAGATGAGCGAGCCCCGGGCGGCGCCCGCCGCGGACTTCCTCCGCTACGCGCTCCTCGAGGACCCCCGCCACGAGCGGCCCGTGTACACGCGGGTCGGCGGGCAGCGCTTCGCGGCCCGCCTTGTCGACAAGCTGGCGCTGTTCCCTCTGAAGGCAGGCGAGCTGCACACGGGCAGCATGCAGGCGCGCATCACGGGCCGCCGGATCGGCGCGCGCGTGCTGCGTGAGTCGAACGACGTCGTCGTCCAGGTCACCGAGCCGCCCCTCGCCGGCCGCCCGTCCGGCTATGCCGTCGGCGACGTCGGTCAGTTCACGCTCAAGGCGACGGTGCAGCCGCGCCAGATCGAGCAGGGCGGCTCGGTCGCCGTGACCGTGCAGATCGCGGGCACCGGCAACTTCCCCCAGTCGCTCCGTGTGCCGGAGCGGACCGGCCTCGATTGGCTCGACCCGGAGAAGCGCGACGCGATCGAGCCGCGCGGCGGCGCGATCGGCGGCACCCGGACGTTCGGCTACGTCGTCCGGATCCAGGAGAGCGGCGCGGTGGATCTCGGGAAGATCGAGTTTCCCTACTGGAATCCGGCGCAGAAGCGCTACGTGGTCGAGCGCGCCGACCTCGGCGTCGTCCAGGTGACCCCGGTGGCTCCTCCGGCGTCGTCCGGCCCGCCGTCCAGGGCGCCTCTCGCCGAGGGCGACGGCGCCGGCCGCGGCGAGCCGTTCGCGGCGATGCCGGGGCTCCGCACGTCGCTCGGCCCGTACGTTCCGCCCGCGACGCTGCCGCTCGACGGCGCGCCGTTCTGGCTGCTCCTGGCCGCGCCGCCGCTCGCCGTCACGCTGTTCGGCGCGGGCGATCGACTCCTGCGCCGGGCGCGCGATCGCCGCGCGGCGGGCGCGACCTCGCCTGCGCGGCTCGCGGCGATCGCCCAGCGCGAGGCGGAGGAGGCGGCCGCGCAGGGGGATCTCGGGGCGACGGCCGCGGCGATCGAGCGCGCGGTGCACCGGGCGATCGAGTCCGCGACGGGCCTCCGATCGCGCGGCGTCCTGCTCGCGGAGCTCCCGGGCGAGCTGGGCCGGCGCGGCGTCCCTGAGCCCCTGTCGACGCGCGCTTGCGAGGCGCTGGCCGCGTGCGAGGCGATCCGGTTCGAGCCGGCCGCGCAGGAGGGCGGAGGCGCCGCCGCGGCGGCGCTCGTCGAGCAGGGCCGCGCGGTCATGACCGAGCTCGCGCGACGGAAGCCCACGTGAACGGTCGCCGCAGGCGCCCCCTCGCCGTCGCGCTCCTCCTCGCCGCCGGCCTCGCGTCGGCGCTGCCGCCGAGCGACGCGCGCGCACAGCCGGCGGAGCCCCCTGAGGCGCTGTTCCAGCAGGGCACGGCGGCGCTCGGCCGCGGCGAGTACGGGGCGGCGATCGACACGTTCGAGCTGCTCGCCGACCGCGGCTTCGCGCACCCGGACGCGAGCTACAACCGCGGGCTCGCTTACGTCACGCGCGTCCGCGAGGGCGCGGATCGCCCTGGAGACCTCGGCCGAGCGGCGGCCGCGTTCGAGGAGGCGCTGCGGCTCCGTCCTGGCGACGCCGACGCGGATCGCGCGCTGGATCTGGTGCGCGCCGAGATCACCCGCCGGCGCTCGCGCCGCGCCACCGATGCGGTCGACGTGCGCCCGACGCTCGACCGCGTCATCGTCGGCCTCGCGTCGGAGCGCACCTGGGCGGCGGCGGCGCTGCTCGCCTCGCTGCTCCTCGCCTTGGGCGTCGTCCTGCGGCGCCGCCCTGCCGGCCCTGCGCACGTCGCGGGCAGCGTCCTTGCGCCGACGGCGCTCGTCGCGCTGCTCGCGCTGGTGCCGCTCACCTATGCGGCGCGGCACCTCCGCCTCACGACCCGGGCTGGCGTCGTGGTGGTCCCCGAGGTCAGGCTCCTCGACGAGGGCGGGCGTGCGCTGCCTCGCGCGGAGCAGAGCCCGATCCCCGAGGGAGCATCGGTCGAGGTCGGCAGGAGATCGGGCGGCCTCGCGGAGGTCCGCTGGGGCGCCACGGAGGGCTGGGTTCCTGCGTCGAGCATCCGGCTGCTCGCTCCATGAGCCGCGCCATCGTGTGCTAGGTTGTCCGCGTGTGGGTACGCCGCGCAGCCATTCGCCCCGTCCCCTCGTACGCTCAGGTGCCGGCGCGCGTCCTGTCGGAGATCGAGGATCAGCTCGCCGAGGATGATGACGACTCGCGCAAGCAGCTCGACGACGCGTTCACGCGCTTCGAGCAGACGCAGCCTGCGCTCGCGGACCGGATCTCCTCGGTGCTCTCGGGCCCGCTCGACGAGACGGCGCTCGCCCTCGGCTATTTCCTGACGCTCGCGATCTGGCTCGCCTTCGACGAGCTGTTCGGTCAGGACCTCGACGAGGTCACCGAGACGGCGCTCACGGGCGTCGAGGAGTCGCTGAACCTGGACGAGCAGATCCGCCTCCACGATCCTGCCGAGGCGGTGGACTCGGACGACGTCATCGCGATGGAGCAGCCCGACGTCCTCGCGTTCGTGCAGGAGCACCTCGACGCGGCCCTCGAGGCGAACGCGCACGAGGTCGACGTCGACGACGTCCACGCGATCTACCGGGTGGTGCTCATCGAGGTCCTGGCGCTGAGCTACGCCGTCCGCCCGCCCTCGAACTGGGTAGCGCTGACAACCGAGTTCACCGCGTAACGCCTTTCCCCATCTCTCGACCACCGCTCTCAGCGTGCCGAGAAGGTGGCCAGGAAGGCTGGCATCTCGGCATTGCGGCCGTCATCGAGGAGGACGGTCCGTCGCGGTGCGTTGATGGCGTCGAGCACGGCGACGAGCTCCCGGAACGGCGTCTTGTCGTCGCTGTGGAGCACGGCCTGGTCGGCGCGGCGGTCGCTCGGAGCGCGGTGCTCACCGCTCCGCTCCCACTCGCGCTGGATGGCCTCGCCGAGCTCCCTGTAACGGATCGCGGTGGCTCCCGCCCCGCCGATCTCGACAGGACGCTTGGGGACGCTCACCTCGCTCAAGACCGTCGCGCCCTGCTTCCACACGAGGTTGAACCGATCCTCGCCGACATGGACGTGCATCGTCCTGAGAGGCTCCTTCTGGCAGTCCGCCCCGCACCCCGCGGCGGCGGGCACCTCCGCGCTTGTCTTGAGTCGCGAGCTCGTGACCCACACCGCTGTGATCAGCAGGAAGGCGATGGTCACCATCAACAGATCGATGAACGGGATCATGTTGATCTCGCTGTTTCGCGCCCGCCTCTCGCCACCTCCCACGTCGACGCCTGCCATGGCTGCCTCCTTGTGTGCTTGTGTTGTCGCGGCGCTCGCCAGCTCGGCGGTCGCGCTGCGATAGGAGGACAGAGGGCGGCGCACGCGGGATGTTCCTGGAAAGCATCAAGGTGCATCCATCCCCGCCACGGACGAATCACGCGCGCGGGCGCGCAACGCCGGCGGTCCCCGATGGAAGGAGCGAGGCGCGCGCCGCGCACGTGGGTGACCCATGCTCCGTGTCGTCCACTATTTCGGACGACCTTCATCTTGTTCTGTTCGTCTACAGCGGAACGCGTTGGAGGCCTGGCGGGCTCGTCAATAGGCGCTCGCCCGAGCAAGGGACGGGCGAGGAGCGCGATTTCTCCGGCGTAGGCGAAGCTGCCGGCACCTTGCACACCGGCCGAGAGAGCTCCGTACCGTCCTCGGTTCGACGCAGCGTGCCAGCCCCGGTGCGTCATGGCCGATCATGACCGAGCTGTCCCTTGACAAACAATCCGTTATAACGGACGATGGGTCTACGGGTTGGAGGTGAAGCGGATGCGCCCCCAGAGTGCTCAAGTGATCGACCTGCAGGAGTACCGCCAGCGGCGGGTGGCTCGGAACGAACACGCTCCCGAGCGCGACAGGAACGTGTCGTCGGGCAGCTCCTTTACCATGCCGGTCGCCCTCTGGTGGTTCCCGATGTGGACGTGGATGCCCTTCTGGCAGATGCGATGAAATCGGTCCGTCAGAACACGCCACGGAGCTCGCCCGGGCTGGTTTCCGGCGAGGCGCTCGGCGCCTCGTTGCCCGTGGAGGGCTACGAAAACGGCGTGCAGGCCTCCGCCGTACCGACAGGGCGCTCCTCGTCGCCTGCTGGACCGCGCTCGCACCGCAGGTCGGAGAGCTTCGCTGGGCCCGCGAGCTCGTATGCCAGCCGCGCGACGGGAGAGGGCCAGCAGCCGGACGTGGACGAGGCGTCTGGAGCGGCGTGGGCGTACGAAATAGCTCCTCAGGACGCCTCCTCGGCGCTCACTGGCATCGTCGGGGCCAACCTGCGTCGGCTCCGGACCAAGCGCGGGCTCTCGCTCGAGCGCCTGGCGAAGGCGTCTGGCGTGAGCCGGGCGATGCTCAGCCAGATCGAGCTCGGCCAGAGCACACCGACGATCAACGTGCTCTGGAAGATCGCGCGGGCGCTCGGCGTGCCCTTCTCGACCTTGATCAGCGACCAGTCGCTCGGCGGCACATCGCTCATCCTGGCCGCGCGCGCCAAGGTGCTGACGTCGCACGATGGCTCGTTCACCTCGCGCGCGTTGTTCCCGTTCGATGTGCCGAGGACCGTCGAGTTCTACGAGATCACGCTCGCGCCCCTCGCCACGGAACATGCGGATCCTCACCCGCCCGGCACGGTGGAGAACCTCGTGGTGACGTCCGGAACGCTGGAGATGGTCGTCGGCAGCGAGCGCCACCAGCTTTCGACCGGCGACGCGATCCTGTTCGACGCGGACGTGCCCCATCAGTACCGGAACCCGACGGAACAGCAGGTCATCATGTACCTGGTGATGACGTACGTCGAGAAGACGGGCTGACCGGGGCACTCGACGGCTGACCGACGCCCACCGACCGACGCCCACCGACCGACGCCCACCGACCGACGCCCACCGACCATCAGGCCGCGGCGTCGCGCGCCCGTCCGCGCTATCATCGCGCCGCCTCGTCCCGGGCAGCCCGGCCCCCGCTGCATGTCCCAGCCCCCTCCTGCGCCCGCGTTCGCCGAGATGACCGTGGGAGCGCACCGCCTCGCGCTCCTCAAGGACGGTGCGCAGACCTACCCGGCCATGCTCGAGGCCATCGCCCGCGCCCGGCGGACGATCTGCCTCGAGACGTACATTTTCCGTGACGATCGCACCGGCCAGCGCTTCGCCGAGGCGCTCATGGAGCGGTCGGCGGCGGGCGTCGAGGTGAACGTGCTCTTCGACGCCTGGGGCTCTTCCGTCTCGTCGTCCTTCCTCGACAGGCTCCGCCGCGGCGGCGTCCGGCACCACGCGTTCCGCCCCCTCGATCTCTCCGCCCCGCTCGGGAAGGTCGCCCGCCGCGACCACCGCAAGGCGCTCATCGTCGACGGCGTGGTCGCCTTCACCGGCGGCCTCAACCTCTCCGACGACTACGCACCAGCGGAGGAGGGCGGCGCCGATTGGCGCGATACCCATCTCCGCATCGAGGGCCCCGCCGCCGCCGAGCTCCAGTACTTCTTCTTGCGAACATGGCAGCGCGCCGGCGGCGCCCCCACCGACGGCGAGCGCTACGGCTACGCCGAGCGCAGGCCCGATCCCGCCGTCCAGATCATCAGCAACGACCTCCCCCGCCGGAGGCACCGCCACGGCATCCGCGACGCCTACCGGCACGCCATCGAGCGCGCCCGGCGCAAGATCTTCATCACCAACGCGTACTTCCTGCCGCCGCTCCGGATCATCCACGCGCTCTCCGCCGCGGCCCGTCGCGGCGTCGACGTCAGGATCATGGTCGCCGGCACCACCGACGTGCCCGCGGTCCTGCTCGCGTCGCGCGCCCTCTACGGCCATCTCCTCGACGCCGGCGCCCGCATGTTCGAGTGGCGCGGCCGCGTCCTTCACGCCAAGACCGCGGTCATCGACGGCCTCTGGTCCACCGTCGGCTCCACCAACCTCGACAGCCAGTCGCTCCGCATGAACCTCGAGGTGAACGCCGTCGTCTCGCACCGCGGGTTCGCCGGCGCGATGGAGCGGATGTTCGCTGACGATCTCGCGTACTGCCACGAGATCACCGTCGCGCGCTGGACCCAGCGCCCCCTCTGGGAGCGGGCCGCCTCGTGGACGGCGTACCTCGCGCGCGACTGGCTCTGATCCCGCCGCGGTCCGCCGCGCTCGACGGCGGGGTGCTACCGTTCTGGCATGTCCGACTTCCGCCGCTTCCGCGGCACCGAACGCTACCTCACGAGCGAGGCGCTCGAGGCCGCCGTCACCTGCGCGCTCGTCCTGGAGCGGCCGCTCCTCGTCAAGGGAGAGCCCGGCACCGGCAAGACGCTGCTCGCCGAGGCCATCGCGCGGAGCCTGTCGGCCGAGCTCATCACCTGGCACGTCAAGAGCACCACGCGGGCGCAGGACGGGCTCTACGTCTACGACACCGTGCAGCGGCTCTACGAAGCGCGCTTCGGCGACGGCGACGTCCGCGACATCCGCCGGTACATCAAGCTCGGCCCCCTCGGCAGGGCGTTCAGCGCGTCGGTGCGCGTCGTGCTCCTCATCGACGAGGTCGACAAGGCGGACCTCGAGTTCCCGAACGATCTCCTCCACGAGCTCGATCGGATGCGCTTCCGCATCGCCGAGACAGGCGACGAGATCGCCGCCCGGGAGCGGCCCGTCGTGATCATCACCAGCAACAACGAAAAGGAGCTGCCGGACGCCTTCCTTCGCCGCTGCGTCTTCCACTTCATCGATTTCCCTGAGCCCGAGCTCATGCGGGAGATCATCCGCGTCCACCACCCCGATCTCGATCGGGCGCTCGCCGACCAGGCGATGCAGGTGTTCTACGAGATCCGGAAGAACAGCCGGATCCGGAAGCGCCCCTCGACGAGCGAGCTCATCGACTGGATCGCCGTGCTGCGCAGGGCGGGCGTGGGCGAGGTGAAGCTCGACCGGGCGCTGCCGTTCCTCGGCGCGCTGCTCAAGAAGGAGCAGGACCTTGTCGCGCTCGCCGACCAGCTGGCGGGCGGCAGGCGGCACCGGTCGTAGCGATGTTCGTCGCGTTCCTCTACGAGCTCAGGGCGCGCAAGGTCCCGGTCGGCGCCCAGGAGGCCGTCGGCCTCGCGCGCGCGCTCGCCGCGGGGCTCCACGAGAGCTCGCTCGACGGCTTCTACCACGTCGCGCGGGCGATGCTGGTCCACTCGGAGGCGCACCTCGACGACTTCGACCTGGCGTTCGCCCAGCACTTCCGCGGCGCACAGGGTGAGGCCAAGGCGGTCACGGAGGAGCTCCTCTCGTGGCTCCGGGACCCCATCAAGAGGCGCGCCCTCTCCGAGGAGGAGAAGGCGATGATCGAGGAGCTCGATCTGGAGGAGGTGCTCCGGCGGTTCGAGGAGCGCCTCCGCGAGCAGCGCGAGCGCCACGACGGGGGAAGCCGGTGGATCGGGACCGGCGGCACCTCGCCGTTCGGCCGCGGCGGCTTCCATCCGAGCGGCATCCAGGTCGGCGACCCCGCAGGCGGGCGCAGCGGCGCCGTGCAGAACGCCGACGCCCGCCGCTACCGCCCTTACCGCAGCGATCTCACGCTCGACGTGCGCCAGATCGAGGTGGCGCTGCGCAAGCTGCGCGCCTTCGCGCGCGAGGGCGGCGATCGCGAGCTCGACGTCGAGGCGACGATCGACGCGACGGCCAGAAATGCGGGTGAGATCGAGATCGTCACGAGGCCCCCGCGCCGGCCGAACACGCGCGTGATCCTGATGATGGACGTGGGCGGCTCGATGGATCCCAGCGCCGCGCTCGTGTCGCAGCTCTTCAGCGCGGCGAAGCGCGCGACGCACTGGAAGGAGCTGAGGAGCTACTACTTCCACAACTGCGTCTACGAGAGGGTCTACAGGACCGAGGGGCTCCTCGACCCGATCCCGGTGCGCGAGCTCCTCCGCGAGTGCGGCAAGCACCACAAGCTCGTGATGGTCGGGGACGCCTCGATGGCGCCCTACGAGCTGCTCGGCTCGTCGGGCTCCGGCGGCGGCGCGGGCTCCTCGTTCGACCCCGACGCGCGGCTGCCAGGCGTCGCCTGGCTGATGATGCTCCGCGAACACTTCGACCGCGCCGTGTGGCTGAACCCGGACGGGATCGGCCCGTACCCCCACCCGACCGTCGACGCGATCAAGAGCATCTTCCCGATGTTCGCGCTCACGCTCGAGGGCCTTGGAGAGGCCATCGCCGAGCTCGTCCGCGGCCGCGGCCGCGCCTGATCCGCGCGGCGCGCGGGGCCCGGGTCAACGGCCCGCGCGCCCGAACACCTCCGCCGTGGCCGACGCGACGAGGGCGCGGTCGAGCCAGCGGTCGAGCTCGCGCTCGCTCGTGCACGACGAGATCTTCGCCGCGGCCGCCTTCGTGAGCCGCAATCCTCGCCGGCTGAGGACACGCCTAAGCGCGTCGCGCTTGCCCTCGAGGATCCCCTCCTCGCGCCCTTGCTCACGCCCCTCCTCGCGCCCTTGCTCACGCCCCTCCTCGCGCCCCTCCTCGCGCCCTTGCTCGCGCCCTGCGTTGAGCACGGCGTCGAGATCCTCGTATCCGCGCCGCTGGAGGAGGTTGGTCAGCGTGCTCTTCTCCGCCTCGCTTCGATCGTAGAGCGCCTCGACACGGACCGCGTTCTTCAGGATGCCTGGCGCGCTCAGCAGCTCCCCGGGGAGCGCGACGCGCACCTTCCTGCGGGGCTCGTGCACCTCGACCCGCCGTGGACCGTTGAGGCGCACCACCCACAGGAGCTTCGTACCGGCCGCGAGCAGGTCGGCGATCTTCTCCTTCAGCTTCTCCTCGTCCTGCCCCACGTCGGCGTACTCGATCGCGAGCTCCGGCACGCCCCTCACCCAGCCGGGCTTGTCGGGCACGTTGCCCACCGCGACGTCCGGCGCCCGGAGGGTGCCGGGATCCGGGGAGTACCCCGTGTCCACGCCCACCTCCTTGACCGCCGGATCCCACCCCACGACCGAGCTGCCCAGGTGGTTCGGCCCAGAGGCCCGCCCCCCGGTGGGGGCGCAGTAGACGGGGTGGCCGTTCGACAGCTCGTACGGATCACCCGCGC
The DNA here is from genome assembly GCF_051473855.1 of Sorangium sp. So ce375. Lineage (NCBI taxonomy): Bacteria > Pseudomonadati > Myxococcota > Polyangiales > Polyangiaceae > Sorangium > Sorangium sp. So ce375. The sequence continues at coordinate 9,186,623 of NZ_CP150335.1, forward strand.
GGAGGTGCTCCGCACGAAAAGGGCCGCGCTCCGCCGTCCGGCGCTTGACCTGCATGCGAGGACGATAGCACGCCGGGGACGCGCCCCGAGGAGGTCGCCGCGCTCCGCGCCCGCTACGCGTCCGGCAACCACATGCGGAACGCCGCGCCCCCGCACCCGCCCGGCGTCGCTGTGATCTCGCCGCCGTGCGCCTCGACGATGACCCGGCTCAGCGCGAGGCCGAGGCCGGTCCCCTTCACCTTGGCGGTCGCGAGCGGCTCGAAGAGCTGACCGATCACGCAGGGGTGGACGCCGGGGCCGTTGTCCTCGACCTCGATGTGCGTGCGCTCGTCGCCTCTCCACGCGCGCGTGACGATCACGCCGCCGGGCGCCTTGTCGAACGCCTCGATCGCGTTGAGGTAGAGGTTCGAGAAGACGCGCTCGAGCAGGATGGGATCGCACAGGAGCGTGAGGTCGGCCGGCGCGACGGCGACGTCGAACCGGACCGCCGTGGGCAGCACCAGCGCGTGACGGGCGCTCTCGATGAGCCTGCCGAGGTGCGCCGGCTCGCGCCGCAGCGGCTCGCCGCGCGCCAGCCCGAGGACGCTGCCGATGACCTCGTGCGCCTTGCGGATCTCGCACGTCACCTGATCGAGGTGGCGCAGCAGGCGGGGCCGATCGTCGAGGTCGCGCTGCGCCAGGTAGAGCGACGACTCCGCGACCGCGAGGGCGTTGCGCAGCTCGTGGGCGACGCTCGCGCCGACCGCACCCGCCGCGGCGAGGCGCGCGGCACAGCACGCCGTCTCGTGACCCTCCTTTGCCATAAAGCAAAGCGCAGCGTAGCCGATCCCCGAGCGATCGCCCGCGCGCGCTCCACGGACGACACGCCGCCGTCGCCAGGAGGATCTTTACGACGCGACCGTCCCGGGCTGGCTCACTCGGCGTCCGCGGCGAGCGGGAGGGCCGGAGTCCGCTCTGGAGCCGACTTGACGCGGCGCGCCCGATCGAGGTCGAAGAGCGAGAAGCGCTCGCCGGCTGCGGAGCCCGCCGGCGCGGCACGTCCAAACAGCTGAAGCCGCACGGCGCGGTGCGGCGGCGGCGTGATCGCGCCCGGCACCTCGCCCGGCTCTCCCGCGATCACCGCCGCGACCTCGGACGACTTCACTGCACCCGAGCCGCGGATGTCGACCTCGATCTCGAGGGCGACGAGATCACCGACGAGCCCGGCGCGCGCGAGCGCCGACACGACCTCCGGCCCGCCGACCTCGGCCCGCACGAGGTACTGGCGCACGTCGACCATCTTCGCGAGCCGGTCGATCTCGCGGCGGATCGGGAGGGACGGGGCCGAGAGGGCGGCGCTGCAGCGGGCCGCGAGGAGCGCCTCCGCGTCGCCGCCGATCGAGGAGCGCGCGAAGGCGAGCGCGTAGCGCGCGCCGGCGATCAGCTTGCTCAGGGAAGGGTCCTCCGCACCGAGCTTGACGGCGCCGCGAAACACCAGCCCGCGCGGGCTCGCGGCCGACATCTCAGCGACGAGCGCGTCGAGCGCCGGGGGATCGAGATCGCGCTCGAGGCGGAGATCGACGTACTCGTCGAGGCTGATCACGCCGAGCGAGAGCGCGGGCGAGAAGGTCATGTCGGGCTTCGGGTGGAAGCCCGCCGTGTAGGTCATCGGCGCGCCGACGCGCCGGAGCACGCGGGGCAGCTCGCGCACGACGTCGAGGTGGCCGAGCAGCGCCATCGGCCCCTTCTTCTCGAAGCGGAAGCGGTAGCGGAAGCCGCCGCGCCCCTTCGGCGCAGGCGCGATCCGCCGCGCGCGGTGGGGCGCCTCGTCCGCGGCGCGCGGGGGCTGCGCATCGTCGTCGCTCGCCCGCGCCGCGCCCTCGTCGCTCGCCCGCGCCGCGCCCTCGTCGCTCGCCCGCGCCGCGCCCTCGTCGCTCGCCCGCGCCGCGCCCTCGTCGCTCGCCCGCGCCGCGCCCTCGTCGCTCGCCCGCGCCGCGCCGCCGTCGCTCGCCGGCTCGCCGGGGGGGCCCGCGACGGCCGCAGGCAGCGCGGCGCCTGCCTCGGTGAGCACCGGCAGCGAGCGCCGGTGGGCGCCGAGGCGATCGAGGAAGGTGAGCCGCTCCTCGCGCATCTGCGTCAGGTCGCAAGCGACGCCGCAGTCGTAACAGACGAGCCGGCGCGTGTCGGCCTTGGCGTCGTCGAGGTTCGTGTGGTGGACGAACGTGCCTGCGACCTTGCCGCACGGCGGGCTCAGGCGGCTCTGGAGCGCCTTCCTGTACTCCTTCGCGAGGAAGCCCTCCTCGAGGCCGACGTCGATGTGATCCCAGGGCAGCCGCGCCGTCACCGGGAGGGTGCCGAGGTACTTCGCCCGGTCGACGCCGACGTGCGTGAACGCCTCCTCCCACACGGCCAGATCGAGCCGGTCCTCCCACGAATCGAAGCGGGCGCCGTGACGCCAGGCCCGCTCGAGGACGTCGGCGAGGGGGCGGTCGCCGCGGGCGAAGATGCCCTCGAGGACGCTGGCGTGGGCCTCGTGGGTCTTCAGCGTGACGGCGCGGTAGGGCCGCACCGTGTGCTTGAGCAGCTGCTGCTTGCGCCCGACCTCGCCGAGCGTGTCCATCGCCGCCCACTGGAAGGGCGTGTGGGGCTTCGGCACGTGGGTCGAGACGCTGACCGTCACGTCCACCGGCTTGCCCTTGCCCGCCGCCTTCCTGCCGGCGCCGGCGGCGCGCGCGCCCGTCTCGACGATGCCGCGCACGTCCTCGTCGGTCTCGGTCGGCAGGCCGATCATGAAGTAGAGCTTCATCTTGCCCCACCCCCGGCTGAACACGCGCTCGGCCGTCTCGAGGAGCTGCTCCTCCGTGACGTTCTTGTTCACGACGTCGCGCATCCTCTGGGTCCCCGCCTCCGGCGCGAAGGTGAGGCCGGTCGCGCGCACGCGCTTGAGCTCGTCGAGGAGGTCGGGCTCGAGCCCGTAGGCGCGGAGCGACGAGACGCCGAGCGAGATGCGCTCCGCGGTGAGGCGGTCGGTGACCTTCTTGATGAGCGGCGAGATGCACGAGACGTCGGCGGTCGACAGCGCCGTCAGCGAGACCTCGTCCTGGCCGGACCTCTTCACCGCGCGCATCACGGTGTCGACGATCTGCTCGGGATCGCGCTCGCGGACGGGTCGGTAGATCATGCCCGCCTGGCAGAAGCGGCACCCCTCGGTGCAGCCGCGGGCGATCTCGATCGACATGCGGTCGAAGATGGCCTCGGGCCCGCCGGTGGGGCTCTCGTCAGGGAACGGGTACCTGTTCAGGTCGACCAGGGCGCGCTCGATCGGGAACGGGATCCCAGCCACGAGCGGGCGGTCCACGACCTCGAAGCCGGTGTCGGGATCGAGCCGGGTCGCGTAGAGCGAGGGCACGTAGATGGCGCCGAGGCGCGCGATCGCGACGAGCCGCTCGCGCCGCGGCACCCCCTCGCGCTTGAGCCGGGCCCACGTGAGGGCGACCTCGGTCGCCTTCTCCTCGCCGTCGCCGATGACGAGGGCGTCGATGAAGGGGGCGATCGGCTCCGGGTGGGTCGCCGTCGGGCCGCCCGCGATCACGATCGGGTCGTCCTCGCCGCGGTCCGCCGCGCGCAGCGGGATGCCGCCGAGGTGCAGCATCGTGAGGATGTTGGAGTACGTGAGCTCGAACTGGAGGGAGAAGCCCACGACGTCGAAGTCCTTGAGCGGACGGGAGGACTCGAGGGACACGAGCGGCAGCCCGCGCTTCACGAGCTGGGCCTCCATGTCGATCCAGGGCGTATAACAGCGCTCGGCCAGCGTGCGCGGGTCGTCGTTCAGGAGCTTGTAGAGGATCTTGAAGCCGAGGTGGCTCATCCCGATGTCGTAGACATCCGGGAATGCCAGGCATACGCGCGCCTCGACCGACGCCCAGTCCTTCACGACCGCGCCGACCTCGCCGCCCGCGTAGCGCGCAGGCTTCTCGACCTGATCGAGGAAGGAGGCGTACGGGTGATCGGCGAGCAGGGGGAGGCTGTCCATGGCGCTCCGGCGCGTAGCATGGCCGGCGGGCGCCGGCACCCGCGGCTCGCTCGAGGCAGCTCGAGCCGCCGTCCGGGGCCGCAGGCCGGAGCGGCGCGGCGGCCTGCTTGGGCTATGCTCACGACGTGCGCGAGCGTGATGCCCATCATGTGGAGCTCGACCGGGCGCGGCACGTCGAGTACCGGGACCCCAGCGAGTTCGACCGGATCGCCTTCGCCATGCGCACGCTGGATCGACTCCGACCGAAGCGGATGACGGTGGCCGTCTACCCGGCGCTCTCCGCGATGCGCGTCGAGCGCGGGAGCAACTTGCAGCGCGGCGAGGGCGGCTCCTGGGCGATCGTCGGTATCCCGCCGCACGCGAGCCGCGAGCACATCGCCTACGCCCTCGCCGAGCTCGCCGGCGTCGAGTCGGTGCCCTACGCCGTACAGAGCCTCCTCGCCGCCGACAGGAACACCCAGGCCTAGGCGGCCTAGGCGGCCTAGGCACACAGAGCGCCGCTGCGCGGAGATCGCCGCCGTCTCGAGATCGGCGAGGCGCGGCGGCGCATCGGACGGTATTGCGCCCCGCACGAGGGAGAGCGACGCTGCGCCCGTGCCTTCTCCGATCCGGCAAAAGATCGAGCGCCACCGCGCCGCGAGGGCGGTGTGGAGCGTCATCGTCAGCCTGGATCGCCACAACGGGCCGCGGGCCGCGAGCGCGATGGCCTTCGACGCGTTCCTCAGCCTGATCCCGCTCGCCGCCTTCGCCGGCTACGTGCTCAGCAGGATCCACCAGTGGTCGGATGTGGTGGTGCGGCCCATCCTGCAGGCGGCGCCCCCGGACGTCGCGACGCTCGTCTCCGAGGAGCTCATCCGGCTCTCGCAGTCGTCGGCGGTCGCGCCGATCAGCATCACCGGCTTCCTCTGGATCACGTCCTCCGGGCTCTCGACCGCCATGGGCGTGTTCGACACGATCTACAACACGCGCGAGCGCCCCTGGTACGTGCGCAGGGCGATCGCGGCGGCGTGCGTGATGGCCAGCCTTGCCGTGGTGCCCGTGGTCGCCGGCGTCGGCGTGCTGATCGGCACGCTCTCCGGCTCGATCGGCGCCCGCATCGTCGCCTTCGCCCTCCCCGGAGGCCTCGTCATCTGCATGGTGGCCGCCTTCTTCAGGATCTCGATCCAGCGCCCGAACATCGAGCGACGCCGGATCTTCCCGGGCGCGGTGCTCACGGTGGTGCTCTGGTCCGCCGTGTCGACCCTCTTCTCACTCTACGTCGCCACGCTCGGCCGCTACGCCACGTTCTACGGGAGCCTCGCGACCGTCGCGATCTTCCTGTTCTGGCTGTGGCTCCTGGCGCTGGCGCTGCTCATCGGGGGCGAGCTGAACGCGCGCCTGGAGCGGGAGCGCGCCGGCGTGACGTCGATCCCGCCCCCGGGCAAGTGGAGCGCGCTCGGGCTCTCCGAGCTGCCCGAGCTCTCCGACCTGCCCCAGAGCGCCACGCCGTCGCCCCAGAGCGTCACGCCGCTGCCCCTGAGCGCCACCCTCCCCCAGGGCGTCGCGCTCCCCCGCGGGGCGGCGCGGCTCGGCGACGCCCAGGGCGCGGGCGGCGCGGACGAGGACGAAGCGCACGGCGCACCGAGCTCTCCGCGCGAGCACCGAGCCGCCGGGTAGGTCGGAGCGGCGGAAGGCCGACGCCCCCGGCGGCCGCGCGCTGAAGGACGGACGGTCGACGCCCGACGGTTCGGCTCGGCACGGGCGGTGAAAGCGCCGTCGCTCGTCCGCCACTCGGCGCTCACTCGGCGCGCATTCGCACGGTGGGTGCGCGCACTTCGCGCAGGGGCATGTCGAGGGCGGGCGTGAGGGGGAGCAGTCGAGCGTGCACGCGCACTACGGAGCGGGGGGTGACGGGGGCGGCGGCCGACGCGCCGCGCCTTTGCAGGGCGACGCCGGGCTGTACTTTCTGGGGGCGCTGCACGAGCTCGTCGCCGTCGGCTTGCACCGCCCCGCGCTCGACGCGCTGTGCGCAGGGCAGCGCGACCTCGCCGAGCCGCCCATCGACCGCGCCTACCTGCTCAAGATCCTCGACGAGGAGATCTGCCGCCAGTTCGGGCATCCGCTCCGGCCGCTCATCGAGCTCGTGCTCAACGCCGCCGACGCAGCCCGCGCGCCGCAGCCGGTCGTCGACATCGCCGTCACCGACGGGCGGGTCGAGGTCAGCGACGCCGGCGCCGGCATGGGGCTCCGGGCAATCCTCTCACGGCTGCTCATCCCGTTCGCGACGGACAAGCGGCCAGGGATCGATCTCGGCCGGTTCGGGGTCGGCTTTTTCTCCGTGCTCGGGCTGGGGCTCTCGGATCCGGAGAGCTTCAGCATGCACCTGACCACCGGCGATGGCGTCGAGGGGTGGGCGATCCGCGTCGTGGCCTGGCCCAGCGCGGGCGACCCGTGCAGCGCGCCCGCGCCCGCCGCGGAGGAGCTCGGGCACGCCCGCGGCCGCGCGTCGCCCGAGCTCACCGCCGCCCTGATGTGCTCGGTGCGCCGGATCGCGCCGCTGCTCGGGACGCGCGTGCGCGTCGCCTCGGCGCTGCTCGACGCGGCCACGGTCCGCGCTTACCTGCGCGACGCGCTCCACTTCTTCCCCGCGAGCCGCGCCCTCGTGCTGCTCGACGGCGCGGCCGTGAACGACGGCCGGCTGATCTCGGGCGGGCAGCTCATCCAGGAGCGGGTCGCGGTCGCGCCGGAGCCCCCCAGCGCGACGGCGCGGGAGGCGCGGCCCCGCCTCGCGGAGGAGCGCGACGACGCGCTCTCCGCCCGGTTCCACGTCGGCGGGCGAGGGCTGCTCCCGAGCATCTCGGCGGCCACCTTCCACGCCGGGGTCAAGGTCGACGCCTGCCTCGCCCTCGCCGAGCTCGCGCTCATCGATTTTCCGGCCGCCGTGGAGCTGACCGAGGGGCGGGACGCGCTCAAGGTCGGGCCGGAGTTCACCGCGGTCGCGACGGCGTTCTACCGGCGCCTCATCGAGCTCGCCGCGGCGAGCGGCGAGGGCCGGCGCGCGCGCGACAGGCTCGCCGAGATGGCCGCGCAGATCAGCGCGCTCATGCTGCAGTCCGCGGGCTGGGACGAGGTCGCGCTCGATCTCGCGCGCGCCCTGCTCGGCCCGGGGCGCTGCATGGTGACCCCCGAGCGGCGCGAGGCGCTGCTCGGGTTCCTCGGGCCGAGCGTGGCCGAGCGGTTGTTCGTGCCGGAGAGCTTCTGGGCGGAGCGCGAGTGGCAGCCCCACCTGCCCGGCGAGCGCGAGCTCCTCGAGGACGAGCTCGAGGTCGACGCGCCGGAGACGCTCTCGGCCCTCGCGCGGCGCCGCATCGACCTGGCAGGGCTGCCGCTGCTCGCCGCGCGGGCGACGAGCCCGCACACGACGATGGTCGCCCTCTGCCGGAGCCGGCTCCAGCCGGACCGCGGCGCGGGCGCGGCGGCGGCGCGCCGGGCTCCGGGCACCCCGCCGCTCCCCGACGCGCCGGGGCGGCGGCCGGCCGGGCCGCTGCCGTGCCTCGGCACGCGTCGGCTCCTGCTCATCCGCGACGACAGCGCGGCGGTGCGGAGGCCCTCGGGCTGGAGCGACTGGTACGCGCTGCGGGCCGCCTTCGACCGGGCCTCCGGGGTGCGCGAGGCCGATCTCGAGCGCGATCTCATCGTCGGCGAACCCGTGGACGGGGCGGCCTTCGCGGCGCCCCGGCACGGCGAAAGGACGTCCGGAGGCGAGCCATGACCCAGATCTCGTACGGGCTTTTCTCGGAGCTCTTGCTCGTGCGGATCCACGGGCGCGCCGAGGCCTACCTGCAGGCGAGCAGCGCGGAGCGCCTCGCGCTCGTCGCCGCCTGCCGCGGCGAGGCCACGGTGCCCGACCTCGCGCAGCGCATCCTCTCGCGCACCATCTACGCGCAAGCGTCGTCGCGGATCGGCCCGCTCCGCGAGCTGCTCCAGAACGCGCTCGACGCGTCGCCTCCCGGCGCCCGCATCGACGTCCGCTCGTCCGAGGACGGGCGCGAGATCTCGGTCACCGATCAAGGCCGCGGCATGAGCCGGACCGAGCTCCTCGCCGACCTGCTCGTGCCCTTCCGGAGCGGCAAGGCGGGCGAGCCCGACGCGATCGGCGAGCACGGGATCGGCTTCTTCTCCGTGCTCGAGATCGCGCCGTGGATCGAGGTGGTCACCGCGACGTCCTCGGGCGGGCACCGGCTGCTCGTCGCGCCGCTCGGCGCGGGGCCGCCCTACGAGGACTTCTCGTGGACGCTCCTGTCCTTGCCCCGCCCCTCCCCCGCGCCGCCCGTGGACGGCGGCCGCGCGGGCGTCCCTGCGCGCCGAGTCGACGAGCGCGCCCCCGAGCCGCCGCGCCGCCCGACGACGGGCACCTCGGTGAGGCTGTCGCTCGCGCAGCAGATCTCGCGGCCGGCGCTCGCCGCGGAGGTCACCGCGGCGGTGGGGCTGGTCGACGCGGCCGTCGCGCGGATCTACGTGGACGGCGCGCTCGTCAACACGGCGCGCGGGCGCCTCCGCCGCGGCGCGGAGGTGCCGCTCCGGCTCCCGCCTTCGGGCGAGCTCTGCGGCGCGGTCGAGCTGCTCGTGGGCCGCGGCGAGGGCATCGAGCCGCAGCTGACGATCACCCAGAAGGGGCTCACCGTGGCGACGCGGATCGATCCCTTCCCTGGCCCCGAGCTCGGGCTGCACCGCGAGCTCGCGCGGGCGATCACGGCGGCCGGCTTCGGCCTCGTCGCGGAGCTGCCGCTCGGCGTGCCGCTCAACAAGGGCCGCTCGGCGGTCGCGGCGAGCGCGTCCACGGCGGTCGAGGCGGCGCTCGTCGCGGCCTTCGAGCGGTTCGTCCTCCGCGACGCCCTGTACGATCGCGAGCTCCTGCGCGCGGTCGATCACCGCCTCTCCTCGGTCCTCGACCGGCTCCTCCACGCGGCGCTGCTCGGCGAGAGCATCACGATCGCGTCCGCGCAGGCGGTGGACGAGCTCGATCCGGTGGCGCGCACCCCCACGGTGGCGGCGCCCGAGCAGGTCATCCGCTTCGCGAGCGGGCTGCTCGACGCGCCCCTCTTCCGATCGGCCGTGGTCGACGCCGGCCACCGGCCCTCCGGGGCGGCGCTGTCCCCGCTGCTGGGCCAGGCCCACTACCGGAGCGCGCACCTGACGCTGCGCGAGCTGCTCCAGGCGCACCGGATCGGCGCGCTCCGCCCCCTCGACGCCGCGCTGTCGCTGTCGTCGAGCCAGGTCCGGAGCACCGCCCGCTGGCCGCTCGGCGCCCCCGCTCCGGAGTCCGCCGTGGGGCGGGAGGCGCACGGCGTGCGGCCCGGGGAGCTCGTGTACCTCGCGCTCGACGAGCCGCTCGCGCAGGCCTTCTGGCGGCGCCTCGCGAGCGAGGGCGCGGCGTCGCAGCCCCTCCAGGCCGCCGCGGGGGCGCCTCCGCGGGCGCCGAGCGCAGCGCCGTGCCCGATGCCCCGCACCTCGCGCGAGGCGCTCCTCAAGATCGCGATCGACGTGCCCGGCGTCCGCGCCGTGGCCGCGGCCATGACGATCATCGAGCGGCTCGACGCGGCGATCTCCGAGTCGACGGACCTGCCGGCCTCGCCGATCTGGGTGCACCAGGACCTCTACGGCCCCGACGAGATGGCGCACACCGACGGCAGCGGGATCAGCGTGAACCTCGCGTCGGCGCGGGTGCGGGCGCTGCTCACCGCGGTGCTCCTGCGCGACGACGCGGTCGCCTTCACGGCGCTGGCGGATCTCCTGCTCCACGAGAAGACGCACGTCTCGCTGGCGAGCTACGTCCCGCGCCCGACGGCCGAGCACGGCACGAGCTTCTACCGCCGCAAGGACTGGATGCGCCGCCGCCTGCTCGCGGCGATCGCGAGCGGCGCGGTCGCCGACCCGATGCGCTGGCTCGCGGTAGCGCGGCGGGGCCTCGCGAGCGCGGCGCTGCCGGCGCCGTCGGAGCTCTCGCAGGCGTTCCTGGCGGCGGCCGCGGCTGCGTGAGGCGCGCTCGGAGCCGCCGGGGAGAGCTGAAGCCCAAACCGGAGGCTGTCCGGAGCCGCCGCCGAGAGCTGAAGCCCAAACCGGAGGCTGTCCGGAGCCTCCGCCGAGAGCTGAAGCTCTAACCGGAGGCTGTCCGGAGCCGCCGCCGAGAGCTGAGGCTCTAACCGGAGGCTGTCCGGAGCCGCCGGGAGAGTTGAAGCCCAAACCGGAGGCTGTCCGGAGCCTCCGGGAGAGTTGAAACTCAAACCGGAGGCTGTCGTGGAACAGGGCGCGGTGTGCGGGCTCACTTCCGGCCCGAGCTTCAGGTGTCGAGCCCGAGGATGCGCAAGAGACGGGGCTCCACTTCCCTCCGGACCGCATCCAGTTCCTCAAACTCGGCGCGGAGCGCGTCGAGGGCCTGCTGTGCCGTCTCGCGCGCGTCCGGCTCGCCGAGCGCCGAGCGGCTCTCGGCGAGCCGGCAGAGCGCCAGCGCCCCATTTCGGAAAGCCATATTGCTGCGGTAACGACGCGCGATCCCGAGAGCCTTGCTGGCGAGCGGCACGGCTTCCGCGTGGCGCCCCTGCGCGGCGAGCACGTCCGCAAGCCTCGTCAGCATCCGGACGACGAGCAGCGGGTGCACGTGCGCCTCGAGCGCGAGCGCTCGACGGAGCTGGTCCTCGGCCTCAGCGAATCGCCCCTGCGCTGCGAGGGATTCCGCCAATACCCGGAGCACGACGACTTGCTTCCACGGCGCTTCCTCGGGTGCGTGTGTGCGCACGCTCTCTTGAAGGCATCGCTCGACCATCGCTGCGTCGAGCTTCGCGAACTGCAACAACCTTTGGAGCTGGCGGAATGTCATCTCCCCTCGCTTGCGCCAGCTCATGAGGTGCTCGAACAGGCGCTCGCCTTCGCCCGCTCGGCCTGCTGCCAGCGCAGCTCGGGCAACTCGGAAGACAACCTTGTCGTAAAACTCGTCATTGCCTTCGATGCGAGTGTCGTCCTCCCGGATCTCCTCCACGGCGCGGAGAGCGGCGTCCACGTCGCGATCGGCGAGGGCGTGTTGCGCCGCCCGGATGCACTCGAAGAAGGTGCGCCGAGCCACGCTTTCCGTGGAGCCGGAGCCTCGCGCCGACCAGTACGCCGCGACGTCGTGCGCCTGAACGCTGCGGGCCGCCGCGATCATCGCGTCCCACGCTTGCCCGGGCACCGAGCCGTCGCGCAGCAGGGGCTCGACGTCTGCCTTCGTCACATCCAGGGTGGCGCTCACGCGCTCGCGGAGCCGCGCGAGCATGGCAGCCCGCTCGCTCGCATGGCGCTTGCGCGCCTCTCGGTCCGCCGCGAACGCGCGCCGCACCGGAGGCATGGCCTCGAATCGCTCCTTGAGAACGAGCGACGAGGCCTGGCCCCAGGCGAGCCGCGCAACCGCCGCGCCAGGGTCGCCGCTCTCGCGCGCCGCCTCCTCCACCGACGCGCTGCTCATGCCGGCCTTGAGCAGCCCGACCGCGAGCCGGATCGCCTCCGGCTCGAGGTCGAGGAGCGCGGCGAGCCGCCCGGGTGCCTGCGCGCCCGCGTCGCCGAGGACCTCCCTCGCGTAATGGAGATTCATCAGCTGCCCGTGGACGAGCCAGTAGTCCTTCACGGGGGAGCGGAGGTCGTCATGGACGACCCGCGGCGCGTCCAGCACCACGCGCCCTCGCCGGCCCGCCTCGGCCATCGCCCACCGCACCCGGTAGAGGTCTCGCTCGCTGTAGATCTCGGACCACACGTTCCAGCCGCGCCCCGCGCTCCTCGCTGCCTCGATCAAGGCGTCGTAGGGGAGATCGGCGCGCACGCGGACGAGCGGACGGCCAGGGAACGCCGCCTCGAACGACGCCTCGAGCTCCGGACCGCGCCAGCGCACGCCGGGCGCCCGCGCGCACAGCGCCGCCCGCAGGCCGAGGATCGCCTGCCGTGGAACGCCGCCGGGACACTCGAACCGGCGCGACGTCCAGTCGAAGAAGTCCGGCGCTTCCTTCGCCAGGGCCGCGGTCACCTCCGCCGTGCTCCACAGCACGACCTTGAGCCCGCGCTCGCGGAAGATCGGGCGCGTGTAGTTGAGCCAGAGCGCGTCCACCGCCCGCGCGGCGAGCACGAGCAGCGCGCCGCGAGGCACGTCCTCGACGCGCGGCGCCTCGGTGAGCACATCGAGCTCCGGGTGCTCCACGACGAGGCCGCGGACGAGCTCGCCGAGGCGGGCGTTCGTCGCGTGATCGACGAGCACGATGAGGCCCCGATCGATCCCGCGGAAAGCCCGCGCGATCCGCTCCACCCACGGAGCTACAGGCGGACCTTGCTGATCATCAGGAGCGGGTGCGGGTAAAACCATTCCGACTCGTTCGGATAAGGCAGCAGCCGGGCATACGTCAGGAGCTCCCGCGCCGTCTGGCTGTCCGGGAGCTCGTGCTTGGGATCGCGGGCGACAGCCTCGAGCAGCGCGACATGCCCCTTGTCGACCCCTCCTTCGATCAGGTGTCGCGCCTCCGTGATCACCTCCTGGACCATCGCCTCGGTGGCCACGGGCGCCGCATCGTCGTAGCCGTAGTCCGCGAGCATTCGAATGGTCCTGACGAAGTCGCGGGCGCGACCGCCCGAGTAGTAGGCGAGCCGAGCCAGGAGCGGCTGCGGGACGAGGTGGCCCGCGCCGAGGTCGTGGATGCGGCGCTGGAACAGCTCGACGAAGAAGGCCACGCCGGGGCCCGGTCGCGTCGGGTCGGCATGATCGAGCACGGGCACGTTATGGAGGATACGTGGCTTGAACCGCCGCACCTCGCTCGTGGCCAGGTGGTTCCTGAGCGCGAACGGAGCGCAGACGACGAGCGGAGCCTGCAGGCGGGCAAGCATCTGGGAGTGCAGGAAGAGCGCCTCGGCTCGCTCGAAGCTGACGATACGGTCGAGCCCGTCGATGACGAAGAGCACCGGGCGACTCCACTGCCGGAAGTCGCCCAGCAGCACGTTCACCCTGTCGACGAGGCTCTGCATGAGCGGATCCTGGTCCTCGAGCCGCCGGGTGTCCTTCTTCGCCATCGGCAGCGACCATTTGCCCGCGCTGGCCAGCTCGGCGAGCGATTTGACCATCATCGCGGCCGCCCCCACCTGGGGCGCGACGACCGACACCGCCGTCGACGCGAAGAGCACCATGGACTTCGCGGCGGTGAACACATCGATGGTCGGCGGCGCTGCGCCCTGTGGCAGCGCCGCGCCGGCGAGCGCCGACCAGGCATCGGCGAGCCCTCGAACGCTGTCCGGACTCCATCGATACCCCTCCTCCTGTGCGGCGCGGATCAGCGCGACGCCGCAGAGAAAGCACACTTCCCACGAGCTGATGTGCTGCAGCGCCTCGGTGGAGCCAAAGGCACTCTGGAAGTGGCGGACCAGATCGACGAACACCACGAGCTCGGCGCCCGTCCGGGCCCGCTCCTCGGCGATCCTCCACAGCTCGGTGCTTTTGCCCGTGCCGATCGTTCCGGACAGCAGGAACATCGGCGAGGTCCGTGGCGCGGCGGGGCGATCCAGCTCCCGAAGGATCTTCCCGGCGGGGCTGTCCGTCCGGTCCGCGCGCCACTCGTCCCGGATCTGCCACTCTTCCACGTCGAAGCGCGTGCGTAGCTCGTTCCAGACGTCACGCACCGAAGTGCCCGTGGCCATGCGCCGACGCTACCACACGGCTTCAAGCCTCGCCTGGTGGAGAACGCCGCGTCATCGCCCCGAGCACCGTCGCTCGCCGCGGCGCCGCCGGCGCATGTCCAGCGCGCTCGACGGCGCTGCGCGCAACCGCGATCCCACGGACACACCAGCGCGTTGGCCGGCACAGCACGGCACAGACTTCAGGGCTCGATCGTGCGGGCGCGAGCCCTGAACGCGAGATCAGCGGGAGACGAGGTCCTGCATCCAGGCGACGTCGTCAGGCGTCGCCTGCTGGAGCTCGCTGGCCCACTCCTCGTCGGTCATGCGCTCGAAGTCCTCGGTGATCTTCTCGAAGTACGAGGAGGCGAGCCCCACGAAGGCGCGCGGCGTGCCGCACGGATCGGCGGTGACGACCATGAGCCGCGGCCGGCCGGTGCCCACGTGCAGCACGCGCCCGACCGGCGCGCCGCCCTCGTCGGTCGGCTGCGTGTGCACGTCCGCGATCGTCGGGTCCTCGGCCACGGTCTGGAAGACGTCGAAGAAGAGCTGGGCATACCAGCCCTCCGACCCCTCGTCCGAGCCGCAGCCGCTCTGGATCCGGACGGCCTGGTTGATGAAATCCAGGTGCTCCGCCGTGAGGGGCACCCCGGCGCGCTCGTTCTCGGCCATCTCGCCGAGCGTCCGCGCGACGCTCTGCAGCTTCGCGAAGTACGCCGGGATCCGCTGCGCCAGCAGCGACGGCAACGAATCGCCCGACAGATCGAGCGCCTCGACGGCGCGCCCGCCTTGCTCCGCCAGCTCGGCGATGCGCGCGTAGAACGCCGGGTACGGGTCGACGTAGGCGTCCGGGAACTCGCACGTGGCGCCGCTCGTGTACGACTGCTTGGCGTAGAGCAGCGTGTCGTGCCGCAGCTCGGCCCACGAGGCGAGCTGGGTGTTCAGGAGGCGCCGGCCCCACGCCTCGGTCTTCGCCACCCCCGGCAGCCCCGCGGTGTCGGCGAGCGCCTTCGTCGGCGACAGCTCCCGCAGCGCGCCGAGCCAGTGATTGTAAAGGTTCTTGCCCCAGAAGTCGCCGGGGTGCGCGTCGACGAGCACGCGCATCATGTGCAGGTCGGGCGCGTAGGGGAACTGCCCGAGCTCGGGCGCGAGCAACAGGCCCGCCTGATCGTTGCCGAGCGCGGCGAAGCCCACGTCGAGCGGGTTCGGCATCATGCGCTTGACGGTGCCGCCCTTCACCCGGTCGTAGACCACGTTCGAGAAGACGTGCGAGTCGACGACGTACCGCTGGCCGAGCAGCGCGAAGCTCGACGAGAGCGGCATCGTGCCCTTGCCGAGGCCGTTGATCATGATGTGGCTCGAGATCCGCTGCGTCCCGTGGCCCTTCTTCACCACGACGTCGATGATCTGCTCGTCCGAGAGCCCGGCGAGGCCGGCGGCGCCGGCGAGGCCGAGGTCCGCGAGCAGGACGTCGAGCTCGGGCAGCGTCATGTAGTCGCTCTCGCCGACGAAGGCCTGGACCGTATCGTCGATGCGCGTGTACCGGGCGAGGGTGCTCTCGTCGGCGAGGGCGCGCAGCACATACGCGCCCTCGAGCTGCCGCCGCTGGAGGAGCTGCGTGCCGTCCTCCTGCGTCTCCAGGAAGCGGAAGTCGACGCGGCCGAGCCACATCATGCTGCGGAAATAGCGCTGGAGCTCCGGCTGCTCTGTGTAGTGGCCGCGGGGCTCGAACTGCGAGAAATCCATGATCCGCTCGGAGCCGAAGAGGCGCACGTTGCCCGCGCCCTGGTGGGCCTTGGCGCCCGCGACGAGCTCGTCGATCTTGGCGGCGTCCGCGCCCGCGACGGGCGCGACGGGCGCGTCGTTCAGGAGCGAGAGCGCCACGGCGGTGAAGAGGTCCGCGTCGGCGCGCGCCTCGGCCCCGAGCTCGCCGCCGGCCCCCGCCGCGAGCCGCGCGCGCATCTCCTCGAGCATCGCCCCGAGCTCGGGCGCGAGCGCGGCGAGCTCCACGCCCTTCAGGATCGCGTCGTACGAGCGGTGGACCGCGTACAGGATGGAGTCGGCGGACACGTAGAGCGGCAGGTCGAGCGCGTAGATGCTCGCGTAGCCGTAAGTGAAGGTCGGGAAGGCCTTCTTCTCCGAGATGACGAAGCCGTTCGCGGAGAGCTTCGCGAGCTCGTCTTGGTCGAGGGCGAGCGTGGAGCCCTGGACGAGCGAGAGGCCCTCGGCGTCCGCCGGCGCGTAAGGCAGGCCCGAGGCGAAGGGGACGGCGTACTTCGAGGCGAAGTCCTCCGCGGTCATGTTCGCCGAGGACTCCTGCTCGTCGAGCAGCGCGCTGAGCTCCGCCTGCTGCTCGGGCCCGAGCGGCGAGGGCGGCTGCTCCGACTGCGTACCGCCGGTCTGCGTACCGCCGGTCTGCGTACCGCCGGTCTGCGGGTTGCTCTCGCTGGAGCAGCCGCCGGCGAGGGCAAGGAGGATCGGAACGAGGTGAAAGTGAAGAAGCGATTTGCGCATCGTGTTTTCCTTCCAGAGCGCGCCTCCAGTGCGCGGGGCGCGGCGCCCCGCTACGGGCAAGGACGGTGCCGCGGACGCGAGGCGCGCTCCCCTCTTCGTCCGCGACAGGAAAGATCCGCTCCAGTGCAGCAGGATACGACACCATCGCGAGGAGGCGCGGCCGGGGAGAGATGGCGCGATGTCACCGCGCCGGGATCGGGTGGGGTCGTCCGAGGTCTGCTTTTCACGCGGAGAGAGCGTGGTGAAGCCGTGAAGACCGCCGGAGAGAAGAAGCGATTGTGTTGCCCTGACGACTGCACTCTTCACTCCGAAGCATTCCCCCGAATTTTTCGGAGAATTCACAGCGAGGCGGGGAGACGGGGAGTAAACCCATCAATCTCCCCGTCTCCCCGCTCCCTGTTCAATTTCTCGCTAAAACCGCCAACAAATGAGGGTTTTGTCAGCCCTTCACGCCGTTCGGCGCCTGAGTGACCTCTCGTGGCCCAGCCGCCCGATACTGTCGATTTCTTGCTACCTATGACAAAACGGGAACTCCGCGGTTTCAACGAGGCGCGAGGAAACTTGGCGACCCCGTGCACGATGTGCGTGACGGCGGTGAATCGGATCAACTACAAGGGGGCGCCGGAGGCCAACCATGTCGATCAAGTTCTATTACGCCCCTCAGTCCAGCGCTGGTCGCATCCGCATCTCGCTCGCCGAGCTCGGCGTCCCCTACGAGGCCGTCCGGGTCGATCTGCGCGCCGGAGACCAGAAGAAGCCGGAGTTCCTCGCCCTCAACCCCAATGGCCAGGTGCCGACCCTCGTGATCGACGGCACCCCGATGTTCGAGTCGGTGGCGATCCAGATCGCCCTCGGCGAGCGCTACGGCGTCGAGAAGGGCCTGTGGCCCGCCCCCGGCTCGCCCGAGCAGCTCATGGCCCTCACCTGGCTCGTCTGGGGCCAGGTCAACGTCACGAGCGCGCTGTACCGCTACATGAAGAACACGAGCGACTGGTTCCCCAAGGAGCAGCACGACGCGAAGCAGGCCGAGGCGGCGCTGACCGAGGTGCGCGGCCTGCTGCGCATCCTCGACGGCCGCCTCAACGGCCGCCCGTACGTCACCGGCGAGCGCTGTACGCTGGCGGATCTCGATCTCGCGTCCGTGCTCGGGTGGGGCCTCTCGATGACCAAGATCGACACCTCGGACCTGAAGAACCTGAAGGGCTGGCTCGGCCGTGTCATGGAGCGCCCGGCCGTGAAGGCCGCCATGGTCGACGACTGAGCCCGCGGGCGCCCCGCTCGCCCGGGCGAGCGAGGCGCCCTGCCTCTTCACCGCCTGCGCAGCCCGCGCCGACAGCCATCCACGCTCTTGGCACGACGAGCTCGGGCGCCGCGCCCGGAGCGCCCCTGCGCGCGCCCGACGCATCGCGCCCCGAGCGCCCTTGCGCGCGCCCGACACATGCTAGAACTCGGCCGCAATGACGGTCCTCCAGGTCGCCGACCTCAGCTTCGGTTACGGCGCGGACAGGCTCTTCCAGGGCATCACCTTCTCCCTGGAGCAAGGCCAGCGCGCCGCGCTCGTCGCTCCGAACGGCGCGGGCAAATCGACGCTGCTCCGCCTCGTCGCGCGCGAGCTCACCCCCGACACGGGCTCGGTCGTGATCCGCAAGGGGATCCGGTTCGCGTACTTCCGGCAGTCGCACGAGCTCGCGGCCCAGGGCACGGTGCTCGACGCCTTCCTCTCCGGCTTCTCGGAGGTGCTCGAGCTGCGCCACGCCCTCACCGCGGCGCAGCACGCGGCCGCCAGCGGCAGCGAGGCCGACCTCGCCCGCCTCAGCGATCTCACCGACCGCTACCACATCGCCGGCGGCGACGACCTCGAGCGCCGCGTGGAGATCATCGCGGCCCACCTCGGGTTCTCGCCCGCCGACATGGACCGCCCCGTCTCGAGCCTGTCCGGCGGCGAGCGCGGGCGCCTGCAGCTCGGCGTGGTGCTCGCCATCGAGCCCGACCTCCTGCTGCTCGACGAGCCGACGAACCACCTCGACATCGAGACCATCACCTGGCTCGAGAAGCACCTCGCGGGCCTCGGCGGCGCGCTCCTCTGCGTCTCGCACGACCGCGCGTTCCTCGACGCCGTCTGCCCGCACACGTTCGAGCTCGGGCAGCGCAGCTTCCGCGCCTACCCGCTCAGGTACAGCGACTACGCGCTCGCCCGCGAGGAGGACCTCGCCCGGGAGCGGGAGCTCGCCGAGCGGCAGGAGGCGTTCGTCGCCAAGACCGAGGAGTTCATCCGGCGCAACATCGCCGGCCAGAAGACGAAGCAGGCGCAGAGCCGGCGCAAGATGCTCGACAAGCTCGAGACGATCGACCGGCCCGAGGACGTGTGGGCGACCGCCGAGAGGGTCCGGTTCCGGTTCGCGCCCGCGCCGCGCAGCGGGGACATCGTGCTCGACGCGCGCGGGCTCGGCGCCTCGCGCGGCGGGCGCACGCTCTTCTCCGGCGTGGACCTCCTCCTGCGGCGCGGCGACCGCGTCGGCATCGTGGGGCCCAACGGGACGGGCAAATCGACGCTGCTCAAGCTGCTCGCCGGCGCGGGCGCGCCCGAGGACGCGGGCGACGTGCGGCGCGGCACGAACCTCTGCCAGGGCTACTTCGACCAGCACCTCGGCTCGCTCGACCCGTCGAGGACCGCGGTCGAGGAGATCCGCAGCGTGCGGGCCGACATGAACGTCGACGCGACACGCCAGTACCTGTCGCGCTTCCGCTTCTACGGGGACGACGCGCTCCGGAAGGTGCAGGGCTTCTCCGGCGGCGAGCGGAGCCGGCTCGCGCTCGGCAAGCTGCTCCTCGAGCCGCGCAACCTGCTCTTCCTCGACGAGCCGACGAACCACCTCGACATCCCCGCCGCCGAGATCCTCGAGGAGGCGCTCGCTGGCTTCGAGGGCACGGTGCTGCTCGTCTCGCACGACCGGAGGTTCCTCGAGGCGGTGACGACGCGCATCGTCGCGGTGCGCGAGGGGCGCGTGGACATCTACCCCGGCGGCTTCCGCGACTACCGGGACAACCTCGAGAAGCTCGCGGCCGAGGCGGAGGCGGCGGAGCGCGCGCGCGAGGAGCGCGAGGGGGCGAAGGGCGCGCGGAAGGCGGCGGCCGCGCCGGCGCCGCGCGAGGAGCCGAGGGCGGACGCGGCGGACAGGGGAGCGAAGGCCTCTGGCCGGGCGGTGCGGCGGAGCGGCGCGACGATGCCGCCGCCGGACGGCGCGGCCGCGGGCGACGCGGCGGCGCGGCGGCGGGCGTTCGAGAGCGACAAGGCGGCGGCGCGGGCCACGGAGCGCAAGCGCAAGCGGCTCAAGGAGCTGGAGGCGGAGATCGCGGCGGGCGAGTCGCGGCTCGCGGAGATGCGCGAGGCGCTGAAGCAGGACCCGGGCGGCGACTGGGCGAAGCTCGCGGCGGCGGCGCGCGAGGAGCAGGCGCTCGCGAAGCGCGTCGACGCGGCGATGGCGGAGTGGATGGCGCTCAGCGAGGAGCTCGGGGCCTCGGCGACGGCGGGAGGCGAGGCATGAGGCGGGGGGCGCCGGGAGCGGGGGGCGCGCGGCGGGCCCGCGTCGCGGGGGCGCTGGTCGCGCTCGCCGCGGCGGCGCTCGGCCCGGCGTGCAAGGAGAAGCGCGACGACGGCACCACGCCGGCGCAGGCCGTCGCCGAGCTGCCGCCGATCGAGCTGCGCGACGACACCGCGAACCTGATGCTGACGTGGATCGACGAGAAGGGCGACACGCACGTCGAGCTGCGCCCGGCCGACGTGCCGGCCGAGGGCCGCGCGCTCGTGCGCGCCATGCTCTCGGACCGGACGGAGGGGACGCGGGACGCGTTCTACGTCGCGGATCTGACGCAGAAGCGGCCGGACGGCACGTATGCGGTCCGGACGATGCCGCGGAGGGAGTGGGAGTCGCTGCTGGAAAAGCGGCGCGCCGAGCACATCGCGAAGACGGCGCCCCCGCCGGCGGCGCCGGGCCCCGACGGCTCTGCGGGCGCCGGCGCGCCGGGCGCGCCGAGCCAGCTCGCGGGGGTCACGGTGATCATCTACGGCGCCTCGTGGTGCAAGCCGTGCCACCAGGCGGCGGACTACCTGCGCTCGAAGGGGATCGCCGCGGTCGTGAAGGACATCGAGGAGGACGCGGGCGCGGCCGCGGAGATGCAGGACAAGCTCGCGAAGAGCCACCAGCACGGCGGCAGCATCCCGATCATCGATGTGCGGGGTCAGATCCTCGTGGGGTTCAGCCCGCGGGCGATCGACCAGGCGCTCGCGCGGGCGGCGGGCGGGACGACGCTCTGACGCGCTGGCGGTGGGTCCGGCGCGCGAGGGACGAGCTCGCCGTGACGATCGCACCCGGAAACATCCGGAAATCGATCCATCGCTCGTCAGGTCACACGCCCCTGAGACACAGCGCTTGGACTCCAACGTGGCTTTGACGGACGTGCTCAGAGAAGTCCACGTTCAGCGCTGACGCAGCGTGCTGCGGAATCGATCCGCGCAAGACAACTCACATCCCGACGACATCGTGCGCGCGCCCCGCCGTCTCATGGGCCAGGCTGCAATTTTTCGACTAGAATAGAGGGTCCCCTTCCGCGAGGCCTCATGCGCGGCGTGTCCACTGCTGTTGTTGTCCTCCTCTCTGCCGCGGTCGCCGCCTGCGAGCCGACCGCGCCCCCGTCCGAAACACCGCCCGATCCGGCGACCGCCCAGCCGCTCGTCGCCGAGGTGACCCCGGTGATCAACGCGGTCACCTGGCCGCCGGCCGCCTCGGTCGACCGGAGCGCGCTCGCCGCGCTCCCGAAGACCGCGGCCCACGCCGCCAGGGCCTCGCGGGTCCCCGTGCTCGTGCCATCCCGGCGCGAGCTCCTCGCGGCGCCTGTCATCGTCGCCAGGGATCACTGGACCACGTTCTGGGCAAAGACGGACGCGATCACCGTCTCGCTCACGATGACCCGCCTCGCGCGCAAATATCCGAGCATTCCACCGTTCCGGGGGGCCCACGCCGTGCGCGGGGCGCCGGCGTTCGTCACCGCGAACGAGGGTATCTGGAGCGCGTCGTGGCTCGAGAACGGCGTCTCGTACGCGCTCGACGTCGAGTGCGCCTCGCCCGAGGCGCCGGCCTGCGCCTCGGACGCGCTCGTCGTCGAGCTCGCCTCGGAGCTCGTGTATGTGGGCGGCGCCAGGGTCAGCGCCGCGGGAGACATGCCGTGATCGCGCCGCGCCCCCGCCCCGCGCTGACATCGCTGTTCGCGACAGCCACGCTCGCGCTCCTGCCGCGCGCCGCCGCGGCCGATCCGTTCTCGTACCAGCCGGCCGGCGAGCTCCTTCCAGGCTCGGGAGAGGGGCGCGTCGACGACGTCGTGTACGCGCCCTCCATGCGTTTTCCGCTCGAGGAGGGCCCGGCGTTCGCCAACTCCCAAGTCTACAACAAGGGCGGGAGCGCGGGCCCGGCCGGCGGACAGTGCGACGCGGACAACTACGCGTATCCGTGGCGCGACAACTACTGCGAGTCGCGCTCGTGGGTGATGCCCCTCTGCCCCGCCGGCACAGGGCACCAGGGGCAGGACGTCCGGCCGGCGACGTGCGAGGCGGGGAAGCACTGGGTCGTCGCGGTGGTCGACGGCACCATCACCAGCGTCGGCGGCTACTCGGTGTACCTGACCGGCGAGGACGGGACTCGCTACGACTACCTGCACATGTCCGATGTCCAGGTCTCACCCGGCCAGGACGTGTCGCGGGGGGAGCGCATCGGGCGGGTGTCCAACGTCTTCGGGGGCACGCCGACGACCATTCACCTGCACTTCAACGTGCGGCAGTCCGTGAGCGGCGTCGGCGTGGTCTACGTGCCGCCCTACACGTCGCTCGTGGCCTCGTACCAGGCGCTGCTCAACAAGCCCCCCGAGGGCGCGCTGGAGACCGCGGGCTGCAGCGGTATCGCGGGCTGGACCCGCGATCCGGACGCGGAGGGCGCGCCGGCCGACGCGCGGCTCTACTTCGACGTTCCCGCGACCGAGGAGGGCGCGGAGGGCTACAGCTTCGCCGCGGACCTGCACCGCGACGACCTCTGCGAGCCGCTCGGCTCGTGCGCGCACGGCTTCGAGGCGCCGATGCCGCTCAGCCTGCTGGGGGGCGCACACGCGGTCCACGCCTACGGGGTCGACGCGCTGAGCGGCCAGCAGGTCGAGCTGGAGGGGAGCCCGAGGGCCCTCGCCTGCCCGCTCGATCTTCCCTCCGGCGTGAGGCGGCGGCTCGGCGGCGACGGCGCGCTGGACGCCTGGGGGTTCTCGCGGTTCTGGGACGTCGCCAGCGCGCCGGACGCGGCGCTCCAGGCGCTGCCGGAGGGCGACGCGTTCCCGTCGTCGCCGCTGCTCGTGCGCGGCGACGACGGCGCGGCCTCCCTCTGGCTCGTCGACGTCGGCGAGCGGCGGGCCGTGCCCGACGCCGAGGTGGCGAACGCGTGGGAGCTCGATCCGGGCGACGCCGTCGTGTGGCCGGCCGCGAGGCTCGCCGCGCTGCCGCTCGGGCCGGCGCTGCGGCCGCGCCCGTTCCTGGTGCAGGGCTCCGGGCCGCCGCTCTACGTCATCGACGCGCCGCCGATGCCGGGCGAAGGCGGCGGCGCGGGCGAGGGCGGCGCCGGGGGCGCTCCGGCCACCGGAGGCGCGGAGGAGGACGCGCTCCCCGCGAACGTCGGCATTCACGGGCAGCTGCGGTGCGAGTGCGGCGCGGCCGGCGCAGGCGCCGCGGGCTCCGCGGCTGCGGGCTGGCAGCTCGGGCTGCTCGCGGCGGCGGCGCTCGGCGCGGCGCGCAGGCGGCGGCGCGAGCGCCGGCCGCCTCAGCCTTCGTGGATCTTGATCCCGGGGATCGACCGGAGCGGGCTCGCGTCCTCGACGCGCGAGCCCTCGAGGTAGACGTTCTTCAGGCTCTTGAGCTCCCGGAGCGGCGACACGTCGCTCACCCGCGTCCGCTTCATCTGGAGCATCTCGAGCTTCTTCAGGCCGGCGAGCGGGGCGACGTCGGTCACCTCGGTCTCGTCGAGCTGGAGCTCGGTGAGGCTCGTGAGGCCGGCGAGCGGCGAGAGGTCGGCGACGGGCGTGCGGCCGATGTCGAGCCGGTCGAGCTTGACCAGGCCGGCGAGCGGCGAGAGATCCTTGACCAGGGTCGCCGAGACGCGCAGCGACTCCAGCCGGAGCAGGCCCTTGATCGGGCGGAGGTCGTCGATCTTGCCCGGCGGTAGATAGAGCCCTTTGACGCCCGTGAGCTCGGGGAAGATGCACGGATCCAGCTCGTCGAGCCCCTGGGCGTCGGACAGGTTCATGGTCTTGATGTTCTTCAGCTCGGCGCGCTTGATCGGCCCCTCGGGCTTCTGGAGCTGCTGCCGCACCCTGGCCTCGAGCGCCGGATGAGAGAAGGTCACCGGATCGCTCTTTGTACACACCACCTCTTGCCGCTTCGGCGGCGCGCTGGCCGTGGCCGCCGGGCTCGCGGCAGGAGGCGCTTCGGCGGGCTTCTCCGCCAGAGGCGCGGCCGACGCCGCCGGGGCAACGGGCTTCCGGGGCTCGTCGCAGCCGAGCAGAAGAAGGGCGAGGCCAAGAGGTGCAAGGACCAGAGCGCGAATCATCGCGGCGATGATACACGAGACGGCGGAAGAAAGCCGAGCCCTGTAAAGGGCGCTCTTGCGCGCTACAGCGGCAGCAGCAAAAGCCCTTGTCGCGAGTCGAGCTGCTCGGTGAACCAGTCCCGGTGGCGCCGCTCGATCGCGAGCGAGTGCCGGAGGACGTCACGCGCGCGATCGGAGAGGCCTTCTCGGAACGATATCATCCGCTCGTAAGCAGCGCAGCTGTCCTCCTCGTAATGCCTCATCGCCTCGAGGATCGCGCGATCTCCGACCATCCCGTTCGTCAGCGCCTTGCTCTTCAGCTTGGGTCGGACGCCGCTGTCCATCGGCGGATCACCGAGCTCGTGGGCCAGGGCGGCGAGCACCTCGAGGTGACGCTCGTGATCGTGAAGGAAGCTCGCGAGCCGGCTCTTGTCGCCTGGTCGGCTCATCCGCGCGAGCGCCGCTGCGAGCGCGTCCACCGTGGACCAGTTGAGCTCGATCAGCTCGGTCAAGGACCCGATGAACGCGGCTTCACCGCCGATCACGGACGCCATGGAATATCGCTCCTCTCATCGCGGAAGCCGGACCGCCCGCTTGAAGAGAGAGGTGGGCGGGTGCTTCTCCAGGCCTTCGATGCTCGCAAGCCCGGTGCCGGAGCCCGCCTGTGCAGCCGCTATCCATCGCCGCGCGCGCTTCGTCCAGGAAACCCGGGGTTCTCCACGCTTGTCGCCCGCCGCGGCGCCCGCGACGGCCTCCTCCGAGGCGCGCGCGCGCGGGGATGCGAAGACTCAACCCAGCGCGAGGCCGCGCTCGCGGCGCCGGGTCGAGAGCGCGCCGGACCAGGACGGAGCCGTGAAGCGCCGGGCGCCGTCAGCGCGTGCTTACGCCGCGCCAGGCAGCGAGGCGCGAGCACGTCCTGGACGTGAGCGCGCCTCGGCCCGAAGCGCGGAGGCCGCTTCGTCCAGGGTCAGGGTCGGGAGAGGAGAGGTGGACTTGGGTCGAGAGCGCTCCGGCCGGGCGCTCGACGGAGATGCCGCTACTTCTTGCCAAAAAGGCTGCCGAGCGAGCCTGCGAGGCTGCCGACATCGAGGTTGGCGATGGCGGGGGCCGCCGCGCCGAGCGCGGTGTCGACGTGGGCGGCGAGCGGCGCGGGGAGCTTCTCTTTGAGGAAATTGACCACCGTCTCCACGGCCACGCGGGCCTTGTCTTCCGAGATGCCAACCTTCTCTGCGACCTGCCGTACCAGCTCGTCCATGGTCTCGACGCTCATCCTTTCTGCGCGAGCCGCGCATCCGGGGCGAGCATCCACGCGCCGATCGGCGCCGGCAAGGGAATTCGGCGCCGCGCGCTCGACGACGTGGCCCTCGCACCAGCGCGCGGCGGGTGGGCCCCGCACGACAATCCCCCTGGTCACTTCGTAAATATTGTTGTTGAATCAGGGGACCTCGGCTTGCCCCGTGCGGGCGGCGAGCGAGGACGATGTCTGGGTCTTCAAGTCACGAATCTGCGCTCCTCGTCGAGCTCACCCGGACGGACGGTTTCCTCTACATGGCTGCTTGAAAGGAGGGAGGGGTATGTCGAAATTCCGCTTGAGCCGACGTGCCGTGCTGCGAGGCGCCGGCGCCATCGCCGTCGCGCTCCCGTGGCTGGAGATCATGGGAACCGAGCGCCCGGCGCACGCGCAACCCGCCCCCGCCCAGCGCTTCCTCGCCGTCTACACGCCCGGCGGGACCGTGATCGACCGCTGGCGTCCGACCGGCACCGAGACGAGCTTCACCCTGGGCCCCATCCTGGCGCCGCTCGCGCCGGTGCAGGACCGGCTGCTCGTCGTCGACGGCCTCGACATGAAGAGCGCGATCGGGGAGCAGCACCAGTGCGGGATCATCGCCTGGCTCACGGGCACGGATCAGATGCTCACCTCGACCGGCTACGCGAGGGGGCCGTCCATCGATCAGGTGATCGCCTCCCGGATTTCGGCCGGTCGGAAGGCGAAGGCGAGCGTCCAGCTCGCGGTGCGCTGGGGGACGGGCAAGTCCCACGGCCTGATGTCGCCGATGAACATCGCCAACTTCGAGGACACCGCGCCGCACAGCCCCATCCAGCCGCGCCTCGATCCGGTGGAGATCTTCACCGAGCTCTTCGGCACGCTGAACCCCGGCGCCAGCGACGACGCCGCCCTCCGCCTCGCCCGGAAGCGATCGATCCTCGACTTCCTCGACCGGCGCTACGCCGCCCTCTCCGCGCGGCTCGGCGCGGCCGACAGGCAGAAGCTCGACCAGCACCTGACGAAGATCCGCGAGATCGAGCAGAGCCTCGGCAGCACGCCGGCAACGACGAGCGCTTGCCGGGCCCCGATGATGGTCGACACGTCCGACTACGACCCGAGCGCGGGGCTCAACTCGGACGACGTCGGCGTCATGGTGGACAGCTCGACCGACGCGGCGATCCCCAAGGTGGGCAAGCTGATGACGGACATGCTGGTGATGGCGCTCGCCTGCGACATCACCGCGGTCGGCACCCTGCAGTGGAGCGACACAGAGGCGAAGTACACGTTGCCGTGGCTGAACCTGACCGAGCACCACCATTTCTACCAGGAAATGGGCGGCTTCAGGCCGGCCGAGTGCGAGATCATCTACACCTGGTACTCGGAGCAGCACCTCTATCTCTTGCAGGAGATGGCGAAGGTCGACATGGGCGGGCACTCGCTGCTCGACGAGAGCGTCGTCTTCTTCGGCTCCGAGATCTCGAATCCGGCGCTCCACAACAAGAAGGACATGCCGTTCCTGCTGGCCGGCGGCGGCGGGGGCCTGCGCACCGGGCGCTGGGTCCGGTACCCGAGCCTCCCGCACAACAACCTGCTCGTCTCGATCTTGAACCTGTTCGGCGACACCCGGACCACGTTCGGCTTGCGTGAGCACTGCACCGGACCGCTCACGAACCTCACGTAGCCTCTCGTCGTAGACGACGGTGCCCCAGAGCGGTCCCCCCCCGCCCCTGGTTACGAGCGCCGCAGAGCGGCGGTCACCCGCACAGGAGACGGGCCCAGATCGGCGTTTTCGGCGCGCAAGCGCACCACCCGCCCCTGGTAGGAGCGTCGCAGAGCGGCGGTCACCCGCACAGGAGACGGGCCCAGATCGGCGTTTTCGGCGCGCAAGCGCACTCCGGTGCGCTGAGCACCGAAAACGTCGAGATGGGCCCGTATCCGAAGCGGGTGACCGCCGCTCTAGGTCTCCCGCTCGAGCGCGCGCACCAGCAGCGGCGCCACCGAGCGCAGGGCGGCGGGCGTATCGGCGAGCTGCTGGCTGCCAGGGTGCGAGTCGGTCCCGAGCAGCGTCGTGAACACGGAAGCCTTCCTGATCTTCTCGAGGGAGTCGCCCGGCAAGACGAGGTGGCTCGCGACGGCGTGGACCTTGGATGCGCCGGCGGCGAGGTAGGCGCGCCCCGCCTGGACGAGCGATGAGCCGGTGCGGACCATGTCATCGTAGATGACGACCTCGCGGCCCGAGACGTCGGCGTTGATGCCGGTCACGCCGACGCCGTCGCCCCTCCGCTCCTTGTACACGAACGCCGGCTCGACGCCGAGGCCGCGGGCGAGGCTCTGCACCCATTTGGCCCGACCGGCGTCCGTCGCCGCCAGCACGTACGGGCGATCGCCCATCAGCTCGCGGACCGCCTGCGTGATGAGCGGAGCGCCGTAGAGGTGGCGCGTCACGTGCGAGTCGCTGAAATAGAACTCGATGCCATCGGTGTGCAGATCGAAGAGGAAGATGCGCGTGCCCGCGTCGCACGAGGGGATCGCCGAGATGAGCCGCGCCCGCGTCTTCGCGGTCACCACCTCGCCCGGCTTCACGGCCCTCTCCATGGTCGCGTAGCCGAAATAAGGCATCACGATGGAGAGCGACCGCGCGCCTGCGCGCGAGATGGCGCAGCCGAGATCGTAGATCTCCAGCCAGTCGAGGTCCCGAGGGGCGCCGCCGAGCAGGACCACGTCGCGCCCCCAGCAGTCGACAGCGACGCGCAGGTAGCGCTCGCCGTCGGGGAAGCTCTTGCGCTCGACGACGCCGCGCTCGAAGTCGCCCGCGGCGAGGAAGGAAGGCTCGAGGTAGCTGTACGAGCTGATCGTGATGAGCAGGCGCCGCTGGCTCATCGCGCACCTCGGCGGGTCGTCCGGGCCGGGGCGGCGGGCCCTCGGCGCGCGCCCTGGGCAGCCGCGGCCTTCGCTGCCCTCGCGAACGGCACAGCCTTCCCTGCCTTGGCAGGCGGCGCGCCCTCTCGGGCCCTCGCGGACGGCGCGCCCACGCTGGCGAGGACGCTCTTCAGGTGGGATTCCGCGCCTGGTTCGCTGGGAAAATCGACGGGATCGGGGAGATCTTTCATCTGCACGACGTCGCATCCTGCTTCACGCGCGGCCTCGTGCAAATGACGCCGGAACCTGGCGCGCACGATGCCGCGGTGGTTTGTGCAGGCGAGCAGCCTGCCGCCCGGGGCGAGCACGCGGAAGGCGAGCGCGGCGAGCGCACCGAAATCGCTCGCCGCGCTGAAGCGGCTCTTCTTCGTGGTCGCGAAGCTCGGCGGATCGAGCACGACCAGGTCGAAGCGCCGGCCGGACTGGGCGGCGGCCTTCAGCCACGGGAACACGTCCGCCTCGACAACGACGTGCGCCGCCGGGTCCGCGCCGATGGCGGCGAGGTTGTCGCGCGCCCAGGCGACCACGCTCCGGGAGACGTCGACCGTCACGCTCTCGCGCGCGCCGCCCGCCACGGCCGCGACGGTGAACGCCCCCGTGTAGGCGAACAGGTTCAGCACCCGGGCCCCCCTGGCCAGCTCCCGCACCCGCCGCCGGTTCTCGCGCTGATCGAGGAAGATACCGGTCGAGAGCCCGTCGCCGAGCCGCACCTTGAACGGCAAGCCGTGCTCGAGGACGGTGAACTCCTCCGGGGCGTCCTCCCCCCGGACGGCGTGCCGCGGCGCGAACTCCTCGCGCCGCGCGTCGACGATGACGCTCGCGTGCTTCGGGCGCGCCTTGACGTAGACGCCCTTGGCCCCGAGCCGGTGGGCCGCGTCGAGCACGAGGTCCCGCGGCGGCGCGCCCGGCTCGCCCTCGCCCGCGCCGAACAGCGACACGACGAGGTGCTCGCCGTAGAGGTCGACGGAGACGGAGGGGAGGCCGTCGCCCGCGCCGTGGACGAGCCGGAGCGCCGTTGTGTCGCCGGCGCGCGCGATCCCGTACCGCCGCTCGGCGGCCTCGCGCATGGCGCGCTCGATGGCCGCGACGCCGCCCGCGTACGGGTCCGCCGGCGCGGCCGCGAGCCACGCCTCGAAGACTGCAGGC
Organism: Sorangium sp. So ce375; assembly: GCF_051473855.1. NCBI lineage: Bacteria > Pseudomonadati > Myxococcota > Polyangiales > Polyangiaceae > Sorangium > Sorangium sp. So ce375. Next base: position 9,215,751 of record NZ_CP150335.1, read on the forward strand.
AGCTGCGAGCGGAAGGTCGCGGCCGCGCCCGTGGCCGGGTGATCGAGGCGGAGCTCGGCGGCGTGCAGGAGCAGGCGCGGGGCCTCGGGGCCTCCGTAGAGCGGATCGCCGGCGATGGGCAGGCCGATCGCGGCGAGCTGCACCCGGAGCTGGTGGGTGCGGCCTGTCTCGGGCCGGAGCTCGAGCAGGGCGCGATCACCGCGGCGCTCGAGGAGGCGGTAGCGGGTGATCGCCAGCACGCCGCCCGCGGCCCGATCCTCCCGCCCCGCGGCCCGATCCTCCCGCCCCGCGGCCCGATCCCCCCGCCTGGCGGTCCGATCCTCCCGCCTCGCGGCCCGATCCTCTCGCGCCCCGCCGGTCTCGGCGAGCGCGCGCATCGCGCCTCCCGGCGCCGGGACGAGGCGGTGCCGCAGGGTGCCGCGCGGCGGGCGATCGCCGAAGTCGGAGACGGCGGCGACGTACGTCTTCTGCACCGTGCGCCCCTCGAACTGCCGCGCGACGGCCGCGTTCGCCTCGCGCCGCCGCGTGAACAGGAGGACCCCCGACGTGTCGCGATCGAGCCGCTGGTGGATCCCGAGGTACGCCTCGTCGTCGCCGCGGCCGCGGAGGAAGGCGCGGAGGCGCGTCACCATGTCGTCGATCCGCTCCGCCTCCGGCGCGTGCGTCGACAGGCCAGCCGGCTTGTCGACGACGATGAGATCCTCGTCCTCGGCGATGATCCACTCCGGATGGATGTCGGGAAAGAGCTCCGGGAGCGAAAGGCGCGGGATCATCAGTTCTGCTTGACGTCGGTGCCGGGCGGCGCCGTGAACTGGAACTCCGCCGGATCGATCGACGCGGGCTGCGACGCGTTCTCGAAATCGAACCGGTTCCGGTTGCCCTGCGCGTCGACGATGAGCACGCGGCGCACGACGCCCGGGTCCTTCTTCGCGAGGAGCGCCTTGTCGATATAGAACATCACGAATTCGTAGTGGGGAGTCGGCGCGCGCGGCTTGCCGACGAGGACGGGGCCGCCCTCGAACTTCGCCTTCTCGTTGAAGGTGAACGTGAACGACGGGCGGAGCCCGTGGCCCATGAGGAACGAGAGGGCGCCCGGATACTCCGAGTTCTTCACCGGCGTGACGAACATCTGCCGGTCCTCGGCGACGTAGACCTTGAGCGACACGCCGTCGGAGACGATGCGGTTCTGGTTCGGCGGGTCGTAGCGAAACGAGATCCTGTCCGGCTTCTCGACCGACATCGAGCCGCTCTGCTTCTTGACGGCCCCCGAGACCTTCTGCGTGTGCTCCTGCTTGAAGCGGGCGAAGTAGGTCTTCTTGCCCACGAAGATCGCGTCGACCTCCGCCGCGACGGCGTCCGCGGATCCCGCCTGGGCGGGCGGCACCGAGGGCGGGGCCGACGCGTCGGGCGCGGGCGCAGACGCCGCCGCCGGCGCCTCGGCGCGCCCTCCGCCCGCGTCGCGCTCCGTCGCGTCGCCAGCGCGTGGCCCCGCGTCGCGCCCTGCCGTCGCGGCGCCCGCGTCCTCGCGCTTCCGGCCCGCGTCTTCCGCCGGCGCGCCCGCGTCGGCCGGCGCCGCCGCGTCCGTCGCCGCCGGAGCGCTCACGTCGGCGGCCGCCGCGCTCGCCGTCGGCGCGGCGGGCGGCGCGTCGACCGGCTGCGGCAGAGCCGGCGGCGACGCCGCGGCGGAGGGCGAGGCATCGGGCGCCGCGCCGACGGGAGCGGGCGGCGCGTCGCAGGCCGCCACGACCAGGGCAGCGGCCGGGACGAGGGCGACGAGGCGGAGGCGGTTCATCGAAGAGCTCGCTTTCAAGGAGAGTGCGTCGCGTGTTCTAGGACAGGTAGGGCCAAGGTGGTAGCGCCGACCTCCACCGCCCCGGGCCCCGGGCCGACGGCATCGACCGCGCGCTCGCGTCGTCTCCGTCTCCGGCGCGCTCGCGGCCGCCGTCGCTCGAAAAATGGGCCGCGCCAAGGGCAACCGCGCCGACGATCGCCGGAGCACGCCGAGGAGCGCCCGAGCTCCCCACGACGACGGAACGGCGGAACGGCGGCGCTACCGAGCGACAGAACGGCGGAACGGCGGCGCTACGGAGCGAAGGCGCGACAGAACGGCGGAACGACGCGCGACGGAGCGAGAGAACGGCGGAACGATGGCGGGACGGCGGGACGACGGCGCGGACACGCTCGGGCGATGAGGTCGTCACGAGCCCCCGGGGCGAGACCATGTCTTGACCCCTATTTCCACGTAGCCCAAACTCTCCGGCCGCATGCGCGCCGGCACTCCCTCCCTGATCGATGCGTCGTCGCTCATCCTGATCCTCGACGTCTCGCGCAAGCTCGCGGCGCCGTACGACCTCACGGAGCTGCTCGAGCTCATCATCAAGACGGGGCGGGAGGTGATCGGCGCCGACCGCGGGAGCGTCTTCCTCTACGACGCGGAGGCCAAGGAGCTTTACTCGCGTGTCGCCACGGGCGAGGCCCAGATCCGCGTCAGCATCGACAAGGGCATCGCCGGCGAGTGCGCGCGCAGGCGCCAGACCATCGTCGTCGACGACTGCTATGCCGATCCGCGGTTCAACCAGGAGATCGACCGCAGGACGGGATATCACACGAAATCGCTGATCACGGTGCCGCTCATCGGGCTCGACGACAAGCTCGTCGGCGTGCTGCAGATGCTGAATTCGGCGGTGGGTCACTTCGGCCCGGACGAGCGCGACGTGGCGGAGCTGCTCGCGGCGCAGGCGGCCGTCGCCGTGCAGCGCACGCTCCTGCTCGAGGAGCGCATGATCAAGCTGAAGCTCGAGCGCGACCTCACGATCGCGCGCGACATCCAGCAGAACATCCTCCTGCGCCGGCTCCCGCGCTGCCCCGGCTACTCGCTGTCGGCGTTCAGCAAGCCGGCGGACGACACCGGCGGCGACATCTACGACGTCATCCGGCTCGACGAGCGCGCAGACATGTCGCCGATGCTCCTCTTGCTCGCCGACGCGGCCGGCCACGGCATCGGCCCCGCGCTCAGCGTGACCCAGTTCCGCGCGATGCTCCGCATCGGCCTGCGCCTCTCGGCCGACATGGACGCGCTCATGCACCACATCAACCAGCAGCTCATCGAGGACCTGCCGAACGACCGCTTCATCACGGCGTTCCTCGGCATCCTCGACCCGACGACGCACCATCTGCGCTTCCACGCGGCCGGGCAAGGGCCGCTGCTCCACTACCGGGCGGCCGAGGGCCAGGTCGTGTGGCGCGATCCGTCGACCGTCCCGCTCGGCATGTTCAAGGATCTCGACCTGCCCCCGACCCCGCCCCTCGTGATGGCGCCGGGCGACCTCCTCGTGCTGCTGACCGACGGCTTCTACGAGTACCAGGACGCCGCCGGGCAGGTGTTCGGCAAGGAGCGCGTCGGCGACCTCATCCATCGCCTGCACGCGCGCCCCACGTCCGACATCCTCGGCGCGCTCCTCGCCGAGGTCCGCCGCTTCGCTGGCTCGGCCAAGCAGATCGACGACCTGACGGCCCTCGTCGTCAAGCGAGACGCCTGACCGAGCGGGGGTGCCCGCTCCCCCGGCAGATCGCGCTCGCCATCGACGGCATGGCGGCGGCGTGCCGCGCGCTGTCGGTGCCCCCCCCGGGGAGGCTGCCCGCCGCGGTCGAAGCCGGCGGGAGTTTCATCGCACGGCTCCAAGGTTCCACGGTTCCACGCGCTCGCGCGGAGCCTTCGCCTATACTCCGCGCATGAAGCGCTGGCTCCCGCTCGGGCTCATCGGCGCCGGCGCCGTCCTCGGCGCGGCGGCGCTGCTGCTCTCGCCCTCCGAGGAGGAGCGGATCCGCGACCGGCTCGCCCAGCTCGAGGACGCGGTGCGCATCGACGACGGCGAGCGGAATCCGCTGGTGCGCCACGGCCGCATTCGCAAGGAGTTCGCCGAGATCTTCGCGAAGGAGGCGAGCGCCCGCATCACCGAAATCGGCGACAGCCTCCGCGGCCGCGACGAGCTCGCGGCCGCGGCGACGCAGGCGGCGGTCGTCTATCAAACCGCGGACGTGAGCCTGAGCGGCGCGGAGATCGAGATCGACCCGGCCGGCATGGCGGCGAAGGTGACCGCCACCGCGACGGTCACGGGGGCCCGGCACGGACAGGAGGTCCGGCGTGACGAGCTGCCCGTGGCGCTGCGGCTCGAGAAGATCGACGGCGAGTGGAAGATCGTCTCCGCCACCGTCCACCCCAGGCAAGGCCCTGGCGACGACAGCCGCTGATGACGGCGCTCGCGCCCGAGATGACAGCCGCGGACCGCGGCGCTCGCGCCCGAGACCACGGCTCTTGACCAGGGTGCTCCCGCTCCAGGCGCAGCCTGGCCACGAGCATCGCGGCGCCGTGCGCACGCCCGGGTAGCGCTCGTGCAAAAAAGAAAGGCCGGTCGGGAGAACCCGCCGGCCCGAGGCCCGCTGGCGCGGACCCGCCGGGGCCGCACAAGAGCGCCGGTGGAGGAGAATCCACCGGAGGTCCTGGAGAGGCCCGCGATCAGAAGAGCGAAGTCAGGAAAGCGATACGAAGCGCAATCAAGAAAAGAGTAAAGAGTGAAGATAAAGCGAAGACGGGCGGAAGACTAAGACAATCCAAGAAGCCAGTCAAACCGAAAGAGGAAGCTGAAGCAAAGAATGAAGCGCAAACCCGAATCGAACGACCAAGCTCAAGCGAAGCAGGGGAGAAGCGGAAGCGAAGCGGGAAGCAGAGTCAACAACTGGGGCTGCACGACAGAACACAACAGATAAGAGAAGCTCAGACCGAGGTCTGACAAGCTGGTCATGATAAGCCAACGCAATGGGCGACGCGCGTCGCGCGTGCCTCGTCCATCCCTCCTTAATCGCCTCGTAAGGCGGCTGTCGTCACGTAAACCGAAGCTCTCCGCCGGCGCCCGGCGACAAGTCAATCAAGGAGCGCGATACCGCACGGGCTATGACATTCGGGTGACGGCGGGGTCGCGATCGCTCGGCTTGCGCCGCCGATCACCTCGCTCGGCGTCCCCCCGAAGACAGGGGCGTATATTGCGAAGGCTATGCCAGGGGTCTCCCCCTTCGAATCCCCATGAAACAGGACGGCGAGCGGGAGCGACATCTGGCGGACACATACAGCAACCGGCGGGCCAACGGCGAAGGCGCCGCGGTCCTGGCGCCTGACAGCCAAAATTACCGCTGAACCCCGCCTCCCGAGGCGCCCTCGAGGCCCGGAAAGCCAGCACCGGTCATACATTTCCGCAGGGACTGGTCCGATCCACGGATGGGTTCAGATCCAGAACGCGGAGTTTACCTGGACATGAATATGTTCATCTACGAGCGAGCTGGCGCCCTGCATTGCACCGTGGAAGCGAAGAAGTGCAATAGAGCGAGACGGTGGCTATCGACGCTTTGCGTCGTACCTCGACGATGCTCACCCCGCTGGAGGCGCAGCGCGGTACGCAGCGCAGCGCGCACTACGCAGCGCGTCGCGCAGCTCACGGCATGGAGAGCGCAGCCCGCGGCACACAACGTCGCTCGCGGCACACAACGTCGCTCGCGCGGCTACCTGCAGCCGGCCTGGATCAGCGGCTCGACCACCCGGCCGATGTTCTCCTGGGGCGTCGAGAACTTGTGGCTCTCCAGCTTTCGCAGCGCGCCCAGGAACCTCGGCCAGCTGCCACCGCAGGTCGCGAGCAGCGCCCGGAGCTCGGGAGTCCCCGAGTTGTAGACGCGGAACTGCACGAGCGACGCGTTGTTGATCGGGCGGCGCGCCCCGATGTCGGCCTTGAGCCGGGCCAGCACCGCGTCTTTCTCCGCCCGCTTCTGGGCCTCAGGCACCGGCGACGCATACAGCCGATTGAGGCGGATATAGGCCGCGTGCAGCGCGCGCGTCCGCGCTTCGCCCTTCTCTTGCTCCCTCATGTAGGCCGTCTTCTCCGCGGAGAAGGGGCCCGTCCGCTCGTCCAGATAGAGCTTGGCGAGCTCGTCCCCGACGAAGCTCGCAAGGCTCTCGTTCAACCTCGTCTGCCCCGTGACGTACAGGGTCGCGTGCAGCGACTCGTGCAGCACCACGTTGGCAAGGTCGCCGAGCGCCTCGTCCCCGTCCGAGATCATCGTGGACAGGACCGGATCCTCCAGCCAGCCGAGCGTCGAGTAGGCGCCCGCCGGACGCACATCGACGTCCCAGCCAGCCGCCTTGAGCGGCGCCGCAAACTCCTTGGCATCCTGGAGATCGAACCACCCCATGTAGGGGACTGTACCCACGATAGGAAAACTCCATGTCTTCGAGCGGAACCGGAGCGGCTCGCACGCGCTCACCACCCAGACCGCGGCCGGACCATCGAGCTCGACATACGTCCTGTAATTGCCGGTCGGGGTCAGCCCGTGGCGCTCCCCGAAGCGCTTGATGTGGGGGACCTCGCGCAGCAGCGCGCGCGTCCGCCACGGCCGGCGAGCGTCGAAGGCGGCGTCCTCGAGCGACTCGGTGCGCCACGCCATCGAGAGCTGGCCGACGCCCGCCTGCGCGATGTAGCTGGCCTGAGCACACGAGGCGAGCAGACAAGAGAGCGCGACGAGCCACGCGGCGGCCAGGACCACACGCGCCGCGAAGCGAGGGCGCGACACGGACCACGAGGGCGCGGCGCCGCGACGGGCGCTGGCCGCTAGCCTTTCGCTCATCCTCTAGCTGATAGCTGGCCGCGCGAGCTTAACAAGATCTTCTGCGCGGAGAGAGCGCGCGCCGGTGGGGCGCGCCCGGCAGATCAGGACGGCAGCGCCGCCCCCCACGAGCTGAGCTGCACGGCCGGGACGATCGGCGCGCGCTCCCTCAGGGAGGGCTCCTCGGTAGCATACAGGGGCTCTCGTACGAGCGGGTAGTCGCGCGGAGCCCCGTTCGACAGCACCATCTGGATGGCGCCCAGATGCCCGCTGCGAAACGCGGCGGCCGCGCACGCGAGATAGAACTCCCACGTCCTCATGAAGGCCCCGTCGAAGCCGGTGACCCGCTCGATCTTTTCCCTGTTGTCCAGGAAGTTGCGGCGCCAGCAGCGCGCCGTGAGCGCGGAGTGGCGCCGCAGGTTCTCCGCGTCGAGCACGTCGAGGCCGCGCGCCGCGGCGCGCGTCGCCATCCCCTGGAGCGATGGAGGCCAGTACCCGGGGAAGATGTGCTTTTGCAGGAAGGGGTCAGTCCGCGACGATTCCTGTTCTCTGGTGACGCTCTCCAGCAGGCACACGCCGCCCGGGACGAGCAGCGCCTTCACCCTGTCATAAAACACCTCGATACGGCGCTCGCCCGCGTGGCACATCGAGCCCAGGGAGACGAGCCGATCCCACCGCGGCTCGTCCTCGAGCTCGTCGCAGGTCATCACGCGGACCTCGACCGGGAGCCGCCGCGCCGCCGCCTGCTCGCGGATGTACCTCGCCTGGTTCTCGCAGAGGGTGATACCGAGGCACTGCACCCCGTACGCCTCCGCGGCGTGGAACATCAGGTGCCCCCATCCGCACCCGAGATCCACGAGCCGCTGCCCGCGCCGGAGCGCGAGCTTCCGCGCGACGAGGGAGATCTTGTGCGCCTGCGCATCGTCGAGCGTCTCGCCCGAAGACCTGAAATAACCGCACGACGTCTGGAGGCGCCTGTCCAGGTAAAGAGGGTAAAAGTCGTTACCTAGCCCATAGTGGCGCTCGACGGCGAGCCTCTCGCGCTTCGCGGGCCCGGCGAGCAGGCCGAGCCGGAGCGCGTCGAGCACGCCCGAGACGCCTCGATCGAACGACGACGATGCGGGCACGAGGCGCGGCAGGCGCGCCTCCACCGACCGCGCCAGCTGGAACAGGCCGGCGAGCGAGTCCTCGAGATCTCCCTCGAACGTGACCTCGCGCCGGACATACGCCTCACCGAGGCCGAGCGTGCCCCGGAACGCCGTCTCGCAGAGCGCCCGACGCGTCCTGAACGTCACGGCGAACTCGGGCGCGCCCGCGCCGAAGCGCAGCCGCTCGCCGCCCCAGAAGCGCAGCTCGAACGGGGTCCCGCCATGGCGCTCCAGCAGGCGCGAGGCCGCCTCCTTGAACCGACGAGACCACGGCGGCATGTCGCCCTTTCTGACGATGAACATCGGACCCCCTCCGCGACCCCCCGGCCGCCCGACGAGCTGACCCGAGCGGCGCTTTCCCGTCAAGCAACATGTCATCCACGTCAACGCCATCACATCGAGTCATGGAACGCCCACAGCGGCCGGCGGACACCCCGGACACGCGTTGTCGTCGGGAACAGGAGGAACGCCGTGTCCGGGTTGCTGATAGCACCGTAGCGGTATTCGGGAGAGTCCCGACAACAGGCTCGCATGTCCGGGATGTTTCATGTTCTCGACGATGGAGGGAAATCGGGAAGATGATTCGAATTTCTCCTCACCTTCCTGGTCGTGCTCCTGGTCGCGTGAAGCATCCAACACCGGTCCGCGCAACGCTCCCTCGCCGCCGGTCTGCACAGCGCTCCCTCGCCGCCGGTCTGCACAGCGCTCCCTCGCCGCCGGTCTGCACAGCGCTCCCTCGCCGCCGGGGCGCGGTCCGTGGTACGCACGCCGGCCCGTGAACACGCCCAGCGCTCCTCCGGCCGCGTTGCGAGACCCACCGCCGCCCGCGCGGCGCGCAGGCGAGGCCGGCGGCGGTGAGCTCGTGTTCACGCGCGTCGCAGGCCGCACCGTGCTCGAGAAGGCGCTCGCGAGGAGCCCGCTCAAGCTGCTCGCCCCGAAGAACCACGGGCACGCAGCGTGGGTGTTCGTCGCGAGCTTCGGCGGCGGCCTCGTCGGCGGCGACGAGCTCCACCTCGACGCGCGCGTCGGGCGCGGGGCCGCCGCGCTGCTGAGCACCCAGGCCTCGACAAAGGTCTACCGCTCGCCCCGCGGGAGCCGCCAGCGCCTCGAGGCCGACGTCCAGGCAGGCGGGCTCCTCGTCGCGATCCCCGATCCGGTCGTCTGCTTCGCGGGCTCGCGGTACGAGCAGGACATCGACGTCAGGCTCGCCGACGACGCGTCGCTCGTCCTCGTCGACGCGCTGTCCTCGGGCCGGAGCGCGCGGGGCGAGCGCTGGGCGTTCGACAGGTACGCGTCGCGCACCCGGGTGAGCCGCGGCGGGCAGGCCGTGCTGCTCGACGCGACGCTGCTCGATCCCGCGCACGGCGCGCTGCTCGAGCGCATGGGGCGCTTCGACGCGCTCGCGACGCTCGTCGCGCTCGGCCCCCGCGCGCGGGCAGGAGCCGAGGCGCTGCTCGCGCCGCGGCCGCCGCCCCAGCGGCGCGCCGAGCTCGTCGCGTCCGCGAGCCCGCTCCGGGGCGGCGGCGCGGTCGTGCGCGTCGCGGGCACGAGCGTCGAGCGCGTCGCCGGCTTCCTCCGCGGCGCCCTCGCGTTCCTCGCGGGTGAGCTCGGTGATGATCCGTTCGCACGAAAGTGGTAGCGTCGCGCCGCGCTGGCCAAGCCACGGCGTCGCCGCGCCGGAGAGAGGGCGAACATGCACCTTGCGCCTCGTGATCTCGACAAGCTCGTGCTGCACGGCGCGGGCTTCCTCGCGCAGAAGCGCCTCGCGCGCGGGATAAGGCTCAACTACCCCGAGGCCGTCGCGCTCATCGCGACGCAGATCCTCGAGCTCATCCGCGACGGCCGCAGCGTCGCCGAGCTCATGGACGTAGGACGCCGCCTGCTCGGGCGCGCGCAGGTGATGCCGGGCGTGCCCGAGATGATCGCCGAGGTCCAGGTGGAGGGGACCTTCCCCGACGGGACGAAGCTCGTCACCGTCCACCACCCGATCGCGCTCGAGCACGGCGATCTCGCGCTCGCGCTCTACGGCAGCTTCCTCCCCGTGCCCGACACGTCGCGCTTCGCGGGAGGCCCGGCGGAGCGGACGGCCGAGCCGACGCCCGGCGAGGTGCTCGTGAAGCCCGGCGAGATCGAGCTCTCCCCCGGCCGGCGGCGGCTCTCCCTCCCCGTGAAGAACCTCGGCGACCGACCGATCCAGGTGGGGAGCCATTACCCGTTCTCGGAGACGAACCGCGCGCTCGAGTTCGATCGGGCGGCGGCGGCCGGGATGCGGCTCGACATCCCCGCGGGCACCGCGGTCCGCTTCGAGCCGGGCGACGAGAAGACGATCACGCTGGTGCAGGTCGACCCGCAGGGCGGGGCGGCGCACGCCGCGCCGGAGGAGCAGCAGGCATGAGCCACAGGATGCAGCGGCGCCACTATGTCGATATTTACGGGCCTACGGTGGGCGACCGCGTGCGGCTCGGCGACACCGGGCTCATCGCCGAGGTCGAGCGGGATCACACGTCCTACGGTGACGAGTGCAAGTTCGGCGGCGGCAAGGTGCTGCGCGATCGCATGGGGCAGATGGCCGGCGCCTCGAACGACGAGGCGCTCGACTGCGTCATCACGAACGCGCTCATCGTCGACTGGACCGGCGTCTACAAGGCCGACATCGGCATCAAGCGGCGCCGCATCGCGGCGATCGGCAAGGCCGGCAACCCGAAGGTGATGGCCGGCGTCACGCCGGGCATGATCGTCGGCGTGACGACGGAGGTCATCGCCGGCGAGGGCCACATCGTCACGGCCGGGGGCGTCGACACGCACATCCATTTCATCTGCCCGCAGCAGGGGTACGAGGCGCTCGCGTCCGGCGTCACCACGTTCGTCGGCGGCGGCACGGGCCCGGCGACCGGCACGAAGGCGACCACCTGCACCCCGGGCGCCCATCACATCTCGCTGATGCTGCAGGCGACGGACGTCCTCCCGCTCAACATCGGCTTCACGGGCAAGGGCAACACCTCGTCGCCCGAGGGGCTGCTCGAGCAGGTGCGCGCCGGCGCCGTCGGGCTGAAGCTCCACGAGGACTGGGGGACGACGCCGCCCGCCATCGACTGCTGCCTCAGCTTCGCCGAGCACGAGGACATCCAGGTCACGCTCCACACCGACACGCTGAACGAGTCGGGCTACGTCGACGACTCCATCGCGGCGTTCAAGGGCAGGACGATCCACTCCTACCACTCCGAGGGCGCGGGCGGCGGGCACGCGCCCGACATCCTGCGCATCTGCGGCGAGCCGAACGTCATTCCCAGCTCGACGAACCCGACGCGGCCCTACACCGTCAACACGCTCGACGAGCACCTCGACATGCTCATGGTCTGCCACCACCTCGACCGGAACATCCCGGAGGACGTGGCGTTCGCCGAGAGCCGCATCCGCGGCGAGACCATCGCGGCCGAGGACATCCTGCACGACCTCGGCGCGATCAGCATCATCTCGAGCGACAGCCAGGCGATGGGCCGCGTCGGCGAGGTGATCACGAGGACCTGGCAGACCGCGCACAAGATGCGGGATCAGCGCGGCCGTCTGCACGAGGAGCGGGGCGACAACGACAACTTCCGGATCCGCCGCTACGTGGCCAAGTACACGATCAACCCGGCCATCGCGCACGGCATGTCCCACGAGATCGGGTCGGTCGAGCCGGGCAAGCTCGCGGACCTCGTGCTGTGGCGGCCCGACATGTTCGGCGTGCGCCCGGAGCTCGTGATCAAGGGCGGCCTCATCGCCTGGGCGCAGATGGGCGATCCGAACGCGTCGATCCCGACGCCTCAGCCGTATTACATGCGGCCGATGTTCGGCGCGCTCGGCACGGCGATCGGCGAGACGAGCATCGCGTTCGTGTCGAGCCGCGCCATGGACGAGGGGAGCATCCGCCGGCTCGATCTGAAGAAGCGCCTCTCGGCGGTCCGGCGGTGCCGCCGGATCGGCAAGGCCGACATGCGCCTCAACAGCACGCTGCTGCCGATCACGGTCGACCCCGAGACGTACGAGGTGCGGGCCGGCGGCGAGCTCCTCCGCTGCGACCCCGCGAAGGTCCTGCCCCTCGCCCAGCGGTACAGCCTCTTCTGAGGCGGGGCGCTCGCTCGCGGTCGCCGCGTTCCCGCTGGTTCGTTCCTCCCTCTCTCCCTTTGCCTCGGTCCGCCTCCCTCCGCGCATGAACAGGTGGCTCCTCCTCCAGATCTCCGACTCCGCGTTCCCGGTCGGAGGGTTCGCGCACTCCGCGGGCCTCGAGGCGGCGGTGCAGCTCGGCGAGGTCGGGGCCGGGAGCGCGCTCTCGTCGTTCGTCGCGAGCGCGCTCTGGCAGGTGGGCCTCGGCGCGCTGCCGCTCGTGCGGGCGGCGCACGAGCGCCCGCTCGAGATCGCGGCCGTCGACGACGCCTGCGACGCCTTCCTCGTGAACCACGTCGCGAACCGGGCGAGCCGGACGCAGGGCCGCGCGTTCCTCGCGACGAGCGCGCGCGTCTTCCCTTCCGCCGAGATCCGCCGACTCGACGCCGCCGTCCGGGCGCGGCAGGCGCTGGGCCACCATGCGCCCGCGTTCGGCGCGGCGCTCGCGGCGCTCGGCGTCGCGCGCGAGGACGCGCAGGCCGTCTACCTCCACGCCTCGCTCCGCGGCGTCGTCTCGGCGGCGGTGCGGCTCGGGCTCGTCGGGCCGCTGGAGGCGCAGCGACTGCAACTCGAGAGCGCGCCGCTCCTCGACGCGGTGCTCCATGAGTGTGAAGATCACGGCATCGACGAGCTCGCGCAGCCGGCGCCGCTCCTCGATCTCTTCGGGGCCACGCAGGATCGGCTCTACTCGCGTCTCTTTCAATCGTGAGGTGACAGCATGCACGACCCTGGCGACCACGGGCACGGCCACGAGCACGGCCACGGCCACGATCACGGCCACGATCACGGCCACGATCACGGCCACGATCACGGCCACGATCGCGGCCACGATCACGGCCACGATCACGACCACGGCCACGACCACGACCACGACCACGCGCATGGGCACACGCACGAGCACTGGGCGCACCCGGGGCTCTTCAGCGAGCGGGATGCGCCGAAGGACCGCGACTTCTCGGCGCGCGCGTTCACGGTGGGGATCGGGGGGCCCGTCGGCAGCGGCAAGACGGCGCTCGTGCTCGCGCTCTGCCGCGCGCTGCGCGACAGGATGCCGCTCGGCGTCGTCACGAACGACATCTTCACCCAGGAAGACGCCGAGTTCCTACACCGCAACAAGGCGCTGCCGCCGGAGCGCATCCGCGCGGTGGAGACCGGAGGCTGCCCGCACGCGGCGATCCGCGAGGACATCAGCCACAACCTCGTCGCGCTCGACGACCTCATGGACCGCGTCGCGCCCGAGCTCCTCATCGTGGAGAGCGGCGGCGACAACCTCGCCGCCCAGTACAGCCGCGAGCTCGTCGACTACACGATCTACGTGATCGACGTCGCCGGCGGCGACAAGGTGCCGCGCAAGGGCGGACCGGGCATCACGCAGTCGGATCTGCTCGTCATCAACAAAACAGATCTCGCTCCGCACGTCGGCGCCGACCTCGGCGTCATGGAGCGTGACGCCCGGCGGATGCGGGGCGACGGTCCGTTCCTGTTCGCGCAGTGCAACCGGAGCAAGGGAGTCCCCGAGATCATCGACCACATCCTCTCCGCCATGCGTCGCGCGACCACCACGGCGCCTCCCGCGAAATAAGCCCCTCAATCGCGCGCCTCCGGCTGCGACAAGCGCTCACGGTCCACACGAGTCGGCATACCGGAGCACATCCGCGCCGGGCGCGCGGCCCCGCGCCCTGTTAAAGGAGGAGAGCGGCAACGCCGCTTCGACTTCCGTTTCGCTGGAATACCGGTTCTATTGGACCTTAGGCGGACTTCGGACGGCTGGTAGAGGGCGGAGAGGGCTCCGCCGGGCGGGGCGCCATCCGGCGCAGCTGTTGTCGCCACGCGATCACGGCAGCGCCGGACGGCGAGGCGGCGCGGCGGAGCCCTCGTAGACCAGAGGAGGAGGCATCAGTGAGCCAGGCTCGACCCCATGTGCTGGTGGTAGACGCCGAGAAGAGGGTCCTCGACAGGCTCGCGCTCGAGCTCGGCCAGGGCGGCTTCGATGTCACCTGCGCCGAGAGCGGGCCCGCCGCGATCGAGCTCGTCAAGGCGCGCCGCTTCGACCTCGTGGTCGTCGATGTGGGGGCGCCCGGCATGGACGGCGCCGAGACCGTCGCCGCGCTCAAGGCGATCAGCCCGGACCTCGAGATCATCATCGGCGCCCCGTGCTCGAGCGCGCAGGCCGCCGTGGAGTGCATCGAGCGTGGCGCGTACGACATGCTGGAGAAGCCCTACGACATCGAGGACATGAAGCGGCTGCTCGAGGCGGCGATCCTGCGCACCCACCTCGACGCCGTGGCGGCCGTCCACCAGGCGAGCGCCGCCCTTGTCGCGTCCCTCTCGCGGGACGACTTCCCCGAGCGCGCCGTGGATCTCGCGGCGAAGGTGGTTTATACGACCAGCGCGGCGCTCTCCCTCGCGCTCGATCAAGGGGCCGCGCTGTACCAGGCAGCCTCCGGCGCCGAGGTGCCTGCGGCGTTCATCGCTCGGCTCGCCGGGCGGATCGAGGGCGCGCTCGCGCCCGTCCGCCTGTCCGCGGACGACGCGCCCGAGCTGCTCTGCACCGCGGAGGGAGATCGCTTCGGCGCCGCCATCGTCGCGCCGCTCCGCCTTGGTGAGAGCTCGTTTGGCGGCCTCGTGGTGCTCCGCGACGAGCGCCTGCCGGCGTTCACCAGCCAGGAGGAGCAGGCCATCGGCATCTTCGCGATCGAGCTCGCGCTCGCTTTTTACGGCCACAAGGTACGGCGCTCGCACGGCCCCTGCGCCGCCTGACGCGCGCCCCGAGCAGCCGCGCGCCGCGCGCTCGCCCGGGCCGCGATCTGCGGCTGGCGCCCGCAAATTCTTCGGCGATCGAGCTCAAGATTCCCTCTGGCGAACGCGTTCGCGCCCCACTAAAGGAGGGGAGCGATGAGCCCCACCGCCGCACCATCGACTCTCCCCGCCAGGGCCCAGCGCGCCGCGACCTTCTACCGAGATCTCGTCGGCAAGAAGATCGCGATGGCGCTGAGCGGCGTCATCTTCTTCGGCTTCGTGATCGGCCACATGGCCGGCAACCTCCAGGTCTTCCTGGGCCGGCAGAAGTTCAACGACTATGCCGCTTTCCTCCACGGGACGCCCTCCCTGCTGTGGGGGACGCGGCTCCTCCTCCTCGCCGCCCTCATCGTCCACGTCTACACGGGCGTGACCCTCGCGCAGCACAGCCGCGCTGCCCGGCCGGTCCGCTACCAGGTGAAGGGGCAGCGGCATCCCAACGTCGCCGCGCGCACGATGCTGCTGAGCGGCGGCGTCCTCGGCGCCTTCATCGTCTATCACCTGCTCCACCTGACGACGGGCACCGTGCACCCCGACTTCGTGCCGCTCGACGCCTACGACAACGTCGTGAAGGGCTTCAGCCCGGGCCCCGCGGCGATTGCCTACGTCGTGGCGATGGGCCTGCTCGCGCTGCACCTCTACCACGGCGCGTGGAGCATGTTCCAGTCGGTGGGCGCCAACCACCCGCGCTACTCGCCGGTGCTCAAGAAGTTCGCGGCCGTGTCGTCGATCCTGCTCTTCGCCGGCTTCTCGTCCATCCCGCTGGCCGTCCTGTTCGGCATCGTCCGCTGAGCCCGGAGCGTCCGTCATCATGCAGCTGAATGCGAAGATCCCCGAAGGTCCCATCGAGAAGAAGTGGGACCAGCACCGCTTCAACCTGAAGCTCGTCAACCCGGCGAACAAGCGGAAGTACACGGTCCTCGTCGTCGGCACCGGCCTCGCCGGGGGCGCGGCGAGCGCGACGCTGGCCGAGCTCGGCTACAACGTGAAGAGCTTCTGTTTCCAGGACTCTCCGCGCCGCGCCCACAGCATCGCCGCGCAGGGCGGCATCAACGCCGCGAAGAACTACCAGAACGACGGCGACAGCATCTACCGCCTCTTCTACGACACCGTGAAGGGCGGCGACTACCGCGCGCGCGAGGCCAACGTGTACCGGCTCGCGCAGATCAGCGTGAACATCATCGACCAGTGCGCCGCGCAGGGCGTGCCGTTCGCGCGCGAGTACGGCGGCGTGCTCGCGAACCGCTCGTTCGGCGGCGCGCAGGTGTCGCGAACGTTCTACGCGCGCGGCCAGACGGGGCAGCAGCTCCTCCTCGGCGCCTACCAGGCCCTCGAGCGGCAGATCGGCCTCGGCAAGGTGAAGATGTACCCGCGCACCGAGATGCTCGATCTCATCGTCATCGACGGCAAGGCGCGCGGCCTCATCACCCGCAACCTGATCACGGGGGCGCTCGAGACGCACCTCGGCGACGCGGTCGTCCTCGCGTCGGGCGGCTACGGCAACGTCTTCTTCCTCTCGACGAACGCGAAGGGGTCGAACACCACGGCCGTCTGGCGGGCGCACAAGCGCGGCGCGCTCTTCGGCAACCCGTGCTTCACCCAGATCCACCCGACGTGCATCCCGGTCTCGGGCGACTACCAGTCGAAGCTGACGCTCATGAGCGAGTCGCTCCGCAACGACGGCCGCATCTGGGTGCCCACGAACGCGGGCGACACGCGCCCGCCGGAGCTCATCCCCGATGGCGAGCGCGACTATTACCTCGAGCGCCGCTATCCGAGCTTCGGCAACCTCGTGCCGCGCGACGTCGCGTCGCGCGCGGCGAAGGCGGTGTGCGACGAGGGTCGCGGCGTGGGGCCGACGCGGCTCGGCGTGTACCTCGACTTCTCGGACGCCATCCGGCGCCTCGGCAAGCCGGCCATCGCCGAGCGCTATGGCAACCTCTTCGACATGTACGAGCGCATCACCGGCGACGACCCGTACAGCGTCCCGATGCGCATCTATCCGGCCATCCACTACACGATGGGCGGGCTCTGGGTGGACTACAACCTGATGAGCACGATCCCCGGCCTCTACGTGCTCGGGGAGGCGAACTTCTCCGACCACGGCGCGAACCGGCTCGGGGCGAGCGCGCTGATGCAGGGCCTCGCCGACGGGTACTTCATCATCCCCTACACCATCGGCGATTACCTCGCGTCGACGAAGCTCGAGCGGGTCGACGACCTCCACCCCGCCGTGAGGGACGCCGAGCGCGACGCGAGCGCCCGGCTGAACAAGCTGCTCGGCGCGAACGGCTCGCGCACGGCCGACTCGTTCCATCGCGAGCTCGGCAAGATCATGTGGGAGCAGTGCGGGATGGCGCGCAACGCCGCCGGGCTCAAGGGCGCGCTCACGCGCATCCCTGAGCTCCGCGAGCAGTTCCACCGCGACGTCCGCGTCTCGGGCACCGGCACCGGCCTGAACCAGGAGCTCGAGAAGGCGGCGCGCGTCGCCGACTTCTTCGAGCTGGCGGAGCTCATGTGTCGTGACGCGCTCGACAGGGAGGAGTCGTGCGGCGGGCACTTCCGCGAGGAGCACCAAACACCCGAGGGCGAGGCGAAGCGCGACGACGAGCGCTTCTCGTATGTCGCCGCCTGGGCCTGGCGAGGCGAAGGCCAAGCCCAGGAGCTCCACAAGGAGCCGCTCCAGTTCAACGAGGTTCACCCCACGCAGCGGAGTTACAAATAATGCGCCTCACCCTCCATGTCTGGCGGCAGAAGGGCAAGTACGAAGCGGGCCGGTTCGTCACGTACGAGGTGCCCGACGTCAGCGAGCACATGTCCTTCCTCGAGATGCTCGATGTGCTCAATCAACGGCTCATCCTCAAGGGTGAGGAGCCCATCGCGTTCGATCACGACTGCCGCGAGGGCATCTGCGGCATGTGCGGCTTCATGATCAACGGTCAGGCGCACGGGCCCCTCCGTGGGACGACCGTGTGTCAGCTGCACATGCGTCACTATAAGGACGGCGACGTGCTGTGGCTCGAGCCGTGGCGGGCCCAGGCGTTCCCGGTGGTGAGCGACCTCGCCGTGGACCGCAGCGCGTTCGACCGGATCATCGCGGCGGGCGGCTTCGTCTCGGTGTCGACGGGCAGCGCGCCGGACGCGAACGCGATCCCGGTGCCGAAGGTGGTCGCCGAGCGCGCCATGGACGCGGCGGCGTGCATCGGCTGCGGCGCCTGTGTCGCATCCTGTCCGAACGCCTCCGCCTCGCTCTTCACCGCGGCGAAGGTCACGCACCTGAACCTCCTGCCGCAGGGCCAGCCGGAGCGCGATCAGCGGAGCCTCAACATGGTCGCCCAGATGCGCGTCGAGGGCTTCGGCCACTGCACGAACGTCGGCGAGTGCGAGGCGGTCTGCCCGAAGGAGATCCCCCTCGACATGATCGCGAAGATGAACCGCGACTACCTGCGCGCGACGCTGGTCCACCGCGACGTGCAGGCCAAGGGCGGCACGGGCTGAAGCGCGCCGCACCGCCGGCCGGCCTCGCCCGAGGCCGGCGGCGCCTCGTCGCCCCTCCCCTGCCCCTCCCCTGCCCCTCCCCCGCCCCTCCCTCTCCTCGATAGCAAAAGCTCCCTTCCACACGCCTTGAACGGCGGCGTTCCGTCACCGCCGATACGCGGCGCAGGTAGGCGCACCCTGCACGGCCACAGGCCTGCCCCTCGGGCGTTGTGCGTCAAGGACGCGCCCGCGGCCCACGGGGTCAGGCCGGACCTTCGACAGATCACTGCCCGTACGGCCGGCCCTTGGTGCCTGCAGGCCCAGGCTGCAGCGCCTCGGCGCGACGCTCACCCGAGCAGGGCCCCTCGGCATGACAGGCGAGCCCTGGCGTCACGGGTGCCCAAGCACGATCCCGACGGCGGCCGTCGGTGTGGCACAACACCGACCTCATCCTGCACTTTCGTACAATTTTTCACTGAATACCGCGACGAACTGCGTGCCACCTGTGGAAAGCGGGCCAGGAGTTTCCTGATCACGGACTCAGGGACTTCCTAAACACTCTTCACCCCGCGAGCTCCAACCGTACAGTCAACGTGGGATAAGCACTCGGCTTATTTCGAGAACATCTCGTCGCGACTGCAGCCCAAGCGAGTGAAGGCTTTCCGGATGTGACGAACCGCCGCTCCAGTCGCAGCGCAACCGCGAAGATGCCGTGGAGCTCTCCCGCGTCACAAAGAAACATGTCAGGGTCAACAGGCGCTTGTTCGAGGCCAGTAGTTGGAATAACCTCAAAATTGTCCCGAACGGGATCAGACATCATAAGACAATTGTGGTCAGCCCACATCGTGTCGTAGACTAGGTCGAACTTAGAGCGCCGCAGCGAGGGGGGGCATCCCGCCGCGAGCGCGCCAGGATCGCATCGAGTATCGCTCTTCTGCGGAAGCCGGTTCGAGGGGAGGGCCGGCAGGAGGAGAAGCCAGGGCAACGGCCGCGGCGACCTTTCTCCCAGCGGGTCAGGAGATCCGCTTTCCACATGGGAACGACGCGCACCGGGACCGCAGACCAGACTGGGGCTGAGCAGGCTGCCGGAGGGCGCCCTGCTGCGCCGTTCGTTCTGCGCCCCGGCGACGCGCCGGGGTCAGCGAGGCTGGTCGGATGCGGAAGTTCGAACATCAGACAGGTCTCTTGGACGAGCGAAGAAGTAGGAGGGGAACTTCATGAGGTGCTGCATCGACGGCCTTAATCTGCGTCCGACGAGCGTCCACGATGCCGCCGTTGCTCTCGACACCGTGACGGAACGGCTCCTCGCCGCGAGCGATCGGCGAGCGGCCTTCACCGACGTCTACGGTATCGTCACGCGCGCTGTCGCGGCCCAGGTCGGGCGAGCCGATGGCATGTTCCTCGAGCCGGCGTGGATCTCGCGCCTCGCGGGCAGGTTCTGCGAGCGGTACCTCGAGACGCTCCGCTGGTACGATCAGGGCGCGGCGCAGGACTGCGGCGCCTGGCACATCGCGTACGCGAGCACGGCGTCGCGGTTCACGCCCCCCGTGCAGAACGCCCTGCTCGGCTTCAGCGCCCACATCAACTACGACCTGATCTTCGGGATCCACGCGACGATCGTGGAGTTCGGGCATGGCGCCGACCGGAAGATGCTCGCGCGGCTCAAGCACGATCACGACCAGATCAACACGCTGCTCCGCGCCTCGGTCATCGAGGCGCTCGCGCGCCTCACGGCGCGGCACGGCTGCCCCCTCAGCGCGTTCTTCCTGGAGACCGCGCCGGAGGTCGCGGTCTGGGTGTCCATGGAGATGCTCTCGCGGTGGCGCGAGCGCGTCTGGGAGGACGTGCTGGCGCTCCTCGCCGCGCGCACCGCGAGCGAGAGGGCGGCGCTCTCCCGCGGCATCGAGCGGCGCTCCACGCGCATCGCCCAGATGCTCGCGCTGCCGTCGCTGCACCAGGCGCCTCACACGGCGCTCCGCCTCCTGTCAAGGGCGGCGTGATCGCCGCCGACCGCAACCGGCGCCCCGCCCGATCGTAGAATGGGGGCATGAGCAAGCTGCCCAAGGAACCGCCCGCCGGCGAGATCACCCCTCCAGCGCTCTACCTGCGGCGGCGCGAGTTCCTCAAGAACGCGGCGCTCTTCACCGGCACCGCGTCGGCCATCGGCGGCGGGCTCGTCGGTCTCACGGGCGGCGCGGCGCGCCTCTCGGCGGGGGGCGGGCCCGGAGGCCCCGGCGGCGAGGCCACGCCGCTCGGAAGCGCCTCCCCGCCGGCGACCCCCGGGACGTCGTCCTCCGGAACGAACGCGAGAGGCCCGTTCGTTACCGACGAAGCGCGGACCTCCTACGAGGACATCGTTTCGTACAACAATTTCTACGAGCTCGGCCTGAGCAAGTCCGAGCCGGCCAAGAACGCCGGCCGGCTCAGGCTCCGCCCCTGGACCATCGCGTGCGAGGGAGAGGTGCAGAAGCCCGAGGTCATCGACATCGAGACCCTGCTCCGATGGTTTCCCCTGGAGGAGCGGGTCTATCGAATGCGCTGCGTCGAGGCGTGGTCGATGGTGATCCCGTGGCTCGGGTTCCCGCTGGCCGCGCTGCTCAGGCGCCTCGGGCCGACCTCTCGCGCCCGGTACGTCCAGTTCACCACGCTGCTCGATCGAGAGCAGCTGCCCGGGCAGCGGAGCGACGTGCTCGACTGGCCTTACGTCGAGGGGCTACGGATCGACGAGGCGATGCACCCCCTCACGATGCTGGCCGTGGGCCTGTATGGCCAATCGCTGCTCGGCCAGAACGGAGCGCCCGTGCGCCTGGTGGTGCCGTGGAAATACGGGTTCAAGGGGTGCAAATCGATCGTCAGCATCCAGCTCACGGAGCGGCAGCCGAGGACGACCTGGAACCGCGCCGCGCCGGACGAGTATGGGTTCTATGCGAACGTGAACCCCGCGGTGGATCACCCGCGCTGGAGCCAGGCGACCGAGCGGAGGATCGGTGAGCTGCGTCGCCGGCCCACGCTGCCATTCAACGGCTATGCGGAGGAGGTCGCCGGCCTCTACAGCGGGATGGACCTGCGGGAGAGCTTCTGACGATGCGCGCGCAAGCGAGGACGATGTCGCCTCCGCGCGTCGGGACGCCGGTCGGCCGGAGGCTGGCCTGGCTCCCGCCCGCGGTCGTCACCGGCGGGCTGATCCCGATGGCCGTGCTCGGCCTGCGCGCCGGGGCCGGGGCGCTCGGCCCGGATCCCGTCGCCGAGGCGCTGAACCAGCTCGGCCTGCTCGCGCTCGTTCTGCTCGTCGCCTCGCTGGCGGCGACGCCGCTCAAGCTCGTGTCGGGATGGACGTTTCCGCTCCGTATCCGCAAGGCGCTCGGGCTGCTCGCCTTCTTCTATGCGTGCGCCCACTTCCTGACGTACGCGTTCGTCGATCAGGGCCTCGACGTGCGCGCGATCGTCGAGGACGTCACGGAGCGCCCCTTCATCCTCGCCGGCTCCGTCGCGCTCCTCGTGCTCGTCCCGCTCGCGGCGACGTCGACCGCGGGCATGCTGAAGCGCCTCGGCGCCGCGCGCTGGAAGCGCCTGCACCGCCTCGCGTACGCCGCCGCCGTCCTCGGGATCGTGCACTTCTTCCTCCGCGTGAAGAAGGACGCGACGGAGCCGATGATCTACGCGGCGCTGCTCGCGCTGCTCTTCGCCGTGCGCATCGCGAGCGCCGTCCTGCACAGACGCGCGCCGCCGCGCTGATCGCGGGCTGAGCGCGGGCTGAGCGCGCGCCAGCGCCGCGCCGGTCGACGCCTACAACGCGCAGCAGAGCAGTTCCCCCCGCCCCTGGTTACGAGCGTCGCAGAGCGGCGGTCACCCGCACAGGAGACGGGCCCAGATCGGCGTTTTCGGCGCGCAAGCGCACTCCTGTGCGCTGAGCACCGAAAACGTCGAGATGGGCCCGTATCCGAAGCGGGCGACCGCCGCTCACGGCACTGCCGGCGGGCTGCCGCGGAGCATGAAATAGATGAGCACCCCGGTGACGGACACGTAGAGCCAGAGGGGCAGCGTCACCCGCGCGATCTTGGCGTGCTTCGCGAAGTTCGCCTTGTAGGAGAAGTAGAACGACGTCAGCGCGAGCGGCACGATGCCCGCAGAGAGCACGATGTGCGAGATGAGGACGGCGAAGTAGACGGCGCGGAGCGGCCCGGTGCCCTGGTACTTCGTGTCGCCGTGGACGAAGTGATAGGCGAGATAGCCGACGAGGAACAGCGACGACGCGGCGAACGCCGAGACCATCAGGTACTTGTGCACGATCACCGCGCGGCGCTTGATCGCGATCCACCCCGCGACGAGGAGCGTCGCGGCCGTCGCGTTCAAGGCCGCGTTCAGCGGGGGCATGAAGCGGAGATCCGCGCCGCCCGCGCCCCGCCGGATGATGAGGATGTAAGCGAGGAACGCCAGCGCGGCGGCGGAGAGCACGGCGTTGAAGGCGTAGAACGATCGGTCGCTGGTGCGGGCGAGCAGGCCGACGGGCTTCAAGTGGCTCGAGGCGTGAGTCGACATCGCGCGGTCCATACCAGAGGAGCGCGCCGAGCGCGAACGCGAGCGGGCGAGTTCGGGCCGGGGAACGGAAGCGGACGGAAGCGAACGGAAGCGGACCGCGGCTGACCGAAGCGGACGGAGACGAACGCCAGCGCTCGCGGCCCGACCGAAGCGGACGGGCGCAGACGGGGGCCGCCCCGAGCGAGCGGGCTACGCGGAGCTCGGCGCGATCCCCATCGGGGGGCTGCGATCGAGGTTCCGCAGCGGCTCGCGCATGGTCACGAACTCCTCGGCCGCGGTCGGGTGGATGCCGATCGTCGCGTCGAGCTGCGCCTTTGTCGCGCCGCACTTCAGCGCGACGGCGAACCCCTGGATGATCTCGCCGGCGTCGGGGCCGACCATGTGGACGCCGAGCACCCGGTCGGTCGCGCGGTCGACGACGAGCTTCATCATCGTCTTCTCGTCGCGCCCGGAGAGGGTGTGCTTGAGCGCGCGGAAGGTCGAGAGGTAGACGGCGACGTCGTGGCGCTCTCGCGCCTGCGCCTCGGACAGGCCGACGGTGCCGACGCTCGGCTGGCTGAAGACGGCGGTCGGGATGCCGGCGTAGTCCACGCGCGCGCGCTCGCCGCGGAAGAGCGCCTTCACGAGCGCCATCGCCTCGGCGATGGCGACAGGGGTCAGCTGCACGCGCGAGATCACGTCGCCGAGCGCGTAGATGGACGGGACCGACGTCTGGAACGCGTCGTCGACCACGACCGCGCCGTCCTCGGAGAGCTTGACCCCGACCTCCTCGAGGCCGAGCCCCTTGGTCTTCGGCACGCGCCCCGTCGCGTACAGCACGCAGTCCGCCTCGAGCTCGGTGCCGTCGGCGAGCGTCGCGGTGAGCGCATCGCCGCGCCGCGCGAGGCTCTCGACGCTCGCGCCCAGGCGGAGGTCCAGCCCCTTCTTCTGGATCTCCGCGGCAAGGAACGTCCGGATGTCGTCGTCGAAGCCGCGCAGGAGGTGCATGCCGCGGTGGACGAGCGACACCTTGGCCCCGAGCCCGTGCAGGATGCCGGCGAGCTCGACCGCGATGTAGCCGCCCCCGACGATGACCGCGCGCCGCGGCATCGTCTGGAAATGGAACGCGTCGTCGGAGGTGATGGCGAGCTCGCGCCCGGGGAGATCGGGGATCCAGGGATAGCTGCCGGTCGCGACGAGGATCCGCTCGGCCGTGATCCTGGCGCCGTCGATCTCGACGGCGTGGGGATCCACGATCCGCGCGTGCCCCCGTCGGAGGTCGGCGCCCGAGTTCTTCAGGAGCCGCTCGTAGACGCCGTTCAGCCGCTCGATCTCCTTGTTCTTGTTGCGGAGGAACGTCGACCAATCGAACGACGGCCCGGCGTGCCCGTCCCCGCCGGCGCCGTGGCCGGGCACCGTCCAGCCGTAGCCGGCGGCGTCCTCGAAATCCTCGGCGTAGTGCGAGGCATAGACGAGGAGCTTCTTCGGGATGCACCCTAGGTTGACGCAGGTGCCGCCGAGGTGGCGCGACTCGGCGACGGCGACCCGGGCGCCGTAGGAAGCGGACATGCGGGCTGCGCGCACGCCGCCGGAGCCGGCGCCGATGACGAACAGATCGTAATCGTACTTGGACATGGTCGACGACTATGCCCCATGCGGGGCTCGGTCGCCGCGCGCCGTGCGCCCGCCACCCACCGGCCCGCGGGCAGGCGCGTCCCCGAGCCCGCTCCGTTGGGCTTCGATTCGGCCACCGTCACGGGGATTCTGCTACGGTCCCGCCGTTGCGCTCCCCGACCCACACGGAAATTTTCACCGACGCTTCGTCGCCACGCCCACGCCCGCGCGACGGCGATGTGCAGGAGCCGCGCGCGCCGCGCCTCGGCGGACGAGCGCGCCGCGCCCTGCCCTTCGCTGTGGCGGCCGCGCTCGTCGCGTTCGTCCTCGGCCGGCTCGACCTCGACGCCTTCCGCGCCGCCCTGTCGCGCGTCGACGCCCCGCTCTTCAGCGCCTTCGCCGTCCTCTTCGTCCTCGCGCTCCTCGGCGCCGACACGTTCGCGACCGTCCTCGTCTACCGCCGGCTGATCGCGCCCGTCGCCTTCCGCGATTTCTTCGTGCTCCGCGGCGCCTCGTACCTCCCGTCGCTGCTCAACCACCACGTGGGTCAGGCCTTCATCACGGTCTTCCTCGCGCGCGTGCACGCCGTTCCGCTCGCGCGCGTGGCCGGCGCGACGCTCGTCGTGTATGCGTCATGGCTCGGCTGCCTGCTCCTGCTCGGCGCGGTCGCCGTGCCCGCGAACGGCGGGCCGCTCGCCGGGTCCGCCGCGCTCCTCGCCGCGGGCGTGCTCTACCTCGCCCTCCTCGCGCTCCGCCCGGCCCGGCTCGCCCGCACCAGGCTCTTCGCCCCGCTCTTCGAGGCTGGCGTGCGCGGCCACCTCGTCGCCCTCGCCGCGCGCCTCCCGCACCTCCTCATCCTGTTCGCCGGCACCTGGCTCCCCTTCTGGTTCTTCGGCGTGCGCATCCCCCTGGGAGCCGCGCTCACGTACATCCCGATCCTCATGGTGGCGGTGACGCTCCCCATCACCCCGCAGGGCTTCGGAACGCGCGATGTGCTCGCCGCCGCGCTCTTCGAGGGCTTTGCGGCCGGCGCGACGCGCGACGCACGACTGGCGGCCATCGCCGCCGCGACGACGACCTGGGCCGTGGCGCTCACCCTCGTCGAGGCAGCGCTCGGCCTCGCCCTGCTCCGGGGCGTTTTGCCCCATATGGAGGCGAAGAGCCCCACCGACGCTGCCTCTTCAGCGGCTGCCCCCTCCGGCGCCGGGCGCGAACAGACGTGACGCCATGACGCGGCTGGCCATCGCCGCGTTGTCACAATATTTGCTACGCCAAATATTTGCTGCGCCCAATATTTGCTGCGCCAACGAAAAGCCCTACCGTCGTAGGCTCTCGTCATCGCCTCATGGTCTGACGTGAAGCCATTGCGAGACAGGTCGGCAGAGAGAACGTTCGGCGCGACGAATTTCAGGCTATAGTCTTTGGCCCTTGGCGTTTCCTTTCGTCCTTCTAGCCGGGCGCGTCCCGCCGAACATCGCGGATTAAGACAGTCCGCGCCGAGCGACCCTCTATGAAGAACCTGGTTCGTTTCCTCGCCTCCTCCGATCACGACGTCGCCCGCGCCGTGCGCCACGTGCGCCGGCAAGTCCGCGGCTTCACCCTTCCCGCGCCGCGGCCGATCGTGGTCCCGATGCGCATGGCGTTCGAAGCGGCGCGCGAGGCGTACTACTTCGGCGCGCGTGTGCTCGTCTGCGAGCCGCACTTCAAGTCGCACTGCGCGGAGTACGGCAAGGGTGTCCGGACGGGGAACTTCATCCACTACATCCAGGGGCGGGGCGACATCATCCTCGGCGACAACGTGGTGCTCGACGGCAAGATCAACTTCGTCTTCGCCGCGCGGTTCTGCGACCGCCCCACGCTGCGGATCGGCGACAACACCGGGATCGGGCACGGCTGCCGGATCATCGTCGGCAAGTCGATCACCATCGGCAAGGACTGCCGGATCGCGGGGAGCGTCTTCATCCTCGACTCGAGCGGCCACCCGAGCGATCCGGAGGCCCGGAAGCTGGGCCTGCCCCCCTCGAACGACGAGGTGCGGCCGGTCGTCATCGAGGACAACGTCTGGATCGGGGCCCGGGCCATGATCTTCCCGGGGGTCACGGTGGGCGAGGGCAGCGTGGTGTCGGCGGGCTCCATCGTGATGGCCGATGTCCCTCCGTACACCGTCGTCGCTGGCAATCCGGCCCGCCGGGTGGCATCACTCCGGACCGCGCCGCCGCCCGCCGGCGCCGATGCGAAGCGCGCCGACGCCAAGAAGAACGGCGGAGACGACGCGGGGAGGCGCGCGATCTCCGACAGCGCATCTTAACCCTGGAGCTCTTTCATGGCGATCGAGGTGGAGAAGGTTATCGAGGTCATCGTCACGGTCGGCAGCCTGCCTGCCGAGATAAAGCCCGACGACGACATCTACGACGCGGGGTTCTCCTCGATTCGCGCGCTCCAGCTGCTCACCGAGCTGGAGGATCGGTTCAACGTGGCGCTCCCGGACGACAGGTTCAGCGTCGCCCGCACGCCGCGCGCGCTGAGCGCCCTCATCCAGGAGCTCGCCCCGTGAGGCGGGTCGTCACGGTCGAGCTCGCGACGCCTGCGACCGAGATGGCGCAGGAGGAGATCCCGAAGCAGATCGCCTTCCTCTCGAAGGAGATCGCGAACATCCGCTTCGTCCGCGAGGGCGCCGCGCTCGAGTTCGAGGCCCCCGAGGAGCACGCGGGCGACCTCGCGAAGGCGGCCGAGGGCCTCGCGCGCACCATGCAGCGCAGCCTGCGCCAGCTGAAGCGGAAGCTCGTGTACCGCAGCCCGGCGTGCGATCGGGTGGAGTTCCGCGGCGGCGCCCTCCCCGGCGGGATCACGCAAATGGGCCAGGGCCAGGTCGCCCTCGAGGGGCTCCCGCTGCGGCTCTACCGGTACTTCGATCGCTCGCTGGAGGCGCTCGGCGCGCCGTTCTCGCCGAGCCCGATCCTGGTGCCGACGTTGATCCCGGCCGCGACGCTGGCGAAGTGCGACTACTTTCGCTCGTTCCCCCACATCGTCACGTTCACGTGCCACCTGCCGGAGGACATGCCGCTCATCGAGGATTTCCGGGCGCGGCACCAGGACCGGGACACCCTCGACGAGCGGGCGCTCAGCGACATGGCGCAGCCGGAGGTGTGCCTCTCGCCGGCGGTCTGTTACCACGTGTACGCGGCGAACCGTGATCGGGTGCTCCCGCCGGGCGGCGCGCGTTACGCCCTCGCGGGCCGCTGCTTCCGCTACGAGTCGAGCAAGATGGTCGACCTGCGGCGGCTCTGGGAGTTCACGATGCGGGAGATCGTCTTCCTCGGGTCGCGGGAGGACGTCCTCGCGCTGCGCGAGCAGGGGAACGAGCTCGTGGCGCGCTACCTCGACGAGCACCGGCTCGCCGGCGAGATCCGGACGGCGAGCGATCCGTTCTTCATCGCGCCGGACGCGGCCGCCAAGACGTACTTCCAGATCAGCAGCGAGACGAAGTTCGAGATCTCGCTGCTGCTCCCGGAGGACGAGCGCGTCGCGGCCGGGTCGCTGAACTACCACACCGATTTCTTCGGCCGCGCGTTCAGCTGCAATGTCGAGGGCGCGGGCCCGATGCACAGCGTGTGCATCGCGTTCGGCCTGGAGCGGTGGGTCTACGCGTTCCTCGCCCAGCACGGCAATGATCCGGCCCGCTGGCCCGATATCGTCCGGCGTGCACCCGAAATGGCCAACCTCTAGCGGCGGCACCCGCTCTGCGACGCATCGCCGCATCGTTGCACCGCTGCATCGCGCGGTTCCGTTTTTTGCGGGGTTCTGAGAGGCTTCGCGGCCATGCTGCTCGAGCGCGTCGATCCGATCGCCGCGGCGGACGAGGCCAGCCTCGTCCTGCGCGAGGCGTGGCCGCTGCCGGCCCTCCACTACACGGCCGACTACTTGAAATGGCAGTTCGGCTTCCCCGGACCGGCGCCGCAGGCCGTGCTCGCGCGCGAAGGCGGCGAGCCGGCCGGCTTCATCGGCGTCGCGCCGCGGCGCTTCCGCTTCCGGGGCGTCACGTCGGAGGGGTATGTCCTCTCGTTCGTGAGCGTGCGCCCGAAGTTCCAGGGGCAGGGGCTGGCGAGCCGGCTGTACACGGAGCTCCTCGCCGGCCTCCGGGCGACCGGCCTCCCGATCGTGGTGTTCGTGGAGGCGCGATCCGCGCCCGCGCAGCGCGTGCTCTTCAAGGCCGTGGCCGCGGTGGATCTCGAGCTGAAGCAGCTCGCCGCGTGCCGGAATCACGGCTTCGTCCCGCGGGCGAGCGCCGCGCCGACGCGGGCCGTGGCCGCGCCTGCAGCGGCCGTGGAGGACGCGCTCGCCGTGATGGCGGCGTGCGGCGACGAGCGCGTGCTGTGGTCCGCGCCCGACGCGGCTCAGATCGAGCACGGCCTGCGCGATCCGCGGCCGCACCGGCTGCTGCTCGTCGAGGAGGCGGGCCAGACGGTCGGCGCCGCCGCGGTGGTCCTGTCGGAGATCGCGACCGCCCAGGGGATCGACCGGGTGGCGACCCTCGACGCCCTCTTCCTGCCGGAGCCGACCGCCGATCGGCTCGCGGCGGTGCTGCGGGCGGCATCGGAGGCCTTCGCCGCGGAGGCGACCGCGCCGACGGTGAGCGCGCCGAACCTGGCGATCGTCCCCCAGGACCAGCTCAGGCCGGCCGGCGCGCGCGCGACGGCCGCGATCTTCGACGCGTTCGTCGTCCACCCGAAGGGCGGGCCATGGCTGGACGCCGAGGTGACCAACCTCGAGGTCGTCTGACCCGACGGTGTACCTGGGGCATCCATCTACGAAACAGATGATTCACATGACAATAATGCCGATTCACAAGATAGATCGGCGGGCGCATGCTGAGGTCATGACAAACAACACTTCGTCGATGGTGATCCGCCGCTCGGGCGAGCGTGGCTATGCCGACCACGGGTGGCTGCAATCGTTCCACACGTTCTCGTTCGCCGACTACCAGGACCCGGATCACATGGGCTTCCGCGCGCTGCGGGTCATCAACGACGACCGCGTCGCCCCGGCGCGGGGGTTCGGGATGCACCCGCACCAGAACATGGAGATCGTCACCTATGTGCTGGAGGGGGAGCTCGCGCACAAGGACAGCATGGGGAACGGCTCGCTCATCCGCCCTGGCGACGTCCAGCGCATGTCGGCGGGGACGGGCGTGTACCACAGCGAGCACAACAGCTCGAAGACGGGCGTGACCCACCTGCTGCAGATCTGGATCGTGCCGGATCGGCGCGGGTATGCCCCGAGCTATGAGCAGAAGGCGTTCTCGAAGGAAGAGCGCCAGGGCAAGCTGCGGCTGGTCGCATCGCAGGACGGGCGCGAGGGCTCGGTCACGGTCCACCAGGACGTGAGCCTGTTCGCGGGGCTCTTCGGACAAGGCGAGGAGGCGCGCCACGAGCTCGCGGCCGGTCGAAACGCCTGGGTCCACGTCGCGCGCGGGAGCGTCGAGCTGAACGGGACGCTGCTCGAGGCCGGCGACGCGGCGGCGATCGGAGCCATCGGCGCGGAAGGAGCAGCTCAGTCGCTCCACCTCGTCGGGAAGGGCGCGGGCGAGGTGCTGCTGTTCGACCTCGCCTGAGGGGATGAGGGGCGGTTCTCGCCCCCCCTCCGCTCACGCCATCCTCGATGGGACGGCGGGAGTTCGCGCCCCTGTCTCCGGCATCAGGAGAGGCCTGTTGCCTACCAGGGAGCTCCTGAGTCAAACAGGCACCTTGCAGGAGGCGGCTCGACACACCGCCGTGGTCATCGTCCCTCTTCGCGCCGTCATCCGGCGCGCGTCGCCCCGCCCTGCAGATCCGGCGCCGTGAGGGAGCCGAGCCTGTGAATCTCGATCTGGCGAGCTTCCGCGCGCCTCTCCCGCTTGCTCGGTGGCAGTCCACGCTCCATAGAGATCTCATGGACGCCATCGATCTTCTCGAACGCCACCACCGTGAGCTCGAGCAGCGGTTCTCCGACATGAAGACCGCCTCTTCCGTCACCGCAGCGCAGTTCTCCGCCGCCGCCGACCTCCTCGCCACCCACATCACGATCGAGGAGCAGCACTTCTACCCGGCGGTCCGGGCTCACCGCACCGAGGATATCCTCCTCGAGTCGCTGGAGGAGCACCTGTCCATCAAGCGCGTGCTGGCCGACCTCGTGTCCCTCGACGCCGCGAACGAGACGTTCGGGGCCAAGATCCATGTGCTCGCCGAGCAGCTCGAGCACCACCACAAGGAGGAGGAAGAGAACCTGTTCCCCAAGGTCAGGAAGCTCCTGAGCGACGGCGAGCGCGAAGCGCTCGGGCAGGAGATGCAGGCGAGGATGCGCGCGCTTCAGCAGGAGGAGCCCCGCAAGCTCGTCCTGGACCAGACCGACGCCGCAGCGCCCCTCACCTGAGCCACGCGCTGCCCTCTGGCAGCCGCCCGTGTCCAGGCGCTCCCGGCTCCCGTGAGCGACAGGCCACGGGCGGCCGCACGCGGGGCTCAGGCGCGAGAGCTTCCTCTGTGAATGTTAGACCTCTGTGAATGTTAGACCTCTGTGAATGTTAGAAAAGATACCCCCACGCAACGCGCGCGTGCCAAACCCTGACGTAAGCCAAACGTGTGGGCGCGACCTAAGCCCAGCGAAAGCCCCACGTAAAAAAATGAGCCGCACGCAGGCGCCGGCGCGACCCTATACAAGTCAGCGAAGCCTGGGAAATTCGTCGGAACGAACGCGATTTTCCTGGTAGGAGTTCCCCTACGGTTGTTATTCTAGCCTGCTGCGAGTCTCGTGGCAGGGGTACGGAATGGCCGCGGGAACAGAGCATGCTGCGAAGAAGCCGATGGACAGGGCCTGAGGCCACACGCCAGCTGCGCGGCGCAGCGAGCGCTCTCCAGCGCGCGCGAGCGCTCTCCAGCGCGGACCGGAAATCGTCGACGGAGGTAGGATGACAGCTCGACCTGTACTCTCGATTGACACATCCTTCGACCCGGACAGCGCGTGGTTCGCGGCCGGCCGCACGCAGCTCTACGGGCGTATGGGAGAGCAGTTCTCCATCGTACCGTTCGGGCGCGCCAGCGCGGAGCGGAGGAGGATACTCCGCCAGATCGCGCGCGCCGATGGCACGGGCAATCCATTCCGCGCGATCGTCGTGTCCTCCCTCGGCAGGACGAGCTGCGTTGTGGACGACGAGTCGCCCGATGGCATCATGCTCTCCCACGAGAGCCCGGCGCAGGAGATCGAGCTCTGGGCGCGCGGTCGTGTGCTCTATTTCTGCTGTGGCGAGACCGCGAACGGCCCGCTGTTCGACAAGCTCCTCGACGCGGGAGCGCGCGCGGTCATCGGATTCACGGGGAGGCTCGGCGCCGCGACGGTCGACGGCAAGTTCTTCTGGCGGCAGCTCGATCACGAGCTGGTGACGTGCGCGCTGCACGACCAGCTGGTGCCGGGCTTCGAGCGAGCGAGGCAGCAGTTCCTGGAGCGCACCGCGACGCGCCTCGCGACGCTCCCCGACGGCGCGGCCCGCGAAGACCTCGCGAGGATGACGGATCTGCTCGTGACGATGGTGATCCGAGGCACAAAGAAGGGGTAGCACCTCCTAGCGGGGCGCAGGTCCGTGCGCCACGGGCTCAGCCGCTAGGCAGGCGAGTGAGGCGTACGAAGGTACGCCGCAGCGAGCCGTCGGAGCAGGTCAGTACAGGAAGCACATCCCCGGCTTTTCCTCGCATCTCCCGAGCACGCAGAAGCCCTCGCACTCGGCGTCGCTCGAGCACGCCGTGCGGGCGCACGCGCCGCCGATCGTGTCGCACACGTGGTTCTTCGGACAGTCGGCGTCGGCGGCGCACGACGTCGCCCGGCACCGGTGATCCGGCGCGCACGCCAGCGTCGAAGGGCAGTCGGCGTCCGTCTCGCAGCCGCGGACGCAGGCGGGACGCGGCTGCCAAGACGGCGTACACGTGAAATGCGGCAGGTCGCAGATGACCGGCGGGCCGCCGCCTCCCCCTCCAGCTCCCCCGCCGCCGTCGGCGCCGTCCGTGCCGGCGCAGTCCTCGTCCGACCCGCAGCCGGCAGCATCTCGTACCTCATAACAGACGGCATCGCTGACCCGGTTGCACGTGCTGTTGTCGCAATCCGCCCCGTTCCGACACTCGAGCTCGCCGAGCGCTGCGCCACCGCTGTCTCCTCCTGGCTCGCTGCCTTCGCTCCCGCCACATCCGACCGAGGCGCCGAGCGCCGCACCGAACATCAATCGAAGAAACCAGGTACGCATGGACTCCTGCCTATCAGGCGGCCGTTTCTCTCGAGAAGAGCGCGGCACGATCCCAACGACGGAGGCGCCCCTGCAACTTGCCAAGACGCCGAGGGCGCCGAGAGACCCCGGCAACATCGGTCTTTTTGGCGTCTCGACGGCTGGTATCCCCCTTTGTCCGAGCACCGGTTGACGCTCTGTATCTTTCTCGCCCGAGCGCCGCTCCAGGGCGGCCCTGGTAAGACGCCTAGCGGCCCGGTAGATCCAGGGGAGTGATGAGACACAAGCCATCGATCGTGCTCTCCTCGGCGGCGCTCCTCCTCGTGTCCGCCGGGACCGGCGGCGCCCTCGCCGGCCCGCGCCTTGCCGCGAGCGCGCCGTCGTTCATGGACGGCGAGCGCCGCGTCGCGGTCGAGCGGCTCGGTCCGGCAGCGCTGGACGCGTCCTCGACGCCGCGCGCGCTCGCGCCGGTGCGGCTCCGCTACCCCGATGGCCGGACGGTCCAGGCGAGCGTGGGCGCGACCGCGATCGTGGAGCTCGAGCCTGGCGCGCTGGACGCGCCCGACGCGCTCGGCGCCGCAGGCGTGGAGCTGGTGAGGCCGCTCATGCCCTCGATCGGGCTGTGGCTCGTCAGGGACACCGGCGGCGGCGATGGCCTCGATCTCGCCCAGCGCCTCCAGGGCGCGGCGCGGCCGGCCTTCGTGCGCGAGGCGATCCCGGACCTCCACGTGCGCCTGAAGGCGCGCGGCGCCCCGTTCGCGCCGGACGACCCGCACCTGCCCGACCAGTGGTACTTCGACGACCTCCGGATGCAGGAGGCCTGGGGGCGCACGCTGGGAGACGCGGCCACCTCCATCGTCGTCATCGACACGGGCTGCGACCTCGATCACCCCGACCTCGCCGCGAAGATGGATCCAGGCCTGGACGTCATCGACGGCGACGACGACCCCACCTACCAGCCGGGCGAGCAGAGCGTGAGCCACGGCACGGCCTGCGCGGGCCTGATCGCCGCCGACACCGACAACGGCGTGGGCATCGCAGGCGGCTGCCCCGCCTGCAGGCTGCGGTGCGTGCGGCTCATCGACGACGAGCCGCGGCCGATCTCCGCCTCGGTCGACGCCTTCGAGTTCGCCCTGGAGGTGAACGCCTCCGTCGTGTCGAACAGCTGGGGGTACGCCGACCCGATGCCCGTCCCCAGGGTGGTCGAGGCCGCGATCAACCGCCTGTTCGACGCCGGGCGCAACGGGAAGGGGGCGCTCGTCCTGTTCGCCGCCGGCAACGACGACCGGGAGATCCTCGACGACGAGCTCCAGGCCGTGCGGGGCGTCCTTGCCGTGGGCGCCGTCAACCACCTGGAAGACGCGACGTCGTTCACGAACCGCGGGAGCGCCATCGATCTCGTCGCGCCCACGGGGACGCTGAGCACCGACATCGCCGGGAGCGAGGGGGACGACGCGAGCGACTACACCTCGCGGTTCGGCGGCACCTCGTCGGCGTGCCCGGTCGCAGCCGGCGTCGCGGGGCTGCTCGTGAGCGCCGCGCCCGAGCGGACCGCAGGCGAGCTCTACGACGTCATGATCCGCACGGCGCGGCTGGCGCCCTACGCGATCCCCGACGAGAGCGGGCACGATCCCATCTTCGGGCACGGGATCATCGACCCGGTCGCGGCGCTCAGGGAGGTGCTCGGGGACGAGCCGCCGCCGCTCTCGGGAGGAGGCGAGGGCGACGGCGAGGAGCACGCGGGCTGCGCGTGCGCTTCGGCCGGCGCGGGCTCAGGCGAGCGGCGAGGCCTCGCGGCGGCGGCGCTCCTCGGCCTGGCCGCGGCGGCGCGCCGTCGCTGCGCGGCCCGCGCGCGCCGCCGAGGGTGACGTCACGCTCCGGATCGCCGCCTGGCCCGGAGCGTATCCCGCTGGGCGAGCAGCCACGCGCGCGCCTCGCCTTCCGTCTCGAAGAACTCGACCGGATAGGACTGCCTCGTGAGGAGCTGCACGGTCTTCGCGGCGAGCGTCGAGACGACACGCACGGCGAAGCTCGCGCCGAACAGCGCGATCGCGTCGAATCGCACGTTGCGGAGCTCTTCCGCCATCACCTTGCGCGCCGACGCGGAGATGGTCCCCATGCCGCGCGCATCGGAGAGCACGAGGACCTGGCGGCCGCTGTCCGACAGGCGCCGGCACGCGGCGGCGATCGCGCGCGCCGTGTCGTCCGAGATGTCGCCCTCGATGGCGGTGCACAGGATCCCCTCGGCGTCCTCGCGGAGGGCTGGGTTTGCGTCCTCGATAAGGGCGTCTCTCATGGCGTTGCAGGGTAGCTCGATCGCGCGAGAGGACGACGTTCGCGCGATCACGGGCGTCACGCTGCGACGACCGGCAGAGCGACCGGTCGAGCGTGTGCGTGGCCGTTCAAGGCCTGCGCTCGCGCCGGCTCGTCCGCGGGCCGCGCGAGCGCGTCCGTCCTGCACGCGCGCCCGCCACGGGGGACGCTGGAGCGCCGCCACGACGCATGGAACATCGAACGCGGAACGTTCGGAACACGTGAATACGACGCGCGACCTGTCCCGGCGAGCGCGCCGCGGAGGGTGACGTCACGCCTGGATCCGCCGCCTGGCCCGGAGCGCTTCCCGCTGCGCGAGGAGACACGCGCGGGCTTCGGCTTCCGTCTCGAAGCACATGATCAGAGGGAATCGTTCTGTGAGGAGGTTGATGCTCTTCATGATGAGCGTCGCCATGACCCGCACAGAGAAGCTCGCTCCGAAGATCGCGATCGCATCGAGGCGCGCCGAGCGCAGCCCATCCAAGTACACCTTGCGCGCCGACGGCGTGACCGCCCCGCAGCGACGCGCGTCGGCGATCAGCAGGACGTCGCGCCCGCTGTCCGTCAGGCGCTGGAAGGCGTCCACGAGCGCGCGCGCGTTGTCCTCCAGGACATCGCCGTCGGTGGCGATGAACAGGGTGCCATCGGGCTCTTCGCGGAGCTCGAAGCGCGCGCCCGCCGCACGGGGATCGCTCATGCGCGGCATGGTAGCCCATCGCCGAGAGGCGCGCCCCGCGCCCCGCGCCCCGCGCGCCGGCGCTGGGCCGATGGCGCGCGCCTCGGAGGGCAACGGGCGTCAGGCGCCCTGCCGTCGCGTGGCCCGGAGCGCGTCCCGCTGCGCGAGCAGCCACACGCGCGCCTCGTCCTCCGTGTCGAAGAACGACAGCGGATAGATCTCGCGCGTGAAGAATTGCACGCTCCTCGCGGCGAGCGTGGTCACGACGCGCACGGGGAAGCTCGCCCCGAAGACCGCGACCCCGCTGAAGTGCACGCCGCCTAGCTCTTCCGCCAGCACCTTGCGCGCCGCCGCCGTCAGGGTCCCGACGCGGCGGGCGTCGGCGAGCACGAGGACCTCGCGGCCGCTGTCCGACACGCGCCTGAACACGGCGCAGAGAGAGCGCGCGATCAGGTCCGAGATATCGCCCTCGATGGCGCAACACAGGATGCCCTCGGCGTCCTCGCGGAGGAAAGGGCATGTGTCCTCGGAACGGGGCTCGCTCATCTCGTGCAGCGTAGCGCATTCGGCTCACGGCAGGACGAGCGCTCGCGGAGCCGGCGCGGGAGAGCGCTCGCCGGGGGACGTGCGCTCATCGGGCGCCGCGCGCCGCTCCGCGATGGCCGGTGAGCGCGCCGCCCGGCGCGTAGGGCCCCCGCTCAGCGCCTGCGCCTGCGTCGGCGCGCGGCCAGCGCGAGCAGCGCACCCAGCGCGCAACCGAAGGCCGCGGCGGAGCTCGCGGACGCGGCGGCCGGGGCCACGACGCGGCAGCCGCACCCGCCGTCATCGACGCCGCCCGCTGCGCCCTGGGGCGGCGCCTCGCCGCCGCCCCCATCACCGCCACCGCCGCCGGTGCTCTCCGCTGCAGCCCGGCACGAGGCGACCTCGTCCGGCGCACCGATGCACAGCGTCGGCTTCCGAGATTCGCCCTCTTGCAGGCCGTTCACCACGATCACGGCGAGGTCGTCTGCGTCGGCCGTGTCGACCAGCGCCGCGCCCGAGGCGACGTCGCCGACGCGCACGACCTCGCCGTACGCGCGGCCGCGCCGCGCCGCGAGCAGCAGCGCGAGGCCGGAGAGCTGCGCCGCATCGCCCGCGGGCGCCGCGAGCGCGGCCGTCATGGTCGCGCGCCCGGCGGGGGAGACGCTGAAATACTGCGCCGACGCATGGAAGACGCGCAGCCCGTCCGCGTGGGGCGCGGCGACCTCCTGCGGGGCGAGCCCCCGGTAGCCAGCCCCGGCGGCGTAGGAGCGCTCGGGATCCGCGGAGGATCCGGTGAGCAGGTTCCACGCGGCGAACTCCACGAACGCCTCGGCGAACGTCGTCTGCGCCCGCGACGAGAGCAAGGGGTCGAGCTGCTCGAACCACACCGGAGCCGCCTCGCCGAACGCGCCGTCCTCGACGCGCTCCCAGAGCGATCGGACGGTGCCCTCGCCGAAGCGCTCCTCGAGGAACTGGAAGAAGAGCGCGCTCCCGTAGCTGAAGGGGTCCACCGGGCCGGTGAAGGGCACGTCGAGCGACCGATCGGTGTTCGCGAGGTAGCCGTCGACGAAGCCCTCGAAGTCCTTCAGCGAGGGGTCGAACGACTCGGTCGCCCAGACCGCGGTCCCCTCCGTGATCAGCGTGTCCTGGCCGTGGTCGTAGGCCGCCTGCACGGCGTGGAAGAGCTCGTGGCTCCCGAGGATGCGGTTCGCCGTCAGCGTCGACGGATAGCCGTAGCCGCTGTAGTCGTTCTCCTGGGTCATGAAGCCGGCGCAGCGGCCCTCGGCGCCGTCGGCGCAGGCGTCGACGCGGAACACCCCGTCGCCGACGCCGGCGAAGTCGACGAGGTAGACGTCGAAGCGGCCGTCGCCGCCGTTGTCGGGCAGGTCCTCGTCGCTCCTCGGCGGCCGGAAGCCGAGGACGTCGCGGTAGTGGGCGATCACCTCGTCGTAGACGGCGGCGACCTCCTCGACGAAGTCGGGGACGCCCGACGCGTCGTCGTCCTCGGCGGGCACCGCGGAGCGCCCGTCGCGCGCGAAGTGGACGAGGAAGCTCCCGGACGCCGACGGGAAGGTCTCGACGACGTCGCCCGGATCGAACCGGAACTGGAGGGTCGTGCCGCCCGAGGTGGGCCGGTCGAGCGGCGCCGCGGCGGGCCCCTCGAGCGGCGCCGCGGCGGTGTCCTCGGCGCCGCAGGCCGCGAGCGCCGGCGCGAGCGAGGCGGCGAGCACCGGCGCGAGCCAGGCCGCCGCGCGGCCCTGGCGGCGCCGCGGGGCGGCGATGCGGCGCAGTCCGCGGCGCGACGCGGGCGCGGCGCGCTCGGCGCCGGAGATCCGCGTCACGGCAGGAACGCCCACCGGAGCTGGAGGTTGGCGGCGCCCGTGTCCTCCATCGGGACCATCCCGGTCTCCTGGCACTGCGCCTGGGTCTGCTCGTTGTAGAAGCTCGTGACGGTCAGCTTGAGCCTCCGGCCGTCGGCGAGCCGGAGCACGTAGACGAAGCCGCTCATTTTCACGCACCCGGGGTAGGTCCAGTAGCCGGAGAGCGCGGTCGCCGGGGAGTCCAGCCCGGAGCCGTCGGAGATGAGCTCGCAGCTCTCGGTGAAATACTCGTCGCTGCGGAGCCTCGGCTCGCCGGGCACCTCGGTGAGCCCGTCGTAGTCCGGGGCGCCGGGGAGCCGCGCGGCCGTCACGCAGGACGGCCCGGAGTGGCCGCTGTTGATGCGCACGATGTAGCGCCGGAAGGCGATGTCCCACGCCATGGACTGGAGCGACTCCTCGTCGGAGATCTCGACCTTCTCGAGGCCGGCATCCGTGAACCGGGCATAGACGTAGGCGTCGGGCTCGGAGGCGAAGGCGCCGCCCGCGGTGGCGTCGACGATGGAGCGGACCCCGGCGCCGTCCTGCTCGTTGCGGATCTCCCCGGGCGCCACGGTCGCCTGGAGGTTCATCTGCTGGAAGACCTCGTCCTCGCAAGGCACCGGCGTGGGCTCCGAGCAGACGGGTCCGGCGGAGGGCGCGCCGCCCCCTCCTGCGCCGGCAGGGTCGATCGGGCCCTCGGATCCACAGGCGCACAGGGCGAGGAGGGCGAGACCGGTGGCGGCGACGGGAGATGCAGGCGAGGAGCGCATCAGCGACATCGTAACAAAAAGTCGGAGATGGGGTGCCCGCTACCGCGTGCTCGCTACAGCGTAGTCGTTACGGCGTGGTCGTCACGGCGACGTACGGCGCCGGTAGAGCCACCAGTCTCCGACGTGGTCGACGGGGACGATGCTCAGGTCCTTCGCGAAGAGGTGATCGGCGCCCGCCCGCCGGCGGACGAGGAACCAGTCGAAGAAGGCGCCATGGCGGCGCACGTCGAATTTCTCGGGCGTCCACTCCCACCGGAGCGGTGTGGGCGGCGGGACGACGGCGCCCGGCTCTTCGCGAGGCCTGTAGGCGACGGGGGAGGCGTCCCAGACAGCGAAGTGGAAGCTGAGCCAGCCGCCCCGCGTGGCCTGCACCCAGGCGGGGAGATGGATGAACGGCGTCGTCGCCCGGGTCGAGCCGCCGTGATCGAAGATGAGGTAGAGCAGCTTGGGCGCCTGCGGGATGCGGGCGATGATGGCGTCGAAGTCGCGCGTGCTCTGGTCGAATCGGCGGTAGTTGTCGCGGGCCACGGCGCCGAGGGAGACCGCGCCTGCCGACAGCGCGAGCACGGCCGGCACCTTGAGCCACGGCGATCGCGGCAGGTCCGGAAACGCACCGAGGGCGAGGAACAGGGCCGCGACGATCTCGCGCGGGTAGACGTACCACCAGAGGCCGATCTGGAGCGGCAGGCTCAGGAACAGGCCCAGGAACACGGCCGCGCAGGCGATCGGGACGAGGGCCGCGAGGCGCGCGAAGGCCCGCTGGCGCGCGTCCACGGCGGGCGGGGACGCCGCGTCGGCGACGGCGTGCGACGACGCCGCGTCGGCGTCCGTGGGTGAGCGCGCGGCATCGGCGCCGGCGCCGGCGAGCCGTGCGGCGACGCCGGCGGTGCACACGAGCAACGCGGCGAGCACGAGGCGCGCCGCCCGCTGGGCCGCCGCCGCCTCGGCGGGATCGGTGAAGCTCGTGAAGAGGAGCGACGGGACCTCGTCGAGGCGCTCCCAGTGGAGCGCGGGCGCGATGGGCGCGGCGTGCAAGGTGTCGGTCCGGACCGCGAGCCACGCTGCGAAGAGGACCAGCGAGGGCACGAGCGGGAGCGCGATGGGGCGGAGCCGCCGCGTCGCAGGGAACACGACGATCGCCGTGCCGACCACCGCGGCGAGCGCGAACGGGAAGCGGAAGACGTGCGTGAAGAACAGCGCGACGAGCGCGAGCGCGAGCGCGACCTGCCGGCCGCGCGAGGGGCGATCGAGGAGGAGCAGCGTCAGGCCGACGACCATCGCGAAGAGGCCGAGCGCGCCCATGTGGTTGAGGAAGCCCCAGTGGGTGAGGTTGCACCAGACGAAGACGAGCCCGAGGACGCCGAGGAGCGGGCTCCGCTTCAGGCCGTGGAAGAGGACGGCGA
Organism: Sorangium sp. So ce375; assembly: GCF_051473855.1. Classification (NCBI taxonomy): domain Bacteria; kingdom Pseudomonadati; phylum Myxococcota; order Polyangiales; family Polyangiaceae; genus Sorangium; species Sorangium sp. So ce375. The sequence continues at coordinate 9,255,886 of NZ_CP150335.1, forward strand.
GGCCCGCGGGCAAGAGCGCGAGCATCGCCGCCGCCGCGATCTTCACCGCGGCCACGGGCGGGAGGACGAGCATCAGCAGGGCGCCGAGCGCGTACATGGACATGTACGGGACCGCGAGCGGCTGGAGCGTGAACTGCTCGCGGAAGTGCCACGCCGGGTCGAGGTAGTGCCTGAACGCCGCCATCTCGGCCGCGTGGAACGGGAGATCGGTCATCGGCGGATAGCGGACGACCGCGAGCGGGACGGCGATCACATAGACGGTCGCGGCGACGACGACGACGGCGAGCCCTGCGCCGAGGGGCGCGCGGCGCACGGCGCCCGCGGCGCGGCGGAGCAGGTCCGAGAGCGCGGGGCGCGCGGTGGCGGGCGCCGCCAGAGGCTCCGCCGGAGGGGACGGGGTACCCACGGTGGGCGGGAAGCTACCATCTCGGACCCGAGCCGAGGCCTAGGATGCCCGCCCGGAGAGGTCGCGATATGCGGGCTCCCCTCCCCGAGGGTGGCTCGGTCGATCCGGAGCCGCCCCGAGGGCCTCGGATTCGAGGCGGCCCGGACGCGCTCGTCCGGCGGGTGACGCTGCTCCGGGCCTGAACGGCCGCGGGCCGCGCGAGGCTCACGGGGCCCCAGGCCCCTTCTCCCTCGCCCTGGCGGCACCCGCGATCTGGGCCTCGAGCGCCGCCACGCGCTCCAGCGCGGCCTCCTTCGCCGCGCGCTCCGCCTCCTTCGCCGCGCGCTCCGCCTCGGCGACGGTCGGGAAGAGCTCATCCCCCTCGGGCCCCGTGGCCAGCCGGAGGCGCGCCTCCTCCCCCGCGCCGATCACCCGCAGCCAGCAGCCGAGCACGCGAGCGTGGATCCGGTCGACGTTCGTCGTCTCCACCCGGACGAAGCCGCGCGTCTTCAGCCTCCGGTAGCGCTGCCATCGCACCCGATCGCGGCCGCGCTCCCAGTCGGGATCGAAGATCACGAGCTCCTTCACCCGTCGGATCACGCCCCTTGCCGTCGCGGTGCGCCCGCCGATGGACCTGCCTGTGCGCCTCGGTCGACATGCCCCATCCTACCCGAGCGGCGCGCGCGCATCGACCCGCGCCGCGGCGGCGCGTGGCGCCCGCTCCTCAGCGCTCCACCTCCCCGCGCGGCGCCGCCGTCGAGATAGGCTGCGCCCACGTTGCTGCCCCCGCGCCCCGCCCCCCATCCGACCGACCTGCGCGGCCTCCCCGCCGCGTCCCGCCGCGAGGCCCGCGCGGCGCTCGCCGTCACCGCGCTCGCCACGGCGTGGTTCGCGCTCGCGGCGGCATGGGAGATGTTCGGCCCCGTCCTCGCCGGACACTACGCGTCCTCGGCGAGCGTCGGGATCATCGCGGAGAACATGCTCCGCTGGAAGATCGTCGGCCCCGTGTGGGAGTACACGGCGAGCCGGCCTTCGCCCGGGATGTACTACTGCCACCACCCGTGGGGGATCTTCTGGACGACGGCCGCGTTCATGAAGGTCTTCGGGCGGCACGACGTCATCTGCCGCCTGCCCGCCGTCTTGCTGAGCGCCGCGACGCCGCCGCTGCTCTACGCCATCGGCCGGAGCATCTACCGCCCCGCCGCAGGGGCCGCCGCGGCCGCGTCGTTCGTCGTCCTGCCGATCACGCTGTCGTTTGCGAGCTTCAACGCGCTCGAGGTCCCGGTCATGGCCTGGACGCTGCTCGGGCTCCTTGGCTACGTCCGCCTGACGCAGACGTCCCGGCGCCGCTACCTGGCGGTGAGCGCGCTCGGGCTCGCGCTCGGGATGCACGCCGACTGGCCCGCGTTCGTGCTCACGGGCGGGCTGCTCGCGTTCGGCGCGATCCGGGCCTACGTGCTCCCGAGGCGCGTCTTCGGCCCGCTCCCCGAGCGGCGCTACGCCGCGTGGTGGGTGCTCACCGCCTCCATCGCCGCGCTGACCGCCGCGCTCTACCTGGCCCTCTTCCACCACGCCGGCAAGCTCGGCGACCTCCTGACGAGCTACGGGCTCCGCGCCTCGGGCAACGCCGAGCCGCTCAGCAAGGTGCTCGAGGGGCGGCGGTACTGGCTCGAGCTCTCGTTCACGCCGATCGCCATCGCCGCCGGAAAGCTCGCCGCGATCGTCTGCGCGGCGCGGCTCGTCCTGCTCCGGCGCGAGCACGAGGCGCTGCCGCTGCTCTACCTCGCGACCGCGACGGTTCAGTACGTCGTCTTCCGGCAGGGCGCCGACATCCACATCTTCTGGCCGCACTACTTCGGGGCCTACTTCGCGCTCGCCGCGGCCGCCCTCGTCGAGACCGGCGCGGCGCTCTTCGAGCGCGCCGCCGCCGCGCGGCGGGCCGCCCAGGCCGCGGCGCCGGCGGCGTCGTCGACGCTCACGGCGCCGTCAGCGGAGCCGGCGCTCGCGGCGCTCGCGCTGTGGCTCGTGCCGCTCGCCGCCATCCTGCGCGACGGGCTCCCGGCGCTGCGCTACGCGCGCGAGACGGGCGGGCGCTTCAACGAGCGGGGGCACCTCATCCACTCCGACGGGGCGAAGACGGCGTTCCTGCGCTGGCTCGCGCCGAGGCTGCCGCGGACGCCGACCGACGCGCCCGTCGCGATGCACGAGGGCATGAAGGCCACGTGGGCCCAGGTCTGGGCGCTCGGCGGGCGCGTCGTGACGCCAAACCGACCCCCGCCAAAGGAAGCGCCGCCGCGCGGCGCCTACCTCGCGGACACGCGGTTCATGCTCGACCGCGACCAGGCGAGCCTCGCGCAGCGCTTCGACATCACGGCGGTGGGCCCGTTCTGGGCGCTCGGCGCTGACGTCGGAGGGCGCCCCCCCTCGGCGGGCGGCATCGAGGCGTTCTCGTTTCGCGAGCGGGAGCCGGGGCTCCTCGCCTGGTACTTCGTGTCAGGCACCGAGCCCGAGCGAGAGATCGTGCCGGATCCGTTCCTCACGTGGGAGCTCCGCACGCACTTCGGACAGCCGGCGGAGGCGCCGGCCGCGCCGCCGGAGACGCTGGAGCAGAAGAGGATCGCGCACAACATGGCGCTCGCCGCCGGCGATGGCGCCCGCGCGGCGGCGCTCCTCGCGGAGATCAGCGCCGCGCTCGCGCCGATCGGGGCGCGGTTCGACGACGGCACGGAGCTGCTCGGGACGACGTTCCACGAAGGCGCCCGCTCGCTCCTCACGATCTTCGTGCGCGCGGGGGGCCCCGCGGCGAGCGACGTGGTGCTCGCGGTGCGCTCCCGGGTCGTCGAGCGCGCCCCGCTGTCCACGACGATGGCGGACCCGGTCGTGCGCGACGTCGGCCTGCCGACCGCGATCTCGCCGCAGCGCTGGCGGGCGGGCTTCCTCTATGCCGATCCGGTGCCGATCCGGAAGCGCCCAGGGACGGAGGTGTTCTGGGCGTCACTGGCGGCGCGCGAGCGCGGCCGAGCGCCGAAGCTCGTGGATCGCGGCGGTGCGTCCGAGGTCGAGGTCCTGCGGCTGCGCTGAGCGGGAGCCCGCCGCTATCCCCGTGGACAAGGCCCCACGTTCCGGTTTTAGCTTCGGGCATGAGCTCTCGCCGAACAGGGTTGGTTCTGATCCTCGCGCTCGCGACGGGCTGCGGCGCCCCACCGCCTGCCCACTCGCCGGCGCAGCCCGCGCCAGAGGGGCCGACCGGCTCGGCGTCCCCGGAGCCCAAGACCTCGGCCCCTCCGGAGCCTGAGACCGCGGCCCCCCCGCCGGACGCGAAGGCCCCCGCGCCGGTCGAGGCGCCCCCGCCGCCGGCCACCTCGAGACCGGACGGCAACGTGAGGCCTGGCTCGGCCACGGCGACCGGCACGCTGGGCGGCAGCATCTCCGAGATGCAGGTCCGCGACGTCGTGGAGAAGCACGGCGAGCTGTTCGACGAGTGCTACAAGATCGGAGTCAAGGGCTCGCCGAAGTTCACGGGGAAGGTGACCGTCAAGGCGACCATCGGTCCGAGCGGCAACGTCAACAAGGCAGACGTCGTGAAATCGACCGCGAAGAACCAGCAGGTCGACCGCTGCGTGGCCGATACGTTCGAGAAGATGCAGTTCCCCCGGCCGCAAGGCGGGATGACGACCGTCATCACCTTTCCCATCGAGTTCAGCGGCGTCGAGCTCGTGCAACCCTGAGGGAGCCCAGGCCGCGCCAGGCTGCCTCGCGCGCGACGCGCGCTCTCCTCGATCGAGCGTCCCACCAGCGATTGAGCGCCCCGTCAGCGCAGCCCTTGCCGTGGGCGGTGGCCAGACGATCGGTGGCGAAGGAGCCGCTGAAATGGCGCTCAGACCGCGAGCGGGAGCGGTGCGGAGACACACGTCCGCTCGGGCGAGGGGGAAACGCCGCGCGCGTTCGGCGACAATGAACGCGTAGCAGCAGAGAGCGACGATGGGCACGCGATGGTGCCTCGTCGCCACGCTCAGGCCGAGGCCGATCTGGCAGTTGGTGTTCTCACCGGCGGAGCCGGTGTACTGCCGTTGATTGGCTCGATGCTTTTGCGCTCCGCCTCGCCGAGCAGACTCATCGTGTAGATCGCGAACGACCCGCGCCGCACCGGACGGGTCGGCATGGCCCGATGTCCGAGAAATTCGGTGTCTAGCCGCCGCGGGGCGGCAGCGTCCATCGCGTACTCCACGGCACATTAGGCTGCGTTGCGCCCACGAGGTGGCCAGCTCCGGTCCGCAGAAAGGCTCCAGCTTTCCAGGAGATTCTTGCGATTCCTTCGGCTCACCCCGCCCGGTCGCGACACGGTGGTGCTAAGCTCAATCACTCTCGGAGGCCGGGTCGAGCCCAGATGGAATTGTCCAAGCGTCACGGGCGACGTCGTACCAGAAGGCCATGAGACACACACCGTCGACCGACGTGTCTATTGCGCGAGAGCGCTCTTTCGCGTTGCGCAAAGCCCCGTCCGGAAGACACCATGAAGCATCGCTCTGATGCTTTCGGTGGCTCGCCACGGTCCGCCACCATCAACGCCTAACCTCTTGGAGAAAACCCATGAACTCGAGGTCTCGCCTGTCTTCCTTCGGTCGGGTTCGAATCGGGAATCTGCTGCGGATCGCGAGCATCGGCGTGGCGCTGCAAGCGGCCGCGTGCTCCAGCGATGACGGCCCCGGCGGCACCGGGGACAGCGGCGGCCGGGCGGGCAGCGCGGGCAGCGCGGGCAGCTCGGACAGCGCGGGCAGCTCGGGCGGCGGCGGAGACGATTTCGGCGCCATGGCCGTGGGCGCTGGCAGCGGCGACAGCAGCTCAGGGAGCGGCACGCCCAGCAACGAGGACACCTGCGACGGCCTCGACAACGACGGCAACGGCATCATCGACGACGTCGACACCGGTCACGACGGCATCTGCGACTGCCTCCGCATCGCCACGCTGGGCGAGCCGGGCGAGTGGGGAGAGGGCGACGTCTTCGCGACCTGGCTGAACCAGCGCAGTATCAACGGGGCCGTCGACCTGCGCGGCGCCGAGCTCACCGCCGAGGAGCTCGCCAAGCACCAGGTCATCGTCATCCAGGACGTGAGCGTCATCGGGCGCACCTACTCGGACGCCGAGGTAGAGGCCCTGAGCGATTGGGTCTCGAAGGGCGGCGGCCTCATGACGTTGATCGGGTATGGCGATCCCGACGAGCGAGAGAACGTCAACACGCTGCTCGCTCCGCTCGGCATCGGCTACGGCGAGGAGCAGATCCTCGGGAGGCGCGGCGGCTCCACGAACCCCATCACGGCGTGGAGCGGAGGGCACCCGGTGCTCGACGGGATCACGGCTGTCGGCGTGGACAACGGCTACCCGGTCGTCGGCGAGGGCGCCACGCTGGCGACCGGCGACGGCCACGACGTGCTGAAGGCGCTGGAGACCGGCAATGGCCGGGTGCTGGTCTGGGGCGACGAGTGGATCACCTACAACAGCGAGTGGGTCGATCATCCCGACTATCAGGTCGAGCGCTTCTGGCTGAACGCCATCAAGTGGCTGACGCCAGCCAACGAGTGCCAGGTGACCATACCGCCACAGGTCAACTGAGCCCCTCGCCCTACCGCGCCGGGTCACGCGGCGTCGTTCGTCGCAGAGATCCTGCTCATGGGATCTCCGCTCGACGACACGCGCGCGCGGCAGCGCCGGGCGCTCCGCCGCGCCGCGCGGGCGGGGCAGCTCCTCGCGGGGATCAAGCGGCCCGGTACCCCTGGACCCGCCGCGGGCCGGTCACGGTCCGGTAGAGCTCCTCGTACCGCCCCACCATCAAGGCGCTGCTGAAGCGCTCTCGCGCGCGGCGCGCGCAGGCGGCGCGGTCGAAGCGGGCGAGGCCCGCCGCGACCGCGGCGAGGCGCGATACATCACCTGCCGGCGCCAGGAAGCCCGTGACCCCCTCGTCGACGATCTCCGGGAACGAGCCTCGGTGAAAGCCGAGCACCGGGGTGCCGCAGAGCATGGCCTCGATGGCGATCAGCCCGAACGGCTCCTCCCACTGGAGCGGGCAGAGGAGGGCGCGAGCCCCGCGCAGGAAGGCGACCTTCCGATCGTGGCCCATCTCCCCGAGATCCGTTACCCCGCTGTCCCGGAGGCGCGGGACCACCTCCTGGAGATAATAGATCCGGTCCTTGGGGTGCGCGCGGCCGGCGAGCTTGATCGGCATGCCCGCGACCCTCGCGATGTCGAGCGCCAGGTGGGTCCCCTTCTCCTCGGCGTAACGGCCCAGGTGCGCGAGATAGCCCTCGTCGCTCAGGCTCGGCGGGTAGCGCGCCGGGGTGACGCCGTGATGGATCACGCACGAGCGCGGGAGCGAGATCTCCATGGCGCGCTGCCGCGCGCTGATGGCCACGTACGCGACCTCCGGGTGGCGCGCGTAGATGCGCGAGCTCTCACCGCAGGGCGCGTGGTGCAGGGTGTGCACCGCCGGGACGTGGACGAAGCGGGTGAACGGGACGGCGATGGGGCTGTTGAGCTGGATCACGTCGAACCCGCCCTCGCGCGCGATCTCCGAGAAGGCCCAGGCGATGTGGTTGACCTCGTCTTCCGGCACCGGGGGCCAGCACGCGCTCGCGTAGAGCGACCGGCAACGGCAGGTGACCACCGAATCCCCCGTCGCGAAGAGCGTGACCTCGTGTCCACGCGCCGACAGTCCCTCGGCGAGCTCGTGACAGAACAGCTCGGTCCCGCCGTACCCGGAGGGAGGCACCCGGATGAACGGGGTGGAGATGATCGCGATCCGCATGCTCGTTGCTCCTCGGTCGCCGCGCCGCGACCGGGGCTTCATGCTCGCCCCCGCTCGCAGCGGAGCGCATGCCAACGATTCGATCCCATCAACGAGCATGCCAGCGGGCGGCCCCCTGCCCGCCGGACCGAGGGAGCGCGCGAGGGCAGCTGCGCCGCGAGCGCAGCACGGCGCCCGAGGAGCCGGCGCGATTCGAACCGGGGAGCGGCGGTGCGGCGCTTTCTTCGGGCGTCGCGTCCGTCTAGGATGTCCGCCCGCTTGTCCCTGCGCGCGGGGCAGCGCGGGAAGCGTCAAGGGCCGAACGCGTCGCCCAATCTGCACACAGGTGGTCAATGACTTGGAGATCGAATCGCTACGGATCCGCGCTCGCGTTGAGCATTTCGTTGCTGGCCACCTCGGGCTGCGAGGTGATCACGGCGCCCGATCGCAGCCTCATCAACCAGAACACGGGGGGAAGCGACGGGCAGGGGGGCACGGGAGGAGCGGGCGCCGGCGGCATCGGTGGTTCCGGCGCCAATGACGGCGGCGGGGACAGCGACGGCGGTGGGGGCGACGGAGGTGGCGGTGGCTCCGGGGGTGGCGATGGTGGCTCCGGGGGTGGCGATGGTGGCTCCGGGGGTGGCAATGGCGGAGGCGACGGCGGCGCCGGCGGAGTCACTGGCAGCGGCGGGAACGGCGGCGACGGTGGAGTCGGTGGCGACGGCGGATCGGGCGACATCGGCGGAGCTGGCGGCGACGGCGGATCGGGCGGCGACGGCGGATCGGGCGGCGCAGGCGGAGCTGGCGGTGCAGGCGGAGCTGGCGGCGACGACGGAGCTGGCGGCGCCGGCGGATCGGGCGGCGCCGGCGGCTCGGGCGGCGACGCCTGCACCAGCGATGCCGAGTGCCCCGCGCCTGAGAGCGAGTGCGCGGTAGCGAGGTGCGCCGGAGGAGGGTGCACGACCGAGCCGGTGGACTCGGGGACGCTCGTGAAAGCGCAGGTGGCCGGCGATTGCCGCGAGCGCGTCTGCGACGGCAACGGCGCGGTCACGGAAATCGACGACAACGACGACGTGCCCAACGACCGCAGCGAGTGCACGGTCGACTCCTGCCGCGATGGCTCGCCGCTGTACGAGCCGGTCGAGGTCGGCAGCTCGTGCTCCCTGGCCGACGGCGGGCTGTGCAACGCTGTCGGGGTCTGCGTGGAGTGCCTGGTCGACACGGACTGCGCCACCGAGATCTGCACCAACTACGTCTGCCAGGCGCCCACGTGCGAGGACGGCGTGCAAAACGGCGACGAGGGCGGCATCGATTGCGGCGGCAGCTCCTGCCCAGCGTGCGGAGCGCCGGCCCGGGTGACCGCGGTCGACTACCCAGTCATCGCCGTCGGAGGCGCGCTCGTGCTCGCCGGCTCCGGCTTCACCGGGGCGACGGAGGTGACCGTGGACCTCGTGCCGCAGCCCTTCACGATCGACTCCGACATGCAGATCACGATCCCCGCGCTCTCGAAGGGGACGCCGATCGGCCCTGCGAACCTCATCGTGAGCCGGCCGGGGGCGCGGGTGACGTCGTTCTCGCTGACGGTGATCCGGCTCCAAATCAACGAGCTCGACGCCGACACGCCGACGACGCCGGTGGACGACGATCGCGAGTTCATCGAGATCAGCACGGGCTGGCGGGGCGTGAACCTCGCCGGCTACACGCTCGTGCTCTACGATGGCAACGCAGCCGACGGCGACGCCTCCTACAGGGCGGTGGAGCTCAACGGGACGGCGAACGCAGCAGGCCTGCTGCTCGTCGGCAACCCCGCCGTGACCCCGACACCCAGCGTGCGCCTCGACCCGACGGCCACCGCCAACATCCTGGAGGACGGCCCCGACGCGATCGCCGTGTACCAGGCGCGGCCCGCGGACTTTGCGCCGGGTACGCCGGTCACGGCCGCGCGCCTCATCGACGCGCTGGTCTACGGTACGAACGACGCGGAGGACGAGGAGCTCTTGAACACGCTGATCTCCGCCGCGCCGGGGGCCCCCGGGCGCATCCAAGTCGACGAAGGCGCGACGTCCGCGCTGTCGACGACGCAGTCGATCCAGCGCTGCGGCAACGGCCTCCGCGACGGCAGCCGCTTCCGGACGGCTGCGCCCACGCCCGGCGCGCCCAACACCTGCCCCTGACAGCGTGGAGCGCGGCCGAACGGCCGCGCCTCCGCCGCCCGAGCCCGCGGCTCAGCGCTCGAGGTGGATCTCGAAATCCTCGATGCTGACGGCGAGCTCGTAGCGCTCCTCGATGAGCCCGGCGAGCTCCGGGAACCCGCCCAGCGTGTCGCGCGAGTCGATCACGTCGCCGGTGACCGAGGGGAAGACGTCATGGCGCTCGACCACGATCGCGGCCGGCGGGCTCGCGGCGAGGTCGCGCATCAGCGCGTCGCGCGCCTCCTGCCGGGCCCACGCGGCGCGCTGCGGGACGTTGTAGAGGTAACGCGTCGCAGGCGGGCGATCGGCGAGATCGTAGATCACCGGCTCGAAGCCCCACACGAACACGGGCCGCCCCGGCGCCACGCGCTCGCGCAGCCACGCGGCGACCTCCCGGTTCGCCGCGGCGTTGACGTCGGCGACCGACGCGAGGCGATCGAGGCGCGCCTGGTCCCTCGCGCCCCCGGCGAGCACCGCGATCCGCTTGGCGCAGCGCTCGATGTAGTCGTCGGCCACGTCCTTGGTCGCGGAGCGGGCGAACGCGGTCGCGACGAGCGCCGCGACGAGCGCCGCCGCCGCCTTCGCGCCGGAGCGCGTGCACCGCTGCCACGCCTTCCAGAGGCCGAGCGCGGCGAGCATCGCGGTGAGCGGCCACGTCGCGCCGTAATGGTAGGGGAAGAACTTCGCCTGCATCACCACGCCGACGAGGTGCATGGCGATCACGCCCGAGAGCAGCGCCACGCCCGCCCGCTCGTGGCGGTCCGGGTGCAGCGCGACCAGGCAGGTGAGGCCGAGCGCGAGCGGGCCGGAGTACTGGACGAACCACTCGCTGGCGCCGTACCACGCCATGCCGAGCACGCTCGCGCCGCGCCACCCGAGCGCGGTGTAGTGCGGGGTGAAGACGAAGAGGACCTCCCGCAGATCGCCGAGCGCGCCCCTCTGGGCGAACCAGGCGGCGCAGGCGAGCACGGGGAGCACGCCGCCCAGCGCGATGAGCAAGGCGGGCCGGAGCGCCGCCCAGAGGAGCGCGGGCGCCGCCGCCGTGGAGCGGGCGTGCCCGGGCGCGAGCGGCGCGGAGCGCGCCGGCTCGCCCTGGATCGCGGGCTGGACCGCCTCGATCCAGCGCCGGACGGCGGCCCGCTCCGAGCCGCGCCGCGCGAGCTCCGCGAGGGCGGGCGCGGCCAGCGCGACGGCGAGCACGACGCCGCCGCCGGCCAGGGGCGGCTTGAGGAGACCGGCGGCGCCGAAGAGCGCGCCCGACGCGACGAGCGAAGCGGCGCGCGGCGCCGGGCGAGGCGCGCCGGCGCCGCCGCGCGGCGTGGCCACGAGCAGCGCGACGATGGTGAGCATGCCGCCGAACGACTCGGGCTGCGCCGTGTGCCAGAAATCGAGCTGAGCGTGCACCAGCACGGCGAGCGCCGCGGCGACGACCCCGATCCGCCGGTCGTCGAAGAGGCGAGCGGCGAGCGACGCCATCGCGAGGCACATCCCGGCGAGCCCGAGGACCTCGAGGACGCGGATGCCCCACTGCGCCGGGCCGAAGAGGGCGCGGGCGAGCGCGTAGATGAGGAAGATGCCGGGCGGCTTGAAGTCGAACGCGTCGCGGTACGGCATGCCGCCGTCGAGCACCGCGCGCGCGACCATGGCGTAGATGCCCTGATCGCGGCCGTAGCCGTAGGTCAGGATCTGCAGCAGCAGGAACGCGATGGCGCCGAGCGAGGCCGCCCCGATCGCCCGCGCCCCGACGACGCGCGGCGGCCCGGCGGCGAGGCGCTCGCGCGCGCCGTCGCCCGAGGTGGCCGGTGGAGAGGGGGCTCTGGTCACATCGGGCCCGGCGTCACGCACGGGGCCCTTGTACCGGCTGCGGCCCGCCAGCGTCTACGTGCGTCGACACACGATTCCAGCAGCCCTGCGCCGGGTGCGCCGGGCGCTTCGGTGGAGGCGGCTCGCCGTCGCCGGCACCGACGCAGCCGACGCGCCCGACATCGCTGACGCGACCCCACAAAGGATACACACTGGACGAACACTGTGTCGTTGCTCTCGAGGGGCGGGCGGCGTATACGACCGTGCCGCCTTGCCCGGTGAGGAGAAACGGGCGCTCACGGCGGCGCGCGTTGGAGGCGCGAGAAGCGATGGTCGATGTTCGCATGCCGCAGCTCGGCGAGAGCGTGCTCGAGGGGACCGTCTCGAGGTGGCTCGTGCGCGAGGGCGATTTCGTCAAGCGCGAGCAGCCGCTGCTCGAGGTTGCGACCGACAAGGCAGACACGGAGATCCCGGCGCCGATCGCCGGTCGTGTCGCGCGGATCGTGGTGGCCGAGGGTACCGTCGTCGCCAAGGAAGGTCTGCTCTGCCAGATCGACGAGGCGGCGCAGGGGGAAGCCCAGGCGACGGCCCAGCGCGCGAGCGCGCCGCCGGCCCCGGTCGAGACGCGGTCCGCCGCGCCCGCGCCCGCGCCTGGCAGCAATGGGCACGACGAGAGCGCCCGCCCCCTGACGAGCCCGTCGACGAAGAAGCTCGCCCGCGAGTCGGGCGTCGATCTGCGCGACGTGCACGGGACGGGCGATCACGGCCGGATCACCCGCGACGACGTCATGCGCGCGGCGCACGGCGCGTCGGCCGAGCCGGCGCCGGCGCCTCAGCCGAGCGCGGCGCCCCAGCCGGCGAGCACGGCCGCGGAGCTGTCGCAGCTCATCCAGGCGAGCGGCGGGTTCGTGCCGCCGGTGCCCGGCGTCGGCTACGGCGCGTACAAGGTGCCGCCCTACTCGCCGAAGCCCGGCGACAAGGTGGTGCCCTTCAGCCGGCGCCGCCGCATCACCGCCGACCACATGGTCTATTCCAAGGTGACGTCGCCGCACGTGGTGACGGTCGCCGAGGTCGACCTGCACGAGACGTCCAAGCTGCGCGACCTGCACAAGGACGAGTTCAAGAGGGCGGGCGTGTCGCTGACGTTCCTGTCCTTCATCTGCGCCGCGGCCGTCCGCGCGCTGCGCGAGCACCCTGAGTTCAACGCCCGGGTGCTCGAGAACTCGTACGTGGTGCTGCGCGACGTCAACCTCGGCGTGGCGGTGGACACGCCCGGCGGCCTCATCGTCCCGAGCATCAAGCACGCGGACGAGCTGTCGCTGCGCGGTATCGCGAGGAGCATCGACGAGCTGGCCGGGCGCGCGAAGTCGGGCAAGATCACGGCCGACGATCTCGCGAACACGACCTTTACGGTCTCGAACCCCGGCCTCAAGGGGAACCTGTTCGGCGGCGCGATCATCTCGCAGCCGAACGTCGGCATCCTCCGGATGGGCGAGATCAAGAAGCGCGTCGTGGTGGTCACGAAGGACAAGGAGGACTCGATCGCGATCCATCCGGTCATGTTCCTCGCGCTGTCGTACGACCACCGCATCATCGACGGGGTGCTGGCGAACTCGTTCCTCTGGCGGGTCACCGACATCCTTACACGCGGGGAGTTCGAGGTATGAGCGCGACGAGCGACGTGCAGGGCCTGCGGGCGCTCAGCGAGGTCGATCCGGAGATCGCCGAGCTGATCCGGCTGGAAGAGCGGCGAGAGGCGGACACGCTCCGGCTCATCGCGAGCGAGAACTACGTGTCTCGGGCGGTGCTCGAGGCCACGGGCTCGGTGCTGACGAACAAGTACTCCGAGGGGTACCCGCACAAGCGGTATTACGAGGGTCAGCAGCAGATCGACGTGGTCGAGGAGCTCGCGCGGACGCGGGTGGCCAAGCTGTTCGGGGCCGAGCACGTGAACGTGCAGCCCTACTCGGGGAGCCCGGCCAACCTGGCCGTCTACCTCGCCTTCGCACAGGCGAACGACACGATCATGGGCCTCGGCCTGCCTGCGGGCGGGCACCTGACCCACGGCTGGTCGGTGAGCATCACCGGGAAGTACTTCAAGAGCGTCCCGTACGGGGTTCGCGAGAGCGATCACCGCATCGACATGGATCAGGTCCGCGACCTGGCGCGCGCCCACCGGCCGAAGCTCCTCTGGTGCGGGACGACGGCGTACCCGCGCACGCTCGACTTCGCCGCGTTCCGTGCGATCGCCGACGAGGTGGGGGCGATCCTGGCGGCGGACATCGCGCACATCGCGGGGCTCGTGGCCGCGGGGGTGCACCCGTCGCCGGTAGGCATCGCCGACGTGGTGACGTCGACGACGCACAAGACCTTCCGGGGTCCGCGCGGCGCGATGATCCTGTGCAAGAAGGAGCACGCGGGCGCGATCGACAAGGCGGTGTTCCCGGGCCTCCAGGGCGGTCCGCACAACCACACGACCGCGGCCATCGCGGTCGCGGCGAAGGAGGCCTCGGAGGACGGGTTCCGGGCCTACGCGAAGCAGATCGTGGCGAACGCGCAGGCGCTCGGGCGCGCGCTGGAGTCGCGCGGCTTCCGGCTCATCACCGGCGGGACCGACAACCACCTCTTGCTGATCGACATGACGCCGAAGGGGATCGCGGGGAAGCCGTACGCGCAGGCGCTCGATCGCGCGGGCATCGTGGCCAACTACAACTCGATCCCGTTCGATCCGCGCAAGCCGTTCGATCCGTCGGGGCTCCGCATCGGCACGCCGGCGGTGACGTCGCGCGGGATGGGCGTCGCCGAGATGGAGCGCCTCGCGGCCTGGATGGATGAGGTGGCGCAGAACGTGAACGACGAGGCGCGCATCGCGCGCATCGCCGCCGAGGTCGCGGAGCTCTGCCGCGGCTTCCCGGCGCCCGGCATCCGGCTCTAGCCGGCGCTGCAGCGAGCGACGGCGCTGGCCCCGAGGACGCCAGGGAGAGCGATCTCCTGGCGTCCTCGGCGTTTGTGGAGCTGACACCCGAGGACGCCAGGGAGAGCGATCTCCTGGCGTCCTCGGCGTCGTGACGGCGTCACTTCACATAGAGCTGCGCGGCGGCGACGCCCGAGCCGGCGGTGGCCTTCACGATGTACTTGGCGTTGATGCCGACGGGGAGCGACCAGCGGAAGCAGTTGCCTCGACCGCCGAGCACGGCGTTCGAGCCGCTCGAGTTGTCCTGCGCCAGCACAGATGAGCCCATCGGGATCGGGGTCAGCGCGACGAGGCTGATGTCGAGCTCGGTGATCCCCGCGCCGACGCCGAGGACCGCGTAGCACTTGCCGGGCATCAGCTGGATCTGCTGCTCAAGGGTCTGTCCGGCGCTGAACTGCCCCGCGATCGGCCCCCCCTCCTTCGTCATGCCGGGCGCCTCGGTCGCAGCGAGGTTGTTCAGCGGGATCGTCGCGGCGGAGGCGAGGTTCGGATCGATCGCCGACGCGCTGCCGGCGCTGCTCCCGCCGCTCGGGGCCGGCTGCTGCCCGCCGGTCTGCTGGCCAGGGAGCGGGAACGGCCAGGGAAAGCCACCAGGCTGCGTCGTCGGGGCCGGCTGCGTCGTCGGAGCGGGCTGCGTCGTCGGAGCGGGCTGCGTCGGGGCAGGCTGGGTCGGGGCGGGCTGGTACCCCGGCTGCTGGTACCCGGGCTGCTGATACCCAGGCTGCTGGTACCCGGGCTGCTGGTACCCGGGCTGTTGGTACCCCGGCTGCTGGTACCCGGGCTGCTGGTAGTAGCCGGGCGGGGGCTGGTTCGCGTAGCTCGGCGGCGTGGACGCCTCCCGCTGTTGACAACCAGCAGCGAGGGCGGCGGTGAGGACCAGGGCAGGCAGGACGCCAATCGTACGCAGCAAAAGAACCTCCTCGAATTTCCGGCAGAACGCCGCGTTCAATCTCACTGACGGGCTCGCGACGCAACGGGTCGCTCGCGGGGAGCTCCCCAGCGCGCCCCACCGAAGCCCGTCCAACCGAGCTCCAGGGCCGTCCGCCGGATGTCGCTTTGGACGTGGAACGCCCTCGCTTTCATCGCGCCCATCCGACGGATTGATGCTGCTTCTGCCATGATTTCCCGGGTTCTTGCAGCAAGGCCCGGCTGGCCGTGAGACAAAAGTGAGGTAGCCTACGGCATGACCGACCGCGGCTCCCGAGCGAAGCTCGATCGTCCCGGAGAGTTTGCTCAGTGGTTCCTGGAACGGGAGATGCTGGCGAGCGCTGGCATGGGGCTCGCGCCCGACAGGGCGCGGCTGCACCTCGGCCGTGCCGTCGCGTTCCTGGAGCAAGGGATGCTGCGCGAGTCGCTGGCAGAGGCGAACTCTGCCGCATATCTCGACCATGCGATCCGGCCCGAGGCGCTGATCGTCGCGCGCATGTGCATCCTGCGCGAGCTCGTGGGCGGGTCCGGCGGCTGAGCGGCGCGACGGGGCGACGGCGCGAGAAGTCGAACGCCTGCGCCGGCACGCCTGCGGGCGCGCACGATCGGCGCGCCGGCGCGCCCGCGCGAGACGCCTCGCACATAGCCCCCGGCCTCCGGCGGGTGTATGAGCGCCGCGAGCACAGCTGTCCCAAAGAGGGGCCGCGGCGTGCGGCAGGGCTGTGCGCGAGGAGGCCGCAGATGACGGTGACGGGAAGGTCGTTGGGTTCAGCAGTGCTCTTGGCGCTCTCGGCGGCAGCGCTGGGCTGCGGCGGCAGCAGCAAGGAGTCGGAGTTCGCGGACGACGCCCCGGACGCGGGGACGCCGCCGCCCCCGCAGCCGACAGCGTCCGTCCCGCCCCCGGACGCCGGCTTGCCCCCGGTCGCGGTGCCCACGGCGGCGCCCTGCGATGGAGTCCAGTCGCTCGCGATGACCACCATGTTCCAGGGCCGCGCCGCCGGCGAGGCGCCGAAGATGCAGCCGGAGGGGGCGCCGGTGTGCAGCGTGGTGCCCGAGGGACAGTCGGCCTCGGGGCAGACGTTCATGCTCCAGCCAGGCTATTGCTATACGTTCCTGGCGCAGGCGCTCCCCACCGTCACCGAGGTCGACATCCAGCTGGAGCTCGACCTGAATGCCGGAGGACAGCCAGGGCTCGCTGCGTTCAACCTGAAACCGGTGCTCGCGGTCGACTCGGACACCGGCCCGACAGCCGCCATCGGAGCCAAGCAGAGCTGCTACCAATGGCCGTTCCCCATCGCCGCCACGGCCAAGCTGGTTGTCAAGGCACGCACCGGCTCGGGACCGGTGGCGGCGCAGGCCTACAGCCGCAAGAAGTAAGCTGACCGCGAGCTGACCGCGAGCTGACCGCGACGTCAGCGCGCTACGGGGGCGGCGGCGCCGCGCCGCCCGGCCCCCGGCGACAGCGCGCGGCGCCGGGACACGCGCCGTGCGCGCCGGGACGCCCCACCACCGCCCCATCGTCGCGCCAGGGCCATGCAGGACGCCCCAACGCCACTCCATCGTCGGCCCGTCAGGGCCATGGAGCAAGAACGGCCACGTCGCCGTGGCCGCCCTGCGCTCCGCTGGGAGATCCCGTAAGCCTACAGGAGCGCGTCCTTGATGGCCTTGATCGGCCGAGCGCGGACCGACTTGCTCGCCGGCTTCGCGGCGAAGGTCATCGGCTGCTTGGTAAACGGGTTGATCCCCTGGCGCGCCTTCGTCGCAGGGCGCTTGACCACCCGGAACTTCGCGAAGCCCGGCAGCGTGAACACGCCCGACTTCTTCAGCTCGCGATGACCGATCGTGATGAGGGACTCGAGAACGTTCTTCACCTGCTTGCGGCTCAGCTCATCACCGGCAGCTTCGGTGATGGCCTGGATCAGGCCGCTCTTGCTCAACGTCTTCTTCGCGCCGCCCCCGGCCGTCTTCTTACTTGCCATGGCACTCTCCTCGGACATGAGCTCGCGCGCGACACCTCGCCGCGCACAGCCTCAGTGAACCTTACACACGACACAGGACAAAAAAAGACAAAAATGCGGGGAGAAATCGCGATTTCTGAGACGGGGCATCGCGCGGACCCCTGAAAGACCGCGCCGGAGCGGCGCGCCAGAGGGGGAACCAGCCGCCGGGAGGGGCGGCGGCGCGACACCGTCGCGGGCCGGAGAGAGGCAAAAAACGCCTGGAATTGCGCGGTTCTGCGGGTGATCCGCGCCGCCTGGGGCGGCCGCGGAGGCGGCCGCCGCGACCTGGGCATACCCGCGGTGACGCGCGGGACAGGCCCTCAGCCGGCGCGCAGCTCGTCGAGGAGCGCGCGGGCCGCCTCGAGCGAGGCGTCCTCCGAGACGGATTTGTCGAGCATCAGGCGCGCTTTTCGGCGATCGCCGGCCGCGAGCGCCATCGCACCGAGGTGGTAATAGGCGAGCGCCCGCGCGGCAGGCGTCGTGCCGCCCTCGCCGGGCTCGGGGGAAATCTTCATCAGGGTGACCGCGCGGTAAGCGCGCGCGGCGATGTCCTCCTCCCCCAGCCCGAGCGCGCTCTCGCCGAGTTCCATGGCGATCTCACCGTTCTGAGGATCGTTCTCGAGCGCCCTCGTGAGCGCCGTGAGCGACTCGTGCAGATTCCCCTCGGCGTCCTCGATCCGCGCGACGCGGTGGTAAACGGCGCCGAGGTGCCGCGAGCGACGCCCCTTGGCGGCGACGATGAGCTCCGCGGTGACCGCGCGCGCCTCTTTCGGGTTGTCCGCGGCGATCAGGGCGTCGACGAGCAGCAGGGCGACCTCGTGATCTTCGGGGCGGAGGGAGCGCGCCTCCCGCAGCGCCGCGGCCGCCTGCGCGGCGTCTCCGACGTCGAGCAGCAGGCGGCCGGCGGCGACGAGGAGCGCGAAGCGGCCGGCCACGTCGGACGCCGCGGCGGCGTCCTCGAGCGTGATCGCGGCGAGCTCGCGGTTCGCGCCGATCTCGGCGTAGAGCGCGCGCAGGCGATCGCGGATCTCGGCGTTGCCCGGCGCGGCGCGGAGCGCGCGCTCGAGCCCGCCGCGGGCGTCGCCCAGGTGGCCCGCGCGCGAGCAGGCGCCGGCCAGGAGGAGCGCCGTCGCGACGAGGGCGTCGCCCTCCTCGAGCGCGATGAGCCTGCGGTAGACGGCGCTCGCGGCGTCCCACCGCGCGGCGGACTCCTCGAGGCCGGCGAGCGCCTTGAGCGCCGCGCGGTCCTTGGAGTCGGCGTGGAGCAGATCGCCCAGGTGGGCGCGCGCGCGCTCGACGTCGCCCGAGCGCGCGAGGATCTCGGCGAGGCGCAGCCGGAGCGCGCGCGCCGTGACGGCGCCCGCCCCCTCCGCCGCGGCCTCGCTGGGCGCGCCCGCGGCCTCGGCGTCGGCGGACCGCGCGAGCGCGCGCTCGAGCTCGGCGACGAGCTCGCCCGCGTACTCGGCGCCGCCGAGCGCGTAGGCGCGCTCGAGATCGGCGAGCGCGCGATCGCCCTGGCCGAGCGCGCCGTGGACCTCGGCCCGCGCGCTGTAGAGCCACGGGTCGTCCGGGCTCGCCTCGAGCGTCGCCGTGAGCGCGCGTGCGGCGCGGGCGTGGTCGGCGACCGCGCCGCACGCGTCGATGAGCGCGAGCAGGACGTCGCGATCCCCGGGCGCGACGTGGAGGGCGCGCTCGAGGAGCTCGGCCGCCGCCGCGGCGTCGCCCGCGCGATCGCGGAGGATCTCGGCGGCGCGGCAGAGCGACTCGACGCGCGCCTCCTCGGTGTCGGCGACGTGCGCCGTGAGCACGTGGAGCTCGGCGAGCGCGTGCCAGGCCTCGCGGGCCGCGTAGCGCGACGCGAGCTGCTCGCGGAGCCGATCGCTCGTGGGGCAGACGGCGTACCCGGCCTTCAGGGCGGCCTCCGCCGCGGCGTCGTCGCCGCGCGCCCCGTGCAGATCGGAGAGCTCCAGGGCGAGCAGGGCCGCGTCGCCGCCCTGCTCGGTGCGGACGAGCTTCTCGAGCGCGTCGATGAGGTCGTCCGCGTTGTCGCGCTTCCGGCTGAGGCGCACGAGCGCGCGGAGCACGTCGCGGTTCGCGCCGTCCCAGTCCGCGGCCCCGAGGTAGACGTCGCGCGCGCCGCGATCGTCGCCGCGCTGCTCGAGGAGGGCGCCGAGGCGCATCGAGATCGACGCGATCGAGGCCACGTCCGCGCGGTCCTTGGCGGCGTCGAGCTGCAGCGCGAAGAGCTCGCCGAGCTCGTCGGTGCGGCCAGCCTCCTCGAGCATCGTGGCGAGGAGGATGGCGGCCTCCACCTGGGTCGGATCCTCGTCGAGGATGTCGCGGAGCAGGAGCGCCGCCTTCTCCGGCGACTCCTGCGCGAGGAGGCGCGCGCGCTCGAGGTGCAGCGCGCAGCGCTCGGAGATGTCGTCGACGAGGGGCGCCGTCTCCTCGAGCAGCGCGGAGAGGCGCGCGGCGTCGCCGCTGCGCCGGTACACGCCGGCGAGGGGCGTCCAGATCTCGCGCTCGGCGGGCTCGCGGGCGCGGAGCTCCTCGTAGAGGCGCGCCGCACGGACGAGGTCGACGAGCGGGCCGGCGGCGAGCTCCGCGGCGTGCAGGAGCAGCGCGCGCTCCTCCTCGGGCGCCGAGGCGCGCGCCGCGCGCTCGCAGAGCGACGCGGCGGCCGCGAGATCGCCGGCCTCCTCGCGGAGCTCCGCGAGCGCGACGAGCGCCCACGCGGAGCCGGACGTATCGGACGCGGACGGCGCGCCCGAGCCGACGAGGCGCTGCAGGATCGACTCGGCCAGCTCGCGATCGCCGAGCGCGCGGGCGGTGCGGACCGCCTCCTCGAGGACCCCAGGGCCCTCGACCTCGGCGAGGAGCAGCAGCGCGTCCACGAGGGCGCGCGGCCGCCCGCTCTGCCGGGCGAGGCGCTCGAAGAGGCGGATCGCGCGCGGGTTCCTCGGATCGGTGCGGAGCCCGTCGCGGAGGATGGCCTCGGCCCGGTCCGGATCGGCGTGGAGCTCGAGCGCCTCTTCGAGGAGCGAGATCGCCTGATCGACGTCCGCCGCGTCCGCGGCGAGCAGCGCGGCCAGGCGGTACCGCGGCCCGGCGCGATCCGCGCCGCCCGCGGGGGCGGACGGCGCGCCATCGACGACGCCGCGCGGCGCGTCCGCGAGGCCGATGCGCTTGCGGAGGACGTCCGCCTGCGCGGCGCGATCGCCGAGGCGCTCGTAGATGGGCTCCAGCGAGCTCCACAGCGCTTCGATGTCGGCGCTCGCGTCGACGCCGCGCGCGCCGGCCGTGATCTTCGCCTCTGCGCGGCGGTAGACGGCCGCGGCGCGCTCCTGGTCGGCCGGCGAGAGCTCGAGGGCGCGGCCGAAGCGGAGCAGGAGCGCGACCTCGTACGGCTCGCCCACCGCGCGGGCGACGAGCCGCTCGACGAGCTCGAGGTACCGCGGAGTCTGGCCCGAGCGGCGCGCGAGCTCGAGGGCAGCGTCGTGCGCGGCGCCGGCGCCCGGCGTGAGATCGAGGGCGCGCAGGCGGGCGGTGAGCGCGAGCTCCGGGCGAGCGAGCGGGCCCTCGTAGAGCGACGCGAGCTCGCCGAGCGCCGCGGCGGCGTCCTCGGCGGGCTCCTGGGCAGGGCCGGCGAGCCGCGCTTCGAGGGCGCGCGCGAGCAGATCGTGGCGTCCGCGGGCGCGCAGCGCGGCGAGGAGCTTCTCGTGCTCGGCGTCGCTCTCGCGCGCCGCCTCGAAGGCCGACTCGACGCACTCCGCCTCGCGGTCGGGCGCCCCCTGCCGGCGCGCGATCTCGCCGAGCGCGAGCAGGACCTCGGCCCGGCTGAACGACGTGGAAGGCGAGAGCGCCACGCTGGAGCGCATCGGCGGCATCGTGCTGCGCCGCGCGCCGACGAGCCCCTCGCCCTCGTCGCGAGGCCGGCGCGCGACGAGCAGCAGCGCGCGGTAGGCGCGGTGCGCGCGCTCGAGCTGGCCGTCCTCGAGGGCGAGGCCGGCGAGGCCGTGGAGCGCGGCGGGGTGCGCGGGGTCGACGCGCAGCGCGAGGTCGAACTCCGCCATCGCGCGGGCGCGGTCGCCCGTGGCGAGCGCGACGCGGGCGAGCTCGTAGTGGACGAGCGCGCGCTCCTTGGGGCGGCGGCTGCCGAAGTCGGCGATGATCCCGCGCAGGGCCGCGGTCGCGTCGTCGGTCCTCCCAGCGGCGGAGAGGGCGCGGCTCCGCGAGAGGCGCAGCGAGAGGTCGTCCGGGGCGAGGGCGATGGCCTCGTCGAACAGCGGGATCGCGGCGGCGGGCGCGCCGCCGCGCGTGAGGTAGAGGTCCGCGGCCTCGCGGAGGAGCGCGAGCCGGGCGGGCGCCTCGTCGGCGCGCGCGGCGTCGCCCGCGATGAGCGCCGCCAGCGCGCCCCACGCGCCCGACGCTCGGTAGAGGTACGCGAGCCGCTCGCGCAGCGGGGCCGGCTGCGCGGCGCGGGGCAGCGCTCGCTCGAGCGCCGCGCGGGCGCGATCGGGCTCGCCGGCGGCGAGGTACGCCTCCGCGAGGCGGAGCGCCGCCTGGTGCAGCTCCTCGGGCGGCGAGCCGGCGCAGAGCCGCTCGAGCGCGTCGGCGGCGGCCGCGTGCTCGCCGCGGCGCGCGAGCAGCCGCGCGAGGGCGTCGAGCGCCTCGACGGACCCGATGTCCGCGGCGCGGCGGTAGCTCGCGATCGCGCGCTCGGGCTCGTTCAGCTCGTGCTCGGCGAGGGAGGCCGCCTGGAGCCAGAGCTCGGCGGCCGGCGGGCCTGCAGCGGAAGGCTCGCGCGCGGCCGCCTGCTCCTCGCGGAGCAACATGAGCTCGCGGTGCAGCCCGCCCGCCTTGAGGAGCGAGGCGAGCCTGTCGATCGACGGGCCGTGCCCCGGGCTCTCCGCGAGGTTCCGGCGGAGCAGCGCGATCGCCTCGGCGGCGCGCGCGGCCTCCGCGAGGAGCTCCGCGGCGTCGCACCGGAGCGCGACGCGACGCTCGAGATCGCCCGAGACCTCGATCTGCCGCTCGCGCAGGCGCACGAGCTCCTCGCGGAGGCCGGCCGCCCGGAGGAGCGCGGCGAGGCTCTCGCCGACCGGCTCGTCCGAGGGATCGTCGGCGAAGAGCCCGCCGTAGAGGGCGATCGCCTCGTCGGGCTCCGCCGCCTCGGCGGCGACGCGAAGCAGGCGGCGCCGCTCGCTCGGCGCGAGCGGGAGCGCGGCGCCGCGCCGGCACAGCGCGACGATCTGCGGTCGGTCGCCCGCGAGCATGCCGACGAGGACGTCGATCGCCCAGAGGGCGGCGCGCGAGGCCGACCACGCGCCGGGGCCCGGGGGCTGCCCCTCCTCGTCGCCGAGGCGCCGCACGGCGATCTCGAGGAGCTCCGCCGCGATCTCGCGGGCCCGCGCAGCGTCGCCCGCGTCGCGCGCCGCCTCGACGGCCTCGCGGTAGAGGGCGAGGTCGTGCCCGGTCGCCGCCGCGAGCCGGAGCAGCGTCGGCACGAGCGAGGGCCCGCGCCGGCGCCGCAGGAGCTCCGCGAGATCGAGCAGGATCTCGCGGTTCGCGGGATCGTGGAGCAGCGCGCGCTCGAACGCGCGCTCCGCGGCGTCCTCGTCGGCGTGCGCGTCGCGGTGCCAGCGGCCGACGCGGGCCGTGAGGTCGCGGAGCGTGGCGGCAGGGACGTCGCCGCGGCGCTCGAGCTCGAGCAGCGCGTCGGCGATCGTGTGCCAGCGGCCCGCGAGGTCGGTGAGCCGCAAGAGGCCGTCGGGCTGCTCGACGCCGGGCGACAGGAGGAACGCGCGGAAAGCGAGCTCGAAGGCGCCGTCGCGGTCGTCGCCGCGCTCCTCGAGGAGCGCCGCGGAGGCCCTCAGGATGGCGACCCGCTCGGCGTCCGCCTCGGCCGCGGCGAGCCGCGGCTCGAGCAGCGCGATCTGGCCGCGCCAGTCGTCCGCGTCGACGCAGATCTCGAGCAGCGCGCCCACCGCCGCGACCAGCGCGCCGCGGTGCTCGACCGACGCCGGATCGACGCGGCGGAGCAGCTCCTCCAGGCCCTGGCGCGGCGCCGAGCGCGCGGCGGGCTCGCCGCCCTCGCGGCGCGCGGCCCGCTCGGCCTCGTGCGCGCGGCGGTAGGCCTTCACGGCGAGCTCCCACGCGAGCGTGCGATCGCGGTGCGCGTCGCCGAGGCGCTGGAAGAGCTCCGCGCTGCGCGCCGCGCCCTCCTCGCCGGGGAGCGCGCCGGCCGCGGACGCCTCGACCTCGAGGAGCGCGACGAGGTCGCCCCAGCGCTCCGCGCTCGTGTAGAGCGCGGCCAGGGCATCCCCGCTCTCCGGGTCGGGCGCGAGCTCCTCGCGGATGCGCCGCCACGTGGCGATGGCCTCGTCCGCGTCGCCGAGCTCGCGCTCGAAGAGCCGCGCGACGCGCCCGAGATCGCGCCGGCCGCCCGCGCCGCCGCGCACGGCCGCGCGGCGCTCCAGCACGGCGGTGAGCTCGCGGTACCGCCCGCCCTCCTCGAGGAGGGCCGCGAGGCCGTCGAGCGCCGCGAGGTCCTGCCGGTCGTCTTCGAGGCGCGCCGAGTACGCCGCGATCGCCCGCGCCTCGTCGCCGAGCCGCGACGAGGCGAGCCGCGCGAGCTCGCCGAGGGCCTCGCGCCGCGCCGCGGGGTCGGCCTCGATCGCGGCGAGCGTGTCGAGCACGTCGCACCGCTCGGCGACGCGGTCGCCCTCGGCGAAGAGCCGATCGAGCGCGCGAGCGGCGTCCCGCGCGGCCTCGACGTCGCCGCTCTTCTCGGCGAGCGAGAAGAGCCGGCGGAAGAGCGCGATCGCCCCGTCCGCGTCGCCCAGCCGGTCGCGGCGGAGGAGCGCGGCGTCGCGCACGAGCGCGAGCGCCTGCTGCGCGTCGCCGGCGCGCGGCTCGGCCGCGGCGAGGACCTCGGCGAGGCGATCGTGCCGGCCGAGGCGCTCCGCGAGCTCGGCGAGCTCCGCGCGATCGCCGGCCTCCGACGGCCTGAGCTCGACGAGCTCCGCGAGCCGCGCGAACGCGCCCGGCTCGTCGCCGAGGGCGTCGCGGCGGAGCCGCACGATCTCGCGCAGCAGCGCCGGGCGGTCGTCGGCGTCGGCGCCGTCGAGCTGGATCTCGAGCACGCGCACGAGGTCCTTGGGCTGCCCCTCCTCGCGGTAGTGCCTCGCGAGCAGGGCGGCCGATCGCTGCCGCGCCGCGCGCGGGGCGAGCGCGCCGGCCTCGCCGGCGGGCGCCAGCGCCCCGAGGATCCGCTCGAGCAGCGCGAAGGCGTCGACGGGGCGCGGCGCCGCGCGGGCGGAGCGCTGCTCAGAGGGCGCGTCGAGGAGCTGCTCGACCACGGGGAGCGCGGACGCGGCGTCCCCGACCCCCTCGATCCAGAGGAGCGCGACGCGCTCCCGGAGCCGATCCGCGGCGTCGCCGGAGAGCCTCGGCAGCTCGGCCGACAGGAGATCGATGAGCGGGCGGTGCCTGCCGTGCCGCTCGTAGAGCCGCTCGAGCGCCGCGCGGGTGCGCGCGTCGTCCTGGAGCGGGAGGAGCTGCTCGAGGTAGCGCATCGTGCGCTCGCCGTCGCCGGCGAGATCGCGCGCGACGGCCGCGGCGTCCTCCAGGAGGAAGACGCGCTCGTCGGCCGCCGAGGTGCGCTCGAGCGTCGCGTCGTAGAGCGCGAAGAGGTCCTCCCAGCGCTCGGCCGCGTTGTAGGCGAGCTTCAGCCGCTCGAAGCCCCACAGCGATCCCGGCACGAGCTCCACGAGGCGGCGGAGCAGCGCGAGGGCCGCCTCCGGCGCGTCGAACCACTCCTCGTGGTGCTCGACGGCCCGCCGGCCGATCTCCTCGACGACGTCGGGCGGGAGCGCCGCGCCCGCGTCGAGCGCCGCGGCGTGCGCGGCCGCGACGCGCTCGGGCTGCTTCGCCCTGCGGCCCAGCTCCTCGAGCCGATCCCAGAGGGCGAGCTCGCCCGGCAGCTCGGAGACCGCGCGCAAGGCGACGTCGAGGCCGCGCGGCGCGTCGTGGTCGTGGTGCTCGAGCAGGCGCTCGAACCAGCCGCGGCGGACGGCTGCGCGCTGCGCGGACGCGAGGCTGCCCGCGTCCAGCGCGCCGCGCGGGGCGCCCGGCGCGGCATCACCCGGCGGGAGCGGCGCGGGCGAGCTCGCGAGGAGCGCCTCCAGCAGCGCGACGCGCGCCTCGGGGTCGTCGACCGCGTCGCACGCGCGCTCGAGGAGGAGCGCGGCGCGCGCCTGCGTCTCGGGGCGCCCGAGCGCCCGCTGCACGATCTCGAGCACCGCGGGCTCGATCGTGCCGGCCTCGATCGCGGGCGCGACCGCGTCGAGCGCGTCGGCCGGCCGATCCAGCCGATCGAAGAGGAGCGTCGCGAGCTCGACGTCGAGCGCGACGCGCGCGCTGCCCTGGCTGCGGTCGCGGCGCAACGCGAGCACCTCCGCCGCGCCCTCGTGATCGCCCACCTCGGCGAGCAGGCGCCCCCGCGCCGCGAGCGCGTCGTCGTTCTCGGGATCCGCCTCGAGCAGCCGGGCGTAGAGCGCCGCCGCCGCCGCGCGGCTGCCGATCTCCTCCTCCCACGCGGCCCACGCGGCGAGCGCCCTCGGGCGCTCGCCCTCGTGCCCGCGCTCCACGAGGAGCGTGAAGAGCCAGCGCCGGTCCACGCGGCGCGCGAGCGTGTCGGGGCTCTGCGCGAGGAACGAGCGGAACGCCTCCAGCGCGGCGGCGTCGAGCCCGCCCTGCGCTGCGTCGCCGCCGTCCGGCGGCGAGAGCAGGCGCCGGTAGACGGACGCGGCCTCGTCCTGCCGCTCGGGATCGGCGGCGAGCACCCGCGCGAGCGCCGCCTCGATGGCGCGGACCCGCGCCGCCGCCCTGCCGGCGGGCGCGCTCCCCTCCCCCTCGGCCCTCATGCGATCGCGGAGATCGAGCGCGGCGTCGACGAAGCGCGACGTCGCGCGCGCCCGTATCGCCGCGTCCTCGAGGGCCGCGAGCGCGGCGAGCGCCTCGTCGTCGGACGTCGCCGTGTCGAGCAGGACCTCGCAGACGGCCGCGAGCCGATCCCAGGCCCCCTGCCCGCGGTAGAGCGCCGCGAGGCGGGCGGCGGCGTCGCGGTGCCTCGGCGCGATGGAGAGCACGCGCTCGTAGAGCTTCTGCGCCCGCTCCGGATCCGCGAGCGGCCCCTCGGCGAGCCCGGCGGCGCGCTGCCAGGCCGCGACCGCGGCCTCGACGTCGCGCGCGTCCGCGACGTCGCGCGCATCCGCGGCGCTGATCCCGAACGCCGCGAGCTCGCCGAGGCGCTCCAGCCAGAGCGCCTCGTCCTGGGCATCGCCCGCGGCGGCGACGCGCCGCTCGAGCACCTCGCGGAGCAGCGCCGGGTCGCCCGCGGACAGGGCGAGCGCCTCCATCGCGGCGAGCGCGGCGCCCTCGAGCGCCGCGCCGCCCGAGAGGATCGCGCGGTAGTGCGCGACCGCGCTCGGGACCTTCCCGCCCTTCGCCGCCGCGTCGGCCATGCGCAGCTCGTGGGCGACGCGCTCGTCGGCCGGCACGCCCTCGAGCCGCTCGGCCAGCGCGCCGTAGAGCGCGTCCCACGCCCCGCCCGCCGCGTACGTCTCGAGCAGCGCCTCGTACGCCGCGTCGTCGCCCGGGTCGTCCTCGATGGCCGCGCGGTACGTCGCGGCCGCCCCGGCGAGGTCGCCGACGTCGCGGCGCTGGATGGTGCCGATCGCGTGCAGGAGCTCGCGCCGCCGCGCGGGCGCGCACGGCTGCGCGAGCGCCTCGCGGTAGAGCGCGAGCCGCTCCTCGGGGCTGCCCTGCTCGCGCAGCAGCGCGTCCACGCGCGCGATGAGCTCGAGCGACGAGGGCTCGAACGCGAGCGCCCGGCGGTACAGGGCGAGCGCCTGCGTCACGTCGCCGCTCGCGAGCAGCGCCTCGCCCGCGCGCCGCGCGAGATGCGACAGCGCCGGGCTGTCCACCGCGCGATCCCCGAGCGCCCCGGCGAGCGCCGGCGCGCGGCGCGCGGACTCGCTGCCGTGCTCCGTCAGGCGCTCGACCTCGGCGACCCACCGCGCGAGCCTCCCCGGCGCGAACGCGGCCGCGAGCGAGAGCCCGCGCGCCGAGAGGTCGAGCGCCTTCTTCGGGTCCCTGAGCTCGCGCTCGGCCGCGGAGGCCGCCTCCTCGAGCGCCGCGAGCCTGCCCGACACGTCGTCCGGCGCCGGCGCGGCCGCGCCGGGGGCCCACGCGACGGGCCCGAGCTCCGCCTTCGTCTCGAGCACGCGCACGAGCAGCGGCGCCGCCTTCTCGGCGCGCGCGATCGGCTCCAGCACCGCGCAGGCCGCGAGCCGCTGATCGTCGGTCAACAAGAGGTGGGAGCTCTGCCGCGACGCGGACGGCTCCGCGCCGCCGGCGGCGCTCGCCGGGGGCGGCCCCAGCATCTTCTCGACCGCGATCCGGCTCGGCCGGTCGGTCGGATCGAGCGCGAGCGCCTCGCGGTACGCGGCGATCGCGCCGGCCGGATCGTCGAGCCGCGCCATGCGGATCGCGCCGACCCGCGCGAGCACCGAGGCGCGCTCCTGCCCGGCCGCGAGCTCGGCGTCGGCCTCGAGGAGCGCCTCCAGCTCGGCCCAGCGCCGCTCCTGCTCGAGCAGCGGGATGAGCCGCGCGTGCGCCTCGCGCGACGCCCCGAACGCCGCGAGGTAGCGGCGCCAGGCGGCGACGGCCGCGGGCAGGTCCGCGAGCCGGGTGCGCAGCTCGGCCGCGCGGAAGGAGAGATCCCGCGCCGTGCGGCGATCCGGCTCCGCCTCGGCGCGCCGCTCGAGGACCCACGCGAGGCCCTCGTGCGCCGAGGAGGCCTCGTACAGCCGCTCGAGCGCGGCGAGCGCGCCCGGCTCGCGCGAGGAGCCCGACTCGGCGAGCTTGCGGTAGGCCGCGATCGCGCCCGCGGCGTCGCCGAGCTCCTCCTCGTAGAGGCGCGCGAGCCGCTCCGCCGCGGCCTCGCGCGCCTCGGCCTCCGGCTCGACCTCCGCGAGCCGCTCGAGCGCGCCTGCGAGCCCGCGCGCGTCGCGCTCGCGCTCGCAGAGCTTCGCGAGCCCGCGGGCCGCGCGCCGCACGGCCGCGCCGTCGGGCTCGCCGTCGAGCGCCTGCTGGAACGACGCGCGCGCCTTCCTGCTGTCCCCGAGGCCCTCGTACAGATCGCCGAGCTCGGCGGCGATGCGCGCCCGGAGCGGCTTGTCCTTGGCGCCGGACGACGCGCGCACGAGCACGCGGGCCGCGTCGGCCTGGCGGTCGAGCGCCGACGCGAGCGCGACGAAGCGCTCGCGCACGGCCTCGTCGGACGGGTCGACCGCGAGGATCTGCTCCGACAGCGAGAACGCCGACGCGAGGTCGCCGAGCCGCTGGAACTGCAGCTCTACGAGCCGCTTCTGCACCTCGACGCGGCGCGGCCCGCGCAGGTTCTCGATCTGGAGGGCCATCATCCGCGCCGCCTCCGGGGCGTCCCCGCGGCGCGCGTGGGCCGCCTCGAGCGCCGCGGCCGCGCGCACCAGGACGGTCTTGCGCGCGAGCAGCGCCTCTCCGGCGCGGAGGGCGGCCTCGTGCCCCGGGTCGTGCGCGAGCACCTCCTCGACGTGCGGCAGCGCCCGCTCGAGCTCCTTGAGCGGGCCGCTGTAGAGATCGATGAGCCGCGTGCGGATCTCGATCGCGTCGGGCGGCGGCGCCTCCGCGGTGAGCGCCTGCTCGAGCATCCTCGCGATCTCCTGGTGCCGCCCGGCGCGCGCGTAGCGCGCCTCGAGCTCCCAGCGCGCCGAGGAGTCGCCCGGATCGACCTTGAGGATCTGCTGGAGCAGCTTGATCGCGCGCTCCTCGTCATTTCCGCCGTTTCCGCCGCCGTTTCCGCTGACGTCGACGAGCTCGAACGCGCGGCGGAGCAGCGACAGCTGCTCCGCGCGGTCAGGGCGGTGGCCCGCGGCGAGCGCGTAGAGGTCCGCGAGCTTCGGCGGCTCGTTCGCCTCCTGGAGGATGCGCTCGAGCCGGAAGAAGGCCTCCTGGTGCGAGGGCAGCACGGAGAGCGCCCGCTCGAGGTAGGGCCGAGCGCCGCCGGGATCGCCGAACGAGTCGGCGAGGAACTCGGCGGCGCGCACGAGCACCTCGGCCTGGGCTGCCTGCGGGAGCATCCCGAACCGCCGCTCGCCGACGAGGCGCTCGTAGGCGAACGCGAGCTCGGAGAACCGGTCGTTGCGGGCGGCGGTCTCGTGGAGCTTCGCCCAGAGCTCGGGGTGCAGGCTCCCCTTGGCCGCGGCGGCCACGAGCACGTCGAGCGCGGCCGCCTCGTTGTCGATCCCCTGCTCGAGCGCGGCTTCGAGGTTGTCGATACGAAACGAGACGCGCGCGCTCTTCGTGTCCTGCTGCATGTTGGATCCGGACCTCGGCTGGCGGTGGAGCAAGGGGCCGGCGTACCGGCGCTGGCGTCGAACCTGCGCCCGCAGTGCTCTGCGGAGCGCTGCCCAAGGTAACAGGAGCGTTTCCCAAATGGGCTCGGGGATCGGGGCCTGGCGCGGGCGGGGCGGGGCAGATCTGCGCGGGCGGACAGCGGCCCTGCGCGGCGCGCGGGGGAGGATGGGGTCGCGGGCTGGTGGAGCGGAGGAGGAGCGAAGAGGAGGAGAAGATGCGACAGCGGCGGCGTGCGCGGCGTCCGGGACGCGGGCCGGCTGCACTGCTGAACTCGGCAAGCGGAAGCGGTTCGCGGCGGGCAGCTCAGCTGGCGCTCGGTAACCGGAAACGGTTCGCGCCGGCAAGCTCGGCTTCCCTCGGCAACCGGAAACGGTTCGCGGAGAGTTGTGCGAGCAGATCGCGCGCGCGCCGACGTCGATCGCGCACGGCGGTAGGCTCCCCGCGGCCTCAGGGCGCGCAGGCGCCGGTGCCGTTGTTCTCCTCCAGCACGCTCGGGGGCGGCCAGTCGAGGCGCTCGACGAACGCGTCGACCTCGCAGCTCGGCAAGCTCTCGTTGCCCATGATCTCCATCCAACCGCCGATCGTCCGGGCGCCCAGGCCGCGGAGCGTCGCGAGCGAGCGGTTCTCGTCGATGATGAGGCTATCGAGGTCAGCCAGGCCCTCGAGCCCGGTCAGCCCGAGCAGCGCGTCGTTGTCCTGGATGACGAGCTGGTTCACGCGGACCAGGCCACGCAGAGCGTCGATGTCCACGAGCGCCTCGTTGCCTTCGAGCCTCACGCTCTCGGTCACGCCGTCGCCCGCGCTGAACGTACCGAGCCCGTCGAGGCTGGTGAGCGCGGGGTTGCCGACGATCTCGATCGCGTTTCGGAGGTTGCGGAGGCCGCTCAGAGCCCGAAGATCCGTGAGCCGAGGATTGTTCGCGATCGACAGCACGGAGAGATCCGAGATCCGCTCCAGTCCTGTGAGGCTCACGAGCCCGGCGTTCTGGGCCAGGGAGAGCACCGACAGCTCGTTCAGGCCGATGAAGTCGGACAGGTCGGCCAGGGAGCCACAATCGGTGATGGACAGATGTTGCAGGCGCATCAGGCCGAGATCGATCCAGATGAGCTTGGGATTGGAGGTGAACTGAAGCGACTGCACGTCGACCGAACCCAAGGGAACGTACGCGAAAGCGTCGGCGAGCACCAGCTCGGGATTCGATTCGACATAGACATCCACGATACCACGAAGCGAGAACATGCCCGCGAGAGCGACCATCGATGAATTGCCGACGACGCTGAGACTGCCGGCGGTTTCGAGCCCCGAGAGCCCGCTCAGATCCCGGAGGCGCTCGTTCAGCGCGACGGTGATGGCTCCCGCATGACGGAGGCCGTCGAGGCCGTACAGCGTGTTCAGCTGCGAGTTCTCCGTCAACACGAGGTTCTGGACGGTCGTGAGCCGCCAGACGCCGTCGAGCTTGACGAGCCCGTCGTTCCCGGAGATGGCGAGCTCCTCGAGGTCCTCGACGGCATCGAGGCCATCGAGGCTGGTCAGCGCGTCGTTGTCGATCAGGCTGAGCCGCCCGCGGCGCAAGCTCACCACCCCACGCAGCGACCCCAGCCCATCGTTGCCCTCGATCCAGAGCTCCCCCTCCTCGAGTTTTTCGAGGCCTAGTAGCCACATGAGCGCATCGTTGTCGACAAGGCGGAGCGTCCCCCGGCGGAGGCCCTGCAGCCCATCCAGCGACACGAGCCCGTCATTGCCCTCGATCAGGAGCACCCCTTCCTCGAACCCTCCGAAGCCTGACAAGGAATCGAGTGAATCGTTGTCGATCACGCGCACCTCGTGCGCGTTCAGCCCGACGCCGGCGACGCTCTCGAGGATCGGGTTCTCGCGGATCTCGATGGTTCCCTTGACCTGTTGCAGGTTCGGAAGCCCGAGGCGGAGCAGCGACGAGTTCCGCTCCACCGTCAGCCGCGCCCCGATGAGCGAAAGGGAGTCGAGGCCGTCCAGGCTCGACAACAGCGTTGTGTCGCGGATCACGAGGCGGCCCGTGATGGTCGTCAGACACGCGAGCGGGGACAGGTCGGAGACGTCGCCGCCGATGTTGAGCCTGCCATTGAGCACGGTGACGCCGCGTAAGGCCTCGAGCTCCTCCTGGCGATTGACATTCCAGGTGCCGTTTTCCACGCGGGTCGGGTCGCACCCCAGCTCGGCGCCCCCGGCGCCCCCGACACCCGCGCCCCCGACACCCGCGTCCCCCGCGCCCCCGACACCCGGCCCGCTGGACCCACCGCCCGAGGATTGACCGCTTGAACTGGCACCCGCACCGACCGCTGGGTCGCCGGAGCCGGATGACGTGCCGCCAGCGCCGCCAGCCGTCGCTCCGACCTCGTCTCCGTCCGTCGGCGGTCCTTCGACGCCAAGCTCATCCCGGGCTCCACACGCCGACGCGAGCGCGATCGCCGCAAATATACCAACCCAGAACGGCTTCCGCATGCGGCGAGGGTGGGCTCACAGCGATCTCGCGTCAAGAATGACTGGATGCTGGAAACCTGCGTGTACAGCGCGGGAATTTTACAGGGGACGCGGAGCGCATCCTGCCCGTCTCGCTGCGCCTGGGACCTCTGACAGGTCCTCTCAGGGTGGCTGTTGAGCGAAAGCGATTGTCTCGATTCGTCGATCATCCATTGATAGAGTGATAGAGCGTGGCCGTCGCAGGAGGGGTCGCATGCGATCTCGCCCACGCAGCCTGATTACCATGGAGCGCGGCCCGGAACGCAGGGCGCGCGAGCTTGCGCCGCGCTCGTCTCTGCGCGATCTTCTCGCCATGCAATTCGTCGAGGTGCTCACCACGGACGGCATCGCCGAGGTCACGCTGAACCGACCGAAGGTCAACGCCATGAACCAGGCGGTGCTCCGTCAGCTGGCCGACGTCTTCCAGCGGCTCGCGGACGACGACTCGGCGCGCGGCGTCCTCGTCCGCGGCGCCGGCAACTGCCTGTCTGCGGGCCTCGATCTCCGCGAGGTCGCGTCGCTCGATCGAGCGGCGCTCGCGGGCTTCCTCGACGATTTCGACGCCGCCTTCGGCGCCGCTTTCCGCTTCCCGAAGCCGTTCGCCGCCGCCGTTCACGGCCACGCGATAGCGGGCGGCCTCTTGCTCGCCATGTGCGCTGACTTCCTCGCCCTCGGCGCCGGCGACTACAAGGCCGGGCTCCCGGAGCTCACCGTAGGTATCGCCTTCCCGCGCGTCGCCTTCGAGATCGCCCGGACCACCTCTCCCGCCCGCGCGCTCCGGCGGCTCGTCTTCGGCGCAGAGCTCCATTCCCCCGCGGAGCTCTTCGACATGGGCGTCGGCGACGCGCTCTCCGCCGAGCCGCTCGAAGCCGCGCGCCGCTTCCTCGCCACGGCGTGCGGCCGCCCCGCCGCGGCGTTCCGCCTCGCCAAGGCGAGCCTGCGCAGGGAGGCGTGGGAGCGGATCGCGGCGCAGACGCCCGCCGAGCGGGAGGCCCTTCTCGACGCGCTCCTCGCCTCGAAGCAGGCCCTTTCGCCGGCATGAACCCGCAGGCACCGACGCGCGGCGGCCAGCTGAGGGCCTGTACACCGGCAGCGGGCGCGAGCGATCCGTCGGGGGGCGGCCCTCGGCGGGACGTGCTCGCTCAGGTGATCTTGCCCGTGGCGACGTCGATGTTCCACGCCGAGGCAGGGATGCCAGCCAGGATGGCTGGGGCCGCGGCCGCAACCGCGCCTCCCATCGGATAGCCGACGCTCGCCGATGCCACGCGGGCCGGACCGTAGATGTAGACGTGCCCGTCCCAGCTCAGCACGATGCCCTGCAGGTTGCGCACGTAGGCGTTATGGATGTCAGCCTGGCTCGGCGAGGCGTTCCCGTGCGTCAGCGGATGGGAGTGAAAATTCGCAATCATCGCATATTCATCGGTGATGGTCTCACCGGGGTAGCCTCCCGGATTGTCGAGGTCGATCGACGCGCCGGTGGCTTGGTCGTTGTCTTTCAAGGCCTTGGAGCGCTTCGCCGACGCGAGCACGACCTTGTAAACAGTGCTGGCCCCGCCCACTTTGACGAAGATGAAGCCGCCGCGCTCCTGGACGGTCTTCCCTCTCAGGTTGATGCTGAGCGACCAGGCTTCCTTCAAGGCGTCGCGCACCTTGGAGTCGCCGAGGGCGTCATTCGCCGTCTTGGCCCCCGCGCCGCCGTACGCGGCGGCGAGCGCCGCGTTGTTGAACCCATGCTGGACCACCGGCGCCGCTGCCCTCTGAGCCACGCGGCCGACGCCTGAAATCCGGGCCTCGGAGACGGACGGGGCAAGGCGTCGCTGCACGACGATGGCCGGATGGGGCGGCAGGCCCTTCCCTTGCCCCGCCGTCGCCGGAGGCTGCGCCTTCGGCTGCACCACCCGCGCCGGGTGCGGAGGCCGCGCGGCGGGGGCGCGCGGCGCCGGCTTCGGTTGCGCCACGGCGGCCGGGTGAGGCGGCTGCTCGCGCAGCCCGGTGGGACGGTGACGCTCCGACGACATGACGATCTGTCCCTTCGAAGGTCGCGGAGCCGGCCGTCTTCGGCCAACTTCTCGGGGTCTTTCTCAGGGCGCCGGCGGCTCGGGCGTCCTTTCCTTCCGCCGCCGCCTCCTCCGCGGGCTCCGGCAACGTCGGTCAGGACCTCGAGCCCGGTCAGCGCAAGCAACGTGTCATCGACGGCTCCGAGGCCCTCGAGGCAGGCGGGCTCTGGACGCCGGGGGGCGTCAAGGCACAGAGCGCATCAAAGGCTCATGCCGACGCCCACGCGGAGCCGCATGGCCAGCGCAGGGGCGACCTTCCCGTCCTCGCTGCCCGCGCGTTGCTGCTTGAAGACGTACGTCTGCGCGCCGGCCTCGACGCCGAGGTAAAAGCCCTCCAGCAGATCGATGTTCACCCCGGTGTCGACGCCGAACGCCCCTGCCAGGCCATAACGATCGGGCGCGCGCCCGGTGGTCTCGAATTGCTGCCTCATGGCCGCGAGGCCGACGTCCACGCCGATGCCGAGGCTGATCACGGGCAGATCCCAGGAGCGGGACAGGCGCACGTCCAGGCCGAGCTCATCGTCGCTCGCCGTGAGGTGCTCGTTCTGAAAGGCGCTGCGGCACGCGCTGAGCCGCGGCGCGACGCCGAGGTGCTGGAGCTCGATCCCGTATCCGACGAAGCCGCCGTGACAGAGCGAATCCCCCGGGACAAGGGGCGTCCTGAGCTGATAGCCCGCCACCGGCCCGTGCGCGACCTCGCGGACGCCGCCGCCCTTGCGCACGAGCCTAGCGAACATGACGCGGCTCAAGCGCTCGTCGCCGACATCCATCGTTTGCCCGGCCCCGGCCTCGACGCTCCCCTCCAGGAGAAAATCGGGGCCTCGACCGCGGACGAAGTAACGGCCAGGGCGCAGGCTGACGGTCCGCGCCGCGTCGCTCGCCCCCACCTCGGCCACCACCGCGCCCTCGCTCGAGTCGCGCATCACGAGGTAGGCCCTGCCAGCCGGAAATCGGAGCACGCCCCGGAGCGACGCGTGGACCGGCAGCTCCGTCAAGACGAGCTTGCCCTGGCCGCGGAGGTCGTAGCGGAAGGTGGGATGTTGCGCCCCGGCCCACGTGCGGCTCGTCGCGCGCAACGTGCTCTCGTACGCATGGCGGTACGCCTCCTCGAGGGACACGGCGCCGTCCCGATCCGCGTCGGCCGTCCCGAGCAGCCCAGAGACGAGCGCGTGGGTGAAGAACGATCCTTTGAGCTCATCGGACTCCTGAGCGTCCTCGTTTCCGGAGCTCGACGTGAGCGTCACCATCCCTTGCCCCGCGAGCCGCTGATCGAGCTTGATGACGAAGGGGGGCGCGCTCGTGCCGCCCTTGACGCGCGTGAGCGCCCCGGAGCGGCACGAGTCGACGATCAGGAGCCGCGCCGAGGCCGCCGAGCCGCGGACGAGCTGCTCGAACTCCGTCAGAGAGAGCGGCGTCGGCCCGAGGTGAAGGGCGTTCGCGTCGGCGTGACCCGAGTAATAGACGAGGAAGAGAACATCCGTGTCCGGGCTCGACACGGCCGCGCGGACGCGGTCGTTCATCGTGATGAGCGTGCGTCGGACCGTCTCCGCGCCCTCGCTGCGCAAGAGCACCAGGTTCGCCGGGGGAAAGCCGCCGAGGTCCTTGAGCACATCGTGCATCTTCGCCGCGTCGTCCTCCGCATAACGGAGCTCGACCTCGCCCTTCTCCCCGGCGTTGTTGCCGATGAGCACCGCGAAGCGCTCGACACGCGCCTCGGCCGGGGCCGCCGAGGCGACGGCCAGGCCGCACGCCGCGGCGGCGAGCGCCGCCCGGAGGCCGAGCATCACGGCGGCGCCGCGACCTTCTCCGCCGTGAGCACGTCGACGTCGCAGCCCGGCGGGGCGGGCGGCGCGTCGGGGTGAGCCGCGAGCGCGGCCCGCAGCGGCTCCACCGCGATCGCCTCGGAGCAGAACAGCGCGAAGATCCGCTCGGTGCCGAGCGTATCGTCGAGCACCGTGCTCTGGGGGAGGACCACATCCCGGCCGGGCTCGATCCGCGCGGCGACAGGGCCGCTCGGGTAATAGACGCTCGCCTGCGAGGCCCCATCGACGCTCAGGATCGCGAGATATCGCGCCTCCGCGCTGGAGTACGTGAACTGGATCGCGTCGCCCGGCTGGAGCCGCTCGCCTGCCCCGCCGGGCAGGACGCTGCCGCCGCGCTTGACGTAGAAGCCGATGCGCTCCGCTCCCTTGATGCGCTCTCCGGGGATCTCCGCGTCTGGTCCCCCCGGCGCTGCATTGAAGCGGAAGAAGAGGAGCACCGCCGCCGCCGCGGCGAGCGCGCTCGCCGCCGCGGGCCCCAGCCATCGGCGCCGCGGGCGGACCTCGGTCGCGGAGCGGCCCACCGTTGCGCCGCGATCGAGCCGCAGGGGGGGCGCCGACGCCGCGAACGAGGCGCGTGCCGCCTCCATCTCGGAGCGCCGCGCCGAGCACCGCGAACAGCCTGCCACGTGCGCGCTCGCCTCCTGCGCCGCGGCCGCGTCGAGCTCGCCCGCCATGAGCTCGTCGAGCTTCAGCTCCGAGAGGCACCCTTCGGGTCGCGCTGGCGTCATGGACTCGAGCTCCCTTCTGTCATCCGGTCGGAGAGCGCGGCCTTGAGCCGCTCCAGCAGATTGCCGACGTGCCGGCGGGAACAGCCCATCACGCGCGCGATCTCCTCGTGGGTCATCTCATCGGAGTAATAGTGGACGGCGACCTGCGCGAGGTCGCCCGGGAGCTGCCCGAGGAGCTCCCGCGTGAGGAGGGCGTGCTCGGCGGACGCCGCAACGCTCTCCTGCTGCAGGGGCGCAACGTGGGTGTCGAGGAGCCGCAGCCGGTTCTTGCGGTCGCGAATGCGGTTGAGGCAGGCGTGTGTGGTGGCGCCGTAGAGCCAGCCCACCATCGGCCCCTTGCCGTCGAGCTGCGCGGGCTCGCCGAGCAGCGAGGCGAAGACATCCTGGAGGATCTCCCGCGCCTCCTGCTCGCTCCCGAGGAGCCGCCGCGCCCGCCGCAGCACGAGGTGCCCGTGCTGCCGGTAGGCCGCCTCGATCAGCGACACCTGCGCCACACGATCGTCCACACGAGGGCGTGTACCACGATCAGTGCCAGTCCGGGTACGTCAAATCCTCGGAAGGCGCCATCCGGACGGTGAGCATCGCGTTCGCCCCGGCTGCGGAGGGGCGGATCTTGAGCTTCACGTCATAGCCGTAGCAGGCCTTGTGCTCCGCCTCCGTCGTCGCCGCGGCGTCGCAGGCATCGAAGGCCGCTTGCAGCTCCGCGTCCACCGCGCCTCCGAGTTTGCGGGGCCACACATCCATGACGTGGTATCCGGGGGCGAGCCGCCCGCCCAAGAAATTCGACCACAAGCCACCTTCGGCCATTTCACCCTCGACGTATACGATCACATGGTTCTCATCGACGCCGAGCGAGGTGCCCTCCCCGGCGGAGGCCTCGTCGAGCGCCGCCTCGATGGTTGCGATGCCGACCCTCGTGTTCTCGACGCCGAACTCGCTGAAATCGTTGAGCGCGCTCTCCGGCGGGGGCGCATGGATCGACAGCGTGAAGCTCGCGGGGAAGCTTCCAGTCGCCGACGCCCGGACGGGGATGATCTCGCTGCCGGTGTCCCCGTCGTCGGTGTTCCAGACCAGCACGGCCTCGACCGGCCCCTCCGGCGCGACGCCGAGCTCATTGACGATCGTGCCCTTGAGCGTCAGGAGCGCCTCACCGGAATAATCGGAGCCCACCTGGGGGTCGCCGCACGCGGCGAGCAGGAGCGGGAGCGCAAAAGAGACAAGCGAACGATGCTTCATGACATCTCTCCTTGAAAAAAGAACAACGAGCCATGGTGAACGAGCAGACAAGCCATCCGTGAGAGGACGTCGCGCGCGCGGCGCTGCCATCACCGCCGCGGCGCGGTCACGCCGCCGGCGGAGCTCTCCTGGGGGCATGGCGGGGCGCCTGCCGTTCGGTGCAGCGCGGCGCCCCGGAGGGGCACCCGCCTTCGCTGGCCCCTTCGACCTAGGAAGACCGCAGGGGTCCCGGTTTGGGCACGGGTCGATGTCGATTGTTATTCTTCCAGCACGACGGCAATTTTGCCGCCACACGAGCAACACCCTGGCAGCTGCCGCCTGCGCCGGTCGCCTCGGGCGATGCCGCCGGGTTCCGTTCTCGTGAGGGGAGAGGCTCGGCTCGCCTGAAATGGAAGGAAGCGGTCATCGTCGATTCCGACTGCCTTCTTGTCGGGCCCGTCTCGCGCGGACACCTCATTGCGCGTCATGCGTGGTGAGGCTCTTTCGTCGACCCTATCGGCGCAGACAGCAAGATAGGCCCCGCGGTTGTCGTAGGGTCTCATCCACGAGTCTGCGCGAGTGCGTCAGGCGACCTGTTCCTGCAACGCCGGTTCGACGCGTGGGCAGATCACAACGTGTCGCGGCTGTGGAGGGTGCGATTTCGGAAGGACGAGACGGCGATCGATGCGGGTAGGATGAGAAATTTCGTCGCCGAGATGCAATGCAACGCCAGGTGCCTCGCGGCATCGCCGCGTGCCGGCAGCGCTGGCCAGGCCCACACGGAGGATGGTAGAGAGCGAGCGTGACGTCGGCCGCGCGCGCTCGCGTGCGCCGGCGCGCCCGAGGTGTGGAGCGTGCGAGGTCCTCGATCAGCATCCTATCTTCCGTCGTGGGCGGGGTTGCTCCTCGTGCTGCTCGCGACTGTCCCCACGCGCGCGGAGGCGCCTCTGAAGCGCTCGCGAGCCGTACAAGAGCTCATTTGCGAGGCGGGGGCGGCGCTCGATCGGCTCGACGTCGCGCAGGCCCGGGAGTTTTGGGGCGCGGCGTACGATATCGAGCGGTCGAACGTCGCGATGTGCAACCTGGGGCAGCTCTGACGTGCGGATGGGCCGCTGGGAAGAGGCCGTTGCGGAGCTCTCGCAGTGCGTCGAGCACATGCCGGCCCCGCGCACGGAGGTGGAGCGGCGCCTGGTCGAGCACCGGCACGCCGACCTCGCCCGGGCCCGGGGGCGCGTGGGCGAGGTGGTCCTCATGCCGCCGCCCGGCGTCGTGGGCATGTTCGTGAACGGCCGGGGGGTGAAGGACGGCACCCGCGTCTACGTGACGCCTGGCCAGCACGAGGTGATGGCCGTCGGGCAGGAGGGGCAGGTCGCGCGCGCGGGTGTGAAGGTGGAGGCGGGCGAGTCGAAGGCGGTGCCGCTCACGTTCGACAAGCCGGCGCAAGCGCCGGAGGACCACGTGCAGCCGCCGAAGGACCGCGCTCAGCCGCCGAAGGGGGCTTCCGGGCCTGGTGCGCCCGGGCCTGCGGCGCCAAAAGGACCGCCGCAGGGCGCAGGCCGGCCCGGGCCGGACCTCCGGATCGTCACGACGGGCGCGGTGGCCTCGGTCGGGTTCTTGGTGGCAGGCGCCGTGTCCCTGCAGAGCGCGCAGGGGTACGAGCAGGAGGCGAAGGCGGCTCGACAGCACGCCCGGCTGATGAGCACGGTCGACCCCGCATTTCAACCCGACTACGACGAGATGGTCGATACTGCCGCAAACGGGAAGCTGATGCGTCTCCTGGGCACCAGCGCGTTGATCGCTGGGGCGGCAGCGGGCGCGGCCACCCTCGTGTACGTCTGGTTGCCGAACGACGCGCAGATTCGAGTGGCGGCGCACGGCGCGGAGGTTCGCGTTCGATGGTGAGCGTCGGCGATGTCGCTTTGGGCCGCCAGCGCGCGAGCATGGTGAGGCTGGCGCGGAGGTCTTCCTGATGCGACGGCCGATGTTGCTGTTCGTCTCCGCGACGACGCTGCTCGCGTGCGAAGACGAGTGGTTTGTGCCGCTGCTTCCGCCGCCGGCCGATTCGGCTCCAGTGCTGTGGATGTGGGTAGGTGCGGAGGACGATGCGCCTCCCTGTATCGACGGCCAGCCGCCGAAGTGGGAAGGCTGGATGGTTGACGCGCCTGAAGGGCTGCCGGACACGTGCGATGCGTGCGAGTGCGGTCCGGCGGCGTGCGAGCTGCCCACCACGGTCATGGCGAACGCGATGACCTGCCCAGGCGGAAGCACCTCGATCGCGCTCGACGCCGGAGCGGGATGGGATGGGACGTGCGCTGCGCTCCCGTCGCCCGTCCAGCCGGACGACGTCGCGTCCATCGTCTACGAGCCGCCGACACTCTCGCCGTGCACCCCCTCGGCGACGCCCGAGCCGCCGCCCGTTCCTGCAAGGTTCGTCCGGGTGTGCGCCGGCAACACGGCGCAGGAACCGCCGGGGTTCATCCCCTGCATGCAGGCCAGCAGCGAGGGGACCTGCAGGCGTGGCCTGACACGACACGAGTTCTTCGAACAGCTGATCGACAACCGCGCCTGCGCTCCGTGCGAGTGTGGTCCCCCAGCGGGGGGCAGGTGCGTCGCCGACGTCGGCTTGTATGGGGACAGCGCGTGCAGCGACCGCATGGTCACGGGGCTCCCCGTCGGCCTCGGGGAGACGGCCTGCGCGGACGTCACCTCGCCCCTCCCGCTCAGCGCGATGCGCGCCACGCTCGTGGAGGAAGAGCCAGGCGCCTGCTCCCCGAGCGTCGCTGCCGTGCTTGGCACCCTGGAGCGACGCGAGCCGCACATCGTATGTTCCTATTCCGAGATCTGGTGGGACACCCCGTGAAACGGATGACGATGTCCATGTCGAGCGCGCGGCTCACGCTCCTGGCCGTGCTGTCGCTGCCAGCGATGGCGTGCGCCAACCATCCGGACATCGCCGGGAAGGCGGTCGTCGCCCTCGACGGTGAAACCCTGAGCTACGATACCGGCGATGATGGACGGAGGTTCGTGAAAACAGGAGAGAGGTGGTCGACGGGGTGCTACCTGAAAGACTCCTTGCCGGAGATGTACCTGGACCGCGTGCGCGACGACAACCCGCCGATCAGCTCAATTGCATTGCTCGTCAAGCGCGAGGATGACGACGGCAAGCCTCTACCGAATGTCGCGATGCACACAGGAGAGGATTTCTACGATGGCCTTTGCCGCGTCGTGGCGACGGTCGGCAGCGACCCGCACGAGGTGGAGTTCTCGACGGGCGATTGCGAGCTGCAGCGGGCCCTCGACGGCCATCCCGCGCTGCTCGTCTCCGCTCTGTTTCACGTCAAGGAGTGCGACGAGTAGGTCACGGCCGGCGCAGCGGGAGCACGCGCGGCGCCGGCCGCGGTCGGCGCGCTAGGGCGAAGCCGACACGTAGCGCGGCTGCATCGGCGTCGCGTTGACGATCGTGGACGCGACCGGCGGATACTGCCTCAGCCACTCCTGCTCTTCCGCGTGGCACGCACGCGAGAGCGCCTCGCACCTCGCCCCGTCGTTCCAGCATTGCTGCGAAGCCCGCGCTTCACACGCCGCGCGAGGGTTCTGCGGGCGCCACACCTCGACGAACTGCGAGGACGGGGCCGCTCCGCCGGTGAGCTGCTGCAAGAAATCTTGCCGAATGATGAGCACGCGCTTGCCGTTCTCGAGCTTGAGGGCCTCGTTCAGCCGCTGCTGCAGCGCCTGCTCCAGGCCTGGCCCGAAGCGCGCGGCGGACCGCTCGATCTCGCGTGCAGCCTTCGACTCGATCAGGCCGAACATCGCATCCTCGAGCGGCCGAGGCAGCGCGCCGATGCCCAGGAGGACCGGAGCCCCGAAGTCCCAGGTCGCGCTCCCCTCGACGATGCGTGACACGCTGTCCCCGCTGAACAGGGCCGTGACCGACTTGGCCACGGTCGAGCTGAAGCCGGTCGCGAACGTCACGACGGGCGTGATCGGGCTGACGCCCGACACCCGCAGATCGACGTTTGTGTTCTTGAGCGCGGTCGCCACGGCGACCTTGGGCTCGATGGTGATGGCATAGTCCCCGTTCGGCCGGAACCCGAACGTGGGGTTCAGATCCACGCCGAGCACGATGTCCGCCGTGGTCGCCAGGCTGCCCTTCAGGCTGTAGCTGTCGCTCCCCGACTTGTTGCAGGAGCCGAGGATCATGTAGCCGAACGTCTGGTTGACGTCGATCTTCGCCGAGTACTCGACAGGCAACGACAGCTTGATGACCAGCGGCCGGGTCAGCGAGTTCCCCGAGACGTCCAGGCTGGCAGAGCGCTTGAGGCGCGCCGAGTAATAGGCGTGCCGCTGCTCGGCCCTCACCGTGCACGCGTGGCCGGTGTCGATCTTCCTGTCGGTCGGGTCGTCGAGCGCGAAGAGGATCCCCTCGCTGTCGACCGTGACGCCCCTGGCGTCGAGCTCCGAGTTCACGCGGTCCAGGGCCATCTTGCACAGCGCCCGGACCTCTTGAGAGCCCGTATCGCAATTGATGAGCCCGGGCTGGATCAAGCTCTGCTCGGCGATGCCGACATCGCTCTCCGAGCTCTCCGAGACCTCGTCTCCTGCCCCGTAGCCCTCGTCTTCAATCGCCGCCGTGCAGCTGACAAGCAACGGCAGCAGGGCAGCCAATCCCATGATCTTGCTCATGATGCGTCTTTGCTCTCCCAAGCAAATAATAACGATTCGCGCTAGGCGCGGCTCGGCACGAGCCGCGCTCCAGAACCGGTGGCGAGCAATCCGAGCAGCGCCAGCCTCGGTACAGACGGAACAGTGTGCGAGGCGAGCGCCACCGTCAAGCCCGGCGCACAAAAACGCATCACCTGAAGTTTGTGTTGAAGTGTGAAGAGAGGATCATTCGCGCCGATGGCGCAAAAGGCTCGTCTAGGGCCCTGCGAGCGCATCGATCGGACAGCTGTCAACCCGCGTTCTCGGCTCGCGCGGTACCCGCGTTCACGGCCCGCGCGGCGCGATGAACGAACGCATGCGCCGCTCGAGGCGAGCTCGCGTGCCGCAGGCGCGGCGGCGCGCCGGCCGAGCGCCACTCGCGTCGCCGCTGCGCTCCGCGGGCCGCTCGGGCGGGTCCAAGCCGGTCGCGCGCGCCGCAGACCGGGGCTCAAAAGGCGCCGACTTCGCCGAGCAGCGACCCGTTCTCGATCAGGTACACATGGCCTTGCGGCGTCGACTCCCCCGCCTCCCAGCGCGACTCGACGGAGAGCTCGAATGCGCCGCTGCACCCCGTGCAGCTGTCCCCCGATCCACCGCCGGCGTACACGTCAGGGAACGGGTTCTGGTCGAAGAGGAACGACAGGCGAAGGCTCGCGGCCCCGTCGTCGCCCCGATAGAGCGCCCCGCGCTGCTCGTGGTGGAGGATGCCGTCGGAGCTCGATAGATGCCCGAGCACGAGGATCTGCAGATACCCGTCGGCGCACTCGCGGCTGCGATCGATGTACGCCACGACCGGTGAGCTCTCGGTGTCGGCGACGAGGGACCAGCTCACGGCGCTCACCGCTCCGTTGGCCCATGTCACGTCGAAGCTCCCCGCCCCGCCGGTCGCGTCGATGGCCTCCTGACCGCTCACACCGAGGGGCGTCGGCTCGGTGAGGTCGTGCTCCACGCCCCGACTCGCCGTCACCGGGGTGGAGTCGCAGGGATCGGAGGCGACCTCCCCCGTCTGCCCCCCGCGCGCGCACCCCAGGAGCAGCCCCGCCAAGAGCCAGCAAGCGCGTCGTGCGTTCATCGAAGCCTCCACCGCACCCACCTGACGCAGGGCAGAGGCCAGCGCAAGCGTCGCGTAGCGCAGTTACGCATTATCTATCGCTCCGATATGCTATCATCGATGCACAAATGCGGTACAATAGGTCGCAGTACGATGAAATCGCAAAGGATTTCTGCCGAGCGCTCCGCGGCCGGCGCTCGCAGCGGCAGCTGAGCGTCCGGCTCGGGTACGGCACGAACGTCGCGTTCAGCTGGGAGTCCGGGCGGCGCTTTCCCACGCTCCCCACCCTGCTGCGCGTCGCGGCGTACAACGGCGTCGACGTCCATCGCGCGCTCTCGGACTTCGTACGCCAGGAGTCCGCCTTCGGCGCGGACGTC
Organism: Sorangium sp. So ce375; assembly: GCF_051473855.1. Taxonomy (NCBI): domain Bacteria; kingdom Pseudomonadati; phylum Myxococcota; order Polyangiales; family Polyangiaceae; genus Sorangium; species Sorangium sp. So ce375. The sequence continues at coordinate 9,299,855 of NZ_CP150335.1, forward strand.
GCCGTCTCCGACCCGGCGCTCACGGCGACCCTCTTTCAGATCATCAAGGGAGGCCTGAGCAACGCCGAGATCGGCTCCCGTATGAGGCGCAGCGCGTCGCAGGTGTCGCGCTTCATCGCGGGCACGTCCCAGCCCCGGCTCCCCGACGTCCTGGCCCTCGTCGACGCGACCACCGACCGGCTCGTCGACTTCCTCGCCCTCTTCGTCCATCCCGCACAGCTGCCCTCGGTGGCGCGCGACTTCCGTGTGCTCGAGGAGCGCCGCCGGATAGCGACGGAGCTACCCTGGTCTCACGCCGTCCTGCGCGTCCTCGAGCTCGCGAGCTACGCGGCCCTCCCCCGCCATGACGACGCCTGGATCGCCGCTCGGCTCGGGCTCCCGGACGACGAGGTGCGCGCGTGCCTCGAAGCCCTGTCGCGGGCGGGCCTGATCCGATGGCGCGAAGGGCGGTACGCCGCCACGGCCGAGACGGTCGACATGACCCGAGGCGCCGCCGAGCCGCGACAACGATTGAAAGCGCACTGGCTCGACGTCGCCGCGCGCCGGCAGCTTCGCGGCGATCCGGGGCTGTACTCCTATAACCTCGTCAGCGTCGCGCGCTGTGACCTCGAGCGGCTGCGGGCCTTGCACGTGCGGTATTTCCACGAGCTCCGCCAGATCGTGTCGGACTCGCGCGAGCCCGATTGCGTCGCGCTGGTGGCCATGCAGCTCTTCGAGCTGGGCGCCTGAGGCGCGAGCGTCCCCCGCTCCACCCCCGCCACGGCGGCCGGGCGCCTCGGTCGATCACCCGGCGGCGAGCTGTGATAGTGCTCGTCTTCCCGGGGGGGAGAAGGACAGCACCATGTCGGAGTCGAAGCTCGCCGCGCCTCAGATGGTCATCGACAGCCGTATGCTCTATTCGAGCTGGGTCCCAGCGGATCCGGCTGCCGCCGCGGCGCTCCTGCCGAGCGGGCTCAGGCCTGCCGAGAACAAGGCCATCTACATGAACCAGTACGTGGTCGACAAAGAGGAGCAGACCTCCGGATTCGGAGCGTATTCGCTCACCTACCTGGGACTGGATCTCGCGGATCACACGACGCCCGACGGCGCGGGCCCGGCGCGCTTCTTCACGCACTACTTCAACTCCTCCGACACGGTGCGCAAGTACGTGCGCGAGCGCGGCGTGCCGGCCTCGCCGGGGGCGACGACGCTCGAGCTGCACGGCAGAGAGCTCGTGGCGACCACCTCGGTCGACGGCGTGCCCATCATCCGGACCAGGGCCCACATCGGCAACAAGATCGGCGTGGTCGCGCGCGGCCACCTCACCTACGTGACGAAGGTCGACGGTCGGCTCGTCTCCGGCAACTACCCCTATATCGCGGACATGGCCGATCCGTACGAGCTCCTCTCGGTCGAGTTCCTCGCGAAGGACCACCCGGTGTACGCGCTGCGGCCCGGGAGCCCGATGCAGGTGGTGACGAGCGCCTCGTGGCACGCGCCCCGCAGCTCCTTCGTGTATCCGGGCGGAGAGCGGGACCTCTTCTGATCGCCTCGCCGTAGGCGACCCCTCGCCGCGTCCGGTGGAGCCGCGCGTCTCTGGAAATCGCCAGAACGCCAAGGCCGCCAAGAGAGCCAGGATTTTCTCTCCCTCTCGTCCTTGCGCCGGATGGCGCGGTTTCACCGTCCGACTCACTTCCTCCGAGCGCCGGGGCGCCGTCGCTTGTGGGCCGTTCACCGCCATGGAAGGGAGAGCGGCCCTGTGCCCATCCTGCCCGCGCCGGTCAGCGCGCGCTCACACACACCGAGGGGAAGGCCGCCAGGGTGGATTGGATGGGATCTCGCCAGGGCGCGCGGGCGCGAAGGAGGGAAGCCTGGAAGACCGAGGAGCGCGTCGTCCTCGATCGTCGCGCTGCGCATGGGTGACGGAGACCTGCGCGGTCCCACCGTGCACAACGCGCCCCCGGGTACGTCGGTTGCTCCGAGCCCGTCCGCGGCCGGAGCCGGCCGCTCGTACAAGGGAGAGAACGAATGAACCGACTGACTCGACTCGGAGCACTCTCGGCCTTCCTGTCGCTCGTCCTCTGGGGCGGCAAGGACGTGGCGGCCGCTCCGATCCCCGCCGCAGTGAGCAGCAAGCAGCTCAAGGACCTGACGACCGCGGACGCCGACGCCACGTGCCAGTCGCTCACGCCGAGCCTCACGCTCTCCAAAGAGGACACCTGCGAGTTCGTGGGACTCCTGTGGTCCACGGTCGGGCAGGTGTGCACGGTCGTGAAGGACAAGTGCATGACCGAGGGCCAGCAATCGGGGGAGCGCGCGGACGACACGGCCACGGCCCCCCCGGACCCGGCGGGCTGTCTGCCGCCCTCCGAGAAGCGCGCGGGCTGCACAGCGACCGTGGCCGAATACGAGGCGTGCATGCTCGCGAACATCGCAAAGGTCCGAGCGCTCACGTGCGCTTCCGCCACGAGCGCGCTCGACGCCCCCGTCCCGGCCTGCGATCTCATCGCGCAGAAGTGCCCGGACCTCGCCAGCACCGACGAAGGCGAAGACCATAACGAAGAGCAGCCCTGACGCCGCCGCGCGGCGCACCCCGCCGGATCGCCGTCCGCCCCCCCGCGGGGCGCGCCGCGGCTACAGCGCAGCGCTCCCGATCTGCTGGATCGTCGCCTCCACCTGCAAACGCGCTCTCTGCTCGGGAGACGACTGGATGAGCTCGTTCAGCTTGCTGTAGATGACATACAGCTTTCCGTTCCGGAGCACGCCGGTCGTGGGATAGACATCGCCGAGCCGCTGAACCGCGCGCAGCCTCGCGGTGCTCCAGCCGTCCTCGCTCGACAGCGAGAACGCGGCGTTCGACGCGACGCCGGCGGCCTGGTTCGCGACGACCACCAGATCCCTCTTTCCCACAAGGACCAGCCCGTCTCCGCCCACGAACCGCTCGGCGATATCGACCCTGGAGAGCCGCGAGGGATCCGCGAGAGGCACCCTGAACAAGCTGCCGTCGCTCTTCTTGACGACCAGCAGATAGCCGTCCGGGTGGACGACCACCCCGTTCAGGTTGATCCCCTCGCCGGCGAACCGCTCGTCCCGCAGGAAGACGGACGCGTTTCCCTGCGAATCGACCTTGTAGATGGTCGGCGAGAAGCTGTCGGTGACATAAGCGTTGCCCGCCGAGTCCAGCGCGATGCCGTTCACGAGGTGAGCGCCTGGGGAGAGCGGCGCGAGGTCCACGTAATGGATGGCCTTGCCCGTGGAGAGATCGTAGACCCCCACGGCGGCCAGGTTCTTCGGCCCCGCGGCGGATGGCTTGACGCTCGCTCCGAGATCGGAGCTCACCGCCCAGAGCCGCCCCCGCTCGGCGTCCACGGCGATGCCGAGCACGGAGCACAGGCGCGGATCGTCGACGACGAGCGAGGCGCCGCCATCGCCGTCCACCGCGTAGATCGCGCCTTCCCTGAACGAGCTCACAAGGAACCTGTCACTCCTGCTGTCGTATTCGATCGTCTCCGGATACAGCGCCGGCCTGTGGACGGTCATGGGCTGTCCCGTGCGCTCCAGGGTGACGACCTCCGCGCGCGCGCAGCCCATGGCCGTCAGCCCGAGGGTCGCGACCGCGCACAGAGCCCGGACGGTCCACGCCCCGTGCGCCGACGCGCGCCGCGCGCTCGGCTTCCTGTTCATGCTCGACATGTCAGCTCCTGTTCTGGACAGGCCCGTGCGGTGCGCGGAGCGCGCGCTATCGAGGCGCGCTGCCGGACGCCCCCCGGCGCCTGTCCCACGTCGTCCAATCGTCGACGAAGCGCTCCTCGATCCAGGCCTGCGCGGCGCGCACGTGCCTCAGCTCCTGCCGGAGCTCGAGCACCAGCACCGCGGCCTGGGTGTCTGCTCGCTGCGCGTCGGGCAGGAGCAGCGCGTCCTCGAGCCGCGCCTCGAGCTCCCGCTCACGGCGCGCCAGCTCGACCATCTGCTCGCTCGCCGCCGCTGCGTCGGGCGGTGATGCGGCGATCGCGTCGCCACGATCCCGCGCGGGCGCGTCGCTCGCGCCGGCCGCGAGCGGCGGCCGCGCGCGCGCCACCTGGACGCTCAGGCCGGCCGCCGCGACCCCGACCGCGGCGAGGCCCGCGATGGCCCGCCGCCGGCCCCGTGCGCTGGCGGTGCGCCGCGCTCGGCTCTTCCCCGCGTCCACGAGGCGCCTCACGCGCGGGAGGAGCGCGCTCGCCGAGCGCGCCATGGCCGGGACCATCGCGCGCCGCGGGGCGAGCGACGCGCTCGACGCGACCTCGACCAGCGCGCGCGCCAGGCTCAGGGGATCACCCGTGAGCTCGACGGCGCGATCGTCGCAGGCCAGCTCGGCGGTCTGACGGAAGCGGGACGACGCCCAGTGACAGAGCGGTTGCAGCCACAGGATCGACTGCACGAGGCCGGCGGCCGGAAACCACAGCCCGTCGCGGCGCTCGAGGTGCGCCAGCTCGTGCGCGAACACGGCGTCGATCTCTGCGTCGGTGAGGGCCGCGAGCCTCGCCGGCGGGATGCAGATCTCGGAGGCGCCGAGGACGAGCGGGCTGCCGACGCCGGCGCTCTCCGTCAGCACGACGTGGCGCAGCCCGATCCGGGCGCGCATCCGCTCCAGGCGCTGGAGCAGCCGCGCGTCCTGTACCTGTCTGCGCCCGCGGAGGCCGCGCCACAGCAGCCATGCCGACGTGGTGAACCGCAGCAGCCCCAGCGCAGCGGCGCCGGCTGCGCCCGCGGCGAGCAGGTCCCACCCCGGGCTGCCCCCCGCGCGCCGCGCGGGGGATTCAGCGAAAGCGCTCGCCCCGGTCGAGCTGCCGGCCCCCGGCTCGGCATCGAGGACCGCGGGCACGGGAGCCTCCTCGAGCGACAGCACGGCGATCTCTCGAAGAGCTGCCGTGTCCCCGGGCGCGCGCTCGAAGCCCCAGGACATCACCGCCGCGAGCAGCACGGTCGCGAGCGGGCCGAACAGCGCCATCTTCCAGAGCAGGTGCCGCGTGGAGGACGAGAGGGATCTCCGGCGCGAAAGGAGCGCCGCCGCCCCGGTCCAGACCGCGGCGTGGGCCGAATAGGTGAGCAGCAGCGCCAGCCAGAGGGCCATCGGGCCGGACCAGGTGCCCGGCCCGACGAGCAGGTGGAGCGCCACGATCACGCTCCTTTGTCCTTGATCAGCCGCTGCATCTCCTCGAGCTCCTCAGGGCTGAGCTGCTCCGACTCCAGGAGCTGCGCGGTGAGGGCCGAGGCCCTGCCGCCGAAGAAGGAGCGCAGCACGCGGTGGAGCACGCCCCTCGCCGCCTCTTTCTGGTCGACCGACGCGCGGTACACGAACTGCCTGCCGGACCGCGTGCGCTCCACCCACCCCTGCTGGCTGAGCCGCTGCAGCAAGGTCGCCACCGTCGTGGGAGCGAGCTCGCGCCCGTCCTTCGCCATCGCCGAGACGACGTCCCCGACGGTGCCCTCCCCGACGGCCCAGAGGGCCTTCATCACCGCCAGCTGCAGATCGGTCAGCGCTTCCGTTGCCACGACGACAAGTGTCGTTCATGGACGGCCGCCAGTCAACTACAAATGTAGTCGATTGAGATCCGGGGGGCGCGCGCGCCGCGCCTACGGCGGCAGCTCCTCGAACTGAGGGAAGGCGTCCGTGATCTGGTGCCAGGGCGCCTTCGAGCCGACGTAGATGTGGTGATCGGGCGCTCTCGCCGGCGCGCCGTCGATCGTGCCGAGCTGCACGTGAGCGAACCGCCTCTCTCGCACCGCGTCGTACACGGGCGAGAAGCACTGCTTGCAGACGCCGCGGTACCCGTCCTCCGACGCGCCGACCTGGAGCAGGTGCTCGCGCCCCGCGGTGACGCGGAGCCTGTCGATCTCGATCCCGCCGACGGCGGCGCACGCGGCGCCGGTGCGCCTCCGGCACCGCGAGCAATGGCAGTAGAACGCGTAGCCGAACGCGTCGTCGACCTCGAAGCGCACGGCACCGCAGTAACAAGCTCCGTTCAACATGGCCCGTCCATCTCCCTCGAACGCGGCGAATCTCCCTCGAACGCGGCGAACGAGAGCGCCGCTCCGGCTCTCGCGCGACCTCACCCGTCGGGGAACGGGATGAACTCGAGCTCGTCGCCCGGCACCTTGGGGAAGCGCCCCGCCTTCCAGTCCTGCTTCGCGCGCTCGATGCGCTCCGGTGAGCTCGAGACGAAGTTCCACAGGATGTGGCGGTCGCCGTCGAGCGCGGCGCCGCCGAGGAGCATCACGCGGCTCTGCGAGAGCGCGCGGAGCGCCGGCTGCGCTCCGGCGCGGAACACGAGCATCGTCCCCTCGCCGAACTGCTGGCCCTCGCAGCCGACCGATCCGCCGACCACGTAGGCCGCGCGCGCCGCGTGCTCCTCGGGCAGCGGGAGCGTCGCGCCCGCGTCGAGCTCGGCGTGGACGTAGAGCGTCGGCGACAGGACGCCGACCGGCGAGCGCGCGCCGTACGCCTCGCCCGCGATCACGCGCAGCGCGGCGCCGTCCCGGGCGACGACGGGGATCGTCGCCGCCGGGTGGTGCTCGAAGCGGGGCGCGTCCTCCTCGCGCTCCGCCGGCAGCGCGAGCCAGCACTGGACGCCGTGGAGGCGCGTCTCCTGCGCCAGCCGGTCCGGATCGTCACGCTCGGAGTGGACGATGCCGCGCCCGGCGACCATCCAGTTGACGTCGCCCGGCCGGATCGGCTGCGTGGTGCCGAGGCTGTCGCGGTGGAGGATCTCCCCCTCGAACAGGTACGTCAGCGTCGCGAGCCCGATGTGCGGGTGCGGGCGCACCGAGATGCCCTGTCCCACGCCGAAGCGCGCAGGGCCCATGTGATCGAAGAAGACGAACGGGCCGACGAGGCGGCGGCGGACCGACGGCAGCACGCGCCGCACGGAGAAGCCGCCCAGATCGCGGGCGCGCGCGTCGATGACGAGATCGAGCGCGCCCGCGGGCGAGTCCAGGCACGCGGGTTCATGGTCGGCGTAACGGCTCATCGGGGTCTCCTTCACGGCGCTGAGCGGGGAAACGCGGGGCGTCGCCTCGGTCCAGGGCTGGCTACCCTAACCCAGGAGGAGCGCCGGATGTGTAGCGGTTCGTCGCCGAATGGAGACACGGCGGTCAGGCGCAACGCCTTGCCGGATGCGCACGGTCCCATCCTCGGCGGTTTCCAGGTCCTGGTCTCGAACCTGTATGACCGCATCCAAATAGAAGCGAAGCGGCTGCTCGACAACGTCGTCCAGGTGGCGGTCGACCCACTGCTGCAGCGACGAGACCTGCCGCTCCAGGATCTGAATCGCCGCCGCCTTCTGTTTCGGGTCACTCCAGTCCAGGTCGAGCCCAGCCTTGATGCTGGGAGCCAGCAGCAGCGGGATGCCCGCCTTGCGGCAGATCTCCTCGGGCGGACGCTCCGTGATCTTCGACACGACGCGGACGATGCTGCGTGCAGCGTGGCCGAGCAGGTTAATCGTGTCCTCAACCCGACCGGCCCCCGCTAAAGGGCGGCTATCGATGGCCACGCGCAGCGCCTTGGACACCGCACGCCTCTCGCCCGACGAAGGGCTATGTAGCGCTCGCGTCCGCGCTCCTCGTCGCCAGCCGTCGTCGGCGTCCGCCTCAACCTCCGCACCCCGCCGTGGGGGCTGTGCCGCGCTCACGCTCGAGACCTCCGCCCCGGGCGTCACAACGCGCCGAGCAGGCTTAAGGTCGCGCCGACGTGCGCCTCGACCTCCGATGGTCCACGCCGAGCTCGGCCGCGACGATGTCCAACCCGCTGCGCTCAGCTCGAGGTCGGCTTGGGACCGGGGCGAGGTTGACAAGCCGTAGCCGCAGAGACGCAATCCATGCCCTGAATCACAGTTGACGCCGCCCCTTCGCACACGCATCTGGAAGAACTTGGAGGATGAGCATGCGCCACAGGCTGAGATTGAAGGCGATCCCTGTTCTTATTCCTCTCGGCTTCACGGTGTGGGCGTGCAACTACGACGTGGGTGAGTGCTACCTTAGGGGGACGGAAGGCACAGGGGCCGGAGAACCATACCCACCGGGGTCAGCAGCTACGGGGGACTGGTTCCGGAACGGTGACGACGTGGGGAGCGGCGCCACTGAAGAGATGGCAGGGTGCACGCCCGACAAGACATGCACAGACATGTACGTAGATTACCAAGACATCGGTGGTAAGTGCATCACGGGATATCCAGGCTGCGACAAATGGGGTTACACGCCGTGCGAAAGTTGCCGTGACGCCTGCCAAAAGGGCACCCCATACCCGCCAGCGTGCAAATGCAGATCGCGCGGATTCAGATGATGAATGATTCGATACAGCGTGCGATATATGTTGCCGTTGGCAGGGTCGCCGGAGCGGCTCTAGCCGAGGTTGCATCCCCGGTCGTGGCCGACGATGACAATCTCCTGCTGGGGCCATCAAGAGTCGATCCGAAACGTCATCGTGCTGCGCGCGTTAGATACTGGGGGGGAGAGCCGTCTGCCGATCTCAACGAAGAGCTTGCGCGTTCTGATGGGCCGCCGGTCTGCGTGGCGCTTCCACCGACACCAGGCGGCCTGATGAGCCTCTGTCGGATCTGCGCTTCCGTAGTCGAGCGAGGGCGCGCGCTGTTCGTCGTTGATCTCAACCCGGACGCCGCCGGAGCATTCCCGCAAGGGCCCGGCCCAGGCAGGGCCATATCCCTCAATATCGCGGATGCTCTGCTACGCAAGCCGCCCGTGGTCCAATGGTCGAAGCTCGAGACAGCTCTCGCGGCTACGCTCTGGAAATTGTGGTGCCGCCGCTCGCCTGTCGCGTTTTCTAGGTTCTGTGCATCTGGGAGCATGTTCCACCCGCAGTTGGCCAACCTTGGGCGTTATCATGCCGGACTCTTTCCCCGGCGGGCAGGCAATGGGCTATTACCGTCGCTCTTTGACGAGCTCCTCCTGCGACAGCTATCGCAAGAGTGGCTCTCGCCAGTTAAAGTATATGCCAACGCACTCAACGCCGGTTCTGAGCTCGCTGCATGGTTTCCACACACGGGAGATCTGTACATAACCAAACGGCTCAATGAGTGGTATCGCCATACGCGAGGCCGTATCATCGAACGTCGAAACGCGCATCATCCGAGACCTTCCGAGATGACGAGATGGTCCTTTCGCTGGCGTGCGGGTAGCGAGGCGATCCTCGAGGCGCTGCCGAGTGTGCAAGCGGCTCCGCCTGTATCTATCGGAGGTGCTACCGCGTATGATCCTGACCGCGCATGGGTATGCCAATTCGATGCACGAGGCACACCTTGTCTAGGCCGATTTGACACCGCATCGTCGGGCGACAGGCTGGAATAGGGAGTATCGGATGGCGCCTGCGACGATGCGGCTGGCCGCACCACAACTTGCTCGCTGAGAACAGAGGTACCGGCACCTGCCCGCCCTGAGTCCGAGAAGCTCCTTCCAAAGGCGCGGCGGTGTTCGGCCCCGCGCGCACGGTCTCAGCGGCTGGCCACCGCCTCACGCCGCCGCCCTGAAACACGAGGTTCCTGATGGTCAAGACGCAGCCTCCCGCGAGCCGCTAACCGATGTTGCTCGGCCGGTACCAATCGAAGTTGTTGTGGAACGGAAAGCTGTTGATCCCCAGGCTGATGCTGGCGTCGAGCGCGCGGACGTGGTGCCACCAGCCCACCGGGATGAAGAGCGCCTCGCCCGGCTCGAGCACGACGTCCTTCACGAGCACGGGTTCCATCGAGTCCTTCTCCGGATCCCGACCGGCGTACATGGCGCGCGCGCCGTCGAACAGCGACGTCTCGAACGGCGCGATCATGCGGTAACGCTTCCTGCCGTACACCTGCCCGAAGAGGATGTTGGACGTGTCGTAGTGCAGCGGCGTGACGGTCCCGGCAGGGCCGAGCCACAGCGCCGAGGCGCCCAGCATCCGCTGCGCGGCGCAGTACCCGTCCGGGAGCACCACGTCGTCCAGCAGCGCGCCGAGCGTCGTCCGCTCTAGGACGCGGTTGTTGGCGACCATGTAGAAGTCGTTCGTCTCCTCGCGCGCGGCGTCGACGATGCGCGCGACGAAGTCGCGCAGCGGCGTGCTCACCGTGTGCCGCGCCGCGTGCATGTCGTAATCGGGATCGCCCTCGCGTCCCGTCGTGACGTCGACCGCGACATCGCCGAAGCGCTCGGCGAGGTAGGCCGGCGTCCACCGGCCGAAGGCGGGCCAGCGGGTCACGACGTCGGTCAGGATGACCGGGATGTTGCCGGCGACATAGACGTCGCGGAGCTCCGCGCCCGACACGCCGGAGCGCCGCGGGATCCCCGTCGGGTCGCACGCGGTCGACGCCATCCTCTGCTGGAGCCGCGCCAGCATCTCGTGCCGCCGCGCCGACCTCGCGAAGGGCCGAGCGGCGACGAAGATGGGCGAACGGACGATGGCCGAGAGCAGCTCTCCGGCCTGTGCGCTGCTGACGCCGGCCGCCTGGAGCTGCTCCGAGATCGCGCCTTCCGGCACGCCGCGCAGCAGGTTCTCCGTGGCCCAGCGCCACCACTCGGGCGCAACTTCCAGCTCGCGTTCCTGTTCGCCCATCTTCGACCTCACGATGTCGGGGGGAGCAACCGTGCGACGCTCGAACACCTCACTTGCACGGCGGAGGCGGCGGCGGCATCGGCGGGATGATCTCGCCCTCGTCCGGAGGCGGCGGCGGCATCGGCGGGATGATCTCGCCCTCGTCCGGAGGCGGCGGCGGCATCGGCGGGATGATCTCGCCCTCGTCCGGAGGCGGCGGCGGCATCGGCGGGATGATTTCGCCGCCCTCACCGTCCGGAGGCGGCGGCATCGGCGGGATGATTTCGCCGCCCTCACCGTCCGGAGGCGGCGGCGGCATCGGCGGGATGATCTCCCCTCCCTCGCAGTCGGGAGGCGGCGGCGGCATCGGCGGGATGATCTCCCCTCCCTCGCAGTCGGGAGGCGGCGGCGGCATCGGCGGGATGATCTCCCCGCCCTCGCAGTCGGGAGGAGGCGGCGGCATCGGTGGAATGATCTCCCCCTCGTCCCCAGGCGGCGGCATCGGTGGGATGATCTCGCCCTCGTCCCGAGGCGGCGCCATCGGCGGGATGATCTCGCCTTGATCGCCCTGACCCGTGCCCTGCTCGGCGCCCGGCGGACCACAGGCGACCACGAACACGGCAGCAGCCGCGGCGGCAGCTCGGGACACCCGCTGCACCAGGGCCACCGTTCGAGGCGGCGGCGTGGGCAACGGCGAGAGCAAGGCTGCATCGTCCGAAGGAAAGTCACGTGACATGAACACCTCCGCTCAACGCAGCAAGCAGGCCGTGTGCCATCCCGCCACCACCGGACCTCCCTGAAGTTCTCGCCTTCTACGACGCTGCCCGACGCCGCCGTCGCGCGTGGCCCAGAGTGGCTCAGCGGAGCTCACCGCAAGGCCCGCGCGAGCGCGGCCTCGTCGACCTCGTCTTCGGCGGCGTGCTCGAGCGCCGCGCGCAGCGCGTCGTCGGCCGTGGCCCCGGCGGCGACGCGGATGTGCTCCTGCGCCTCGGGGTAGCCGGCGACGCGCAGGAGCAGGGCGGCGCCGACGCGGCGGTCCCGCGGGGCGCTGGCGTCGTCGAGGGCGAGGAGCGCGTCCTCGGGGGTCAGGCCGGCGGCGCGGTAGTCGCCGGCGGCGAGCAGCTTGCGGAGGTCCTCGCGCCAGGCCGCGAGATCGCGGCCGCGCCGCTCCAGCGCCTCGGCGCCGCGCGGCGCTGCGCCGGCGGCGGCCCCTTCGTGCGCCTCGCGGATGCGCTGCGCGAGCGCCTCGGTCAGGGCTTCCCCCGTCCGCAGCACGAGAGGGATGCCGCCGCCCCGGCGAAAGAGAAGGAGCCGCTCGCCGCGCGTCCCGACCGAGTCGACCTCGGTGTAAGGGAGCCAGACGGACGAGAAGGGCCGCTCGACGCGCACGCCGTCGGTGCCCACCACGACCTGGGTGCGGCGCGCGGCGCGACGGAGGAGCCACGTCGACACAAGGGCGAGGGCAAACCACGCCACGACCGGCCCGGAGCTGCCGGAGGCCGTCAGCGGCACGGCGATCGATGCGATCACGATGAGCCAGAGCATCATGAAGAGCGGCAGGCCGACGCAGCCGGCCACGAGCTCGCGGTGGACGCTGCCGAGCGAGACCGCGACGCGCCGCTCCGTCGGGCCGATCCCGAGAGCCGCGAGCAGGCGCGCGCCCTCCTCCTCTCGCGCCACCTGCATCTCGATCACCCGCCCGCGGCTCAGCCGGAGCTCGGCGCGGACGCGCAGATCCGACAGGACGATGCCGGAGCGGATCTCGGCGCGCGGGATCGAGCGCTCCAGGGCGCCGAAGGCGAAGCGCAGCCCGGCCGCGCCGGCGGCCACGCGGACCGGCCCCCTCCAGCGGATGCCCGTGGTGATGAGCAGGGCGCTCACGAGCGAGAGGCCCAGGGCGGCGAGCACGCCCGGCAGGGTCAAGGCGAGGGCGTTGAGGGCGAACCCGCGGAGGCTCGGCTCGCCCAGCACGTCTGCGAGGATCACGGCGAGCACGCTGGCCAGGAAGGGCCCCACGATCGCGAGCAGCGCGAGGCCTGCGAAGATGCGGCCGAGGCCCTCGTGGCGCCCCGCGAGGCGGTGGCTCGTGAACTCGAAAGCAGGTCGGGAGGTCGCCCGCATCGCCGGGACCATTCTGCGCCCTTTGTCGGGGAGATCTCCAGCACGTATTCCTCGGCTCGTCCCCTGGGCCTGGCAGGCGCGGCGCTCTGCTAGAGCAACGAACGGGTTGAAACCTACCTGAATTCAATGGGTTGTGAGTCCCAACCGATCTTCCAGGGAGCAAGCTCCAAGGGCAACGAATGCGGGAAAGAGAGCAACCGCAAGGGCGCCAGGGCCGCAAGGGACCAGAGAAGAGAAATTTTCTTGCCTTCCCCTTGCGCCCCTTGCGCCCTTGCGGTTGCTCTTCCCTTCTGTTGATTTCCTCGGAACTCCAACGTGATCGGTGCGCTAGTACTGCAGCCGCACGTCGGTGAGCGCCGAACGAGCTGGACTCCACCAGTGCGCGGACGAGCCAAGCGTCACGATCGCCCGCCCGCTCATCGAAATCCGCGAAGATTCCGCGACGTGCGGCTGTAGTACTAGGAGCCCCTGCGCGTGGAGGGCGCCGTGCAGAGCGCGGCCGCGCCGATCATGGAGATGTAGAGGCGTCGTTCGGTCGGGGTTTCGTCGTCATGGCCCACCGACGAACGGCGCTGCCGACAGGATGCGGGAGGCGAAGAGATTGGGGGGAGGGAGAGGAAGAAAGAGAGATTCACAGGGAGGCGGGGAGGCGGGGAGGTGAGAGATGGGGAAGAGATTCAGACTCCAGGAGCCCGGGACCGACGTGACGGTGCACCTCGATACACGCTCCGACAACTCGCTCGGACAGATCCCACGACCTTCTCGCTTCCCTGTCTCCCTGCGCCCAACCGATGCTCATGCCTATCTATCGACGCGAGACCAACTCTGGTTGTGCGGAATCGACATCGCCGGGAACCACCCTGCAAACGGGCCCCCTGAAAGCAGTCGCCCCAAGCGAGCGCGCTCGAAGAATGGCCCCACCTCTCCCCCTCCTCCCTTTGTCTGTCTCTCTCCTCCCCGCCTCCCTGTGTTCTCTCTCTTTCTCTTTCTCTGTCACGCGCCCAACAAGCCGCTGGGAACAATCGACCAGGTTGGCCAGCCGACCCAGGTTCGCTGCGCGCTGGCCGCCAGGGACACGTGAGCGAGCGTCAGGGACACGAACAGGGCCGCCTGGGACAATGGGCACGCCGAGCGGCGACCGGTGAGACAGCGGCCAGGGACACGTGGATCGTCGTCAGGGACGAGGCACGAGGTGTCAGGGACACGGCAACCGCCCCAGGGGACGATCGCTGATGCGCCAGGGACACCCCTGAGCTCGTTTGCCTGTCCCTGGCGTCCCTGAGCGGCTCCTACGGAGCGACCCGACCCAGGTTGGGCGACCTCCCCAGGTAGCGCGACCCGCACCGCTCACGGCCCGGAGCCGCCCCGCCCTTCCTCGACCCCTTCCCGCGTCGCCGCGCCGCGGATCCTGAAGTGGCCGAGCACGGTCCACGCGTCGAGGACATCGTCCTCGGTCGGCGTCGGCCCGAGGTTGTGCAGGACGAGCGGGATGCCGCGCGGCCCCTTGCGATCGCTGACGATACCCACGTGATCCGGCCTGCACGAAGGGCACGGCTTGAGCGCCCAGACCACGATATCGCCAGGCTCCCAGGTCCTCACCGCGGCCTCGTCGAACGTCCTCGGGAGCGCCGTGGCGTGGGCGCGCAGGTAGGTCAGCATCGGCCCGACGCGGCGGTGGTCGATGTTGCGATCGGGACGCTCGACCGTCGTGTAGACGGCCCGGCGCGCGAGGATGTCTTCATGGATCTTCTGCTGGAGATCGATGCCCGCGGCGCGGACGGCGCGGACGACGACATCGGTGCAGACGCCGCGATCGGGGGCCGGATCGCCGTTGGGGTAGCCGATGGCGACCCAGGCGGGGTCGTAGGCGACGCCGCGGGCGACCTCGAGGCGGGCGCGGGCGACGATCGGATCGGCCGACGCGGGCGCGACGGCGGGCTCTGCAGGAGGCGCCGCAGCCGGCGCGGGCGCCGGGCTCGACGCGGGCGCCGGCGCCTCTGCGCGCACCGGCGCAGGGGCGGACGCGAGGCTGTCCTCGCGCGAGACGAGCCCCTGCGCCCCACAGGCCAGGAGGGTGACCGCAGCGACGAACGCCAAGGATCGTGAGCGCATTGTCGCTCATCGGCCGAAGGGGGTGATCTGTGACAGGACAGCGCGCGAGCGCCCCCACGCTCTCCAGGCCACCCCCTGCCCTGACGGCGCGCCGCCGTCTGCGCGGGTGGCGACGACGGCGCTGGGCAGACGCCTTCGGTGCTGTACAACCAAGGCTCCCCCCTTGCCGAGGAGCTGCCGCATGACGCGTCGTCTTCAGGAGCGCCTGCTCGCGATCATGGACCGCAAGAACCACTGGGCCTGGGCGCACCTCACCGGCCCCGGCCTCACGCGCGACCAGCTCGCGGTCCACCTCCGGCACGAATACCGGGTCTTCGTGCGCGACTTCCCGGTGCTGCTCGCGCGTGTGCTCGGCCAGTCGCCGCCCGCCGCGGTGCGCAGCGCCCTCTCGGAGAACCTCTTCGAAGAGCAGACCGGCAAGCTCTCGCTGGGCGTGTCGCACCCGGAGCTCTTCCTGGAGATGATCGATGGCCTGGGCATCCCGCGCGCGGCCATCGAGGACGAGTCGATCCCGCTCGAGCCCGAGGCCGGCGCCTACAGGGCCCTGCTCGATCACACGAGCGCGGCGCCGCCGTGGGTCGTTGGCGCGGCGGTGCTGACGATCTTCGTGGAGGGCAGCGTGCACGAGCGCGCAGAGCTCCTCGGGCAGCGCGAGGCGCCGCCGATCGAGGAGGCGCTGCGCGCGCACCCGATGGTGCGTCACTACGGGTGTCCGCCCGAGCGCATGCGCCTGGTGAGGGCGCACCGGGCGGTGGAGGGCGGGCACCGGCGGGACGCGTGGGAGATGGTGCTGGGGCACGTGCCGGACGAGGGCCCGATGGCGGAGGCGGTCGCCTCGGCGGTCGCCTCGGCGCACGCGGCCTGGCTCGCGTACCGGGATGGAGTCGCGCGCGCGATGGGGCTCCGGCAGGCGTGAGCGGGCCTCCGCCCACTCCTCCGGTTGTGCCTGACATGCGCAGGGTTCACTGGTAAAGTCGCGCGCATCGCTTGGGCACATTCACTGCCCGTTGTTGAGGAGATCTCCCAGTATGTCCTTCTCGGCTCGTTCCTTTGCCTTCTTTGCGGCGCTCACGCTCGCGTCCGTGGCCGCGTGCGGTGACGACTCCAGCTCCGGAAGCGGCGCCGGCGGGTCCGGCGGTGACGCCGCGGGCCCCGGGAGCACCTCCGCCGGCCCCGGCGCGACCAGCGGCGGCGCGACAAGCGGCGGCGCCACGAGCGGCGGCGACGTCACCAGCGGCAGCACGACGACCAGCGGCTCAGGCGACGTCACCAGCGGCAGCTCCACGACGAGCAGCGGCTCAGGCGACGCCACCACGGGCGCCGGGGGCAACGACACCACGACCAGCACGGCGACCGGCGACCCGGATCCCGGCGGGTGCAGCATCTTCTGCTCCGACTTCGAGGGCGGCTCGCTGCCTTCGGAGCTCCAGTTCTTCCCGGAGTACCAGCGGTCGAAGATGGCTGATTTCGTGACGCTGGACAGCACCGGTCACAGCGGCACGCACTCCGTCAAGGTCTCGGGCACGGACTTCAGCCAGATGCTCGGCGTGGCCGTGCCGAGCAACTTCTGGGGCAGGATCTACCTCAAGAGCGCGACCGACATCCAGATGGGCCACAACACGTATGTCGCGGCCGTGGAAGGCAACGGGGATCCCAACAACGGAGAGCAGATCCGCATCGGCGAGCACCAGTGTCAGCTCGAGCTGAACCGCAAGAGCGACGACAAAGAGATGCTCTCGAACGGCGGAATGTACATGTGCAGCGGCGGCGTGAAGCTCGTCGCGAACACCTGGTACTGCCTCGAGTTCCACTACGACGGACCGGGCCGCTCGGTGAGCGTGTTCGTGGACGGCGCCGAGGTCAACGCGATGCACGTCACGGACTGGGGTCCGTACGACTACAAGCTCTTCAAGTTCGGGTTCGAGAAGTACCACGGCGGCGCGAAGACGATGTGGTACGACGACCTGGCGCTCAACTCGGCGCGCGTCGGCTGCGGCAAGTGACGCCGCGCCGCGCGGCGCCGGAGGGGGCGTGAAGAGCGCCTGAAGAGAGGAACCGCAAGGGCGCATGGGGCGCAAGGGACCAGAGGCGAGATGTTTCTTGCCTCCCCCTTGCGCGCTCTCGATCTCACTTCCCTTCTGTTGATTTCCTGTGATGGCCGGCGCCCGCCGGGCTCACGCGTCGAGGGCGGCGTTGACGATCCCGTCGAAGAACTCCACGTTCCCGACCGCGTCGAGCATCCGGTTCCAGCCGATCTCGTCGAGCGGCGTCGGCAGGCCGTGGTTGGTCAAGAGGACCCCGATCAGCTCGCGGCGGCGATCGATCCACAGGAAGCACCCCGTGCCGCCCGCCTTGCCATAAGAGCCCGTCGTAAGGCGCGACCCGCCGTGGGAGAAGCGGCGGGTCGCGAGCTCCCATCCATAGCCCTTGGGCGTCATCAGGAGGTTCGTTATCGGAGACAAATCGGTCTCCTCTGCCCTGACCTCGGGCGTCTGGTTGTTCACCATGGCGGCGGCGGCCTGGCGGCTCAGGACGCGGACGCCGCCATACCTGCCGCCGTTCAGGATCATCTGGCAGAACACCGCGATGTCCCTCGCCGTCGAGAAGACGCCGTCACAGCCGACGATCCCGCCGAGCGCGTGATCCTGGTCGTCCTGCACCTCGCCGCGCAGCACCCGGCCCCGGGCCTCGGAGTAGCCCGTGGCCGCGGTGCGCGCGATCAGCTCCGCCGACGGGTTGAAGGTCGTGTCGCTCATGCCGAGCGGGCCCCAGATGCGCTCCTTCGCGAAGGTGTCGAGATCCACGCCCGCGGCGGCCTCGATCACCCGCCCGAGGAGGCGGTAGGTGAGATCGCTGTAGAGCACCTGCGTCCCGGGGACGTACTCGAGCGGCGACTCCGCCATGCGCCGCCAGACGCGCTCGCCGTCCGGATCGTCCAGGAAGTGGCAGTCGAGCGGCAAGCCGGATGTGTACCGGAGCATGTCGCGCACCGTGACGGCCTCCTTCCCGTTGGCCGCGAACTCCGGGATGAAGTCGGCCACGCGGTCGTTCATCCGCAGCACGCCGTCCTGCACGAGGATCATCGCCGACGTCGCCGTCGCCAGGACCTTGGTGATCGAGAGCACGTCGAACAGGGTGTCGAGCGTGACCGGCTCGTCCGCGCCGCGGACCCGGGTGCCGAACGCCCGGTGCCCGACGATCCTCCCCCGCCGCGCGATCAGGGCGACCGCGCCCGGGAAGAGGCCGTCGTTCACGCGGCGCTGGATGCGCGCGAAGACGTCCTCGATGCGCTCCGAGCACAGGCCGACGGCCTCGGGCCGGCCAGGGGCGAGCTCCTCGTGCGTCACTTGCACGTGCGCCTCGGCCAGCCGGGTCGACAGGACGGCCGGCGCGAACGCGGCCACCGCCGCCGTGCGGCCCAGCCCCTGAAGGAGGCGCCTGCGATTGAAGGGTCCATGCTCGTTACACATGATCGCTCCTGATCCATACTCCGTAGGGGGCGCGCCGCGCCGCTGCTGAGCCCGCTCGACCGCGCTTCACGCGCCGTCGCTCGAGGCCGCCATCGACGCTCGCGAGCGCCCGAGTTCCTGGATGAGCAGGAGGCGTGCCGAGCACCGGCCCCAGCGATTCGCGGCGCCGCCGCGCGTGGGCGCCGGCCGCCGGTGCGCCGATCGTGCATCGGTCTGCACGATCGGCCGCGCCATCGCCCGCACGATCCGGACGATCTGCACGGTTTTGCACGATTCGTGCAATCCAGCGCAAACCGGCGCGCGGCAGCGCGCGGCGGCGCGTAGGATGTGCTCGTGGACGAAGGCTCTCCCGGCAGCGATGTGCGGGGCTCCTGCACGACGACGCTCCGGCTCGCGATCGTGGCCGGCAACACGATCACCTTCGCCCCGCTGCCGCCCCGCGGCAGCGTCGTCCTCGGCCGCGACGAGGGGTGCGACGTGCGGATCGAGGATCGCTCGGTCTCGCGCCGGCACGCCGTCCTCCACGTCGGTCCCCCGCTCCGGATCGAGGACCTCGGGAGCGCCAACGGCACCTTCGTCGGCGAGCAGCAGCCGCGCGCGGTGACGGTGCGGACCCACCGCCTGCGGCGCCTCTCGCGGGAGAGCGCCGAGGTCGGCATCGGCGAGCGCTTCAACCTCGGCGCGACGACCGTCGTCGTCGGCCGCGCGCCCGCGGGCGCGGCCGAGGAGCCCGACCGCGGCCAGCCGCCCGCGGACATCGTGGTGCTGGCCCCGGCGATGCTGGCGCTCTACGAGCAGGCCGCCCGCGCCGCGCGGAGCCCCATCAGCGTGCTCATCCTCGGCGAGACGGGGGTGGGCAAGGAGGTGCTCGCCCGGACCCTCCACGCGCGCTCGCCGCGGTCGAGCGGGCCCTACGTGGAGCTGAACTGCGCCGCGCTGCCGCCGTCGCTCCTCGAGGGCGAGCTCTTCGGCCACGAGAAGAGCGCCTTCACGGGCGCCAGCCACGCGCGCGCCGGCCTCCTCGAGGCGGCCCACGGCGGGACGCTGTTCCTCGACGAGATCGGCGAGCTGCCCCTCGCCTTCCAGGCGAAGCTGCTCCGCGTCCTCGAGGACCGGAAGGTGCTCCGCATCGGGGGCCGCACCCCCCGCCGGCTCGATCTCCGCTTCGTGGCGGCGACGAACCGCGATCTCGAGGCGGAGATCGCGGGCGGCGCCTTCCGCCAGGACCTCTACTTCCGGCTGAACGGCATCGCCCTCGTCGTCCCGCCGCTCCGCGAGCGGGTCGCCGAGATCGGCCCGCTCGCCAGCCGGTTCCTCGAGGAGGCGTGCCGGCGGCTCGACCAGCGCAGCGCGCCCCGCATCTCGCCGCAGGCGCTCGCCGCCCTCGAGGCGTACGCCTGGCCGGGGAACGTGCGCGAGCTGCGCAACGTGATCGAGCGCGCGGCGGTCCTGTGCGCGGGCGAGTCGGTCCTGCCCGCGGATCTGCCGCCGCACCTGATGAGCGGCGCCGCGCCCCCCCCGGGCCGCGCCCCGCTGCCGTCCAGCGGCAGCGTGCCCCCGCCGCCCAGCGGCGCCGCGCTGCCGCAAACCGACGTCGCGCCGCCCAGCGGCGCCGCGCCGCCATCGAGCCGCGCCGCGCCGCCGCCAGCAGACGCAGCACCGCCATTGAGCGGCGCGGCGCCGTCATCGAGCCGCGCCGCGCCCCCCAGCGGCGCCGCGCCTCCGTCGAGCCGCGCCGCGCCTCCGTCGAGCCGCGCCGCGCCCCCGCCAGCAGACGCCGCGCCCCCGCCAGCCGACGCCGCGCCGCCCAGCAGCGACGCCATGGCGAGGCTCCGGCTCGAGATGAAGGCCGTCGACCGGCAGCGCGTCATCGAGGCCCTCGAGCGGTCCGCGGGCAACCAGACGCGCGCCGCGAAGCTCCTCGGCGTGTCGCTGCGCACGCTGATCAACCGCATCGACGAGTACGGCATCCCGCGGCCGCGGAAGCGCTCGCCCTGAGCGCTCACGAGCTCGACGAGAGCGCGGCGCGCGAGTCCGCCGCGCCCAGCGCGCGGGACGCCCCCTCCCGGCTGGCACGATCCTCAGGAATCGCCTGGCGAAGGAGCTCCCTCGGGCTGGCGATGCGCGGACCTATGTTTCCGGGCACATTTCTCATGATGGATGGGCGCGCCGCACGTCTGGCAGCGAGCTCCACACTCGTTGGTCACGATCGATCGTGCACATAGAGCGCACCGCTTGCCGACATAGGGTAGATCCGGTGGCTCGCCGACGAAGAACTCCACCTCTTTCGCTGCGCGCCGAACCCGACGACGGTGGGTGAAAAGCCGAAGCAAACCGACCGATCCGCCGACGAGCGCGCCAACCGCCGCCGCTGCGGCCAGGGCTAGAATCTTGCCAGGGCGGTCCCGCTGTGTAGGTTCATCCGAGATCCATGAAGCGACCTCCCTGCCCGCCGCATCCCGCCACCGTCTCCGGGCATTCACGGCCTCCGCATCCAGCGACCGTGGTGCAGGCCAGGCGCGGCCCGGGCTCCCCGTCGACGACCCGCGCCCCCCACGCCGCCAAGGCCCCGCTCGAACGAGCGTCGGGGCGAGGTTCGATTCAGAGGGCGATCCTGGGCATCAACGGGGAGAAAGCATCGCTGCTGCACGCGATGAGCACGGCGGTATTCACCGAGGCCAAGCGCATCGACAATTCGGTCATGGAAGTGCAGGTCACCAAGCTCGGCGGAAAATATTGTTTTGCCTCGAACACCGCTGGCCAAGCGAACAACCACGCTCATCTCGCCGCGGCTCTCACCAACCTGACGCGTGCGCACACGCTGCAGTTCGATGGCAAGGAGGTGAAGGTGGGCCAGCTCGAACGGGTGGAGGGGCCCTTGCACGCCGAGCAGAACATCCTCCGTGAGCTCGCGAGGCGCCTGAGAGCCGCGGGGAACGACTTTGCCAAGTACCCCGAGCACGTCTTCGTGGTCGGCTCGAAGAAGCCATGCACGGTCTGTCGAAGGGTGCTCCTCTCGTTCAAAGCGGCGCTGGACGCAAACTACCCGGGCGTGAAGCTGCATTTCGTGAACGAGTCGGGGGCGAGCACCGACGTGGACGCGCTCGATCTCTCGGATCTGTCCGTCGGCGGCATGCCCAGATTCCAGGCCTTCGTACAGGACTACACGAATCGACTGGCGGCGCAGCCGGCGCAGCTCACCGGCGAAAACGTGGCTGCAGGCGTTCGAATGGCAGCGGCGATCGATTTCATGCAGCTCACTTGACCGGGGTCAGCGTGCGCGTGGATGTTCACGATCTGCTCAGGTGCTCGGCGCACCCGCCGATCGTCGAGCTCGCGGTGCCAAGGCGGCGGCGCGGAGTACGGCACCCCGCGGCCTCGGAAGCGGCCTCCCTGAGCGCTCACGACCTCGACGAGAGCGCGGCGTCCGCGGCGCCCAGCGCGCGATCGTGGTCCGGGAGCATCGCGTAGCAGCCGTCGCGGATCAGCGCGTGCCGGAACGCGTACTCCTCCTCGTCCGCGAGGCGGCTCTGCTCGCGGCGCTCGAGCAGCTCGCGCTGGAGCATCCAGGGCAGCCAGTCCACCGCGAGCGTCGATCCGCCGGCGTCCCCGAGCAGGGATGGATGGGCCTGGGCCCCGGTGGGCGCTTGCCTTGGAGTCCGATCACAGCGCTGCTAACCACGACTGCCACCAACTCGGGACGGCGCCGTGGCTCGCAGCCCTCGCTGCAACTTGCTTTACGGCGCTCGCGGGGAGTGCCCCGCGGAGGAACAGCGTCCGGATGAAAACCGGCACTCGCATGACGCGTTCGCCCGTGTGAAAGAGCTCGTTTAGGGCCCACAGGACCGCGGTCTTGTCGCCGGTCACGAACAGAAGTCCTGCGTCGCTCGCCGCGATCGCGATGGAGGCGGCCTCGCCTTGGTCCTTCTCCTTGACCGTCTGGAGCGGTGCGAGGAGGGCCTGCATGAGCGTGGCCTCTTGGGTGCCCGGGAGGATCTCGATCTTCCTGATTCGTGCGCCGTCGAGGGCTGCGGCCGCCTGTCGCTTCTTACCAACGAGATCACTCGAGTCGTCTGGCTTGGGCAACGTGACCTCGTCGAAGACCTTTTCGGCGACGGCCATATCGAGAGTCTGCGCCGCATCCACGAGCGCAGACAGAAGCTGAGCGTTCTGGAAGTCCACGAGGACGTTCGCATCGAGCAGGAAGGTCACAGCGCACCGCGCTCCCACGGGAGCGGCTCGCCGGGCTCTAGCTCGAGCAGCGCTCGCGCCGCACCGTCCGTGATGAGGCTGCGATCATGGGCGTCCTGCGTGCGGGCGATCAAAGCTTGTCGCCACGCATCGTGTTCGCCGGCTGGCGGCGTGGCTGACTGGGGGTTCTCCCGCCCCTGCGCGCGCTGGATCAAATCCTCCCGGAAGGCGGAGATCCTAGCGATGTAGCCGTGGTTGTAAAGGTGGTTGACAGCGATCTCGGCGGGCGTCTTGAAGTGCGTCCGGACCTCGTCCACCATGCGATCTGCTTGGGCAGGCGTGTCCGTCTGCCTGCCTTCTTGCCCCAGCAGCTTCCTCAAGCCGAAGAGCGGGATGAGCATCTCGGCCGCGAACGCGCCGGCCCGTTGCTCGATCGGCGGCCTCGCCTGGCTCTCTCGGATCAGGTCGTCAAGGATAATGTCGACGATGCCTCCCCTGGGCTCGTCGAAGACGATATGGCACAGCTCGTGGCAGATGCTCACACGATCGACGAGCCATGCCTGGAAACTGCCAACCGGGGGACCATCCTTGACCGATGGATTGAGCACAACGGCGGCCGCGTGGGTCGCCGAGGAGCGAACGGCGGCGGCCTGCAACGCCGCCGTCGCCAGCGGCGCAACGATAACGGGGACGTCGAACTGCTCGGCAAGCAACTCGGGCAGGCTGCCTAGCGGCTCTGTGGTTCGTCCGAGGGCCCTACGCACAAGCCTGGCGTAATGGTACCCGTCTTGAGCCGGGTCGGCTCCGGGCGGCTTTGGCTTGAACCGACCGGCGAGGCTCGTCTTGCCGACGATGGCCGATACCTTGGCGAGCGCCGTTGCTCGCTCAAGAGCGCGGCGCAGCACCGGGAGATCTCCGTCTTGGAAGTCACTCCCTGCGGCGTAGCGAGGCAACACCACGAGGGTTCGCTCTACCTCGCGACCATTGTAGAGAGCAAATGCGTCAATCCCCAGCACCGACGCGATGCGATCGAGCTTCGCGGTCGAGACAAGCTGCTCCCCCCGTTCGATCGAGCCCAACATGGCAACATCTAGCGACGTGCTGGCGGACAGATCTTCGAGTGATACACCGAGGCGCTTCCTGGCTGCCTCGATAGCTCGTCCGATGTCGTGCGCTAGCATGCGGGATTCGTACCATGTCCCCCCCAACGAGGAAAGGTCGCGGAGGCTAGCCCGCGCAAAGCCATTCCGACCTGTCAAGAATTTCCCGGCAACCACCGGCGGTTGCCTTGACGCACAAAGTACAACCTACTGGTGCGCCTACAAAAACAACAGATCCGACCAGTTCACTCGGTTGTGGCATATTGTCCATCAACACTGAGCTCGTCCAAACGCAGTCACGCACGTCCCCCGCAGCGCACCGTGTCCGGCATCGACGGCTCCTCGGGCGGCTCCCGCCGCCCGGGCCTGATCGAAAGCGTTCCACCTGACGCGCGGCACGCCGGGTCGTGGTCTACAGGTCCGCCCCGATCGGCGGGGCCTCGCTCCGGGTAGGGTCTCGCCCTCGCTTGGCCGGCAGAGGGTGCACCGACATGCCGAGGTGCTCGAGGATCTTCGTGATCGTGGCGCGCTCGATGATCGCGCAGAGGATGCAGATCCCGCACGGGGTACTTTCGGCACCGAGTTCCATCGTCGCACCTCGATGGCGAGCTCTTCGGACACGAGAAGAGCGCCTTCACGGGCGCCAGCCACGCGCGCCCCGGCTCCTCGAGGTGGCTCACGGCGGCACGCTGTTCCTCAACGAGATCGGCGAGCTACCCCCTCGCCTTCCAGGTGAGGCAGCTCCGCGTCCTCCAGGACCGGAAGATGCTCCGTATCGGGGAAAGCGGCGCTCCCTGAGCGCTCACGACCTCGACGAGAGCGCGGCGTCCGCGGCGCCCAGCGCGCGGGACGCCCCCTCCCGGATCCCGCGGAGCACCGCCTCGACGTCCCGCTCCGCGCCCAGGGCGAGCCCCCGCTCCGCGAGCGAGCGCGCGGCGGCCGGGTCGCTCCCGGCGAGCGCCTGCTCCGCCGCGTGCAGGTAGAACTCCACGGCGAGCCGCGGCTCGCCGCCCCGCTCGAAGTGCTCGGCGAGCACCTTGGGGTCGTGCTCTCCCGCCTGCAGCAGCCACTCGGCGGCGAGCCTGTGCCCGAGCGCGCGATCGTGGTCCGGCAGCATCGCGTAGCAGCCGTCGCGGATCAGCGCGTGCCGGAACGCGTACTCCTCCTCGTCCGCGAAGCGGCTCTGCTCGCGGCGCTCGAGCAGCTCGCGCTGGAGCATCCAGGGCAGCCAGTCCACCGCGAGCGTCGATCCGCCGGCGTCGCCGAGCAGGGCGAGCGCCCCCGTCTTCCAGAACGCCTCGCCGAAGACGCTCGCCGCCCGGAGCAGCCGCCGCGCCTCCGCGGGGATCGCCTCGAGCCGCGCCTCGACCATGCCCAGGATCGTCTCCGGCAGCCTGTCCGCGCGCCCCTCCGCGACCGCCCGGATGAGCTCCTCCAGGTAAAAGGCGTTGCCGCTCGCGCGCTCGACGAGGCGCGAGACCTCCGAGTGCGGGAACCCGTCGCCGAGCATCTGCCGCACGAGCTCCTCGGCCGCGCGGCGCGGCAGGGCGCCGAGCGTCATCTCGTGGACCTCGCTGCCCTCCCAGAGGACGGGGAAGGCCTTCCGCACCTCGACGCGCGCCAGGTAGAGCACCGCGAAGGGCCTGTCGCGGAGCTCCCGGAGCACCCGCGCGATGAGCTTGAGCGACGCCGCGTCGCCCCACTGGATGTCCTCGAGCACGAGCAGGTAAGGCCCCGCCGCGCACGCCGCCTCCATGAAGTCGAGGTAGGCGAGCGGGATCTGGTCGGCCATCAGGGCCGGGCTCTGCCGCGCCTCGAGGAACCTCGGATCGGCCTCGCCCGGGAACGGCGTGCCGACGATCTCGCCGAGGAAGGCGGCGATCCGCGTCCTCTCGCCCGGCGAGAGCGACGGGGCGCGGGCGACAAGCGAGAGGAGCCGCTCCCGCTGCGCCGGGGCGGGCTCGCCGCCGGTGATCCCGGCCGCGCCCCGGAGCGCGGAGCCGAGGAGCGAGAACGGCGAGCCCGCGCTCAGCGAGTCGCCGCGGCCGACCGCGACCGTGAGCTCGGGGTGCCGCTCCCGCAAGATCTCGATGAGCTCGTACCGCAAGCGGGATTTGCCGATCCCGGGCGGCCCGGTGATCAGGATCGCGCGGGGCTCGGGCCCGCCGAAGCTGTCTTCCAGGAGCTCGCGCAGGTTCCGGAGCTCCCTGTCGCGGCCGACGTAGGGGCTCGGCTTCCCGAGGAGCGTCCGCGCCGACCGGCCGACCTCGCGCTCCTGCAGCAGGAAGAACGTGCCGGGCCGGGCCGGCTCGATCTCGAACCGCGCGTCGAGCAGCGCCCGCGTGACGTCGTCGATCCACACGGGCGCGGGCCTCCGCTCCGGGCGCGCCTCGCGCTCCGCGAGGGCGAGGAGCGCGGCCGCGCGGTCCATGACGGGCCCGACCGGGAGGCTGCCTGTGTGCTCGGCGCGGCCGGTCGCGAGCACGACGGAGGCCTCCGGCACGAGCTCGCCGAGCTTCAGGGCGCACCGCGCCGCGCGCGCGGCCTGCAGGGCGGCGTCGCCCACGCCGGCGATCGAGAGCACGATCGTCCCGTCGGCGAGCGCGTCCACGCGCGCCCCGAACGCCTGCGCGCTCGTGTAGAGCCTCCTCGTGAGGTCGCTCGTCGCCGCGGCGACGAGCGTGCTGGCCGCGCTGTCGCAGGGCGAAAAGCGCGGCTCCCGCGCGGCCACCATCGAGAGCAGCCGGAGCTCGCACGCCGTGATCGCCTCGTACAGGACGGGGGGCGCGGCCAGGCCGCTCGTGGGATCGCGCTCGAGGGCGTCGAGCGCCTCGACGACGGCCGAGCCGTCGCGCGGCCGCTGCTCCGGGTCCTTGGCGAGCATGCGGGCGACGAACTCGTCGAGCTCCTGCGGCACCTCGGGCCGGAGGTTCCGCACGCGCGGCGGGTCTTCCATGAGGAGCTTCGCGAGGAGGGCCATCACGTGCTGGCCCTGGAACGCGGGCCTGCCCGTGAGGCACTCGAAGAGCACGGCGCCGAGCGAGAAGATGTCGGCCCGCGCGTCGAGGCGGTCGCGCTCGCCCGTGGCCTGCTCCGGGGCCATGTAGCCCGGGGTCCCCATCACCGAGCCGGTCCGGGTGAGCGTGCCGATGGTGCGCTTCATCCGGGCGATGCCGAAGTCGAGCACCTTGAGGCCGGCGACCTCGCCGCCGACGAGCAGCAGGTTGCTCGGCTTGACGTCGCGGTGGACGATGCCCCGCGCGTGCGCCGCCCCGAGCGCCTCGGCGGCGGCGCGGAGCAGGGCGAGGCTCTCCTCGAGATCGAGCTTCTGCCGGGCGAGGCGCTGCGCGAGGCTCTCCCCTTCGAGCCACTCCATGGCGAGGTACGGCATCCCGTCGGGGGTGATGCCGTGGGCTACGTGCCGGACGATCCTCGGGTGATCGAGCTCGGCGAGGATGCGTGCCTCGTGCTCGAAGCGGTGCGCGGAGCTCCGCTCGGGCGGGCCGAGGAGCTTGAGTGCGACCTGACCCCCCGTGGCCCGGTCGATGGCGCGGTAGACGGTGCCCATCCCACCGAAGGCCGCGACGCGCTCGAGCTGGAAGCGGCTGTCGATGACCTCTCCCGGGCGCATAAGGCGGAGGATGCACCGGCGTCGAGCCGTCTTCAACGGTCCGGCGAGCGGCCGGAGGTCGGTGTGCGGCTATACGCTCGCGACGCCCATCGGGTGGTGAGTCGCGCTTCAGCTCCTCGGGATACGCCACGTCACGCCGGCGCGAAAGAAGGGCACGTTCGGGATGCTCTGCCCGCCTCCGGGGATGGCGTCGTCCTCGTCGTTCATCGGCTCGTAGCGACGGAACAGGCTGTGACCCGCCTGGGCGGTCAGCCACACCGACGCGAAGGCGCGCACGCCGAGGGTCACGCCCGCGGTCGCGACGGAGTAGGCGATGTGATCGACGCACTCGGAGGGCCGCGCCGCCCGCTCGTCCTGCTCGGTCGCCGGGTCGTCGGCCGGCTGGGCCGCGCACGGCCACGCGCCCGTGACGCGCGGGTCGCGCACCGCGTAGGCGTTCCCCGCCAGGTCGGCGCGCAGGCCGACCTCGACGCGATCCGAGAAGAGGAGCTTCACGGCCGCGAAGCCCGGCAGGAAGGCCTCGACGCGGAGCTGGGGGCTCGGCGTCCAGTCGACGTACGCGGCCGGCAGCGGGAGGAACGAGCCGAAGCTGTACGACGCGAGCGCGCCGCCGCCGAGGACGAGCTTCTCCGAGAGCGTGTGCGTGGCGAGCCCGAGCGCGCTGACGCGGACGAGCCCGCCGTCGAAGGCCTCGAAGTCGCCCGCGAGCCCCGGCGCGACGCGCAGCGAGAGCGACCAGTCGTGGGGGAGCAGCTGGACGAACAGCACCGGGACGTCGACGGCGTGGAAGGCCCGGAGCTCGTCGAAGCCGGGCGAGACGCCGGCGTACGAGATCGCCTCGACGTGGTAGGTCGCCCCCGGGATCAGGAACGTCTTCTCTCCGAGGGGGATCGGGGCGTTGGCGTTGACCTCGTACGAGGAGACCTGCGCCCGCGTGGGGCGCGGATCCTCGAGCGCGGCGCCCGGCATGTACTGGGCGCTCAGGTCCACGAGATCGGGGAGCTGGGCCCACGCCGCGCCCGGCGCGAGGACGACGAGGAGGACGAGGAGCGGCGCCAGGGCGAGGAGCCGCAGGGCGCGCGCGCTCCGGCGGGAGGGGCCCCGGCGTCGACGCCCGTCCGTGGAGCGCGCGGCGGCGCGATCGGCCGGCCTCATCGCGCCACCCGCTCGTCGAGCCAGTCGAACAGCCGCGCCTGGGCGAGGAGCTGGTTGCCGCCCTGGCAGTGGACCTGCGACGCCGTGCTCGCGTCGAACACCATCATGTGCTTCGGGCACGTGAGCGCGCCGTAGAGGCGCTCCGACTCGCCTGGAGACGCGTCCTCGGCGCTGCCCTCCATGATCAGCGTCTCGCAGCGGATGCCCGCGACGCCATCGGCGTTGTCGTACTTGCGGAGCTCGTCGATCACCTCGTGCGGCGTCGAGACGCCGTGCTTCCAGGTCACGTCGTCGAAGTACCAGCGCGCGTCGGGCATCACGACCGAGGCGGCGTCGATGGCGCGGTCGAAGGCCGCGGGGCCGCGCTCGTGCAGCTCGAGCAGGCCGGGCATCGACGCGAAGTGGCGCAGCATCGCGTCGCGCCAGCTGACGACGCCCGGGTTGGCGACGAGGGCGCGCAGGCGGCGCTCGCGCGAGGCAGCCCGCGGCGCGAGGTAGCCGCCGAACGAGAGGCCCATCAGGACGAACCTGCCGGCGTCGAGCCGCTCGTCGCGCTCGGCGAAGTCGAGCACGCGGCCCACGGGGACCTCCCAGTCGGGCCGGAAGGGGTGTCCGTGGAGGCGCAGCGAGGCGCCCTGGCCCGGGCCGTGGAACGAGAGGACGTGGTAGCCCCGCTGGAGCGCTCCGTCGATGACCCACATGGTGTCCTCGGGCCACGCGTGGAGGCCCTGCTGCAGCACGATCGCCGGCGCGCGCTCGACCCCGGGCGCGTAATGAACGCGGCCATAGAGCACCCCGTTCTCGTAGGGGATGTCGACTTGCCGGGAGTCGTAGCCCCGCATGCGGAGCGCCCGCCCGTGCAGGTCGAGCCCCGCGGTCGTCGCCTCGACGAGGCGCGGGTCGGAGCGATCCGCGTAGCGCATCAGCCCGGCCCGGTAGTACGCGCCCGCGCGCAGGAAATGCGACGCGGCGCTCCGCGTGTGGCCGCGGGCCTCCGCCTCCTCGCCGTAGCCCTGCACCCGCTTCGCGGTGGCCAGCCACTGGTCGAACCACGAGCGCTCGTCGCCCGGGCGGATGCGGGTCGCGGTGTCGAGCACCTCGCCGACGTCGGTGAGCCCCATCGACGCGAGGCCGAGCCAGAACACGAGCTGCGCGTCCATCACCGGCTGGCCGATGAACTTGAACCGGTGCCAGACAGGGGCCGCCTGGCCCCGCCCGAGCGTGTCGTCGCCGTGGAACCGCGCGGACGCGACCTCCTGATCGACCCCGCGGCGGCCCGACGCGAACCCGAGCGCCGCCGCGCCCCCCGCGACCGCCGTGTGGGTGAGAAATCTCCGCCGATCGACCATCGGTGCCCCTCCAGCTCCTGAAGAAACAAACGTTTGAAACATGTGTTTTAATCATTGACGCCTGACGGGCGCATCGTCAAGCTGTGTTTCAAACAATCGTATGAACGACCGTGACCCCCTCGCCCCTGCGGACGATCTCGATCCACGGCAGCGGCTCGTGGTCGCTGCGATCGATCAGATCGAGAAGCACGGCATCGGGCAGCTGACGGTGCGGAAGCTCGCGGCGGCGGCCGGGGTCAACATCGCCGCGGTGAACTACTACTTCCGGTCGAAGGAGGCGCTCGTCGCGGCGGCGCTCGAGGGGTCGATCCGGAACATGCTGGCGGACAGCGAGGAGTTCCTCGCCCGGATGCCCGGCGATCCCCTGGAGGCGCTGAGCGGGCTGCTCGGGTACTACCTCGAGGGCGGGATGCGGTACCCGAACATGGGCAGGGCGCTCCTGCACGACGCGTTTCACGCGGACGACTACAGCGGTCCCTTCCCGAAGCTCTTCGCGCCGGTGATGGAGCGGCTGCGCGATCACGTCCGTGCGGCGGTGCCCGGGCTGGACGAGCGCGCGGCGGCGCGCCGGGTGGTGGCGGCGCTCTCGGCGGTCTTCTTCCCGACGTTCTTCGCGGGGCTTTACGCGGGGCTGAGCGCGCTCGGCTCGCCGGCCGACCGCCTCGCCTATGCGCGAGAGCTGGCGCGGCAGACGCTGGCGCCCGTCGCGGCCCCGGAGCCAGCGGCGCCCGCGGCCCGCGGCAAGCGGCCGAAGGGCGGGTGAGCCGCGGGGATCGCGGGCACCCGCCAGAGCGGCGGCGAGCCTTCAGGTGCTTCCACGACAGCTCCATCGCTGTGTGCCCTGGAGCTCCTGCTCGCGTGTCCCGAGCTCCTTCACTCGCACTGGGGCGGCGACGGCGCGAAGCACTCCCCCGCGGCGTTGCAGTACGTCCTGCCGCACTTGAGCTTCGGCTTCGCATCGGGCGACGGGCCGCGCGCGCCCGGCGAGGGCTTCCTGATCCCCGCGGCGCCCATGGACGGCGCAGCGCTCGCGGGCTGCGCGGGAGCGGGTGCAGTGCCCGGCGGCGCGGCGGTCCCGGACTGCGCGGGAGCGGGTGCAGTGCCCGGCGGCGCGGCGGTCCCGGGCGCGGTCGCCACCTCGGGCGTCTCGGTAACGGCCCCGGGCGCCGTCGCTGCGACCCCGGGCGCCGCCGCGACGCCGGACGCGTCCGGCGCCGCTCGGTCGGGCGCCGGCGCCTGGGAGCGACCGCAACCGGAGCTCGAGAACGCCGCGAACCCCAGGGCCACGGCGCCGACCCACGCTCGTGGGCTCATCCTGTTCATCACCGATGGCTCCGCGCCCACGCGATCTCGCTCTGCCCGGCCGCGATCGCGTCCATCCACGCCGCGAGCCCCGGATACGCCGCCTTCACCTGCAGCGCGTACCCGGCGAACGCCCCGGGATCTCGCGCGGCCTGAAGCTCCGCGGCGAGCCCGCACGCCTCGGGCGTGAACACGCCGCCGAGCACGCGGAGCCGCGCCGGGTCGATGGCGTCGAGCTCCTCCGGGCCGTGAATCAGGTACTTCATGAGCCTCAGGTACCGCAGCGGATCGCCCGGATCGGCGGGCGGCGCGAGCCGGGTCGGATCGGACGGCGGCCGGCGGAGCCAGCGCCCGAACGAGCCGGCCGCCTCGACCTCGGGCCGGAGCTCGTCGAGCGACGCGCGCTCCGCGGCCGTGGGCTCCCGGAAGCTCAGCCGTCCGCGGCCGCTCGCGGCGACGTGCGGCGGGGCTCCGTAGAGCAGCACGCCGTCAACCTCCCCCGCCGCCAGATCGTCCGGCAGAAGCTCGGCGATCTCCACGAGGAGCCGGCGGACCTCGCCGGCCCGCAGGCGGAAGCTCGGCGCCGAGAGATCGGGATCCACCACGGCCGTAGGCGCCTCCTCGAAGAACGGCTCCGCCTCGCCCGGCCGCCATAGCCTGATGCCCACCGCGCCCCGCAGCGCCGCGGGCGACGGCAGCGGTAGCCGCATGAGCGACGCGCCCGGGGGCACGCTGCCGATCGTGATGCCCACGAACATCGGAAAGCCGAGCACGTACTCCGGCTCGACATCGATGCCTACGAGGGCCGGGCCCGGAGGAGTGATGTCCGGCGCGCTCACTTCCACGCGAGCCCCTTGTTGTCCTCGAGGTGGACCCGCCTCACCTCCTTGAGGTGCCTGCCGCAGACGTCGCTGCCGGTCTTCCCGGACGTCCCCCGGATGAGGTCGCGCTTGTCGTCCAGCATCCAGTTGGGCCTGTAGTTCATGCAGCAAGTCTTGTCCCGCGGCGCGCGGAAGTCGAAGTACCCGCACTTGTGCGGCATACCGAACGCGTGGACGAGCTCATGAACGATGGTCCCGACGATGCGGCCGCGGTACGTCGGCTTTGGCAGGCCGGTGCCCGCGTCGCGGTAGCCGCTGTGGTGCGTGAACATGATGGTCCGGCCGGCGAAGTACTCCTTGCCCTTGGCCGTCACGGTGGGGCTGATACCGGCGGTGTAGAAGGCGCCCGGGTTGAACAGCTTGGCCTTCACGTTCGCCGCCATCCCGTAGCCGCCGGGGGTCACGGCGCCGCCCTTCTTCCGGAACCTGGGCGAGTAGTTGAACCGCACCTTGTACGCATGCGCGATCGACCCGTCGCCCGCCGTGAAGTCCGGCTGAGCGTCGTGCTCCACGATCCAGCAGCGCGTGATCGGGCCGGCCGCCGTCGTCTCGGTCTGTACGCTGAACAGGTTGAAAGCGACCGTCTCCGCGCCGGAGGTCAGCTCGGCGAAATCCACATCGGGGAACGTCCCTGGAACCTCGAAGAACTCGAAGAGGTTGGCGCCCGCGCCGGCGCTCTTCAGCTCGACGTCCCCCTCGAAGACCTTATCGCCCTTCTTGATCGGCAGAGGGTGCGGCTCCATCGCCGAGATGACGCAGAACCAGCCGGGGTTCGACTTGTTCGAGAACACCTTGTTCACGTAGGCCACGCACTCGGTCTCGAGGTCGTCGTCCTTGGGCGCCATGTGCGGCTGGTCCGGCACCTCCTTCTCCGGCTCGCAGTCGAGCTGGACACAGCACGGCTCGAACGGCACGGGCACCTCGTCCATGGGCAGGACGAACGCGCTCTTCATGCGGATGGACTCGACCCGGATCCGGTGCCACATCGTCATGATGCCGGTCTCGGCGCCGAACCCCTCCACGTGAGTTGCAGCGTCGATGTCCGCCCGGAGGAGGAAGTTGTCCCCGGCCGTGTCCGGGCAGTGGAAGACGACCTTGCTCTCGTCGCCGACGATCGCCGTCTTCGCCTCGGTCGCAGCCGCGGACGCGAGCGCGAAGCCGGCGACCGCCTCCCAGGGCGGGCTCTTCGCTGGCTTGCCCTCGTTGTCGGCCGCGCGCGAGCCCTGGTGGTTGCCGGCGGCGTCATAGTCCTTCTTGTCGACGTACACCCCCCACGCGGCGTGAAAGCCGGGATCGTCGTTCGTCGGGTCGTCCGGCTCGACGACCGTCCACCGGATCTTCGCGTCCGCGGGGAGCTTCCCCCGCTGGACCGTCACCTTGGCGGTGAGCTGGATGAGCTGTTTGTCCTTGGTCCAGCTCCCGTCGAGGCCGCTGTTGAGGTACACCCGGCCGAGGTGGTCCTGGCTCGTGTACCCGGGCCTCGCCTCGGCGCGCTTCACCCCCGGCGCGCCCGGCGAGACGGGCGCGTGAAGCCCCAGGATCTCCGTGATGGAGACGAGCACGGTGTTCGGCACGCGCAGCGTCGCGCGCGTCTTCTCCCCCTCGGCGACGCGGGGCACGGGCGCCGCGCCCGGCGCGGCGGGCACCTCGCGCGTGAGCACGTCGCAGCGCAGGAGCGGACCTCCGCCGAGCTCGTGGACCCGGGTCGGGTAGGGGCTGCTGAGGCTGCCCGTCACGGCGCCGAGGCGCTTCGGGCCGGCGTCGCCTTGATCGTCCCAGATCTCGACGGCGACCGGGATCGCCCCGTTCGCGGCGACCTCGCGCTTCCACGGGACCGCCTCCGCCGTCAGATCGATCTCCCTGGCGCCAGCCGGGATCGGCTTGCTGCGCCCGAAGCGCCGCCCGGCGATGAAGCCCAGGGCATACGGCTTCTTCGCGCCGGCGATCAGCCCGTCGACGCCGAGGACCTTCTGGAGGGTGATCGTGACCGCGGCCGTCTGTGCCATTCGTTCCTTCTCGTCACGCGCCGTCGTGGCGTTTCAGGAGCTTCGCGCGCGTCGCGTCGTCGAGGACCCCGGTCGGCGCCAGCCCCGACGCCGACTGGTACCACGCCACCGCATTGGCCAGCTCGGGCCCGTCCTTGCCGTCCACCTCGCGCGAGAAATAGCCGAGGTTCTTGAGGCGCCCCTGGACCCCGCTCGGGACCTCGATGGGATCGAGGTGCCCGAGCTTCAGCGCCCAGGTGACCCCGCCGGCGCGCGCCGTCTCGTTGCCCGGCGTGTCCGGCCAGGCCGCGAGTTCGGCGTCCTCCAGGTCGGCGGGGATGGGGTGCTCGATGGGGCTCTTGCCGTCCGTCGTCCCGGCGATGACGACGTCGCGGTACGTCAGCTCGTACGCGAACGGCTCCTCGACCTCGAGGAGGAGGCGGAGCATCGTCTTCGGGACCTTGACCGTGAAGACGTGCTTCCCGCCCGTCGGGACCTCGACCTCCTTGGGCGCCGCGTCCGGGATGATGAGCACGTCGCCCGGATAGATGAGGTTCGGGTTGGGGCGCTTCTTCTTGAACTCGGCGTTGTCAGGATGGTTGTAGATGACCCGCCAGTCGGAGAAGCCGTACTTCGCGGCGATGCTCGAGAGGCACTCTCCCTGTCGGACAACATGCTGGTGGGGCATCGGTCATCCAATCATCCCGCAGCGAGCACCCGCGAACACGCGATGCGACGAGCACCGTAGCTCGCCCGAGCGGCGCCCTCAAGCGCCGCGAAGGGGCGGCGCGCACGGCCGCGAGGAGCGGGGGTGACTCGGAGGCGCGACGGCCAAGGCCACGCGCATCGAGGCCCTGACCCGCTCCTGACTCGCGCTTGACTTCCCCCCGCGCGGCGTGGTGCCATGGAGGCCAGGGGCGAATCGAGAACGCCATGCACCACCGCTGGGGTTTCGGCTGCTTCCCTGACAAGGTGTGGATCGCGCGGCGGTATGACGCGCCGTTGCCGGACGGGGCCAAGGCCCTTCCTCCGCTGGAAGCGACGTCACGGCTGCAGGCGTGGCTCGCCGACGCCGTCCACGGCAGGGTGCTCCTCGCCGAGATCGGCGAGGCGCTCGGCTTTCCGGTGTCGACGGGGCCTGGGCTCGATCCGAGGGCGCTCGGAGCGCGGTTGCGGGAGGCGTTCCTCGACGGCAGCCTCTACGCCTACCGGATGCCGTCCGTCTCTTCCGGCGCGCGCCTCGCGCCGCCCGAGCTGCCCGAGCTCGACGCGCCAGAGCCTGCGGCCAAGGAGGAAAAGACATGGGTCGGGATTCAGCTCATGGACGATGGGGACCCGCCGCGACCCGTCCCGTTCAAGAGATACCGTATCGAGCTGCCGGACCGCTCCGTTCGCGAGGGACTGCTCGATCAAAACGGCCAGGCCCTGATCCTTGGCATCGATGCCGGGACATGCAAGATATCGTTCCCTCAGCTCCACGCGGACGACTGGCGGTCCACCTAGGCGAGGCGCGCGTCGCCCTCCGGGCGCTGGTCTGGCCCGGGGTGCTCTTGCGGCGACGATCAGCAGTCGAAGAAGCGGCGGAGCCCCGGGCGGATGACCTCCTCGATGGTCTCATCGAGCAACACCCGGGCTTTCAGGCCGCTGCACAGCCCGAGCTGCTCCCCGTCCGGCGGGGCGTCGTGGAGCGGCAAGTGCGCGTGCTCGTGCTGCACGAGGTGCCGGAACGCGACGGGCAAGTAGCGCTCGATCGCCTTCCGCTCCGCCGAGGAGAGCTCCGGCGCGACCAGCTCGAGCAGGCGCCAGCCGAAGCGGGCGTGTCCGACCTCGTCGGCATAGATGCGCGTCAGCAGATCGAGCAGCGGGCCGGGCGGCATCTCCAGCCGCTCGGCGCCGATCAGGGCCACGGCCACCGTCTCGCTCATGCAGCAGACGTGGATCACGTTGCGAAGGGCCGCGGCGCGGGGGGGCGCGTCGCGGTGCAAAGGGAACTCCGGGCGCTCGGGGACGCGCGCGGTCGCCGCCCCGCCGAGGGCCTCGACAACGGCGCCGCAGAGGATCCCGTGACGGCGCTCCTCGTCAGCGAAGCCCCGGCACGCGTCGGCGAGCTCCGGCGGGAAGCTCGCCTCGGCGAGCTGGCTCGCGAGCGCCTCGAACACGGCCGACGACGCGTGCTCGTTCACCATCCGCGCGTGCCAGGTGCGGATCGCCGACGGGAACAGCGCTGCGGGATACCCGCTCACGTCGAAGGCACGCGCGCGCGACTCGGCGCGGAGATCGAGCGGCGCGGCGTTCATACGACCTCCAGCGCGGCGTCGGCGTCGAGCGCCGGCGGGACCGGCGGGCCCCAGGGCGTGCAGAACGTCTGCGTATAGAGCTCCTCCTCGGGAGCGACAACATCGCCGAAACAGCAGGCTTGCCGGACGGGCTCGGCCTCTCTGTAGGAGATGGCATTGGCACCCACGCCCACGATCAGCGCCGTGCAGCAGTTCACGAAGGACGCGTCGTCGACGAGGGCCGCCCGCTGCTCCTCGGAGAACCCCGCCCCGGGGGCGGGCACGCGCTGCGCCGTGTAGTCGAGGCAGCAGTCGAGCTCCGCGCGAGGGCGAGCCTCCTTGTCGTCGAGGTTCACCTGCTCGGCGCACGCGAGCCCGGTCGGCGCCGGCGGCGAGCCCCCGGAGCCGCCCGCGCCGCCCTCCTCGGGCGTCGGGACGACCCCAGCCCCCGTCGACGCTGCCCCACCGCCGCCGGCCGTCGCGCCGCCGCTGGCCGTCGCGCCGACACCGGCCGTCGCACCGCCGCCGGCTGGATCCGGCTCGCCCGGCGCTTCGGCCGGGAGCTCCTCATCGGGATCCAGCGGCGAGGACTGCCCGCCAGAGACGTAATTTCCGTTGCAGCCCGCCAGAGCGCCGCAGGCCAGCGCTCCCAGCGCGACCTTCGCTGCTGCACGCAATGCTGCCCGTCTCGTCTCCTCACGCATAAGCTCTCCTCCAGTAAGATTGTCTATTTTCCTCGCAGCGCACCCGCCGCGGCGCGAGCCGAGCGCTCGGCCCATGTGCACCAGTGTAGGCGCGCAGCACAGCAAATAAAATGTGCATTTTCCGAACACCATTGAACCGAAATTCAGAACAATGGCGCCGTGGGATCAGCTCAGGAGCGCGGCTCTCCGCCTCCGGATCGGTACGCCCCCGGCGGGACACCGACCTCCCGGCGAAACGCGACATTGAAGGCCGCCTCGTCCCGGTAGCCCACGGACGACGCCACCTCGGCGAGCGCGAGCCCGGGGCGCTCTCGCAGCGTCTCCTTCGCGAGCTCCATGCGCCAGCGCGTCAGGTGACGGAGCGGGCCCTCTCCCACGTGCTCGCGGAAGGCGAGGGCGAAGCCCGAGCGGCTCATGCCGGCCTCCCGCGCGAGCGAGGCCACGGTCCACGCGCGGGCCGGGGCCTGGTAGAGCGCGTCCAGGGCGCGGGCGACGCGCTCGTCCGCGAGCGCCGCGCGAAAAGAGCCGGGAGGCGCGGGGCGCTCGAGCTCCGCGCGGATCGCCTGCAGCAGGAGCAGCTCGGCGAAGCGAGCGGCCATGATCGGCGCGCCCGGCCGCCGGCCGCGCACCTCGTCGCGGATGCCGTCCAGGAGCCGGCCGAGACCGGGCACCGGCTCGCCGGCCCCGCCGTCGAGGAGCACCACCGAAGGCAGCGCGCGGAGCAGCAGCGACCGGCCGGCGCCGGCGACGTGCATCGCGGCGCAGAGGACCACCGTCCTCGCGCCGTCGCCGCCCAGCCGGCGCCGCACCGTCTGCACGCCCGGCCGAGGAGGCGAGAGCCAGCGCTCCTCGTCGACGACGGCTGCCCCCGGCCGGTGCCTCAGGCAGTGGGGGACGCCGTGCGGCAAGAGCAGCAGATCGCCTCGACAGACGCGGATCTCCCGGCCGCCCTCCTCGAGCCACATCTCGCCTTCGAGGACGTGGTGGAGCAAGACGAGCTCTCGCCGGCCGACGCGGGCCCCCCACGGCGCGCCGAGCTCGACGCGGCCGAAGAGGCTGGTCTCGATGCGCACGTGGCGGAGCAGCGCTGTCAGGACATCGGGCATTGGACGATCACAAAAGAGCGATGGACTCTATCACATGGAGGGCCCGCGGGTCGGTCGCTAGGTTTTGGCCACCGATTCACGAGGAGGCAGACATGGATGTTTTCATCACCGGCGCGAGCGGCTTCATCGGCTCTGCGGTCGCCCGCGCCCTGGTCGCGCGCGGGCACCGGGTGCGCGGGCTCGCGCGCAGCGACGCGTCGGCAGCGAAGGTGCGGGCCGCTGGCGCAGAGCCGATCCGGGGGAGCCTGTCGCAGCTCGACGTGCTCGCGCGCGCGGCGGCGGCCGGCGACGGGGTGGTGCACACCGCGGCGACGACAGGCGAGGATCGCCCGGCCACGGACGAGGCGGCGGTCACGGCGATGCTCTCGGCCATGAACGGCGGCGTCTTCATCACGACGACCGGGGCGCCGCGCGCGCGATCCTCGCGGGCGCCCGTGCCCGAGGAGGAGAGCGTCAACCCCGGTGGAGCGCTCGAATGGCTCGTCGCGGCCGAGTCGCGCGTGCTCGGCGCGAAGGGTGTCCGCGGTGTGGTCGTGCGGCCGCCCATCGTCTATGGCGATGGCGGAGGTCCGGTGGCGGGCCTCGTGCGCGGCGCGCGCGCGGCGGGGGCGGCGCGTTATATCGACGATGGCGAAAACCGCTGGTCCACCGTCCACGTGCGGGATCTGGCGGTGGCCTACGCGATGCTGCTCGCGTCGGACGCGAGGGGCGTATTCCATGCCGCCGAGGCGTCGCCCGAGCCCATGGCGGCGCTCTTCGCGGCGATAGGCGACGCCGCTGGCGTCCCCGTGGGCTCGTGGAGCCTCGCGGAGGCTCTGGCAACGCAAGGCCCCCTCGCCGGCTTCCTGGCCATGGACGCCGCCCTCGACGCGACAAAGCTGCGCGGCCTCGGCTGGTCGCCGGAGGTCGGAGAGGCGCTCGGTGGAATACGCGGCGCCCTACGCGACCCAGCGCAGGGGTATCGGACCCCCTGAGCCGCGTCGACTCACGTCGGAGCGCCGTCGCGCGCGGCGTTCGCCGCCGGCCCCTCCCCTCCCCGCTTGCTGTCGATGGCGAGCAGCGAGATATACGACAAGGCACAGACAACGAGGCTGCCGAACACGAGCATCGGCAGCGAGTAGGCCAGCCTCTCCAGGCCCGCTCCCTCGATCAGCTTTCCGGTGAGGGCCGGGAGGACCATGCCACCGAGGCTGTCGCCGACCAGCACCAGCCCCGTCGCGAACGCCGTCATGGGCACGATCTGCCCCGCGAGCGTGAAGCCGCTGGGCCAGAGCGGCGCCATGAAGAGCCCGAGCCCGAGCGCGACGCTCCACAAGAGCGCGCTCGTGGGCGGCACGAGCACCATCAGCGCGGACAGCACGAGACAGCCGGCCAGCGCGCCTGGGATGACCTGCCGCGGCGTGAAGCGGATCGCCACAGGGATCGAGATCAGCCTCCCGATCGTGAACGAGAGCCAGAACCCCGAGGTGAGGTATGCGGCCCCGGCCGCCGAGACGACACCCAGCGTCAGGGCATAGGTGTAGATCCAGCTCCCGAACGAGATCTCCCCTCCGACGTAGGCGAACAGGTACAGCACCGCGACGAGCACCGGAAGGAGGCGCAGCGAGCGATCCCCGCCCTGCGCCGCGGCGTCCTTCCCGGTCTTCTCCCGAGGCTCGGGACAGTGTCGCATCGAGAGCACGCTCACGGCGATGAGGGCCGAGACGACGGCCACGGCCCAGTACGCCGCGCGGTAGCCGCCCCAGGCGCCCGGCACGCGCGCGACAAGGAGCGGCGACACGAACGCGCCCAGCCCGAAGCAGAAGTGCAGCCCGTTCATGTAGGGGCTGACCTTCTCCCCGTGCGTCCAGAGGAGCAGCGCGTTCGCGCCCGTGTTGACAAGCCCCTCCCCGAGACCCCGACAGAACGCCAGGACCACGAGGAGCCATAACCACGGGACGGTCGGGATCACAGCGACGCACGCGGCGGCGAGCAGGTGCGCTCCCCCGAGCAGGGTGTGCCCGTGCACGCGATCGAACAGCTTGCCTCCCCAGAGCGTACCGAGCGTGTAGCCAACCCCCCCGCCGAGGAACAGCGAGCCCATGTCCCCGACGCGAGAGCCCGTCTGCAGCGCCAGGTCCGGCAAGGTCGGCCCGGTGATCGCCGTGATGAGACCCAGACAGATGAAGAGCCCGTAATAGCCGGCCGTCTGGCGCAGCGCCCGGTCGCTCCACCGGCTCGAAACCGGACGCTCCTCCACGGCTGCAATGCTCATCGTTTCACTCCTTTTACCCCATGCAGGGGCTCGTGTGCCGGCCCCGGCGCGGCCGGGTCTGCAGAGGGCTCGTCGGCGCGCGAGGCGCCGGCCGAGCGCTCCCGCTGGTGCTCGATGCGCCACGCCTCGAAGGCCAGCGCCTGGAGCGCGGACAGGACGAGGACGGAGACGTCGGTGTTGACGTAGAGCCAGATGAACCCCAGCCCGAGCCCACGCACGAGCAGGGCCACCCCCGCCCCGACGGCGACGTTGCCGCCCCAGAACAGGAGGCACACGCCCACGCAGCGGATCGCGCGCCGGAGCGCGGGCGGCAAGAGGCGGGCGCGCATCCCCAGGCGGCGCCCCGCCGCGTAGGCCGCGCAGGACGTGGCGGCGACCACGCCCAGGATGTAGAGCGCGTCCGACATCGCTACGCCTCCCCGCGGAGCCGAGCCAGCGCGCGCGCCGCGAGCTCCTGGAGCAGCCGGCCGATCGCCGAGAGGCGCGCCCCGGGGGCGTTCGACGTCGGCGAGCCCTCCGGGACGGGCGCGGCGAGGACCTCGAAGCCCGCGCGCTCGAAGAGGCGGCGCGCGCGAACGATGCGGTGCGCGCCGGTGACGAGCAGGATCCTCCTTGCGCCCCTGGGCAGCAGGAGCTCCGCGCTGCGCTGGGCTTCCACCGCGGTCGTCAGCCCTCGCGTCTCCGTGAGCAGGGCCGACGGGGGCACGCCGAGGCCCTGCGCGAGGCGGGCGCGCGACTCGGCCTCGCTGGCCGGCCCGTTGCGGCAGCCGAGCATCAGCACGAGCGGCGCTCGCCCCTCACGGTACAGCGCGACGGCCTCGACGGCGCGCCGGTGGGAATCCTCCGGCAGCCGCCCGTCCGGATCGACGTCCGCGCCGAGGACGACAACGGCGTCGGCCTGCCCGGCGTCGGGCGCCGACGCCAACCAGCGATCGAGCGGCGCGGCCACCGGGGTGAACGCGGCGACGGCGAAGGCCAGAAGCCCGACCACGCCGACCGCGGTGCTCAGGCGGTCCCACGCTTCTTCCATGCGCATGGCGTCGGATCCCCGGAAGAGCCCCTACGTGGCACGCAGGAGCGCGGACCTCGGAGCGCGAGCGAGCGGCCGCCGCGCCTCCACTTCCTCCGCGACGCCGTGGATGGCGGCCTCGATACGCTCGAGCGTCTCCTCGCTCATCCTGCCGTGCAGCGGTAGGCAGACCTGGCCCGCGCAGAGCCGGTCCGTGCTCGGGAGGGCGACGCTCGCGGGGAAGCAGCTGAGCTCGTGCAGCGGCGGGTAGAAGTACCGGCGCGCCTCGACGCCGCGCCGCGCGAAGGCCGCGATCACCTCGTCGATCGGGGCGTCGATCAACGCGACCCCGAGGTTCTGTCCGTTGGGGTTCACGCCCTGCGGGATGTGCTGGGTGCGGTACACCTGCGGGTGCCGGGACAGGGCCGCTCGCAGCCGGTCCAGGTACGTCCGCCTGCGGGCGAGCGCCTCCGGAAGCCGGCGGAGCGACGCGAGCGCCAGGGCGGCGCGCAGCTCGTCCAGCTTGGCGTTCATCCCCGGGACCGACGCCGAGAGCGGCTGCGCGAGCCCGTGGTTGCGCAGCCGGCGCATCGCCGCGCTCACCTCCCGGTCCGGGGAGACGACAACGCCGCCCTCCGCGGCCACGAGGACCTTTGTGGCGTGCAGCGAGTAGGTCGTCGCGGTGAGGAGCGCCTCGGCCTCCCGGCTCGCCGTCTCGGTGCCCATGCCGTGCGCGTCGTCGTAGATCACGGCCGCGCCCGCCGCGCGGGCCTGGCGCGCGATGGCGCCCAGATCCGGAGGGACGCCGAACACGTTGACCGGGAGGACCAACGTCGCGTCGTGCTCGGCGAGCAAGCGACGCAGGTGCTCCGGATCCATCGTCCAGGTCTCCGGGTCGATGTCGCAGAAGACCGGCGCGAAGCCCGCGTGCACCGCGGCGTTGAGCGTCGCGATGAAGGTGAAGGCGGGGAGGATCGCCTTGCCCCGCCGCACCGCCGCGGCCTCGATGGCGAGGCTGATCGCGACGGCGCCGTTCGAGACGGCGACGGCCTCCTCGACGCCGAGGAACGCCGCGATCGCGCGCTCGAAGCCCTCCGCGAGCGGGCCGCCGTTGCTCAGCCGCCCCGTTCGGAGGACGTCGGCGATCTGCGCGGCGATCGCGTCCGGATCGTCCACCTGCGGCAAGACCATGGGGATGAGGGGGCGCTGGTCGCTCATGTTTGTCTCTCCGGACGAAGGCGCTGGTGGACGACGCGGCCGATGAACTCCGGGATGCCGAGCAGGTAGCGCCGCCACAGCCGCCGCGGCTCGACCACCAGGCGGTAGAGCCACTGGACGTGGTTCCGGCGCACCCAGTCGGGTGGGTAGGCGACGGCCCCGGCCACCTGATCCAGCAGCCCGCCCATACACCAGGTGGCGCGCACCTGGAGCGCCGCGAGGTGCTGGCTCACCCAGAGCTCCTGCTTGGGCGGGCCGAGGCCGACGATGAGCAAGGCGGCGCCCGAGCCGTTGATTTTCTCGACCACCGCCGCCTCTTCCTCGGGGGCGAAGTACCCGTGATGAACGCCGGCGACCCGCAGCCCCGGACGCTGCGCGACGAGGCGGCGCGCGACCTCGTCGGCGATCCCGGGCGCGCCGCCGAGCAAAAAGACCGAGGCCCCGCGCTGGGCGCAGAGGTCCACGACCCGGCCCAGCTCGCTCGGCCCCACGTTGATCCGCTCCGGGCAAGGGCCGCCCAGCAGCCGAGCCGCCCACACCACCCCGATGCCGTCGGCGTACACGACGTCGGCCTGGGAAACCGAGGCGCGGTACGGCGCCTCGCGCGCCGCCAGCGTGGCGCAGTGGGCGTTCACGTAGGTGTAGTAGTCCGATCTGGAGCCGCTCTCTCCATTCTCTTGCAGGGCCTTGCCCAGGCGGAGCAGCAGCTGCTCGAACGAGAGCCGTGTGACGGGGACCCCGAGGACGTCGATCCGGGGCGCGATCGAGGGCGGATCGAAGGTCATGCCGCGCCCCTGGCCGGCGCCACCTTGTCCTGCGCGCCGATGAACGCGCGCGGATCGGTGACCGGGCCGCGATCGAGCACGGGCCGCGCCTCGTCGGTGCCGAACATCGCGACGTAGTCGCCGTGGAACCCGTCGCAGATGTCGCGGAGCGCGCAGCTCCGGCACCCCGCGCCCTTCTGGTAGCCGTTGTGCTCGACGCGGTTCAGCGCGTCGTGGCGGTAGGCGGCGTCGCGATCCCCGCGGCGGCGGAGGAGCCGGTAGGACAGCCCTTCCAGCTTCCTCATCATGGGGCCGAGGCGCGGGTTCGTGTCTGCGCGGAGCAGCCGGCCCCGGAGGTCGAGCGCGTCCGCCAGGCGGAGGAGCGGCTGCCGGAGCGGGCCGAGGCGCGGCCGCGCGCCGAGCGGAACGGGCGGCGACACCTCGCCCGCCCGCATCCGCTGCGGGCCTTTGTTGGTCCACGTCCAGCTCGCGAAATCCCACTCGTGCGGGTCGTACGAGAGCTGCTGGTAGTTGTACACCGAAGGCCAGTGGCGCTCGGGGACGATGCAGTGGGGCAGGTAGCGGACGTTCGCCTCCACGCCGGCCTGCGCGAGCACGTCCAGCGCCTCGTCGAGCGGGCCCTTGAGATCGGCGTAGCGAGGCACGTTCTCCGCGGTGCGGGCGCCCTCCTTGCGCTGATCCGCGAAGGGGTTGAAGGCGAGGAAGTTGACGGCGCGCGCCCCCACCTCCACCGAGAGCTTCGCGATCGCCGGGAGCTGCGGCACCGCGAGCTTCGACATCACGCAGTTCACGCGGAACGGCACCCCGAGCGCGACGAGGTGGTTCAGCGCGCGCATCTGCCGCACGTGCGCGCCGCTCACGCCCACCGCCAGGTCGTGCGCCTTCCCGAGCCCCTGGACGCTGACGAGGAAGTCGGCGACGCCGGAGTCCTTGAACTGCTGCGCCTTGTCGCGCTTGTCGAGCACCAGCGCGTTCGTGATGAGCGTCGGCGCAAGGCCGATCCCGGCGCAGTACCTGACCAGGGCGTGGATGTCGCGCCAGATGGTCGGCTCGCCGCCCTGGATGTCGATCGCATCGTTCCCGTAGAACTCGACGAGGGTCCGGCAGATCTCCTGCGCCTTCTCCAGCGACATGAACGGGTGCTCGGGGTGCTCCTTGTCCTCGATCCGATCGAGGAAGTAGCAGAAGTGGCAGCGGAGGTTGCACGTCTGCCCGAGCCACAGCACCCCGCGGCGCGTGAGCTCTCGGGTCTGGCCGTGCGACCGCGGCGCGGCGGCCGGGCGCGTGGCCGGCACCGCCAGGGCGAGGGCCCGCTCGAGCAGGATCTCCGGCGGCTCGATGTCCGCCGAGACCAGCGATTCCTTCCGCCTGAGCTGCACCAACGAAACGTTGCCATCCGTGCTGGTCTTCACGTGGTCCTCTCCTGGCTTCGATCCTTCACGCGTGGCGCGCGGAGCGCGGCACACGCGACACACGCGACACACGAGCGCGCGCCTCTCCGCCAGGCGGGTCCGCTGGCGGGAAGTTGAACCGCGCCGCGATCAGAGCGATAGGGGAGCGCCATGCGCGCGCGTCGACCTCCGGTGAAGGATCTCCTCCATCCATGACGTCGTCGGCGCTCCGCGAGGACGCTCCGCCTCCGGC
Organism: Sorangium sp. So ce375; assembly: GCF_051473855.1. Taxonomy (NCBI): domain Bacteria; kingdom Pseudomonadati; phylum Myxococcota; order Polyangiales; family Polyangiaceae; genus Sorangium; species Sorangium sp. So ce375. The sequence goes on from NZ_CP150335.1 coordinate 9,344,682, forward strand.
GAGGCGGAGCCTCTCGGGCAGCATGGCGCTGAAGACCGCGAGCGATCTCGTCTCGCGCGGCGTCCGCATGCTCCTCGCCGTGGTCGCCGCGCGGCTCCTGGGGCCGGCGGGCTTCGGCGACTACAGCTACGCCTTCGCCGTGGGCTTCCTGCTGGGCGAGCTCTCGGACCTCGGCCTGCACCTCTTCATCGCGCGGGAGGTGGCCCGGGATCCCGGCGCTCCCATCGGCCCGTTCGTGCGCCTCAAGCTCGTCGTGACGCTGGCCGCCGGCGCCGTCGGGCTCGTGGTGGGCCTCCTCGCGGGCGCGGGCTCGCCGCGCCGCACGCTCGTGTGGCTGCTGACGGCGGCATGGCTGATGGCCTCGTTCGTCGAGATGCTCCACCAGGTGTTCCGCGGGCACCAGCGGATGGAGCGCGAGGTGCTGGTATCGGTCACCATGGCGGTCGCGTCCTTCGGGCTCGGGACGGGGGCGCTGCTCTCGGGGCTCGGCGCGCTCGGCCTGGCGTGGGCCCTCGTCGCGGGCCACCTCGTCGCCCTCACGCTGGCCCTGGCCCTCGCCGCCCAGCTCCTCGATCGGCGCCAGTGGTCCGGCGAGGGCGCGACGCTCCCGCAGGGCTTCCTCCGCGAGGCCGGGCCGCTCGCCGTGGTGATGCTCGCCAGCCCCCTCTACTTCCAGATCGATCTCCTGATGCTCGGCTGGATGAGCACCCCCCAGGCGGTCGGCGACATGAGCGCGGTCCAGCGCGTGATCGGCGGCGCCATGATGCTGCCTGGCGTCGTGCGCGCGGCCGTCTTCCCCGCCTTCGTCGCCAGCCGCTCCGCGAGCGCCCGCAGGCGCCTCGCCACGTTCACCTTCCTCGGGCTCATGGCCTCGGGCGCGCTCATGAGCGCCGCGGTGTGGTGGATGGGCGGCCCGCTCGTCCGCCTCGTGTTCGGCCCCGAGTACGCGAGCGCCGTGCTGCCGCTCCAGCTCCTGACGACGGCGCTCGTGTGGATGGTGCCGGAGTTCGCCATCGGCCCGATGCTGTTCGCCACGGGCCAGCAGCGCCCGTACGCGGCGCTCTGGGCGGCGAGCGTGCTCCTCATCGCGGCCGCGGACGTGTGGGCGGTGCCGGCGCACGGCGCCGCCGGCGCGGCCGCGGTGAAGCTCGTGGTCACGCTCGGCCTCGTGGCCGGCGAGGTGATCGTCCTCTTTCGCGTCAGAACCCACCTTGGGGTCCCTTGAGCGGCCGAGGAGCGGGCCCTTCGCGGCGTCGTCGATCGCCCGGCGCACGGCTCAGTAGCTCCCCACCCCGAAGACCATGCGCAGCGGCGTGACGGCCATGATCTTCAGGTCGCCCCAGAAGCTGGCGTTGGCCAGGTAGTAGATGTCGAGGATGACGCTCTGGTCGAAGGTGACCTGGTTGCGCGCCGTGACCTGCCACAGGCCGGTGATCCCGGGCCGGCCGTCGCTGCGGAGGCGGTGCCACGGCTTGAGCGCGTCGAACTCCGCCATCGGATAAGGCCTCGGCCCCACGAGGGCCATGTCGCCCGTGAGGACGTGGAGGAGCTGCGGGATCTCGTCGAGGCACAGCCAGCGCAGTAAGCCGCCGAGCCGCGTGATGCGCGGATCCCTGGGGTGCTTGGGGATGACGACCCCGTCGTCGCGCACGAAGCCTGGGATCTCGCCGCGGATGACCGAGAGCCGCGCGGCGTCGCCCTTGTCCTCGCCGTCCCGGCGCTGCGCCCGCATCGTCCGGAACTTGAAGAACGAGAACGGCTTCCCGCCCAGCCCTGCGCGCGGGGCGACGTGGAACGCCCCGCCCGGGGACTCGAGGCGGATCATCAGCGCGATCGAGAGCCACAGCGGCGCGCCCCCGAGCAGCACCGTCAGGGCCACGAGCTTCTCGACGGCCCGGGTGGCCGCGGCGTCGAGGCCGCCCCGCTCGCCCGCGCCGAACCGGACCACCGGGATCCCCTCCGCGGTCCGCTCGGACAGGCCGAGGCGCGCCGCCAGCCACTCGAGATCCCGCGAGGCGATCGAGACGGCCTGCGCCCGCCCGCGCGCCCGCTGCAGCACCTCCCCCACCGCGTCGAGGCCCTCGACGGCGATGGGAGCGCCCGGATCCACCGGAGGAGGCGGCGCGGTGTCACTGCGAGCGAAGGACGTCGTTGCACAGGTCAAGGAAACCTCCTGGTCGTGTCCGGTCCGGCGTCGCGGCGGCTCCCCCGCCCTGCCGGTCCCGCCTCAGCCCTCTCCCAGCTGCTCCCCGAACGCCCGGCGCGTCCGCCACCGCGCCCACGTAGGAAAGAGCTCGCCCACCGCGCTGCGGAGGCGGAGCCGCAGCGGAGCGCCGCCCTGCGCCCTCGGCTCGCGCCAGAGCGCGGCCACGCTCTCGGCGACCCGGTCCACGGGGACGCCGCCGCCCTCGGGCCGGGACACCGAGCCCCGGCGCCGCCGCTCGTCCTCGTGCAGGCCCGTGTCCACCCAGCCCGGGTGCACCTGGGAGACCCGGATCCCCCGGGGCGCGAGCTCGAGCTCGAGCGCGTCGCTGAGGCCACGGACGGCGAACTTCGTGGCGCAGTAGACGCTCTTCATCGGCACGGCGCGGAACGAGACCTCGGAGCCGACGTTGATGATGTGGCCTCCGCTGGCCCCCATCGCCTGCGCCGCGTGCCGGCAGCCGAGGATGACGCCGAGGAGGTTGGTGCGGACGATCGCCTCGACGTCCTCGAGCGCCATCTCGTCGAGGCGCCCGTAGCCCTCCCGGGCGGCGTTGTTGACGACGACGTCGACCCCGCCGAGGAACGCGCGCGCCGCGCCGAAGAAGGCGCGCTGGGAGGCGTCGTCGCCGACGTCCACCGCGCGCGTGCCGAGCCGGGGGCCCGCGCCCGCCGGCGCGGCGCTCTGCTGCAGCGCGAGGAGCGCGCCCTCGCCCCGCGCGCCGGCGAACACCCGGTGCCCCTCCGCGAGCGCGCGCGCCACGATGGCGCGCCCGATCCCGCGCGAGCCGCCGAGCACGACGATGGCGAGCGCCCGCTCAGGCACGCGCGACCCGCGACAGCAGATCTCGCCCCAGGCTGCGCACGAGGAGCTGCTCGCTGCTCACGAGGTGCTGCTGGTTGAGCCACGGCGCCGCGCAGGCGAAGCAGCCGTGATCGTGGAGGTGCTCCCACGCGGCCCGGACGCCGACCTCGAGCACGCTCTTGGCGGGGAAGTCCGCGAGCCGCTGGTTGCACGGATACATCCGGCCGTCTCCGTCGATGAAGGCGTAGTACCGGCCCGCGCTGCACGGGAGGTACGGGAAGCGCCCTCGCCGCTCCTCCCGTGTGACGCGATCCCCGCCGTGGTGTTGCCACCACAGCGCCATGTTCTCCCAGACGCGCTCGCGGAAGACCAGGGGCGCCCCCCGGCGCTTGTGGGCGAGCAGCGCGTCCGAGAGGGCCTGGCGCTCGCCGGAATCGAGGGAGTTGTCGCCGTGCACGCGCAGCTGCCGATCGGACTGCGGCGCATAACTCATGACGATCTCGAGCCGCGCGCCGAAGCGGCCCGCCAGATCGAGGAGCCAGGGCACCTGGTCCTTGTTCCGGCGGTTCAGCACCGCCTTCACGATAAGCGGAATGCCGCGCGCCTGGCACGCCCCGAGCGCCTCCATGGCGACGGCGAACGTCCCCTGGCCGCGATTCAAATCGTTGATCGGCTCCGGACCGTCCACGCTCACGACGATCGAGCTCAGCTTGTCGAGCTCATCCAAGCGCTCCTTGACGCGGAATCCGCTGGTGACCATTCCGACCGAGATCCCTCGGCTCACCGCCCGCTCGACGATGCGGCCGATGGATTTGTGCAGCATCGGCTCGCCGCCCGTGAGCGTCAGGACCGCCGTCCCGAGCGCCGCCGCCTCGTCCACGATGGCGCACAGCTGCTCGACCTTGAGCTGCCCGATGCCGTCATGTCGGTGATGGTAGTCGCCGTAGCAATACTCGCAACTCAGGTGACACCGGTTGGTAACACAAACATCCACCCAGACGGGACGCGCCTCCCGGGCGAGCTTTGCGCGGAGGAGCGAACCCAGGTAGCGAGGTGAGCGGTGCACGCTCGGCATGATAAGGAACTCGCCTCCGGATGTCATCCGGTCTTTGTAATTACATTTTCCTATGGTAAGGGTCTCTCGACAAATCGAGGCGTCACGCGCCCAGAGCTCTTACCGAAAAGCGCGTTAAGGAGGTATTTTTCCGATGAGTGCGAGCAAGCGAATCCTGGTCACGGGTGGGGCTGGTTTCCTCGGATCGCACCTCTGCGCGCGGCTCCTCGCCGACGGGCACACCGTGCTCTGCGTCGACAGCATGGTGACGGGGCGCGACGAAAACCTCGCGCCGCTGCTGAAGAACCCGCGGTTCGAGCTGCACCGCTGCGACGTCAGCGAGCCGCTCCGCTTCGAGGTCGACCAGATCTACAACATGGCCTGCGCGGCGTCGCCGGTGAAGTACCGGGCTGATCCGGTGCACACGCTCAACACGAACGTGTTCGGCGCGATCAACGTCCTCCGCCTGGCGCAGGAGCTCGGGGCCCGGGTCCTGCAGGCCTCCACCTCCGAGGTCTATGGAGACGCGCTCGTCCATCCTCAGCACGAGGACTACTGGGGGAACGTCAACCCCATCGGGCCGCGGGCTTGCTACGACGAGAGCAAGCGCGTCGCGGAGACGTACTTCTGGGAGTACCGCCAGACCCGCAACGTCGATACCGTCATCGTGCGCATTTTCAATACCTACGGCCCGAACATGGATCGTAACGACGGCCGGGTCATCGCCAACTTCGTGGTGAAGGCGCTGCGGGGCGAGGCGCTGGAGCTGTACGGCGGCGGCCACCGCACGCGCTCGTTCTGCTTCGTCAGCGATCTGATCGAGGGGCTGGTCCGCGTGATGAACGCCAAGGACCTGGCCGGGCCGGTCAACCTCGGCAATCCCGCCGAGACGAGGATGCTGGACCTCGCCGAGCTCATCATCCGCAAGACCGGCGGGCGCGCGAAGCTGAAGACGAGCGACGCGCTCATCGACGACCCGCAGCGGCGCAGGCCCGACATCTCCCGTGCGACGGAGCTGCTCGGCTGGCGTCCGATGGTGGATCTCGACTCGGGCCTCGATCGCACGATTGACTGGTTCCGCCCGCGCGTCTGACCTCCGGCGACGGGCGCTCACCTGGATACGCGCTCAGCCTCCCAAGGCACCCCCTTCAATCGTTCATAAAATTCACAGCGAGGCGGCGAGGCGGGCAGAAAAATCTTCTCAAATACTCCCCGTCTCCCCGCCTCCCTGTTCAATTTCTCTTCTCTGCTGAAAAAGGCTGCAAACCAAGGGAATTCCTTGGCTCAGCCTCCCTTCGACGGGAGGCGGCCGGTGGTGGCCATGACGCGCCCGCCGCGGCCGGCGCGGACGTCCGCGAGGATGCGATCGCGCTGCGCCCGGATCCGCTCTCCGAGCACGCGGTGGATCGCGGCCCTCAGGGCCATCCCTCCGAGCCCGCGTGTGACAGCGCCAGGCCCCGGCGCCGATCGCAGCCGGTCCAGGAGGATCCTTGGCGCCGTCCGCGCCGAGAGCCGGCGGGCGCCGTCGCGCCGGTAGAGCTCCGGATAACTCGAGCGGAGCTGCTCTCTCGCGGCGGCGTTGCGCGCCAGCGCGCGGACCACGTCGGCCATGCTGTCCACCTCGAAGCGGATGGGCGCCTCGGGGACCACGACAAGCGCGTCGCCGGCGACGAGCGCCGTGAGCCACGAGTCCTCGGTCACGAGGTCGACGGGCAGCCGAGGGAGCGTCCCTTCCGGCACGAGCCCACGCTCGGCCATCACCGCGCCCAGCCGATCGCGATCGATGGCATAGAGACGCCCGGAGATGTAGTCCTGACCCAGGCTTGTGGTCAGCAGCCGCAGGACGGTGCCGAGGGGCGGCGGCGGCACGCCGCGCGGCTGCTCGAAGGCCGCCGCGACGGCGGCGCGCGGAGAGCGCTCCAGGGCGCGCAGCAGGGCCGAGATCGATCCCGCGGCGGGGCGCACGTCCGCGTCCGTGAACACGAGGCGACGGTTGCGCGCCCGGGCCACCAGGGCGTTCCACGCGTTGTTCTTTCCGAGCTCGCTCTCGATGACGGCGAGCCGCGGCTCCCGCCCCCGAAACGCGTCGACGACGCGCTCTGTGCCGTCGGTGCACCCGTTGAGACAGACGAGGATCTCGTCCACCTCGGGGCCGAGCCGCGACAGCTCGGTGAGGGTCGCCTCGATGGTGCGGACTTCGTTGTACGCCGGCAGGCAGATGCTGGCACTCATCGACTCCGACGCATACCACCACGCCGGCTCGGGTGTCACGCGGAGCGCGCCGCGCGGGATGGCCACCCGAGAACCGGCGATGGCAACCCTGCCGACACGCCCGCATCCATTGCACGAATTTTATGCTTGGATAAGGCACTTTAATATGTTAGCGTGAAAACAATCCCGCGTGGCTCGAAAGTCCGCCGGAGGTTTGCGCCGTCGCGCTGGTTCCGCACCTGACGTCATCGTGATCCTCGGGTGTGCCGGTCCGGGCGCGGCGCTGAAAGGAGAGCTTATGCACAGGCTTTTTGCGTTCGCGCTCGCTGGCACGGTGCTGCTCGGAGCCTCGCCGCCGGCGCATGCGAAGCGGCCGATCCTCGCCGAGGGGGCGCGGATGCACGGCACCAATGGGATGAATGTGGGGCCGGATGGTCGGCTGTACGTCGCGAGCTTCCTTGGCAACGAGATCGCCGTCGTGAACCGCAAGAGCGGAGCCATCGTGGACCACCTCGACGCGTCGGACGGGATCGATGGCCCGGACGACCTCACGTTCGGCCCGGATGGCTCGCTCTACTGGACCTCGCTCATCCCTGGCAATGTCGTGCGGCACGCGCCGTCGGGCGAGATCACCCAGCAGTTCGTCGCGCCGGGGGTCAACCCCATCACGTTCTCCGATACGGGGCGGCTCTTCGTCGCCCTCGATTTCTTCGGCGACGGGCTCTACGAGGTCGATCCCGAGCTGTCGGCGCCGCCGCGGCACATCGCGAGCAACCTCGGCTTCCTGAACGGCATGGACTGGGGGCCCGACGGCAGGTTGTACGGGCCGATCTGGACGCAGGGCCGGGTGATCAGCATCGATGTGGACTCGTGCACCGGCGCGGTCGACCCGGAGGTGGAGTGCGACCTCCAGACGGTCGCGGACGGCTTCTTCATCCCCGCGGCGGCCAAGTTCGACGCGCTCGGCCGGCTCCACGTGGTCGATCAGAACGGCGAGGTGGTGCGGGTCGACATCGAGACGGGCGAGAAAGAGGTCATCGCGGAGCTCACGCCCGGGCTCGACAACCTCGCCTTCGACGCGCAGGGCAAGCTCTATGTGTCGAGCGCCAGCGACGCCTTCATCGTCCGGATCGATCCGAACGGCCACGTGCACACGCTCCAGTCGGGCGGCATGCTCCTGCCCGGCGGCGTGGCCGTGACGACCGAGTGCGGGGCCGAGTCGGTCTATGTCGGCGATCTGGCCTCGCTGAGGAAGTTCGACGGGGAGACGGGAGCTCCGCTCGGCGTCGAGCGGTCGTTCCTCGGCCAATCGGAGTTTCACGCGCCCTCCACGGTGTCGGCGGACGGCTCGAACCTGATCTTGACCGCGTGGTTCAGCAGCGTGGTTCAGACCTACGACCCGTCGACGGCGACGGTCCTCGAGACGTACAGCAACTTCGTCTCGCCGCTCAACGCGGTCCGGTTCCAGGGAGATCTCGTGGTGGCCGAGCTCGGCGCGGGCCCGGGCGCGGCGCGCGTCGTCCGCCAGACGGCGGGCGGCCCCGTGACGCTCGCGCCGATGACCGTGCCCTCGGGCCTCGCGGTGTCGGGCGGCGACCTCTGGGCCGCCGACTGGGCCACGGGCGAGGTCCTTCAGGTGGTCGCCGGGGGCGCGACCCTCTCTCCGCCGCTCGTGGTGGCCGAGGGCCTGGATCAGCCGGAGGGGATGGCGGTCGATCTGGACGGCACGCTGCTCGTCGTGGAGACCGGAAAACGCCGCCTCCTGCGCGTCGACCCGTCGACGGGGGACACCTGGGTCGTCAAGAAGCACCTCAAGGTGGGGCTCGACGCGATCACCGGCACGGTGCCGACCTATGCGTTGAGCGGCGTCGCCGTCGGCCCCTCGGGGACGATCTATGTCGCTGGCGACAAGGACAACGTGCTCTATCGATTCTGATCTGGCGTAAGCTCGCGGGCCGCATGCCCGCCCCGACGCTGACACGAAGAGACCTCAACCGGGCCACGCTCGCGCGACAGATGCTGCTCGCGCGGGCGCAGACCACGGCCGTCCACGGGATCGAACGGCTGATCGCCCTCCAGGCGCAGCTGGCGCGGCCCCCTTTCATCGGGCTCTGGTCGCGGCTCGCGACGTTCCGGCGCGAGCAGCTCGTCCAGCTGGTCCTGCGCCGCGAGGTGGTCCGGGCGCCGTTCCTGCGCGGCACCCTGCACCTCGTGAGCGCAAGGGACTACCTGGATCTGCACCCGGTCATCGCGCCAGTGCTCCACGCTGCGGTGAGATCGGTCCTCCGCTCGCGCGCGGACGCGCTCGACGTCGCTCGGCTGGTCGCCGAGGCGCGCGCGTACTTCGACGCGGAGCCGCGGACCATGGACGAGCTGCGCGATCACCTGGCCGAGCTCCACGCCGACGGCGACGTGCGCGCCATGGCCCTCGCGGTTCGCATGCACCTGCCGATCGTCCAGGTGCCCGCCGAGACCCCGTGGGCCTATCCGGGGACCGCGGACTTCGCCCCGGCGGCGTCCTGGCTCGGCAAACCGCTCCGCGACGGCGGCGCGCCGCAGGCGCTCGTGCTGCGTTATCTCGCGTCGTTCGGCCCGGCGACCGCGACCGATGTGCAGACGTGGTCCGGCCTGACCCGCGTCAAGGAGGTGCTCCACGCCTTGCGAGAGCAGCTCTGCGTGTTCCGCGACGAGCGAGGCCGGGAGCTCTTCGATCTGCCCGACGCGCCTCGGCCGCCCGCGGACTCCGCCGCGCCGGCCCGGTTTCTACCCGATTACGACAACCTCCTTCTCGCGCACGACGACCGCACGCGGGTCATCGCAGACGAGCATCGCGGGCGGATCGTCATGTCCGCCAACCTGCGCATCCTGCCGACGTTCCTCGTGGACGGCTTCGTGGCCGGCACGTGGACGATCGAGCGCAAAAAGGCCACGGCCGCGCTCGTGCTCGAGCCGTTCGAGGCCCTTGGCAGGGCGGCGCGCGAGCAGCTCGCCGAGGAAGGGGAGGCGCTCCTCCGATTCGTCGAGGAGGACGCCGGCGCGTTCGAGGTGCGCTTCGGAAAGAATGGATCCGCGAAGGCGCCGGCTGCGCGGGCGAAGGGCGGTGGCTCCGCGAAGGCTCCTGCGGCGCGGGCCAAGGCCAAGGGATGAAGCCTCGGCGTCATGTCGAGGAACCGCCAAAGCACCATAAGACGCCAGGATGATTAAGGTTCCCTTGGCGCCCTCGGGGTCTTGGCGATCCGAGTCCTGCTCTTTTCAGACGCTCTCAACCCGTTTATCACGCCAGCTCTAGAGCGGTTTCCCACCTCTGCACCATGCAGAGCATAGGAGCGGCGCCTTCAGCTCTTGCCGAGCGTCTGCCGGAGCTGATCCACGAACGCGACGATCGTCCTCTGTTCGGCGGGCGAGATGTCGAGCGCCCTCAGCGCATCCGTGATCTGGCCCTTCGCGAAGAACTGATACTGGCCGTTGAGCGGGTTCAGCGCCGGTGTATCCATGCCACGGACGACGCCACGGACGAACGTCGATTCCGTCACCAGGCAAATCTTCGTCGGCAAGCGAAACAACGAGGAGCATGGGTGTGTCATCACGCGCTGCCATTGCGCCGGCTGTGGTGCAGCGCCGTCCGTCACGATCAGGGTGCGCGTGCGCGAGCGGCCATGGAAATGGGCCGCCCACGCGTCGAGATACTGATTCCACTCCTCGTCGGAGGGAGCAAGCTTCCCGTGGAGGAGCACGAAGACCTCGCCCACCGTTCCAAATGCCAACGTCTTCATGTCACGAAAGACTACCACAACGCGCGACGAGGGGAGCGAACAGAGTCCACCCCAGCAGCGCCGATCCCAAGAGAAACGCGGCGGAAAGACTTCTGCCGCGCCTTGCCCCTGATCCGACCCCGCTGCTCGAGTGCGGGCTCGCCATGCGCCGCCCGAAGGAGGGGCGTGCTCCGCCGTTCAGCGTCGCGTCCGCCTCCCCGCGCGGCCGCTCTACCGGCCTCTCGTACCGGGTAACTGTACATGGCTGGCCCGTGCGCCCGCAAAGAGCAGCCCGGCTGAAACGACGAAGGCCGCGCTCGCCTGGCAGCTCCGAACTCGGGTATCGTGCGCGCCCGAGGGAACGCACGGATGCGCAAGAAACTCGTTTCGATTGGGTTGCTCACCTGCCTGCTCTGGTCCTGCACCTCGTCCACCTCGAGTCAGGACGATGCGGCCACGGGCGCCACCACCGGCGGCGCCGCGAGCACGGCTGAAACGAGCGGAACGTCGGCGAGCGCCGGGGGTGGCGCAGGCGGCAGCGACGCTGGAGGCACCGGCGGGGCGTCGGCCGGTGGTGGTGAGACGAGCGAGGGTGGGAGCGGCGGCACGGACGGCGCCACCTCGGGAGGCACGGGCGGTGCGGGGACAGGCGGCGCGGGCACGGGCGGCATGCCTGATGAAGGCCCCAAGAACCTGGCGGAGAAGTACGCGAGCTATTTCCCGATCGGGGCAGCGGTGGATTCGCAGTCGTACATGACGCACGCGGCGCTGCTGAAGGCGCACTTCAACAGCGTCACCGCCGAGAACGAAATGAAGTTCGAGTCGCTGCAGAGGAACGAGGGCAGCTTCAGCTACGACGCGGCGGATCGCATCGTGAGCTTCGCGGTCGCGAACAAGATGAAGGTCCGCGGGCACGCCCTGGTCTGGCACAGCCAGAACCCTTCATGGCTGTTCTCGAACGGCTCCGGCGGCACCGTGTCGAAGCAGACCTTGCTGACACGCATGAAAAACCACATCAGCAATGTGGTGCGTCACTTCCGGGGCAAGGTCTATGCGTGGGACGTCGTGAACGAGGCCATGATGGAGGACGGCACGTACCGCAACGGCAACCTGGCAGACGGCCAGAAGAGCCGCTGGTACGAGATCCTCGGCGAGAGCTACATCGCGGAGGCCTTCAAGGCCGCGCACGAGGCCGATCCGGACGCCAAGCTGTTCTACAACGACTTCTACAACTACATCCCCGCCAAGCAGCAGGGCATCTACAACATGCTCAAGGGACTGCTCGATCAGGGCGTGCCGGTCCACGGCGTCGGGCTGCAAGCCCACCTCAACATCGAGCCCTCCACGGTGACCACGAACCAGGCGTACTACCAGGACGTGGCCCATATGGAAGACGCGATCAAGCTCTATTCGTCGCTCGGCCTGGATGTGCAGGTCACGGAGCTCGATATCTCGCTGTACATCCCCGGCGTGACGTACAACCAGAGCACGTTCTACACGACCGCGACCTTCACCGACGCGCTGAAGGCCAAGCAGGCCGCGCGCTACCGCGAGTTCTTCGAGCTGTTCCGGAAGTACAAGTCCGCCATCACGGGCGTCACCTTCTGGGGGATCGCGGACGACAACACGTGGCTGTCCGAGTTCAGCTCGGGGCGCAAGGATTTCCCCCTGCTCTTCGACGTCAACCACAACCCCAAGCCCGCCTACGACGCCGTGGTTGGTTTCTGATGGGTCATGAAGGCTAGACGAGCTGGCGCGGCGCGCCCCGGCGGGCCCGCACAGCCGGCGATGACCTGAGCCTCCCGCCTCTCACGGGCGTGGCCATTTCCGGCCACCCCATGGCCACCCACGGCCATTGTGGACGTGTCGCCCGTGCTTTATCCCTCTGGCATGAGCTCCGAACGCTCGCCATCCTCCACGACGTGGGCCGTGGGCAAGGCCCTCTGCATCCTGTCGGCCGTCACGTACGGCCTGCTGACGGGGCTGATCGACATCATCGATCCGTATCACCTCCAAAACCCTGACTGGCCTGGTCACGCGAGATTCCATCTGCTCTGGCAGATCAGCGCCGGGGCCCTCGGCGCGCTCGCCTCCATCTATCTCTTCTGGACATCCACGCCGCGCACCCTGGAGCGTGTCCGGGCAGGCGCCTTCCTGGGCGCCATCCATCTCGGCGGATTCGTCATGGCCGCTGCCTTCAAGAGCGCGGCCGGCGCCGCGTTCGACGCCGATGGCCGGGTCCTCCTCGGCTTCCTCCCGCCGAACATGCTGCACCTGAGCGTGTCCGCGGCGCTGCTCTTCGCCGGTGTCTCCCTGTGTCACAAGAGAGGGGCTGCCACATGAGCCATCGCACCGTCTCTGCTCCCGTCCTCATCATCGGCGCTGGCCCCTCGGGGATGGTGAGCGCGCTGTGCCTCGCCAGGCGCGGCATCGATTGTGTCCTCGTCGAGCGCCGGCCGGGCCTGGAGAATCACCCCAAGGCCCACGAGCTCTCGGCGCGCTCGATCGAGATCCTCCACGAGCTGGGGCTCGGTTATGGCGAGCTGTCCGCGGAGGCATCCCCGGAGGACGACGCCGCCAAGATCCTGTTCTGCGGCACGATCGGCGAGGAGTTCGGCTGCATCGATCTGCGAGCCAACGGCGTCGGGCGCAAGTACCGAGAGCACCTCGAGGCGCCCATGCCTTACCTCAACATCTCGCAGGTCGAGCTGGAGAAGCTCCTCCGCGAGCGCGTCTCGGCGTCGCCGCGGATCCAGGCGCTCCATCACCACCAGTGGGAGTCCTTCGAGCAGGACGCGGACGGCGTCACGGGCCGGATCACGGACCGGACGACGGGAGAGACCTTCGCGGTCCGGAGCCAGTTCGTCATCTGCTCCGACGGCGCCGGGAGCCGGAGCCGCAAGGCCCTCGGGATCGAGATGAAGGGCCCGGACAAGCTGCTCGACGTCGTCAACGCCTATTTTCAGGCGGATCTGCGCCGCGTGGTCCGCACCCGGGGCAAGCTCTACTTCATCTTCTCCCCCAAGGCGCCAGGCAGCGTGTTCATCGCCCACCACGTCGAGAAGCGCTGGGTCTTTCACCTCCCCGTGGCGACGCCGCACGAGAAGATCGAGGAGTACACGCCCGAGGTGATGCAGAAGAAGATCAAGGCGGCGCTCGGCCGGGATGATGTCGATATCGAGCTCACGTCGATGAGCCACTGGCGCATGACGGCGCAGGTGGCGGAGCGCTTCCGCAGCGGGCGCGTCTTCCTTGTCGGCGACGCCGCCCATCGCTTCCCGCCCACGGGCGGGCTCGGCATGAACTCCGGCATCGGCGACGCGCACAACCTGGCCTGGAAGCTCGCCATGGTGATCGAGCGGCGGGCGGCGCCCGGCCTGCTCGACAGCTACGAGGCCGAGCGCCGCCCGGTCGTCGAGGCGAACTGCGACGAGAGCCGGCTCAACTTCGAGAGGATGAGCGAGGTCGCGGAGGCCTTCGGGATCGAGGTCGAGGACGCTCAGTGGGTCAACGAGAAGCTGGCGAGCTCCACGATGCGCGCGCTGCCCGCCCCGCTCCGCGCCTGGACCGAGCGGCAGGTCCAGCAGTACGGCGAGAGCATCCTCTCGAGGTACCACCGCGATTCATCGGTGCGAGAGCGCGTCCTCGCGGCCATCGCGCAGCAGAGGTCGCACTTCGACCGGATCGGACTCGACCTTGGCTACACGTATGAGGAGGGCGCGCTCCTGAGCGACGGCACGAGGGCGCCGGAGGTCGACGATCGGGTGTCCTCGTACCTCCCGTCGACGCGGCCAGGCGCGCGATTCCCCCATTTCTGGCTGGACGGCAACAGGAGACAGCGCGGCAGCCGCTCCATGATCGACTACGGCGCTTCGATCCTGCTGCTCGGCGCGGCCGTCCAGGCGCTGCCCGCGGACATCGAAGCGCTGGAGGAGATCGAGGCGCGCCACGGCGTCCGGCTGTTCAGGCTCGCCTCGGCTGACATCCCGGCCTGTCACCGGGCCGCGGTGCACGCGCTCTCGCAGATCGAGCAGGACGGCGCGCTCCTGATCCGGCCGGACGGGCATGTCGCCTGGCGCCAGCAGCGCGGCGTGACGCTATCCATGGAGCTGATCGCGTCGATCGTAGAGCAAGTCTACGGGGTCTAGCTCCACCCACCAGGAGTCCCGCCAGGGATCCGGAGAGAGATTTTAACGCAAAGACGCAAAGCCGCAGAAAGGAATGAATTTCGTGCATTTTTGCGCCTTTGCGCTCTCGGCATGGCGCCCTGCGCTCCTCCGGGAAACCGCGGGCGAGGGGCGGTCGCGACGTCACGGTGTCATCGGCAGCGCGACCAGGAGGTTCAGGTTGCACATCTCGTTCTGCGTGCCCCACCCCGGCAGCACCGGGGCCTCGGCGTCGCGCGTGTCGAAGGTGCATGTCACCTCGAGCGAGGAGCTCGGGTCGAGCAGCGGCGGCGTGCGATACCAATAGACGCCCTGCCAGTGGACGTCCCAGTCGTTCACGCGCGCGATGCAGCTCTCCTGCGTCCCCGACCCCACGCGCAGGTCGAAGGTGCGCCCGCGCTCGTGCATGTGCGGCATCACGCCGAGAACCTCGATCGAGGGCAGCGCCGGGTCGAGCGCGAGCTCCGCCCGCGTCCTGCGCCATGTGTAGGCGGCGTCCTGCTGGCCGGGCGGCAGCGTGTCCGGGCCGTCCGGCTCGAAGAGGGTCGTCATGAAGCCGTCGTCCCCGACGAACACGGCGCGCCGCTCCACGGTGTCCTCGTAGCGGAGCCGGAGGCGCGTCGAGTCCTCGGCGGAGGCGCCCGCGTGGTCATGGATGTTGTAATGCACCTGGACGACGAAGACGTCCTTCGCGGAGACCGGCGCCCCGGTGCCGCCGGGGAACTCGACCACGTCCTGCCCGGGCGCCCAGGCGAACAGCGGCTGGAACGGCAACTCGTCGGCCGGTCCGCCGAAGCACTCCCAGCCGGGCCGGTCCGGCGAGGCATCGTCGAGCTCCGTCATCACGTCCTGGTTCGTCTTGCCCTCCGCCAGCGACGGCTCCGAGGGGGTCACCCGGTAGACCGTGACGTGATGAACGATGGACCGGACGCCGGGCGTCACCTGATATCCGGTGATGAAGCGGTCGGTGTCGAGGCCCGGGTTCACAGGAAAGCACCGCCACTCGTCGTGGGCCGCGAGGGGATCCGCGGGGTCGACCACGGGGGTGATCGGCGGTGTCATGTAGTCGACGCCGCCCTCGAGCGTGGGCACGGGCGGGGTGGACGGCGCGCCCGTGCGCTCCCCTTCGGCGCGCGCCCCGGTCGCCCAGCGATGGATGAGTTCGAGCTCCTCGGCGGTGAGCGTCGCCTCGTCCTTGAAGTCGCCGCACGAGCCGTCGTGCGCCACGAGGAACGGGGGCATATGGCCGCCCTGCACCGCGTCGTCGATCGCGCCGGCGCGCGCCTTCGCCGAGATGTAGTCGTCGAGGCGGAAGGGCCCGAGCCCGCCCTCCTGATGGCACGAGGTGCACTTCGAAGCCGTGATCGGCGCGACGTCCTGCCAGAACGTCGGCTCCGGCGCTGTCTCCTGTGCCGCGCATCCGAGCGCCAGCGCAAGCGGCGCGGCGGCCGCGAGGCCGCGCGCGTAAAAAAGCAGGGTCGTCGGTCGCATCGCTCGCATCGGTCGCCTCTCGTCGTGCTGCTTCACGCGGACCTCCCACAACTGTTTATGAAGTACACTGTATTGTGTGTGATATACGCAGTTGAGGGATGGCTGTCAAACCCAAGAGGCGACGAAAAAGTGCGACGGAGTACAGCGGGAGCGGCGACGCCGTGCGCAGCCTCGAGCTCCTCTGGGGGATCAGGAAGCGGCCGAGCCGGGGGCCCAAGCCCGGCCTGAGGCTCGATCAGATCGTGCGGGCCGCGATCGAGCTCGCCGACGGCGAGGGGCTCTCGGCGCTGTCGATGCAGCGGGTCGCCGCGAAGCTCGGGTTCACCCCGATGTCGCTGTACCGGTACGTGCCGAGCAAGGCCGAGCTCCTGGACCTCATGCTGGACGCCGCGGCGGGGGAGATGTCCCTCGTCGACAGCGTCCCCGGGGGGTGGCGGGCCAAGCTCGAGGCGTCGGCGCTCGCGGACTGGGCGCTCTACCACCGCCACCCGTGGTTCTTGCACGTGACGCCGGTGCGCCCCGTGATGGGGCCGAAGGGGATGGCGGCGTACGAGGCGGCGCTCCGCGCGGTCTCCGGGATCGGCCTCACCGACCGCGAGATGCTCGCCGCCGTCCACCTCGTCGACAGCTACGTTCGCGGCGCGGGGCGGCTCTCGGTGGACCGGGTCGAGGCCGAGCAGGAGACCGGCGTCACCGACGAGCAGTGGTGGTCCGAGCGCGCGTATTTCTTCGAGAAGCTCTTCGACCCGGCCCGCTATCCGACGATGGCGCGGATGATGAGCTCGGGCGCGTTCGACGAGGACCCGTTCACGGAGGACGTGTTCCTGTTCGGCCTGCAGCGTGTGCTCGACGGCATCGAGGCGCTCGTCCGGTCGCGCTCCGGCCAGTGTGATGAAAGTCGCGAAGCATCACAGCCTCCGGCGCCAATCCGTGACGAAACTCCCGGCGAGCCCCCCCGGCGCGACGAGGGGGCGACGTGCGCGCAGTGCGGCCGCGAGATCGCCCAGCCTGCCACGGGGCGGCCGCGGGCATACTGCTCGCGGGCGTGCCAGCAGCGCGCTTACCGGACGCGCAACGCGTCCGACGGGCGGTGATCGCCGCCCCCTGTGCGCCTGCCGCCGGAGCGCGGCCTTCGTGGCGAGCCGGGGAATGCCACCGATCGATTTCCTGCGGCGGCGCCGGTTCGAGCTCGCGCGCCGCCAGCTGGCCGAGCCCTCGGCCGGCACGTCGGTCGCGGGTGTCGTGGCCGCGCTCGGGCTCGGTAACCCGGGGCGGTTCAGCGTCGAGTACAAGCGCCGGTTCGGCGAGAGCCCCTCCGAGACGCTGTCCGCGGGGCGCGCGGCCGCGGGCCTTCCGCGCCTCCGGCCGCGGCGCCGGCCCTGAACGTCACGAGCGCTGACCCCCACGGGCAACAACTCCGGCGACAACGCCACCCCGGGCCGGCCGCCCGCAGCTCACCATGGCGTACCGGTCGTCGGGCTCGACCTCGACGTATCGCGCAGATCGCCATCGATCGCGCGCGCGACCGATGGCGCCTGTCCAGAAGCGGCAGCGAGCTGTCCACGAACGGCAAGACAAGCGCACGTACGAGCTCGTCGCTGTTGCATCCTCGCCTGAACCTATGGTGGAAATTCGCTCCGTCATCGAACTCGGCAAGGTCGCCGCGGTCGGTCACGGCGGAGCGTCGTGGTCTCCGCAAGTGAGGCATTCAGGCAGCAGCAGGCGGCGGCGCGCGACTGGACCTGGGCGACGGGAACCGGCGGCGCGCACACCCCGAATGCCATGCGGGGGCCTGCGTCAACATCACCCCGAAAGCGCCGATTCGACACTGGCCTCAAGCTTGCTCAGGCCGACCCGACCCTTCTCCAGGCAACGCAAGCACAACATTGAAAGGATGACCATCCATGCGGTCTCTTGCAGGTTCACGTCTCCACGCTCTGACGATCCCGGCTCTCTCTACCCTGCTGCTCGCGGGCTGCGCCAGCGCCGGCCCCTCCGCGGCCGACGGCGACGAAAGCGGGGAGGCCACCGACTTCTGCGCCTCGGCCCCCTGCCAGAACGGCGGGGCCTGCGCCGCGACCGAGAGCGGTTACACCTGCACGTGCGCGCCCGGCTGGACGGGGACGGACTGCGCGACCAACATCGACGAATGCGCGCCGGGCCCCTGCGTCCACGGCACGTGCAACGATCAGGTCGACGGGTACACCTGCACGTGCGCGCCCGGCTGGACGGGGACGGGCTGCGAGGCCAACATCGACGAATGCGCGCCGGGCCCCTGCGTCCACGGCACGTGCAACGATCAGGTCGACGGGTACACCTGCACGTGCGCGCCCGGCTGGACGGGGACGAGCTGCGAGACGCCCGTCTGCGTCGCCACCACCTGCGCCGCTCAGGGAGCGACCTGCGGCTCGATCGACGATGGCTGCAGCGGGACGCGCGACTGCGGCTCGTGCGAGTCGGGCTTCACCTGCGAGAGCGGCACCTGCCAGCCCACGGCGCCGGCGTGCCCGTGTGATGGCATGCCCGGGTGGGGTCCCCCTACCCCCCCCGTCCAGTGCATCAACTACTCGGGTTCCATGGGCCCCGGCAGCATCTATTACTATCTGAAGAGCAACGACAATGGCCACGAGGGCCCCTTCGTCGAGTTCGCTGTCAACGGCCAGCTCGGCCCGGAGCCCGACCAGTGCGGATACGTGTCGGTGGCCAACACCATCACCGCCATGCCGCTCACCAGCCAAGCTCAGGTGGACGCCTGCATACAGAGCTTCCTGAGCTTCGCCGGCAGCTGCCCCTGAGCTGGGCGACGGCCCAGGGCGGCGTATGCAGCTGAGCCTGCGGTTCGCGACGTCTACCACGCGGATAGGACGAACAAACGCGTTCCGCAAAGTCAAGATTCTCGGAGCCGTTCCTGGCTCGCGCAGTCCGATTGTACGAATTCATTGACAGAACGGGCCTTATGCGATCAGGCAGGCCTTCCATGCCCGAGTGCTCAGGCGCGTCAAGGGTGCCCGCGCCGGGGCGCGTCCGCGGTCCGCAGGAGCCGCCGGTGCAGCGGGCGCGCTCGATGGGCGTGACGCTACCGCCGGCCTTCGACGCGTGGCATCGTTTGCCTTCGAGAGGCTCAAAGGTCGTCACGGACAGCGCGGGGAGAGTGGTCAAAGAGGAGATATGAAGAGCAAGCGCACGCGTCGGTGGTGGTGGGCGGCATCGGCCTTCATGACAAGCGGCTGCACGGCGATACTGGGGCTGGACAAGGACTATCACCCGTTCGAAGGCGCAGGCGGCGACACCGTCTCCGGCGGAGGCGACGCAAGCTCGGGCCGCGGCGGCGCCGGCGGCAATGGCAGCGGCGCCGGCGCCGGCGCCGACGCCGGAGAGTGCACGAGCGGCGACGCGCGGTGCTCGGACAACCGGCTAGAGCGGTGCAACGACCGCGGTCAGTGGGACGCCCCGGAGCCGTGTCCTGCGGAGGCGCCCGTGTGCAGCGGAGCGGCGTGCACGACGCCCCCGAGCTGCGAAGGGCTGCCACCGACGTGCGGGCCGGGCGAAAGCGAGAGCTGCTGCGCGAGCGCGGTGGTGCCGGGGGGGACCTTCGACCGCGGCAACGATGCTGCATATCCAGCGACGGTGAGCGACTTCCGGCTAGATCGCTTCGAGGTGACGGTGGGGAGGTTCCGGAAGTTCATCGAGGCGTACCCCGGCAGCCAGCCCGCGGCCGACGCGGGAGCGCACCCGGGCATCCAGGGGAGCGGGTGGAACCCGGCCTGGAACAGCGAGCTGCCCCCGGACGCGGCGGCGCTGCGAGCAGCGGTGATGTGCAATCCGGACAACGCGGACATGCGGACGTGGACAGAGGAGGCGGGCGCCCAGGAGCACCTGCCGATGAACTGCGTGAGCTGGTATGTCGCCTTCGCGTTCTGCGCGTGGGACGGGGGCCGGTTCCCGACAGAAGCCGAGTGGAACTACGCGGCGGCCGGCGGGGACGAGCAGCGCCAGTATCCGTGGTCGAGTCCGCCGGAGTCGACGACCATCGACGCGAGCTACGCCTCCTACGATTGCAGGGAGAGCACGGCGCCCGGCTGCACATTCCAGAGCGACTTCAGCGACATCGTGCACGTCGGGTCCCGCTCGCCGAAGGGCGACGGGCGGTGGACGCAGGCGGATCTCGGCGGGAGCATGCGGGAGTGGGTGCTGGATGGGTACGGGACCTATCCGGCGGAGTGCGTCGACTGCGCCAACCTGACGGACACCTCGAACCGGGTGGTCCGCGGCGGGAGCAGCTTCGGCACGCCGAGCTATCTGCTGACGTCCGAGCGGGTCAGCGTCGCGCCGTCGGCGCCCTATTACAGCCTCGGCGTGCGGTGCGCGAGGACGCCGTAGCGGCCGCGCTCAGCCGAAAGTCGAACGCCGTCCCGGCGCCCCGTTCGCGCACGGCGGCGTAAATGACCCGCACGAGCGCGACGTCCTGGATCGCGAGCCCGGTCGAGTCGAACGCGGAGCCGGAACTGCCGCCCGAGATAAAGGACCGACTCTCCGCTCACGAACTCTCGCGCGCTGATGGCGGGGGGCGGGAGCTGCTAAAGAAATCCACGCGGCGTCCGTCGACCTCAAGAGCTGTCCGTTAACGAAGCGCGCGGAGGGGAGCGAACCTCATCCAAACGCAGCGGAATTTTCGAACGCCTCGCGTCATCCTGCTTTTACTTGATCGGTTGGTCGCAACAGCTCCACACTTGCAGGTATGCGTATCGCTTCCTTCAGCGTGCTCGCGTTCGCATTCGCCTGCTCCAGCTCGCCAGACGAGCCCGGCGGCTCGGGAGGCGCGGGGGGCGCCGCCGCGGGCGCCCCGGGCACGAGCGGCACTGGCGGCGTCACCCAACCAAACGGAGGCGCGACGAGCGCCGGCGGCGATGCGACGAATGGCGGCGCAACGACAGGAGGAGCCGCGATGGGCGGAGCGTCGACGGGCGGCGAGCCAGCCGGCGGCTCCTCGGAAAGCGCGGGTACAGCGAGCGGCGGAGCGTCGGCTGGAGCAGGCGAAGCGAATGGCGGAGCCGGTGGGGCGAGCGGCGGAGCCGGCGGAGCGAGCGGCGGAGCCGGCGGCGGCGGGGCCTGCGTCAAGAACCTCGCCTGCAAGCTGGACCCACCGCCGAGCACCGGCGACCTCGGGCAAGACTGCGTCGATCGCATCAACCAGTTCCTCACGCAGTGCGCTTGCCTGCCGGCGCTCAAGCGCCGCGAAGACGGAGAAGCCTGCGCCAACGAGATGGCGAAATACGACGCCGATCACAACATGGCGCACGCCGGCATCCGAGCAAAAATCTGTGAGCCCGGCGGCTCGCAAAACTCCTGCCCTGGCTACTCCTCCAACAAGCAAGTCGTCGGCCTGTGCATGCAACAGATGTGGGACGAAGGCCCGCCACCCACCGCAAACTGCACCGGCGACTGCTACGAAATGCACGGCCACTTCATCAACATGACCGACGACTCCGTCACCCAAGTCGCCTGCGGCTTCTACACGACGAGCAGCGGCAAAGTCTGGGCAGTCCAGAACTTCACGCGCTGAGAGCCCGGGTGGGCCCCGCGCTCGAGATCGAAGGCGGCGGTCGCGCAGCCCGAGCCCTCCCCAGAGGAACGCGGCGACGTAGATCGGGAAGAGCGCGTGGCTGAACATAGACCCCCCGCGGGCGTCAGGAATCATCGGTCGCCTCCAGAAAAGATCGCGGCCTGGCTGGCCCCGCTCCCCGGCCCGTGGCGACCCCGGAGAGCAGCCGGGGCCGCCCTGCCGGCCCCGGAACGGCGAGCTCCCCGTCCGAGCCCACCGTCCAGCTCCGCCCGTCAGAAGAAAACCTCGTAATTACGAAGATTTAGGTGTAATTCAAAAAAGATCGCCCCGCGTGTCGATCGCGTGGTCGCCCGTTCGTCGTGACGGTGGAGACAGGGGCCGCGCGGTCGACGCCACCGGGGCGCTCCTCTTCGAACCGGAAGGAAACTCGACGATGCGATTCATGATCACCGCGGCACGGGCGACCGACGACGCGAAGCACGACGCACAGGCAGCGGCGGATGCGCCCCCGGACGAGGCGCTGTTCGCCGCGTACATGAAATACAACGAAGACATGCAGAAGGCCGGCGTGCTGGTCGCGTCCGAGGGCCTCAATCCCGCCGGGGCGCGCGCGCGCATCGGGATTTCGGGGGGGAAGCGCGTCCTGCTCGACGGGCCCTTCGCCGAGTCGAAGGAGCTCGTCGGCGGCTTCTACCTGATCGAGGTGGGCTCGAAGGAAGAGGCGATCGCCTGGGCGCTGCGCTGCCCCGTCGGGCTCGGGAGCGCCGAGGTGCTCACGATCCACCAGATGACGGAGCTCTCGGACATCCCGCCGCGGTTCAGGGAGATCATCGCCGAAGTGGCGCCGACGTGGAGCGTGTCCTTCTCGAGGGCGCAGTAGGCCGGGCGACGAAGCGCCGGCGTCGTTGGCCACGTGTCTGTCGATTCAGCGCGCGGTCCCGCGGAAGGGGTGGCCGTTCGATTTTTCTCCCCCGCGTTTTTTTCAGCGATGAGTTTCCTCGGGCAGCGGGGTCTATGGGGTACAGCCGGTCGCGATCATGACGCCGGCTGTCGCCGGGGACGGCGCCGGCGCTCGGGGCATGCGGCCTTCGTCGCCGCCGCGACCGGGAAGAGCGGTTCGAGCCGCCGGCTGGGACGCTGCACGAGCTGTCACGAAGGGAGAAGGAATATGGTCATGAAGCGCGTCTTGATCGCGATGTGCCTGATCGTCGCTGCATGTGGGGGTGAGGAGGAGGAGGACGCGCCCGTCGCGTGGGAGGACATGAGCTTCGATCAGCGCTTCGCGTTCATGGAGGATGTCGTCCTGCCGGAGATGAAGGAGACCTTCGTCGCGTTCGACGCGAAGTTCGAGGGAATGACGTGCGTGACCTGTCACGGCAGCGGCGCGGCCGACGGGACCTTCGCGATGCCGAGCCCCGACCTCCCCCCGCTCCCCGCCACCGAGGAGGCGTTCGCCGAGTACGTGAAGGATCCGGAGATCGAGCGGTGGGGCACATGGATGTTCGAGACGGTCATGCCTCGGATGGCCGAAGTGCTGCAGATCGCCGCGTACGACCCGATGACAAACACCGGCGACTTCTCGTGCAATGGCTGCCACACGCTTGAGGGAGTCGAGCAGTGAAACCGCCGGGCACGCCGCCGGCGGAGAGGCAAACGTAGCGGATGGGTGGGTCTCGACGTCGAGCGTGAAAGGTGAAAGGCTCCGGCGGCGACAGCTCAATGCGCTCGGCAGGCAGATGCTCGGGCAGCTTTTGCCGTCCGTGCGGGCGGATGTCACGCCCCTTGTCCCCGCCTCCGGATGAGCGGTTTTTCTGGCGGGACTGTTCCGCGGGGGCGAACCGGTGCGATCCGTCGCATCCCCGGGGATTTGGGGAGAGCGTGACGACGGATCGCAGCCCCTCGGAAGGCGTGGGCCCGACGCGGGCCCAAGGGCCAGGCGCCGGGCCTGGGGAGCTTGCCCTGACCGATCCGTCGCCTCGGGCGGCCGTGGTCGCCTCGCTCGCCAGCACCCTGAGCCGCGCCGTCGCCCTCGGCGACGAGGTGGCGGCCCGGGTCGTTCACGAGGCGATCGGTCGGCTGCTCGGGCTGCCGGTGACACCGGAGGGGTAAGCTAGGCTGGACGGGGTGCGGTGCATCTTGCGCCGTCGGCGAAGTCTCCGGCGAAGAGCTCTTCGGTACATGACCGAGTCATGCACGGACCCCTGACGCCTACGCCGCCCCCCGCCTCCTCGATTACGTCCGCGAGGCGATCCGGCCGGGAATGGCGCTGGCAATGGACTCGCCGGAAGCGCTGGCCGGGATCGTGGTCGCCGATCATGTCGATGTCATAGGGCCCTACGATCACCGGGAGCTGCGCGCCGCTGCCGGCCGCGGCGCGGTCAACTGGTCGCGATTCAAGCGAGGGCTCTTCCGCAGCGGGTCGCGGTTCCCGGACGAGCACTTCTACGAGCTCTACGGGGCCATCGCCGACGAGCTGCTTGCAGCGAGCGCCGCTGACGTTCCGAGCAGGAAGGCTCCCGCCGGGTCCGGCGCTGGCGACCACCCGCGCGCCGACATCGAACGCACCGCGCTCGGGGCGGGCAGCACGTCATCGCCTGAGTCTCCCGCGACAATGCGTGCTGCACCTGGAAGAATCCACTCTGGCACGAGTCCCGTTCGGTGATGCTCCAGCGTCTCGCGCGGGCTTCCCGGGTAGCGTCTGGGCACCCGAGTTCTCCTCTTGACAGGGGTGAGAATCGCTGGGGACCATGCCTGAATGGCGCGCACGGCTCCGGTTCCGAACATCCCTGCGATCCCTGGAATGAACCCTGGCGTCTGGATCATGGGCGGTGGTGGCGGCGGCGGTGGCAAGGGCGGGAGGGGCGGCAGCGGAAATGGAGATGGTCAGGGTGGGAGCGCCAACCGTGGCGGCAACAACCCTGACGGCGGTGGCAAGGGGGCCAATGGCTGCGGAAATGGGCAGGGGGCCGGTGCTTGCTCCAACCCGGTCCACGGCGGCTCCGGTGGCACCTCCGCCGGCGATCCGGTCGACGTGGTCACCGGCCGCGTCTTCACGCTGCCGACGCTCGACCTCGGCCTGCCCGGTCCGCTGCCGCTCGTCGTGCAGCGGCGCTACTCGTCCTCTGCGCGCGATCGCGACATGGGCCTTGGCTTCGGGTGGGGCCACTCGCTCGCCTGGGAAATCGAGCTCTCCAGACGCGCCGTGCGGATTACGCAGGACGATGGCACCGTGG
The DNA here is from genome assembly GCF_051473855.1 of Sorangium sp. So ce375. Lineage (NCBI taxonomy): Bacteria > Pseudomonadati > Myxococcota > Polyangiales > Polyangiaceae > Sorangium > Sorangium sp. So ce375. Next base: position 9,369,159 of record NZ_CP150335.1, read on the forward strand.
TGACGGCCCCGGTGCTGGAAGAGGGCGAGACGCGCCCTCTGGTGGGGCAGATCGTGCTGCGCCGCGCGGCCTGGGGATTCGCGCTCACGACCGAGGACGGGCTCACGCTGTTGTTCAACGAGCGCCATCAGCTGGGGTCGCGCTATCGCCTGACCGCGCTCCTCGACCGCAACGGCAACTGCATCGAGCTGGGCTACGATGGCTCCGGCCTCGCCTGGATCCGCGATTGCGTTCAGCGCTTCGTGCGCGTCCGGCGGGAGCGCTCGGGCCGCATCGCCGCCTTCGAGGTGCGCACGGCCACGAGCCCCTCCGGCTGGCACGCCTTCTTCACGTACCGGTATGACGATCGCGGGGATCTTGTCGAGGCTATGGACGCCGAGGGACATGTGTGCCGGTACGCCTATGACGAGGAGCACCGCCTGGTCGCCCACGCATACCGCAGCGGGCTCGTGGTCCACTACCGGTACGACCGTGAGGGACGCTGCATCGAGACCTGGGGTGAATACCCCGCGCAGGAGGACCCAAGCCTCGAGGCCGGGGTGCCTGCGTTCCTCGCGGACGGCGTGACGCGAGCGCGGGGCACATTCCATTGCAAGCTCGAGTTCTCGGGAGACGGCTACTCCGAAGTCGCGGACTCGCTCCGTGTCCGGCGCTTTTTCGGCAACAAGCACGGCAAGGTGGACAAGTCGACATGGGGCGCGGGCGTGCTCTTGCATGAGTATGACTCCCTCGGGAACATCGTCGCTTTTCGGGACGCCACGGGCGCGATGACGCGCTTCGAGCGCAACGCGGCAGGGCGGGTCACAGCGGTCATCGATCCGCTCGGCCGCCGGACTCAGTATGCCTTCGACGATCGAGGCGCGCTGACCGAGCTCGTGCGCGCGGATGGGAGCGCGCTCCGTTATACGCGCGACGATCTGGGCAATCTGCTCGCGGTCGAGGACCGGCGCGGCACCATCGTCATGTACGATTACGACGAGCGTGGGCTCGTGAGCGTGGCAACGCTCCCGAACGGGGGAGTGACCCGCTTCGAGCACGACGCGCATGGCAACCGCACGGCCGTGATCGAGCCGAACGGCGCGAAGAAGACGATCTATTACGACGACCTCGGCCGCGTCGTGGCAACCATGGATGCGCTCGGCGCCGTGACGCGCTACGCGTACGACGCGCGCGGCCTGCTGCGCACCGTTTCCGATCCAGCGGGCGGGGTCACCACGTTCGAGTTCGACGCCGAGGGACGGCTGGCGCGGATCGTCGATGCGGCCAGGCGCGTCGGCAGGCTCACCTGGGGTGGGCTCAACGTGCTCTGCGAGGTGCAGCACGACGGCGCCGGGCCCATCCGGTACCGTTACAACCGCGAAGGCCACCTCATCGAGGTTCACAACGAGCGTGGGCAGGTTCATCGCTTCGTTCGGAGCCTCGCAGGGCACGTGATCCGCGAGGAGCTGATGGACGGACGCACGCACGACTTCCGGCGCGATCTGTTCGGCCGGCTGACGCAGTGGCGGAGCAGCACCGGCGAGCTGGTCGAATACGAGTACGACGCAGCCGGGCAGTTGATCAAGCGGATCTACGACGGCGGGGTGGAGGAGTTTGCCTATGACGAAGTGGGGCGGCTGATCGATGCGCGAACGCCTGACACGGAGTGCTACCTGACATACGATGAGCGGGGCTGCCTCGTGAAGGAGGAGCAGATCACGCTCGGCGTCCGCCACACGATTGAAGCGGTCTACGACTCCATGGGGCGGAGGACGCGGCGCGTCAGCTCGCTCGGGTACGTCGAGCACATGCATCGAGACATCATGGGCAAGATCGCGCGGATGGCGCTCGGCCGGGAGGTCGTGGACTTCCACTACGACGCGCTCGGCCGCGAGCGGCAGGCCGTCCTTCCGGGCGGCGGGCGCATTCAGTACGACTTCGATCCGGCCGGTCGCATCGCCCAGCGACGCGTCTTCTCCGCGACAGCGCGCGCCTCGGTTGGACCGGGCGAGCCGGAGTGGGTTGGGCCCATCGCGCACGGGGTCGTTTCGGACACGCAGTATCGTTACTCCCCTGTAGGTCTTCTCGAAGAGGAGCTCGACGCGCGCCTCGGCGCGACGGGATACCGGTACGATCCCATGGGACAGCTCCTCGCCAAGATCCCTGCCCACGGGAGGGCGGAGCTCTTCGGCTTCGACGAGGTCGGCAACCTCTACGCCACCGAGGCCGGCGAGCACGCGTACGATCGCGGTGGTGCCCTGCTGCGGCGGGGGGAGACGGCCTACACCTACGACGAGCGCGCGCGCCTCGTGGAAAAGCGCCTCTCCGACGGGAGCCGCTGGAAGTACACCTGGGATGGACGCGGGCGCCTGGCGTCGGTCGTCGCGCCGGATGGGCGCCTCGTGGAGTTCATTTACGACGCGTTCTGCCGGCGGCTGGCAAAGCGGGTTCGCTCGAGCCAAGGACAGCTCCTTGCCCTGACTCGCTTCGTTTGGGACGATCAGCGCCTGCTTCACGAGGTGCGTGTGCGCGACGCGTCCCTGGACGTCCCGGTGACCGAGACGCGAACGTACGTTTTCCCGGATGGGAGCTTCGCCCCGCTGGCGCACATCGATGACGACGGCGCGCCCCGGTTCTACGTGAGCGCGCCGAACGGATTCCCCGATCTTCTCGTGACGTCCTCGGGGCAGATCGCGGCCGAGCAGCGGGCGCGCGCGTTCGGCGCGGTGCAGGGAGAGGCCTTCACGGCGCTGCGGTTTCCTGGCCAGTACGCGGATGAAGAAACCGGCCTTTGTTACAACAGGCATCGCTATTACGACCCCGACATTGGCCGCTACATCAGCCCGGATCCCGTCGAAATCGTCCGCCGCTACGGCTTCGCCGATAACTCGCCGCTCAACACGGTGGACCTCGACGGCTTGCAAGCGATGACCACGAACATCCAGCGCTCTCAGATGAACCCAGACGGCAGCCGAACGCCGTTGCCGAACGCGAGCGGCGTGAGCCAAGGCGGGCGCGATCCCGACAACCCGGTCGATATCCACCCCGCGGTCTGGAACAACATGGCGCCGCAGGTGCCCGTGCAGGCCGCAAACGGCTCGACCAACGGGCAATTCCCCCAGGCGACGCGCCATCCGGCGAACTGCTCCGAGCCGGCGGCGCTGAGCGAGCATCTCTATGATTATGAGCGACGTAACAACTTGCCGCGCGGGGCATGCGGCTCGGCCAGCGATCCGAACAACCAGCATCTCCGCGGCGCGCTCCGAGAGATCGATGGGATCAGCTCGACGCAGCAGGGCGGCGGAGCACGAAACGCCTGCCCGAACTGCGGCGTGCTCTTCCGCAACCTCCAGAATCAGGCGAACCAGGGCGCTCCGCCGAACGAGCTCGTGGACCTGGTGGGCCGCACCACGCCGGGCATCGACAATCCGAGCCCCGGATGGCAACAAGCGATGAACCAGGGGGCGCCTACGAGGAGCGCGAGGAGCCTCATGAACCCACGCAACGCAGCGAACATGCGGGTGCAGATGCCGCGCTGAGGGGCTCACCATGGAGATTTCCACCTTCGCCATCGAGACCCTCGCCAGCCGTGGCATCATCCGCAGCGAGGCGCGTCGTGCCGGACGCGATCGGCTGAAAGAGTTGCTGCGTCTGCACGGGCTTCCCACCCACGAGGCGCTGTTAGCCGCCGAGGCTGCGATCGGCGGCTTCGCCGGCTCGGACCGCGCGCGGGACCCGCTGGAGCTTGCGAGCGGCGGTTCCTTCGGTCCCCCCTCGCGAGATTGGTGGGAGATCCTCCTGGGCCCAGCGGCGCTGCTGGAATGTAACATCAGGCGGGCGCTGTTCCGCGCCGATCTCTGGCCCATCGGGATCAGCGCGCCTTTCGCAGCGTTCGCGGGCCTCGACCCGTACCTGCACGTCTCTCATGACCGCGCGGAACGCGCCCAGGGATTGGTCGATCTCCTGGTGGCCGAGGACGGCACCGTGTCCGTGGAAGGCTCCTCGACGGGGAACACGCCGGTGCCCTACGCCGCATCCCCCGTGATCCTGGTCGAGAAGCTCGCGCGCTTCCTCGACATCGCGCAGCGCGGCCTCCACCACCTGCGCCTCGAAGCCCGCCCCCGCGCTGGCGCCCGGCTCGCGGAGGCGCTCGGCGCCCGGCCCATGGCGGCCGCGAGCGATGCCTACCACACGGTATGGGACGCCGAGGATCTCGTCATCCTCGACGGACACCCCTCGGGCGCCGCGCCGGACCGGACGCTCGTCTTCGCCAGGTCGGTCGAGCGGCTCGCCCGGGCAGTCGAAGCGCTCGCGGGCTCGCCGGCGGTCGCGGCGATCGCCTGCGACGAGGTCTCCGTGGCTCTCCGCGATCCGGGCGAAGCCCCCACGCCGGCGAGCCGCGGGCTCGTGCCCGTCGGCTTGGACCGGCCCGAGGAGCGGGGTGCGCTGCGCGTCGAGCGCACCGCATCAGGCGTCTCCCTCGTGCAGGAGCGCGACTTTGGCGGGCGTGTGCTCGAGCGCCACGAGCTCCCGCCGGCGGGTGACCGGCTCGCGCACACGCGATGGATGCTCGCCGCCGAGGGGTTCCGGGGCGTGCTCACGGACCGCGCGGTCAACGCCCTGCGCGCGCGGGGGGTGCTCCGGGATCCGCAGCGCACCGCCTCGCGCGCCCGCCTCGAGGAGCTGCTCGCACCTCACGGCGTCGCGGCCAGCGAGTCGCTGCTCGCGTTCGAGCAGCACGCGGGCGGCCTCTGTGTATCCCGCGACCAGGGAGAGCACTACTGGCTGGGCCCCGCGCTCGAGCTCGAGGGCGGCGTCCTGCCCCGCGACGGGTTGGTGCCGATCGGCGCCTTCTCCAGAGGCCTGTACTTCATGGCCTCCGACGGCGCGATCCTCGCCGACGACGGCGTGATGGAGCGCTTCGTCTTCGCGGATTCGTGGCGTATCTTCCTGGAGCGGTTCGCCCTGGGACATGAGGCTCCGGACGTGATCCCGGGGTGGCCGGCCCGCCACTGCGCGAGCCTCTCCGAGGACGTGGGCGACGCGCTGGCGCGGGCCCTCGGCGTCCCGCGCGCGCCCGAGCTCAGCGACCGGACGCAGTCGTTCTGGACGAGCGACGACCTGGTGATCTGGTCGACGCCCGCCTACCTCGAGTTCTGCGTGTCCCCCTGTATCCTCTACGCGGACGAACCTGCGGTGATCGAGCAGGCGCTCGCATGGATCCAGGCGAACCATCCTGAGCTGAGCATCGAGCGGAGCGAGGCCACGCGCTGATCGAGCGCCGGCACCGGCGGCCCACCCTGTTCCTGCCGCCGCAGACTGTGGAGTGAACGCAGCCCCTTTGACGACGCGGCGGCGGAGGGCGCCCCGTTGGGCCACACCAGAGCCGCCCTCGGCGGGAAGACAGGCGGAAACCATGAAAATCGCTACTGTTTCCGGCCGCCGCTCGCCATCGACCGGTTTTTCTGGCGGGATTTCTGACCCGCGGTACTTGCCTGTCCGGTCAGGCGGCGGCGTGCGGGCAGCAGCGCGGCATGGCAAGCGCTCTCGCCGCGGCGACGCCGCCGGAGGGCCCCGCTGCGGGCGTAGCGAGAGCGGTCGCGGCCGCGCTCTCACCCCGTGTCCCGCGGCGCGCCGACGAACGCGCTCTCGTCGTAGTGGCTCCGGGGGTTCCACGCCGCGTAGCCCGCGCAGCCGGCGTCGTCGATCGCGCGGATCTGCTCCTGGATGTGCCACGGCGTGTACTCGTACCGCTGCATGGGCCGCGAGCTGTCCAGATCGAACGCCTGGATCCAGCTGCGCAGCAGCGCGGTCCGCCCGGGCAGCGCTGCCACCCTGCGCCAGCCGGCCGAGAGCGACGCGTGCACGGTCTCGTAGGGGTGATGCGCAGGGTTCGCGAGCCCGAAGCTGCCAGGGCCCCAGTGAGACGGGTACGGCATCGGCATCACGTAGTCGAAGAGCTCCACGGCGTCCTCCAGCCGCTGGCCTATCCCTTCCTGCGGCCCGAGCAGCGTGAACCCGAAGAGATCCGCCGAGATCGCGCGAGACGCGGCATTGCCGACCTCCGCGCGGAGGAACTCGAAGAAAGCGCGGATCGTCGGGATCCTCTCGTCGACCGGCGTCCGCGACCGCGGCTCGCGCGCCGCGCCGTAACGCACATAGTCGTAGTTCACCTCGTCGAAGCCGACGTCGTACGCACGCAGCGAGATCTCCGCGATCTCTCGCCACCGCGGCCGCGAGCTCGGATCGTACCAGCCCCGCGGGCCGCCCTTGAACGCGACGAGCCGGGCAATCAGGTAGATACCGGCTTCGCGGAGGGCGCCCAGCTGGGCCCTGGTCACCTCGTCACGCTCGAAGAGGAGCGCGCCGCCCTCCGATCGGATATCGATGACCAGGGAGTTCAGCTCCGTCCGCTGGACCAGGGAGGAGAGCCGATTCAGCCGGTCCACGCTCCTCCCCGCCGCGAAGTTCACGTAAATCGCCTTGGTGACCGTGGGCATGGTGTTCCCCCCACCAAGGGGAGAGCACGTCCCCGGCCAAGGGAGCGCCGCGCGGGCCCTACGCGGCTTCCCGGCTCTGCGCCTCCACGCTGGAGTCCCGGCGAGCGCCCCGGCCCTGGATCACCCGCGCATCGCCTGGATCGGGCTGATCCGCGCAGCGCGGAGCGCCGGGAAAAACCCGCCGAGCAGGCCCATCACCGCCGCGATCGCCACCGAGCCCAGCAGGATCCCGGGCGTCGGCTCGAAGGTGAACACGACCTCCGACCAGCTCGCGAAATTGACGGTCGAGAAGCGCACGAACCGCATCCCGAGCGCGGCGAGCACGCCGAGCGCCCCGCCCGCCAGCGCGAGGAGGACCGACTCGATAAGGAACGACACGAGGATGCTGAACCGCGAGAAGCCGAGCGCCCGCAGCGTGCCTATCTCGCGCTGCCGGTTCGCGATCGACGAGTGCATCGTGATCATCGCGCCGATCATCGCGCCGATCGAGAAGAACACCGCGATGAGCACGCCCATCGCCTTGATGAAGATGCTCGTCCCCTCGGACTGCTTCTCGTAATAGGCGCTCTCGCGCATCACCTCGAGCCCGAGGTTCCGGTTCTGCTCGATCGACGCCTCGAACGCGTCGAACTTGCTGGGCGAGACGAGCCGCGCCCGCACCGCGGAGACGCCCCCCTCCCGGCCGAAGGCCGAGCGCGTCGTGTGCAGGTCGGCCCAGACCTCGGACTCCGACGAGGAGCCGCCGTCGTCAAACACCCCCACCACCTTCACCGGGCGGTTCTTGCGGAGCTCGAACGACTCGCCGAGCGACAGGCCCTTGAAGCGGCCGCTGATCGCCTTGCCCACGATCACCTCGTCCGTGCCCGGCTGAGCGGGCCGACCCTCGATGATCTTCACGTGCGAGCGGAACGCCAGCACGTCGTCGGGCACCCCGCGCACCTGCACGTTGGAGATGCCGTCCGTGCCGAGCTTCTCGAGGAGGATGACCGCTATCACCTCCCCCACCCCGTCCGGCTTGCCGTCCTGCCGCTTCGCCACCTCGGCGCTCGCGAGGATCACGCCGATCTGCTGCTCCTCGATGCTGCTCACCATCTCGGCGTCGGAGCCCTTCCGCATCACGATCGCGACGTCGTCCCGCGCGGTGCGCCCCAGGGTGCGCTCCACGCTGTTCGCGAGCATCAGCACCGACGCGAACACGAACACGACGAGGCCGAGCCCGGACGCCGTCGCGAGGGTCGTCGTCTTGCGCACCACCAGATTTCGAACGTTGTAGGCGACGGGGATCATGAGCGCTCTCTCCCGCTTTCAGGGTCTCGAAGACAGGCTGCGTGGGTCGCTCACGCCACGCGCCGGAGCGCGTCGGTGACCGAGAGTTTCGAGGCGTTGTACGCCGGGATGAGCGACGCGGCGAGCGACAGCCCCATCGAGAGCAGCACCGCAATGACCATCGTCGCAGGCTCGATCCGGAAATAGGGGAACATGGAGCCCATGTTCTCCTCCAGCCATCGGCCCAGCCCGAGCTCGACGATCGGATACGAGACCACGAGCCCGATGAACCCAGCCAGCAGCCCGATGGTCGCCGCCTCCCCGATGATGAAGATCCTCACGTGCTTCGGCTCGAACCCGAGCGCGCGCAGCACGCCGTACTCCCGCGTCCGCTCCCGGACGCCCATGGCGATCGTGTTCCCGAGGATCATCATCATGATGAGGAGGATGATGACGGACACGACGTTGAGCGCCGTCAGCACGGCCGACATCATCGCCATGAACGACAGGTTCATCGCCCGCTCGCTCATCGTCGCCGTCTGGACGTCCTTCTCGTCGAAGATCTTGTCGATCGCCGCGCTGATGTCCGCGCTCCGCGACGGGTCGTCGATCTTGGCGGCCATCCAGCCGATCTGGTCGCGCTGCCGCTCGGGGAGCGACTCGTTCAGGTAGTCGTAGTGGAAGATGAACTGCGACCTGTCGATCGACTTGCGCGTCGCCGTGTAGATCCCCGAGACGTTGAACTGCCACGTTCCTGGGTAGATCGACCCCTCCAGCGTCACCGTGTCGCCCGGCTTCACCTTGAGCCGGGCCGCGAGGACGTCGCCCACGATGGCGCCCTTCCTGTCGCCCAGCCACCGCTCCATGTCCGCGGGCGGGACGACCATCTCATCGTAGACCTTGAAGAAGGTCTTCGACTCGACGGCCATCGAGGCGAAGAAATTGGTAGCGTCGCGCGGATCCTTGCCGCCGAACCAGCTCATGAAGGACCCCTCCGTCACGCCGGGGACCTCGCGGACGGTGTCCATGTAGCGCTTCGGCAAGGGGAGGATGAACGAGATCTTGTGCCGCGTCCCGATCCGGTCCTTCGCGGCGTAGTCGGCGGCGACGTTCCACGCCGAGAGCACCGTCCGGAGGAGCACGAACGCGAGCACCGCCACCGCCGCGCCGATCACGGTCAGCAGCGTCCTGAACTTGTTGCGAAGGACGTTCCTGGCGGCGACGGAGACGAGGTTCATGACAGGTTCCCCTTGTCGAGCCGGCGCGTCACCGTCGCGCGCTCGGCGGCCTGCGGATCGTGCGTGACCATCAGGATGGTCTTCTTGAACTCCTTGTTGAGCTTCTCGAGGAGGGCCAGGATCTCGTCGGCGCTCTTGCGATCGAGATCGCCGGTCGGCTCGTCCGCCACGATGATCGTCGGGTCGTTCACGATCGCTCGCGCGATCGCGACCCGCTGCTCCTGACCGCCGGAGAGCTGCCGTGGATAATGGCCCATCCGCTCCTCGAGCCCGACCACGCGCAGCGCCGTCTGCGCGCGCTTGCGCCGCTCGGACGCCGACAGATCCGTGAGCAGGAGCGGCAGCTCGACGTTCTCGGCCGCGGTGAGCACCGGCATCAGGTTGTAGGCCTGGAAGATGAAGCCCATGGTCCTCGATCGGAAGCGCGCCAGCTCGCCGTCGCTCATCCGCGTGAGGTCCTGCCCCGCCACGCGCGCCGAGCCGCGCGTCGGGCGATCGAGCCCGGCGATCAGGTTCAGCAGCGTCGACTTGCCCGAGCCCGAGGGCCCCATCAGCGCCTCGTACGACCCCTCCGGGATGTCGAGCGTGATGTTGTCGAGCACCACGATCGGCTCCTTGTCGCGGAAATAGGTCTTGCCGACCCCCTGCAGCTCGACAATGGGCTTCGGCTTCCCGTCGCGATACCCCTCGGTCATTCGCTCCCCTTTTCCTTCTCTTTGATCTTCTGGCCGTCCGCGAGGTCGTCGGACGGCCTCGCCACGAGGCGCGCCCCCGGGGCCGGGCCGTCGAGCAGCTCGAGCCCGCCGGGCGCGGGGCCGCCCACCTTGATGGGCACCATCTTCACCTGGCCCTCGTTGACAACGAAGACCACCTTGGCGCCGCCCCGCTCGACCACCGCGGCCTCCGGGACGACGCGCTTCGGAGGCTCTTTCATGGCCTCCTCGGACAGCGCCTCGGCGAGGAAGCTCACCCGCGCGCTCATCTCGGGGAGCGCCTCCTTCGCCTCCCCGACGAACTTCACCTTCACCGGGATGGTCGCCTTGGCGCGGTTCACGCGCTTGCCGATCTCGAGCGTCGTGCAGCGGTGGCGCTTCGACGGATACGCGTCGAGGACGACCTCGCACGGCTTGCCGGGCTCGACGAGGTAGAGGCGCGTCTCCGGGACATCGGTCTCGACGACGAGCGACGTGAAGTCGGCGATCTCGACGAAGTGCGGCAGCTCGAGGCCGACGACCTCCCCGACCTCCGGCGGCTTCGACATGATCGTGCCGTTGATCGGCGCGATGATCTTCCGGTCGGCGAGCGTGACCCGGAGGCTCTCGACGTCGGCCGCCGCGGCCTTGACCTCGGCGTCGGCCGCCGCGGCCGACTGCGCAAGGGAGTTCATGCGCGCGGTCAGATCCTCCATCGACGCGCGGCCGGTCACCTGACGCTCGACCAGGAGCCGCTCCCGCGCGACCTGCTGCTCCACCTCGACGATGCTCGCCCGCGAGGCCGCGGCGCGCGCCCGCGCCGCCGCGACCTTGGCCTGGGCCGCGGCCACGAGGCTCTTCTGGTCGGCGTCCTCGAGCTCCACGAGCAGGTCGCCCTGCTTCACCACGTCGCCTTCCTTGACGTGCACCCGCGCGATGCGGCCGGGGATCTTGGCCCCGACCTTGGACACGACCTGCGGGACCACGTACCCGGTCGACGTCACGGAGATCGACGCCTGCGCCGGCGAGACCAGCGCGACCTCCGTGGTGGTGACCTCGGTCTTGAAGATCGCGCTCTGCGCCCTGGGCACGGCGAACGCGGCGGCGCCGCCGATCGCGGCGAGCACGACCGCGGCGACGAGGGCGGTGCGGAGCGGGCTCCGCCGATCGGGATCGACATCCCGCTGGATCCGGAGCGATGCGAGATCCGAGCTGAGCTGGTCGGACACGGCGTCTCCTTAACACGCTTCCGGCGTCGCGTTGAACTTCTATCGTCCCTTTTTGACGCGCGGTGCCAGCCGCGCCCGGCACCCAGGACGCGGCCTCTCGCCCGGCCCTGGAGCGGCGCTTGCCTCATATCGAAATCGCCTTCCGCCGTGGCAATCGGCCCGTCCAGACCGCAATGAGCCGCGCGGTTGCGCCTGGCGCGCCTTCACCCGTGGATGCGCGGCGCTCCCCGGCGCGGAGCGGCGCCCGGGCCTTGGCGCGAAGCGCACGGCGGGCCTCACGTCGGTTGCCTGGCGCACCAGCTCGATTGCTCCAGCGATGGGGCGGGCGCGGAGCGCCAGGAGGGAAACCGCTGCAAGCAATCGGAATTACAAGCATTTGTCGAACCAACGATGGCGGACGACGACACCGCAGGACGGTCGAAGTGCCAGTCACCGCGATCCACGCGGCGGAGCAGGCAGGAGGTGCACTGCGCGCCACGTACGATGTGGGATTGACGAAAGCGGCGCTGTGCGCCCCTGTCTGCGCCGACGCGGCCCGCGAGACGGCGGTGCGGCTGCGGCGCGGGGCGCGCGCCGTGTTGTCCAGTCTCCAGGCGCGCGCGAGACCAACACCCCGTCTCGACGTCCCGACGCCGCACGTCTACGCTGGCACGATGGGTTTTGTCGCGAGCCTTCTCATCGTCTACGGGGTCGCCGGGGTGGTGCTGGGCGGCGCGGTCGCCATCGCCATCGGGCGCTGCCTTCACCACCGGCGGCGCTCGCAGATCGCCGCGTATGCGCGGAGCCCGTCGGCCTCGCCCGGCGCGATACGCGAGGGGTTTGCGCTCCTGCGCGGCGAGGTGGGCGCGGAGGACGCCGCGCCGGGCGACGCGGTGATCGCGGTCGAGATCCCGTGCGGCGTCCAGGCCGGCGCCACGCTGGGCGCGTGGCAGACGCGGTCGCGCGCGTTCTCTCTCCGGCTCCCCTCGGGCGCCGCGGTCCGGGTCGAGCCGGCGAGCGGCAGGTTGAGCCTCGATACCACCTTCGTCCCGGCGAGACGCGGCGGCGCGCCCGCCTATGTGTCCGAGGTCCGCCCCGGCGACACGATCTACATCGCGGGCTCCGTGCGCCGCGAGCTCGACGCGAGCGCCGCTGGCAAGGGGTACCGCGACGCCGCGCAGGCCTGGGTGCTCCGGGCGCCCACGTACGGCAGCCTCTGTGTCGCTTCGGAGACGGTGATCGCCCACCACGCCCGGCGCGCGCGGTTCCACCGCGCCTGGGCGCTCGCGCTCGGCGGCGCGCTCGCGGCGCTTCACCTCGGCCCGTTCCGCGCGTTCCACGCGAGCGTGCTCGGCGCCGTCGAGCCGGCCGGGGGCATCGACATCGGCTCGGCCGCGCTCGCGCTGTTCTTCGTCGGCGCCGCGGCGCTCTGCTACCGCACCCTGGCCGAGCAGACCTCTCCCTGGACCGAGCTCCGCGTGGAGCGCTCGAGGGCGACGTAGCTCAGGCTGCGCATTCCGTCCGGTAGCGGCGGCCTGCGCGCGATGGCGACGAAGTCGCCGGTGCCGCGCGAGGCGACCTGCTCGCCGCGGGCACGATCGCTCGGGAACGAGGCGGCCGCCCGGGTCATCGCAGGCGCGAGCGCCGAACCTTCGCCCTCAAGCACGACCCCAGCGTCGCGACACAGGTCGTCGAGAAGGTCGAAGAGACGCCTTCACTGCGCCTGCACGTAGAGCGAGAACGGGAAATTGCCCTCGCCGCCGGTGAAGGTCGCGTCAGGGACGTCGATCACGAATTCGTGCTTGCCGGCGCTCGCGGCCCCCCACGGGACGATCCGGGTGTCGATCACGTCGCCGGGGCACCAGTTGCTGAACGACTGCCACTTTGCGTCCGACAGCGGGGACTGCCCGTAGATGCCGTTGCCCTGGGTGTTGTACTTGCGAAACGGCTCGCACGACTTGCGCCCGGGCTTGTACTGCAAGGCCAGCTTGCCGTCGACGTACACGTAATGCTCGCGGCGGATGTACTCCTCGCCGCCCTGGTTGGCGCCGTGGTTGGACGTGATCAACACGAGCTGTGCATTCTGTGTATCTGCCGGCAATTCGAAGCTGACGGTCTTGCGGGTCGTGCCGACCTTGTCGCTGGCGCCCTTGGCGTAATTGTTGAACTCTTCGCCGATCGCCAGCGGCAGCAGGACGCTGAAGTCCTGGGCCTCCTGCGTGCTGTCGGTATGGAGCAGCAGCGATCCGAGCTGCGTGTCGTTGCGACCATCGCAGCCGGGGACCTCGTCGTTCGCTGCGTAAGGCACGCCGAAGATGCCCAATTCGAACCAGAAATCGTAATCGGTCAGGAGATCGGGATCTTTCAAGATCGGTACGAGGTTGCTGGCCTCCCATTCGTAGGGGACCGTCGTCGGCTGCTTGTTCATGTTCATGAACGGCGTGACGAACCGCGCGACCTCGATCCGGTCGACCTCGCCGGAAACGTAGGTCTTGGCCCCCTTGGGGACCAGCGCCAGGTTGACCGAGCCGAGTCGGTCGTAGTTGTCGCACAGCGCTCCCACGATCACGCGGACCTTCAGGGTGGTCTGGATCTTGGCGAGCTGCTCGTCGGTCAACCTTGTCGCAACCAGCGAGTTGTTGTGGCGGATCACGCCGTCCGGGATCGGTTCGTCGACCGTCTTGGCGTAGCCGTCGTAGAACGTGATGTTCTCCAGCACCGGGACCTCCTCGGGTTCCGGGGGCGGCCCGTCGACGCTGCCGCCGCTGCCACCGCTGCCGCCCGTGCTGCCGCTGCCGCCAGTACCGCCGCTGCCTGCGCTGGTCCCGGTCACTGCGCTCGTGCTCCCGGTGCTCTCGGAGGTCCCGGTGCCTCCGCCAGTGCCCACGTCAGAGCGCTGTTCATTCGTGCACGCGGCGAGCAGGGCCAGCAGAGAGAAGTATGGAATCGCGCGACGCCGGTTCATTCGCCGAATTTATCAGATCGCCGGCTCGATGTCGCGCGCCTGTTCCCCCTGGCGGTGGAGAAGGCAGCCGACCCACCCCGGGCTCCTCGACGACCTCGACGAAGCCGCTACCTCGCATGAAGAGGCCGCGACCCGAGAAGCCATATCAGCAACGTATCTAAGATCCGCGGTCGTAGCCCTCGTCCGTCAGCCCCTTGCGGTAACCGAGATCGATGAGCCGACGCAGGAGCCTGGGGAAAGCGCCGGCGCCGCTGCCGAGGAGGCGAATCATCGTCGCCTTCGCGCCGCCGTCCTCGTTGAGCGCGAGGTGCCGGGTCGCCAGCGCCATCAGATCGGGGACGGCGGCCGCGTCGGCGTGGGCGGCGCGTTGCCAGATCTTCGACCGCTGCAGGGCCTCGTTCGCCAGAAGCGCCGCGCGCTCCACGCGGATGACGAGCGCCGCCTGCGGTGGCTTTCCCGCGAGCGCCATGGTCGACAGGAGCGCCGGCTCGTCGGTGACGTAGGCCGTGCCGCTCAGGTGCAGAACGTCGTCCCTTCCTGGAACCACGGCCGCGAGGGAGACCTTGTCGCATGTCATGACGTTGTGGAACGTATCGGCCCGCCGGTTTCCTCGGCGATCGGGGATGACGAGCGTCTCGTGGTCGAGGATTCGCAAGAAGCCCGGGAAATCTCCTCTCGGGCTCGTATCGCCCGCGCCCGCAGCGTCCCACGACGAGACGACGGCAAAGGGGCTCGATGCGAGGAAGCGAGCAACGCTCGGATCGCCGAGCGGTCCGCCTTCCCCCTCGTGGCGCGCGCCGTCACGCGGCAACGGCGGCTCGGCGGCGGTGGCAGCGCGAGCACGCGGCGCCTCCCAGACGCCGGATCGGAGGATGCTCCTCGCGCAGTGGACGTAGGCCTCCTCGACGGTGACGACGATCCGGTCGCCACGCCGCTCGGCCACGGAGCCGTTGAGCCGGAGGGTCTCGCCGATCCCCGGCAAGAGGAAGACGAAGGAGACGCCGCTGCCGGATTTCGGCTTCGGGTGTCTCGCCGGGAGCTCGAACCGAATGCGCTTCGGCGATTCCACGTGCACGAAGCCGCGGACGCCTCCGACGAAGGTGCTGCGCCAGCCGCCCTGCTCGTCACGAAAACCAAAGCCGGCGACCGGAGCGCTGGCGAGGACGCGCCGACACCCCTCGTCCAGGGCGCTGATCTGCTTCATGCGCACGGCCGGGATCGGGACACCGACGATCGCCTCGATCTGCTGCGCGGTCATCACCTTCCGCATCGAAGAGCCTCCTCGTTCCTGTCCGCCGAAGAGCGGGTTCTCGGGCTCCGGCACGGCCGCCGGAGCGCGCCGAGGAACCATCGCAGCCGGCAAGCTTGACCGCATTGCGAAATGAGGACATTTTATTTCGCAAACTGGCCATGGGTCCGAAGCGAAGGAAGCGTCCCGCGTCGTCCGTGTCATCGACGGCATCGCCAGCATCCGCGTCGGCATCGGCCTCGCCGTCCGCCGGCTCCGCGAAGGGCTCGCCGGCCCCGCCCGCGTCGCCGTCGATCGGTTCCCCCGGGTGGACCTTTCATGGCGACGTCCAGATCGCAAACGAGCCACACGCATCGACGGCCGAGGTGATGGAGTCGCTCTCGCGTCGCTTCGCGCGCGAGGATCGTGGCCACTGGCGAAGCAAGCTCGCCCGGCCCGCCAACGCCGTCGGCCTGAGCATGGTCACCGGCGGGTTGGAGAGCGAGCTCCACAGCCATCGCGAGTCACAGCTGTTCTTCCTCGAGCGCGGCGAGGTCACGTGCGAGGCGTCGAACGCGCTGTGGATCGTCCCGCCGCGTTCGGCGCTGTGGATCCCCGGCGGAGTGCTCCACAAGATACGAGGACGCGCGCCGCTCGAGGGCTACGGCGTCTTCGTGGAGCCGGACGCCGCTCCGAACCTGCCGGCCGAGTGCTGCGCCGTCTCGGTCACTCCGCTCTTTCGCGAGCTGCTCGTCCGTCTCGCGGCGCGCCCCGCGCTGTACGATCTCGACGGGCCGGACGCGCGGCTCGTGGCCGTCCTGTTCGACGAGCTGGCGGCGGCCACGATCGAGAAACACCGCCTGCCGATGCCGGCCGACCAGCGCCTCCGAAAGCTTGTCGATGCGCTGGCGGCAAACCCCGCCGACGGCGCGACGATGGGAATGTGGGCCCGCCGGATCGGGGTCGGCGAACGGACCCTCAACCGGCTGCTCGTCCGCGAGACCGGTCTCAGCTTCGGTCGCTGGCGCCAGCAGCTCCACATCATCCTGGCCCTCCAGCGGCTCTCGCGCGGAGCGAGTGTGCAGAGCGTCGCCAACGACCTTGGCTACGAGAGCGCGAGCAGCTTCGTCACCATGTTCCGCAAAGCGCTCGGTACGTCGCCTGCGCGGTACATGACCCATCGTCTCGAGCTCGGTGCTCGCGAGGAGGCGAAGAGTGAGCGGGCTCGATCACCGAAGAAACGCGCGCGGGCCGCTCGCGCGTGATCCGGGCCATCGGGGCGGCCCGGTCATCGCAACGCGGAAGACCTCACCTTCCTCATGTCAGGAGCTCGACATACCCGTCCGTTCCATGCACGCGGATGCGCTGCCCATCCCGGATCAACCGGGTCGCATTCTCCACGCCGACGACGGCCGGCAAGCCGTATTCCCTGGCGATCACCGCGCCATGGGTCATCAGGCCCCCTACCTCGGTCACCAGGCCCTTGACGGACACGAACAAGGGCGTCCAGCTGGGGTCGGTGAAGGTGGTGACCAGGATGTCCCCCGCCTCCAGATCCGCATCCGCCATGTCCAAGAGGACGCGGGCTCGTCCCTCGACGACGCCGGAGGAGACCGGTAGGCCGACGATGGCTCCGGCGGGGAGATCGGCTCGTTTGTGCGCACCTGCCGCGACCTCCCCATCGGACGTGATGACGAGCGGCGGCGTCAGCTTCTTGTGGAGCTCGTGCTCCGCTTTGCGTTTGCTGACGACCTGGTCGTCCAGCTGGTGCGTGCGCACGACCTCGCGGAGCTCGTCGAACGTGAGGTAATAGATGTCGTCGGCGTCGCCGATCACGCCGGCCTGCACGAGCTGCTCGGCCTCTCGCAGCAAGGCCCGCTTGTAAACGAAGTAGCTATTGACAAGGCTGTACTTCGGATACTCGCGATAGCCGATGAAGTTCCGGAGCCGGTCGATCATCCGCTGGGCTTCGCTGGCCTTCTGCTCCCCGTCCGGCAGCTGCCTCAGCCGGTCGAGCAGCGCTCGCGCTCGCTGCGAGGCCTCCCGCCGCCCCTGCTCGAACCTCCGCTCGCCGGCATGAGGCTCGAAGTTCTTGATATTGCTCAGGATCAAGGGGATCAGGGTCGTTGGCTTCTCGCTCCAGCGGGCCCTCGTGATGTCGATTTCCCCGGCACATCGCATGCCGTATTTGTCAAGGTAAGCCCGGATGGCGTCCCGGGCCTCCTTCCCACCGTCGAGCTCGGCCAGCTCATCCAAGAAGCCATCGTGCTTCACGTTCTGCAGATGAGCGACCACGTCCGGATGAGGACGGATCACGTCGGCGACATCCAACAACGCCAGGCCCATCTCCGACGTAATGTTGTTCGACACGGACTGGGAGAGCGTATCCGCGACGCTCCTCTCGCCGAGCCACTCCATCATCTTCTCGTTGATCCACGAGGCAGCGTTCATGCCCGCCATGATCACGCCCATGGTCGTCGGGCCGAACATGGACTTATTGAATCGCTGGATGTTCTCCTTGATGAAGTCGAACAACGCGGTTCCGGTCTTGGTTCGGATGTCGCGCTTCAGCTCCTCGATCGCGGCCTGGCTGCGCTCGATCAACTCCGCGACGATCGCCGGGTCGTCGCCGACGTGCTCGTCGAAGCGCCCGGGTGCCTGCTTGCCTGGGCCCGGGTGAGAGGCCGCCGGATCGTCGGGCAAGGGCTCGATGAAGTCTCCCCGCTCGATGATCGTCGAGAGGGCGTCCTTGAGGAGCGGATGGGAGCGCCCCAGGAGATTCAGGAGGGCGTCCCGGCTGGCCGGTGAGGCCAGCTGCTTCGTGGGATCGACGAACAACCTGCCGCCCGCCGCGAGCATGCGGCCACCGGACGTCAGCTGGAACAAGGACAGCCCCAGGGGCTTCATGGGGTCGGTCATCATCTGTTGATGTCCGACGGAAATGTAGACGTGGTTGCCTCGATCACCCGCTTCGGGGATGGGATACAGGGTCGTGATCGGCCGGCTCTGGACGATGTGGAGCTCGTCCTCGACAAGGCACCACTCGATGTCCTGGGGGTGGCCGAAATGCCCTTCGATCTGCCGGCCCAGGCGCTCCAGCCGCAGGATCTGCGCATCCGTCATCACCTGCTCGTCCTGCCGCTCGGGCTCGATCGCCCGTTCTTCGGTGCCGCCCTCCTCCAAGGCGCGAGTCGCCAGCGTCTTCTTGGCGATCGCCCTCTCGATGACCTCGCCGTTCCGCACCTTGTAGCGATCGGCGCGCGCCAGGCCGGCGACAAGGGCCTCCCCCAGGCCGAAGCCAGCCTCGATCGACGACACCTTCCGGTTCGACGTGACGGGATCGGCCGTGAAGACGATCCCGGCCGCCTTCGGGAAGACCATCTTTTGCACCACCACCGCCATGTGGACCTTGCGGTGGTCGAAGCCGTGCTGGATCCGGTAGATCACCGCCCGCTCGGTGAAGAGCGACGCCCAGCACCGCCGGACGTGCCGCAGGATCGCCTGCGTCCCGATGACGTTCAGATACGTATCCTGCTGGCCCGCGAAGGAAGCCCCCGGCAAATCCTCCGCCGTCGCGCTGGACCGCACGGCGTAGGCGTCGTCCGCGCCAAGCCTGGAAAGAGCCTGGGTGAGCGCCTCTCGCAGGTCCTCAGGGATGGCCGCCCCTTCGATGATCCGGCGCAGCTCGCCGCTGAGCTCGCGGATCCCATCCCCGTCTTCGACCGCGAGCGACGACAACCGATCGAGCAACCCGCCGATCGACGGCGCTTCTCCCATGATCCGCTGGAAGGCTTCGGTCGTAACGCAAAAGCCAGCCGGCACGCGGATCCCCTCGATCCTGGAAAGCTCCCCCAGGTTGGCGCCCTTCCCCCCGACCACCTTGGCCTTCGTTCGATCGACGTCCTGGAGACCGAGCACATAGGTTCGCATCCGTTCACCTCCATCAGGGCGTCGGCAGCCCGTTCGCATCGACGGACCGTCGCGCCCCCTCGTCGAAGGGCGCCACTATAACGCGAACCTCCGCGCCGTTCAAACCGGCGTCACGACTGGATTCGAGGCCGCTTGGAGAAGCGATGTTCGCGCGCTCGAACAGCTCCGGCTACACATCGGCTGCCCCCTGGTTCCGTCACGGCTCAGGCACCTGAATGTCGCCAGCCCCGGCCAGGCTGGCGACATCTGATCGATTCGTGCTAAATGAGCGTTCCGGGGCGCCGCGCTGCTGCGGGTCGTGCTCAGGACCTCCGGAGAACGCGCATGTCGTTCGTATCCCCGTCGCGCAGGCTCGGTCGCGCCACGACCGCGATCGTCTTCATCGGGCTGGCTTCGTGCCGGGCCGGTGGCGCCAGGAGGTGCACGGAAGCAGCTTGCAGCGACGAGGTCGAAATCAAGTTCGAGCCCGCGCTGACCGCGCCCGGTCACTATTACTTCAAGGTGGATCTCGACGGCGTGACGCGGAGCTGCTCTGCATACCTGCCCAGCTCGGGCCAGCACGATATAATGCCCGAGTGCTTCATCATCGAGGGCAACCGCTCCCTGACGACCCTCTCGATCCTCGGCGTACGACCGAAGGTGGTCGCCCTCTATGTGGCGCGTGACCAGGCGGTCCTCATGGATACCCGCGTGGCGCCGATCTATGGGGTGGAACGACCCAACGGTCCAGGTTGCTTGCCCGAGTGCTCGGTAGCTCATGTCACGGTGGCGATCAAGGAGCCTCCTCCGGGAGCTCATCGCTGACGCCCGCCGGCGGCGATGAGCCCGCCGGCGGCGATGAACTGGAGCGTCGACCGGAGCCAGGGCGTGGCGTACGGGCCGGACGCCGGCAGGTGGATGACTGACGGCAGGAGCCACGCCGCCAGGCCAGTCGCCGACCCCGGCCGATGATGCCGCGGGCACCTGGCAGCGGCCGGCGCGGCGGCGGAGGGGGGCCGGCTGGGCTCGCGCCGGGCCAGACCGGAGCCGACCTCTGCGGCGAACCGGCCGGCATATGCCCAAATCGCTGAGCTTTGAGGGAGGACCACGACGCGGTCGCTCGGGCCCGCGGCTTCCAATTTGTCCAATACGGCGGCGCGCGCGGACAACAGAATCGGCGCATGAAGATCATCCTCAAGATCATCCTCATCCTGGTCATCCTCTCCCTCGGAGGTTGCATGTCCCATACCACGGAATCGATCCCGGCCATGGAAGGCCCCAATGCCACCTCGGCGGTCGTCCGCTACCAAGTCGCGGACGTCGATCGCGCCGTTCGCTTCTACACCGAGCGACTCGGCTTCACGCTCGACCTGCAAGCCGGCACGGCGTTCGCGACGGTCTCGCGCGGTGACTTGCGCTTGCTCCTGAGCGGACCCGGCAGCTCCGGCGCGCGCCCGATGCCCGACGGCCGCGCTCAGGTCGCCGGCGGTTGGAACCGCATCGTCCTCTACGTCGACGACCTCGCCGCGATCATCGAGCAACTGCGTGCGGCCGGGACCCCCTTCCGGAACGACATCGAACGCGGCGTGGGCGGCGCGCAGGTTCAGATCGAAGATCCCGACGGAAACCCGGTCGAGCTCCACGAGGCGCCGGAGGAATCGACCTCGGCCATGGAGGGCCCCGATGCCACCTCGGCAGTCGTCCGCTACCAAATCCCGGACGTCGATCGCGCCGTTCGCTTCTACACCGAGCGACTCGGCTTCGTGCTCGACCTGCAGTCCGGCACGGCGTTCGCGACGGTCTCGCGCGGTGACTTGCGCTTGCTCCTGAGCGGCCCCGGCAGCTCCGGCGCGCGCCCGATGCCCGACGGCCGCGCTCAGGCCGCCGGCGGCTGGAACCGCGTCGTCCTCTACATCGACGACCTCGCCGCGCTCATCGAGCAACTCCGTGCAGCCGGGACCCCCTTCCGAAACGACATCGAACGCGGCGTGGGCGGCGCGCAGGTTCAGATCGAAGATCCCGACGGAAACCCGGTCGAGCTCCACGAGGCATCGGCGGGTTAGCCATCACGACGACGTCTTCGAACACCTGGCCAACGCCTTCCCGGAGCTCGTGCGCTATTCTCGCTTCGTCGAGCTCGGGAACCGCGCCCTGCCGATCCTTCACCGTCAACCGGTCAGGACACCTCGAGATCGCGCGTGTCGCCGGTCCCTTCCCCGCGCCCCCTCCGGCGTGGCTGACGCGGCGATGGCGATGTGGTGCAGCTTGACGCGTTCGCGGGCGGACTGGGCGACGAGCGCGGTGGGCGGACTACCGGAGAGGGCCACGAACTCGCGGATCAGGTGCGACTGATCGCAGAACCCTGACGCGGCAGCGAGCCCGGCCCAGTCCGGATCGCGCTCCCCCTCGGCCCGCGAGAGCGCCCGCCGAAAGCGCGTGATCCGGGCGAAGGCCTTCGGGGCGAGGCCGGTCTCGGCGGTGAAAACGTCGACAAGCCGGCGGTGGCTGATGCCGAGCGTTGCCGCGACGTCGGCGACGCGCCTTTCGCCTCCCTCGAGCGCCGCGATCGCGTGCGGCACCAGGGGATGACCGGGGCGCGCATCCGAAAGGCGGTCGAGCAGCGCCCGCTCGAGCACCGCGAAGCGAGCGCGCGGCTCCGGCGCCGCGCACAGGCGCTCGCGGAGCTCCGCCGCTCGTCGCCCCCAGAGATCCGCGAGGTCGGCGTGTGTGTCGGTCAGCGCGCCGGGCGGCGCGCCGAGGAACGGCCACGCGCCGCCGGGGCGGAAGTGGACCCCGACCATCGACGCGTGCTCGCGTGTGTCGACGCCGAAGGCGGACTGGTACGCGCCCGACACGGCGGCACCGGAGTAGCGGCGAATGGCGGGGCCGTCGTAGATGCGAAGCTCGTCCTCGTCGAGGTTGACGACCAGCTGGAGGGTACCGGAGGGCAGGATGCGCTCGGCCGCGTGAGGCGGAGCGGCCGAAAGGTACCAGAGCTCGGCGACGTGCGCCGAAAGCGGCGGACCCGGCACGTGGCGGACGTACAACACGTGGCCATTGTGGCCGACGATCACGCCGCCGGCCACACCGCCCCGCGGCGATCGCCCATGTCGGCCTGTCGCTCGGCTTCGACGCACACGTCAGGTCGATCACCGGCGGCTGGGGACCACCAGGGCACTCCTTAGGAGCGCTGGCTCGTCGATCGTACTCCAGATCGCGACGTGGAGGCCGATGGCAGGAGCACCACGAAGCCCGGGTGCTCCCGTCGCACCTTCCCCTAGGTTGGCGTGAAGCTCGCGAGGTCGGCAATCCCGAGCGCCGCCTCGAGCTCGGCGACCTCAGCGACCGCCTTCTCGAAGCCCTCCTCACCGAGCACGCGGTGTTCCTTGTCCTCGAACTGCTCGCCGAGCTCGGCATACGCCTTCCCGCCGACGAGCGCGCGAAGAGCGGGAAAGAGCACCGTGTCCTCGCGCGCCGCGTGCGGCCGGTACATCCGATTGAACGCGCGCAGCCTGTCGGCGAGCTCGCGGCGAGCGGCCTGCTCGCGAAGCGGCTGCCTCACGAGCGTGAGCACATCGTCGGTCACGAGGCGCCCCGCCTGGTGCTGGCGCCGGAGCACCGCGACGAGGTCGGTGTGCATACCGGCCCTCTCGAAGCGGGGGAACAGGAAGTCTTCTTCGAGCTTCTCGTGATAGTCCTCGATCACCCGGCGCACGACGCCCGCAGCCGAGAGGATCACGTCGCCCGGGACATCGTCGCGCCCATCCAGCCGCCGGACCGCCTCGTCGTACAGGAACATGACCCGGCGCAGGACCCCGTGCTCTCGCATCAGATCCTCACCGGGGGTGACTTCGCCGCCTTCCCCGGCGCCACCGTCCTGTTTCGGTTCACGGACCGCCGCGTCGCGCGGACGCGCGCAGGCGCCGAGGACGGCGCTCACGCCGATACCGCTGGTCGCGAGCACGAGCGTCCGTCGAAACAATCCTGATCTGTCCATCGGCGATGCCTCCCTCCCGCAGCGCATCCCATCTCGCTCCCCGTGCTCCGGCCCCTGCACGCGCGTGACGCGATCGAGCAGCTCATTCCCTCGGAGGCGCCGGCCACGCGCGCAGCAGCCGGCTCCATACCGTGACCTGCGATGCGGGTGGTTTGAGCCATGGATCACGATACCAAGGAGCGCCGAGCCGGCCGATGCGGAGGCGCCGGATTGGATCGTAGGACCGAGCCGGAACCGGAACCGGAATCGGAACCGGACAGGCCGCGTCCGCACGGCAGCGGGTCGAGCTTGACGGTATTACGAAGATCGTCTACGCGCTTCGAACTAGGGTCTCGACGGCGAATCGTGAAAACGGGGTGGGTCTCTGGAAGATCCACATCCTTCGCCACGCTGCGGCGCGCGAAGTCTGCATCGACAAGGGCTGGAGCGAAATGATGAAACACCTGCGCAAGATGCTCGATTCCGAGGCGCCCGCGGCGACGCTCCTTGTCCGCCTCTCGGTCGGGGCCGTCTTCTTGTCCGAAGGGCTCCAGAAGTTCATCTATCCAGCGGAGCTCGGCGCCGGACGGTTCGTCAAGATCGGCATCCCCTGGCCGGAAGCCATGGGACCTTTCGTAGGGGTGGTCGAGATCGTCTGCGGGGCGCTCGTGCTCGCGGGGCTCCTGACCCGGTTCGCCGCCGCTCTGCTCGCCATCGACATGGTCGTGGCGCTGGTCTCGACAAAGCTTCCGATCCTGCTCGGCCGAGACCTCCTCGGCTTCCACGTGCGCAAGCTGCCGCAATACGGCTTCTGGACCATGGCTCACGAGGCGAGGACGGACTGGGCGATGCTGCTGGGCGCGCTCTTTCTCGTCGTCGTCGGCGCGGGGCGCTG
The DNA here is from genome assembly GCF_051473855.1 of Sorangium sp. So ce375. Lineage (NCBI taxonomy): Bacteria > Pseudomonadati > Myxococcota > Polyangiales > Polyangiaceae > Sorangium > Sorangium sp. So ce375. The sequence continues at coordinate 9,393,015 of NZ_CP150335.1, forward strand.
GTCCGTCGACGCGCGCTTGGCACGGCGCCGGAGCGCGCCGTGAATGAAATAACCACCTCTCCCGCGTCCGTCCGGCGCTGGACGGGGGCCGATCTACGCGAGCTCGCGTGGCTGTTTCTGCGCCTCGGCACGACGGCCTTCGGAGGGCCTGCCGCGCACATCGCGATGATGCAAGACGAGGTCGTGCGCCGGCGCAAGTGGCTCTCGGAGGAGCGCTTCCTCGACATGCTCGGCGCGACGAACCTCATCCCCGGCCCCAACTCGACGGAGATGGCGATCCACATCGGCTACGACCGAGCGGGTGGACCAGGGCTCCTGGTAGCCGGCATCTCCTTCATCCTGCCCGCGATGCTCATCACGGGCGCCCTCGGCTGGGCCTACGTGCGCTTCGGAACGTTGCCGGCAGCGACGTGGCTGCTCTACGGCGTCAAGCCCGTGATGATCGCCGTCGTTGTGCAGGCGATTGGCACGCTCGCGCCGAAGGCTGCCCGCACCAGGCCGCTCGGGCTCCTCGGCGTGCTGGCCGTCGTCCTCGCGTGGCTCGGCGTGAACGAGCTCGCCGTGCTGTTCGGCGCGGGCGCTGCCAGCGTGGCGCTCGCCCGCGTCGGGAGGGGCCGCGGCGCGCCCCCCGCCCGCCCTCCGGCGCCGAGCGACGGTGGCACGGGCGGCAGAGCGGCCGCGCTGGCGCCCTGGCTCCCCGGGTTTGCCGTCGCGGGCTCGGTCACGCTGCCAGGGATCTTCTGGGTGTTTTTCAAGACCGGCGCGGTCCTCTTCGGAAGTGGCTATGTCTTGCTCGCGTTCCTGCGAGCGGACCTCGTCGAGCGGCTCGGCTGGATGACCGAGGCGCAGCTCATGGATGCGATCGCGGTGGGGCAAGTCACGCCGGGGCCTGTGTTCACGACCGCGACGTTCGTGGGGTATGTGCTGGCCGGCCCCGCGGGCGCGCTCATCGCGACCCTCGGCATCTTCTTGCCCGCGTTCTTCTTCGTCGCCGTGAGCGGCCCCTTGGTGCCGCGCCTGCGCCGCTCTCCGGTCGCGGGGGCAGTGCTCGATGGCGTCAACGTCGCTTCTCTCGCCCTCATGCTCGTCGTGACGCTGCAGCTCGGCCGCGCTTCGCTCATCGATCTGCCCACCGTGCTGCTGGCCGCCGCGAGCGCGCTCTTGCTCTTTCGCTTCAAGGTCAATTCGACGTGGCTCGTCGCCTTCGGCGGCGCCCTGGGCTGGGCCATCCACCGCGCAGGGCTCGCGGGGTAAGGTCGGCGTTCGACGCGCGCGCCACCAGCAACGCCAGCGACGAGCCGAGCGATGCGCCCACGGCACCGCACGCCCCGCTCGGCGCCACGAGAAGGCGCTCCGGCTCGTGCGGCTCGGCGCTCGGACGTGGCCGCGGAACGGAACGTCCCTGTCTCCAAACTGGTTGCGCATCGCAACCATCTGTGTTCTCCTCGGAGGGTGACCACGAGAGAGCTCCGCTCGGAGGTCCGCGCCTTCGTTCGCGGCTTCGGTCTCCTGGACGAGGAGCGCACGCCGTGCGGCGTCCGGGTGGCGCCGCGCGAGGCCCACGCCCTGACGGTCCTGGCGGACGCCGAGCGGACGGGCGTGCAGCTCTCCCAGAGCGACCTGCGGCAGGCGCTCGGCATCGACAAGAGCAATGTCACCCGGCTGATACAGCGCCTTCGCGAGGATGGCCGGGTGGAACAAGATGTCAGCGAGGAAGACGGGCGGGTCCGCCGCCTGCGGCTCACCTCGACCGGGCGCCGGATGGCGGGGCGACTCGAGGAGCAAAGCCTGCTGCGGTTCCAGTCGATCGTGGATGCCATCCCCGGCGAGGAGCGCGCCGCCGTGGTGCGCGCGCTGCACGCCCTGAACAGCGCGCTCTTGCGCGTGACGCGCGCGACGGAGGAGCAACACCATGCGAGCGACGCTCCCTAACATTCTCCTCGGCCTTCTCGGAGCTCTCCTGATGTCCCCGATCGCCTCCTGCACGCCTTCCAGCGAGACCGCTGCGGGACCCGCGCCGAGCGCTCCGGCGGCGGTGCAGGTCCGCTCGTTCGGCGCCCTGCGCGCGATCATGCACGAGGGGCAGACGGGGCCCGCCGTGCGCATCGGCGATGTGGTGCCGGGCCCGCGCGCGTTCGGGATCGGGGCGCTCAGCGAGCTGCGCGGGGAGGTGACCGTCGTCGACGACGCGATCTGGACCTCCTATGCTCGCGACGACGGGACCCTCGACGTGCGCCCCGCCGGCGCAGACGAGCACGCGGCGCTCTTCGTGGTAGCGAACGTAGCGCGATGGCAGGAGGCGACGCTCGACGCCGACGTGCCTGACGGGCAAATCGACGCGCGTATCGAAGCGCTGCTGCGGGAGCACAGCCTCGATACGGAGAGCGCTGTCCCGGTCCAGGTGCGTGGGGGCTTCCGCGATCTCCGCTGGCACGTCGTCGACGGGAGAAAGCTCCCCCCCGGCGGCGGTCACGCGGACCATGTGCGGGCGTCGGTGAACGGAGCGCTCCCCACCGCCGAGGGAGTGCTGGTGGGCTTCTTCTCGAAGCGCCACCATGGCGTCTTCACGCACATGGGGTCGAATACGCACTTTCACGTCGTCCTGGCGGAGCGACCGCTGATGGGCCATGTGGACGGCGTGACGCTCGCTCGCGGCGCGCGGGTCCTCCTGCCCGCACCTTGAGGCTCTACCTCCCGCGCCGCCGTCTCCGCCCGACCACGGCGTGGTGGGGTGTCGTCGCGCTCGACGGAATCTGCTCAGGCGTTCTGATCCATCCTGAAGTCGTGCTCTGTGCGGCGCACTTCGGCACGCGGTTCGTATCGGCGCGAGCGTCCTCCGGCGTCGCACGATCGACGAGCGTTTACTAGAGGTCGAGAACATGCTAAAACACGCGAACATGGCGAAGGTAACCGGTCGGAAGCTCGCGCTCTTCGACATCGATGCGACCTCGATGTCTCGCTGGGCGGCGTGCTCGAACGGTCTTTCGGTGGCTCCGATTTGCTGCCGGGCTACGACATCGTGAGGCGAGGCCTTGCTGCGGTGCGCGCGAACCGCCAGGCGGTGTTCGACATGTTGATGACGCTCGCCGAGCTGACCACGCGCCTCGACCGATGGTGACGCCCCGGCGCATCTTCGTGATGGGCGATCCGCAAGCGCCGATGGCCAAGGTGATGGCCGTGCTCGCGGCGCACGCTTTGCTCCGCGCGGACGGCCGGCTGGCCGACGACGTCGTGCTCGTGTCGATCGGTGATCACTTCGACTATGACCTCGATGATCCGGTGGGCGCGGGCGAGGAGGGGCTCCGCACGCTGCGGTGGCTGGCCAGCCACGATCCCGCGCAGGTGCAGCTCCTGTTCGGCAACCACGACGCGGCGCGGATCATGGAGCTCGCCGGCCTCGACGACGTGCGGTTCGCGGCGGCGCGCGCGCTCGGGCGCTCGATCAGAGAGACCAGGCGGCGTGAAGGCGCCGAGGCCGCCGCGCTGCGCGAACGCGACGAGTTCGCGGCGCAGTTTCCCGATGTGGCGACCTCGGGGCTCGCGGCGCGCGATTACGCGTCGTTCAGCGAGTCTCAGCGCGAGCTCGTCGTCGAGCTGCTGCTCTCGGGCCGCTTTCATCTCGCGCTCTCAGGCGTGCTGCCCGACGGCCGCGCGGTGTTGCTGACCCACGCGGGCGTGACCACGCGCGAGCTCGCGATGCTGGGCATGCCGGACGAGCGCGACCCGCATCGACTGGCGGTGGCCCTCGAGCGACAGATGCGCGCCGCGGTCGACGCGCGGCGCACGGAGTGGCAGAGCGGCGCGCGAACGCCACTTTCGCTCGAGCCTCTCCACATCCCAGGCGCTGCAGGCAACGAAGGTGGCGGCCTCCTCTATCATCGACCCGCGCACGTCGATCGCCCGGGTGGAGATCCGGCGTGGGAGCTCGATCCGGCACGGCCACGGCGCTTCGAGCCGCGTTCACTCCCGCGCGGCCTGCGACAGGTTGCCGGTCACACCGGTCACAGGAAGTGCAAGGCGGAGCTATGTCACGACTGGCTCACGGCGGCAGCGCACCGGAAGGAGATCGGCGGAATCCGCACGCTGCGCGTCGACGGCGACGTGGTCACGTACGACCTCGGGATCCTGGACGATCGACCCGGAGCGACCGACCTCTATATGATCGATGGGGAGATGCGGTTTACCGCAGCCAGCGATTACGCTTTGCTCCCGCTCGCCGAGCTGATCATCCCCTCGTGAACCCGACGCGCGTGTTTGCCACGCTCGATCGCCGCTCCTCCCGCTAGCCACCCATCACCCCGCGGCGCTCCGGACGAAGCGACGGCCGACAGGGCGCGCCGCGAGCACGCCAATCCACCCACATCGCCGCCCGTGTTCTCACCGGAGAGCCCACGCGCTCACCCGCGACCACGGATTGCCACCCTCGCGGCCAATCGCGCAGAATGCCGGCCGATATCGCCCGAGCGGCCGAGCACAACGCTCATCCACAAACTCACGTGGTCTCACTGGGGTGGTGTTTTCATGTCCATTCAGGATCTATTGCGATCCACGCCAGTCGCGCAAACATCACATCGGATTGGATCACGGGCCGTCCTCACGTGATTGTTTCACCGAGAGAGGCACGCTGCCCGTGTCAAGCCGGTAGCACGTCCTTGGCCGCGGATTTGCTTTGACGTTGAAGCGAAAGGCACTCGCGAGGGTGCATTGGCGGCAGCACGGCGCGGCGATCGCGAGCGATGGTCGCGCGGGTCCGCGAGCGGATTGGCCGTCAAGTTACATCAGCAGCGGAGAGGCTGGCGGCGCTTGCGGCCTCTCCTTGACAGCGCTCCGTCGCGCCGCGCCCGGGCTCTTGAGGGGGATGGCGAGGCGCTCTCCGATTTGGGGGGAGACGAGCGCATCGGACCGAGTCGGGAAAGGAAGATCCCATGCAGCGCTTCAAGTCACACCTCACCACGGTTGCCCTCACCGCAGCGTGCGCGTTCACGTCCGGCTGCCTGAGCATCGACGCTGACGAGGGAGCGGGGCCGACCCCGACCGCCTCGGGGACGCTGACCGTCGCCGTCGCCAATGGCGAGGCGAGGTACATGCTGGAGCGGGGAGATGGGGTGTTCGTGCGCCTGAACCTGGACTCGATGACGGATACGGCGCCGCCGGGCGAGGAGTCGTCGATCGACTGGCGCACGGCGAGCGGCTCCCCGGTGGACGTGTTCGGCACCGAGATCGACGACGGCACGATCGTTGTCGACACGATGCGGCCGGCCGAGGGCATCGGCGAGCTGACGAGCGCGCTCGTCACGACCGGGACCAAGCGCGTCCTTGTGCTGCGCGTGCAGTTCGACGGCGGCCAGACGCTGGGCACGGAGCAGGACGTGCGCAACACCATGGCCGGAGCGGCGACCCACCTGGCGGGCTCGTCGTTCGGCAAGATGCAGCTCGAGTACGACCTCGCCGGCCCGTTCAACATCACCTTCGGCAAGTGCGACGACTACAACCGATGGCAGAATGAGGCCAGGACCGCGGCGCGGAACGCCGGCTTCGATCTGAACGCGTACCAGCACTACATGATCATGGGGAAGATGGATTGCGGGTACGCCGGCATGGGCGCGCAGCCCGGCAACGCCACCTGGATCGCCGGCCTCTGGCCCGAGGTCGTCGTGCACGAGCTCGGCCACAACTTCGGCCTGTGGCACGCCTCGTCGCGGACGTGCCGTGACGGCGGGGCGACGGTGACGATGAGCAACGACTGCACCTTCGACGAGTACGGCGATGTCTTCGACCCGATGGGCAACGGCGGGAAGCAGCACTACAACGCGAACTACAAGGTGAACCTCGGGTGGATCCCGTCGTCGCAGGCCCAGACGGTCACCGCCGACGGGACGTATACGCTCGCCCCGATGACCGAGGCGAGCACCGGGACCCAGCTCCTCCGCATCAAGGGCCCGAACGATATCATGTACCAGATCGAGTTCCGCCAGCCGGCGGCGACGAACGTCGTCGACTCGCGCAACCTCTCCACGAAGGGTCTGCTCATCCATGCGTTCTTCACGCAGTCGCGAGAGAGCGGCCGGGCGCACCTGCTCGACATGGTGCCTGGCGGGAACTTCAGGGACGCGCCGCTCGTCGTCGGCGCTTCTCATCAGCTCTTCGGGACGAGCGCGACGCTGAAGCTCCTCTCGGTCTCGACCACGGGCGCACAGGTCCAGATCTCCGGGCTGGGCGGCGGCACGGGCGACCCCGGCGGCAATCCGGGCGGCGATCCCGGCAGCAACCCCGGCGGCACCGTCGGCCAGAGCCTGGCAGCCCTCCATTCCGGCAAGTGCATGAGCGTCACCGCGGCGAGCCTGAACAACGGCGCCACCATCATCCAGCGGCCATGCACCGGCGCGAGCGACCAGCAGTGGCAAGTCGAGATCCTCAGCGGCACCACGGCGACCGTGAAGAACGTGAACAGCGGAAAGTGCCTCGACGTGCAGGGGGCCAGCCGGAACAACGGGGCGAACATCACGCAGTCGGACTGCAACAGCAGCACGAACAGCCAGAAGTGGGATCTCATCGATCGCGGCAACGGCGTCGTCTCGCTGCGCTCGGTCAACAGCGGAAAGTGCGTGGACGTCTACGGGGTGAGCACCGCCGACGGCGCCAGGCTCGCCCAGTACACGTGCAACAACGGGACGAACCAGCAGTTCCGGCGGCAGTAGCGCGCGCCCGTGACGCGAGGACCGGCGGCGCCGCTCCCCGGCCCTCGCGCAGCGGAGCGGCGGATCGTGACCGGTCTGGGACAGGGGATCTCCCCTGCCCCGCGCCGCTCCCGCGGCCTCCTGTAGAAGCGTTGCGCTGCGCAGGAGGATGGATGAACCTCGCTTCGATGAACCGCATCGCTCTCGGGCTCGCGGCCGCCGCGGCGGGCCTCGCCCTCTCCGCCGCCGCGCCCGCGCGAGCCAACGGCCGATTCCCCGCCGCCGGCCAGATCCTCGTCGATCCCGCCGATCCCGAGCACATCGTCGTCCGCGCGACCTACGGCGTCCTCACCACCGATGACGGCGGCGAGCGCTGGTCGTGGATCTGTGAAGCGGCCATCGGCTATAGCGGCTTCGAGGACCCCATGCTCGTCGTCACCGCCGACGGCTCGATCCTCGCCGGGCTCTTCGATGGGCTCAGCGCGACGCACGACCGCGGCTGCGACTGGCACATTGCCGAGGGCGCGCTCCCCCAGCGCAACATCGTCGATCTGTCGATCGGTCGCGCGGATCCCGCGAGCGTCCTCCTGCTCAGCTCCAGCGTCATGGCCAGCGACGCGATCGTGACGCAGGTCTGGGAATCGAAGGACGACGGACGGACCTGGGCTCAGGCCGGGGTCGACTTCCCGAGCACGTTCCTCGGCGTGACCCTGGACAGCGCGCCCAGCGATCCGAAGCGCATCTATGTGAGCGGGCGCCGCAACGGCCCCACGTTCCAGGGGATCGTGCGGCGCTCGGACGATCGCGGCGCGACCTGGGAGGAGCTCGACGTCCCTGGCAGCGACGATCGCAACCTGCCGTACCTCGGCGCCGTGGACCCGAACGACCCTGACGTGGTGTACGTGCGCCGCGACGGCGACGGCGCGGACGCGCTGCTGGTCTCGCGGGACGGGGGCGCCACGTGGCGCGAGGTGTTCCAGGCGGCGAGCCTCGTCGGCCTCGCCCTCTCGCCGGACGGGACCGAGATCGCGGCCGGCAGCGATCTGGACGGCCTGTGGGTCGCGCCGACGGATACCCTGGAGTTCACCCAGGTTGGGCAGCTCGGCGTCCGCTGCCTGACCTGGACCCCGCGGGGCCTCTTCGCCTGCGCCGACGAGCCCGTGGACGGCTTCTCCGCCGGCGTTTCCACGGACGGGGGCAGGACGTTCTCGCCGCTCATGACGCTCGACCGGCTCTGCGGCGCGCCGGCGGCCTGCGGGGGCGACGGCTCGACCGGCCGGACCTGCCCCCAGCTCTGGCCGGCGACCGCGAGCTTCGTCGGCGCCGCGGCCTCCTGCGAGGCCGGCGCCGGCCCGGGCGGCACCGCGGGCGCGGGCGGGAGCGCGGCGAGCGCCGGCGGGGGCGAGGCCGGCGCGGGCGCAGCCGAGCCGAGCGCCGGCGGCGGCTGCTCCTGCGGAGCGTCGGGCGGGGGGCGCGCCGGGGCGCTCCTGAGCTGCCTCGCCGCGGCCGGCGGCGCGCTCCTGCGCGCACGGCGGCACGGGCGCCGCCGCGCGCAGGCGCCGGGAGCGCGGTGACGACCCGGGCTGTTCCCGCATCGGGTGCTGGCCATGTGCGCTCGCGCGAGCGCTAGCCGCGCCATCGCGTGCCCCGCTACCGCCGTACGCGCCTTCGCGCTCGCGCCGGTGGTGAATCGGCGACCATTCCGAGCCGATCGGCGGCGCGACGCGCGGGCGGAGGACCCCGATGTTCGTCACCCGTTGAGTCTAGCCTCTCGCAAACGATGGTTATTGGCGAAGACTCGTTCTTCGCGAACGTAAATCCACCTTGTCCGCCCGCCGCGTGCTCTCGGGCGTGCGGGCGGTGAGCCCGGCATCAACGAGCCATGCGAGCGGCCCAGCCGATCCGTCGCCGCGAACCGCGTAGCCGGGCGAGCTCCAGCTCGGCCGATCCCGATCGTCCCGCGTGCAGCAACCAGAACGGCTGCGCTCGGCACGATAGTTGAACTCCACCTGGACCAGCTCCACCCGATGTCACCGCTCACGTTCACGCTGGTCACCTTTGCCGCTTCGCTCGGCGCGGGTGTGCTTGGATCCCTGCTCGGACTTGGCGGAGGCGTCATCATAATCCCAGCTCTCACCTTGCTCCTGGGAATAGATATCCGGTACGCTATTGGCGCGTCCATCATCTCCGTGATCGCCACGTCCAGCGGCGCCGCGGCCGCCTATGTACGGGAGCGCATGACCAACCTCCGAGTGGCGATGGTCCTGGAGATCGCCACCACGACGGGGGCCCTCACGGGGGCGTTCATCGCCGGGAGGATCGGCGGCCGCGGTCTCTACATCCTCTTCGGCGTGGTGATGGGCTACTCGGCGCTGGCGATGCTCCGCAAGCGACGGATGGCGGACGACGCCGAGAGCCCCCCGGACCGCCTCGCGGATCGGTTGAGGCTCCACGATTCGTACTATGACGAGGCGGTCGGCAAGGAGATCTCCTACCGCGTGACGCGCACTCCGCTCGGCTTCGCGCTGATGTACGCGGCCGGCGTGGTCAGCGGGCTGCTCGGCATCGGCTCCGGGGCCTTGAAGGTGCCCGCGATGGACCTGGGCATGCGGTTACCGATCAAGGTGTCGACGGCGACAAGCAACTTCATGATCGGCGTAACGGCCGCGGCGAGCGCCGGCGTGTACTTCGTCCGCGGTGATATCGACCCGTTCGTCGCCGCCCCCGTGGCGGCCGGCGTGCTGATGGGCTCGACGCTCGGCTCGCGGCTGCTGGGTAAGCTGCGCAGCAGCCGCATCCGCCTCGCCTTCGTGCTTGTGTTGATCTGGATATCAGCGCAGATGCTCTGGAAAGGAGTGCGGTAGGCGTGACGAACCAGGCCGACGCGACTCAAGGACGTAGGAGGCCGACAGCAGGCGCCGACACGCCGAGAGGTCACGAGGTCGAGGTCCTCATCAGCAACCTGCTGAGGATCGGGGTTGCCACGAGCCTTGTTGTGGTTGTTCTCGGCACGGTATTGAGCTTTGTCCACCACCCTGATTACCTGACTTCGCCCAAGGAGCTCGAGCGACTCACGAGTCCAGGGGCTGCGTTCCCCCGCACCCTCGGAGAGGTCATCGCGGGGCTGAGGGACCTGCAAGGGCGCGCGGTGACGGTCGTGGGACTGCTGATGCTTGTGGCAACCCCAGTTCTGCGCGTAGCTGTATCAATCTTGGCCTTCATTCATCAGCGGGATCGCATGTTCGTGCTGATCACGACGACCGTGCTGGTGCTCCTGCTCCTCGCCTTCGCGCTCGGCAAAGTCGAAGGATGATCGCCGCGCCAGCGGCGTCGCTCAACTGCATTCTCCCTTCGGAGAAGCCAGAACATCATTTCGGGACGTTGACGTCGAGCTTGCCGAGGCGCGCGAGCAGCGGGCCCCGATCATCCATGGCCACGCCGACGAGCCTCCGCGCAGACGACTCGTCGAGCTTCGGGACGGATCGCGCTGCGAATCGTGCCTCGTCCGCGGCGGGCACCTGGAAGATCAGGTGGTAGATGCCGCTGTTCGAGACCGCGAGCACACACGGCGTCTCCCCCAGGCCGAGCAATCGACAGATCGCCGCGGCAAGGAATCCCGCGGCGGCACGGGAGAACGCGCCGCCGCGAAACGAGAGCGAGACGTGGTGCTCGTGTCCGTCCTCGCCGGCCTTGGCGACGGTATACACCACGGCGATGTTGGCGGACGTGATGAACCCGCTGCCCTCGGCGAACGGATCCGCGGGCGGGCCCTCCCCGACGCGCCCGAGCGCGGCGACCTTGGCGCGGCCGAGCCCGCGAGAGAGCTCGATCAGGTGGTTCGGCGAGAACAGCCGATCGTAACGCGGCCGCTTCATCGCGAACCGGTAGACCAGGAACACCACGAGCCCGACGAGCAGCCATTTCAGCATCGGACCTTGCACCTCCGCGCCCATACGCCGAGACAAACCACCACGCCCGCGGCGAGCGGCGGGGCGGACGGCCCGCTGGCCCGACCGAGATCACACGAGCAGCCGGCGCCTCGACGGCGACCCGAGGCGCTCACCGCGGACGTCGTCTTCGTCACGCACGTCGCCACGATCTCCTGCGTCGAGCCCGGGGCGCACCCCTTGTCCTCGTCCACGTAACTCACGGCCTCGCGATACCTGCGTTGCCCGCTTGGATCCTTGATGACGCCCGGCGCGACGCACATGCGCACCTCGACGCAGCCCTTCCCGGGCCCGCAGGAGCTCGCGTCGCGGGTGCCGCAGAGATCCATCATGCAACAAGGCCGCCCGCCGGCGCAGACCGCGCCTTCGGCGCCGAGCGGGCAGGTGTCGGGCGCGCAGCCCGCGCCGGTGTGCCCTGTCACGCCGTGGGTGCCGCCGGGGCACGAGGTAGGCGCGGGCGGAACGGCGTCGGCGCGCGCGCGCAAGGGCAGCGCGAGCGCCGCGAGGAGCGAGAGGATCGCGGCAGCATGCGCCTCCTTTCGTGCCATGGAGAGGCATCGTGCAGTCCCTCGCCCGGTTCGTCAATGCGTTCGGCGTTGTCCGTCACGCGACAGTCGGCGAAACGGCTTCCACGCCGCAGAGGAGGCGTTCAACAAGGCTCCTTACATGATCTTCGAGGAGACGTTTTCACCGGGGCGTCGCGCTCCCGCAGCTCGTCCCCGCGCCCGCGAGGCGGAACCAGGATGGCGGCCCAGCGAAGCGCTCTTCACTCCGAAGTACGGCGGCTCCTTGGCTGTCTGGGTCGCGGCGCCTCCGTGGTGCGCGAAGTCGAAGACGTAGCGCCCGTGACGACGGTTTTGAGCTCGTCGAGCGACGCTCGGATGTGCTGCGCCAGGTCTCGCAGCTCGGTGTCCTCGATCCAACACTCGAACGCGATCTTGAAGACGGCAATCCCTGCCTCGGCCGTCAGGCTCGCCGCGGGCTCGGCGACGCCACGCCCGCGCAGCGCGTCGGCGACGGCCGAGCCGAGGGATGTGAGCTTCATCCGCTCGCGCTCTTGAAGCTCAGCGTTCGCGGCGATGACGTTCCGGCGTGCCCTGGCGTGCTCACGGCTCGCCGGGATCACGGCCGCGACGGCCTCGAGCGCGGCGGCGACCGCGGCGAGCGGCGCGGCCCCCTCGGGAGCAGCGGCGACGGCGGCCCTCATGAGCTCCTGCAGGTCACCCGCGCCCGAGAACAGGACCTCGCGCTTGTCGGCGAAGTAGCGGAAGAAGGTCCTCTCCGTGAGCCCCGCCCGCGCGGCGATCTCCTCCACCGTCGTCCGGCTGTACCCGCGCTCCTGGAAGAGCTCCATCGCAGCCCGCTGAAGCCGCTCGCGCGCGTTGGGTTCCCATCGGCTCATGCGCCCCATCTTAACCGATTGCAGGGACTGACATCACGTGGTACACGGTGATGTCAGAAACTGACATCAGGAGGCTTCCCATGCGCGTGTTCGTTACGGGTGCGTCCGGCTTCATCGGCTCTGCCGTCGTCCCCGAGCTCCTCGGCGCGGGTCATCAGGTCATCGGGCTCGCTCGCTCGGAGGACTCGGCGCGCGCCCTCGCGACCGCCGGGGCCGAGGTGCAGCGCGGCTCGTTAGACGATCTCGACAGCCTGCGCGCCGGCGCGGCGAGGTCGGACGGGGTGATTCACCTGGCGTTCATCCACGACTTTTCGCAGTACCAGGCCGCGGCTCAGGCCGACACGCGCGCGATCGAGACCCTCGGCGCCGCGCTCGCGGGCTCCCATCGGCCCCTCGTCATCGCCTCGGGCCTGCTGGGCCTCGCGCCGGGCCGCCCCGTCCTCGAGACCGACGCGGCGCCCGCCGGCTGGCCGCGCGGCCGCTCGGAGGAGGTCATGCTCGCGCTGGCCGCGCGCGGCGTCCGCACGTCGATCGTGCGGCTCCCGCCGTCGGTCCACGGCAAGGGCGATCACGGCTTCGTGCCGCATCTCATCGCCATCGCGCGCGAGAAGGGCGTCGCCGCGTACATCGGAGATGGCGCGAACCGCTGGCCCGCCGTGCATCGGCTCGATGCGGCCCAGCTCTTTCGGCGCGCGCTCGAGCGCGCGCCGGCGGGCACGAGGCTCCACGCCGTCGCGGACGAGGGCGTGCCGACACGCGACATCGCGAGCGTCATCGGTCGTCGGCTGGGCGTGCCGGTCGTCGCGAAGTCGCCGGGCGAGGCGGGCGACCACTTCGGGTTCATGGCGAGGCTCATCGCCCTCGACGCGCCCTCGTCGAGCGCGCTCACGCGCGATCAGCTCGGCTGGAGTCCCGTCGGGCCTGGGCTCCTCGCCGACATCGACAGCGAGCATTACTTCGCGAAGGTCACGCGATCGGAGGGGGCGTGAGCGCGACGAAGGAGATCTGGATCCTGGGGGCCGCGGGCCGAATCGGCCGCGGGGTCGCCGTCGACCTTTCGGCCAGAGGGTTCAAGCTCGTCCTTTTGGGGCGTGACCGCGCGCGCCTGCTCGAGCTTGCCGGGACCATCGGCGGCGAGCCGCGGATCGTGGTCGCCGGATCGGTCGAGGCCATCGCCGCCGAGATCGCGCAGAGCCGTCCCGCCGTCGTGCTCAACGCGATCGGCCCGTTCCTGGAGACGGCGCTGCCGATCGTGCGCGCGTGCCCGCAAGGCACGCATTACGTCGACATCGCGAACGAGCTCTTCGCCATCACGGCGCTGCTCGGGCTGCACGACAAGGCGGTCGCTACCGGTCAGTGCCTGGTGACCGGCGCAGGCTTTGGCCTGCTCGCGGCCGAGAGCGTCGTGATGAAGGTGTGCGAGGGAAAGCCTCCGGCGGCGCGGGTGAGAGTCGACACCGTGCCGCGGATCGACGGCTCCGACATCATCGGCCCCACCGTGGCCGCGACCGTTGTGGAGGGTTTCGCCACGGGTGGACGCCGCTACGAGGATGGCCAGCTGGTGCGCGCGAGCATTGGTGGCGACGCTGAACACCTCACGATGCCCGATGGCTCGACGGCCGTGACCGGCGCCGCCCCGTCCGGCGAACTGGAGGCCGCCCAGCGCGCCAGCGGAGCGCCCTTCGTGGTCGCCGCTTCGAGCGAGGCACCGACAAGGCCGATGGCTCGCGTCGTGGTGTCGGCGCTCGCCAAGCTCGTGACGTGGAGGGTGCTGCGCGACGTTTTGCAAGATCGGCTCGCCCGTCTTCGCCTCGATCCGCCCGCGAAGAAGAGTGAGTTTTCCTGGGCGCGTGCGCGGGTGCAGTGGCCCGACGGCGACATCCGGGAGGGGTGGCTGCGGACGAGCGACGGCATGGTGTTCACGGTCAAGGTGGCGTCCGAGGTCGCTGCCCGTCTTGCCAGCGGCGGGAGTCGACCGGGCGCTTACACGCCCGGTGCGCTCTTCGGACCGGAGCTCGCCGAGGCGGCAGGTGGACAGTTTGTGCTCGACCGAGCAGCGACCTGAGAGCGCTCGCGGGGTCCCCTTCAGCCCTTCGCGCCGTGAATGCGGAGGCCCCTCACCTGTCTCTGGCGGGACTGTTCCGCGGGGAGGATCACTTGCAGGTCGCGCGCTCGAGCGCGCTGTGCTCGTCCCACCTGCGCCCGAGCACGCCGAAGGTGATGCTCTTGTCGGCGTTGATCGTGCCGGCCAGGAAGCGCTCGCCCTTTTCCTCCTGCCTTCCAAAGGCCATGTAAATCTTGTCCCCCTGGATGAAGTAGATCCCCGTCGTCGTCTCGGACTGCTCGTTAGAATAGCTGGAACCCGGCGCCGAGACCGATCCGTACGACGTGCGGAAGCGCCGGACGTGGTGATTTTCGTAGAACCTGAAGGTGTTGTCTTCGATTAGGCCTGAGTACATGGTGCCGCCCGGCACCCAGACACCAGGAGTGGACCCACCCACGGTCGGACATTGGATGACGAGGCCGGTGATCTCCGGGCCGGAGCGGTGCCCGACCGTGTGGCACGATAACCGTGGGGTCCGGAAGGTGATCGGGTTCCCCCAGCGCACCTCCACCGCCTCCGAGCTCTCTGCCCAGGGGGCCATCGATGGAGTCGACGAGGGGAGCGACAGGCTCAGGCGATCACCCGTGAATGAATACTTCCCGCGCCGCAGGGCCGCCCGGCCCTCGACCCGGATGTCGAACGCGCCATCGGGAGAGAAGTGGAGGATATACCCTTTGCGATGCCCCGGTGCCCGATCGGCGCAGTAGAAATCCTGATCCAGCGATTCTGCCGAGGCAAGCGAGCTGAGCAGCATCGAGCCCAGCGTGACGAGCATCATGAGAAGAACCTTCATGTTCCATCCCCCGACGGTCATGAGCTGCAAGAACGGATCCGTACGCCCGGGGCAGAAGGCGCCGCACCGCTGGGGCGTGCTCAACCGAGATCAGCACCCTGAACGCCCTGCTTTGGTGATGCTCGAAGAGCGTGGCGCCGAACGGGAACCCCTGCTGGATCACGAGCTCGTATTGCCGCTCCTCGCGCGCGGGCGGCGAGCGGCGAGCGGCGACCGCTCTGGGCCGGCGAGGCCGCTCTACCTGCCGGTGAGCCTGCCTGCAGCGCCGACAGGCGAGCTTCACCGACCTACGTGCTCTCTCAGCCGGCGTGAAGGATCCGAAAGCGATCGGGTTCCGCCGGATCTCGTTCAACGACTTGGACTGGCGGCCAAGCCCACTGCCAGACGCTGATGCCTGGCGTGCGGGAGAACCGGATCTGCCCGCGGGTGCCTTCGACTGCGACGCGCGCCCAGGATTCTGCAGTGCGCGCCCGGTCCGCGCCGTGAGAACGCAGCACTTCGGCGAGGACGGCGACCGTGTCGTAGCCCTCGAAGGCGACGAAGGAGGGCGCTTCGGCCAGCCGCTCGCGCAGTGCCGCCTCGACTCGGGCACCGAGTGGGCTGAGGCGCTCGGGCAGGTAGCGCAAGAACGGGATGGCGGCGCTGTCGCCGCCCAGCAACGTCGCCCATTCGGCGAACTCCGGTTGCCCGGCCGGAGCACCAATCATGATCTCGGCGAGGCGCGGGTCGCGGCGGACAGACTTGACGATCGACACCGCCGGCTCCGGGTAGCCGACCAGGAGAAGGAGGGCTGTCGCGCGACTTTCGACGAGCTCGTCGCACACGGCCTCGGGGGCGAGCGCGCGCATGTCGAGCTCGATGAGTGTGCCGCCGCGTGGAGCGAGGTAGTCCCGCAGAATGCGGGCCCCAGACGCCCAGTAGACGCTCGAGTCGGCTGCCACGGCGATGCGCCTGTGGCCCGCGCTGAGGAGGAAGCTCGCGTAGATCCGCCAGCCGTGGGACTGCGCCGGGGCGAGGCGCGCGACCCATTCCGCTGGCTGCTCGGTGAGCGCGTCGAGGACCGCTGACGAGCAGAGGAACGGCAGTCCGAGGGCGTCGGCCCTGCCGGCAGCGGCGCGAGCGACGACGCTGTGATACTCCCCCGCCAAGGCAGCCACGCCCAGGCGAGCCAGCTCATCGACGGCCGCCGCGGCCCGCTGTGGATCCGCCGCGGTGTCTCGGACCACCAGCTCGAGTGGTCTTCCGGCGATCCCGCCGGCGTCATTGACCTCGCGAACGGCCAGCTCGAGTCCAGCGAGCAAGTGCCGGCCTGCCTCGACCCAGCCGGGCCGAGTCAGCGGAACGAGCGCGCCGATCTGGACGGGTGATCCGTCAGTCCGCTCCGCTCCAGGTGGCGAAAGTGGCGTATTCATGCGCTGGCGTCACCCATGTAACGACTCGTTACACTGTGCTCGGAACGCAGAGTAGCAAGGCCCGATAGTACACGTCCATCCCATTTCGCCGAGGCGGGCGCACCTGGGTGGCCATGCCGGACGTCGCGCCCACCCGCCATCTCCAGCGGTGACCCGGAGCGCTGGCCGCCCCGCGCGCTCGCTCCTACAAGCGCTCGATGAGGAAGCTGCGGGTCTTGTCGTCGAAGTTCTGGGGGGCGAGGTTCGCGTCTGTCGTGAGGACACGCGACTCGGCCGAGTATCGCCAGAGCCCGTTGTAGAGCGTCAGCTTGAAGCCGGCGGGGACGCGGACGGAGCTGGCCCTCTGGTCCCATGGGGTGCTTAAAAAGTGGGAGGAGCCGAGGCCGTACACGACCGAAGCGCCCGAGAAGTTGGCGTGCTCGTAGAAGGTGACCACGTCCAGCTGCGGGTCCGAGGCGTGCGAGACGATGATGCTCGAGATCGTGTCGCTGAAGCCCGCGGCCACGAGATCCGTGTCCGAGGTGAAGACGCGCGCCTCGCCCCCGAAGTTGTTGTGCATGAAGGCCGTGACCCGGAGCCCCGCGGGGACCCGGATGGCGCTCGCGCGGTTGTCTCCCATGATCGTCGTGTTCGGGAGGTCGTAACGGCCGATCCCGAAGCCCTGCGAGATGCCGGAGAAGTTCGAGAGATCGTGGAGCACCACCTGGCCGCTGGGGTGGACGGTGGGGCCGCCGGCGATCGTTGCGTCGATCCAAGCGCGGTGGCGCGCGACGTCGACGCCGAGCTGCCTCGCGTGCAGGTTCGTGCCGTCCTGCCCGTTCGAGGCCGAGAACACGGCGACTTGACGCCCGTCGACGAACCACGGGCCGCCGGAGTCGCCGCTCCAGCCCGAGCCCGTCACGCCCGTCGCCAGGAGCTCCTCGTCGGAGTACCAGCTGTCGATGTGGACGATCGCCTTCTTGAGCGACGGCGCCATCACCAGCGGCGTGCCCTCGCTCCCCCAGCCGTAGGCCGTCGCGTCCCTGCCGATCGCGACCGACGTCGCCTGGGCCAGCTGGACGAACGGTCCATCAGCGGCCTCGGTCAGGTGGAGCAGCGCGATGTCGGCGACGGCCGAGGGCACCTCGACGGCGTCGACCGCGATGCGCCGGCCCTCGCGGTACGTGTTGCTGCCGACGCGCACGGCCGACGTCTCGCCCTCGTCCGCGATGCAGTGCTGCGCGGTGAGCACCCAGCGCGCCGCGACGAGGGTGCCGGTGCACTGGAAGAAGTCGCCGGTGCTCCCGCGCACGTCGAAGACCTGGACGGCCCAGGGGCTCGCCTCGGCGAGCTCGCCGCCGACGATCGCGGACGAGTGCGACTCGAGCGCCTCGAGCGGCTCGTCCGACGCGCCTTCAATCGAGCAGCCCGCGGAGAGGCCGAGCGCGGCGCCCGCGCACACCGCGAGGCCAAGCTGATAACCAAGTTCTCTCTTCTTCATTCTGCCTCCACATCATGATTCTGTTCAGACGATCGCCCGCGCCGACGGAGTCCGCCTCTGCCAGGAGCCAGCGTTCGTCAGCAATCAAAGTGACGGGGCCTGTGATTGCGGCGTGCCAGGCTCGGCGACGGCGTCTACGAGCAGGCCCATGGGGGCACCGGGCCGAGACCGGTGAAGGGACAGCCGGAGCGGCAGGCCCGGAGGCGGGCGTACAAAATCCGCCCGCGACGCTCAAGAATCACGTCCAGAGTATGCTGCGCTACCCGGAGCGGCGCCAGGCGGCGATCTGGAACGGCCGCGTTCGAGGCGTGGAACGAGGCGGCATCCCGCTGTTCGCATTGAATTGTATTTTTATGATGGGCCCGCCGACTCGGTCAGCGCCGTCCACGGCCTGGCCATCGGCATCTACTGGAGTTGGGCGATTCCGGCGTCGCTGACGAGCCCTCTCGCTCATCTCGGCGCCTCTCGCCTCAAGCCGCTCTCGCCGGCTGCTCTCGCCCGGATCTGCAGCGGCCGGAGGCCGGATGCGCGCGCCGCGTCCCTCAGGAGCCGTCGAAACCAGACGTGCCCCGGATCTCGCTCGTGTCCGGGGTACCAGACCATCTGCATATCGATGGCTGGCAGCTCGAGCGGCGCCGCGCGCACGACGAGCCCGAGCTCCTTGGCGCGCGCGAGCGCGAAGCTCCGGGGGAGGATCGCGATCCGGTCGGACGCGACGAGGAGCGGGACCGCGAGCGCAAACGTGGTCACGACGCGGGTCACGCGCCGGGTGAGGCCCTGCTCGGCGAGCCGATCGTCCACCACGCCCCGGCGGGAGGCGGCGAGCGGCGCGACCATGACGTGCTCGGCCCCCGCGAAGCGACGCGCCGTCCAGGGGCCCTTCGCGAGCGGGTGCCCCTTCCGGAGCACACAGACGAAGTCGTCGGCGAAGAGCTCCTCGGCGCACAGGCCCCGCGCGCGCGACATGCCCGGGATGACGGCAATCCCGCCGTGATCTCGCAAGAACGCCTCGACCTCGACCGTGACCGTCCGCACGGACAGGCTCGCTCTGGGCGCGCGCTCGGCGAGGAGCCGGTCGAGCGTCGGCAGGAGGACCTCGGCCACCCTGTCCGATGTGGTGACGGTGAGCTCTCCGTCGTACGTGCCAGGATCAAACGAAGCGCCCGCGTCGAAGAGGCGCTCCGCCGCGGCCAGGACCTCGCGCGCCGGGCCCCTCAATGCCTCGGCCCGCGGCGTCCTCACGAGCGCTCGTCCCGCCCGAACCAGCAGGGGATCGTCGAAGTCGTCGCGAAGCCGACGTAACGCGTTGCTCGCCGCTGCCGGCGTGATCCCCAGCTTCCGCGCGGCGCGAGCGACGTGGGCCTCCTCGAGCAGAAAATGGAGGGCGCGCGCGTGGTTGAGATCGAACGCGGAGACATTCACGCCGTGAAGCATAGACCTGTCGAGCATCAACTTCCACGAAGGTCTGCGGCGCCGTACGGTCTTCCCATGAGAGCGGCGCTCGTTGCTCGCGGAGAGCGCGAGCTGACGTGATGCCTCTCGAGGAGACGACCATGGCAAGGAAGTTGATCGGCGTGATCGGTGGCACGGGCGCTCAGGGCGGCGGCGTTGTGAACGCGCTGCTCGCCCGGGGCGATTTCACGGTGCGGGTGGCGAGCCGCAACCCCGCGAGCGACGCGGCGCGAGCGCTCGCCGCGCGCGGCGTCGAGCTCGTCAAGGCGGACTTGCTCGATCCCGAGAGCCTCGTCCCTGCGCTCGAGGGCGCGCACGGCGCCTTCGTCGTCACCAACTTCTGGGACCCGAGCCAGGGGGCGCGCGAGACCGAGATCGGCGCCGCAGCCGTGAGGGCGGCGCGGGCGGCCGGGGTCGAGCACCTCGTCTGGTCCACGTTGCCGGACGTCGCCAGGGTGAGCGGCGGGCGCTACAACGTGGCGCATTTCACGGGCAAGGCCCGGGTCGACGACGTGGTCCGGAGCGCCGGCTTCGCGCGCCACACGTTCGTACAGGCGCCCTTCTATTTCCAGAACTTCCTCTCGGCAATGGCGCCGCAGCCGCTCCCGAGCGGCCGGCGCGGCTGGGCGGTGCCGATGAATCCCGCGTTGCGCGTCATCCATGCCGGCGATCCCGCCGACGTGGGGCGGGCCGTCGCCGCCGCGTTCGGCGCGGGGGACAGGTCGCCGGATGGGAGCGTGCTCGCCGTGACTGGCGGCGCCTATTCGTGGGACGATTTCGCCAGCACCCTCAATGCGCGCGGGCACCGCGTGGAGGCGGCGCAGGTGCCGGCGGAGGTCTACGACGGCTTCTATCCCGGCGCGCGCGAGATGCGCGAGATGTTCGAGTACTTCGCGGAGCACACCTACTTCGGCCCGCAGCACGAGGCGCACATCGCTGCCGCGAACGCGCTCGTGCCCGGCGGCTTCACGACGTTCGCCGACTGGGCGCGCGTGCACATGATGCCCTGACACGTCCATCAGGTCGGCTGCCTGAGAATCACAATCCCCAGACCGGGAGTCCACCACACCGTACCCGAGCGCGGAGTGGCAAAGCTGCAAGAACGCCGACGGCAGCTGGAAATCCGACGTCAACGCCTGACTGGACTGGGTGCTCGGCCTGCATACGGACAAGAACGTTCTGCGCCGCAAGGCGCCCGGTGACGCCGCATAGCGTCTCGCGACGCGCCTCCCGGGCGAGACCAACGTCCGGACGGACACGTGTACCCACGGCACGCCGATGTGCCCCGTAGCGCGCGCGGCGCCGCCCGGACCACGCTCTTTCGACCCGGGACCGAGCCATCACGACGCTCGCGGCCCCACCCTTTCGGATTGCTGCGCTACACTTCTTCGCGCTGCGATCCGGCTTCTTTTACCTACGCGCCCTCATGATCTATTCGACAGCCACCGTCCCGGTGAACAAGGCGAGACCAAGCTGACTGCCCCTCAGGCGCCCGAGGCCCCACATGCGGCTCTCGCCGCGGCGCAGCCAGATGTGGAGGTTTATCGCGCACCAAAGCTCCGCGACCCCTGCGGCGCCTCACGACGTCTCCCCCGGCGCCACGCGACCAGGCCAAGGCCGAGCAGCGCGGCGAAGTGCCAGCGTTCCGACGAATCACGACCGACACTGCAGGAACAACCCGAACTGCCCTGGTCCGTGGTGCCACCATCCGCGCCCCCCGATCCACCGGAGCTGCCCTCGGACGCGCCGCCAGCCGCACCGCTGCCGGCCGAGCCGCTGCCGATCGAGCCGCTGCCGGTCGAGCCGCTGCCGGTCGAGCTGCTGGCGGTCGAGCTGCTGGCGGTCGAACCGCTGCCAGCCGATCCGACGCTATCCGAAGACGAGACGCTATCGCACAGCGTGCCAGCTCCAGGAGGGGGCGAGCATTCGCCGGCGTCCGGGATGTTTTCGCCCGCCGTCCCCGTGAGACGGAAGTAGATGCCGTACCTGTCTGCGTACCGCTGATAGTGCGGAGTGAACGTCAACGTGCTATTGGAATCTGTGTTCCGCAGCGTGAATTCCGCCTTGCCCGGGGTTTGAACCAAGTTGTTCTCGATGTCGGCGATCCACTCGTTGATCGTGATGCCGTTGTTGATACCGATGGTGTCTTTGATGGTGACACCAGCGGGAATGGTAGCCTTCTCGGATGCCCACTGGGGCTCCGACAGCATCCTCTCCGTCCCGAGGCCGGCGCTCAAGACGACCGGTCCGTAGACGAACGCCACCGCGTTGGGGTTGTCGGGGAGCCTCGACACCTTCACCTCCATTGGCAGCGTGAGCTCCACCTTGTCTCCGGGCTTCCAGGTGCGACCTACCGTGAGGTAGCCGTTCGCCTCCGTCGCGTCGCATGCCTGACCGTTGACCGTGATCGTCACGGGCTGGCACCGAGCAACCCAGGAGGGCTTTCTGAAGTTGATCGTGACCGCATCGGCCGGGGCAGCGGTAATCTCGAAAACCGCCTTGTCGGAGAGCGGGAAATTCGAGGTCTGTTTCAACGACAGGCCCCGCGCGGACCAGGTCAACGTCGAGCTGAGGAACATGTTGACGTACAGATCCGTGTCGTCATGGAAGTACAAGCTGTCATTGAGCTTGGTGTAGTTCTCCATGCCGGTTCCGTTGCAGCACCAGAAAGTGTCCTCCGGTTTGCCGAACACCTTGAAGTACCCTGTTCCCATCGGCTTGAAGTAGGTCGTCATTCCGTTCGTCGGATTGACGGCAGACATGATTTCGTTGAGATGGGTCTGCTCGTAGTAGTCGGCGTACTTGACGTCCCCCGTGGCTTTGAAGAGCCCTCTCGAGAGCTTCAGCATGTTGTACGCGTTGCACGTCTCGTTGTTCACATTGTCCCGTTGCGCGTCCAGCTTCCCGGGCTCGTGAAAGTGCTCAAGCTGGCTATTCCCACCGGTGACATAGGTGTGATCCCTCAGCACGATGGTCCAGAACTTCTCTGCCGCGGAGTAGTAGAAGTTCTCCGCTTCGCCCAGCGTCCGATACCGGTTCAGGGCGCCGATGAACTTGGGGATCTGCGTATTGGCGTGCTTGCCTGGAAGGATGTTGTTGCCCTGAGAAATCGGAGTGAAGAGCGAGTCCTCGTCGAAGATGTGGGCTGCCGCCAGGTGATTGGCGTTGTTCGTCAGCCTGTACAGATCGTACAGGCAGTCGTTCATGCCGCCGTACTCGACGCCCAGAACCTTCCTTCGAAGGTCCGCGTTCCACGTTGAGCTGCGATTGTACGTCCAGTCCCCCAGCTTGCTCGCGATTTCGAGGGCTGTCGCATTTCCTTCGAACTTGTAGACGTCGATGAGGCCCGCGATGATCTTGTGCATCGTGTACCATGGCGCCCAGCTGGAGCCGCTGGCCTTCCCCTCGACGACGTCGAAGTGCGTCTCCGGCGACGCGAACAGGTATCCTTTGGGACTCGCGCCTTGAAATGATTTCAATTGGCTGATCGTGTAGTCGATCTTCTGCGCGATGGCGGCGCTTTGCTCCG
Source organism: Sorangium sp. So ce375 (assembly GCF_051473855.1). NCBI lineage: Bacteria > Pseudomonadati > Myxococcota > Polyangiales > Polyangiaceae > Sorangium > Sorangium sp. So ce375. The sequence continues at coordinate 9,415,811 of NZ_CP150335.1, forward strand.
CGTCGGAGCCGTTGAGCTGTTTGTACGCTTGCGCCATGGCGGACATGTAGTGGCCTATCGTGTGCCCGCGCAGAAGGCTCCAGCCACCCTCCCACCCGCCGTAGAGAGTGAGGCCGGGCGAATTCCCAGGATCCTTTCCCTGCGACACCGCCTTGAAGCCCGCCAGAAGTCGGTTGGGGTCGAGGCTCATGATGTACGCGATCTCTTTCGAAGAGATGTTCTGGTAGTACGCGTCGGTCACGCTCACCTCGTCCAGCTCGAACTCCTGCAGCTTCTCGACGGGGTCCGCGGCGGACGCCACCCCTGGAGCGAGGGCTCCAAACAGGAGCGAAACAGTCAACGCGGTGGCGCCCGAGAGCGAGCGCCGGCACTGCAGGATTCTCTTGCTCATGATAGCTCCTTTCAGATCTCGGATGCGTTGTACCCAGGGAGCTCAAAACGAGACTACGCCGCGCCACACAGCGACGAGGTCTCCTCTTTGTGCACTCAGCAGCCGTCGCACCATCGAGTTCAAGCGCTGCTCAGACCGCTCTTAGGGGTTGGTGAATCAACCATGTGATCGATGCCGATGGGCTGCGTGCTGACGAAGAACGCCGCGCCGCGGGCGAAGAACGTGCCCGCGAGCGTCACCAGGAACGGGGGCAGAGAAAACCGATGGGTCAGGTGCCCCGTCATCGCGCAGAACGAGACAGACACCGCGAGGCGTCGTGATCCGGCCACGTCGCCAGCACAGCCGGATCTTTGAAGAATCATCTCCGGTGAACAGCACTCGAGATGTCACGACAGCCGCCGAACAAGCGCGGTATGCCGTGTTCTCTGGTGGAGCCCCCTCGGCCCGATGCCAATCCCCATCGTTCAGCGATCGCTTCCGCGACGACCGAGCGAACAGAGCTGGTGCAAAAAATCGATCAGACGACGAATGCCTCGGTACGCATGGCGACCCGAGCAAGTCGCAGCAACAGGGATACGCTTCGGCGGGAATGTGAACGATCACATGGCTACCGTCAACGCCAAACGACGGGTCTGTAAGTGCCTCGATCCCGAGGGATCAGGAGGCTGGCGGGCGCCCTACCGCAATCATCGCCGGCCCCATCGACGAGCTCGAAGCCGATCGGCGCATCGGCGGCTGGCGCGCGGCGCGGCGCGCGGCGACCGCATCGCCAGCTCGAGGTCGCGCCGCCGCGCACCGGTGTGGCGGCGCTGCAGCGCCTGCGTGACCGCGGCCCGATGCCCGTCCGTCTCGACGCGGCGCTCCGGGAGGAGACCTGTCTGCCCTCGGAGCGCGAGGGCGGTCGCCGGCGGTCGTTTCGAATTGACAATCGATTTGTGAACGTTCACATTTGTCTCCGAGGCGCTGCTTCGGCGCTGTCCAGGAACAGGTCGTCATGCTGAGGCAGGAGCAGCGGCGGAGGCCCGGCCGAGCCATCACGACGCTCGCGATCCCACCCTTTCGGTTTGCTGCGCTATGCTTCCTCACGCTGCGATCCGGCTTGATTTGCCCACGCGCTCCGACTTCTTTTACCTACGCGCCCGGCTTCTTTTACCTACGCGCCGAACGATACGGTCGCGACCGGTATGGTGACGCGCCAATTTTGAGCTGTTGCTTCACAACTGAACCTGCGCCTCAATCCATTGCTGGTCGGGAGGCCGTCAGCTAGGTTCGAGTCCCAGTCGCGCCCTTCGCGCGCGCGGAGTTACCGATGACAAGCGCCCGTTGCTTCTCCCTGGTCCTCGCCCTGTTCTCACTCTCGGGTGTTGCTTGTTCGTCGAACAGCACCCCTCCGTCGGAAGAACCGGGGGTCGCAGGCGCGGGCGGCCAAGCGCAGGCGGGCGCCGGTGGTAACGCCGCGAGCACGGGCAGCACCCCGGGCGGTGGCCAGCCCGGCTCCGCGGGTGCGGGCGGAGCGGCCGCAGGCGGCGCCGGCGACGCGTCGGGTGGCTCCGATTCCGGCGGTGCCAGCGGCGGCGCGGGCGGCAGCGACGGCAGCGCAGGCGGCGCGACCGGGACGGACGCGGTCAAGAGCGCTGGCTGCGGCAAAGCGAAGACTCTGCAAAACGGCACGATCGACATCTCGTTCGGCGGCGCCTCTCGCAAGTACATCCTTCGCGTGCCGAGCGATTACGACAAGGACAAGCCGTATCGGCTCGTGTTCGCCTTCGCGGAGTCCGGCTCCTCCGCCATGTCGGTGGCGAACCGGAACTACTTCACGATGGCGACGCTCGACACTGGAGCTACCACCATCTTCGTCGCGCCGGACGCCGCGAACGGCGCCGGTTCCTGGAGCAAGTCGGACGTGGAGCTGACGGACGCGATCCTGGAGGAGCTCGAGGGAGATCTCTGCATCGACAAAACTCGGATCTTCGCCACCGGCTTCAGCTTCGGGGGAGCGATGTCGTTGGCTCTCGCCTGCACCCGCGCGGACGTGTTCCGAGGCGTCGCCTTCTTTTCGGGGGCAGATCTCACGGGCTCCTGCACGGCGACGTTGACCAAGCCGATCGCCTACTACGCGTCGCAAGCCAGCGGTGACAGCAGCGGCCCCCCCCAGCCGACCAGCGGTCGCGTCAAACAAGCCGAATTCGCGAAGGTCAACGGCTGCATGGAGGAGCCGTCGGCGACCACCTTCCCGGCAGCTGGCCAGCCCCACACGTGTACCGAGTACAAGGGCTGCTCCGCAGGTCACCCCACCAAGTACTGCGTGTTCGACGGCCCGCACGGCTGGGAGCCGAAGGACCCCGGGCAATCGACGAGCTGGAACGCCCCCGAGGCGTGGAAATTCATCACGCAATTCTGATTTCGAGTCGAGGACTGCGTCGTGATAGCCCCCGCAGGCTCACAGGGTACCGCACCACATCCAGTCGGACGGTTTTACTACATCGGGATACCGCGTTTTGGCAGAACGGTTCTCGTCAGCGGCCGGTTCCGGGCGCGACTGAGCGATGCCGCTCGTCATGTCTGGCCGTTATTGCGTCGCGAGGAACGCTGAACCGGGTCACCTTGACGTGAGCACGGATCACGCATAGATTCGAGTGATGCGTTCGACGGCTGTATCGAGCGGTTCTCGTGCGCGGTGGGCAACGGCCCTGAGCGCGATGGTGCTCGCCGGCTGCGGCGTGACTGAGCTCTCGCCCATCGACGGCGCTGCCGGCGCGATCGATAACGCCGGCAGCGCGGGTTCGGGCGCGGGCGCCTCCAGCCAGAGCGGCTTTGGGCATTCTGGTTCCGGCGCGTCCGGCTCCGGCGGCTCCAGCGCGTCCGGCTCCAGCGGCTCCGGCCCTGGCGCAACACCAGAGCTGGACATCAGCGGTACGTGGGCCATGTTCGGGTTTGAAGACCCGGTCGCCGTGGACATCGAGCAGCGCGACAGCGTGTTGTCCGGGAAGGGTTGCTTCTCGGGGCTGGAGGTCGACGGGGTGCCCCATCCCTTGGGGCCGTGCACGCCGCTCACGGTAGTGGTCGCGTTTGCCTGAAACGCGACCACCCCGCGCCAACTGCGACCACTTCGCCGTAAGCGCCTCGCCTCCCCCTGCATCGCACCCCTCCGCCACGCCATCCCCAGGCGCCCGCCATGGCTCCCGACCGCCCCGAGGACGAGCCGCGTCACGCTGAATGCTCGCTCCACTTGACCGACGCGAAAGCCCTACGTTTGCCGATGGATCCAGCACTGCGGCTATGACAACGCGTGTCCTAGCTTCGCAGAAAAGCCGGGAAACATAGGCTTGCAATGCTATTTTAGGTCCTGAGCAAGGCGCCTCCCTCCGGCTGGACCCCGGAAGGAGGCTGCGGAACGCCGAGCGGTAGGGCCGCCCTGCGCACGTCGCATGTGCAGCATGCGCCCCCGTTCGGAGAGAGGCAAGGGGCCGTGCCGAACGTGCTTCCGATGGAGACCCGCGTGCGCATCGCGTCCGCGTTGGTCGAGGGGACGAGCGTGCGTGCTGTCGAACGCCAGACCGGCGTCGCGAAGAGCACCATCCTGCGCTTCGCCGTGGAACTCGGCGAGGGCTGCGCGCGCCTGCACAACCGCCTCGTGCAGGGCCTGTGCGAGCCCGACATCGAGCTCGATGAGCAGTGGTCCTTCATCGCGAAGAAGGACAAGCGCGTGACGGCCGAGGACCCGGCGGAGTACGGCGACGTCTTCACCTTCACCGCGTTCGCGAGGCGGTCGAAGCTCGTGATCTCCTTCGCCGTGGGGAAGCGCGACCAGGCGACGACCGACGCGTTCCTGGCCGACCTGCGGGCCCGCGTGCTCGTCGTCCCGCAGCTCACGAGCGATGGCCTCTCCGTGTACATCCCAGCCGTGGACGCGTCGTTCCGCGGCTGCGCCGACTACGCGCAGGTCATCAAGCAGTACGGTTACAGCAAGAGCCCGGACCACAAGTACGAGCCGGCGCGCGACGCGCACTTCATCCGGAAGACGGCTGTCTTCGGCGCGCCCGATCCGAAACGGATGAGCACCTCCGGCGTGGAGCGGTACCACCTCACGGCGCGGCACATCAACGGGCGCAAGCGCCGGCTTGCGTTGTCGTTCAGCAAGACGCAGCGGAGCCACCGCGCCGCCGTGGCGCTCTCGGTCTGCGCCTACAACCTGACGAGGATCCACGCGTCGCTGCGCGTGTCGCCGGGGATGGCTGCTGGGCTCGTCGAGGAGCTCTGGTCGGTCGAGGATCTGATCCGGGCCGCGCTGGCGGAGCCTGCCGCCGCGCCGCCCGTCCCGCAGGCGCTCACCCTACCCGCGCAGACCGGGCCGGTCCGGCAGGTCAAGACGGGAGCCGGGTGGCTCCGGCTGGTCAAGGGCGGGCCGGGGGCGGCGGCGCCTGCTGCACCAGAGCCGCCGCCCGCCACGCCGCTGCCAGTCGCGAAGCCAGCGGTGGAGCCTGATCCCCCGCCCCCGTCAGAGCCCCCGCCCGCGCCAGGGCCGCGCAGGATGGTCCAGTTGAGCCTGTTCGATTAGCGTAGATCCGAGCGCAGGAACAGCACAGCACCATGTGAGGCGTCTCTATGGCGGTGCATCAACTGTCTATTATGCGCGCAGCGCATCATATGATGGCCCAAAGAGGTCAAGTTGCGTATCGATCTCCGGCGTTGCTCTGCGGCGATCAGCTTCCAATATTTCGAGCACCTTGAGCGCGGCATCCCCGCATTTGGTGATCGGCAAATTGCCCCACGAGTGCGCGAGCTCCCTCGGGAATCCTACATGGTTCCGGAGCTCATCTTCGCGCTTCTTGAACTCGCGCTGGAACGTAGTCTGAGATGTATCGCCCGTCGTGATGCAGGCACGCCGCGACGCCGCGCGGAGGTTCGCAAGGATTAGATGATTCGCGCGTTCTTTGCCAATCAGTCCAGAGCCATGCGACTCGAAAAGATCGAGCCGAGCCCGGAGGGTCTCACACTCAGCCTCGGCTCGCTTGAGGCGCTCATCGATCCTCGGTCCGCGTGGACCAAGGAAGTGGTCGGCGAGCACCTCGGCGCACTCGCGCTTGTAGGCTATGAGCTTGTCCTTGATGTGATGGCTGACCTTGCTCGGGTGGATGGTAGCCAGCCAGAGCGGGAGGGAGCGCACGTCGACGCATGCGATTTCGCGGGCCTGATCGTCCCCCGGCATCTGCGTGACGATCATCGTCACGCAGACCGACTCGTCAGCCCGCAGCTTCTGGAGCTGGCTCGAGTATCCGAGCCCGATGGCTTCACATATGCGCCGGATAGACACGAGCGTCGACGTTCCAGCCTGGAATACGTCGAGCTCGTCCCCGTAGAAGTTGAACTTGATCAGCTCGGCCGGACGCTTCTCAGCGCCTTTCCGGCCTCTACTCGATCCTCGTCGACTCATCGTCAGGTTCCCTTGTCCCACATGGAGACGGTGAACTGACGGCACACCACTTGCGCGAGGCAATGCCCTGTGATAGGGCGTGCCCTGTGTAGACGGCGCGGTGTGCCGTCGAGCTGCGGTAACGCGGCGGGGGAGACCCTGGGGGTGCCAGCCCTGGGGTTTTTCCTTTTGTACACCCATGTCGTGAATCGGCATGAGGGCCCATCGCGCACCACAGCGAGACGCGGTTCGGAAGAACCGGCTCGGACGAGGTCATCCTATACATTTGCCCGGTGCGCAAATTTTTTCGCCAGGCATGACGTAGATGTCATGCTTGGCAACATTCGCTTCTGGTCGATCCGGGAAGCTTGGGCGCGAGGCGCATGCCGCTTCTCGGGCCTGCTCAGCGTCGCCACCTGCGGAGCTTGAGGGCGAGCGCCTCGCGGGCGATGCGGAGCCGGCTCGCCGCTGTGTGCGGGTTCATGCGGCGCCGTCGGGCGTAGGCGGCAAGGCTCTCGGGATCGTCCACGGAGAGGAGCGCGTCCCGCTGCCAGTCCGGGAGCTCGGCCATCGCGTCGAGCACCTCACGCGCCTCCATCTGCGCGTGCATGTCGATGCCGACGGGCTCGCGCAGCAACCCGAGCGGCGACGGATGGAGCACGGCGCGGCGCGCCCACGCGCTGTGGACGTAGTGCGAGGCGAGGCGCCACGCGATGCCGTGGAGCCACTTGCGGAGCGCGTCGCGCGGCTTGTCCCGCGGGTCGGGCCGGTACATCCCCCGGCGGACGGCGTTCCAGGCGTTGAGCAACACCTCGGCCTCCACGTCGCGACGGTCGCGTCGCGGGATGCCGGCGAGCGTCGCCAGGACGATGCCGCGCTCCGCGAGGATCGCCTCCATCGTCGGCTTCTTCCTGGGGTGTCGTGCGGCAGGCTGGCTCTTCGCCACCTTCCGCGGGCGCTTCACCCGCTCCTCCCGCACGTCGGGCAGCGGTCGGCCGCAGCGAGCCCGCCGAGGAGCTGCTCCACGGTGATGCCTGCCGCCTTCGCGGCGCGCTGCGCGGTCCCGGGCGAGCCGTGGTCACGCCCGCGGGCGATGCCTTCAAGGCATGCGACGGAGACGCCCATGACCTCGGCGAGGCAGGACCACGACCCGTACGCGACGCGCAGGTTCTTCAGCGCCGCCCGGAGGCGCTTGCGCTGCGTGGGGGTGAGGGAGAGACAGGAGGCGGTTCGGCGGCGGCGCGCGGGCGCACCTCCGCCTTGCTCGCCCGAAGGCGAACGGACTACGGTCAGCATGTCGGACCTCGCGGAATCGGGGTTCGGCCACGCAGCCCGGGGTGGTGAGACACCCGCGGGCTGCACTACTTCGGCCGGAGCCTACGGTCCTGAATCCAACTGCGACCACCTCAATCAGGCGGAGGGGTCAAACGCGACCACTACCCCGCTCACCGGGCGCATCGTGAACGGGCGCGCCGAGTTCGCGTTCATGGCCCTCGAATACCGCTATGCCGCGGACACTTTTGTCGCAAAATCCGGCGATCGCATGGCGGGCCGCTTTCACGGCGTTTCATCGTGGTACGGGCCGACGGCGTGGCTGCGGATCGATCCTTCGCAACGGTGGCTCGCGCACGACAAGCGCCTCGGAACCGCGTTGCGCGAACACCAAGGCAGCTACGATTTGACCCTGGATCCGAGCAGCGCACCGGGCGACGCGTTCTCGACCGATCGCTCCTACGCGCTGAGTCTGGGCGTCAACGCTTCGCCGCTCATCTTTGGCGATCTGGGCGCCTTTTGGGCGAGCGAGATGGCATGGCGTGAGCCCACCCTCACGATCGGCCCTGTACCGGCGACTCATCCCGAGCTGCCCGTGGCGCTCGAGCTCCGCTTCCGCGACACCGTGCTTCACGAGGTTACCGCGACAATGCCGGAGGGCGAGCGCTACGTCTTCACCGCGGCGCCCACGCCCTGATACGGGCGGGACACTGCCCCGGGCTTTCGTGCTGTCGTCAGTTCGGCGCAGTCTTCGAGCGGCGCTTCGGGACAGCGCTGCTGTTCGATGCCGCGGCGCGCTGCCGCTGCTCGAAGCAGGTCAGGGCGCACGCTCCGGATGGCGCTCTGGTCGCAGGTTAGGTTCCGGCGACCGCTCGCCATCGACCGGTTTCTCTGGCGGGACTGTCCCGCGGGGTCCGGCCCCGGAGCTCGCTGCCGACCTCGATCCCGATATCGCTGCTGACGAGGCGCGTTCCCCGCCTCGCCGATGGGCGCGAGCCTGCCCCCGCGGACGCTCTTCAGGAGGTGCGGCGCGGGCGCGCCTTGGTGCCCTTGGCGGTCGGTGCATCGACGGCAGGCGCGGCGCTCGCCGGGGCGGCTTCGGGCCCGCCCGGGCGCTGCATCCGGGCGATCTCCTCGGCCATCAGCGCGATCGCCTGCTCGAAGAAGTCGCAGATGAGCCGCAGCTCGGCGAGCGAGTAGCGCGAGCAGAGCGCCGTCCAGCGCTCGCGGAACCGTGCGAAGAGCACGCCGATCTCGGCGTAGCGCTCGGCCACCGGCTCGATCACCAGCTGCCGCCGGTCGCTCGGGTGCTTCACGCGGCGAACGAACCCCGCCGCCTCGAGCCGGTCGAGCACCCCCGTCACCCCTCCCGAGGTCAGCCCCGTGAGCTGCACCAGGTCACCCGGCGTGACCGGGCCCACCTCCGCCGCCCGCTGGATGACGTCGAGGTACTTGTGGTCGGTGCCCTTCAGCCCCAGCCGCTCGGCGATCGCCTGGTGAAGGAGCACCGACTGCGTGCTCAGCTCGCGGCCCAGCCGGTCGCCCAGGCTGTCGACCAGCTCGCTCACCTCCTTCACGCTCGTCCGTTTCGCGGCCATCGCCTCGACCCGCCCGCACTCTACCCGAGACCGCGCCGGCTTGACAAGCCTTCCTAATTATCTTACTTACTAACAAAGTTACAAACAAGGAGAGCTTTCATGGATCGTTCGACCGACGAGGCGGCCATCCGGCGCATGCTCGAGGCTCTGGGCGAGGCGTGGGCGCGCGAGGGCGCGAGCGCCGTCGACGCGTTTTACACGCCCGACTCCGACTACGTGACGTTCGACGGCTCGTGGCTGCGGGGCCGCGAGGCGAACCGCCGGGTGCATGAGGAGCTCTTCGCCGGCGTGCTCGCCGGCACCCGCCTGGTCTGCGAGATTGAGAGCGTGCGCTTCCTCGGTCCCGACGCGGCCGTGGTCGTCAGCACCGGCGCGGTGCTGTGGCCCTGGCAGAAAACGACGCCCGCAAGCCGGCGGTCGCGGCAGATGACGGTGGTGGTGCGGGGCGACGACGGGCGCTGGCGGGTGGCGGCGTTTCAGAACACGCGGGTGCGGCCCCTGCCCCCGTCCGACAGCCTGTCCATGCGCCTCTTCGCGGCCGTGCTGCGCGTTCGCCTCGCCTTCTGGCGACGCCGCCACCCCGCGGCCCTCGCGGCCTGAGCGCCCGCTCTCACCGCGGCGCTCATTTGTCGAGACCCCGATGCCAAGCTCATCTGGGACAGGGGAAGCCCATGTTGTGCACCTCGACGGGGAGCATGGCGGCTCTTCCTTGCGAGCGGCGCGGCAGGGGACAGAATCGAGAGGCCCGCCCGTCGAGGTTATTTCGCGGCTATTTCAGGGAGCGTCAGCGCCCCTGGACCTCGAAGTTGGCCACGCCCCAGCCCTCATCGAAGAGGCCGGTCAGCCCAGCCGCGGACAGGTCGAGCGCGAGGTCGGACGCGGAGTGCGGGAAGACCAGCTTGATGCGGTACACGGAGTCGCCGTACGGATAGGCGAGGGTGTTCGCCTCGCGCGCTCCCGACCCGGCCAGGCTCCCGCCCAGCGGATAGCTCTGGGAGCTCAGGGTGTTGGAGAAGGTCCCGCTGAGCAGCTCGACGCCGTCCGCGGAGGCGGTCCAGACGCTGGGGCCAAGGGGGCCGTCGCCATCCCAAGCGTTGACGAGGTAGAGGTCGAAGCTGACGGTCAGCTCGGTGTGGGGGGCGAGATCGTTGAGCGTCAGGTTCACCGTCTCGTTGCCGAACTGCCCCAGGAAGGTGCGGTCTCCGAGCGGGGTGACGCTGGTGACGATGGACTCCCACTCCGGGCCGATGGATCCGGTGAAGCTGTTGAAGTAGACGCTGCGGGGGCTGTTGATGACCGGCCCGCCCTGCCCGTGGCTCGCGAGATCCGTGGCGGCGTCCTGGGCCGAGTCCGCGAAGCTCGGGTCGCCGGTGAGGCCCACGTCGAGGATGCACGTCTGCTTGACGGCCTCGTCGGTAATGCCGGCGCAGGCCAGCTCGCCCGCGGCCCTCTGCGCGGGGGTCAGGTTGTTGAGCCACGCCGGCTGCTCGGGACCGGCCGGACCGCCGCACGGCGTGCCCTGCTGGATGAGCGCGACGTCGCCCGGGGCGGCGCCCACCCGCCAGACGTCCGCGTAGCTGTTCGTGTCCTGGTACATCTCGGAGAACGTCAGCGCGCTGCTCAGCGCGCTGCCGTCCCGGGCCATCATGAACTCGTTGGTGGGGTCGTTATCGGCGTTCCCGAAGAGGCCGACCATCTTGCCCACGCTGGCCGGCGGGACGAGGAAGAGCATGTCCAGGTACAGGCCGAGGACATAGCTCCTTGGACGCACCGCCAGCCGCTCTCCCGTCGGCCAGGCCAGCACGGTCCTGCCGCTCGCGGACTGGTAGACGCTCCCGCCGCCGGCGAGCGCGAGCGCGCCGCTCGACGGCACCGTCGTCTGTTGCCCGTTCAAGTAAAGCGCGCCGTTCACGTGGAACTCCACGAGATCACCCGCGATGCGCGCGCCCACGGCCCGGCCGGTCGAGACGCCCGGCGACACGGGGCACTGGCGGATCTGGATCTCCAGATCGGGAGTGGCAGCGCTGGTCGCCATCACGAAGTCGCCCTCCCCCTGGAAGTCGAAGGCGACATTATCGAAGCTGACGTAATGGGGGTCTCCCCAGCACACGGCGGGCTTGCAGGACTGATCCTGGGTGTCCACGCGGCACCCCTTCATGACCTTGACGAGGAGGGCGTCGCTACCACCGCCGCCGAAGGAGTGACCGCAGAACGGCGCGTCCGTCCTGCCCGTCAGGAAGACGTTGCCCCTCGGATCGACGGCGAGCCCTTGTCCCGCCTCCGTCGCGTTCGTGCCGATGTACTCGGTGCGCAGGTGTGCCCCCGCCGTGCTGTACTCGCGCAGGTACATGTCCTCGCTCCCGAGGGGCGCGTCGGAGTCGAGGTCGCGGGAGGTCTGGCCGGTCAACACGACAGATCCACCGACGACGGCCACCGACGTAGCGGAGACGTTCTCGCTCGCCGCTGTCTGCCGGATCCACTGCGTGGTGAGGCTCGCGTCCAGCTTGGCGAGGAAGGCGTCATACTTCGTCGAAGAGGCATAAGAGGGGAAGTTCCCGTTCGTCGTGCCGGAGACGTAGACGACGGTCTGACCCGACTCGACCGCAGTGGTCAGGCTGAACGCCTGGTCCTGGAGGTTCGTGCCGAGGAGAGCCACCCCGCCCAGAGCACCGCTGTCGCTGTAGCGGGCGACAAAGGCATCAGCGCTGCCGCCCGCGTACGGTTGGCCTGCCAGCGCGCTGGTGGTGTAACCTGCGACGTAGACCTGCCCATCGGCTCCGACGGACACGCCGCGCGCGATGGTCGTCTTGTTGTTCACCCCGAGCTGCCTGGTCCAGACAGGATCGCCGCTCGCCGAATACTTCGCCACGAACAGCGACGTGGTGCCGTTCGTCGGCGGCGGGTTCACCCCGGCGAGATTCCCGGCCGTGGAGCCCACCACGTAGACGCTGCCGTCAGGTGCGTGGGCCACAGACCACGCTTGATCCACCCCAGCCGTACCGAACTGGCGCCGCCACGCCTCGGTCCCGTTTGCGTTCAGCTTGACGAGGAAGGCGTCCGAAGATCCCTTGTTCTGGCCGGCTACGATCGCGCCGCTCGTGTGGCCGACCACGTAGAGCGACTCGTTGCCGCTCGTGGGGCACTGGGCCGAGGAGACGGCGACGCTCGTCGCCTGGTCGATCGCCGACGTGCCGATCTGCGCGCCCCACACTAGGTTCCCGTCATGCCCGACCTTGCGGATGAAGGCGTCACTCGCGCCGCTGTTCACCTCGCCCAAGATGGCCCCGGTGGTGGACCCGACCTGGTAGACGGCGTCGCAGGACGCGGCGACCGCATTCCCGAGGTCCGCGCCGGTCGTGGGAGTCTCGTCATGCCACGTGAATCCCTCGAAGCTGGGGCAGGTCACGTTCTGCAAGGGGAGCGGGAGGCCCTTCGGGCGATCCCCCCCCGTGGGGTGGAACGGGAGCGTGGACAGGGGGGAGTCGTCCTCCTTGGGCCTCAGCTCCTCCTCGGTCGCGCTGGTATCTTCGTTCAGCTCTCCGGCGGGCGCGAGCTCATCCCCCTCCGCTCCAGGGCCGTCGTCCCCGGAGGAGATCGGCGCAGCCTGGTCGGGCTGGGCGCCTCTCGTCGAGCCCACCGGCAGAGGATCGCCGGTCGAGCCGCTGCAAGCGGCGACGCCTGCGGCCAGGATGCACACGGAGAGCGTCTCACGATGAAGTCGTTTCATGCTTGAACCTCGCAGTAAATGATGTCGACTCGACATGGCCCTGAGGCTGGGAAAAACCGATGTTTCATTCTATTTGTTGGTTGTCCCGCACTATCCAACCTGTGTGAGGCCGCGAGTCCGGCCTTGACGCCGCCTGCCCTCGACGAGCGCGCGTTCCTCGCCGCCGAAAGCCCAGAGCTTCCGGATAGCCCCTCGTCGCGCTCCGATCCTCGCGGGGGTCGCCGGCGCCATGAGCAACGAGCGTGCCTGACCTTTCAAGCTTCAGATCTGCGCCACCTAGCCGCAGGCTAGCTCCTCGGCTGAGCCCGTACCGCGCGCAGGTGAGCGCCGCTCCAGGGACGGGATCGTTCCGCCTCCGTGCAGGGGGCACATGCGGCAGCGTGCTCGTCACCCAGGGACGCAGCGCTTCATCCAGGGACGCGCGGCCCTCGCGCTCTGTGCCTCCCTCGTTCTCCTCGGCCTCCCACGCGCAGCCAGCCAGGGCCAGCACCGCGGCGCTGGCCGCGCACCACAGCAAGACCGAGCACGCCCCCGCGAAAAGCACCTTGGCGGGCGCTCGACGGCGATATGAAACCATGTCCCCTCCATCTCCAGATCGCCTCGCATCGACGACGTGTGCAGCCGATATCGATGTCGGGCCGCGTCACGCTCCGTGCGAATGGCGCAGCGCTCTGTGCCTCCGCCGTCTCGGGACGAGTGCGCCGCAAGGCGCTCGGTGACGCCGGATAGCGTCTCGCGACGCGCCTCCCGGGCCAGACCAACGCCCGGACGGCCAGACCAACGCCCGGACGGACATGTGTGCCCACGGCACGCCGATGCGCCCTTAGCGCGCGCGGTGCCGCCCGGACCACGCTCTTTCGACCGAGGACCGAGCCATCACGACGCTCGCGGTCCTACCCTTTCGCTCTGCCGCGCTACACTTCCTCGCGCTGCGATCCGGCTTGGGATGCCCGTTGGAAATCCCTCGCTCGAGGCTGCGCGCGACGCACACGCAGCGGTCGGCAAGCCGTTGGCTGCGATAGCGCGCAAATAGAGTTTAGGCCCCCGAGAGGAGTGCCCACCGAGGGGCGTTGGCGAAGGTGCCCGACGGGTCGATGTCGCGGCGCGCGATCGGCCGCCGTTGTCAAGGTGACCGAGCACATGGAGCTTTCGTGCCACGGAGCCATGTCGCGTTAAATTGGCGTTCCCGACGTCCGTCAGGCTCCGAATGTACCCGGAGCAGGAGGCGAACGACCCGCAAGTACGGCGAAGGTGGCGTGGCGCAGGCGCCGCCGAGTGGCATCGTCTGGCCCGTCTGCAGCCAGGGGAAATCCGGCAAAGCACCGCGGGGAAGAAGGATGTCGAGAGTCAACGAATGTACCCCCAAGGCCGTCGGCGCAACGCTCTTCGTGCTGCTCACCGCTGCCACGACGCATGGCATGGCGCACCTCGTGCCTCCCGATCCCGACCACGTGCGGGTGGTGGGGAACGGCAGGATCATCCGGGTGACGCCGGTGGGGCTGCAAGACCATTTCCGGCGCATGGCGACCGACACGAGGAACCTGCAATGGGCGCTGAATAACGTGGCGCGCGGCGGCCGCATCGCGCTGGACGCCGGCACGTTTCACGTGAGCGAGACGCTGGCGGCCGAGGGCCTGGACGCGGAGGTGAGTGGCGCCGGCATGAACGATACCGTGCTGGTGGCGCGCGGCCGCGCCGCGAACGGCACGTACGTGTTCCCCCTGCTGAACAAAGCGTATCGTAAACGGCTGTTCCCACCGGGCTTTCCGCCGATCCTGGCGGTCTTCAACAAGCCACCTTCGTGCAAGACGCCCTGGCAGCTGACCAGCACGAACCTCACGATGCGCGATCTGTCGTTCACCGTCGAGGGCGAGGGGCCCGCGTTGACTTATTACGGCACCGAGGTCAGGCCGGTGTGGGCGGCCGTGCTGGTGACCGGATCCAAGGGCAACTACAACCCGAAGAAGGACTTCGAGGTGGAGCATTACGAGGTGTCGTTCAACAACGTGGGCGTGTACGGCCAGATCCTGAGCCCGACGCTGGGCAGCAATCTGATGGCGGGCCTGGTGTTCATCGGCGGCGAACAGTGGCTGCCGGTCACGCCCGGCACCGCCGTCGGTGGCTGGAATGAGTTCGACCACATCCCGGTGAACGGGCTCGTGACGGTGAATAACTGTGACTTTGAGCATACCCAGCTGCACTCGGTGGCCGTGGAGACGCTCCTGTCGCCGCCCGCCTCCCTGGCGGCTTTCGAGGCCCAAAGCGCCTTCCGCTTCCCGTCCCCGCACCAGGACGTCTACCCGCAGGCGTTCGCCGATATCGAGGACAACGTCTTCGACGATTCGGGGCGCGGCGTGGCGAAGGATCCCTTTCTGATTGCCTTCGGGACGCTGCTGCTGAGCCCGTCGAACGCGCCGCTGACGGTGGAGCACAACCGCTTCCTCAACTCGAACGCGCACGCCGTGGGCGTGATCGCGGGCCAGAGCCTCACCCAGACGGGCCGCTGGCCCAAGGAGCCCTCGACGGTGAGCTTCGCCCACAACGAGATCCAGGCGGTGGCGACAGGCGCCTTCAACGCGTCGTCCCTGTTCATCGCGGACCTCAGCGAGCTCGAAGGGGCGCCTCCGTACCTCCAGCCTTCGGTGAGCTGCAACCATATCGATGCGGCGCCGGGCTTTGACAGCAGCCTCATCGAGCACCTGGCGGGCAAAGGCCTGGTGGCCGACCACAACGTGCTGTCGGGCAGCGCTCCGCTGGGCATCAGCGTGGGCGCGCCGAACATCCTCTTGGGCACGCCGCTGCCCTGCACGGACGACCTGCTGACGCTGAACGACTTCGCCAACTTCAGCGGGCAGCCCATCTTGCTGGGCCCTGGCTCGCAGTCCTGCACGGCGAAAGTCTTCAACGCCTCCGACGTCGTCGACAACGGAAGCGACAACACCATCGTGGTGCTCGGGCAGGGCGGCCGCTGATCCTGCGCGTCATCCTCGGAGCGCGCAAGCGGGGGTCTAGGCCGAACCGTCTCAGGGGGCCAGCTCACGATCTGCGCGAGCATGCGCTCCTCGGGAACGACGTCGCGGCGAGGTGCCGGCAGCGCGCCTGGATCTTCCGAGGCGCGCTGCCCCGGGTCACACTGCGGTGTAGCCGCCGTCCACGGTCAGCTGCGTGCCGGTCATGTACGACGACCAGTCGGACAGCAGGAAGACCGCCGGTCGAGCGATCTCGTCTGCGTGCGCGTACCGCTTCATCAGCGTGGCCGCGCCGAAGGCGTCGAGCACCTGCTCGCCGCTTTGCATATGATCCCAGATCTCGGTCTCCACCGGGCCGGGCAGGATGGCGTTGACGCGAATCTTGTCCGCCGCGTAGTCGATGGCCGCAGACTTGGTGAGGCCGAGGATCGCGTGCTTGGTCGCGGCATAGACGCCGAACCCGGGCGCAGAGACCGTGGAGGCGATCGAGCCGCAGTTGACGATCGAGCCGCCGCCGCTTTTCTTCATGACGGGCACTTGATACCTCATGCACAGATAGATGCTGTGCAGGTTGACCTGCATGAGAGCGAGATAATCGGCGACCGGCACGTCCGCGAGCGGCCCGAGCGCGGTGGCGATACCGGCGTTGTTGAAGACGCTGTCCAGCCGCCCATGGGCCTCCACGGTGCGCTCGATCAGAGCCTGGATGTCCGCCTCGACGGTGACGTCGGTGCGGACGAACAGCGCGTTTCCACCCTCCACCTTGATGCGGGCCACGAGCGCGTCGCCCATCTCCTGGCGTCGCGCGGCCAGCACCACCTTGGCGCCGGCCCGCGCCGCCGCGATCGCTGTCGCGGCCCCGATTCCCGATGTGGCCCCGGTGATCAAAACGACTTTATTGCTGAGCATGGTAATATCAACTCCGTGTAATAAGTATTGGAATGGATCGAAGGACTGGCTGTCTCCAGCTGACGGGACGACGGCGAAGAGGAGCGGCCCGAGGGACCGCCGGTGCTCGTCGCGACGTTCGCGGCGCCGCGGGCTCGCCTTGACGAGGCCGAGGCCGTTCAAGCGTTCGCGCTGGCGTGCCACCGAGGATAGCCCGCGCGAAGCCATTCCGGCCTGTCAAGATTTTTCCGTCAACGACCGGCAGTTGGCATAACGTACAAGAAATACGATCCACTGATCCGCGTATAAATACCAACAGATCCAACGAGTTAACTCGGATATGTAATATCTTCTACATTACGCTGGCGACGCCGTCAGAGTTCAGCGCTGCTCGATTCTATTTGGCGAGGGCGGGAACGGCAAGAGCGCGGGGAGCAACCTCGTGAGGGCGATGTTTCCGCCGGAAGCGCTCGCGAGCCTTCATAGACTACCATTGCGCCGGAGGAGCGCAGCGAGGAGCCGCTTGAGATGAGCTCGCTCCCCGCATCACCTTTCCGCCAGGAGCCCATGCGAGCTCGCACCTTCGCCGTGCGCGCGGCTCGCGACCCCGCACGTGCTCGCAGCTTGCCGCGCCGCCCCCCCGCTGATAGCTCGCTGGACGCAATCAGGAAGCGAGGGGACGTATGAGCGAATACCGAACAATCGCGGCGGCGCCGGTGCTGGTGGCGGCGTTCCGGGATCAGATCTTCGGCGTCGATCCGGGCACCGGGCGCGTGCTCTGGGAGTACAAGCAGGCCGGGGGCGGTTTCTCTTCCACAGCGCTCCTGATCACGCCTGCGGCGATCTACGCGGCGAGCTTCAGCCGCGTCGCCTGTCTGCATTACCCTACGGGCGAGCTGCTCTGGGAGGTGAAGGCCGCCACGCAGGGCCGCGCCACGCTCCTCCTGGAGGGAGACCGGCTCTTCGTCGCCAAGCAGGGCGAGGTGGAGTGTTTCTCGCTCACCGGCAAGAGCCTCTGGCACAACCAGTTCAAGAGCAAGGGGATGGGCCCGGTCGCCCTGGGCGTGCCGGACAATGTGGCGCAGCCGGACGACAAGGACTGACGCCCCCTGCGCTACGCCGCCCGCGCCTCCCAGTCGATCCGGTACGCGTGCACGCGCGCCTGCACCGCCGCGCCGAGCCGCAGGAACAGCGGCAGCGGCGGTTTCTGCCCGTCGTGTCTGGGCCGACGCATGTGTGCCACGGCGGCGAACCTGATCGAGGACGTCCTGCACGAGGTGGCGTTCTGACAGTGGGTGTTGACGTTTCCGTTTTCGTGGCGGCGCAGGCTCGCCCAGGACGGGGCGTCGTTCGGCGTGCTGACCCGCATCTTCGTCGAGAGCGTGGAGCGGTTCTACGAAACGCGCGCCGCGCGCCGAGGCGCGTGCGGCGCGGTCGAGAGCGGCGCGGTGACCGTCGTGCAACGCACGTCCGGCGACATGCGGCTCAACACGGCACGCCGGTGCGCCCCGCAGCGCGCGCGGCGCCGCCCGTTCGCGAGCGCGTAGGAGCGACCTCCCTCCGGCGCTCGATCCTAGCGGCCGAGCAGGATCCGTTGCTCTCCCGGCGCGAGGATGTGGACCTTCCCAGGCGCGATCCGCCGGGCCGCCATCACGCGCTTGAGCTCGGAGACCGCCTGGCCGGGCTCGTCCGAGGAGTTGATGAACGTGTCGAAATGGATCGGCACCATCCATTTCGCGCCCATATCTTCGCAGGCCTCTAGCGCCTCTGCCGGGTCCACGTGGCGCGAGTGCATGAAATCGCGCGGCCCGATCGGCGCGATCGGCATCAGCGCGAGATCGATCGCGGGGAACCGCGCCCGCGTCTCCGTGAACACCTTGCGATCGTAAGCGGTGTCCCCGCCGAAGTAGACGGTGATCCCATGATATTCCACGACGTACCCCGTGAATCCCCCCCATCCGAGGGCGATGTCGATTCCGTAGCGGCCTCCCCCGTGCTTCACCGGGACGGCGGTGATCCGCAGCCCGTCGTGCTCCCAGCGCTGCCACGTGGAGAGCTCGATCGTGTCGAACGCGAAATCGGGCACGTAGGGGAGCGCGCCGCGGGGGACAAAGAGCACCGGTGTCTTCTCCTCGATCATCTCGAGCGAGCCGAGCGACAGGTGATCGAAGTGCGTGTGCGAGACCAGCACCGCCGAGAGGGGCGGCACGTGCTCCGGGTCCAGGCCCGGCTCGACGAGCCGCGCGGAGAGGAGGCCCACGGTCGAGGTGAAGACCGGATCCGTGAGGATCTGCTTGTCGTCGATCTGGACGAGCGCCGTCGCGTGGCCGACCCAGAGGACGGCCAGGCGCGCGTCTTTGCGGTAGGGCTCTCGCACCTTGTTAGCGACGGGCGCCGGGCCGCCGAACAGCGCGCCCGCGTTGCCTGACAGGACGCGCCCCGGCATGCTGTTGCAGGACAGCGCCGAGGCGGCGAGGAGCGCCATGAGAGCGGTGGAGCTTGCCGCGCGGAGCATGGGGTCAGAAGTACCTGAGGTTGAGCGTCAACGTGGTCCCGCGCAGCGCGCGCGTCGGAGAGTAGGCGACCTGCACGCCGATGACACCGAAGAGGGTGTAGAGGCCGGCCTCGTACGCCGCCGCGACCTCGCCGCCGAGCGTGAAGGCGGAGCCGCCGAGCGAGCAGGAGAGGTACTCTCCGCGGTGGAGCAGGGGGAAGTAGGCGCGCACACCGCCAGTCAGCTGCACGTGATCTTCGATGCCGGCGCCGGAGAAGAGGTATTCGGGCGTGACATGGATCTCGAGCGCTCCGGCATGCCGCGCGAGCGGCTCGGCAAGGAGGCTGCGCCAGGGGGACAGCCTCCGATTTCTGCCGAAGGAGTAGAGCACGGGGGTGAGCTGCCAGCGCAGGCCGAAGCGCGTGTCGTCGGCGTAGAGGTGCCAGGTGGGGCTCGGAATGAGCTGCGACGCGGCCCAGGCGAGGTCGGGGCTTATCCCCGCCTCGGCGAGGCTCTGCGTCTCCGCGGCGCGGGCGGGAGAGCCCCAGGCGAGCGCGCCTGCCAGCGCGGCGCCGGCGAGCGAGCGCCGGAGCGCTGTCGCGGGGCCGCCGCGCGCAATGCAGGGCAACCGAGCGCCCGCAGCCGCCCGCAGCCGCGCGCAGGCGCTTGCCGAGCACCGCGAGGATGGCGAGGGCGCGACGTTGCCCGAAGCGAGCGCGGTGGCATTCTCCTCGGGGCGATGGCAGCTCGCTCTCGCCACCGTGCGCCCTGTTGCCTTCTCCATCTTCTCTCTTGTTCTCTGCCAGCCGCTGTCACCCTCACGGAGAACCAGTACAGCCATCGACCGCGCCTCAATGCGCGAGCGCGGGGCTCTCGCCGCTCCGCCGAACGGCGCTGCCATGGGCCCGGAGCGCGGCGAGGCCTTCCGCGCGGCTCCGCACGGCGCGGTAGCCAATCTCCTTCTTCGCCCGAGCAGACGAGAGGTGAAGCGTTTGCCCGAGGAGCCGCACGTCCTCGAGGGTGAGCGGTGGGCGCCGTCGCGGCGCGAACCACCCGAAGAGGTTGGTGAGGAGCCACCCGAACAGCACCGCCAGGGGGAGGGGTACGGACCAGGCCTTCGCGTTTACGCCGCGCGTCGCCATGAGCTCCGTCAAGAAGGTGCGCATCGGCGTGACCTCGTCGTCGGTCACGAAATACGCGCGCCCGCCGACGTCACTGCGCACTGCGCAGCTCACCGCTTCGGCGACATTGTCGACGTGGGCGACGCTGTAGAGGTGTTTGCCCCCGCCGACGTAGGCGAAGCGCCCGGCGCGGAAGGCCTCCGCGATGATGTCGAGGGTCTGCGCGTCCGGGCCCCAGATCATCGGTGGGCGGAGGCTCACGGTGCGCATCGCGGGGCTGTCTGCCTCGAGCACCATCGCCTCGGCGAGAGCTTTCGTCGCGCTGTACGGCAAGGAGCGATCGACCCTGGGCGGCAGAGCGTCCTCGTCCCCTTCGCTCGGCCGAGAGCCCTCGATGACAACCGACGCAGCCCCGAGGTAGATGAAGCGGCGGACGCCGGCCGCGCGCGCCGCTGCGAGCAAACCGCCGGTGCCCTCGACGTTGGTGCGGGCGTGCTCGCCCCAGCGCAGGGCCGAGGTGAGGGACGCGGCCGCGTGCACCACGACCGCGGCGCCCGTGCAGCCCTCGGTGAGCGCGGCGGCGTCGTGGAGGTCGCCGCGGACGGGCTCGGCGCCGAGGGCGGCGAGCTTGGCTGCGCTGGCGGCGCTTCGCGCGAGGGCACGGACGCGGTACTCACGCGCGATGAGCGCACGGACGATGGCGCGGCCCACGAAGCCGCTGCCTCCGGTGACGAACACGGTCTCTGCCATGACGAATCTCTCCTGTTCGGGCCAGCTCCAGCGCGCCCTCCAGGATCATCTATAGCATCGCTATACGACTTGTCTATAGCGGCGCTACAATTGATCCGCGATCGCTTGGAACACCGCGTCGAGCGCCCCCGCCGAGGTGGCGCGGCTCGGTGGTGCGCCGGAAGGGCTCGCGACGATGCTGAGCGCGAGGCCCTGGACGACGGCCCAGACGTGCTCGGCAGCGCGCTCGATCGGCACGCGCAGGGCGCCCGCCCTGGCGCAACGCTCGAGGCGGTGCCGCATCAGGGCGTAGCTCGGCTCGAATATCGACGGCTGCTCGATGCCGCGCGCCATCAACGCGGCCGTGACGGAGGGGTGGGCCTGCACGAATTCGAGCACGTGCTCGCAGCCCTTGCGGAGATCCGCGAGGGGGTCGTCTGTCGGCGTGAGCGCCCGTTTCTTCGCCATGAACTTCTCGAGCGCGACGGCGTGGACCGCAGCCACGAGCCCGTCCCGGTTGCCGAAGTGGTGATAGAGGGTCGGCATCGTCACGCCGGCCTCCTCGCACACCCGCCGCGTCGTGAGCGCCGCTGGGCCTTCGCTCTCGAGCACCCGGTACGCTACGGCGAGCAACTTGTCCTTGACGTCGGCCATCGCCGTCAGGCTAACACAGCTAGCCTCTGGCAGCTCCTCGCGACCCGGAGGCAGCCCGACGGCGTCAGGAGTCGCTGAGAGGCCTATGCGCGTCTCGGCGACGAGCCGCACGGCTGCGTCGGCGTCGTGCCGGAACCGTTCGAGTCAACCGCGCGGACACGCGCGATGCGAAGCGACGGCACGGCGCGCCTGGCCTCCGAGCTCGGCAAGACCGGCGAGCACTGAAGCGGGCACCGGCTCGTTGTGATGCAGGATCCCATGACTCGGTACAAAGCATCGCTTCAGCTTCTGATACAGAACCTCATGACATCATTCTTCGGCACCGCGTCCGCCGCGGGGCCCGGCTGCGCCGAGGAGGTCGAGGTGCCTGTGGCCTCTGACCTGCGCCTCCGGTTTCCGGACCAGGCGGCCAACGTGCTCGAGGGGAGCGATGCGTTCGCGTCCCTCCACGAGGGCTTCGCGCTGGACTCCACGAGCGATTTCGACGGGACGTTGCAGCGCCTGCACCACGAGGGCCGCGAGGCGGGCGGTCGGGAGCCCCGGTTCCGCCTCTGCCTTGTGCAGGGCCAGGGGGAGCGCGGGCAGCGCCGGCAGCCCGGCCTCCCCGGAGCCGAGCGCCCGCACGCCGGCGGGCAGGCCGATCGGCGTGCGCACGGTGAACCCGAGCCCTGCCGCCGCCGCGGCCCAGAGCCCGCCCAGGTCCGGGCTGGTGAACGCGAGCCGCCACGGGATGCCAGCGCGATCGAGCGCCGCCGCGGCGGCATCCCGGAACCGGCACGGCGCCTCGATGGCCAGGAGCGGCAGCGGCTCGCCCTCCGCCCCGGTCCACGCAGAGCACCCCGCGGCCGACCCGATCCAGCGCATCGGCAGCTCGGCCAGACGCTCGCCGTGCGGCGCGCCCATACCGTCGCCCCACGCGAGCGCGAGATCGAGCCGGCCCGACGTGACCCGCTCGAGCAGCTCCGCATTGCGCGCGACCCGCACCTCGATCCGCACCCTCGGGTGGGCGCGCGAAAACCGCCCGAGCACCTCGGAGAGCAGCACGTCACCGAAGTCCTGTTGCAAGCCGAGCCGGACCCAGCCCTCGAGATCGACGCCGCGGACCGCGGCCGCCGCCTCGTCGTTCAGATCGAGCAGGCGGCGGGCGTACGCCAGCATCGTCTCGCCCGCCTCCGTCAGCGCGAGACCGCGCCCGGCCTTGCGAAAGAGCGGCGTGCCCGCCTGCTCCTCCAGCTTCTTGAGCTGAGCGCTCACCGCCGAGGTCGACCGGCCCACCCGGTTCGCCGCCTTGGCGAAGCTGCCCAGCTCCATCCCCGTGACGAAGCTGCGCAGCACGTCGAGATCGAAGGTGACGCGTTGCATGCCAACCGTCCCGTTTTGCTGAACTCTCCGTACCAAACTTCCTGATTTTCAGCATGATGGTGCTCCGTCATGCTGGTGGCGTCAAGGCGAGCCGGAGCCGCCTGACAGAGCACAAGGACCCACACTCCATGCGTTTTGCTCACGTCTCACGGCGGAACGGCGAGCCGCCGCTGCGCGAAGGGGACCTCCCTCGCGATCTCGCCGACAGCCCTCGTCGCACGCGGCGTCCGGGGAGCGCGCTCCCCGGGAGCGGGCGCCGCCTCTCCCGGGCTGCGCTCGCGATGGCGACAGCCTTGCTCTGTGCCGGCGCGGGATGCACGCGGGACTCGGTCCTGGAGCGAGCCTCGCTTGGAACTCACGCGGTCGCGGGCGGAAAGGCCGTGACTCGCGTCGAGGTGCAGCGGCTGACGTTGCCCCCTGGGTTCAAGGCAGGGCCGCACACGCACCCCGGTCCGGTCGTCTGCTATGTGACCGAAGGGCGTATTCTACTCCAGGTAAAAGGCCAACCGGTCAGGTACTACACGGCAGGGCAAACGATCTTCGAGCCCGCGACCGCGCCCATCGAGCGCTTCGACAACGCTTCCAGCTCGGCCCCCGCGACCTTCATCGCCACCTACCTGCTGGGCGACCAGGACACGGAGTTGCTCCACAGGCTCCAGTAGACGCGCGTGCGCTCTCTCGCTCGAACCCCTTGCGTCCTTGCGGCTTCGGTCCTTGCAGCGTCCGTGCGCAGCATGGTCGCGAGGGTCGAGGAGCACGGCCTGCCGCTGGTCCGCTTTCCGCCCGATCGCACCGCCGACGCGGACCGGGCGGTGGAGAGCGGCGCGGTCGGCAAGGTCCTGCTGGACGTCACGTCGTGACGTTCAGCCGTAACCGCCCACCAACCGCCATGGCCTGGGAGGGGTGAGCAAGCCAGGGCCTGATCCGCCGCCCGCGCCTCGGCTCTCGCCTCGTCCGCGCGGAGCTTCACCACGGCGTTCAGCCGCGGATTGATCTTCGCGATGCGCGCCAGGTACGCCTCCACGACCTCGAGCGACGACACCCGCTTCCGGCGGATGAGATCCGCCAGCTGCCCCCCGGTCGCCCGTGTGAGCTCCGACCGCGCCTCCGCCGTGGGCGGCTCGAAGGGCGTCATCCCATCGCATGCGCCCGACAGGGCCGCCCCCCCCGGCGAACGCCCGCAAGAAGAAGCGGCGCGAGATCTCCCCTGTGTGCGGGGCAGCGCCCAGGTCATCGACGTTTGCTGATTCGCTCATGCTCTCCTCCCCACGGGGGCGTCGTGAGCCAGCGTCGCACGGCTCGCGAGATACACACCGTGATTCTTCGGGTTCAGATGATGCCTTTACAAGAAACGAGGCATTGCACAGCAGGATACCGGCAATGGCGAAGGGGCCGCCATCGCCCCGCGGCTTGAAGGGACGCGGCGCGCTCAGGCGCGCGGCGACAGGCGCACGCCGCCGTGAAGGTCGCTCGGGCCGGCTGCCGAGCCGGCTGCAGCGGAAGGAGCAGCGTCGTTCGTGCCGCCTCGACAGGGCGGGGCTCGCTGTCGCGCCCCCGGCCTTCGGGCAGCCCGGCGCAAGTCCCGCGGTCGAGGCTTGACATCTCGAGTCGGCTTGGATTTCTTTCTCCCTTGGGGAAACTTTGACGTGCAATTTTTCATCCGGACGTCGCCGCGTCTCGCTCGAGCCGGCGCGCGCCCGCCTGTAAGCCTGGGAGCATGGATCTATTCCAAATATCGGCAGCGCTGCTCTCGCTCGCTGCGATCTTCAGCTTCTTCAACCATCGGCTCCTCAAGCTGCCCACCACGATCGGGTTGATGCTGATCGCGATGACGGCGTCCCTCGTCATGGTGGGCGTCGGAGAGCTGTTTCCGGAGGTGGAGGCCAAGGCGAAGGAGCACCTCCATGGCATCGACTTCAACAAGACGTTGATGCAGGGGATGCTCGGTTTTCTCCTGTTTGCCGCCGCGCTGCACGTCAACCTGGCGGATCTGAAGAAGCAGCGGGTCGTCATCGGCGTCCTGGCCACCGGGGGTGTGCTCATGTCCACCGTGCTGGTGGGCGGCATGACCTACGCCCTGATGACGCTGATGGGCGTGCACATCCGGCCGGTCTACTGCTTGCTCTTCGGCGCGCTCATCTCCCCCACCGATCCCATCGCGGTGCTCGGGGTCCTCAAGCACGTGGGGGCGCCGAAGGAGCTCGAGATGAAGATAGCCGGAGAGTCGCTCTTCAACGACGGCGTGGCGGTGGTGGCGTTCATCGGGCTCCTGGAGATCGCGTCGGGGACGTCGGGCCTCGATCTGCAGCGGCTCTCGCTGCTGTTCGTCCAGGAGGCGATCGGCGGCGTGCTGTACGGCCTCGCGCTCGGCTTCGTGACGCTCGCCATGCTCCGGCAGGTCGACGACTACAAGGTCGAGGTCCTGCTCTCGCTGGCAACCGCGGCGGGCGGCTATGCCCTGGCGTACGCGATCCATGTCTCCGGCCCCATCGCCATGGTGGTGGCCGGGCTCTTCATCGGGAACGAGGCGCGCGCCGGCGCCATGAGCGAGAAGACCCGCGAGCACCTGGACGACTTCTGGGAGCTGATGGACGAGATCCTGAACGCGGTGCTGTTCGTCTTGATCGGCCTCGAGCTCTTGATCGTCGCCTTCGACACCCAGTCGCTGTTCGCAGGGCTCCTCGCGTTTCCGGTCGTGCTGCTCGCGCGGTTCATCGCGGTCGCGCTGCCGGTGAGCCTCATGAAGAGGCGCAGGGTCTTCACCCCGGGGGCGATCCGCATCCTCACGTGGGGCGGCCTGCGCGGCGGCGTCTCGGTGGCCCTCGCGCTCTCCATCCCTGGAAAGCTCGCGGACGGCACGCTCGTTCCGGAGCGCGAGATGGTGCTGACCATCACCTATGTCGTGGTGGTCGTCTCCATCGTGGTGCAGGGCCTGACCATCGGCCCATTGCTGCGCCGGACGCTCGCCGCCGCCGCCGCCGAGCAGGAGGAGCAGCTCCCCGTGGAAGCCGCCTGAACGACCTGGAGAAGCGCCGCTCGCCAGCGCACGGAGGCGGCACGCGCACCATGCG
The DNA here is from genome assembly GCF_051473855.1 of Sorangium sp. So ce375. Taxonomy (NCBI): domain Bacteria; kingdom Pseudomonadati; phylum Myxococcota; order Polyangiales; family Polyangiaceae; genus Sorangium; species Sorangium sp. So ce375. Next base: position 9,441,500 of record NZ_CP150335.1, read on the forward strand.
CCTCGGCGCCAGAGAGCGCAGATTCAATCACGTGCCTGGCACGCTGCTCATCCATGGTCCCAATGAGAGGCATGACCATCACCTCCTCGGTGATCGGGATCATCGGCGTGGACAGCTGACGCGGTCAACCTGTCGCCGATGGACGTCCCGTGACGGGATCCATGCCGGCCTCGCGCTCCGCCGGCGATCGCGGCGGGCGCCGGAGCTGCGTCGCGCTCCCGCCTCGCTGAACGACGAACACAACGAAGCTCACCGGGGGGCGCGGCGTCCTCCCCGTGCCAGCGTGCCAATGTCCCAGCGTGCCAGCGTGCCGCGGCGGAAGAGGGCGCCGCGTTGGGCCACACCGGAGCCGCCCTCGACGGCGAAGCAGGCGGAAGCTACAAAAATCGCTGCTGTTTCCAGCGACCGCTCGTCATCGACCGGCTTTTCTGGCGGGACTGTTCCGCGGGGGCGAACCGTCGCGATCCGTTGGATCCTCCGGGATTTGGGGAGAGTGTGACGGCGGATCGCACCCCCTCGGGAGGCGTGGGCCCAACCCGGGCCCGACCGCCGGACCTCGGGCCCGGGGAGTTCGCGATGGTCGATCCGTCGCATCGAGCCGACGTGGTTGCGTCGCTCGCCGGCACCCTGAACCGCGCCGTCGCCCTTGGGGATGAGGAGGCGGCGCGGATCGTTCACGAGGCGATCGGTCGGCTGCTCGGCCTGGTGCCAGCACCGGAGGGGAGAGAAAGGTCGCGCCGACGGTAGCAACCCGCGTTCACGAGGCGCCCGGATAGGACAGGTGCGGAGATCCGCGGAGACCGAACCGTCTTGACCTTGGCCGGCACTGTCGGAGATGGCAGCCGAGGTGGCACAGGACCGGAGCAGGCGAGAACCAGCGCTAGCAGGCCGAAAGCGAGCCAGACGATGAGAGGATAGCCCGCGCAAATCCATTAAGTGCCGGGGCGACGACGGCAAGGGCAATCTGGGGAACGACGCCACGACGAATAGCCCGGTACCGGTTGCCGTCGTCGATCCCTGACGTCAGATGGTGAGCGTCTCCCGGTGCTCAGCGCCTGGGGAGCGCGGACGAGGTGCCGGCCTCGCGGAAGGCGCTTCAGTGAGGCTTGAGCTTCACCGTGGCGCTCGTGGACATCGTCCCGAAGGGGGAGACGCCGATCTGGAAGTTGGCCGTGACCGAGACCTCGGCGTTCCCGCCGCGATAGACGCCGTTGGAGTCCGGGGGACCGACGATCGTGCTGAACGAGAACGGTTGCCCTGGACCGCAGGTGCCGAAGGCCGGGGCCCCGTTGTTCGAGGTACCCTCGATGACGAGGCGTCCCACTTTCTGCGTCACCGTGGTGCCGGACGGGGGGAGGGTGCCCCCGGGACCGGCGATGAAGAAGGTCGACGTCTCCCCGCAGGTCATCGTCGTCTTGCTCGTCGCGTTGCCGGTGTGCGGGTCGAACGTGCCCGCCGGGTCGATGCTGATGCCGTACGCGGTCGCCGAGAGCACGAGATCGTTGCCGAACACCGAGCTCGCCGAGATGAAGTAGGGCACGTTCGCCTGGGCGAACCAGAACCCATCGAAGGCGTTCAGGCACACGATGTTATTGTTGATGTCCTCGACGTCCGAGGTCTGGAACACGCTCACGAAGTACTCGCCGGCAGCGCCCACGTCGACGGAGACGTACGTGTCCGTCGGCGAGGTGAACTGGAACCACACCGTCGGACCGAAGGTGCAAGGGGCCGTGCCCTCTGCGGCGCCTGTCGTGTCCTGCTCATACGAGAAAGGCAGCGCCGGGATCGTGATGGCGTCGGCGATGTTGTCGTTCGGTGGCTCCGCCCGCGCGTCTCGCGCGAGATACAGTGTGATGGATACGCTCGCGGCGAGCGCTGTCGCGATCTTCGAGAGGGATCCGTTCATGTCGTCACCTCGTGTCGATGACCCCGGTCGTGCGGGACCGTGAAGGCGGCGACGCGCGCGCGGCTCGTCACGAGCCCCGCAGGGAGCGCCTCGCAGCGGTCTGACCCGCCGACGAAGGCGCGGCAAACGTTGCAGGGCGAGCGACGCCGCGCAACCCGTTTCCGGCGCCGGCGCGGCCTCCCCGGAGCGTGCGCGGAACGTCGTGCCGGCGGCGCCGTTCGCGCTGGACGCGCCCCATCGTCGCGCGCGACCCGCGCCGCGAGCTTGGCCGGAGACGCGGGACGCGCGCGCTCGCCCGCGCCGGGCCCGTGGTGCCAGTTTTCAGGGACCATGGCCATCAAAACGGCGATGACGCAGGTGGACGCGTGACCGGTAACGGCTCGACGTCTTCATGGTCGACGCCCGCCGAGCACCCGGCTGCTGCGGCGCCTTGGCCTCTACGTGGGGGGTCGCGGAGCCGACACCGTCTCTCCTTGAGCTGGTTGCGGATCACATCGACGGCCGGATTGAAGGGGATCATGTTGGCGTCGGGCGAGCGCGCCGCGTCGCCGAAGATCGACCAGCACGTGGCGTTCGGCCAGAACGCTGCACACGACGGGCCTCGCACGCAAAAGCGCCGAGCTGTTCTGCGAGCTCCTTCGCCTCTTGGCGGAGCGCTACGCCGACGCAACGCGTACCCACCTCGTCGTCGACAACTACGGGATTCACTCGGCGCGCGCCACCCGCCGCGTCCTCGACGAGCTGGGCGGCCGCAACCTCTTGCACTTCCTGCCACCCTACTGCCCTGACGCCAATCGGATCGAGCGACTATGGCAAGACCTACACGCCAACGTCACCTGCAACCACCGCTGCCGAACCATGAAGGCCCTGCTGAGCAACACCCGCGATTACCTCGACGGCTACGTGTGGCGACGCGCCGACTGTGTAATATTGTCTACACCACGCTGGCTCCGGTTCGTGCCAGGCGGGCGTGTCCCAAGCCGTGCGCAGTTGCTCGAGCACGTCGGGCGGATAATGAAACACACGCATGCGCTCGAGCGTCTCGTGAAGTTACAGCCTGCCAGCCCAACAACGAGTCGACAGGTCAACCGAAGCGGATCGACCAGGTCTGCCTATTCGGGCGCCTTCGGTGACCTCCCACACAGGCGAACGCCACCAGCATCTCGCGACGGCAGAGAGCCACGAGAACTACCACCTCGGGTTCCGCTGCTGCGCCGACGTGGAGGCGGCCGACGCGGGCGGCGCAGGATCGTGGTAAACGCCGCGGGGGCTCCGGGGGCGGTGGTCGCAAGAGTCCCGGGAGGGTGGCCAAAGTGAGCGATCGGGCGCACGCGAGAACGTAGAGTGAAGGCGCCGCTCCGGTCCCCGCTACGGGAGCGGAGTCGGCGGCGTCGGTCCGATCCACGACGCTCATCCAGCCAGCGGAATCGAGAGATCATCGGCGGCCGAGATGAAGCGGCTCGGGATCTTCGAGCGCCATCGCTCCGGCGACTTCAGGCCCGGCTCGAGGATCATGGCCTCGCGCCCATCACGCCAGTCGCGCTCGGCGCGAGACTATTTCTTGACCTGCACGTCCGCGGAGCCAAACAGCGCGAAGCTGTTGCAGCCGGGGTTACAGAAGGTCTCGAACCCCTCGGCGACCACGTACGCCTTGCCGGTGTGGAATGTAGTGCCATCGAAGAATGGCGTCGACACGACGGCGCTGAACGGTTGCGGGCCGATGACGGTGCACGTGATGCCCGGGAAGCCGGTGCCAGTGACGCCGTTCGGACCGTTGATGTTCTGGGCGACGCTCATCATCAAATTGACGGAGGCGCCGATCTGGCTACAGGGGACTGTCCCCTGGATCAGAATCTGGGTGGCGTTGAGGAACTGTGCGACCGGAGCGATGGTGACACCGGAGGTCTGGGCCCGGAGGTCCGACCACGGCACCACGGTCGCGGCGAGGGCGAGCGAGACGGCAGTGAGGCGCGCGAATTTGTTCATGACATTCCCCTCTCGATGGCGGCTCCAGGACTATCATCGACCGTTTCCCCGGTCCGCGGAGCACGAGATTAGGATGGAAAATCTCACCAGCAAGGCTTTTCCGGGCTCGGCGAAGGTTGCGACGAGGACAGCCGTGGAGCGATCGCCCCCGATGTCCCGAAACGGTTGGGCCGATGCTTGCCGTCGCGCTGGGCGCCTGTGCTGCCCAGCCAGCGAGCGACGATGCGACGTCGAGCGCGAGCACGCCAATGGGCTTCGAGACGTGGCTCGAAGGGGCCTGCCCGGCTGGGCGGCAGGTAGGTCTTGTACGACGACGCGCACAGCAGCGAGCCGCAGAGGATCGTCACGTCCGAGGACCTGCAGCAGAAGGCCATGGCGGACGAACCTAGCGCCTCTATCGGGAGAGTCCCCTGCTCCGCCCTCTCTACTCGTCAGTGTCCCCTCTCCCTCGCCTGCCCCCTGAAAAGGGGGCGGGGAACCCTAAACACAGCGCGTGGCGCGTGTTTCCGCGGGGTTTCCTGCTGTGGCGCGTCCGTCCGAGGGCACTCTACGGCACTCCGCTAGCCCCTTCGGCTGCTTGGTGGTGGTAACGCCCTGTTGGGCCCGCGTTGAGCCACGCCGGCGAGCAACCCGGCCGCGAATCAGACAGAACAGATTGAAATTATTGATATTTCTTCCGCCTCCGCCTCACCGTCCCAGAAATCCTGGCGGGATTTCTGACACACGGAGCCAGCGCGGGGCCCCTCACGCCGGCCGCGGGGCGCCTAACGTCGGCCACGGCGGGCCTCACGCCGGCCGCGCTCGCCGGCCGCGGGGCGCCTAACGTCGGCCACGGCGGGCCTCACGCCGGCCGCGCTCGCCGGCGCGGGGGCGCCCGACGGCGCGGAGCCAGGCGGCTGCGCCGATCGCCATGGCGACGAGCGGGGCGCGCCAGCCCGGGCCGCCGGCGGCGGGGGGCGCCACGCTGCAGCGGACCCGCTGGTCGTCGGCGCACTCGGGCGAGAACCCGTGCGGAGGGATGGGGTTGCAGGTCGACGTGGAGAGATCGCGAGGAGGGTAGATCTGGCAGATGCCCGCGATGTCATCGTCGTGCAGCGTCCGGAAGTTCATCGGATCCGACCTGTCGTACCTGGAGTGCATGGTCGCCTCGGGGCCCGCCAAGGAGTGGTCGAGGCCAAGGAAATGCCCGGCCTCGTGCGTGACGATGGCGAGGAGATCTTCCCTCGGCGCGGCGGAGTCGTCCCCGACGGTGAAATCGTAGAGATCGGAGTTGATCTCCATGTCGGCCCCCCAGAGCTCACCTGTCTTCCTGTCGAACTGCACCGTCGTGAGCGCGAGCATCTCGGTGTTGTGTCCCGCGGCCGCGAGCCACTCCAGATCGCGAAAGACAACCACGTTGGCGTTGCCGGGCACGAGGCCGTCGACGATCCTGGTCTTGCCGTCCCTCGCGTTGAGCTCCACCGCTCCACAGGCGACGGGCCCGAGGTTCTGGACGCGGAGCCCCGGCGTTCCCCCTTCGCAGGGCGCCTGCATCCACGTGTCGAACGCGGCGTCGAGCACGTCGGAGATCTCCTGGTAGGAGATCTCGCTCGACGCGTCCTCCTGGATGCTGAAGCCGATGCAATCGCCCGCCCAGCGGAGCGGCTTGCAATCGCCGACCGGCTGGTCGTCCTGGAGGCAGAGCTCCGACCTCTTGCAGGAGTTCGAGCGGCAGTAGGCCGACGCCTGCTGCGCGCTCGCGAGCACGGCGAGCGCGGCCGCTACACAGGAGCACCTTGCACGCTTCATCGACATCGACTCCTCCACGATCGGTGGACCGTACGCCGACGGTAGCAGCGCGCGGCGGGCGCGTGGGGATTTCGCCGGCGGCGCCCTTGCGGCCCGCCGGCCTTCCGCCATCCTGAGCGCGATGGGGCGTGCTCGTGGGTGAGGCGGGCGGCAGAGCCGATCCGGCGCAGGGCGGCGCGGCTCCGGCGCAGGGCGGCGCGGCGGCCCAGGGCGGCGCGGCTCCGGCGCAGGGCGGCACGGCGACGCCGAGCTTCCTGTGCGACGCGATGCTGGGCGGCCTGTCGCGCTGGCTGCGCGGCGCAGGCTACGACGCCATGTTCGAGCACGGCATCGACGACGGCGACCTCGTGCGCCTCGCGCAGCAGACCGGCCGTGTGCTGCTGAGCTCCGACGCCGGCGTGTTCGAGCGGCGCTCCCTTCGCACCGCGGCCGTGCGCGGGCTCTACGTGCCGCGCGGGCTGCGGCCGACAGAGCAAGCGGGCTTCGTGCTGCGGGAGCTCGGGCTACCCGTGCGGGACCCGCGCTGCATGGCGTGCGGCGGAGCGCTCACGGCGGCCCCGAAGGAGACAGTCAGGGACGCGGTGCCGGCCGTGGTGGCGGATCGCCACCACGAGTTCTGGCGGTGCGACCGCTGCGGCAAGGTCCTGTGGAAGGGCGGCCACTGGGTTGGCATCGTCGCCGGCGTGGCCGCCGCGGCCGGTGCCGCCGCCGCGACCGACACGACGACCGAGGCCCCGGCTCCACCGCCGGGCAGCCGAAAGCCTCCGCCGTGACGCGCCTCCGAGCACGCCTTCCGACCCGGCCTCGCTGAGGCGCCCGCCCCGACCGCCGGCGGCGCGGCCGAGGGCTGGATCGCAGGTGCCACCTCCGCGCACGGTGGGGCGAACGGCTCCTCTCCACACCCCAGGCCGGAGAGGACAGCAGCACGCTCCATGCAGCGGCTGTGATCTTCATGGACCTCTCTCCGCCCATCCCGGTGCGAAATCCCTCACCGAGCTGTTCGGCCCGACCTCCCGCCCGGTGCCATGGTGGGCCATCCCTGGCGAGACTTCAGACGGGCCCGACGCCTAGGTCGCTCGCCCGACCGTCGAGTCGATCTTTTCCCTGTGGGCTTGCCACATACCCAGGCACGTCGCATGGACGGTTCGCACGGCGACGGTACCCCGGATCGTCGCAGCCTGCCCCCTACCAGCGCGGGAAGTCTCATGAGCGAACCGTGTGCGAAGCGAGCGCCGGACGGTGGTGCTCGGCGCCGGCCCGGCGAGGAGCGCCGGCGCGACGAGTGCGAGCGAATCCTGCGAATCTACGGCGATAACTACGAGCAGCTCAGCACCATGCTGGACCGGCAGTTCCAGATGATGCACGCGCGCGCCTCGGTGCTGCTCGGGATCTGCGGGGTCCTCATCACGACGACGAGCATCCTCCAGCTGTTCATGATTCCCCGGCCCGCGCGCCTCGAACAGGCGGCGCTGCTCCTCGGTGGCGGCATGGCGCTCCTTGCGGCCACCATCATCGTGGTGGGCGTGCTCCATATTCGTTGGATCACGGATCAGCGAGGAGACGACGTGCCGGCGTGGCTCCTCAGCAATCTCATCTATCGCGATCGCAAGACGCACGCATATCGCGTCGGCACGGCCACGATGGTCGTTTCCATGCTGCTCTACGAGCTCTCCGTGGTGTCGGCTCTCCTCTCGGCCACGCACGATGTCAGGCTCCCCCTGTAGCTCCGCGCCTCGTATACCCGCAGGGGCGCTCTCGCGGAGCGGCGCAGGAGTCCGACCCTCTCTGTCCGGACTTCCTGCGGGCAGAGCGAGTCGCCGTCACGTGGGCTCGAGCTGCTCCGAGCTCCCTCGGCCCCCGGACCCCTCGCGCCGCTCTCGACCTCGCCTCCGGACGCGCTCGACCGAAGGCGACGCTCCTGCCCCAGCGCCCAGGGATTTCGAGAAATCGAATCTCCCCGAGCTCGACAGGAACTGCCGGATCGCCCATTTGGATCATGAGCGAGCAAACGCGCTCTGACATTGCGCTATGGACGCAGTTCGAATCAGGCAATCTGGGCAGCGAACGCTCGGCTCCAGGATTGCGGTCCAGGCATGAACATGCATATTGTGATCATGTCAGCTCCGCTCGAACACTACGGTCTCATCGGTGACACGACCACGGTCGGTCTGGTCTCGCGTTACGGCTCGCTCGACTGGCTCTGCCTGCCACGCATCGACTCTGACGCGTGTTTCGCGAAGCTGCTCGGACGCGACGACCACGGCTACTGGACGATCCGGCCAGCCACGACGATACGAAGCCTGGAGCGGCGCTATCGGCGGGACACGCTGGTCCTCGAGACCGAGTTCGTCTGTGCGAGCGGCCGCGCGCGCCTGATCGACTTCATGCCCCCAGGCGTCGGCGCGCACGACGCCACCCGGCTCGTCGACGGGGCCCACGACGTCATCCGGATCGTCGAAGGAATCGAGGGCGAAGTCGCGATGCACTCCGATCTGAGGGCGCGGTTCGGCTACGGCCGCGTGATCCCGTGGATCCGGTGTGACGGAGGCCGAGCGACGCTCACGTCTGGGCCCGCCGCGCTCGCGTTCAGCAGCCCAGCGTCGCTCGACCCCGACTGGAACGCCGCCCGATTGGAGACGAACTTCGTCGTCCGCGCGGGCCAGCGCCTGCCGTTCACCCTCACGTTCTACCCGTCGCATGAAGACGCGCCGGCCCACCCCGTCGACGCGGAGCAGGAGCTCACGCGAACCGAGCGTCACTGGCGAGAGTGGGCGGGCCGCTGTCGCTACCAAGGCCGCTGGCGTGACGCCGTCGTGCGGTCGCTCCTTACGCTGAAGGCGCTCACCTATGCGCCTACGGGCGGCATCGTGGCGGCGCCGACCACGTCCTTGCCGGAGGACCTCGGCGGCGTTCGCAACTGGGACTATCGCTACTGCTGGTTGCGCGACTCCACGCTCACGCTCGACGCCCTGATGCGCGGCGGGTACCTCGAGGAAGCTCAGGCTTGGCGCGACTGGCTCATGCGCGCTGTCGCCGGGGCTCCCGCGCAGCTGCAGATCATGTACGGCGTGGCCGGGGAGCCTCGGCTCACCGAGATCGAGCTGCCGTGGCTCCCGGGATACGAGGAGTCGAGGCCGGTGCGGATCGGCAACGGCGCCTACGATCAATTTCAACTCGACGTCTACGGCGAGGTGCTCAACACGCTCTACGACGCCCACGCGCACGGCCTGCCGGATCTGCCGCACACGTGGGACCCCATCGTGGAGATCGTGGACTTCGTCGAGAAATCCTGGCAGCGGCCGGACGAAGGCATCTGGGAGGTACGCTCGGCGAAGCAGCTGCACTTCACGCACTCGAAGCTGATGGCCTGGGTGGCAGTGGATCGCGCCGTACGCATGATCGAGGAGTTCGGTGTAGGCGGACAGCATCGACTGGAGAAGCGGATCCAGCGCTGGCGCGCGTTGCGCGAGGAGATCCGCCTCGACCTGCTCGAGCGCGGATTCAACACGGGCGTCGGCGCCTTCACTCAATCGTACGGCTCGGAAGCCCTCGACGCCAGCGTGCTCCTGATCCCGCACATGGGCTTCCTACCCGCCGATGATCCCCGCATGCTGTCCACCGTCGCGGCGATCGAGAAGGGCCTCACCCGGGATGGCCTCGTCCTGCGCTACGCGACCGAAACGGGGGTGGACGGTCTGCAGGGGCACGAAGGGACCTTCCTTATCTGCAGCTTCTGGCTCGCCGACAACTACGCGATGGTCGGTCGCCTCGACGAGGCGGAGGCGCTCCTCGATCGCTTGGTCTCCCTCGGCAATGATGTCGGCCTGCTCGCCGAGGAGTACAGCCCCGAGCTGCGCCGCCAGCTCGGCAATTTTCCACAGGCGTTCTCTCACATCGGGCTCGTCAACACCGCGCACATCATCGAGGCAAGGAGAGCCGGGAAGGAAGTGTCCTTGCCATCCGCGGCGTAGGTGCCGGGAGACGGCGTCCCGTGGGGCCGCTCGCAGGGCTCACCCGCACCCGACACGCGCAGTTCAGGAAGTCGCTCGTCGACCGATCGATGGCTCCGCAGAAGACCGACGCACGGAGCCAGAACACCGATCACATTAGAGTCTCTGGAAAATCAACAGAAGAGAAGAAGAACCGCAAGGGCGCGAGGGGCGCAAGGGGAAGACAGGAAAATATCTCATCCCTCATCTGTTGCGCCCCTTGCGTCCTTGCGGTTTTATCTTCCCCGCGTTCCCTTGCCCTTGGAGCTCTCCCCGGCGGATCGCCGGGCTTCGCAACCAATTGAATTTATAAAATTTTCATCCTGTTCGTCGCTCTAGCGTTGGATACGCTTGGTGCGCTAGAGGCACGTGTTGTCGACGACCACGCCGGTCTCCTGGAAGCGCACGGTCCCGGGCTCCCCGTCGAGCGTGACGGTGATATCCATGTCGATGATGCACGGGATGTCGGTGACCGGCTCAGGCTCCCACGTCATCGTCCCGGTGGCCCCGGTCACGGCATACGCGCGCTCGTCGAGGGGCGGCATGCCCGGCTCTGTGCAATCGCTCATCTGATCGGTGAGCGCCACGTCCAGCACGCCCCAGAACTGCTTCAGCTCGATCCCGGCATAGAGCGGATCGCTGTCGGCGAACGCGGCGATCCAGATCGTCAGACACCGATGGTTCTGCAGGTCGGCGTGGTGCACGTAGACACGGTCGCGATCGCCGATCACGTAATCCGCGCTGGCGCAGGACGCGTCCGTCGACGCGCTCACCCCGGCCGCGTGCGCCATGCACTCGTTGCAATAGGTACGATGATCGCACCCGCAGACCCCCGGGCAGTCGTCCGGACATTCCCCGACCCTCGGCCTCACCATGCATTCGCCCTGCGCGTCTTCGGCGCACGTCGTGTCGGGCGTCGCGCAGTACTCCGCCTCGCCGCAGGTCGCTCCCGCGCTCCCTCCGCAGGCGACCGGCGCCGCGCCTCCGCTTCCTCCTCCGCCGTCGCCGGTCGCGCCGCCAGCGCTGCTGCTCGCGCTGCCGCCCGCGCCGCCCGCGCCGCCGGCTCCGACCGGCGACACGTTGTCGTCATCGCTGCAGGCGGCGAGGAGGAGTCCGCACAGCACCGAGCCAAGGAGCTCATATCTCATGAACGGACTATGCCATGACCGCTCGCCGGCGAGGAGCGGCCACGGCCGTGTCATGTCCCCGCCGATCCCTGAGGCGCCGCGCCCTTCGCGGAAGCGCCGCCGCGCTGCCGCCGGCGGATCGCGCCGGCCAGCGCCAGCGCGATCGCCGCGAGCGGCGCTCCGACCGAGCCGCGCGCGCCAGCCACGATGCAGCCGCAGCCGCCGTCCGCGCCCGAGCCGCCCGCGGCCGCCCCGCCGGAGCCGCCCGAAGCCGCCCCGCCGGAACCACCGCCGGCACCGCCGCTGCCGCCCGTGGCGCCGCTGCTGACCGGCTCCGGGAGGCCGCTGCCTGCGCCGGAGTCCAGGCCAGCGCCCGTCGAGCCTGCGGCCGCGCTGGCCGCTGTCGTGCTCGTGTCCTCCACGCAGGCGCCCGCGGCGCAGGTCTGCCCGCTCGGGCACACCGCGCCAGCGCACGAGTCCACGCACGCGCCAGCGTCGCAGCGCTGGCCAGGCGGGCACGCGACGCCGACGCAGGCCGACTCCCGGCAAAGCCCGCTCTCCTCCTCGCACGCGCGGCCGCTCGGGCACGGCGTACACGGGCACTCCGGCTTGCACACGCCGCCGTCGCAGACCGTGCCCTCCTCGCACGTCACGTTGCTGCACGGGTCGACGCAGACCCCGACACGGCACACCGTCGGGGAGGGGCACTCCACTCCATCACACGGCGCGCGGCACCGCCCGCCGACGCACACCTCCCCCGCGTCACAGACGACCTCGGCGCACGCTGGCTCGACACAGAACCCCGCGGCGTTGCACGCCTTCTCCGAGGGGCACGCGAACTCGCCCCGGCCGCACGCCTGCACGCACACGCCCCGGTCGCAGACGTGCTCCGGCGGGCAGAGCTCGCCTTCGTCGGTGACGCCGTTGCAGTCGTTGTCGAGCCCGTCGCAGCTCTCCTGCGAGGACGGCACGAGCCCCTGGCAGGTGAGCCCGTCCGCCGCGCACTGGGTCACCCCTGGCGCGCACACGCCGGGCAGCTTGGTGTCGCACGGCTCGCCGCCGCCGGTGCACGTGAGGCCGCTGAAGAAGTAGACGTAATCGTTGTAGTCGCCATCGTTGTTGAAGTCGCCGGGATCCGGGCCGACGCTGCCGTCCTCGAAGGCGACGTAAAAGGCGTTCGGCGTCACCGTCGAGGCGTAGATGACCGCGGTGACCCAGGGCCCGGGCGTGTCGCACCCCGTGCACACCTGATTCCACCGCTGCTCGGAGTAGTGGAGCTGCGCGCCGATGAGCGCGAAGCCGATCTGCCCGTTCGCATAGGCGGGATCGTTCCGGATGTCCGCGGCGGTGATGATGGTGCCGACGCCGGAGCCGGCGGGGACGATCTCGTGGATGTCACCGAGCGCCGGCGGCGCCGTGGCCGCGGGGTCGACGTTGTACCAGCCGACCCCGAGGCGAGACCCGGTCTGGCGGAGCACCAGCTCCGCCGTGAAGCCGCAGAGCGGCGAGAACGTGGACGGCGTGGTGCTCCCGTCGGCCCGGTAGTCCAGCGCCTCTCCCCGGTTGGTAAACAGGGTATAGAGCTGGACCTCGTTGTTCATCGAGTCCCGCGGCATGACGCTGCCGTTCGGCTGCGTGACCAGCGCGCTCGCGTGAAGCGAGGAGAGACCGATGGAGAGAGCCCCCGAAAGCACCAAAGCATACTTCATCGACTCGTCTTACCAGAGACGCGCGCCCCAGCGTCAACGGAAACGTTCCACCACAACAGACAGGCGAGATGTCGGACGCCTGCCCACAACACCGCTCCGCCGAGGCTCATGAGCGTGAGAGCCTCTGCGCTCGCGGCGGCCGCGACCCGCCCCGAGTCGAACGGCCATCTGTTCTCGGGCGGCCGCGGCGCCGACGTGCCGACGAGCTCGCCGGCGACGGCGATCCGCCGGCCGCGCCTCGTTGACCGGCGCGGGGGGAGCTGATAGCCCCTTCCAAAGGCGGCGCGCCTGCGCTGAGCGCCGCGCGCGGCACCGCGAGGCACGCACATGACAGGATCGTTGAACAAGGAGAAGGCGCGTCGCGCCGCGTCGCACCCGGACCAGCCGGGCGAGCAGTGCCGGGCCGAGCCCGGCGCCTTCCGGCCCGTGGTGAACCGGAGCCGGTGCGAGGCGAAGGGCGATTGCGTCGAGGTGTGCCCTTATCAGGTCTTCGAGATCGCCCGCATATCGAGCGCTGATTTCGACGCCCTCTCGCCGCTCGGAAAGCTCAAGTCGCTCGTCCACGGCCGGAAGACCGCGCTCACGCCGAACGCGGCGCAGTGCCAGGCGTGCGGCCTCTGCGTCGTCGCCTGTCCCGAGAAGGCCATCCGGCTCGTGGCGGCGCAGGGCGCGGGGTGAGCGCCGCCGGCCCGCGCGCTCAGGCGACGCTGCGCGCGGACCCGGACGCGGGCGCGGCGCCGTACGTGGCGCGGTAACGCTCGTACCGCTCGAGGAGCTCGCCCGTGGTCTTGGGCATCGGCACGCGCGCGCGCGTGATGTACGAGATCACGTTCTTGCCGCGGACGATCAGCTCGACCCCCCGGGCCGCCTGCTCCCGCTCATGGGGTGAGGCGTCCGCGCCGAGCAGCGGCTGGAAGGCGGCGACTTTCTCCGCCGATACGACGAACGACGTCCAGACCTCGAAGATATCGTCGTCGGTGCGCAGCGTCTCACACTTGACCTTGGCCGCGTGCGCGAACTCGCGGGCCAGGCGGTCCAGCCCCGAGAACATCGGCGAGCCGGCGAAGGTGTCGATCATCGCGTCGCGAATGCCGTCGATCGCCCTCATGCTCTGGGCGATCTTGACATATCGGCTGTTGTAGAACGCCTCGATCGGGAACGAGAACGCCTTGAAGGGCTCGCCCCAGAGCTCGTCGAGCCCCTCCTCCCCGCTGCGGTGGAGCACCATCTTCCCGAGCGTCAGCGCCTCGAGGAGGTGCTCTCCGCACTCGCGCATCAGGGCGTTGTCGGGCTCGATGGTGACGCCGAGCTCCTGGATCTCGACGAGCTTGGTGAAGATGTCCGTCGCTCGATTGAAGATCGCACCGGCGAGCATGGCGCCTTTGACGCGCTTCCGCTGCGGATCGGTCTCCGACTCGAAGGCGAGCCGCGCCTCGTCCAGCCGTCTTCCCGGGACGTTGATGCCGTGCTCGACGTGGTTGAACAGGCGCCGCGTCAGCGCCTCGATGAGGCGCTTCTTCGCGAGCAGGGTGTCGGCCGGCGCCTCGTAGGCCTTGATCCAGTAACCGTAGTAGTAGACCCGCAGCTGGCCGTCGATGATCTGCTTCTTCCCGAGCGGTATCGCGCTTTCCATGGCCCGCCTCCGATCGGCTGCCAGGCGGCGCCCCTGCGCGGGGCGCGCGCGGGGGAGCATGCCTGTGCGACAGGCGAGTAGCATGGACGCAAGGCGGCCTGCAAGGCGTGAGCGATGCGATCCGGCGGAGTCCTCCGCCGGAAACCGGGACTAAACCGACAGGAAAGACAGCGGCTCCCGGGGACGTCGCCGCGGCCGAGCGCCAGCCCGCGCGGCGCTCGGCCGCGGCGCGCGGGCGTGGGCGCGAAGAAAAAATCGGCGGGCTGGCCGAGCGCGAGCAGCTCACGACAGCAGGGCGCGCCGCGCCCGACCCAGCGGGGCGCGGCCATGCCCGGCGGCCTCGGCGGCTACTGCGCGCACCCCTCGAGCTCGGCCATCATGCGCCAGAAGGCCATGGCCTTGATCTCGCAGCTGCCCTGGGTCGTGTGGGTGTGCTCGTATTCCGTGTTGCCGGACGTGTCCACATCGTAACGCGGGTGCTGCATCGGGATCTCGACGCCGTCTACGGTCGTGGTGTGGCGCTCGCCCTCCGCGTGGACATCGAGGTCCTCGAAGTCATAAAGGATCTTCCCATGATCCCGGCAGAAATCGCGGATCTGCTGGTTGCGCTCCGCGCGGTTCACGCCGTTGTACTCCTCGTCACCGGGCCCCGTCATGTAGATGAAGGTCACGTCCGGGAACTCCTGCCCGAGCGCGTCGAGCACGTCGAGGTACAGCTGCACGCTCTCCTCGGTCTGCTCGGAGATCTCCGTGGACCACGCCCACATCGAGTACCGGATCTCCGGGTGCTCGCCCAGGATGGTGCGCACGTCGTTGATCCCGGCCTCGGTCGCCCAGTACTCCTCGCCCGGGACGAGGTCGGTGTCGATCATCCCGTCCCACATCAGGAAGACGTCCGTCTGCTGCGGAACGTCGCAATACTCCTTCGCGAAGCCGTAGGCAGGCGTCTTCGCCTCGATGCTCTCGGCGCCGACGATGAGCTGGAAGCCGTGCGAGCGATGGGCATAATGGAAGACGAAGTCCCCCGACTTGAGCGCGTCGACGCAGCTCGCCGGGATACCGTCGAGGCTCGCGTGCCGGTGGTCGAAGGTCCGCGCGTTCGCGGGATCCGGATTGGGATCGCCGCCCGACGCCGTGGTCACCCCGCCGCCCGACGCCGAGGTCGATCCGGAAGTCGCCCCGCCGCCGGCGCCGGTGGTCGCCCCGCCGCCCGACCCGGTGGTCGCCCCGCCGCCCGACCCGGTCTCGTTTGCCGAGCTGTCGTCTTCTCCGCAGGCGACCACGCCGAGCGCGAGGGAGAGACCAGCGACGATGATATTTGATTTGTAAAAGAATTTGTTCATTGCAGCGTTGATTCTAGACGGCGGCCAGGGGATCGCAACAGATCCCGGAGGCGGTCTCGTGCTGCAGCGTCGGGCCTCGGCGTCGGGGGGCGTCGGGCCGCCCCGCGGGCTCCGGCGGGGCGACAAGGAGATCCGTCGGGCTCCGTCGTCGTCGAGCTCACGCCCGGGAGGGCGCCGGTGGAGTGATGTCACGGGATGAAGGCCGTGGCCTGGAGGCCATAGCCTCCAGGCATGGCGGCTCACCCCTCCAGCGGCCGGGGGTTGCCCGCAGCAAGATCGCGGCGCACCGGCTGTTATTCAGCGGCACACCCGTTGCAATTCAGCGGGTCGCGCTGCGCACCTCGGACGGGCGCCGCAGGATCGCCGGTGGCAGCCGGCGGTCGATCCGCGGCGAACGCGCGTGTCGCGCAGCGAGCTTCCACCGGAACCCCTGGACGGCCTCACCGGCGGAGCCACGTCGCGCCTCGCCGCCCGAGTCCGTGTTCGAGAACGGAGATGACCATGTACGACCGCGATAGAAAGACCACGCTGTCCCTCCATTGGCTCGCCATGCCCGTCATGATGGCGCTGTTCGCAGGATGCATGACGTTTGATCCTGACACGGAGCCTTCACAGGACGACGCTGTCTTGGAAGACCACCTCGCTCCCAGCGGACTATCCTCTCCGCCCTCCGCCATCCTGGTCGAGGTGGACGGGGAAGCGGCGGCGTTCGCCCGCGAGCGTGGCATCTCGTACGCCGAAGCGCAGCAGCGGCTCGGCTGGCAGGCGCTCGCGGGGGACCTCGACGAGCAGGTCGGCGCCGCTCTGGGTGACCAGTTCGGCGGCGTCTGGATCGACGCGGCGCGCCGCGACCGGATCATGGTCGGCGTGGCTGGCAAGCTCGGCACCGACACGGTCGCTGCAGTGCAGGAGGTGGCCCGGAAGATCGGTCTGACGGAGGGGTACGACATCCTCCAGGTGCGCCGCTCCATGGCGGAGCTCGACCGCGCCAACGACTGGCTCGGCGCCCAGATCGAGAAGGTCAACGACGGCGCGGCCGCGACCCTGACCGCCGGCCTGCGCACGGATCTCGGCGCGGTCGAGCTGCAGGTACCAGCCGACGGCCCGCTGACCGACGCCCAGCGCGAGCTGGTCGCCGCCGCGCAGAAGCAGCTCGGCGACATGGTCGTGGTCGGCCGATACGCCGGCCGCGCCACGGCGCGCGCCTGCGTCTATCCCTATTGCGATGCGCCGCTGCGCGGCGGCATCAAGATCACCAACTCCGGCACGGGCTGCACCGGGGCGTTCATCGCCAAGAGCAAGGTGGACGACGTGCTCTATCAGTTCACCGCCGGGCACTGCGCGTACGAGAACTACGACGACTGGTCGACCCGCTTCACGGACAGCTCCAGCCATGTGGTCGGCCCTGTGTGGCACTGGGAGTGGAACGGCGGCGGTGACATGTCGATCTTGCGCATCAAGAACCCGGCGGGGTGGGACGCGGAGCCGTGGGTCTATGTCACGAGCGGGCCGGACACCACGACCAACACCACGTACAAGATCACCTCCGACAAGAAGAGCGTGCTGGGCATGCGAATCTGCACGACCGGCGCCTACTACGGTCGCAGCGACTGCGGGTATGTCACCCAGCTCGGGGTCACCGCCACGTACGGTGGAGTGACCGTGCACCACCTGGGCCGGGGGTCGTTCTGCGGGACCGGCGGCGACAGCGGCGCGCCGATGTACGCGTCGCACGTCGCCTACGGGCTCCAGGTGGCCGGATACAGCGAGTGCGATAGCCTCTACCAGGGCATCCGAGCCGCCGAGTCGGTGCTGAACGTCAATGTCTTGCACGCGAAGTAGCAGCGAGCGAGCCGCCGCCGCGTGAACGCCGTCTCGCGCGGGGATCACCGCGCGAGCACGGCCCAATCCGCGCCCGGCGAGCGGCGCTCCGCGCGCTGGCCGCGGCCGCACAGCGGCCTTGAACACAAGGCCGAGCTGGCGCGCTCGCTCGGCGCTATACTCGGGCGCCGCGAAGCCCATGAGCGCACCGGTGAGCCTCGGAGACGTCGTCGCCGGCAGATACCGCGTCGAGCGCGTGCTCGGCCAGGGCGGGATGGGCGTGGTGATGGCCGCGCGCCACCTGCACCTCGGGAATCAGGTCGCGATCAAGCTGCTGCGCCGCGACGCGCTGGTCGACGCGGCGGCGCGGGAGCGCTTCCTGCGCGAGGGGCGGGCGACGGCGGCGCTGCGCGGCGAGCACGTGGCCCGCGTCTACGATCTCGGCTTCCTCGACGCCGGGGATCCATTCCTGGTCTTCGAGCTGCTCGACGGCTGCGATCTCGGCGCGCTGCTGCGGGCGCACGGGCCGCCGCCGATCGAGGTCGCGGTGGGGTATGTGCTGCAAGCGTGCGAGGGCCTGGCCGAGGCGCACGCACAGGGCATCGTGCACCGCGACGTGAAGCCCGGGAACCTGTTCCTGGCGCGGCGGGCCGACGGCTCCGAGCTCGTGAAGGTGATCGATTTCGGGATCGCGAAGCACACGCCCGCCGCCGCGACCGCGGCCGCCGGCGAGCAGCTCACGAGCACGTTCGCGGTGCTGGGCACCGCCCTCTACATGGCCCCGGAGCAGATGCGCTCGGCGCGCGCCGCCGACGCCCGCTCGGACATCTGGGCGCTGGGCGCCGTGCTCTACCGGCTGCTCAGCGGGGCGCCCCCCTTCCCCGGGCAGTCGCTGCTCGACGTCTGCGCGGCCATCCAGCGCGGCCCGGCGCCGCTGGCCGAGGCCCGCCCCGGCACCCCGCCGGAGCTGGAGGCCGCCGTGCTGCGCTGCCTGCGGGAGGACCCATCGGAGCGCCCCCCCGACGTGGCCGCGCTCGCCGCCGCGCTGGCGCCGTTCGCGCCGCACGAGGGGCAGGCCGCCGAGCGTGTCGCGCGCACGCTGCGAGCCGGCGGCGGCCCGGCGCCGGCGGCGACGCCCGCGCTGCGCAATCCGCCGTCGGGGGCGCGTGCGGCGGCGCCTCCCGAGGTGGCGAGCGCGCCGGCCGCGCCGCCGCCCGCCGGCCCCTCGCCCGCCACGGCCTCCGGCGCTGCCGCCCGCGCGGCGCCCACGGTCGCCCGGGCAAACGCCCCTGGGCCGCACACCGCCTCTCGGTCCAGCGCCCTTGGAGCGCACACCGTCTCCCGGGCAAACGCCCCTCCGGCGCGCACCATCTCCCGCGCCGAGGCCCCCGAGATCAAGGTTCACCCGCCGCTCATCGCTCGGCAGGCGGCGCTGTCGGCGCTGGCGCACGCCGCGGATCGGATCGCCGACGGGGCGCGCTTCGTGGTGATCACCGGTCCGCTCGGGCTCGGCCGCACCCGCGTGCTGCAGGCCGGGATCGACGCGGCCGGTCTGCCGGCGGAGCGCGTGCTGCGCGGCAGCTGCTCGCCCGAGCGGCGGAGCCCGCTGCGGCCGCTGCGCCGCGCCCTCGACACGCTGCCGCCCGGCGGCCGCGCGGCCCTCGCCCAGCTCTCCGACGCCGTGGATCGGGCACTCGCGCCGGCCGCGCTGCCCAGCGCCGGCGACGCGGACAGCGCGCTCGAGGGGGTCGAGGCGGCGCTGCTCCGCGCCGCCGCCGAGCCGCTGCTGCTCGCGCTCGACGATCTCCAGTGGGCCGACCCGACGACGCTGCGCCTCCTCTCGCTGCTCGCCGAGCAGGCCGCGGGCGGCGACCCGGCGCGGCTGCTCGTGCTCGCCGCGGCCCGCAACGAGCCGAGCCCATCGCCGAAGCTGCGCGCCTTGCTCGGGGCTGTGCGCTCCAGGATCCGGCCCGGGATCAAGCACCTCGCGCTCGAGCGGCTGGACGAGCCCGACTCCGAGCGGCTGGCGCACGCGATCGCGCCGCTCTCGCCGGAGCTCGCGCGGGCGGTGGCGCAGGGCTCCGGCGGGGTGCCCTTCTTCGCGGTGCACGCGCTCTTGGCGTGGCGCGAGACGGGCGCCATCACGTGGCGGGACGGCGTGCTGCACGCGGCGGGCGGGCGCGCGCTCGACGAGCAGGTGCCCGGCGTCGCAGAGCTCGTCGAGGACCGCCTCGCGAGCTACTTCGAGCCGGGCAGCGACGCCGAGCGCGCGGGGCTGCGCGCCCTGGCCGCGATCGCGCTGTACGGCGGCGGCCTCGGCGTCGAGGTCCTGTACCGGGTGGTGGCCAGCGACGATCTGCTCGAGAGCGCCGTGCACGCCTGGGTCGAGGCCGGGATGCTCACCGTGTCGGGGGAGCCGCCGGAGATCGGCTTCGGGCAGGAGATGGTGCGTCAGGCGGTGCTCGGCGTGGCGCGCAAGCGCCCCTGGTTCCCGCGGCTGCACCGGGCGCTCCTGGACGCCATCGCCGAGGGCCCGGGCGCCGCCGCGGACGCCGCGTTCCTGGCCGCCGGCTACGAGAAGCTCGGCGCCGTCGCGTCGGCGCGGGCCTGGCTGCGGCGGGCCATGGATGCGGCCTTCGCGGCCGGGCTCTTCGAGGAAGCAGCCGGGCTCGGCGATAGGCTGGCGGCGATGACCGACGATCCCTGCGAGCGCGCCGCGATCGAGCTCGACGTCGTGCGCGTGCTGCTGCGAGGGCGCGCCTTCGAGGAGGCGAGGCAGCGGCTGGAGCGGCCCGGCGCGGCGGCGAGCGCGCTCGCCCCGGCGAGCGCCGCGGGCCTGCGGCGGCGCATCTACCGGCTGGAGGTGAGCCGTGGGCTGCACGAGGCGAGCGCCGGCGACGAGCCGCTGCTGGCCGACGCCGACGCGCTCGGCGACGAGCGGCTGCGCTGCGAGGCGCGGATGGCCCTCGCCGGGGTGGCGCGCGGGCCTCGCGCCATGGCGCTGGCCGGGGAGGCGGTCGAGCTCTCGGCGCGCTGCGACCCCGGCCTGGAGCTCTCGGCGCGCGTGCTGCGGTTCGAGCTCGATTACGCGGCCGATCGCTGCGACCTCGAGCTCGCCGACGCCGATCTGAAGCGCGCGCTCGAGCTCTCGGCGGCCAGCGCCTCGGTGTGGCGGCAGATCGAGATCGACGGCGATCTCGCGGTGGTCGAGGCC
Source organism: Sorangium sp. So ce375 (assembly GCF_051473855.1). Lineage (NCBI taxonomy): Bacteria > Pseudomonadati > Myxococcota > Polyangiales > Polyangiaceae > Sorangium > Sorangium sp. So ce375. Next base: position 9,462,016 of record NZ_CP150335.1, read on the forward strand.
GAGCTCGGCCGGCTCGCGGCGGCCATCGAGCGGCTTTACGGGCTCGTCTCGCGGGCCGAGCGCTACGGCATGCGGGCGCAGCGCCGGCTGCTCCTGCAGAACCTCGCGGCCTTCCTGCTGCGCGCCGGCCGCGCGGCGGAGGCGGCGGACGTGGCGGAGCGCGCCGCGGCGCTGTCGACCGAGGCCGGCGATCCGGCGCTGCGCGGCGTGGCGCTGTCGCTTCGGGCGGAGGCGCTGCGGCGCTGCGGTGAGGCCGGCGCGGCGCTGCGCTGCGCCAACGAGGCGGTCGAGCTGCAGGAGGGGCGCGGCGACGCGATGCTCTCGCTGACCCTGCTCCGGCGCGCCGAGCTGCTCGCCAGCATGGGGATGAGCAGCGAGGCCCTGGCGGACGCGCGGGCGGCGCGCCGCGTGGCCGAGCAGCACCGAGAGCGCGATCGGGTGCTCTGCGCCGACCTCTGGGAGACGCTGCACCTGGCCCGGCGCGGCGCCGCGCCGCCCGAGGAGGTGGCGCGGGCGCTCGCCGAGGCGCTGGCCGCGGATGTGACGCTGCGCGAGCTGACGCAGAAGCTGATGGATGAGGCGCGGACGTGGCTCGGGCAGCGCCCGGAGCCGGCCGCCACGGGCTGAGACGGCGGCAGGTCAGCGCGGGCGCTGGGGCACGATCACCCCGCGATCCGGCTTGCACGCCTTGTCCTTCTCGCTCCAGAAGCACCCGGTCGGGCAGGCCGGCGGCGGTTCGGCGGGGGTGCCGGCCGGCCACGCGCACTCGTCGACGACGCCGCGCGCCGCGGGCGCGGCCGCGCCGTCGGGTGCAGCCGCGCCGTCGGGTGCAGCCGCGCCGTCGGGTGCAGCCGCGCCGTCGGGCGCCACGGCGCTGTCGGGCGATTTCGGCGCATCGGGCGGCGGGGCGGAGCTGCACGCGGCGAGAACGACAGTGATCAAAAATACAACTGAGCGTCTCAGGTTGCTTTTCATCGCACCGTTTTCCTTCTTTTCTTTCTTCGTGCGCAAGGGCTCACGCACGCCTGTCCCCGCGCTGGCGGCGCCGGCGCAGGCACCCGAGCAGGAGCGTGGCGAGCGCGAGGGCGGCCGCGCCGCCGCCCGATCCCGGGTCGAGGGCGCAGGCGCAGCCGCGCGGGCCGGGCGCGACCGGCGGGGGCGGCGCCGGCCGCGGCGGGACGTCCTTGCCATCGAGGCTCGACCCGTCTCCGGCGCTGATGAAGCCCGCCCAGTAGAAGGGGTGCTGATTGCCGCGCGCGGCGCGCACCGAAAGCGCGGCCTCGCGCAGCGCCTCGCTGCGCCCGCCGCCGCCCTGGAGCCGGCGGTGGTAGTCCACCATCAGATCGCGCGTCTCCTGATCGCTGATCTTCCACAGGCTCATCACGAGGGTCTGGGCCCCCGCCATCAGCACCGCGCGCCGCAGGCCGTACACGCCATCGCCGCTGCGGGCCGCGCCGACCCCGGTCTCGCAGGCCGAGAGCACCACGAGCCGTGTTCCATAGAGGTCCAGGCCGGCCAGCTCGAGCGCGGTCAAGATCCCGTCCTCTCGCCCCGGGACCGGCTGGTTGGCCGTCGCCAGCGCCAGGCCGCCGCGCAGCAGCGGGCTCTCGAGGGCCCGCCCAGCCGACGCGACGACGGGCGGCAGGAAGAAGCCGTGCGTGGCGATGTGGAGGATGCGCGGGTGCGCTACGGCCTGCACGGCCTCCTCGCTCGCCGCGGCGCCGGTGAGCGCCTTCGCGCCCGGGATCACCGCGCCGATCGCCGCGATCTCCTCGGCCGTGCCGGGCAGCGGGCGGAAGCGGATGTCGCCGAGCTCGACCCAATCGGCGCTGGCCCCCGGGCGGTAACGCGAGCGCTGCCGATCGGGATCGCCGAAGTCGGGCGCGCCGATCAGCACCGCAGCCGGACCGGGATCCGGCGGCGTCTCATCGTGGAGGAAGCGCACCAGGTCGCGCCCGCTCGACAGGTAGGTGAAGGTGAAGCGCTCGATCAGCGAGCGCCCGCCCTCGTCGAGCAAGGCGCCGAACGGGATCAGGTTGAGCTCCCCGTCCGGGCTGATCAGGATCCGGCGGGCGTCGCCAAGGAGCGGCCGCAGCGGCCGCAGCGTGCGCTCGTCGAGCGCCCGCGCGGCCGGCGCCGGATCGCGCTGCGGGCTCGCCAGCGCCTGGCGCAGCTCGTCCACCAGGCCAAAGGCGGCGCGCGCCTCGCCGAGATCCACGAAGCGGGCGGCGCCGCGCCGGCGCAGCACGTACGCGGCGAGGCGTGGGGCCTCCGCGGCCTCGCCCACGGGACGGCGCACGATCATCTCGACGAGCGCCGCGTCCTCCGGGATCGCCGCCTTCACCTCGGCGAGCGTCACCAGCCGGTCGTCGCGCGCGACGGTCGCGCCGCGCTTGCCCAGCTCCGCCTCGAGCCGGGCCTTCTGGCGCTCCAGCTCGGCCAGCGCGGCGTCGTGCTCCGCGGCCGGCACCGCGCCCGGGCCGCGCACGATGGCGTCGACGATCGCGCCCTGGATCGCCACGAGCTCGCGGAGCAGGCGCGCGTCCTCCGGCCTCTGCCGATCGCGCACGGCGGCGCGGCTCGTCGCCAGCGCGTCGAGGGCGCGGCCCTTGCGCCGCAGGATCGTGGTGAGCGCCAGGTCCACCGCGGCGCCGCCCTGCGGCGACGCCGCCGCGGGCAGCGCCAGGACGAGGTCGGTCTGGCCGCGCAGCGCCTCCACGGCGGCGAGCTTCTGCTCCTCGGAGCTGTCCGTGAGCAACGCCGCGGCGCGGCGGTCGCGGATCTCCGTGCTCCGCGCGAGGGCCTGCGCCGCGCTCGGGATGTCCCCTGCGCGCAGGTGGCCCTCGGCGAGCGCATCGAGCGCCTCGGCCACCCTGGGGTGCGCGGGGCCGAAGACCTTCTCGAGGATCGCGAGGGCCCGCCGGGAGAGCGCCTCCGAGAGCCCCGGATCGGGCCGGCCGCCGCCGCGGGCCAGGGCGGCGCGCCGCAGCAGCGCCTCGGCCACGGCGGGGTGATCCGGCCCCGACGCCTCCTCGAGATCGGCCTGCGTTCGCTGGTAGAGCGCGGCGGCGGCGCCGTCGTCGCCGGTCGAGCGCCGCAGGTCGCCGAGGTGCAGGCGCAGCGCGGCGGTGGCCGGGTGCCCCGGCCCGAGCACCTTTTCGCGGATGGCGAGCGCGCGATCGAGCAGCGGCGCGGCCCGCGCCGGCTCGCCGCGCTGCATGTGTCCGAGCGCGAGGCCGTCGAGCGACTCGGCGGCCGCCAGGTGCCCGGGGCCGAGCGCCTGCTCCTGGAACGCGAGCGCCCGCGCAAACGCCTGCACGGCGCGGTCGGGGCGGCCGATCGCCAGGTGGAGGCGGCCCAGGCTGTCGAGGACGCGGGCGAGGCGCGGGCTCGGCGTACCGGCGGAGCGCGCGCGGGCGCTGGCGGTCTCGAGCGCCTCGACGAGCAGCGGCTCGGCGGCGTCGGGCTCTCCCCTCTCCAGGGCCAGATCGGCCAGGTTGCGGAGCAGCTCGGCCTGCAGGGCGTTCTTGCCCTGATAGCGCTCCGCGGCGAGCCTGAGCATGGCCTCGGCCACGTCGTACTCTGCCCTCATCGCGAACAGGCGGCCGACCTCGCTGTAGGCGAGGCACGGGAACGGGCTGCCGAGCAGGTCGTCGAACGCGCCGATCTCGCGCCGCAGCCCCTCGGCGGCGGCGCCGTCGCCGCGGATGGCCGCGAGGCGCGCGAGCCCGGCGATCGCCAGGCCCCCGAGCTCCTCGTCGCCGGCGACGAGGATGCGCCCGTAGATGGCGTGCGCGCGCGCGAACACCTCCTCGGCGCGCCGGTGCTGGCCCAGCTCGATCAGGACCCATCCGAGCTGATCGAGCGCCCCTGCGAGGAGCTGCTCGGGCGACGGCGTGGCCGGGGTGTGCTGCCTCGGCAGCCGGCCCTTGTAGAGGGCGACGACCTTCTCGTGCAGGGCGACGTCGCGCTCGGCGAGCGCGAGGGCCTCGGCGAGCCGCTCCTCCTCGAAGAGCCGCTCCGTCCCGTGGTGCGCGGCGTCCGCCTCGTTCAGCGCGGCGTTGAGCCCCGCCGGGCCCTGCGCCGCGGCGACGCCGGGCGAGAGCGCGAGCAGCAGCGCCGCGCTCGCCGCGAGCCACGGCGCGCGGCGGACGGCGGCGCCCCGCCTGTCACCGCGAGACGCCGGCATCAGAGCTCCCCTTTCGGCCGGATTCCGTGCTTGTCGAGGAGCTTGTGGACGAGCTGCCTCGACACGCCCATGGCGCCGGCCGCGCGCGAGATGTTGCCTTTGTGGCGGCTCAGCCAGGCGGTCAGATAGCTCCTCTCGAACTGCTCTATCACCATCTCGCGGGCGTCGAGCAGCGGCATCTCCATCAGCGGGTCCAGGCGCGCCGCCGCGGGCCCGGGTGCCGGGGCGGTCGGCCGCGCCGCCGCGGCTCCCTCCTTGAGCGGCCGGAGCAGCTCGTCGACCGCCTCGGGAAACAGGAGCAGGCGCGCGACCACGTTGCGCAGCTCGCGCACGTTGCCCGGCCAGTCGTGGGCGGCGAGCAGCGCGAGGGCGTTCGGCGGCAGATCGGCCAGGGAGCGAGGCGGGCTGTGCGCGGCGAGGAAGCGCTCCACCAGGGCGGGCAGATCGTCCTTGCGCTCGCGCAGCGCCGGGACCTGCACCTCGACGACGGCGAGCCGGTAATAGAGGTCCTCGCGGAACTGCCCCTCCGCCGCCCGGGCGCGCAGGTTCCTGTGCGTGGCGGCGATGATGCGCGCGTCGAACGGCCGGAAATCGCTGGCGCCGAGCCGCCGGATCTGGCGCGCCTCCAGCGCCCGCAGCAGCTTGGGCTGGAGCTCGAGCGGCAGCTCGCCGATCTCGTCGATGAACAGCGTGCCGCCGCTCGCCTCCTCGAGCAGCCCGGCGTGCGCCGTCTGGGCGCCGGTGAACGCGCCGCGGGTATGGCCGAACAGCTCGGACTCGACCAGGTTGGCCGTGGTCGCGCCGCAGTCGAAGACGACGAAAGGCCCGCCTTTGCGCGGGCTGTTCTCGTGGATGGCCCTGGCCAGCACCTCCTTGCCGGTCCCGGACTCGCCGAGCAGGAGGATGGTCTGATCCGTGGCGGCGGCGCGCTCGAGCTTGGCGAAGAGCGCGCGCATGGCGAAGCTCCTGCCGATGGCGCCGCCGAACGTGCCAGTCGGCGACATCGGCACGAGCCGGGGCTCGCCAGCCGGGTGGACGACGAGCTCCGAGTCGCCGATGAGCACGGCCGCCCGGGGCGCGAGGCGCGCCTCCAGGATGGCCGTCTGGCCGAGCAGCGTGCCGTTCTTGCTGCCGAGATCGCGGAGGAAGATCCCCTCGGGCGTGAGCCGCAGCTCGCAGTGCCGGCGTGAGACCCGGGCGTCGGGGACGACCAGGGTGCAATCCGGACCGGTCCCGACGCTCACAGGGCTCATGTCGAGGAGCGCCTCTGCCACGTGCCCTTGCGGCGAGGTGACGCGGACACGGAGGGAGGGCAGGCGGAGCGAGCGATCTCGGTCCACGCTCGTGAGCGTGCAGGGCTCGGGCTCGTCCCTGGCTGGCTTCATGCACCCGACGGTACGTGGATCGCCCCGCGAAAGCTACGGCGCGCGGCCCTCCGCGCGCGGCGCGGATCTCACTGCACGCGGGTCATGCGCAGCCTTGTCTTGGAGTCGGCCTCGTTGCTCACGATCTGGAGGGCGTCATTGGTCTTGGCGAAGTCGAGCGCCGACCACGAGAAAGACATGCTGTTCCCGTTCGCGGTGTCCTCGTCGTCCGTCTCGATCCAGCCATCCCAGCCTACCCCCACGCTCTTCGACAGGTTTGCGCGCGCCAGGATCCCGTAGTTGAAGCCGAGGTTCGGGAAGGTGCTCATCGCGCTGGCGCTGCCGCGGAACAGGCAGAATGCGAGCGTGGTCTTCGAGGGGCTCTGCGTGGAGGTGTTGGGGAAGATGTTCCCCGTGGACGAGTTGCTGTTCGACGTGTCCTCGTTGTCGAAGGTGCGCGAGAACGCCTCGGAGCCGGCCGGGCAGGTGCCGCCGAGCTTGAGCACGGCGTACGGCTCCCCGGTGTTGAGCGGCTTGAAGGAGCTCCCCGCAACGCGGCAAAAGATGAACCTGGTGTTGCTGTTGCTCTGCGTCGCGCCGATCCAGCCGCCGTGATCGTTGCCGTTGCTCGTGTCCTCGTCGTCCATGAAGATCGTGATCTGCTCGAAGTTGGAGGGGCACGCGCTGGCCGGGATGACGCCGACGTCGTTCACCCCCAGCGCCGACTCGGCCTCACCGACGTCCTCGGCCTCGCCCGAGCCGACGTCGAGGCCGTCGCCCAGCTCGCCCTCGCAGGCGCCGTCGCTGCACGGCTCGTCCGAGCCGGCGACGCACCCTGGAATCAGCGCGGCGGCGCCGAGGAGCGAGAGCGCGAGGGTGGAGTTGCAGAGAGCGATTCCGAGGTGACCGAGTGTCTTGTTGAGAGAGAGCATGGAACATCCTCCATTGTCGGCGCGGCGGCGCGGCCGCCTCGCCGGTTTCCGTCGATCTCCAGCGCGCGAAGCCCGTTCTTCGCTGCCGTCTGGACGCCGGGGCGCTTTGGCGCTTTGGCGTTTCAACGCCTCAGCGTCTCAGCGTGTCAACGCTTTTGCAGGCAGCGTGCCGAGCCCGCCGCGCCCGCATTCCTGCGGAGCGCGCCATCGCGCACCGCCTCCGGCTGTCAGCGACCGTCGACAGCTGTCAGCGATCGATGACACCTGACAGCGCCCGCTGACAGCGCGGCGGCCTTTGGCTTTTGCACCGGCGTCACGCCCGCTGCTTCAGGACCCTGTGGACTGGTACCGCCGCTCCCCGAACCGCCAGATGCGCAGCGACGCGAGCAGGAACACCACGCCCACGAGCGGCGACGCCCAGCGCGCGGCCTCGGGCAGCGCGGGGACCGTGGGGCGATCGAGCAGCGCGCCCGCCGGGATGTAGCTCACGAACGCGAGCGGCACGACGAACGTGAAGAAGCGCCGGAACCAGTCGCGGTACAGCGTCAGCGGGTACTGCGCGGCCTCCGTGCCGCCGTACGTCAACGCGTTCATGATCTCGAGCGACTCGACCGTCCAGAAGCACAGCGTGGCCTGGAGCACGAGGAGCCCGTAGAACACGCAGGCTCCCCCGACGACAGCGCCTGCGAGCAGCGCGATCTTGGCCGCCGTCCACCCCACGCTCAGCGCGCTCCCGGCCCACAGGAGCATCACGAGGCCGACCGCGAGCCGCCCGGCGCGCAGGAACTGGAACTCCCCGGTGGCGACCTGGAACGCCGTGGAGCGCGGGCGCAGGAGGAGCCGGTCGAAATCGCCCGACCTCACCCTCATGGAGAAGGTGTCGAACCCGCGGCCGAACGCCTCGGCGAGCGCGAACGAGACGTTGACGAGGCCGAACAGCAGGGCCACCTCCGCGAAGCGCCACCCCCGGACCGCGCCGAACCGGTCGAACAGCGCCCACGCGCCGAGCAGCTCGATGCCCACCGTGATGAACTGCCCGACAGACCACATCACGAACGAGGCGCGATACTGCATCTGCGCCCGCAAGGACGCGGCGGCGAGCCGGAGGTAAAGCCTTGCTGCATCGAGCGACATCTCGCCTGTTCCTCGTGTCCTCGTCTCCGCGTCCGTTCCTCGCCCCTCAGCCGCCCTGCACCACGAGCGGACGCAGGCCGCGGGCGACCATCGCTCTGCCGAGCGCCACGAACACGGCGGTCCACAGCGCCTGGTGCAGCAGCACGCCCGGGAGCGCCGCCGCGGGCAGGTGCCCGAGGTAGAGCCGGAACGGCGCGTCGACCATGCCGCGGAACGGCAGCGCGTCGAGCCACGGCTGGATCCACGGCGGAAACAGCGGCAAGGGCACGATCATGCCGGAGGCGACGAGGACGAGCGACGGCACGATCCGCGCGATCCCGTCGCCGGACGTGGTCCACAGCATCGTCGACGTCACCGCCGTCGCGAACGCGCCCACGAGCGCCGCCGCGCCGACCATCGCCGCCGCCCACGCGCCCGCGGCGGCCAGCGACGGCGGCAGCGCCATGCCGAGGAGCGGCACCGCGACCGCGAACATCGGGACCGCGCGCAGCAGCGTCGGCGCGACGCGCGCGGCGAGCGCGCGGGCGAGCCAGAGCGCGTGCAGATCGAGCGGGCGCGCCAGCTCGTAGCCCACCGCGCCGGTGCGGATCAGCTCGCGCACCTCGGGGTCGGGGTTCGTCGAGAACGGCAGCAGCTGGAAGAACGCCTGTCCGAGCCACGTGTACGTGACCGCCTGCCCCAGCGCCATGGGCAGCGGCGCGGTCGACGTGTGGTGCGCGGCGTTCCCGTAGAACGCCTCGAGCACCATCACCTTGATGAGCCCCCAGAACAGCTGCGTGCCGAACCCGGCCACCGCCGCCGCGCGGTACTGCAGGAGCGCGCGGCAGCGCGCGCGAAACACGGCGGCGCAGGCGGCGAGATTGCCCGCGAAGCTGGCGACGAGCGCGCTCACGGCCGCGCGCCCGCCTCGCCGCCCTCGCCGTAGAGCCGCGCCACGATCTCGTCGATCGGCGGGTTCTGCACCAGGAGGTCGCGCACGGGGTAGCGGGCCGTCACGCGCCCGACGAGCTCCGCCGTCGAGATCGCCGCGGGGTCGAAGCGCAGCGTCACGCGGGCGCCCTCGCGGCGGATCACCTCGGCGCGCGGCTCGGCGATCTCCGCCGCGGGGTCCGTGAGATCCACGATGAGCCAGCGCTCCGCGGTGACCTGCGCGCGCAGCGCCTCGAGCGAGCCGTCCGAGAGCACCCGCCCCCCGGCGATGAGGATGACGCGCGAGCACAGCGCCTCGATATCGTCCATGTCGTGCGTCGTCAGGATCACCGTGACGCCGCGCTCGCGGTTGAGCCGCTGGACGAAGCGCCGCACCGCGAGCTTCGAGACGGCGTCGAGGCCTATCGTGGGCTCGTCGAGGAAGAGCAGGTCGGGCGCGTGGAGCAGCGCGGCCGCGAGATCGCAGCGCATGCGCTGGCCGAGGCTGAGCTGCCGCACCGGCGTGTCGAGCAGCGGCGCCAGGTCGAGCATCGCGACGAGCTCGTCGCGCGCGCGCGCGTATTCGGCCGCGCCGACGCGGTAGATGTCCCGGAGGAGCTCGAACGAGTCGAGCACCGGCAGATCCCACAGGAGCTGGGTGCGCTGGCCGAACACAACGCCGAGCCGCCGCACGTGCGCGACGCGCTCCCGCCACGGGACGCGGCCGGCCACCTCGCAGCGCCCGGAGTCCGGCACGAGGATGCCCGCCAGGATCTTGACCGTCGTCGACTTGCCGGCGCCGTTCGGCCCGATGTACCCCACGAGCTCGCCCCGCTCGAGCGAGAACGAGACGCCGGCGAGCGCGTCCACGGCGCGGTAGCGCGGCCGCACGAGCCCGGCGAGCGCGCCCAGGGCGCCCGGCCGACGCTCGGCCACCCGGTACGCCTTGCGCAGGTCCTCGACGACGATCAGCGGCATGGCGGCGGCAAGGGTCTCACGGGCGGCCCGGGAGCATACAGGACCTCTGCCTGACGGCCAGCGGCGCGCGGACGCGGGCTCCCGCGCCGCCTTCGCCGCGCGCTGCCCGCCGTCAATCCCGGAGTTGGGCGCTGAGCCCCTCGAACCTGGCCGAGAATGGCACAACCAAGCCATCAAGCTCGCTGCGCGGCACACGATGACGCAATCCGCGTGCCTCGAAGCTCTGCTGGAGCGCCCGAAAGCCTCCTCTTGCAATAGTGCTGTTCTTGAAGCAGTATCGCGGCCGAACGAGCCAGCCTGGCCGTACCCCTTCGTTGGTTTATTTGTAAAGTGTATTACTTATCCTCGTTTGCTTTGGGCCAGGGTGAGTTATGCGACTGGACCCGAGCAACGAGCACACGAAGGACATCGACGGCGTCGCGTGGGGGCGATGTGGATATCGAGTTCGATCCCTTTGACTTTAGCCATGTGATGTACGGGACCGGCGCCACCATCCACGGCACCGAGGACCTCACGCGCTGGGACAACGACGCGCCGGTCCATCTCGTGGTGATGGCGAAGGGCATCGAGGAGACAGCGGTCCTCGGCCTGGTGAGCCCGTCGTCGAGCCCGGCGACCTCGCGGAGTGGGCTCACGAACCCCGCTCGCATGAACCCCGCTCGATCGAAGAGGCTCCTCGCCTGAAGCGCGCGCGATGCGATCCCCTCCTCCGCTGAGCGCAGCGCCGCCTGCCAGGACCGCCGCCAGGGGCGCACGGCCCGCCTTCAAACCCATTGAAGAACTCCATAGATACTGTGATCCGCCGCGCCGCGAGAGGCTCGACGCACGGAGGCGCATGCCTCTGCGCCATGATGGCGAAACAAGCTTCCGACCCGAAAAATCGCGGCGATCGCGTGATCACAGCGGCGCGCCGCGGGAATTCTGTCGGGCCACACCAGCGAGGTGCAACCTGGGTGACACCCAGCTAACTTGTGCAGAGAAGGCGTACTCCGCCTCCGAGCTTCATCTGTCGACAGCCATAAACCACGGAACCCAGCCCGACCGCAGCCGACGCGGCGTGCAGCGAGTGGCCCTTCGCGCCGGACCGTGTCCGCGCATCGACGGCACCTCGCTCCCGCGCGTCTCCAGCGGCCCCGAGCGGGCACGTCCTGTCCGGCGCAGCCGGCGCGGGTCGGGCTCGCCGGGCCTCGGGACCGTCGGTGCGCACGTCACGCCGTGGTGATCACCGGGATCGCCGCGGCGTGATCGCTCGGAAGAACGCCTCGTGATCACCGGGATCACGATCGCGGTGGCGCGGATCGCCGCAGAGATTTGGACGATTGCATAGGAGCGCCCGGCCTCAGCGCCGGAGGTCACGGCCCGTGTCCAGCGCGGGCGCGTCGACGACGCCGGTCAGCCGCATCAACGAGGGAAACACCGTTATGAGTTACGCACGCATGGTCATCAGGAAGGGTCGAATCGGATCCTCGCTACTCTGCTTGCTGCTCCCCATGTCGCTCGCTTCGTTGGCCGCCTGCGGGTCGGATGGAGCGCAGGGCCCCGCGGGCCCGCCGGGCGAGCCCGGCGCGGATGGGGCGGATGGGGCGGATGGGGCGCCCGGCCAAGACGCCGAGGTGCCGCCGGCCGACACGCCGGCGGGCTCCCTGGACAAGTACGTTTCAACCGAAGGTGGAGCGGGTCGTTTCCCCCTCGCCGTGGGCGGCCAGGTCGCTCCGCTGGTCGTCAGCGAGAGCGACTATGCGGGCGTCATCCGCGTCGTGGACGACCTCGCGGCGGACCTCCAGCGGGTGACCGGCACTGCGGCCGTCGTCAGCGACGAGATCCCGGCGTCGGCGAAAGAGGTGGTCCTGATCGGGACGGTGGGCAATAGCCCGATCATCGATCAGCTGGTGCAGGCCAACAAGCTCGACGTCTCCGGCGTGACGGGAAAGTGGGAGACGTTCGTCACGCAGATCGTCGACAAGCCGGTGGAGGGCGTGGATCGAGCGCTCGTCATCGCGGGCAGCGACCAGCGCGGCGCCATCTTCGGCGCGTACGATCTCTCCTCGCAGATCGGCGTGTCGCCCCTGTACTGGTGGGACGACGTCCCTGCCCAGAAGAGCCAGACGCTGTACGTGCTCCCCGGGCTGCACACCCAGGGCGAGCCGAAGGTGAAGTACCGCGGGTTCTTCATCAACGACGAGAACCCCGCGACGGGCAACTGGGCGGCGAAGATGTTCGGGCCTGGCAAGGCGGAGGGCTTCCCCGGGGGGCTCAACCACCTTTACTGGGAGAAGATCTTCGAGGTCGCGCTCCGCATGAAGGCGAACTACATCTGGCCCGCCGTGTGGGGCCGGGCGTTCGCCGAGGACGATCCGGAGAACCACGCGACGGCCTCGCGGTACGGCATCGTGATGGGGACCTCGCATGAGGCCCCGATGATGCAGGGTATCGAGGAGTGGAATCGCCACGCGGTCGCGGCGAAGAGGGACGCGGCAGGCGCCATCACCACTCCAGGGAACGATCCGTACGGCGGCACCGGCGAGTGGCGCTTCTCGGTGAACTCCGACGCGCTGAAGAAGCACTGGACCAAGGGCATCCAGCGGATGGTCGACCAGAACATCGAGGGCGTCGTCACGCTCGGCATGCGCGGCCCCGGCGACGTCAGCCTGCCCCCGGCAGACGGCATCCCGCTCATGAAGAACATCGTCGAGTCCCAGCGGAAGATCCTCGCCGACGTGACGGGCAAGGACGTGACGACCATCCCCCAGGTCTGGACGCTGTACAAGGAGATCCAGGGCTACTGGGACGCCGGCATCACCGTGCCGGACGACGTCACGGTGGTCTATTGCGACGACAACTGGTCCAACATGAAGCGCCTGCCGGAGCTCGGCAAGCAGCGGGCCGGCGGCTTCGGCCTCTACTACCACTTCGACTACGTCGGCGGCGGCCGTAACTACAAGTGGGTCGACACGATCCTCCTGCCCAACGTCTGGGAGCAGCTCAACCTTGCCTACAACTACGGCGTCAATCGGCTCTGGGTCGTCAACGTCGGCGACTTCAAGAGCGAGGAGCTCCCGCTCCAGTTCTTCCTCGACTACGCGTGGAACCCGGAGAAGATGCAGGTCGAGGACATCGGCGCGTGGGAGCGGCGGTGGACCGAGAAGCAGTTCGGCTCCGAGCACGCGGACATCATCGCCGACATCCTGCACAGCTACTCGCTGCTCCAGTCGGATCGCAAGCCGGAGCTGACCAACCGGAAGATCACCGTCGATTACGATGTCCTGGTCAGCCAGCCCACGACCGAGGTCCCGGATCCTGACACGTCCGCGGTCACGTACGACGACGGCGCGAGCCCGTTCAGCATCACGAACTACCGCGAGCTCGAGAGCGTCACGGAGGAGTGGGAGGCGCTGGCGTCGCAGGCGGAGTTCGCGGCCAGGCTCCTGCCGCAGGAGGCGCAGGACGCCTACTTCCAGCTCGTGTACTACCAGGTGAAGGCGACAGCCAACCTGTATGCGCTGCGCCTGGCAGGGTTCAAGAACAAGCTCTATGCGGCGCAGGGGCGCGCGGCCACGAACGACATGGCGGCCGCCGCGGAGGCGCGGCTCCAGGACGATCTGGAGCTCGCGTCCTACTACAATCACGATCTCGCCGGCGGCAAGTGGGAGGGTTTCCAGACGCAGCCTCACATCGGCTACGGCGCTCCGGGGAACCCGTCGTGGCAGCAGCCCGAGTTCCAGTACAACAACATCCAGGAGTTCATCTGGCCGGAGCTCGTGTCGGTCGACGTCCCGGAAGCGTCGGATCTCGGCGTGGCGATCGACGGCTCGAACAGCTTCTGGACGGGTGACGTGGAAGGCGAGGCGGCCGCCGAGCTGCCTGCGTTCAGCCGGTATCAGACGCAGCCCGAGCAGTACATCGAGGTGTTCAACCGCGGCCGCGAGCCGCTCGAGTACACGATCGACGTCGACCTCCCGGTCGAGTGCCCCACCGGCTGGGCCGCGAACACGCCGTGCCCGAAGTGGCTGAACGTCTACCCGAGCCACGGTGTCGTCGACAAGGAGGTGCGCGCGACGGTGAGGGTCGACTGGGTCATGGCCCCCACGGACCTGACGTTCCCGGTCGAGGTCCCGATCACGGTCTCGGGCTCGGACGGGAGCACGGTGGTGGTCACGGCCCGCGTCGAGGACCCGCGGCCGATCGCGTGGAAGCCGAACCGCTTCATCGAGGCGAACGGCGTTGTCTCGATGGAAGCGGATCACTACAGCCGCGCGATCGGCACGGATGACGTGTCGTGGAAGCTGCTCCCGGAGATCGGGCGCACCGGGTCGGGGATGACGCCGTCCCCGGTGACGGCCGAGCCCCAGAAGCCCGGCGCCGCGTCGCCTCGCCTCGAGTACGACGTGCACCTCACGAGCAGCGGCCCGGTGAACGTGTATGTCTACGTGTCGCCGAGGAACAACTTCCAGAACTGGGCCGATGGCCTGCAGTACGCCGTGTCGATCGACGACGGTCCGATCCAGAAGGTCAACACGAGCTACGCCGTCGAGCTCAACGGCAACGGCAACAAGATCTGGGAGCGGCACACCTCGGACAACGCCAACATCATGCGCACCACGCACACGATCGCGAAGGCGGGTGACCACACGGTGAAGGTGTGGATGGTCCATCCGGGCGTGATCGTCCAGAAGGTCGTGGTCGACGCCGGTGGCATGAAGGACAGCCTCCTGGGCCCGCCCGAGAGCTACTGGATGGGCAGGGGGCCGGAGCAGCAGTAAAGCATCGTCTGCTGTTCGCGGTCCGAGGGCCCGCCGCGCACGAGCTGTGCGGCGGGCTCTCGCCGTTTGTACGCCCCGCGCGAGCGATGTGCCGAGGCCGCACGGGCTCGGCGGCGTGAGCCGCAACCATCCAGCCGCCGGCCGCGTGCTTATCGACAACGGATCTTTCTGCCGGCGGCGCCGCGATCGTGGACGCGCCCTCTCCGTGCGCGGTGATCGAGCGAAGGGTCGGTGGTAGGATTGTCGCCGGGGTCAGGCATGCTGCGACAGAAGCTGGGATGGATCGGTGTGGTGGCGCTGCTTCCGGCGCTCTCCGCGTGCGGTGAGAGCTCGGGCGCCGGGGCGGCCGGCGGGGGCGGCGCCGGTCAGGCCGCGGCGACGACGGGCGCCGAGGCGTCCACGGGGAGCGGAGCAGGCGGCGCGGGCAGCGGCACGAGCGGCAGCGGCACGAGCAGCGCCGGAGGCGGCGCGGGTGGAACCTCCGCGAGCGGGGGCGGCGCGGGCGGCGCTGGGACCGGCGGGAGCGGAGGCGATGAGGCGCCGGGCGCGCCCTCGGGCTTCATCCTCGGCGCGGACATCTCCTGGGTGCAGGAGCGCGAGGCTGGAGGCAAGGTGTTCCGCGACATCGATCCAGCGACGGGTAAGCTCGTCGAGAAGGACATCCTCGAGATCCTGAAGGCGCACGGGTTCAACTGGATCCGCCTGCGCCTGTTCAACGACCCGACGGCCGTGTACGCCGACGCGGCCGTCGACGACGACCCGTATTCGCCCCAGGGCTTCTGCGATCTCGAGCACACGATCGAGATGGCGCGGCGCGTGAAGCGGGCGAACATGGGCTTCCTGCTCGACTTTCACTACAGCGACGTGTGGGCCGACCCGGACGATCAACACAAGCCCGTCGCCTGGACCGACCTAGAGGGCGACGCGCTGGCGAGCGCCATGCGCGAGTTCACGCGCGACGCGATCGAGCGGCTGAGCGCCGCCGGGGCGCGCCCGGATATGGTCCAGATCGGCAACGAGATCCCGCAAGGGCTGCTGTGGCCCGACGGCTTCGTCACGGGGCAGGCGTTCCAGGGGCTCGGCTCGCTCTTGAAGGCCGGGATCCAGGGCGTCAAGGACGCCGACGACACGATCACCGTCATGCTGCACCTCGACCGCTGCGACGACAACGCGGCGACGCGCTGGTGGGTCGACGGGGTGCTCGGGCAGGGCGTCAAATTCGATGTGCTCGGCCAGTCCTGTTACACCGAGTACCAGGGACCGCCCTCGGGGTGGAGGGCGAACTTCGATGATCTCGTGAAGCGTTATCCCGACCTGAAGTTCGTGGTGGCGGAGTATTCATGGGAGAAGCGCGCGGCCAACGACCTGATGTTCAACCTTCCGGACAAGCGCGGGCTCGGCACCTTCATCTGGGAGCCGACCGAGTGGCACGAGCGGATCTTCGCGCCGAACGGCGATGTCATCGAGAGCATGATCGCGCCGTACGATCAGATGAAGGTCGACTACCGGGATTTCTAGGACGCCGAACCGGTTGAAGGTCGTCTCAATTTAATGGCTTGCAAAACTCAACGATCGGTTGGGGACCAAGCTCCAAGGTAAGGGAATGCGGGAAAGAAAAACCGCAAGGGCGCAAGGGACGCAAGGGATGAGAGATGAGAGATGAGAGATGAGAGATGAGAGATGAGAGATGAGAGATGAGAGATGAGAGATGAGAGATGAGAGATGAGAGATGAGAGATGAGAGATGAGAGATGAGAGATGAGAGATGAGAGATGAGAGATGAGAGATGAGAGATGAGAGATGAGAGATGAGAGATGAGAGATGAGAGATGAGAGATGAGAGATGAGAGATGAGAGAGTTTTCTCTGTTCCCTTGCGCCCCTCGCGCCCTTGCGGTTTTTCTTCTCTTCTGCTGATTTTCCCGTGATCTAATGTGATCGGTGGTCTAGCACCGCCTGCCGCGGGAGTATTCGGCGCGTGCCGCGGCGGTGCCATGAAGGCTCCCGAACCAACGAGGGGTTTCTATGCGTATCTTCCTCACGGGAGCCAGCGGCTTCATCGGCTCTGCCCTCGTCCCTCAGCTCATCCGCGCCGGCCACCGCGTGCTCGGCCTCGCGCGGTCGGACGCGTCCGCCGAGAAGCTCGCCGCCGCCGGCGTCGACGTGCACCGCGGCGCGCTCACGGATCTCGATAGCCTGCGCCGCGGCGCCGCCGCCTGCGACGGGGTGATCCATTGCGCGTTCTCCCACGACGACCTCAACGATTTCGCCGGGAACTGCGAGATGGACCGGGGCGCGATCGAGGCGCTCGGCAGCGCGCTCGTCGGCACCGATCGCCCGCTCGTCGTCACCGCCGGCACCGCGCGCTTCACGCGGGGGCAGGTCCTCACCGAGGACGAGGCGCTCGATGCGTCGACCGGTGGCCCGCGGGCCGCCTCCGAGCAGCTCGCCCTCTCGTTCGCGAGCCGCGGCGTGCGCGTGTCCTCGCTGCGGCTGCCGCCGTCGGTCCACGACGATGGCGACAACGGGTTCGTCCCGATGCTGATCGAGCTCGCGCGCAAGACGGGGCGCTCCGGGTACATCGGCGACGGCGAGAACCGGTGGCCCGCGGTGCACCGGCTCGACGCCGCGCGGCTGTTCGTCCTCGCGCTCGAGAAGGCGCCGGCCGGCGCGCGGCTCCACGCGGTCGGCGACGAGGGTATCTCGACCCGCGACATCGCCGGTGTCATCGGTCGCAAGCTCGGCCTGCCGGTCGAGTCGGTCCCCAGGGAGCACTTCGGCTGGATCGGCGCGTTCTTCGCGCTCGACACCCCCGCGTCGAGCGCGCTCACGCAGGCGCGGTTCGGCTGGAAGCCCGAGCAGGCGGGCCTGCTCGCCGACCTCGAGCGCCGCACCTTCCACGACCGCCGCCCGCGCTGACCCGGCCCCGCGCGAGACGCGGGCACCGGCCAGGGCCCTGCTCAGGAAAAGGACCGCGCGACCTCGCGGCAGGCGGGGAGCCGGGGCGCGCTCCCGCGGCTCCGCGCCCCGTGGATCATGGGTAAAACTCGCAGCTGTCGGCGCACTCGTTGCGCACGCACGAAAACAGCGCGTCGTAACAGGCGGCGCTCAGGGCAAGAACACCTTCAGCGCAATAGTCCCCCCCCGGATCGATGGCAGAGAACAGGTTGATCGTATCGTCTTCCGAGGAGCAGGCAGACTCGTACAGTCCGCAATCGGCCGTGCAATCCAGGCAAGACCTGTCGAAGTCGAAGTGCGAGCAGAAGTTGTCCTGCGTGATGGGGGACTCGGCCGGAAACGAGGCCTCGGCCTCGCGCCCGTCGAGCGCGGCGAACACAAGGCGCGCCGGCTCCTGGGCGGCGCTCTTTCTGAAGCCCAGCTCGCAGCGCAAGGAGGCCGAGGACGACAGGTTCACCGACGGGCACGGCTGCGTGAGCCACGCAAAGGGCTCCGAACCGAGCGTGAACCCATCCGTGCTCTCCACGGAGAAGCTCACCGGCGTCACGGGCAACGGCAACGTATCCTGATTCCTCAGGATCAACGAGACCCGCAGCGCCGATTCGCTCTGGTACCATTCGACGATCTCGAGCGCCAGGATCTCGCTCCCTGACGCGGTCGTCTCGCCCGACGCGGTCGTCTCGCCCGACGCGGTCGTCCCGCCCGACGCGGTCGTCCCGCCGCCCCCGCCGCCCGACGTGGTCGTCCCGCTGCCCGCGCCGCCGGGCGTGTCGTCCGACGGCCCGCCACAAGCGGCGGCGAGCAGGGCGAGAGCGGCGAGTGTCCCTCGATAGGCAAGTCTGTTCATGTGGCCCTCCATGGCCTGCCCTCATAAAGGGCCTCGCTCAGTCTAATACCAGACCAAGCGCTCCCGGCAGAAGCCCTCGACGCCATCGCATGCCCGACGGGAGCTGCACCCGGTCCAGCCCGATGTTTACGGGACTGCGCCGGGACCTCGCCGCCGCTCGACCGTGCGCGGAGCGGCTTCCATCACGTGGGCGCCCGGACGTGGACTCGCCGGACCCCGGGCTGCTTTGCGAGCTGGTCAATCAGCGTCTCCACGCCGATCGTGTTCGGGATCCTCGCGTCGAGCGTCACGTTGACGCGCCGCTTGTCGTCGAGGCGGCGCTCGTAATCCATGTCCGAGACGACGGCGCCGAGCGCTTCGAGCGCCTTCATGATGTCAGCCACGCCGGCCGACTCCTCGCCCAGGACGAGGGCGATCCGTCGACGGGTGCTGCGGTCGTCCTTGTCCTCGAAGCGGCGGAGCGCCGTGAGCGCGAGCACGCCGACCTGCGGGGGAGACAAGGCCGCCGGGCAGCCTCGCCGGCGGTCACCGCCGCTGGCGCCGGACAGCCTCGCCGGCGGTCACCGCCGCTGGCGCCGGACAGCCTCGCCGGCGGTCACCGCCGCTGGCGCCGGGCGCCCGACGCGGCCGCGCGCGGCTGCGACACCGAATCGTTCGCCGGCGACGCCGGCTCGTCCCCGCCGCCGGGCCGCGACGCGGCGGGAAGGGGATCCCCGATGTCGTCGAGCTCGCGGTCGAGCTCGCCCTTCTCGGTGCGGAACGCGTCGCGCTGATCGGCAGGGAGCTCCTGCAAGCGCATCGCGAGCAGCGTCTCCGCGTCGAAGTAGACGCCGTTGCGGCTCGCGCTGAAGTGCAGGTGCGGCCCCGTCGACCGCCCGGTCGACCCCACGTAGCCGACGACCTGATGGGTCGCCACGTGGTCCCCGCGCTTCAGGCCCGCCGCGAACCTCGAGAGGTGCGCGTAGCCTGTCTCGACACCGTTGTCGTGCTGGATCGCGACCCAGTTGCCGTGACCGCCGTGCGGCCCCACCCAGGAGACGCTGCCCTCGAGCGCGGCATAGACCGGGGTTCCCGACGGCGCGCCGTAGTCCGTGCCTTCGTGCGGCCTCACGCGGTGCAAGACGGGGTGCATCCGCTTGGGGTTGAACGGCGACGTCCGACGCAGCGTGGCGAGCGGCGCCTGCCACGGGTTCGGCACCGGCCCGCGTCCATCTTCGTCGACAAGCCGCCCCGTGGCGTCGTCGTCGAGCCGGTAGAAGCGGGCTTCCGGTTGCCCGGCCGCCCGCACGTCGAGCGCCAGAACACGAGGCGCCTCCGGCGCCCTGGCGGCCTCGGCCACGGCGCGGATCACCGCCCCGCGACGGGGCCCGTGAGGGAGGCGCCGCGCGAGCAGCTCCTCGGCTGCCCGCCGCACGCTCGCCAGCGGCTCCGCCGGCTCGCCCGGGGCTCCCACCGTCCAGGCCAGCGCGAGGTGCGGTTCTGCGCCCGCGTCGGGCGCCGGCGGCGGCGGCGGCGCGTCCGGAGGCCCGGCGCTCGCGCGCTGCCGGCTCGCGGCGTCGAGCGACCTGTCGATCTCGACGGCGCGCACCGCGAACCACACGACCCCGACGCCGAGCAGCCCGAGCCCGAGCCACACCGAGGCCTCGGTGCGGGGCGACCAGCCGTCGAACGTGGGCTCGGGTCGCTTGGGGCTTCCACCGGGCATCAGAGATCACCTTGCGCCATGGCGCCGGCGAGCCTCGACGGCAGCGACAGGGGCACGAGACATGCGCTACGCGCGAGCGTCGCTCGCGTCAACCCCGGCCGCCCGGCGGGCGGCCTTCGCAGACGCATCGCTGGCGCGGCAGGTCTCCTCGGGGCTGCGATCCGTCGCCACGCCCTCCCCAGATCCCCGAGGATGCGACGGATCGCACCGGTTCGCCCCCGCGGAATCGTTCCGCCAGAAACACCGGTCGATGATGAGCAGCGGCCAGCGGCCAGCGGCCAGCGGCCAGCGCTGCCGCCGGTGCTCCCGCTACCGCGCCGGGGTGATGGTCACCTTCAGCATCTCGTTCGACGCAGGGTACAGATAACCGTCGTCGACGGGGCGCACCTGGTCCGTGGGATCGTCGGCGCCCATCTGCGGCCCGGCCTGGCGCGGCGCCTGGTCGGGGCCCACGCCGGGCCACTGGTTGGCCTCGGTGCCCGCGTCCCAGATCGAGACCTTGTCGGAGACATCGCCGCTCACCGGCTCGCCGCCCGCGTCGAACAGCGCGATCCCCTCGTCGCTCGGCGCGAAGAACAGATCGTTCGATTGCCCCAGCATCGACGCGAAGCTCAGCCGCTCGCCGGGCCGCGCGGTCACCGTGAAGCTGAACTTCGCGCCCGGCAGCAACGGCCCCGGCATCGAGGCGTCGACGGGCGTGTCGTAGACGAGCACCGACGAGATCCCGCGCTCGCCTCCGATCTCGGCCTCCAGCGACCCCGCGAGCGTGGTCGGGTTCCCGTCCTCGGCCAGCCTCTCGAGGCCCTCGCCCCGGTCCGCCTCGCCCGACCTGAACAGGGGCGCCGCGGCCCCGTGCACCACCGCGACGCCCGGCGCCGCCGGCGAGGTCAGCCCCGCGCGGGGCATGGCCGTCGCGTACAGCATCATCGGGTTCCCGTCCTCCGCCTGCGCCTCCAGCCCGTTGCCGGGGTTCGCCTGCCCGACCGTGAACAGCGGGTTGCCCATCGTGTGCACGACGAAGAGCCCCGGCGACAGCGGCACGGCGGCCGGCTCCCCGCCCTCGGGCATCAGCGTCCCCACCTCCGACATGTTGGTGATCCGGATCGTGAACTCATTGCCCGGCTCCGGCGTCACCGTCACCTGGATGACCTCCTCGACCGCCGGGTAGGTATAGCCATCCTGGACCACCCGAACCGTTTTGTCCGGGTCCGGAGCGCCTGTGTTCGCGCTGCCCTGCCGGGGCGCCTGGTTCGGCCCCGCGCCCGGCTCCTCGTTGGCCTCGCTGCCCGCGTCCCACAGCTGGACCTGGTCGGTCACGTCCCCGCTCACCGGCTTGCCCGCCTCGTCGTAGAGCGCGATCCCGGCGCCATCGGGCGCATAGAACAGATCATTCGACTGCCCGAACATCGTCGTGAACGACAGCCTGTCGCCCGGGAGGGCGCCGACGCGGAACTCGAAGCTCTTCTCGGGGAGGAGCGGCCCGGGCGTGCTCTCGCCCACGGGCGTGTTGAACACGCCGGCCACCCGGTAATCCCGCCCGGGCGTCACGTTCTCGATGGTCACCTCGAAGCTCACGGCCGCATCCCCGCCAGCGGACCCGCCGGCGCCTCCCCCGCCCATGCCGTCGGCGCCGGTGGTGCCGGCGCCTCCCCCGCCCATGCCGTCGGCGCCGGTGGTGCCGGCGCCTTCGCCATCGCTGCAAGCAGCGGCGAGGGTGAGGATGAGCGACAGGGCCGAGAGCGCGCGATTCCGAACCTTCATAACGATCCTCCAGAAGCGATGAACAAGACGGCGCGACCTGGCTCGCCCCCGCCGCGGCGAGCCGCGTGGCAGCGATCGTTCCGCCGACGCGCCCCGGAGACCGGAGCGGCCGCAGGCGCCCGTACGGCGCGCGCCTCGACCTGCGATGGCCCGTGGCGCGTCGTCCGCTGGTCCTACGCGTCGGGTGCAGGTCGGTTTCGCTGCCCTCTCACGCGCCTGCACGATCGTTGTCGGGAGGAATCTTGGCGCGGCCGGCGGTCGCCTGTGCACCCGGTGGGCCAGACGTCCCCTGTGCAGCAACAGTCCCGCCAGGGATCTTGGACGAGCGGAACCGGGGCGGTCGTGAAGGCCGGGACCGCGTGTGGGGACGCGTGTCGACGGCCGCGTCGTCCCGGCACCGGACGGAGTGACACTACGTGTGCCCGGACGTTTACAGGGGAGCATCCGAAATGACACTACGTGTGCCCGGACGTTTACAGGGGAGCATCCAAAATGACACTACGTGTGCCCGGACGTTTACAGGAGAGCATCCAAAATGACACTACGTGACCCCATGCGTTTGCAGCGTGGGGTGCTGGTGGACCTGCGCACCCGATCGGAGAGGATGCGGAGCCTTCCTGCCGACGAAGCCTGCGTCCCTTTCGTGCTTTCGGCGGCGGCCGGCCCAGGCCGAGCTTCACGGCCGAGCTCGGCTGCGGGTACAACGGCAGGATGGCCAAAGCCAAGACCAACAACAAAGACATGGGGAAGGCGCCTGCGTCGCCTCCCACGGGGAAGCACTCCTACCGCGCTTGCTACAAGCGCTTCGCCCCGGAGGCCCTCGCGCTTCCGGACCGGGACGTCGAGCTCTGTCGCGCCGACGTCCGGATCGCCTTCGCCAACGTGAAGCAGGGCGTCGCGGCGGCCTGCGCCGATCCGGCTCGGGTTCGCAGGGCGCTGCCCGAGCTGCCGCTCGACGACGTGCTCGCGCTGCCGGATCTCGGCCGGGCGCTCGTGTTCGCCTCGACCCGCGTCACCGCCAGGCCGGCCAGCAGCCGCGAGGTCGAGGCGAAGCTCAAGGTCGTGGCCGAGCTGCGGGAGCCGATGCTCTCGCTCGCCGAGACCCTCGCCAGGCGAGGCCTCCTGCCGAGGGACGTCGTGGCGGAGATCCGCGCCGGCAGCGGCAAGTACGACATGGCCAGCGACGGAATGGCGCTGGCCCACCTGTATGACGAGCACGCGGACGCGCTCCGCGGAAAACACCCCTTCACGCGGGAGGAGTTCGACCTCTTGCGGGAAGCGAGCGAGTGGCTGCTCGACAACCTCACCCCCGACGGCGCCCGCCGGCCCGCCGCGAAGCAGCGCGGCGAGGCCGAGGCGATGCGCGATCGGCTCTGGACGCTCCTGCTCCGGCGGCACGCGGACCTGCGGAAGATTGGCTATTACTTCCATGGCGATGCCTTCGAGGACGTCACCCCGAAGCTCCAGTCGCGGGTCGTCAAGGCCGCGGCGACGGAAGAGGTCGACGAGGAGGAAGTCGACGAGGAAGAGGCTGGCGAGGACGAGGCAGGCGAGGAGCCCGCGGATGCGTCGCCGTGAACCTCGCGCGACCTGAGGTCACGGTTCCTCAAGCCTATTGACGCTCAGGGGGCTGATGGCCCGCCGAGCAGGCCGCTTGATGGCGATCGCGGGCGTGCGCGGTTGCGGTCAAGAAGAGCGATGGCCATCGCTCGGACGCGCGCCGCGGGGCGGCTCGCAATGGCCATCGTCGTTCGTGGCCGTCGGCGCCGGCGAAGTGTTCCTTCGCCGGCGCCGACGGGGCGCTCGTCGGGTCGGTCAGCGTCAGCTGCCGTCCGTCCCCAGGTCGCCGACGATGCGCGCTATCACGTCACGCTCGACGAGTTTCTTTTTCCGTCGCGCCGCCTCGCGCAGCGCGGCGATGGCCATGCGGTCGATCTCGCGCAGGCTCGAGCCAGCCGCCTCGTGGAGCAGCATCAGAGCGTCCGCGGTGAAGACGTCGCGGGCCGCTCGGACGAGGCCGGGCTCACCACGACGATCGGCGCGTGCTGTCCGACCTCGGCGAGCGACGAGAACAGGCGCCGCTCCCGCGCCGGGCTGCGGCTGAGAAGTTCTTCGTAGCGAAGGTTGAGTTGGTGGAACTCCCTATCCATCGGGCACCGGAGCGCCGCTACTCCGGCGCGCAGGCCGACCCTCGTACAGCCCGGCTCGGGTCTTTTCGGCGCCCCCCCGGGTGTCCGCCCGTTTCTCATGAAGTATCCATGACTTGAGTTTGCCTCTGGTCTTGCGCGGCGCCCACCAGGACTCGGCCGAATACCCCAAGGAAATCAGCGCCTTGGCCCCTGAGCTAGTCTTGCGCGATGTCCGAGGGAAGTCGGTCGGGCGTCGGCGGCGCCCGCAGCGGCGCAGGCGGCGGCCACGCCATCGCCGTCCGCTGCTTCAGCCACCGCGCTACGAAGAAGTCCGGGTTGCGCTCCGGCCACGACCCGTGCGTCTTCTTCCGCCTCGCCACCTGGCACGACCGTGATGAGCACACGTGCTGCCGATCGCCAACGCGAGGATCAGGATGAAAGCACCGACGGCAGACCCGGCACGGCCGCGCAACGCATCCCCAAAGCGTCGCATCTCGCCCCCCGTCGCGGCCGCGCGCTCACCACCGGCTCGATCCCGAACGCGCCGGCGGCGCGCTCAACGCGACCACCGTCAGCCGGGGGGTGAACCGGTTTTCGCGATCAGAGGCGGGTCAATTCTCGACTGCGAAGCACGTACTGAGCCGCGGCGGCCTGGCCGTCCGCAGCCCCCTCGACGACCCCTTCGGTCCGAGGTTGTGAACGGACCGGTATGTGTCCGGTAACCTCCCGATGACGCAGCCCGCGCCGTGTCCCCCATGCGAGACGCCTCCGGCTGCGCGTCCGCCGCGCCGCCGGCCCCGGAAAGGCGGCGACTGCCGCCGGTGCTAGACGGAGCTACCCTATGGCGCCGGACAGCATTTGAGCCTTGCGGCGCAGGGCCGATCCATGAGACTTTCCATGGGGGGAAGTCACAGAAGGCGACGATCTAGACAGACCTGGTCCGGCGGCGTCGGTTGACCAATCGACTGATATTCAGCCGGGTGCAAAGAACCATCACATAGTTCGAGGAATCTTGCCATTATGAGAGCATCCAGAGAGCAACTAGCCGATCTCGTACGCTCGCACCGTGAACAGCGTAGACTTACTCAGCAGCAGCTTGCAGAACAAGCCGGCCCTCCAGCAAACAGGAGCACTATTGCTCATATCGAGCAAGCAGTCCGACTCCCAAAGCCAGCAGTCCTCGAAACCGTCTGTTCGTTCCTCGGAATCCCGAGAACCTATTGGGAGGAGTACGCAAATGAATCTTCCCTTCAACGGCTCCGGTTCGAAGAGCAACTGTCCGAATTAGTTGGTCGTCCAGTCTCTCTGGTACAGTTGACTGAGCAGTCGCGCGACGCATGCGAACGTCTCATTTCGCAGCTCCTAGACGGTCGCCTGTCTGAGAGACAGACGCACGATCTATTCAATTCAATACTTATTTACTATGGCCAACACCCGGTATCGGCATCATTCTTTGACAAGTACCTTGGTCCAAGAGCATGCAGCTCCCTGGAGCTTCTTGAACAACATATCCAGGCGTATCAGAACGATGCGATCCGGCTATTTAGCACTTTTGGCGAAGCATTTGTAACGTTGTCTTCTGCGTCCGACATCACGCAATACCTTTCCCCTCTCAAAGTGAGGAACCTGTCCCTTTACACGAACCGCTCAGACTGGCATCACATTGAGCAAATACCCGACGACCGCTTACCGGATCTCGGATATATATCGGCTGAACGGGTTCGACAAGAGACGAAGGAGCGGCAAGCGTTGAAGACCTTTCTTGAACGCCTGGCAGCCAACGTACGAAAAGACGGGCGCGCAGCGCTCGACCAAGAGAATGAGAAGACGAAGCGCCGGATGGACTCCCTGCTCAGGCGCTTCAACAGCTCGATCGAGAATGGTCTTTTTTCTCCTCTTTTTCAACCGGACCCTGATGCCATCGAGCGTGAGGCTGCTCGCCTCGCGCCGAAGACGGACACCGAGATTGCTCGAATTAGTGAAACCCAAGCAATCGCCGAGCGCAACCTCAGCCATTATCTTAGTGCCGACTACCTTGACGTCTATGTAGCAACCTCGATGAGGTCAGACGCAGACTTCATCTCCGTCAATCGTTTCGCAAAAGCGCTATTTGGCCACTCACGGGTGAAGGCACTCAATCTTCGGTATTTCAATCCGACG
The DNA here is from genome assembly GCF_051473855.1 of Sorangium sp. So ce375. Classification (NCBI taxonomy): domain Bacteria; kingdom Pseudomonadati; phylum Myxococcota; order Polyangiales; family Polyangiaceae; genus Sorangium; species Sorangium sp. So ce375. Next base: position 9,487,839 of record NZ_CP150335.1, read on the forward strand.
CAATCGTGGATCGACGACCGCATTGCCAAAGGCCTTGTTGAGGCCCTTATGCTTCGCCGAGCTGACGTCACCATCTATATGGCCCAAAAGGCGGACTCCTTCGGAAAGGACTCGGAAGCATCTGTTGCCCTCGGCCAAGGCAAGCCGGTCGTTGTGTATGTCCCAAAGCTGCACGTCCCGTCGGCGAAGATCGATTCCGAGGAACTAGCGCGCAAGTCGCGGTCAGACCGAATCGAGATACTCCGCGCAGTGGACAGCGCTCTTCTCGAGGACTTGGATGACTCGGTCGATGACGAAGCCCTCCTCTCCCGAATTCTCCAGGCCCGCCTTGCGACGCTGGAAGATGGCGAATTGATCGAAGTCTTGCGCGAGCACGCAGCGGACTTCGACTTGCTTGCCGAGGCTGAGCGCGTCCCCGAGAGCAACCGCGAGGAGTATCGGCGCTGGATCGAAGACGTCGTCGAGGCGCGGACGGCAGCGGTACCCAGCACGCTAAGGCGGCACATCGATGGGATTCTCGTAGCGGTTGCCGCACGCTTCGAACGCCGTGCGCATCTTTTTCGCGAGATCCATCCGCTGGCACTTCAGGTGATCCTAAGTACTGGTGTACTGAACGGAATACTCGTGGTTCGCTCTGTTGAGCAGTGCGCTGTTGTCCTGGAGGCTCTCATAACCAATTCGCTCCGCATGCGTCTCGAGAAGGACGATCAGAATTATCGCCTTATCGAGGAGAACACCGGATCAACCGTTCGGGTTATTTCTCGACATACCCTGCTTCGAAACGCTTTTGAGTCTTTCTATTTCAGCCAGGTACGGCGAGATGAGCGAAAGACCGGATAACATCAAATTGATGCTCGTGGTCGGGCGCAGCCTGCCCACAGCACAATTTGGCGTTAGGTGCACTTGCCGCTTGGTTCGGACGAGCGTTCGCCCCCATACGAGAACTGACGATGGCACTGAGTGACGCGTGTTTTGATTTCCTGGAAGCTGTGGGACGTGCTGCGCGCGAACTGGCCGAAGCCGTCCACTTCTACTCGGCACCAGATCACCCGCTGCGATATGGAGACGAGATCGATGCCCTACGCCGTGCCTGTCTAGCGGTGGCGGCCTCGCCCTATGATGCCGAGGGCGGTGCGCAACTCCTTCGGCTGGCGACGGCTGTGATGCGGTACCATGATACTCCGGCCGGCTCAACAGCGTCACCGGACCACCAAGCGAAGGCTCAGAACCTCGTCAATCTACTCCAGTCGCGGGTAGATGTTTGGGACGTTGCGGCCATTCCATCCATAGTTGAGCATGTGCTCCGCGAGACCCCATTTACAGAACGTGCTGCCAGGCGTCTCGGAGCGATATTGCCTACGTTGCCAAAACCCGACGGCGAGAGCATCGCAGGAGTCATCGCCAAAATCGGCGCTTCGACGGCAAAGAAAGCGCTTGGGCTTGAAGAAAACTTGACCACGCTTGCCCAGCGCCAGGTGGATGTCGGTATTCTCACGATTAAGGACGAGGAGTTCGAAGCAGTACTGCAAGCGTTCCCGGACGGTTCCGATGTCTACGTCAGCCCCGCAACCCACCGCCACTACAACATGCGGATTACAGAAGCCGCTGGCGGGGCGACCTACCGAGTGGCCATCATGCGCCAGTCGGAGCAAGGCAACGGTGAGGCCCAGAGCGCCGCGCGCGACCTCATCGAGGATCTGTCTCCTCGTCTGATTCTTGTCGTCGGTATTGCTGGCGCACTCCCCAGCAAGGACGTTACCTTGGGAGATGTCGTCCTGTCTCTGCGCGTCCACGACTACACTGTGGAGGCTCGGCACGAAAGTCATGACCCCACATATGCAATGGCGGGAGGGCCGGTGGGGAAAAGAATCGAGCATCACGTCGCGAACCTCAGAGCGCGGTCGCAGGACATCGGCGATTGGACTAAGGGGTTGCCCGAACGACCCTCGGTTCTCGTGGAGGACGGAGACCTATACGGACCGGCAGATTGGAACAATAACGTTCGCGAATCGCTTGAATATCATTTCGCGTCCAAGACTCGCCCCCCGAAGTTCTGTTCGGGAGTCATTGCGTCAAGCGACCGCCTTATCAAGGACACTCGCATTCTGATTCCATGGTTGCAAACTGCACGCCATCTCCTGGCTGTTGAGATGGAGTCAGGAGGGGTCTATCGAGCGGCGCGAGAGCGCTGCGCGATGCTTGCAATCCGCGGCATCAGCGACGTCGTCGGATTCCGGCGGGACGAGCAGTGGACGAGGTATGCCTGCGCGAGTGCCGCGGCTTTCGCCCGTGCCTATCTGCGCACGGAACCCATTGAACCGGGGAAGCGTTCCCACGAAAGCGTGGTAAACACTCCCTTTGAAGAAACTGGATGTAGAAAAGCATGAGCCGGGCGCCTAATTATGCGGTCTGCTGCTGACGAGCGGGTTCGGGCGTCCTTCGAGCTTCCTCCCCGCGCCCGCAGCAGACCGCATAGTTGGGCGGCATTGTGCCGAGCGCTCGTTCAGTAACCCGTCGGGCTTGCGTAGTCGTAAGATCTTGAACTAGGATCGCGGCCTCTGGCAGAGAATATTCAGTACGATCTGGAAGCGCATCAACATGGATTCGAACGAGCCTCTTGCGTTCTTCGTTTCTTCGTTACAATTTCAAGGCGGCTTAGACGTCGAACTGGCCTCCGGGCAGCTGGTTCTGATCATCGGACCTAATAACGCTGGCAAATCGACCATGCTGCGTGAATTGTTAGGTGCACTAGGTGGCTCGCTTCAGGATGGCCTCGTGTTGCGATCCGCAAATGTACGCAGAAACGGATCGCGAGGAGCTCTTCGTGACTGGGTAGACCCTCGTCCGGCGTACAAGCAGGAATACTCGGGTGGCCCGCGCGAAAGGGTACTTTTGGGGTGGGGTGGCCCGATCGGTGAATCCGACTTCGACACGTGGCTAAAGCGCCGCCTCTCCAAACCTCTCCTGTCTCAGTTGCACACGTATGTCACATATCGAAAGCGGATGGCTGCCGTGGAATCGTGTAAGGCCTTTGATCCGCTTGACGGTGTTCCTGAGCATCCGTTTCACTTTTTGCTTAAACGTCCAGAGTTGGACGACCGGCTTGCGCGACTTGTCACTGACGCATTCGGGCTCAGTATTGTAATTGATCAAGCAGCGGGGTCCGAGTTTCACGGTTATTGCGTTCGCGACAGAGAGTCGGCGCCCACTACGAATCGTGTCGATCTAAGATATCTTGAGTGGCTTCGCAGCCATCCAAGGCTAGCGGGACAGGGCGATGGGCTTAAATCTTACGTCGGGTGCCTGCTTGAAGTGCTGACCACCAAGCCATTTGTAACCATCGTCGATGAGCCTGAAGTGTTCCTTCACCCGCCGCAGGCTCGGTTGCTTGGCCGGACGCTGGCCGGCGAACGCGAGAGGGGTCAACAGTTGTTCGTTGCAACTCATAGCGCTGATTTCCTTAGAGGAGCCCTTGAGGCCAAGCCCGATTCTGTACGCGTCATTCGGCTGTCTAGAGGAGACGACGGCCCCGAGGCTGCGAGTGTGTCCCCTGAACGGATCGCTAAATTATGGAATGACCCTACCCTTCAATATTCAAACGTATTAGATGCGCTGTTTCACGATGCAGTGGTGATCTGCGAAGCTGACGCAGACTGTCGTTTCTACCAGTGGGTCTCTAGCCCTAGCGCGACCAAGACAGGCGATGTGATGTTCTTGCCTACCGGAGGCAAGGCCAGAGTTGCAAGTGTAATGGCGTCATTGCGCGCATTAGGGGTGCCGTGCGCGGCAATTCTTGACGCTGATGCGATTCGGGATACTCAGACGCTTTCGTCGCTCGTGAGGTCGGCCGGCGGTGACTGGAAATCTTTGTTTCCTCTCTGGCGGGAGATCAATGATGCGTCTGTCCGGCTCGGCACTACAGTTGCTAAGGATGATCTGCTTACACAGATAAAGAAGCTATTCGCAGAATATGATAACAAGTTTGTCACGGACACTCTCGTCGATCGAGTTAGGCAGTTGGCACGAATCGAGTCCGGCTGGTCGCTCTTGAAGAGGTCTGGGCTTGCGGCACTTCCGGGGGGTGCCGCGTCGCGCGCCGCGAATGAACTTTTCTCTAAGCTCGCGCTACTTAACATATTTATTGTTCCTGTGGGTGAATTGGAGGGTTTTGCTCGATCAATCTCTGGTCACGGTCCAGGGTGGGTGGTGGCAGTGATGGAGCGATATGCGCCTGATGCGGATGAACTCGCCGAAGCGCGCAAATTCGTTAGCCACGCGCTGAGTGGCATCTTTCGAAAGCCCATGTCTTCTGCAGGTTCTCGGGACTCTGTTCAGAGCCGTAACCTACGATTGGCGAATCGTTCCCGCGAGCTGGTTAGGGCTCTTCGCGACAAGGTGACGTTTTCAGCGGTAATGCTGCTTGGTATAGTGGTATGGCTCGTTTGGGCGGCGTTTATGTTCGGATATCAGGCAGGCCATGCATCCGGTCATCCGAGCGCACCGCAGAGCGCCACGACGGCCTCGGCGAGTACACCACTGCAGCCGTCGGCGAATTCGCCACGGTAGGGCGCTGGGCGAGTGGGATCGCGTAGACCGGCAAGCCTGCCGCCCAACCAGGGGCATCGGCCAACGCCGCTTCGCGGCACGGCTGTGCCGCAGGGCATCTTTAGCGGACCGAGCCGACGTGGCTCGGCCTCTGCGGAGCTCCGCATTTGGCCTATCCGGGCGCCTCGTCAATGCGGCCTGCTACCGTCGGCGCGACCTTGCTCGACCCTCCGGTGCTGGCGCCAGGCCGAGCAGTGGGCCGAGCGCCTCGTTAACGACCCGAGCCGCAACGTGGTCCCCAAGGGCGACGGCGCAGCTGAGGGCGCGGGCGAGCGCTGCGAGCACGACGGCGCGAGGCGATGGGTCGGCCGGCGTAAGCTCCCGGATCCTGGGTTCGCCGGTTGGGCCCACGTTGGGTCCATGCCTTCTGAGGCGATGCGATCCGTCGTCACGCCCCTGCCACATCCCGGGGGATCCGACGGATCGCACCGGCTCGCCACCGCAGATTCGTCATTCAGGAACGCTGTACCAGCGTCTCGCCTCACCTCCCCCGCCCAGGCACACGCCCACGTAATCGGCGACCATCCTCTCAAGCGAGAACCGCTCCCGCGCACGCTCCCACCCCGCCGCCCCCATGCGCGCCCGCCGAGCCGGATCGGCGCCGAGCTCCACGAGCGCCTCGGCGAGCGCCTCCGCGTCGCCCGGCGGCACCAGCCGGCCTGTCACGCCGTCGTCCACCTGCTCGGCCATGCCGCCGACCGCGGTGGCCACCACCGGCAGCCCCTCGGCCATCGCCTCCAGCGATGCGTTCGGGCACCCGGCGGGCTCGGCGATCAGCGCGAACACGTCGAGCTCGCGCAGGAACGCGCGCGTGTCGGCGAGCTCGCCGACCCACTCGACCGACAGCCCCGCCGCCATCCGCCGCAGCTCCTCTGCATGCGCCTCGGCGCCGCGCTCCACGCCGCCTGCGATGCGCAGCATGTGCGGCGGCAGGCGCGGCGCCGCGAGGCGGAGCGCGGCGAGGAGCTCGTCGAGCTTCTTGTGCGGGTGGATGCGCGCCGCCGTCCCGATCGCGAGCCGCGGGCGCTCGTTGGACGCGCGCACGCGTGGTGCCGCGGGCGTCCCCATCGGGCGCGGGCCGAGCGCCACGCCGTTCGGCACCACGTGCGCCGGCGCCCCGAGCACCTCGGCGGCGAGCGCCGCCTCGGCCCCGTACTTGACGATCACCCCCGCGAGACGAGCGCCATAGTCACGTGGCGCGCGGTACGGCAGCCCGCGGCGCGGCGACGCGAAATACCGGCGCAGCGAGGCGAAGTACATCTCTCCTGGGCTGATGTCGAAGAGCGGAACGTCGAGCAGCCCGTCGGCAAGGAGCACCTTGTGCTCGGCGATCACGTTCCACATCAGCACGGCCTCCGGCGGGTCCTCCTCGATCGCGCGCAGCAGGCGCTCCACCGCCTCGGCCGGCTCGACGTCGGCCGGCGGCGGCACCGCCAGCACCGGGATGCCCGCGGCGGCGAGCGCGCGCCGCCCCGGCGTCGGGTACTCCGGCTGCTCCTCGATCACGGCCGCCCGGCCGCGCACGCCCGCCGCCGCGAGGCCGAGCAGCAGCCTGCGCGCGCTCGACTGGGCGCCGCCGGTCGAGAAGTTGTTCGTGACGAGCAGCAACCCGTCTCCCCGGCGCACACCGCGGTTCCTCGCGATCGCCCGCGGGTAGAGCCGCGCATACCCCTCGGCCATCCGCGCGAGGCTGAAGTGCCGCGCAACGACCTCCCGGCCGCCCGTTGACGCGTCGCGCGCGGCAGCAGCGCGCGACGCCGCCACGATCGCCCCGGCGAACCGCTCGGGCGCGGCGTCGAGCGGCAGGTGGACCATCGCCGGCGTCTCGGCCGCGATCTCCGCCGTGCCGCCGGCGCCGGTCGCGACGACCGGGAGGCCCGCCGCGAGCGCCTCCAGGTGCGCGAGGCTCAGCCCCTCGTGGGCGCTCGGCGACACGAGGACGTCGGCCGCCGCGAGCAGGCCGGCCACGTCGCCGACCGCCCCCGCGAAGCGCACCTCCGCGCGCAGGCCGAGCCGGTCGACCTCGCGCCGGATCTCCGCCTCCGCGGCCTGCGCCTGCTCGCTACCGGGCGAGGCGCTCCCCGCGATGACGAGCCGAGCCGCCCGAGGATCGCCGGCCGCCGCCAGCGCGGCCCGCGTGGCCGCGAGGATCGCCGGCAAGAGGTGCAGCCGCTTCTGCGGCCGCGGGTTCGCCACGGCGAGCAGGACGAGATCGTCAGGCGCGATCTCGAGGCGCCTCCGCCACGCCGCGGCCTCCGCCGATCCGGACCGATGGGCCTGCGCCGACCCGGACCGATGCTCCTCCGCCGACCCGGACCGATGCTCCTCCGCGGCCCCGGACCGATGGAACTCCGCAGCCCCGGACCGATGGCCCTCCGCCGACCCGACCCCACGCGCGATCCCCGCAGGCGCAAGCTCGATCCCGTTCCAGACCGTGCGCGCCGGGATCGGCAGCGCGCGCTCGGCGAGCTCCGCCTCGACCGCGCGCGCACACGAGACGAGCAGCGCCGCCTCGTCCGGACCGAGGCGATCGAGCCCCGCCGGCCAGCCCGCAGCCACGTTGTGGACCGTGACGAGCGGGCGGTACCCGCGCGCGGAGAGGCGCGCCAGGTCCTCGGCGTCGAACAGGTGCGCGTGCGCGAGATCCGCGCCCCACGCGGCGAGCCCTCGGGCCAGCGCGTCGAAGCGCGCCTCCCGATCGCCGCGCGCCTCGGACAGGTCGAGCGCCCCGGGCGGCGCGGCGAACGTGGCGCGGGTCGGCCGGTACACCGCGCAGACGAGCGAGCGCACGCCGCGCCGCGGCAGCTCCCTCGCGAGGTCGATCGCGATCCGCTCGGCGCCGCCCTGCTGCAGGCTGGTCACCACCTGCGCGACCCGCAGCGCCGCGTCGTCGCACACGTCGAGCGGCGCGTGCCGCACCACGCGCGCCCGCCGCGCGCCGAGCTCCCCCTGGAGGGCGACGTCGAGCGGATCGCCCGCGCGGACGCGCGCCGCGACGCCCGCGGCGAGTACCCCGTCGAGGTACACGCTCGCCGCGCGGGGCAGCCCCGGAGCGCGCCGGGCGCGCGCGGCGCGGCTCAGCTCACCGCCGGTCGCCCGCAGCAGCTCGGCCCACGCCGCGGCGTCCGGCTCGGGCGCGGAGAGCGCGCCCAGGTCGAACGGCGCAAGGACGGCGCCGAGCGCGCAGAGCGGCAGCCCGGTGTCGCTCGGCGGCGGGAACGGGTCGGGCTCGAGCGCAGCGAAGAACGCAGGCCACGCGCCCGCGCGCACGAGCCACACCGGCCCCGCCGCGAGCGCCTCCGCCGCGGCCGCGAGCGGCGCCGCCGTGAGGTCGACCGGCGCGAGCCCGGCGAGCCGGAGCGCGCGCAGCGTGCGGCCGGCGCGGGCGCGGTGCGCGGGCGCTTCGGCGAAGACGGCGCAGAGCGGGGGGCGCACGCGGGACATGCGGGACATGCGAAACATGCGAGAGCGCGCGGCGCGCCTCAGTAAGCCGACGGATAGCCGCGGAACGGCGCAGCGGCGGCCACGTCCGGCGCGCTCGAGATGCGGTCCCGCCCGCGTCGGCCCGCGCCGCCCGCGCGCGGCGCGGCGGACGGCGCCGCGGCCCACCCGGCCGCGCGCGGAGCGGCCCACGCGGCCGCGCCGAGCTGCTCCACCTCCACCGCGGACGGGGGACCGCCCGTGTACACGAACTGCCCGCGCGCGCTCGGCTCGATCGGGATCGACGCGCGCCGCATCGCGCCCTTCACGAGGCAGCGGTAGTGGAGCGTCGACCCGTGCAGGTGCGGCGGCGCATGCAGCCAGAAGCCGTCACCCTGCGGCCGGAACGTGACGCCGGGGGGCGCCCCGCCCACGGGCCTGCGGCCGACCGCGCGGTGCACGAGCAGGCCGATCAGGCCGACGACGGCGCTGGCGAGGACGAGGCCGCCGCCGACGAACCCCACCGTCGCCGCGGTCGACCAGGAGCTCGATCCCGGCGCGCGCGCCGTGGTCCCCGCCGGCTGCGGGGTCGGCGCGGGCGCGGCGGCAGGGGCGCCCGCCGTGAGCGCGGCGACCACGCGGAAGCCGTTGTCCGCGTTGCGGCTGCCGGGGTCGTTGCGGTACCGCGCCGCGGCGCGCAGGTGCTTCGCGTCCTTGAGCCACGATCCGCCGCGCAGCACGCGCCGGGGCTTGTCGCCGGCCGGGGGCGCCGTCTGCTCGGGGTCGACCGCAGGGCCCGGCGCATAGGGGCCGTACCAGTCGCGACACCACTCGTAGACATCGCCGCTCATGTCGTGCAGGCCAAAGGTGTTCGGCTGCTTCTGCCCGACAGGCCTCGTCCCGCTCCCCGCGTTGCCCTTGAACCACCCGATGGCGGCCGCGGCGCTGTCGGCGTCGCCCGCATAGAACCGCGTCTGCGTGCCCGCGCGGTCGGCGTACTCCCACTGCGCCTCGGTCGGCAGGTCGAAGGCGCGGCCGGTCTTCTGCGTCAGCCAGCGGGTGAACTCGCCCGCGTCCTTGAAGGTCACAAGCGTCACCGGGTGCAGGTCGGTCTGCGGGAAGCCGGGAGTCCTCCAGGTGAACTCCTTGCGCTGCGAGAGGCCCTTGCCGTCGAACCCGAACCCGCCCGAGGCGCCGACCTCCGCCTCCGTGCGGTAGCCAGTCTCCGCGGCGAAGCGCGCGAACTGCCCGACCGTGACCGGAAACTTCCCGAGGTAGAAGTCGCGGCCGAGGGTCACCTCCCGGACCGCCTCGTCGTCGCCGCGCCCGACCTCCGCGGGCGGCGAGCCCTGGCGGAAGCGACCCGCCCTCACCAGCACGAGCTCGAGCTGCACCCCCCCGAGGTCGATCGCGACGGCGGGGGCCGGGTCCGCCGCGTGCGCCGCGGCCGGGGCGAGGAGGGTGACGGCCGCCCCGATGACGAGCGCAGGAGGGAGGCGGCGGATGCTGGCGCTGGCGCGGAGCTGCACCGGCCCAGGCTACCAGACCGCGCCGCCGAGGCGAGCTTGCAAAGACCGCAGCATCGCAGGCGCCCGAGCGGCGGTGAACGCCTGGATCGCCCTCGCCGCGCCGGAACAGCGGCGCGCCGGCGCGCCCCCTCCCCCGCGCCGAGGTCGCGACATCGCGTCGCTCAAGAGCGTTTTACGTTTCTTCACTCAACACGTGATCTGAGCCGCACGGGCCCGAAAACACGCCGTTTATGCCGATCAGGGTGACACATCGGAGTCGGGATCGAGGCTCGACAGGCGCCCCTCTGCGTGGCATCCAACGATGCTCGATGCCGGACGCAACAACGGCCTCACGCGCCCCGGCCACGACTCACAGCGAAAGGATGTACACACTGTCGGCCGGGACGTTCGATGTGCCATGGCGAGCGGGCGGGCGCGGGGCGCGGGGCTCGTCCTCCGGCTCCGAGGACGTCGTATCCTTGCTGTGTGATGGCCGCCTCACGATCGATCGTTCAGCGTGGGAGCTCACGACGAACGACCCGCAGCTCGCCTTGAACATCGAGCTTCGAGCAGCTGCACGAGCAAGCGTCGTCGATGAGCCCATCGCCGCAGCGGGTGGCAGCGAGGACAGCAGCGAGGACAGCGGGGAGCTCGACGCAGCGCTGAGCGTAAGCGTCTGCGTGGTGAGCGAGACGATCATCTACCCCCGCGCGTCCGCGTTTGATCTGCAGCGCGGCGCCGACATGGACATTGCTTTTGGCGGTGGCGATCACTATTGCATCGGGGCGACGCTGGCTCGCCTCGAGGGGCGGCTCGCCATCGACACGCTGCTCGGCCGCTCCCCGAGAAGGGGCTCGCGGGGCCGGCCGAGCTGGCACGGCCGCCCTCGATCCTGAAGATGACTTCATTATCCGTCCGCCTCCGCCCCTCGATGGGATGAGGTCGGCCGCGGACGTGCCGGCGCCGAACAGCCGGCGTCGATCGATTTCCTCGGGTGCGCACGCCCTCCGCGAGCCCCCGGGAGCCATGCGCGCGCGACACGACCGGCGCGCGCGAGATGCGATACCAACACACGGCAGGGATCACCTTATGCGAACAACGACCTCACTCATCGCTCTCCTCGGTGCAGTCGCGCTCTTCGGCTGTTCTTCCTCGGACGCCGGTCCGAACACCTCCGAGGACGAGCTGCTGGCGCCGCCGGCCGAAGGTGCCGGCGTGCAGTATCGGATGGTCTCCACCCTCCAGCCGGCGCAGGAGATCGAGCGCTGTCAGCTCTTCGTCGCGCCGCCGGAGGGGCTCAACGTCAACCGGGGGGAGGTGCGGTTCTCCGGCGGGAGCCACCACGTGCTCCTGTACACGACGCCCTACACCTCGATCCCGACCGAGACGCGGCGCGGCGTCGCCCTGGACGCGAGCCAGATCCACGACTGCAACGACGGCCCCCAGGCCGACTGGAAGGTCACCGGCGTGATCGCCGGCTCCCAGTCCCCCGACGGCGACTCCTTCATGGACGAGCTCCCGGAGGGCGTGGCGCTCAAGGTCCCGCCGGGCACGGTGCTCCTCATGAACACCCATTACCTGAACTCGTCGCCTGGGCCCGTCGAGACCGACGCGCGCATCAACCTCTACACGATCCCGGACGACGAGGTGGAGGTCGAGGCGGGCATGCTCTTCCATTACAACCCCTTCATCAGCGTCCCCGCGCACGGAAAGTCCACGGCGCGGATGCGTTGCGTCGCCGAGCACGACATCTCGATCGTGAGGATGCAGTCGCACATGCACCGCCGCGGCGTCGGCTACGTCGCGAACCACGTCGGTATCGACGGCACGATGACCGAGCTCTATGCCCACGACAGGTGGGAGGGGGTCCCGTCGAAGGAGTTCACTCCGCTCCTCGAGCTCAAGGCGGGAGAGTCCCTGGACTACCGCTGCGAGTACAACAACGTCGAGGATCACACCGTCGCGCAGGGCCTGACCACCCGCGACGAGATGTGCATGCTGATCGGGCCGTATTTCCCGCGCTCCCCGGCCTACGAGAACTGCGAGACCGACGATGGCCTGTCCGCCGCGACGTGGATCGGCAGCGGGACGACCACGTGCGCCGAAGCGTTCGAGTGCCTCAGCAACGTCCCCAACGGGGATGACGCCGAGACCTTCGGCTGCGTTGTGAACAGCTGCGCGAACGTCGGGCCCCAGCTCTCGGCGGCGCTCAATTGCCAGATGACGGCAGGGAACGGCGCCTGCACCGAGGCGTGCAGCGGCGAGGACGGCGACGCCTGCAACACGTGCATCGGCACGGCGTGCGCCGCGGCGATGGACGCCTGCCAGGCCGCGACGTGCGTCTGACGTCGCGATGATGGGCGCCGCGGGGCGGCTCCGCTCCGCGGCGATCCTGGTTCAGAACTTCCCCTGGACCTCGATCCGGCCGAGGCCCACGCCGGCGCTCCAGACCACGCCGCGCGGCGCTCGCGGCGGCGCGCCCGCAGCTGCAGCCGCGAGCGCGCCCGCGGCCTCGGGCCCGCTGCCGCCGCCGGGCCGGATCACGAGCAGCACGACGCCCGCCGCGGCCGACGCCGCGCCAACGACGAAGCCCACGGTGGACACATGGCCCAGCGTGGCCGCCGCGTCGGCGTCGCCCTGGAGGTCGGCCGGGCAGCGCCGGCCCTCGCAGCGCGACCTGATGTCCGAGACCTGCGACAGCGACATGAGGCCGGTCACGGCGCCGACGCCGAGGCCCACCGCCCCGAGCCCGAAGGCGACGCCGGCGGGCACCAGCGAGCCGCCGCCCTCCGCCCCTGCCGGCGCCGCGGGCGCGGCGCGAGGCGGCGCCTTGGCCGCGGTCGCCTCCAGCGCGGCGCGCACGCCCGCGAGCTCGGTCTCGGCGTCCTGCCGCGCCTCGAGGAACGCCGTCGGCGGATCCTCCGGGAGCGGCTCGCCGAGGACCTGCTCGTACAGGTCGCGCGCGGCCTCCAGGCGGCCGAGCTTGCGCTGGCACCGCGCCATGTAGAGCACCAGCGTCGGCGCGTGATAGTGCCGATCCGCCTCCTGGAAGACCTCGAGCGCCTCCTGCCAGCGGTCCGCGCCGTACAGCTTGAGCCCCTCGTGCGCCTTGGTCCGGGCGGCCTGCTGCGCCTCCGCGGGCGCTCCGGCCGGCGGCTGCGCCCCGAGCGCCGGCGCTGCAGCCAGCAACGTCACAACGAACGCGCACCGGCGAAGACTGTTCGAGAGCATCATCATCCTTGTCCGTCAGAAGCCGCCAGAGCCCGGCGCAGGCGCCGGAGAGGGCGCGGCGGCCGCGCCTGCTTCACGGCCCCGCGCGCCCGCACACGCCACCTCGCCGCGGCGGCGGTCGGTACCTTAAAGGGAAGCGCACGCCATCGTCCAGCGATGACTCGGACGACCCGCGCCGAGATCGCCCCGGATCCCCGGCGCGCCCGCCGCCTGGCCGACGAGGGCCCCGCGACGCCGCGGAAGCGGCCGGGGACCGCGCGCGCCGCGCGCGTCAATGGCCGATGAGCGGGGCCGACGACGACGCCGCGTCGAAACGGAGTCGATACATTGCACATGTTACGCCTGCAGGCATGACTTGTCGCCTCAACCGCCCGGAGGAACCGCCGACGAGAGCCGGGTCGCGGCTCGACAACCTCCTGTCCGACGAGCGCTCGCTCATGGACCTGCTCCGGGTGGTCACCGTCGACGTCCACGAGGCGGCGGGCGTCGAAGACGCGCTGCACCGTACGATCACGCACATCTGCAGCCATCTCGGATGGCCGGTCGGACACGCGTACATGCCGGCCGCGGACGATGCGTCTCTGCTCCTTCCCACGGCGCTCTGGTACCTGAACGATGAGGTGAAGTTCGCGACCTTCAAGGCCGTCACCGAAGCGTCACAGTTCACCCCGGGGATCGGCCTGCCCGGGCGAGTGCTCGCCTCCAAGCAGCCCGTGTGGGTGCGCAACGTCACGGAGGACGCCAATTTCCCGCGCGCCAGGCTCGCGAAGAACCTGGGCGTGAAGGCGGGGTTCGCGTTCCCCGTGGTGGTCGGCGCGGAGGTCGTGGCCGTGCTGGAGTTCTTCTCCGAGGCCGAGCACGCGGAGGACGGGAAGTTCACGGCGACCATCGGCCGCATCGCGCGGCAGCTCGGCCGCATCTTCGAGCGCAAGCACGGGCAGGAGATGCTGAGCAGGGAGCGGGACTTCGTGGCGGGCGTCATGGACCTCGTCGACGGCCTCATCGTGGTGCTCGACGCGCGCGGCCGCATCGTCCGCACGAACAGCGCCGCCGAGCAGGCGCTGAAGAGCGCGCGGGGGCTCCGGGAGGCCCGCTTCCTCTGGGACCTCACGCCCGATCCGCAGGCGTCGGAGCAGCTCAAAGGCCTCTTCGAGCAGCTCGGCTCGGGCGGGACGAAGAGGCAGGTGGAGGTCTCGTGGACGGCGGCGGACGGCGCCCGCCGGGTGACCGCGTGGTCGGGCGCCGTCCTGCGCGGAAGGGACGCGAGGGCCCGGTTCGTCATCATGACCGGCATCGATCTGACGGAGCGCAAGCGCGCCGAGGAGGAGCGCGCGCGGCTGCAGGAGGAGGTGATCAAGGCCCAGGACGCCGCGCTGGCGAAGCTGTCCGTGCCGCTCATCCCCATCCGCGACGACGTTGTCGTCCTGCCGCTCATCGGCCCGCTCGAGGCCGGGCGGGTGCGCCGCATGAGCGAGGCGCTTTCGCTCGGCGTCGCGAACCGCCGCACGCGGATCGCCATCATCGACCTGACCGGCGTGGACGAGATCGATCCCCAGGCGATGGATGCGCTGCTCGCGGCCGTGCGGGTCGCGGGCCTGCTCGGCGCGCGGGTGGTGCTCACGGGGATCCGCCCCGAGGTCGCCCACCGCCTCGCGGAGCGCGGCGCGGACGTCGGCCGCTGCGCGGTGATGAGCTCCCTCCAGAGCGGGATCGCGTTCGCCATGGCGAGCCGCTGAGGCCCGCTCGGCGCCAGACGTGGTTGTCGCCCGTTTGCAACCGGAACGGCATCATCGCTGCATAGAACAGGGACGAACAGGGACGAACAGCGACGAACAGGCGCGAACGGGCCGCCGTCGCGCCCTCGTTCCGTGCTGTAATGGGACGACCCTGAGAAAGGTCCGGTGCAGCGATATGCTATCGATGTCTTCCCTCCTGAAGCGGTGCTTATGGGTCCGACTGCCTCTGCTCGCGTCGGCGCTCGCCCTGTCCGCGTGCGTGGGCGATCTACAGATCGACGAGGAGGTGGGCCCCGAGGCGGAGCTCGTCGGGGAGCGCAGCGACGCGCTGTCGACGCGCGTCCGGCTCATGGCCGCCAACCTCACGAGCGGCAACAACCAGAGCTACGATCCCGGGCACGGCAAGCGCCTCCTGCAGGGGATCAAGCCCGACATCACCCTGCTGCAAGAGTTCAATTACGGCGGCAACACCCCGTCCGAGCTCCGCACCTTCGTGGACGCGACGTTCGGCACCGGGTTCAGCTATTACCGCGAGAGCGGGGCGCAGATCCCGAACGGGATCGTGAGCCGGTGGCCGATCGTGGCGTCCGGCGAGTGGGACGACACGTCGGTGGGCAACCGGGACTTCGCCTGGGCGCGCATCGATATCCCCGGTCCCGGCCATGTCTTCGCGATCAGCGTCCACCTCCTGACGTCCAGCGCGACGGCGCGCGACACGGAGGCGCAGCACCTCGTCTCGTTCATCGAGGCGAACGTGGCCGCGGGCGATTACCTGGTGATCGGCGGCGACTTCAACACGGGGAGCCGGACCGAGGCGTGCGTCTCGAGCCTCTCGGACGTCGTCGTCACGGCGGGGCCCTATCCCGCCGACAGGAACGGGAACGCGAACACAAACGCCGGCAGGACGAAGCCGTACGACTGGGTGCTCGTCGACGGGGACCTGGAGGCGTACGAGACGGCCGTCGTGATCGGCGGGAGCAGCTTCGCGAACGGCCTCGTGGCGGACACGCGCGTCTACTCGCCGCTGTCCGAGATCAACCCCGCCCTCTCGGCGGACAGCGGCGCATCGAACATGCAGCACATGGGCGTCGTGCGCGACTTCCTGGTCCCTGACGGCGGCGGGGCGGGCGGCGCGGGCGGCGCGGGCGGGGCGGGCGGCGCGGGCGGCGCGGGCGGCGCGGGCGGCGGCGGTACGGGCACGGCCGCCGTGATCATCAACGAGGTCCTCGCGAACGAGCCGGGCAGCAACACGGCCGGCGAGTTCGTGGAGATCGTCAATGTCGGCACAGCGGCGGCGGCCCTCGCCGGGTGGACGATCTCCGACGGCACGTCGACGCGGCACACCTTCCCGGCCGGCGCGTCGCTCGCGCCCTTCACCGCCATCGTGGTGTACGGCGGCGCGTCCGCCGTGCCGAGCGGCAGCGGGGCCGTCGCGGCGTCCACGGGGATGTTGAACCTGGGCAATGGCGGGGACACGGTCACGCTGCGGAGCGCCTCGGGCGCGACCGTGGATGCCGTCACCTACGCGAGCGGGCTCGCGGCGCAGGACGGCGTCTCGATGAACCGCAGCCCCGACGCCTCCCCGGGAGCGCCGTTCGTTCTGCACAGCACCCTTGGCGCCAGCGCCTCTCCGGGCCTCCGCGCCAACGGCACGGCGTTCTGAGGCGCCGCCCGGACACACCCCATCGAGGTCGAGGCCGAGCGCTGAAGCGCCGAGTGCGCCGCTAGAACCCCGATCACATCAGAGTCTCGGGGAAATCAACAGAAGAGAAGAAAACCGCAAGGACGCAAGGGGCGCCAGGGGAAGACAGGAAAACATCTCATCTCTCATCTCTTGCGCCCCTTGCGTCCTTGCGGTTTTTCTCTTTCCCGCATGCTCTTGCAGCTTGCTCCCCGGCAGATCGGCTTTCGCAACCCATTGAATTTAGGCGACTTTCAACCTGCTCGACGCTCCAGCACGAGCCTGCTCGCAACCACGCAAAGGCTGCCTCAGAGGCCGGTATCCCAGGGTTGACGGTCAGCGCCAGGGCTCTAGAAGGTGAACCGCGTCAAGGCCGGAGAGGGACCTGACGCCCAGCCGATCGTTCGAGGCGAGCATCGATCTATCAATGGCAGGAGGGGTGATCCATGAGCAGGCTACGCTGCGGTCTCGCTACCCTGGCCGTCGTATCGTTCACGTCGGCAGCCGCTTATGCGCAGATGATGGTCTATGCGCACTCCGGACCCGTCACCAGGGCTGGCGGTGTCGCCGGGACCACCCACCGGACGTACACCTACCTGTCGATGGGCAAGTGGGAGGAACGAACGAAGAACATCTGGAACGATGGTCTGCAGGAGCCCGAACGCGTGGATTACTATGTCGAGTACGAGCGATCGCCCGGGAAGGTCTGCTTGAGGCACGAGCGCCTGGTCCCCCTCTGCCTCCTCGACGACGGCATCTACATGTACCGCTCGTGGCCGGGGGCCCCCTACCCCCAGAGCGCCGAGGTGCGGTGGTGGAAGCAGCAGGGGAACGGATACTGGCAGTCGGGGAGGCCGTGATCGGGCGCCGCGCTACGACCGCTCCTCGCCTCCCCGGGCGCACGCCGCGAGCGCGGCCGGATCGCCGCGCCGCCACGCCGGAAGGCGCCAGAGCGACTCGACGACGCCGAGCATGACATAAGCGCTGATCGCCCAGGCGAGGACGGGCGCGGGCCCCCAGCGGACGGAGAGGAGCGCGCTGGATCCGACCGCGAGCGCGATCGCCAGGAGCGTGCGGGGATCGAGGCGGAGATCCTTGAACGACCGGAACCGGAGGGTCGACACCATCAGGAACGAGAGGAGCAGCGTCGTCGCGAGCACCGCCAGCTCGACGCCGACGCCTCCGGGCTGCCCGTCCGGGCCGCGATGGTTCATGACGATCGCGAGCAGGATCCCCGCCGCGACGGTGACCGGGAGGCCCACGATGTACCTCGCGGGCGAAGGCGGCCTGCCCGCCTCGCCCCTGGAGAGGACGTTGAAGCGGGCGAGCCGGATCGCGCCGCACGCGGCGAACACGAACCCGCCGAGCACGCCGGCCAGGCCGAGGCGGTGGAGCGCCCACTGGTACACGAGGAGCGCCGGGGCCACGCCGAAGGAGACGAGATCGGCCAGCGAGTCGAGCTGGACCCCAAACGCGCTCTCGGTCCGGGTCATCCGCGCGACGCGGCCATCGAGCGTGTCGAAGAGCATCGCGAAGAGGATGAGCAGCGCAGCGCGCTGGAAGTCGTCGTCGGACCGCGCGGACGCCGAGATCCGTAGTGCGTCGTAGCCGCAGAAGACCGAAGACAGGGTGATCAGATTGGGGAGCAGGTAGAGGTGCCGCCGCGGCGCAGGCCTCGGCCGCTCCAGCGCCGCCTCGCCGCGCGGGCGCTCCGGGCGCGCCCTCGGCCCCTGCCCCGAGCCCGCGGGACACCGCGGCCCGACGCCGGTGTCCCACGCTGCTGGATGATGTTCTGACATGGGGCGATCCCGCGGGACATCGGGGTCGCGCGGCCGAAGGCCGCGGCCCGACGAGCGCGCTCGGCTGGCCTCGTAGTACACAAGACCGCTCGCCTTCAAGCCGAGAGCGCGCGGGCCACGTCGGCGCGTGGCAACGCGGTTACGCGGCGCCGTTCTCGTCATCCCGCGTCGGGATGAGGCGCTCGATCCGCTTCGCGACGGTGAGGATGAACAGGGTAATGACGCTCGCGGCCACCACGAGCCGCCACAGCCCGTATCCGGCGCAGACGCCGAGCCCGGCGGACACCCAGATGGCCGCGGCGGAGGTCAGCCCTGTCACCCTCGGTTTGTCGCTGGCGCGCTGCGATAGCTGGAAGATCTCGCCCGCGCCCAGGAAACCGATGCCCGCCGCGATGCCCTGGGCGACGCGGCTGGCCGAGTCCTCCGAGGCGTCCAGCGCGGCCATGACGAAGATCGCGGCGCCGACGCTCACCAGCATGTGCGTCCGCAGCCCGGCCGGCTTGCCGGCGGCGTGGCGCTCCCAGCCGATGAGCGCGCCCGGGATGAGCGCGAGACCGAGCCGGAAGAAGAGATTCCACAAGGTGCTCCGGGACGGATCCAGCGGGCTCATGCCCAACGCCGTAAAGGGCTCAGCGCCCGGACGCAAGGGCGGATCCCGCCCGTTCCCGGGGAGACGGGTCCAGCGAGGCGCTCAGACCAGCGCCGCGATGACGCCGGCCCCGATGAGCGCGACGGCCCAGGCCCGATCGAGGTTGAACCAGGCGGTGCGGAGGATCGCGACGCCGAGCTTGTGATAGACCACGAGCGCGACCGCGGCGGCCGCCGCCATCATGGCGCCCGTGTGCACGAGGACGGCGGCGAGGTAGCCCAGAGGGCTCGCCAGCGACAGGCCAGCTGCGTTGTGACACCCGCCCCCGTGGCACGGAGCCGGGTCGCCTTCGCCGAGCAGGAAGACCGGGAGCAGCATGAGCCCCGCGCCGTGCGCGGTGGCCATCAGGAAGGACCACCAGGTCAGGTCGAGGAAGCCGACGCGCATCCCGACCCACCTCGGGTGGCGCGGCCTGACGAGCTTGAGCACGCCGAACGCGACAAGCGCGGCCGCCGTGAGCCAGCGGAGCGCCGCGGCGGGGACGCTCGCGAGCCCGACCCCGAACAACGCGACGGTGAGGCCGATCGACGCCGCGTGGCCGAGCGCGATCGGCACGAGCGCCCGCCGCACCGCGCGGCTGCTCCTCTCCTGCAGGCCCAGGGCGACCGCGAACAGCCAGCCCATGCCGGGGTTGATGCCGTGATAGGCGCCGAGGAGCGCCAGCGTGAGCCAGGGCATCATGGCCGGCTACGGATAGCAGAACGAGTCGGACGACGCGTCGCCCCCCTCGAGCCGCACCTGGTGAGGGCGCAGCGCGCCGAAATCGACGAAGAACTCGGGATCGAGCGCCATGCCGCCGCCGGCCGCGACATCGACCTTGGCCATCCAGCCCCCGACGCCCTCCGGATAGAACTGCTCGTCCCACGAGGCATAAAGCGAGTTCGTGAAGTAGACGCGCCGGCCGTCGCGGCTCACCTCGACCATCTGCGGCGCGCCCCGCAGCGGCCCGGAGCGGCGGTGCGCCGCCCTGCGGACGATCCCGCCGAGGTGCACCGAGCCGGTCAGCTTCGGGTGGAACGGGTCCGACACATCGTACTGGCGGAGCTCGCCTGTGCCCCAGCAAGACACGTAGAGGAACCGGTCGTCGAGGGAGAGGTTGATGTCGGTGATCAGGGGCGGCACCGCCTTGAAGCCCTTCAGCAGCGGCGGCAAGAGGTCGGGATCCGCGGGCTCGGCCGGCACCTCGATCACCTTGCGGATCGCCCACCGATCGCCGTCGCGGTGCCAGAGCCAGATCGAGGCGGAGAGATCCTTGACGCTCACGACGACGCCGACGAACCCATACGCCTTGGTCGGGTCGTGGGCAGGCCGGAGCTCCAGCGCCATCTGGTGCTCGTCGCCCAGATCCAGCGCCTGGACGTGCTTGCGCTTCCTCAGGTCCCACACATGGACGCTGTGGCCGTACTTCTTGCCGAGCAGGAGCTCCGGATTCACGCCGTCCTCGATCATCCTCGGCGTCCCCCACTCGCTCGTCAGGAGGGTGTCGTGGCCGAGGTGCCACCAGAAGTCGTAGTGGAGGAACTGGGGCCCGCGATCGATCTCCCAGCGGCCGAGCACATCGAAGCTCTCGCAGTCGAGCACGAAGATGCCCCCCGGCCCGTCGCCGTCAGGGCTGCCGAGCGCGCTCACGTAGATGCCGTCGGGGCCGCAGTGCAGCGTGTGCGGGCGCGAGTAGCCCGCCCGCTTCGCGATCTCCTCGGCGCGCACCGTGTGGACGAGCTCGGGGCGGCGCGGATCGGCCTTGACGTCGAAGACGTAGATGTTCGACGAGCGGAGCGCCGGGAGCAGGAGAAAGCGGCGCTCGACGTGGGGGTGCGGCGCATAGGGGCACAGGGCGGCGCTGCACGCGTTCCAGCCGGAGTGGTGGAGCTCGTCGCCGTAAGTCGGCAGCTCGTTGACCGAGACAAGGGTGCCGTACGCCGGCGACGTCGGATCGAGATCGACGACCGTCAGCGCGTCATGGCGCAGCTCGCCCTGGCGCTTCAGCGCGGCGCCCGCGTCGAGCGCGGTCACGTAGGCCAGCCGCTCGGGCGGCGCCTCCATCGCCAGGCGCGGCGACGGATAAAAGGTGGGATCCGGACGAAACCGCATGCGCTGCGTCTCCTTGAGTTCGGTGCGTTCGCGTGTTCTTCCAGGCGCCGCCGGCGAGGACCAGCGCGCGCTGCCCGCGGCGTGAAGCCGTGGAGGGCAGCGGGCGACCTGGCCGATGCGCTTCACCCCCCGGGCAGCTCCGCGCATCGGGCCGGACCCGATCAGACCGTCGACGTGAATCCGTTATAACAGATACGCCGGACCGGGTCTACCGTCCCGGCAGAGGCCTCGCGCCGCGTCTTCGCTGCAGGGGTCGATGCGCGGCTCAAGGCGCCGGGCGGAGACGGGCGGGGCGCGCGATCCGTCGATCGCGCGCCGGCGCCCTCCGGGCTTACCCCTGCAGATCGGTGCTGAGGAACACCTCGTGGATATCGAGCTTGCTCGGGCCCGCGAACATCTCCTTCGGCGCGCGGTTCCTGTGCGCCTCCGCGAACGCGGGGCTCCTCGTCCAGGCGATGAAGTCGTCCATGGACCGCCACCAGGTCTTCACCTCGTAGAACCCCTGCGCGTCCGGGTCCGGGCTCCACGCGCCGGTGGCGTGATCCAGCTTCATCGGCTTCGGCCGGTGGACCTCGTTCCGGATGAAGCCGGGCGCCTGATCGACCAGGTGGACCCTGTTCTTGAAGCGATCCTCGAAGTCAGCCTCGTGGCCCTCGGCGACGGGAATGCGGTTTGTGACGACGATCATGGCTCCTCTCCTTGCTGGTTGCTCGTACGGGAGGCCCGCACGGCGCGGACGACGGCGAGCTTAGCAGCGCTCGCGCCCCGCCGGGGCAACGCCGCGCTCGCTGCCCCCGCTCGAACCCAATCATCCGAGAATTTTTTGGAGCTCAGCACAATGGCGCTCGCCTAATCGACCGTCCGAAAATCCCCGATGGGCTTGCGAGAGCTCGCGTACTTCCGAGCGGAGATCGAGAAATCACACGGAGTAGGTCTTATCGACCATCCTAGTGAACCATGCTTGCGTGATTGTGAGCTACATGATACTCGGATGGCGTCCGGGGCAGCGATCCTACGATATCCGTAGTCAACGGAACCGGACACGAGAGCAGCGATCCGTTGGAGCACGATCTCATGGCGAGGGGACCTCATCCTCCGGCCTCACCTGGCCTCGCTCGCCTCGCCTGCTCCGCCTGGGCGCGCGGCGCCTTCGCCGCGCGCCGACCATGATATAGAGGCATATGACCAGTCACGTCCTCATCACCGGTGGAGCGGGGTTCATTGGCTCTCACGTGGCCGACGAGCTCCTGCGCCAGGGGGTTCGCGTCCGGGCGCTCGACAGCCTGGTTCCCCAGGTGCACGGCCCCGAGCGCCGCCGTCCGGCGTACCTCGACCCGGAAGTCGAGCTCATCGTGGGCGACGTCCGCGACCGGGAGGTGGTGAAATCGGCGCTCCGCGGCGTGGACGCGGTGATCCACTTCGCGTCGATGGTCGGGGTCGGACAGAGCATGTACAAGATCGCGGAGTACACCGCGATCAACAACGTCGGCACCGCCGTGCTCCTCGAGGAGCTCGCCGAGAAGCCTGTCTCGAGGCTGCTCGTCGCCTCCAGCATGAGCGTGTATGGCGAGGGGCTCTACCGGACGGCCTCCGGCGCGGTGGTCCCCGGCGCGAGCCGGCCGCTCGAGCAGCTCAGGCGCGGCGACTGGGAGGTCCGGAGCGAGGCCGGCGAGGCGCTCGTGCCCATCCCGACCCCCGAGTCCAAGCCCCCGTCGCTCGAGTCGGTCTATGCGCTCTCCAAGTACGACCAGGAGCGGCTCTGCCTGATGATCGGGCGCGCCTACCAGATCCCGACCGTCGCCCTCCGCTTCTTCAACGTGTACGGCCGCCGTCAGGCCCTCTCCAACCCGTACACCGGCGTCCTCGCCATCTTCGGTGCCAGGCTCCTCAACGACCGTCCCCCCGTGATCTTCGAGGACGGGCTGCAGCGGCGCGATCTCGTGAGCGTCACCGACGTCGCCCGCGCCTGCGTGCTGGCCCTCGGCGCCGACGCCGCGGTGGGCCAGGTGCTCAACATCGGCAGCGGGCGGTCGTACACCGTGCGCGAGGTCGCCGAGCGCGTCCGCGAGGCGATGGGGAAGGACGGTATCGAGCCCGAGATCGTCGGGAGAGCGCGGCTGGGCGACGTCCGACACTGCTTTGCCGACATCGGCGCGGCGCAGCAGAAGATCGGGTATTCGCCCCGGGTCTCGCTCGAGGAGGGGCTCCGCGATCTCGCCGACTGGCTCGAGGGGCAGGTGGCGAAGGACGCTGTCGCCCAGGCCCGCGCCGAGCTGGAATCCCGGGGGCTGACGGTATGAGCGCCGCGGCCCTCGACCCGGGCGGCGCGACCGGAGCGAAAGGACGCCCGGCGCTGATCACCGGCGGCGCCGGCTTCGTCGGGGCCAACGTGGCCCACCGCCTGCTCCAGGCGGGAGAGGCGGTGATCCTCTTCGACAACCTCTCCCGCCCCTCGGTGGCGCGCAACGTCGAGTGGCTGAGGCGCACGCACGGCGACCGCGTCACGCTGATCACCGGCGACGTGAGGGACGCCCGCGCGGTCGCCGCCGCGGTCCGGCGCGCCTCCAGCGTCTTCCACTTCGCCGCCCAGGTCGCCGTGACGACGAGCCTCGTCCAGCCGGTGGAAGACTTCGAGATCAACGCCCGGGGGACGCTCAACGTCCTGGAGGCGATCCGCGCCGAGAGCGCCCCGCCGCCGCTCCTCTTCACGTCCACAAACAAGGTATACGGCGGCCTCCCCGACGTCCCGCTCTCGTGCGGCGCGCGGCGATACGAGCCGGCGGATCCCGAGCTCCGGGCCTCCGGCGTCTCCGAGGCCCGCCCGCTCGATTTCCACAGCCCCTATGGCTGCTCGAAGGGCACGGCGGACCAGTACGTCATCGATTATGCCCGCACGTTCGGGCTCCCCGCGGCGGTGTTCCGGATGAGCTGTATCTACGGTCCTCGCCAGTTCGGGACAGAGGACCAGGGGTGGGTCGCTCATTTCCTCCTCCAGGCGCTCCGGCGGGAGCCGATCACCCTCTACGGCGACGGGATGCAGGTCCGGGACGTGCTCTTCATCGACGACCTCGTCGACGCCTTCCTCCTCGCCCGCAGGGACATCCGGCAGATCTCCGCGTCGGCGTTCAATATCGGCGGGGGCCCGGAGAACACCCTCTGCCTGCTCGAATTGCTCGACCTCATCGAGGAGCTCGACGGCAAGCGCCCCGCGATCGGCTTCGAGGCGTGGCGGCCGGGCGATCAGCGGTACTACGTCTCCGATTGCCGCCGGTTCTCCGCCGCCACGGGGTGGTGGCCGCGCGTCCGGGTCCGCGAAGGGGTGCGCAGGCTGCACGGCTGGCTGCGAGAGATGGCGGAGGCGACCGGCGCCGGGAAGGCCGCCGCCGGCCAGGCCGCGACGGAGCCGTGCACGCGAGGCGCCCCGTGAGGCTCGCGCTCGTCAACCCGGCGTGGAGCTTCGAGGGGAGCATTTACTTTGGCTGCCGCGAGCCTCATTTGCCGCTCGAGTACGGCTACGCCAGGGCGCTGCTCGAGGCCGCGGGGCACGAGGCGACCATCGTCGACGCCCAGGCCCGGAGCCTCACCCACGACGCCCTCCGCGGCGAGGTGGCCGCGCTCCGCGCCGACGCCATCGTTGTGACCACCGCGCCGAGCTACCTCTTCTGGCGCTGCGCCCCGCCCGAGCTCCGCGTCCCGCAGCAGGCGCTCCATGCGCTCCGCGGTCTGCCAGGGCTCCGGCTCGCCGTGGGGCCCCACGCCTCCACCACCCCACGCGCCACCCTGCGCAAGCTCGGGGTCGACGCGGTGGTGATGGGCGAGTGCGAGGACGTGCTTGTGGAGCTCGCCGATCGCCCGCGATCGCGCTGGGGCGAGATCGACTCCATCGCATCTCTGGAAGGCGAGGAGGCGCGCGTGCAGGGCGGCCCGCGCGCGTCGGACATGGGCCGGCTGCCGGCCGTCCGCTGGGAAGAGGCCACGGTGGCGCGCCACGCCCACCACCACCACCGCTTCGACACGACGCCGATCGGCCCAGGCGCCGAGATCGAGGCGTCCCGAGGGTGCCCGTACCACTGCACCTTCTGCGCGAAGGACAACTTCCGCGACGGCTACCGCAAACGCCCCCTCGAGGTGCTCCTCGACGAGCTCGACGGGCTCATCGCCCAGGGCGTTCGTTATGTCTATTTCATCGACGAGATCTTCCTCCCCGATCGCCCGCTGCTCGAGGCGCTCGTGGATCGCCCGGTGTCGTTCGGCGTCCAGATGCGCGTCGACAACTGGAGCCGGGAGATGCTCGACCTGCTCGGGAGGGCAGGGTGCGTGTCGATCGAAGCAGGGGTGGAGAGCGTCACCCCGGAGGGCAGGAGCCTCTTGGCCAAGCGCTGCAAGCTCTCGACCGAGCAGCTCGGTGATCTGCTGATCCACGCCAAGAAGAGCGTCCCTTTCGTCCAGGCGAACCTGATCCTGTCGCCCACGGACGAGCCCGCGGACGTCGCCGCCTTCCGTGAGCGGCTCCAGCAGCACGGCGTGTGGGCGAACGAGCCGGTGCCGATGTTCCCTTACCCGGGCTCGCCCGAGTACACAACGCGCTGGGGCGCCCCCGACGATGATGCGTGGGAGCGCTCGGTCGCGCACTACCTCGATCGGTTCGATCGCTTCAGCGATCTCCAGGACAGCCGCCCTCTCCCGCTCTCCGCGCTGGAGATCGCGCCCCCCGGCCATGGCTGACCTCCCGCACGGCCCAGGCTCCGTCCTGATGACCGCCGACACGGTGGGAGGCGTCTTCTCCTATGCGATCGAGCTCTCGCGCGCGCTCGCGGCGCGCGGGGTCCGGACGTCGCTCGCCACGCTGGGCGGGCCGCTCTCGGCGTCCCAGCGCGAGGCCGCCGGCCGCGTGCCGGGGCTCGCCGTGTTCGAGAGCTCCTTCCGGCTCGAGTGGATGGACGATCCCTGGGACGACGTCGCGCGCGCCGGGGACTGGCTCCTCGAGCTCGAAGAGCGCGTCCGCCCGGCGGTGATCCACCTGAACGGCTATGCGCACGGCGCCCTCGGCTTCCGCGCCCCGAAGGTCGTGGTGGCCCACTCGTGCGTGCTCTCCTGGTGGGCCGCGGTCCTCGGCGGGGAGGCGCCGCCTCGGTACGATCGCTACCGGCGCGAGGTCGCGCGGGGGCTCGCCGCCGCGTCGGCGGTTGTGGCGCCGACCCGGGCGATGCTCGACGCCCTCCTGCACCACCACGGCCCGCTCCCCGAGGGCGCGCGGGCGGTGGTGATCCCGAACGCCGCCGATCCCGAGCGGTTCGCCCCGCGCCCCAAGGAGGAGCTCGTCCTCGCGGTCGGGCGGCTCTGGGACCAGGCCAAGAACATCGAGGCGCTCGGCGAGGTGGCCCCTCACCTGCCCTGGCCTGTCCAGGTGGCCGGGAGCGACGTCCGCCCCGGCGGGGACGCGGGCGCGACACCCCTCCCCTCGCTCGAGCGCCTCGGCGTGCTCTCGCCGTCCGGCGTCGCCGCCGCGCTCGGCCACGCGTCGATCTACGCTCACCCGGCCCGCTACGAGCCGTTCGGCCTGTCGGTCCTGGAGGCGGCGCTCTCCGGGTGCGCCCTGGTCCTGGGCGACATCCCCAGCCTGCGCGAGGTCTGGCGGGACGCGGCCCTCTACGTGGATCCCGGCGACACGGAGGCCCTCCGGCGCGCGCTCCGGGCGCTCATCGACGCGCCCGGCGCGCGGCGCGAGATGGCCGCGCGCGCCCGCGCCCGCGCCCTCGACTTCTCGCCGCGGCGGATGGCCCGCGGCTACCTGAGCCTCTACGGCGAGCTCCTCCGGCGTGGGCCCGGCGGGGAGCGCTCGCCGTCGCGCGAGACGCGCGAGACCGCGTCGGGTGCCGCCGCGACCCCCGAGAGGCAGAGGAAGGCGAGCGCGCCATGCGCATAGCCCTGTTCTGCCATTCGCTGCTCTCCGACTGGAACCACGGGAACGCGCACTTCCTCCGCGGCGTCGTCACCGAGCTCGCCGAGCGCGGGCACGAGGTCCGCGCCTTCGAGCCGAGGGACGCCTGGAGCCTCCAGAACCTCGTCGCCGATCACGGCGAGGCGCCGCTGCGCGAGGTGAGGGAGGTCTACCCGCGCGTCGCTCCGATCCGCTACGACCTCGCCTCGCTCGACCTGGACGAAGCGCTCGAGGGCGCCTCGCTTGTCATCGTCCACGAGTGGAGCGAGCCCGAGCTTGTCGCCCGCATCGGCGCGCACCGGGCACGCGCGTCGTACCGGCTGCTCTTCCACGACACGCACCACCGGTCGATCACGGATCCCGGGGCCATGGCCCGCTACGACCTCGCCCGTTACGACGGCGTCCTCGCCTTCGGCCGGGTGATCCGCGACATCTACCTCGCGCGCCGCTGGGCCCGGCGGGCCTTCGTCTGGCACGAGGCCGCGGACGTCCGGGTGTTCCGCCCGGTCCGCGGGGCCCGGCCGGAGCGCGATCTCGTGTGGATCGGCAACTGGGGCGACGAGGAACGCACCCGGGAGCTCGACGCGTTCCTGATCGGCCCGGCGCGCGATCTCGGCCTCTCCGCCCGCGTGTACGGGGTGCGCTACCCCGAGCACGCCCGCGCCGCGCTCGACGCGGCCGGCATCGAGCACCGGGGCTGGCTCCCCAACTACCGCGCGCCCGAGGCGTTCGCGCGGGCCAAGGTGACCGTCCACGTCCCGAGGAGGCCTTACGTCGCCTCGCTCCCGGGGATACCGACCATCCGGCCGTTCGAGGCCATGGCGTGCGCCATCCCGCTGGTCTGCTCGCCGTGGAGCGACGCCGAGGGGCTGTTCTCACCCGGGCTCGACTACCTCGTCGCCCGGGACGGCGACGAGATGAAGCGGCACCTCGCGGCCCTCCTCGCCGAGCCCGCCCTGGCCGCCGAGCTGGCGGAGCGGGGGCGCAGGACGATCCTCGCGCGCCACACGTGCGCCCACCGGGTCGACGAGCTCCTCGGCATCTCCGCCGATCTCGGCGTCGAGGTCGACCGCCCCGCGCCCACCGCCTCAACCCAGCGAGCCACGTCATGAACCGACGCAACCGACGCCCGACCCCGAGCCGATCGCTCGACATCGCCTTCTTCGGATCGAGCCTCGTCTCGGCCTACTGGAACGGCGCCGCCACCTACTACCGCGGCGTCCTCCGCGCCCTCGCGGCGCGAGGGCACCGCATCACCTTTCACGAGCCGGACGCCTACGACCGGCAGAAGCACCGCGACATCGAGGATCCGCCGTGGGCCCGCGTCGTTGTCTACTCCGGCACGGACCCGGCGGAGCCCAGGCGGCTCGTCGAGCAGGCCAGGAGCGCCGACGTCGTCGTCAAGGCCAGCGGCGTCGGCGTCTTCGACGAGCTCCTCGAGGCCGAGGTCGCCGCGCTCGATCGACCGGGGCTCACGACGATCTTCTGGGACGTCGACGCCCCGGCCACGCTCGAGCGGGTCCGCGCCGCGCCGTCGGATCCCTTCCGCGCGCTCATCCCGCGCTACGGCCTGGTCTTCACCTACGGCGGCGGCGACCCGGTGGTGCGCGGCTACGAGGCGCTCGGCGCGCGGCGCTGCGTGCCGATCTACAACGCGCTCGACCCCGAGACCCACTTCGAGGTCGCGCCAGACCCTCGATTTTGTTGCGATTTTGCGCTCCTCGCCAACCGCCTCCCGGACCGGGAGCGGCGCGTCGAGGAGTTCTTCCTCCGGCCCGCGGCCGCGCTCCCTGCGCTCCGCTTCCTCCTGGGCGGCAGCGGCTGGCAGGACAAGGTGATGCCCCCGAACGTCCGGTACGTCGGGCACGTCTACACCGCGGATCACAACGCCTTCAACGCCGGCGCCCGCGCGGTGCTGAACGTGGCCCGCGACAGCATGGCGTCGGTCGGCTTCTCCCCGGCGACCCGGGTGTTCGAGGCCGCGGGCGCGGCCGCGTGCCTCATCACCGACGCGTGGGAGGGGATCGAGCTCTTCCTCGCGCCCGGGCGCGAGGTGCTCGTCGCCAGGAGCGGCGATGAGGTCGCGGAGATCCTGCGGACGCTCACGCCCGAGCGGGCCCGCGCCATCGGCAGGGCGGCGAGGCAGCGCGTGCTCGCGGAGCACACGTACGCCGAGCGCGCGAGGCAGGTCGAGGCGCTGCTGGCGCGCCCCGACGGCAGAACCCTCACCGCGATCGCCCCGTGAAGCCCATCTCCTTCGTCTTCCTGGGCCTGTCGATCACCTCGTCGTGGGGCAACGGCCACGCGACGACCTACCGCGGGCTGCTCAGGCGGCTGGCCCAACGGGGGCACAGCGTGCTGTTCCTGGAGCGGGACCTCTCGTTCTACGCGGAGAACCGCGACCTCCCGAGCCCGCCGTACGGCCGGACCGAGCTCTACCTTGGGCTCGACGATCTCCGCGCGCGCTTCGCGGGCGCGATCCGCGACGCGGACATGGTGGTCGTCGGATCCTACGTGCCCGACGGGGCCGAGATCGGCGCCTGGGTGACGGCGACGGCGCGCGGGAAGACCGCGTTCTACGACATCGACACGCCGGTGACGCTCAAGCAGATCGAGCGCGGCGGCGCCGCGTACCTGTCTCCGGCGCTGATCCCGCGGTACGACCTGTACCTCTCGTTCACCGGCGGCCCGACGCTCGAGCGGCTCGAGCGCCGCCACGGCGCGAAGCGGGCGCGCCCGCTCTACTGCTCGGTGGATCCGGACGAGTATTTCCCCGAGCGCGCGTCGCCCCGGTGGGATCTCGGCTACCTCGGCACCTACAGCGCCGATCGCCAGCCCACGCTGGATCGCCTCCTCGTCGCGCCGGCGCGCCGCTGGGGGCGGGGTCGCTTCGTGGTCGCCGGGCCGCAGTACCCGGCGGACCTCGGCTGGCCCACCAACGTCGACCGCACGGATCACGTCCCGCCGGGCGAGCACCGCGGCTTTTACGGCGCGCAGCGCTTCACGCTCAACGTCACCCGCCGCGACATGATCGAGGCCGGGTACTCGCCGAGCGTGCGCCTCTTCGAGGCCGCGGCCTGCGGGGTGCCGGTGATCAGCGACGACTGGCCGGGGCTCGACGAGCTCTTCGAGCCCGGCAAGGAGATCCTCGTGGCCCGCTCCTCGGACGAGGTGCTCCACCTGCTCCGCGAGCTCCCGGAGCGGGAGCGGATCGCGATCGGCCAGCGGGCGCGCGAGCGCGTGCTCGCCCGGCACACCGCGGCGCACCGCGCCGAGGCGCTCGAGAGGTACGCACGGGAGCTGCTCGACGAGCGGGGCGAACAGGAGCGCCCAGAGGACCGGGGATGATGACGTCGACGTGGGAAGTCGACCTGGAGAGAAAGGTCAGAGACACATGAGCGCTGCGCTGCGCATCCTGGTGACGGGGGGCGCCGGCTTCGTCGGCTCCCACCTGTGTGATCGGCTGATCCGGGAGGGCCACGAGGTCGTCGCGCTCGACGATCTCTCGACGGGCTCGCGGGTCAACGTCGCCCATCTCCTCTCTCACCGGCGCTTCCGGTTCGTGGAGCACGACGTCACGCAGCCGTACGAGCTGGACGTCGACCGCATCTACAACCTCGCCTCGCCGGCGAGCCCGCCGCACTACCAGCGCGATCCGGTCCGGACCACGATGGTCAACGTGGTCGGCGCGTTCCACGCGCTGAAGCTCGCCGAGGGCTGCGGGGCGCGGGTCTTCCAGGCGTCGACAAGCGAGGTCTACGGCGATCCCGAGGTCCACCCCCAGCCGGAGAGCTACCGGGGCGCGGTGAACCCGATCGGGATCCGCTCCTGTTACGACGAGGGGAAGCGCTGCGCCGAATCGCTTGTGATGGACTTCCACCGTCGCCGCGGCGTCGAGGTCCGGCTGGCGCGGATCTTCAACACGTACGGTCCGCGGATGGCGCTCGATGACGGTAGGGTGGTGTCAAACTTCATCGTACAAGCGCTCCAGGGCGAGGATCTCACAGTCTACGGCGATGGCTCACAGACACGCAGCTTCTGCTACGTAGACGACCTCATCGAGGGCATCGTCCTGCTCATGGAGCACCCTGTCGAGACAGGCCCGGTAAACCTGGGCAATCCCGAGGAGTTCACGGTGCTTGAGCTCGCCGAGGAGGTGCTCCACCTGACCGGGAGCCGCGGTCGGGTGGTGTTCCGTCCGCTCCCGGAGGACGATCCGCGGCAGCGGCAGCCGGTGATCGACCGCGCGCGGCGGGTCCTCGGGTTCGAGCCGAAGGTGCCGTTGAGGACGGGTCTGCGCCGCACGATAGAGGGCTTCCGGACGGCCCTCGGGCTGGGCCATCGCGCACCTGGGCACCCGGCATCCGACGATGACGCACCGCTGCCTCGAGCGGCGAACGGATGAGCTGAACCGGCCGTGGAGTCGGTGCGGCGCTCATGATACCGTCAGCGCTCTGACGCCCGATTGTCGCACATGGCCGTGCGGCGAACGGCAGGGGCACGGCGCCCTGAAGGAGAAGGAGAGCGGGATGGATCTCAGGGCATGGTGTGCAGCGCTCTGCGCGGCGACGGTGGGTCTCGTGGGCTGCGGCGGCGACTCGGGCACGAGCAATACCGGCGGATCGCCGACCGGGTCGAACTCGGGCGGCGGACAGGAGGGTGGTCCCTTCGGCCAAGGCGGTAGTGACTTCGGCGAGGGGGTCGGCTCCGGCAGCGGGTCCGGCAGCCCGACCGGCGGGGCGGGAGGCAACGGCGCGAACCGCAAGGGGTGCGAGCACGTCGATGTCGTGTTCGCGCTCGACAACTCATCGAGCATGGATGAGGAGAAGGCGTCGATGCGCGACGTCGTATTCCCGGCCTTCGCGCAGGCGCTGCTCAATATCGATGGCATCCTGGACTTCCGCGCGGCCGTGCTGGACGCCTGTCCCCTTCCCGCCAACTTCCACACGCGCGGCGCCGCGGGCGAGTGCTCGTTCCAGAGCGGAAAGGCGTGGATGGAGAGCACCAGCACGGACCTCACGCGCGAGTTCCAGTGCGTCGCGGATCTCTACGCGGACGACGTCCAGTGCACCGGCGACAGCGACGACGAACAGCCCGCGTCCGCCGTCGCCGCCGCGCTGGAGCCGCCGTTCTCGACCGAGGAGAACGCTGGGTTCGTGCGCAACGACGCGCTGCTCGTGGTGGTCGCGATCACCGACGAGGACGAGCAGCCCATCCCGCGCCAGAGGCCGCAGCAGATCCACGATCGGCTCGTCGCCGTGAAGGGCGACGCAAAGAACGTCGTGTTCCTCGGCATCGCCGGGAAGCGAGAGTGCGCGGGCGCTTATGGGGACGCGGAAGAAGCCGATGCCATGCAGGAGCTCGTGAACAGCTTCGCCGCCGACGGCCGTGGCTTCTTCTGGGATCTTTGCGAAGGGCACCTCGAGGACGGCCTCACGAACGCCTTCGCGGCGATCGAAGAGGCGTGTGTGGAGTTCGAGCCCACCGTGAACTGACGAGGGGCGGCTCGGCGGCGCCGTGAGGCGCCGCCGGCAGGCTACGGCGGCGAGCTCTCCTGCTCTTCCTCCGGAGCTCCGCCCTCCTCGGCGCCGAGCAGGTCGACTTCCTCCCACAACGCACCGAGACCCAGGCGGAGTCCTTCGCACCCGGGCACATCGACGCTCCCATCGGTCGCGTCGAGCGCGTGGGTATAGCGCCCATCTGCCCCGCGCTCGAGGACCTTGATGCTCCGGAGCTGCGGATCGACGATCCAGTACCAGCGCACCCCGAAGGCAGCGCCACCTCGGAGAGGCGTGGGGGCTCGCTCGGTGACCGTGGGCTCGCGAGGCCTGGAAGATCGACGCAAGGCGCTCGAGAAACGATCCTTGACGGCCTACGGTTTGTTGTTATAAAAAGTAACACTGTTACGAACGACGACCCGCGGAGCGGCGACGGCGCCGCCCGGCGGCCGGACGACACCGACATGGCGAACACGCGCCCGAGGACCACGAAGACCCGCGACACGACCCAGGCCGAGCGCCTGCAGGCGTCGAGCTTGCAGCGCCGCGAGCAGCAGAAGGAGAACCTGCGGGGCGCGATCCTGACGGCGGCGGGCGAGCTGTTTCTGGAGCAGGGGTACGAGGCGTTCTCGATGCGCCAGGTGGCCGAGCGCATCGGCTACTCGGCGACGACGATCTACCGCTATTACGAGGACAAGGACGATCTCCTGTTCGCCATCGTCCACGAGGGATTCACCGAGTTCCAGCGGGCGCTCGTCGCGGCCGCCGAGAGCACGGCGGACCCGATCGAGCGGATCGAGGCGCTCGGCGCCGCGTACGTTCGCTTCGGCATGGACAACCCGGTGCACTACCGGCTGATGTTCATGCAGCGCTTCGACTTCGTCTTCGACCAGCGGAAGGCGCGGCAGCAGCCGATGATCGACTCGTTCGATGTGCTGCAAAAGGCGGTCGCGTCGGCGATGGATGCCGGCGCGATGCAGCGCGGCGACGTGGAGCGCCACAGCCAGGTGGTCTGGGCCCTCGTCCACGGGATCACCGCCCTCGGGCTGGCCGACCGCGGCCGCTTCACGGCCGACGACGTCGCCCGGACCATGGAGATCGCCATGAAGATGATGGTCCGCGGCCTGCGCCCCTGATCGCTCTCTTTTTTTCCTGCGAAGTTAACACTGTTACTAATAGTTTCATCGTTACAAACCGCAGCCGGTGGAGGGTATGATGGATAGGGTCTTTGGACTGAGTGGCCTCCTCGTGATGCCGTTCTGGTTCCTGATGATTTTTCTGCCCCGCGCTCGATGGACGCGGCGGATCATGGAGTCGCCGCTCGTGGTCCTCGCGCCCGCGCTGCTCTACACGGCGCTCGTCATCCCGGTCCTCCGCGAGGTGCTGCCGATCGTCAACCAGCCGAGCCTCGCGGCGGTCGCCGCGCTGCTCGGCTCGCCCGCGGGCGCCACGATCGGCTGGGTTCACTTCCTCGCGTTCGACCTCTTCGTGGGCCGGTGGGTGTACCTCGACAGCCGCGATCGGGATCTCTCGCCGTGGCTCATGGCCCCGGTGCTCTATCTGACGCTCATGCTCGGGCCGCTGGGGTTCTCGCTCTACCTCGCCGTCCGCGCGATGGCCGCTCGGTCGGCGCGCGCCGCCGGCGAGACCGCGGGGCAGCGCCGCGCCGAGGTGGCCTGACATGAGCGCGCGCTCGCTGAGCACCTCGCTCCAGCTCCCTCGCTCGATCGAGGAGCTCGTCCGGCGGAGCCCCGTCCTGTTCACGGCGGCCGTCGCCCACGTCGCGCTGCTCGTCCTGCTGCTCGCCGTCGCCCCGCTCGACGCGCGCCTCGTGATGGGGGTGAACCCGTGGATCAAGCCGGCGAAATTCGCCGCGTCGATCGCCGTCTACCTGCTGACGATCAACTGGCTCGTCGGCGACGTCGCGCTCCCGCCGAGAGGCCGGCGAGCGGTCGTCTGGGGCACGGTGGCGCTGGTGAGCTTCGAGATGATCGCGATCACCGCGCAGGCAGCGCGGGGAGTGGCGTCGCACTTCAATCAATCGACCCCGTTCGACGGCGTGATCTTCGCGCTCATGGGCATCGCCATCCTTGTGAACACGGCGCTCGCGGCGTACCTCGCGTACAGGTTCTGGACGACGCGGCCCCCGCTGCCGGCCCCCTACCTCTGGGGCATCCGGCTGGGTCTCCTCCTGTTCCTGCTGGCCTGCGCTGAAGGCGGCTTCATGTCGGCGCACAACGCGCACAGCGTCGGCGTCGCGGACGGCGGGCCAGGGCTCCCCGTCGTCAAC
This sequence comes from Sorangium sp. So ce375, assembly GCF_051473855.1. Lineage (NCBI taxonomy): Bacteria > Pseudomonadati > Myxococcota > Polyangiales > Polyangiaceae > Sorangium > Sorangium sp. So ce375. Next base: position 9,522,288 of record NZ_CP150335.1, read on the forward strand.
TGGAGCACGCGCGGGGGTGACCTGCGCATAGCCCACTTCTTCGGGATGCACGCGCTGCAAGCCGTCCCGCTGTTCGGCGCCTGGCTGTCGGCCCGGGCGTCGGGGTCGGCGACGCGCCCGCGGCGGGCGGTGCGATGGGTCCTCGCGTTCGGCGTCGGCTACGGCGCCGTCGCCCTGGCGCTCTTCCTGACGGCCCTCGCAGGGCGACCGCTGATTCGGATGTAGCGCGCCGCGCGAGGACGGCGGTCCTGCGCGGCTGGAGGTGAAGAGGCGAAGAGGCGAGCCGGCGCGGACCGCCGACGATGGCGCGTAACGATGGGCGCGAGCAGGGGGCCGTCAAGCCAATGACGTCGCCTGCAACGCGCCCGTCGCGCCATTGTCACCGATAGACAACAACAAGCAGGCGCCACGCCACACAATTGACACAAATTCCGTCTAGACTCTCCAGCTCGTCTGCGCTTGCCGCTTTTCCTGACCCGTGAGGCTCGCCATGCCCGACAATTTTGTCGTCCAATCCAGCGCCCTGCCCTCTTCCACCAAGCTTGTGGCTTTTCATGGCACCGAGGGTGTCTCGAAGCCCTATCGCTTCGAGCTCTACCTGGTGATGACAAACGATGTCGGCCAGAGCTTCGATATGGCCGCGGCCGTGGGGCAGCCGGTGAGCATCTCCCTGGAGCGGAGCGACGGCGGCGAGCCCTTCCTTCGAAGCGGCGTCCTCGGAAGCATCGAGCTCATCAACGAGTTCGCCGGTCGGTCCGTCTTCCGGGCCACCATGGTCCCGCGCCTCGCCATGCTGGCCATGTCGTTTCACAGCCGTGTCTTCACCTTGCAGGCCATCCCGACGATCATTCAAGCCGTCCTTCAAAAGGGCGGCGTCACGGACTGCGCCCTCCAGCTCCAGGGCTCCTACACCGCCGAAGAGCATGTCTGCCAGTACCGCGAGAGCGACTATGCCTTCGTCGCCCGGTGGATGGAGCGCGAAGGCATCTATTACTACTTCGAGCATGGGGAGGGCGGCGAGACGCTGGTGCTGGTCGATGACAAGTCGGCCCATCAGCCGCACGGCGGCAAGCCCATCCGGTATTACCCGCAACCCGGCGGCGCCAACACCGCGAAGGACACCTTCCACGCCTTCACCTGCCGGCACGACGCCATGCCCGGCACCGTCCGCCTCAAGGACTACAACTACGCCACGCCGGCCGTACCGGTCACCGGGCAGGCGTCTGTCAGCCCGAGCGGCTTCGGCGAGGTCAGCCTGTACGGCGCGCGGTTCTTCTCGTCGGGCGACGGGGCGCGGCTCGCGCGGATCAAGGCCGAGAGCCTCTCCGCGACCGGCGTCGTGTACCAGGCGATGGGCAAGGCAGCGACGGTGGTCCCCGGGTATACCTTCGAGATCGAGGACCACCCGCGGGCCGCGTTCAACACGAAGTACCTGACCATCGAGGTCGAGCACTGGTCCAACCAGGCCCCGGACATGCCCGAGCTCCGCGACTTCGCGACGTGGACCGAGAACTACCGCATGGAGGCCAAGGCCATCCCCGTGACGACGCAGTTCCGCGCGCCGCAGGTCACCGAGTGGCCGCGCATCTACGGCACCGAGATCGCGATCGTCGAGGGGGCGGCGGTGAGCGAGTACGCGCAGATCGACACCCATGGTCGCTACCGGATCAAGTTCCACTTCGACGAGAGCGACCTGAGCGGGGGAAAGGCGTCGACCTGGGTCCGGATGCTCCAGCCCCACGGCGGCGGCATCGAGGGCTTCCACTTCCCGCTGCGCGCTGGCGTCGAGGTCATGTGCGCGTTCGAGGGGGGCGATCCCGATAGGCCGGCCATCGTCGGCGTCGCGCCCAACGCGCTCACGCCGAGCCCGGTCACGTCGGGGAACAACACGCGGAACGTGATCCAGACGGGCGGGCGGAACCGGCTCGAGCTCGAAGACCAGGCCGGGCAAGAGCGGGTCACGCTGTCGACGCCTTACGACAACACCTACATCCGGATGGGGGCGCCCAACGGCGGATCGTCGTACGAGGTCAAGTCGGAAGGGCACGCTTTTACGTGGATCGGTGGCAGCTCCGAGAACATCGTGGGCGGCAACCGAACGGCGATCACCGTGGGCATCTCCGAGAACATCGTGGGCGGGTTCCGCCTGAGCATCACCGGGGGATACGCCGGAAACTTCATCGCCGGATACGCGCAGAACGTGATCTTGGGCTATCGCCACTCGACCATCTTTGGCAGTGAAAAGACGACCGTCGCTGGAAACCGGAAAACCACCATCAAGGGAAACCGGACCACGAAGATCGGGGGCGATGACACGTTCATGCTCGTGGGCGATCGCAGCGCCACCATCAGGGGCAACAGCGGCTTGCGCATCATGGGGAAGCGCAACACCCAGATCAGAGGCAAGGACGACAGCACCTTCTTCAACGGGCGAGAGACGACGGTCTTCGTATCGAACAAATCGACGATCAACGGCACCAGCGAGACCGATGTCAACGGGACCCGGCGCACGGACGTCCGCGGCCATGCCACCAGCAACTTTTACGCAGGGCGAACGACCACCGTTCACGCGGGGGGGAGCTCGAAGACGATCAGAGGCGGCAACACCGCCAAGATCTATGGCCCCCGGAAAACCACGGTCTATGGACCGAGCTCGAGCACCATCCAAGGCCCCGCCGAGAGCAAGATAACAGGCCTCTACACGACCAAGATCGGGTCGCGCGTCGAGGTCATCAACGGAACGAAGTACGAGAACATCAAGGGGCTGGCGTTCAAGCGTGCCCCCTTGGAGATAAAGAAGTTGAACGCAGCAGAGATCTCGGCAAAGGGCTACAAGGCCTCGGCCGAGATACTGACGATCAAGGCTCGACTCGGCCTCTCGAACGCTGACTTGCACATCCTGAAATAATCCGCCCATCGAGCGAGGAACAGGCTCGCGCCCACCGCCGAGTCATAGGATCCATCGAGCCCGCTACCCTGGAGCCCGTCGGATGAAAATCGTCAAACCCATGCGCCTCGGGGTGGTGCCGAGGGTCTTCATGAACCAGCGCACCCCGCACCTCCTGGTCACCACGTTCGTGGGCTTCTCCTACGACCGACCGGCCCGCCTGCTCTATGAGCCGTCGGTCTGGAAGATGGTCACGGAGGAGCTCGGCGACGATGGCCGCCTCGACGAGTTCAACCCCAAGACGCGGGGCGAGCTCCTCGTCACGGGCCGCTGCTATCCGCCGGGGCGCGCCGCTCGCCCCGCGAGCTCGGTCCGCGTCCAGCTCGGGCCCATCGACAAGAGCCTCTACGTCATCGGCGACCGGACGTGGGGTGTGCTCGGCATGTCGGATCCGGCGCCGTTCACCGAGATGCCCGTCACCTGGAAGAACGCCTTTGGCGGGGCTGGTCTCGCCAGGAACCCGCTGGGCAAGGGCCACGGCGACAGGAGCGCGGCGCTCCCCAACATCGAGTCGCCCAAGCACCTCATTCACGCGCGCAGCGACTCGCCGACGCCCGCCGGTCTCGACGGCTACGACCTGACCTGGCCCCAGAGGTTCTCCAAGATCGGCACCCACGACGCAGCGTGGCGTAACGAGTGCTTCCCTGGCTTCGCGCGGGATCTGGACCCAGCGTTCTTCAGCATGGCTCCGGACGACCAGCAGATCGACGGCTTCTTCCGGGGCGACGAGGCCTTCGTGGTCGAGAACATGCACCCCGACAAGCCTCGGATCGAGGGCTCCCTCCCCGCGGTGGCGAGCCGATGTTTCGTCTGCCTCGAGACGAGCGACGGCGTGGTGATCCGCGAGCCCGCGATGAAGCTCGATACAGTGCGTCTGTTCCCGCACCGCGAGCGGGGAGTCGCTCTCTTTCGCGGCGGCATCGAGATCTCCGAGGACGACGCAAAGGACGTGGTGGCCGTGCTGGTCGCCTGCGAAGCCATGGGCGCGCCCAGGCCCGCCGCGTATTACCATGACTACCTGACCCCCCGGCTCGGGCCCCGAAATCCTGATCTCCCGGACGACGAAGATGACGTGCTCATGCCCGAGCCCGAGGATCCGGAGGCGCCGCCGCTGCCCGATGACCAGCTCTCCGGGCTTGCGTCAAGGCTGAGGCGGCACGGGTTTCTGGGAGGTACCCCGGCTCGATCCGTCAGGCGCGCGGCCGCCGTTGCGGCCGGCGCCGGCGTCGTCGCTGCGGGTGTCCACGAAGGCGAAGCCATGGCGGAGCCCGAGGCCGAGCCGACCGAGGCCGAGCTCGAAGGCGACCTCGACGTCGAGGCGATCGACGCCGAGCTCGCCGAGATGGAGAGCGACCCCGGACGGCTCGACGCCACAGGCGACGAGGAAGAGGCGGAGGAACCCGCGAACATCCCAGAGGGCATGGAGGCAGAGGAGCGCCTCGCGTGGCCCCGGGCGGACACGGGGGTGAGCCACGAGGACGACCCGGAGGCCATCGCGTTTGCGGCCTCGGCGGCGATCCCCACCCTGGAAGACGACGCCGAGGACGCCGAAGCGCTTCGCCAGCAGGATGCCCTCATGGAATGGGGCAAAAAGCAGCTGCGGGACCATGGCATCGATCCAGAGGCGCACCTCGGCCAGGAAGACCCCTCCGACGACCTTGCGTCCCTCGAGGAATCGGACGAACCCGACGAGGCCCTGGTCAGCTTGCTCGAGAGCAAGCTCGGCAGCGGGCTAGAGGCGCACGGGGTCGACATGGGGGCGCTGCTCTCGAAGGCGCGCCAGAACGCCGCCGAGCGCCCGGGCGAGCTCAGGATGTCTGAGGTCCGCGAGCGCGTGCGGCGGTCGCTGACGAGCGAGGGCGTTGCGCCAGAGAACACCGAAGAGCTCGTGTCATCGCTGGACTGGCGAGCGTTCGAGGACGAGACCCGGGGCGCCGGTGACGCGGACCTCGACGCCACATACAACCTCCCCGACGAGGCGCCAGAGATGGCCCACGCCCTGCCCGAGGAGCCAGCCGGAGCCCCCCTGGCAGGGGACGAGGCCTGGGGCGGTGAGCCCGCGGACGAGGATGACCTCGCGTTTGCGGAGGAGCTCGACGAGAAGGCTTCGCGTTTCGGCGGGTGGGGCGAAGACGGGCCGCGGCTCGCGCACCTCCTGGCGGCCTCCGCGCCCCTGGGCAGCGAAGAGTCCCTGCGACTTCGCCGCGAGGTGGAGGCCGGTCTCAAGGAGGGGCGGAGCTTTGCGGGGTGCGACCTCGCGGGCGCCGACCTCTCTCACCTCGACCTCGAGGGGATCGACCTCGAGGACGCCAATCTCGAGTCGGCCTTCCTCACCGGGAGCATCTTGCGAAAGGCGAAGCTCACGAGGGCCATCTTGGCGCACGCAACCCTGGAGGCCGCGGATCTCTCGGAGGCCAGGCTCGATGGGGCCAATTTGGGTTCGGCGTGCCTGCGCGACGTGAAGGCCACGGGAGGCGTCGATTTCGGCGAGGCCGTGCTCGTCAAGGCTGACCTCTGGGGAGCGGATCTCGCCGGCGCCAACCTCTCGGGCGCGGACCTCTCCGAGGCCAATCTCTGCGACACAAACCTGGAGTACGTCGTCGCGGAAAAGGCGACGTTCCAGAACGTGGATCTCACGGGAACGCGCCTCGTGGGCGCGCGGCTCTCGGAGTGCACCTTCAACGAGGTGAATGTGACAGAGGTCGATTTCACCGGCGTCGATCTGCGCGCCGCCACCTTCATCGCCGCCCAGGGCGACCGCGCCGTCTTCCGAAACGCGATGGCGAAGGACCTCGTGAGCGTGCAGGGCTCGTCCTTCGCGGGCGCAGACTTCGCCGGCGCGACGCTCACCGGCGCGAACCTGATGGGGACGAGCCTCGTCGGAAGCGACTTCTCTGACGCCGACATGCGGGGCGCGCTGCTCGATGAGGCTGACTTGACGGAGGCGAGCCTGGATCGCGCGAACCTCACCGAGGCCGTGCTGACCCGAGCCAACCTCACAAAGGCGTCGCTCTACGCCGCCGACCTGCGGCTGAGCATCATGAACCATGCCTGTGTCCGGGGGGCCAGGTTCGTGAGAGCCAACCTGTTTGGCGTGTGCGCCGACCGGATGGTCGGAGATGACGACACGAGCTTTGCCGGCGCCAACCTCAAGCGACTCAGGGTGATACCGGCCGAGAGGCAGCATGGATAGGGAAGCGCTGTGCAAGCTGATTGAACAGGGAGAGGTCGTTTCGGAGCTGGACCTGTCGGGCCTCGACCTGTCGGGCCTCGACCTCTCCGGCGGCATCTTCGAGGACGTCCGCTTCACCGACGCGAACCTCGCGGGCGTCAAGGTGCGCGAGGCGATCTTTCACCGCTGTGACCTCGCGGGAGCCAACCTGAAGGGACTGGATCTCCACCTTGGCACCATCATGGACTGCACGCTCGCGGGGGCCGTGCTCGCCGACGCCTCGCTCGTCGGAGCGAGCTTCGCGGGCGTGGACCTCGAATCGGCCGATCTGACAGGAGCGAACCTCTCGTCGGCCACCATCGACCATGCCACGCTCAAGAACGCCCGGTTGGTCCGCGCCGACCTGACCGACGCCAGCCTGTTTCAGGCCGAGGTCGAAGGCGCCGATTTCTCCCACGCCAACCTGACCAAGGTGGTCTTGTTCCGTCAGGACCTGTCCCACGCCATCCTCACGGGGATCACCCTCGTGGAGGCGATCCTGATCGAGGTGCGGCTGGGGCCCAAGGACCTCCGGCGGATGGACCTCACGAGGACGCTGTTCACCAACGCCGACCTGCACGGCTGCGACTTTTCAGGGGCCACCCTGACGAACTGCAGCTTCAAGGGCGCCAACTTGACCGGGGCGCGACTGGATGGAGCCATCGCCCAGCAGGCGGACTTCGTCGAAGCGACCCTGATGAACGCGAGCCTCACCCAGGCCGACCTGAGCCAGTCGATCTTCGTCGACGCGCGCGCCAGCGCCGCGAACCTCTCAGGCGCGCGGCTCGAGATGAGCGTCTGGCACCGGGCGATCTGCGCGGGGGCCCGCTTCTGCCAGGCAGACCTGCGCCATGCAGACCTCTCCCATGCCGACGTGTCTCTCGCCGATTTTTCCGGTGCGACGGTGGCGCGCGCGCGGCTCCATCGTGTGACGGACAAGGACACGATCTGGCCGGCGGACAAGGCGCTGGCCTACGGCGACGACCAGGAGCTCAAGGAAGCAGAAGACTGGCAGGCCAACGTGCTTGGCAGGCCTGCCGGCAGTCAACGCACCCCTCACGGATGAGGAAACCATGCAGAGCGCAGCAAGAACGAGACAATACAAGCGGGAAGCCGACGGTGAACACGGCGCCGTGCTCCGGTTCGACGGCTCCGCGTACATCGTCGAGACCGAGCACGGCGAGGTCCGCGCGAGGCGCGCGACGAGCTGCCTGCTGGAGCCTGCCACCGGAGACCTGGTGCTCCTCACCTCCGTGAACGGCACGCATTACATCCTCGCCGTGCTCGAGCGGGAGGAAGGCGCTCCCTCGCGCCTCGTCGCCGAAGGGGATCTCCAGATCCGCTCGCGGAGCGGCTCGCTGGACCTCGCGGCGCCCGACGGTGTCCACGTGGTGTCCGGCAAAGACCTCTCGATGGCCGCGTCGACCTTCCGTGTCGAGGCCAAGGAGGGGCACGTCGCGCTGGAGCTGTTCTCGTTCGTCAGCAAGATGGCGCGCGGGGAGGTCGACCGGGCCAAGCTGATCGGCCGGAGCCTCGACTCGGCGCTCGAACGGCTGTCGCAGAGGGTGAAGCGCTCCTACCGCATCGTGGAAGAGGCGGACCATGTGCGCGCCGAGCGCATCGACTATGCGGCGAAGGGCAACCTCGCCATCCACAGCGAGAACGCCAAGATCACCGCGTCGCACCTCGTCAAAATCGACGGCGACCAGATCCAGGTAGGGTGACAGGACATGTTTGCCACGACCTCGGGCGGTGGGCTCAACTTTGGCATTCCGGATGTCTGCCTCAATCCGCCGAACATCCCTGTCCCCTATCCGAACTTTGCATCCAATAGCATGGCGACGGGCGTCGCGTACAAGGTGGTCCTGGGGCGCGGCTTCGCCCACACCGTGACGACCAGCATCCCCCTATCCTCCGGCGATAACCCTGGGATCCTCGGTGGCGTGGTCTCCCGTCGCAACATGGGCCCCCGGAGGCACCTCGTCCCCGTTCGCGGGGTGATCTTCCAGGGAAAACCGGCGGTGCGACTCAGCTGTACGGGCCTTCAGAATCAGATCAATCTGAACGGGACGACCATCGTCCCGAGCCAGTTCAAGGTTCTGTTGCTCAAATGACGGCCGCTCGGTCGTCCGCGAGAGCGCCTCAAGATCCCGCCCTGTTCTGACCGCTGAGGGACACCCACGTGGCCATCGATGAGCTTACCCGCATCCGCCTCGGGATCATTCAAAAGAAATTCGGCGATCGCTTGGGCCGGGGCACACGCGGCTCCAACCCGCCGGATCGGCGCCAGATCTTCATTGATGAATTCCGTCGGATCCTGGCCGACATCTTCGTTCCCACGTTCGAGGCCATCGGCGGTGAGCTCGCCTCGTCAGGCCACGATTACCGGATCGAGCATGACGTGGGCGAGAAGACCCCCAGCATCGAGTTTCACCTCCTGCTCCGGGGCGTGCCGGCGAACGCGAACAACCTGATCCGCCTCTTCTACAGCGCCGAGGCCGCGGGTGACGGAGAGGTGATCGCCGAGGTCAACGTGTACCAGACCTTGACCGAGCTCACGCGGTTCCGGGTGCTGTCTCGGGTCACCCGAGAGGTGGCGGAGCAGATGTGCGTGGACGCCATCGAACACGTCTTCGCCTGCAACGCTCGCTGAGGGGCTCGTGGGATGCCCGCGGCGGGGCCGGAGGCCGCGAGCGTCGTCCTCCATCCTCCAGCACGGTGACCTGACGCTTCACCCCTCGCGCAGGATCCGGCGGTACGTCTCGAGATACGCCGCCGCCGTCGTCGCCGCCGAGAAGCGCTCCTCGGCCGCGCGACGGCAGTCCGCCGGGTCGAGCCCGTCCACCCTCGCCATCGCGTCGGCCATCTCCGCTGCGCCGTCCACGAGGAACCCCGTCCGGCCGTGCTCGACGATCTCCGGCAGCGCGCCGGCGCCGCGCAGCGCGATCACCGGCGTGCCCGAGGCCAGCGCCTCCAGGGCCACGAGCGAGCTGGTCTCCTGCACAAGGCTGGGGACGAGCAGGCAGCGCGCCGCCGCGAGCAGGCGGCGCTTCCGGGCGAGGCCCACCGGGCCGATGAAGCGCCGCACAGGCCCGGGCCCGCGCAGCATCGGCAGCAGGACCTCCCGGAGATAGCGCGTGTGCTCCTCGTACCCGAACGCCTGGCCGGCGATGAGCAGCGGCACGCCGGCGCGGACCGACGCCTCGACCGCGACGTGATAGCCCTTCTCCGGGCAGATCCGGCCCAGCGCGAGCGCGAAGCCGCGCTTGTACCGCCTCGGCCGGTAGTGCTCCAGCCGGACGCCGTTCGTGATCTCCGGCAGGAGCCGCGCCTCCTCGGGACAGGCGCGCCGCTGCGTCGCGGACACGCAGTGGAGGAACGTCCCCGGCCGCTCGAGACAGAACACCGCAGGCGAATAGAAGCTCGGCGGGAGATGGAGGGTCGCGAGCACCGGCACGCCCGGCTCGGGGAGATAGCGTTCGAAATCGACGCCGTGCATGTGGACGAGGTCGATCGGATACCTGTCCAGGGCCTGGGCGATGGCGCTCCGGTGATGCATCCACGCCCGCTCCTTGGCGGCCTCGTCGAGGACGGCAGCCGGCGGAGGCGCCGGCGTGGCGACCAGCGTCCCCGCGCACGCGGAGCCCTCCGGGGCGACCACGACCGACCGGTGGCCGCCGCGCGAGAGCGACTCGTCGAGCATCGAGAGCACCTGCTCGACGCCGCCGACGGCGTCCGGACCCACGGGGGCGAGCGGATAACCGACGAGCAGGACCGTCAGAGGCACAGCTCACGCTCGAGGCCGAGCAGCGTGAGCGTCTTCGCCGCGAGCCGCCGCCAGCGCGCGCCGTCGATCGGGAAGCCGAGGCGCTCGTAATGGAGCGGGCCCTCGTGCGGGGGCCTGCGGAAATCGTAGGCAGGCGCCGGCCGGAAGCGCTCGGCCTCCGCGCCGAACGGGGCGAGCACCTCCCGCTGGCTGGCGAAGCAGGCCAGCATGGCGCGCTTCCGCGACGCCTCTATGTCCGAGAGGCGGAGGGCGATCTCGGGGACGCCGGGGTGCGCGATGAACTCGCCGGTGAGGAGGCGGCCGCGCGCGGCGTGGTACGACGCCGCCTCGAAGATCAGCGGTGCGGTGACGCCGTTCCAGAGGGCGAGCACCGCGGCCGCGTGGACGGCGAGCGCCGCCGCGTCGTGATCCGGGTGGCCGCCCTCGTACGGGTGGGTGAACACCACCTCGGGCCGCGTCCGGGCGAACAGCTCGACGAGCCGGCGGGTGATGCTCGGCGCCTCCTCGATGGCCTCCTGGTCGACCGCGCCGAGGCACCTGAGCCGCCCCGCGGGCAGGTTGCCGACCGCCATCGCGCGAGTCACCTCGTCGCGCCGGAGCGCGGCGTAGCGCTCGCGCCCGATGCCGGCGAGGCCCGCCGGCACGAAGCGCTCGTCGCGGGGCGCCCCGTCGGTCACGTGGACCACCTCGATCGGGCTGAGCCGGCCGATCCTCGCGCCGAGCCCGATGGTCTCGTCGTCCGGATGGGCGAGCACGACGAGACAGCGCGGCGCCCGCCCCGACGAGAGCCACGAGAACGGCGGCCACGCGAGCTCCTGGGCGGAGGGGCCCTGACGACGCAGCACGGCGAGGTTCATCGCAGCGCCTCCACGGCCCCCGCGCGCCGGCTGCGCGGCCCCGGTCGTCCCCCCGGGGTGCCGCGGTGCTCCTCGGGTCTTCTCTTTCGCTTCGGCGTGCTCGCGACGTGGGACATGAGCCACCTGGAGTGCAACCGGTCAGGTCGTCCTGACGCAGGACTCAGCGACCTTCACATTACCAAACGGCGACGCGGCGCGCCAGACGGGCCCGTAAGACGCGGACAGACGAGCGGGCACGTGCCCGAAGCTCGTCTCTTTTGCACATTTTTGCACATTTTACGCATGAATCACGCATATTTTACGCACCTTTTACGCAGATGACGCATGTCTTTACGCGTAGTTACGCATGGTTACGCATGGCGTCGTCTCATCCGTAGCGTCGCGTCATGCGGGCGCAGAACTCGGCGAACTCCTCGATCCGCTGCGGGGGGCTCGTGTGGTGGGGCCGGATGCCGGCGTGCTCCGGGGTGAAGCAGTAGGTCAGGGTCACCTCGAACGGCTCGAGCGCCTTCATCTGCCGGTCGAACCACGCCTCGGCGCCCGGGCGGAAGCTGTCGGCCCAGCTCAGGCCGGTGCGGAGGTGGCGCACCCCGAGCTCCTTCAGCCACGCCACCGCGTCGTCGAGCCGGTGGTCCTCGAAGTGGAACCACTGGCATAGACCGAATTCAGGGGTGTACTCCGGGAAGAGCCGGAGCGCGCGCTTGGGCGTCCCGTCCTCGCGGAGCAGGCCCATGTAGAAATGCCGGTAATACGACGAGCCCTCGGCCTCGCGGTGCCGGGTCGTCGCCGGCCACGCGCGCGGCAGATCATAGAGGCTGTACCAGTGGATCCGCTCGACCTTGCCACGGAGCAGCTCGGCGCTCCGCCTGAGACCGAACTCCTGCACCTCCTCTGCGCCGAACGTCGAGACGCCGATCTCGGTGATCCAGAGCGGCCTGTCGGTCACCGCGCGGATCTCGTCGAGCTTCCTGGGCCACTCGTGGATCTGCCAGTGGTTCCAGTCGAGGGGGAAGCCGTGCACCGCGACCACATCGACGTGCTCGAGCACGCCCTGCCTGTCCATGTTGGCGATGAACCCAGGATCGATCGGCGAGATGCCGCCCAGCACCCGAAGCAGCCAGTGCCGCTCGCTCCGGATCGCGTCCGCGGCGAGCTTCACCATGGAGCCATACGTCGTCCACTCGGGATCGATCTCGAAATCCCAGTGCGACTTGTTGTTGGGCTCGTTCCAGAGCATCACCGCCTCGATCACGCCCGCTCTCCCTTCACCAAAGCTCGCCTCGCCGGGTAGACCGCGCCAGGCGGACGGCCGTCGCCTCTCTCGCGCCGGCGGCACAGGTAGACCTCGGGCTCGGGGTGGTCCACGATGTCGAAGCCGGCGCTCCTCAGCATCGCCTCCGCGCAGGCCCGGTTGGGCACCCACCAGTTTGTCGGGTCGTGCGCATAGCTGTGCTCCACGAAATGGAGCCTGGGATAACCTGCCTCGTCGAAGATCCGCTCCTCGGAGAAGGGGAAATCTCCCTCGAGCGGCGCCACCTCCGCGCTGCCGCGCTGCATGCTCTGGAAGACCAGCGTGTGTCCGACCACGTGCTCGTGGAGCAGATCGAGCGCCAGGAGCGGGTGGCGGAGGTGGTACAGGACGCCCATGAAGAGCACGAGATCGAAGCGCTCTCCGAGGCTGCCGACGTCGTACACGGAGAGGTTGCGGAACTCGATGTCCGCCCCGGAGACCTCCGCGGCGAAGCGCGCCTGCGCCAGGTAGTCCTCGTCGCTGTCGATCCCGAGGACGCGCGCCGCCCCGCGCCGCTTCATCTCGAGCGCATAGAAGCCGGCGTTGCAGCCGATGTCGAGGACGGTCTTGCCCGTGAGATCCGCCGGGACGGCGTGGGCGAAGCCCCGCCATTTGAACGCGGGATAGTCGCCCAGGAAATGATCGGGCGCCGTCTTCACCCCGCCGAGATCGATGTTGTGGAACCACGGCCCGAGCCCGCGCACGCGCTCCTCGATCTGCTCCCGCGTCCACTTCGCCGCTTCCCCGACGCACCTCTCCATGGCGCCTCCCATCACGCGGCGATGCCGCTGAGGAGCTGGATCGCCTCGTGGTAGCCGTGCAGCGTCCCCACGTCGACATAGGCCTCTCCGGCCCGCACGGCGCGCGCGCTGCCGCCGCGCGCGAGGTACTCGTTCACCAGCGTCCCGATGTACGGGTCCTCCCGCCCGCGCTCGCACCAGAGGTCGTGGAGCTCCTGCATCACGGCCCCCGTGAGCCTGAAGGCGCCCCAGACCCACCGCGAGCACGCGTTTCGCTGCTTGACCTGGATCTCGCGCACCCGGCCCTCCTCGTCGGTGACGACCGCGTCGAAGAGCTCCGGGCGCTCGACCGGAAAGAGCAGGAACGAGAGCCCCCCGCCGCCGAGCGAGCAGAGCCCGTGCTCAGGGAACCACACCGTGTCGGGGAGCCCGACGAGGACGTCCTCCTCCGGCCGGATCCAGGGGAGCGACCGGAAGATGGCGTCGCAGAGCCCGGCGGCGGCCGGCTGCACCACATAGCAGATGTGCGCCGGCCCCACGCTCGCGCCGTAGTACTCGACGATATCCGACTTGCCCGGCGAGATCACCATGCACAGCCGGGTCGCGCCGGCGACGATCATCCGATCGATGAGGTATTCGCTGACCGCGCGCGGCCGCTCCACGTCGCCGTCCCTGCGCGTCCCCACCGGGAGCAGCTCCTTCGAGAACGCGAGCGGCTGGATCCTGCTCCCGAGGCCCGCCGCTGGAATCACTCCCCACATCGCCTTCTCCCTTCGTTGCATTCCGTTCCATTCGCCGAGACCGACTCGAGGATGGCCACGAGCTCCGCCGCGCGGCGCGCGGCGCTGTGCTCCGCGAGCACCCGCTCCCGCGCCGCGCGGGCGATGGCCGCGATCTCGCCCGCCGGGAGCGAGAGCGCCGCGACCGCCTCGTCCGTCGTCGTCGCCACGAGGATCTCCTTCCCCGGCATGAAGAACCTGTCGAGCCCCTCCCAGCCGTCGCTCAGGATGGGTGTCCCGCAGGCGGCGGCCTCGAAGAGCCGCCCGGAAGGGCAGTAGCCCATCGCCGCCATCGCCCCCCGGGTCACGTTGAGCGTCAGCGGCGAGGAGCAATAGAACGCCGGGTGATCCGGCGGCGCCACGTGGCGCACGTAATAGACGTTCTGCGCCCACGGGAAGTCCGCCGGATAGAGCGAGCCCCCGATGACGAACCGCCGCTCGGGCAGCCTCCTGGCCGCCTCGAGGAAGAGGCGCGAGAGCGCCTCCTGCCGGTCGGCGGCGTACGTGCCGAGGTACGAGAGATCCCCGCGGAAGCCGTCCCGCGGCGGGACCGGGCGGTACACCGCCGGATCCGCGCTGCCGTAGAGCGGGAACACCCGCCGGGCGCCGAGCTTCGCCTTCAGCTGATCGAGCGCCGCGCCGCCGGTGTAGCTGAGCACGCAGTCGAAATCGACGAGGCCTCGAGGCCCGATGTAGCCGACCGGCTGCCCGGCCTGGATCCGATCCAGCGTCACCGGCGTATCGAGATCGTAGAAGACCTTGAGAGCGCGCGACTCGAGGACGAGGTCGGTCGCGGGGCCGCCGTCGGGACAGTACGACGTCACCATCGCCGCGTCGGCCTCCCGGACGGCGCGCTGGGCCTCGGGGAGGACGTCTTCGAACGAGGTGTAGAGCCGGAGCTCGTTGCCGTGCGAGAGCGAATTCAGATCCCGGTGCGCGGCGTAATAGGGCACATCGCGCTCGAAGAAGGTGACGCGGTGTCCGGCCCGCCCGAGCGCGGAGACGACGCCTCGCCACAGCGTGGCGTGACCATTGCCCCAGGACGAGCTGATCGTCAGACCGAAGATGACGAGCCTCATGGCAGAGCGGACCTCCTCGATGCCTGCGTCTCCGGCGCCGGCGGACTGCCCGCCTCGTCGAGGATCATCGCCTCCACCTCGGGACGGCAGCGGATCCGCGGCAGGAGCGCCCTTGCCTCGGGCCGGAGGCGGCGGAGCGTGTAGACCACCTTGGCGCGGGTGTGCTCGGGCCCGTAGCAGTCGAGGAAACCGGCGCTGTTCAGCGAGAAGAACGAGAGCGCGTCGGCGTCGTTGAGCAACGTGAGCTCGGCGTCGCCCCCGGGCCGCTCGTGCGACGCCACCAGGGCGCCGATCCGGTCGAGGACCTCCGGCGGGAGCCCGACGCCGGCGAGCGCGGCGCGCGTCAGGGCTGCCCCGCGCCGGGCGTGCTCGTCCTTGAAACCCTGGTAGTCCGGGGCGCGGTGCTCGATCCGGACGTCCGCCTCGGAGACGAGCCGCTCCACGTCGTGGAAGAGCGCCGCCGCCTGGACGGCGAAACCGGCGCGCGGCTCGAGGCGGAGCATCCATTGCCAGACGTCGATCGCATGATCGTAATCGGCGCGGACGAGCGGCCTGTCGAGATCGTGGAGCTCCCGATGGCGCCCGAGGACCCGGGCGAAGACGGCGGTCGCGGAGGCGAAATTCCTCCTGCGGATGAAGCGCTGGCACCGGGTGAGGACCTCGTAGGCCGCGCGCGCGGCGCCCGCTCGATCGAGCGCCTCGATCCGGAGGTCGAAGGGGCCGCGGGCGTCGAGCGCGTGCAGGCGGGTGTCGAGCGCCCACAGGTCGAGCGCCGAGGAGCGCCACGCGCGCGCGTCGACGGCGACCTGGAGCGCATCCCGGGACGGGCGCGGCGCGCGGCTCTCCACCTCCACGTCGGGGAACTCCCTCAAGAGCGCCGCCCTGTCGGACGGGGAGAGGAGCGGTGTCCCGCAGACGGATGGCACATCGCTGGTCGATGGGGAGCCGTCAGTGAGGATCAGGCGCTTGAGCATGAGCGTGCGCTCTTCCGTCAGGCACGGGCGTAGAGCTCGACACAGCTTCCGCGAGAGGCTGCCGCGGACGAACCGGGCTCGCTGGCGGTGAACCTATCGCCATGACCCTCACCGCACCATCGCGGAAATTCCGTAGAGCAACGTCGGGAAAGAAATGAGCGCGAGACGTGGGATCGCCGTAGCCGCGCCGGCGGCGTCGATCCCGCCCGTCAGAAGGCCGTCCATGGGCTGGCCGGGCCTCTGCACCGCCTCGCGGCGGCTTCGCGCGGACGATCCCAGCGTTGTTTCCCCGGGGCGGTCGCCGCCGGCGTGGTACCCCGGAATCGCCTTTCTTTCCAGCGTGGCACCTGGTTTGCTTGGGGCGTTCGCCCGCTCGGTCGGGCAAGGAGGCTTTGGACTATGCGCAAGCTGTGGGCAGCTACGGTGATGGCGGCGGCAGCGCTGACGACAGCGCCACGACCCGTCGAGGCGTGCGGCGGGTTCTTTTGCGGCCAACAGCCGGTGGACCAGACCGCGGAGCGGATCCTGTTCGCGACGAACCAGGACGGCTCGGTCACGATGGTGACGCAGATCCAGTATGCGGGCGCGGCGCCGGACTTCGCCTGGGTGGTTCCGCTCGCCGAGGTGCCGGCGGTGGAGAGCCTCGCTGTGTTCCCGCAGCTCGCGCTCACCGCCCTCGATACGGCGACCGGCCCGCAGTTCCAGTGGCCCGACGACCCGGGCTGCTCCCCCCCCATCTTCGCCCCCACGGCGGGCGGGGCCACCGGAGGCGGCGTCGACGACGGCGACGTCACGGTGCACATCCGGGAAGAGGTGGGGCCGTACGACGTGGCCGTGATCGAGTCGACAGATCCCACGGCGCTCATCGCGTGGCTTCGCGACAACAACTTCCGCGTCAACGACGCGATGGCGCCGTACATCCGCACCTATACGAGCGAGGGGATGAAGTTCCTCGCGCTGCGGCTCCAGCCGGACGCCGAGGTCAGCGACATCCAGCCGTTCCGCTTCACGCTTCCGTCGGGGTCGCCGTCGATTCCGATCCGGCTGACGGCGGTCGCGGCCGAGCCGGAGATGGGCATCACCGTGATGATCCTCGGCGACCGGCGCTATGGGCCGGCCAACTGGCCGGACGTCGAGATCGACGACGACCAGATCGTGTGGAGACCGGACGACTGGCCGGTGCAGACGAACTGGACGGCGCTCGTCGCGCGCGGCGTCGACGAGGCCGGCGGTCGCGGCTTCGTCACGGAGATGAGCGGACCGACGACCACCATCGCCGAGCAGGTCCGCAATGTGATGAGCTCGGACGAGCAGCAGATGGCCGCGCGCGACGCGCTGCTGCCGCTCCTGGAGGGCAACGCGACCATCACCCGGCTCTATACCCGCCTCTCGCCCGAGGAGATGACCGTCGATCCGATCTTCCGGCGCACCGACGGTCCCGCGGTATCGAACGTCCGCGTGCTCCCGCGCTACGTCGAGGGCCGCGATCTGTGCGGGGGCGCTCCGAGCGCCGGGTCTGCCGCCGCGTCGGCGTGCGATTTTGCGGCGTGCGGCGCAGGTGGTCTGTGCCGCGTCGTCGAGGGCGCAGGCGGCGCCGAGCCCGTGGCCGGCTGCGCGTGCGTGCCCGGCACGACCGCGCGCACCACGTTCGATCCGTCGGGTCGGCCGACGGTGACCTGCCAGGATCTGCGCATGTCGTTCCTCAACCCGGGTGACCGGGCGCTCCCCGACGCGCCGCCGCTCGCGGATCCTTGTGCGACGTTCGATTGCGGATCCAACGGCGAGTGCGTGCCCATGAACATGACGCCGACGTGCCGCTGTTCGACCGGTTATGTGGCGGTAGGCGCCATCGCCGGCGACGGCAGCCGGCAGACGACCTGCGTGCTCCCCGACGAGCCCGTCCCCGCGTCCTTCTACGACCGGCGCGTCCCGAGCCTGCCCGACTCGCTGCCGGGCGGCCGACCGGTCGACGTGCCGCCGCCCGTCGTCACGGCCGCCACTGGAGGCTGCAACGCCGGCGGCCATGCTGGCAGCGCCGCCGGCCTCGGCGGCGCGCTGCTCGGGTTGCTGTTCGGCGTGCGCCGCCGCCGGCGCTCCTAGGATTTCGCTCGATGGCCTGCTCGACCTCCGCCGCCGGTCTCGTCGTGCTGCTCGCGCTCGCTCCCGGATGCGGCGGCGGGGGCGAGCCGCCGGCGCAGGGCATTGCCGAGCTCGGCACCGGCGAGTGGCAGTTCGAGCCGCTGGCCGACGGCCAGGAGGTCGAGCTCGCCCACGGCGCGCAGGGAGGCTGGCACCTGTGGACAAGCGTCCGGACGCTCGGTCTCGAGCCCGAGGGCGTCCAGCTCGAGGTCACGACGACCGTGGTCGGCGACCCATCGTCCGCGACGACCAGCCGGGGGAGGATCGAGCTGACGGAGCTCGAGGACGGCCGGTGCGAGTTCATCGGATGGCCGGCCGTGCTCGGCGAGCCCGCTTGTGCCATCGGCCACGCGCTCCAGCTCAGGGGCGTGGTCACGGACGCGCGAGGCACGGTTGCGGCCGCCGAGCGGCTGGTGCTCCCTCGATGGGCCAGCGACGAAGCGTGTGCTGGACGGCCGTAGGGCCCGCAGTCTGTGGGGTGAGCGCGCTCCCTTCGAAGCGCGATTCGTGAGCGGCGGTCCGCCCGTCTGGACCTCCTAAGTCATTGAATAAACAGCGCTTTCATGTGACAATCGCCGAGCGGAGGAAAAAAATCTCGCCGGCGTGTCGATCCGGCCCCGGCTCGTTCGTCGCCGCTTCAGAAGAACGGTCGTCGAGGGTCGCAGGCGACGCCTGTGCCGAAAGGGGTTACGCACATGTCGAGGCTTCGGGTAAACGCATTTTCAATCTCTATCGACGGTCATGGCGCCGGTCCCGACCAAGATCTGGCCAATCCGATGGGCGTCGGGGGGATGGCGCTGCACCAGTGGGTCTTGGGCACGAAGACGTTCCAGAAGATATCCGCCGACTTCGCTGGCTCGCTGATCGGCGACAAGGTCGGCCGAGAAGGCGTCGACGACGACTTCGCCGCGCGCGGCTTCGAGAACCTGGGCGCCTGGATCATGGGCCGCAACATGTTCGGGCCGGTGCGGGGCCCCTGGACCGACGATGAGTGGAAGGGATGGTGGGGCAAGAACCCGCCCTACCACGTGCCCGTCTTCGTGCTCACGCACCATGCTCGTGAGCCCATCACGATGGAGGGCGGAACGACGTTCCACTTCGTGACCGAAGGCATCCATGCCGCGCTGAAACGCGCGAAGGAGGCGGCCCTGGGCAAGGATATCCGGCTCGGCGGCGGCGTCGCCACCGTTCGCCAGTACCTCGCCGCGGGGCTGATCGACGAGCTCCACCTCGTGATCTCCCCTGTGCTCCTCGGCCGGGGCGAGCACCTCCTCGCCGGGATCGACACGGTGAGCCTCGGCTACAAATGCACGGAGCACGCCTCCTCGGACCTCGCCACCCATGTTGTCCTGACGAAGTAGCCTTACACCAGGGAGGAGAGCGCCGTGAAAGTCATGGTGTTCGTCAAGGCCACGAAGGAGTCCGAGGCGGGGGTGATGCCGGACGAGAAGGTCATCGCCGAGATGGGCAAGTTCAAGGAGGAGCTCGTCCAGGCCGGTGTCATGCTCGCCGGAGAGGGGCTACACCCGAGCAGCAAAGGCAAGCGCCTGCACATCTCGGACGGCAAGAAGACGCTCATCGACGGTCCCTTCGCCGAGACCAAGGAGCTCGTCGGCGGATACTGGATCTGGCAGGTGAGGTCGCTGGACGAGGCGGTCGAGTGGGTCAGGCGCTGCGCCGACTACATGCCCAGCGGGGAATGGGTGCTCGAGGTTCGACCGATCTTCGAGGCGGACGACTTCGGCAAGGAGTTCACGCCGGAGCTGCGCGCGCAGGATCGACGCCTGCGGGCCGAGATCGAGCGGCAGCAAAAATTCTGAAGGAGCGGCGGGCAGATCGATCGACGGATGGTTAGAAGGCGTGCGATCTATCGTTGTCGACTGCGACGGCGTCCAGACAGAAGCAGACTTCTGGTCCGCGTATATCAGGGCGGCAGAGCCGGAAGGTGCGGGGTACTTTGGTCGGAACCTCGACGCCTTCTGTGACGGCCTGAACGGCGGCCCTGGGTGGCCGGGTGAGCGAGCACGGCCGATCCGGTCAGGGGTTGGCTCGCTTCGGCCCCTGGAAGCACACCACCCTGTCGGTCGCCACGCCTTCGCCGTCCCTCGGGTGGGCGCAGGCGACGAGCTCGTCGTGCCCGCACCCGCTCACCTGGAACACGTCGAGGTTGTCGAGCGACTTCCTCGTCTCCGCGTCCTTCTCGGTGCGGTCCGCGTTCCACTTGGCGAGCCGTGCCGGGTCGTCCTTCACCTCGGCCGGCGGGGCCTCCTGCGTCCCGGCGCCGAGCACGACCGTGCTCCACTTGACGTCGGTACGCTCGCGCACCTCGACCCTCTCCTCCGGGCAACTGTACCTCTCCGCGAAATCTTCGCGGGCGCCTGTCTTGAGCCGCTTGCAGCCGGTGCTGGAGAGCACGACAAAGACAACCAAGAGGCAGTTCGAGAGCACCGCTCGCATCGTCGAATACTACACGAGCCAGTCTGCCGGCGGCAACGGCTGGCAGGCCGGTCATCCCTTGCTCAGCGGCCGCGCGATCTGGACGATCTTCTCCCGCGCGAACCTGCACGCCTCGTCGTCGTCCGTGGCGGCGGGCCAGAGCAGCTCCATGTACCCGGGCTCGATCTCGAACGGCAGGGGCTTGGTCCGAAGGTGCGGCCTGACGGCGCGGATGTCGGCGGCGACGATCTCGGGCACGGTCGCCAGCATCGCGGTGCCGTCGATCAGCGCGCCCAGGTTGGAGAAGGTCGCGACGGAGCACCGGATCCTCCGCGTCTTGCCGAACAGATCCTCCACGAAGCCGCGCAGGTCCCCGTTGTACGAGACGATGACGTGATCGTGCGCGAAGTACTGGGCCTCCGTCAGCTTGCGAAGGCGCGCGTGGCGCGGGTCGTACAGGCAGGTGTAGCCGGTCTTCAAGAGCCGCTGCCGGCAGACGTTCGAAGGGAGATCGTCGGCGACCGTGATCGCCGCGTCGACGCCGCCCGCGAGCGCCGCGCCCACGGTGCGGAACTGCACGGGCACGGCGACGACGCGCATGCGCGGCGCCTCGCGCTCGAGCACGCGCAGGAGCGGCGGGAGCAGCCACGCCTCGGCCGTGTCGGAGAGCCCGAGGCGCAGGGTGCGCTCGCACGTCGTCGGGTCGAAGGCCGCGGGCGCCAGCGCGGCCTCGATCAGGGCGCCGAGGTGCGGCCTCAGCGACGCGCGCAGCCGTTCGCCGCGGCCCGTCAGCGCGAGCCCGCGCCCGCTCCGCACGAAGAGCGGCGCGCCGATCGTCGTGGTCAGGCGCCGGAGCGCGGCGCTGACCGCCGGCTGCGTCAGGTACAGCCGGCTCGCCGCCTCCGTGACGCTGCCCGCGTCGGCGACGACGGCGAAGACGCGGAGCAGGTTGAGGTCGAGGTTCCTTCCATAAACATCAGGCATGTCGAGAATAGATACTATTCATTGGAGCAATGAAACGCGAGTGCCTAGGGTGACGGCATGACGACGACGAACACCACCAAGCTAGGCAAGACTGGCCCCTCCGTCTCCCCCCTCGCCCTCGGCTGCATGAGCATGGGCGGGGGCAGCATGTACGGCGCGAGCGACGAGGCGGAGGGCATCGCGACCATCCACGCGGCGCTCGATCGGGGCGTGAGCCTGCTCGACACAGGCGACTTCTACGGCATGGGCAAGAACGAGATGCTCGTCGGCCGGGCGATCAAGGACCGGCGCGACAAGGCCGTGCTCAGCGTGAAGTACGGGGCCCTGCGCGCGCCCGACGGCGCCTTCCTCGGCTTCGACACCCGTCCGATGGCGACAAAGAGCTTCCTCGCCCATAGCCTGTCGCGCCTCGGCGTCGACTACATCGACGTCTACCGGCCCTCGCGCCTGGACCCGGCGGTCCCGATCGAGGACACGATCGGCGCCATCGCCGACATGGTGAAGGCGGGCTATGTCCGCCACATCGCCCTCTCCGAGGTGGGCGCGGAGACGATCCGCCGCGCCGCGAAGGTTCACCCGATCGTGGACCTCCAGATCGAGTATTCGGTCGTGACCCGCGGCCCCGAGGCGACGATCTTCCCCGCGCTCGCCGAGCTCGGCGTCGCGGTCACCGCGTACGGCGTGCTCTCGCGCGGCCTGCTGGCCGGGAGCAAGCCGGCCGGCGCGGGCGACATGCGGGCCCACATGCCGCGCTTCTCGGGCGAGAACGCCCGGAAGAACCAGGCTCTCGTCGACGCCCTCGTCCGCCTCGCGGAGAGGCGCGGCGTCACCCCCGTGCAGCTCGCGATCGCCTGGGTCCGCGCCAAGGGCGCCGCGCAGGGTGTCACGGTGATCCCGACGATGGGCGCGCGCACGCGGAAGCAGCTCGCGGATGCCCTCGCCGGCCTCGAGATCGCGCTGGCGCCCTCCGAGGTCGCCGAGATCGAGGCCGCCGTCCCCGCGGAGGAGGTCGCCGGAACCCGCTACCCCGCGCCCATGATGGCGATGCTCGACAGCGAGAAGTGACCGGGCGGCCCCGGCTGCCCGGGTCCGTCATCGACCGGTGTCTCTGGCGGGATCCATGACACGCGGACCTAGCCAAACGCCCCCGAGGCAGTCGCGGGGCGGAGGCACTCGATCAGGGCCGCGCGATAGCGGTGCCGCGCCGCGGAGAGGCGCAGCGCCTCGCCCTCGTCCGCGAGCGACGCCGCGGCCATCGCGGCGTGACCCAGCCTGAGGAGCGTGTAGGCGAGGAGATACGCCGGCAGGCGCCGCTCGGGATCATCGCCGGAGCAGCGCCGATACCGCTCCAGGAAGGCGCGGCGGACGCCTCGCGGCATCCGCCACTCGACGATGGCACCGGCGAGATCCCAGGCGATGTCCGTCGGGCCGGGGAGGAAGTGATCGTCGCCGTGGCCGCACGCGTCCACCTTGACGAGCTCGCCCGAGGCGGACCTGCGCCACTCGTGGGGATCCATCCTGCCATCGACGATCACCGGACGCGCGATCTCCAGGTGGAGCTCGCCCGGGAGCTCCCTCCGCATCTCCAGCGAGAAATTGGTGCGTGCCATCGTAATGAGCTCGTCGGCTGCAGGGCTCGGGACGGGGAAGGCCGAGGCGCGAAAGGCGCAGTAGTCGGCGAGGCGCTCGAGCTCTACGGACGAGAGGTCATCGGCGTGGAGCGGCCGGCCGGGGAGCCATGGATACGAGAGGAACCCCTTGCCCTCGTCGCGCGGCGCAGGCCCGAAGCCGGCCTGGAAGACGCCTTGAGCCCGCTCCCGGCACTCGGCCCCATAGCGGCCCATCCCTTCGAACTTGAGGATCCGGCGTTCGTCACGGGAAAGGTATTTGAGGCGCTCCATGGACGTCCAGGAGGGCGGCCAGCGCGATTCGTCCTCGTAGCAGCGGCGGCGCCATGCCCCGGCGCCGATGGGCTCGCCCGCGTCGCCGGGGAGCTGCACTCCGCCCTCGGCGCGGTCCGAGCGGAAGGACCGCCAGCGGCGGCCGCCGTCCGGCGCGACGAGCGCGTCGGGGTCCGGCGCGCGGGAGCCGAGGAAGACGACGCTGGCGCGCGGGACGCCCGCGCGGACCAGGGTGTCGCCGGCGGCGAGGAACGAGGAGCCGCTGAGGCCCGGCCCCTCGTCGACGACCCAGAACCGCGCTCCCTCGGCGATGCCTTCCTGGACCCAGCGGAGCTGCCGGGCGTCGAGCTCGACGCGGCGATCGTAAGGGTGCCCGGACGGGCGCACGGTGGCGCGCCCCGCCCGGATCCCCTGCCTTCGCAGCGCCGCGGCCGTCACCGCGCTCAGGGTCGTGCCGATGCTGCGGATGCCGACGACCCGGACCGGCGCCCGCGCGGACGCGAGCCGCTCGGCCAGCCGGGCGAAATCGAGCGGGTGGAGCGCGTAGAACGAGAACCCCTCGGGTGGGGAGGTCGAGATGATCGCCGGGACCTCGACGGAGGTGAGGACCTTGGGCGTGACCAGACGTCTGGCCGTCCGTGGCCAGACGTCTGGCTGTCCATGGCCGGAGGTCTGGCTGTCCGCGATCGCGAGCGCGCCCGCGTCGTCACTGCCGATCAGCAAGGCGGCGAGATCGTCGGTGAGCTGCGCCAGCGCCGGGGCGCTCTCCAAACCGGCGTCGGTGAGGATGGATTCGAGCTCGCCAGCGCGGATCAAGGCGCGGAGCACGACGTCGCGGGGGCGCTCCGCGCCTTCGGGGACGGCGATCGCCCGGAGGTCGTCCGCGAGCTCGTCGACGAGCCGCCGCCCCGGGATGTCGCGGCGGCCGCTGCGAAACACGTACATGCTGTATCCGGAGCTGGCGGTCACGGCTGGACTCCGCGCCTCACAGCTCGCCGACTCTCGGGCGCCGCGTCTCCCCCCATGGCTCTCCCCCTTGCGTCGACGCGGCAGCCGCCGCGAACGGACTTTCCCAGCGGTAACGTAAATGGGACCGGTTCGTCAAGCCGTCGGCTTCGTGTAGGGGCGGGAACGACAGGCATGCATCGGACGGGGCCGGCTGCCAGGAAGGGGGCGTTGTGCGATCGACTGTGGCGTTATCGCTCCGTCGATTGCCGTCGATTGCCGTCGATTGCCGTCGATTGCCGTCGATTGCCGTCGATTGCCGTCGATTGCCGTCGGTTGCCGTCGATTGCTTCGCTCAGCGCGGGCCGCCGGCCGCGAGCGCGAAATCGATGTGCACGTGCTCGTCGTGTCTCCACCACACCGGGCCGCGGGGGATCACCCCCGAGAGCGCGCCCAGCTTGCGGCCCGCGGGGCTCGCGAGCAGCAGCGGCACGTACTCCGGCGCGAGGATGATCCGCTGGATCCGGAGCTTCCTTGGCCTGGCCTTCTCGTCCAGCGCCGACAGGAGCCGCGCGAGATCGTCGAAGTCGATCGCTAGCTCGCCCTGCCGGCCCTGCGCGTCGAACTCGAGGCCATAACCGAGCTTGTTCCAGGGATAGGTCGACACCTCCGCGGGCCGCCCCGCGCTGTCGCGCAGCGGGACGAAGAGGTCGACGCTGAGCCCGTTCTGGTGCGTGCGGTGCGGCCAGAACGGGCCGCCCTGGCGGTGGCCCGTCTCCCCCACGACGAAGCGCCGCCCGGGCTTCGCGGCCGCGCACGCGGCGAACGCCTCCTCCAGCACGTCGCGCACCGCGCCGTGCACGTACTGGCGCCCGAGGCTGGAGCCCAGGTAAGAGTAGGTCACATAGCCGGGCCCCGAGGGGCGGAGCGGGTGCCCGTGCAGCAGCCGGCCGTGCGCTGGACTGCCAGCGCTCTCCGACGGCGCCGCGCCGTCGAGCCAGACGCGGCCGTGCGCCACGACGACGGGCGCGACGAGCAGAAGGCCCGCGGCGACCGCGAGTCGCTTCCACCACCGGCGCGACGCGCTCGTCGCTGGCGGAGCCGCAGCGGGCGGCGCGCCCCGTTGAACCTGGAGGAGCTTCACCACGTTCGGCTCCCCAGATTATCGATCCCGTCGTTCCCCGGCCCTGTGCAAGACTGCGCGTCGATGCCGTACGACCATCTCCTCGGGCGCGTGGTGACCCTGCCGGTGCGGCGGTTCGGCCCGCCGGGCGCCTTCCTCTCGGCCGACCCCGACGACCTTCGGCCGGACGCGCCGGTGCTCCTCTTGCCGCGCGGCGAGGTGCCCGAGGGCACCAGGGAGGGAGACGCGCTCGAGGTCTTCGTGCACCTCGACTCGGAGGATCGCCCCATCGCCACGACGCGCCGGCCGAAGGTCGAGCTCGGAGAGGTCGCCTTTCTGGCGGTCACCGACGTCGCGCCCTTCGGCGCCTTCGTCGACTGGGGCCTGCCCAAGGAGCTGCTCGTCCCCCGCGCCGAGCAGACCCGCGACCTGCGGGTCGGCCAGCGGCACCCTGTGGGGCTGCTCGTGGACAGGACCGGCCGCCTCGCGGGGACGATGCGCGTGAGCGAGATGCTGCGCGACCAGGGCGAGTTCGATCTCGACGAGTGGGTCGAGGGCGAGGCGTGGCGTAACGAGCCGGGGATCGGCCTCTTCGTCATCGTCGAGCGCAGCTTCGTCGGCCTGCTCCCCGCCGACGAGCCGCACGCGCTCGCCCGCGGCCAGGCGGCGCGGTTCCGCGTGGCGAGCGTGCTGCCCGACGGGAGGATCGAGCTCTCGCTCCGCGGCCACGCGCACGAGGAGGTCGAGAGCGACGCGCAGGCGATCCTCGCGCGGCTCTCGCGCCCGGGCGCGCCGAAAGTCGGCGATCGCTCGAGCCCGGAGGAGATCAGGGCGCTGTTCGGCCTGAGCAAGAAGGCGTTCAAGCGGGCCGTGGGCCGCCTGCTGAAGGAGCGCTCGGTCGCGATCGACGGAGAGGGGTTTCTCATCAAGAGCGCGCGCTGAGCCGACCGGAAGGCGGAAGCGGGTTACTCGAGCAGGCTGCGCAGCATCCAGGCGGTCTTCTCGTGGACCTGCAGGCGCTGGGTGATCAGATCGCAGGTGGGCTGATCGTTGGCCTTCTCGGCCACGGGGAACAGCTCGCGCGCCGTGCGTGCGACCGTCTCGTGCCCCTCGACGAGGCGCTTGATCATGTCGGTGGCCTTGGGGATGCCGTCGTCTTCCTTGATGGAAGAGAGGGCGACGAACTGCTTGTAGGTCCCGGGTGCGGGGAGGCCGAGGGCTCGGATGCGTTCGGCGACCAGGTCCACGGCGAGCGCCAGCTCGTTGTACTGCTGCTCGAACATGAGGTGGAGCGTCTGGAACATGGGCCCCGTGACGTTCCAGTGGAAGTTGTGGGTCTTCAGATAGAGCGTGTACGTGTCGGCGAGGACGCGTCCCAGTCCGGCCCCGATCAGCTCGCGGTTCTTGACATCGATTCCGATATTGATCTCCATCATGGCTCCTCTCGTAGGTCGTCAGCTCTTCGCTCGAAGGGCCGAATCCGGCGCCGGGAGAGCCCTAAACAACGCCCTCCCTGCCCGGTCGTGACGGCCCGTCAACGTTCGTCCTCGCGCCCGCCGCGTCAATCGGGCCCCCCTTGCTCTCTCTCACTCTTTCCCAGTCTCTCTCTCCCAGAGGAGGGCCCAAGCGGGGCAGACCCGCACAGGAGACGGGCCCAGATCGGCGTTTTCGGCGCGGAGGCGTACTCCTGTACGCCGAGCACCGAAAACGTCGAGATGGGCCCGTATCCGCAGCGGGTCTGCCCCTCACGCCTCGCCGATGGTGCGCATTGTCATCACCTCGATGGGGCGCAGGCCGAGCAGCGCATACGCTTGCTCCCAGCGCTGGTCCGCCTCCACGTCGAAGAGGATCCGCTCGTCGAGCGCCACGGGCAGCCACGCGCCCGCCGCGATCTCCCGCTCGAGCTGACCCGGACCCCAGCCGCTGTAGCCGAGCAGCACCGTCCTGCGCCGCGAGTCCGCGGCGGCGGTGCCGCGCACCGCGTCGGCCGCGAGCGTGTCGAACGCGCTGCGGGACGACGTGACCCGCACCCGCGTGCCCACCGGGATCACGCCCGTCTCCTCGGCCCCGAGCGCCGGATCGAGGCACAGGATCCACCCCGAGCTCGGCTGGACCGGCCCGCCGAGGTAGACCGGCGCCGGGTCCTTCAGGTCGCTGCCGTAGCCCGCGAACGACAGGAGCTCCCCCAGCGTCATCGGCGCCGGCCGGTTGACCACGAACCCGAGCGCCCCACCCTCGCTGTGCACCGCCAAGAGCACGACCGTCCTGTCGAAGTTCGGATCGCCGAGCGGCGGCGACGCGATGAGGAACCCTGGGGCCAGCACGCTCGCTTCGCTGTTCATCGGCGATCCTCCCTGGAAACGGCCAACCGGTCACTGCGTCCCGCACGAACCCGTCCGCCGCGGTGAGGCAGGACGGGAGGGCCGCCCCCACATTACTCCGGTGTGCCGTGACAGGCGATTGGGATCTCCCTCCCGCGCCGGAGCGGCGGGTATAGTGGGGCCATGTACACCGTCGGCGTCCGCGATCACATCATGGTGGCCCACAGCCTGAAGGGCGTGCAGTTCGGCCCTGCGCAGCGCCTGCACGGCGCGACCTACACGGTCAGCGTCGAGGTGGAGCGCGAGGAGCTCTCGCCCCTCGGCCAGGTGGTCGAGACGAGCGCGCTGCGGGACAGCCTGCGCGCCGTGCTCGCCGAGATCGACTACCGAAACCTCGACGAGCACCCGGCGTTCGAGGGCAAGCGCTCGACGCCCGAGCTCATCGCGCGTTACATCCACCGCGAGCTCGGCCGCAAGCTCCCGGTGAGCGCCGGCAGCGCCCTCACGATCACGCTGAACGAGTCCCCCCTCGTCTGGGTGCGCTACCGCGCGCCGCTCCGGGGCGCGTCGATCATGCCGACCGAGCTGGCCTGATCGCCCGCGGTCTCCGCTTGGCACGGGGCCCGGCACGCGGCAAAAGAGGGCGCCGATGACCGAGCCGGTCCACACAGCGCCGATCGTCCTGAGCTTCCAGGGCGGCACCCTCCGCATCGAAGGCCTCGCCCCGCGCCCGGCGCTCGCGGCGACGGACGAGCTCGACTGCAGCGCGCTGGCGTCGAGCGCGGACGAGCCGGACGGCGGCGCCGGGGCGGGAGATCCCGCGGAGGGCGCGGCGCTCGACCCCGCGTGCCTGCCCGCGTCCTGCCGCTGGGACGCGCGCGAGCGCGTCTACCGCGTGCCGGCGATCGACTACGCCGAGCTCATCCTCCGGCTCCGGGCCCGCGGCGTCCCGTTCACCGACGCCGCCCGCAGGTACGAGGCGCTCCCGCTCGCGCCGCTCGCCAAGCACGACCCGTTCCCCTACCAGCGCGAGGCGCTCGACGCCTGGGCCGGGCGGCGCAGCCGGGGCGTCGTCGTGCTCCCGACGGGCGCGGGCAAGACGTTCGTCGCGACGCTCGCGATCGCCGCGCGGCAGCGCAGCGCGCTCGTTGTCGTCCCGACCCTGGACCTCCTGAACCAGTGGTACGACGGGCTCTCCGCCGCGTTCGGCGTCCCGATCGGCCTGCTCGGCGGCGGTTATCACGACGTCCTCGATCTGACGGTGACCACCTACGACTCCGCGCACGCCCACATGGACCGGCTCGGCGCCCGCTTCGGCCTCGTGATCTTCGACGAGTGCCACCACCTGCCGAGCCCCTCGTACGCGCTCGCCGCGAAGATGTGCCTGGCGCCCTTCCGCCTCGGCCTCACCGCCACCCCCGAGCGCGCCGACGGCCGGGGCTACGACGACCTCATCGGCCCGATCGTCTTCCGCCGGGAGATCACCGAGCTCTCCGGGCAGTACCTCGCGGCCTACGACGTCGTCCGGCTCGACGTGCCGCTCTCGGACGCCGAGCGCGCCGCGTACGAGGCGGCGCGCGCCGTGTACATCGGCTTCTTGCGCGCGAACGGCATCCGCATGCCCGAGGGGTGGGGCCAGTTCATCCTGCTGAGCTCGCAGTCCGACGCCGGCCGCCGCGCCTTCGAGGCGTACCGCCGCCAGCGCAGCCTCGCCCTGTGCGCGCCCGGCAAGATCGACGTCCTCGCGCGGCTGCTCCACGCCCACCGCGCCGATCGCACCCTGGTCTTCACCGAGGACAACGCCACCGTCTACCAGATCTCTCGGCAGTTCCTGCTGCCGGCGATCACCCACCAGACCAAGGTGAAGGAGCGCAGCGCCATCCTCGACGCCTTCAACCGCGGCGCGCTGTCGGCGGTGGTCACCTCGAAGGTGCTGAACGAGGGCGTCAACGTGCCCGAGGCCAACGTGGCGATCGTCCTGTCGGGCAGCGGCTCGGTGCGGGAGCACGTCCAGCGGCTCGGCCGCATCCTGCGCCGGAGCGAGAACAAGACGGCGATCCTCTACGAGCTCGTGGCCCTCGGCACGAGCGAGCAGCGGGTGAGCGACAAGCGCCGGGAGCACGTTGCTTACCAGTGACCTCGTCCGCGTCCGCCGCCGGGGCGGGCTCGTCGTGCCGCAGTACCTCCGCGGG
This sequence comes from Sorangium sp. So ce375, assembly GCF_051473855.1. Lineage (NCBI taxonomy): Bacteria > Pseudomonadati > Myxococcota > Polyangiales > Polyangiaceae > Sorangium > Sorangium sp. So ce375. The sequence continues at coordinate 9,551,994 of NZ_CP150335.1, forward strand.
GCGGCGGCCGAGCGCCTGCTCCCGGTCGCGCGCGCGTACATCGACATCCTCTCGCAGCGCGTCGGCGAGCGCCGCGACGACGTCGAGGCCGCGCTCGACGCCATCGAGGTGCCCGCGCGGGATCGCGTGGCCGCGCTCGGCCTGAGGAAGGTGCTCGAGGACGGCTGCGAGTACGAGGTGCAGGAGGGCGTCGACCCCGAGGCGCTCCGGCGCGAGCTGTTCCACGCGGCCGCGGCGGCGCATCGCGCCCTCGACGTGCGCGCCCGCTTCGACCGAGCCGCCGTGCTCGACGAGGTGGCCGCCCGGCTCGGCACGACGCCCGCCGCGATCGAGGCGGGCCTCTACGCCGACCTGCGCGGCGCCGAGCTCCTCCGGCGCGCGGCCGCGGATGCGCCCGAGATCGTGCTGGATCGGTACAACCTGGCGCTGGCGCAGTCGATCCTCCTCCGGGCGACCCAGGTGACGATCCACATCGAGGGGGAGAGCGCCCAGCAGTACCGGCGGATCTTCCGGGCGGCGCGCTTTCACGGGCTCATCCATGTGGTCCAGGGCGATCCGGCCTCCGGCTACACGATCGCGCTCGACGGCCCGTTCAGCCTGTTCGACGCGGTGCAGCGCTACGGCTTGCGGCTCGCGATGTTCCTGCCGTCGGTGCTCTCGTGCGCCTCGTTCCGGCTGCGCGCCGACCTGCGCTGGGGGCGCGACAAGGAGCCGCTCGCGGTCGAGATCGGCCCGGCGGACGGGCTCCTCTACCACGGGCGCGAGCTCGCGGAGACGACGCCCGAGCTGGAGGCGTTCTGCGAGGGGTTCAGGAAGCTCGGGTCGCCCTGGCGCGTCGGGCCGAACGAGCGGCTGTTCGCGCTGCCCGGAGAGGTCGTGTGCGTCCCGGATCTCGTGTTCCAGAACGAGGAGACCGGGGAGGAGGTGTACCTCGAGGCCTTCGGGTTCTGGAGCCGAGCCGCGGTGTGGCGGCGCGTCGAGCTGATCCGGAAGGGATTTCCTGCGAGGATCCTGCTCGCGGTCGGCAAGCAGCTCCGCGTGAGCGAGGAGGTGCTGGGGGACGACGAGGCCGGGGAGATCTACGTCTACAAGGCGACGATGTCGCCGCGCGCGGTGCTGGCGCGGCTCGACGGGAAGCGCGGGGGGGCGTGAGCCGCCGCGGAGGGCGAGCGGAGGCGCGCGGCGCTCACGGCTCCACGGTCGCGTATGCCGGCGTCCACGCCCGCTTCCCGTCCGGCCTCGTGATCCGCGCCCGCACGTAGCGCTCCCCGCCGCGGAGCCGGTACGTCGCCCGCCCCGCCGTGGGCAGCTGCCGCTCCAGCACGCGCCCGCCCCGCCCGACGAACTCGACAACGGCGCCCGCCGCCACCGGCCAGACCGAGAACGCGTCCCCGGCGATCGCGATCCGCCGCAACCTCGCCCCGGACGACGCGTAGAGCCGTCCCTTGGCGAGCGCGCTGCAGATCGCGGCGCGCGACGCCTCTCGCGAGAACACCTCGATGAACCCCTGGCCAGGCCCCGCGGGCGGCGCGCTCGACCCGGCCATGAGCTGGTGCAGATCGTCCACCGCGACGCCGACGATCCCGCCTCCCGCGGCGCCGCGCGCCGTCAGCACCGCATCCCACAGCGCCTCGTGAGACGGGCGCGTCGCGTCGCCGTCCGTGTACACGTACGGGTGCCCGCTGTGGATCTCCAGCAGCTCCGCCCCGGGCGCCGCCAGGAGGTCGCCTTCGGATAACGTCCAGTCGAAATTCGGATGGTTGATGAGCGCCACGCCCCCCTCCGCGCGCACACGCCCGATCGCCCACCTCAGCGCATCCCCCTTGGTGGGGAAGTCACCCCCGCCGATCGCCGTCCGCGTGCAGAGCGCGTTCACGTGCACGGGCTTCCCCTGCGCCCACATCGTGACCTCTTCCCCCGGGATCACGGAGAATTTCGACGCCGACGTGAGGTCCTGGAACATCGCAGGATCGACGCGCTGGTTGTGGTCTGTCAGCGCGACGAAGGAATACCCGTTCTCGCGGTACCAGCGGACGACATCGCGCGGCTCGCTGTCCCCGTCGCTCTGCGACGTGTGCGTGTGGATGTTCCCTCGCTGGAACACCTCCACGTCGAGCGCCTTCTCGAAGCGCAGCCGATGCGACAGCCCGTCCCCGCGCTGAGCTGAGTCCGAGTCGGGCGAGGCGCGCTCCGCCCTGCAGGCGAGCGCGAGGACCGCTGCTGCGCCGATGAACAGGAGAGCATTCCAGCGTCCGCGCATGCTCATTGCGATGACAAGGACAGTATACAGAACGCCAGGGCCGCGACCAATTCGCAAATCGCGCCCTCGCCTCCGCCGCCGCGCGTTACCTCTCCCGCTCTCCGGCGGGCCCCGCCTGCGCCCGTCTCTTCTTCAATTTTTAATGACCCCGGCAGCCCCGCGTCCAGCGGCATACTGCCTCCCGTGACGCCCCCCCTGCTAGCGCTCGTCATGATCGTCAAGGACGAGGCCTCCTCCATCTGCCAGACCCTCGCCTCCGTCAGGCCCCACATCGACAGATTCACCCTCCTCGACACCGGCTCCACCGACGGCACGCAGGCCCTCGCGCGCTCCGCCATGGCGGGCGTCCCCGGCGACCTCATCGAGGAGCCCTTCGTCGACTTCGGCGCGACGCGCAGCCGCGCCCTCGACCTCGCGGGTGGCGCGGCCGTGTTCACCCTCATGCTGAGCGGCGACGAGCGCCTCGTCGCGGGCGACGCGCTACGTCGCTTCTGCGAGGAGCGCCGCGACGCGTCGGGCCCGGGACATGGCGCCTACCACGTCCGCGTGCGCTACGGCGATGCCCTCTACGACTCCGCCCGGCTCGCCCGCGCCTCGGCCGGGTGGCGCTATGTCGGCGCCACCCACGAGGTGCTCTCCAGGGAGGGCGAGCCGCCCCCGTCGATCCGCGTCCCCGACGCCCACATCGTCCACGACCTCTCCCGCCGCGACGCCGCCGCCCAGACCCGGAGGTGGCAGCGCGACCTGGAGCTGCTCTCCGCCGCGCTCGCCCGATCCCCCCGCGACGGCCGCGCCGCCTTCTATTTCGCGCAGACGCTGGAGTGCCTCGGCCGGCACGAGGAGGCGTTCGAGGCCTACGAGCGGCGCGCCGCGCTCGGCGGATGGCAGGAGGAGGTCTACGAATCGCTGTTCCGCATGGCGCGCACCGCCGCCGCGCTCGGGCGCCCCTGGCCCGAGGTGCAGCAGCGCTACCTCGACGCCCACGCCCACAGCCCGCACCGCGCCGAGCCCCTCTTCGCCGTCGCCTGGCACTGGTACGGGCAGCAGTGCTGGCCGCTCACCTACCTCTTCGCCTCCCGCGGCGCCGCCCTCCCCTTCCCCGCGCAGGCCACCCTCTTCGTCGACGCGGAGGTCTACGAGCACAAGCTGCTCGATCTCGTCGCCACCAGCGCGTTCTACGTCGGCGAGCTCGCCGCCGGCGAGGCCGCGCTGCGCAAGGCCCTCGCGCTCCGCCCGGGCGATCCGCGCCTGCTCGGGAACCTCGCGTTCTACACGCCCGCGAAGAAGCGCTGACGCGCCGCGCTCGCCACCGCCGCCGCTCAGGCGCCGTCGTCGTCCTTGTCCTTCCTGAGCCAGCCCTTCCGGCGATAGTACGTGAGCAGCCCGACGACGCTCGCAAGCATCAGGCCCCATACGAACGGATAGCCGTAATACCAGTCGAGCTCCGGCATGTTGAACGGCGAGCTCTCGTGGTGGAAGTTCATCCCGTAGATGCCTGCAATGGCGGTGACCGGGAGGAAGATCGTCGAGATGATCGTGAGCACCTTCATGATCTCGTTCATCCGGTTCGATATCCCGGAGAGGTGGAGATCCATGAGGCCCGAGCTCAGCTCGCGGTAGGTCTCGACCATGTCCATCAGCTGCACCGCGTGATCGTACGTGTCGCGCAGGTAGAGCCGCGTGTCCTTGGAGATCAGCGGGTTGTCCTCGCGGAGCAGCGCGTTCACGAGGTCGCGCTGCGGCCAGATGGCGCGCCGCAGCGTGAGCAGATCCCGCTTCAGATCGTGGATCGGCTTCGACATCCGGCGCTTCGCGTCGAGGACCTCGATCTCCAGGTCCTCGATGTGCTCGCCGAGCCGCTCGAGCACCGGGAAGAAGCCGTCGACCACCGCGTCGAGCAGCGCGTACGCGAGGTAGTCGGCGCCCCGCTCCCGGATCTTGCCCCGCCCGGCGCGGATGCGCTCCCGCACGACCTCCATGACGTCCCAATCGGCCTCTTCCTGCACCGTCAAGACGAAGGTCCTGCCGACGAGGATGGCCAGCTGCTCGGTGCGCAGCACGCAGCGCTCGTGGACCTGTGCCATCCGCGCGATGATGAGGATGTGCTCGCCCCCATAGACGTCGGCCTTCGGCCGCTGGGGCACGTTCACCATGTCCTCCAGCGCGAGCGGGTGGACACGGAAGATCTCGCCCAGCCGCTCGAAGGTCGCCTTGTGCCCGAGCCCCCGGACATCGACCCACGTGATGGAGGGCCGGTCGTCCGTGAGGTACGGGATGCACTCGTCGACGCGCTCGATCTCCTTCTCGGACACGACCTCGGCGTCGTAGTCGATGACGAAGATCTTCGGCCGTCGCGTGTCATCGATGACGAGCGTCCCGGGCGGCGACGCCGGCGGCGGCTCGTGCCCAAGCCGGTCGCGCCTGGGGCGCAGCGTCGTCCGGTCGAGGTCGGCCCTCTCCTGGACCCAGGAGGCGCGCGGCTGCGGCGCGCTGCTGCGCCGCGACTCGGGGGGTAGCGTGGAGCTCGTCACGGGGGCGTGATGGTAGACCAATATCCCGCGGTATCGAGCGCAAGATAAGGCGCAAGATCAGGCGCGAGATCGAGCGCAAGATCAGGCGCGAGATCGAGCGCAGGAACGGTCACGAGATCGAGCGCAGGAGCGACGGCGCTCTCGCGCTCGCTCCGCGGCGCCGCGTGGCGTATGCTGATCGGGCCGCGGAGGGGGTATGCTGGTCGATCCGCGGCGGGGAGAAGGCGCTCGCAGGGCCGCCTCTTCCTCCCTGTCCCTGCGGGCCGGGGGAGCGCGCGAGGCGCGCCGGCCTCCGCCTCGCGCCACCGCGCGCCCTGCCCTTCCGGATGCCCATGGGAACGACCCTCGACATCGCGATCGGCCTCGTCAGCGTCTTCTTCCTGCTCAGCGTCCTCTGCTCGGCCATCTACGAGGCGCTCGCCGGCGTGCTCCGGCTGCGCGCGCTCAACCTGGCGCAGAGCATCGAGATCATGCTGGCCGATCGCGCGCTCGACCCGCTCGTGAAACGCTCGCCCGGCGCCCCTGAGGCCGCCGCCCCCGAGGGCAACCCGCTGGAGCGCGTGATCAAGCGCGCGCTGCGGGGCGCCATCGCGTTCGTGCGCACCCGGGTGATGCCTGGCCCGTACGCGACCCCGCTCGCGACGGCGCTCCGCCAGCACCCGCTGATCAAGGATCTCAAGTACGGCTGGGTGGGGCCGTCCTACATCCCGTCGCACGCGTTCGTGGCCGCGCTCGTCGACACCCTGCGGTACATCACCTCGCCCGAGCGCAGCGCGCTGCCGCTCCCGCAGGCCGGCGCCGCGCCGCCGGTCCCGCGGCCCGACGCCGCGGGCGCGCCTTCGCCGACGGCCGGCGCCGCTTCCGCGCCCTCGCAGCAGGCGAGCGACGGCGTCCCGCCGCCCCCGGCGAGCGCCGCGCCTGCGACGGGCGAGCTGGCTGCAGCGCCGAGCCGCGACGAGGACCCGCTCGACGAGCTGAAGCGCATCATCCAGAGCATGCCCAAGGAGAGCGATCTCCGGCGCGCCCTCGCCACGATCGTCGACTCGACGGTCAAGGACATGCGCGAGGCCAACATCCGGCTGGAGCGCTGGTTCAACGACGCCATGGACCGGGCCGCCGGCCGGTACAAGCGCCGCGCGCAGCTGATCATCAGCGCGACGGCGCTCGGCCTGTGCGTCGGGTTCAATGTCGACAGCATCCGGCTCGCGCGCGCCCTCTCGAGCGACGCGGTGGTGCGCGCCCGGCTGGTCGCGACGGCGCAGGAGTTGGCGAAGACGGCGCCCCGCGCCGCGCCCCAAGCCGGCGGCGTCGACCAGCAAGTCGACAAGCAAGAGGACGTCTTGGCAGCGCTCGCCGAGGCCAGCAGCGCCCGCTCCCGGCTCACGGGGCTCGACGCCGAGATCACCTGGGGCGTGGAGGCTCCCAAGGAGAAGAGCGCTTCGAAGCTCTGGAAAGCGCTCGAGGCGATCCTCGGCGAGGGCGCCGTCGGCTGGATCCGCGGGGTGCTCGACAGGATCCTGACCCCCGGCATCCTCATCACCGCGGCCGCCGCCTCCCTGGGCGCGCCGTTCTGGTTCGACCTGCTCAACAAGCTCGTGAACCTCAGGACCGTCGGCAAGAGCCCCGAGCCGTACGAGCCGCCCAAGGGAGACGGACCGGACAAAAGCGTGACCCGCTGACCGGCGGCCGCACCCCAGTCGCTGTCAGCTCCGCCGTGCCCCTCGCTCTATCGCGGGGGAGCCCTACCAGGACGCCGGATACTCGTCGTGGGTTGGAAGGCCTCCGCTGTCGCAACTCCACGGCGCTCTGGATCCCCAGAAGATGTGATCCGTCGGAGACATGGGCGGCGCCGTGTCCAGCGAGCCGGCCGGGACGACCATGAACCCGCCGTTGCGCCTCAGGCGCGGCACCGGACACCCGCAGCGGCTGCAGAACCACTTGCCGAAGCTCTTCGCCGTGGGCAGATCGTAGCGTGTGATGGCCTCTTCCCCTGACAGCCATCGGAGCTGGCTGGGATCAACGGCGAGATTCGTGGCGTGCCCCGCGCCCGTGCCTTTGCGACACCGCGAGCAGTGGCAATGGGCCATGAGCTTGAACGGCGGATCGACCTCGAACGTCACCGTCCCGCAAAGACAACCACCGTGAATGCTGGACTCGCTCATCTGTTCTCTCCAGGCGCCTGACGCCGCGATTGAGTGGAATGCACGGTTTATCGATGTGATTCAGACTGGAGGTCGCGAGCCGCTGCGGCGCGCCGCCTCGCTCGACGGCCGAGCCGCGTCTGCCCGCGCGCTCCTGCGCCGACCGTGGGGAGAGCTTAGCCGTCGGTCAACCGCCGTGTCGACACTTCGGGATGAGGGGAACACGGCGCCGTGGCCGCACCGACACGCGCCGGGGCCGCTCCTTGGGCCGGCAGCGGCGTTTCGCCGTGCTTCCGGCGTGGTACGCAGGCTGCTAGATCCAGCGCACCCGACCATGAAGACATTGAGCGCTTGCTTGCTGCTGGGGATCCTCGTTGGCTGCCAGAAATCCGAGGAGGCTGGCCTGCCGGCGGCGAGCTCGGGACCGAGCGCCGGCTCGAGCGCGCCGGCCGCGGCGGCCCCTGCGGAGACGGCTTCGCCGGCCGCGGAGGCAGCGCCGTCGGCCGCCGCGCCCGCGACGCCGGCTCCCGCCGAGCCGGCTCCATCGTCGACCGCGCCGGCGTCGTTCAAGGACGGCCGCAGCGAGTCGATCGCCAGCGCCGTCGGCCTCGGTTGCGAAGCGAAGAGCCTCGACGGCTGGCTCGAGCTCCTTTGCCGGAAGAAGAACGGGACCGGAGGCCACCCCGTTCGCGCCGTGATCCAGGATCCGAGCCCGGAGGCCGCGGCCGAGAAGCCGAGCGAGCCCGTGGCGGCCGACGGCGCCGGCCAGGACCCCGACGCGGGCCCCTCGAACGAGGTCCGCGCCGACGAGCGCGGCGAGCTCCGGCTCGTCGTACCGCTCCGGGCCGGAGCCAAGCAGACCGTCACGCTGGAGTGGACCGATACGCGCTACGAGCTCCAGATCGACGGGACGAACGCGAAGCTCGACTGGGCCGGCTCCGTTGTGTCGCACCGGCGCGCCTGCCAGACGCTCCTCGATGAGAACCGAGCGCGCATCTCCGACGCGCAGAAGCTCGAAGGGCCCGAGAAGATCTCGGCGGCCGAAGCGACGCGCCTGCCGAAGTTCGGGGTCTGCCAGCCGGCGGGGCTCGGCTCCTGGGCGCTGTCGCTGACGCGGTTCGCGGGGGCCGGCGAGGGCGCGGCGCGGGCGCTCGCCTTCGACATCGAGGTCGTGCGGATCGACCTCGAGGGGAAGCGCTCCGCGGCGCCGCTCGGGACCATCGAGGTCGCGCCCGGGGGACTCGCGATCTCCGCGCTCAACGTCTATGACTTCGACGACGACGGCAATGACGAGCTCATCGTCCCCTACGAGCTCAATGCGCTTGCCGCGGGCGCGAAGCCGGCGGCGCCCAGCCCGATCTGGACGTTCTCGAATGGAGCGGTGTCCGCCTATTCGAAGGCCCCGAGCACCTCCGGCGGACTCGGCATCGAGCACCTCGACCACGACATGCGGCCGGATCTCGGGAGCTACGGTCCCTTCGTCGCGTGGCTCGGCGCGGACTGCGGCGTGAAGAGCTGCCCGTCGCGCGTGACCGGGCCGAAGTTCTATTTCCACTCGGCGCAGGACGGCTCGTTCTCCGCGACCGACGCCGCCGCGACGGCGGCGCTCGGCCGCGCGTGCGGCCAGAAGCCCGCGGCGATCGTCGTGACGACCGGCGGCGGCGTCAACGTCGCTCAGACGGCGAAGAACCTCGTCTGCGCGCGCGCGCTCGGAGCCGCGCGGGACGCGCTCGCGAGCGAGCTTGCGGCCAAGCGCGCCGACCTCTGCGGCGGCGCGGCGACCTGCGCGCTCTCGAGCACGTTCGAGGCCTGGCTCGACGCTGCGCTCCCGGCTGAGCTGGGGAGCGCCGCAAAGCGGTGAAGGCTGCAAGGTAGTTCGAGGCCGCAGCGCCCGCCTCCATGTTGCTCTCTGTCGGTGTTCCAGGCTTCGCGGCGGTGCGAACCGGCGGTGCCGTACAGCCCGCGGCGGCACCGTCGCTGCTACACTGAGCGGACGCGGCCATCGGGGCTCACCTCGCCCCCACCGTGGATTCGCCCGGCCAAGGTCGCCACGTGCGCCACCAGATCCGGCGGCTTCACCGGCTTGGCCAGGTGCATCTGGTATCCGGCCATGAGCGCCTGCGCGCGGTCCTCGGCGCGCGCAAACGCGGTGAGCGCCAGCGCCGGCACGCCCCCCCCACGCTCTTGCGGTAATTGCCGTACCTTCCGGATGAGCTCATACCCGCCCTCTTGCGGCATGCCGATGTCGCTCACAAGGACCATCGGCTGGTCTCGCTCCAGCTCTGCCAGGGCCTCCACGACCGAACCCGCCGTCCGCACCTCCGCTTGGCACTCCGCCAGTATTCGCAGGAGCAGCTCTCGCGTGTCCGGCTCGTCGTCCACCACCAGCACCCGCACCCCCTTCAAATTCACGAGCTCCCCACCACGGTGCCATGATGGCCGGCGCTGCGGTGTCGATGGCGCCTCTCCTCCGGCCAGGGCCTCGGCGCGCTTGGCCTCGAGCGGCAGCTTCACCGTGAAGCTCGCCCCCTGACCCTTCCCTGCGCTGGCCGCCTCCACCGTCCCCCCGTGCAGCTCCACCAGGTGCTGCACGATCGAGAGACCCAAGCCCAGCCCGCCGTGCTCGCGCGTGGTCGAAGCGTCTTCTTGCCGGAATTGCTCGAATACGTACGGCAGAAACGCCGGATCGATGCCGGCCCCCGTGTCGCTCACCGACAGGTGCGCGTACGACCCCTCGCGACGCAGCGATAACTTCACCTGCCCGCCCTGCGGCGTGAACTTCATCGCGTTGCTGAGCAGATTCCACACGATCTGCTGGAGGCGATTCGGGTCGCCCATGACCTGTTCTCCAGCCGACCCGACGCTGAGCTCCAGGCGGATCCCCTTCGTCTTCGCCGTCGGCTCCGCCGATTCCAGCAGCGTTTCGAGCATCTCGCCCAGATCGACCACCTCCCTGTCGAGGCTCAGCCGCCCGCTGACGATGCGCGACATGTCCAAGAGGTCGTCGATGAGCTTGGATTGCGCCCGCGCGTTCCGCTCGATCGTCCCGAGCGCCCGGCCGAGGATCTCGTCCGATGGGCCGCGCATGCGGAGCAAGTGCGACCAGCCGAGGATCGCGGTGAGCGGCGTCCGCAGCTCGTGGCTCAGCAGCGCCAAGAACTCATCCTTCAGCCGCCCGGTACGCTCGAGCTCCGCCCGCGCCGCCTGCTCGCGAGAGAGGAGCATCTCCCGCTCCGCCTCCGTCCGCTTTCGATCGCTGACGTCCGTGGAAAACCCGCACACCGCATACGATCGGCCCGACTCGTCGAGGAGCGGGCACTTGATCGAGAGGTACGTGTGGAGCCCATCGTCTTGGGGCACGCTCTCTTCCATCTCCAGCGGCTCCCCGGCCGCCGCCACCCGCCGGTCGGATGCGCGCAATGCGTCGGCGCGCTCCACGGGGAACAAGTCATAGTCGGTCTTGCCGATGACCGACCGCGTGGTCACATGAAATACCTCTTCGTAGCGGCGGTTGACCATCAGATAGCGGCCTTCGAGGTCCTTGACGTAGATGACCGCGGTGGCGTTGTCGACGATGGCCTGGAGCAGACGCTGGCTCTCGCGCAGCGCGACCTCCGCGCGCCGGCGCTCGGCGTTCTCCACCTTGAGGGCGGCGTTCGCGCTCGCCAGCTCGACCGTGCGCGCTCGCACCCGTTGCTCCAGCTCCTGATGGGCCCGCTGGAGCTGCGCGTTCTTCGCTTCGAGCTCCTTTTGTGCCGCGCGCAAGCTCAAATGCGTCCTGATCCGCGCGAGCACCTCTTCGATCTCGAACGGTTTGGTGATGTAGTCTACGCCCCCCGCCTCGAACCCCACGAGCTTGTCCGCCACTTCTCCGAGGCAGGTCATGAAGATCACCGGGATGTCTCGGGTGCTCTCGGCCGCTTTCAGGCGCCGGCAGGTCTCGAAGCCGTCGATCCCGGGCATCACGACGTCGAGCAGGATCAGGTCGGGTTTCATGAGGCTGGCCCGCTTCAAGGCGGCTTCCGCGTCCTCGGCGACGAGCGCCTCATGACCTGCGGATTCCAGGTGATCCACGAGCAAGGCCAGGTTGGCGGGCATGTCATCCACGATGAGGATCGTGCCCTCACGAGCGCCGGGCGCGGAGGCTCTGCTCATGATCGCTGACCATCGGCCACCGCCTGGCCCACCGCGGCGTGCTCCTCGACGAACTCCTGCAGCTTCCGCATCTGGTAGGTCCGCGCCAGCGTCTGCAGCTGATCGAGCCAGGGGCCGAGCCGCGGCTCGTCTTGCTGCATCCGCTCCGCCTCCGCCAGCACGTTCCGGATGCGGCCCGACGCCACCAGCCACGACAGCCGCGACAGCTGTTCGGTCGAGGGCGGCACCAGCGCGCTGTCCCCCTTCGCCGCGGTGGGGGCCGCGGCTCGCGCCGGCTCATACGTCCATTGCACGCCCAGGAAACGCGCTATCTTTTCGAAGAGCACGCTGGCATGCACCGGCTTGGGCAGGAAGTCGTCCCAGCCGGCGTGGGCCCCCTTCGGCTGCTCGGCGGCCGTGAGGTTCGCCGACGAGGCCAGGATCACCACGCCGTCGAGCTCGGGCATCTGCCGCAGGCGGCGCGTGGTCTCGTAGCCGTCCAGGCCTGGCATGGCCAGGTCCATCAGGATCAGCGCCGGCCTGTGCTCCAGGGCCAGCCGCAGCGCCGATTCCCCGCCGTCCGCCTCGACGAGGTCGAAGCCTATGGGGACCAGCAGATCGCGGAACAACGCGCGGTTGCCGGGGTTGTCGTCCACGACGAGGATCTTGCGGCGCTCGCCGCGATAGCCGGTGATCGTGTCCCACCCCGGGGCTTCGTCGGCGGCCGAGAGGGGGAGCGCCTCGGCGAGCGTGAGCGTCACCGTGAACGCGCTGCCTTTGCCGAGCTCGCTCTCGACATCGATGGTTCCGCCCATCTGCTCGGTGATCCTCTTGCTGATGGCGAGGCCGAGCCCGGTGCCCTCGCTCTTCACCTTCTGGTCTCCCACCTGCTCGAAGGGGTCGAAGATGCGCGCCAGGTGCTCCAGGGCGATGCCGGTGCCCGTGTCCTCGATCCGGAAGCGCACCTCGCGCTGCCCATCGCCGCCGTCGTCCAGCACGTCCACGAGCAGGGTGACCGCGCCGCGCTCGGTGAACTTGATGGCGTTGCCGAGCAGGTTCAGGAGCACCTGCGTCAAGCGCTTCTCGTCGGCGTGCACGGCGGCGAGCGCCGCGCCCCGCACCTCGTGGGTGAAGGCGATGCCCCTCTGCTCGGCGCGCACGCTGCAGAGGTCCACCACGTTGTGCACGAAGGAGGGAAAGTCGAACCTCCGGGGGACGAGCTCCATCTTGCCGGCCTCGATCTTCGCCAGGTCCAGGAGGTCGTTGAGCAACGCCAAGAGGTGCTCGCCCGATTTCTTCACGATTTGCACGCCTTCGCGGCTCTTCGGCGAGAGCTCGGGCGCTCGCATGAGGAACTGAGCGTAACCCAGGATGCCATTGAGGGGCGTGCGTAGCTCATGGCTCATGCTCGAGAGGAAATCGCTCTTCGCTCGATTGGCGCGGTCGGCCGCCTCCTTGGCGAGCCGCAGCTGGGCCGTGCGCTCCTGGATCTTGACCTCCTGGTCCCGGTAGAGCACGGCGTTCTCGACCGCGATCGCTGCCTGCGAGGCGAGCACCGACAAGAGCTCCACGCGCGCTGGAGGGAACGCCGACGGTACGTCGCGGTGCTCCAGGTACAGCACGCCTACCACGTGGCCCCGATGCGTCAAGGGCAGCGCCAGCAGCGAGAGCACCGCGTGCAATGCCAGGTACGGGTCGCGCGCGAAGCGCGCGTCGGACCTCGCGTCGCCTGTCACAACCGGCTCGCCCGTGCGGGCCGCGTATTGCACCACCGAGACCGGCACGTCGTGGCTCTGCCCGAGGGGCTCCGACAGCCCCGCTTCGATGCGGGTCCCCTCCACCCGTAGCCGGGCGACGACCGAGAGCGCTTCCCCTTCGCTGAGCACGAGGGCGCCGCGCTGCGCCCCTGCGTTCTCCAGCGTGAGCTCCATCAGCCGGCCCACCACGCGCCCCGGGTCGAGCTCGCCCGAGAGCGCCTGCGCCGCGCGCACCGCGGTCTTCACGTCGAAATGCGCGCCCGTGGACCCGCCCGTGGTCGTGGTGGTCGCCGTCACGGTCGTCCGATCGGAGGCCGACTCGGGCATGGACACGTTGAGCACGGCGGGATACCTCGCGCCCAGATGGGCGACCACGGCGTGAGCGCCCCAGCGCGTGTAGGCATCGCGGGCCTCTCGCAGGTACATCGCTCCGACGTGGCTCTTGCCCGCCTCCAGTCGAAACTCGGCGGCGAGCTGGGCTGCCAGGGCCTCGATGTGCAGGAAGCGGTGCTCGCGGGCCAGCTCGATGGCCTCGTCGTACTTGGCCGCTGCCTCCTCGGGCTTGCCCAGGGCGCGGGCGTATTCCGCCTCGCCGAGGCGCAGCTTGTGGAGGAAATTCGCCTCGCAGCCCTCGGTGAAGTAGCGCAATCGCGTAAGGCTGTGCTCGATGTGCTGCCGCAGCCGCGCCTGCTCCTCGTTCGTGGCGGCGTCGGGCCAGCGCTTCGCCGCTGCGAGCGCGAGAAAGAGCGCGATGTCCGTCACCATCGGGATCCCGAGCACATCTGCCTGGAATTGCTCCGCCTCCCGCATCCTCGACAGCGCCCGCTCCCACTTGCCGACAGCACAGAAGAGATACCCTTCCAGCATCCGAGCGAACCCGCCGGTGTACCTGTCCCCATCGGCCAGGAGGGAGCGAGAACCTCGCGGCAACGGCTCCTCCTCGAGGAGGTCCTTGGCGCCGTCGGGAGACATCAAGACCTCGCAGAAGGACGCGACAAGCTCGAAATGGTGTCGCCCGACCGCGTCCCCCGCGCGCTGCACCAGCTCCCAGCGAGCCTTGTGCTGCGCATCGACCTGGCCGAGCGGCAGGCCGCGCCACACCCGGTAGTAGAGCAGGTCGCACAGCAGGCCCCAGCTCGTGCCTTGAAACGACCCGATCTTCAGGCCGGCCGCGATCGCTTGCTCGTAAACGGGGGACGCTTCATCGATGGGCCTCGAGTGGCCCAGGTAGATGCCCTTGAGCGCGAGGCACTCGGGGAGCATCGGGGAGCCCACACGCTCTGCGGCGCGCACGCCGGGCGTGAGCCAGCGCATGGTACGGCGATACATGCCCGTCGCCACGGACCACGCGTTGGCGAAGCTGCAGATCATGAAGGTGGCAGCAGGCGTGAGCGCGTCCCGCCGTATCGCCTCGGACACGATGCGGGCGATGACGAGCGAATACAACATCGGCCGGCCACCATAGATCGCGCAGAGCTGCGCCTGCGTCATCAGAGCATCGATGAGCCGGTGCTCCAGCGACGGATCGACCTGCATTCGTTCGAACCCGTCCGGGTCGTGCTCGAGCCATTGATCCAGCGCGTTGGACTCTCGCAGGAGCGCCACCTGACACGCCTCGTCCGTGTCGGGGAACGTGATGCCCCGCTTCGCGAGCGCGGCCATCCCGAGCCCGATTCCCCGCGCGTACTGACCCGTGGCGACACAGCAGCGCGTGCGGATCTCCTGCGCCGAGAGCCAGGCGACCTCCGGCAGGGACCTGTCGAGCAGGGCGAGCGCCCGCGCCTCGACATCGTCGAACTCCCGCAGCAGATAGGCGGCCTCCAGGCGCTCGAGCCCGATCTCCGCCGACAGCTCGCGCTCGCGCTCCCAGGCCCGCTCGCCGAGGAGCGCCCGCGCGCTGTCCAGCAGGTTGGCCATCAATCGGTACGAGCTCGCGGACTTCGCGGTGCGCGCGGCCTCGAGGTTCAGCCGCGCGAGCTCCTTCTGCTCCTTCACGGACTCGATCCGCGCCGAGCCCAGGTTCAGGTGCCGCACGAGCTCCAGGAATTGCGGGGCTGTCCCCCCCTCGGCACGATAACGCGCCTCTAGCCGCCGGCCGATCTCCAGGTGCGCGAGCACCCGCTGCTCCGGCGAGATCCGCTCGTAGCTCGCCTGCTGCACGCGGTCGTGCAGGAACCGGTACGCCGCGTCCAGCGCCGCCGCGCCAATGCCTCCGAGCGCCTGCGCGGGGCGGTAGGCCCCGTCGACCGGCACCACCAGCTCCGCGTCCAGCGCCGGCCATAACGCCCCCGTCACCGGAGCGCGCTCCCACCCGCTGAGCCGCTCCAGGTCCTGCAGGTGGAACGTGTGGCCCGCGCAGGCCGCGAGCCCCAGGAGCCGCTGCGTCGGCTCGGGCATCTCACGCACCTTGTCCGTCAAGAGCGCCACCACGTTGTCGGTGACGCCCGCCTTCTCCAGCGACGATTGGTCCCACAGCCACGCCCCGCTCTCCGGGTCCCTCACCACCTGCTTCTGCCTGTGCAGAGAGAGCAGCAGCTGCTCCAGGAAGAAGGGGTTTCCGCGGGTCTTGTGCGAGAGCACGCGCGAGAGCGGCTCCACCCGCGCCGGCTCGCTCTCCAGCGTCCGCGAGCACCACTTTTGCACCTGCTCTCCCGACAGCGGGCCCACCGTCATTCGCGAGACCTTCGCCTCGCTCTTCTCCACCGCCTCCACGAGCTTCCACAGCGGGTGCTCGGGCGGCGTCTCGTTGTCGCGGTACGCCGCGATCACCAGGAGCGATTTGCGCTCCACGTCCGTCAGCAGCGTCTGCAGGATGATCAGCGTGGCGCTGTCGGCCCACTGCATGTCGTCAAGGAACATCACAAGCGGCGGGTTCGGCGCCGTGACGGCTCGCACGAAATTCAGCCACGTCAGCTTCTGCCGGTTGAGCACCTGCTCGCCCTCGACCGGCGGCACCGGCGGCAGCTTGCCCATGACCAGATCGAGCTCCGGCACCACGTCCGCGATGAGCCGCGCGTTGTCCCCGACCTCGCGCCGGATCCGCTCCTGCCAGGCCTCGAGCACCGCCTCCGAGCTGGAGAGCCACTGGCTCATCAGCGCCCCGAACGCTTGCGCCAGCGCCGCGTAAGGCGTCGACCGCGCGAGCTGATCGTGCTTGCCCGCGATCAAGAGCCCGCGCCCCGCCTGCGCGATATCCCTGTAGACCGTGCGCACAAGCGCCGTCTTGCCGATGCCCGAGGGGCCGCCGACGAGCAGGAGCTCCGTCATGCCCTGCGCGGCGCGCGCGAAGGACTCGCCCACCCGCTCGACGTCGCGCTCCCGCCCCACCAGCACCTGCGGCAGCCGGAGCCTGCGCGAGAAGTCTTTTCTTCCCAGGCCGAACGGCTCCACCGTGCCCCGCTCGCCCCATTGCCGGAGAGCCTCCTCCAGATCCTCCGCCACGCCGCGCGCCGTCTGGTAGCGTCGCTCGGGATCCTTCGCCAGGAGCTTCGCCACGATGGCTGCCACGGCCCTCGGCACCTCCGGGGCGACGGAGTCGAGCGGGGGCGGGTCCTTGGCCAGGTGCGCGTGCACAAGCGAGAGCGGATCGCGCTCCGTGAACGGCAGCCGCCCCGACATCACCTCGAAGAGCGTCACCCCCAGCGAGTACAGGTCCGTGCGCATATCGAGCGCGCGCGCCGTGCGCCCCGTCTGCTCGGGGGAAATATAGACAAGCGTCCCCTCCAGCGCCTCGGGAATGCTCGCCTCGGTCGCCTCCTGGGAGAGCAGCGAGGCGATGCCGAAGTCGAGCAGCGTGATCCTCTCGCACGCCTCGTCCACCAGCACGTTTTGCGGCTTGATGTCCTTGTGCATCACGCCAGCGGCGTGTACTCCCTCGAGCACCCGTGACAGGAGCCGGCCGAGCCGCAGCGCGGCCCCGACAGGCAAGCGTCCCTGCCTGGCGAGCAACCGATCGAGCGAGCCGAGGCCGGGATCCTCCAGCACGAGCGCCGCCGTGCCGCCCCGCTGCTCCAGCGCCCGTGCGCGCGCCACCCCGGGCACCTCCGCGAGCTGCACGAGCACCTGGTGCTCGTGGACCAGCCGCCCCAGCACGCGCGGACTGGGCACCTCGGCCACCGGGATCTTGATTGCCACGCGCGCCCCCGAGGGGACATGGACCGCGCGCCATACCCGTGTCTCGTTGCCGTCGTAGATTACCTTTTCCAGCGTGTAATCCCGCAGCTCCATCGTTTTCCCCTCGCCGCCTTCGGGGGCGCTGGTATCCGAGCATCATCGTAGTATCGAGCGGTGCGGAATGCGACCGGCGATCCGCCCTCTGGGGAATCTCTCGGGCAACCTCTGCCGCACGACAAAGCCGTGCTCGTCCCCGCGCTTCCCGACTGGCGCGGTCCGCTGCGGCGCCCAGGGCAGGCGGCCCACCTCGGGGACGGTAAGCGGGATGAGCACAGCAGGCCGCTCGACGAAGCAGGACTGTGGTACTCCTGAGGACGCGACGCGGCGCTAGAGCTCAACCGTAGCGTCTCGGGGCGTCTGGCTCTCCGTGGCCAGACGTCTGGTCATGTCCCGACCACAGTGACACCAGCCACATTCCGGACACCAGCCCGGAGTATTCCGGGCGCTGATTCCACTGAATGAAGTTGAATCGGTGCCGGTGACTTCGAGGCGCTCACGGTGGTGCCGTTCCTGCGGAGCCCGTTGGTCCAATACGCGCGGCTCGAGTCGAGGGCGATGCCGGACGGCGCTCCTTGCTCTGCGGCGATGGCGACCGACGCGTCGCCGCCGCCGCTCCGCGCCCGCATCACTCCGGCATTGCGTTACAAGCTCTCCCCCTGGTTGACCTAGGAGACGTGGGTGCCGAAGCGCGCCGGACGCCAGCGCTCCTGCGATCGGGACACCGGCACCGAACATGGGCCAAACCTGTCATCGATCCATTGCGACGGTAATCGCCGCCAGGACGCTGCCCGTTGCACGCCACGCGTGCATGGCATGCTGCAAATCATTCAACATCACTCAAATGTTACAGTAACACGTCCCCACAGCAACCACACGCCCGTGCAGGCATCGGACTGCGCAGACCCGCACAAATAAAATACAGTTGACCAGCTTAGTGTTCCCCACTACGGTTCACGGTCTACAGATTCGTGAATGTCTCCATCGCTTGGAGACGACGCTTGTATTGCTGAGAGGATTCTTCGTGGGGAGACCTCCACGCCGTTATTTTTCGATACCATCTGGTGTCGACCCGTAGGCTCCTCGCCGCGGTGCGGGGACGGTGCCCCCGACGATATCCGTGTCCGACGAGGGCACTTCAGTCACTTCTTCAGCCGCGCTAGCTCGCGCAGGCATGTTTTTCATTGCTGCCAGGCGCTCTTCAGGTGCGCCCAACGCTCTTCGGGGCGTGAGGCTTCATCATGTCGACCGTTCAATGGAATGCACGATGCCAAACTTGATCAATGACATTCAGCTCAGGCCTGAGGCAGAGAGTCTTTGGCCCTGGCCATCCAAATCAGTCTATTCTGTAGCGAGCCTGCCCATCTGCGTATCCGATTCTCTTCCGGAGCACCTACGCGTCATACCGGGCAGTTTGACGAAGCTCTCGCTCCTCGCCAACGCCGTCCGGGAGCTTGAAGAGCTGAATGGCTGGGCGAACGCCGACGCCCTGAAGCGGGGCCTCGTGCGCGAGTCCGTCGACCTGATCCAGGAGATCGGCACCCACCTGCGGTCATCGAGCGACCGCGAGGCGCTGCTGACCCGTTGCCGTGTGCTCCGCGGCGAGGCCTCCCTGAGCGACCGCGCGGTCATCCAGCGGTTGCACGGGGCGCGCGAGCAGGAGCTCTTCCTGTTCTGCGGCCCGCTGAAGACCTGGGTCAAGAAATCGAAGCGCGCCTTCCACTCCTTCGTGTGCGGCGTGCCCGTCCGCGCGATGAACGAGACGCTGGATTTGCTGAACGAGGCGACGGCGGCGGAGGAGCTGCGTGCCGCCCTCGGCAACAACGACATCTACCTCGCTCCGGCTCCGGGCTTCAGCGTGTTCGACATCGTCGCGTGCGGCGGCGAAGCGAACCTAGATCCCAAGCACTTTGCGTACTTCTTCCCCGAGGACGAGCTGATCGACTCCGATATCGCTCGCACCGTGGCGTTCCGGAACTTCTACACGCACCGCTTCTTCAACAGCAGCTTCCCGCTGCTACGGCGCTTCGTCCCCGCGAGCCTCCCCCATGCTCCGACCCCGGCTCAGGTGGCCACGTGCCTGCTCACCTGGATGAAGGGGCATGACCTCGGGCACTCCGTGCGGCTGCCACGGACGAGCATACCCAGGCTCCGGAGCACCCTCGGCGAGTTCGATGCTGGCATCCTCGAGGAGGCGCTCGCCGATTGCGTCGGTTACCTGCTCGTGAGCTCGCCGCTGATCCGCGGCAAGTTCGCCCTGAGCGAGGAGTTGGCCGCCGGTTGCTTCCTCGGCGAGATGCTCCGCTTTATCACGCGTGGCAGAGCGCTCTTCCATGACACCGAGGCGGCTGTCCTCGAGCTCACGTTCCTCGCGCGGCACGGCTATGCCACCTTGCGAGGGGACCAGATCGAGGTCTCGGTGGGCTCGCTACGGCGTGGCATGCTCGCCCTGGCCCACGAGCTGGTCCGGGCCATCCTTGTGGCAGACGTCCAGCCCGCAGCGGAGCTCCTGGCGACGTATCTGGGCGCGGGCAACGACGGCGAGGCGACGATCGGAGAGTTCACGAGCCAAGTGTGCGCGCGGTCGTCGGATCTGCCGCTGGACACGTGCTATATCTTCTCCTAGCCGCCGCGACGTCGCCACGTCGGATTCGACGTGCTGAACCGACCGAGGCGCTCAAACATTCGAAGATTCGAAGATTCGAAGATTCGAAGATTCAAAGATTCAAAGATTCAAAGATGGCGAACACTCGCTTCGGGCGGGGTCGCCTCGCCCCCTCACTTGTATGAAAATTCTGCTTGTGTTATCGTGCGGAGCGCTCCGGGGACGGGTCGCGCTCCGACCCAACCGGCGAGTCTGCCTGGATGATCTCCTGCCCGAGAGAAGCTTCACATGAAACGCACTGAGCTCATCGCACTCATCGAGTCTATCATCGCAATCACCCTGTGGGGGGTATCCTTCCTCTTCATCAAGGTCGCATTGCGGGAGGTCTCCGCCACGACGCTCATCGTGGTGCGCTTCGGGATGGGGCTCCTGGTGCTCGGCGCCATCGCGTGGAAGCGCGGAGATTTCGCGAGTCTGCGGCTCACCGACGTGCCGGGTATCGCGCTGCTCGGCGTGGTGGGCATCACCCTGCAGCAGCTACTCCAGGTCAGCGGGCAGGTCACGGCCGACGCCAGCGTGGCGGCCTTTCTGGCGGCCATGGCCCCGGCGTTCACGGTGCTCCTGGCGGCGCTCCTGCTGCGCGAGCAGCTCAGGGCCTGGCAGGTGCTCGGTCTGCTGCTCGCTTCTGGCGGCGCGCTCCTGGTCTCCACGAACGGCGACCTGGGCTCGCTTCTCCGCGGTAGCCTGGGCACGCCGGGAAACGGCCTGATCCTGCTCTCTTCGGTCGCGTGGGCCGCGCTGACCATCCTGAACAGGCGCGTGGTCGCCGATCGGCCGCCGGTGCTGGTGACTGCCGGGATGTTCTTCTTCGGCTTGTTGTTCACCCTCCCCTTCTTCTTCGCGCAGCAGGGGTGGCGCGAGCTGGGGCAGGTCAGCGCCTTGGGGTGGGGCTGCTTGCTCGCCATCGGCCTCATCTGCACCGCTGCCGCATACCTGCTCAACAGCCACGCGTTGAAGCACATCTCTGCATCGCGGGTGGCCGTCATCCAGAATATCGAGCCGATCTCTGCGGTGGTCGGCGCCGCGCTGTTCCTGGACGAGGCCGTGACCGGGACGATGCTGCTCGGCGGCGCGGCGATCATGATCGGGGTGGTGCTGTCCGAGCGCGCCGCGTCGGTCGTCTCTGACCTTTCGCCGGCGCCGAGCCTGAAGGAAGCGAACGGGGACCAACCTCTGCACTGATTGCGTAGAGCTGGCCCCCATCAGGCATCTGGCCGCGCCGGACCTGCGACCTGTTCGCCATCCCCTTCGAGGAGATCGCCTCCATCGTGGGCCGCTCCCCGGCCGCGGCGAGGCAGCTCGCGAGCCGGGCCCACCGCCGCGTGCAGAGCGCGCCCCCGTCTCCGGACGCCGACGTCGGCCGCCAGCGCGAGGTCGTCGAGGCCTTCCTCGCCGCCATGCGCGGGTGCGGACGAGGCGTGCTCGGCCAGGCGCTCTGCTAGCAAATCCGACATGACCACGTCGTGAGCACGGGCCACCAGAGATAGACATTCTCGCCGCGCGGCTCATCTCGTTTCGTCGTTCGCCTTGCGGGACGCACCTCACGCCCGCGCTCGAACGTCCAGTGCGTCACGCGCGATTCGCCGTAGACGACGCACGCATGTTCGTCGAGGTCGGCAGGCGACTTCGGCCTGCCGCGCGCCTCGAGATAAGACGGCGTCGCGCACAGCCACAGGTCACCTCCCTTCAGCCGCTGCGCGATCAGGCTCGAGTCGTCGTCGGAAGCGAAGACCATGATGGCCACGTCGAAGCCGTCTTCGATCGGGTCCACGCGACGGTCCGAGGCGACGATCTCGATCTCCACGGCGGGATGGCTTTGCGTGAATGCCGCTGCCACGCTGGCGAGGAACGATTGGCCGAACAGAAGCGGCGTTGCCACCCGCAACACGCCGCGTGGGGAGGACTCGAGGTCCTTCACCGCAGCGTTGGCCTCCTCCATCTCGAACAGGATGCGCGCGCAGCGCTCGTGATAAGCGGCGCCTGCGCTCGTCGGTCGCACCACACGCGTCGTGCGCTCGAGGAGTCGCACGCCGAGCGACGCTTCGAGGCGGGCCACACGCTGGCGGACCGTCGAACGCGGCAGCCGCAGCGCTTTCGCCGCCGCGCTGAAGCTCCCGAGCTGCGCCACCTCCACGAACGTCGCCATCGCGTCGAAGTCGAACATTGTGCAGCCTGGTGTAACAAGCTATTGCCGCGCAGCGCGCGGAGCTCGCTCACCGATTTCGATCCCGACAAGACGGGGCTCGCCCTGCGCCGGCTCTATCTCCTCGGCGCCGCCGCGCTTTTGGCCGCCGCCGGGACCGTATGGCTCACCGCGCGCCGGGACATGTCGGTCGATGCCGCGATCGCGCGAGGGACGCCCCCTCGGTGAGCAAACAGGTCGCTCGGCCGTCACCCGGCGAACAGGGTCATTGCCGGAAGAACGTGCAGGTGCGGGTTCAATCGGAGGTCGATGGACGTGCGTTGCACGACCATCACGACCCCGGTCCTGGCAGCTCCGCGCGCGGCGCGGCGCACGGCGTGCTCGCTGTAGAACCGCTCTACGCTGTCCACGAAGAGGCGCGTCAACGCGCAGCGCGCCCTCCTGGGCGAGCCTCCGCATCCTCAGCGGTTGTCCGCGCGCGCGTCGAGCCTCACCGAGCCGGCGACCTGCCTCGTGGTGACGTTGATGCGATTGAAGAAGTTGGTCAGCGCGATGTGCAGGGTCAGCGCCGCGAGCGCCGGCTCGTCGTAGTGCCTCGCGGCCTCCTCCCAGACGTCGTCGGGCACCGGATCCGAGCGATCGCTGAGCCTCGTCGCGGCCTCGGCGAGCGCCAGCGCGGCGCGCTCCGCGTCGGTGAAATAGGGCGCCTCGCGCCAGGCCGCCACGGCGAACAGGCGCTCGTCGGTCTCGCCCGTCTTCTTCATGTCGCGCGCGCCCACGTCGACGCAGAAGCCGCACCCGTTGATCTGGCTCGCCCGCAGGTGGGCGAGCTCGAGCGTCCGCGCCGGCACGCCGCTCTTCTTCACCGCGCCGATCAGGGCGTAGATGGGCTGCATGACGTCGGGGATGACCATCGCGGGGTTCTTCATCCGTGCTTTCAACATGATCGTGCTCCTTTCGAGAGGTTCGGGTGTGCTCGCCAACCGTGACGAGGCGCCGAACGTCCGTTCGCGTCGTCACATCGGCTAGGGTTCGTTCGTCACAGCCATGACGAAGCACGACGAGGGAGTGTGACCGATGGATGAAAATCGTTGGCTGGCGGAGCGGTTCGAGGCGCACCGGGCCCATCTGCGGGCGGTGGCCTACCGGATGCTCGGCTCCTTGAGCGAGGCGGAGGACGCCGTGCAGGAGTCCTGGCTCCACCTGAGCCGCGCCGACACGAGCGGCGTCGAGAACCTGGGCGGGTGGCTGACGACGGTCGTGGCGCGGGTGTGCCTCGACATGCTGCGCTCACGCAAGGCGCGGCGCGAGGAGCCGATGGCGGCGCCCGACCCCACCGCGGACCGCGAGGCCGGGACCGACCCCGAGCGCGAGGCGGTGCTCGCCGACTCCGTCGGCCTCGCGCTGCTCGTGGTGCTCGACACGCTGACCCCCGCGGAGCGGCTCGCGTTCGTGCTGCACGACCTCTTCGCGGTCCCCTTCGAGGAGATCGCCCCCATCGTGGGCCGCTCCCCGGCCGCGGCGAGGCAGCTCGCGAGCCGGGCCCGCCGCCGCGTGCAGGGCGCGCCCCCGTCTCCGGACGCCGACGTCGGCCGCCAGCGCGAGGTCGTCGAGGCCTTCATCGCGGCCATGCGCGGCGGCGACTTCGACGCGCTCGTGGCGATCCTCGATCCGGACGTCGTGATCCGCTCCGACGCCACGGCCGCGCCCCCGGCCGGGAGCGAGGTCCGCGGCGCGCACGCCTGGGCCAAGCAGGCGATCTCCGCAGCGCGCGGCGCCAAGTTCGCCCGCCCTGCCCTCGTGGACGGCACGGTCGGCGTCGTCGTGGCCCCGCGGGGGCGGGTCTTCGTCGCGCTTCGTTTTACGCTCGCGCAGGGGAAAATCGCCCGGATCGACGTCATGGGCGACCGCGAGCAGCTCCGCGATCTCGACCTGTCGGTCCTCGACGGCGGACCGCACCCGGAGATCTAGACAGCCCCTGCCGCGCGCTCAGCTGTAGACCCCCTGCACGTACTCGGTCAGCATCCTGATCTCGAACTCTTGCTCGCGGCTTATCCAGTGCACGAGATCGCCGATCGAGATCATCCCGACCACCCGCCCGTCCTGGACCACGGGCAGGTGGCGGCAGCGTCGCTCGGTCATGACCGCCATGGCCTGCCGCGCTGGCGTGCTCGGCTCGACGCAGACGACCTCGCACGTCATCACCTCCGCGACCGGGGTCTCCGCCGGATCGCGCCGGGCCAAGATCACCCGCGCCATCACGTCCCGCTCGCTGATGATCCCGCTCGGGGACCCGTCGATGCTCACGAGCAGCGCGCCCACGCGCCGCATGCACATCGACTGCACAGCTTCGAAGACCGTTGCGTCCGGCGGGATGGTGTAGACGTTCCGACCCTTCCTGTTGAGGATTTCGCCGATGTTATCCATGGTCATCCCCTTCCCGACCGGAACCATGACAGAAAAAATTGCGCGTGAGGCGTGCTCATGCGCTTTTTCGCCTGCATTTCACCTGGACGCCTGGCTTCCCGCGCCTCACGGCCGGGCTCGCCTCGGCGTGGAGGACGCGGCACGCGCAGACCTTCACTCGGGGAGCATGCGAGCGTTTGCAGAGCATCGGCGCTGAGCTCGGCTGTCCGTCGCTTCATTCACACCCATGTCTGGCAGCCCCGATTACGTTGAAACCCGGAGAATTTTCACAGGGAGGCAGGGAGGCGGGGAGGAAGAAAGAGAATGAATTTCTCCCGCTTTTCGCCCCCACGGGGCCGCAGCCAACTCAGAATCTGGCCCCCAGCGCGACACGGGCCGTCGCGAGCTTCCCTTGCTCCAGACCGAACCCGAGGGGCTCGTCCAGCGCCACGAGCAACCCGGCCCGGAAGTACAGGCCCGACGAGGGTGGCTCCACCCCGACGAAGGGCTCGGCCGCGAGCTGCAGCTTGTCGGTCTGCGTCAGCGGGAACGCGGCCTGGAGCCGCGCGCCGACCCCGAACCCGCCCACGCTGCGCAGCTCCGCCTCGTTGCTCTGCTCGATGAAGAACTCCGTGTCGCCGCCGTCCGTGGGGATGGCGAACATCGCCACGAGATCGCTCCGCACGTAGAGCGCCTCGATCGGGCGCAGCTCGATGCCGCCGCGGGCCCGCAGCGGGACGTGCTCCAGGAGCGCCCGCTGCGTGTCGAAGTACCCCCGCACGGCCAGCGCCGCCGCCGCGGCCGCCTTCGTGTCGTCGGACGGATCCTGCGTGATGGGGATGGAGGCCGAGAGTCCGCCGATGAGCATCAGCGTGGGAAAAATGTTCGCGGCGTAGTGGAGTCCTATCGAGGGGTTGCCGAAGAAGACCCCCGCGAGCTCCGGCGCGATGGTCGACGCGTCGCCCTGCCCCGGGGCGGGCGCGCTCGCATGGTTGCTCCCGTACGCAAAAGGAAGATCGGCGTCGAGGTGGAGCCCCCCGAAGAGCTTGATCTGGGCGACCAGCGCGAAGGACGCCACGAAGGAGTTCCCCTCCACGCCGCCGACCGTCCCATCGCCGCTCACGGCTTCCCAGTCGGGGAGGTTCGCCTCGATGGTGCTGGTGAGCACATCCGCCTCCATGCCGAGACGGAAGCCATAGGACTTCGCCCACTGCTCTTCCGAGACGGTCTCCTCGGCGAGCGCTGGCGGGGCGAACGAGAGCAGGAGCGAGAGGGCGGCGAAGGACGAAGCAAGCTGGCGCATGCGGATAGCGTATCTATTTTCCGGGGCCGGGGCCATCCGGCGGGCCCATGGAACCGGCAGCCAGGAGGAGGGGACGCTTGTGCAGGAGGGAAGTGAAACCGCAAGGGCGCGAGGGGCGCAAGGGAAGGTAAGAAAATATCTCTTCTCTGGTCCCTTGCGCCCTTGCGCCCTTGCGGTTTCTCTCTTTCGCGCATTCCTTGCCGTGGAGCTTGCTTCACGGCAGATCGGTCCGGCCTCGGATCCCATTGAATTCAGGAGATTTTCAATCTGTTCGGTGCTTTAGCAGGGCGGCGCGGCGCTCGGGATACTGGAGCAGGACGCGCTCGCGGACACGGGTGAGCACCTCGGCGGGCGCGGTCTCGGGGGAGCCGGCGTCGAAGGGAGGCTGCGGATCGTACTCGATGCTGAGCTGGATGGCGCGAGCCACGTCCGCGCCGGCGACCTCCGCCACCAGGGTGAGCGCGAAGTCGATGCCGGCGGTGACGCCTCCGCCCGTGATCACGTTGCCGTCGCGCACGACGCGCGCCGCTTCGGTCTGTATGCCGAGCTCGGCGAGCAGCGGCCGGAACGCCCAGTGGCAGGTGGCGCGTTTGCCCTCGAGCAGGCCCGCGGCGGCGAGCAGCAACGAGCCCGTGCACACCGAGGTGACGTAGCGCGCGGCTCGACCGAGGCGCTGGACATGCGCGACGAGCTCCCGATCACCGAGGGCCGCCGTGAGGCCGTAACCCCCGGGCACGCAGATCGCGTCCGCCTCGGTGATGTCGGACAGGCGGGCGAGCCCGGTGAAGGTGAGGCCGCTGTCGGAGGAGAGCGAGCCGCCCTCGCGGGAGGCCACAACGAGGCGCGCGCCGGGCAGGCGCTGCAACACCTCGAACGGGCCCGTGAAGTCGAGCTGCGTGAGCCGGGGGTACAGGATGAAGACGATCGTGAACGGCTTTTCCATCGCGCGCCTCGCTGCCGGAGTTCGCTGAACCATCACACGATGGCGCCTTGGCAGAAAGGACAAACCTACCTCCTTTCCTGCCAAGCCATGCCCCGCTCGACCAGCGTCGTCGTCTCTCCGGGCACTCAGTTGCTCGACGCGGCGGGCCCGATCGCCGTGTTCGAGATCGCGAGGGGCAGGCGCGATCGGGGTGCGGAAGATCACGTACGAGGTCTGTCGCGGGGGGAAGGCATTCGCCGGCGACGCGCCTCGAACCTTGCCTCCTCTGAGATACCATCTCCTCCAGAGCGCCGGACGATTTGAAGTCCGCGCTCATGCAGGACGGCGATGGGGAAGATCCACGGATCCTGTATCGCTGTCATACGTGGTGGTGGCCGCTGCCTACAGCTGTCGGGGGTCGCCGCCTCGATGGCATTGCCCGATACGACCCGGCCACATGGACGGGCAGCTCGGGGCGACCGGCGGGCTCGACCCCCGGCGAGGTCGGTGGCCTCTCCCGTGCTGGCTGCAGGTTCGTCATGAGCCCGCGCCGATCTCGCCGTCGACGGCGCCCCAGGCGCCGCCGACGCCGCCGCGCCGAGGCGAGCTCGGACAGCGGCACCGGCGGCGCGCTGGCACCGCGGTCTTGCTTCCTTCGCGAGCTCCGCGCAGAACACGGCGACCGCCGCGATCCACGGCCGGTCCGCTCCCATGCCCGACCTCGATCCCAACCTGTTTGGCCCCGGCCAGCCTTGCTTCGGCTGCAGCCCCGAGCACCCCATCGGCTTCCACCTTCGCTTCGCCCGCGAGGGCGACGAGGTCGTCACGCGCTTCGTGCCCGGTGAGCGCTACCAGGGCCCGCCGGGCATCATGCACGGCGGCCTCGTCGCCACGCTCGCCGACGAGATCGCGGCCTGGGCGGTCATCGGGCTGCTCGATCGGTTCGGCTTCACCGCCTCGATGCAGCTCAAGCTGCGCCGCCCGGCGCGCATCGGCGTCGAGCTCGAGGGCCGCGGGCGCATCGTGCACCACAACCCGCGCTCCGCGCAGGTGAGCGTGCGGCTCGTGCAGGACGGCATGGAGACGCTCACCGGCGAGCTCACCTTCGCCATCCTGAACCGCGCGGCGGCCGAGCGACTGCTCGGCGGCCCGCTCCCCGAGGCGTGGCGCCGCTTCGCCCGCGATCCGGGCGAGGGCGGGCCGGGCTGAACGGCGCCGGCGCCGGGCTGAACGCGCAGCGCCGAATCCGCGGCTTCCTGTCGAGGTCCGGCCACCGCCACGCCCGAGGCCGCGCGGCCGGCCACGCGGCGTTGGGCGCTGCCGGCGGTGCGGTCCCGGGGAAAACCACCCGCACCGGCGCGGGTAGACCAGGGCCAAGCCCCGGGGCTGCCCGTTTCGGTTGAATCGGCTGCCCCCCTGGGCCAAAAGCCCGCCATGGCTGCTTTCCGACACGTCCGCGGCGCGCCCGCCCTCTCTCCGTTTCGCACCGACAAGCGCCTGACCGAGCTGAAGCAGCGGGTGCCCGAGGTGGTCGGGCTGGGGAGCCGCTGGATCTACTTCGTGCACTCGCGGGCCTCGCTCGACGAGCGCGGCGAGCAGGTGCTGTCGCGTCTCCTGGACGACGGCGCGCTCGCGCAGGGTGGGGGCGGGTCGGGCGAGGACGAAGGTCAGCTCGTGCTGGTGGTGCCGCGCTTCGGCACCCTCTCGCCCTGGAGCTCGAAGGCAACGGACATCGCCTGGGTGGCGGGGCTCGCCGCGGTGCAGCGGATCGAGCGGGGCATCGCTTACTACGTGCGGGCGTCGCGGCCGCTGACGGGCGAGGAGCTGACGCGCGCGGCGGGGGCGCTGCACGATCGGATGACCGAGTCGGTGGCGTTCGATCTGGCGGCCGGGCAGGCGCTCTTTCGCGAGGAGACGCCGCGGCCCCTCTCCCGCGTGCCGGTGTCGCGCGAGGGGCGGCTCTCGCTGACGCGCGCCAACAAGGAGCTCGGCTTGGCGCTGGCCGAGGACGAGATCGACTACCTGCTGGCTGCGTTCACGGAGCTGAGGAGGGATCCGAGCGACGTCGAGCTGATGATGTTCGCGCAGGCCAACAGCGAGCACTGCCGGCACAAGATCTTCAAGGCCGACTGGGTGATCGACGGCGAGGTGCAGGGGCTCTCGCTGTTCAAGATGATCCAGAACACCTTCGCGGTGACGCCGCGCCATGTCTTGTCGGCGTACAGCGACAACGCGGCGGTCATGGAGGGGCTCGACGCCGAGCGCTTCTTTCCGCAGCCGGGGGCCGGCGCGCTCTACGAGGCGCGGCGTGAGCCGGCGCACGTGCTGATGAAGGTGGAGACCCACAACCATCCCACGGCCATTTCGCCGCATCCCGGCGCTTCGACGGGCAGCGGCGGCGAGATCCGCGACGAGGGTGCCACGGGGCGAGGCGCGAAGCCCAAGGCCGGGCTCACCGGCTTTTCGGTGTCGAACCTGCGCATTCCCGGCTTCGAGCAGCCCTGGGAAGCCGAGTCGATCGGCAAGCCCGATCGCATCGTCTCGGCGCTCGACATCATGATCGACGGGCCGCTCGGCGGCGCCGCCTTCAACAACGAGTTCGGGCGTCCTGCCCTGGCCGGCTACTTCCGGACCTTCGAGCAGAAGGTGCCGGGCGACGGCAGCTCGGCCTCCAGCGTGCGCGGCTATCACAAGCCCATCATGCTGGCGGGCGGGCTCGGCAACGTGCGGCCGGAGCTGGCGCTGAAGAAGACCTTCTCGGCCGGGGCGCCCATCGTCGTGCTCGGCGGGCCGGCCATGTTGATCGGCCTGGGCGGCGGCGCGGCGTCGTCGATGGCCTCGGGGTCGTCGTCCGCCGATTTGGATTTCGCTTCGGTGCAGCGGGACAACCCGGAGATGCAGCGGCGCTGCCAGGAGGTCATCGATCGCTGCAACGCCCTGGGCGCCGATTCGCCCATCCTCAGCATCCACGACGTGGGCGCGGGCGGCTTGTCGAACGCCTTGCCCGAGCTGGTGCACGACGCGGGCGTGGGTGGGCGCTTCGAGCTGCGCCGTGTGCCCTCGGTCGAGCCCGGCATGTCGCCGCTCGAGATCTGGTGCAACGAGGCGCAGGAGCGCTACGTGCTGGCTCTGGACGGCTCGCGCCTCGAGATCTTCGAGGAAATCTGCCGGCGCGAGCGCTGTCCCTACGCCGTGGTCGGTCATTCGACGGCGCAGAGAGATCTGGTGCTCGACGACGCCGCGCTGGGCGGCCAGCCCATCGACATGCCGCTCTCGGTCTTGCTCGGCAAGCCGCCCAAGATGACGCGCGACGTCCGCAGCCTGCCCTCGCCCAGGCAGGCGCTCGACGCCGCCAAGCTGCCGCTGCGCGAGGCCGTCTATCGCCTGCTGCGGCTGCCCACGGTGGCCGACAAGTCCTTCCTCATCACGATCGGCGACCGCACCATCACCGGCCTCGTGCACCGCGATCAGATGGTCGGGCCCTGGCAGGTGGCCGTGGCCGATGCAGCGGTGACGCTGGCCGACTACATGGGTTACGGCGGCGAGGCCATGGCCATGGGCGAGCGCACCCCGCTCGCCGTGCTCGACGCTGCGGCCTCGGCGCGCATGGCCGTGGGCGAGGCGCTCACAAACCTGGCGTCGGCTCCGATCGAGAGCCTCGAGCGCGTGAAGCTGTCGGCGAACTGGATGGCAGCGGCCGGCGCCCCCGGCGAGGACGCCAAGCTCTACGAAGCCGTGAAGGCGGTGGGCCTCGAGCTGTGCCCGGCGCTCGGCCTCGCCATCCCCGTCGGCAAGGACAGCATGTCGATGCGCACCGTCTGGGATGGCGGCCAGAAGAGCGTCGTCGCTCCCATCTCGCTCATCGTCTCGGCCTTTGCCCGTGTGCCGGACGTGCGCAGCGCGCTCACGCCCCAGCTCCGCACCGACGCCGGGGACACCGTGCTCGTGGCCGTCGACCTGGGACGCGGCAAGAACCGCCTGGGCCTCTCGGCGTTCGCCACCGTCAGCGAGCAGGTGGGCGACAGCGTGCCGGACGTCGACTCGCCGGCCGATCTGCGCGCCTTCTTCGAGGCCGTGCAGAGCCTGCGGCAGCGGGGGCTGGTGCTCGCCTACCACGATCGCTCGGACGGCGGTCTGTTCGTCACCTGGGCCGAGATGAGCTTCGCCGGCCGCGTCGGCGCGGAGCTGTCGCTCGATGCGCTGGCGCCGGACGCCTCGCTCCCGGCCGCTCAGGCTGCAGCCTTGTTCTCGGAAGAGCTGGGCGCGCTCCTGCAGGTGCGTGCCCAGGACGCGCCCGAGGTCATCTCGGCCTTCGCCCGCGCCGGCCTCGAGGGAGCGGTACACGTCGTCGGCAAGCTCCGCAGCGACGATCGGCTCGTGGTGACGGCGGGCGGCCAGACCGTGCTCGACGAGTCGCGCGTGGACCTGCGCCGCGCCTGGTCCGAGACCAGCTATCGCATGCGCGCGCTGCGCGACAACCCCGAGAAGGCCCGCGAGGAGTTCGACGCGCTGCTCGACGCCGGGGATCCGGGCCTCTCGCCGCACCTGCCCTTCGACGTCGAACGATCGCTGGCTCGTCCGCTGATCGAAGCCGCCAGCGAACGGCCCAAGGTGGCCATTTTGCGCGAGCAGGGCGTCAACGGTCAGATCGAGATGGCCGCCGCCTTCCATCGCGCCGGCTTCGCCGCCCACGACGTGCACATGAGCGATCTGATGAGCGGCGCCGTGTCGCTCGAAACCTTCCGCGGCCTGGCCGCCTGCGGCGGTTTTTCCTACGGCGACGTGCTCGGCGCCGGCATGGGTTGGGCCCGCTCGGCGCTCTTTCACAGCGAGACGCGCGAGGCGCTGTCGGCCTTCTTCGCGCGCCCCGACACCTTCGCCCTGGGCATCTGCAACGGCTGCCAGATGATGGCCGGTCTCAAGGACATCATCCCCGGTGCCCAGCACTGGCCGCGCTTCGTCAAGAACCGCTCCGAGCAGTTCGAGGCCCGACTCGCCCAGGTCGAAATCCTGGAGAGCCCCTCGGTGCTCCTGCGCGGCCTGGTGGGCGCGCGCCTGCCCGTCGCCGTGGCCCACGGCGAGGGTTATGCCCACTTCGCCAGGGACGCCGATCGCCGCGCGGCGCGTGTGGCGGCCCGCTGGGTGGACGGCCGCGGTCAGGTGGCCACGCGCTACCCTGCCAACCCCAATGGCTCGCCCGACGGCATCACCGGCCTCACCACCGACGACGGCCGTGTGACGATTCTCATGCCGCACCCCGAGCGCGTCTTCCGCGCCGTGCAGCACAGCTGGGCTCCCCGCGAGTGGTCGGAACGCGGCCCCTGGCTGCGCCTCTTCGAGAGCGCGCGGGCGTTCGTGGGCTGAGGGTCTCTTCCAGCGCTACCGCGGGAAGCCGGGCTGGGAAGCGAGCCGCCAAGACCGTTGAGCGGCTCCTCGGGCGGAGGCTCATGAATCGACAGCGTGAAGGCCGCGGGGAAGCTCCCGGTCACCGCCGTCACGCGCACGCACCGGTCGAGGCACGACGGGCAGAAACCAGCTCCCCCACCTTCAATCAGTAAGCGAGCGTGCAGGTGTTGCCGGCTCCGCACTCTTCGGACGTGACCGCCGCGACGACCTGGGACGCCGGCATCGGCGTGTAGCGGTACGGGATCTCGAAGACGGTGCCCCTCGAGTCGTTCAGGTCGTCGCCACTCCCCTGGTTGCCGATCCCCTTCCAGCCTCTTGGACTGCCCATGTCCGTCCAGATCGACCTGTTCTCATCGTAGACGCAGTTCTCGGCGATGAGCGCCATGTCCTTGCCCACGCCGTGGATCTGCCCGCCGCCGGTGTTGTGGTAGTTGTTGAGCATGTGGACGTTGCCGTACCGCCCGCGGGGCTGGCGTGTATCGACGCGCTCGCCCCAGTGGCTGTTCATGTACGTGATGTGCAGCTTGCCCACGCTCGCGGGCTCGTCGTCGCTGCCGGCGATCAGGTTCGAGAACCGGTGCTCCTTGTCGTACGTATAGTAGAAGCGCGCCCAGGAAACGGTGACGTAGTCGGCGCCCTGGGTGATGTCGCAGTTGCCGTCCTGGCCGTCGGAGATGTCCAGATGGTCCAGCCAGACGTGGTGAGCGCCGTTCCCCGTGTAGACGGCGTCTGCGCCCGCCTTGCACTCCTCGTAGCTGGCGCAGCGCGCGCCCCGCACGGCGAGGTTGCGGAGGATGATGTTGTGCACGCCGTCGCCGCTCATCCGGATGTTGCCCATGATGGTCACCCCGGGGCCGACGCCGATGATCGTCTTGTTGGCGCCTGGCGCGAGCGTCCCGCTGTAATTGCCGGGCTTCACGAGGATGATCGCCGGGGTCGAGCCCTTCGCCGCGTTCTGGAGCGCGCTCATCGAGTCCACCGTGATGGCCGAGCTCAGATCCGTGCCGCCGCCGGTCGTGCCGCCAGCGACGCTCGCAAAGCCCGGGACCGGATCCGTGATGCGGAGGTCTCCGACCGGGGTCGACCCGCCGGTGCCCCCGCCACCAGCGCCCGTTCCACCGGTGCTGGCCGCTTCACCCGTGTCCGCTCCACCAGCGCCGGCGCCACCCGTGCCGGCCGCGCCCCCCGTGACGCCGCCCGTTGCGCCGGTGGTGGCTCCGGCGCCGCCCGTTCCACCCGTGGTGGTACCGGCACCGCCGGTGGCCGTCCCCCCACCGCCGCCGGTCGTCCCCGCCGCGCCGGTGGTTCCTCCAGGGTCCGCGCCTGCGCCCGGCGTGACGTCGGGATCCGTCGAGCTGCAAGCGATCAGCAAGCCGAGAATCGAGAAGGAGGCGAGTCGATACGAGTGGGTCATGGCTCCTCTGCGGGTGATGGAAGGCAAGCTTCTTTCCCCCAGGTTGCGCGGCGCCCGCGCCAGCCGTCATAAATCGCCAGGACGCTCCGAGCCGCGATCCGCGTCGAGTTCTGGGAGGCCGAGCTCGGCCTTCGCAAAACCAGGGGGGCCGCGGGGCTCGCCGTCGCACTGTCGCCGCTCGCGGGCGGGGCTCGGGGTGCGCGCCACGCGCGAGCGTGCGTGATCGCCCGGCGCCTCGGGCTGGGCGCGGCGACGCTCGCCTGGTGCGCCGTCACCGCTCGGTAGCGTCCTTCACCATGAAGCGGCATCGCCATTTTTCATGAACTCATCCGTCACACCAGATCTGTTAGCCTGCGCGCGACGTCGAACGCCTGAACGCCACGCAAAGGAATGAGAATGAGAAATCCGCTACTGGGAATCGCCGCAACGCTCCTCCTCACCGCGGGCTGCACCACCGCCGAGGACGCCGCTCTCAGCGAGCACGTATCCGTGTCGGCGGATGCGCTCACGGAGCAGGATTGCAGCGTTTCTTTTCCTCTACCGTTCGGCAACTGCAACGAGCCCGTCGATCCGATCAGCTGTCAGAGCATCGACTGGGACAAGGACCGGGAGCCCACTGGAGACTACGCGTGCTTCGGGTACAAACGAGCCCTTGATACTTGCACGAACTGCAACAGATTAAACCTGCCCATGAACGAATACAGCCTGTGCAAAAACAAGCAATACATGGATTGCTTGATGAGCGGTTACCTCAACGATCACGGCCCTCTGTGCTTCGTGACACCCGTGGACGACGTCAAGGTGGAGTTCACTCGTGCCACGCCGCGCGAGGCCTGCTATTACCGCCAGAAAACGGGGACATGGCCGCCGGCGTGTCCGACCGCGCTCGCGTGCCCGAGCCCGTGTGAGTGCACGGGCGGCACGGACTACCTCGGCAACCCCGTCTCGGCCACGTGCGGCGAGAACATCTGCGGCGCCGACCACCAGTTCTATGACTGCTCGCTGGGGCAGTGGGCTGCCACCGGCGCCTCGTGCGGAGGATCGTGCCAGTGTACGGGCGGCACGAACTACCTCGGCAACCCCGTGACGGGCTCGTGCGGCCAGAGCGTCTGCGGCGCCGACTACCAGCTCTATGACTGCCGAGACGGGCAGTGGGTCGCCGCCGGCATCGCGTGCGGAGGGTCGTGCCAGTGTACGGGCGGCACCGACTACCTCGGCAACCCCGTGTCGCGCTCATGCGGCCAGAGCGTCTGCGGCGCCGACTACCAGCTCTATGACTGCCGAGACAGGCAGTGGGTCGCCACCGGCTCCGCGTGCGGCGGCTAGAAGGCGAGAGGAACGCCGCGCCTCACCACCCCGCCCACCCTCCCCTCACCGGTCCACGCGGTCGAGCCACGCCCGCGCGTCCTTCTCCAGCAGCGGATCCCCGAGCCGCACCGACAGCTCCAACAGGTCCTCGAACTCCCGCCGCGCGAGCGCGTCGTTGCGCGCGTTCTTCAGCAGCATCGCCGCCGCCCACCGGCCCTGCAGCACGTCGTGCCAGTAGCCCTGCTCCTCCGCCCGCGCGATCAGCGCCTGCAGCCGCTCCCGCGCGTCCCCCGCCCCCGCCACCCCGTCCAGGTACGCGAGGAACATCCGATTCGAGGCCGCCACCCGGTCGTACCCCGCCTCGTCCGCCCGCTCCAGCGACTCCGCGAAGAGCGACCTCGCCCGCTCGTGCTCGCCCAGCCGCACGCACGCGTAC
The DNA here is from genome assembly GCF_051473855.1 of Sorangium sp. So ce375. NCBI lineage: Bacteria > Pseudomonadati > Myxococcota > Polyangiales > Polyangiaceae > Sorangium > Sorangium sp. So ce375. Next base: position 9,586,990 of record NZ_CP150335.1, read on the forward strand.
GCAAGGTTGTGAAGGTTCACAACCCCGTCGAACCGCAGCCCGAGCGCCCGATCCAGCTCGATCGCGCGCTCGCACGCCCGCGCCGCGGCCCGGAAATCCCCCGCGTAGAGCTCGATCATCACGAGCAGCTTCGCCCGCGCGGCCTCCGCGGCCCGATCGCCCGGCGCCGCGGCCGCCTCCGAGCGCGAGAGCGCCTCCAGCGCCCCGGCCCGGTCGCCCGAGATCGCCCTCGCCAGGGCGACGGACTGGAGCTCCCGCGGATCATCCATCGGCCCGAGCGCGTCGAGGTCGAGCGCCGCGCGACGCGCGCGCGCGAACTGCCCTTGCAGGCACGAGACCTCCACGTCCACCGTCAGCGCCTCCCGCAGGAGCTCGCGGTGCCCGACGGTCATCTCGAAGACGCCGTCGAGCAGGTCGTGCGACAGCCGGAACAGGTTGGTCGCCCCGAGCGCGCGGGCGAGCTCGACGCGCAGCTTCACCCGGAGCTCCAGCGAGCCGACCGCATCGACGCGCGCGAGGATGCGGTCCGACGCCGCCGGCAGCGACGGCGCGCGGCGCGCGTGGCCGACCGCCTTCGAGAGGATCGCCACCCACCGGCCGAGCTCGTCCGGATCGCGCCGCGCGACGTCCGACAGCTCGAACGCCCGCGTCATCGCGGCGATCGCGGCGTCGAACTCGCCGCGGCGCACGCGGACCCCCGCCGCGCGCGCCAGGTGCCCCGCCGCGCCGTCCGCGTTCCCGAGCGAGAGCGCCCCGTCCGCCGCGCGACCCAGGTGCTCGTCCACCAGCGCGAGCACCGCCGGATCGTCCCCGCCCACGCGCTCCAGCCAGTCGGCCGTCAGCCAGTGGCCGAGCGCCCGATCCGTGTCCGTCAGCATCTCGTACGCCGCGTCCCGCACGAGCTCGTGCCGGAACGCGAGCTCCGTCTCCCCGCGGAGCATCGACTCCGACCGCGGCTCGAGCAGCTCGCGCTTCTCCAGCGTCAAGAGCCACGACTCGAGCTGCGGCACCTGCCCGCCCCCGCCGAGCATCGCCTCCAGCCCCCCACGCCAGAACACCTCGCCCATCACCGCCCCGGCCCGGAGCACGCGGCGCGCCTCGGGCTCGAGCGCCGCGATCCGCGACTGCATCATCGCGAGCACCGTCTCCGGCACCTGCCCCGCCCGCCGGTCCGCCGTCGCGCGCACGAGCTCCTCGAGGAAGAACGCGTTCCCCGCCGACCGGTCGACGAGCGCCGCGAGCTCGGCCGCCGGCAGCGCGTCGCCGAGGACGTCGCGCACGATCCGCTCGCACGCGCGGCGCGACAGCTCCCCGAGCCGCATCTCCGTCGCCTCGCGATCCTCCCACAGGCCCGGGAACGCCTCGCGCACGCCGGGGCGCGCCAGCGCCAGCACCATGAGCGGCTGGTGCCGCAGGAACCGGAGCGCCGCGTCGAGCGTCTCCACCGTGGCGCGATCGCAGAAGTGCAGGTCGTCCAGCACGATCAGCACCGGCTGCGCATCGCACTCGGCCCGCAGGAAATCGAGCCACGCCCGCCGCGACTGCTCCTCCATCACGGCGCGATCCTGCCGCGCCGCACGCAGCGCCGGGCTCTCCGGGAACGGCGCCCCGACAAGCTCGCCGAGCAGCTCCGTCACCCGCTCCCGCGAGGCCTCGCCGACGTGCCGCGCGACCCGCGCCGCGAGCTTCTCCCGCCGCGCCTCGGCGGGCTCGTCGTCGAGCAGGCCCGCGGCGCGCCGCACCGTCTGCGCGAGCAGCCCGAGCGGCGCCCCGCCGCGCAGCGGATCGCCGTGCGCGCGCCACACCGTGACCGGCTCGCTGCGCGCCTCGACCCGCCGGATCAGCTCGTGCCCGAGGCGCGACTTGCCGACGCCCGCGCCCGCCGTGACCAGCACCACGCGCGCCACCCCCTCGGTGGCGCACTCCTCGAGCACGTCCTCCAGCGCGCGGAGCTCCCGCTCGCGCCCCACGCAGGGCGTGGGCCTCCCGAGCACCTTGCGCCCGCCGTCCTGCGGCTCGAGCGCGCCGAGCAGCGTGGGGCCCTGGCCGCCCACCGCGATCTCGAAGCGATCGGCGAGCAGCGCGGCCGTCATCTGGTCGATGAGCACCGGCCGGCCCGAGGACGGATCCTCCGTCGCGTGGCGGACCCGCGCGTCGAGCAGCGCGCCCGCGCGGTCGATGACCTGCCCCACCGCCTGCGTCCCGGCGATGACGTCCCAGCCTGTCGCCAGCGCCACCCACGCTCCGGGCAGGAGCGCGTGGATCGAGAGGGCGCAGCGGGCGGCGTTGCCGGCGAGATCGGTCGGCGAGCCGGCGCCGGCGACGACCGCGGCGACCGAGCCGTCGGCGAGCACCTCCAGGACGGCGCCGTGCGCCTGCGCTGCCTGCCGGACCTCGTGGAACGGCGTGGTCGGCGGCGGGGCGGGCCGCGGCTTCACCTGCGGCGCCGGGACGAGCAGGCCCTCGGGCAGCGCCTCCTTGCTGCCGGAGACGACGGTCGCGTGGTGCCCCGACAGCATCGTGTCGCTCGCCCGCTCGAGGCCCGCGAGCGCGTGCGGCCGGGCCGACGGCGGGCCGCGCCTGCCGGCGCTCATCTCGGCGGCGAGGACGACGCTGACGAGCCGCCGCTCGCTCTTCGTCAGCGCGGGCGTCGGCAGGCCGTTGCCGGAGGACATGTTGCCCTCGACGACGCTCAGCATCCGGAGCTCGGCGGCGACCTCGCCCGCGTCCGCGGGGCGCTCCGCGGGGTTCTTCGCGAGCAGCCGCGCCACGAGCAGATCGAGCGGGGGCGGGATGTTCGGGCAGAAGGCGCTCGGGCGCGGCGCGGCCTCGAAGAGCACCTTGGCGAGCACGGACAGCGGGTGCTGGGCGACGAACGGCGACCGCCCGGTGAGGCACTCGAACAGGAGGCACCCGATGGAATAGAGGTCGGCGCGCGCGTCGACGTCGACGTCGCCGCGGACGCGCTCCGGCGCCATGTACGCGGGCGTGCCGATCGCCGAGCCGGTGAGGGTGAGCTCGTAGGTCGCGTCGGCCTGGCGCGCGATGCCGAAGTCGATGAGCTTCGCGTTCCCGATGTCGCCGCCGGGCAGGAACACGTTGGTCGGCTTGAGGTCGCGGTGCACGATGCCGCGCGCGTGGACGGCGGCGAGCGCCTCGGCGACGCGGCCGACGAGCATCAGGCTGTGCTCGATCCCGAGCGGCCCGCGCGACAGCCGCGCGCCGAGGTCCTCGCCCTCGAGCCACTCCATGGCGAGGTAGTAGAGCCCGTCGGCCGTGACGCCGTGGTCGATGTAGCGGGCGACGACGGGGTGCTCGAGCTCGGCGAGCAGGCGCGCCTCCCGCTGGAAGCGCACGACGTGCTCCCTGCCCTGGTTGAAGATCACCTTGAGCGCGACCGCCTGGCCGCTCTGCCGGTCGAGCGCCCGCCACACCGCGCCCATCCCACCGGAGCCTGCGAGGCGTTCCAGCTGGAAGCGGTTGGCGAGGACGTGACCTGAGTGCATGGCGCAAGTATCGGTGTGCAGACCTCTGCGGTCCAGGCGGCCAGGGCGCGCGCGGACCGCGGACCGTGGGCCCATCGCCCACGCGGGGCGCGAGGATACTCATCCGGCGGCGTGGCTACGAGCCTCGAAAGGCCCCGGCGCAGCCGCCGGGCCGCCAGGAGCAGGGCCGCGGCCCCCGCGCCGGGCCCGGCGCGAGCGCGCCTGTCGCGCCCGCGGGGACGGGGGCGGGCCGGCGCGCCGCCGGCACCGCCGCGGCGGAGACGTCAGCTGGCGAGGCGCTCGAGCCGCGCGTCGACCTCGCGCTCGGCGTTCAGCCAGTCTTCAACGGGGTTGTTCCGGAAGCCGGCCCTCTCGGCATATCCATAGGCCACCTTGGCGATCAGGCCGTGGCGCTCCTCGCGCGACGGCCGCCGCGGCGGAGGCGCGGCCTTCGAGGCCAGGGCGCCCGCGCTCTCGGCGGCGAGCTTCGCGGCCGGAGACGGCATCTCGACCGCGGCGGGGGCAGAGACCGCGCTCTCGGGCTGCGCCGAGGCGACCGGGGCAGCGACCTGGCTCGTGGCCCGGGTGGTCTTCGTGCGGGCCGGGGTCTTGCGCTTCGAGCTCATCTCGTCGTCTCTCCTTTCGGGTACACGGGTCGACTAACCCAGGTCCGCGCGTACGCACAAATTTTGAGCACGTAGTTCTCGGACGCCGCGCCGCCGCCCGTCGGGATCTCCCTTCCAAGAGACCGTGGTTCGCGGTAGAGTGGATGTCGCTGACCGGGTGAGATCACCCGGCATGTGTCAGCCATCATCCCTCGTTGTTTCGTCGCGTCGTGGCCGCCGGTCACCCGCCCTCGTCCATCATCGTTCCCACCGTCGTTCATGGCGGCCCATCCCTGGTCGCTGCCTGCGCTGAGCACAGCTCGGTAATCTAGAAAACGGCAGACGCGTCGCTCGCCGTCTGCCCATGAATCGAGGAGATGCGATGTGGAAGAAACCGCAGCCCCTTCCCGGCGCACGGAACACCTCTGCTCCTCCGGCGGCGGGATGACGCGCGTCGTCTGGGTCGAGGACAGCAGCGAGGTGCGGCTCGTCGGCGCCTCGGAGCGCTGGGCGCGCGCCATGGATCAGCTGCGCCGGCTGGCGGCGCAGGAGCGCGCGCCGCTGCTCATCACGGGCGAGCCTGGCACGGGCAAGGAGCTCTGCGCGCGGCTGCTCCACGCGGCGAGCCCGCGCGCGGGCGGCCCGTTCGTGGCGGTGAGCCCGGCGCGCCTGCCGGCCGAGCGCCTCCGGGAGGAGCTCTTCGGCGTGGCGGCGGGCGCGGGCGGGCGGCCCGCGGCGCGCCCCGGGCTGCTCGAGCTCGCGCAGGGGGGCACGCTGTTCCTCGACGAGATCGGCGCGCTGCCGCTCGAGCTCCAGCCGCGGCTCGCGGCCGTGCTCGACGGTGAGCCGTTCTTCCGTATCGGCGGCGTGGAGGCGCAGGTCGCCGACGTGCGCGTCATCGCCGCGACGAGCCAGGATCTCTCGGCGTGCGTCCTCGGGCGGTCGTTCCACGAGGAGCTCCACCGGCGCGTCGGCGGGCTCGGGCTCTCGCTCCCGCCGCTGCGCGAGCGCGACGGCGACGTGCGCAGGCTTGTCGATCACTTCCTCCAGCTCCAGAGCGGCGCGGCGGGGCTCGCGAGCGCCGGGCTCACCCCGCGCGCGCTCGCGCAGCTCGAGGCGTATCCCTGGCCGGGGAACGTGCGCGAGCTCCGGAGCGTCGTCGAGCGCGCGTTCCTCCTGGCCCACGGCGCGCCGCTCGACCTGGAGCACCTGCCGCCGGAGCTCCGGGCGCCGCCGCCGGCGAGCGTCCCCCCGCGGGCGGGCGCGCCGCGGCCGTCCCCTCCGGCGCGGGGCAGCGCGTCGCTCGGGGAGGCCGTGCGCCGCCACATCCTGGCGGTCTATGCGGCCCAGGGCGGCAACGTGACCCGCACGGCGAGCGCGCTCGGGATCACGCGGGTGTCGCTCCGCCGGCACCTGCGCCAGTACCTCGCCGCGGACGCGCGCGGCAAGGAGCCGCTGAGCAGCGATTAGCGCCCCGCGTCAGGGATCCCGCCTGGAGCCGCTGCCGGCGCCGCGATGACGGGCCCGGGATGGGAGCGCTCACAGACCGAGGGCGCCGATCATCGTCTCGGCGTAGCGGGTGCCCAGGGTGACCTGCGCGTCGTGACCAAAGTGGAGATTCCAGGTGTCAGCGGGATCGATGGCGAGCCCTTGCGCCGAGACGGCATAGGCCTTGGTGATCATGCCTGGGAGCTGGTTCACGAGCGAATTGTGGCGTGCGCACGACCCCGAATGGAGGAGCTCTCCCGCGAGGAACGGCACGTCACCGATACCGAGGTCGGCGCGCAGGTCCGAGACGAGCGTCTTCACCTTTCCGGGCCACGCGGGGTCGCCGCAGTTCGACTCGCCTTGATGGAACAGGATCCCTTCGATCACGCCCCCGATCTCCTGCGCCGCCTTGGCGCGCGACAGGATCCAGCTGTACTTGGCCCCCCCCACCTTCATGAACGTCTCCACCTTCTCCCCGCTGATCGCCGACGGGACGAGTCCGACGCTGTCCTGGGCGGGGTAATGGTCGAGGATCGTCTTGGAGAAATAGTCGCCGGGTCCGATCGCTCCGTTCCAGCATTCGTGCAGCGGTGGAGCAGCGATGTCCCACGCGCCCTCGGCGCGCCCGGTCGCGCCGCAAGCGTCGAAGCCGAGGACCTTGATGCGGGGGTTCTCGATCTTGTCTGCCTCCAGCGCCTTCGGGTACCCGGCCATGTTCGATTGCCCGAGGAGGAGGAAGACATGAAACACCGGCTCGGCCGGCGCTCCGCCGCCGCTCCCGCCGGCGCCCGGGTCACCCGCGCTGCCAGCCCCGGAGGCCTCTCCGCCTACCCCACCTGTGCTCTGAGCGCCCCCGCCCCCCTCTGCGGGCCCTCCGCCCGTGAGAGCCCCCGTGGACGCCGACGACACGACATCGGAAGGCGCGCCGCCTGCCCCGCCGGTGCCAACGGGTCCCGGCTCCCCGGCCGGGACATCGGCTTCGCCACAGGCAATCAGCCCGATGAGCGAGAACGCGATGCGCGACAGAGTGAGCCCGGGAGAACACCGAAGTATGTCTTTCATGCGAGGATTTTCTCCGACAGCTGCGGCTTATCCATGACGAGTGGAGATCTCGCGCCCGGCGCTGGCGCAGCGCGACCGCGCACCAAATGTGAACGCTCACATGGCCAACGTCAACTCCAATCGACGAGCTCGTGGCCACCCCGATCCCGATGGAGGAGCTGACTAGTCGGCTCGGGCTGTCGTGGCAGGCGATGTCCGGCGCCGGGGCTCCAGCCTCGGACGACTCATCCGTGCATCGGCAGGGTCATTTCGGTCAGCACCGCGCGCTGGCCGCCGAAATAGGCCTGAGGCGCGCAGCCGAGGGCGCGCGTGAAGACACGATGGCATTGCGCATAACTCCCGAACCCGACGGCGTACGCCGCGCGCGCGAAGCTCGCGCCGCGATCCACCTCGGCGACGAACTTCATCAGCTTGAGCCGCGCACGGTACTCGACGACGTTCACGCCCACGTCCCTGCGAAAACGCCGGCTGATCCCGCTCTCGCCCGTGTGCAGGCGCGCCGCGAGCGCCGCCCCGGGGAGACTCGGATCGAGCCGCAAGAGCTCGACGATGCGGCGGCTCACCACGTGAGGGAGCGGCACGTTCGACAGCGACCGCTCGAAGAGCCCCGCGAGGCGATGCTCCACCACCGAGGTATCGCGCGCTCGATCGAGCGCGCCGAGGAGCGCGAGCTCCTCGGCGAGCACGGCCGGCGTGAGCTGCACGGCGTCGAGCGCGACCTTCGACGCGGCCCCCGCGACGCGAGCCGCCAGCTCGGAGCGGAGCGCCGCGACGTACAGAACGAAATCACCGCTCTCCTCGAGGAGCGCATGATCTTGCCCCGGCGCGAAATAGAGAAGCGTGCCCGCCACGAGCGGCACCACGCGCTCCCCCACGCCCATGACGCCCGTGCCGCGAGCGACGAGGTTGATCTCCGGCTCCTCGTGGAAGTGCCGGGGCCGACGGTACTGCGGCTGGTGACGGAAGACCTGGGCGCGCCGGCTCGCGAGCATCGGAAAGGGCTGGAACAACGCGGGCCGAGCGCTCAAGGCCAGGTCAGTGTGCGGCAGCGGGGACGCGCACCGAAAGCAAAAAATGCGAAGCGCTCTCGCCCCCGGCGCGCCAAGTGGAGCGCATGATGTCTTCGACGCGCTACGCGATCGCTTCGCTTCTGTTCTCCGCATTCAGCGCGCTGGCCTGTGACGACTCTGGCCAGCTCCAGGGCTCGGCGCCGGGGACTGGCGGGGACGGCGCCGGCGCGGGGGCCGGCGGTGGTTCCAGCGCCGGAACGGATAGCCCCATGGCGGGGGCTGGGCCTGCGGCTGACGCCTCCAGCGCCGGAGCCGGCGCGGGCGGCGCCGGAGCCGGCGCGGGCGGCGCCCCAAGCGGCGCCGGCGGAACGGCGGGTGGCACAACAGCGGCAGCCACGGGGAACGGCGGCTCAGCGGGCGGCACTCCCCCGTCCGAAGAGCCCTTCACCCTGCTCTTCCGCGACGATTTCGATCGGCTGGACGCAGCTCGCTGGCAGCTGATGACACATTCCTGGACCGAAAATCTGGCGTTGTTCTCGCAATCCGCCGCTACCATCGAAAGTGGCCAGCTGGTGATTCGGCTCACGCCGGCCCCGGCGGGCACCGCCGACAGCTCTGGAGCGGCCAAGGCCTTCCTCGGTGCCGAGGTTCGCTCCATCGCCGCGCTCACGTACGGGCGCGTGCGCGCTCGCGTCAAGCTGGCCCGAGGCTCGGCGGTCGTCTCGTCCCTGGTCACGATCTACACCCCCTGGCCGGCGGACAACTGGAATGAGCTCGACATCGAGTGCCTCGGGGCCAAGCCGAACGACGTGCAGTTCAATGCCATGGTGTACACCGGCGCTCCGGTACGGCCCCCGGTGACGCAATCCGTCAGCCCGACTCAGCACCCGCAGAAGGTCGATCTCGGCTTCGACCCGAGCGAGGAATTTCACACGTACCAGATCGAATGGACACCGTCCGGCGCCCGCTTCTCGGTCGACGACGTGCTCCGACACGAGTGGAAGGAGCGCATCGACCTCATGGTGCTGCCGCAGAACGTGCTCATGACGATCTGGGCGTCGTCGAGCGCGGCGTGGGCCGGAGCCGTGACGGCCGAGACGGGCAGGGCGAGCGCGACGTACGATTGGATCGAGCTCTATCGGTACACGCCTTGATCGGGTCGCGGGACCAGGCCGCTACGAGCCCTCGTCAGCGACGACGACGTAGACAAAGCGCTCCCCCGGTCGCGGCGCAAGCGTCGAAGCCGAGGACCGTGATGCGAGGATTCTCGGTCTTGTCTGCGTCCAGCGCCTTCGGGTAGCCCGCCATGGTCGATTGCCCGAGGAGAAGGAGTCCGGTCCGGGAAATGTGAGCGCTCACATTACTGGCATCAATCACGATCGACCACCCCGCGAGGAGGCTCGATCGCGAGGGAGGACAGGGCTCGAGGGGTTCCTCCGGAGCGCGGCGTCAGAGCGGCCAGCGCACCGGGTCGCGCGTCGTGGTCGAGGCCGGGCTGATCCTGGGCAAGAGCACGGCGGCCCCCACGCGACGCTCAGCCGGCGAGACCAGCGGTCGACTGCGGCAGGGGCAGCCTCCAGGGAGCAGCTTCCGTGGCACGCAGGGCCCCGGAGTGGCTCATCCTGGCACGCACAGCGTGCCTTCTCACGCCCGCGGACGCTTGCTGCCGCGGAGATGTTCGCTGGGGCAAAAGGGCACGACCATTGCAATGGTGGCGGTGATGCGCATTCTCATTCGATTGGGCTTTGTCGGCGTGGCCGTGTGGAGTGCAGCGTGTGGGACGGATGATTTCTTGGGGCGCGAGCGTCGAGGCGGCTCGACCCCGGGTTCCTCGGTCGAGTCGCCCCCTGACGAGGCGCTGCCGGAGGGTGAAGCGGACGCGCCGGAAGCCTCCTCTGATCTGCGGCTGCGCGTCCCTGCCGGCGTCGCGGTGACGCTCGACAACGTCCACGTGAGCGCGGACGCGCCCGCGGTGCTGACGGCCGAGAGCGCGACGGGTCCGATCGTCTCTGTGCCCACCGCGGGCGCGGCGCTCGCGTCCGCCGTTGCCGTGGATGAGCACGGCCAGGTGGTCGACGCGATGACGAGCGCCGCGGGGTGTCCGGTGCCGCCCGCCGGCGAGGGGCGCGTGCTCGTGGTCCCGGACGCCTACGCGAGCATCCAAGAGGCCATCGACGACGCGGTGTACGGCGACACCGTGCGCGTCGAGCCCGGAACGTACCAAGAGCACCTCCGCCTGCGCTCGGGCGTGAAGCTCGTCGGAGCGGGCGCGACAAGGACGATCCTCGACGGACAGGGGCTGGGAGAGAACCTCATCGACTACACCGGGGCGCAGAACGCGGTGGTCCAGGGCTTCACCCTGGGCAACGTGGGGCAGACCGACGTCTGCCCCGACAAAGTGCTGGGCTGTTCCGGCAACCATTACGCGGCGGCCGTCTACGCCGACGGCCACTACGGCGACAACTTCGAGGAGTGCGCGCGCCCATCGCTGCTGCTCTCACACAACGTGATCCAGGGGAACGACGTCGGCGTGATGCTGTACTTCCACGCCCTGGCGATGATCCGCAACAACATCTTCGTGGGCAACACCCATGCGTTCGTCGCGAATCACCTGAATGATCACTCGGTCGTCGCCTACAACGTGTTCTATGCGAACGACGCGCACGCGGTGATCGCGGACGCCGCGACGCTCGACGTCCTCAACAACGTGATCGTCGGCAGCGGCGTCGCGCTCGAGCAGGAGCACGTGCAGCGCGGCCGCGTGCGCTGCAACGTGCTCTTTGCGAACACGGCGACGGGCAACGTCATCGTGCCTGGCGAGGACGGGAACATCGTGGCAGACCCGCTGCTCCTCGACCCGGACGCGCTGGACTTCCATGTCGAGAGCGGCTCGCCGGCCCTCACCGCCGGCTGCTGGGGCGAGGACGGCGCCGAGCCCGTCGCCGCAGGCGCCCACGGCGGGCCCCTCGGCATCTGGTAGCTCCGTCACGATCAAGTGAGCGAGCGGCACATACCGGTCGCAAGACATTCAACGTCGCTAGCGCCGTGTCACGGTTCCCGGTAGCCCTCGTACTCCCAGGCGAAGTAACGCCGGAGGTTCTCGACGCAGGCGGGCCAGGTCTCGGCCTCGCAGGACGCGACGGTCTGCTCGAGCCAGCGCCATAGATCGTCGAAGTCGTACCGACGCATCACGAGGAGCGGGCGGGTGGCCAGGATTCCATCGCGCGCCTCCAGCCGGTCCAGCCCCGCGGGCGTGGCCACCCTGACGGTGAAGGAATCCGCGCCCGCCCCCTTTCTGGGCCCGATGTCCAGCATCACGAGCTCGGCGAACACGTCGGGATCGTCGGGCGCCCACGTCCGGAGATTGGGATGCCCCCAGACGCCAGCGGAGCGGATGACGAGCTTCATGGCCGGGGAAAACGAAGAGCAAATCGACCCGCTGGTCAAGGGCGTCACGCGTGCTTCGCGGGTGAGGCGCTCTATTCGACCTGCGCGCGAGGCGTGGTGCGCGGAGCCACGAGCGCCGACGCGACCCCGCTGGCCGCCAAGGGGCAACGGCGCGCCCCTCTCCTCAGGACGGCTGCGCGACGCCGCTCTCTCCCTCCGGCTCGACAGGCAGCTCGACGAGGAACGTCGTCCCTGAGCCCGGCTGGCTCCGCAGATCCACGCGCCCTCCGTGCGCTCGGACGATCTCCCGGACCAGGTACAGCCCGAGCCCGAGGCTCTGCGCTTGATGGAGCCCCGTCGCGCGCTCGAACGCATCGAACACGCGCCGCTGATCGGCCTCGGAGATCCCGATGCCCTGATCGGAGATCGAGAGGCGCGCGACGGCCCCGTCCGCGTCGACGACGATCCGAACCGGCTTCCCGGCGCCGTACTTCATGGCGTTCGTCAGCAGGTTCGTCGCGACCTGCTCGAGCCGCAGCCGATCCCACTGGCCCACGACGGCGCGCTTTGCCTGCACGTGGAGCGCGCACCCCGCCAGCTCGGCCTGCTCGCTCAGCCGCCCGACGACGTCCCGCACGAGGGCCGTCAGGTCCACCGGCTCGCGCGTCAGGGCGAGCCGCCCCTTCTGGACGCGCGAGAGGTCGAGGAGGCTGTCGATCAGCATGCTGAGCCGACCGAGCTGACGCTTGAACGACGTGAGGGACGACGAGAGCCACGACGAGGAGACCATCTCTTGCTGCTTTATCGACCGCGCGAGCGCGTCGAGCTTCAGATGGAGACCCGTCAGCGGCGTCTTCAGCTCGTGGGCGAGGAACGCCGTGCGCCTCTCCGCGGCCTCCGCCGCCGCCCGCGCCTCGCGCTCCCTGGCCAGCAAGAGCGCATTCTCTAGGGAGATGGCCGCTTGCGTCGCGAGCAGCTCGAGGGCGAGGAGCCGCTCGGGCGTGAACGCGTGCGTTGTGAGGTTGTTCTCGAGGTAAAGCAGGCCGATCACCTCGGCCTGCCGCAAGATGGGGACGCAGAGCACCGACCTCGGACGGCGCTGGACGATGTACTCGTCCCCCGAGAACCTGCCCGCCTTCGCGGCGGCATCATCGAGCAGCACGCGCTCCTTTGTGAGCCGCACGTAGTGGAGGAGCGATGCAGGGAGGAGCGGAGAGGAGGATACCGGCAACGACTGTAAAACCTTTGTCACGGTCCCTCGTCGCTCCTCTATCGCGGCCTCCGCTTCGATCGTCAGGTCGCCGTCCCGCACGAGGACGAGGCAGCCTTTCTGGGCGCCTCCCTGCTCGAGGACGGACTCGAGCAGGGTCCGCAAGAGCTTCTCGAAGAGGATCTCGCCCGAGATCGTCTGCGACGCCTTGACGACGGCGAGCACGTCGAGCAGATCCGTGCGCGCCGCGAAGGTGGCTGTGGGCGCCAGCGGCCGTCGCTCGAGGAGCTGCGGATAGAGCTGCTCGAGCTGCCTCACCTTGCCGTCGGCCCCCCAGCGCACGTAGCACGAGCGCGCCTCGCGCAGGTACGTATCGGAGAAGCGCTCGAACCCCCGCGCTCGGTAGAACCGAGACGCGAGCTCGTAGGCGAGCGCTTCATTGTGGGCGAAGCCGCTCTCGCGCGCCGAGCGGATGGCCTCTTCATAGAGGCGCATCGCGTCGAGGTCCCTGCCCTCGACGCGGGCGACCTCGGCGGACACCAGGGCGTAGCGGCTCCGGAAGTTCTCGGGGCAGTTATCGGCCCAGCGCCTCAGCTTCTGCAGCTGCTCCTCGAGCGTCCGAGCGAACTGCCGCCGCTGCTCGGCCGGCGCCTCCGCGTGGAGCGCCGTCACCGTGAGCGCGTAGTAGAACTGGTGCGTCGCTTCCATGGCCAGAGACGCCGCGTGCCCCTGCATCAGCGCGGCGGTGGCCGCGGACTCCAGCGCTTCGGCGTGACGCCCGTGCGTGAACGCGGCGATCTGCTTCATGATATGGTACATCGCGATCCCGAGGTCGAAGCCCGCCTTCTCCAAGATCGCGAGGGAGCTCGCCTCGTCGAAGGCGCCGCTGTCGAAGCTCGTGGGCCCCCGCGTCGCTCCCTTCAGGCTCGCCGCGAGCTGCTCTTCGAGCCGGACCACGTGGTACACGACGTCGTTGTGGGTCTGCCGGGCGAACGCGGTGTATTTCCGCGCGACGTCGATGACGTGATCGAGCGGATCGCCGTTCTCTAGGACGAGCCACACCATGTTGTATGTCAAGTAGCCGGCGAAGACGAAGTCTCCGACGTCGAGGCAATCGGAAAATGCCTTGTCCATCAGCGGGAGGCTCGTCGCGTAGTGCCTGTGCCAGATATTGATGATGCCCGCGTGGTGGAAGAGCAGCCTCCCCTTCAGCACGGCCGTGATGCCCTTGAATTTTTCGTTCAGCCTGAGCGCCATCTCGGAGAACTGGAACGCGCACGGGACGTCTCCGAGGATGGACACCATGACCCCGGCGTAACAACTATAGACGAAAGAGGACTCCTCGGCGTGTCCGTGCTGCAGGGAGGCGTTCACCCCCTTGGCGGTGAGCAGCGGCCAGAGCGCCGGTCGCACGGAGTAGACGAGGGGGCTCGATTCGGCGACAAGGCTGATGAACGATCGCACGTCTTCATCGGTCGCCACCGGCGCGTCGACGAGATCGGCGATGCGGCGCCCGCGCAGGGAGATCGGGACTTGCCGGAACTCGGCCTCCACGGCCGCCTGGATCTCCTCGTCGGCCTCCGGGAGCGTCGTCCCGTAGAGCCGGAGGGCCTCGATCATGATCGCCATGGCGTCGCGGTGTCGTCCGGCGATCTGGTAGAGCCGCATGCGGAGCCGGTGGGCCCTGGCCCGGTCGGGCCTGGAGCGGGCGTTCTGGAGGATCAGCTCGAACAGCGCGTCGGCCGGCTGGAAGTTGCCGGTGACGGACTCGCACTCGGCGAGCGCCAGGTAGAGCGCGAGCGTGTCCTCGTACCGCGCGATCCAGGCGTCCTGTGGCAAGAGAGACATCGCCTGCGCCAGATAGGTGCGCGCCGAGGCGTAGGCGACCGAAGCCTTCGCCTTGATCCCTGCCAGGAGGTTGAGCCGGCAGAGCGCCACCCTCTCGCGTGGATCGTTGATGAGGTGGGCGCCGTGATTGAGCTGGGTCGCGACGTCGAAAGCCCGCTCCTCGACGGCCCCGCTGGGCAGGTGAGCCACGAGGCGACGGCCGATCTCGAGGTGCACGGCTGCCCGGCGATCCTCCAGGATGAGCGAATAGGCCGCCTCCTCCACGCGGTCGTGAAGGAACTTGTACGTTCCTTCGTGGCAGAGGACGAGCCCCGCGAGGACGGCCTGCCAGACGTCCGCGTGCAGCTCCTCCTCCGATCGGTCGCACGCTATCGTCAAGACGCCGACCTCCGCGGCGTTCCCGAGGCAGGCGAGCCGCCTCAGCGCCTCCTGGGTGCGGGCAGGGAGCCGCGCGAGCTTGTCGACCATCAGGTCGACCACGTTGTCGGTGAAGCCCTTGGCGCGGATCTTCGCCATGTCCCACCGGAAGGCGCCCGCGCGCTGGTCGAGCTCGATCAGCCGCTCTTCGTGGAGGGCGAGGAGAAACTGGATCGCGAAGAACGGGTTGCCGGCCGTCTTCTCATGGACCAAGGCCGAGAGCGGCGCGGCGTCCTCGGGGCGGCATTGAAGCATATCGCTGATGAGCATGGACAGGTGCTCGCGGGAGAGCGGGCCGAGCACGATATCCCGGACGGGCGCGCCCTCCCGCCTCACCTCGTCCAGCGCCGTCATGAGCGGGTGCGAGGGGGTCACCTCGTTGTCGCGGTACGCGCCGATGACGAGGAGATGGCCCGTGTCGAGGCGCGTCACCAGATCCTGCAGGAGCCCGAGGCTCGCCGAGTCGGCCCACTGGAGATCGTCGAGGAAGAGCACGAGGGGGTGCTCCTTCCGGGCGAACACCCCGATGAAGTGCCGGAAGACGATGCGGAACCGGTTCTGCGCCTCGACCGGCGGCAGCTCGGGAGCCGGCGGTTGCGGGCCGATGACCAGCTCGAGCTGCGGGATCAAGTCCACGATGACCTGCCCGTTGACCGTGAGGACCTCGAGCAACCGCTGCTTCCACGCCGCGATCCTCTCGCTGTCGGCGAGGAGCTCGAGCACGATCTCCTGAACGGCCTGGACGATGGTGGAGTACGGGATATCGCGCTTGTGCTGATCGAATTTTCCCGACGCGGAGAACCCTCGCTCGCGGGCGACAGGCCCGTGAAGCGCGTGGACCAGCGTCGACTTGCCGGTGCCGGAGTAGCCCGATAGGAGCACGAGCTGCGGCGATCCGGTGTCGACAACGCGCTCGAAGGCGCGCAGCAGCCCCGCTATGGCCTCGTCGCGCCCGTAGAGCTTCTGCGGGATCTGCAGGCGACCCGACGCGTCCTGCTCGCCCAGCGGGAAGGGCGCGACGCTGCCACCCGAGCGCCAGGGTTCGAAGCACCGCTTGAGGTCGTGGCCAAGGCCGCGGGCCGTCTGGTAGCGCTCCTCGGGCATCTTCGCGAGGAGCTTGATCACGATGCGCTCGACCGCCTCGGGCATTTCGGGGACGACCTCGGACGGCGCGGCGAACGCGCGGGCGACGTGACAATGGATCCATTCCAGCGGATCGCGGGCATCGAATGGGAGCTTCCCCGTGAGCATCTGGTAGAACGTGACCCCGAGGGAATACAGATCGCTGCGGCTGTCGATCCCGCGGTTCATCCGCCCCGTCTGCTCCGGTGACATGTAAGGTAGCGACCCCTCGATGAGGCGCGCCGGCTCCACGGCGAGCTGGTCGCGGGAGAGCCGCGAGGCGAGCCCGAGATCCGCGATCTTCACCTCGCCGGTGGTAGGAACGACAAGGATGTTCGCGGGCTTGAGATCTCTGTGAACGACGCCTCGCTGATGGATGTCGGAGACGGCGTCCGCAATGCGGATGGCAAGCTCGAGGAACCTGCCGATCGCCATCGGCGCGCCGAGCAGCCGATCGAGCGGCTCAGCGCCGGAGTCTTCCATGACGAGGGCGAGCGACCCATTGTACATCTCGAGCGCGAGGGGCCTGACGATGGCTCCCACGTCGAGGATCTTGCCCGTCTCGTACTCCCTCTTGAGCCGGGCGAGGTCCTTCGGCCGGCAGCTCCTCGGGTCGAGCACCTTGAGGACCACCGGGTGGCCGTCGGCGTTTCGAACAGCGCGGTACACGGCGGTACCGCGGCCCTCGTAAATGGTCTCGCGGATCGTGTAGGGAAAGGGAGGAAACGAGCTCGTCATGAAGGCGCTGGGTGAGGCAGCCTCGACAGTGGCAGCAAAAGCCCCCCTCGCCCGATGAAGTATACCATTCTCCGCCCCCCATCATGGCCACCGTTGTGGGCGATCCGACGCGAATTCGCCTCGACCGACGGGCTCGGCTGCGTGCGGTACCCGAGGCGCCGTCGCCAAGCTGTCTCGGCCGAAAGCCGCGCCTCTCGGGAGGCCAGATGCCAGGGGCTCCGACGATGCTTCGAACGTCGAGAGGATCGCGACGATCGCCGGAGCATGATCTGTCTGCCTCTTCGCGTCCCTGGCGCGCCAGGCGGCTCGATCTCTGCCCTATTCAGCAGGTTTCAATCCGTTGCAGGCGGCTCGTTCCTGCGCGCGAGGCGACTCGATGCGCTCGGCCAAGGCCGCGGCGAAGCGGACGTCGGAGCGCGGAGCGGGGCGGAGCCCCGACGGAACCAGGGAGGCCCTTGTTGGCGACGCGACAGCGTGGGCGGAGCGTCGCTTTTCTCCGCGGCTGCTTCGCTGGTTCAGCGCGACGCGCGCGCTGACACGCCTCTCGCGATCGGATACTGCTCGAGGCCATGTCGCGCCGCCGTTCTGCCGTCGTGATGGCCGCTGTCTGCGCCGTCGTGCTCCCCGCTCTCCCGCTCGCGTGTGGAAACGATCGCGAGCTCGACGCAGGCCAGGGGAAAGGCACGAGCAGCGCCGGCGCGTCGGGCGGCGAGGTCGCTGGCGCGGGCGCGTCAGGCGGCGAGGCCTCTGGCGGCGGCGGGGCTGGCGGCGGCGGGGCTGGCGGCGGCGGGGCTGGCGGCGGCGCGCAGTACGGGAACGTCCTCTGTCCAACGTCGTTCACGTTCATCGCGCCTCCCGGGGCGACGGATGTCCGCGTCCCCGGCGAGTGGAACGGCTTCGATCTCGGCTCTGCCCCGCAGCTGCAGGGCGGCGCGCAGGGCCGGCTCGCGGCCACCATCGACCTGCCGCCGGGGCTCCACGGCTACAAAATCGCCTATCGGTACGGCGGCGACACCTCGTGGGTGCTCGACCCGGCGGAGGGGCGCCGCAAATACGTCGACGGGATCGAGAACTCGGCCGTCAAGGTCCCTGACTGCCGCCTTCCGTCGTTCTCGGTCGCGTCGAGCCAGGCGACGCGGCCTGCCGCCGGACAGGGCGCCTTCGAGGCGCGGCTCGTGTACCGGGACGGCATCGAGGGCGCAGGCCCGGAGGCGGCCGCGTTCGAGGCGGTGCTGGAGGACCAGGACGGCGACGCGCGCCCGCTCACGGCTCAGGAGCTCTCGATCGACGCGCGCGGCGACGTGCGGATCCTCCTGGGGGGCCTCGACGACGGCAAATACCGCGTCACCCTCCGCGGGGCGACCCGGAGCGGACGCGCCGGCGAGCCGCTCCGGCTTGTCTTCTGGGTCGAGGCCGAGCCGTTCTCCTGGGAGGACGCGCTCATCTACATGGTCGTCACCGATCGTTACCGCGACGGCGATCCGGCCCTGAACGCGCCCGCCACGCCGGGCGCCGATCCGCGGGGCGACTGGGCCGGCGGGGATCTCGAGGGGCTGAGGCAGGCGATCGAGGACGGCACCCTCGACGCGCTGGGCGTGCGGGCCATCTGGCTCACACCGTTCCAGGAGAACCCTGCCGGCGCCTACCCGGCGAGCGATGGAGTCCACCAGGTCACCGGGTATCACGGTTACTGGCCCATCAAGGCGCGCCAGGTGGATCCTCGGCTCGGCGGCGCCGAGGCGCTCCGCGCGGTGGTGGCCGAGGCGCACCGCCATGGGATCCGCGTCCTCCAGGACTTCGTCGTGAACCACGTGCACGAAGATCACGAGTATGTCTCGTCTCACCCGGACTGGTTCAGGACGGGGTGTGTCTGCGGGACAGACGGGTGCGACTGGACGTCGCACGCGCTCGATTGCATGTTCGCGAGCTATCTCCCCGACGTGGACCACACGGTGCCCGAGGCCAACGCCGCGTTCGTGGCGGACGCGATCTACTGGCTCGACGCGTTCGATCTCGACGGGCTCCGGGTGGACGCCGTGAAGCACGTGGAGGAGATCGCGACACGCAACCTCGCCGCGGAGGTCCGGGAGGCGTTCGAGCCGGCCGGCACCCGTTATTTCCTGATGGGCGAGACGGCGATGGGCTGGAGCGACTGCGCCGACCCGTGCAACGACGAGAACTACGGGACGATCGCGAGATACATCGGCCCTCAGGGGCTGGACGGCCAGTTCGATTTCGTCCTCTATCACGGGGTCTCGTACCGCACGTTCGGCTGGGGCGACGCGGGCATGCTGCACGCCGCGTACTGGGTCGAGCACGGGCAGCGGCGGTGGCCGGAGGGCGCGATCATGACGCCGTACCTCGGCAGCCACGACACGGCACGGTTCGCGACGCTGGCCGACTACCGGGACGACGCGGGGCCTCGCCGCCGCGAGGTCCCGGGCCGTCAGTGGTCGGACACCGCGGAAGGGCCGGAGTCGCCCGAGGTGTACACGCGCGTGCGGCTCGCGATGGCGTGGCTCCTGGGCCTCCCGGGCGCGCCGCTGCTCTATTACGGCGACGAGTACGGCGCGTGGGGCGGCGTCGACCCGAACAACCGCAGCATGTGGCGCCCGGAGGAGGATCTCACCGCGGACGAGCTGGAGACGCTCGATTTCGTGCGCGCGCTCGGGACCGCGCGCCGGGACATCCCGGCGCTCCGCCGCGGCGCCTACGTGAACCTCACCGCCACGGAGGACACGCTGGTCTTCGGCCGCCGGCTCGCCAGGGGGAGATCCGCGATCGTGGCGCTGACGCGCGCGGGGACGGAGCAGCACATCTCGGTCGAGGTCGCTCAGGCGCTCGGCCTGCCCGCCGGTACCGAGCTCACGGACGCGCTCGGCGGCGCGACCGAGATCGTCTCCGCGACCGGCGTGCTCTCGATGAGCATCCCGCCGGGCGGGGCGGTGATCTTCGCGCCGTGATCGCTGGCAGGCCGGCGGGAGCGGGCTCCGGCGGCGAGCGCAGGCGCAACGGGAGCGGCGAGGCGCCTGGAGGAGCGCGGCAGGACGCGGCGACTCGCGCGCTGTCCGATTGAGCTCCGCAGCCGCCCCGGGTATGTCGGAGCGGTACGACATGCAGCCGCCCAACGCGAGCCAGTTGCCCGAGGAGCTCCGCGCGCCGCCCCCGCGCCGCTGGGCGGCCTTGCGGCACGTCCGGCACCAGCTGACTGGCGTGGCGTACTCGCTGCTCTTCTGGGCGGCGTTCGTCGGGGTCGGCTCGTTCTTCCGGCACATCGATCTCGTCGCGATGCTCCTCGGCTTCTCGTACGCCGTCATGCCGATCGTGCTCCTGTATCAGCTGCTGGGCAGCTATGCCGCGTGCCGCCTGGCGCTCCGCGGCGCGCCGTCGGCGGCGCACATCTACGAGGGGGCCGTCGTGACGAGGTACGGGACGGTGAACATCTGGCACGTCGTCGTCGCCGGCCAGCACGTGCGGATTCGCGCGGACGCGCCGCTCGACAAGAGCGTTGTGGTCCTCGTGACGCCCGAGACGCGGAGCGGCAAGCGCCGAGTCGGGGTCTATCATCCCCGGTTCGGGATCTGCACATCGCTCGTGTGAGCCACGCTCGCGGCGGTGTTGTTGCGAGCGTAACTGCGTGAGACATTCGCCGGCATGCGAGCTTCGTTGGACTCTCGCCTGCTGGCTGTCGTCGCCGTGGCGCTGGCCGTTCTGGGACTGCTGGGCGCGCTCAGCTGCGCGGCCGGGGGCGACGGCGCGGCGGGCGCGGCGGCGCTCGTGCAGCGCCGGTTTCCGGCGCAGGCCGCCGAGGTGCTGGGCAGCGGCGCTCCCGGCGCGCCTGTGGCGACCGGCGGCGGCTTCGCGCTGGGCGCGCCTGGCCTTTCGGGGCGCGGGCCGCGCCTCCAGGCCGAGCTGCCGCGCGACGGCGGCGGCTGGATGCGGCTCTCGGGCGCGGGCGGCTTCGAGGTGCGGGTGCGGGAGGCCGGCGCGTCCGGCCCGGGGGCGGTGGCCTTTGGCGCGGTGATCTACGGCCGCGCGGGCGGCGCGTCGTTCTGGCGGGCGGTCGCCGGGGGCATCGAGGAATGGCTCACCGTGGCGCCGGGCGCCGGGCCGGCGGGTGAGCCCGCGGCCGTCTGGGAGGTGGACGGCGCGGCGCTGCGGCAGCGCGGCGAGGCCGTCGAGGTGGTGGACGCGGCGGGGACGCCGCGGCTGCGCGTCACCGCGCCGCGAGCGTTCGCGGAGAGCGGGCGACCGATCGCTGCCCGCCTCGAGGCGCGCGGGGCGGAGATCGCGCTGCTCGTCGAGGCGTCCGCCGAGCTCCTTCTGGTGGATCCGCTGTGGCGCCCCGTCGGGGCGATGGCCACGAGGCGGGAGGCCGGGCACACGGCCACGTGGCTCGGCGGCGACGACGGGCGGGTCCTGATCGCGGGCGGCTATGGCGACGGCAGCTACCTCGCGAGCGCGGAGCTGTACGATCCGGCGGAAGACAGCTGGGCGCCGGCGCAGCCGATGAGCGCCCCGCGCCAGGATCACGCGGCCCTGCTGCTGGACACCGGGCGAGTCCTTGTCGTGGGCGGCGCCGACATCCCGGGCGCGCTGGCGACCGCGGAGCTGTACGACCCGGTCGAGGACCGCTGGACGCCAGCGCGGTCGATGAGCGCCGCGCGCCAGGGGCCCACGGCGACGCGGCTGAACAGCGGGTTGATCCTTGTCGCGGGCGGCTGGAACAACGGCAAGTACCTCGCGAGCGCGGAGCTGTACGACCCACGGGAGGGCACCTGGACCGCGGCCGCGCCCATGAACGCCGGGCGTTACGGGCACACGGCGACGCTGCTGGGCGACGGGCGGGTCCTCGTCACGGGCGGCTACGGCGGCGAAGGCGATCTCGCGAGCGCGGAGCTGTACGACCCGGCCGAGGACCGCTGGACACCGGTGCAGCCGATGCTCGCCCCGCGCGAGGGACACACGGCGACGCTGCTGGACGGCGGGCGGGTCCTCGTCACGGGCGGCTTCGCGAACGTAGAGGAAGCGGGCGAGCTTCCGAGCGCGGAGCTGTACGACCTTGCGAGCGGCCGCTGGACGCAGGCTGCGCCGATGCGCGTCATGCGCTTTCGCCACGAGGCGACGCCGCTGGACGGCGGGCGGATCCTGATCACCGGCGGGTACACGTCGTCCACCCCCGTGGCGGACGCGGAGATCTATGACCCGACGGCGGAGGCCTGGTCGAACGTGCCGGCGATGGCCGTGGGCCGCAGCACGCACACCGCGACGCTGCTCCCGAACGGCAACGTGCTCGTGACGGGCGGCAATCAGGGCAGCATCGGATCGAACGCCGAGATCTACGACCCGTCGGGCGCGAGCCGGTGGTCGGAAGCGGCGCCGGTGCGCGACATCCATCAGGAGCACACGGCGACGCTGCTGGACGACGGGCGGGTCCTCGTCGCGGGCGGCTTCGGGGTCGACCACGTCAACCTCGCGAGGGCGGCGATCTACGACCCGGCGGAAGACGCCTGGACGGCGGAAGCCCCGATGCTCGCCTCACGCCAGGGGCACACGGCGACGCTGCTGGACAACGGGCGGGTCCTTGTCGCGGGCGGCGGAGCGGGCCGTGACGGCCCGAGCGCGGAGCTCTTCGACCCGCGCGCGCGCAGCTGGACGGCGACAGGCCCGATGCTCACCGCGCGCCAGGGCCATACGGCGACGCTGCTGGGCGATGGGCGGGTCCTTGTCGCGGGCGGCTACAACGAGCGAGACGGCGAGCTCGCGAGCGCGGAGCTCTACGACCCGGCGGACGGCACCTGGCGCGCGGCGGAGGCGATGATCGCCGCCCACCCGCGGCACACGGCGACGCTGCTGGACGACGGGCGGGTCCTTGTCGCGGGCGGCAACGGGAGCGGCGGTGACGGCTGGAGCGCGGAGCTCTTCGACCCCGCCACGCGCGTCTGGACGGCGGCAGCACCGATGCACGCCGTGCGCCAGGGGCACACGGCGACGCTGCTGGAAGGCGGGGGGGTCCTTGTCGTGGGCGGCAACAACGAGCGAGACGGCGTGCTCGGGAGCGCGGAGGAGTACGATCCGACGGCCGATCGCTGGACGCCGCGAGCGTCCATGAGCACCAGGCGCCAAGATCACACGGCAACGCGGCTCCTGAACGGGCGGGTCCTTGTCGCAGGCGGCTACGGGCTCGGCGACGAGCTCGCGAGCGCGGAGGTGTACGACCGCGCCACGAACAGCTGGTCTCCGGCGGGGACGATGTACTCCCGGCGCTCTGGCCACGCAGCGACCCTGCTGCGCCATGGCAAGGTCCTTGTCACCGGCGCGTCGCCCGCCCCCTACGCCGCCTACACCATCGGCGCCGAGCTCTACACCCCTGCCTTCCCCGGCGACCGCTGCGACACCGACGCGGACTGCGCCGGCGCCTCCTGCGTCGACGGCGTCTGCTGCGACGCCCCTTGCGCGGGCGTGTGCATGGCCTGCTCGGCCGCGAAGAAGGGCGCCGGCCGCGACGGCGCGTGCGGGCCCATCCAGGCCGGCGCCGATCCGGACGACGACTGCGCCGCGGAGCCTGCCTCCTCCTGCGGCGCCACCGGCCTCTGCGACGGCCGCGGCGCCTGCCAGCTGCGGGCGCAGGGCACCCTCTGCGGCGCGGCCTCGTGCAAGGACGCCTCCGAGCTCGTCGAGGCCCCCCTCTGCGACGGGCTCGGGGTCTGCGCCGAGAGCGGAACGCGGTCCTGCGGCGACTACCGCTGCGTCGCGGGCGCCTGCCTCACGGGCTGCACCTTCGACACCCAGTGCGCCGGCGCGGCCTACTGCGCGACGACCGGCGGCGGCTGCCTGCCGAAGAAGCCTGACGGCGCCGCGTGCTCGCTCCCGAAGGAGTGCCTGAGCGGGCTGTGCCTGGCCGGCGCCTGCGCGCTCGACAGCGACGAGGACGGGATCCCCGATGCCAACGACAACTGCCCTGCGGTCCCGAACACGCTCCAGGCCGACACCGATGGTGACCTCCTCGGCGACGCCTGCGATGACGACGACGACGCCGACGGCGTCGGCGATACGGTGGACAACTGTCCCTTGATACCGAACTCCGGCCAGGCCGACGTCAACGGCGACGGGACCGGCGACGCGTGCGATTGCGACGACCCGCGCAAGCCCGACGGAAGCCCCTGCGACGACGGCAACGCCTGCACGCAGACCGATACCTGCCGGAACGGCGCCTGTGTTGGCGGCGATCCCTTCGTGTGCCCGCAGCCCGACCCCGCCGCCTGCCAGCGCGCCCTGTGCGCGCCGTCCACCGGCGCCTGCCAGAGGCGCTCCAAGCTCGACGGAGCGCCCTGTCCCGGCGGCGAGTGCATCGCCGGCGGCTGCTTGCTCGCGGAGGCCACCAGCGGCTCCGGAGGCGGCGCGGGCGGCGGCGCGGGCGGCGAGGGCCAGGGTGGCGGAGCCGACGGCGGCGGCGGCCAGGGCGATGGCGGCGGCGCCGCGATGGCCGGCTCCGGCGGCTCCGGCGGCGGCGCTGGCGGCGCGCCTCCGGCGCCTGCTCCGGAGGGCAGCGGCCCGCTGCGCGCGCACGGCAACGGCTGCGCCCTGGCGCGCGGCGCCGGCCCTGACCCGGGCGGCTCGTCCGCGCCCTGGCTCTTCCTCGCCGCGCTGCTCGCCGCGCGGTCCAGGAGGTTCCGCGAGGCGGCCTGATTCACCGCCTGTCGCCTACCCCACCGAGCATATTGGAGTCCCGAGGAATCAACAGAAGGGAAGAGCAACCGCAAGGGCGCGAGGGGCGCAAGGGAAGGCAAGAAAATATCTCGTCTCTGGTCCCTTGCGCCCCTTGCGCCCTTGCGGTTTCTCTCTTTCCCCCATTCCTTGCCCTTGGAGCTCGCTTCCCGGCAGCTCGACCGGGCGTCGCGACCCATTCGATTCAAACAGCCTTCAACCCGTTCGGCGCTCCAGCGCTTTCTGATTGTGGATCCAACGCAAGTGTCGTCGCACAGGAGGCATCATGAATCGAGTTGACCTTCCTATCGACTCGGGAGCCACGCGGAGCAACGAGCCCGGAGCCGACCAGCGGGCGGCCCAAGAGAGCTTCTCGGCAAGATGACAAGCTCGACGCCGGGCGCCTGGGACAGGCGCGTTCAACGGCAGCGAGCGTGGCAGCACGGTGTGTGAGAAGAGCGAGGGCGCCGTCGAGAACGGGTTCGAGGCGCCCACGGCCGGGGTGGCCCTGAAGCTCACGGTCAGCAGAAACGACCGCTGGAGCGCGGAATTCGGGCCAGGAGGCCCCTCGGCTCAGATCGCCGACTTCACGAGGCGCAGCCGCTTCTCGGCCTGCCCCCGCTCGCTGAGCCGGAGCTCCGAGGCGGCGGGCGCGCGGCGCCGCACCGGCTGATGTAGCCGGGCGCTCGCCAGGATGGCCTCGCAGAGGTCGCCGAACTCGTAGCCCGCGGCCTCCGCGATCTTCGGCAGGAGGCTTGTCTGGGTCATGCCCGGCAGCGTGTTCACCTCGAGCACGTACTCGTTCTCTCCGCCCGTCACGAGCAGATCCACGCGCACCGCGCCCGTGCACCCGATCGCCTGGGCCGCCCGCTCCGCCAGGTTCAGGACGCCGCGGTAGCGGGTCGGCGGGAGGCGCGCCGGCATGTGGTACTCGGTCATGCCCGGCGTGTACTTGGCCTCGTAGTCGTAGAGCCCCTTCTTCGGCACGATCTCGATCGCACCAAGGACCTTCCCGTCCAGGATCCCGACGTTCACCTCGGTCCCCGCCACGAACCGCTCCACGATGGCGGCGTCGTCGAACTCGAACGCCAGCGCGAGCGCCGACTTCAGCTCCTCGAGCGACCCGACCTTTGTCACGCCGAGGCTCGACCCCTCGCCGCGCGGCTTGACGATGACGGGGAACCCGAACGAGCCATGGACCGCATCGAGCTCCTCGAGGTCCTGATTCGCACCCACAGTGTAGTAGGGAGGCGTCGGCACGTTGTGCAGCCGGAACATCTCCTTGGCCTTCAGCTTGTCCATCGCGAGGGCGCTCGCGAGCACGCTCGACCCCGTGTACGGGATCTGGGCGAGCTCCAGGACGCCTTGCACACACCCGTCCTCACCGAGACGTCCGTGCAGTGCCAGGAAGGCCGCGTCGAGCCGCGCGCGCTGGAGGGTCGCGCAGAGCTCCGCGCCGAACCTGTCCCCGAGCGTGATCCGCACGACATCGTGCCCGCGCGCCTCGAGCGCCTCGGCGACGGCCGCGCCCGAGCGCAGGGACACGTCGCGCTCACCCGACGAGCCGCCCATCACGACGCCCACCCGCTTCCGGACTTGCCGTTCCACCATCGAAGAACCTCCGTCGCCTTCCCGTGCGGACACCAACACCACGTCAGCGCCTTCCAGTACAGTCAAGCTGCCGGAGAGGTGCTGCGCAAAAACCAAGCCAGCTGCTCCCAAGGCCAAAACCGACGGCCTTGTCAGCGGAGGGCGCTATTCCTGAGCTGTGTGGTTGAGGAAATCTGCGCCCGCCCGCCGTGTTCACCTGCCCACGGCGCGCCGACCGCCAACCCGGTATCAAGGCCCGCGTCGGAGGTCAACTAAACGGAGCGATCGCGCCGTCGGAGGAGACGGGCGCGGCAGGGCCGATCTCGCGGCGTGTTCGGGAGTCCACGGGCATGGCGGACCAGCTCCGCGCACCCTCCCTCCCCCGCGGGGCGGCGCAGGCGCGTCAGGCGCTTCGCACCTGGCGAATCGATACGAGCGGCTCACGAGATCATTTTGAAAAACGATCGCGCTCTCGCCTGCTCGCGGCCGGGGGGCGGCGACCGAGCGAGGGACTCGACGACATGATAATTCTTCGCCCCTCCCCGGAAGTGGTTGCAACCGGAAGTGGCCACCATCCCGGCGCGAGAGAGCGCTTTTCTGCTCCGCCGCCTTACACGCTTTGGTAGGCTCTCTCGGCCCATGCGGAGAACACTTGGCGCCCATGGGCCAGGTCCGATCCTGCGGAGTTCCCCGGCTCGGTTGCGGAGGACACCCTGCAGCGGCCTCATCCAATGACCCGTCGAGCGTGAGCTCTCGAGGTGCCAGGCTAGGGTTGCCCGCGTGCTCGTTACCGACCTCGTCGCCACCTCCGAGCGTGTCGCCACGCTCTCTCGCCGTGTCGAGAAGATCGGTGCGCTCACCGGGCTCCTGCGCCGCCTCTCGCGCGCGGAGGTGCAGATCGGCGTCGACTGGCTCGCCGGGCGGCTCCGTCAGGAACGGCTCGGCGTCGGGTCTGGGATGGTCGCCGAGGCCCGCCGGGCTGGTCCTTCCGTCGCCGAGCCTGCGCTCACCCTGGCGGAGGCCGACGCGGTCTTCACGGAGATCGCGCGCGCCTCGGGGCCGGGCGCCGGGGGAGAGCGCCGCGCGGCGCTCGGGCGGCTGTTCGCGCGCGCCACCGATCGCGAGCGCGATTTCTTCGCGCGGCTCCTCGCCGGCGAGCTCCGCCAGGAGCGGCTCGAGCCGATCATGATCGAGGCGGTGGCGCGCGCGGCGGCGGTGCCGCCGGCCTCGCTGCGGCGCGCGGTGATGCTCGCCGGGGACGCGGTGGAGGTGGCGAAGGCCGCGCTCCTCGAGGGGGCGCTCGGCCTCCAGCGCTTCTCGCTGCAGCTGCTCCGCCCCGTGCAGCCGATGCTGGCGCAGTCGGCCGACGACATCGCCACGGCGCTGGGCGAGCTCCGCGCGATGGCGCTGGAGTGGAAGATCGACGGCGTGCGCGTGCAGGTGCACAAGGCCGGCGGCGAGGTGCGCGTCTTCAGCCGCGGCCTGGGCGCCGTCACGAAGGCGGTCCCGGAGATCGTCGAGGTCGTCCGGGCGCTCCCGGTCCGCTCGGTCGTGCTCGACGGCGAGGCGATCACCTGTCGCGCGGACGGCGCGCCGCACCCGTTCCAGGTCACGATGCGCCGCTTCGGCCGCACGCACGACGCGGCCGCGCTGCGCGCCGAGCTGCCGCTGCGCGCCCTGTTCTTCGACGTGCTGCACCTCGACGGCGAGGATCTGCTCGACCGGCCCGGCAGCGAGCGCACGGCCGCGCTCCGGCAGGTGCTGGACAGGTCGCTGCGCGTCCCGCGCATCGAGCTGCCGACGGCGGCCGAGGCCGAGGCGTTCTTTGCCAACGCGCTCGCCCACGGCCATGAGGGCGTGATCGCCAAGTCGCTCGCCGCGCCTTACGAGGCCGGGCGGCGTCGCGGCTCGTGGCTCAAGGTGAAGCGGGCGCGCGCCCTCGATCTCGTCGTGCTCGCGGCCGACTGGGGGACAGGCCGGCGCCGAGGGCTGCTCAGCAACCTGCACCTCGGGGCGCGTGATCGCGAGTCCGGGGGATTCGTCATGATCGGCAAGACGTTCAAGGGCATGACGGACGAGATGCTCTCCTGGCAGACGCGGCGGCTGCTGGAGCTCGAGATCGGCCGCGACGCAGACACGGTGTACGTGCGGCCGGAGGTCGTCATCGAGATAGCCTTTGACGACGTGCAGGCGAGCCCGCGGTACCCCGGGGGGATCGCGCTGCGGTTTGCGCGGGTGAAGAGGTACCGGCCCGACAAGGCTGCAGGGAACGTCAGCACGATGGAGGAGGTGCGGGCGATCCATGCGGGAGCGCTGGCGCGCGAGGCGGCCGAGAAGGGGCAGGTGGAGGGGGGAGGAGAGGGGTTGGAGGACGGATGACGCTCGGGGCGAGCCTTCCGTCTCAGAGCGGCAGGTGCGCGAGGAGGGGGTGTTTCCAGCCCTCGCCCTTCTGTGCCTCGGTGAGGCTCATGACAGCCCCTTTCGTCGCGCGGCGCGGACCGCCGCGAGCCAGTGCACCTTGGCCGGGTCGCTGTCCCATGGCGGGGCCTCCCGGTAGAGCGAGTCCCAGAATTCGCGCGCTGCCGCCTCGGCGGTCACGAGCTCGCTCTCGCCTTCGGGCGCATCCTCGACGGCATCCACGAGAGCACGCCATGGGTCCGAGTCGTAGCCTCTCAGGTTCGGCCACGGCCTTGCGGGCTGTCCTTCGAAGAGCCCGTCGCTGCTCTGGAGATAGCCTTCGTACGCGCTCTGGGCCACGGCGTCTCGCCGGCGACGGTTGACCTCGTTGATGCAGGAGTGGCGGTAAGACTCGGCCCATTCGCGGTCCTCCTCCGGCACGTCGTCTCGCCAGGCGCTCGCATAGAGATCGCGCAGCTCCTGCTGGAGCGCCCGGTACTCCTTTGTATCCGTGCAGTGACTCGACGCGTCCCAGAGGGCTCGGTTGCGCGCCGCGCTCGGCCCGGGGAGATGGAGCAGCGCATTCACCGGCCAGAACCGCGCAGGCTCCAGCCTCGGGGCGATGGGCCTCGTCATGGAGTTCGGGAGCCCGCGGCGCCCGCGCCGAAACCCCCTTTGAAAAGCGCGGAGCGCCGAGGGCCGGTCCACCTCGGGGGCGTCGTCGGCCGTCAGCGCCCGCCAGATGGACGTCCGGTGGAGGCGCGCTGTCGGATCGCCCGTCGCACCCTCGCCCTCGCCCTCGACCGTCTGCTCGAAGTCCACGACGAACGCAAAAAACGCGCTCTTGACGGCTTCGAGCAGCATCGGCCACGGTGGAGCGGGCTCCTTGTCGAACCTGCCCGTGAGGCCCTCGGGAGAGCCCGCATCCACCCTCGGGCGGATGGCCCCGGGCCGCGAATCGTCGACCCACCTCCCGAATTTCTCGCGATGCGCCTCGGCCCATGCGCGGTCCGCCTCGGGCAGGTCGTCGTGCCATGCTTCGGCGCACAGCCTGCCCAGCGTCTCGAGGTCCATGTTCCGACCCCAAATATCCTTGGGCGGAAATAGGCAACTCGCCGTGCCCGCCTCGACCTCGATGCGCTGCATGAGGAACCACACGCGCGACGTTCTGAGCTTCATGGATGATCCCCTGGCTCACCGCCCGTCGGGTCGGTGGGTTTCTCGCCCGCAGGATTCCATGGACAGGCGGTGAGCATCAAGCCATGCGCGCGTCCAGTCCCCGCGCCGCGCCTTCCCGATGCGTGCCTGCAGATCTCGCTGTTCCCGAACGAGCTCACGCGGGTGCAAGAGAGGACCGCGCTTCACCCCTGCGCCGGAGCGGCGCCACCGCCCCAAACCCGATACTTACGCCTGGGATGATATCGCCTGAGGCCGGAAGGCTGTCGTCCGTGTAGGACGTACTCGAACCAACCCCTTGCGTCTCAATGGAATTGTTCGGCACCATCACTGCCACTTCTCCGAAGGCGAAGCCCCGGCCAGTGGCGGCAAGGCGGGCGCCGGTCACCGTCCTCCAGGTGGTCCGTCGCGGCTTGACCGGCGGCGGCGACCGCTGGTAAGGTCGGCCACCGTCTGCGGGTACGTGGATCGGTGAATCAGGGGGGAAACCGATGAACCATCGGCGCGGCGTTCTGCTCGTCGTGTTTGCCTGCGGCTGCTCCATCGTGGATCCCAGTGATCGCGACGAGCTGAGACATCAGATCGCGGCGATGCCACTCGAAGAAATATCGAGGCTCAAGAGGTTGGGCATGAACGCCGCAGCCCTCGACTGGCTTAAGGGCAGGCCACCGGGAGATCAAATGGGCAAACTCCAGTGCCGCTACCAAGCTGGCGGTCAGTGGACCGAGTGGGCCGACCAGGAGCCGTCGTTTATTGTCAAAGACATGCGCGACTGTCTCCTCGACGACCCTTTCGAGGTAACGTACCTGATGTGCAAGGACCAATGGGAAGCGCTGCAGCTTCAAATCAGAAAAACCGACCTCGAGAACAGCCTGCCGATCCCGGGTGGGGCGACCGTTGAGTGCCGGTTCGTATGGGACTTCCGCTACGAACCGGACAAGGTGCCGGCCGAACTGACGGATCCCGATGAGTTCGACACAAACGACATCATCAATACCCTGATCGCGTTACCTGCGCCGCCTCCTGGATGGGCCTTCCCTCGACTCGTCCCGCTCCTCTGCCCACTCGGCGCTGGAGAGGGCTGGGGCTGCCCCCCTAGCCCCACGGACCCGACGGGCGGTCAACCGACCGATCCAACGGGCGGTGAACCGGGAGACCGGCCATGAAGTGGTGGGCGAAGTTTCCCCCAGGATTGCTCAAACTGCGTGAAGCAGCCTTCGGCCACGGTCTGTTTACGACCAAGAATTCCGATACATGGAAGTGGCATCTTGCTAACCTGGGCCAGGCCTGCGCCGAAGCATGGGACGATAGCCTGCCGGAGGAGGACCGTGTATGGGCAGAGCCGTACCGCAAGAAGTTCAGCAGGTGGATTGAGGATTCCGGGCACCCTGCCATCGGTCATGAGGCGAACGAGGGAGTTCTCCAGAGCCGCCATGGGCGGCCTGCGCCACCCTGGCCGATGCTGCTGGAGGCCGTCAAGAGCGCGTTCTTTGCCATGATCGAGGCCTTCAAAAAAGAGGGCCCCGAAGCAAGTGAACCTGCTGCGCTCGACCCAATGTCACGCCTCCACAGGACCTATCTCTGGCAGACGTTGACGTCCGACGACACAGCCGAGGAGCACCGGGCCGAGGCGCTCCGCGCCTTTCGAAGGGGGTTTCGGATCGGACGCCGCGGAAAACCGAGGACGCTGACGAGGCCCATCCCGCCGATGCTGACGCCGCCCCGCTACTGGGGGGGAGCCGGGTATCCTGAGTACCCCGGGCCAAGCGCCGCGCGCGAGCGAGCCATCAAGGCGCTGCCGTCTCCGGCCAATCGAGACCAGCTTACGGCCCGCGAGGAGGAGCTGCGCGCGTTGTATTCGATCGCATGGAGGGATGACGTGCCAGAGGAGGACCGCATCTGGGCCGAGGCGTACCGCGACGCGTGCAAGATGTCGGTCAACAGTCGCCGGCGAGACGCCCTCGCGCAAAACGCCTACGAAGGCTATCTCCGGAGCAGCGATGGACGCTTCGGGGGGGAGCCTGCTCGGCCGTGGCCGAGCCTGAGCCACCAAGCCTCGGAACCATGGCGTTCTTTCGTGGACCGCGTCGAGGAGGCGCCCGGAGGCGAGAGCGAGCAGGCGACGGCCCAGGCAGCAACGTGGGAATACTGGGACACGCTCTACCGTGAGCCCCCGCTGTGGGACAGCGACCCGGCCAAGGTGCACTGGCTCGCGGCGGTCCGCGCCGTCCGAAGAAAGGCGCAGGCCGACGATGATCCGCCGGAGATGGGCAAGTAGCGCGCTGACGAGGCCGTGCGCCGTCATCATGCTATCGCTCGTGTCCACAGGCGCCCGAGCGGAAGAGAGCGCATCGCCGCGCTGGGAGATTGACGTCAAGGCGACCTACGTCGTGCTGGGGCCCCGTGCCACGCGGGCGACGGGTGGCATCATGCCGTCGGTCACCGGCTTGCGCCGATGGCCCGTCCGCAACGACGTGGACATCGGCATCGGCGCCGACGTGGGCCTCTTCGGTCTGGGCGGCGACGCACACTGGCTCGGCGTGCTGACCGGCCCCACGGCGGCCGCCCGGTTCATGCCGTTCCGTGCGCCCCTGTCGTTCGAGCTCGCGGCGCGGCTCGACTTCGGGCGCATCCCTGTGTGCAACGCATGGGGGTTGTGCCTGCGGTACCTTGGATTCTTCCCGGCCATGGAGGCCGGCGCGGCCTATCTATCGACGCAGCATGTGGCGATCGTGGCGACGTGCGGTGTCCGCTTCATCAGCACGCTCGCATGGTCTGGTGTCAGCGTGGAGCCGGCAGCGGCAGGTCGGATCTTCTGGTAAGTATGACTCGCTTCGCCTCGCTTGACAGCAACTTGTCGCCATGCGAATGCCGGTCCGTCGGCTTTGGAGGGAAACCGAATGAGACATCGTCTCTGCGCCCTGCTCGTTCTGCTCACCTGCGGCTGCTCGATCCTGGATCCCAGCGACCGCGATGAGCTGAGAGGCCGGATCGCGACTCTGCCGCCGGCCGAAATGTCGCTCATGAAGAAGATGGTCATGAACGTAAAGGCTATGAGATGGCTCGAGCATAAGGACGAGAACGACCAAATGGGCAAGCTACAGTGCCGTTACCAGGCCGGAGGACAATGGAGCCAATGGTCCGACCAGGAGCCGACGTACACTGTTGCCGACATGCTCGAGTGTCTCATCCATAGGCCCTTTGCCGTGACCTACATCATGTGCAAGGACGAATGGGCATCGCTGGAGCGCCAGCTCAGAAAAACCGATCTCGAAAACAGCCGACCAATACCTGGCGGCGCGAGCATTGATTGTCGGTTCGTGTGGGATTTCCGCTACGAGCCGGAGAAAGTACCGCCTGAGCTGATCGACCCCGACGAGATCGGAGCGGACGACATCATCGATGCCATGATCAGCCTACCCGGCCCCCCCCCTGGGTGGGCCGTTCCTCCTCAGATCGTCCCGCTCCTCTGCCCGCTGGGCGCCGGACCGGGATGGGGATGTCCCCCGAGTCCCACCGATCCTACAGGCGGCGAGCCCACCAACCCCACGGGCGGTCAACCCGGAGATTACTGATGAATCTTTCGATGGGGGAGACGAAGGCGTTCGTACCTCGCGTCATGCGCGAGGCGACCATCGGACATGGGCTGTTCTCGACCAAGGAGCCCGAGGAATGGAAGTCGAGTTTTGAGGATTTGGGCAAGCTGTACGCCGAAGTGTGGCACGACGACCTGCCGGAAGGGGACCGCGCATGGGCGGCGGCCCACCGCGAGAGATTCGGAGAGTGGCTCTATGAGCCGCGTCCGAGCACCATCGACCGAACGGCAAGTCCAAGCCCGCCCCTGAGCGGCGCTGGCCGCGTCCCCGGTCGGTTCACCCCGCCGTGGCCGATGCTGCTCGCCGCCGTCGAGAGCGCGTTCCTCGCCTTCGTTAACGCGTTCGAGGAAGCGCCTACCGGCGACAGTGAACAGGCTGCGGCCGGGGCAGCCTCGCGCCTCCACCGTACCTACCTCTGGCGGATCCTTTCTGCCGACGACACGGCCGAGCAGCACCGGCCCAGGGCGCTCCGCGCCTTCCAGAGGGGTTTTCAGCTCGGACTCCGCGGAACACCAAGATCCATGAAGAGGCCCATCCCTCCGATGCTGGAACCGCCGTGGTACTGGGGCGCTGGGCTGCCGGAGTACCCCGGACCGAGCGCCGCGCGCGAGCGAGCCCTCCGTGCCGAGCGCGACCAGGCCCTCCAGGCTCCGCCAGTACCCGGCGATCGACAGGGGTGGCTGACACGCCAGCAGGAACTGCGCGAGCTCTATGCGAGCGCATGGCGCGAGGACGTGCCGGAGGAGGACCGCGAATGGGCCCAAGCGGTTCGTGATTGTTGCACCAGGCATGTCTACCGTCGCCGGCGCGACGCCATCGCTCAGAGCGCCTACGAGGGCTACCTTCAGAGCAGCGGTGGGGTTTTCGACGGGGCGCCCGGCCGGCCGTGGCCGAACCTGAGCCGCCACGCCTCGGAACCCTGGCGTGCCTTCGTGGACCGCGTCGACGACGCGCCCGAAGGCGAGAGCGAACTCGCGACCGCCGAGGCCGCAGCGCGCGAGTACTGGGACACGCTCTACCGGGAGGCCCCGCCGTGGAACAGCGACCCGGACCAGGCGCACTGGCTCGCAGCGGTCCGCGCCGCTCGAGCCAAGGCGCAGGCCGACGACAGTCCGCCCGAGAGGGTGCGATAGCCCCGGGAGAGCCCGTCCGCCTAATCGGCTCCGCTGCAGTCCGAGACGTGAAAGACCGCCGTCTCCAGGCGCGCCTTTGCACCGTCGAAGAGCCGGATAATGTCACACGGCCCCGCCGACACGTCGGCCTCGTACGGGTCACCTTGCAGATCCTCGACGATGATCTCGCACGCGCCCTGGTAACGCTCTCCATCGATCGTCACGGACGCATAAGGCGAACCGGCCTCGTTCATCATATCGAAGAACGAGAAGGCAGCGCCCTTCTTCTGCACCACAACGCCGAGTTCCCCCTGATTGGGTACGATGCACCCGCCTGCAACCTCGCCGCTTGCGTCCACGACCCTGGTTCCGTTGCCGCCGGTGTCGATCACCAGCTCTTCGCCATCCCGCGTGACGATCGCCTTACCCGAGATCTCGGGATGGGCGATGCATCCGCCCGACGAGACACACACGGCAGCAAGGAGCAGGGATGAGAATGCATGTGCGAGGGCATTTGTCATCGGATCGCTCATGTCGTGCATGCGCCGTAGCTCTGAGGAATCACCGTCGGCGGGTTGTCCGCTGGGGTGCAGCACATCACGTGCTCTTCGCCATCTTCTTCCACGTAGATGGAACGATCCTCGTACCCTTCCCAGCAAATCTCCGGCACCTCGGTTGGGATCACGCAGAGTGTATACCCGTCCGGGATGTCGTCTCGAACAGCGCCGGCGCAAGCGCGTGCGAACGTCGGCGACTCCGGGGCAGTAGAGGACCCTTTCAACCACCCGTCCCAGAGGACATCCGTGTCTTCCGCGCAGCTCGGCGCCTCGTTCTGCGTGCCATCCCAGAGCCATACCGCAGGGTCGCCCTCGTGGGGGCCTGGGGCAGGACAGCCGCGATCGGAGACACAACCTAGCCCAGCGCTCGCGCCCATGAGCAGAAGAACGCATCGCATCGACAGAAGCCCTCCTAGTACATCGCAGGACCACAGCTAAAGTCGCCGGCCTCGCAGTACGGCCGGCGCAGCTCGGCCTTCACCGTCACGCCCGTTCGTTGCGTGTACGCAGCACGCGGGCGGCTGTCCGCCTCCTTCGAGTCGGTCCCTGCCGCCCCTTCCGGCGACGGCAAACGCCGCTGCCCAGACCGCGGCGATACTTGCTCCACCAGCACCGTCCCGAACTTCTCCGCGTGGGGCGCGATGGCAACCGGGCACGTAAGCGTAAGGTAGAGAGCGCTGGCGCACAGCGCGGCCGTTGCAGCGAGCGAAACGCCAAGGCGGCTCGCGAGTTCGCGGGGCGGCGCCACGACGGGGTCGCTTCGAACCATCATCGACTCTCCTCCAGGTTCCCGGCGAAGCGAGGGCAGCGGTGGCGTCACCGGCGCCTTCGGAGTGGGAGCGGTCGGCAATGGTCCGCTAAGCGGGGGGATCTGCGGCAGCGAAGGATCCTCGTCGCTCGACGGCGCGACCACCGGCGCCACCTCGGACGTCCGGGTGTCCGGAGCTTCCGTCACCGGCGCGGACGAACGCCGACTCTCGAGATGGGAGCTGCGTAGGGTCGACGGCATCTCACTGGCAATGGTGGTCTGCTCTGCACCGCGCCTCGGTGCCCGATCGAACGTGGGCCAGGCGTCCACGAGGCCCTCAAGCACCGCCATGAAGTGGCCCACGTTTCTGTACCTGCGGTGCGGGTCCTCTTCCAAGGCCTTCTCGATAGCGGCAGCCACCACCGGCGGTGTGTCGACGGGGATCGCGGGCCTGCCCCGCCGCGCCCCCAACGTACCTGCCTGATCGACGTCGAGCGACCGGCGGCAGAGGAGCTCATACAGCAGCATCCCGAGGCCATAGACGTCCGTCCGCGGCCTCACTCGGTCGCCGCGCAGCAACTCCGGACACGCCACCAGCGGCTCCCGAGCGGCCTCATGCGGCTCGATCTGGAATAGCCCGACCAGACCGAACTGGCTGATGCTGTAGTCCCGCCTCGACGTGATGAACACCCGGTCGGCCCCGAGCGCCCCATGGCACGCACCCAGCGCGTGGCACCGCTGGATCGCGCAGGCGACCTCGATAACCATGTGCAGCGCAGTGACCCCGAGATCCACCCCGCGGGTCGCGTCCGTGATGCGAATTCCATCGCTTCGCCGGTACGCGGCCCAGGCAGAGAGGCCGCCAGCGTCACCGTAGAGAACGGGCTCCACCTGCGGAACCGCTCGCGCGACCTCCTGCAGGCGCTGGAGCTCGGCCGCGAAGGCCGTCCGGTCCATCCGTTGACCCTCGCGCAGATGCAACCAGACGATCGCGCCCTCGCCGCCGACCTGTTGGGCGAGGAACGTGCGGACCATGCCGTCATGGACCTCGTTGAGGATCCGGTGACCTTCCCAGACGGTACCAGGCTCTACCACGAGAACTGCACCTCCGCGCCAGCCGCGCGCGCGCGGATCTGGGCGCCACTCGGCAGCACCGCAATCGCAACAGTCGCGGCTCCCAGCGCGGTACCTGCAACGAGGGCTGCTGTACTGATGTGCTGCTTCGCCTCAATGGCGTGCAAATCCTCCACCAACTTCGGATTTTCAGCCGAGAGGGGCTTACACATCTCCTCCCGCAAGGCGCTGTCATCGATCGATGCTACGATATGCAGCACGATCCCCGACACCAGGAGCGCGCCCGACGCAGCGGAGCCTGTATAAAGAAGCCACGGCGCCGGTGGGTTTGCCGGTGGTGCCGACAATCCCGCCACCGTCGCCTTCAACGGAGCGACTGCGCGCACGCTCGCCGGTTCGGCGCTCAACAGAACAACACGCGATTCTCTCGCGGTGACGTGCACCAGGGAGCGTATCTTGCGGCCATCCGCCAACATCGCTGTGACCTCGTGCTGCCCTGGCGCGACGTAGATCTGTCCGCTCTCGTCCACGAGGCGCCCGTCCACGAGCACGGCCGCCGCCCCGACGGGCGCGAACACGTGGAGCTGCGCGACCTCGAGCCGCGCCGCCGCCAGGTCCACATGCCGCGTGTCGTGGAGCCGCCGCTCCCTGGGCGTGGCCGGCGGGCGCATCTCCTGCACACACCGCGTGAGCTCCACCACGGCGTCCACCCAGCGCCCGAGCCGGCGGTCGAGCTGCCCGAGCTGGCAGATCCCCACCGTGGATCGCTCGATATCGTAGATCTGCGCCCACAGGTCGCGAGCGCGCGCGACGTCGAGCCGCTCCAGGGCGGCCTCTGCCTCCTTGATCAAAGCTGTCACGCGCGGCGAACGTGGGGGCGGCTGCGCGGCGAACGCTGGATCGAGCGCGAGGAGGAACATCGCGACGGCCACCACGTGCGACCAACAGATGACCAGCGCAGAACGCAGCAAAGCGCACCTCGGCCCTAAGAAGGGGACCGATGCCGCGCCGGCCCAATCCGGCGCGGTACCGCCTTTTCAGCTCGGCCTCGGCCGGAGCGGCGTCCATCCCTCGGGCACACGTGCATTAACATAGGTCTGCCTGCGCTTTGAATCCCCCACAGGCCGAATTTGCTCTCGCGAACGCATTACAAATCGAGCCCTCAAATTCTCACCAAATCGCCCTCCTGGGCGGGCGAAGTGCACCGGCACGGAGCGCGCCTCTGGTGAGGCGGAGCGCGCCTCTGGTGAGGCGGGGCGCGCCTCTGGTGAGGCGGAGCGCGCCTCTGGTGAGGAAGAGGGCTCTCTTGGAAAGGAGAGGGCCTCTCTCAGGAGACGAGCACACGCCCTGGCCGCCCCTCCGGGCTCGCCGGAGCGGCCCGGGGGCGACCGGCGATCCTCCGGCCGCGGAGCAAGATCACGACGGCCGTCGGGGCGCGCGGGACGTTGCACCCGGCCAACGCGGGACCGAAACTCGGAGCGCCCCTGACAAAGGAGGGTATCTCATGGGTCTTCGTAATCTCAGCCCCCAGGCGATGGTCAACATCTCGGGCCCCTGGCTCGATCCGGAGCAGGATCGGAAGGTCTTCACGTCGCTGCCGCTGCTCGCGCCGCTCCTGCCCGCCGTCGAGGAGGCGCACGGCCGGATCCTCACCACGCAGCGGCTCGGCTCCAGCCTTGAGCAGCAGGCGAAGGCGCTCATGGAGAAGGCCCTCGCGCTCGACGCCACGCACGATCGCAAGCTCCGCGGGGCGTACAACTTCCTCGGCGCGCTCGCCGAGATGACCGACGATCCCGCGCTCGCGGCGGCGATCCTCGACCTGCGCGACCGGCTCGCGCCGGCGGGGCTCAGGGCCGTCTCGCGGAGCTACGGCGACCAGGCGGGCGACGCCAAGCTGCTCCCGTCGCGGCTCGACGACGCCTCGGAGAAGCTGCTCAAGAAGCTGAAGACGCCCGAGGGACCGCTCGCGCAGGTGGTGGACGCCTGGGTCGCGGCCGCGCTCGAGATCGAGAAGGTGGAGGCGCAGCGTGAGCAGCTCGCGCTGAGCGCCCCGTCGAACACCGACGGCGCCACGCCCCGCGAGGTGGTGAACGCCCGCAACGCCTGGATCCGCACGGTCCGGGCCGTCGAGACGAACCTCGCCCTCGAGAAGGCAGCGACCGAGGAGATCGCCGAGCGCCTCCTCGGCCGGCTGCACCGCGAGTCCGCCCGGGCCGACCGGCGCGCTCGCAAGGGCGGCGCCGAGGGCGCTGCCGCGACCGCGCCGGCCGACGACGCCGCGCCGCCCGCCGCCGGCGACGACGACGATTCCTTCGACGGCGCCTGAGCCGGGCGCTCCCGATCCCGCGGCGCGACGGGTCCCCCGCGCCGGGGCGCGCGCGCGGTACGCGGAGCAAGACGGCCTGCTCGATCCGCGGCCCTCCACCCCATGAAAGTAAGATAACTTCCCTTATTCGCCGCCCGCCTGCGGGTACACGGCTGTCCACTCGCGCGAAATGGGTGGCGGGCGGCGATTTCGGTAAGATGTCTTACGCTGAATCGCCGCCGGGTGGCGATCCAGCGTAAGACATCTTACTTCAAAGCGCCGCCTGGCGGCGATTTCTCGTAAGACATCTTACCTCGAAGTGCCACCCGGCAGCGATCGCCGGCAGTCCGCCTGCGCCGAGGCGCCGCCCGGCGGCGATCCATGGTAAGATATCTTACTTCTAGACGCCTCCCGGCGGCGATCGCCGGCAGTCCGCTTGCGCCGAGGCGCCACAGAAGTGCGCGCCGGAGATGGCCCCGAAGGTCAGGATGAGCGCCACCAGGGCGGCCCCCGTCGCGATCGTGTTCGCGAGCAGGGCGATCGCCACGTTCCCGCCGGCGAGGCGCTCGGCCATGATCCCCGACCCGACAACGGTCGCGAGCAGCAGGGCCGTCCCGAGCGCCTCGGCGACGGCCCTGCGGGTGAGATCAGCGCGCGGCGGCATCACCCTGCTTGGACGGGACGCAGCACCCGGGCGCGCAGCACGCGGCGTCGCTCTTCGAGGGCATCGCGGGCTGACTCCCCATCACGGCCGCGTCGCCCTTGACCACGAACACCTCCCACGAGTTGCCGTCGGGGTCCTCGATCCAGACCTTGTCCTGCACGGCGTAACAGCAGGTCGTGTCCTCCTCCGTGAAGGTCTCGAGCTCCGCGGCCTCGAAGCGGCCCTTGGCCTCGAGCACGTCCTCCGTGCTCGCTACCTGCACGCCGAAATGGCTCGCGTTGACGCCGGTACGCGGCGCCTCCTGCATGGTGAGGTTCAGCGAAGGCGACGCGAGGTCGAACTTCGCGTAGCCGGGGCGACGCTTCGTGGCACCCACGCCAAAGGCCTTCTCATAGAACGCGACCGAAGCGTCGATATTGGAGACGTTGAGCGAGATATGAGGCTTGAGGACATTCATCGTGCGCCTTCCTTCCAAAAAAGTCGAAATAGAGGGCAAAAAAAATCAGCAGCAACCCTTGCCGCGCTTGCAGCAGTCCTCCCACAGGTACGCTGTGAGGACACGGAGCGCCTCGTAGTCGGCGCTGTAGTAGTGAAACGTCCCTTCCCCGCGTGTCCTCAGGACGCCGGCATCGACGAGCCGCTTCAGGTGATGGCTCAGGGTCGAGGCGGCCAGTCCGACGTGCGCCTGGATGTCGCCGGCGGAGGCGCCCTCGGCGCCGGCCTGCACCACGAACCGCAGGACCGAGAGCCGCACGGGGTGACCGAGCGCGGCGAGCTGTTCGGCGTGGCGCTCGAGCATCGACGGCACGCCTTACTTCTAAGAATGTCGAAGCATCGGCGCAAGCTCTTCTTCCAAATAAATAAAAATACGAGCTGGTGCCCTGAAGAAAGAGAGCGCTGTAGAGCTCGGCGCCGCGGCCGCGCTCAGCCGAACCGGTAGTGCTTCCGCACCGGCGAGCGCACCTCCCAGGTGCAGCTCAGCCCCTCGGGGAACGTCACCAGATCCCCCGCCTGGATCCGCACCGGCGCGCCGCCGCCCTCCGCGGGCGTCACGATCACGTCGCCCTCGAGCAGGTAGCAGATCTCCCGCTCGTCGTAGTGCCACGAGAAGGTCGACACCTCCTTCGTCCAGATGGGCCAGCCGCGCGCCCCGAGCTTCGCCAGCTGCTCTTCCGACGGACCGTGCTCCAGCTTGATCGACTCCATGGCTCCTCGTCCTCGCTCGACGCACCGCCGGGCCCGCTGCCGCGGCGCCCTCCGCGATCGTCGCGGCGGATGCTAGCAGCTCGGCCCGTCACGGCGGCACAGGTCGCGCACCTCGCGCGCGATCACCTCCATGCGCCCGAGGCTCGCGAGCAGCGCCTCCGCGCCCTCGCCGGGAGCGGCGAGCGCCGCCTCCACCCTGTCGGCGAAGCGCTCGGGACACAGCGGGAGCGACCGCGTCCTGGACAGGGCGCCCTTCTCGTTCGAGAGGTAGCGCTCGTTCAGCGCGAACAGCACCTGCACCAGGCAGGCCGCGGCGCGGAACAGGCAGCCGCTCACGTAGAGCACATCGCCGCGCCTCGCCGCCTTCGTCGCGGTGTCGATGGCGAAGCCGGACTCCCACAGGAACCTGTCGAGGAGCGCCCGCCGCAGGGCCGGCGGATAGGGCGTCACGAGCGCCTTCAACGGAGCCAGCACGCCCCGCGGATCGAAGAGCGGCCGGCAGTCGTGGATGTCGGCCAGGTAGTTCGAGCTGAGGTAGCCGTGAGGGTGCCCGGGCTGGTAGTCGCACGTCACCTGCCCCTCCCGGCACTCCCCGATCAGGCGCCGCACGCGCGCGAGATCGCGGTACAGCCAGTCGACCCGGTGCCCCTCGATCTCGAGCCACGCGCCCCCGTTGATCCAGGGGCCCCAGGCGCCGGGCGGCGTGACGATGTCCTCGGCGGCGCTCGTGTGGAGCTCCCGCGCGAGCGCCGCCACGTCGCCCTCGGCGCTGCCCCCGCTGAGCTCCCGCGCGAGCGCGCGCAGCGCAGCGAGGTCGGGCGGGCTCTCCGGCTCGTAATAGAGGCCCAGATCGAGGTCCGAGTCCGGGTGGCCCGCGCCGCGAGCGCGCGATCCGCCCAGCACGACCGCCACCACACCCGAGACCGCGCCCAGCCGAGCCGCCACGCGCGCCGCCACGTCCAGTGCCTCGTCCATCCCGCCTCCTGTCGACCCCTGTCGACCCGCCGCGACCGCCGACCGTAGCATCGAGGCGCTCCCCCCGGCGGCCCGCCGCGCGCGCAGTCGGCGGCCCGCCCGCGCACAGCCGCCCTCGGCGCCCCGCCCGCTGTGCCTGCGGCCGCCGTTCTGCTACACGGCACCCGTGCCCGACCTCATCGTCCATCCGGCGGAGCGGCCGCTCATCGGGAGCGTGCCGGTCCCTGCGGACAAGAGCATCGCCCACCGGGCCCTCCTCCTCGCCGGGCTCGCCACCGGGCAGAGCCGCATCCGCGGCGGGACGCTCGGCGGCGACGTCCTCTCGACCGTGGGCGCGCTGCGCGCCCTGGGCGTCCGCGTCGAGGAGCCGTCGCCGGGCGACCTCGTCATCCACGGCGCCGGGCTCTCCGGCCTCCGCGCCCCCGACGGCCCCATCGACTGCGGCAACTCCGGCACCACGATGCGCCTCCTCGCGGGCGTCCTCGTCGCCCAGCGCTTCGCCGCGCGGCTCGTCGGCGACCCGTCGCTCTCGCGCCGCCCCATGGAGCGCGTCGCGAAGCCGCTCCGCCTCCGCGGCGGGCGCATCGAGGGGCAGCTCGATCCGCGCAAGATCGGCGAGATCACCGCGCCGCTCGACGTCGGGCCGCTCCCCGAGCCGCACGTGCTCTCGTCGATCGAGCACGAGATCCCCGTCCCCTGCGACCAGGTGAAGAGCGCCCTCCTCCTCTCCGGCCTCTTCGCCGACGGCCCCACGTTCGTGCGCGAGCCGATCGTCTCGCGCGATCACACAGAGCGCATGCTCACCGCGCTCGGCGTGCCGATCGACTCGGTCGGCGCGATGGTCTGCCTCGACGCGACCCGCTTCTCCGGCGCGCTCCCGGCGTTCGAGCTCGACGTGCCCGGCGACCTCTCCGCGGCCGCGTTCCTCGTCGCCGCCGCGCAGATCGTGCCGGGGAGCCGCGTGACCGCGCGGCGCGTGGGCCTCAACCCGACGCGCACCGGCCTGCTCGAGGTGCTGCGCGACATGGACGGCGGCGTCGCCGTCGAGATCAAGGGAGAGGCCCTCGGCGAGCCCACCGGCGATGTCCACGTCGCGTTCGGCGCCTCCGGCGCCGGCCTGCGCGGCGGGCGCGCGGGCGGCGAGCTCGCGTCGCGCGCCATCGACGAGCTGCCGATCCTGCTCGGCCTCGCCGCGCGGGCGCGCGGCCTCACCGAGGTGTTCGACGCGCGGGAGCTGCGCGCGCAGGAGACCGACCGGATCGCGGCCATGGCCTCCGTGCTCGGCGCCTTCGGCCTGCGCTGCGAGGAGCGCACCGACGGGCTCCTCGTCGAGGGCAGGCCCGACAGGCCGCTCGACGCGGCCGACGTCGACA
The DNA here is from genome assembly GCF_051473855.1 of Sorangium sp. So ce375. Classification (NCBI taxonomy): domain Bacteria; kingdom Pseudomonadati; phylum Myxococcota; order Polyangiales; family Polyangiaceae; genus Sorangium; species Sorangium sp. So ce375. The sequence continues at coordinate 9,629,842 of NZ_CP150335.1, forward strand.
GCCGCGGCGATCACCGCATCGCGATGACGGCCGCCGTGCTCGGGCTCGCCGCGGGCGGGCCCACGCGCGTCCGCGACGCGGGCTGCATCGCGACGAGCTTTCCCCTCTTCGTCGGGACGCTGCGCGCCCTGGGCGCGCGCATCGAGGTCGAGGGCGCCCGCGCCGCGTGAGCGCGCGATCGGGGAGCGGGACACAGGAGGAGGAGCGCAGGTGACCGAACGGCAAAGACAGGACGACGCGCACCACCTCCCGACCTGGGGCGAGCCGCGACGGCTGCGCGTCGCGATCGACGGACCGGCCGGCGCCGGCAAGGGCACGGTCGCGCGGGGGCTCGCCGAGCGGCTCGGCTACCTGCTCGTCGACACCGGCGCGATCTACCGCGCCGTCGCGCTGGCGGCCCGCCGCGCGACCCTCGCGTGGGAAGAGGAAGGCGCGATCGGCGCGCTCGCCGAGGATCTCGCGCGCGGCGGGCGCATCGCGCTGGAGCGCAGCCCGCACGGCGTACCGCCCGACTCCTCCGCCCCCCCGCCCGAGAACGCCCCGGCCAACTCGAGCCTCGGGGGCAGCGGCATGCGCGTGCGCCTCGACGGAGAGGACATCTCCAGCGAGATCCGCGCGCCCGAGATCAGCCTCGGGGCGAGCCGGGTCTCGGCCATCCCCGCGGTGCGCAAGGCGCTGCTCGCGATGCAGCGGCAGGCCGGCGCGGGCGGCGGCGTCGTGCTCGAGGGGCGCGACATCGGCACCGTTGTGTTCCCCGACGCCGAGGTGAAGTTCTTTCTCACCGCGCCGGCCGAGATCCGCGCGAAGCGGCGGTACGACGAGCTCGTCGCGCGCGGCATGACGGTCAGCTTCGAGGCGACGCTCGCCGACGTGCTCCGCCGCGACAAGGCCGACAGCGAGCGCGCCGTCGCGCCGCTCCGCAAGGCCGACGACGCGATCCTCGTCGACTCCGGGCACAGGAGCCCGCAGGAGATCATCGACGAGATGACGAACCTCGTGGAGATCCGTGCGCGCGGCGGCTGAGGTCCGCGCCGCCGTCGCCGCCGTCCTGCTGGCGCTCGGCGTCCCGGCCTGCGGGGACGCCGCGGGCGGCCACCCCACGCGCGACGCGGCGAGCCCCGCCGGCCCGCGCGTCGTCCGGCGCATCGAGCCGGAGGATCTCCTCCCGGCCGATCTCGATCTCGTCGTGCGCGTCGACGTCGCCCGCATGCGCGCCGGCCTGGGCCAGGCGGCCTCGGACGAGCTCGCCCGGCGCGCGCTCGACGAGGTGCCCGACGAGGCCCTCGAGAGCGCCCTCCAGCGCGCCGACGTCGTCTGGCTCGGCCTGCGGCTCGCCGATCTCGAGGAGGGCGATCGCGTCGTCGTCCTGGAGGGCCGGATGGCCGGGCTCGCGCCCGATCCCGGCCGCTGGGAGGCGGCGAGAGCGGCGCAGGAAGGCGTCGCTGTCGACCGCGTCACCGTCTTCGATCGCCGCGGCGGCGCCGGCGGCGTCCACGTCGCGTCGCGCGCCGACACGGCGCGGATCATCGCGCTCGGCGATCGCGCCGTCGCGCTCGTGTCGGCGGTCGAGGTGAGCAGCGTCGCGCGCGTCCTCCGCGACGGCCCCGACGCGCGCCGCGGCGATCCGGCCGCCGACGGGCTCGTGAGCCTCGACCTGCGCGCGCGCCGCCTGCCGCCCTACCTCGCGCGGCGCTTCCCGTCGCTCGGCGCGCTCGTCGCCGGCGTCGCGCGCGTCCGCGCCGTGGCGTCCCTCCACGACGACGGCGTGCGCCTCGACGTGGAGCTCGTCGGCGTCGACGCGGCCGGCGCGGCGCACGCGCGCCGGTTCCTCGAGGTGCTCCGCGACAACGTCGAGGATGTACGTTACGCAGATCTCATGAAGGCGCTGTCGATCGAGCAGGTGGAGGACACCGTGCGGCTCCGCTGGCTCTTCCCCGCGCCCCTCGTGCTCGCCCTGCTGTCCGGGCGCTCCCCCGGCTAAGCCGATGCCTGACACCCTGATCGAAGAACCGATCCGACCGACCGTGACCGACGACCTCGCTGCGCCCACGCCGGCGCCCGAGGCGGACCCCGCCGCCGCGGACGCGCGCCCCACGCCGCCCGGCGAAGGCGCGCCCGCCGCCCCGCGGCGCCCGGGCCGCCCCCGCGGAGCCGCGTGCCTCGTGCTCGCGATCGCGCTCGCCGCGTTGCTGGCCGGCGCAGCGCTCGGCGTCTACTTCCTCTTCTGGCGTTATGTGCCGACGGCCCGGCAGCACATCCCGGGCGACGCGAACATCGTGGTCCGCCTCGAGACCGCCGACCTCGCGCTCTTCGGCCCCGTGCGCCAGCACTTCCTCCCGCTGCTCGACGGGGCGCCCCAGGACGCGTCGCGAAAGGCGCGCATCGAGGCGGCGACCGGCCTCGATTTCCCCTCGGATCTGCGCGAGATCGTCGTCGCGTCGACCGACGCCGCGAGCTGGGTCGCGCTCGCGGGCGGGCGCATCCCGAAGGGCCGGTTCGTCGCCGGCATGGAGAAGGTCGCCCGCGACGAGGGCTGGACCGGCGTTCGCCGCGAGGGCGAGCTCCTCGTGCTCGGGCCGCGCGCCGTGCTCGGCCAGGCCGACGACGGCACGCTCGTCCTCGGCACGGACGCCGCGATCGTGAGCGCCGCGCTGCCCGCGTCGCCCGAGTTGGACGAGTGGCGGCGCCTCGATCTGCCCGAGCAGGGCGCCGTCACCTTCGCGCTCACGAGCGCCGCGTGGTCCGGCGCGGCCACCGCGGCCTCCGGCGTGCTGCCGCGGGCCGGAGCGCTGTTCCGCCGCATCGCCCACGCCTCGGGCGCCCTCACCCTCGGCGCGGAGCCCGCGCTCTCGATGCGCCTCGCGCCCGCGCCGGGCGAGGCCGCCGCGGCGCTCGCGCCGGACACCCAGGCGTTCCTCGGCAGCCTCAAGCTCGCGCTCGCGCTGCTCCCCGACGTCGCCGGCGCGGGCGCCGCGATCGAGGGAGCCCAGGCCCAGGCGCAGGGCGAGCTCGTCGAGATCCGGACGAAGTGGCCCTACGAGGGCCTCGATCGCGCCTGCGCAGAGCTCGCACACCGCGCCCGCGCCGCGCGCGACGCGCGCAGCGCGCGCGATGTCGGAGGAAACGCGCCGGCCGCCGCCCCCTGAGATCGCTCGGCTTTGGGCGGGCGGGCACATCCTTCCCACGAAAACGAACGGGACCTACAAAAACCTCTGGTGGCTCGGTCGTTGCATTGACAGAGGCCCCTCCTCAGACTACAGGCTCGCCTCTCCCGAGGGGCCGGGTGCATCGGTACGCGTGTGCCTGCCCCTCCGCCGCTCGTGCGTGGCACCTAGGGTCCATGCCTACGCCCGCGCGGCGAATCCCAGGGAAGGAAAGGAAACAAGAACGAACAACATGACTAGTAACATCCATATGGAGGCTGGCTCGTCCGGGGCGAGCATGGAGAGCTTTGCCGCGCTCTTCGAACAGAGCGTGGAAGGGGGCGATTTCGCGCGTGAAGGAGAGATCATCTCCGGCACCGTGGTCGCAGTGAACCGCGACTCCGTCGTGGTCGACATCGGCGGCAAGAGCGAGGGCGTGATCGCGCTCCGCGAGTTCGCGGACGCCGCTGGCCAGAGCGCCGTCAAGGCGGGCGACAAGGTCGACGTCTACATCGAGAGCCGGGAGAACGACGACGGCCTCGTGACCTTGTCGAAGGAAAAGGCCGACAAGATGAAGGTCTGGGATGAGATCTCGAACGCCTGCGAGGCGGACGAGCTCATCGAGGGCACGATCAGCCAGCGCGTGAAGGGCGGCCTCTCGGTCACCATCCGCGGCGGCGTGAAGGCCTTCCTCCCGGGCTCTCAGGTCGATCTCCGCCCGATCCGCAACTTGGACAAGCTGATCGGCCAGACCTACAAGTTCAAGGTCATCAAGTTCAACAAGAAGCGCGGCAACATCGTGCTCTCGCGGCGCGTGCTCCTGGAGCGCGAGCGCGACGAGATGAAGGCCAAGACGCTCGAGACGTTGACGGAAGGGATGACCGTCAAGGGGACCATCAAGAACATCACCGAGTACGGCGCGTTCGTCGACCTCGGCGGCATCGATGGCCTCCTCCACATCACGGACATGTCGTGGGGCCGCGTGAACCACCCGAGCGAGGTGTTCCAGGTCGGCGACGAGGTCCTCGTGAAGGTCCTCAAGTACAACGCCGACACCGAGCGCGTCTCGCTGGGCCTCAAGCAGACCCAGGAAGACCCCTGGAACCACGCCGAGGAGGCGTACCCCGCGGGCAAGAAGGTCCGCGGCAAGGTCATGTCGATCACCGACTACGGCGCGTTCGTCGAGCTGGAGCCGGGCGTCGAGGGCCTCATCCACGTCAGCGAGATGAGCTGGACCAAGAAGGTCAAGCACCCGTCGAAGCTGCTCGAGGTGGGCCAGGAGCTCGAGTGCCAGGTGCTCGAGGTGGACGCGCGCGCGAAGCGCATCAGCCTCGGTCTCAAGCAGCTGGAGCCCGATCCGTGGATGCTCTTCACGGACAAGTACCACCCCGGCGACAAGATCGCGGGCAAGGTCCGGTCGCTCACCGACTACGGCGTCTTCGTCGGGATCGAGGAGGGCGTCGACGGCATGGTCCACAAGAGCGATCTCTCGTGGTCGGTGCGCGTCAACAACCCGAGCGACCTCTACCACAAGGGCGATGACGTCGAGGCGATCATCCTCTCGATCAACCACGACGAGAAGAAGGTCTCCCTCGGCATCAAGCAGCTCTGGGACGATCCGTGGCCGAGCATGCTGACCGAGTACCCGCCCGGCCGCGTCCTCGACGACGCCCAGGTGGTGAGCATCGTCGACTACGGCGTGTTCGTGCGGCTGCGCGAGGGCGTCGAGGGGCTCATCTCCCAGGGCGACGTGCAGGAGCCCGAGGAAGGCAAGCTCAAGGTCGGCGACAAGGTGAAGGCCGAGATCTCGTCGCTCGACACGGTCGATCGCCGGCTCTTCCTGACGATGAAGAACATCGGCATGGAGCGCCCCGCCCCGGTCCGGCAGCAGCAGCAGAAGCGCAAGGACGACGACGACAAGCCGGTGGCCGGGACGATCGGCGATCTCATCAAGGAGAAGTTCGGCGCCAAGCTCGACCTGAAGTGACGTTGCCCGGCGCGCGGTGGCTTTGACGCCGCCGCGCGCCAGGCGCTCACCCGCCGCACGTCAGGTGCGGCGGGCCGCGGGCGCCCCGGTGCCCTCGGCTCGCCGTGTGGACCCGATGTCGACGAGAGGCGAGGCCCTTCCCAGGGTCTCGCCTCTTGCTTTTTCCGCGAGGCCGCGGACGATGCCGCGATGAGAGGCCTCCTTGCGCGCTCCGCCCTCGCGGCGCCCGTCCTCGCCGCCCTGGCGCTCAGCGCTCCTCCTGCCCGCGCCGACGGCCCCCGCGCCCGCGCCGCGGCCGCCGACCCGTGGTTCGGCGATGACAAGGCGCGCCATTTCTGCGCGTCAATCGCCCTTGCCGGCGGCGGGTACGCGCTCGGTTCGTTCGCGACCAACGACGTTCGGCACCGGCTCGCGGTCGGGGCCGCGGTCGCGCTCGGCGCCGGCCTGGCGAAGGAGGCCTTCGACGCCGCCGGGTACGGCACCCCCTCGGTGCGCGACCTCGTCTGGGATGTGCTCGGCACCTCCGCCGGGCTTGGCCTCTCGCTCTGGTTCGATCTCGGGGCCACGCCGATCCAGTTCTGAGCCCGCGCCGGCGGCGCAGCGGCGGAGCGCGCGACGGGATGACGAGCAAGCGGTGGTCCCGCGCGCGTTGCCGCCGTGCTAGCGTCTCCGCGACATGGGTAACCCCCTGTGGGCGCCCTGGCGCATCGAGTACATCCTTGCGCCGAAGGGCCAGGCCGACTGCATCTTCTGCGGCATCCCCCGCGCATCCGAGCAAGAACAGCGCGACCGGCTGGTCGTGGCGACGACCCGCCGCGCGTTCGTCATGCTCAACCGCTACCCGTTCGCTTCGGGCCACCTCCTCATCGTCCCGCACGCGCACGTCGCCTCGCTCGACGCGCTCGATCCGGCCGACCACGAGGCGCTCTTCCGCCTCGTGCGCGAGTCGGCGACCCGCCTGCGCGCCGCGCTCAAGTGCGAGGGCATGAACGTCGGGATCAACCTTGGCACCGCGGCGGGCGCCGGGATCGCCGAGCACCTGCACGTCCACATCGTCCCGCGCTGGCCCGGCGACACGAACTTCATGCCCGTGCTCGCCGACGTCCGCGTCGTCCCGCAGGCGCTCGAGGCGACGCGCGACCACCTGCTCGGCTTCTTCGCCGACCTCCCCACGTCGCTCGTCGACGAGGGCACCCACGGGCGGGCCGCGCGCGGCGAGGCCCTGTGAACGAAGGCCCCTCGCGGCGCACCGTGTTCTTGACGGTCAGCGCCGTCCTCACGGCGGCGCTGCTCATCGCCTCCCACGCGGTGCTGCTCCCCTTCGTGCTCGCGCTCGTCGTCGCTTACGTGCTCACGCCGGCGGTCCTCCGGCTCGAGCGCGCGCGCGTCCCGCGGTGGGCGGCGATCCTCATCGTCTACGCGCTCGTGCTCTCGGGGATCGGGGGCTTCTTCGCCCTCAGCGTCCCGCGCCTCATCGCCGAGGGGAAGGCGCTCACCGCCGAGGCGCCGCGCCTCGCCGCGCGCCTCCGCGAGGAGTACCTGCCCGCGCTCGACGCGCGGCTCAACCGCTGGTCGGGCCACGAGCCGCCGGCGACCGCGCCCGCCCAGGAATCCGATCAGGCCGCGCGGCCGCCCGACTCCACCGCGGCCCCTGGATCCACCGCGGCGCCTGGCGGAGAGGAGGGCGTCGAGCGCCCGCCGATCCGCGTCTTGCCCGCGCCCGACGGCTCGTTCGACGTGCAGATCGCCGACGACATCGAGGTCCGCGAGACGCGCGACGGCGTCTGGCAGATCACGCAGGCGCGCCCGAGGCACCGCGGGCTCTCCAGCGTGAACATGCTCCAGGAGGGCTACGAGAAGGGGGCCACCTACCTGAAGGAGAACTCGCTCGCGGTCCTCCGGATCGGGCAGGCCATCGCGACGGCCATCTCGCGCGGCATCTTCAACCTCTTCATGACGTTGATGCTCGCCGGGTACATCATCCTGACGCACGAGAAGATCCTGCGCTTTTTCCGCGAGCTCTGGCATCCGACCTCGCGCGACTCGTTCGATCGGTTCCTGCGCCGGCTCGACCGCGGGCTCTCCGGCGTCGTCCGCGGGCAGCTCCTTATCTGCCTCGTCAACGGCGTCCTCTCCGCGATCGGCTTCTGGCTCTTCGACCTCAAGTACTGGCCGATCCTCTCCGTCCTCGCGGCGGTGATGTCGCTGATCCCGATCTTCGGCTCGATCCTGAGCTCGATCCCGGCGGTCCTCATCGGCCTCACGCAGTCGTTCGGCACGGCGGCCGGCGTCCTCGCGTGGATCGTGGGCATCCACCAGCTCGAGGCGAACTTCCTGAACCCGAAGATCATCGGCGACTCGGCGAAGATCCACCCGGTCCTCGTGGTGCTCGCGCTGCTCGTCGGCGAGCACTTCTTCCAGATCACCGGCGCGCTCTTCGCGGTCCCGTGCCTCTCGATCGCGCAGACGATCTTCCTCCACTTCCGCGAGTCGACGCTGGGCCTCGCCGATCCGACGGCCACGATCCCACCGTCGCGCGGCGCCCCGATCATCGCCCCCGCCATCGAGCCGCTCCCCCCGCTGCGCGGCTTCGAGGCGGCCCGCCCGGCCTCCACGCCCGTCCCCTCCCCCGAGCCCGAAGCGGACCCCACGGCGCGCCGCAGCGACCCCGACCCGGCCGCGAGCTAGCCCGCGTCGGCCCCCCCGGGGGCCGGCCAGCCCGCCCGTCCGCCTCCCCTGGCCGCTCCCCCGCAAGCCGGCTATGAGACCCCGCGCCTCGCCCAGGAAATCAGCTCCACGACCTCGATGAAGACCCCCGGCAAACCCACCCCGAAGAAGCAGAGCCCCAAGCAGCAACGCGAGCAGGCCATCGCGGCCCTCCGCAGCGGAAAGCCCGCGGCCGACCCGCTCGCCCAGCTGAACCCGCGCTCGCTCGCCATCCGCGTCGGCATCCCGGCGCTCATCGTCTGGGCCATCGCCCTGGCCATCCCGGGGATCTGGCCGAAGGTGGTCGCCGGCGTCCTGACGGTCATCGTCGGCGGCGTCATCGTCTGGGCGCTGCGCTTCGCGACCCGCACGCGCGCCGTCGCGCAGATCGTGCAGACCGCCGACTCCGCCGAGGCCCGCAAGGACGCGATCGCCAAGCTCGACACGGAGTTCAAGAAGGACGACACGGCCGCGACCTTCGCCAAGGCGCAGCTCCAGATGCAGGAGGACCCGCGGGCCGCGCTCCGGACGCTGGAGACCATCAACCTCGACAAGGTGATGGCCCCGATGGCCGACGAGGCGCGCGCCCAGCGCGGCATGATCCACCTCATCCTGAGCGAGACGGACGAGGCGCGGGCGCTCGTCGACAAGATCGACATGACCCGCCACAAGGAGCCGAGGATCCGCGCCATGATGGCCGCCATCGTCGGCGAGGCGTGGGCCCGGACCGGCCAGGCCGGGAAGGCGGTCGAGCTGCTCGAGACCTTCGATCCGAACGACGAGGCCTTCTCCGAGCTCAAGCCGCAGCTGCTCCGCTCGCGCGCGTTCGCGTACGCGTGGGCGAACAACACGAAGCAGATGAAGACCACGCTGCGGAGCCTGAGCGCGCTCAACCCGCAGTACCTGAGCGGCTTCGTCACGAAGAAGAAGAGCCCCATGGGCGTCCCGCCGCGCGGCGTCCACCCGATGCTCGAGAAGGAAGCGTTCGAGATGCTGATGCGCTCGGGCGCCATCCCTCGCAAGATGCAGCAGGTGCGGCGCGGCTGAGAGGCGGGCGGCCGAGGCCGGCCTGCAAAGCGCGCAATCGTCGAGGCGCCGCGGCGCCGAGCCCGCCCGCCGGGAGCGGCCCCCTTGACGCGAGGCGCGGCGAGCGGCTCAGATGCGCGCCCTCATGAGAGGGACCGCGCTGCTCTACAGCTCCCATAGCCGCTGCAACTTCATCCACGACCACTACATCGCGCAGCGGGCCCTCTCGGGTCGCGACAACAAGCGCATCCTGTTCCTGCCGATGTCGGAGGCGCCGCGCGACGGCAACGAGCGCGACCGGCAAGAGTTCGCGTACGGCAACTTCAGCTGGTTCTTCCGGTTCTACGAGCGCTTCGGCCTCGAGCACGTGCCGTTCTACTGGACCAGCGACCTGCGCAAGGAGGACGTCGACGTCCTCTGGCACTACCTCGCGACGTCCGAGGTGGTGATCCTCGGCGGCGGCTACAGCACGACGGGGCTCTGGCGCTACAAGCAGCTCGGCGCGATGTTCGACGGAGAGCCCGGCAAGTTCGGGCGCATCCTGCACGAGCGCCGGCAGCGCGGCCTGCTCACCGTCGGGTTCTCCGCCGGGGCCGACCAGCTCTGCCAGCACCTCTTCCGCCGCGTGTGGGACAGCCCCGGCGACAACGACGCGTTCGGCCTCGCGCGAGACACGCTCGTCACGCTCCATCACGAGCCGAGCCGCAACGGCGACCTCTGGCACGCCGCGCGGCGCATGCCCCGCTGCTTCGTCTTCGGGCTCCCGAACGACTCCGGGATCCAGGTGGACTGGGGTGTGCTCCCGTCGGGCAACATCTGGCTTGTCTACGAGCTCATCATCGACACCTCGTGGGACGATCCCTCCGACGCGCTCCACATCAAGACGCGGCAGGGCGCGCTCATCGACCACTTCGACCACACGGGCCGCCACTGGGCCTTCCACGGCGGCGACCACATCGTGCGCGTCACGTCGCAGGACGGCAGCTTCGACCGGGCCTGGATGACGGCCGGCGGCCGGCTCCTCGACTACTGGACGCGCGAGCCTGCCGCCTACAGCTCGATCGACAGCATCCTCGCGAGCCACTGAGGATCGCGCGGCCGCGCGCCGCTGCCCGAGCCGCCGGCATTGACACGGGGCAGGCGGAGCGCCATCCGATGCGAGGCCCGCCATGCCCGCCCGCCCTTGCGTGTTCTGCAGCATCGCCCGGGGCGAAACGCCGGCCTACATCGTCCTCGACGAGCCGGAGGTGACGGCGTTCCTCGATCACCACCCGCTCTTTCCCGGCCACTGCCTGCTCATCCCGCGCGCGCACCACGAGGTGCTCACCGACATTCCGGCGTCGCTCGTCGGTCCGCTGTTCACGACCGCGCAGCGCCTCGCGCGCGCCGTCGAGTCTGCGTGCTCGGCGGAGGGCTCCTTCGTCGCCATCAACAACCGCATCAGTCAGAGCGTCCCCCACGTGCACATCCACGTGGTCCCGCGCCGTCAGAGGGACGGTCTCAAGGGCTTCTTCTGGCCTCGTTATAAATATACGGGTGAGCACGAGATGTGCGGCTTCCGCGACGCCATCGTGACGGCATTGGCAGCGGGTTGAATTCTGTCGCAGGTACCGGTATCTGGACGTGGCGCCGTGCTGGCTCGGCCGCGAGACGTCCGTCCCTGATCGGGACATTCTGCCCCACAGGGTCTGCACCTCGTTGCATCTTGCGATAAGCCGAGACCGCTGCCAGGTTAGGGAATAGACAGGGCGCTTCTCTGGTTCCCGCGGCCGACGGCCTCTCACCCCTCGAACGATGCTGGGTCTCCGGTCATTTTTCCCTCGGATCGCGCTGCTCTTCGTGCTGATCCTCGCCCCCCTTACGCTGGGACGGGCGAATATCAGCATCACCGAAGCCAGCAACTCCGATGTTTCGGGATCGTTTCGTACCGGAGCCAGCGAGAACGACGCGGGTGTCTTCGAGGCCTTGCAGCCGCCGCTCCGCGACGCGTCCCATCGTTCGGTCGCCTCGCGCGCGGCGCCGCGCGCCGGCGTGGCGCGGCCGCGCGCCGTTCTCGTCGCCGATCTGCGGCCTGTCCGCATCCCGTCCCCCGTCCCCCACCCTCCCCTGCGTCGTCCTCCACCACGCTTCCTGAACTGACAGGCTAGCTCCGCAGCTGAGTCCGCTCGCGGTCCGGCTCGGAGTCGCTGGAATCGGAGGTGTTCACGACGATCGCCGCGCCGGAGAGGCGCGGTCAACGAGAGGGTTTATTCCATGCAGAAGCTCGCTGACGGGTTGCACAAGTTCCATGCCGAGGTGTGCGCCACACATCAAGACCTCTTCCGCCATCTGGCGAGGGGTCAGCGGCCCGAGGCGCTGTTCATCACGTGCTCGGACAGCCGGATCAACCCGAACCTCATCACGCAGACCCAGCCGGGCGACATCTTCATCGTGCGCAACGTCGGCAACATCGTGCCGCCGTACGGTGCCAGCAACGGCAGCGAGTCCGCCGCGATCGAGTTCGCGGTCGCGCACCTCGGGATCAAGCACATCATCGTCTGCGGCCACACGCACTGCGGCGCGATGCGCGGGCTGCTCGATCCCGGGGGCCTCGACGAGCTGCCGGCGGTCAAATCGTGGCTCCAGCACGCGGAGCTGACGCGCCGCCTGGTGCAGGAGAACTACCCGCACATCGAGGGGGAGGATCGGCTGACGATCACGGTCGAGGAGAACGTGCTCGCCCAGATCGAGAACCTCCGGACGCACCCGACGATCCGCGCGCGGCTCGCGCGCGGCGAGCTCTCTCTCTACGCCTGGGTCTTCAAGATCGAGACCGGACAGGTCTTTCAATTCGAGGCTTCGACCGGCCAGTTCGGGCCGATCTGCGAGGCGGCGCCCCCGTCGGCGCTGCCGGAGACAACCGTCTACCGGCGGGCCGTCTGAGCGCCTGTTCGTCGCCGATCCACGTCTTAACTCGAATCGAGAGGGCCCGTTCGATGCAGCTTCCGAATACCGTCCATGCAGGCGCCGGGGTGAATCACGCCGGCACCGTAGAGCTTAGTTCCGAGAGCCCGGGTGCGAGCCGGGAGTCACCGCCCGCGGAGAGCGCGCCGCCGCTCGACCCGCGCCTCACCGCGAACCTCAAGTACGATATCCCCGCCGGTCTCGTCGTCTTCCTCGTCGCCCTGCCGCTCTGCCTGGGCATCGCGCTCGCGTCGGGGGCCCCGCTCCTCTCCGGCATCGTGGCCGGCATCGTGGGCGGGCTCGTCATCCCGCTCGTCAGCCGCGCTCAGCTCAGCGTGAGCGGCCCGGCGGCGGGGCTCGCGGCCATCGTGCTCGCGGGCATCACCAACCTGCAGAGCTTCCAGGCCTTCGCGATGGCCGTGGTCATCGGCGGCGTCCTGCAGCTCGCGCTCGGCGTGCTGAAGGCCGGCGCGATCAGCCACTTCTTCCCCTCCTCGGTCATCAAGGGGATGCTCGCGGCCATCGGCGTCCTGCTCATCCTGAAGCAGCTCCCGCACGCCGTCGGCTTCGACAAGGACAATTTCGCCTCCGAGTCGTTCAAGGCCGACGGCGGCAACACCTTCACGATGCTCGGCCAGGCGGCGCAGGCGATCGAGTGGGGCGCGTTCCTCCTCAGCGCGATCTGCCTCGCCATCCTGGTCGGGTGGGAGAAGTCGCGCCTCGCGAAGATCTCCTGGCTTCCCGCGCCCCTCGCCGCCGTGCTCGTCGCGACGCTCGGCAACGAGCTGTTCAAGGCGGCGATCCCGTCGCTCGCCCTGGAGCAGAAGCACCTCGTGACGCTGCCCACGGGCGACCTTGTCAGCGCGCTCCAGCTCCCGGACTGGTCCGCGATCCTGCGGGCCGATGTGTGGGTGCTCGGCGTGACGCTCGCGATCGTGGCCAGCCTCGAGACGCTGCTCAACCTGGAGGCGGTGGATCGGATCGATCCGTGGCACCGCAAGTCGCCGCCGAACCGGGAGCTCGTCGCGCAGGGGCTCGCCAACATGCTCTCCGGGTTCGCCGGCGGTCTCCCGGTCACGTCGGTCATCGTCCGCAGCAGCGCGAACACGAACGCCGGCGCGCGGACGCGGGTCTCCGCCTTTATGCACGGCGCGCTCCTGCTGCTCGCGGTGGTCTTCGCCGCGGGGCTGCTCTCGCGCATCCCGCTGGCGTGCCTCGCGACGATCCTGCTCGTGACCGGCTACAAGCTGGCCAAGCCCAAGATCTTCGCCGAGATGCACCAGCTCGGCTGGAACCACTTCATCCCGTTCGTGGTGACGATCGCGGCCATCGTGCTGACCGATCTGCTGAAGGGCATCGCCATCGGCCTCGCGGTCGGCGTCCTCTTCGTGCTGCGGGCCCAGATGTCGCGCGTCTTCGACGTGATCCACGAGGGAGCTCGCGTGACCATCCGGTTCAACAAGGCGGCCTACTTCTTCACCCAGGGCAAGCTCGTCACGCTGCTCGAGCGGCTGCCGAGCGACACCCACGTGGTCGTGGACGCCCAGGGCGTGTCCTACGTCGACCATGATGTGGCGGAGCTCGTACGGCGCTTCCAGCAGTCGGCGCGCCGGCGAAATATCCACGTCGAGCTTCGCGGCTTCTAGAGCGACACTCACCCGCTGCGGATACGGGCCCACCTCGGCGCTTTCGGTGCTCGGCGTACTGGAGTACGCCTGCGCGCCGAAAACGCCGATCTGGGCCCGTCTCCTGTGCGGGTGAGCGTCGCTCGGCAACGGGTTTGGGGGGAGCGTCGCTCGGCAACGGGTTTTGGGGGGGGAAGGTCGCTCGGCGACGGGTAGCGCATCCGGTGGAGCGCAAAAGAGAGGGCTTATTTGGCCGGGCGGGGCGGTTCGAGCGAAGCTGACCGGATGCGCGCTGCTCTCGATTGGGCCGGTACGAGGGACGAGGGGCACCGCCACCCCTCGTCGGGTTGAACGTGGTCGCTCGATTCGTAGGTGAACCGCCTTCGCGCTCACCCCGCGAAAAGGAAGGCGGCGGCGCCGGGCTCGCGTACGTCGGGGGGGCACCGCCGCCGCCGCGGCTCGACGAGATCCCATGGAGGCCGCTCTGCTGGCTCCAGGGTTATGGCGGGCTGAACTGGTCGTGCGGAGACCTGTACAGCCCGGCGTCGGTCGAGGAGCTCAGGGTGCTGTTCCGCATGGCGAAGCGGACAGGGCGCAGGATCACGTTCCGCGCTGGAGGCCAGTCGTTCGATGGGCAGGCGCTGAACGACGACATCGTGATCTCGATGGAACGCTTCAGGTCGATCGAGATCGACACGGAAGGAGCGCGGATGACCGTGGGCGCCGGCGCCACCTGGGGAGCCATCGCCCGCGAGCTCGCCGCCCAGGGCTTCGTGCCGTACACCGTCGTCTCGACGAGCCACGCCACCGCAGGAGGCACGGTCTCGGGGGACTGCCTCTCCCGCTTCTCGGGCATCGCCGGCAAAGAGGGCTACTACGTCGAGCGGCTCTCCCTCCTCTCCCTCGACGGACAGCTGCTCTCCCTCAGCCGCGACGAGGCCACGAGCGCCCTGTTCCACGCGGTGATCGGGGGGCTCGGCTACCTCGGCGCGGTGATCGACGTCACGTACCGCATCGCGCGCATCGCCCCGGCAGGGACGCCGATCCGGGTCGTCACCCAGGCGACGCGCTGCACCTCGCTCGAGGAGCTCGCCAGAGCGCTGCTTCCGCGCGCGGAGCTGCTCCTGCGCTCCGAGGGAGGCACCGCGGACGAGGACGGGTGGATCCCCGAGGCGCTCTTCTCCATCGCCTTCCACACCCTCGAGGGGAGCAGGAGCATCGTCCTGCGGTCGCGGTACGTCTCGGGGACGTCGCACGAGCTCCGCCCGCTGCTGACCCATCGCCCCCGGCACGTGCTCCGCGTGCCGATCGAGTGGCTGATGCGCGCGTCCGTGGTGAGCCGGGGCATCTGGACGCTCATCGACCGCTTCCTCTTCGATGTCTCACGCCCGTACGTCGATGAGCTCATGGGCTACCTGTTCTTCATGGACGGCAACGTCCGCGCGAAGCGCATCGCGCAGGCCCTCGGGATGGCGATGGTCACGGTGCAGCAGGCGTTCATGATCCCCTACGACCCGGCCGCCCCGGAGGACAGCCTGGGCCGGCTCATCGACTTCCTGGGCAAAGTGGACGAGATCGCGACCCGAGACGGAATCCCGCCGCTCCTGCTCGACGTGCTCCACATCCAGGGCGACCGGTTCCTCCTCTCGGCCAACCACGGGATCGACGGGTTCGCGGTGACGCTCGCGTTCGAGGCCTCGGAGGAAGAGAGCGTCCACCGGATCCGCCTCCGCCTCTGCGAGCTGAGCGCGCGCGCGCTCGAGCTCGGCGGCCGCGTCTACCTGGTGAAGAACGTCCACGCGACAGCGGAGCAACTCCAGGAGATGTACGCCCACGCGCTCCCGGAGTTCGTCCGCCTGAAGCAGCTCGTCGATCCCGACGGGCTCCTGCGCAACGAGTTCCTCGAGCGGGTGTTCCCCGCGCACTTCGGCGCGACGCCACGGCTCGCCCGCCCGTGAGCGCGGCGCGCTGGGGGACGGACACCCTCCCCGCTTTCCGCTGAGTTCAGGGCGCGAGGACGGCGCGCGGACGCGCGAGAGACGGAAGCGGGCGGCGCGGCGAGATAGAGAGAAGAATCCTTTCCGCGCCCACCCCGGCTCGGCCTTCGCTGCTCGCCGAACGACAGCCCGGACAGCGGTGGTGAATCGATGGTTGGGATCTTGCACCTCCAGAGGAGAGCAACGTGAGCACGCGTGAGGACGCGTGGCGAACGCGCAGAGGACACGCGGAGGACGCAGTGGCCATGCAAGGCAGTCAACGGCAGGATCAGCCCCTCCGTACGCGCGGCGCGTGCGGGTGGGCTCGACGCCTCTCAGGCGTGCTCACGCCGCTCGTCCCGCTGGCGGTCGGCGCGTGCCGCGGCGACTGCCCGCGCGTCGAGGCAACGCAGCAGCGCGCCGAAGAGGGCACGCAGCAGCGCGTCGAGGACACGCAGCAGCGCGCCGAGGACACGCAGCGGCGCGCCGTCGCGCCGGCGAGCCCGGGGGCGGCAGCAAAGCCGGAGAAGCGCGAAAAGCGGTCGAACCACGCGCCGATGGCCACCTCCGTCCCGGCGCCGTGGATGCTCACCATCCAGCCGACCTCCGGAGAGGGCGTGAGGATCGCGAGCATGGATATCCGCAGCTTCACGTCCCCGCTGCTGGAGCCAGGCGACGTCATCCTCGCGGTCGATGGGCGGCCGGTCCACTCGCTGGCAGGCCTTCAGGACTACCTGCGCGCCAGCGTGCCCGGCGACATGGTGGTGCTCACCGTGCTCCGCAACGAGACCACGATCAACTATGCGATGCTCCAGGTGCCATCCGGAGAGGCTCCAGCGTCCCCAGAGGCCGCGGCGGTGAGGTCCGAAGGCGGCGGCTGACCACCTCGCGTCCGCCCGCGGGCGCGGCCCCGTGCGGGATCGTCAGCGCGGCAGCGCGCGCTCGACGACGAGCGCCTCGATGCGCGCCGCGAGCGCCTCGATGTCCCCGTCCGTCGTCTGCGGGTTCATGACGACGAGGCGCAGCCAGGACTCGCCGCGCAGGGTGGTTCGCGTGATGTAGAAGCTCCCCTCCTCCACGATCTGCGCCCGGATGTGATCCTGCGTCGCCGAGTCGCGGCCGATCCGGAAGCAGAGGATGTTGGCTTGAGGGGCGCCGAAGCACTCGAACGCCGGCCGCCGCGCGAGGATGTGGTGAAAGCGCCGGGCGGCGTCGAAGAGGCGCTCGACGTGCGCGGACAGGCCCGCCTCGCCGACGAGGGCGAGGTTGAAGAACAGCTTGAGCGACAGCTGCGCTTTCGTGCACTCGAACGTGAGCTTGGAGAGATCGACGCCCTGCCGCTCGTCGTCGCCGTGCAGGTACGGCGCGTACTGCTCGTACGTGCCAGCGAGCGCGGCCGGATCCTTGACGAGGACCGCGCAGGCAAGCGTCGATGTGCCGAGCATCTTGTGCATGTCGCAGACCAGCGAGTCGGCGAGCTCGACACCGTCGAGGAGGTCCCGGTAGCGGCTCGTGAAGCGCGCCGCCGCGCCGTGGGCGCCGTCGACGTGGAGCCAGAGCCCCTCCCGCCGGCAGAACGCGCCGATCTCCCGCAGCGGATCGAAGGCCCCGTTCGGCGTCGCGCCCGCGTTGGCCACCACGGCGAGCACCCGCTTGCCCGCCCGCCTCGCGTCGTCGTGCGCGCGCGAGAGCGCCGCCGGGACGATCCGCAGCGCGTCGTCCACGGCGATCTTCACGACGGCGTCGCCGCCGAGGCCCATGATGGCGGCGGCGCGCGCGACCGAATAATGCGCCGCCTCCGAGGCGAGCAGGACGAGGTCGGGCGGGACGCCCGCCTTGAAGCTGCCCGGCGCGACGCGCTCCCTGCACGCGAGCAGGGCGCTCAGGTTGCCCAGGCTCCCGCCGTGGGTGATGACGCCATCGCCCTCGGCGCCCCAGCCCACCTTGCCGCGAATCCAGCGGAGGAGCCCACGCTCGATCGCCGTCCCGGCCGGCCCCATCTCGTAGACGGCCATGCCGTTGTTCAGGACGCCGTGCACGAGGTCGGCGAGCGACGACGACAGCATCGGCACGGCCACCTGGTGGCCGAAGTAGCGGGGGTGGTGCAGCCGGTTGCTGTTGTCGAGGACGGTGGCGACCAGGGCGGCGAGATCCGCGCCCCCGTGCGCCACCGTGCGGTCGAAGTCGAGCGCGGCGAGGATCTCCTCGATCGAGCGCTGCACGAGCACCGGCCCTTCCCGGCGCTGCGCCCTGCGCACGTGGTCCGCGAGCAGCGCGCCCAGGCGGGCCGCCTCGCGCTCGAGGAACTCGGGGGAGAGCGCGGTCGCGAGCGCGTCCTTCATCGCGCTCGCGCTCCGTGCCCTTGGCCGGGCGCCTTGTCGCCGCCTCGCCTGCCGCTCAGGAACGCGAACGCCTTGTCGACCTGGTCGTCGGTCATCGCGTGTCCCGCGCGCGGCTTGCCGAGCGACCTCGAAGGCCATTTCAGCTTGCGGAGCATCTTCGCGAGCGCCACCTGGTCCTTGTGCGCCGGGTCCTTCCCGCCCCAGCCGACGAAGATGGGCGCGCGCAGCTTGGTCTGCGCGCCCGCGCGCTGGAGGTAGCGCGCGCCCGATCCGCCCGCGAACGCCGCGTAGCCGTCCACCGGCAGCCGCCCGCGCATCGCCAGCGACGTCGCGTAGTAGGCCCCGTTCGAGAAGCCGAACACGAGCACCCGCTCGAAGCGCCCGCCCGCGCGCCGCTCGAGCTCGGCGCGGGCCGCGTCCCACTCGGCGATCAGGGCGTCCTCGTGGGCCGCCTGCGCGGCGGAGGCGGTGGGCCAGCACCACCAGTCTTCCATCGTGTTCGACATCGTCTTCGGACCGATCCCGCGCCGGCCGCGCGGCATCATCACGGCGACCCCGTGCCGAGCGCCGGCCCGCGCCGCGCCCCGCTGCTGCGCCCACTGCCAACCCGAATCGGGCTGAACGACGCCGTGCAGGAAGATCATGAGCACCCGCGGGCCAGGCGCCTCCTTGGCCGGCAGGAAGGCGCACACCTCACCGGGCAGCGACGCGAGCTCCGGCGCACACCAGCGGGCCGCCGCCGCGGCCTCCGGGGGCGCGGCCGCCGGGGACGCGCTCGACGCGGGCGCGGCCGCAGGGGTCGCGGCCGCAGCGGACGGGCTCGACGCGGGCGCGGCCGCAAGGGGCAGGCTGTCGCCGTTGGCCGAGCCGGGTGCGCCCGCGACCAGGAGCGCGGTCAGGGACAGCACCGTCACGAGCGAGCGCATGGGCGCGCAGTACCATGTCCGCGCTTCCGCCGGGAATACCCGCCTCGCCTTCTCTCTCTGCGCCTCTGGTCCTCGCGTCCTTTCGTCGAGCGCTCGCCGCTGACGGGCGCCGGTTCGGCGCGGGCCGCGCGGGATCAGAGCCGCAGCTCGAGGCCCGCGCCGGACGCGCTCAGCCACGGTGTCACAGCGCCCGCCTTGGTCGTGCTCGGCGCAGGCTCGTTCAGCAGAAGGTAGAGCCCGACGCCGAGGGTCGCGAGGCCGACGCCACCGAGGACGTCGCCGACGATCCCCTTGGCCCGCGCGGCGCCTGCGTCCGCCCCCGTGCTCGATCGCGCGTCGCCTGCCTGCTTCACGCCGGAGAGCCCGAGCACGGCTCCGCCGGCGAAGAGCGCGCCGCCCACGCCGAGGACGACGACCGGGAGCGCCCGGCTCGACGACGCATCGGCAGCGTCGACCACGGGGGGCAGACCGCCGCTGGCAACCGAGGCTCGCTCCGTTCCGGTCGTGGCTCGCGCCAGGGCGATGGGGACCTCGACAGAGCCGCCCGCGCCGACGCTGAACCGGGCAGCGGCAGCGCGGAACCCCGGAGCGCTCGCCACGATCTCGTGAGCGCCGGGGTCCAGCTCGATGGGCTGATCAGGCGCCGCGCGCAGCGGCCTTCCATCCAGCGCCAGCGTCAGCCCGTCGATCGCGGCAGGCTTGACGGCGATCGTCGCTCGGCCGATGCGCCCTTCGAGCGCTGCGATCGCCTCCCGCGCCGGCCCGACATAGGGTGTGGTCGTCGGCGTCGGCGGCTCGGCCAGGAATGCGCGAAAGCTGGCGAGCGCCTCGGCGAGGTGCCCGGTCTCCTTCTGCGCGACGCCGAGGCTATATCGCGTGAGGGGAGCCGCCTTGATCTGGAGCGATCGGGAGTACAGCGCGCGCGCCTCCTCCCAGCGCCCCTGCTTGGCCAGCTTGGCCCCCTGGACGAACAGCACGCGCGCGGACTCCACATCGCCCGCGCCCTGCGCCGACGCGGAGCGCGGGACCGCGGCCATGAGCAAAGCCGCGGCGAGGGTGACGCCGATCCGTGCGGAGCGAGCTGCAGAACGTGCGCTCATGAGCAGACTCCACGCCGGCACCGCGTGCGTTCGGGGCACCGGTTGCCACAGGCGCCGCAATGATGGTCGTTGTTCCACAGGTTGGTCTCGCAATGGTGCGCCGGGTCTCCGTCGCAATCGGCGAGATGGTCTTTGCAGCTCGCGTCGCTGATTGTGCTGCTCGCGCCAGCGCCTCCTTCGCCGCTCCCGCTGCTCGCGCCAGCGCCTCCCTCGCCGCTCCCGCTGCTCGCGTCAGCGCCTCCCTCGCCGCTCCCGCTGCTCGCGCCCTCATCGTCGCTTCCGGCGCTCCCGCCCTCGCCGCCACCGCCGCTCGGTCCAGCGCCGCTGCCGCTGCTCGGTCCAGCACCGCTGCTGCTGCTCGGTCCAGCGCCGCTTCCGCTGCTCGGTCCAGCGCCGCTGCCGCTGCTCAGTCCAGCACCGCTGCCGCTGCTCGGTCCAGCGCCGCTGCCGCTGCTCGGTCCCGCACCGCCGCCGCTGCTCGGTCCAGCGCCGCTGCCGCTGCTCGGTCCCGCACCGCTGCCGCTGCTCGTTCCGGCGCCGCTTCCGCTGCCCGCGCCCTCGCCGCTGCTCGTTCCGGCGCCGCTTCCGCTGCCCGCGCCCTCGCCGCTGCCGCTGCTCGTTCCGACGCCGCTTCCGCTGTCCGCGCCCTCGCCGCTCGCGCTGCTCGCGCCCTCGTCGCCACCGCCGCTCACGGTGGTGCTGCTCGCGCTCGCGCCGCTGCTCCCGTTGTGATCGCCACCACCACGCCCGCCGCCGGCCTGCTCCTCGGCCCCGCCAGCGCCCTCTGTTGCATCGGCCTTATCGGACAGCTCCGCGTCGATCAGGGCGGAGCAACCTCCCGGCCCGAGCACCGCCGCAGCGAGCGTGACCAAGAGGAGCAGTCGATCGCCAGAATCACGAATGGAGCGGAGCTTCACCCCCGGAATGCGCATGACCACCTCAGAAGTCGGGCGCCGCCGGCAGCGGCATGGTCGTGGAGACAGGCCGCGGACGCGGCGATGCAGTTCGCTGGGCGCGCGGCTCGATCCGCTTGGCAGGCGGCTCGACCCGCTGAGCGGGCGGCTCGGCCCGCTTGGCAGGCGGCTCGGCCAGCTGAGCACGGGGCTCGGCCGGCTCCGGTTCCGGGACCAGCTCATCCCACGGATCGCTCGGCTCACCCCGCGGATCGCTCGGCTCGCCTCGCGGAACGGACGCCTTGTCGCCCGGCGCGCCCCGCAAGGCCGTCTCGGAAGCGGCCGCGCGCGGCGCGCCGGCCTCCGCGGGTGCGACGTCGCTGGAAGACGCCGCCGGCGTCGTCGTCGCCCGCAGCACCACTGGCGCGCCCGGAACGACGACAGGAGCAGCGGCCGCGACCGCCGGCCGAACGGCGCCCGCGCTCGCGCTTCCCCCTCGCGCGTCCCGCCCCAGGAGGACCATCAGGGGAGCGGCGAGGGCGAGGGCCCCGACCACGAGCGCCTTCTTGAGCCACGCCGGGGGCGTGAGCCCAAGCGCGGATCCGCGCCAGGCATCGGGCATCTTGATGGTGCCGCCCCGGCGCGCGACGGGCGTGGCCGCCGGCGCCGGCAGCGCGACCGGCCTCCCCCGCGCGCCGTCCGGGCGCCGCACCGCCACCGCCGCCCCGGAGGACGCGCCCGCAGGCGCGACCCTCGGGGCGGTCCTCTCCACCGTGGGCGCCGGCTCGACGCCTCGCGCGAGCCACTGGTGAGCGAGCGACGTGCCCGCCACGTCCGCGGTGACCCCGCGCTCGAGCGCCCAGGCGGCCAGGGCGCGGCCGAGCGCGCGCATGCTGGGCCATCGATCGGCCGGCGACTTGGCCAGCCCGCGCCGGAGGATCGCCCAGAGCGCCTCGTCGCCGGCGCCGAGCTCGGTCGTCGGCACCGGCTCCTTGCTGAAGATCGCCGTGATCACCGCGCCCAGCGTCTCCCCGCTGAACGGCCGCTGTCCGGTGATGAGCTCGTACATCACCACGCTGAACGCCCAAACGTCGGTCTGCTCCCCGACGTCCAGCTGGCCGTCGGCCTGCTCGGGCGACATGTACTCGGGGCTGCCGACGATCATCCCTCGCTGCGTGATCGCGGGGCTCGCCACGTTGGCGACCTTCGCGATGCCGAAGTCGACCACCTTCGGGACGTGGCCGCCCGCGCCGTCGGGCACGATGAGGATGTTGGCAGGCTTGATGTCGCGATGGACGATGCGCTGCGCGTGGGCGGTCGCGAGGGCGCACGCGACCGGCAAGAGCATCTGGACCGCCTGCTCCACCGGCATCCGGCCCCTCGCCTCCAGCCAGCTCGAGAGCGACGCGCCCTCGAGCAGCTCCATCACCAGGAACGGCTCGCCCGAGTCGGTCTCACCGAAATCGAACACGCGCACGATCGCCGGATGGCCGAGCCTCGCCGTCGCGCGCGCTTCCCGCAGCAGCCGCTCGGCGGCGTGCGCGTCGAGCTGATCCTCGTGGAGCACCTTGATCGCCACGTCGACGTCGAGCCACAGGCTGCGCGCCCGCCACACCGTGCCCATGCCCCCGGCGCCCAGCCGCCCCACGATCTGGTACTTGCCCGCGAGGACCTCGCCGACGGCGCGCTCCCTGTGCGGCGATCCACGGACGCTCGACGAAACGCCGCCCGTGCTCTCATCGCCTCTCCCGGGGAGCGCGAGCCATCCGCTCTGGCCGGGGACATGGTGCTCGTCCATCATGGGTCGCCCTCCTGGAAAGCAAGCGGCGAACCAGGGGCCACCCCCTCGCCTCCGCGGGCGCCCATGCGGCGAAACCCCTCGCCGATGCCCTGTCGCGCGCGCGGTCCACGGCGAGCTCGTCGCTCGCCCGCGCACGCTCACGACAAGACGAGGACGAATCGCCCTTTCCGGCCGGGAATCGGCCGCGCGCATCGGTCACGCTGGGGCAATTTGCACCAAGGCATGTCGAGAGGGAGCGAGGCGCCCGCCATGCTCCTTGGCGAAGCGTCGATCCCGGGCACGTCGCGTCGATCCCGGGATCGTCGAGTCGATGTCTTCGAGCGCGCGCGGCGCGCGGCGCGCGGAGATGCGCAGAGGCGCTCTCAGTCGTTCAGGTGCACCGCGGTCTGTCTCGTCAGGACGGTGGCCGAGTGTCCCGCGTGCAGCGTGTACACGCCGGGCTCCACCTGCCAGCGGCCCGCCGCCCAGTGCGCGAAGGCCCGCGGCTCCACGGTGATCGAGACGTCGACCGTCTGGTCGGGCTCGGCCTCGACGGACGCGAAGCCCGCCAGCCAGAGCACGGGGCGCTCGACCTCGGAGTCCGGCCGCGACAGGTAGAGCTGGATCACGTGACGCCCGCGGCGAGGCCCGACGTTGCGGACGCGCACGCGCGCCTCGACCGCCGCGCCGGCCGCGACGCGCGGCGGCGCCTCCACGTCGACGATCTCCCAGCGCGTGTAGCCCAGGCCGTGGCCGAACGGGTACGCCGGGCTCACGCCGGCGCGCGCCCAGGCCCGGTACCCGATGTGCAGGCCCTCGGCATAGACCAGCTTGCCGTTCTCGGGCTTCGTCGAGAGCACCGGCACGTCCTCCGCCCGCGCGGGCCAGGTCGTGGGCAGGCGGCCGCCGGGCTCCACCTCGCCGAGCAGCACGTCGGCCACGGCGGCGCCGAACTCCTGGCCCGGGAACCACGTGAGGAGCACCGCGGCCACCTCGTGGCTCCAGGGCATGATCACCGGCCCGCCGGAGTTCACAAGCACGATCGTCCGGGGGTTCACGGCCGCGATCGCGCTGACCAGCTCGTCCTGGCGGCCGGGGAGCCCGAGCGTCGTCCGGTCGAAGCCCTCGCTCTCGATCGCCTCGGTGGTGCCGACGACCACGACCGCGACGTCGGCGGAGCGCGCGAGCTCGATGGCGCGCACCAGCTCCTGCTCGTCGGACGGCGCGGGGACCTCGACGCCCAGGGAGAACGCCACCGCGAGCGTGCCCGCGGGGACGGTGTGCGTGAGGGCGAGGTCGACCTCCTGGCCGGCGGCCAGGGACAGCTCGGCCGCGCGCTGAGGCGGGGCGAGCAAGGCCGCGGCGAGGTCGTCCTTGTCCGGCAGGACCGCCTCGTCGAACAGGACCTCCCCGCCGGCGGTGAGGCGATAGAGGCCCACGCCCGCCACGCCGAACCGGTAGCGGCCCGCCTCGACGGCGCGGAACCGCCCCTTCACCTCGATCGTCGCGGCCGCGTTCGCGCGCTGGTCCCCGATGAACGTGAGGCGACCGATTTCACGGTGCTCCTCGTGCAGGACGCCGCCCTGTGCGTCGAGGAGCCGCACGTGGACGCCGCGCTGCCCGGTCACGGGGTCGACGACCTGGTCCCCGGTCACCGGCACGAGCCCTTCGTGGATGCGGGTGCCCACGGCGTGCACCACGTTGGCGCTCCGGCCGAGCACGGCGCGCAGCCCGTCCATCGGCGAGATCGCGTAGTGCGGGTGGACGCTGGCGCTGCCGCCGCCCTGGATCCGCCCCGTCGCGGCGTTGGGGCCGATCACGGCGACGCGCCGGAGGCTGGCCGCGTCGAGGGGGAGCAGGTCGCCCTGGTTGCGCACGAGCACCATGGAGGCCGCGGCGGCCTCGCGAGCGAACCTCCCGACGTCGGCGCCGGAGAGCAGGGCCGGGACAGGGGCGGCCGGCGCGACGTCCTTGAGGGCGCCGACCCGGGCGGCGAGGCGCAGCAGGCGGCGGACCTTGTCGTCGATGGCCTTCTCGGGCACCGCGCCGCGGCGGACGGCGGCGACGAGCGCCTCGCCCCACGGCCCTCCCGGGCCCGGCATGGCGAGGTCGAGCGCCGCGCGCCCCGCGGCCTCGGTGGAGCGGGTCGCTGTCCAGTCGGAGATCACGACGCCGTCGAAGCCCCACTCGTCCTCGAGCGGCGACTCGAGCAGCGGGCTCTCGGTCAAGGTCACCCCGTTGACGGCGTTGTACGAGGCCATCACGAGCCACGGGCCCGCGCTGGTGACGATCCGCTCGAAGGGCGCGAGGTAGAGCTCGCGCAGCGTGCGCAGATCGACCCGCACGTCGACCGTGAAGCGCTCGGTCTCCGAGTCGTTGGCGACGTAGTGCTTCGGGGTGGCGCCGACGCCGTGGGCCTGCAGCCCTCGGACGTAGGCGGCGCCGATCCGGCCGGTCAGCAGGGGATCCTCGGAGAAACACTCGAAGTGCCTGCCGCCGAGCGGGCTGCGGTGCAGGTTGACGGTCGGCCCCAGGACGACGTCGACGCCCTTGCGCCGCGCCTCCGACGCCAGCACGGCGCCGACGCGCTCCAGCAAGGCCTCATCCCACGTGGCCGAGAGGGCGGTGGGGGAAGGGAGGCACACCGACGGATCGCGCTCGTCCCAGCGCTCGCCGCGCACGCCGACCGGGCCATCCGAGACGACCATGCGGCGCAGGCCGATCGCGGGCTCGGGGTGCGTGCTCCAGAAGTCGGCGCCCGTGAGCAGGCGGACCTTCTGCTCGAGCGACAGCGCGGCGAGGGCGTCCGCCACCCGCCGTTCGACGGCCTCGGGCAGGTGATCGGTCTTCTGGGAACGAGCGGCGTGCGAGTCGGCGACGGCCATGGACCCTCCTGGAAGCGCGGAGACGCCGCCCGTGATGGCGGCGGCGAACACGGTACTTACACGGTCAAGGAAACACCAGGTTCACAGGAGAGTCACGCTCGCCGAGAGCTCGCGCTCCGCCGAGAGGATGGCCTGCGCCTCGAGCTCCAGCACGAGGCAGTCGGGCTCGCTCCGGCAGCCGCGCGCCAGCCGAGCCCGGAATCCGTCGTCGCGAAGCGACCCGTCGCCGGGACGGCAAGCGGCGAGCTGGACGAGGAGGGGAAGCCAGGCGGGCGACGGCGACGAGGCGCGTCGGGGAATTCTCCCGCCGCACGCGGGGGTCGAGACCTCGAGGGGCGGGACGGGACGCTATCCCTTCGCTGGCGCGGGGACCGCCGCCTCGGGCGCCGTCGAGCGCTGGTAGCGGCGGATCGCCGATTCCCCGATCGCCCGGGAGACGGCCGCCGCGGCGAGCGCCCCCGTCGCCACGGCGAAGGCCGGGTTCAAGCTCACCGCGAGGACGGCCGCCGGCGCGGCGGCGCTGGCGGCACAAGCCGCCACCACGGCCGCGAGCTCCTTGACGCGCTCGGATTCGTCGATGTCCTTCCCGAAGAGCAGCGCTATCTCGAGGATCAGATAAAGGTGCATCCTGGTAAGGATGGATGTGCCCGCGACGAACCCCACGCCTTCGTACACGATGCCGAACCCAGGGAGGATGGACGGCACATGGACGACGCCGCCCGCGGCGAAAGAGAGCGCCGCGGTCGATGCGATCAGCCGGCGCCCGTGCTGCTCCGGCGACTCGTCTGGATACATGCGCCGCACGCGGGCCACCACGGACTGGATACGGGATTTTCGAAGCCGCAGGATGAAGTAGAAAAAATCATCGATGAACAGGCTCTGCTGACCCGCTTGCTGCCCGACGGCCATGTGTACCCCACTTGCAAGAATGCCTCGCGCGGATTCTTCCCTGACCAAGAGATCATCGGCGAAGCGCCATGATTATACACGCTGGCGGCTGCGGCTGCGGCTGCCGCGGGAGCGGCCTGGCGCCGTCGAGGCAAGGCCGCGCAGCCGGCCGGGACGTCGCAGACCACGGCCCGATATCCGTACACGTTGCGCCTGCTGCCGTCCTCGACGACGCGCGTGACGTCAACGAGGTCGAGCTCCGCGAGCCCGCGGTCGCGCATGTCCCAAAGTTTGAGCCCATCCTTGCCTCGTGGACGGGTTCCATGGCGTCCCGATGGTTGAGTTCGGTGGGCCTATTCGAGGTCGATACGGGCCGCCGCGCGCGGGAAACACGTGCCAGGATGGAGCGCATGGCCGCCAGGGATCGATTCGCAGCCGCTCAGGCCCATGCTCTGCGGCGGGCGCTCGGCGTGCGCGCCATCATCGTCTACAAGCTCGCCAAATCGGTGTTGCAGATCGTGCTGGCGATCGCGATTTTCCTCCTGGCCTCGTCCGGGCTCGCCGCCAGGGCTCACGCGTTCGCGGTCACGCTGGGCAGGGAGAGCGCGAGCGCCTGGAGCGCCGCGCTGATGGACGTGGTCTCGAAGGCGACGACGCCGCACGGCGCCCACGTCGTGAGCGCCGCGCTCGCGGCGGACTCCCTGCTCAGCTTCATCGAGGGCTCGTCGCTCCGCCATGGCTACAGGTGGGCCCCCTGGCTGGTCGTCGGAGCGACAGCCTCGCTCGTCCCCTTCGAGATCATGGAGCTCGTCCGCCATGGATGGCGACTGACGCGCATCGTCATCCTGGTGATCAACATCGTCATCGCGGCCTATCTGAGCTGGCGCGCTCGGCGCGAGCACCGGAGCTGCTCGGCAACCACAGGTGACGACACGACACTCCCCCCTGGTGCCGGCGAGCGGACGACGGAAGGTTAACCGTCCCGCCAGCTCCACGAATCCCGGGGGGCGATGTCGAGCGACAGTGGCGTCGCTCGCGGCCGATTCGCTCTCGGCGGGCCCGACGCAGCATGGGGAAGCAGGGGAGAGGAGCACCGCGCGCCTCGGGGGTGCTCCGGCGGCGCGCGCTCGCGGGCGCGCGCCATGGCGGTCGAGGGCGCGGGCCGGCGCCGTGGCCGTCGAGGGCGCGCCAACGGTTGCGCGGGGACGGCAACGGCGCGATGCTCGCGATCCCTCGAGCGGGGCCACAGCCATGAGCCTCTCCACCGTGCTCCGCGTCCTCGGCCGCACAGACGGCGAGGTCCACAGCGTGTTCCGCGCCGGGTCGCGCGTGTACGGCACCGCGTCCGCGGCGTCCGACGAGGATTTCGTCGCCGTCCTCGCGCGGCGCGACGCGCGGCAGGACCTCGCCTTTGCGCCGGGCGTCAACGTCGTCGTCCACGGCCTCGACACCTTCCGCGATGCCATCGCCGAGCACAGCGTCTTCGCGCTCGAGTGCCTGTTCCTCCCGCCCGAGCACCGGCTCAAGGAGGCCAGGCCGCCCTTCCCGTTCAAGCTCGACAGGAAGAAGCTCGCCGCCTCGGCCGCGAGCCGCTCCGCGTCCGACTTCAAGAAGGCCGGCGCCCGCTTCGCCGAGGAGCCGGGAGCCTCGAAGAAGAAGCTCTTCCACGCCCTCCGGGTGCCGCTCTTCGCCGTGCAGATCGCCGAGACCGGCGCCCTCCACGACTACGGCGCCGCGAACCCGTACTGGCGCGAGATCGTCGCGGGCGAGCGCCTCGACTGGGAGGAGTACCGCGAGGCCTACGGCCCGATCCGCGAGCGCCTCTGCGAGAGGCTCGCGGCGCTGGCCTCACGGCGGTGACGCCAAAGCCGGCGCCGACCCCGGCGCGAGCCGCTGGGGCCGGATCTCCTGGTGCATCCAGTGCTCGTCCGTCTGCACGTGCCCGCGCCGCACCCACTTGGCGAGGCAGCGCTGGAACATCGTGTCCGGGAACTCGCCGGCGGCCCGCACCACCACGCCCTCGCGCGCGCCGCCGAACGCGGACGGCTCGCGCGCGAGCGCGGTCGTCAGCGCCTCGAGCTCGCGCTCGCCGTCGACGGTGCCCCGGAACAGGACAGGCACCGTGGGGAGGCCCAGATCGTTCGCCTGGGCCACGACCATGTCCCACTCCCAGAAGAGCCCCCGCGCGTCGTCGCGCACGCCGAAGACCAGCGAATACCCGGGGAGCGCCTCGTATTCGATGGAGTGGACCGCATAGCAATACTCGCAGAAGAGCGACATGCCCTCCGAGAGCAGGTGAGCGATGCTCGCGTGCGTGGCCTTCGCGAGGTCGAAGCTCGGGTGGGACGGAGGGCCCGAGTGCGAGCGGGAGAAGACGCTCGCCCGCGTGTACGTGAGGTTGCTCCCGTCGCACTTCTCCGTGATGACGATCTCGACGCCGAGCAGCCCCGACACGTCCGCCATCCTCTTGTCATCGGACGTTCCGCCGGGGGACCACGGCAGGTGGAACGAGCGAGGGTATTTGGCGGACATGGCAGCGCCAGGGTAGCACCGGCGTGCTTTAGCGGACATGCTACAGCCCTCACGCGCGCTGAGCGCCGCGCGCCGCCGAACGCGGAGCCGGCCGCGCGCTCGCCAGGGGTCCCCCGTCATGTCCTCCGCGCCGTCGCTCCTCGACCTCCTCACGCCCGATCCGGGGCGTGTCCCCTGGGACGAGCTCCAGGTCTTCGACTGGGTCCGTGCGCTCGAGGCCTGCCCGCAGGACCCGATCCACCACGCCGAGGGCAACGTCTGGATCCACACCCGCATGGTGCTGGAGACGCTCCTCGGGCTGCCGGAGTGGCAGGCGCTGCCGGCCGAGGAGCAGCACGCCGTGTACCTCGCGTGCCTCCTCCACGACGTGGCGAAGCCGGCGACCACCCGCGAGGAGGACGGGCGGGTCACGGCGAAGGGCCACTCGCGCGCGGGGGAGCTCCTCGCGCGCCGCCTGCTCTGGGAGCTCGGCGCGCCGTTCGCGCTGCGCGAGCAGGTGTGCGCGCTCGTGCGCTACCATCAGATCCCGTTCTATCTCATCGAGCGCGACGACGCGCGGCGCGTCGCCGCCGAGATCAGCCTGCAGGCGCGCTGCGACCTGCTCGCGCTCGTGGCCGAGGCGGACATCCGAGGGCGCATCTGCGCGGACATGGGGCGCGTGCTCGACAACATCGAGCTGTTCCGCGAGTTCTGCCGCGAGGAGGGGTGTTACACCGCGCCGCGGCGCTTCGCGTCGGATCACACGCGCTTCGTGTACTTCCGCTCCGAAGGGCGCCACCCCGATGTCGAGGTCTACGACGACACGCGCTCCGAGGTCGTGGTGATGAGCGGACTCCCGGGCGCCGGGAAGGACACCTATGTTCGCCACCACCTCGCCGACTGGCCGGTCGTCTCCCTGGACGCGCTGCGGAGCGAGCTGGAGATCGATCCGGGCGACACGCAGGGACAGGTGGTCCAGGCCGCGCGCGAGCGGGCGAAGGAGCACCTCCGGCGCGGCGAGCGGTTCGTGTGGAACGCGACGAACCTCTCGCGGCAGCGGCGCGGCCCCCTGCTGCAGATGGCGGCCGACTACGGGGCGAGGATCCGCGTCGTCTACGTGGAGGTTCCCGCGTCGACGCTGCTCGCGCAGAACCGGGCGCGGGAGGCGGCGGTGCCGGAGGCGGTCATCCGCCGGATGACCGAGCGCTGGGAGATCCCGGCGAAGACCGAGGCGCACGAGGTGGTGCTGGCGGTGCGCTGACGCCTGGCAGCAGGCAGCGCCGATCCGAGCGCGCCGCCCCGATCGGCCGGCTGCGCCGGCGCGCGGCATGGGGTACGCTGCGCGTGGAGCGTCGTATGCCCTTCCAGAGCGAGAAGTCTCACATCCCGATCCCCCCGCCCGGCGAGGACGAGCTCCCGTACGACGATGGGGAGCCGATGGAGTCCGAGCGCCACCTCCAGCAGATGAACCTGCTCATCGAGGCGCTCAAGCTGCGCTGGCACGACCGCGACGACGTGTACGTCGGCGGCAACATGGCCATCTATTTCAGCGAGCTCCAGACGAAGAAGAACGACTTCCGGGGCCCCGACGTGTTCGTGGTGCTCGACACCAACGCGCGCGAGCGCAAGTCCTGGGTCGTCTGGCAGGAGGACGGGAGGACGCCCGACGTCGTGATCGAGCTGCTCTCCGAGAGCACCGAGCAGGTCGATCGCACCGACAAGATGCGGATCTACGCGAAGCTCCTGCGCGTGCTCGAGTACTACCTGTTCGATCCGTTCTCGGGCACGCTCGAGGCCTATGCGCTCGATCGGACCACGCGGTCCTACGTGCCGGTGCCGCCCGAGGCGAACGGCGACGTCGTGAGCGCGTGCCTCGGCCTGCGCCTCGGGGTGCGCCACGGCACGTACCGCGGCCTCGTGGTCGACTGGCTGCGCTGGCTCGATGGCGATGGGCGCGTGGTGCCGACCGGCGAAGAGCAGGCTCGCGCCGCCGAAGAGCAGGCTCGCGCCGCCGAAGAGCAGGCTCGTACCGCCGGCGATGAGGCGAAGCGGCTCGCCGCCCGGCTCGCGGCCTACGAGAAGCAGTTCGGTCCGCTGCCCGGCGGCGGCTCGGGCTAGCGGGCCGCTCGGCCCCGCGGCACGCCAAAAAGGCAACGGCCGCCGCCGCACGCCACGGGTCAGCCCCAGCCGACCCGCTCGCCCCGCCCGAACCCCGGCGCCAGCATCGCCGCCCACCGCGCCGGGCTCTTGATCCGCTCCCGCGCCATCACCGCGTCCGCCACGAGGAGCCGCTGCAGCCCCTTCTCCCCGCCGAGCAGCTCGCCCGCCTGGCGCCGCGCCGCCGCCGCGTAGAGCGGCATGTCCGCCGCGTCGAACCCGGCCGCCGCCGCCTCCAGCAGCACGATCGCCGCCTCCCTGTCGCCGCGCAGCTCCGCCGCGCCCGCGCGGATGAGCGGAACGAACGGGTCCGACCACGCCGTCCTCTCGCGGGCGAGCGCCGCGGCGTCCCGGAGCGCCGCCTGGATCAGCGGCTCCGGCTCGGGCGCCGCCTCGGCCACGGCGAGCGCCGTGCACGCGCGCTCGACGTGCGCCATCACCCGGCTGTTCTGCATCATCAGCAGCATCGAGCCCTCGATCCTCGGCCAGGCGTCCGTGAGGCGCTTCATCGCGGCGCCCGCGCGGCCAGCGTACCGGTCGACGTAGGTCTCGCCGAGCAGCCCCACGAAATGCTCGAGGTGGAAGCCCGACGTCGTCCACCTCGACAGCGCCCCCGCGATGGCGCCGCGCGCGCCCGCCACGTCGTCCGAGGCGAGCGCCACCCACGCCGCCTGCGCGCTGAAGATCGCCACCGCATAGAGATCCCCCCGCTGCTCGGCGGCGCGGAGCACGGCCGGCGTCGTCCGCGCGAGCGCGTCGATCTGCCCGCGGTAGTACCGCGCCCACGACGCCATCAGCTGCGTCGTCGCGAGCTCCCAGGACACGCCGGCGCAGCGGTCGCGCAAGAGCTCGTCGGCCAGCTCGTACCACGCGGACGCCGCCCTCCAGCGCCCGGCCGTGAACGCCTCGAGCATGCCCGACACCATCATCGACAGGCCGAGCAGGTGCGGGCTGTCGAGCCGCTCCGAGAGCGCCCGCACCGCGGAGACGAGCTCCTCGGCGCGCGCCCGGCCCGGCGCCCCCATCATGCACGCCGACGAGGCCTCGAACGCGAGCGCGCGGCCGACGCGGTACGGCTCGCCGGCGCGCAGCGCGAGCAAGAGGGCGCGCGCCGAGAACTCGGCGGAGCGGACCATGTCGACGCCGGACAGCCCCACCGTCACCGTCCAGCAGGCGTCGATGCGCGCGAGCTCCTCCGGTCGCACCTCCGACTCGGGCCGCTCGCGGAACCGCAGGCCCCTGAGGCGCAGCTCCGCCCGGTGCAGGAGCAGCGCGACCAGCGCGCGCCGCGGCGTCTCCGGGAACGACAGGCCGACCGCCCGGAGGACCGCGCGGACGAGCTCGATCCCCTCGTCGATGTGCCCGCTCCGCAGGTACTGCTCCGCGGCCCGCCGGCGGAGCTCGAGCGAGGGCGCGCCGTCCGCCCCCTCCGCCGCCGCCGCGTAGATCCTCGCCGCCTCGGCGCTCTTGCCCGCGTTGACCATCGCGTCGGCGCACCGCACGCCGAGCGCGCGCCGCTCCGCCGCGGGGAGATCCGCCTCGCGCGAGCGCAGGCCGAGCGCGAGGTCGTAGAGCCGCGCCGCGCGCTCGAACGCGAGCGCCTCCGCCGCCTCCTCGGCCGCGCGCTCGGCGAGCCGCCCCGCCCGCGCGGCGTCCCCCGCGCCGAGCCAGTGCCGCGAGAGCGCCTCCGCGTCCGCCGTCCCCAGCGCCTCGAGCGCCCGCGCGAGCCTGCGGTGCCGCGCCGCGAGCTGCTCCGGGCCGAGCCGGCCGACCACGGCCGCGCGCACCCGGTCGTGCGACGCCTCGACGAGCTCGCCCTCGGCGGCGCGCCGCGCGGCGATCAGGTCCTCCGTGAGCAGCAGCGTCATCGCCGTGGCGCGCTCGTCGTCGCCGAGCTTCGCCGCCCGCGCCACGATCGCCTCGTCGATCGGCTCACCGGCGACCGCGATCACCTCGAGCGCCCGGAGCGCCTGCTCCGGCAAGCGGCCGAGGCGCGCGTCGAGCGCCCCGCCCCGCGCGGCGTCGCCCCGGGCGCCGTCCTCGCTCGAGGGCTCCTGCGCGTCGCGGGCGAGCTCACCGAGCAGCCGCGGGTTGCCCCGCGACGCGCGGGCGATGGCGTCCGCCCGCGCGCGGGTGACCTCGTCGTACGCGAAGAGGAGCGCGAGCGAGAGCTCCTCGGCCTCGAGCGGCGAGAGCGGGCCGACCGCGATCTCGCGCGGCGCGCCCTCCCGGCGCGCCGGCTCGATCCGCGCCCGCCCGCCGGCGGCCTCGACCTCCGCGGCGGGCCGGCGATCGAGCCCCATCCCCTCGAGCAGCGCGCGGAGCGGCGCGCTCGTGGCGACGTCCTCGTCCCGGTAGCTGCCGAGGAACATCATCGCGGGCGCGTCGGGCGGCCGCGTGAGCTCGAGCAGGAGCGCCACGCTGTCGATGTCGCCCCACTGCAGGTCCTCGATCGCCACGACGAGCGGGCTGCGCTCGGCGATCCGCCAGAGCAGCTGGCGGAGCGCGGTGAAGCTGCGCTGCCGCAGCTCCTGCGCGTCGGGCGACTCGCTCGGGCGCGGCGCCGACGCGACGGCCGGCACGCGCGAGAGCACCGGGAACACCCGGGCGAGCGCGCGGACGTCGCGCGGCAGGAGGCGCTCCACCTCGCCGTCCGAGACCCGCCGGAGGAAGCGGCTCAGCGCCTCCATGACGCCGCCGAACGCCTTGTAGGACTCGGTCCCCGCGAGGGCGCAGCGCCCGCGCAGGACGACCGTCCCCTTGTCGCGGCGCAGCCCCATCAGGAAGTGGTGGATGAGCGCGCTCTTGCCCATGCCCGCGCCGCCGTGCACGAACACGGCGACGGGCTGCTCCATCGCGAGCCCCTCGGCGGCGCGCTGGAGCGCGCGCAGGTGCGGGCGACGGCCGATGAAGTGCTCGATCGTCGGCGGCACGAGCGGGAGCAGCGCGCTCACCGGCGCGGCATCGACGCTCGCCAGCGCGCCCTCGGCGCTCACCGGCGCGGCATCGACGCTCGCGGGCGCGGCCTCGGTGCTCGCCGGCGCGGGCGCTCGCTCAGCGCTCTCCAGCGCGTCCGTGGCGCCTCCAGGGTCCTCCTGCTCCGCGCCCTTCACGCCGCGCCACCGTCACTTCTTGCCCAGGAACGCATCCATCGCGCGCCGGTGCTCCGGGCCGTTCCATTGCTGGGCGAACGCCCGCCGCTCGACCTCGGCGGCGGAGGCGCGCAGCGCCTCGCGCACCTGGTGCAGGGACCGCTTCATGGCCGCGACCGACGCGCGCGGGCTCTCGGCGATGCGGCTGACCTGCGCGATGGCCCGGCTCCGCGCCGCGCCCGTCGGGACGACCTCGCCCACGAGGCCGATGCGGAGCGCCTCGGCGGCGTCGATCCGCTCCGCC
This sequence comes from Sorangium sp. So ce375, assembly GCF_051473855.1. Classification (NCBI taxonomy): domain Bacteria; kingdom Pseudomonadati; phylum Myxococcota; order Polyangiales; family Polyangiaceae; genus Sorangium; species Sorangium sp. So ce375. Next base: position 9,664,126 of record NZ_CP150335.1, read on the forward strand.
GTCAAGAGCAGCCGCGCCGCCGAGAGCGGCCCCACCCGCTCGCAGAGCCGGGTCAGCCCGCCCCACGCCGGGGACAGGCCCATCTTGACGTGGCGGAACGAGAGCGCGGCGTGCTCCTCGACGATGACGAAATCGCAGAGAAGCAAGAGCTCGCAGCCGCCGCCCAGCGCGTCGCCCTGCACCGCGGCGACGATCGGCACATCGCTCTCCTCGAAGGCGGCGAGGCCCTCGAACCTCCGGAGGACCTCGCCCCCGTCGGCGCCGCCGGAGGCGAGCGCGTGGAGCTCGCGGATGTCGCCGCCCGCCACGAAGACGTCGCTGCTCGTCGCGGTGAGCACGACGCCGCGCACGCGCGGGTCGGAGGCGGCGCGGCGGAGCGCCTCGCCGAGGCGGCTCGCGAAGGCGCTGTCGATGGCGTTCCTGCGCTCGGGACGATCGATGGTCAGGACGACCGCTTCGCCGGCCGCCTCGACCCGCAGGGTCACGACAGGACCCTCCGCGCGCCCCTCCCGCCCGTGAGCGCCGCGGCCTTCCGGCGGCTCGCGCCCGCCCCGTTCTCCGTCGCCGCGCGGCTGAGCCGCCGCGGCGCCGGCATGCGCTCGTCGTGGATCACCTCGGCGATCCGCGCCTCGAGCGTGCGGCGGCTGAGGCCGCGCTGCTCGACCGCGTAGCGCTCGGCGTAGCTGATGATCGCGCCCGCGACGTCGACGCCGCTCGCGCGCTCGATCCCCTCCAGGCCGGGCGAGCTGTTGATCTCGAGGATCTTGGGCCCGGAGCGCGCCTCGAGCATGTCGACGCCGGCGACCTCGAGGCCCATCGCCTTCGCCGCGCGGATCGCGACGCTGCGGTAGGCGCGCGGCAGCTTCACCCGGTCGCCCTTGCCGCCGCGGTGGAGGTTCGAGCGGAACTCGCCCGGCTTGGCGACGCGGCGCATCGACGCGACCACGCGGCCGCCGACGACGATGACCCGGATGTCGCGCCCCTTCGACTCGCGCACGTACTCCTGGAGCACGATGTCCTGGCCCATGGCCCAGAACGTCTCGAGCAGCGCGTGCACGGCGTGGGGCGTCTCGGCGAGCATGGTGCCGATGCCCTGGGTCCCCTGCTGGAGCTTCACGATGGCGGGGCAGCCGCCGACGAGCGAGAGCGCCGCCTCGACGCCGGCCGGGCTCCGGGCGCACACGGTGATCGGCACGTTGAGCTTGCGGCGCGTGAGCAGCTGGAGCGCCCGCAGCTTGTCGCGGCTCCTCGCGATCGAGACGGCGCCGTTCAGGACGGGGACGCCCATGAGATCGAACTGACGGACGACGGCGAGGCCGTAGTTCGTGATGCTGGCGCCGATGCGCGGGATCACGATGTCGAAGCGGGGCACCGCCGAGCCACCGACGAGCAACGACGGGCGCCCACGCGACACGACGATCTGGAAATCGAGCGGATCGATGACGCTGACGTCGTGACCACGCGCGCGCCCCGCGAGCACGATCCGGCTCGTCGAATAGAGGGACGCGTTGCGCGACAGGACGAGGAATCGCATGTGGCCCGGAGGCTAGCAGAGCCCGCAGACTGCGTGGATGGGTGCGCGTGCCGATTCATTTTTCGCTCTTCGGCGGTTCTTCTGGCGCTCGCGCCGCCGCCCGCACGGTCGCGCGCCGCGCCATGGGCCCTGGTTTTCCATGGGACGCCACGCGGCCCGCTCGGCGCCGCGCGGCGGCCCGTCGCGACCCCGCGCGACCCCGCGCCGGCCCCCGTGCGGCGGACCAGGCGCGGCAGAAGCGCCAGGGCGCGGCGCTTGCGCGGAAAGATGTTTCGTGTACGAATCATCTCGCTCTGGGCGGGCGAGGAGGGGTTCCCGATGTGGCAGCCGTTCACGGAAGAGCATCAGCAGTTCAGGAAGACGGTGCGGGCCTTCGCGGAGAAGGAGCTCGCTCCTCACGTGGAGGAGTGGGAGGCGTCGGAGTGCTTTCCCAACTGGGTGTTCAAGCGCGCCGGCGAGCTCGGGATCCTGGGCGCGCACTTCCCGGAGGAGCACGGCGGCGCCGGGCTCGACTACTGGTTCTCGGCGGCGAAGGCCGAGGAGCTCGTGCGCTGCACGATGGCTGGCGTCTCGATGGGGCTGCTCGTGCAGAGCGACATGGCGACCCCGGTGATCAGCGACATCGGCACGAAGGAGCAGATCGAGGAGTTTCTCAGGCCGGCGCTCGCGGGTGACAAGATCGCCGCGCTCGGCGTCTCCGAGCCGGCGGCCGGCAGCGACGTGGCCGGGATCCGGACGACCGCACGCGAGGACGGCGACGACTACGTGCTGAACGGGCAGAAGACCTTCATCACGAACGGGACGCGCGCCGACTTCGTGACGCTGCTCGCCAAGACGTCGCCGGACAAGGGCGCCCACGGCTGCTCGTTCTTCCTCGTGCCGACGGCGCTCCGCGGCTTCAACGTCGCGAAGAAGCTGAAGAAGATCGGCAACAAGTCCTCGGACACGGCGGAGCTCTTCCTGGAGGACGTGCGGGTGCCGAGGCGCTACCTGCTCGGCGAGGCGGATCAGGGCTTCGCGTACCTGATGCAGAACTTCCAGACCGAGCGGCTGGTCGCTGCGGTGAGCGCGATCGCGAGCTCGTTCATGACGCTCGACGACACGGTCGAGTACGGGCGCGAGCGGGTGGCGTTCGGCAAGCCGATCATCAAGCGCGAGTCGTGGCAGCACAAGCTCGTGGACCTGTACACGCGCTGCGAGGCGGCGCGCGCGTTCGCCTACAAGTGCGTCGACCACTACAACGACGAGCGGTACGTGCGGAAGGTGCCGATCAGCTTCGAGACGGTGAAGCTCATCTCGATGGCGAAGATCCTGGCCGGCGACGTGGCGAACGACGTCGTGGACACGTGCCTGCAGTTCCACGGCGGGTGGGGCTACATCGAGGACTTCCCCATCGCGCGCGCGTGGCGCGATCAGCGGCTCCTCCGCATCGGCGGCGGGACGACCGAGACGATGAAGTACTACCTGGCAAAGCTGATGAACTTCTGAGGGCCGCGCGGCCCGGCGGCCGCATCGCCGCCAAGCCGCGCGGGCCCTCCGCCGGGCAAACCCACCAGCCGACGGACGCAAACACGCGCAAACACGTGCAAACACGCCGCGAACCGACGCCCTTGGACACAAAAGCGCGCCGGTCGAAAAAAAGTAGAGACAAGCGGTGCGGGAGGCTGTAGATATGCCGCTCCCAACGACCGGGGCTGTAGCTCAGCTGGGAGAGCGCATGACTGGCAGTCATGAGGTCAGGGGTTCGATCCCCCTCAGCTCCACCGATAGGACCGAAGGACTCCCGCAGGAGTCCGGCGCGCCGCGCGCGCAGGCAGGCGTGCGCGCCCGGAACATCCCGTAGCAGCCGCCGCGAGCGGCTCGCGCCTACGGAGGATGGTTTCGGCAGACGACCGAGGCGCGGGGTCCTCTCGGACCGGATGGGCGACCATTGCGGTCCGCCGGGACGGTCAACGCGCTTCCCCACCTTCTCACGGGGGAGTAGAGAACGCGGACATGGCTCTGTCGCCTCACTGGGTGTTCCCGGAGCTCGATGCGAGCGCGGTGAGCGCGGCGCGCGCGCGGCAAGAGACGCTGACCAAGCCGCGCGGCAGCCTCGGAGCGCTCGAGGATCTCGCCGTGGCGCTCGCGGGCATCCAGGGCGGGCCGCCCGCGAGCCGGCCTGCGGCGGCGGTGCTCTTCGCCGCCGATCACCCCGTTGTCCGGCACGGCGTGTCGGCGTACCCGGCGGAGGTCACGGCGGCGATGGTGGCGAATTTCGTGCGCGGCGGCGCCGCCGCCAGCGTGCTCTGCCGGCACCTCGGGGTCGAGCTTCGGGTCGTGGACGTCGGCGTGGCCCACCCGTACGAGCGCGTCGACCGCGGCGACGGCGCGCAGCTGCGGCGCGATCCGGTCGCCGACGATCCCATCGGCGACCTGCGGGTCGAGGACGCGCTCTCGGAGGCCGTCTACGAGCGCGCGCTCCGCGCGGGTGCCGCCGAGATCGACGCGCTCGGGGGCGACACGCGCGTCGTCCTGCTCGGCGAGATGGGCATCGGCAACACGACGGCGTCGGCGGCCGTGACGGCGCTGCTCCTCGGGCTCGAGCCGGAGGACGTCGTCGGCGTGGGGACGGGCATCTCCGGCGACGCGCTGTCGCGCAAGATCGAGGTCGTGCGCGACGCGATGCGACGCGTCCAGCAGGCCCCGGGCGGCCTCCGCGCGGATCCTCACCGCGTCGTGCAGGCGGTCGGCGGAAAGGAGATCGCCGCGCTCGTGGGCGCCATGGCGCGGGCGATCGAGCGGCGGATGGCGGTGCTCGTCGACGGCTTCATCGTCTCGACGGCGGCGCTCGCGCTCGTCCGGACGAGCGCCGAAGCGCGGGCGGGCATGCTCTTCGCCCACCGCTCGGCCGAGCTCGGTCACGCCCATGTCCTCGCGGCGCTCGACGCGCGCCCTCTGCTGGACCTCGGGATGCGGCTCGGCGAGGCGAGCGCCGCGCTGGCCGCGCTACCCCTCCTCGACGCGGCCTGCGCCCTCCACGCCGGCATGGCGACGTTCGCGAGCGCGAGCGTGCCCGATCGCGCGCGCCGCGACACGCCATGACGATGCCGCCGGTGCTGCGCGGCGCCCGCGCAGCTGCGACCTTCCTCACGCGCGTTCCGGTCGGCGGGTTCCCCTATGCCGAGGCGGACTGGCGCTGGGCCTCGGCCTGGTTTCCGTTCGTGGGCGCCGCTCTCGGCGCCGTCCTGGCCGCGGCGTGGCTGCTCGTCGATCGGGGCGGCGCGCTCGTCGCGGCGAGCGTCACCGTGGCGCTCGGGCTGCTCCTGACCGGGGCGTTCCACGAGGACGGCCTCGCGGACACGGCCGACGCGCTCGGCGGCGCGCTCGATCGCGCGCGGATCTTCGAGATCCTCAAGGACAGCCGCATCGGCGCGTTCGGCGCGGCGGCGCTGATCGTGGTCCTCGTGCTTCGCGTCGCCCTGCTCGCGCGGCTCGACGCCGCGGCGCCCGTCGCCCTCGTGCTGACGCAGTGCCTCTCGCGCACCCCGCCGATCTGGCTGATGGTCGCGCTGCCTTACGTGACCCAGGGCGGCTCGCGCAGCCGACCGGTGGCGCAGGCGGCGCTCCCGCAGGCGCTGCTCGGCTCGGTCTGGCCGGCGCTCGCGCTCGCCGCAGCGCACGCCGCCGGGGCCCTCACGGTGGCCGAGGCGGCGGGCATGCTCGTCGCGGTCGCCGCCGCCGCGGCGATCTGCGGCCTCCGCTTCCGCGCCCGCGCCGGCGGGCTCACGGGCGACTTCCTGGGCGCGACGCAGCAGATCGCCGAGTGCGCCGCGCTGCTCGCCCTCGCGCTCGTGCGGGGCGGCTGAGCCGCGGGCGCGCCGCGCATGGATCCCCTCGCCCACGGCCTCATCGCGTTCCGCCACGCGGCTGTCGCGCTCTCCGGCGTCTGCTACGGCCGCCTCGACGTCGCCGCGGAGCTCTCTGCGGAGGACGCGGCGGCCGTGATCGAGCGCGCGCTCCGCGAGCTCTGCGTCCGCCCCGGCGTGGTCTGGTCGTCGCCGCTGTCCCGCTGCGCGCTCCCCGCCGCCGGGCTCGCGGCGCGCCTCGGGGTGCCGCACGCGGTCGACGATCGCCTCGTGGAGATCTCCTATGGCGCCTGGGAGGGGCGCGCCTTCGCCGACATCGAGCGCGACGACCCGGCCGCGTACGCCGCGTGGCTCGACGGCTGGGAGCGCGTCGGGCCGCCCGGGGGCGAGTCGGCCGTCCAGGTCGAGGCCCGCGTGCGGTCGTTCTGGCGCGCGCTCGGCGCGCCGTGTGGGGCGGAAGCCGCCTCCGGCGCGGACGCCGCCGCCTCCGGCGCGGACGCCGCCTCCGGCGCGCGGCCGCACCTCCTTGTCGCGCACGCCGGGGTGCAGCGCGCGCTCCGCGTCGTCGCGTGTGGCGAGAGCTGGCCCGCGGCGATGAGCGCGCCGGTCCCTCACCTCACGGCAGAGCGCTTCCCTCTCCCTGCGTCCGCCCTTTCGCTGGCGGCCCCCTGAGGCGCGCGTACCCTCGTCGGGCATGACCCCGCAAGAAGAGCTCGCGCTCCTGCTGCGCCCGGCGGCCGGAGGCCTCTACCTCGTCTCGACCGGGCGCGCGCAGCAGCTCGAGGTCCAGCGGCGGCTCTACGGCGCCGCGACCGAGGAGGAGGTCCTCGCCCGGTTCCGCGCGTCGTTCGACCGCATCGCCGACGCGCGCGCCGTCCTGCTCGGCGTGCCCTCCGACGTCGGCGCGGGGTTCCTCCGCGGCTCCAACATGGGCCCGCAGGCCATCCGGACCGCGCTGCTCGACGCCCTCCCGGACTTCCCCGAGCGGGCGCGCGACGTCGGGCTCGTCGACATCGGCGACGTGTTCGTCGTGCCGCAGCTCCTGCACGACGACATGCTCTCGGAGGCGCAGAAGGCCGCGTCGCGCCGCGCCCTCTACCCTGGCGTGCCCGAGCCCGTGGCGTCGCGGCTGCCGGTCTCGCCGCTCTCCATCGCGGAGCGCGCGCTCGATCTCGTCTTCTCGATCAACCCGGACGTCACGCCCATCGTGCTCGGCGGCGACCATTCCACGGCCTTGCCGGTCGCGCGCGCGATCGCCCGCGCGCGGAGCGCGCGGAAGCGGCCGTGGGGCATCGTCCAGCCGGACGCGCACACCGACCTCCTCGAGGAGCGGCTCGGGGTCGCGTACTGCTTCGCCACGTGGTCGTACCACGCGAACGAGCTGGTCGGGCGGAGCGGCCGCCTGACCCAGGTGGGCGTCCGCGCGTCGCAGAAGCCGCGCGAGCACTGGGAGAGCCGCTACGGCGTGCGGCAGTTCTGGGCGGCCGAGTGCCGCGCCGATCCGGCGGCGGCGCTCGACGCCATCGTCGCTCACGTGAAGAGCACCGGCGTCGAGGGCGTGTATTTCTCGAACGACATCGACGGCACGGACGCCTCGTACGCCGACGCCACGGGGACGCCGGAGCCGGACGGACTGTCGCCCGAGTTCGTCGTGGCGCTCATTCGCCGGCTCGGGCGCGAGGTCGGCCTGATCGGCGGCGACGTCATGGAGGTCGCGCCGGCGCTCCAGCCGACGCCGGAGAGCGCGGCGCGCACGGTCGCGCTGGCGGTGCGCTACCTGCGCGAGACGATCGAGGCCACGCTCGGCCGCGCGCTCGCCTGACGCCGCTCAGGGATCGGGGCCCTTGGCTGCGGGCAGGGCGGCGTCGCGGGCCCAGTCGCTCCACGACCCCTCGTAGAGGATCGCGTCCTCGCGGCCGAGCGTCGTCAGGGCGAGGAGGTCGTGGCAGGCGGTGACGCCGGAGCCGCAGTAGCAGACCACCGTGGCAGCATCGAGCGCGCCGAGGTCGCGGTAGCGCCGCTCGAGCTCGGCGCGCTCGCGGAAGGCGCCCCCCGGGGCGCTGAGGTTCTCGACGAACGGGGCGGAGCGCGCGCCGGGGATGTGGCCGGGGCGGGCGTCGACGGGCTCGGTCTGCCCCTCGTAGCGCTCGCGGGCGCGCGCATCGAGGATCACCGCCGCGGGCTCGCGGCGAAGCCTGTCGACGGCGGCCTTGTCCGCGACCGGGGCGCCGCCGGCGGCGAGCTCCATGATGGGCGCTTGGACGATCGCGGGCTCCGCTGTCGAGAGGGGGTGTCCCGCGGCGGACCACGCCTGGAGTCCGCCGTCGAGCACGCGCCCGCCTGGATGGCCGAAGTAGCGGAGCAGCCACCAGAGCCGGGCGGCGATGGCGCCGCCGGCGTCGTCGTAGCCGACGACGACCGAGCCCGGTGCGACCCCGATGCGGGCGAGCACGCGCGCGAACGCCGCCGCATCGGGAAGGGGGTGGCGGCCCGGTCCTCCGTGCGCCGGGCTCGAGAGATCGGCGTCGACGTCGAGGTGCACGGCGCCCGGGATGTGCCCGCGGGCGTACTCGTCGGCGCCGCGACGACCGCCGAGATACCAGCGGCAGTCGACGACGCGGACGCGGGGATCGCCCGCGTGCGCTGCGAGCCAGGGGACATCGACGAGTGGGCCGGGGGGCACGAGGAGCGGATCGGGCATGGGCGAAGGGTACCCACCCTGCTCGCACCGGGCCATACTGCGCGCTCGTTGTGCTCAGCGTGTTCGCCTGTCCCCGATGGCGCCGTGCAGCCGCTCGCCTCGATAGCGCTCGACGAAGCACCCCCAGAGCGGCGGCCTTTTGCAAGCATTTTGACCATTGAGACAGGCTTGAACGCAACTGGCATGATTGTGACTCGGCGCGTACAGCATCCCTGTATGCGAGGGTGCCCGCCACAAACTGCTTGATTTTCGAGGCGCATTGCATCGCCCTACCCGCGCTGGATGGGCTGGATGGCCCCCGTCGCCTCGCTCAGCTCTTCCCGAGCGAGCCGCCAAGACCTACGGGCGACGTGCTCACAAAAGTTCGATCTCACCAAGATCCAGCCATCGGGCGCGCCTCGCCTCGAAGGCCCGAAGAACGAAGCCTTTCTCTTTGTTCGAGCGGTGAAGAGATCTATACTTTTCTCTCTAACCACTTTAATCGTGAGCCATGAAACTTCGACTCTCACACTTCGCTGCAGCAGCAATCGTCGCCACCCTGTCATCTCTTGCCGCCTGCTCCGATGACGAAACCACCGGCAGCTCGGAAACCGGAGGCACGACCACGGGTGGGTCTACCTCGAACGGCACGGGCGGGGATGGCTCCGGAGGGGATGGCGCTGGCGGGGGCACGACAGCGAGCACGAGCTCGACCTCCGCTGGAACGGGTGGTGGCGACCCAGCGGTCCCCGCAACCTTTGAAACGGTCCGAGCCGTCGTCGCGCAAACTGGCTGCGCCGATGCGACCTGCCACAACGGCGAGGCGAAGCCGACCCTCCAGGACGACGACGCCCTCTACGAGACCCTGACCACGTACATCTCCGAGGGCTGCGGCGACATTCCGGTCGTCACCCCCGGCAAGCCAGAAGAGAGCGCCCTCGTCAAGCTCATCAATGGCACCTGCGAGGGCGTCGAGCGCATGCCCAGGGGCTGCAACCCCGCGCCCGGCCCGGAAAACACCTGCCTGCCCCAGGCATACATCGACGCGATCGAGCAGTGGATCGCCGACGGCGCGCCCCAGTGAGCGGCTGATGCCTGGTGCGCGTGGGCCCTCGCCGCTGAGCTGACAACCAGCGCGCGTGGGGAAGACCACCGCCGGCATGTTCCTGGTTGCACCTCGTACCGTGACATCGGCGGTGAAGCCTCGTTAGAGCGCGGCGCATCTTCGTGCCCTACGGGCTCAGCCACGTCATTCGGCTCGCTCCGGCGTACTTTCGTACGCCCCACCCACCTGCCTAGCGGCTGAGCCCGCAATCACACGAATCTACACCATCCGGCGCGAGCCACCACGCGACCATCGCCCGCGAGCGGTTCGCTTCGATCCGGATGGTCTTCTGTGGTCGCGACCTTCCGTTGCAAGGTCGCGCCGCGTCGGGCGCACCAAGCAAAAGGCCCCTCCCGAGGGAGGGGCCTCTTTTTCATTATCGCTCAAGCCGGTAGACCCGGCACGAGCGAACGATCAGCCGTTCGCGCGAAGCGCCTTGAACTCGCCAGGGTCCTTGATGGACACTGGATTGTTCTCGCTGACGAAGAGCTTGGTGTCGTCGTGCTTGCCGAAGTGGGTCACCTCTGCCGTGCCGCCGATCTTCGGGAAGCCGTCGGCGCCCGCCTTCACCCCGATGGCGTTCAGCAGGTTGCAGAAGTACTTGTTGATCGGCTGCGTGGCGACATCCGGCGGAGTCCCCGTGCCGTCGATCGCGCCGAAGTCGAGCTTCGTCTGGCCCGGACCGCAGGCAGACTCGCTGTTACCGACGGACAGGTCAGCCTTGCCACCTTCGACGTTCACGGCCTGACCCACCTTGAAGTAGCCGCCGCAGCTCCCTGCCTGGAGGATCGGCAGGTTGTTGAGGTTGTGGCTGTTGCCGTCGGAGTCTTCCTGGAACCAGACGGTCGCGGTGTTGTCGAGGAGCTTCCCATCGCCTTCATCGATGCTGTCGAGCCGACCGACGAGGTAAGCGAACTTCTTCGCGTACCAGTCGTCGATCTCCGCGATCATATCGATGACACCAGCAAGGCAGTCACCGCCCATGTTGGCGTTGCCGATGCGGTGGGAGATGCCATGGGAGTCCTTCGTATGATTGATGCCGTCCCACTTGAACGTGAGGGTCCCGGGGAACTTCATGAAGATGACGCGGTTCTGGTCACAGATGGCCGAGAGCACCGCGAGGTCCATCATGATGTTCGTCGACTTCGACAGGTCGACGCCGAGGCCACCGCCTGACGAGGCCGCCTGCACGGACTGGGCCGTCAAGCCGAGCGCCTCTGCCTGGGCGGCGCTGCACTGGGCCCTGACCGTGTTCGTGGTCTGGTGGAGGAGGTCCTTCCAGTCGGACAGCCGCTGCTTGTCCGCCCGGCTCATGTCGAACCTCTCGAGGGTCTCCAGGTCCTCCCGCACGACGTCGATCACGCTCTTGCCGCGGGCCACCTTGTACGTATCCTGCGACACGGGGCCGCTCTGACCGAAGAGGCCCGTGAGGTTGTTGTAGATCGTCGTCGGAGACCCGATGCCCGGGAAGATCTGGCCGGGCTTGTCGTACGAGAAATTGGAGAACGAGTCCTGCCGCACCCCGCCGATCTGCATCAGGAGGGGAGCCGCGCCGTTGGGGTTGACCTGCTCCGCGGCGATGTGATCGAGCGATCGCCCGGTCGACTTCGCGTTGAACTTGTCGCTCTCCGGCGTCACCGGGTAGCAGGTGAAGTACGACCCCATGACCTGGCCGTGGGGGTCGTTGTTCTGGCCGTGGGTCCGCCCGAAGCTCCACTCGTTCATCGCCCGGATGCCGCGGGGCATCATCAGCTTCTTCGCGTAGGGAGCGAGGTGCTTGAGCGTCGTCGCCTCGTAATCGGCGGCGGTCAATTCGCCGTGGGACTTCTTCGGGAACCACCGGTTCGTGAGGCAGCCATAGTGCGTGAAGAGCACAATCAGCCGCTTCGGAGCCCCGCCGCCGGCCGACTGCGCCTCGGCGGAGCGCTCTGCGATAGAGCTCAGGAAAGGTGCAGCGACGACGGCTCCACCCAGGCCTCGGAGGAATACTCTTCGGTTAAGGTTCTTTGTCATGGTCGTATTCCTTCTCAGTTCCCGGAGGCGCGCAGGCGGAACGAGTCGGCCTGGGTAAGATCCGTAAGCAGATTGACGATAGTATAGCCGTCGTTGGACAGCTTGTCACTGAGCTGATCGACGTTGCAGGCGTCGTTCGTGTTCGGCACCCTTCGGCGGGCCCAGGAGACCCACTGCTCGGCATAGTGACGCTTGGCGATCTCACCAGCACCGAGCTCGGTCATCATCTCGATGGGTGTCGAGATCGTCTTGGTGTTGGTGTCGCTGAAGTAGACGTCGCCCGTCGCGTTGATGTCACCACCGAGCGGATCCTTCGTCTGCATCTTGCCGACGGAGTTGAACCTCTCGAACACGAAGCCCGGCGGGTTGACGAACTTGCTGTGGCATTCGACGCACCCCGACGGCGAGGTCAGAGCCTCGATGGCCTCACGCTCCGTGGAGAACGGGCCCGGGGGTCGCGGCGTCTGGTCCGCGCCGGGCGCCGGCTTCAGGGTGAGCCCGAGCACCCTGTTGGCGATGAACGCGCCCCGGAGGATCGGGCTCGTCGCGCCGTAGGACGAGTAGGAGCTCAAGAACCCAACGCGGGTCAGGAACCCCGGTCGCTCGTTCGGGTCGAGCTCCACCCGCTCCAGCTCCGCACCGTAGTCCGCGGCGTTGAGGCCATAGATCGGAGCGGTGTCCTTGTTGACGTAGGCGACGTTGCTCAGGAAGAGGTCCTTGAACGAACCACCATCGAACGCCACCTCCTCGAAGAAGGCGTCGATCTCGGCCAACATCGGAGCGACGATGTCCGCGGAATACTCGGGGAACTGGGTCGCGTCGTGCTCGACCGTCCCCCAGTGCGAACCATCGCGAATGTCCGCGTAAGCACGGTGGAACAGGGCCACGATCGGCGCCGTCTTGTTGCGGTCCTGGACCATCCGCTGCGCCTGCGCGAGGACCTGCTCTTTGCTGGTGAGCTGGTCAGCGTCAGCGGCGGTGTTCAAGGTGTCATCCGGAACGGAGCCCCAGAGCAGGAACGCTAGCCTCGACGCCACTTCGTGGCTGGAGAGCTTGATGGCGCCGTTCTCCGTGTCGTCCGCCAGCTCGGGGACCATGATGAACGAGGGCGAAGCGAGCATGGCGAAGAGGACGGCCTCGGCGACCTCTGCGGGCGTGCCCTTGGGCTCCAGCGAGTTGAACCGCATGAAGCGCTGCACATCTTCGTCCGTCACCGGGCGGCGGAAAGCCTTGCGGCCGAAATCGCGGATCGTCGACTCGAGGCACCCGGCCGCCGCCGGATCGCAGGAGATGAACTTGGACTTGTTCGGCCCGGCCATCACCTCGGCGGCAATGCCTTCGGCAGCCACGAGGTAGGAGTTCCAGGCGATGTCCGTCATGCTGCCCTCGAAGTCGGGCACGAGGAGCGAGGACGGCTTGCCAGTGGGGGCGCTCGGCAGGTTCGTCACGCCGAGCAGATCCCTCACCACCGCGTCGTACTCCCGGTTCAAGAGCCGGGGGATCTGGGACGTCGGCCAGATGCCGGGGGTGCAGACATCCGGGTCGCCCGGGTCCACGACCTCTCCTCCGCTCCCCGTGCTGCCGGAGCCGCCAGAGGTCTCCCCGCCGCTGGAGGTCCCCGGTTCACCGCCGGGCGCTATCTCGCCAGTGCAACCAGCGAGGAAGGTTAATGACGTGAAAAATGTTGTCGTACCAATGTACGCTAGTTGCCGCAGCGTTCGCATGACCTCACTATTCCCGGCCCGCGCCGGAGTGATCATGGGAGCGGAGCAAAAGCGATGGCTGAGCCGAAGGTTGCCATCCGCGAGATCACGCGCGTCTGGCCGACCGTTTCCTTTGGCGACGTCATAGTGAAACGCCGGCGTACGAGCCGCGCGCTGATGCCCTCTTCGACCTCGACAAGCTGCGCGATGCGCCTGGACGCCGAGTCCCATGCTGTAACGCGATGCTCGCGGGCGACTGCGGGGACCGCCAAGCGCGTCATTGCGACGCGGTGCGGCGGTGCGGTCGGTGACGTAAGCACCCTTTCCTTGGCCACCTCGTTGAGCGCGACCGCGCGGAGTGGAGGGGACAACGGGAGCGGAGCATCGATCACCGGTGTCGAGCGACCGGTCGCGGCTGTTAATGAGTGATCTACCCGAGCTCGCCCGGCCGCGAGAGGCCGGCGCTTCTTGCGCGAACACACGCCGCTCACGAATCCAGCAGACCCCCAAATGTGCAGCCATGACATTCTGAGGCTCGAGTCATTCGTGGACAACGCGCTGCATTACCCAGCGTGGGGCTACCGCGCCCATAGCGTCGTGACCGGTCAGGGTGGTCGTCTGCGGCGCGGAAAGCAGGATTGGCTCGCGAGATCGTCGATGAGGTTCGAGTGAAGAGCGCGGCCCTCGCTTCATCCGGGGCCTTCATGAAGGCAGGCGCGCAGAGCCGCTCAACCGCGATGTGGCTCGAAGATGTGCGGGTACTTGCCGGGCGCGCTTCGAATCGCTCGTCGAGGTAATCCGCGCGACGGCCGCCGGGGACACGAGGACTGCCGTGGCGGAGAACTCGGGTGTCGTCATGCGTCATGGTGGATTGAAACGCTCCTGGTCCAAGCTCCAGATAGTTAGCGCTTGCCTGTGGGACGGCGTGACGCTACGTAAGGTTTTTGTAAACACATTTTCCGTGTCCTCGCCCTCCGCGCAACGATGCAATCGAATTCCTTCATCGTCATTGGGGCCATCGCTCTTGTCCTCCCTCTCGGGTGCTCGGGCGGCACTCCAGAGGATGGGGCGGGCACCGGCGGGCACGGGCACGGCAGCGGTGGGAGCACCGCCCCTGGCGGCGCGGCAGGGACCGGTGGAGTCCTCCTGCCAGCCGGCGGAACCGCGAGCAGCGGCGGCGAGGCGGGAGCTGGATCGAGCGGCTCGGAGACGGGCTCGGGCGGGATGGGCGGGGGCCGCGGCGAGGGCCTGCGTTTCGTGCCGGAAGGTTTGTCCAACACCGAGATGGACGAGGAAGGCGCGGGGCTCACGCTGGTTGCCTTCACCCTGGCGCAGGGGGCGACCGGACCCGAGCTCTACGCCGCTGTCAGAAATGACGGGGAGACGCCATCCTGCGACGCCGGCGTGATGTTTTACTTCATCGACAAGGCCGATCAGCTCGTCACGACCTGGGGCGGTAGCTTGCTGAGTGGTCGGCTGTATCGTGTGAACGACGGCTCCGGCGCGATCATCCCGTGCATCGCCCCGGGCGAGATCGCGATGACTGGCTCAACGGATCTCCCGGACGAGCTCGTGATCGAGGAGCTCGGGTATCTGACCCACAGGTTTCCGGCCTTCGCGGTGGACATCGTTCCTGTCGACGCCATCGCCGTCAGTGAGGTGCAGATCGTCAGCAGGGCCGCCGGGGGCGCGTACACCGGCACGCTCGAGAACAGGCTCGATGCGGCGGTGAGCGACGCCAAGGTAACGGTCTTTCCGGTGAATCGAGTCGGACGGCCGCTCGGCATGGCGACGAGCAGCGCAGCTGCTGACATTCCCCCCGGCGGGACCTGGACCTTCGAGACGACCACCGTGGACGACCTCGGCGTCGACTATGTCGTGGTTCCGACGGTCTCGATCCCGCCTTAGGGTCGCGGAGAGGTCCGGCACGCCCCCTGGCCTTGAAAGCCGCCGCGATACTGCCGTCGCCTCCCGCGCGTCCGCGCGCTCGCCTACAGTCCACCGCCGAGCGCGCCGACCCCACCCCCGACCCGAAGCGACCCAGTGAGCCCCATCCTCTCCCTGTGCGACGGCTACCAGCTCGACCTCTCCGACTACGCGCGCACCGGGCTGCGCGTCGGCATCTGGGCCTCCTCCGGCCGGGGCAAGAGCTTCGGCGTCGGGGTCCTCTGCGAGGAGCTGCTCGCGGCCGGCATCCCCGTCGTGGCGATCGATCCCGAGGGGGAGCTCTATACGCTGCGCGAGCGGTTCCGCCTCCTCGTCCTCGGCGGCGCCCACGCGGACCTGCCGATGCCCTCCGGCGAGCGCGCGGTGGAGCTGGCGCTCACGAGGGTGCTCGATGAAGGGCTCGGCCTCGTCGTCGACCTGTCGGATCAGCCGACGAACCGCGCCCAGCAAGAGGCCGCGCTCCCGTTCCTCGAGCGGCTCTGGGTCCTCCTGTCGGAGCGCCGCGCCCCGACGGCCGTCGTGATCGAGGAGGTGCACATCTTCGCGCCTCAATCGGGCGCGTCGCTCACGTCCGATATCCTGCACCGGTTCGCCAAGCAGGGCCGCAAGCGCGGCGTCCTCCTCGTCGTCGCCAGCCAGCGCACGCAGGCGGTCTCGAAGGAGCTCATGAGTCAGCTCAATTTCTCCGCGATCGGCGGCTTCGAGATCGAGCGCGACTACGACGCGGTGAAGGCGCTCGTCGACGGGCACACGTTCGAGGAGTTCCGCGCGCTCCCGGCCGGCGAGTTCTTCCTGCCTGCCGCCGGGCGATTCGAGCGCTGGCGCGCCCGCCACACCGCCCACGGCGGCGAGGCGCCGAGCTGGACCGGGGAGGCCGGCGATGTGCCGCGCGCCGCGGACGCCACGCTGAGCACGCTCATCGACGAGCTGCGCGAGGCGCTCGCCGCCGAGAGCGCGAGCCAGCGCGCCCCGGATCCGAGCGCCGCGCTGCGGGCTGAGATCCGCCGCCTCCAGCAGCAGCTCGCCCGCGCCGACGAGGCGCGCAGAGCCGCCGAGGCCGAAGCCGAGCGGCTGCGCACCGCGCTCCAGGTGGCCGGCGTCGTCAAGGTGGTGATCCAGCGCGAGATCGTGGCGCGCGCTGGCCAGGACGAGGTCGCGCAGGCGCCGCCGGCTCCGGCGCCGCGCGCGCCGGCAGCTCCCGCTCCGCGCGCCCCCGCGGCCCCCGCGTCCGGCGCGCCCATGGACCGCACCCCGCAGGCGCCCGCGCTCCCGCCGGCTGCGGCGCCGGGCGGCGCGGCCGTGAAGGTCATCGCGAAGCCTGCCTCCCCGTCGCTCCGGGATCTCGCGATGCCGGCCAGCGCGGTGCTCGAGGTGCGCGGCGTCAAGCAGATGGTGAGCGCCGCGAGGAGCCACGCGCGGCGGCGATCTCCCCGATCGGTGGCGCACGTCGCGCTGGCCGCGAAGCTGCTCGTCCGCGGCGCGGCGCTGACCGCGGAGGAGCTCGCGGCCCGCGGCGGCTCGCGCAGCCAGATCGAGATCCGGCGCGCCGCGCACGCGCTCGCGGCGCTCGCCCACGCGGGCTTCGCCGCGCTCCAGGGCGGCCGTCACGCGCTCAACGAGGCGGCCATACTCCGCGCCATCCAGGGCGGCTGACGAGGGGCGGCTCCGAGCCGAGCCCCTGGCGGTCGCCCAGGCGCTCGCGCCGCGCAGCGAGCAGCACGAGCTCTGCTAGCAGCCGGAGACGAAGATCAGGCGGATCGTCGCGAGCGTCCCGAGCACGAACAGCCCCGCATAGAAGATCGTCCGCTTGCGCCGCAGCTGCTCGGCGCTGAGCCCCGCGGCCGCGGGCTCCTCGCCAGGCGCGACCTCCCCGCCGGTGCGCACGGCGGGCACCGCGATCCGCTCGCCGGCTGCCGGCGGAGCGCTCGCTCCGAGCGGCCTGCTCGCGGCGAGCGGCCCGCCCGCTCCGGAGGGTCTGCCCGCAGCCGGCGGAGCGCTCGCTCCAGGCGGCTTGCCCGCAGCCGGCGGAGCGCTCGCCGTGGATGCCACGCCGCCCGCGGCCTCGGCCCGCCCTCCCTGGAGCTCGGCCTCCGGCGTGGTCGGCATCGCGTGCAGGCGCGGGCGCTGCGGCACATCGTCCGGGCCGTCGAAATCGAGGTACTGCACCGAGAGCGATCCCATCGCGGCGCCGAGGGGGAGCGGGGCGTCGCTCCGGCCCGCCGCAGGCACGCTGCGCCGCTCATCGGGCGATGATGGACGGACCGACCTGCGATCGGCGGCCGCAGACGCCGACGGCTTTCGCGCGAGGCCCGGCGAGCTCTGTCTGGGCGAGCTCTCCGGAGGGAGCGACGGCGAGGCGCGGCAGCCGGGCCCGCTCAGCGAACCTGTCCTCGCGATGTAGGCCTCGACGTGCCCCTTCAGCTCGCTCCGGGCCTCCTGCTCGGCGCCGTGCCCCATCTCGCAGAGCACGCGATCCAGCTCGCCGGCCAGCCTGCCCGCGCTGGCGGTCCGCTTCTCGACGGAGAACTCGGTCGCCGCGTCGAGCGCATCCGAGAGCCGCGAGCCCAGGTCGGGCAGGAGCTCGCGCGCGCGAGGGATCGGCATCGACGCGACGCCCATGATCAGCTGTCGCTGCGTCTCGGCCTTGCGCACCCGGCTGCCGAGCAGCGCCTCCAGGAGCGTGATCCCCAGGGAGAACACGTCCGCGCGCCCGTCGAACGGCTCCCCGCGCGCCTGCTCCGGAGGCATGTACGGGAGCTTCCCCTTGAACACGCTGGTGTCGGACTGCTCGTCCGCGAGGCCCGGTATCCGCGCGACCCCGAAGTCGGTCAGGCAAACGCGGCCCTCCCGCCCGATCAGGATGTTGGACGGCGAGACGTCGCGGTGGACGACCGCATAGCTCTCCCCGTCGTCCTCGCACAGGCCGTGCACCGCCTCGAGCGCCCTCGCTATCTCCCGGCCGAGGTAGGCCACGGCGCGCGGCGAGAACACGCCCACCTTCTTGAGCACGCGATCGAGGGCGGGGCCGTCGACGTAGTCGAGCGCGAGGTACACCGAGCCCTCGAATTCCCCGAACTCGATCAGCCGGACGACGTTCGGGTGATCGAGCCGCGCGATCACCAGGGCCTCGGCGAAGAACGACTCCCTCGCGCTGGCGCCGAGCCCTGGCCTCGCGACCAGCCGCTTCAGCGCGACGTGGCGCCGGAGCTCGGGAGGCCCCTCCTCGGCGAGCCACACCTCCCCCATCCCGCCCTTGCCCAACATCCGGATGAGCCGGTACTTGCCGGCAAACAGCTCCGGCGGAGGATCGGACTCGGCGTTCTTGCGACGCGGGCGGGAGGCGGACATCTCGTGGTGCGCAGCGCTCGATCTCGACTCCGTCGAGGCTAGCCCTCCTGCTCGGGGTGGAGAGGGTGCAAGCAAGGCATGCCCGATCCTACCGCCGCCCGCGCGCCGCAGGAATCGTCGCGTCGATGCCCGGCGCAGATCCAGCCTGCGTGGACTGCGTCCCGCCTCACCGCGAGGGCGCCGCTCACTCCTGCGTGTGCTCCTCGCGGATCGGCTCCCGCATGGTCGTCGCCGGGAACCACTCGAAGAAGCGGTGGATGAGCTGGCGCCGCTCGGGCTCGATGTACTCGAACAAGGCGCCCCGGTCGCTGATCTCCCAGAACTCGCTGCTCGTCACGGCCAGGAGCTCCGCGCGGATGGAGCGCAGCCTGTCGGGCCGCTCGTCGCGCATGTCCCGGTAGATCTTCCGCGCGAGCCCCTCCTCGCCCTTCTGCAGGTAGTACGTGGCGAGCTTGACCTGCGCCTTGCGGACGCCCCGGAGCGACGGCTCCTGCTGATCGAGCTCCGCTTCCTTGTCCACCTCGAGGAAGAGCTGGAGCAGCTCGTCCCGGGCAGGTGCGTGCAGGTCGTAGGCGAGCTCGTTGACCACGCAGAGATCGAACGCGACGGTCTCGGTGAGGAACGCGAGCCCCATCGCGTGCGCCGTCTGCGCGTAGTACTTGAAATGACGCGCGATCTCGAGGACCTGATCCCCCCAGCCCGCCTTGAGCAGCTCCTCCGCGAGGTAGCGGTACTGGTTCAGGTTGTTGTAGGCGGCGGCGATGTCCTTCGCGTTGAGCGACCGGCGCATGTAGGTGTTGAAGAACTTCACCACGACCGCGACGGCCGCCCTGTCTCCAGCGGCGATGGCGGTCTGCCCGATGTAGCGCGTGTCGATCGCGATGCGCGTGATGAGGTCGGGCATCGCCGTCAGCGCCTCGCGATAGACCATCAGGAACTGGCGGAGCGCCTTGTACTCGAGCCAGGTCCGCGCGGTCGAAAGCTTGCCGAGCGCCTCCGCGTTCATGCTCACGAAGTCGGTGTCCTTCGCGAGGCGATCGCGGATCTGGAACCACCGCGGATCGAGCGTCGCCTTGTGGGGCAGGTACGCGACGACGAGCTCCGACAGCGAGTCGATCGTCTTCGACGCGATCCCCTTGTCCTTCTGGTCGATCGCGTTGAGCGCCACGTCGGCGAGGTGCTCGAGCGACGAGAGCGCCGTCACCCGCCGCTCGTCGACCTCGGCGTCGCCCTCTCCGCCCGCGGGGCGCAGCGCCTGCTCGATGCCGCTCTTCTTGATCCGCCGGACCACGTTGTCGGGCTCGACGAAGTCGAACACGTACCCGAAGTAGGGCGCCATCATGAGCAGGCTCGCGGTGAGCAGCGCCATCGTGACGAGGACGCCGTACGCGGGGACGAAGGTGTCCTCGATCGAGCCGCCCCCGCCGACCCGGATCGAGAAGTTGACCCACAGCGAGAACACCGCGCTGACGACGAAGAAGCCCATCACGACCATGTTCGTCCGGTCGCGGAAGAACATCTCGGTGATCCGCGGCGTGTAACGGTTCGCGGCGAGCTGCACGATGATGGACGCGACCGTGATGACGATGCCGAGGATGGCGGCGATGACCTCGCCGATGCCGCCCATGATGTGCTCGGCGTCGCTCGGCGACATGCGCGCGAACACTTCCCAGAGCGAGAGGTGCGCGTTCTCGTATCGCGCGACGTCGAGCAGGTGGACGATGGTGAGGGTCGCCATGCTGACGCCCAGGAGATACGACATCGGCCGCAGCCAGACGCGGGCCACGGCCACGCCCCTGTGGCGCTGTCCGTCGGCGTCGTCGGTCCGATCCGGTCTCATCAGGTGACCGCCGCTCGGTCGACCTGCTGGCCGACCCGCTTGCCCGCCCGCTCCACGCGCCTGCCCCCCACGCACCTGCTCCACGCGTCCGCCACGCCAGGCGGCAGCCCGGCTACTTCTTCTCCGGGGGGCTGTCGAGATCTTCCGCGAGGTAGCTGAGGATCACCTCGTCGAGCGATTTCTCGCTGATCAGATCCTCACCGAAGATCGAAGCCCCCTCTGCCGGCCGGTTTGTGGCGAAGATGCTGGCCGGGCGCGAGGCCGCGTAGCGGCCGGAGCCCGGGCCGCCCGAGAAGTGCTCGACCGCGACCTGGGGCGCAGGCGGCGCGACGGGCTGCTCGGGGTGGACGTTGCTGTAGACCCCGGCGCCGGAGGCGGCGGACTCCGCTCGCCGTCCGATCACCGACGCGGGCGGCGGCGGGAGGTCCTGGATCTGCTGAAAGAACGGCGTCTGCGCCTCGGCTGCGGCGCGCTCCAGCGCGTCGAGATCGAGATCGATGGAAGGCTCGGGCTTGATCTCCGCGGGCGACGCCGGGCGCACGGCCCTGCCGGCGAGCGGGCTCGCCGCGCGCCCGCTGCCGAGCGCCTGGAGCGCGACCGGATCGAGCTCGAGCCGGGGGCGCGAGCTGGCCGAAGCGGGCGCCGGCTCGACCGCCGGAGCGCGCGGCGGCGCTGCCACGGGCGCGGCCGCCGGCCTGGCGGGCTGCGCGGCGGGCCTCGGCGCCGGCGTCGGCGCGGCGGCCGGAGTCGGCGCGGCGGCCGCCTTCGGGCGCGGCGGCGCCTCGGGCGTGAGGGGCCTGGACGGCGGCGGCGGCTTCGGCGCACCCGTCACTTCGGGCGACGACGGCGTCGACGCCCGCGCGGGCTTGCTCGCCTCGGGCTGAGACGACGCGGCGGCGGCGGCGCCTCCAGACATGGGCGGGGCTGCGCTGTCGTCGAAGAGGTAGTCGAAGTGACCGTCGCGCAAGGCGATGAACATCGCCTTGTGCTGCTCCTTCATGAGGCCGCGAACCGTCTCCGCGAGCGAGTCCTGACCGACGTGCTCCGCGTACGAGGTCTTCGTGGTCTTGAGGATGCGCCCGCCGTCGGCGAAGAGGTGCGTGATGATGTGAGGATGGCGAATGCCCGAGTCCTCAGTCTGTATGTGGAACAACCGCCCCTTGTGCCGGACGTTGTTGTTGAAGCCGAGCAAGGGCGACGGGGCTTTCACGACAGGCAATCCGAGGGTGGGGAGGTGAGGAGATCGCGCCAGCGGGGAGCGCTCGCCACGGCCGAGACTATCACAGCGCGGCGCGCCCGGAACGATTCGCAGCGTACCGGCGTTTCTTCACGTCCATCCGCACGTCCCTCCGCCGTTTCTCCGCGGTAGGGGAGCATGTCGGGGCTGGTCCTCCGCGGACCGCGCGCCGGTCGTGTCAGGGCAGACAGCGCTCCAGGTCGTCCGCAGTACCCGCCTGGAGGGCGCACGCCACCTCCGCCTGCGTGAGGTCGGCCTCGCAACGGACGAAGCCGCGCTGCCCGGTGGCCTGGCGCGCCATCGCCGTCCTCGCAGCCACCTCGGACGCAGCGGGCGCGGGGTTGGCCGCGCGCAGGACGAGCTCGACATACCGATCGAGGAGCGCGGCGCACGCCTCGGCGGACGGGCGAGGAGCGGCGCGGCGGAGCGCGGCGCGCCCCGCGAGGACGCCGATCACGAGCAGGACGATGGCCAGGGTCGCCAGGACGTCGACGCGGGTCGCGGGGCGCGTCACTCCAGACACTTATCGACCTGCTCCGGGGTCGTTGCCTGCCGGACGCACCCCATCGCGGAGTCCGTGATGCGGCGCCCGACGCACCTGTCGATGAGCTCCTTGCCGCGCGCGTCCCGCACCGCCGCCGTGCGCTCCTCGACGATCTTCGGGTCGACGACGTTCTGGGCCCGGAGCTCGATCTCGGCGCTCCTCCGGAAGATGGCCTCGCACTCGTCGCGGCTCGCCGGGTGCCCGCACCCGGCCAGAAGCGGCAGGCCGGCGAGCAAGGCCAAGCATGGCGCGGGCCAGGACCTGAGGAGGACCCGACCCAGGTTGAGGACCCGACCCAGGTTGAGGACCCGACCCAGGTTGAGGACCCGACCCAGGTTGAGGACCCGACCCAGGTTGAGGACCCGACCCAGGTTGAGGACCCGACCCAGGTTGAGGACCCGACCCAGGTTGAGGACCCGACCCAGGTTGCCGGAGACCGTGGAGACGGAATACCGACTCCTTAGAAGGGAAGTTGAGCCAGGACGGCGACGCATGGCGGCGACGATGGCGCTGCGCTCGATGGGGCGCAACCTGGTCCAGCCGAAGCCGACAGCCCGCAGCAGCACACGACCAGCCCCAGCCGGCAGCCCGCTGTCGCCTCCAGCCAGCCCCAGCTCCCATCTGGCCCGAGTCAAGATGGAAACGTCGCGTCTTGCTGGAACGCGTGTGCAGGTCTGTTAGGATTCCTTTCTGTGCGCAAGGCGAGCGAGCACGGTGACAGCGTGGGCGGCGCTCGATCCGTCCGTACGGGCTCTGGGGGTACGCGGCGACGCACGAAGCCGACGGCGCAGTCCGTTGCGGGCAGCGGGGATGACGCTGGCCGCGATGCCCCACGAGAGAAACGGCCGAGCAATGCGCCGCGACGGCGCGCCCCCGCTGCGGCGCTGACCGCGGAGGAGATGCTGCGGCGCGCGCTGGGCGCCACGACGCCGCGGTCGCGCGCGATCTGGGCGCGGCGCGGCCTGTCGCTCCGGGGCCCGCTCGACAGGACGACGCAGGCCATGCTGCTGCGGCAGCTCTACCTCGCGTATTTCGAGACGCGCCGCTTCGAGCGGGCAGCCCAGGTGGCAGAGCAGATCCTGGCGCTCGGCGTGCTGCGCGACGTCGCCCACCAGGACGCGGCGCGGGCAAAGCAGGCCCTCGGGGACATCGATGGCGCCGTGGGGCACCTCCGGCTGGCGGCGCGCACGGGGCCGGCGAGCCGGAGGGCGTTCCACTGGTGGACCCTGGGGAGCGTGTATCACCTGGCGCGCCGGTACGACGAGGCGATCGGCGCGCTCACGCGCGCGGCGCGCTGGGGCACGCGGGACAAACCGCTCTACCAGGGGCACCTCGCCGTCGTGCAGTGCGAGAGCGGCAAGGCGGTGGAGGGGCTCGGCGCGCTGATCGATCGGCTCTCGGAGGTGCCAGCGGGCCAGGGTTACGGCCGGTTCGTGCTCGGGCAGATGGCTTACTTCGACCATCGCTGGGACGAGGCCAAGAAATACCTGGAAGCCTTCGTCCAGCGGAGCACGTCGGGAAGGGCCGTGGTCGCGATCGCGCTCGGCGCCGAGATCGAGGCAGCGCGCCGGACGCTGGCGTCCCTCGCGGAACGCTGACGCCGACGTGAACGGACGGCGGCGCGCCGCACGACCGCGATCGCTTTGCTATAGAACCTTCGTGATGACCGCTTCGACTCGTTTCAAGGGAAGCGCCGGCGCCGCGCCGGCGGGTGTCCGACGCGGCGCGCTCTCGGCGCTGGTCGCGCTCGCAGCGCTCGCGTCCCCGGCGATCGCGCTGGCCGGCGATCAGCGCGACCTCTTCACCCGCGGTCTGGAGGCAGGCCCGCTCTTCGCGGCGCTCGCCGCGCTCGCGGGAGGCCTGCTCACGTGCCTGACCCCCTGCGTGTACCCGATGATCGCCATCACGGTGAGCATCTTCGGGGCGCGGGAGGCGAAATCCCGGCGGGAGGCGATGCTGCTCTCGACGAGCTTCGTGCTCGGGATCGTCGTGCTCTTCACCACGATGCTCGTGGTCGCGGCGCTCACCGGCAGCCTGTTCGGCAGCGTGCTCTCGAACAGGTGGGTCATCGTCGGCATCGCGGCGGTGTTCACCGCGCTCGCGCTGTCGATGTTCGGCGCCTTCGAGATGACGCTGCCGGACACCCTGATGCAGCGGCTCTCGCAGGTCGGGGGCATCGGCTACGGCGGCGCCTTCCTGCTCGGGCTGGTGAGCGGCCTCGTCGCCGCGCCGTGCACCGGGCCCGTCCTCACCGGCATCATCCTCTGGATCGGGAAGACCCAGAACGTCGGCCTCGGCGCGCTGGTCGGCGCCACCTTCTCCCTCGGGCTCGGCCTGCCGTTCTGGCTGGTCGGCGCGTTCGCGTTCGCGCTGCCGAAGGGCGGCAAGTGGATGCTGGGCGTGAAGTCGTTCTTCGGGATCGTGATGATGGTCGTCGCGCTCTACTTCCTGAAGACGACCTTCCCGTCGCTGTCGTGGCTCGCGCAGCCCACGCCGCAGTTCATGGCCGCCATGGCGGGCCTCGTCGCGCTCGGCCTCGCGCTCGGCGCGGTCCACCTGTCCTGGGACGACGGCGGCGCCGGCGTGAAGGCCCGCAAGGGGCTCGGGATCGCGCTCACCGTGACCAGCAGCTTCCTGCTCGTCGCGAGCCTGGATCTGCCGAGGCTCACCTCGCCCGTCCCGTCGGCGGTGGCCGGCGAGGCCGCGTCGCCGCAGCTCACGTGGCTGCACGAGGAGCCGGTGGCCGTCTCGAAGGCGAAGGCGGAGGGGCGCCCGCTGCTCGTGGACTTCACCGCGGAGTGGTGCGGCGCCTGCAAGCAGCTCGCGAAGGAGACCTTCTCGGATCCCCGTGTCATGGCCAAGGCGGCGCACTTCGTCGCGGTCAAGGTCGACGCGACGGACGACGAGGATCCGCAGATCGACGCGGTGAAGGGCAAGTACAAGGTCGTCGGCCTGCCCACGGTGGTGCTGTACGACTCCACCGGGGCCGAGCGGAAGCGCTTCAACGACTTCGTCGGCCCGGACGTGTTCCTGGCCGCGATCGAGGGTATCCAGTAGCGCGCTGCGCCTGGCAGCAGCGCGCCGCACACGCCGTCGGCATGGCCCCGGACGACCGAACTCCGCGAGGATGGAGCGGCGAGCGCCATGCCCCGCGCGGCCAGGCCACCACGAACATGCGCTCCTTCCTGCTCGCCGCCCTCGCGCTCTGCGCCTTGCTCATCGCCGGCTGCGGCGCTCCGGGGCCCACCACCGGGACCGTGGTGTTCGGGGTGACGAGCGAGCTCCGTCCAGGCGCCGACATCGACCTGCTGCGCGTCGTCCTGCGGGCCGGCGGAGACGTGCTCCACGAGGACGCGCTGGCGCAGAAGAACGGGCAGCTGTTCTTCCCGAGGGAGTTCTTCTTCCGCGATCTCGAGGACGGCACGGCCGTGGAGATCTCCCTGGAGGCGTTCGGAGCGGAGGACGCCGAGAGGCCGCTGCTCGCCCGCACCGCGTCGACCCGGGTGATCGGCGGCCGCACGCTGCTGCTCCGGGTGCGCCTCGAGCGGGAGTGCGTCGTCGCGCCCGGGGCGGCCACCTGCCCGGCGCCGCAGACCTGCGTGGCCGGCGGCTGCAGCGGCCCCGACGTGGATCCCCGGCAGCTCGAGCCCTACAGCGCCTCGTGGAACACGGACGCCGAGCCGGACCTCTGCAAGCCGGCCTCCGGGGGCGATCCCGTCGTCGTCGTCGGGCAGGGGCAGGCCGACTACTTCCCGCTCGAGGATCTCGACGAGGTCCAGGTGGAGGCGGGACCTCAAGGCGGCTACCACATCTTCGTCGCCATCCGGCTCAAGAACCTCCGCCGCTCCGGCTCGCTCACCGTGGTGAACGGCCTCGTGCCCGAGCTCGGCTATGCGATCGAGCCGCTCGAGGTCATCTTCACCCTGGATCCTGACGAAGGCGGCTTCTGCAAGCTCGCCGGGCTGCGGTTTCGGCTGGATGGCGAGCGGAAGATCGAGGAGCTGCTCGGCAAGGTCGTGGAGGTCGAGGTGACGGTCACCGATCCCGACGGGGACGTCGGGACCGGCAGGCGCGCGGTGACGCTCTCGCAGACGATCCTCTAGCCCGCAGACGCCCTGCGCGGGCGGAGAGGCGCCCTGGCTCACTCGTGCGCGGCACGCCACCGCGTCATCCAGCCGCCGGTGAGCAGGTCGAGGGACGCCTCCCCCTCGAGCGCCGCGAGCGTCGCGGCGCGGTGCTCCTCGGGGCTCTGGCCCGGATCGGCCGAGAGCGCGACGGCGCGCTGCCACGCGAAGAGCAGCTCGAGCACGCGCGCCGTGAGCTTCGTTTGCAGCTCGGCGCGCTCGCGGCGGAGGCGCTCCAGGGCGATCTCCTCGTCGGCGAAGACCAGGCGGTCGAGCCGCCAGGTCGCGCGCGCCTCGAGCCAGAGGCTCGTGCCGCCGGAGGCCGTCCTCCGCGCCGGATCGTACTCGGTGGGCGCCAGGTTCTCCGCCTCGTCGACGAGGCGCGAGACGCGGAGCCGGAGCTCCGGGAAGAGCGACGCCGTCCGGGCGCGCGACGCGATCGCGTCGATGCGCGCCTCGGGATCGAGGAGGCGTGATCGCCGAAGCGCCGCCTCGACGATCGCGCGGGCCATCGCCGGCGTGACCCGGACCGGCACCGGGAGCGGCTCGGCTTCGGCTGGCGGTGCGGGCGGAGGTGGCTCCGGGAGCTCGATCGCCGCCGGCGCGCCGGGCGGGCTCGGGGTCGGGGGGGCAGGCTTCAGCCGAGGCGCTGCAGCTTCGGCGACGGCGGAGGGTGGAGAGGGCGCGCCGGGGCGGGCGGAGAGCCGCTCGAGGGGGATGCTCGCGAGCAGCATGCCGGTGAGGGAGCGCTCGCCGCCTTCGAGCCGAGCGATCCCGAGCTCCACCGCGAGCCAGAGCGGCTGCGCGCTGCCCGGAGACGGAGCCCAGAGCTCGTGGGGCGCGGTGTCGAGGCGATCCACGCGCGGGTCGAGCGCCGTGGGCTCGTCATCGAAGGGGAGCTCGGCGCGGGCCTGCGGCGCGAAGAGGGCGCAGGCGATCGCGCCGAGGAGGAAGAGAACGGAGCTTGCTCTTGCTGTAGATCGTTGGTTCGGGTGCACGCGAGGTGGGTCGACCG
Source organism: Sorangium sp. So ce375 (assembly GCF_051473855.1). Lineage (NCBI taxonomy): Bacteria > Pseudomonadati > Myxococcota > Polyangiales > Polyangiaceae > Sorangium > Sorangium sp. So ce375. The sequence goes on from NZ_CP150335.1 coordinate 9,691,064, forward strand.
CCCCGCGCCGCGAGTTGCGTGCGACGGGTCGTCCGGTTCGCTCAGCGGCCCCCTGAAGGCAGGCGCGCCCGAGTGGCGAAGCTCCGCCAGAGCTCGGATCCACCGCCCAGGGACCGGCCCCGATCGGCGCCGGCGCGCGGCCCGCCGCCCGGGGAGAGGCCCCGCTCCGCGCTGGAGCGCCGGAGCGCCTCGCTCGCGTGAGGCCCTCCGCTGCGCCCGGGTCCGGCGTTCCCGCCGCCCTCTCGGAACAGCTCGCTCGAACCGCCGCGGGTCGCCGCGACCGCCTGCGCGATCGCCTCCGGCGTCGGCGCCGTCCCCGACGGGAAGCGGGGTGGTCCCTCGTTCGAACCGCCGCGGGTCGCCGCGACTGCCTGCGCGATCGCCTCCGGCGCCGGCGCCGTTCCCGACGGGAAGCGGGCTGGCGCCTCGTGGGGCGACGCGGGCGCCGGCTCCGGGACGCGCGCCGCGCTGTGCCCAGGCGCGAGCGCGTCGAGGTCGCGAGGCGGGATCGCTCGGACAACCTCGGTCGCCACGTCGCCGCGCGCGGCCGGCGCCGCAGCCTCCACGTCGCTGCGCACGACCGGCGCCGCAGCCTCCACGTCGCTGCCCGTGATGGCCGGCGCCGCAGCCGCCCCGACATCCGTATCCACGCTGGCGGCAGGCGCGCTCGGAGCAGGTAGCGCCGTAGTCACCGCATCTCCGCTCGCGCCGACCACGGCGACGGGCTCACCGTCGTCTCCGCTGGCACCGGGAAACGACGGGGACGACGCATCCGCATCGATCACGCCGGGCGTCGAGGATGCCGCATGGCCGGCCTCGACCTCGGGATGCCGCTCCGCGACGTTCATGGCCGCGGTGGGGCTGTCCGGCGGGATCTCGCCCGTCTGCCGCGGCGCCGAGGCGAGAGGCTCCTCCGAGGTCTCCCCCGGCAGCGTCGGCGCAGAGGCCGGCGGCTCCTCCGACGGCGGCCTCGGCGCAGCAGGCAGCGCGCGCGGCACAGCGACCTCGAGGCCGACCGCGAAGGGCTCGAACAGCTCGCCGGCGAGCCAGCCCGTGCACATCCGGAGGTTCGCGCCGGACGGGATGTCGCGCACGAACATGTCCCCGAAGAGCGCGTCGATGGCGAGATCCCGCTGCTCGACCACGGGCCGCTCCCAGCTCGGCAGCACCGCGACGAGGCGGATCGCGAGCTGCCCTCCCGGGCGCCGCGCCCGCGCTCGAGCGAGCGTCCTGGGGCGCACTTCCCAGTAGAGGTAGAGCGTCTCGGGATCGACCGCGATGCCGACGATCTCGTCGACGTCGTACCGCGCCGGCAGCTCCGCCCGCTCGTCGTGAAAGGCCGCCGCGAGGCCCAGCGGCGCGCCTGCAGCGACGGACGACGCCGGCGCTTCGGCCGCCACGGGTGAGATGTCGCGCGGCGGCTGCACCAGAACGTCGCCAGGCGCTCCGGCGACGGGCGCGGACTGCCCCTGGTGCTCGCCCGCGAGGGCCGTCCCGCGTGGCTCGCCCGAGCCGTCGTCCCGCGTGATCGGCGCAGGGCCGGTCTCCGCGGCAGCGCCCTCCACGGCCTCGGCGTCTGCATCTGCGCGCGCTGCAGGCGCCGCATCCGCGTCCTCCGCGTCTGCATCTGCGCGCTCTACAGGCGCCGCATCCGCATCCTTCGCGTCTGCATCTGCGCGCTCTACAGGCGCCGCATCCGCATCCTTCGCGTCTGCATCTGCGCGCTCTACAGGCGCCGCGTCCGCTTCCTCCGCATCCGCGTCCTCATCGTCCGCGTCCTCATCGTCCGCGCCGCGCGCCCCCACGCCCGCCGCCTGCCCCCGCGGCGCGCTCTCGATCAACCTCTCCCGGAGCCGCCGCGCGTCCTCGTCCTGCGGCGCTCGCGCGAGGATCTCGTCGAGCACCGCGATGGCGCGCTCCGTGTGCCCCTGGGACGCGTAGATCTCGGCGAGCGTCGTGGTGGACCGCGGCGGCGGCGCGGGCGGCGGCCACTGCTCCGGCGGCGCCTCGCCGCGCAGCGCGCGCGCGGTCTCCGGCATGTGCAGGCCCCGCTCGACCACGCGCGAGAGCAGATCGCGCGCCCGCCCCAGGAAGCCGCGCAGGCGGGCCCGCTCCGGCTCGCTCTGCGCGGTGCGCGCCACGATCTCGTCGACGAGCTCGACCTTCGTGAGCAGGCGCGGCCGCGGCACCCCGAGCCCCTCTGCGCGCGCTATCAGCTCCTCCCGCGTCAGCCCGTCGAGCTCCCGGCGCTCCATCGCCGCCGACGCTACCACATCCGGCGCTCGCTCACCGTCGCCGGACCGCTCAGCGAAACGCCCCCTCCGCCGCCGGATCGGCGCTGAGCGACGCGAGCCGCGCGCGCGCCGCCTCGGCGTCCCGCGCGATCTGCGCCTTGAGCTCCGGCAGACCGGAGAACCGCCGCTCCTCGCGCAGCCGGGCGATCAGGTGCACGCGCAGCGCCGCGCCGTAGAGATCTTCGTCGACATCGAAGAGGTGCACCTCGAGGTTCGGCCGCGCCTGCCCCGAAGCCTCGACCGTCGGCCGGACGCCGAGGTTCGCGACGCCGCGCGCAAGCGCGATCGCGCGGCCCGACGAGGTCACCCGATCGACGAGCGTCGCGTACACGCCGAACGGGGGGAGCGCCTCCTCGATCTCGTCGATGTTGCAGGTGGGGAAGCCGATCGTCCGGCCTCGCCTTGCCCCCTGCGCCACGACGCCCGACAGCATGTGCGGGCGAGACAGCATCTGCTCGGCCGACTCGAGATCTCCGCGCGCGAGCGCCGCGCGGACGCGGGTGCTCGACCACGCCCCCTCGGCGTCGCCGACGAGCGGGTGCGATCGCGTCTCGAAGCCGAGATCCTCGCCGAGGCGCCCGAGCGTCGTGAAATCCCCGGCGCGCCCGCGGCCGAACCGGAAGTTCGCGCCGACGAGGACGACGCGCGCCGCGAGCCGATCGAGCAGCACACGCCGCACGAACTCCTCCGGCGTCTGGGCCGCGAACGCGCGGTCGAACGTCACCGCGTCGACCCGGATCGCCGGCTGCACGCGACGGATGAGCTCGATCTTGCGCGGCAGCGTCGTCAGCGTCGCCGGCGGCGTGCGGCCGAGGACGCTCGCCGGGTGCGGCGCGAACGTGAGCGCCACCGGATCGAGCCCCCGCCGCTCCGCGTCCAGCGCCGCGTCGGCGAGCAGCGCCTGGTGCCCCCGATGAACGCCGTCGAAGTTGCCGATGATCACAAGGCTGCCCCGCGGCCCGGCCGCGGCGCGCCCGCCCTGCCCGGAAGCGGCGGCAGCGAAATACTCCACAGCCGCTACCTAACCCGAAGGAGCGCCGAACGAAAAGCGGGTGGACGTGGGTGAGCGCAGAGCCGCCCGATACGATACGCACGTGCAGCCCAGCGATCGATGTACAGTCGTTGCTTGACGTGCCCATCTCTGGCTGATAGAGCCGCGCTCCCCGAAATGGGCTGGAGGCGCGCCGTGTTCAAGAGAGTCAGTATCTTCTCCGGCAACTCCAATTTCGCGCTCACCCAGGAAATTTGTCAGGTCCTCGAGCAACCGATGGGGAAGTCGCGTGTGTCGCGCTTCTCCGACGGGGAAACGTTCTGCGTCATCCAGGAGAACGTCCGGGGCGTTGACACCTACGTCGTGCAGCCCACCTGCTCGCCGGTCAACGACAGCGTGATGGAGCTCCTGATCATGGTCGACGCGCTCCGCCGCGCCTCGGCCGGCTCCATCACGGCGGTCATCCCCTACTACGGCTACGCCCGGCAGGACCGGAAGGTCGCGCCGCGGACGCCGATCACCTCGAAGCTCGTCGCCGACCTCATCGTCGCCGCCGGGGTGAACCGGATCGTCGCGCTCGACCTGCACGCCGGGCAGATCCAGGGGTTCTTCAACATCCCGTTCGACCACCTGTTCGCGATGCCCGCGCTGCTGGAGCACCACCTCCGCGAGCACTACGGCAAGGAGGTGGTCATCGTCTCGCCGGACGCGGGCGGCGTGGAGCGGGCCCGCGCCTACTCGAAGCGCCTGCAGGGCACGCTCGCGATCATCGACAAGCGCCGCGAGCGGGCGAACGAGAGCGAGGTCATGAACATCATCGGCGAGGTGGCCGGCAAGCACTGCCTCATCCTCGACGACCTCATCGACACCGCCGGCACCCTGGTGAACGCGGCCAACGCCCTGATGAAGCAGGGCGCGAAGAGCGTCGCCGCCTGCGCGACGCACCCGGTCCTGTCCGGGCCGGCGGTCGAGCGCATCAAGGAGTCGCCCCTCACCGAGGTCGTTGTGACGAACTCGATCCCGCTCTCGGATGAGGCGAGGGCCTCCGGTAAGTTCAAGGTCGTCTCGGTGGCGCGGCTGCTCGCCGAGGCGATCCGCCGCATCCATCACTCGGACTCGGTGAGCTCGCTCTTCGTCTGACCGGCCGCGCGCGTTCTGCGGCGGGGCGCGCCGGCGACGCAGGTCGCCCGCGCCCCTCCCCAGAACACAAAAGACACAAAACGCGCTGCCCGGCGACGAAGGCTCGACTTTCTCTTCTCCGTTCTGCTATAGCGCCGCACCCTACGCCGGAGTGGACCGCGCACCGCGGGCCTCCGGATCACTTCTGGAGCCGTCGTCATGGACATCATCAAGCTCAACGCCACGAGGCGCGAGGATAGCGGCAAGAGCGCGTCGAGCCGCCTGCGCCGCGCCGGACAGATTCCCGCCATCGCCTACGGGCGCGAGCTCGCGCCGCTGTCGGTCGCCATCTCGCCGAAGGCGCTCCTTCAGGTGCTCGGCTCCGATCACGGCAAGAACTCCGTGGTCGAGCTGGCCGTCGAGAACGGCCAGACGCTCACCGTCATGGTGCGCGACTACGACTATCACCCCATCTCGCGTGAGCTCGTCCACGCCGACTTCATCCAGGTGAAGCTCGACCAGCCCGTCGACGTGCAGATCCCCTTCCGCTGCGTGGGCAAGCCGAAGGGCGTGGTCACCGGCGGCGTGCTCCAGCAGATCTTCCGCACGATCCCCGTGCGCTGCCTGCCGGAGAAGATCCCGTCGTTCATCGAGATCGACGTGACCGAGCTCGACATGGGCGAGTCGTACAAGGCCAGCGGCCTGAAGCTGCCGGAGGGCGTGAAGACGCTCCTCTCGGACGACCAGACGATCGCGGTCATCAACGCGCCCGAGAAGGCAGGCCCCGAGGAAGAGGCGAAGCCCGCTGCGGGCGCGCCGGCCGCGGCCGCTGCGCCTGCCGCCGGCGCGGCTGCTCCCGCGAAGGGCGCGGCCCCCGCGGGCGACAAGAAGGACAAGAAGTAACCCCGGAGCGGGCCGCCTCGCGCCTCCGCACCGCGAGGCGCGCGCGGCCCGCCCTGCCCCCTCCCCTCGCCTGCCCCGATTCCAGGGACTCAGCAGAACCGGCTCGTCATGCTGCTCGTGGTCGGCCTGGGGAACCCGGGCAAGGAATACGCTGCTCACCGGCACAACGTCGGCTTCATGGCGATCGACGCGCTGGCCGACGAGGTCCGGGCGGATCCGTTCCGCGAGAAGTTCTCGGGCGTCCACGCGCGGGCGGAGATCGCAGGGCAGCCGGCGATCCTGCTCAAGCCGATGACCTACATGAACGAGTCGGGACGCAGCGTCCAGCCGGCGATGGCCTTCTTCAAGGTCGCGCCCTCCGAGCTGATCGTGCTCCACGACGAGCTCGACCTGCCGTTCGGCACGGTCCGCCTGAAGGTCGGCGGCGGCCACGCGGGGCACAACGGGCTGCGCTCGATCATCTCGCACGGCGGGACGGGCAACTTCGGGCGCGTCCGCCTCGGGGTAGGAAGGCCGCCGGCGGGCTTCCGGGGCGAGGTCGCGGACTACGTCCTGTCCGGGTTCGACGCCGTCGAGCGCGCGAGCCTGCCCGACTGCTTGAAGCAAGCTGTCCAAAGTGTGCTAGAAGTCGCCGCCCGCGGCTTCGACGCCGCGATGAACGTTCGAAACACCCGGCCCAAGCCGGGCAAGAGGCAGAAGGGTGAAGGGGACGGGTCGTCGGATCCGGCCCCCGCCGCGAAGGATGGGAAGGGTCCCCTCCCCCCGACGCACAAGCCCTGATTCCTCGATGGAACAACCTGCCGAGCGCGCCGGTGCGTCGCTTGGCAGGCTGCTCCTTTCCTCGCTCCGGGGCGCCGCCTCGGGGCCATTGGCCGAGAGGGAAGACTGAATGAGCCGACAGGTAACGGCGCCCGGGCGCGCCAGAGAGTACGAAACGATCTACATCCTGCGACCTGACATCGACGCCGACGGCGCCGAGCGGATCGGGTCGCGCCTCGCCGAGGTCGTCGGTCGCGAGTCCGGCCGGCTGACCAAGGTCGAGACGTGGGGGCGCCGCCGCCTCGCGTACGACATCGCCAAGCACCGCCGCGGCGTTTACGTGTACCTGAAGTACCTCGGGGGCGGGAAGGTCGTCTCCGAGATCGAGCGCAACCTGCGCCTCTCCGACGGCGTGCTGAAGTACCAGACGGTGCTCGTGCGCAACGACGTCGAGGTCCAGGGCGTCACGATCGCCGACGAGGACGTGAAGTTCGAGCGCCTCGAGCTCGCGCCGCTGGAGGACGACCGCGACGATTCGCGCGAGCGCCAGCTCGGCCTGATCGAGCCGGAGCGCCGCGTCGACCGGAGCTCCGAGGCGGCCCCGCCGAGCGATCTCGACGAGGCCGAAGAGGGTGAGGCGGAAGGCGCCGCCGACGAGGAGGAGAGCTGAGCAATGAACGGCCGCAACAGTGACATGGGCCGCAACGGCGGCGCTGACTACGACGATCGCGACTTCGGGCGCACACCCGACCTGAACGCCGACGCCCCGGGGCGCCGCCGCACGGGCCGGAAGCGCGTCTGCCGCTACTGCGCGGACAAGGCGCTGGTCATCGACTACAAGGACCCGCAGGCGCTCAAGTACTTCATCTCGGAGCGCGGCAAGGTCGTCCCGCGCCGCATCAGCGGCAACTGCGCGCGCCACCAGCGCAAGGTGACCCTCTCCATCAAGCGCGCGCGCAACATCGCGCTCTTGCCGTTCACCGTCACGGCGTAGGAGGTCGATCATGGCAACCCACATCCATGTGGTCCTCACGGAGGACCTCCACAACGTCGGCAAGAGCGGCGAGCTCGTGAAGGTTCGCCCCGGCTTCGCCCGCAACTACCTCATCCCGCGCAGCCTCGCGGTCGGCGCCACCGCCGAGAACGTGTCCCGGATCGAGCACGAGAAGCGCGTCGCCGAGTCGCGCGCCGCCAAGACGCGCTCCGAGTCGGAGCAGCTCGCGGCCAAGCTCAACCAGGTCAAGGTCACGATCACCCGCCCGGTCGGCGAGGGCGACAAGCTGTACGGCTCGGTCACGGCGCGCGACATCGAAGAGGCGCTCGCCGCGCAGGGCTTCAGCGTCGACCGGCGCCGCATCGAGACCGACGCGATCAAGTCGCTCGGCGCCCACCCCGTCGTGATCCGCCTCGCCCCGTCCATCACGGCGTCGGTCGAGGTCACGGTCGCCGCCAAATAGCGCAGCGCCGGAGAGCGCGGCTCGCCCGCGCTCTCGCGCGCTTCAGCCGCGCTCACCCCCTCCACCTCGCTCGCGCGCTTCGTTCAGCCGCGCTTCCGCCTTACCCACGCCCGCGCGATGTCGTGCCCTCGCGCCACCGCGCGCAGCATGAGCGCCGCGTCCCCCCATCGCGCTCGCCCCTCCCATACGAGGCTCGCCAGCATCCCGGCGCAGAAGGCGTCGCCCGCGCCCGTCGGATCGAGCGGCCGCACCGGGCGCGGCGCGACCGCGCGCTCGCCCCCCGGGCCGAGCAAGAGCGTCTCCCGCGCGCCATCGGTGACGACAAGCGTCGCCTCGGGGCGGAGCCGCTCGCGGAGCGCGTGCGCCGTCGTCCCCAGCACGTCGAGATCGCCGACGCTGCACTTCACGAGGTCCGCCAGCCCGAACAGCCGGAAGCAGCCGCGCACGCCTGCACCGGCGTCGGAAGCCGGCGCGGCGCCGGCCCCCGCGCCGGGAACGGACGCGGCCCGCTCGGCGCGCGGCCACATCCGCGGGCGCGCGTTGATGTCGACCGAGACGGCGCACCCCTCGCGGCGAGCGCTCGCGGCGGCCCGCGCGAGCGCGCCGCTCGCCCCGCGCACCGGCGCGATCCCGGTGAAGTGCACGACCCGGCTCTGCCATCGCTCGGGCAGCGCCGCGGCCAGCGCCCGCGCCTCGCTCTCGCCCTGCCTGTACCCCGCGAAGCGCGCCTCGCCGCGCTCGATCGCCACGAGCATGAGGCCTGTGCGCGCCGCGCTCAGCGAGAGCCGTCCCACGTCGACGCCGGCCGCCGCGACCTCGTCCCTCAGCCCGCGCCCCATCGCGTCATCGCCCAGCGCGGCGCACAGCTCCGAACGTATGCCGAGCCGGACGAGCGCCGTCGCGGTGTTCACCGCCCCGCCTCCCGGCACGCGGCGCAGCAATTTCGCTTGCTCGAGCGGAATGCCTTCGGGCGCATAGAGATCCCACAGCGCTTCACCGACGCAGACAACCTCGGCGGGCGCAATCCTTGTATGGCGTGTTTTGTGATCCACAATGGCGGCTCCCCGCGATGGCTCACGCCGAGGCGCGCAGCGTCATCGCAGCTGAGTCAAGCGCGAAAAGAAATGGCGATGAGACCGGGGTTGCTCAATTTCCATACCTCGCCGCCGGCGGCGGCGCCTCGCCGCGAGGCCCCTCGGCGACCGCTGCCGCGGAGACCTCCGCGAAAGCGTCCGAGCAAGCTTCCGAGCGTGCCTCCGAACGTAGAAGCGCGACCCCTCGACATGGAACCTGCATTGGGATGCCCACCACACGAACGCTCACTGCAATGCAAACAGAAACACTTCTCAGGGCTGCCCATGTTCTGATAGACGGAAATCGACCCTACCCCCGACGCCCCGGAGGACCGTTTCCTCTCCGGGGCGTCGCCCATTTCGGCGCCTGTGGAAAAGCTCGGGGCGGGATGGGGGGAATCGGTGGGGAGGAGAAGCACGGATGATGAGAATGATGGAGCGCCGGGGCCAGCGGCCTCAGAGGATCGAGCCTCCCATCGTCGCCGGGCGCGTGCCGCCGCACGACCTCGACGCCGAAGCAGCGGTGCTCTCCGCCATCCTCCTGCACCGCGACGCGCTCGATCGGGTGCTCGAGATCCTGAAAGCGGATCATTTCTACAGCGAGGCGAACAGCCGCGTGTACGAGGCTGCGCAGGAGCTCGCGGCCGCCGGCACGCCCATCGACATCGTCTCGGTCGCGTCCTGGCTGCGCGATCGGGAGCGCCTTGCCCAGGTGGGTGGCGCGGCGTACCTCGCCCAGCTCGCGGACGCGACGCCCGCGGTCGCGCACGTCGCGGCCCACGCGCGGGTCGTCTACGAGAAATGGCGCGTCCGGCAGCTCATCGCCACGTGCCAGCGCGTCGCGGCCGAGGGGTACGGCGACGTCGGGGTGGTGCAGGAGTTCATCGACGGCGCGGAGCAGGCCGTCTACCAGCTCGCGCGCACGCCCCAGGGGACGGCGACCCAGCCGATCGCCCAGGTGCTCAAGGCCGCGTTCGAGCAGATCACCGCGGCGGCCGAGCGCGGCGACAGGATCACCGGCATCTCGACCGGGTACGAGAAGCTCGACGCCAAGACGGCAGGCCTGCACGACGGCGACCTCTCGATCATCGCCGCCCGCCCCGGCATGGGCAAGACGTCGTTCGTCCTCAACGTCGCCGTGAACGTGGCGTCGCCGCGCACGGTGAGCTCCCCCGGGCCCGACCAGGCGGGGCACGGCGTCGAGCGGCACGATCCCGGCTTCGGCGCCGCCGTCTTTTCGCTCGAGATGCCCCGCGAGCAGCTCGCGACACGTATGGTCTGCAGCGAGGGCCGCGTCGACGTCGGCAAGCTCCGCCAAGGCTTCCTGCAGCCCGACGACTGGCGCCGCCTGACCGAGGCCGCCTCGTACCTGTCGACCCTGCCCCTCTGGATCGACGACACGCCGGCCATTTCTCTCCTCGAGCTGCGCGCCAAGGTGCGGCGCATCCAGGCCGAGTACGACCGGCCGCCCAGCGAAGGCAACCCGGGGCGGCGCATCGGGCTCGTCGTTATCGACTACCTGCAGCTCATGAAGGGCCGGGACGGGGTGAGCAGCCGCGAGCAGGAGATCAGCGAGATCTCCCGCGGGCTCAAGCAGCTCGCGAAGGAGCTCAAGGTGGCGGTCATCGCGCTCTCCCAGCTGAACCGCGCGGTCGAGACCCGGACCACAAAGGACAAGCGCCCTCAGCTGTCCGACCTCCGCGAGTCCGGCGCCATCGAGCAGGACGCCGACAACATCATCTTCATCTACCGCGACGAGTACTACAACCCGGAGACGACAAACCACAAAGGCATCGCCGAGATCATCGTCGCCAAGCAGCGCAACGGGCCGACGGGCAAGGTGCTCACGCGGTTCACCTCGTCGTGCACCCGGTTCGACAACCTCGCGCCCGGCGACTACCCGGACATGGTGGACGACGAGTAGCACGACGGCGGGAAGCTGCCCCGGCTCGGCAGAAAGACCGCCGTGACGCCAAGGTCGCCAAGGGGAGAGAGGAAGCGCCGTCCCGGCGTTTTCCCCTCCCGGATGAGCCCGTAGCGCTCGAAGATCCGCCCCGCTATAGCGTGCGCGACATGTCCGTCTGGTACGTCCCCGCCCTCCTCGCCGCGCTCTGCATGGCCGGTCACTACCTGATGCTGCGCGCGGCGGCAGGCCGGGTCGGAGACGCCCTTGGCGCGCTGTGCGTCGAGGGCACCGCGGCCGTCGGGATCCTCGTCTTTCTCCTCGTCCGCCCCGGCGCGGAGGCGCCTTCCGCGGCGCAGGGGGTGTTCTGGGCCTGTGCCTCCGGCCTGTGCATCAGCGGCGTGACCACGCTCGTCTTCATGTCGCTTCGCATCGGCGGTCCGGTGTCCGCCACGGGGCCGATGGTGTTCGCCGGCGGCATCGCGCTCGCCGCGCTCTTCGCGCCGCTGTTCTTCGGGGAGGTGTTCACCGCCCGCCGCGCGCTCGGCGTCGGCCTGGGGCTCGCCTCCCTCCTCGTCCTCGCCACCGAGCGCTCCTGACCCAAGCCGCGCCGCGGCCGCGCATCGGAATCGAAGGCGCCGGACGACGCCGGAAGAAGGAAGAAGGCCGATGACCCGCTCGCCCGAGTGCCCGCGCCCCCCAACGAGCCGCGCGCGCGCGGGGAGCGCCGCGCGCCACGCCCTCCGCTCGGCGGGCCTCCTCGCGCTCGCGCTCTCCTCCGCGACCTGCGCGCCGCCCGTGCAGGGCGGCAATGTCGTCGTGTCGTCCGGCGCGGCCGAGCGCCTCGGCATGCTCTGCCGGTGGGGGCGCGGCGGCGCGGAGCAGGGCGATCTCTGCCCGGCGGCCGGCGGCGCGGTGCGGCCGGCGCGCGTCCGGCGGATCGCGGGGCCGGCGGACGCGCTCTCCGGGCCGCTCGCCGCGGGGCGGCCCGGCGACTACGTGCTCGAGAACGACGAGATCGCCGTGGTCGTCGATCAGGTCGGCCCCGGCACAGGCCTCGCCGAGAGCGGCGGCAACATCATCGACGCGGCAGACGCGCGGGCGCGCCGCGACGAGCTCGGGCAGATCGTCACGCGGCTCGGCGCCTCGCCGGGCCAGGCGATCTACAGCGACCTGGCGACGGGCGTCGGCGAGGACGGCACCGCCTGGATCGAGGTGCGCGGGCGTGAGAGCGCGGGCGGCGCGCTCTCGGTCACGACCCGCTACGCGCTCGGGCCGCGCGATCGGGCGCTGCTCATCACGACGTCGCTCCGGAACGACGGCGATCGCCCGATCGAGGGGCTCGACCTCGGCGACATCGTCCACTGGGGCGCGGCGGAGCACGTCGCCCCTGGCGCCGCGCCGGAGCACGTCGCCCCTGGCGCCGCGCCGGAGCACGTCGCCCCTGGCGCCGCGCCGGAGCACGTCGCCCCCGGCGCCGCGGCGGAGCACGTCGCCCCCGGCGCCGCGCCGGGGCTCCGCGGCGAGCAGGAGGCGCCGTACCTGGCCGGTATCGGGACCGGCGTCGCGTACGCGATCGCCCCGGCGGACGGCGCGAAGCTTCGCGCGCGGAGCGGCGCCGGCTTCAGCGACGCGACGTTCGCTCGGCCCGCCGCGCTGCCGCCCGGCGGGCGCGCCGACTACCGGCGGATCCTCGCGGTCGCGCCGCGCGGCGACACGCTCGCCGTCGAGACGGAGCTCTTCTTCCTCGGCGGCGGCGCGCCCGGCGGCGTCGCGCTCGAGCTCGTGGACGCCCGCGGCGCGCCGCTCCCGCCCCTCGCCGGCAAGGCGACGCTGACCCCGATCGCCGACGACGGCGCCGCGCCGGCCAACGCCGCGCTCGATCTGTGGCTGCGGATCGACGAGGGCGCGCCGCTCGCGGCCGAGGCGCCGCCGGGCCTCTACCTCGTCGGCTTCGAAGGGAGCGGCCGCCGCGCGCTGGGGAGCGCGCGGATCCGGATCCGCGCCGGCGAGATCGCCCCCGCGCGGCTCGCGCTCTCCGGCGCAGGCCGGCTCGACGTCCGGATCCAGGAGCGCGGCGCCTCGGCGCCCGCCGTGGACCCGGATCTCCGCGATCCGCTCACGGCGACGAAGGTCAGCCTGTTCGACGCCGCGACCGGCAAGGCCGTATCGCCGCCGCGGCTCGCGCTCATGGGCGAGCTCGATGTCTCCCTGCCCCCTGGGCGAGTCCGGGTCGTCGCCTCGCGCGGGCCCGAGTACGCGCTCGCGGAGGCGACTGTCGACATCGCCGACGGCGGCAGGTCGCGGCTCGATCTCACGCTGGAGCGGGTTGTCGACACGTCGGGCTACATCGCCTGCGACCTCCGGCAGCACACCGCGAAGAGCGCCGACGCGGGCGTCCCCTCGGCCTTGCGGCTCCTGTGGAGCGCGGCGGAAGGCGTGGAGTGCGCGGTGGCGAGCGAGCACAACCTCGCCTCCGATCTCCAGCGGGACGTCGCCGCCCTGCGGCTCGAGGCGCGGCTGCGCATGCTCCCGGGCGTGGAGCTCACGAGCGGCCGGAGCGGCGCGGGGATCGGGAGCCTCAGCGTGTTCCCGCTCGGCAGCGAGGCGGATGCGCCCCGCGAGGGCGCGCTGCGGTGGGTGGGCGAGACCGCGAGCGAGATCCTGCGCGAGGTGCGCGCGCTGCCCGGCGAGCGCGTCGTCCAGGTGAGCCGGCAGCACGGCGGAGGCTCACCGTTGCACGGATCCGGAGCGCCGCAGGTCGCGCCGGATCAAGGCCCGAGCCCGCTCGCGCAGATCGTCGGGGATGGCGCCGGCGCCGACGCCGTCGAGGTCTGGACGGGGCGCGATGCGGCCGCGCGGGACCGCGCGCTCGAGGAGCTCTGGGCGTTGCTCCGCGCGTCCCGCCCGGTCACGCCGACGGCGACGAGCGACAGCCACGGGCTGCACGGCGCGGAGGCGGGTACCCCGCGCACGTACATCGCCGTGGCCGACGATGATCCGGGCCGGCTCGACGTGGCCGAGCTCGTCGCGGGCCTGCGGCATCGGCGCGACGTGGTGATCACGAACGGGCCGTTCGTGACGGTGCGCCTCGGCGACACCCGCCAGGGCGGCGTTGCCTCGGCGCGGCGCGGGACCCGTGGCGGGCCGCAGTCGCTCTCGATCCGCGTCGAGCGCGCCCCCTGGGTCGACGCGCGCGAGCTCCACGTGCTCGTCGGCGGCGTCGCGAGCGGCGCGCCGATCCCCCTGGAAGGCGCGCGCACCACCCCCGCCGGCGCGCTCCTCGACGAGATCGAGATCCCCGTCGTCCTCGGACCCGGCGGCGGGCGACGACCACCGCGGCCCGACGCCCGCGCCGACGCAGCGCGCGGCGGCCGCGGGTCCGGGCAGAGCGCGGACCGCGGGCCCGGGCAGAGCGCGCGTGGCGCGATCTCCATCGCTGAGGACACCTTCGTCGTCGCGATCGTCCGGGGGCGGCGGCCGCTCGAGCCGGTGCTCGCGGGAGATCCGGGCGGGATCCTGCCGTTCGCGATGACGGCGCCGCTCTGGATCGACGCCGACGGCGACGGCCGCTCCCTCGGCCGCGCCGCGGCGCCGTGAGCTCTCCTCGTGCCACACGAACTCTCGACACTCGGCCCGCCCCGCTCCCAACGCTCTAGCCGCTCGGCCCACTCCACGCTCGTCGCCATCGCTTCCTCCTTCGTCGCGATGGCAATAGATAACAGGCAGCGCGGGGGCGGAAACGATGCCCCGGGTTGGGCACTTACGTTACGCCAACGCCTCCTCCCGTGCATGTATCTTCTGTACGTGGTCGTCCGCCAGACACATGCTTGCGAGCGCACCGCCCACGAGCGCAGCTACTTCCGAGTATCTACGAAATTGAATTCGGGCAGCTTGCCGATGTCGTACGCACGAAGCGCAAGCTCATCTAGCCTCGCGAAGTCTCTTCGGCGGAACGCTCCGGCTAGTTCTTTCATAAGCGACTGTTTAATGTCCTTCGGCGAGGGAAGTCGAATGCGCCGAAGGTATTGCGCTTGGAAGCGGAGATACCCGCCGCGCATCTTGACCGCGTAAGACCAGACAAAGAAGAGAGCGACGCGCGAACTCAGCAGCCCTCCTAATGCCTCCATGTCCCATTCCTTCGAAATTACAAAGTACAGGTTATGGTGCGGATAAAATTTCCCCTCATCAAACGCAACCTCATTTGAGCCGGCAATGTCGGGGATCAAAAGCTTTGGAAGGTTGACGAGCTCGGGCCACACCCGGTCGATCGTACGAAACCAATTCGCGGCGTTCTTCTTTGCAACGTGTCGTTTACGAATCTGCACCTCGTGCTCGTCCAGATAGCGCGCGAGCTTCGGATAGTCGCGCAAGTCAACCAGTTTCCCGTCTTCGCGGAACACGTTGATGACGAACCGTCGCGCGTCTCGAACACGGCCCTGCTCGATGTCGTCGCGCATCACGAGAGGCAGGCGTCGTTCGGGCTCGATGTCGACGTCATCCTCGAGAATGTACACTTTGTCGTTGCCAGTAGCGACGCCGATGCCGACGCGCGTCCCACCTACGTCCTCAATCGGTGCGAATCGAGCCTCAAGCGCGCGGAGCGTTTCTAAGTGAGCCGGCGAGCTCAGCACCCAAGGCGCGTCCCCCTCGAACCATGACGGATACTCTGAGACCGTGACCCCCGCATATTTCAGTCCGGGATTCGCCATGGCCGGCAGCAGTGCCGCGCACTCCTCGGGAGATGCGGTATCCAGCTTGCCCACGTGAACGCGTTCGGTTTTTCCTGGCGATATTGCAAAGATGGAAGGATACGCGATCACCTCCGACTCGAAGGGCGATGCGCTGTGCAGATCGACGTAACATCGGACTTGAAATCGCTCTGCGAGCAAGCGCCGGAGTGGGGCCCCGTACCTATTGAGAATCCACCGATCGGCGCAGATGAACGAGAGCACACCTTCGGGGGAGAGTAGATTCAACCCTCGTTCGATGAAAGCGACGTATAAGTCGGCTCGATCATACAGTGAGACATACCTCCGCCGGTACTCTTCTTGCAATCTCGGCGACAGTTGCTCGATCCTAACGTAGGGCGGGTTTCCGACGATCGCGTCGAAATGCCGTTGCAGCCGACCTGCCAGTAAAAAGTCGCCCTCTATTATCCAAGAGTGCACGAGCCGCGTTGCGGCGCGGCTCGTGAGCCCGCGCCTTACCAGAGCGTCCGCAACTACATCGCGTGATTGGACGACGTGCTCGGCGTCGATGTCATAGGCAAGGATCGCGGCGTCGAGCTTGGAGGGATCGCGGTTGTGCAGCCGCGCCGAGTCCACAAGCCGTTCGGCTGCTGTCACGAGGAAGGCGCCGTGCCCGCACGCGGGCTCCAGTAGTGTCAGTGCGCCGAGGTCACGGGCAGCGGTGTACCCGACGAGGTCGAGTATCAAGTTGACCACGTGCGGCTTCGTCAAGACGACGCCGTGGGTCTCTCCCGACGAACGCTCCCCGTACTCGTAAACGCTCTTCGGAAGGGAAACAGCGAGTTCTAAACTGGTTTGCATAGTACCTAGAGTGATGCAATGTACCCTTGCACATGCCCCATGAGCCCCGAAAGAAACCGTTTGATAGAAAGGTCTTCCGCTGGCTCGGTGTAGTTGCCTGTGATTCCACTTTGCTCGGTCGACATGAGAAGGGCTGCCCCCTCGTAGAGCCGCTCAAGGATCAGCTTTCGTAGGAGCAGCTCGTACCGCTGTGCATACGAAGTGTTGCGAAATTCGGAGAACACCTTAAAGTGCGGTTCGGCGACACCGACAGAGCGTGTGGACCCCGGGCAACTTTCTAGAAGCATTACCCATCCGAGCCAAGGGCGGGGTTGACTTCGGCCGAACGCCCCCTCTCGATACGCGGTCCATATGTCGACTGCATTACCCACCGCTTCCTCGGTGCGGTTATTAAAATTGTTTCCGAACGACGGTCCTTTTTGCGACTTGAACTCAATGGCTGCAACGAGGCGCTCGTTGTGCACGACGAGCATGTCCCATTCCTTTGTCGGCCGAAAATATCCAGGGAGCTCAAGCCTGCTATGTACGTAGATGTTGGCTTCTGGCATGCCGCTCTCGATGAGAAGCCAGTTGATCAGCCGACAGAAGCCGTCCATGTGCTTTCCGCCGGTGACGGCAGCTCGCCCACCGCGGTCCGCATCCCCCGAGCGCTGCTTGGCCCCCTGTTGGCTCAATGTCGTCCAGTAGTGGGCGACTGCCGCTCGTACCTGCTGCTCGTACCCGGAAGGGAGTCCTGTCACGTCGGGCACCCTAGCCGATCGGAGACGCCGGCTGGAGCTCGAACAAGTCACAGGGACGCGCCGCCCGCTCGTACGTCCCGCGAGCGAGCTGTCAAGCACGACTTTGGCGCTCCGTCGCGAACTGGGTGCCAGGAGTGCCGCAGCAGCGAACCCGGGGACGGAGCTGGGCACGGCCACCGACATCTGGTCGCTGTATTACTGGACGCCCGCGCAGCGTCAAGTCCGTTCCAAGTCCGTTCGTGGAGGACGGAAAGCGCGCAGCGTGGAAGGATCGCCCGTCGACGCTGCCCGAAGAGGCGCAGCGCAGGCGAGGCGACAGAGCAAGCGCGGCCGCGGCGGCGTTGCGACCTCGACGGGGCCGCGAGAAGACAGTCCCAACGGGATCCCCAACACGCGAGCGACCTTCGTCACTGCATCATCTACCTCGACGAGGACGAGCACCGCACGCTCCTGCGGATGCGCTAGCTGGAGCACCGCGAGAGTGGCGCGAGTTTCCGTGAGGAGAGGCTCCTAGCGCTGGCAGGCTACGAGGGGCAGCGGATCTACTACGGCCACCTCTTTCTGAGCTCCGCATGCTCGCGGATGGCCACGGCGACTGCATCGATCACGGGCGGATGGGGATGAGAAGACCAGGCCCACGCGAGGCCAGACGTTTTGCAGCAAGCCGCTCGGCGGCTGATCCCGCGCCGCGCTCGCGGGGGTCGGCTCAGCTCGCGAGCTCGCCGTTCCCCGCGCCCACCGCTTTCTCTTCTGCTTCGACGACCGCCGGCTCCCCCGGCCCCTCCACGCTCGCTCCCTCGCCCGCGGGCGCCCCGCCATACCGCTTGCCGGCCCGCGCCGAGGCCTTCAGCACGGGCCCGCGGATCGTCTCGATGGCCTCGATGGGCGCGTCGGAGAGCTCCAGGTTGGAGAGCACCGCGGACACGACCCGGAACCACTGGCTGCGCGCCGCCGCGATCGTCGCCTTGGTCACCGGCGCTGTCTTCTCCTTCGCGGCGAGCTCGTCCCGCCGGTGCTCGATCGCCTCGAGCTCCTTGCCCGTCTTGATCCACCGCTGCGCCGTGTGGAGCAGCGTCGTCTTCCCGGGCGCCGAGATCCCCTTCAGGAACTCGCCGATCGACGGCTCCTCGTCGAGGAGCCGAGCGACACGCGCGGTGTTGCCCGCCTCCGCGGTCGGCGAGGCCTTGATGATGGTGAGCCCGTTCGGAAACAGCTTCGGCTGCACCTGGTCGCACGTCGCCGCGCGCTCCCTGTCCGGAGGGTCCGCTCCGAGGCAGTGCTCGCGGTACGCGTCGATGCCCCAGCAGACGGCCTTGGCGAGGTGATCATGGCGCTCGTCGACCCGCGCGAGCTCGTCGTTCAAAGCGTTCATCTCGCCCGACGGCCCCGCCTTGATCGGGCGCACGGCGAGCACGGCGTCGTGGGCCGCGACCGCCTTCGGGTGCAGGCCGGCGATCTCGGGGATCGAGAGGAACAGCCGCTTCCGCTGCGCGTTCTCGACCCACGGGGACACGAGCGCGACCATCTCTTCGATCATCAGGTGCTTCAACATCGCGTAAGACCTCCTTGACCGGGGTACAGCGTGTCCGGCCAGGACACGGCGATGCGGCCGAGCCCGTCAAGCCATCCGCAGGTCTCCGACGGCGCGAGACCGATCCGGCCGGTCAAAAAGATGCTGTTCCAGAGGTCACGACCAGCGCCGGCGCTCGTTGCGAGGCGGCGGACAGGTCGCGATCGACCCCGGAGGCTCTTTTCGGCTCGGGAACAGGTCCCGATCAAAAAAAATGGATCTTTTCATACAAACGGCGTGGTCCCGACCACGCCATCGGCTCAAGAGGAGCCTCCCGATTGGTCGAGACCATGCGGCGGGCATCCGAACAAGCGGCCGGCGGGGTCGAGACCCATCGGCAGCGCACCGGTCGATCCAGCTAAGCAGCGCATCCACCTCGTCGCGGCGCCGCTCTGGATCGACGCCGACGGCGACGGGCGCTCCCTCGGCCGCACTGCCGAGCCGTGAGCGCGGCGAGCTCCGTGGCGCGCCCGGCACGACAGCGCGGCCCCGCGGGAACGCGGCAGAGACGAGCTCGGGCCGACGGGCCTCAAGGTGCGATCGAGGTTAGCCGCTGTCTGGCGCGCGCTCATGAGCTCTCTTTCAGCGCCGAGTCTGCACCTGCATGCCCGAGAGCAATCGATGGTCGCGCATGGACATAACTCGTACCCCTGCTCACCGTTGACACCGCGCTTCAGTGAGAAGATCGTCGAATCACCTGGGGGTGTGACGCAAATGGAACGATCACAATCGACGAAAAGCCTGCTCCACTCCAGGTGCAGCGGATGTTCGGCGGAAAGGTTGATGAGCCGGCGAAGCGGCAACAGTGAGATGCATTCATGACAATTCATCGACCCATCGCAGTCGCGCTCATTGCCGCCATCGGCGTCGCCGGCGCCTTTGTCGGACGCTTCGTGCCACGCGATGCACCAAGCGCCCGAGGGGCTCGGAGCGCGTCATCCGCACCTGCCGCCATCGGGGGCGCTGGTAATGCCTGCGATGCTGAACGCACCGCGCTCGCTTCGACCAAGGCGCAACTGGCTTTCTGCATGGGCGTTGGCGCCCGGAATCACGAGACGCCGACGTCCGAAGCTCCTGAGAAATCCGATCCTGATCCATCGTCCGACACCGAGTCACAAATCGCCGCAGAGATCAGGCGCAATCGCGAGCGATTGGACAGCTTATCCGAAGCTGTGATCGTCCAACATGCGGATGGAACCATTGGCTATTACAAACCCGACGACTGGCCCATCGATGGTGATGGACTGATCATCGGTCGCAAGTTGCCCAACGGACAAATCGGATGGTATGCCGGGCCAGATGCCGGACCGCGGTCGGACCCAGCTGCATTCAGGCGTCCCGAGTCCACGATCATCCTGGCGCCCAACTTCGTGCGTGAGTCGGACGGGTCGATCAGAGTGCGTCGAGATGCCCCGCCTGCAGTGAAGCGCATGTTCGGCGAGAAGATGGATGAACCGGCGCAGCCGTAGCCTAGCGTGGCGCTGCTCTGGATCGACGCCGGCGGCGACAGCCGCGCCGTCCGGCCGCACGGCCGAGCCGTGAGCGCGACGGCGCCCGCCCAGCGCCCCGCACCGCGCGCGTCGGTTTTCGTTTGCCTCCCGCGCGCCCGGGCAACATGGACCGCGGCGCATGCGAACCGAGCGGCTCGCCGCTGACGCGGCATCCATCGCACGGGCTGCCGAGATCCTCCGCCGCGGAGGGCTCGTCGCCTTCCCCACGGAGACCGTGTACGGCCTCGGCGCGCGCGCCGACGACGCGCGCGCGGCGCGCGGCATCTTCGAGGCGAAGGGGAGGCCGCCCGGCAACCCGCTGATCGTCCACGTCCCCGATGTCGCGTCCGCCCGCGCCCTCGCGGACGGCTGGCCAGCGGACGCGGAGCGGCTCGCGCGGGCGATGTGGCCGGGGCCCCTCACCCTGATCGTCGCGCGCCGGCCCGACCGCGTCGCCGACGTGGTCGCCGCCGGCGGGCCGACGGTCGCGATCCGCGTGCCCGTCCACCCGGTCGCGCGCGCCCTGCTCGACGCGGTCGGGCTGCCGATCGCCGCGCCGAGCGCCAACCGCTCCACCGAGCTCTCGCCGACCACGGCCGAGCACGTCGAGAAGAGCCTCGGCGGGCGCATCGACGCGATCGTCGACGGCGGGCCGACCGACGTCGGCATCGAGTCCACCATCGTCGACGTCACGCGCTCGCCGGCGCGGGTGCTCCGCCCCGGGCACGTCACGGCCGAGGCGATCGCCGCCCTCGTGCCGATCCAGGCGGCCGCCGCGCTGATCACCGCCCCGGCCGAGCGCGCCCCGTCCCCGGGGACCCACGCGCGCCACTACGCCCCGCGCGCGCGGGTCGCGCTGGTCCCCGCGCACGCCGTCCGCGGCGAGCTCGATCGCGCCGCGCGGGCTGGTTCGCGCGCCGGCGCCATCGAGCACGGCAGCCGCACCGCGACCGGGCCGCACGCCGAGCTCCTCCCCGGAGATCCCGCCGGCTACGCCGCGGCGCTCTACGCCGCGCTCCACCGGCTCGAGGACGCCGGCTGCGACGTGATCGTCATCGCCGCCGTCCCCGAGGATCCCGCGTGGGACGCCGTGCGGGACAGGCTGACGCGCGCCTCCGCCGCCCCCTGAGCGAACACCGGTCCCCCGAGCGAGCGCCGGTCCCCTGAGCGAGCACCGCGGGCGGGGACGCGGCCTGCCCCTGAGCCCCGCGGCTTGCCCATGAGCCCCGCGGCCTGCCCATGAGCCCCGCGGCCCGCCCATGAGCCCCGCGGCTTGCCCCTGAGCCCCGCGACCTGCCCCTGAGCCCCGCGGCCCGCCCCTGGGCCCCGCGGCCTGCCCATGAGCCCCGCGACCTGCCCATGAGCCCCGTGGCTTGCCCCTGAGCCCCCGTAGGTGCGTTTTCATCCCCCGAGCTGGAGGTTTGTGGCAAATCAGGGTCGCCCGCCCGCCGGGTGCGCTACCTTCCCTCGCTCGATTCGCGCTCCTCGTCGATCCCCATGCCGGCAACGTCCCGCGCCGCCGTCCACAGCATCGCCGCCGCCCTCGGCCTCGCTGCGCTGCTCGTCGCCGCCCCGCAGCGCGCCAGCGCCGGCCTGCTCGACGAGCCGCCCAGGCGCGCCAGCTTCAACCTGAACGAGACGCTCGCGCCGGAGCTGCCGCTCCTCCGCGCCTTCCGCAACGCCGCCGTCGAGCGGCCCGGACCGTTCCGGCTCTACCTGAGCAGCGCCTACGGGAAATGGTCGCAGCAGCCGTGGTGGCAGCTCGCCTGGGGCGGCGCGCGGCCGGACGCCGCGGACGCGCTCGGCGAGCGCGGGCTCTCCGACCCCGCCCTCGGCTCCTCGGCGTTCGCGAGCGCCTACTCCCCGTTCGCCCCCTTCGAGCTGCCCGGCCCCCTCCACATCGAGCCGGCCGCCTCGGCGTGGCTCCGCCCGCTCGATCCGATCGTGAGCCCGCCGGTCCTCGCGACCACCGGGCCGAGCCTCGCCTCGAACGGCTTCGACGTGCTCTGGGATCTGCCGAAGAAGCAGCTGCCCGACTGGCGTTGCCGCCGAGGCCCGGTCCAGTTCGCCCGGTACGGCGGCCAGCACGACGCCTTCGAGCTCGTGCGCTGCGACGGCTCCGTCGCGCCCGGCGCGCTCGATCGCCTGTCGATCATGGCCCGTCCGCCCGAAGCGCCCGACCCGGGCGACGAGCTGCCCGACGAGCCCGACGCCGACACCTGGCAGCGGGCGCTCGAGTGGGTGCCCCAGGTCCGCGTCGTCCACCCGCGCCTGCTCTGGCTGCTCCAGCAGATCGCCGACGCCTTCCCGCGCCGCGGGATCCACATCTACAGCGGGTACAGGCCGCGCGCGCCGGCGACGCGCGACGCGCCGGGCGCGCGCAGGGCCTCCGGCACACATCACAGCCAGCACGCCGAGGGGCGCGCCATGGACATCCACGTGATGGGCGTCCCGAACACGGCGCTGTTTCAGTTCTGTCGCACGCTCGACGACGTCGGCTGCGGGTTCTACCCGAACAGCAAGTTCGTCCATGTCGACGTGCGCCGCCCCGGCGCTGGGCGCCTCTTCTGGATCGACATCTCCGCCCCAGGCGAGCCGTCGGAGTACGTCGACTCCTGGCCCGGCGTCGTCGAGAGCGGCGGGCTTACGTGGGGAAGCGCGCAGGGAGCGCGCTCTGGCGGGGCCACACCTCGCTGACGTCGCCTCCCCGCGGTCGCCCTCGCACCTCCTGCGGCCTTCCACCGGCGCGACCGGCCGCTCCGCGCGCGCTCCCGTTCCGGATGGGATGAACGGAGCCTCGGGGCGCGGTGACTTGCCTCCCCGTGATCGGTGTTAAGCTTGGCTTCTTCCCCCTGGGCGCGCGACGCGAGACGGGGGCGGAGCTCGGCGAGCCGAGA
The DNA here is from genome assembly GCF_051473855.1 of Sorangium sp. So ce375. NCBI lineage: Bacteria > Pseudomonadati > Myxococcota > Polyangiales > Polyangiaceae > Sorangium > Sorangium sp. So ce375. The sequence continues at coordinate 9,713,812 of NZ_CP150335.1, forward strand.
TCTGTCCCCGCACCTCCGGCGGCCATGGCCGCCCCGCGGTCGCCCTGGAGAAAAAGGGTGCGAAATGGGCGAGTTGCGGACAGGGATGGTTGAGAAGATCGCGGCGATGCAGGACTTCGCGCTCTACCGCGATCTCGCGTGGGAGGGCACGTTCGAAGAGTACCTCCAGATCGTGCGCCAGAACCCGCAGGTGACGCGCAACGCGTTCCAGCGGGCGTACGACATGATCATCCGCTACGGCATCGAGGAGTACACGGACAACAAGAAGAAGCTCATCCGGTACAACTTCTTCAAGGACGAGATGCACGGCGGCGCCGACGCCGTGTACGGGCTCGACATCCCGCTGATGCGGCTCGTCCACGTGCTCCGGGCGGCCTCGGAGGGCTACGGCCCGGAGAAGCGCGTCATCCTGCTGCACGGCCCGGTCGGCTCGTCGAAGTCGACGATCGCCCGGCTCCTCAAGAAGGGCATCGAGCACTACTCGACGACGCCCGACGGCGCGCTCTACACGTTCGACTGGGTGAACCTCGACGACGTCGGCATGGCCGGGACGGAGAGCGCCCGCTTCAAGTGCCCGATGCACGAGGAGCCGCTGCGCCTCGTCCCGCCGGCGTGGCGCGAGCGCGCGTTCCGCGAGCTCGGCCTGTCGAGCGCGCAGCACCACGTCCGCACCGAGGGCGATCTCGACCCGGCGTGCCGCTTCATCTTCAACCGCCTGATGGACAAGTACGGCGGCGACTGGTCGAAGGTGATGCAGCACGTGCGCGTGCGCCGCCTCGTGCTCAGCGAGAAGGACCGCGTCGGCATCGGCACCTTCCAGCCGAAGGACGAGAAGAACCAGGACTCGACCGAGCTCACCGGCGACATCAACTACCGCAAGATCGCGGAGTACGGCTCGGACTCGGACCCGCGCGCCTTCAACTTCGACGGCGAGTTCAACATCGCGAACCGCGGCATCGTCGAGTTCATCGAGGTGCTCAAGCTCGACGTCGCGTTCCTCTACGACCTGCTCGGCGCGTCGCAGGAGCACAAGATCAAGCCGAAGAAGTTCGCCCAGACGGACGTCGACGAGGTGATCATCGGCCACACCAACGAGGCCGAGTACAAGAAGCTCCTGAACAACGAGTTCATGGAGGCCCTCCGCGACCGCACGATCAAGATCGATATCCCCTACATCACGAAGGTGTCGGAGGAGATCCGGATCTACGAGAAGGACTTCAACAAGGACAAGATCCGCGGCAAGCACATCGCCCCGCACACGCTCGAGGTCGCCGCGATGTGGGCCGCGCTCACCCGGCTCGAGGACCCGAAGAAGCACAACCTCTCGCTCGTCCAGAAGATGAAGCTCTACGACGGCAAGGTCCTGCCCGGCTACACGCAGGACACCGTGAAGGAGCTCCGCAAGGAGGCGTCGCGCGAGGGCATGGAGGGCATCAGCCCCCGCTACGTGCAGGACAAGATCTCGAACGCGCTCGTCAACGACCTCGGCGAGGGGACGATCAACCCCTTCATGGTCATGAGCGAGCTCGAGAAGGGCCTCAGGCACCACTCGCTCATCACGAACGACGAGCAGCGCAAGCGCTTCACCGAGTGCATCGGGATGGTGAAGCGCGAGTACGAGGAGATCGTCAAGAACGAGGTGCAGCGGGCGATCAGCGCGGACGAGGACGCGATCCAGAAGCTCGCCGCGAACTACATCGACTCGATCAAGGCCTACACCCTGAAGGAGAAGGTGAAGGACCGCTTCACCCGCGAGGACGTCGAGCCCGACGAGCGGCTGATGCGCTCGATCGAGGAGAAGATCGACATCCCCGAGAACCGCAAGGACGACTTCCGCCGCGAGATCATGAACTACATCGGCGCGCTCGCGGTCGACGGCAAGAAGTTCGAGTGGCACACGAACGACAGGCTGCGCCGCGCCCTCGAGCTCAAGCTGTTCGAGGATCAGAAGGACGCGATCAAGCTCCAGACCCTCGTGTCGAGCGTCATCGACAAGGAGACGCAGGAGAAGATCGACATCATCAAGACCCGGATGATCAAGTACTTCGGGTACAACGAGGTCTCGGCGCGCGACGTGCTCGACTACGTGGCCAGCATCTACGCGCGCGGCGACACGAAGTGACCCTCCTCGGGGGCGCGGCGCCTCGCGCGCCGCGCCGCCGGAACCCCCACCGTTCCCGCCCCCCTGGGCTCAGCCTTCGCGCCTGAGCTTCGCGAGCTCGCGCTCCAGCGAGGCCACCGTCCGCTTGAGGTCGCGGACCTCCTCGACGGTCGCGAGGCCCATCGCCTTGGCGAACGTCTCCTTCTGCTCCGCGGTGAACGAGGAGACCCGGCCGGGCACGCTCATCGCCGTCATGAACAGCCGCATGAACCGCTCGTCCTGCATCAGCTTCGCCACGTTCGGGTTCGTGGCGAGCTTCATGCCCTCGGTGACCAGTCTGTCCTTCAGCGCCATGCGGGCAGCGTAGCCGACTTTCGAGCGGGCGCGTCAGCCCACCTCGACCAGCACCGCCGTGATGTTGTCCCGCCCCCCGCGCCGATTCGCGAGGTCGATGAAGAGGTCGACCGCTGTGTCGCCGCCCTTCGAGGCGATGGTCGCGATCTCCTCCTCGGCGTGGAGATACCCGTGCAGCCCGTCGGAGCAGAGCAGGTACCGATCGCCCTCCTCCACGGCGACGATCGAGGTGTCGACCTCGACGTAGTCCCGGTTGCCGACCGCGCGCGTGATCACGTTGCGGTGCGGCGAGCTCTTGGCCTCGTCCACGGAGATGAGGCCGTTCTTGATCTGCCACGCGATCAGCGTGTGATCCTCGGTCATCTGCACCGCGGTCCCGTTGCGGACCTGGTAGATGCGGCTGTCGCCCACCTGGCCCGTGACGAGCGCGCCGCCGACGATGAGCGCCGCGCTGATCGTCGTGCCCATGCCGCTCTTGTCGCGATCGAGCTCGGCGATCGCGAAGACCATGTACGTCGCCGCCTGGATCGCGCCCTCGAGGATGCGCAGCACGGCGCGCGCCTTGGGCTGCGTCAGCGGCTCGTTCGGGTCGCCGATGGCGGGGAGGCCCCGCTTCACCATGCCGTAGATCGTCTCGACCGCCTCGGCGCTCGCGACCTCGCCGGCCGCGTGCCCGCCCATGCCGTCCGCGACGATGTAGAGGCGGAGCTCGTCGTCCCGGAAGAACGCGTCCTCATTGGCGCGCCGGTGGCGCCCGACATCGGTGCGGCCAAATGATTGGATCCTCATCGAGCTTGCCCGGTCCTTCGCTCGCCGTCCTGTGAGGAAATCCCCGAAGCGCCGGCGCGACTGTCGCACGATAAACTTCTTGGGCGGGGCCTGTCGAGTGGTCGGCGGCTCGGTTAGGATGGGTGGGCCAGCCATGGCACGAAGCTTCTCCGCGACCTGTGGGCCGGATGGCCTTGTTCACCATCTGGCGGACCTGCGAAGCGCGGTCCCGTCGGCGTCGGGCGGCGTCCTCTTCGTTTCCGGACAGCTCGCCCAGCGCGCCTCGGCCGTCGCCGAGCTCGTCCGTGGCGCCTGGCGCGGCATCCCCGCCTGCGTCGTGCCGGCCGCGGGCGTGCTCAGCGAGCGCGGCGAGATCGAGGGGGACACGGGCGCCAGCGGCGTGCTGTGGTCCGGCGGGCAGGTCACCCCCTTCGCGCTGCCCGAGCGCGCCGAGGATCCGAGCCGCCTCCTGCGCGAGGCGCTCGCCCGCACCGTCGGCGACCGCTGCGCGACGGCCATCCTCTTCGCCCGGCCCGGGGCGTTTGCGCCCGAGCGGATCGAGGCGCTCGCCTTCTCCGCGCCGAGCACGTGCCTGTTCGGCGCCGGAACGGCGTCCGGCTCCGCGATCGGCGTGACGTCGCAGGGCGAGCTCCTCGAGGGGCCGATGACGGGCCTCGCCATCACGGGGTTCGCCCCGCCGCTCGTCGACGCGTCGCCGGCCGCCAGGCTGCTCTCCGGCTTCCATCGCATCGAGGAAGCAAGCGGCGGCATCGTGCTGCGCGCCGGCGGGCGGCCGGCGCTCGACCTGCTCTCCGCCGCGACCGCGGCGCTCGGCGAGCCGCCCGGCACGCAGCAGCTCATCCTCGCCGCGCTGGCCGATCCGCCGCAGGAGCCGGGCGCCGACGGAGGCGAGCCGCGCGGCGACGCCGCCGAGGCGCCGCAGGCCCACTCCGTACGTTACGTGCTGCGGCCGGTCCGCGGCATCGATCCGACGCGGCGGGGGCTCCTGCTCGGCGACGAGGCGAAGCCCGGCGCGCGCCTCGCCTTCGCCGTGCGCGACGCCGCCATCGGACGCGCCGGGCTCGAGGGGATCGCCCGGCAGGTGTCCCGGAGCGCGCTCGGGTCGGCCCCCCGCTTCGCGCTCTACCTGACCTGCGCCGGGCGCGGCCAGGGCCTGTACGGCACGCCCGACGTCGAGGCGCGCATCCTGCGCCAGCGCTTCGCCGACCTCCCGATCGCCGGCATGCACTCGAGCTTCGAGATCGCGCCCTGGGCCCGAGGTCAGGCCAAGCTCGCCCTCTACACCGGCGTGCTCGCGCTCTTCCGCGCGCCGAGCTGAGCGTTTTTTCCCGCGCCGAGCTGAGCGCCGCGCCTCGGCGCTCGCGGTCGACCGCAACCACGGCGGCCGAACGCCGCGCCTCAGCGCTCGCGGTAGACCGCGACCACCGCGGAGGCCCGCCGGTGCACCTCCGCGTGGACGGCCGCATACCGCGGATCGTCGCGCAGGGACGCGAGGACCGGGCAGCGCTCGAGCCAGATCAGATCGAACAGGCCGTCGGCCAGCGAGAGCTCGAGCGCGGCGAGCGCGAGCTCGCGCTGGCCGAGGAAGGCCGCGAACTCCGCCTGGAGCTGCCGGATGAACGACGTGCGCCGCAGCGCCGTGACGGGCGGGCGCTCCCCCTCGACCGGCATGGGCCGGACATCCGAGAGCCGCCCCTCGATGAGGTCCGCGACCACCTGCGCGAACGGCGCGGGGAGGTCCGGGAAGGCCTCGCTCACGCGCTTCTGAGAGAGCATCTCGACGACCTCCGGGTCGCGCTGCCAGAGCACGCGGCGGATCCTGAGGACGGTGTAGCCCGATCCGCTCCCCACCGTCGGGTGCGCCCGGATCACCTCGTGGGCGTCCGACCACCTGCCCAGCAGCGTGTACGCGCGCGCCAGCGCCTGCGCGGCCAGCACCACCTCCGGGTCGCGCGCCAGCGCCGACCGCGCGCGCCGCGCGCCCTCCTCGAAGGCGCCGCACTCGAGCAGGATGTGCCCGATGAGGCCCTCTGCCTCGGCGTTCCCCGAGCGGCACGCGAGCGCCGCCTTGAGCTCGCGCATCGCCCCGACGACGTCGAGGCGCTGGAACCGCACCGACGCCATCGCGAGCCGCGCGTCCGGCAGCCCGGGCGCCGCGGCGACGGCGCGCGACGCCGCCTCCGTGGCCAGGTCCCCGCCCCGGTCGGTGAAGAACCAGAAGCGAGAGCGCGCGAGCGCGTAGGCCGACAGGATCATCGGGTCCTCGGGCGCGCGCGAGAGCGCCTGCTCGAACAGCGCGATCGCCCGCTCCTGGTGCTCCGGCCAGAACCTGCGGTACTCGTGGCGCCCGCGCAGGAACAGGTCGAGCGCGACGGGATCGCTCGGCGCCGTGCGGTTCGGGGCGGCGCTGTCGAGCGTCAGCGCCTCGGCGATCGCCTCGGCCACCTCGTCGTTGATCCGCAGCACCTCCGCCTCGGGGCGGTCGAAGCGCTTCGCCCACAGCTGGAACCCGTCGGCGACGGAGACCAGCCGCGCGTTGATCCGCACCGTCCCGTCGCGCCGCCGCACCGAGCCCCCGACGACCACCTGCACCCCGAGCTCGCGCCCGATCTCGCGCGGATCGAGCTCGGGGGACGAGCGCCGCCCGAGCGCGCCGCGCGGCCTCACCCGCAGGCCCGGGGTCATGGAGAGCGTGTCGATGAGATCGTCCGTCAGCTCCTCGGCCAGGTATGCGTCCGACGGCGGGCCCTGGTTCGCGAACGGCAGGACCGCGACGCTCTTGCCGCCCTGCTCGCCCACCCCGGAGCTCGACGCCGAGCTCACCCCGGAGATCGCCGTCCGCTCCTGCGGCGGTGTGAACGCCGGCGGCGCCACCGTGGCCGGTCGGGTGAGCGAGGCGAGGTCGTGCACGACGCGCTCGACGGACGCATACCGCTCGTCGCGCTCGCGCGCCATGCAGCGGAGCACCACGTGCACGAGCGCGTCGGGCAGGTCGGCCCGCCGGCGCCGCGGATCCGGCGCGTCGGTGAAGAGCCGCGCCGCGGCGACGGCGAGCGGCGCGTCGCCCTGCCACGCGCGCTCGCCCGTGAGCATCTCGTAGAGCATCGCGCCGAGGGCGTAGATGTCGGCGCGCGCGTCGATGTCCGCGACGCCCTGCACCTGCTCGGGCGCCATGTACGCCGGCGTCCCCATGACCGCGCCCAGCGTCTTGCCGGCCTCGCCGTCCGGCGCGATCGCGCGCGCGATCCCGAAGTCGGTCAGGACGACGCGCCCGTCGCGATCGAGCAGCACGTTGTCCGGCTTGAGGTCGCGGTGGATGACGCCGGCCCGGTGCGCGGCCTCGAGGCCCGCGCAGACGCCCTCCACGACGTCCAGCGCGCGGGTCACGCCGAGCCGCCGCTCGCGCGCGAGGAGCGCCGCGAGCGGCTCGCCGTCGATGAACTCCATCGTCAGGAACCGGTCGCCCTCGTGCTCGCCGATGTCGAAGACCCGCGCCACGTTCGGGTGCGTCACCTTGCGCGAGAGCCGCACCTCGCGCCGGAACCGATCGATCACCTCCGGCGCGACGCTGAGCTCCCGGCGCAGCATCTTGACCGCGACGACCTCCTCGAGCTCCAGGTCGCGGGCGCGGTACACGCTCCCCATCCCGCCGACGCCGACCAGCCCGAGGAGCTCGTACCGGCCGGCGAGGACCTGCCGCGGGCCGGTCGCCACGGCGTCCGCGGGATCGGGAGCCGGCCGGGCGCCGCTCGCCGCGAGCGGAGGGTCATGGATCGTGTCGTCCTTGAAGCTCTGCGGCATAGGGGAAGTCCGGCGCGAGTTGCCCCCTTGCGTGTCGAGATTAGCCGACGGGATCGCCAGGTCGAGCGCCGACCGTCACGGGAGCTCCGGCGCGGAGGTGCTAGTCTCCGCCGCCCATGGCAGAGGCGTCGAGCTCCATCGTGGTGGAGTCGCTCTCCAAGACGTACCAGGTCCACGAGCGCGCCGCCGGCTTCTCGGCCACCGTGCGCTCGGTCTTCCGGCGCCGCACCAAGGTCGTCCACGCCGTCGAGGACCTCTCGTTCTCGATCGCGCCGGGCGAGCGCGTCGGTTTCCTCGGCCCGAACGGCGCCGGGAAGACGACCACGCTGAAGGTGCTCTCCGGGCTCCTCCACCCGTCGGGCGGCAAGGTCGAGGTCGCTGGCTTCGTCCCGCGGCACCGCGACCCCGCCTTCCTCAAGCGGATCACCCTCGTGATGGGCCAAAAGCAGCAGCTTTTGTGGGACCTCCCGCCCGCCGAGACCTTCGCGGTGAACCGGGCGATCTATGGGATCGGCGACGCGGATTTCAAGGAGACCCTCGGTGAGCTGGAAGACCTGCTCGGCATCGCCGCCATCGCGACGAAGCCGACGCGGCAGCTCTCGCTCGGCGAGCGCATGAAGTGCGAGCTCGCGGCCGCCCTGCTGCACCGGCCGGAGATCCTGTTCCTCGACGAGCCGACGATCGGGCTCGACGTGGCGATGCAGCTCGGCGTCCGCGAGTTCATCCGCCGCTACAACGAGCGGCGGGGGGCGACGATCGTGCTCACGTCCCATTACATGGACGACGTGGCGGCGCTCTGTCCGCGGGTCATCGTCATCGACAAGGGCAGGCTGCGGTACGACGGCGACCTGGCGGCGCTCGTCCGCAGTGTGCGGCCCCACAAGCGGGTCGCGCTGCACTTCAAGAAGCCGGTCGATCGGGCGCTCCTGGAGCGGGTGGGCGCCGTCCTCTCGCTCGACCCCGGCCACGCGGTGCTGCAGGTCCCCCAGGCGGAGCTGCGCGAGGCCATGGCCTGGCTGCTGGGCCAGGCCGACATCACGGATCTCACGGTCGAGGATCCTCCCCTGGAAGAGGTGATGCGCGAGCTCTTTTCGGGGGTGGAGCCGGGCGTGGAAGCTGGCGCGGAATCAGGCGCAGAATCAGGCGCGGAGCCGAGCGGTGAGCCCTCGGGCTCGGCGCGCGAGGCCTCGTCGTGAGCGGGATCGGGAGGGCCGCCCGGGCGTTCCCGACGCTGCTCCGCGTCGGGCTCGCGGCCGCGCTGGCGTACCGGGCCGAGATGCTGATCTGGATGCTCACGACGACGATGCCGCTCGTGAGCCTCGCGCTCTGGTCGGCGGTGGCCGCGAGCGCCCCTGTCGGCCGCTTCGGGTCGCGCGACTTCTCGGCGTACTTCCTGGCCATCCTCATCGTCCGGCAGCTGACCGGCTCGTGGCTCGTCTGGGAGATGAACATGGACATCAAGAGCGGCGCCCTCTCGCAGCGCCTGCTCAAGCCGATCCACCCGCTCTTCTCGTACGCCGCCGACAACCTCGCCGCGCTCCCGCTGCGGGCGGCGCTCTGCGTGCCCATCGCGGTCATCGCGCTCGCCACGACCTCGGGCGAGCGGCTCCAGCCGACGGCCTTCGAGCTCGGGCTGTGGGTCGTCTCCCTCGTCGGCGCCTGGGCGATCAACTTCTTCACCATGGCGCTGATCGGCTCGCTCGCGTTCGTCATCGACAGCTCGACCGCGGTGTTCGACGTCTACCTCGCGGCCTTCATGATCTTCGCCGGCTACCTCGTCCCGATCGAGCTGTTCCCCTCGTGGCTCGCCGATCTCGCGCGGGTCCTGCCGTTCCGGTACAGCCTCGCGTTCCCGGTCGAGCTCATCACCGGCCTGCTCGGCCCGGGCCGGGCGCTCACCGAGCTCGCGGCGCAATGGGCCTTCGCCGCCGCCTCCGCCGCCGCGGCGCTCGTCGCGTGGCGCGCGGGGGTCCGGCGGTTCTCGGCGTTCGGCGGGTGAGCGGCGTGCGTTACCTCCGGCTGCTCGCGACCCAGCTGCGGGTGTCGATCGCGCTCGGGGCGCAATACCGGTGGGATTTCCTGCTCGGCGCGGTGATGACCGTCGTGTGGACGGTGGTCGGGCTCGTCCCCCTCCACATCGCGCTCGCCGCCCGGCCGCCGGTCCAGGGCTGGACGTACGAGCGGGCGCTCGTCGTCGTCGGGTGGTTCACGCTCCTCAAGGGCGTGCTCGAGGGGGCCGTGAACCCGTCGCTCATCAGCGTGGTGGACCAGATCCGGAAGGGCACGCTCGACTTCACGCTGCTCAAGCCGGCCGACGCGCAGTTCCTCGTCTCCACCGCCCGGTTCGAGATCCGCAAGGTCGTGGACGCCGCGGCCGCGGTGGCGATCTTCGTCTATGCCTTCGCCGCGATGGGGCGCTCCCCCGCGCCTGCCCACGTCGCGCTCGCGCTCTGCCTGCTCGTGACGGCGACGATGGTGCTCTACTCGATCTGCATCCTGGTCATCTCCGCCGCGTTCTGGGTCGTGCGCCTCGACAACCTGGCGTACCTCTTCAACTCCATCTTCGACTTCGCGCGCTGGCCGGTCACGCTCTTCAGCGGCTTCTGGCGCGTCGTCTTCACCGTGATCGTCCCGCTCGCGCTGATGACCACCTACCCGGCGGAGGCGATGCTCGGCACCATCGCCCCGCGCACGGCCGCCGCCGCGGCGCTCGGCGCGCTCGTCTTCTGCGCCGTCGCGCGAGGGGTGTGGATGCGAGCGATAGGCCGGTATACATCGGCGTCGAGCTGAGCGCCGCGAGGGCTTCCTGCGAGCGGCGCGGCGCGTTAACGTCGCAGGATTGCCCTCCTGGCGCGAGGAGGGTCAACGGACACCGGGGGGAGAGCGGTATCGGGAAGGAGACGCGGTGACGGACGGAGGGCTGACGCACGAGGAGTTGGGTCGGAGCATCGTCGATCTCGCGATGACCGAGGACGTGATACACCGCCAGGTGATCGCCCTCCTCCCGGTCGGGCGCCGCGAGGAGCGGGATCTCGAGGTCCTCGGCAGGCCGTCGCGGCTCACGGTGGACTTCGAGGTCGGCGACCCGGCGGCGACGCGGAGCATGAGCGGCGCGTTCGATGTCTCGATACCGCACGCCGTGACGGTGCGGGTCGACGCGGATGGAGAGGCGGAGGAGCACCGGCTCGACGCGACCCTCGCGCTGCGCATCACGCCGAGGCCGTGCGCGCCGCTCGGGATCTTCCTGGACGTCACGGAGCTGTCGGCGGAGTCGGTGAGGTTCGCCGAGTCGAGGGTCGGCGCGAAGGACTACCTGCGCGGCCGGATCGAGGAGGAGGTGCGGAGGGTGCTCCTCCGCCTCGTGCGCGCGCGGATCGCGGAGAGCCGCGCGGAGCGCACGCTCGACCTGGAGGAGCCGCTCCTCCGCGCGCTCGGGGACGCCTCCTGGGCGGGGCCGGAGGAGGCGGAGGAGCCGGACGGGCGGGACGCGCCGCCGCCGAGCCGGGTGCGCGGGGCCGGCGGCCCTGCGAGCGGGGCCGCGCTGCTGGACACGCCGCTCAGCGACCTGGACGCGCAGCTCCGGTTCTTCGGGAACGCCATGCCCCTCCAGGTGTGGACCGCGCGCCCGGACGGCCAGCTGAACTTCGTGAACCGGGCCGTCCTCGAGTATTTCGACCGCACGGAGGAGCAGATGATCGGCGAGGGCTGGCTCGCGGTGCTGCACCCGGACGACGTCCCGAAGACGGTGGCGGCGTGGACCCGGAGCCTCACGACGGGCGAGCCGTACGACACGGAGTTCCGCCTGCGGCGGGCGAGCGATCAGACCTACCGGGAGCACGTGGTCAGCGCGCTGCCGCAGCGCGACGCGGCGGGGAACATCTTCCGGTGGATCGGCGGCACCACCGACGTGGCCGAGCTGCGCCGCGCCGAGGCCGCCCTCCGGAGGAGCGAGGCGCGCTACCGGCTCTTCGCGGAGGCGTCGAACGAGGGCGTCTGGTTCTGGAACATCCGCGAGGACACGGTGGAGTGGAGCGATCGTATGCTCCAGATGATCGGCGTCCGCCGCGAGGCGTGGGGCGGGACGTTCGCGAGCTTCTTCGAGCGCGTGCACCCCGACGACCGGGCGGCGATGCAGGCCGCGCTGCGGGCTCACCTCGAGGAGCGGCGGCCGTTCGAGGTGGAGTACCGGCTGCGGCACGAGGACGGCGAGTACCGCGACGTGTTCGCCCGCGGCATGGCCGAGCGGGACGACAAGGGCGTGCCGTTCCAGATGGCGGGCGGCGCGACGGACATCACGGAGAAGAAGCGCCAGCAGGCCATGCTGAACGAGCGGCTCGCGATCATCGAGCAGCAGCAGGAGGCGATCCGGGCGCTGTCGACGCCGATCATCGAGGTCTGGCGGGGGGTGCTGACGATGCCGGTGCTCGGCGTCCTCGACGAGGAGCGCGCGCAGCAGATGATGGAGGTGCTGCTCGAGGCCGTGGCGCGGACCCGCTGCCGTCACGCGATCATCGATCTGACCGGGGTCAGCGCCCTGGACGCCGCCACCGCCGATCACGTGCTGAGGCTCATCGACGCCGTGGCGATGCTCGGGGCGCAGGGCATCGTCGTCGGCATCCGGCCCGAGGTGGCGCAGACGGTGGTGTCGCTGGGGCTCGATCTGTCGAACATCAAGACGCTGTCGAACCTCCGGGAGGCGCTCCTCTACGCGATGCAGTCGAGCGGGGTGTCGGTCAAGCGGCGGCGCAGGCCGAGGGCGGGCCGCGAGCGCGCGGGCGACGCGAAGGGGACGCGCGCGCCGCGCGACGGGTGATCGGCGGCGCGCCCGTCCTCGCGCCCCTCGCCGCGCCGCGAGCGCCCTCCTCGTAAGGCGCGGCGGTTGAGGTAGAACCCTGCCCATGGCGAAGATCCCCTCCATCAAGTTCGGCCGCTCGGGCGGCGGGGCCGGCGCGGCGCGCGGCATCGCGCTCGGCCTCCTGCTCGTCCTGGCGATGCTGTTCGTCGCGTGCACCACGGTGACGCGGATCGACGCCGCGCACGTGGGCATCCGGGTCAAGCTGGCCGGCTCGAACCGCGGCGTCGACGACATCCCGGTCGTGACCGGCTGGGTGTTCTACAACCCGCTGACCGAGCAGATCGTGCAGTTTCCGACGAGCGTGCAGAACGTGGTCTGGACGGCGTCGTCGCACGAGGGCCGCACGGTCGACGAGTCGATCACGTTCTCGTCCTCCGAGGGCGTCAACGTCGGCGCGGACATCGGGATGTCGTTCCACATCGAGCCGGACAAGGCGCCGCACCTGTACCTGCGCTTCCGCGAGAACGACCTGATGAGGCTCGCCGACCGCTACGTTCGCAACGCGGTGCGCGAGGCGTTCAACTCGGTCGCGTCGACGATGCCCGTCCAGGAGATCTACGGGTCGGGCAAGACGAAGCTCATCCACGACGTGGTGAAGGAGCTCGAGCTGGTGCTCTCGAAGGACGGCATCCGGATCGATCAGCTCACGATCAACGGGGCGCTCCGGCTGCCCGAGAACGTGGCCGCGGCGATCAACCAGGCGATGGAGGCGACGCAGAAGTCGATCCAGGCCGAGAACCGGGTGCGTCAGGTGAGGGCGGAGGCCGACCAGGCGATCGCGACGGCGCGCGGCGCGGCCGAGTCGGCGCGGGAGCGGGCCCGCGGCGAGGCGGACGCGCTGCTCATCCGCGCGCGCGCCGAGGCCAAGGCGAACACGATCATCCGGCTGTCGACGACGCCCGCGGTGCTGCAGTACCGCGCGCTCGAGCGCTGGAACGGGCGCTTGCCCGCGATGAACCAGGGCCCGCTGCCGATGCTGACGTTCGACATGAAGAGCGCGCTCGACAAGGACGCCGAGCAGAAGCTGGCCGCGCTGCTCGAGGAGACGGCGCCAGGGGGTGATGCCGCGACGAGCGGTGGGGCAGCGCCCGCTCCCGGGGCGGCGCCGGGCGGCGGGGCGGCGCCCGGCGCGGGCGGCGACGACGGCGGCAAGGGCGCGAAGCCCGCGGAGAAGCCGGCAGGGCAGGCGCCGGCCGGCGCGCCCTGAGCGGCTCGCGGCGGCCCGGGCGGCGCCGCCAGCTCGGGACCAGAGACGGCGATTTCGTGAGCTGAGCCGGACGCGGCGGCGCGGTGCGAGAGCAGCTGTGGTGGCTGCGGAGGGTCGTGCCGAGCCGCCCGGTCCGAGGAGCCGGGTTGACGTCGCGAGGGGGGGTGCGACGATGGCGGCAATGCGTCCTCTCCGGCGGCTCGCCGCCCTGCTCCCGCTTCTGAGCATGTCCTCGCTCCCGCTCGCTCTCGCGGGCTGCCAGCAGATTCTTGGCATTCATGATGTGAGCGACGATCCAGACACGGGCAGACCCGACGGCCAGACGTTTCAAGCCAGCGCGGGCGCGACCTCCGGGGTCGGCGGCGGCGGGAGCGGCGGCGAGGCCGGCGGCGGCGAGGCCGGCGGCGGCGGTCACGCTCCTGACGTCATGGGTCTCGCGCTCGTCATCCTGACACCCAACGTCACGGTGCCTCTCGGGGGGAAGAACCTTGTCGAGATCGAGATACGCCGCACCGGCGGCTTCGATGGCGAGGTGACGGTGGCGGCGGTGAGCCCTGCTGTGGGCCTCGTCATCGACCCCATCACGGTCGCCGCCAAGGACACGAAGGCAGAGGTCGTGATAGGCGCGGAGGCGCCGCTCGCCCTGGGCAACACGATCTCCTTCACCCTGAAGGCGACCTCCGGAGCCCTGGAGAGCACCGCCGCCGTGACGAACGCGCTCGTGACGGGCCGCCCCGGCTCCCTGGACGAGTCGTTCGGCGTGGCGACCGGCCTCGCGCCGGTGCGCTTCGGGAACGACGACGGCGGCTATTTCACCGATATCGAGGTGGTCGGCGAGCGGATCCTCGCGACCGGCTGGGGCATCGGCGGCCTCGGCGGCTCGTCGATGAAGATCGCGCGCCTGACCAGCGCCGGCGCGCTGGATCCCGACTTCAACGGCGGCGCCTTGCTGTCGACGAGGATCGGGAGCAGCTCGGGCTCCGAGGCCCAGTCGTTCGCGGTGGGGCGCCAGGTCGACGGCAAGATCATCGCGATCGGCTGGCACGAGACCCCGGAGCCGCGTGACATCGCCCTCTGGCGCGTCAGCGCGACCGGCGCGACCGGGGACCCGCAGTTCGGCAACACCGGCAAGGCGCTCGTCGACACGGGCGGCGAAGAGACGGTCGTGGATGGGCTCGTCCTGGCCAACGACAAGATCCTCGTCGCCGGCGTTCGCGACGCGCGCATGATGGTGGCGCGCGTCTCCTCGAATGGGACGCTCGACACCACCTTTGCCGCGCCGAACGGCTTCTGGGCGCTCGACCGCGCCTCCACCGCGAGGGCCGTGGTCGCCGACCGCGAGGGCCGGATCCTCGTCGTGGGCGAGGTGGACGCGGGGGGCCAGTCCGACGGCATCCTCGCCCGCTTCCTCGCCAACGGGCAGCCCGACACCACCTTCGGGACGGACGGCCAGCTGGTCTTCGGCGCGTCCGGGATCGCCGAGAGCACGGCGGCGATCGCCGTCCTCGACGACGGCCGCCTCCTCGTGGCCGGCAGCGCGAGCCACGGCGGGAGCGCCGACTTCGAGGTCCGCCGCTTCCTCCCGGACGGCGCGGCCGACCCGAGCTTCGGCGCCGGGGGCGTCGTCGCGCTCCCGATCACCGACGGCGACGACGCGGCGACGGACGCGATCGTGCTCCCCGACGGCCGGATCCTGGTCGTGGGCAATGCGACGAAGGGCGCCACCCCCGGACCGGTGCTCGCGCGTTACCTGCGCGACGGCAGGCTCGATCCCAACTTCGGAGTCGGCGGGGTGCTCTCCTTGTATGTCGGCGACTCAGGCGACATCCAGCGTGCCGCGGTCTACCCGGGCCAGAAGGTCGTGATCTGCGGAGCGAACCAGGGGGGTGTGCCAGGTCCGGGGACGTACGGGATCGTGGCGCGGCTCTGGATGTAGCGACGGCGCGACGGACATCCCCGCTCCGGAGCGCGGGCGCGCCCGACCGGATCGTGGTCAGTCACGGTTCACGGCCCTCGGCACTCTCGAACGAGGACGGCGCGCCCATCGGCTCGAACGGCCCGCGGCAACGGCGAACGCGCGCCGCACGCCCGAGCTCAGCGCGGCGCTCGCTCCGTGGCCTCCCACCGCTCGAGCGCGACGACGAGCCGAGCCGCCCCGAGGACGCCGGCCGGGAGCACGATGAGCAGCGCGCAAGGCAAGAACGAGAGCAGCGCGAGGCCGAAGCCGAAGCCCATCACCGCGGCGAGGTTCCGGCGCACGAAATCGATCCGCGCCGCCACGGGCACGCCGCGGATCGACAGCGGGCAGTCGCAGAGGTCCCAGGCCCCCGCGAGCGCCGTCACCGCGAGCTGGAGCGGGACGACGACGACGCTCGCCGGCGCGAAGAGGAGACCCACGACGCCGAGGACGACGAGGATCGGGAGCGTGAAGGCGAGCGCCACGAGCGACGACTGCAGCGCGCGCCCCATGTCCGCGAAGAAGCCGACCTCCGGCCACGGGGGCGCCCCGAGATCGGCCTCGGCCCTGCGCACCATCCGCTCCAGCGCGGACCCCGAGAGCGGCTTCGCGAGCCCGAACGAGATGGCGAGGGCGGCCACGAGCACCACCGCGAGCGACAGGATCCGCAGCGCGGCCATGAGCACGGTCCAGCCCCACCCCGTCCCCGGCTCCTTCACGATCAGCTCGACGAGCGAAGGCGCGAGCTTCACGCCGACGATGGAGAGCACGACCATGAGCACGAGCGCGATGCCCGTGGGGACGAGCGCGAGCGGCCAGAGGTCCGGCGTGCGAAAGAGGTAACCGTAGCCGCCCAGCACGGCCTTGAGGCCCGCGACGAAGCCGGGGCGTTCGGGCGGCGCGAGCCCCGCAGGCGGGCCCTGCGCGGGCGCGGTGGGAGAGCCGCGGGGAGCATCGGGGCCGATCATCCGGCCACGAACGTCTCAGCGGTCGTGCATCCGGTCAACACCTTCCGCGCGCTGGCGCCCGCCTCTGGACGAGCTCCTGCCGGCTGTGCAGTGAACGCCGCCTCATCGTCGATGCGCGGATGACCTCGATGCGTGGATACCCTCCGAACCCGCCTCGTCAGCCCTCGGGGAGCGGATCGAGCACGCTCCCGCCCGGGGGCGAGGGCCCGAGCGCGCGGCCGAGGTGCTCGCGGATCGCGGCCGCGAGCGCCTCGGTGACGCGCCTGCGCAGCTGGGTTCGCGACGTGACGAGCCCGATCTCTCTGAGCGGGATCGGCCGGGCGAGGGGCCGCACGCGGGCGCGGCGCTTCTCGGCGGGCAGCCCCTGCGCCACGAGCGCGGGGAGCACGGTCGCTCCGAGCCCGGTGTCGACGAGGCCGATCAACGTCTCGAAGCTGCCGCTCTCGAGCTGAACGCCGCGCGGGGGCCTCGCCTGGCCGCTCCTGCAATACGAGAGCACCTGGCTCCGGAAGCAGTGCCCCTCCGGGAGCACCCACAGCTCGCGATCGCTGAGGTTGGCCTGCGTGACGGTCTTGCGGTCGAGCAGCGGGTCGCCCTCGGGGAGATAGGCGACCATCGCCTCGTGTCCGAGGGGCGTCTCGCTCAGCCCCGGAGCGTGGAGCGGCGTCGCAGCGAGCCCCGCGTCGAGGGTGTCGGCCGCGAGCCGCTCGATGATCTCCTCGGTCTTCAGCTCTTCGACGAACAGCTCGACGCGCGGGTGTGCCTTCACGAAGGGATCGAGGAACAGGGGCAGCACGGTGGGAGCGAGGGTCGGGATGATCCCTAGCCGGTAGCGCCCGGCCGGAGCGTCGTCGCCGGCGACGATCTGACCGAGCCGCTCCGTCTCCCGGAGGATCTCGCGCATCTGAGCGATGGCGCGCGCCCCCTCCTCGGTCACCAGGACGGGCTTCTTGCTGCGGTCGAACAGCACGACACCCAGGAGCTCCTCGAGCTTCTGGACCTGCATGCTGAGCCCGGACTGCGAGACGTGGCAGCGCTCGGCCGCTGTGCGGAAGCTGCGGGTCTGCTCCACCGCCACCGCGTAGCGGAGCTGCGTGAGCGTCACCTGCTCGAGGTCCATGCCCCTGTAAGTATCACAAAAAGTGAACGTTTCATAAAATCATTCGATTGGCACCGCGGGCGCAGAACGACCACGTTGCCCCTCGACGGCGCGGAGGCACGAGACGCCTCCGCCTCGAAATGAGGAAAAGAGAATGTCGCTCATCAACACCCGCATCAAACCGTTCAAGGCCACCGCGTTCCAGCAGGGGAAGTTCGTGGACGTCTCGCACGAGTCGGTCCTCGGCAAGTGGTCGCTCTTCGTGTTCTACCCCGCGGACTTCACCTTCGTGTGCCCGACCGAGCTCGAGGACCTCGCGGACCTCTACGGCGAGTTCAAGAAGCTGGGCGTCGAGATCTACGGCGTCTCCACCGACACGCACTTCGCGCACAAGGCGTGGCACGACACGTCCGCGGCGATCAAGAAGGTCAACTACCCGCTCGTCGGCGATCCGACCACGACCCTCTCGCGCAACTTCGGCGTGCTCATCGAGGAGGAGGGCCTCGCGCTCCGCGGCTCGTTCCTCGTGAACCCCGAGGGCATCATCAAGGTCTGCGAGATCCACGACCTCGGCATCGGCCGCAACGCGGCCGAGATGCTCCGCAAGGTCAAGGCGGCCCAGTACGTCGCCGCGCACCCGGGCGAGGTCTGCCCGGCGAAGTGGGACGAGGGCGCGAAGACCCTCAAGCCGTCGCTCGATCTCGTCGGCAAGATCTGAGGTGTCCGGGCGTCGCCGCGCGCGCGAGCCGCGGCGACGCCCGACAGCGCTCGTGACCCGCTCGTATTCGCCGGAAGGAACGCAGCCATGCTCGAAGACTCCATCAAGACCCAGCTCCGCGACGTCCTCGGACGGCTGACCCGTCCTGTCGCGGTCACCGCCTTCGTCGACGACTCGCAGGGGTCGGAGGAGATGCGCGCGCTCCTGCGCGACGTCGCGAGCGCCTCGTCCCTCGTCGAGCTCCACGAGCGGCGCGAGGGCGCCGAGCGCGTGCCGTCGTTCGGCATCCACTCCCCTGGCGAGGAGCCGCGCGTGATCTTCGCGGGGCTCCCGCTCGGTCACGAGCTCACCTCGCTGATCCTCGCGCTCCTGCACGTCGGCGGCCATCCGCCGAGGGTGAGCGCCGAGGTGCTCGAGCAGATCGCGCGGCTCGACGGCGAGCTCCGGTTCGAGACCTACTTCTCTCAATCGTGCCAGAACTGCCCCGACGTCGTGCAGGCGCTGAACCTGATGGCGGCCAAGAACCCGAGGGTTCGCCACGTCGCCGTCGACGGCGCCCTCTTCCGGGGCGAGGTCGAGCAGCGGAAGATCATGGCCGTACCGACCGTCTTTCTGAACGGCGAGCCCTTCGGCCAGGGTCGGATGGAGATCGAGCAGATCCTCGCCAAGGTCGACGACGGCTCGGCCGTGAAGAAGCGCGTCGAGGCGCTCGACCAGCGCAAGCCGTTCGACATGCTCATCGTCGGCGGCGGGCCCGCTGGCGCTTCGGCGGCCATCTACGCGGCGCGCAAGGGTCTCGACACCGGCATCGTCGCCGAGCGCTTCGGCGGGCAGGTGATGGACACCCTCGCCATCGAGAACCTCATCTCGGTCGTGGAGACCGACGGGCCCAAGCTCGCGGCGGCGCTCGAGCAGCACGTGCGCGCGTACCCCGTCGAGCTCATCAAGCACGAGCGCGTCGAGTCGATCACGCCCGGCTCGCCGTTCGAGCTGCGCCTGGCGAGCGGCGCCACGCTCCGCGCGAAGAGCGTCGTCCTGGCGACGGGCGCCCGGTGGCGCGACATGAACGTCCCCGGCGAGGCCGAGTACCGGACCAAGGGCGTGACGTACTGCCCGCACTGCGACGGACCGCTGTTCAAGGGCAAGCGGGTCGCCGTCATCGGCGGCGGCAACTCCGGCGTCGAGGCGGCGATCGATCTCGCGGGCGTGGTCGGCCATGTCACCCTGCTCGAGATCGCCCCCGAGCTCCGCGCCGACGCGGTCCTCGTCCGCAAGCTCAAGAGCATGCCCAACGTCGAGATCGTCACGCGCGCGCGCACGACCGAGGTGGTGGGCGACGGGCAGAAGGTCGTCGGGCTCCGCTGGGAGCACGCCGAGACGAAGGAGCAGCACCAGATCGAGATCGAGGGCGTGTTCGTGCAGATCGGCCTCCTCCCCAACACCGCCTTCATCAAGGGGACGGTGGAGCTCAACCGCCTCGGCGAGGTCGTCGTCAACGACCGCGGGCAGACCTCGGTGCCCGGCCTCTTCGCCGCCGGCGACATGACGACCACGCCGTTCAAGCAGATCGTCGTCGCCCTCGGCGACGGCGCGAAGGCCGCCCTCGGGGCCTTCGAGCACCTCATCCGCGCCACCGCGCCGGCGGACTGAACGCGCCCTCCGGGTGAGCTCGCTCGATGGTCTGCGATCACGAGCTCAGCCGCTCAGCCACGCCTCGGACCGGAGCCGATCGACAAGGAAATCCACGAACGCGCGCACCCTGGCCGCCGCCCGCCGGCCCTCCGGGTGGACGACATGGATGGGGACCGGCGGAGGCTCGTGCGCAGCGAGCACGATCGAGAGGCGCCCGGCGCGCAGCTCCGGGCCGATCTGATACGAGAGCACCCGCGCGAGCCCTCGCCCGGCCACGGCCGCCGCAATGGCGACGTCGGCCGTATTGGCGAGGAGCTGCGATGACGGAGAGACCCGCTCGACCCGCGAGCCCGGCCCGAACGACCATTCCACCGGCGAGCCCGTCGAAGAGAACGCAATGGTGTCGTGACGCGCCAGATCGGCCGGCGCCCTGGGCTCGCCCCGCGCGGCGAGGTACTCGGCCGAAGCGCAGACCACCCACCGCACCGAGCCGACACGGATCGCGCTCAGCGACGAGTCCGGCAGATGGGCAATCCGGACGGCGACGTCGAGCCCCTCGTCGACCATGTCGACGATGCGGTCGACGAGCAGCGTCCACGCCGACACACGTCGATGGAGAGCCAGGAAATCGAAGAGCGCCGGCGCGACGAACATCCGTCCGAACAGGACCGGCGCCGTGACGCCGAGCTGCCCCCGGAGCTCGGCGTGAGACCCGGCCGCCGACGCCTCGGCCTCCTCGATCTCGCCCAGGATCCGCTTGCAGTCCGCGAGGTACCGGGCGCCCGCCTCGGTCAAGCGCACGACGCGCGTGGTGCGGTGAAGGAGCCGCGTGCCGATGCGCTCCTCGAGCGCGGAGATGGCCCGCGTCACCGCCGGCGGCGACATGGACAGCCGGCGCGCAGCCGGCGCGAAGCCCTCCCCCTCGGCGACGGCGACGAACACGCGCATGGATTCGAGGCGATCCATCGGATTATTCCAATTTCCGGAATGGTCCCTTGTCAAGGACGAGCATTACCCTTGGCGGCGGGAATGGGCATGCTGGCTCGGCGAGCGCGGGGAGGCCCCCGCGGGCCGCGCTGCTCCCCGCTGACATCCAGCCGAAAGGACACCTCGATGCCCCTCTCTGACAGCCCCATCCGCCTCTACCGCCATCCGCTCTCGGGACACGCGCACCGCGTGGAGCTCTTCCTGTCGCTGCTGCGGCTCCCGTTCGAGAGGATCGACGTCGACCTGAAGGGCGGCGCTCACAAGGCGCCCGAGTTCCTGGCGAAGAACGCGTTCGGTCAGGTGCCCGTGATCGAGGACGGCGACGTGACGCTGGCCGACAGCAACGCGATCCTCGTGTACCTGGCCACGCGGTACGACCCGTCGGGGCGCTGGCTCCCGCGCGATCCGGTGGCGGCTGCGCACGTGCAGCGGTGGCTCTCCGTGGCCGCCGGGCAGCTGGCGTCGGGGCCCGCGGCGGCGCGCATCGCGGCCGTGTTCGGCCGCAAGCTGGATACAGAGCAGGCCAGGGGGATCGCCGCGCAGCTCTTCACGGTGATCGACCAGCACCTCGCGAACCAGCGCTTCCTGGCCGGCGACGAGCCGACCCTCGCGGACGTCGCGATCTACACGTACACGGCGCACGCGCCGGAGGGCGGCGTGTCGCTCGATCCGTACGGGAACCTGCGCGCGTGGCTCGCCCGCGTGGAGGCGCTGCCCGGCTTCGTGCCGATGAAGAGGGCGCTCTCGTGACCTCCCTGCCCGGGTGGACCAGGGAGGGCTCGCCCTATCACCCGGGCGAGATGGCCGTGCAGACGCGCGCCGGGGCGCGCGAGCGGGCCGAGAAGGCCGGGCGCAGGATCATCCGGGACTTCATGCCCGACCAGCACCGCGAGCTGTTCGCGCAGCTGCCTTTTCTGCTCGTCGGAGCCCTCGATGAAGAGCGCCGGCCGTGGGCCTCGATCGTCACGGGGCGGCCGGGGTTCATCGCATCTCCGGATCCGCGGACGCTCGCGGTGAACGCTCGCCCAGCGGCCGGCGATCCGCTCGGCGCGCACCTCGTGGCCGGCGCGCCCGTCGGCCTGCTCGGCGTCCAGCTGGAGACCCGCCGTCGAAACCGGCTGAACGGGACGATCACCGCGGCCGACGAGCGGGGCTTCGTTGTCGAGGTCGGGCAGAGCTTCGGCAATTGCGCGCAGTACATCCAGGCGCGAGAGCCCATGTTCGTGAGGGAGCCCGAGGCGGCCGCCGCGCCGCGCGAGGCGCAGGCGGAAGGGGCGGCGCTGTCCGCCGGCGCGGCGGCGCTGATCCGCCGCGCGGACACGTTCTTCATCGCGACCGCGTCGCCTTTCGCGCGCGGGGGCGACGCGATCGAGGGCGCCGACGTGTCGCACCGGGGCGGCAAGCCCGGCTTCGTGCGCGTGACCGAGCAGGACGGCCGCACCGTCCTGACCTCGCCGGATTTCACGGGCAATTTCGCGTTCAACACGCTCGGCAACCTGGCGCTCGACCCGCGCGCCGGGGTGCTCTTCGTCGACTTCGCGTCCGGAGGGGTGCTGTCGCTGACCGGAGAGGCCGAGGTGATCTGGGACGGGGCGGAGCTCTCGGCCTTCGCCGGCGCCCAGCGGCTCCTGCGGTTCCGCGTGGCCGGGGGCGTCTGGAGGGAGGACGCGGTGCCGCTGCGCTGGTCTGCGCCGGTACCGGCGCCGCAGCTCGCGGCGACGGGCTCATGGGAGGACGTGGCGCGAGGGTGACGCCCCGCGGCGGCCCGCGGCGAGGCCGCCCAGGGGAGTTTTGCCCCACCGGGGAGATCCGGGGCGGCCCATGGCCGACAGGCGCGCGGATGCGCACTTGAGAACTCCGTTGCGTCCTGCATCCTACCCGGCGACCCCATGCGGCTCGCCAGCAAGCTCACCCTCGCCCTCGTCCTCGTCATGTGCGCGGTGCTGAGCCTGTACGGCTACCTCTCCGTCCGGCGCGAGCGCGCGCTCTTCGAGGCGGACATGCGGCGCGACGAGCACCTCATCAGCATCGCGCTCCGCGCGGCGGTGGTCGAGACGTGGCGCCGAGCCGGGATGGACGAGGCGCTCCGCCTGCTCGACGAGGCGAACGAGCGCGAGGACGGCGTGCGCTTCCGCTGGGTCTGGCTCGACGCGCCGGCCGGGGATCGCTTCGCGCCCGCGCTGCCCGCCGCCGAGCTCGAGGAGCTCTCGGGGGGCTCCGAGGTGTTCCGGCTCCAGCGCGAGGGCGACAAGAGCGGGCGCTTCTACACGTACGCCCCGGTCGCCGTGGAGCCCTCGCGCGTCGGCGCCATCGAGATCTCCGAGTCGCTCGAGGAGGAAGAGGCGTACGTGCATGCGAGCGTGGTCAACACGGTGACCACCATCGTGGCCCTCGCGGCGCTGAGCGGGCTCCTGGCGATGACCTTCGGGCAGGTCCTCGTCGGGCGCCCGACGCGGCGGCTCGTCGACAAGGCGCGGCGGATCGGCGAGGGCGACCTCGGCGGGCCGCTGCTCCTGCCGCAGCGCGACGAGCTCGGGCGGATCGCCCGCGAGATCAACGCGATGTGCGACCACCTGGCCGAGGCGCGCGAGCGCGCGGCCCGGGAGACGACCGCGCGCATCGCCGCGCTGGAGCAGCTCCGGCACGCGGATCGGCTCACCACCGTCGGCAAGCTGGCGTCGGGCATCGCGCACGAGCTCGGCACGCCGCTCAACGTCGTGGGCGGCCGCGCCAAGATGATCGCGCGCGGCCTGCCGCAGGAGGAGGTGGCGGAGAGCGCGCGCATCATCGCCGAGCAGGCGGACCGGATGACGAAGATCATCCGGCAGCTGCTCGACTTCGCGCGCCGCCGGGTGGCGCAGAAGGCGCCGGCCGATATCGCGCACATCGCGCGCCAGACGCTGGCGCTGCTGGAGCCCCTCGCCCGCAAGCGGGGCGTGACGCTCCGCCTCGACGAGGCGGACGCCGGTCTGGCGCGCGCCGAGGTGGACACGGGGCAGATGCAGCAGGTGCTCACGAACCTCGTGATGAACGGCATGCAGTCGATGAAGCGGGGCGGCGAGCTCACCGTGCGGGTGGAGCGCGCCCGCGCGCGGCCGCCGGCCGACCACGGCGGCGCCGAGGGCGAGCACGTCGCCATCCGGGTGACCGACGGCGGCGAGGGGGTCGCGCCCGAGAACATCCCGCGCATCTTCGAGCCGTTCTTCACCACGAAGGACGTCGGCGAGGGCACCGGCCTCGGGCTGAGCGTGTCCTACGGGATCGTGCGCGAGCACGGGGGCTGGATCGGCGTGGAGAGCGACCTCGGCAAGGGCTCGACGTTCACGGTGTACCTCGCGCCGAGCGGGCAGGATGACGCGAGGCCGGCGGCCGTGGGCTGAGGGTGGGCTGAGGGCGGGCCGGGGCGCGCCGGACGGGGCGGGCGCCTCACCGCGGCTGGCCGCGGGCGAGGCGCTGTACTACGCGAACGATCGAGGAGAGATGGCGGGCGCGCGCGCGCCATCGAGGAAAGATGGGCAGGAGAGCGCTTATCATCGACGATGACGAGGCGATGTGCGCGTGGCTCTCGGCGGACCTGCGCTCGCGCGGCGTCGAGGCGACGACGCGGACCTCACCGGCGGAGGCGCTCGCGCTGCTCGAGGCGGACGAGGGCTTCGACGTCATCCTGACGGATCTGAACATGCGCGGGATGGACGGGATCGAGGTCTGCGGCCGGGCGGCCGAGATCCGGCCGGACGTGCCGGTCGTGGTGATCACCGCGTTCGGCAGCATCGAGACCGCGGTGCAGGCGATCCGCGCGGGCGCGTACGACTACGTGACAAAGCCGGTCGACATCGAGGCGCTGGCGCTGGCGCTGGAGCGGGCGATCGCGCACCACGCGCTCAAGGCCGAGGTGCGGCGGCTGCGCCGCGCGGTGGCCGGGCCCGGGGGGTTCCCCGACCTGATCGGCCGGAGCGCGGCGATGCGGCGCGTGCAGGACCTGATCGAGCGCATCGCCGACGCGGACGCGACGGTGCTCGTGACGGGCGAGAGCGGGACGGGCAAGGAGGTCGTCGCGCGGGCGCTGCACGCGCGGAGCCGCCGCAAGGGGGGGCCGTTCGTGGCGATCAACTGCGCGGCGGTGCCGGAGTCGCTGATCGAGAGCGAGCTCTTCGGGCACGTGCGGGGGGCGTTCACCGACGCGCGTACGGCGCGTGCCGGGCTGTTCGTCGAGGCGAACGGGGGGACGCTGCTGCTCGACGAGATCGGGGAGCTGCCGCTCGCGTTGCAGCCGAAGCTGCTCCGCGCCCTCCAGGAGCGCCGGGTGCGCCCGGTGGGCGGGAGCGCGGAGGTGCCGTTCGACGCGCGCATCGTGGCGGCGACGAACCGCGACCTGGACGAGGCCGTCGAGGCGCGCCGGTTCCGGGAGGACCTGTACTACCGGATCAACGTGCTCCACGTGGAGCTGCCGCCCGTGCGGGCGCGGGGCAGCGACGTGCTGCTGCTGGCGCAGCGGTTCGTGGAGGACTTCGCCACGCGCTGGGGCAAGGAGGTGGTCGGCCTGTCGCCGGCGGCCGCCGAGCGGCTGCTCGCGTACTCGTGGCCGGGCAACGTGCGGGAGATCCAGAACTGCATGGAGCGGGCGGTGGCGCTCACGGGGTACCCGGAGATCACGGTGGAGGACCTGCCGGCGAAGATCCGGGAGCACCGCCCGTCGCACGTGCTCGTGGCGGGGGATGATCCGTCCGAGCTGGTGCCGCTCGAGGAGGTGGAGCGGCGGTACATCCTGCGGGTGCTCGAGGCGGCGGGCGGGAACAAGACGCTGGCGGCGAGGATCCTGGGGCTGGACCGGAAGACGCTGCACCGGAAGCTGGAGCGGTGGGAGCCGGGCGCCGGGGGGACGAAGGGGGGCTGAGGCGCGAGGCAACCTCAACCTAGGCAACCTCAACCTCGGTCGGTTTTCCGGCGGTCGCTGCATCAACCTCGGTCGCTGCATCAACCTCGGTCGGTTTTCCGGCCCCCCAACCCGGGTTGGTTCTGGCTGCCTACCTCAACCTCGGTCGGTTTTCCGACGCTGCCTCAACCTCGGTCGGTTTTCCCCAACCCGGGTTGGTTCTGGCTGCCTACCTCAACCTCGGTCGGTTTTCCGACGCTGCCTCAACCTCGGTCGGTTTTCCCCAACCCGGGTTGGTTCTGGCTGCCTACCTCAACCTCGGTCGGTTTTCCGGCCGCCCCAACCCGGGTCGGTTCCGGCCGTTCCCGCCGGTCGGCCGTGGGCGGCACGCTGCCTGCAAGGAGGCCCCTTCATCAAGGAGAGAGCCCGATGCCCACCGACTCGATGCGCGGTCTTGCCTCGATGCTGAATGCGGCGCCTGAGCCTGTGCCGCGCGTCCACCCCGGCGCGCCCCCCGTCCGCGTGCTGCTCGCCGAGGACGACCGGGAGCTACGGCTGCTCCTCGCCACCTCCCTCCGCCGCGACGGCTACGAGGTCCTGGAGGCACGCGACGCCAAGCACCTCCTCGAGTTGATGGGCGAGGCGCTGGCCTCCGGCGACGGCGCCCCGATCGATGTCGTGGTGAGCGACATCCGGATGCCAGGCACGAGCGGCCTCGAGCTGCTGGCCGGGCTGCGCCGCGACGACTGGGCAACACCGGTGGTCCTCATCACCGCCTTCGGCGACCCGGAGACCCACGCGGAAGCCTACCGTCTGGGCGCCGACGCGGTGCTCGACAAGCCGCTCGACCTCGACGACCTGCGGCTCGTGGTCCAGACCCTCGCCTCGATGCGCGGCTGACACCCCTCGCAGCCACACCCCCGCCCCACGGACGATCGCAGGAGATTGGACCGGCACCGAGGGCTTCGCTTCACCTCTGGACCGGCCCCGCCTCACCCCGCCTCGACCGGCAGCCGGCGCGGCTCCCCCGAGCGCTGCGCCGTCAGCCGCGCCCGCCGCAGCTTGTGCCACGCGAGGATCCCCGCGTCCGCGCGCACGAAACGGCACGCGTCCAGATCCGCGTCGCGCGGCTCCGAGGACGCGAGCATCCGCTCATCGCCCGGCTGGATCAGCCAGAACTCCGTCCGCAACCCGATCCACGCAAGCAGCCGCCCGATCACCGGGATCGGCACGTAGTACCGCCCCACGATCGCCGTCCGATCCGCGTCGATCGGCGCGCACCCCGCCATGCCCACCACGCGCTTCCCGAACGAGAGGCGCAGCGCGCCCGGGAAGCGCACCTCCAGCTCGAACCTCCACCCCCGGCGGCCGTCCCAGGGCTCCCCGTCGTCGTGGCGCAGCACCGCCTCGACGTGGATGACGTCGCCCTCCACGCGGACCTCGCAGGGATCGAGCATCGCGCCGACGCCGGGGGACCAGGGGCGGTGCGCGAACGGCAGGTGGTGGATGTCGAGCATGCCCTCCATCGCGCGCGCGAACGGCACATCCCAGTCCATCGACGCCGTGTGGGCGTGCCGCTCGTCCGGCGGCAGGCCGTCGAACCAGGGCACCGGCGGCAGCTCGGCCGGCCGCTCGCCCCAAAACAGCCACACGAAGCCCCGGTGCTCCCGCGCCTCGTACCGGGTCAGCGCGAGCGCATCGCCCGCGCCCCGCGCGCTCGCGCCGCGTCCCTCGCACGGGATCGCGACGCA
Organism: Sorangium sp. So ce375; assembly: GCF_051473855.1. Classification (NCBI taxonomy): domain Bacteria; kingdom Pseudomonadati; phylum Myxococcota; order Polyangiales; family Polyangiaceae; genus Sorangium; species Sorangium sp. So ce375. Next base: position 9,740,904 of record NZ_CP150335.1, read on the forward strand.
GCGCCCGTCCGAGGCGAACCGGAAGCCGTGGTACGGGCACTCGATCGCCCCGTCCACGACCCGCCCCAGGCCGAGGTCCGCGCCGCGGTGAGGGCAGCGCGCCCGCGCCGCGACCAGGGCGCCGCGCTCGTCCCGGAACAGGACGATGCGCGCTCCGAAGCGCTCGACGGTGACCGGCCGCTTGCCCACACAGGAAGCGTCCGCGATGATGTACCAGGCGCCCTCGACGAACGCGCCGCGCCCTTCCTCGATGCCGTGCTTTCGCATGATGCTCCTCCGATCGCCCGGAAGCCTGGGGCTCGCGCGGCCGGGGAGCAGTGACGGCGCGCGCCACAAGGGCTGACATGCGGCGCCAGGCTCCCCGGGCGCCCGCGCCGACCCTATGGGCCCGCACCGCCGCGCAGCTCGCGGACCACGCGGCGGAGCGCGGGGCCGATCGGCGGGCGCTGCTCGAGGCCGCGGGGCTCGCCGACGCGGGGCTCGCCGATCCGGACGCCCGCGTGCCGCTCGCGGCGTTCTACGCGCTCATCGAGGCGGCCGTGGCGGCCGCCTCCAATCCACACCTCGGCCTCGACTTCGCGGCGCGCTTCGAGCCGGAGCACTTCGACGCGCTGGGCTTCCTGGCCATGAGCAGCCCGACCCTCGGCGAGTCGTTCCGCCGGATGCTCCGCTACCAGCAGATCTGGAACGAGGGCGAGCGGTACACGCTGGAGATCCGCGGGCGCCGCGCGCACCTCGCGTTCGTGCCCTTCGGGCCCGACCGGCCGGCCCACGGCCAGCTCGCGGAGATGTTCGCGTTCGACGCGCTCGTGAACGCCGGGCGCATGTGCGGCGCCCCGATCCAGGCGCTCGCGGTGCGCTTTCGCCACGCGCCGGCGGGCGATCCGGAGGAGAAGGCGCGGCGGCTCGGCTCGCCGGTGCTGTTCGGGGCGCCGGCGACCGAGCTCGTCCTGCCGGTGGAGGAGCTGGCCCGCCCGCTGCCGCACGCGAACGAGGCGCTCGCCGCGTTCCTGGAGCGCCACATGAGCGCCGTCGCGGCGCGCCTGCCGGGCGCCGCGACGCCCGCGCTGTCCGACCGCGTGCGGGTGCTCCTTGGCGAGCGGCTGCGCGAGGGGGCCGACCTGGGCGCGCTCGCGGCGCGCCTGCGGATGAGCCCGCGCACGCTCCAGCGCCGCCTCGGCGACGAGGGGACGTCGGTCCACGCCCTGCTCGACGAGGTCCGGCGCGGCCGCGCCGCGGCGCTCCTCGATGCGGACATGGCGATCGGCGAGGTGGCGTATCTGCTCGGCTATTCCGAGCCGAGCGCGTTCCACCGCGCGTTCCGCCGCTGGACCGGCGTGACGCCGGAGGCGTTCCGCGCCCGGACCAGGGGCGCGGAGCCGCGGTGAGCGCTCACGGCCCCGCGGGGCCGATCTGCAGCTTCGCTATCACCTTGGCGCTGCCCCCGAGGCTCGCCTCGATGTTCTCGACCGCCTGCCTGATCGCATTGGTGGCCGGGATGAGGCACGCTCCCGCCTTCACGCTGCCGGTAGCCTCGATGTTGCCCGCGGCCTGAGCCACGCCCTCGGCGCTGGAGAGGAGCAGCTCGCCGCGCGCCTGAGCGACGACGAGGAGCCGCGGCAGGTTCGCCTTGAGCGTCGCGATGGCCGCCTCGGCCTCGGCCCCACCCTCGATGTTGACCGCGGGCTCCTTGCAGCTGGCCTTCGCGCGCGCGCTCGCCTTGCAGGAGCCGCCGCACTCCCCTTCCGCCTTGCACTCGGCTCTCGGCGGATCCCCGAGCTCGACCTTGCACTTCGGCGCCTTGAACGTGACGTCGCACGTGCCCGAGCAATCGGCGTTGCACTGCACGTCCGCGCTGCCCTCGAACGAGCACGAGCCACGGCACTGGCCCGTGCAGGTGCCCTCGCACGCCCCGCGGCACTCGCCGCTGTCGGTCGTCACGGCGCAATCGCCGGCGCACGTGCCCTCGCACGTGCCCTCGCACGTTCCCGCGCAGTTGACAGCCAGGTTGGCCGACCCCTCGCACGAGCCCGTGCATGCTCCCTCGCACCGACCCGAGAGCTGAAGAGGATCGCAGCGCGTGATGATCTCCGCGGGGGTCAGCTGGCACTCGACGTTGGCGGTGCACTTCGCCTCGCAGCTCGCCTGCACGCTCGCGTCGACCGTGCAGCTCGGCGGCTGGACGGAGAACGACAGGCCGGCCGCCGCGTCCCCGAGCATGTCGACGGCGAGCTCACACCACTGCGTCGCTCGCTCGCTCGGCTTCGTCGCCGTGATCGTCGCCACGTCCGCGCCGAGATCCAGCGCGATCGCCTGACAGGCGCTCGACACGTCCCCCACGACGGCGCCCGCGGCACCGGTGAAGTCCGACACGGACTGCATGAAGGCACCATAATTGAGCTCGGCCTCGCCATCGAGCCCCCACTTCACCGTGGCGAGATCGGCGCCCGGCGTGAAGTCGCTACAACAGACGTCACTCTGCAGCTCCGCGACCTTTTCACACCCCATCGCCGGAATGACGGCGAGCCCCGCCAGCGCCAGAGGGAATGCCGCGATTCGCCACGTCACACGGATATTCATCAGGAAACTCCTTGGTTCTTTGTCGGGCGTGCCGCTGGTGCCAAGCTGCCACGGAGAGCGGTGAAACCCCATGAGGGAGGACGCTCGCCCCCGAGCTCGGACGGCAGCCGCCTCCGAAGCAGCGCGACAATAGCTCATAGATCGACCCGCATGACAAGGCCCATGCGGCGGAATTGTTGCTCCTCTCGACGTCGCCTTAGGGCCATGCCCGTCAGCATACGAGCCAACCACGACGAGATCTGTTGATGTTCAAATCGATGGCAAAGGCAGGGAGAACGCCCGGACTCGGCCGTCCAGGGAGGGCAGCGGGCGACGCATGACACGGCACGTCGTGGGTTCACACAGCCATCATCGAATCGCCGTTGCAGAGCTCGGCCGAGCCGTAGGACAATGGCCCCGTGATGACGCTCGGCCCACGGCCCCCCCGGTTCGCTCAGCTCTCTCTCATGATCGCCCTGACGGCCGGTTGCGGCGCCTCGTCCGACGACGAGGGCCCGGCGAGCGGCCAGGCCGCCGGCGAGCCGCCCAGGATGACCGGGATGACCGCGGCCCACAACGCGGCGCGCGCCGCCGTCGAGCCACCCGCCGATCAGCCGATGCCCCCTCTCTTGTGGTCGCCCGAGATCGCCGCGGTGGCTCAGGCCTATGCCGCCCGGTGCGTGTTCGCCCATAGCGCGAGCGATTATGGAGAGAACCTCTATGCGACGACCGGCTCGTCGCCCACCCCGGAGGACGTTGTCGCCTCGTGGGTCGACGAGTCCGCCAATTACGACCTTGCAAGCAACGCCTGCAGCTCCACCTGCGGCCATTACACCCAGGTGGTATGGGCCGACTCCCTGCAGCTCGGCTGCGGGGTCGCCGATTGCACGACCGACTCGCCGTTCGGCGGCGGCGCCTGGCAAATCTGGGTGTGCAACTACGACCCTCCCGGCAATTTCTCCGGGCAGCGTCCGTACTGAGCCCCGCGCGCGGGCGGGCGGCGCGCGCCGCCTCGCGTCCTCCCCTCCCCTCGCCGGCTCTGGTATCGCATCGGCGATGGATTTCGGGTGGACCCCTTCCCAGCGCGCCGTCCGCGACCGCATGTGCGCCCTCGGCGCCGAGGCCGACGCCGCGGCCCCGGACGATCGCATGCGCGTCCTCGCCCGCGGCGGCGCCCTCGGCCTGCCGATCGCCCGCGATCTCGGCGGCGAGGGCCTCGACCTCGTCACGACGGCGCTCGCCTACGAGGGCCTCGGCGCGACCCTGCGCGACGGCGGCGTCCTGCTCGCCGCGGGGGCGCACCTCTTCGGCGTGGCGCTCCTGCTCGCGCGGGTGGGCACCCCGGCGCAGCAGCGCGCGTGGCTGCCGCGGATGGCGAGCGGCGCGTGCATGGCGACGGTCGCCGCGACCGAGGCCGGCGCCGGCTCGGACGTCGCGTCGGTGCAGGCCAGGGCCGACCGCACGGACGCCGGCTACCGGCTCACCGGCGAGAAGCGGTACGTGACCTGGGCCGACCGGGCCGACGTGTACCTCGCGATCGCGCGCGACGCCGGCGGCCGCGCCGGAGCGGCCCCGGCGCGCGGCCTCACCGCGCTGCTCGTGCCCCGCGCCGAGGGCGAGGCCGCCGCGCGCGTCGTCCCCGGCCCGCTGCTCGCGACCGCGGGCCTCCGGGGCGCGCGGCTCGCGCCCGTCACGTTCGCCGGCTGCGAGGTCGGCCAGGACACGCTCCTCGGCCGCGCCGGCGCCGGCCTCGCCGTCTTCCAGATCGCGATGACCTACGAGCGCGCGCTCATCCTCGCCTTCCGCCTCGGCGCCATGGAGCGCGCCCTCGGCGAGGCCGTCCGCTTCGCCCGCGAGCGCGAGATCGGCGGCCAGGCGATCGCGCGCCACCAGGCCGTCGCGCACCGCCTCGCGCAGATGAAGCTGCGGCTGGAGACCTCGCGGCTGCTCGTCTACCGCGCCGCATGGGCGCTGGATCAGGGCGAGCGCGGGCAGGCCGAGGCGGCGCTGGCCAAGTGGCACGCGGCGGACTCGGCCTTGGCGTTCGCGCTGGACGATCTCCGGCTCCGCGGCGGCGCTGGCTACCTCGAGGAGAGCGGCCTCCCCTCCGCCGTGGACGACGCCCTCGGCGGAGGCATCCATTCGGGCACGTCGGACGTGCTCGCCACGGTGGTCGCGCGGTGGCTGGGCGTGTAACCGCGCCTCGCCGCGGTTGACCGCGGCTCGCGCGGCCAGCACCAGGGCCGGATGCCGGATCGCCCGAGTCGTTCGAGGGCTCCGCGCGGCGGGCCTCTGTCCCCGCGGGCGTTCGGCTCGGCGCGACCTCCCGCGCAACAAGGGAAGAACTTGGCGACGAGGTACTAGCCAATCCCCGCCGGCGCCTTTACCAAGGGAAGGCTGCGCGGATCGGCCGAGCGTCGCCGGCCCGCGCCCGTCCGCCGGCCCCTCAAGCCCAACCAGGAACGATCATGACCGAAGCGACCGACAATCCCCTGCTCACTCTCGGCTTCGAGATCCCGTTCGATCGCATCCGGAGCGAGCACGTCGAGCCCGCGGTGCGCGCGCTGCTCCAGGACGCCCGCGCCCGGCTCGAGGCGCTCGTCGCGACGCCCGGCCCCCGCACCTACGACAACACCCTCGCCGCGCTCGAGTCCGTCACCGAGCGGCTCGATCGCGCCATGAACGTCGTCTCGCACCTCGAATCGACGTCCACCACGCCCGCGCTGCGCACCGCCTACAACGCCGTCCAGCCGGAGGTCAGCGAGTTCCTGAGCGGCATCGCGCTCAACGAGGGAGTCTACGGCGCGCTCAAGGCGTTCGCGGCCACGCCCGAGGCCGCGGCGCTGACCGGCCCGCGGCGCCGCTTCTTGAAGAAGACGCTCGACGATTTCCGGCGGAGCGGCGCCGAGCTCGACCCGGCGGGCAAGAAGCGCCTCTCCGAGATCGACGTCGAGCTCGCGACGCTCACCCTGCGCTTCTCGCAAAACGTGCTCGACGCGACGAACGCCTTCGAGTTCGTGGTCGAGGACGCTGCCCGCCTCGCCGGCCTGCCGCCGAGCGCGGTCGAGGCGGCCCGCCAGAGCGCGAAGGACAGGGGCATCGAGGGCTACCGCTTCACGCTGCAGGCGCCGAGCTACATCCCCGTGCTCACGCACCTCGACGACGCCGCGATCCGCGAGCGCTTTTACCGCGCCTTCAACACGCGGGCGACCGAGGGAGACCACGACAACCGGCCGCTCATCCGCCGCATCCTCGAGCTCCGCGCCGAGAAGGCGAAGCTGCTCGGCTACGCGAGCTTCGCCGATCTCGTGCTGGAGGACCGCATGGCGAAGACGGGCGGCGCGGCGCGCCGCTTCGTCGACACGCTGCGGGCGCGCACCGAGGCGGTCTTCGCCCGCGAGAAGGAGGATCTCGCCGCCTTCCGCCGCGAGATCGAGGGCCCGAACGCGCCGCCGCTCGCGCCGTGGGACGTCGCCTACTACGCCGAGAAGCTGCGCCGCGCCCGCTACGATTTCGACGACGAGGCGCTGCGCCCCTATTTCCCGCTGGATCGCGTCGTCTCCGGCCTGTTCGAGATCGCCCACCGCCTCTACGGCGTGCGCATCACGCCCTGGCAGGACGCCCCCACGTGGCACCCGAGCGTCCGCGCCTACCGGCTCCTCGAGCCGAGCGGCGCCCAGAGCGCCGCCTTCTACCTCGACTTCGTGCCGCGCGAGCAGAAGCGCGACGGCGCCTGGATGCACGGGCTCGTCACGGGCGCGCCGGGCGAGGACGGGCGCGCGGCCGGCGAGGACGCGCGCCACCTCGCCGTCCTCGCGGGCAGCTTCACCCCGCCGGTCAACGGCCGCCCCGCGCTGCTCAACCACCGTGAGGTCGAGACGCTGTTCCACGAGTTCGGCCACATGATGCACCACGCCTCGAGCCGGGTGCCGATCCGGAGCCTCGCCGGCACCAACGTCGCCTGGGACTTCGTCGAACTCCCCTCGCAGATCATGGAGAACTGGTGCTGGGAGCGGGAGGCGCTCGACCTCTTCGCGCGCCACCACGAGACGGGCGCGCCCGTCCCGGACGACCTGCTCCAGCGGATGCGCGCGGCCCGCACGTTCCGCTCGGGCGCGGTGACGATGCGGCAGCTCGGCTTCGCCGAGATCGACCTCGCGCTCCACGTGGACTGGACCGCTGAGCGCGGCGATGTCGTCGAGTTCGCGCGTGAGGTCCTCGGCCGCTTCTCGCCCGTCCCGCTGCCCGAGGGTTACGCGATGATCGCCGGCTTCTCGCACCTCTTCTCGAACCCGGTGGGCTACGCCGCGGGCTACTACTCGTACAAGTGGGCCGAGGTGCTCGACGCCGACGCCTTCTCCCGCTTCCAGGAAGAGGGCCTGTTCAGCCGAAAGGTGGGCGACGCGTTCCGGAGCCAGATCCTCGCGCTCGGCGACACGCAGGACCCGATGGATCTCTACAAGAGCTTCCGCGGCCGCGAGCCCACCCTCGACGCCCTGCTGCAGCGCAGCGGCCTCGCCTGAGCCTCCGGGGCGGCCCCGAGCCGCCCGGCGCCGCCCCCATCACGGCACCACCCCAAACTCCCTCTCTGGCCATGTGACCGAGCGGCGCATTCGTGAGGCATTCAACAAGCTCGTTCGGTCACGCTCAGGGAGCGGAGCTTGGTGAACGCCTACGCCCCCCTCGACCTCCGTAGGCGCGAGGAGACGGCGTTCTTCGCGCGGCGCGGGGAGGGCCGATGTCCGAGCCGAAATGACAAAGCTCCTCCGGCTTCGCCGGAGGAGCTTTGTCTCAGGTGAGTCCGGCGGGGCCCCCGCGCCGCGCGAAGAACGCCGTCTCCTCGCGCCGGGCCCCCGTGGACGACCCCCCCGAGGGAGCGCCGGCGTTCATCGCGCCGGCCCCCCGTGGGATCACTGTATCTTGAAGTTACAGGCCGACACCGTGGCCGAACCGACCGTCTGCGTCATCGCCCAGTTCGCGAGCGACGCGGCGCTCGCCTGCTCGGACCTGAACGCGTAGTTGCTCGCGAGCTGCACCTCGGCGCCGCCCTTCGGCTGGATGTACACCGAGTACCGCTTCGCCACGACGTCGACCACCATCCGGACGGTATAGGTCGTCCCGCCGGTGTACGGGTACGCCCTGAGCGCCTGGTAGCTACCGCCGTTCCGGACGGTGACGTTGCCATCCTCACCGAAGAGGACGATCGCGGCGAGATGGGTCCACGTGCTCGCAGAGCCGCTCGAGAGGCCGATCACGCCGTCGATCTTCGACGCGCTCGGCGTCACGTCCCAGGACGCCGTGAAGGTGCCCCGCTGGGCCGACGGCAGCGCCATATTGAACCATTTGTTTGCCTCGACGATCGGGCACACCGGCGCCGGCGTGGGTGTCGTGGGCGTCGGCGTCGTCGGCGTGGGCGTCGGCGTCGTCGGCGTGGGCGTCGGCGTCGTGGTCGCCGTGCCATACTCGAACGCGCCGATGTCGAAGGTGCCCACCGCCGTCCGCCGCTCCGCGGTGCCGTAGGCCTGGAGCGCCCGCTTCGGCGGGTGGAACAGCGGCATCGCCAGCGGCGACGGGAACGCGTACCCCGAGATCCCCGTCGTCGAGTTGACCCCCGCGTTCCGCAGCGGGCTCGTCGAGGCCAGCGTCACGTCGCGGTTGCCGATGCCCGTGAAGCCGGGATCGCTCACGATCAGCGTCCCCGTGAAGCCGGAAGGCACCGACGTGCCCGTGGGCACGGCGTTGTTGACACCCTTGATGAGCGGGCGGCCGGTCTTCCAGCTCGCGTCGTCGCGGAAGACCTCGACGCTCCCGCCCCCGACGCGATAGAAGACGTTGTTGTGCAGCTCGATGCTCTCGATGCCATCGAACAGGTGGATCGCCGCGCTCGACCCCGCCATCAGCAGGAACGTGTTGTTCACGAACCGATACCGCCCGTTCGTGTCGCCCGTGCCGTCGCCGCCGACGCGCACCACGTACTGCGTGTGCGTCTTGCGGAAGACGTTGCCGACAACATCGGAGTCCTCGCGCTTGAGCCCCGGATTCTGCCCGTCGGGTCCGATCAGCTCGAGGTCCTTGTAGAGCCCTCCCTCGATCCAGTTGTAATAGATCTCGTTCCGCTCCGCGCGGCTCTTCACCGCATTGCCACCGATCGCATCGTGGACGTAGCAGTGCTGCATCCGGAACACGGAGCCCGGGTAGGCGGTCTCATCCGTGGCGATGTAGACCGGGTGCTTCGTCGTACCGCCCCCGGCGTTGTAGACTTCCACGTATTCCATCGTCAGCGAACCTGAACCGCCGTCGGCGCCCAGGACCCCGTGCGCCGGGCAATCGTGGATCACGGAGTCACGGATGGTGACATCGTGCCCGTGGTGGAAGACGCACCTCGACGTGCCGCCCGTGACATCGAACCCCTCGACGACGACGTGATTCGCATTGACCTCGATGGTGTTGGTGCCGCCCTTCAGGACGGGGCGCTTCCCGCCGGAGCGCACGCCGCGGATCGTGATTTTCGATGTCGGCGTTCCGCTTTTCGTGAGCCTGATGTTGCCCGAGTACGTCGCGTTACCGTCGACCTCCACTACATCGCCTGGCTGCAATCTGCTGGCTACATCACCGATGGTCTTGTAGGTGCGCGTGGGACCGACTTGATACGTCGTACCGGCGGCCTGCTCCTCCGCGTCCAGCTCTTCTGCAGTCACGTCCTCGTCGAGCGGCGCGCAGCCGGCGCCGACGATCGACATCGCCATCAGGGTGGCGATGAACTTACCGGCGGCAAACGACCGCGACCCAAAGCCTTGAGAAATCGAATGCATGGCTTTATCTCCCCCGGCGTCGTCGAACCCCTGTGGTGAACAGGACCGTAACGGGCGAAGGCATCAGGGGGCAGAAGAGGAGCCTCCCGCTGCATGCCTTCGCGCCGCGAACCATCGGTGCAGACCATTCAGCACCAGAGGGGCGGATACCGGCGCTCTCGTGAAACAACTTATTCCTGGATTAACACGACGGGTCAAGACGAAATGCTTTCGAAAACGAAACCAACGCCCAATCAGGTCGCACACCTGAGCCGCTTTTCACATCAAGGTTGCAATTTTTCGATGCAGAAACGCAATGTACAGCCCGTCCGCCGAGGTGAGGAAGGTGTAGAGAAGTGGTCGCTTGCTCGCTCGAACACACACGAAATCCCCCGAGAAATGTTGGCAAACGCTCAATACGACCCCTATATCCATGCCAATCGACGACCTTTGCCCACCTAACCCCCGCATTCACTGCCTCGGCGGCGGCGTTTGGGCCCCGGTGGCGGTCGCGCGATCCCTCGACGACACGGCTGGGTTGCAAGCAAGAAGCGGATCTAGGCCCGGCTCGAGCGCTGCGCCGAGGGCTGGCTGCGCGAGGTCGCGGCTCTTCTGGGCCGCTTCAGCGCCGCTTCAGCGCTGCTCGCCGTGAGCTTCGTCCACGCGGTCGCGAGCCGCAGCGCGCGGTCTACGCGCGCGACACGATTTGGCGGGAGATCGCGGAGAGGGACGACGGGCCGGCGTTCGACGGGGAGATCGGGGGCGTCCGCGCGGTGGGCGCGCTGCTCGCCGGGCGGGGGGGATGGGCCGGAATCGGCGGGTAGGCGAGCGGGAGAGCGCTCAGCGCCTGCCCTTGAAGCCCATCATCTGCTGCACCACCGCCTCGCTCTCCTCGGCGATCGCGCCCTCCTGCGCCGCGCGATCGGCGCAGTCCTCACAGACCTTCTTCTTCTTGCTTCCGACCTTGATCGTCTTGAGCTCGTCGACCTCGCTATCGCATTCGCGGCACGTGGGCATCGCCAGACCTTCCTTTCGCCGGGCCAGCATATCGCACCGATCGCGCGCGCGCAGAGATCGCACCCCCGCGCCGCGAGCGGACCGCGCGGCTCGCCCGCCCGATGTTTGGCCCGGGCGGGCCCCGCAACCTACGCTCGCCGCATCACGAGGATCCCAAGGAGGCACACATGGATCGGAGGCAGGGCGCGCGCGCTCAGGTCGACTTCCCCGTCTCGGCGCTCGTCGATGGCCACCGGCACCGGTGCCGCGCCATCGATCTCTCCCCCACGGGCATGGTCGTCGAGCGCGCGCCCGCGCTGGCAGGCCGGGCGCTGCCGGCCGTCACCCCGTTCGAGCTCGACCTCGGCGTCGGGCGCCCCATCCGGCTGCGCGCCCGCCCCGTCTGGGACCGCGACAACCTGCTCGCCGTCCGCTTCGTGGTCATGAGCGACGCCGACCGGCTCACCATCGCAGAGCACCTCGACCAGCGCGCCCAGCGCCGCGAGCCTCTCCACTAGAGCGGCGGTCACCCGCTTCGGATACGGGCCCATCTCGGCGTTTTCGGTGCTCAGCGCACCGGAGTGCGCTTCCGCGCCGAAAACGCCGATCTGGACCCGTCTCCTGTGCGGGAGACCGCCGCTCTGCGTCGCGTGTGCCAGAGACCGCCGCTCTGCGTCGCGTGTGCCGGAGGCGGATGGGAAGGAGCGCGGCGCGCACGTCCCCGACACGATGCTCGCCTGCAAGGGTGAAATCGCAGGACTGCAACACCGGGAGGGTGCGCCCGGGACATCTATGCGGATTTTCACTGAATTTTGATCTTCTCGCGGTGGCACGTGAGCTGCTAATTCATGGACGAGCGTTGCTGGTGCGGCCTATCCCCCCCCGGGCCCCGGCGACGCTTTTTCTTTTTGTCGCTCCGGTGGGAGCGACGGGCCGTGGCCTGTTCTACGTGCGTGGCTCTCTTCGCCGGCGCGCGGCGGAGATCGACGCCCGCGGAATGCTCGCGGCGGAGCGGCGAAGCTCGTCGAGCGCGTGCTCGGGCAGGCGCGGCGCTACGGCGTCCGGCTCGGCGAGGGCAGGCGCGCGGGCGCCCAGGTACGGCCAGAGGCTGTCGCGGATGGGCGCCGGCAGGACGTTTTCCAGGTACTCGAGCGCGGTACCGCGGAGGTGGGCGTCGTCGGCGTGGAGCGCCCTGTAGGCGATCTCTAACGGCTCACGCTCGAGACAGAGCGAGAGGACGCGGAAGACGTGCTCCAGGCTGCGGCTCGTCCGCTCGACGAGCAATCGCTCGGCCAGCGGCGCCTCGACCGGGGGCACGGCGTTCGGCGCGACGTTCGGGGGCTGGGCGTCCCACACGCGGCGGCCGATCGCGATCTCCCGCATCGCCGCCTCGATCACGTCGTCGCGCCGCAGGTGGATCGGCGCGCGCTGCTGGAGGAGGCGCGCGAGCGCGACGCCGCACTGGTAGCGCACCTCGAAGCGCTCGTCGGCGAGGCCGAGCATCAGGCCGTCGGCGGCGCGCTGGGTGGGACAGGCCTGGAGCACCCGCGGGATACGGCGCCGGACGGCGACGCTCACCGCCGGATCGAGGAGGGCGTCGAGGAGCTGGCCGGTGGCGCGGGAGGCGACGGCGCGGAGCGCCCGGATTGCCTCCGAGTTGAGCCCCTCGCGCTCGAGGAGCGGGAGGAGGTGGGGGACGAACGCGGGGTCCGGCTCGCGGACGAGCGCCCGGCGGATCCGCTCGGGATCGCCGGAGCGGAGGTCGGCCGTGGCGGCGAGCACCGGGTCGGACGCCAGCGCTGCCGACGCGGCGCGCGCGGAGAGCGGCCCGTCGACGCCCCTGCGATCGCCCGCCGGAGGCCTCGGTGCGTTGCCGGAGAGCGGCGCCCGGCCGGAGGGCGGCGCGTCACCGGAGCGCGGCGCGCGGCCCGAGAGCGGCGGGCGGCCCGAGAGCGGCGGACCGGGGTGCGACGCGCGCTCGCCGTCGAGGGGGGCGCGCCCGGCGTCGGGGCGCGCCCCCGCGTTCCGGAGCGCGGCGAGCTCGGCGAGGACCTTGTCGCGGCTGAGCGCGTCGACGGCGCCGCTCAGGGTGCGGCGGGTGGTCGCGTCGACGACGTTCGCCGGATCGAGCGAGACGGCGCCGGAGCGCAGGCTGCCCTCGAGCGCGGCGACGTAGCCCCGGTGCAACCGCGGCGTGAAGAGCAGCGTGACGCCCGCGGCCGCCGCGCCGAAAACGAGCAGGAGCGGCAGCGACCCGTGCGGCGCGAGCACGAGCAGGGCCATCGCCAGGCCGCTGCCCGCCGCGGTGCCGATGCGGTCGAAGCCGACGTCGATGAGCGTCTTGATGGCCCGCTTCTGGTCCGGGGGCAGGGGCGTGTAGAGCAGCTCGTAGCCCGACCGGAACAGCGAGTTCCGGAGCACGGCCTCGGTCGCGCGGACGATGGAGGCGGCCCAGAGCCGCGGTGCGACGGCGACGGAGAGCGTGCTCGCGACGACCGCGGCCGGGAGGATGCCGATGGTGGCGGCGAGCCCGAGCCGGTCGAGCGAGAAGGTGCCGGCGAGCGACTGAACGAGGAACGAGAGCAGGCTGACCGAGAGGTGGAAGAGCGCGAAGAACGAGAGCAGCGCGTTGCGGTCGCTCATGGCGGCGGCTGCTTCGGCGCTGAGGGCCACGTCGAACAGCGCGGCGCTCACGGCGCCGAGCCCGACGAGCAGGCCGAGGTCGCGCAGGTGGCTGCTGTCGCGCAGCGCGGCGAGCCCCCATCCGCCGGTGCCAACCTCGGTGTGCGCCGCCGCCCCAACCTGGGTCGCCGCCTCAACCTGGGTCGCCGCCTCAACCTGGGTCGCCGCCTCAACCTGGGTCGCCGCCCCAACCTGGGTCGCCGCCCCAACCTGGGTCGCCGCCTCAACCTGGGTCGCCGCCCCAACCTGGGTCGCCGCCCCAACCTGGGTCGCCGCCCCAACCTCGGTGCGCGCCGCCGCGCCGGCGGCGCCGGCGGCGCTCGCGTGCGTAAGGCCGGCGCCCAGGTGGTGGGTGGCCCACGCGGTGAGCGCGCTCGCCGCGGCAAGGGCGAGGAGCATCGTCGGGGCGTCGATGAGGTGGCCGGCGCGCCAGGCGAACAGGCCGCCGATCACGCCGCCCAGGGTCCCGCCGCCCGCGATGCGCCCCATCGAGTGGCGCGCGGTGTGGGGGTCGAAGCGCTCGTTGACGAGCGACCAGAAGGCGGAGATGAGGGTCGCGCCGAAGACGGCGATGTGCAGGTAGAAGACGAGGGCAGCGGCGCCGGGCGCGCGCCGGGCGAGGGCCCACTCCAGGGCGAGGAGGACGGAGCTCGCGGTGAAGGTGGCAGGGACGACGCGCGCGGGGGAGAGCTGGAGGAGGGCGCGCGAGAGCAGCAGGACGGCGACGAACGACAGCGCCGCGCCGGCGGCCATGACCTTGGGGAGGTCGGCGGCGCCGAAGCTGGCGAGGAAGAGGGCGTCCCGGGTCGCCCGGCCGGCGACCTGCTGGGCGATCATCGCGCCCGAGGCGATGGCCGCGAAGAGGACGGACCTGCCGCTCGCGCTTTCCTCCTCCACCTGTCCCCTGGGCATCCTAGATCGGCTCGGCGTCGAGCACGCGCGCGTCGGTGACGATGGTCCCGAGCGGGACGTCCCCCGGCGTTGCCGGCACCTCGACGACGAGCTGGAAGTCGAACACCACGCCGACGCCGTGCGCGGGAGGGCAGAAGCGCGGCAGGGTGCTGTCGTAGTAGCCGGCGCCATAGCCGATCCGGTGCCCTCGAGGGTCGATCTGGAGCGCGGGCACGACGATGACGTCGAGCGCAGCGGCCTCCTCGTCGGCGGGGTCGGGCTCGCGGAAGCCGAGGCCGCGCTCCTGCATGGCCTCGGGGTCCGCGACGAAGCGGAAGGTCATGGCGCGCGACTCGGGGTCTATCGCGGGGTACGCCACCCGGACGCCGCGGGCGCGCAGGACCGGATCGAGCTCCCGGAGGTCGACCTCGTTGCGGCCCTCGATCGGGTAGAAGAGCGCGACCCGCCGCGCCGCGACGAGGGCCGGCAGCTCCGCGAGCGCGCGCTGGATCCGGCGCGATCGCTCGAGGATGGCCTCGGGTGGGATGGAGCTGCGGACGGCCCGGGCGCGCTTCCGCAGCTCGGCTTTGGCGCGGTAGCGCAGGGCGGCCTCGGCATCGGGGTCCATGGCTCTGTGGGTTCCTCCGGCGCGCATCCTAGAGAGCCCCCCGGGGCCGGGGAACCGCTGTGTGAGAAATCGGCGTGGAGCGGCGCAGTTGGCCTCAGGTGTGGCGCTCTTGCACGCAGGGAGGGGCCCGCTTTGCTGCGAGAGCGGACGGGAGCAGGGCGAGCTGGAGACCGAGAGGGACGGCAGCGCGCTGCGCGGCAGGGAGCGCGCCGAGGGAGCGGGCGACCCCACGAGCCGCGGGAAGACCGCGCGGAGGAAGCGGAAGCGAGCGGCGAGCCGGGGTGAGCGCATGGACGAGCCCGGTGGCATCGATCGTGCTGTTGGCTGGTCGCGGGACTGCGTAGAACCTGGTGGCCGCGCCACCGCGCGGTCCGCGCAGGCGGCTGGCAACGTCCTGATTGCAGCGAGGCGACAGCGGGCGGCCGCGAGAGCAAGAGCCCCCGACGCCGGAGGAAGCGATGTTCTGGGAGGATTTCAAGAAGTTCGCGGTTCGTGGCAATGTCGTCGACATGGCCGTGGGCGTCGTGATCGGCGCGGCGTTCGGCAACATCGTCAAGGCGCTCGTGGATCACATGATCATGCCGCCGATAGGCCTCCTGACGGGCGGCATCGATTTCAGCCGGCACTACATCGTCCTGAAGCCTCCGAGCGGGCCCGGTCCGTACGCGAACCCCGAGGAGATGGTGAAGGCCGGCGCGGTGCTCCTCCAGTACGGGGTCGTCATCAACAGCCTTGTGAGCTTCTTCATCGTCGCCCTCTGCGTCTTCATGCTGATGCGGCTCATGGGGAAGCTCCACCGGAAGCACGAGGAGGAGGTGACGACGAAGGAGTGCCCCGAGTGCGCGATGAGCATCCCCATCAAGGCGGTGCGCTGCGGGCACTGCACGGCGGCGCTGAAGGGCGCGTAGCGCGCGAGGCCACCCGGGCAGGCGGCGTACCCTGCGAGCGCGACCCTACAGGCCGGGGAACGGTGTTCGCTTCTTTGTGTGCGCCGCCGAGGGGCCGCTCCTGGCTTGGGAGGAGCGCGTCGACGCGGAGCCCGAGCCGGCGGAGCGCGGCGGCGTCGCGGACATCTGCTGGAGCGACTCCACGCGCCCGGCTCCCTTGATGCGCACCGAGGCGTCGTGTCGGATGTCCAGCACGACGGGGAGCCGCGGCGCCGTGAGCGTGTCGAGCAGCTCCTTGGTGATCTGCCCGGGCCGATCGATGCGCGCGCCAGGCATCCCCATCGACCTCGCCCATCCGACGAAGTCGACCCACGGCGTCTCCCAAGCGGCCTCGTTCTCGAACTGCTGCTTGTACCCGTGATAGACCATGTTGTAGCGCGCGTCGTTGAACACGGCGTACACGATCGGGAGCTTGTGCTTCGCGGCGACCAAAAGCTCGCTCCCGGACATCTGCATACCGCCGTCTCCACAGATGCACACCACCCGGCGCTCAGGGTTGCCGATGGCATGGCCGATGGCCGAGCAGATCCCGGAGCCCATGCTCCCGAGCCCCAGGTGGATGCTGAAGCTCTTCGGCCCATGGGCCGTGAGATAGTGGAGCGCAAAGAGCATGTGCTCGCCGATGTCCGTGATGTACGTCGCGTCGGGTCCGGCGGCGGCCTCGAGATCGTGGATCACGCGGTGGGGCGCCAGGGTCGGCGACTCGTCGCCCCGAAAGCCCTCGCAGTCGAAGGGGGAGCCCTGGGTCGCCTCGGCGTGGAGTTGCGCGGCGCTCCGGCTGGAGATCCCTAGTTCGAGGGCGAGGCTGCGGACGCGCTCGACGAAGGGGTTGAGGTCTCCGTTGATCCCCAGCCGGGTGGGGAAGTTCCGGTTGAAGACCGTCGGGTCGAGATCGACGTGAACAAGGCTGCCGCCCGGGCCGATCGGCGGCGTGGGTCCCACCGAAACATCGTCGAGATCCGTGCCCAGCGCGAGCGCGACGTCGACGCCCGGGGCGGTGTACCGCCGCGCCCACCAGGAAGACGCCATTCCGAAGTTGCGCAGCGAGAAGCGGTGGTGCTCGCTGATGATCCCCTTGCCCTGCGGCGTGGTCACGAAGGGGATGCGGAGCTGCTCGATCATGCGCTGAACCGCGCCCGCGTACCGCCGGCACGCCGCGCCCACGACAACGAGGGGGCGCTGCGCGGTCGCGAGCATGTTCGCGACCTCGATCGCGATGTCGTCATTGACCTGGCTCGTGACAGCCATGCGCACGCCCTCGACATAGCGTTGCTTGACCTCGACCTGCGCGCCGCCGTGCTCGATGGGGACGATCAGCAGCGCAGGGCCGGGGTTCAGCGGGTTCGTCGCCGCCCTGAGCGCCCCGAGGGCCTGGGACGCCGCCGAGCGGGGGAGCGCCACGCGGACCACCGCGCGGGTGACGTTTTTGAGCATATCCTCGAAGCCGATGCCCTCGCGGCCGAGCGACTGGAGGAGCCGCCCGCCGGACGCCGCCCAGGCGACGTCGCCGCAGATGAGCAGCATCGGAACGCCCTCCAGGTGCGCGGCGACGACGCCGGTTACGACGTTCGTGGCGCCGGGCCCCGAGGTCACAACGACCGCCGGCACCTTCCCCGTCGCGCGCCAGTAGCCCATCGCCTCGAACACGGCGTGGGTCTCGTGGCGCGACTCGATCAAGGTCACGCCCGGAGACCGGAGGACGGCGTCGAAGACGGGCATCACCGGCCCACCGGGAAGACCGAAATACGTCGTGATACCAGCAGCCGCCAGGGCGCTCACGATGCGAGCGGTGGCGGTCTCGCGCTGAGGCTCCGGCAGGTGCGCGACGTCGGGGATGGACAGGATGCTGGAGTTGGCCCCGGACGACCGGCGGCTAGGGTCTTGTGGCGATTCAGAGGGAACGAACGGCTCTATCATGAGATCGGCTCCTCACGAATCTGGCGGGTATCGGAGGTACCGCGCCGACGCCCCCCGGGCTCGGAGCGTCTGGGGGCCTGATGAACGTGTCGTCGTGGCGGCGCGCCTGACGCCTGACACGTCGACGACGTGCCTGACCCCCGCGGTAACAAGGAAAACTTGGAACCTTCACGATGTCAAGCACATGGCAGGGATGGGTACGTTGGCTGAACGCAGGGTCTTTTGAACCGTCGAGCGCGCCAAGGCCACCGAGAAAAACCCAAAGATCTTGGCATCTTATGGCGGCTTGGCGGTTCCATCGTTCCAGCAGGATGGGGGAACTCCCCTTATCACCCACATGGCGGATACCGACACGCATAGGGTATCCATGTGGCCAGCGAGGTAGGCTCGGCGGCGACGGGACAGAACGGGGCCGGGGCGTAGGGCAAAGGGTCGAGGCGAGCTCGTTAGAAGAACCGATCTCGATAGGCCGTTGTTCCGGGTCGCCCAAACCACCTTGCTCACATTTGTGTGAGCGCCCGATTGCCGTCTGCTCGTTACAGATGGGGCGGTCTCGCATACCCCGCTCGAGCGGCTCCGCCGGATCAGTCGGCCAGCACCTCGCGCGGGCGGCGGGCGATCAGCGCGTGCCCCTCCAGGACCTCCTGAACGGTGCCGTCCGCGCCGGCGTACTTTGCGATGGCTCTGCGGACGTCGACGGCCAGGTCCTCCTCGCGCGACCCCGGCCGGCCGTGCCATGTAGCCGCGAACGACAGCGCGCGATCGACGAAGCGCTCGACGGGCGTCTCCCGCCGCTCGAGGACGGAGATGCGCTCGAGGTGGCTGAAGGCCGAGTCGAGCAGCACGGCTTCGTTCTTCGCGGCCTCGCGGATCTGCGGGCGCGCTGGGTCATCGGTCGAGTACTTGTCGATGAGCGCCTGGAACTCCTTGTGCCACAGGTTCGCCGGCACCTCGGGGTAGGTCTCTCCGAACAGCGCCACTGCGCCGCCTCGCTCGAGCAGCGCGTCCAGCGACTTGATGGTCTCGACGCGGTCCATCCAGTGGAAGGCGCGACCGATGGTCACGAGGTTGAAACGGCCGAGGTGCGGCCCGAGCTCATACGAGCTGCCGTGGACGAACCGGATCGACACGTTCGCTCGGGCGGCGTTCTCCCGGGCCGCCGAGAGCATCTCGGGTGATGGATCGACCGCGGTCACCGGCCCGGCGTGCGGCGCGAAGTCGATCGCGAGGAACCCCGGGCCGGTCCCGAGATCGAGCACGCTGGCGCCCCGATCGAGCCCGACCAGCTGGGCCACCCGGCGGCTCAGGAGCTTTGGATAGGCAGGGCGGCCGGTCGTGTAATACCGCGAAGCGGTCTTGAAGCGTTCCGGGTAGAAGAGCTTGCGTTCTGACATGGCGATGGCACCTCCCTGGCCTCAGGCCAGCGTCGCGCGCGGCGAGCCCGCGCCGTCGACGCTGCTCCTCTGCGAGCACAGGGCCGGCAGCGAGCGCGCCGGCGGCGCGGATGCGCGAGTGCGGATGACGCAAGCACGGGACGTACCAACGGCAAACACCGCGCGTTCACCGGCGCCGCGGGGCGACGCTGCTGCCTCGGGAGCAGCGCATCAGCAGCGCGGCTGGCCTGGCCATCGCCCGGTCGGGTCGATGAAGAGGACGGGGTTGCTCCAGGCGTATGTGCAAAGCCCCAGGTCGATCGGCGGGTAGGCCCCGCGGTTGATACTCCCGACCATCTACTGGCGTTGTTCGACGCGAAGCTCGTGCTGCCCGGGTGGTAGTACGGCGTCAGCGGGCCCCGGCCCCAGTCCGGATCCATCTTGCTCGCGATCCGCGTCTGCCCTGCATCGATGAGCTTCGTCATGAACCGCCCGTCCCGCAGGCGGCAGGTGCTGGTCGTGGTACGCCGTCTCCTCGCCGCTCACGTGGTGACGGTGCCCCCGCCGCTCGCCGCCTGCGCCTCATCACTCCTTTTGAAGAATGGATGCGAGCTCTGGGAACCCGCGCCGAGCAATCTGGATCTCGTCCGCAGACAGCAACATATATGCCTCGCGCTCATGCGAAATCGTAACAAGCAACGCGTCTCCGTTGCGGCGGAGGAAGCAGGGGTCCTCCGGTGCGTCGGGATGAATCCAGCTGAACAAGCTGGCCGCTCGTTGCTTCAGCCATTTCTGAAGTCCCTCGCCAGAGGAGTACCGATAAACAGTAGCCTCGTCGGCATACAGCGCGGTCCCAGGCCATTCTTTTTCCCGGGATGAACCCAAAAGAAATGGGCTCAGGAGGTCCAGCTGGCTCTTGATAGAATCTCCCGGATCTAGGTGCGGATCCCGTACGACCAGGAGCATCGTCGGAGCCATCCTACAACAAAATTCTACCAGCTGTTCATACACGACCCCTCTTGGCTCATCCGTAAAAACGTAGCAGTCCACTTCTTTCATTCCTTGCATCGGCTTCGCTTGACGGGGATGTGGTCGACCGGGCACGTGACCGTGCGGCTTTTGTCCATGCCTGGGCGTGGAGCTCGATGAGCAAGAGAACGCAGCCGGCGCACCGCCGCCACACCCGTCTCATCCACCTGGAGCCATCGCTTTCCTCCGCGGCCGCAAGCTGAGCAAAAGACATCGAAATAGCAATTACAAACGATAACAGACCGGGCGGCCTCGCCACGAAATACGCGAGATCCGCCCTCTTCTGGGCACGAATTCGACGCCCCCGCAGGCGCTCCGTCTCCGAGCCATCGAATTCGGACTACCGGATGCCGAGAAGTTCGTTATCCTGTGACGCTCAAGCAATAATCCTTGGCTCCCCTCTCGACCGCCCGTGCGGCGAGGGGGCGGCCGACCACGCCATTCACGGAGGTGACCTTGCGCAATCTCACGATTGGGGACCTGAAGCTCGCGCTGCGCGACCTGCTCGACGAGAGGGCCGAGGAGCTTCGGCTCTCGGCCACGGGCAGGCTGTACGAGCCGCGGCTCCGGGCGAAGCAGAGGGAGATCGATGCGATCCCCGAGGCCGCTGGCACCCAGGCGCCGCTCGCCCGGGAGCTCTCCGAGGCCGACGTCCGGCACGACGGTCTCGGGGCGGCCATCTTCTTCCTCTCGAAGGCCATCGAGGCGCACCCCTCGCTGCCGCCGGAGCTCAAGACGGCGGCCGCCGCCGCGCAGCAGGCGTTCGTCCCGAAGCTCGACGTGCTGCGCGCCCCTTATGCGGACGAGGCCTCGGCGGCGCTCGAGAACCGGCCTGAGCTGACCCGGCTCAAGGCGGAGCTGAAGTCCGTCGCCACGCCCGGTGGGGGTAGCCTGCACGACTGGGGCAAGGCGTTCGTCGCCGCCGGGGACGAGATCGACAAGCTCCTGCGCAGGCGCGCCACGCTCCTCGCGACGGGCGAGAACGCCTCGGCCACCGGCCCGCTCCGCGGCGCCGTGGTCGGGCTGCTGGGGCGCTTCCGGGAGGCGCTGCGGGACGAGATCCAGGAAGAGGGCAGCAAGCTGCCGGCGGACCACGAGGCGCGGCTGTTCGCGTACGTCGACAAGCTCAACGGCGATCGCGAGCGGGCCCTGCGCGGGCGCGCGGCGCCGGAGCAGGCCGCGCCCACGCCACCCGGCCCGCCCACGGAGCCCAGCGCCTCAGCGCCGGCCGCGCCGGTGGTGAGCGCCGATCCCTAGCTGTAGCCGGCGAGGCTCGCGGCGACATGCCGGGGGCGTGAGCTGCGGGGCGCCGAGGATGTCGCGACATCCCCGGCGCCTGCTCGGCCAGGCACAGGCCCGTGTTCGACATGCCCGGGAGCCCCGCCGAGCAGGCACCCGCTCATGTTCGACATGCCCGGGAGCCTCGCCGAGGGTAGTGCTCAATTTTGAGCAACGGGCCTCGGTCAGCCTTGACGGCACACAGCGGTCACCGGGTCCCCTGCCGATCCGAGCCCGAAAGCCGCCACACAGCCTCGGCTGCACGCTCTTCCTCGGACGGCTCTCGCTGGAGGCGGCGAACGTGGGCGCATGGAACCCAGATACACCTGGGGGCTTCCTTGTCGGTCCATATGACCAGGAGACCGCCGCTTCGCTCGTACAGCGTGGCGTGGACAATGCCCGTAAGCCCAGGCACGGCGACGTGCTCCACCACGTCGCCATTCTGCGGGCGGTTCATGTCCGGGTTCATCCGTCCTCCGCTGGCATCGGCGCTGCGAGCAGCCTGTCGATGGTCTCCTGGCAGCACTTCGCAACGTGACGCGCTTGGCCTGCGACACGAAGGGGTTCTCTCGGGTCCTTGCCGATCCTGCGCGCATCGTTGGCTTCGCGCTCGTGCTGCTCCGCCCACTGAGTGTACTCGTCGCGCATCAGCGTCATGCGCCGGATGAAATCAACCCTGATCTCTTCTTCGTCGCCCCAGTTCATCTCACGCTCCTTCGTGTGGCGCACTGCCAGTCCGCTTCCGGCCCGTCGTCATGAGGCTACCACGCGCGCGGTGTCGCCCGTCAGCGCTCGCTACCGACCGCGCAAAAACGCCCGGTCAGCCACAGGCCAACCGGGCGGTGCGATCCGCGACCGGCGTGATTACCGGCGCAGCGTCTTACTGGTCCTCCGCCTCGGAACAGGCGCTGCCGACGTGGCATGCTGAGCACTCGGCTGCCGGTCCGGCGCCAGGCGGTGAGGGCCAGCGATCCTCACCTCCAGCCGAATGGCCCGGTAGCCAAACTCGTACGCATACACACGGCGCTTCAGTCCCCAGTGCCAGTAGCTGGAGACGTAGACGAATCTGTAGCCCGCGCGGGGCTCATCTGCGGCCATATGATGGCCTCCTTGCACGATAGCGTGAACCACGGCTTGTCTCGGCGGAGCCAGCCCGCCAAGTCGCGAGACTCCGTTGTCCGTGCGCACCGATGCGTAGAGCCGTAACTACGACCGGCACACCCACTCACGCTCTATAGACGCGATCGTTTGATCGCATGGCACACCGATCCCCGCTGCGACGCGAAAGTCGCCAAAGGGGGCTTGCGCGGCACCCTTCAAGCGGGTAAGGTGGCGGTTGTTGGGTGCCGCTAGCCTTCCCCGCATGGGGCCGGTTGGTGTCGCGCAAGCCGGTTACTGAGACCGGCCCGGGCCGTAGGTAGCGTTGGCGCGCTCCTTGCGGCCCGAAGTTTTTTGTGGTGCTGCTCTCCGCTACGCCCTCATCCCCTCCGTGGGCCGCGTACGCGGCACGGATAGATCAAACACCGATGTCATGTACCCCGATGTAGGTTTGTGATCAAGCGATTTGATCACTGAACTGATCAGGGCTGAACAGCCTATCGCATGTTCAGGTGGGAGAACGTGGGGTCCACCCATCGAACATCGATCGTGGCGCCTTGTGCCAAGGTCCCTGGGCGGTGGGCGGCTCTGGCGGCGACAGGCGTCCGTCAGTGCACAGATGATCCAAGCGGACCGCGAGCGCCACGTCTTCCGCGCCGCGCTGCTGACGAGGTAGCGCAGATAGACGAAGGCGCGTTGGACCATATCGCGTGCTGGGTCTACGAACCTCCAACCGGAATCGGACGCTAGCGTCTCAGCCATGGGCGACTGCCGTGTCACTGCCGCGCCGGCACGCGAGCGGCGAGAAGTCGCTCGGCGTCTTTGATCGAGATCAGCCCCTCTGCGACGCCGCGCATTACAACGTACGGTTGTAGGAGTGGGTTCTTGAACCGGTACCTAAAACGGCGAGCCACCCCTATTTTCTGCAAGATGTCACCGCGCCCCGCGCTAGCGAATTTGTTCAGGTGGCCAGCGAACGCTGGGATATCTAGATCTTGCCCTATGACCTTCAGCGAGGGTCTGATCGATGCAGGTGTGAAGCACCCCAGCTCGTCTGTTGCCGTAAGAGCGCACGCCAGCAGAATGTCGCGAAACAGCAAGGTTTTTTGAGGCGTCGATACAGCTTTGAGATAGGCGTCAAGAACTGACTGCGACGCATCCGCCAACGCCGCTTCTATGCCATGGTTCACATCGTCGAGACCCACGTTTGTGGATCCGCGCTCGGCTGCGTAGCGCACTGAATGGAGGCCCAGCAAGTGTACGTAGTGCGGCAAGCCCTGCGAAAGCCGAACAATTCTCTCCTTGGCATCGTCGTCGCATGTTGTTCCCAGAGCGACCATCGCCTTCGCAATAATCTCCGACAGCTCGTCCGAGCGCATCCGCGGAAGCAATATTTGGACTATGGCGCGCTCGACGCTTGCGTGCGATGCGATCAGCGCATCGACGCTGTCGCCCACGCCAACCAGAACGATCGTGGAGCTGACTGCGTAATCAGATAGAGCTTTAATCGTCTCTGCGAACGCGTTCGATACGCGCTTGTCGGCGATCTGGTCAAACTCATCGAAGATAAACACGATCTTGGCATCTATCTGCCTCAGAGCCATGATGACTTCGTCAGGCTCCGGCTCGTCGGAAAGCGACGATGCCAAGGTTTTTACCTCCTGTATGACGTCGTTTGAAAAGCCTATTCTTGGCTTAGTCACGGTCAGCGTGACTGTTGAGAAGGCCCGTTTCCAGATTCTGCCATACGTGTCCCCTTCATGGCAATTCTGCCGTACGGACATAATCTTGGACGGGCCGCTGAGAATGTGGGTCACCGTGCTCGCCAGCGACGTCTTGCCGACGCCGCGCTCGCCGTAAAGCACAACGTGCTGTCCCTTGGCGCCGATGGCGTCTAGCGTCTTCCTGAGTTGCTTCAAGCGGCCAGCAAACAGGCGTTGCTGGTCGATCGGCGCAGACGGCGTGAAGACGCGTCCCGCATTGAATTCAATGTCCCTGAACTTCTGGTCACCCTTACGGGCTCCATGTTCCTTGTTGTCGGCCATCTTGCCTCGTACGCCGCAGAACTTGTACTAGTTCGACATCTGACGCATGCTCAAGGCTCATAGTACATGGTCGATCGCCTGCGTCAAGCGCATAGTAATCCGGCGCCGGCCGTGGATCGGCCGCGGACCGTCTGCTGGCGGGGGGCGGAGCGGGACCTACGGGTCGTCGAACAACGAGAGCTGCACCATCCGCCTCGTTTTCGGCGAGGGAGGCGGCTCTGACGGCGGGGGTTCCGGTTCCGCCGGAGCCGCTCCGGACGCCGCAGGGGGCACAGGCTGAGCCGGTGCGCTCCCGACAAGCCGGAGGAACCCGCGACCGTTCGGCAGCGCCCGCGCGGGCGTCGTAGGCGTCCCCGGGGGCGGCTCCGGGAGCTTGAGCGCCCTCGGCTTGGGCGGCTCCCCTGCCGCCTCGGAGAGCGCTGCGGCGACGAGCTCCTCCACGCTCCAGACGTGGTCGGTCAGCCCGGCCTCCATGGCGGGAGTCACGCGCAGCGCCTCGTGCGGGCGGCAGAAGTTGTAGAACAACATGTGCAGCGCGACGGCTGCCTTGTGATGCGGGAGACGCTTGCTGAAGCCGTTGCAGAGTCGCGTGAACCTGCGGATGTGCATGCGGATCGTGAGGTTCTGCCGCTCGACGTGCGACGTGCTCGCGCGCTGCAAGTCGGGTACGCCGAACACGGGCGTCTTCGTGATGAACGGGTCGCGCGGCGGCTCGTAGCGGTGCTCGTCGTCCCTGCGCGCCTTCCGGTTGTAGCGCTTCACGACCTGTGCGTAGTCGACCGAGCCCACGAGCGCGAACGCGCCACCGACCGCGGCGACGTAGGGCGCCCATCCGTCGCTGTACAACTGCGGGATCGTGACCAGCCGCGCGCGCAGGTCGGCTATGAACGCGTTCGTATTCGCCTCGTCGCGCTTCCCGACGCGGTACGAGATCACGCGCTTCGACGCGCTCGCCATGCCGACGAAGACGTAGGCTTCGCCGACCTCGGGCGAGTCGCCCGGCAGGACCCGCGCCTGCTTCTTCTGGACGTACGACCAGATCTCGTCGACCTGGACCGTTCGGCAGTCGACGTCGCGCACGAGCCGGTTGTGGAGCCGCTCGCAGCCTTCGCCGACCCGGAGCAGCAGCGACAAGATCGCCGGCTGGCTCACGCTGGTGAGCCTCGACGTGGGCCGGATGCCCGCTCCCTCGACAAGATGCGCCACGACCTCGACGCGCTTCGCCATCGGCAGCACGTGTGCCATGCAGGGCCTTGCCTCTCCCCGAACGGGGGCCCATGCTGCACGTGCGTCGTGCGCAGGGCGGGCCTACCGCTCGGCGTTCCGCAGCCCTGCTTCCGGGGACCAGCCGGGGGCAGGGCGCCTTCGTCTAGAGTCCTCTGATTATAGCGATTTCGCCGGGGAAAACCGCCGATGGCTGCTGGAACAGGCGGCCCGTGCGACGAACAATGTCATATCTAACGTGCTGAACGGCCTGGCTCTGTCGTCCTGATGAGCGCCCGAACCGTTACAAGCGAGCGACCTGACCGGCTCAAATGTCGCAGTAGTTTCCCCTTGACGATCCTGCTCGTCTGTGGAAATAGCACAAATCGTGCCAGAGATGTTCCGCGAACCAAGTACTGAA
Source organism: Sorangium sp. So ce375 (assembly GCF_051473855.1). Lineage (NCBI taxonomy): Bacteria > Pseudomonadati > Myxococcota > Polyangiales > Polyangiaceae > Sorangium > Sorangium sp. So ce375. The sequence goes on from NZ_CP150335.1 coordinate 9,766,762, forward strand.
AATTAGTGCAACGCACCGATGACATCTCTATACGGTCGGCCGTAGACTGCGACTGTACAGACAGTCGCGGGCTGCTGTCCGGCGGGACTGTGCCGAGCTAGTCGAAGCGGACGCTCATTCAGTAGGAGGAGTTCGAGACATGAAGATCAGAGCAGAGTTGATCATGGACGGACCTGGCCCGAATGAACGACTGATCAAGGTCACGACGGCAGACGGCAGAAGCGAAGAGGTTGTGGTGCATGAGAACTCCTTCTCAAACGGCTACCTCCAGACTTCTAGGCCGCTAGCTGTCAAGGACAAGCGAGCTCTTATCGAGCTGCCGCGCGAATCTGTGTCTGGCAATTGGAGGTTGTGGGTCAAAGAAGACGCGGTGGTATGCTAAATGATACTCACCGACAGGGAGATCGAGGTAGCGTTATCCACTAACGCCATCCGGATTGTACCTGCGCCAGACGCCTCGTCATATGCGTCTACAAGCCTCGATCTCACGCTCGACTCTAAGGCGCGCCGCTGGAACACAAGTAACACAAAAGGGATCGAGCAGCCGATCATATGCCCAGGTTCAGATGGTTACAGTTACCAATCGGTAGTGCAACAGTGCACGACTGACATCACCATCGCCACTGACGGGTATGTATTAGAGCCTGGCGCGTTCCTTTTGGCATGGACTCGAGAATTTGTAGAGCTGCCATACCAGTCGAGACTTGCCGCAAGGGTTGAGGGCAAGAGCTCGCTTGCGCGTCTAGGGGTCGGAATCCACGTTACTGCGCCGACTATTCATGCTGGCTTCAGTGGGCAGATACAACTAGAGGTTTTTAACCACGGGCAACTGAGGATCCGCCTCACGCCAGGGCTTAAAATTTGCCAGTTGATATTTGAACAGACGGCTGGAACGCCTGAGAAGGGCTACAGCGGAATGTTTTCTGGCCAAAGCTCTACCACCTAGTATCGCCTCGCCACACGAAAACGTTCGCGCGTAGCGCATCGCCGATGGGGAGCCTACTCCCGACGCACAAAGTGCCGCTCGATGGCGTCGAGGATCTGCAAGGCGCCGCGCGCTTCGGCCACGGCCTCGCATTCGGCGCGAGTCGTAGCGCTCATCTGAGCGACAAGCACGGCGGCCCAGAGCCGGTTGCGGTCCCAGGGGTGGACGATGTACGGATCAAGGGCGCGCGCCCGCTCCGCGATGTAGGCGAGGTCTTCCGGGGCCAGCGCGCGGCGTGTCTCGCGGTTGCTCATCGGCACCACCTCTTGAGCCGCAGAGCGAGCGCTTCCCGAGCGATGCGGAGCCTGGACGCCGCCGTGTGTGGGTTCATCCGGCGCCGTCGGGCGTACGCGACGAGGCTCTCCGGGCTGTCGACGGAGAGGAGCGCGTCGACCTGCCAGTCCGGGAGCTCGGTCATGGCGTCGAGCACCTCACGCGCCTCGATCTGGGCGTGCATGTCGATGCCGACGGGCTCGCGGAGCAACCCGAGCGGCGACGGATGGAGCACGGCGCGCCGCGACCACGCGCTGTGGATGTAGTGCGAGGCGAGGCGCCACGCGATCCCGTGGAGCCACTTCCGGAGCGCGTCCCTGGGCTTGTCTCGCGGGTCAGGTCTGTAGAGCCCCCGACGGACGGCGTTCCAGGCGTTGAGCAACACCTCGGCCTCCACGTCGCGGCGGTCGCGCTTCGGGATGCCGGCGAGCGTCGCCAGGACGATGCCGCGCTCGGCCATGATCGCCTCGATCGTCGGCTTCTTCTTCGGGTGTCGCGCGGTTGGCTGGCTCTTCGCCCCCTTCCGCCGGGGCTTCATCCGCTCCTCCCGCACGTCGGGCAGCGGTGGACCACAGCGAGCCCGTCGAGCAGCTGCTCGACGGTGACGCCCGCTGCCTTCGCAGCCCGCAGCGCGGTAGCGGGCGAGCCGTTGGCCCGTCCGTTCGCGATGCTCTCGACCGCGATGACGGACATGTCCATCACCTCGGCCAAGCAGGACCACGAGCCGTACGCGGATCGAAGGCTGCGCAATGCCGCCCGGAGACGCTTGCGCTGGGTTGGGGTCAGGGAAAGGCAGGGGGAAACACGGCGGCGGCGCGCGGGCGCACCTTCGCCTTGCCCACCATCGGGAGGGATCAGGTACAACTGCATCGTCGGACCTCGCTGTAACGGGGTTCGGCCACGCAGCCCGGGCGACGGCAATCGCCGCGGGCTGCACTTCCTTGGGTCGAACGCTACGGACCGAGATCGACGTTCGCCACGCGAATCAGGCTATTTTGAGCACTCCCGCTCAAAGTTGAGCACTACCTCGTCGAGCAGGCACCCGCCCATGTCCGACATGCTGGCCGCCCGACCGGTGAGGCCCACGCCCATGTCCCCAATTCCCGGGGCGTGGTCGAGCGGGCTCCCGCCCATGTCCTGCCGCCTGCTCAGAGAGGCGCCTACCCACGTCTCGACATCTCCCGCCCGCCCGGTCGGATGATGTCCTGACGAGGACAGCCGTCTCCGATCCTCTTCCACACCTTCCTCGTCGGATACGCACCCAGCGGCTGGCAATGCCCTCGGGCCGACCCTATGCGATGGGTGTGTTGCAGCAGGAATGGCAAGGCGCCGATCTCTGCTCCAGCACAGAGGAGGGGGCGATCATGAATCGTGCCAAGGTTGTCATGTCGGGCCTGGGTGCGGCGCTGGCGCTCGTGACGAGCACGGTGCTCGCGGTGCCCACGGAGTGCAGCATTGGAGCTTCACTGCGAAACTACGATGCCGCGAAAAGGAGGGAACAGCGGTACGTGGAGGGGCTCTTCAAGAGCTCGTACGGATGTCGGGAGCTCGAGAGGTTCGCGGCCGACATGTACGATTTGATCCCGCGCGCGGGGGCCGCGGATGTGTGCGAGATCCTGGGCATTCGCGACGGCATCCTCGAGACGGTCGCAGAGATCCGGAACGCGTGTATCGGCCGCTGATGCAGCCTGCACCCCTCCAGCACGAGGCTCGGTGGCGATGGGCGTCTCTGGTAGAGGCCGGTCCAGGTTGACGCCGACGGCATCGATCTCCGGTGGATGTGGTCGCCGCCACCCGGTGGTGCTGCGCCGCGGTTGTCAGCCTCGTCGTCGATGACGAGCACCGCGCAGCGGTCTCGCCAGCAGCCGGTGATCGCCTAGAGCACAGAACAGGTTGAAATTTGCCTGAATTCAATGGGCTGCTAGGCCCGACCGATCTGCCGTGAAGCAAGCTCCAAGGGCAAGCAATGGGGGGAAAGAGAGCAACCGCAAGGGCGCAAGGGGCGAGAGGAACCAGAGATGAGATATTTTCTTGCCTTCCCCTTGCGCCCCTTGCGCCCTTGCGGTTGCTCTTCCCTTCTGTTGATTTCCTCAGGACTCCAACGTGATCGGCGCGCTACCCGGACGAAGCGCTGTCCACCGGGAGCGGACTTTGCTTTGATGGCGGTCTTCATGTTCCGCCTCAGCACCGTTCGCGCCAAGCTCACCGTCCTCGTCGCGCTCTCTTCGCTCGCGACCCTCGCGGCCCTGCCCGTGTTGTCCTGGGTGATGCACCGGCAGCTCATCGCGCAGATCAGCGAGCGTGTCCCGCGGGCGATCCGCAACTTCCGGCTGGAGCTCAGGCAGCAGCAGCGCGCCATCTCGACGACCTCACGCCAGGCGTCCCGTACGCGCGAGCTGGTCGAGGGGCTCCGGCTGCGGAACGAGGCGGCCGTGGGGACGGCGCTCGAGGCCGTCATCGCCGCTCATCCCAACGTCGCCATCGCCGCCTTCGACGAGCTCGGCGAGCTGGTCGCGGCGAGGGGGCTCGATGCGCCGCCGCGGAGCACAGACGACGTCCCCGGGCTCACAGAGGGACTCTCGGGTATCGCCGAGATGGACGACCTGCGGGACGTGCTCGTCCATGGGTGTGATGGACAAGCAGGCTCGCCGCCTGCGTACATGATCGCCCAGCGCGCGAGGAGCGACGCCGGATCGCTGCTCGCCTGCATCCCCATCGATCACACGTACTTCGACGAAGCGGCGACGAGGCTCGGCGTGGAGATCGCGCTCGTCGATCCGTCGGGCAAGAGGATCACCGGCACGGCGCGCTTCCCGGCCGAGCTGCTCCAGGGCGCCGTCATCGGCGACGAGGCCCACCCCACGAGGGTCGAGGACGCGAGCTCGCTCTGGGCCCTCTCCCGCTTCGCGCCCCGATCGCTGCAGGGCAAGGCCGGCGATTTTTCGATCGTCATGGCGCTCGACGTGAGCGACGTCCGGAAAATCGTGCGCCAGAACCTGATGTTCGCGGCCGGGGTGCTCACCCTCGCGGCGCTCGTCTCGCTGATCCTCGGCGCGCGCCTCGCGACCACGATGTCGCGCGCGCTCTCCCGCGTGAACGTCGCCCTCAAGCAGCTCGAGCAACAGCACTACGTCCATGTGGAGGCGGTGAATACCGGCGACGAGCTGGAGGATCTCGCGACAGGCTTCAACTCGATGGTCGACGGCCTCAAGGAGCGCGACAAACTCCGCAGCACCTTCGGCAAGTACATGACCGAGTCCGTGCTCGAACACCTGCTCTCCGGCAAGGTGCAGCTCGGCGGAGAGACGCTCACCGTCTCGATCCTCTTCTCCGATATCCGGAGCTTCACGACCATCAGCGAGAGGATGAACGCCCATGAGCTCGTGGGGCTCCTCAACGAGTATTTCACCGAGATGGTGGCCATCATCCTCGACGAGGGCGGGGTCGTCGATAAGTACATCGGCGACGCGATCATGGCGGTGTTCGGCGCGCCCGTCCCCAGGCCGAACGACGCCGTGCGCGCCGTGCGCGCGGCCGTCCGCATGCGCGCCGCGCTCGAGCGCTTCAACGAGCGGCTCGCCAAGCGGGGTATCCCGGCGCTGAAGACCGGTGTCGGGATCCACACCGGCGAGGTCGTCGCCGGCAACATCGGCAGCGAAGCCCGGATGGAGTACACGGTCATCGGCGACGCGGTGAACCTCGCCTCGCGCCTGGAGAGCGCGACAAAGGAGCTCGGCGTGAGCGTGCTCCTCAGCGAGGACACACACGTCCTCGTGAAGGACGTCTTCAACACACGTCCAATCAGCGAGATCACGGTCAAAGGCCGGATGCAGCCGGTGATGACCTACTCCGTGGCGGATCCGTGACGGGCGCCGAGCGGCCATAGCGCATCGAGGCGCTCGGCGCGGCGGGGCGCGCGTGCCTCGTCAGCCCTCCGCGAGCAGCCGCGCGATCTCCCCGCGCTGCCGCCGCGCCGAGCGCGCCAGCGAGAGCTGCCCCGCCGCCCGGTGCAGGTTGTGCGAGACCCGCGTCGGGAAGCGCGCCGGATCCCAGCCGAAGTACCGGTCCTCGAAGGCGTCACGGCAGAAGCGCGCCGCGAGCTCCAGGGCGATCCGCTCCGCCGCGTCGACGAGCGCCTCCCGCTCCTCCGCGCCGAGCGGCCGCGCCTCGCGGTAGCCGGCGACCGAGGCGGCGAAGACGTCTAGGTCGAAGCGCGTCTCGGTCGAGTCCTCCCCGACCGGGTTGCACCACGACCGCCACGCGTCGCCGAGCTCCACGTCGAGCGACTGGAGCGCGAGGGTGTCGAGATCGAGCAGGCAGATCCCCTCCCCCGCCTCGGAGAAGCGCAGGTTCGAGATCTTGAGGTCGCCGTGGCAGTGCCGGACCGGCAGGTCGAGCCGCCCCCGCCACGTGCGAAAGCCGTCGAGGATGGCGTCCGCCAGCCGCCGCCCCTCGCCGCCCGTGGCCGCGCCGTCCAGCCGCTCCATGTGGAGCGCCGTGTCGTGCGCGCCGGCGCGGACGTGGCGGTACACGTGCTCGAGGTCGTCCACCGCGCGGTGGAACCGGGCCACGAGCTCCCCCGCGGCGCGCGCCAGCGCCGGCGAGCCGACCCGGTGGTGCGTGCGGCCAGGGACGAAGTCCATCACCCGCCACACCGCGCCCGCGCCATCCCGCGCCCAGAGAGCGCCGTCGCCGGCGCGCAGCAGGCGCGGCGTCGCAAGGCCGCGGGCGGCGAGGTGAGACGTCACCGCCTCGATGTCGTCGTGGACCTCGGGGGCGAAGACAGGGCTCACCCGCTGGACCACGTACCGCGGCGGGTCGCCGGCCAGCCAGGTGCCGTTGAGGAGGCCCTCGTCCTCGCAGCGGCGCACCGAGAGGCCGCGCAGCGACGCCCAACCGTCCGGGATCATCGGAGCGGGAGGCTAGCCGCGCTCGGTCTCGGGCGGCAAGGGATGCGGCCCCGGCTCGGGCGGCAAGGGATGCTGCGCCGGGACCGCCGGGACCGCCGGGACCGCCGGGACCGCCGGGACCGCCGGGACCGCCGGGACCGCCGCGGCCCGCCGGCGCAGCACCCACTGGACCCCGAGCCAGGCGACGACGCCGGCGCCGAGGCCGAGCCAGGCGGAAGCCGCGGGCACACCGACGCGCTCGACTAGGACCGCCCCGCCGAGCAACGTCCCGCACAGGCCGACCGTGAGGGCCAGGTTGTCGATGGCCGAGAGCCGGCCGACGAAGCGATCCGGCGAGAGCCGCTGGATCTCCGAGCTCGACAGGACCCAGTTCGCCCCGCTGCCCAGGCCCCACACGAGCGCGACCGCGAGCAGCGCCGCCGGGTGGCGGGTCACCGCGAACACCGCGATCGCCCCGAACGTCAGCCACGCGGCCCCGGTCGCCGCGAGCTCGCCCCGCAGGCCGCGACGGACCAGCGCGACGCCGGCCAGCGGGCCGACCCCGGTCCCCGCGCCGCGCACGCACTGGAGGACCCCCAGCGTGAGCGCGCCCGTGCCCGCGAAGGGGAGCTGCGTCGCGAGCAGGTTGAGCAAGAGCAGCGCCCCGCCGTTCGCCATGTGGACCGGCGTCTTCGCGAGGACCGCGTCGAGCAGCCGCGGCCGCTCCCACGCGTGCTGCCACGCGAGCACCATGTCGCGGCGCACCGACGCGAGCGCCGCCAGGATGCCGCCCTCCGCACGCCCCTCCGCCACCATCGGCGGGAGCCCGCGGAGGAACAGCGCCGACAGGCCGAACGACGCCGCGTCCAGGGCGAGCGCCGCCGCAGGGCCGAGCCCCGCGATCAGGCCGCCGACCGCCATCCCGACCGCGAACATGACGCTCCACGTCGCCGACGCGATCGCGTTCGCCTCGAGCAGCTCGTCCTCCTCGACGACGTGGCGCAGCACCGCGCTCTGCGCCGGCAAACGCAGCGCGCCCACCGACGCGCGCGCGAAGACGAGGACCTGCAGCCCGATCACGCTGCCGAGGACCGCGGCGCCCAGCATGCCGACCGTGAGCGCCCCCTGCACAACGCTCGTCGCGACGAGCAGCCACCGCCGATCGAGCCGGTCCGCGAGCACGCCCGCCACCGGCGCGAACAGCGCGATCGGGAGGTGGTGCCCCACCATCACCAGCGCGAGCGCCACGACCCCGCCCCCCTCACCCCCCAGAGCGAGCAGGCTCACCGCGACGAAGCTCATCCAGTCGCCGAGCAGCGAGACGACCTCGCTCATCCAGACGCGGCGGAACGCAGGCCGACGGCGGAGCAGGCCCGGACGGTGCTCCGGGCGCCTGGCGCTGTTCATCCAGGGCACACCATGGTAATCGCGCTCTGCTTCATGCGGATCTGCGCCATCATTCCCGCCTACCAGGCCGAGCGCAACGTTGGGGACGTCACGCGGGAGGCGCTCCGGGTGAGCGGCCTGGGCGGCAACGTCATCGTGGTGGACGACGGGTCGAGCGACCGGACGGCCGAGCGGGCGCGCGCGGCCGGCGCCACGGTGCTGAGCCACCCGGAGAACCAGGGCAAGGGCGCCGCCCTGCGCACGGGGATGGAGTTCGCCCTCGCCGCGGGCTTCGACGTGGCGGTCACGATCGACGCCGACGGGCAGCACCCGCCGGAGGAGGCGCGGCGCCTCATCGAGGCCGACGCCGACCCCGAGGCGCTGGTGCTCGGCATCCGCGATCTCGTGGGCGCAGGCGCGCCGCGCGCGAACCAGATCTCGAACCGGATCTCGAACTTCTTCCTCTCCCTCTTCGCCGGCCGCCCCTTCGCGGACACCCAGTGCGGCCTGCGCCGCTACCCGCTCCGGACGACGCTGTCGCTCGGCGGGCGAGACGAGGGGTACGCCTTCGAGGCGGAGATCCTCCTGCGCGCGGTGGCCGCCGGCGTCCGCCTCGTCGAGGTGCCGATCCAGGTCATCTATCCGCCCGAGGGCGAGCGGCTCACCCACTTCGACAGCGTGCGCGACCCGGCGCGGATCATCCGCCGGGTGCTCGCGACGCTGGCGCTCACGCGCGGGCTCCGCCACGTGCCCGCCGCGCCGGAGCTGTCGCCGGACCCGCGCCGCCCGGCCGGAGCGAGCGCGCTCGCCCCGGAGCTCGATCCCCACCCGTCGCAGCCGGCGACGTCGCCCCCCTGATTTGCGGCCGTCGCGCCTCGCACGCCACCGCCGCAAGCTCCTCGCGGCCGCCGCGCTCCTCGCCGCGCCGGCCCTCGCGCACCTCGGCATCGCCGCCGCGACGCGGATCGAGCCGCCGCCGATCGGCGCGGCGGCCGGCGAGCCCGAGGTGCGGCCGGGGGGGCTGCGCGTGCTCGGCCCGGCCTACGTGCGCCGCCGCGGGCGGATCCTCGAGGCGCGCCTCTCCGGATCGCCGGAGGAGATCGGGCACCAGCACGGGCGGCTCTTCTACCCGGAGATGGTCCAGAACGAGGCGACGCTCTACGAGCAGTTCCGCCGCTTCGTGCCCGTCGCCCCGCTCCGGTGGCTCATCATGGACCTGTCGCGCCTCGAGTTCCGCGACGTGGACGCCGGCATGACCGACGGCGTCCGGCGCGAGATCGCCTCGCAGGCCCGCGCCTTCTCGCCCGACCCGTTCGACGGCGTCCTCCCGACGTACCACCGCTTCGTCTTCCTCCAGTCGCTCTACGACATCGCGCTCTCGTTCGAGCACTCGCCGCTCATCGGCTGCACGAGCTTCGCGCTCACCGGGACCGCGTCGGCGGACGGGCACGCGCTGCTCGCCCGCAACTTCGACTTCGAGGCCGGGCCCGTCTTCGACGAGGGCAAGGCGGTCTTCCTCGTCCACGAGCAGGGGAAGATCCCGTACGCCTCGGTGTCCTGGCCCGGCCTCGTCGGCGCGGTGACGGGGATGAACGCCGAGGGCCTCGCGCTCGTCGTCCACGGCGGGCGCGCCGGCGAGCCGCGCGCGGCAGGCGAGCCGGTCGTCCACACGATGCGCGAGGTGCTCGGCCGCGCGCGGGGCGTCGACGAGGCGCTCGCGATCCTCGAGGCGCACGCGCCGATGGTCTCCCACCTCGTGATGCTCGTCGACGCGAGCGGCGAGACGGCGATCGCCGAGCGGGCGCCGGGCGCGGAGCTCCACGCGCGCCGCGGCCGCGGCAAGGTCCCGCTCACGAACCACTTCGAGGGGCCGCTCGCCGGCGATCCGCGCAACCTCCGCGTCGAGGCCGAGACCTCGACCCACGCGCGGCGCAAGCGCCTCGACGAGCGGCTCGCGGCGCTGCCCGACGGCGCCAGGATCGAGGCGGCGATCGACGTCCTGCGCGACCGGCGCGGGCCCGGCGGCGCGCCGCTGCCGCTCGGCGACCGGCGCGCGATCGACGCGCTCATCGCCACCCACGGCGTCGTCATGGACGCGACGGCGCGCGTCCTCTGGGTCAGCGAGGGCCCGCACCTCGCCGGCCGCTTCCTGCGCTTCGACCTCGCGCGCCTGCTCGACCCCGCGTTCGACCCGGCGCTCGACGCGACCGAGCCCGGCGCCCTGCCCGAAGATCCGCTGCTCACGAGCGGCGACTACGCCGCCTGGGAGCGCGCCGGTTCACCCCACGAAGGCGGTGAGCGGGGCAGCGACGCTCCTTAAATAAACAGAGCTCACTTAATAACGGCTCCGTCCCTCCCGCAAGCGCGACAGCGCCGCCTCCATGCCGTGTTCGCGCCGTCGCGAGCACATCGGCGCCGCACCTGCGCTGGCCCCTCCCGTGGCGAGCGAGCGCGGCAGCGCGGCGCCCGTCGAGCACGAACGCGCCGCGCGCGCGTCGGCCCTCACTTCAGCGCGGCAACGACACACCCGACGCGAAATCGCAACTGTTTCGACGTGGTTTCAGGGCCTGCTCTCTCCCTCGCCCGTACACCGGAGGTGGGACACCTCTCATCCAGCGCGGCCTTACCGCAAGATTGCCTAGAGCGACCTTCCGTCCGACAATGCGATTCGGGGCGCCAAGGTCGCGGCATCGGAGCGGCGACCGGGTCGACCAGACCATGACGGACATCAACCTGATCAACACGACCCTCGATCAACGGTACGTCATCCTCGGGCTGCTCGGGGAAGGCGGGATGGGGGCGGTCTACGAGGCACGGCACCTGGGCACCGGCCGCCGCGTCGCCGTCAAGGTGATCACGAGCAAGCTCGCGCAGGACGAGGCGGTGATGGCCCGCTTCGAGCGCGAGGCCAGGGCGGCCGGCGCGATCGACAGCGAGCACATCGCGAGCGTGCTCGATAGCGGGAGGGACCGCGCGACCGGCCTGCCCTTCCTCGTGATGGAGCTGCTCAACGGAGAGGACGTCGACCAGATGCTCCGGCGGCTCGGCCCCCTGCCGCCCGAGCTCGCGGTCTGCATCGTGGCGCAGGCGTGCATGGGCCTCATCAAGGCGCACGACGCGCGCGTCCTCCACCGCGACATCAAGCCCGCCAACCTGTTCCTGGCGCGGCGCGACGGGGGCGAGTACGCGGTCAAGCTCCTCGACTTCGGCGTCGCCAAGATCCAGGACGACAGCTTCGAGCAACAGAAGGAGCTCACGGCCACGAGCAACCTGATCGGCTCGCCGATCTACATGTCGCCCGAGCAGGCGCGCAACCTGCGGGACGTGGACGGCCGGACCGACGTCTGGTCGCTCGGCATCGTCCTCTTCAAGATGCTCGCCGGGCGCACCCCCTACAGGAACTCGCGGGGGCTCGGCGAGCTCATCGTCGCGATCTGCTCGACGCCGGCGCCGCCCATCCAGAGCCTGGCGCCCTGGGTGCCGTACGAGGTCGCCGAGATCGTCCAGCGCGCGCTCCAGATCGACAGGAACCTGCGCTTCCAGAGCGCGGCGGAGATGCTCGACGAGTGCCGGATGCTCCTGCCGCACGGCATCTCGATCCACGAGGGCATGCTGCGGCCCCTCCCCGACTCGCTGCAGGCCGACATGCCGCCGCCCTCGCAGGGGCCCCCGAACCCCGAAGCGCCGACGCGGCGCCCGCCCACGCCCGTGGGCACGCCCCGCAGCTGGCAGAGCGGCGCCGAGCTCTCCCGGCGCACGCCGACGCCCGCGGGCACGTCCCGCAGCTGGCCGGACGGCGGCGATATGGCGACGCGGCGCCCGCCCACGCCCGTGGGCACGCCCCGCAGCTGGCCCGAGCACGTCACGCACAGCGGGCCCTTCGGCCAGAGCGGCCAGCACTCCCAGAGCGGCCTCCACTCCCAGAGCGGCCACCACACGACCCAGAGCGGCCACCACGCGACCCAGAGCGGCCACCACCTGACCCCGGGCCGCGGCGTGCTGATCCGCGGGCTCCCGGACGGCCCCCCCTCGTCGAGCGCCGTCGCTGGCACCCACGTGCCGTTCCAGAAGACGATCATCGTGGCGGGCGACCAGCCCACCGCCTCCGTGCGCCGTCGCAGCAGGGCGGCCCCGCTCGTGGCGGCGGCGGCGCTCGTCGCCGCGACGGGCGCGGGCGTGGGCGCCTGGCTCGTGCAGAAGACGACGGCGTCGGCGTCCTCCCCGGCGTCCGGCGCGCAGCCCGCGCCGGCGGCAGCGGCCCCGGCCGCGGCCACCGCGGCGCCGGGGGCCTCCGCGGCCCCGGCCGAGCCGGCCGTGCAGATCGATCCGGAGCGGCTCGGGAGCTTCAACCCGCTGCCGGCGGTCATCACGTCCTCGAGCAACCCGCTCACCGACGAGAAGATCAACCTCGGCCGGATGCTCTACTACGACACGCGGCTCTCGAAGAACCACGACCTCGCGTGCAACTCGTGCCACCCGCTCGATCGCTACGGCGCGGACGGCGCGAAGGTGTCGATCGGGCACGCGCACCAGAGCGGCCGCCGCAACACGCCGAGCGTGTACAACTCCGCGGGGTTCTTCTCGCTCATGTGGGACGGGCGCTTCGACAGCGTCGAGGCGCAGGCCAACGGGCCGATGATGAACCCGAGCGAGATGGCGATGACGCCGGTGCGGCTGGAGGCGACGCTGCGCTCCATCCCGGAGTACGTGAAGGCGTTCGGCAGGGCGTTCCCGAGCGATCCGTGGCCCGTCAACGTCAACAACACCGCGAAGGCGATCGGCGCGTTCGAGCGCAAGCTGATCACGCGCGGGCGGTGGGACCTGTTCCTCGAAGGGGAGCCCGAGGCGCTGACCAACGCGGAGAAGGAAGGGTTCAACACGTTCGTCGAGGTCGGCTGCGTGACGTGCCACTTCGGCCCGCACGTCGGGGCGACGATGTTCCAGAAGCTCGGCCTGGTGCGGTCGTGGCCCGACACGATGGACCGCGGCGTCTTCGAGATCACGAAGAAGCAGGCCGATTTCATGGTCTTCCGGGTGCCGACGCTCCGCAACGTGGCCATGACGGCGCCGTACTTCCACGACGGGTCGGTCTCGTCGCTGCAGGAGGCGGTGCGGCTCATGGGCAAGCACCAGCTCGGCAAGGACCTGTCCCACGCCCAGGTCGAGCAGATCGTCGTCTGGCTGAAGAGCCTGACGGGCGAGCTCCCGAAGGACTACATCGCGAAGCCCGACCTGCCGGAGAGCGGGGCCAACACGCCGAAGCCCATTGCGGATTGAGCGCGGCGCGCTCGTCTGACATGAAGAGGACGAGGCGACGAGGCGAGGATGCAGCGACGATCTTTCTTGATGGGGCTCGCGGCGTGCGGGGGGGCGCTGTCGGTCGGCAGCCACGCGCGCCGCGCGGAGGCGGACGAGGTGGGCGACGCGCTCGCGGAGATCACGCGGGCGCGCGCGTCGGTGAAGACGCTGGTCGCGCCGTTCACGCAGGAGCGGAGCATCGGCCTGCTCGCGACGGCGGTGAAGAGCGACGGCGAGATGACGCTGGTGCTGCCGGACCGCCTCCGGTGGGAGCTGAAGCCGCCGGACGCGATCACCTACTGGATCACGCCCGAGGGGTTCGGCTTCGCGACGCCGAAGGGCGCGGCGGGCGCGGGGCGCGGCGCGGCGGGGCGCTTCGGGGCGGTGCTCTCGGACCTCCTTGTGCTGCTCGGCGGCGACCTCGAGAGGCTGCGGGCGCGCTACGACCTGTCGATCCCGAGCCGCGCGGACGGGATCACGCTGGCGGCGCGGCCGCGGGCCGAGGAGGTCGCGAAGCACGTGCGCAGCCTCGAGATGGTCTCGGGGCCGGAGCTGTGGTCGGTGCGGCGCGTGGTCATCGAGGAGCGGAACGGCGACCGGAGCGTCATCGCGTTCGGCAAGGTGGCGCGCGACGTGAGCGTGGATCCGGCGCGGATGAAGGCGCCGAAGCAGGGCTGAGCGGGCGCCGAGCTCGCTCCTGGCGGCGCGCGGCGCGCGGCGCGCGGCGCGCGGGGCAGCGCCGAGCCGCCCGGCCCCCCTGGGACACGGGCGCAGAGAGGAGCGCCGGCGCCGCGGCGCTAGGCGAAGATCAGCACTCGCACTCGTCCTCCCCTTCATAGGACTTGGCGACAAAGCTCATGTCGTACGGGTAGCTCGCCTCGGGCGGCCCATAGATGCGGAGCAGCAGATCGTTCGCCGAACCCGCGCCCCCTCCGTCGAGCCACACCCGTCCGTGATCGCTCTCCTCAGCCCCGAGGAGCTCCATCGTGGCAGCGCTGTAGACCTCCACGATCAACGTGTTCTCTGGGCCGGGGGGCGGAGTATACTGCTCACAACCCCCGCCGCACAGCTCTGCCCCAGAGGCCAGGACGCGGAGGCTCCAATTGACCTCCTCGATCCCGAGAGAGGTGGTGTCGAGCAGGTACCAGTCCTCGTCGCCTTGGCAGAGGACGAAATCGATCTTGGAAAACCACGCGCTGGGACCGAGGCTGTCGTCGGTGTCGTCATAGGCGAGCGGAGCCGCAGACGTGGACGCGTCGTTCGCCTCGTAGGCGTCGTCTGCGCAGACGGACGGTCCGCCGCTCCCGGTCGCGGCCCCGCCGACACCAGCCCCACCAATACCGCTGCCGCCGCTGCCGCCGCTGCCGCCGCTGCCGCCGCTGCCGCCGCTGCCGCCGCTGCCGCCGCTGCCGCCGCTGCCGCCGCTGCCGCCGCTGCCGCCGCTGCCGCTGATGGCGCTGCCGCTGACGCCGGAACCGCCGCTGCCGCTGGCATCGCCGCCGCCTCCTTCGGCGCCTGGGCCCGCGCCGTCGTCCAGCCAGCGCGAGCAAGATGTCGTTCCAAGCAAAGACGCGTAGAGCGCCGCGAACCCCATGAGACGAACCGAGCTACGAATGAGCGACATAGATAACTCCACTGGGCACGAATGAACAACGACCTCCAGGGCGAAACTTCGCCCTGGAGGCGCGAACACCGAGCGTTCGCGCAAAGCAGGCTCACAAGCGAGCCATCAGCTCACATCATTTTCACGCTCTCACGACTCCCTCCTTTTTTATGGCGGCGCCCCTGCCACGGCATATCCTTGTCGGCGATGGATCCTCATCATTCAATCGCCTCTCATCGCTCTGGTGGTCGCCGCCGTTCTCATCGCCCTCATTCGATGCGCTCGCGCGCTGTCCGCGGGGCTCGCTTCCGGAGCATCGCGTGGGGCGCTGCGCTCGCCGCCGTCCTGGGGTGCCGTTCGTCGCCGGCTCCGCCGGCCCGCCAGGAGGTCATCGACATCCATGTGCACCTGACGGAGGCCAACGCGGTGGCCCCCTTGCTCGCGCACATGGCCAAGCACCACATCGATCGCGCCGTCGTCCTGGCGAGCCCGGACCTGACCAGCGGCCGCGGCGGCTCTGGCCTCTCGGGCTACCGCGCAGGCAACGATGTCGTCCTCGACGCCGCAGCGGCTCACCGCGGAAAGCTCATTCCCTTCGTCACCCTGGATCTGGGTCACGACGACCTCGCGTACCTCGCCGAGCTGCGCCGCCGAGGCGCCTGCGGCGTGAAGCTCTACCAGGGGCACAACCTCTTCCATGAGCGTCCGCTCGACGACCCCTCGCACCAGGCGATGTGGCAGGCGCTCGCGGATCAGGAGCTCCCAGTTCTCCTTCATGCCAACACCGTCCGTTACAGGAGCGAGCTCGAGGCGGTCCTGCGCGCCTTCCCCGACCTTCGGCTCGTGTGCGCGCACCTCTGCGGCAGCCGCACCGACCTCGCGCGCATGGAGTCGCTGATGCAGGCGTTTCCGCGCCTCCTCGTGGATACGAGCCATGGCTCTGCCGGCCCGGCGACAGAGGGGTTCGCGAGCCTCGAGCGGGAGCGCGCCCAGCTCCTCAGGCTGTTCTCTCGCTGGCCCGAGCGCTTCCTGTTCGGGACCGACCTTGTGACAAGCGGGCTGGACCCCATGTCCAAGGAGCTGTGGGACCTGCAGGTGGAGTCGAACATGGGTCTCTTGAAAGAGGACAATTTTCGCTTCTTTCGTCAAACCGCCGATCATCAATCGGCCCGCACCATCGGCACCTATCAGGGCCTTCACCTGCCCCCCGAGCTCCTGGGCCCCGCCCTCGGACAGAACGCCGCGCGATGGCTCGGCGCCTGCCTGCGCTGAGCGCCGTCTCGCGGACCGCCGTCCGCGGCCTCAGCGGCCGAACTTCGCGAGGAAAATAGCCCGGGTGGACGTCGGAGCCACGAGCGGCCCCGTGCCGAAGTCGATGGTGCCGAGGAACGGCCCGGCGGCGTACACCTCGCCGGTCGCGTCCATGGCCGTGGAATAGCCGTACTGTTGCCCCCTGCCGCCGGTGTGCTTCACCCAGCGGACCGTGCCCGTCGCATCGAGCTTCGCGACGAAGGCATCGCCGTAGGTGCAGTCCATCAGGCCCGTGCCGAGGTCGACGTCGCCGTACGCCAGGCCGGTGATCGCGAGCTCGCCGTCCACGGTCGTCGCGACGTCCAGCGCCGCCTGTGGTCCGTGCTGCCCGAGGCGCTTGGCCCAGAGGAGCTCGCCTGCCGGGTTCAGCTTGGTCACGAAGGCGTTGCCGCCCCACGTGACAGAGCCGGGCTCGAGAGGACCGTACCCTCCTGCGCTCACCAGCGGACCTGCGCCGAAATCCACGCTCCCGAGGAACGTCCCGCTGATGACGACGTTTCCAGGGCCGTCCACCGCGACGCCGTACGCCCTCTGGAGCGACGCGTCGCCGAACCGCTTGCTCCAGACGTGCTCACCGGCAGCATCGAGCTTCGCCACGAAGATATCCTCGCTGCCCGCGGTGGTCAGCGGCCCACCGCCGAGATCGATCGCCTCGGCAAAATAGTCGCCGAAGCTGCCGGCGAGAACGACGCTGCCCGAGGCGTCGAGGGCGACGTTGTGGATCTCCGTGTAACCGAGCTGCTTACTCCAGAGGCAGCTCCCCGCAGGGTCGAATTTGGCGATGAACGAGTCCATGTCACCGACGCTTGTCAGCGAGGCGCCGCAGACGCTGATCTGGCCCGTGAACGTCCCTGCCACGACGACGTTGCCGGCTGCATCCATGGCGAGGCTGTCCGCCCATTGATCACCCTCGACGCCGATTCGAGCCGACCAGACGTGTTCTCCGTCTGCCGTGAAGACGGCCACGAAGGCGTCGCTGCCCGACTCCTGCCCCACCAGCAACCCACCTCCGAAGTCGACGCCCGTCCCGTAATACACCCCCGTCGTGGCGATGAGGCCCGCCTGGTTGACCGCGACGTCACGGGGGTAGACGGAACCGGAGAATTCCTTGTGCCAGAGGTGCTCTCCTTCGTCGTCGAATTTCGCGAGGGCGAAGACCAGGTTGCCCCCGGTCGAGAGCGGACCGTCGCCGAAGTCGACACCATCGGCGACCGCCGTCGCGACGACGAGGTTGCCGGCCTCGTCCACGGCGATGCGGCTGCCCGCCCAGACCAAGGGTTGGCGTGGGTTCGCGGCGAAGTGCCGGCTCCACAGAGAGTCGCCGCTGCCGACGGCGCCGCCGGCTCCTGCGCCGCCGCTGCCGACGGCGGCGTCGCTGCCGCCTGCGCCGCCGCTGGCGCCGGCACCGCCGCCGCCGCTGCCGCCGGCACCGCCGCTGCCGCTGGCGCCGGCGCCGCTGCCGCCGGCACCGCCCTCTCCCGTCGCGCCACCTCCGGCGTCATCATCGCGTATGGGATCGAGCGGGATTCTGTCGCACGCGGCGACGAGCGTCATGAGCACGGTGCATCCAGGTACGAGGAGCTGTTTCAAGGAGGCCTCTCCGATCTCGATTGAGGAAGTGGGCGTGGCTTGCTCCTATGAATGGCCGCTGGTCGTGGCGGCGGCTCACCGCTGGACGACGACCCCGAGCGAGAACGACGCGAGCGGGCTGAACGTCGAGATCACCCGTCCTGCGAGCCGGACGTCGACAGGCGGGATCGACGCGCCGCCGACCGCGCCCGCCGTGAGATAAACGGAGTCGATGAGCCGGAAACGCGCCTCGCCTCGCCCATACACGAGGGCGGTGAACGTGGACTCGTCGCTGTCGATATAGGGCGGTCTCGCATCGCCGGACGCGATCACGTAACCGAGACCCACCCCGGGGGAGAGGACGAGTCCGAACCGACGGCTCCTCGCGATGGGCGCGAGGGCGAGCTCGGCGCCGAAGAGCGAGGAGCGAAAGCGAACCTTGCCTTCCGACGCCGCGAGCTCCGGACCGATGACCGCCAGGTCCGCCAGGAGCCCGGCGCCGATCCGGGCCGAGGGCCAGATCCGGAGCGAGGCGTCGAGCGCCAGCGAGGCGCCAGGCGCCTGCCATCCCACGGCGATCGCGACGCCGACCTCGACGGGCGGGGCCCTGGACGCCGCGGGCACCGCGAACGGCGGCGAGGGCGGCGCCCAGGCGCGGACCGGCGGGCTCCGCCACGCCTCACCGGGCAACGCGGCAGGAGGCGCGACGGGAGAGGGCTGGACCGGAGCCGGCGCGACGGCCGACGGCTCCGGTCCGACGGCTCCGGCGGGGACCCCGGCCGTCGACCGGAGCGCCCGCACCAGCTCCGCCGCGCGGAGCACCCGGGTGTCGAGCGGGCCGTCGGGCGCAACGCTCGCGACAAGGTCCGCGCGCCCGCCCGATTCCGACCAGATCTCGATGGCTCCCTCGTCGCCTTCGGGGATGACGATGAGCAGCCCGCCGGAACCAGCCGCCGCCGGGCTCGCTTCGACCCGTACCTTCAGGCCCGCCGCTCCGAGCTCCTGCGAGAGCCGGTACGCCAGCGCCCCGCGCGCGCCGGCGACGACCGTGATCGGCGGCGCGTCGTCGGCGGAGCACGGCGCCGCGAGCGCGCAGAACGCCAGGAACGCGACGAGCGCGCAGCAGATCGAGCTCGCCACGGCGCGCGCTCCCGGCGAGCGCGGGCGGCGCCGGCGTGGCGGCCACGACCTCCGCGGGCGCAGGCTGATTCCAGCGCGCAGGCTGCCGAACGGATACCTCAATCGGCCCCATGGGCGAGCGTCGCCGCGAGCCCGGCGTGGGCGCCGTCGAGCCAGCGGCGCCTGCGCAGGATGTCGGGTGCGGTGAGCTGCGCGCCGGCAGGGCGGTCCGGTGGACGGGGCTCTCGAACGACGCGGAGGTGCGCGGACATCGGGTAGCCTCTAAGATGGCCGGCCCCCGCCGCAACGGCTCAGATCGGACGTGCTGCGTCGCCCTGCACGCCCGCTCGACGAGCTGATGCGTGAGCGCTGGCGCGCGAGGGACCGCGCGGGGCACCCGCAGCGGGCGGGCGCGGCCCGCGGGCACGGCGGCGCCCGCCGACAAGAGAAGAGACTCCATGAGCGATGCGCCGTTCCGTAGGCATGAACGCGCGCGGACTCTTCGTGGACGACGCGCCCGTCGCGCGCCACGAAGAGATCCGATCAGCCCTGCTTCCGGAGCACGGCCAGCCTGGTCCGACGCACTGGATCTACCGACGCTTCCGCTCGCCACGCACGGTGCGTGTCATCAGCGATCAACGCGGGCACCACAGTAAGCCTGAGCGCCGCGCGGACCGTTCGCCAGTTTGCAACAGCTCCAGCTTGAGATCGCTTGATGCGACCGGCCCCACCGCCCGGCGTCGTTCTAAACAATAAATAACACTATTTCACAATTGGATCCCTGCGCGGCGATCATGGAGTGAGCGCGCCTCGCGCATCACCACGGCACCGGCTCCTTGCGCACCGCCAGGGGACGGCATGTCCCGTCGATTGGTGGGCTAGACAAGGCCTCTCCTTCGTGGCATGACCTGCCCCGTTGCTCGAGCGTTCCCCATAACCCACGATCCTCTCGGGCTCGCAGCGGCGCGAGCGCCGAGCCCGGTGGATCATCTCGACCATTGGCGCCCCCTGCATCTCCCGCAAAGCCTTCGATGCGCTGCGGGCCGCATGCCTCGATTCAATGGGTGAAGCGCCTGGGCGCGCGCAGGTGGTCTTGCGCGCTTGCACCGAAAGGAACCGTTCGTGACACTTGGCATGACTTTTTCTGGGCGTGCGCCCAGCGCCGCACAGGATGATTTGTCTGGGCCTCGGAGCACGATAACGTCACTGCCTGAGCTGCTCGCTCGCCGCGCGGAAGAGCTCGGCGACGCGCCCGCGTACATCCATCTCCACGAAGGCGAGGAGGAGACGGCGGCGCTCTCGTTCGCCGCGCTCCACGACCGCGCTCGAACGATCGCCGCCTTCCTCCGCGCGCACTATCCTCCGAAGAGCCGCGTCCTCCTCCTGTTCCCCCCCGGGCTCGAGTTCGTCGAGGCGTTCTTCGGCTGCCTGCTGGCGGACATGGTGGCTGTCCCCACCTCGCGTCCGCGGCCGAATCAGGTGGAGTCTCGGTTCGACGCCATCACGGCCGACTGTGCCCCTGCGTGCGCGCTCGCCGCGGAACCCACGCCGCGGGAGCGGAGCGCGTCGACCTCGCGCTCCGGGCTCGCCGTTCACACGCTGGAGGAGTGCTCCTCGTGCGCCGGACGCGCGGGCGCCGCGCAAGGCACGCGCGCCGCGCGCGGCACGACAGACGACGTCGCGTACCTGCAATACACCTCCGGATCGACCTCCAGCCCCAAGGGCGTGATGGTCAGCCATCGCAACGTCCTTTCGAACTGCCGCATGCTCGCCGAGGGGTTCGGGATCGAGCGCGGCGACACCTTCGTCAGCTGGCTGCCCCACTTCCACGATCTGGGGCTGATCCACGGGATCATGCTGCCGCTCTTCGTGGGCGGGAGGTGCTACAGCATGCCTCCGGCGTCGTTCATCTTCCGGCCCATGCGCTGGCTCGAGGCGCTGTCGCGCCACCGCGGCCACCACAGCGCGGCTCCGAACTTCGCCTTCGATCTCTGCGTGACGAGCTCGACCCCAGAGCAGCGCTCCCGGCTCGATCTCTCCGCCTGGAAGACGGTGATCAACGGGGCCGAGCCCGTCCGCGCGGGGACCCTCGCGCGGTTCGCCGCGGCCTTCGCGCCGAGCGGATTCCGGCCCGACGCGCTGCGACCCTCTTATGGCCTTGCCGAGGCGACGCTGGGGGTCAGCGTCTCGCCGAGGCGCCCGCCGCGCGTCGTCAAGGTGAGCTCCACGGAGCTGCAACGAGGGCGGGTGCGCGCCTGCTCCGCCGCGGAGTCCGACGCACAGGAGCTCGTGAGCTGCGGCCGGCCGCTGCCCGGCACGCGCGTCGCGATCGTCGATCCAGCCAGCGGAGAGCCCGCGCCGGATCTGCAGGTAGGCGAGGTGTGGGTCGAAGGCAGCGCGGTCGTGAGCGGCTACTGGAAGAACCCGGAGGCGACGAGCGCCTCGTTCGGCGCCCGGTTGCGCGAGGCAGGCGACCTGCGCTTCCTGCGAACCGGCGATCTCGGGTTCTTGCAGGATGGGGAGCTGTTCATCACAGGGCGGCTCAAGGACGTCATCATCGTCCGGGGGCGCAATTACTATCCGCAGGACATCGAGCTCGCGGTGAGCTCCGCCCATGAGGCCTTTGCCCCCGACGGGGGAGCCGCCTTCTCCGTGGGCCTCGCGGACGGGCTGAGCCTCCCTGTCGAGGAGCCGGAGGCGATCGTCGTCTGCCAGGAGATCAAGCGCGGGCAGCGCGGGCTCGATCTCGAGGCGCTCGCGCGCGCCGCTCGGCGCGCCGTGGCGCAGCAGTTCGGGCTGCCGGTACACGCGGTCGTGCTCCTCCCCCCGCGGCGCCTCCCCAAGACCACGAGCGGGAAAGTGCAGCGGAGGGCGTGCAAGGCGGCTTTCTTGCGCGGTGAGCTGGAGATCCTCGGCGTGTTCCACGGCGCGACGGCGCGCGACGGCGCGCCGGGCGCGGCCGCGGCCCAGGACGGGGCCTCCGCGGCGGGAGGCGCGCAGCCCGACGGAGCGAGCTGTACCGCGCGCCTCGGGGCGCTCGTGGGAGAGATCCTCCAGGTGGACGCCGCGCAGCTGCGCTGGGACGTGCCGCTCGTCGAGATCGGGCTCGAGTCGGTCAAGGCGATCCAGCTCGCGGAGCGCATCGCCGGGCAGAGCGGCAGGCAGATCTCGCCGGTGAGCTTGATCGAGGGGATCACGTTGACCGAGCTCGCGCGCCTGCTCGCCGAGCCGCCCTCGCCGGGCGGCCGTGAGGCGGAGTCCCGCGCCATCAGCCCGGGCGACGACGACCCGGGAGATTCCTTTCCCCAGACCGACGTTCAACGGGCGTATCTGGTCGGGCGCGAGAGCGCCTTCGACCTCGGGGGCGTCGGCTGTCACGGCTACCTCGAGCGGGAGTGTGATGGGCTGGATCTCGAGCGCTTCGCGCGGGCGTGGAACCGGGTCATCACACGGCACGGGATGCTCCGGGCCGTGTTCACCGGAGACGGGCTCCAGCGGGTGCAGCGGACGGTGCCCCGCTTCGAGCCGAAGATCTGGGACCTCCGCGCGAAGTCGCCTGCCGACGCCGGCCGGGCGCTCGACGACATCCGTCATCGGCTGTCCCACCGCGTGTTCGCGCCCATGGAATGGCCCCTGTTCGACGTGGGCGTGTCGCTCCTGCCGGGCGGCCGGCGCCGCGTGCACATCAACCTGGATCTCCTCGCGCTCGACGCCTGGAGCTGCGGGATCGTCTCGCGCGATCTGGAGCGCTTCTACGAGCAGCCCGAGCTCGAGCCCCCGCCGCTCGGCGTGACCTTCCGGGACTGCATCGTCGACGCGGAGCGCCATCGACAGACACCGGATCACGAGCGCTCGCTCGCGTACTGGCGCGAGCGCGTGGCGAGCCTCCCGCCCGCGCCCGACCTGCCGCTCGCCAGGCAGCCTCGAGACGTCACGCCGCCCCGGTTCGTGCGGCACAGGGGGCGCCTCGACCGATCCGCGTGGGGATCGCTGAAGAGCCGGGCGAAGTCGAGCCGCCTCACGCCCTCGGCCGTCGTCCTCGCGGCGTTCGCGCAGGTGCTCGGGAAGTGGAGCGCACGCCCGGAGTTCTCGCTCACGCTGACGTCGTTCGAGCGTCCGCCGCTGCACGAGGACGTCCCGGAGATCGTCGGCGATTTCACGACGGTGGTGCTCCTCGGCTTCGACGTGGGCCGGCACAGGGGGGTCTCCGAGCTGGCCCGCGCCACCCAGGACCAGATCTGGAGGGCGATCGAGCACCGGCGCGCGGGGGCGATCCCGGCGCTCCGCCAGGCGCGCGCGCCGAGCGTCCCCGTGGTGTTCACGAGCCTGCTCGGCCAGGGAGGGGCCGAGCCGCAGTCGCTGTTCTCCTGGCTCGGCGAGGAGGTCTTCATGATCACCCAGACGCCGCAGGTGTGGCTCGATCATCAGGTGACCGAGGACCAAGGGGACCTCGTGTTCTCCTGGGATGTCGTCGAGGCGCTCTTCCCCGAGGGGATGGTCGAAGCGATGCTCGAGTCCTATCTGGATCTGCTCGCCAGGATGGCGCGCGGCGACGAGGCGTTCCAGCGGGCGAGGGCCGCGCTCCCGAGCGCGCAGCAGGCGGCGCGCGCCGAGGTGAACCGGACGCAGCGGGCCGCGCCGGAGGAGCTGCTCCACGCGGCGTTCCTCCAGAGCGCGGCGGCCGACGGCGAGTCGCCCGCGGTGATCGCGCCCGAGGGGAGCATCACCTACGGGGAGCTCGACCGGCAGAGCAACGCCCTCGGCCGAGCCTTGCGGGCCCGCGGCGCGCGCCCCAACACGCTCGTCGCCGTCGCCTGCGAGAAGGGCATCGCGCAGGCGCTCGGGGCGCTCGGCGTCCTCAAGTCCGGAGCGGCCTACCTTCCCGTGGATCCGGCGTGGCCCCGAGAGCGGAGCTGGGGAATCCTGGCGCAGGGCGAGGTACGGATCGTCCTGACCCAGGCGCGGTTCGCGGAGCCAACCCGGTGGCCCGCGGGGACGATCGTCGTGGCCCTGGACGCGCCGGGCGGGCTGTCAGAGGACGAGTCGCCCCTCGAGGCCGTTCAGCGGCCCGACGATCTGGCCTACGTCATCTTCACCTCGGGCTCGACGGGGAGGCCCAAGGGCGTGGCGATCGACCACCGCGGCGCCGTGAACACCCTCTCGGACGTGAACGCGCGCCTCGGCGTGAGCGCCTCGGATCGTGTCCTGTCGCTCTCGTCGCTCGCCTTCGATCTGTCGGTCTACGACCTCTTCGGCCTGTGGGCGGCGGGGGGCGCGGTTGTGCTGCCCGAGCCGGCCCGGCTGCGCGATCCCGGCCACTGGGAAGAGCTGATGTCCCGGCACGGCGTGACGTTGTGGAACACCGTCCCGGCGCTCATGCAGATGCTCGTCGAGCACAGGGCGCTCCGCTCGGGCGCCCCCGCGCCCCTGCGCGCCGTGCTCCTCAGCGGGGACTGGATCCCCGTGACGCTGCCCGATCGCATCCGCGAGGTGTTCCCGGGCGCGTCGGTGCTGAGCCTCGGCGGGGCGACGGAGGCGTCGATCTGGTCCATCGCCTACCCGATCACGGGCGTGGATCCGAGCTGGAAGAGCATCCCTTACGGCAAGCCGCTCGCGAACCAGCGGTTCCACGTGCTCGACGGGGCGATGGAGCCGTGTCCCGACGGGGTGCCCGGGCGACTCTACATCGGCGGAATCGGCCTCGCGCGCGGCTACTGGCGGGACGAGGAGAGGACGCGCGAGCGCTTCGTGACGCACCCGGAGACCGGAGAGCGGCTGTACTGGACCGGCGACCTGGGGCGCTGTCTGCCGGACGGGAACATCGAGTTCCTGGGACGCGAAGACTTCCAGGTGAAGATTCAAGGGCACAGGATCGAGCTCGAGGAGATCGAGGCCGCGCTGCTCCAGCACCCCGACGTGGCGAGCGCCGCTGTCTCGGTCGGGAGCACGGCGAGCGGTGGAAAGCGGCTCATCGCCCATGTCGTTCCGGCCCCTGGCAGGGCGCTCGATGCTCCCGCGCTGCGGGCGTTCATCGCCGCGAAGCTCCCGGACTACATGGTGCCGAGCGCCTTCGTGGAGGTGCACGGCCTCCCCCTCACCAGCAACGGCAAGGTCGATCGCAGCGCGCTCCCGGATCCGGCGCGCGAGCCCGGCGTGGAAGCGCCGGTCGGCGCGCCTCGGCAGGGCGCCCTTGCCGATCCGGCGCGCGCGCCCGGGCTCGAGGAGCTGCTCCGCGAGCACCCGAGCGTCACGGCGGCAAGGGTGGAGAGCGCGGCGGGCGAGCGCGGCGGAGTCGTCGCGTATGTGACGGCCCGGGAGGGCGCGGCGGACTCGGACATATCCTTGCTCCAGGATCCGATCGCGAAGCTGCAGTTCAAGCTGAGCAAGCCGGCGCAGCGCGATGATCTCTCCGGGGCCGCCATCCCCCTGATCGCCCGCGCGCGCACGGACGAGGAGCTCTCGGCGTTCGCGCGGCGGCGCAGCTATCGCCAGTTCCTGAGCGAGCCCATCGCCTTCGAGCGCCTGGCGCGCTTCCTGAGGCAGCTGTCTCCGGTGCGGCTGCCAGGGTATCCGCTCGGCAAGCAGCTCTACGCCTCGGCGGGCAACCTGTATCCGGTGCACGTGTATCTGTACGTGAAGCCGGATCGGATCGAGCGGGTCCCCGGAGGCACGTATTATTTCCACCCCGAGCGCGAGCAGCTGGTCACGATCCAGGCCGGCGCACGCATCGATCGCTCGGTCCACGGGGGCCCCAACGGGCAGGCGTTCGACAGCTCGGCCTTCAGCGTGTACCTCGTGGCGGATCTCGGCGCCATCGAGCCGGTATACGGCAGCCGGGCGCGGGATCTGTGCCTCATGGAGGCCGGCGTCATCGCCCATCTGCTCGAGTCGACGGCGCCGGATCACCAGCTCGGCCTCTGCCAGACGGGCGGATTCGACTTCGCGCAGGTCGCCCACCTCTTCCAGGTCGGCCCGCGTTACGAATACATCCACGGCCTCGTCGGGGGGGCCATCTCGGACTCGGACACGACCATCGAGGCGCTGGCCCGCGAGTCGGCCGCGCTGGCGGCCATGGTCGACGCCGCGACGCGCGCCGCACCCTCGCACGGCTCCGCCCTGGTGAGGCCGGAGCGGCCGCGCGATCGGCTCGCGCGAGCGCTCTCGTCGTACATCGCAGAGCGCTGGACGGAGCAGCCCGTCAGGGTGGTCGTCGTCGACAGGCTCCCTGGCCCGGCGGAGGGCGCGCAACACGCGCAGCAGCCGGTCCCGGAGGACGCGCCGCCGCGCGCGGAGCGGGCCAGGCCGAGGCCCGCCGCGGTGGCGAGCGACGGGCTGGAGAGCGCCATCGCCCGCATCTGGGCCGAGGTGCTGAGGCGCCCGCACGTCGGGCACGACGCCAACTTCTTCGACCTCGGGGGCGACTCGCTCCTGCTCGTCAGCATGGCGCGCAGCCTCCGCGAGCGCTTCCACCGCGATGTTCCGCTGGTGCACCTGTTCGAGCATCCGACGGTGTCCCAGCAGGCGGCCTACCTGAGGAAGCTCGGGGTGAACGCGCCCCCCTCGGCCAAAGGCGAGGACGCCGCGGCGGCCGGGGCCGCGCCGGGCGCGGGCGCGGGCGCGGGCGCGGCAGAAAGCGGCCGGTTCGACGCCATCACCGCGCGCGCCCGGCGGCAGCGCGAGCGAGGCCTGGAGCGGCGCGCGCTCGCGCCGGAGCGGGCCTCCCACCAGGGCAAGCCGGAGGAGTGAGCGATGCAGGACCTCGGAGATCTGCGCGACGCCATCGCGATCGTCGGCCTGAGCGGGCGGTTCCCGCAGGCGGACGATCCGGAGGCGTTCTGGAGAAACCTGCGCGATGGCAGGGAGTCCATCGCCCGCTTCACGGAGGAGGAGCTGCTCGCCGCCGGGGTCCCTCGCGCCCAGGTGAGGGACCCGAGCTACATCAAGGCACGACCTTGCCTCGACAGGCCGGAGTGGTTCGACGCCGACTTCTTCGGATACAGCGGGCGGGAGGCGCAGTGGATCGATCCGCAGCAGCGGTTGTTCCTCGAGTGCGCGTACGAGGCGCTCGAGGGCGCAGGCTACGACGCCGAGCGGTTCCCCGGCTGGATCGGCGTCTTCGCCGGCGCGAAGATGAACTCGTATCTCCTCTCGCACCACCGCGCGCTGCTCCACAAATTCGAGTCCTCGGAGGCGATGCAGCTCCTTATCGCCAGCGACAAGGACTATTTGACGACGCGCGTCGCGTACAAGCTCAACCTCAAGGGCCCGAGCATCAGCGTCCAGACGGCGTGTTCCACCGGGCTCGCGGCGGTCCATCAAGCGTGCCAGAGCCTGCGCGCCGTCGAGTGCGACATGGCGATCGCGGGCGCGGCATCGGTGATGTTCCCGGAGCGGCGCGGGTACTTCTACGAGAAGGGCGGGCCGTGCTCTCCCGACGGCCGCTGCCGCCCTTTCGACGCCGACGCCGCAGGGACGGTGTTCGGCGACGCGGTCGGGGTCGTCGTCCTGAGGCGGCTGGAGGACGCGATCGAGCAGGGCGACTTCATCCACGCGATCGTCCTCGGATCCGCGACGAACAACGACGGATCGGCCAAGGTCGGGTACACCGCCCCGAGCATCGACGGGCAGGCCTCGGTGATCGTGATGGCGCACGAGGTGGCCGGCGTCCGGCCGGACACCATCGGCTACGTCGAGGCGCACGGGACCGGCACGTCGCTGGGCGATCCGATCGAGGTCCGCGCCCTGGAACAGGCCTTCCGGCGCGCCGCCGCCCCGCTCCGCAAATGCGCCCTCGGATCTGTGAAAGGGAACGTGGGCCACTCGAACACGGCGGCCGGCATCGTCGGGCTCATCAAGACGGTGCTGGCGCTCCGGCACGCGCAGATCCCGGCCACGCTCCATTATCAGCGGCCCAACGCGGAGATCGACTTCGACAGCTCTCCTTTTTATGTGAACACGGAGCTCCGCGCCTGGCCGAGGGACAACGGCCCTCGGCGAGCCGGCGTGAGCTCGTTCGGGATCGGGGGGGCGAACGTACACGCGGTCCTCCAGGAAGGGCCCGCCTACCAGCCGACCCCCGCGGGAGAGAGCGAGATCCTTGTGCTGTCGGCCCGGAGCGACGCGGCCCTGTCGGAGGTGCGATCGCGCCTCGCGGAGCACCTCGAGGGGCACCCGGAGATCTCCTTGCGCGACGCGGCCTTCACCCTGCTCGAGGGGAGGCGGAGGTTCCAGCACCGCGATTTCGTCGTCGCGTCCTCGTCGCCCGACGCCATCGCGCGGCTGCGCCAGCCCGGGCCGGGGCGAGGGGCGCGGACGGGCGCCGCCGGCGTGGTGATGCTGTTCACCGGACAGGGGAGCCAGCACCCTGGAATGGGCCGCTCGCTGTACGAGGAGCACGCCATCGTCCGGGAGACGGTGGATGAGTGCGCCGAGAGGCTCCGGCCGCTCCTTGGCCGCGACCTGCGAGCGCTGCTGTTCAGCGGCCCGGCCGACGAGCTCCGGGAGACCGAGGTCGCTCAGCCCGCCTTGTTTGCCGTCGAGTACGCGGCGGCGCGGCTGCTCGAATCGTGGGGCGTGCGCCCCGACGCGCTCCTCGGGCACAGCGTCGGCGAGCTCGTGGCGGCCTGCGTCGCGGGGGTGTTCTCGCTCGAGGACGGGCTCCGGGCGGTGGCGGTGCGCGCGCGGTTGATGCAGTCGCTGCCGAGCGGGGCGATGCTCGCGGTGCCGCTGTCCGAGGGGGCGGCGCTCGAGAGCCTGCCGCCCGCGCTGTCGCTCGCCGCGGTGAACGGGCCGGAGCTGTGCGTCGTCTCCGGCGCCGAGGCGGCCATCGCGAGGTACGAGGCGCAGCTCGGCGCGCGCGGGATCAAGGGACGCCGTCTCCAGACCTCCCACGCGTTCCACTCCGCCGCGACCGAGCCGATCCTGGACGAGTTCCGCAGGGCCATGGCGGGGATCACGCTGCGCGAGCCCCGGATTCCCCTTCTCTCCAACGTCACCGGCGGGTGGATGACGGGCTCGATGGCGCGGAGCGCCCAGTACTGGGCCGATCACCTGCGGCGCGCGGTCCGCTTCGGCGACGGGGTCAGAGCGGTGCTCGAGCGCGGGGGACCGCACCTCTTCGTGGAGGTCGGGCCCGGCTCGACGTTGTGCTCGCTCGTGCGCGCGGGGCTCGGGGGGAGCCCGGAGAGCGCGGCCGTTCCGCTGCTGCCCGGGCCGGGCGACGCCGGGAAGGGCCGGCGCGCGCTGCTCGAAGCGGCCGGCGAGCTGTGGGCGCGCGGCGCCGACCTGCGCTGGAACGCGGTGTTCCCGGACGCCCGGGCGCGCCGAGTCCCGCTGCCGACCTACCCCTTCGAGCGGAGGCGCCACGCGGTCGAGGACAGCGTGCCTCCGCCGTCCACGAGCACGGCGGAGACGACGGCCCCCGAGGGCGCGGAGGACGCCGGAGGAGCGCGGCTGTTCCGGCTCCGCTGGTCCCGTCTCCACGAGGCCGCCCCGGTATCCAGTCCAGCGGACGAAGGGCCGTGGCTGCTCCTCACCGACGGAGACGAGGCCGCGGGCGCGCTGGAAGCGCAGATCCGCGGCTCGGGCGCCCGCGTGATCACCGCCCGCCCCGGGCCGGCGTTCGCCGCGTCGGGCGATCTCGCGTTCGCCCTGCGCCCGGACAGCGACGAGGATCTCCGGGCGCTGCTCTCGACCCTCGATGGACAAGGCCTCTTTCCCCGGCGCATCGTCCACCTGTGGAGCGCGCTGGGGGAGCCGGGCAAGGGCGCTGACGAGATCCTGCCGCGGGGCTTGCTCAGCGTGTGCGCCGTCTCGCGGAGCCTCGGCGCCGCGCCGCCGAGGGCCGGGATCGAGCTCGCGATCGTGACCCGGGGAGCCCACGCGATCGCCGGCGAGGTGACCCCTTCGCCGGACCATGCCGCGCTCGTCGGCCTTTGCCGCAGCCTGCGCAACGAGCTCGCCGGCGTCCGCTGTCGCGTCGTCGACGTGATCCCGCCGCGGGACCGGGAGACCACCACGCCGTGGGCGCGGGCCGTCTTCCGGGAGCTCGCGGGCGAGCCGGAGCACGACCTCGTGCTGCTGCGCGCCCAGCAGCGCTGGGTCCCCGCGTTCCAGGCGATCCCTCCGTCGCCAGCCCCGGAGGCGTCGCGCTTGCGGCGCGGGGGCGTCTACGTGATCACGGGCGCCTTCGGCGGGATCGGGCTGCGCCTTGCCGAGCACCTCGCGCGCGCCTGGTCGGCCAGGCTCGTGCTGATGGGCAGGACGCCGCTCCCGCCGCGATCGGACTGGCCGAGCTACCGGGAGCGCGACGGGGCGATGGCCGCGATCGCCGAGGTCCTCGAGGCGATGGAGCGCATGGCGGCGCAGGGGGCAGAGATCGCGGTCGCCACCGGGGACGTGGCCGAGCCGCGGGACGTGGCGCGCGCGTTCGCGGAGGCGAGGGCCCGCTTCGGGCGAATCGACGGCGTCTTCCACGGGGCCGGGATCCCGGGCGCCGGCCCGCTCCAGGCGCGGACGAACGAGGAGATCTGCCGGGTGCTGTCGCCGAAGACCACCGGGACACGGAACCTCGCCGACCAGCTCGGGCAGGAGCGAGAGCAGCCCTTCCTTGTGCTGTTCTCGTCGACGTTCTCCCATCTCGGGGCGATCGGACAGGCGGACTACGCTGCCGCGAACGCGTACCTCGACGCCTTCGCCGGGGCGCACCAGAGCACGACCGGCAACCCGAGCTTCGCCATCGCGTGGGACGGCTGGGAGCAGATCGGTATGGCGGCGCGGGCCGGGATCACGCGGCCAGGCCCATTGCCGCCTGGTCCGACGTCGACGCCGAGCGGGCTGCACCCGCTGATCGACCGGGTGGAAGGCGCGGCGCCCGGGCCGCGGGCGTTCCACAAGCGGTTCAGCCTGGCGCGCGACTGGCCTGTCGCGGAGCACCGGACGCAGCACGCCGGGCTCGTCTCCGGGACGACCCTGCTCGAAATGGCGCGGGCCGCGGCCACGCTCGCGGGGATGGGCGCCGTGGAGCTCCATGAGGTCCGCTTCCATGCGCCGTGCCGCGTGGAGGACGGGGCGCCGCAGGACGTCTGTCTAGAGAGCGAGCAGAGCGGGACGCGGACCGAGTTCACGATCTTCGCGCAGGGCCCCGCCCAGGCCAGGGAGCGGCTCGCGTCGGGCTGCTGGACTCCCGCTCTCGACGAGGCGCGCGAGCGCACGCCGGTCGACGCGATCCGGCAGCGCTGCCGCCCGGCGGCCGCGCGGCAGCTCTTCGAGGCCGTCAACGCGAGCGGCTTGCTCCGGTGGGGGCCTCGCTGGGACTGCCTCGAATCGCTCCATGTCGGGGAGGACGAGGCGCTCGCCGAGCTCCGTCTTCGCCCGGAGCTCGCGGCGGACCTGTCCGTGGTCGGTTTGCACCCGGCGCTGCTCGACGTGGCCACCTCGGTGACCGCGGTGCTCGACCCTCGAGGGATCTACCTGCCCGCGGGGTACGGCCGCGTGGTGTGCCTGGCGTCCACGCCATCGAGGCTGTTCAGCCATGTTCGCCTGCGCCGGGAGGAGACCGAGCCTGGCCGCGTGCTCTCCGCGGACGTGACGCTGCTCGACGAGCAGGGGCGGGTCATCGCCGACGTGACCCGCTTCGTCCTCCAGCGCGTGCACGGCGGCGCCGGAGCAGCCCTCGCCGCGCGGTCGCAGAGGACGTCGCGCGGCATCGACCCGGAAGACGGCATGAGGGCCATCGAGCAGATCCTCGCCCTCACCGGGCCCGAGCAGATCGTGGTCTCGCCGGGCGACTTCCCGGCCCTCGCCGAGCAGCAGCGCCGCGCCCGGCTGGAGCCCTCCCGGGGTCCGCAGCGGACGCTCGGCGACGACGAGCGGCCTCGCGACGAGATAGAGCGCGTTGTGTGCTCGCAGTGGGAAGAGCTGCTCGGCCGGCGGCCTATCGGCATCCACGACGAGTTCTTCGGCCTCGGCGGCCACTCGCTCCTGGCGATCCAGATCCTCTCGCGGATCAAGGAGGCGTTCGACGTCGATCTGCCGAAACAGGACATGTTCGAGGGGGCGACCGTCGCCCGGCTCGCCGAGAAGATCACGAGCGCTCTCGCCGAGCGCCTCGCGATGCTCGAGTCGATGGCAGACGCCGCCGCGCCCGGCGAGCCGTCCTGAGCCGTAACGCACCGGAACCAGGAGAGGAGCGTCGAGTGAGCGAGCTAGCGCAGCGGATCAAAGGCCTGTCGTCCGAGGAGCTCAAGGCGCTCGTCACGAAGCTGAAGGGACAACGCCCGTCCGGAGACGGAGCGGCGGCGGGGCCGCAGCGGACGGGGACGCGGTCGAGGTTCCCCCTGTCGTTCGCGCAGCAGCGGCTCTGGTTCTTGTACCGGTATGAGCCCGAAAGCGCCGCGTACAACCTCCATGGGGCCGCGCGGCTCCGGGGCTCGCTCGACGTGGCGGCGCTCGATCGGGCGATATCGCTCCTCGTGGAGCGGCACGAGATCTTGCGGACGCGCTTCGGCGAGGACGCCGAGGAGGCCTACCAGGCGGTGCTGCCGCCGTCCGGCGCCGCCCTGGCGGTCACGGACCTCTCCACGATGGATCCGGCGGAGCGCGAGCGCGAGCTCGCCGTCCGGTGCGCAGAGATCGCCCACGCGCCGTTCGCCCTCGAGCGAGGCGAGCTCCTCCGGACAGCCCTCTTCCGCCTGACCGCAGAGGAGCACGTCCTGCTCATGGCGACTCACCACATCGCCAGCGATCACTGGACCTTCGGCGTGCTGCTCCGGGATCTCGGCGCGCTCTACGACGAGCTTGTCGCGGGGCGCGCGCCGCGGCTGCCCGAGCTGCCCATCCGGTACGGCGATTACGCCGTCTGGCAGCGGAGCCAGCGGGGCCAGGAGCGCCACCAGCGAGCGCTCGCGTACTGGAAGGAGCGGCTGCACGGCGCGCCGGCGCTCCTCGAGCTTCCGCTGGATCGGCCGCGCCCGGCCTCGCAGGCGCACCGGGGAGCGAAGGCGTCGCTCACGCTGTCACCCCGGCTCAGCGCCGCGGTGAAGGCGCTGTGCCAGCGGGAGGGCGTCACCCTCTTCATGGCGCTGCTCGCCGCCTACCAGCTGCTCCTCTGTCGCGTCACGCAGAAGCTCGATGTCGTCGTCGGGTCGCCCGTCGCCGGGCGGACGCGGCGGGAGCTCGAGCCGCTCGCCGGCATGTTCGTCAACAACCTCGCGCTCCGCGCCGACCTCTCGGACAACCCGAGCTTCGTCGAGCTCCTCCGCCGGACGAAGCGCGACGCGCTCGACGCCTTCGCGCACGACGATCTGCCGTTCGAGCTGCTGGTGGAGGCGCTGCAACCCGAGAGGAGCACGTCCCACGCGGCGCTGTTCCAGACCCTGTTCATCCAGCAGACCGCGGCGGCCGATCTGCCGGCCTTCACGGGGCTCACGCTCGATCCGGTCGAGGTGCCGGTGACGACATCGAAGTTCGACTGGACCGTCGAGGCCTGGGATCGCCCGCAGGGCATCCGGCTCGATCTGGAGTACGACACCGATCTGTTCCGCCGCGAGACGGCCGACCGGGTGCTCAGGAGTTATGAGGCGCTCCTGCGCGCGGCGGCCGCGCGCCCCGACGCGCGCGTGCTCCACCTGCCGGTCGTACACGAGGACGACGCGCTGCTCCTCGAGCGATGGAACCGGACGGAGCGACCTTTCCCCGAGGATCTCTGCGTACACGAGCTCTTCGAGCGGCAGGCGCGGCGCCATCCGGAGCGCGTCGCGCTCGCGTTCGGGGATAACGAGATCACGTACGGAGAGCTCGACCGCGCCTCGGCCCGCCTCGCGCGCCGGCTGCGCGTTATGGG
Source organism: Sorangium sp. So ce375 (assembly GCF_051473855.1). Lineage (NCBI taxonomy): Bacteria > Pseudomonadati > Myxococcota > Polyangiales > Polyangiaceae > Sorangium > Sorangium sp. So ce375. Next base: position 9,800,037 of record NZ_CP150335.1, read on the forward strand.
CGTCGGCCCGGACGTCCCGGTGGCGATCTGCATGGAGCGATCGATCGATCTCGTCATAGGGCTGCTCGCGATCCTGAGATCGGGCGGCGCCTACGTGCCCCTGGATCCCGCGCTGCCGGGCGAGCGCATCGCTTATATCCTGCGCGACGTCGGGGCCGCCGTCCTGCTCACGCAGCGCACGCTGCGGCTCCCGCTCGCCGGCGAGCCGCAGCGGACGGCGTTCTTCGAGGATCTCACCGCGGACTCCGGCCTGGCCGAGGAGCCGCTCGCGGCTCCGCCCCGCAGCCGGGACCTCGCCTATGTCATCTATACGTCAGGCTCGACCGGGCACCCCAAGGGCGTACAGGTCGAGCACCGCAGCGTCGTGAACTTCCTTGAGGCGATGCGGGACGAGCCCGGCCTCGACGCCAGCGACGTGATGCTGTCGGTGACCACGGCGTCATTCGATATCTTCGTCCTGGAGCTGTTTCTTCCGCTGAGCACCGGCGGAACGACGGTCCTCGTGTCCGCCGCCGAGGCGCGGGACGGCGCCGCGCTCCTGCGAGCGCTGGAGAGCTCGCGAGCGACGGTCATGCAGGCGACGCCGAGCACCTGGCGCCTCCTGCTCGCGGCGGGGTGGACCGGCAGCCCGCACCTCCGCGCGATCTCCGGCGGGGAGGCGCTGCCGCCGGACCTCGCCCGGGAGCTCACCGCGCGCGTGCGCATCCTCTGGAACCTGTATGGCCCGACGGAGACGACCGTGTGGTCCGCGGCGGCGCGCGTCGACGACCCCGACGAGATCACCCTGGGAGCCCCGATCGCCAACACGCGGATCTACATCCTGGATGAGCGGCGCGAGCGGCTCCCGATCGGCGTGGCCGGGGAGCTGTACATCGGCGGAGCAGGCCTGGCCCGCGGCTATCACGGCCGGCCCGACCTGACCCGGGAGCGGTTTTTGGACGACCCGTTCTCGGCGGCGCCGGGCGCGCGGATGTACCGCACCGGCGACCTGGCGCGGATCACGCAAGAGGGGCAGATCGAGTTCTTCGGCCGGATCGATCATCAGGTCAAGATCCGCGGCTTCCGCGTCGAGCTCGGCGAGATCGAGGCGACCGTGGCGCGCCACCCCGGCGTCAGGGAGTGCGTCTGCGCGGCGCACCGGGACGCGGTGGGCGAGGCGGTGCTCGTGGCCTATTACGTGTCCGCGACGGGGCACGCGCCCGCGGCAGAGCGGGTGAGCCCCGAGGCGCTCAGGGCGCACGCGCGCGCGTTCTTGCCCGAGGCCATGCTCCCGGCGCGCTTCGTCGAGCTGCCCCGGCTGCCGCAGACGCCGAACGGCAAGATCGATCGCAAGGCGCTCCCCAGCCCGGACGCGCTGGCGTGTACGCCGGCGCGAGATCGGCAGGAGCCGGCGACCGAAATGGAGAGGCTCGTGGCCGCCGTCTGGGGAGAGCTCCTCGGGCGCGCGCCTGGCAGGACCGACAATTTCTTCGAGCTCGGGGGCCATTCGCTGCTCGCGATGCGCGTCGTCTCCCGCATTCGCGAGCGAGCGGGCGCCGAGGTGCCGCTCCGGTGGCTGTTCGACGCGCCGATGCTCGCCGACCTGGCCCAGCGGATAGAGCAGATCGCGCGTCCGTCGACGCGCCCGGCGCTGCGCCGCCGCGACCCGGGCGCGGTGATCCCGCTGTCGTACGCGCAGACGCGGCTCTGGTTCCTCGACCGGCTGGCGCCCGGAACAGGGGCCTACAACGTCGGCGGAGCGGCCGAGATCGCGGGGCCTCTGTGCGCGCGCTCCCTCGAGCGCGCGGTCCACGCCGTCATCGAGCGGCACGAGGCCCTCCGCACCGTGTTCCGCGTCGTGGACGGGGCTCCCGTCCAGATCGTCCAGCCGTCGGCGCAGCTCGACTTCGAGGAGATCGATCACCGGGCGCTGGCTCCGGACGCGCGCGAGGCGACGGCGCTCGCGCGGCTCCGGCGGATGGCCGGGCGCCCGTTCGACCTCGCGAGAGGCCCCCTGGTGCGGGCCGAGCTCGCGCGGATCGACGACGAGCGGTACCTGTTCGCGTTCGCGATGCACCACATCGTGACGGACGGCTGGTCGCACGAGATCTTCGTGCGCGAGCTCGCCGCCGCTTATGGAGCGATCTCGGCGGGCGAGCGCCCGCGCTGGGAAGCGCTCCCGGTCCAGCACGGCGATCACGCGGTCCACGAGCGGCAGCGCTGGGACGAGGCGGCGCGGGGCGAGGAGATCGCGTTCTGGAAGGCCGAGCTCGCGGGGGCCAGCCAGACGCTGGATCTCCCGACGGATCACACTCGCCCCGCGGAGAAGCGATATCAAGGGGCGCGGCACCACTTCCGCCTCTCGCGAGCGCTGACGGAGGCCGTCGAGGACCTCGGTCGCGAGCGCGGCGTGACGCAGTTCATGACCTTGATGGCCGGGTTCCTCGCGCTGCTCCACCGGCTCAGCGGGCAGTCGGACCTCCTCGTCGGGACGCCGATCGCGGGGCGTGATCACCGCGAGCTCGAGGGCGTCATCGGGTGCTTCGTAAACACCCTTGTCTTCCGCGGTGATCTCCGGGACGACCCGCCGTTCAGCGCGCTCCTTACGCGGGTGCGCGGCACCGCGGTGCGCGTGTTCGCTCACGCGGACATCCCCTTCGAGCGGCTCGTCAACGCCGTTCGACCGGAGCGGGACCTCGGCCGGACCCCGCTGTTCCAGGTGATGTTCGCGTTCCAGCCCAAGGTGCCCGCCCCGGTCGCGCTGGGCCGGGCGCGGGTGACGCCGATCGACCTCGATCCCGGGACATCGCAGTACGACATCACCCTGTCGATGCAGCACGACGGAGCGACCCTGAGCGGTCATATCGAGTACGACACGGCGCTGTTCCGCGAGGGGACGATCGCGCGGTATGCCGAGCTCTTCGAGCGCCTCCTTGCCGAGGCGGCGCGTGAGCCCGACACGAGGCTCTCGGCGCTCCTCCGCGGCGAGGCGCTCCCATCCGCGACGGCGGCGGCTGCGCGCCCAGCGCTCTCGGCGCCCGCGCTCCCGTTCGTGCGCAGCGACCCCGCGGTGGCGCCTCCTCGGCTCGTCCGACACGCCCGGCGCGTCGACGCCGAGCTCCTCCGCGGGCTCGAGGCGCGCGCGGCGCTCCTCGGCGTGAGCCCAGGGGCGGCCGTCGCCGCCGCCTTCGCGCAGACGATCGCCGCGTGGAGCACGTCGCCGCTGGCCGTCATTGTAAGCGCACCGGGCGAGACGCCGGACGGCGCGCTGTCTATCTCTCTTGGCGCGGGGAGCGGCCAGCTCGAGGTGAGCCGCGGCGGCGAGGCGCCGTTCGTCGACGTCGCCCGGTCCTTCGACGAGGTCATCGCAATCGCCGCGTCCGGGACGCGAGCGCCGGACGGAGGCGTGCGTCACCCCGGCGCGACGGCCGTCAGGCTGCGCGTCCCCGCGCCCTTGCGGTCCGAGCAAGGCGGATCCGAGCCGCAGGCGCCCTGCATCGAGCACGAGATCCAGCAGGACGAGCGGGGCTTCGTGCTGAGCTCTGGTTTCGCCGACGATCTGTTTCCCGAAGGCCTCGCGTCAGATCTCCTGGAGGCGTACGAGGCGCTCCTGAACCGCCTCTCTCGCGGCGACGCACCCTGGACCAGGGCGGCGATCATCGAGCTCCCGGAGCGGCAGCGCGCTGTCCGCGCCGGCGTCAACAACACAACACGGGAGGTCTCGAGCGACCTCCTGCACAGCGGGTTCATGCGGCAAGCGGCGCTCCGGCCCTCCGCGCCGGCGGTCATCAGCCCCGAGAGGACGCTCACCTACGGGGAGCTCGATCGGCAGAGCAGCGCGCTCGCCCGGCGCCTCCGCGCGCTCGGAGCCCGACCGAACGCGCCCGTCGCGGTGGCCGCGGCGAAGGGGTGGGCGCAGATCGTGGCACTCTTTGCGGCCCTCAAATCGGGGGCGGCGTACCTGCCCATCGATCCGGAGTGGCCCATGGAACGAATCCGCACGACCCTGGATCAGGGCCAGGTGGAGATCGTCCTTACGCAGGCGCGTCTGGCCTCCTCGCTGGCCTGGCCCGAGGCCTTGCGCCTGATCGCGGTCGACGACGAGAGCGCGTTCGCGTCGGAGGACGACAGCCCTGTCGAGGTGGTCCAGGGCCCGGACGATCTCGCCTACGTGCTGTTCACGTCGGGCTCGACGGGGAAGCCCAAGGGCGTGGCGCTCGATCACCGCGGCCCGCTGAACACGATCCTCGAGATCAACGAGCGCTTCCAGATCTCCGCATCGGATCGCGCCCTCGCGCTCTCCGCCGTTCACTTCGATCTCTCCGTGTACGACGTGTTCGGGCTGCTCGGCGCGGGAGGCGCCCTGGTCATCCCCTCGCCCCAGGGGGCGCGGGATCCGGCCTACTTTCGGCGCCTTGTCGAGACCCACCGGGTCACCGTGTGGAACTCGGTGCCCGCGCTGATTCAGATGCTCGTCGAGCACCTCGGCGGCGCTCCTCCGGCGTATCCCTCGCTGCGCTGGGTCATCCTGAGCGGCGACTGGATCCCCGTGTCGCTGCCCGATCAGATCCGCCGCGCTTGCCCGGAGGCGCGGGTCATCGGGGCAGGGGGACCGACGGAGACGTCGATCTGGTCGATCTTCTATCCCATCGGAGAGGTGGATCCGACCTGGAAGAGCATCCCTTACGGCAAGCCCCTCCGAAACCAGCGAGTCCACGTGCTCGACGAGCGCATGCAGCCGTGTCCCGACTGGGTCGTCGGCCGCATGTACGTCGGTGGGATCTGCCTCGCCCGCGGCTACTACAGGGATCCTGCGCAGACGGCGGAGCGCTTCCTCGAGCACCCGGAGACGGGCGAGCGGCTCTACTGGACGGGCGATCTCGGGCGATTCCTTCCGGACGGGAACATCGAGTTCATCGGACGGGAGGACTTCCAGGTGAAGATCCAGGGAAACCGCATCGAGCTCGGGGAGATTGAAGCCGCGCTGGCGCAGCACCCCGAGGTCCAGCGAGCGGTGGTGTGCGTGGAGTCGACCCCGAGCGGGGCCAGGCGCCTCGTCGCGTGTTACGTGGCCGAGCGGGGCGCTGCGCTCGATCCTCGCGTCCTGGAGGACGCCGTCGCCGCCAGGCTGCCGCAGTACATGGTGCCCGGCGCGTGGGTCGCGCTGGAGCGCATGCCGCTGACGGCCAACGGCAAGGTCGATCGGAGGGCGCTCCTCGATCTCGCCCTCCAGCACCGCCAGGGGGCGAGCGCGGCGTACCGGGCGCCGTCGTCGGAGGCGGAGCGCCGCATGGCCGCGCTCTGGGCCGCCGTCCTCAAGCTGGATCGGGTGGGCGTGGACGACAATTTCTTCGCGCTCGGCGGCGATTCGCTCCTTGGCATTGCGCTGGTGGAGCGGGCGCGGGAGGCGGGGCTCGACGTCACGCCGAGGCAGCTCTTCCAGCACCAGACGGTCGCGCGCCTGGTGACCGCCTGCGCTGCCCCGGACCGCGCGGAGGAGGGCGCCGAGCGAGAGATCGGGGAGCGGCCGCTCACCGCCCTCCAGCGCTGGTACCTGGAGGAGGCCCGCGAGCGCACCCGCCCGGCGCGCTGGAACGTGAACCTGCTGCTCGAGGCGCTGGCGCCGCTCGATCTCGACAGGCTCGCGCGTGCGTCGCTGATCCTCGTGAACCACCATGACGCGCTCCGCGCGCGCTTCGAGCGCGCTCCGAGCGGCTGTCGTCAGGTGATCGACGAGCCCTGGACCGAGGCGCCGTTCACCTGCGTGGATCTCTCCAGCGTCCCGGAGGATCGGCGCCCGGCCGAGCTCGAGCGGCATTGCGATCGCATGCAGGATGAATACGAGCTCGAACACGGGCGGCTGTTCCGGATCGTGTTCTTCCGGTGGGACGAGCAGGGGCGAGGCCGGCTGTGGCTGAACGCGCACCACCTCGTCGTCGACTGGATGTCGATGATGATCGCCGCCCTGGATCTGCAATCCATCTACGATCAGCTCGCGACGGCGTCCGCGCCCCGCCTGCCGCCCAAAGGCGCCTCGCCCGGCCGCTGGACGCGCGCGCTCGAGCGGTGGGTCGAGGACGAGATCCTGCCGAACGAACGCGCTTACTGGCTCTCGCTGCCCTGGGATGAGATCGACCCCCTCCCGGCGGACCATCCGGCGACGCGCCATCTCTATACCGTCGCGTCGGTCCGCGATCACTGGGCGTCGCTCCCCGAGCAGGACGCTCAGGTCCTCTTGCGGGACCTGCCGGCGCGCTTCGGGGTGAGCACGGAGAACGCGCTCATCGCCGCGGTCCTCCGCGGTGTGACCGCCTGGACGGGCCGGAGCTGGCAAGACATCATGGTCCTGAACTCGGGGCGTGATCTGATACCTCATCGCGCGGAGCTCGACGCGTCGCGCACGGTGGGCTGGCTGAGCGCCGAGCGGGTGCTCGTGCTCCGGCGCTCGAGCGAGCGAGAGCCCCTCGCCGCGCTGCTCGACACGAGCCGGCAGATCGATCGCACCCCGAACGGGGGCCACGGCTATAACCTCCTCAGGTACCTCGGCGGTGACGCCCGGCTCAGCGCGGAGCTCGGGCGGCTCCGGAAGCGCCCGGGGATCCTGTTCAACTACCAGGGCCGCGTCGAGCCACCCGCGCAGGGCTCGATCCTCCGCGTGGCGAGCGAGTCCACGGGGTACGACGAGGCAGCGACGAACCTGCGGTTCAACCTGTTCGAGTGCCACGTCCTCGTCCGCGGAGGGGCCCTGACGTTCCGGTGGCGCTACAGCGCGAACGTGCATGCGCCGGCGACGGTGCAGCGGGTCGCTGACGACGTCATCGACGATCTGCGGGCGATCGCGCGCGCGTGCGGGTGAGCGGCGCCCGCGCTCGTGTGCGCGGCGGCGCGAGGGACGGACACACCACGTTTGGGTGAGACAACATGAAGACGTTCGCAATCGAGTTGCCGGACCAGAGGGTCGTTCACGATCGCGTCCCCGACATGGCGAGGACGCTGCACCTCCAGGTGCAGGGCTACTTCAGGCCTCGCGTGCGGAGCCTCCTGGCCGGCGGAGAGGCGACCGTGATCGACGTCGGCGCGAACATCGGCCTCTTCGCGCTCGAGGTGCTGAAGCGCGCCGGCGGGCGGGCGCGGATCCACTGCTTCGAGCCGATCCCCGAGACCTTCGAGCTGCTCCGGATGAACCTGGGATCGTACGGATCGGAGCGCGTGCGCCTGCACCGCGCCGGCCTGGGTCGAGCCGCGGGCACCGCGGCGTTCCACTACGCGCCACGCCAGAGCGCCATTTCGAGCATGTACGACATGATGGCGAGCGACGACAAACAGGCCACGCTCGCGGCCATCTACGACGAACGGATCCGAGAGAAGCACCACGCGGATCTGCCGGCCTACATGAAGCACCTTCCGCGCGCGGTGAACTCCCTGCTCATCGACGGTCATTCCTGGTGGATGAGGCGCGGCATGAGGCGCGTGGAGTGCGAGCTCACGACGCTGTCCGAGCTCATCGAACGGGAGCGGATCGAGCGCATCGATTTGCTGAAGATCGACGCCGAGAAGGCCGAGATCGACGTGCTGGAAGGCATTCGCCCCGGAGACTGGGGCAGGATCCGGGCGGTCGTGCTCGAGCTTCACGACTTCGGCGGGAGAGGAGAGCGCGTCCGGCGGATGCTGCGCGATCACGGGTTCGAGGTGGAGACCGACCAGATCTGCCCCGAGGACGTGATCATCACCATGGCGGGGTACCGGTAGAGTGCGGGGGAGCGCCGGCCGCGGGGCGCTCGGCGGCTCCCCCCCTCCTCCGCCGTCAATGGCCGATGGCCGGCAGCAGCCGCACCACGCGCTGCGACCAGAGCTCGATCAGCTCGGCGATCACCGCCTCCCGGTCCTCCACGCCGTCGAGCAGCTCGCGGAGCCGCTTCCGGCCGTCGGCCCGCCACAGGACCTCGAACGCCTCGGCGGAGACAGGGGTTCGGGCGTCATTGTAGGTCGTGACGATCGCGCGCTCGACCTCGTAGCCGCCCGGCGTGGGCCCTCGCAGAGAGCACAGCTTCACGAAGGTCGGAAACGAGGGGACGAGCTCCGCATAGGCCGACAGCGGCGCGGGCTCCTTGTGGACGAGGTGGTCGCCGACGACGAGCTTGTCGAGCCGCGTCGTCAGAAAACAGGTCACGCAGTCGTCGACCGAATCGACGATCGGCTCGGCGTTGTTGTTGAAGGAGGTGTTGAGCACCACCGGCACGCCGGTGATGTCGCCGAAGGCCCGGATGAGCTGCCAGAAGCGCGGGTTCGTGCGCCTGGAGACCGTCTGGACCCGCGCGGTCCCGTCCACATGGGTGATGGCGCCGAGCTGCTGTCGCCTGTGCTCGTGGACGGGCACCGTGAAGATCATGAAGGGCATGGTCTCCGCGCCGCCGAGATCGAAATAGTCGCGCGCGTCCTCCTCGGTGACGGCGGGCGCGAAGGGCCGGAACTCCTCGCGCTTCTTCACCATCGCGTTGATGATGTCCTTGTTCGCCGCCGGCCTGGGATCCGCGAGGATGCTGCGGTTCCCGAGCGCGCGGGGCCCGAACTCGGACCGCCCCTGGGCCCACCCGATCACGCTGCCCGCCGCGATCAGCTCGGCGGCGGCCTTCGGCGCGTCGGCGAGCTCCTCCACGCGGATGAAATCGCGCCACGCGTCGAGCGCTCTCCGGACCTCGCCCCGCTCGCCGATGTGCCTTCCCCAGTAAAGGTGGCTTATCGCGGGCGGCCGCCGCTCTGCGGCCTTTTGCATGTGCACAGCCATGGCGGAGCCGAGGGCGCAGCCGGCGTCGTGCGCGGCCGGCTGGACGAACACCCGCTCGAAGAGCCCGGAGCGGAGGATCTTCCCGTTCAACGTGCAATTGTGCGCGACGCCGCCCGCGAAGCAGAGGTTCGCTTGCCGGGTCTCCTTCTGGAAATGCCGCAGGCAGTGGAAGACGATGGTCTCGAGCGCCTCCTGGAGCGAGGCGGCAAGGTCCTTGTGGTCCTGCGTGATCGGCTCCCGCGGCGCGCGCGGCCGGATCACGCCGTGGAGATCGACGATCCTGTCGAAGTCGATGGCCCAGGCGCCCTCCGGGAGCAGCGTCACCATGGTCTGGAACAGCGCCCGGTGCCTTCGCGGATCGCCGTAGGGGGCGAGCCCCATGACCTTGTACTCGTCGAACAACGAGAATCCGAGGAACCGTATCACCTGGACGTAGAAATTGCCCAGCGAGTCCCGCTCCGGGATGTCTCTCAACGAGCGAAGCTCTCCGCCCGAGCCGACGGAGACGGACCCCGACTCGCCGTCGCCGCAGCCGTCCAGCGTCAGGACGAGGCTGCTCTCGTACCCCGAGCCGATCAGGGCGCTCATCGCGTGGGCCGTGTGATGTTTGACGAACTGGATGCGCTCGGGCGCCACGTCGACGCCGAACTCGGCGAGCACGAGGCGCCTCATGACGTCGTTCGCAGTGCGCAGCTCGGGGTCGGCGGAGAAGAGCCCGCGCTTCACCTGGGCGTTGCACCAGTCTTCGCTGATGTAAAAGCAGAGGTAATCGACGTCGTCGACGCGGAGCCCCCGGCTCTCCAGGCAGAAGCGAGCTGCCTGAAAAGGGGCCTTGTTCGAATGCTTGAGGCGGTTCAGCCGCTCCTGCTCGATCGCCGCGACGACCTCGCCGTCCTCGAGGAGGACGGCGGCGCCGTCGTGCGACGTCGCCGCATTGAACGCTGGTCTCGGATAACCGAGGTGGTCCGGCTCGTGGCCGCCGCTAATTCCAAGGATTCGCATGAAGGGAGGTTAGCCTTCGAATGCGATAAGTAAAGCGCACCAATGGTGCAAAATCGGCGCGCTGACACGGCGATCAATGCGAGATTCGAGCGGCGCAATCGACGCGCCGAACGGGGCTACTCTCATTTGCAGGAAGCGATCTGTATGGCGAGGTCGCAGACTGGCGTCAATGTCGCCGAACCACGATTGTTCGACTTTCTGTCGTTTCGATTCGGTTATCCTCGGGCTGCTCGCCGCGGATCAGGGGCGACGAGAAAGGAGCCGAGCTCGATGATCATCCGAAACAGGTGGAGCGCGCTTTTCGCCATGTCGCTCGCCGCCGCGAGCGCGGTGGGCTGTGAAGGGGACGACTCGCCGATCTCGCCAGACGGGACGTCCGGAGCAGGTGGCGGCGCGGGCAGCGGGGGCGCTACGGCCAGCGCCTCGAGCGGCGGCGGCGCAGGCGACGGGGGCTCATCGGGCGTGACAGGCGGGGGCTCCGGCGGCGCAGGCGCTGGGGGCGGCGGGGGCGCGAGCGCGACGCCGAGCGCGGGCTGCGGAGACGCGCCGAGCCAGGCGTTGAACGAGTGGGTCGAGCAGCCCGCGAAGAACATCGCGTCGGTCGATCGGCATTGGTGGGTGCGGCTGCCCGAGGGCTACGAGCCGACGCGCGCGTATCCCGTCGTCTTCATGTTCCACGGCTGCTCGAGCGACACGAACAACGTCCCGATGCAAAACGTGACCGGCGACGACGCGATTTTGGTGCGCGGCGCCGGCGTCTCCGACGGCATATGCTGGGATGCCTCGTCGAATGGCCCGGATCTGACCTTCTTCGATGAGATGCTGGCGGACGTGCTCGCGAACACCTGCGCGGACACGTCGCGCGTGTTCGCGGCGGGCTACAGCAGCGGCTCCTGGCTCATCAACATGCTCGAGTGCAAGCGCGGCGACAAACTCCGCGCGACCGGCACGGTCTCGGGCGGCACGCCCGGCACGCCGCGCGATTGCGTGGGGAGGGTGGCGCGCATCTTCATCCATGATGCGGACGACAAGGACAACACGATCGACAACAATTATGCCGAGCGCGATCGCCTCCTCGAGCTGAACCACTGCAACGCTGACGCCGCGCCGGTGCCGGAAGCCCCCGCGCCTTGCGCTCGTTATCAGGGCTGCGACGCGGGCTATCCGGTGATCTGGTGCGAGACGAGCGGCAAGGGCCACGACCGGCAGGACGCGCTCGCCCCTGGCGCGTTCTGGAGCCTGTTCTCGGAGCTCTGAAGCATCCCCTCGAATTTTTCGAGGAGATGAATTCACAGGGAGGCGGGGAGACGGGGAATAAAGTCCCAATTATCTCCCTGTCTCCCCGCCTCCCTGTTCAATTTTCCTCTAAATACCGGCCCAATGTTGGATTTGTCAGTTCGACGCTCTGACAGGCGCGCTCGGCGTGCGGAGGCGAACTCTGGATCCTGCTTTGACCGGGCGCCTCGGGAGCTGCTCACGCGACCGCGCCGGGCACCGCCGCGGCCTCGAGCAGCGCTGGCTCCAGCGCTCCTGCCCAGCCCAGGCCTCTCGCGCCGGAGGGCTCGTGCGCCCGCCAGAGATCCATCATCCGGCGGTACGCCCCGCCGCGGCGGAGGAGCGCCGCGGGCGGGCCCTGCTCGACGACGCGCCCGCCGTCGATGACGACGACGCGGTCCGCGCGCGTGGTGGTCGAGAGCCGGTGCGCGATGAGCAGCGTGGTGCGGCCCCGCGAGAGCCCCTCGATGGCCCGCTGCACCGCGGTCTCGCTCTCAATATCGAGGCTGCTCGTGGGCTCGTCGAGGATGACGACCGACGGGTCCTTCAGCAGCGTGCGCGCGATCGCGAGGCGCTGCCGCTCGCCGCCGGAGAGCGCCACTCCGCCACGGCCGATCAGGGTCTGATACCCGAGAGGGAGCCGCTCGATGAACTCCTCCGCGCTGGCGGCGCGCGCCGCGGCGCGGAGCGCCTCGCTCGTCGCGTCGGGCGAGCCATACCGGAGGTTCGCCTCGATGGTGTCCTCGAAGAGGAACGGCTCCTGCGTGACGATGCCGAGCTTCCGCCGGAGCGCGCGCTGCGACAGCGCCCGGAGATCGAGCCCGTCGATGCGGATCGCCCCGGAGGTCGGATCGTGGAGCCGCAGGAGCAGATCGGCGAGCGTGCTCTTCCCGGCGCCGCTCGGGCCCACGACCGCCACGAACTCGCCGGCCTGGATCGAGAGCGAGATCCCGTCGATGACCGCCCGCCCGGCGGCGCGCTGATAGCGGAAGCTCACCTTGTCGAGCTCGAGGTCGCCCCGGATGTGCTCCGGGCTCACGGCGCGCTCCGGATCGGCGACCGCGACCTCGGCGTCGAGCACCCCGAAGATCGCCGCCAGGCCGACCTCAGCGCGGCGCGCCGTCTCGTAGACGCCGAGGAGCGTCTGCGCAGGGCCATAGAGGCCGCCGACATAGCCGAGGAACGCGACGAGCGTGCCCACGCCGAGCTCCCCGCGGAGGACGAGCAGGCCCCCCACGCCGAGCAGCGCCACACGGCCGATGTTGACGCACACGCTCCTGCCCGCGGAGAGCCGCGTCTGGAGCCCGATGCTCCGGAGCACCTCGCCCTGCGCCTCCTCGACGGAACCGATGAACCGGGCGTGCTCGTCCGCCTCGCGCGCGAACGCCTTGACCGTCTTGATGCCCGAGAGCACCTGCTGAAAGCGGTTGTAGATACCGCACCAGCGGTCGAGCACCTCGCGCTCACGCTCCACGAGGCGCGCGGTGGTCGCCCTGCCGAAGAGCAGCGGAGGCACGATGAACCCGACCGCGACAAGCGCGAGCAGCGGGCTCAACCGGAGCATGATCCCGAGCGAGACGACGAGGTAGACGAGCGCCGGGACGAGCTGGAACGCGACCGAAGAGAGGCAGTCCATGAGCGACGTGATGCCGCGATCGACCCGCGTCATGGTCTCTCCGACGCCCCTCTCCTGATGGTACGAGAGGGGCAGCGCGTGCAGCCGCGCGGTGGTCTCGTCGAGCAGGTCGCGGTTGATGCGGAGCCGCACCCGCCACACGGCGAGCGCCCCCAGGCCCTCCGCGATCTGCCGGAGGACGACGAGCGCGCACAGCGCGAGCGTCACGCAGGCGAGGGCCCGGACGCCCTGCTCCTCGGGCGCGGCCGGCCCGCGCCCAGGGGCGAAGACCCCAGCGCTCGCCGAGATCTGGTCGAAGATCGCGCGGTGCGCGAGCGGCTCGAGCGCGGGCAGGCCGCCCGAGACGAGCGTGAGCGCGAGACACACGGAAAGTCGCGCGCGGTGGGGGGAGAGGTAATTCAGACTCCGGCGCAGGTCACGAATCAGGGATCGCTTCACGGCCAATGCTCGTTCGCGCCCCCTCGCAGCGCAGGAGGAGCGCTAGGGCGCGCCCGGATACGAGCAGGGGATAGCCCTAGGCGCAACGGTCTTCTCTGCGCGTTCCAATGGAAACGTCGGTGTCCCAAGAACCTGCGGAGCCCAGAAGGCCGAACAGGTTGAAAGTCGTCTAAATTTAATGGATTGCGAAACCCAACGATCCGCCGGGGACCAAGCTCCAAGGGGCAAGGGAATGCGGGAAAGAAAAAACCGCAAGGGCGCAAGGGGCGCAAGGGATGAGAGATGAGATATTTGTATCTTCCCTTGCGCCCCTCGCGCCCTTGCGGTTTTTCTTCTCTTTCTGCTAGTTTCCCGAGGCCCTGATGTGATCGTTGTTCTCGGGATCTTGGGAATCCGGATCACGCGCCGGCGCGGGCGGCGGCCGCGACGACCCGCGCGCTCACGCAGGGGTCAGCGCGCCGGCGAGACGTCCACCACGCTCGCCGGATCCGTCACCGCGCCCGGCCCGAAGTGGAACTCGAGAGGCTCGTTGTCGAGCCATTGCGGAAGGAGGTTGTTGTAGAACTCGCTCTCGCGGTGGAGGTCCGACCCGCCGGGGAGCCCGAACCGCATCTTCGGGCCCTCCGGATCCGCGTCGATGACGAGGCGGATCGACGGCCCGTTGACGAAGGCGAAGCTGGGCTTTTTACCGTCCGGCGAGAGCGCGCGCGTCCTCGGGTTGGCGACGTTGACGGTGAAGAGCCCGCCCGGCGCGGCATAAGGCCCGTAGTTGTACACGGCGAGGCCGAAGTTATCGAAGATGCTGCGGAGCGAGAGCGTGTGGACGCGGCCCCAGCGCCAGTCGTCCGCCGGTCCAAGGACCGCGAGCGACGCGGCCGCCTTCGTGAGCGCCCGGAGCACGATGTCGTCCTGCGTCTCCGTCACGCCGTCGGTGGTCACGTCGTCCCAGAGCAGGGCGCCCGAGCTCAAGCGCGCCGGATCGCGCAGCGCGCGCGCCACGACGGTCAGCCCGAACCCGGGCTCATCGAGGCCCGCGGCCGCCGCCTCGTCGCCCAGGGCCTCGCCCACGATCGCATAGAACGTCGCGTGGAACGCCGTGCAGCCGATCGACGCGGCGGCGATCGCCGCGTCGTCCACCTTGCCCGCGCGCGCCGGATCGTGACCGTCGAGCCCGGTCGGGCACGTGGTGTCCCAGGCGGCGAGCGCGTCGACGACGGCCTGCTCATCGTCCGTCAACGTCGCCGACTCCGCCGCCGAAAGCACGGCAGGCACGACGAAGCTGCCATAGAGCGAGTACGTGTCGCCTTGCATCGCCGTCATGGTGTCGGGCGAATGCGCGTCGCCTCCTTCGGCGAGCAGATCGAGGATCCGCTGCTCGCGCGTCCCGTCGGCCTTGTCCCACGCCTGGAGCGCGGCTTGCCCGTCGTTCGTGGGATCGCCGTCGACGCTCGCGCCCGTCATGTCGCCGTTCGCCGTCGCGATCGCGGCCGAAGGCGGGTTGAGGAGCTGCGGCAACGAAGAGAGCGGGACCGGATCGCCCCACTCGGCGCTCCCGTCACCCGGGAGCGGCAGCCACGCTGGCACCTCGGGCGACGCCCAGGGCCGCGCCGGCACCTTGCTGTACGGGAACCAGCCGATGTTGCCCTCGGTGTCGACGACGACGAAATTCTGGCTGGCGGAGCTGGCCGCCTCGAGCCCCCTCCTGGCTTCGTCGACGCTGCCGGCGCGCCCGAGGGCGAAGAACGCGTCGAGGTCCGTCCCGCCGTCGTGCCCGCGCCAGCGGATGGTCACGGCCGTCCCGGCGTCCGCGTCCTCGCTCACGATCGGCCCGTGGTGCGGCACCCAGCGGAAGGTCTTCTCGATCGTCTCGCCCGAATCCGCGTCCTTGAACGAGAACGTCTTCTCGACGATCGCCACGTCTTGCCCCTTGAAGGCGACCGACTTGCCATCTCCGGTGAGCGTCTCCAGGTAGACGTCCGCCAGGTCGTAGTACGCCGTGGTCACGCCCCAGCCGATGGACTCGTTCTGTCCGATCATCACGCTCGGCATGCCCGGAAACGTGCCGCCGGCGACGTGGTATTCGCCGTCGCCCCTGCTCTTGGCGTCGAGCTCGACGGGGAACCAGATGCTCGGATTGCCGAGCAACAGGTGCGGATCGTTCGCCAGGATGGCGTGGCCGCTCTCGGTGCGCCCCGGGCCCACAGCCCAGTTGTTCGATCCGGCGTCGCCCGCCATCTTGCGCCGGCCGTCGCCGAGCTTCGCCGCGCGCTCCGCCGCGCCCGCGAACAGCGCCCGGTGCGGCGAGAGCCGCGACACGGCCGACGGCGCGAAGGGCCGAACGAGGTCCGCCGTCTGCGCGGCGGGCACGGTGGACGCGTCGAACACCGGCGCCGGCGAGAACAGGTCGGCGGCGAGCGCCGCGTCGAACAGCGGTACCTGCGCCGCGAGCTCGAGCTCTCCCTCGCTGTTGTTCGAGAGGTCGTTGAGCACGTAGAGCCCGACGGCGGCGCTGTCCTCCGGCTTCCAGTCGCGGATCGCGTCCTTCACCATGAGCGCGAGGTCGTACTCGACGGTCAGCGTCGCGCCGTTCCTCTTGCTGCGCATGTCGGCGAGCCACGCGTTCACGCCGCGCGCATACGCCTCAAAATGCCCTTTCACCTTCGGGCTCGCCTGCTCGTAGAGCGCCTTCTCCAGCGGCTCGCCCTCGCGCGTCGTGAAGAAGTGGCGATTTCGATAGTCCTGCTCGAGCACCCGCGCGCCCGCCTTCACAAGCCCGCCGAGCGACCCTTCGACGAGGTTGCGGATGAAATCCATGAAGAAGAAGCGGTTCTGAGCGTGGAAGTAACCGAGCGCGGCGAAGCAGTCGTTGTCGGACCCGCACTCGAGGTGAAGGACCCCGAGCTCGTCGGTCACCGCGCGGACCTCCCCGTCGAGATCGGGAATCGCCACGCCGCCGGCCGCCGATCCCCCCGCGCCGCCGCCCGCCGCGCCCCCGCCCCCCGTTGCTCCCCCGCCGCCTTCACCGCCATTGCTGCCTGCCGCGCTGGACGGGGCTTCGCCGTCGTCGCCGCACGAAGCGGCCGCCGCCAGAGCGGCGAGGACGAGACCGAGAGCCAGCGAGCCGAGACGAGCCGTACGCACCATGAACGACACTCCTTCCACCTTCGGGCGCACGCTATCACGCGCCTTCGGCGGGATCGGCGAACTGTGCGCGTCGATAGCCTGCCGCGGCAGGCGGCGAGATGGCCAAGGACCTGATCCCGCGGCGGTCATCAGCTCGCAGCCTGACAGATCCCCCGCGCGCGGCCCCCGCCGGACCGTCTCCGGCGCCGCCGGGGCGCGAGGCGTCGCTCCGAGCGCGCGACGCCTGGTTCCCCTCGCCGCGATCTCGACTATGACGCCCGGCATGCGACGCCTCCTGCTCCCCCTCTCCCTCCCCGCCCTGACGCTCGCCGCCGCCTGCTCCGGCGCTCCCCCGGAGCCCGCCCAGCCGCCGCCGTCCCCGCGCGCGCACGACGGCCGCCCGCCCGCGGCCGCGCCCTCCACGGCCGAGACCGGAGCCGCGGCGACCTCCACCCCGGAGACCGGCGCGCCCGCCGCCCAGGCGGGGACGGCCGGCGGGGAGGGCGCCGCCGAGGAGGAGCAGGCGTGCCCGGCCGACATGAAGCTCGTCGAGGGCGAGTACTGCAGCGAGGTCGAGCACAGCTGCCTCCGCAGCTGGTACGACAAGTCGAACAAGAAGACGATCTGCGAGGAGTTCGCCCCCGCTCCCGCCCGCTGCACCGGCGACAAGACGAAGAAGCGTTATTGCATCGACACGTACGAGTGGCCGAACAAGAAGGGGGAGCGGCCCGAGGTGATGAACCGCTTCCACCAGGCGCAGGTCAAGTGCGCCGCCGTCGGCAAGCGCCTCTGCACCGAGTCGGAGTGGACGCTCGCGTGCGAGGGCCCCGAGATGAAGCCGTTCCCTTACGGGTACTCGCGCGACGCGACGAAGTGCAACGGCGACCACCTCTGGGACGATCCCGACATGAAGAAGGTCGCGAAGCGCGACCCGGGCGAGCTGGCCCGCCTCTGGAAGGGCGTGCGGAGCGGATCGCAACCCGAGTGCATCAGCGACTATGGCGTCGCGGACCTGCCCGCGAACACCGACGAGGTCGTGGCGAGCGAGACGAGCGGCGGCTGGCGCGGCAAGTTCGACAGCGTCCACACCGGCGGCCCCTGGTACAAGGGCGTGCGCAACCAGTGCCGGCCGAAGATCTACACCCACGACGAGGGGTTCTATTATTACTTCCTGAGCTTCCGCTGCTGCGCCGAGCCCGACGGCAAGGCCACCGAGCCGCGGACGCCCCGGCAGGTCCAGGAGGGGTGGGACATGGCCCGGGTCGAGCGGATGGCGCAGTTCACGGTCGACGAGATGCGCGGGAAGCTCGAGCTCAAGCAGCAAGGCAAGTGCGAGTGCAAGCCGACCGACATCCGGTGCAAGACGATGTGCGGCACGCTGCTCGGTCCGGGCGCGGTGGACGCGACGCCGGGGCGCGATCCCGCGGCGACGGGCAGCGGCGAGAAGCGGTGAGCGGCGAGGTGCCTGCCGGGCCTGCCGGAGGAGCGCGAAGGGGCCGCCTCCACGCCGCGGCCGGCGGGCTCCGCTACAATCTGACGTCCGTCAGCATCGCCACGATACGCTCGATCGACCAATAGCCTGCCATTCCGCCCATCGCATACACCACGCCGCGCCGCACCGTCGCCGGTTGCGTGGGGACCCGCGCGGCGAGGAGGCGCAGCGCGACCACCAGCGCGATCACGCCGAGCTGGCCTGTCTCCACGCCCACGTTGAAGAACAGGAGCGCGGCCGGCACATGCCTCTCCGGCAGCCCGATGTCGAGCAGCGACGACGCGAACCCGAGCCCGTGGAGCAGCCCGAAGGCGAACGTGACGGCCCAGGGGGCCCGGCGGGTGAGCGAGTCGGTCGACCGGATGCACTCGCCGCACACAAGCACGATCGAGAGCGCGATGGCCGCCTCGACCGGCGGGGCCGGCAGCGTCAGCCAGCCGAACACGGCGCAGGCCAGCGTCAGGCTGTGCGCGACCGTGAAGGCCGTGACGGCGCCGAGCAGCTTCCGACCGCCGCGCACGAGGAGCGTGAGCGCGATGACGAAGAGGAGGTGATCGAACCCGGTCAGGATGTGCTCGATACCGAGCCACGTGTAATCGACCGCGATCGGCCTCAGCGCGCCGAGCCCGGCGGAGGCGGGGATGCCGTAGACCAAAAGGCTCGGGTCGCTGCCGTTCAACACCCGGACGAGCCGGCTTCCGCTCCGCCACTCGATCACCACCATCACGTTGGTCTCGGTGCCCTCGAGCCACGGGAGATCGATGGTGCCGACCAGGCCGGAGTGACCGCAGTCGAGGAATGCCCCGTCGAGCTTGCAGGCCGGGGGAAAGACGGCGGGCGTCGCGAGATCGGCCTGGAGCGCGGACGAGCTCGCCTCCCAGCGCAGGAGGAACCGCCCGTCGTGTCCTTCCACCTCCGTCAGCGAGAGCATCGCCGAGTTGAGCGCGTGCCCCGCCGCGGGGGCAGGCGAAAGGAGCAGGACGAGCAAGAACGGCAGGAGCCGAGCCAGCCGGAGCAGCGACGGACGATTCAAGGGCTCTCCTTGAATCTGTACCGCGCGAGGACGCTCTCGACGAACTCGTCGGCGGCCTTCTTCTTCATCGCGGAGACCCAGTCGACGGCGAGGATCGGGCGCAGTGACTCACGGCTGGGCAGCCCGCCATCTACCTGGTTGACCCGCACGAGCAGCAGGCTGTCGTCGGTCTCCAGGGCCTGCCACGTCGCGAGCGGCAGCTTGCAAATGCTGTCGGAGACCTGAGGCCCGAACTTCTCAGCGAGCTTGTCGCGGGTGAAGTTGCCACCCACGATCGGACGACCGAGCGTCCTCGGGTCAGCGCCGTCGGCCAGCGCGCTCCGATACTTCGACCGCTGCTCCTCTGCGGCCGAGTCGCTCCTGGGAAAAGCTACGAACTCGAAATCGTACCGCAGCGGCATCTCGTACTGGCTCCGGTGAGAAGCCAGCCACGCGTCCAGCTCTGCGTCCGTCGGCTGCCGCGCTGCCATGGGCTGAGCCGCCCGCGCTCGGAGCTTGTCGGCCAGCACGGTGCGCACCGCCGCATCCTCCCGGTCGAGCCCCTCCCGCAGCGCCTCACGGTAGAGCGCCTCCTCCCGCTTCCAGCGGTCGAGCGCCGCCGTCAGCTCCGCCTCCGTCGGCGCCCGCCCCACCTCGTCGCGGAACCGCCGTTCCACGTCGGCCTTCAGCCCCGCGCTGACGACGATCTCCCTCGGATCGCCGGCGATGAGCCGGTGTCCAAGGAACAGCAGCGCGCCGATGAAGAGGAAATGAATGACCGGTTCGCGGAGCAACCGAGCGAAGCTCCCGCTGGAGTCAGGCATGGGACGCGCTCTCGTTGGGGGAGAGGAAATCCAAACGCTTCGGAGACGTCAAGCCCCAGCTGCGGGACCTGCCCCGGGTCGACAGAACTGCCTTCTACCCGAGCTGCCCGATTCGTGGAAGACCGACGTCGATATCAACAGCTTGCCTACGAGCTGAAGAGCCCGCTCGCCCGAAGCCGCGCGCTCATGCCAGGATGACGGCGCGGGGCTTCGGGCGGCTCGCGTCAGGGCGACAGCGTGACGGACTTCGCGTCGAGCGCCACTTCGTAGTAGCCCTTCGGGTGCCACTTGAGCGCGACGCCGCCCTGCTTGAGCGTGCCGCCGGTGACCGTCACGCGCACGAACTTGCCCGGCGGGAAGTTCTGGGGGAGCGTCCAGTTGTACGTCGTGTCGTTCCCGTTCTTTGTGTTGGTGCCCTCCGAGATCGCCTTCTGGCCGCGCCAGTAGGCGCCGATGGTCTCCATGGTGCCGATCCACACGTCGCCGAACTCCTTGACACCCTTGACGTGATCGACCCAGGCCTGGAACGGAATGGGCTGGTAGGCGCCGTCGCTGCCGCCGGTGAAGCCGTGAATGCAGAAGGTGCGCCACTTCTTGCCGCTTCGCGCGCTCGTGACCTCCGCGTCCATCTGCGCCTTGGAGGCGTTTTGCGGGGGAATGTAGGTGGGCAGCTTGAACGGATTGGTGTTATCGTTCGGGCCGATCAGGGCGTCGGACACGCCGCGATTGATCATGAAGCGCGACTGGGCGATGTTGACGTACGCCTCCGCGCCCATCGGGGCCGCCATCGTATACGGCGTGATGCCGAACTTGTCCTTGATGTCCTTCGTCCCGGCGTCCGTATCAGAGCCGTTG
The DNA here is from genome assembly GCF_051473855.1 of Sorangium sp. So ce375. Taxonomy (NCBI): domain Bacteria; kingdom Pseudomonadati; phylum Myxococcota; order Polyangiales; family Polyangiaceae; genus Sorangium; species Sorangium sp. So ce375. The sequence continues at coordinate 9,820,458 of NZ_CP150335.1, forward strand.
TCGCTCGCCCCGTGGCTCCTCGTGTGGTTGGCGAGCTCGTGCCCGTCCATGAGCGCCTTTTTCCACACCGCATTGTTCGCTTCTTGCTTGCCGGTCCAGACGTAGAAGGTGAACGGCACGCCGAGCGCGTTCATCGCATCGTAGTTCTGGATCTGGGTCTGGTTCACGTCGTCGAAGCTGTACGTGACGGCGCCCGCGAAGCCGGCCCAGTCGATGACCTTGAGCCCGCCCGCCGCGCCGGACGGCTTCGGCACATCGGCGCCTGGCGGCGTCGGAAGGCCGGATTCGGGCGCCGCGCCTCCGTCGCCACCGCCCGCGCCTCCTCCACCCGTTCCGCCAGTGCCGGGGTCCGAGCCGCCGGTGCTGGGCTCCGAGCCGCCGGTGCCGGCCGGGCCCGAGCCGCCGTCGCCCCCGGTCGACGCCGAGGTGGTGCCGTCCTCCCCGCCTTCGCCGCCGGAGGAGGTGCTTCCCGTCGTGCCGCCGCTGCTGCTGCTCGTCGTCTGCTGGCCACCGGTGGTGCCGTCGGTGGTGGTACCGCCTTCGTCATCGCCGCAGCCGCTGACGTGCAGCGCGCCCAGCAACACCAGCGCACTGAGCGCCAGTGACGATGACGCAGGAAAATTTCCGACGCGGAGGAATCGTGATGATTTTATCATATGGGTTAAGGATACAAATTCCTGCGAAGAACTCAAATGGTCAAGGCGCATGTGGGGCGACGCATCGCACGAACGGCTCACATGTTACCAAACGTAGCGAGCGGCGCACATGTTACCAAAAGTAGCGAACGGCTCACACGTCACCCAACGTGGCGAGCGGCTCACACGTTACCAAAAGTAGCGAGGGCCGCGCCAACGAAGCGCTCCGCCGTATCTTTCTAGCGACGCGGCGACTGCCGGAGCGTACCTGGCTTCGCGTCGGCCTCATGTGCATCGCTGTCACCGTGACTCGCCAGGTGTATTCCACCCCGCCTGGACGATCGGCAAAGCAGACGAGCGGCCCCGTGTAGACGGCCGGAGGGACCGCCCGCCGCGAGCGTCCAACGGTCCGCTTCACGGATCCCCCTGGTGTCCGAGCAACACGCGTCGACACCATCGGTGCAAGCGCACGTCGTCGGTCGCGAACGACCAGCGGGCGGCGATCCATCGCTCGGCGGGCTCGACCAGCGCGTCCAGGTGTTGCGCCTTCAGCCACTCCCGGGCGAGGCGTCGATCCCGATCCGTGGCCGTCGTGGTGATGAACGGGGTGAGGTAGATGACGGCAGACAGCGGATCGAGCCGAGCGTCTCCGACGATGGCTGGGCCCCCGAAGTCGATCACGGCGCTCACCTCCTGGCCCTCGACCAGCACATTGCCTGGATAGAAGTCCATGTGAACGAAGCTCGGTCGCTCCGGCTCGGGCAGCGCGGCGGCCAGGCGCGCTGGATCGAGGCCGTCGAACGCGCTCCCGGCGCAGGCCAGGCTCTTCTTTGCGCGCTGCTCGAGGTAAGAGCGGTACGAGGGCGTCCGGATCGGCTCGGCTTCGCAGAGGTCGCCGTACCACGCAGGGCTCACGCGCAGATCCCGCAGGCGCGTCGAGGCCTCGAGGAAGCGGGTGATGAGATGTTCACGCTCGGCGCCCGCCACCTCGCCGAGCACGTGCAAGAGGGGCCGCCCGGGGAGCCGCGGCTCGAAGGTGATGAGGCGGCCGTGCAGCTCGGTCATCTCCAGGACACGCGGAATCGAGAACGGCACCGCGCTCGCGGTCTGGTGGAAGCCCTCGAGCAACTGGGCTCGCCGGACGACCGCGTCTCGAACGGCCCCGGGATGGTGGATGCGCGCGATCCTCTCGCTGCCCAGCGCAAACACACAGGCTTCACCGCCGATGCCGAGCAGCGCACCCCGGGTCAGGCCGAGATGGCCCATCACCCGCACCAGGAGGGCGTCGTCCTCGATGCTCATTCGACGGATGAGCCTAGCCGATCTCGCGTTTGCCTTTCCTTCTCCCGCCGGCCCGCTGACGCGGCTCCACGCCGGCGGCGCGCTGCCCTGTCCTCGCCGCCCGTCGCGCCGGGTCGACCTTGCCCATCGCGCCGCACGCGAGCTCGGGCAGGGTCGCCCTCATCCACGTGGGGTCCACGGCGCCGGGCGCGGAGAGGTAGACGCGGCAGGCCTGGTGCGCCGGCCCGAGCAGGACGACGTCGACCATCACCTCGGACGAGCGCGCCCCGGGGAAGACGCCGAGCTCCGAGAGGTGCGCCATCGCCTCCGCCTTGAGCCGCGCCTTGGTCTCCCGGAGCGCGGCGCGGTGATGCCCGTCGAGCTCCAGCGCGAGCGCCTGGTACATGAAGCGCGCCTCGGCCTCATGGTCGAACACCCAGGTCAAGTGCGCCTCCACCAGCGTCCGCACCGCCGAGCGCGCCGTCCTGGCGGCGAGCACGCGCGCGGTCACGTACCCCACCAGCCGCTCGAAGGTCCGCTCCAGAAGCGCCGCCACGAGCGCCGGGAAGTCCTCGAAGAGGTGGTAGACGCTCGAAGGGCTCGCGCCCGCCTCCTTGCGGACGTCCTCGATGCCGGTGCGCAGGACGCCCCGCTGCTCGAAGCAGCGGAGCGCCGCGTCCAGGAGCGCCTCCCGGCGGGCCACGCCGTTCTGTCGAGCCACGGCCATGGCCCCTCCCCTACCCCAGCCACGCACCGCTGGCCAGCCGGCCCAACTGGAGGATTCTTCCAAATTCATCCTGGAAGTTTCTTCCATTTCGTCTACCTTCCTGTCGAAAGCGAGGTGTCGCATGGATCTGGGGCTGGAGAAGAGGGCCGCGCTGGTGACAGGTGGCTCGCAGGGGATCGGCAGGGAGGTGGCGTTGCAGCTCGCGGCCGAGGGGGCCCGCGTGGCGCTCACCTACCGGAGCGAGCGGGAGAAGGCCCGGGAGGTCGTCCAGGAGATCGAGCGGCGAGGCGGCGAGGCGCTCGCGCTGGAGCTCGACCTCGGGTCGGTCGAGTCCGTCAAGGCTGCCGTCGCGGCCACCGTGGCGCGCTTCGGGCAGGTGGATGTGCTCGTCAACAACGCGGTCCGCTGGAGCGAGCGCCTGCCCTGGGAAGCGCCGCGCTTCGAGGACATCCCGCTCGCGGAGTGGCAGGGCGTCATCCACGACAACATCGACGGCGCCTTCGCGGCCATCCAGGCCGCGGTGCCCTCGATGCGCGCCCGCGGCTGGGGGCGGATCGTCAACATCTCCTCGGGCGTGGCGCTCGACGGGGTGGTGGGCGCAGGGCCGTACGCCGCCGCCAAGGCGGCGCTCCACGGGCTCACGTCCGTGCTCGCGCGCGAGCTCGGGCCGCACGGCATCTTGACCAACGTGGTGGCGCCGGGCCTGACGCTGACCGACAAGATGAGCGCGCATGTATCACCGGAGCTCGTCGCGCAGCGCGGGAAGGCGTATCCCGTGGGGCGGTTGCTGCGGCCCGAGGAGGTGGCGCCGACGATCGTGTTCCTGTGCTCCGCGGCGAACACCGCGGTCACGGGGGAGATCGTCCGCGCGAGCGGGGGCCGGCCGATGTGACCGGGCGGAGCCGTAAAGGGCCCACTCGCGGCGAATGTGGCGCTCGACGGGCTATGGCGCCTGCGCGCCGTCCGCCAGGGCTGCGAACTCCGGATCGGTCAAGCTCTTCATGAAGGCCACGACATCCGCCTTCTCCTCCGGCGTGATGGTGAACTTCCTGACGAGCGTGCTCTTGTTCGGGTTCTCGCTGCCCACGCCGGCGAACGGCCCATCCTCGATCGTCCTGCCTCCCGCGGCGTAGTGGTCGATGACCTCCTCCAGGGTGGCCACGCTCCCGTCGTGCATATAGGGCGCCGTCAGCTCGATGTTGCGCAGCGAAGGAACGCGGAATTTCCCCTTGTCCGCCGGGTCGCCGGTGAACTCGAACAGCCCCTCTCCGCCGGGCGGATAGTCCCCGTCCGAGCCGAGGTTGTAGAGGCCGGTGTTGTGGAAATCCATCTCCGCCTGCTTCGTCTCGGCGCTCCGGAAGGCGGTCGTGAAGTTGATCCCGCTGTGGCAATGATAACACTCGAGCCGCTCGGAGAAGAAGAGGTCCATGCCGCGCAACGCCGCCTCGGACATCGCGCCCGCCTCTCCTCCGTAGGTATACCGATCGTACGCGGAGCGCCCGGAGATGAGCGTCCTCTCGAACGCCGCGATCGCCTTCACGACGGTATCGAACGTGATCGGCTCGCTCTCCCCGGGGAACGCGGCGACGAACGCCGCCCTGTACGCATCGTCGCCGCGGAGCCGGCCGAGGACGACGTCCTCGGCACCGGTGATCCCGAGCTCGACCGGGTTCTCGCCGAACATCGGGACGAGCGCCTGCTCCTCGAGCGACGACAGCGTGGGGTTGCCCCACGTGAGCAGCGGGAAATAGCCGACGTTGGCCAGCCCCATCGCGTTGCGCGGGATCGCGTCCCCTGTCGAGCCGGTCGGGGTAGGCTTGCCGTCGGCAAACCCCCTGTCCCGCTCGTGACACGAGGCGCACGCCATGGTCCCGTTGCCCGACAAGCGCTCCTCGAAGAACAGGGCGCGTCCGAGCGCGACCTTCGCCTCGGTCATCGGGTTGTCGGGCGGCACCCACGGCGTCGGGAAGCCGACGGGCAAGGCGAACGCGTAGCTGTCGACCGGCGAGGTCTCCTCCGTCTCGCCCCCGCACGACGCCACCGCGAGCGCGACGAGCGCCGCCGACGTGCTCGCGCGGATTACTCCAGCAGAATGCGGCGCTGCTCGTTGTGACACAGATTACACGCTCCAGAGATGGTTGGAAATGGCATGGTGTTCGTCCCCTCGCCGTCCTGTGACCGCACGAAGAAGAACAGCGCCTGGTCCGGGAAGGGCAGCGGCTCGGTCGTGAAGAAGTTCCCGTTCCCGTCGATGGCAACGGAGAGCACGAGATCTCCCTCACCGTCGCCGGCGGTGCGGAGCTCGACGGTTCCGCCGGTCACCGGCGTGCCCGACGGCGCGTACACCGTCCCGGCGGCGGTGAAGAGCCCCTTGCCAGGCCCATGGGGCTGGTGGCAGCCCATGCAGTTCTGCCCCATGTTGTGGCTGCGCTTCTCCACGGCGGCGCTGACGTTCTCCACGTTGAGCGCCGGATCACGCTCGAAGCGAGGATCGCCCGGGATGATCTCGGCGTCGCTCGGGTCCTCCATGTCCTCGTCGGAGGCACCGCAGCCAGCGATCGCACAGACCAGGAGCGGCGCGAGCAGGTAGGTCGCTGTTCTGAGGATGACCATCTCACTCCACCCGGAAGGCGGTTTGCGCAGCGGACGGGCTCACGCCATCGAAGGCCATTCCGAGCGCCTTGAAGACGGGCAGGCACTCCGGGTCGCCCTCGGACGACATGCAACCGGAGGTGCGATCCGTCGTGCCGTCGACCTGGTGGTCGAGGTCGGATTCAGCATAGAACCTGGCGATATCGAAGACGATGACGCTCGACTCCGGGTCGACCCCGTCGATGCGTATATCGGCGAGGTTGTCAGCGGCGCACGAGAAGCCTTCACTCACGGTCCCCTGGCAGTTCGTACCCCCGAGGTGGAAGAAGTACGTCGGGTTCATCGTCGAGACGAGATCGAGGCGCACGAACTTGTAGCCGCCCTTCCACGACCACCACATACCGGGAATGTTCAGGGGCGCCGGGGCCGTCGCCGCGTCCAGGTGGTTCATCTCCGGGGGCAAACCCACGTTGAACCTGACGCCGGCGTACTCGCCGGCGGGCGCGGTGCCAACAACCTCGGTCCTCGTCTCCGGGCTGCCGGTCTCACAGGAGCCCGTGCCGTCCTCGAAGTCGAGGAACGCGACCTTGTCGCGCTGCCATTGGCCATCCTGCTCCAGCGAGAGGGGCTCCTCCGACCCGTCGTCGCGAACGAGCCGCACGTCATAGACGTACATGCGAAAATCGAGCGGATTCACCGTCGATCCGGTCGTACCGACACCATCGAACGTGCCGGCGCAGGAGAACGGTTTGTCGCCGACCTTGGCGGCGAAGCTCAGCGCGAATGTCTTCGAGAGGACGCCCTCATCGCTCCCGCCGCACCCGCTGAGAGCCGTAAGACAGGCCACGCTGACGAGCGTGGCACGAGCCATTGAACGAACCATCGGACAACCTTTCAAGCTACGAGGTCACAAAGTCGTCACCACCGCACCGGAGCGCAGCTTACGCGAAACTCGGCTCTCCTGGGATGCAGCAATTTGTCGCACCCCGCGGCCGTCCTTCATGGAGAGCCGGCCGCATCCAGGTGAAAAGTTAACGGCGCGCCCCTCCTCGATCACACGTCATCACAACCGGGAGGGCGGGTGCGCTCACGCGTCGCGCTCGCGGAGCTCATGATCGAGGCGCTCGTCGTACTCGTCGCGGGCAGCCGCCATGGCGCCTCCGGACGGAGCGGCTCGCGCTGCGCTGCTCCGCCACGATCGCAGAAGGGCGAAGATCCCGAGGAAGGTCACCGCGATGCCCAGCATCAACCCCAGCGCGACCTTGCCCAGCGTGCCTGACGAGGGCGCAGCGCGGAGGCGTTCGCCGTAACGCGCCACCAGGTCCTGCTCGATGGCGTCGGCCACCTCCCCCCGACGGAGACGCGCGTGGATCTCGCGACGAAGATCGCGCGCCACCTCGGACTCGTGGACATCGAGCGTCTGATCCCAGCAACAAGGCGCGAGCAGACGCGCAGCGAGCGCCCTCTCGCCGGGCGCCGGGGTCGAGTCGACGAGCTCGGCGGCGGCCTGGCTGGGCGGCGAGGGCTCGGCCCTGCCGCTCAACGCCACACCCGCGACGGCGACGGCTAGCATTGCCACACGGCGCCAGCGCGAGCTCCGCAACGACCGGAGCCCCGCCGGTCCGCTCACCTTCCGCACGCCGTGAGGGAAACGGGCCGGGTCCCTGGCAGACCCGCCCTGGTCTCGCTGGATCATCGCGAAACAGGCTAGCCTCACCCGCCGCCAGCGTCCTGCGACACGATGTCGCGCTCGTCGCCGCGCGGCGCAGAGCGCAAGCGGGGCCTCGAAGCAAAGTGCCGCCAAACCGAAAAAGTAGCCCGGGAGCGGCCCGGCCGAGGCTCGGCCGGGTTGTTCAAATTCCGCGGTTTGTCGGGGCCATCAACATTTGATTCTGCCCGCGAGGTAGCCCGCGCCGCCCGAGACCGCTCGAGGATCGGTATAGCGGTTGCAAACGGACGAGCATGCGCAAGATCCGACCAGCCTTGTCACGGACGGCTGCCGTGCTCGCAGAGAGGCCGATTTGCCACGGCGTCGCCGCGCTCGTCACGACATCGCTGATCGGTTTCGGTATCGCCAGCGGATGGGCGCAGACGAGCGGTGCGACCGCGCCTCCGCCCGACGCGATCGCCCGCGCGATGGAGGCTCGCCACGTCGCGGTGCAACGGCCGGAGCAGAGGAAGACCGCCCACGACCTCTCCGACATTTTCAACGCGCGGAGCGCCGACCCGTCGTCTCCCGTATTCCTGGGCCAACCGAAGCAGGGCAGGGTCTCGGGGTTCGACTTCTACCGGGATCCGCTGAACGCGGACAAACCGTACGAGGATCCCGCCGCCATCATGAAGCGGGAGATCGCGAACAAACCCAATGTCATGCGCGCTCAGCAAAAGCTCCTCGAGCAGCGCTACGATCTCACGCCCCACCTCGACCCCACCGCCACGATGTCGCGCGGCAAGCCGCTCTGCGTAGGCCCGACGGCGCGCCTCCAGGGCGGGCTGACCTGGGAGAAGCTGGCCGCCATGCCTCCCCTGGAGATCAAGCGGCAGGGCGTCTTCCCGTATCCGTCGCTGCCCCACCCCCTGCAGGCGAACGGCGGCCAGGTCTTCCCGAAGATGCAGATCGAGATGTTCCCGCGGCTCGAGCGCTTCGACGTGGACTTCGATCTGCCGGAGGCGTTCCTGCCCGAGTTCCCGCCCGCGATTTTCCTGAGCAACCGGCCGGAGCTCGGCGACGTGTCGCGCGGGGAGGTGGTGTCGATCAACAACTACTACCGGCTCTTCAAGGACATCCTTACGCCGGTGCAGCTCGACGGGCTCCGGCTCCTCCTGACCTCGTTCCCGCAGGAGGAGTTCAACCCGACCGACGATCGCAAGACCCGTGAGCCGAGCCTCGGCGTGACGTGCCTCGACTGCCACATCAACGGCCATACGACGGGGCAGTTCCACCTGAACCCGGACACGCGCCCGCAGGAGCGGCGCCTCCGCCTCGACACGGTGAGCTTGCGCGGCGTGTTCAACCAGCAGATCCACGGTTCGAAGCGGAGCCTGCGATCCGTCGAAGACTTCACGGAGTTCGAGCAGCGCACGGCCTACTTCAACGGCGATCCGATCCACGCCATGAAGAAGGGCATGAACATCCTCGACCGCATCCAGGTCAGCCACATGGCGCAGCTGCAGAACATGCTGGATTTCCCGCCGGCGCCCAAGCTCGTCCTGGATACCGGCCGCCTGGACCACACGAAGGCGACCCCGAGCGAGCTGCGAGGCGAGCAGATCTTCTTCGGCAAGGGCCAATGCGCGAGCTGCCACACGGCGCCCTTCTATCTGGACAACCAGATGCACGACTTGCACCTCGAGCGCTTCCTCAAGGACGAGCCGGGGGACGGCCCGATCAAGACCTTCACGCTGCGCGGCATCAAGGACAGCCCGCCGTACATGCACGACGGGCGTTGCCTGACGCTCGAGGACACCGTGGAGCTCTTCAACATCGTGCTCGGCTTGAACCTCTCGCTCGAGGAGAAGCACGATCTGACCGCCTTCATGCGGCAGCTGTAGCCGCCAGGCGAGCTGTTGCGAGCGCGCGGGGGGATCACCCCGGGGTCCACTGCGGATGGCTCGTGAACAGCCCTTGCACGAAGCCGATGTCGTAGACGAGGAAGGCGCCGAACGCGAGGCTCAGAAAGCCCGACACGACGCCGATCCCGCCGTGGAGGCGGTCGAAGCGGCGCGCTGCATACGAGAACGACATCGCGAGAGCCGTCGTGATCAGCAGCATCCCGGCGATGGTGCCGACGCCGAACACCACGAGGTAGCCGAGCGCCCAGAGGGGATCGCGGATCGTGCCGAGGACGAGGAGCGCGATGGCGGCCGAGCCCGCGAGCCCGTGCACGACGCCGATGAGGAGCGGGCGAACGAGCCGATATGCGCCGAACCGGCCGAGGCGACGATCGAGACGCGCCACGGTGGCGTGGTGTCCAGCATCCTCCGCGTGATCGTGCGGGGTGGTGCTGCTCGCGTGCGCCTGCGCCTCTCGGCGCGCGATGGCGCGGGCATTGCGCATGGAGACGGCGAGGTTCAGGCCGCCGAGCAGGATCAGCATGAAGCCGACCGAGAGCTCCATCGTCAGCCCGATGCGCGGGGGAATGACGATGCCGAAGAGGATGATGGCGCCGCCCACGACGAGGATGGTGATGGTGTGGCCGATGCCCCAGATCACGCCGATGGGCGCGGCCGCGCGTAGCGAGCGCTCACGGCTGACGATGGTGGTGAGGGCCACGACGTGATCCGCGTCAGTCGCATGGCGCATCCCCAGGAAGAACCCGAGAACCAATATCGAGAGCAAGGAGACCATCGAGTGTTCCTTCACTGGCTTTCTGTCTGTTGATCGATCGCTCGCTGCGGCGAGCCACCGGAAGAAGCGCGCCAGCCCCGCTTCAAGAGGGCTTGTCGCGGTCCACCCCAGCGACCTCCGCGCCTAGCAACCTCCGCGCCCTCCCGACATCGGCGACGCGCGAGCCCCCGCCGTCCAGTCCGACGGCTCGACGCACCTCGAGAGCACGCGCCCTGAGCTCGAGAGGTCGGTGTCCACCCGACTCTTCACCGGCGTCCCGTCCCGGATCCGACGTTGATGATCTCGCCGCTCGCCGCCACCGCGAGCCCGCGAAGGGTCGCGGGGCCGATCCCCGTCACCGCGCCTGCCGCACGTCCGCCACCTCGAGCGCGCGCTTCCGCCCCACCCGGTACGTCCTCACCGGCTCTCCCCGCTCGGCGAGCCGCGCCACGAAGCGCCGCACCTCGACAGGCCCCCTCCCCGCGCTGATCTGCACCCACGACCGGCTCATCGCTTCACCGTGAGCACCGGCACGAGCGGCGCGACAGGCGTCGCCAGGCCGGCCTCCACAAGGCTCTCGATCACCGGCTCGATCGGCTTGTACGCGTCCGGGTGCTCCTCGAGCAGCAGCGCCGCGTCGTCGCACACAACGCGTCCGCCGAGCTCCGTGCGGGCGAGCTCGCGCCGCCGGTACCTGGCCGCGATCTTCTCGCGCGCCTCGCCGCGCCCCATCTTGCGGCCCGCGCCGTGGGCGACGGAGCGCAGCCCCGCCTCGGCGTCGCGCGCGCGCATCACCCACGACGGCGCGCCGCGCGACCCGAGCACCACGGTGAAATCGCTGCCCCGGGCGGGCGCCGCCCCCTTGCGGTGAACCCAGGCCAGCTCGCCGCCCACGGCCTCGCGCGCGACGTCGTTGTGGGTGAGGTCGAGCCCGCCCGTGATCGTCGACGCCCGCGAGGCGCCGAGCGCGCGCAGCATCCGGTAGGCGAGCAGGAGCCGGTTGGCCTGCGCGAAGCGGCACGCGCCGGCGAGCTCGCCGAGGTACGGCTCGGCCGCGTCCCCCTGGAGCACCGCGCCGCCCCAGCGCTGCCCGAGCGCGCCGCCGAGCCCGCGCGAGCCGGAGTGGGCCACGACGACGAGCTCCCCCGCGGAGAGGCCGAGGGCCTTCGCCGACGCAGGATCTCGCAGCGCGCCGACCCGGGCGACCTCGAGGAAGTGGTTCCCGCCGCCGATCGAGCCGAGCGCGCCCTCGTACCCCGCGCGGTACGGCGACGCGTCGCCGCTCGGGCGCAGGCCGTCCTCGGGCTCCGCCGCCGCGAGCCGCGCGAGGGCCTCGGGCACGCCGTCGATCTCGGCGAGGCCGCGCGCGCCGCGCTCCCAGACCCGCTCGAACACCGCCCGCGGGTCGCACTCCGCGAGCGGCTCGTCCTCCATCGCCTGCCGCGCGCGGCGCTCGAGCACGTCCGGCGCCGCGCGGCCGATCGACGTCGCGACGAGCCGCACGCCGCAGCCGGCGTCGCCGCCGATGAGCTCCGGGACGACCCGGTCCGCGAAGGCGAAGGCCGCGCCGATGGGGATGCCCCGCCCCGCGTGCAGGTCCGGCATGCCCACGGCGCGGACGCAGCCGGGCAGCGCCGCGACGCGCGCGAGCTGCTGGACGGCGTTGCCCTCGAGCCAGACGTCGTCGCGGGCGACGAGGCGGGCATGGGCAGGGAGGACGGCGCTGTCGGCGGGGGCTTTCATCGAGATCTCCGGGGCAGGCGGCGAAGACGGACGGGAACGCGGGCGCGAACGCGGGTGCGGATGCCCATGGGAATGCGGCAGAGACCTGCGGCTTCCGTGCCAGCGCGCGGCCGGCCGAAACGCCGGCAGAACGGCTCGACATGGTGCACTGCGCACCAGAGTTGCTGATACACGGCGCACCATGCCTGGTGTACGGTGCACCGGTGAATCGCCTCCTCCTCACGTGGTCGGACGCGGGCACGCTCGGGCCGGCGCCGGCGCACCACGGCCGCAGGCCCGAGGGCGATCGCGGGCCTGTGCTGCGGCTCCTGGACCAGGAAGAGAGCCGCTACGACGCGATCGTGGTCCTCACCATCCCGGCGGGCGAGGCGCCGTCGCGGGCGCTCGTCGAGCGGGCGCGCGCCCGGGCGCCGCGGATCGAGCTCCGGGTCGTGGACGTCGACGATCCGTCCGATCACGCGAAGCTCTTCCGGGCGCTCGGGAAGCTCTCGGCGCAGCTCAAGCGCGCGTTTCCGCCGGCGGCGTGGGCGATGGACGTCCTGCTCTCGGCCGGCACGCCGCAGGCGCAGACGCTCTGGGTCATCCTGGTGCAGGCGGGGATCCTGCCGGCGCGCATGCTCCAGGTGATCCCGGCGGCGTTCGTGCCGCACCCGCACCCGCGGCCGGTGCGCGAGGTCCGGCTCGATATCGAGGGCTTCCCCGAGATCCGCGCGCTGCGCGAGGAGGTCGTGCGCCTCCGGGCCGAGGCGCGCACGCGCGACACGGTGCTCGTCGGCGAGAGCGAGCCGATGCGCTTCCTGCGCGCCCGGATCACCCGGGTCGCCGCGACCGACGTGCCGGTGCTGATCGTCGGCGAGACCGGGACCGGAAAGGAGCTCGCGGCCAGGGCGATCCACGAGCACAGCCCGCGCGCGCGAGGCCCGTTCATCGCGGAGAACTGCGGCGTCTTCGCCGAGGGCGTGCTCGCGAGCGAGCTCTTCGGCCACGAGGCGGGCGCGTTCACCGGGGCCGCGGGGCGGCGGCGCGGCGTCTTCGAGCAGGCGCACGGCGGGACGCTGTTCCTCGACGAGATCGGCGAGCTGTCGCCGCGGGTGCAGGCGTCGCTGCTGCGCGTGCTCCAGGACGGGACCCTGCGGCGGGTGGGCGGCGAGGCGAAGATCGAGCTCGACGTGCGCGTCCTCGCGGCCACCCACCGCGATCTCGCAACGATGGTGGAGGAAGGGACGTTCCGCGAGGATCTGTATTACCGGCTCCGCGGCGCGATCATCGAGGTCCCCCCGCTGCGCGCCCGGGGTGGAGATATCGAGGTGCTCGTCGACGCGTTCCTCGACGAGGTGCGGGCGCGGCGCAAGGGGCGCGGGCTCAAGGTGACGCGCGAGGCGCTGAGACACCTTTACCAGCACGCCTGGCCCGGCAACGTGCGCGAGCTGCGCGCGGAGGTGCAGCGGTGGGGCGTGTTCTGCGATCACACGGTCGACGTGGGCGACCTCGCGCCGGAGATCGCGTCGCCGGCGGCCCGGCCGGCGGGCGGCGGCGCGGGCGGGATCGCGCGCCCGACGGAGGCTGCGGCAGCCGGCGAGGTGGTCGCGCCGCTCGCGGAGGCCGTGGCGTCGGCCGAGCGCGCCGCGATCGGGCGCGCCCTCGAGGTGCACAAGGGCAACCTCTCGCGCGCGGCGCGCGCGCTCGGCGTCGACAGGAACACCCTCAAGCGCAAGATGGCGGCTTATCACCTCCGCAAGGGCGCGTAGCTCAGGACCGGAAAGCGGCCCGGGAGATGGATGGCTGGAGAGACGGAATGGTATGCCCTGCGCCCTCAGCTAGGCAATTGCTCGATCGAGCAATCAGCTAGGCAATTGCTCGATCGAGCAAGAAGTCACCTCGAGCGATCCTCGGACCCGAACGGCCACATGCGCAGGCTGCACGGGAGCGGTCAGGACCGCGGGCGATCGAGGATCCGAAGAAGATGAAGCTGCCGCCGCGAGCGAACAGAGAGAAGAAGAGAACGATGTCCTGAAGCTCGGGGCGTCGGAGCGCCCGGAGCGCCGATGCCCACGTCAGGTCCACCCACGAGCACGCGCGCCTGGTTCACCCCTTGCATTGCCCATTGAGCAGGGCGGGAGGTAGTGCAAATGCTAGCGCTCACATACCATGGGCCGCGGTTGGTCCGAATCGAGGAAAGTCCGGAGCCTCGGATTCAACATCCGAACGACGTGGTTCTGCGCGTGAGTCGCGCCACGATCTGCGGCTCCGATCTGCACCTCTATCACGGTTACGTACCCGACACGCGTGTCGGGTCCATCTTCGGCCATGAGTTCACCGGTGTCGTGGAGGAGCTCGGGCCCTCCGTGCAGACCCTGAAGCGCGGCGACCGCGTCGTGGTGCCTTTCAACATCGCCTGCGGGACGTGCTTCTTCTGCCAGCGAGAGCGCACCTCCGCCTGCGAGAACACGAACCCGCTCACCACGATCACCGGCGGAATCTTCGGGTATTCGCACACCACGGGCGGCTACCAGGGCGGCCAGGCGGAGCGCGTCCGCGTCCCCTTCGCCGACGTCGGCCCCATGAAGATCCCCGACGACCTCTCGGACGAGGATGTGCTCTTTCTCTCGGATATCCTCCCCACGGGCTACCAGGCCGCGGAGATGGGAGACATCGGCCCCGCGGACACGGTGGCCGTCTTCGGCTGCGGGCCCGTCGGCCTCGTGGCCCAGCGGTGCGCCTGGATCCTCGGCGCGCGCCGGGTCATCGCCGTCGACTCGGTCGGTTACCGCCTCGATTTCGCGCGCCGGTACAACCAGGCAGAGACGCTCGATTTCAGCAAGACGCCTGATGTCGTGTCCACCCTCCGGGACATGACCGACGGCCGCGGGCCGGATGTCTGCATCGAGGCGGTCGGCCTCGAGGCGAACGGCTCCGTGCTGCACGACGTGCTGGGCAAGGCGCTCATGCTGGAGGCCGGCTCGCCCATCGCCCTGAACTGGGCCATCCAGTCGGTCCGCCGCGCCGGGAGGGTCTCGATCATCGGCGTCTACGGGCCGCCGTGGAACCTCGTCGACGTGGGCGCGGCGATGAACAAGGGCCTGACGATCAAAACCGGGCAGTGCGACGTGAAGCGCTACATGCCCCGCCTGCTCGAGCACATCCGCAGGGGGAACATCGATCCCAAGGCGCTCATCACCCACCGCGCCCCGCTCGAGGCGGCCGCGGAGATGTACCGCGTGTTCGCGGCGAGGACCGACGGGATCATCAAATGCGTGCTCATTCCGCGGGGTGCCAAATGAGCTCTCTCGCCGAAGAGGAGGTGATCATGGAAGCCGAGATCCTGCGGCCCAAGGAGCTGCCGTACTGGGGAGTCGATCTTTGCCTCGAGGACAGGCCGGGCGTCCCGAGAGAGGTGCCGCCCCGCCTCCTGGAGTCCGCGCACTGGTTGGAGCCCGAGCAGCAGCCCATCGAGGGGCTGGTGCTCAGGCACCCAGGGCGCGCCCGTCCCACGCCGGTGTTCAGCACGGCCTTGCCGCCGAGAGGCGCGAGCGGCGCGCTGCGCCGCGTCGCGTACACGGCCCCGGATCACCGGCTTTCCCACTGGATCGCGCTGTTCCTCGCGGATCGGGTCGATGTGATCCAGAACCTCCCTCTCGTGCTCAACCCGTTCAAGAGGCGGGCCGTCAGGGCAGGCAGGCGCAGGCGCGCGGCGTCACAGCACGCGTGACGGAGGCTCCGAGGAGGCGCGGAGGGTAGAGACGACGCGGCCGATCGTTCGCCGCGGGCGGCGCGCGCTCGGGTGCCGGGCCAGCGTGGCACACGCGATGCCCGGACCGGGCGCGTGCGGCCCGAGGGCCGTCACGAGAGGAGCCGAGCGCATGCTCGCTGGACGGATGAACGACAAGGCGATCGGGGCGATGCGGCGCGCGCCCGGTGGTCCCGCGGAGCGGGCGGCGTGAGCGACGCCGATGCGCTCGTGCTCTTCGGAGCGACAGGCGATCTGGCCTTCAAGAAGATCTTCCCGGCGCTGGCCGGGCTGATCCGCCGGCGCCGGCTGGACGTGCCGATCATCGGCGTTGCCAGGAGCGAGTGGACCCTCGATCAGGTCCGCGCCCGCGTCCGCGAGAGCCTCGAGCGGGCCGGAGCGTTCGACGCCGGCGTCTATCGCGAGGTGTGCGCGCGGCTCTCGTACGTGAGCGGCGAATACGCCGATCCGGCGACGTTCCACGGCCTCCGCGAGCGGCTCGGCGCCGCCCAGCGGCCGCTCCACTACATGGCCGTGCCGCCGACCTTGTTCGAAGAGGTCGTCAAGGCGCTCGACCGCTCCGGGTGCGTTCGCCACGGGCGGCTCGTCGTCGAGAAGCCGTTCGGCCACGATCTGGAGTCCGCTCGGGCGCTCTACCGCGCCCTCGCGAGCATCTTTCCGGAGGAGGAGATCTATCGAATCGACCACTTCCTCGGCAAAGAGCCGGTCCAGAACATCGTCTATTTCCGCTTCGCGAACGCGCTGCTCGAGCCGGTCTGGAACTGCCACCATATCGAGAGCGTCCAGATCACAAAGGCCGAGAGCTTCGGCATCGAGGGCCGCGGCCGGTTCTACGACGCCACCGGCAGCATCCGCGATATGCTGCAGAACCACCTCCTGCAGGTCGTCGCGTGCCTCGCCATGGATCCGCCCCCGTCCGGCGACGCGGACGCGGTGCGGGCGGAGCGCGTCCGGCTGCTGCGATCGATCGCGCCCCTCGAGCCGGAGGACGTCGTCCGCGGCCAGTACCGCGGGTACCGCGGCGAGCCGGGCGTCGCGCCGAGCTCCCAGGTGGAGACGTTCTGCGCCGCGCGGCTGCGCATCCACAGCTGGCGCTGGGCGGGTGTGCCGTTCTGCATACGCACGGGCAAGCGCCTCGCGGTCACGGCGACCGAGGTGCTCGTCCAGCTGCGGCGGCCGCCGCACGCCGTGTTCAGCGACGTCCGGCGCGCGGACCCGGACTACGTTCGCATCCGGCTCGATCCGGCGCCGGAGCTCGCCGTCGGGCTGCGGGTGAAGGCGCCCGGCGAGCAGATGATCGGACAGCCGACCGAGCTGCTCGTGACGAGCGACCTGTCCGAGGCGCTGGCGCCCTACGAGCGGCTCCTCGGCGACGCGCTCGTAGGCGATCCGACCCTGTTCGCGAGCCAGTCCGAGGTGGAGGCGCAGTGGGCCGTCGTCGATCCGGTCCTGGACGAGGCGACCCCCCTCGCCCCCTATGAGCCCGGCACGTGGGGCCCGGCGGAAGCCGACCGCCTCGTCGCCGCCCTCGGCCGGTGGCGCGCGCCTTCCGTGGCCTCGGCGCCGGCGAGGAGGGCGGCGTGAAGGCGCGCGGGCGCGGCTCGGCCGAGCGCGCTGCCGCCGCCGCGGAGGGCGGCCTCCACCCGCTCGTCCGCGCCGCCTGGGAGGCGCTCGCCGCATGAGCAGGGCTCTCCTGGTGCTCGCCGACGTCGAAGGCGCGCTCCTCACACCGGACGGCGTGCTCACCCCGAGGGTGGAGCGGGCGGTGGAGCGGCTCCGCGGGGCGGGTATCGGCCTCGCGCTCACCAGCAGGCGGCCGCCGCGCGGCCTGCGCGCGCTGATCGAGCGGCTCGGGATCACGACGCCGATCGCCGCGCTCGGCGGGGGCGTGATGGTTCGGCCGGACCTCGTCGTGATCGAGCAGCACACGCTGGACGACGGCGTGGCCGCGGTCGTCATCGCGACCCTGGAGCGACGCGGCGCCGACGTCTGGGTCTACCAGGGCGACGATTGGCTGGTGCGCTGCGGCGACGCGCCGGACGTCGCGCGCGAGCAGGCGGCCGTGCAATGTGCGCCCCGCGTCGTCGAGCGCTGGGAAGGTACCGTGAACCGCGCGGTCATGATCGCGGGCGTGAGCGACGACGCCAGGGTGCTGGCGCGCTGCGAGTCGGACCTCCACGGCGCCGACGCGCACTTCTCGGTGGCACGCCAGCGGCCCCGCTTCCTCGACGTGACGCACTCGCGGGCCAACAGCGGAGAGGTCGTGAGGACGCTCTCGACGCTCCTCGGCATCCCCGGCGAAGCCATCGTCACGATCGGCGGGATGCCGGACCATGTGTTCATGTTCCGGGAGAGCGGGCTCAGCATCGCCATGGGCCAGGCGCGCGCCGTCGTGCAGCGGCAAGCGCATCACATCACGACGTCGAACGCCGACGAGGGCTTCGCGCACGCGGTGGAGACGTGGCTCCTGCCGGCGAGCGGCGGCCCGTAAGGGTCAGGCGATTCCGGGGCACGAGATCACCCGCGAGCGCGGGCGCCGGAGGCGAGCTGGAGATCATCGCATCCGGCGCCGGCGCGAGCCGGTCAGACGCGCAAGCTGGCGATGGGCCGGGATCGCGCGCTGAGCCCGATCAGCAGCATCGACGCGCCGCCGATGAGGACGTTGACGCCGACGAGCAGGCCGATCGCCCAGGCCGCCGTGCTCGGCCAGCGCCACCAGATCAGGACCCCGAGCGCCAGCGAGAGCAGGCCATCGAACAGGAGCCAACCCCATGCGGGCATCGCGCGATGCTGGAGGGCGCGGATGATCTTGAGGACGCCCTCGGCGAAGAAGAACGCCGCCAGGATCAGGGTCAGCGTGACCTTGCCCGTCACCGGGAAAGCCACGATGAGGGCGCCCGCGACGAGCTGGACCAGGGCGCTCAGGATCGACCAGCCGGAGTTGGCCCATCGCCGGTTCCGGATGGCGTGGATTCCCTCGAAGAGGCCGCTCGCCACCAGCACGGCCCCGATGGCGACCGCCGTGACCAGCGAGGCGATCATGGGCATGAGGATCGCGAGCGCGCCGAGCACCACGAGGGCAATGCCGAGCCCGATGAACGAACCGCGGCTCTCCCGCAAGGTATGGAGCTCGACCAATCCCAATCCGAAGCCCGTCGTGCGGCCAGGGTCCTCCAAGCGATCAGCCATGTTCGTCCCCTCCTCTTTCTGTTCCTGGGTCCGGACCTTCTTCGCGCGCAGAGTCCGGCGCCTCGCCGACGTGACGATCCCCACGACGTGGAGCCGCTCGTCGACGATCGGCAGACACTCCTTCTCCGTCCTCCGTCTCCGTCCTCTACGAGCATTTGTGCGCGCCGCCCCGGTGGCGCAAGTGCGCAGGCGCGCGACGCGCGGCAGCGTGCGCTCGTGGGCTCAGAGGGAGAGAGGGAGGAGGCCGAGAGGGCAGCCTCGGCGGCGCGCGCTTCGTGGAGGTGAGCGCTCACCGGGACATCGGCCGCGTCCGGGCCTCGCGCGTGGCGAGCGCGTTCGACGTCAGCCGAGGTGTTTTCTCATGCTCAGGCTCGTCATCCGGTAGCCGAGCGACTCGTAGAGCCGCCGCGCCCGCGTGTTCTGGGCGAAGACGTGGAGCTCCATATCCCGCCCGCCGAGGGCGCGGGCGGCCTCCTCGGCGAGGACCATGACCCGGCGCCCGAGGCCCCGGCCGCGGGCCTCCTCACGAAGGTGAATATCGTAGACGAACGCGCTTCGAAACCCGTCGACGTCGTTCATCCCGATCCAGAGGTATCCGACCGCAACACTCCCCTCCAGCACCGAGTAGAGGTGATGGTCGGGGGTGGCGAGCCCCTGCGGCAGGAGCGCTTCCACCTGGGAGCGCCCGTTGCGCCGCGCCTCCTCCAGCCGGGCGTCCACGGCGCTCGCGCGCTCGCTGGCGTACGAAGAGACCACGAGATCGAGGAACGCATCGAGCTCGGTGACATCGAGCGGCCGCAAGGCAACAGGCAGATCCGTCATGCCGCAAGACCCTCGCCGGAAGGAGCCACGGGCCCACGCCGCATCGGAAAGCCGGTGGCGCATCGCGGCTTCACCTTGCATCGCACATCGTCGAACTCGTCAGCAATCGAAAGCGGGTGACACATCGCGACTTCACCTTGCATCGCACATTGTGGGTCGCGCTCGATGCCGCGGCGAGCGCGAGGAGCCGTTCGATCCTTCAGGAAGGGACAGCATGGGCAGGTGTCGTACGGCTGACTTCGACAGCTGGACGCGTGCCCTTGCTGCTGCCCTCCGGAATTTGTCACTGCGCGTCAAAGCCATTCAAGAGGCGCTCGCCGTGCATGTTGCCGGTACGTGTCCGAGACGTGGTTTCCCGGAAGCGCCGACGAAACGATCGAGCAGGAGCGGCGAGCTCGGCAGCGCCTCCCAAGGACGCTCGGCTCGCCCGCCGGCTGCCCTGGTTCTCTGATCCTGATATCATGCTCATGGGCTATGCTCGAGATCCTCCGCAACGCGCACTACACCGTGACGATCGACCCGGCTTCGCAGCTCGCGCGGGTCACGCGGAGCGCGCTGCCGTCGGAGTCTGCCGCGCAGTTCGAGGAACGGTGGATGGAGGTGAGCCGCGCGCTGGACCGAGCCGGCCGCAACGGGCTGTGTCTGCTCGTCGACCTGCGCGCGGCGACGGGGCGGAACGAGCCGCAGTTCGAGGCAGCGATGCAGCGGCTGCGGCCGATCGTGATGGGCGGCTTCCGGCGCGTCGCCATCCTCGTGCGGACGACCGCGGGGGCGCTGCAGATCCAACGCCATGTCCGCGAGGACGGCATCGACCGGATGATCGGCAGCGACGAGGCCCGGCTGCTCGATTACCTCCGCGAAGCGCCGACGCGTAGCCGCTGACGCCGGCCACCGCCAGCGCAGCACCGCCGGCGTACACCGGGCGCCGTTCGTGTTCTTCATCGAGGCATCCTCCCTCCAGCGAACTCCATCGCGGTGTCCCCCCGTTCCGTGATGAGACGAAGCTCCGAAATCGCCGTCCGGCGCCGCCTTAGGGCGAAGGGCTGCCACCCACGCTCCGTCGCAGATTGGCCCAGTGCGGGTCGCGGCACGCCCTCTACAGTGCTCGGGCCCGCGACGCGCGGCTCATCTTTCGTGACCGGCCGCGACGATCCTTGTAATTGCAACTGAATGAAACGCGGACGGTTTTGAGGCCCCGCCGCCCTCGCACGCCCCCGCCGGGCTCCTCGCCCGGCGAGGCGTCGCTCTCGACGGACGTGGCCAGTCGAAGACTGGGACGGATCTCCTCTGTTCGGCGCCGCGCCCATGTCCTTATCGGGCTGCACAGCCCTGTACTTCGCCCTTGCCATTCATTGCATGATCTACTTGTCAGCTCGCGAATTCGTCGTATAGTGATTTGAGTCGCGCCCTTACCGTCCGCAATGTAATCGTGCGACGTGTTATCGCGCTCGTGTCGGTCCGCCAGGTCGATGCACCGACGGTCCCAGGTCCGCGCCGATGATGCCCTGGACGACGTTGCCGTATCGGATGGCCACGGCGCGACGGGACGACAGCGAGGCGTGGCCGGCGCTGGATGCGCAGGCGAGTCGGATGCTCGGCAGTCCATTCGATGGGGAGGGGTATGGCTGTACAGGCTTTTGTCGGCATCGAGGATCTTGCTCACGCGGAATCGCGGGCTTCCCGGCGGCTCGTCATCGCGCATGTGGTGAGCAGCTTCCAGGCCGGCGGCGTAGAGCAGGTGGTCGTCGATCTCGCGGGGTTCCAGCGCGGCGCGGGTCACGACGTGCTGGCGGTCGCGATCGCCGAAGAGCCCGACGGCCCATGCGCGGATCAGCTCCGGCGGCGCGGGGTCGAGGTGCACCTCGTGCCGAAGTGCCCCGGGTTCGACGCGACGCTCACCGCCCGCCTCGCCGCGCTGTTCGCGACGAGGGGCGTCATGCTCGTCCACGCGCACAACCACCTGCCGCTCATCTACGCGGCGCCCGCCGGGTGGATGCACCGGGTCCCCACCATCCACACGAACCACGGGGTGTCTCAGGACATGCGAGGGCGGCGATGGCTGCGCAGCGTCGCGTCCGCGTTCGTCGACGCCCATGTCGCGGTGTCGCAGTCGACCGCCGCGGTCGCCCTCCGCCAGCGCGAGGTCGACCCGCAGAAGCTGCATGTCGTGGCGAACGGCATCGATCTATGGGAGTTCGGGCCGGATCCGGCGGCGAGGGCCCGGGTGCGCGCGGAGCTCGCGATCCCGCAGGACGCCTGGGTCATCGGGAGCGTCGGGCGCCTCGCTCCCGTGAAGAACCACGCGCTGCTCGTGCGCGCGGCCGCGAGGTCGCTGCCCCGGAGCGGTCGGCTCGTGCTCGTCGGTGAGGGCGACGAGCGCGGGCGGCTCGTCGCGCTCGCGCGCGAGCTCGGCGTGTCCGATCGCGTGCTGTTCGCGGGGGAGCGCGGCGACGTGCCGGCGCTCCTCGCCGCGTTCGATGTGTTCGCGCTGCCGTCCCTGGCCAAGGGCCTGCCGATCGCGCTCCTGGAGGCGATGGCCACGGGGCTGCCGGTCGTTGCGACCGACGTGGGCGGCGTGTCCACCGCGCTCATCGACAGGGAGGCGGGCTTCCTCGTGCCGTCCGACGAGGTCGCGCCGTTCGCCGCGAGGCTCTCGGAGCTCCACGCCGATCCCGCGCGCGCCGCGAAGATGGGCCAGCGCGGCCGGATGACCGCGCTGAGGCGCTACTCCGCCGTCCGGATGGCCGAGCGCTACATGGACCTGTACGCGCTGCTCCTCGTGCGGCGTCCGAGGCGCGTCACATCGGTCCGCCCGAGCGCCCTGCTCGCCCGGGTCTGGGGCGCGAGCCAGACGCCGTCCACCCTCACGAGCGCAGCGTACCTCGGCGACCGGCTGCCTCACGGCGAACACCCATCGTCGCCCTCGCCGGCGGCGATCGCGAGCTGAGCAGGCGGGGCGGCGCCGTCACCGAACTCTGCTGCTGCTGCCGAAGGCTCTCGAGGGGGAGGACTCATGTCGAACGCAACGCGATGGCCCTCGGATCTGCGGGCCGAGCCGTGGGGGGCGCGCCCATTCACGCCGATGATGTACGGCCATGCGACCATCCTCGTGATGCATCGGTTCGCGGACCCGGATCGCGGCATCACGGGCCTCGATCCGCGCGCCCTCCGGCGCGCGCTGCAGTTCCTGAGGAGCGAGCGGTATCCGATCGTGTCGCTCGAGCGGCTCTTCCAGGGCCTCACGGGCGAGGCGCCGCCCATCGATCGAGCCGTCGCCTTCACGATGGATGACGGCACGATCGATCAGGCGACGGTCGCCGCGCCGATCTTCGAAGAGCTCGATTGCCCGGCCACCATCTTCGTGGTGACAGGCTATCTGGACGGCGCGCTGTGGTGCTGGTGGCACCGCGTGGAGTACGTGTTCGAGACGACGCGTCACCGTGAGTTCAGCGTGATGGTGGCCGGCCTCCGCCACATCATCCGCCTGAACGACGGCGCCCCGCGGGCGCAGCACGCGCGGCGCTTCGTGGATCGGTGCACGCGTGTCCCCGAGATCGAGAAGCTCCGCGCCATCGAGCGGCTCGCCGCCGCCGCCGAGGTCGAGCTCCCGGCGCGCCCGCCCGCGCGTTATGCGCCCATGTCGTGGGATGACGTCCGCGCGTGCGAGGCGCGCGGCATCACGTTCGGTCCGCACACGGTCACCCATCCGGTGCTCTCCAGGGCGAGCGAGGAGCAATCGAAGCACGAGATCCACGAGTCCTGGGCGCGCCTGCGCGCGGAGGCCAGGCGCCCGGTCCCCATCTTCTGTTATCCGAACGGGCATGTGGGGACGGACTTCGGTCCTCGCGAGTGCGCGACGCTGCGCCGGCTCGGCTTCGTGGGGGCCGTCACCAGCTCGCCTGGCGACTACGCGACAGTCGGCGGATTCCGGAGCTCGCCGGACGCGCCGTTCTCGGTGCCCCGGATCGACTTCGGCGAGGACCACCGGAGCTTCGTCCGCTCGGTGTCGGGCGGCTTGCGGACCAAGCACGCGCTGCAGCAGCAGCTCGCCCTGCGGCGCGTGGTTGCGCCGGTCGTTCCGGGCCCGATGCTCGATGGATCTCAGGACGAAGCCCAGGGCCCGTCGGCCTCGCCGGGCGAGTGATCGTGGGCCGACGGGAGATCGGATGTCGCCGATCTCCCCCGGCGCTCGGGCATCCCTTCCGGTCATCGCTCTTCTGCCTTCGAGCCAGCGCCCGCGCCGGTCCTGGCCGGCCGGCGGTCACTTCCTTCGGTACGCGCCCGGCGTCGTCCCCGTGCGGCGCTTGAACACCGTCGTGAGGTGCCCCTGATTGGAGAAGCCACACTCCAGAGCGATCTCCGCGATGGACAGCCGCTCGTCCCGGAGCATCGCCATCGCCTTCTCGATGCGGCGCGAAATGACGTACTGATGGGGAGTCTGGTGAAAGGCGTGCTTGAACAAGCGCGAGAAATGGTCCGGCGAGTAGCCCACCAGCCCCGCCAGGTCGACGAGCCCGAAGTTCGAGGAGAGCTCGCTGTCCACGAACTTTTCGATCTGGGTTCGCTGGCTCCTCGAGAGGCTCGCGTTGCGCAGCGAGCTCTCCGCCGCCGCGCCCGCTCCGTAGCGGGCCGAGACGTAGGAAGCCAGCGTCAGGCAGAGCGACTGCACGTAGACGGCTCCAAAGTACTCGTGCGCCTCGGCCTGGGCCTGCAGGCGATGAACCAGGTCGACCACATGGGCGTCGACCAGACCGAACCGCGGACCCCGCTCCGGGACCAGGACGGCCGACGGAGACGCACAAAGAGCCAACATGGACGCTTCGGGAAAGTTCACCGAGGTGCACACCGACGGTCGCCCCAGCCACTCGACGCTGTGAAGCCTGGTCCTCCGAGGCAAGAGGTCTATCATTCCCGAGAGCCGCTCGAAGGAATGCTCCCGGACCTCGCCCGAGGTCGGCTCCTCGAAGCGGATGGCGACCTGCGAAGGGCCTCCCGTCCAGACCAAGATTGCATCGCTCTCCGCGGAGAGTCCCTCGAGCCGGCCGCTCTCGGGCACGTGCCCGATCCGGAGCGGCAGCCCCACCCAGTCCGATCCGGTGAGGGCTGCCCCGTACTTCGCTGAAAACTCCGCTGTCATGCCTAGGATCGCCCCGGAACATCGTCGACGTCGAGGAACACGGGGGTCAAGCTCCTCGTGCGCCGAGCGTGTGTCCGAGCACACACCTCTACTCTCTGCGTGGCGCGTGGCCCGTGGCGCGTGACCCGTGGCGAGTGGCCCGTGGCGCGTGACGCACGGCTCGGATCCCGCGCGTCGGGATCCTGAAAAGCTTCGCCGAGAATTTGAACGACGTCGCCGCGAGCGCTGCGTACCGTCCTGCCACTTCCTCGCAGAATCCGCGCGGGTGTGTGGCATCGAGCCGAGCCCTGCCGATTCTGCCCAAAACATAATTATCCTTTGGTCACCGACCGGGAGCTGTGCTCACATGTCCACCTCTACCTCTCCGCTGCTCGCCCGCCGTGGTGCATTCGGTAGCTTCGCCCGCGGGATTCCGCTCTTGGGACTTCTCTTGGTCAACGCCCTGGCCTGCTCCAGCGCTTCTGATGGGTCGTCCGATGGCTCGGGTGGCTCCGGAGGAGGGGCTACCTCCGGCGGCGCCCAGACCACGAGCGCGGGTGAGGGCTCGGGGGTCTCGTCGACCACGGCCGGAGCGAGCAGCACGACGGGAACCGCGAGCTCGGGCGGTGGGGATTCGACCAGCAGCTCGAGCAGCGCCGGAGGGGCCGGGGGCGCGGGCGGCAGCGGCGGCGGCTCGGCGGAAGCATCGAGCGGAAGCGGGGGCTCGCCGGAGACAGGGTTCCAGCCTTGCCCTGCGACGGGCGCCTGCAAGGTCCTGCCCCTCGGGGACTCGATCACCTTCGGCCTCGGCTTCGACGGCGGATACCGGGTCGAGCTCTTCCACCTCGCCACGCAAGACGGCCACGAGATCACCTTCACGGGCACGCAGCAGATGAACGGCCCCGCGATGGTCGATGGCAAGCCGTTCCCCCGCAATCACGAGGGCATCAGCGGAGAGACCATCCAGCAGATCGCCAATCGTATCCCGACCCCGGGGCTCCGGGACATGCCGCACATCGTGCTGCTCCACGCCGGCACCAATGACATGTATCAAACCCCGAACGGCGCCGACACCCGCCTGGGCGCTCTCATCGACGAGCTGATCGCCAACGCGCCCGACGCGCTGATCGTCGTGAGCAACATCATCCCTTTCCCGAACGGCGCAAACGCGGTCAGCACGTACAACGCCAAGGTCCCCGGGGTGGTCCAGGAGCGAGCCAGCAAGGGCGCGCACGTCATCTTCGTCGATCAGTTCAAGGATTTCCCCACGTCCGAGCTCGGCGACGGGGTCCATCCCAACAAGGCAGGTTACGCCCGGATGGCGGGCGTCTGGTACGACGCGATCTCCGACTACCTGAGGTGAGCCGGCCTCGGGCCGGAGGCGAGCGCCCCTCGGCACCTTGAGCGGCCGAGGATCCCTTGACGGCTGCCCTCGATCTCGACGAGCGCGCCATCGGGCTCATCGCAGAGGTCTTCACCCGCGCCGCGCAGGATCCGGCGTAGCGGCCCTTCGAGGCCGCCCCTTCCCACGCCGGGTCGGCTATCGTCGCGCTGTCATGGTCAACCTCCGGACCCTCGCTACAGGCGACGAGGCCGCCCTCGAGACGTTCCTCGTCCGGCATGCCGACAGCTCGATGTTTCTGCGCTCCAACGTGCGCGCCGCGGGCCTCTCCGACCGCGGCAGACCGTATCAAGCCACCTACGTGGCCGCGTTCGAGCAGGACCGCATCGTCGCCGTCGCCGCGCATTGCTGGAACGGGCTCGTGCTCGTCCAGGCGCCCGTCCACACGGAAGACGTCGCGCGCGCCGCCGTCGAGCGCTCCGGTCGCGCCAAGCGGCTCGGTGTCTCCGGCCCGTACGGGCAGGTCGAGCGCGCCCGCGAGGCGCTCGGCCTGCCCGAGCACGCCGCGGCCCGCGACGGCCGCGAGAAGCTGTTCGCCCTCGATCTCCGGGCGCTCCGCGTGCCCGCCTCGCTGGCTTCCGGCGAGGTGCTCTGCCGCCGTTCCGAGTCCGCCGACGTCGATCGGCTCGCCCGCTGGCGCGCCGCCTACTCCATCGAGCTCTTCGGCTGGTCGCCCGGCCCCGCGCTCGACGCGTCGTCGCGCGAGCAGGTCGCGCGCCAGCACGAGGACGGTGACGCCTACGTCCTGGCGGCGGGCGAACAGACGGTGTCGTGCACGTTCTTCAACGCGCGCCTGCCGGACATGGTGCAAGTCGGCG
Organism: Sorangium sp. So ce375; assembly: GCF_051473855.1. Taxonomy (NCBI): domain Bacteria; kingdom Pseudomonadati; phylum Myxococcota; order Polyangiales; family Polyangiaceae; genus Sorangium; species Sorangium sp. So ce375. The sequence continues at coordinate 9,846,858 of NZ_CP150335.1, forward strand.
GCGTGTGGACTCCGCCGGAGCTGCGCGGCCGCGGCTACGCGCGCGCGGCCGTCGCGGGCTCGCTGCTCGCGGCGCGGGACGGCGGCGCGGCGCGCGCGATCCTCTTCACTGGAGCCGAGAACCGCGCGGCCATCGCCGCCTACACGTCGCTCGGGTTCACGCTCGTCGGCGAGTACGGGCTCTTCTTGCTCGCCGGCGCCTGAGGGGGACGCCGCTGGCTAGAGCACCCGCAGGAACGCCGTGAGGTCGGCCTTCTCCTGGGCCGTCAGCTTCGTGCCGAGCACGAGGTTGAAGAACTCCACGGTGTCCTCCAGCGTGAGCAGGCGCCCGTCGTGCAGGTAGGGAGGGCTGTCCTTGATGCCGCGCAGCGGGAAGGTCTTGATGGGGCCGTCCGCGGTGGCCATCCGGCCGTTGATGAGCTCGGGCTTGAAGAAGCACTCTGCCCGCAGGTTGTGCATCAGGTTGTCCGTGTAGTACGGCGCGGCATGGCACGTCCCGCACTGGCCCTTGCCGTGGAAGACCTGCTCTCCGCGGAGCTCCTCCGGCGTGGCCTTCGCGGGATCGAGGCGCCCGTTCAGCGCGAGCTTCGGCGCCGGGGGGAAGTCGAGGATCTCCTGGAACTCGGACATCGCCTGTACCTGGTGCCCGCGGTCCAGGATGTTGATCCCCTTCTTCACCGCGATGACGATGTCACCGTCGAAGTACGCCGCTCGCTGCTCGAACTCGGTGAAGTCCTCGACGGTCTTGAGCGCGCGCTGCGAGCCGAAGAGGCGCTGGATGTTCACGCCGCGCAGCGAGGGGGTGTCGACCCGGTGGCGGAACTCCTGCGGCCTTATGTCGCCCACGAGGTGGGTCGCGTTGTTCGTGTGCCCGTTCGCGTGGCAATCGAAGCAGGCGACGCCGAGGCTCGCCTTCTCCGAGCGCCGGTCCGCTGTCGCGTTGAACTGCATCTGCGGGAACGGCGTGACGAGGAGGCGGAGCCCCTCGAGCTGCTTCGGGTTCAGGATGCCGTTGAAGAGCTCGTAGAAGTTGTCGATCGTGACGAGCTGCCCCTTGGAGACGTCGCCCAGGTCAGGCCGCGTCGTGAGGTAGATCGGCGCCGGAAACTCGGAGATGAGGTGATCCGGAAGATCGAAGTCGAGATCGAAGCGCGTGAGATCGCGCCCGGTCTGGCGCTTCAGCTCCTCGATCTGGAGCTTCGGGAAGACCATCCCCCCCTCCGGCTGGTTCGGGTGCGGAAGAGGCAGGAAGCCCTTCGGCCAGAGCCCCTGATCCCGGATGGCGTCGGGCGTGAGCGCCGCCAGCGATTCCCACGTCGTCCCCTTCTCGAGCTTCACCCGGACGCCACCCTGGACGGGCTTGCCGCGCGACATGGTGACCCCCGGCGCAGGGCGGTTCGCGAGGTCGTACCGCGCCTCGAGCAGCGTCTGGTGGCGCTTCATCACCGCCGGCTTGTCGGCCTTCATCCGGGCGAGCAGCGCGGCGAACGGCTCCTTGTCGTCGACAGGCAGGTAGCTCGTGCGCGGCGTGGCGGGGCCGGGCGGCGGATTCGCGTTCATGGGCGCCCTCGGGCCCGTCGGCGCGACCGCCTCGGCCGTCCCCGGCGGCGCGTCACGTGTGCTGACGGGCTCCAGAGGTCCCGCCGCCGGCGTCGAGGCGCAGTGCACGAGGCCGAGCGAGAGCGCTGCAGTGCACGCGACCATGCACGAGATATCCATTCTCTTCACAGGCATACGAGCGGCTCCTTCACGAGGGTACGTCGTCAGGAATGGCCGGCCGAGCACCCCGCCTCCCAGCGCGGAGCTCCCGCCCGGCGCACACGAATGGCGACTCACCGGGCACACAGCCGAGACACCATGAGCGATTCCGCCCGCAGGCGACTTCTGTGCCAGGGGGGGTGCGCGATGTGCGCTCCGTTCCTGACCAGGAGCGGAGCGGGGCAATTTGCGCGGGAAGTCCTGCCTCCTCGCCCGGATCGGCAAACGAGCACACCTCGCGCCATCGCGCATCGCGGTGCGCACGGGGCTTACGAGCGCGCTCCGTCCAGTCGAGGAGCGGGCGACGCGAGGCAAACTGCCACGATCCGTGGCATCATGGCCGCCTGCGCGACCAGGGCGCCACGGCCAGCTCGCGCGACATGGGAGTCCTGTCAGCCGTCTCCTCCGCGCCGCCCCGGCGTCGCGCGGAAGAACGGCGCCCTGACGTCCCGCGCGTCGAAGAAGAACACCCGATCCCAGGCGGGGACGCGCTCCCGCTCCGCCAGATCGTACACCTCGCCTCGGGACAGGCTGCCGACGAGCTCCGCGCTCGACCGGCCTCGCATCCTCCACCGGAACTCGTACGGGAGCAGGACGCCGCGGTCGCCGAACATGCCGCGATGCTCGGCGAAGGCTCGCCGCGCGGCCTCGGAGAGCTCTCGCGCGTAACGGAGGTTCGGGGCGACGATGTAGGTCGTCGCCAGGCCCTCCTCGAGCATCTGCCGGTTGACGAGCCGACCTCGCGACAGGACGTATCCGAGCACGCGACCGTAAGCGTCGAACGGCTGTTCGTCCGTCTGGATCTCGACCTCGGCGCCATCGGGGAGCAGCTCTGAGAGCCGCGCGGCGGCCACCTCGGCCCAGTAACCTTGCGAGGTGCCGAGGAAGTGTGTCTCCGGCGTATCGATCGAGAGCATGCGGACAGGATAGGTCACGCCCTCCTCGTCGCGCACGCGGAGCGTGTCCCCGTCGACCGTCCTCACCACCTCGGCGAGGAAGCGGTCACCCGGCAGATTTCGGCGCAGCCCCCGCCTCCGGGAGACAAGAGACACGTAGTCGATGAACCTCCGGAACCCCGGAAGCAATCCTGCCATCGCCCCCTCCTATGATGGAAAGCCCCACAGAAGCCGCCGTTCGCGCACCGCGTGGACTATCGCCCTGTCCAGGCGGCCTGTTCCATGAAGATATAGAGAGGGCCCTGGCCCTCTGAAAGCGCTCGCCGCGCCTGACCCGCGGGGCACGAGGTGGCCTGAAGCAGGCATCGAATGGCGAGAACAGGAACGCAAAGACGCAAAGACACAAAGACGCAAAGACGCAAAGACGCAAAGACGCAAAAAGACAAAGAGGGATAAATTCTCTCCTCCTTCGCTCCCTTGGCGCGCCGGATTTCAAACTTTCTTCCGGCGCCCTCACGAGCTTTTTTCTCTTGGCGTCAGGGCGGCTCGAAGCGCGTCTCAGACCAGACCGCAGCCGGATGCGCGCGGCTCGCCGTCCCGCTCCGGGATGGGGCTACGCTTCCTCCGCGCTTTCCCGTTACGATGACCGACGCGATCGCTTCGGTAGATCGCTGCGGGGGGTGAGACGTCTGCATGCGGCCCCGCACTTGGCTCCCGGGGGCGAGGGCCACCGCGGCGAGGAGGTCTTGGATGTCGTCGCACGAAGAGGTAGAGCCGGCCGACGCGCCGGCAGGAGAGGGCGCAGCGAGGGCGGGGGCCGAGCTTGCGCGCCGCAGACGCGGCCTGCGCTTCCGGCTCGCGCTCGGGGCGCTCGCGCTCGCCGCCAGCGTGACCGCGCTCGTCCTGAGCCACGAGACGAAGCCCGAGAAGACAAGCGCCATCGGCGCCCGGCTCGAGCTCTCCTCGGGGGAGGTCACGCTGACGGCGAACGCGCAGGGCGACAGGAAATCGACCGTGGTGTCCGGGATCCCGGTCCCGGTCGGGGCCAAGCTCGCGACCGGAAAGGGCGCGCGGGCGCTCGTCCGGCTCGCGGACGGCTCGGCGGTGTTCCTCCGCGCGGACTCGGAGATCGCGCTCGGCGCAGAGGGGCTCTCGGTCGCCCAGGGCGAGGTGTGGCTCGACGCGCCGCCCGAGGGGCGCGTAGGGCTCTCGCACGCGCTGGGGGACGTCAACGTCTCGGCGGCCGACGCCGGCCTGTCGATGAGGCGCTCGGGCGACGCCGTGAGCGTGTACGTGGCGCGGGGGCTCGCCGTGGTCGCGGCCCCCGGCGGGCGCGTCGAGGTCCACGCAGGGGAGCAGGCGACCGTCGCCGGCAGCGCCGCGCCCAAGGTCGCGCCGCTCGCCTACTGGGAGGACTGGACCGGAGGCATGGGCGACCACCGGCCGCTCGCGGGCGAGGGCAGCGGATCAGGCCGGATCTACGGCGTCGATCTGCAGGGCGCCCCAGGGACGCAGGCGCGCACGCTCGAGATAAGCCGGCAAGCCGTGCGGGCCGTCCTGCGCGACGGCCTCGCCGAGACCGAGGTGGACCAGACCTTCTCGAACCCCGGCGGACGCCAGGTCGAGGGCTGGTACTGGTTCACCGTGCCCGAGCGGGCGATCGTGAGCTCGTTCGCCGTGGAGACCAACGGCGTGCTCGTCGAGGGCGAGGTCATCGAGCGGAAGGAGGCGGCGCAGCGGTACCAGACCGCCGTGCAGACCGGCCACGAGCCGGCGCTGCTCGAGTGGGTCGACGGCCACAGCTACCGCGCCCGCATCTTCCCCGTGCCCGCGAGCGGCTCCCGGCGCGTCGTGCTGCGCTACGTGGAGATGCTCGGCGCGCCGACAGGCAAGCTGACCTATGTTTACCCGATGCGCGGGAGCGAGCCCGTGCAGATCGGCGAGTTCTCCCTCTCCGTGGATCTCGGCCAGGCCGGCCAGGGCCTGCAGATCGCGACGCTCGCCGACGCGGTGATCGAGGACGGCGGGCGTCGGGTGAGCATGCGGCGCAGCGGCTACGAGCCGCGCGCGGACTTCCAGCTCGAGGCCTCCGTCAAGGCGAAGCCGTCGGCGCTGCGGGTGTCGCGCTTCGCCGCGGGCCAGGACCGCGCCGATTACGTGATGGCCCGGTACGTGCCCGACGTGGACTGGACCGAGCTCAAAGAGCTGCCCGCCGACCTCGTCGTCGTGGTCGACACGTCGGCGTCGGCGGACGAGTCGGCGCGGCAGCAGAAGGCGGCGGCGGCCGAGGCGATCCTGCGGGCGATGTCGCCGTCGGACCACTTCGCGCTGATCGCGCTCGACTCGGCGCCTGCGGTCCTGCACCCGAAGGACGGGCTGGCCGAGGCGTCGGACAAGGAGATCTCCGCCGCGCTCACGCGGCTGGCCGAGCACGCGACGGGGGGCGCGACCGACCTCGGCGCCCTGTTCGAGTCGGCGCTCGGGCGCGTGCACGGCAAGGAGCAGCCGGCGGTCATCTACATCGGCGACGGGCTCGCGACGAGCGGCGAGGTGACGGGCGCGCGGCTCGCGGAGCGGCTCCGGCGCTCGCTCACGGCCTCGCGCGCGCGCTTCTTCACGGTCGGCGTCGGCGAGAACGCGAACCACGCGCTGCTCCGCGAGCTCGCGCGCGCCGGAGGAGGACAGGCGTTCCGGATCGACGAGGCCGAGGGCTCGACGTCCGAGGTGCTGCGCCTCGCCGGCGCGATCAAGACGCCGACCATCACCGATCTCTCGATCGACCTCGGCGCAGGGCTCGACGAGCCGATGCTCACCGCGAGCGGCAAGGTGTCGCGCGGCGAGGAGGTGGTGCTGCTCGCGCGCACGCACCACGCGCTGCCGACGAAGGCGATCGTGAAGGGGCGGCTCGCGGGGAAGGAGTACGCCCGCGAGCACCCCATCGAGCTCGATCGGGGCGTCGGCGCGGCGCTGGTGCCGCGCTTCTGGGCGGCCGAGAAGATGCGGCGGCTGCTCGCGGACGGCGACGACATCGAGGCGCACCGCGGCAAGGTGGTGGAGCTCGGGCTCGATTACGGGCTGATCACGCCGTTCACGAGCACGCTGGCGCTCGAGAGCGAGCAGGCCTACCTGAACCAGGGGATCCGGCGGCGGCGCTCGCCGCTGCGGGGCGAGCGGCTGACGGCGCTGACGCCCCAGCGGGAGCGCGAGCTCGCGGCGCTGCTCGCGCCGCCCTCCGCGGCCGTCGCCGCCGGGTGCGCGAGGAGCGAGCCGAGCGCGGCCTACGAGGAGAGCTCGGCGAAGGAAGGCGGCTACGGCGCGAGGGCGCAGGCGGCGGCAGCGCCGGCGCCAGCGATGGCGCCGGCGATCGCGGAGCAGGGCAACGCGCGCGACCAGAGCCCTGGGGGGGACGACGCCCCGCCCCCCGCGCCCGCCGCGACGGCGGCGCGCCCGGCCGAGAACGCCGACGCGGAGCAGGAGCCGGAGCTGCTGAAGCAAGAGGCCGCGGCGAACCAGCCGGCCGCCCCTCGCCGGCTAGCTGCACCCATGAGCGCCCCGGCGGGCGGCACGCTCGGGTTCACGACGGGGACGAGCGGCGGCGTAGCAAGCGCGCCGTCCGACGCCATCCCGCGCCTGGACAAGGCCCGCAAGGCAGCGCCCGCGGCGGTGCGCCCCGCTTCCCGGACCTCTCCGCCGCCGCGGCGCCCGCCGGTCGCGATGGCGCCTTGCAGCGACACCGCGCGGCGGCCGCTCGCCGAGCGCATCGTCGTCTGGTCGAAGCGCCTCGCCCGCGCCACGACGGCGGAGCAGCTCATCGCGCGCTACGAGGGCGCGCTCACGACCTGCGAGCTGCCGGACTGGCGATCGAGGGCCGCGCTCCTCGCGCTCCTCCAGGCGAGGGTGTCCACCGAGGGCGGCGCCGAGGCGCTGCTCGCTCGCTTCGCCGGCGAGCCCGAGGCGCAGCGGTTCATCGCGCACGCGCTCCTCAGGCGGAGCGTGGATCCCGCGATCTCCGCGGCGGTGCGGCGCACGCTCTTCGGGGGCGTCGATCCCAAGGCAAGCTGGACGCTCGTCGACGAGCGGCTCGCGGCGATCCCGAGCGTGGACGAGCGGCTCGCGGTGGTGCGGCAGGCGCTCACCGAGCGGCCCGACGACCCGGAGGGAGAGATCCGGCGGGTGCGCCTCCTCGCGGAGGCAGGGCGGAAGGACGAGGCGCTCGCCTACGGGCGGCGGCTGCGCGACCGCGGCTTCATGAGCCCGACGCTCGCGCTGGAGCTCGGCGACGTGCTCGCGTCGAGCGGCTTCGAGGCGGACGCGCTGCGCACGTACTCGGAGGTCGTCGAGTTCGATCCGGCGAGCCCCGCGTCGCGCGCGATGCTCGGCGACGTCTACCTCCGGCACGGCTGGTACGCGGCGGCGTACCGCCAGTACACGACGCTCACGGATCTCGCGCCTGCCGATCCCCAGGGCTGGCTGAGGCTCGCCGCGGCGGCCGCGGGCGGCGGGCGCGTCGACGAGGCGCTCCGCATCCAGCGCAAGGTCGCCGCCGCGGAGGGCACGCCGGGGCCCGACGATCCGCGCGCGTGGGCGCGGCTCCTGTCGGCGGCGCGCATCGGCCGGCTGCTCGCCGGGGACGGCGGCCCCGCGGCCGGCGCCGAGGCCGAGAGCCTCGCCCGCAAGCTGAAGGAGCTGCAGCTGTTCAGCGGGCCCGGGGCGCTGCGCGTCCTGCTCTGGGAGGACTACGCGGCGGAGCTCGCCCTCGCGGCGCGGGACGGCCAGGTGGACGCGGCGCTCGGCGACGGCACCTTCGCGCCGGCGGTCGGGCTCGCGGCGGTGCAGCTGCCGACCTCCGAGCTCGCGCGCCTCGAGTGGCGCGTCCGGTTCCGCAGCGATCCGCCGGGGCGGGAGGTGCGCTTCGTGGTGACGACGATCGTGTGGGACGGCGCGTCGTTCCGGGTGACGAGCGCGCCGGGGTCGATCGGCGCGAGGGACCGGGAGGTCACGCTCGCGAGCGGCGCGATGCCATGATCGACGTCTCGCTGCTCGGCTGGCTCCTCGTCACGCTGACCTCGCCGCTGTCGCTCGTCCTGCTGCTCGTGGCGCTCGGCTCGGTGGCCTACATCGGCGTGACGGCGCTCGAGGCCGCGCCCCGCCAGCGCGGCGCGCGCGCGATCGGCACGGGCGCGGCGGCCTGCGCGCTCGCGGCCGGGATGGTCGGGCTGCGCGTGGGCGTGGGCGCAGGCGCGGCCCTCCCGACGGCCGCTGTGGGGATCGCCGCCGCGGCCGCCATCGGGGCGACCGCGGCGTGCGCGTGGACCTTCGGCGCGCGCGGCGCGGCGGCGCTCGGGGCGGCGCGTGCCCGCCGGAGCGCCGCGGCGCTGCGCGCAGGCGACGAGCGCCGCCGGCTGCTCGCGGCGAGCCGGCGCGCGTACGACGAGGGAGAAGACCTCGCCGCCGAGACCGCGGCCGCCGACGCCGCCGTCGCGCGGCTGCGCGCCGCGGTCGGCGCGCTGGACGACGCGCGCGCAGCGCTCGAGGCGAAGCGCGGCGGCGCGCAGGACGGGCCGGGGCCTCCGCAGCGACCGGAGGCGAGCGCGATGGCCGAGGACCTCGCGCGCGCGTGCGACGAGGCCGCGCTGAAGCTGTCGATGGGCCAGCGGGTGCTCGCCGCCGCGGAGGCCGCGGCGCTGCGGGTCGCGTGCAACGCGCCGCTCCGGAGGCTGCTGCGGCGGCGTCCACGCGAGGCCACGCAGGCGCTCGCGACCCTGGGCGCGGGCGCGCTCGCGCCGGCGGCGGCGTCGATCGAGGCGTTCCTCGGCGAGGTGCGGGCGGCGCGCGCCGAGGTCGTCGCGATCGCGGAGCAGCGCGCGTCGGGCGCGCCCGGCGCCGTCGACAGCGCGCCCGGCGCGCCCGGTGAAGACGACGCGACAGGCCCGGAGGCGGCGGAGGGGCCGGCGGCCCTCGCGTTGCGCGAGCTCGCCGCGATGGAGTCGGCGTACGGCGCGCTGCTCGATCGGCTGCGCCTGGCGGAGCTCCACGCGTCGACGCGCGCCTCGGTGGAGCAGGTCGAGAGCGCCGCGGGCGCGCTCTCTACGACGGCGAGGGCCGCGGCGATCGACCCGGCGGCGATCGGCGCGCTCGTGACGGAGATCGCGCACGCCGAGTCGGCCGTCGCCGCCGCCGCGCCGGAGGCCGGGGGCTCGCGCGCGCTCGCCGAGGCGCTCGCCGCGGGCTCGGCGGCGCTCGATCGGAGCGACGCGACGTCGCTGTCGGAGCTCATCGCAGCGTTGCGCGAGCTCCGGTGAAGCGATGAGCGACGGCTGCCGCTGAAAATCGAACGTGGAACAAGGCGTGACCGTAAGGGGTCACCTTGGTGCGCGGCGCCCTCGAAGCCTCCCCGAGCGAGGTGGGTTGAGCTAGGCTTTGCGTGTGGTTCAGGCCCTCCCTACCGGTTATCTCTTCGACCCCGCGGACCCGCGCGCGCCGACGAGCGAGCAGTGGGCGCGGATGACCCCGGCCGAGCGCGCGCGCGTCGTGGACATGCTCCCCGCCGAGGTCCCGCTGGAGCTCATGCCTCCCGAGGGGGACGCGCACCGCAAGGCGAAGCGCGACGCGCTGGACGCCTTGGACGGCTTCTTCCGCCGCACCGCCCGCAAGATCTATCTCTCTTCCGAGCTCGCCGTCTTCTACCCGGGCGAGCCGGGGTTCGCGCCCGACCTGCTGGCCGTCGTCGACGTCGAGCCTCACGAGCGGATGAAGTGGGTGGTCGACCACGAGGGCAAGGGGCTCGATCTGGTGATCGAGGTCCACGTGGCCGGCAGCCGCACGAAGGATCACCAGACCAACGTCGACAGGTACGCGCGGCTCGGCATCCGCGAGTACTTCCTCTTCGACCGCGCCCGCCTGCGCCTGCACGCCTACAGGCTGCCCGCGGCCCAGGAAGGCGACCCCTCACGACCGCGCGCCTACCAGCGGATCGTGCCTCAAGCTGGCCGGTTCGCGTCCGAGGTGCTCGGCCTCGATCTCCTGCTCGACGGCACGCGCCTCCGCTTCTTCGCGGGCAACGCCCCTCTCGAGGACGCCGATGAGAGGATCGCCCGCCTCGGCGGGATGCTCGATCAAGTCATCGCCCACCAGGAGGACGCGCAGCGCGTCGCCGAGGAGCTGGCCGCGGAGCTCGACAGGGAGCGGCGCCTGCGCGAGGAAGAGCAGCGCCTGCGCGAGGAAGAGCAGCGCCTGCGCGAGGAAGAGCAGCGCCTGCGCGAGGAGACAGAGAGGCAGCTGGAGCAGGCGCGCGCAGAGATAGAGCGGCTCAAGGCCCGCTGAGCGCCTGGCCGCCGAGGGGGAGGCCGCCCGACCGAACGGCCCCCGCCACGCCGCTCACTGCCCCTTCAGCTTCGCCGCCAGGAACCGCCGCGCCTTCTCCCACGCATCCGCCGCGGCCTTCGTGTTGTACCGCTCGCCCGACGGGTTCGCGAAGGCGTGATCGGCGTCGTACCGGAGCACCTCGTGCTCGATGCCGGCCTCGTGGAGCGCCTTGTCGAACTCGTTGACGACCTCGGGCGGAATGCCCTTGTCCTGATTGCCGAAGATGCCGAGCACAGGCGCCTTGATCGCCTTGAGCTGCGCGGGATCGGTGACGAGCCGGCCGTAGTAGAGGACGGCCGCGTCGAGCTCGGGCTCGTTCAGCGCGAGCTTGAGCGACCACGCGCCGCCGAAGCACCACCCGATCGAGGCGGTGCGCGGCGCCATCACGCGCGCGTCCGTCGTGAGGAAGCGGTGCGCCGCGCGCACCGTCTCGAGCCCCTTCGCCTCGTCGACCGCCTTCATCGCCGCCATCGCGTCGTCCGGCGTGGTCGCGACCTTGCCGCCGTAGAGGTCCACGGCGATCGCCGCATACCCGTCCTCCGCGAGGCGATCGGTCCAGTGCTTGATGTGCTCGTTCAGGCCCCACCACTCGTGGATGACGACGACGCCCGGGATCGGCGGCTTCGCGTCCCGCGGCAGGCTCAGGTACGCCCGCGTGCCGGCCACCTCGACCGCCTGTCCTCGCGCGGGCGGGGCCTTGTCGGTCCTGAGCTCGTGGAGCGCCTTGAAGTCCTCCTCCGAGAGCAGCCCGGTCGGGCCGTCCGCGGCGCCGGGCGATGCAGGCGCCGGCGCCGCGGTCCCGGGCGGCGGCTCGACATGGGGCGCGGGAGACGAGGCAGAGCAGGCGGTCGCGACGAGCAGCGCCAGCGGCGCAGCCAGGCGGAAGCGGCAGAGGTGGGACAGGAGCGTCATGGCCGGCACCCTACCAGCTCGGAGCGCTGCGCCGGAAGCCTCGACGCGAGGCGTCGCGCTCGCTTACGTCGCGACGCGCAGGCGCAGCTGGCTCGACGCGAGCCCCCGCCGGACGGCGGACGCGAGCGTCTCCGGGGCGAACGGCTTGGCGACGAACGCATGGGCGCCGAGCCGGAACGCGCGCTCGCGCTCACGCGACGAGGACATCGACGAGACGATGACGACCGCGACGTCGCGGTGGTGCCGGCTCTGCCGGATGAAACGGATGAGCTCCAGGCCGTCGATGTCCGGCAGCTGGATGTCGATGATCACCGCGTCGTAGGCGCTCCCGTGCATCCGCCGGAGCGCCTCGAACCCGCTCGCCGTCTCGGCGATCTCCACCGCTGGACCGAGCGCCGGCGCTCCCTCGAGCGCGGCTCGCATGTGCGCCCGCATCGCGGCGGAGTCGTCGATGAGAAGGATGCGGGTCATGCAGGGGGTCCGGCTCGGGCTCTCGAGGGGGCGCCTAGTACAACACAATCGACAAAATCAGAAGAGGTTGTCATCTTTCCGACACCGGGCGTGTCCTGTACGCTGGGCCCTCGTGCCCTCCAGGGCCCGGCTGCGCCAGCACCGCCACCGCCCGCAACGAGGTCCCACACCGAGCGGGAGCGCGGTGATCGCGCCTCGCCGTCCCCCGGGCAGGGGCTGGCTGCAGCCCGAGCGAGCGGGCTCATCCGCTGTCACGAGCCGACCAGCACGGGCAACCACAAGGACCCGAGCCTTCCCCGCCCCCCTCGGCCGCCGCTCCGACCGACGGGATCAGCGCCAGTCAAGTGCCCCACGGCGGCCTCCCAGGGCCGGCATGGGCCCTCCTCGAGCCCCGCGGCGTGATCACATCGGCCCGGTCCGGGAATTCGTCTGAGTCACACAGCGATCTTGCGCGCGCTGCACTTATTCGCCAGGGCTGCTTCGATGAGAGCCCCGGCTCTTTCACTCTATATCTAGACGAGGCGGGAAAAGGACGAGATGCGACGAGCCCGGCGGCAAGGGCACGGTCCGTGCTCAGCAATACGGAGTGAAATCCTCCCTGGGAGCTCGGTCCTGTCCTCACCAGCCCCCCGCGAGTCGACTCGGCGTCAACAGCGAAGCGCCCGATTCTCCCGCGTCCAGAAGATGAATCTATCCTTTTGACGACGAAATCGAGCGACGATATTCCCGTTTGCCGTCCGTCGCTCTGCGACCGCGTACCTCGGCGCGTCGCTCGGTTCTTACTTAGGAGGGGCAAGCCGGTATGTCCTTGAAGCCCTGTCTCACCGTGAACAGCGGGTGGGGCAGCCTGTCCTCGAGCAGCTTCGGTGACCGTGCCCCTCGACCCGTCTTCGGCGCGCTCATCCCGCCGCTCGCCATGGCGGCGAGCCGGACGAGCACAAGGTTCCCACCACGGCGAGACCGTCCTCGTCCTCTCCGACGAGCAGACGATGCCGCGCTGTGGCGTGGGGCTCCCAGCCGACCAGCTGGGGCTCATTCGCCCTTCGATCGAGGGCGGGGCGCCGATCCCTGTCCAGTCAAATCACGGTGATTCCACGGGTCAGATCAGCGACTTATCGAAGGAGACGGTTGTATGGGGAATAGGCAAGGAGCCGTGCCGCGAGATCTGCTCGACTGGGTCTTCAACCGTCGGCAGCCCCTCGTCAAGCTCGGGGCGCTCGCCATCATCGCGCCCGTGCTCGTGTCCTGCCGCGAGGACGGCGACACGGACGGCGACCTGAGCGGGCGCGGCACCGGCGACCGAGGAGACGCATGGGGCCGCCCTGGCACAAACGGCACCAGCACCACCGGCCCCTTCGGCGCGAGCTCGAGCAGCGCTTGCGCAGGCACCGGTGGCGGCGTGGGCGCGGACGGCGCCGACGCGCTGGCTCCGTCGATCTTCGAGCACGCCGGCAGCTGCGGATTGACCGCCACGGACATCGGGGGTCCGTTCTTCATCGACGACAGCGAGATCCCGAACGACATCAGCCTGTTTCGCAGCGACATCCGGGACGACCACCCCGGCTGCGAGCTCCGGCTCTATATCCGCCTGCTCGACGCCCGGAACAACTGCGAGCCCATCGCCGATGCCGAGGTCTACGTCTGGCACTGTGACGCGGATGGGCACTACAGCAGCTTCGAGAATCAACCCCCCTCCACGTCGTACACGGGCGTCGCCGACCGTACGCCGGAGAACCTGGACCGGTTCTGCCGCGGCGTGCAGCTCTCCGACCGCAACGGGATCGTGGGCTTCACGTCGATCTACCCCGGGTGGGACGCGGGGCGGCCGGTCCACGTCAACATGGTCGCTCGCATCAACGGAGCCGCGACCAGGCTGATCACGACGCAGCTCCATTTCGATGCGGACCTCAGCGCGGAGGTCTTCCAGAACGAGCCCGCCTACGCGGCTCGCTCGACGAACATCCCGGCGTCCAGCCTCAATCCGCCGCCAGGCGACGTGCCCATGCCGAGGACGACGTACACCTCGGGGCTGGTCACCGGCATTCTGAACATCATCGTCAACGCCTGAGCGCACGGGTGTTCCCGGGTCGAGCTGGGGGCCTGTGCATCACCGCCCCCCAGCTCGACCCGGGGATCCCTGAGCAAGCCGGGACGGCGCCTGCGCTTCTGCCTCCCGAGCTTCCGAACGTCGCGAAATTCCGAGAAACAGCGCGCCTCTCCTGTCCGCCGCACCGGCGTGGGGGGGGGACAATCTCCCTCCAGGGCGCCAGACTGCGGTAGGGAGGTTTCATGAGCGACACGGACCGGCTGGATCCCGCGAGCATGGCGCATGCGTTCCGCGAGGCGCGGCGCCTCGGGATGGATGTGGAGCCCGCGGTCCTGTTCCACGACCTGGGGCGCATGCGGGCGCGCATCGGCCGGATCGGCGCGGCGTTCCCGGCAGGCGCCCTTCACACCGTGGCGATCAAGGCGAATCCCCTCGTCGAGGTCCTGCGGGCGGCGGTCGAGTGCGGCGCGGGGCTCGAGGCGGCCTCGCTCGAGGAGGTGAAGCTCGCGCTCGCCGCCAGCTGCCCGCCCGGCCGCGTCGTCTACGACTCTCCCGCGAAGTCCCGCGCCGACATCGCGGAGGCCCTCCGCCTGGGCGTGCGGATCAACGCCGACAACCTCGATGAGCTCGAGCGCATCGACGAGCTCGTCCGCGCCCGGGGGACGACCAGCCGCATCGGGCTGCGGATCAACCCGCAGGTCGGGGCTTCCAGCATCGCCCTGACCAGCGTCGCGGATCGGCGGTCCAAGTTCGGGGTCCCCCTTGAACAGGCCGACGCCGTGCGCGCCGCCTTCGCGCGGTACCCGTGGCTCGCCGGGCTGCACGTGCACGTCGGCTCGCAGGGGTGCGCGCTCTCGCAGCTCGTCGACGGCATCCGCCGCGTCGAGGCGCTGCGGCAGGAGCTCCGGCGCGCGATGGGGCCGCTCGCCGCCGGCACCATGGATATCGGCGGCGGTCTGCCGGTCGCCTACCGGAGCGCGGACCGCCCCCCGGCGCTCGAGGACTACGCGGCCGCGCTGCGGATCGAGGCGCCGACGCTCTTCGAGGAGGGGACCACGCTGATCACCGAGTTCGGGCGCTGGGTCCAGGCGGGCTGCGGCTTCGCGGTCTCGCGGGTGGAGTACGTGAAGAAGGACTCGGCGGGGCGCACCGCGATCCTGCATGTCGGGGCCGACTTCCTGCTGCGCCGCGCTTATCACCCGGACGACTGGCACCATGACTTCGTGGCGCTCGATCCCGACGCCGCACCCAAGGAGGGGCCGCTCTCGCCGTGCACCCTCGGCGGCCCGCTCTGCTTCGGCGGCGACGTGCTGGCCCGCGATCTCGCGTTTCCGGAGCTGTCGCCCGGCGATCTCGTGCTCATCCGCGACACGGGGGCTTACACGCTGAGCATGTGGTCCCGCCACTGCAGCCGCGGGATCCCCGCGGTGCTCGGCGTCGACGCCGGCGCCCTCCAGGTCCTGCGCGAGCGCGAGCTGCCCGAGGACGTCGTCGCGTTCTGGAGCCGCGGTCGCGGCCGGCCATGAGCCCTCCGCGCGGCGTTCACACGGCCGTTTCCACGGGAACCCAGCATGTGAGAGCATGGAGCGGCGAGCGCTGCGGCGTGGAGGAGCAGAGATGAGATCGAGCGGAGCTTCCTGGGTCCTCGGGCGATGCACGCGAGCGTGGCGGGTCACGCTCCTCGGAGCCGGGCTGTGCCTGCCGCCGGTCGCCAGCGCGAGCTGCGGCGATGACGGGGCGACTTCCCCCGCCGCGGCGTCCAGCGGCAGCGGCGGCGCGACGGGCACCAGCTCGGGTGGCGGCGGTGCGGCTGGCTCGGGCGGCTCCGGTGGCGGCGCGGCTGGCTCGGGCGGCTCCGGCGGCAGCGACGCGGTTGGCTCCGGTGGCGCCGGCGGCTCGGGCGGCTCCGGCGGCAGCGACGCGGTTGGCTCCGGTGGCGCCGGCGGCTCGGGCGGCTCCGGCGGCGCGGGCGGCTCCGGCGGCGCGGGCGGCGCGGGCGGCGACACCGTGAGCGTGCAGATCCTCGCCTTCAACGACTTCCACGGCAACCTGGAGCCCCCCGGTGGCAGCAGCGGCAGGATCACCGTGCCTGGCACCCCCACCAGCACCACCGTGGACGCCGGCGGCGTGACTTACCTGGCGTCCCGAGTCGCCGCGCTCCGCGCCACGAACCCGAACACCGTGGTGGTCTCGGCCGGCGACCTCATCGGCGCGAGCCCGCTCGTGTCGGCGCTGTTCCACGACGAGCCCACGATCGAGGCCATGAACCTCCTCGGCCTCGACATCAACGGCGTCGGAAACCACGAGTTCGACAAGGGCACGGCGGAGCTCCTCCGGATGCAGTACGGCGGGTGCAGCCCGACCGACGGCTGCGCGGATGGCACCTTCTTCCCGGGCGCGAGCTTCAAGTTCCTCTCTGCCAACGTCGTCGTGGACACGACGACCGGCAGGACGCTCTTCCCGCGCTACGACGTCCGCGAGTTCGACGGCGTGAAGATCGCCTTCATCGGCATGACGCTCGAGGACACGCCATCCATCGTGACGCCGATCGGCGTCGCGGGGCTGTCGTTCATGGATGAGGTCGACACGGTGAACGACATCGTCCCGGAGCTCCAGGCGCAGGGCATCGAGGCGATCGTCGTGCTGCTCCACGAGGGAGGTCTCCCCACCGGCGGCTTCAACGAGTGCCCGGGCATCTCCGGCCCCATCGTCGACATCGCCATGAACCTCGATCCCGCCGTGGACGTGATCGCCTCAGGGCACACCCACCAGGCGTACAACTGCATCCTCGGCGACAAGATCGTGACGAGCGCGGCCTCGTTCGGTCGGCTGGTGACAGACATCGATCTGGAGATCAGCAAGAGCACGGGCGACGTGACGGCGAAGGCGGCGAACAACGTCATCGTGACGCGCGAGGCGCCCGACGCGGGGGTGAACACCCTGGTGACGCGCTACAAGGACCTCGCGGCGCCGCTGGCCAACGAGCAGGTCGGCGCGATCACCGCGAACCTCGATCGCGCGGTCCCGGCCATGGGCGCGGGGCTGTTCACGATGGGCGCGGTCATCGCCGACGCCCAGCTCGCCGCCACGCGCGACGCGAGGACCGGCGGGGCCGAGATCGCGTTCATGAACCCGGGCGGCGTCCGCACGGACCTCACCTACGCGGCCTCTCCCAGCGAGCCCCTCGACGGGGTGGTCACGTTTGGTGAGGTGTTCGCGGTGCAGCCCTTCGGCAACAGCCTTGTCGTGATGACCCTCACGGGGGCGCAGATCCACACGCTGCTGGAACAGCAGTTCCGGCTGGACGCGGGGGGCGTGCAGCGGAGCGTGATCCTGCAGGTCTCGAACGGCTTCACGTACACCTACAGCCAGAGCGCGCCCGTCGGAGCGAAGGTCGATGTCGCCTCGATCCGGATCAACGGCGTCCCGATCGAGGCGACGCGGACCTACCGGGTAACGGTGAACAGCTTCCTGGCGACGGGCGGCGACGGCTTCACCGTGCTCAACGACGGCACCGATCGGCTCGGCGGCGCGCTGGATCTGGACGCGCTGCGGGACTACTTCGCGGCGAGCTCGCCCATCTCCCCGCCCGCGCTCGACCGGATCACGGTCGTGCCCTGATCGGGCCTCCGGGATAGATCGTTCACGTTGCTGGCACCTCGTCGCCCGAGGCATACCTCGTGGGCGACGACGAACAATACGCGTCGATTCGCTGCGAGCGCTGCGTCGCGATGAACGACGTGAGCGACCGTTTGGCGCGCTCCGGCCTGCAGATGTCCTGAGAGGAATGACGCTGCGCGATCCTGTGGATCGCGCAGCAGGCCGGAGCCGGAGCCGGTGGTGCGCTTCTCCCCTGCGGGTTTGCGCGCGGTGTGGGAGGTCGGCTTCGGGCGGGCGCTAGCCCGGATTCACGGCGATCTGCATCTGAGCGATCACGATGTCCCCGTCCATCACGGCCTTGGCACGAAGGCCGCTGTTGCCCGCCTCGTCGGCCTTGATGGCGCCTTGGTAGTAGTTCGCCAGGTTGCCGGTGGTGCGCGCCTTGTACGGATCGTACTTTGTATGAACGGAGTCGGTGAAGGCGGGATCGAAGTAGAATTGCGTCGTGAAAATGTGGTCTCCACCCTGGTACGTGGTGCGACCCTTCGACATCGACCCCTTCTTGAAGCAGACGAAGTGGATGTGAACGTCGCGGCCGTTGTACCAGCCGGGGAAGATGCTCCGGAACGAGACGACGCCGTTCTCGTCCGTGGTCTGCACGCCGCGACAGAAACGGTCCGTGTTGTTGAGATCGTTCTGCCCCGGCCTGCCCGCGTACGGCGCGTCGGGCTTCTGCTCGTTGGCGCCACCCCTCGTCCCGAAGCCGCTGTAGAACCCCTGCCCGTCCGTGTGCCAGATGTAGACCTCCACACCGGCCAGGCCTACGCCCTTGCCGTCGCAGTCGGGCTTGCTCATGTCGAGCACGCGCAGGTGGAGGTGCATCTCCACGCCGGGCGCTGCGCTCTCATTGTAGCGACCGCGAATGTCCTGTCGGACCAGGGAGATGTCGTCGTTCTTTTCGAGCTCGTGAATAAAGAACGGGCCCTGGCCAGCGCCGTCCGTCTTGTTGACCGCCTTGCACATCGGCACATTATCGAACGGCGGCGCCTTGAGGCCGTCGCCGTCGCCGCCGCCGCCGCCACCTCCCGCTCCCGCGCCTCCCGCGCCCGGGTCGGAGCCTCCCTCGCCCGAGCCGCCCACGCCCGCCGTGGTGGAGGCGCCCGGTCCCTCGCCACCGGTGCCTGCCGTGGTGGAGGAGGGGTCGGGCCCGCCGCCTCCCGTGCCCGCGCTCGTGGTCCCGCTGCCCCCGGAGCTCGTGGAGCTTCCGGTGCCGGAGCCGGTGGTGTCGTCCGACTCGCCGCCATCTCCGCACGACACGGTGATGGCGATCGCCCCCAGCCCCAGGAGGGCACGCCGACGATCAACGACCCCGCACGACGGGCCCTGGGTCTCGGTATCTCGTTCCTTGCTCATAAGCAGCTCTCCTCAGGTGGCCGATGACCTGTCCGTCCGTCCGGACAAGGCGCCTAAAAGGCAGCATCTTCCCAAGAACGGGCGCATTAAAGCATGGCGACGGGGAGCGTGGAAGATGGGACCCGAGCCGAACCCACATTCCTATCCTCATGTAGTTATCCTCCGCTGTTTCACGCGAATCAGCGCGTCAAGAATCCAGGGTGGCGAGGCCGAGCGCCAGCAGCGTTAAGTGAACGTTCACACGAATCAACGCACCAAGAATCCAGGGTGGCGAGGCCGAGCGCCAGTGGCGTTAAGTGAACGTTCACACGGATCAGCGCGTCAAGAACCCAGGGTGACGAGGCCCGAGCGCCAGTGGCTGTGGCGTGAGCGCGGTCCCTTCGATGCCTGAATGAGTTGTTGACACAGCGCACTTTTCCAGCAGGGAGGCTGATCGCGTTAACGCGTTAAGGAACTTTCTGTCATCTGAGGAGGCTAGGAGGGCGGGCTCTACCGCAAGCGATGTCAGCACCCAATGTGTACGAGGTGCTTGCAGCCTAGACAGAGCTGCGAAAGCGCGGGCGTGAGCGGGCTCGCGCCTCCGGCTTCGCCGGCAGGCCGAGCAGATGAACCGACCGCCTCGTGAACGACGCGGGCCGCCGCGTCGACCACGGGCGCCATCCCCGCCCCGCGAGGCGAGCTCCCTCGACGCGGAGCGGCAGCTCGCCACGACCTCACGCTCGAGCAGGGATGACCTTGGTGATGCGGTGCTAGTCGTTCACCGCACGACCACGATCGGGCAGCGGCGGCCACACCATCCGCTGCTCGGCCGCGATCGCGGGCGAACGGTGGATGGAGGGCGACGCCGCGAACGACGCCTCCGCAGGGCCGCCGCCGGCCACGGCCTTCCTCGGCCACCAGTTCATGCTGAGGTGGATGTGATGATGGTGATACGGCCACCCCTCGCCGTACGCCATCCGGTCCGAGAAGCTCTCGAGCTCGTCGTCGGTGATCTTCCGCCGATCCCGGGCCGGAAGAGCGTTCAGCCTGGCCGCGGTCCTGGACAGGAACGGCGCGATGACCTTGTCCACGCCGATGACGCGCGTGCGGGGCGAGCGGAACAGCCTGGCCATGAAGAACGCCTCTCGCTCGAGGTCGACGATGTGCTTCGTCTTCGCCGCCGGGGAGCAGTACCCATCCTCGTGAGTCGACCCGTCTCCGCAGATGATCTCCCCATCGTTCGATCCATCCGTCTGGAAATAGGCGATGTCGATGTTGCCGCCCTGGTCGTGCGTCGACTCGGGGTGACGCGGGCTGTCGACGTCGTAGCCCGGCGTGACGCCGTTGATCTGGCAGACGTCGATCAGCGAGAGCGGCGTCGTGCCCGGGAACGCCCGCAGCGTCTCCGCGAGGGCATCCCGGACGAGCATGATGAGCTCGCGCCGAGCAAAGCGGTAGTTGCTGAACGTCTCCCAGACGTAGCCGCCGCCGACCACCGAGTCGTCCGGATCGGCGAACGGGAACGGCAAGAGCCCGCCGCCGCGCTCGCCGAAGCCGGCGCACTCGTCGAACGAGAAGCCGGCGTCCACGCAGCTCGGGCCGTCGACATAAGGATACGATGTCACGTCCAGGCCATAGACGTTCTGCGCTCCGTCATAGCCGAGGACCCGGACGAAGTACTCGGCGCCGCCCCGCTCGGAGTAGAACCCATAAAACTCGGTGTCCGTCTCCTGATCGCGGTACGAGTACGGGTACTGCCCGCCTTCGCGCGAGCCGAGCAGGCGGCCCTCGCCGTCATAGACCACCAGATCGATGTCCCCGGCGGCCTGGCGGAACCGGATGCCCACGCGGACGATGGTCCGCTCCGGCACCACGATCCTGAACCAGTCCTCGTCCCCCTCGCACAGGGAGAGGTCCTTCGTGACGCCCATGGGCGCGATCACCGCGGCTTCCAGATCGTCGTTGGGCTCGAGCGCGTCGCCCTCGGCCCCGCAGGCGGAGGGGCCCTTGCGGCACTCGCCCTGATCGCAGGAGCTGCCCTCCGGACACCAGCCGGACGGGACATCGGGTGAACACGCGACATCGTCCGATACGCAGCGCTCCCCGAGGCAGGTCGTGCCCTCAGGGCAGGTCGACGCGGCGTCGCAGCCGGCGAAGCACGCCGACCCGCCCGCGCCGTCGACGCTGTGGCACACGTAGCCGGGCCTGCAGTCGAGATCGCTGCCGCAGGTGTTCATGCACACGGGCGCTCCGCCCTTCGCGGCGGCGAAGCAGCCCGCGCCTGGCCCACACTGGTCGTCGCTCTCGCAGTCGAAGGCGAGGCAGTACCCCTCCACCCAGCCGCTCGGCGCCGAGGGGTCCTCGTCACGATAACAGGTGGCGCCGGACAGCGAGCACGCCTCGTCGGAGTCGCAGGCCGCGCCGATGTCCCCGGCGCCGACCGTGTCCGCCGCGCACGCGCCGCCGCAGGCCGTGTTGCACCCCTCGCCGCGCCGAGGAGAGCAGAGGCCATGACGGCTCTGCACGCCATCGCAGGTCTCCGGATCGTAGAGGGGATAACACACCCCCGTGTCGGTCAGGACGTCCGTGTTGAAGCAGCGAGCGCCGGGCGCGCAGCCCTCCTCGCTGTTCGGCGCCGTACACCGCCCCTCCGCGCGCTGCATGCAGATGCCCAGCATGCAGACCGCCGCCTCGCCATCGCAGTCCGCGTCGCAGCCGCAGCTCGCGCCGATCCCGCGGCGCTTCTGGCTCGCCCCTCCGCTCTGCACACCGCTGTCGACCGTCAACTCCGACGTCCATGGGCCCACATCACACGCTTCCAGAGAGCCCATGAGCGCCGGCACCACCACGAAGAGCCATCGCCAATGTAGATCCATGTCACCCTGCCTATTGAGGAGTGCGAGACCGCACCTGAGCGTTCTAGTCACAGGCGAGGGGTCACTGGATATTTAAAAGAGCGCATGAGTCACGCGGGATACCCTGCATGAAGATATTCCCAGCTTCGCAGCGGTGTTGTTGGCGCCGCGCGTGGGGGCGCCTACGCGACGAGCGACAGGCCCACGTCCGCCCCGGTGGACTCGCGGCCATCAGGCGTGCCGGCCGCGCCGCCCTCCGCGCCCGGGCCCCCGCGGCTCCGCGGGCTCCACCGCGTCGGCCCGGCGCCCCGCCCTACTCGTACTTCTGGCTGACGCGGAACGAGCCGAGCGAGCGCACGCCGGTCGCGTGCTGCTCGAGCAGCGCGAGGGCTTCCTTGAACGCGGGCTCTTCCGTGCTGCCCTCGCACTCGATGAGAAAGAGGTACTCTTCGGGGCTGTCCGGGAGCGCGCGAGAGACGATGCGCGTGAGGTTGATGTCGTGTCTCCCGAGCGCGGAGAGCGCCGCGACCAGGGAGCCCGGGCGGTGGTCCAGCCCGAACAGGAGCAGCGTCCGCCCCCCCGAGGCCGGCGGCTCCGCGGCCTTCCCGACGATGAAGAAGCGCGTGATGTTCTCGCCCTTCACGCCGAGCTTCGGCACGAGGATCTCCAGCTTGTAGATGGCCGCCGCGCCCTTGTTGCCGACCGCGAAGGCCTCGCCGTCCTGCGCCGCGCGCTCGACCGCCTCGGCGGTGCTCTCGGCCTCGAGGATCTGCGCGTCGGGGTAGGTCTCGCGCAGCCAGTCGCCACAGTGCTTGAGCGGGACGAAGTGCGAATAGACGCGCTTCGGGGCCACGCCCTTTCTGCCGAGGAGCGACAGCGTGACGTGCAGCGAGAGCTCCTCGCACACAAAGAGCGCCGCGCCCGTGCCCTCGCGGCCGATCAGCTGATCGACGGTGTCGTAGATCGGGCCGCCCACCGCGTTCTCGATCGGCACGACGCCGTAGGTCACGTCGCCGCCGGCCACGGCGTCGAACACCTCCGAGATGGTGCGCCGGGGCGTCAGATCCGCGCTCGCGCCGAAGCGCCGGGACGCCACCTCGTGGCTGAACGTCCCTGGCCGCCCGAAGTAGGCGATCCGCTGGCGCGGCGCCGAGACCGCTGCCGCATCGCTTGCCCCAGGGGCCGCCGCGTCGCCGCGCGCCGTCCCCGGCTTCCCCGCGTCAGCCGACATGGGCAATGGGCGCCTCGCCGGCGCCAGCGCGGACGATCGCGACACGCCCCCCGCAGGGCGCGCCGCTCCGCCGTGAGGCCGGCATCCTTCTGTGGAAGCTGTGCATCGAGCGCCGCCTGTCTACCGGCGCGGTGCAGCGGCGTCCAGCGAGGAAAGCGGCCGCGCCCGCCCTCGGCGAGGAGGCCCCGGCTGCCTCCGCTGCACAAGGCCGACGCCGAGCCCGACCGCGGGGCTCGAGCCGCAGGGCCCGGGCCGGAGCTCTCCAGCGCGGAGCGTGGCCGACGACGACAGGAGCCCCCTCAAGCAGGTCCGGGAGAGGGCCGCCTCAAGCAGGTCCGGGAGAGGGCCGCCTCAAGCAGGTCCGGGAGAGGGCCGCCTCAAGCAGGTCCGGGAGAGGGCCGCCTCAAGCAGGTCCGGGAGAGGGCCGCCTCAAGCAGGTCCTGGGGAGGAACGATCGTTACACCTCAGGAACCATCGTCAAGCGGCGCTTTTCCGAGCGATTCTGCCTGCATCCGCGCAAACCGCAGGCGGAGGGCGCCACAGGAGGCGCCCACCTCGACCCACATCAGCCCACTCTTTCGATCAAATTCTGCCTGCGATCGCGTCGACCAGTTTTTGCAAGTTACGTTTCTTGTGATAACGATCGTTACGCGATGTCGGGAACGGGGCGTGGAGGCCACGGTTCAGGGCCGCCGAACGACAGGGAAGGGGCCTATTGGCGGATCTTCAACAAGAAAACGATCGTGCTCGTGCGCCGCTGGCTTCGCCTCCTGGGGATCCCGCGCCGCGATCGCTGGGACATCGCGCAGAACGTCATGCTCGCGGCGCACGAGAGCTTCGGGAACTACGATCCGATGCTCGGGCCGCCCGATCGCTGGCTGAACAAGATCGCGGTCCACGCCGCATCCCACTACGGGCTGCGCGAGCGGCGCCGGAAGGAGGATCCCTTGCCGGACGACTTCGACGCGGAGCTCGATGAGCCCTCGGCCGAGGAGCAGATCATCTCGGCGTGCGATCGCCTGTTCGTGCGCTCGGTCTTGCACGAGCTCGACGGCGAGTTCGGCGCGATCCTCATGGCCCACGACATCGAGGGCGTCCCCATGGCGGACTTCGCGAGCCAGGCCGGAATCCCCCTCTCGACGGCGTACAAACGGCGGAGCCGAGCGCTCGCCGCGTTTCAGCACCTGGCCGCGCGGCGCCTCGCGTCGATGCCCGGGACAGAGGCGCGGGGCAGCGCCCGTCCGGAGTCCGGCGCAGGGCCACCCCGCGTCACGATCTGGTCCGGGCCCTGAGGGCCCAGGGGCTCATCGCCCGCGCCGGTTCGATGACGAGGGGGCGGAGCCCCGCGACCCGCGCTCCTCCGACCGAGGCCGGGAGCGGAGCCGCGCGCGCTCCGGATCCTCGTTGATGAGCGCGAGGATGGCCTGCTTCTTCGGCGAGTCGTCGGGCTCGATCAGCAGGAAGAGGAGCGCTTCCTGGAGCGCCTCGGGCGCGCGATCGAAGCGATCGGCGACGACCGCGGAGACCGGGCTCCTCCCGTCGCCGGGCAGGAGGAGCCGAGCATCGCAGTTGAGCCCCTGTGCGATGAGCGCCAGCGCGCCGAGCCCGAGATCGCGTTCGCCGCGCTCGACCTGCCGCAGGTACGTCGCCGAGAGGCGCGCCTTCTCGGCAAACTCGGCGTAAGTGAGCCCGTGCAGCTGCCGGAGCACGCGAATGGCCCGACCGACCTCCTTGGGAAGCGCATCGCTCATGGCCGGCGCAGCCTATCAACTCCCGCTGCGGCCGGAAAAGGACGATCGCACCCTTCTCTCGGCATTCGCGCGGGGGTACGCGTCGATGTCCATTACTTACTATAACTGATTCAGCTCCTCCAAGAGCGCCCGGGAGTGCGAGTTCTCGCGCTTCGCGAGCGCTATGCCGGTGAGGAGGGGCGCTTGGTCGCCGCTCGGGCCGACGCGGGGTCAGCGTCGGTTGCGTCGGTTGCAACCGCGGGGCGCTTCTGCCATTGCTGGCGAGTCCGCTGGCAGGATGTGCGCTGTAGCGAGCGCGTGTCTCGGCCCCTCGGGGGTCGGCAAGGGGTTGGATGATCCGTCTGGAGCTTTCAGGAGAGCACACCCGGCTGCACTCGACGCTGTGCGCGCAGTGCCCGCAAGGCCCCGCGGGGTGCTGCGTCAGCCCGCCAGAGCTCGACTGGACGGACATCGGGCGCATCGTCTCCCTCGCCGGTCGCGGCTGGCTGCTCGAGCAGATCGCCGCCGGCAACCTGGTCCCCGTGAGCCGCGGACTCGAGCTCCGGCGCGTGCGGAAGCGCGAGGCGCGCACGGCCCCGCGGCAGTCGAAGTGCGTCTATCACGGCGCGCGCGGCTGCACTGTCCCCGCCGAGCGGCGGGCCGCGACGTGCAACTACTTCCTCTGCGAGGACGCCTTCGCCGAGCGCACGGACGGCAAGGCGGATCCCGCGTCCGCCGGGAGCCGCCGGGCGCACGCGCTCCTCCGCGACGTCTACGGCCGCTGGGACCGCGAGCTCGCCGAGGCCGTCGCCTCCCGCCCGGAGGGGCCGACGTGGGACGCGGCGTTCCTCGACTGGCTGGGCGCGGAGTTCGAGCGGCTCTCGCGCGCGTCGCGCGACGAGCTCGGCGAGCTCACCGCGCCCGGCCACACCGCGCCCGGCCACACCGCACTCAGATAGCGCGCAGCGCGCCGCGGGCGCGGCGAGCGCGCCCGTCTCCACGCGGATCGCCTTCACAACATGGCGACAGGATCCACGTCGATGATCACCCGAACGTTCCGGTCCAGGCCGTCCCTTATCAGCCCGGCCAGCGCCGCGAGCGCCCCCCGGAGCGGGCCGCGATCGCGCGCCCTAAGGAGCACCCGGAACCGGTAACGAGCGCGCAGGCGCGCGATCGGCGCCGCCGACGGGCCGAGCACCTCGACGCGCCGGGCGAGCCCTTCCGGACAGGTGCGGGCGTGCGCCGCGAGCTTCGCCGCGGCGCCGCGCGCCGCGCCCTCGTCGACCGCGTCGATCCGGAGCAGCGCGAGGCGCGTGGCGGGCGGATACCCCACCTCCTCGCGGTCGCGGATCTCCCGCTCGAGGAAGCCGGGCACGTCGTGCGCCGCGGCGAACGCGATCGCCGGGTGCTCGGGGTTGCGCGTCTGGATGAGCACCCGGCCCGGGCGGTCGCGCCGCCCGGCGCGCCCGGCGACCTGCACGAGCAGCTGGAAGCCGCGCTCGGACGCGCGGAAGTCGGGCAGCCCGAGCGCGGCGTCGGCGTTCACCACGCCGACGAGCGTCACGTTGGGCAGGTCGTGGCCCTTCGTGACCATCTGCGTCCCGACCAGGATGTCGATCTTGCCCTCGCGCATCCTCGCGAGGATCGCCTGCGATCGGTCCTTGCCGGCGACGTCGCGATCGAGGCGCGCCACGCGCGCCTCCGGGAACGAGCCGGCGATCGTGGCCTCGAGCCGCTCGGTGCCGAGCCCCTCGAGCAGCAGGTTCCGCGCGCCGCACGCGCCGCAGCGGTCCGGCAGCGGCCCCGCGTAGTCGCAGTAGTGGCATCGCAGCCGGCCCCCCTCCGGCCGCTCGTCGGGCGGCGCCATCGGCGCGGGCGCGCCGGCCGGCGACGGCGGGCGCGCGTCGCGGCGCCGCCCGCGGTGGTACGTCAGCGCGACGGAGCAGGCCTCGCACGTGGTCAGCGTCCCGCACGAGCCGCAGACGACGCTCGGCGCGAAGCCGCGGCGGTTCAGGAAGAGGATCGCCTGCTCCTTCGCCGCGAGCGTCTTCTCGAGCGCGCGGTGCAGCGGCAGCGAGATCAGCGGGTCGCCCGAGGGGCCGGCGCCGAAGCGGCGTAGGTCGACGAGGGAGACCTCGGGGAGGCTGGCCTCGCGGTGCGCGCGGTCCGGCAGGCGCAGCTCGACGAGCTTGCCGCGGCGCACCAGCGCGACGGACTCGATGGAAGGCGTCGCGGAGCCGAGCACGCACACCGCCCCGGCGCGGTGCGCGCGGAGCAGCGCCATGTCGCGCGCGTGGTAGCGCACGCCCTCCTCCTGCTTGAACGAGCCGTCGTGCTCTTCGTCGACGAGGATGAGGCCGAGGTCCGGCACCGGCGCGAACAGCGCGGAGCGCGCCCCGATGGCGACGCGCACCTTGCCGCCGTGGAGGCTCGCCCACATCGCGTGGCGGTCTGCGTCGCTCAGCCCGCTGTGCAGCACGGCGAGCTCGTCGCCGAAGCGGGCGCGGAAGCGCGCGACGAGCTGCGGGGTGAGGGCGATCTCCGGCACCATCACGAGCGCGCCGCGACCGCGCTCGAGGCAGCTCTTGATGGCGCGCAGGTACACCTCGGTCTTGCCGGAGCCGGTCACGCCGAAGAGGAGGAACGCGCTCGGCCGCGGCTCCTGCGCGACGCGCCGCGGTTCCTGCTGACCGCTCGCGCGGTGCTCCCCTCCCCCGGGCGGCGCAGGCAGCGACAGCGCCGCGAGCGCCGCGTCGATCCGCGCAGCGGCCTCGGCCTGCGCCGCGTTGAGCTCGGGCGGCACGTCGCGCTCCTCGGCGCGGCGGAAGAACGGGTCGCGCGGCGGCTCGCGCTCGTCCAGGGCGACGAGGTTGCGCTCGGCGAGCTTCTTCAGGGCGTTGCGCGCGTTGCCGAAGCGCTCCTCGATGCGCGCGACCGGCTGCTCGCCGTTCGCCCGGAGCAGCGCGAGCACCGCCGCGGCCTGCCCGCGGAGCGTGCCGGGCTCCTCGATCACGTCGGTCGCGCTCGCGTACGCGACCTTGCGGCCGCCCACCTGCTTGGCCCGGCCGAGGTCGAGGACGCCGTCGAGCTCGGCCTGAGCCTTGAGCGCGCGCACCTGCTCGCGCTCGATCGCCGGCAGCGCGAGGCGGAGGACCTCGCCGATCGGCGCGAAATAGTAAGCGGCGAGCTCCTGCAGGAAGGAGAGCAGCTCCGCCGGCAGCGCGGGGCGCGCGTCGACGAGCGCCGCGAGCGGCTTGATCTTCGACGGATCGATGGCCGCGCTGCGCTCGCTCACGGCGAGCACGACGCCGAGCAGCTTGCGCCTGTGGAACTCGCAGAGGACGCGCGCCCCCGGCCGCACCTCGCCGGCGAGCGCGGCAGGGACCTCGTAGGTGAAGGCCTGCGAGAGCGGGACGGGCACCGCGACGTCGGCGAGGAGGGGCATCGCTCCGGGAAGGCCGCGCGCGGCGCGGCACGGGCGAGATACCAGAGAACGCCGCCCGGGACGAGGAAGGCAGGACGTACGCGGGGGCCCCGTGCCGGGCACGCAAAGGAAAGAGTCCAAAAAAAACGCGCCGCCGGGGCCTCGGGGGGGGGGAAGGCCGCGCCGGCAGCGCTGTCCGGACATAGAGCACCGTCCGTGCCATCCGAGATGTTCGCGATCCGAACGTATTTCACTTCAGTTGGGGCGCTCGCCAATTTCGAACCTGAAATTTCGGTAGAGCACCGTTGCAGAAGCGAACTGCGCGGCCTGCTCGCGCGTCGCAGAGGCACACACCGCGGGAGCGGGAGAGGATGGGAACGCTCGACTCGCTTCCGCGGGGTCCGCCGATTGCTCGGGATCCGGGGTTCACCGCTGGACGGCCGGCGGGGCGGGCGCCATGCGCTGGACATCTGCGCGACCACGCGCCTCGGAGGAGGGGACATGATCGGAACCGCAGTCTTGGGGGGAATCGAGGAGCAGGACTGGATCGACCGGATCGCCGACCCGCTTCAGCGCGGCATCCAATCCGTCCTGAGGCGAGCGCCCACGGTCGCCAAGGTGCTGCACGGCGAATTCCTCGGGCATCCCTTGCACCCGGTGCTCGTGACCATCCCCCTCGGCGCCTGGACTTGCGGGCTCGTGCTCGATCTCGCCGGCATCGGCCGCAAGCGGCGCTTCCATCGGGGAGCGGACGCGACCGTGGCCATCGGCCTCGGCGGGGCGCTCGTGGCCACCTTCGCCGGGCTCGCCGACTGGAGCACCACCTTCGGTCCCGCGAAGCGGGTCGGCTTCGTCCACGGCGCCATGAACCTCGCGATCGCCGGCCTGTACGGCGCCTCGCTCGCCTCCCGGGCGGTCGGGCTGCGGCCGCTCGGGATCGCGCTGTCGACAACGGGGTTCGGCCTCGCGGGGGCGAGCGGCTGGCTCGGCGGAGAGCTCATCTACCGCTACGGCGTCGGCATCGGCAACGACGCGTGCGCGCGGAGGCCGGAGGCGCAGGTGCCCGTGCCCGAAGCGCCGATCGCCCACGCGGGTTGACGCGACGGGCGGCGGTGCGCCGGACGGGGGCGAGGTGCGACGTTCGCGTCGCCCGAGCCGGCGCTAGCGCGCCGCGAGATAGCAGCCCGCGATGACGAGCACGGCGAGCGCGAACAGCAGCGCGCCGTGCACGAGCAGCGGCACGTGCCAGCGCTGCCGCGGGCGAGCGAGCGGAGGCTGCACCCCGGCCCACGGCGACGGCGGCTCGGCCAGGGCCCGCGCGGCAAGCTCTGCGCCGTGCGCGCCGGCCTCCATCGCGAGCTGCGCGGCGGCTTCCATCGCCGCCGGCGCTGCCGCCTCCATCGCGAGCTGCGCGGCGGCTTCCATCGCCGCCGGCGCCGCCGCCGCCATCGCGCCGTGCGCGCCGGCCTCGATCGCGCGCGGCGTGGCGGCCGCGGTCGCGATCGGCTCGATCACCACGGGCGGGCCGAGCTCCAGCGCGCGCACCGCGCGCTCTCGCGCCCGGCGGGCCGCGACGAGCTCCGTGCCGAAGTTGTCGCGCAGCCACGCCCCGAAGCGCAGCGGGCTGGCCGTCAGCTCGGCCGCCGCCGCGTAGGCGGCGATGTCCTGGAGCATCGCCGCGGCGCTCGGGTAGCGATCGTCGGGCGCCGCCGCGAGCGCCCGCGCCACGATCGCGTGGAGCACCGCCTCATCGGGGAGCCCGCGCTCCGCGAGCGGCGGGATCGACGCGCGCCGCGCGAGCTCGAGCAGGTCGCCCCGCGCCGCTTCCTTGGAGAGCGCCGCCCCGGGGCCCGCGCTGTACATCCGCCGGCCGGCGAGCAGCTCCCAGAGCAGGATGCCCGCCGCGAAGACGTCGGATCGCGCGTCGAGCGCCTCGCCCCGGGCCTGCTCCGGGCTCATGTAGCCGGCCTTGCCCTGCAGCGCCTCGTCCATCGCCCCTCCTCCGCAGCGCTCGTGCGCGCGGGCGATGCCGAAGTCGCAGAGCTTGATCTCGCCCTCGAAGCTCAGCAGCACGTTCGACGGCGAGACGTCGCGGTGCACGACGCCCTTCCGGTGGGCGTACGCGAGCGCCTGGAGCGCCTCAGCGAGGATCAGCAGCGTGAACGCGACGGGGAACTTCACCTTCTGGCGCGCGCAGCGGCGGAGCAGCTCGCGCAGGTCGAGGCCCTCGACGTACTCCATCGCGATGAAGAGCGAGCCGTCCTCGCGGCAGAGGTCCTCGACCTGCACGACGGACGCGTGGCGCAGCCCCGCCGCGAGCCTGGCCTCGCTCGCGAGCATCTCGATGAAGCGCGGGTCGTGCGCGAACCGCGGGGCGACCTCCTTGATGGCGACGAGGCGCGCGGCGCCGAGGTCCGTGCGCACCCGGGCCAGGTAGAGATCGGCCATCCCTCCGTGGCCGATGTGATCGAACAGCGTGTAGCGGCCGATCCGGCACGGCAGCAGCCGCCCTCCGCGGGGCGCGGCCCGGCGCAGCGGAGCGTCCTCGCGCGCGGCGCCGCGGGGAAGAGAGGGCAGGCCGGAAGGCGGGTACGGGAGCGTGCCTCCGCGACGCACATCGAGGCGATCGATCTGCACGAGCCGTCGTCGCAGACTTCGCCCGCGTGGGCCAACTAAGTGGACGCACGCCGCGCGGTCCAGCCCCCGCGCCGTGCCGCTCGGGCGCGGCGCCGCGCGGTCCACGTCAGTTCGCGTGCAGCGCGCGCGGCGGCGGGCTACACCCGGCGCATGGCGTTCAGCGCAGGCTGGGGACCGGCCTTTGCCGGGTCGTTCATCCGCATCGTCGACGACCGGGGGCGCAAGCACGAGTGGCGCACCCCTCCGCGGCGCATCGTGTCGCTCGTCCCGAGCGACACCTACTCGCTCCTCCGGCTCGGCGCCCGGGATCTCCTCGTCGGCCGCACCCGCTACTGCGTCGCGCCCGCCGAGGACGTCGAGGGCATCGAGCTCGTCGGCGGCACGAAGGACGCCGACGTCGACCGCATCGCCGCGCTCGCCCCCGACGTCGTCGTCGCGAACCAGGAGGAGAACAGCAAGCGCGACATCGAGCGCCTCGACGACGCGGGGCTCCGGGTGCTCGTCTCGTTCCCGAAGCGGGTCGCCGACGGCATGGCGCACCTCGCCCGGCTGGCGCGCCTGCTCGGGCACGCCGCGGCGGGGCCCGGCGCTCCCGCGCCCGCGGCGTACGCGGAGGGCGGCGCCCCGGGCGTGTCGCGGCCGCCGGCGGCCGCGCGCGAGCAGGTCGCGGCCGCCTACCGCGCCCACGCCGCGGCCGAGGCGAGGCGCCGCGAGCGCCCGCCGATCCGCGCCTTCGTCCCGATCTGGATGGATCCGCTGATGACCGTCCATGGCGACACGTTCGTCTCCGACATGCTCGACCTCGTGGGCGCGCAGAACGTCTTCGAGGATCGGCCCCGGCGCTACCCGCTCGCGGCCGACCTGGGCAAGGCGCCGCCGCTCCCGCCCGAGCGCGTCCAGGGCCGCGACCTCCGCTACCCCCGCGTGACCCTCGACGAGGTGATCGCCCGCGCCCCGGAGCTCGTCCTGCTCCCCGATGAGCCGCACGCCTTCAGCGACGCCGACGCGGCAATATTTCGCTCCCTTGACATCCCCGCTGCACGCCGTGGCCACGTGATCAGGTGCGACGGCAAGGACCTCATGTGGTACGGCGCGCGGGCGATCGAGGGGCTCAGTCGGCTGCGCGAGATCGTCGACGCCGCCCGTCCCTGATGCACGCGCGACCGCCTGTTCAGGGAGCGCGGGGCCGCATTCGTGCGGCCTCGCGGCCGAGCAAGCCCCTCCTCGCCACGCCGCAGTTGGGGTAGGAACGGAGGATGACGTGGACACGGGAGACGTTGCGGGCAGAGATCATCCAGCTCCTGGAAGGACACACGGCCGGCGAGGTAAAGATCGAGGAGTCGAGCCATCTCGTCGCCGATCTCAGCCTCGACTCGCTGGGAGTGATGGAGATCGTCGCGGATATGGAGGATAAGTTCGACCTCTCGATCCCCGACGATATGTTGCGCGAGGTCGACACGGTCGCCGACGTCGTCACGGCCATCGAGCTCCGGCTCAAGAACGAAGGAAGGCTCTCGGGATGACGGCTGTTTGGAAACCGCGGACGGTCGCGCAGGCGATCGAGGACGCAGCGGCGAGCACGAAGACGGGCTATCGCTTCATCGAGGAGTCGAGCGAGAACGAGCCGTTCTTCACGCACGGGGGCATCGAGCGGGCGAGCGCGCGCCTCGGCGGCGCGCTCCAGGCGCTCGGGCTCCGCAAGGGCGATCGCGTCGCGTTGATCCTGCCGGACAACGCCGACTTCATCTTCGCCTTCCTGGGCGCGATCCGCGCGGGCATCGTCCCGGTGCCCATCTACCCGCCGACCGGCCTCGGCAAGCTGACCGGCTACCTCGAGAACACGCTGCACACCGTCGCGAAGAGCGGCGCCAGGGTCCTGCTCACGAGCGCCGAGATCAAGCGGATGCTCGGCACGATCCAGGCGCAGGCGCCGGAGCTCGAGCAGATCGTGGCGGTGGAGGGCATCCGGGGCTCCCGCGAGGAGCTCAAGCCGGTCAAGGTCGAGCTCGACGACGTGTGCTTCCTCCAGTTCACGAGCGGCTCGACGTCGCGCCCGAAGGGCGTGGTGCTCACGCACGCGAACCTGGCGGCGAACGTGCGGGCGATCGTGGATCTCGGCCTGGCGGTGCGCGAGTCGGTCGACACCGGCGTATCGTGGCTGCCGCTCTACCACGACATGGGGCTCATCGGCTTCGTGATCGCGCCGCTGTACTACGTCAACACGGTCACGTTCCTGCCGCCGCTCCTGTTCCTGAAGCGCCCGGTGCGCTGGCTGGAGACGATCACGCGCCACCGGGGCAACGTGTCGTTCGGGCCGAACTTCGCCTATGCGCTCTGCGTGAAGCGGATCCGAGAGCAGGAGATGGCGGGGCTCGATCTGTCGACGTGGCGGGTCGCCGGGTGCGGCGCCGAGCCGATCCGGGCCGACAACCTGCGCGCGTTCGCCGAGAAGTTCGCGCCGGTCGGCTTCGACGAGAGGGCGTTCGTCTGTTCGTACGGCATGGCCGAGAGCAC
Organism: Sorangium sp. So ce375; assembly: GCF_051473855.1. NCBI lineage: Bacteria > Pseudomonadati > Myxococcota > Polyangiales > Polyangiaceae > Sorangium > Sorangium sp. So ce375. The sequence continues at coordinate 9,879,689 of NZ_CP150335.1, forward strand.
GCTGGCGGTGTCGTTCAGCGCGCTCGGGGCCGGGCTGCAGACCGACGCGGTGGACGGCGAGACGCTGTGGAAGGAAGGCAAGGCGAAGCCCGTCCCGGCCGACAGCGAGGGCGCGTCGTCGCTCGTGCAGTGCGGCTCGGCGTTCGAGGGGCACGAGATCGGGGTCTTCGCGTCCGACGACGCGGAGAGCGCGCGCCCGCTCGGCGATCGCGAGGTCGGGGAGCTCCGGCTGCGGGGCCCGAGCGTGATGCCCGGCTATTTCAACGAGCCGGATCTCACGAAGGAGGCGTTCGCGGGCGGCTGGCTGCGGACCGGCGATCTCGGGTACCTCGCGGACGGCAAGGTCTATATCTGCGGGCGCTCGAAGGAGGTCATCATCGTCAACGGGCGCAACTACTACCCGCAGGATCTCGAGTGGGAGGCGAGCCGCGTCTCCGGGGTCCGGAAGGGCAACGTGATCGCGTTCGGGACGATGAAGCCGCACAACGATCGCGAGCGCGTGGTCGTCGTCTTCGAGACCCCGGCGTCGGACGAGCAGGAGAAGCAGGCGCTGAAGGGCGAGGTGCGCCGCGTCGTCCAGCAGGCCATGGGGCTCACGGTCGATGACGTGGTGGCGGTCGGGGCGGGCGTGCTGCCGAAGACCTCCAGCGGGAAGCTCCAGCGGAGCAAGACGCGGGAGCTCTACGAGAACGGGGAGCTCCTGATCCGCAGCTCGTCGCGCGACGGGGACCGGCTGGACGCGGCGAAGGAGTTCGCCAAGAGCCAGATCAACTTCTTCCGCCACGCGATCTTCCGCGGGCGGGGGGGGTGATCCTGAAGGGGGCCCTCGCGGAGGGCCCCCTCCGGCAGCTCTCAGGACAGGAGATCGATCCCGCGGCGGCCGACCGCGGCTGACCGCGGCTCCGTCGGATGTCTCTCAGGACAGCAACGCGTCACCACATGCGCCGCGACCTCAGGGACGGAGTTCGAGCGAGCGGGCGATCGGGGGGAGCGCTAAGGCATGGCCGCTGATGCGGGGGGCCGTTATCGTCCGCAGGCGGAGGGCATCCATGCCTGCGTGGCTCAATCAGCTGCTGCCGATCCTGCTCTTGCTCGCGGCCATCACGGTCGTCATGCGGCGGCTGCCGAAGATCGATCTCGGGCACTCGGAGGAGTTCCGGCGCCGGCGGTTCTTCAACTGGTTTCCGCTCGGGCTCACGTACGCCTTCCTCTACATGGGGCGGTACAACCTCTCCGCCAACGCGCCGGAGCTCGACGCGCTGCACCTCGTCAGCAAGCATGAGTTCGGGAACATCGACGGCTGGGGCTCGGCCGTCTACGGGGTCGCCTTCCTGTTGAACGGGCCCCTCACCGACCGGTGGGGCGGGCGCGCCACCATCCTGCTCGCCGCGGGCGGATCCGCGCTCATGAACGCGCTGATGGGCGTGGCCGTCCGCTTCGCCCAGGAAGGGCAGCTCGATCACCCCACCGCCGTCACCGCGATGACGGTGCTCTTCTCCGCCAACATGTACTTCCAGAGCTTCGGCGCCGTATCCATCGTCAAGGTCAACGCGCCCTGGTTCCACGTCCGCGAGCGCGGGATGCTCGGCGGCGTCTTCGGTATCCTGATCTCGCTCGGGCTCTACTTCGCCTACGACTGGAGCCGGTTCATCGCCAAACACCTGCCGATGCCGTGGGTCTTCCACGTCCCCGCCCTGCTGCTGCTCGGGTTCCTGGCGCTCGACCTCTTCCTCATCCGCGATACGCCAGGCCAGGCGGGATTCCAGGACTTCGACACCGCCGACGCGTCCTCGGGCGACACCGGCGAGCGATCGGGGGCGATCGACGTCGCGCGGCGCATGTTCTCGCAACGGGTCATCTGGATCATCGTCGCCATCGAGTTCTGCAGCGGCTTCCTCCGCAACGCCGTCATGAAGTGGTACCTCGTCTTCGCCGACAAGACGGGGCTCAAGGGCTTCGTGTCGACGCACTGGGGCGTGCTCCTCTGCATCGCCGGCATCCTGGGCGGCGTGTTCGCCGGCTTCATCTCCGATCATGTCTTCGAGTCGCGCCGGGGCCCCGTGGCCTCGGTGCTGTACGCAGGCCTCGTGTTCGGCGCGGTCGTCGTCCTCTTCACGCTGAGCTTCCCCATCGCCGGGTGGACGGTGGTGTTCATGTCCCTCTGCGTGATCGGCGTCCACGGCATGCTGTCCGGGACCGCGAGCATGGACTTCGGCGGCAAGAGGAACGCGGGCGTCGCGACTGGCATCATCGACGGCTTCGTCTACCTGGGCACCGCGGCGCAATCGTTCCTCTACGGGAGCATCCTGCCCTCGGGCGACGCGGCGAAGCACCCGGGGAACTGGATGCCATGGCCCGCTGCCATGCTCCCGGTCGCGCTCGTCGGCTTCGCGCTGGCGACCCGCGTGTGGAACGCGCGGCCCGCGCGGCACGCAGCGGCGCACTGACGCGGCGCGAACGCCGATGTAGCGATCTCGCCTGCTCGGGAGTTCGACCTCGTATTGCTACGAGGATCGAACTTGACATATCGATTGCAGGTGCATTCTATATGCGCATGAGCTGGCTTACTGAAAGAGCCCCTTCTTTCGATATCGTCGTCTCGCCTCGCGTCGTCGGCGCCCCCTCTCGCCCTGGTGCCAGCCGATGATCGATCGGCTGAGGCGCCTCCTCTCCTCGCGCCACGCCCCCCTCGTGGTCGCCTTGCTCGCGGCTGTCCTCTTCGCGCCCACGCTCGGCACGGGCTACATGATGGACGACTACATCCACCGTATCTCCTTCGACCCCGAGATCCGGGCGCAGGGCGGCCCGTGGGGGGATTGGGATATCTTCCGCTTCCAGGACGCCGATCGGGGCCATCTCCACCAGGCCATGGATCGGGGCGCGACGCCCTGGTGGACGGCGCCCGATTTTCGCCTCGCGTTCCTGCGGCCCGTCGCGTCCCTCAACCACGCCCTCGATTATCGCCTGTGGCCGGACGCGTCCGTCGTGATGCACGCCGAGAACCTCGCCCTCTACGCGATCCTGGCGCTCCTCGCGGCGGCCATTTACCGCCGTTCCCTCGGCGCCACGGTCTGCGCCGGCCTCGCCGCGCTGATGTTCGCGATCGACGACGCCCACGCGTTCACCGTCGCCTGGATCGCCAACCGGAACGCCCTCTGGGCCGCCGTCTTCGGCTTCGCCGCCCTCCTTGCACACGACCGGTGGAGGCGCGACGGCTGGAAGCCCGGCGCCGTCCTCGGCCCGGCCGCCTATGCGCTCGGCATGCTCTCCGCGGAGGCCGCGGCGGCGACGCTCGCGTACCTCTTCGCCCACGCCGTCTGGCTCGAGCGCGGAACCCTCCTCTCGAGGGCGCGCGTCCTCTTGCCTTACGCCGCGATCGCGATCGTGTGGGCCATCGCCTATCGAGCGCTCGGCTATGGAGCGGCGGCCGGGGGGCTGTATGTCGATCCCGTCCACGAGCCGACCGCGTACATCGCCGCCGTCGGCGAGCGGCTTCCCGTGCTCCTGCTCGCGCAGTTCACCCTCGTGACGTCCAGCCTCTGGATCTTCGTCCCCGATCAGCATATCGCCGCCGCGGTCGCCGTCGTCGTCGTCCTTGTCGGCCTCGTCGCCGCCGCCCTCTGGGCCGGCGTCCCGCGAGCGCGCATGTCCGGCTTCTTCGCCACCGGGGCCGTGCTCTCGCTCCTGCCCGCCTGCGCCACCTGGCCGAACGACCGGCTGCTGCTCTTCTCGAGCCTCGGGGCGTTCGGGCTCATCGCGAGCCTCATCACGGCGCCCCGGGAGGGGCTCGGCCGCGGGGCGCGCAGGCTCGCCCGCGGCGGGGCGGCGGCGATGATCGCCTTCCACCTCGTCCTCGCACCGCTCCTCGTGATCCCTCGCTCGCTCTCGAACGCCCGCATGCTCGACGGCCTCGTCCGGCGGGCCGCCGCGAGCCTGCCGCCCGCGGCGGAGATGGCGGACCGCACGCTCGTCGTCGTGAACGCGCCGGATACCATCGCCGCGGGCCTCGGCGTGACCACCCGCTTCATCCGGGGCGAGCGCATGCCGGCCACCATTCGCCAGCTCGCGGTGACGAGCCTCGGGACGATGCACCTCCTGCGGAGCGATGAGCGAACGCTCGTCGCGACGCTCTCGGAGGGGTTCTTCCATAACTCGATGAGCACGATCCACCGGACCGCGCGGTCGCCCATGCGAGCAGGCGAACGGGTCGAGCTCGCCGGGATGACGGCGACCGTCCTCTCGCTCACCCCGGACGGCAAATGGCCCCAGCGGGTCGAGTTCCGCTTCGATCGGCCGCTCGACGATCCGGGGTTCGTATGGGTCACGTGGGTCGACACGCGATTCGAGCGCTTCGAGCTGCCGCCCGTGGGGGGTGAGCGGGTCCTCCAGGCGATCGATCTTCAGAAGGCGTTCACGGGGGGGTGAGGGGTTCGCTCGGACGATCACTCCGCCGAGCCGAGGTGCGTGCGGAGGAACTCGATCGTCCGAGCCCACGCGAGGTGGGCCGCCTGCGGGTGGTAGGCCTCGGGGCGCGTGTCGTTCATGAAGGCGTGGTCCGCGTCGTAGACGTGGAGCTCCATCGGCTGCCCGCACGCCGTGAGCTCCTTCTGGATCGCCCTGGCGAGCGCAGGCTTCGCCCACGTGTCCCGCGCCGCGAAATGGGCGAGGATCGGGGCCTTCACCTTGGTATAGTCGGTCGCCTGGCCAGGAATGCCGTAGAACGGCACCGCTGCCGCGAGCCTCGGGATGGTGGCGGCCGCGGCGAAGCAGAAGGCGCCGCCCATCGAGAAGCCGACAGCGCCGATCTTGCCGTTGACGCGCTCGTGCTCGGCCAGGAAATAATAGACCGCGCCGGAGATCTCGAGGAGGGCGCGCGACCAGTCGAGCGCGTGAATCAGCTGGCTCGCCTCGCTCGGATCGTCGGTGACCTTGCCGTGGTAGAGGTCGAGCGCGAGCGCGACGAAGCCCGCCTCGGCGAGCCGCTCCATGGTGGCGCGGACATGACCGTTGAGCCCCCACCACTCGTGAAGGAGGACGACCGCCGGCGCCTTGTCCTCCCGCTCCGGCAGCGCGATCTCTCCCATGCCCTGCCCTCCGAGGATCGCAGGAAACGAGACCTTCTGAGGCATGGTTCTCCTGGTTCGATGAGAACAGCCAGGGCGCGCGGCGCCGAGGGGGCCTGACCGGCGGCGCGCGCGGCGCACGCCCGGGGAGAGGCGCCGCGCTCGGTCAGGTCCGGATCGCCTCCACGTACAGCGTCTCGTCTCGGTGCATGACGAGATCGATCTCGGCCACCTTCGGGGCCCTCCCGCGCCGGAAGGAGGACCGCTCGATCGACTTCTCGTCGAACCCTGCCTCGCGGAGCACGTACACCATCTCCTCGAAGTCGTAGATCCACTGGTGACCCCAGTATTTGAAGATCTGGTTCACCATCCACGCCGGCCGGCGCTGCACCTCGGGGAAAGCATCGCTGCCCGCCTCGGGGTACATCCTGCCGAGCTGCTCGATGATCCGCGCGTGTTTGTTGAAGAACGTCCGCGCCGGGTCCCGGTAGCCCTCGACGTAGATCGCGAGGTCGGGCGTGGAGATGCGGAGCACCCCGCCGGGCTTCAGCAGGCGGTGCGCCTCCTTCAAGAACCGGATCGCGCCTTCCTGCGAGATGTGCTCGATGAGGTGCTCCGAGTGGAGCCACTCGAAGGACGCGTCGGGCAGGGGGATGGGCGTCGTGACGTCGTACTCGAGGTAGTGGGCACGGTTATCGAGGATCGCGATGCGGCCATACTCGGTCGCCTGGCCGCCGAGCGTCTCCACCTTCAGGAGATCGATGTTCACGCAGGCAGGCCTGAGGTTCCAGAAGGCGCACCCGACGTTGAGGCCCACGAGCCCCCGCGCCGCAAGGAAGGCCTCCGAGTACGGAGGCGCATGATCCAACAACTCGACCGTTTGGATCTGATCAGTGATCATGAATGTCGACCTCGTGAAACCTTCCGGAGCTTCCGCGCTCGACCGGGGACGTCGCGCACTCATGTGCCCGGGCACCCCAAGGCGACGATTTGCTCTATTTGGCTGGCGCGAACCGGCCTGTCAAGCGCGCTACCGGGGCGGCGCGGTCAATCGTCCACCGGCGCGCACCCGCATACTGCAACGTTTCCCATTTGTGAAGGGAGCGCGTCGCCTTCTTCATGTTTCTTAATACAGCTGCAGCGCCAGCGACCCGCGCGGCACGGCATGGACTTGGAGTGGCCCGGTACGCCAGGTCCGCTAGAGTTGCGGCGCCGCGGGTCGCTGTGTCCCGAGGAGGCAGGCTGACGACCCGCCAGGCAGCGGAGCTGCCTCATTCGTTACCGTTCCTCGGCAGACGTTGGTGGACGTTGCATGACTTCCATGAGTGATTTTTATTGCGTATCGCTGTCACCAGTCCATTGGCCCCATCCCGGCGTCGCGGTCGCCACGGCGCGCGCCGGCGGCATTGCGGTGCTGGATCGCGAGCTGTGCGGCGAGCCGGATCTCCCGCTGGCGCGCGAGAACCTCCGCCTCCTCGTCGACAACGCGCCCCCGGGCTGCCCCGTCGGGCTCCGCCTTCGCGCGGACCAGATCGCCGCGAGCGCGGAGCTCCTTTCACCGCTGGAGCCGCGCCCGCACTGGCTCGTGATCTGCGACTGGCAGGACGCCTCGGCGCGCGCGGCGCTCGCCGCCCTGCCGCCGTGCGACGGACGCACGCTGTGGCTCGAGCTACGGGACGGCGAGGGGCTCGATGCCGCAGGCGCGCTCTCGTTCGACGGCTGGCTCGCGAAGGGGCGCGAGAGCGGCGGCTTCATCGGCAAGGAATCGGCGTTCCTGCTCGCGCAGCGGCTGGCCCGGCAGCCGCGCCCGTTCCTGGTCCAGGGCGGGATCGGCCTGCACAGCGCCGCCGCCTGCCGCGCCGCCGGCGCGGCGGGTGTCGTCGTCGACGACCAGCTCCTCCTGCTGCGTGAATCGCCGCTGCCGGAGCGCGCCCGCGCGAGCCTGTCCGGCCTGGGCAGCACCGATACCGTGATCGTGGGCGAGCGCCTGGGCGCGCCGCTCCGCATCGCAGCGCGCCCCGATCTGCCGGGCAGCCAGGAGGTCGTGCGGCTCGCGGAGGAGCTCGAGCGGAAGGAGCTCGACCCCGAGGCGCGACGCCGCGCCTGGGTCGCCGGGGCGCGCGCGCTCCTCGGGTGGGATCGGCCTGACCGCTGCGCCTTGCCGCTCGGCCATGCCGCCGGCAGGGGGGCCGAGTACGCCCGCAAGTACGCGACGACAGGGCGCTTTTTCCGCGCGCTGCGAGGCGCCGCGTCCGGGCACCTCGAGCTCGCGCGAAAGCACGACGTGCTCGCGCAGGACGGCCCGCTCGCCCGCTCGCACGGCACCCGTTATCCCATCGTGCAAGGCCCCATGACGCGGGTCAGCGATCGGGCCGAGTTCGCGGCGGCGGTGGCCGACGGCGGCGCGCTCCCGCTCCTCGCGCTGGCGCTGTTGCGCCGCCCCCAGGTGGACGAGCTGCTCCGGGCGACCCGGGAGCGGCTCGGCGACCGCCCGTGGGGCGTCGGGATCCTCGGCTTCGTTCCGCCGGAGATCCGACAAGAGCAGCTCGCCGCCGTCGCGGAGGTCCGGCCCCGCCATGCGCTCATCGCGGGGGGCAGGCCGGACCAGGCCGCCGAGCTCGAGGCGCAGGGGATCCCCACCTACCTCCACGCGCCGACGCCCGCGCTCCTGCGCACCTTCCTCGAGCGCGGCGCGCGGCGGTTCGTGTTCGAGGGCGCGGAGTGCGGCGGTCACGTCGGCCCGCTGACCAGCTTCGCCCTGTGGGATGCGATGATCGACGCGCTGCTCGACGAGAAGACGCCCGACGCGGAGGCCGTCCACGTGCTGTTCGCGGGCGGCATCCACGACGCGCGCTCGGCCGCGATGGTGTCGGCGATGGCCGCTCCCCTCGCGGCCGCCGGGCTCCGCGTGGGCGTGCTGATGGGGACCGCGTACCTCTTCACCGCGCAGGCGGTCGCGAGCGGCGCGATCGCGCCGAGGTTCCAGCGAGAGGCGCTCGCCTGCGACGGCACCGTCACGATCGAGACGGGGCCGGGGCACGTCATCCGCTGCGCGCCCACGCCCTTCGTGGGCGAGTTCCAGGCCGCCCACGACCGGATGCGGCGGGAGGGGCAGGCCGCGGCCGCGATCAGCGCGGCGCTCGAGCAGCTGACGCTGGGCCGCCTGCGGATCGCGTCCAAGGGGGTCGAGCGCGGCGAGGGCGGCCAGCTCGACGCGGCCGACGACGAGCGGCAGACGGCCCGCGGCCTCTACATGATGGGCGACGTCGCGTCGCTGCGCTCGGACATCGTCGAGATCTCGTCGCTGCACGAGGAGGTGTCCTCGGGCAGCCGGAGGGCGCTCGGCGGCCTCGTCCAGGCCTCGGTGGAGCACGTGCCGCGCCGCGCGGCGGAGCCCGCGCGCATCGCCGTGATCGGCGCGGCGTGCCTGCTGCCGAAGGCGCAGCGGCCGGAGGAGCTCTGGCGGAACGTCCTCGGCAAGGTCGACGCCATCCGCGAGATCCCACCGCAACGCTGGGACTATCGCCTCTACTACGACCCCGACCCGCGGGCGGAGGACAAGATCTACTCGAAGTGGGGCGGCTTCATCGACGAGCTCCCCTTCGACCCGCTGCGCTACGGGATCCCGCCCGTCTCGTTGGGGTCGATCAGCGTGGCCCAGCTCCTCGCCCTGGAGGTGACCCGACGCGCGCTCGCGGACGCGGGGTACACCTCGGGGGGCTTCGATCGCGAGAACACCGCCGTGATCTTCGCGGCCAACGGCACGGCCGATCTCGAGCAGGCGTACGTGGCGCGCGGCCTCCTCCCGCTGAGCGTGGGCCGCCCAGCGCAGGCGACCCTCGCGCGACTCCCCACGTGGTCGGAGGAGAGCTACGCCGGCATCCTCGCGAACGTCATCGCCGGGCGGGTCGCCAACTCGTTCGATCTGCGCGGGCCCAACATGACCGTCGACGCGGCCTGCGGCTCGTCCCTCGCGGCGCTCGATCTCGCGGTCACGGAGCTCGTCTCCGGCCGGTCCAACGTCGCCGTCGTCGGCGCCGTCGAGGTCGAGCAGACCCCGCACGGGTACCTGGCCTTCAGCAAGACGAGGGCCTTCTCCCCGCGAGGCCGCGCGAGCGTGTTCGACGCCAAGGCCGACGGCATCGTGATCAGCGAGGGCATCGGCGTCCTGATCCTGAAGCGGCTCGCGGACGCGGAGCGCGACGGAGACCGCATCGACGCCGTGATCCAGGCCGTCGCCGGCTCGAGCGACGGCAAGGGGATGGGGCTCACCGCGCCCAAGCCCGCCGGCCAGCGCATCGCGCTCGAGAGGGCCTACGGGCGGGCGGGCATCGATCCGGCCACGATCGGGATGTACGAGGCGCACGGCACCGGCACGGCCGTCGGCGATCGCGCCGAGATCGAGACGATCGCGGGCGTCCTCCGCAACGCTGGAGCGCCGCCCCAGCGTTGCGCCATCGGGTCCGTGAAGTCTCTCCTCGGCCACACAAGGAACGCCGCGGGCCTGGTCGGCGTGCTCAAGGGGCTCCTCGCGCTCCGGCACCGCGTCCTGCCGCCCCACGCCGGCGTGGACACCCCGATGGATCCGCTCACGTCCGAGGACTGCCCCATGGTCCTGCTGGACGAGCCGCAGCCCTGGCTCGCGGGGCCGGCGCCTCGACGCGTCGGCGTGAGCGCGTTCGGCTTCGGAGGGACGAACTTCCACGCAGTCCTGGAGGAGTACCAGGGCGACTTCGCGGCGCCCGCCCTCGGGGCCGCCGATTGGCCTCACGAGCTGGTCGCCGTCGAGGCCCCCGACGCGCCGTCGCTCGTCGCCGAGCTGGAGCAGCTGCAGCGCGCGCTCCGGCCGGGGCGCGACGCCGTGAGCCTCCGCGACGTCGCCTTCACCTGCGCGCTCGCGGCGCTCGATGGACGCGCGCGGCGCGCTGCTGGCGTCGCGCGCGCGGCCGTCTACATCGTCGCGGACGACCGCGAGCACCTCCTCGGCGCGGTCGAGCAGGTGCTCTCGCGCCTCCGTCTCCACCTCGAGTCCGCGCGCGAGCCGGAAGGCTCGTTGCCGGCCCACATCCACCTCCGGATCGCGCCCTGCCCGGAGGCTGGCAAGACCGCGTTCCTCTTCCCCGGGCAGGGCTCGCAGTACCCCTCGATGGGCCGCGAGGTCGCCCTGTACTTCTCCGAGATGCGGAGCGCCCTCGAGCTCGCCGACCTTCGCCTCGAGGGCCTCCTGCCCGCTCGCCTGAGCCGCTTCATCCTGCCGCCGGCCGCGTTCTCCGAGGAAGCAAAGGAGCGGCAGCGCCGCGAGCTCACGGCCACGCGGATCGCGCAGCCAGCCATCGGGGTGATCAGCGACGGGATGCTGCACATCGCGCTTCGCCTCGGGCTTCGCCCCGACGTGCTCGCCGGCCACAGCTATGGCGAGCTGACCGCGCTGCGCGCGGCGGGCGCCCTGTCGCGCGAGGACTGGCTCGCGCTCTCCGAGACCCGCGGGCGGCTCATGGAAGAGGTGCCCTCGGAGCCGGGCACGATGGCGGCTGTGATGCTCTCCCGGGCCGAGCTCGAGCCCCTCCTCGAGGCGTTCCCGGCGGTCTGCATCGCCAACCACAACGCGCCGGAGCAGTGCGTCGTCTCGGGCGAGCTGGGCGCGGTGCGCGCCGCCGTCGACGCGCTGACCGCGAAGGGCATCCGCGCGCAGTGGCTCCCGGTGTCGAGCGCGTTCCACTCGCCCCTCATGCGCGCCGTCCGGGCCCCCTTCACCGCCGCCCTCGAGCGCACGGCGATCGCGCCGCCGCAGATCGAGGTCCACGCCAACGCGAGCGGCCGCCCGTATCCGCGCGATCCCTCGGGCGTCCGCGAGCTCCTCGCGGCGCAGCTCGAGGCCCCCGTCGACTTCGTCGCGCACGTCCGGCGGATGTACGAGGACGGCGCGCGGACCTTCGTCGAGCTCGGGCCGAAGGCCACGCTGACCGGCCTCGTCCGGCGGATCCTCGACGGGCAGCCGCACCTGGCCGTCGGCTTCGACGGCGCCGGGGGCGGCCTGAAGGGTCTCTTGCAGGCGATCGCCTCGCTCGGCGTCGCTGGCGTCAGGCTCGACCTGCCGGCGCTGTTCGCCGGGCGGCCCTGCGGTCGGCTCGACCTCCGCGCGCTCGCGGCCGACCGTCCCGAGGCTCCGCTCCCCGCGTGGCGCATCGACGGCGGGCGCCTCCGCCGCGCCGACGAGCCCGCGGGCCTCCTCGGTGAGCGCCCGTTCCTCGATCACGACACCGCCCCCACGGTCGAGGTCGACGACCTGCTTCCGGAGGCCGGCCCCGGCGCCGGGGACATCCCGCTCCTCGCCTACCGCGAGCACCAGGAGACGATGCGCCGGTTCCTGACGATGCAGGAGCGGATCACCACGGAGTTCCTCCTCCGGCTCGGCGGCGACGGGGACGGGGCTGCGCTCGCTCCGCCTCCGGCCCCGCGGCTGAACGGCCAGGCCGCCCCGCTCGCGGCGCCAAGCGCGTCGCCGCCTCCGCCGCCGTCCGCGGCGCTCGGCGCGCCCACGCCGTCGCGCGCGGCGCTCGCGGCGGCGGGCGCGGAGGAGCGGGGCCAGGCGCCCGCGATGCTCAAGCCGGCGGCGCTGCGAAAGACGCTCACCACCCTGGTCAGCCGCCGGACGGGTTACCCGGAGGACATGCTCGGCCTCGACCAGGACATGGAGGGGGAGCTCGGGATCGACTCCATCAAGCGGATCGAGATCCTGGAGACGCTGCTGCGCGAGCTCCCGCAGCCGGTGGCCGCGCGGCTCCGGTCGTCGATGGACCGGCTCTCCCGGATCCGGTCGATGAACGGCCTCGTCGACGTCGTGTCGAGCGAAGCTGCGGCGCTGCCCGCCGGCGAGACGGGCGAGGGCGCACCGGCGCGGCCGCGCAACGGCGCTGGCGCTGCCGGCGCGGACCTCGGTGCGGCGGCGCAGGCCGTCGGCCCTGGCCAGGCCGCTGAGGGCGCCGACGGCGGTGTGCCCCTCCCGGGCTCCGCCTCCCCCGGCGGCGCGCGGGCGGGGGCGTGCCCTCGCTTTGTCATGCGCGCCGAGCGCAAGGCGCTGCCCGACGATCCGCCGGCGCGGCTCGAGGGGCTCTTCCTGGTGACCGAGGACGGCCTGGGCGTCGGCGCGCGCCTGTGCGCCCTGCTCGCGCAGCGCGGGGCCAGACCGGTCGTGATCCCGCGCGATGCGCTCGAGGAGCCCGAGCGCATCGCGCGCCATGTCGCCGCCGCGCGCCACGAGCACGGCGCCGTGCGCGGGATCGTGCACGTCGCGTCCCTCCACCGCGGCGCCGTCGACGGGCTCGCCGCGTTCCGGCGCGGCAACCGGGTACAGGTGAAGAGCCTGTTCTACACCGCGCAAGCCTGCGCCGGCGAGCTGGCCGAGGCGCGGGGCGAGCCCCTGCGGATCGTGGCCGCCACGCTGATCGGGGGTAGCCTCGAGCAGGGCAGCCTCGACGGATCTGCGTCCAGCGCCGGTTGCCACGGCGTCCTGCGGTGCGTGGCGCAGGAGCACCCCCGCACCGTCGCCAAGGTGGTCGGGCTCGACGACGCGCTGCCGCGCGACGCCATGGCGAGCCACATCCTCGACGAGCTGTCGCGCGCGCCGGACGATCTCGAGGTGAGCTATCTGAACGGCCAGCGGACGGTCGTGTCCACCGCGCCCGCGCCGCTCGAGCTCGCCGGGGAGCGCCGCGACTGGGAGCCGGGCCCCGGCTGGGTCGTCCTGGTGACCGGCGGTGCGCGCGGCATCACCGCGGCGATCGCGGCCCGGCTTGCCCGTCCGGGCGTCCGGCTGATCCTTGTCGGGCGGTCCGAGATCCCCGAGGGGGATCTCCAGGACGAGGGCAGCGATGATGTCGAGGCGCTGCGCCGGCGCGCCATCCTCGACATGCGGAGCGCGGGGCGCGACCTGCTGCCCGCCGCGATCGAGGCCGAGATCAGGAGCAAGCGGCAGGCGAGGGAGCGCCGCGCCACGCTCGATTCCCTGCGCCGGCGCGGCGCCGCCGTGGAGTACCACGCGATCGACGTGCGCGACGAGGATCGCTTCCAGGACCTGCTCACCGGCGTGTACCGTCGTTTCGACCGGATCGATGCGGTGGTCCACGGCGCCGGCGTCATCGAGGACCAGCTCCTCGCCGACAAGCGCCCCGACTCGTTCGACCGGGTCTTCGACACAAAGGCCGACAGCACCTTCCTCCTCGGGCAGGCGCTGCGCCCGGACGAGCTGAAATGGTGCGTCCTGTTCAGCTCGATCTCCGGGCGGTTCGGGAACCGCGGTCAATCCGATTACGCGGCCGCCAACGAGGTCATGAGCCGCCTCGCGGCTCAGCTCGACGCGCGCTGGCCCGCGACGCGGGTGGTCTCGATCGGATGGGGGCCTTGGAGCGAGGTCGGGATGGCCGGCGAGGGCGTCCTCCGGCGGCTTTCGGCGCAGGGGATCGTGCCCGTCGACGTGGAGTCCGGGTGCGGCTTCTTCTCCGAGGAGCTCTCGTATGGTCCCAAGGGCGACGTCGTTGTCGTCGCCGGCGAGGGGCCGTGGCGTCACGGCGGCGACGCGGCCGGCACCTCGCCCTCGGGCCAGGACGCCGCGCTGCCGGCCGAGCCGCGGGCAGGTCACGCGACGAGCAGCGCCTCCGACGCCGGGTAGCCGCCGGCTCGACGCTCGTGGCGGCGCCGCCGCGCGCCTCGAGCGTCTGGGTCCGCCCGCCCGAAGTCCGGCCAGGGGATGGCCGGACTTCGGCGCCGCTTGGCGGCGGCTTCGCGCGGGCGCCCCCTGCCCGCGCGCCCCGCCCTACCGACGCGGGCCCGGCGCGCGCTTGCGAGCCTCGGCGACCGTCTTCTCCAGGGCCGCCACGGCGCGCCCGACGCCGTCCTCGGCGCGGAGCTTCTCCCCGAGCCGCTGCGCCCGCTCGCGCATCGCGCCGTCGCGCGCCAGGCGTGAGATGGCCTTGGCGAGCTTGTCGGTGGTGAGCTTCTTGATCGGCAGCGGCGCGACGCCCACGCCGAGGTCGGCGATCCGCTGCCCCCAGAGCGGCTGATCGTAGCCGAACGGCACGGCCATCGATGGGATCCCCGCGCGCATCGCGGCCGCCGACGAGCCGGAGCCGCCGTGGTGCACCATCGCCGCCACCCGCGGGAGCAGCCAGTCGTAGGGCACCGTCTTCACCTTCAGGACGGTCTTCGGGAGCTTGATGTCCTTGAGCCCTCCCCACCCGGCGATCAGGATGCCGCGCTGCCCGGCGCGCTCCAGCGCGGCGACGACCTCCTGCGTCAGCTGCTTCGGATTGCGCCCGACGATGCTGCCGAAGCCGATGGCCACCGGCGGGTCCCCGGCCGCGAGGAACTCCTTCAGCTCCTCGGGAGGCTGGTAGTCGCGGCCTTCATCGTAGATCCAGTAGCCCGTGACGTGCATCCAGTCCGCCCAGTCCCGCGGCTTGGGGAGGACCTCGGGGCTGTACCCGAACAGGTGGCTCGTGTTCCGGATCGTCCGCAGCTCGTCCCGCCAGTGCCTCGGGGGCAGGCCGAGCTCCTCCTTTCGCCACCGGTTGATCTGGTCCGAGCCCGTGCGTGAGACGGACTCGGCGAGGAGCCAGGTCAGGCGGTTGTAGAGCGGCCCCAGCTTCCACACCGGCGCGTGGAACGGGTTCGGAAATCCCCACGTCGGGATGTGCGGGACCGGATTGGGGCTGACGACGACGTAAGGGATGCCCATCTTCTCGGCGATCGACGGGCCGACCTGCAGCCAGGGCCAGCACAGGAACACGTCGGTGCCCCGGACGGCGTTCCAGCACTCGCGCAGGTGGTTGACGACGTACGTTTGCAGATTTTCACTGAGAAACTTGCTGAACTCGCCCGCGTGACCGGACTGCTCGCGCAGGGCGACGGCGAGGCGGCTGGAGTAGAACTCCTCCGCGCTGCCGCCGAGCTGTACATACTCCAGCCCGCACTTGCGGACGAACGGCTCGAAATCCACCTGTGTGGCGAACCGCACCTCGTGCCCGGCAGCCTTGATGCCGGCCGCGAGCGCGACGAGCGGCTGGACGTCTCCTCGTGAACCGCTCGCGACTACCGTGTAATGCATCGTAATTCTCCTGGCCGTCTCCTTCGAGCGGCCCCTCTCCCGACGTGGCCCGGCGGCGCGTGACGGCTCCGCCCTCCGCTCCCCTCCGGGAGAGCGGCGAGTCGAGAGGGCGCGCCGGGCCGATCCAGCAGGCTACGCCGTGATTCGAAGTCCCCTGCACACGAGATCGGAGAGCTGCGCGAGGGACAGATCGCTCGGGGGTTGCTGGTCCTCTCCGAAGACGTCCTTGTAGGTGAGCGACCGGCCGATGCGGTCCTTGAGCAAGAGCACGAGGTGGATCACGTCCATCGACTTGATCCCCAGGTCGCCCATCAACGTGACGTCAGGCGTGAGCTCGCCGGGCTCCTGGTCGAGATCCGCCATCAGCTCCTCGACGGTCTCGATAACGCAACGCCACACGTCCGCCTTCGTACGCACCTTCATTCTCGCTCCTTTGCTTCCAACCCGTGCTCGGGATGTTCATGGATCGGACGCCCACCGGAGAGCCGCGGCCGCGGCGCGCGGGCGTCCTTCGCTGCCACGCGGGACAGCAGGCTGGCGACGCGGCGCTCGCCGTCGTCGCCGAGACGATACCAGGCGTCGAGCTCACGCTCGTCGAGCATCACGTGCGCGAGCGCCCGCGCCCAGATACCCCAGCTCGCGCTCAGGAAGGAGCGATCGAGCGCGTCGACGGCGCCGGCCGTCGCCCCCGCCTCCTCCAGCGCCCCCCGCGGTGCGCCGCTCTCCGGCGGCCCGCCGCCGAACAGCAGGCGATGGATCGCCCCGGGGAAGCGCACGAACCGCTGCTGGAAGCCCTCGACGCGGGCCACCTGCGCCCCGCTGCCGTCGACCATCTCGAACGTCGCCTCCGTGGTGCCCGAGGGATCGAGGCGGACGTGCCCGCGGCAGCGCACGCGCCCGCCCCGCGGCAGCGACCGGCGATACCAGACGACGCGCCGGGCCTCGAACGGAAACACCCCGAACTGGCGCTCCCCCCGCTCGAGGAGCCAGAACGCGACGAGCTGACCCGTGCAGTCGAGGAGCGCCGGGTCGAGCCGGAGCTCCAGGGCGTCGAGCCCGGGCAGCGCGGTGATCGCCAGCTCGGCCTCGATGCTGCGCTCTCCGACCGCGAGGACGCGCTCGATCCCGCGGTAGGAGCGCCCGTGAAAGGCGAAGCCCGAATAGAAGCGCTCCGCCGACCACACGCGGGGCGGCAGCGCGCCTGGCTCGGGCGGGAGCGGAGGCGGCGGGGCGGGCAGAGGAGCGGCGGAGACGTGCACCGTGCCCTCGAACGCCAGGTGCCGCCGCGGGCCGCCGACCTCGAACAGCCTCACCCGCACCCGGGCATCACCCCCGTCCTCGGGCATGCGCTCGGCGTGGACCGCCACCGTGAGCCTCCCTCGGTCGAGCGCAAGCCATCGCCCCGCGCGGATGTCCGAGAAGGACGCGGGCGGCACGCCGGTGAGCCGCCAGGCTGCCTCTGCGAGGATCTCCAGGCTGAGCGTGAACGGGAGCACGGGCAAGTGAGCCCCGCCCGCCCGGCGCTGCGGTGAAGGCGGCCCGAGGCTGTGATCGAGCACGAACGGGTCGCGCCGCCAGTCGAAGCGCCGCTCGGCGTGCAGCTCGCGGCTGTCGAGCCGCAAGACATCGCCGAGCAGGGGGCAGTCCGCCCGCGCCGCCGCCGCGGCCTGCGCCGCCGCCGGTCCACCCGGCCGCGCGGCCGGCAGCGGCGCCGGGGCGGCGCCCGCGAACCGCGTCGCACGCCGGGCCGCCGTGAGGACGCGCGCCTCGCGCTCCCCGGCCTCGGCCATGAGCGCAGCATGGAGCGCGCGGATCGCCTGCGCGCGGCGCGCAGGATCCGCGGCCTGCGCGGCGCGCGCTGGCGATCCGCGCGGCTCCAGGGCGGGGGCTCGCCCGCGGCTCGCCTCGCGGCCGCCGGGCTCGACCGGCGCGGGGGTGCCCCGCAGCACCGCATCACACAGCAGATCGAGCGGCTCGACCCGGATGGCGAGGCCATGGGCGTACAGCTCGCCAACGAGGTGCTTCAGCTGCAGGGTATCGCCCCGGTGCTGGGAGGAGGCGGGGACGGCCAGGTGCGGCTTCCCGCGCAGGGTGTCCTCCACGAACGCGGTGAGCCGGTTGTTCGGGCCGGCCTCGATGAACGTCCGCGTCCCGCCGTCGTACAGGTCCTCGATCATCTGCCGAAAACGCACGGGGGAGGACCATTGCGCGGCCAGGAGATCGAGGGCCGCAGACGGCTCGTCCGGCACCGGGCTGCAGGTGGCGCAGCACCGCACCGGCGTATGGGGCACGCCCGTCTTGAAGCGATCGTAATGGACGCGCAGCGCGCGCTGCCACTCGCCGAACAGCGGTGTGTGATAGGCGCGCTCGAAGGGCATCCGTATGCAGACGGCGCCGGCGCCGCCCAGCGCGTCCACCGCCGCGTCCACCGCCGGCAGGGTCCCGGCGATCACGACCTGGCTCGGGCAGTTGTCCATCGCGATGAACAGCTGGCCCTCGTGGCGCGCGAGCAGCGCGTCGAGGAGGCCCCGTTCGAAGGCGTTGACCGCGACCATGCGCTCGGGGAGCGGCGGCGCGGGCACGGCCCGGCCGCTGAGGCCGATGTGAGCGATGACGTCGCAGAGCCCGCGCCGGGTCGACACCTGGATCGCGCCCGCCGCGATGAGCGCGGCGTGCTCGCCGTTGCTGTTGCCCACCATGACGTCGGCGCGCACGCCGAGCGAGAGGAGCATCTCGTGGGAGGCCAGGCTGGCGATCAAACCCACCTGCGCCCCGCGCTCCATATCGACGAGCCGGCGCTCCCGGGCGAGCCGCTCGCCCTCGCTCGCCGCGGGCTCGCGCGGAAACACGATCTCGCTCGGCGGCGCCTCCCGCGCGCTCGCGTACGCCGCATCGAGGGCGTCGAACCACGCGCGGGAGGCCGGCCAGTGGTGGTAGAGCTGCTCCAGCATCCCCTCGTACTGGGAGCCTTGCCCCGGGAAGAGGAGCGCTACCTGGCCTGCCGGAGCGCCGCTCCCACAATAAATGCCGCTCCGCACGCGAAGGCGCCCCTCCCCCGAGCGCGCGAGCGCGGCCTTGCCGCGCCGGAGCTTGTTCGCGAGATCGCGGCGATCGAGCGCGATGACCGCGAGGCGGCGCTCGTCGACCGGCTGGCGCGCATTGTCGCGCGCCAGCCGGCGCAGGGAGACCGAGGGCTCCGCCTCCGCGCGGGAGATGAGCGCGTCGATCGCGCGCGTCAAGCCCGCGCCGTCAGAGGAGGACAGGAGGAACAGCTCCGCCGTGTCCCGAGCAGGCGCGACAGGGGCCGAATGCGCCCCACGGGCCTCCGCGCCGCGCGCCTCCGGCGTGTCGCCGGCCTGGATCGGCGGCTCCTCTGCGATGGATGCCACTCGTGTCAACTGGCTCCCTTGCCTCGATGCGCCCGGGCCACGGAATGACCGCCCAAGCCCAGCGCGCGCGGAGTCTCCCCGAAAACGATCTCCATCGCAAGACGAGAAGTGATCTGGAAGCAGGGATTCGCCGCGGGGCCCCTCGCGCAATTTTTGCTACGTGTTCACGTAAGTATGCGAGATGCCTTCCGTTTCATGGCCAATGGCGCGACGAAACCTCCCGGAATCTTTACAATACTTCACAATGAATAAGCCAAAGCTTCATGCACGCGCACGAGAGTGTTTCGCCGTCCGATTGCGGGATTCGGGACACGGCGGGATCGCCGCGACCGTGAAACGCCCGATCGAGGCGATCGAGGGTTGACAGACTCTGGGTCCGAACCAGAATCCGTACGCCGGATCGCAGCCCCGAATCGGCTGGTCTGCGGCCGGGTGATGCGGGCCCTCGCTGGCTTTCAGGTGTCGTGGAAGGCGCTCGCGCGCCAGGTGCAGACATGAAGAACATCCTTGTCACGGGGGGCGCGGGCTTCATCGGCTCGAACTTCATCCGGTATGTGCTGGCGGAGAGGCCCGGGGTGCAGGTGGTCACCCTCGACGCCTTGACCTACGCGGGGCGCCGCGAGAGCCTGACCGGGCTGCCGGAGCAGCGGCACGCCTTCGTACACGGCGATATACGCGACAGGGAGCTCGTCGAGCGCCTCCTGTCCGAGCGGCGGATCGACACCATCGTTCATTTTGCTGCCGAGTCCCACGTGGACCGCTCGATCGCCGGCCCGGAGGCGTTCATCGAGACGAACGTCGTCGGCACGTTGCGCCTCCTGGAGGCCGCGCGCGCCGCGTGGCTCGGCCGCGGCGCCGCGGAAGGCAAGCGCTTTCACCACATCTCCACCGACGAGGTGTTCGGCTCCCTCGGGCCGACCGACGCCGCGTTCCACGAGGGTACACCCTACTCGCCGAACTCGCCCTACGCCGCGTCGAAGGCCGCCAGCGATCACCTGGTCAACGCCTACGTCCACACGTACGGCCTGCCGGCGACCATCACGAACTGCTCCAACAACTACGGCCCGAGGCAGTTCCCCGAGAAGCTCATCCCGCTGATGATCCTGAACGCGCTGACGGGCAAGCCGCTGCCCGTCTACGGCGACGGCGCCCAGGTGCGCGACTGGCTCTACGTCATCGACGGCTGCGAGGCCACCCTTCGCGTCCTCGAGCGCGGCCGCGCCGGAGAGAGCTACAACATCGGCGGCGGCAATCAGCCGACCAACCTCGAGATCGTCCATCAGATCTGCGCGTACCTCGACACCCGCTTCCCCGAATCGCCTTATCGGCCGTACAGCAGGCTCCTCCGGTTCGTACCGGATCGGCCCGGGCACGATCGGCGGTACGCGGTCGATTTCCGGAAGATCGAGCGCGAGCTCGGCTGGCAACCGCGCTTCTCCCTGGAAGAGGGGCTGCGCGAGACCATCGAGTGGTACCTCGCCAACCCGGAGTGGCTGTCCGCGATCGGGCGGCGCGACGATTACCACGGCTGGATCGAGCGGAACTACACGAAGCGAGGAGCGGACCAGTGAAGGGAATCATTCTCGCCGGGGGCCGCGGCACGCGCCTCCACCCAGTGACCCGGGGCGTGAGCAAGCAGCTCCTGCCGGTCTACAACAAGCCGATGGTCTATTATCCCCTCTCGATACTGATGCTCGCGGGCATCCGGGAGATCCTCGTGATCAGCACGCCGGAGGACCTGCCGCTCTACCAGCGGCTCCTCGGCGACGGCCGGCAGTGGGGCCTCACGCTCGCCTATGCCGAGCAGGACCAGCCGCGCGGGCTCGCCGACGCGTTCCGCATCGGCCGCGACTTCGTGGCCGGCGAGCCCGTCGCGCTCGTGCTCGGGGACAACATCTTCTATGGCACCGGGTTCCCGGAGACGCTCCGCCGCGCGGCGCGGCTCGACGTGGGCGCGGTCGCCTTCGCGTACCCCGTGAGCGATCCGCACCGGCACGGGATCGTCGAGTTCGACGCGTCAGGGCGCGTGATCAGCCTGGAGGAGAAGCCGCGCGAGCCGCGCAGCCACTTCGCCGTGCCGGGGATGTACTTTTACGACAGCAAGGTGTGCGACATCGCGGCGTCGCTCAAGCCTTCGGCCCGCGGCGAGTACGAGATCACCGATCTCAACTGCGTGTACCTCGCGCGGCGGGAGCTCAGGGTCGAGATGCTCGGGCGGGGCACCGCCTGGCTCGACGCGGGGACGCACGAGTCGCTGCTCCAGGCGTCCAATTTCGTGCAGACGGTCGAGCTGCGCCAGGGGCTGATGATCGCCTGCCCCGAGGAGGTCGCCTACCGCATGGGCTTCATCGGCAGGGACGCGCTGGCCGCGCTCGCGGACGAGCTGCCGGGCGAGTATTCGGATTACCTGCGCAATCTCTTGAGAGACCCCCCCGTGCGCCGCCAGGGCACAGGAGCGGTTGAGCCTGCGTGAAACAGCGGGAAGGGTGGAGATGAGTCGGCTCGATATCGTACGCTGGATCGATTTTCGCTCCGTGGTGGATGAGCGCGGGGCGCTGACGTTCATCGAAGGGATGAAGGACATCCCGTTCGAGATCAAGCGGGCCTATTACCTGTACGACGTCCGCCAGGACCGGGGAGGGCACGCCCACCGCGACACGCAGCAGGTCATCGTCCCGCTCGCGGGGCGCTTCGTCCTCGAGCTCTCGGACGGGGTAGAGAGCCGGCGGTTCGCGCTCGACTCCCCCACGCGAGGGGTCCACATCGTGCCCATGCTCTTCATCCGGTTGCTCGACTTCGCGCCCGGCACCGTCGTCCTCGTCCTGGCGAGCACCCTTTACGACAAGTCCCGCTCGATCCGGTCCTGGGAGGAGTACGCGCAGGAGGTGAAGGGGGCGTGACGGTGCGCGCGACGAGGCCGCGGGGCGGCGCTCGCGGCGCCCTGCGCCGCGGCCGGCTCGGGCGGCGCACCGGCGAGGAGAGCGTCGAATGAAGGTCCTGCTCCTCGGCAACTCCAGCCTTGCGCGGAGGCGCGTGCTGCCGGCTCTCGCGCGCCTCGGCGTGCGCGACATCGATGTCGCGTCGGTCTCCCGGAGCGCCGACGTCGCCTTGCCGCCCGGCGCGGCGGGCCGCTGCTACGACGACTACAGCGCGGCGCTCGCGCGCAGCGACGCCGCCCTCGTGTACGTGTCGACGATCAACTCCACCCACGAGGAGCTCGCCGAGCGCGCCCTCGAGAGGGGCTTTCACGTCGTCGTCGACAAGCCGGCTTGCCTGTCGGCCGAGGCCTCTCGCCGCCTCGTGCGGCTCGCCCGCGAGAAGGGGCGGTGCCTCGCGGAGGCCACGGTCTACGGGTATCACCCGCTCTACCGCGAGGTCCGCCGGATCTTCGGCGACGCCGGCCGCTCGCCCACGCGGCTCAC
Source organism: Sorangium sp. So ce375 (assembly GCF_051473855.1). Lineage (NCBI taxonomy): Bacteria > Pseudomonadati > Myxococcota > Polyangiales > Polyangiaceae > Sorangium > Sorangium sp. So ce375. The sequence goes on from NZ_CP150335.1 coordinate 9,901,665, forward strand.
GGCGACGTTCAGCTTTCCTCCTCTGCCGGCGGACAACTACCGTTACCGCGCCGCGCTCGGCGGCGGATCGCTGCTCGATCTCGGGCCGTACGCGGTCACCCTCGGGCGGCTCTTCTTCGCCTCCGCGGCGCCGGAGTCGATCGCTTGCCGCGTCGTCGAGCGCGCCGGCGAGGTCGAGTCGTCTTTCAGCGTGCTCATGACCTTTCCGGGCGGCCGCTCCATGGTCGGCCATTACGGGATGACGACCGGATACCAGAACCGCCTGGAGGTCCTCGGCCCGGACGTGGTCGTGACCATCGACCGTGCGTTCTCGCCCCCCGCCGATCAGCCCATCCAGCTCGGCGTGAGCGAGCGCAACCATCGGAGGACGGTCGACGTCTCCCCGGCGGACAGCTTCGCGGAGTTCTTCCGCGGCGTCTTCGAGGCCATCGCGCGCGGCGAGCACGACGAGCTCGCCAGGGATCTGCTGGCCGACGCGATCCTCTTCGAGGAGCTGCGCCGCGCGGCGCTCTGAGCGCGCGGCCTCGCCGACCGCGCCCCCAGGCGCTCGGCGGACGTGAACGTCACCACCTGTCCTCGACCGCCTCCACCCGCACCTCACACGCGTCATCGCCCCTCAGCGGCGACTTCGTCTCTTGCGCGCGGAACCGCGTCCCCATCTTGAACAGCCCACCATACGTCTCCGCGTCGATCGGCCGCTCCGTCCCGAAATCCACCCGGTGCAGGAGCTGCATGATCGCGAGCGCCGTCCCCTGCTGAAACAGGAGCCGCCCCCGCGCCGTGGACCCGTGCTTCATCGCGTAATACGCGCTCTCGTGCGTGATCGGCGCCCGCAGCACCAGCACCCGGCCCGGCTGGAACTCCGGCGCGGAGAACGCCCCCCAGCCGAGCGTGCGGGCGAGCCCGAGCAGCTGCTCCAGGCGCTCGTGCTGGTCCCTGCCCACCGGACCACACGCCGCCTCGAACGACGCGGACGAGAGCATCCCCCCGAGCAGGTGGAACGCGCCCGTCTGCGCCGCCTCGCGCACGAGCGCCTCGAACACCGGGACGAGCTCCGGGGACCGCCGCTCGATGAGGTGCACCGTGTCGAACGTCTTCTGGTCGAGGTACCCCGCGGGCAAGAGCGCCAGGTTCACCCCGTACGCCGAGATGAGCCCGCGCTCGTCGGACCGCAGCGCCCCGAGCTCCTCGAGCATCGCGCCCTCCACGCGCTGCGCCCGGGAGAGAGGCCCGCCGTCGGGCTCCCAGCGCACCCGCGCCGACTCGACCTGCTTGCGCGTCAGCGCCTCGCCGAAGCGCGGCCGCTCCGATCGCCGCGTCAGCAGGAACGTGCAGGCCGCGTCGCCCCGCGCGACGCACGTCACCTCGTCGGCGTCGAGCCGCCCCCAGTCCGAAGGGAACGCGAGGCTCGCCGCGGCCGCGCAGTAGCCCGAGGCGAACGCGTCCATCACCAGCCGGTTCTGGATCCGACCGCCGTACTTCGCGAGGAAGCTCGTCCCATGGAAGAGCGACTGCGCCTGCACCGAGCCGCCCTCCGCGCTCACCTCGAACCGCAGCCGGCCCTGCCCCATCGCGGCGAACAGCTCGCCCGCGAGCGAAAGCTTCTCCCGCGGCGACGCCCCGTGGCGGTCCTCGTACAGCGGGCCGAGCAGCGCGTGCGCCGCCTCGAACGCGGCCTGCCGGCGCACGCCGCGGCTCTCCCCGCCGAGCGCGTCGAAGATCGTCTGCTCCAGGAAGAGCGCGAAGTGGTGCGAGTGCGCGATCACCAGCTGATCCGCCACGTGGAGCAGGCCGTACGGGACGATCGGGCCGACCAGATCGCCGAGCGGGCCCTCGATGCGGCCCCGCAGGCCGTGCCGGAGCGCCGTCACAGGAGCCTCCGCAGCGCGGCGCGGTCCAGGCCGAGGATGTCCGCGACCGCCGTCTCGACGAGCACCATCGCCTCCGCGCCGAGCCCGTCGGGGTGCTCGAGCGCGAGCGGCGTCAGCCCGGCGCGCAAGGCGAGCCGGAGCCGCGCCACGTGCGGCTCCGGCGCGCGCGCCTCGAGCAGCGCGAGCAGCCGCTCGATCCGCGCGGCCTCGGCCGACGGCGCGTCGGCGGGCGGCGGCGTCCCGCCGGTCCGGCGCGCCGGGATGCTGGACGAGCCCCTCGGCGGCGCCGAGCGCGCGACGCCCCGCACGAGATCGTCCACCGTGTCCGCGCTGAGCGGCTCCTCGAAGAGCCCCGACGGGTCGCTCAGCATCTCCTCGGACGGCTCCTCGAGCGGCAGCTCCGGCGCGAGCGTCGCGGCGATCCGCTGCGCCACGAGCCGCGCCATGCCGAGCGGCATCGTGCCGTCGAACAGGCTCGCGACGACGCACGCGCGGACGCGGCGCAGGAGCACGGTCCGGCCGCTCAGCTCCAGCGTGACCACCGGGTCCGGGAGCTCCTCCGCGCGGCCCTGCGAGCGCGGCGGCTTGCTCGACGATCGCGCGCCGCGGCCCCGGGCGGGCCGGATCGAGCCCTCGCGCTCCGGGACGAGCCGCTGCGCGGCGAGCTGGCTCCCGAGGTACGCGTCGCGCAGCCCCGCGGCCACGTCGCCGGGCGAGAGGGCCGCGCCCTCGCGGACGAACACGGCGTGGACGCGCGCGTCGCCGAGGTGGAACACGACGATGGCGTCGAGGCCGCCGACGCCGTAGCCGATGCCGTCGAGCGCGATCGGCGCGAGCGGATCGTCGTCGTCCAGCGCGCCCGCGCCCGCCGTGATGCCGCGACCGAACGAGGGCTCGCCGTGCTCCGCGCTCAACCGACGACCCCGACCGCGGCGTCGAGCGCGTGCCGGCACGCGATCCGGACGGCGTGCGCCTCGCGCGGCGTGAGCGGGCCGGGGCGCATCATGCCGACGATGTACGCGGCGGAGCGCACCTGGAACCCGATGAGCTGGAAGAACGGCCCGTCGCCCACGCAGAGATCGAAGCGCTGCGACGGGGCGCCGGGCAGCGCCGCGACGAGCGAGCCGATCGCCGACGCGATGAGGCCCGAGGCGGCGAGCCTCGCCTCCGTGTCGCGGATCGCGCCGGCGAACGGGAGCCCGGCCGCGTCCGCGAGGAACACGTCCGTGGCGCCCGTCGCCTCGGCGATCCACTCGAGCACCCGCTCGCAGCGCGCGACCGGCCCGCCCGCCGCCGCGAGGTCCGGGAAGCGCGGCGCGCGGCCCGTCGAGAGCGCCTCGACGGCGACGTCGAGCCCCTCCTCGAACGGCTCGCGCGACGCCGCGAACGACGGCGGGGAGGCCAGAGGCCGCAGATCGAGCGACGCGCCGCGCCGCGAGTCGACGTCGTCGGCCGACGAGGGCAGCGCGCCCCGGAGCCCGAGCTCGCCGCCCACGCCCGCGCTCGACAGGGGGCTCGACAGGGGCAGGAGATCGCTCGACGGCGCGAGCTCCTCGAACGACGGAGAGAGCGGCGACGAGGACATCGGCTCCGGCTCCGCCCGCGAGGAAGGCGGCCGCGACTCGAACGACACGAGCGGCGCGGCCGCGGGCGCGACCGACGCCGCCCGCGGCCTCCGCGACTTCGACCGCTTGACCAGCGCCGCCGCGGTGACGACGGCGCCGTCGACATCAAAGGAGGAGCGAGATCGGGCCATCGTCGTCGTCCGGCGAGGTGGGGTCCAGGCGAACCAGCACGTCGTTCGCGAGCTGATCGAAGACGCGCGCGAGCGGCGGAGGGCGCTTCTGCATGAGCAGGAGCGGCGCCCCGCGGAGAGACGCATCGAGGAACGCCTCGTCGCGCGGGATGACGGTATCGAGGATGATCCCGTCGGGGAACTTCGTCCAGAGCGTCTCGGCGACGTCGAGCGACGCGGACGCCTGCCGGTCGAACATCGACAGCACCATGCCGATCATCGACAGGTGCGGGTTCTTCTCGGCGCGGACGCGATCGATCACCGCGAGCAGCTGGCCGACCGAGCGGAGCGCGAGCGGCTCGGCCTGGAGCGGCAATAGCGCGTGCGTCGCCACCTCCAGCGCCCGCGTGGTGACCTTGCCGAGCCCCGCGGGGCAATCGACGACCACGATGTCGAAGTCCGGCGAGAGCCGCGCGAGCACGCTCGGGAGCACGGGCCCGCGGGCGAGCGCGTCCTCGAAGCCCGCGACGGTCGTGGGATCGACCCGGCCGACCGTGAGCACCTGGAGCTGCGGCTCGCGCGTCCGGAGCAGCACCGACTCGAGGCGCTCGGCGCCCGTGAGCAGCTCCGCGACGCCCGGCCGCGCGCGATCGGCGAGGCCCAGCGACAGCCCGAGGCTCCCCTGCGCGTCGAGCTCCAGGATCAACGCGCGGTTGCCCGCGCGCGCAAGGGCGAGCCCGAGGTTGAGGGAAATCGTGGTTTTTCCCACGCCGCCCTTCTGGCTCGCGACCGCGATGACGTACATGGACTCCCTGACGGCGCGCAGCCATTGCGCCCAGGGCCATCCTACCAGGACGGGAGCTGCTGGAAACTAGTCCCGTCCCTGACGAGCGCGCGCTAGAGGAGCGAGATCCGCTTCATCAGCGTGCCGCACAGATCGCTCTGGGGGTTGCGCTCGCGCTCGATGGTGAGGCCAGCGCGGAAGATCTTGTCGGCGCTCTCGAGGTTGCCGAGCACGACGTGGCAGAGCCCGAGGAGCTCGTGGTCCCCGGGATCGCCGTGGATCGACACGAGCTCGGTCAGCGCGGGGACCGCGGCGCGGTGGGCCTCGATCATCGCGTCGGTCGGCGTGGACGGCACGCCCTTGGCGAGGATCATGAGCCGCAGCACCTGCCGCTGATCCTCGGGACGGTGCTTGAGAAACTCCGGCTTCTGGAAGAGTTCACGGTATCCCCGGTAGGCCGCCTCGAGATCGCCCCCGCGCGCGAGGGCGACGATGGTCTTGACCGCCTGGACGAGCGTCTCATTCGGCATGACGTGACGATACACGGCCCCGCGCCCCGCGGCGAGACCGCCGCTGGACCGGCGCAATGGGTCGCCGAGAAGTCGCGCGCGCGTGGGACGTCTCGCGCTTCCGTCGCCGTCGTTTGCGCCGTTTGCGCGGCCGCGGCGCTCGCGGTGCGGCGCTTGCGGCACCGCTGTGCGGCGTGGTAGTCGCCCTGAGCTCGGTCGCTCCTGCGCGCGTCTGGACGAGAGACAGGCGCCTCGCGCAGGCGCACCGCGCACGTGCACCGCCGCGAGCGCCATGGAGAACGCCGTCAACATCCGGAGAGCCCTCGCGTCGAGGGGACGCTGGCTCTCCTTCTGCTGCCTCTCCGCCATCGCGCTCGCCGCGCCGGCGGCGCTCGGGCAGCCTGAGCCGCACCCGGAAGCGCCCGTGGCGCCGCAGATCCTCGAGCACGTGGATCCGGAGTACCCGCCCGATCGGCTCGCGGAGGGCGTCGACACCACGGTCACGCTGTTCGTGACGGTCGAGAAGGACGGCACGGTCAGCGACGCGGTCGTGGCCGAGTCCGGCGGCGCGGCGTTCGATGACGCGGCCATGAAGGCCGTGCGGCGGTGGCGTTTCTCGCCGGCCATGCGCGGCGGCGCGCCGGTGCGGGCGCGGATCCGGGTGCCGTTCCACTTCGCGCCGGGCCCCCACGAGGAACAGCCGGCGCCGGCGCCGGCGGAGGCGCCGGAGCCGGCGGATCAGCGGGCGGCGCCCCCGCCGCCCCCGCCGGCGGCGCCGAAGCCGGTGGAGTTCGCCGGGGGCGTCGCGGGCCCGCACGCGGTGGCCGAGCCCGGCAAGCCGATCGAGATCCACGTGCAGGGCCGCCCGAACCCGCCGCGCCGCGCCGCGAGCGACTTCCGGATCGGCCGCGCCGCGCTCTCCGCCGCGCCGCACGCGACCGCCGCGGATCTGCTCCGCACGGCGCCCGGCGTCCACGTCGCGCACCCCGAGGGCGAGGCGGTCGCGCAGCGCATCTTCCTCCGCGGCTTCGACGCCGAGCACGGCCAGGACGTCGAGCTCCGGGTCGGGCCGATCCCGCTGAACCAGCGCTCGCACGTCCACGGCCAGGGCTACGCGGATCTCAGCGTGATCATCCCGGAGGTGGTGCGGTCGCTCCGCGTCGTCGAGGGCGTGTACGACCCGCAGCAGGGCGACTTCGCGGTCGCGGGGAGCGCGTACTTCGACCTCGGCGTCGAGGAGCGCGGGCTACAGCTCAAGGGCACGCTCGGCTCGTTCGGCACGCGGCGGCTGCTCGCGATCTGGGCGCCGGAGGCGGAGTCGGAGGACACGTTCGGGGCCGCGGTGGTGCGCGCGACCGACGGCTTCGGCGACGGCACGCGCGGGGCGATCTCCGGGGGCGCCGTCGGCCAGTACCGCGTGCCGCTGCCGGACGAGTACTCGGCCCTGCTGCACGTGGCGGCCCACGGCAGCCGCGCGAACCTCGCCGGCGTGCTCCGGCGCGACGACATCGAGGCGGGGCGCGTCGACTTCCACGACGCCTACCCGGATCTCGCGGCGCGCGCGCAGTCGGCCGCGTCGACGCGGCTGGAGGTCGCGCTGAGCGTCGAGCGGCCTTCCGACGACGGCTCTCAGAAGAGCGCCTGGCTCTGGGCCGCGACGTCCGGGTACCGGAGCCGGATGAACTTCACCGGCTACACGCTGCGCTCGCGCCGGCGGCCCGACTGGGTCGGCAGGGGCGACCTCATCGAGCAGGCGAACCAGGACGCCGCGCTCGGCGGCGGCCTCACCTACCGCACGCCGCGGATCCCGCTCGCGCCCTGGCTCACCGGCCAGATCGCCGTCGGCGCCGAGGTGCAGACCGACGGCATCGAGCAAGCGCAGAACCTCCTCCAGCCGCCCCAGAACGAGACCTGGGATCAGCGCATCGACGCGTCGATCCGGCTGATCGGGATCGGCGCCCACGCCGACGCGCTGCTCGAGCTGTCGCGCTACGCGCGCCTCCGCGGCGGCCTGCGCGCCGACCTGCTGGTCTTCGACGTGGACGACCGCATCGGCAACTTCATCCCGGCGGCGCAGAAGGAGACGCACATCGAGGGGTTCCGGCGCACCGCGGCGGGCCTGGCCGCCGGCCCGCGGGCCACGCTGGAGATCGACCCGCTGCCCGAGCTGCGCGTGTCCGCCTCGTACGGGCACGGCTACCGCTCGCCGCAGGCGCGGCTGCTCGAGGACGGGGACAACGCGCCGTTCGCGACCGTGAGGAGCTACGAGGCCGGCGCCACGCTGCGCCCCGGCGGCGGCCTCAGCGTGACCGCGGCCGCCTACGAGACGCGCCTCTCCTACGATCTCGCGTTCGACGCGGCCGAGGGCGCGCTCGTGCGCATCGGCCGGACGACCCGCCGCGGGCTCGTCGCCTACCTGCAGGCGGCGCCGAGCCCCACGCTCACGGCGGGCGTGAGCGCGACGTTCGTCCACGCCACGCTGGACGAGCCGCCCCCGCCGACGCCCGCGAACCCGTCGCCGCCGTACGTGAAGGGACAGCAGCTCCCGTTCGTGCCGCCCGTCGTGGTCCGCGCCGACCTCGCGCTGAAGCGGCCGCTCTTCACCCTCGCCGGCGCGCCCGTCGAGGGGCGGCTCGGCTATGGCGCGACGTTCCTCTCGCCGCGCCCGCTGCCGTACGCGCAGGTCGCGGCGCCGGTCTTCGTGGCGGACGCGTCCCTCTCCTTGCGTCGGAGCCTGCGTGTCGGCCGCGGCGCCGCGCAGGGCGGCCCCTGGATCGAGGTCGGGGTCGAGGCGCAGAACCTGCTCGACGCCGACTACGCCGACACCGAGTACTCGTTCAAGTCGTACTGGCCGCGCGCCGCGGGCGCGTCGCAGCCGTCGATCCCCTCCGAGCTTCCGGCCCGGCACATCAGCGCCGGACCGCCGCGCTCGATCCTCGCGAACGTGACGCTCTCGCTATGAACGACCCGAGCCTCCCGCTGGCCGCGCGCCCCCTCCTCGCCGCCTTCCTCCTCGGGTCGTCCGCGTCCGCCTGCGCCGGCACCGGCCAGCCCGAGGTCACGTACGCCGCGCACGCCGAGGCCGCTGTCCCCGGGGAGATCGCCGCGGGCGCGTGGACGATCGCGCTCGACGAGGCGACGGTCGCCTTCGGCCCGGCCTACTTCTGCGCCGCGGAGTCCGGCGCGTCGACGCTCTGCGAGACCGCGATCGCCGAGCTGACCACGATCACGCGCGTCGACCTGCTCGACCCCGCTCCGCAGCCGCTCGGCCTGGTCCACGGCTTCGAGGGCGAGATCCGGAGCGTGTCGTTCAACTACGGCATCCACTGGTTCTCGACCGAGTCGTCGCCCACGCCGGCGCCCGAAGATCCCGGCGTCAGCTCCGTCCACCTGCGCGGGCGCGCGACGCGGGGCGCGGAGGCGCTCGACTTCGAGGCGGACGTCGACGCCGTGCCGCAGCGCCAGGGGCTGCTCGCCGTCCCGAGCCTCGCGGTCGCCGCGAGCGTCGGCGCGGAGCCGGTCCGCCTCGCGGTCCGCTTCGACGTCGTGGACGAGTGGCTCGCGAGCGTCGATTTCGACGCCCTGGCCGAGGGAGGAGCGACCCAGGTCTCCATCGCGCCGGGGTCGCCCGCGCACCAGCGGCTGCGCTACGACATGATCTCGGTACACCGGCCGCAGTTCGTCTGGTCGACGTCGCCATGAGGCGATCTCCGTGAGCCGCCGTCCGGCCCGCGTGACGGCCGCAGCGCAGCGGCGGCCTGGCCGGAGCCGCCTCTGCCGGTGGCGAGCGCGATGGCTCGTGGCGCTCGCGCTCGCGGCCCAGCTGTGCAGCCTGGCGCACGCGTTGCTCGTCCGGCACGCCCGCTGCGAGCACGGTGAGCTCGTCCACGCGGCAACCGTCGCCGTCGCTGCGTCGACGCGCCGGGCGCATCGCCGTCCTCCCGGCGACCGGCTCGGCGCGCGGCCCGGCGGGGGCGACGACCAGTGCGACGCGCTCGCGCCTCGCCACGAGGGCGACGAGCACTGCGACGCGTTCGCGCTGCGCGGCCAGCTCGGCGCGCCCGTGCACCGCGTGGCGGAGGCCACGCTGATCGAGGTGGTCCGCCTCGCCTCGATCCGGCCCTCGCCCGAGGTCCGGCCCATCCCCTTGCTCATCCTGGCGCCGAAGAGCTCCCCGCCGGCGGCCTGAGCATCTCACGAGGCCAGAGGGGGATGCGGGCGCTGGGCGCGCGAGCGGCGCGGGCCTGCGCTCGCCGGGCGCGCTTGGGCGCGCTCGTCGGGATTTCGAGACGACTCAGGAGCTTGATCATGCAGAGACTGAAGAAGACAGGGTTCGTGGTGGCGGCGTGTGCGCTCGCGCTCGTCGCGGGGTGCGGCGATGACAGCGGCGCGACGTCCGAGACCGGCGCCGTGCAGATCTTCGTGGAGCCGGAGGACACCATCCCCGAGGGCCTCGAGCCGGGCGCGGGGGAGGAGAACATCGCGGACGGCTGGAAGGTCACGTACGAGCGCTTCCTCGTGACGATCGGCAACGTGCGCGCCGCGCGCTCGGACGCCGAGGAGACGCTCGGCGATGACTCGGTGTTCGTGCTCGACCTCAAGAACGCCCCGGCGACGAGGTACGTGATCGCGGAGTTCCAAGACGTGAGCGCGGTGCGCTGGGACCGCTTCGGGTTCGATCTCCCGAACGCGAAGCCGGGGGTGAAGACGCTTCCGCCCACCACGGCGGCCGACGTGGACAGGATGGTCGAGGGCGGCTACTCGCTGTTCTTCGAGGGCTTCATCGAGAAGGAGGATGGGCAGTCGTGCCCGCCGCCCGGCGACGCGTGTGTCCCCGCGGCCCGGGTGCGCTTCAGCTGGGGCCTCTCGGCCGGCACGTCGTTCGACGATTGCGCGACCGAGGACGGGATCAACGGGTTCAGCGTGCCGACCAGCGGCACGGTCGCGGTGAAGCCGACCATCCACGGCGACCACTGGTTCTTCGACAACATCACCGCGGGCGTGGAGCTGACAAAGCGCTACGCGCAGTACATCGCGGACAGCGATCTCGACGGCGACGGCGAGACGACGCTCGACGAGCTCAAGCAGGTGAACGCCGCCGACGTGTTCGGCGAGGAGTACAACCTCGCCGGCGCGCCCGGCGGCCCCATCGAGACGGCGTACGACTACGTGGTCGCGCAGGCGCGCACGCTCGGCGACTTCCAGGGCGACGGCGAGTGCCCGAGGCGCGCGGTGCTGCCGTGATCGGGTGAAGGGGGTGGGTCGCGCCGGCCGTCGCTCGGTGGCCGGCGCGCCTGCCCGGGCGGCGGCGCGCGCCGCCGCTCGCGCCGTGAGGTCAGTCGCTCGCCACGCGCGTGAGCGAGGTCAGCTCGGCCGTGATGTAAATGGTACTCTGGAAGGGCGAAGGCGTGGCCTGGTACGTGAGCCTCAGGACGACGCTCGCCACCTCGAACTTGCTGAGATCAGGCGGCGTGTCCGGCAGCGCGGTGGACGTGATCGCCGACGGGTCGCTCAGGCTCAATAGGGATAGGCTCCAGTGAGGGGAAATGAGATCGACATCCCATGAGGGGAGGCCCGCGACTTCATTGAGCGAGCAGTTCACCTGGTAGCTATCGTCTCGACCGACGGCGCCGTCGGTGAGCGAGATCGTCGTAGGGGATCCAGACGAGATCTCCTGGGGAGCGTGCAGAGCCGAGGTGACGGTCAGCGGACCGACCTGCGCCTGATGCCCGAAGAAGCCCGGCGCATTGTAGAATGAATAGAGGGACGAGTCCGGATGGCCGTCGTAATCGTGCATGTGCGGATCGAAATAATAGATCCCGCTGAAGGTATCGCCGACCTGAACCCCCGTGTCCCGCGGCCCCTGGGGGTCAGTGGCGGCGCCCGCCTGCTTCACGGCGGTGACCACGCCGCTGTACTCGAACGCGACGGTGCTGAACAGGCAGTCGTTGGCGCACCCGTCGTCATCATCGGTATTGCCGTCGTCGCATTGCTCCACCGGGGTCTGCACAACGCCGTCGCCGCACACCGCGTCGACCGAGAACTCGGTGAGCGTGCAGGCGCTGGTGCACCCGTCCTCGTCGTCGGTATTGCCGTCGTCGCACTGCTCCGACGGCCGCTGCACCACGCCGTTGCCGCACTCCACCTCCGGCGGGGCTCCCCCCGCTCCGAGATAGCCCTCGTCCGGGTCACCCTCGTCCGGGTCACCCTCGTCCTGGCTACCCAGGTCCGGACAGAAGCTCGAAGGCGGGCACGGTTCCGTGTTCACCCGCTGCTCCGTCGTATCGAGCCCTTCAAGCCTGCTGATGTCGCACGCGTAGAGCAGGACGAGCAGCGCCGCCGCGGCGAGGAGCCGCGGGCGCGCAGAAATAGGAAAGCTCATGGTTCTCCCTCTCGATGCGAAGCCACCCGAAGCCTCGCTCGGATAAGTGGGTGTGACGCGCTCTCCGTAGCTCATGAAAATCGAGTCTCCCGCAGGAGTCCGCAGGTCAGAAGCCCAGCTTGAGCCCGAGGCTCGGGAGGAGCGCCGGGCGCCCTGTCCGGCCCACTTCCGTGCCCGCGATGGTCACGACCGGCTCTCTCGCGAGCAGGAGGACATCGAGCCTCAGGAGCGCGGTCAGGCGCGGAAGGACGCGGACGCCGAGGCCGCCCCCCGCGGAGATCCCGACGGTGAGCCAGCGCTGACGCCTGTCCCGGTGCGGCGGGTTCGCCCGGCCGTCGATCGTCAGATCGTAGACGCCCGCGCCGAGCGCGAGCACCGGATGGATCCCCCACGTCTCTGCGCCGGCAGCGTACGCGGCGCCGACCAGCGCCAGCGTCTGGCCGAGCGCCACGCTCCCGGCGGGCGCCTCGAGGCGCCTCTCGACGACGGCCGGCACCAAGGTCCCGCCGAGCGAGAACCCCGCCGGCAGGCCGTACTCGACGCGGAGATACGGGCCGGGCACGGCGCCGACGCCGCCGGCGACCACCGCGAGCCCCGCCTCGAGGCTCAGCCCGAGCTCCCGGGCGGCGCGCTCGCGCGGCGCTGCGCTGCCTGGCGCGCGCCGCGGCGGTGCGGCGCGCGCGCCCGCCGCGGCGGGTCGATCTCGGGGCGCGGCCGGCGCCTGCGCGCGCCCCGGCTCGGCCGCGGGCGCCACGGGCGCGGGAGCCGCCGGCCGCGGGGCCTCGGCGATCCATCGCGCCACCTGCTCCGGCAGCTTCCTCCGCTCCTCGTCGCTCAGGCCGAGCAGGCTCGCGCGGAAGAGCTCGGCCGAGCGCACGGCGAGATCGCTCGCCGCGTTCGTCGCGTCGGGGTCGCCGAGATCCGCGCGGCGGACGATGGTCTCCTTCGTCGTGTGATCCGCGACCCACGCGTCGGCGACCGCGCCGCGGTCGGTCTCGACGATGGCGATGGCAGCGAACGCGCCCCCTGCCCCCTCGATCGCCGCGCGCCCCTCGACGCCCGGCGTGCCGTCCAGGAAGCGGGCCGAGAGGCCCACGGCGCGCAGCTCGCCCGCGAGGCGGACCGTGGCTTCCTCGATCACCTTCCCGGCGCGCGGCGAGCGCACCAGCACCACCTCGGCGGTCCGCTCCGCCGCGCGCGCCTCCCGAGACACGAGGAGCGCCGCGCAGAGCGCGAGCGCGAGCCCGCGCGCCCTCATGGGCGACCGAGGATCTCCGCCGCGGCGGCCGCGAAGGCCCCGCCCGGGTAACGCGCGAGGTACTCCTCGGCGACCGGCCGGGCGGCGGCGTCGCCCCGGGAGGCGCGCACCACGACCATCTTCCGGCCGAGCGCCTCCGCCGCGAGCGAGCCAGCGGGCGACTCGGAGAGGTACTGATCGTACCAGCCGATGGCCGCCGCGGGCGAGCTCGGCTCGGCCATGCGCCCGAGCAGGAACGCGGCCGAGCGCGCCTCGGGCGAGCCGGGGAACCGCGCGCGCTCGACGACCAGGACCCGCTTCGCCAGATCGTTTCGCCCCGCGTAGCGGGCGGCGTCGGCCAGCGCGGCGAGCTCGGAGAGCGGGCTCGCCGCGATGGTCGCGTCGATCCCCCGGGACTCCGCGTCCGCGATCGCCCCGGCGAAGTCGCCGCGGGCCACGCGCGCGCGGTAGCTCTGCGGCGCGGGCGCGCGGTCCTGGCCGGAACGCGGGGCGACGGCGCCCGCGCCGCGCCTGGCCGTGGCGCCGGGGCGGGCCTTCGCGTCGACATCGACCTTCGCGTCCACATCGGCCTTCGTGTCGACATCGGCCTTCGCGCCGGGCGCACCGGGATCGACCTCTGCCTCGGGTTCGTCCGTCGCGCCGGCCTCGCGCGGATCGTCGCCCGCGGGCGCGCGCAGATCGGCGGCTGTCTTCTGATCGGCGATGGTGAGCTCTCCGCGGACGACGTCCGCGACCAGGCGCTGGCCGCCCTGGACCGCGATGCCGCCCTCGGCCAGCGGGCCGCGCACGGCGACCGAGCCGCTCTGCATCGTCAGATCCATGCGCTCGTCCTGCCAGCTCAGGTCGAACTCCGTGCCCGTCACGGTGACGGTGAACGGCCCCGCCTCCGCGATCCACTCGGCGCCCGGCAGGTGCACGACCCGGAAGTGCGCAGCGCCGTGCTCGATGTGGATCTGCGCGCCGCGCGCCGTGACCGCGGCGACACGCCCGCGCGCCCCCGGCGCGAAGCGGACGGTCGTCCCCTCGCTGAAGCGCGCCGTGGCCCCGCTCTCGCCGGCGCCCACGTAGCTGTCGGCGGGCGCGGCCCCGTCGATCCGGTAATCGAGCCGCGCCGCCGGGCGGAGGGCCCACAGGCCGACGATCACGAGCAGCGGCGCGAGCGCGGCGGGGATGACCCAGCCCCGCCGCGGCGCGCGCGGCGGCGCGACCCGCTCGATCTCCTCGATCAGCCGCGCGCGCCCGCGGACGAGCGCGCGATCGGTCCGCTCCACGGCTCCGGCGTCGCGCGCCAGCCCCGCGAGCCGCCGCAGGGCGACCTCCGGCGAAACCCTGGGCCTCGGATCAGCCATCGCTCGCCTCCTCCGCGGGCACGGCGTAGGCGGCGAGGAGCGGATCTCGCTCGGCCATCGCGTGGACGCGCGCGGTCACCTTGACCAGGTGGCGCTTGGTCGTCGCCAGGGACATCCCGCTCGCCTGCGCGGTCTCCGCGAGCTCCAGCCCCTCGATGTGGCGCAGCACGAAGAGGAGCCGCGCCCTGTCGTCCAGCCTGTCGAGCAGCGCGTAGAGCCGCGCGACCGCCTCGCGCGCGCCCTCGTCGACGCCCTCGGCCGGCCCGTCCGGCAGCGCCCCGCTGTCGGTGAGCGAGAACCAGCGCCGGAACCGCCGGCGCCGCAGCGCCGATCGCGCGACGCGCACGGCGATGCCGAGGAGGAACGGCCGCAGCGCCGCGGGATCCCGCAGGTTCTTCACCTCGCGGAAGAACTGCAGGAACGTCTCCTGGGCGTGGTCCTCGACGTCGCCGCCCGGGCCGAGCACGCGGCGGAGCAGGCCGTGCACCAGGGCGCCGTACCGATCCCAGACCGCGCCGGCGGCGCCTGGCTGGCCCTCGGCCGCCGCGCGGGCGAGGCCGGCGTCGTCCAGATCGGCCAGGGGGCTCGGGCGGACGAGCGTGAGCCGGGGAGCGAGGGCTGAGCTGGGCAAGGGCACGGGAGCTCGAATAGGTGGTCACGAGGGGGGTCGCGGCGGCTCACAAAAGCGACGGGGGCGAACACCGCGTTCACCTCGCGAAGGGCGCCCCGCTCACCTCCAGCGTGGGCGCGGTGACCGAGCAGCTCGCTGGCGCTGACGAAGCTCGCGTCGTCCTGGCGACGGCCGTCGCGCCGCTTCCCACACGCCCTCCACAGCCGGCCCCAGGTTTTCAGTCTCCCGGGCGGTGGACACCCTCCGGAGGCACTGGGGCACGCCATGGCCAGCTTCGGCACAACGCGACACGAACCTCGTTCGCCGGCTGGAGAAACAACGGAGATCGGGGCACAACGCGCCTGGCGCAGGCTTTGCCTGGGGCGAACGTATGCCACATCAATCATCGATGCGAAGATCATGGGCTGCTGTCACCGTCGCGCTGCTGACGGCCGCACTGCTTGCGGCGTGCGGCTCTGTCACCGTTGAGGATACCCCGAGCTCCACGTCGACCGCCGGCGCCAGCGGGTCCACGTCGACCGCCGGCACCAGCGGGAGCTCCGGCTCCGAGACAGCTGGCGAGGCGTGTGGGGTGAATGGGCCTTGCGAGCCGGGGTCGCATTGCCTGTTCGGCGACCATGCGTGCGGGACGAGCCCGCCCGACGCCTCCTGCCCGACGGAGGGCTACTGTGCTGTGCCCGTTTCGTGCAGCGACCTTGGCGGTCCACCTGTCTGCGGCTGCGACGGCAAGGTCTACGACAACGCGTGTCTCGCGGACTCCGCCGGCGTGGGCACGTCGAGCCTCGGAAACTGTGGGCCCGCGCCTGAAGGGCGCTTCGCGTGCGGCGAATTGTTCTGCGAGAAGGCGGCACAAATATGTATCGAGACCCAACCCGACGGCTGCGGGTTCCCCCAGCACGAGTGCCGCGACCTGCCCCAAGGCTGCGGCATTGCCAGCTGCACTGAGTGCGTCGACCAGTCGAATGAGTGCATGGATGTCCTCAACTGCAGCGTGGACGCCAACGGCGACATCACCGTCAGGTGCGCCACCTTCTGACCTCGACGAGCGTGTTCGCGCCACCGATGCAGTGCACTGACGCGCTCCTCGCAGAGATGGTCCGTGGTGGGATCTGCGGACCAGAACCGGCCGACCCGAGGCTCGTGCGCGGGCCGTTCGGCGCGGCGTTCTACGGCGTCGGGTCAGCGAAGGATCCTCCGAAGATATCCGAGTTGCCGAAGGTGAGCGGACAGTCGGTGTTGGGCCTCGGCGTGGGAACCGTGCCGCCGTTGCTCAGCGACTGACGGAAGGCGTCTATCGCGGGGCAGTCTGCGGCGTCACGCACGTCGTTCCAGACAGCGACGCCGAAGTCCCTCGTCGCCGCCGCGTACACGTAGTCGCCCAGAAACTCGGCCACGAGGTCGTTCTGGCTGGAGCCGCGGGGATCGCCTGAAGCACCGCGATGCAACTCAGAAAATCCTGTCGGCGCGCCTCCCGCTCCGATGTCGGCGTGGAGCACCACGCCCACGAGGCTCCGCGGATCTGTCGTGTTGTTGCGGAACGGGGTGAGGAATGCGTTATAGACGATGTAGAGATCTGTTCCATCGGGAGAGAGGGCAGGCGCAGTATAGTACCCGCGGTCGCCGGGGCTCTGGATCGCCGTCGGACCGGACCAGGTCGCCCCACCATCGGTCGAGTGGCTGAGCATGACACGCTCAAAGTTCAAGCCATCTCGGCCGTCGACCCACGTGTCCACGATCTCGTCCGTGGCGTCGTCCCCGGTCGGAGCACCGTTCGCGATATCGACGCTGGGACTGCCAGCGAGATCATTGCGCGCGCCCGCGATGCCATCCATGACGCAGCGGCCGATCACAGGATCGACAAAGAAGCACGGATCGGTGATCCGAAAGAGCTCCCGCGGCCTCGTGAAGCTCCTCCCGCCGTCGAACGACTTGACCAGCATGTGCGCGCCGTGCGGAGGTAAGAACCGGAAGGGTGACTGGAACTGCTCGTAGAATACATAAACCACGCCGGTGCTATCGGTGCGGATCGTGCAGCCGGACTGCCCCCACATCGTCGACGGGACGTTGTGCGCAGGGGTGACTTGCTTCTGCTCCCAGGTATCGCCGCCATCGGTCGAGCGTATCACTGTCAGCGGCGCCGCCGCGCCCGGTTGACCTCGGAACTGGGCAAAGCAGACGTAGACATTGCCGAAGAACGGACTGCTCTCGGCGTTGTCGGCCCAGATCTGCTCCTTGTCGGAGAACGTCGTTGAGCTCTGACGCTGCGAAGCGATGACAGGAGGCAGCCAGTTGTTCTGGTCGGCTACTATTTCGGGAGTGAGCGCAGGGTCTCCGTCGATGCGGGACACGGCGACGGCTTCGAAGCCCCTGAACGCCTGCTCGCCGCGCTCGGCGCTGAAGTTGGCGGTCAGATTGGCATAGTACAGACGCGAGCCGTTGTTCCACGAGAATCCGTTCGGACCTGGGCGAGGACCAAAGGCGACCGCCGGATCGCCGTCGGAGACCAGCCCGTTCTCGTAGTACTTGGGCAGCGTGCCGATTGGCCCGACATCCGGTGTACATTCCCCGGGTCCAAGACAATTTCTGGCCGTCCAGCCTCTGTAGGTCGGCTGCGTCCAGGTCTGGCCGCTGTCGAAGGAGAAGTAGACCCCGGAGGTGCCGACCCCCTGGGTGAACGGGCAGGTCGTCGGATCGCCGGCCTTGCACGCCTCCAAATCTATAAGGTCGTTCGCCCCGGCCGCGACCACGTTCGGATGGTTGGCATCCACCGCGACCGCCGGTTCATTCTGCTTGTTCTGCGAAAAAGGCGAGTCCGGCCTGCCGACAGAGACGAGCGTATCACCCCCTTGCGCGAACGCGGGGGCCGCCAACCCCAGCGTCAGATGTGCGTAGAGCACCACTCCGAGATGGCGGGCTATGCGTGGGTGTTGCATGACCGATCCTTTCTCTTGATGAATCGACTGTCGACGTGAACGCGGACGTGGACGCGAAGTCGCGTCCGCGACAAGGCGCACCGAGAAATCCCGCCTCGACGCACCGCTATCGTGGGTTGCGGGACCTGGGAGCCGCAGATGTAAGGCGCTGCTATAGCGCACGACGATTCAACGTCAACTTCTTACGCCTAGTCGCCCAATCCGCTTCTCGCGCGCCTTTCTACTTTGGCCTTCTTTGGCCTACTTTGGACAAGGCACGTCCGCGGCGTTGGCGCGAGCCTTTGAACCGGCGGCACCGCGCTGTCGTCCCGGCCGGGGGAGCGCGCACGCCCTCGTCACCGTCGCGGCCGTTGGAAGAGGCGCTGGGACGATCATCACCCGCCCACTGCGCATTCGCGCTCTCCGGCGGCGCCGACAGTGAGGCAGTCCCGGGCGTGGAGCTGCGTACGTTCGCCCAGGTAGACGACGGCCTGCCTCAACCCGGGTCGGGTCGAACCACAGGCCCGTCCACCGCGCGCAGCGTATCGAGGATCACCCTCCTCAGGCACGCCGCCGCCGGATCCTTGTGTGTCCGCTCATGCCACGCGAGCCACATCTCGTGCCCGAGGTCCTTCACCGGCAGCTCCACGATCCGGACCGCGAGGTGCGACCCGAGCGCCACGGCGACGCGGCGAGGCATGAACGCCACCAGGTCGCTGCCCGCCGCCGCCATCGCCGCAGCCGCGAACCCGGGGACCACCAGGGCAATCCGGCGGACCAGGCCCCGCGCGCGGAGGGCCTCCTCGACGATGGCGTGACCCCGGCCCGGACGGCCGAGCGGGATGTGCACGTCGATGAAGCCGAGCCGCGGGAAGGAGCCCCGCGTCAGACGCTGGCGCACGATCGGGTGATCGTGGCGGACGATCCCGACCGTCGGGTCCCGGTAGAGCGGCGCGACGCGCAGCCCAGGGTCGCGCTTCCGCAGCCCGATCGCCGCGTCGATCCCGCCCGCGGACATGCCCCCCGCCGCCACCAGGTAATCGATGCTCACCACACGAAGCCGCGCGAGCGGCATCTCCCGCGCGAGCGCCGCCACGACGGGCGGCACGTCCGCGATCTGCGCGTTGTCGGCGCAGGCGATCGTGAGCTCCCGCTTCGACGTGCGCGGATCGAACGTCCGGCGGTGCTCGATCATGGCCCGTAGCTGCCCCATCGCCGCGGCGAGCTCCGGCAGCAGCTCCTCCGCCGCCGGCGTCGGCGCCATGCCGTGGCCGTCGCGGACGAGCAGCGGATCGCCGAGGAGCTCGCGCGCCCTCGCGAGCGCGTTCGAGACCGCCGACTGCGTGACGCCGAGCCGCCGCGCCGCGCGCGTCGCGCTGCGCTCCTCGAGCGTGACCGCGAGGACGTGGAGCAGGTTGAGGTCGATGCTCGATAGATTCACCACGATGATGACATCTATCACGAACCATCACTGGAGGTGGCACACCGCGCCTGCCTAGATACGGCCATGCCCAACCGAGAGAGAGGCCGGATTCCCCCTCAAGCCACCCTTCTCTGCCTCGCCGCCGCGGGCCTCGCCGCCGCGGGCTGCGAGGATTTCCGCCAATGCGACGCGCCCGATCCTGCGCGTCAGTCCGCGTTGCCGGCCGCGCTGTCGCAGACCGGCCTGTACGCCGATATCGCCGCGGGCACGGTGGCGAGCGACGTGGTGGCCTACGAGCCCGGATTCGGGCTCTGGAGCGACGGCGCGGAGAAGCGCCGGTTCATCCGGCTGCCGCCCGGCGCGCGGATCGACACCGGCGATCAGGACGCATGGCAGTTCCCCGAGGGGACCCATCTCTGGAAGGAGTTCCGCAGGGACGGCGTGCTCGTCGAGACCCGCGTGCTCGCCAAGGTGGGCTCCGCCCCCGAGGACTGGGCCGCGCTCGCCTACGTCTGGAACGCGGACGGCACCGACGCGCTCGCGACGCCCGGAGGCGCCGTGGACGCGCGCGGGACATCACACGACGTGCCCGCGGCGGCCGAGTGCATGGGCTGCCACGGCGGCACGGAGAGCCGCGTGCTCGGGTTCTCCGCGATCCAGCTCGCCGCGAGCCCCGGCGAGGTCGACCTCGACGAGGTCGCCGCCCGCGGGATGCTCTCGGATCCTCCGCCCACGCCCGTCGAGCTGCCCGGCGACGCCGCGGCGCGCGCCGCCCTCGGGTGGCTGCACGCGAACTGCAGCCACTGCCACAACAAGCGCCGCCCGCAGAGCGACGGCGCGCGCTGCTACGACCCGGAGCGCAGCTTCGACTTCACGCTCCGGGTCGGCGACCTCGCCTCCGTCGAGGCGACGGCCACGTACCGCACCGCCGTGGGCAAGGTGATCGACCCGGGCGATCCCGAGGAGAGCGACGTGGTGGAGCGCGCCCGGCGGCGCGATCCCGACTGGCCTTCGATGCCGCCCCTCGGGACCGAGGTGGTCGACGAGGCCGGGCTCGCGGCGCTGCGCTCCTGGATCCGCCGCCTCTAGGCGCTGTCCTTCGTCGGATTCGGCTCGTCGCGCCAAACGGCGCGGCCACCTGCGGCGCTGGCTGCGCTCGCAATGAACCTCATAAGCCTCGCTTGCATTTGCATTGGGCGTCCCTTGGCGTCCGGCAATCGCGCAGACGAACGCGTCGCCATCGTGACCGCACGATGGCTCGTCGTTCCGGCGTTCTGCGCTCGGTACGCCCGACGGAACGTCTCACGCGCCGCGGGGCCGCTCGATGTCACGGCGATAGCACCGGGGCGGCTCGGGTCCGGGCTGGGCAGGGCCTCGCCGACTACCTCGCCGCGAGCCGATCCGCGGGCACCCACGCGGCGTGATAGCCGGTCGGGACGCGCTGCGGGATCCGCAGCCGGGCGATGGGGGCGCGGTCGACGTTCGCCGCGTCGAGCACGTGGAGCTCCGAGGCGCCGGTCGCTTCCTCGACGACGAACGTGACGAGATAGCCGTCGTCCTCGCCCCGCGCCCCCACGCGCGGCGCGAACGCGACCTCCCCGCCGTAAAAGCCGCGCGGATAGGCGTGCGTCCACGAGCGGCCGGTCTGGTGATCATATTTGACCAGACCGTCGAAGAGCAGCGTGGGCGCGGGCGCGAGGCGCGGGTTGTAGCTGTACCTCGACGGCCGGCCGAGCAGGCGCCTGTCCATGCTCGGGAACTCCGTGAGCACGTCGTCGAGCCGCTCTTCGCGGACACGGCCGCTCCCGAGCTCGAGGGTCCATCGATAGAGGGTCGGCTCGAGCCGCAGGAATCCGATCGCGGGCACGGCCGCCCGCCGCGGCGGCGCTTCCGGGTCGTCGACGAGCGGATCGTCGATCTTGCATCCGAGCACCACGATCGTGTCGCCGTCCTCCCAGGCGTTGATGGTGTGGTAAATATAGCAAGGGGACGCCTCGAACCACCGGATCTCGGACCCCTGCGCCCGGCGCGGCAGGACGCCGAAGCGGGTGGGCTTGTCCCGGAAGAATCCGACCTTCGTGCGTCCCTGGGCGAGCTTCGCCGGATCCCACATCATCGACATGTCGAGGAAGATGGCGAAACGCTCGGTGATCGCCATGTCGTGCTGGAGCCGCGGCCCCGGAAGATCGATGGTCGTGTGGTGCACGAGCTCGCCGCCGGCCAAGACGACGCCGTAGCTCAGGTAGGGCGGGAAGGGCTTGTAATCGAAGAACAGGAGCTCGCCGCTCACCGGATCGACCTTGGGGTGGGCCGACATCGTGGGGACGCGGCCGCCGAAGGTCTCGGTGCCGCACGTCTCCAGGCCGGGGAGCCCGATGGCGTAGGGTTCGCCCCCGAGCCACCAGAGCGCGAGGAGCCGGCCGCCGTGGAGCGCGATGTCCGTGTTCGCCGTGTCCTTGAATGGCCCGCGCGGGTTCGTGAAATCCGGCCGCTCGGTCACGCCGGTCCACAGAGGTCCCCCCGCCTCCTGCTCGGCGAGGAAGCCCTTCGTCCGGATCCAGCGGTTGCGGTATGTCGCCTTGCCGCCCTGGAAATGCACGCCGTGGAGCATGCCGTCGCCGTCGAACCAGTGATATCGCCCCTTCGGCTCGAAGCGCGGATTCGAGCTGTTGCGAACGAACATGCCCTCGAGGTCGCGCGGGATCTCGCCGGTTACATCAAGGTCAGGAGCGTCGATCTCGGCGAGGATCGGCGCGTAGTTCCCCTCGAGATAAGGCCTGCTCGGTGCTGATGTCTCGGCCATCGCGCTCACCTCCCAGCCGCCGCGCGCCCTGGACCGGCGAGCGAAGCGCTCGCGACGTGGGGAGTCGCCCCGACGCCCGCGCGACCCACGGCGAGCTCGCAGCCCCGGACGCTACGCTGCGGCGCCTCGCAGATCAAGCGGCGAGCGCGGCTCCGCCCGGCGAGGGTCGCCGTCGCCGACCCGCGGGCCTACGTCGCCAGCCGGGTGCCGTCCCCCCACGGCGAGGTAGAGGCGCGCGCCCTCCTGGAACTGCTCTGGCTGGTGGAGCCCCGGGAGCGCCGGGTGCTAATCCTCGGCGGGGAGGGGCAGCAGGTGAGCGAGGTTGCCCTGAGCCTCGTGCTGCCCGTCGGGACGGCGTTCTCGCGGATCCGCCGAGGCCGCAGCCGCCTTGCTGCCGTGCTCAAGCGGTGGCGCCGCTTGCGGTAGCCCCCGCCCGGAGCCTGAGCCTCGGGTCTCCGAAGATAACCCGGCCCAGTTTGAGGCATCCACCCCAGTCACAACCGGGGGCGTACCGAGCGCGAAGGACGCCACTGTCGAGCTCAGCAATATCCCACGCGGCCCATGCTCCCAGGTGCCCCAGCAGATGGATGTCACCTTGTGCGCGGCGTGCGCGCATTGTGCGCACAAGCGGGGTAGCCGCGCCTTGGCCTATTCATACTGCGCTTCAAGCGTGTTACTGCACCAGAATGCCCCGTCTCCTCCGTCGAGTTTCGTGACGCAATAGCCCTTGTGTAGCCCACCGCACTCCAGCAGTGACGCAAATGCCGGGAACGTGATTCTCGTCGGAGACCCAGACACCACAACCTCCGCCTTCGTCACGTTGAAGTATTTGCAATGCTGTCCCGGATCGCCACTGTCGGGGTCGAACACGCGAACATAATAAGTTCCGTCACCTAGGCCGCTGCCGTCCCTCTTGGTGGCGCTGATAGTTACGCTCCCGGAGTTGTCCACTGAGCCGGCAATGTTCATAACTACGCCACCGGCGCAGGTGTAGTCAGGAGCAACCACGGACCACGAATACTCGCAGGCGTTGACTTTGCAGACCCCATCCTGACAGGTCCCGTCGCTACCACAAGACATGCCATTGCTTTTATTCACTGAACAAGAGCCAGATTCATTACACATCTTACACTGACCGCATGAGGTGCCTGCGGGGTCGAAGTTGCACCCGTCGGAGCAGCACGTGCCGCCGGCGCACGCGCAGGCGACAACACACGAGTCGTCGACACCGGGCAAATTCACCTGGCAACCCAGCCCGTTGCAGGCGCTCGAGACCGAATAGACGCCGTCCTGGCAGCGGTAGAGATAGCTCGTGTTCTGCCCGAGTTCCTGCTTGCCACAGTAGAGCCCGTCGCCGGACGGACACGTCGGTCCGGGCGCGGCGCACACGCCCGCCTCGCAAGAACCGCTCGTGCAGTCCGAATTCTCGCGACACCTCTTGCCATTAGCGCATTGGGAGCACGAGCCGCCGCAGTCCGAGTCGGTCTCGTTGCCGTTCACGACGCCATCGAAGCACGTCGCCGCTAGCGCTGTGCACACGCCGCCCGTGCACTTGTTGCTCACGCAGTCAGCGTTGGTTTTGCATTTTTTGCCGTTTGCGCAGTCGGCGCAGGAGCCGCCGCAGTCCATGTCCGTCTCGTTGCCGTCCTGCTCGCCATTCGTGCACGTCGGCGCCGACGGCCAGCAGATTTTTCCCACGTCCTTCATCTCGTCGTCAAGGAGCGAAAGCTCTGCCGAAGGGCAAAACTCGAAGCCGGGAAAGAGCTCAGCGAAGAGCATAGCCTCGCGCTCGAGCCGCAAGCAGAGCGAGGTCCCGCCGGAGTTCGTCTCGAGGCTACCCGTGAATGACACGTTCGCTTCGAAGCCCGCAGCCATTCGAATTCCTTTGAATGCCTTACATTCGGCTTGATATTTCTTATGGTCCTTCTTGGCACGCCTCATCACTCCGGCCGCGTTCCCCACCGCGATGACGACCTGGGGGGCCGCGAAGAGCTTGCCGGTAAGTTCGAGATCTACATGGCCGTTGGAGACCTCAAATGTCGGGGGCGGCCCCGAGACGACGGCGGCATCCGGCGGATAGCCTTGCATCTGCTTTGACCAGGCAGGTGCGAGGGGATCCGTTTGCCGGAGATCGAGGGCGAGCTTGCTGCTGACCTTCTGATGCCACCCCACCGACAGGTTCAGATCCGAGGCTACTCCCACCTCCACGACCGCACCTAACGCGGCCTTGCCGAGTGGCGTGGACCAGCCTACCCCGAGCGGTCCGATCGGCAAAAACGTGCTCCCATCTTCCTTGTCGATGAGGGGCTTCGTGCCCGTGATCGACACGTCCGATTCGAATATGATCTGGCTGTTTGCCATGACAAACGCATAGCGCGCTGGGATCGAGACCTCGAACAAATGGAGCTCGAACTCGATATCGAGCGCAGTGTCTTCGAGGGCGAGTTCCACCCCGCTCACTTCGAGCTTGAGAATCGAGGGTAGAGGCACGCTCAGCTTCCTACGGAACGGCCCGAGTTCGAACTCCCCCGGCGCGTCCTGCGGCCTGGGCCCTGGGTAGGGCTGCGCGCCGGTCTCGTCGAGCCGCTCCGCGACGGCATACCTCATCCCGAAATAGCCGCTATCGAAGGCATCGTACACAGGGCGCTCCTCCGTCTGCGCCACGAGCTTCGCCCCCTCCTTCACAATAGCCGTCACCTCACGGACGTAGCCGTTGACCCTCCGGTCGAGTAGGATCGCCCCTGCGGCCAGCGGCGCCACCTGGCTCTCGGAAGCGAACGTCAGCGTCACGACGTCGCCATCCACCGAGCTCTCTGCGAGCCCAGGCAGTGCGTCGACGAGGATAGTACCTGCCTTCAGAACCAGGCGGTTCGACAGGAGAATTTCCGACGCGGTCGCGACCCGCGCCGCAGAGTCTGTCACCCGGAGCGCCGGCGCGTACCGGCCGGGGACTGGGTACGCGACGGACACTGAGCCCGCCGAGCAATCCACGTGCTGCTCGAAGACGCCGTCGCCCTCCGCATCGAACTCGCACCGAAGCGACGCGGCTACGGGGCTCTTCACCTGAAAGGCGATGTCGCTCCTGAACGGTGCGTCCCCGAAGTACGCTGTTGGAGAGAACGTCGTGATGACGGGCCCGTCTGCATCCTGGCTTGCCTCGATTCCCGCCGTCCTGGGGTCTCCGAACGTCGCCACGCACTGCGCCGGTTGATCCTTCGGACACTTCTGCGAGGCGACCGCCGTCGTGTCGTACGGCGATTCCGAGCACGCACCCGGCGCCAGAGCCGTGAATGCAGCGGTCATCACCATCGCCACAAGATGCCATCGCATTCCCATTCTCTTCATCGAAAACCTCCGTCGGCATGAGCTGCGCCGAGCCAGATCGCTGTAGATTCCACGTGCTTCGATGTTCGCTCCACTCGGCTCTGGATCCCCGGTATGGCTCGCCCCCGCCCAGCTCGCTTCCGACGGCCTCGTCGGAGGCTTCCCGAGCTCATCCGGCCTGATTCCGCCCAACCTCGTCGACCGAGACACGCCGGCGCACCGAGCCGAGCCTCACCGAATCCGTCCTCCGAGCACTGCCGAGCGTCGCCGTCATTGGCCGGCTTGACGTTGCGCCCGTCCCCGGCCACCACGCGCCCTCGGCTCCCTGCATCGAGCCCAATAGTACACGACGCTCCCCCCACGTGAATCGTTCTTCACGTCAGCACCTGCCGAGCGCGCCCGTGGTAAGTCCGTCTGGCCTGGATCTGTCGCAGTGGCTCGCCTGCTGTCGCAGTGGAATTCGGCTTGCCCGCGGCGTCAGTTGCTGTACCCGGGGATCTCCGGTGCT
Organism: Sorangium sp. So ce375; assembly: GCF_051473855.1. NCBI lineage: Bacteria > Pseudomonadati > Myxococcota > Polyangiales > Polyangiaceae > Sorangium > Sorangium sp. So ce375. Next base: position 9,927,154 of record NZ_CP150335.1, read on the forward strand.
CCCTGGGCGAGGGGGCCTCACGCCGGGGCTGCGCCTCTCGCTGCTCTCCCGTCCCGCGCTCGTCTCGATTACGAAGGCGCCACGACGTCCGGATACCCTCATTGGAGTTCGGGACAAGCGCCCGAAAACCCACGTGTCCTATGCGAGACGGCACACACGCAGACTCGGAGCCGGGGTCAGCCCCGCCGGCCTGGTGCCCGCGGTGAGTCCCGTCTCTGCGAGGCCATCCGAGTCTATTCCCCTGGCAGGGGGGCCCCGCCGCCGTGCTCGCGGCGAGCCGCCTACGGGTCGTGTGGCTGCGGCTGTGCGTGAGGGTATGACTCGCTCTGTTGTTGGCGCAGCACGTGAGACACCAGCGGATCATGACTCTAGCCGTGCGAACCGACCGCAGGCGCTGAGCTGATCGAGCGCTCCTCATCGAACACAGCTTTGGCTGTCCTGGTGGTTGGAGGCTCAGGAATGGCGAGCGAACAGCGCCGGATCGAAGCTGACGTTTGCCTCTGGCTGCCGATTGACCGGGCCGGGACGACTGAGCACTTTCATCCGAGTACACTCGCTTGGCCAGACTGGTGGGATCTGGGCGTCACAGGCTGCCGTAACCACCCGGCCATCGCCATGGGCACGGCCCCTTGCGGCCCTCGCCGGGGTCGACGATGCTGGGCGCGGCATCGGCCCACGGCTCGGCGTGGGCGCAGGGGGTCCTGAAGGAGAGTCCGGCGAGGCGGCCTCCACCTGCGTCGCCGGCTGAAGCTAGTATTGTTCAGATCGCGTCGGCGTCGCGCTGCTTGGTGTCGGAGCAGACAGCGGCCGCGGGGTCGCGGTGGACGCCGGCGCGTACGGAGCCGTCGCCGGGTCGAGGTTCACCTGGATGACTTCGCGCGAAGTCGGCACGGCGCGCGTCGACCGGCTGGCGCCAGTTCTGCATGGCGTCGGAGCAGACAGCAAGGCCGCGTTCCTCGCTCCGGAGCGGCCGCAGGTGCGCGGGGCCGCCGACGTCGCGCTACATGGCGCTCGAGCAGATAGGACGCAGGGTCGAGATCCGCGACCGCTCCGCGCGCGGCGGTCGAGGTGGATGCCGGCGAGCTCGGGGCCGTCGATGTCCGTGTGCTGATGAGCGTCGGGCCCTGCCGTCGCTGGTTGCGAGCGCGGGCGTCCAAGCCGTGTGCGATCGCGGCACGGCAGAACCGTAGGCCCCCGCGCGGCCCGCCCTTGTCGCGTGGGCGCCGTCGATCGAAGACGGGCGGATGCGCAGCGGCATGATCGAGCTCTTGAACCGTTGATTCTCCCGCTCCGCTCGCCCGAGTACCGCGCGCGGTGTGATCGAGGCGATGGCGCTCCTGGGCGATCTGCATCGCCTGCGCGACGTGATGGGCGTAGGCGCCGCTCGGCAGCTCGACGACGCCGAGAGGCCCGCCGGCCGGGGGCAATAGCGGCGTCGCCCTCGAGCAGCGGCGAAAACTGCGGGACCGTCTGGGCTGCGGTGCCTGCGGAACCCCATCGGGCCATCCGTAGCCGGTCTTGTGGCTCCCCGGCGATGGCGCCGCCGCGTGTGGCGCTCGCGGGCGGCTCAGACGCGCGAGCAACGTCGTGCGGCTCCAGGCGCGTGAGCGCTAGCGCACCGATCACGTTGGAGTTCCGAGGAAATCAACAGAAGGGAAGAGCAACCGCAAGGGCGCGAGGGGCGCAAGGCGAAGGCAAGAACATATCTCATCTCTGGTCCCTTGCGCCCCTTGCGCCCTTGCGGTTGCTCTCTTTCCCGCATTCGTTGTGCTTGGAGCTTGCTTCTGGAAGATCGGTTGGGGCTTGCCACCCATTGAATTCAGGCGAGTTTCAACCTGTTCGGCGCTCTAGTACTACAGCCGCACGTCGCGGAATCTTCGCGGATTTCAATGAGCGGGCGGGCGGCCGCTGCAGCCGTCTTCGGCATCCGACGCCGTCGCTGACGTGGTAGGGCGGCTGTACCCCTCAAGGGGACGCCGCTCGCTTGGTAAGGCGCCTGGCGGGGGAGCGGCCGCGGGGTGGAGGTGAATGCCGGGGAGCTCGGCAACGTCGATGTCCACTTGGTCGAGGGCGGAGCGCCGCGGTCGACCTGGTCGCAAACCGCACGGACTACGAACTCCTGCCGGCACGTCCATCGGGAGATGGGTAGCCCCATCGTTTGCCAGAGGCGCGTCCATCGCGGAGACGGGCGCGACCCATCTTTTCGTGGAGGCACGTCCATCCGGAGACGGGTGCCACCCATCTTTTTTTGGAGGAACGAAGTTGCGGTGCCGAACCGTCGCGATCCGTCGCTTCCCGCGGGATTTGGGGGGCACCAGACCACCGATCGCAACCCTTCGGAAGGCATCGACCCAATCCGGGCCCGACCGCCGACGCCTGAGTTTGGCGGGCTCGCACCGGCCGACCCGTCGCCTCGGGCCGCCGTGGTCGCCTCGCTCGCGGGCACGCTGAGCCGTGCCGTCGCCCTCGGCGATGAGGAGGCGGCCCGTGTCGTCCACGAGGCGATCGGTCGGCTTCTCGGACTTCCGACGGAACCGGAGGGCTTAACAGGCAGACGCCGATAGCAAGACTCATGGCCGCCGGAAGGTGGGTACGCGGTACGCGGGGAGCGGCTGCGGAGATCAAGAAGCCGTCGCGGCTATCGCAGAGACCCGGAATGCGCTCAAGGCCATCGCGGAGGACAAGCGCGACGACGCGGTGGCGGCGCTCGAGCGGGCTACCGGCAAAGTCAGCATCCTCCTGGCCCGCACCCAGAGCGAGCGGCGCTGACGCCGCAGGCATCCAGGACCACCGAGGACCGCCCACGCGCCAGCGCTTCCGCAAACCATGGACAACCGCCGGCCCTGGCCTCCGGGCGACGCGCGCGCGGCGCGCCGATGCCTACGCCAGTTGCACTCCTCAGGAGCACGGCGCAGCCGGGCGGCTCGCCGCCTCGATATCGGACCTGCCTACGTCCCGGTCTCCTCGAACTCCGCGTCGATCACGCCCTCTTTCCCTCCGGTATCGCGCGCCCCCGAGGGCGGCGCCGGAGCCTCGGGCGGCTGGCCGCCCGCCTTCTCGTACATCACCCGGGCGACGCGGTGCGCCTCCTTCTCCACCTTCTCGAGCGCGGCCGCGACCTGGGCGTCGTCCTGCTGCTCGATCGCGCGACGGCCCTCGGCGATGAGCGCATTCAGGGCCGCGACGTCGGCGTCGGCGAGCTTGTCCTTGTTCTCCGCGACGGTCTTCTCGAGCGTGTAGCAGAGGGTGTCGAGCTTGTTCCGGCGCTCGATCTCCTCGCGGCGCCTCGCGTCCTCGGCCTCGTTGCGCTGCGCCTCGGAGACCATCCGTTCGATCTCGTCCTCCTTGAGCCCGCCCGACGCGGTGATGGTGATGCGCTGATCCTTGCCGGTGGCCATGTCCTTGGCGTGCACCGAGAGGATGCCGTTCGCGTCGATGTCGAACGCCACCTCGATCTTCGGCACCCCGCGGGGCGCCGGCAGGATGCCGTCGAGGTGGAAGCGACCGAGCGTCCGGTTGTACCGCGCCTCGGCCCGCTCCCCTTGCAGGACGTGGACCTCCACCGAGGGCTGGCCGTCGGCCGCGGTGGAGAAGACCTCCTTCTTCTGCGCCGGGATCGTCGTGTTGCGCGGGATCATCGGCGTCATTACGCCTCCGAGCGTCTCCACGCCGAGCGACAGCGGCGTGACGTCGAGGAGCAGGAGATCCTTGACCTCTCCGGAGAGCACGCCGGCCTGCACGGCCGCGCCGACGGCCACGACCTCGTCGGGGTTGACACCCTTGTGCGCCTCCTTGCCGAAGAAGCTCCGGACCGTCTCCTGAACCAAGGGGATTCGGGTGGAGCCGCCGACGAGGACGACCTCGTCGATCTGCTGGGCCGTCTTCTGCGCGTCGCCGAGGGCCCGGCGCACGGGCTCCATCGTCCGGTCCACGAGCGGCTTCATCATCTGCTCGAGCCGCGAGCGGGTGAGCACCTTCGAGAGGTGCTTGGGGCCCGAGGCGTCCGCGGTGAGGAACGGGAGGTTGATGGTGGTCTCCTGCACGTTGGAGAGCTCGATCTTCGCCTGCTCCGCCGCGTCCTTGAGGCGCTGGACGACCATCTTGTCGGTCGATACGTCGATGCCCGTGTCCCGCTTGAACTCGGCGACCAGCCAGTCGATCACCAGGTGGTCGATGTCGTCGCCCCCGAGGTGGGTGTCGCCGTTCGTCGAGATCACCTGCACCACGCTGTCGCTCACCTCGAGGATGGAGATGTCGAACGTGCCGCCGCCGAAGTCGTAGACGGCGATGATCTCGTGCTTCTTCTTGTCGAGGCCGTACGCGAGCGCCGCGGCCGTCGGCTCGTTCACGATGCGCTTGACGTCGAGCCCCGCGATGCGCCCGGCGTCCTTGGTCGCCTGGCGCTGCGCGTCGTTGAAGTACGCGGGGACGGTGATGACGGCCGCCGAGACGCTCTCGCCGAGGTACTCCTCCGCCGCCTTCTTGAGCTTCTGGAGGACGTGCGCCGACACCTCCGGCGGCGAGATGACCTTGCCGCGCACCTCGAATGCGGCGTCGCCGTTCTTCGCCTCGACGACCTTGAAGGGCACGCGCTTGGCCTCCTCCGTGACCTCCTCGAGGCGCCGCCCGATGAAGCGCTTCGCCGAGGCGATGGTGCCGAAGGGGTTCACGACCGCCTGGCGCTTGGCGATCTGCCCGATGAGCACCTCGCCCCGCTCGTCCCAGGCGACGACGGACGGGGTGAGGCGCGAGCCCTCCTGGTTGGGGATGACCTTGGGCTCCTTCCCCTCCATCACGGCGACGACGCTGTTCGTCGTACCCAGGTCGATTCCGATGATCTTGGCCATGGTAACCTACGCGACCTTCTTGTTGGATTCCTGCGGCTCGGCATGCTCCGGGAGCTCGCCGCCGATCGTGAACGAGGCGACGCGGGGGCGCTCGAGGCGCGCGAATTCGTCATACGAGAGCTCGATGCAGTCGTTCGGGGAGAAGGCCGTGAACACGATGGCGGACGCGCTTGTCAGCCGCTCGTCGATGAGGGTGAGGGCGCCCATCGCCCCACCGAGCGGCGGGATCTGCCCGCCGGCCTGCGAGTAGGGCGGCTTCAGATCCGCGGGGCTGCCCTCGATCACCTCCGCGCGGAGCTCGTGCCTGAGCTCCGGGAGGCTCAGCCTCTCCCCCCGGGGCAGGCAGGCGATGGCAGGTTGCCCGCCGACGACGAGCACCTGCGTCTCTACTGCGAGGCCGCCCGGAGGGACGCAGTGCGCGACCGCCGGGAGCGGCTCGGGCGATGGATGGCTGGAGAGACGGAACGGTACGCCGTGCGTCCTCAGGTAGGCAACGACTCGATCGAGCATGGAGTCGACTCAAGCGATCATCGGACCAGACCCGCCGCATGCGCAACCTGCACACGGACGGCGCAGGGCCGCGCTCAGGGCTGCGGCAGCAAGGACCCCGGAGAGCTCCTCGCCGCGACGTCGCGCGCATGCCGCGCCCGTCCTCCTGGCGAGCACGCCCGTGCACGAAGTGCCCTGTGCAGCACGCGGCGCCCCGTGCCGCCGGCGACGCTCGTCACCGTCCTTTGCCCTCGAGCGCGCTCCAGGGTACGAGCCGGGAGGCTCCTGCGCTCGATTCACGCCACGTCGCCCCACGCCGCGTCGTCGCGTCGCCCGCCGGAACGAGCGCGCTCGGGTGCTGGGCCGGCGTGGCACACGCGATGCCGGACCGGGAAGGCACGGCTCCAGGGCCGTGACGAGAGGAGCCGGGCGCGTGCTCGCTGGATGGATCATGGGCAAGGCGATCGGGGCGATGCGGCGCGCGCTCGGCGGCGCCGCGGAGCAGGCGGCGTGAGCGCCGCCGATGCGCTCGTGCTGTTCGGGGCGACAGGCGATCTGGCCTTCAAGAAGATCTTCCAGCACCCGCTGGACAATGGCGCGGCCGCAGTCGTCATCGCGACCTTGGAGCGACACGGCGCCGACGTCTGGGTCTACCAGGGCGACGACTGGCTGGTGCGCCGCGCCGACGCGCCGCGCGTAGCGCTCGAGCAGGCGGCCGTGCAGGTTCTCCCTAGGGTCGTCGAGCGCCGGGAGGGCGTCGTGGACCGCGCGGTCAAGATCGTCGGCGTCAGCGACGACGCCGAGGTGCTGGAGCGCTGCGAGTCGGGCCTCCTGGGAGCGTGCGCGTACCTCTCGGAGTCACGCCAGCGGCCTCATTCCATCGAGGTGAGGCATCCCCGGGCCAACCCTGGAGAGGTCGTGAGGACGCTCTCGGCGCTCCTCGGCATTTCCGGTGCGGCCATCGCCGCGATCGGCGAGCTGCCGGACCATGTGTTCATGTTCCGGGAGAGCGGGCTCAGCATCGCCATGGGGCACGCGCGCCCCGTCGTGCAGCGGCAAGCGCGCTTCATCACGCTGTCGAACGACGACGAGGGCTTCGCGCACGCCGTGGAGACGTGGCTGCTCACGGCGAGCGGCGGCCAGCCAGGGAGAGGGCGAACGAGCCCATGACGGCCCCTCTGGCGAGCGCTCCCGGCGAGCGCCTGAGACCGCACCGACGCCGGAGGCTCGCCCTCGTCCTCGCGACGCACGAGGGGACGAGCCGCATTGAGGCGCTCAGCGACGCGGTGTTCGCGATCGCGGCGACTTTGCTGGTGATCGAGCTCAAGATCCCTCAAGGGCTGACCGACTCAGCTCGGCTCCTGGATGCGCTGGCGACGCAGTGGCCCGTCTACGTGGGCTACGTGATGAGCTTCGTGTACCTCGGGATCTACTGGAGCCACCACGTCCACGTCTTCAGGCTGTTCCGGCGCACGGACCATGTCTTCCTCAAGCTCAACGTGCTCTTCCTGATGACGATCGCGCTCATCCCCTTTCCGACGGCGCTCCTCGGCGTTTACTGGCACGCGCACGACGACAGGACGCGCACGGCGCTCCTCGTCTACGCGAGCTCGCTGTTCGTCACGGCGAGCCTGTTCCTGGCCATATGGCTGCACGCGACCCACAATCGCCGGCTGGTCGATCCGGAGCTGGACGACGATGTCATCCGAGCGACCACCGAGCGCTACCTCATAGGGCCGATCGGTTACGGCGCCTCGTTCCTCGTCGCATGGTGGAGCCCCGTCGCCGGCGCGCTCATCATCCTCCTGATCGCGCTGTTCTATATCCTGCCGGTCCAGCTCGTCAGGCATGGCTGAGGATCGCCCGCGAGTTCGGGCGCCGGAGGCGCGCTGGAGATCGATCCGGAGCCCCCACCTCGCGAGCTGCGCCGGGGCGTTATCACGGCTCGACGGTGATGAGGTTCTCGACGCAGTGGACGCCCGGAGCCGACCATGCCGCCCGCTCGGCTTCTTCCTTCTCGGCCCACGAGCGCACGCGGCCGAGGAAGATCACCTCGCCCTCCCGCACTCGACACGGATGCGCCGGGCGTCCATCCGGGCGCTCCCGACGAGCCCGCCGGTCCGGCGCCTGCGAAAGGCGGTCCCGTCAAGGTGTGTCTCGGCGCCACGCCGGCGCGAGGCGCCGCGCTACTCGATGACATAGGCATCGCAGCGCACCCTGAGGAGCTCCATGTCGGCTTCGCCGATCATGAGCATGGCCTCGCGGTTCAGCGATTCATAGCGCCGATCTGCAGCAGTCGTGACGGAGGCGATGGTCGATGTTGTAGATGGTGCATCAGGGGCGCACGACGCCCGTCTCTTCGAGACGTCTATGGCTCAGGTATGGCTCAGGAGGTCTCTGGCGAGGCGGACATAGTCGGACGTGGTGACGATTCCGACGACGTGGAATCGTTCGTCGATGACCGGAAGACACCCAATCTTCAGATCGAGCAGCTTGCCGGCGGCCTCGGCGGCGTCTGTGTCGGGACGCACCGTCTCGACCACCCCGCGCATGATCTTGCTCACGTGGAGCTTGGCCTTGTACTCGATCTCGTCGTCCTCCGACGGAATGCTGATTCTCGGAGGCGACACGTCGAGCACGTCCTGCCGGCTGACGACCCCGACCAGCACGTCGCCGTCGGTGACCGGGAGGTGCCCGATCTTCTCGCGGTTCATCGTCTCCTCGGCGTGCGCGACCGAATCGGTTGGAGCGATCGTGATGGCCGGGAATGTCATGATCTCATTGACGCGCATCGGATTCGACCTCCTCCTCCGCCAGGGCCACACCAGCAACTACGCCGCCCTCTCGTCGCCCTTCTCGGTCTGCCCGGCTTTGTCGGCCTGAGACCTCAAGGTCCTGCTCGGGGACGCCGGGCAGGTCGATGTTGAACTCATAGCTGTCCTTCGGCTCCTTGATCTCGACATCGGGCACGAACACCGTGTTCTCCGCCTGCACCATGCTGGCGAACGGGTCGCGCTGAGGGCAGGCATCCAGGCGCTTCGAGCGGCCGCGCCCGCCGGCGCTCCGAACATGTCAGAGACCGGCCTCATGGACCGCGACCGTACGGCTGAGCGACGACGAGCGTGGCGCGCCGCTCCGGGCGCGGCGCGCCGGTCACACGCGCGCGCTGGCCACAGGCCGGGGTCGCGCGCTGACCCCGATCAGCAGCATCGACGATCCGCTGATGATGAGGTTGACGCCGACGAGCAGGCCGAGCGCCCACGCCGCGGTGCTCGGCCAGCGCCACCAGATCAGGACCCCGAGCGCCAGCGAGAGCAGCCCATCGAACAGGAGCCAGCCCCAGGCGGGCATCCCGCGGTGCTGGATGGCGCGGATGATCCTGAGGAAGCCGTCTGCGAAGAAGAACGCCGCGAGGATCAAGGTCAGCGTCATCGTGCCTGTCACCGGGAAGGCCACGATCAGGACGCCCGCGACGATCTGGAACAGGGCGCTCACGAGGGACCAGGAGGAGTTGGCCCATCGCGGGTTCCGGACGGCGTGGACGCCCAGGAGGAGGCCGCTCACCACCAGCACGCTCCCGATGACGACCGCCGAGACCAGCGAGGCGACCACGGGCATGAGAATCGCGAGAACGCCAAGCACCAACAGGGCGATGCCGAGCCCCAGGAACGAACCGCGGTTCTCCTGCACCGTATGAGCATCGACCAACCCCAATCCGAAGCTCGTCGTGCGGACAGGGTCCTCCAAGCGATCAGCCATGTGCATCCCCTCCTCTTCCTGGCGCTGGAGTTTCATCGCGAATAGAAGCCCAGCGTCTCACCTTCGTGCCTGCCCGCCGTAACGAGCGTCTCGCGCGCTCCGCCGGGAGCGCATGACGCGGGCATGGCAGGGATCGGGTTACCGCGAACAAGGTGCCGTCCTTGAACGGTGTCAAGTGACCGCCGCCCAGCGGCAACGAGGCATCTGTGCTCTGATCGGCGCTCATCGGCTCGAACTCCTGCCTCGCCAGGCAAGGATCGCCCGCGGCCGACGCGGCGCCGCGGCCGGCGAGAGAGCGTGGCCAGGCGCCGCGGCGTCGCGAGCGCGAGCAGGAGAGACCTGGCCACTTCCCAGGGTCTACGCTGCCTTCTTTTCGCCCTTCGCAGCCCTCTCGGCTTCGGCCGTCGTCCCGGCTTTCTCGGCCGACTGCCCGGATGCGAGCTCCTTGCCGCCCGCCTCCTTGCGGCCGCCGATCTGGACGCGCCGTGACTGCATCTCCGCCTTCTTGGGCACCGAGATCTGGAGCACGCCGTCCCTGAGCTCGGCCCTCAGCCTGTCGAGATCGGCGCCTTCGGGCATCACGAACGAGCGGCTGAACGCCCCGTAGGAGCGCTCGTAGGCGAAGAACCGCTCGTCCTCGCGCTGTTCCTCTTCCTCCCGCTTGCCACTCACCGTGAGCCGGTTGCCGGAGATCGAGACCTCGAGGTCCTCCTCGCGCACGCCGGGCAGGTCGATGTTGAAGACGTAGCTGTCCTTGGTCTCCTTGATCTCGATATCGGGCGCGAACGCCGTGCGCGCCGCCTGGACCATGCCGGCGAACGGGTCGCTGCCCACGAGGTCGCGGATGATGCGAAAAGGATCGAGCGCGCGGAACGGAGCCGTCATGCGCGCTGGATCCCCCGCGGTGGCGAGCGACTCCTGCGGCTCGCCTCGTCGAGTGCTTGGATTGGCCATCGTACCCTCCTTCTTTCTCCCCCCACTGTAAGCATCAATTGCGCGCGCCGCACGGCGGCGCAAGTGCACGATGCGCGCCGAGGAGCCTCCCCTCGCGTTCGCGGGATCGACGCGCTCCGGAGCGGACGCATGCCGGACTGCCGTTCATCCGGTCACGCAGGCGGGAGAGGACGCGACGGCTCCGGAGCGACGGCTCATGCTGCTCGCGTGCCTCTCCTCGACCGCAGAACAGAAGAGCGCGGTCGGAGCATGGTCCGAAATGGCTCACGCGATGCAGGCTCGCGAGCCCAAGGCTGACGAGCTCGAGGTGAGGCTGCCGGGCAGCTGCCAGCGCACCGATGAGAACATCGCCCGATGTGTCGTGGCACCGACATGGCTGCGCGTTCGAGTTGAACACGGAGCTCCCGCTCTCCTCGAGGAAGGCGCACGACGAGACGAAGCGCCAGAACCAGGAGCTCGATGGAGCAGCGGTAGATGTCCGGGTTTTCAAACGATGGACAACCGTCCTCCCTGGCCTCCGGGCGGCGAGATCGCGGAGCGCCGGTGCCTACGCCGGTTGCGCCCATGAGCGTGCGCGCTGGGTTCGCTCCTTGCATCGTCCCCATCGAGCAAAAGGGGAGGTGGTGCGAATGCTGGCGCTCACATACCATGGGCCGAAATGCGTCCGTGTCGAGGAAAACCCGGAGCCTCGGATTCAACATCCGAATGACGTGGTCCTGCGTGTGAGTCGCGCCACGATCTGCGGCTCTGACCTGCATCTCTATCATGGCTACGTGCCCGACACGCGCGTCGGCACCATCTTCGGCCATGAGTTCACCGGCGTCGTGGAGGAGGTCGGGCCATCCGTGCGGACCCTCCAGTGCGGCGACCGCGTCGTGGTGCCGTTCAACATCGCCTGCGGTACGTGCTTCTTCTGCCAGCGAGAACGCACCTCCGCCTGCGAGAACACGAACCCGCTCACCACGATCACCGGCGGGATCTTCGGTTACTCGCACACTACCGGCGGCTATCAGGGCGGCCAGGCCGAGCGCGTCCGCGTCCCCTTCGCCGACGTCGGCCCCATGAAGATCCCCGACGACCTCTCGGACGAGGACGTGCTCTTTCTCTCGGATATCCTCCCCACGGGGTACCAGGCGGCGGAGATGGGAGACATCGGCCCCGCGGACACGGTGGCTGTCTTCGGCTGCGGGCCCGTCGGCCTCGTGGCCCAGCGGTGCGCCTGGCTCCTCGGCGCGCGCCGGGTCATCGCGATCGATTCGGTCGGTTACCGCCTCGATTTCGCGCGCCGGTACAACCAGGCAGAGACGCTCGATTTCAGCAAGGTCCCTGATGTCGTCTCCGTCCTCCAGGGCATGACCGACGGCCGCGGGCCGGATGTCTGCATCGATGCGGTCGGTCTGGAGGCGAACGGCTCGACGCTGCACGACGTGCTGGGCAAGACGCTCATGCTCGAGGCCGGCTCGCCCGTCGCCCTCAACTGGTCGATCCAGTCGGTCCGCCGCGGCGGGAGGGTCTCGATCATCGGCGTCTACGGGCCGCCGTGGAACCTCGTCGATGTGGGCGCGGCCATGAACAAGGGACTGACGATCAAGACCGGGCAATGCGACGTGAAGCGGTACATGCCCCACCTGCTCGAGCACATCCGCAAGGGGAACATCGACCCGAGGGCGCTCATCACGCACCGCGTCCCGCTCGATGCGGCCGCGGAGATGTATCGCCTGTTCGCGGCGAGGTCCGACGGGATCCTCAAATGCGTGCTCATCCCGTCGGGCGCCAAGTGAGCTCTTTCATCGAGGGGGAAACGATCATGGAAGCCGAGATCGCGCGGCCGACGGAGCAGCCGTACTGGGGAGTTGATCTGTGCCCGGAGGAGAGGCCCGGCGTCCCGAGAGAGGCGCCGCCACACCTCCTGGCGTGGGCGCACTGGATAGAGCCCGAGCGGCAGCCGATCGAGGGTCGCGTGCTCAGGCGCCCAGGGCTCGCCCGCCCGACGCCGGTGTTCAGCACGGCGTTGCCGCCGAGGGGGGCGAGCGGCGCGCTGCGCCGCGTGGCCTACGAGATCCCGGATCACCAGCTTCCCCACACGATCCTGCTGATGATCGCGGACCGGGTCGACGTGCTCGAGAGCCTCCCTCTCCTCTTCCAGAGGCGGGCCGTCAGGGCGGGCAAGCTCAGGACAGCTGCTCTGAGACGTCGCAGCGAGCAGAGAGGGCGCTGAGGTGCCGGCCTTGGAACAAGGTGCCGCCCTTGAACGGCGTCAAGTGACCGTGGCCCAGCGGCGGTGACGCCTGGCTCGCGCGCCGCGGAGTCTCTCGGGGATCATCACCCCTCGACGGCGATGAAGTCCTCCACGCGGTGAACCCCCGGAGCCGCCCAGGCTGCCCGCTCGGCCTCCTCTCTTTCAGCCCACGAGCGCACGCTCCCGCGCAGGAACACCTCGCCGTCCACCACCTCGACGCGGATGCGCCGGGCATCCAGCAGGGCGCTGCGCTTCAAGGCCTCCTCGATCTGACCCTCCACCTCTGCCGGGGAGACGCGCGGCCCGACGGTGATCAAGTTGCTCACCCCCCTCACGCCCGCAAGATAGCGGACGGCCCTCTCCGCAGCGTTCTTCTGGAACTGCCAGTTCACCTCGCCTTCCAGCTTCAGCCAGCCGTTGCTCACCGTGACCTTGATCTTGTCGGCTGGCACGAGGAGGTTCCACTCGAGCGCCTTGACCGCTGCGGCGGCGATGTCCTCATCGGTGCGCCGGCCGCTGTCGGCCAGCTTGACGTCAAGCTCATTGACGACGGCCCTGACGCCGTAGACGCGCTTGGCAGCCTCCTCCGCGGCGTGCTTCTCGGCGTGAGTGGACGCGTGGCCGCCCAGGGTGACGATACCATCCTTGACCGAAACGGCGATGTGGGCCGCATCCACGCTCGGCTCCCACGACAGCTCGTTCAGGACGTCACGTTGCAGTTCGATGTCGGTCTTCATGTGGCACTCCCCCATCATGTGGCAGCAGGCCGCGTCTAGCACGGGGCATCATGTGGCACTCCGTCAGGCTCGACTAGGCTCGGCCGCCGATGAATCGTCGAGCCGAGACCGGTGAGGTCCCTCCTTCTCTTGCCTCTTGCTCTTGCTCGATCCCGACGACGTGGAGCCGCTCGTCGACGGTGACCGAGACCTCCATGTCCTCCTCGCGCACGCCGGGCAGGTCGATGTTGAGCACGTAGCTGTCCCTGGTCTCCTTGACTTCGATATCGGGCTCGAACACGGTGCTCGCCGCCTGGACCATGCTGGCGAACGGGTCGCTGCCCATGAGATCGCGGCTCACGCGGAAGGGATCGAGCGCGCGGAGCAGACCCGTCATGCGCGAAGGATTCCAGGCGGTGTCGAGCGGCTCGCGTGGATCGCCTCGTCGAATGCTTAGATTGACTATCGTCCCCTCCTTCTTCCTCCGCCCTCCAATCTAAGCATCCATCGTGCCGTGCGCACCGCACGGCGGCGCAGGTGCGCAAGGCGCGCCGGGGAGCCTCCCCTCTCGTCTCGCGTTCGCCGGCCCGACACGCTCGAGAGCGGGCCCATCCAGGACTGCCATTCATCCGGTCATACAGGCGGGAGAGGAGGGAGCGCGAGGGCTCCGGATCGACCGCTCATACTGCTCGAGTTCCTCTCCTCGACCCCAGAACAGAAGAGCGCGGTTGGGCGATGCTCCGAAATGGCACGTGCGATGCTGGCTCGCAAGACCAAGGCTGGAAGGCCGGCCCGATGGAAGCTCATGCGCGCCGATGAAAACGCGGCCGAGGTGGAGCAGCCGCATGCGCGCCGATGCCACCGATCGGGTGCGCCCACCGGCCTGGCAGGTCAAGAAGAACAAGCCAGAACCGCCCCAAAACGGAGGGAGATCGATGAATGAGAGACAATTGCAACGGGATGTCCTCGATGAGCTGGCGTGGGAGCCGAGCGTCAATGCAGCCGAAATCGGCGTGACGGTCAAGGGCGACGTCGTCACCCTGAGCGGCCGCGTGCAATCGTTTGCCGAGAAGTACGCGGCCGAGCAGGCGGCCAAGCGCGTCTACGGCGTCAAGGCCGTCGCCAACGAGCTCGAGGTCAGGCTGCCGGGCAGCAGCCAGCGCACCGACGAGGACATTGCTGCGGCGGCCGTCAGCGCGCTCAGATCCAACGTGCTCGTGCCGGCCGACAAGATCAAGGTCACGGTCAGCAAGGGCTGGCTGAAGCTGGAGGGCGAGGTGGAGTGGAAGCTCCAGAAGGACGAGGCCGAGCACGCCGTCCGCAATCTGGTAGGCGTGCTCGGGGTGAGCAACTTCATCACGGTCAAGCCGCACGTCTCGCCGCCGGAGGTCAGGTCCAAGATCGAGGACGCCCTCAAGCGCAGCGCCGAGATGGACGCCCGGCGCATCAGCGTCGATGTGGTGAACGGCGGCAAGATCGTCCTGCGCGGGAGCGTGCGCTCGTGGGCCGAGAGGGAGGAGGCCGAGAGAGCAGCCTGGTCGGCGCCCGGGGTCTACAGCGTCGAGGACCTCATCACCGTCTCGCCCTGAGCCGACCGCCGCCGCTGGCCGCTCGACCGGGAGCCCAGATTGCTTCTTGCGGTACCCGGTGGGAGCACCATGCTGCCATCAAGTAGGGGGAGGAACCATTATGGCCCAACCGATCGGCTCGGGCGCGGCCGCGCCCGATTTCACGCTGGCGACCACGCCCGACCAGAAGGTATCGCTGAGCGACTTCCGCGGGCAGCCGGTCATCCTTGCCTTCTACCCGGCCGACTGGAGCCCCGTGTGCGGCGACCAGCTGGCGCTCTACAACGAGAGCGAGGTCCGCAGCGAATTCGAGCGACACCACGCCAAGCTCCTCGGCATTTCCGTCGACGGGGTGTGGTGCCACCTCGCGTTCGCCCGCGACCGAAAGCTGCGTTTCCCGCTGCTCGCCGATTTCGAGCCGAAGGGCGCGGTGGCGCGGCAGTACGGCATCTACCGCACGCATGACGGCATCTCCGAGCGGGCGCTGTTCGTCATCGACGCGGAGGGCAAGGTGGCGTGGAGCTACGTCTCGCCCGTCGGCATCAACCCCGGCGCTGACGGCATCCTCGACGCGCTGGACAAGTTAGGAGGTTCGAGATGAGCAAGCTGACACCGCCGGTCGGCCCCGGCGACCACATCCTCGGTGACGTGGACGCGCCTGTCACGCTGGTCGAGTATGGCGACTTCGAGTGCCCATACTGCGCGCGCGCCCACCTCGTGCTCCAGGACGTGCTGCGCCGGGTGGGTCGCGACGTGCGCTTCGTCTTCCGCCACTTCCCGCTCGCCGAGCTGCACCCGCACGCGCTCGCGGCGTCAGAGGCCGCCGAGGCCGCGGGGGCGCAGGGGAAATTCTGGGCCATGCACGACACACTCTTCGAGCACCAGGACGCGCTCGATCTCGAGGACCTGGTCGGCTACGCCGCCGACCTCGGGCTCGATACCGAGCGCTTTGCCGACGAGCTCGCAAGCCACGCGCACCTCGACAAGGTGAAGGCCGAAGTCCGCTCCGGCGTGCGCAGCGGCGTCAACGGCACGCCGGCGTTCTTCATCGACGACGTGCGCTTCGACGACAGCTGGGACGCGGATACGCTCACGGCCGCGTTGCGCGCCGCGATCCACGCGAAGAGGCTGGCGGCGACGGGGTGATGGCGCCATGGCCGTCGCCGATCGACTGCGCCCGGCCGGAATGGATGCGGGCAGAATGGATGCGGGCATAGGAGCGTCGCAGTCCCCTGAGGGCTGCGTGCCCGTGCGTCTCCGGGTCAACGGTGAGCTTCGCGAGCTGCGCCTCGACCCGCGCACGACGCTGCTCGACGCGCTGCGCGACCATCTCGACCTGAACGGGAGCAAGAAGGGGTGCGACCTCGGGCAGTGCGGGGCCTGCACCGTGCTCGTGGACGGCCAGAGGGAGCTCGCCTGTCTCGCGCTCGCCGTCGCGCACCAGGAGGACGAGATCACGACGATCGAAGGGCTCGCGGACGGCGACCGGCTCGACCCCGTGCAGGCGGCCTTCATCGAATGCGACGCGCTCCAGTGCGGCTACTGCACGCCGGGTCAGATCATGTCGGCCGTGGCGCTCATCGAGGAGGCGCGCCGCGGCGTCCCCAGCCATGTCACGCTGGACGTCTCCGCGCCGCCCTCGCTGGGTGCTCTCTCCGATGAGGAGATCCGCGAGCGTCTCAGCGGCAATCTCTGTCGCTGCGGCGCGTACCCGAACATCGTCGCCGCGGTGCGCCGGGCGCGGGATCTGAACGGGGGAGGAAGCGCGGCATGAAGCCGTTCCGCTACATGGAAGGCGAGAGCGCCGAGGCGGCGACCCGCGCGGTGACCAGCGCGCCGGGGGCCGTCTTCTTCGCCGGCGGCACCACGTTGATCGACCTTATGAAGATCGATGTGGTGTCGCCGGACACGCTGGTCGATATCCGTCGGCTGCCGCTCGCCTCCATCACGGAGGACGGGGAAGGCGTGCATATCGGGGCCAACGTGCGCAACAGCCAGCTCGCGTGGCACGCGACCATCCGCGAGCGCTACCCCGTCCTTTCGGAGGCGATCCTCTCCGGCGCCTCGACACAGCTGCGCAACATGGCCACCACCGCCGGCAACATCCTGCAGCGCACCCGGTGCCCGTACTTCCGCGACGTGCACGCGGCGTGCAACAAACGGGAGCCCGGGTCCGGCTGCGATGCCATCGATGGATTCAATCGCAGTCACGCCGTCCTGGGCACGACCGAGCACTGCATTGCGACCTATCCATCCGACATGTCCGCAGCGCTCGTCCTCCTCGATGCCGTCGTGCGGACGCGGAAGCCGGATGGCACGACGCGCAGCATTCCGCTGGAGGACCTTCACCTGCTCCCGGGCGACACGCCCGAGCGCGAGACGGTGCTGGAGCATGGAGAGCTGATCACCCACGTCGATCTGCCGCACCTCTCCTACGCCCGCCGCTCCCATTACCTCAAGGTGCGGGATCGGGCGAGCTACGAGTTTGCCCTCGCGTCGGCGGCCGTGGCGCTCGACATGGATGGCGAGACGATCCGCGCGGCCCGTGTGGCGCTGGGCGGCGTGGCCACGAAGCCGTGGCGCTGCCCCGAGGCCGAGCGGGTGCTCGCCGGGCGGCGTGCAACGGCGGACAGCTTTCGTGCCGCCGCGGACGCCGCGCTCGCGGGCGCTGTCCCCCGGCGGCACAACGGCTTCAAGATCGAGCTCGCTCAGCGCGCGCTGGTGCGTGCGCTGAGCGAGCTCACGGCCCGGGCGGCCTAGGAGTCTATGATGGCGACTGGCAACTGCCTGATCGGCACACCCGTCAGCCGTGTGGACGGGCGAATGAAGGTGACCGGCGGCGCGCGGTACGCAGCCGAGACCAGGTTCCCCGCGACGGCGCACGCGGCGCTCGTGGGCAGCACGATCCCGAGCGGGCGGGTGGTGCGCCTCGACGTGGCGGCTGCCGAGCGTGCGCCGGGGGTGCTGCTCGTGCTCACCCATGAGAACCGTGGACCGCTCGGCGAGATGCCGACGAGCGCGGACTGGACGGGGATGACGCCCGAGCGGCGCCCCCCGCTCGAGGACGCGCGCATCCATCGCTACGGCCAGTACGTGGCGATGGTGGTCGCCGATACGCCCGAGCAGGCGCGTTACGCCGCGTCGCTCGTCCAGGTCGCGTACGAGCGCGCGCCCTTCGCCGTGGCGATGGAGCAGGCCCTGGAGACCGCCGATGTGCCGCGGCAGGTGTTCGGCGAGGAGCTGCAGGTGCAGCGGGGCGCGTCGCTCGCGGGCGCGCTCGCCGCGGCCGAGGTGCGCCTGGACGTCACCTACGCGACGCCCAACGAGCATCCGTGCGCGCTGGAGCCGCACGCGTCGGTCGCCTCGTGGGACGGCGACACCCTCACGGTGTACAACGCGACGCAATGGGTGCGGGGCGACCGGGCCGTGCTCGCGGCGGCGCTCGGGTTGCCCCAGGAGAAGGTCGTGGTGCTCGCGCCGTTCGTCGGCGGCATGTTCGGCTCGAAGGTCGCAACGGGCTGGCATACGGTCCTCGCCGCGCTCGCCGCCCTGAGGCTGAAGCGGCCGGTCCGAGCGGTCCTCACCCGCGCGCAGGTGCTCACCAACGTGGGACATCGCACGGAGACCGTGCAGCGCTTCGAGCTGGGCGCGACGCGAGGCGGGACGCTCCTGGCCCTGCGCCACCACACGCGCGTGCACACGGCCGCGGACGAGCGCCTGGACGGAGAGGGATTCCTGGAACCGACGAGCTGCACCTCCCGGCTGCTGTATGCCTGTCCGAGCTACGAAGCGACCTACGACTGCGTGCGCCTGAACGTGATGGCGCCTGGATGGATGCGGGCACCAGGCGAAGCCCCCTGCATGTGGGCGCTGGAGAGCGCGATGGATGAGCTCGCCCTCGTGCTCCGGATGGATCCGGTCGAGCTGCGCCGCCGCAATCACACGGACATCGATCCACACCGCGGAGCTCCGTTTTCGAGCAAGCACCTGCTCGCCTGTTACGAGCGGGGCGCCGAGCGGTTCGGGTGGGCGCAGCGCACGCCGGAGCCGGGTTCGATGCGCGATGGCGACGCGCTCGTCGGCTGGGGGATGGCGACGGCCACGCACCCCGCCTGGCTCATGGGCGCGACCGCGCGCGTGCGTCTCGAGCGCCGCGGGACCGGCGTCCGCGCCGTCGTCTCGACGGCGGGTGTGGACGTGGGGACCGGCATGTACACGATGATGGCGCTCGTCGCGGCGGAAGGGCTCGGCTTGCCGCTCGCTCAGGTCACGGCCGAGCTGGGCGACACCCGGCTCGCGCCCTGCCCCCCTGCGGGCGGCTCGAACCTGACGGCCAGCACGGCGCCGGCGATCCTGGATGCATGCGCCGCGCTCCGCCGGGAGATCCTCGCGCTCGCCGCGGCCACGCCGAGCGGCCTTTGGGGCGCGGCGGACCAGACCGGCGAGCTCCCGTGCGCGGAGGGGAGCCTCCCCCGCCGTCCGCCGCTCGCCATCCACATCGATTATGCCGAGCTGCTGGCGCGCATCGGGCGCGACAGCCTGGAGGCCGAGGGCAAGACCGAGCCAAGGAGCCTGCATGACGACCGCTTCACGTTCCAGTCGTTCGGCGCGCACTTCGTGGAGGTGCGCGTTCATCCGGACATCGGCCGCATCCGCGTCTCGCGCGTGGTGAGCGTCTTCGACGTCGGGCGGGTGCTGAACGCGAAGGCGACGCGCAGCCAGCTCATCGGCGGCATCGTCTTCGGCATCGGGCAGGCGCTGCTCGAGGAGCTCGCCTACGACGGAGCGCACGGGCAGCCGATCAACGCCGATCTTGCCGGCTATCTCGTGCCCGTCCATGCCGACGTTCCCGACATCGACGTGAGCTGGCTCGATGAGCCGGATCTGGTCTTCAACGCGATCGGCTGCCGCGGCGCCGGGGAGATCGGGATCACCGGCGTCGCGGCGGCGATCGCGAATGCGGTCCATCACGCCACCGGCGTCCGCGTGCGCGGCCTGCCCATCACGCCGGAGAAGCTGCTCTGGGCGCCCGCAGACAGGCAGCCCGCGCCAGGGGCGAGCCGACCCCAGGGAGCTCCGCAGGGTGCAGCTATACGGTAGGATGCCTTCCGCGTGGCGCGCGGCGCTGAGCAAACGGGTGATCGTCGACGCGCGGCTGGCTATCGACCGCGGACCGGGGCTGCTGCGAGGCCCGCAGATCGCCGAAGCGCAGGAGCAGCCCTGCTCTTCAGCGGCATGTCGCTGCTGCTGCTCGGCCTCAGCGCAGGGTCCGCCGTCCCGGCGCGCCGGTGACGATCGCGCCGCCGCGGAGGCGCCGCTGCGGCGCGGCCCTCGGGCGTCCGTTCTACGCCGCCTTCCCTAGGCTGCCGTGGGGGTCGATGATGTACTTCTTCGGCTCCCCCCGGTCGAACAACTGATAGGCCTCGACCGCCTGGTCGAGCTTGATGACCTCGGGGTTGATGACCTCGCTCAGGTACTCCATCCGGCCCCACAGAATGGCCATCATCAGGTCCCGGTTGTACCGCATGATGGGCGCCTGGCCCGCGGTCATCGAGGGCGACTTGATCCACGCCTTGCCGAAATCGAGGCTCAGCTTCCCCCTCTTGTGCTCCTCGTCCTTGGCGTAGGGATCGCCCTCCGCGTAGATGCCGGGGACGCCCATCGCGCCGCCGGCGCGGACGACCCCGAAGAGCGCGTTGATCACCGCCTCTGGCTCCTCCTCGCCGGCCATCTTGCCGTAGCCGTGCGCCTCGAAGCCCACGCAGTCCACGCCGCAGTCGACCTCTCGCTCGCCGAGGATCGCCTCGACCTGATCGGGCAGCGGCGTGTGCGAGGTCGTATCCACGACCTCGTACCCCGCCCTCTTCACGAGCGCCCGCCGGGCGAGGTTCGGGTCGCCGACGATGATGCAGGACGCGCCCAGGAGGCGCGCGGCGGCGGCGGCGGCGCGGCCGACCGGGCCGGCTCCGCCGATGTACACCGTGGATCCCGTCGTCACCCCCGCCTCCATGCACCCGTGGTATCCGGTCGGGAGGATGTCCGAGAGGAGGGCAAGCTCCTTGATCTTCGCCATCGCCCGGTCCTTGTCGGGGAACTTCAGGAGCTGGAAGTCGGCGTAGGGCACCATGTGGTACTCGGCCTGCCCGCCCTGCCAGCCGCCGAGGTTGAAGCCGTACGCCCCGCACGCGACCGCAGGGTTCGTGTTCATGCACACGTCGGTGTGCCGCTCCCGGCAGTTGCGGCAGCGTCCGCACGCGACGTTGAAGGGCACCGAGACGAGATCGCCCTTCTTGATGTACTCCACGTCGCTCCCCAGCTCGATCACCTCGCCGGTGATCTCGTGGCCGAGCTGGTCCCCCTTCGGGAACGGGAACCGGCCCCGGTAGATGTGCATGTCGCTGCCGCAGATGTTGGTCGCCAGGACCTTGAGGATGACCGCGTGCTCCAGCTTCCGGCCCCGCGGATCGGCCATCTTGGGATAGTCCCTGCTTTGAACCTCGACCATCCGAGGCCCCTGATACACAACCGCACGATTGGCTGCCATGACCCCATTCCCCTTTCCCGTCGAGCGCCCGGGCGGCGCCCTCGACCCGCGGCTCCCAGCGAAACGTGGGATGTCGGGCGAAGACGGCCTTCCGCCTTCCATCCTTCCTCCGTGCCCGGTCGCCGCATCCGGCGTTCGGGACAGCGATCCTCGTGGGATCGCGAGGCGAGCCATCGACGCAACGCCGGTGCCACCAGGATGATGCTCCGAGCGCACCAAGGCACTGCATGAGCCCGGTGAGGCGCGATCACGCGCGCCCGTCACCGTCATGCGCGCGCCGCGACGGTGGTCACGGGCCCGGGGCCGTGTGCGCGAACCACTCATGCTTCACGGGCACCACGGGCCGACCGAGCAGGCGAGCGTCGCGCTCGAACGCCTCCGGGAGGGGGTCGGGCGCGCCGCGCGGCGACTCTCTCGAGATCTCGTCGTAAGGGCCGGGATCGGGCGGATCGACGAGGATCTCGTCCAGCGCCTCCTCGAAGAGCCGCACGAGCTCGGGGTCGGTGTGCAGCGCGACGAGCCAGCCCTCGACGGTCATCCCGTGCTCGGCGCAGGCCCACTGGACGATCTCGTCCCGCGGCTCCACCTCCCAGACGATGCCGGTCGCTTGATCGACGAGCACCGCCTCGCGGATGTCGATGATGATGGCCAGCACGCGTAGTCGGTCGATGCTCATCCCCTCTCGCGCAGCAAGGAGGCGGCCAGTTCGCCGGAGGCGACAGCGGGCATTGAGGTTGCTGCCGCGTGGCCGCAGCATGAAACGCCGATCACACGCTGCTCGCACGGCCGCGGCTATCCCCCGGCCGGTGCGGCTCCACCTCCCCCGCGAGCTCGAGCTCGCCACGTCGAAGACCCTCGCCGAGTGGCAGGCGGCGGATGGCCTCCGGCGGATCCACGAGCGCGACGCGGCGCTCTGGACGCGGAGCGACGAGCCGAGCTGGCTCGGCTGGCTCGAAGCGCCCTTCCACGAAAAGGCGAACCTGCCGCGTCTGCGCGCGCTGGAAGACGAGGTGCGCGATCGCGGCCTCACCCGCGCCGTCCTGCTCGGTATGGGCGGAGCGAGCTTGTGGCCGGACGTGCTGTCGCGGAGCTTCCCGGTGGCCACCGGGCACGCCGCCCTGACCGTGCTCGACTCCACGGATCCCGCCGAGATCGCCGCGGTGGTCGATCGGCTCGTGCCCGAAAAGACGCTCTTCATCGTCTCCAGCAAGTCCGGCACGACGCTGGAGACCGATCTCCTGGAGGCGTTCTTCCACGAGCTCATGGAAGAACGCCTGGGATCCCTCCCGGCGGCCTCGCGCTTCGTCGCGGTCACGGACGCGGGCTCTCCGCTCGCGCGGCGCGCGCGCCTGCGCGGCTACGCGCACACGTTCCATACGGTCCCCGGCATCGACGGGCGCTATGCGGCGCTCACGAGCCCCGGGACGGTGCCGGCCGCGGTGATGGGGGTCGATGTCGAGCTACTGCTCGAGCGCGCCGCCGTGATGGTCGGGGCCTCGACCAAGAGCACGCCGCCCGGCGACTGCCCGGGCGTGGTGCTCGGCACGGCGCTCGGCGCGGCCGCGAAGGCGGGGCGCGACAAGGTGACGATCGTCGCGTCGCCGCCGATGGCGGCGTTGGGCGCCTGGATCGAGCAGCTCCTCGCCGAGTCCACGGGCAAGCGTGCGACCGGCCTCTTGCCCGTGGATCGCGAGCCGCTCGGGCGCGCAGAGGTCTACGGGAGCGATCGGATCTTTGTCTACCTGCGCCTCGACCGCGGCTTCGATCGCGGGCAGGACGCCGCCGTGGCGGAGCTCGAGGCGGCCGGGCAGCCCACCGTGCGTATCGCGCTCACCGACGCGTACGATCTCGGCCAGGAGGTCTATCGCTGGGAGCTCGCCACCGCCGTCGCCGCCTCGATCCTGGGCGTCAATCCCTTCGATCAGCCCGACGTCGAGGCGAGCAAGACCGCAGCGCGGCAGCGGATGGAAGCCTACGACCAGGCCGGCGAGCTGCCCGACGACGCGCCGTTCTTCGCCGACGCTGGGCTCGCGCTCTACGCGGACCCGGCGAACCGCGAGGCGCTGGAGCGCGGCGCCGCCGGCGATCGGACGCTGCGCGGCTATCTGCGCGCCCACTTCGCGCGCCTGTCGCCCGGGGACTACGCGGCCCTGCTGGCGTGGGTCGATCGGAGCGAGGCGCACGAGCGCCTGCTCGAGGAGATGCGGCGCGCCGTGCGCGATCACCGGCACGTGGCGACCTGCGTGGAGTTCGGGCCGCGCTACCTGCACTCGACCGGGCAGATGTACAAGGGAGGGCCGGGCACCGGCGAGTATCTGCAGATCACCGCCGACGAGCCCGAGGATCTGCCCATCCCCGGCTACACGTTCACCTTCGGCATCGTCGAGCAGGCGCAGGCGCTCGGCGATTTCGCGACCCTCTCGTCGCGCGGCCGGCGCGCGCTCCGCGTCCACCTTGGCAGAGAGGTGGATCGAGGGCTGAACACCCTCGCCCGCGCGGTCCACGAAGCGCTCGCCGCCTGACGGCCACCGATCACGGCAGGACGCCGAGCTCGTCGAGCGAGGTGTCGAGCTCGGCAGCGTCGCGGTACACGCGGAACGCGTGGGAGGCGGCGGAGCGCGGGACGCCCGCGGTCTCAAGCCCACGTCCGAGCGATCGGCATGCTGGTCTGCGGTGCAGCGCTGCCCGGCGGGAGGCGCGCGAGTCGAGCACATGAAGCGGCGTCGCGTTGGACTTTCGCCGCGTACCTCTCCCGTGCGTGCTTATCGCGCCCGCTCGCCGATCTTAATTCAGGGAGCAGGCGACGCTGGCGCATGGGCGACATCGTGCAGCTCCAGGTGCCACCTGGAGACGGGTAGCACCCGTCTTTTGTTGGAGGCACGTCCACCGCGGAGATGGGTGCCACTCGTCTTTTTGTGGAGGCACGCCCCCCCGGAGACGAGTGCCACCCATCTCCGGCGTGGAGGAGCCTATACCAGGAAACAGGTGCACCGATCTTTCTTGGAGTTGCCTCCTCCAGGAGACAGGTGCCGCCCATCTTGTGCTGGGGGCGCGTCTACGCGGGAGGCAGGTGCCCCCCGCGCCGACCTGAGCGGACAGATTGCCCGGTGGTGGCGCGCGGTCCTGCGCTGCGCGCGCGGCCAGCTCGACGAGGCGATCGCGGATATCGCCGACCTCGCCAGCACCCTCGCGGCGCGGCACGATCGGTTCTTCGGGGGACTGACGCGCGTGCTGCACGCGAGCCTGCTCTGCCGGCGCGGCGACCTCGTCGCGGCCGAGCGCGAGGCGCTCGCGGGGATCGAGGGGCTCGCGATGCCCTCGCTGGCCCATGACTGGGCCAGGTCGGTGCTCGCGCGGGTGAGGCTCGCCCAGGGCCGCTCCGCCGAGGCCGCGGCGATCGCAGAGGACCTCGTGGCGCGCCTGCAAGCGCTCGGGTTCAGGCCTCCTGAGGCGACCGAGCTCACGCTGGTGCACGCCGAGGCGCTCCACGCAGCGGGGTCGACCGACGAGGCGCGCGCGGCCCTGGCGGCGGCGCGCGCGGACCTGCTCGCACGCGCGGACCGGATCCCGGAGGCCGAGATCCGGCGGTGTTTCCTCGAGAAGGTCCCCGAGAACGCGCGGCTGCTGGCGCTCGCGGCGGCGTGGCTCGGCTGAAGCTTCAGGCGCCGCGCGACCTTTGGCGCCTCGGCGACGGTCGCCGACACCAAGCGCGAGACGAGCGGGCTTCTTCTCATCACCTGACTTCGATCCCTTTTTCTCGTAGGCGCCGGATGATGTCCTGGCCGTTCATCTCCCAGAGGTCACCAGGGTCAATCTCTCGCGTTTGGCCATCCCTCCCCTTCACACGCCACACCTCGACCTCGCGATTCTTCCTATCCCTGGTGGTGCCGATCGCGATGGTCGCGACATCAGCAAAACGAAATCCCTTCACGGTCGGCGCGAACCAGAAACCTGTCGTCTGCTCCAGCTTCTCGTCGTCGAGGACGACCCGATCCATCGCCAGCATCGGCGCGAAGACACCACCCGCCACCGCAGCGACCCCGAATGCGATCAAGGCAATGGTCAGCGGCTGACGCCTCCACAGCAGGAGCGCGCCGATCGACGCAGCAAGGACCGCGATGGCGAGCGCAATGCCGGGCACATAGGTTGGGAATCTGTAGATCATGCTCTTTTACCTGACGTATCTGGCGTTCTACCGCGAGACCCGAGCGAGTGTAAGAGGCTCGTCGCAAGCAGCGCCGAGGGGGACCGCGGCTCGCGGCGTCCGGGCCCGTCGTGCTCGGCGATCACGGCGGCGCTTTAACGCCACTCGTGCTCGCGCCAGAAGGCGAACGCCTCGTCCAGGTACACCTCCTTCGCGCCGTGGCCGAACGGGTGCTCGGCGACGCGCACGGGCCAGCCCGCGCCGGGCAGGAGGCCGGCGGGGGCGCGGGCCGAGCCGCCAACCGTGTCCTGGGCGCCGAAGCCGATGTAGCTTCGCCCGCTCTCGTGACCGTGGAGGATCGCTCCAAGGCACGTGGTCGTGATAGATCCGAGGGGGGGACGGCAACTCCAGGGGCCGGTCTGCCTGGCGTGCGTGGCGCTGGGCGCATGCTCTCTACCTCGCGCTGCTCCCCTCGGCTTTCCCGCTCCACGAGTCACCGGTCACGATCCTTCAGCTTGCGGGTGGTTGGCATGAACAAGAACCGTTCTTCTCGATGGCTGTGCGGCACGATCTCGATCGCGGTCGGGATCGCGGCCCTCTCTGGCTGCTCTGGCAAGGTGGACAAGGCTGACGATGGCCCGAGCGGCTCGTCGAGCGCGGGCGGCACGACGGGAGCCGGGGGCCATGGCGCCAGCGCAACGGGCGCCGGCGGAGCCGGCACGGGCAGCACGGGCGCTCTGGGCTCTGGTACGGGCGGCTCCGGCCACGGCGGCACCGGAGGCACCGGAGCCGCCGGAGGCGCTGGAGGCGCTGGACCGAGCAGCTCCGGGGCTGGCGGCTCCAGCGACGGGTCGGGTGGCTCGATCGGCAGCACCGGCAAGTTCGTCGGCAACATCACGACGAAGGGCCAGGTGCGCGACGGCTTCATCCAGTACTGGAACCAGATCGCGCCCGAGAACGAGGGCAAGTGGCCCTCTGTCGAGAGGACCCGCGGCGTTCGAGACTGGAGCAGGCTCGACGCGATCTACGAGTACGCGCAGGACAACGGCATCCCCTTCATGCAACAGCATTTCGTGTGGGGTGCCGCGCATGCGGCCTGGCTCACGAGCCTCCCCGCGGAGGAGCAGCGGCAGGCCGTGAGGGACTGGATGCAGGCGTTCTGCGAGCGGTACCCCGACACGAAGTACATCGTCGTCGTCAACGAGCCGCCGCCCCACACCACGCCTCCCTTCATGAACGCCATCGGAGGCCGCGGCGAGAGCGGCTATGACTGGATCGTCAACTCCTTCAAGTGGGCTCGCGAGTTCTGCCCGGACGCGACCTTGATCCTCAACGACTACAACAACATCGAGTACGAGAGCGATCACAACCACTTCGTCGAGATCGTGAAGGCAGCGCTGAAGGCGGGCGCCCCGATCGACGGCCTCGGCGCGGAGGCCCATAACACGTACAAGATCGACACCAGCACCGTGAAGGGCTACATCGACAGGCTCGCCGCCACGGGCCTGCCCGTGTACATCACCGAGTACGACATCAATCTCGCGGACGACGACGAGCAGCGCAGGGTGATGGAGGAGCAGTTCACGATGTTCTACAACCACAGCGCCGTCAAAGGCATCACCCTCTGGGGCTACGTCGTCGGCTCCACCTGGCTGGACAGCACGGGCCTCCTGTACCCGGACGGCACCATGCGGCCGGCAATGACCTGGCTGATGGACTTCCTCGGTCGCGGCGAGTGATCTCCCTCGCCGGCCCGCCCGGAGGGCGTGGCGACTGGCTCCACGTCGCACAAATCAGCGGATGGGAAGAGGACCGCGAGGGCGCAAGGGACGCAAGGCGAAGAGGGGAATAGATTTTACTCTGTTCCCTCGCGCTCCTCGCGCTCTTGCGGTCTCTCCCTCCCGCACTCCGTGTCCTTCCGACTCTCTCCCCTGCGTCTACGGCGGGTGGTCCGTCCTATTGAATTCAGGCGAGATTCGACCTGTTCGGCGCCCTAACGCCCCTCGTGCTCGCGCCAGAAGGCGAACGCCTCGTCCAGGTACACCTCCTTCGCGCCGTGCCCGAACGGGTGCTCGGCGACGCGCACGGGCCAGCCCGCACCGCGCAGGAGGCCGGCGAGGGCGCGGGCCGAGCCGCCCACCGTGTCCTGGGCGCCGAAGCCGATGTAGAACGGCCTCGGCGCGAGCGTCGCGAGCTGGGGCGTCGCGTGACCTCCGCCGCCGGACATCGCGCCGAAGCCGTCGGCGTCGATCCCGCCGCGCAGCGCGAGCGCCGCGACGAAGTACGCGCCCGACGACGAGCCGGCGACGTAGAGCCGCGAGAACGGGGCGCCGGCGATCTCCTCGAGCTTCCTCCGCTTCTCCGCGAACTTCGCGACGAGCGGCGCGGCGTGCTCCTCGTACGCCCGCCCGCCCGTCGGCCAGCCCCGCCAGCTCGCGTAGCCCTTCGGCGCGAGGCCGACCTTGCCGCGCGGCATCAGGGCGGCGACGCCCGCGCGCCGCGCGGCGCGGGACACCACCGTCTCGACGTTTGTCTTCTGCTCGCTCTCCTTCCCCGGCGGGACGATCCCGTGGAGATAGAGCAGCAGCGTCCGGGTCGGCGCGTCGGGCAGCACGTAGCAGGTCTCCTCGTCGAGCGCGTCGACGCCGTCGATGCACCAGTCCGTCTCGACACGCGGCGGGCGCGCTCGGGGCCACGGCGCCGGCTCGGGGGGCGCGGACGCGACCGCGGTCGCGGCCGCGGCGACGGCGGGGGGCGGCGCAGCAGGCAAGATGCCGGGCTCCCCTGGACCAAGCGCGGCCCCGTCGCGCGCCGGCGCGCGCGTCCCCATCGGAGCGTCTGCCGTCGTGCTGCACGCGCAGAGCGCGACCCCGAGCGCGCCGAGCAACGCCGCGATCCACGGCGCCGCACCTCCGGCAAAGGGGCCCCTGGCGCGACGGCCATGACGGACCACCGCGCCGCTCGCCGCGGGCCGGCCCATCACCCCGCGCGCGCGTCGCCCACCGCGATCAGCGCCCCGAGCGCCGCTGCGCACACCGTCTCCGTGCGCAGCGTCAGCGAGCCGAGGCGCACCCGCTCGAACCCGAGCGCCGCGCACACGCCGAGCTCCTCCGGCGTGAACCCGCCCTCCGGGCCGACCGCGAACGCCGCCTCCATGCCCGGCGACAGCGCGGCCAGCCGCGCGCCGAGCGGCGTCTCCGCGTAGGGATCCAGGCACATCCCGAGCGCGCCCCCCTCCGTCGACGGCGCCGCCCGCGCCTCCGCCAGCGCCGCCGCGAGGCTCATCGGCGCCTCCACCCGGGGCGCGTCCCCGCGCCCGCACTGGCGCGCCGCCTCGACCGCGATCCGGCGCCAGCGCTGGCTCCTGTCCTCGGCGGGCCGCACGACGCTCCGCGCCGAGATCGCCGGGATGATCCGCGTCGCCCCGAGCTCGGTCGCGTCGCGGACGACCGCGTCCATCTTGTCGCCCTTGCCCACCGCCTGGATCCACGTCACGCGCCGGCCTGGCCGCAGCGCGGCCGGGCGGGGCGCGTCGATGCGCGCCTCCGCCCCGCGGCGGCCGACCGACTCGAGCGTGGCGTCCGCCTCGACCCCGAGCTCCGGATCGAACACGACGAACCGATCCCCCTCGCGGAGGCGGTGGACCCGCACGACGTAGCTCGCCGCCTCGGCCGGCAGCGCGATCACCCCTGCCTCGATCGCGCCGAGCGGCACCCGCAAGAGCCCCTGGCCGCTCATCCCGCCGAGGACGCCGCGCCGTCCGGCGCACGGAACAGGAGCGCCACCCAGCCCTCGCCGCCCGCGTCGCCCCGCCCCGCCCGGCGATCGCCGCCCGGCGTCGCGGGGTCGGGCCGGGTCGCGACGTGCGCGAGCGGGCGCGGCAACGACGTGTACCGCGCGATCAAATCGTCGCGCTCGCTCTCGAGGATGCCCGACAGGATCAGCCAGCCGCCCGGCTCGAGCACGCGCGCGAGCTCGGGCGCGAGCGGCCGCAGCACCCGCGCCTCGATGTTCGCGACGACCCACGGGAACCGCCGCGTCACGCCCTCGACCACGCCGGCGCTCGCCTCGATGCGGCCCTCCAGGCCGTTGCGCGCCGCGTTCTCGAGGACCACCTCGATCACGTCCTCGTCGTTGTCGATCGCGATCGCCCGCGCCGCGCCGAGCAGCAGCGCGACCAGCGCGAGGATGCCGCTGCCCGTGCCCACGTCGAGGATCTCGCGGCCGCGCAGCTCCGCCGCGTGCTCGTCGAGGAGCTCCGCGACGAGCGCCGTCGTCGCGTGGAGCCCCGTGCCGAACGCCCTGCCCGGCTCGAGCAGGAGCACCCGCTCGCCCTCGCGCTGCGGCCCGCGCTCGGCCCACGGCGGCACGACCGTGATCGTGGGCGTCAGCGCGAACGGCGCGAAGTGCTCCTTCCACGCGTCGCGCCAGGCGTCGCCCACCACCTCCTCGAGCCGCGCGGCGAGCGGCGACTCGAGGTCCCCGAGCGCCGCGATGGCCGCCATCGCCTCGCCGTGATCGTCGAAGCTGGCGACGAGCGTCACCTGGCCCGAGCGCGCGCCGCGCACGAGCGTCTGCTCGTCGCGCTGCTCGACGCCGCTGGCGCCCAGCTCGAAGAGCAGGGCGCCGATCTCGTCGGCCTCCGGCTCGGGGACATCCACTGCAACGAACGGGTATCGAGGCTCCACCTGGCTTGCTCCATGACGGGCCGCCGGCCTGGAGAGCGGCCGCGGCGCGGCCGCGAGCCTAGCGAAAATCCCGCGGAGAGGCGCGGCCGATCGCGCGGAACCGCTGGAACAGACGGAGCATTTCCACACCCGGCTCTAGCGGCCGACGTAGCGGCGGCGCGACGGGACCGAGACGAGGACTTCAGAGCGCGACGCCGGCGGCGGGACGCCCTCGCCCTCGTGCAGCACCATCGCGGTGAGGCGCCCGCCGTAGACCGCGCCCGTGTCGATCCCGGTCGCCCACGCGTGCATCTGCGGCTCGCTCCGCGCGTTGTGACCGAACACCACGTGCGGCGGGCCCTGGTACGTCTGCCCCCACAGCGTCTTGCCCCCGCGGCGCTCGACCGGCTCGCCGTAGCGACCGAGACAGCGCACGTACATCAACGTGTGCGGATCCTGTCGCTCGATCGGCAGCCCGGGGATCAGCCCCGCATGCACGACACGGAGCCCGTGCTCCGGCAGATCCAGCCAGTATGGCAGCGTCTCGAGCCACGCCCAGTCCCGCTTGCGCAGCTGCTGCGCGGTCTCCTTCGAGAGCTCCCCCAGCGGCTCGCCGCGAGGATCGCTCCGCCCAGCGCGCCAGCGCAGCAGCCGATCCTCGTGGTTGCCCCGCACCGAGATCGCGCCGACCTCCCGGAGCAGATCGAGCGTTCCGCACGGATCGGGGCCGCGCACGATCATATCGCCGACCATGACGACGCGATCGCCCGACGCGAAGCCCACGTGCTCGATCAGCCGCGCCAGCTCATCCCGGCAGCCGTGAACGTCACCGATGATGATCGTGCGCGGCATCTCCTACCCAAGGTAGCAGGGACGCCCGTTTCATGGGGGAGCGCCCTCGCGCCGTTCCCCCGGACGCGGCGGGACCGCGCGGCCCGCCGCCGGCGAGCCCATCGCGGCCGCCGCGCGCTGCGATCGGGAATTTTCCTTGTAATTTCAGCCGATTGGATGCCGAGCGCCCGGACGGTGCCGCCGCGGCCGGCGAGCGTTCCGGCCGCGCTCGCAGCGCGGGCGGACGCTGCGCGCCGCGCTGGACCGCGGCCAGGTGCGTCAGGGGGAGTCGATCTTGGCGCGCTTCGGGATCACGACGATCCCCCCCTCGCTGACGAACCACTTCTTGCGGTCCTCCTCGAGGTTGAAGCCGATCTCGGCGCCGGCGGGGATCTCGACGTCCTTGTCGATGATGCAGCGGCGGAGCTTGACGTGGCGCCCGATCTTGACGTCCTCGAACAGCACGCACTCCTCGATGTGGCTGAACGAGTTCACGCGGACCCGGTTCGAGAGCACGCTCCGGTGGATCCTGCCGCCGGAGATGATGCACCCGAGCGAGACAAGGCTGTCCGTGGCGATGCCGACGCGCGCGTTCGCCTCGTCGCGGAAGACGAACTTGGCCGGCGGGTCGTGGCTGATCCCGGTCCGGATCGGCCAGCGCGGGTTGTAGAAATTGAACGCCGGCTGGATGCTGACGAGATCCATCTGGGCCGCCCAGTAGGCGTCGATCGTCCCGATGTCGCGCCAGTACCCCGCGCCCTCGTCCTCGCCGGGCACATGGTTCTCGTGGAAATCGTAGACGTAGACGCGGCTGCCGCTCTGGACCATGCGCGGGATGATGTCGCGCCCGAAATCGTGCGCGCTGTCCTCGGTCGCGGCGTCGTGCTCGAGGACGTCGAGCAGCGCCTTCGTCTTGAAGATGTAGTTGCCCATCGACGCGAGGCACATGCCCGGCCTCCCGGGCATGCTCGGCGGATCCTGCACCTTCTCGTGGAAGGCGATGATGCGCCCCGACTCGTCGCACTCGATGACGCCGAAGGCGCGGGCCTCCTCCTTCGTCACCGGGATGGCAGCGACCGTCACCTCCGCGTCGCGCGACAGGTGATCGTGCAGCATCTGGCGCACGTCCATCTTGTAGACGTGGTCGCCGCCGAAGATGCACAGGTGCTCGGGCGATTCGTCCGTGATGACGTGCTGGGTCTGGTAGACGGCGTCCGCCGACCCCTTGAACCAGCTCTTGCCCGTGCGCTGCTGCGCAGGGACGGTCTCGATGAAGCTGTCGAGCATCGGCGAGAGGCGCCAAGCTCGGGCGATGTGCTCGTCTAGCGACGCGCTCTTGTACTGCGTGAGGATCTTGATGCGGTGCAGGCCGGAGTTGACGAAGTTCGAGAGGACGATGTCGATGATCCGGTAGCGGCCGCCGAACGGCACGGCCGGCTTCGCCCGGTCGTGCGTCAGCGGGCCAAGCCGTCGGCCCTCGCCGCCAGCAAGGATCATCACCAAAACCTTCGACGCTTCGAAAGCGGCGCGCAGGGTCGTCTCGCGCATGGGACGGAGAGGGTACTCGATCGATGTTGCCATCGCGAAGAGCGGAAACGCGTCCTTCGCGTATTCGGGGCAACCCTGGGACGGGGAGAACGCCGCGGAGAGCCGCTGAACCTGGCACGGCCAGGCGTGGCCCGGCCTGATCCGGCCTCGCCTGGCCTCGCCTAGCCGCACGCAAGCGAGCCAGCCGGGTCACGGCCGCGCTCGCCTCTCGCGCCTCTCGCGCTTCTCGCGCCCCGCCATCGGGCGCCGCCCCGGCAGCGGTCCGCCGCGCTCTGCCGCCCTCCGCCGCGCTCTGCCGCCCTCCGCCGCGCTCTGCCGCCCTCCGCCGCGGTGCGCTGCCTCGCGCCGACAGGTGAAGAGAGGGGAACGTCTCCGTTTCTCTTTACGATCGACTCGCGGCCGTGTTAGCCGTTTCCGCCGCCGCGCGCGCATGCGAGAGGCGCCTGACCCGCACGCGGCGCACCGCTGTCCGAGGGCTATTCCAGCGCTGGATCTTTCCTGCTGGAGGTGCCCGTCACGCTGACCTTGGAGATGCCATGAACGCCCGATTCGGTCGAACCCTCCTCGCCGCTATCCTCCTCGTCGCGGGCACTTCAGGGTGCGGAACGGACGAGCAGCCCTACCAGGCAAAGCCCGCCTTCAGCGGCCGCAAAGCGACCCTGCCCGCGGTGCCGACGCTGCCCGCGAAGAACAAGAAGCAGGGCGACGCCTACACGGTCTGGGGCGTCACGCACGACCTCCGGAGCCGCGTCCACTTCGAGGACGTGAACGGCAAGAAGCTCTCCATCGTCGGCTACATCGTCAAGACGAACCTCGCGGAGGCCCCGGCCTGCGCCGTGCACAAGACCGGCAAGGGCGACGCGGCGGACTGCAAGGCGCCGGTCCCGAGCTTCGCGATCGCCGACGAGAAGGGCGAGGCGAAGGACGTGATCGAGGTCATGGGCTGGGCCTCGAACTTCGCGCAGATCTACAGCATGATCGAGGCGATCGACAAAGCGCCTCGCGGCAAGGAGAACGAGGCGAAGCTCACGGACGAGTTCTGGGGCCAGGAGCTGCCGAACCCGATCCCGGCCGTCGGCGCGAAGGTGAAGGTCACCGGCACCTACGGCGTCACGTTCACGAAGTCGACCGGCGGCGCGGCCGCCAACCCGAAGTACGGCATCATGTCCGCGGAGCAGATCGAGTACCTCGAGCCGCCGCCCGAGAAGGCCACCCTCCCCGGCATGAAGCGCCGGCCCTGACGCCGGCGCGCCCGTCGGCGGCGCGCCGGAAGATCGAACCGCCAAGAGCGCCAAGGACGCCGAGAGAGAAGAGATTTTCTCTTCCTCGCGCCTGGCCTCGTGGCGGTGGCTCTCCCCCTCTGCTCTGGCCGCGCGCCGTCGCGTCGGGCCGCTTCACGTGAGAATGGACCGGATCCCGCTGCTCGGCTCGGTCGCCGCCGACTCGATGATGGCGTCGATGAGCAGCCGCCGCGCCGCCTCGTCCTGCACCTCCCGGCGATCGATGCGCACGAGCGACGCGGGTGCCTGGCGGGTGATCGAGTCGAACGCCTCCCGATCGAACCGGTACAGATCCTCCATCACGATCACGGCATAGGGCTGCGAGGCCGCGATCGTCGGCCGGAGCGAGCGCAGATCGCACTCGCGCACGGTCACCCCGAGCCGAGCCCCCGCCTCCCGGCAGGCGGCGACGAGCTCAGCAGGACAGCCGGCCACGATCACGAGCGGAGCGGGCGGAGCGTTCGGGACCACGGCCTTGCGCGGCTTCGTACCGTCCTCCATACACGCCTCAGCGTAGGCCATGAGTCGAGTACGCCGGCAAGGGAATTGTTTCATCAGGCACCACCGGCCAGCGCGGATTCCTTGAGCTTACGGCGATCACCGCACACCGGCGCCCTGCTGGATCTGCCATCCCCGGCCCTCTGCCACACCGATGAAGCGGATCCGCCCGGATCGCTCCATGTCGTCGACAAGCTCCTCCGCCTCGAGCTGGGAAATGTCGATCCGGTCGCAGAGCACGTCCCGAAACCGGGTCTTGCCCGGCACGTAATCGTCGTCGATCAGCGGACCGAGCGTGCCCGCCAGGATCTCGGCGGCCAGGTCGAGCGCCACCACCGGCGTGACGACGGTCTCGGCGGTCGTGCGGACGCTCTCGTCCGTCGTCTGGACGGTCGCGTCGCCCATCGTGACGCTCGCGTCTCCGGTGATGAGGGTGCCGTACTCGGCGGTGTTCCGATCGGTCGTCATGACTCCACCTCGTCCGGGCTCGGGCGGGACCGGAGGCCGCGCCCGCGCCAGGCTTCCTTACGCGCTCATGGAGCGCGGGAGCGCCGATCGGAAGCCGATGTCGAGAGGACGCCTCGAGGGACGCGGATCCTGGCGGCGATTTCAGGCGGCAACCCGCCGAAGATCAGGGATGCTACCGCTCCTGCCAGGCCCATCGCTCGACGGGGGAAGCTCTGGGCCACGAGATCATGATGCAGTCCCGCGAGCACTCCCCATCACGCCCGAGCCGCACGGCGGCGACGCGCACGCCGGTCCCCCGCAGCCGCACGCGGGGGCTCATCGCGTTCCAGCTCGTCGGTCGGGTGCTGCTCCACGCGATCCTCGTCGGCGTGACGGCCGGCGTCGCCGGCTCGCTGTTCTTCGCCGCCCTCGAGCTCGCCGAGCACGAGCTCTTCATCGCGGTCACCGGCTACGCGCCGCTCCGCGCCAAGGGCGAGGCGGTGCTCGCGAGGGCGCACATCGGGGCGTTCCGGCCCTGGCTCGTGCTCGTCATGCCGGCGTTCGGCGCGCTCGTCGGCGGGCTGCTCACGACGACGCTCGCGCCCGAGACCCGCGGAGGCGG
This sequence comes from Sorangium sp. So ce375, assembly GCF_051473855.1. Lineage (NCBI taxonomy): Bacteria > Pseudomonadati > Myxococcota > Polyangiales > Polyangiaceae > Sorangium > Sorangium sp. So ce375. The sequence continues at coordinate 9,962,307 of NZ_CP150335.1, forward strand.
CGGCGACGCGTTCATCCGGGCGTTCCACCACATGGGCGGCAACATCCGCAGGCGCGTCCCGGTGGTGAAGGCGCTCGCGTCCATCTTCACGCTCGGCTGCGGCGGGGCCGGCGGGCGCGAGGGGCCGACCATGCAGATCGGCGGCGCGATCGGCTCGATCATCGGGCGGGCCCTCCGGGTGGACACGCGCGAGCGGAGGATCCTGCTCATCGCCGGCGCGGCCGCGGGCATGGCGGCCGTGTTCCGGACGCCGCTCGGGGCCGCGCTCCTCGCCGTCGAGGTGCTGCACCGCGACGACTTCGAGGCCGACGCGCTCGTCCCCTCCATCCTCGCGAGCGTCGTGTCGTACTCCGTCTTCATCTACTTCTTCGGCGAGTCGACCCTCTTCGCGCACGCGCCCCGCTACCCGTTCATCCCGAGCCACCTCCCCCTCTACGCCGCGCTCGCGCTCGTCGTGTCGCTCGTGGCCACCGTGTTCCTCCGGACGCTGCACGCCGTCGAGCACACGGTGCACCGGATCCGGCTGCCGGCCTGGGCGAAGCCCGCGCTCGGCGGCCTCGCGCTCGGCGCGCTCGTGACCCCGCTGCTCATGCTGCTCGGGCCGCGCTTCGACCGGCCTGGGCAGGGGTTCGGGATGCTCGGCGCGGGCTACGGGGCGGCCCAGATCGCGATCACCGGCGCCTCTTGGCTGCCGAGCGGGTGGACGGCGGTGCAGCTCCTGCTCGTGCTGCTCGCCACGAAGATCGTCGCGACCTCGCTCACCGTCGGCTCGGGCGGCAGCGCGGGAGACTTCGGCCCCTCGCTCGTGCTCGGCGCGCTCACGGGCGGCGCCTTCGGGCGCGCGGCGGAGCTCCTCCTCGGCGACCCGCGCATCGACCCCGGCGCGTTCGCGCTCGTCGGGATGGGCACGTTCTACGGCGGGCTCGCGCACGTGCCGATCGCCTCGCTCGTCATGGTCTGCGAGCTCGCCGGCAGCTACGACCTGCTCGTGCCGCTCATGCTCTGCGAGGGCATCGCGTTCGTGGCGCTCAGGCACAGCGCCCTGTACCGCGCGCAGGTCGCGACGAAGCGCGAGTCCCCGGCGCACCAGGGCGAGCTCATCGTCGACGTGCTCCGCAGCGTCCGCGTCGCCGACATCGTCGTCCGCAGCCGCCCGTTCGTGTCGTTCGAGGCGCGGACCCCCGCCTCGATCGTCGTCGAGCGCATCGCGGCGTGCGAGTGGCAGGACACCTTCCCCGTGATCTCCGAGGACGGCAAGGTCATCGGCACCATCGACGCCGAGATCCTCCGCGCCACCGCGACGAGCCCCGAGCTCTCGGGGCTCGCGATCGCGCACGACATGATGGCGAGCCCCGCCTCGGTGAACGAAGCGAAGGATCTGCACCACGCGCTCCAGGTGCTGCTGGAGCTGCGCGTGCGGGAGCTCCTGGTGACCGACGCCGAGGGCAAGATCGTAGGCTTCCTTGACGAATCCGACGTCACGCGCGCTTACCACGACGCCACTGCAGATCTGGAGAGCGCGGGGCAGTAGGAGCACCGAACAGGCGAGGAACGACGCGCGGGACGCTTCCTGGAAATTCGGGAATGGCCAACATTCTGGCGTCCGCGAGGCCGCGCGGGCGGACGCCCGCGTGTCAGGGGCGTTCGCGGCGTTCGCAGACGGATGTCCCGGTCGCGCCGCGCGCCCGCTCGTGACGCGGGCGTAATGACGCAGGCGTGCGGACGTCGCCGCTTTCGGGAGTCTCCTGAGCTTTCAATCTTGGATTCCACGCAGCGACGGAACGGAGCGCGTGGGGAATACTCTCGTTCATTCCTGAAATTCGGGTCCTAAGAGCGCGGGGGAGAACGGCATGCTGGTGGATACGCTCGGAGGTCGGACGGTGCGGCGCAACGCAGAGGCACGAACACGATCGAGCGCGCCGAACAGCCGCGCCAGGCTCGTGGTCGTCGTGGACGACGAGCCGAACATCCAGGAGGTCGTGAGCATGATCTTGGAGAGCGAGGGCGGCTACGAGGTGCGCTGCGCCTCGAACGGCGAGGAGGCGCTGGCGTTGCTCGACCAGATCGCGCCGCCGGATCTGCTCGTCGTCGACATCATGATGCCGGTGATGGACGGGTGGGGTCTCTTGACCGCGCTCCGGCACAACGAGAAGACGGCCCGTATACCAGTCATTGTTTCATCCGCGTCTTCAAAACATGACGCGAAGAGTCTCGGTGTCGCTCGGGTGCTGCCCAAGCCCATCGACTACGACGCCTTCCTGGCCGCCGTCGACGAGCTCACGCGCTCCAGAGAGCGCGAGATCCTCGACGCCGAGTAGGCCCGGGCGATCCGCCGCCCGCGGCACTGCCTCCATCGCGGCAGAAACCGCAAATGGCCCATGGACCTCGAGGGCCGTCCAGCTGTAGCTTCACTCCAGTGTTGGTAGAGAACCCGGGTGCCGGCCTCTTTGCCGGCTACACTCCCCTCCCCGGCGCCTACGACGAGCTGTTTGGTCGAGACGGCGCTCCTCGCCCCGAGTTCCTGCGCACTGCCACGCTCCTCGGCGCGCTCGCGCCGACCGAGTTCGCGCGCGCGCAGCACCTCGCGGAGCTCGCCCTGCTCAACCAGGGCGTCACGTTCTCGGTCTACGCGGATCAGCGCGGCGCGGAGAAGATCTTCCCGCTCTGCCTCGTCCCCCGGATGCTCTCCGCCGCGGACTGGGCGCACATGGAGCGGGGCCTCGAGCAGCGCGTCCGCGCGCTCGGCCTCTTCCTCGACGACGTCTACGGGGACCAGCGCATCCTCAAGGACGAGCGCGTCCCCCGGGACCTCGTGCTCGGCTCCGGGCAGTACCTGAAGCAGGTCCACGGCCTGCGGCCCCCGGGCGGCGTGCGCATCCACATCGCGGGCGTCGACATCATCCGCGATCCGGACGGGACCTTCCGCGTCCTCGAGGACAACCTCCGCACGCCGTCCGGCGTCTCCTACGTCCTGGAGAACCGGCTCATCAGCAAGCGCGTGCTGCCGCACCTGCTCGACAAGGCGCGGGTGCAGCGGGTCGACCACTACCCGGCGCGGCTCGCCGAGACGCTCCGCTCGGTGTCGCCCGTGCCCCCGAGCGGCACGAGCGCCGTCGTGCTCACGCCGGGGCCGTACAACTCGGCCTATTTCGAGCACAGCTTCCTCGCGCGCACGATGGGGCTCGAGCTCGTGCAGGCGCCCGACCTGTTCGTCGATCAGGACCAGGTCTTCGTGCGGACGACGCGCGGCCCCCGCCGGGTCCACGTGATTTACCGCCGCATCGACGAGGCGTTCCTCGACCCCGAGGCCTTCCGCCCCGATAGCCTGCTCGGCGTGCGCGGCCTGATGCGCGCCTACGCCGCCGGCAACGTCGCGCTCGCGAACGCGCCCGGCAACGGCGTGGCCGACGACAAGGCCGTGTACCCCTTCGTGCCGGAGATGATCCGCTACTACCTCGGCGAGGAGCCGATCCTCGATCAGGTCCCCACCTACCTGTGCATGCGCGACGACGATCGCCGCTACGTGCTCGACCACCTCGACCAGCTCGTCGTGAAGGCCGTCGACGAGGCCGGCGGCTACGGCATGCTGATGGGGCCGCAGTCGACCGCGGCGCAGCGGGAGGAGTTCCGCGCGCGCATCCAGGCGACGCCGCGCCGCTACATCGCGCAGCACAGGATCGAGCTCTCGACGAGCCCCACCTGGGACCCGACCGCGAAGGTCGCGGTCCCGCGGCGGCTCGACCTGCGCCCCTACGTGCTGACGGGCCGGGACGGCTCGTGGGTGCTGCCCGGCGGGCTCACGCGCGTCGCGCTGGTGGCCGGCTCGTACGTCGTCAACTCGAGCCAGGGCGGGGGCTCGAAGGACACCTGGGTCCTGAAGGGCCCAGGGGAGAGCGCGCAGCGCGCGCCCTCGGTCGGCGCTCCCGACGCGGGCCCCGCCGCCGCGAACAACGACCCTCCCGGCGCGGCGCCGGGCTCCGACCCCCCGGAGGCCACGTGATCTCCCGCGTCGCTGATCACTGCTTCTGGTTCGGCCGCTACCTCGAGCGGACCGAGAACATGGCCCGCATCCTCGCCGTCACGCAGAACCTCGCGCTCGACGCCGAGATCCCGGCGCAGCAGTGCTGGCTGCCGGTCATCATCGTGGCCGGGCAGAAGGCGCACTTCGGGGCCGAGTACGGCGAGGAGGCCGCGGCCGACGGCGAGCTCGTGCAGCGCTACATGAGCTTCGACGAGGACAACACGACGAGCCTCCGCCGCTCGATCACGGCCGCCCGCTGGAACGCGCGGTCCATCCGCGAGGTCGTCAGCCTCGAGACGTGGGAGACGGTCAACGAGCTCCACCTCTGGGTGAACGGCGAGGAGGCGCGGGAGGAGTTCAGGTCGAGCCGCTACGCGTTCTACCGGCGCGTACGCCAGATCACACAGCTCTGCCTCGGGCTCACGCAGAGCACGATGCTCCAGGACACGCCGCTCGATTTCATCTGGCTCGGCGTGCTGCTCGAGCGCGTCGGCCAGACCGCGCGCACGCTCGACGTGCACCACCACGCCCTGACCAACCTGCCGCCGCCGCCGCCGTCGGAGGTGAGCGAGCAGGCGCAGGGCGCGCTGCGCAGGCAGCACCGGGTCGTGGAGACGGCGCTCTGGCTCTCGCTCCTCCGCGCCTGCTCCGGGTTCGAGCCGTTCATGAAGCTCAACCAGGGTCATGTGACCGAGCAGGCCGTCGCCCAGTTCCTCCTGTACGAGCCGCGCTTCCCGCGCTCGATCCGGCACTGCGTCCACGCGGCGTTCGCTCGCCTCTGCGAGATCCGGCCGCCGGACAGCGTGGCGCTCCCGGGCGGCGAGAGCCTGGAGCGGCTCCACCTCCTGCACCAGTGGGTGGCCGACAGGGCGACGGAGCCGTTCGATCCGATGGCGGTCCACGCGGCGCTCACCCATGTGGTCGACGAGACGGCGATGATCTGCGACGGTATCGGTCGCGAGCTGCTCGGTTACGAGCCGCCCGACAGTACCCCCACGATCACGAGCCAGTAGCCGCCAGAGTCGCCGAAGCACCCATGCCGAATCTCCTCGCGATGTCGTTCGAGGGCGAGCTCGCCCCCTGTTTCGATCTCACCTGCCTGCGCCCCGGGCGCAAACTGCCTGACGGCTGGGGCATCGGCTACTACCCCGGCGGCGAGCCGAGCGCCTCGGTGCTCAAGGAGCCGGCGCCGCCGCAGGGGAGCATCCGCAGCGAGCTCGTGAAGGCGTGGGAGCACCTCGAGTCGTCGCTGCTCGTGCTGCACATCCGCACGGCGACGTGGGGCAGCGTCAACGACGCCAACACGCAGCCGTTCAGCCGGAGCTGGGGCGGGCGCGACTGGCTGTTCGCGCACAGCGGCAGCCTCGTCGATCGGATCGAGGTCGATCCGAAATCGCTCTTCCAGCCGGTCGGCTCGACGGACACGGAGCTCATCCTGTGCGAGCTCCTGCGCTGGATGGCGTCGGAGGGCCTCCGGAGCATCGGCGACATCGATCCGGCGGTGCTGCGTGACTGGTTCGACGAGATGAATGAGCACGGCCCCCTCACGTCGGTCCTGGCCGACGGCCGCGATCTCGTCGTCTACGCGGATCGCGATCGCGAGGGGGACGCGTTCCTGTGGGAGGTGCTGCCGCCGTACGAGCGCCTCGCGTTCGGGGACGACGATCTCGAGGTCGACCTGACGCGCCGGGGGGTCAAGAGCCGCAAGGGCGTCATCGTGTCGTCCGAGGAGCTCAAGGTCCACGCGGGCGGCCGGCCGGCGTCCTGGAAGCGCGTGCCGCCGGGGCACCTCGTGGTGCTGCGGCAGGGGGCGCTGCGGGCCACGGCGACCCCGCGCACCGACCGGCGCAAGGCGTCGGCCTCCGTGCCGCCGCTCTCGTCGCGCCCGGTCCGCCGCCCCGTGCACGCGGCCATCCGCCGCTTCCAGGTCGTGCATCGCACGTCGTACCACTACGCGACCCCTGTGGAGCGCAGCACGCACCTCCTGCGGTTGACGCCGGCGCACGACCGGATGCAGTCGCTGCTGCACAACGAGATCCACGTGTCGGTCGAGGGCCAGCACCGCGAGTACGACGACGTCTTCGGCAACCGCGCGCGGCGGGTGCTGCTCGACACGCCGTTCCATGACCTCGTCATCGAGTCGAGGTCGCGGGTGGAGCTGCTCGACACCGACCCGCTGAGCTTCCGCCCGCTGCGCGCCCGGTCGACGATCCCGCTCGTGTGGATGCCGTGGCAGCGCCAGATCCTGCAGCCGTTCCTCCTGCCGCCGGAGCTGGCGGAGAGCGAGCTCGCGGAGCTCATCGAGTACGCGATGACCTTCGTGGAGCGGAACGGCTACGATCTGCTCGACACGCTGCTCGATCTGAACGCGTCGATCTTCGAGGAGTACGAGTACAAGCAGGGGTCGACAAACCTGTTCACGACGGCGTTCGACGTGTACGCGAACCGCCGCGGCGTGTGCCAGGACTTCACGAACCTGTTCATCTGTCTGACGCGGCTGCTCGGCGTGCCGTCGCGCTACGTGTGCGGCTACATCTACACGGGGCCGAAGCACGAGAACCAGCGGCAGAGCGAGGCCTCGCACGCCTGGGTCCAGGTGTACCTGCCGGAGATCGGGTGGAAGGGCTTCGACCCGACGAACGGCATCCTGACGCAGACCGACCACATCCGCGTCGCGGTCGGGCGCAACTACGTGGACGCCACGCCGACCTCGGGCACGATCTACGTGGGAGGCGGGGCGGAGCGCCTCGCGGTCGACGTGCGGGTCGAGCCCATCGATTGAGGGCGCGGCCCTGAAGCATTCCCTCGAATTTGCCGGGGGGGGGAATTCACAGGGAGGCGGGGAGACGGGGAGTGAACTCCCATCAATCTCCCCGCCTCCCCGCCTCCCTGTTCAATCTCTTTAAAAATGCCGATTCAATGAGGGGATTCGGCGGGGGGCGGCAGGCTCAGGGCCGCGTGGCGATCCAGTAGAGGAGCGCCGTCTTGCTGAGGCCGTCGTCGAGCTCGGTGAGCGCCTGCGCGTCCTCCCAGGCAGCCTCCTTGTCGACGGTCGCGTGCGCCGCGATCAGGAACGCTTTCCAGGGGTCCGCGGCGTCCTGCGTGGAGTCCGAGATCGCGGGCCACGCGTCCTGGATCCAGTCCTTGGAGATGAGCGACTCCGAGATGGGCGTGATCGGGAGGATCTGGATCCCATAGACGTACTCGGGGTTGGCCCCGAACCACGTGCCGAAGTCGGCCTTCGTCGACCACAGGACGCCGACAGCGCCCTTGTCCTTGAACGGCTCGGGGTAAACGGTGCTGTCCGCGGTGATCTGCCAGTAGGTCTGCGCCGAGGACGTCTCCATGGCGAGGAGCACCCGGCCGAGGTTCTCCACGTCCTTGTTCTCGAGCGCCTCGCCGAGGAGCTGCATGCTGTACCAGGCGTTGACGGCCTCGGAGGTCGACTCCTGGTTGCGGCCGTCCGCGAACGGGAACAGCCCCGACGCCCACGAGTGGCCCCTGAACCAATCCATGTGGCGGAACGGCGTGAAGAATTTGTCCTTGGCGCTCGGGTTCGCGATGTCCCGGACGAGCCAGAGCGCCTTCTCCCCGTACTCCTCGCGCCACGCCTCATCGCTCTTCGCCAGCACGGCGGCGGCGTAGAGGAAGTAGCCGTAATGGAAGTGGTGATCGTTGTAGTAGCCCTGTCCGAAATCGGCGGAGTCGCTCTCCAGGCCCTTTGTCGTCACGAGGCCGCCCCAGGTCGTGTCGTAGACGAGGGGGTTCTCGTTCTCGCCCTTGAGCCACGGGTTGATGCGGGACTTGAGCCGCGCCCTGAGCTCCTCGGCGAGATCCGTCTTGCCGACCACCTCGGCGATCTGCGCGAGGCGCGCGAGCTTCGCGATCTGCTTGCCGCCGAAATAAGGGTCTGTCCCGACGACCGTCGCGACGGGCATGAACCCCTTCTCCTCCTCGAGGGCGGCGACGACATCCTCGCCCCACTGGTCCGAGACGCGGCGCGGCGCGTCCCAGCCGATCGTGCTGAGCGGGTAAATGAGCTCCCAGCTCGCGCCGGAGACGCCCTTCATGTCGCCGATCACGGTCGGGTACGAGATGTCCGCCGACTTCAACATCGTGAGGTGCTTGTCGTGGTGCGGCAGCGCCATGGTCAGGAGATCGCCCTCACCCTCCGTCTTCCAGACGAAGCGCACCGTGGCGGTGTCCTCGGTGACCGACGCCTCGATGTCGCCGCCGACCGGGATGACAGCGGCGTGCTCGTCGAGCGTCTCCGCGGCGTTCGGCCCGGCGACGAGCGCGAGGCGGAGCGAGCCCTCGTACGGCGCGTCCGCCGCCATCGAGAGGGCGTCCCACTCGAGGCTGATCTCGGGGAACGCATAGAGGACCCACGTCTGGCCGTTGTTGAGCGAGATCTCGAATCGGTCCGACGTGACCGTGGTGGGGCTCGTCGATCCGCCGTTGACCGAGGTGATCGCCACGCCGTCGCCGGCGCGGAGGGACGGGGCGAGCCCGTCGTACGTGGCCGTCACGTACGGCATCCCGTACACGATGGGCGCCGTCATCGTGCCGCCCTCGGCCGCCCACTCCACGGTGACCGAGAGGGGATCGGCCGACTTGACGGTGTGTCCCCTGAAGGGCTGGCGCGCGCTGAGCGCGAGCTGCGACACGTCCGCCGAGGTGACGGACGTGGCCGCCACCGCGACGTCCGGCCGGGAGATCGACAGCGCCTGTCCGAGCGCCTTGAGGTCATACGGCGCGGCGTTGATCCGCTGATCACCCTCGCCGACCGCGAAGTTCATCCAGGTGGCGTTCGTGGGGAGCGGGGCCTTGAGATCGGCCAGCACGGCGCCCGGCGCGAGCGGGTGCTCCACCTCCATGAACTCCGGATCGACGTCCGACAGCGGCTTGCTGCGGTCGAGATCCCACGTCTCGACCTGCACGCCGCCGCCGTCGCCGCCGCCGCTGCCGCCGCCCCCCCCGCTGCCCCCGCCGCCCTCGCCCTCGGTCACCTTGGGCGGCGGCTCGTCGTCGCCGCAGGCGACGATCGCGGAGAGGCAGCTCAGCAAAGCAAAAGTCCGTAGCATCGGATGCTTCAACATCATCATTAGGCTCCTCGCTCCAGCGCTCATCGCTCCACCTGCCACGAGGCGGATCGAGAGATGAGCCCTGGTGTCGTGGCAATTTCACCGATTTGCAAGCAACGGTACAGATTCTTTCATGAAGCGCGGGGCCCGTCCAGCTCAGCGAGCGCGCCGTCCCCGCGCCCGAGGCCCTCGCGATGGCATCCATCAGGCGATCGCCGGCGCGCACCCCGCGAGTCGGCTATGTCGTTGTCCGACGGTTCATGCGGTTCCTTATCGAGTCTTCGCAGGCGCCTTGGCCGCGCTCTTCGCAGGCGCCTTGGCCGCTCTCTTCGCAGGCGCCTTGGCCGCGCTCTTCGCGTTCGTCCGCGCGCCGGGTGCGGGCGGCGCGGGCGGCGCCTCACGGCCACCGCCGCGCACGAGCGCGAGCACCTCGTCCGCGTGTCCGTCGACCTTCACGGCGCTGAAGGCGTGCTTCACGGCCCGGTCGGGGCCGATGACGAAGGTGCTCCGGATCGTGCCCATCACCTTCTTGCCGTACATCGACTTCTCGCCGTAGACGCCGTAGGCGTTGTGCGCGGCGAGATCCGGATCGCTGAGGAGCGTCACGCCGAGATCGTATTTGTCCCTGAACTTCCGGTGGCGTTCGACGGAGTCGCGGGAGACGCCGAGCACGACGGCGCCGGCCTCGGTGAACGCGCGCAGAGCGCCGGAGAAGGCCTGGGCCTCCCGTGTGCAGCCTGGCGTGTCGTCCTTTGGATAGAAGTAGAGGACGACCGTCTTGCCCGGGAAATCCGCGAGGCTCACCGTCTTGCCGCTGTCGCTCTCGAGAGAGAAATCGGGGGCACGATCGCCTGCATTCACCATCGCTCGCTCGCTCCTTGTCCGTTCGGGCACAGGGAGGACAGCCCCCCTTCCCCATCGGCGCGCACGATAACACGCGCCGTCCCCGGCGTACCACATCGAGCCCCCCGACCCGCGCCCCGTGCGCGCCGCGCCGAGGCGCCGAGTCGGCGGGCCTCTCCCCGGACGGCGCGGGCGCTCAGGGCCAGCCTGGATCCGGCTCGGGCGGAGGTTGGATTCCGTCCGAGCTTGGCCGCACGACGACTGCGCTGCTCGGCCTGTTTCCCGCGGCTTCGCGCGCCGCCGCGGCGCCCGCGCCGCGAGCCGCGGCGCGCGGCGGCTGGATGGAGACTCACCGTCTCGAGGGAATCGCGAGCAGCAGGGGCGTGAAGAGCCCGGCCGGCGGAGCGAGGCAGGGGCGATCGATGTGAACCCGCGAACCGAACGAACGGCACGGGGAACCGCGCAGGCAGCGGAGCGTCCCGGGGCCGGCTTGCCCCCCCAGGGCAACCGAGGTACCCAAGGCACATTCGCAAGGCGCATGGACAGCGTCATCGAATGAAATGGCATCAGCGCTGCTGGAGGAGATCATGACCCTGCCCGTCCCCGTGTACATCGTCGCAGCGGCCCGGACGCCGATCGGCGCGTTCCAGGGCGCACTCTCGCCCTTGCCCGCCCCCCGCCTGGGCGAGGTCGCCATCCGGGCGGCGCTCGAGCGGGCAAAGCTGTCTCCGGAGGCCGTCGAGGAGGTGTTCCTCGGCAATGTCCTGTCCGCGGGCATCGGGCAGGCTCCGGCCCGGCAGGCCGCCATCTTCGCCGGCATCCCGAGCAAGGTGCCGGCCACCACCGTGAGCAAGGTCTGCGGCTCGGGCCTCCAGGCCGTCATCTTCGGCGCGAAGACGGTGGCGCTCGGCGACGCGGACGTCGTCGTCGCCGGCGGCATGGAGTCGATGTCGAACGTGCCCTACTACCTCCCCCAGGCGCGCTCCGGCTACCGCATGGGCGACGGCAAGCTCGTGGACGGCATGATCCACGACGGGCTGTGGGACCCGTACGGCAACTTCCACATGGGCGCCGCGGGCGAGGCGTGCGCCAAGGAGCACGGCTTCTCGCGGGAGGCGCAGGACGAGTACGCGAAGGAGAGCTTCCGCCGCGCGCTCGCGGCGCAGCGCGAGGGGCTCTTCGCCGCGGAGATCGCGCCCGTCTCCGTCCCGCAGAAGAAGGGCGACGCGGTGGTGGTGAAGGAGGACGAGGGCCCGCCGGCCGGCAAGCCCGAGAAGTTCGCGTCCCTGAGGCCCGCCTTCCAGAAGGACGGGACGATCACCGCGGCGAACGCGTCGTCGATCAACGACGGCGCGAGCGCGCTCGTCCTGGCGAGCGAGCGCGCCGTCAAGGAGCACAAGCTCACGCCGCTCGCGCGGATCGTCGGCTACGGCGGCGCCGCGCAGGCGCCCGAGTGGTTCACGACGGCGCCGGCCGCGGCCATCGCGAACACCACGAAGAAGCTCGGCATCCCCACGGACCAGATCGACCTCTTCGAGGTGAACGAGGCGTTCGCGGTGGTGGCGCTCGCGGTGAACAAGCTGTCCGGGCTCGACGCCCAGAAGGTCAACGTCCGCGGCGGCGCGGTCGCGCTCGGCCACCCGATCGGCGCCAGCGGGGCGCGCATCCTGACGACGCTGCTCTTCGCCATGAAGGACCGGAACGCGAAGCGCGGCCTGGCCACGCTCTGCATCGGCGGCGGCGAGGCGCTCGCGGTCGTCGTGGAGCGGTGATCCGCCCGCAGCCCGTCGGGCCCGGCGTGCGCGGCGTGGAGGCCTTCCCCGCGCGCACGCCGACCCTGCCCCCCGCGACCCACACGGCCAGCTACGCGCTCGGCGGCGGCGAGGTGCTGCTCGTCGAGCCGGCCACGCCGTACGACGACGAGCGCCGCGAGTGGCTCGCGTGGGCGCGCGGCTTTGCCTCCCAGGGGCGGTCGCTCGTGGCGATCGCGGTGACCCACCACCACGCCGACCACGTCGGGGGCGCGCGCTTCTTCGCGGCCGAGCTCGGCTTGCCGGTCTGGGCGCACGCCGAGGCGGCCCCGCGCCTGCCGGGCGTCCCGGTCGCGCGCCGCCTCGCGGACGGGGAGGTGCTGCGGCTCGGCGGGCCGGAGCCGATGGCGCTGCGGGTGCTCCACACGCCGGGGCACGCGCCGGACCACCTCTGCTTCCTCGACGAGGCGCAGGGCGCCCTTGTCTGCGGCGACATGGTGGCTGGCGTCGGGACCATCCTTATCGATCCCCGGGAGGGCGATATGGCGGAGTACCTCGCGCAGATCGAGCGGCTCGCGGGGCTCGGCGCCCGGATCGCGCTGCCGGCGCACGGCGGGCCGATCGACGCGCCGGAGGCGCTGTTCCGGCGCTACATCGCGCACCGGCTGGGGAGGGAGCAGCAGGTGGTCGCAGCGCTCGAGGCGGCCGGCGCGGGGGGCGCGGGCGGCGCGACGCTCGACGCGCTCTTGCCGGTGGCCTACGCGGACACGCCGCCCTTCCTCTGGCCGCTCGCGCGGCTGAGCCTGGAAGCGCACCTGATCAAGCTGGAGCGCGAGGGGCGGGCGTTGCGCCACGAGGACCGATGGCGGCGCGCGGCGCGGAGCGGCGCCTGACCGCGCGCCGCGCGGAGCGGGATCACTGCGAGGAGGCGTCGCGCAGGTGTTCGCCGTCGTACCCGGCGGTGCAGCGCCGCGAGGGTGCCTGGCGACGCCGGGGCGGAGCTCTGGACGCCGCTCGGTAGGTCGCGAAGCGAGCGGAATCGCGGAGAGACGAGCGGAGTCGCGTCCAGCCTGCTCCTAGAACATCGATCACGTTGAAACCCGGAGAATTTTCACAGGGAGGCGGGGAGGCGGGGAGGAAGAAAGAAAATGAATTTCTCCCTCTTGCCGTCTCTCGCTCCCCGCCTCCCCGCCTCCCCGTGAAATTCCTGCTTTTTCTCGTGATTTCAACCCGTTTGTCGCTCTGGCCGGCGCACGAGGGTCATATCTCCATGTTCATGACGCGGCGGACTTCGCCGAGGGTCTGTTCAGCCACCGCGCGCGCGTCCCTGATTCCGTTACGGAGCACCGATTTGATGTAGTCGGGGCTGGCTTCGAGCTCACGGCGCCTCGCCCTGATCGGGCGGAGGAACTCGTTCAGAGCCTCGGAGAGGAGCGATTTGAGCTTGCCGCTTCCGCCGTCACCGATCCGCTCGGCGACCGCGCGCGGGTCGTCCCCGGTCGCGAGCGACACGAGGAGAAGAAGGTTGGACACCTCGGGCCTCTTTTCGGGGTCGAACGTGACGACGCGGTCGGAGTCGGTCTTCGCCTTCTTGATCAGGGCCACGGTCTCGTCCTCCGTGGAGCTGAGCATCACGGCGTTGTTCCTGCTCTTGCTCATCTTCTGGCACCCGTCGAGGCCGAGGATGACAGGGGCTTTGCTGAGCAGCGGCTGCGGCTCGGGGAAGACCGACCGCTTCTTTGCGAACCGGTCGTTGAACCGGCGCGCGATGGTCCTCGTGATCTCGAGGTGAGGGAGCTGGTCTTTCCCCACCGGCACGAGGTTTCCCTTGCAGAAGAGGATATCGGCCGCCTGGTGGATCGGGTACACGTACATCCCCGCGTTGATCCGCTTGAGGCCAGCAGCCTGAATTTCTTCTTTCACCGTGGGGTTCCGGTCGAGCTCCGCGTTCGTCACGAGCGTGAGGAACGGGAGCGTGAGCTGATTCAGCTCTGGAACATGGCTGTGGGGGAATATCACGAGATTTCCGGCTTCGGGATCGAGCCCGGCCGAGATGTAGTCGATGACGAGCTGGTGTACGTTCTCGGAGATATTCTCGAACGTATCCCTGTCGGTGAGGACCTGATAGTCGGCGATGACGACATAGGTAGGCACTCCGAGCTCGTGGATCCTGACGCGGTTCTGCAGCGACCCGAACAGATGCCCCACATGGAGTCTCCCCGTCGGCCTGTCCCCGGTCAATATCCGGTACTTCTTCGGATTATTCGGGAGATCTTCCTCTATCTTCCTGCTTCGCTCGACGGCAGCTTCGAACGTTCCGTATTCGACTCTCTCGTCGTTTTCAATCGCTCGTGTTTCCATGCTGGTTCCTGGGATAGCCTGACACATCGAAGCTCGCGCGCCGCCGCGTCGCGCCCCTCGCCGCCGTGCCCGCGAGGCGGGAGGCGCGGCGAGCGGCGGCGCGATGCGGGCGAGCGCCGCTGCTGCGGCGTCGGGGGGCCGGCGAGGAGGGCCGCCGGCGGGACCTGCGAGGGGGGCCTTCCATCGGGAGGGCGGCGAGGGCGGCGGCGGCGCGGTCGCTCTGCTGATCGAGCGCGCGCGAGAGGAGGGCGGAGGTGGTGGACAGCCCGGGCGCCACCTCGCGGCGGGCGCCGCCGGCCTCGCTGGCGAGGGCGCGCAGGCCTAGGGCGCCGACGCAGATCGCGGGCACGCTCGCGGCGGCCGCGAAGAGCGCCCAGTCGCGCAAGCGGCTGGCCCCGGGGGAGAGCACGGGGCGCAGCATCGCACGGCGAAGGTCACCGGGGTGTCACGGCTCACGGGCGGGGGAGGACCCCGCGTCGAGCGGCATCCGCCTCGTCAGTCCACGGTTGCAGGGCGTCGCCTGGCGACGGGAGGTTTTGAGAGGCGCTCTCAGCCCCGATTCCGTCTTGCTCGCGCGCTGAAGAGGACGGCTGCAATTGCCGCAAGATGGATCCCGAAGCGCCAAGGCGTTCCGGGGTTGGACCCGGGGACCGAGAAGCTGCAGCCAGAGTCTTCCGTCACGGGCGTATCTTGGTCTGTGTCGCCGCTCCCGCTGCTCGGAACCTGCCCGCCAGTCGCACCAGAACCGCCTGTCGTGACGGCACCACCTCCGGTCACGCCCCCGCTGTTTCCGCTTCCATCGCCTGTACTACCGCCGTTGCCCGCGGCCTCACCTGCTCCACCCGTCCCGTCCGATCCACCCGTCCCATTCGCTCCACCCGTCCCATCCGCTCCCCCCGTCCCATTCGCTCCACCCGTCCCATCCGCCCCGCCCGCCCCACCGCCGCTCGTCGTGCCCCTGTCGAGGAAAATGCGTTGGGCGAAGTTGTAAAAGCTGCGGTTCCAGACGGTCTTTGTATGGCCTTCGTTCGGCTCGATCTGGTAAATATGATCGACGTTGTTCTGGTCCAGGAAGTCGTGATAATTTTTGCTATTGCCGATCAGGCCGTCTGTACTGCCGCAAGAGATGAAGATGAGCTTCACGTTCTCCTTGACAGTAGCCACATTTTTGATGGTCTGACTTGGCTGCTGGGTATTGGGCGCAGCCGAATACGGTCCGATGTAATGGAAGACATCGGTATTGGGAAACCCGAAGTTGAAGGTCTGCCCCCCGCCCATCGACAGGCCGGAGATGGCCCGCGAATCGGCATCGGTGGCGACCGAATAAGTCTTCTCGACCCAGGGGATCAGGTCGTGGAGCAGGACGTCCCCGAAGTTTGCGAAGCGCGCGAAATCGTCCGCTCCGTCCATCTTGCCGCTGGGCATCACGACGATCATGGGTTTGGCCATCTCCTTCGAGTAGAGATAATCCATGATATTGTCGGCATTGCCTTCGTCGCTCCCCCGGCCGAGCCAGGAAACCTCATTGCCGCCGATTCCATGATGCAGGTAAACGACAGGATATTTCTGGCTCGTCGAATACCCCGGCGGCGTATAAACCGACACCTTCCGCATTCCGTAGTTTCGGGTCGGATAGCTGACGGAGACGTCCACCTTCCCATGGGGAATGCTGGCGTCCTTGGCATCGAACCCCCTGGGCGGAAGGGGAAGGTTAGCGGGGTCGCTGGCATACGCCGCGGCGGGGAGGACAGTGAGGACCGAGAGCGAAATGACAGCAGGCCAGTTCTTTATGGGCATGAGAACCTCCAACGTGCGTAAAATTCAAACTCGAGCTTCATGGCCCGCGCTACAAGTACTTTGGCGCATTTTGCATTGTCATCGTGGTGTCCCGAGCGAGCGGCACGTGCCGACGCACGGGTCGCACAGCGCGCTGCAGGTGGCACGCAAAACTACGCCTCAGGTGTTCCGAGGAGCAACGGGGTGAGGAAATCCAAACGCGATCCGAGGGGCTAGTGAATCCAAGCGCATGATTTGAAGGCGTAGAGCACCGAACGGGCTGAAATTTACGTAAATTCAATGGATTGTGAGCCCCAACCGTTCTTCCGGGAAGCAAGCTCCAAGGGCACGAATGCGGGAAACAGAGCAACCGCAAGGGCGCAAGGGGCGCAAGGGACCAGAGACGAGATATTTTCTTGCCTTCCCCTTGCGTCCCTCGCGCCCTTGCGGTTGCTCTTCCCTTCTGTTGATTTCCTCGGAGCTCCAACGTGATCGGTGCGCTAGCACCCAGCGCTGCTGAAGCGCGATCGCAACGTCCACGAGCTCACCGTTATCCGCGCCCGCGACGACCGGGTGAACGGAATCGGTGCTGAGATCGACCCGCAGACGAAGGCCTCGACGCGCATGACCTCCCCCTCCGGAACGAAGCAAAAGCAGAGTGTCCGAGCGACAATGTGAGCGATCACATTCCGAGCGTCAATTCGAATCGACCGACCCGCGGGTATCCCGATCCTGCGGGAGGACAGGGCTCGCGGGGCTCCTCCGGAGCGTCGCGTCAAGAGGAACAGGCGGCGACTTCATTACACGTCTCTGTGCTCGACCGTATGCCAGTGTTTTTCCGAGATTGGGCGCCGCTGCCTCGTGCTCGGGCCGATCGGCGGCGGACAGCGCTCCTGGTCGCGCGTCATGGTCAAGGTCGAGCCGGTCCTGCGCGAGAGCCGCACGGCCCCACGGCGCCGATCAGCCCCTTGGGCGGGGCAAATGTGAACGATCACAGTTTCGCGCGAGCATGCCCTCTCGCCGCGGTGCTTCGGGCGCGATCCTCTCCGCGCTCTCGGCGCGCATCCTCGACCGAGTGGCAGGCAGTTCCGTGCGTAGCGGCGCCGCTGTCTCCCCAGCCTCCGCGGCATGGCCCGCCGCCCAGCGTTGTGGGTGGCGGCAACGACGTCTCGGCGCAAGCACCGTCCGGGTTCATCTCCCAGGCGATCGGGACGTTCGAAAACATCACCAACGTGACCAGCGAGAGCGACCCCGGACAAGCCACGCCGCACGTGCCGACTGGGCGCGGACGCCTCCGTTGAAGAGGACGGTCGGCGATCGGAGGGGATCTGTCTTGACACTACGTTCCATAGAAGCCCGCGCAAAGCCATCCCGACGTGTCAAGAATTGCCCGCCGACGAACAGGCGTTTGCGGGACTGCGCCGGGACCTCGCCGCCGCTGCTGCTCAGGCGCAGTCCCGCAAACGCCTGTTCGTTGGGCCCGCCTTGGCTCACGCCGGAAGACGGCTCGGCCAGGCGTCAGTGGTAACTTATCGAAATAATAGGCAGTTCTGCCGCTGACGCCTCGGCACCGGCGGGCGCGGCCGGCAGCGCAGCCTGGGGCCCGGGCTGCGGCCCGGAGGCGCCCGAGCGGCGCAGCACCGCCGTTGTCGAGCGGCACGGCAGCGCCGCGCATCGCCGTCGTGGTATGTCGAGCGGCATGGCAGCGCCGCGCATCGCCGTCGTGGGCCACGTCGAGCACGTGACGCTCGGCCGCGCCGAGGGCATCCCTCAGCCGGGCGACATCGTTCACCTGCTCGACACACGCTTCCTGCCCGGCGGGGGCGGCGGCCTCGCCTTCGCGCAGCTTTGCCTGAGCGACGCCGAGATCCACCTCTTCACCGCGCTCGGGAACGACGGGGCGGCGCGCGCCGTCGAGGAGCGCATCCGCGTCGCGCCGGGGCGCGTTCACGTCCACGCGGCCGTGCGCGCCGTGGACCACCCGCGCGTGGTCGTCGTCGTGGACGCCGAGGGCCGCCGCACCATCATCGTCACCGGGGCCCCGCTCCAGCCCGCCGCGACCGACCCGCTCCCCTGGTCGATCCTCGCCGGCTGCGACGCTGTTTACTTCACCGGCGCCGACCCCGAGAGCCTGCGCCTCGCGCGCGCCGCGCGCCGCCTCGTGGTGACGGCCCGCAGGAGCGCGGCGCTCCGGGCAGCGGCGATCGCGCCCGACGTGGTCCTCGGCAGCGCCTCGGATCCACGTGAGAACGCCCCGCTCGACGCGTACGACCCCTGCCCCGGCGCGCTGGTGCTCACCGATGGGCCGCGCCCCGTCCGCGTCCTCCGCCCGGGGAGCGCCGCGCTGGTCGGCGCGCCGCCCGCGCCGGACCGCGTCCTCGGCGACTACGGCGCCGGCGATAGCTTCGCCGGGGCGCTCACCTTCTATCTCGCCCACGGCCTCCCGGTCGAGGAGGCCTGTCGCCGCGCCGGACCGCACGGCGCCGCCGTGCTGCGCGGGATCGATCCGATCGAGACGCAGATCCGCCTCGTCGCGCCGTGACTCGGATCCACGGCTGCCGGAGGGATCCCAGCGCTTGTTACCTAGATGCAGCACCAGGGATAGAGTGTTGACGCGGCCCATGTCCTGTCCTGTTGGCAACGCAGCCCAGGACCGCAGTTGACGCTCCCGACCTCGGCCTCGCAAACATAGCCGACGGCATCGCACGGCTCACCTGGGCGCTCACGGCATCGAGATCCACGTGCGAGGAACAGCCGATGAACAGGGGCACAGCGAGGACAGCACCAACGAAGGACAAGCGACGCATCAGCTCCTCCGAGCCCGCCCCAAGCAATCGCCATTCCGCAGCGATCCTCGCCTTGTTTCATGCAGTTACGTCGAGCGCTGGAGTTCCTCCCTGGCCCAGGTTGGCACGCTTTGGCAGCTCCCATGGCGAGAGAACCTCCGTCCAGCCAGCTTGCTCCAGGTCCAGCCAGCCCGGTCCAGCTTAGCAAGCTGCCGGGCGGACGGCACGGACTCCGCTTTCATGGCCACGCCGCCCCCTCATCGCCACCACCCCTCATGGCGGCGTCAGGATAGCCACTCTGCGCGCGCTCGGGCGGCGACCTCCGCCGAGGCGCATCCCTCCGCAGGGGCGCGAAGGCGCTCCCATGCCTGCTCGATATAAGCGAGGCACTCCATGATGGATCCCTGCTTGCCGGCCTCCCGCGATCCGCGCGGGATCGCGCGCCCGACAGGGCAGATGGTGTATTGCTTCTCGTGATCCACGACGACGCGATAGGTGGCTGCGTCCTGCCGCTCTTGCTGGTTCATCTTCCCCTCCGCGGGTCGGCCCGATTGCGCTGCGGGCTCGCACGATAACCTCGGCCCACGCGCCGTCGAGCCGGAATCGCCGAGCGCGGATCGGAGGATCAGGCCGTCTCCGGCCGAGACGACGTCATGCTGGGATCGATGCCAGTGTCACGACATCGCGCCAGCGAACCGGTGGCCCGTGGATCCGTTCCCCCAGGCTGGAGCGCCAGGCGGCGTCTCCTCCCGTCATGTCGCGCGCGGCAGCTCGACCCGGAACACCGAGCCAGCGCCGGGCTCGCTCTCGACGAGGAGGCGACCGCCGTGCGCCTCGACGATGCGCTTCGCCACGGCGAGCCCGAGGCCCGTCCCGGGGATCGCGCCCGCCGACGCCTTGAGGCGCCGGAACGGCTCGAACAGGTGCGCCAGATCCGCCGGATGGATCCCGACCCCTTGATCGCGAACCGCGATCTCGGCGTGGCCGTCGGTGCCGTTGACCACCACCTCGACCTGGCCGCCGGCGGGAGAGTACTTGAGCGCGTTCGACAAGAGATTGTTCAGCACCTGCTCGATCCGGGTCGCATCGCAGCGGACGAGCACCGGCGCCTCGGGGAGCGAGAGCCCGATCGGGTGCTCCGGCGAGACCGGGCGGTAGAGCTCGACCGACGCTTGCACGAGCTCACGCAGGTCGCGGTCCTCGACCTGGAGGTCGAGCTTGCACGCCTCGATCCGCGACGCGTCGAGGAGGTCGCCGACCATGCGATCGAGGCGATCGACCTGCCGTCCGACGAGCGCCATGGTCCGCTGTACGCGCGGCTCCAGCGGGGGGCCTCCGTCGTTGAGGAAGCTCACGGACAGCCGGAGCGCCGAGAGCGGGTTCCTGAGGTCGTGCGCCACGCCGCCGAGGAACGCGAACTGCGCCTCGCGCTGGCGCTCCAGCGACTCCGCCGTGCTGTTGAAGGCCCGCGCGATGTCCCCGAGCTCGCGCGGCCCGACGAGCGGCGCGCGCGCGGCGCGGTCCCCCGCGCCGTAGCGGCCGATCGCCTCCTGGATCGCGACGATGGGGCCGTAGACGAGCCGCCGCGCGCTGATGAGGACCAGGGACGCACCGGCCATGAAGAAGAGGACGGCCCCGACGCCGGCGGCGGTCGCGCGCCGGCCCAGGCGCTCGACGAGCGCCTTCGACGCGCGGGCCTGCTCGAGGTTGATCTCGGCAAGGCGGTCGAGGGCCCTGAACGCCTCGTCGAAGGCGTGCGCATCGATGGCCGGCGCCAGCGCGTCCGACGAGGGGGGTGGGCCGCCGGCATCGGCGGACCGACGCTGGACGAGGAACTCGTCGACGCGCCGCTCCGCGTCGACGAGGATGCCAGTCTCTTCCGGGCTGCTCACGTAATGGTGAGCCTCCGCAAGGCCGCTCCTCAGCTCGGCCTCCCACTCGTGCAAGGTGGAGATCGGCCCGCCGCTGGCTAACCCGGCGCTGCGGTTGATCTGATACGCATCGAGGAGGAGGTCGACTTGTAGCCTGTGTACCAGGCGGACGCTCTCGATCGCGTCCCCCAGGATCCCGGTGGCCTGCTGCATGGTCGCCGAGGCGATCATGAGCGCGGCCGCCACGGCGATCGCCGCGCCCGTGAGGAGAAATGTCGCGGCCCCGAGGAGCGCTCTCAGGCTTACCTGCCTTGAGTAGCGGAGCTCGGACGGGCGCCGTGCAGCTGATGAGTCCATGGTCTCGATTGATTCAGTTTCGCGCCCGAGGCAACCCGGACGCGCCGTTGCCCCCGGAGCGGCGCGGACCTCCGCGCTCGCCAGCGCGCGCGGCGCGCTTCCGCCGAGGCGCGCGACGCTCGAGGTGTCCTGCCCGGGGTGGACGAGCGCCTCGCGCGCCTCCTCACCGAGCGCGGCGCCCTGGGCGAGGTGCGCCCTGGGCGAGGCCGCGAGGTCCACGGCATGCGAAGGCATCTGCACAACATCGTGGCAACACGCAGCGGGCAAAGCCCATCGGACGCATCGCCTTGTTGGCCCGTATCCGTCAACCGTCAGGAGAGCACTTCGGTGGCAGTCTTGGCCCCGAGGACGTTATCGATCCAGCGGTCGAGGGTCGCGTTGTCCACGCATGCGTGGATGCGTGCGCTCTCGTTCTCGGTCAGCGCGATCCCTGCACGCGCCAGCAGTCGCAGCAGCGTGTCCCTCTTGCCCTTGAGCTCGCCCTCACGTAGCCCCGCGAGCTTGCCCTCACGTAGCCCCGCGAGCTTGCCCTCACGTAGCCCCGCGAGCTTGCCTTCACGTAGCCCCGCGAGCTTGCCGCGTTCCATGAGCTCCTGCACGAACGGAAAAGTCTCCTCGCCTTCGATCTGCCGTTCCATGACCAGCGCCTCCAGAGCCCGCCGCATGGGCTCACGCAACCCGCTCCAGATGACCTGAAAGTAGACCATGGCGTGCTCCCGGTCGAGCCGGCCCAGGGCAACGAGCGCGGCCTGGACCACGGCGAGCCCGTTCGGCCCATTGCCGTGCGCCACCGCCGAGAGCAAGGCCAGCTCGATGTCCTTCTCTGCGTCGGCTGGGTCGGTGATCTCGGGGACGACAGCCGGACCGAGCACCAGCGGCTCGACGTGGCCCAGGCCCAGGCCGAGGTTGATGTTCTCCGCCGCCCAGACGGCCACGCGGGCGTCCGTTGCGATCACGAGGACGACCGTGCCGCAGCGCTTCTTGGCGCGCACGACCGTGACATACGTCGGCCACGAGAACTTCTTGTCCGGATCCATGTCGCGCTGGACCTCGATGACGATCGCCAGCACGAGCGCGCCGTGTGCGTCTCGAAGCTCGAGCACCAGATCAGCGCGGAACTCCACCGGGATGAGCTGGTCGAGCGACGACTCGACCACACCGACCGAGGCGTGTGGCGGCACCTCCAGGTGGAAGAGCGTCGCGAGCCAGTGGGGCGCGAGCTCGGGGTGCTCGCGAAACATCTCGACGAGGGCGTTGTGCTCGAGCGTCGGCATGACGCTCGGCCTCGAGCACACCCCATGCCGGCGCGAAACCACCGCAGAACCCGAGGAGCGCTCCAACGCAGGGGTGGCGGCGCCATGGCGGAGGGTGGAGGCCGTTGATGTCGGGCCCGGCGGCGGCGCGGGCGAGCGCGGCACACCCCTCAAGCGGGGCCGGCCGGCAGCGCGGTTTTGGGCCGGGGCCCGAAGGCGCCCGCGCGGCGCTCGCACGCGCCGTGTTATGTCGAGCGGCATGGCAGCGCCGCGAGAGCGCTCTGGACTGCCCGTACGATCCCCGGGACGGCTCTGTCGATCGTCTCGCGCGGCTCGTGACCTCGCATCTGGTAGACGACGCTGGGGGCGCCCGCTCAGGAGTGCGCGTTCGTGCGCGACGGAGACCGAGGCTCTGCCCCGAGGACCTCCCGCATGACGTCGATCGCTGCTGGCAGGCCGACCGGAAGAACATCGAGCGCGCGGGCGGCGGCGGTGGACGGCCCGAGCTCCCCATCGCGGCGGACTCGCCCACGGCCTCCCGGTCGAGGAAGCCTGTCGCCGCGCCGGACCACACGGCGCCGCGTGCTGCGCGGGACCCACCAGAGAGGCGAATCTGGCGCGGGGCGACGCCTGCGGGAGGACCGCCGTGACTGTCACGGCTGACTGTCACGGCCCCAGCGTGACATGTCACGTGACATGTCATCGCTCCGGCGCGGCGCTACGTGACGCGCTCCTCGGCGCGGCCGGCGTCGTGCTGGTGTACCTGCCCGGCAAAGCAGGCTATCGGCTGGCTTTGCCCTGTGTGCGCTCTGCAAAGGCTCCACGCCGGCCGCGGCATGACGACTGACGGGCAACGCTCCGGACACCTCGAGCTCGGCACGGTCGTTGCAACAAACTGCGACAAGCTGCAACAAGCAAGAACAGGCGTGCGACCCGTCTCCCAGGGAGAAGAGTCGCCACCGCTCAAGTTACGACCAGCCTTGCGTTAGTTCGCCTGACTTGACAGCACGTCTGACCGGGCGTGATCGAAGGATGAACCCCAATGCCTGACTCGCGCGCCTCGGCACGCGCTGCCGCGCGCGGCGGCGAGCGAGACGAGCACCTCGACGTTGCGCGCGCACGTCCGGTCCGGGAACAGGAGTGGAAACATGAAGAATTTCACAAAATTTGCGTTCCTCCCTGCATTGGCTCTTGCTTTGAGCTCGGGTGACGTGTCGGCTGGGGCGACAGCGAGCGCCGCCGGGTGCCACGTGATCAACGGCACGGACGTGATGTTCGCGGTCAACGCCATCATCAACGAATCGATCAACCCGCTCAGCGTCCAGTGCGAAATCCCGATAGATCATCAACTCGGAGCGACGGTGACCTTCCGGGTCCGCATGTTTGACAACAGCACCGTAGATGGCGCGAACACCCTGTGCCTTGGATACGTGCACGACCAGGACGGCAATAGCGTCGGCGTGACTCCACTCATGGCGTCAGGAACCGGGACCTTCTCCGGAGTCGTAACGAGGACCGCCACGGTCACCGTTTCGCCGCAGAGCAATTCACACACATACTCCGTCGGCTGCTTGATCGCAGGCGATTATTCTGGCCTCAGCACTGTGCGCGTCTTCTAAATCGAATTAAATCAATGAATCGAATCACGTAGACCATGAACTCGGGACACCCACGCGGGGGGACCAGTGATTCAATCAAGACCGCACTGGCTGCTCATTCTTCTAGCTGGCATTACAGCGTCCGCGGGCGCGTACGCTTGGGGGCGCACCTCGGCCCCCTCGGTGAGCGAGCGCGAGGGCGTCTCGAGCGCGGAGGACGACCAGCGGCTCGCAGCCTTGGAGCGCGAAGTTCATAGGCTGCGAGCCGCGACGTCGAAGACTGCCGTCCCTTCGCGGCGTGATTCAGCCGGGGAGGAGTCGGCGGAGCCCTTCGGCGCTGGCAGGCTTCGCGCCGGCGATGAGCAGGACGGTGACCGACTCGATGGCACGGACGTGCGCGAGCAGCTCGATCCCGAGGAAGAGGAGCGTCTGGTGCGCGAGGCGCGGATCGCGTTCTGGGACGAGCTGAGCGCTCGAGTCGACGCCGAGCCGCCTGACCCGGCATGGCGTCGTGCGACGGAGCCGGTGATCACACGGGTGATCCCCGAGCAGCTGGGTCCACAGGCCAGCGTCGACGAGGTCGTCTGTTCTTCCAGCCTTTGTCGCGCGAAGCTGTCCCATCCCGAATGGCCACGCATCCCCAGCGACAAGTTCGCCCAGTTCGCCTTGAACCGCGGATCGCTGGGAACGATGGAGATCCAGCTGGACACCCGGGAGGAGGGCGCCACGGTTCTTTACTTCTTGCGCAGGGAACAAGCGCCCACAGAACGCGAGCTGTGAACTTCGATCGGGCCGCGAGGGGCGAGCGTCCCGTAACTGCCCTGCCATCGCCATGGGTCGGGCCGCTTGCGGATCGAGCTGGCGTCGACGAAGCTGGGCGGGGCCGCGTCGGCGCTGGCCCGGGGATCGCGCTGGTGGGCAACCGTACACCGGCAGGGAGCGCGGAGCCCCGCCGACGACGACCTCACGGCGGCGTCAGGAGAGCCACTCCGCGCGCGATCGGGCGGCTCGTCCGGACGACAGGAGCCCTCCGAGGCGGCGTCACGCCTCGCGAGATCAGGCGCACCGAGGATTGGAAGGAAACCGTTCGGCCGATGGCACCGCAACGCGG
The DNA here is from genome assembly GCF_051473855.1 of Sorangium sp. So ce375. NCBI lineage: Bacteria > Pseudomonadati > Myxococcota > Polyangiales > Polyangiaceae > Sorangium > Sorangium sp. So ce375. Next base: position 9,987,119 of record NZ_CP150335.1, read on the forward strand.
GACGAGGTCACAGGACAGCGCCCCGTCAAGGCGAGCTCACAGCGGCGCCGGCGCGTCGACCTTCTTCGCGCGGCGCTTGGCCTCGGCCCGACGCCGCCGCTCGTAGGTGCTCGTCGCCTCGCGCACGATCTCCGGCCGGTCCCGGAACACGAACCGCGCCGCCGCGCGCACCGTCGATATCCGCGCGTTCAGGAGCCCGATCACCTTGTTGCGCAGGACGAGCGCCTCGCGCGCCTTCTCACCGAGCGCGGCGCTCTGGGCGGGGTGCGCCCGGAGCGCGGCCGCGAGCTCCGTGGCCTCGTCGAGCATGGCCACGTCGAACCCGCCGAGGCCGTCCATCGCCTCGCGCTGGGGCGCCGCGAGGGCGGCGTAGTCGTCGAGGGCCAGCGCGAGCGCGTCGGCGGTGGACGGGTCGCCCGCGTGGGCCTGTCCCAGCTTGGCGAGCCTCGCGTCGTTCTCGTCCACGACGCCATCGTCGAACAGCCACTCGAGCGTCGCTGTGATCTCGTCGAGGACGAGCTGCCCGCGCTCGAACGGGCTCGCCTTCTTGGGGTCCACGGCGAGCAGGTAGCGCGTGCCCGCCTCCACGGCGGCGCGCTGGAGCGAGAGGATCTCCTCGCCTGTCTTCGCGGTCAGCGCGTTCCCCTTCTTGTTCTTGCTCGCCGCCATCTCGAGGCCTCGGCGCACCACCTTCCCGTCCTTCACCTCCGGTTTCCAGTAGGCCTTGTGGAACCTCGCGATGTCGACCGCCTCACCGAACAGCACGTGAAGGGGCACCGAGAGGGATAGCTCGTCGTTTCCCGGAGCGTCGAGCGCCTCGTTCATCCACAGGTCCAGATCGGTCTTCGCTTTGGGCATCGGAATCTCCTGATGTACCGAGGGATTGTCCATGGAGAGTTGGATTCTCCCCAAGCACTCCTGGTTAAGACGTCTCCGGGGGACCGCAAGAGGCCCAGACGGGGCGGCGCGAGCAAAGCAGGAATCCGGCAACCGTGTGGTGATGTGAAGAGGTGAAGAGGCAGTGCAGAAATCCAACCGCCGCGCCCGGGAAGCCGTCAGCGGTGTCCAGGAACCGAGCCGCCCTGTCCAGGAGCTGATCTCTCGCCTCCAGGAACCAAGCCGCCCTGTCCAGGAACTCATCCCTCGCGTCCAGGAACTGATCTCTCGTGTCCAGGAACTCATCCCTCGCGTCCAGGAACTGATCTCTCGTGTCCAGGAACCGAGCCGCCCCGTCCAGGAACTGATCTCTCGCGTCCAGGAACCGAGCCGCCCCGTCCAGGAACCAAGGGGCGTCGTTTTGTCTGTACGAGCGCCCGCCCCTGGCCCGCTTCCCGGACGCCGCGCTCCCAGGCGGCGCGCGCCGCTCACTCGGGAAAGCGCAATGTCTCGACCGCGATGCCGTCCTCGCCCCAGGTCGCGGGATCCGCGGGGTTGCCGATGCCGCCCACGCCTGGCTCGCCCAGTTCGAACGTGACGTTCTCCAGCACGAGCTGGTCCTCGTCGAGGTAGGCGATACCGATCGAGTCCCCGCCGCGCCCGCCGCCGCCATAACCGCCCCGGCCCCCCAAACCGCCGTCACCGCCGTCGCACGCGCGGCCGGATGCATCGGGCCAGTAGCCGGCGGAGCCCCTCAACCCTCCGAGACCACCGCGCTGAGGCTCCCCGCCGTGCGCGCCGCGCATGGCCGGACGCGTGCCGATCCGGCTGCCGCGCACCGTGACCCTGGCGTGGAGCGCGAGGATACCGATGCTCGGGGTGCCGTTGCCGCCGCCCTTCGCGCCCTTGCCGCCGCAGCCGCCACCGCCGCCCGAGCCTCCGGACGGCCCCGACCGGGAGGCCGCGCTGCACAGGGCGGCGCTTCCGCGAAGACCACCGCCCCCGCCGCCCCCCTGGCCCGGCGCCCCCCAGGCCCCGTCGCCGGCCCGGGCGCCTATCCACCCCTCCTCGCCGAGACGCCCGATGCCCCGACCCGGCGCGCCGTCGACGCCCGGCGCGCCGCTCCGCCCCTTTTCCCCAGGCCCGCAGCGTCCATCGCCGCCGTCTCCGATGCCCCCGGCGCCCGGGGGATAGCGATCCTCGGGAGCGGAGGTCGGCGCGGGCCCACCGTCGCCGCCGTCGCCGCCTTTGGCGATCCCGCCGTCGCCCCCCTTGCCGCCGATCGACACGGCGCCGTCTTCACATTGGCTCACCACCGGCGCGCCGCCGGCCGCGGGGGTCGCGGCGCAGCCCATCACACCGCGGCTGCCACGCGGGCCAGCGGGCGCCTCCGGCAGGAGCGACGCGTCCTCACCGTCCTCCGTCCTGAAGCTGTAATCCCCCACGATCTCGCCCCGGACGAGCTCCACAGCGGTGCCGGAGCGGACGAAGAGCCCGACCTCGCTTCCGCTATACAGTCGGAGGTCCACGAGCGTGGACACGCCGTCGGCGGCCCCGGTGTCGCCGGGGCTCGCGGGCTCGATGGTCAGCGGGACGGTCTGGTTGCGCGTCGTCTGCGTCGTCTGGACGACTGCACCGTTGAGCAGGGTATCCCGCTTCCAGTCGTTCAAGCAATTGAAGGTCCCCACGATATCGACGCCGGAGGGCAGCTTGATCTCCCCATCATAAGAACCGCAGAAGAACACGCGCCCCCGCCCCGCGCGCGCGAGCGCGACGCCGCGCGGCAGGGTCAGCACCGGCTTGTCCCGCGTGCCGGGGTTGTCATCGTCGCCCACGGCGAAGTGGACGAACACGCCGCAGCCGTCCTCTGCCTGGTCGGCGGTGAGGTACGCGCTACAGACCGACTCCGGCGGAGGAGCGGGCTCGCACGACGTTCCACTGCCGCACCGCGCGGGAGGCTGCTCATTTTCATAGGGACCGAGGTCGATCCCGCACCCCGCCGCCACGAGCGGCACCAGCAGAAGCAGTCGTGAGGTTTCAGTGATCCTCATGGTCTCTCTCGACGTTGCGCCCCGCGCGATGGGACGTTCATCGCGGTGGCTCCTCGGCCTGAGCCCCGCCAGGGAACATAAACCAGGCGGCGGATTCACCGTGCCTACCGTTGCTCTCGTCCTCGACGACACCCCCCCCGGGGCCGCCATTGCCAGAAGCTGCGAACCTGAGCGCCGCACCTTGTTCAAAGCTCACGTGGGTGACGCCGACGGTGGCGACGCCGATCGAGTGCCCACCCAGGCCGCCCCCGCCGTTGCCACCATTGCCGCCCTTGCCTCCTGTCCCCCCGTCGCATGCCTGCCAAGCCATATGGTCTAGATACTTCCCACCATTGCCACCCGCCGCGCCCCTGCCACCCAGTTGGCCTGTCCCGCCGGCCCCGCCATTGCCACCTCGGCCGGTCACCAGGGTACTGGTCTCGACCGTGATCTCGGCGCCCCCCAGCGCCACGATCCCGAGGCTCGAGCCCCCGTAGCCCCCTCCCTGGCCCGCCTTTCCACCACAGCCGCCGCTGCCTCCGGAGCCGCCGGCAGCACCGCCCTGAGGTGCCCCGGCACGGCACTGGATCATGTCGACCCGCGATCGACTCCCGCCGCCGCCCCCGCCGCCCCGGCCGATGCCGCCGGGGGCGCCATCGACGCCTCGAACGCCCACCCACCCGGTCACGTCGAGGCTGCCAACGCCGCTCGCACCAGGGCCGTGCCGCCCGGGCTCGCCGTTCGCGCCCGCCGTTCCGGCCTCGCAGTCCCCGCTGCCCGCGCCGAGCCCCCCCTTGCCGGACGCCACCGGATTCTCCGCCGAGGAAGGCGCGCCCGGCTGGCCGTCGCCACCTTCCTCGACGTGCCCATCCCCTCCCTGTCCGCCGATGGACTCGATGCCCCCCTCGCACTCGGTGACCACGGGGGGCGCGCCCATCGCGACGTTTACCGTGCACGCATTCCCCCCGTCCTCCCCGTACTCCCCGTCCTTCGCCCGGAGGCGCGGGGCGTCTTCCCCCGGCTCCCCGTCCTTCCCGTCGGCCGCGTGGACCTGGCTCTCCACCACCCGGACCTTCGCCCCCTGGCTCAGGATCATCCCGATCGACGACTTCCCGTCGCTCGCCGATCCCTCGGCGGCCACGACCCGGACCCCGAACATCGTCGACGTCGCCCCTCCCCCGTCGAGGACCCGGACCGGGACCGCCCCCGGCCCCGGGGCGACGGTCGTCAGCTGGTCGTGCCCCCCGAACAACCAGTCCCCGTCGGCGCAGCGGCGCCCTCCCCAGAGGTCCACGCCCGAGGGCAGCACGACCGCCTCCTCGAACGTCTCGCCGCACGCGTACACGCGCCGGGTCGGCGCCTCGCCGTCGCTGCGTCCGCTCGCGGCGAGCACGATCGCGCGCTGCAATGTCCTCACGGGGCGCTTCCGCGTGCCCGGGTCGCGGTCGTCGCCATCCGCGCGCACGAACACCCCGCAACCGTCCAGCGCCGGCGCCTCTCCTGGAACGCCATCGCACTGCGAGGCCGGGGGCGGCGGCGCCGGGGGGGAAGGCTCGTCGCACGTCTGCTCCTCCCAGCAGTAGTCGCCCCCGTACATGCTGCACCCCGAGACCACGCTCGCGCCGCACGCGCACAGCCCGGCGATTGCGAGCAACGCCGAGGCCCTACGCACCGCCCTGGCCCACCTCACGTTCACGCTCGCCGCCTGGCCTTCCATGCCGGTCTCCATGGCCGTCACCATACCCCCAGCGCCACCACCCCGACCTGCTGCGGCGCCATCGCCGGGACGAGACGGAACCCTGTCCGCGCCGGCGTCGATCGCAGAGACGAGAGGTCCACGAAGAAGGACGCGGCGGTCACCGCGCCGACCACGGCCCCCGTCGCGACCAGGGCGGTCCCGACGGCGCCGGACCGATCGCGCTGCACCCGCATCCCGTGGAGCTCCGGGCACGCCGAGGGCTGCGGCGCTTCGCGGCACGCGCCCGAGGTCCACGCCGGATCGCGGTGGAGGCCGTCGATGCGCTCGCCGAGATCCCCGTCGAGGCGGCTCGCCCGGACCATGAAGACCGCCCCCGCCGACACGGCGGCCGTCGCGACCGCGATGCCCGTGATCCGCAGCGTCCCCGGCCATGACGCCCATGGCCCCGGCGCCGCCGCAGGCGCGGCCGAGGCCGCCGCCGGCTTGACCGGTGCGCTCTTGCTCGCACCCGGATCCGGCGCGCGCGCAGGCGCGTCGGCCGCGCGCGCGAGCTGCAGCGCCGCGCTGACCGTCTTCCCCGCATCGACCTCGACCCGCTGCGAGCCCTCCCCGTGCCCCGACAGGCGAGCCCGGAGCGTGTACGCGCCCGGCGCGACGAACAGCTCGTGGACCGTGGCGCCCGTGCCGATGGGCTCCCCGTCCAAGAGGATCTCGGCGTCCGGCGGGGAGGCCGCCACGTAGATCCTCCCGACGCGCTCGACGGCCCTGTTGAACGCACGCGTGAACCTGTCGAGGAGCGCGCGATTCAGGGCGGCGTCCTGCTCGAGGCTCTGCCCCAGGTGCTCGGCGGCCTCCCGGTGCTTGCCCTGCTCCAGCTCGCAGAGCCCGAGATAACCAAGCACCTCGGCCCGCTGCACCGCGGTCATGCCAGCGGCTTCGGGCGCCGCCAGGACGGCCTCGAAGCTCGCCTCCGCTCCGGCCCACCGCCGCGCGCCGAAGGCACGCCGGGCCTGCTGGTGCGCCTCCATCACCCCCGCGCTCCCCGCCGCCACGGGCCCCGCAGGCCCCGGCGCGGCGCGCGCGAGCCCGATGCCGCTGCCCAGCGCGCCGACAAGACAGATCCCGCCCACGACCGAGCGCCAGCGCGTCACGCGGCGCACTGTACCGAGGATGCCGCCAGCCCAGCAACGGCGCGTGCACGCCGAACGCTGCACTTTTGCGAAACGAATCCGACGGCGCCTTCGTAATGGTTTCCGTCGAGGCGTCGCCCGGCCGTCATCCTGGTGTGGACGCACCTTCGCGCACCGTTCTTCGTCGCGCAGGTCGATTGGGTCACCTGTTTTCGCGGCTGAAGCATCTGGACGTGCATGGACGTGAGCACCTCGCCGAGCCTGGGCGTCGCAGCCCCTTGTCCGCTTGGCTCCGATCGCTTCCGCCGGCTCGCGCGCGCCATGCGCGTGCCGGCTCAGGACGTCGACGACGTCGTCCAGCAGGCGTGGCTTCGCATCCTGGAGAACCGCGCGCACATCGACGTGGCGACGGACGCCGCAGCGTATGTGGCCCAGATCGTCAGAAACGAGGCGCGCACCAGCCGGCGGCGATCGCGCCGCCGGGACGAGGTGGTCGCGCCGCTCCAGGACGAGGATCTTTCGGACGAGCGGCCGGGTCCAGAAGCCGCCGTGATGGCCCGCCAGCGGGCTGCCGTCCTCTGGCGCTTCATCGACAAGCTCGACGACGCACGTCGCACGGTGTTCATCGAGCACGAGCTCCTGGGCCGGACGCTCGCCGAGATCGCCGGGGCGCACGCGCTCTCGGAGAACACCGTCAAGTCACGGCTCGCCGCCGCGTGGGACAAGGTCGAGCAGGAGAGGGCGCGCTGGCAAGCAGAGCGGCACCGGCGCGGGGAGGCCGCGGCGCCGTGCGTGGTGCCCTTCTTCTCCGGCGCCTGGCTTCACGACGCCTTGCGCGGGCTTCGCCGGCTCAGGCTGCATGTAACAGCGGCAGCTGGGCTCGTGCTCGGGGCGGGCGCCGCCTGGCCCGGCCCAGCGGCTGGTTTTGGTTTCGCCGAAGCGCCCCTGCGCGCAGCCACGGGACGCGCGCAGACTGCGCTCGAGATCCCGGCGGCGCCTGGTGACGCGCGCGGCGCGGAGCCGGGTCGATCCGCGAGCGCGATCAGGCGAGAGGCCGTCACGGCCGCCGCCGCATCCGCCCATCAGGGCAGCCCGACGACATCCCGCGCGATATCCGCCGCTGTTGCGATGTCGTCCCGGGGAGGCGCCGGCGCGGAGCACACTCGGATCGACCCGAGGATCGAGCGCGCGCGGGCGATGCTCGAGCTCGGGACCGCCGAGGGACAGCTCGCGGCGTGCCGTCTGCTGCACGAGCACCGCGAGCGTCGTGGTCGCGGAGAGCACGCCGCGGAGCGCGACGCGCTGCTCCGGCGGGTGCGCTGCGAGCGCCACGGGTCGCTCCAGGCGCAGGAGTGACCGCGCCGCACGAAGCCATCGCGCTGGATATCGACTCCATCACCCGGCACGTGGCGACCATCAACGATATATTGCAGCGCTGGCGCGTGCCGAGCAGGGATCGCGCCGATATCGTCCAGGAGGTGCTGCTCGGAGCATGGCAGAGCATACGTACCGGGCGATTCCAGCCGCGGCCGGGGGTCCCGGACGCCGTGGCCTTGAAGCGATGGATCGTCGGCATCAGCTGGCGGCATGCTTCCCATTACGTAACGCGCGCGCACCGGCGGTACGAGGTCCTCGTGCCGAGCGCCGGAAGTCTCCACCAGGACCACACCCCTGCGCCGCTCGAACAGGTCGAGGCCCGGAAAGCTCTGCACGATCTGAGACGAGTCGACCCAAGGTTTCGAGCCGTCCTCGCCCTCGCGGCGCAGGGATACACGATCGCGGAGATCGCCGCAGAGCTCGAGCAGAACTCGAACACGGTCTGGAATCGACTGCGGCTCGGCCGGCTGTGGTTCCGGCGCGCTCGGCTGCGGTGGCGGAGGCCCTGCGGCTGCGAGGGCTCGAAGGTTCGCGGAAGGCCTCGAGCTTTTCATCGATGACGTCCCCGTCGGGAGCGCGCGTCGGGAACGGGGGGATGTGGTCTCGCAGGCCTGGCCGCGCACCGGGGTCGGGCGTGGGGACGTTCATGCAGCGGAAGGGGTGCGGGCCAAATCAGAGCCTGCGATACATCCTTACGCTGGGGATCTCGGCGTCGACCCCCGTCCCCTGGGACGCGCACCGTGCCGGGGCGTGGCTCGGATCGCCGCCGGTGGCGACCTCCAGCCCTGCCTGCCTCTTGCTCTATCCGGCTAACGTTGCGGTCTGCTGCAAGCGTGTGAGAAATCCCTAAGAGCGACCGACCACGCTTGTCAACAGCCGCGCAGGGTTAGGCGCTCCCGTCCGCATGGTCTGGCAGCGAAGGATTGGGGTTGATCACAAGCATCCGCTCCCCGGGTAGCAGCAGAGCAGCGTGCTCGTATCCGTAGCCACCGTGGAGGGACAGAGGACGCTGTTGCCGAGATGATCGGCGTACCAACTTGCGCTCCCCCCCACGGCCTCTGACCACGGATCGCACGTGTTCCAACCCTCAATGTGTCGAATAATTTGGTATAGCCCCGCAGGGTTCGGTTCACCTTCATCCAGACTCCAGCATCCGAGATGTGTACCGGACTCCTTCACGAAGGTACACGACCAAGCATCTCCGCAGCGGTGCTTGCCGGCGCCATAACATCTGTTCGGCAACTTACTCGTCATCTTGTTGTGCTCCGGGTGCGAGGGGTCACACCAAGAGGGGCAACTCTTGCATCGGTTCGGGTAAGTCTTGTGAGGGGCGGCTGTAATCTGTACGGTCACCTTAACGGGGCCCGAAATGTACTTGACGACTGCGGCAAACGGGTTCGGGCAAGCCCACGGTCCACTGCAACGAGAGGCGTCCACAAGGGGAGTGTAAACAGCTTGATATGAGTGGGTACCCTCTTCCAGAACATTGGAAAACGTCACCTTGGGATCGCCATGCTCGTAACGATTCATGCTAATAAGCGCCCCCTCGCTAACGAGCGAAACGCAGCCGCACTGAGCAGTAAAGTACGCTCCATTGGCTTCGTTGTCGGGCGACGGAAGGGCATCGAATCCGAGTACGCTGCGGTTTAGTGCGAGAATGTGCCCGTACGGCCCTGCGGCCTCTCCAGAAGGCGGCTCGACGGAAGTGATGACTGCCTGTCCCGCAGAGCCGACTTCGGACTCATCGACGGGAGAGGAGCAGGCACCGCTAAGGACAACGGCCGTCAACAGCAGACCAACGAAGCCTGAGACCGAAAGAAAATTTCTCATATTCAAACCCCTCCCTCTCTGATACATCATCGAATTCACATACACTTAGGGTCCACCGAACCCGTTCGACCGAGCCCTGCTTAACGCCCAAAGCAGAGCCCCACCGGATCCATTCCTCCGAGCCATGCCACGCATCGCCGCCGTTGCACTTGTCGCCACCGGTGGTCGGCTCAACGCTCCGCCCGTCCGCGGCCACCACGCGCGCTCGACGCTGCATAAAAGCCTATCGTACATGACTCTCGGCCTGCGCGGATCGCGCTTCGCGCGTGCAGAGCGCTGTCGAGGCAGGTCGGTTTACCCAGCACCCAGGATCACCTGACCATCGACCCAGCCGTGTAAAGCATGGACGCAACACAGCGCCTGGGCGCTTGTGTTATCCTGTGAGAGGGTGCATCACCCCCTGCCGCATCCGCCACACGCAGCGGCGTCCGGTGGCGGCTCGCGCGGGATCGGGGCAAGCCCCATCCACGGCGCTTATGGATCCATCCAGAACATCGAATGGTCCCCCGGCCGCGCGTCGTTACAACTCTCCTCACCGAAGCGCGGCGCGCCGTGCGCCGCCGAAGAGGAGGATCCCATGACCGCTGCTTCCACGAACGCCGTGACGCTCTCCCTCCTGGCCCGCATCGAGGCCAAGCCCGGCAAGGAGGCCGAGGTCGAGGCGCTCCTCCGCTCCGCCGTCGGCCTCGCCGCCGAGGAGCCGCGGACGGTGCACTGGTTCGCGCTGCGCATCGGGCCGTCGACGTTCGGCATCTTCGACACCTTCGCGGACGAGGTGGGGCGCAAGGAGCACCTCGAGGGCCGCATCGCGGCCGCGCTCATGGCAAAGGCGCCGGAGCTGCTCGCCACGGCGCCCGTCATCGAGCGCGTCGACATCATCGCCGCGAAGGGGTGACCGGCCGCGGCCGGGCAGCGCGCGAGACCAGCGCGTCCCAGAAGAGCTGCAAGGCCGGACCCGGCGTGCGATCGCCCGAGCGCACCAGCGCGACGGTGCGCCGGAGGGCCGGGTCGACGAGCGGGCGCTGCGACGCGCCCGTCAGGAGCACCGAGTGCTCGGGCATGAAGGCAAAACCCAGCCCCGCGTGCACAAGGCTCTGGACCCAGTCCTCCCGATCGGTCCGGTACGCCGCATACAGCTCCACGCGCCGCGCGGCGCACGCGCCCGCGACCTGCTCGCGCATCTCGCAGGCAAGCCGATCGAGGTAGGGCTCGCCGTCCAGATCCTCGAGCCGCACGCCCTCGCGCGCGGCCAGGGGGTGGCCGGGCGGGAGGACCACGACGTAGCCCTCCTCGTAGAGGGGCGCCACCACGCACCAGTCGGGGACAGCGTCGCCGAGGTTCGAGACGATGACGTCGACCTCGGCCTCCTCCAGCCGGCGCAGGAGCTCGCCCTGCACGGTCACCGCGATCTCCAGCTCCACCCCCGGCGCCTCCGCGCGGAACGCCGCCAGCGAGCCCGCGAGCCGCGCAGGCCCGATGGTGCAGAGGATGCCCACCCGGAGCGGCACCTGCTTGAGGCGCCGGTGGTTCTCCGCGATCACCTGCACGGCCTGCATCTCGTCGCGCAGCCGCTGGAGCCGCGGAAGCACGCGCTGCCCCAGCGCGGTGAGCTTGGCGCCGCCGCGCTCGCGCAGGACGAGCGGCCCGCCCAGCTCTTCCTCGAGCTTCTTGATGGCGGCCGTGAGCGCGGGCTGCGAGACCGCGCACCGCTCGGCCGCACGCGTGAAACTGCGGGTCTCGGTCACCGCAAGGAAATACCGGACCTGATGCATCTCCATGGCCGCGCATCTTCGCCCGGCGACGCCGCCGGCGCCAAGGAGGGAAGAGCGCTCGCTCGGCTCCGATCAGGGTCGCCAGGAGAGGACATGACCGATGCCCCCTCGCCTCCGGAGGGCAGGAGTCAGCGCAGCGCCGTGGTGATGACGTAACGCGTCCTGCCCGAGTCCGGATCATCGCAGCTCTTGTAGAACTGCTCCTTGCGATCGAGCTTGCCGCAGTACTCCTTGCAGCTCCCGACGATCTCGATCATCCCACAGCTCTCGATATCCCCGTCCGCGCCGGGGTGGCCGGCGGCGCAGTCGCGCTTCGCCGAGCGCGAGACGTCGACGTTCGTGGCGTCGTAACAGGCGCGCAGGTACGGCGTCTCCGAGAAGAGGTTCCCCCAGAAGGCCCCTTCGACATGAGGGTACTCGTCGAGCTCGTCGGCCCCGACCTCGCAACGGAGCGGGTTCTGTCGGGAGCGCATCGAGACACGGACCGAAACGCCATAACGGTTCGTGTGGGCCGCGAGGCACGCGGAGACCATCTGCTTGCCCTCGTCGTCGAGCGGGCGCCGGTCCCACCGGTGCGCAAGGCCGAGGTGTCCGGGATAAACCTCGTTGTGGGTCGCACCCGAGAGGTCGGTCCAGGAGAAACGGAACGACTGGGACTCCCGGAGCGCACAGCTGACCGTGTACTTCACGAGCGTCCGGAAGAGATCGCCCCGCTCGCCGGGATCCTTCAGCGCGGAGGCCGCCTCCCGGCTCAGCGCGTTGTGGCTGAGCGCGTTGAAGCTCAGCGCGTTGAAGCTCAGCGCATTGAAGCTCAGCGCGTTGAAGCTCAGCGCATTGCCGCTCGCGAGCTCGTCAGCGCTCGAGCCGAGCTCCTCTGTTTCATCCCCCGCTTCGGGCGCCTGCTCGGGCGCGACGCAGCCGGTAGCCACGAGAAGGATGCCTGCACACCCAAGTACAGCCCTGGTTTTCACGTGATGAGACCTCGGTAGCGAGCCAAGGGGAGCGCCACCGCTCCCCGATCACAGCACGCCCTCCGGCGCGTCGCTCAACCCAGCGACAGCCGGGAACTCTCCACGTCAATGATCAGGGTACGGCAAACCACCTCGACTGTCAGCTATTAAATTGCATGTCCTCCGCGGATTCCGCCGTAGGACAGCAACGCTTCAACGCTTCGTCGCACTCACGACGTTCAGTCCCGACAGTTCCGCCCTGCTCCGACAGCTCCGACAGCTCCTACCCAGTGCGCCGCAAGCTCCAGGGTGCGGGCGTTGTCCGGAACGTGCGAGAGAAAGCACCTGCGCCACTCGGGGTCACGGACGCTCGCCGCCCGGTCGAGCAGCTTGTCGCGCGCAGCTGCGATGGCGGCGGCGGCGCTGGCCGCGTCGCCGACCGCGGAGAACGCCTCCGCGTGGACCAGCCGGATCATCGACTCGCCCTCCTCGATCCCGCCGAGCGACTCGAGCGCTGCCAGGGCCTCGCCGGCCGCCTCGAGCGCCTCGTCGGCGCGCCCCAGCCCGATCAGCGCCCGCGCGCGGATCGCCATGGCCGCGACGCGGTACGGCGACGCGCTCTCCAGCGCCTCCGCGAGCTGCGCCTCGCGCTCCGCTCCGCAGAAATCGCCGGCGAGGAGGGCGATCTTCGCGAGGTACGAGCGCGACACCACCTCGGCGCGCGGGTCGCCCAGCCGCTGGCTCGACGCGAGGGCCGCCTCCTCGACGGCCCGCGCCTCCGCGAGCCTGCCGCGGTAGGCGAGGACCTGCCCCAGGCTCGCCTGCGCCGCCGCCGCCACCTCGTGGAGCCCCATCCGCTCGGTGGCCTCCAGCACGGACCGGAGCGCCGCCTCGGCGCCGCCGAAATCGCCGAGCTCCCCGTAGGAATAGCCCAGGTTCGCGCGGGTGATGCACGCGTTGCGCCGGTCGCCGACCTGCTCGAACGCGGCCAGCGCGGCCTCCAGGCCGGTGACGCAGGCGCTTGGATCGCCCCCGCTCATGGCGCGGAACGCGCGCGCCTGGTGGAGGCCCGCGACCACCTCCGCGCCGGTCGCGGACCCGTCGCGCAGCGCGCGCTCCACCGCCGCGAGGAGCGCGTCCACGACGGCGGGGCGACCGGCGAAGGCCAGCGTCGCGGCGCCCGCGCAGAGGCACGTGCTCCTCGCGCTGCCCGCGCCCTCCAGCGCGGGCGCGACGATCGCCGCGCCCATCCACCGCTCCACGCGGTCGAAGCCGCCCAGCTTGCTCGCGGCGGCGACCACCTGCACGACGGCCGCGAACCACGGCGCCGAGCCGGGCGCGAGGTGCCGCGCCGCCTCGGTCCCCCGCTGCTCGGCCAGCGTGAGATCGCCCCGCCACACGTGCGCCTCGGCCTGGACCAGCCGGAGCGCGCCCACCACCGCGGGCTCCGGCGCGCAGGCGAGCCCGCGCTCGGCCCGCGCGATCACGGCGCCGAGGTCGTTGCCCTCCAGGGCGTGCTGCGCGGCGCGCAGGTACGCCGCCGCGGCCCGCGCGGGCACGGCGCCGCGCTCGAAGTGCTCCGCGAGCGCCATCGCGTCGGGCTCGCCCGCGCCCTCCAGCCATGCGCCCGCCAGCGCGTGGCCCAGCCGCCGGTCGGCCTCCGTCAGCATCCCGTACGCCGCCTCGCGCACCAGCGCGTGGCGGAAGCGGTACTCGACCTCTCCCCGCAGCCGCCCGGGGCCGCGCCGGTGGATCACCTCGCGCCGCTCCAGCTCCGAGAGCCAGCGCGCCACCTCGGCGCCGCCGAGCAGCGCGCTCACCCCGCTCGGCCAGAACGCCTGGCCGAAGACGCTCGCCGCCCGCAGCGCGCGCCGCGCCTCGGCGTCGAGCGCCTCGATGCGCGCCTGCACCATCGCCAGCACCGTCTCCGGAAGGTCCGCGCCGTGGCCGGCCGCCACCGCGCGGACCTGCTCTTCCAGGTAGAACGGGTTGCCGTCGGCCCGATCCACGAGCGTGGCCACGAGCTCCGCGCTCGCCTCGTCGCCGAGCGCGGCGCGCACAAGCCGCTCGCCCGCGCGCCGCGTGAGCGGCGGCAGCATCATCTGGTTGCCGAAGCGCCCCTGCGACAGCCCGGGGAAGGCCTCGTGGACCTCCGGTCGGGCCAGCCCGAGCACCAGGAACGGCAGGTCCCGGAGGCTCCGGAGCGCCGCCTCCACCATCGTCACGGTGGGCAGGTCGCCCCACTGCAGGTCCTCGAGGATCAGCAGCACGGGCTGCCTCGCACACTCGGCCCGGATGAACTCCTCCCACGACAGCCGCAGCTGATCGCCCATCAGCAGCCGGTTGCGGCGCGCCGCGCCGACCCGGATGTCGTCGTCCGGGAACGGCGCGCCCAGGAGCTCGCCAAGGAAGGCGCTGACGCGCCCGACGTCGAGCGCCGGGTGGCGCTCGACCCGCGCCCTCACCTTGCGCCGCCGCTCCTCCAGCGGCTCGCCGTCGACGATGCCCATCGCGCTCCGCAGCGCGCGCGAGAGGAGGCCGAACGCCGAGCCCGAGCTCATCGGATCACCCTGACCGACCCACACCTCCACGTGGGCCGCGTCCGCGAGGTCGGCGCCATCCGCGCCCTCCTCCCCCCGCGCGCGGTGGGCCGCTCGCGCGTTGCGCGCCGCCACTTTCTCGAGGAACTCCTGCCGCAGCCGCGATTTGCCCATCCCGGCCGCCGCGACCACCAGCAGCACGCCCGAGGTGGACTCCTCGACGCTCCGCTCGAGCTCGGCGTTGAGCACGGCGAGCTCCCGCTCCCGCCCGAAGCACGCCATCGGCTTTCCGAGCAGGGCCGGCGCGGATGTGAGCCTGAGGTCGTCCCGCGCCCCGACGAGCAAGCGCTCGGCGCCCTCGCCGCTCGTCTCGAACCGACCGCCCAGGAGCCCTGCCGTCACCTCGTCGATGCGGACCGCGGCCGCCGCGCCCGGCTCGCCGTGCGACGGCAGGAGCTGCACCGCCCGATCGATGAGCTCGCCCATCGGGATGCGCGACGTGAGCTCCGCTCGCCCGGTCACGAGCGAGACCGGCGCGCCGCCGAGCAGCCCGCGCAGCGAGAGCGCGCACCGCGCGGCCTGCGCGGCGAGATCGGTGGCCGCCTCGGCGCTCGTCAGCACGATCAGCGGCGACCTCGCGTCGATGAGCTCGATCTGGCCCTGGTGACGCTCGGCGAGCGCGTAGAGCTCTTCGGCGCGGCACGTCGCCCGCGCCTGCTCCTCCTCCTGCGAGCGCGTCTGCTCTTCGGGCGCCGAGCGCTCGTGCGCGAGCACGAGGCAGGTGACGCGCCGCTCGCAGCTCGTGAGCTCCAGGACGGGCGCCGGCGCCGCGGGCTGGCCGCCGAACGCGGCGTCATCGCTGCCGAGCTCGATCGCGCGGAGCGCTGCCGCGACGGCCGCGCCGTCGCGGGGTCGCCCGCCTGGCTGCTTCGCGAGCATCCTGGCGACGAGGGCGTCGAGCCCGTCAGGCAGGTCGGGCCGGACCTCGCGGAGCCGCGGCGGCTCGTCGAGCAGCACCTTGACCAGCACGGCGAGCGCCCCGGCGCCCTGGAAGGCGGAGCGCCCGGTGAGGCACTTGAAGAGCACGCAGCCGAGCGCGAACACGTCGGCGCGGGCGTCGACGCGCCGCTCGCCGCGCGCCTGCTCGGGCGCCATGTACTCCGGGGTCCCGAGGACGGTGCCCGGCATGGTGAGCTGCTGGTCGAACCGGAAGCGCGCGATCCCGAAGTCGAGCACCATCGCGCGATCGAGCCGGCCCTCGACGAGGAGCAGGTTGCTCGGCTTGAGATCGCGGTGCACGACGCCCTGCGCGTGGAGGACGCCGAGCGTCTCCGCGACGCGCGCGACGACATCGACGCTCTCGGCGGGGGTGAGCCCTCGCCGCGCGACGCGCTCGGCGAGCGTCTCCCCGGCGAGCCACTCCATCACCAGGTACGGCTTGCCGCCCGCCGTGACGCCGTGGGCGATGTACCGGACGACGCCGGGGACGCGCAGCGCCGAGAGCGCCTCTACCTCGCAGGAGAAGCGGCTGAGCTCGCCCTTGCCGGCGCGGCGAAGCACCTTGAGAGCCACCGTGTCGCCGCTCTGCCGATCGCGCGCCCGGTAGACGTGCCCCATCCCGCCCGAGCCCGCGAGGCCCTCGATCTGGAACCGCTCGTCGACGATCTCTCCGACGCGCATCAACGGCCGTGGATCCAGCGATATCACGCGCGCGGCCCCCTGGTCTGGATCTAGGCCCTGGATGGTATGGCGACTCACCTCCACGGCGTGATCGAAGCGAGCGCGCGATGCGACGCGTCAGGACTGGAGTCTCTCGAAGAACACGCCGGTGCGTTCGGGGAGGAGCTGGGCTCCGCGCGCTGGCAGCCCGCCGGTGCGAACGAGGGTATCTCGACGGATACGCGCGTGTGTGCAGGCCGACCGGACGGCGCGCCGAGCGTGCGGGAGCCCTCCACGAGCAGGGCGTCCGTGGTGGGCGAACGGCCGCGGCGCAGGCGCCGGAGGGGGCGCCGACGGGTGGCGTGCTCGGCGGCTCCGGCTCAGGGCACCTGAAGCGAATCGAGGAGCGCGTCGCGACGCGCCATGTCGATGAACGTACGTATTCTGAATTCAATGGGTTGCGAGGCCCAGCCGATCTGCCAGGAAGCCAGCTCCAAGCGCAGGAATGCGGGAAAGAGAGCAACCGCAAGGGCGCAAGGGGCGCAAGGGACCAGAGCCGAGATATTTTCTTGCCTTCCCCTTGCGCCCCTTGCGCCCTTGCGGTTGCTCTTCCCTTCTGTTGATTTTTTCGAGACTCCCACGTGATCGTTACTCTAGGCCTCCTGCGCGGGGAAAAGACGTACTCCACGCAATGCATCGATGAAGAAGCGCGTCGCCACGAAGCTGTGCTTCACCGCGTGCTCCCATCCATCACCCGGTGGACATGGATCCGGGGACCGCGGGCGCGAACTCGGTGAGCAGCGGCGCCGACCCATCGTCGCGCGGTAGGGTGCCGCGCCCGTTCGTCGCAGGGTGTTCAGCCAGCGCTCGCGACGATGCTCGCGATGTCCCCTGCTCGCGGCGCCGCCCGAATCCGCCGACGGCGCCCGCCGTGGGCGCGCTCCACCAGGAGAACGGGCGGCCCGCGCCCAGAGAGGCGCTCCCGGGGCGCGCTCTCCGGCGGGGCGAGACCTCCGCTCGCTGCGTGGCGTCAGGACGTTCCACACGGTGCGAGCGAGGACGGAGACGGCGCGGAGGAGACATCATGAATGAAGTTTTTCTCTCCTGACGTTATCTTCGCCTCGGCGGACTTCGCGATGAAGTTTTTGTGCCCCGACCTCGTCTCCGCCTCCGCAGCGCTCGCGAGCTGGTTCGGCGACCAAGGTGGCTGTTGACATCCACCCCTGGAGCTGCAATGTCTCTCGTTGCGCTTGCCCTTACCCACAGGAGACGTCGGATGTCGATGAGCAAGAAGCTGATGAGTGCCCTGTTGATGAGCGTCGGCATTGGCTTTGCTGGAGCCGCGTGGGCCGCCGGCGGGACCGCGGACGTCCCCACCTCCGTCGCCGAGAAGAAGGATTTCGGCTGCGGTGCAAAAGGACAGAAGGCCTGTCCGATGCAGGGCTGGATGAAGTCGGTGATGCAGTCGGCGACCACGAGCGGCGACGGCGCGAAGATCGCGGAGGCGCTGAAGTACGTGGCGGCGAGGCCGCCGAAGGGCATGGACAAGTGGGTCGCGATCTCGAACGAGGGCGTCGAGAAGGCCAAGAAGGGCGACATCGACGGCGCCAAGGCGAGCTGCAAGTCCTGCCACGATCTGTACAAGGCGGAGTACAAGGAGAAGCTCCGCGACGCTCCCTTCTGAGGCGTTCGCTCCTCATCCCGGCCCGCTTTCTTCCCGCCCACCTCCGTTCTCGTACCAAGAGCGCACTCTTCCGGCAGCGCTGGCCGATTCCGCTGGGGCTCTCCCGTGGCTCAGCGGCACCGGCCATGGATCCGGCCCGGGGCTACGGCCATGAGCGGCCTGGCTACGGCCATGAGCGGCCCGCGGCGATGGCGGTGAGCCGCCCGCGGGCCACCCCAGCCGCGGGCCACCTCCCCCAGTGCGGCGGGCGCAAGGGCCGCGCCGCTCAGCAGGCGCCGGCAGCTGCGCAGATCTCTTGAGGCGTGAGCGGCCGACCGAAGATGCGGAGGCTGTCGAGCAGCCCTTTGAACTCGTCTTCCCCGGAGGGCTCGTCCGAGCCGATGTGGACGGGCTGTTCGCCGGAGGCGATCACCGGGCCAGAGGGGCTCCGGTCGACCTCGACGCCGTTCACGTAGAGGCTCTGCGTCTGGCCATCGGAGAGACAGGCGATGTGCGTCCACTGCCCAGGAACGACGGGGTAAGGCACGTTTCGCTCGACGCCCACGGTGCAACGGATCTGCCCGCCCGGCAGCAGGAAGAGCGAAGGCTTCCCGCCGCTGTCGATCACGGTGTATCGCCGTTTCTCCGGCAGAGAGGCGGGGTTGATCCAGACATCGATGGTCATCGCGGGGGCGGTCCACGCGGCGTCATGGCGGAAGTAGAGTTTGCTCCCCTGCTTCAGCAAGAGCGCCTGGCCGGCCCGGCCAGGCGCGTACTCCACGCTGCGCACCCGCTCGGGCGTGAAGTGGTGCTGCGAGGCGTCGTCCGGGCTCCCCTCGAACGCGAAGCACGCGATCAGCGATGAAGCTGCCGTCTCGCACAGCGGCGCGGGATGTTCATCCGGTTCTTCCAACGGATCGCCGCCGGGTTCTTCCACCGGAGCGCCGCCGGCGCCTTCCGTCGGATCGCCGCCGGGTTCTTCCGTCGGGGCGCCGCCGCCGGTGCCTCCCGTCGGACCTCCGCCCGGCTGTTCGACGGGAGCGCCGCCGGGCCCTCCGTCGATAATTCCGCCGGGTTCGTCAGCGGGAGCGCCACCGGGGCCTCCGGGTCGAGGCTCGAAGTCACCTGCCCCGCCTGTGCCTCTCGTTTCGAGGGCGCAGCCCGGCAGCGACAACAGAAGCGCGGCGACGCCGGCCAGGCGATGTGCAGATAGGTGGAATTTGCAAAGCATACTGCGTTTCCTGCGGGCGCACAGCGTAGCTCAGAACGCCACGACCTGTCACCGTGACTCGCACAAAGGCTCGACTCGCGCCAGCGCGGCCGCATCAATGCAGTGAGAAGAAAAATGCACCACAGAGGCGCAGTGGAAGAGCTACGGAGAGCGTCGGGTCTCTATCCGCTCTCCGTTGTGAAGCCTCTGCGTCTGTCGGGTCGCGTCTCCGCGGAGAAGAGAGGAGCTGCTTCGACGGAGCGTCGTTCACGCCGGTGGACGACCGGTAGATGATCGTTGATCGATCTCGTGGTCCGATTCATGGACGGACGGGAAGACCTGCGCTCCGAGGCGATTCTGCAGCGCGTGGTCGTCGAGCAGAGCCGCTACGTGGGCGTCGCGACCCTGAGCTCCGGCGCCGCCGAGCTCCCCAGGTCGACAGGCCGTGTCGCCGAGCCGGTCATCGGCGCACGACCAGGGCGGGCGTCGTGACCGGCTCGCCTCACCCCGGCTCCCGCCTGGCGCGGCGCGGATCCGCGGCTGTGCCTCTCCGCGCCTCGGGCTGGCAGGCCGGGCAGAAGATCGCGTCGTGCCCGTGGACGCTCGCGCGCCGGAGCTTGTCGCCGCAGCGCGGGCACGGCTGGCCCGGGCGCCCGCGGACCTTGAGGAAGTCGCGCAGCCTCTCGTCGAGCGCCGGGGCCCGCCGGGCGATCGTCCGCGTCGCGTCGCCGAGGACACGGGCGATCGCCGCGTGCAGGCGATCGGTCTCCTCGTCGGAGAGGCTCGTGACGGTCGCCTTCGGGTGGATCTTCGCCTCGAAGAGCACCTCGTCGGCGTACGCGTCTCCCATGGAGTCGAGCGCCGCGCCGTCCATCAGGAAGTCCTTGGCGAGGTCGCGCCGCCCGCGCGCCGCGGCGCGGAACGCCTCCGGCGTGAACACCCGAGGATCGAGGACATCCAGGCCGACGCGCTGGAGCCCGGGGATCTTGTCGAAATCGCCCCGCGCGAGCACGTAGACCTTGCTGCTCTGCACGTCGTCCCGGACCCGGAGCTCGCGGCCGTCCCCGAGGGCCAGCGAGAAGGCGAGATCGGTCGGGATCCGCGTCTCTCCTGGCCGTGTGATCGAGAACCGCCCTGCCAGCATCGGGGAGATCACGAGATCGAGCGCGCGCGCCCCGGCGAGCTCGAGGACCACGGCGTGCGCCCGCCGCGTCACGCGTCGGATCTCCGCGCCCGGCAAGAGCGCGTCGAGGCGCTCCGGGAGCAGGACGTGCAGCACCACCGCGTTCTCGGCCCGGGCCGACGCGATGGTCGTGCCCGCGAGCTCGCGCGCGAGGATCGGGACGACGTACTCCAGGTCCGGACGCTCGGGCACGACTCCAGGATACAGATCTCGCCGCGAAGATCGCGCGCGACTTCGGGCCAGGCGCGAAAAACACCGCCAAGGGCGCAGGGGCGAGCTGATCAGGCGCTGATCCGCCGAGGCTCCTCGTCGCGCGCGGCCTCGTCGCCGTCGCCCCGCCCCGGCCGCTGCGCGCCCTGGGCCACGAGGTCCTGGCCCCGGGCGAGCGCGTACACGGCGCGGATGCGCGCTGTCTCGAGGGCCGGCCCCGGCGAAGGGTTCAGGAGCACGGCGCCGTCATCGAGCTCCAGCGCGACGGGGATCGCGCCGCGGGGCTCGAGCGCCGTCCGGAGATCGTCGAAGCCGATCGCGCCGATCGCCTGCTCCGACTCGCCGCGCGACGGCGCCTCGACGCGGACGAGGTCCTGCCCGCCGTCGCCGAGGAGCTCATCGTAAAGAGCCGTTACTCCCGGCACGAAGGCGCTGTGAACCATGAAGTAGTTCTTGATGCGCTCGGTGCTGACAAGGCTGACCCGCAGCCTGTCCGTCCCGGCGAAGCCGCACTTGCGGGGGTCGAGGAGGCTCCGGACGTGCTCGCCCTTCGCCACCGAGGAGAACTCCGCGAGCACGTGCAGCTCCTCGCCGTGCGCGAGCTCCCGGCTCTCCAGCGCCCGCGCGAAGCGGATGAGCCGCATCGCCGTGCGCGCGTCGCGATCGAGCCCCTCGGGCTCGCTCAGGAACACCGCCGCGGAGACGGGCGCGCCGCGCGCCGCGCAGCGCACCGCGAGCGAGGTGAGGTCGTGCCCGTGCTGCGTGTAGACCGTCGCGATGCCGCCGCGCGGGAGCGAGAGCGTCACCCCGTCCATGCCCGGCGGCGCGCCGTCCGGAGCGAGCGCCACGCCGAGCGAGGCGAGCCGATCGGCGAGCGGCATCCGCTCGTCCCCGCGCTCCCCGAGGACCAGCGTCACCTCGACGCCCGGCACGAACTGCGCGAGCGCCTGCAGCAGCGAGGGCAGCGCGGCGCTGTACCCGACGATCAGCAGCCGCTCGAGCTGGCTGCGGTGCAGCGAGAGCCCCGCCGCCCACGCCTGCGCCGCCGCCGCGTCGCCCGCCGCCGTCGCGCCGCCCGCCGCCGCGTCGCCCGCGGCGACCCCTCGGCCCATCAGGAGCTCTCGCCCGTAGCGCCGGAGCGGCGCGTAGGTGGCCGACACGCCGATGAGCCCCCTGAGCCACCGCGCCGGCACCCGACCTGCCCGCGCGCCGAGCGCCCACGCCGGCGATCCCTCGGGCGGATCGAGCAGCGGATTCAGCCAGGGCACGAGCCCCTCGACCGACACGAGCTCGCCCTCCCTGCGCTCCGGCACCCCTTCCCCGAGGAAGACGCCCGCGAGGATCACGTTCCTCTCGTGGGCCGCGCGCGCCATGCGCGAGAACGAGATCTCGCCGCCCGGGCCCTCGCCGAGCGCGGCGACGGACCGCACGGCCTCCTCGCCGAGGAAGATGTGCGTGTAGAACTCCGAGCCATCGGCGGTCATGAGGTCGGCGTAGAGCGACTCCACGCCTGGCGTGATCAGGTGCTGGCACAGGAAGAAGCCGAGGAACCGCTGCATGTCGAGCGGATACGTCCCCGGCCCGCCCACCGCCGCGAGGAGATCGCGGTTCTTGCTCTCCTGCACCTCGACGAACACGTGGCCCCTCGGGTTCTGGGTCCGGAACGAGGAGAGCGCCATGGCCGTCAGGGCGTCGGCGTCGGGGCCCGCGTCGGGCCGCGTGAGGATCAGCGCGCGCTTCGCCCCGGCGGCGCCCACGAGGCCGAGCTCTTCCGGCTGCGCGCTGTCCCCTCTGCGGTAGGTCACCCAGCGCATCCCCGGCGCGTAGAGGTACGCGGGCGGGTCGTCTTCGGTGCCGAGGAGCGCCATCCGCGGCAGCGCGTGCCGGGTCGGCACGGGGCCGCGCCGGACGAGCCACAGCCAGAGCTCGGAGAGCCGGATGCTCCGGAGCGCGCGGTGGCGCTCGTACAGGCGGACGAACTCCTGCACCAGCATCTCCGCCTCGTGCACCGGGCCGATCACGAGCGCGTGCCCCGCGTAGCGGACTGGCCGCCGCCGCGCCGCGCGCACGACCTGGTCGACCACGTTGGCGCCGATGCCGATGATGAACGACGTGATGAAGACGCCCACCATGGTGAGGCCGAGCGAGACGACGGCCACGACGGGGTGCACCCGCAGGTTCTCGACGAGGTTGTCGGCGCTCTCGATCTGCCGGAAAGACCACCAGATCCGGTCGATGAACGTGGCGTCCGGGGCCGGGCCTCGGCCGTCGTAGTCGTGCGCGATCGCGAGGTGGCTGAGCAGCACGGAGGACCCGAACGCGAGCCCCCAGACCGCCAGCGTGACGAGCCCGAACTGCTCGAGCAGCTCGCGCCGCGTCATGATCGCGTAGAGGTCGATCGCGATCTCGCGCGTGAAGCGCAGGAGCAGGAAGAGCCGCGAGAGCCGCAGCATGGGGAGGGCGTGGGCGGCGTGCGCGTCGAGGATCCGCTCGAGCGGCAGGAAGCTGAGCCAGGCGACGATGTCGAAGGCGAAGAGGAGGACGTCGAGGCGCGACCGCCCGTCCCCGCGCTGCTGGAGGAGGACGCCCCGGAAGAGGAGCTCGACGCCGAAGATCGCAAGGAAATACGGGCGGAGCTGCTCGTCGAGGCCCTGGATGGGCAGGACCGAGACGAGGATCAGGAGCGAGATCGCGGCCTTGACGGGGCGGGTCTCCAGCCCGTCGGCGAGGCGGTGGAGCAGGGGCGGGCGGGGCGCCATGGGCGGGCAAGGATAGAGGATAGGCGACCTCGCGCGCGGCTGCTGTATGCTCGCCGGGTGCCGGTCTCCCGCTCGTTCGACGAGAAGCGCGCGCGGATCGCGGCCCTCTCCGAGGCGCCGCCCGCGCAGGCAGCGGCCGAGCTGCGCCGCTTCGTCGCGGACCGGAACGGTTACCTTGTGGGCGAGGCCGCGGCGATGGCGGGGCGCCTCGGGTTGCGGGAGCTCACGCCGGATCTGGTGGGGGCGTTCCCGCGGCTGCTCGAGGAGCCGCTCAAGAGCGACAAGGGCTGCTCCGGCAAGAACCGCATCGTCGAGGCGCTGCTCGCGTTCGACGCGCACGAGCCGGACACCTACCTGGCGGGGCTGCGCCACGTGCAGCTCGAGCCGGCGTTCGGGCAGCCGATCGACACGGCCGCGGGGCTCCGCGGGCTGTGTGCTCACGCGCTGTTCCACGTCGGCCACCGCGAGGCGCTGCTCGAGGTCGCGCCGCTGCTCGCAGATCGCGAGCCGGTCACGCGCGCGGAGGCCGCGGCGGCGCTCGGCAACTCCGGCCTCGACGCGGCGGCGGCTGCGCTCCACGTGAAGGCGCTCGCCGGCGATCCGGAGCCGGACGTGCTCGGCGCCTGCTACCGGGGGCTCCTGCGGCTGCTCCCGGGGCGGTACCTCGGCTTCGTGGCGAAGGTGCTGCAGCAAGGCGACGACGGCGCGGCGGAGGCGGCGGCGCTCGCGCTGGGCGAGTCGCGCCTGCCCGAGGCGCTGCCGATCTTGCAGGCCGAGCTCGCCGAGGCGGCGAGGGCGAGCCGGCTGCGCGACAGCGTGCTGCTCGGGATGGCGCTGCTGCGCACCGACGCGGCGAACGACGCGCTCGTGGCGCTTGTCGAGGAGGGGGCGGAGGTGCACGCGGTCGCGGCGCTGAGCGCGCTCGCGCTCCACCGGCACGACGAGCCGCTCGTGGAGCGGGTGCGAAAGGCCGTGAAGGGGCGGAGGTCGAAGCGGCTCGCGGCGGTGTTCGCGGAGAAGATCGACGGCGGGTGATGGCCGGGCGACGGACGGCCGCGCCTCACGTCGCCGGCGTCCACCGACGGACGGTCGGACGAGCGAAGGTGTAAAGGGCGTCGATCGTGCGACGCGGAGGCGCCCGGAGGTACGTCGCGCGGTGAATGGACCACGCGTGGAAGATGCACGCGTCTCCGGCGCGCAAGGCGATGCGGGCGGCGTTCGGCATGTCCGGCGTGGTTCGATCGGCGCCCCTGCGGATCCGGAGCTCGTCCGGCGTGTCCCAGCGAGCGTGGGATCCGGGGACGATCTCGAGCCGGTCGTCGTCTTCCAGCGCCACCCGGAAGTGGACCGATGTCGTCGTCGCGACGATCGCGCGCTCGATCTCTGGATCGGATTGGCCAAACTGGCTGTCTCGGTGCCAGTCCCCATCCCAGTCGCGCCTTGTCTGCTCGTGGTAGTAGTGCGCGTCCTTCAGGCGCGGTGCCTCGTCCTCTCCCGGCCGCGAGAGGCCGGAGAGCATGTCGCAGACACGCCGGGAGCCGACGAACGCGGCGATGAGCTCCTGCGCGCGGGGGTCGTCCTGAAAGCAGGTGGCGCCGTCCGTGAGGAGCGAGATCCGGGGGGTCGAGTGACCTGTCTCCCGGGAGAGCGCTCGTGTGAAAAGGAGCGCGGCGTCGCACGCGCAGCGGAGCTCGGCGCGCTCGACGATGTCGAGGAAAGCGCGCGCGACAAAGAAGCCGTGCGCGCGGAAGGCGTCGATTCGATCTCTCGTTGATGTGCTCATCATGACCTCGCGACACTCGGGATCGCGGAGATCACTCAATGGATGGTCCGAGGCCCACGCATCGCCAGGGCGACGAGGGGGCTTTGGGGGAACGGCCGCGGATGATGCCGGCTCGAGACGACGAGACACGCGAGCCGCCCCGCGATCTCGAAGGCCGCGATCGCGGCCGGCGTGCCGAAGTAGTCGATCGGCACGAGATCGATGTTTCGCACCGCCTTCGGTGCGGAGCGCTCGTCGAGGAGCTGCGCGAGCGCCTTCTGGTAGCCCTCGCCGGTCCGGGCCATCCTGGCGCGGACATCGGCGCGCAGCTTCTTGTGGTGGTGGCGGTTCCCCATCGGCCCTGTCCAGGTGATCTGCCGAGATCGATCCTTGTCGGCCGGCACCGACGGAAGAGCGGCAGCATCACGAGCGAAGACCGCCGAAGGGCAGCGCCCTCTTCGCCCCTCGCTGGAGCCGTGCCGGCGGCAGGCGAGGAGCCGGGCTCGGAGCAGCCCGTGAGGGAAATGTCCGCTGGACGACGGCCGCTGTCAAGCGAGCGCCCGACGAACCCGCGCTGGGCTGGGGTCGTCCGCGCTGCAACTCGCTGGTCAGCGCTGCGTCTCGCTGACGGGGTGCTCGGGGCCCGGGCGCCCGTCAGCGAGCGTCTCTCGGAGGCGCTCCTGCGTCAGACCCGGGCTGCTCGACAGCCTGGTATCCGCGTGAGGGTCGTCGGATCGGGCGACCGACTGCGCATGGGCCGTCTCAGGGCGCGCCGTGCTCAAGGGGTGGTGGCTGCCGGGCCGCCCCGTCGCGAGCGTCGAGCCGTGGCCGATCTCGGGTGGAGACGCAGCGTGGGCCGGGCGCGGCGGGAGCGCTCCGGCCGGGCGCGACGCGAAGAGGTCCGCCCAGTCGGGCAGATGCCGCTGGAGCCGCGCGCGCTCGGCCTCGGGCAGCGCCTCGCCGATGACCTGGCACACGGCCTGGGCGTGCTCTCTGCCGAAGCCGCGCGGCGCGCCCTCGCGCCGGGCGATGCGGTCGTAGAGCTCATCGCGATCGAAGTCGCCCTGGTACGTCGCGCCGCGCACGGCGGCGGCGACCGGCCCCGGCAGCCCACCGGCGACCGCGGCTGCCTCCGTTGGGAGCAGCCTCTCGCCGAGCGTCCGAGCGGTCACGGTGATCGCACGCTCGGCCTCGGTGCGGCCCTCGAAGCCGGCGCGACGCTGCACCTCCTCGACGAAGCGGTCGTAATCCATGAGGGGCCTCCTTCCAGGGACGATCCTCTGCCCATGCGAGGTCCGTGCCAGGCGCGCGCAGGTCAGCGACCTCCGCCAGCGACCTCAACCTGGGTCGGCGCCCCTCCCCGGACTCCCCGTCACCGGCGGCCCGCTCGCCGCGGTGATGCCCATACACGACTGGAATCAATCGGCCCGTGACGCCGAGCGCAGCGCGCCCCCGATACAGTGCTTCAGGCCCGCCTGGAGATCGGACAGCGTCGTGATCTCGGCGAGATCGATCCCGAGCGAGACGATCGTCTGGGCGACGCTCGGCCGGATCCCGGTGATGATGCCCTCGGCGCCGAGGAGCCGTATCGCGCGGACGAGATCGACGAGGTAGCTCGCGGTCTTCGTGTCGACCGCCTCGACCCCGGTCAGGTCGAGCAGCGCATAGCGGGCCCCGGTGCGCACCACCGCCTGGAGCAGGCTGTCCATCACCTCCGCCGTCCTCGCGCTGTCGACCACGCCGATCATCGGGAGCGCCAGCACGCCCTTCCAGACCTGCAGGATGGGCGTCGAGAGCTGGCGGATCACCTGCTGCTGCCGCTCGATGATCGCCAGCCGCTCCCGGAGCTCCCGCTCCGCGCGCCGCGACTCGCTGAGATCGAGGGTGATGCCGACTACCGAGCTCACCTCGCCCCCCTCGCTCCGGACCGGGACGAACCAGTTCTCGATGGGCTTTCCGCCCACTTCCATGATGTTGTGGAGCGGCTCCCCGCGGAGCGCGGTGCGCAACCCCACGGTCTCGTGCTCCTTGTAGATGTCGAAGGTGCTCAGCCCCACGAGCTGTCCTGGCTTCAGGCCGGCCGCCGCGAGGCTCTTGCCGTCGAAGTAGGTGAACACGCCGCTGGCATCGCAAGCCCAGACGATGACATCGAGGTTGTCGACGAGGGCGCGGAGGATGTGCTGGTGCTCGGCGTGGAGCCGGGACGCCTCGATCTCGGCCGTCACGTCGCGGCCGATGCACACCACGCCCGCCGCATCGCCCCGCGCGTCGAGCACGCGATGGTGGACCCACGCGATGGCCACGTCGCGCCCGTCGCTCCGGGCATGGCGCAGGCGCTGTTCCCCGCTGTCCTCGTCGAGCAGCCGCCGCCACGACTCCGCGCCATCGGGCGAGGGGAGCAGCTCGGCGATGGATCGGCCCATCGCCTCCTGCCTCGAGAACCCGAGCTGTCGTTCGGCGCCTTCGTTCCACGCAGTGATCGCCAGATCGAGCCCAACCCCGACCACCGCGAGCGGCGATCGCGCGAGAGTGTCCACGTGTGCGCTCATGTTCAGGTGCCCCGCCCGCGACGCGCCGGCGGCCTCGGCTGCGCACCAGCCTAACCTCACGACCTGACGGCAGATCAAGCCCCAACGGGCGGCAGCGCGGGGGCGCGGACCACATCCCATCGCGGCACCGCCGATCGTCGAACACATGTGTAATGTGCGCAACGTGCGTTGGACACGGCATCGCAGCAAACGAGAGGGGGCGGCTAGCCCTCACCGACGCGGCTCGCGCGCGCCTTGAGCTGCACGCGCAGCGCCTCGACCACGTGATCGCGCAGCGCGACGGTCTTCCTCGGCAGGTGCTGGCCGCTCGGGAACACGAGGAAGACGCCGCCCGTCGGCGCCTTCCAGCGCGGCAGCACGCGGACGAGCGCTCCAGCGAGCACGTCCTGCTGGACGAGGAAGGCGGGGAGCAGGCCGATCCCAACGCCGTGGCGCACCGCCTCGCGCGCGAAGAACCCGTCGTTCGCGAGCCACCGGGCGCGGAGCCGCGCGCGGGCGCGCGACGCATCGTCTCGCCCGAACGGGCTCGTCCCGGTGAGCACCACGCAATCGTGCCCCGCGAGGTCGTCCAGCGTCCTCGGCGTCCCCCGCGCGGCCAGGTACGCTGGCGAGGCGTAGAACTGCAGGTGCAGCTCGCCCACCTTGCGCGCGACCAGCGTCGAGTCTCGCGGCTTCTCCTTGAAGAACCGGAACGCAGCGTCGTACCCCTCTTTCACCAGATCCACGGCGTGCGTCGACAGGTGCATCTCCAGCGTGATGCGCGGGTAGCGGCGGCAGAAGGCGGCGAGGATCTCCGCCAGCACCTCGGCCGCGAAGTCCGCCGTCGCGGTGAGGCGGAGCGAGCCTGACGGCTCGTCCTCGAGCTCCGGGATCCCCTCGATCGCCTCGGTGAGCGCCTTGAGCCGTGAGCCGAGGCGGTCGACGAGCGCCTGCCCGGCCGTCGTCAGCGCCACGCTGCGCGTCGTCCGCTGCAGGAGCCGCACGCCGAGCGACGCCTCCAGCGACGCGACGCCCCGGCTGACCGTCGACTTGGGCACCCCCAGACGGCGCGCCGCTTCCGTGAAGCTCGCCGTCTCGGCGACCGCCGTGAAGACGGAGAGGTGGTTCAGGTCCATTGTTCCCATTTCGGAACACAGTAGCCAGATTGTGCGTGTTGCACCAGATGCGGGACAGACGCAAACATGCATTCAACCTCTTCACAAGGAGCTCTCACCATGTCTCAACCTCTCCTCGTCACCGGCGCCGGGGGCCAGCTCGGGCGGCGCGTCGTCGATCTCTTGCTCGCGCGGGGCGCCGGACCGCTCATCGTCACGACCCGGCACCCCGAGAAGCTCGGCGAGCTCCGCGCCCGCGGCGTCGAGGTGCGGCGCGCAGACTTCGATGCGCCCGCCTCGCTCCCGGAGGCGTTCGCCGGCGCGGCGCGGCTCCTGCTCATCAGCACCGACGCGCTGGATCGCCCGGGCCGGCGCATCGCGCAGCACCGGGGGGCGATCGAGGCCGCGGTAAAGGCGGGCGTGCGGCACGTGGTCTACACGTCGCTGACAAACCCCGGGCCGGGCTCGCCGATCACGATCGCGCCCGACCACCAGGCCACCGAGGAAGCGATCGCGGCGAGCGGGCTCGGCGCGACCGTCCTCCGCAACAACCTCTATGCCGACTTCCTGGTGGCCTCGCTGCGGCGCGCGCTGGCGACGGGCCGGCTGGTCGCTGCGGCCGGCGATGGCAAGGCGGGATATGTCACGCGCGAGGACTGCGCCCGCGCTGCGGCCGCGGCGCTAACGGCCGATTTCGACGGCAAGCGCGTGCTCGATATCACCGGGCCGGCGGCCGTGTCCCAGCGCGAGCTCGCGCAGATCGCCTCGGAGCTCACCGGAAAATCGATCGACTACGTCCCCGTGCCGCGCGATGCGCTGGAGCAGGGCATGCAGAAGGCCGGAATGCCCGCCGCGGTGGCCACGCTGCTCGCCTCCTTCGACGAAGCGATCGCCCGCGGCACGCTGGATGTGGCCACGCGGGCCGTGGAGGAGCTCACCGGCGAGGCCGCCGAGGATGTGCGGCGCTTCCTTGCGCGCCACCGGGATGTGCTGCTCGCGCCGATCGAGCCCTGACGCCGCGCTCGCCCGACCTGGGTCGCGTCGATCGCTCAACCTGGGTCACGTCGATCGCTCAACCTGGGTCGCGTCGATCGCTCAACCTGGGTCACGTCTCCAGCCGCCACGCCAACCTGGAACCGGTCGCTCCACCCCACCCTGGGGTCGGGTCGCTGTCGTCAGCCGGAAACCGGACCGCCGCAGCCAGAAAATATCCCTTACACTGGCCTCCCAGGATCCACCTGGAGGAGGAATTTTCATGCGTCGATGGGCCGTTCTGCTGTGCGCTTCAGCTGTCGTTGCATGTAGTTCGGGGGACGACTCGCCAGGGTACGACGCATCGGGCGGCGGCGACACCAGCTCCGGGGAAGGGGGGAACGGGGGAAGCGGGGGGAACGGCGGAAGCGGCGGGAGCGGCGGGCTCCCTCACGCGTTTCGCTATGGCGCCAACCTCGGCCACCGCAACGCGGACTGGGGCGACGACAAGGAGGCGACGCTCGCGGCGCTCGCGGGCGTCCGCAGCCTCCGCATCAAGCTGCCAGCCGCCCATTTCGCCAGGTGGGGATACGACATCGAGGTCGGCGACATTCAATCGTACGCGTCCCTGGGCATGGGGGATCATATCGGATTTCTCATCGGATCCGAGTCGGTCGCCCTGACGGTGGCGCCGGCTGACGCGGACGACTGGCAGAACGAGTACTATATCCCGAAGAGCCTTTACGAGCCGATCTTCTCGCCCGACGGAGCGGTGAACCCTGGCAACGCGTGGGCCTCCTACGTGTACCGGACCGTCGACGCCTACAAGCCCTGGGTCAAGCTGTGGCACGTTTGGAACGAACCCGATTGGGTGGCCGACTGGCGCGTCACCGAGGCCTGGAAGACCGAGCCGCCGAAGGCCGCCGATCTCCCCAGGTTCAACGGATCGATATTTGACTACATACGAATGCTGCGGGTCACGAAGGAGGCCGCACGCAAGGCGGATCCGGACGCGCGGATCGCGACCGGGGGCATCGGATATCCCTCGTTCCTCTCGGCGATCCTGCGCTACACCGACAACCCCGAGGGCGGGGCGGTCACGCCAGAGTACCCGGAGAAGGGCGGCGCCTACGTCGACGTGCTCGATTTTCACTATTACCCCATCTTCAGCCCGAAGAGCTCGGATGCGTCCGTCGACGATTTCCTCGCGTCGAAAGACGCTTTCGCAGCGACGCTCGCCGACGCCGGCGCGGAGGTGCAGGCGTGGAATGTCTCGGAGAACGGTGCGCCGCTCGCGCCGACGCCGGAGTACCCGGAGGTGGGGAGCCCGGAGTACGCACGCAATTACCTCATCAAGATGATGACCATGGCGCAGGCGCACGGCATCGGCGGCGTCGACTGGTTCATCCTATCGAACGGCGAGGACGGGAGCGACGACGTGTTCGCGCACATGGGGCTTTATAACGACGTGGGCGCCCTCAGCAGCGTGGATCAGGCGACCAAGACCGACCTCGGCAAGGCGTACACCACCCTCAACGAGGTGCTCTTCGGCGCGTCCTACGATGACCGTGCGACAAGCGAGCTCGCGCTGCCGGGGGCCGCTCGGGGGGCCGTGTTCACGAAGGACGGCAAGCGCCGGGTCGCCCTCTGGGCCGTGACGGCAAGCAGCACGGAGGACGCGTCCGCGAGCGTCGAGCTCGCGACGGCGACGGGGTTCGAGGTCCACGCGTGGGACGGCGCGAAGAGCTCCGCCGACGCGAGCGGCGGCAAGGTGACGCTCGCCCTCTCAGGCAGCCCGGTGCTGCTGATCGAGCGATGACCGCCCCCAGCTGGGCAGGCATCCGATACACGAAGTTCGTGAGCGACCGGCGAGCGGCTCATGCGCCGCTGGGGGTCGCAATGGCAGCGATCGCCTTCCACAGCTCGTCGCGGAACTGTTGAAACGCCGCGAGGCGCCGCAGGGAATCGAGGCGCACCTCGGCCCCGAGCACGGCATAGTACTCCTCCACGCCTCGACCCATCCGCGCGCCCAGGCCACAAAGCGCCGTCTCCAGGGCCTTCTTCGGATCGGACTCCGCCTCTGGATCGTGAGGCAGCAGCGGCGTCCGGTCGGTCTCGAAGATCCGGCAGAATGCCTCCGGATCGGCCAGCATCCAGGCCTCCGTCTCCCGCACGGGCACGCAGGCGGCCGCCGCGAGATCCGGTCGCGCGCGCCGCGCGCGGGCGAGGCCCGGCTCGATCCGCTCGCGCCGCACCTCATCGGGCGCGCCCTCGCCGTCGCTGTGCACGACGAACAGGTTGCACTCGCTCCAGCTCTCCTCGATTGCCGCGGCGATCCGCTCTTCCCGGCTGGCTCCCCGTATTCGTCGCGGCTCGTTGATACGCCGGGCGTCATCTATGTAGAAGCCGCCTTTGCAAATTTCGACGGCGAGCGGCGGCAACATCCGGTTGATCAGGTTGCAGAGGAACCGGTCGTCGGTGGGCCCCTCGGCGTAAACGCCTGCGCATAGCCAGATCACGCCTCGTCCTCCGGGCGCGCCGCGTCGAGGAGGCGCTCTATCTCCCGACGGGAGACGGTGCTGGGGTCGCGCTCCGGGCCGTCGTCTACGCGCACGTGGCGCATGCGCGTGGAGCGAAGGTCGTCCCCCCGCCGGACGAGATCCGCGAAGACGAGCGACTCGGGTCTTCCATGGAGCGCGGCGAGGATCGCCGGCGAGTGGCTCGTGAGCAGCACCTGCGGCGGAAGCACGTCGCCCTTGGGTGTGGTCGCGTCGACGAGCTTGTCGATGAGCGCGCGCAGGCGACCCGGATAGATGCCATTCTCCGGCTCTTCGACGGCGATCAGCGCGCCGGGCGGCGAGCCACGCAGGAGCGTGAGCAATGCGATGAGGCGCAATGTGCCATCCGAGAGGATGCGGGCCGGTACGCGGGCGCCGTCCGTGAAATCCACCTCCAGCCGGAGCTCTTCATCGGTCGGCACCACCTCAAACGAGCGAAAACCCGGGATGAGCTCCGCGAGGTCGGCCCGGATCTGCGCGCGCGCCTCGGGGGCCAGCGCGGCGAGCGCGGTCGGGAGGTTGGAGCCGTCGGCCGCGAGGGCAGGGCCTGCAGCGCGGTCGCTGGAGAGGCGAAGCTTGGAGGGTTCGAAGTGAACGACACGGATTGCGCTGAGCTCCTTCGCAACCCTGCCAACCCAGTTCCTGGAGGAGAGCGACCCCTCCAGGATGCCGCGGTGCTGAAGGGCTCGAGCGAAGGCAGGGTCCCACTCCACTCCGAGCTCATTCCAACGAGCCACCCGAGTGTCCGGACCGGTGGCGGGTCTTGTGCCCTCCAGCTTGAAAACGCTCTCCATGCGCACGCTGGTCGGGTCGTTGTAACGAGCGAAAGGAAGCAGCGCCGGATGCCGCTCGATCCACGTGTCCGCGGCTGGATGATCGAAGGCGAGGAAGCGCTGTTCATCAATGGTGATATCCTCGATCCCTGAAGAAAGGACGGCGCGCCCGATCTCGGACTTGTGGCGCACCCTCGTCACCAACTGCCCTCCGCGATCAGGGTCCTTGGTTGTGCCAAGGAGCATCTCCACCGAGATGCTGATGCGCCCCGCAGCTCCGTCCCGCAGCCGCGAAAACTGATCCCGGATTGCACCGCGACCGCTCTTCAGCGCCTCGGTGACGCTGGTCTGGGCGAGCCGCGACAGGAGGTGCAGCGCGTCGAGCAGGTTCGACTTGCCTGCGCCGTTGGCGCCCACGATCGCCGTCAGCGGCTCCAGGTCCAGCGCGAAGCCGCGGAGCGACTTGAACCCATCGACCTCGATCCGCGTGATCATCGCCGGCCACCGTACCCCAGCCGACCCCTCGGCGCACTGGCCCCCCAGCGGGACCGGCCTCGCGTCAGGGCCCCGCCCCACCACGCCCGAGCCCTCCAGAGCGACCTCCGCAGAGCAAGGAAAGCCGCACCGTACGTCCCGCACGAGCCAGCTCGGCCGCGCCCTCCCGCATGCTAGCGTCCGCACATGGAGCTCCGCCTGCGCGGCCTCACCCACCTCGACCCGCTCGCCGTCCCGCTGCCCCACGGCACCGAGGTGACCACCCGGGTCGACCGCGTCCTCGGCGACCGACGCATCCCGCAGGGCGCCATCGGGCGCGTCGTCGGCTCGGCCGGCGCGGAGCTCGACGTCATGCTCGTCGGCATCGGCGTCGTCCGCTACAACCGCGACGAGCTCGTCCCGCGCAAGGCCGGCCAGGTGCGGCATGCCGAGCGGCGGAGCGCCGCCTGGGACGCCCTCCGCCCCGCCGTGGTCCTCGAGGCCGTCGTGGGCTCGCGCGCGTGGGGGCTCGCGAACGAGGGCTCCGACACCGACCGGCGCGGCGTCTTCGCCCTCCCCTTCCCCTGGACCACGGGCCTCGCCGAGCCCCCGAGGGACCTCGTGAGCACCGACGGCAGCTCCTCTTACTGGGAGATCGAGAAGGCCATCCGCCAGGCCCTCCGCGCCGACCCCAACACCCTCGAGCTGCTCTTCGTCCACACCGCCGAGGCCCGCGACGACATCGGCGCATGGCTCCTGGAAGCCCGTGATGCGTTCGTCTCCTCGGCCCTCTACGGCAGCTTCGGCCGCTACGCGCTCTCCCAGCTCAAGCGGCTCTCGCAGGCTCACCGGCTGGCCGAGCACCGGGAACGGGTCCTCGACTGGCTCGCCGACGACCCCTCGCTGGCCCTCGACGACGTCGCCCGGAAGCTCGCCGCCCTCAGCCCGCGCGCCGCGCCGACCCAGGTCGACAGGGAGCTCCAGGCGAAGGAGTACATCAAGCAGCTCTACCGCTCGCTCCACGATCAGGGCCTCTTGCCCGCGCGCGACTTCGCCTCGCTCGCGGCGTTCGCGCGCCAGGGCAGGACGTCGCTCGACTCCGCCCGCGACCTCCGCCCCAAGAACGCCTACAACCTGGTGCGCCTCATCGCGACCGCCATCCGCTGGCTGCGCGACGGCGAGGTCGATCTCGTGGTGCAGGGAGACCTGCGCGAGACGCTCCTCGCCATCAAGAGCGGCGCCTGGACGCTCGATCGCACGATCGAGCTCGCCGAGGCGATGACGCCCGACCTGGAGGCCGCGCGGCTCGCCACGAAGCTGCCGCCGCACCCGGACGTGCCCCGCGCCGACGCGCTCCTCCGACGCGTCCGCGAGGAGATCGCCCGCCGGCACCTCGCGGCGGAGCCCGGCCCGCTCGGCAAGGACGCTCCCCCGGCGCCGATCGCGGCCTGGGACGACGGAGACGCGGCCCCGACGCGCGGCGACGACGAGAGAAAGGACGACGGATGAACCCCCAGGTGCTCGAGGCAAAGCAGCAAGAGGTCGCGGCGCGCGTCATCGCCGAGGAGGAGGCCAAGCGATCGCACCTCGTCATCGCCCTGAGCGGCGCCCACGCGTACGGCTTCCCCTCGCCGGACAGCGACCTCGACCTCAAGGCGGTGCACGTCGAGCCGACCGAGAAGCTGCTCGGACTGCTCCGCAGCAACGCGAGCCCCGAGCGGATGCAGGTCATCGACGGCGTCGAGATCGACTACACGTCGAACGAGCTCCACCCCGTCCTCCTCGGCGTCCTCCAGGGCAACGGCAACTACATCGAGCGGATCATCGGCCCCCTCCAGCTCCACGTCGATCCCGACCTCGCCTCGCTCCGCCCCCTCGTCGCCGCCGCGCTCTCGCGCCGGATCTTCCGCCACTACGTCGGCTTCGCCACGAGCCAGCTCCGCGCCTGGGAGGCGGGAGGCCGCTCGTCGGCGAAGAAGCTGCTCTACGTCCTCCGGACCACGTTGACCGGCGCCCACGCCCTCAGGACGGGCGAGATCGTCACCGACGTGACCGCGCTCCTCGACGTGTACGGCTTCAGCGCCGCACGCGAGCTCGTCGAGGCCAAGCGCGCCGGCGAGCAGGCGCCGCTCGCTCCCGACGTCGCCGAGCGCTGGTCCGAGCAGATCGCCCGAGCCTTTACGACCCTCGAGGCGGCCCGCGATCACGCGGTACTGCCGGAGGAGCCGCCCAACCAGGGAGAGCTCAACGACTGGCTGCTCGCCCTGCGCAAAGCGCGGCTCTGAGGCGCGTCTCACCCCGGCAGCGAGCAGCCGTCCCCGCACGCCTTGCGGCCGTCGCGGCACTTCACCGCGTGCCCCTGCCCCACGCACGTCACCGGGCATCCTCCCCCGGTGTTGGAGCACGACACCGCGCACGAGCCCTTGCACATCACCTGGCACCCCCCGACCCGATTGCACTTCACGACGCTCCTGTCGCCCACGACGTGAACGCACTTGTTGACGTCTTCGCAGGTGATCGAGCACCCTGCGCCGCAGGTGACCTGGCACGTCTCCGCATTGCGGCACTCGGCGGAGCAGCCGTCAGCGCACGTCGTGCCACACACCTTGCTCCTCGCACAGGAAGACTCGCAGTCTCCGGCGCAGTGGCTCGCGCAGGTATCTCGATCGGAGCAGCTCGGCCTGCAGCCGGACGCATCGCCGCACGTGAGGAGGCAGCTCTTCGGCACGTTTCCCGGGCTGCCGCCTGGACAAGCGCAAGGCGCGCCCGGCGGGCAGCCGGCGGGGTCGGCCGCGAGCGCCACGGCGGTCTGGGCCTGCGCGACGTCCTTCGGGGGCACCGGCGCGCGGCTGTCGCCAACGTCGGCGGCGCCCTCATCGCGGGAGGGGGCGCCCTCATCGCGGGAGGGCCAGAACAGCAGCACCGCCCCGACCCCTACACAGAAGAGGAGCACCGCCACCCCGCCGACGACGGCGAGCTGCGTCGCTCGCGGCGCGCGCCGCGCCCGCCCCCGGAGCGCGGCGCCCGCCTCCGGATAAGGCTGGCCCGGCAACGGCCCCGGCGCGGCCGCCGGCATCGCCACCGCCGGCGGGCGCGCGCTCGAAAACCGCGCCGCCACCGGCGGTCCATCGGGGATGGCCCGGCCGTGCGCGCGCGTTCGCTCTTCGCCCTCCGCCCTGTCCACCGTCGCGAAGGGCGGCTCATCGCCACGCCGCACGGCGCGCACGTCGGCGAGCATCGTTTGCGCGTCCGGATAGCGCCGCTCGACCTGAAAGGCGAGCGCGCGGTCCACGATGCGCGCGACCCGCGGATCCACGAAAGGCGCCACCGTCGATAGCGGAGGAGCGGGCGTCGTGCTCCTCCTTACGAGGAGCTCTCCCTCGGTGAGCGCGTCCTCGTCGTGGAGTCGACGGTTCGCGAGGAGGGTGAACATCGTCGCGCCCACCGCGTAGAGGTCGGCCCGCCCGTCCACGTTCCTCCCCAGGATCTGCTCGGGCGCCATGTAGCTCGTCGTGCCCAGCACCGCGCCCGTCCGCGTCTTCAGCCCCGCGCCGCCCTGCTTCATGCGCGCGATCCCGAAATCGAGCACCTTGAGCCGCCCCTCGCGGGTCACGAAGAGGTTGTCTGGCTTGATGTCCCTATGGACGATCCCGGCGTCGTGCGCGGCCTTGAGGACCTCGAGGAGCGTATCCACATGGGCGAGGAGCTCGGGCAACGCGATCGTGCCGAGCCGCACGACGCGCTCTCTGAGGCTCTCTCCGTCGAGCAGCTCCATGACGAGGAACGGCTCTCCTTGCTGGGTCACGTCGATGTCGTGGACCTGCACCGCGGCCGGGTGCCCGAGCCGCGCGGCGGCGAGCGCCTCCTGCTCGAAGCGGGCGCGGAGCTCGCGGGACACGGCGCCCTCCGGGTGCAGGATCTTGATGGCCACGCGGTGCCCCACGTGATGGGTGGCCGCGTAGACGGCCGCCATTCCCCCTGCCCCGATCAGCGCGTCGAGCCGCCATTTCCCGTGGAGGGTCGTCCCAACGCGGGCTCTCAGCCGCCGGATCTCGTCCTCTTCCGCTTCCGACATCGGCGCGGAGGCTAGCACGGGCCGCCTCGCGGCCGGCTCGCGCGGAGGCTCCGCCGCGCGCGCCCCGGCCACGGCGCTCGGGAGACGCCATCATCACAGCGCGGGTCGACAGCGCGTCACGCGGGTCGGGCCCCCTCGGCCTCTCAGCACCGGCGCCGCCCTCGGCGCGAGCGCGCCCCGCGCGCTCAGCGCCCTGTCACGCCCCCCGGGCTGCGGCCTCGGCCCGCGATCTCCCACGCCCTCGCGACCGCCTCCTCCGCGCTCGCGACCGACACGATCCTGTCGGAGCGCCGGTCGTCGACGCGCTCCCCTCCGAGCTGCTTCGCCCAGCCCCCGCTCGTCGCGAGCGCGAGCAGCGGCTTGCCGAGCTGCCAGGCGACGGCGATCTCGCTCAGCGTGCCCGCGCCGCCGCCCACGACCACGACCACGTCCGCCGTGGCGACGACCAGGATGTTGCGCCCGATCTGCATCCCGGTGGGAACGACGATGTCCACGTACGGGTTGGCCGCAGACGCCTCGTACCCTGGCAGGATCCCGAGGATATCGCCGTCGCGCCAGCTCGTCGCCTCGCGCCCGCCGCGCGAGACCGCGGCCATGATGCCCCCAAGCCCCCCGGTGACGAGCCGGAACCCCGCTTCCACGGCGCGCCGCCCGAGCTCGACGCACACCGCCTCCGTCGCCGAGTCCACCGCGAGGCCGTTGCCTATCACCGCCATCAGGGGGCGGCGCGGGACATAGGGAGCGATGTCCCGCTTCGTATCCTCCTCTTCTCGCTCGTCCCGCTCGTCGTCCATCACGGCGCCGCTCCGTCGCCCGCTATTTCAGCCGGTGCGCCGGCTCGAGCTAGCCCCCGCCGCCGCGTGGAGTCAAGGCTCGCGCCGGCGCCGCGGGGTCGCGTGGTTTGTCGGCGCAGCCCGGCGCGGTCGGCGCGGGCGCGGGGGTGTGCGGTCGCGCTACCGCTGGGCCGGGTAGAGGCCGTCCACGGCGTCGGACCAGAGCTTGTTCATCGCGACCCGCCCGGCGGGATCCGGGTGCACATCGTCGTAGAGCTGCCCGGCGTGATCCTTGAACCACGTATACAGATCCGGCCCAGCAGGGAGGCCGTTCTCCTGCGTCAGCTCGTCGATCGCCTTGTTGAACGCCGGGAGCGCGTCGTGGTTGCCGTCCGGCGAGAAGGGGATATGCGCGAGCACCGGCACGCGGCCCGCTGCCTCGATCTTGTCGATGAGCTGCTGCAGGTTCGCCTTGAAGGTGCTCGGGTCGGTCTGGCCCCAGGAGTCGTTGGTGCCGTAACCGATGGCGAAGAAGTTGAAGTCGGGGTTCAGCTCCAGGACGTCATCGATGCGATCGAGCGCGCTGGGCTTGTCGCTGCTCTTGACGAGCTCGCTCCCGATGCCCCCGTTGATCATCGCGGGATAGTGGCCCGCGTGCGCGGCGTGCACGTTCTCGGCGAAGCTCGGCTGCGTCGCCGGGGTGTCGCGGTCATAGGCGAACGCCGTGATGCTGTCGCCGAGGAAGAACCACGTGTCCTCCGCGCCCTTCGAGATGTCGTGCACGTCGATCTCGTCGAGCTGGACGCCGGTCTCGTCGGTCGTCGCGGGGGCCGCGGTCACGACGAGCCGGACCCAGCTCTGGCCGCTGAAATCGAAGCTGTGGGCGCGCGTGCGGACCGGGTTGTCGGTCACCTCGGCGACCTTCGTCCAGGTGCCGTCCGAGCCGTTCGTGGAGTTGCTCGACGTCTCCACGCGGTAAGCGCCCGGCGCCCCGTATTGCACATCCGTGTAGTTGTAGTTGTACGAGGCCGTCCAGCTCAGGAGCAGCCGCTCGTACCCGGTGCCGACCTGGATGGCGACCCAGGCGGGCGCGGCGGAGGTCGGCTTGCCCGCGATCCAGGTCCCTGCCGATCGGTACTTGCCGTCGTTGATCACCGACGCCGTCCCCGCCGAGGCGAAGGCCGGCTTGCCGCGGGAGATGATGGGATTGGGCACGATCCCTTGCGCGTCCAGACCGCCGCCGGTGCCGCCATCGCCTGTGCCGCCGCCGCCCGTGCCACCCCCACCCGTGTCCCCGGCGCCGCCCGTGCCACCGCCCGCGCCGCCCGTGCCCTGCGCGCTGGAGCCCCCGGAGCCCCCGGAGCCCCCGGAGCTCGCCGACGAGCCGCCCGTGCCCCCGGAGCTCGCTGTCGAGCCGCCGCCGTCGTCGTCCGAGCAGGCCGACAGGAGCACAACCGCCCCCAGCGCAAGAACCAGGAAAGGTGATTGTTGAGATGAACGCAAAGCCATCGAAACTGACCTCCAGCGCCCGGCACTCTGGGGCAATTCGGCCCCACGATCAACAGCGGAGG
Source organism: Sorangium sp. So ce375 (assembly GCF_051473855.1). Taxonomy (NCBI): domain Bacteria; kingdom Pseudomonadati; phylum Myxococcota; order Polyangiales; family Polyangiaceae; genus Sorangium; species Sorangium sp. So ce375. The sequence continues at coordinate 10,026,608 of NZ_CP150335.1, forward strand.
CGACCTCCGTCGTCAATCCCCGCCGAAATGATGAACCGGTAAAGACCAGCTCGCTGCACCATGCACCGAAGCAGCCAACGACAATGCCCCAGTGAGTGAATTGTCAACTGAAACGGTAAATATCCAGAGGTGCTATCCGTCGCGATGGGCGGACGAGGCGCACTCGCTCCGGGCATGTCACGCGCGTTCACGTGATGATCGCAGGCGTGCTCGGGTCGGTGCGCACCGAGCCACCACCTGGAGCGACGCTGCCATCACGGTCATTTTACACGGGTTCACGGGGCTGTGTCAGGGGTGGCCCATCGCGACACTCATGTCGTGGTAGGGCCGTCCAAGTCCCCGATCCCGCGTCGGGCTCACGGGTTTGCTGCGGCAGGTACGTCGATTGCTTATGCCTGACGACATGAGGTTCGTCGGGAGGGTGTCGAGGCTCTTCGCCTTGGGTCTGCTGCTTGGCGGGACGACCGGATGCTTTTTTCCTGCCGAATGTGGAGAGGGGTTGTCCGTGGCGCCCGGGGAAGCCGCGCCGGGCGGGATCGACCCGCGACCCGCCCTCGCCGCGCTGATGCCGCAGACCCTGCCGCTCCGCTGGGTGCAGATCGACCAGACCACCACGCTGAAGCTGACGACGGCGACAACGAACAAGCCGAGCCATGCTCATCTCGACTGCGACGACAAGCCGACCCACTACGAGGTCCCGGTGACGATCCTGTTCGAGACCGCCGACGGCCGGCTGAGCGTCAGCGCGGAGACCGGGCTCTTCGTCGACGGAAACGGCGCGCTCGTCCGGCCTGCGACGGTCTCCGTCACCCTGCCAGCGTCGATCTTCGCCGGTGCCGACGTCGTCTCCGCGGAGATCCTCGATCCCTTGGTCGACAGCGGGTTCGTAAGAGTGACCTTTGAGCTCGTGGCTGCCGGCGCGGGTGTCGCCTATGGCGACGGGTCGCTGGTTCTGACGGGCGGCGACACCGTCACGCTCGCCGTCGTGGAGGTCTCGCAATGACGTGGCGCACTGCAATCGCGCTGGCTGCGCTGCTCCAGGCCGGCTGCCTGGGGACGCGAGACGACGACGCGTCGTGCCAGCGTGAATCGTCCCGCCCTCTGGAGGCAGGTGAGCAGGTCAACGGCCACGATCCGGTCGAGCTGCTCACCCCCTACGCCGGACGCTGGCACGGCACCGTGACCTGGCGCGACGGCCAGGTCACGGACATCGACATCGACATCGACAGCCCGTCCGACCCAGCGAGCTCGCTGCAGGCCGACATGTACTGTGACCGCGCCCGACGGGTGTACGCTTGGCTGCAAGCGGCCGTATCAACCGCCGACGGCGCGCTGGATGACTGGACGTGGCTGGACGCGTCCGTCAGGTTTCTTGACGACGGCACGCCCGTCCAGGAAGAGCCCGATCTGGCTGGGTTCTCGAATCCGTTCGGACCGCCCGCCTCCACATTCGTGGCTCGCGACCGCTATCAGAACCCTCACATCGTCATCGAGCTCACCTGGAACACGCCGACCTTGCCTGCCACGGGCCGGCTCCTGTTCTTCGGCCAGCCGGAGGGCATCACCGGCTTGGACGAAATCGAGCTGGGCACGATCGTCTTCTGATCGCGCGCCGGCTGGACACCGGCGGCCCGTATAAAGGATCAAGGCGTTCGAGGCCGCTCTCTCACGAGCTTCCGAATTTCTCGTCCAGCTTGGTGAGCTGGCTGGTGAAGCCTTCCTTCTGCATTTCGGTGAACTCGGGGCTGTGCATGGTGTCGAGCAGCACAACCATCTTCACGCGGTCGCCGAGCTCGCTGAGCTCGACCTCGATGTCGGCCTCGTAAGGCGGTACGCCGGGCAAGAAGTCGATCACGTTGCGGAGCACGAGCCGAGTCATGGGCCTGACCTCGGCGAAGGTGGAGGTGACGGCGTGCGAGGGCGGCTGGCCGATCTCCGCCATGGCGCGGACCATCTTGGGCGTGGCGGCGATCATCTCGTAGCGCAGCGTGCCGCCCGGTCGGGCGTCGAGCTCCGCCACGGCGGCGCGGAAGTCTCGCGGGCCCCACCAGGACTCGAAGCCCTCGCGCGTGGTCCAGAGGTCCCAGACCTCCTGCAAGCTAGCGCGATAGGTGCGCTCGATTGTAACTTTGGATCGGGCCTGGGCTTTGACTGCGCTGTTCATGATCGCTTCCCTTTGCTTGGGTTGTCTTGAATGGCGGGGTTCTTCTGAGCGGTTGCGCGCTTCTTCTCCAGCGCGGCACCGAAACGATCGAGGCGTTCCTCCCAGAGCTGCCGGTAACGTCCCAGCCACTCCTCGAGCTCGCGGAAGGGTTCGGGCCGGAGGGCGTAGAGGCGCCGCTGCCCATCGGGCCGCATCGAGACGAAGCCCGACTCCGAGAGGATGCGCAGGTGCCGCGACACGCCCGACTGGTGGATGCCGGCCTTCTCCACCACCTCGGCCACCTGCTGCTCGCCAGAAAGGAGAGCCTCGACGATGCGGCGGCGCGTGGGATCGGCCAGCACCTGGAAGACGTCCAGTTGCATGGATGTACATATACACTACGGTGCATACGTCGGTCAAGCGCGAACGGCGCACGGCGACGTTCCCTCCCCGCGCGCCGCGCGCCCTGCCGAAGAGGCGCTGCGGCGCCGGCGCTGCCGGCTGGAGGTGGCGCGGGGCCTGCGTGAGGAGGGCGACGACGATCCCGGGCTGCTCGTGGCCGCCGACGCCCAGCCCGACGAGGCCCGCCGCCGCGAGGCGCGCGACGGCCGGGCCTTACTTGATGGTTCGGACGAGACGGAAGCCGACGCCGCGGGACACAGCGTCCGACGCTGGGTAATTCTGGCCGGCCGTTCGCAGCATATCCCGCGAGCCCGCGGCGTTGCCGCCTCGGGCCACGCGGAGATCGGGCGCGTCGGTCCTCAGGGCGATCTCCGTGGCAGGGTTCGTCGCTGGCCCCTCGACCTCGCGAAAGACGGGGCGATCGCTGGTCCACTCGAAGACGTTGCCGAGCATGTCGAACAAGAGCCAGCGATTGGGCCGCTTGGATCCCACGGGGTGCGTACGCCCTCCCGAGTTCACGTCATACCATGCGATGGGGTCGAGGCTCGGCTCGGGGTCGTAGCGCGCATCCGGATTCGTCCCGGTGATGTCACCTCCGTAGTATGCCGTCCTCGTCCCCGCGCGCGCGGCGTACTCCCATTCTGCCTCCGTTGGCAGGCGATAGCCCTCGCACTCGTAGACGCTCGTCGCGCCGCCCGTGAGGCTCACGCGACCGCAAGTCACGCCGCGGCCCAGCTCGCCTTGACATTCGGAGAGCTCGAAGCAGGGCGCGAGCGGCGGCTCGTGACGCGCGGAGAGCTGGTTGGCGAAGAGCAGGGCTTCGAACCACGTCGCGTAGCGAAGCGGACACGCGTCGTCCTTGCAGGTCACCGGACCTTCCAGCACCTTCTCCGGCTTCTCTGGCACGACACCGACGAGCTCCGACCACTGCTTGCGCGTCAGCTCGAACTGCCCGATCTCGAACCCGCGCTCGATGGTGACCGCCCTTGGGATCTCGGAGCTCTCACCGCGCCAGAGCTCGCTCTCCGGCGAGCCCATGATGAAGCAGCCCGGCGGAATGCGACACCAACCATTCGCGCACTCGGCCACCACCGCCGGATGCCGACACACGGATCCATCGGCGGAGGCTACTTCCCAGCCAGCCACCTCCGGACCGACCGGATCCATGTTGCCGGCAGGCACGACGGATGGCTCCCGGCCCTCCGCCTCGGGCTGGCAGCCGAGGGGCACGGCCAAAAGAGCCCAGAGAGCGACACCGATCGCGCACGTCATCGAACCGCTTGTATTCATGGCACGTCGCTGACCCCGAAGTCCTCGCCCACCCTCTCGAAACGATCCGCCGCGGGCTGGGTCTTGAACCCTTCCGTCACCAGCAAGGTAACGCCTTCGAGCAGGCTCTCGTGGCCCAGCCCGCCATCCCAGCTGACGCGCTTGCCGGTGCAAATGTCGATGTTCTGCGCAGATTCACTGCACGCGGCGATGTAGGCGTTGAAAATATCTTTCATTTTCCAGCGCTCTGTCGGCGACGGATGGCTGTCGATCCCGTAGAGGAACTCCAGCCAATCGTACTCGGTGCCGAACGAGAGGAGGTCGGGGGACGAGTTCTGGTCGATGCAGTGCGTGTTGCGCCACCGGACGGCCTGCTTGCAGCTCACCGGGATCGGCGGCTGATTGATGTAGAGCCCGGTGGCCGTGTCCAGCGCGCAATCGGTCACGCCCGGCATGCACGCCGTGTTCGCTATCTGCTTGTAGTAAACGAACGTGCAGTCCGATTCCATGTCGGCGTTGAAGGCCTTGGCCGCGAAGTACTGACCAAACCCCTCGACCTGCACGGCGTTCGGCTCCTCCAGCGATTGCAGGCAATGGAGCCGCTGATCGGGGGGGACGCCATCGCAGCGGCAGAGCGCGGGCTGGTTGGCGTCGCCCGCGCCGCAGCCGTACGCCGGCTGCATCACCCCTTGACCGTTGCCCTGGATGAAATGACCGAACTCGTGCGCGACGACGTACTTGAAGCGGGTCGACGAAGCGGCCAGTCCATCCGGCTCGAGGAACAACGTGTCCTGGCTCCTGCAGCTCGTCAGGAGGGGCTCCCCCGTGCAGGGCTCCTCGATTTCGCAATATTCGTCGACGACGATCTCGACTCGACCGTTGCCCTCGTAGCGACTCTCGATCATCGCACGTGTGATACCGAGCTCCCCTCCGCTCGCGTCTTCACGCTTGAGGATCTGGCTGATCGCCGCGCTGGTCCGGGTGATCGAGTTGTGCTCGACGAAGACAGGGCGGAGGGGCGCCGGCGGCACCGTGGGCCAGTCGATCTGGCGGGCCGAGCACGTCGCGTCGGTGACGCTCCCGACGTCCTCCGCGTAGATCGCGCACATGGAGGCAGGCCCGCTCTGCCCGGTCTCCCGCACGACGATGTTGGCCCCGGTGAACGCCGAGCCGTTCATGGCGCAGTTGGTCCCCGAAGGGTCCAGGCAGTGCTGGCTGATGACGCGGGTCGCGATCTGCAGGCCGGTGCCCAGCTGCCAGTGCGAGCGCACGGGGAGCTTGGGCCTCGGAACGCAGCCGTTGCCGTCGAGCACGCCGCCGCGGTCGAACAACACGCCGGTCGAGTTCGTCATCGTGATCTGGTAGCGCGCGAAGCTCGCCGGGACCGGCTGCATCTCCTTGCCGACGAGGAAGTCCTCGGGGCCGACGCCGGTCCAGGGTCCAGAGTCGATGAACTGCGCGTTCCAGTCGAAGCAGATGTCCGGGCTCGCGATCGGCGTCGCGGTGAAGCACAGGCGGCCGCCGTCGATGCACGTCTCGTTCGCGCCGGTGGCGCCGGTGTACAGGTCGACGTCGAACCCGTACTCCCGGAGGTCGTCGTCTCCCAGGCAGAACAATGCGTCGTCGTCGTCCACGTCGATCGAGACGTGGACCGTGTCCCGGTCGCGGGCGACCTGCACCGTGCCGCTGCTCGTTCGACCCTTGTCCTGACCGTCGATGACGAGCTTGGCGACGAACGGATCGACCGTGCCGCACAGCCCCTCGCTGTCATCGAAGTTGAGCGAGGTGACCGTGAACGTGAAGGCGGCGGGGCCAGCCTCCTCGTTGCTCGTGTTGCCCACTTGCGGGCCCACGAAGTCGCCGTACACCTCCGATGCCAGGTGGGACGTGGCGGACGTCGTCACCTCCGGCGCGAGCTGCACGTTCAACGACGCGAGCGACACGCTCGGGCGCTCGATGGGGACGAGGGGGAGCGGCGGGTCGGGCTCTGGCTTCGGGGGGACATCTCCCAGATCGCAGGCGGGGCTGGACGAGCTCGCGGTCGCCGTCTCTCCGGCGAGCTGCCACGAGAGGCTGCCGCTCAGGTCGAAGGGCGCAAAGAACACATTGTCGTGCACCCCCGGCAACAGCGTCGTTGGCGGCGCCACGTCTCCCGCAGGGACGAGCTGGTTCTGGGGGCCGAGCGGCACCGTGACCGGGAAGTCGCTCTCGTTCTCGTAGCCGAGGAGCGCGGCCCCCGCAGGGTGCTTATAGCGTCGCACGCACTTGACCACCGGGTGAATGTTCAGGACATCGTACCAGTAGTCGAAGGGGTCGAACACGATGGTGGAGCCCGCCTCGGCGGCCTCGACCGTTTGCCCGAAGAACGACCCTCGATGTCCGGGCGACCCGACCGGCGCGAGGCGCAGGGTCGCGCTGGGCGCCACGATGGTCCCGTTGAACGCGGTCTCGAGCGAGACGGTCCCGGTCCCGAGGTAGGCCAGGAAGAAGCTGCTGTCCGGGCCGACGATCTGAACCTTACCCTTGAAATCGAGCAGCTGGCGTACGTAAACGATCACCGGACCGGCCGACGTGTCGAGGCGGGCGATCGACTGAGGCTGCATCTGGAGCTGATCGAGATAGTATGTGCCCGAGCTGAGATCCAGCGTGCTCCGAGAGCCGACAGAGACGCTCGTGTAACCTCCCGGGGCCAGCGAGGCGGTCGTGTCCGGTCCGACGGCCGGTACGTTGATGAGCGACGGGAAGTCGACCGTGAAGCGCAGGTTCCCGAGCGGGCCGAGGGGCGTGGCCGGAAGCTCTGTCCCGATGATGTTTGCGCCGGCTTGCTTTGTGATGGTGCCTGCCGCCTGGACGGTGCCGGTGGCGTGCGACTGGCTCCCGAGCCAGATATTCCCTCCGCTGATGAGCGACCCCGTGCTCGTCGCGGCGTTGACCTCGAGCAGGCCAGCGCCGACGTTCACCGCCGGCGCCGGCGCCCCGTTCACGCCTTGCAGCGTGACCCCGCCGGCGATGCGCAACGACTGCGATGCATGGAGGGCGACGTTGCCCTGTGAAAAGCCTGCCGGGAACCCGAGCGCGATCTCGAACTGGCTCAAGAGCGCCTGCCTGGCCGTGGAGATCGCGGCCTGCTCGGGCGCCTCCCCCTCGGGCGCACCGCAGCCGACCACGCTCACGCCCGCTACCAGCGCAAAAGCCCGTGCGAGCCGCGCTCGAAGCCTCGAATCGTCGTTCGTCGTCCCTCTTCCTCTGCCGGCGGCAGAAGAACGCAACCTGGTACGCTCCGGTAGATTGATGTTCTCGTGATTTGCCATTGTCGTCCCGCGAGCACAGGCCGTTGTGAAAAACGCTGTTTCTCGGCCGCTCGGCGTGGCACGTAGCACTCCATGTGCCAGGCGCAGAGAGCGCTGGAGGTCTCGATTCGTCGCGTCACCGTGCGCTGGACGGCGGGCCGCCCGCCGCGGGGCGCGGCCCATTCTCCATGACATGTCACGGGCTGCTGCGTGACATGTCACGGCTCGCGGCGTGACATGTCACGGCTCGCGGCGTGACACGACCCACGGAGCATCGCGCATCGGTCGCGCGCGGCGCTCGACGGTCCGGCGCCGCAACATCGTTGTTGCCCGGGCTCGGTCCTGGCCTTGTGATAGGGAGACCCGCTCTACCCGCTCCCCGCCACCTCGCTCCAGTCGATGTCGAAGCGCGCCAGGTATTTCCGCAGCCGGTCCGCGTCGTTGACGCTCTTCTTCTTCACCCGCGACGCCGCGAACAGCACCCGTCCCGCCTCCGACAGCGATCGTGCGCTCTTCAGCACCCGCAGCACCTCGGCGAGCTGCACCCGGTCGAACGGGTCGAGCGCCGCCGCCCGGCGCGCGCCGAGCGCCGCGACAACGGGATCGTCCCCGTCGCCCCCCTCCCCCGCCGCGGTGCCCGCGGCGAACGCCCGCCCGCCCGCCGCCGGCCCCCGCCGCCACGCCTCGGCCAGCCTCTCGATCTCCTCCTCGACGATCGGCACCCCGATCCGTCCCCCGGGCGCGAGCGTCGCCATCCGCGTCACGGCCGCGTTGAAGTCCCGGAAGTTGCCGGGCCACGCCGCCTCCCGCGACGTCGCGAACTCGAGGAACCGCGCGCGCGCGTCGCGGCTCATCGTGATCCGCACGCCGAGCAGCCGCGCGGTGGCGTCGAGCTCGTAATCGAGGTTCGGCTCGATGTCCTCGACCCGCTCCCGGAGGCCCGGGAGCCGGAAGGTCCACAGGTTGATCCTCGCCAGGAGGTCCTCCCGGAAGCGCCCCGCCGAGACCTCCAGCGCGAGATCCCGGTTCGTGCCGGCGAGCAGCTGGAACTCGCTCTTCACCTCCCTGTCCGAGCCGACCGGCAAGAACGCCTTCTCCTCGATCGCCCGCAGCAGCATCGCCTGCTCGTCCGCGCCGAGCTCGCCGATCTCGTCGAGGAACAGCACCCCCTCGTGCGCCTTGCGCAGGAGACCCGGGCGGTCCTGGAGCGCCCCCGTGAACGAGCCCTTCGTGTGCCCGAAGAGCGCCGACATCGCGCCGTCGCCCCGGATCGTCGCGCAGTTCAGATCCACGAAATCGCCGCTCACCTGCCGGCGTCCCTTCTTGAGATCGTAGATCTTCCGCGCGAGCTGCGATTTCCCCGCCCCCGTCGGGCCCATCAGCAGGATGGGCGCGCGCGACGCGATCGCCACGTGCTCGATCCGCTCGATCAGCCGGTTGTACGCCGCGTTGCGCGTCTCGATGCCGCTCTTCAAGAACGACACCCCCTCGCGCTGCTCCTTCTGGAAGCGCGACGCGATGCGATCGTACTTCGAGAGGTCGAGATCGATGATCGTGAACGACCCGGCCGCGAGCTCCTCCCGGTCGCGCTTCGGCGGCGACGTCTGGATGAGGCGCCCGGGGAAGTAACGCGACTCCGTGAGCAAGAACAGGCAGATCTGCGCGACGTGCGTGCCCGTCGTGATGTGGACGAGGTAGTCCTCCCGGTCCGGCGCGAACGGGTACGCCCTCGCGAAATCGTGCAGCGCGCCGTACACCGCCTCGAAGTCCCACGGGTCGTCCATCTCGACAACGTGAGCGCGGATGTCCGTCTCCGGCGACACGTGCCGCACGTCGCCCATCACCGTCTCGGCCAGCCCCTCGAAGCGGCGGTGGTGGAGCAGCTCGAACCGGTCCACGATCAGGTCCTCGTGCTGGCAGAGCGCGACGCTCGGGCGCCAGCGCGACCAGCGCTCCGGCGTCTTTCCGGTGTCGAGCGTCGGGCCGAGCATGCCGAGGACCACGGTGGGCTTGCGTGCCATAGAATTTTCTCTATCCGGTTTATACACAGGTCTAATCCGCAGGGCCAGCGGCCCGCGATCGCCTGGATTTCGAGTGGCACGCGCCGTGCGAGACGCAGGAACGAAGGAACGAAGGAACGACGGACCGGCGGGAACGACAGAGACCGACGGGACCCACCGCCAACGGGCCGCGGCGCGAGCCGAGCGGCTCGACCCCTCACCGGAGATCTTGCCATGGAGCGAAGCTACAACGTCATCCCCACGGACTCGGGCGTGCCCATCAAGGCGTGGACGGTCGGCGTGCCGTTCGAGCCCGCCGCGGAGGCGCAGCTCAAGAACCTCGCCGCGCTGCCGTTCATCCACAGGTGGATCGCCGTGATGCCCGACGCGCACCAGGGCATCGGCGCGACCGTGGGGAGCGTGGTCGCGACGAGCGGCGCGGTCATCCCGGCGGCGGTGGGCGTCGACATCGGCTGCGGGATGATGGCGGCGCGCACGAGCCTCTCCGCGTCGCAGCTGCCGGACGCGCTGCGCGGGCTCCGGACGGCCATCGAGGGCGCCGTGCCGCACGGCCGCACCGACAACGGCGGCAAGAACGACCGCGGCGCGTGGCGCTCGCCGCCCCCCGCCCAGGTCGCGGCGTGGGCCGAGCTCGAGCCGCGGTACCTGAAGATCATCGAGAAGCACCCGCGCATCGGGCGCGGCTACGCCATCGAGCACCTCGGCACGCTCGGGACCGGCAACCACTTCATCGAGCTCTGCCTCGACGAGGAGGACCGCGTCTGGGTCATGCTGCACAGCGGGTCTCGCGGCGTCGGCAACCGGGTCGGGAGCTACTTCATCGAGCTCGCCAAGCAGGAGATGAGGCGCTTCTTCATCAACCTGCCCGACGACGACCTCGCGTACCTGCCGGACGGGACCAAGCACTTCCACGACTACATGCAGGCGGTGTCGTGGGCGCAGGACTTCGCGGCGGTGAACCGGGAGCTGATGATGGCGCAGGTCGTCGAGGCGCTCCGTAGCTCGGGCGAGCTGCCGCCCTTCGACGCGACCGTCGAGGCGGTGAACTGCCACCACAACTACGTGGCGCGCGAGCACCACTACGGGAAGGACGTGCTCGTGACCCGCAAGGGCGCCGTCCGCGCGCAGGCGGGCGATCTCGGGATCATCCCCGGCAGCATGGGCGCGCGCTCGTTCATCGTCCGCGGGCTCGGCAACCCGGAGAGCTTCTGCAGCTCGAGCCACGGCGCGGGCCGCGTCATGTCGCGGGGCGAGGCGCGCCGCCGCTTCTCCGTCGCGGACCACGAGGCCGCGACCTCGGGCGTCGAGTGCCGCAAGGACGAGGACGTGATCGACGAGACGCCGGCGGCCTACAAGCCGATCGACGACGTGATGCGGGCGCAGAAGGATCTCGTCGAGATCGTCCACACCCTGCGGCAGGTCGTCTGCGTGAAGGGGTGAGCCGCGGCCAGGGGTCGTGGTATCGCTCATCCAGGGAGGATCGACTGCCATGCTGACCATCGATGGATCCGTCGGAGAGGGAGGGGGCCAGATCCTCCGCACGACGCTCAGCCTCTCGCTGATCACGCAGACGCCCGTCCGGATCACCTCGATCCGCAAGGGCCGCGGGCGCCCCGGCCTGATGCGGCAGCACCTCACCTCGGTCCAGGCCGCCGCCCAGATCGGCCGCGCCGAGGTCTCGGGCGCGGCGCTCGGGTCGCAGGAGCTCGTGTTCCGGCCGACGGCGATCGTGCCCGGCGAGCACACGTTCCGCATCGGCAGCGCGGGGAGCACGATGCTCGTCCTGCAGACCGTCCTGCCCGCGCTGTTCCGCGCGCCCGCGCCGTCGACGATCACGCTCGAGGGCGGCACGCACAACCCGATGGCGCCGCCGTTCGATTTCCTGGATCTGGCCTATCTGCCGCTCGTGCGGAGGATGGGGCCGGACATCACCGCCACGCTCGTGACGCCCGGCTTCTATCCGGCCGGCGGCGGGCTCGTCCGGATCTCGGTCGCGCCGGCGCCCGCGCTCGCGCCGCTCACGCTGCTCTCGCGCGGGGAGATCCGCGGCCGGAGCGCCGTGGCGACGGTGTCGAACCTCCCGAGCGCCGTCGCGATGCGCGAGCTCGACGCGGCCGCGGCGGTGCTCGGCTGGGAGCCGGGCTGCTTCAGGCCGCGCGTGCTGACGGGCGGGCACGGCCCGGGCAACGTGCTCACGATCGCCGTCGAGAGCGAGCACGTGACCGAGGTCTTCACCGGGTTCGGCCAGAAGGGAGTGCGCGCGGAGACCGTCGCCACGAAGGTCGCCGAGGAAGCGCGCGATTACCTCGCGGCGGGCGTCCCGGTGGGCGAGCACCTGGCCGATCAGCTGCTCTTGCCGATGGCGCTCGCCGGACGCGGCGCGTTCCGGACCGTGCGCCCGTCGTCGCACACGACGACCCACCTGCAGCTGCTCCGGGATCTCCTCGGGCTCCGCGCCTCGGTCGAGCAGATCTCGGAAGATGCGTGGCACGTCGAGATCGAGCGATGAGCTCACCGCGGCTCGACAGACACCGTAAGTCGCCACGACGCGGCACGCCGTATCCAGGCGTGTGCCCGAGGATCATGGCGAGATAGACATAAAGCTGCTCGGCTCCCCCATCGGCTTGCGCCCGCGAGCACACACCATATAGCTATTCTAACCGGCGCGGCTGCGCGGCGCCGGAGAGCTCGATCCGCGCCGCGCGCCTCGCCGGGTCGAGCTGTGATGACCGCGCAGACGCGATGATGCCGGCATCCGGCGCCGGAAGCTTGCGTGCAGGGGCGGTGTTCATTGCACCCGGAGGACGCCACGATGATCTATAATGTGAAGAACGCCCCCTACAACGCCGTGGGCGACGACACGGCCCTCGACCAGCCGGCGATCCAGGCCGCTATCACTGCGGCGGCGGCGGCGGGCGGCGGCGTGGTCTATATCCCGAAGGGGACGTACAAACTGACGGCCGGGCTGCTCGTGGACCACGACGGCATCATCCTGGAAGGGGAAGGCCGGGAGACGGTGCTCAAGTACTACGCCGCCTCACCTGCGAGCGCCGTCATTCCACTGCACTTCTCGAAGCCCATGAGCACGAGCGTGCCAAATCTCAGGAACGTGGGCGTCCGGGACCTCACCATCGAGTTCGCCGAGGCGGGGCGGAACGACTCCGGGGGGCTCACGATGAACGGGTGCGTCGATTGGTTCTGCGAGCGGGTCACGGTGCGGGGGAACGGCACCGGGATGCAGGGCTCAAGGACCAACGGCATCGCGATCGGAACCTGGTCGAGCGATGGGATCATTTCGGGCTGCGTGGTGGAGGGCGTGAGCAAGCCCGGCTTTTACCTGGCCGGGGCGAGGCGCGTCACCGTGGTCGGGTGCATGTCGAAGAAGAACCTGTGCACGTTGACGAACCTCGAGGACGCGGGCGGCGGGTTCCAGCTCGGGCAGGCCCGGGAGGTCAGCTTCATCGACTGCCATGCGACCGAGTGCTCCGTCGGGTTCAACATCGTCTGCCTGGGAGAGTATGGCTCCGGCACCGTCGACGCCTCCCCGGCGCCGTCGCAGACGTCCTTCAACGTGACGGTCATCGGCGCCGAATCTCCCGTGCTCATGCAACACCTCGGCATCTGGAACCCCACGACCAAGCGCATCGAGGAGCTGCCGGGCGTGTCCTCCACCCTCGTGTCCTCCACCACGAGCCCCGTGACACAGACCTGGGCCGTCACCCTGGCGGCGGGCAACACGCAGCCCATCACGGCAGGCGCGCTGATCTTCGTCAACTATTACCCGTACAGGAACGTCAGGATCATCGGTGGCTCTGCGAAGAACAACGTCGTCGTGTACCAGAACCCGAACCCCCCCTACCAGCAGCTCGTCGAAGGCTTCGGCGCCCGCGTGACCACGCTCCAGCCCGGAGCGGTGGGCAGAGATCTCGTCATCTCAGGGCTCATCTGCGAAGGCAACCCGAGCAACGGCATCTTCATGGCGGGGGTCGAGGACGCGATCGTGGAGGGGTGCATCCTGCGCGACAACGGCATCGGCATCCAGCTGACGGACCTCGGGACGCCGGCCGCGGAGGCGCTGCCCACCATCGACCAGACGGGCAGGATCCTGATCAGCGGCTGCGAGATCTACGACAACGCCTCGCGCGGCGTGCACCTGCGCTCCGTGGAGGACGTCACCCTCCAGGGGACGCGCATCTACCGGACCAAGGACTCGGTCCAGGAGGTGCCAATCCGTATCGACAGGGTCGACGCGAACAGGAGGAAGACGACCGACCTCAAGCTGCGCGACCTCGACTTCTCGGGATACGACGTGAGGAAGGGGGGCACGTTCCCCATCTCGACGCCGGTCATCCCCGCGGGCGGCGACAGCGATGCGGTCGAGGACGGCGTCTACGATCTCGCGTTCTTCGGCTCTCCCGAGGGCAAGATGTACGCGCCGCCCGGCTCTCGCTACCTCGACCGCGCGACGGGCAACTCGTACCGCAAGGTCCACGGCTGGAAGAAGAACAACTGGATGGCCTCGCTGGTGAACCATAAACGCGTCGAGGGCGTCGCGACGACGGACCCCGTCAACCTCTACCCTGTGCCCGACAGCTCGGTCGTGCACGCCAGCGTCGTGGCGACGGCGCGGAGCGACAACGGGGAGTGCGCGGTCTACCGGCGGGCGCTGAGCGCGAGGCGGAACACCGGCTCGCCGGCCGAGGCCGTCGGCGCGGTCCAGACGATCGGCGCCGACGTCGAGAACGACACCGACTGGGGCTTCAATGTCATCGTGCAATACGATTATCTCCGGGCCGTCATCACGGGCGAGACCGGCAAGAACATCGACTGGCTCATCCGCACCGAGATCGACGTTTACACGCCGTAGCCAGACGCCGCCTCCGGCAGGCGCGCGCGCGGTGAGGCGGGGCGACGGGGCCGCGGCGCCCCGCTCGCCCCGGGCCGGCGCGCGCGCCGCGAGGCCGGGCGATGGGGGCCCGCTGCGCTCCCGCGCGCGCGATTGACGGGGGTATGCCGGTCGTGCCACATCACGGCGGGCGTACGGCGCGCCGTTGCGTCGCGGGCTGCCCCGCGGCGCGAGGGAGCGCGTCCGGACGGCGGCGACGCGGAAGGCGGGACAATGGCGAAGCGCGATTACCTCAAGATCACGGACATGACCCTGGCCGAAGCGCACCGCGTGCTCAGGCTCGCCGCTCGCCTCAAGGAAGAGCCGAAGGGGCGGCGCGCGACGGTGCTCGCCGGCCGGGCCATCGCGGTCGTCCTGGAGAAGGCGAGCACGCGCACGCGGGTGTCGTTCGAGGTCGGGATCGCGCAGCTCGGCGCCCAGCCGGTCGTGCTGAGCACCCAGGGCAGCCAGCTCGCGCGCGGCGAGCCGATCCGCGACACGGCGCGCGTGCTCGCGCGGTACTGCGACGCGATCGCGTTCCGCACGTCGTCGACCGCGCGCCTGCTCGAGATGGCCGAGGCGAGCGTGCCGGTGATCAACGCGCTCTCGGACGACGGCCACCCCGTGCAGGTGCTCAGCGACATCTTCACGATCCAGGAGGCGCTCGCGGCGACCGGGGACAGGACCGGCATCGCCGGCCGGCGCATCGCGTTCCTCGGCGACTGCGCGAGCAACATGGCGCGCTCGTGGCTCGAGGCGGCGCCGCTCTTCGACTTCCACCTCGTCCTCGCGGGGCCCGAGGGGTACATGCCGCCCGCGGACGAGGTCGAGCGCGCGCGGAAGACAGGCCACGTCACGATCGTGGGCGACCCGCGCGAGGGCGCGGCGGGCGCGGACGTGGTGAACACGGACGTGTGGGCGAGCATGGGGCACGAGGCCGAGGCGGAGAAGCGCCGCGCCGCGTTCGCCGGCTGGACGGTGGACGCCAAGGTGATGGCGAAGGCCGCGTCGCACGCGATCGTGCTCCACTGCCTGCCGGCGCACCGCGGCGAGGAGATCGACGACGAGACGCTGGAAGGGCCGCGCTCGCGCGTGTGGGACCAGGCCGAGAACCGGCTGCACGTGCAGAAGGCGCTGATGCTGTGGCTGCTCGGCGTCGAGCTGGCCTAGAGCGCACGCGCCGCGCAGGGTCAACCGAGGGGCGCTCCGCGCCGGCACGAGGCGGAGGCCCCGCCGTCGCACGGGCGGCCGGTGAGGTCCGCGACGACCCGCACCAGGTCGGCAGGGTCGATCGGCTTCGCGACGTGCTTCTGGAAGCCGGCCGCGAGCGCTCTCCTCCTGTCCTCGATGCGGGCGTAGGCGGTCAGGGCCACGGCCGGGATACGCCGGATCTCGTCCCGACCCGCCGCGCGCACCTGCTGAATCAGCGCATAGCCGCTCTCCCCCGGCATACCGATGTCGCTGAGCAGCACGTCGGGCCTCAGCCGCTCCAGGACGCTCATGGCCTCGCCCGTCGAGCCGGCCGTGGTGACCCGCGCGCCCGCTCCCTCCAGCAAGAACGCGAGCATCTCCCGGGCGTCCGGCTCGTCCTCGACGACGAGGACGTGAACGCCGACGAGCGGCGTCGGCTCCCCGCTCCTCAGCGGGGAGTGCCCCAGCGCCGACGGCGGCCCGTCGCGCGCGTGGGATGGCGCCGCGGGCAGGGGGAGCGTCACGGTGAACGTCGCGCCGCCCCCTTCGCCCGGGCTCTCCGCCTCCACCGTACCTCCGTGCAGCTCGACGAGGTGGCGGACGATCGCGAGCCCGAGGCCGAGCCCGCCGTACGCCCTCGTCGGCGAGGAGTCGCCCTGGCGGAAGCGGTCGAACACATACGGCAGGAACGACGTGGCGATGCCCTTGCCGTTGTCCGTGACCGCGATGGCGATCTGGCAGTCGCGGAGCCCCACCCGGATCGTGACCTGCCCTCGCTTCGGGGTGAATTTCACCGCGTTGGAGAGCAGATTCCACATGACCTGCTGGAGGCGATCCGGGTCGCCGCTCACGCGGCTGAGCCCCTCGCCGAGCTCGACGCGGATCTCGATCTCCTTCGCCTTCGCCGTCGGCGTGATGGTGTCCACGGCGGCCTCGATGACCGCGGCGAGATCCACGGCGATGGTGCGGAGCCGCAGCTTGCCCGTGATGATCCGGGAGACCGTCAGGATGTCGTCGACGATCTGCGCCTGCGCGTGGGCGTTGCGCTCGATCGACGCCATGCCCTGCTTGACGCGCTCGGGGCCGAGGTCCTTGTCCTTGATCAGCCGCGCCCAGCCCAGGATCGCCGTGAGCGGCGTGCGCAGCTCGTGGGAGACCGTCGCGAGGAACTCGTCCTTCATGCGGTTCGCGTCCTCGGCCCGGAGGCGGTCCTTCTCCGACTGGGCGAGCGCCTGCTGCTCGCGGCGGAGCAGCTCCGTGCGCTCGCGCTCGAGCTGCTTCAGCTCGGTGATGTCGACGACGGCGCCCGTCAAGAACAGGGGGGAGCCGTCCCGATCGCTGACGATGCGCCCGCGATCGTGGACCCACCGGATCGACCCGTCGGCGCGGACGACGCGGTGGATGAGGTCGTAGATGCAGCGCTCGCGGATGCTCCGCTGGTGCATGGCGATCACCGCGTCGAGATCCTCCGGGTGCACGCGGCTCAGCCAGTCGTCCATGGGCTGCGTCGTCTCGCGCTCGTCCAGGCCCAGGATTCGGTTCAGGCTCGCGTCCCTCGTGTCGCGCCGCGTCTCGAGGTCGACTCGCCACGTGCCCACGTCCGCCGCCCACGTGGCCAGCCGGAGCCGATCCTCGCGATCCTGGAGCGCGCTCTCGATCCGGAATCGCTCGGTCAGATCGACCGCCGAGCCGACCATGCGGATCGCCTTGCCGCCCGCGTCGCGCAGCACCGCGCCGCGATCGAACACCCGGGCGACGGAGCCGTCGCCGCGGTACACGCGGTAGTGCGCCGACCAGCTGTCGGTGTCGCCGCGGAGGAGCTCCTCGAAGCTGCGCGCCACGCGGTCGCGATCCGGGGGCAGCAAGCGGCTCACCCACCAGGCGGAGGTCGGGGCCGCCTGCTCGGGAGCGTAGCGGAAGACCTCGTAAAACGTCTCGTTGCGCTCGACCCGGTCCGTCCGGATATCCCAGTCCCAGATCGGGTCCTTGACCGCTCGAGCGAGGAGGCGATAGCGCTCGTCCTGCACGTCCTCCTCCGAGCGCGCCGGCCGCTCCCGGGAGCCCGCCTGCGCGGCGCCATCGGCGTGGCCCGCGAGCGCGACCGCGGCCGCGTCGGCGAGCGCCTCGAGCAGCCATGCGTCCCCGTCCGAGGCCGGGGCGGCGCGCTCGACCGCGAGCAGGCCGGAGACACGGTCGCCTGTGATCAACGGCGCGGCGGCGACATGGGCCGCCCCGTGCAGCGCGCGCGCTATCCCATCGTCCACGCTCGGGAGCGGGCGGCCGCAGAGCTCGTCGAGCAGCGCCGGATCGAGCCCCAGCGCCGCCCGGACGACCGGCCGCTCGTCCGCGTCGTTCACGATCAGGACGGCCCGTCCGGAGCCGCCCAGCTGCGCCGCCGCCGAGAGGACGATCTGTTGAATCGCGCACGCCGAGGGCGCCGATGCGAGGGCGCGGCTGACCTCGGTCAGCGCGCGAACCTGCGAACGATGCCTCTCCTCGTGTTCGATCACAGAGACCCTCGGCTCCAGGGTAAAGGAGCTCTCGCGGACGATCGATGTGCATCGCTGACAAGATCAGCCGGGCACGCTCTTGAAACACGGCGCCACCCCACCGGAGCACGAGCAGGCGGTATGGCTCGCTCGGCCCTGTCATAAGAGCGCGTGGACGTGCGCGCCACCCAAGCCGCAGGGCATCCGGCGCAGAAAACTTGGCCCGGTATCCCGATTCCTGAGCAAACGCGCTCTGCGTGGATTTCCGCGACATGCCGCCCGAGCTCCTCCTGGCCGTGGCCGGCGCGGCGCTCTCCTTCGGGCTGGTCCAGACGCTCCGGCTCGCGTGGAGGAGCGCCCGGCAGCGGCGCCGGCTGTCGCGGTGCCGGGAGCTGGGCGCCGCGGGAGAGGCCCGCGCCGAGGTGCTCCTCCGCGAGCTCGGGTACACGATCGTCGGCCGGCAGGTCGCGGTCTCGTACGGAGTCCAGATCGACGGCGAGCCGGTCAGCGTCGGGCTCCGCGCCGATTACCTCGTGGCGCACGGTCCCAGGCGGTATGTCGCCGAGGTGAAGGCGGGCCAGCTCGCGCCGCGCATCGATACGCCCGCGACGCGCCGGCAGCTGCTCGAGTACCGCATCGCGTTCGACGTCGACGGCGTGCTCCTTGTCGACGCGGAATCCCGGCGGGTGCGGTCGGTGGTGTTCCCGCTGCCCACCGGCGCCGAGGCGGCGCCATCAGGCAGCGCGCGACTCGCATGGCTCCTGGCGGGCGTCGTGGGGGGCTTCGTCGCGGCGATGGCCGCGCGCTCCGCCTGGTGAGGCGAGCGCGCGGCGCGGCGCACGGATGGCGCGCGGCGCACGGATGGCGCGCCGCGCGGGCTACAGGCTTACAGGCGACTCGCGGCGCGGCGCGCGCGGCGCCTGCCGCCGGCGAGCAGCAGGAGGCCGAGCCCGAGCAGGCCGACCTTGGCCGGCGAGCCCTCCGAGGTCGCCCCCGCGCGGCACGCGCACGACGCGTCGGGCTTGTTGCCGCCCGCGCCGCCGCTGCTCGCGCCGCCGGAGCCCGAGCCGGAGCCCGAGCCCGAGCCGGAGCCGGTGGTCAGATCCACCGGATCGTCCAGGACCACGTCGCCTCCGGTCGGCCCGCCGCTCCCGACGGAGGCGGCGCCGCCGTGGACCACCGGCTCGCCGCAGGCCCCGTTGACGCACGGCGCGTTGCCGGGGCACACGGCGCCGGCGCACGCGTCGGTGCAGCTCCCGGCGACGCAGACCTGCCCGTCAGCGCACGTCTTGCCGTCGCAGCCGGCGTCGACGCAGCGGCCGTCCGTCGCCGAGCACACCTTGCCGGCAGGGCAGGTGCGGCAGCCGCAGTTGGACTGGCAGATGCCGCGCTCGCAGACCGCGCCGTCCTCGCACGTGATGTGGGCGCAGAGATCGACGCACCGCCCGAGCTGGCACTCCTGGTTCGCGGGGCAGACGACGCCGTCGCACCCGCCCACACAGGTGCCGTCGACGCAGATCTGGCCGCCGGTGCACTCCTTGCCGACGCACGCCTCCTCCACGCAGAGGCCGTCGTCGCAGACGAGGCCGGGGTCACAGACGACCTCGCCGCGCCCGCAGTACGGCACGCAGTTCCCGCGATTGCACACGAAGCCGTCGTTGCAGAGCCCCTCGCCGTTATCGACCTCGCCGTCGCAGTCGTTGTCGATGTTGTCGCAGGTCTCTTTCTGCTCGCCGGGCTCGAGCACGGGCAGGCACGCGACGTCGCCTTCGGTCGCGCAGCCCGTCCTCCCCACGGCGCACGCGCCCTGCAGGCCCGTGTCGCAGACCTCGCCGCCGCCTTTGCAGGTCACGCCCGTGATGTAGTAGACGAAATCGTTGAAATCGCCGTCGTTCTCGAAGCCGCCCTGGCTCCCCTTCCAGCTCGTCTCGGTCACGGGCAGGTCCTCGAAGGCGACATAGAACGCGTCGGGCTCGGCGGTCGACGTGTAGATCAGCGTGGTCACCCACGGCGCTTTCGGCGTGCAGTTCGTGCAGACGGTGTTCAGGTCGCGCTGCGAGAACTTCGTCTGGGTGCAGTAGGTGCCCTGCTTGCCGATCAGCGCGAAGCCGACCAGGCCGCCCTGGTACCGCGGATCGTTCCGGATGTCCGCCGCCGAGAACTGCCGCGGCGTCCAGCCGTGCTGCCCCGCCTGGTTTGTGTCCATCGTGGCCAGCGGGCAGAAATCGTCGTCCTGGCACCGGAACGCCGTCGAGGTGTCCGCGGGGATCAGCTCGTAGATCTGGTTGTCCGGCGGGCGCGTGCCGCTCGCGTTCACGTTGTACCAGCCGAACGCGACCTTGCACCCGCCCCCACGCAGCACCAGCTCTCCCGAGAACCCGCAGAGCGGCGAGAAGACACCTGGCTCCGTGCTCGCGTCGGCCACCGGATCGATGTCCTCCCCCCGGTACATGAAGAGCCCATCGAGCGTAACGGCGTTGATGGGGAAACCCCGGCTCGTCACGAGGTCCGTCTCGCGTTTGCTGACGGGCGTGGGCAGGCGCGTGCCGTCCAGCTGCTGCACAGCGGCGCTCGCGGGCACGGCCCCAGCGAGCGGAGCAAGAGAGAGGAACAACGAGAACGCGGCTCGAGCCGCGCGGCGGCAAGGAGTCATCAAATAAGGCGTTTGCGGCATGATCGCCACTCTACACCTCCCGACGAGGCCACGGTGGATGAGATTACACATCTCCACATCGCCAGAATTATGCAGCACGGTTGTTCCCGCGTCGCGGCGCGCAGCCGCTTTGACGCACGCCGTCACCACGACGCATGGAGTTGATCTGACGTTGAGTTGGCCGTCAGCGTATTCCGACGCCGCTCCACTTCGACCGGGACAGGCCCTTTCAGGGCGCGGCGGGAGCGACGGCGGCGGAATCGTGGCAATGGCGCAATGAAACAGCGGCCCAACGGAACAACGGAGCAGCAAAGCGACGCAGCGGCGTTCGCTGGCGCGGGGGTGTGGCCCGGTTGTGTTAGGCTGGCACGCTCAGGCTGCGCGTTTCCACCGTCACCGTATGACCAAGAAATCGCTCCGCGTCTATTTCATCGCCCACCACGACGGCCGCTTCACCGGCATCCTCCTGCGCACGTGGGCATTTCTCTTCGATCGGCCGGCGCCGTCCGCCTATGGCGCCTCCGAGGACGACGTGCTGCGCGCGCTCGAGGTCGAGCTCCACGCGCGGCTCGCCACGGACGAGGACGATCTCGATCGCTATCTGTGGGACGAGTCGTTCGAGGTCCGCTCGCTGGACGTCGACGTCCACCCGCAGACCAGCGTCAAGCGGACCGCCGTCGTCGGCAGGCGCCAGATCCCGCTGCGGCTCACGTACCTCGCGAGCAAGCTCGCCGAGGGCGGAGTCCGCGTGATGCTCCCCCGCTTCGGCTGGTCCGTGATCCTCGAGGATCTCTCGATTGCGCCCGACGTGCTCCGCCAGCTCGTCACGAGCGCGCTGCTCGGCGAGTCCCCGCGGTCGCTCTTCGATTTTCGCCGGGAGGGCGACGAGTACGTGCGCCCATGGTCGCCGCGCCTCCCGGCGCGCGCCAGGCGGAGCGCTCGGCGCGCCGCGGACGAGCGCCCGACGCTGCACGCCGTCGCCGAGGATCTCCTCGAGAAGGCCGCGCGCCAGCGGCTCCCGCTCGCGGTGGGCGAGTCCGAGGAGCTCGCGCAGGCGCTGCCGCTGTTCGACGCGGCGCGCGCGGCGCCGCTGCCGTCGATCCTGCTGGTGGGCGGCCCGGGCGTCGGCAAGACGACCTGGGTCCACCGGCTGGCGCGTCGGTTCGCGGCGTGGCGGAGGGACAAGGCGCGCGCGCGCTCGCCGGGCCTGTTCGGCACCTCGGCCGACCGGCTCCTCGCCGGGATGAAGTACCTCGGCATGTGGCAGGAGAGGTGCCTGAGGCTCGTGAGCGAGCTGTCGCACGAGGGGGATCTGCTCCACGTCGGCGCGCTCTTGCCGCTGCTCCGGCCGCAGCCGGACGGCGCGTCGATCGGCGACGTGTTCCTGCCGGCGCTCCGGACGGGCGAGGTGAGCCTCATCGCGGAGTGCACCGAGCCGGAGCTCGAGGCGTGCCAGCGCCGCGCGGCCTCGCTCGTGGCGTGCTTCCAGATCGTGCGGCTGCGCGAGCCGGAGCCGGCCGCGGTGCCGGCGCTGCTCGCGGAGTACGAGGCGCGGAAGGACGCGCGCGTCCGGCTGCACCCGGCGGGCAAGAAGCGGCTGGTCCAGCACCTCGCGATGTTCCGGCGCGACGTGCTCTTCCCCGGCAAGGCGTTCCGCTTCTTCGACTGGCTCACGCAGGAGGCCGGCGCCCGGGGCGGCGCGGAAGCGGAGCCAGCCGGACCGGCCCCGGCGCGCGTGCTGTACCCGCGGGACGTGTCCGAGGCGTATGCGCGCCACTCGGGGCTGCCGATCGAGCTCATCGCCGACGAGATCCCCGCGAGCGCCGAGACGATCGCGCGCGGGCTGAAGCGGCGCGTGATCGGGCAGGACGAGGCGTGCGACACCGCGGCGCGCGTGCTCGCGCGCTTCAAGGCCGGGATGAACGACCCGGAGCGCCCGTGCGGCACGCTGCTCTTCGTCGGGCCGACCGGCGTGGGCAAGACGGAGCTCGCGAAGGAGCTCACGCGGTCCATGTTCGGCGACGAAGGGCGGATGATCCGGCTCGACATGAGCGAGTACAGGCACCCTGGCTCGTCGGCGCGGCTGCTCGGGGCGGGGCCGGGCGCCACGACGCTCGCGCAGCGCGTGCGGCAGGAGCCGCTGTCGCTCGTGCTCCTCGACGAGATCGAGAAGGCGCACCGCGAGGTGTTCGACCTCCTGCTCGCGATCCTCGGCGAGGGCCGGCTGACGGACGAGGACGGGCGCCACGTCGATTTCCGGATGGTGCTCATCGTGATGACCTCGAACCTCGGCGTCGCCGACCGGGCGCCGGTCGGCTTCGGAGACGACGGTGAGCGCGGCGCGCGAGCTTCGGCCGGCGCGCTCCCCGGCGCGCGGCGCGCGGCGCCGGCGGGCGTGCGCGAGCACTTCCGGCCGGAGTTCGTGAACCGCGTCGACCACGTGGTGCAGTTCCGGAGCCTCGGGCGGGACAGCGTGCTCAGGATCGTCGATCTCGAGCTCGCCAAGGCCGAGGCGCGCACCGGGCTCCTGCGGCGCAACCTGAGGCTCCGCGTCCTGCCCGAGGCGCGAGCCTTTCTGGCCGAGGCGGGGTTCGATCCGAGGCGGGGGGCGCGGCCGCTGAAGCGGGTGATCGAGGAGCGGGTGATCACGCCGATCGCGGCGCGCATGGCGGAGGATCCGGGGTGCAGGGACAGGGAGATCGTGGTGGCGGGCGGGAGCGCGGGGCTCGATCTGCGGTTCGGGTAGCTCGGCCGCGGGAAAAGCGCTCCCGCTGAGAAGCGGCTACGCTGGTGCCGCGCCAGCCCATGAAGTTCGTCCATGCCGCCGATCTCCACATCGACAGCCCGCTCCGCGGGCTCGACCGTTACCCCGGCGCCCCCGTCGAGCAGATCCGCGGGGCCACCCGCCGCGCGCTCGAGAACCTCGTGAACCTCTGCCTCGCCGAGGAGGTCGATCTCTTGCTCCTCGCCGGCGATATCTACGACGGCGACTGGAAGGACTACAGCACCGGCCTGTTCTTCGCCGCACAGCTCTCCCGGCTGCGCGCCGCCAAGGTGGAGGTGGTGCTCCTCTATGGCAATCACGACGCCGAGAGCAACATCACGCGTCACCTGGAGCTCCCCGAGAACGCCCGGCGGCTCGATCCCCGCCGCCCCGAATCCATCGTCTTCGATCGGCTCGGGGTGGCCGTCCACGGACAGAGCTTCGCGACAAAGGCCGTCACCGACGATCTCGCCGCGGGTTATCCGGACGCGCGTACCGGCCTCTTCAACATCGGCATGCTCCACACCTGCCTGGGCGGGCGCGAGGGCCACGACAACTACGCTCCTTGCAGCCTGAACACCCTCATCGGGAAGCGATACGACTACTGGGCGCTCGGCCACGTGCACACCCGGGAGGTGCTCTCGCGCGACCCGTACATCGCGTTTCCCGGCAACCTCCAGGGCCGCCACGCCCGCGAGACCGGCGAGAAGGGCGCGCTCCTGGTCGCGGTGGACGAGGGCCGCATCACCTCGGTCGAGCACCGTCCCCTCGACGTCGTGCGCTGGTGCGCCTGCGAGGTCGATCTCTCCCCGGCCGCGAGCGCCGACGACATCGTGGATCTGACGCGGGAGGAGCTCGAGCGGCGCCTGGCCGAGGCGGACGGGCGCACGCTGGCCGCGCGGGTCTTCCTGTGCGGCGCGACGAAGGCGCACGCCGCGCTCCGCGCCGACTTCGAGCGCTGGACGGGGCAGATCCGCGCGATCGCGAACGATCTCGGCGGCGCGCTCTGGATCGAGCGCGTGCTCTCCCGGACGATCTCGCCGCTCCAGGTGGGCGCCCTGGAGGAGCGGGACGACGCGATCGGCCAGCTCACGCGGTCGCTGCGGTCGCTGCGCGACGACGAGGCGGGCCTGTCCTCGCTGCTGCGCGAGTTCGCGAGCCTCAGGAACAAGCTCCCCGCCGAGGCGCGCGAGGGGGACGACGCGATCCGCCTCGACGACCCGGCGTTCCTGCGCGAGGCGCTCGACGACGTGGAGCACACGCTGATCTCGCGGCTGCTCGGCACGAGCGACGCGCCCTGAGGGCAGAGCGCGCTCCCGCGGCGCGCCCGAGATCCGACGCCGCGGCTCGACGGCGCGCAGCGCTCCGGCCGCCGCTTGACGGCGCGCGGTTCTCCACCATGCACTCCCCGCAATCCGGCGTGACGCGCGCGGCGCCTCGAACGGCCGGACGTCAGGAAACGGGGGAATCATGGTCGACCAGGGCGCTTTTCCGGAGCTGTTCCGTCCGAATGGCCGCGCCGAGACGCACGCGATCTATGCGCGCATGCGGGCCGCGGGGCGCCTGCATCGCCTCGTCCAGCCCCGCCTCGACGTGCCTATCTGGATGGCCGTGGGTTACGACGACTGCGTGGAGCTCCTCAAGGATTCACGCCTGATCCGCGACTTCCGCAAGCTCCCCGCCGAGGTGCGCCGGCGTTACCTGCCGCTCAGCGAGCGCTCATCCAGCCTGGATCGACACATGCTCGACGCCGATCCGCCGGATCACACGCGGCTCAGGGCCGTCGTCCAGCGGGCCTTCTCGCCGCGGATGATGGAGGGGCTGCGCCCGCGCATCCAGTCGATCGCGGACGGTCTCATCGACGCCGTGATCGACCGGCGCCGGATGGAGCTCGTGGCAGACTTCGCGTTTCCGCTCCCCATCGCGGTGATCACCGAGCTCCTCGGCCTCCCCCTCGAGGATCGCGACCGGTTCCGCCGGTGGACCAAGGTTTTCCTCGCGCCCACGAAAGATCGCGAGTTCGTGGAGCGCGCGCAGCCCGTGGTGGAGGAGTTCACGGCGTACTTCCTGGCGCTCTCCGAGGCGCGCCGGAAGGCCCCGCGCGACGACCTGATCAGCGGCCTTTTGCTCGCCGAGGAGCAGGAGCACAAGCTGAGCCCGACGGAGGTCTCGAGCATGGTGTTCCTGCTGCTCGTCGCGGGCCACGAGACCACCGTGCACCTCATCGCGAGCGGGATGTTGCTCCTTCTCTCGCACCCCACGGAGCGGCGTCGGCTCGAAGAGGATCCCGGGCTCATCGGCTCCGCGGTCGAGGAGGTGCTGCGCTGCGAGGGGCCGGCAGAGCTCTCGACGCTCCGCTGGCCGCTCGAGGACATCGAGCTGTTCGGCGCCCGCGTGCCGGCGGGAGAAGCGGTCTCGGCGGGGATCCTGGCCGCGAACCGGGATCCGGAGCACTTCCCCGATCCGGACCGCTTCGACATCGGCCGCTCGCCGAACCGGCACATCGCCTTCGGGAGCGGGATCCACTTCTGCCTGGGGGCGACGCTCGCGCGGATCGAGGCGGCGATCGCCTTCTCGACGCTCCTTCGGAGGCTGCCGCGGATCGAGCTCGCCGCCTCGCCGCGCGACATCGCGTGGAGCGAATGGCCCTTGATCCGCGGCCCGGTGGCGGTGCCTGTGGAGTTCTGAAGCGGACCAATCCCTCATTATTGTTGGGAGTTTTAGAGCGGTTTCCGCCCACCTCTGCACCATGCAGAGCAGAGCGGCGGTCACCCGCACAGGAGACGGGCCCAGATCGGCGTTTTCGGCGCGGAAGCGCACTCCGGTGCGCTGAGCACCGAAAACGCCGAGATGGGCCCGTATCCGAAGCGGGTGACCGCCGCTCTAGGGGGCCGTCCGGGCGTAGGCGCGCAGCAGCTCGGCCACGCTCCACGCCTGGGCGACGCACCCGCGGGGCGTGAAGGGCGGCTCGGCGTCGAAGATCTCGCTGATCGAGCCGGCGCAGGCCTCGTCGAGGTGCGGCGCGAAGCCCTCGAGCAGGCCCCGCGCGCCGGCGCGATCGGCGGGATACACCTTCAGCCACGCGTCGATGAACGGGCCGATGAGCCACCCCCACACGGTGCCCTGGTGATAGGCCATGTCCCGCGCGCGGAGGTCGCCGAAGTACTTCGGCTTGTAATCCGGGTGTCCCGGGGCGAGCGACCTGAGGCCCACGGGCGTCCAGAGCCGCTCCTTCACCTGATCGACGATCCCCTTCCAGCGCGCGGGATCGAGGACCGGATGAGTCAGCGAGATGGCAAAGAGCTGGTTTGGCCGGAATGCGTCGTCGGTGCCCTGCTCGCCGTCGATCACGTCGTAGAGATGGCCCAGCTTATCGGACCAGAAGCGCCGGTTGAAGGACGCCTTGACCTGCTCGGCGGCCGCGCCGTAGCGCCTCGCCGCGCCGTCGCCGTCGGCCTCGCGCACCCAGCGCTCGATGAGGCGCAGGGCGTTGTACCAGAGCGCGTTGATCTCCACGGCCTTCCCGCGGCGCGGCGTGACCACGTAATCGCCGACCTTGGCGTCCATCCAGGTCAGCTGATATCCCTCTTCCCCCTGGCGGATCAGGCCGTCCTGCGGGTCGGCGCGGATCCCGAAGCGCGTCCCGCGGGTGTGGTGCTCGACGATATCGATCAGCGTGGGGAGGACGAGCCGGAGCGTCTCGCGATCGCCCGTGGTCGTCAGGTAGCGATCGAGCGCGTGGAAGAACCAGAGCGTGGCGTCGGCGGTGTGGTAGAGCCCGTCGTTCTTGCCCTCCGGGAACATGTTGGGGATGAGCCCATCCTTCACGTAATGGGCGAACGTGCGCAGGATGTAGCCCGCCTCGGAGTGGCGCCCGGTGACGAGCGTCAGCCCCTCGAGGCTGATCATGGTGTCCCGGCCCCAGTCGGTGAACCAGTGGTAGCCCGCGATGACGGTGCGCACCTCGTCCCCGGCGGCCCGGGCGCGGGCGGCGTCCTCGACGCGGCCCGCGGGGGTGATGAGGAATTGATCGGCGCCGAGGACGAGCTCCGCCGCGGGCCCCGTGCGGACCTCGGGCGTCGCCGCGAGCAGGAGCCTGGTCCGGCGCTTGCGCTCGGCGCGCTGCACCTCGTCGGTGGAGAGGGCGTTGATCGTCTCCCACGCCTCCGTGGACGCGATCAGGGTCGCGCTGCCGGAGACCTTGAGCTCGAGGCTGAAGCGGCCAGGGCTGTAGAACTCGCCCACCGCGTCGTATCCGCGGCTCTGCTCGATCCGGTAACGCACGTTGCGCAGGCGGGCGCTGTCGATCCTGAACTCGGCCCGAGCGCCCTGGACCTTCAGCCGGAGCGGCGGCAGGTCGCTCGGCGACGCGAGCTCGTAGCGATCCTCGATCACGGTGAGCGCATAGGGGCCCGCCACCGGCCGATCGAGCGCGCCCTCGTGCGGCCGGAAGTTCACCCACGGCTGGAGCTCGATCTGGACCGGCCCCTTCCCCTCGACGAGCGTGTACGTGACATGAACCGTGTTCTGCGCGTGCGGCAAGAGGAGCCGCCGCTCGATCGCCATCCCCGCGCCCTCGTAGCGCCAGACCGGGAGCCCGGCCTCGAGGCGGAACTCGGCGAGATCGATGATCTGCGCGGCGCCGCCGTCGAGCCAGGGCTCCTGACCGCCCACCTGAACCACCTTGTTGTCCGCGGTGAGGATCCGGGTGGACAGATCGCTGAGCATCATGGTGCGGCCGAGGGGGGCCGGCAGCGCGGAGATCAGCAATCCATGGAAGCGGCGGGTCACCGCGCCGGAGATGGTGCCCGACGCGTAACCGCCGAGCCCGTTCGTGACGAGCCATTCCCGCGTGAGCGGGTCCGAGCCGTGCTCGGCGTCGTCCTGCGAGGCGGGGGCGGCGCCCCGGGACCAGACCATCCTCCGGCAGATCTCGTCAGCGTGCATTCTTCTTGGGCTCCTCTGGGCGCGGGTTGGCGCTCGTCTTCTCGGGCACCGGCGTCCCGACCACGGGGTGGAGGAGGATCGCCGCCTCGCCCGGGATGTGGACGCCATCCTCGGTGATGACAGGTGGACTGCCTTGGCCCCCGTAGCGGGGCGACTCGCTGGACCACGACGTCTCCCAGCGGCGCCCCGGCGGCGGGGCGAAGAGCGGCTCTGGCAACGAGCCTCGATGGATATCGCGCCCGAGGTTGACGAGGAGCAGCCGATCGTCCCCGTCGTCGCCGAAGTAGCGGAGGAGGAAGGCGTGGGCGGAGAGGACGGCCCCGTCGACGCCGCGCGGGCGCTGGGCCGCGATCACCGGATCGCGCCGGCGGAGCGCGATGAGATCCTCGTGGAGCGCGTAGATGCCGGCGTTGCGCTCGCGCTCGGAGAGATCGAGCTTGCAGCGCTCGAACGTCCGAGGGTCGCTCGGATCGTCGAGCTGGTCGCGGACCTCGGGCAGGGAGCAGGACGGGAACTGCTCGAGGAACTCCGCCCTGCCCTTGCGCACGAGCGGGGCGAGCTCGGGGTTGTGGTCCGCGAAGAAGAGGAACGGCGCCGAGGACCCGAACTCCTGCCCTTGAAAGAGCATGGGTGTCCCCGGGGCGAGGAGCAGGACGGCCGACATCGCCCGGAGCCTGCCCGGGCTCACGATGCGACAGAGCCGCTCGCCTCGCGCGGTGTTGGCGACCTGATCGTGGTTCTCCAGGAAGAGGACGAAGCGGGCCGGATCCACGCCGAGCGCCGGCGTCCCTCGCCGCTGCCCCTGCCACTGATAGCGCTGCCCCTGGAAGAGGAACCCGTGCTTCAGGGCGGAGAGGAGCTCCTGAGGCGAGCCCTCGTGATCGGTGTAATAGGCCTCGTTCCGGCCGGTGAGCGCCACCTTGGCGCTGTGATGGAAGTCGTCGTTCCAGATGGCGTCGAGCCCGTAGCCGCCCCGGTCGGCGGCGCGGATCAGCCACTCTTCCTGGGACTCGTTCTCGGCCACGACGAACGTCGCCTTGCCCTTCGCCGCCTCCCGGACGCGGCGCCCGATCGCGGCGAGGATGTGGTCTTTCGAGCTATCGTAGATGTTCTGCGTCGCGTCGAGCCGGAGCCCGTCGAGGTGGAACTCGTCGATCCAGTAGCCGGCGTTGGCGATGAAGTATTCCCTCACGGCCTCGGATCGCGGGCCATCGAAGTTGATCGCCGCTCCCCAGTCCGTCTTGTGGCGTTCGGTGAAGTAATCCGCCGAGAACTGGCCGAGGTAGTTGCCGTCCGGGCCGAGGTGGTTGTAGACGACATCGAGGATCACCGCGATCCCGGCGCGGTGCGCCGCGTCCACGAAGCGGCGGAGGTCGTCCGGGCTGCCGTAGAGGCGCGTCGGCGCGAAGAGGTTCACGCCGTCGTACCCCCAGTTGAAGCGCCCGGGGACCTCGGCGATGGGGAGCAGCTCGATCAGGGAGATGCCGATCCGCGCGAGCTCGGGCAGCTCGCGGGCCGCGGATTCCCAGGTGCCCTCCCGGGTGAAGGTGCCAACATGCATCTCGTAGACGACTTGCCCCTTCAGCGGGGCGCCCCGGAATGCCGCATCGCTCCATGAGAACGCGCCGGGATCGACCACCTCGGAGGGCCCGTGAGGCCCCTCCGGCTGCGACCGCGAGGCGGGATCGGGATAGAGCTCCTCGCCGTCGTCGAGCCGGAACCGGTACCGGGTGCCGCGCGCGGCGGACGCGACGAGCGCCGCGAAGTAACCGCCCTCCTCGGGCCGCATCGGGGCGGCCTCGCCGCTCCCCGGCCCGGCCTCGAGGACGACCTCGACCCTGCGCCGGGCTGGCGCCCAGACACGGAAGTGCACTCCTCTCCCGGCGAGCACCTCGGCGCCGACCGGCAACCGCCTCTCCATCTTGAGCTCCGGCATTGAAATGAATTCTAGGCGCAACACAGATGACGTCCAGCACCGATGTGCATCATGACAACGCACCTGCTGCTGTTTGGCCGTCGAGAGCAACGCGCTTTACGGAGTTGCCTGAGAGCGATCAGGGTTGAACCGACATCGGGGCCCGCGCTGCCTGTGTGGCGAAATTGCGCGACGTGAGCTCGCCCTGGACCGCGCGGCCCACTCCATGGCGTCGTGGACCAGAGAGAGACAGCACGAGACAGGGGGCGACGGCGCGAGACGGGGAGAGGCCATGATGGGGGCTCGACGACCTTGCGACACGTATCCCGAAAGCGATGGGCCGCCACGCGTCCTCGGACGCCTGCACACATGGCGCGAGGCGGCGCCGCGCCGTCCGCGAGCGAGCCGCGGAGGGGCCCGCCGCCGCGCGCCCTCCGCGGCTACGGGTGGGCGATGACCACGAGCGTGCGCGCGCGCCGCAGCACGCAGCGCAGCGCGCGCTCCAGCGTCTCGGGGTCGAGCGCCGCGAAGCTCTCGTCGAGCACGACGACCTCGGCGCCCTGGAGCAGCGCGCGCGCGATGTAGAGCCGGCTCCGCTCGCCGTGCGAGAGCTGCCAGCCCGTCTCGCCCACCGCCTGCTCCAGCCCCCCCGGCATCCGGCCGAGCAGCTCGCCCAGGCCGAGCTCGTGGCAGATCTCCTCCGCCTCCTCGATGTCATCGGGCCTCGGCGGCCAGCGCCTGCCCATCAGCAGGTTGTACGCGAACGTCCCGGCGAGGACGTGGTTCTCGTGGAACTGCGGCGCCGCGGCCACGCGGCGGCGCCACGCGGCGGCGCCCAGCATGTGGCGGTCGAGCCCGTTGAGCAGCAGCAGCCCCGCGTCGGGCGCGCGCAGCCCCGAGAGCAGGGCGCTCAGCGTCGACTTCCCGCCGCCCGAGGGGCCCTCGAGCAGGACGCGGTCGCCCGCCGCGATCCGCAGCGACACGTCGATCACCGCGGGGCGCGCCCTGCCCTTGTGCCGGAACGACAGCTCGTGCGCCTCGAGGACCGTCGCGCGGGCTTCGGCGTTCCCCGCGTCCCCCGCGCCGACCGGACCGCCGGCGATCTCGGGCGCGCGGGGCGGCGTTCGCCCCGCGTCGGGCGGCAGCGGCGGCGGCGGGGCCCCGCCGCGGGCGGCCGCCTGGAACAGCGTGGAGACCTGCTCCCACGCGATCGCCGCGTTGGCGAGGCTCGACAGGCCGGCCGACAGGCCCTGGAGCGCGCGGCTCGCGAGCACGACGCCCCCCAGCGCCACCGCGTACGCCGCGGCGGAGCTGGCGCCCGCGAGGAACGGCGGCAGGAGGCCGGCGATGCCCGCGATGAGCCAGCCGCGCGGCATCAGCGCGCCGAGCTCGATCTGGCTCCCGTCGATCTCGCGCGACCGCAGCAGGTACTGGGCGAGCGCCTCGTCCTCGCCGTGGTGCCAGCGGCCGCTGCGCTCCTGGGCGAGGCGGGTCCGGTGGCCGACCAGGCGCTCGATGAGGTCGTGCGTCATCGCGAGCCGCGCGGCGGTCCAGCGCGCGCGCCGCCGGTAGAACCGCACGCAGAGCGCCACGACCAGGACCGCCCAGGCGGCGAGCAGGAGCGCGTGGAGCGCGCCCGCCGCGCCCTGGGCGAGCACGGCCGCCGCCGCCGCGAGCTCGAACGCCGACGCGACGGCCGCGACGCCGCCGCCCATCGCGAGGCCCTCGATCGCCTCGGACTCGATCACGCGGCCGAGGAAGCGGCCCGCGCCCTCGCTGCGCACCTCCTCGGCGTCGAGCGCGAGCGCGCCCGAGAGCAGGCGCTGCTTGATCAGCGCGCTCGCGTCGATCGCGACCAGGCCGGACAGCCACGCCATGAGCTGGCGCAGCGGCACCACCGTCGCGAGCAGCAGCGCGCCGGCGACGAGCCACCCCTCGTCGAGGTGGTCGTCGAGGATGCTGCGCCCGACGGTCATCCACACCAGGATCCAGAGCGTGTAGGCCGACGCGTGGGCGGCGAGCAGGCCGAGGAGGCGGCGCGGGACCCGCGCGGCCGTGATCTGCCGCGCCATCGGCGCGCCCGGCGGCAGACGCAGGCTCCAGATGCCGTCGACAAGGATGGGCCCGAGGCGCTCGCGGAGCAGGGCCCGCCGCGCGCCGCCGCGCCGCCGCGCCGGCACGCCTGCGCGCGCGAGGACGTGCTCGATCTCCGGGAGCACCTGGGCCTCGATCGGGCGGCAGATGCGGCTGGCGAGCGCCTCGACCGGAACGCGCGCCGTGGAGCGGTCGGCGCGGAGCGCGGCGAGGTCCCGCCCCCTGCGCCGCACGACGGCGAGGAAGCGAGGCGTCCCGCCGTCGCGCAGCCACACGATCGCGGGCGCGACGCGGAGCAGCGCCTCGCCGATCTCGTCGTAGCGCGCCGCGATCGGCTCCGCCTCGACGCCGAGGTAGGCCGCGGCCTGATCGATCCACGCCCCGAGCGCGTCCGCGCTGCGGAGGTGCCCCGCGGTCGGGACGGGCGCCGCGACCGCGCGCGGGCTGAGGCCGCCCTGCGCCGCGAGCGCCTCGAGCGCGTCGCCGAGGCGCTCCGCTGGCCACTCGAGGGCGCCGAGCGCGTCGACCGCCTCCTCTGGCCGGGCCCCCGACCCAGGTTGCGGCGTGGCTCCCCACCCGGGTTGCGGCGGGCCTTCCCACCCGGGTTGCGGCGGGCCTCCCCACCCGGGTTGCGCCTCTGCGCCGTCCGGCCGGGCTCCCCACCCAGGTTGCGCCCCAGCGGTCACCTCCGCTCGCCCTCTGGCGCCGCTCCGGCGCTCTCGCCCGCCGCTCCGACGCTCTCGCCTGCCGCTCCGGCGCTCTCGCCTGCCGCTCCGGCGCTCTCGCCCGCCGCTCCGGCGCCCTCGCCCGCCGCTCCGGCGCCCTCGCCCGCCGCTCCGGCGAGGCGCCCGCGCGCGACCTTCAGCCGGCGCCACCCGCCGCTCGACCAGAGCCCTCGCTGCACGGCCGCCTCGGCCTCCAGCAGCGCGCGGTAGCGCGAGCCGGGGCGCGCTGCGAGCTCGGCGGGCGCCCCGTCCTCGACCACGCGCCCGCCGTCCACGACGAGCACCCGCTCGAACGTTCGCGTCTCGCCGACGTCGTGGGTGACGCACAGGAGCGTCGCCCGGCGGAAGCGCCGTCGCGCCCGGGCGAGAAGCGCCCGGCGGCGCTCGCGATCGAGGCCGCGGAACGGCTCGTCGAGGATCGCGAGCCGCGCCTCGCCCCGCAGCATCGCCCGGCCGAGGCGCAGGCGTTGCCCCTCGCCGCCGGAGACGAGCCCCCCGCCCTCGCCGAGCAGGGTCTTCTGCCCCTCCGGCAGCCGCTCCAGCACCTCGCGCAGCTCGGCCTCGTCCACGACCGCGCCGAAGTCGGCCGCGTCGTCGGGCGCGCCGTAGCGGAGGTTGTCGAGGAACGACCGGTTCCAGATCTGGACCGCCGGATCGACCCATGCGGTCTCCTCGCGCAGCGCGCGCACCCGCTCGCCGTCGAGGGGGCGGCCATCGACGAGCACCCTGCCCTCGCTCGCCCGGTGCCACCCGAGCAGGACCCCGACGAGGCTCGATTTCCCCGCGCCCGAGGCCCCGACGATCGCCACGTGGCTGCCCGCCGCGATCTTCAGATCCACCCCGTCGAGGATCACGTGACCGGCCGCCTGGATGCGCACGCGCTCGAAGGCGATCGCGCAGCCCGCGCCGCCGGCGGAGCGCGGGGCCGCCGGCGCCGCCGCGGTGGGCGCGCGCAAGGGGACGCCGGCGCGCGGCTCCTCCGGCGCGCCGAGCGGCTCGAGCAGGCGCAGCGCCGTGTTGCGGTGCGCCGGGTACTGGAGCAGCGTGCTCGCGAGCGCCTGCCCGATGGCGGGCAGCGCGAGCGCCCAGTAAAAGAGCAGGAGCGCCCGCGAGAGGGCGCCCCCGCGGGCGAGGAAATCGCCGAGGATCCACGCGGCGAGCGCGAAGCCGAGCAGCGCCTGCGCCCCGTCGACGGCGAGGGCGGCGCGGAGCAGCGCGCGTCCGGCGAGCGCCCACTCCCCGAGCAGGCCCGCGTGCTCGCGGCGCACGGCCCGCTCCGCCGCGTGCGCCCGGATCGGCACGAGGCCGAGGAGCGCGTCGAGGTAGAAGCCCGTGAGCGCGCCGGCGTGGGTGCGGACGCGCAGGTCCCGCTCGACGAGGACGCGGCTCCCCGCGAACGGCAACACGAGCGCGAGCGCCGCGCCCGGCACCGCGAGGCGCGCGCTCGCGGGATCGATCCAGACGATCGCCGCCGTGGTGACCGCGAGGTCGAGCGCCGAGCGCGCGATCTGGCCGCCGAACGCGGGGAGGCCGCGGAGCACGTGCAGGCTGTGGCCGCGCTGCGCCATGTCCGAGGCCGGGCGGCTCTGGAAGTAGCGGTCGCCGATGCGCGGGATCTTCGCGAGGAACGCCATCCGCAGCCGGACCTCGAGGTGGCGCCCGAGCCGGATCATCCCCGTGCTCAGCGAGAGATCGAGGGCGAGCTCCACCGCGAGGAAGGCGACGAGGGCGGCGAGCGCGGCGAGGCGCTGCTCGAACAGCGCGAGATCGTTCGAGATCTGGAGCAGGCCCCGGAAGAGGAGGCTCTCCAGCACCACCGTCGTGACGCTGAGCACGAGCGCGCCGGCGAGCACGGCGGGCGTCAGCAAGCCGTCCTCGCGGATCATCCGGAGCAGCACGCGCGCGGGCTGGATCTCGCGCTCCGCGAGCGCGGCCGCGAGGTCGGGGGGGAGGCGCGCCTCGCGAGCGGCCGCCTCGGCACGAGGGGCGGCCTCGCCGCGAGCATCCGCCTCGCCGCGAACATCCCCCTCCGCGCGTACCGGCGGCGCAGGGGCAGCGGCGCTCGGCGCGGCGTCGCGGCCTGCCTGCGCGCGGGCGAGGCTTGGCTGACGCCGCCCGCGGATCCGCACGAGCACGGCGCCCCGCGTGAGGACCAGCTCCTCCCCGCGCGGGCCGGCCGGCCCCGGGCGCGCCGTCCAGAAGGCGGGCGGGATCATCTCCTCCCGAGCGGCCCCGGCGTCCCGCTCGATCAGCGCGCCCAGCACGCGCGCGGCCTCCCGACCGCGCCCGATGCCGCCGGAGCGCACGAGCGACGTCACGAGGCGCGCGCCGGCGTCGACCGCGGCGATCGCGCGCCAGTCCCGGTCCGAGAGCGCCGCCTCGATCGACCGCGTCCCTGCGCCGAGCCACGCGAGCCGGCGCCCGAGCGGCCGCGTGAACCCGTCGCTCGCGGCCCACGCGCGGAAGTCCGCCGCGGACAGGGGCAGCTCGTGCTGGTAGAGCTCGGCTTCGAGCTGCCGTCGCGTGACCCAGCGCCGCCCCGTGCCCGGGTCCATGATCTGCGCGAGGCCGCCGTGCCGGCGCCAGATCACGACGATGTGGAGCGGCCCGGTCGACTGCCGCACGATCGCCAGGGCGGGCAGCGCCTGGGCCTCGTCGAGGAGCACGTGCTCCGGGGGGACGAGGATCTGCTGGGCCACGAGCCCGAGCTGCTCCGCGAGATCTTCCAGGGTGTCGATGGAGGTGCCGTCGACGTCGGTCTGGCAGGCCTCGCGAAGGCGCCCGTAGCTCACGCCGATGCCGAAGCCCTCGAGCACGCACTTGAGCGTCGCTGGCCCGCAATCCATCGCCGAGGTCTGCACCACCTCCGGCGCGAGCAGCCTCCGCTTCGGGCTCGGCGCTCGGCGGCGGGGATCGGCGCTCGCTGCTCGCTCCGCCGCGGATCGTGGATCGGCGCTCGCCGCCCCCTGGCTCACCCGCCCGCTCCGCCGCGGACCCTCACGATCTGCCCTGCCGCCCGCAGCACCAGCGACGCCGGCGAGACGCGCTCCATCTCGATGACGACGCTGCCGGGGAGCCCGTGCTGCACGGGGATCGGCGACGCGGGATCGGGGCGCACGCCGAGCTCCACGCGGATGCGGCCCTCCTGCGCCTCGCTGGCGACGCGCTCGACGGTGGTGGCCAGCGTGCCGTACTCGGTCCAGGGGAACGCGTCGAGGCGCAGGCGCCCCGCCTGCCCCGCGCGGATCCGCCCGACGGAGGAGGGCGGAAACTCCGCGATCACCCTGAGCTCTCCGGGCGGGACGACGGCGGCCACGACGTCGCCTTCGCGCACGAAAGAGCCGGCCCTGAGCGGCGCGATCTCGCCGACGCGCCCGGCGATCGGCGAGCGGATCTTGCGCCGCTCGATCTCGGCGAGCAGCCCCTGGATCGTCGCCTCCAGCACGAGCCGCTCGCCGTCGAGCGAGGCCGCCTCGCGGTCGAGGCGCGCGAGCTCGGCCTGCTGCTCGCTCTGCCCGGTGCGCCGCTCGACGTTGGCCCGCGCGGCGGCGCGGTCGAGCGCCTCGGTCGCCGAGCGCCTCGAGAGCGCCTCGGCCGCGAGCCGCGCCGCCTCGGCCTCGGACACGAGCCCGTCGTGACGCAGGCGCACGGCCCGCTCCGCCTCGAGCTCCTGGAAGCGCGCGCCCGCCTCCGCCTCCTTGAGCCGCGCCTTCGCCTCGTCGATGCGCGCGCGCGCCGCCTCCGCCCCGTCGCGCAGCGCCTGCGAGCGCGCCGCGATCTCGGCCCGGAGCGGCCCCATCTGCCCCGCGATCGCCGAGAGCCTCGCCTGCTTGTCGTCGATGTCGCGGCGGAGCGGCTCCACGTCGAGCTCGACGAGCACGTCGCCCGCGGCGACCTCGGCCCCGAGGTCGAGGCGGACCGCGGCGACCGTCCCGCCGAGCGGCGCCTCGACGCGGTGCGCCGCCCGCCCCACCTCCAGGCGCGCGCTCACGCTCGCCTCGTACTGCCCGACGCGCGCGAGGAAGAACCACGCGAGCCAGCCTCCGAGCAGGAGCGCGCCGATCGCGGCGCCGGCGATCGAGCCGCGATGGCCGTCGGTCGCGATCGCGTGGATCGAGCGTGAGAACCCGGCGGGCATGGGGGGTCGCGCCAAGGTACACGAGCGAAGGATGCGCAGGAAGTCGCACCCGACGCCCGAATAAAGGCGATGAGCCTGGCAAAACTTCACGTGCAGCGCGGGCCGATCGAATGAATCCTGTCGTCCGCGGCTCCGCCGCAAGGCAATACATCGATATGGAGGTTTCCAATGGCTGACATCGATCGTGATCCCGAGCAGAGCGAGCAAAACGAGCAAGCGGAGGCGGTGCCCTTCTTCGCTCGCTTCCTCGAAGATCAGAAGCGCATCCGGACCGGCGTCAAAGCCGGCGGGATCTACCAGACCCTCAAGTACCCCTCGGATCGGGACGAGATGGTCACCATGAAGTACCCCTCCGACGGCGACGACGACCCGGTCTACAAGTGAACCGTGAGCACCGCGCGGCGGGTTGACCGCCCGCGGCCGAGCGGAACTCAGCGAGACCGCGCGATCGCCATCCAAAGCGCGTGCCGCGCCGTAACCATGCGGAACCACGCGTAACCAAGCTCAACACGATTCAACACAACAAAGCGCCCGAAACTGAAAGATAGCCGCAGTAGCGGAATCACAGAACCACGGGATCGCGGAATCACCAACCAGAACCGCCGTAATCGTGCCAAAGGTTGTCAGCGAGCTTGCTCCCCTGCCCGGCCGCTCGCTATGTTAGCTCTCTTGTCCTCGGCGGCTCCGTCGCCGCGGCAACGCAACCATCTGGAGGTATCCCATGGCCGATATCGACAACCGTGAGCCCGAGCAGCAGGAGCAGAAGGATGACGCCGAGGCGGTGCCGTTCTTCGCTCGCTTCCTGGAGGATCAGAAGCGCGTCCGTACCGGCGTCAAGGCCGGCAGGCCGCCCTTCCAGACGCTGAAGTACCCTTCGGATCAAGAGGACGGCGGGGGAGGCGGGAAAGACCCCATCTTCACCACGCTGAAGTACCCGTCGGACGGCGACGAGGCCTGAGCACCGCATGGACCGCCCGCGCCCGTGCGAGAGAGGTTCCCTGACGTGACGACCGCGAGCGCGAGCGTCCTCCTGGTCTCGCACTCTCAGGACGACTTCGGGATCGGGCGCGTGGCGGAGGCGCTGCGGAGGCGCGGCGCTCGCCCCGTCCGCCTGGACGTCGACCGATTCCCCCGCGACATCACTCTCTCGACGGCGCTCGGGCCGGGCGGCGCACGCCGTCGCCTGGAGGACGCCGGGGTCGAGATCGACGGAGACGAGATCTCCGCGGTCTGGCTCCGGCGCCTCTGGGCGCCGAGCCTCGGGGAGGGCATCCCCGAGGCGTACCGCGACGCCTGCGTGCGCGAGTCGATGGCAGCGCTGACCGGCTGGCTGAGCGGGCTCCCCGCGCGGCGCTGGATCAACGCGCCGGCTGCCGACGAGCGCGCCCAGGACAAGATGCGCCAGCTCGCGGCGGCCGCGTCGGTCGGCCTGCGCGTCCCCGAGACGGTGGTGACGAACGACCCGGCCGAGGTCCGCGCGTTCTTCGCGCGCCTCGAAGGGCGCGTGGTCGCCAAGATGCTCACGCCCTTCTCGACAAGCCTCTCCGGCGGCGCGCCCTTCGTCTTCACGCACGCCGTCTCGGAGGCCGACCTCGACGCCCTCTCCGGCCTGCGCCAGAGCCCCATGGTCTTCCAGGAGCGCATCCCCAAGGCGCGCGAGCTGCGCGTCGCCTGCGTCGACGGCCGGTGCTTCCCAGGCGCGCTCGACGCGACCCGCTACGAGGCGATCGCGGTCGACTGGCGCCACCCGGACGTCAGCGACGCCGGCATCGGGTGGGAGCCGGACGCCCTCCCGCGCGACGTCGAAGC
The DNA here is from genome assembly GCF_051473855.1 of Sorangium sp. So ce375. Lineage (NCBI taxonomy): Bacteria > Pseudomonadati > Myxococcota > Polyangiales > Polyangiaceae > Sorangium > Sorangium sp. So ce375. Next base: position 10,065,343 of record NZ_CP150335.1, read on the forward strand.
GCAGCTCGGCGCGCTCCTGCGCGCCCTCGGGCTTGTCTTCGGAGCCGTCGACCTCATCCGGACGCCCGACGGACGGCACGTCTTTCTCGAAGTGAACCCCGCCGGCGAGTGGGGCATGCTGGAGCGGGATCTCGGCCTGCCGATCGCCGACGCGCTGGCGGAGGCGCTGCTCGCTCCGACGGAGAACCGGTGACAGTCCTCATCATCACGCACAGCGAAGACAACGAGTGCATCGACCGCGTCGCCGCCGCGATCGCCAGGCTGGGCGGCCGGGCCTTCCGCTTCGACACCGACGCTTTCCCGGCGGGCGCGCGGCTCACGCTGGCGTCGGGGGCCGGGGCGGGCCGCTCCACGCTGACCACCAAGGAGGGCGCGCTCGACCTCGGCGACGTGACCGCCGTCTGGTATCGCCGGGTCGCCTACGGCGGCAAGCTGCCGTCGTCGATGGACCCACAGCTCCGGACGGCGTCGGTCCAGGAGGCGAAGCAGACCGCGGAGGGCATGCTGGCGGCGCTCCGCGTCCCGCAGGTCGACCCCTTGCCGGCGGTGCGCTTCGCGGCGAACAAGCAGGTGCAGCTCGACATCGCGCGCGAGGTCGGCCTCGACACCCCGCGCACGCTCACGACCAACGACGCCGACGCGGCGCAGGCCTTCGCAGCGACCTGCCCGGGCGGGGTGATCGCCAAGATGCTCTCGTCGTTCGCCGTCTACCGCGACGGCGAGGAGCAGGTGGTCTTCACGAACGCCCTCGGGGCCGAGGACCTCGCGGACATGCGGGGGCTCTCGCTCTGCCCGATGACCTTCCAGGAGAACATCCCGAAGGCGCGCGAGCTGCGGGTGACGGTCGTGGGCGAGCGCGTCTTCACGGCCTCTGTCGACTCGCAGGCGGCGCCCGGCGCCGAGGTCGACTGGCGGCGGCAAGGGATCGAGCTCATCGACGCCTGGCGCAAGGACACGCTCCCGCCCGACGTCGAGACGGCGGTGCTCCGGCTGATGGATCAGCTCGGCCTCAACTACGGCGCGCTCGACATCCTCCGCACGCCGGACGGCCGGCACGTATTCCTCGAGGTCAACCCGTCCGGCGAGTTCTTCTGGCTGGAGCGGACCCCCGGGCTCCCGATCAGCGAGGCGCTCGCCGAGGTGCTGCTCGGCAAGGCGCCGCGGCGCGGCTCGTGGAGCGCCTTCCTCCACGCCCCGGTGACGCAGCCCCGCTGAGCCGTGGCGCGCGGTGCGCCTTGACAAAGCCCGGAGGTTCCGCACTTGCTATCCGTTCAGGGGAGGGCAACGCCCCCTGCGCCCGGCAAGCGATCTCGTGAAGATCCTAGAGCTCCACCTCCTCGCGTTCGGCCCGTTCACGGATCTCCGGCTCGACCTCTCCTCGCCCTCGCCGGGCCTCCACGTCGTCTACGGCCCCAACGAGGCCGGAAAGAGCACCGCGCTCCGGGCGATCCGCGGCCTTCTCTACGGCATCCCGCACATCACGCCGGACGCCCACCTGCACCACAACACCGATCTCCGCGTCGGCGGCCGGCTCGCGGGCAGGGGCGACATTACGCTCGCGCTCGTCCGCCGCAAGGGGCGGGTGAAGACGCTCCGCGATCCGGACGACAACCCCCTCGACGACGCCGCGCTCGCTCCGGTGCTCGGCGGCGTGACGGAGGAGCTCTTCCGGACCTCCTTCGGGCTCACCCACGACACGCTCCGCCAGGGCGGCGAGGCCCTGCTCCAGGGCAAGGGCGACGTCGGCCAGAGCCTGTTCGGCGCCGGGCTCGGCGGGCCGGGGCTGCAGCAGCTGCTCGCCACCCTCCGCCAGGAGGCGGACGAGATCTTCACGCCCCAGGCGAGGACCCGCCCCCTCAACGAGGCGATCAAGGCCTTCGAGGTGGCCCGCAACGGGGCGAGGAGCGCCGCTCACCCGCCCGCGGACTGGACGCGCAAGCGGCAGGAGATCGACGAGCAGAGGGCCGAGCAGGAGCGCGTCGACGCGGAGCTGCGCGCGCTCCGGTCGACCGACAAGCGGCTCCGGCGCGCGCTCCGGGTGCTCCCGCTGCTGGAGGCGCGGCGCGCGATCCTCGGCCGGCGCGCCGCCCTCGGCGACGTCGTCCTGCTGCCCGAGAGCGCGCAGCGCGACCGCGAGGACGCCCAGGATCGCGCCGCCGACGCGGGCGCCCAGGCCTCGAGGCTCCGCGCCGACATCGAGGGGCTCGAGGCCCGCCACGCCGCGCTGCACGTCCCCGCGTCGCTCGCCGACCTCGACGCGGGCGCGATCGACGGCCTCGTGACCCGGCTCGGGAGCCACCGCAAGGCCGCCGTCGACCTGCCGCGGGTCCGGGCGGAGCTCCACGGCGTCGAGGAGGACGCGCGCGCGATCCTCCGCAGGCTCGGGCGGGACGCCTCGCTCGCCGGCGGCGACGACCCCGAGCGGCTGGAGGCGATGCGCGTCGACGTCGCGACCGAGGCGCGCATCAAGAAGCTCGCCCGCGAGCGCGGCGCCGCCGAGGCCAAGCCGCGCGAGGTGGAGCGGCTGCTCTCGGCGCACCGCGCGCGGCGCGACGCCTGCGCGCGCCGGCTGGCCGAGCTGCCGCCGGGCGAGGACTCCGCCCCGCTCCGCGGCGCGCTCTCCCGCGCGCAGAAGCAGGGCGACCTCGAGCACCGCCTCCGCGAGGCCGCCGCCGCGGCGGCGCAGCTCGCCCGCGACGCCGACGCGCAGCGCGATCGGCTCGGCCTCGGCGCGGCCGCGAAGCGGACGCTCCTTGACGTCGATGCCGCCAGGCGGACGCGCCCCGACGCCGGCGGCGCGTCCGAAGGCCGGCCGCTCTCCGCCGCCGAGGCGAGCGCCCTGCCCGTCCCGCTCCCCGAGACGGTCGACCAGGCGGCCGCGCAGTGGGGCGCGATCAGCCGCGAGCGCGAGCGGCTCGGCGAGCGCGCCGCCGAGGTCGAGGCGCGCCTCCGCGAGAGCGCCCGCGAGATCGACGCGCTCCAGCGCGCCGGCGCCGTCCCCACCGAGGCCGACCTCGCGGAGGCGCGCGAGCGCCGGGACGCCGCGTTCAAGGCGCTGGTGCGCGCCCTCCAGGCGAAGGCGGGCGCCCGCGCGGCCGCCGCGGCGATCCACACCGCCACGCTCTTCGACATCGGCACGGACACGCCCGCCTCGCCCGGCGCGCGGCGCAGGCCGCCGCTCGCCGCGCGCGACGAGCCGCCGGCCGCCCGGGGGAAGCCCGACGAGTACGCCGACCTTGTCCGCGCCGCCGACGTCCTCGCCGATCGGCTGCGCCGCGAGGCCGACCGGGTGGCCCGCCTGGCGCGGCTGCTCGCGGACGAGGCGCGGGCCCAGGCGGATCAGGCGCAGCTCGCCGCGGAGCGCGCCGCGCTCGCGCGCCGGGCGGAGGAGGCCGAGGCCGCGTGGCTAGAGCTGTGGGGGCCCGCCGGTATCGTCCCGCGGTCGCCCGAGGAGATGCGCGGCTGGCTCGGCCGCTACGCGGCCCTGACCGCCACGGTCGACCGGCTGCGCGCGGCGGAGGCCGAGGCCGAGGCGCTGCGGGCCCGGATGCAGGCGCACGCGGCCGAGCTCCACGCGGCGATCCAGGGCGCCCGCGCGGCCGCGCCGGGCGCCTCGCGCGCGGACGCGGCCAGAGCGCCGGAGGACGCGCCCGTGCGCCTCCCCGCGCTCATCGAGGCCGCGGAGCAGGAGCTCGCGGCCATCGAGGGTGCGGCCCGGGAGCGCAGGGAGCTCCTGCGGGAGCGCAAGGAGCTGGAGCGCGAGATCGAGGACCTCGAGCGCGAGCAGGCGCAGCACGCGCGCGCGCTCGAGGTGTGGCGGGCCGAGTGGGCCGAGGGCGTGCGGCCGCTCGGCCTGCCCGGCGACGCCTCCGCGGACGAGGCCACGGCGATCCTCGACGAGCTCGGCGCGCTGTTCCGCAAGGCGGACAGCGCCGCCCACGAGCGCCGCCGGGTGCGCGGCATGGAGCGCGACGCCCGGGCGTTCGCGGACGATGTCGCGGAGCTCGCGTCCCGGCACGCGCCGGACCTCGCCCCGCTGCCGGCGGATCAGGCCGCCGATCAGCTGATCAAGCGCCACCACAAGGCGCGCGCCGATCTCCGCGAGCGCGGCGAGATCGCGCGGAGCCTTGCCGACAAGCGCCGCGAGCTGGATCAGCAGGAGGCGCGCCGCGCGGCCGCCGAGGCGCGCCTGGGCAAGCTCTTCGAGGCGGCGGGCGTCCCGCGCGGCGGCGACGACGCCGCCGACGTCGCCGCGCTCTCCCTGGCGGAGGAGCGCTCGCGCGAGGCGCGCCGGCTCGATCGCGAGCTCGTCGAGAACGAGGGCAAGCTCCTCGAGGCGGGCGAGGGCGCGGGCATCGCCGCGCTCGAGCAGGAGACCGCGGGCGTGGAGCGGGACGCGCTCGCGCTCGAGCTCGACCGCGCGGAGGAGCGCCTCGCGGCGCTCGAGGACGAGCGCCGCCGGATCGACAGGGCGCTCGGGAGCCTGGAGCAGGAGCGCGAGCACCTCCGGGCGACGGTGGGCGCCGCGGAGGCCGCCGCGGAGGCGCAGATCTGCCTGTCGCACCTGCGCGGCGAGGTGCGCCGCTACGTGCGGGCGCGCCTCGCCGCGGTGCTGCTCGAGCGCGAGATCGAGCGCTACCGCGAGCGCAACCAGGGCCCGATCCTGGCGCGCGCGAGCGCGCTCTTCCACCGCCTGACCCTGGGCGCCTTCGCCGGCCTCCGGGTGGGCTACGACGAGAGCGAGCAGGCGAGCCTCCGCTGCGTCCGCGCGGCGCCGTCCGGCGCGGGCGCCGGCGGGGCCGTGGCCGCGAGGGCGGACGCCGCCGCGGAGCCCGCGAAGGCGACGGCGACGGCGGACGCCGCGGAGCCGGCGAGGGGGCCCGCGGACGCTGCGGCGGAGCCCGCAAAGGCACCGGATGACGCTGCGGCGGAGCCCGCAAAGGCACCGAAGGATGCAGCGGCGGAGCCGGCGAGGGCGCCGGTGCAGCGCGAGGTGGACGTGACGGGCCTGAGCGACGGCACGCGCGACCAGCTCTACCTCGCGCTGCGCCTCGCGAGCCTCGAGCACCACGCCAGGACGGGCGAGCCGATGCCGCTCATCCTGGACGACATCCTGATCCACTTCGACGACGACCGCGCCCGGGCTGCGCTCGCGGTGCTCGGCGAGCTCGCGGGCACGACGCAGGTGCTGTTCTTCACGCACCACGCGCGGCTCTGCGAGCTCGCGCGCGAGGCGGTGCCGGCCGACGTGCTCCGCGAGCACCGCCTGCGGTAGCGGACCTGCGGCGGTTGGCGCCCGCGCTGGCCGTCGCGGAGAGAGCGCCGCCCAGCTCGCCTTGCGCTCGCCGTCCACGCGCCCGAGCTGGGCCAAGCGTAGAACGGCTCGTTGGGAGGCGCATAGATGCGCATGATTTCATGCATACCCCGAGCGTAGAAGCGGTAGACAACGAGCAGCTCGGAGCGAGTTGGCCTCATGGCTTCGTCACCATGACCCCGAGTCGCGGGGACTTGCATTTGAATGCAGCGCCTGCCTCGACGACGAACCTTTCGCGAAAGATCCCCGGCGGGAGTTTGTGATCTATGGCACCCGCGAGCTCCTCTGCAATCTCTTCGCTGAGGCTGGCGGCACGGCTCGGATCGATTCGCCCTACCGCCTCAGTTCGAAGCGGCATTTCAATGGTGGAGGACGGCTCCAGTCCTCGATTTTGCGCGGGAGATTGAGCTTCCTGAAATACAGGTTGACGCGTGAAGGGCTGTTTGCCGCGGAGCGCGTCCGTCACCCCGGATGCTCCCCCGTAAACGTCCGGGCACACGTAGTGTCACTCCGTCGGGTACCGAGCGGCGCGGCCATCGATGAGGCGGCACGGGCCTCGCACCTCCGGCTGTGTCCATCAACCCGTGAGGACACCCCGGCTCAACGCCGTTCTGCCGGGAGGTCAAGAGCGCGGCCACTCACGCGTCCCGCTCGCGAGTCTGTCAGGATCATCCAGGACACGGCCCGCCGCACCCCTCGCCGCCGCAGTCGACGCCGGCTTCGTCGCCGTTCTTCACGCCGTCCGTGCAGGTGGGGGCCTCGCAGGCGCCGGCCCAGCAGACCCCGCTCTTGCAGTCCGCGCCGGTCTGGCAGCCCCCGCCCGGCTCGCAGCGCGGGCAAAACAGCTTGCCGCAGTCGACGCCGGACTCGAGACCGTTCTTCACCCCATCGCTGCAGTTCGGGATCATGCAGCTCTCGTTCGTACACACGCGACTCATGCAGTCCGCGGCCACGCGGCAGCGATCGCCCGCCTGGCAAGGGCGACACGGGCCGCCGCAGTTGAAGCCGGTCTCCCCCAGGCCGGCGTCCTGCGCGTCGTTCACGCAGTGCTCCGGCACGCACCAGACGCCATCGCACGCTCGCCCGCCGGGACAGCGCAGCGACGCGTCCGTGTCGACACACTGCACGCACGCGCCTTCATGACACCGCCCCTCGCCCGAGGCGGGGCACGTGACCTCGTTCAACAGGAGGTGCTGCGGCTCATCGACCTCGCAGACGTCGAGGGTGCACTGGTTGCCATCATCGTAGATATCCTGGGCCGCCACGCTGACCACGCGGCCGTCGGCGGTACACTCCTCGATCTTGCAGTCGCCGCGGAGCTGCGACGCGATCGGGCCCTTCTGGATCTCCACCGCGCACGCGCCGTCCACGCACCGCCCCGCGCCGCACCGCGGGTCCGGCGGGCCAGGGCACTCTGCGTCGCTCTCGCAACCGACGGGCGGCACGGGCACCCCGGAGCACTTGTCGGTGCCCTCCTCGGTGCCCTCCGCGCACTCGTCGCAGGTGAGGCACGCCTTGAAACAATCCGAGTCCTGCTCGCCGCGCGAGCCCTCCTCGCCGCGCGCGCAGCAGATGACCTTGCCCGGCTCGCCGCACACGCAGCGCTCATCGACGCAGACCGTGCCCGGCACGTACTGGTGGTCCGACTCGCAGTCATCCGTGACCGCGCAGTCTCCGCCCATATAGGGCACGTCACCGCATGCAAAGAACGTCGCTGGGCCGATGAGAAGAATGAAACCAACCAACCAATGCGCATTCGGCCTATCCATGCGTCCAGTCCTCCGGCACGAGGCTGCGGCGCCGACACCCCGGTGGCCCCAATCCGCCGAGGTGTCGTTTGCCAGTCGTTCGAGGCGCGCACTATGCCGCGTCGCGCGCCCGCACGTCACGCAAGTTTTCGCCAGATCGTGCCCGTGCCAGAGCGCGCTTGTCGCCGGAAGCCGCGTCGCTCGCCGACATGTCCGCTCCCGCGGCTCGTCAGCTCATCGCAACCCAGGCGATGCTCGCCGCGCCGATCAGGAAGACCGCCGCCGTGAAGAGGAGGATCGCCGTCCGATCCGGGCGGTACTCCCCGCGGTCGATGGCGCGAGCGACGCGCAGGTAGCGCACCGCGGCCCACGCGATGAGCGCCATCCCGAGCAGGACCATCCCCGCGCCGACGCCGACGACCTCGCGCAGCAACGACCGCGATCCGGGCTGCATGGCCGGCGGCTCCGTCTCCAGGAAGAAGAGGCTGACCCGGTTGAGCGTGATGCCGAAGCTGAGCAGCGCGATCGCCGTCCGCACGTAGGCGAGGTGGGTCCGCTCGTTGGCCAGGTGCTCCCGGGTATAGGCCTCCGTGCGCTTCACGCTCTCTTCGCCGGGCATGGTGGCTGTTCCTCCTCGGCGCGCGGCCCGCCTAGGGGCGGCCGTACCGATCGTCGAACCACGGGTACGCCGTGTTCGAGTAGCCGCGGACCTCCCAGAACCCCGGCCGATCCACGGCGCTGAACGTGATCCGCTTGATCCACTTCGCGCCCTTCCAGGCGTAGAGCTGCGGCGTGATCATCCGCACCGGGCCGCCGTGCTCGCGCGGCAGCGGCTTGCCCTCCCAGGCGTGGACGAGCAGGACGTCGGGCAGCATCGCCTCCTCGATGGGGAGGTTCGTCGTGTAGGGGGTCTGCGTGCCAGGCGCGATGTCGCTCGCCTCGATCAGCGCGAAGCGCGCGTCCGCGAGCGGGCGCGCGCGATCCGCGATGTCGGCGAACCGGACGCCGATCCAGTGGTTGTCCAGCCGGCTCCAGGTGGTCACGCAGTGGAAGTCGGACACGTCGAGCGCCTGCGGCAGCGCCATGAACTCTTCCCAGGAGTAGGTCCGCGGCGCCTCGCAGAGCCCGTTGATCTCGAGCCGCCAGCGCTCGGTCGGGATGTCCGGCATGTCCCCCAGGTCGAGCACCGGCCAGCTCTTCACCTCGCGCTGCCCGACCGGCAGCCTCGGCATCCCGTGCCGGTTCGACGGCCCGCTGCCCATCGGCGCGAGCCCGTCGAAGGCGCCCTTGCCGCGCGCCGCCTGCCGCTCCGCGAACACCTGCTTGCGCTCGATCAACGACCTCGCCCGCCGCCCCGCGTGGTCCACCATCACGTGACCATGGCGACCACCCACGAGGCCTGCAAGAGCGTGCTCAACCGACCTTGCGCCCCGAGAGCTCCACCGATGCGGAATCCACCGACACCGAGGTCGGGGGGCCGAACTTCTTGACCTGAACGGTCACCAGGAGCGCCGGCGTGTCGTCGAGCACCCGCTCGATGATGCGCTGGGCGAGCGTCTCGAGCAGCTTGTACGACGCGCTCGTGCCCGACTCGACGACGAGGCTCGCGAGCTTGTCGTAATCGAAGACCCGCGCGCGCGAGTCGGCGCGGGGCAACAGGGAGGTCGGAAGCTCCACCTCCAGGCACACGACGAAATCCTGGGGCAGGTCGCGCTCGGCGCGGGACACGCCGTGCTTGGCGCGAAAGCGGATGCCGTCGAGGCGGATCCGGTACGTCTGGATCGCAGACTCCATCGGCGCCCCCTAGCACGCCTTCCGGCCGGCTTCCGCCGTAAGGATGCCAGGCGGCCGTCTCGCCCGCTCGCCACGGCCTTCCCGGCGCGCGGCGGCCCTCCAGGCGCGACGGCCCTCGCCGCGCGCGACGGACCTACCGGCGTGGCGGCGGCCCTCCAGGCGCCGCGGCCTTCACGGCGCGCGACGGTCGTCCCGGCGCGCGGCGGCGGCGCGCCACGTCAGAGAGGCCGCTTGAAGCACACGGCGTCGATCTTCGCGGACATCTCGCTGCGCAGGAACTGCACCGGCTCCCAGCCTTCCTGCCCGAACCGCTTGAGGACGGGGTTCCATCCGGACGCGGTGGCCACCTCGAGGACCTGACTGTCGGTGACGCGCGCCGTCTCGACGTCCACGCACCTCACCTCCCAGCGGGGCGGATCCGTGTCCGCATGCACCGGCGGCACCAGGAAGCGCGGCGCGACGTACGACGCGGAGCAACCGAAGAGAAATGCGGCGGCAATGGCTGTCCCGGAGCTGAGCTTCGGCATGGGCGGTCCTTTCCTGCGGGGTCGACTCGCGAAGGCGTATCGACGCTTCGTGCGCCACGTCAACTGGGAACAGCGCGCGCGGCGGCGCGGAGCGCGCCGTATCCTCTGTCGTCACCGGCGCGTGTCCGGGGCGTCCCGCCACGTCCGCTGGAACCGCTCGCCCTCCCGCCGCGTACTCGTCCGGGGGCAACCTCACCTGAAAGGAGCGGAGCCGATGATGCTCGCCGGACACCTCGATGATCCCTCGGAGGACGCGCTCCTCGCCCGCGCGGGAGGGGCGCGCGACGCCGAGGTCGAAGCGCACCTCGGCGCTTGCGGCGACTGCGCGCGCCGCCTCGCCGCCGCGGAGGCCGCCGTCGCGGCCGTCGCCCTCGCGCTGCCGCCGGTCCCGCCGGAGGGGCGCCTGCGCTCGCGGCTCTTCGCGTCGGTCGATCGCCTCGAGCGCTTCACCCCGATGGCGCCTCGCCTCGCCGCCCTCATCGACGTCGCGCCAGACGACGCCCGGCGCGCCCTCCACGCGCTGTCCGAGCCGGAGGCGATGCCCGCCGCGCTGCCGGGTATGCACGTCCTGCCGCTCGAGACCGGCCCGCGCCGCGCGACGACGAACGCGATCCTCGTCTGCCTCACGCCGGGCGGGTGCATCCCGCGCCACCGTCACCTGGGCGAGGAGCGCATCCTCGTCCTCGAAGGGGCCTTCTCCGTGGACGACGGGCGCGTCATCCGCGCCGGGGAAGAGCTCCACAGCCCCGCCGGCTCGATCCACTCCATCCCGACCGTCGTCGGCGACGGGCCGTGCCTGTGCGCGATCGTCTGCGAGGGCGGTATCGAGGTGGCGCTTTGATCGCCTCGAGCACCGGGCCCACGCCCGCCAACGAGGCGGCGCCGGCTCACGTCGCGGCCCCTCCCGCGCCGACGGCGGCGCCGGGCAGCGACGAGGAGCTCGTCGCCCGCATCGCCGGCGGCGACCGGGAGGCCCTCGCCGCCCTCTACGACAGGTACGCGCCCGCGCTCCTCGCGCTCGCCCAGCGGGTGCTGGGGAGCCCCGCCGAAGCCGAGGATCTCGTCCACGACTGCTGCCTGGAGGTATGGCGAAAGGCCCACACCTACGAGCCGCGCCGCGGGTCGGCCCGCACCTGGCTCATGATGCGCCTGCGCAGCCGCGCGCTCGACCGGCTCCGGTCGGCCCGGCAGCTGCGCCTTGTCGCGGACGGCGAGGAGGACGGCGCCCCGGCCGACCTCGGCGGCCTCGACCCGGCGCTCGGCTCCGACTGCGCCCGCGTGAGGCGCATCGTGGCCGCGCTCCAGGAGGACCAGCGCACGGTGCTCGAGCTCGCCTATTTCGAGGGGCTCTCCCTCGTGGAGATCGGCGAGCGCCTCGCGGTGCCGGTGGGCACCGTCAAGTCCCGCCTCTCGCGCGCGCTCGAGAAGCTGCGCGCCGCGCTCCAGGAGCAGCCGCGCACCGCCGCAGGCTGACGCCGCCCCTACCGTTTACGCGCGAGGGCCTCGCGGTCCTTCACGATGAGGCGCCGCCCTGCCACGTCGAGCACCCCCTCCTTCCGGAGCGCCCCGAGCGTCAGCGTCACCGTCTCCCGCGTCGAGCCGATCACCTGGGCGATCTCCGCGTGCGTGATCGGCGCCGAGATCAGCATCCCCCGCGGCGTCGGCACGCCCCACCGCTCCGCCGCGTGCAGGAGGAACTCGGCCAGGCGCCCTCCCACGTTCTTGAACAGCATCGACTCGATGCGGTCCTCGGTCTCTCGCTGCCGGGTGACGAGCAGCGCGAACACGGCGCCCCCGAGCCCGGGGTGCTGGGCACAGAGCTCGCGCACGAGCGCGAGCGGCACCCGGACCACCTCGGCCTCGTCCATCGCGATCGCCCGCTCCGTCCGCGTCTCCAGCCCGCCGAGGCACGACTCGCCGAGCACGTCGCCCGTGCCGCGGTAGCTGAGCGGGAACGCAGCCCCCGCCTCGTTGACGCGCTCGACGCGCGCGCGCCCACGGCCGAGCACGACCAGCGTGTCCGCGGGGGCCCCCTGCTCGAAGATCGCCGCGTCGGACGCCACCACCTCGAGCACCGCGGCGTCCGTGACCGCCTCACGTACCTCGCGATCCGCCTGCGCGAACAGCGAGGAGAGCCGGAAGGCGCGCGCCACCCGCGCCTTCACGGGATCCGTGGGGTGGCGGCCAGCATCCGGTGCGTACTGGGAATCCAGATCGCTCACAGTAGGGAGCAAAAGAGTAATCCATACTGCGTGGGTTGACACACAGGAATCCCCTGCGATGAAGGCCTGACGCGGGGCGAGCGGGCGCTTCGATCAGCGTCCGTCGTGGTCGAGCTGAACGACGATGTCCCGGTCGAGCGCGCTGTCCGCGGCGCGGGCGAACTGCTGGAACTTCGGGTAGGCATCGGGCTGCACGCGACCCGCGGGCAGCTCCAGGAAGCGATCGAGGAGCAGCGCGCCGCCGTCCACGCGATCGTTCACCCGCACGGCACGCCCCTCGTCGTCCGCCGCCAACGGAGCGAGCTTCGTGGCCACGCGCGCGCCCGCGGGGAGCTTCACGCGGAGCCGCACCTCCGAGCGCGTCGCGATCTGCTCCGACAGGTAGAGCGGCGTCTCCCGGACCGGCAGGCTGGCGAGGCTGGCCACGCGCACGCCGAAGGGCGGCGAGAGGACGAGCTCCGCGCCCTGCGCGCGCGCGAAGCTCGCGACCGCGATCTTCATCTTCAGCGTGAGCGGCCGGTCGATCTCGGTCAGCTCCTTGATCTCGATCTCCTGGAGCCGCGCGCCCGGCACCATCTGCGGCAAGAGGCGCGACTCGACGGCGTCCCGGAGCTGCGCGTCGGGGAGCGACTCCAGCGCCGAGCGCAGCGCGATCGCGAGCTTGCCGTCGTAGCGCTGCTCGATCGCCAGCGAGGCCGAGCCGTCCCGCTGCACCTCGGCGATGCCCTCCGTGACCACGCCGTCGTGCGCGCCCGACGAGGGCGTCACCTCCCGCGGCGTCCCGGGCTTCAGCACGATCGCGGGCTGCCCGCGGAGGGAGCTCGGCAGGTAGCCGTACGGCGCGAACTTGTCGCGCACGAACATCCAGCGGACCCCGCTCGCGCCGGGCTTCTCCCCGGTGTCGAGGCGGACGGCGAGCGCGTTGAACGTCTCGGCCTCGCTCATGGGCCCGCGCGGCGGCGCGGTGAGCCGGTCGCTCACGATGCCGTAGCCGGCGTCGATCCCGACGAGGCGGCACAGGTAGAGGAACGCCTCGGTCCGGTTGCCGCTCTTGCCGATGACGACGCGGCGGCCGTCGTCCTCGCGCCCGTCCTCCACGTTCGCGAGCACCCACCGGTAGATCCGGCGCGCCTGCTCGTCCTTCGACGGCGCCGCTCCCCCGCCCTCGCCGCTCGCGCCCTGCGCGGCGCCGGCCTTCCCCTCCTCGCCGCCGGCCGCGTCCGGCGAGCGCGGCGCGAGCGGCGTTCGGGCGATCGCCCGCGCGATGCGCACGAGCCGCGGGTCTCGCGGCGTCTCGTCGGCGGCCGCGTCGACCATGCGCGCGATCGTCCTGTCCAGCCGGATGCCCCAGCCGATGCGGATGTTCGGCAGGAACTCCGCGATCGGCGCGCTCGCCGGCTCCTCCGGGAGCGCCGGGCTCTTGTCGACCCGGTAACGGCGGGTGACGAGCGCGCCGGACTCGACGATCTCGGGCGTCGGCACGGGGCCGGAGGCCTCCACGTCGAGCGGCCGGCTCTTCGGCGACACGACGATGAACTCGCTCCGCCAGTAGGGGACCTTCTCCTCGCGGAAGAACCAGCGCGGGCCCTGGAACGTGAGGCCCCCCTGCCCGTCGCCGCGCAGCACGAAGAGGTTCTCCACCTCGATGTAATCGCCCACCTCGAGGTGGGGCATCGTCACGGTGGGCTTGTCCTCGATGAACTCCGGCTCGTGGATCGACCCGTCGCGCTTCACCGTGCGGAGCTTGAGCACGAGCCCCTCGGGCACGCGCTGCTCGGCGTGCTCCTGGATGGCCTCCCGCGACTGGATCCGGATGATCTCGTGCTGGAGCATCCGCGCCGAGCCGTCCTCGTGGACCCACATGGCCGAATAGTCGAGCACGCGCGCCGCCGTGCCCGGCATGACCTCGCCCGAGGCCTCGTGCTCGGCGATCACCTTCTTCGAGTCCAGCCGGTACGGGCTGAGCTCCGTCGTGCCGTCGAGCAGCTCGATGGCGTCGCGCAGGCCCGAGGCGTCGGCGCCTGTGCGGATCGCCTCGATGAGCGCCTTCTGGAGCGCGTCGCGCTCTCCCCGCGCGAAGCGCGCGTCCGCGAGCGCGAGGCGCGCCTCGGCGCTGTCCGGCGACTTCGCGAGCGCGCGCTCGAGCTGCTGGAAGGACTCGGCGCGCTTGCCGGCGCGGGTCAGCAGGTCGGCGATGCGCGCGGCGATGTCCTTGCGGTCCTTCCGGGCGGAGCCGAGGCGCGTGAGCTCCTTGATCGCGGCCGCGTAGTCGCGCCGATCGATCGCCCGCTCCAGCTCGATCTCCGCGTCGGGATCGATCTCCCGGATGCGCGCGGCGAGGGCGTCGGCCTCCGCGATGTGCCCGTCGCCGTCGTGGATCCGGAGGAGCGCGCCCAGCACCTCGACGTCGTCCGGGAAGCGCGCGGCGGCCTCCTTCACGGTGCGGACGTGCTCGACGCGCCAGCCGAGCCGCGAGTACATCCCGGCGAGCGTCTTCAGGAGGTCGGGCACCTCCCGGAAGCGATCGGCGAGGGCCTCGATCGTGCGGGTCATCTCGGACAGGCCGACCTTGTCGGCCTCCTCGAGCGCGAGCCAGAGGCGGGGGTACCAGAGATCCGGATCCTTCTCCGCGGCGCGGGCGCGCACGTCCTTCACGAGGTCGCGCGCGTCGGACACAGGGAAGATCGGGTCCTTCTCGAGGAAGACCGCCTGCGCGGCGAGCGCGGGGCCGGTCGCGCGCGCCGGATCGGCCACGAGCGGCTCGATCAGCACGGCGGCGACGTCGTCCTGGCCCTCGAGGTGCGCGATGTTCGCGGCGAGGAACCGGGCGATCGGGTCGCCCACGTCGCGCTCGGCGCGGGGCGCGCCGCGCAGGCCGAGCGCGCGCGCCACCTTCGGCGCGGGCTGCGGCGGCACGCCGAGCGCCGTAAGGAACGGCTCGATGGGGTTGGGATCCGGCAGGACCTCGGGCGGGAGGAGCGAGTAGGGCGGGGTCGGATCGGCGGACGTGGCCACGCCGAGGGGCGTGCCGTCGGGCGCGAGCAGGCGGATGGAGGTGTCGCTGCCCCCGACGCGGGCGAGGATGCGGTGCCGGCCGGGGCCGAGGCGCAGGCGGACGCCGAAGCGGGGCCAGATCCCCCACTGCTTCGTGTCGCGCGTGAGCACCTCGACGTCGTCGACGAAGATGGCGTAGGCCCCCTGGACGGCGACGAGCATTTCGCGCTCGGCGGGCAGGTCGACGAAGGTCTCGACGTAGAAGATGCCTCCGCTGGCCCCGCCCTCGCCGGGCGCCTCCGGCGCAACGGCGGAGAGCTGGCAGCCGCGGCGCTCGGCGCCGAGCACGCGCGGCGGGTCCGCGCGGCGGGGGTCGCGCGGGAACACGGGCGGCCAGGGGCCGGCGCGCTCCGCCTCGTAGTGGACGCGGTGGTCGCTGGCGGCCAGGTGGCCGAACGGGCCGGCGAAGCGGGCGTTCTCGATGCACCCGTAGCGGCGCGCCGCGAGGTCGATGAGCGGCACGGCGGGCGCTGCGCCGCGGTCGGCGCCGTCGTCGGCGGTCCCGCCGGCCGGGCGCGCCGCGGCGGTCTCGTCGGGCAGCCCGTCGAGGCTCCACCACTCGACGAGCTCTCCGCGCGCGCGCCAGCCGAGCGTGCCCGGGTGGTCGATGGCGCGCAGGACGACGTCGCGGGACTTCTTCCAGAGGCCCGCGACGCTGGATCGCAGGCCGAGCAGGCGATTCGCGGCGAACCAGCCCACGAGGGGGGCGTCGGGGTGCGCGCTCACCCGGGCGGCGTCCAGCGCCTCGAGGTAGGCCGCCGCCGCGCGCGCGTTGCGGCCGTGCCCCTCGTCGTCGATCGCGCGCCCGAGCGACGCGAGCATGGATTTCGCGCCGATCTCCTCCAGGCGCTTGCGCGCCGCCCTGGCGCCCGCGGGCGTGCCGCCCGGGACCAGGAGCTCTCCGAGGAGCCACCGGCCGACGACCTCGCCTTCGGTCGAGCGCGCGCCGGCGTCGCGGAGCGAGGCGATCGGGTCTTTCGCGCCGGGCGCGGTGGCCGCGCCGCAGGCGCCGAGCGCGAGAGCCAGGGCGGCGGCGCCGGTGAGCCGGACGAGCGTGGAGAGGGTGCGAGGAGCGCGCATCAGCCCGGTCCTTAGCGCGGGCGACCGCGTGCGCACAGGTTCACGCGCGGACCGCCGATCGACGGGCCGCCGGCCCCGTCCCATGACATCGCCCACACGCCGGCTTCGGCGGCGCTGGCGACCTGCCGGAGGAGCACCGCCTGCTCGCTCACCTCGGGCGGCCCCCTCCGATCCTCGCGCGCAACCGCCACGTCCTCACGCGCCATGGCCACGTCCTGGCCCGCGGCGAGCGGCCTCCGCGGCGTATGGCCAGCGGCTCCACGGGCATCGCCTTGGAGCGCCGTCGCCCCTAAGGACGACGCGCTACGAAGCCATCTGACAGCGAGACCATCGGCCAATGCCGATCTTGATTATCATTTGCAACATTGCTATGTGAAGCAGCGGGCTCATGGAAGACGACCTCGCGGTGGAGCTCGACGCGAGCTGCACGTGCCTCGGTCGCCCGCGCGCTGCGGCGCCGCCCCGCTGTCGTGATCGGAGAGCGCGCTCTTTCGAGCCACGACGCCCCGATGCTTTCGCACCGACAAGGATGAACGACATGGTACCCGGCTACACAGAAGAGACAGTGCTCGAGGTCCACCACTGGACGGACAAGCTCTTTACGCTCAAGACCACCCGCTCGCCGAGCTTCCGCTTCGCCAACGGGCAGTTCTGCATGATGGGGCTCGCGGTCGCGGGAAAGCCGCTCGTCCGCGCGTACTCCCTCGCGAGCGCGAACCACGAGGAGACGCTCGAGTTCTTCTCGATCAAGGTGCCGAACGGCCCATTGACCTCACGCCTGCAGCACATCGCCGTCGGCGAGACGATCCTCGTCGGCAAGCGCGCGACGGGCACGCTCACGATCGGCAACCTGCGGCCGGGCCGGACCTTGTGGCTCCTGGCGACCGGGACCGGCCTGGCGCCGTTTCTCAGCGTCGTCAAGGACCCCGAGACGTACGAGCGCTTCGAGCGCGTGGTCATCACGCACACGTGCCGCCGCGTGCAGGACCTCGCGTACGCGCGCTACCTCGAGCACGACCTCGCGGCGGACGAGCTGCTCGGCGAGATCGTGCGGCCCAAGCTCCGCTACTACCCGTCCGTCACCCGCGAGGCGTTCAAGACCGAGGGTCGGATCACCGCGCTCATCGAGTCCGGCCGGATCTTCGCCGATCTGGCGCTGCCCACGCTCGACCCCTCGCACGACCGGCTGATGCTCTGCGGCAGCTCGGAGATGCTCGCCGACACCGCCGCGCTCCTGGAGTCGCGCGGCTTCGAGGAGGGCAACAGCGGCGAGCCGGGCGACTACCTCGTGGAGAAGGCCTTCGCGGGCGAGAAGCGCTCCCCGCTCGCCAGCGCGTCGCCGGCCGAGAGCACGAACCTATCCGGCCCGGCGTGACGCCGCGCGCCGCGCGTCGGGCTGCGCCCGGGACCGCGCATGGGAGCTCCTGCTCGGCTCGCTGAAGTGACGCGCGCGTCGATACGGCGCGCAGGCCACGTGGTCGGAGATCGTTTCACCGCGGAGGGCATCGAGCACGCGCAGCTCGCTCGCGCGCACCTCTGGACCGGGGCCACCGTCCGCCCCGGTCCAGACCGTGGCTCACGCGCTCGCTTCGACAGCGCTGGCGACCTGCTGGAGGAGCACCGCCTGTTCGATCACCTCGGGCGGCACGCCGACATCCTCGCGCGCCGCGGCCACGTCCTCGCGCGCCGCGGCCACGTCCTCGCGCGCCGCGGCCACGTCCTCGCGCGCCGCGGCCACGTCCTCGCGCGCCACGGCCACGTCCTCGCGCGCCGCGCTCGCCTCCTCTCGCTCCGCCGCCCGGCGCAGCGACGCGATCTCCGCCTGCGCGGCGATGAGCGCCTGCTCGAGCTCCTCGTGGAGCGCCGGCGCGCCGGCCGCCTCGCGCGCCTCGGTCACCTCGCGCTCGAGCTGCGCGATCTTCCAGCTCGCGGCGCGCAGGTCGGCCTCGCTCGAGGCGGCGCTCCGCGCCAGCGCGTCGAGCTGCTGGCGCAGCGCCTCCACCGCGTCGCCTTGCCCGCCCGACCCCGTGAGCGCACCGCCCGACCCGCCGTCCGCCGCCGGGCCCGACCCGCCGCGGTCGGTCGTGGCCGACACGAAGACCGTCCCGAGTTCGTCGACGAGCTCCTTGCCCACCCGCTCGCTCTCGCGCAGCTGCGTCATGAGCGACGCGATGACGTGGCCCCGGTCGCGCAGCGCCTCCTCGAGGCCCGCGATCTCGGCGGCCGCCGCCTCGCCGGCGTCGCGCTTCTCGAGCTCGGACGCCCGCTGCTCCAGCGCGACGACGGCCTGCTCGAGCTCCACGATCCGCGCCTCGAGCAGCAGCCTGCGCGCTTCGAGGGCGCTCCGCTGGTCCTCCAGCGCGCGGCTCTCGCGCTCGTTCCGATCCGCCCGCTCCTTCTGCCGGTCGCGCTCGCGCGCGAGCTCGGCGCGGGCGGCCTCGAGCTCCTCGACCTTCGCCGCCGCGCGCCGCGCCTCCTCCAGCGCGCGCTCGCTCTCCTGCGCGCGCCTGCGCGCCGTGTCCCGCTCCGACGTGAGCTTCGAGAGCTCCCGCCGCGCCCCGCTGGCGGAGGCCTCGAGCTCCGCCACGCGCGCCGCGAGCGCCGGGTCGGGCGCCGCCGCGGCGGGCCGCGCCTCGAGCTCGGCGATCCTGGCGCGCGCGGCCTCGAGGTCGGCCGTCGCGGCGTCGAGGCGATCGCGGGCGCCGGCGATCTCGGGCTTGTTGCGGATCATGCCGAGCTCGAGCTCGACCTTGGTCCGAAGCCGCTTCTCGTCGTCGAGCTGCTTGGCGAGCCGGGTCGCGCGATCGCGCTGGCTGCGGAGCTCCTCCTCCATGTCGCGGATCTGGTGCGCCAGCCGCTCGGCCCGGACGTGGGTGTCGCCCGCCCTGGACTCGACCTCCCGGAGGCGCGCCGCCCTGGTCTCGAGCTCGGCCTCCGCCTCGGCGAGGCGCGCTGCCGTGGCGACCGCGCTCTCGGCGCGGGCCCCGGCGTCCTCGCGGTCGCGCTGGTGGCGGGTGCGCAGCTCCGCGAGCTCGCCCCCGAGCCGCTTCGCGCGGCCCTCGACCTCGCTGAGCGCCTCGGGAGACGGGCCGGCGCTCGCGGCCGGGAAGTCGGCGAACGGCAGCTCGATCACGGCGAACGCGTCGAGCCGGGGCAGGCGCTCGCCGGCCACGGCGATGAACCACTCGGGCTCCTCGGAGGCGTCGAGGATCGACGTGTCCACGCTGACCTCGGGCTCGCCCTTCGGCGCGAACTCCGCGACCGTGTAGCCGACGAACGGCGCCTGGCCGACCATCCGCACCTGCTTGAACTGGAGCGCGACGAGGTCGTAGAGCGCGTAGTAGCCGGGCGCCGCGCCGCGGCGCGCGCCCGCGGGGAGCAGGCCCCGGGCGGCCTCCGGGTTCGGCGACGCGATGATGGCGGCGCCGCTCGCGGCGGTGAGGCGGCGGGCGCGCCGGACGACCTCGGCCGGATCGCCGAAGATCGAGAGGTCGGGGATGACGAGGGTGTCGAAGGCGCCGTCGCGCACGCCGAGGTCGCCGTCGAACACGGCGACGCTCGGGTGCGGCTGCCGCGTGGGCGCCGTCCGCGCGAGCTTCTCCGCGACGCGCGCGGCGTCGGGGTCGTAGGCGTGGACGAGGCGGGCTCCGCGCTGGAGCAGCCGGTCGGCGAGGCCGATGGTGGCGTCACCCAGCACCGCGACCCGTCGGCCGCGCACGAGCGGCTCGAGGTAGGCGCTCAGCACCAGGGCGGGGTGGAGCGCGGCGGGGGCGGCGTGCCGCGGCGAGCCCGCGGCGTCGTGGGAGGACTCCGTCGTCATGATTCCGTCCTCTTACGGTGCTGAGGGCCGGGAGTCCACAAAGCGCAGTGCAGAGTTGCAAGGCAGCGCCCGCCCCACCGGGCGCCGGCGGCGCGCGCCGGGCCCCGTCCTCGCGCCAGCCTCGCGGTTTGTGCCTCCACGACCGCGGCGTGGTGAGTCCGCTCACCCATGACGCTCCGCGTCTGTGCCGTCCGTTGTCGCGCCTCGCTGTCGCCCCCGACGGCACCCTCCAGACGTCATCTCCAGGACACCGAGGGGTCGTCCTCTCTCTTTGGGACGCGCCCGGTCCTTCCTTGGGGCGCGCGGTCCTTCTGCTGGGCTCGCGGTCAGAGGATCACGGTCTCGCAGCCGAGGAGGATCTGGATCTTCGCGATGGAAGCGCTCCTCGCGGCCTCGCAGGTGTCGGGGCACAGCACGAGGGCCGTTGGAGAAGCCGGGTCGTCGTAGCGCCAGCCTGGACCGTCGCAGCCGGGGCGCTGTGGCAGGATCTCCTGCGCTGCGCCCTCGAGCCCGAAGAGGACGTTGACGTCGTTGAACGCGACCTGCCCGCCGGCGACCTGGGAAGGGACCTCGACCTCGCACGGGAGCGCCTGCCCCGTGACCTTCGCGAGCGCGTTCTGGAACTCGACGGCGATGTTGGTCGCCGCGACGAGGACGGCGGCGTCGGTGCCTCCCGCGGCCGCGACCTGGTTGGCGAAGCCCTGGTTCACGCCCGGGAGCCCGATCACGAAGGTGCGCACGGGGGTGCGGTAGCGCGCCCCCGCCGCCGCGAGATCGGCGATGGCCTCCGGGTCTTCCGGGTCCACGCCGGCGCACAGGGGCGCGGGCCCCTGGGGCTGTCCATCGGTGACGAGCAGCACCGCAGAGGCCTCGCCGGGGTGGTTCTCCGCGACCTCGATGCCCTGGAGCAGCGCGCCGCCCAGCGCCGGATAGATGGGCGTACTCGCTCCATCCGGCGACTCGGCCTCGATGGCCGCGGCGATGGCACCGGCGTTGTCGGGGAGCGGGCCGAACGGGACGAGCGGCGCCTTGTAGGCGTCCTGGTCACAGGCCGGCGCACTGTCCGCCGCGCGTGGGAAGAAGCGCAGCGCCACGCGCACGCCGGCGAACCTCGCGCTGTTGACGAACGCGGTCAGACCGGCCCTAGCGCTACTCCACTTGTCGCCGTGCATCGAGGACGACTTGTCCATCATGATGTAGAGATTGAGCGGGACCGCGATCGCCTCCTCGGTGACGAGGCCGCACGCGGCGTCCGGATCGAGGACATCGACGGGCGCGTCGGTCGATAGCCCTCCATCGGGATCAAAGGTTCCGTCCGAGCCAGAGCCGGTTCCGTCCGAAGACGACGAGGACGAGAGTATGCCAGCCCCTGAGTCCGGTGCACACGCGCCATGGAGACCCATGGCGGCGGCGAGCCCAACCAGGGAGGTGAGCGAGGTGCGGTGAAGCGATTCTAGGCGCATTGGGATGAAGAGATGACAGCGGGGACGGCACGGGAGCGCGAAAGTACGCAGACACAGAGTACCGGAGACGGTGACAGGCGCGAGGGGCGAATCGCGCAACCGTGAGCTGGCTCGCGCCGGCGCAGCACATAACGGTGTGGGCGGACGCGCGGCAATGCGGGCCGCAACGTGGCACACGGCCCCATAGTGATTGGTACCTAACAAGACAAAGTCCTTTCGAAAAGCGCGCGAAGGTGCAGAATTAAGCATGCGCGCGCGATTCTTCCTCGAGACGGCGTCTCTCCTCGCATGGCTCTCGGCGCTCGGCTGCGCGGAGAGCAGCTCGATCGACGGCCCCACCCGGCCGGTATCGGGCACGGGGGGCGGCTCGGGCGCGGGTGGCGAGTCATCCGCGAGCAGCAGCGCCACGACGGCGTCATCGAGCAGCAGCGCGGCCGTCACGACCGGCGCAGGCGGGGGAGAAGGCGGCTCGGGCGGCGGAGAAGACGGCTCGAGTGGGGACGGGGGCAGCGAAGAGGGGGGCGGCGGCGGGGTCACGGATCCGTGCGCGCTGGGGTGCCTGCCGGGCACACATGACGTGGACGGCAATCGGCTCACGGGCGAGTGCGGCTGTGAATACGCGTGTACGCCGACCGCGGCGGGCGAGGCGGGTGAGGATCCGATCGACGGCGATTTCATCGACGACAACTGCGACGGCGGCGACGGGCTCGTGGAGCGGTGCATCTACGTCTCGGCGAGCACTGGGGACGACGCCGGCAGCGGGACGCGCAACGCCCCGGTGCAGACGATCGCCACGGCCATCCAGGTGGCGCAGCAGGGCGGGGTGCCGGCGATCTGCCTATCGGGCGAGCTCTACGAGGAGGCGGTCACGGTTGTGTCCGGCATCAGCATCTACGGTGGGTTCGATCACAACGACGCTGACTTCAAGTTCCGGAGGACTCCCTCGGTGACCACCACCGTACGCGCGACAGGCACGGTGTTCCATGCGCCGTCGATCGCGCAGCCGACGCACATCGAGGGCATCACGATAGAGGCGCTGAGCCCGTCGTCGTCCGGCGCGAGCACCTATGGAGTGCGCCTCGGCGGAGGGCTGGCAGACCTCTTCGTGCGGTACAACCAGATCAGCGTAGCGGAGGGCCGGGACGGCGCCGCAGGGACGAACGGGGCGGCGCACCCGGTGGGGACGGCGGCGGCGGGGACCGCTGGAGGGGCGGGCTGCAACGACTGCAGCGGAGGCGGCGCTGGCGGCCTTCCGCCGACATGCACTGAGTCCGCCGGCAGAGGCGGGAATGGCGGATATGATACGGGGAACGGAGAGGCTGGCAGGCCGGGTAACCGCGGCGCTGAGGGCGGTACGGGAGGGGCCGCATCGGGGGAATGTAGGAGCCGCAGTTCGACAGGCCACAACGGCGCCGCGGGGGCGCCCGGGGAGCAGGGGACACCGGGGACTGGGGGCGCGAACCTCGGTAGCATCGCGTCAGGCCTCTACCAGCCTGCAAACGGCACGAACGGGCAGAACGGCACAAACGGCGCCGGCGCCGGCGGCGGCGGCGGCGGAGGAGGAGGCGCCGAGTGTGAACTAGGAATCTGCTGGTGCTACGAGGATCGTGGTGGTGGCGGCGGCAGCGGTGGCTGCGGCGGGCTCGGTGGGCGCGGCGGCCAGGCGGGCCGCGGTGGGGGCGGGAGCTTCGGCGTCTTCGCAGCGTCCGGACGGGTGGTGATAGCTGGCAATGTTATCACGACCGGAGCGGGCGGTGCCGGCGGCCGCGGCGGCAATGGCGGCCCGCAACAGATCGGGGGACCCGGCGGCACCGGCGGCGGCGGTCGTGACGACTCCGGCAGCGGCGGAACCGGTGGCAAAGGCGGCAACGGCGGCGACGGCGGCCCCGGCGCGGGCGGCGGTGGCGGCCCGAGCGCCTGCCTGGCGCGCTCCGGCAGCGTCGGCTTCACGTTCACGGATAATAGTTGCACAACAGGCGCCCCCGGCTTCGGCGGCGCCGGCGGCACGAACCCGAGCGGGGGCGCTGCGGGCGCGGGACAGAACGGCACGGCGAGGGCGAATCTACAAATCAACTGACGAGAGCACCTCCGATCGAGAAACTATTTACCAACCCGTCTCAGGTCGATCTTCGTCACGACAGCGCTGAACTCGCCCGGCGTCGCGACCTTCAGCTCCTCGCCAAAGTCCAGTGTTCCGTCGTTGAGCCCGGCAGCCACGATGGCCTTCGTCGTCGGATCCGTATCGATGCCAAGGATCATTTGCCCTGCCGAAGAATCACCGAAACGTCTGCTCCAGAGGTGTTCCCCGCTGTCGCTCAGCTTTGCGACCACCCAGTCCGGATCCTGTCTACCGCCAAGCAACCCGCCCCCGAAGTCTACGGCGCCAGCGATCCCGGTGCCGAGCACGATGTCTCCAGCGGCGTCGACGGCGATCCGAGGCCCATTGGTGAGACCACTGCTGAAAGAGTCCCAGTCATCCACCTCGAACTGGGCCGAATCATCTCCGAAACTCAACGACCACAGGTGGTTTCCTGCGGACGAGAGCTTCACGAGCAGGAGATCTGAATCGGTCGACCCGCTGGTCTGCTGGGCGCCTAGAGCGGCGAACACATTGAAAACGATTAAATTACGGTAGGTTACGCTGCCTGCTGCATCAGGCGTTGGGCCGCCTCGAGATTCTGGATCGCTGCTGCGCGCCGGAGGTCGAACAGATTTCTCCTGGCGCCGATGTAGCGTGCAGTGTGGCCCTTTCGTGCCGCGATGTGGGCGAGCGCATGCTCCACAGCCACCCGCTGGCGGAGCACGGCGCGACCTGCCCCCGTCTGCTGTAGCTTCCGGAATTTGCGCTGCAAAGCCTCGTCCTCCGCGATGGACACGGTCCGTCCCCGTCCCGAGGCGGCTTGGGTGCACCTGGCTCGGAGGGGGCACGCGCCGCACTCCTCAGGATCAAACTCGACGGTGTCGCCCGGCTCGAATACCTCGACCTGTCCGGCCGGACAGGTGATCGTCTTGGTGCGCAGGTCGATCTTGAAGTCGCGCTTGCTGAACAGGTTGGGTCTGCGAGCACGCTGTCCCCAAGGCTTCGAGAACACCTGGCCACCGTCGCGTATCACGTCGTCAACGACGGGACTGTTCACATAGGCGCGATCGATATGGAGCTCGCCGAGGCACAGCCGCTGACGTTGGATGTCCTTGGCGATCGGTGCGGCCCCCTCTTCTTCGGGGCGATTCGCTGGCGTGACAGCGCAGGCGACGATGACGGGAAGGTCCAGGTCGCGTGCGATATGTTCCTTGTAGCCATCGAACCTCTTCGAGCGGCTCTTTCTTCCGTGGCGCATCTCGGCGTCCTCGATGGAGACACGGCGGTCAGCTGCAACACCTTGACGGATGCGAACGGTCCCATCCTCAGCCGTTTCCAGGTCTTGGTCCCGAACCTGTGTGACCGCATCCAGATAGAAGCGGAGCGGCTGCTCGACAACGTCGTCCAGATGGCGGTCCACCCACTGCTGCAGGGACGAGACCTGCCGCTCCAGGATCTGAATCGCCGCCGCCTTCTGTCTCGGGTCGCTCCAATCGAGATCGAGCCCGGCCTTGATGCTGGGAGCCAGAAGCAGCGGGATGCCCGCCTTGCGACAGATCTCCTCGGGCGGGCGCTCCGTGATCTTCGACACGACGCGGACGATGCTGCGTGCTGCATGGCCGAGCAGGTTGATCGTGTCCTCAACCCGCCCGGCTCCCGCTAAAGGGCGGCTATCGATGGCCACGCGCAGCGCTTTGGACACCGCCCGCTTCTCGCTCTCCGTCATCGCGCCCGACCGAACGAGCGCCACGGTCCGCTCCAGCAGCATCCGGTCCATCTCATGCTCGACCATCCGCTCTCGGAACGCCTGCAGCGCGCCCTGCGCGAACGCGGGCGTGGCCGCCCCCAGGCAACCGAGCACCATCTGCCAGCGAAGGTCGACGATCGACAGCTCCACCGCCTCGGCATCTGATGCGCCGACGTAGCCTTGGAGCAGCGTGACCATGCACATCAGCGCCGGCGGATGCGGCGGCTCACCTGCTCCCGTGGTCCGGTACATGCTCTCCAGCTGCTCCTGGAACGTCTCGTCGAATAGCTCGTGCCGGTGCAGCCTGAGAAAGCCGAACAGGGCTCGCACCCGATTCAACCGTTTCATGAGCGCCTGTTCCTGCCGCGACAGCTCCACCGGCGGCAACCATCGTTCCATCCGTGCACCTCCAGGCGCGGACGAGATCATGGCCCGGCGAGGCCGTCGAGCCTTCCATCGAAGCGCTCGGGATTACCACAAAATCAAACTGATCGGTCCTCTAGAGCGCCGTGCGTTTCGAGCTCGATCGCTCCTCTGAAAGCCCCGACGGCAACGACGTGGCCTCGTGCGTCGACGTCGACGTCGCTCACCAACGAGTCGCCCTCGCCTCGAAGGAACGCTATCCAATCCATGTTTCCGGTGGATACGATCCTGACAAGGAAGGCGCCGGCGCCCGACGGGCTTTCGAAGGAGCGCCCGCTGAAGACCGACTGGGTGGATCCGACGAACCGCCCCCCCACAACGATGCTACCGTCAGGGTCCGCAGCCACCGCGGTGGCGTCGATGGTCGCCGTCATCGTAGCATCTTCGGGATCGCCCAGCTGACGACTCCAGCGCTCCTTGCCCGTCATGGAGTCCAGCCTCAATATGAAGGCGTCTCTGGCAGCTGTCCTCAGAGTTGATGATCCGAGGTTTACTTCGCCCTCGAAAGCGCCCACCAGCACCACGCCCCCATCGGGAGTAGCCGCCACCCCCAACGCGGAGGCCTCCCCCGTCCCGGTGAATAAGTTACGTTTCCAGCTCAGGTCGCCATTAGGCAAAAACCTGGCCACGAAAGCGCCAGTTCCGTCCGAATTGGGCGACACAAGGGGATCTCCATCGCCGAGATCAATGCCATCCTCATAGCGACCTGACACAATGATACTGTCGTCCGGCAGAATCGAAATATAGGAGGCAAAGACACCGTCCGAATTGTCCACCATCAGCCGCCGACTGAAAACGTGGTCGCCGCCAGGATTCAACTTGGCAAGAAATATATCCATACCGGACGATATCAATGGCGGACCGCCGAAGTCGGTGGTATCTCGAAAGAATCCTGACAGGACGATGTTCCCCTTGGAGTCTAGATGAACGCTCGTGGGGACGACCAAATCGCCGCTCTCGAAGCTCTTCGCCCAGAGCGCTCCAGTGCACGAATCTGCGTCGCAGTCCTCGAACTCATCGAGGCCCAGGACCTCAGCGCATGACGCAGTGCCCAGGAGGGCATAGAGAGCGAGCATATTGGTGACGCGAACGATGGGAGGAGATGGCGAAGCGCGGCGCATGGTGACGTATGAGGCCCCAGGCGATTCCAGCCGTCAAGGGCGAAGCGAGCAGCGCAGAAGTCCTGCTCGCTCATGCCGCAAGGTATCGTCGCGCGGCACCTCCGTCGAGCAGGAGTCTTCGCCGCGGATGGATCGGTCCGAGCACGTTCGACAGGCTGACGCGATCGCCGTGCTCGGACGCGCGTTTCATGCATGCGTCCACGGCGCTCGCGGCTTCGGAGAACTCGATTGTTGCCCGGAAGCGACGCCGACCTCGGGGCGAAAGAGTCTGCCAGCGCTGGCACCGCGGCTCTTCATGAACCACCATGACTCCACTTGGCGGCGGGACTTGCTTCAGCGGCGGGCAGACACAGGGGACGAGGGCGCCCCTCGCTCGTGCGAGGAGCCGGGCGCCAGCTGGGAGGGAACGGAGGGACCGGGGGCAGCGGCTACGACGACAGCGGCATCGGCGGTAACGGCGGCCGAGGTGGCGACGGCGGCCATGGCGGCCCTGGCGCCGGGGGCGGAGGCGGGCCGAGCGCCTGCCTGGCGCGATCCGGCAGTGTGACCTTCACGTTTGCGGACAACAGCTGCACGACGGGCGCCCCCGGCCATGGCGGCACCGGCGGCACGAACCCGGGGGGCGGCGCCGCAGGCGCAGGGCGAGACGGGACGGCCGCGGCAAACCTGCAGATCAACTGACCAGCGCTGCTGAGTTCGAGAAGCTATCTCCCAACCCGTCCCAGGTCGATCTTCGTCACGACAGCGCTGAACTCGCCCGGAGCCACGACCTTCATCTCACTGCCCAAATCCAGCGTTCCGTCGTTGAGCCCGACGGCCACGAGGGCTTTCGTCCCCGGATCCGTGTCGATGCCGACCACCGCTTGCCCTGTCGCAGCATCACCGAAACGCCTGCTCCAGAGGTGCGCTCCGCCAGCGCTCAGCTTCGCGACCGTCCAGTCGCGGTCCTGTCTGCCGCCGAGCGGCCCGCCCCCGAAGTCGACGGCGCCCGCGACCCCGGCGCCGAGCACGATGTCGCCAGCAGCGTCGGCGGCGACGTGAACCCCGAAAGATGAAAGAAACTCGACGTCCGATCCAAGAATACCTGAATTGGGTTCCACGCCTAACTGGGGCGAATCATCGCCGAATGTCAATGACCACAGATGATTCCCCGCGGACGAGAGCTTCACGAGCAGGATATCCGAGTCCGCCGGTCCGCTGGTCTGGTGGGCGCCTCGCACCCCGTGAGTCTCGACGGCAATCGCTCCTGCGAGAGCCCCGGCCGCTAGGATATCCCCTCGCGCATCGACGTCGATGTCAGTCACCCAGGCATTCCCCTCCCCTCGGAGGCCAACGGTCCAATCCCGCTCCCCCGTGGACGAGAGCTTGAGCATGAAAGCGCCAGCCCCCGACGGGCTCGGGCCGATGCTCTTGTCGAAGCCGGCGTCGGTGAATCCCGTGAACCGGCCCCCTACGACGATGTTACCGCCGGGATCCACCGCGACCGCCTTGGCCTCGAGGCTCGTCGTTGCCGTGGTATATTCAGGGTCGCCCAACTGAAAACTCCATAGCGGACTACCCGTCTCGCCGTCCACCTTTACAATGAAGGCGTCCTTCGATGCTGCAGTCGTCAGGGTTGACGAACCCAGGCTCACCTCGCCTCTGAAAGAGCCGACCAGGATCACGTCACCGTCGGGCGTAGCCGCCGAATCCAGGACAGCGAGGCTACCCGTGCCCGTGAATAAATTGTGCCGCCAGATCAACTTATTGTCGGACGAGAACCTGGCCACGAAACAACCACGCTCATCGAGAGTGGGCGCCGTGATGGAATCGCCAGCGTCAAACTCGATCGCTTGCTCGTACAGGCCCGACAAGACGATGCTGTCGTCAGGCAGCACCGAAAGACGCGATCCCAATGCGCCATCCAAGTCGTTCACCCGCAGCCACCGGCTGAAGGCATGGCTACCGTCCGGCTTCAGCTTGGCGAGAAAGAAAGCGAAATTGGACGATATCAGCGGCGGGCCACCAAAATCAACAGTGCCTTGAAAGACTCCTGAGAGGAGGATGTCTCCCTTCGAGTCGAGCCGAGCGCTCTCTGGAAAGACCACCTCATGGCTCTCGAAGCTCTTCGCCCAGACCACTCCTGAGCAGGAATCTTCGTCGCAGTCCTCGAACTCGTCGAGGCCCAGGACCTGAGCGCACGACGCAGTGCCCAGGAGGGCACCGAGGACGAGCACGCGCATGGCGCGGACGAGGGGCGGAAAAGGCGAAGCGCGGCGCATGGTGACGTATGAGGCCCCAAGGCGTCGCGTCCGTCAAGGGTGAAGCAAGATGCGAATCTGCCCCGCTCGCTCGCGGCGGAGGGCACCTTCGCGTTCGCGCGCGGACCAGCTTGAGCGGCGGGCAGGCACGCGAGACAGCATCGCTATATGGAACATGGCCGAGCCCGTCCTGCTCACGCTCGCACGACCCCGCTCGTCGCCAGGTCAACCATCGTGACCGCTGCACACCCGGCCTCGCCTGGGCGCCGCTCGATCGCGCGCCCCGGGCAGAGCGGCCCGTCGCTATCGTGGACGCTCGTCCGCCCGGGGCGCCGGCGCATCCAACGCTGTGGAGGCCCCTCCGCTAGACTGGAGCAAAGCGACCCCCACCCCGATGAACGCGTTGCGACCGCACGCCGACCGGCTAGAACGGCTCCCGGAAGCAACGTGCGCCGACGACAGGAGCCCCCATGACCACCGCAATGCAGATGCCCATGATGCCGCAGACGATGTCCCCCATGATGGCGACGCCGGAGATGCTCGCTGGCGCATCCATGATGCCCGGCATGATGGGCATGCCGATGATGCCCATGATGGGCATGGGCACGCCGATGACGCCCATGATGGGCATGATGCCCGGCATGATGGGCATGCCGATGACGCCCATGATGGGCATGATGCCCGGCATGATGGGCATGATGCCCAGCATGATGGGCATGGGCATGCCGATGATGTGCAAGATGTCGTGTGAGATGACCAAGGACGGAATGATCTGCAAGATGATGCCGCCCGAGGGCATGTCGATGGACATGCTGAAGGAGCGCTGCGAGGCCATGACGAAGATGATGTCCGCCGGGATGCCCATGATGATGATGTGCGGCGGGATGCCCATGATGATGTGCACGCCCGCCACGACCAAGTAGCGCGGCCGCGAGGCCTCCTCGGAGTAACGGAGCGCCGGCGTTCCAGCGCCTCTCCGGTCCATCCACCGCTCCTCGGGCAGGAGCGCGCCGCGCCTCAGGGCGCCGACAGCGAATATGTCATCACCAGGTACATCAGGGAGTCGACGTTCGCCGGGTTGCGGTAGACGTGCGGGACATCCGCCTGGAACACAAGCACATCCCCTGTCGCCAGCAAAAATCGCTGTCCGTCGACGCTGATTTCGACGGTGCCGTGACACACCACGATGTTCTCGGTCGTTCCGGGCGGGTGAGGGTCGGCGTTCTCGACGCCGAGGGGAGCCAGGCGCAGCTCATAGAACTCGACCGTTCGCGG
Organism: Sorangium sp. So ce375; assembly: GCF_051473855.1. Classification (NCBI taxonomy): domain Bacteria; kingdom Pseudomonadati; phylum Myxococcota; order Polyangiales; family Polyangiaceae; genus Sorangium; species Sorangium sp. So ce375. Next base: position 10,095,251 of record NZ_CP150335.1, read on the forward strand.
TGCATCGAACGGGAAGAGGGCGCGCGAGGTGAACTTGCCGTCGTGCGACGTCAGCCGCTTCGCGCGATCGCCGCGCAGCAGCATCGGACCGCTCGCCGAGCGATCGCTGACGAGCGCCGAGAACGGCACGCCGAGCGCGCGGGCGATCTTCCACACGACGTTGATCGTGGGCGCGCTGCGGCCGAGCTCGACCTGGCCGAGCATGGCACGGCTCACGCCGGAGATCTTCGAGAGCCGCTCCAGTGAAAGGCCGCGCCGCGTGCGCAGCCGCCGAAGGTTCTCCCCGACGACGTGTGTGAGATCCGACGGCGAATCGGGGTGAGCGACCTCATAGGTCCACGCCTCATCCAGCTCCTGCGCGCCGGGTCTGGCCTGCTGCACGTCGAGCGCGACCGGCAGCGCGCCGTTCCCCCGGGGAAGGTCGCTGTTCTGTCGGACGGATCTCATATCAGGATGGGCGCCACTTTACACGGGATCTCGGGGCCGGAAAACCAACCAAATTCGTCGCTGTGTCATGATGTGGAGACGCTCATCAGGTGATTTCTGTCACGTCTCAGGATGACGCCTGAACCCAGCCGCAACGTCCCTGTCACATCTGCCTTCCTCTCGGCGTGTTTGCCTTCCCGAGCAGCGTCGCGCGTCCTCCCAGCGCGCTCCCCGCAGACTCCCTTCCCGCCTCCCCGCAGACGCTCTCCCCGCCTCCCACAGGCTGCGTCCCGCTTCCCTGCCGGCTGCCTCTCGCTTCCCTGCAGGCTGCGTCCCGCTTCCCTGCCGGCTGCCTCTCGCTTCCCCGCAGGCTGCCTCCCCGCCGGCGTCTTCCCCCGCCCCCTCTTTCCCGCAGGTCGCGTCCCCAGGGCGCTCGCGCTTCCCCGCTCCGCGTCCGGTCCGGCTCCGACCGGCAAAGCCGGCGGCGCCCAACCGTCCCTACCGCCAGCGCGCCGAAGCGGCTACAACCTAGGCTCGCTGTGCGGCACGCTGACGCAGCGCGCTCGAGCACCGAGGGCTTGCCGATGGACCACGACATCGACGACGTGATCGACGGCCGGTACAAGCTGATCGAGGTGGTCGGTCAGGGAGGCCACGGCGTGGTCTACCGCGCCCTGGACCAGCAAACCGGCACCCACGTCGCCGTCAAATACCTGAGATCCGAGTTCGCCAGCGATCCCGCCCTGAAAGCCCGCCTGCGGCGCGAGGCGCGCGCCATGGGGGAGCTGGCCGGCACCAGCGCGACGCAGGTCTTCGCCTTCAGCGAGGCGCCCGACGGCACCCTCTACATCGTCATGGAGTTCCTGAAGGGCAGCGATCTCGAGACGACGCTGCGCCGGCTGGAAGCTCGGAACCAGCGGCTCCCGCACGACGAGATCCGCGAGCTGTTCCGCCCGATCGTCGACACCCTCGACGCCGCACACGCGCGCGGCATCGTCCACCGCGACCTGAAGCCCGCGAACATCTTCGTCCTGGACAGCGACACGGGCGTTCCTTCCTCCCCCTCGCCTCACCAGGGAGGGAAACCGGCGCGTGCCACCCACCCCGCGCCGCCCGCCGACGCGCAGGTCCGCGCCACGGAGGACGGCCCGCAGGGCCACGCGGACGCAGCGGGACGGGGGCGGGTGCGCTTGCTCGATTTCGGCCTTGTCAAGGTCATGCAGGCCGACCCCCTCACCCGCGAGGGAGCGATCCCCGGCTCGCCCAGCTACATCGCGCCCGAGGTCTGGAAAGGCCGACCCCAGGAGATCGATCACCGGATCGACATCTATTCGCTCGGCGCGGTGCTCTTCCGCGCGCTCGCGGGCCGCCTGCCGTTCACCGGCGCGAGCCGGGTCGACATCCTGCTCGCCGCAGCCCGCGGCCCGCGGCCGAGCCTGCACGCCTCCCGGCCCGACCTGCCTCCCGAGGTGGACGCCTGGGTCGCTCGGGCGCTCGCCGTCGCCCCCGAGGAGCGCTTCCAGGACGTCCGCGCGCTCTGGAGCGCGCTGGAGCCGCTGCTCGAGCGCGCCGATCCAGCCGGAGGCGAGCCCGCCGGCGCCGCGATCCGGCGCTGAGCACGTTCTCAGGCCCTACCGCCTTGCGACGCGGGAAGCGGCGCTGGTAGCGTGTTGCAGACCATGCCTCATTCGAGGGCCGCAGGATGAGCTCCTCGCCCGGCCTGTTGCAGCCGAACACGCGGTTTCGCAACCGTTATCAGGTGCTTCGCGTCATCAAGGCGGGCGGCATGGGCGCCGTCTACGAGGTGATGGACGACGTCACCGCGACGCGCCGCGCGCTCAAGGTGATGCTGCCCAGCCTCCTCGACAGCGAGGAGCTGCGCGCCCGCTTCGCCCTCGAGGCCCGCATCACCGGCATCATCGAGAGCGACCACATCGTCAGGACCTCGGACGCCGGGGTCGACGACGACACCGGCACCCCGTTCCTCGTCATGGAGCTGCTCCGGGGCGAAGAGCTCGGCAGCCTCGTCAAGAAGCGCGGCGCCCTGCCCGCCGAGGACGTCGCGCTCTACCTGTTCCAGGCCGCGCTCGCGCTCGACAAGACGCACGCCGCGAACATCGTCCACCGCGACCTCAAGCCGGACAACCTGTTCGTCACGGTCCGCGACGACGGGTCGCCGTGCGTGAAGATCCTCGACTTCGGGATCGCCAAGGTCATCGAGCAGCACCACGCCTCCACGCTGACCCGGCAGATGCTCGGAACGCCCGTGTACATGGCGCCCGAGCAGATCCGGGCCGAGCGCAACGTCGGCCCGCGCGCCGACATCTACGCGCTCGGGCACGTCGCGTACGCGCTCCTCGTCGGCGAGTCGTACTGGGCCCAGGAGGCCGAGGCGACCCCGTCCCCGTACATGCTCGCGGGGGAGCTGCTGCGCGGGGCGATGGAGGCCCCCAGCGCGCGCGCGGCGCGGAGGTCCTCGGCTGCGCTGCCGAAGGAGTTCGACGGCTGGTTCCTCAAGGCGACGGCGCTCAAGTCGGAAGACCGCTTCGAGCGCGCGTCCGTCGCGGTCAGCGCGCTCGCCGCCGCGCTCGGCGTCCCCGTCCCACGGGCCTCGCGCGTCGTCCTGCTGCCGGAGCCGCCGGCGCCCTCGCCGAACCCGAGCCCGACCGACCCGACGCTGCCGTCGAAGCCCGGAACGGCGAAGGGCTTCGCGGAGGTGCCGACGGTCACCGTGCCGGAGCTCTCCACGACGCCTCCTTCGCACCCCGCTCCGCCCTCGCTCCCGAGCCCGCCCCCGCGCTCGGTTCCGCCGTCGCCCTCGAGTCCGCCTTCGCGCTCGGCTCCGCCGTCGCCCCCTGCATCGCCGCTCGCATCGAAGCTCGCGGAGACCCGGCCCCGGACGCCGCCCCTGGACCCGCCGGGCCGGACGAGCATCTCCGGCAGCGAGTCGTCGAGGCGGTTCGATCTCACGTCGCGGCGCGAGCGCATCCCGCAGCGGCGGTTCCACGTCAGGGCCGACGCGTCGACCGGGGTCCTCCACGTGAAGGTCTGGGGGTTCTGGGACATCGACGAGGGCAAGGCGTACCTCGACGATTTCCGCCAGAAGGCCGCGACGCTGCTCCACCTCGGGAAGCCCTGGTACGTGCTCGCCGACATCGCGGACTTCCCTCCGCAGAGGCCCGAAGTGAGCCCCTACGTCGAGCAAACGATGGCGTACGCGGTCGAGCACGGCATGCGCAAGGCGGCGAACCTCGTGAACAGCGCGCTCTCGAAGATGCAGATCTCCCGCCTCTCGGCTGCCATGGGGCTGCCCGAGTACTCGTTCTTCACCGCGGAGGCCGACGCCCTCGCGTGGCTCCTGAAGGGCTGAGCGCGCAGGGGCCGAGCGGCGCCGGCCGGCCACGCGGGGTCGAGCGCGATCAGCCGAGGACGAAGCGCCGGATGCGCCCGGCGAGGCTCCGCACCTTCTCCTCGGCCTCGAGGTAGCGCTCGGCCGCGTCGCGCAGGTGGGCCTGACGCGACGCCATGAGCAGGCTCAGCTCGATCACGAGCTGCGGGCGCGCCTCGATGATCGGCTGCAGGGCCTCCTTCGTGATCTGGTAGAGCACCACCTCGTCGACGGCGCGCACCGTCGCGGTGCGCTCCTCGCCCGTGAGCAGCGCGAACTCCCCGAAGACCGCGCCCTTCTCGAGCGCGGCGACCGTCGAGTCCTGCCCGTCGGGGTGCCGCACGAGGACCTCGACGGCGCCGGACGCGACGACGAACATCGACGAGTCCCGCTGCCCCTGCAGCACGATCCGGTCGAGCGGGCCGTACTCGATCCGGCGCGCCTTCGTGGCGAGCTTGCGGAGCTCGCGATCGAGCAGCGGCTTGAAGACCGGCGTCCTCCGGAGCAGCGTCATCAGGTCCTCGGCGCTCGCCTCCCGCGTCGCCTGGCTCGGCTCCTCGAGCTCGATCGACGGCGCGGTCCCGTGGCCATCGCGTCGCTGCAGCGCGGCGAGGTGCGACGGGTTCTTCTCCATGTACGCCTCGAGCAGGCTCGCGTTCCGCGGGATGCACTCGTCGCCCGTGTAATCCATGAGGTTCCGCTCGGCGGCCCACCGGGCGACGTCGTTCATCGACTTCCGGTACTGCCGGCACGCCGCGGGGAAGATGCCGTCCTGGTCGCCGAAGAGCCCGGTCAGCGCCTCGGGCATCAGGCTGAGCCCGAACAGCCGCATGTCCCCCCGCTGGTGCCAGAGCGCGAAGTCGCGCCACCGCGGATCGAGGTGCGCGAGCTCCGGGAACGCGAGCACGTTGTTCTTGAGCACCGCCCGCTCCGCGTCCCGGAACACGCGGTGCCACGTCTCCTGCGCGTTCCACAGGTTAGGGCCGGCGAGCTCGATCGCCTTCTGCAGGTCCGCGTGGTGCGCGTGCAGGAAGGCGAGCGTGGCCTTCTGCTTGCGCATCAGGTTCGTCAGGCTCACGGGCCCGGCCGAGAAGAAGCCGGCCGCGCGCGGCGCGATGTGCCGCATGTCCCAGACCTGCGCCCACGCGCCGACGTCGATCGACGCGCGGATGGGCGCGAACGCCGCGCCCTCCTCGAAGGCCTCGCGCTCCCCCGGCGAGAGCATGTCCGGGTAGTCGTGCTTCACGGCCTCGAAGATGCCGAGGCACGTGAGCAGCTCGAGGTAGAGGCCCACCCGGAGCAGCCAGCGGGGGTCGGGGAGGTTGCGCCGGTGCTGCTCGAGGTCCTGGTGGATCGCCCGGAGGTACAGGAGGGCCTTGTCCATGCCGATGGTCAGCACGGGGAACCACGGGTGATAGCCGACGTGGAGCTCGTCGATCCCGAGCGCCCGCTGCTGGATCTCCGTGTCCGCCTTGACGAGCCGGTCGAGCAGGCGCGCATAGAGCGAGCCGAAGCGGCCGGTGTCGAAGACCTCGATGTCCGTCGACTCCGAGGAGACCGTCCTGCCCGCCTCGCTGAGCTTGATCTCGATCCGGAGCTGCTGCCGGAACAGGCTCGCCAACGTGAACGGCTCGGCGCCGTCGGGGATGCGCCGCCGGAACGACTCGGGCAGGTCGCTCCAGGCATAGCCGCCGCCGGTCTCCTCGCCCGGGGGGTGCGGTACGAGCTGCCGCGCCGGCGCGATGGTGGCGACGTAGACCGTCTGATGGAACGAGTTCCACGGGGCGGGCTCGAGCATCGGGACGGGGTAGGACGAGGTCGAGACGATCTGCGGGCTGAGCGGCACGTCCATGAGCCCGGGCACCGGGCATGGCTCGCCGTCGCCGGGGCTCGCGGGGAGGAACCAGGCGGACATGGTCACCTCGAACGGCCGCTCGAAGGGGGCGACGAACGCGTAGATATCGCGCAGCCTGTAGAGCAGCCACACCTCGTCGCCCAGCTCCGACGGGTCGCCGGAGGTGTTGATGCAGCCGACGCGCTCGCTGCACCCGTGCCCTGGATAGAGCGCCTCGTCGACAGGGCGCTTGCCGGGCTCGAACGGGATGAGCTCCAGCGACGGAGACAGCTCGGCCGACTCCTCCTCCGGGCTCTGACGCGCCTCGAGCTGGCGCAGGTACTGGCGGACCCGGGCGAGCTTGTCCTCCCAGTCCATGCCCTCCACGCGGCTCATCAGCAACCGCTTGAACTGCCTCTGGAACTCCTTCGGGGTCATCATCCTGCGTCCACCTGAGTTGCCGGGGGCCGGACAGGCCCTCCGCGAGAGCTTACCGGCTTCGCGCGCGCGGCGTCGTGTGATCAGCGCAGCGCGCGGTGCTCCGCGATCAGGGCCGAGACCACGTCCGTGCGAGCCACTTGCAGCGCCGCGCCTCGGAAGGTACGGGCTCAGACCCTATGGCTATCGAGATCCGCGAGCTTCGGAAGGGCGACAAGAAGGTCCTCAAGGACTTCCTGAACGTGGTCGACACCGTCTACGAGGGTGAGCCCAACTATATCCGCCCGCTCGATTTGGACATCTCCGATCGGCTCGACAAGAAGAAGAACCCGTTCTTCGAGCACGCCGAGGGGACGGCGTGGGTGGCCTACAAAGACGGCCGACCGGCGGGCCGGATCACCGCGCAGGTCGATCACGAGCACCTCCGGGTCCACCGCGACGACACCGGCTCCTTCGGCTTCATCGATACGATCGACGACGCCGAGACGGCCGGGGCGCTGCTCGCCGAGGCCGCGAGCTGGCTGCGCGCGCGCGGGATGAAGCGCATGCGGGGCCCCTACTCGCTCTCGACCAACGAGGAGATCGGCTGCCTCATCGAGGGCTTCGAGCTCCCGCCGGTGATGATGATGCCCTACCACCGGCCGCACCAGGGCCGGCTCATCGAGCAGGCCGGGCTCGAGAAGGTGAAGGACCTCTACGCGTGGGGCTATGAGGTCGGCAACGTCCCCGCCCGGGCGCAGAAGGCCCACGCCGAGGTCCTGGCGATGCCGGAGGTGCACACGCGCTGCGGCGATCCGAAGAACCTGCTCCGCGACATCCGGATCCTCATGGACGTCTACAACGACGCCTGGAGCGACAACTGGGGCTTTGTCCCGATGACCGAGAAAGAGCTCGTCAAGTGGTCGAAGGACGTGCGGCTCATCCTGATGCCCGAGCTCACCAAGATCACGTTCATCGACGGCGAGCCGGCCGCCGTGTCGCTCGGGCTGCCCGACCTCAACCAGCTGATCAAGGATTTCCACGGCAAGCTCCTCCCCACCGGCATCTTCAAGCTGCTGTGGCGGCTGCGCGTGCGCGGCCCGAAGCGCGGGCGCCTCGTCGTGCTCGGCATCCGCAAGAAGTGGCGCCACGTGCGGCGCTACGCCGGGCTCAGCGCCTTCCTCTACGTCGAGATGAACCGCGCGGCGCATCTGCTCGGCATGGAGGGCGGCGAGCTGGGGTGGACGCTGGAGGACAACGCCGCCATCAACGCGGGCATCCGGCTGATGGGCGGCCGGGTCCACAAGAAGTACCGCGTCTACGAGCGGGCGCTGTGATGGACGCGGGCGCCGGCGGCTCGACGTGGGCGCCCGCGCCTCGCGGCGGCGGCGGCGCGCGCTGGGACCGGAAAGGAGAAGCGGATCGATGAGGGTGCTTGTCACGGGCGCGAGCGGGTTCCTCGGCTCGCACGTCGCCGAGCAGCTCGTGCGGCAGGGCCACAGCGTCGTCGCCCTGGTGCGGCGCTCGTCGGACACGAGGTTCCTGTCGTCGCTGCGCGGCGTCGAGCTCGCGTACGGCGCCGTCGAGGACGCGGAGAGCGTCCGCCGCGCGGTCGTCGGCCCGCCGGGCGTCGACGCGATCGTGCACTCGGCCGGGCTGGTCAAGGCGCGCGACGAGGCGGAGTTCTTCCGGGTCAACGTCGGCGGCACGCGGAACCTGCTCGACGCGGCGAAGGCGGCGCCGGCCGGGGCGGTGCGGCGGTTCGTGTTCGTCTCGAGCCTCGCGGCCATCGGCCCGAGCCTGGACGGGCGCCCCGTCGCCGCCGACGCGCTCCCGGCTCCCGTGACGCGCTACGGGCGCTCGAAGCTCGAGGCCGAGCGGCTGGTCCTCGCCGAGAAGGGCGCGTTGCCCGTGGTCGTCGTGCGCCCCCCGATGATCTACGGCCCGCGCGACCAGGAGTCGTTCGCGTTCTTCCAGAGCGTCGCGCGCCGCTTCCTCCCGATGCTCGGCGACGGCAGGAACACGCTCAGCGTCATCTACGCCTCCGACGCGGCCGCGGCGTGCATCCGGGCGATCGAGAGCGACGTGCCGAGCGGCCGCGCCTACTTCATCGACGACGGAAGCGTGTACGTGTGGCGCGACATGCTGGCGGACGTGGAGGCGGCGCTCGGCGCGCGGGCGCTCGTCCGCGTCGGCGTCCCGTTCTCGCTCATGCGCGGCGCCGCGCTCGCGAGCGAGGGGCTCGGCCGCCTCACGGGCAAGGCCGTGATGCTGACGCGCGACAAGCTGAACGAGCTGTCCGCGTCGCACTGGGTCTGCGACTCGAGCGACGCCCGCAGGGAGCTCGGCTGGGCGCCCGAGGTGGGCTGGGCCGACGGCACGCGCCGAGCGGTCGCCTGGTACCGCGAGCACGGCTGGCTGTGACGTGACGCCGCGCCGCGCGCCGTTTGACGCTCGCCCGCGCCCTCCGTACGGTAAACGCATGTCCCGCTGTCCGCCGGCTGCCCCGGGCCTCGTCGCGATGGCGCTCGGCCTGGCGGCGGCGCCCGCGCGGGCCGCGGAGCCACCTCGTGACGGCGCGGCCGCAGAGGCTCCGGACGCGGGCACCGCGGCGTCGGCTCCGCGCGCAGCGCCGGGCGCCCCCGCGGCGCGGTCGGCCCTGCGCGGCGCTGTCGTGGTGGCGGTGGACGAGGCGAGCGCCGAGGCGGCTCGCTCGCTCGCTCGCGCGATCTACGGCGACCCCGCGCTTCGCCCGCCCATCGACGAGGCGACCGCGCAGGTGCTCGCCGGCGATCCGCCGCGGCCCGACGCGCCGGCCGCCGTGAAGGAGCTCGCGGAGGTGCGTCGCTCCGCCGGGCGCGCCGAGTCCGAGCCGGTCGCGCGCGGGCTGCTCGCGTCGCTCGGCGCGGGAGCGGGCGCGGCGCTCGTCGTCGCGGTGAGCACGGCGCACGACCACCCCGTGGCGCGCGTGCTCCGGGTCGCAGGCGCGAGCTACGCGCCGCTCGAGCTCGGCGCGACGGTCCAGCGATCCGCGGACGGCGCGGCCGCCCCCGCCGTAGCGACCTACGACTGGCCCGGCGCGAGCGCGGCCGTTCACGCGCTGCTCGCTGGAGACGAACGAGGCGGAGGCGCGGCGGGGCGCGCCGCGACGCAGCCGGCGCCCGCATCGCGGGGCGGGCCGGTGGGTCCGCGCGCCGACGTCGCCCCCGCGGCGCCGGAGGCCTCGCGCAGCGGCCGCGGCTCGCCGGAGCGGCGCTCGACGTGGACTTCCCCCTGGTTCTGGGGGCCGATCGCGGGCGTCGTTGCGACGGGGATCGTCGTGCTGGTGCTCGCCCAGACGGGCAGCGATGACGGCGACACCGTGCACCTCCGGGGTCGGATCGCGCCATGACGCGCTCCTCCCGGCGCAGCCCGGCGGCGTTGGGGCTGAAGCTCGCCGCGTGCTTGTGCGTCGCGGTCTTCGCCGCGCCCGCGCGGCTCGCCGGCGCCGCGCCCCGCGTCTACGACGCGCCCGCCGCGTCGGTCGACGCCAGCGCCGCCCCCGCCATCCCGCCGCCCCCGCCGGCGTACCACACCGAGGATCTCGGCTGGATCGAGTTCGCCTATCACCCGTCGACCCGCGACCGCGTCCGCCCCTTGATCGCCCGCGCGGGCGACATACGCGCCGAGCTCGGCGCCCTGCTCGGCCGCAACGTGCTGGCCGCTCCTGTGAAGGTCCGGATCGCGGATGTGCCTGCCGAGCTCGACGATCTCGTGCCCGGGGGCCTCGCGGGCCCCGCGACCGCCGTCTCGTTCGGCGCGCTGCGGCTCGCGGTCCTGAGCGCCTCTCCGCGGCTCGGCGTCGAGACGCCCGATCTCGAGGGCGCCTTCCGCCACGCGCTCGCGCACCTCGCGCTGGACGAGGCGACGGGCGGCGCCGTGGTCCCACGATGGTTCCACGAGGGGTTCGCCGCCCACGCGGCCGGCGACCGCGTCGCTCGGCGCGCGCAGGCGCTCTCGGTCGCCGCGCTCCGGGGGCGCCTCCTTCCGCTCGACGAGCTCGAGGCGAGCTCGCCGGGCGCCGAGGAGGCGGCCGGCTCGCTGGCCTACGCGCAAGCGGCCGACGTCGTTCGCTTCCTCGTCGATGGCGAGCGGCGGCAGGGCTTCGCGCGTGCCCTGGCGCACGTGCGCGCCGGCGTGCCGCTCGAAGCCGCGCTCAGGGCCGCCTATGCCTCGACGGGCCGCGAGCTCGAGCTCGCGTGGCGCGCCGACGTCGCGCGCCGCTACGGCTTCGTCCCCGTGCTGGCGGGCTCGCTGCTGGTGCTCGGGCTGCTCATCTCCGGCGGGCTGGCCGTGCGGCGGCGCCGCGCCAAGAGATCGCCGCCGGCTCCAGCGCCGCGCCGGAGGTTCCGCGCGGCGCCGGAGGCGCGCCACCGGCCCGCGCGCCCGTCCACGGTCCAGCTCGTGGCCACCCTGGGCGCGCGTCACCGCAACGAGGCCGACGGCGACGCGGACGTCCCGAAGGTGGAGCACAACGGCCAGTGGCACACGCTCCACTGAACGCCGCGGAAGAGGCCGATCCTCGGCCTGGTCCCGCCGGTCCGAAGCGCCGCCTCACGGAGCTCGCGCTCGGCGCGGCCTGGCTCGTCGGCCTCGCCGCGGGCCTGCAGATCGTCTCCGTGCTCCTGTCGTCGAGCCCGCTCGCGGCGGCGCTCGCCGGCGCGGTCGTCGCCGACGTCGTCGCGGCGCGGGCGGGCGTGCAGTGGACCGATCCGCTCGAGCGGGAGGGCCCAGATCGCCGCGCGCGCGTCGCCCGTCGCGTCGGGCTCGGCGCGGCGCTGGGCGCGCTCGCCGTGCTGCTCACGCTCGGCGCCTCCGTGGTGCTCGGGTGGGCGACCGTCGAGGCCGGGGCGCCCTCGGTGGGCTTCGGCTTCGCCGTGGCGCGCGCGATCGCCCTCGCCGTCCGCGACGAGCTCCTGCTCACCGGCATCCCGTTCGCCGCCGCGGCGCGCGCCGGCCTCTCGGCTCGCGCCGCGCTGGTCTTCTCCGCCCTTGCTCACGGCGCCGCCCTCGGGCTCGCGCCGGGCGCGTCCGCGTCGAGCTTCGCCCTCGCGACCGCGCTCGGCGCGCTCGCCGCGGCGCTCTTCCTGCGCGGCCGCGGCGTGTTCGCGGCGGTCGCCGTCCACGCGAGCTTCACCGCGCTCGCGGGCGCGGGCCTGCGCGGCGCCCTGCTCGATGCCACGTGGGTCGACGGCGCGCTCGCCACCGGGACGCAGGCCTTCGGCCGGCCTGCCTGGCTCGGCGCGGCCTTGCTCGCGATCCTCGCCGCGCTCGCCCTCCGCGCCGGCGCGCCGCAGCCCGATCGTCCGGCGCGGTGAGCGCCCTCGCCCCGCACCGCCGCCCCGGGGCTCTCGCCGCCTCGCCGGCATGAAGCGCGCCTCGCCTGCGTTGTAGCTCCGGACGGCGGCGCTGGAAACGCCGTGTCCATCGCGGCGGCGCACTCGGCCTCTCCCGTTCCACCTCCGGCGTCCGGCTTCCAGCGCTCGGCGCGTCACATCCACCGGACCGACACCGACATTTCACAGCGCCGTGAGAGCACGTGCCGCGCGCCGCAGAGCGCGGGCGGGAACGCGCAGCGTCCCACAGCGCCTCACCCCTCGGACACGGCTATGTCATATTTCAGCGCAGCGCGTCAAGCGCACATTGACGCGGCGCCTTCGAGGAACCAACTCTTACGTATGCATTGCGAAAGGATCCTTCGGATTGCGCCGATGATGCTGCTCGCGCTCGTGTCGACGGGCTGCGGCATGGCGACCATGATCGACACGAACACGCGCTCCATCCAGGCAACGACGGAGGAGATGCGGCGGACCCGCGCGACGATCGAGGATTCGAATCAGACGCTGCGGAGCTCGCAGGAGAGCATCGATCGCCTCGCCGAGCTGCGTCAGCCGATGGAGAAGCTCGCCGAGATGCAGGCCGCGATGGATCGGCTCGCCGAGCTCAAGGGGTCGATGGACGCGATGCAGCGGAGCCTGAAGGACACCGCGAGCCTCGAGCAGTCGATGGATCGGCTGAGCGAGATGAAGGCCACCATCGCCGCGATGAACGAGAGCCTCGCGGGCATCCGCGGCCCGCTCACGGACGTCGCCGCCCTGAACGCGCCGATGCGTGACGTCGCCGCCCTGAACGCACCGATGCGCGACGTCGCGGGGCTGAAGCAGCCGATGGAGCAGGTCGCGACGCTGCGTGAGCCGATGAAGGAGGTGAGCAAGCTGTCGGCGCCGATGGAGGAGATCAGCCAGCTCGGTGGCGACTCGTCGCGCCAGACCGGCCTCGTCGCCCTCGGCCTGCTCGGCTGGGGCGTCGTGACCTTCCTCGGCGTGTACTTCGGCGTCCAGGCCGGCAACCGCCGCCAGCAGCGCCTGGCGCAGGGAGACAGGGATTCGAGCGTGGGGCCGGCGCCGGCCGAGCCCCCGCCGCGCGTCCTCTCCGAGAGCCGGAGCTTCGAGCGCCGGGCCCAGATCAAGTCGATGTAATCGACTTTAACGGACGCGCTGTCCAGCCGGCGAGCGGCGGAATCGCCCGCCGCCCGCCGGCCCCGCTCTCACATCATCCACCGATCAACGATACGCATCCCAGTGAGCCGACATGCGATCGGCCTGCCCTGCTGTGAACCCATCCATGCAGGAGTCGTCGGTGTAATCCATGAAGTTCTGGACCGGGTCGAGCCCACCTCCCCGGCAGCTGTCCCTGTTCAGCGGGCAGCCATACGCGGCGCTGCGCTCGGACGCCGTGTCCGTGACGCCGTCACCGCTCTTGTTGCAGCCGCCTTCGAACGTGTGGAAGAGGCCGAGCCAGTGACCGACCTCATGCGTGCCCGTGTCTCCCTCGTTGTACGGCGCCGCGTTGCCGCCGGGCAACGTGGAATAGAGCAGGACGACGCCGTCGTCGGTCGGACGGGCCGCGTAGCCTGAGGGGAACGTCGCCCAGCCGAGCAGACCACCGCCCGGGTTGGCCGTATAGAGATTGAGGTGATCTGGCCCACCGATACGGAGAGCCGCCTTGGCCTGCCGCTCGGCGACAGAGCCCGACGACATGGTGTACCAGGTCGCGTTCGTCGTCCGATCGACGGAGGACAGCGTGAAGCTGAAGCGGGTGTTCGCGTACGCCTCGTTGAGCACATCCATCTGCGCTCCGATCATCGCGTCCGTCACGTCGCCGTTCGACAGGCCCAGGCCCTTTCTGATGACGTGGACGTGCACGGGGATCTCGACGGGTGTGCCCGCCGAGAACCCGAGGGCCACCTGGCTGCGGACGAACTGCTCGACGGCGTCCTTCTCAACATCGCTCAGCTCGACCGTGGCGCAGCCGCGCCGCAGCGGAGCCGGCGCATCCTCGACCTGCTCAGGCTCGACGTCGGCGACGGCCGGCGCATCCTCCGCGGGGGTCGAGGGGTCGGCGCCGCACGCGGCGCCCAAGGCAGCGATCAAGACTAAGGCAAATACATCCGCACACGTCCGAGCTCGCATGGACATTCTCCTTGGTTCGGTCCCCGCAAAGGAAGCATGAATATATATCCACGATCACAATCGGTTCAATTCCAAAAGGGATGATTCCACCGGAGACGATAAAGGAAGATTCCACGTCTTGGTCGTTCTGGTCGTCTTGGTCGTCTTGCGTATCTTGCGCCCTCTCGCCGAACACCGACAGGATCCCCCTGGCCGCACCGAGGCGACGCGGCGCCTTGGCCTGCGCGGAGCGGACACGTCGATTGCTCCAACTTGGAGCGATCGCTCCATTATGGAGCACGCATCGGGAACGGCCCTGACCGAGGGAGCGGCCATCGACTCGAGATCAGACGAGGGTGACCTGGCCGTTCCACCTGTTCCATGTCCTCCGCGCCTTCGGGGCAGGCCGAGGACCTCACCCTGGTTTCGAGGAGCTTTCCCGAGGAGCGCCGCGCCGCGCGCCCATCCGCCTGGCCTGTGCAGCTCGAGCGACGCTCGAAACTAGGCGCACGACGTTATCCAACTCTCCGCCTGCCACATTCTCTCGGCGCCGGGTCGGCGCTCGCCACCACCGGCCCGCTCGGGTCCGCGCCGCCCACGCGCTCCGAGCGAGGCCAGACACCGCGCACTCGCTGACGGGGCGCGTCGAGCTCGGCGGCGGTCGAGCGATCTCGCTCGCGACGGCGCGCGGCCGACCCGGGCGCCGCGCGGCCGACGGGCGTCGTGCATCGTGATTGCAGTGCTCTCCCTGCGACGGTAGATGTCTCGCATGGCGCGTTCGAAAGCAGGTCAGTCCGCGGAGCAGCTCCGAGAGCAGATCCGGGCGACCGGCCTGCGAGCCACCTCGCCGCGCATCGCCGTGTTGCAGAGCCTCGGCCGCTCGAGGACGCCCGTCAGCCATGCGGAGCTCGCTGCTGAGCTCGCCCCGAAGGGGTGGGATCGCGCCACCATCTACCGGAACCTGATCGATCTGACCAACGCCGGGCTCGTGCGCCGCACCGACATGGGCGACCACCTCTGGCGGTTCGAGCTGCGGGAGGCCACCGGCAGCCACGCGACGGACGAGCACCCCCACTTCATGTGCGACACGTGCGGCGATGTGCTCTGCCTCCCTGACGAGAGCATCGAGATCAAGGCGGCGCGCGGCGCGCCGCGCGCGTTGCGCCGGAAGGGCCTCCAGATCCAGATCAAGGGTCGCTGCGACCGGTGCGTGCAGGCCTGAGCGGCTGAGCAGCCCTCGGCCGCGAGCATTCCCGGTCGCCGGCGGCGCTCCGCCCCCGGCGGCTCCCAGCGCCGGGAGCCCCGAGCCGCGTGAACGACGCGCCGTGCGGCGCCTGCCGGCCGCTGGTGCATCTTGGTTGCAACATCAATTTGATATTGATTAGGCTACGCGGCTCGGGCATAGCCCCCCGGGCCCATGCTCGCGCTCGTCGTCGTCCTGTCGATCGCCGGCCTCGCCGCGGGGCCTCTCCTCGTGGCGCTCGGCCGGCGCCGGGCGCTGCCGACGTCGGCGCTCGACGGGCTGACGCTCGGCCTCGTGCCCGCCCTCGTCCTCTCGCGGCACCTGCCGCACGCGGTCGAGGAGATCGGCCCGCAGGCGATCGTCTGGACGGCGCTCGGGTACCTGGCGCTCTGGCTCACCGAGCACCGGCGGCGTGACACCGGCGAGGTGCTGGGGCGGGAGATCGCGTTCTCGGCGCTCGCCGTGCACGGGTTGCTCGACGGCGCCGGGCTCGCGCTGGCCGTGGCCGCGGCCGACGGCAACGCGGACGGGGTGCTCTTCGCGAGCGCCGTCGTCGTGCACCGGCTGCCCGAGGGGCTGTCGCTCGCGGCGCGCTTCCTGCCCGCCTGGGGGTGGCGGCAGCTCGCCGCGCGCCTCGGCCTCCTCGGGCTGCTCACGCTGCTCGGCGCCCTCCTCGGCCAGCGCGCCATGGCGAGCCTCCCCCACGAGTCGCTCGAGGGCTTCATCGCGTTCGGCCTCGGCGTCCTCCTGCGGCTCGTGGTCCACACGCACGAGGCGCCGCCCCGGGGCGCGCGCGCGCGGGCGGCGAGCGCGATCGCCTTCGCCTCGGGGCTCTGCGTCGCGCTCGCGCTCCCCAGCCCGGAGAGCTGCTTCACGAGCGCTCACGCCTCCGAGCTGTCGATCGCCGAGTCGCTCGTCCCGCTGTTCGTCGAGACGGCGCCCGCCGTGCTCGCCGGGCTCGCTTGCGCGGGGCTCCTGCGCGCGTTCGCCCCGCGCGTCCTGCATCGCCCGACCGGGTGGCTGCGCGGCGGCGCGCCGCCGCCCCAGGCCGCCCGGGGCCTGATGTCCAGTCCGCCGCTGCCCCTCTGCGTGTGCGGCGTAGCGCCGCTCCTGCAGCGGCTCCCGCGCGCGCCGGTCGCCGCGGTCGCCGCCGTCGTCGTCTGCGCCCCGGCGCTCGATCCCGGCGGCGCGCTGCTCTCGCTGCGGGTGCTCGGCCTGCAGCTCACCGCGGCGCGCGTTGCGGGCGGCGCGCTCCTCGCCGTGGTGGTCGCGCTCCTCATCGCCAGGCTGACCGGAGCGAGAGGCTCGGCCGCTGCGCCCCTCGGCGGCGCGCCGCCCTTCGCCGCCGGGATCGCGGCGTCGCCGCGCGCGCGGCTCCGCGCCGCCGTCTCCGAGGCCGTCGGTCCAGCGCTCGATCACGTGGCCGCGTGGTACGTCGTGGGCCTCGCGCTCGCCGCCGTCCTCGAGGCGGCGGTCGCGCCTGCCGCCGCGCGTGCGCTCGGCGCGCCTGCCGACGTCCTCGTGAGCGCGCTCCTCGCGGTGCCCGTCCGCATGTGCGCGCTCGGCGCGGCGCCGCTCGCCGCGGTGATGATCCACAAGGGGCTCTCGGTGGGCGCGGCGCTCGCGTTCCTCGTGGTGGGGCCAGCGACCCACCTCGCGTCGCTCGCCGCGCTGCGCCGGTCGCTCGGCGCGCGCGTCTCCGCCGCGTCCGCGCTCTCCAGCATCACCTTCGCCGTCGCGCTCGGTCTCGTCGCGAACGCCCTCGTCCCCCGCGCGGCGATCCCGGACCTCCACGAGCTCGCGTCCCAGGAGCGCTCCGCCGTCGAGTGGGTCTGCGCGGCGGCGCTCGGCGCGCTCCTGCTCTCGAGCTTCGCGAGGCTCGGCCCCCGCGCATGGTTCGGCGGCATGCGCAGCGCCGGTGACGCCCGTGCGTCCGGACCGGAGGAGGCGCACGCGGCCTGCGCACACGCGCATCACTGCGGCGCGAGCGGCGCACCGGACGATCACAGCGCGCCGCTCAGCTGACGCACGTCGACCTGTCCAGAACGTCGCTTCAGGAGACCTCGCTCGCCGGTCTCCCGCACGCGCCGCTCGCCGGTCTCCTTCGCGCGCCGCCCCGCGGCATCCCCCTCACGCGCCGGAGCTCCGGCGCGGCGCGACGCGGCGATCACCCGAGCTGGACCGACCCGTGGTGATCGCAGTGATCGCCGTGGGGATGGTGCAGGTGCGCGCCGACGAGGTAATCGAAATGATCGCCGTGCGGCACCGCCGGGTGGCCGCAGCCCGCCCCGTGCATGTGCGCCGCCTCGTGATCGGCGCACGTATGGCTCGGCGTGCACGTGTCGGGGTTCTCCTTGCCGACCGAGAGCACGTGCTCATCGAAGTGGTCGCCGTGCGGATGATGCAGGTGTCCGTCGTGCAGGTAATCGACGTGGTCTCCGTGCCGCAACGCCTGATGTCCACATCCCTGCCCGTGAACGTGGGCGTGCGCTTCGTGAGTGCGGTGGTCATGCATCGACTTGCGTCCTTTCCAGCAATGCCCGCTTCGAGCTCATGGAATGGCTCGAAGTGGGGCCAACATGGGGCCCCGATACGCACTGCCGCAAGGCGCGACCTGACGCGCCTCCCGTGGACACACACACCGCGCTCGCTCGCCCTCTCGGGCCGCGTCGCTCAGCGGATCCAGTACCTGCCGATGAGCACGAGCACCATCGCCCAGAGCACCACCCCGACGCCCGCCGCGACGAGCATGGCCGGCGGCAGCCGCCTGCCGTGCTGCACGAGCCGCCCCAGCGTCCCGGTGGCGCCGCCGCCGCGCACCGCCGCGCTCTCCGTCTCCGGCGCGAGATCCGCGCTTCCACCGAGGCTGGTGTCCGAGGCACGCCGCCCGTTCTGTCCCCGGAAGCGCGCGGCCCGCAGCTCGCGGAGCACGGCCTCGAGCTCCTTCGCGACCGCGCCCGCCGAGGCGATCCGTTCGTCGCGCTCGCGGCGGAGGCAGGCGTCGACGAGCTGGCAGAGGCGCGGCGGGAGCCCCGGCCTGCGCGCGATGATCGGATCGCAGTCCTTGCTCAGGATGCGAACCATCAGCGCGTTGTAGTTCGGCGCCTGGTGCGGCAGCGTCCCGGTCAGCGCCTCGTACATGACGACGCCCAGCGACCAGAGGTCGGCGCGGGCGTCCACGTCCTCGCGCCCCGCGGCCTGCTCGGGCGACATGTAAGCCGGCGAGCCGACGACGCAGCCCGTGCGCGTCAGCGCGAAGTTGTGCTCCTTCTCGAGCACCTTGCTGATCCCGAAGTCCAGGATCTTCCCCACCCGCTCGCCCAGGTGGTTGCGGTGTACATAGATGTTCGCGGGCTTGAGATCGCGGTGAACGATGCCTTGCTGATGAGCCATGTCGAGCGCCCGCGCGAGGCCGAGAAAGACATCGACCAGCACCTCGGGCTCGATGGTGTGCTCGCGCTGCAGCCACTCGTCGAGCCCCTCGCCGACGAGCAGCTCGAACACGAGGAACGGAGAGCCGTCCTCGGCCTGACCGAGGTCGAGGATCTCGACGATGCTCGGGCTCCGCAGGCGTCCGCTCGCCTTCGCCTCGTTGAAGAAGCGCTGGAGCGCGACGGCGTCCCCGGCCACGTCGGGGCTCATCACCTTGAGCGCCACGTCGCGGTCGATGAGCACGTTCTTCGCGGCCCACACCGACCCGCTGGAGCCTCGGCCCAGGAGCTTCACGAGCCGGTAGCGGGACTGGATGAGATCGCCGGGGTTCACTGCTGCGCCGAGGTGTCGCTGGGGAGCTGGAGGAAACGGACGAACCGGGGACCCTAGGAGGAGCTGCCTTTAACACCGCCCCCGTCGGAACTGGAGCGGAGGATAGCCCGACCCATGGACGAGCGGTACCGCGGCGCGGCGAACTCCAGCAGGAAGCAAAAATTCGCGAGCCGAGGAGGCGAAAGCCCGCCTCAACGCCTCTGCAAGCGCAGAGATCCGCCGATTTTCCGATGCCATGACGCTTCGATTCGGCGTCATCGGCGCTCGATGAACAGGACGGCGAGCGTCGAAGAGAGCGGGGCAGCGAGGATCACAGCGCAATTTTCTCTTGCGCCGGCGCCTGCGCTGCCCTCGGGGAGGGGGGCGATCAGACGTCGTAGTAGAGGAAGAACTCGTGCGGGACCGGGCGGAGCCGGACCGCGTCGACCTCGCGCTCGCGCTTGTAATCGAGCCAGGTCTTGAGGATGTCGCGGGTGAAGACGTCGCCGCGGAGCAGGAACTCGTGATCGCGCTCGAGGGCGCCGAGCGCCTCGTCGAGCGAGCCCGGCATGTGCGGCACTTCCTTCAGCTCCTCGGGCGAGAGCGCGTAGATGTCCTTGTCGAGCGGGTCGCCCGGATCGATCCGGTTCTGAACGCCGTCGAGGCCGGCCATCATCATGGCAGCGAAGGCGAGGTACGGGTTGCAGCTCGCGTCCGGGAAGCGGACCTCGATGCGGCGGCCCTTCGGGCTGTTGCCTGGGGCCAGCGGGATGCGGATCGACGCCGAGCGGTTGCGGCTCGAGTACGCGAGGTTCACGGGCGCCTCGTAGCCCGGGACGAGCCGGCGGTAGCTGTTCGTCGTCGGGTTGGTGAGCGCGGCGAGCGCCTTTGCGTGCTTCAGGATGCCGCCGATGTACCAGAGGCCCGTGTCGGACATCCCGGCGTAGCCGTCGCCGGCGAAGAGCGGCTTGCCCTCCTTCCAGAGCGACTGGTGGCAGTGCATGCCGCTGCCGTTGTCGCCGTAGAGCGGCTTCGGCATGAACGTCACCGACTTGCCGTTCTTGCGGCCGACGTTCTTGATGACGTACTTGAACCACATGAGGTTGTCGGCCATCGCCGTCAGCGTCGAGAACTTGATGCCGATCTCGCACTGGCCGGCCGACGCCACCTCGTGGTGACCGACCTCGACCGCGATGCCGGTCTCGATCAGCGTGGACATCATCTCCCCGCGCAGATCGCCGAGCGTGTCGGTCGGCGCGACGGGGAAATAGCCCTCCTTCGACCGGATCTTGTGCCCGAGGTTCGGGCCCGCCTTGCCGGCGTTCCAGACCGCCTCGTCGCTGTCGATCTCGTAGAAGGCGCCGCGCTGCGAGCTCTCGTAGCGGACCGAGTCGAAGACGAAGAACTCGGCCTCGGGCCCGAAGTAGGACGTGTCGGCGATGCCGCTCGCGCGGAGGTGGTTCTCGGCCTTCTGGGCGATGTACCGCGGGTCGCGGCCGTAGGGCTGGCCGGTCACCGGGTCGCTGATCTTACAGATCATGCTCAGCGTCTTCTGGGCATGGAACGGGTCGAGCTTCGCCGTCGACGGATCGGGCGTCATCAGCATGTCGCTCGCGTTGATCGGCTGCCATCCGCGCACCGACGAGCCATCGAAGCCGATCCCCTCCTCGAAGAGATCCTCGTTCAGGCGGGACGCCGGGATGGTCGTGTGCTGCCAGATGCCGGGCAGATCGATGAACTTCAGATCGACAAATTTTACGTCGTTTTCCTTCGCAAACGCGACGACATCTTTCGCCTTCATGATCTTCTCTACCTCGCTGACTCGCTGCTCTCGCTGTATGTGACTCGACGGTGCTCGTGCTCGCTTCGCGCTTCTTGCTCCTCGAGCCTCGAGCCTGTGACCCGCCTCGAATGCCTCTGACGCTCTGCCGGCGGCGCGCCTCCTAGATGGCGTCCTCGCCGCGCTCCCCCGTCCGGATCCGAACGGCTTCCTCGACGGGGACGACGAAGATCTTTCCGTCGCCGATCCGGCCCGTCTTGGCGCTCTTCTCGATGGCGTCGATCACGTCGCTGACCATGCTGTCCGGCACGACGATGTCGACCTTCACCTTCGGCACGAAGTCGACGACATACGCCGACCCGCGATAGACCTCTTTCTTGCCGCCGGTCCGACCGAAGCCCTTTACCTCGGTCACCGTCATGCCCTGAATCCCGACCTCGGCGAGGGCGTCCTTGACCTCGTCGAGCTTGAACGGCTTGATGATCGCCTCGACCTTTTTCATTGCGCACGCCTGTGGTGACCGGGTGCCCGCCAGGGTAGAAAACCCGTGCGCTCACCCGAAAGGCCCCGCCGGAGCAGAGCCGGTAAAGGGGGGACGCCTCCGCCGGCGGCCTCCCATCGATGTGCCGGGCGCCGCCCGGCTTCCGATCCGTGACGGGGGCGGCCCTGTCGACCGAGCCTTGCCCCGACACTGTCAACGACTCAGGGACCCATCCAGCAGAGCCGGATCGGCGACCCTTCACCCCGGACGCTGGCGCGCGACCGAAGGTCCAGGCTGGTGTACCCAAGCTCATGTTTCCGGAATGTTTCGCGCATCGTGCGTGCGTGAGAAAAGTGCATCGGGCGTCCGAAAATCGGAGCCCGCTTACTTTTTTACACTGCGCAACCCGTACGCTGCAGAGCTCGCCTGCGCGGTGTCGGCGCCAGGGGTGCTCCGTCACTTACTGAAGTAGCGGCAGCACCGGGGGGTGGAGCGCGGTTCCGTCACGACGGCACCGGAGGCGGGCCTCCTTCATGCGGCCCGGGGTGGAATCCGCTTCCACGGTGCCGTCCTGGAACGGCTGAGCTCGCTCCTGCGGCGCCGGTGGCGGGGCGGGGCCCCTCCCTGACAGGTCATGCCGCGCTCGCCTTGTTCTTATGACGCGGCTCGAATAGGCTGCGCTGGCGAATCCAGTCGCGGGACAGCCCTGCCTGATGGCTTTGCCGAACAAAGCGAAGATCCCGGTAGGCACGGTCCTCGCCGGAAAATACCGCATCACACGCGAGATCGGGCGCGGCGGCATGGCTGCCGTGTACGAGGCCGAGCACATCGACATCGGCAAGCGCGTGGCGATCAAGGTGCTCGCCCAGGAGCTGACGACCTCAGCCGTCGTGGTCGAGCGCTTCCTCCGCGAGGCCCGGGCCGCCGCGTCGATCCGCAGCCCCTTCATCTGCGACGTCTACGACTCCGGCAAGCTCGACGACGGGCGCCCCTTCCTGGTGCTCGAGCTCCTCGAAGGCGAGTCGCTGTACGAGCGGATGACCGTCATCAGGTACCTCGACCCCGAGACCACCGTCACGGTGGTGTCCCAGGTGTGTCGAGGGCTCACCAAGGCGCACGCCGCCTCGATCGTCCACCGCGACCTCAAGCCGGAGAACATCTTCCTCACGAAGGACGAGGAGGGTCGGCTCTGCGCGAAGATCCTCGATTTCGGCCTCGCGAAGTTCTACGCGCCGGTCGATGGAGGCGACGCGCAGGCGCGCCTCACCCGCGAGGGCGCGGTCTTCGGAACGCCGGCGTACATGAGCCCGGAGCAGGTGCGCGGCCAGGGAGCGGTCGATCACCGCGCGGATCTCTGGGCGCTCGGCTGCATCACCTACGAGTGCCTCACCGGCCGCACCGTCTGGCAGACCGAGCAGGGCGTCGCGATGACGTTCGCGCAGATCGCCAACGCGCCCTTGCCGCAGCCCGCGGCGCTCCGCCCGGATCTCCCGGCGAGCTTCACCACGTGGTTCGAGAAGGCGCTCGACCGCTCGATCGATCGCCGGTTCCAGACCGCGAAGGAGTTCGCCGACGAGCTGTCGGTCGCGCTCGGCGTCGCGCAGCCGACCCGCGGCGCGGAGCCGTCGCAGGTGGGGCTCGCCGCGACGAACGGCGACGCGCCGATCGACCTCTCGTTCGACCCGCCTGGGGTCGTCCGTGTGACCCCCAACGAATCGCGGCGGACCGTACCGTCGGGGCCGGCGGAGCGCGGCGGGGGTGACCCGCTCGCCGGGCTCGACAGCCCGGGCCCGCACGGCGCCGCGACGGCCGGGCGCGTGAGCCAGGGCGCGGGGCAGCAGATCACGTTCTCCGGGGGCTCGGGCGAGACCTCGGTCCCCGATCCGCTGGCGCACGCATCGCCGCCGAAGCGAGGCGGCGCCGGTCGCGCGCTCGTCCTGTTCGGCGTGCTCGCGCTCGTCGCGGGCGGCGCGTACGCGGGGTACCGCCAGTTCCTCAAGCCGACGGCCCTGCCGCCCGTCTCGTCCAGCACCGCAGGACCGCCGGCCACCGGCGCCCCCTCGGCCTCGGCCGCGACAAATGTGCCGGCGCGCGCCGACGCCCGCGTCGAGCCGCCCGGCCTGGCGTGGCCGCCGCTCGTCGCGCAGGCGCAGGAGGCGGTCTCCGCCGGCGATCTCAAGGCGGCGGTCAGGCTGCTGAAGGACGCTCAGGAGAAGGGCAACCACGCCGTCCCGCGCACCCTGCTCGAGCACGTGCAGGTCGCCCTGAAGGACGCGAGCGGCAAGGCGCCTTGCGCGCTCACCGGCCTCGCGAGGCCGCGCACGCACGATCTCGTGCGCGAGGGCGGCCGCGCCGTCGGGGCAAGCCGGCCCTCGATCGCGCTCGGGCCGCGCGGCGCGGTGGTCACCTGGACGGACTCGCACGAGGGCACCGAGCACGCGTACACGACGACGCTGGACGGCGCGTTGCGGCCGTCGTCGCCGGCGCTCGACGTGACGCCGGAGGGCCGCGCCATCGGGCGCCCCGAGCTGACCTCCACCGGCGATCGGCTTGTGCTCACGTACTGGGACGGCAAGGGGCCGGAGGCCGGGGTGCACGTGCGCTGGCTCGACGCCAACGGCCGGATCGACGGCCCCGCCGTCATGGTCGCGCCCTTCCCTCGTGGAGGGAACTCGTGGCCCTCGCTCGCGCGCTCCTCCGAGGGGTTCCTGATCGCGTGGTCGGACGACGGCGACAACGCCTCCGAGGACCTCTTCATGCGCCGCCTCTCGCCGAACCTCGATCCGATGGGCGACATCATCCGGCTGACCGACGTCACCCCGACGGGCCCCTCGAAGCCGCGCGTCCGCTTCCCCTCGGTGGCGGTGACGAACGACGCGATGCACGTCGCCTTCCGCTTCGATCGCGAGCCGACGCGGGTCATCCAGTACATGCGCCTCGCGCTCGCGAACGCCGGCAAGGGGCTCCCGCCGGCCAGCCCCGGCAAGCGCGCCGACCGCGCGCTCGGCGATCTGTCGCTCGTGAACAGCGATCGGGTCCGGAGCGACAGCCCCTCGCTCGCCTGCGGCGCGAGCGGCTGCTTCGTCGTCTGGCACGGCGAGGCGCCGCTCGGGGGTGCATCGGCCGCTTACATCGATCCGGCCAAGGGCCAGCCGCTCTGGCGCAAGCGGTTCTCGAAGGCGGGCGCGCGCCCGTCGATCGCGATCGCACCGAGCGGCCAGGCCCAGCTGGTCTGGTTCGAGCAGGGCCGCATGATCACCGCGTCGATCACCCGCGACGGCATCGGCGCGCCCACGAAATTCGCCCGCGTCAGCGGCGATCAGCCGGCGCCCTCGATCAGCCCCGGCGCGAAGCCCGGAGAGTGGTATGTCGCCTGGCTTGACTACGAGGCGGGTCATCTCGAGCCCTACGCCGCCCGCATCCAGTGCCGGTGACCCCATGCTCATCCTCCCACCTCGAAGCGAGGTCCGCGCCCGCCCCATCGAGACCGAGCGGCTGATCCTCGTGCCGATCGACCCGTCCGACGGGCCCGAGCTCTGGCTCGCGGTCAACGGCTCGCGCGCCTACCTCCAGCGCTGGCTGCCCTGGGTGCAGTTCCACACGGATCCGGCCGCGAGCGTGCGCTTCGCCGAGGCGTGCGCCGCCGACTGGGATCACGGCAGGGCGCTGCGCTTCGTCATCCGCGAGCGCGCGCACCGCTCGCTCGCCGGGGTGGTCGGGCTCGAGGCGTGCGTACACCTGCACCGCTCCTGCGAGCTCGGTTACTGGCTCCGCAAGGAGGCGACCGGGCGCGGCCTCATGACGGAAGCCGCGAGGGCCGCGCTCGGGTTCGCGTTCGGCCACATGGGCGCGCACCGCGTGCGCGTTGCGGCCGCGACGGACAACCACCCTTCCCTCGCGGTCATCGGCCGGCTCGGCTTCCGCTTCGAGGGCATCGCCCGGCAGGCCGAGTGGTGCGATGGCCGCTGGCTCGACCACTCCGTCTTCGCGCTCCTGGCGACCGATCCCAGGTGAGGCCCGTCCACGAGGGCGCTCGCGCGCTCCGGGCGCCCGAGGTGGCCCGTGCGCCGCCCGAAGCGCGCTAGCATCCTGACTCCGCCGTGGCCCGCCGTCGTCGCCTCATCCGCTGGCCCCGCGGCACGACGCCGCTCGTGCCGCTCGCGCCTGCGATCGTAATCGTCGTGGGGATCGCCACGGCGGTGGCGATCGCGCTCATAGGCATCGGCCAGCTCGCGAAGATGAGCGATCAGGCCGCGAGCCTGCGCGCCGAGGTGCTGGCCGCGACGCTCTCGGCGCGGCTCCGCGGGACCATCGAGGGGGAGCGGGCAGCGTTCCTGGGGGAGGCGGCGCGGCGGGCAGGGTCGGAGATCCTGCTCGTCGAGCAGGGCGGCCACGTGCTGGTCAACGAGAGCTTCGGCGTGCCGTCCAGGGCCGGCATCGTCCAGATGCTCACGAAGGGCAAGGGTGAGACGACGACCTCGCTAGGCCGCGTCCGGTTCGCGGCGCGCCCGCTGCACCCGCCGCTCTCCCACCTCTCGGTGCTCACCTTCGTCTCCGCGCCGACCCCGCCGCCCGACTCGCTCGCCCTCGGCAACGCCGTCGCGGCGCTCACGATGCTGCTGCTCGGCGTGGCGGTCGCGGTCGCGCTCTCGTTCACCAAGTCGGCGCGCGATGACGTCGACTACCTGCGCGAGCGCATCACGGCCATGGCGCGCGGACAGGGACAGGGCGCGTCGCCCACCGACGTGATCCAGGCCGAGCCCGTGCCGATCAGGTCGCTCGACCAGGTCGGCCTCCTGACGGCGGCCTTCAACCTCCTGATCACCCGCTTCGCCGCGGCGGAGCGCACCTACCGGGCGGACCTCCAGCAGGCCTCCGCGATGGACCGCGAGCGCTCGGCGTTCCTCGCGGGGCTGAGCCACGAGCTCCGCACGCCGCTCAACGCCATCCTCGGGTTCGCGCACGTCCTGGAGAGCGAGGTCGACGGGCCGCTCAGCCAGGACGCGCGCGAGGCGCTGTCGGTCATCCGGCAGAGCGGCGAGCACCTGCGCACGCTCATCGACGACATCCTCGACCTCTCGGCGCTCGAGACGGGCAAGCTCCAGCTCTCCCGCCGCGCCGTCAACCTCCGCGCCCTCGTCGACCAGGTGATGCGGGAGGCGTCCGCGGCGGCGCGCGACAAGCCCCTCCAGCTCCGCGTCACCGGGGACCACGCCCTGGTCGCGCACGCCGATCCGCGGAGGGTGCGGCAGATCCTGACGAACCTCATCTCGAACGCCGTCAAGTTCACTGCGCGCGGCTCGGTGACGGTCAACATCACGGGGCGCGGCCGCTACGCGGCGATCGTCGTCCAGGACACCGGCCCCGGCATCCCGCCAGAGGAGACGTCGGCGGTCTTCGAGGAGTACCGGCAGACCGGCGACGTGCGCTCCCGCCGGGCGGGGACGGGGCTCGGGCTCTCGATCGCGCGGCGCCTCGTGCTCATGCACGGCGGGACGATCCAGCTCGAGAGCGAGCTCGGGCGGGGCTCGACCTTCACGATCACCCTGCCGATGCTGATCACTCAGCAGCCCTTGTTCGCGCCGACCCCGCCCGCGCCCGACGTGGCGGCGCCGCCGGTGAACGACCCCGGCGCCGGCGGCCCCCCAGGGAGGATCGCATGACCGAGGAGCGCATGAGGGACGACGCGATCCACTTCGCGAGGCGCGTGCTCGTCCGCCAGGCCCTGGTCGGCGTCGCCGCGTTCGGGGCGATCGCGGCGCTCGCTCCGAAGCTGCTCATCCTGGAGCAGCGCGTCGCCGCGAGCGTGCTCTCGGTCGGCGGCAAGATCGCGCTCGTCGCGATCTGCGCGACCACGCTGCTGACGCTGCTCCGGCTGCGCACCCACCAGAACCTGCTGCGCGCGCTCGTGATCGGCTCGCGCGACATCGATCACGAGGAGCTCGATCGGTTCGCCGGGCTGCCGACCTCGCTGGCGCTGCGCTTCGTGCTGGCGAGCTCGACGATCTCGAGCCTGATGATGATCCCGGGGATCAGGCCGGAGAAGCTCGACGACGGCCGCGCCGTCAGCCTGCTCATCCTCGCGATCACGATCCTCAGCGCGTCCGCGATCCCGCACTACGTGCTGACGCGCGCCGCGGCGTTCAGCCTCTTCGAGATCAGCCCGGCCGAGGCGATCGGCGCCTTGCTCGAGACCGCCGAGCTTTACCAGACGCCGCGCCGACGGGTCACCTCCAAGCTGCTCCTGGCCGTCTCCGCGCCGGTGCTGCTCGTCGGCGTCGGGGCGGTGCTCATCGCGAACGCGCACCTCCAGACGTTCATCGAGCGCAGCCGGCGCACGACCGCGGGGCTCGTCGCGCGCACGGCGCTCGACCCGTCGCTCGGGGCCATCGACGCGGCCGGCCGCAACGACGTCGTGGCCTCCGCGGCGGAGTTCGGGTTCCTCGCGCGCGTGGAGCACGACTGCGTGGGCGCGGAGCCCTCTTTCGGCCGTGAAGCCGACGGGCAGATCGCCGTGATCACGCCGCTCGACTACGGCTGCGTCAACACCCGGTTCTCCGCCGACCTCGAGCCCTCCGCCGCGATCTGGGGCGCGCTCGTCGCGCTGCTCGCGGTGCTGGTCGCCGGCGCGCTCGGCAACCTGTTCGGGCGCGTCCTCGCGGCCGATCTCGTGCACGCCACGAAGCAGGTGCGCCTGCTCGGCACGGACAGCGTGCTGCGCGGCGCCACCCAGATCGCGCGCCCCGCCCGGTTCGCCGTCGTCGCCCGGCTCGGGCACGCCATCGAGGACCTCGCCGAGCGCTTCCGCGTCTTCGCCGCGGCGCAGGAGCGCGCGCTCGAGGCCCGAGAGGCGGCGCAGCGCATGCGCGGCCTCCTGTTCGCGAGCGTGAGCCACGACCTCAAGAGCCCGCTGAACGCGATCCTCGGGTTCGCCGAGCTCGTGGGGCAGGAGGATCTGACCCCCGCGCAGCGCGAGAGCCTGGAGCTCATCGCGACGCGCGGCCGGGAGCTCCTCGGCCTCATCGAGTCGATCCTCGACGCCGCCCGCGTCGAGGCCGGGCAGCTCACCCTCGAGCCTCAGCCGACGTCCGTCGGCTGGCTCATCGCGGGCGCGCTCCGCAAGGCGCGCGAGCTCGCGAGCGACGCTGGCGGGGAGGTCGTCATCGAGGTCGGCGACACCTTGCCGCTGATCCCCGTCGATCAAGCGTACGCGACGCGCGCGATCGCGGTTATCGTCGCGCACGCCCTCCGGACCGGCGCGGCCGACCCGTCGGCGCGCCTCGTTCGCCTCACGGCGACGATGGCCGGCGAGTTCAACAACGAGGTCCGCATCGACATCGAGTACGGCAGCCGCGACGTTCCTCCCGACGAGCTCGAGGCCCTGTTCAGCCGGCAGACCACGGCGCGCGGGCGCGGCCTGACGCTGGGCCTCAGCCATGCGCGGTCGGTGATCGAGCTCCACGGCGGCTCTCTCGAGGTGGACGGCGCCCCCGACGGCCGGCCGCTCTGCCGCGCTCGTCTGCCGCGCGTCCCGCCCCCTCGCCGCCCGCGCCTGTCCTCGGTCCCCGCGCTCGGCTGAGCTCGACCAGAGCCCCGCGCCGACCGGCGCTACCGCCGCGCGGATCGCTTCCCTTCGCCGCTTGCACGCGGTAACCCCGTGGCATGCCTGAACGGGCGCTCTCTCCTGCCGAGGCAGGCGACGACGATCGCTTCGACCGCCTCTTCCGGCCTGCCTCGCTCGCCGAGTACGTCGGTCAGACCAAGCACACGGAGAACCTCAAGGTCTTCGTCGAGGCCGCGCGCCGGCGGCGCGAGCCGCTGGATCACATGCTGTTCTGCGGCCCGCCCGGCCTGGGCAAGACCACGCTCGCCCACATCCTCGCCCGCGAGATGGGCGTCGCCCTCCACGTCACGAGCGGACCCGCGATCGAGCACAAGGGCGCGCTGGCCGGGCTGCTGACGAAGCTGGAGCGCAACGACGTGCTGTTCATCGACGAGATCCACCGGCTCACGCCGGCGGTCGAGGAGAGCCTCTACCCCGCGATCGAGTCGTTCAACATCGACATCATGACCGGCGACGGCCCGTACGCGACGACGATCCAGCTCGCGCTGAAGCCCTTCACGCTCGTGGGCGCGACGACCCGCACCGGGCTGCTCACCGCGCCGCTCCTGTCGCGCTTCGGCCACGTCGTCCGCCTCGACTTCTACCCCGTCGAGGAGCTCGAGCGCATCGTCCAGCGCAGCGCCGGCCTGCTCGACGTGCCGATCGACGCCGGGGGAGCGCGCGAGATCGCCGCGCGCGCGCGGGGGACCCCGCGCGTCGCGAACCGCCTCCTGCGCCGCGTCCGCGATTTCGCCGAGGTGCTGGGCAACGGCGCGATCACGATCGCGATCGCGCAGAAGACCGCGGAGCGGCTCGAGATCGACGCGGCCGGCCTCGACGAGATGGATCGCCGGCTCTTGCGCGTCATCATCGATCACTACGACGGCGGCCCGGTGGGCATCGACACCCTGGCCGCGGCGCTCAGTGAGCCGCGCGACACGATCGAGGACGTGTACGAGCCGTTCCTGCTCCAGCAGGGCTTCGTCGGCCGCACGCCGCGCGGCAGGGTCGCGACCCGTCGCGCCTACGAGCACCTGGGCATCGCGGCTCCGGCGACGAAGCAGGGGGATCTCTTCTCCTGATCCCACGCCGCGCAGGCCGCGCAATGCAGTGCGCAACACGCGCCAGCACGCGCCGACGCCCGGAATTCTCTCATCGCTCCAGCCTGGAATCGCTAAGCTTAGCCTGTGCCTCGCCGTGATCCTGTGCTCGTCGTGGACGACGACGCCGTCAGCCGGCAGATGTTGCTGCACGCGCTGGCCGACGCCGGCATCGAGGCCGTCGCCGTCACGTCGGGCGCGGACGCGCTCGCGTGGCTCAAGGCGAGCGTGCCCGCGCTCGTGCTGCTCGATCTCGTGATGCCGCCCCCTGACGGCTACGTCGTCCTCAGCGCCGTGCGGGACGCCCCTCGGACGCAGGACGTCCCCGTCGTCGTGCTGACGGCGCTCGACGCGGACGAGGACGTCGCCCGCGCCTTCGAGCTCGGCGCGGACGATTTCATCCGAAAGCCGTTCCGCCCCGCCGAGCTCATCGCGCGCATCCGCGGGCAGCTCCGGATCCGGGACTACGTCGACGCGCTCGCGCGCAAAGAGCACGACGCGAAGGTCGTCCTCGAGCTCACGCAGGCGCTCTCCTCGACGCTCGACTTCCGGAACATCCTCTTCACGGTCGTGCGGCGCATCGCCGAGGTGGCGCGCGTCGATCGCTGCAGCATCGTCCTCGTGCGCGACGGTGGCGACGTCGGCTACGTGGTCGCCGCGAGCGACGACAAGGAGCTGCGGGATCTGCCGATCGATCTCGGCAAGTACCCGGAGATCCAGCGCGTCATGCGCACGGGCGACGTGCTCGTGATCGACGACGCGAAGGCGCACCCGCTGTTCGACATCGTGCGCGCGGAGCTCCCGGAGAACGCCTTCCGCTCGCTGGCGCTCCTGCCGATCTTGTTCGAGGACAAGCCGCTCGGCGTGCTCTTCTTGCGCGGCCGCCAGCCGGTGGCCCCCCACGCGCACGAGCTCTCGCTTGCGCGCACGGTCGCGAGCGCCACAGCGATCGCCCTGCGCAACGCGCGCATCCTGCAGTCGCTCCGCGATCAGACGCAGCAGAGCACCTTCGCCCGGTTCGAGGCCGAGCGCCGGCTGAAGGCGCTCCAGCGCTACGCCGACTTCTTCTATTCGACGGCCGACGGCATCATCGTCGTCGATCCCGACGGCCACATCCTCTTCTCCAACCCGCGCGCGCAGACGATCACCGGGCGCACGGCCGAGGACCTAGAGAGGGCGAACCTGGCCGATCTCGTCGACGCCCGCGAGCACCCCCTCCTCGAGGAGATCCGGGCCGGCTTCGCCACGGGATCGTTCCCGCACATGGTGGACTTCACCGTGAGGCGGGGCGAGCACGAGCGGCTCATCCTGAGCTTCAGCTTCAGCAGCGTCCTTCGCGAGGAGAGCGGCGCCGTCCTGGTCAGCTTCCGCGACGTCACCACGGAGCGCGCCACCGAGGCGGAGCTCACCAAGACCAAGGAGTTCCTGGAGCGCGTCATCGACAGCTCTGTCGACGCGATCGTCTCGGCCAACATGGAGGGCGTCGTCCTGCTCTTCAACCGCGCCGCCGAGCGGATCTACGGGTATGACGCAAAGGAGGTCGTCGGCGTGATGAACGCCCGCGCGCTCTACCCCGACCACAACGCCGAGCAGATCATGAGGCTCATCCACGCGAAGGAGCACGGCGGCCCCGGCCGGCTCGAGGGCTACCGGACCGAGGTCCTGGCCAGGGACGGGTCGCGCATCCCGGTGCACCTCTCCGCGGCGCTGATCTTCGAGAACGGCGTCCCGGTCGGCTCCGTCGGCATCTTCACGGATCTGCGGGAGCGGATGCGGATGGAGGCTCGCCTCACCGAGGCGCAGGAGGAGCTCCGCGCTCGCGAGAAGCAGGCCATCATCGCCGAGCTCGCGGGCGCGGCCGCGCACGAGCTGAACCAGCCGCTCACCAGCGTGCTCGGCTACGCCGAGCTGATCTGCCGCCGGATCGACGACGCGTCGCCCATCAAGGGAGCCGCGACCACGATCCGCAGCGAAGCCGAGCGGATGGCGGAGATCGTCCGCAAGATCGGCAAGATCACCCGCTACGAGACGAAATCCTATGTCGGCGCCGCGAAGATCATCGATCTCGATCGGTCGAGCGGCGACGACCCGAACAGGGTGATCGGGTGAGCGGAAAGACCGCGGAGCGCCTGGGGGAGCAGCCGTTGTCCGACGCTCCCGTCACGCTCCGGAAGCCCCTCACCCGAGACATCCCGCTCGAGTGGGTGGACAGCCTGCTGATCGCGTCGAGCGAGCTGGATCCATCCGCCTCCATCGAGCAGCGCGCCTCGGCGCTGCTCGGCGCGGCCGCGAAGGTGCTCACGGCCTGCGGCCTCGGCGTCTACATCCCCGGCGCGACGGGTGCGCAGGTGGCCGTCCGGGTCTCGCCGCGCGCTCGCCGCGACGACGGCCGCGATCCGGCGCGGCTCCTCCCGGAGTTCGCGTTCGAGCGCGTCGTGGCCATCGAGCCCGGAGGTCGCTCGACGATGCACATCGCGGCCGACGACGCCGCGTACCTCGACAGCGCGCCGATCCAGGCGCTCGTCGATCGGCTCGTGCTCACCCTGGGAGCGTCGCTCCGCGAGGCCCGCGCGCACGAGTCGCTGCGCGCTCAGGTCATCCAGGCCGAGAAGCTGGCCTCGCTCGGGAAGATGGCCGCCGGCGTCGTGCACGAGCTCAACAACCCGCTCACCTCGATCCTCGCCTACTCCGAGTACCTGCGCCGCAAGGGCGAGCGCTGCGGCTTCGATCCCTCGGACATCGAGCGGCTCGCGAGGATCAACGACGCGGCGGATCGCATCCGCCGGTTCTCGCGCGATCTGATCGCCTACGCGCGGCCTTCGACCGAGAAGCCGGGCGCCGTCTCGCTCCACGACATCATCGAGCGCGCGCTCATCTTCTGCGAGCACCTCCTCGACCAGACGGGCGTCACCGTCGAGCGATGCTTCGGGGAGATCCCTCCGGTTTGCGGCGTCATCGACCCGCTCACGCAGGTGTTCGTGAACCTGTTCACGAACGCCGCGCACGCGATGCACGAGCACGGCGGCTGCCTCGGCATCGCCACCGCGATATCCCCGGAGGACGGCTACATCACGGTCACGATCCGGGACGACGGGCACGGGATCGAGCCCGAGCACCTGCCGAGGATCTTCGACCCCTTCTTCACGACGAAGACAGATGGCACCGGCACCGGGCTAGGCCTGAGCATCGTAAGGAACATCGTTGCCTCGCACGGCGGCAGCATCCGCGCGGACGCGCGCGCCCCGCGCGGGACGGTCTTCTCTCTCGATCTGCCGATCGCGCTGCCGTCCTCCGGCCGCCGCTGAGAAGGCGCGAGCTTCCCTCGGCGCAGAGCCTGCCCCGGTGGGGCGGACCGAGCCAGGCGTTTTGAGCGGGGCGCATCCTCGTGCGCCCCGCTCTAAGGCGCGACCTTGATGCCGAGCACGAGCACGCCGCCCATGTGCTGCTGACCTGCCACGAAGAAGTTCTCGCCGGCTTTGGCGTTCACCTCGAGCAGCGGCAGGAACGTGTTGCCGCGCGGCTGCTGGATGCTCGCGCTGATGACGAAGCGCCTCGGCTCGTCCTGCTTCTTCGCGGCCACCACGTCCTTCAGCGACACCATGAGGACGCTGCCGTTCGGCAGCTTCGTGGTGGTCGGCTTCCCCTTCTGCAGGCTGATCTTCAGCCGTTCGAGGAGCTTGTAGCTGTTGTACGCCGAGAACGGCGGCTTCCCGAGCTCGGGCATCTTGCCGATCTTCGGATCGATGCCGGTCCCGTCGTTCGTCGCGTGGAGGATCACGATCTCGGACGTGATCGTGGCGTCCGAGGGCGCCGCTTGCGCAGGGGCCGGCGCCTTCTCTTGCGCGACAACGGGGGAAGGGCTCACGCCGAGCGCCAGGACCATGGTCGCGGTGATCGCACTCGCAAGAAATCTCATCACTGTCCTCCCGGACCGTCATCGGAGAGCCAGACCACCGTGGTCGCCGGGCCTGAAGCCACGGCCTCTCTCGGGACGTAAAAGATGGTGCCCATGCGTGCCCCGAAATCGACCGCGGCGATCTCGACGCCGGGCTCGACCTCCCCTTCGACGCTCGGCGCGGCCGCGGGCTCCTTCGCCGGCGCCTCAGGCAACGCGGAGGGCGCAGCGGGCGGCGGGGCGAGCAACGCAGAGGGCGCCGACCTCGTCAGCTCCGCGGTGGGCGTCTCCACGCCCATCTTGCCCCAGACCATCAAGGCGGCCGCCGCCGCCACCGCGAGCGCCGTCAGCGCGAAGATCCCGCGCGCGTTGTCGTTCGCCGGCGATCCCTGGAGCCGCGCCCGGGCGCGGGGCGGATCGCCCGACGGCAGCGACGCGACAGGCCGCACGACGGAGTCCCCTTCTGCCCGCGCGACGCCCCCCTGCCCTTCGAGGATCTTCGCCATCACCCCATCGGCGATGCCGTCGGCCGCGCTGGAGGCCAGCGCGCTGTCCCGGACCATGTCGGCCGCGGTGACGAGCGCTGCGACCTTCGCTCGGCAACGCGGGTCGTGGAGCACGTACTCCTCCACCTGCCGGTGGCGAGCCTCATCGAGCTCACCGTCGACATAGAGCATCAGCTCCAGGTCCGTCGGCGGGACGCTCGCCTCTCCGTGATTCGCCTTGCTGCTGTTGGCGGTGCTCACGCGATCTCCTCCGGGTCCTCTGCTGGGGCCTTGCCCTCTTCCTCCGCGTAACAGTCCGCGAGGGCGCGCTGAAGCTTCTGACGGGCGTGGAACAGGCGGCTCATGATCGTCCCCTTCGAGACCCCCATGGCCTGAGCCATCTCCTCGTACGACATGCCCTCCACCTCCCGCATCAGGATCACGCCTCGGTGGTAGGGCGGCAGCGCGTCGAGCGCGGCCTGGATGCGCCCGGCGATCTCCCGGCGCCGGACGACGTTGAGGGGGTCCGCGCCGTCGATCCGAGCGACGAGCGGAAAGTCGGACTGCTCATCCGCCGCCTGGTTCTCCTGGAGCTCGAGGTCGCGGCGTCCCGGCTTGCGCATGAGGTCGATCGCCAGGTTCGTGACGATCCTGTAGAGCCAGGTGAAGAACGAGGAGCCCCCCTGGAAGGAGCCGAGGCCCTTGTAGACCCGGAGGAAGGCGTCCTGCACCAGCTCGCGCGCGTCGTTCTCGTCGCGGACGAGCCCCATCGCGATCGCGAACGCCCTGCGCTGGTGCCGTTCCACGAGCGAGCGGAACGCCGCCTGGTCCCCCTTCTGCGCCCGCTCGATGAGCTCACGATCTTCCTCCGCTTCCCGCCGTCGCGCCTCGCGATTGGACGCACGGGTGGAAGCGCTATTCAGGCGCGGGTGGAGCAGCTTCGCTTCGCGGTGGTCGCCCTCGGCGGACGGGTCGTCGCCTTCCGCATCGCCCTCGCCGGGATCGCCGGGAGGTGCGACGAGATCGAGCTCGTCCGGGGGGGAAGATACAGAGGCCACGGGGTCAGCTTACCTGAGGAGGTTGGGGTACGAGGGTCGTCGCGGAGCAGACGGCCACGCGCGGCGCGCGGCGGCCGGCGGACGTGCCGGGCGGCAGACGGCCCGGCTCACGGCTCCTCGGCCTCATCGCTGAGCTCGGGGAGCTCGCCCAGCGTGAGGCGGACATCGAAGACCCGCTCGAGCCGCGCGACGCGGAGCGTAACGATCTTGTTCACCCCGGCGATGCTGGCCATCCACCGGAGCTCGTTCGGGTCGGAAATGTTCTGTCCTTCGAAGCCGATGATCACGTCGTCCGGCGCGATTCCAGCCCGGTCCGCGGGTCCCCCTGCCACCACCGTCTTCACCCACGCCCCCTTTCGATCGGGGCGCTTGAGCCGCCCCGCCTCGATCGAGTTGAGGACGTCGACGATCACCCCGACCTGGCTGCGCCGGATCTTGCCGTCGCGCAGCAGCATCGGCAAAAGCTGCCGGACCATGTTGATCGGGATCGCGAACCCGATGTTGTTCGCGTTGGCGCGCACGGCCGCGTTGATACCGACCACCTCGCCCTTGAGGTTCAGGAGTGGGCCGCCGGAGTTGCCGGGGTTGATGCTCGCGTCCGTCTGGAGGAAGTTGAAGTAGCCGCTCGGGTCGAGCCCCTTCACGTCGTCCCGGGTGCGGCCCTTGGCGGAGAGGATGCCCGCCGAGACGGTGTGGGAGAGGCCGAAGGGGTTGCCGATCGCGACCACCCAGTCGCCGACCTCGATGGTATCCGAGTCGCCCAGGGGGAGCGACGGGAACCCCTTCTCCTCGACCTTCAGCACGGCGACGTCCGTGTGTTTGTCGCGGCCGATGACGGTCGCCTTGATGTCGCGGCCGTCGACGAAGCTCACGAGGATGTCGGTCGCCCCCTCGATGACGTGGTTGTTCGTCAGCAGGAAGCCCTCGGGATCATAGACGAAGGCCGTCCCGAGCCCCTCCGCGACCGTGCGACGGCGGCCGCCGGGGTGCTGCTGCCGCTCGACGCGCGCCTTGACCGTCGCGACCGCAGGATCGGCCCTGCGCGCGAGCGGCGCGAAGGAGCCGGGCATGCCCTCGGAGCGGACGATCGATGGAGGAGGCGGCGCGGTCGGGGGCGGCGGGACGGTCGCTACCGGCACGGGCCCTGTCGGCACGGCGGAGCTGCTTGCGCTGGAGGAGTGGCCAGGAGAGGCCTTGCTGCACGAGGCGACCAGCCAGGCGAGGAGGACCCACGAGAGAGCCCTGACGCCGGCGGTCACGATCGTTTCGAGACCTCGAGGTAGCGCATCCGCAGATCGTAGAGCGCCTGCTCGAGCAACCGCTCCTCGTCGCCCGAGAGATTCCCCTTCGTCTTCTCCTGGAGCAGCGACAGCAAATCGATGTCCTGATGCGCTAGGACCAGGTTCTGCTCTTCCCTGCCGTCAGGGCTGGGCGCGTCGCCGAGGTGCACGTAGGCGGAGCCAATGATCGACAACACGAACGTCGAGAAGTCGAGCGTCGGCAGCTCCGGAGGGCTCCCAAGCGGTGGGAGCTCCTCCCGATCCTTCGCGTCGCTCACTCGGACCCTTCGTCGTCGAGCTCGGGCTCGATCCGCGATCCCTGCGCTGACGCGCCGAGCGCCGGCTGATCGACGGCGATCCCCTCGGCCTGCTCCTCCAGATCCGGCAAGCTCGCGAGGTGCGCCTCGATGGTCCCCGCGTTGAGCGTCCCACTCGCCAGGAGGCGCTCGCGCACCCGGCGATCGAGCTGCAGCTCCGTCAGCTTGCCCTTCTCACCTACGGTCATGATGTGATCTCCTCGGACAACCCACCAGTTCGCGGCGGGCTTATGACGACTTCTTCGAGAGCGTCACGAGCACCTCCCCATCCCCGTGCTCGTGATGGTGGTCGTGGTCGTGGTCGTGGTCGTGGTCGTGACCGCAGCACCCCCCGCTCTCGGAATCCTCGATGCGCTCCTCGAGCTCGGCCTGCGCCTGCGCGATCTCTTCCTCGCTGGCGGCGCGCACGTCCTTGACCTGGACCTGAAAGCGCACCTTCTGGCCGGCCAGGGGGTGGTTCGTATCCACCCGGAAGCCCTCGGGGAGGATTTCGACGACCCGGAGCGCGACCGGCGAGCCGTCAGGCCCCTGGGCGACGAATTCGTCGCCGACCTCGACAGCACCCCCATCGGGGAAATCCGCCTTGTCCACGTCGAAGATGCCGGCGTCGTCGCGCTCGCCGAAGGCGTCTTCCGGCTCGACGGTGATGTCGCGTTGCTCGCCAGCGTGCAGCCCTTCCAGGGCGCGCTCCAATCCGGGCACGATCTGCGCATAGCCGTGCGTGTAGACGAGCGGCTCTGCGGTCGACGCCTCGTCCACCGTTTCACCGTTTTCGTTGAAAAGGACGTAGGACAGCGTGACGACCGTATCCGTTGCGATGGGCAGCGACTCCATGGTGCGGCGGTTGGTCTGCCACGGCGGTTCCGCGGTTTCAAGCGAGCCGCACCCGCGCGGCAGCGTGCTATGAGGACGTGCGATGGCGGACTCCATGGCTCGAGCGACCGGTCGCGACCCCCTCGGCGCGTCGCCCGCTGCTGCGCAGGCCACCGCGGGCAGGGAGGGCCTCCGTCCTGGAGAGGCGTCGCCAGGCGAGGCGGGACCGGCCTCGGCCGCTCCCGCCCCCCCCGGTGGCGCTGCAGCCCAGGGCCCGCGCGAGGGCGGCCCGCGTCCCCGGTCCGGGAAGGAGAGCCTGGAGCAGGAGCTCTCCCGGGTGGGCACGAAGCGCTGGCTCGGGCGGCTCGGCGTCCTCGCGACGATCGCAGCGGTCGTCGCGGGGCTCGTCGTGTGGAGGATCCGGACGAGGCCCCCGCCGCCGCCACGCTACGTCACGGGCGACGTCAGCACGGGCGACGTGCTCGAAGTCGTCCAGTCGACCGGGCAGGTCAAGCCGCTCACCGAGGTGCAGATCGGCGCTCAGGTCTCGGGGCGGATCACCAAAGTTTACGTGGATTTCAACAGCATCGTGAAGGCCGGCGACGTCCTGGCCGAGATCGATCCGACGCTCTTCGGGGCGCAGATCGACTCGAACCAGGCGCAGGTCGCGGCGGCGAACGCGAGCGTCGTGCGCTCCGAGGCCTCGCTGGGGACCGCCAAGCAACGGCTCGACCGCGCCAGGAAGATGGTTGCGGAGGGGGTGGGCTCGCAGGCCGATCTGGACACGGCGCAGGGCGCGTACGACGTGGCGCTCGCCGACATCGCCGCATCGAAAGCGCAGGTGGCGCAGCTCAGGGCGGTGCTCCGCTCCTCCACGACGAACCTCCAGTACACGCGCATCTTCTCGCCCATCGACGGGGTCGTCATCAGCCGCGCGATCGACCCCGGGCAGACCGTGGCGGCGAGCTTCCAGGCGCCCACGCTCTTCGTGATCGCCCAGGATCTACGCAAGATGCGCGTGCTCGCCGACATCGACGAGGCGGACGTCGGGCGGCTCCACGAGGGCATGGCGGCGGACGTGAGCGTCGACGCGTTCCCCGGCGAGACGTTCCGAGGGACGGTGAGCCAGGTGCGCTACAGCCCGTTGAACCAGTCCGGCGTCGTGACGTACGCGGCGGTCGTCGAGGTCGACAACCCCGACGTCAAGCTCCGGCCGGGGATGACGGCCACGGTGAGCATCCGGTCTGCCGAGGCCAGGGGGGTGCGGCGGCTGCCGAACGCGGCGCTCCGGTTCAAGCCGGCCCCGGCCCGCGACAAGGATGGCAAGGAGGTCAAGGCGCCGCCGCTCGAGCCGCTCCCGCCGAAGAAGGGCCGCGTCTACGTGCTGACCGACGCGACGCCGGGAGCGGAGAAGATCGAGCCGCGCGTCGTCGACGTCGGGATCACCGACGGCATCTTCACCGCGCTGGCGTCCGATCTCGGGCCGCTCAAGGTCGTCACCGACGAGAACGACGATCCTTCCGCGAGCGGCAGGGGGCGCGGCCCTCGGCTGTTCTGAGGCGTGATGCTGCCCCAGAGCCAAGGCGTCGCCGCGATGCCCCGAGACGAGCCGCTCATCGAGCTCTCGAGCGTCGGCAAGGACTACACGACCGAGGCCGTCATCGTGAGGGCGCTCCGGCACGTGGATCTGACCATCCAGCACGGCGATTTCGTCGCGATCGTCGGGCAGAGCGGCTCGGGCAAGAGCACCTTGATGAACATCATCGGGTGTCTGGATCGACCGACGCAGGGCACGTACCGCCTCGACGGCCTCGACGTCACCCGGCGCAGCAACGACGCGCGCGCGATCGTCAGGAACCGCCTGATCGGGTTCGTCTTCCAGGGCTTCAACCTGCTGCCGCGCACCACGGCGCTCGAGAACGTGGAGCTGCCGCTGGTCTACCGGGGCGTCGGCGTGGCGGAGCGGCGCAAGCGCGCGCTCGATGCGCTCGGCGCCGTGGGGCTGGCCGAGCGCCTGCACCACACGCCGAACCAGCTCTCGGGCGGGCAGCAGCAGCGCGTCGCCATCGCGCGGGCGCTCGTCACCTCACCGCCGCTGCTCCTCGCCGACGAGCCCACGGGCAACCTCGATACACGCACGAGCTACGAGGTGCTCGGGCTCCTGCAGCGGCTGAACCGCGGCGGGATCACGATCGTCCTCGTGACGCACGAGCCGGACATCGCGGCCTGCGCGAGCCGCGTGATCACGATGCGCGACGGCGAGATCCGCAGCGATCTCAGGAACGATAGCCCCGTCGACGCGGCGGCGGCGCTGGCCGCGCTGCCGCTCGCCGAGACGCACAGCGACGAGCTTTCGCCGTGAGGGGCTACCTCGCCGCCGTCCGGATCGCGCTGCGCGCCATCCTCCGCTCGAAGCTCCGCGCCGCCCTGACGGTGCTCGGCATCCTGATCGGCGTCTCGGCCGTGGTGATCGTGGTGGCGCTTGGGACGGGCGTGCGCAACCGCGTCCTGGGCGAGATCTCGGGCATGGGGGCGAGCTCGATCTACATCTTCCCGCAGTCGACGCAGGCGTCGGGGCTGCGGCGCCGCGAGAGCGCGAGGATGTCGGAGGCCGACGGGGTCGCGATCCTGAAGGAGTCGACGAGCGTGGCGACGCTGAGCCCGTTCAGCTCGACGTCGATGCAGGTCGTGGCCGGAGAGGCCAACGTCGCCACCCAGGTCATGGGCGTGACGCGGAGCTACCTGTCGATCCTCTCGTACGGCATCGGGATGGGAGACGGCTGGACCGAGGCCGACGAGCAGCTCAAGACGAAGGTCTGCCTGATCGGCGAGACCGTCCGGGAGAACCTGTTCGGCTCAGGCGAAGCCGTGGGACAGTACGTCCGGATCGGCAAGCACCCGTTCCGGGTGATCGGGGTGCTCGCGAAGAAGGGGCAATCGCCCTTCGGCGAGGACCAGGATGACCGGCTGCTGATGCCGATCGGCAGCTTCCGTTCACGGGTCGTACCGAGCGCGCCGGGCAGGGTGCAGATGCTCGTCGCGGCCGCCACGAGCGAGCGGACCGTCGATCGCGCAGTCGAGCAGATCGACAGGATCCTCCGGCAGCGCCACGAGATCGCGCCGGACGCCGAGCCGGACTTCGTGATCCGAACGCAGGCGGAGTTTCGAGCGTCCCAGGAGCGGATCCTGGACACCTTGACGATGCTCCTGTCCTCGATCGCCGCGGTGTCGCTCCTCGTCGGCGGGATCGGCGTCATGAACATCATGCTGGTCAGCGTCACCGAGCGGACGCGCGAGATCGGCATCCGCATGGCGATCGGCGCCTCCGAGGGCGACATCCTGGTCCAGTTCCTTGTCGAGGCCATCACCCTGTCGCTCATCGGCGGCGTGCTTGGGCTCGGCGCGGGGCTCGGCGTCATCAAGGCCCTCGCCGCGATGCTCGGCTGGAACATGACGTTGCCGGCCAGCGCGATCGTCGTCGCGGTGGGGACGAGCGCGACGATCGGGATCGTCTTCGGGTTCTTCCCCGCCCGCCGCGCGGCCCGTCAGGATCCCATCGCCGCGCTGAGGCACGAATGAGCGCCACGCTCACCCGCGTCTCCTCGGCGGTCGCGATCGCGCTGCGCGCCGTCCGCCGGAACAAGCTCCGCGCCGGGCTCACGATCCTGGGGATCACGATCGGCGTCGCGGCCGTCGTCATCGTCACGGCGCTGGCGAGCGGCGCGCGCGCCAACGTCAACGCGCAGATCTCGAACCTCGGCTCCAACTCGCTCATCGTCTTCGCCCGCTCCGCCCGCGCCTCGGGCGTCCGCAGCACCGCGGGCACAAAGCTCTCGGAGCTCGACGGCCAGGCGCTCGCGCGCGAGTCGACGAGCATCCGGCTCGTGGCGCCGTTCCTCC
This sequence comes from Sorangium sp. So ce375, assembly GCF_051473855.1. NCBI lineage: Bacteria > Pseudomonadati > Myxococcota > Polyangiales > Polyangiaceae > Sorangium > Sorangium sp. So ce375. The sequence goes on from NZ_CP150335.1 coordinate 10,136,505, forward strand.
GGTCGAGCGCCCAGGTCATCTACGAGGGCCAGAACGCGAGCCCGACGCTCGTCGGGACGCGCCTTAACTACTTCGAGATCCGGAGCTGGAAGGTCGCGCAAGGAGAGCCGTGGAGCCCTGCCTCGGAGAACCTCTCCGAGAAGGTCGTCGTGCTCGGGGCTCAGACCGCGCGCGAGCTGTTCGGCTCTCTCGATCCGGTCGGCCGGACGGTGCGGATCGGCCGCCAGATGTACCGCGTGGTCGGCGTGCTGGAGGAGAAGGGGGCGTCGCCCTTCGGGCAGAGCCAGGACGAGATCGTGCTGATGCCCATCACCACGATGCGGTCGCACGTCGTCGCCACGCGGCCCGGAGAGGTTCACGCCATCTTGCTGAGCTCGACGTCGGCCGAGACGTCGGAGCGCGCCAGACAGCAGGCCGAGGCGATCCTCCGCCAGCGGCACCGCATCGGCGAGAACGACGAGGACGACTTCGCCGTCCGGAGCCAGGCGGAATTCCAGGCCATGCAGGACGCGATCTTCGCGGCGCTCTCGGCGTTGCTCGTCAGCATCGCGGCGGTGTCGCTCGTCGTCGGCGGCATCGGCGTCATGAACATCATGCTGGTCAGCGTCACGGAGCGCACTCGGGAGATCGGCATCCGGATGGCCATCGGCGCCCGGGAGATCGACATCCTGCTGCAGTTCCTGCTCGAGGCGCTCGTGCTCGCCACGCTGGGCGGCATCGTCGGCAGCGCGCTCGGATACGGCGTCATCCTCGGGTTCGCGAGCGCGCTCGGCTGGCCGATGAGGCTCGAGCCGACCGCGCTCGCGATCGCGCTCGGGGTGAGCACGGCGATCGGGCTCGTCTTCGGGTTCTTCCCGGCGCGGCGGGCCGCGCGGATGGATCCCGTGAACGCGCTCGGGCGGGAGTAATCGGGAGTAACTGGGGGTAAATAAAGCCTCCGCGCACCACCGGCGCGGAGGCTGGATGGAGGCGGAGGCGCCGCTGCGCGGGCGGCGCGCGCCTCTCGGGATCAGCTCTTCTTCATCAGATCGGCGAACGTGCCGAACTTGGCCTCGCGCGCGACGCCCGCGCGGTACTGCTGGTACGCCTGCTTCTCGGCGTCCTCCTTGAGGGCGCGGATCGACAGCTTGGCCTCTCCCCGGCGCGGATCCACCTCGATGACCTTCGCGTCGAGCTGGGTCCCGAGGGGGAACTCCTTGCGCAGGTCGGTCCCGCGCTGCGTGCCGGTGTGGCCGGCCGGGATGAAGCCGCGGGCCGCCCGCCCCGTGGCGCCGAGCACCCGGACGACGAGCCCCCCTTCGGTCACCTGCGTGACGGCCACCTTCACCGACTTGCCCTGCTGAACGCGCTGGCGCGGCTCGCTCTCCTCGCCCTCGGGCGGCGCGGGGTGGAGCCCGATGCGCCGGCCCGCGGCGTCGCAGGTCGCGACGACCACGTCGACGTCATCGCCGACCTTCACGACCTCGTTCGGGTGCTGGATCGGCTTCATCGAGAGATCGGCCGTGTGGATGAGCCCATCGATGCCCGGCTCGAGCTCGATGAACGCGCCGAACGGCTGCAGGCGAGCGACCTTGCCCTTGTGGCGCGTGCCGACCGCGTACTTCTCCTTCACCGCGTCCCACGGATCGACCGTGGCGGCCTTGCGGCTCAGCCAGAGCTTGCCCTTGTCGTCGACGCGGAGGACCTTCACGTCGATCTCCGCGCCCGGCTTGAACAGGTCGGCCAGCTTGGCGCCCCGGTCGTGGCTCGCCTCGCTCATGTGGACCAGCCCCTCGACGCCGCCAGCGTCGGGGAGCGCGACGAACACGCCCCACGCGACGACCTTGCGCACGATGCCCTTGTGCAGCGAGCCGGGTTCGATCGACGTGAGCGCCTCGGTGCGCGCCTTCCGGCTCTCCTCCTCGAGCATCTTGCGGCGGGACACGACGATGTCGCGCCCCTTCTTCGCGAACTGCGTCACGCCGAAGTCGAGCCGCTGTCCCACGAGGTAGTTGAGATCGGCGCCGTGGCGCAGATCGACGTGCGACGCCGGCGCGAAGGCGCGGAGGCCGCCGAGATCGACCTCGAGCCCGCCCTTGACCGCACCGGTCACGAACCCTTCGATCGACTCGCCGCTCTGGAGCGCAGCCTCAGCGCGCGCGCGCGCCTGATCGAGCTGCACCGGCGCCCTCGACAGGAGGAGCATCCCTCCGCGCACGCCGGTGCTCGCCACGGTCGCGATGAACTGATCGCCTTCGACGGGCGGCTCTTCATCGAGGATCTCGCGACGGTCGAACAGCCCCGTCGCCTTCCCCGCGATGTCGATCCAGATGGCATGGTCGGTGATTCTGCTGACCTTGCCGAACACTTCCTCGCCGATGCTGAAGGCCGGGCGCTCTCGCGGCGGCGGCGCACCTTGCCCCTTGCGCCGCTTGCGCTTCTCGCCTCCGGGCTGGGGCTGTCCGCCCGCCTCGTCGGCCGCCTGCTCCTCCTCACCCTCATCTTCTGCAGCGTCGGCTGCGGCGTCGGCCGCCTCCGCGCCGCTGGCCTCGGCCGCCTCTGCTGCCTCGGCTCCGGGCTGGCCGGCCTCCTCCGCGCCCTTGCGGCGACGGCGGCGGCGGCGCTTCTTTCCAGCGCCGCCCTCGGCCGGCGCGGCCGCACCGGCCTCTCCGGCCGGCGCAGGCTTCGCCGCCGGCGCAGGCTTCGCGGCCGCCGGAGGGTTCCGCTTGCCAGGGGAGAACCCCGGCTTGCGATTCCCGATATCGTCCCGCGGCAGGCCTGGGACGCGGTTGCCGATGTTGTCGCCGGGCTGCTCTTCCCAATCGTCGTCAGCAGCGCTCGCCTGAACGGCGGCGCTCGCCGCAGCGGCCGGTGGTGCCTCGGACTGGGTCGAGCTCGCCTGCGGCGACTCTTCTCCGCCGGGCTCGCGGCTCGCTTCGGTCGGGGGGGTGGCCCCCGCTTCATGGGCTTGGGCTGCTTGCTCGGGTGCAGCGTTTGACGACTCGAGCGGGCCGCCCTGGTCGGCCGGAGCTGCCGGCGCGTCCGCCGGCGTGGTGGTATTTTCGTGGGTATTCATCCGCGCCTCGCGCGACAGCGCATGCCGATGGGGGGCGAAACGTGCTCGCGTTCTCTCCAGCGGCCCCTCGGGTCAATGGGGGAAGGGGCCGGAACCATAACGTACCCGGGACGTTTACGCGAGAGCCTACCGCATGATGGGCAGGTGCTTGTTGGTCCCGCCGCTCCGATCGATGCGGAGACCGCCCCCGCTCGCGAGGTTGTGGGCGCTGACCTGACCGGCCAGCCGCTCCGCCACATCCACGAAAGCGCGCGCGATCGGGCTGCTCGGGGCGGCCTGAACGACCGGCGTGCCGGCGTCGCCCCACTCCCGGATGGCCGGGTCCATCGGGATCTGGCCGAGCAGCGGCGCCTCGGCAAACTCGGCGATCTTCTGCCCGCCGCCGGCCCCGAAGAGCTCGTGCCGCTTGCTGCACCCGTCGCACACGAAGTAGCTCTCGTTCTCGACCACGCCGAGCAGGGCGATCCCGACTTTCTGGGCCATCGAGACCGATTTGTACACGTCCTGGAGGGCCACCTCCTGCGGCGTCGTCACGACGATCGCCCCCGTGGTCCTCATCTTCTGGGAAATCGTCAGCGCGATGTCGCCGGTACCGGGCGGAAGATCCAGCACGAGGTAGTCGAGCTCACCCCATTCCACGTCGCGCATGAACTGGATGAGGGCGTTCTGGAGCATCGGTCCGCGCCAGACGACCGCCGACCTCGGATCCTCCAACAGGAAGCCGATCGACATGAGCTTCACGCCGAAGCGCTCGAGCGGCAGGAACTTCTGTCCGTCGGCCGACGTCGGGCGGCCCATCACGCCGAGCATGGTCGGGACGCTCGGCCCGTACATGTCCGCGTCGAGCAGGCCGACCTTGGCCCCCTCGCGGCTGAGCGCCAGGGTGAGGTTCGCGGCGACCGTGCTCTTGCCGACGCCGCCCTTGCCGCTCATCACGAGGATGATGTTCCGCACGCCCGGGGACGGGTCGTCCGGAAGGATCGTGCGCGTGGGGATGCCGACATCCCACGCGATCCGGACGGCCTTCGCGCCGGCGCCCTTCAGGGCTGCGTCGATGTCCGCCGCGAGCCGCTGCTTGAAGTGGCTGGTCAGCTCGACGGTGAGCGAGACGGTCTCGCCCTCGACCGAGAGCTCCCGGACGCGACCGAGGTCGGTGAGGGGGCGCTGGAGATCCGGCGCGTTGACCTTTGCCAGCGCAGCGAGCGCGGCGTCCTTCGTGATGGGCATGGGGCGGAGGAGTTAGGACTGCTCGGGATTCCCGTCAACCGGCGAGCGCGGCGTCGTTGCAGGCGCTCGTCAGGCGCTCGTCAGGCGCTCGTTCAGGCCGGGCGCGGCGACACACACGCCGTTCCTGCGCCCGGCCGGCGCCATCACCAGCAGGTGGTGACCATGGAATCGGGGTCGCGGGGATCGAGCCGCCGCGACGGCAGGTAGCACCGCGAGTCCTCGCACTCCCCGCTCGAATTCATCTTGACGCACACGCACGCGCCGACGAGCCCGCTGGGCGACTTCGGGCACACGTCGGCCGCGTTCTCCGCGGTGCACGCGATGGGGAGCGCCGCGTCCAGGCACGCCCGCTGGCCGCGCAGCGTGGTGGTGCATTCCATCGTGGAGTCCGCGTCGCCGCACTCGGTGTCGTTGCGGCACGGCTCGCAGAACTTGCCCTCCCCGGTGCAGGCGCCGAACCGCGGGATGCACGCGCCGTCGTCGCACCGGTAGTCGAGGTCGCAGTCGGAGTCCGCCTCGCAGGACCGGGCGCACCGGCTCTCGCCGCCGATCGTGACGCAGCGCTGCCCTGCGACGAGCGAGCAGTCGAGATCCGCGCTGCACGGCGCGCACTGGGTGCGCTTGACGCAGGTGCTGCGCAGCAGGCACAGCGAGCCCTCGACATAGGTGTTGCCTTTCCCGAACGTGGAGCGGTCGAGGCACGCCTCGTCGGTCTCACCGCAGAAGCTGCTATTCCCTTTGTCCGTGCCGCAGATCTCGTGAGGATCGCGGGTCACGGCGCACTCGAAGCCGCCGGGGCAATCCGCGTCGCTCGCGCAATCCGGCTGCGTGCAGTAGGCCTCGGCGTCCCCCTCTCCCTTGCCATGGCACTCCAGGCCGAGCGAGGTGCACTGGTCCGGACTGCAGGTCGGGATGAAGCAGTAGCTGCCGTCGCTGCACTTGCCGGCGGAGCAGGCGGGGTCGTCGCCGCACACCGCTGTGTCGCGCTGGCACTCGCCTGGGTTCCCGTTGCACTGCATCGGGTTGCACGGCGTATCGTCCGGGCAGCGACCGAACTGGCCGCACTCGGGGCCGAACGGGCAGGGCGCACCGAAGCCCACCATCTTCCCGTTCGACTTGCAGACAGAAATTTCGGCCTTTGTGTCGTCCTCCTGGGCCGGCATACAGTCCTGGAGGCCTGGGACACACTCGAGGTGGCTGCTGCACTTGAGCATGCAGCGATTGCCGACGCACGTGTTGCCCTCCAGGCAGAGCGCTGGCTCGCACTTGCCCTCGCAAACGCCGTCGATGACGACCCCCCCGAAGCATTCGTCCCGCGGCGTGTCCGACGACGAGCATGCGCCGCTCGCGACGGCCGCCCCGCTGGCCAGGCAGCACAGCATCAGGAAGGCGTGGATACTACGGAGACCGGGCCGACGGGTGCTGTGAGAAGCGACAACCTGCTGCATAGAACCTCAGCGCGGGAAACACCCGCGGTTCGGGGCCGGCACGGCAGGCCTGGCCGGAGATTGCGGAAACGCGCCCCCGAGCGAAGCGGCGACGGCAAGGTTGCCCTTGACGCCCCCCGTGCCGCCCAGAAGAATGAGCACTCCTACACCATACTTCAGGCGGTGGCATCATGCGAATCGACGCAGTTCTCGGTTGGATGGGCCTTTTCGTCGTGGCGACCCTAGGGCTCGTCGGCTGCGCGGGAGAAGAGGATCCCATCCCGGCACCTCCGTTTCCCGAGGGGACGGGTCAACCTGCGGCCAACGCTGCTCGATATCCGGCTGGGCCGTATGGGATCAGCCTCCACCGGGTGATCGCGAACTATCAGTTCGTCGGGTACGCCAACGCCGCTGAAAACAACGCAACGATGCAGCCGATTCAGCTCGCCGATTTCTACAACCCGACCGGGACGGAGGTCTTTCCGGAAGGCTCGCCTTACGGCGCCGGAGAGCCGAAGCCGAGAGCGCTGCTGATCGACGTCTCGTCCGTATGGTGCGGCCCCTGCAAAATCGAGGCGGAGACCGTCCTGCCCAGGCTCTACGAGGAGTATCAACCGAAGGGCGGGGAGTTCCTGGTTCAGCTCGCCGACGGAAGGAACCCGGGCGAGGCGGCGGTGGCGCGCGATCTGTACCGCTGGACGACCCAGTATGACGTGAAGTACCCGTCGGCAATCGACCCTTCGTACAAGCTCGGCGCGCTTTTCCAGGCCGATGCGTTCCCGGCGAACATGATCGTCAGGACGCAGGACATGAAGATCATGGAGATCGTCGCTGGCGTGCCCGAGGAGGACAGCGGTTTCTGGCGAACCTTTGAGAAGATCATGAGCGGCGAGCTTGAAGGAGTCTCGCCGTGAGCGCGTCGTCGAGCCGCCGGTCGACGCGCCCGTGTGGGAGAATTTGCCAGAGCGCCCGCGACGTTGATCCCTCATGCCGGTCGGCCGCTCAGGCCGGCCCATTCGCGACGGAACCCAGATGAACAGAAAACCCCGCTGCGCCCTCTCGCTCGCGTTCATCGTCCTCGGGCTCGCTGCCACCTCGTGCGGGGCGGCCTCCGGCGGCTCATCGGCGAGCCCAGCGCCGGATTTCTCGCTCCCCGCCCTCGACGGCAAGACGGTCAGGCTCTCGGACTATGCCGGCAAGAGCGTGGTGCTGATCGATTTCTGGTCGACTACCTGCGATCCGTGCCTGGCGGAGATGCCCCACCTCGTCGAGCTCTACAAGAAGCACAGGGACAAGGGGTTCGTCGTGCTCGCCGTGTCGCTCGACGGACCGGAGTCGCGAGCGCAGGTGAGCAGCACGGTCCACGACAGGGAGATGATCTTCCCTGTGCTCCTCGACGAGGAGACGACCGTGGCCGCCAAGTACAATCCGAAGCGCGAGCTTCCGTTTTCCGTGCTCATCGGCCGAGACGGCTCGATTCTCCACAAACGCGGCGGGTACCAGCCCGGCGACGAGGCGGCGCTCGCCGAGCAGATCGAGAAGGCGCTTGGCCAGTAGCGCAGGGGCGGCCGTCTGGCGCGCGTTGCCAGCTGGGTCCGCTGCTCGCTCGCTCCACGGCGCCGAGGTCCGTGGTAGAAATCGGATGGTGCGCAGCCCGCTCCGCCTCGTCCGTTCCTGTCTGATAGCGACGCTCCTCCTCGCGGCCTCTCCGGCGGCGGCGGTCGATCTCCCGAACGTCGGCGGTGAACCGATCTCGCTCGATGTCGTGAACACCGCGGCCGTCAGCTATCACTTCAACAATCGCAACGACGATCGCCGCTATCCCTCGCGCTATCTCGACGATAACTACGGCGAGATCGTCGATCGGCTCGACGCCCAGCTCAACTGGTGGCGCCTGCAGCTCGGGACGCGGCTCAACGCATCTTTCTACCTGGCCAGGCCCTCGGCGACGAGCCTCGAGCTGCAGGAAAAGGTCCTGCACGACGAGGTCTCGTTCGCTCTGGACGACGCCACACGGGAGGTTCACTCCCGCTATTTGAACACGGTCTATCCGGCGAAGCTCTGGCTCACCTACACGCAGCCGGGCATCGAGGCGACTGCAGGCGACTTTTACGCTCAGCTCGGACGCGGCCTCGTTTTCAGCGTTCGGAAGATGGACGAGCTGGCCATCGACACGACCCTGAGGGGCGGCAGGCTCGTGCTCGACAAGGATTTCCAGCTGTTCAGGCTCGAGGCCACCGCCTTCGCCGGGCAGATGAACCCGCTGCGCGTCGATGACGCGAGCGGCAGGCGGCTCCATGGCGACGGGTCGCCGCTCTTCTTCGGCTTCCCTGGCTCAAGCGACCTGGCCATGCTCGAGACCGATGAAAATCACCAACCTCACAAGGTGATCGAGGGGGCGCGGCCGAACTACCTGGAGGACACCGTGCTCGGCGGACGCCTAGAGGTGGGCGTGAAGGGCGTCGAGCTCGCGGCGAACGGCGCGCTGCTGCTGCGCAAGTCGTACACCGAGGAGTTCAACCGATGCATGGCCGCGGCCCAGGTCATCGAGGACGACGAGCTGAGCCAGGCACAGCAACGCCTGTGCGCCGGTGAGTTCCCTGAGTTCGTCACAAACACCCCCGCGCGGCAGCACAACACGATCCGCACCTTCAGCGGCTCGGTGAGCATTCCGTCCATCGCGGAGCACGGGGACATCTACGTCGAGGTGGCCGGTCAGCAGCTCCGTGACGGTCACCTCGGCCGCGACGACGTGCCGGCAAAGGACGTCTCGGGCTATGCGGTCTATCTGGCGGCGAACGGGCGAGGCGGTCCGCTCGCCGTCGCGATCGAAGGGAAGCACTACCGGCGATTTTTCCCGCTCTCGGCCAACATCGATGTCTCTGTGCTGTCGAACCCGGGGTTCAATGCGCCGGAGTTCGAGGGCGTGGCGTACAACCAGCCTCCGACGGCGGAGCCCATCTACGTCGAGCCGATCGGATCCCCCAACGTCTGCGTGACCGGCGGGCGCGGGCGCGTCGACTACCGGTTCACCCGGAAAGCGGCCATCTATGCCTGGCTCGGTCGCTACGTGAGCTTCTCCGAGCGCCAGGCGAATTACGAGTGCAAGACGGACGACTCGAGCAGGACCGACACCTGGGACACCGCGGCAGGCACCGAGATCGATTTCGACGGCAGCCGCTCGCACGTGCGCGCGTGGGCTGGAGTCCGGCAATCCGATGAGGCCGACACTGGCCGCCTCTTCTACAGCGAGGGCTACGTCCGCTACGACGTCGTAAAGCACCTCGCAGGCGCGTTCTCGATCCAGGTGCAGGGCAACAGCCGTCGTCGTTACAGGCCAGAGAACTTCGAATCTTCCTGGCTCGAAGGGGACAACTACCTCGCGCTCCAGTGGTCACCCCATCTCTCGGCAATTTTCGGCCATGAGTACACCTCACAGCCTGGGTGTGAGCCTGGCAAGGGCGGCGATCTCTGCCATTTCTTCAACGGAGGGCTGCAGTGGAAGGCCGGGTCGACGAGGACGACGCTCGATCGGATCGTCGACACCGCGCAGCTCTTCGTTGGCCAGCGGCGCGGTGGCCTGCGTTGCGTTTCGGGCGTGTGCCGGTTCTTCCCGCCGTTTGAAGGCGCGCGGCTCGAGCTCGTCTCGAAGTTCTGAGCGGCCGGACCAGCTCGGGAGCGGTACCGGCAGCGCTCAGGACGCGCCGAGGATCGCGCAAGCCACCGAGGTCCTGACCTGGGGCTCTGCGTCGGCGAGGAGCGACGCCGCGCGCGGGATCTCGCCGAGCGCGACCAGGCCCGCCCCCGCCGCGTCGCGCACCGGGATCTCCCGGGATCGGAGATCGCGCTCCAGCAGCGGCACGGCCGCGCGAATGCCTGCGCGTGCGAGGACTCCCCGCGCGAGCACCGCGCGCGTCGACGTCCCCGCGGCGAGCTTCATCAGCCATGCGACGGCCGCCGAGCGCTCGCGCGCGGCGACGTCCCGCGCCGGCGCGTCGACGTGGCGCGAGTGGACGGCGAAGACCACGGCTTCATCCGGATCGCCCTGCGCCTCGACGAGCGCGGATCGCACCGCCGGATCCGCGAGCGGGGCGGAGAGGATGGCGTAGACGCGATCCCGGCTCTGACTGGAGCGGATGGCGCCGATGAGGACGGAGATCGCTTCGCCGGCGCCCTCGCCTCCCTCGCGGACCAGCGCGCGCGCGGCGGCGATCGCGGGCGCGCCGCGCTGGGTGGAGATCACCCAGAGGAGCTGCGCACGCCCGCCGTCGCCCAGCGCGCGCGGCGTCGCCCACGCCTCGGCGATGGCCTCGCGCCCGGGTTCATCCGAGAGGGTCCAGATATCGCGCAGCGCCAGCACGACATCCCTTCCGCCGAGCGCCCCGGCGGCGCGGATCGCCAGCGTCCGCGCGAGCGGGTACGGGTCGAGCCGCGCCGCCTCGAGCAGCGCTTCCCGGTCGCTCGGGTCCGCCGCCGCGGCGGCGGCGCGGAGCGCCGACACGCGAACCTCCTGATCTCCGTCGAGCATCCGCGAGCGGCGCGCCGCGCCGTCCTCGGCTGTGACGAGCGCCCGCGCCTCCAGCGCGCGGAGCGCCGCGTTCTTGCCGGCGTCTCGCCCCGCTGCCGCTTCGCTGGCGTACCGTTTCACGCTCCCCGGGTCGGAGATCCCCGCCTCGAGGAGGATCATCGCCGCGGCGGTCGCGACCGCGTCCGATCCCGCGGCGCGCTCGGCGAGCGCATCCTCTAGGGTGCGCGCGCATGTGCGGAGCTCGCGCAGCCGCTCGGCCCCCGATGGCGGCGTCGCGCGCGCGATCTCCCCCTCCGCGACAGCGCGGGCGATCGCTCGTGCGTCGTCGCGGTCCAGCGCGCCACGGCGCAGCTCGTCGCTCAACGTGCGGCGCAGCTCGTCGAACCTGCCCGCCTCGGCTGCGCGCAGGGAGGCCGAGCTCGTGCAACCGACGACGCCGGCGACGGCGATGACGGCGGGGAGGAAGAGGAGCCCGGCGAGGCTCGAACCGGAGAGCACGCGGCGCATGACGCGCCTCTTACCGCGCCGAAGTTCGCGCTCGAAGCCCCTTCGGCTCGACCACCCGGGGAATCCGTTCTATAGGGCGCTCACGCTCCGGCACCATGCGTATCGACGTCATCGTCAACACCACGGCGCGCCGGTACCGGGCGAGGCCATCGCTCATCGACCGCATGGCGGCCGCGTGCGCTGGTGCGGCGGAGCTCCACCCGACGTCGAGCGTCGCGGAGCTCGCGGAGGTCTGTGAGCGGCTCGCCCAGCGGGGTACGGATCTCGTCGCGCTCTCGGGTGGAGACGGCAGCTTCATGGCCGGCGTCACGGCCCTCGCGCGCGCCTTTGGCGAGCGCTCGCTGCCACCTCTCGTCCTGCTGCCGGGCGGCACCGTCGCGACCGTCGCGCGGAACTGGGGCATGGCCGGCGATCCGGCCGTGCTCCTCGCGCGGATCGTCCGCGAGGTTCGCGGCCTCCGCAGCGGGTCGACCATCCCTGGAGGCGTCCGGCGACCCACCCTGCGCGTGCGCGCGACGACGCGCGACGGTGTCGAGGAGCGCATCGGCTTCATCTTCGGCACCGGGCTCGTGGCCAGCTTCTTCGATGTCTATTACGAGCGCGGGGGCGACGGCTACGGCGCCGCGGCGCGCATCGTGGCGCGTGTGTTCATCGAGTCCTTCTACGGCGGCGCCTATGCGCGTCGCGTCCTCGACCCGCTGCCCTGCACGATCGACGTGGAGGGACGGCAGCTCTCCCCACGCGCTTGGTCGCTCATCTGCTCGTCTGCAGTGCGTGATCTCGGGATCCACATGCTGGTCACCTACCGGGCGGGCGAGGATCTCGATCGCCCGCACCTCGTCGCCAGCGCCCTGCCCCCTCGCGAGCTCGGGCCGCGCGCCCCGCTCGTCCTCGCGGGCCGCCGGATCGGCGGCAAGGACCACTTCGACGACCTTGTCCAAGATTTCACGGTCCGGTTCGGCGCCGGGGTCAGCGCGACCTCGCTCGGCGACGGCCCGTACATCCTCGACGGCGATCCCCTCCGAGCGAGGGAGATCCGGGTCTCCGCCGGACCATCCATCGACGTCGTCTCCCTGCGCCCCTGAGCACGGGCCCGTCGACGCAGCGCGCCCGATCCCTCGGTGAGCCGCCTGCCGCGTCGCATGACGGAATCATGACCGGCGTCGTGAGCCCCAGTGACGGGCGTGCTCGATGCTCCATCCACCTTGGAACCCATAACGCAAGCGCCTGCATCGAGCCCCACACGAGTCGTCGTACCGAAATCTGGCCCCGGCCTAGGCCAGATCTTCAACGTGCTGGGGATCGCTGCGATCCATGTGGGCACCGTGGTCGCCTTCGTCCGAGGCGCCACCTGGAAGCTCGCGGCGCTCGCCGCGGCCACGTACTTCGTCCGGATGTTCGCGATCACGGCGGTCTACCACCGGTACTTCTCGCACCGGAGCTACAAGACGAGCCGCGGCCTGCAGTTCCTGCTCGCGCTGCTCGGGACCACGGCGACCCAGAAGGGCCCGCTGTGGTGGGGCGGGACGCACCGCGTCCACCACAAGTACTCGGACACCGAGCGCGACGTCCACAGCCCGCTCCGCAAGGGGTTCTGGTACGCGCACATGGGCTGGTGGCTCGGCCGCGAGCACGAGGAGCTCGATCTGAAGCGCATCCCTGATTTCGCGGGCTTCCCTGAGCTCCGCTGGCTGGAGCGCTACCACGTGGTCGGGCCGCTCGGCATGATGGCGCTGCTCTTCGCGGTGGGCGGCTACGACGCGTTCCTGTGGGGCTACGTCGTATCGACATGCGCGCTCATGCACGGGACGTTCACGATCAACTCCCTCGCGCACGTGTTTGGGTCCCGGCGCTATGCGACGACCGACACGAGCCGCAACAATTTCTGGCTCGCGCTGATCACCCTCGGCGAGGGCTGGCACAACAACCACCACCACTACATGAGCAGCGCGAACCAGGGCTTCTTCTGGTGGGAGATCGACGTCAGCTTCTACATCCTGCGCGCGATGGAGAAGCTCGGTCTGATCTGGGATCTCAGGACCGCGCCGGCGCACGTGCTGCAGCGGAACCTGATCAAGGAGGTCGGCGAGCGCTCACCGCTCCTCGCCCCTCAAGCCGCGCACGTCGAGCCGCTCGACGCCCCGCCGCTGGGCCAGCCGAGCCTCGGCGACGTCTGATCGCACTGCGTTCAGCAGCGATCATCTGCGGACGGAGGCTGCATGGCGGCCTTCGTCCGCGAGAGTTCGCGACAGCTCCCTCGACAACCATCGCAGCACCACGCGTCTCGCCGCCGGTGCAGCGTCCAGAGCCCCTCGGGAACTCTGGCGTGGGCCGCTAGAGCGGGGCGATCTTCGTGCGCGACGGGCTCACCCGCGTCGCTCGGCTCGCTGCGGCGTACTTCGTCCGCCTCACTCGCCTGCCTAGCGGCTGAGCCCGTATCACACGAACCTGCGCCCGCTCTAGTTGACGGACGAGGCAGCTTGCTGGGTGTGGGCGGTGGCAGAATCGCCGGGCTTCGGCTTCTCGGCCTTGTTGCGCTCGCGCTGGCGCTCCAGACCGGCGCGCACGAAGCGCGCGAAGAGCGGGTGCGCGCTATGGGGGCGGCTCTTGAACTCGGGGTGGAACTGGCAGCCCACGAAGTACGGGTGCTCGCGCAGCTCGATCATCTCGACGAGGCGCTGATCGGGCGACGTCCCGGAGAGCACGAGCCCCTTCTGCACCATCGCCTCGCGGTACTTGTTCGACACCTCGTACCGGTGCCGGTGCCGCTCGCTGATGCTCGTCTGCCCGTACGCATCCGCGGCGACGGAGCCCTTGTCCAGCACGCACGGGTACGCGCCGAGGCGCATCGTCCCGCCCTTCTCGACGACCCCCTTCTGATCGGGCATCAGATCGATCACCGGATAGGCGGCGTTGCGATCGAACTCCACGGAGTTCGCTCCCGTCATGCCGCAGACGTGGCGCGCGTACTCGACGACCGCGAGCTGCATGCCGAGACAGATCCCGAAGAACGGGATCTTCTCCTCGCGCGCGTAGCGGATGGCCTCGATCTTCCCCTCGGTCCCGCGATCGCCGAAGCCGCCGGGCACGAGGATGGCGTCGAGGTTCGACAGCAGCTCGGGCGCACCGCGCGCCTCGATCTGCTCGGAGTCGATGTACTCGAGCTCGACCCGCACGTCGTTGTGGAGCCCGCCGTGGACGAGCGCCTCGTGGAGCGACTTGTAGGAGTCGCGCAGGTGCACGTACTTGCCGACGACGCCGATCTTCACGATGCCGCGGGACGGCTTCTTGAAACGCTCGACGATGCGCTGCCACGGCGACAGGTCCGGCTGCCTCGCCCAGATGTTGAGCAGCTCCGTGATCTTCTCGTCGATCCCCTCGGCGTGGAGGACGAGGGGGAGCTCGTAGATGCAGTCGACGTCGACGGCCGCGATCACGCAGTCGACGGCGACGTTCGAGAAGAGGGAGATCTTCTCCTTCATGCTGCGCGGGAGCGGCCGATCGCAGCGACAGAGGAGGATGTCCGGCTGGATGCCGATCTCGCGCATCTCCTTCACCGAGTGCTGGGTCGGCTTCGTCTTCAGCTCGCCCGCCGTCGCGATGAACGGCACCAGCGTGACGTGCACCGAGATCGCGTTCTGCGCGCCCGACTCGACCTTGAGCTGGCGGATCGCCTCGATGAACGGAAGCGACTCGATGTCACCCACCGTGCCGCCGACCTCGACGATCGCGACGTCAGCCCCGTCCGCAGCAGACCGAATGCGCAGCTTGATCTCGTCCGTAACGTGCGGGATCACCTGCACCGTCGCTCCGAGGTACTCGCCGCGGCGCTCCTTCGAGATGACCGCCTCGTAGACGCGGCCGGTGGTGAAGTTGTTCTGCCGACTCATCCGGGCGAGCGTGAAGCGCTCGTAATGCCCGAGATCGAGATCGGTCTCTGCGCCATCGTCTGTGACGAAGACCTCGCCGTGCTGGTAGGGGGACATCGTGCCGGGATCGACATTGATGTACGGGTCCAGCTTGAGGTGGGTAACCTTCAACCCACGGGACTCCATCAGCGCCCCGATCGACGCTGCAGCCAGTCCCTTGCCGATCGACGATACGACTCCGCCTGTGACGAAGACGAATTTGGTCCGCTTGCTCATGACCCATCGCTCCGCAGCGCCGTGTGCGCGCCTGTAACCAGTCCCTCGAGCGGCGCTCCAAGGTGAGCGCCGTCAAGGTTCGGCTGTCCACGGCAAATACCTTGCCCGGCTTACAAGCCGCACGGCCCCGTCAGCAGGACCGAAGCCGGTGGAAACCCCGCAACGGGGAACCCCGCGCCGGCAACAGAACCTGACCTGCCGTACGAGCCCATCTGCAACGGTGCCCGCGGCAAGCCTGCGCGACGTGATGCCGCTCTGAATCCGCCGGCATTCTAGGCCGGTCTCCCTGCGCGTCAATGCAAAGGACAATCCGATGTCCCAAGATGGGCATCGCCCTCGGGATCTGACGCCGACCGCCGGCCGCAGGCGTGGGCGCGGGGGGCTTCGCCGGCCTGAGAGCTTCGGCGGACCGGGATGGTACGCTCCGCCGGCTCCCGGCGACCTGGTCACGCCATGCGAATCGCCCATGTGCTCGAGCTCGCGACGTCCAGCCCGATCGTAGCGCTTGAACGGGATGGAGCGCTCTACGACGTCGCGGAGCTGGAGCGTCACTTCGGGACGAAGCTCGCGGACATCCGCGGCGTTTCAGACTTTCACACGCGCGTGGTGGCGCTTCGTTGTGCCGGCCTTCACGCGCTGGATGATCGGCTGCTCAGCGGCGACCGCCCCGCGTCGACGCAGCTGCACCCTGCCACGATCGTGTGGCTGCCTCCCTGCGCCGCCGACCGCGCTGCGTACATCCAGCTCGGCCCCTACGCGCACGGCGCAGAGCGCCCCTGGTATCGGTTCGGCAACAGCCGCGCGCTGCTGGGACATGCTGCCGAGGTCCCCTTCCCCCCGCTCGAGGACGAGCCCGACTACGAGCTGAACCTCGCGGCGATCCTCGGCGAGGATCTGCGGCGCGCCACCCCGGAGGAAGCGGAGCGCGCGATCGCTGGTTATACGGTGCTGAACGACTGGACTGCGCGCGGCACGGAGGCGCTGTCGCTGGCGCGCGGGCTCCCCCCATCGGAGGCGAAGGACTTCGCGACGCAGCTCGGCCCGGTGCTCGTCACGCCCGACGAGCTCGGCTCGGTCGAGGCGTTGCGGACCCAGGTCCGCGTCGACGCCGAGACGCGCCACTGTTCACGCGTTGGCGAGTGGACCTTCTCGCTGACGGAATCCGTCGCGTACATCAGCAACCACATCGAGCTGCGTGCGGGTGACGTGATCGGAGCGGGCCGCGTCTTCGGGGGGAGCGCTGACCAGCGCGTGCCGTACGGCGCTGACGTGGAGCTGATGATCGAGCGCATCGGACGGATGACCGGCAAGCCCGTCTGCGGCCCCGCACCGTTGCCATGGCGCCGCCGGTGAGCGGGCATCGGCGCCTCACCTCGAGGCGCGCGCTCCTCGGTGGTTCAGAACGTACCGACGACGCCGAAGCCCACGCCGTTCGCGGTGATCACGGGGGCCGGTCGCACCGTCAGCGCCGCAGGGGTCGAAGGCTGCGCTGAGCGCGCCTCCGTGGTCATGAAGATCCCCTCGCCGACGAGACCGAGGCCGGCGAGCTGCGCGAGCCCACCGATCGCAGTGAGCGCCCCGCGCAGGTACAGCGTCGCTCCGCAGTCCGGATCGTCCGCGGCGCAGCCGTTCTTCGCGAGCGCGAGCCAGGGACCAGCGATCGGGATCTTGAGCTCGCTCGCCCCAGGGACCTCGGGCCACGAGGATGCAGCGAGGAATGCCGCGCCGTAGGCGAGCGCAGTCACCGCCACCCCGCCGACGATGACCTTCGTGCGTGCCGAGGACGGCGGGTACCGCGGAGGTGCCGCCGGCTCCTCCGCGCCGGCGGAGGCGGCGGCCAGCGCCAGCGCGGCGACGACGGCGAGGGCGGCGCTCTTCATGGCGTCTTGGTGCCGGAAGCGCCCGCGCCGGATTTCTTGGACGGCAGCTTCACGGTGTACGGGACCTCGAGCGGCTCGCCATCGAACGGCAGCACGATCTCTCCGATGAAGGAGCGCTTCACGCAAGCTTCGGCCGGCGTCCCTGCGAAGGGCGGTCCGACCAGCACGTCGATCACGCGTCCCTTCTGGCCGTCGAACACGACCTTGACCTCTCCCTCGCCGGTCGGCGCGTTGGACACGACCTCCGCGCAGTTTGCCGCCTTGTCCCCCCCGCGTCGCAGCGCGATCTCCATCTGCTTCTTCTGATCGGCGTTGAGCCCGGCACCGCCGCCCGAGGACGCGCTCGCCTCGGCGCCGGAGCTGCCCGTCTCGGCGTCCGAGCTCCCCGTGTCAGCGGGATCGGCCACATCCGACGATGCCTTTTCGAAGTTGTAGTCTTCCCCTGCCTGCTTGGGCTTGGCGCCGGAGCATGCTGCAGCCGCGAGGATGAGGAGCGGCAAGAGCGCGCGGGTCGAATGCTGCTGGGACACGGTGTCCTCCCTTCGAACAGAGCGTGAAGGAGCGTCTGCGCGCACCCTAGCAAGCTCTCCTTTGCGAGGACAACCCCGAGCGCACACGCGCGCACCAATGAGCGCCGCCGGGCTGCGCCGAGCGGTCGACCGGAGGAGGCGTCCGCGGTGGAGGCGTTGTACAGCCGGAGAGATCGCATGCCTCGACATCCCCGCCGTACCGCCTCCGTGGTCGCGCTCCTGCTCTCGTTGATCCTCGCCCGCCCCAGCGGCTCGCAGCCGCTCGACGGCGACGCGGGTCTCGGCGACCGCTCTCCCCGCACAGCGAAGCCGACACAAGAAAACCCCGTCGCCCCGAGCGCACCCCGGCCGCCCCTCGCGTCGCGCGGGCCTCAAAAAATCGACCCTGACCGCGCTCGAGCGCACCTCGAGAAGCTCGCCACCGACGTGCGCCACTTGGGAGGACGGGTCGGCGTGCTCGCCCTCGACGTCGCCAGCGGCGCGACGCTTGCCGCCTTCGATCCACGCGGCCTGTACAACCCTGCGTCCAACGCGAAGCTCTTCACGGCGGCCGCCGCGCTGCGCCTGCTCGGCCCGAGCTACCGCTACCTGACCGGCCTCTACGGGGAAGCGTCGAACGGAGCCGTCGCCGAGCTCGTGCTCCGAGGTTCGGGCGATCCCTCGCTCAGGACGCGTGATCTTTGGGAGATGGCGCGCGCTCTGCAAGCGGCTGGCGTCCGGAAGGTCGCGGGGATCGCGATCGACCAGGGCTACTTTGACGCGCGCTATGTGCCTCCTGCCTTCGATCAGCAACCGGAGGAGTGGGCGGCCTTCCGCGCCCCGGTCGCGGCAGCCTCGCTGAACGCGAACAGCTTGCTCTTCACGGTGCGTCCTTCGAAGGCAGGGCAGGCTGCCTCCGTCGCGATCGATCCCCCAGGCTTCACGGTGCTCGAGGGCGCGGTGACCACCGCGAGGCGCGGCACCCCCGAGAAGCTCGGGGTCCGGCTCGTGCCGAACGGCGGGCGCCTCGTCGCGCACCTCAGTGGGCACATCCCAGAGGGCGGCCGCGCGGTGAGCCTGGCGAGACGCGTCGATGACCCCCGCCTGGTCGTGGCGTATGCGCTGAAGGAGATGCTGCGGGAAGTAGGCGTCGACGTCACTGGCGACGTTCGGCTCGGCGGCGAGCGCCAGAAGCGGCTCCTCGTGGCCCACCGATCGGAACCTCTCGGCGAGCTCCTGTCCGCCCTCGGGAAGGACAGCGACAACTTCTACGCGGAGACGATCTTCAAGACGCTCGCCGCAGAGAAGCGTGGGCGCCCCGGCACAGCGGAGGGTGCGGCGGAGGTGGTCGGCGAGGCCCTCAGGGAGCTCGACGCCTTCGGGGAAGACGTCGTCTTGAAGAACGGCTCCGGCTTGTTCGACGCCGCTCGTGTATCGCCAGAGGCCATCGTCCGGCTGCTCCGCGCCGCTCTTCTCGATCCGGCGCTCGGCTCAGATTTCGTCGCGCAGCTCGCGATCGGCGGTGTGGATGGGACCTTGCGCGGCCGCTTCCGCGGGTGGTCGAAGGAGCGCGCCATCCGCGCCAAGACGGGAACGCTCGCCTCGGTCGCGGCCCTCTCCGGCTACATCCTCCCGCCCCCTGGTCGTTCCCCGATCGCCTTCGCCGTGCTCGCCTCCGACGTCCCGGGGAAGATCGATCCCGCACGAAGGGCCATCGACGACTTCGTCGAGTCGCTCGCCGACGAGCTCTGGAAGGATGCACGCACGCCGTGAGAGCGCGGGCAGCCTCGTCTCGACGCGCGGTGGCCGCGCTGAGCTCCGGAGCCCGTTCACCTTCTGCACGCGCGCCTCGTAGGGGCCAGTTCGGGTGGCTAACGTGGCGCGGCCGCGCAGCATGACGCTGCGCGGCCGCATCATCGACTCGTGCTGAGCTCGTCGCTCAGTAGTCGCGCATCTGCTTGCGGATTTTCCCGAGCGCCTGCTCCTGGAGCTGACGGATGCGCTCGCGCGACAGGTTGTACTTGTCGCCGATCTCCTTGAGCGTGAGCTCGTCCTCGTCGTCGAGACCGAAGCGCCAGCGGATGATCCGCGACTCGATCGGCGTGAGCGTGGTCAAGAGCCGCCGGACTTCGTCGCTCCACTTCCTGTTCGCCAGGTGATCGAACGGCGACAGCGCGTTCTCCTCCTGCAGGAAGTCGATGAACTTGCGCCCATCCTCGTCGCCGACCGGACGATCGAGCGAGAACGGCGTCTCCGCGTAGAAGTCCTTCACCTTGTCGAGCTTCTCGCGCGGAACCCCCGTCTCCTTTTCGAGCTCCTCGATGGTCGGCTCATGCCCCGTGCGCGCGATGATCGCCTGCGTCGCTCGCGCTACGCGGTTGTACGTATCGAGCATGTGGACCGGGATGCGGACCGCGCGGCCCTTGTCGGCCAAGGCGCGGCTGATCGCATGCCTGATCCACCACGACGCGTAGGTCGAGAAGCGGTAGCCACGGCTGTGGTCGAAGCGCTCTACCGCCTTCATCAGACCGATGTTGCCTTCCTGGATCAGGTCGATGAGCGGCAGGCGCCCACGGTTGTAGCGCCTCGCGATCGACACGACGAGCCGCAGGTTGGCCTTCACGAAGCGGTTCTTCGCGTCGTGCTGCGCCTGGAAGGATCGCTCGACCCGATCGAGGTAACGGCGGTAGGAGCCAGACATCGGGAGCCTCGGCCGCGTGGGACGGGTCTCCTCGGGATCGCTCACGTCGTCCTCGAAGTCGGGCTCGCGCACGAGATCGCGCGCGATGGTGAACGCACGCGCCATCCAGAGGCGATCCGAGTCGGGCAGACGGACAGCGGCCGCGAGCTCCTCGGAGAGCTGGGTCCACGGCTTCTCCTGCTCGGCCAGCAGCTTCCCCTTCTGCTTCTTCGCGAGGCGAACGAGCTTCTGCAGCTCCGCGATCTGCGGAGCCTTCACCTCGTCCTCACCTGCCTTGGCGACATCCTCCTCGAGCGCGGTGAGGATGTACTCGGCCGCAGGCAGGTACGAGAGAAGCGCCACCCAGTGCTCCACTTCCGTGCGCTCGACCGCCCGTGCGGTGTCGAGCTCCTCGTCCGGCCCCATGACAGGGTGGAGCGCCATGTCGCGGAAGTAGCGGGCGAGCATCGAGTCGCCGCCCCCGTCTTCGACGTCCTTCAGCTCCCGATCCTGGTTCCTCGCGCGTTCGGGCTGAGGCAGCCGATCGAGCGGTCCGAGGTCCAGATCGATGAAGTCAGGCGCCCGCTCCTCATCAAGGATCTCGGCCGGGCGGGGCCGCACAACGGTCTCCTCCGTCTGGTCGTCATCCAGAAGGCTGAGCGCTGCGATTTCCGGCGTGGCTGTCCCACCCTGAGCGAGCGGCTCGCCCTTCACTACAGTGGCGTTGCTCTTGGTCGACCTCATGGCGGCTCCCTCCACGGTGGTAGCTCCTTGAAAGTGCGAGCGCGGCGACTGGTTGTCCCCGAATTCTTCGACCTCGAAGACCTCCGAATCGGTGGTCTGCGATGCCCCCCGCCGGGGAGCCGATGCGGTCTCGGCCCCCTGCGAGCTCTTGGATGCCGCGAGCCGCGCAGAGGCACCTACAGCAGAGGACTTGGCGTTTCTCCGCGCAGTTTCTGGACGGCGGGCGGTCGACGTGCTCATCTTGGTCTTTGTGTCGGCGTTCACTTCTAAACGGCTGACCTTGCGAGATTGAAATGTCTCGCCACCTTTGGACGGCAGGCGAGACGATTTCGTGCCAGACAGAGGGGAGGAGCTGACCGAAGGAGCCCCTGTTGAAACTGGCAACCGCTGGTGCTTTCTTTTGATTCCGGTCGAACTCTTCCCGCCTGAGGCAGGTCTGCTCTTGCAGAATGATGCTCCTGAGCCAGTCCCCGGTAGCAGCCCAGCTCCAGAAGCAAAAACAGTGCCTTTTTTAGCGTGCGTTCCCGCTTCTCCCGTTTGAGAGCTCGGCCTGGGTGCGCTATGTAGAGCGGAAGACGCTGTCCGGGTCCTGTCCAGCGAGACGTTTCGCTTCGACCGAGCCGAACTGCATGGCTGGGTGCGCTTTCGGGAACGCAACAACATCGGCAACCTGTCCTCCTTGGGGACACCTCGAGCTCACCAGCCTCCTCCACGGGATGGGTCCGCCCTCGCAGCACAGAGAATGGGAAATTGCTGTCTTTTCCAGCGTGTAGAAGGCCCGAGCCTGACCGCTGAGGCCGTTCTCTCAGTGAGCTTCGATGTTTCCTGAACCTGGGCCTCCCGATGGCAATGTCGAGCCCTCACCCGACGGACGAAGGCGGAGAAGGTTATTTTTCGCGACAGACCGCCTGGAAAGCTGACATTTCCAAGAATCTGTTCAGGAACATCGGAATTTTTGCTTACAGGGCTGCCCGTTGTGAGGCTCCCCGAAAACGTCCGGTTCGTCAGGCCTGAGCAGGCGATGCGGAGCCCTACAAGAGACAACGCGCGGTCGGTCAGCTGCCGGCTGACCAGGCTGGGTCAGGTTTTACCCTGACAGCAGGATCACAGGGTGCCATCAGTGATGCGTAGCAAGTGCGCACAGAATGCACGCTGCTCATTTGATCAGTGCCTAATCGCCTCACACTGCCGGTGCTGACAAACGTCAGCGGCGGCCTCAGCACGTGCTCGCTCGAAGGATGCGTTCGAACTCTACGTTCGTGACGCAACTGCAGGGGACGCTCGGCTGCTGGGGTGAGTCAAACGTGCGAGATACTACAACAATCTGACGAGTGAGATGAACGGGTCGAGGCGGCATTGGCCCAGTTCGACCGTCCGCACGGACGGGGCCGAATCGGTGGGCTCAAAACCGCCCCGGAGCCGTCACTTCGCGGCCGAAGGCGAGGCAAGCTTCGCCACGGCACCGAACGACGCAGGATCGTGGATCGCGATCTCCGAGAGGATCTTCCGATCGAGGGCGATGCCTGCCTTCTTGAGCCCGCTGACGAGGCGAGAGTAGGTCGTGCCGTTGAGGCGCGCGGCAGCGTTGATCCTGGTGATCCAGAGGCGACGGAAATCCCGCTTCTTGAGCTTACGGCTGATGTAGCCGTACTCCCAGGCGTGGCGGAGCACCTCGACCGCCTGGCGGAAGCGGTTCTTTCGGCCGAGGAAATAGCCCTCGGTCTGGTTGAGGACACGGTTACGGCGGCGGCGGGCCTTGAAGCCTCTTTTTACACGCGGCATCGGTGATTTACCTCACTGATCCAGGGTCAGCCGTAGGGAAGAAGCAGCTTGACCCGCTTCTCCATCGCCGAGTCGACCATGTCGTTCTTGCGGAGACGACGCAGACGCTTCTTGCTCTTCTCCTGCATGCAGTGGTTGAGCCCGCCCTTGCTGCGGCGAATGCGGCCGGAGCCGGTCACCTTGAACCGCTTGGCCGCGGCGCGGTTGGTCTTCATCTTCGGCATGATGCCCTCGATCCGAGTGCCTATCGCTCCCGGCGGCCACCGCTCCGAACCACCGGAGGGGCTGTTCTGCGCCGCAGGGATGCGTAGAGGGGGCGCTTTATGGCGACCCAGCGGAAGGTTGTCAAGTGCCCAGGCAGCGGCTAGGGGGACGGTCGCGAAGCTTGCGCGGGGTCAAGCCCTCGCTCACTTCCCGAACACCACCCGCTGACCGAAGGCGCGGTCCGCCGTCTCGCAGAACGTCCGGAAGGCCATGTACTCGGATGGCTTGATCCGGGACTTCGAGAGAGAGATCTGGCTGCGGACGACGATCTTCCCCGCGGACGGCTCCACCGAGAGGGAGAACTTGCCGAAGGGGGTATCCACGTCCTGGGGCATCGGCGCCCTGGTGACGCGCCACCCGGCGGGGATCCGGATGGTCCATTCATCTCGGCGCGTGGTGAGCGCGGGGATGATCACGTCGCGGGTGCGCGCCGAGAGAGCGGCGAACTCGGTCGCGAGGCGCTGCGTGGGGACAGCCGGGATCGACAGGCTGTCGCCCTCCCTCCGAGCGAGCGCGACAGCTTTTCCGCGAGCCCTCAGCTTCGCCGGCTGCTCGATGTCCTCGAGGTCGTTCACTTCGACCCCCGCTTTTCCGGGGGCCAGCTCGACCGCTCCGAAATCCGTGGCGAGGTCCCGAGCCGCCCGGTCACGTCGCGTCCCCTCCGCCATGTAGCGGGTCCGCCACTCCGGAGCAGACGCGCCGGACACCTGGATGTCGACCCCGAGCTGAGCTGAGCCGTCGGCGCTGACCGCGATGTCGACGGTCCGGTGCACGACCGAGGCGTCCGGAGCAGGCTCTGGGAGGCGAACGAGCTTCGGCTTGCCCTCGTTGATCTGAAGCGCGACCGCCCCGCGATCCATGATCGGGAGCTCGGTCGAGCCCGAGTGCTCTGCCGTCCCGTCGAGGTAGAGGTCGAGCGACGGCACATACGCGATCGCATGGTCGAACGGCGCAAGGCTCGCGGGCTCCGGCTCGATGTCACCTCGCATGCGGGTGCGCACGAGCACGATCGTCGCTGGGATGCCGATCTCGCGGAGCATCGTGACGATCAGCGTCGCCTTGTCCTTGCAGTCGCCCCAGCCACGAGCGAGCGTCTGGGCGCACCTCCTCGGGCGAATCCCATCGATGCCGAACTCGAGCGCCACGTAGCGCGTCTCGGTCGCGTACTTGTAGATCGCGCGGACCTTGCTCCGATCGTCGGCGAGGTTCTTCGTGATCTCGCGCACCCGCTTCCGCACCTCATCGTCCACATCGAACTGCTCCCGCGCGAGGCCCCAGTACCAGGAGCCGAGCTCGTCCCAGCTCTTGAAAGTCGAGACGTGAACGTGCGCGAGGATCTCGGACCACGCGGGCATCGCCGGCTCGGGCGCCACCGGCGGGACCGATGCGGCGGAGAAGCGGAAGATGCGCCGCTCGGCGTCCTCCTTGGTCTCGCGCACGAGGCCAGGCAGGTCGGACGCGAAGATGTGGAACTGCCTCGTCTTGGGGGTGATCAGCACGTACTCGCTGCTGGCGATCGGCTCATCCCCCTGCAAGTACTCGATCTCGCCGAAGTGATCGGCGATCTCGTTGCGAGGGCTGACGTCATCGATGCGGTAGCGCAGCTCGACGACGTCGCCTGCGTTGAGCCGCGGGAAGCTGACGTAGAACGTGCGCGAAGACGTGTACATCGCGAGCGCCGGGTTGTTCGCACCGGCTTCCCCGCTCTCGATCGCCCCATCGACCTTGCCGTCTGCTCTGTAGACCTTCGCTGCCCGCAGGCTCACGGTCTGACGATCGGCCTGGTACTCGAACGCGTACTGCCGGGCGCTCGCCGCTGCCTCGTCCGTCAACGGCTGGAAGACGACCTGCCGGAACCGGCTGGCCAGGCCGTTCGGGAAGACGGTGGTGACCGTCAGGTTGCGGAGCGTGCGCTTGGGATACTGCCGGTCGGCGCTGCCCCGCATCGGAAGGAAGCGGTCGGGCGCCCAGGCGTAAGCCTCGTCGGCGCGAGGCTTCGGCGGCTCGATGTGCTCGAGGTACTCGCGCACATCCTTCGCCTGCGGGCTGATCGCCAGGATCTGCTGCAGCATCTCCAGCTGCGCTTCTCGGTTGCCCTCCTCGCCGTAGAGATCCGAGAGCGCGCGCAGCGTTCCGATGTCTTCCGGCGCCATGGCGAGCGCGCGCTGATGGGCGGCGAGGGCGCGGTCGCCCTGCCCCAGAGCGCGGTACGTGCGCGCCGCGACGGAGCGGGCCCAGACAGAGTCAGGCTCGCTGCGGAGGAAGCGCTCGATCCAGCGCTCGGCGCCGGCGGGATCGCGCCGCGCCACCGCGAGGTCGACCTGCTGGTGAAGGAAGCTCGAGTCGTCGAAGCGCAGGGCCGCGTAGCGCGCCTCCATCTCGGCGGCCTCCGTGTCGCGCCCGAGCGCGCGGAGCTGCGCCGCCGAGGCGCGGAGGAGCGAGACGCTGCTCGGCTGGCGCGAGAGCGCCCGCTCCAGCGTGGCGAACGCGGTGCGCTTCAGCCCCGCCTCGACGTAGAGGTCGACGAGCCCGAGGACGGCTGTGACATGATTTGGATCGGACGCCAGGATGCGCTCGTAGATCGGAGCCGCCTCCCGCCAGTTCGGGCTCGTCTGCGCGAGCCGAGCCTGCGAGAGCAGGACGTCGACGTCCTCGCGACCGCCCGCGAGCGCAGCGGCGCGGTCGATCCACGCGCGCTGCTGGTTTCTATCCTCCGAGAGCTGGCCCGCGAGCAGGTAGCGACGCACGCTCGGCTCGGCCTCGGCGGAGCGCCGCGCGAGATCGCGCGCCCTGTGCTCGCCCTCGGCGTCGCCGCCGGTGAGCATGAGGTATCGCGCGAACGCCTCCAGCACGGCAGGCGAGGGCCGGTCGGCGCTCGCCGCGCGCTCGAACGCCTGCATCGGCCCCTCGAGGGCAGGCGCACGCGCGGCGAGCCTCGCGGCTGATGTCGGCCCTTCGGCCTGCGCCCGCGCCTCGCCCGCGCGCCTCGCGCCGGCGGCTTCCCCCTGAGGCGCCGCGACCTGCGTTCCGATGTCGGACGTCACATCGAGATCGAGATCCGGAGCCCCCTTCTCGTTGCCGATGCGCAGCGCGAACTTGGGCGCCGACGCGCCTCCGCAGACCTTGATCGTCAGGCGGTTGTAGCCGGGCTTCAGCGATACCAGCGCGGCGAACCGATCGATGTCGAGCTCGCGGTACCCCGGATCGGCCAGGACCTTCGCGCCGTTCCAGAACAGCTTGAACGCGCCGTCTGCCCCGACCCAGATCGAGATCGGGCGCGGGGCGCGCGTCCCGGCCTTCGCGCGGACGAACGTGGTCGCGTAGCCGCAGACGCCCTCGACCGGGCGAATGAAGTCGCCGAAATCGAACCACCCGTACTGCGGCGCCTCGGGCGGCACGCGCCAGCGGACCGCACGCGCCTTGCCGTCGTACGTCCTGCCCGCAACGATCGGCTGCTCGAGATCTTCCTCGGGCCCGAACGCACGCTCGAAGCCACCCTTGTTCTCGTTGTCGAACGGGCCGATCGTCGCCCACCGGCCGATGAACCCGAGCTTTTGGATCTTCGCGACCGCTCCGTCGAGATCACCTCGACGCCTGCGCGCGTACGCCGAGAGCAGCTCCGCATAAGCCTGGGTGGGCGCGCTGGTCGCGCCGCCCTCCGCGATCGACGCGATCGCCTCCTCGACCTGCGTCGGATCGGCGCGGTCCCACGTGCGCCAGAGCTCACGTAGCGCGCCGTAGACCTCGGGACCTCTCGCCGCGCGGACTGCCGCGTGGGCCGAGAGCACCTCGGGGTGAACCGCGCCGAGCTCGGCGCGCGCATCCGCGCTGAGCGACGTGGCGCACGCCAAGGCCACCGCCCCCACGGTGAGCGCGGAGAGGGAGCGCCCCCTCGTCGTCCACGGGTTGAGCTCGATCTCACGGGGCTCGGCCCGGCTGAGCACGTCACGCATCCGAGGCGCTATCCCGTGGCCGAAGCCATCGGTCAAGCACAAGCCACGGACGCAGAAGCGCCGCCTCGGCCCAGGTCAAGGGGGTGCTGCCCACAAAGCGGCGAGGGCACGCCGGCAGAACGTCGTCCCGGGCCGCATCCATCGGGCCGCAGCCTCCCTGAGCTCGCTGCGCCGCACGCGCTGATCCCACGACTTTTGCCGATCTTCTGCCCGGTACAGAGCGACGACGCGCAGAGCGCCCCACAAGCAGCGCGCCCGGAGGAGGCGCAGCGCCGCCCGAGCGCGTTCAGAGAAAACAACAATGATTTTATATACTTACAAAACAATCCTTCCGGGCGGCCGGGGTGGACGGGCGCCTGGGATAGGACCGGAACCGAGGGTCCCTGGGAGGCCGGGAGAGCGGGCCCCGTCGACGTCCGGCGAGGCTCGGCGGGGTTCGGCCATGCGATCCTCCAACTTCCAGAAAGGGCCGCCTTGCTCCGCCGCACCTGCTTCGGATAGAAACGTCCCAAGATGTACGGGTGCACGGTCGAGGAGCAGCCGCACTGCGCGCTGCGAGCCGGCCATGCAAGTCCCGAAGGCAGCGAGCGTGACGCCGCGAACGTGGTACCGGTGGTAAGGCAAGCCCGCACAACGGGAAGCCAGTTGGACGACGATGGTCGGGGACCGCACGTGCGGCGCCCGGTGATGACAAGGGCGACAGAGCCCGCAATGCCCAGGGCCCCATCGCGAGAGCGCTGGCGGAGGAACGATGGTCAACCCTCAGATGGTGATGTACGAGGAGGAATTCAATCAGATCCAGAGCGTGGTGGATCGCCTCGTCAAGGACGCCAATGCGAAGGTCGTCTTCATCGTTGACAAGAACGGGCAACTGATCGCCGCGAGCGGAGAGGTCGACAACCTCGACACCACGTCGCTCGCCTCGCTGACGGCGGGGAACATCGCCGCCACGGGCGGGATGGCGAAGCTCCTCAAGGAGAACGAGTTCGCCACTCAGTTCCACGAGGGTGAGAAGGCGAACATCCACATCCAGCTGGTCGGGAACCGCGTCATCCTCGTGGTGATCTTCGACTCAAAGTCGAGCCTCGGGTTGGTGAGGCTCCGGGTGCGAAAGGCGAGCGAGGAGCTCAACCACATCTTCGAAGCGTTGCTCAAGAAGGTGCAGGAGCCGGGCGCAGACTCGCCGTTCGCCGAGATCACCGACGAGGACATCGACAACCTCTTCAACGACTAGGAGCGCGGTCGATGAGCTTCATCAATTACATGGCGCGCGAGATCAACTGCAAGATCGTCTATTACGGGCCGGGTCTCTGCGGCAAGACGACGAACCTGCAGTACATCTATGAGCGCACCAACCCGGACGCGAAGGGGAAGATGATCTCCCTCGCGACGGAGACCGACCGGACACTCTTCTTCGACTTCCTCCCGCTCGCGCTGGGCGAGATCCGCGGCTTCAAGACGCGGTTCCACCTGTACACGGTGCCGGGGCAGGTCTTCTACGACGCGAGCCGCAAGCTCATCCTGAAGGGCGTCGACGGCGTGGTCTTCGTGGCGGACTCACAGCTCGGCCGCATCGAGGCGAACCAGGAGTCGGTGGAGAACCTCCGCACGAACCTGGCCGAGCAGGGATACTCGCTCGACAAGATCCCGTACGTCATCCAGTACAACAAGCGGGATCTGCCGGAGATCGGCACCGTCGAGGAGCTCCGATCGCTGCTCAACCCAACGAATGTCCCTGACTTCGAGGGGGTTGCGCGGACCGGCGTCGGGGTGTTCGACACGCTCAAGGCGGTCGCCAAGCTGGTGCTGACCGAGCTGAAGAAGGGCGGCCCCTAGGTTTCAAGGGCCGGCCCCCAGAGATCGGATCGAAGAACGACTCGGCGAGCGAGGTCGTAGACCACGCTCGCACGCAGTGCAGCGATCAGGCCCGCTGGTAGATGCGGTTCCGCCGGTTGCGGTTCTTCGCCTTCAGCTTGGACCGGTAGCGCTTCGACTTGGAGCGCGTGGTCTTCCGAGGACCTTTCGACAGCATGAGGAACATGAACAGGCTCCGTTGAGGCGCCCGGCGCGGAGGCGTCGTGCCGCCGCCGCCGGAGCGAAGGGGCGGCAACGTACGGCATCAGAGGACAAAGTTCAACCGGAGAGCACCTCGACCAGGTGACCGGCAGGCCCCGCAGCGGTCAGGGAGACGGGCCTGGCACCGGGGCGGAGCTTTTCTGCTATCGGTGTTCTACGACGTGCGGTTCAGGACCCTCCTCTGCCTAGCCGCCGCCTCGGCGACCGCGTGCGGCGCGAGCATCAACGCGGTCTACGAGGGGGACGTACGCTTCGAGCACTGCATGGCGCTCGACTCGCTGGCCGACGTCAAGCCGACCCTTCGGCGGGCATGCTGGGACGAGTGGCTTCAGTTCTGTACGTTCGGCCAGACGCGCGACCGCGTGGAGTACGCCGCGTTGCGTGCCAGGCAGCTCAGCCATGCCAGCGATTTCGATGAAGGCGAGTGGACTCCACCGAGCAGCCGAGCGCCCGCCGTGCCGGAGCCGACGAGCGCGCTCGCTCCGCCGCCCAGACTCCTAGCCGCCGACGTGGCCGCGCCGGCGGAAGCGAAAGCGGCCGATGCCGACCCGAACGCGCCTGGCGGCACGTCTGGCAACGCCGCGTCGCCAGGAGCTGCGCCCTCGGCGTCGAACGCCACGCAGGACGCCGCACCGCCGGGCGCGGAGTGCAGCGCGTCGTGCGAGACGGGCTGGAAGGAATGCCGGGACGACTGCAAATCCGCCGCCTGCGAAAAAGGATGCTCTGGCAAGTACGCGCGGTGCATGCGTCGCTGCTTCTGACCGGCGTCGTCGGCTCTCCGCGAAGATGCCTCACCTTGTCGCACCAAGATGGCCGGGAATCTTGACCCGCGATCGAGCGTAGAGCTATCGGCGTACACGATGTCCGCTTCGCACGCGCCCAAAGAGCTCAGCAGCACGACTCCTGATCGCAACGGCACGGCGTCGCCCCTCGAGGGGCTCGGAGCGAGCGCAGGCCCCATGCGGGTGCTGCGGCCACGGCGAGCGGCGCCTGCAGACGCCGTGCGGCCGACCCGCGCAGAGGTGAACCTCGCGCACCTGCGGCACAACCTCCGGGTCCTCGAGCGAGGGCTTACCGGCGCGAAGAAGCCGCAGATCTGGGGCGTGCTCAAGGCCGATGCGTACGGCCATGGAGCGCCCGCCGTCGCACGGACGCTCGAGCGAGCCGGGATCCCCGGCCTGTGCGTCGCGTTGCTCGAGGAGGCCATCGAGCTGCGAGACGCCGGCATCCGGCTGCCCATCCTCGTCATGGGCGGCTACTACGGCCCGCGCCGCGACGGGTTCGAGGAGATCATCGCGCGCGATCTCGTGCCCGTCGTCTACGACGCCGGCCAGATCGAGCGCCTCGCGAACGTGGTGCGGATCGAGCAGCGCGGTCGCGTCGGCGTCCATCTCAAGGTCGACACCGGCATGGGGCGGCTAGGTGCCGCCAGCTCGGAGCTCGATGCGGTGTTCGCGGCGCTCGCCGAGCACCCGGAGGTGAGGCTCGACGGGCTCATGACCCACCTCGCCTGCGCGGACGCCGACGATCTCGGCGTGACCATCGAACAGATGCGCCTCTTCGGCGAGATCGAGCAGCGGGCGCAGCGGTTCGGCCTCACGCCGCGGGTGCGGCACGCCTCGAACAGCGCGGCGATGCTGCGCCTCCCTGACGCGTGGCTCGACATCGTCCGCCCGGGGGTCGCGCTCTTCGGAATATCGCCGTGCGCAGGGCTGGCGCCCGACCTCAAGCCCGTCATCCGGGTGCGCAGCGAGATCGTCGCGCTGCGCACGATCGCGAAGGGCGACAGGATCGGCTACGGGCACACCTGGCAAGCCTCCCGCGAGAGCGTCGTGGCCACGGTGCCGATGGGGTACGCCGACGGCCTGAGCCGCCAGCTGTCGAACCGCGGGGCCGCCCTCGTGCGCGGTCAACGCGCGCCGATCGCGGGGACCGTGTCGATGGATCTCACGATGCTCGACGTGACGGATGTGCCGGGAGCGCGCTTGGGGGACGAGGTGGTGTTCCTCGGAACACAGGACGGGCCGCTCGGGCGCGCCACGATCAGCGCGGAAGAAATCGCGGGGCTCACGGGGACGATCGCCTGGGAGGTGCTGACCAGCATCTCCCGCCGCGTACCCAGGTTCTACCGAGAGCCCTGAGCGCGGGCGGCGGCGCTGGCCACCCGCGCTGGCGCGGCCGGCGCGAACGGGCGTGGTACGCTGCTCGCCATGAAGACGGCCGTGGAGCAGCGGGCCGGCGCCTGGTGCGTGCTCTTCTACGTCGGAGCTGCGCTCGCGCTCGGCGGCGCGGCGATGACCGCATGCGAGGACGACGACCCGAAGCAGCGTCCACGCAGCGGCAACGGTCAGGGGACGCAAGAGCCGGAGGAGGGGTTCGACCCGGGCACCGAAGGCCCGAGCGGACCGCCGGCCGCGGACGCGGGTGGGCTCTGCGGCAACCGGATCCACCAGGTGGAGATCTCCGAAGCGCCGAACATCTACTTCGTCCTCGATGCGTCGGGCAGCATGCTCAGCCCAGCGTCGTCGCGCGAGACCCGGTACGACCGGGTGCATGAGGCCGCGGTCGACCTCGTGCGCAACCTGGGTCCGCTGATCAACGTCGGCGCCGCCGTATTCCCGCTGGACGCGACCGACGAGGCGCCGTGCAGACCGGGTGGCGAGGTGTTCCCTGTCACGCCGGGCGCCCCCTTCGCGGAGAGACAGGAAGGCTCCACGACGACCTCGCGGTTCCGCTCGGCGACGCGGGTCGAGCCCCTCGGCGGGACGCCTACCGCGGCGACCCTCGCGGCGCTGACGCCGAGGCTCGTCGAGCTCCCTGGCAAGACGATCGTCGTGCTCGCGACCGACGGCGGTCCGAACTGCAACGGCTCGGCGACGTGCGACGCCGACGAGTGCATCGCCAACATCGAGCAGCAATGCCCCGAGGAGAACTGCTGCGCGCTCTCGGGCCTCTCGGGCCCCGAAGGGTGCCTCGATCGCGACGACACGGTCGCCGCGATCGAGCGGCTCGCGGCGAGCGGGATCGAGGTCTATGTCGTCGGCATCCCCGGGAGCGAGTTCTACGGCGATGTCCTCGACCGGATGGCGCTCGCCGGCGGCGCGGCGCAGTTCGTGAGCCCGTTCTACTTCAAGGTGGACAACCTCGACACGCTGGGGAACGTCCTCTCGAAGATCGCCAGCATCGTCATTTCCTGCGAGTTCGATCTCGTCGACCCGCCTCCCGAGGAGGGCCAGACCAACGTCTACCTGGACGACAAGCTGGTCGCCTACGACCCGGAGAACGGCTGGCGATGGAAGTCTCCCGCGGTCGTCGAGCTCCTCGGGGAAGCGTGCGCGAAGCTCAAGAGCGGACGGGTGGGACAAGTCCAGATCGTCTCCGGCTGTCCCACGGAGGTGGCGAGGTGAAGCGCGATGCAACGAAGAGCTCGGTGTCGTTGAGCCAGCTGACGGCCGACTCCGCGGATGACGCTGCGCTCGACGAGATCGACGCGGTCGCGTCCGCGGCCTTCGACGTGCCGCAGTTCTCCGCGCGAGAGGAGCTGCGCCGCCCGTGGACGCGATGCTGGGTCGCGCGCGAGGACCGGCGCGCGCTCGCCTTCCTCATCGCGTGGCACGTGGCGGACGAGCTGCACGTGCTCAACGTGGCCACCTGCCCCGCCGCGCAACGCCGCGGGCTCGCGACGGCGTTGATGAACCGGTCGCTCGAGTATGCGCAGCAGCAGCAAGTGCGGCTGATCCTGCTCGAGGTGCGCCGCTCGAACCGAGCAGCGATCCGGCTCTACCGGAAGCTCGGCTTCACGGCGATGGGGGTACGCCCCCGGTACTACAGCGACAACGATGAGGATGCGATCGAGATGGTGCTCACGCTCGATCCGACGACCGGCGCAGTGGAGCCGGGCCGCGACGAGATCCGCATCGAGATCTGATCTGCGCCGGGCAGCTCAGCGCTGACCTGCAGCAGGCGCCGCGGGAAAGCGAGACGTCGCGGAGAGCGGCGGCAGCCGCGCCGCGACCACCTGCATCGGGGTCAGCAAGAGCGGCCGGAGCAATGTCTTGGCCCGCTCGTCGAAGGGCTGGAGGAGGGCGTCCGCCTGCCGCATCGCATCGACCAGCCGGTCCGCCATGAGGCGCGCGTCGACGTTGGGGTTCAGATCCTCGAGGCGCTGGATCTCGTCGCGAAGCGAGCTGAGCAACGAGAGGTACCTCGCCAGGGGCGTGTCCGTGATCGGCGCCGAGCCGCTCGGCGCCGCCGGCACGCCGAACTCGACGGTCCGCTTGAACTCGTCCGGGACCGAGCTCGGCCGGTTTCGTATGAGCTTCACGTTGACGGGGATCTGCATCCTCGTCTTCTGCTGGATCTTCCTCTCGAGGTGCTCCTTCCCCCGCTTGGCCAGGGCCGAGTCCTCGATCACGCTGCGATCGCGCTTCCACTGCGTGTTGTCCTCGAGAGCGCGGATGATGCGGAGGTACGGGTAGTCCGCCTGGGTGAGCGCCTGGTAGGTCTCCTTCGCTTCCTTCAGGTTGGCCGGGACCCGCACGGTGAGATCCGCCATCCAGTCGTTCCACTGCGCGATGTAGCTGGCGTCGTAGTCGGCCGCGAGGCCGTCGAGGTTCTTGTTGATCGAGGCTTCCTCGCCGGGCGCGAGGTCCACGACCCACCTCTCAGCCATCAAGCTGTCGGCGCCGCTCTCGAGCCTCTCGAGCACCGCGAAGTGCCCCCGCTCGGTGTACGGCCCGTCCACTTCCTTCCAGCGCTTCTCCTTCGCGTACAGCTTGCTGCTGATGATCTTCAGCACGCCGGCGCGGTCGGAGAACATGTCGCCGAGCGTCAGCGGAGGGTACTTGCGGTTGGCGCGGCTGTTGTCACCCGTCTCGTCGTACTTCTCCTCGATGATCGAGTTGACGAAGAAGTCGTAGTAGCGCTTCCGCGGGGGCACGGCCTGGAGCGTCGAGCGCACGCTCGCGACCAGATCCTCCTTGCGCGCGATGGGCGTGACCCTCTTCTCCTTGATGAGCGACAAGTAGTACTCGACGTGCCGTTCGAGCTGCTTCTTCAGCTCGGTCTCGTTGATGTTCGAGGTCGGCCGGAGCACCTCGGCCCAGAGCGAGGTGAACCTGTCCTTCGCCCACGCGACGTCGAGGTGCTCGACGTCGCTCAGCATCAGGTACAGCTTGAGGTCGTTCCGCTCGCGGAGATAGTGATCTCCCTTCGCGAGCTTGAGGCGATCCTCGAGCCGCTGCTTGCACGGGATCACGAAGCCGTTCTGGAGGCTCGCGACGTAGGCGTGCACGAGCGGCGGGTACACCGTCTCGCCCTGAAACATCGTCCACCCCATCCCGGCCGGCGGGCCCTCCTCGCGCGCCTTGTCGATCTCCTGCAGCCGGTCCAGCGCAGGCCGCAGCGCGGCGAGCTTCTCCGAGAGGGGTCGCGTGTCCTCCCATCGGAGCGCGCTGACGGCGCGCGCGTCCGCCTCGACGTCGCTCAGGAACTTGCGGTTGTTGGAGAACGACACCACGCTGGGGATCGCGAGGATGACCCCGAGCGTCGCGGCGGCCGCGCTGATCGCGCCGCGAACGATGCGCTGACGTCGGATCTCGCTCGCGCTCCGCGCGGCGATGTCCCCGTCCGGGAAGACGACGTTCATGAACACGTCGTGGAGGAAGTAGCTCTTCGACTCCACGTTCTGCTGCGCCGCGGCCTCGTGCGTGCGGATCCCCATCGCCTGGCCCATGCGCTGGAGCACGCGGTCGAGCGGCCTGCCCTCCTGCGTGCCGCTCGTGAAGTAGAAGCCGCGAAAGATGGGCGTCCCCTGGAACGCGTTGACCATGAAGACGGTCGAGACCAGATCGGAGAGGTTCCGCCGGATGCCCGAGAACTCGAGCGGGAACTGGTAGACGCGCTCGCGCACCTCACGGCTGCGCTCCATCACGAGCCGCTTCAGCGAGCGGCCGTGGATCTGCTTTGCCAGGGCGTCGAACTCGGCGTCGAAGAGCCTCCCCGGGTCGGCCTTGTCGGCGCTCAGCTTGAGCGTCGCTCCCCACGCCTGCGCGCGGTCGCTCTTGCGCATGTCGCCGAAGAACTCCGAGAAGCCCGCGATGAGATCGCACTTCGTGAACAGGAGGTACACCGGCAGCACCATGTGGAGCTGCGTCATCACCTCGTCGATGCGCGCGCGGAGCTTCTTTCCCATCAGCTCGATGTGCTGCTCGTTCGCGTCGATGAGATCCGCCACGCTCACGGCGACGAGGATGCCGTTGAGCGGACGGCGAGCGCGGTGCTTGAGGAGCATCTGGAGGAACGCGATCCACTCCTCGTGGTCGTCTTGCTCCGTCGTGTAGCGCCCCGCGGTGTCGAGCAGGATCGCCTCGTTGGTGAACCACCAGTCGCAGTTCCGCGTCCCGCCGACGCCGCGGACGCCGCCGCCGTTGCTCGGGTGTGCGTACGGGAAGACGAGGCCGGAGTGCTTCAGCGCGGTCGTCTTCCCCGCCCCGGGCGGGCCGATGATGACGTACCAGGGGAGCGAGTAGAGCGCGGCGCTCCCGTGCTCCTTCCCCTTGCCGAGCTTCGAGCTCTTCAGGGCGCTGATGCCGCCCTGGACCTGCCGCTGGAGCTCCTGGATCTCGGCGCGGCGCTCGGGCCGCGCGTTGAGCGCCTGCTGCGCCCCTTGCTGGACGATGGCCCGCTCGAGCGCGGACGCGGCGCGGCGCGCGTTGAGGCGGCGGTACACGAAGAGCGCGATCGCGGAGAGCGCGATGACGACGCTCGTGGCGATCGGGATCGCGGAGGGCAGGTCGAACGTGAAGTACGCCGCCCAGGAGATGAGGAACAACAGCCCGAAGAGGACCCACAGCACGTCAGCGACGATACCACCGGTCGCCGCTGGCGGAGCACGTCCCACGCGGTGCCGCCGAGCGAGCGTCAGCGGCCCGCACGCGGCGATACCCGCGTCAGCCGCCGCCGCGCTCGTAGTCGCCGGGTCCGAGCGCGGCGTCGGTGTCCTCGCCCGCGGCGAGCCGACGCGAACGGATCGCGTCCACGGCGATGTCGATCACCTCGAGCCGCGTCGACGGGGCGTAGTATTCGTCTTCCGAGACCGACGGCAGCTCCGCGAGCCTGGCCGCGACCGCCTCACGATCGTCCTCTTCCAGCTCCAGCGCCGCCGGATCGCCGCTCAGCGAGTCCTCCGCCAGGTCCAGCGCGGCATCGGCCCGATGTCCGCGCGTGAGCGCGTCGCGCACGAAGAGGACCGGGCTGAACGCGAGGTAGACCGATCCGAACTGCACCTGCCAGTAGGTCGGATCTTCGCCATCCATGCGCCACCACGACGCGTGCCGGCGCCGGATCACCTCGCCGAAGTAAGCGCCAGCCATGTGCGCGACCACCGGCAAGGTTTCGGCCCGCTCCGAGGTCGCCCTGCGCGCCTGCTCGAGGTAGTGGTCGAGCACGGGTAAGGTCTCCGGCCGATAGTCAAGCCGTACGCCGAGGGCGCGCTCCACAAACCGTACGCACCCCTCGGCGAGATCCTCCACGGTGGACGGCGGGGGTGCGGCAGCTTCGACAGCGGTAGCGGACAGCGCAGACTCGGCCGGCCGCTCCGCAGAAATCGGAGAGGTGCCTGCACCGTTCTGTTTGGTATTCATGGGCTCCACGCTATTCTTCTCCGGTGCGGGTGGCCGCTCGTCAACGTGGTCGTGCTGGGAGCACGTCGGCAAGCTCCGCAAGGAATGGGGCGGGCCCTCGCCCCTCCTCTGCAAGCTCCCGGATCCAGCGGAAGCACGAGCAGCCGGAGCCGACAAAGCTGTTACATCTGACGGAACCGACGGACCTGACGGAGCTGATGAAGCTGATGGAACCGACGGCTCCGACGGAGCCTAGGGCACAATTCCGACGGGCCGGACAAACCGAACGAACCGGACGAACAAACAACGCTCAGCGCCGGCCCATCCGTGGAACCGGGTTTGAATTCCTAACGGAAGTCGAGGCCTTCGTGCTAAGCTCCGCCCTCGCGTCGAAATGAGACTCGGGATTTTCAGCGATACGCACGCCAACTACGAGGCGCTCAGCGCTGTGCTCGAGTCCTACCGCCACGAACGTATCGACGTTTACTATTGCCTCGGAGATACGGTCGGCTACGGCGGTTCGCCGAACGAGTGCGCCGATCTCGTCCGCAAGGTGGCCAAGAAGACCATCCTCGGCAACCACGACGCGGCCGTCGCGGGCCGGATGGACTACTCGTACTACTACGAGGCTGCCCGGCAGGCGCTCGACACCCACGCTGCGATGCTGTCCTCCGAGAACGCGGCCTGGCTCCGGAGCCTGACGTACCAGGAGAAGTTGACGGACATCAACGTCGACCTCTGTCATGGCTCGCCCGTCCGGCTCGAAGAGTTCGAGTACATCTTCGCCCCCGAGCAGGCGCGCGAGTGCCTCCCCATGTGGAACGAGCTCGGTCACATCACGCTGATCGGCCACTCCCACCTCTGCAAGGTGTTCGCGCTCACGCCGAACAGCGTCGAGGAGCTCCCCGCGGTGGACTTCCAGCTCGAGCAGGGTCGCAAGTACATCGTGAGCGTCGGGTCCGTGGGACAGCCGCGGGACTACGACAACCGCGCGAGCTACACGGTCTACGACAGCGACACCAAGCGCTTCGAGTTCAAGCGCGTCGAGTACGACATCGAGACGGCGGCGGAGAAGGTGCTGCGCGCCAAACTCGAGCGCAACTTCGCCCACCGGCTCTACATCGGGGTCTGACGCTCCGGACGACCGAGGCATCTGGCGCGCGCTCGACGCGGCAGGGCCAGGGGGACACGCGCCGATACGCGGCCCCGTCGCGCATGGCGCGATGCCGACCGGACGCCCTCATGAGGCGTGGCCGCACCAGGTGCTGGCAGCCTCAGGGCGTTCGTGCCGGCGCCGCGCGCTCCGCAGCCGTCCTAATGTCCAGGGCGGCCGAGCCGAGCAGAGCGGCGTGGCCGGCAGTGATAGACCAGCATGCTCGTCTGGTTGTCAGGGGGCTCCGCGGAAAAATCGCCGCGGAGCTCCGTGATCTCGAAGCCGTTGTAGTGGAGCAAGGCTTCGAGCTCCTGCGGGTAGAACTGACGATGGGCGAGCGGAGTCATCCAGCGCTCGCCACCGTCGACGGGCGAGAACTCCATGGAAACGAAGAGGATCTGCCTGACCTTGTCGTAGTCGAAGCGCTCCGTGTACCGGACAAACTCGCCAGGGCCATCCTTCGCGGGGTACCGGAACCGCGGCGTGGCGTAGGCGCGATCCGGATCGCGCGCGAGCTCTGCCGGCTCGGGCATGGAAACGTCGAAGACGAGCTCGCCCCTGGGCGTCAGATGCTCGCGCGCCCGCGCGAGGAACCGCTCGACGTCCGCGCGGGTGTACAGGTGCAAGAAGGCGTTGAACGGGCAGATCACGAGGGGAAAGCGGCGCCGGAGCCGCAGCGCCCGCATGTCGCCCCGCCGGAGGCTCACGAGGGAGGAGACACCGCGCGGCTCCCGTCCGAGCTGCTCGCGCAGATCGGCGAGCATCGGCGCGGACAGGTCCACACCGGTGGTCTGGACCCCCGCCCTCGCGAGAGGCAGCGTGATCCGCCCGTTACCGCAGCCGTACTCGAGCACCGGCCCCGCCGACGCGACGGCGAGGTCGACGTAGTAGCGGACGTCGTCCTTACGGCGCGCATACGTCTTCGAGTAATACGCCGGATCTTCGTAATGAGCCGCCGTACCCGCTTCGAGCTCCGGATCGCGGCGCTGGCCGGAGCCCGAAGCGCGCGCCGGCCGCCCAGTGCCCATCCCGCTCATGCGAAGCAACAGATCAAGCGCAGCGCTGTCACGGTGACGGGAGCGAGCTGCGGAACGAGGCCCCGACGGAGGCGCGCATCACCGGAGGCGCGCTCTTCCGATGCGCCATCAGCGCTGGCCGCCAGCGTTCATCTGCTGGAGCCACTCGGACACGACCTCGTGGGAGCTCCGGTGGAAGTGCACCTTGCCCGCCGCGATCTCTCGGAGGCTGGTCACGGCAGGCTTGTTCTTCGTCTTCACGAGAGCGTCCGCGCCCTTCATGAGCTGCCGCGTCCGGTTGGCCGCGAGCACGACGAGAGCGAAACGGTTTTCCTCGCGCTCGAGGCAGTCTTCCACAGTCACACGCGCCATAGGGGGGCCGAGAGTAGCGCCCTGCTCCGGCAAGCGCAAGGTACATGCCGCTCGGCGGTCTTTCCTCGTGCTTCCTCGTGCCTCGTGCGCTCGCCATCGTGATCGTGCGGCGCGCCCGCTGCTGCTTCGCCCGCTCGATGGCTCACGTTGCTCGTTGCCCTCCACGCAGGTCCCGACTACGAGGTGCCCCCGTGGGCGCTGACCAGGACTCTCTCCTTCCCCCTCCCCCTCGTCCGGCCCCCGGGCTGAAGTACCGCCGCATCGTGCTCAAGCTGAGCGGCGAGGCGCTCTGCGGCGAGGAAGGGGGCTTCGGCATTCGCCCCGAGACGCTCCACCACGTGGCCGGCGAGGTCGCCGAGCTCCAGCGGATGGGGGTGCAGATCGGGGTCGTCGTGGGCGGCGGCAACATCTTCCGCGGGCTGAAGGGCGCGAGCGCGGGGATGGACCGCTCCCAGAGCGACTACATGGGCATGCTCGCGACCGTCATCAACGCGCTCGCCCTGCAGGACGCGCTCGAGAAGACCGGCGTGCCGACGCGCGTGATGACCGCGATCGAGATCCGGCAGGTCGCCGAGCCGTACATCCGCCGCAGGGCGATGCGGCACCTGGAGAAGGGCAGCATCGTCATCTTCGCCGCGGGCACGGGCAACCCGTTCTTCTCGACCGACACGGCGGCGGCGCTGCGGGCCATGGAGATCCAGGCGCAGGCGCTGTTCAAGGCGACCAAGGTCGAGGGCATCTACGACCGCGATCCCGTGCGCCACGAGGGCGCGCAGATGTTCGCGCACCTGAGCTACGACCGCTTCCTCGCCGACAGGATCGGGGTCATGGACTCGACGGCGGTCACGCTCTGCCGCGAGAACAAGATGCCCATCCGGGTGTTCAAGCTCATGACCCGCGGCAACATCCTCCGCGTCTGCAGGGGCGAAGAGATCGGCACGATCGTCGATTGAGCGCGCGTTCGAGCGCTCCGCGCGAGCGGCGAGCCGTGACGTCGGCCGATGTGCCGGCCGGAGCGGGGCGCCGCGACCTCGAGCCACGATGAAACCGTGCTAGACCCCGAGCCAGCAATGACCCGAGCTCCGGTGCGCCGACCCCTGCTCGCCATCTCGATCGTCTCGATCGTCGCGCTCGTCGCGAGCTGCGACGAGCCCGCGCTCCAGGTCCCCTCGGACGCGGGGAGTCCGGTGTTCGGTCTGACGGCCGACCAGTCGGCGCGCGTGCTC
This sequence comes from Sorangium sp. So ce375, assembly GCF_051473855.1. Classification (NCBI taxonomy): domain Bacteria; kingdom Pseudomonadati; phylum Myxococcota; order Polyangiales; family Polyangiaceae; genus Sorangium; species Sorangium sp. So ce375. The sequence goes on from NZ_CP150335.1 coordinate 10,176,671, forward strand.
GCGAAGGTCGGGGACAGGGTGATCACCCTGGGCGACTTCGGCAGGACGCTGGAGCGAATGGATCAGTTCGATCGGCTCCGGTACCAGACAAAGGAGCGGCGCCGCGAGCTGCTCAGCGAGATCATCGACGCGGAGCTGCTCGCGCTGGAAGCGCGGCGCCGGGGCCTCGAGAAGGACTCCGCGGTCGAGGACGCGATCCGGCAGATCCTCCGCGAGGCGATGATCGCCCAGGCGCGAAGGGGCCTGCCCGCGCCGGCCGACATCCCCGCGTCCGAGGTGCGCGCGTACTACGAGGCGAACGCCGACAAGTTCATCGAGCCCGAGCGGAGGCGCGTCGCCGCCATCGTGGTCGGCGACAAAGCGCTCGGGGAGAAGGTCCTGAAGGAGGCGCAGAAGGCCGGGAGCAACAGCGCGTGGGGTGAGCTCTTCCTCAAGCACTCGCTCACGGCGCCGAAGGACAAGAGCGCGGCCCCGCCGCTCGACCTCGCGGGAGAGCTCGGCATCGTCGGCCCGCCCGGAGATCAGCGCGGCGCCCACCCCCGCGTCCCGGAGCCGGTCCGCGAGGCCGCCTTCCGCATCGGCAGCGTGGGCGCCGTCGGCGAGCAGCTCGTCGAGGCCGACGGACGGTTCTTCGTCGTCCGCCTGAGCGGGCTCACCGGCGGGCACCGGCGCGAGCTCGCGGAGGCCGAGCGCTCGATCCGGGTCGCGCTCCTCCAGCAGAAGATGCAGGACCAAGAGCGCGCTCTCGAGGACGAGCTGCGGAAGAAGTTCCCCGTCGAGATCAACGAGGCGGCGCTCTCCTCGGTCAAGCTCCCGGAGCAGCTCGTGCAGCCCGGAAGCGCGGCGCAGCCTGATCCCGCGAAGCCCCGCACGCCGCAGCCGGAGCAGGCCGGCGACGCCGCGGCACCGTCGAGCAATGCCGGCAAGTAGCGAGCTCGTCGCCGCCGCGCGGCTCGCCCGGCGACCCAGCTTGGGCGAGGAAGGCGCGAGCGCCCGCGCCATCGCGCTGCCGGAGCGCCCAGGGCCGCTCGCCGCGAGCGAGCAGCAGGGAGCGCGACCAGCCGGCGCGAAGGCGCGGAAGAGCGACTGGACCTGGCAGCTGCGCCACGCGCTCTCGAGCGCCGACGAGCTCCACCGGGCGCTGTCGCTCACGACGGAGGAGCTCGCTGGCGCGAGGCGCGCTGAAAAGGCCGGGCTGCCCATCCGCGTTACCCCCTATTACCTGAGCCTCTGCGACAAACACGATCCGGCGTGCCCGATCCGCCGGCAGTGCGTGCCGCTCGCGGACGAGGCCACCGAGGTGCCCGGCGATCTGGCCGATCCCCTCGGCGAGGTCGCGCACGAGGTCGCCCCCCACCTCGTGCAGCGGTACCCGGATCGCGCGCTGCTGCTCGCGACCGATCGCTGCGCCGTCTACTGCCGCTTCTGCACCCGCTCGCGCATGGTCGGCGACGGCGGCGGCGCGGTGGCGCTCGATCGCCTCGCGCCGGCGATGGCGTACCTCGAGGCGCACCCGGAGGTGCGCGACGTCATCGTGAGCGGGGGCGATCCCCTGGCCGTCTCGACGGACCGCGTCGTGCGGCTCATCGCTCGGCTGCGGCAGATCCCGAGCGTGGAGACGATCCGGCTCGCGACGCGCGTGCCGGTCACGCTGCCGCAGCGGATCACCGCAGAGCTCGTGCGCGCGCTCAAGCCGTACCACCCGCTCTGGGTGATGACGCACTTCAACCACCCGAAGGAGCTCACGCCCGCCGCCGAGCGCGCCTGCAAGCGCCTCGCGGACCACGGCTTCCCCGTCATGAACCAGACCGTGCTGCTGCGCGGCATCAACGACGACGCGACGACGCTGGCCTCGCTCTTCCGGGGTCTCGTGCGCTGGCGGGTGCGGCCCTATTACCTGCTCCAGATGGACCCCGTGCGTGGCACGTCGCACCTGCGCACGCCGCTCGCGACCGGCGTCGCCCTCATGGAGCAGCTCCAAGGCCGGCTCACCGGCATCGCGCTGCCGAAGCTGATCGTGGATACGCCCGGCGGGATGGGCAAGGTGCCGATCGGCCCCGAGTACATCGTCGATCGCCAGCCGGGGCGCACCGTCCTCCGCACGCACCGCGGCGTCGAGGTCGAGTACGTCGACCCGCCGACGCGGCCTGATCGCTGAGCCGCCCGCTCAGCGACCGGGGCCCCGCGAGAGCGGCTTCGCGATCCGGAACGACAGGTTCAGCGCCCGCGCGATCCCGAAGAAGCGGGTGCGCGACGCGCTCCTGCACTGCTGCGAGTCCGCGGCCCAGCTCCCGGAGCGGGCGATGCGCCACCGCGGCGCGTCTCCGCCCGCGTCGGGGGTCGACTCGATCTCACCCGACGTCTCCGCCCACGATCTCTCGCCGTTCACGTCGGCGACCCACTCGCGCACGCCGCCCGCCATGTCGCGCACGCCGTAGGGCGAGGTGTCGACAGGAAAGGTCCCGACCGGCTCGGGCTGCGACAGGAAAGGCCGCGACGAGCGCATCAGACAGAACGTCGGGTCGAAGTGATCTCCCCACGGGTAGAACCGGCCGTCGGTCCCGCGAGCCGCCTTCTCCCACTCCAGCTCGGTGGGGAGCCGGACCTCGATCCCGTCGCGCTCGCTACGGAAACGGCAGTAGGCCACGGCGTCGAACCAGTCGATGAGGATGACGGGCAGGTTCCAGAGGTGCCCTTCCTCCGCCGGGAACCGCTTCTGCGCGTCGCCCTCGACCACGCTGGGCAACGGCTCCCAGCCGCCGCTGCTGGCGGGCCGCGCGACATAGCCCTCGGAGCCCCGCGTCCCGTGCGGCGCGCGCTTGAGGGCGAGATCGAGATCGCGCGTCTCGAGCTCGTTCAAGAACTCGCAATACTCGCGGAAGGTGACGGGGAACTTCGCGATCGCGACGTCGGGGACGTGGAGCTCGGCGCGGCGGAGCGGATCGTAGGCATGCGCGTCGCCGCCAGCGATGAAGGTCCCCCCCGGGATGTACACGAACCCCTCGCCGATCTCCGCGTCGGTGTAGAGGTTCACCTCGACGCGGTGGTGGGTGCCCCGCTTGAGCAGCAGCGGGTAACGCACGTCCCGGCAGCCGGCGCGCTTCAGGATGAAGAGGTAGCTGCCCGGCTTGAGGTGCACCTCGCGGAGCGGCGTGCGGCCGAGCGCGCGCTCGTCGCTCGCCACCAGGATGCGATCCTTCTCGACGTAACGGTACGCGACGACGCTCGCGCCCGGCGGCGACGAGTCGAACGAGAGGACCGCGTCGGCGGTGAGCAGCGCGGCGTAGCGGCCCACGTCGAACTCCGCCACGAGCGCCTCGTGGTAGATGCGCGCCGCGTGCTGGTGCTCCTGATCCGCCCGCACCGCGCGCGACCAGTACAGATCCGCGAGCCCGGCGCGCGCCTCGACCAGGTCCGGATCGTACGCCAGCGCCTTCGTATAGAGGTCGATCGCCTCCGCCGCGGCGCGCGCCTGCTCGCGCTCGACCCCGGCGGCCCTGTCCTCGAGCTGCCAGCCCGCCCGCTTGCGCTCGATCGCCTCGTACTCCTTCACGTCCTTCAGCAGCCGCCGCGCCTCCTCGACGAGCCGCTCGCGCTCGCTGTCGAGCCGCCGGTCACGCTCGAGCGGGGCCTTGGCGAGCTCGCAGAGCTTGATGGCCTCCTCACGACGGCGCATCCGCTCCTTGGCGCCCTCGAGGAACGCCTCCGCCTCCGCGGCGACGCGGTCGGCGGTCGGCGGCCGCTGTTCAGGATCCTTCGCGAGCATCGCGAGGCAGAGGTCCTCGAGCAGCAGCGGACAGCTCGGCGCGATCGAGCGCGGCGGCCTCGGGTCGCGCGTCTGCGTCGCGAGGATCACGGCGAGGACCGTCGGCGCGTCGAACGGGTGCTCGCCCGTGAGGATCTCGTAGAGCACCACGCCGAGCGCGAAGATGTCCGCGCGGTGATCGATCCGCGCCTGGTCCCCTCGGATCTGCTCGGGCGCGATGTAGCCAGGCGTGCCCGAGAGCGCGCTCGCGATCGCCTCGTGCCGCTTGCGCCCGAAGTCCTGCCCGCCCGGGTCGACGGAGATCGGCTCGCTCACCTCAGCCCTCGAGAGCAGCTTCGCGTTGCCCCAGTCGCCCAGGTACACCTCGCCGTAGTCGCCGAGCAGCACGTTCTCCGGCTTGATGTCGCGGTGGGCGACGCCTCGCCGGTGCGCGTAGGCCAGCGCCCTGGAGATCTGCACGAACGCGCCGATGAGCCGGACGAGCGGCCATTGCCTGCGGAGCTCGGGGTTCGTCAGCACGTTCTGCAGGCTCTGCCGCTTGACGACCCGCATGGAGTAGTAGGGCTGACCGTTGGGCAGCGTGCCCAGGTCGTAGACCGGGATGATGTTCGGGTGCTCGAGCTGCGCGGTGATCCGCGCCTCGGTCAGGAAGCGGTTGCCCACCGCGGAGTCCGCCTCGGCCCCCGGCTTCAAGGTCTTCAGCGCGACCACGCGGCCGATCTCCCGGTCGCGCGCCTTCACCACCTTCCCTGCGCCCCCGGCCCCGAGCGCCTCGCCCACCTCGTACCGGCTGCCGCCGGCGCTCACGGCGCGCGTGGCGGAGGTCGCGAGCGTCGGGAAATCGGCCACGACGTCCTCTCCTGGCAGGTCGATCTCCCGCTGCGTGTCGAAGCGCAGCGCGTCCTGGTCCTCGCTCTCCGGCGAGAGGGCGCGCGCGACGGGCGGGCTGCGGCCCTCCTGCGCGAGCAGCTCCGGCAGCGCGGCCAGCTGCTCCGGCGTGAGGATCCCCTCGAAGAGCTCCTGGGGCGTCGACGCGCCGCCGAGGGTCCATCGGCAAGCCATGTCCCAAAGGGCGTTGGGCTCGATGAGCCCTCGCGCCACGGCGGCGACGGCCAGGGCACGAGCCTCGCGAGTCTGAGCGAGCTTCACTCGAGCGACCTCTCGTCCGAAACGATCTCACCCCGCGACGCGAGGCGGAAGGCCACGCTGGGATCGTCGAGCGTAAGGCGCCTCAAGCCAGGAGCGCGGAGCGCTCCCGCGGACGATCCAGGGCTGCTGGTGACGCGGTTCCGTGCGCTTCTCACGAGGCGCCGCACGTCAGTTGCCGTGGAAGGCGACCGCTCTGCTGCCACACCGGCCCGAGCTGCCCCGTTCGAAGTCGCGGCGCGGCGGGTCCGCAGCGGCGATGACAGCCCCTGCGTCCCGGTCTTCAGATGGTCTACGTGTCGGGAATTCCTGCATTTACCATCGACGACTGAGCGCCGCCCAGGGTACGTGGTGTCCCCTCGCCCGCGCAAGAGAGTAGGGCGGCGCTGCTGGTCGAGGGCGGTCATTTTGCGTCGCAGGTCCCTCGCGCCTCGCGCCTCGCGCCTCGCGCGTTTTCGCATTGCGCACGTTTCGCACGTTCCACACGCTTCCGTTGGGCTCGCCCCGTGTCGTACCAGCTGCTGGGGTCGTCGCCGTGAGAGGGCGTCGCGCCGTCGCGCGCGGCGGGGTTTCGATGCCCCAGGGGGCATGGTAGGGCGCCCAGGGGGTCCCCGCCGCGCCGTCGAAGCTGTACGACCTCAAGCAGCCGTGCGCGCCGTGCTCGACGACGGCCGTCTCCTCGAGATCCACGAGCGCTTTGCGCAGAACATCGTGGTCGGGTTTGCCCGGATCGGGGGCGCCCATCGGGTTGGTCGCGGGCCAGCCCAGGTGCCCGCCGGCTGCCTCGACATCGAGGCGGACACGCTTTGTCCGCTTCTGGGACTGCTTCACTATCCCGCTCGTCACGTCGGTCGACGTGCCCGGCCTCCTCCCGGGGGCTCGATCAGGAACATGGCGGGATCATCGCTCATGGAGCGAAGCTCCTCTATGCGCTCGCCGGGGCGACGGTGCCCGAGAGCGCCCGCAAAACTTACGCGGCGCTTACGACGTCATGGCCTCCAAGCACCTCCGGGCCGATTACAACCTCGCCTTCCCAACGGCCGAGATCGCGGTCATGGCCCCGGAAGGCGCGGTGGGCATCGTGCACCGCGGGAGATCCAGCGCGCGGCCGTCCCGACCGACGCCCGCGCACGCTTCGTCGAGGATCACAAGGCGAAATTCGCCAACCCCTACAAGGCGGCCGAGCTCGGCTTCATCGACGAGGTGATCTCCCCGCGCGTGCTCCGCACTCGACTGGCCCGGGCCCTCTCGACATCCCGCGCGCCAGGCGCGACAAGGGCCCACCGGAGGAGCACGGGAACATCCCACTTTAGCAGAATTTTGCGACAGCTTGGAGGCGCAGAGAGCCGCGCTCAGCGACGGATCAGCCAGCAAACCGCTTAGAGCGCCTCGGCGGGTCGGTGCTGGAGCGAGCGACGCCATTGCACGGCCGATCCTGAGCGTGTAGAAACAGCTTGCGTGGCTGTTTTTCTTTGCTCTCCACGCGCGATGCTTCTCTCTGACCGACGATCTGCACAGGTGCACCCGGAGCCGGTCGCAGGAAAACGGGTGGTTTGGCAGGCATGCCGAGCGTTGGGGGGGCGCCGAGTACACGAATGAACGGTCGGTTGGGTTCTGTGGAGGTATTGAGCATGAAATCTTGGGTATTCGCTGCGTTTTTGATTTCCGGCTGCGCCCTCGTGGCCTGCGGTGACGACGGCAACCCGTCGTCGAGCAACAGCACCACCACCACGAGCAGCAGCGGGAGCAGCAGCTCCGGCGCCAGCGGCGGCAACGGCGGCGACGGCGGCAACGGCGGCGGCGCAGGCGGCGAAGGAGGCGCCGGCGGCGGAGGAGGCGCGAGCGCCACGAGCTCTTCCTCGACGGGTACCCCGACCTGTGATGAGACGACGGACACGTGCGGCCGCGACACGAATACGGGCTGCTACAAGTGCGCGATCGACGGGCCGTGCAAAGAGGTCCGCCAGGCCTGCGTGGCCAGTGACGAGTGCAAGGCCCTTGTGGTGTGTATCGCTGAGTGCGCCCAGCAGGAAGACCCGGCCACGTGCATCGAGACCTGCCGCACGGACAACGAGGCCGCGGTCGAGGCCTACGACGCCTTCATCACATGCGCTGTTTGCGAGGAGTGCGCCGACAGCTGCGATGCCGCCGGAGAGCCGGTGTGTTCCCCGTGAGCCTCTGACAACAGCAGCTCATCTCCGAAGGGGGCGCCCGATGGCCGCCCCCTTCGGCCTTTTTGTGCCAGCCGCGACGGCCGGCCCGCGTCGGCCGTCGCTGCTCGGCACCGCGGCGTAGGTCGACAGAGGACAGCGCGAGGCACGACACCGGTGGCCCGCGGGAGCAGGACGCCCGCGGGGTGCCAGCGCGGTCGATGCGCCGAGGGAACAAGGCAGCCGGACGTCGAGCGAGGGCCGGCTGGTCGCCGCCGGGCGGACGTCACCCCAGCTCGCGCGCCCCCGATCCGCCGCGCGGAGGCCTCGGCCCGGCGCTCCCGGCCAGGGCTGGGCCCAGCGGCAGGCGCCGCCGGTCCTCGGACCCCGCCAGCAGCGCCGCCGGTCCTCGGACCCCACCAGCAGCGCCCCCGGTCCTCGGACCCCGCCAGCAGCGCCCCCGGTCCTCGGACCCGCCAGCAGCGCCGCCGGTCCTCGGACCCGCCAGCAGCGCCGCCGGTCCTCGGACCCCGCCAGCAGCGCCCCCGGTCCCTCGGACGCGCCAGCAGCGCCCCCGGGCGTCTCGCTCGGGGCAGAGCGGCGGATGCGCGAGGTAGCTCACGTGCTGGCGGCCGGCCTGCCTCGGCGAACTCCGGCCCCGCGCCCCCAATCGCGCAGCGTACTCCGGGTTGCGCCTTCATGGGCCGGGCAACCCGTGGTAACGCTTGGCGGCGCCGCCGATGTGCGGCATCCGACATGGGAAAGAACCTTCTCGTCATCAATGTGGACATCCGCGAGACACGCGTCGCGCTGATCGAAAATGGGATCATCGCTGAGCTGCATCTCGAGCGGGAGAGCTCCAAGGGGACGCTCGGAAACATCTACCTCGGCAAGGTCAGCCGCGTTTTGCCCGGGATGCAGGCCGCGTTCATCGACGTGGGGCTCGAGCGAGCAGCCTTCCTGCACGTCGAGGATCTCATCCGGCCCGACGATTTCGAGGCATACCTGGCTGGGCACCGCCGGACTGCGGAGGAGGAGCGCGCCTCCTCGCGAGGCCGCGCCGCGCGCGGCAGCGAGGCGCCTGGGCCCAACGCAAGCGAGGCGCCTGAGCTATCCGGCGCCGGAGCCGCGCCCGAGAGCCCCGACCTGACAGCCGAACGCCACGAGCACCGGGAAGGAGCGGACTTCGGCGCGGAAGAAGGGTTCGAGACCGGAGGCCCGGTCGAGGCCGACGGCTCGCTCGACGAAGCGAGCGATGTGCCGATCGAGCTGCCCACGGCGCTCGACGTGCTCGGAAGCCCCTCCGGACAGGCGTTCGCCGGCGTGGGGACGATGATGACGCTCGACGAGGCCGACGACTCGGAGCCCGAGATCGACGGCGGGCACGAGCACGACGGCGCGGACGACGACGACGAGGAGCTGGTCGCGCCGGGCGGGGACAGCGACGCCGACGAGGCGAGCGCCGAGGAGTCCGGCCCCGACGAGGCGAGCGCTGACGACGACGACGATCTCGACGCGCCCGCCTACGAGATCGAGCCTGCCTCCCCGCCGCCGGAAGACACCGCGGACGCGTGGAGCGCGGCCGAAGAGCGTCCGGAGACGCTGAACACGGCGGACAGCGACGAGGCGGAGGCGCAGGAGGCGAGCGCGTCGGACGAGCCCGCCGCGCACGGCGCTGCCGGTGAGTGGCCGGCGGCAGGCCAGGAAGCGAGCGCGCCGCCTGTCCCGGAAGGCGCGGGCGCGACAGCATCCTCGGGTGATGACGTGCCGCCGGCAGCGCGGGCGCGCAGCGGGCGCGCGCGCGGACGTCGGGAGGCGCGCGTGCGCCGCTCGGGACGGACGCGCGACCGGCGCATCGACCTCGAGGGCGGCGCCGCGCTCGCGGAGGCGGCCCCCGCGGAAGCACGCGAGGGGCGCGAGGGGCGCGAAGCGCCGCGTGAGGGGCGCGAGGGCCGAGAGGGGCGCGAAGCGCCGCGTGAGGGGCGCGAGGGCCGAGAGGGACGCGAAGCGCCGCGTGAGGGGCGCCAAGCGCGCGAAGCGCCGCGTGAGGGGCGCGAGGGCCGAGAGGGACGCGAAGCGCCGCGCGAGGGGCGCGAGGGCCGAGACGGGCGCGAGGCGCCGCGCGAAGGGCGCGAGGGCCGAGACGGGCGCGAACGTGGCGGCAGAGGACAGCAGGGCGGACGCGAGGGGCGCGATCGCGAGCAACGCGGGCGCGAGCAGCGAACGCGAGAGCGCGGGCGCGAGCAGCCGCGGGAGGGCAAGGGCAAGAGCGCCGCGCGGGGCCAGCAGAGCTCGCGCAACTGGCAGAACGAGCCGCCGCGCATCTCGAAGTCGACGCCGATCCGCGAGGTCGTCCGCGAAGGGCAGGAGGTCATCGTCCAGGTCTCGAAGGAGCCGATCGGGACGAAGGGCGCCCGGGTCACGAGCCACATCTCGCTGCCCGGCCGCTATGTCGTGTACCTGCCGACGGTCGATCACATCGGGATCTCCAAGCGCATCGGCTCGGAGAAGGAGCGCTCCAGGCTGCGCGACGCCATCGAGGCGATGAAGCCTCCGCAGGGCGGCCTCATCGTACGCACGCTCGCCGAGGGCCTCACGAAGAAGCAGCTCAAGGCCGACGTCGGCTACCTCGTGCGCCTCTGGGGCGAGGTGGCGAAGAAGCGGGAGAGCGGCGTGCGGGCGCCGGCGGTGCTCTACACCGAGCTCGACCTCGTGCTGAAGACCGCTCGCGATCTCTTCACCGACGACATCGAGAAGATCGTGATCGACGACCGCGAGGAGTACATCCGGCTGCGGCGCTTCGTCGAGATGTTCATGCCCGAGCGCGCCGACGCGGTGGAGCTCTACGAGGGGACGGAGCCGATCTTCGACGCGTACGGGATCGAGGACGAGATCCAGCGCGCGCTGTCGCGGAAGGTCCCGCTGCCCTCGGGCGGGCACCTGATCATCGACCAGGCCGAGGCGCTCACCGCGATCGACGTGAACACCGGGCGCTTCGTCGGCAAGGGGTCGAAGGATCTCGAGGAGACGATCCTGACCACGAACCTGGAGGCGGTCGAGGAGATCGCCTATCAGCTCCGGTTCCGCAACATCGGCGGGCTGATCATCCTCGACCTCATCGACATGGAGCGCGCCCAGAACCGGGAGAAGGTGCGGCGCCGCCTCGAGGAGCTGCTCTCCAGGGACAAGGCGAAGACCACGCTGAACCGGATCTCCGATCTGGGCCTCATCGAGATGACGCGGAAGCGGACGCGCGAGAGCCTCGGGCGGACGATCCTCGAGCCGTGCTTCTACTGCGACGGGACGGGGCAGCTGCAATCCAAGCAGACCGTCGCCTACGAGATCCTGCGGCAGATACGGCGCGAGCGGATGAACCTGCCCGGCTACTCGGTCGTGGTCAATGCGCACCCGGCCGTGATCGACCTCCTGAAGAACGACGAGCGCATCGCCGTGCAAGAGGCGGAGCGGCTGTTCCAGCGCCGGATCGATCTCGTGCCCCGAAAGGAGTACCACCTCGAGCAGTTCGATCTGCAAGGCAGGTAAGGCGTCATGGTGGACGATCAGGGTTCTCCGGAGAGCAGCGACGCGAAGACGGGACGCAGGGAAGAGCGCGTCACCATCAACAAGGAGTTCGAGTCCTACGACGCGTTCATCAACGAGTACGTGACGAACATCTCGCGCACCGGCGTGTTCGTGCGGTCGAAGACGCCGCTCGCCGTCGGGACGAAGGTGAACCTGCGGTTCACCGTGATCATGGACGACATCGAGACGGTCGAGGGCGTCGGCGAGGTCGTGCGCGTGCACGACGATCCGCAGGGGATGGGGGTCGTCTTCACCGAGCTGTCGGGCTACTCGAAGGGGCTCATCGACAAGCTCCTGACGAGCCAGGGGCACCGCACCTCGAAGGGCTAGACAGAGGGGCTTCGGCGATGTTCACCGGGCTTGTCGAGACGATCGGGGTCCTCCGCCGCCGGAGCGGCGGCGCCGTGGCCCGCGCGCTCGTCGAGGCGGGCCTCGGGCCGCTGACGCTCGGCGAGTCCGTGAGCGTGAACGGCGCTTGCCTCACCGTCGATCGCATCGCGCCCGGCGGGTTCGAGTGCGACATGTCGGCCGAGACCCTCGACCGCACAACGCTCGGAGCGCTGCCGGTCGGCGCGCGCGTCCACCTCGAGCGCGCGACGCCGCTCGGCGCGCGGATGGGCGGGCACGTGGTGCTGGGCCACGTCGACGGGCTGGGCCGCGTCGTCGAGCAGTCCCGCGCCGGCGACGCGATCCGCCTCCGGGTGAGCGCCCCGCCCGAGCTCGCGGCGTACCTCGCTCCCAAGGGCTCGATCGCCATCGACGGCGCGAGCCTCACGCTCAACGCCGTGTCCGCGCCGGGCGCCGCCGACATCTGGTTCGACGTGATGCTGGTGCCGCACACCATCGGCCGGACTCTCCTCGGTGAGCTCCGCCCCGGCGCGGCCGTCAACCTTGAAGTCGACGTGCTCGCGCGCTACGTGGCGCGAGCGCTCGAGGTCGCATCGCTCGCCAGCGTGCAGCGCCTCTCGAGCCAAGGCGCGCGCGGCGGCGATGTCTCCGCCGAGCGCGGCGAAGAGCGCGGAAATACGGGAGAGCATGCGGATCACGACGAACGACTCCTCGCAAAGCTGCGCGCGGGGGGATTCTGGTGAGGCTCTGTCGGCCTCGAGCGGCAAGCTCGACCAGGACATGACCTCCGGGGGCCCGATGCCTCATCGGCTGACCATCGACAAAGCGGTCCTCGACCGGGTGAACACCGCGCTCGATCACATCCGCGCGGGCAAGATGGTGATCCTCGTCGACGACGAGGATCGCGAGAACGAGGGGGATCTCTGCATGGCGGCGGAGGCCGTGACCCCCGAGGCGATCAACTTCATGGCGATGCACGGGCGCGGCCTCATCTGCCTCGCCCTCGACGAGGAGCAGGTCGCGCGCCTCGAGCTGCCGATGATGTCCGCGCCAGGGCGGAGCGGGCCGCCGCTCGGCACCGCCTTCACCGTGAGCATCGAGGCGCGCACCGGGGTGACGACGGGGATCAGCGCCGCGGATCGGGCGCACACGATCCGGGTCGCCATCGCGGGCGACGCCACCCCCGAGGATCTCGTCACGCCGGGGCACGTCTTTCCCCTGAAGGCGCGCCGCGGGGGCGTGCTCGTGCGGACGGGGCAGACCGAGGGGTCCGTGGATCTCGCGCGCCTCGCCGGGCTCCGGCCGGCGGGCGTGATCTGCGAGATCATGAACGACGACGGCAGCATGGCCCGCATGCGGGATCTCGAGGTGTTCGCCGCGAAGCACGGCCTGCTGATCGTGACGGTGGCGGACCTCATCCAGTACCGGCTCCAGACCGAGCGGCTGGTCCGCTGCGTGGGCGAGCGGACGCTGCGGCTCGACCTGACGGGCACGGAGTGGAGCGTGTACGTCTACGAGGTGCTCAACGAGCAGCGCCAGTTCCTCGCGCTGACCAAGGGCGCGATCGCGACGCCGGACCCCATCCTGTGCCGCGTGCACTCCGGGTCGACCATCGCGGACCTCTTCAGCTCGACGCCCTTCGACGGCGGGTCGAACCTGCGTGAGGCGCTCCTCGCGATCGAGAGCGCCGGCGTCGGGGTGGTCGTCTACATCCCGTCGCGAGGGGACCTGGGCCGCGAGCTGGAGCTGCTGAAGGGCCCGGGCTCCGACGAGGCGCTCCCCGTCGTGAAGACGCAGCAGCCGTGGACGCTGCGGGAGTTCGGCCTCGGCGCGCAGGTCCTGGCGGACCTCGGGGTGCACCAGATCCGGCTCCTCACGAACAGCCAGCCGAAGATCGCAGGGATCACCGGGTACGGGCTCACCGTGATCGAGCGGGTGCCGCTCGTCTCGATGAAGGGCGAAGCCTGACAGACGGGCGCGCTCGTACGCTGGTAAAAGGACGCGCGGGCAGGATCGCGGTCGCCGCGATCGCGGACCCCACGCGGCAGGAGAGAGGAACGGCGGATGGCAGAGCAGGCGGTCGGGCAGGCACAGGCGAGGGTGATCGAAGGGAACCTGGTGGTCCCGCCGGGGGCGCGCTTCGCGCTCGTGGCGAGCCGCTTCAACCACTTCATCGTCGACCGCCTGGTCGAGGGCGCGCTCGACGCCATCGCGCGGCACGGCGGCGCGCTCGAGCGGACGTCGATCGTGCGCGTCCCGGGCGCGTGGGAGATGCCCACCGTCGTGGGGCGGCTCGCGCACAAGAAGAGCGTCGACGCGATCATCACCCTGGGCGCCGTGATCCGGGGCTCGACGCCGCATTTCGACTATGTGGCGGCCGAGGTCACGAAGGGGATCGCGACCGTGTCGCTCCAGACCGGGGTGCCGGTCACGTTCGGGGTGCTCACAACCGACTCGATCGAGCAGGCGATCGAGCGGGCGGGCACGAAGCATGGCAATAAGGGGTGGGAGGCCGCCGTCAGCGCGATCGAGATGCTCGCGCTTGGCGCCGCGCTGGACACCGCTGGCCTGTAGACGAAGGTTTTGAGAGATGGGTGCGCGCTCTACCGGCCGCGAAGCGGCCTTGCAGATGCTGTTCGCGGTGGAAGCTGGCGGGAGCTCGGCGCCCCGCGTCGTCGCGGCCTTCTGGCGCGAGACGCCGGGCGATCCGGAGGGACGCGCCTACGCGGACGAGGTGGTGCTCGGCGTCGCCGAGGATCTCGCGGCCGTGGACGAGGCGATCCGGAAGGCGAGCACGAACTGGCGCATCGAGCGCATGGCGCGCGTCGATCGGAACGTGCTCCGGCTCGGCGCGTGGGAGCTGATGAGCCGCCCGGAGGTGCCGCGCGCGGTCATCCTCGACGAGGCGGTCGAGCTCGCCAAGCGCTACGGCAGCGAGGAGAGCGGCGCCTTCGTGAACGGCGTGCTCGACCGGATCGCCGAGAACCTCGGCCGCGTCGACCGGGATCGCTGAGCGCTGCGGCGCGCCCTTCCTCAGGGCGCGCGATCGCTCACCACTTCAGCCAGGCGACCGTCACGCCGTCGCCGCCCTCGCTCGGGCCGCCCGGGCGGAGGCGCGCCACGTAAGGGCTGCCGCGCAGCGCCTCGCGGACGGCATCGCGCAGGGCGCCCGTGCCGTGCCCGTGGACGAGGAACGTGACCTTGCGGCCCGCGCCGAGCGAGCGGTCGAGGAACTGCTCGGCCATGGCGACCGCCTCGTGCGCGCGCAGGCCGCGGAGATCCACGGTGTTGTCCGCCGTCTGGATCGGGACGTCGGGGTCGGCGGCGGCGTCGAGATCGACGCGGCGCTGCGGCGGCGCCGCGGCGGCTGGCGGCGCGCCGGTGCCGCGCAGCTCGGCGATCGAGGTCGTGAGCTTGAGCGCGCCGGCGGTGACCCGCAGCTGGCCGCCCGAGAGGACCTCCACCACCTCGGCCTCGGCCCGCAAGCGAGGCACGTAGACGCGGGCGCCGACGCGGATGGCGGCCGGATCGATCGCCGGCCGCGCCTGGGGCTCGTCCTTCGGGCGCAGCTCGAGCTCGCCGCCGATCGACGTCTTCTGCCCCACCGCGTCCATGGCGCGAGCGGCGGCGCGCACGTCCTCCTCGGTGGGCTTGCCGCGCAGGCGCGCCTGCGCCGCCTTGAGGTCCTCGCGCGCGCGCCGCAGGCCGGCGAGCAGCGCCTCGCCCTCCCGGGTGATCACGCCGCGCTCCTTGTCCCGGAGCCGCGCGATCTCTGCCTCGAGCTCCCGGCGCTTGGCGCGGGAGGTGGCCGCCTCCCGCTCGGCGTCCTCGCGCGCGAGCTCGAGCGCGCGGCGCTCGGCGGCGAGCTTCTCGACCATCTGCTCGAAGGTGACCGCCTCCTTCGTGAGGAAGCGCTCCGCCCGCTCGAGCACGGCGCCCGGAATGCCGAACCGCCGCGCGACCGCGAGCGCGCTCGAGGCGCCGGGCACGCCGACGACGAGCCGGAAGGTCGGGCTCATGGTGGCGAGATCGAAGCCGACCGAGGCGTTCTCGAAGCGCTGATCGCCGAGCGCGAGCGCCTTGAGGCCCTCGTAGTGCGTGGTGCAGACGACGGTGCCCCCGCGCGCGCACAGCGAGTCGAGCACGGCCGCGGCGAGCGCCTCGCCCTCGCGCGGGTCGGTGCCGCCGGCGAGCTCGTCGAGCAGGACGAGGGCGCCGGGGCGCGCCTCGCCGAGGATCCGCCCCAGGTTCTTCACGTGGGCGCTGAAGGTCGACAGGTTCTTGTGCAGGTTCTGCTCGTCGCCGACGTCGGTCAGCACGACGTCGAAGAGCGCGACGCGCGAGCCCTCCCTGGCCGCGACCGGCAGGCCCGCGCGGACCATCAGCGCCGCGAGCCCGAGCGTCTTGAGGGCCACGGTCTTGCCGCCGGCGTTCGGTCCGGAGACGATCATCGCGCGCCCCGCGCTCATCGCGAGGTCGCTCGGGACCACCTTCACGCCGTCGAGCGCGAGGAGCGGATGACGACCCCCGATGAGCTCGATGGAGGTCGGCCTCGCGGCGCCCTCCGAGGCGCCCCGCCCTGCCCCGAACGCGTCCTCCGGGACGTCCGGGAAGGTGAGGTCGAGGTCCTCCGCGAGCCGCGCCGCGGCGGCCCGCACGTCGGCGTGGGCCAGCGCGCGGGCGGCGGCCGCGACGCTCTCGACGTCCTCGGCCACGCGTGCGGTGAGCGCCGCGTAGATCGCCTGCTCCTCGCGCGCGACCTCGGCGTCGACCATCTTCATCCGGTTGCCCGTCTCGACGAGCACCCGGGGCTCCACGAACACGGTGGCGCCGCTCGCGCTCGTCGCGTGGACGATGCCGGGGAAGCGCTCGTGCGCGTCGGATCGCACCGGCAGCACGTAGCGCCCGTCGCGCTCCGTCCAGTAGCGGTCCTGGAGGATGTCCTCGTGCTTCTGGATGAGGTCCTCGAGGCGCCGGACGAGCCGCTCGCGCACCGCGCGCCGCTCCGCGCGCAGCGCCTCCAGGCGAGGCGACGCGCGATCGGCGAGCGTGCCGTCCGGATCGAAGGCCGCCGCGAGCTCGCGCGCGACGGCGTCGAGCTCCGGGTTGGTCGCGCACGCCGCGTAGAGCGCGGGCGCGATCTGACGCCGGTTCTGCAGGTACTGCCGCGACGTCCGCGCGGCCTCGAGCAGCCCGAGCACGGCGCGCAGCTCCTCGTTCGCGAGCGCCGCGCCGATGCGGGCCCGATCGAGCGCGTCCTCGAGCTCCGCGACGTCGCGCGCCGGCACCGGCTCCCCGGCCCGGGCGAGCTCCACCGCCTCGCGCACCTCGGCGAGCGCGGTGACGGCCTCGGCGCGCGTCGACGCGAACGGGAGGGCCCGGGCCAGCCGCTTGCCGCCTCGAGACGCGCACCGCTCCGCGAGCGCCTCGAGGACGCGATCCCACTCGAGGTCGGCGCGGGTCTTTGTCGGACAGGGGTCTGCGAAGGGCCCTTCGGGGTTGTATTCCATCACGCTTCGGTCGGATCGCGGGCCACGCCGCCGGCCCCGCTCGGCATCGGGTTCTGCTCCTTCTCGAGGTAGCGGAAGATGGTGCGCGGGTCGACGCCGAGGTCGCGGGCCGTCTGCGTGCGGTTGCCGTTGTTGCGCTCGAGCGCCTCCAGCACGTACCGCCGCTGGAACTCTTCCTTGGCCTTCTCCAGCGGCATGATGGCCGTCTCGGCGCCCGGGCCGAGATCGAGATCCTCCACGGCGAGCAGCGCCTGATCGCAGAGGACGAGCGCCTTCTTGATGCGGTTCTCGAGCTGCCGGATGTTGCCCGGCCAGGGGTACTTCTTGATCGCGGCGAGCGCGGCCGGGCTGAAGCCGCGCACGGGGCTGCCGAGCTCGTCGGCGTACTTCGAGAGCAGCACCTTCGCGATGATGAGCACGTCGTCGGCCCGCTCGCGGAGCGGTGGGAGCCACAGGTTCACGACGTTGAGCCGGTAGTAGAGATCCTCCCGGAAATTGCCGGCGCGGATCTCCTCCTCGAGGTTCCGGTTCGTGGCGGCGACGATGCGGATGTCGACCTTCTCGGGCTTCGAGTCGCCGACGCGGAAGACGACCCGCTCCTGGAGGGCGCGGAGGAGCTTCACCTGGAGGTTCAGCGGGAGCTCGCCGATCTCGTCGAGGAACAGCGTGCCCTTGTCGGCGACCTGGAACTTGCCCGGGCGGCTGGCGATGGCGCCGGTGAAGGCGCCCTTCACGTGGCCGAAGAGCTCGCTCTCGATGAGGTTCTCGGGGATCGCGCCGCAGTTGATGGTGACGAAGGGGCCGCCCTCGCGCGGGCTGCGCCGGTGCAGCTCCCGCGCGATGAGCTCCTTCCCGGTCCCCGTCTCGCCCGTGATGAGCACGCTGATGTCGGTCGCCGCGACCTTCTGCAGCTTGCGGAACACCTCGAGCATCGACGGGCAGGCGCCGATGATCTCGCCGAACTTCTTGTCGTGCAGCTCGGCGACCAGCTTGGCCTTGTCGGCCCGCAGGGCGTTCAGGAGCATCGCGTTCTGGAGGATCAGCGAGGCCTGGGACGCGAAGATGCTGAGCAGATCGAGCTGGGCCCGGTCGAAGAGGTGCTTGATCTTGTCGTTGCCGACGTAGAGCGCGCCGATGATCTGGCCCTGCGACAGGAGCGGCGCGCACATCACGCTGGAGAGCTTCATCGCGATGACGCTGTCGCTCCGGCCGAACTGCGTGTCGGCGAGCGCGTCGGAGACGATCACCGGGCGGCCCGAGACGATGACCTGACGCACGATGCTGTCCGAGATCCCCCCGGCCGCGTCGGTGATGGCCTCCTTGCGGATGTTGCGCGACGCGCGCACCGCGAGCTTGCGGTCGCCGACCGCGGCCGGCGCGGCCTGAGCGCCGCCGCGGACCGCCGTGTCGGCCGCCACCTCCGCCCCCTCGAGGAGGAGCAGGAAGCCCTTGTCGGCGTGCGTCAGCTCGATGACGTCGTCGAGCATCGCCTCGAGGAGCTCGTCGACGTTGCGCCGGTTGATGAGCTTCTCGCTGAAGGCGAACAGCTTGCGGACGCCAGCGAGCTCCGAAGCGCCCTGCGGCGGCGCGGGCCGGTCCTCCCCGCCGTCGCATGCCGGGAGGCGCTCCTGGACGGTCGGCGCCTCGGCGAACATCGAGAAGCCTACCTCGACCGTGCCGAGCTGGAGCCGGTCGCCGTGCACGAGGCGCGCACGCCGCTTCTTCTTGCCGTTGATCGCGATCTCCCCGTCGCGCTCGCACTCCTCCAGCACGAAATCGCGACCGTCGAACACGATCTGCGCGTGATGGTCCAGCACCCCTGCCCCCGCGACCGCGACGTCGTTTCCGAGCGCCTTGCCGATCGTCGTGACCGGCTTGTGGACGCTGTACAGGCGTGGCGCGCCCTCGGAGGCGAAATACTTCAGGGTCGGCATCTAGGTCAGCATAGCAGGCGTGCCGCGGCCTCATGCAGCCGTGTTGGACGGCACACCGCGGCTTACCAGAGCTCTCCGACGACCACGGCGCCGAGCCCGCCTCGATACGGCGTGAGGCTGCCGCCGAGCACGCGCGCGAACGGGGGACGGCCACGATGTTCCTGGTCGTCCAGGGCGACGGAGGAGCTCGAGTCCGGCCTCCCGAGGAACAAGGCGCCCGCCACGAGGCCGAGGGTGCCCGCCGCGCCCTGAGCGATGAGGCCGCGACGGGGGTCGTGATCGCTCCCGATGTACGCGAGGTAGATGGGCAACGACACCACCGTGCCGATGCCGAGCCCGCCCCACATCCACGCGAGCTGGTTCCACGACGGCGTCCACGCGATCGACAGGCCGACGGCGCCCGCGGTCGCGACGTTGAACCCGATGAGGCCCCCGAGCGAGATGCTGTCGTTCGACTGGCTCCAGTCGCCGTTGCTCGCGGCGGCCCCGAACGCGCTGCCGATGAGCGTGCCCCACACCGCGCCCGAGGCGAGGAGCATGTTTGTCTGCGGCTTGGGACGGAGGAAATAGTAGAAACCCCAGCCCGCCGCGCCGCCGACGGTGGAGCCGATCACCTCGGCGGTCGCGAGCCCGAGGAAGCCCCACTCCTTGCCCTTCCGCGCGCTGACGTACTGGTACGAGGCGATGCCGAGCCCCTCGCCCGCGCCGATCACCATGCCCGTGGCGATCGCGGACGGCATGCCGCGCGGCATCGGCGGCGAGTCGAGGAAGTAGACGCCGACCGGCGCCGCGACGCCGAGGAGCGCGGGCGCGATGAACTGCACGCCCGGATCGTCGATTCCGGCCACCGCATCGAACCAGATGCCGGTGCCCACGCCGTACGCCACGGAAGTGGCGTAGAGATAGCCGACCTCGAGCGGCGTCGATTTGGGCTCGCTCTTCCTCTGCGGCGGCGCGTACCCGTAGCCGCCGTAGGCGCCGCCGTACTGGCCGCCGTATTGACCTCCGTACGCGCCGCCCTGCTGACCGCCGTAGGGCGGCGCGCCGTACTGGGCAGCGGCCGTCGAGCCGATGCTCGACAGGAGGAGCGCAGAGAGGAGACTCACGAGGGGTCGCGTATTCATCGCGCCGCCACTTTACACCCTCGCGAGAGGCGAGGCGCGGGCGGCGCGAGAAAGCGCCTTCCCGCGGGCCGGCCCCGCGTCTCACTCCCTCGTGAGGGCGCGGGTCATGAGGTCGACGACGGCCTGCTGCGGCGGCTTCTCCTCATACAGCATCCGGTACACCTCGACCGTAATCGGCGCGCTCACGCCCAGCTTGTCCGCGAGGTCGTGCGCGCTCTTCGCCGTCTTCACGCCCTCGGCGACGTGGCCGAGGCCCGCGAGGACCTCGTCGAGCTTCCGTCCCCTGCCCATCTCGATCCCGACGGTGCGGTTGCGCGACAGCTCGCCCGTGCACGTGAGCACCAGGTCGCCCATCCCGGAGAGCCCCGCGAGGGTGAGCGGGTTCGCCCCCTTCGCCGCCGCCACGCGGCCGATCTCCGCGAGGCCGCGCGTGATGAGCCCGGCGCGGGCGTTGTGGCCGAAGCCGAGGCCGTCGCAGATGCCGGCCGCGATGGCGATGACGTTCTTGAGGGCGCCGCCCACCTCCACGCCCACGACGTCATCGGACGAGTAGACCCGGAACCGATCGGTCGCGAACATGCGCTGCACCGCGTGCGTCTCCCGCTCGCTCCTGCCAGCGACCACGACCGTGGTCGGCTGGCCGGATGCGACCTCCCGCGCGAAGCTCGGGCCCGACAGGTAGGAGAGCCGCGGCTCGGCGTCGCGCCCGAGCTCGTCGACGAGCACCTCGCTCATCAGCATCAGCGAGTCGTTCTCGATGCCCTTCGTCGCGCTGCACACGAGCGCGTCCCGCGGGATATGGCGCCCGGCCGCCCGGACGACCTCGCGCAGCGCGTGCGACGGGACGACCACGACGGCGAGCTCCGCGCCGCGCAGCGCGTCCTCGAGATCACCCGTGGCCCGCAGGCCCGCGGGCAGCTCCACGCCCGGCAGGTACCGGTCGTTCTGGCGCTCGCGGCCGATGCGATCGGCGAGCTCGCCGTGGTGCGCCCAGAGCGCGGTGGGGTTGCCCTTGTCCGCCAGCAACTTCGCCAGCGCCGTCCCCCAGGCGCCGGCCCCGATGACTGCGACGTTCGCCATGATGGAGACCCTATCACCACCCGCGCGCCGGGGCCGAAGGCGACGCGCCTCACGCTCACCACCCGCGCGCCGGGGCCGAAGGCGACGCGCCTCACGCCGCGCGGCGCGCCGCTCGACCCGCCGGTGTTTCGACTATGCTGCGCCCATGCTCTCCCGCACCGCCGCGCTGCGCGCGCTCGGCCTCACGCTCTGCCTCTCGCTGCTCGGAATGCTGTGCGGCGCGTGCGGCCAGGGCGCGCTCGGCGTGATGCCGGGCGTCGTGAACGATCCGGGAAACCTGTCGCTCCGCAGGGCCATCCTCTCGTTCGCGACGAGCCAGCTCTGCAGCGAGATGCGGAAGCGGAGCGTGCCGCTGCGCCTCCGCGACGAGGATCCGGTGACGGGCCGGTTCTACCCCGGCTCGTGCGTCGCCCAGGAGCTCGCGAACGGGGACCTGTTCCTCCAGTTCGGAGGCAGCGGCGTGGTCTGGACGAACCTGACGAAGCGCATGAGCTTCGACGCGAGCGCCGCCGTCGAGTACGACCACGACTTCCTGATGGATGGCGACACGATGTACGTGTACTTCCGTCAGCGCTCGACCACGGCGGCGGCCTTCACGACCAAGCTCATCGAGCAGCCCGCCGCGATCTCGCTCGGCGGCGTGTCGCTCGCCCAGGGCAGCGCGTACGCGAACGCGCTCGGCGCCCAGCTCCTGAAGACCGAGATCGCCCGGGGGTTCACCGTCATCCGCGACGACGACGGCGCGGTGCAGTTCGGGCTCGGCATCATCGAGAAGGGGCGGAGGCCCGACGCTCCCTACGAGCGCCGCGACAACGGCAAGCTGCTCCTGGCGAACGAGCGCACCGAGGTGCACCAGGAGCAGCGCGATACCATCGGCCCGCTGGAGATCACGGGCAGCGGAGAGGCCCTGACGCTCACGGTCGCCGTCGAGGGGGCGCCCGGCGTGGACGTCATCCTCTTGCCGCGAGGCAGCGGGGAGCAGTGGCTCCAGACGTACCTGACGCAGCCCGCGCCGGCGCCCCTCGCAGCGGCCGCCCTGCTCGACGAGCCGGTGTACTCCGGCGCCCCCTGGCGGCGAACGGTGCCGCTGCCCCAGGGGCAATACTACCTGATCATCGACAACACGAGCGCAGCAGGGCGGACGCAGCCCACGACGTACGCCCGCGACGACCGCGCGGCCCTGGTGAGCTACGCCGTCGAGGTCGGAGACGCGCCCTGACGAGGGCGAACGAGGGCAACGACGCCGACGACGCGGACGACGCGGATGACGCGGACGACGCCGACGACGCCGACGACGGACCGCGAGCCGCATGCCGCGCCTGCGCACTTGCCGCGGCGAGGGGCGGCGTATACATAAGCCCTCTCTTGCCGCCGCGCCCCGATGATCAACCCCAGAGCGTCCCGTCGGTCGCGGCCAGTCGGCCCGCAAGCTCGGAGTTCAGGACCCCGATGAGGGGAAGCTCGAGCTCGGAGCCCCGCGCCAGCGCGGCCAAGGCGACCGGCGGGGCGGACCCGCGCTCGACGGGCAGCTCTCCTCCGCCAGGCGGCAGGGATGGCCGGGCGCTGCGCTTCCTGTTCCACCTCGTGTGGATCTGCATCGTTCCCTTCGTGCTCGCGGTCGTGAACGTATGGCTGCTCACCCCGCCGGCCCAGGGAGGGAGCACCCAGCCGCTCCGCGTCTTCGTCGGCGAGCAGCAGATCCCGGCCGGCATCGTGCTCTTCACGATCTTCGCGATGATCCTCTGGCGGTTCCGCCACGAGCTGCCGTTCGCGTCGGCGATCGGCGTCGGTGGCCGCCGGGATATCCCGCCGAAGGCGCGCGCTCGCTTCGAGGACGCCGCGGCGCTCCTCGAAGAGGCCCACCGGATCCAGCGCAGCCGCAAGCGCGACGTCGAGCGCGAGCTGACGAGCGGCGAGCGCGAGCAGGTGACGCAGGCGATCGCGGCCCTCGAGCGCGCGATGAGCGCCGAGACGTTCGACGCGGCCGAGTTCGACGCCGCCCACAGCCGCGCCGATCGCGCGGTCGGCGAGCACCTCGGCCGCTGGCGCAAGGGCGAGATGCGCGAGTACGCGGAGTCGATCGGCATCGCCGTCGCCGTCGCGCTCCTCCTGCGCGCCTTCGTCGTCGAGGCGTTCAAGATCCCGAGCGGCTCGATGATCCCGACCCTCATGGTCGGCGACCACATCTTCGTCAACAAGTTCACCTACGGCCCGCTCATCCCCTGGACCGACCAGCGCCTCTTCCCTCGCCTGCCCCCGTCGCGCGGCGACGTGATGGTGTTCAAGTTCCCCGAGAACAAGGAGCAGGACTTCATCAAGCGGACGATCGCCGTCCCCGGCGACACGCTGGAGGCGATCAACGGCCGCCCCGTCATCAACGGCTGGCTCGTCCCCCACTGTCACGTCGGCCCCTACAACTACGAGGGCCGGCAAGCGGAGCTGTTCGTCGAGTTCCTCGGGGACAAGTCGTACTTCACGCTCTTCGAAAAGAACCCCGACGGGATGATGTGCGTGGAGAGCGATGACTGCACGCCGGGCTCCATGTGCCGGGGCGGCATCTGCGGCGAGCTCCAGGGCCCCTTCAAGGTGGCCGCCAACGAGGTGTGGGTGATGGGCGACAACCGCAACAACAGCCACGACTCGCGCAGCTGGCGCGGCGGGCTCGGCGCGGGCGTGCCCTTCGATCACATCAAGGGACGAGCGATGTTCGTCTGGATGAGCTTCGGGCCCGGCGGCGGCATCGCGCAGGATCGCCTCTTCGTGAACGTCATGGGCCGCCCGAAGCTCCCCGGCGCCCACGAGGCCCTTCAGGACGGCCTCGACAAGTGCCTCCGCGAGCGGCCCCCCGTCTCCGAGACGACCCCGCCGCCCCCGCCCGCGCGCGCTCAGTCCAAGCAGCGCTGACGCCGCGTCGAGCAGCGCCTGAGAGCGCGATCTTCCCTACTGCGCGTGGGGAGCGTCGTTCCCTCGAGATCGACGCGGCGAGTCATCCGATCCAGGGCGACGGAACAGACGGCGCGCCCGGGCGCCGGGACGCCGCGACAGCGGGCCGATGAGGCCGAGTCGAAGACGCCGGAGACGTGAGCAGCCCGAGCGCAATTTTTCATGGGCGCTCGCTCGTCCACGCGCCACGCTTCACATGCCGAGGCGCCCGTGCGCCAGCTGCGTGCGCCTCGAACCCCGAACAGGAGCCAGGTGCATGAGCGACGCGATGTGGGCGCTGACGTACAACCGCGAGAAGCAGCCGTGGGAGTCCACCGTCGGGTTGTCCAAGGACAAGGTCGAGCGCCCGGCGATCGACGAGTCCAGGGACTACCACGACCGCGCGAGCGTCCTCATCAAGCCGATCATGACGGGCTTCTGCGGCTCGGATCGCGGCATCTGGTTCCGTAGCGCCTTCAAGGACATGATCCTCTCGTCGCTCGAGCGCGATCGGAAGGCCGCGCGCACGATCGGCCACGAGCTGCTCGGCCGGGTGGTCGACCTCGGGACCGACGCTCGCCGGACCTTCGGGCTGGAGATCGGCGACATCGTGTCGACCGAGAGCCACATCGCCTGCGGCGCTTGCTACCAGTGCCGCGTCGGCGACACCCACGTGTGCGCCGACGACAAGATCATCGGGATCAGCGAGGATGGCTGCTTCGCCGAGCTCGTCAAGCTGCCCGCGAAGAACCTGTGGCGCACGGACATCTCCAGGATCCGGCCCGAGGTCGCCGCCGTCCAGGAGCCGTTCGGCAACGCCGTGCACGCGTGCACAAAGGTGAACCTCCGCGGCAAGCGCGTGGCCATCTTCGGCTGCGGCACCATCGGCCTGTTCGCCGTCGCGATCGCCCGCGCGATGGGGGCGATCTACATCATCGGCGTCGAGCCGGCGGAGCGGAACGCCGAGATGGCCCGTCGCCTCGGCGCGGACGCGGTCCTGCGCCCGCACCAGACGAGCCCCGAGCGGCCCCACGCGAGCGATCCGGAGCTGACGGAGCGGGTACGGAAGCTCACGGACGGCGTCGGCGTCGACGTCGTGCTCGAGATGAGCGGCGTGAACAGCAGCGTCAACAACGCGATCCACGCCGCGAGGCGCGGGGGCGACGTGATCCTCTTCGGCCTGAAGAGCGGCGACGCGGTGATCGA
This sequence comes from Sorangium sp. So ce375, assembly GCF_051473855.1. Classification (NCBI taxonomy): domain Bacteria; kingdom Pseudomonadati; phylum Myxococcota; order Polyangiales; family Polyangiaceae; genus Sorangium; species Sorangium sp. So ce375. Next base: position 10,201,439 of record NZ_CP150335.1, read on the forward strand.
GAACTTCGACCGCCTCATCGTGGACGGCATCAGCCTCCACAGCGTGATCGGCCGGCGCATCTTCGAGACGTGGCACATCACGCGCCACCTGCTCGAGTCGCGCGATCCGAACATCCACGACCTCATCTTCGAGGTCATCCTGAACCACGGCCAGGGGACGGTGTTCGACTTCGACGACTACGACGCCGCGGCCTTCCAGGAGGCGATCTCGAGCCACCCGAAGGTGATCCTCCGGTACTGAGGCGCTCAGGCGACGACGCCGAGGCGCTGTCCGACCCGCCGGAAGGCGTCGATCGCCTGATCGACGTGCTCGGGCTCGTGCGCTGCGGAGAGCTGCACCCGGATGCGGGCCTGGCCCTTCGGCACGACGGGGTACGAGAAGCCGATGACATAGATGCCCTCGGCGAGCAGCGCCTTCGCCATCTCGTTCGCGAGCTGCGCCTCGCCCAGCAGGATGGGCACGATCGGATGGATGCCGGGCTTGATGGTGAAGCCGGCCTGGGTCATCCCCTGCCGGAACCGGCGCGCGTTCTCCATCACCCGCGTGCGGAGCGACGGCTCCGCGTCGATGAGATCGAACACGGCGATCGAGGCGCCGGCGATCGCGGGGGCGAGCGTGTTGGAGAACAGGTACGGGCGCGATCGCTGCCGGAGCAGGTCGACGATCGGCTGCCGGCCGGTCGTGAAGCCGCCGCTCGCCCCGCCCAGCGCCTTGCCCAGGGTGGAGGTGATCACGTCGACGCGGTGCATGACCCCGCAGAGCTCCGCGGTCCCGCGCCCCGTCGGCCCGATGAACCCGGTCGAGTGCGAGTCGTCGACCATCACCATCGCGCGGTACTTATCGGCGAGATCGCAGATGGTATCGAGCTTCGCCAGGTATCCATCCATCGAGAACACGCCGTCGGTGGCGATGAGCCGGAGCCGCTTGCCGGCCGTCGAGCGGAGGATGTCCTCGAGGGCGGCCATGTCCCCGTTGGGGTAGCGGTGCCGCTCGGCCTTGCAGAGGCGGATGCCGTCGATGATCGACGCGTGGTTCAGCGCGTCCGAGATGACGGCGTCCTCCTCGCCGAGGAGCGTCTCGAAGAGGCCGCCGTTCGCGTCGAAGCACGACGAGTAGAGGATGGCGTCCTCCGTGCCGAAGAAGCGGGCGATCCGGGACTCGAGCCGCCGGTGGAGGTCTTGCGTGCCGCAGATGAAGCGGACGCTGGAGAGGCCGAAGCCGTGCGTGTCGATCGCCTGCTTCGCCGCCGCGATCACCGCCGGATGCGACGACAGGCCAAGGTAGTTGTTCGCGCAGAAGTTGAGGACCCCGGCGCCACCTTCGGTCCGGATCACCGGCCCCTGCGGCGTCGCGAGGATCCGCTCCTCCTTGTAGAGACCCGCCGCACGGATGTCCTCCAACGCCCGTACGTACAGTGACCGAGCGACATCGAACATGACGTCGTTATAAAACGGGCCTGTCAGCCGGTCGACGGGGGAACGCCGTCCGGTCCTCCAGGGCGCCGCTGCTCATGGGCCTGAACGCCAGCGGGCGACCCCGGACACGAGAGGCAGGGTGCACGCGGCTTTGTCGGGCGCAGCGCGGCCGAGGCCTACTCGATCCCGGAGGCCCGTGGCAGAACGGGCATCGTCCGGCGCCGCGCGATCGCCGTGCAGATCGCGAAGCGTGCGCCAGCGTGCGCCGCGCGAGCCGAGCGCACGAGCGGCGCCCTCGGGAGGAGCAGGCATGACGGAAGCCAGAGGGGACTTCCGGCGAAGCGCCGGTGTGCTGTGCGCTGCCGCGACGCTCGCGCTCGCCGCGGGCAACCCGAGCTGCAGCAGCGCGGAGGATCCGCCCGGACGGACCAGCGCGGGCTCCGGCGGGGGGGCGTCGAGCACGACCGCGGCGAGCGGTACGGGAGGCGGGGACGGCGGGGACGGCGGGGACGGCGCGGGCGGCGATGCTCGCTACACGGCCTCGCCGCTCGTCCCGGCGATCGCGTTCGACGCGACGCCGGATGCCGGCGGGGTCTACGTGTACTTCACCGGCCTCGGCGAGGACGGCAGGGCCGGCGTCTTCAGGATCGGAGCGCACGGCAGCGCGGGCTCCACCGAGATCGCGTCCGGTCCGCCCCTCGTCGTGCCGCTCGGGATCGCGACCAGCGCGGACGGCGGCCGCCTGTTCGTGGCCGACCCGGGCGCGGGCGACCCGGCGCTCGACGACGCCGGCGCCCTCTTCGCGATCGACCTGCCCGGCGGCGCCGTCGCGCCGATCGGCGGCGGCGAGGGGCTGCACGCGCGCGGCCTCGAGGTCGCCCGCGGCGCGGACAACGAGGAGCAGATCATCTTCTCGGGGCGCGATCGCGAAGATGGCCAGCCCGGCGTGTTCGCCCTGCCGGCGCGCGGCGGCGAGGTCTCGACGATCGCCAAGGGGAGGCCGCTCGTCGATCCGAGCGGCGTCGCGGTCGCCGGCCGGGGCGACGTCTTCGTCTGCGACACCCTCGCGAGCCCAGACAAGACGGCGACCATCTTCAGGATCGAGGACGGCTTCGTGAGCGCGTTCGCGACCGGGCTCCACGTCGGCTATCCGTGCGGCATCGCGCTGACGCGCGACGACGCGGCGCTGTTCGTGCTCACGCGCGACCCGGCCCGAGGCGCCGACGAGGTCGTGCGGATCGAGGTGGCGTCCGGGGCGCGCTCGGCGACGGCCACCGGCGCCCCTGGCCACGACGAGCCCGGGGGGCTGCACCGGGCGAAGGCCGCCGACGTCTTCGCGTTCGTCGATCACAGGGCCCAGGACCAGGGCTCGGTGTTCCTGCTCAGTCGATGAGCCGCAGAGGAGCGATGGGAGGACCCGCACGCATGATCCACCGACCGTCGCGCGCCGTCGCCGTGTTCACGGCGTCCGTCGCGCTCAGCGCACCCGGCCTCGCCGCGGCGTCGAGCCACCGCGAGGCGCCGGCCATCGCGAGGGATCCGGCCGCCGACAACACCGATCTGTACGCGTGGGTGCAAGGCGACGACCTCGTGATCCTCGCGAGCTACATCCCGCTCGAGGAGCCCGCCAGCGGGCCGAACTTCCACGCCTTCTCGGACGACGTGCTCTACGAGGTGCACATCGCGCGCGGGCCGTCGAGCCTCGAGGACGCGCTGACCTATCAGTTCCGGTTCTCGACAAAGCCGTACCGGGCCGAGGATCCTGCGGGGCTCACGCCGGCGCCGAGCGGCGGCAACGAGTTCTTCTCGCAGCTCGCCGGCGCGGAGCAGACGTACACCGTGACGAAGATCGAGGGCGGAGCGTCGACCGTGCTCCTGGCCGACGCCCCGGTCGCGCCGCCGAACATCGGGAGGCGGACGAACCAGCTCGCCTACCGGATCACCGGCGGGGGCTACCCGGCCTTCGCGACGTCCTCGAAGTTCCTCAAGCAGATGGCGGGCGGCGCGGGGCGCGCCTGGGCCGGGCCGCGCGACGACGGATTCTACGCGGATCTCGGCCGCGCGTCCGATCTGGCGGGGCTCTGCCCGCTGCTCGCGGCGCCGAACCCGTCGTGCACCCCGCGCGACAACCTCGCCGGCTTCAACGTCCACACGCTCGCGCTCGAGATCCCGCTCGCCGCGGTCAACGGCGGCTCGGAGCCGACGCCGAGGCCGAGCGATCAGCAGACGCTCGGCATCTGGGCGTCCGCGAGCCGCCGCAAGGTGCGGATCCTGCGCGCGAACGGCAAGGAAGATGGCCTCGGTCCCTGGGTCCAGGTCTCGCGGGTCGGCCTGCCGCTCATCAACACCTGGATCATCGGCCTGCAGGACAAGGACAAGTACAACCGCTCGCACCCGCGCGACGATCTCGCCAACTTCGGGGCCTACTTCCTGAACCCGATCCTCGTGCGCGACGCCGAGTTCGCCGGGCTCTACCAGGCAGGCCAGCCGCTCGCGACCTTCGATCCCGAGGCGCTGAAGCAGAGCCGGACCGACCTCATCGACGCCTTCAACCTGAAGCCCACGAGCCTCGGAGGACACAGCCTGCAGACCGTCGGCGACGTGCTCCGGATCGATCTGGGCATGCCGTCGGGCTTCCCGAACGGGCGCGCGCTGGTCCCCGGCGCGGACCGCGAGCAGACCGACGTCACCGACGCGCTGCTCACGCTCCTCCTGACCGGCGCGCTCGGGGCGACGGCGGGCGACGGCGTCTCCGCGAACGACGCGCGGTTCCTCCCGGCGTTCCCTTACCTCGCGACGGCGTGGGAGGGCGCGACCCAGGGCCACTTCCGCCCCTGAGCCGCGCCCCGCGCCGCGCCCGGCCGCGCTATCACGGCGCCGCGCACCGCATCCCGCACACGCCGCTCGAGGCGCCCGCGCGCCCCCCTCGAACGCACGCGGCGCGGCACTCTCCGTCGCGCGCGCAGGCCTCGCCCTCGGCCTTCGGCGCCGCGCAGCGCCCGTCCACGCAGCGCGCGCCGGGCGCGCAGTGCCCGCCGAGGCAGGCTGCGCCAGCGGGAGGGAGCGCCGCCTCGCTGCAGCGCGCGTCGACGCAGCGACGGCCCCGCCCGCAGGCCGCGTCGGCCTCGCAGCGGCCGCCGAGCGGGACGTCGTCCGCGCACGCGCGTCCGGCGCAGTGGCCGCGGCACTCGGGGTGCGCTTCGTCGTAGCGCGTCTGCCGGGTGACGGCGGCCAGCACGTCGACCGAGAGGCCGCAGGGCCCCGCGGCGCGCGGGGCGCGGCAGGTGCCGGCGTCGGTGGGGCCGGCGCCGTCGCAGCGCAGCCCGTCCGCGCACTCGAGCGACGACCGGCAGCGCGCCCCCTCGCCGAGCGCGCCCCGCACGATCCCCTCGCACGCCGGCGGAACCGGGGCCGCGAGCGGAGAGACCCAGTCGCACCCGTCGACCGACCGTTCCATCGCCTCGACGCAGCGGCCGACGTCGTCGTTCGACAGCGTCACCGCTCTCGTGCGCACCGCGAGGCTCAGCGCGCGCGCACACTCGGCGGCGGCATGGAAGCCCGCGGCGCCGCCGCAGCACGCCGTTTTGCGCCGCGCGGGCAGCGCGTGGAGCGCCTCGCACAGCCGGGCCGCGAGCGGCTCCGGCGCCCCCTCGGCCTTCCCATAGACGGGGGCGATCTCGTCGCCGGCCACGCTGTCCGCAGGCCATGCCGGCAAGGACGCCGCGGACGCGCCGGCTTCCGGCGAGGGCGTCGCGATCGCGCCCGCCTCCGGCGAGGGCGCCGCGGTCGCGCCCTCCTCCGGCGAGGCGCGGCGAGCACACGCGGCGCAGAGGTGCAGGATCAGCGCCGCGGCGCGGAGCCGCGGCAGGCGGCCGCCATCCGTCGGGACAGGCAATGCGATCTCCTCCGCGCTGCGCGCTGCTTGTCGATCGAGCGATGCTCTGGAGCGGCGAGCTTGCCGGCGCGGCCTTGCGAGGCAAGCTCTTTCGCGATCGGATCGAGCCCGTGACGCCCGCGGGGGAGCCGCGGCGCGCCCCGGGCGGAGCTCCAGCGCGAGAGGAGGTCGGCGCTCCGATGCTGCGACGAACGGGTTGCCTCTTCGCCTGCGCTGCCCTGAGCGGAAGCCTCGGCTGCACCGAGCGCTCGCGCTCCGAGGCCGTCCCGGCCGCGACGACGTCGGCCGGGCGCCCCGCCGAGGCGCCGGCGCCGGGCCTCGACGCGGCGCGTGCGCTCGCGCTCGCGGCGCCGGAGGGCGCGAGCGCCGTCGATCGCGAGATCGAGGCGCTGTCGCGGCGGCTCGCGAAGGCGCCAGGGGGCGCGGATCTGTGGAGCGCGCTCGGCTATGCGTGGATCAGAAAGGCGCGCGCCTCGGGCGATCCGTCGCTCTACCGACGCGCTCGGGCGAGCGCGGAGGCCGCGCTCGCGCTGGCCGAAGGCGATCGCGCGTCGCTCGACCTGCTCGGCCTCGTGCTGCTCCACGAGCGCAGGTTCGCCGAGGCGCGCGACGCCGCGGAGCGGGTCCTCTCGCGGGACGAGGGCGACGCGCTCGCGCTCGGGACGCTCAGCGACGCCGCCCTCGATCTCGGCGCCTTTCAGGTCGCGGCCCAGGCGGCGCAGCGGATGGTCGATCAGCGGCCCGGCCTGCCGTCCTACACGCGGGCCGCATACCTCCGGTGGCTCCAGGGCGACGCGGCGACCGCGAAGCGGATCATGCGCCTCGCGATCGGCGCCGGCGACCCGGGCGACCCCGAGGCGCTCGCCTGGACCCTGACCCAGGCGGCCGCGATGTTCTGGCACGAGGGCGACGACGAGGCCGCGGACCTGGGCTTCACGCGCGCGCTCGCCGTGCAGGGCGAGTATGCGCCGGCGCTCGTCGGCCGGGCGCGCGTCGCGCTGGCCCGCGGCGCGTGGGGCCGCGCCGTCGAGCTCCTCGAGCGGGCCCACCAGCGGAGCCCGGACGCGGAGATCGCGTGGCTGCTCGGCGACGCCAAGGTGGCTGCAGGCGACCACGCCGGCGCGGCGCGCGCCTACGCCAGCGCGGTCGACGCGGGGCAGCGGTCGGACCGCCGGACCCTCGCGCTGTACTACGCGACCAAGGGCCTGGAGCGCGACGAGGCGCTCCGCCTCGCCACCGCGGAGCGCGCCACCCGCGGAGACATCTACACCGAGGACACCCACGCGTGGGCGCTGTACCGCGCCGGCAAGCTGGCCGAAGCGCGCGCGGCGAGCGACAGAGCGCTGGCGCTCGGCACGAGGGACGCGCGCTTGCTCTACCACGCCGGGGCGATCCGGATCGCCCTGGGGGACCTGACGCGAGGCGAGCGGCTCGTGCGGGCTGCGCTCGATCTGAACCCGAGGTTCGACATGACAGGAGCCGCCGAGGCCGAGCAGCTCCTCGCGCGTCGCGAGGCCCCCCGGGGCTCGGCCCGCCGATAGCCTGTACGAGGAGGAGCGCGCGAAGCGCGCTGGGGGGAGCACGCGAGGCGTGCCCTGGGAGTGCGAGCTAGCGAGTGCGACCGAGCGGGGACTCGACGTTAGGTATCGTATTTCACGGTCGACGGGACCACCAGCGGTGGAGGAGCGATCGCAGGTTGCGACGGCGCTGGAGCGGGCTCATCCGCAGGTTGCGAGCCTGGCTGGCTCTTCGGTGGCTGGCCGTGGAGCTCCCGCAGCCGGGCGGGCGCGGGCTCGATCGCTGTCGGGGCCTCATCCCCCGTCTCACCCTCCGTCGCGACGGGGGGAACGCTCACGGCGGGCGGCGGTGGGACGAACATCCTCGGCACCTGGATGGAGCGGGCGATCGACGCGACCTCCGGGAAGCTCGTGGCCATCCGCTCGACAAACGCCGCACGGGCCGCATCATCGGGGGCGCTCGCCGAGGCCTTCGCGACCCGCAGCGCCGACCAGAGCTCATAATACCAGGCGGAGAGGGAGGCATGCGCTTCCAGCAGGTCACGAATGGTATCCTCGGAAACGATGATGTTCTTGCCCATGGGCGAGAGGATACATGACCGAGCGGCGCCTCCCACCTCGTTCGAACGGACCAACACCCGAGGAGCAGGTGCCGGACGGGACCTCGAGGATCGCGGTGCCCGGCGCTCTACACGGCGCCGGGACACAAGGCGACGACGCCACGCCGCTCAGGATCGTCACCTATAACGTCCGCTACTTCGGGCACGGCACGCGGGGGATCGCCTCGACCAGCGCTGCCATCACCCGGATCGCGGCGACGCTCGCGCGGCTGTCCCCGCTGCCCGATCTCGTGTGCCTCCAGGAGGTGGAGACCCAGTCGCTGCGGTCCTCGACGATGAACCGGCGGTGGCATCCGGAGGAGACCCAGCTCGAGCGCCTGATGACCGAGCTGCACGCGGCGCTGGCGCTGGCAGAGCGGCCCGAGCGCTACGTCGCCTACTACTTCCCCGCGCACGCCTACAGGCTTACTTCGCGGACGAACATCTACACGACCGGGCTCGCGGTGATCGCGCGCGACACATTCCACATTGGACACCACAACGCGGAGCGCCCGCACGACATCACCCATCGGAGGAGGGTGAAGAGCCTGAAGCAGACGCGCATCTGCGCGCACGTGTCGTTCGAGCACGAGAGCGGGCAGAGCTTCGATGTGTTCAACACGCACCTCAGCCTGCCGAGCGTGTTCTCGCGGGAGTTCTGGACCGGCGAGGCGCGGATGGGGTTCGGGCCGAATCAGCTCGAGGAGGCGAGGGTGCTCGCCGATTTCGTCCGCCGCGAGCGCCGCAGCGACAACTTCGTGGTGGTCGGCGACTTCAACTCGCTGCCAGGCTCCCCGGTCGATCGCTTCCTGCGCGAGGAGACCGGCTTCGTGGACGCGTTCGCCAAGGTCCGCTGCCTCTCCGCGAGCGAGGCGCGCGCCTTCCCGACGGCGGGCTTCATGAACCTCCGCATGCACCTCGACCACGTCTACTCGTCCGAGCGCCTCGAGTGGCTGGACTTCACGGGCACGCACGCGTTCGGGCACAAGGGCGCCTTCGCGGGGCTGTCCGATCACGTCCCGTTGATCGCGCGCTGCCGCCTGCCGGGCGCCGCCGGCTGACGGCAGCGCGGCGCTGCCGTCCCGGGCGCGGCGCGCCGGCCGATCACCCTGGCAACCAGAGAAGATCGTCCATGATGGGGTCGAGGCACGCGGAGATCTGGGGGCCGAGATCGCCGCCGCACGCGAGCTTGCCGAAGCAGGCGCGGACCGCGTGCCGGCCGCGGCTGTTCATCGCGCCGATCGCCCGCTCGAGCTGCGGGCCGAGCCCGTCCTCCAGGCTCTGCCGGCAGGTGTCGTAGTCGAGGTCTCCGCACCCCGCGATGCGGCCGCAGAGGACGGCCATGTACGGCGCCAGATCGGCTCGCGGGAGGGTGGTGGCCGTCATCGCCTCGGAGCCGCAGCGGCTCACCTCCTCCGCATAGGCCGCGGTGAAGGGATCGCCCTCGAAGCGCCGCAGCGCCGCCAGCGAGCACTCCGAGGTCGCGCGGAGCATCTGCGGCGAGGCCATCGTCGTCATCTGCGTGCACTGCTCGAACTTCGGCCAGCCCTTCGCCTGCTCGGTGGCCCGCTGGTAGAGCTCCCCGAGGTACACGCACCAGGCGCGCTGGGCCTCTCGCTGCTCGCGCTGCTCGACGATCGCCTTCCGCGCTCCCTGCGCGTCGGGCGGCGCCTGCGCGGGTCGCGCGGGCGCCTTCGCGGAAGCGGCAGGCGACGCGCCGCCGCACCCCGACGCGAGGGCGACGGAGATCAGCGAGGCCGCGCCGAGCATGGAGACAGCGGCGCGGAAGCCGCGTTCATGGATTGTGCCTTTCACTGGAGCCTCCCTTCGTCGAACAGGCTGCGCAGCAGCTCTCTTGGCCCCATCGAGGCCACGCGCGTGCAGAACCGGCCCAGCGAAGGGCACGTGCACAGCCCAGGCCACACGCGCGCCGGCCGACGCGGCGTCGAGCGAGCGGAGGCGCTCGGGCTGCGCGGCGGCGGAGCGGCGCGCCGTCTCTGCTCGATCAGCGGCTCGGCCGAGGGCCAGGCCGCTGCCCGATGAGCAGCTTGAGCTTGAAGAGGGCGCCGATCTGCCCGCGGTCCATCGCGATGCGCGGGAAATTCAGGGGGTCGAAGGACGAGAGCATGCAAAGGCCGGAGTTGTTGGTGAAGCCGATCTCGAAGCCTGCCTCCTTCACGGCGCGATGGAAGGCGCCGCACAGGCTGTATCCGACGGGGTACGCGACCGCGTGCACGGCCTCGTTCAGGGCGTCGGAGAGCACGCGGCGGGAGCGCGCGAGATCGCGCGTGGCCTCCTCGGGCGAGAGCGTCTGGAGGACACGATGGCTGTGCGAGTGCGACTGCACGTCCATGCCGGCCCGCCGGAGCGCCGCGATGTGGTTCCAGTCCATGATCGTCCTGGCCGCGAGCGCGCGCTCCTCGCCCAGGTCGATCGACACCCCCGTGGCGCGCTCGATCTCGTCCCAGAGGCGCCCGATGTCGACCCCGGAGGTGCGCTTGATGGTCTGGCAGACGAGCGTCGCCGCGGCGATGGGATCGCGCAGCGGCTCGAGCACGAGCGTCGCTGGGTAGGCGATCTCGACACGCGCCCGCCGGCACCGGTGCATGAGGAGCGCGACGCGATCCCACCAGTAGAGGCGCCCCCTGTCGGGGTACTCGGTGGCGATGAAGAACGTGGCCGTGACCCCTGCTCGCTCGAGGAGGGGCAACGCGACGTCGTGGTTGTCACGGTAGCCGTCGTCGAACGCCACCATGACGGGGTTCGGCGGGAGCTTCCGGCCCTTGGCGAGGAGCCGCACGTCCCGCAGCGACACCACGGTGCCGTGCGTCTTGATGACCGCGAGCTGCTCCTCGAACTCGCGCGCGCTCACCTCGGCGACCCCGGGATCGAGCTCGTCCACCTCCGAGACGTCCGCGATGCGGTGGTAGGTGAACACGGAGAGCACGGGCAGCCGAAGCTTCGCGCGCAGCCAGAGGAAGCGATCCAGGAGCCCGAGGGTGTCGAGCACTCCGGCGGCCAGGACACGACGACCGCGCGGCAACCTCCCACGAATCCACGTCAGTGGATGTGCGACGACGTACACGAATGTATTCCAGCACACAATCAGCGTCCGTGCTTGCCTTCCAGGCCGGCTTCGACGGCGAAGTTCCTGCGCTTCCGGCGGGTGGGTCGCCGACCGGGGGCAATCTGGTTCGGCGGCGATCCCGCTAGAGTGCCGACCGATGTTCTCAACGGACACGGAAACGTCTCAACCTGGGTCGGACGTACCTCAACCTGGGTCGACGGGCGTGGACGTACCCCAACCGGGGTCGGCGGGCGTGGACGTACCCCAACCGGGGTCGACGGTGCCTCAACCTGGGTTGGATGCGGGCCCCCCGTCGGAGGTGCCTCAACCTGGGTCGGATGCGGGCCTCCCATCGAAGCCGCTCTCGCCGGACGAGAGCCCTCGGTTGAAGCCGGGCGTACCCCACCCTGGATCGGACGAGGGTCCCCAGCCGACCTCGCCCCAACCCGGGTCGCTCTCGCCTCAACCTGGTTCGGCCGAGGCCCCGCGGTCGAAACCGCTCTCGCCGCTCGGCGCCGCCGGAGTAGCGCTCGCGACTGCAACCCTCCTGTTTGCGCTGGGGATCTACACCGTCGAGACGAGTCTCCCAGGACGGGCGGCACGCAGCCGAGCGTCTCGACCGGCGATCACGACCACCGGCAGTCCTGTGAGCGTCACCGCCGTGACGCCAAAGCAAACGGCCGCTCCCGTGCAGCCGGCGGCCGCGCCCCCGGCGAGCGCGGCCGAGGCGGCGGCGCAGCCGATGCCGACAGCACCCCCGCCGCCACGTGCTGAAGCGGTGGCACCTCCAGCACAGCCGAGCCCCGAAGCAGCTGCACCTCCAGCACAGCCGAGCCCCGAGGCAGCGGCCCCTCCAGCACAGCCGAGCCCCGAAGCAGCTGCACCTCCAGCACAGCCAAGCCCCGAGGCGGCAACCCTTCGACAGCCGACATCCGTCGACGCTGCAGCGACCACCCTGCCGACGCCGCGAAAAGGCTACGGCCTGCTCAAGCCCAGCTTCTCCCGGAATGCGACCGTCTACGTGACGGGCGTGCCGGTCGGGCCCAGCGATCGACCCGTCGAGGTGCGCTGCGGACGCTTCTTCGTTCGGCTCGGCGAGCCGACACGCGACGGCACGCGATGGCTCACCGAGGGCAGGACCGTCGTCATCAAGTGCGGTGCGCTCACGGAGGTGAGCTTCTGAGCTCGTCCGCGCCGCTCTCGGCGGTCGCGAGGACGAGGTAGGTCACCGAAGCTGAGCCCGCGCCGAGGAGCGCATCTCGACACGCCGCGAGCGTGGCACCCGTGGTGGCCACGTCGTCGATGAGCGCGACCCTCCGCCGCTGGACGCGCTCCGGCGCGCGCACACGAAACGCACCTGCCACGTTCTGCAGGCGGCGGTCGCGCGACAGCTGCGCCTGCTGCGCAGTGGAACGGACACGGCAGAGGGCCCGCGGGGCCAGCGAGACCGCGAGTCCGTCAGCGACGTGCGCAGCCAGCAAGGCCGCCTGATTGTACCCGCGCTCGGCGAGGCGGCGCGGGTGCAGCGGCACCGGGACCACGACGTCAACACACACACCCGCATCGCGCGCCGCGCAGAGCAGCAACCGGCCGAGCGGGCGCGCGAGATCCGGGCGATCTCCGTACTTGAAGCGCCGGATTCCCTCCGCGACGGCCCCTCCGAACGGAGCGAACGCGACGAGAGACGCCCCCGCCGCAGCGCGCGTGCCCGCCTCCCCTCGCGGCGCCCCCTCTGCGTAAGGCACGAATGTCCGCGCGCAATCGGCGCAGAACACCGCGGCATCCGCGATCGGGGCGTCACAGCCCGCGCAGGCCGGCGGGCTGAGCGTGCGCGCAGCGGCGGCCATCAGGGAGCGGACTGCAGCGACGAGGGCGCGGGAAGGGCTCATGGGCTACCAGCGCGATCTTCGTCGTGAGTGGACGTGCGGTTGCGTGGGCGCACGAAAGAAGATCTCTTTGCAAACGGCGCGCGGTACGATCGCGATCGTCGTGGTTCACGTCCTGAAATTCCGGCGCTTTCCCAGCAAGCGGAGGGGCCCACGTTGAACGCGTGGAGATGGACGGATGAGCGCGGCGTCCAGCGGAGCCTGAGCACCGCCGAGCTGCGCAGCGCGCTGGCTGCCGGGATCATCCCAGGCTCCACGCTGGTCTGGCGCAAGGGCATGGAAGCCTGGGCGCCCGCATCCAAGCTGCCGGAGCTCGCCGACGCCGCCCAGCTCCGGCGCAGGCCTGAGCCGCGCGCGGCCGTGCCCGAGGGTCCGGCCGCCAGCGCCGAAGAGGCCGCTCACGAAGAAGCCGCAGCGCTGGAGATCGAGCTCATCGAGGATCTGGGTCCGGCGCCCGCCCGCAGCGGCCAGCAAACCGGCCTGGCGCCCGCGGACAGGCCCGTCAACGGGCGGAAGCCCGCGGCACAGAACGCGAGCCGATCGACCACGCGACCGCAGCCGCCTCCCCCGCCACCGCGCAAGCGCGAGCCCATGCGGACGCTCACGGGGGTCGAGGCGCCGGCAGACGCGCCGGCCAGCGGACCGAACGCGCCGATCGTGGTGCCAACAGCGGGCGGAACGTTCGACGCGGGGGTCGCCCGCGCGATCACGCAGCTGCCCCGCTACGATGGTCCTTCGCCGGGCGACCAGGGATCGACCGAGATCCCTCGTGCGCCGAAGCTCCCCTCGGGGGCGGAGGAACACGAGGAGACCGCGGCAGGCCAGCGCGCTGCCGGAGACGCAGGCAGCGCCGCGGGCGGTGGCGGCGCGACAACCGAGGGCGACGAGCCAGCGCCGCCGAGGCGCGCGCCGGGCGCGGCGGCGCCCAGCAGGCCGGGCGCTGCGCCGAGGGCCGCGGGCGGGACGACGTCGCGCGCGGAGGCGAGGCCGCCCCGGCCGCCGCCTCTCCCCCTCGATCGCGACCAGGCGCCGGCGGGCGCTGCACCGCAGAACGACGTGCGCGGAAGCGCGACGGGCGGCGCAGATCAGGGCGCCGGCAAGCCCCTCTCGGCGACGCCGCCGGCGCCGTCGAGCCCCGGCCGCGTCACGAAGCGCCCTGCGCCCACGGGGAAGCGCTCCGTGCCGCCACCTCCGGTTCCGGTCCGGTTCCCCGCGGTCGCCGCGAAGCGACCTGCAGGTCCGCGGGCGCCTGACGCGCCGGATCACGCGGCGGCCGGCGCAAAGGCCCTCGTCCGTCTCGGAGCGCTCCCGGCGCCGCCGCCGCGCCCTCCTGCGGACGCTCCCCGCGCCACGCCCCCGGTGGCAGCGCCCCCCTCCCCGTCGTCCCCGGTGGCAGCGGCAACACCGACGTTGCCCCTGGCGGCACCGGCCCCGCCGGCCGACGCTGCGTCTGTCGCGAGCGCCGCCACGACGGCGATGGCGCCGCCTGCGCCGCGCCCTGCGAGCCCAGCGACGTCCGCCGACGGTCCCCTGCCCCGCAGCGCCGAGGGCACGCCGGCCGACGACGGCCGCGATCCCTCGACGAGCCGCGCTCGCAACGACGCCCCGGAGCCCTCCACCGCGGTGCTGCACCGCGAGACCCCGGAGCTCCCCACCCCGCCCGTGCCCAGCGAGACGAAGCGCTCCCCCCTGGCCGCCGAAGCGCCGATGGGGCGCCGCGAGTACGCGACGATCCCGTCGGTCGGCGTCGGCGCGAGCGCGTCGCAGTCGCAGTCGCAGGGGCACCCGGCGATGCGCTCGTGGCCGGGCATGCTGCCGGGCCTGCCGAGCCCGCAGCGCAGCTCGCCGGCTGCCGACGCGGGCCAGCGCTCGGATCGCGGCTCGGGCAACGGCCCGCCAGCGCTCGCGGCGCGACGGGGCGACGGCAAGGGGCTCTCGACACCGGTGGCCGTGCCGCTCTCGTCGCTGATCGGCCTCTGCGGGGCGGCGGTGCTCATGAGCGTCGTCTCCTTCTTCGCGGGCCGCCACTCCGTCACGACGGCGGCTCGGTCGCCGGTCGGGACGGCGCGCACCGCGCTCGGCGCCGCGCAGGACGTCGCGCGCTCGGCGATCCCCGTCCCGCCGAAGCCCTGCTGGGTGGCGCGTCAGCCCCAGCCATGGGCGCCGATGGTCGCGAAGAGCATCCCCTTCGAGGTCACGGCGACGAAGGGCGGCAAGCTCGTGGTGGGGTACGCGAAGAGCCCGATGGAAGCCGTCGGCCTCGAGATCGATCCCGCGACCGGGGAGCGGAGCGAGCGGTTCTCGAACCGAGAGGCCGCCGACATCGTGAGCATCTCGCCGGTCGAGGACCGCTTCACCGTCCTCACAGCAGCGCAGCAGACCATCCGCTCTCCGGTCAGCGTCCCGGGCCCGAGGTCGTTCGTCGTGGGTCTTGCGGGCAGCGCTCTGGTGGCGGCGGACGATCCCGGCGCCGCCCCCTCCACGCTCTGGCCGGTGCAAGGCGACGAGCCGCTCGAGGCGCCGCGCGCGCTCGCGGCCGGCTCCCGCGGCTACGCCGTCGCGTTCCGCCGCGAGAAGGCCGTGTGGGCGGGCTGGCTCGACGCCGAGCGCAAGCCCATCGGCGAGCTCACCCGCGTGACCGGCTCCGGAGGCTCGATCGGCAAGCCGTCGCTCGGATGGAACGAGCGCGCGCTCGCCGTCGTCTTCGCCGATCGGCCGGCGGACGGGCGATGGGAGATCCGCGCCGGGCAGGCCGCTCCGGGCACCATCCCCACGTCGACCCAGGTGATCCCGCTCCCTTCCGGCGGTCCCGGGGGGGACGCGTTCGCGCCGGATATCGCGGGGCTCGGCGATGGACGCTGGCTCCTCGTGTGGACCGAAGGCCCTCCGGGGAGCCGCGCCATGCGCGCGCAGACCCTGGCCGCCGACTTCTCCCCGATCGGGGATCCGATCGCGCTCTCGCCGCCGGCCGGGAACTTCGGGCAAGGCGTGCTCGGCGTGTCGTCGCGCTCCGGTTACGTGGGCGTGGTGTTCCTCTCGAAGCCTGCCGCGAGCTACGAGCTCTGGGGGGTCATCCTCCAATGTGGATGACGAGGACGCTGGACCGCGCGAGCCGGCTCCGCGCGGCGACGCTCGCGCTGCTGCTGGTCGCGCCGCACGCCCCCCTGCTCACCGCGTGCGCGGCGCAGGCCTCGCAGCTCGATCAGGGCCGGGCCCTGCACACGGGCAAGCAGCCCTACGACGAGTTCTTCGAGGCCACCCGGGCGCTCCGCGAGGAGTCGCTGAAGGCCGAGGAGCGCGCCGATGAGGCGACGGCCGAGCTCTCGCGCGCCCTGAGGCTCGATGCGAAGTCGGACGGCAAGGCGGCGCTCGAAGCGGCGCGCGCGCGCGCCGCCGAGCTCCGCGCGGCGGGCGTGCTGCTCCAGGTCGAGCTCGTTCCAGAAGCGCGGATCGTGAGCGCCCGCGGCGGGCGCTCGCTGGAGGCGGCGGACAGGGACGCCATCGCGGCGTTCGAGGCGTCCTTGAAGAGCTCCCTCGCGACGTCGAAGCACCTCGGTGAGCTGTCGGCTCGCGCCGCCGAGCTGGAGAAGAAGCGGGCGTCGCTGGCGGCCGCGTGGGCGGAGGCGCTCGCGGACGATCCGCAGCGTCGCGAGGTGAAGCACGAGCTCGAGGCGGCCGAGCGCGTGATCGCGGAGGCGGGCGCGGTCGCGGATCGACACGCCGGCAGGGCGTCGAAGCTCGCGCTCGATCTGGTGCTCGCCGTCGATTCGGGCGACGCTCCGGCGCGGCGGGGCGCGGCGAGCCGACCGCCGCCGAGGCAGCCGGCCGCAGGCGCGAAGGCGCCGCCGCGGCGCGGGAGCGGCGCAGGGGCCGCCCCGAAGCCGCCGAAGCCGCCGCCTTCGCGCGGCGAGGACGATTTCGATCCCTGACGTCATCGACAGGGCGCATGCCACGCGGCGCGGGGCGCGGCGGCTGTCCCCGCAGGACGCCGGCGCTGTCGAGGAGGAGCGGAGCCGCTTCCCCACTTGTCCGACGCGCATCGGGACGCCTATCCTCCGCGAGCGATCCAGGAGCGTGGCCCGCCCGACCGCCGCGTTCCAGGCCGCGCACCTGCCGTCCGACGACCCCGCGCTCCGGCCCCCTCGCTGATGATCCGATCCCTGCCGTTCGCCTCCATCGCTCTGGGATCGGCGCTCTTCGCGCTCGCGCTCACGCCCCGGCGGGCGGCGGCCCAGGCGCCTCCGCAGTCGGAGGGCGTGGCCGTCGGCGGGTTCACGTTCCGCCCCTCGGTGGAGCTGCGGCTGCGCGGAGAGCTCCGCCGGTATCCGGTCGACACGGGCGGTGACATCTACAGCTCGAACGCGGTGCTCGCCGAGGGCTTCGGAGGCACGCTGCCGCCGCTCCTCGACACCGGCAGCGTCGTCAAGACGCAGTGGTTCTTCGCCCAGCGCGCGCGCCTCGGGCTGGCCGTCGAGCGCGGCCCCGTCACGGGCGTCCTCACGCTGCAGGACACGCGGCTCTGGGGGAACGACGAGGCGATCTTCGTCGGGGCGGGCGAGCCAGCCCTCCCGAACACAGCGCCCTACGAGGCGTACATCGACCTGCGCACGCGCTCGGGGCGCCGCGCCTTCGTCCGGCTGGGCCGGCAGCGGATCGCGTGGGGGGATGGCCGCCTTGTCGGGGCGGACGACGAGACGCTCACCGGCCGATCGCTCGATGGGCTGCGCGCAGGGGTGCAGCTCGGCAACGTCGACATCGAGGCGATGGCGGTGCTCCTCGCGGCGCCAGGCGGCGCTCCGCCCGAGGTGGCAGGGGCGCGCAAGCCCATCGCCGCCGGGACAGGATCCCAGCTCTACGGCCTGAACGCGATCTGGCGGGTCGCTCCTCTGCTCCACCTCGAGGCCACGGCGCTCGCGCGCGTCGCCCGGGAGCCGCGCCCTAGCTGGCTCACGCCCGGCGACACCGTCGTCCTCGACGCGCGCGTCTCCGGCGACCGCCGGGGCTTTCGCTACGCGCTCGAGGGGGCGTACGAGCTCGGCCGTGTCGCGACGTTCGCGGCCGATCGCTCTCTCGGCGCGTTCGCGGCCGCGGCCCGGGCAGAGCTCGAGACGGCGCTCCCCGCCCACCTCACCTTCAGCGCCCGCGGCGCTTACGCCACGGGCGACGAGGGCGCGCTCGATGTGGGCGAGGCGCAGCGCCGCTTCGATCCGATCCTGCCCGACGCGCAGAACAACCACGGTCCCATGGGGCTCTACGCGTGGTCCAACGTGATCGAGGCAGGCGGAGGCGTCCGCGCCACGCCCTTCGACCCGCTGACGGTCTCCGCCGGATACACGTTCGTCGGCCTCGCCTCTCCCAAGGGCAGGTGGGTGACAGCTCGCCTCCTCCCTGTCGGCGCCGCCAGCGACAACGAGAGCCGGACGCTGGGCCACGAGATCGACCTCTCGCTCGCCTACCAGCCGTGGGAGCCGCTGCGCCTCGCGCTCGGCTACGGCTTGTTCATCTTCGGCGACGGCGCCCAGGCGATCTTCACGAAGGCGAACCGCGCGCACGACGACGGCCGCCCGGCGGATCTGCAGCAGTGGGCCTTCCTGCAGGCAACGCTGAGCGCCCCCTGAGGCGATCCGGGCGCGCGTCGGCCACGCGCGTCGCTTTTCTGTCGGGACAGGGAGTCGAGGAGGCTCGGACCGCCGCGCCGTCTCGCGCGGCGACCCAGGTACGCGGGGGCTCACCCGAGGTGTCGGGCGCCACCCCCGCGCGCTTCGGGATCAGGTGCTCGGGGCGGGCTTCGGGGTGCCGAAGATGCTGGCCGCGCGGCGCTTCTCCTTGGCGGCGCGATCGCGATCGCTGTAGCTCGGGATCACGACGCGCTGGCGCTGCGGCAGCTCGCGGCCCCCGACGATGGCGTCGACCTCCTCGGCGTCCAGCGTCTCGCGCTCGAGGAGCGCCGTGGCGAGCCGCTCGAGGATCTCGCGGTTGTCCGTGAGGAGCTGCCGCGCCTCGGCGTGGGCGTCGAGGATGAACCGCCGCACCTCGTCGTCGATCTGGTTGGCGATCGTCTCCGAGTAGTCGCGGCGCCGGCTCGTGAAATCGCGCCCGAGGAACACGCTCTCCTCGTCCGCTCCGTACGAGATCGGCCCGATCACGTCGCTCATGCCGAACTCGGTCACCATGCGCCGCGCGAGGCCCGACGCCTGCTTGATGTCGTTGCCCGCGCCCGTCGTGAACTGACCGAACACGATCTCCTCCGCCACGCGGCCGCCCATCAGCACCGACAGCCGCGCCTTGGCGAAGTCGCGCGACATGCTGAGCCGGTCCTCCTTCGGCAGCTGCTGCGTGAGGCCGAGCGCCGGGCCGCGCGGGATGATCGTCACCTTGTGGACCGGATCCGAGAGCTTCTCCAGGAGCTTCGCGACAAGCGCGTGCCCGGCCTCGTGGTAGGCCGTGGTCCGCTTCTCCTCGTCGCTGATGACCATGCTGCGGCGCTCGGCGCCCATCAGCACCTTGTCCTTGGCCATCTCGAAGTCGACCATCGTGACGACATCCTTGTCCTGACGCGCCGCCAGGAGGGCCGCCTCGTTGACCAGGTTCTCGATGTCGGCACCGACGAAGCCGGGCGTGCCCCGCGCCAGGATCTCCATGTCGACGTCCGGACCGAGCGGGACCTTCTTCGTGTGGACCCGGAGGATGCCCTCGCGGCCGCGCACGTCGGGGCGGTTCACGACGATGCGCCGATCGAAGCGGCCAGGCCGCAGGATCGCCGGGTCGAGGACGTCGGGGCGGTTCGTCGCGGCGACGATGATCACGCCCTCGTTCGACTCGAAGCCGTCCATCTCGACGAGCAGCTGGTTCAGCGTCTGCTCGCGCTCGTCGTGACCGCCGCCGAGGCCCGCGCCGCGGTGGCGGCCGACCGCGTCGATCTCATCGATGAAGATGATGCACGGCGCGTGCTTCTTGCCCTGCTCGAACAGGTCGCGCACCCGGCTCGCGCCGACGCCGACGAACATCTCGACGAAATCCGAGCCGGAGATCGAGAAGAACGGCACGCCCGCCTCACCGGCGATCGCACGCGCGAGGAGCGTCTTGCCCGTCCCGGGGGGGCCCATCATGAGGACGCCCTTCGGGATGCGGCCGCCGAGCTTCTGGAACTTCTTCGGGTCCTTGAGGAACGCGATGATCTCCTCGAGCTCGTCCTTCGCCTCGTCGATGCCCGCGACGTCGGCGAACGTCACCTTGTTCTGCGCCTCGCTGAGCAGCCGGGCGCGCGACTTGCCGAAGCTCATCGCCTTGCCGCCGCCGGCCTGGAGCTGGCGCATGAACAGATAGAACATCACGAGCAGGAAGACCGTCGGCAGGAGGTACATGATCGCCCCCGGCCAGAACGGCGACGTCTCTTCCTTCTCGAAGAAGACGGCGACCTTGTTGTCGACGATCGTCTTCGTGATCTCGTCGGCGTTGTCAGGCCCGATCGTGACCTTCTTCGTCTTCGTCCCGCTCTTCGGGTCCTTGACCCAGAACGTGTACTCGCGGTCCTTGATCGTGACCGACTCGACGTGCGGATCCTTGTCCTTGGCCTCGACCTGGACCAGGCCCATGAACTCGCTGAACGCGACTTGTGTGGCAGGCCGGGAATCCGGGCTCAAGAACTGCCAGATCGCCAAGAACATCATGATCAGCAGAACCCAGAGCAGCAGCGTCTTGTGCGATTGCTTCACGAGGACCCTCTAAGCTCGCGCGGCGAGCCGGCGTGTACTGAAATTGTACGCGTGTTCCAGTCAGCATGCCACCCGTCAGCTCGGTCGTCGACCGCGGGTCTCCGCGGCGACACAGCGAAAAAGGGAACTCGACAGGGGCCGCGGGTGGGGTGCATGCGGTCAGGTCCCGCGACGCGCAGACCCGTCCTCGATAAGCACGCTGGACTCCTCTGGAAAGCCCACGGCGATCTCTTCGCCGCCGCGGACCCGGACGCGCAGCGGCCGCCCCAGCTTGCGAGCCCGCTCGATCGCGAATCGCTGCGCCCGACCGAGCGGAATCGACAGCGGCTCGCTGCCGTCGAGGACGGCTGGATCGCCGCCAGAGGGCCGATCTCGCCCGGCGACGAGCATGTCCGAGAGCGCGCAGAGGTGCTCGACGATCGCCGGCGACAGGTCCTCGAGGAGCGGGAGGAGCTCGCGCCGGACACGAACGCGGGTGAAGCGGGGGTCCGTGTTGCTGGGATCTTCGGCGAACGGCAGCCGATGCCGGCCCAGGTGGGCCAGGACATCGGCGCGGCGCGCCAGGAGCAACGGGCGGATGAGCTCGACGCCGGCCGCCGAGCCCGGCCCCGCGCCGCCCTCGCCGGCGACGTCGGGCGAGAGCGGGGCGCGCGGCGGCAGGACGGCCAGCCCCCGCGGCCCCGCCCCCCGCAACAGGCGCAGGAGCACCGTCTCGGCCCGGTCGTCCGCGGTGTGGCCGGTCGCGATCGCGCGGGCGCCGTGCGCCGCGGCGGCGGCTGCCAGCGCGGCGAACCGGGCGGCGCGCGCCCTGGCCTGGAGGTTCGCGCCGGGCGCCACGTTCACGCGGGTCTCGGCGTAAGGGACCGCGAGCCGCTCGGAGAGGTCGCGGGCGATCGCGAGCTCGGCCGCGGCCGCGGCGCGGAGGCCGTGATCGACGCCGTGCGCGACGACCTCGTGGCCGATCCGCCGCCGGAGCAGCGAAAGGACGTGCAGCAGCGCGGTCGAGTCGGGGCCTCCGGAGCAGGCGCAGAGCACGACGTCGCCGCGCGCGAGCAGCCGCTCGTCCCGGATCAGCCGCTCGGCGAGGCGGATCAGCGACGGAGGGTGCGAGCGGCCCCGCCTGGGAGGCGGAGGAGGTCCAGCAGGAGGGCTCATCGGAGCTCGAACGCCTTGCAGAAAATGATCTCGTCGCGATCGTCGAGCGAGGGGCTCAGGTGCGGCGTGACCGGATAGCCGAGCGAGCAGCGCGGCTCGCGGCCCGGGGGCAAGGCGCCCGCCTTATCGGGGTCGGGGACCACCGGATCGAACGAGGCGCAATCGGGGCAGGCGAACACGAGACGATAGCGCCGCGCCTCCTCGCGGAGGCGATCATCGAGGCGGTGAATCATCCCTGGCAGCCTAGCGCAAGCCGCCGGGGGACGGCGCTTCGCGGCCCTCCGACCGAGCTCGGCGCGGAGCAGGGCGTGGCGCGCCGGCCGGCACGCCCGCGCCGATCAGCGAGCGGACCTGCGGGCGCGGGAGAGGCGGACGATCGACTCGATATGGCTCGTCTGAGGGAAGAGCTCGACCGCCTCGATGTCCGTGATCTCGAAGCCGCCGCGGAGGATGCCGCCGAGATCGCGCGCCAGGGTGGCCGGGTCGCAGGAGACGTAGACGACGACGCGCGCGCTCGAGGCCGCGATCGCGCGCGCCGCGCCGGGAGCCCCGCTGCGCGGCGGATCCAGCACCACGACGTCGGTGCGCGCCGGGATCGGGTGCTGATCG
The DNA here is from genome assembly GCF_051473855.1 of Sorangium sp. So ce375. NCBI lineage: Bacteria > Pseudomonadati > Myxococcota > Polyangiales > Polyangiaceae > Sorangium > Sorangium sp. So ce375. Next base: position 10,223,298 of record NZ_CP150335.1, read on the forward strand.
GCGTCCGCCTCGATCGCCTTGCCAGCGAGCCCGCGCGCCGCGAGGTTCTGCCGCAGGCATGCGACCGCTCCGGACGAGAGCTCCACGGCCGTGAACGAAGCGAGCCCCGAGGGGCCGGAGGACGCGGCCACGGGGGGATCGGCGGCCGGAGAGGGTCGCGGCGCGCCGCGCGCGAGCAGCACGGAGAGCGTGCCGCTCCCGGCGAACAGCTCGAGGACGTGCGGCGGCCGGGTGGAGTCGAGGTGAGCGAGCTCGGCGGCACGGCGGGCGAGGACGGCCGCCCCCTCCTCGGACGGCTGCCCGAAGCCGCCCGGCGCGAGGAGCAGCGGCAGGCCGTCCGCCCCCAGGATCGCGGGCCGCGGATCGCCGAACGACGCGGCCTCGCGCGCGCCGTCGAGCGTGACGCGGGCGCCGGCCCACTCCCCGCGCGCCGTGCGCTCGTCGAGCCGCTGCCACGCGGCCGGCGGCAGCTGGCCGCGCCACAGGATCTCGACCACCGGGCGGCTCGAAGCGCCGAGCGAGATCAGGACATCGCCCTCCCCCTCGGCCCCGCGGAGGACGCCGGGCAGCTCGCCGGCGAGCGGCGCGATCGCGTCGACAAGCACCACGCAGCGATCGATCGCCACGACGGCGTGCGTCCTCGGCGCGCGATAACCGACGCGCACCTCGCCGCGCTCCGCGCGCGCGAACAGCCTCGCCCGCGACCGGTAACCGAGCGGCGAGGGGGCTGGATGGACGCGGATCGGCGGCAGATCGGCCTCGGCGAGCGACGTCGCGCGCGCGATGGCTTGCCGGACGATCTGCTCGTGCGCGGCCTGCTGCGCCTCGATCCGGACGTGCATCCAGTCGCAGCCGCCGCAGGCGTCCGCGAAGCGGCACGGCGGAGCGACGCGGTCGGCGCTCGGCTCGACGACACGGAGGAGCGTGCCCCTCGCCGGGCGTGCGCTCCGGTCGAGCTCGACCTCGACGAGGTCGCCAGGCGCCGTCGCAGGGACGAAGACGACCTCGCCCGCGAGCCGGCCGACGCCCGCGCCGCCGGTTGCCAGCGCCTCGACACGCAGCTGGGCTCGCTCGCCTGGGCGGTGCCGCGCCCTGGCGCCGTTCGAGCGGCGGTGGACTGACTTCATCCCTTCATCGTAAGGCGCTGCAGGCGGATCCGGTCGGCGTGGACGACGGGCGCTCCTTCACGGAGCGCGAGGCCGCGCGCGCGAAAGGCGCCCGCGGACCCCTCACGCACCCAGGAGCTCGACTGGTCCGTCGTCGTCGCGCCCGTCGAGGCGGGCGGCGCAGGGACGGCGTCGACGCCCTTGGCGGGCGAGGGCTGCGCGGCGCTGGTCTTCATGTAGATCAGCGCGCCGATACCGAGGACGCACAGCACGGTGAGGGTGATGACGGCGATGAGCACGAGCGTGTTCCTGCCGTTCCCCTTGGACGCCGCGTCCTGCGTGGCTGCCCAGATGGCCGCCGGATCCGGGCGCGGCAGGGAGAGCGCGGTCTCGATCTGCGACTGTGGAGGCTGCACCGGCGCCGTCGACGCGAACAGCTGGGCCTGCCCCACGGTCATCGACGCCGGCGCCGGCACCGCCGAGCTGACAGGGGGCGCAGGAGCCGCGGTATGCCCCTGGCCATTGAACGGCAGCGCGTACGGGACGGCAGCGTGCGCGTGCAGCGGCGTGGCGACCGCAGGGGTCCTGGTCACCCGCGCGTGGCGCGCAGGCTCGCTCGTGCCCTGGAGGACCGGGGGCGGATCCTGCGACGGGAGCGCGAGCGTGGACGCGAGCGGGTTGCCCAGATCGCTGTCCAGGAGGCCCCCCTTGAGGGGCGCGAGCTCGCCCGCGTCGAAGTCGTGCGGAGGGTACGGACCCGACGAGAGCGGCGGCGGAGCGGGGTCCCGGCCGCCGGGCACGCGCGGAGGGCTCGGGTAGGCGGGCGAATAGCCGGGACGCGCCGTCGGCATGCCAGGACGCACCGTCGGAATGCCGGACCGGGCGCCGGCCTGGGGAGGAGGCGACGCTGGGACGGGCTCGGGCACCGAGCCGGCGGCCGGGCGCACCATCGGGCGCTCGCCGTGAGGAAAGGATCGCACCGGCTCGGCTTGCTCGCGCGTCGCGACCGTCGTCGGGACATCCTCATCGTCGTCCATCAGCGACGCGGCCACCATCTGCCGGTCGTCCGCGTCCCTCGACGACGTGCGCCCGACCGGCGCGATCCCGCTCGCCGGCGCGGCGTTCTGCCGGAAGATCTGCGGCGGCGTGAGGCGCTGCTGCGGCTCGGGCTCCCGGCCGCGGCTGCGGAGCCCGACGCTGTCCGTGGCCGTCGTCGAGCCGCGCGCGCGCACCTGCTCGACGTTGATGGTGGACGTCACCTCGGCGGCCCACGCGAGGTGGGCCTCGCGCTTCTGGATGCGATCGACGAACACCTGCTGCACGAACTGCGCGACCTCTTCGGAGCCAACGAAGACCCCGCTCCTCATCAGGAAATTCTGCAGGGCTCGCGAGAATTCGCGCGCGGTCTGGAAGCGCTCCTGCTTGTGCTTGGCGAGCGCCTTCATGACGACGCTCTCCAGCTCGATCGGATAGTCGGGCACGATCGTGGACGGCGGCGGGACGACGCACGCCTGCACCTTCTCGAGCGTGTCGAGATCCGTATCCATCCGGAAGAGGCGCTGGTTCGTCGTGAGCTCCCAGAGGACGACCCCGAGCGCGAAAACATCGGTCGTGCGATCGACCTCGTTGCCGCGCACCTGCTCGGGCGACATGTAGGCCAACTTGCCTTTCAGCGTTCCCGCGCGGGTGGACGACAGCCGGTCAGCCACCTTCGCGATGCCGAAATCCACGACCTTTGTGTAGCCGTCGTAGGTGAGGAACAGGTTGTGCGGCGTGACGTCGCGGTGCACCAGGCCGAGCAGCTGGCCGTTCTTTCCGCGCAGCTCGTGAGCGGCGTGAAGCCCCTCGGCGGCGTCGGAGCAGATGCGCGCAGCGAGCTCGGGCGAGATGCGCAGCCGGCGCTCCTCCGCGCGGCGCATCACCTCCCGGAGCGGCTCGCCGTGGAGGTATTCCATGGCGATCCAGTAGGTGTTGTCGTCCTTCCCGAGGTCGAACACCTGCGCGACATTGGCGTGGTTGATGCCAGCCGCGATGCGCGCCTCATCCAGGAACATGTCGACGAACTGATCGTCCTCGACCAGGTGAGGGTGGATCCGCTTGATCGCGACCCACTTTTGAAAGCCGCCCGGGCCATCCATGCGAGCCAGGTGAACGCTCGCCATTCCGCCCACCCCGATCTCGTCGACCACGCGGTAACGGCCCAGGAAGTACGTCCCCTGCTGCTTCTCGGACTCCTTCGCGCGCGCGTCAGGCGATGCATTGGTCGACCCGGGGCTTGGAGGTCCGCCCATTCGCGATGCGGGTCGAGGCGGGGGTTGGGGCATGAGCGGTCACTACTTTACCGCGAGTACGCGGCGCTTTGCCATGTCGTCTCGGCCAGGACAGCTGGCAGATGGTCAGCTTCAATCCACCGGGGCGCTGAAGACCCCTGTCCCGACAGGTAGGACACCACCTGAGACCCGGGACGGAGTCGTGACGAGCTCAGGGGAACGGTTGCCCAGGTTGACCTCGCTCGAAGTAGAAGCGGAACCCCCCGGTGACCTGCGAGAGGAGCTCCCGAGGGATGGCGTCCGCCGGGTGACCGAGGCCCGCATCGCGCGGATCGCCGACCCAGACGTCGAACGTCGCGTCGGTGTACTTGTCGACCGCATCCGTCTCGTTGGGGTCGCCGCTGAACAGCGCCTGGAACTTGATGGTCCCCTCGACGGCGTAGAGCACGGTGTTCTGGTTGTGGCACGACCGCTGGAGGTAAAGCACCATGTGCACGAGCGGAGCGAGCCCCTCCGGCTTGGGCGTCGGCGGAGGCGAGCCCGGCAGCTCGACGCCCGGCGGGAGCCCGACGCTCAGGTCGACGTCGAGCTTGTTCACGCGCCCGTCTCCGCGGATGAGGTCGACGTCGTCGATCAGCACCGCGAGCCCGTCCGAGATCTCCTGCAGATCGCTCCCCCGCTGCACCCGGACCTGCAAGGTGGAGCGGTAGGGGACCGCGGCGAAGAAGTCCGGGCGCATGTCGTAGCTGTCGTCCCAGCAGCCGGCGGCGCGCAGGTGGTCGCTGCGGACCTCGCCTTCCCCCTGCCCGAGCGAGCACCCCAGCGAGAGCGCGCACGCGAAGGGAGCGAGCGCACGGGCCCTCACGACGCCGCCTCCGAGCGGAGAGCCGCCTTGATGCGGCCTCCGCCGAGGACGCGATCGCCCCGGTAGACAACGGCCATCTGCCCGGGGGAGACGGACCGCACCGGGCTCGCGAACCGCGCGACGAAGCTCTCCGCCCCCGTCGCAGGGTCGCGGCGCCGCTCGATGACGCCGGGCGCCGCCTCGTGCCGCGCCCGCACCCGCACCTCGGCTTCCAAGGGGAACACCGCGTCGTCGCACCACACAGCGTCGGCGATCTCGGCGCCCGCGGCGTACAGATCGCCCTCGTCGCCGAGGTGCACCGCGCCGGACGCGGCGTCGAGCCCCACGACGAACGCGGGGCGGCCGAGCGAGACGCCGATGCCCTTGCGCTGGCCCACCGTGAAGCCGTGCACGCCGCCGTGCGACCCGACAACGCGGCCGTCCCGATCGACGATCGGGCCGGGCCGGAGCCTGTCCGCGGCGCGCTCGGCCACGAAGGGCGCATAACGGCCGGACGGGATGAAGCAGAGCTCCTGGCTCTCCCCCTTCTCGGCGCCCGGGAGCCCGCGGGCGATCGCCTCGGCGCGCACCTCGTCCTTTGTCGAGTCGCCGAGCGGGAAGAGGAGCCGCGACAGCTCGTCCGATCGGAGCATGTGCAGGAAGTAGCTCTGATCCTTGTGTCGATCGCGGCCACGGTAGAGTCGCGCGCCGCCCTCCTCCATGACGACCCGCGCGTAGTGGCCCGTCGCGACCCAGGAGACGCCGAGCCGCTCCGCCAGCGGGAACAGCTCCCGGAGCTTGACCGAGCGGTTGCAGGCCACGCACGGGCTCGGCGTCTCGCCCGCGAGGTACGCCTCGACGAAGGGATCGACGACGTGCTCGCGGAACAGGGCGCGGCGATCGAACGTGTAGTGCGGGATGCCGAGGTGGTCGGCGACCCGGCGAGCGTCGTGCTGATCCTCGGGCGCGCAGCAGCGGCTCTTGACGCTGCCGTCGTCGGGATAGTCCCAGAGGTGCAGCGTCACGCCGACGACCTCGTATCCAGCGTCGCAGAGGCGCGCCGCCGCGACGGACGAGTCGACTCCGCCGCTCATCGCGATGAAGACGCGAGCCCCCGGGGGAGCCTGCTCGCCGGGCCGCGCCGCACCGTCGGCCTCTCGGACCAGAGTTGCCATTTCCGTTCTTATAGCGTGAATCCCTCGCCGCGGCCGGACGCCGCGGGCGAACGCGCACAGGACGTCCCGCCGAGCCGAGCTCGCGCGAGACGCCGCGGCGAGCTCGGTCGCCGCGCGTCACGCCGAGCGCTGGCGCGGGAAGTCTGGACGGCGGCGCGCCGGCGGATGATCAGGCTGGCTCTCCGCCATTCACCCTTGGCCACCCCCGCAGGGCGCGTGTACCGTCTGCTAGATGCCGAGCGGGGTCGTGCTCGTGATCGAGGACGAAGAGTATGTCGCGGACCTGCTCGCCACCGCGATCCGCGACGTAGGTTACGAGGTCGTCTTCTGCGCCACCGCAGAGGCCGGGCTCTCGACCGCCTGCACCCTGGAGCCCGAGTGCATCGTCTGTGACATCGGCCTGCCCGATCACGACGGCTACTGGGTCGCACGCAACGTGCGCACCCAGCCGTCGCGGGTGTCCGTCACGCCCTTCCTGTTCCTCTCCGGGCTCGACGACCAGGAGGCCCGACTCGAAGGGTTCCACGTGGGCGCCGACGTCTACATGACCAAGCCGTTCCGGGTCGGCGAGGTCGTCGCGCAGATCGGGGCGCTCGTGCAGATGGCGTCGCGCCTGCGCCAGCGGCGGGACAGCCTCATGTCGATCCCGACCTCCGTCGATCAGACAGCGATCGAGGGCGATCTCAGCCAGATGTCGATCGCGACGGTCCTCACCGTCCTCGAGATGGAGCGGCGGTCTGGCATGTTCGAGGTGAGCAGCAAGAAGCGGCGGGCTCAGCTGGACATCGCCGAAGGGTGCATCGTCGAGGGGACCGTGGGAGGCACGCGCGTCTCGGCGCTCGCCGCGCTCCGCACCATGCTCAGCTGGAAGGTCGGACGGTTCGCGTTCGTCCCAGGCGACCGCCCTGTGCCGGCGGACCGGACATCCATCGCCGCCTACCTGCTCGAGGCGACCCGTCTCGAGGACGAGAGCACCCGCGTCGAGCTGCACATCCCGCCATCGCGGCGCCGTCCGGAGCCCCGGATGGCGACGACCGCGCTCGGCGGGCCGTCGTCCATCCTGGACGACGTCGCGCCGCCGTCGTCGCGCGTGTCGTCCGAGGAGCGCCTCCGCCGCGGGCCCGCCTCTGCGCCGCGGAAGGGCTCCGACACCGCGGCGATCTCCGATGGGCCGCCGTCGCTCGAGCTGAACTTCGACTTCGAGCCCATCCCCGTGGCGCCGCCGACGCTGCCCTCGCTGGCCCGAAGGGCATCGCCGTCGAGCCGGCGCGGCGCGGGCATGGAGGAGAACGACCCCCCGACGCTCCCGCGAAGCGGGGGCCGAACGCCTCCGTCGCAGCCGTCGGCCCGCCAGCCGACCGCGCCGCTGTCTTCGCCAGGCCGCGAGGCGCGGAGCGCCATGGAGGCGGGCGAGCTCTCCCGCGGAACCGCCCCGCCAGCGACCCAGCCGGAGAGCCACGAAAGCCCGCCGCGTGCGACGCCGATCCCCCCGAGACCGGCGCCGCCCAGGCCTCCCCGCCCTGACGCGAAGAAACGCTGAGAGGGGGGCGGGAGAGGAGAGCGGGTGAGGGCACCGACCTGCATGCACCGGCGGGGGCCTGGACCGCTGCTGATCGATCCGCTCGTTCGACGTGCGCCGCCACGTACGCGCACGAGGATGCGCAAGGCGCGGAGGAATCGCCGCGCTACCCCGCGGCAGGCTCGAAGAGCCAGCTCGTGTCGTCCTCACCCGGCGCCGAGCGCGGTCGACATGTCACGGTGGCGTGGCCGGCTGCAGCCGGTCCGACCTCGTGTGTCCGGATTTGCCTGTGCTCGATGTGTCGGCGGAGCTCCTGCATCCAGATGCTCCCGCGCTCCCAGGAGCGCCGCGCTTCCGCCCAGCGACGGACGTTCGACTCGCTCGCATCGGATGGACCGAGGGAAGTCTTCATGATGGCGGGGTTCGTGGAGCTCTCGCGCGCGAGCTTGTCGCTGCAGAACGCCGTGTAGGCGACCACGCCGCGGATCCGGACGCCGAGGACGCCCGCGATGGCCAGGAGCCGAACGGCGGCCCACTCGAGCTGCTTTTGCACGTGCTCCCACGTGTCCTTCCCCACGGACCGCTTGAGCTCGATGATGTGCGCTTCGAACGCGTCGTCTCCACGAGCCAGCAGCAGCGCGAAGTCCGCGCATGCGCTCTCGCGCAGGAGCTGCACGTCACCCGGCATCAGACGGAGCTCGATGCATGAAGCGGCGCCGGCGAGCGCGCAGCTCACGCGAACGCCTTCGTCCTCGAGCTCGGCGACGTCCGTCGCGTGGAGCAGCTTCCAGCGGCCGCCCCGGATCACCTTGAGGCGTTCCTCGATGGTCCCAGGAAGCCTCATTCCTCGCCGTCGGGCCGCTCGAAATCCAGCGCCTCGTCGGTCAGGGCCGCGAGCTCGCGGTTGAAGGTCGGCATGACCAGGCCCGACGCCGTCTTCTGCATCTCGGTGACGGTGGTGCGCCTGCCGGACGGATCTGCTTCGAACTGGTAGCCCGCGACGTCGTCCAGCTCGAGGTAGTCGATCTCCTCGTAGCCGTGCTTGCGCTGCATCTCGGCCCGCTGAGGGTGCGCGCCGAGCTTCATGAAATTGTTGATCTGCTGGCAGAAGTTCTCGCTGTGCGTCGTGATCCAGACGAAGAGCCCCTTCCGGACGAGGCGGACGATGACCTGCGCCAGCCGGCGCTGGAGCCTCGGATGGAGGTGCGCTTCGGGCTCCTCGATCACGAGGACGCGGTAGTTGCCGACGTGGCGGAGCGTGACGACCACCGGGGCGAGCTCGGTAACGAGGGACGAGGAGAGCTCCATCGGCAGCGGGGGCTCGCCCTCGGTGTGCTCGTAGACCACCTCGTTGAGCCCGACGCCGGATCGGAGCGCGAGCCGCCCTCCCATCGCGCGCTCGAGGAAGGCCGCTTCCTCGGGGTACGCGCCCTCCTCGGGTCGAAGACCGACGAGCAGGTCGATGAAGTCGATGGCTGGCCGGGTCAGGTCGGGCGCGGGCCGGCGAGCAGCCCCCGTCTTGATGAGGACGTCCCCAACGAGCTGCTGCGCGAGGCTGCGGTAGAGGAGCATGAACCCCGTCCGTGACGCGGGAAGGAAGACCGGCCCCTCATGAGGGAGGCTGGGGCGATTGTTGGCGTATCCTGGCCCAGCGCCTCCGAGCGCGTTCGCGAGGTGATCTTTCGCCAGGAGCTCGATGGCGAAGGCACGTCCAACGGGGTCTTCGACGCCAGCAACGGTCCACTTGAAGTGGTCGCGACGAACTGTCGACAGGATGACAAAGGGCTGCTTCCGACTCTGGCGCGTGATCCAGCGGTACGAGCTCTCCTTGGGCAGGGAGACCTCCCGCAGCTCGATCTTGCCGACCTTGAAACCAGGCCGGTTGAACGTCTGCTCGGCGAGCGTGGTGCCGTGTTCCCGCAGCGTGTCGTTGGCGATCTGGACGAGATCCGCGTGAACCTCGGGCGTGATCTCGAACGTCGGCTCCTGCTCGCGCCGCGCGAAGCGCTCCTCGAGCCAGGAGACGTAACGCTGGTAGGCATCTCCCCGCGCGACGGGCAGATCGCTACTCAGCGACAGCAACCCCCAGAGCAGCGAGGCGAGGTACGTCTTGCCGGTGTTGTTCCCGCCTACGAAGAGGAGCAGCGGGCGGGCCTCGATCTCCGCGTGTGCGATGCGGCCGAGATCCTCGACGAGGAGCTTCCAAGGGGGCTGCATGCGGAGGCGGCTCTTGTGCCACGTCCGGATCGCCAGGACCACATCCCAGCGTACCGACCTCCGACCGTCGCACCGCTTCGGTCGCCCCCGTTGTCCCACCCCTTCGGCCACCTTCGCCGGGGGTCGAACCCCGTCGTCCCCCCCTTCGGCCACCTTCGCCGGGGGTCGAACCCCGTTGTCCCACCCCTTCGGCCACCTTCGCCGGGGGTCGAACCCCCGTCGTCCCCCCCCTTCGGCCACCTTCGCCGGGGGTCGAACCCCGTCGTCCCACCCCTTCGGCCACCTTCGCCGGGGGTCGAACCCCCGTCGTCCCCCCCTTCGGCCACCTTCGCCGGGGGTCGACCCCCGTTGTCCCACCCCTTCGGCCACCTTCGCCGAGGGTCGAACCCCGTTCTGCCCATCCCCCGCGCCGCGCGGCGGGCTCCCTCCCAGGGGGCCGTGCATCTCGGCAAAACCTCCCCTCCCCACCAGGTCGCCCGTCTCCGGGCGAGCCCCAGCTCAGAGCATCGTCCGCTGCTCCACCTCACCCGGATCGTGATCGCGCAGGTAGCTCAGGTTCACCGCGTTCACGACAGCGTGCGCCACGATCGGCCCGACGAGCGACCCCGTCGCCGCGAAGATGGCGCCGAGCCCCGCGCCCACGCCCACCGCCCAGCCGATCCACACCCAGCGGCTCGGACCGCGCATCTGGTGCATCAGGCCAAAGAGGAGCGCGCTCAGCGACACGCCGAGGAGCGGCGTCAGGAGCCCTCGGAAGAGCAGCTCCTCCCCGAGGCTCGAGAGGCCCGCGAGGAGCAGGATCTGGCCGGGCGAGAAGTCCAGCGCGACCGGGCGGAGCTCCGCGTGCAGGCGCCGGGCCCAGCCGAACCGGACCACGGCGACGCGCGTCGTCACGACGACCCCGGCCGCCAGCGTGAGGCCGAGCGCGACGCTCATCAGGAGCGCGATGAGCGGCGGCAGCGCGAGCCACGGGCTCGGGTGGATCCACGGCCATCCATCGCGCAGCACCAGGCCCAGCGAGATCGCCAGCGCCGCCAGGACGAGGTAGCCGGACGCCGCGCGCACCGTCGCGTCGGTTCGACCGGTCCGCGCCCATCGCGACGCCATGTCCCATCATGGCACGCCAAAAGAGGCCGGTGAAGCAGCGCGCTCCGTCAGGACCCCTGGCCGAGCGCCGACAACCGGAGTACGTCGACGGCCATGCACGCGACCGTGGTCATCTTCCCGGGCTCCAGCGCCGGGGCCGAAATGATCCATACGCTCCGCGACGTGCTCCAGGTCCGCACGGAGCGCCGCGACGTCTTCGTGACCCCGCGCGCGGAAAGGCCGTTCACGGGCGGCCTGCCCCGGGTGCTCCGCCTGCCGATCGCCCACGCCGAAGGGCGGTACCAGGCGGATCCCGAGACGCTGCGCAAGCTCGTCAACGAGCGCGCCATCGCGCTGCAGTACTGCGACAGCGAGGGGCTGGTCGGCGGCGACGCGAACCCCAACGGATCGGCGATGGACATCGCCGGCATCTACGGCGGGCCCCGGCGGAACGTGCTCGGGCTGATGCCCCACCCCGAACGGATGAGCGAGCCCTTCCAGGGCCAGGGCTGCGCGGACGGGCGCGCCCTGTTCGACGCCGTGCTGCGCAGCGTGAGCGGCGCCCGCTCGGCCCCCGCCGCGAGCGCGCCGTGAGCGACGCGTCGCCCGGCGCCGCCCGCTGCCGCGTGTGCGCCGCGGCGTTCGCGCCGGAGAGCGATCGCTGCCCGCAGTGCGGCGCGGACCCGCGCGCCGAGGCCTGCCCGCACTGCCGCGGCGTCGCCGGCGCCTCCGCGCACCCCGAGCTGCGGTTCCAGTGCGACGCCTGCGGCGGCCCGCGCGTCCCACTCGCCGACGACCACGTCAAGCGATCCGGCCGCGAGGTGCCGCTGCTCCAGAAGGCGCGCGCGGCGGCCTCCGCGCGCTCGGTCTGGCGCGCCGCCGGCGTCGCGGCGAGCGCGCTGCTCGGCTTCGAGCTGTTCCTGTTCGCCGTGCTGTTGCTCGTCCTCGGCGCGAGCATCGGGCTCTTCACCGCCGGGCTCCTGACCATGGTGCCCGTCGCCGCCTTCACCCTCTGGGCTCTCCGGCAGGCCAAGTCGCGGAGCCGGGAGATCGCGCCCGCGCTCGACGCCGCGTGGGTCTCTGTCGCCTCCGACGTCGCCCGCCAGGCCGACGGCCCGCTCACCGCCGACAGGCTCGCCTCGACCCTCCGCATCGCCGAGCCCCAGGCCGAGGAGCTCCTCGCGCTGCTGGAGGTCAACGACGTCGTGCGCGGCGCGGTGAGCCCCGCGGGCGAGTTCGGCTACGCGCCGAAGCTGCGCGTCGGCGCGGCGCGCGGCGAAGACCGGGACGAGGCCGCGGCCGACAGCGTGGCGCACACCCTCGCCGCGGAGGAGGAAGCCTTCACCGAGCCCCTGACCCAACGGACCGCCCATGTCGACCCCGCGAAGCGCTGATCCCAAGCCGAAGCCCGGTCCGCCGCGGCAGAAGGCCCGCGCGATCCAGCCCCCGCCGCAGGAGCGCCGCGCCCTGACCCACGTCGGCGGCGCGACGCTGCTCGAGGGCGACCCCGAAGGCGCCGCGATGCTCGCCCACGCGCTCGACGTCGCCAGCTCGAGCACGGCGGAGGAAGCGGCGCGCGCGCACGTTCACGGGTTCCACAGCTACCCGGCCCGGATGCACCCGGACACGGCCCGCCGGCTGATCGAGGGCCTCTCCAGGCCGGGCGAGCGGGTGCTCGACCCCTTCTGCGGCAGCGGCACCGTCCTCGTCGAGGCGCGGCTCGCGGGCCGGGCGGCGATCGGCGTCGACGCGAACCCCCTGGCCGTGCGCCTCGCCCGCCTGAAGGTCCAGGGCAGCACCCCCGGCGAGCGCGAGCGGCTCGTCGCCGCCTCCCGCGAGGTCGCGGCCGTGGCCGATGAGCGCCGCAAGGCGCGCGCCGGCCCGAGCCGCCGGTACGGCCCCGAGGACGTCGCCCTGTTCGAGCCGCACGTGCTCCTCGAGCTCGACGGGCTCCGCATCGGCCTCGACCGCATCGCGGGCCACGGCGCCGACGCGCTCCGCGCGGATCTCGAGCTCGTCCTCTCCGCCATCCTCACGAAGCTCAGCCGCCGCACGTCCGACACCTCGGAGCACGAGCTGCCGCGGCGGATCGCCGCCGGCTATCCGGCGCGGCTCTTCGTCCGCAAGGCGGAGGAGCTCGCCCAGCGCCTCGCCGACGTCGCCGCTCAGCTCGAAGCGAGCCCGCCCGCGCTCGTCGAGGAGGGCGACGCGCGCGCGCTCCGCGGCGTCGAGACCGGCTCGGTCCACCTCGCGATCACGTCGCCGCCCTACCCCGGTGTGTACGACTACCTCGCGCACCACGAGGCGAGGCTGCGCTGGCTCCGGCTCCGGAGCGCCCGCTTCGAGCAGGACGAGATCGGGGCACGCCGGCACCTCGACCCGCTCGGCCCCGAGGCCGGCCGCGCGCGCTGGCGCGAGGAGCTCGGCTCCGTGCTCGCCGCGCTCGCGCGCGTCCTCCGGAGCGGCGCGCCGCTCGTGCTGCTGATCGCCGACAGCGTCGTCGCCGGCGCGCCTGTCTACGCCGTCGACGTGGTCCGGGCCGCCGCGTCCGGCGCGCGCTTCGCGGTCCGCGCCGTCGCGTCGCAGCCGCGCCCCCACTTCCACCGCCCCACCGCGCGCGCCTTCCAGCGCCGCCCGCGCCACGAGCACGCCATCCTGCTGATCCGCGCCTGACCCGCCGCGTTGGCCCCGCGGCGCGCGCTCATGGCAGGCGCCGTCGCGCCTGACCCGCCGCGTTGGCCCCGCGGCGCGCGCTCATGGCAGGCGCGCCGTCGCGCCTGACCCGCCGAAAATTGCCCCGCGGCGCGCGCTCATGGCAGGGTGCGCCGCGTCGGGCAGCGCGCGAGGCGGCCAGCGCCGGCCTCCTGCGGCGCCCCGGGACGCGCGACGATGGCGAGAGCTCACCTGGCACTTCTTCTGTGGGGCACCCTCGCCCTCGGCTGCGGCAAGGCAGGCGGCGATGCGGGGAAGGCCGACCTCGACAGCACCGGGGTCGACGCGTGCGACAGCTACCTGGCCACGATGACCGCCTGCGCCAGCAAGCTGCCCGCGGAGACCAGGAAGAGCCACGATGCCGCGATCCGGATCGCGCGCGACGTGCTCGAGGCCAGGGCGGAGGCCGACGACGAGGCGCTGGAGGGCGACGCGAGGGCGGAGGCGCGCGTCGCGATCGCGGCCGCCTGCAAGCAGATGAGCGACGCGGTCCTGGACCGCGCGGTGTGCGGCCGCTGATCGCGGTTCCACCGGGCGAGCGGGCGCCCGGGGCACGCGCGCGGCCGCTCGCCGCGCTTCACGCGAAGGCGGGCACCTCCGGCGGATAGTGCTGCCGGAGGAACGACGCCCACTGCGGCCGCCGCCCTTCGTGGAACACGTCGCCCGCGAGCATGCTGGTGATGAGCTTGCGCATCGTGGGCCGCTGGTTCGGCTCGAACAGGGTCTCCCGGAACTGGCCCTTGTAGAAGCCCTGCACGACGCCGAGGAAGAGATCGACCGCGTAGCGGATCTCCGCCTCGTAGCCCGCGAACGCGGCGCGCGAGGTGTCCCCGGCGTCGAGCGCGCGGTGGATGGCCGTGGCCGCCAGATCGGCGCCCTTGATGGCGAGGTGCGCGCCCGTCGAGAAGAGCGGGTCGAGGAACCCGCCCGCGTCGCCCACGAAGAGCCAGCCATCTCCGGCGAGCTGGTCGATCCGGTACGAGAAGTCGGCGAGCGCCCCCACCGGCCTGACGCGCCGCGCGCCCGCGAGGAGCTCCCGCGCCCACCCGCTCTGCGCGACGGTTCGATCGAAGAGCTCGTCGAGGGGCTCCCCCTTCGGCCGGCCCCGGATCCAGCTCGACGACACCACCGCGCCGACGCTCGTCACCTCGCCGCGGAACGGGATGAACCAGAACCACCCGTGCTCGAAGATGACCACCTGGATGTCGCCCTGGTGGATCCCGTCCTCGCGGGGCACGCCCTCGTAGTGGGTGAACAGCGCGGTCTTGTCGAGCTCGGCCAGCTGCGCCTTGCGCCGCATCCTCGACGCGAGCAGCGTGTCCCGCCCCGTCGCGTCCACGATCACCGGCGCCCGGAGCTCGACGGCGTCGCCCGCGTCGGCGCGCGCGGACGCGGCCCCCTCGGGCTCGGCGCCTCCGGATCGAGCGCGCGGCCGCGCGCGCACCCCGACGGCGCGGGCGCCCTCGAACACCACCTCGACGGCCTCCCACGACTCGCGCACCTCCGCCCCGAGCTCCGCGGCGTGGCGGAGCAGCAGCTGATCGAACGCGTCGCGCTGCACCTGGTAGGCGAACTCGAACTTCGGATCGAACGCGTCGGCGAAGCTGTACGTCCGCGTCCGCCCCGTCGACGAGCACAGGAACCGGGCGCCGTATTTGCGGAGGAAGCGCGCGTCCAGCTTCTCGTCCAGCCCGAGCCGCTCGAAGACCTCGCGCGACCGCGGCAGCAGCGACTCGCCGATGTGAAAGCGAGGGAACCTCTCCCGCTCGAGCACGAGGGCCCGCCGACCGAGCCGCGCCATCGATGCCGCGAGCGTCGACCCACCCGGCCCTCCGCCGAGGATGATTGCGTCCCAGCGATCCGTCATCGCTCGTCGTATAGTGCGTGGAGACGCCCGAGAAAATGCGCTGGAGGATCGGCGGTGCCCACGGTCGTGTTCGAGGACGGCGCGCTCGGCCCCGCCGTCACGGCGGAGGCGGGAGCCGGCAGGCTCATCGATGTCTGCGACGACGCGCGCGCTCCGGTCGTCTTCTCGTGCCGTGACGCGCGCTGCGCCACGTGCCGCGTCGAGGTCGTCGAGGGCGAGCAGCACCTCGATCCGCCCGCGCGCGGCGAGCTCGATCTGCTCGAGCGCCTCGGCGCCCCGCCGCGGCTCCGCCTCGCGTGCCAGGCGGTGCTCCGCGCTGGCCCCGGGCTGGTCCGCTTGCGGGGCGTCGTCGGCCGCGAGGGCTGAGCGGCCGGGGGCGCGCGGCGTGTACCGCGCGCTCCCGCCTTCAGGCACCTCCGCAGCGCGCACGTCCCCACGCGTCGGCGCGCGAACGAGTGCCTCCGCGATCGCCTGCTCCGGTCGTGCCCTGGTCGTGCCCTGGCATTGGCGGGACTGGCGAACGGTGTTAAGGCAGGGCCCGTTGTGAGGCCTGGCTCCCCAGGGAGGAGAGCGAGACCAGGCGCCCACCGGAGCTGCCCGCGCGCGGTGACGACGGGACGCCGCCCGTCGGAGACGCGCACCGCGGCGCACGCGGACGCGATCTCCCGCCGGGCCGAGTTGACAACACCGCGCGGAGGGATGGAGGAGACGTGACCAAAGCCAGGAAGCTGCGCGAACTCATGGCCCGCCCCGGGCCGATCGTCATCATCGGCGCGCACAACGGGCTCTCCGCAAAGATCGGTGAAGAGGCAGGGTTCGACGGGCTCTGGGCTTCCGGCTTCGAGATCTCCGCGAGCTACGCGGTGCCGGACGCGAACATCCTCACGATGGCGGAGAACCTCCAGGCCGCCAAGATGATGAACAACACGTCGCTCCCGGTCGTCGCGGACTGCGACAACGGCTACGGCAACGCCGTCAACGTCGTCCGCTGCGTCGAGGAGTACGAGGCGGCGGGCATCGCGGCGATCTGCATGGAAGACAACATCTTCCCGAAGCGCTGCAGCTTCTACGCCGGCGTGAAGCGCGAGCTGGCGGACGTCGAGGAGCACGCGCTCAAGGTCCGCGCGGCGAAGGCGACGCAGCGGGATCGCGACTTCGTGGTCATCGCGCGGACCGAGGCGCTCATCGCCGGCTGGGGGATGGAGGAGGCGCTCCGCCGCGGCCGCGCCTACGCCGACGCGGGCGCCGACATGGTCCTCATCCACTCGAAGAGCAAGGACCCGGACGAGGTGCTCTCCTTCGCCCGCGCGTGGGATCGCCCGAACACGCCGCTCGTCTGCGTGCCGACGATCTACCGCACGACGAGCGTCGACACCCTGCACAAGGCCGGCTTCAAGCTGATCATCTTCGCGAACCACGCGATCCGCTCGTCCATCAAGGCGATGACGGAGACGCTCCAGACGCTGAAGCGCGAGATGTACACCGGCAGCGTCGACGACAAGGTCGTCCCGCTCGAGCGCGTCTACCAGCTCGTGGGCGTCGACAAGATGAAGCAGGAAGAGTCGAGCTTCTTGCCCTCCGGCAGCCCGGGCGTCACCGCCGTCATCCTCGCCGCGGGCCAGAGCCAGGGGCTCCTGCCGCTCACGGAGGAGCTGCCGAAGCCGATGCTCGATCTGAAGGGCAAGAGCATCCTCGAGCGGCAGATCGACGTGCTCAACGCGTGCGGCGTCAAGGACGTCGCCGTCGTGCGCGGGTACAAGAAGGAGGCGATCAAGGTCCCGAACGCCCGCTATTACGACAACGACGAGTACGCGACGACGAACGAGGTCTCCTCGCTCTTCCGCGCCTCCAAGGAGCTGAGCGGGCCGTTCCTCTTCCTCTACGGCGACATCGTGTTCGAGCGCGGCCACCTCGAGAAGCTCCTCAAGAGCCCGGCGGACATCTCGATCGTCGTCGACCGCGCCTACGCCGAGGGCCAGCGGCCCAAGGACGCGCGCGGCGTGCCCGACCTCGTGGCCCTGAAGGACGCGCAGGAGGCCGGCTACCGCTTCGTGGGCGCCGAGGCGCCGCACCGGGTGGCCCGCGTCGGCCGCGCGATCCCGGCGAGCGAGGCGCACGGCGAGTTCGTCGGCATGGCCATGTTCACCGCGAAGGGCGCGCGCCTGCTCACGGACTGCTACCACCAGCTGCAGGAGACCCGCGCAGCGGGCAAGTTCCACGAGGCCGAGTCGCTCCGCAGCGCGACCTTCCCCGATCTGCTCCAGGAGCTCGTCGACCGCGGCGCGGACGTGCAGGCGATCGACGTTTACAAGGGGTGGCTCGAGATCGACACGTTCGAGGACTACCGTCGCGCCTGGGCGCTCATCAAGGAGTGAGGCCATGTCCCACGGTTCAGGCAAATCGTATGCGCCCGAGTTCGTCGCCGCCCTCAAGGAGGCGGGGTTCGACTTCTTCGCGGGCGTGCCCTGCTCGCTCTTGAAGGGCCTGGTCTCGCTGCTCGACGCCGACAAGAGCGCCCGCTACATCTCGGCGACCCGCGAGGACAGCGCTATCGGGATGGCCTTCGGCGCCTGGCTCGGCGGAAGGCTGCCGATGGTCCTGATGCAGAACTCGGGGCTCGGCGTCTCCGTGAACGCGCTGGCCTCGCTCAGCACGATGTACGAGGTGCCCACGCTGCTCGTCATCTCCTGGCGCGGCGAGGGCGGCAACGACGCCCCGGAGCACATCATGATGGGCGAGATCATGCTCCCCATCCTCGATCTCATGAAGATCCCGCACCGCGTCCTCCGCGCCGCCGAGCCGATGGGGCCGCAGGTGCGGTGGGCGAAGGACACCATGCTCTCCACAAGGCAGCCGGCGGCGCTCATCGTGCCCGCGGGGGTGCTCGAATGAACAAGCTCGAAGCGCTGAAGGTGTTCACGGCGGCGGTCGGCAAGGACGACCTCGTGGTCTGCTGCAACGGCATGATCGGCCGCGAGCTCTACACGACGCAGGATCGGCCCTCGAACTTCTACATGATCGGCTCGATGGGGCTCGGCCTGTCGATCGGCCTGGGCCTCGCGCTCGCGCAGCCGCGCAAGCGGATCTTCGTGCTCGACGGCGACGGCAACGTCCTCATGGGCATGAACGCCCTCGCCAGCGTCGGGAGCGAGCGGCCGGCCAACCTCCTGCACGTCGTCCTCGACAACCGATCCCACGCCTCGACGGGCGGGCAGCGGACGATCTCGGGCGACGTCAAGCTCGAGTCGGTCGCCAGCGCGGTCGGCTACCGCGCCACGCACCGCGCCGACTCCGTCGAGTCCTTCGAGGCGTCGCTGCGCGTCGCGCTTGTGCAGCCGGGCCCGGTCATGGTGCTCGCCCTCGTCGAGGGCGGCACCGTGAAGGGCATCGGCCGCGTCGCGGAGACCCCGCCGGAGCTCGCCTCCCGCTTCGCCGCCGAGGCGCGCCGATGAGGGCGATCCTGCTCGCCGCGGGCCGCGGCCGGCGCATCGGCCGGGACGCGCCCAAGTGCCTCATCTCGATCGAGGGCAAGACGCTGCTCGAGCGCCACCTCGTGAACCTCACCGAGAGCGGCGTCACCGATCTGACGATCGTCGTCGGCTTCCGGCACGAGATGATCGAGGAGGCGCTCGCGTCGCTCCGCCCTTCGATGAAGGTCGAGCTCGTCAAGAACCCGCGCTTCACGAACGGCAGCATCGTCTCGCTCCACGTGGCGGCCGACCGGCTGTCGGACGGCGGGCTGTGGATGGACGCCGACGTGCTGTACCCCGCCGCGCTGCTGCGGCGCCTCGTCGGCTCGCCCCACGAGAACTGCCTCTTGGTCGACGCGAGCTCGGAGGAGAGCGGCGAAGAGATGATGGTCGGCGTCCGCGCCGACCGCGTCCTCAAGATCGCGCGCCGCGTCGGCAAGGACTGGGACCTCGCCGGCGAGACCGTCGGCTTCGCCAAGGTCGGCCCTCAAGGCGGCCGGACGATGCAGCGCCTCCTGGAGGAGGAGGTCTCCGCCGGCCGCCTCGATCAGGAGTACGAGGCCGCGATGGATCGCGCTTTCCAGGAGGTTCCGTTCGGCATCGAGCGCGTCGACGACCTGCCCTGGACCGAGATCGACTTCGAAGAGGACGTGGAGAAGGCCCGCCGCCTGGCGAGCGCTCTAGGGCGACAAACGGGTTGAGACCACGAGAGAAAGCAGGAATTTCACAGGGAGGCGGGGACGCGGGGAGCGAGAGACGGCAAGAGAGAGAAATTCATTTTCTTTCTTCCTCCCCGCCTCCCCGCCTTGTATGACCCTCGGGAGCGCCTGGTCTACGTCGTCGTCGTCGCTGATGAGGGGGGCCCGGGGGGAGACCGGCAACTTGGGGAGCTTGGGGGGAAAGCTCGTCGGGGGCGCGCCGAAGCGTTAACAAAGCTGCCCCGCGGCAGATCGACCCCGCCCTGGTCTGGAAGACCGTCAGGGAGCTGAGGTCGCCGCGGTGTAGGTCTCCTCGCAGAGCCCGAACGGCTGCCTGAGCCAGAGCTCGCATTGTTGCAAGGGTGGGCGCGCCGGGGAGATCGTTTCGTCATCGTCCGGAAGAAAGTCCCAGAGTATGGCAGAGTACGTAGGCATCGATGTTTCGAAGGAGCACCTCGACATCGCGCTGCACGAGGCCAAGCGCGAGTGGCGGTGCGCTCACGACGACGACGGTCTGCTGGCGCTGGCGAAGGAACTGGCGTCGATCGGACCGGCGCTCATCGTCCTCGAGGCCACCGGCGGCTTCGAAATGACCGTGCTCGCCGCGCTCAGCGTCGCGCGGCTGCCCGTGGCCGTGGTCAATCCGCGCAACGTGCGCGACTTCGCCAAGGCGAGCGGGAGGCTGGCCAAGACCGACAAGCTCGACGCCAGGTGCATCGCCCACTTTGCGGCGGCCATGCAGCCATCGCGAACCGAGATGCCCGACGAGACGACGCTCGCCCTGGAGCAGCTCTTGGCGCGCCGCCGGCAGCTCATGCAAGAGCTCGTCGCCGAGAAAAATCGACGCTCCACGCTGCTCGGACCACGACGCACTCAGCGCGTGCTCGCTAGCCTCGACCGCCATATCGACTGGCTGACCAAGGAGATCGCGGACATCGACGAGGACCTGCGGGGCCACATCGAGCGCAGCGACATCTGGCGCGCGAAGGACCAGTTGCTCCGCACCGTCCCCGGCGTCGGCCCGGGCACGGCGCGGACGCTGCTGGTCGAGCTGCCCGAGCTCGGCACGCTCGACCGCAAGACCATCGCCTCGCTCGCCGGTCTTGCGCCGTTCAACGACGAAAGCGGCGGCAAGGAGCGCCGCCGTTGCATCCGCGGTGGGCGCACCCCCGTGCGCTCGATGCTCTACATGGCGTGCGTCTCGGGCCTGCGCTGCAACCCGGTCCTCCAGTCGCTCTACGAGCGATTGGTCGCCGCTGGCAAGCCCGCCAAGCTCGCCTTGACCGCTTGCATGCGCAAGCTCCTGACCATCCTCAACGCGATGGTGAAGGCGCGCCGACCCTGGTCTTTCACCGCAGCCACCTCTTGACGGGAAACACGGCTGCTCCCTGTGAAAATTCTCCGGGCTTCGACGTGTTCGGTGTCCTAGAGCGGACCGAGCTCGGCGGCGCAGCCCGCAGCCGAGCTCAGGCCACGGCCAGCTTCGCGCGCCGGGATGCGCCGCGGAGAAACCAGCCGTTCAGGAAGATGGCCGCGACGATCCAGACGACCCCGCCCGTCGCGAAGAAGACCTGACCCAGCCATAGCTGGTCCACGAGGAGCGTCAGCACCACCATCGACAGGAACGCATCGCCGTTCGATATCGCCCAGAGCGCGCCGATGAGGCGCGTGAGCGGCGACGCCTCCTCCCGGATCAGCTGCTTTACCTGGTCCGCGCCGGTGGACGACTGGCTCCGCTCCGGATCGAACCACTCGTGCTCGAAGGCGAGGTGCCCCATCCGCCCGATGAAGACATCGAAATGGGCAAAGAACGACGAGGAGGGGCCGAGCGCCTGGACCTTGCGGCGCAGCACGTCCGCCGTCTCGTCGATGCCCCGCTCGAAGATCGAGCAGTACTTGAGCTTGAAGTAGTCCGCGGAGAAAGAGCGCAGCGCCCCCTGGAGCAGCGCGACCAGCAGGATCGCGCTCGTGGACACGGTCGCGCTCCACGGGCCCTCCGGCGGCGGGTGAAGGCGAAAGTGCCAGAAGATGCCGGCATAAAGAAAGATCACACCGAGCCAGTCGGCCAGGCCGTCAATGGCGTGACCGGCGGGGCTCACCATCTTCTTCGCCCGCGCGAGCGCGCCGTCCACGCAGTCCAGGATGGAGCGGAGCTCGAACACGAGCGCGCCGGCGATGAGGTGCCCCGGATCATCGAACGTCACCAGGTAACCGGCCAGCGCCGCAAAGAGCGGCTGAACCAGCGTCACCTGGTTCGGCGTGACCGGCGTCCTCATCAGCGCCCGCACGATCCAGCGCGCTATCGGGTACCGATAGTAGCGATTGAACGGGTCCTCCATGCGCATCTTCCAGCCGCCGGGCACACCGCCGGACTGAGCGGCAGGTGTCGAGCTCTCGGCAGCAACGCACGGGTCGGTCATCGGCGGCTCCGGCCCGGACTCTAGGGCAGCCGCCCCCGGGGACCAACTGGATTGCGACCTCTCGATGGCCATGGCGTGACAGATCGCCGCAAGCCGGAGCCCCGGCGCAACGCCGCGCTTTCCAGGGCGTACCCAGCGCCTCTTCACCACCAGCCGCGTAGTCGATTGCGCTCCGACAGCTCCACTGAGAACGATGTTTCGCACCCCACGTTCGTGCGCAACAGCCACACTCGAGCGCTTCCTTCCTGTAAAATCACACTCTCGCTCCTGCGCGCTGCGCGCTGCGCACTCGATGAGGGCGCGCGCCCGCTGGAGCCGGTCTGACGTGGCTGCCGCGCCCCGCCGCGCGCTCCGGGGATGCCCAGCGGGAGGAATGGCAGCGCGCGGGGGCTCGTCGGCGCTATGGTACCGCCGTGGAAAGCAGGTCCTGGAGCGCGGCGCTCCTGCTCGTGGCCGCAGGGTGCACCGCGAGCGTGGGATCCATCGGGGCCGTCCTTGGGCGAGATAACGAGTCGCAGGCCCTCTACGTGCGCGACGTGCCTCAGGGCCTCGCCGCCGAGCGAGCCGGGCTGATCCCGGGCGACGAGATCATGATGATTGATGGCGTCTATGTCCGGGATCTCTCGTCGGCAGCGGTGCGCGATCGGCTCCGCGGGGCCGTCGGGAGCGCCGTCGAGCTCACCGTCGTCCGCGGGGGCGACGTGCGGCGCGTCCGCGTCGTGCGCACCGAGCTAAGGGCGCACGAGGGGATCAAGCCCAGAGAGGAGCAGATCCTGCCTTGAAGCAAGGCCGGGGGCCGCTCATTGCGCTGCGAGCGCCACGAGCTCGGCATAGTGCTTGTTCGCATAGAACGAGAGCACATCGACGGCGTCGCGCACTTCGCTCGGATCGAGGTCCTCGAGGCGGTACTCGACGCTGAGGATCACGTCGCCCTCCTCGTCGGCCGAGAGCTTGGCCATGTTGATCTCGCGGTTCAGCTGGAGGAGGCGCCGCACGATCGCGTCGCCCTCTTCGGGCTCCATCGGGAGCCTCACGAACGGGATCACCGCGAAGACGACGAAGGGAGGCGAGAGCCGCACGAACAGCGGGAAGAGCCGCTCGGCCCCTTGGAAGTCGCTGCGCAAGCTGTCGTTGGATACGACCTCCACGGCCCAGCCTTCGCGCTCGAGGCACGCCTTGATCTCGTCGAACGTCATGCGCGGCATCATAGCCTCTCGGGGCGCGCCTCCGGGAGCGCGCCCGCTCGGGAGACCCCACGCCACGCGCTCGTCCGGTCTCGCTGGCGGCCTGCCGGCGAGCTCCCCGTCGGCAGCGCAGCTCCTTCGCCCGGGGCCGGGGGAGCGGGCGCACCGGGAAGCAGGGAAGCGAGGGTGCGAGGGAGCAGGGAAGCGAGGATGCAGGGTTGGCCGCGTGCGAGTGCTGCCCAGGCAGCAGCCGGCGCGCCCAACGTCGAGCCCAACGTCGAGCCCAACGTCGAGCCCAACGTCGAGCCCAACGTCGAGCCCAACGTCGAGCCCAACGTCGAGCCCAACGTCGACATCGTGCGCGACTCCAGCCGCCGCTCCGGCCGCGCGCCACTCCAGCCGCCGCGCCGGCCACGCGCCACGCTGATGACGGAGGCAGCTCGTCCGGCCGGCGATTTTGTCCGTGGAAGGCCGCGGCTCGCGTTGACGGTTCCCCGCGCTCGAACTATGCGTAGTGGTCCGTTCTCGAGTCCCGCCGAAGGAGCGATTCATGCGCCGTTACCAGTTCACATCCGAGTCCGTCACCGAAGGACACCCCGACAAGGTGTGCGACCAGATCTCCGACGCCATTCTCGACGGGATCCTCGAGAAAGATCCGACGGCCCGCGTCGCCTGCGAGACCCTGGTGAAGACGGGGATGGCCGTCGTGGCCGGCGAGATCACCACCTCGGCGTGGGTCGACATGCCCGTCGTCGTGCGCAACACGATCAAGGACATCGGTTACACCGACGCCTCGATGGGCTTCGACTACGAGACATGCGCGGTGCTCACGGCGATCGAGAAGCAGTCGCCCGACATCTCCCGCGGCGTCACCGAGGGCGAGGGCCTCTTCAAGGAGCAGGGGGCCGGCGACCAGGGGCTGATGTTCGGCTATGCGACCGACGAGACGTCGGAGCTGATGCCCTCCCCGATCAGCTATGCCCACCGCCTCGCCCGGAAGCTCGCCGATCTCCGCAAATCCAAGAAGCTCGACTGGCTGCGCCCCGACGGCAAGACCCAGGTCACGATCGAGTACGAAGATCAGACGCCCGTGCGCGTCGGCGCCGTCGTCGTGTCGACGCAGCACAACCCCGAGGTCAAGCACAAGACGATCGTCGACGCGGTGCGGAGCATGATCATCGAGAAGTGCATCCCGGCCAAGCTGATGGATCGGAACACGAAGATCTACGTGAACCCCACCGGCCGCTTCGTTGTCGGCGGCCCCTTCGGCGACGCCGGCCTCACCGGCCGCAAGATCATCGTCGACACCTACGGCGGCATGGGCCGGCACGGCGGCGGCGCCTTCAGCGGCAAGGACCCGACGAAGGTCGACCGCTCCGCCTGCTATTACGCGCGCTACGTCGCGAAGAACGTCGTCGCGTCCAAGCTCGCGGCGCGCTGCGAGGTGCAGATCGCCTACGCCATCGGCGTCGCGCAGCCGGTCGGCGTCCACGTGAACACCTTCGGCACGGGCCGCGTAGGTGAGGACGTGCTCGAGAAGTACATCATGCAGAACTTCGACATGCGGCCGAAGGCGATCATCGAGCAGCTCGATCTGCTGAAGCCCATCTACCGCAAGACGGCCGCGTACGGCCACTTCGGGCGCGACGAGTTCACGTGGGAGAAGACGGACCGCGCGGCCAAGCTGGCCGACGATCTGCTGCGCCCGACGCTCGCCGCTGTCCCCGCCGCCGCGAACGGCTCCGGGAGCAAGAAGGAGCCGAAGCGCAAGGGCAAGAAGGAAGTCGGCGCGGAGGCCTGATCGTTCAGAACGCTCCGCCCGCTGCGTGTGCGCGGGTCGGACCCTGGCGGTCCCTCGGAGCGGCCGAGAGCGCCGGCGCTGTCGAAGCGCCGGCGCTCTGCGTTTTGTCGACACGGCTCGCCTTTTCGTGGGCTCCCGGAGCGCGCCTGACCATGGCGCCTGGGTCGGATACAGGTGCCATGATGTGGGAACTCAACTCACAAAAAAGCACCGGCCTTTGCTGGGATGGGCTGACTGCTGCGGCCGCTTCTGCTGATAAAATCATCGACGACTCCCGTATCGCCGGATCGACCGAACCTCCCTGGTTCCATGCGACCTCGAGGAGCACCGATGAAACCTTGGTTGAATTTCTTGAGCCTCATCACAGCGGCCGGGTGTCTGGGCACGGCCTGCACCGGGAACATCGGACCGGTAGGCGGCCTTGGTGTCGGGGAGGGCGGCGCGGCGAGCGCCTCCAGCACCGGCGGCGCACCGCCCACGGCGGCCGAAACGACGGCTGACACGACAGCCGACACGACGGTCGGCGCGTCCGCGGGAGCGGGGGGCGCGGACTGTGGCGGCTCGCTTGACGACGACGCCGACGGCGACGGCTTCACGGAGGCCGATGGCGATTGCAACGACTGCAACGCGCTGATCAACCCGCGAGCGCTCGAGCTCCCGACGGTCGGTGGAGAAGGCGGAGCCGCGCCGGAGCCCGTGGACGACGACTGCGACGGCATCCCCGACAACGTGCCCGAGCCGTGCGACGACGGGATCCCGCTCGACGACCTGGATCCGCTCAGCGCCGCGAAGGCGGTCGAGCTGTGCAAGATGTCGTCCGGGCCCCGCGAGTGGGGCGTGGTCTCCGCGGCCTGGGTCATGGTCGACGGCTCGCCGCCGCCGCAGCAAGCGGAGCTGCTCGCCAACTTCCATCTCGGGCACGGCATCCTCCCCGCGTTCGGGCCCAACGTCCCGCCGAGGGCGGGCTCGCGGCTGCTCGCCCTCTCGAGCGGCACGGCGCGGACGCAGAACGACGAGGGGTTCGAGAGCCCGGAAGGCTTCGACAAGAAGTACGAAGGCGAGTTCCCCGAGGGCTTCCCGAAGGACCCTCGCAACTGTGACGATATCGTGCAAGCGAAGCCGTCCGACCCGACCGCCGTCGAGATCACCCTCCGGGTCCCGTCGAACGTCCACGGCTTCGCGTTCAACGTCAATTACGTCACGTTCGACTGGCCAGTCGTCTGCGACAGCTTCAACGATTACTTCGTCGCGTTCCTCTCGCCGCGGCCGGTCAACCTCATCGATGGCCACATCCTCTTCGACAGCCAGAGGAACGCGATGAGCGTCAACAGCACCTTCATCGACGTCTGCACCTGCTCGGGCGGCCCGCCCTGCGATCTCGACGGCAGGGTGTACGCGTGCACCCGGGGGACCCGGGAGCTGCTCGGCACGGGGTTCGAGAGCCGCGCGGGGACGAGCTGGCTCGTCACGTCGGCGCCCGTGGAGCCGAGCTCGGAGATCAAGATCCGGTGGGGGGCGTACGACGCCGGAGACCACCAGCTCGACTCGACCGGGCTCGTCGACAACTGGCGGTGGCTCACCGACAAGGACGAGAGCGTGATCACGCTGCCCGACCCTCCTGCGCCGTAGCCGTAGGGCGCGTCGCGGCGGCGCGCGTGGGAGGCGATGACCCGCGCGGCGGCGCGCTCAGGCCACGATCGGCGCGTCCGAGGTCGCCGCGCCGATGCCGGCGAGCAGCTCCTTGTACCAGGCGGCCGCTGCCGCCGCGCGGCCCGGCAGCGCGCGGCTGCCCCAGACGACAGAGAGCGTGCGCGTCGTCGCCGCGTGCGTCTTCGTCCGCTGCGCGTCCTTCACGGCGTTCGCGCACGGGCCTTCCGCGTCGAAGATGCAGAGGAGCCCCTCGAGGTCGATCTCCTGCCCCGAGGCGTTGAACACGTAGCGGGCGCCGGCGGGCGCGACGTCGATGCGGAGCGGCGGACGGGCGCGGTCGAGATCGATCACGCTGATGGGCAGGCCGGTGTGCAGCGACACGGCGTTGCACGCGTCCACGGCCGCGTTGATGGCCGCGAGCGAACCCCCTTCGGCGGCGCGGATGAGGTACTCGGAGGCCGGCTTGCCCCGGCCGGTCGGCTTGTACCCGCCGTGCCGGAGCAGATCGCGGACCGCCGATCGCACGGCGTCGTCCGAGCGGAACGGGGCCGAGGCCTTGTCGGACAGGAGGCCGCCGAGCGCGTCGCTCCCCGGCAGCTCGCCGAGCGGCGCGGGGAAGGTCGTGACGAAGACGGCGGCGTCGAGCAGAGGATGTGCCGAGATCGTGAGCACGCGGCGCACTCTACACCACGGGGACGGCCGCGCGAGCGGCATCCTCGGGAGATCCGCGTGAGGCTCGCGCTCCCGGGAAAGGTTCTCGGTGACCAGGGTCGCGGCGGCGCGAGAGCCCGTCAGGGCAATGACGATCGCGCCGCCGGAGGCGCGCGGGAACAAGCGATTTGCGGGGTCGAGGTAGAGGAGATCGTGATTGGCCTGCTGCTCGCCAGAGGCGTAGTTCGGCGCGCGCTCGAGGGACGCCCTGAGCTACCCGTTCCAGCTCAACCCTTCGGCGTTGTCCGCGTACAGCGCGTCGGCCGAGCGCTGTCCGAGACCGGGATCGCGGAGGATGGATAGGAGCAATCCCGTCCCGCTGCGACGCAGATCGACTACCCTGACGCGCCGTGGAGCCGGACTACACACGTCTGAAGCCGAGGTCGCCAGGCGAGCGGCGGCGCTCGACAGGCGCCTCGACGCGGAGCCATCCAGGGGGGGCGGCCGCGCCCACCGCCGAGCGCGTGATCCCGTGGCTCCTCGCGCTGATCGTCGCAGGGTCCGTGCTCGCGATCGGCGCGGTGCACACGCCCACGCTGGCGCTTGTGTCTTTGGTCACGGCGATCGCGACCGCGCTCACGCTCCGCGCCAGCGCCCTCGGCGCGGACCGGCAGAGCTATGTGCGGGCGCTGCCGACGCTCACGCTCCTCGGCCTGACCGCTTATACGCTGCTGCAGGCCGTGCCCATGCCGCTCTCGTGGCTCGAGCGGCTGTCGCCGGCGAGCGCCGACGTCTGGTCGCGCGCCCTGATGCCGCTCGGCGAGGCGGCGCCGCGGTACGCCAGCATCTCGCTCGACCCGGGGGCCACGCTCGTCGAGGCCACCAAATGGCTCACGTACGCCGGCGTCTTCATCACGGCCGCCTTCGTGGGCGCGAGGCTCGGCGCGAGGCTGGGAATCACGCTCGTCTTCGGCAGCGCGTTCGTCGCCGCGCTCACGACGATCGCTCACGGTCTGCTCGGGGCAACACAGGTCTTCGGCCTGTATCAGCCGCGGTTCTCCGTCGCTGCGTGGCACGTCGGGCCGCTGCTCAACCCGAACAACCTCGCCGGGTACCTGAACCTCGGAGCCCTCGCGGGCCTCGGTCTCTTGCTCACGAGCAGGCCGCTGCTGCCGTCCTGGGTCACCGGGATCGGGCTCACCACGATCGTCGGCGTCGGTGTCATCGCGTCTTCTCGCGGAGGGCTGCTCGTGCTGCCGCTCGGCCTCGCCCTCTTCGCGCTGATCTCGCGGCGGCGGCGCGCCCGGCAGCAGCGCCCGGGCAGCCGCGGCTTCAGCACAGCGGCCTGGTGGCTCTGGCTCCTCGCCATCGGCGGCGGCGCGCTGCTCGCTGCGCTCGCCACAACGAACCGCACGCTGTCGGAGCTCGCGGACGACAACCTCGACAAGCTGGCGCTGTTCTACTCGACGCTCCCGCTGCTCGCGGATCACTGGCTCCTCGGCGTCGGCCGCGGCGCGTTCGAGACGGTGTTCCCTGCCTACCGGCAGTGGCCGGGCAACATCGTGTTCACGCACGCCGAGAACTTCGTGATCCAGTGGGCGGCGGAGTGGGGCATCCCGGTGGCGGCGGCGGCGCTCGCCGCGCTCGGCGTCGCGTTTCGCCCGGGCAAGATCGCGCTGCGCGGGACCACCGCGTCGATCGGCGCCTGGGTCGGCTGCGTGGTCCTCCTCGCGCAGAACCTGTTCGATCTCGGCCTCGAGGTGCCCGGCGTCACGATCGCGCTCGCGGCGACCCTGGGCTCGCTCTGGGGCGAGGCCCACCGCCGCGAGCGGCCGCTGCGCAGGGCTCCCTCGGACGAGCCCGGCGCGGAGCCGCGGCGAGCGTGGCAGATGGCCGCCTGCGCCACGGCGTCCGGGCTCGCGATGATCGCCTTGATGTGCAGCTTCGGCTGGCGCGATGTCGATCACGACCGCCGGTCGCTGCGCGCGATGACCGACGCCGGCGCGGCGAGCGGCGCCGGCTGGCCGCGCCTGCGCGAGGAGCTCCGCGCGGCGATGCTCCGCCACCCGGCGGAGCCCTACTTTCCGTTGCTGGGCGCGGTGGCCGCGCTCCAGGGCCGGAGCATGAGCCCGCTCCCCTGGCTGCAACGCGCGCTCGAGCGCTCGCACCGCAACGGCCGCGCCCACCTCCTGCTCGCCGAGGTGCTCGCGTCGCGCGGCGCCAGGGAGCAGGCGCTCCTGAGCCTCCGACTGGCGGTGGAGGATGACCGCGACGTGACCGCCGCGGCCGCGGGCCTCGCGCGGCAGTGGTCCCGGGGCTGGGACGACCTGCTGCGGGCCGTGCCCGAGGGCCGAGCCGGGGCCGAGATGCTCGAGCGCATGGCGACCGGGTGGAGCCCCCAGGGCGACACCGAGCTGCGGCTCCGGTGCGCAGAAGAGGCGATAGCGCGCGCCCCGACCCGCGTCGCCGCCCACTGGGCCGCCGGCGACACGCTGCTCTCGATGCTGGAGGATCCGCTCTCGCCCCGCTGCGGCGGCGCGGAGGACGCCGCAGCGCGCCGCGCCGCCTGCGAGCGGCAGATCGAGGAGCACGCCGCGGCGATCCAGGGCAGTCAGGAGAGCTCGTTCTTCGCTGTCCAGCTCCGCGCGCGGCTGCTCCTCCTGCGCAAGAGGCCCGAGGAGGCGGAGCAGGTGCTCGCGGGGCGCTGCGAGCGGGTGGACAACCGGGCCGCCTGTCATCGCCTGAGGGTCCAGGCGGCGGCGCAGATACCCTCCTCCGAGCACCTCTCCCCCGCGATCCGCGACCTGATGTCCGCGTCGTGCGGCGCGCCCGCGGCGTGCGCTGCGGCGGCGACGTGGGTCGGCGATCTGCTCGCCGCGCGGAAGGACCTCACCTCCGCCGTGACCTACTATGCCCGCGCGGCGCAGGACGAGCCGACGGAGGAGCGCCTGCTCAAGCTGGCCGACGCCGCGAGCAGGGCGGGCGCGCACGTCGAGGCGGCGCACGCGATCGAGCGCGTGCTGCAGCAAAACGGGCGGCGCGGCGGCGATAACGCCGAGCTGCGGAGGCGCCTGCTCGACGAGAAGGCGAAGGCGCTGGCGCCTACGCTCACCCCGTAGGACACTGCCGGCCCTCGTGGCCAAGCGCGCCTCCGTCACGCCCAGGCGAAACGTTCCATGAAGAAGCTGCCGTCGCTGCGCGCTTTGTTGCAAGGCGGCGCGGGGGTGGCGTTCGCCGTCCTGCTGCCGCGCGCCATGTCGCTCGGGATCCAGTGGCTGCTCGCGCTCTCGGCCGGGCCCGCGGCGGTCGCGGAGCTCGCCAACTACATGTCGCGGGGGATGGTCGCCGTCTCGCTCGTGGCCGCCGGCCTCACCCCGACCCTGGCGCGCCGGACGCGCGCGCTCTCGACAAGGGGCGGCCGGGCGCTCGCCGGCGGCGCGCTCGCCGTCCTCGCCGCGCTCGCCTTCACCTTCACGCTCGCGTACGAGCAGACCGCCGGGTTGCGCGGCGTGGCGGGGCTGGTCACCGCCATCTTCAGCGCCTGCTCGCTGTTCGCGGCCGTCTCGCCGAGCATCTGGCCGATCTGGCAGCGCGAGGGGCGCTACCTGCAGTCGCTCGCGCCGCTCCTCGTCCTCTCGCCGGGCGTCTCCGCGATGGCCGCGCTGGCAGGCCACCCCGCCGCCGTCTGCATCGCCAACGGGCTCGCCAGCGCCACGCCGGCGCTGCTCCTCGTGCGCCCGACCCGGATCCGGCGCGCGGTGCGCTACGCGATGATCGCCATCCGGCGCGCGGTGCCGTACTCCATCGCGAACTTCTCCACGGTCGTCGTTTACCCGATATCGCTCAGCGCCAACATGGCGCTCATCGACGACCACCTCGTCGGCCAGCAGGTGCTCTACTGGTCGTTCGTCGTGGCCCTCTCGATCGCGTCGCAGTCGTTCGCGGCGCGCGCCGTCGTGGAGGCGAGCGCGCTCCCGGACGAGGCGAGCCGGCAGGCGCGCGCCCTGCGCGGCTGGCTCCCGGCGGCCGCGGCGCTCGCGCTCGTCGGCGCGGCGATCTACGCGCTGTTCGCCGTCCCGATCCCGCAGCTGCCCCGGTCCGGCGCCGCGCACGACGCGATGACGCCGACGATGCTGGTCTCCGGGATGGCGCCGCTCATCACGGACCCCATGTCGGTCTATTTCTCCGGCGAGCGTTCGCGCCGCGCGCTCCCGATCGGGAGCGCGCTGAGCAGCGCGTGCATGGCGGCGTGGCTTGTGCTCCTGCCCGCGCCGCTGGTCCGCCATTTCGGCGTGTTCGGCCCGTCGGTGCTCGTCGGCGTGATGCGGCTCGCCTTCGTGATCGACGCGCCCTCGCGGCGGTACGCGCGCGGAGCCCTCTTGCTGCTGCTCTCGGCGTTCGCGCTCGCGCTGGCGCTCGGGCGCAGCGTGGGCGTCTAGCGTCGCGCGCCGGAGACGGCCCGAGGGGCGGCGCTGCCCAGCGGATCACCCGGCAGCGGGGGGCGTCTTCCCGTCGCCCGAGCGCGCGCGCCTCACGCCGCGGCGCCCGCGGGACCTCGCGAAGAGCGCGAGCGCAAGGGCGAGCGTGCTGGGGCCGGCTGCTCGGGGCACGCCGCGCTGCGCTGGAGCGCCGGAACAGGCGCAGCCGCGGCCATAGAGGAGCGTCTCGTCGAACCCGCCCGCGCCACCACGGCCGCCGTCACCGCCACCACGGCCGCTGCTGGCGCCACCACCACTGCCGCCGCCGCCTGCGCCGCCGCCGCTTCCGCCGCCGCCGCCTGCGCCGCCGCCGCTTCCGCCGCCGCCACCGCTTCCGCCGCCGCCGCCACTGCCTTGAGGCGTTCGCACGATGACGCCATCCGAGCCGCGGTCCGGGGAGAGGCCAGCCGCAGAGACCGCGCGCACACCCACGTAGTACTTCGCGCCTTCGAGGAGCGGCAGCCCGCGGATCGACGCCTCGGACACGTCGCCGACGGCCCGCCACGAAGGCGTGGTCACATAATCGCCCTGGCCGCCGACCACCGCGACCTCGTAGGACACGGCGCCAGGGACCTTGGACCACGCCGCGTGCAGCGTGTCTGTCGTGTCGATCTCGTCGACGTCCTCGCGGGGCTCGTCCTGGCTCGGATCGATGTCCCACACATGCTCGGGCGCTGGCAGGATCTCGTGCCTCAGGTTGTAGAGATACCCATCGGCGACGCTCACGACGATATCGTCGTTGCCGTCACCATCGGTGTCCGCGAGGCTCGGTGAGCCGACCGGTTCGCCGAAGGCATAAGCCCACACGACCTGGGCTGAGCACGCGTCGACGGCGTAGAGCACGCCGTTGGTCGAGCCCACCACGACGGTGGGGCCCGCGGACGCTCGCCCCGTGAGGTTCTGCGAGACGGCGACGTCACCGAGCTGCCCCATGGCGGCGCCCGCCTGGGCAGCCGCACGCTCGTCGGGGAACTGGGATTCGCCGGCGAGGACGGTGAAGCTCGACTGCCCCGCGGCGGCGCCGTCGAGCTCGGTGAACGTGAGGCGCGCGGGGTTCAAGAACTCCCCCTCGATGAGCCGCGCTCGGCCCCCGCAGCTGACCACCGCGCCGTGCGGGTAGGGACGGCTGTCCTTCGTGCCCTTCCACAGCGCCGAGCCCAGGTCGTGCGGCAGCGTCCGCGCGGGGTCCGGCCCCCCTTGCAGCGTCATCTCCGGCTTCGGATCGCCGGAAACGCTCGCGAGGATGGGCATGAAATAGGCGACCCGCTCGCGGCTCTCGCCGATCACCGCGCCATCCCGGCCGGAGAGCACCCGGGGCGTGTTGATCGCGAGGACGACGTCCTCCGCGCCGTCCCCGTTCCAGTCGGCGAGCGCGGCGGCCTGCGTCCCGGCCGCGGCGTCGATGCGGTGCTTCCACCGGATCTCGCCGCTCCCGCCCAGCGCGAGCACGTCCGTGCGCAGGTTCTGATCGACCGTCAGCGCGATCAGCTCTTTCGCGCCGTCTCCGTCGAGATCCCCGTGGAGGACGTCCCAGGCGGGCGGCGCGTCCAGCGGGACCTCCCCGAGCTGCTCGCCGTTCGCCCCCAGCGTGGCGATCGCGTACTTCGCCGGATCGGTGAGCGGGTGCCGCCGCCGGAAGCACGCGAGCGTCGCCGGCGCGCTCCCCTCGGCGGGCGCGATGGAGGCGCCGAACGCGTCCTTCACACGCCAGGCCGCCTTGGCCGGCGCGACGTTGCCGGCCCCCTCGGACGCGATGCGGATGAGGTCGCCCCGGCTGTCGACGACGACCACGCCGGCCCCCGCGTCGCCCGGCAGGAGCTTCGCCGCGATCGGAGCCCGGCCGAAGCTGACGAAGGCGCCCGGGCCGGTGTTGTAGCCGCCGACGCGCAGCCCGGGCAGCGTGTCGCGCCCCTCTTGCACCAGGTTGGTGGGCGAGAGCGAGGCGTCGAGCAGCGTCAGGAACCCGTCGTTGCGCGAGACCACGACCCGCGGCGACCCGGGCAGCAGCGCGGCCGGCATCTCGACCCCCGCGACGCCCACGCCGGCCTCGAGGGGGTAGGTCGCGACCGCCGAGGCGCGCCCCTGGGTCACCTCGTATCCCCTGAGCAAGACCGGCTCCGACGTCGCCTCGAGCAGGAGCTCGCCGCGCCCGTCGCCCGTGAGATCCGGCATGATGAGCGAGCTGATGAGCCCCGTGCTGCGCGCTCGCGACCAGTCCATGCTCGTGAGCACGCGCTCGCCGCCCAGCGACCAGAGCGGCTGGACCCGCGGCACGTCGCGCGCGCTGTACCGGAACGCGGAGACGCGCTCGTCGCGCGACGTGATGATCCACTGCGTCGCGCCGTCCCCCGACACCGCGCCCTGCGCGATCTCGTCGGGGATATCGGCGAGCTCCGCGCCCGTCGCGGCGTCGAGCACGTAGGTGTTCCAGGCGGCGCCGTCATTCCCGCTCACCAGCACCTCGAGCGCGCCGTCGCCGTCGAGGTCCCACGCGAGCCGCGTGGGCGCTCGGGCGTCGCCGCCGACGTTGGGACCGAGCGCCTTTTGCCAGACGACCGCCAGGGAGGGCGCCTCGCCCGGCCGGTACGCGAGCAGGGTGACCTGGCGCCCGCCCTGCACGCCGA
This sequence comes from Sorangium sp. So ce375, assembly GCF_051473855.1. Classification (NCBI taxonomy): domain Bacteria; kingdom Pseudomonadati; phylum Myxococcota; order Polyangiales; family Polyangiaceae; genus Sorangium; species Sorangium sp. So ce375. The sequence continues at coordinate 10,257,070 of NZ_CP150335.1, forward strand.
ACACGCGGTTCTGGAAGCAGAGCGCGTGCTGGCCGGGGCTCTCGAGACCGCCGAGCGACACGGCCTCGCACACAGCAGCGCCGAGGTACGCGCCGATCTTCGCCGACTCGGCGAAGACCTCCCCCGTGCCCGAGACGAGGAACATCTGATCGTGGGAGGCGAGCAGGAGATCGGCTATCCCATCGCCGTCCCAGTCCCCCACCGTGTCGCTCGAGGCGCCGCAGTGCGAGCGCGTCGGGAGGGTGGGTAGCCTCTCCACGTCGCGGAACCCGCTCGCGAAGCTGTAGATCACGCCTGGACTGTCGGTGCGCACCGAGCAACAGCCGCACTCGTCGAGGAAGAGGTCGAGGCGGCCGTCGCCGTCGAAGTCCGCGAGGCGCGCGGCGTTGAGCGTCCCGAGCTCCGACCCGTGCTCGATCCACGCGACGGCGCCGCTCCGGCCCTCGACGACGGCCGCCCCCGCCCCCGTCAGCGCGACCACCTCGAGCAGCCCGTCACCGTCGAGATCCTCGAGCGCGTGCAGCGACTTGAAGCCCTGCGAGGGGGTGCGCCAGCGGACGTCCCCTCGCGTACCGGACAGCACCACCCGGCCGCCGGACACGAAGAGCAGGTCGGTCTCCCCATCCTGGTCCGCGTCGCCAGCGAGCACCGTGCCCGACGTGAGCGAGCCGCCGAGGTAGGCGCGCCAGTACGGCGCCGGCTTGACGATATTGCTTGTCGACGGCGTGGCGCCGGTGCGCTGCGGATCGTGTCGGGCAGCGCGCCAGTCGGCGGAAGCATGGCTCGCGGCGAGCACGACGGCCGCGCAAAGCGCGCTCGCCACCGGACCGCTCATCCCGAAAGGCGTTGGTTCCATCGATGCCACGTCCCAGGCCGAGCGCGCCGTCGTCCGGCCCACGCACGGCGGCAGTGTAGTCCATCGCCGTGGAGAGGCAGCTCTCCGCGCCGGTCTGCCCGCTCCACGCGCCACCGCGCCCGGCGCGCTGTCATTTTCACATGCCGCCCCCTGGGTCCCCGATCGTGAAGCCCGCGCGACCTGCGCGACCCGGCCGCTGGCGGGAAGCCACAGGACAAAGCGCAAGCTCACCTACATCGGCCCCCTGAACCCAGCGTTCGCTTGAATTTTGGAGGCTCGGGGGGCACCTTAGCGCCCGAAAGGCGCCCTACCCCGCCGCAAGCGCGTCGAGCGCACGACTTATGGCCGACGAATCCAGAGCAGCTTCCACGACCTCCGACCGGAATGACGCGCCGAGCGAGCGCACCCTCGACCTCCTCACCGCATGGCGGACGGTAAGCAAGCACTGGACCACGGCGCTGACCACGCTGATCGCGGTCGCGCTCAGCGTCACGTTCTACACGCTCGGGCAGAAGAAAATTTACCAGTCCGCGGCGACCGTGCAGTTCGACCCGAACCCTCCCCGGCCGCTCGGCCGCGGGTTCGACTCCGTGGTCGACATGGGCGCTGGCTCGTACTGGAACAACCGAGAATACTACGAGACCCAGTACAAGGTCATGCAGTCGACGCGGGTGGTGCTCTTGGTGGTCACCAAGCTCAACCTGCAGAGCGATGCCTATTTCCTGAAGAACCTCCCCTCGGACGCGACGCCCCCGGCCCCCATGTCGGTGAGCCCCGAAGAGGCCGCCGACCTCCTGCGCGAGCGGCTCTCGGTCGAGCCGGTGAAGGAGAGCCGCCTCGCGATCGTCCGCTTCAACGACGCGGATCCCGCGCGGGCCCAGCGCGTCCTGTCCACGTTGATGGACGTCTACGTCGAGCAGAACCTCGACGACGCCCTCGCGTCCACGAACTCGGCGGTCGAGTGGCTGAGGACGCAGCTCGACAGGTTGAAGAACGATCTCGAGTCGAGCGAGACCTCGCTGCACGAGTTCAAGCTCAGCAAGAACATCCTCGACGTCGATTTCGAGGATCAGACGAACATGCTCCGCGAGGAGATGAAGCAGATCAACGACGCGCTCACGAGCGTGCGCACGAAGCGCGAGGAGGTCGCGGCGCGCAGCCAGGAGCTGTCGAAGGTCGACCCGAGCAAGCCGATCGAGCTCCCCGCCTCCGAGCTCATCGAGAGCCCGCTGCTCCGGACGCTGCGGGAGCGCCACGAGGAGTACGTCCGCGAGCGCGACGCGCTCATCGGCTCCGGCAAGGGCGAGAACCACCCCGAGGTGCGGGCCGCGACCGAGCGGGTCGCCGCGAACCAAAGCGCGCTGATCGCCGAGATCAAGAATGTTCAGGGGGCGGTGAATCGCGATCTCGCCATCGTGAGGCGCCAGGAGGCCGGCCTCGCGGCGCTGCTCGACAACTCGAAGAAGCAAGCGTTCGAGCTGAACTCGCTCAATATCGAGTACGATCGCCTCCGCCGGACCAAAGAGAACACGGAGAAGCTATATCAGCTCGTGCTGGAGCGCACGACGGAGAGCGATCTCCAGCGGATGATGCGGGTGAACAACATCCGGGTCGTCGACAGGCCGAGCGCGCCGCGCAAGGCGATCCGGCCCCGCGTCGCCGTCAACATCGCGCTTGGCGTCCTGGCCGGGCTGCTCCTCGGCATCGGCGCCGCCATGGGGCGGGCGATGCTCGATCGCACGGTGAAGACGCCCGACGACGTGGAGAGGGAGCTCGGGCTGCCGTTCCTGGGTCTCCTCCCGGAGTTCGACGAACGCGATAAAAAGAATGCCAAGCGCCACAGGCCGCGCCACCGCGGCAAGGTCGCGGCGCAGCCCGTGCGGCGCGAGCTCATCGTCCACGACCAGCCGACGAGCGGGATCGCCGAGGCGTCCCGCGCGATCCGGACCAACCTGCTCTTCATGTCGCCCGACCAGCCCTACAAGGTGCTCCTCATCTCGAGCGCCGGGCCCGCCGAGGGCAAGACCACGGTGTGCTGCTGCATCGCCGTGGCGATGGCGCAGGCCGGACAGAAGGTCGTCCTCATCGACGGAGATCTCCGCAAGCCCCGGCTCCATCAGATCTTCAAGAAGGGCCCGGATATCGGCGTCACGAGCGCCCTCCTCGACGACTCCGTGATCGACGACGAGGACGCGCTCAAGACCGATGTGCCCAACCTCTACGTGATCCCGGCCGGACACATCCCGCCGAACCCGGCGGAGCTCCTGCACAGCGACCGTTTCCGCGCGCTGCTCCAGAAGCTCAAGGGGCGCTTCGATCGGGTGCTCATCGACAGCCCTCCCATCGTCGCGGTCACCGACGCCGCGGTGTTGTCGACGCTCGTCGACGGCACGGTGCTCGTCGTGCGCGCCTTCTCCACGAACAACGATCTGGCGCGCCACAGCGTCCGCTCGATGCTCGACGTCGGCGCCAAGACCGTCGGGGTCGTGTTGAACGCGGTCGATCTGAACCGGCAGGAGTACGGCTACTATCACTATTACGCCTACAAGCATTACGGCGAATATCAGGCACCCTCGGAGCCGGCCTCGTCCGACGACGCGGACCGCCCACCGCCGCCGCTGCCCAACTGAGGGACACCGTTGCTCTCCACGATGAGGCCCCGCCGCCGCAACGAAGCGCGGCGCTCGACCGAGGCGGCCCCTGCCCAGAGCAAGGCGCACGCGCGCCGCGGGCGCCTCATGGCGACGATGATCGTCGCCACGCTGGCGGCGTTCGGTCCGGTCCTCGAGGGGGCGCTGGGCTACGGGCGCGGGTGGGTGATCGGCCTCGTGCTTCTGCTCATCCTCCCGTCGCTGGCGCGGGCCGGGGGCCCCCGCTTCCACCCGATGGATCCGGAGACGTTCGTCCCTGCCTCCTACTTTCTCACCGTCGCCTACTCACCCGTGCTGAGCCTGTTCACGTACCGCGGGTTCATGATGCCGAGCCGCGACACGGTGGCGCTGGAGGTGGCTTATGCGGGCGCCGCCGGGTGCGCCATCGTCTGCACCGCGCTGAGCCGCGTTCGCGAGGCGCCGGACGTCGAGCGGCTCGTCCCGATGCACAGGCCAAGGGCGATGCTGTACATCGACTGGGCGACGATCGGCATCGGCGCGATCGGGCTCGGCCTCGTGGGGATCTGGATCTACACCATCGGCCTGGGGCGGTTGTTCTCGCTGACCTATGCGGACACCTTCCTCGCGGAGGACGGCAAAGGCGTCCTGACGTCGGGCTGGTACCTGGTCCAGCTCGCCATCGTCTACTGCTTTCTCCGCCTCGCCTCGAGCCGCAAGGCCAAGGTGCCCGCGCCGCGGGCGCTGCAGTTCGCCGGGTGGTTCTTCCTCGTGAGCTTCCTCGTCAACACCATCATCGGGCGGCGAGGCCCTCTCGTGTGGGCCATCCTCTCCGTCGCGCTCGCCCTGCACACCTACGGGATCCAGATCCGCCGGCTGTGGCTGGCCCTCGGGATGGTCGGCGTCGTCGCTTACGGCATCGCCATCGAGGGCGCCCGCTTCCAGCAGGGCGGCGGGCTCGACTCGCAGATTTCGGCGGCGGCGGCGCGCTTCGAGAACCTGGACAACCCGCTCAAGATCGGGGAGCTCGAGGTCATCTACAGCAACCTCGTCGATATCGTGAACGAGCGGCCTCCGATCGTCACCTATCCCGGCGAGTCGTGGGTGAACGCGTTCCTCATCATGGTGCCCAAGCCGCTCTGGAGCGAACGGCCGCTCGGGCTGGCGCAGCGCTATGTGTGGTGGATGGATCCCAGCTATGCACGCAAAGGCGGCGGGTTCGCGATGAGCGCCGCCGCCGAGGGGTTCTTGAACATCGGGGTGCTGGGCACCTTCATCGAGATCGGGTTCATGAGCGCGCTCTTCTTCATGCTGCCGCTCACGATGGCAAACGAGCGCCGATGCACGCTGCTCGTCCGGACCACCGCCGCGTGCGTCGCCTCGTTCACCTACAACCAGTTCCGGGGCGAGTTCACGGCGATGCTCAAGATCGCGCTGTCGTTCGCCCTCGCGGCGCTCGCGACCGTCCTGCTCGCCGCGGTCATCCGGCAGCTCTCCGGCCTTCTCGCAGCCCTGCGCCCGCTGCAGCGGAGGCCCGCGTCGAGCGCGCGCGCCGCGGCGCGCGTGGGCGAGACGGCGGCGCGCGACGGATAGGCGCGGAGCAGGCGGCGCTCGGCGGCGGGGCGCTCGGGGACGGGCGCTCGCGGCGCGCACCTCGTGTCCGAGGCGCGCCGACGAGCGGGCGGCTCACTCCTCGATGCCCGCGCCGCGCACGGTGCGCAGGGCCTCTTCGAGCCGCACCTCGCGGCTCGACGTCCACTTCGCGTAGAGGACGAAGAGGGCGGCGGCGAGCAGCAGGGCGCCCCACGCGAGAGGCGCGGAGCCGCTGCGGTGCGCGACGTACGCCGCGCCGGCGACCAGCGCGGCGGCGACGCCCACCGTGCGCGCCACCTCGGCGTGGGTAAGGCCGGTCCGCACGAGGCGCTGGTACAGGTGGGAGCGGTGGGCCTCCCAGATCTTCTCGCCGCGCAGCTGGCGCCGGATCATCGTGAACGCGCCGTCCGCGAGGAAGAACCAGAGGGCCAGGGCGACCGCGAACACCGCCCGGCCGCGGGCCTCGTGGCCGAGCTCGAACGGGAGCGCCGCGAAGAGGAGCCCCAGCGCGGCCGAGCCGACGTCGCCCATGAACACCTTCGCTGGGTGCCAGTTGTGCGCGAGGAAGCCGGCGCACGCCCCCGCGGCGGCGAGCCCCATCACGGCGAGCGGCGCCTCGCCGCCGCCGAGGAGCGCGAGCGCGAGCGCCGCGATCACGCCCTGCAGGCCGGCGAAGCCGTCGATGCCGTCGAGGAAGTTGTAAATGTTGAGGACGCCCACGAGCCAGACGAGCGCGAGCGGGATCGCGAAGATGCCCGTCTCGACGTCGAGCGGCGGCGGCAGCGGCAGGCGGCTGAGCCCCCCTGCCGGCAGGCTCACGATGCCGGCCGCGACGAGCTGGAGCGCCAGCCGGAGCCGCACCGAGAGCCCGCCGGAGCGGTCGTCGAGGAAGCCGACATAGGCCATGAGGGCCACGGCCACGAACAGCTCGGCGCGCGGGACCGGCAGCCCGAAGAGCTTCGCGGCGAGCGCGGCCGCCGCGATGCCCGCGAGGATGCCGGCGCCGCCGCCCCGTGGCGTCGGCGAGGCGTGGGAGCTCCTCGCGTTCGGCACATCCATGAGGCCCGTGCGCTTGAGGAATGGGATGAGCGCGCAGACGGCGCTCCAGCCGACCGCGAGCGCGACGAGGAAGACGGCGGCCAGCTTCACGCGACGAGCTCCGCGGCGCAGTCGACGACCCGCGACGGGCTCCACCCGAGCGCCTCCCGCGCGCGGCGATCGTCGAACGTGAGCGACGAGGTCATCTTGCCGAGCGTGCGGCGGTTCAGCGGGATCGAGCGGCCGAGGACCTGCTCCAGGGTGGAGCCGGCCGCCGCCCCGAGCTCGGCGAGCCACATGGGGAGCCGGAGCGGCACCGGCTGGCGCAGCGCGCCGGCGAGCGCCGCCTCGATCTCCGCGAACGTCGGGTGGTGGCCGTCGGTCAGATTGTAGGTCCCGCCGGTCTCCGCCATCTTCGGCAGGATCTCGGCCACGTCCCGGGCCATGACCATGCTCCGCCGCGCCGTCCCGTCGCCGACCCCGAGGTAGCGCTTGCGGCGCATGGCGCGCACCATCGCGCCCAGGTTGCCGGGCGCGCCCGGGCCGGCGACGAGCGGCAGGCGCGCGATCGCGACGCGGACGCCGCTCTTCTGGCCCCACGCGAGCACGAGATCCTCCGCCTCCCGACGGCTCACGCCGTAGGGGTCGGCGGCGCTTCGGGGCGTGTCCTCGCCCAGCGCGCTGCCCTCCTCCGCGCCGTAGACCGCGACGGTGCTCACCAGCACGAACGCCTCGGGCAGCGGAGAGCTTCGGCCCAGGGCCTCGAGCAGCCGCGCCGTGCCGTTCACGTTGACCTCGTGGAACCGCTTCCGCTCGGCGTCTGTCTTGGGCACGACGTGGGCGAGGCCGGCGACGTGATAGACGACCTGGTACGGCCCGCCGGCGAGATCCACCGCCCCGGCGCCGAGATCCGCCTTCAGGAAGGCCGGGGGCTCGTGCGCGGCCCCCCCTTCGCCCGACGTCGCGACCACCGCCGCGGCGCGACGCCCGAGGACGGTGACGCGCTCGCCGCGGCGCCGGAGCGCGCTCACGACATGGGCGCCGATGAAGCCAGTTCCCCCGGTGACTAGGACGCTTGTGCTCGACATGGTTTGACGATCCTACGCAGACAGCGCTTCCCGGGCTTCCGGGCGCGCCGCGACCAGCTCGGCGAGGGCATCGAGGTAACGGCGCGCCAGCGCCTCGCGATCGTACTCGCGCGCGACGAAGCGCCGGCCCGCGCTCCCCATTTCTTCTCGGAGCGCGGGATCGCGCGCGAGCCGCCGGATCGCCGCTGACATCGCGTCCACGTCCTCGGGCGGGGCGAACAGCCCTCCTCCCGAGCGCTCGACGATGCTCCGCGCCTCCCCGTCCACGGAGAGGACGATCGGCCTCGCCATCCCCAGGATCTCGAAGATCTTCGAGGGGATGACGGTCGTGAAGAGCTCGCTCTTGCGCAGGGGGACGAGGCAGATGTCGCTGATGCCATAGAGCTCCGACACCCGCTCTCGCGGCTGCTGGCCCAGAAATACGACGTTATCGAGCCCGCTCTCCCGCGCCCGCGCCTCGAGCTTGGCCCTCTCTGCCCCCTCGCCCACGAAGAGGAAGCGGAGCGCGGGATCGGTCTCGCGGCACCGCGCAGCCACGTCGAGCACGGCGCTGAGCCCGTGCGCCATCCCCAGCGTCCCGACGTAGGAGCAGACGACGTGCTCCGGCGCGAGGCCGAGCTCCGCGCGGGTCCGGGCGGATGCGGCGCGCTCCGCGGGGGGCGTGAAGCGCTCGAGGTCGACGCCGTTCGTGACCACGCGAATCTTGCTCTCCGGGACGCCTCGGCTCGAGAGCCGCTCGCGGAAGCTCTCCGTCACGACGACGATCCGGTCCGCCTCGCGATAGAGGAGCTCCTCCAGGCTGCGCATGGCCGCGACCGCGGGGTGGTCCGCGGGGAGCGCGCCGACCGCGACGATCGACTCCGGCCAGAGATCGCGCACCTCGAACACGAACGGAGCGCCGCGCAGCCGCGCGATGACGAGGCCGGCGAGCGCGACGAGGATAGGAGGGCTCGTGGCGATGACCACATCGGGGCTCGGCGCGAACCACTGCCCGAACAGCGCCGCCGAGACGGCATAGGAGAGATAAGCGACCGAGCGTCGCAAGATCTTCTTGTTCGGGGTCGCGTAGATCCAGGTGCGGATCACGCTGACGGCATCGAGCGTCTCCCGGGCGAGGATGCGCCTCCGGTACGCCTCCGGGAGCATGCCAGTCGGATAATTGGGCATTCCGGTGAGGACATGCACATCGTGACCCGCCTTCGCCCAGGCGCGCGAGAGCTCGGAGACCCGCGCTTGAGGCGCCCCCATCTCGGGAGGGAAGTACTGAGATACGTAGAGGATGCGCAACCTACAGCGAGCCTCCGAGGACAGAGGAGAGCGCCGCGCTGGCCGAGACACGATATCGAGGGCGGCGGGCGAGCGCGCTCCCGGCGCTGGACCGCGGGCACCTTACACCAAAGCGGAGCGATTCGGAACCACGGGAGGGGTCGGCGCAGCCGCTCGGCCCGGCCGCACGGCGCGCTCGACGCATTCGAGTGCCGGGATGATGCGGAGGCCGCTGCGGCGCCACCGCGCACCTCGACTCGGGCGCGACTCGTGCGCGACTCGTGCTATTGCGCGGAATTACGCGGAAACGAGACAGAAAATTCTGGGCAGCCGCGAACGCCCCGTGCTAAGGGGTCGCGAGTGTGCGGCATCGCGGGCATTATCTGGTCTGATCCGGAGCGCACGGCCAACCCAGAAATCACAGCCGCGCCGCTCGCCTCGATCAGGCACCGTGGCCCCGACGGTGCGGGCTCCCTCGTTGTTCCAGGCTTCGCCGGCGGCATGCGGCGGCTCGCCATCATCGATCTCGCCGGAGGCGAACAGCCGGTCTTCAACGAGACGGGCGAGATAGGGATTCTCTACAACGGAGAGCTCTACAACTACCGGGAGCTCCGGCGGCGCACCGAGCAGCGAGGACACCGGTACTACACGCAGAGCGACACCGAGGTGCTCGTCCACCTCTATGAGGAGTTCGGGCCGGACTTCGTGCGCGATCTCGACGGGATGTTCGCGTTCGCCATCTGGGACGCGAAGAAGCAAAGCGCGCTCCTCGCCCGGGACCGCTTCGGGATCAAGCCGCTCTACCTGACGCGCACGCCGGAGGGGCTCGCGTTCGCCTCGGAGACAAAGTCGCTCGCAGCCGCCGGCTGGGTGACCCCGGAGATCGATCCCTCGATGTTGGGGTCGTACTTCCGGTTTGCTTACGTGCCCCAGCCGGCGACGATGTGGCGCGGGGTCGAGCAATTGCCGCCCGGGCACCTGCTCGAGGTGCGGCGCGGCACGCCGCTGCCCTCCCGGCGGTACCACCGGCACCGCCTGGGCGGCGCGCCGCGCCGCTCCGCCGCGGCGCTCGACCGGGAGGTCGAGGAGCTCCTCCGCGCCGCGGTGCGCCGCCAGCTCATCGCCGACGTCCCCGTCGGGCTCTTCTTGAGCGGCGGGCTCGACTCCTCGATGATCGCCGCCGTCGCGAGCCAGCTCGGCGCGTCGCTCCCGTGCCACACGATCGAGTTCCGCTCGGTCGATCGGGCCGGCGATCCGGTGGAGGAGGACGCGCCTTACGCACGCGAGGTGGCGCGGCACTTCGGGCTGCTCCTCCATGTGCACACGCTGTCGCCCGACGCCGCAGAGCTCCTGCCGCGCCTGCTCCGGCACATGGACGACCCCGCCGCCGACCCGGCGATCCTCACGGCCTACATGATCGCCGAGGCCGCGAGGCCGGTCTCCAAGGTCCTCCTGTCGGGCATGGGCGCCGACGAGCTCGCCGGCGGCTACCGCCGGCACGTCGCGGCGCGCGCGCTCGCCCCGTTCTACGGCCTGCCCGAGCGCGCGCGCGCCGGCATCGCGAGCGCGGCGTGGCGCGGCGCGGGCCTTTTGCGGGGGCCGAGCGAGGCGCGGTACCCGGCGCTGCGCAGGATCCGCAAGGTGCTCTCGGGGGTGCGGGCCTCCACCGCGGAGCTGCCGGAGTCGCTCGCCACCTGGACGAGCGACGACCTGCTCCAGCAGCTCGGCGTGGCGCCCCCCGCGACGCGCTGGGACGCGCTCGGCGAGGCGTTCGCCGGCGAGCTGCCGGACGATCCGCTGGAGGCGTGCCTCGCCTTCGACCTCGCGATGTACCTGCCCAGCCACAACCTGCTCTACGTCGACAAGGCGACCATGGCGGCGTCCGTGGAGACGCGGGTCCCGTTCCTCGACAACGATCTCAGCGCGTTCCTGCTCGGGCTGCCCCCCGAGCAGAAGGTCTCGGGCACGACCATGAAGGTCGCGCTGCGCAGGGCCGCGCGCGGGATGTTGCCCCCCTCCATCCTGAAGCGCCGGAAGACCGGGTTCGGCGCGCCGATACGCGCATGGCTCGGGCGCGAGCTCCGCCCCATGGTCGACGATCTGCTGTCCCCCGAGGCCGTGCGGCGCCGCGGCCTGCTCGATCCCGCTGGCGTCGCTGCGATCCTCGACACGCACCGCCGCGGCACGGTCGATGTCGCGTACACCGTCTGGGCCTTGCTCTCGCTCGAGGTCTGGTGCCGCGAGGTGCTGGATGATGGTACACGGCGGTCCGCCCTGTCCGCGTCGACGCGCGCGGCGGGCGACATCACGACAACCCAGGCACCTGAACACGATGCTGCACGTAATTCAGAACTTCAAGACGGGTAAGCTCGAGCTCGCGGACGTCCCCGCGCCTCAGCGGCCGCAGGGCTTCGTGCTCGTCGAGACCACCGCGAGCGCCGTGAGCCCCGGGACAGAGCGGACCATGGTCGAGCTCGCGCGCAAGTCGCTGCTCGGCAAGGCACGAGAGCGGCCCGATCTCGTGCGCCAGGTGCTCGGCAAGGTGGCGCGCGACGGCGTCCTCGCGACGTTCTCCGCGGTGCAGGCGCGGCTCGATGCGGCGACGCCGCTCGGTTACAGCTCGGTCGGCCGCGTCCTGGAGACGGACCCGTCGATCCCGCACGTGCGCGTCGGCGAGCGCGTCGCGTGCGGCGGCGCGGGCTACGCCGCTCATGCCGAGATCGTGCGCGTCCCGAAGAACCTCTGCGCGGCGGTGCCGAGCGCGGTGAGCGATGAGGACGCCGCCTACACGACGATCGCGGCCATCGCCCTCCACGGCGTGCGCGTCGCAGCGCCGACGCTCGGCGAGACGGTGGTCGTCATCGGCCTCGGCCTCATCGGGCTCATGACGGTCCAGATCGCCCGGGCCGCCGGGTGCGAGGTGATCGGCGTCGACATCGCCCCGTGGCGGATCGCGCTCGCGCGCGAGCTCGGCGCGTCGCTCGCGCTGCACCGGTCGGAGGACGAGGTCTCCCGCATCGTCCTCGACGCGACGGGCGGCGCGGGCGCCGACGCGGTGATCGTCGCCGCGAGCACACCGTCGAACGATCCCCTCGTGCTCGCGGGCGAGATCGCGCGCCCGCGCGCGCGGGTCGCGCTCGTCGGCCTCACCGGGATGGAGATCCCGCGCAAGCTCTACTACGAGAAGGAGCTCTCGGTCTCGCTGTCGACCTCGTACGGCCCTGGCCGGTACGATCCGTCGTACGAGGAGATGGGGGTCGACTACCCCATCGGCCACGTCCGCTGGACCGAGCAGCGCAACATGCAGGAGGCGCTCCGGCTGATGGCGCAGGGGAAGCTGCGGATCGCGCCGCTCAGGACCCACGCCTTCGCGATCGGCGAAGCCGCGCGCGCCTACGAGCTCGTCACGAACCCGGGCGAGGAGCGGGTGATCGGCGTCACGTTCACCTACCCCGAGCGCGAGGACAAGCGCGCCGGTGTCGTCCAGAAGGCCGGCGATCGCCCGGGCGGCCTCGCCGACCGCATCCCGAATGCCCTCCGCGCGATCGCCACGCCGCGCAAGGCGACGGAGCGCGTGCGCGTCGCCGTCATCGGCGCGGGCGGCTTCGTCCGCTCCACGATGCTGCCGATCCTCCGCGCGCACAGCCGGGTCGAGCTCGCGGCCATCGTGACGCGCGGCGGGCTCCAGGCGCTGGATCTCGCGCGCGCCTCCGGCGCCAAGGCGGCCCGCACCGACGTCGACGGCGTCCTGGCCGACCCCGACATCGACGCGGTGATGATCGCGACCCGGCACGACAGCCATGCGGCGCTCGCGATCCGCGCTCTCGCCGCCGGCAAGCACGTCTACGTGGAGAAGCCGCCCGCGATCAACCACCGCGATCTCCAGGCCCTGCGCGAGGCGCTCGCGGCCTCGAACGTCCACCTCGTCGTCGGCTACAACCGCGACCACGCGCCGCACACCCGCTTCCTCGTGGAGCAGTTCAGCCAGCTGCCGCCGGTGCGGCAAGCCGTGATCCGGGTCAACGCCGGCGCGGTGCCGGGGAGCTCGTGGGTCCACGACGCGGTCGAGGGGGGCGGCCGGTGGATCGGCGAAGGGTGTCACTTCGTCTCGCTCGCCGCGACGCTGGTCGGCGGGCCGGCGACGCGCGTCGCGGCGCTCAGCTGCCGCGGAGACAGCCACCTGCGCCCCGACGAGAACCTCGCCGTATCGCTCAGCTACGCGAACGGCTCCGTCGCGACGATCCTCTACACGGCGAGCGGCGACCGCTCGTTCCCGAAGGAGCGCGTCGAGGTGTTCGCCGGCGGGGCGGTGGGCGTGATCGACGATTTCAAGCGCGCCGAGGTCACGAAGGGCGGAAAGAAGCGCGAGCAGCGGGGGTGGATCGCCGACAAGGGCCACGCCGCGCTCGTCGATCTCTTCCTCGACGCCTGCCTTGGGCGCGGCGATCCCGGGGAAGCGCGCCGCCGCGCCGAGCACTGGCTCGACGCGACGGCCGCGACGCTCGCCGCCGCGCGCTCGCTCGAGTCGGGCGAGATGGAGCGGGTCGATCTCGCCATGCCCGGCGCGGCGAGCGCCGACGGCGATCGCGCCTCGAACGAGGCGGGCATCCCCCCGGAGCACGTGGACACCTCCTCGGAGCCCAGGGCGCTGTCCGAGGAGCCCTCCGCGTGATCCTGGCGGCGTGCGCATGGCCGCGCAGCGCGGTCGCGCGCCGCTCGCGCGATGGGGCTCGCCGATGAGCCGCCGGCGCCTGCTCGCGATCATGCCCGATCCGAGCGCCGCGTTCAGCCAGGCGGGGGGCGCGCTCTCGGCGGCCCGCGTCGTGGCATCGAGCCGGCTCTCCGAGCTGTTCGAGGTGCGCTTCGTGGACACCACGATGCGCGCCCACCCGCCCCCCAACGTGCGCGAGCGGCTGCAGAGCGGCGCCGCCCGTATGGCGCGCGCGCTGCGCGTGATGGACGGCTGGACGCCGGACGTGGCGCTGGCCTTCTGCATCCACGGGGTCAGCTTCTACGAGAAGACGGCGCTGCTGCTGCTCGCGAAGCAGCGGGGGGCGCGGGTGTATCTGAGCCCGCGGTCAGGCTTCGGCGAGCGGTGGCTGGAGGGGAGCGCGGCCGCGCGCCTCGCGGTGCGCGCCGCGGGACGCGCGCTCGACGGCTTCCTCGTGCAGTCGGAGCGCTGGCGCGACGTCTACGCGCGCTTCGGCGTCCCCGACGGCAAGCTCAACGTGTGGCCCAATCCGGTGGACACCGATGCATGGGCGCCCATCGCCGAGGCACGCACGCCAGCCTCGAGCGCGCGCCCCTTCCGCTTCCTGTTCCTCGGCTGGGCGAACGCCGACAAGGGGCTGCCGGAGCTCGTCGAGGCGACGCGCCAGCTCGAGGCGCGAGGTGGACCGCCGTTCGAGGTGACCATCGTCGGCGACGGCGAGTATGGCGAGCGCCTGCGTGAGCTCACTGCCCAGGGCGCCCTGCCTGCGCCGATCCGGTGGCTCGGCTGGGTGATTGGAAACGAGCGCAGCACGGAGCTCCTCCGCGCCGACGCCCTCGTGCTGCCGACCCACGCCGAGGGTTTCCCGAACGTCGTGGTGGAGGCGATGGCGTGCGGTCTGCCCGTCATCTCCACGCCTGTGGGCGCGATCCCGGAGATCGTGCTCGACGGTGAGACAGGCATCCTCGTACCGCCGCGCTCGGTCGGTCGGCTGGTCGAGGCGATGGATCGACTCAGGGCTAACCCTACAATCGCATCCGAGATGGGGCGACGTGGCGTGGAACGGGTACGTTCCAGGTTCTCCCTGGAGCAGTCCGTCACACGGCTGATCACGGTTCTTTCTTCGGACAGCGGCGGTACAAGAGCGGGCGCTTGACAGGCAAACGGAACAAGGCAATAGCCGACGGAGAATCGAGCCACGGCCGCGCCCGGCAAAAGGCTCGAGAAAGGTGCGCCGTGGAGAATATCGAGACGAAGGGCGAGGCTTACGGCAAAGACGAGATCCGAAGCCACTGGACCAACGAGCCGTGCGGCACGCGTGGCATCGACAAGGCCGATCGCAGGGGTTTCTTCGATCAGCTCGAGCGTGAGCGCTACGAGGTCGAGCCGTATATCAAGCCCTTTGCCAAGTTCGAGGAGGCGCGCGGCAAGAAGGTGCTCGAGGTCGGCGTGGGCGCCGGCACCGATTTCATCAACTGGGTACGAAACGGCGCCGACGCGACCGGCGTCGACCTGACGCAAGCCTGCGTGGACCTCACGAGCGAGCGGATCTCGCTGGAGGGGCGCAGCGCGAAGGTGATCCAGTCCGACGCCGAGAACCTGCCGTTCCCCGACGCCACGTTCGATATCGTGTACTCATGGGGTGTGCTGCACGTCACACCGGATACGCCGCGCGCGTTCCGTGAGGTGCACCGCGTCCTCAAGCCGGGCGGCGAGGCGCGCATCATGATCTATCACTCGCAGTCCTGGATGGCGCTGCTCCTGTGGGGCGTGCACTGTGCCGGGAAGCTGCGCCCCTGGAAGAGCCCGCGCTGGGCCGCGTACCACCATCTGGAGAGCCCGGGGACGAAGCTCTACTCGGTCGACGAGGCGCGGGAGCTCTGCGCGATGTTCTCGAGCGTCGACGTCAAGACCCTGCTCGGCACGGGCGATCTGCTCCTCATGCGCCCTTCGGCCAAGTACTCGAAGTGGCCTTACGACGCGCTCTGGAAGGCGTATCCCCGCGAGCTGATCAAGCGCACGGGCGACCGCTTCGGCATGACGTTGATGATCACGGCGAAGAAGTAGCCCGCTCCGGGCTGCGGGCCGCGCACCGGCCTCTGCCCTGCGCCGCTCAGGCGAAGCGCAGGCGGAAGACGTGCCGAAACGGGAGCCGGGCGCGGCAGCTCGCCGTGGCGGTGACAGCCGGCCTGCGCTCGCCGTGGCGGGCGTACCAGAAGGAGCTCTGCGTCGCCACGGGCCCTAGCTCGCTCGTCACGCTGGGCGCGAGCGACGCGAACGCCGCAGCGTCGAAGCGCAGCCCGATCGACACCGTGTGCTCGCCCTCCCCGAGCACGTTGTCCTCGATCGTGAGCTCCCCTCTCCGCAGCGTCCAGCGGCGCCGGTGGATCACCCGTCCGGGGAGGTGCGCATAGCCGTCGTGCTGGGCCGCCCAGGAGAGCGCCTCTCCCCGATCCTCGGCGTCGAGGATCACCGCGCGTGCCCGCCGCCCGACGCCGAACCCGCCCCACATCTCCGAGGAGTCCGCGCCGTCGACCGCAACCGTGTTGTGAGCCGCCGTGGACCGCGACCAGCTCCGCTCGGCGCCGGCCCCATAGGTGGGCACTCCGGGGTCGACGACGAGCCGCTGACCGCCTGCCCAGAGCTCGAAGGTGAGCGAATCGGCGTGCGCGTGACCGGCAACGTACTCGGCTCCGACCTCGCCGCAGTCCGCCATCACCACGCCCACACCCAGCCGCGCGACGACCCAGCCCGTCGGCGCAACCACGTCGAGGCCGTCCCGGGCCGGGTGCGCCGGCTCCGCCATGCCCAGCGCGGCGCCGAGCGAGGCGATCTCGCTCGGCGCGGGGCAGGCGTCGAGCGCCGCGTCGTTGAACAGCGGCAAGCTGTCGTCCGGCGCGGTGATTCGCGCGAGGAACGCGAGCCCCCGCTGGACCGCGCGCCCCCACGCGTCGGGGAACGGTCTTCCGGCGGCCTCGTGCAGCGCTGCGAGCTCCAGGAGCGCGACGAGGATCCAGCCGTGGTACGTGGCCGAGCGCTCGAAATGCCCGCCATCGGCGAGCATCTGCGCCTTGAGCTGACGATCGACGATGGCCGCTCCGAGGCGGTACCACATCTCTGCTTCGCGGCCCTCCGCGACCACCCCAGCGCACGCGAGGCCGATGCCGTCCTCGAGCAGGTGGTTGCCCGGCATACGCCACTCGATCTGCAGCGCCACGGCGCGCGCGGCCAGCGTGAGCGCCGGACCCACCGAGCGGGCGCCCATCCATGCCATGAGAGCCAGCGTGCGCGCGCGCACCGCGGCGGGAAAGGGAAGTAGGGCCGTTCCCGATTCAGCATCAAGAGTCGACCCAGCGCCTTCTGCCGTTGGCGTGCCGCCCCACAAGGAGCCCCGTCCATAGCAGCGCTCGTAGGCGCCGAGGCCGGGCTCACCTTGCAACCGCGCGAGCCTCGCTCGGGCCTCGGCGCCAGTTCGCTCGAGGTGCGCGACCAGCGCCGGCGCTGCGACATGACGAAACGGCCTCAGCGGAGCTGCCCTGAATTTTCCGACCCGAGCCAGCAACCAACGGGCTGGGGGTCCCGAGACTGCGCTGACGGGCCGGGCGGCGAGCCCGACAGGGTGCAGGTAGAAAAGCGAGCGAAGCAGGGTCGACAGCGGCGTGGAAGAAGGGAGACCGACCGATGGCACGGGGCGAGATTAGGTCAAGCCAGCACGCAGCGCACGCGGCAAGCGCGCAAGGGCTGACCACGCGGAGCAAACCTTGCGCGAGCGGTCGTCTTCGAGAAGAATCGCGCTCCGCGGCCGTCGCCGCTGCTCCTGACCGTCCAGCGGGGCGATGGGAATCCGTGTAGCATATGATGAAGAGCACTTGGCATCTGGTCCTGGTACGGCGCACCGTCGTCGTGCTGACCCACCTCGTCCTTTGGGCGATCGCGTTCGGCGGCGCCTTGCTTCTCCGCTTCGACGGCGTGCTGACAGGCATCCACGAGCCGTTTCGCAGCAACTGGCCCTATGCGCTCGCGGCGCTCCTCGTCTGCCGGGCCGTCATGTTCTATGGGTTTG
Source organism: Sorangium sp. So ce375 (assembly GCF_051473855.1). Taxonomy (NCBI): domain Bacteria; kingdom Pseudomonadati; phylum Myxococcota; order Polyangiales; family Polyangiaceae; genus Sorangium; species Sorangium sp. So ce375. The sequence goes on from NZ_CP150335.1 coordinate 10,274,294, forward strand.
GGCTCTTCCACGGTCTGTGGCGGTACGCCGGGCTGCCTGACCTCTGGAGCCTTCTGCGCACGACGGCGCTCGGGACAGCGGCGTTCATGCTCCTCGTCGAGTTCGTGCTGCCCCGCGCGCATCTCCCCCGGTCGGTGTACGCTGGAGAGCTACTTCTGTCGGTCTTCCTCGCTGGCGGGCTCCGGTTCGGTATCAGGACGCTGCGCGAGCTCAAGCGCGGCAAGCGCAGCACGCACGCGACGCAGATCCTGATCGTCGGAGCAGGAGACGCTGGGGAGAGCCTCCTCCGCAGCTTGCAGCGGATGCCTGACGGCAAGTGGAACGTCTGCGGCTTCGTCGACGATGACCCGCTGAAGCGGGGGGAGCGCGTACGGCACGTGCGCGTGCTCGGCCCCGCGGACGAGGACACGCTGCGAAAGGCTGTCGCAGATTTCGACGTCAAGCTGGTGGTGCTGGCGATCCCGAGCGCGCCCGGCACGCGGGTGAAAGAGATCGTGAGCGTCTGTCGGCGCCTGCAGGTGCAGACGAAGACGATCCCTGGGGTCGCGGAGCATATCCAGGACAACAACTTCTCTCAGGTCCGCGAGATCGCCATTGAGGATCTGCTCCGCCGCGACCCGGTGAAGCTCGACGTGAAGCAGGTCGAGGGGCTCATCGAGGGGCGCCCCATCCTGGTCACCGGCGCCGCCGGCAGCATCGGGAGCGAGCTCGTGCGGCAGGCTCTGCGGTTCCGCCCGCGCAAGGTGATCTTGCTCGATCACAATGAAAATGGGCTCTTTTACCTGGAGCGCGAGCTGCGCCAGGCCTTTCCCGGCGCATCGTTCGTCCCGATCGTCTGCGACATCACCGATCGTGATCGGGTCGCGTGGGTCTTCCGCCGCCACCGGCCGGCGGTCGTGTTCCACGCGGCGGCGCACAAGCACGTGCTGATGATGGAGGTGAACAGCGCGGCGGCGATCAAGAACAACGTGTTCGGCACCCTCACGGTCGCCGACGCCGCGCATGAGTTCGGCGCCGAGACGTTCGTGCTCATCTCGACCGACAAGGCGGTCAACCCCACGTCGGTGATGGGTTGCACGAAGCGCGTCGCCGAGATGGTCATCCAGGCGCGCGCGGAGACGAGCAGCACCCGCTATGTCGCCGTCCGCTTCGGCAACGTGCTCGGCAGCAACGGCAGCGTGGTCCCGCTCTTCCGGGAGCAGATCCGGAACGGCGGCCCCGTCACCGTCACCCACCCCGAGGTGCAGCGCTACTTCATGACGATCCCCGAGGCGACACAGCTCGTCCTCCAGGCGGGAGCGCTCGGCGCGAAGCGAGAGATCTTCGTCCTCGACATGGGCAAGCCGGTCAAGATCGTCGATCTCGCGCGGCTCATGATCGAGCTATCGTGCCCCAGACCGGAGGACATCAAGATCGAGTTCACGGGGCTCCGGCAGGGGGAGAAGCTCATGGAGGAGCTGCTGCTCGACAGCGAGGCGTACGACGAGACGCCGCACCCGAAGGTGTTCGTCGGCCGGATCCAGCCGATGGCGCGCGAGCGGCTGGAGCGCGGGCTCGCGCAGCTGACCCACGCGATGCGCAACGCCGACGATAGGGAGATCCGCCGCTGCCTCGCGGAGATCGTCCCCGAGGCGACGCTGGCCCAGCCTGAGGACCGACCGTCGCAGTCCCAAGGCGCTCCGCTCTCGGTGCCAGCGCGCATGCTCTCGTGAGCAGCGCGCCTCACCAGGACGAGAGCCGGCCGGCCGCGCGAGCGCCGGCACGATGAGGTCATGATGGTGGACAGCCCGGAGGCAAGCGCCCCCGCCCGTCGCGCGGAGCCGAGTGCGCCTCACCGCGACACGATCAACAACTTCGACCTTCTACGGCTGCTGGCCGCCCTCCAGGTCGTCTACTTCCACGCCAAGCACCACCTCGGCATCACGCTCGGAGGCGCCGGCGAAGCGCTGTCCAAGGTCGGCCAGCTCTTCCCGGGCGTCCCCATTTTCTTCGTCATCAGCGGCTTCTTGATCTCGAGATCGTACGAGCGGTCGTCGAGCCTCCACGCCTATGCGCGCAACCGGTTCCTCCGCATCTATCCAGCGCTCTGGGTGAGCTTCGCCGTATCGCTCGCGCTGCTTGCGGCGCTCGGAGCGCTCGATACGGGCTTCGTGGCGACGCCCGCGTTCCTCGCCTGGGTGGTCGCGCAGCTCAGCGTCGGGCAGTCCTATCATCCAAGCCAGCTCAGGAGCTTCGGCGTCGGGGTGCTGAACGGCAGCCTCTGGACCATCCCCGTCGAGCTCGGGTTCTACGTGCTCCTGCCGCTCGTCTACGTGCCGCTGCGGCGCATGCGGCGCGCCGCGGGCGACCTCCTGCTCCTCGGCATCGCTGCCGCGTCGTACACGATCGCGCACGCCGCCTCCGCCTCAGCAGCGCACGCACCGCGCCCCTTGCTCAAGCTGCTCCTCTTCTCCCCGTTGCCTTATTTCTACATGTTCCTCTTCGGCGTCCTCTTGCACCGGAATTTCGAGCGCCTGCGCCGGCTGTTCGAGGGGAGGGTGCTCTTCTGGACGGCCGGGTACATCGGGCTGATGCTCGCGGCCGACGCGGCGTTCGGGCGCCCCGCGCGGGAGGCGGGCTATGCGCCCGCCCTCGTCGCAGACCTCGCGCTCGCCGGCTGGACGCTCTCGTTTGCCTTCTCCAGGCGCACGCTGAGCGAGCGACTGCTCCGCGGCAACGACATCTCGTACGGCGTCTACATCTATCACATGCTCATCGTGAACGTGTTCGTTCACCACGGGCTCACCGGCCAGCTGCGCTACCTCTTCGGCGCAGCAGCGCTCGCGATCGTGGTCGCGGCGCTCTCCTGGCGCTTCGTCGAGGCTCCAGCGCTCAAGCGGAAAGCCGTCCGCGTGCCGACCGCCATTCCCCAGGCCGCCGCGAAGCTGACGTGATGCTCCCGCGCCTTGCGTCGCTCTGTGAACGGGGCGAGCGGCAGCGGCGATCGGGCGACCCGACCCACGTTGGACCGGCAGGCGACCCGACCCAGGTTGAGCCCCGTTGCGGGCGACCCGACCCAGGTTGTGCGGGCGACCCGAACCACGTTGGACCGGCGGGCGACCCGACCCAGGTTGAGCCCCGTTGCGGGCGACCCGACCCAGGTTGAGCCCGGTTGCCCCTCCTGCATCTCAAGCGGTCCCCGATTCCGCCTCCTTCCGCTGTTTCACGCAGGCCGCCGTACGACCCGGTTGACAGTCTTGGCGCTCCGACCTACAAGGTCCCCAACCCTCACGCATACGTAAGGGTCATGGTTTCAACGAGCACGGCTTCGACCGCGATGGCCCGATGACCACCCGGCTCCACCTTCCCGTAGCCCACGAGCAAAGCATTGCCGGACCCGTTGCGTCCAGCACGTCCCGAACGGACGACATGGAGGGAGATCTCGGCGGCGGCGAAGAGGAGGAGCGCCTCCTTCAGGTAGGGGACATCGCCAAGGCCACCGGGAAGACGGTGCGGGCGATCCACCACTACGAAGAGGTGGGGCTTCTCACGCCGCACGCCCGCTCCAAGGGGCGCTACCGGCTCTACGATCACGCCGCCCTGACCCGCGTCCGGTGGATCGGCAAGCTCCACGACCTCGGCCTGTCGCTGAGCCAGATCCAGCAGATCGTCTCGACCTGGGAGTCGTCCCCGTCGGCCCCCGGTGCGATGGCGCAGATCCGCCACGTTTACCAGCAGAAGCTCGAAGAGGTGCGGGATCAGGTCGCGCACCTCAAGACCCTCGAGCACGAGCTCGTGGCGAGCCTCGCCTACCTCGACACCTGCGAGACGTGCGACCCAGCAGAGCTCGTCGCCGCCTGCACGAACTGTAACCTCCACGACAAGAGCACGGCTGAGCCCGAGCTCGTCGCCGGGATCCGCGGCAATGGGCATTGCCGCCATGGATCGAATCACCGCTGAGCGAGAACATCATGGCTATCCAGCTTCCGATCTACATGGACTACCACGCGACGACGCCGGTCGATCAGCGTGTCCTCGACGCCATGCTGCCGTATTTCAACGGCAAATTCGGCAACGCCGCGAGCCGGAGCCACGTCTTCGGCTGGACGGCCGAGGAGGCGGTCGGCCACGCCCGCGAGACGCTCGCCAAGTTCATCGGCGCCTCGAACCCGAAGGAGATCGTCTTCACCTCCGGCGCGACCGAGAGCGACAACATCGCCATCAAGGGGGTCGCCGAGTTCTACAAGGACAAGGGCAACCACATCATCACGAGCGTCATCGAGCACAAGGCCGTGCTCGACACCTGCAAGCGGCTCGAGAAGCAGGGCTACGAGGTCACCTACCTCAAGGTCGACAAGTACGGGATGGTCGATCCGGACGACGTCGCCAAGGCGATGACCGACAAGACGATCCTCGTCTCGATCATGCTGGCCAACAACGAGGTCGGCACCGTCCAGCCCATCGCCGAGATCGGCAAGCTCACGAAATCGAAGGGCGTCCTCTTCCACACCGACGCGGTGCAGGGCGTCGGGAAGGTCCCGTTCAACGTCGAGCAGATGGGCGTCGACCTCGCGTCGGTGACGGCCCACAAGATCTACGGTCCGAAGGGCATCGGCTTCCTGTACGTGCGCAGGTCGAAGCCGCGCGTCCGCATCACCGCGCAAATGGACGGCGGCGGCCACGAGTTCGGCATGCGGTCCGGCACGCTCAACGTGCCCGGCATCGTCGGGTTCGCCAAGGCCGCCGAGATCCTCATGGAGGAAGGCGCGGCGGAGTCGGCGCGCATCCTTGCGCTGCGCGAGCGGCTCAGGAACCGGCTCTGGAAGGAGCTCGACGCCATCCAGCTGAACGGCTCGCCCGATCGGCGCCTGCCGGGCAACCTCAACGTGTCGTTCAGCTTCGTCGAGGGCGAAGCCATGATGATGGCGATCAAGGACGTGGCGGTCTCCAGCGGCTCGGCGTGCACGAGCGCCAGCCTGGAGCCCTCGTACGTCCTCCACGCGATGGGCATCGGCGACGACCTCGCCCACTCGTCCATCCGGTTCGGGCTCGGGCGCTTCACCACCGAGGAGGAGGTCGACTACGTGGCTGACCTCGTGATCCGGAAGGTGAACAAGCTGCGCGACATGTCGCCGCTCTACGAGATGCACAAAGAGGGGATCGACCTGAACTCGGTTCAGTGGGCGGCCCACTGAAGCGCGGCGCAAACGGCGCAGGCCCGCCAGAGCAAGGTTTCGAGACGAAAGGAAACGGTCGAGGAGAGAGCCATGGCATACAGCAATAAGGTCATCGAGCACTACGAGAACCCCCACAACGTCGGCACGCTCGACAAGAATGACGAGCGCGTCGGCACCGGGCTCGTCGGCGCTCCGGCCTGCGGCGACGTCATGCGCTTGCAGATCAAGGTCGGCGAGGGCGGCGTCATCGAGGACGCGAAGTTCAAGACGTTCGGCTGCGGGTCCGCCATCGCGTCGTCGTCGCTCGCCACCGAGTGGCTGAAGGGCAAGACGATCGACGAGGCCGAGACGATCAAGAACAGCATGATCGCCGAGGAGCTCCACCTGCCCCCCGTGAAGATCCATTGCTCGGTCCTCGCCGAGGACGCGATCAAGAGCGCCATCGCCGACTTCAGGGCCAAGCAGCAGGCGAAGAAGGAGCTCGCCAGCGCGGCGCCTTCGGTCGCCGCGGCCGCCGCGCCGGCGAGCGCGGAGTAACAGCGCCGGGGCTTCGGGGCGAGGCCGCCCAACGGCACCGGAGAGGGAACGACGTATGCAGAGCAGCGAGGAGACGACCACGACAAAGGCGGCGGACATCGCGCCGCCCGCCGCGACGGCGGACGCCGCGCCCGGCAACGGGGCGGCGGGGGAGGCGGAAGCCAAGCCGAAGCGGACGCTCTCGGTCAGCGACGCCGCGGTCCAGGCCATCCGGGCGCAGCTCGCCAAGCGCGGCACGCCCGAGGGCGCCATCCGGGTCGGGATCCGCGGCGGCGGCTGCTCCGGGTTCTCCTACGTCATCGAGTTCGACGACAAACCACCCCGGTCCGGCGACCTCGTCCTCGAGTTCGCCGAGCAGGACAAGGCGACCGTGCGCGTCTTCTGCGACAAGAAGAGCATCCTTTACCTGGGCGGCTCGGTGCTCGACTGGGAGAAGACGCTCATGTACCAGGGCTTCAAGTTCAAGAACCCGCACGAGGCGACGCGCTGCGGCTGCGGGCACTCGTTCACGGTGGCCTGAGCCGCCGCAGGGAGCGCCCGCCGCCGAGGCGCCTCTCCCAGAGCACGCCATGACCGATCCCTTCGATACCCTGGGCGTCGAGCCTCGGTTCGACCTCGACCTGCGCACGCTGGAGCAGCGCCACCGCGATCTCTCGCGCGCGCTCCACCCCGATCGCTACGCGGGCGCCCCCGCGGCCGAGCGCCGGCTCGCGCTCGGCCGCGCGATCGAGGCGAACGACGCCCTGCGCGTCCTCAGGGATCCGATCCGCCGGGCCGAGGCGCTGCTCCAGCGCGCCGGGCTCACGCGGGGCGAGGAGGACGAGAAGAAGGCCTCCCCCGCCCTGCTCATGGAGATGATGGAGTCGCGCGAGGAGCTCGCCGAGGCGGCGAAGGGGCGCGATCCCGCGCGGATCGCGCGGCTCGGCGAGGCGATGCGCGCGCGCGAGCAGGCGACCCTCACCGCGATCCAGGGCGCCTTCGCCGCCGCAGGGGACGACCGGGAACAGCTGAAGGGCGTGCTCGCCTTGCTCAGCGAGCTCCGCTACATCCGGCGGTTCCTCGATGAAGTGAGCGCAATCGAAGAAGAACTCGCAGATTTGAAATGACCCTCCTCGAAATTTTCGACCCCAAGGCAAGGCCCAGCCCGATCGGCATCGATCTCGGGACGACGAACTCGCTCGTCGCCCGCGTGCGCGACGGCCGCCCGGTGGTCATCGACGACTGCAATGGAGAGCGGCTCGTGCCGTCGGTCGTGCACTACGACGAGCGCGGCCACGCGGTCGTGGGCGACAGCGCGCGGCGGCTCGCGCAGAGCTACCCCCGCGAGACCATCGTCAGCGTGAAGCGCTTCATGGGCCGCGGCGCCAACGATCCCGAGACGCGGCGGCTCGGGCCGTACGAGTTCGTGGAGCCGAAGGGCCCCGACGACGCGAAGAGCGTGCGCTTCAAGGTGCGCGATACGGTCGTGACGCCCGTCGAGGTGTCGGCGGAGATCTTGAGAGAGCTCCGCACCTCGGCGGAGCGCGAGCTCCGGTCCGTGGGCGGCGCGGTGATCACGGTGCCGGCGTACTTCGACGACGCGCAGCGGCAGGCGACAAAGGACGCCGGCCGGCTGGCGGGCCTGGAGGTGCTGCGCCTGATCAACGAGCCGACCGCCGCGGCGCTCGCGTACGGGCTCGACAAGCAGCAAAACGGCCTGTTCGCCGTGTACGATCTCGGCGGCGGGACGTTCGACGTCACCGTCCTCCTGCTCGACAACGGGGTCTTCCAGGTGAAGTCCACCGGGGGCGACAGCTCGCTCGGGGGCGACGACATGGACAGGGCGCTCGCAGAGCGGCTGCTCCAGGAGATGCGCGCGACGCGGCGCACGCCCGAGGTGGTGCGGCTCGCGCTCGACACCGCCCGCAGCATCAAGCACGCGCTGACCGACGCGACGCAGGTCGAGATCGAGCTGCCCGTGCAGGCGGGCGAGGAGACGGGTGACGACCCGACGTCGAAGCTTGTCACCGTGACCCGCGACGAGCTGAACGCGCTGATCACGCCGCTCCTGGAGCGCACGGGCGCCGCGTGCCGCCGCGCGCTCCGGGACGCGGGCGTCCAGGCCGCGGACCTCGACGGCGTGATCCTCGTGGGCGGCGCGACGCGCGTGCCCCACGTCCGCGACTACGTGGCGAGCCTCTTCGGCAAGGAGCCGCTCAAGGACATCGATCCGGAGGAGGTCGTCGCGCTGGGCGCGGCCATCCAGGCCGACATCCTGGCGGGCTCGATGGAGCGCGCGGACGAGGTGCTCCTGCTCGACGTGCTGCCGCTGTCGCTCGGCATCGAGACGATGGGCGGCGTCGCCGAGAAGATCCTGCCGAGGAACACGACGATCCCGGCGGGGGCGCGACAGACCTTCACGACCTACGCGGACAACCAGACCGGGTTCGATCTGCACATCGTTCAGGGCGAGCGGGAGCTCGCCGCCGACTGCCGCTCGCTCGCGCGCTTCGTGCTGAAGGGGATCCCGCCGATGCCCGCGGGCATGGCGCGGCTCGAGGTGACGTTCCGCGTGGACGCCGACGGGCTGCTCGGCGTGACCGCGCGCGAGCTGACGACGGGGGTCGAGCAGAAGGTCGAGGTCAAGCCGAGCTACGGGCTGACCGACGAAGAGGTGGAGAACATGCTCCTCGCGGCGCTGGACCACGGCGAGGAGGACTTGCTCAAGCGGCGGCTGGTCGAGGCGCGGGTCGAGGGCGAGCGCGTGGCGATGGCGACGCGCAAGGCGCTCTCTGCGGACGCCGATCTGCTCGATCCAGGCGAGCGCGAGGCGATCGAGGCCGCGCTGAGGGGCCTCGACGCGGCGATCCACGGGGACAAGCCGGGGCTCATCCTGGCGCGCACGGAGGCGCTCGACGAGGCGACGCACGCGTGGGCAGGGCGGCGGATGGACCGCGCCGTGGCCAGGGCGATCGCGGGCAAGCAGGTCGGGGACGTCGAGGCGAAGGTCGCCGCGGCGAAGGGCGTGGACGCGCACCTGGCCGAGCACGGCGGGGGCGACGCGAGCCACGCGCCGGTCGAGGCGGGCGGCGCTGACCCGGCGAGCACCGGCGTCGAGGCGAGGAGAAGCTGATGGCCAAGGTCCGATTTCGAGCTCACGGCCGCGCATGGGAGGTCGAGGCCCCGGTGGGCTCGACCGTCCTCCAGGCGTCGAAGTCCGTAGGCGCCCCCGAGGGCGACGCGTGCGGCGGCGTCTGCGCGTGCTCCACCTGCCACGTCTACGTCACGAAGGGGCGCGAGCTCCTCAGCGAGGCCGAGGAGGACGAGGAGGACATCCTCGACAAGGCCTTCGATGTGCGATCGACGAGCCGCCTCGGCTGCCAGGCGAAGATCTTGAAAGACGGCGAGATCGAGGCGGAGATCTCCCGCGAGAGCCTCGACGCTTTCTACAACGAGCACCCGAACGTGCAGGATCCGCGCAAGGGCTGAGCCCCTTGCGCGCGCCGCTCGGCGCGGGCCCACGCACCGGCGAGGGAGACGGCTAGGGAGGCGGCCTCACCTTCGCGGTCGGCGGCTTCGGCCCGCGCGGCGCTGGCGGCGGATTGCGGAGCTTGTCCAGCTCGGTGCGCGCCTCGGTGGCGATGCGTCGGGCGATGTGCGCGAAGGCCGAGGCAGCCTCCCTGGCGGGCGGCGTCGAGACGATCGCGACGACGTGCTGCGCGGCCGTCTTCCTGCCGATGGGCACGAGGAAGAAGGTCAGGGCGGCGAGGAGAAACACGACGCCGTTCGTTAGGCGCTTGAAGAACTCGCCGACCACAGGCGCCAAGCGTAGATGGAGCGATCGGCCGGGGCCCAGTTCTCGGGGGCCGATCGCCCTTTCATCGGGCGCGGCCTGCCGCGCCACGCCGGGCGCGGCGTCCGCCGCGTTCGCCCCTCGGCGTCCGAGCGGTTGCTCATGAGCGCCCATGAGCTCCGCTGCGCTGTCGCCCGAGCCGAAGGGGGAAATCGAGCCGGCGCTGCGCCACACGCGCTGCGCGCCGGATGTGGACGCTCAGCGGACCGTCCCATGTTCGCTGCCCCTTGCCAGAGCCCCAGCGACTCACGACATACGGCAGGCGGCTCGACCCGGGTGCGCCGAGCAGTGGAGTCCGACCGTCCCGGGGCGATGGAGCGCTCGGCACGGCCGCCGGGAGGCGGCCGTGACAAGGAGGGAACTGAGATGCTCAAACCTGTTCTATTCACCATCATGATGGCGGCAGCGTCCGTGCCGGCCTCTGCTTTTGCAGAGGGGAAAGGCGCGACAGGGCAGCAGGCCCAGGTCAGCCAAACCAAGCTCAGCGAGTCAGATCGGGAGTTCATCGAGAAGGCTGGTCAGGACGGGCTCCTGGAGGTGCGGCTCGGGCAGCTCGCGCAGCAGCGCACCGCGAGCCCGGAAGTGAAGCGCTTCGCGCAGCGGATGGTCGACGATCACTCGGCGATCAACAAGCGGCTCGGGGAGCTCGCGCACCGCAAGGACGCGCTCGTGCCGCAGGAGCTCGCGCAGAAACACCGCGAGGACGTCGACAAGCTGTCCAAGAAGACAGGAGCCGAGTTCGACCGGGACTACATGAGCGCGATGGTCGATGACCACCAGCGCGACATCGAGGAATTCGAGAAGTCCTCGAAGGAGGCGAAGGACGCCGACGTGAAGCGCTTCGCCGCCTCGACGCTGCCGCAGCTCCAGGAGCACCTCGCGTTGGCGAAGCAGATCCAAGGCAAGGTGAAGGGGAAGTAAGCGGCGCGAGCGCGCCGGCCCCGCGCGGCGAGGCCGGCGCACCGCCGTCGGCGAGATCAGGCGACCACGCGCGCCGCGCGCTCGGGCGCCGTCGCCGGCGGCGGGGTCGTCCTCGACCTCGCCGCGCCGCGAACGGGCGCGAGCTTGCCCCGGAGCTTCTGATACGCGGCCGTGTCGACCGGCTCGCCCCGGACCCAGGCGCGGATGAACGGCGCTACCCCGGACTCCCAGGCGGCCCCGAGGCGAAGCGCGAGGAACTCGCCGTAGAGCGCGGAGAAGAGCGTCTCGAGCTCCTCGATGAGGTACATGCGCTCGTAGAACTGCTCGTCCGCGGCGTCCTTGACGACGCTCGGGATCTTCACGCCCGAGAGCGCGAACGCGTCGGCGTTGAACAGGAACGCGTACTCGAGCTCTCCGCGGGTGACGCGGACGCGCGCGTGCGAAGGGAGCTTGCCCTGGCGCAGCGCCTCGTGGGCCTCGGGGGCGCTGCTCGGCGCCGCGCCCTTGAGCCGGCTCTGCTCCTTCTCCTGCACGAGCGTGATCTGCCCCTCGAGCCAGAGCTCGCAGACGCCGAGGGCGTTCAGGGAGAAGCGGCCCTCGAAGAGCTCGCTCTCGAACCAGAGCCAGACAAGGAATTCCCGGCCGACGAACCGGCGCTGCTCGATCAGCTCCGCGAGGCTCACAGGGCACCTCCAAGGGTCGATTCGGCGTGGAAGACCGTGGGCTTGAGCAGCTCGAACGCGGCCTGCTGCTCGCCCGTCAAGCCGAGCTCGCGGGCGGCCGTATAGGGGCTCTCGGGCACGAGATCGAGCTCGAACGTCTCCTCGAAGAGCTCCGAGAGACCCTCGTGCGCGCGCGGCGACTGGTTCCAGAACCGCACGACGCCGGCCTCCAGGTTCCAGGAGAGATCCACGACCTTCATCACCGGCATGAGCTGCGCGCGGAGCTTCTTCGACACGACCGCCCGGAGCTCCTCCTTCTCGCGCCGCCCGAGCTTTTCGCGCCCTCGCTTCGCGAGGTGCTCCCGCTCTGCCTCGGCGAAATGCGCCTTGAAGAGCGCCGAGGGCACCTGCCAGCGATCGGTCCTGAGGCCGAGGTTGATGTACGAGTTGAAGAAGATCTTGCCGTGATCGAGCTCACAGTCGAGCGGGTTCTCGATGGAGCACCACCCGGCGCGCTGCTCCGCGTCCTCCTCGACCGTGAGCGGCCGGAACGCGCGGAGCCGGATTCGCTCGACGAACTTGTCGCGGAACCCCTCGGTGAGCTCGCCGCGAACATAGAACTTCGAGAATGAGATGGATCCTTTGAGTGCGCCCAAATGATCGTCCTTTCGTCCCGTGGGGGCGAAGGAGGTAGCCGAGCGGATCCAGGGGGTCAAAAAACCGGACGCGGCGCCCCGGCCATGGGCCGAAGAGCGACGGCGGCTCCGGCCGCCAGGCGAGCTGGGCAGGGAGGCGCGGTCAGAGCGGCTGGAGGAGCGGCGGGCGCAGCCAGCGGCCCGAGAACGGGCCAGTGAGGTAAAAGCGGTAGTGGAGGAAGTACAGTCTCTCGTCGGGCCCGCAGAACGCGACGGTCGATCGCACGAAGCGGCCGAGGGCGTCGTCCCCGGGCACCGCGGACGGCCTGTGGCCGATGGCCGGCTCATTCACCCCAGGGAAGCGGGGCGGCGCGCCCTCCGAGAACCCGCGCGGCAGATCGCACGACGCAGGCGAGCCAGGCGCCCGCGTCGCGCTGCCGCCGGGGCCCGCCTCCTCGGGCGGGACGTCGGTGGCAGCCGCGACGCAGCCCGCCGCGACGCTCCCCGTCGAGGACAGGAGAACCAGCACAACCAACGCGCCGAAGCTTGCCCTGGGCACCGCCTTGCCTCCGTCCGAGGAACGCGAGGTCCGCGGAGCGCCGGCGATCGTGGCCAGCACACCGCGCCTGCGCGAACGCCGGGGAGCAACGGCGGTGCCGCGCCGCCCGCGCAGCAGGGGCGCACCGAGCGCGCTCTAGAAGGGCGACAGCACCGGGCGCGCTCGATGGACGGACGGTCAGACGTTGAAGAGGAAGTGCGCGACGTCGGCGTCCTGGAAGATGTACGTCTTGCCCTCGACGCGCAGCTTGCCGGCGGCGCGGATGGCGGCCTCGGTCCTGTGCTCGACGAGGTCGTCCACCTTGTAGACCTCCGCCCGGATGAAGCCCTTCTCGAAATCGGTGTGGATGACCCCCGCGGCCTGCGGCGCCGTGCACCCGACCGGGATCGTCCAGGCGCGGATCTCCTTGGGACCGGCCGTGTAGTAGCTCTGGAGTCCGAGGAGCCGGTAGGCCTCGCGCGCCAGCGTCGAGAGCGCCGGCTCCTTCATGCCGAGGCTCTCGAGCATCTCCTTGCGCTCGTCGGGCGCGAGCTCGTTCAGCTCCGCCTCGAGCTTGCTGCAGACCGGCACGACGCCGCTGCCCTCGGAGGCGGCGCGCTCGCGCACCTTCGTAGCGAGCGGGCCCGTACCGGAGACGTCGGACTCGTCGACGTTGGCCACGTAGAGGACCTTCTTCGCCGTGATGAGGCCGAACGTCTTCACGACCTTCCGCTGATCGTCGTCGAAGGAGAGCCCACGGACGGGCTTGCCGGCCTGGAGCGCCTCGAGGCACTTCTCCATGAGCGCGATCTTCGGGAGGAGCTCCTTGTCGCCCTTGGCCTGCTTCCGCGTGCGCTCCAGCATCCCCTCGAGCGAGCCGAGGTCGGCCAGCATCAGCTCCGTCTCGATCGTGTCGATGTCGCGGAGCGGGTCGACCCCGCCGTCGACGTGCACGACGTCCGCGAGCGTGAAGCAGCGGACCACGTGGAGGATGGCGTCCACCTCGCGGATATGACTCAGGAATTTGTTCCCGAGCCCCTCGCCCGTGCTCGCGCCGCGCACGAGCCCGGCGATGTCGACCACCTGCACCATGGCGGGGATGATCTTCTCGGTCTTGATGTACTTCGCGAGCGTCGTGAGGCGGTCGTCAGGGACGGGGACGGCGCCGACGTTGGGCTCGATCGTGCAGAAGGGGTAATTCTGCGCCTCGGCCTTGGCGGCCGTCAGCGCGTTGAACAGGGTGCTCTTGCCCACGTTGGGCAGTCCGACGATGCCAACCTCGACGCTCATGGCGCGCACGTCTAGCACAGGCAGGGTTGCGCGGCCCGGCCCTGTGGCCGGGACCGCCCCGGCGCCCCAGCGCCGAACGAGATTCCCGGTTTGCCCGCGCCGCCCTCAGCGCCGCGGGCGGCCCGGCGCGCGGCGATGCCGCGCTCGAGCGACCCGACATCGGCGAGATCCGAATCACCCGTCGACGGGTGACGCGCCCGCCTTCACGAGGCCCCGGACAGGAAGGCGCAGAGGGCGCGCGCCACGCGGGCGATCTCCTCGCTCGTGAGCTCAGGGAAGATGGGGAGCGCGAGCGTCTCGCGCGCGGCAGACTCCGCGACGGGGAGAGCGCCGGCCGGCGGGCCGAGCGACGCAAAGCAGGGCTGGAGGTGGAGCGGCGCTGGATAGTAGACCTCCGTGCCGATGCCCTGCTCGGCGAGAGAGCTCCGCAATGCGTCGCGCAGCGACGCGTCGTCGAGGCGAATGACGTACTGATTGACGCTGTGCCCGGCGGCGCCGGTGTCAGGCAACGATAGGGGCAGGCCCGCACCGCCGAGCAGCGCGGCGTACTGCGCGGCGTGCTCGCGTCGCCGCTCGAGGAGCGCGCCGAGCCGCGGGAGCTTGCGCCGGAGGAGCGCCGCCTGGAGCGCGTCGAGCCGGAAATTGCCTCCGACGCGCGTGTGGTGGTGCTTCCTCCGAGCGCCCTGCGCCCTGAGCGACCGGGCGCGCTCCGCGAGCTCGTCGTCGTCGGTCGTCACGAGACCGCCATCGCCGAAGCCGCCGAGGTTCTTGGTCGGGAAGAACGAGAAGCACCCCATGCGCCCGAGCCCGCCCGCGCGACGGCCGCCGCGCTCGGCGCCGAAGGCCTGGGCCGCGTCCTCGATGACCGGCAGGCCGCGACCGCCCGCGAGCGCGAGGAGCTCGTCCATGGGCGCGCAGCCGCCGAAGAGGTGGACGGCGAGGATCGCCCGGGTGCGCTCCGTCAGGGCGCGCGCCGCGGAGGCGGGATCGAGGTTGAGCGAGCCGGGGAGCACGTCCGCGAACACCGGTGTGGCGCCGACGCGATGGATGGCGCCCGCGGTCGCGAAGAACGTGTACGCGGGGCACACGACCTCATCGCCCGCGCCGATGCCGAGCGCCATCAGCGCGACGAGCAGCGCGTCCGTGCCGGAAGAGACGCCGATCGCGTGCCGGACGCCGAGATACGCGGCGCACTCCGACTCGAAGGCCTCGACCTCCGGACCAAGGATGTAGTGGCCGCTCCGGAGGACCGACTGGAACACGGCGGAGAGCTCGTCCTGCATGGCGAGATCGCCGCGGGCCCGGTCGAAGAAGGGGACAGGCGGGGTCATCGTTCGGTGTCCTCCGCTGCGGGACGATCGCGGTAATGGCGCGTCGCCGCGGCGCGGGGCGCGGCGAGCGGCGCGTCCTCGTCGAGGTCGAGACAGCGGACGACGTCGCCGCGGCGCTCGTAGCGATAGCCGCTCTCGGGGCAGCGCATGAGGCCGTCGCGCGAGGGGACGAGCTTGTGACCGTGGCGGCTCATCCAGCCGGTACGCCGGGCCGGCACGCCGGTGACGAGCGCATAGTCGGGCACGTCGCGCGTGACGACGGCGCCGGCGCCGACGAACGCGTGGCGCCCTACCGTGACGCCGCAGACGATGGTGGCATTGGCGCCCACGGTCGCGCCGCGACGAACGCGCGTCGTATCGAGGAACGCGCGGCGGTCGATCGGAGCACGCGGGTTGACGACGTTGGTGAGGACCGCGGACGGGCCGAGGAACACGTCGTCCTCGATCAGGGTGCCGTCATAGAGAGACACGTTGTTCTGGATCCGAACGCCGTCTCCGATGACGGCGGTGCCCGCGACGAAGACGTTCTGCCCGAGGACACAGGCGCGGCCGATCCGCGCGCCCGCCGAGATATGGCAGAAGTGCCATACCCTCGTCCCCTCGCCGATGGTGCAGGGCTCGTCGATGCACGCGGACGCGTGCGCGAAGAAGGGCTTGGCGGGCTCGCTCATGGCGCCATGTCCGCGGGGCGCGCGGGGCCCCTGGAGCCGCCCTCCGGCAGGGCCCCTGGCGCGCCGCCCGCGGGAGGCGCCGCCCAGATCCCCCAGGCGCCGCGCGTCGCGAGCGGCGGGCCGGCGAAATCGATGACGGACGGTCTGACGCGCCCGACGAGGTAGGCGGCGCCCAGACCGGCGACGCGGCGCGCGAGCGAGGCAGGGTCCTCGAAGCTCGAGCGAACAGGCGGATCACGGGGATCGATCGAGCGATCCGGGTGCACCCCCTCGGGGCGCCCCAGGGCGGCGAGCGCCGCAAGGTGGCCATAGTCGACGACCTCGAGGAGGAGCGTCGCCGAGGGAGGCGTGAGCTCCGCGGCGGCGCGGCCGATGGCGACCTCGTCCGCCCGCGGATTGAAGTGCTCGCGGCGCAGGTGGGGCCGGAAGACGACGCCGAGGGCGAGCACCGCCAGCAGCGCGCCGCCGAGGGCGCGCCGCGCGCCGGTCGAGGCGCCCCGGAAGGCGCGCGCCGAGAGATCCCCGACGGCGAGCGCGAGCAGGAGCAGCGCGAGGAGGGTCGCTCGCTCGGGGTGGTGCGTGGGCGCGCCGTCGCGCACGAGGGCGAGCGAGAGCGCCGCGATCTGGAACGTGGCGACGGCGCCGGGGAGCAGGTACGGGCGGACCGCGTGAAGGAGCGGCGGGAGCGGGCGGGTTGTCCCCGCCGCAGCGCCGCGGCGGGCGCGCCAGGCGATGAGGGCGAGGGCGACGGGCCACAGGAACAGCTCCGGCTCCTCGCGGACCATCGCGGCAGGGTACGCGAAGAGCCGCAGCAGGGTGCCGTCGCCGCCCGGGCCGATCGCGTTGCGGTAGGAGGCGACGCGCGCCAGAAAGTACAGCGCGTCGCCGTGGGCAACGCGGTTCCACGCGATCCACGCGGCGGGCCCGGCGAGCGCGCCGAGCGCGGCGAGCGCGAGCTTCGCCTGCGCGTCGCGTGGCTGGCCGAGGCGAGCAGCAGCGAGCAGCGCCATCGCCGCAAAGGCGACGGCGACGGACCAGGGCTCGTAACGGGAGAGCGTCGCGAGCACGAGCGCAGACGCGCCGAGGAGGGCGCGTCCGGCCGGGGGCGCAGGCCCGGCTGGCGGCGTGACGATCGACGCCACCGCGAACAGCGAGAGGGCCGCGGTCGGCAGCTCGGGGACCGTCGCCACGCCGAGGCAGGCGCTCCAGGGGAAGGCGGCGGCGAGCAGCGCGCCGGCGAGCGCGGCGCGGCGGTCGCCCGTGATCCAGCGGGCGGAGAGGTGGACGAGCGCGGCCGAAGCGAGGCCGAGGGCGAAGGCGATGGCGCGGGCGACCTCGAGGGTCGGCGCGAAAGCGCGCCCAAGAACGCGGAAGAGCGCGCCGTTGAGCCAGAAAGGGACAGGGAGCCAGCTCGTCCCGGTCGGGTCGAGCCGGGGCGCGTGGGCCCACGCCTGCGCGAGGACCACGCGCGCGAAGTCGTCGTCGCTCACCGCCCGGAAGCCGAACGCGAGGACGATCGCGGAAACAGCCGCCTTGGCGAGGGCAACGAGGGCGAGGTCGCGCGCGAGGGGGACGGCGACGGCCGATGCCCCTTCCACGGACGACCCTGCGTCGAGCGCCCCGCCCGCTTCCCTCCCCGGCGCGGGGGCGGGCCGTAGCACGCGAGCCTATTTCTCCTGGGATTTCTCGAATTCGCGCAGCTCGCGGTCGCCCGCCGAGGAGAGGTAGGCGAGCGACACGCTCGTCGCCATGAAGACGGCGGCGCAGATGGCCGTGAGCCGGGTCATGAAGTTGCCCGCGCCACGGCCGCCGAACACCTGTGCCGTCGCGCCGCCCATGGCCGAGCCCATCCCGCCCCCGCGGCCCTGCTGGAGGAGCACGACGAGGATCAGGAACAAGCAGACGAACACGTGCACGATGTTGAGGAACGTGTGAAGCATCGGCGTCTTTCTGCTGGGTGAGTCTGGCCCGCGCGAGGGGCCCAGGGGGCGAGAGGGCAGGCCGCCGCTCCCGTGGTGAGACGGGAGCGGCCTGCGATCTACCCCTGTTCCGCGCGCTCCGCCAGTCGGTGCGCGGCCTCGACGATCTTGGCGAAGCCGGCGGCGTCGAGCGAAGCCCCGCCGACCAGCGCGCCGTCGATATCGTCTTGGGCGAGCAGCCCCTCGGCGTTGTCCGCCTTGACGCTGCCGCCGTAGAGGATGCGCGTGACGCCGGCGAGGTCCTCCGAGGCCTTCGCGAGCAGGCCGCGGATGAACGCGTGGACCTCCTGGGCGTCCTCGGCGCGCGCGACCTTGCCCGTCCCGATCGCCCAGACCGGCTCGTAGGCGATGACGCCGAAGCCGGGCTGCTTCGCGAGCTCGTCGAGGACGGCGCGGATCTGACGCTCGACGACGGCGAGCGTCTCGCCCGCCTCGCGCTGCTCGAGCGTCTCGCCGACGCAGACGATGGGGCGCAGCTCGGCGGCCATCGCCGAGGCGACCTTCCGGGCGACCGACTCGTCGGTCTCGGCGAACAGCTGCCGCCGCTCGCTGTGCCCGAGGATCACCCAGGTCGCCCCCGCGTCCTTGAGCATGCCCGAGGAGACCTCGCCGGTGAACGCCCCGGAGACCTCGGCGCTCATGTTCTGCGCGGCGATGCCGACCTCGCTCTTCGCCTCCGCGAGCTCGTGGGCCACGGCGGCGATCGCCGTGAACGGCGGAGCGACCACCACCTCGGCCCGGGTGAGCTCGCGCGTCGCCTTGGCGACGGCCGCCGAGAGAGGACAGGCGTCCTGCCCCCCGGCGTTCATCTTCCAGTTGCCGGCGATGAGCGGACGACGCGAGGCCGCCCGCGGGGCGGCGCCCGCCTCCCCGGACGTACCCCCATCGTTCACGGGCTTCACTCGCTCACCTCGGCCAACCGGAGCGCCTCGACGCCCGGGAGACGCTTGCCCTCGATGAGCTCGAGCGAAGCGCCGCCGCCGGTCGAGATGTGATCGAAGCCCTTGGCGATCTGCTCGCCGGCCTGCTTGACCGCCGCCGCGCTGTCGCCGCCGCCGACCACCGTGAAGCCGGAGGCGCCGCTCATGATGCGCGCGACATCGAACGTGCCCTTGGAGAAGGCCGGCGTCTCGAAGAGGCCCATGGGGCCGTTCCAGAACACCGTCTTCGCCTTCTCGATCGCCTTGCCGAACAGCTCGATCGAGCGGGGGCCGATGTCGAGCGCCATCGTGCCCTCGGGGATCGCGTCGACCGACGCGGCCTCGCCCTGCGTCGCGTCGATGCTCGAGGCGACGACGGCGTCGACGGGCAGGAGGAGCTGGATGCCCCGATCGCGCGCCTTGCTCATGATGGTGCGCGCCAGCGGGAGCTTGTCCTCCTCGATCCGGCTCTTCTGCACGTTCTTGCCCTGCGCGGCGAGGAAGGTGTTCGCCATCGCGCCGCCGATGCACAGGGTGTCGACCACGTTGAGCAGCGCCTCGACGACGTCGATCTTGTCGGAGACCTTGGCGCCGCCGAGGACGGCGACGTACGGCTTCTCCGGGCGATCGACGAGGCGGGTCAGCGCCTTCAGCTCCTTCTGGAGGAGGAGGCCGGCGGCGCGCTCGCGCATGAGGCGCGGCAGCGCGTGCACCGACGCGTGGGCGCGGTGCACGGCGCCGAAGGCGTCGTCGACGTAGACGTCGCAGAGCTCCGCGAGCTGGCGCGCGAAGCCCTCGTCGTCCTTCTCCTCCTCCTCGTGGAACCGGAGGTTCTCGAGCAGGCAGATCTGGCCCGCCCGGAGGTCGTAGATGACCTTCTTGGGCGAGTCGCCGACACAGTCGTCCGGCAGGTGGACCTCGTAGCCCGTGAGCTCACTGAGCCGCCCCCCGCACGGCTCCAGCGAGAGCCCCTCGGTCTTGCCCGGCTTCGGGCGGCCGAGGTGCGACGCGAGGATCACCTTCGCGCCCGCCTCCATGACGAGCTTGATCGTCGGGATCGCCTCGCGGATGCGCGAGTCGTCCGTGATCTTGCCCGTCTTCTTGTCGAGCGGGACGTTGAAGTCGACGCGGATGAAGACGCGCTTGCCGCTGAGGCCGGCGGCGTCGCCGGCCGCGGCGAGGTCCTCGACGGAGCGGATTCCGGTGAGCTTCACGGCACTACGCGCCCTTCCTCGCCACGAGCTGCGCGAGGTCGATCATGCGGTTCGAGAAGCCCCACTCGTTGTCGTACCACGAGAAGATCTTCGCGAAGCGATCGCCGAGGACCGACGTCATGGTCGCGTCGAACGTGCTGGACGCGGGCGAGCCGATGAAGTCGCCCGAGACGAGCTCCCGATCGGTGTAGTCGAGGACATCCTTCATCGGCCCCTGCTCGGCGGCCTGCTTCATCGCGGCGTGGATGCTCTCCTTCGTGATCGGCTTCTCGGTCTCGAGGGTGAGGTCCACGAGCGAGACGTCGACCGTGGGGACGCGGACCGCGAGCCCGTCGAACTTGCCCTTGAGCGCCGGGATGACCTCGGAGAGCGCCTTCGCGGCGCCGGTGCTCGAGGGGATCATGTTGACCGCGGCGGCGCGCGCGCGGCGCAGATCGCCCTTGCGGTGCGGGATGTCGAGCAGGTGCTGGTCGTTCGTGTACGAGTGGACCGTCGTCATCAGGCCGCGGACGATGCCGAAGTTGTCGAGCATCACCTTGGCGATGGGGGCGAGGCAGTTCGTCGTGCAGGAGCCGCACGAGATGACCGTGTGCTTCTGCGCGTCGTAGAGCTCGTCGTTCACGCCCATCACGACCGTGAGGTCGTGGCCCTTGGCCGGCGCGCTGATGATCACGCGCTTGGCGCCCGCGTTGATGTGGCCGGCGGCCTTCGCCTTGTCCGTGAAGAGGCCCGTGCACTCGAGGACGATGTCGACGCCGAGGCTCTTCCACGGCAGCTCGGCCGGATCCTTCAGCGCGAGGACCTCGATCTTCTGGTCGCCGATGCTGATGTGCTTGTCGCCGGCGCCGACCTTCGCCGCCTTGAACTCGCGGTGGATCGAGTCGTACTGGAAGAGGTGGGCGAGGGTCTTCGGATCCGTCAGGTCGTTGATGGCGACCAGTTCGATATCCTTCACGCCGCGCTCGTAGAGCGCGCGGACAATGCAGCGTCCGATGCGTCCAAAACCGTTAATTGCGATCTTCGTCGCCATCACGAACTCCTGGGAAAGTGGCCGGCGCGATTCGTAGTCACCTCGCGCGCGACGGTCAAGCAAAGCCTCAGCCGCAGGGCGCCGGCGATGTGGAGCGCCGGCCCCCTGCCTGCCCGCACGACGCCGGCAGCGGCGCCGCGGCCGGCTGGCCGGAGAGGCGCGTCGCCGGGAGGGCTTCGGTCGGTATTTGGGGTGTGTTCGGTCTGTGGGAAGGGGAGCGCCGGCGCGCCCGGGCTCTGTCGCGCCGGCGTCCGGGTCACGCGCGGCCGCGGATCAGACGCCGAGCTCCTTGAGGAGCTTCTCCTTGCTCGCGACGCCTGTGTACGAGCCCGCCTTCTCGCCGCCCCGGAACAGGATGCAGGTCGGAACGGCGCGGACGTTGTATTTCTGGGCGAGCTTGGGCGCCGCGTCGATGTCGAGCGAGCCGACCTTCAGCGTGCCCTGGGACTCGGCGGCGATCTTTGCGACGATCGGCGCGAGCTGCTTGCAGGGCCCGCACCAGGTAGCCGTGAAGTCCACGAGCACGGGGATGGGGGAGTTGAGGACCTCGGACTCGAAATTCTCGTTGGTGAGGGTGAGGACGTGCTCGCCTGCCATGATTGTCTCCGTCGGTGCCGCGCTGTTCATGTTCGGAGCCGCGCCCGTGATGCGCGGGGCGCGCCCCGTGAGTTGACCGAGGCTGCGCCAGCCTATCGGCCCGATGCAGAGCGGACGCCCTGTCGGGAAAGGAAAGTACCCGGCGCGCACGCCTCCGGCAACCCACAAGGCGCCGGCGGCCGACCCCGCGGAACCTTCCGCCTGCGCCGTCGGTTTGGTAGATCGTCCGGCCCGGAGCGCCGGTGCTGGCCGACGCAGCGGAGACCTGAGCGCGAGCGGACGCCCGCGAACACGGGGCGCTGCGCGGCGCGCGCGATCACGCGTGCGAGCGCCCGCTCGCGCGGCGCCGAGCCAGGATGGCCCCCCGAACCCTCATCATCACGCCGACGTACAACGAGCGAGACAACCTCGCAGAGTTCGTGAGCTCCGTCCTCGCGACGGCCCCGGACGCGCACGTGCTCGTCGTCGACGACGCGTCGCCCGACGGGACAGGGGCCCTCGGCGACGAGCTCGCCGCGCGCGACGGGCGCGTCCGCGTGCTCCACCGCGCGGCGAAGCGCGGGCTCGGCACCGCCTACCTGGAGGGCTTCCAGCGCGCGCTGGACGGCGGCTACGACGTCGCGTTCGAGATGGACGCCGACCTCTCGCACGACCCGCGCCACCTGCCGGCGTTCCTCGACGCGATCGCCCGGGGCGCCGACGTCGTCCTCGGCTCGCGCAACATGCCGGGAGGCGGCGTGGAGGGCTGGGGGCTCGGGCGGCACGCGCTGTCGAAGGGCGGCTCCCTCTATGCGCGGACCATCCTGGGCGTCGGCGTCCGCGACCTCACGACCGGCTACAAGGCGTTCACGCGGAGCGCGCTCCTCTCGCTCGATCTCGGCAGCGTGCGCTCGAACGGCTACGCCTTCCAGATCGAGACCACCTACCGCGCGCTGCGCAAAGGGCTCCGCGTGGTCGAGGTGCCGATCGTGTTCGTCGACCGCCGCGCGGGCCGCTCGAAGATGAGCCGCCGGATCTTCGCCGAGGCGATCGTCGAGGTCTTCCGCCTGAAGCTCGACGCCGCGCGCGGTCGCATCTGACCGCCGGGTCCGCGGCGCGAGCGCGCGCGGCGCTCAGCGCTCGCCCGTTCGAGGAGGCCGCGAGGCTGAGTGCGTCCGGCCCCGCTCGTCGACGTCCAGCTCGTCGAGCTCCTCGTCCAGCGCGTCGTCGTCGTCGTGGATGCGCGATCGACCGGGGGCGTCCTGCTCCTCGAAGCGCACGCGCGCCGCCGCGCCTTCGCCGCGCTCGGCAGCGGCGTCGGGCGCCGGGCGCCCGCGGACGACGCGGGTGGCGCGGCGCAGCGCGAGATCGGCGACCCGCCCGGCCCTGCGCACGTTGGGCGCGGCCTTCTCGCGCAGCACGCGGCCGAACACCAGCGACAGCAGCGTCAGCACCGTCGGGACGATCACCCCGAGCGCGAGGCCGACGGCGATGCGCGCGACGGTGAGGCCGAACAGCGCGACCAGGAGCGGCGGGCCCACCAGCCCGCGATCGAGCGACGGGCGCCCCTCGTGCCGGCGCGCGCGTCGCTCGTCTTTGCGCGCGCGCCGTGCGTCCTTGCGCGCGCGCCGCTCGTCCTTGCGCGCGCGCTTCTCCTCCTTGCGCGAGCCGCGCTCGGCGGAGCCCTCCACCGGCTCGCCGGCGCGCGGCGTCTCCGGGCGCGCGCCGCCCGCTTCGAGCCCCGCGAGGAGCGGCGCGATGCGCGCCGCGCGGCGGTCCGGGTCGGGCTCCAGCATCGCGGAGAGCGCCCGGACGAGGCGCGGATCTCCACGGCCTCCGAGGGCCGCGGGCACGTCGATCGCGAGCCCTCGGTGCGGCAGGTTCTCCGGCTCCTCGCCGGTGAGCAGGCAGAGCGCGGTCGCGCCGACGGCATAGACGTCCGACGCGGGCAGCGCGCGGCCCTGGAACTGCTCCGGCGCCATGTACCCGAACGTGCCGACCACGGTGCTCCCGCCCTCGGGGCGCATGCGATCGCGGACCGCGCCGAAGTCGACGATCGCGAAGGAGCCGTCGGGCCGGCGGATCACGTTGTTCGGCTTGATGTCGCGGTGGATGACCGGCGGCGCCCGGCCGTGCAGGTAGTCGAGCACGCCCGAGGCGTCCCTCAGGAAGCGGAGGATGTCGTCCTGCCCGAGCGTCGCGCGGCGACGGCGCATCGCGCCCAGGCTCTCGCCCTCGATCTTCTCCATCACCAGGAAGAGCGCTCCGTCCTCCTCGAAATGATCGAGGTAGGCCGGCAGGCTCGGGTGCGAGAGCGACGCGAGCACCCGGGCCTCGCGCTCGGCGAGCTCCACGCTCTTCCAGCTCGAGGCGCCGCGGATCTGGAACCGCTTGATCGCGACGAGCTTGCCGAGCCGTTTGTCGATCGACTCGAGCGTGTGCCCCTGAGCCCCTTCGCCGAGGGCGCGCGTGACCACGTAGCGCCCGTCGCGCAACGTCTGGCTCGGCTCGGCTCCCATCGAGGGAGCGAGAGTACACCGCCCGGACAACGACACCAGGACGAAGCCGCGCCTGCGCGCCCGCGGGCGCCGTGAACGCCGCGAACGCCTGCCGACGCGAGCGCCGCGACCGCGGCCAGCGCCGGGCGCTCTGCTAGAGTCGCAGGCGATGTCCCTGATCCTCACCGTGCTCGGGCTGTTCGCCGCGCTGTACCTGCTGTCCGGGCTGCGGCAGATCAACCAGTGGGAGGCCGCGCTGCGCTTCACGCTCGGCAAGCTGACCGGCCGCGTGTCCCCCGGGGTGACCCTATTCCTCCCTGGGATCCAGGAGCTCCGCCGCATCGACACGCGGATGAAGAACCGCGATCTGCTCCAGCAGATGGTGATCACCCGCGACAACGTGACCACGATG
Organism: Sorangium sp. So ce375; assembly: GCF_051473855.1. NCBI lineage: Bacteria > Pseudomonadati > Myxococcota > Polyangiales > Polyangiaceae > Sorangium > Sorangium sp. So ce375. Next base: position 10,298,496 of record NZ_CP150335.1, read on the forward strand.
GTCGATGCGGTCGTCTACTACCGCGTCGTCGATCCGGAGAAGGCCACGCTGGCCGTCGAGAACTACGAGACGGCGATGAAGGACCGCGCGAAGGTCGTGCTGCGCGACGTGGTCGGCGAGACGCGGCTCGACGAGCTGCTCGCGCACCGCGAGGAGGTCGCCGCCAAGGTGCGCGCGCAGGTCGAGACGGTGGCGGCCGCGTGGGGCCTGCACGTCGAGATGATCGGCCTCCAGGACATCGCGCTGCCGCCCCAGATGCAGGAGGTGCTCGCGAAGGGCGCGATCGCCGAGCGCGATCGGCGCTACGTGATCATCAAGAGCGAGGCGGACGTGGAGAGCGCGAAGAACTTCGCGGAGGCGGCGAGCATCCTCGCGCGCTCGCCCGGGGCGATGGAGCTGCGCCGCTTCGAGGCGCTGGCGAACCTGAGCCAGGGCAACACCAAGGTGATCTTCGACCTCGCGAAGCCGTACGACGACGTGCGGCACGCGGCGGCCGCGATCGCCGAGGCGGCGGCCACCGAGGCGAAGCCCGTGCGCGTCCCGCAGGGGCAACGCGCCGTCGACGCCGAGGCGCAGCGCGAGGCCGAGGCGGCCCTAGAAGCGGACGAGGCGCTCGAGGAGCAGCGGACAGCGCGGCGCGGGCGCCTGGGCGGGGCGTGATCCCGGCGCTGACCGCGCTCAAGGCTGCGGTCGCGGCGCTGCTCGAGGCGCGCGGCGAGCGCGGGCTCTCCGCGCTCGTCGCCGGCGGCGAGCTCACGCTCGCCGCCCCGCTCCAGCGGTGGACGCTGGGGTCGCGCGAGGTGAGCGCGTCGCGCCTCTCGCTCGCCGTCGACGCGCCCGAGTTCGCGGCGCTCACGGCGGATCCCAGCCGCCTCGCGGCGGTGAAGGAGGCGTTCGCGAGCGCGGTCCGCACGCCGGAGACGGAGCTCGCCGATCTGTCGCTGGTGCTGCGCCTGCCCGGCGTGGGGCGCGGGTGGAGCCAGATCTACCGGGAGGCCGCCCTCCCGGCCTCGCTGGAGCGGCCGGATCCGGACGCGGTGCTCGGCGGCGCGGCGGCCCTGCTCGAGGCGTCGGGCGACGCTCGGGGCGCGGCGATGCTCCGCCGCGCGCGGCTCGAGTCGGCGCCGCTCGCCGGCGGGGGCGCCGCGCTGGTGCGCTGCGTGGTGCGGCTCGATCCGGCGGATCGCGCCGCGCTCGACCGCGACGGCGATCGCGCGGAGCGGCTGCGGCGAGCCGTGCGCGACGCGGGGACGCGCGCCTCCGAGGCCGTCGCCTCCGTGGAGCTCGCCACGGCGCTCTACCCGCTCGGCGCCGCGCCGGGCCCGCTCGGCGGGACGGCGGCGCCGGAGGCCCGGCTCGCGCGGGCGCTCGCGGCGCGCGGCGCGGTCGCGGTGACCATCCGCCGCGGCGACGACGGGCCGGATGGCGAGGGCGTGGAGCTCGCGGTCGTGGCGTCCGGAGAGCTCGTGCGCGTCCGGATCACGGCGGCCCCGGAGCGCGAGCGCGGGCACGGCGGCTGGAGAGCGGAGGAGATCCGCGCGATCACGGTCGCAGCCCGGGACCTCGCGACGCCGGAGCAGACGGCGGAGCTCGCCGCGCTGCTCTGCGGCGGCGGCGAGCCCCCGTGACGCGCGGCGCGGTCAGCCCGGCGCCGGCAGGCCGCGCGTCGCGCCGCCGCCGGCCGTCGCGCCGCCGTTGCGGCCGTCGCGTGGCGCGTTCTCCGGGCGGCTCATGCTCCGGATCGCGTGCTGGAGCGCCGCGCGCAGGTTACGTTGCGTGTTGAGCTGCGAGAGGTCGAGCCCGAGCGCTACCATCGTCTGGGCGACGTTCGGCTTGATGCCTGCGACGATGCCGTCGGCCCCGAGCAGCCGAATCGCGGTGACGAGCTGGATCAGGTGGCTCGCGACCTTTGTGTCGACCACCTCGACGCCGGTCAGGTCGAGGATGGCGAAGCGCGCCTGTTTCTCCGCGATCTTCGAGAGCAGGCTGTCCATCACGTCGGCGGTGCGCATGCTGTCGACCGTCCCCACCATGGGGAGCGTGAGCACCCCGTCCCATACCTCGATGATCGGCGTGGAGAGATCGCGAATCACCTTCTGCTGCGCCTCGATCTGCTGCAGCTGGGCGCGGAGCTCCTGCTCCGTCCGCCGGGACTCCGAGATGTCGAACGACAACCCGAGCAAGCCGCACACGTGCTCGCCGCGCTCGTCATGGAGCGGAGTGACCCAGTTGTCCCAATAGACACCGTTCGTGTCCGTCCGAAAGCGGCGCACCGTCCCGTCGAACCAGCTGTGCATGTCGTGGTCGACGTCTGGCACCTCGACGACGGACGCTCCTGGCTGCTTCCCATAGAGCTCGATCCAGTTGACCCCCAGGAGCTGCCCGGGCTTGAACCCCGCGTTCGGGAGCGCCTTGCCGTCGTGATAAAAGCAGATCCCATCGCGGTCGAGGGCCCAAAACGCCAGCTTGTCCACGTGATTGACGAGGCTGTCCAGGATGCGCGCCTTGTCGCGGACAATCGTCAGCTCCTCCCCGGCAAACTCGGGTGTCGCCCGGAGCGACCCGAAGACGGCGCTGCGATCGGACGAGCGCTTCGCGTTGCACAACAGAGGACGGTGCGCCCCGCGCGCGTCGCGGAGGCGGACGCGGAAGGAGACAGGTTCGCCGGTCTGCTCGAGCTTCGCCCACGCCTCGAGCAGCGCCGCGCGATCCTCCGGGTGAGCGAGATCTGCGAGCGTCGAGCCCCCCTCGCTCGCCGGGCCGATGACCGCCCGCAGGGCGTCGTTCTCGTGGAGCAGCCCGCCCGCCGCCGAGGCGACGAAGAGCAGCTCAGGACAGCTGGCGAAAAATTCAGCGAATAGGGCAGTCGAAGCAGCCGTCATCACGCGAGCCCTCTCCACGGGATTCAGAGAGGCAGGAGAGTACAGCACGCGACGCTCTCGGGGGAAGGTGTCCTCGCGTCGATGGGATGTATGGCACAGGCGCTCTGCCGCAGCGGCCCACGGCGACCGACCACAGACGACGACATCTACAACGACGTATGAAAGAGAGAGACGAGACGCGCATCGCGGGCGACCGGGGGCGGGAGGAAAGCTGCGGTAGCGCGCTCACCGCTCCGCCGACCGCTCGGCGAGCCACGCCGGATACCCCTTCGATTCGCCGGACGTGAGGCGGAGATCGGGCATCTCCACGAACACCGCTCGGCCCACGGCGTAGAGCGCTTCTAGGAGGATCGTCGGCGGACCGAACGCTTCGAGCCCTAGCGACCACGCCGCAGGAGCGGCCTCGCCCTCGCCGTCCGCCAGGGCGACGCGTGTCAGCTCGACAGCACACCCGGCCCCGGGGCGCTCACCGTCCGTCACCTCGACGGCGCGTCCGCCCACCACCCCGAACACCCTCACGCGGCGCTCCTTCGTGACGGTCATCCACTCGCCGTCATCGGCGTCCGTCGACGCGACACAGAGCTTGGTCCACCGCTCCAGCTCGCCCAGCACCGTGGGAGAGAGATGGACGGAGCCGAAGGCGCAGACCCGGAGCTTGATCTCCAGGCTCTTCGGCCCGCCGCCGCGCTTCTTGATGCCGAGATCGGCGCGACGGAGGCGCCGGTAGCGGTCCTTTCGCGGCGGCTCGGAGAACGCGCGCGAAAACCACGACCCGAGCCGCGCCGCCCGAGCGTCCTCTGCAGGCAGGAACCAGCGGACTTCGATGCTCTCCAGGATGTCCATAGCGTCCTCCCGACCGCGCTGACGGCGCGTGCGCACCGCCGCCCTCATGATGCCAGAAGCGGAGGCAGGTGTGCCATCGGCGCGTCGGAGGTAGGGACAGGTCAGGCCGGCGTCCGCCGGAGCTTGCACGGCTGCAGGCGGGCGAGCGCCCCCGCGTGCGCCGCAGCACGTCCCCGGCTCAGGCCCTCGACGATGCCCGGTACGAGTCGGACACGACCTTCTTCGCAAAGTCGATGATCGGCTCCCTGGGAACGTTCTGGATCGCGTACTTGACCGCGTAGCCACCGGCGAGGACGGTGAGCTGGCGCAGGATCTTCGAGCTGGCGAGCACACCGATCGCAAACGCCGCTCCGCCGATCGCGATCGGAACGATATACGGCACGTCCTTGACCTTGGCGTGGATGTCCTTGGCGAACTTGAGCAGCATATCGAGGCTCACCGCGCCCTCGCCGCCCTGCGTCGGCTGCGCGCCAGCCTCGTGCGCGCCAGGCTCGTGCGAGCCGCCCTCGTAAATCCCGTTCTTGTACCCGCCCGAAGCGTACTGTTCATTACCGATGGTCATAACGCTCTACCTCATTCTGAGATGATCAGCCCGTGAAGTGGCGATAACTCCCGGCTCCATGCGAAGCACATACCAGCGGGAGCGCCGCAGCGGCTGACGCCCAGCACGGTGAGCCCGCGCGGCCCGATCCGGCAGCAGGCGAGCCGCTTGCTCCAGCGGCGGGCGCGCTCGCAGGCGAGGGCGCCCGCCTGCGATGAGGCAACTTGGCCGGGCGTGGCAAATGATCCCACCTTGAGCGATTCGCGCGACATCACCCCGCGTCGGCGGAGAGGCTCTCCGTGCAAACCTCGAATGCGGCTGGCTCCGCCCATGCGCAGCGAGGCGCCGCTCGTGCTCGACCAGCACCGCTGAGAAGCGCACACAGAGCGCCTGGATCGTCGTGTGCGCGCGGGCCTCCGCCCGACGCTCGCGCGCGCGATCGAGCTCACTCCCGGCACACGCCTTGCGTGAATCGCCTGAACCCATGTCACTGACGACGGTGCTGTTCGGCCGGCGGCTCGCTTCGGATGAAGAGGAGAAGGAACAGATCGGTCCGCTCTCCGGGATCCCGGTCCTGGGCCTCGACGCGCTCGCTTCCGCGTCGTACGGCCCCGAGGCCGCGCTCACCGTGCTCCTCCCCCTCGGCGTGCTCGGCGTCCACTACATCGTGCCGCTCAGCGCCCTGGTCATCGGGCTGCTCGCGATCGTCTACGTGTCCTACCGCCAGACGATCGCCGCGTACCCGAGCGGCGGCGGCTCGTACATCGTCGCGAAGGAGAACCTCGGCACGCGCGCCGGCCTCGTCGCGGCGGCGGCGCTGCTGATCGACTACGTGCTCAACGTCGCGGTCGCCATCTCCGCAGGGGTGGGCGCGCTCGTCTCCGCCGTGCCCGCGCTCCTGCCCCACACCCTGGGCCTCTGCCTCGCCGTCCTGGCCCTGCTCACCGCGGTCAACCTGCGCGGGCTCCGCACCGCGGGCCTCGTGTTCCTGGCGCCGACGTACGCGTTCCTCGGCTGTCTCTTCGCTGTGATCGCGATCGGGATCGGGAAGACGATCCTCCACGGAGGGCACCCGCCGCCCGTGGTCGCGCCGCCCTCGCTGCCGGTCGCGCTCGGGACCGCGAGCCTCGGGCTCCTCTGCCACTCTTTCGCGAGCGGGTGCACCGCGATGACCGGCGTAGAGGCCGTGAGCAACGGCGTCCCTGCCTTTCGCAAGCCGAGCAGCGCGCAGGCGCGCCGGACGCTCTCGTACATCGTCGCCTCGCTCGGCGTCCTGCTCGCCGGGATCGCGCTCCTCGCGCGGGCGTACGGCATCACCGCCACCGAGCCCGGCAAGAGCGGCTATCAGAGCATCATCTCGCAGATGGTGGGCGCGGTCGTGGGGCGCGGCCCGTTCTACTACGTGACGCTGGCCGCCGTGGTGGCGGTGCTCATGCTCTCCGCCAACACCAGCTTTGCCGACTTCCCCCGCCTCTGTCAGCTCCTCGCGATCGATCGCTTCCTGCCCGAGCCCTTCATCCACCGCGGCAGGCGCCTGGCCTTCTCCTACGGCATCGGCGTCCTCACCGGGCTCTCGGCCCTCCTGCTCGTCGTCTTCCAGGGCATCACCGACGCCCTCATCCCGCTCTTCGCGGTGGGCGCGTTCCTCGCCTTCACGATGTCGCAGGCGGGGATGACCGCGCACTGGCGCAGGGTCCGCGGCAAGCGCTCCCGGCTTCACCTCGCCGTCAACGCCACCGGCGCCACGGCCACGGCCGCCACGCTCGTCGTCATCATCATCTCGAAGTTCGCCGAGGGTGCGTGGATCTCGACCCTGCTCGTGATGGCGGCCTTTCTCATCTTCTGCAATGTGCGACGGCACTACAAGCACATCGACGAGGAGGTTCGAGCCCACGCGCCGCTCGACTTCACCCCCTCTCCGCCGCCGATCGTGGTCGTCCCGGTTCGGCGCTGGGATCTCGTGGCGCAGAAGGGGCTCCGCTTCGCGCTCCGGCTCTCGCCCGAGGTCTACGCGCTCCAGGTGCTCCTCGACGATCCTCGCGTCGAGGACCTGAGCGGCGAATGGCACGCTCTCGTGGAGGAGCCCGCGAAGGAGAAGGGGGTACCGGCGCCGCGGCTGGCGGTGGTGCGTTCCCGCTACCGGCGGCTCTTCAGGCCGCTGCTCCGCTTCGTGACCGCCCTCGCGCACGCCCACCCGGACCGGCAAGTGGCGGTCGTCGTGCCGGAGGTGGTCGAGTCACACTGGTACCATTACCTGCTCCACAACCACACGGCATCGATCCTCAAATGGCTCCTTCTCTTCCGTGGCGGCAAGGGCGTCGTGATCGTCAACACGCCCTTTTATCTGCACGACGCACCGAATACGGCCTGATCGTCGTGCCCGGCCGCGCCGGCCCGAGGCGGCTGGGCCGGCCCGGCGGCGCCGCGTCCCGGCAGCGCGCGGCGGGTGCCGCGCGTCGCGCGGGGCCAGGCGCGGCGGGAGCTCTGCCGGGGGCTCACCACCACGATCGCTGGCGGGCGAGCGAGACGATGGCGGCCGAGAGCTTGTGCGGGTCGTGGCGGATCAGCTTGCCGCCGAACAGCAGGTCGGCGGGGACGAGGAGGTCGGAGGCGAGCGGTTTGTCCGGCGAGGTGACGACCGGCTCGGAGCCGGCGGAGGCGTACTCCTGGAGGCTCTCGGAGGGCCAGACGTCGTTGACCAGCACCGCGTCGAGCCGCGCCTCGCCGAGGTACATGGCGATGGTGCCCACGAAGTCCTCGACCGTGTAGCCGGGCGTCTCGTTGGGCTTCGTCATCAGGTTGCACACGAACAGCGCGCGGGCGCGGCTCGCCGCGATGGCCTCGCGCACGCCCTTGACCAGGAGGTTCGGAACGAGGCTCGTGTAGAGGTCTCCCGGCCCGACGATGATGAGATCGGCGTCCGCGATCGCGTCGAGCGCCGCTGGATACGCCACGGCCTCGGGATCCAGATAGACCGAGAGCACCGGCGCATCGAGCATGTCGGAGAGGTTGTCAATCGACGCTTCCCCGCGGATGGTCCTGTCGTTCTCGAGGTGCATCACGAGATCGACGTGATCCATCGTGACCGGGAGAACGCGGTTCTTGACCGAGAAGATCTCGTGCAGTCGCTCGACCGTGAGGGGGAGCGAGTCGGTGATCTCCTGCACGGCGGTGAATATCAGGTTGCGCAGGGTGTGCCCGCCGAGGCTCCCCGAGCGGAAGCGGTGGCCGAGCAGCTCCTTCAGCGCCTCCGGGTGCTCGGACAGGGCGACGAGGCAACGCGTGAAGTCGCCCGGAGGCAGGAGGCCATACTCGTCCCGGAGCCTGCCGGAGCTCCCGCCCGAGTCCATCATGGTCACGATCGCCGTGATCCGGGCGCTCAGGTCACGCAGACCCGTGAGGAGCGTGTAATGGCCCGTCCCCCCTCCCACGGTCACGATCTTCGGCGTCGCCATCGGGGAGCAGGCTACCATGCGAACGAGCGGGGCCGATACCGACCGTCAGGCGGCCGAGATCTCGGCGCGCGGCTGCGGCGCGCACTTCGCGAGGCGGCGCGACGCGACGGCGTGGTACACGGGCGCGATCTCGGCGCTGTAACAGCGCCTGCCCGCGGCGAAGGCCGCCACCGCGACCGAGCAGAGCCCCCCGAACGGCTCCCAGACCACATCGCCCGGGTCGGACGATGCGCGGATGATGCGATCGAGCAGCTTGAGGGGCTTCTGGTTGCCGTGGACCGCCCGGCTCTCCTCCTTGAAGCGTTCGGGGCCGCGGACCGCGGGCTCGCTCCAGATGTTGGTGACCCCGACCTCGCAATGGAATTTCGCTCGCAGTTTGGACCACTCGTGGCCCGTCAGCGGCCGCTTGCCGTCGATCGAGAAGTAGGGTCGCCCCTCGGGGCGGCCGTGCGCGTTGGCAAACGCGGCGATCTGCTCGAAGGCCGAGGCAGGGGGGTAATACCAGAGGTGGCAGCGGGTGAAGTATTTCCTCGTGGCGGCGTTCTTCACGCCGCACGCCTCGTTCGTCTGGCGCAGCGGCAGGCCCGAGCGCTCCCATTCGTGCCGCAGCCAGGCCTTGAGAGGCAGCCGCGCGCCGCTGCTCTCCAGGAGGACCTTGCGCACGTACTGCACGCACACCTCGCTCACCACGGGGAACTTGCGCAGCGTCCGGGTGTTCGCGTTGCCCGCGATGTGGGCGATCCCCTTGTCCCAGACGTGGCAGGTCCGGTACTCCCATCCGTGCTGCTCGAGCAGCGGGTGCACGGTCGCCCAGCCGATCTCCGTCGCCCAGAACCAGAGCGTGGCGGACGGCAAGGCGCGCTCCGACCACGCGGCGACGTGGGGCGCGTACCACGCGGCGAGCCCGTCGTGGGTCGGGGGATCGCCGGGAAAACCTGAGACGCCGTAAGCACCGTCGGAGACGATCACAGTGGGCCTCGGCCAGGTGGAATAGTGCTCCAGCGCGTCGCCGAGCGTCAGGACGGGGTGGAGGTCGGTCGTTAGGCGCTTCGCGGAGGGCACGCCGCCATCCAATCGAACTGTGCGGATCTGTCAACAAAACGGCGGAACTTGGCCCCGGCGATCCGCGCGGGACGCGGGCGGTCCGCGCCTGCGCCGGCGGGGCGCTCCTCTCCTGGCGCGCGTCGCAGGCGCCTCGATCTCTCGCCGAGCGCTCCTTCCGCCCTGGGGGCTCGACCGATCCGTGCGACATCGCCGCCCTCCTGTCGATGTCGGGCGCCGCGTCGGTCTCGACGGCTTCGCCCTCGCCATGCCGTCCGTGATCACCGCGCCATCACCCTGCCGCTCCTGCGGTGGTCGTCGACGTGCGGATCTACGAAGACGTGCACGGAGGTCGCCCGGAGGAGACATGCTGCGGAAAGGAGGGGAATCCTGTTCGAAAAGGATCGAGCAGGAGCGAGCAGTACAGAGCGTGGCCCGTGCGCCGGTGATTGTAGAGATCGTTCGTTCGGCGTATGTTCTGTGGCTTGGTGCGCGACTTCGCTTTGTCGACGCACCGCGGTGATGCCCGCGGTGCCGCCGACACGGATATGACCAGCCTACGCGGGGCCATCGATTCCACACGGGAGGAAATCATGAATGCATTGAAGCGCATGAGCTCGAGAGCCGTCGTTCGCGCGCTCCCGGCCGTCGTGCTGACAGGGTTGAGCCTGCTCGCGCCGCGCCCGGCAAAGGGCCAGGTGGCCGGGGAGGCCAGCCATTTCTACTGGGCCGACACCCTCGTGGCCCACATCGCACCGGTGAACAACGAGTACGGCAGCGGCACGAGCTACGTGTATTGGGCCGGCGTCGGAGGAGCTACGGAGTATGAGAGCCGCAGCCTGTGCGCTTCGTTCGTCACGAACGTCCTCAAGCAGGCCTATCAGCTGTCCGCCTACGACATCCGCACGTGGTTCGGCAGCACAAGCCCGAACGCCGCGCTGTACCACGACAGGATCATCGAGGAGGTCGGTTTCGAGCAGATCATGACGGTGGGCGCGATCGAAGCCGGCGACATCATCGCGATCGAGTATCCGGCGGGGAGCACCGCCAGCGGGCACGTCGCCATCGCGGCGAGCGCTCCGGTGCTACGCGCGGCGACGTATCCGTTCGTGACGGGGACAGTCCAGTACGCGCTCGCCGTGCTCGACTCGAGCACCACGGGCCACGGGACGACCGACACCCGGCTCAACGCGGACGGCTCCTGGCACGCCGGTGTCGGCAGGGGCGTCATGCGCCTCTATGCGAACAGCAGCGGGACGATCGTGGGACACGCTTGGAGCACGCAATCGGGCTCGATCTATTATGCGAGGACGCTGCGCGATATCGTCGTCGGCAGGCTCGCCGAGCCATATAACGCGCTCCCCGTGCCGCAGTGACGGCGCGCTCGCGCTTGGACCGCCCGCGCTGCAGCTCCTCCTAGCCCCTCCTAGCTCCTCCTGGCTGGCTCAGGCTCGGCTCGACCTGGGACAGCTCCTAGCTCCTGGCGCAGCTGCTCACAGCTTCTGCTCAGCTCGACCTGCGACAGCTCTGTCCAGCTCGACCTGAGCTCCTGGCTGAGCTGGCTCAGGCGCTCACGGCTGTTGCTCGGCTCAACCTGGAACAGCGAACGAGCGAACGGCTCGACCTCGGCCAGGACAGGGAGGAAGGACAACCCCGGACAGCCCAACCCAACCCCGCGGCCAGCCAGCACGACCTCGTGCAACCATCTGCACAACGGCAAATTCAACATCGGATCACACCCATCACACCACACAACAAGCCATCAAATTCAGCAAAGCTCAAAGCCAGGACACAGGGTTCACCGCGACACACGCCGTGCAAGGAGAAACATGGCACCTGCAACGACGGCTCGAGGCTGGCTCATGCTCTCGCATTACACAAAACGTGTGCCCGACGTCGGTCAGTCCGACAGTCAACCGCAACGTCGGTCAGGCCAGCACGGGCCCAACAGGGGCCTCCGTTTCCGGTGGCACGGCGCCAACAGGGGCCTCCGTTTCCGGTTGACATCTGGCACGGCGCGTGGATCAACCACATTGCGCGCGTTCATGGTTGTCGACCTCGTGCGATACTCTCGCCCGCCATGCTGCTGGAGAACTCCCATGCACCGACCCCTCCTCGCCCAAGGCCTCGTGCTGTCGCTTTCGCCGTTCGGGTGCGTTACTAGCCCGGAAATTCCTGAAGCGTACGGCATGGCGGTCATGAACGTGAACGGGGAGAGCTTGGCGCTTGACACGGGCGATAGCGGCAAGCTGCCTGTCTCCAGATTCGATAACAGCTGGGACGTTGACTGCTCCCGCATCAATGGCGAAACCAATCTGGAGCTGGTGGATCAGTCGAAGGACCGGAGGGGCTTCTACTACCTCAATCTCCAGCTGCTCGGCAGCAAGCGCAAGGGCGGCGACGCTGCTGTCGTGAACATGACAATGTACGTCGGCGATGAGCTTTTCTATGGCTCTTGCCCCGCGACGCTCCGGACATCGCCGCAGGACTCGCACGAATGCACGTTTTCTTTCGCTGACTGTCGCCTGAACTTGCTCGGTGCTGCCCAGGACATTGTCCCGGCGCGCCTCGAGTTCGCGTCATTCCACCTGAAATGGTGCTTCGTCCGGTGAGGGGCGGGCGCGCGATATGTCCAAGGGCAGCTCCTCGGCGGCACGCCGTGGCCCAAGGCACCCGACGCCGCCCGACAGGTCGCCCCGACAGCGCGCGAGGCGCTCGCACAGGGCGCGCGGTCCGGCACGGGCTGCCGCAATAAGGCTTGACGGTGCGCCCTGAGGCGGCGCTGGCCGGCGCGTCTGCCCGCAGGTACACCTCGATCCATGGTGGATGCGTCTCCCCGGCGGAGGTTCAGCGCCGCGTTCGCTAGGTGGGCTCGCCGCGTCCGGCGGCGGCTCGCGCTCGATCTGGTGCTCACCGGCACGGCCGCTGGGATGGTGCTCGGCGCGGCGGGCGCGGCGGCCGCCTGGCACATGCGGCACGGCGCGCTGCGCCCCTGGATGGCCGCTGGCGGCCTGCTCGGCGCCGTGGCTGGCGCGGCGGCGGCGCGCCGGCGCCAGTGGTCGGACCCGAACGTCGCGTTGTTCCTCGACGGCAAGCTCGGCTCCGCCGAGTCGGTCTCTACGGCCGTCGAGCTCGCAGCATCCGACGACGCGGCGAACGGCGCGCCCCGGGCCAGCCCATCTTCAGCCCATGAAGTGGTCTTCGCCCACGCGGCGGCGGCCCTCGACGCCGCGACCGCCCGGCAGGTCCGCGCGCCCCTGTGGCGGCGCTGGCACGCCGGAGCGCCCCTCGCGGCAGCGGCCATCGGCTATCTCAGCTGGCTGCCGCTGCCACCCGCGCCCGCGGCAGCGGCGCCCCCGCCCGGGGCCGAGCAAGTGCGCCTCGCCGAGATCGCCGGGCTGGAACGGGTGGTCCAGCTGGCCGAGATCGACGCTCGGGACGCGGCGCAGCAGGAGCGGCTGAAGAGGCTCGCAGACGACGCGAAGAAGCTCCGCGAAAAGCTGAGGAACGGCGTCGAGCGCCGCGAAGCGCAGGCGGAGATCGGCAGGCTCCGCGACGCCATCACGGCCGAGCGGCTATCGCTCGGCGAGGGCGAGCAGCGTCACGGGATGGAGGCGGCGATCGGCAAGCTGGGAGAGGACCCTCAGCTGAAGCAGGCTGCGAAGGCGCTCGGCGATCGCGATCTCGTGGCGTTCGACGAGGAGATGGAGCGGATCGCTAACAAGCTCGAACAGGGCGATCGCGAGCGGGCCAGGAAGGTGCTCGAGGACGCTGCCGAAGCCGCCAAGAGGGCCGGCGCGCCCGGCGTGGCGAAGGCGCTCGAGGAGCAGCGCAAGCTGCTGGATCAGCGCGGCGAGCGCTCCGACGCGCTGAAAGAGCTGGCGGAGGCGCTCGGCGACGCGCTCGACGACGAGGGGCGCGACGCGCTCCGCGAGCTCGGCAGGACCGGGAGCGGCCGCGACGCGCGGCGGCTCGCCGGGAGCCTCGAGAAGGCGCTCGAGACGCTGAGCCCCGAGGAGCGCAAGCGGCTCGCCGACCGCTTGAAGCAGCGGACGGCGCAGTCCCCCGAAGGCGCGCTCGGGGAGCCCATGTCGAAGGAGCAGATGCGCGAGCTCGCACGGCAGATCGAGGCGCCCGAGGGGCAGCGACAGCTCGAGGAACAGCTGCGCCGGATGGCGCAGGAGGGGGGCCCGAGCAGCGAGGAGTCGAAGCGCCAACGAGCGCTCGACGACGCGCAACGCGGGGCGGGCGAGGCCGAGGGGCAGCTCGGGGGGGCGCCGCTCCCCGTACCGATCGCGGGCGGATCAGGCCACCCGGCGTCGGGCGGCCAAGGGCGCGGACAGGGCGGGCAGCAGGGCCCGTCGGGGGGCGACACCGGCAAACAGGAGACCGCGAAGCCAGGTCACTCCGAGGGCGGCGGACAGGGCAGCCACGAAGGCCAGACCGGCGCGATCGCCGGCGGTGAGCTGCGCTCACGCGCCAGCGCGAGGCTCAACCACGGCAGGCCGATGCCGGGGATCGTGACGGGCCGAGCAGCAGGGCGCGCCGGAGACACCGCCAACGTGCGAGGCGAGGGCGCGCTCGGTGCCGTGGGTCCCGAGGAGGTCGGCGGCGTCGATCGCAGCGATGTCCCCGAAGAGTACCGCGAGCAGGTGGGCCGCTATTTCCAGCCACGCTGAGTCCGGGGGAGAAGGCGCGCAGCGCTCTCCAGGCTAGAAGCTCGCGCCGATCAACACGCCGTTCGCCTCCGCGCCCACGATGGGCGCGGCGTACAGCCGGGGGAGCCCGGCCTTCGCGCTCGGCGCGCGGCTCGACGTGGTGAACGCGTACAAGGCCGTCCCCGCGAGCACCACGCCGCCGCCGAGGAAGCTCCAGAACGAGACGTTCGCGAGCGTGGTCTGGGCGTCGCGCAGGTCGGCGCGCCGCGCGCCGAACGGCTCCGTCGCGGCGGACTCGCCCTTCGCCGTGGAGAGGATCGCGAAGGTCACGCCCGACGCGAGCCCGAGCAGCCCGACCGCTCCGCCAGCGACCACCAGCGGAATGTTCGGGCCCGAATCGAGGCTCAGGGCGATGCTCTGGTCCGAGCCCCTCGCCACGAGCAGCGACGTCGACGTCCTGGCGCCGGCGCGGCGCGCCTCGATCGTGCGCTTGCCAGGATCGACGAACACCTGGGCGTCGAGGGGCGAACGCCCGACGAGCTTGCCGTCGATGAGCACCTCGGCGTCGTCGACGTTCACGCTGATGCGAAGCGCGCCGACCTGCGACTTGGCGACGGCGAGCCGCTTCTGCAAGAAGCTCTTCTTCTCGGCCTTCTCGCCGAGCGGAAAGGTATTGAGCGCGTACAGGAGATGCTCGGCCGCCTCGCGGGGCTGGTTCACCTCCAGCTCGACGTTCCCGAGATTGCCGGCCACGTCAAAGCTCTGCTGGAGATCCCACGCCGCCTGATAACGCGCCTCAGCTTCGGCGAACCGCGCCTCATCGTAGAACCTGTTCCCCTCCCGGTAGAGCTGCGCGGCGCGCTCGCCCGCGCGCGAGGTCGCGGGCACCGCGTCGGTCGGCGAGGTGGGCATCAGCCGAGCCTCGCCGGCCGCGAGCGCGGCGCTCGGCCCCAGGAGAACCGCCGCGCTCAGGAGGAGTAGAGACGGGTATTTCAAGAATGGCTTTCGCATGATGGCTGCCGGGAGGATTGCAATCCGGAGAGGCGACGCGCCTCAGGGGAACGGACGCGGGGGAGCGGTCGTCCCCGGGGGCGTTGTGGGCGACGCGGAGGGCGCGGATGGCAGGACCGGTGGTGGGCTCGGAGGGCTCACGGACAAGTCGTAGACGTCGTCCGGCGTGGTCAGAGGCCTGGGGGGGCGCCTTACCGGCGCAGCAGGACGCGCCGGAGACGGACGGGAAGCGGCGATGGCCGCGGAGTGTGCGGGCGGCGAGCCCGGCGGCGCCATCGGCGGCGCCATCGGAACGTCGGTGACGTCGGGGACGACCGGGCGCTCCGCGGTGGGCGGCGGCTCGATCGCCGCCGGAGGCGGGTGCTCGGGCTGCGCGCTCGGCGTGGACGTCGCGATGCGTGTGGGCTCGGGCGTGGGAACGCGGCCCCCCTCGGCCAGCGCCGAGTCCTGATCGCCCGTCGGATTGGCGGCGCGCCATAACACCCAGAAGCCCGCGACCGTCGCGCTCCCCAGAAACACGAGCAGCGCGAAGAGCGCCAGCGGGGCCCGGCGGCGGCGCGCCGCAAGCACCGCGGCGGCGGCGGCGGCGGTCACCGCGTCGGAGTCGTGCCGCGCTGCAGTCGGCGGAAGCCCGGCTCGAGAAACGGCGGCGGGCTGGGGAGCGGCCGCTGCGGTCGGCCGCTGCTTCCGAGACGACGGGCCGCGCGACCCGGACGATTCGTCTTCCGGGGGCGGCCAGACGCCGCTGCCCACGCCGACGCGGGCCGCGCGGACGCCGCCGGGGCGCGCGCCGCTCTGTCCATCGGGGATCCCCGGCGGAGCGCCCGGCATCCCCTGCACGGGGATCCTGCGCATCGTCGGCCGGTTCCGCTCATCGACGCCCTTCAAGAGCGACGGCGCCACCTGGATCTTCTGCAGATCCATCGCCTGGTGCTCTCGGTTCGGGGGCAGGGTGACCGGGGGGACATACACCTGCTTGTCGCTCGGCCCCGCCTCGCGATCTTGGCGGCGCCTCGGCCTGGGCTCGCCCCACTGCACCACCCGCTCCGGAGGCGGCGCGGCGGGGCCGGCGCTCCCCTCTTCAGGCCTGCGGCGCGGCTCCGGCGTGAGCGCCCGCTGTTGCGTCGGCGAGGGGTGCTCTTGCGATGCAAAATTCGGCGTGTCGTATCCGCGCGGCGGCTGCTGCGGCAGCGTCGGTTGCTGCGGCGCGGCGTCACCCGCGGCGCCCTGACCCGCCGGCTGCCCTGGCGAGCTCTTGTTCGCGTTCCTGTTGGTCATGCCTGCCCCTCTCGCCACGCGCAAAAGGCGCGCTGCTGCCCCTCGTGGGAAGCAGCACATCGAGCCCTCGGTGCCAAACGCCGCGTCGTCATGGGCGCGGTCCCGAGGAGATCTGCCTCGACCGCCGCACTGCAGACGGCGCGGCGGGTGCCATGGCAGCGCTCCGACAAGCACGGGGGCGCCGGAGGCCAGCGTCGAACGTGCGCTGGCACGCGCACGGCACCTCGGAGCTCGCTCGGGGACAGGGCCACGGCATAGCCCCGAAGATACTCCACCCAGCCGTCACCACCACGCACCCAAGCGTCACCACCCCCTCCAGAGCGATGCAAGGGCGCCCGCCATGGAGGGCACGGGCGCCGGGAACCGCTACCGTCACGGGCGTTACGGCGTCCGCTCCCGATGCCCGAAGGCTCCACCGCCGCGGACGTCGCTGACAAAGAGCGCGCGCGAGGCACGGCTCCTCGGATCGACGGCTCGCAAATTCGATCCTGGCTACCTTCTTGTTGCTTCACTGGAACCTGCGGGTGTCGTCCAAGGCTACGCTGTCGCACCTCCCGCGTGCCACGACCTCGATCGTTCGCATCCATCCGGCATCCACTGCTGCCCGCACCCAGGTTGAGCTGCCTCCCAGGCTGAACCCTCCCGCCCAGCGCTCCCATCCCACAGCCCGCATGGTAGCGGGTTCGTCGCTCCGGGTGACGTTCCTCGCATCCCCGGCGGCGACGTCGTGCCCCCGTCAGCCCACGAAGCTCAGCAGCAACGCCAGGGTGAAGCCGAAGAGCACCACGCTCACCACCAGCAATCCCATGGCCGCCCAGCTGGCCTCGGGGCGCGCCGGCCGCCGCCGCGCGCGCCGCGCCCTGCCCAGGGACGCCTCCGGGGCGCGCTGAAGCGCGGATCCTGGGGCGGCCTGCGCGGCCGAGTCCGGCGCCGTGAGGCCGAACGCCTCCACGGTCGCGTTCAACGTCGGTGGGAGCAGCGGCGCCCGGACCGGAGGCAGCGTCAGCGGCGCCGTGCGCTGCCAGCACGACCCCGACGGCACGGCGGCCCCACGGTCCGCCCCTCCCGAGAGCCCCGCGGCGATGCGCGACAGCTCCGCCGCGAACGCCGCGGCATCCGGGAAACGGAGCGCCGGGTGCTTCTCGAGCGCCCTCATGACCGCGCGGTCGAGCTCCGGCGGCACCGGCCGCGGCGCGTGGCTCGACGGCGGCACGGGGACCTCGCTCGCGTGGGCGCGCACGAGCTCGTGCACACGCCTCACGTGCTCGAACGGATCGCGACCGGCGAGCAACGTGTAGAGCACCACGCCGGCTGCATACACGTCGGTGCGGGCGTCGACGGCGAGCCCGCAAGCTTGCTCTGGCGAGAGATAGCGCGGCGTTCCGACGAGCACCCCCTCCTCCGTCTGATAGAGCGACGGCGCCGGCGCGCGCCCATCGCCGCGCGGAGCGACCACCTTGGCGATCCCGAAATCGAGCACCTTCACAACGCGCCGCCCCTGCACGTCCGCGTCGCACACGAAGAGGTTCTCCAGCTTCACGTCGCGGTGGACGATGCCCGCGCCGTGCGCCGCGGCGAGGCCCGCGAGCGTCTGCGCCACGAGGTCGAGCGCCTCCATCGCCGGCAGCGCGCCGCGCGCCGCGAGCTCCTCGCGCATCGTCCGGCCGTAGAGCCGCTCCATGACGAGGAACGTCCGCCCCTCGGCCGTCCGCCCGAAGTCGGTGACGGTCACCAGGTTGGGGTGCGCGAGCCGCGCCAGCGATTGCGCCTCGACGCGCATCCGCTCCACGAGCCGCGGCTCGCGGTTCAGGTCACGGTGCAAGAGCTTCACCACCACGGGCTTGTCGAGGCCCACGTGCGCGGCCTCGATCACCTCGCCCATCCCCCCTCGCCCGAGCCGGCGCACGGGCCGGTACGGCGTTCCGTCCAGCAAGGTGTCGCTCAGCTCAGGCGCCGCGCATCGGCAGTCTTCGTGCGAAGGCAAGGCCATCCCCTGCGGGTCGAGGTGGTGCCGCCGTCGTCACACGACGCGAGGAATCGAGATCCCCTCTCGCTCCCGGACCTCGAGCGCGCGAGCGCTCTTGTCACACGCTCCTCACGGAGCGCTCAAGATTTCGGCAGATCCGCGCGCAGGCGCATCCTGATGCATTCCCCAGTCGCGATCCAAATTTCCACACAAAGATAGGTACACGTACGATTTCTGAGCGCGCCGCGACCGCGACCTCGGCTCAGGCGCGGGGGTCGGCGGCGCTCGCTGGCTCTGCGTGCTCCGGCGTGACCGCGTGCGGCGGCGCTGCCTGTTCGGCCGCGAGCGCTGCCTCGTCTTCCCGGGCGAGGAGCGCGTCCGTCTCGGCGAACGCGGCCTCGCGCTGCGAGAGGACGACGGCGCAGCGCGAGCGCGCCGCGGCGAGCAGGCCGAGCCCGACGGCGACCCAGCCGGCGACAGCCATGTACCCGGCCGCCATGACGGCCCCCGAATCGCCCTGCTCGGCCTTGGAGAGCATCACGAACGCATAGAACGGCGAGGGGGCCGCGACGAGGAGGGCGCTCTCGCTCGTGTCGAGCTCCGCGACGAGGCCGGCGATGGCGGCGACGATCCATGGGCCGACCGCGATCGTGAAGAGCAGCGTCAGGAGCAGCGCCCGCGCGACAAGGGGCGAGGCGATCCGCGCGCGAAGGAACGCGCCGAGCCCGACGAGGAACACGTGGACGGCCAGCGCGTAGACGGCGACGTGCTGGATCTGCTGCGCGTGGATCTCCGGCGTCGCCACGGACACGCCGAGGCTCAGCCGGTGCCCGACGACCCAGAGCGCGGCGATGGCGGGGACCCCCGCCGCGAGGAGCAGGTACGCCGAGCGCATCACGCCGGGGCCGAAGAAGCGACGCAGCCGGCTGGCGCGGCTCCGGGCCCAGTGCACCTCGACACGGCGCGACGGGCCGATCGGCTCGCCGGCGAAGAGGAACACGCAGAAGACCAGAAACGAGAGCGCCACGCAGATGCCCGCGACGATCGCGGGCACGCGGTCGGATGGGTCCACCGAGAGCGCCGGCACCGTGACCGCGACGGTCGTCACCGGCGCGCAGACCGCGAACCACGTCTTCAGGCCGGAGGAGCGATCGTCGCTCTCGCTCGTGAGGTTCGCGACGGTCACCTGGTACAGGAACAACGCGGGCATGACGACCGCCGCGACCGGCAGGACGACCAGGAAGAGGACGTAATCGAGGCCGAGAGGCGCGCGCTGGTAGGCGATCGGGAGCCAGATGGGCGGCCCTTCGGGCACCTCCGGCCAGGCCAGGTGGGCCGCGTACGAGAGCCCCGAGCCCCCCGCCGCGAACAGGCTGATCGACAGCGGGAACGCGAGCAGCAACGTGACGAGGATCGCCGCGCGCAGGCTCGCCATCTTCGAGCTGATCGCGAGGCCGAAGGCCACGCTGAGAAGCGCGATCAGGAAGAGGAACAGGAAGGCGATCACCACCTCCATCGCGGTGATCCCGCCGAACAGGAACGGCAGCGCCCCGACCGGCGCGAGCATCACCACGTACATCGAGATCGCCGTGTAAGCGGCGAGGAACTTGCCTCGCGCGATCTCGCCGGGCGGGATGCCCGTCAGGAGCACCGCCTCCCAGGTGCGCCCTTCGCGCTCCGACGCGATGCTGTTCGCGGCGACCGCGGGCCCGACCAGCGCCACCACGAAGTACGCGAGCGAGAAGAAGACCTGGAACAGGATCACGCCCGTCTTCGCTGGCGCGATCTCCCTCGCCGCGATGCCGCCGATGGCGGCCACGAGCAGCGCGGTCAGCACCGCCAGCACGAGCAGGATGATCGGCGTGCGGGCGAGGCGCGCCGCCTGCTTGAGCTCGCGGATCCAGATCGGGTTCGGCTCGCCAAGGAGACGCCCCACTCGATGCCGCGCCCGATCGACGAGCCGCTGCGACGCCGGACCGGCGGGCGGCGATGTGCCAGTCTGCACGCTCACTGCACCTCTCCTTGCGTGACCTCCAGGAAGATCCGCTCGAGCTCGTTGCGCTCCGGCTCGACCCCGATCACGCCGACGCCGCTGCGCACGAGGTGCTGGACGATCTCGGCGATCTTCACGTCCGTGCCGACGTAACCGACGTGCACGGCCCCCGCGACGATCTCGACGTCGGCGATCCCCGGCCCGCCCCTGACCAGCAAGGCCGCTGCCTCGGGATCGCCGAGGACCCGCACCTTGACCTTGCGCCGGGAGATCTGCGAGAGCGCAGGATAGGCCGCCGGCCCGGCGGCGTGCTCCGGCGTGACCGCGTGCGGCCCGAATCCGGGCGCCGGACCGCCGGCCCGAGGGCGATCGACGGCGGCCGGATCCCCCGGCGCGCCGGCTGGCGGCGCCGCCTCGAGCCCGTGCGGCGGCGGCGCGTGCCCGTGCGCCTGCGCCGCGTACGCGCCCGGCACGGCGGCGTAACGCGGCGGCGCGTGCCCGTGCGCCTGCGCGGCGCGCAGCGCCTCGAGGCGCGCGGCGATCTCGCCGATCGGCCCCGCGACGACGAGGCGGCCCTTCTCGAGGATGCCGATCGACGTGCACACGTCGGAGAGCTCCGTGAGGATGTGCGACGAGAGGAAGATCGTCTTCCCCAGGCTCCGGAGCTCGAGCAAGAGATCGCGGATCTCGATGCGCGCGCGCGGATCGAGATCGCTCGCCGGCTCGTCCAGGATGAGCACCTTCGGATCGTGCAGCAGGATCCTCCCGAGCTGGAGGCGCTGCTTCATCCCCTTCGACATCGTCGCGACGATCCGGTCCTGGATCTTGCCGAGATCGGTCAGCTCCAGGACGGCGTCGACCACGTCGAGCGACGGCACCCGGAAGGCGTCCGCGAAGAACTCGAGGTACTCGCGCACCGTGATCCGGTCGTAGACGCCGGCGTGATCCGGCATGTACCCGATGCTGCGGCGGACGGCCGCCGGGTCGATCGTCACGTCGACCCCGTCGATCTCGACCCGCCCTGCCATGGGCTCGAGCAGGGTCGCCATAACCCGGATCGTCGTCGTCTTGCCCGCGCCGTTCGGCCCGATGAAGCCGAAGATCTCGCCAGGGCCCACGTCGAACGTGACGTCCTTCAGCACGTCGAGCGAGCCGAAGCGGTGCGAGAGGTGCCGGACGCGGATCGTCGGCCGAGGCCGCTCGAGCTGCGCGCCGGAGGGCGGAGCGTCGCCGGTCGCCGCGCTCACGGCCGGCCTCCGTAGCCCACGACCCGCACGAGCACGCGGTCGCTCTCGATCCGCAGCCCCGAGTCGCGCGCGCGCCCCTCGCCGCCGTCGAGCTGGCCGAACAGCACGGGCACGCCGGCCGGGAACCAGTCGACCGATCCGCCGGCGGCCTCCTCGATGGCCAGCCACGCGGCGCCGAGCCCCGGGGCGTCGGGATCGAGGAGCGGAGCGAGCAGGCTCCCGCCGAGGTCGTGGACGTCGATGCCGCCGACCCGCCGCCCGAAGCCCACGTGCGAGAGCCAGCCCTGTCCCCCGCTCTGCGCCGCGAGATCGACCCCCGCGCGCGACGAGACCCTCTCCCCGTCCCCGATGCGGGCGAAGTAGCGGGCCGAGCCCTCCGGCAGCCACAGGATGCCGCCGCGGAGATCGCGGCCGCTCCGGTTGCTCACGACGACGTCGCCGCTCGGATCGGCGACGATCGCGATGCCGTCCCCGAGCGACGCGGCCCCGTCCTCGCGCACGATCACCGTCTGCCAGGGGAGCGCCGCGACCTTCGTCAGCCGGGCCCCGTCGCGGTCCACGAGCAGCCGGTCGCGCCGCTCCGAGAGCTCGGCGACCACCGACGTGCTGATGACCCCGCTCGCGTCGGTCGTGCGGACCGTGAGCTCCTCCGCGCTGGAGACGAAGAAGCCCCGGAACCGGCGCGCCGCCCCCTTCGTCATGCCTGCACCCGCCTCGATCAGCGTGAGGTGGCGCGCCCTGCCGCGCACGCCCTTCGCGAGCATGCCCACGCCGACGATCACGGCAAACGTGACCGCGGCATACACCGGCAGGTGCCGGAGCGCGCGGAGCGGCCTGCCCTGCCGCGCGGCGCGCGCGAAGTTGATCGGACCGGCGAGCACCGCATAAATGCAGAGCAGCATCGCGGAGACCCCGATCGCCCAGCGCGAGCTCTCGTTCGGATCGAGCTCCCGCCGCACCGGATCGAGGTCGACGCCCATCGCCTCCTCCCCCGGGCGGAAGGCGACCGTGGAGCGGCGGTCGTAGGCGCGGCGAGCGAGATCGGCCACGCGGATCTTCACCCACGGGTCGCTGGCCGCGGGTGAGCGCGTCGGGTCGAACGCGAGCAGGTGCACCTCGCCGAGGCCGTAGAACGCCGAGCTGCCGTACGGGCTCCCGCGCAGGTTGCCGCCCGACCAGCCGGAGAGCGTCTCGGCCACCGCGGGGCTCGCGCTCGGCGCGGGCGCGAGCACGTTGCCCTGCTTGCCCAAGCCGCCGGAGACGCCGGGCGGCACGATCTCCTCGAGGGTGCGCGGCGCGACGCCCGCCCGCGCGACCTCACCGCCGACGAACGCCGCGAGCGTCGGGTGCCGCAGATCCTCGGGGCGCGCGACGGACAGCGCCAGCGTGCCGCCGGAGAGCACGTAGCCGGCGAGCGCCTCGAGCTCGGCGCCGCTCAGCCTGGACAGCGTGTCGGTGCGCATGAGCACGGCGTCCGCCCCGCTGTACAGGGCCGCCCTGTCGGGCAGCAGCGGGTCGCCGGTCGCGCTGTCGAAGCGCGGTTGCCCGACCCACAGGACGGGGTTCGGCGATCCCCCGGGCGAGCGGCCGGGCGATATGTACAGCGGCGCGACCGGCGCGTCGTGGAGGCCCCCGCGGAGGAGCGATCTCTCGCTGACGTCGAACAGCATCACCGCGTGCTGCGAGGTCGACGACAGCGCCTGCGCGTACACGGGCGCTCCGCGCTCATCGAGCGCCCGCACCTGCACGTCGCCGAAGGGCGCCACGTTCACCGGCACGCGCACGTCGACCGACGCGCCCGCCCCGACGGCGTACGGCGCCGACGCGACGAAGACGCGCTGATCGGAGTAGCGCTTCGACTCGATCTCGACCTCGCCTCTGGCCGCCCTGCCGCCGTTGTTCTTGATGCGGACGACGATCTGGTTCCATCCCCAGGGCATGCCGCCGCTCGTCCCGAGCACGGGCGCCGCGTCGACGACGAGCTCCGGCGCGGTCGACGGGAGCGGCGCCTGCGCGGACGCGGGCCCCGCCGAGGAGAGCGCCGCGAGCCACGCCGCCCCCGCGAGGCCCTTCGCGCCGCTCGTCAGCGACAGCGACCCGATCCGGAGCGCCCGCTGCTGCACGTCATCGCCGCGCCTCATCGCCGGATCGCCTGCGCCACGGCCTCGGGCCGCGCCTCGATCGCGGAGAGCAGCGCCGAGATCACCTGATCCGTCGTGATGCCCTCCGCCTCGCCCTCGAAGGACCGGATCATCCGGTGGCGGAGCACCGGCCTCGCGACCCGCTGCACGTCGGCGAAGGCGACGTGCGCCCTGCCCTGGAGCAGCGCCACGGCCTTCGCGGCCAGCACCAGCGACTGCGCGCCGCGCACGCCGGCGCCGAAACGGAGCGACCTCCGCACGATCTCGGGCGCCCCCTCGGCGGCAGGATCGCTCGCCCGCGTGAGCCGCGACGCGTACCGCATGACGGGCTCGGCGACCGCGACGTCGCGGCAGAGCGACCGCAGCGAGAGCACCTCGTCGCGGGTGAGCACCCGCGGCGGCGGCCCGCGATCATGGCCCGTGGTCCGGGCGAGGATCTCGGTCAGCTCGTCCTCGGTGGGGCTCGGCACGAGCACCTTGAGCAGGAACCGATCGAGCTGCGCCTCCGGCAGCGGGTAGGTCCCCTCCATCTCGATCGGGTTCTCGGTGGCCAGCACGAAGAACGGCTCCTCCATGGCGTACCGCGTGCCCGCGATGGTGCACGCGTGCTCCTGCATGGCCTCGAGCAGCGCGCTCTGCGTCTTCGGCGTCGCCCGGTTGATCTCGTCGGCCAGGATCACCTGCCCGAAGATCGGCCCCTTGTGCAGCGAGAAGTGGCGCGATCCGTCGGCCGCCGCGACGAGCACGTTCGTGCCGGTCACGTCGCTCGGCATGAGGTCCGGGGTGAACTGGATGCGCGAGAACGCGAGATCCAGGCACCCGGCGATGGTCCTGACGAGGAGCGTCTTGCCCAGCCCGGGCGCCCCCTCGAGGAGGACGTGGCCTCCCGCGAGGATCCCCCAGAGCGTCTGCTCGATGACCTCGTCCTGCCCGACCACGGCGTGCCCGATCGCCTCTCGCAGCCGTGCGCTCGTCCGCTGGGCGAGCTCGAGCCTCGCCTCGAAGGAGGCGGGCGCCGCGCCCTGCCCGCCGTCAATACCCGCGCCTGATTCCGCCGCCATCTCGTCGCCCTCGGCGGACGACGATAGCCGGCCGCGCCCCGCGCGTCGATCGGACGTCGCCATGCTATGTTTCACGAATGAGCATGCTTATCCGGACTTGTCGCCGTGGGCTCGCTTCGCTCTGCCTTCCCGCGCGCAGCGGCGCGGCGCTCACCCTGGCGCTCTCGCTCGGCGCGAGCGCCTGTGCCTCGGTCGTCGGCGAGCACGAGGTGGAGACCAAGTTCCTCGTCAAGCCCACCTCGCAGTCGACCTTCTCCGGGTGGAGCGAGCTCTCTGTTTCGGAGGATCCGAACTCCGTCGACCGGGCCGAGCTCATGTACATCCGGCTGGAAGCGCGCGACAGCAACGTGCCTGACCTCACCTTCATCAAGAGCATCTCCGCCTCGGCCGTCGTCGACGGCAAGTCGACCCTGGTCGCCAAGAAGGCGCCGATGCCTGCTGGAGAGCGCATCGTCCCGCTGGAGCGCGTCTATCACGACGACATCCGGCCATTCTTCTTCAAGGACGACGAGAGCGGCGATTACACGGTGCACGTCGACTGGGAGGGCCAGGCCGATCTCACGGAGACGATCCCGCCCGAAGGCGTGTGGATGAAGGTCCTCGTCGCCGTCCGCATCGAGTGATCGCGCCGCTCACGGCGCCCCTCATTTCAATACCGCTCGCGGCGCTTCCCATGCGCCCTTCGTGTCCGGCTCCTCAGCCATCCAAGCTTCCCTCTCCCGATCAGCCCGACGGACGAACCGAGAGCGCGCCGCGCGAAGCGAGGGCGATCCGACGTGCGGCTGCCTGCCCTGGCGTCTCAGCGGGAGCTCGCCGCGCGAGCGCAGCCGACGAGCTCCTTGAAGAGCGGCGACGTGACGTACCGCTCCCCGCCGTCGGGGAGGATCACCACGATCCTCTTGCCCTGCATCTCGTCGCGCGCCGCGATCGACAGCGCCGCCGCCATCGCCGCGCCGCCGGAGATGCCGACGAGGATCCCCTCGGTCTTCGCGAGCCGGCGCGCGGCGTCGAAGGACTCGTCCTCGGACACCGGCACCACCTCGTCGATGATCTCGCGCCGGAGGATCTTCGGGACGAAGCCCGCGCCGATGCCCTGGATAAGGTGCGCCCCCACGCGGCCGCCGCTCAACACGGCGGCGTTCTTGGGCTCGACCGCGATCATCTTCACGCCCGGCTTCTTCTGCTTGAGCACCTCGCCCACGCCGGTGATCGTCCCGCCGGTCCCCACGCCGGCGACGACGACGTCGACCGTCCCGTCCGTGTCCTCCCAGATCTCTCGCGCGGTCGTCACGCGGTGCGCGGCGGGGTTCGCCGGGTTCTCGAACTGCTGGAGCATCACCGCGCCGGGCGTCTCCTCCACGATCTGACGCGCCCGCGCGACGGCCTGCACCATGAGCGAGCCGGGCGTCAGCAGCACGTCGACCCCGAACGCCCGGAGCAGCGCGATCCGCTCCGGGCTCATCGTCTCGGGCATCGTGAGGATCAGCCGGTAGCCCTTGGCCGCCGAGATCATCGCCAGCGCGAGGCCCGTGTTGCCGCTCGTCGGCTCGACGAGGACGCTGCCGGCCTTCAGCTTGCCCTGCCGCTCGGCGTCCTCGACCATGGCGAGGCCGATGCGATCCTTGACGCTGCCGCCGGGGTTCCGGCTCTCGATCTTGCCGATCAGCTCGGCACGCAGCCCCTTGCCCGCGGAGCTCAGGCGGACGAGGGGGGTGCGCCCGATCGTCGCCGCGATGTCGTCGAAGATTGAAGCCACGTGGCGCCTCCCGTGATGGCCGCTGGCCCGACGGGAGCGCCGGCCGGCGGACTAGATGGAGTAATCTTGCACGAAGATCTTGGCGTCTCGGAGGTTTACAAGCACCCTGTCCCCCTCGGACAGGCCGAGCTCGGCGACGCGGTCCTTTGTCAGCTCGACGGAGAGCGGCTGGCCATCGGAGAGGCGGAGCTCTGCCTTGACCATCCACCCGACCCGCGATAGCCGCTCGACGCGCGCGACGCTGGCGTCGTCGGCCGCGGGCGTCTTCGAGGAGTCGATCCGGGTGTGGACCTCGATGTCGTGGGGCCGCACGAAGGCGCGCACGCTCGCGCCGTCGCCGGTCCCTGGGGGCGCGTGCACCGCGAGGGTCCCGAGCGCCGCCTGGCCGTCGCGTACCTCGCCCTTGAGCACGTTGATCGAGCCCACGAAGCTCGCCACGAACTCGGTCGCCGGCCGATCGTAGATCTCCTCGGGCGTGCCGATCTGCTCGACCCGCCCCTTGTGCAGCACGATGACCCGATCGGCGAGGTCCATCGCCTCTTCCTGGTCGTGGGTCACGAAGACGCTGGTGATCCCTCGCTCCTTGTGGAGCCGCCGGATCCACTCGCGCAGCTCGAGGCGCACCTTGGCGTCGAGCGCTCCGAACGGCTCGTCGAGCAGGAGCAGCGACGAGCCTGGCGCGAGGGCGCGCGCCAGCGCGACGCGCTGCCGCTGGCCGCCGGACAGCTCGTGCGGGAACCTGCCGCCGAGCCCGTCGAGCTGCACGAGGCTGAGGAGCTCGTCGACGGTGGCCGCGATCTCCTTCCGGGGGCGCTTCCGGATCGTGAGGCCGAAGCCGATGTTGTCGCGCACGCTCATGTGCCTGAACAGCGCGTAGCTCTGGAAGACGAAGCCGATGTTGCGGTCCTGGACGCGGGTGATCGTCGCGTTCTTGCCGTTCAGGATGACCTCGCCGGAGTCGGGGCTCTCGAGCCCGGCGATGATGCGCAGGACGGTGCTCTTGCCACCTCCGCTCGGCCCGAGCAGCGCGACGAGCGCGCCGCTCTCGATCTCGAACGAGACGTCATCGACCACCTTGTTCGGACCGAACCGCTTCGTGAGCCGCTCGACAACAATTCCCATAAGCAACAGCTAGCCTTCCGACCCGTCTCGATCGCGCCTCGGACAGAAAAAAACGCGGGGCCCGAGCGCGCCCAGCGTCGCCTGCCGGGCGGGTAGGCGCAACCAGATTCAGAAATACACATCGGAAAGGTGGGCGTATTTGCAAGAAGCAGGAGGGCGCGCGTCTGGGCGATCGATCGGTCCCCCATCGGTCCCCAACCTCGGTCGGTCGGTGGTCGCTCGACGACGGTCCCCAACCTCGGTCGGTCCCCACTCAGTCCCTCAACCCCGGTCGGCCCTCGACGAGCTCAGCGGGGCGGCGGGCGTCGCGCGGCCGGCTGCTGCCCACTCGACGGACGGCCCGAGGTGCTAGCATCGCCGCGCCGCGACGCGGCAGGCCCGGCGCCGGAGGCCGCGGCGCGGCAAGACGAGGACGCGAGGCCGCGGCGCGGCAGGACCAGGACGGGAGGCGGATGCGTTGTCTGGTGACGGGGGTGGCCGGCTTCATCGGCTCCCACCTGGCGGAGCGGTTGATCGAGCTCGGACACGATGTCCTCGGGGTGGACCGCTTCACCGACTACTACGCCCGCGACATCAAGGAGGGGAACCTGGCACGGCTGCGCGGCGAGCGGCGCTTCTCGCTCTCGACGGCCGATCTCGCGACCGACGATCTCCGCCCGCTGCTCTCGGGCCGGGAGGTCGTCTTCCACCAGGCGGCACAGGCGGGCGTGCGCCCGAGCTGGGGCCAGAGCTTCGAGGTCTACCTGCGCGACAACGTGCTCGCCACGCAGCGGCTGCTGGAGGCGGCGAGGGCGCACGGCCAGGTGCGCAAGCTCGTCTATGCCTCGTCGTCCTCCGTCTACGGCGACCCCTCCGGCGACACAGGCGATATGCCCATGCACGAATCCAGCCGGACCGCCCCTCACTCGCCCTACGGGGTGACGAAGCTCGCGGCCGAGCAGCTCTGCGAGCTGTACCGGCGCAACTTCGGCCTGCCCACGATCTCGCTCCGGTACTTCACGGTGTACGGCCCCAGGCAGCGCCCCGACATGGCGTTCCACCGCTTCATCTCCGCCGTGCTGAAGGGCGAGCCGGTCCGCGTGTACGGCGACGGCGAGCAGACGCGCGACTTCACGTACGTGAGCGACGCGGTGCAGGCCAACGTCGACGCCATGGAGAGCGGCGCGGTCGGCGTGTTCAACATCGGCGGCGGCTCACGGGTGAGCCTCAACGACGCGCTCGGCCTACTGGGCGAGCTCGCGGGCCCCGTGCGCGTCGAGCGGGGAGAGCCGCAGCCCGGGGATGTCCGGCGCACCTGGGCGGACACGGCGGCGGCGCAGGTGGCGCTCCGCTACGTGCCCCAGGTGCCCCTGCGCGAGGGGCTCGCGGCGCAGGTGGCCTGGCAGACGCGGCGGCTCGGGCTTTGCCGGTGACGGGCGCTCGGCGCCCTCACGCCCTGCGCCCTCACGCGCCGGCGGCTCCTTCACGTGGGACGAGATCGACGACGCGTGCCCCCGGCACGCGCGCGCCCACGATCTCCTCCGCGAGGTTGACCCAGCACACGCAGCGATCGAGGACGACGCTGTCGGACGAGATCACGCCCGTCGCCCCCGCGAGCAGGCGATCAGGATCGGGGACGAGCGTCGCCTCGATCGCGAGGGGCGCGCCGCCGAGCCGCTCCAGGATCCTCGCGCGCAGCCGCCCGGAGCTGGGGACGGCGGCGTCGAGGAGGAAGCGCGCGCGCGCCGCGCCGGCGCCGGACAGCGCGTCGCCGATCCGATCGATGGCCGCGTCGGTCTCCGCGATCGGCGCGTAGCTGCCGCGCAGCCCCGCGAGATCGCGGAGCGCCCCCTCGACGCCGCGCACGAGCAGGCCGCCCGCGAGGGCCACCTCCAGGGTGATGATCAGGTTGAAGCCGTCGATGTTCGCCTCCGCGCCCCGGAGCGACGAGGACGGCGCGCGGCGCGCGAGGCGCGACGCCCGCTGCGCGTCCGAGCAAGCGGCTCGCTGCAGCGCGAGGCGCTGGCGGGCGGCCAGCTGGTGGTGGTCGCCTGCGGTCCGGATCGCGGTGCGCAGCGGATAACCGCGGCCGAGGAGCCAGGTCACCTCCTCGAGGGCGACGCGCAGCTTCGGGACTGCGTCGGGGCCGAACAGCCGCTCGTCGTCGGGGTGTCCGCCGCGCGGCGCGCCGCTGCTCTCGCCCATCACGTCACTTGCCTCCGCTGCGCGACGGCACGCACGTCGCGCCGTCGGCTCCACACGCGACTCGATTACCACACCCGGGTCGCCCCCGAACGCTCGTGCACGGCGGTCGTCTGGCCGGCCGCCCCGCGCCCGATCGCCGCGAGCGAGCGGCCGCCTTTCCCGGGGGCGCTCCTCCACCGGCGTGTGCTCCCGCGCTTGGCGCGCGCCGCGAGCGAGCGCCCCGCTCCTCCGGCGCGCGGCGAGCACGGTCCCGACCTGGCGCCTGGAGGAAAGCGCTTGCGGGAGAGCGCGCGCGCCTCGTTAAAATGCACGGTTTCCTGGGGGAGGATCGGAGAAGAGAACGATGGCAGCCTACGGATACAGCTTCGTCACGGACAAGGCGTTCAGCGCGTTCGCGCGGGATCTCGATCAGGGCGCCTGGAAGGGTGTCTCGATCGACAGGTACGACGTCCCGAGCCGCGTCCCGACGGCGTCGCTCTTCGAAGCGCCGAGGCCGGTGGTCTGGAAGGTGCGTGCGCTCTGGAGCATCGCGGCGCTCGACGAGGCGCTCGGGGTCGCGTCGGCCGCGGCGCTCACCGAGCTCGACGCGGAGTGGGACGCTTCCCAGCGCGCGCTGCACCTGTTCCTGGCGTCGGCGGCCGAGGGCAGGGACCCGGCGCACCGCGACGCGGCGATCCGGCTGCGCGGCGCGCTGCTCGCGGGGGCCGGCACCGAGCAGACCCAGTACGGGTACGACGCCGAGGTCGACTTCGGCTGGCACCAGGTCGCCATCGCGAGCAAGGCGCCGCGCTCCGCCGACGTGAAAAAGGTCGGCGCCGGCGCGTACCTGAAGCGCATCGAGGAAGCGACCGCGGCGCTCGCCAGGGGGCTCGGCCGGGGCTCCGGCCAGAAGCGGGCGATCGCGCGCTCGAAGCGCATCCGCGAGGCGATGACCGCGTGTACGTCCGCCTTCAACGCCATCCACGACGAGATCAGCTGGCTGCTCGAGCACACGCCGAGCGGCAAGCAGCGCGAGTTCCTCGAGGCGCTCCACGCGCCCTTCGTCGCGCTGCTCCAGCGGAGCCCGCAGCGCGCCCTCCCGGCCGACGAGCAGGACGACACGGCCACGGCGGAGCCGCAGCTGCCACGGCTCGACGTGCCGGAGAGCGCCCCCGCCTGAGCGCATCCAGCGCCTGAAAACGCGCCTCGCTCCCCTGCCGGCACCCGGCAGCGCTTCCCTCTCCCCCTGCCGGCACCTGGCAGCGCTTCCCTCTCCCCCTGCCGGCACCTGGCAGCGCTTCCCCCTCCCCCTGCCGGCACCCGGCAGCGCTTCCCTCTCCCCCTGCCGGCACCCGGCAGCGCTTCCCTCTCCCCCTGCCGGCACCCGGCAGCGCTTCCCTCTCCCCCTGCCGGCACCTGGCAGAGCCTTCTTCTGCTCCATGCCGGTGACCGGCAGCACGTCCTGCCCTTCTTGCCGTCGCGCTTGCAGCGGCTTTCTCGGACGGAACCGCGCCTTCTCGTGACGTTCTGCTATCCTCCGCCGCCGTGATTGTGGACCAGCCCCCCACACCTGCCCCCCACGAGGCTCCGGAGGACCGGGTCACGTTCGGGCTCTCTGCCTTTGATCCTCGCCCAAGCCTCATGGCGCCTTCCGTCGCGCCGGCCGTGTCGGCGGCGCCGCACGTCTCGGTGGTCGTCCCGGGGCTGAACGAGGCGGAGAGCCTGACCGAGCTCGCGCAGCGGGTGGATCAGGCCTTGAAAGGACGCTTCTCCTACGAGCTCATCTTCGTGGACGACGGCAGCACGGACGACAGCTGGAGCGTCATCTCCAGGATCCGCGCGGAGAACCCGGTCGTGAAGGGGATCCGGCTCCGGAAGAACTTCGGCAAGGCGACGGCGCTCACGGCCGGGTTCCGAAAGGCCAGGGGCGCGGTGGTCGTCACCATGGATGCCGATCTCCAGGACGACCCGGCCGATCTGCCGAGCTTCATCGCCAAGGTCGAGGAGGGGCTCGACGTCGTGGTCGGCTGGAAGGTCAACCGGCTCGACCCCACGAATCGCCTCATCCTCTCCCGGATCTTCAACGGGACCGTCCGCTCGGTCACGGGCGTGAAGCTCCACGACATGAACTGTGGCTTCAAGGCCTACCGTAGCGAGGTGCTGCGCACCATCCCGATCTACGGCGATCTCTTCCGGTACATCCCGGCGCTCGCCGCCTGGCAGGGCTTCCGCGTCACGGAGATCCCGGTGCGCCACCACGCCCGCAAGTACGGCTCATCGCGCTACGGACTGGAGCGCATCCTGCGCGGGTTCTTCGACCTGCTCAGCGTCATGTTCCTGACCCGCTACTCGAAGAAGCCGATGCACCTCTTCGGCCTCATCGGCCTGGTCTTCGCGGCGACCGGGGTGACGATCAACGCGTATTTGACGTTCCTCTGGCTGCTCGGGCACAAGATCGGCGACCGGCCGCTGCTCCTCCTCGGCGTGCTGATGATCCTCCTCGGCATCCAGTTCTTCTCGATGGGCTTCATCGGCGAGTTCCTCACCTTCCAGATGCAGCAGCGCCACCTGGCGGACGATCCGCCCGTCCGCGAGGAGCTCGAGTGATCTCCGGGCCCAGTGTCGATCGGTCCGGGACCCCTGCGTCCAGGGGCATCTCCTCTCTCCGGGCCCTCGGCTCCGCGGCGCCGCGCTGAGCGCGCGGCCGGGGTTTACCGTCGTGCGCCGCACCGCCCTGCGCGCCTTCGTCCGCCTGATTGGCCCGCTCTTGCTCGTGCTCGTGGTCGTGCGCATGGACGACCGGGACGCGGTGCTCGGCGCGGTCGTGTCGGCATCGGCTGGCCCGCTCGCGCTCGCGGCGGTGCTCAACGTCCTCAACATCCACCTCAAGGTGGTCCGCTGGGACGCGCTGCTCCGTGCCCGGGGCATCGTTTATCCGCTTCGCCGCGCGTGGAGCGCCTACGCGACGTCGCTCTACGTCGGCATGCTGACCCCTGGCCGGGTCGGCGATCTGCTCCGGATCCGCTACCTGCGCCACGACCTCGGCGTGACGTACGCGGAGGGGCTGGCCACCGTCGTGATGGACAGGCTGTGTGATCTGTACGTGCTCGCCGCCTTCGTCGCGGTCGGCGTCGCCCGTTACAGCGCGGTGATCGCCGGCCGCCTGGCCTGGGTGACGTGGGGCGGAATCGCGCTCACGGTCCTGGCGCCGCTCGTGTTGCTCATCCCCGGGCTGGCCGAGCGCCTGCTGCTCGCCTTCTCGCGCAAGATCGCCAAGGATCCACCGGAGAACGCGGACCCCGGCGCGGCGAGCCGCTTCCTCGTCGCGCTGCGCGCTCATGTCGGGCGCGGGCTCCTCTTCACGCTCCCGGTCACGGTGGCGACGTTCGTCGTCAACTTCGTGCAGGGCTACCTGATCGCGCGTGC
This sequence comes from Sorangium sp. So ce375, assembly GCF_051473855.1. Taxonomy (NCBI): domain Bacteria; kingdom Pseudomonadati; phylum Myxococcota; order Polyangiales; family Polyangiaceae; genus Sorangium; species Sorangium sp. So ce375. Next base: position 10,331,080 of record NZ_CP150335.1, read on the forward strand.
CCTTGGCGTCTCGCTCTCGCTCTTCGACGTCACCTGCCTGCTCGCCATCGCGAACCTGCTCGGTCTCTTGCCGATCTCGATCGCCGGCGTGGGTGTCCGCGAGTTCTTCTTCGCCCTCGTGTTCCCTTCTCTCGGCCTCACCGCCGAGCACGGCGTCAGCTTCGGCCTCCTGGTCTTCGCCGTCATCTACCTCATCGTCGTCGCCATCGGCTTCGTGAGCTGGCAGCTGGCCCCCCCGCCCACCTCCCCCGCCTCCTCCACCCCCCGATTCGGCTAGCCGCCCGAGTTCCTCCCCCGCCGCCACGAATCCCCCCTTCCTCCACCCAAGGCCCGCGGGGAGGGAGCTCGTCGCGCGGGGTGCGGACGGGCAGTTGTTTGAGCCCCGATGACGTCCTGTGTCCGGCGTGCGCAGCACGACGGGGCACAGGACGCCCCAGGCGAGTTCTGCCCGTCCGTGCCCCGCGCGACGAGCTCCCTCCCCGCGGGCCGGCCGCCTCGGAACGACCTAGAGCGAAATAGGCGTGGTGAGCCGAACAGGCTCCCCATCGAACGCCGGCACCCGCGCCGCAGCCGCTCGGAAGGCGTCGACCACGCACGCGCCCACCTCGGTCCCGGCGAACGCCGCCCCGTCCAGCTCCACCTGGGCCTCGCCGCTCGGCCCGAAGGTCACGGTCACGTTCCCCGCTCCGCTCGGCCCGTCCGGCTGCCAGCAGCGCTTCGCCCGGACACGGCCGTATTCGAGCGCCGCGCCCGCGGCCTTGCCCACGCGAACACGCGCCCCGTCGACCCGGCTCGACAAGGCGTCGTAGGAGTCGTGCGAGCGCGGCATCCCCTCCGCAGAGGCAGGGTACGCCCCGCCGCGCTGCAGGCAGTGCGAGGGGCGCACCATCGCGTAGCCCGTCGCGGTGGCGAAGCTGCACACCGCGAGCGCCACCAGCAGGGCCCGCTGCCCACCGCCCCGGCCGAGCGGCCCGTCGAACGGCCCATCATCGTCCGATCCGCCGCGCAACCGCTCGACCTCCGCACGGATCTCCGCGATCTCCGCGTCCCGTGCGGCGAGCGCCGCGTCCCGCTCCTTCAGCTTGGCTTCGAGGGTTTCGATGCGCGCGCGAGCCGCATCGAGATGATCCCGGTAGTGCGACATGGCGCCATTCTACCGCGGGCCGCGCGAGGCGCCCTGCCCTTCCCGCGCCCCCGCGCCGAACCACGTCCTTCTGCGCCCTTCCGCGATGTTCCACGTTCCTTGACAGCGGGGGGTAGGGTCAAGTAGCCGAGGACCCGCCTCACCCATGCTAGAGAACCATCGCACCAGGCTGAACAGCGCGCTCGCCAAGCTCGACGGCGCCCTCGAGCGGCTCGCGCGGGCCGCCTTGACCCTGGCGCCGTGGCCGATCCTCTACGGCATGAGCATCGCCGTGACGGCCTGGGTCTTCACCCACCCGAGCCGGCTCCCGCAGCTCGACACGAACAAGCTGACCGAGGTGGAGCGCCGCTGGATGGCCGGCGGCGCCGCCGCCGCCATCGTGGCGGTCGGGCTCGCCTACTTCCTCGTGATGCTGGCGCGGCGGCGCCGCACCCGCTCGTGGGACTTCGTGAGCACGGTGGGCCGCCTCAACCGCGCCCTGATCCCCCTGCTCGCGCTCCCGTTCGTCGCCGCGCTCAAGCTCCCGAACATCGAGAAGGACAGCCCGAAGACCGCTGTCTTCTTCGCCGTCCTCGCCGCCGCGGCCACGGGCGCCGGCGTCTACGCCTGGGGCCGCCGCGGGCGGCGCTCGCCCGGGCTCGACGACGCGCCCGAGCTCGACGGCGCGCGCTCCCGCGCTCCCGCTGGCCGCGCACTCGCGGCGGCCGCGCGGTGGCTCCCGCCGCTCGCGCTGCTCGCGCTGTGGGCGGGCTACGCCTTCTTCTTCTCGCGGCTCGCGATCACCAACCACCACGCGCTGCACACGCGGACGCCCGACCTCGGCTACTACGACAACATCTTCTACCAGTCGATCCACGGACGGCCGCTCGGCTGCTCCTGGCTCAGGGCCGGTTACCACGGCTCCGCGCACTTCGATCCCATCCTCGTCCTGATCTCGCCGCTCTACCTCCTCTATCCGAGGGCGGAGTTCCTCCTCATCCTCCAGTCCGCGTGGCTCGGCGCCGGCGTCGTCCCCGTCTACCTGCTCGCGCGCGACAAGCTCGATCACCGCGGCAAGGCGCTCCTGCTCGCCGCCGTGTGGGCCATCTATCCCGCCCTGCACGGCGCGAACATGTACGAGTTCCACTCGCTCGCGCTGATCTCGCCGCTCGTCGTCTGGCTCCTCTACTTCTACGAGACCGGCAGGGACAGGCTGTACTGGGTCACCCTCGCCGTGCTGCTGCTCTGCCGCGAGGACGTCGCCCTGCTGATGTGCTTCATCGGGCTCTACGCCATCTTCGACCGGCGCCCGGGCAGGACGCGCCTCGGCCGGGTGACCATCGCGACGAGCCTCGTCTACTTCGTCGTCGTGAAGCTGTTCTTCATGACGTCGGCGGGCATCATCATGTCCGGCAAAGACGCTTATTCGTTCGCCTATTACTACGAGGAGCTCATGCCGAACCGGAGCGGGCTCGGCGGCATGCTCGTCTCGCTCCTCACGAACCCCGTCTTCGCCCTCAAGGTCCTGCTCGAGGAGCCGAAGATCCTCTTCCTGCTCCAGCTGTTCGTCCCCCTCTGCTTCCTGCCCTTCCTCGCCAAGCCCGGTCGCTGGATGCTCGCCTACGGGCTCCTGTTCTGCCTGCTCGCCTCGCGCGACGCGGTGTTCTCGATCCACTTCCAGTACTCGTCGATCCTCTTCCCCATCGCGTTCGCGCTGACGCCGATCGCGCTCAAGCGGGTCGAGGGCTCCGCGCCGGCCGCGTACTACGGGCTCGACGGGCGGCGACTCGCCCGCGCGCTGCTCGCCGCCATGGTCGTGGCGGCCGCGCTGATGTCGTGGAAGTTCGGCGGCCTCGTCGAGAACGCGTCGTTCAGGGGCGGCTTCTCCCGCGTGGCGCGCAAGCTTACGCCCGATCAGGAGGCGACCTACGCCTGGGTGCGGCAGCAGGTGGAGGCGATCCCGCCCGGCGCCGTCGTCGGCGCGACGAGCAAGATGGGACCGCACGTGTCGAACCGGAAGGAGGCCTATTTCTATCCGGGCGACCGCGCCGCGACCGTCCAGTACGTGCTGCTCGACGAGGCGGAGCTCAAGGGCAAGGACCTGGAGCGCCACAACGCGGCGGTGAAGCGGGGCGAGCTCGAGGAGATCAGCCGGCTGAAGAAGATGGCGCTGTTCAAGCGGGTGAAGCCGCCGTCGAAGCCGCAGCCGCCGGCCCCGGCGGCCTCCGACGAGCCCCCTACCGGAGACCCGCTTCCGGAGCTACGAAAGCCGGAACGAAAGGACGGCGGCGCGCCGCCCGATCCCTCCAGCACCGCGGAGCAAGATGAAGACCCTCCTCCTGGCCCATGACTTCAACGCGACCTCCGAGCTCGCCCTCGACAAGGCGATCGAGCTCGCCCGCAAGCTGTCCGCGAAGCTCGTCGTGGCGCACGTGTACAGCGTGCCCGTCTACAGCTTCCCGGAAGGCTCGTCCCTGATCCCCTCGGCCGAGGACGCCGCGCGCATCGCTGATGCGGCGCAACGGAGCCTCGATCAGGTGCTCGCTCGCCGGCGCGATACGTCCGGCGTCGAGATCTCGGGCGTGCTGCGCGCCGGCGTCCCCGACGAGGAGATCTGCCGCCTCGCGGAAGAGATCGGCGCCGACATGATCGTGATCGGGACACACGGGCGCGGGGCCGTCGCGCGAGCGCTGCTCGGCAGCGTGGCGCAGAAGGTGGTGCGCTCCGCGAAAGTCCCGGTCCTATCGGTACGCGGACCTCAGTCGGCCTGATGTAGGTGACATCACGAAACGCTTGGATTCGGTATCCGGGGCCGCCGGATCGAGCGTTAGAAATTTCCTGACTTCCTGTCAAATGCATCCTGCCGCGACGACGAAACGTCGTTGAAACATTGGGCACGTTACCCCGGTGCCATGAAGATCGACACTGGGGATACGGCCTGGCTCCTCGCATCAACAGCCCTCGTCCTTTTCATGACGCCGGGCCTCGCCCTGTTCTACGGCGGCATGGTGCGCCGCAAGAACGTGCTCGCGACGCTCATGCACTCGTTCGCCGCGCTCGCGGTGATCTCGGTGCAGTGGGTGGCCATCGGGTACTCGCTCTCGTTCGGGACCTCGCACGGTGGGCTCATCGGCGGGTTCGACTATGTCGGTCTGCACGGGATCGCGACGGCGGAGCGCGGCACGGTGCCGCACCTCGCGTTCGCGGCCTTCCAGATGATGTTCGCGGTGATCACGCCCGCGCTCATCGCAGGGGCGTTCGCCGAGCGGATGCGGTTCTCGGCGTACCTGGTCTTCATCCTGCTGTGGTCGACGCTCGTCTATGACCCGGTGGCGCACTGGGTGTGGGCGGAGAAGGGCTGGCTGTTCGAGATGGGGGCGCTCGACTTCGCGGGCGGCACCGTGGTTCACCTCGCGGCGGGCATCTCGGCGCTCATCTGTGCGCTCGTGCTGGGCAAGCGCACGGGATATCCGCACGAGCGGCACGTGCCGCACAACCTGACGATGACCCTGACGGGCACGGGCATCCTGTGGTTCGGGTGGTTCGGCTTCAACGCCGGCAGCGCGCTGACGTCGGGCGGGCTCGCCGCGCTGGCGCTGCTCGACACGCACCTCGCGGCGGCGGCGGGCGGCGCGGCGTGGCTCCTCGTCGAGTGGGCGCAGCGGGGCAAGCCGACGGCGCTCGGCGTGGCGTCCGGCATCGTGGCCGGGCTCGTCGGCATCACGCCCGCGGCCGGGTTCGTGGCGCCCTGGGCGGCGGTCGTCATCGGCCTCCTCGCGGGCGTCGTGTGTTATGCGGCGGTCGTCTCGAAGGAGCGCCTGCGCTACGACGACTCGCTCGACGCGTTCGGCGTCCACGGCGTGGGCGGCCTCCTCGGCGCGGTCCTCACCGGCGTCTTCGCCGAGAAGGCCCTGAACGAGGCCGGCCGCGACGGCGTGATCGCCGGCAACCCGGGGCAGATGGTCCCGCAGCTCGTCGGCATCGCGGCCGTCGGGCTGTACGCCGCGATCGTGACCTTCGTGCTGCTCAAGCTTGTCGACAAGCTGATCGGCCTGCGCGTGGCCGAGAGCGACGAGCGCGAGGGCCTCGACGCCACGGAGCACGGCGAGACCGGTTACGCGCTGTAGCGAACCACCGGGGGGCAGCCAAAGACCCAGGTCGACAAGGGCTCCCGGCCGCGCTCGCCCTCCCGGTGAGGAGGGATACGCGCGGCCGGGGCGCCGTCGTTGTTGCCTCCCCCGGGGCGCACCGCTAGAGCGACGGACGGTTCGAACCGAAAGGCGCCGAGAGCGCCAAGAGAGCTCGACAATCTCTTGGCGCTCCCGGCGCCCTGACGGTTTCTACGCTCGAACCGATCGGTGCTCCACCTTGCGCCGAACCTTCCCCCTGGGCGCGCGCCGCGAGCGAGCGCCCCGTCATCACGGAGCAGACAGGTATGAGCGGCCATTCAAAGTGGGCCACCATCAAGCGCAAGAAGGGCGCGCTCGACGCGAAGCGCGGCAAGCTCTTCACCAAGCTCATCAAGGAGATCACCGTCGCCTCGCGCATGGGCGGCGGAGACCCGAACGGCAACCCGCGCCTCCGCAAGGCGATCAACGACGCCAAGGGCCAGGCGATGCCCGCCGACACGATCAAGCGCGCCATCCAGCGCGGCACCGGCGAGATCGAGGGCGCGAACTACGAGGAGATCCTCTACGAAGGCACAGGGCCCGGCGGGACGCTGTTCCTCTGCGAGGCGATGACCGACAACCGGAACCGCACCGTCGCCGAGATCCGGAAGATCTTCGAGAAGAACAACGGGCAGCTCGGCGCCGGCGGCTCCGCGCAGTGGGCCTTCGAGCGGAAGGGGATCATCCTCCTCGCGAAGGACGCGGCGACCGAGGATCAGCTCATGGACACCGCCGTGGGCGCAGGCGCCGACGACTACAGCGACCAGGGAGAGGAGTGGCAGGTGCTCTCCAGCGTCGACGTGATGGACACCGTCGTGAAGGCGCTCGAGGACGCGAAGATCGCGGTGAAGTCGAACTCCGCGGGCTACGTCCCCAAGACCAAGAAAGAGGTCGGAGGCCGCGACGCCGAGGTCTGCCTGAACCTCGTCGACTCGCTCGACGACCACGACGACGTGCAGAACGTCTACGCGGACTTCGACGTGCCCGAAGAGGAGCTCGCGAAGCTCGAAGGCTGACCCCGGCCCGGGCGCGAGCCCGTCACGGCCGCCAGATCGGGAAGCTCACGATCGCCCACGAGAAGAACGCGTGGGCGAAGACCGCCGGAGCCAGACGCCCGGTCCGGTGCACCACGCGACCCCACACGATCGAGCAGCCGAAGCCCGCCACGACGAGCAGCGGGTTCGGCCCGGCCACCGGATCGCCGAGCAGGAAGAGCGTGGGGGCGTGCGCGGTGGCGAACAGCGCGCTCGACAGCAGCCACGCGGCGACCTGGTCGAGCGGCCCCTCCAGGGCGCGCAGGACGAGCCCGCGCCAGACGATCTCCTCCAGCGCGGCGATGAGGAAGACGATCGCGCCGACGAACACGCGCGCGTCGGCCTCGGGGTCGCCGAGGTGGAGGTACAGGCGAAGGACCCACCCCTCGCGAGGCGAGCCCCGCGGGGCGAGCAACAGCTGCACGGCCATGGCGAGGCCGTAGAGCCCCGCCGCGACCAGGGCGCCGCGCGCGAGATCGCCCGACAGGGGGCGGAGCGCGGCGCGGAGCTCGCCGCGCCGGCGGAGCCACATCACGGTGACCGCCGTGAGGACGGCGTAGGGCGCGCCGAGCGCCGCGAGCAGGAGAGGCGTGCCCGCGCGAGCGGGGGCGAACGCGAAGGAGACGGCGAGCGCGACGCAGACGGTGACGGTCGCCGCGATGAGCGCGGCCTCGCGGCGAGATGAGCGCGGCGGCTCGCGCGGATCGATCGCCCGAGGATCGCGCGGCGAGGCCGGGACGCCCGAGGCAGCGGCAGCAGGAGGAGGCGCGGCAGCGGGGGCCGCGGCGTCGTCTTCGTCCCGGATCATCGCGCGCTCGCCCGGCTCGTCTGACACAGCTGCAGGACCCGGTCGAGGATGCGATCCGCGAGCACCGGCTTGGGCAGCACGCCGAGCGCGTCGGCGGCGTCGCGGGTCACGAGGGTGGCGCGGTTGTCGTCCCGGCCGAACGAGTCCGCCGCGTGGTTGGCGACGATCATGTCGACGCGCTTGCTCGCGAGCTTGTGCCGGGCATACGCGATCACCCCCTCGTCCGTGGCCGTCTCGACCGCGAACCCGACGAGCACCGGCGACGGCGCTCCGCCTTCGCCACCCGCGCGCGCGGCGCCGACCTCCGCGAGCAAGTCAGGGTTCGGCACGAGCGAGAGCGACGCGAGATCGGGCGTTCGCTTCAGCTTTGTCGCGTGCTGCTCGGCCGGGCGGTAGTCGGACACGGCGGCCGTCATGATCAGCGCGTCAGCGGCGCGCAGATCGTCGCCGAGCGCCTGCCAGAGCGCGCCGCGCATCGAGAGCGCGCCGCGCACGTCGACCCGGCGCGCGCCCGCCGGCGTGGAGAGCGACACGGGGCCGGCGATGAGCGTGACCTGCGCGCCCCGCGCCGCGGCCCGCTCCGCCACGGCGAAGCCCATCTTTCCCGTCGACCGGTTGCCGAGGAAGCGCACGGGATCGAGGTCCTCGAGCGTCGGGCCCGCGGTGACGACGAGGCGGAGCCCCGCGAGGTCGCGCGGGGCGAGCCGCGAGAACGCCGCGGCCGCGATCGCCGCCGGCTCGGCCATGCGCCCGAGGCCGCGCTCGCCCGAGGCGACCTCGCCGAAGACCGGGCCGACGAGCTGCACGCGCCCGTCGGCCTCGAGCGTGGCGACGTTCCGCGCCGTCGCGGGGTGAGCCCACATGCGGGGGTGCATCGCGGGCGCGGCGAGCACAGGACCCCTCGCGCACAGCGCGAGCGCCGTCACGAGATCGTCGGCGCGCCCCGCGGCGAGGCGCGCGAGCACGTCGGCGGTCGCGGGCGCGAGCAGCACGAGATCGGCCTCGGCGGCGAGCGCGACGTGCAGCTCGCCCGCGAAGCCCGGGTCCCACATGGTGTCGCGCACCGGCTCGCCGCAAAGCCCGCTCAGCGTCATCGGCCCGAGGAACTGCTGCGCCGCGCGCGTCATGATCGGGAGCACGCGCGCGCCGCCCTGGATCAAGAGCCGGGCCACCTCGGCGGCCTTGTACGCGGCGATGCTGCCGGAGACGGCGAGCGCGACGGTCGGCCGCGCGCCGGTGGGGGCGTGGCCAGCGGGCGGCAGAGCCGAGGTGTCAGGGGAAGGTGCGGGAGATGACGGCGTTCGGCCAGACATGGCGCAGGTGCCAACGTGGGTCGGGGGTCGGTCCGCCGTCCACCGTGGCATGAAAATCACCGACCGTACACCCACCCCACACCCACGGTGCACGGGGCACGCTGCGCCGCGGGTGGATGCTCCGGGGCTGCGCGCGGCGCGCGGCGCGCGGCGTGCGGCGTCGACTACAAGAGCGCTGGTAACGGCGCGCGCGGCGCCGACACCGCCGACACGCGCCAACGCGCCCGCGCGGCCAGAAACCCGGCAGAATTTCTGGAGCGCGGCAGTAGCATCACCCGCCCGGAGCGCGTAAGGGGATGGGCTCCCCCAGAGGAACACGACAACGATGGCAAGCACCGTCCTCACCGGCATCAAGCCCACAGGAACGCCGCACCTCGGCAACTTCGTAGGGGCGATCAAGCCGGCGCTCGCGCTCGCAGGGTCCGCGTCGAACGCGCTCTACTTCGTGGCGGACTATCACGCGCTCAACGTCATCCACGACGCGCAGAAGCTCCGGAGCCTGGTCCACGAGGTCGCAGCGACATGGCTCGCGCTCGGCCTGGATCCCGAGAAGGTCGTCTTCTACAGGCAATCCGACGTTCCGGAGATCTTCGAGCTCAGCTGGATCCTCGCCTGCTTCACGGCGAAGGGGCTCATGAACCGCGCGCACGCCTACAAGGCCGCTGTCGCCAAGAACATGGAGTCCCGGGCCGGAGCGTCGAGCGCCGCGGGCGCCGAGGACGGCGACGACCTCGACGCCGGGATCAACATGGGCCTCTATGGCTATCCGGTGCTGATGGCGGCCGACATCCTCCTGTTCAAGACGAACGTCGTGCCGGTGGGCAAGGACCAGGTCCAGCACATCGAGATCGCCCGCGATATCGCGCAGCGGTTCAACGCGATCTACGGCCCGACCCTGGTCCTGCCCGAGGCGCGCATCAGCGCCGAGACGGCGGTGATCCCGGGCCTCGACGGCCGCAAGATGAGCAAGAGCTACGACAACATCATCGCGCTCTTCCTGCCGCCGGAGAAGCTGCGCAAGACGATCTTCAAGTACAAGACGGACTCGTCGCCGCCGAGCGAGCCGAAGGATCCGAGCACCTCGCCGCTCTTCCACCTCTACCGGGAGTTCGCCACCCCCGAAGAGACGGAGGCGCTCCGCGGCCGCTACCAGAGCGGCATCGGCTGGGGCGAGGCGAAAGAGGCCGTGTTCGAGGTGCTGAACCGCGCGCTCGAGGAGCCGCGGCGCCGGTACGCCGATCTCATGGGCGACCCGGCCCGCATCGACGCCCTGCTCTTGGAAGGCGCCCAGCGCGCGCGGGCGCTCGCGAGCCCGACGCTCCACGAGGTGCGCCGGGCGATCGGCGCTCGCTGACGGCCGCGCCGGCGGAGGGCGTTCGGCGCACGCCGAGGCCGGCTCTCGGCGAGCGCCGCCGAGCGGCCGCTATCGCCCTCGGAAGGCGCCGCCCGATCAGCCGCCGTCGCTCGCCGCCTTCTGGTTCTGGCGTCGCTTCTTGCCCTTGCCGCCCTTCGCCTCGCCCCCCGCGGGGTCCCGCTGGCCGCGAGCATCTCTCTCCGGCGCCGCCGCGCCAGGGGCCTGCGCGACGGCGGTGCCCTCGGCGGGCGGTGCGTCCTCGCCGCGCGCGCGGCCGCCTTCCCCCTCGGCGCGCTCATCCCCCTTCGCGCGGAAGGTGCCGAACCCCGCGCGATCGGTCCAGCCGCGCTCGCCCGTGAGCCCGGGCTCGCGGCTCTCGACGGTGCCGCCGCCCGGCTCGGGGCCGGTCGCGCCTGGCGTTCGGACGTCCGGCCCCTGCGTGACGACGAGGTACTCGTCGGCCACGTACTCGGGGTGATTGTCGTCGGCCTTCTTGGCCTCGGGATCGCGCGGGCCGCTGCCGACATGGATGATCTGCGCGGTCGGCGGGTAGCTGTCGCTCCACTTCTCCCGCACCGCGTAGGCGCCGTCGCGGACGACCCGCGAGCTCGTCGTCCTGAAGCCGGGGATGCCGCGCTGGGCGAGCACCCGTGTGCCTTCGGGCAGCTTCGGCGTCGGGCGCTCCACCTCCTCGAACGGGATCACCCCGTCGATGCGACGGAAGTACGTGACCGTGAGCTTGCGCGAGGGCCCGAGGATCTCGGCGCGCACGACGCCGCCGGCCACCGTCTCGTGGAGCACGATGGGGAAGTCGAACGGGTTCCTGAAGCGGTAGTTGATCGTCGGGTAGACGACGGTCGCGTCGAGGCCGAGCTTGATGTAGTAGCTCGGGCGGGAGTGCGGGTAGCGCTCGACGATCTCGAGCCCCGCGAAGAACGCGGCCCCGTGGAGCGTGCCCGAGATCTGGCAGGTCCCGCCGCCGAGCCCGTCGACGAGCTCTCCCTGGGCGATGACGGGAGCGACGCGGTAGCCGTGCGCCTCGTCGCGCGGGCCGACCGTCTCGTTGAAGTCGAAGATCTCGCCCGGCATGACGACCACGCCGTCGAGCTTCGACGCGGCGAGCCTGAGGTTGTACGTCCTCTCCTTGGACCTCCCTCCGGTCGCGTAGCGCGTCTCGAAGTAGCCGAGCACCTGATCGAACTTGACGTTGCCGAGCTGCTCGGCGACGAGCTTCGGCGCGATCGTCTCGACGCTGGCCAGCGCGGTGTCCTGGCCCGCCCGGAGGGCCGCGTCGATGCGCGCGAGCGTGCCGTAGACGTCCAGCCGATACCCGATCTTCTCGGGCTTGAGCTGCTTCGCCTCGAGGTCGACATACGCGTCGACCGCGGGCGCGTCGAGCTCGACCTTCAGGTCGAGCAGCTTGCTGATCGCCCGCTCGGAGTCGAGGAGGAGCGGGATCGGGATGTCGAGCGGCGCGTCCTCGTCGCCCTTGTCGCGCTCGCCGGCCCGCTCGTGCGCGCGGCGGAGCGCGCTCTCCGGACGGAGCGCCTCGCGGACGAACTCGGCGAGGCGGACCCGGTTGATCTCGACGCCGAGATCGTTGCGTCGGAGCGCGCGCGCGGAGCCGTCGGGGAGCACGATCCGGATCTCCCCGGTGGCGTAGCGGCGCACGAGGTCGAGCGCGTTCGCCACGACGTCGCCGCCCGTGGGTACCGGGACCTGCGCCACGCGGAGGACCGGCGGAGGCTTCGGGCCGTCGTCCAGCGGCGGAGGCAGCACGAGGTAGGTGATGACCAGGCCGCTCGTGACGAAGATCGCCACAAGCGCGGCGAACCGCCAGAGCTCCGGCGAGCGGCGAAGATCCATGCGAGGGCGGCCATCTTGAAAAGCGTTCCTCGAACCGTCAAGCGAACGCGGGCGAGCGCCGCCGCTACGGGCCGGCGCGCGTCGTGTCGAGGCCGCCGCGCGGCGCCTTCGACGCGGCGCGCGCGGCCCTGAGGACCGGCTCCTCGATCGAGCCCGCCCTGGGCACGAGCAGAGAGCCCCGCTGGCGCGGGGGGCCGCTCTGCGGCGAGGAGCGCAGGAGGAGCGCGCCCGCGAGCACCACGAGGACCACGAGGCCAAGGGTCGCAGGGACGAGCCAGCGCCGCGCGCGGCCCTTCTCGGGCGACGGAGCGCCCTCGGCCGCGCCCGCGCCGCGCTCGGCGCTCGTGCGCCCAGGCGGCGCGGCGGCTCGCGGCGAGCTCTGCCGTGGCGGCGGATAGTCGGGGTCGATCGAGCGCTCGCGCGCGATCTGCATCGCCTCCTGGATCGCGGCACGCCGCCGTTCGCCGCGCGGGCCGAGCAGCTGCTGCATCAGCGCGGCGAGCTCATCGGCGGTGGCCATGGGCGTCGCGGGCGACAGCTGCTCGATGGCGCGGCGCAGATCGGCCATCGTGTCGAAGCGCTCGTCCCTCGGCTTCGCGAGCATCCTCATGATGATGCGGCCGACGTCCTCCGGGAGCGACGGGACGAGGGTCCACGGCGGCTCGGCCGGCGCCTTGTCGCAGATGCGGCGCACCGTCGCAGGATCGTTCTCGGCGTGGAAGGGGTGCTTGCCCGTCACGAGCTGATAGAAGACGATCCCGAGCGTGAACACGTCGCTGCGCCGATCGATGGGCTCGCTGCCCGCCTGCTCCGGCGACATGTACGCGTACTTGCCCTTCAGCTGGCCGACCTGGGTTCGCTGCAGGTTCGAGGCGGCCTTGGCGACGCCGAAGTCGAGGATCTTCACCGATCCGTCGTATCCGACCAGGATGTTTTGCGGCGAGACGTCGCGGTGGACGAGGCCGACAGGCTTGCCGTCGCGGCCGCGCAGCTCGTGCGCGGCGTGCAGTCCGAGGGCCGCCTCGGCCACGATGCGGAGCGCGAACGGGAGCGGCAGGCCGCCGCGCGCCTTGCTCTCGCGGAGAACCAGGTTGATCGGCTCGCCGTCGATGAGCTCCATCACCTGATAGAGGACGCCGTCCTCCTCGCCCACATCGATGGTCTCCGCGACGTTCGGGTGATGGATCTGCGAGACCAGGGTGGCCTCGTCGAGGAACATCGCCTCGAAGTCGGGATCGTCGCTCAGCTCGGCGCGCAGCAGCTTGACGGCGACGATCCTGGGGAGCTGGCCGCCCGTTCGAGCGGCCCACACCGAGGCCATGCCCCCGAGCGCAATGGGGACAAGGAGCTCATAGCGACCGAGCGTGTGGCCAGCGCGTACTTCTCCCATGGTGCTCACGTGCCGCGTAACCCCGTAGCGAGGCAGTGCCCGCCGGGAATCGGGCCCGCCGAGCGGGGCCCGCCCACGAGGTCGGGTCCGCAAGAAGCGCTCGGTGTGCCAGGTGGTGCTCTTGATCGAAAAATGACCGCGTGCGCCCGGAACGCTGCCGGGCGCCTGGACTTCGGATCGTCGCAGAGAACGCCTTGGCGCTCAACCCGGAACGCTGTTCGGGTCGCAGCGTGATCTTTCACCGATCCATCGCGGAGCGGGCCCGGTCGCGCTCAGCGCGTGAGCCCCCGAGCCTTGGAGAGATCGCCAGCGTCGTCGGCCGGCGCGTCGGGCTGCGAGGAATCGGGAGACGGGATGACCTTGCGCAGCGCTGAGAGGTGGCGCTTGGTGACCCCTGTCACCGCCAGGATCTGAGCGTCGGTCGCGCGGCGCACTCCTTCCATGGAACCGAGCTCCCGGAGGAGCGCCGTCCTCACCGCACTGCCGAGCCCCGGGATGTCCTCGATCTCGGAGCGGAGGCGCCGCGCCTTGCCGAGCCGCTTGCGTGCGTGGTTTGCGAAGCGGTGCGCCTCGTCGCGCGCGCGCGCCAGGAAGAAGAGGGCGGAGCTCGTGGATCGGAGCGGGATACCGTTCTTCTGGCCAGGCAGGTAGACGCGGTCGACGAGCTTCTCGCCTGTCTGCGTCTCCCGCTCCTTCGCGAGACCGACGATCGGGAGCCCGTGCAGGCCGAGATCGCGCGCCGCCGACAGCGCCACCTGAAGCTGGCCTCGCCCACCGTCGACCACGAGCAGATCTGGCAGATCCCACTCGCCTCCGCCGGCCGCGGCGCTCGTCGTCGTCGCATCGTCTCCGGAGCCGGCGATCTCTGGATCCGCGGTCGCAGACACCTCCTCCTCTTCCGTCTCCGCCGGAGCGTCGCCCGCTGTCGTCAAGCCGATGTCCTCCTCGGCCGCGTCGCCCTCCGTCGCATCGATCTCGGGTGCAGCGCTCTCCGCCGTATCGCTCTCCATCATGTCGCCCTCGGCGACGCCCTCCGTCACGTCGCTCTCGGGCGCGCCTCCGGCGCCGAGGGCGGCCTCGCTGTCTGCGGCGGACGCGGAGCTCGCCGACCGAGCGGCCTTGCCGCGGCGGAAGCGCCGCGAGAGCACCTCGTACATCGCGGCGTAGTCGTCGCCGTCGGCCACGCTCTTCACGTTGAAGCTGCGGTAGCGCTTCTTGTCCGGCTGACCATCGAAGAGCGCCACGATCGATCCCACCGTGTCGCCGCCGCCGAGATGCGAGATGTCGCAGCACTCGATGCGACGTGGGAGCGTCGGGAGGCGAAGGCGCTCCCTGAGCTCCTCGAGCCGGGCCTCGAGATCGTCGGAGCTCCGCTGCTTCTCGCGGAACGCGTGAGCCGCGTTCTCGCTCGCCATCTTGAGCAGATCGACGCGGGGCCCGCGCTGAGGCACGAAGAGCGCCACCTTGCGGCCGCGCCGATCGCCGAGCCACTCCGCGACGCCCTCCGCGCCGTCTGGCAACACCGGCACGAGGACCTCATCGGGGATCGTGGTGGACGCGACGCCATAGTACTCGTTGAGGAAACCGCCGAGCACCTCGTCGTCCGGCAGCTCCATGTTGCGGAGCGAGAAGGACAGCGTGTCTGTCACGCGCCCCCTTCGCACCATGATCACTTCGACCTCCACGAGCGTCCCCTCGCGGTAGATGCCCACCACGTCTTGATCGACGTCCTTCACGTAGACGACGCGCTGCGCCTCGCGCACCGCCTCGACCGCCCGGAGCTGATCGCGGTAGATGGCGGCGCGCTCGAACTCGAGCTCCCGCGACGCGTCCCGCATTCGCGCGGTGAGCTCGCCGGTGAGCTCGTCGTGGCGCCCTTCGAGGAAGAGCGCGACCGAGCGGACCATCTCCGTATAGAGCTCCCGGTCCACATCCATCACGCAGGGCGCGAGGCAGCGCTTGATCTGGTACTGCAGGCACGGGCGCCGGCGCGACGCCATCTCGGCATCGGAGCAGGTGCGGAGCTGGAAGTGCTTGTTGACGAGGTGGAGCGTCCGCCGCGCGCTCGTCGCCGAGTGGTAGGGCCCGAAATAGCGCGCCTTGTCCGGGGCGGGACGGCGGACCGTCTCGAGCATCGGCCACGCCTTCTGGGTGTCGAGCTTGAGGCAAAGGAAGTCCTTGTCGTCACGCAGCTTGACGTTGAACCGCGGCTTGTGCTGCTTGACGAGCTCGTTCTCGAGTACGGCCGCTTCCTTCTCGGTAGCGGTCACCACCGTCTCCAGATCGGCCACGATCTTCCGGAGTATCGGGATGAAGTACCGGGCGTCGCTCCCGCTCTCCTGAAAGTAGCTGCGGACGCGCGAGCGCAGGCTCTTCGCCTTGCCGACGTAGACGACGGCGCCGGACTTGTCGATGAACAGATAGCAGCCCGGCTTCGTCGGAAGCGACGCGAGCTTGGCGGCGAGGAGGGCTTCGGGATCCTGCTTGGCGCTCGGGTTGACCACGGCCGGAACGATCTAGAAGTCGCGCGCGCCGGCAGCAAGCGCCGCGATCACGGCTCTTCCGGCGGAGAGCGGTCGACGCGTCCCGCGCCGGTTCTCCTTTACATCTAGAAAAGCGCCGTCATGTGCCCCGGCGCCGCTCGCCTCGAAGCGACGGGGCGGAACGCCCAGGTCGAGATGTCGAGCGGGTCGCCCGACCCGACCGCGACGTTCGCGGAGGCCATGTTCGAGCCGAAGCGAAGGCGACACGAACGCGCCGGCTGGACTGCCCGCGATCGCCGCCGCGCGGCGGCGCGGGAGTCCGGCGCGCGCCGTGTTGCCACCGGTACGCACACACGGGCCCGCTGATCACGTGAGCCGCGCACGCTGCGCGGGCGCGCCTGTTCACGTGAGCCGCGCGGCGCGCGCGCACAGGCTGATCACGTGAGCCGCGCGGCGTGCGCGCACAGGCAGATCACGTGAGCCGCGCGGCATGCGCGCACAGGCTGATCACGTGAGCCGCGCGGCATGCGCGGGCGCTCTTGTTCACGTCAGCCGCGCAGCGCGCGCGCACAGGCTGATCACGTGAGCCGCGCGGCATGCGCGGCTCACGTGAGGCCACTCGATCACGGTGTACCGCCGTCACCAGTCGCACGATCGCCCGTGTAGTAAGACGGCGGATGCGACTGCGGTGATGGCGCGCCGCCCCCGGATCGACGCGAGACATGCCCTCGAGCAGGCACTAGACCCGACGGTAGGGTCTTCGCGGGAAGAGGCCTCGCGTGTCGAGCGCTCCTGCCTCGTGCCCTGGCGGACGGCGGCGTCTTCGCCTCGGTCGCAATCCGGCACGACTCCCGGTCGATCCATCGCGCCCAGTCCGTCTGGAGCTTCCTGGCCTTGAGAGAGGTCGCCCGCTGGAGAGCGAGGTTGCCCGTACCGGCCACCGGTGCCCGCTTGTCCTCGCCGTAGCTGCGCTTCGGGCTCTCCCCGCAAGCCACTCTCAGCCCGCCGAGCGCCACGGTGGCGAGCGTCTGGGGAGCATCTGGCAGGAATCAGGGAGGAACCTGGGAGGAACCTGGCAGGAAGCCAGGAGGAAGCTGCGAGGGCAGATGCCCGGCCGGCGCTCCATCGTTGCCGCGCACCATCTAATCAGGTTGCCTGAACCCGAAAGGACTTGTATGGTCGTAACACCACCAGCGACTGCCCGTTCGATACCCGGGTCCTGGGGCCAGAAGGCATCGGCGAACTGAGCCCGCGGCGCCACCGGCCCTGTGTCTGGTTCCCGTCCGCAGCCGTCCAGGTGCGCCGCTGCGCCTGGTGTCGGGCGGCCCCCGAGGTGGGAGTGAGCGTCGAACAGCCGAGGAGTGACGAACTGTCCACCAGCGTCCATCACCGCCGCCCCGCTCCGGGGATCGATGTCGCCCTCGGCGGCGGCGGCGAGCTTTGCCCCCTCGCGCGGGAGCGAGACGCGGGCGAGCGTCACCCTGGTGCCCAGCGCGAGTGTCACCCCCTGAATCAGGATGAGCGGCTGAGCAGGAGCGGCGGCCTCGTGGCTTCCCGCTGGCCGACTTCCGGCTTGCCGGGGCGGCCGTCGGAGCTCGGGCACGGCGAGCGGTTTGGGAGACTCGGCCGGAAGCTGGGCAGCTCCAGCACAGCCGCAAAAAGACGCAGCCAGACCGGAGGCGACGTGGCCTGCGGGCTGCAACGTGGGTGGGCGCAACCGCGTCGGGCCGCCGCGCCGATCAGCCAGGGGGATGTCCTGGCAGGTGGGTGGGGTAGTCCTCATGGCGTCGACACGGCGGGAAGGCGGCTCGACGGTCGACACGTTGCGGTCGATCGCGGAGCGCGGCTCGGTCGGGAGACGAGAGCACGGGCATACGGTTACGCCGACAGAGCAGGGCGGAGTGCAGAAGTGAAAGGCCGCCGCTCCAGCTCACCGACGCTCGCCTGGAACGGCGGCCTCGGCCATGACACCTTTCCTCATCGCGAGCGGTCCACCCGGGGGGTCGGGCTCCTCCACGGTGCCTCGGTCAAGCGCCCGCTTCGGCCGCTGCGCGGTGGCGCGCGTGTGTCCGGAGCACAGGAAAGCAGATCTTCATGGGAATGTCGCTGGCTCCCCTCGGTTACGGGGCTGCCCACGGCGCGCGTTGCGCGGCATCGAAAGCTGCAGCGCGGTGCAGAGAGGAGCACGGCGCTGTCCATCGCACCCTCTTGGGTTGGGGCGGAGCCTCGCTTCGCGGAGCGACGCCGCCAGGCAGACGTGGTGGCTGGAGTCCGGCTCGACCGGTCGGCCCCAGCACCCCATGACCCGACGGCCCATGACCCGACGGCCCATGACCCGACGGGAAGGTGGCGAGCGCGGGTTCCTGACGCGCGTTGAGAGGAGACGGGGACACCTCTCGAATTATTTTCAACCAAGGTGCTGTTCAGCAGTTGACAACTCTAGCTATTCATGGGACGCGAGATCCAATGAGCAACGTCGAAACCGAGATCAAAAGCCACGTTGATGCATTCGTCTCTCAGCTGAGCGGACTTGTCCGCAAAGCGGCTCTCGAGGCCGTCGCCGACGCCTTGCGAGGGGAGGGCCAGCCGGTCGCTGCGGCCGCCGCGCCGCGCAAGGTGGGTCGGGCCAAGGCCGCTCCTCCGCCGCCCGCGGAGGTCAAGAAGGCGGCGGGCCGCCCCGCTCGCGCGGCCAAGCCGACCCGCAAGAAGGGCGAGAAGCGCTCGAAGGAAGAGCTCGCCGCCATGACCCAGAAGGTCCTCGAGCATATCCGGAGCAACTCCGGCCAGGGCGTGGAGCAGATCGCGAAGGATCTGGGCACCACCACGAAGGAGCTGACCCTCCCGATTCGGAAGCTGCTCGTCGAGAAGAAGATCACGTCGAAAGGAGAGAAGCGGGCTACCAAGTACTTTTCCCGCTGAAGGAAGCCTCGACGCTCGCCAGGCGGGTCAGGCCGAACCGACCGAGGTCGACGTCCAACCTTCCTCCAAGCCCAGCAGGGGAAATCGCGGGGAGCCAGGAGCTGTCCTGGCAGGCGCGGAGACGTCGCACATCGGAGCGGAGCAAGCTCCGCAGCCGTACACGCCGCTCGATGCCCCTCAAGATGTCCCGCCAAGCCATATCATCTCTCCGTAGCGCGCCGGGGACATCGGCGCGCAAGGCGCGTCAGCTGCCGCCCGACCGCTGCTGAGCGGATCCGCCCGGTGACTCGACGCAGGCAGCTCTGCTCCCCCGACAGCGTCTGTGCACACACGTCCGCGCCGGTGCCCAGGACGCTGGGTTACCGAGCCGCCATGCCCGTGCTCTTGTCGTCGTCGGATCGGGAGAGACGACGACGTCACGACTCCTTGAGACCCCAATATCTCGTAGGGCGGCGTCGAAGGACCACCACATCTAGTCTCGCGTCGCAGAGAGCCCGTCGGATCTCCTGTCGCGCGGCGCTGACGCAGCCTTGAAGCGGACGCCAGGGCGTGAAGCGGGGCAGGCTCTAAAAACGCAAGGGAGCGCCGCTTGCGCGACGCGGCGTAGGAATCCCGTCATCCCGACCGGGATCTGGGCGGGCGGTGTTCGCTCCGTGGAGCCCTGAGGGTGGTCGGGATTGCCGACATGGCAGAGCACGATCGGCGCTGCGCACGAGCGTCGTTGCTGTGAACGCCTGACCCGCTCGGCCCCGCCAGCGCCTCCTCGGCGACCGCGCGGACGCCCTCGGAGCCACACTGGACTCCGGCCGGCCCGGTGCGCAACGCACCTTCACGGACACCTGGACAGGACGCCCCAGGCGGATATTGCGAACTTGCAATGTGGGCGAGCCCGACGCCCGGCCAGGAGGAGCCCTTGGAGATCTATCGGCCGCTGTTGATCGGAGCAAGACACGGACACCGGAGATCCGTCGCCTGGCCCCATGGGACAAGCATGGTCTGTGCCATCGGGAGATCGCTTCCCCCGATAGCGCGGTTCGCGAACCGAAAGGAGCCGCGAGACCAACGCGTCAGCGTACTGGACAGGTTCTGACCATCCGTGGTGACCGTGCAACAGGGCAACGCGCCCAGCAGAGGCCGCACGTTGGATCGGGCACCCTGGGTAACGACCGCCGACGCTGAGGGCACCGCGGTGGCGGTGGCGAGGAGGAGAGCTCCTGGGGGAAGGGCGACTCGGAGTCAGCGCTGGGCTCGGCTTCCGACGATGAGGACATTCGAGAAGGGCGTTTTCCCCCAGGCGGGCCTCATCTCGCAGGCGAAGCCGAGCTGCTCGAGGAGCGCCGCGATCTCTCGAGCAGGACGGAAGCGCACACGCTCGCCCCGGTTGAATCGAAGCGCGGTGAAGACGCGCTCCTCGAGGAGCGTGATCGAGCTCCTCAAGCCGCGCTCGGTGTCCGCCTCGCGAACGAGCAGGCGCCCCCCGGGGCGAACCGCGGCCGCCGCCCGCCGCAGGATCGCGTCCTGCTCCTCCACGCGGAAGTAGTGAAGCAGGTCGATGAGCAGCACGGTGTCTGCAGTTCCGAGCTCGGCCTCGCGCGCGTCTGCGCACCAGAACTCGGCGTCCAGCGGAGGGGCGGCTTGGGCTGCGCGCTGCGCACCGGGCGAATCGGACGAGCGCGGGAGAGCTGCGCCGGAGCCCCCGCCGGCCGCGCGACGGGCGTCCTCTATCTTGGCTCGGTCCCAGTCGAACCCACGCGCGCGCGCGGCCCTTTCCAGCTCGAGCAGGAGAATCGGCAGCTGGCCAGCTCCGGTCCCGATGTCGAGGACCTCACCGAGCGCGCCGGGGCGGTCGCCTGCGATGTCGGCGATCAGCCGGGCAACGGGGTCGCCGAGCAGCTTGAAGCGGACATAGTGAAAGCGGGTACGCTGGGCCGGCGTGGCGCCCTCAGGCGGGCTGTACCTCCCAGCGACGCGCTCGACCGCATGAACCCACGGCGGCGCGTCCCCCGGGAGCCGATACGGCTCCATCCTGCTGCTCTGCAGCGAAGGAGCGCGGCGGCGCTTCAGCGCGACGACGGCGAAGATCACGCCGCCGCCGAGGGCGGCGAGCGCGAGCCCGACCACCGGGGCGCCGAGGAACATGTACTCGGGGAAGTCGGACAGCGCTTGCGCCCAGCTCATCTTCTCGTGGAGGCGCAGCCAGCGACCCGTGCGAAGGTACGCCCCGACCTGGACCTCGGCCGTGAGCAGCGCTGGCGCGAACAAGGGGTTGGAGATGTTCGCAGCGACCCAGGCAATCGCCGCATCGAGACGGAACCACAGACAGAGGAGGAGCACGAGCGGCGTGTGGCAGCCGAAGATCGGCTGCGATCCGATGAACAGGCCGATCGCCACCGCCACCGCCGTCCGGCCGGCGGACAGCTCGCTGCCACGGAGCTCACGCCACGCGCGGCGCGCCTCCTCTCGGAGGAGAGAGTATTTCGCCAACGTTCAGCGTTTGCCTTCCCGTGCAGCACGATCCGTCTCACCCGCTGCATCGGCCGTCGTCTTGGACAGGATGTCGCTCACGGTCGTGGGTGTCGCGTCGTCGAGCGCGTCCCATGGACCGCCCGCCGCGGCGGCCGGCGCCGGGTCGCCTGATACGGCACCCTGGGCGCGCCCGCTCCGCGGCGCCTCCAGATTGCGAAGGTACATCTTCGCCGTCCTGTTGTCGGGATCGATCGCGAGCGCCTCGTGCCACTCGGCGCTCGCCTGATCGGGCGCGCCGAGGGAGAGCAGCGCGACCCCGAGCAGCACGCGCGCAGGCGCGTACTTCGGGTTCGCGTCGCGCGCGGCGGCGTAATGCTCGCGAGCGAGCTCCAGATTCCCGGCGTCGCGGTACATCGTCCCGAGGCGCAGCTGGAGATCCACGAACGTCGGGCACAGCTCCACCGCCCGCGTGAGCTCGGCGATCGCTTCCTGCGCGCACCCCGCGTCGGCATAGGCCTGCGCGAGATCGGCGTGCATGTTGGCGATCTTGCCGCGGGCGAACGGGTCGAGGACGCCGCCTCGGCCCTCACCACGGTGGATGCGGGAGTAGACCTGCCGCGCGGCTTCGTACTTGCCGAGGTCGTTGTAGGTGACGGCGAGGTTCAGCAGCGCTTCCGTGTAGTGCTCGTTGAGCTGCACCGCGCGCTCGAAGTGGGCCTCGGCCGCAAGGAAATCTCCGCGTTCGTGGAGAATGACGCCGAGCATGTTGTAGACGTCAGCGAAGCGGTCGGTCTTCTCGAGGATCTGTCGCAGGGCGTGCTCGGCGAGATCGTACTCGCGCCGCTCGTAGTGCTCCCTGCCGAGAACCAGAAGCTGCTTCAGCCTGTCGTCCATGAGGCCTGTCAGCTTACGCGACCGGCGTACGATGGGATCCGCCTTCCGCGCAACCCTTGCGTGAAGCCAGGCAGCCGCGGTTGCAACCCCGTCGATGCCTTGGTACGCACGTCGGCGTGCCGAGTGCAGTACCCCAGAACCCGCTCGAGGCATCCGGAGCGCCGGACGCCGAGGACCGCGCCGGGGAGCGGAGCGGAGGAGCCGGCAGCGCGCCGGAGCCCGGCGCCGCCGCCCAGCACGACCCGCCGCGCGCGGAGCCCGGCGCTGCCACCCCGCACGACCCGCCGCGCGCGGAGCCCGGCGCTGCCACCCCGCACGACCCGCCGCGCGCGGAGATCGTGCGCCTCGGCGCAGCCGAGGATGTGACGGACGAGGCGCTCGACGCACCCAGCAGACCTGCCACGCCGCCGCTGGCCGCGCCGCTTTCGGGCAATCGCCGGGGCGAGGGAGCTCCGGCCGCCCCCTGGTCGCGCAGCAGCGATGTGCGCGCGCGGACGGCGCCGACGCGGACGCAGCTCCCTCCTCCTTCTGCGCGCGGGCGCGCATCGGCGCCCTGGTCGCGCGGCAGCGATCCGCGCGTGCAGCCCCCCCGGACGCCATCGCTCATGGACGGCGGCCCCCACGCGGGCCCGGGTTCGACGGACGGCCCGCGCCTTCCGCCCGGCCTCGGCCGGCCCCCTGCCGGCCCACACCTGTCGCCGCGCATGACCGCGGTCTTCGGCGGCATCTTCGGCCTCGCGACGCTCACCTCGCTCATCGCTCTGCTGATCCAGGGCGTCCCGGTGCGCGACGAGCGCGCGCTTGTCGCGGCGAGCCCGGCGACCTCGGCAGCAGGTACGGACGAGGCCACCAGGTCTCCTGCAGCGCCCGAGGTGAAGACAAAGCAGCGCACCCCGCTGCCCGGCCCGTGGCGGATCTCCGAGCTCGGGAAGGATCCGTCCGTGCTCCTGGTGAGCGACGTGATGGAGCGCCGGTCGTTCATCACGGCCCTCGACGAGAAGGGCGTACCGAAGGCGCAGATCTACCGGATCATGAAGGCCTTCGACGGGCTGCGGAAGTTCGACAAGTGCGGCCGCAAAGACCGGTTCACGGTCGCGATGGATCGCTCCAACCGCCGAGTTCGCGCCTTCGAGTACGAGGTCTCGGCGAGCGAGATCTACCAGGCGAGGGACGACGCGGCCGGGCGGCTCACGGGCGCCACGCTCGACATGAAGATCGCCGAGGAGGAGGTCGTCGCCTCCTTCTACGTGGGGAAGGATCTCGCCAACTCGATCCGGGCGGGGGGTCTGGAGCCCGGCGTGCTCGACGTGATCGACGAGGCGCTGAGCGGTCGCATCTCGACGGAGAGCTTCGAGGAGGGGGGCACGGTCCGGCTGATCGCCATCGAAGAGACGGCGCTCGGGATGTTCTCCCGGTACAAGAAGGTCGTCGCGCTCGAGTACCGGCCGCCGGATCCCGCGGAGAAGCCGGTGCGCATCTACGATTTCAAGGGGCAGGAGGCTCGGGGCACGTTCGATGAGCGCGGCCGGCAGCCGCACGCCGGCGGCTGGCGCGCGCCGGTCCCGGGCGCGCCCGTGACGTCGAGGTTCAACCCGCAGCGGATGCACCCGGTGCTGAAGAAGAGGATGCCCCACAACGGGACGGACTTCGGCGCGCCGATGGGAACGCCTGTGTACTCGGCGTATCGCGGCGTGGTCGAGTGGGTCGGTCCGGCGGGTCCCAGCGGCAACCTCGTCACGGTCACGCACGCGAACGGCGTCAGCACCGGCTATGCCCACCTGTCGAGGTATGCCCCCGGCATCAAGGTCGGCATGAAGGTGGGTACCCACCAGCTCGTCGGCTACGTCGGGTCGACGGGCCGCTCGACAGGACCGCACCTTCACTTCAGCGCAAAGAGGGACGGCAAGTACTTCGATGCGGAGACGCTCCAGCTCGATGGCGAGCGCGTGATGCCCGGCGTCGATCGCGCGGCGTTCGCCGCGACGAAGGAAGCGCTCGACAAGCGCCTCGACGCCATCCCGCTGCCCGAGCCGCCGCCCGAACCGGTGAAGCCCGAGGCGGCGGAGCCTCCCTCGCCGCCGCCCGCGGCCACCGGCAGCGACGCTACGGTTGCCACGGCGCCGGATGTCGGGCCGAGCGGACCGACCGAGCAAGAAGCGAAGCCGCCGGAAGGCGCAGGCGACGACGACGGCGAGCTCATCGAAGGCGCCGATCTCAAGAGTCCGCCGGAAGCCATGTGACGCCGAGCGGGCCGCGAGGTCCGCTCGATGACACCAGAGCGCGCGAACGCGAAGACGCCGAGCGGGCCGCGAGTTCCGCTCGATGACATCAGAGCGCGCGAAGACGTCGAGCGGGCCGAGAGGTCCGCTCGATAGGACACGCTGTCCCTTCCTCGAAGCCGTCGTGGCTGGCGTCAGGGAGACAAAAAGCACCGAGGACGCCGAGGGGTGAGCCCTCGCGTCCTCGACGAACTTGCCATGGCGTCCGCCTGGACGGGCGGCAGCCCGTGGCGTGTCAGCGCTTCGAGTACTGGAAGCGCTTGCGGGCGCCGGGCTGGCCGTACTTCTTGCGCTCCTTCTTGCGCGCGTCGCGCGTGAGGAAGCCCGCGCGCTTGAGCGACGACCTGCGCTCCGGATCGAGCTCGCAGAGGGCGCGCGCGATGCCGTGCCGCATCGCCTCGGCCTGCGCGCTGTGGCCGCCGCCGACCACGGTCGCGTTCACGTCGAACTGGTCGAGCAGCTCGAGCAGCTCGAGCGACTGACGCATCACCATGCGCGAGGTCTCGCGGACGAAGTAATCGTCGGCGGGCCTCTGATTCACCTTGATGTTGCCGGTGCCCGGCGAAAGGAAGACGCGCGCAACGGCCGTCTTACGCTTCCCAGTGGCGTACGTTCTCGTTTCCGTCATGGCTTTGCTCAGCTGTAGCTAAGGGGCTGCGGCTTCTGCGCCGCGTGGGGGTGGTCGGGACCGGCGTAAACCTTGAGCTTGGTGAGGAGCTCACGCCCGAGCACATTCTTCGGGAGCATGCCCTTCACTGCTTTCTGGATGGGGAGCTCCGGCTTGCGCTCGAGCAGGTGACCGTACGACTCGGAACGGAAGCCGCCCGGCTCACCGCTGTGCCGCACGTAGTTCTTCTGCTGGAGCTTGCGGCCCGTCAGAAGGACCTTCTTGGCGTTCACGACGATCACGAAGTCGCCGGTGTCGACGTGCGGCGTGAACGTGGGCTTTGTCTTGCCACGGAGCACCATGGCAATGCGGCTGGCAAGGCGGCCGAGGGGCTTGCCCTCCGCATCGATCACCCACCACGTACGCTCGTTGTGGGCCTCCGCAGGCTTGGCGGAAAAGGACTTGGGCTGAGGATTCATTGGGCGAAAAACTCCGGAAGGGCGCCTGCCAAAAAGGGGCGCCACTTCTACAAGGCGGCCCTTCGCCTGTCAAGCGTCTCAGGCTTCTGGGGGAGCATCGTCGTCGTCCGGCGGGGATTGGTCAAGCGGGGTTCGTCGACGTTCTGTTCCGGTTCGGTTCGGTTCGGCTCGGTCCGCCACGTTCGGCTGTGACGTCGCGATTTCTTTTTTGCCTGCTCATCCAGCTCGCCAGGTCTCGGAGGGCAGAGGACGCTCGCCTCGATGCTCTCGCTGCAGGCAAGTCGCCCGGGACAAAACCTCGTCCTCAGCCGCATCGACGGCGAAGACATCCGTAGCTGCCCGCGGGCGCGGCGCCAAACAACGCCTCCCGAAACCCCGGCATCGGTTCGACGGACGGGCACAGCGGTCGAGCGCGCAGCCGCTCGGTCTCATCGCTCATCGCCCGCCGACATCCCGCTGGCTCCCTCGAAGGAGCTCATCACGCTCAGGAATCGACCGACGGTTCAGCTCAGCGGAGAGGGCGGGATTCGAACCCGCGGTACGTTGCCGTACACACGATTTCCAGTCGTGCACCTTCGACCACTCGGTCACCTCTCCCGATACAACTTCAACGCGCCCCGCTTCTGCCGGACCGGCGCCGCACGCGAGGGAGCGGGCGGTCAGGACCCACCCGCTTCAACAGGGGCAAGCAGCCAAGCGTAGCGGAGAGAGCGGGATTCGAACCCGCGGTACCCTTGCAGGTACACCTGATTTCGAATCAGGCACCTTCGGCCTCTCGGTCACCTCTCCGCGGGCGAACATGGCAAAGCGGGGCCGGCTGGTCAAGCATCTCCTGACGACCGACCGGTCCGGAGGTGCGCTTTCAGCACCGAGGCCCCTCGCCAGCAGCCCGGAGCGCGCTCCCGGGGCAGGGCTCGTCGTTTCGCCAGCGAAGCTCTTGCGCTGCGGGATCCGCTCGCCGCGCCCGGATCGGCGCAGCCCTACCCCGCCCCGCGCGCGGCCGGCCCGCCGCGGGCGGCTGGCCGCGGGCCAGCGGCATCGGGCGCAGGCTCGCGATCGGCGTCGGCGATGGCCGCGGCCCCGAGCGCGGCGCGCGCCGCCGGCGTGCCTGCGCGCGGCAGACGGATGACGAAGCGCGCGCCTCCGAGCGGGGACTCGAGCACGTCGATGGTGCCGCCGTGATCGACCACGATCTTCTTCACGATGCTCAGGCCGAGCCCCGTGCCGTCGTACCGCGTCGTGACGTACGGATCGAACACGGAGTCGCGCACGGCGGGATCGATGCCCGGGCCGTCGTCATCGATCGCGATGATGTGGCTCTGCCCCTCGCTCCGCGCCGAGACGCGAACCCTCCCCCACACGGCGGCGCCCGTGCGCTCTCGGGCTCCTCCGCCGTGCGCCGCCCGCTGCGCGTCGCGCAGCGCTTGCGCCGCGTTGCGCACGATGTTGCCGAGGGCGCGCCGGAGCATCTCGCGATCGAGCGCGGACGGCATCGGGACATCCGGCACGTCGAACTCGAGATCGACGCGCCCGAGCAGCGCCTCGTCCGAGGCGTGCTCGCGCCCCGCCTCCTCGACCACCGCGAATCGCTCGCCCTGCTCGCGCAGGAACTCCGCGAGATCCGACGGCTCGAGCTCTGCCCGCGGGAGCCGCGCGAAATTGGAGAACTCGCCGACGAGCCGGCGCAGCGTGCCGACCTCCTCCTCGACGACCTCCAGCGTCGTCTGCAGCAGGCGCTGGTACGCCGGGTCGCTGCCCGAATAGCGGCGATGGCACTCCTCGACGGCGAGCTGGATCGGGGTCAGCGGGTTCTTGATCTCGTGCGCGAGGTGCCGCGCCATCTTCTGCCACTCGCCCATGCGCTTGAGGAACTCGATGCGCGCGCGGCTGCCCTCGAGCTCCTCGAGCATGCGATCGAAGGCGCGGCCGAGATCGGCGACCTCGTCGTTGCCCTGCAGCCCCACGCGCACCGAGAGATCGCCCTCCGCGACGGGCCGGGTCGCCGCCGCGAGCCGCGCGATGCGGTCGACCACCGGGCGCGCAACGAGCACGCCGGCGAGGATCGCGAGGAGGATCGTCGCGCCGAGCAGGGCGGCGAAGGCGTCGCCGTAGCTCTCGTCGAGGTACTCCTTCCGGTGCTCCCGCTCGAGAGCGTGGTACGCCTGCGCGAACGCCTGCGCCGCGTCGAGCTCGTCGAAGCGAGCGCTCGGCGCGGCGAACGTCGCGACGAGGGTCCGCGCGTCGCCGTCGCAGCCGTCGTCGTCGGGCGCGGGATCGCCTGGCTCGGCGGGGTGGCCGGAGACGCGCGCGATCACCTTCCGGACCGTGAGCGTCTTCTCGTGCGCCGGGTCCACCGGGCGTCCGCGCTCGCGCGCGCCGACCAGATCGCCGCCGCAGCGCTCGACGCGGAGGGAGACCAGCGCGGGGTGGGCCGCGATGGTGCGCGCGAGCTCGGCCTCGAGGCGCCGCGCGTCGCCGGCGAAGGCGCTCTGGCGCAGCGGGTCCGCCGCGGCGATCGCGTCGGCCTCGGAGCGCATGCCCTGCTTGATGGCGGCGGCCAGCTCGGCATACACGCCGAGCGCCCTGTCCAGGTGGACGCCAAACTCGGGCTGGAAGGCCGTCGCCGACACCCGCGCGATCACCGTCCTGGCGACGACGATGCTGGCGACGAGCGGGATCAGGGCGGTCACGAGGATGGCCGCGACGACCCGCCGCTCCGTCCTGCCGGGGATGCGCATGCGCGGAGCATAGCCGCGGCCCCGCGCATGCGCGCTGGCGGGGCGCGGGAGCGCCCGCGCCGCAGAGGAGCGCTGCGAGCCGCAGAGGGACGCGGCGCGCCGCAGAGGGACGCGGCGCGCCGCAGGGACGCCGCGCGCCGCAGAGGAGGGCCGCTCGCCGCGCCGGGGCGGCCCCGCCACGAGAGGGCCGCTACTCGACGGTGACCGTCTTCGCGAGGTTGCGCGGCTGATCGACGTCGTTGCCCTTCAGGTTGGCGACGTAATACGCGATGAGCTGGAGCGGGAGCACGGTGAGGAGCGGCCCAACCTCGTCCGGCACCTTGGGGATCCAGACGTGGTGCTGCGCGATCTCGAGGATCGACTCGTCGCCCTTCGTGGCGATCGCGACGACCTGCCCCTCGCGCGCCCGGACCTCCTGCAGGTTGGAGAAGGTCTTGTCGTAGTGCGCGTCGCGCGGGCAGACGACGATCACGGGGAGCGCCTCGTCGATGAGGGCGATCGGCCCGTGCTTCATCTCGCCGGCCGCGTAGCCCTCGGCGTGGGCGTACGAGATCTCCTTGAGCTTGAGCGCGCCCTCGAGCGCGATGGGGAAGCCGAGGCCGCGCCCGAGGAAGAGGACGTCCTTCGCGTGCACGAGGCGCTTCGCGATGGCGTGCACGTAGTCGGCGTCGCCGAGCACCTCGCGCATGTGGCTCGGGATCTCCCACAGGGCCTGGAGGATCTCGCGCCCGCGCTCCGGAGACAGCGAGTCGCGGCGGCGGCCGAGATAGACGGCGAGCAGGAGCAGCGCGGCGAGCTGCGTGGTGAAGGCCTTGGTCGAGGCGACGCCGATCTCGGGGCCCGCGTGCGTGTAGAGCGCGCCGTCGGACAGGCGCGGGATCGCGCTGTCGAGCACGTTGCAGAGCGCCAGCACCTTGGCGCCCTGCGCCTTCGCCGCCTTGAGCGCCGCGATCGTATCGGCGGTCTCGCCCGACTGGCTGATGGCGATCACGAGATCGTCGGGGAAGAAGATCGGCTCGCGGTAGCGCACCTCGCTCGCGAGCTCGACCACCGTGGGGACCCTGGCGAGCTGCTCGATCCAGTAGCGCCCAGCGATGCCGGCGTGGTGGCTCGTGCCGCAGGCGACGATGTAGACCCGGCGCAGCTCCTTCGCGAACTCGGGCGTGACCCCCATCTCGGTCGCGTGCACGTCGCCGGCGGCGAGATCGATCCTGCCCCGCAGCGTGGCCTCGACGACGTCGGGCTGCTCGTGGATCTCCTTCAGCATGAAGTGCTTGTAGCCGCCGCGCTCCGCCTGGACGGGGCTCCAGTCGATGCGCTTCACGCGCCGCTCGACCTTGTCGCCCCCGGTCACGGTCTCGATGCGGACGCCGCTCGCCCGCAGCTCGACGATGTCGCCATCCTCGAGGAAGATCATGTCGCGGGTGTGCGCGAGCAGCGCGGGGATGTCGCTGCCGCACAGCATCTCGTTCTCACCGGCGCCGACGACGAGCGGCGAGCCGTACCGGGCGGCGACGATGACGTCGGGCTCATCGCGCGAGAGGACCGCGATCGCGTAGGCGCCGTGGACCTGCCGGAGCGCGCCGCGCACGGCCTCGAAGAGCGACTTCGCGCCCTTCTGGAGCTCGCGGTGGACGAGGTGAGCGACGATCTCGGTGTCCGTGTCGGAGAGGAACTTGACCCCCTGGCTCTCCAGCTGCTGCCGGACGGCCACGTGGTTCTCGATGATGCCGTTGTGCACGACGGCCACCGGGCCCGCCGAGTGCGGGTGGGCGTTCACCTCGCTGGGGCGGCCGTGCGTCGCCCACCGCGTGTGGCCGATGCCGGTCGTGCCGTCGAGGGTCCGCTTCTCAAGCGCCTCGCTGAGCTTGATCAGCTTGCCGAGCGTCCGAACGATCTCGATGCCCTTGCCGTCATGAATGGCAATACCGGCCGAGTCGTAGCCCCGGTACTCGAGCTTGCGTAGCCCTTCGACGATGATCGGCGCCGCCTTTTTTGACCCAACGTATCCGACGATCCCGCACATGCTCGCCTCGTTCAGGTAGTGCCCGCGCGCGCCTACGCGTGCGGCGGAAAAAAGTAACGTTACTCCTGGCACCGGGAGCTGACAGAGAAAACTGAGCCCCCTGACGGTGAACGCCGCGTTGATCGCGCGAAGGTCACAGCCAGGACGAATGCTATCAACGCCGTGATCGAGGCGACGCCAAAAGTGAGGCTGCCACCGCCGCGCTTGTAGAGCTCCCCCCACACGAGCATCCCGACGACCGATCCGGCGCCCGCGCTGGCCGAGAAGAGCCCCTGCGCTGTCGCGAGGATCTGAGGCGGGGAGCGATGCCGCGTGTAGGCGAGCGACGCGACCCACATCATGCCGAACGAAACCGCGTGGAGCGGCTGGATGGCCAGCAGCGCGGGCCAGAAGCGCACGTACGAGAGCAGCGCCCAGCGGAGCGAGGCGCCCGCGAAGGCGAACGCGAGCACCGTGGGCGGAGCGAACCGCTTGAGCAGGGGGCCGGAGAACGCCATGAGCGCGATCTCGCCGGCGACGCCGACGGC
Organism: Sorangium sp. So ce375; assembly: GCF_051473855.1. NCBI lineage: Bacteria > Pseudomonadati > Myxococcota > Polyangiales > Polyangiaceae > Sorangium > Sorangium sp. So ce375. The sequence goes on from NZ_CP150335.1 coordinate 10,361,555, forward strand.
CCACGCGACCCCCACGAGCGACTCGGGGAAGCCGATGTCGCGCAGGTGCAGCGTGTAGCAGAGGTCGTACGAAGACGTGGCGCTCTGGGCCAGGAACGACGCCGCGAGGAACAGGCGGAAATCGTGGCTCTGAAGGAGGGCGCGGGCGCGCTGCCGCACGGAACCTGCGGCGGCCGGAGAGCGCTCGGCGGAGGCGGCGTCGGCGACGTCGTCGCTTCGGCCGGATCGCCGGAAGGGTGTCTCGCCGCGCGCCGGAAGGGCCCACGAGAGGGCGAACGCGACCAGCAGGGAGGCCGCCATCGCGGCCGGAAGCACGGCCGGCCGCGCCGGATCGAGGAGGGCTCCGCTGGCGATCGCCATCAGCGCGAAGCTGATCGAGCCCCAGAGCCTGAGCCTACCGTAGGCGATCCCGGAGCTCGCGGACGCCTCCACCGCGACGACGTCGGCCATCGTGAACATCGGCGATCGAAAGAACGAGAACGCGAGCGCCGCGACGAAGAGGCCGCCGAAGGCGAGCGACACGCCGAGCGCCGACGACAGCGCGAGCAGCGCGAAGACGACGAAGGCGCCGGCGCAGGCGCCCCGGATCAGCCACACCCGCACGCCGAGCGAGTCGGCGATGTAGCCGAACACCGGCGGCGCGATGAGGCCCATCGCCGGGAGCGTCGCCGCGATCGCCCCCATCGCGAGGCCCCGCATCCCCCGCGCCTCCAGCCAGCTCGGGAACAGCGGCAGGTACACGCCGAGGACGGCGAAGATACCGAAGTAGTAAAGCGAGATCGCCCGCGGCGACGGCCTGTGCTGCAGGGGGACGGGATGTGGCATCGGCTGTGAGCGGCCCGCCCCGAGCGCGAGGGGCGTTCAGCGTGCCGCTCTCTGACGCCCGCGAGGCGAAGGAGCAAGCTCCGCGCTCCGGAGGCGCGGAGCTTCGGTCATTTCGGCTTCTCGGTCGCCGTGGGGCGCCCTACGGTGCGCGCCGTATGGGCGCCTCGGACCTCCGCAACGCTCCGCCCGGGACCTGGTTGCCGGCGCGCCGCCTGGCGCTCTGGATCGTCCAGCCCCTCGAGCGGTTCCTCCACATCGAGGCGGCGAGCGGCATCCTCCTGCTCGTCGTCACCGCGGTGGCCCTCGCGTGGGCGAACTCTCCCTGGGCTGGCTCGTACGAGCGCCTCTGGCACACGCCGGTGAGCCTCGGCTTCGGCTCCTACCAGGTCGAGCACGATCTCCATTTCTGGATCAACGACGGGCTGATGACGATCTTCTTCTTCGTCGTCGGGCTCGAGATCCGGCGCGAGCTCCATCAGGGCGAGCTCTCTGTCCTGAAGCGGGCGGTGCTGCCCATCGCGGCCGCGCTCGGGGGCATGCTCTTCCCGGCGCTCATCTACCTCGCGCTGAACCCGACCCCGCCAGAGCGCAGCGGGTGGGGCGTGCCCATGGCGACGGACATCGCGTTCGCTGTCGGCGCGCTGGCGCTGCTCGGCAAGCGCGTCCCGGCGGCGCTGCGCGTGCTGCTCCTCGCGCTGGCGATCATCGATGACGTCGGTGCGATCGTGGTCATCGCCGTCTTCTATTCGTCGAGCGTCTCGATCGCGGGCTTCGGGCTCGTCGCGCTGGGCATCGCGGGCGTGCTCGCGCTGCAGCGCTTCGGCGTCCGCTCGCCGGCGATCTACGTGGCGCCCGGCGCCGTCATTTGGGCCGGCATGCTGAGCGCCGGCGTGCACCCCACGATCGCGGGGGTCCTGCTCGGCCTGCTCACGCCGGTGCACCCCTGGTTCGGCGAGGAAGGGTTCCTCGCCGAGGCCCGAAGCTCGGCCTCGCCGACCTCCCACGCGGCGTCCGGTGGCAAGGCGTGCTCGTCGTGGGCTGCGTCGCGGGCATCGGCTTCACGATGGCGATCTTCGTCGCGGGGCTCGCGTTCGGAACGGGCCAGAGGCTCGGGGTCGCCAAGCTCGCCATCCTGCTCGGGTCGCTGCTCTCGGCCCTGATCGCGATGGCCGTCGGAAGGCTCGTGCTCCGCCCCGCGGAGGCAGGCCAGATCGCCGCGACGGCCGATGAGGCGGAGGCATCGACGGAGTACTGATCGACCGGGGCCTCGGAGCGCGAGGCGACGGTCGCCGCAGAGCGGCGGCGCACAAACGAGAACGGCGGCGCCCCTCGAGAGAGGCGCCGCCGCAGGAACGTCGGCCTAGCTCGGCTCAGTACCGATCGCCGCCGCGACCACCACCACGGCCACCGCGGCCACCGCCGCCGCCGCCGTAGCCGCCGCCACCACCGCCACGGCCGCCGCGGCCACCACCGCCGCCGCCGCCGCCGCCGTAGCCGCCACCGCCGCCGCCGCCGTAACCGCCGCCGCCGCCACCACCGCCGCGCTGGACCCGCTCCTCCGCCTCGTTCACGCGAAGCGGACGGCCATCCATCATGGCGCCATTCATGTTCTCGATCGCCTGCTGAGCCTGCTCAGGCGTGCCCATCGTGACGAACCCGAAGCCACGCGACTGCCCGCTCTCGCGGTCGGTCACGATGTGGACATCCGTCACCTCGCCGCTCTGGGCGAACGCGGCCTGCACGGAGGCCTTGGTGGCGGAGAAGGGGAGATTACCAACGTAGAGGCGAGTACCCATGACACTGATTCACTTCACGGCTCTGCGAGATGCGTCAGCTTCGGTGCCGAACAGTGCCCTGCCGCCCCGATGGAGCCGTGGGGGATCGAGGGGGGGCGGCGCTGGGGAGGAGCCCCCGGTGCGCCACACGTTGCGTCGTCCAGTCCGCGATCAATCCGCGATCCCCGAGAAGAGAAGCGTCGTGTCGAGTGCCAGTGACGTTCGTGACCAGCCGATAGTAACCAAATGTCCCCACCGCGCAAGCGCTCGAAGCGGTCCCCATCGCCGCGAGGCCCGCCCGGACGTCCCGAACAGCTGCCGCGGGGTCGGTCGGGCTCGCTTCCGGGGAGGTGGGCGCCCGTCAGCGCCTCGCAGAGCGGCGGAAGGTGGCCCCGAGATCCCAGCCCTCGCCGCCGGCGGCGCGGGCGAGCGCGATGTCCGGCAGCACGCCGCCCGCGATCCGGACCTCGGCGATCACGCCGAGGCGGAGCGTCGCGGTGAGCGAGCGCGGGGGGGCGCTGGGCACGAGGCGGGGCGGGTGACGGGCGAGGTCGAGGGCGCGGCTGCGATCGTCGGCGGTCGCGAGCGCGAGCAGCGCGCCGAGGGGCCCCGGGCCGAGCGAGCGCACCAGCTCGATCGCGAGCGTCGCCTTCCCGCGGGCGCGGCGGCGCCCGAGCTCCGCCCGCGCCACCGGCTCGGCGGTGACCTCGTGCCCAGGCCGGGAGAGGATCGGCGCGACCGCCTCCGCGACCTCGACGAGGTGCGCGGCGGACTCGTCCACGAGCAGCGACGCCGGAGGCCCTCCCCACGCGGGATCGCCGTGCGCCCTCGGGAGGCCGACGAGGCCGAGGTGCGCGAGGCGCTCGGGCGGCAGCGCGTCGACCAGCCGCTGCGCGACGCCAGGCTGGCCGAAGAGCCCGGCGTCGGCGCCCGTCGTGAGCACGATCCATCCGGCGACGCCCAGATCGAAGCGGACGGCGCCGCGGCGGTTCGTGTGCAGGCCGGCGCCGAGCCAGCCGAGGTCATCGCGCTCGGTCTCGAACGCGCGCAGCGAGGTCGTCAGGTCCTCCGAGCGGATCACGTCGATCGTGTCGAGGAAGGCGGCGCCGCGCGCGGCGACGTCGTTGCGCGTCAGCGTGATCTGCCCCGGGCCGACGTCGGCCCGGAACGCGCCTGTGCCGTCCGGCGCCGCGGGGTCGAAGCTGCGCGGCAAGAGCGCGACCATCGGCGACGCGAGCGCGCGGGCGACGCGGGCGGGATCCGCGCGCGGGAACACGGCGGCGAGCGGATCCCTCGGGTGCCGCTCGGGCCTCGGGACGTCGGCGAGCGCTGCAGCGGCGCCGCGAGCGCGGGCGCGCTCGACGGAGCTCACGATGTCGCGGCCGTCGAGCTTGAGCAGGCGCGCGGTGCGCAACCCCTCGCGCAGGCGCACGACGGCGCCATCCCCTTCGCGGGACGGCAGCGCGGACGAGAGCGTCGGGTACGGGTTACCGGACGCGTCGAGCCCGTAGAGGCTGTCGGCGATCGCCGACGCGAACAGCGCCGCGGCCGGATCGTTCAGATCGTGCGGGTCGAGCGAGCTCGTCGGCCACGGGAGGTGCATGGAGAGGCGGCCGCCGAGCGGGGTGCGCCCCATCGCGCGGGCGCCCTCCGGCAAGGCGGCCGCGCCGAGCAGCGCGCCAGCGCCGCCGAGGAAGGCGCGGCGCGGGACCGATCGGCTCACCGCACCACCCAGATCTCGTCCGCCGTCGCGACGGCGAACGGAGCGCGCCCGGCCCCGTCGGGCGGACAGACCGCGAGGGCGCGCACCCCCGCCGGCGCGGGCAGGCGCAGGATCTCCTCGGGCGCCGCGCGGGCCGCGTCGCCTTCCCGGCGCCGCCACGACCAGACGACGACGGCATCCTCGAGCGGATCGAGGACGTCGAGGCTGGCGAGCAGCTCGGGCTCTCCATCCTGATCGAGATCGCCGACCGCGAGCTGCGCCCCGGCGCTGCCCACGACCTTGCGGCGGCCCCCGCTGTCCCGGAGCTCGACCGCGCCGCGCTCGCGCGTGGCCCAGACCGCGAAGGGCTCGCCCCGCGCGGACAGGAGCTGCGCCGACGCGAGCGCGTCGTACCGGCCGGGGAGCGCCGAGGTCGCCGGCGGGGGATCGGCCGGGGCGCACGGCCCGAGCGGGCCCGTGAGGAGCGGGCCCCACGTCGTCGTGCAGGCCGAGCCGCCCGCGTCCGGGATCGAGAGCCCCGGGAGCTCGGCGAGCGCCCGCAGCTCGCCGTCGAAGCGGACGCTGCGCGCGCGATCGGTGAGCCCGACGTCGGCGAAAGGCGGCAGGAGCTCGCCGTCCCGCGCGCGCTCGACGAGCGTCGCGAACGCGAGCGGCTCGCGGAGCGGCGACGGGTGGACGGCGACGACGTCCGGCCACGAGCGCGACGCGAGCGGCACGACCCGGCCGCCGCGGATGCGGAGCGTCGTCACGCGTCGGCGGCTCACGCTCAGGATCTCGAGCGCCCCGTCGGCGTCGAGATCGCCGCACGCGAGCGCGACCACGTCGCCCTCGAAGTTCTTCGCGCGATCGACCCTGGCGGCGACGAGCGGGATCGGCGCGAGGAAGCTGCGGATCTCCGCGTCGAGCGGCGCCTCGGCGTAGGCGTGGGCGATGGGCCCCGGCTCCGGATCGCGGATGCGCGCCCAGACCGTGCGCGGCACCGGGTACACGTCGGCGGTGACGCGCAGCCGCCCCGCCGCGATCTCGACGGAGAGGTGGACGAGCGCCGTGTCGTCGCGCGCGGCCTCGCGCGCGAGCGGCAGCGGGATCGGCTCCTTCTGCGACCGGACGCCGGCGCCGAGCTTGCCGGCGAGGTGGGCGGCGAGCGCGGCCACGAGCTGCGCGCCGCGCGGCGCGGGCGCGTCGGAGACCAGCGGCGCGGCGGCCACGAGCACGCGGCCGTCCACGGCGTCGAGCGAGCGCACGAGCGTGTCGACGGCGCGAGACAGGGCCGAGCGCGGAGGCCTCGGCGCCGGCGCGGCGGGGGCCGGCGGCGCGGCGGGCGGAGGAGACGGCTGCGCCGCAGCGGGACGCGCGAGCCCGAGGAGAGCGATCAGGAAGAGGCGCCGGGGCGACAACGCCGACATGTTACGCGCGTCCGTGGGGTCGGGGCCAGAGCCGCAGCCCCGCCGGTACCACGACGAGCGCGACGACGAGGCCTACCGCGCTGCCGAGCGCGCCGACCCGGCCCAGATCGCGGAGGCCGTCGAAGCCGCAGAACGCGAGCGCGGAGAAGCCCGCGGCCGTGGTCAGCGCGGTGGCGGCGATCGCCGGCCCCTCGCGGCGCAGCGTCTCGCGGATCACCGCGTCGCCGCCGCCCGCCGCCTCGATGCCGCGGGCGCGGTGGAGCAGGAACATGCCCTCGTCCACGGTGATCCCGAGCAGCACCGGGATGACGAGCGCGTCGTACGCGTGCAGGGGGATGCCGAGCACCCGGATCAGCAGGAGGACGAGGGATATCTCGGAGGCGACGACGAGCGCGGCCAGCGCGATGTCGCGCGCGCTGCGGAGGGAGGCCGAGAGCGCGAGCAGCACGAGCGCGCCCGCGACGAGCCCGATCCTCGGCATGTCGTGCGCGAGCGTCTCGCGGAGCGACGCCTCGAGCCGGGTGTAGCCGGTGAGCATGGCGTTCGGGTCCTCCTCGCGGATCGCGCGCTCGATCCGCTCGACCGAGCCGGTCTCGCGAGGCCGCACGTACAGCGCGACGAGCGCCTCGCCGCCGTCCGCGCCGAGGTAGCGCGAGAGCAGGATGGCCGCGGGGCCGCGCTCGAGATCGGAGAGCGCCACCTCCTGCCGCGGCGGCGCGCGCATCCCGTCGAGCACCGCGGAGAAGCGCTCGGGCGCGAAGCCCGTGTCGCGGAGCGCGCGCGCGAGCTCGTCGGCCTTGGAGGGCAGGTCGAGCGCGTCGCGCGCGGCGAACCGCTCGGCCTGCGTCGGGGCGGCGGGGGCGAGCGCGGTGAGCGCGTCGACGGCCTCCACGTCGGCCTTCATCGAGGCGAGGCGCTCCGCGATCCGGTCGGCCCGAGCTCGGGCGCGCTCCTGATCGCCGTCCGCGAGGAGCACCACCCACTGCCCTCGCCGCCCGCCGAACGCGTCGAAGATCTCCTGCTGCACCTTGAGGGGCTCGAGCTCGGCCGGCCTGATCGCGACGATGGCCGCCGCGAGCGGCGGGGAGGCGCCGAGGGCGACCGCGGCGATGGGGAGCGCCGCGAGCGCCGCGAGCGCGAGCGCGCGGCCCCGGGTACGGGTGAGCCGGTAGATGCCGTCGGGCCAGCGCGCCGGCGCCTCGGGCGGCGGGGCCCCCCGCTCGAGCCACGCGCCCACGGCCGGCGTCACGAGGACGATGGCGATCGCCGTGAGCACCTCGCCCGCGGCGCACAGGAGCCCGAGCTGCCGGAGCGCGTTGATGTCCGACAGCGCGAGCGCCCCGAACGCCGCCGCCGCCGTGACGGCGGCGACGAGCACCGCGCGGGAGGTCCGCGCCGTCGCGGCGCGCGCGGCCGCCTCCGGATCGAGCCCCTCGCGCCGCGCCTCGAGCAGCGCGGCGTAGACGTGGACGCCGGTGTCGACGCCGACGCCGACGACGACCGACATGAAGGCGACGGCGATCGCGCTGAGCCCGCCCGGCAGCGCCGTGGCGAGCCCCGCGGTCCAGAGCGTCCCGAGCACGAGCGGCGGCATCACCGCGGCGAGGGCGCGCAGGCGGCGGAAGAGCAGCGCGAAGACGACCGAGGCGAGCAGCATCGAGAGCGTCCCCGAGACGGCGAGGTCGCGCGTGAGCATCGCCTCGGTCGCCGCGGCGATGGCGTGCCCGCCGGTGAGCCCGAGCGTGAGCCGCGGGTGCGCGGCGCGGATCGGGACGAGCACGGCGTTCGCGTCTGCGACGAACGCCCGCGCGTCGGCGCCGCGGAGCGCCTGCCCCGCCGGCTGCACCAGCACGAGGTGCACCTTGCCGTCGTCCGTGGCGAAGGCCCCGTCGGCCTGCGTGCGCACCCCGGATCCGACGTCCGCGGACTCGAAGACGAGCTGCGAGAGCCGCAGCGGGTCGGCCGCGATCGTCTCGGCCGCGGCGCCGCCGCCCGGCGCGAGCAGCATGGCGCGCGTCTCGGCGAGGCGCTCCCGCATCCCCTCGGGCGACAGCGCGGCCGCGAGCCGCTCTCGTACGCGCGCGTCCGCGTGCCGGAAGGCGACCCACGGATCGAGCGAGCGCGAGACGTCGATCCGATCGGCGGCGCGCTGCACGGTCGGGCGCGCCGCGAGGGCCCGCGCGATCTCCGCGGCCACGGCGGCGTTCTCGTCGGGGTCGTCGCCCTTGACCATCACGACGCCGAGATCGCCGCCCCCGAACCCGCGCACGTACCGGCGCAGCGCCGCGGCGTCTCCGCGCTCCGGCAGGAGCGAGGCGACGTTCGGCTCGAGCTGCAGCCGCAGCGTCACGGCGGCGAAGGCGGCGATCGTCAGCGCCGCGAGCGCGACCACGACGACGAGGCGGAGCGGCCGGCGCGGGGCGTCCACGCGAGCCTTCGAAAGCGGAGGGGGCGCTGCCATGGCGACGCCGGAACGAGCCCGGCGCCGCTCCTCTACCCTCACGCGCGCCTCGCCGCGAGGACATCCACCCGCATGCGCGCCTCGCCGCGAGGCCCCCCACATGGACCGCGCTCCCGGCCTCACGCCCCTTGCGCTCGCGAGGGCGCCGATTCATCCCGGCGGCATGGAGCTCCCCCCGATCGTCCTCGCAGGCAGAGCCGTCCTGCGGAAGCCTGCCGCGCCCATCCCGCCCGAGGAGATCGGGACGAAGCGGCTCAAGCACCTCGTCTCGACGATGGTCTCCGTCATGCGCAAGGCGCCCGGCGTGGGGCTGGCGGCGCCGCAGATCGGCGTCGACCAGCAGGTGATCGTGCTCGAAGACAGCGAGGAGCTCATGTCCCGCCTCACGCCGGGCCAGCGCGCCGAGCGCGGCCGCGTGCCCTTCCCGCTCAGGGTGATCGTCAACCCGACGCTGAGGGTCCTCGCACCGCCGCTCCCGGACGCGGCTGCTACCGGGCGGGCGACGTTCTTCGAGGGTTGCCTGAGCGTCCCGGGTTACATGGCGCTGGTCGAGCGCGACCTCTCGGTCGAGGTGAGCGGCGTGGACGAAGACGGCAAGGAGGTCCGGTGGGAAGCGTCGGGCTGGCCCGCGCGCATCCTCCAGCACGAGGTCGATCACCTCCGCGGCACGCTGTACGTCGATCGCATGATCACGCGCTCCTTCTGCAGCAACGAGGAGGCGAAGCTCTTGCTCAGCCTGTCCGTCGCCGAAGCGCGGTCTACGCTCGGCGCGTGATCGCGGCGCGGCGCGCCGGGAGCCGAGCGCGCTCGACCGGCGGCCCCGCGCTCACGGCGAGGGCGAGGAGCCGGCGCCGCGCGCGGCGCTGGCGGCGAGGGCTTCCACGATCCGCTCCATCCTGATCCCGCGCGATCCCTTCACGAGCACCAGATCGCCGCGCTCGACGATCTCCAGCGCTCGGGCCGCGGCGGCGTCCGCGTCCCCGGCGAACCATGCCCGCACGCCGGCGGCCTCGGCGGCGCGCGCGATCCGCGCCGCCTCGCCGCCGACCGCGATCAACGCGGCGGGGCGCACGGCGCCGACCTGCTCGCCGAGCGCGTCGTGCTCCGCCGCCGCGAGCGCGCCGAGCTCGCGCATCTCGCCGAGCAGCACCACGAGCCGCTTCCCGAGCGACTCGGCCACCTCGACGGCCGTCCTGAGGGACGATCGCATCGACAGCGGGTTGGCGTTGTAGCTGTCGTCGATGATCACGGTGCCGTCCGGCAGCTCGCGGACGGACAGCCGCCCGTCCCCTGGCGGCGCGAGCCCTACGGCGGCGCGGGCCGCCCGCTCGGTCGAGAGCGGCTCGCCGACCGCCTCTTCAACGACGGCGACGGCCGCCGCCGCCGCCAGCGCCCCCGCCTCGCCGAGCAGCGGAACGACGAGCTCCAGCGCCTCGCCTGCCCGATCGATCCGCACCGATGTGCCGCGCACCCCGACCGGCCGCCTCCCCGCGATCCGGATCCGCGCGCGCTCCCCGAAGCCGTAGGTGATCCGCCGCGCGGCGCCGGACCGCTCGAGCTGCTCGACCACCTTCGCGTCGTCGCCGTTGCCGAAGGCGACGCCGTCGGACGGCAAGGCGGCGAGCAGATCCCCTTCTTCAGCGGCGACGTCTTCCAGGGTGCCGAGCCCCTCGGTGTGCTCGACGCCGATCGACGTCAGCACGGCGAGGTCCGGCCTCGCGATCCGCGCGAGGGCCGCGACTTCTCCGCGCTGGTTCGTGCCGATCTCGACGACGGCGAAGCGATGGCGGTCCTCGAGCCCGAGCAGCGTCATCGGCAGCCCGATGGCGTTGTTCAGGTTGCCCGCCGTCGCGTGCACCTCGCCGCGGCCCACCCCCGCGAGCAGCGCCGCGATGGTCCGCGTCGTCGTCGTCTTGCCGGCCGAGCCGCCGATCGCGATGATCGCCCGCGGCCCGTCGGGGTGGGCGCCCCGCCGCCATCGCTCGCGGTGAGCTCTGGCCAGCGCCCCGAGCGCCGCGAGGCCGTCCTCCACGAGCACCGCGCCTCCTCCGGGCGGCAGAGCCACCTCCCGGGACACGATGAACGCCGCCGCCCCGCGCTGTGCGGCGGCATCGAGGAACCGGTGGCCATCGAAGCTCTCGCCGGTGAGCGCGACGAACGCCGCTCCGGGCGCGATCGTCCGGCTGTCGGTCGAGATGCCCCGCGCGTCCGGCCCGCTCCTCAGCACGCGCCCGCCGGTCGCGCGGGCCAGCTCGTCGAGGGAGAAGGGGGCAAGGTTCTGCGGGATCGGCGTCGCCATCGCGGGCGATCACCAGCATGGAACGGGGCGCGGGGCCAACGAATCGCCTGGGCGCGCCGTGTCCGTGCGCCGTCCCTCCGGCTCAGCGCCGGCTCTTTTCCTTCTCGACCTCTTCGTAGATGTCGTCGCTCCTCGGCCGTGGGCGCGCGGCCGGGCGGGGCGCGGCGGGCGCGCTGGGGGCCGCTGTCACGCCCACGGTGGGCTCTGGCGACGTCTCGGTGGTCGTGGGCGGCGGCTCCTTGTAGTCGATCGCGATCGGTCCTCCGCCGCGCATGCTCTGCCACAGCGTGATCCCGACGAGCGCCAGCAAGGCCACCGCGAGGATCACGCTGAGCACGATGATCAGCGTCCTGCCGCCCTCCCGCCGCCGCGGCGTGACGGCGGCGGATGGCTTCTGCGGTTCCGGGCGCTCTTGCACGAAGGTCGACGGGAGCGCCGGCATCTCGAGGCGCGCCGATGTGGTGGCCCACGGGCTCTCGACCTGCGGCATGGCCGCGCCATCCCACCCGCCGGCCGCCGGGGGCGCGCCGGGCGCGGCCGCGCCGGGCGCTGCGCTCATCGCCGGCGCGGGCGCAGCGGCCGGTGGCGGCCCGGCCTGAGCGGACATACCGGCGTGAAGCGACGGCATCGGCGCGCGCGCGGCCTCTGGCGCGGCGGGACTGGCGGCGCCGAAGCCGGGGCTCGCGCCCCCTGACGGCGCTGCCGGAGGAGGCGGCTGGCCAGCGTGCATCGATGGCATCGGCGCGCGCGCGGCCTCCGGCGCGGCGGGACCAGCAGCGCCGAAGCCGGGGCTCGCAAACCCTGGCGGCGCTGCCGGAGAAGGAGGCTGCGCCGCGCTCGCGCCCATCCGGTCCGTGGTCGGCGCCGGCTGGAAGGCCTGGCTCGGGGGCACCGGATCCGACTGCGGCGGCGCCGAAATGAACGGGAGCGCGCTCGGAGAAAAGACGCCGCTGGCCGACAGCACGTCCTGCTGCGAGACGATCCCGGGCGGAAGGGTCCCTCCGCGCGCGGAGACGCTCGCCGTCGGCGGCTGGGTGTAACCGGAGGGAGCTGGCCCCGAGAACGCAGGCGCCGGCGACGCCGGCCCCGAGAACGCAGGCGCCGGCGACGCCGGCCCCGAGAACGCAGGCGCCGGCGACGCCGGCCCCGAGAACGCAGGCGCCGGCGACGCCGGCCCCGAGAACGCAGGCGCCGGCGACGCCGGCCCCGAGAACGGGGGCGGGCTCTGCTGCTGAAGATGAGGGCTCAGCGCGTACTGCGCGGAGAGCGGGTGCAGGGCCCCGGGCGCCATCAGCGGCGGAACGGGCAGCGGCCGGAAAGGGATCCCCGAGCCATGCGCAGACGGGAGCGGCCGGCCTGGCTGCGCCGCCCTCTCACTCTCGGGGGCTCCCCATGGAACGTGTTTGTCGGTCATCCGCGCGCCTCGGAGGGACCGCCCACGCGGCCCCTCCGCCTCACACTGAAGCGGAACAGCGCTCTCAATCTACCCCCAAGTCTCGGCGTCCGGCCATCCTTCTGACGCGTCGCCCCGCCCCGCGAGGCGCCGCCGCGCTGGGCCGCGCAGCGCCGCGCCGCGGCCACGCCGCCCGTCGCGGACGCAGATCAGCGACGCCAGCGGCGGGCGCCTCGGATCGGCTCTCCGAACGGCGAGCTCGTCCCGCAACCGCGGCGCGGACGAGGCGCGCTCGCGATCGCCAGCGGCGCGCGCGACGCTCCGGCGCGCGCGGGTATCCAGAGCGCGAGACGGCGCGCGCGGTCGATCCGCGCGGGCGGGGGCGTCTGCGACGGCAGAGCTCGGACCGCGGCGCTGTCCACGCTTGTCGGGAACTCTCGACATGGCCGCGGCGCGCCGCGCACGGGCGACGGCGCTGCCGCCAGGGCGCCGGCTTCTGCCGCCGCGGGGCGGCTGTCGACCGCGGCAGCACAGTGCTATGGCACGTCGCGATATGGCCGCCGAGACGATGGACCCCCGCGCCTCCACCGAACCTTCCCCCAACGAGCCGCGTGAGCCCGCGCGCTACGATCATGCCGCGGTCGAGCCGCGCTGGCAGCGCGCGTGGGAGGAAGGCGAGACCTTCCGCGCCGTCCGTAGCGCGGACCCTGCCCGCGAGAAGCGCTACGTGCTCGACATGTTCCCCTACCCCTCCGGGGCGGGGCTGCACGTCGGCCACCCCGAGGGGTACACGGCGACGGACATCATGTCCCGCTACTTCCGCATGCGCGGGATCGACGTGCTTCACGTCATGGGCTGGGACGCCTTCGGCCTGCCGGCGGAGCAGCACGCCATCGAGACGGGCACGCACCCCGCCGACACGACGGCGCGGAACATCGCGACCTTCAAGCGCCAGCTCAAGATGCTGGGCTTCAGCTTCGACTGGTCGCGAGAGTTCTCCACGACCGATCCGCGCTACGTGCGCTGGACGCAGTGGATCTTCCTCCAGCTCTTCAAGAAGGGCCTCGCGTACCAGGACGAGGTGAGCGTCAACTGGTGCCCGGCGCTCGGGACCGTCCTTGCGAACGAGGAGGTGACCGACGGCAAGAGCGAGCGCGGCTCGCACCCGGTCTACCGGACGCCGCTCCGGCAGTGGATGCTCCGCATCACCGCCTACGCCGACCGCCTGGTGGAGGATCTCCGCCTCCTCGACTGGCCCGAAGGGACGGTGGCGATGCAGCGCTCCTGGATCGGCCGCTCGGAGGGCGCGCTCATCACGTTCGAGGTCAAGGGATGGGGCAAGGGCCCGCTGAGCGTGTTCACGACCCGCCCCGACACGCTGATGGGCGTCACCTACGTCGTGCTCGCGCCCGAGCACCCGCTCACGACATGGCTCACGAGCGCGGAGAGCGGCGCGCCCGAGCAGCGCCGCGAGGCGGTGCGCGCGTACGTCGCGGCCGCGGCGGGCAAGAGCGATCGTGAGCGGCTCGCCGCGGCGGCGAGGGAGAAGACGGGCGTCGACACGGGCCTCGTCGCCGTCCACCCGATCACGGGCGCGGAGGTGCCGATCTGGGTCGCCGACTACGTGCTCGGCGGCTACGGCACCGGCGCCGTGATGGCGGTGCCGGGTCACGACGAGCGCGACTTCTCCTTCGCCCGCGCCTACGGCCTGCCCATCGTCGAGGTCGTGAGCCCCGACGGCGCCCTGCACGACCAGCTCGAGGCCGCCTACGTCGACCCGGGCGTCGCGGTCCGGAGCGGCGAGTTCGACGGGCTCAAGACGGAGGAGTGCAAGCGCGCGGTCATCGCGCGCCTCGAGGCGCTCGGGCGAGGCAAGCGCGAGGTGAACTACAAGCTGCGCGACTGGGTCTTCTCGCGCCAGCGCTACTGGGGCGAGCCGATCCCCATCTACTTCCCCGTCGAGCTCGCCGATCCGCACGGCGATCCCAGGCAGGGCGCCGCGCACACGATCCGCTACGATCAGCCGATCGCGGTCGAGGAGGCCAGCCTCCCGATCGAGCTGCCGCCGCTCGCCGACTTCCGCCCTGGCGACGACCCCGCGGGCCCGCTGGCGCGCGCCGTCGACTGGCGCTTCTTCCAGAAGGACGGCAAGTGGTACGCGCGCGAGACGAACACGATGCCGCAGTGGGCGGGCTCGTGCTGGTACTACCTGCGCTTCCTCGATCCGCAGAACGACGCAGAGCCGTTCTCGGAGGCCTCGTACGACGCGTGGATGCCCGTCGACCTCTACGTCGGCGGCGCCGAGCACGGCGTGCTGCACCTCCTCTACGCGCGCTTCTGGCACAAGGTGCTCTTCGACCTCGGCCGCGTGAAGCACCCCGAGCCGTTCGCGAAGCTCGTCCATCAGGGGATGATCCTCGGCGAGGACAACGAGAAGATGTCGAAGTCGCGGGGCAACGTGATCAACCCCGACGACATCGTGCGGGCCTACGGCGCCGACGTGCTGCGCCTGTACGAGATGTTCATGGGCCCGCTCGACGCGGTGAAGCCCTGGCAATCAGGGCAGATCCAGGGGGTGGTCCGGTTCCGGGACCGCGTGTTCTCGACGTGCACGCGACCTCTCTCGGACGCGATGGACGACGCGACGACCCGGCAGCTCCACAGGACGATCAAGAAGGTGACCGGCGACATCGAGGCGATGGCGTTCAACACCGCCATCTCCGCGATGATGGTCTTCGTGAATCACCTGAGCTCGCTGCCGTCGCCGCCGCGCGAGGCGGTGCTCCGGCTGATCCTCCTCGTGTCGCCGTTCGCGCCGCACCTCGCGGAGGAGCTGTGGCGGCTCACCGGCCACGAGCGCTCGCTGAGCCACGAGCCGTGGCCCACGTACGACGAGGCCTTCTGCGTCGACGACATCCTGGAGATCCCGGTGCAGGTGAACGGCAAGGTCCGCGGCCGCCTGATGCTGGCGAAGGCGGCCTCGGAAGAAGAGGCCCGAGCCGCCGCGCTCGGCCTCGAGAGCGTCGCCGCCCTCTCGACGGGCAAGCAGGTAAAGAAATTCATCTACGTCGCAGGGAAGATCGTGAACATCGTGGTCGGCTGACGCTCCGACGCCGGCCGGTGCGCCGGCGAGAACGAGCGCCCGCAGCGCGCTGACGTCGCGAACGGACTCGCCACGGCGACGAGAGAGCGCTCCTCCCGGAGCGCGAGGCCCCGCGCCCACCACGCCTCCTCACCGACGAACCTCGCAGCCCAGCGCATTGTGCTCCGTCGACGCCGGGGTCGTGCGCTGCGCTGTACATGAGCCCGACCGGCGCGCTGACCGCATCTCTCACCACAGGCGGCGGCGTTGCTCCGCGCGCGCGTGAGCTTCCTCGGAAGCAATCCTCTCCTCACCTCGCAGAGCGCGGCGGTGCACAGCCCAGGCTGGCAGGTGCCGTGCAATGGCGGCTGGCCGTGTGCCGGAACAGCACCGCGTGGTGTACCCGAGCTGGATGCCTCCTCGTCGCAGCGCTGGCCGGCTGCGCTGGAGACGCCGACGACCCTGGCCTGCGCGAGGAGGACGCGGCCGAGGCTGCGCTGGAGATCAAGGGAGGGTATCCCGACGCTGGAGATCGCGCGGTCGCGGGGCTCCTCATCACCGATCGGAGAGGGCGCGTCGCGCGGACCTGCTCGAGCACCGTGATCGCGCCCAACCTGGTGCTCACGGCGCAGCACTGCATCGCGGAAGCTCCCAAGCTCATTGCCTGCAGGACGGCGACGTTCGGTGAGCCGGTCGACGCCTCGCAGGTCTACGCCACGCTCGGCGGGGCCCTGTGGGCTGCGGACGCGCCGTGGATCGGCGCCCGCGCGCTGATCAGCCCGCCCGACGGCAACGCCGTGTGCGGGCGTGACATCGCGCTCGTCGTGCTGTCCTCGCCCATCCGAGGAAGCGAGGTCACGCCGCTCGCGCCCCGCCTCGACCGGCCGCCCGAGGAGAGCGAGGTTTACTCGGCGGTGGGCTTCGGCGACACGGAGGGCAGAGGGCGAGACGGCGGCGTTCGCAGGCGCCGCGATGGGCTCCGCGTCGAGTGCGTGGGGTACGGGTGTGGAACGCAGGAGCGCGTCACCGGGGGCGAGTGGCGCGGAGAGTGCGGCATCTGCAGCGGCGATTCGGGCGGACCGGCGCTCGACGCCGCTGGACGGATCATCGGCGTGACGTCGCGCGGACCAGCCGGCTGCTCCGACCCCATCTACGGAGGGCTGATCGCCCATCGCGACTGGCTCGTCACCGAGGCGATGCGCGCCGCGGAAATCGGCGACTACGACCCGCCCTGGTGGGCCGCGACGTCGGACGCCGCGGAGCGCTTGCCTTCACGCCGGCCGCTCGACGAGCGCTGGCTCTCGTGCGCGCACAGCCCCCTCGTCGACGACGACGGCGGGGCCACGTCGGCGCGCGCGCTGCTCGCGCTGCTCGCGCTGCTCGCGCTGAGACGAGCCAGGACGTCCGCGCTGCTGACATGCCGCGCTCGCCGCGCGCACCGCGCGCGCGCCGCCTCGCAGAGCACGATTTCCGCCTGATCGAGGCTCCCGTGCACACCTCGCCTGCTAGGATGCGGGCGTCCTGCCCCTGCGGAGCGTCCATGCCCATTTCGCCCAGCATCCGTCCGGCCGCGCTGCTCGCGGCGATCGCGCTCGCCTCTCTTCCCATCGGCTGTGGCCCCACCTACGTGCGCGGCAATCAGGTCGAGGGGCTCGACGACGCGGCGATGAGCACGGGAATCGACAGGCGCGACATCGAGCAGCTCCTCCACGAGAACCTCACGTCGCTGATGGCCTCTCCGGTGGCCAAGGCGTGGGCGCACGACGGCTCGCGGCCCACGCTCGCCATCTATCCGCTGTCGAACCAGACGAGCGAGCACATCGACAGCCAGCTTCAGGCGCTCCTGTCCGACGTCGAGACGTACCTGGCCAAGGCGAGCCTCGTCACCGTGGTGAGCGTCGAGCGCCAGCAGCAGATGCTCGCGGAGGTCGAGAAGCAGCACGGCGGCGGGTTCGATCCGAGCCACATCGCCGAGTACAACCGCCAGCTCGGCGCGAAGTATTACCTCACCGGCAAGGTCTTCACCTCCGACGAGCGCACCGAGGACGAGCGCCGCGTCCAGTACTTCATGTTCATGCAGCTCATCGAGGTCGCCACGAGCGCGGTGGCCTGGCAGAACAGGGCGGCCTTCACCAAGGCGCTCATCCAGGAGTGATGCGCCGGCGGCACGCGAGCCTCGCGGGGCGCAAGCGTGCGGCCCTGGCTCCTCTCGCGCTGCTCCTCGGCCTCTGGCAGGCCGCCTGCGGCGGACACGAGGACCGCGTGCGCACCGCGCTCCACGCGCTCGATCGCGGCGCCCCCGCCGAGGCGGTGGCCGCGCTGAACGAGCAGCTCGAGGTCGAGACCGCGGCAGAGCTCCCGGCGCTCCGGGGCGACAACGCGCTCCTCTTGCTCGACCGCGGCAACATCCTCCTCAGCATGGACAGCTACCGGCTGTCCGCGCGCGATCTCGGGGCCGCGGACAAGTCGATCGATCTGCTCGACATGTCCCGCGGGGCCGCCCACGACCTCGGCAAATACCTCTTCTCGGACGACGTGGGCCCGTACAAGGCGCCTGCCTACGAGAAGCTGCTCATCAACACCATCAACATGATGAACTACCTGGCCCAGCGCGACCTCAGCGGGGCCAGGGTCGAGGCTCGCCGCCTCGGGGTCATGCAGAGATACCTGCGCGATCACGACGGCGAGACGGCGCTGCTCGGCCTCGGGAGCTACCTCGCCGGCCTCGCCTTCGAGAAGAGCGGCCAGCCTGACGAGGCGCTCCTCCACTACGACGACGCCCTCCGCCACGGGTCGTATCCGTCGCTCCGGCGCCCGCTCCGCGCGCTCACGCGCGGCGAGCCCAGGTCGCCCCGCATCGCCGCGTTGATCGAGGGCGAGGCGCCGCCGCCGCCGCTCGACGAGGCCGACGAGGCCGAGCTCGTCGTCGTCGTCGGGTTCGGGCGCGTCCCGCAGAAGGTGCCGCAACGCCTGCCGATCGGCCTCGCGCTCACGCTCGTGGCCGACGACATCAGCCCGACGGATCGCGCGCGGGCGAGCGAGCTCGCGGCGAAGGGGCTCGTGACCTGGGTCAACTACCCGACGCTCGCCCGGGGCAAGGGCGGCTATGCGATCCCCACGCTGAAGCTGGATGGGCGCTCCCAGCCGATGGATCAGGCGCTCGACGTCGAGGCGCAGGTGCGCGCGGCCTGGAAGAAGAGCGAGGGGACGGTCATCCTGTCGGCCATCACGAGGACCCTCGCCCGCATCGCCGCGGGCGAGGCCGCGCAAGGCGCCACCGAGGCTGCCGCGGAGGACTCGGGGCCGCTGGGCCTGCTCGTCGGCCTGCTGACGAGCGCGACGCTGACCGCGCTCGACACGCCGGACACGCGCGGATGGTCGACGCTCCCCGCGCGCGTCGCGATCGCGCGGACCCGCGTCCGCGCGGGCACGCACGACGTGGTCGTCGGCGTCCGGGGCGAGGTAAGGCGCGCCCGGGTGAGCGTGGCCGCTGGCGGATGGGCCTTCGTCCCGGTGATGGTGCTCCGCTGAGCGGCGCGCGCGGACGGGAGGGTTGCGGGCGCTCTCCTCCCGCGGCAGTCTCCGCGCCGATGCGTAGCCCTCACCTCCGCGGCGTGCTCGTCCACGCGCTCTCGGCGTGCTCTCCCCTCGCGCTCCTCTGCGCGACCGCCTGCGGGACGCTGGCCACCTCGCCGTCGTGGGTCGGCGGCGGCCTCGCGGTCTCCGCGCCGATCCGGGCGGCCGAGGAGGACGCCGCGATCGAGAGGGAGCGCGCGGTGGTGGCGAGTCAGCCCAAGCAGATCGGCGCGCGGCACCTCCTCGTCATGCACGAGGGCTCGAAGAGCAAGCCCGAGGGCACCCGCCGCACGCGCGCCGAGGCGCGCGCGCGAGCGCAGGAAGCGCTGCTCAAGATCCGCGGCGGGGCGAGCTTCGAGGAGGTGGTCGCCGAGTACAGCGACGAGCCGGGCGCCGCCGAGCGCGGCGGGGATCTCGGCGTGTTCGAGCGCGGCATGATGGTGAAGGGCTTCTCCGACGCCGCCTTCGCCTTGAGGGTCGGCGAGGTGAGCGAGATCGTCGAGACGCCGTTCGGGTTTCACATCATCAAGCGCACCGAGTAGCGGCGGCGTCCGTCCCGCCGCGCGCCGGCCGCGGGCTCGACGCCTCGGTGTTCGTCCTCTAGCGTGGATCGCATGACGAGGACCGTCCCCGCTGCGCCGACCGCCGAGCACCGCCGCCTCGAGGAAGAGCGCGAGCGCCTCCTGCGCTGGAAGCACTGGGGCCCGTACCTGTCGGAGCGGGCCTGGGGGACGGTGCGCGAGGACTACAGCGCAGACGGGGATGCCTGGGCGCACTTCCCCCACGATCATGCCCGGAGCCGCGCCTATCGATGGAACGAGGACGGGCTCGGCGGCATCTGCGACCGGCACCAGATCTTGTGTCTCGCCGTCGCCGTCTGGAACGAGCGGGATCCGATCCTGAAGGAGCGGGCCTTCGGCCTGACCGGGCCAGAAGGCAACCACGGCGAGGACGTCAAGGAGATCTACTACTACGAAGACGCGACGCCGACCTCGAGCTACCTGCGTTATCTCTACCGGTACCCGCAGCGGCCGTTCCCCTACGAGACGCTCGTCGCCGCCGCGCGCGACCGCGGCCTCTCGGAGGGCGAGGTAGATCTCCCCGATCTCGGCGCCTTCGAGGGGGATCGTTACTTCGACGTCTTCGTCGAGTACGCGAAGCGGAGCCCGAGCGACATCCTGATGGTCGTCACCGTGGTGAACCGCGGCCCGGAGGCCGCGCCGATCCACGTGCTGCCGCACCTCTGGTTCCGCAACACATGGTCCTGGAGCGAGCCTCCCGGTCCGGTCCCGGAGATCCGGGCCATGGAGACCGACGCCGGTCATGTGATGCTGCGCGCGGCGCACCCCGAGCACGGCGCGCATCACCTGTACGTCGAAGGCAGCCCGGAGCTGCTCTTCACCAACAACGAGACGAACCTCGATCGGCTCTATGGCGTCCCTTCGCGGACACCCTACGTCAAGGACGCGTTCCATCACCGGGTCGTCCACGGCGACGAGGCGCGGGTGAACCCCGAGCGTCGCGGCACCAAGGCCGCGACCTGGCATCGCTTCGATGTGCCGGCCGGCGGGAGCCGACGGATCCTGCTCCGGCTCGCTCCGGAGCCGGTGGAGTGCCCCTTCGACGGCGCGGACGAGCTCCTGGAGACGCGGCGCAAGGAAGCGGACGAGTACTATCTCGCCGTCCAGGGCCCTGATCTGTCCGACGATCGCCGCGCCATCCAGCGCCAGGCGGCGGCGGGGCTGTTCTGGACGATGCAGTTCTACCACTACGACGTCGACACATGGCTCCGCGGAGACGCGCACGCGCCGCCGCCCGAGCGGCTCAGCGCCCGCAACAGCCACTGGCGTCACGTCTCCGTCGCCGACGTCCTCTCGATGCCCGACGCGTGGGAGTACCCCTGGTTCGCGGCCTGGGATCTCGCGTTCCACGCGGTCGCGCTGGCCTCGCTCGACATCGATCTCGCGAAGGCCCAGCTGAAGATGATGGTCAAGGAGTGGTACCAGCACCCGAACGGGCAGCTGCCTGCCTACGAGTGGGAGTTCTCGGATCTGAACCCCCCGGTGCACGCCTGGGCGACCTACCAGATCTACAAGATCGAGCGGAAGCAGCGGGGCGAGGGCGATCGGGTGTTCCTGGAGCGGGTGTTCCACAAGCTCCTCATCAACTTCGCCTGGTGGGTCAACAAGCGCGACGCCGAGGGGCACAACGTCTTCGAGGGCGGGTTCCTCGGCCTCGACAACATCTCTCTCTTCGATCGCAGCGAGCGGCTCGCGCCCGGGATGCGCCTGGAGCAGGCGGACGCCACGGCGTGGATGGCGATGTACTGCCTCGACCTCATGCGCATCGCGCTGGAGCTCGCGCTCGACAACTCCGCTTACGAGGATCTGGCCAGCAAGTTCTTCGAGCACTTCTTGCGGATCGCGCACGCGCTCCATCACACGGCGGACGGCCGGCTGCCGCTGTGGTCCGAGGAGGACGGCTTCTACTTCGACATCCTCTTCGCCGGAGGAAAGCCGCGGCACGTGAAGATCCGATCGGCCGTCGGCCTCATCCCGCTCTGCGCGGTGCACGTCATCACCCCGGAGATCTACGGCAAGCTCGCGAACTTCCGGCGCCGGACCGAGTGGTTCCTCCGCAAGAACCCCGCGCTGGCCGAGGCGATCACCGTGCGTCCAGACGGCCGCCAGGTGCTCTCCGCGGTGACGCCGGGGCGCCTGGAGCGGGTGCTCGCGCACTTGTTCGATGAGGAAAAGTTCCTCTCGCCGTTCGGCCCGCGCTCGCTCTCCAAGGAGCACGCGGCCGCGCCCGTCTCGCTCGGGCTCACGCCCTGCGACGCGCAGTACACGGTCGGCTACGAGCCGGGCGAGTCGATCACGCGCATGAAGGGCGGCAACTCCAACTGGCGCGGCCCGATCTGGTTCCCGCTCGGTTACTTGCTCTATCGCTCGCTCCTCCGGCTCGACCACGGCTTCGGCGACGTGCTCACGATCCCTCCGCTCGGCGGCCACGGCCCTCGCACCCTCCGCGACGGAGCGCACGAGATCGCGCGCCGGCTGATCGCGATCTTCGAGCGCGACCGCGACGGGCGCCGCCCTGTGTACGGCGAACACCCTCTCTTCCAGCGCGATCCTAGATTCCGAGATCGCCTGTTTTTCTTCGAGTACTTCCACGGCGACACCGGCGCTGGGCTCGGCGCCTCGCACCAGACCGGCTGGACGGCCCTCGTCGGCGACCTGATCCTCCGCACGGAACGGCACAACCCCCGGCGTTCGTAGCGCCCCCCACAGAGCGTTCGGCTCATCACCGGTTCGTTCCGAATCCGTGCTAGGAGGGCGCCTGTGTCGCTGGCGTTCGGCGTCTCGCTCCTTGCGTTGGCCGTCATGCTGGGCGGAATTGCGGCGGTCTTCCGTCACCGGAGCGCGGGCGCGATGTCTGCGTTGCGGACGTTCGCCCTCGTCGGAGCGGCGTCGATCGCGCTGCTTCACCTGCTCCCTGAGGCGCTCGGCGAGATCGGCTGGCTCGCGCTCTTCGCGGCGGCGGGTGGCTTCCTGGCGCCGGCGGTGCTGGAGCGCGTCCTGCTCGGGGAGGCTGGAGCTCACCAGACGCCGACCACGGCGCTCGCGATGGGGTATGCCGCGGTGCTCGCGCATCAGTTCGGCGAGGGCGCGGCGGTCGCGTCGCTCTCGCGCGTCGGGCAGCTCTCGCTCCCTGTCGTGCTCGCGATCGCCGCGCACACCGTGCCGCTCGCCATGGTGGTGGCCATTCAGGTCCTCGAGGTGAGGGCCGAAACTGGCGGCAAGCGCGCCATGAGCGTTGCGCTCGCGGGCATTGCGCTCGCCACGGTGGTTGGCGCCTTCGCGACGCGGCTCGTCGACGTGGAGCGCCTCGAGGCGATCGAGCCCTGGTTGCTCTCCGCTGTGGCGGGCCTGCTCTTGCACGCGCTCTCGCACGAGGCGGTCGCCAGCGGCCCTGCGACGTTTGTGAGCCGATCTGGCGAAGCCCTGGGCGGCCTGCTCGGCCTCTTCCTTGCCACGCTCGGGATCGATGAGGAGGAGTGGCTGCAGCAGATCCCGGCCGCGCTCCAGATCGCCGCCCTGTTCGTCCTCGCGGGGCTCATCCTTCTGCGCAGCTACGGCCCGAGGCGACCTGCCGGGCACCCCCACTGACCGTCGTTCTCCTGACGGTACAGGGCCGTGCTCGTCCCTACGCGCTGACGGCAACTCCCCGCCGCCTGCGTCGATCTCGCGCCCCTGCCCCAGCAGCCGCAATCCGACGGCGGCCCCCACGAGCTCGCCCCACAGGCGGCGCCTACCGACCGACGGCGGCCCCCACGAGCTCGCCCCACAGGCGGCGCCTACCGACGCTGCCCCAACGAAGCCGTCGTCCCGAACCGTAGGCCCCCGGGGAGGGTGCTCGTCGGGCAGCGAGGCGAGGGCTGTTGTTTGAGCCCGATCGACGTTCTGCCTCCGGCGTGCGCAGCGCGCCGGAGACACAACGTCCCAGGCGAGTTCAGCCCTCGCTGCGCTGCCCGACGAGCACCCTCGTCGGGGGCCGGCAGCGAAGATCTCCGACGAGCGCCGTCACCGGCGCCGGCCAGCGCCGCACGCGCTTCCCGCGGCAGCCGACGTCCCCCGCGGCGGCCTCGACGCGGCGAAGACGCCACAACGCGCTCGAGGCCGGAACCACGATGGACAAAAAAAAACCTGCGCACGGCTCTCACCGTGCGCAGGTTCGAAGAAAATCCCGGCGGCGTCCTACTCTCCCACCAGGTTGCCCTGGCAGTACCATCGGCTCCAAGAAGCTTAACTTCCGAGTTCGGTATGGGATCGGGTGTGACCTTCTCGATATCACCACCGGAAACTTGTGGGTGCGTCCAATCGGAACCTAGCGGAGCCCGCTCCTC